>NZ_CP133262.1:0-3607500 GCF_030915405.1 Neobacillus nitrireducens
TTGGAGAGTTTGATCCTGGCTCAGGACGAACGCTGGCGGCGTGCCTAATACATGCAAGTCGAGCGAATTTGGAGGAAGCTTGCTTCCTCCCTGTTAGCGGCGGACGGGTGAGTAACACGTGGGCAACCTGCCTGTAAGACGGGGATAACACCGGGAAACCGGTGCTAATACCGGATAATCTTTTTTCTCTCATGAGGAAAAACTGAAAGACGGTTTCGGCTGTCACTTACAGATGGGCCCGCGGCGCATTAGCTAGTTGGTGAGGTAACGGCTCACCAAGGCGACGATGCGTAGCCGACCTGAGAGGGTGATCGGCCACACTGGGACTGAGACACGGCCCAGACTCCTACGGGAGGCAGCAGTAGGGAATCTTCCACAATGGACGAAAGTCTGATGGAGCAACGCCGCGTGAGCGATGAAGGCCTTCGGGTCGTAAAGCTCTGTTGTTAGGGAAGAACAAGTACCGGAGTAACTGCCGGTACCTTGACGGTACCTAACCAGAAAGCCACGGCTAACTACGTGCCAGCAGCCGCGGTAATACGTAGGTGGCAAGCGTTGTCCGGAATTATTGGGCGTAAAGCGCGCGCAGGCGGTCCTTTAAGTCTGATGTGAAAGCCCACGGCTCAACCGTGGAGGGTCATTGGAAACTGGGGGACTTGAGTGCAGAAGAGGAAAGCGGAATTCCACGTGTAGCGGTGAAATGCGTAGAGATGTGGAGGAACACCAGTGGCGAAGGCGGCTTTCTGGTCTGTAACTGACGCTGAGGCGCGAAAGCGTGGGGAGCAAACAGGATTAGATACCCTGGTAGTCCACGCCGTAAACGATGAGTGCTAAGTGTTAGGGGGTTTCCGCCCCTTAGTGCTGCAGCTAACGCATTAAGCACTCCGCCTGGGGAGTACGGCCGCAAGGCTGAAACTCAAAGGAATTGACGGGGGCCCGCACAAGCGGTGGAGCATGTGGTTTAATTCGAAGCAACGCGAAGAACCTTACCAGGTCTTGACATCCTCTGACACTCCTAGAGATAGGACGTTCCCCTTCGGGGGACAGAGTGACAGGTGGTGCATGGTTGTCGTCAGCTCGTGTCGTGAGATGTTGGGTTAAGTCCCGCAACGAGCGCAACCCTTGATCTTAGTTGCCAGCATTTAGTTGGGCACTCTAAGGTGACTGCCGGTGACAAACCGGAGGAAGGTGGGGATGACGTCAAATCATCATGCCCCTTATGACCTGGGCTACACACGTGCTACAATGGATGGTACAAAGGGCTGCAAGACCGCGAGGTTTAGCCAATCCCATAAAACCATTCTCAGTTCGGATTGCAGGCTGCAACTCGCCTGCATGAAGCCGGAATCGCTAGTAATCGCGGATCAGCATGCCGCGGTGAATACGTTCCCGGGCCTTGTACACACCGCCCGTCACACCACGAGAGTTTGTAACACCCGAAGTCGGTGGGGTAACCGTAAGGAGCCAGCCGCCTAAGGTGGGATAGATGATTGGGGTGAAGTCGTAACAAGGTAGCCGTATCGGAAGGTGCGGCTGGATCACCTCCTTTCTAAGGATAAAGCTGGACCTATGAGCCAGACAAAACAGTTTGTTGATCGCACGTATTTTGTTTGTTTAGTTTTGAGAGTGCAATTTCTCTCAACACATCGTTCTTTGAAAACTAGATAATCGTAAGAAGAAGCAAAGTAAACATCGAGTAATCGCCATTTTAGATTTTCTCTCTTATGTAAGTAAGAGTTATAAACCTTTTAGGTTAAGTTAGAAAGGGCGCACGGTGAATGCCTTGGCACTAGGAGCCGATGAAGGACGGGACTAACACCGATATGCTTCGGGGAGCTGTAAGTAAGCTTTGATCCGGAGATTTCCGAATGGGGGAACCCACTGTTCGTAATGGAACAGTATCTTTACCTGAATACATAGGGTATGGAAGGCATACCCGGGGAACTGAAACATCTAAGTACCCGGAGGAAGAGAAAGCAAACGCGATTCCCTGAGTAGCGGCGAGCGAAACGGGACATAGCCCAAACCAAGAGGCTTGCCTCTTGGGGTTGTAGGACACTCAACATGGAGTTACAAAGGAACGGGGTAGATGAAGCGGCCTGGAAAGGTCCGTCATAGAAGGTAAAAACCCTGTAGTTGAAACTTCGTTCCCTCCTGAGTGGATCCTGAGTACGGCCGGACACGAGAAATCCGGTCGGAAGCAGGGAGGACCATCTCCCAAGGCTAAATACTCCCTAGTGACCGATAGTGAACCAGTACCGTGAGGGAAAGGTGAAAAGCACCCCGGAAGGGGAGTGAAATAGTTCCTGAAACCGTGTGCCTACAAGTAGTTAGAGCCCGTTAATGGGTAATAGCGTGCCTTTTGTAGAATGAACCGGCGAGTTACGATCCCATGCAAGGTTAAGTTGAAAAGACGGAGCCGCAGCGAAAGCGAGTCTGAATAGGGCGTATGAGTATGTGGTCGTAGACCCGAAACCAGGTGATCTACCCATGTCCAGGGTGAAGTCCAGGTAACACTGGATGGAGGCCCGAACCCACGCACGTTGAAAAGTGCGGGGATGAGGTGTGGGTAGCGGAGAAATTCCAATCGAACTTGGAGATAGCTGGTTCTCTCCGAAATAGCTTTAGGGCTAGCCTCACGTAGTAAGAGTCTTGGAGGTAGAGCACTGTTTGGACTAGGGGCCCTCATCGGGTTACCGAATTCAGACAAACTCCGAATGCCAAAGACTTATCCGTGGGAGTCAGACTGCGAGTGATAAGATCCGTAGTCAAAAGGGAAACAGCCCAGACCACCAGCTAAGGTCCCAAAGTATACGTTAAGTGGAAAAGGATGTGGAGTTGTTTAGACAACCAGGATGTTGGCTTAGAAGCAGCCACCATTTAAAGAGTGCGTAATAGCTCACTGGTCGAATGACTCTGCGCCGAAAATGTACCGGGGCTAAACGTATCACCGAAGCTGTGGATTGACATCTTAGATGTCAGTGGTAGGAGAGCGTTCTAAGGGCGTTGAAGCTAGACCGTAAGGACTGGTTGAGCGCTTAGAAGTGAGAATGCCGGTATGAGTAGCGAAAGATGAGTGAGAATCTCATCCACCGAATGCCTAAGGTTTCCTGAGGAAGGCTCGTCCGCTCAGGGTTAGTCGGGACCTAAGCCGAGGCCGAAAGGCGTAGGCGATGGACAACAGGTTGATATTCCTGTACCACCTCTTTATCGTTTGAGCAATGGGGGGACGCAGGAGGATAGGGTAAGCGCGCTGTTGGATATGCGCGTCTAAGCAGTTAGGCTGAGAAGTAGGCAAATCCGCTTCTCACATAAGGCTGAGCTGTGATAGCGAGGGAAATTTAGTACCGAAGTTCCTGATTCCACACTGCCAAGAAAAGCCTCTAGCGAGATAAATGGTGCCCGTACCGCAAACCGACACAGGTAGGCGAGGAGAGAATCCTAAGGTGAGCGAGAGAACTCTCGTTAAGGAACTCGGCAAAATGACCCCGTAACTTCGGGAGAAGGGGTGCTTTTTGAGGTGAATAGCCTCGAAGAGCCGCAGTGAATAGGCCCAGGCGACTGTTTAGCAAAAACACAGGTCTCTGCGAAGCCGCAAGGCGAAGTATAGGGGCTGACGCCTGCCCGGTGCTGGAAGGTTAAGAGGAGGGGTTAGCTGCTAAGCGAAGCTCTGAATCGAAGCCCCAGTAAACGGCGGCCGTAACTATAACGGTCCTAAGGTAGCGAAATTCCTTGTCGGGTAAGTTCCGACCCGCACGAAAGGCGTAACGATCTGGGCACTGTCTCAACGAGAGACTCGGTGAAATTATAGTACCTGTGAAGATGCAGGTTACCCGCGATAGGACGGAAAGACCCCGTGGAGCTTTACTGTAGCCTGATATTGAATTTTGGTACAGCTTGTACAGGATAGGTAGGAGCCTGAGAAGCCGGAGCGCTAGCTTCGGTGGAGGCGTCGGTGGGATACTACCCTGGCTGTATTGAAATTCTAACCCGCACCCCTGATCGGGGTGGGAGACAGTGTCAGGTGGGCAGTTTGACTGGGGCGGTCGCCTCCTAAAGAGTAACGGAGGCGCCCAAAGGTTCCCTCAGAATGGTTGGAAATCATTCGCAGAGTGTAAAGGCACAAGGGAGCTTGACTGCGAGACCTACAAGTCGAGCAGGGACGAAAGTCGGGCTTAGTGATCCGGTGGTTCCGCATGGAAGGGCCATCGCTCAACGGATAAAAGCTACCCCGGGGATAACAGGCTTATCTCCCCCAAGAGTCCACATCGACGGGGAGGTTTGGCACCTCGATGTCGGCTCATCGCATCCTGGGGCTGTAGTCGGTCCCAAGGGTTGGGCTGTTCGCCCATTAAAGCGGTACGCGAGCTGGGTTCAGAACGTCGTGAGACAGTTCGGTCCCTATCCGTCGTGGGCGCAGGAAATTTGAGAGGAGCTGTCCTTAGTACGAGAGGACCGGGATGGACGCACCGCTGGTGTACCAGTTGTTCTGCCAAGGGCATCGCTGGGTAGCTATGTGCGGACGGGATAAGTGCTGAAAGCATCTAAGCATGAAGCCCCCCTCAAGATGAGATTTCCCATAGCGCAAGCTAGTAAGAACCCTGAAAGATGATCAGGTTGATAGGTCAGAGGTGGAAGCGTGGTAACATGTGGAGCTGACTGATACTAATCGTTCGAGGACTTAACCGATTTTTAAAGCGAACTCGTTTTTACAACTTCTTCTGCATTATCTAGTTTTGAGGGAATGATACCTCAACCAAATAAGTCTGGCAGCAATGGCGAGAAGGTCACACCCGTTCCCATACCGAACACGGAAGTTAAGCTTCTCAGCGCCGATGGTAGTTGGGACACGCGTCCCTGTGAGAGTAGGACGTTGCCAGGCGGTATATATGGAGGATTAGCTCAGCTGGGAGAGCATCTGCCTTACAAGCAGAGGGTCGGCGGTTCGAGCCCGTCATCCTCCACCATATTTCCTAGGCCGGGGTAGCTCAATTGGTAGAGCACGACCGAATAAGCTTCCTGAATAAACTTCAGCATACTGACCGAGCTGCTACTTGCATAAGCTTTCTGAGGTCAGGATGACGGCAACGAAGTTAACGTGTTCGAACTTAATATTTTTTCAAACTATACGCCGGGGTAGCTCAATTGGTAGAGCAACTGACTTGTAATCAGTAGGTTGGGGGTTCAAGTCCTCTCGCCGGCACCACTTTGATTTTTAGAATAAACATGCGGGTGTGGCGGAATTGGCAGACGCACCAGACTTAGGATCTGGCGCCGCAAGGCGTGGGGGTTCGACTCCCTTCACCCGCACCATGTTTTCTTACGTCAGTAAAATAGCTTACGATATGCGGAAGTAGTTCAGTGGTAGAACATCACCTTGCCAAGGTGGGGGTCGCGGGTTCGAATCCCGTCTTCCGCTCCAATAATCTTAAGCCGGGGTGGCGGAACTGGCAGACGCACAGGACTTAAAATCCTGCGGTAGGTGACTACCGTACCGGTTCGATTCCGGTCCTCGGCACCAAAGTTTTTTACGCTAGCAAAATAACTTACAATAATGCGCCCTTAGCTCAGCTGGATAGAGTGTTTGACTACGAATCAAAAGGTCGGGAGTTCGAATCTCTCAGGGCGCACTTTAACGGGAAGTAGCTCAGCTTGGTAGAGCACTTGGTTTGGGACCAAGGGGTCGCAGGTTCGAATCCTGTCTTCCCGACCATTCTTCACTATTAAATGTATGGGGCCTTAGCTCAGCTGGGAGAGCGCCTGCTTTGCACGCAGGAGGTCAGCGGTTCGATCCCGCTAGGCTCCACCATAGTTTTTTGCAATAGCAAAATAACTTTCAATTGAATTGTATATTTGGCGGTGTAGCTCAGCTGGCTAGAGCGCTCGGTTCATACCCGAAAGGTCGGGGGTTCGACTCCCTTCGCCGCTACCAAAATACTATTATATGATTATCTTTTTCTTTGGAGGAATACCCAAGTTTGGCTGAAGGGATCGGTCTTGAAAACCGACAGGCGGGTAACACCGCGCGGGGGTTCGAATCCCTCTTCCTCCTCCAGTTTTATTTATTTTATTTTTTATATGTGGAGGGGTAGCGAAGTGGCTAAACGCGGCGGACTGTAAATCCACTCCCTCCGGGTTCGGCGGTTCGAATCCGTCCCCCTCCACCATTTTAGGGGCATAGTTTAAAGGTAGAACTAAGGTCTCCAAAACCTTCAGTGTGGGTTCAATTCCTACTGCCCCTGTTAATTAACGCTTTACTAAAATTTCATAGTTTACCTATGAAATTTTTTATTATGCCGGTGTGGCGGAATTGGCAGACGCGCACGACTCAAAATCGTGTTCCGTGAGGAGTGTCGGTTCGACCCCGACCACCGGTATCATGACTGCATGTCAATGCAGTGAAAAAAACGTTTCTTACACTTTGTAAGAAACGTTTTTTTATTTATCACTAAGACGATTCTTACAATATATCGTATACATAAAAATATTTTTATCGTAATCAAAATAATTTAAAAGTTAATAATGTTCAAAAAATTGTAATATTTAGACTGATCCCGATCTTTCTACCTTAGGTATAATAGAAACAAAGAAAGGTGGAGGAATGATGAGAAAACGTAAACTAAGTTTTAAGGAATTAGTGATAGATAATAAACAGGAAATCAAAAGTGATTTGAAAGCTTTGGAGAGAATTGAAACGAAAATTGATGATAAATATTCGAATAAGTTGAAATATGCATGAGAACAAATTAGATGAGCAATCCTACCAGGTTGCTCTTTTTTCATACCCAGGCAAGATTTCTTTACTACTAATTGGCTTCTTTTTTGAGAAATAGGGAAGGGTAAAAAAAACAGCATTTATGGAAGGAGATATTCGATGCCAGAGCTTCCAGAGATGGAAAACTATAAAATCCTATTAAATCAAAAAATCGCAGGCCAAATTATATCAGCTGTACAAATAAATCGGGAAAAATCCATCAATGTAAACCCTGACCTGTTTACTAGAACCGTTCAACATCAAAAAATAATGACAATCAATCGACGAGGAAAGCATTTACTTTTTCAGTTGCAAAATGGCAAAATTCTTTTACTACATTTAATGCTTGGTGGGTGGATGTACTTTGGAACAGAAGCAGACAAGCCAAAACGAACCATACAGGTACGAATCTCCTTTGGTGACCAGCACCTTTATTTTATCGGTCTTCGGCTCGGCTATTTGCACCTATATAATCAAACAGAGGCAGAACAGCATTTAGCACACATAGGGCCCGAGCCATTCAGTAATGATTTTTCTATCAATGAATTTAAGAATAGAATCAGCCAAAAGCATGGTCGTTTAAAAACTACTTTATTGGATCAGGAGTTTATCGCTGGGATTGGGAATTGTTATTCCGCTGAAATCTGCTATGATGCAGGAATTTTACCAACCAAGGATATTGATGATATAGGGGAAGCAGAGCGGGAGAGCTTATATCAATCCATCCTGTCAATCCTTCAAAAAGGCATCCACCATGGTGGTTACATGGATAATCCGCTCTTTAAAGATGATCATTTAACGGGGGGATTTATTGACTTACGTCAGGTATATGATCGAGAAGGAGAAAAATGTAAAAGATGCGGGAACGTTATCATAATGGAAACGATCTCATCAAGAAAGACCTTTTATTGCCCAAATTGTCAAAAATAGTGTACAGAATCTCGTCGACAGCGGCGAGTTTTTTTTTGTTAAAAAATAGTTTGATATTTTGTCATAAAAAAATAAAAACTTATTGTTTCGGTTTTTGTCTTAATGTAATATACTATATACAAATGAGTATAACACATTTATAATAAATCTAAAGAATGTAACATATTGAATCTAAACAAGGGGGTGGTAATTATTAAATTATCTAAGCGTCAGGATGAAATCCTCCAAATTGTTAAACAAAACGGTCCTATTACAGGGAAAGACATCGCTGAGAAACTATCATTAACCAGAGCTGCACTTAGACCGGACCTAGCCATTTTAACAATGTCAGGTAACTTAGATGCAAGGCCGCGCGTGGGTTATTTTTTTAATGAAAGCTATGAAACAAAACAACAGGCTAAAAGGTTTATCCACCAAAAAGTAACGGATTATAAAGCCCATCCGATCGTTGTTGGGAAATCAGCATCGGTCTATGATGCGATCGTTCAGCTATTTTTAGAGGATGTGGGCACACTTTATACAGTTGATACAAATGGACATCTTGCTGGGGTTGTTTCTCGAAAGGATTTGCTCAGAGCATCACTAGGAAATCAAAATTTAAATGAATTGCCTGTTAGTGTCATTATGACGAGAATGCCAAATATTATTACGATTAATCCGGATGAGACTTTGCTCGAAGCAGCCAAAAAGATGATTCATAATCATATTGACTCCTTACCAGTTGTAAAAGAAGTCGAGGATCAAAAAAGTACATATTTGCTGGTAGGCCGCATTACCAAAACAACAATAACGCGAGCATATTTAGAAATCATGGAAAACAAAACAACCTAAGGAGCGTGGCTGGCATTTTGGTACAGAAGGAAGTTGTTTATGTTGTATCTGACTCAGTAGGAGAAACTGCTGAGTTTGTAGTAAAAGCAGTGGCAACACAATTTAATGGCGGGCAGGTAGAAATCCGCCGGAATTCTTATGTAGATGACTTTGAGGATATTGAAGATGTTATTTTATTGGCGAAAAAAGGCCCTTCGATTATAGCCTATACGATTGTTATTCCTTCATTAAAAGACTATTTAGATCGGCGTGCGAATGAAGAGAACATTTTAGCCGTCGATTTACTAAGTCCTTTGATGAGTGCGTTTGAAACAAGCTTTAATAAACAGCCTCACCATCGACCTGGATTGATGAGGAAAATGGATGAAGAATACTTCCGAAAAATTGAAGCGATTGAATTTGCCGTAAAATATGATGATGGTCGTGACCCGAGAGGAATCGTTAAAGCAGATATTGTCTTAGTCGGTGTCTCACGTACATCGAAGACTCCTTTATCCATGTACTTAGCACATAAACGTTTTAAAGTAGCCAATGTTCCTTTGGTTCCAGAGGTACCACCGCCCGATGAATTATTCGAAATACCACGTAAAAATTGTATCGGATTAATCATCTCACCGGATAAATTAAATGAAATTCGTAAGGAACGTCTGAAGGCATTAGGTTTAGCCTCACAGGCCAGCTACGCAAGCTTTGGGCGAATTCTTGAGGAACTTGACCATGCTGAAAAAGTGATGAAGCGCCTAGGCTGTCCTATCATTGATGTATCGAATAAGGCAGTTGAAGAAACGGCCGGTTTAATTTTAGAAGTGTTAAAAAAAGAGAGGAGCTTTTAATAATGGAGAAATTGGTATATTTATTTCATGAAGGAAATGGCAATATGAAGGGTTTACTTGGAGGGAAAGGTGCCAACCTAGCGGAAATGACGCGTATTGGTCTTCCGGTTCCTTATGGTTTTACCATTTCAACTCAGGCATGCAATGCATTCTATGAAGCTAGCAAGACCATTCCAACCATTGTTGAAGTCCAGACCTTAGAAGCTCTTGCCCGTCTTGAAGAGAAAATGGGCAAAAAGCTTGGCGACCCAAAAAATCCTTTGCTCGTATCTGTTCGGTCCGGTTCTGTTTTCTCCATGCCGGGAATGATGGACACAATTTTAAATCTAGGAATGAATGATGAAACTGTGATCGGGATGGCTGAATTAACCAATAATCCACGGTTTGCTTATGATTCCTACCGCCGCTTCATTCAAATGTTTAGTAATGTAGTCCTTAATATAGATACTTACTATTTTGAACAATTATTAGAAGAAATTCGTGAGGAGAAGGGCTATTCTTCTGATCCCGAAATGAGTGCAGAAGACTGGAAGGAAGTAATCATTGGTTACAAAGGAATCGTCAAAAAACATACAAGAAAAGATTTTCCTCAGGATCCAAAAGACCAGCTTTTCCTTGCCATCCATGCCGTCTTTAATTCTTGGAATAATCAGCGTGCGATTGTTTACCGCCGCCTTAATAAAATTGCCGACCATTTAGGAACGGCCGTTAATATCCAAAGTATGGTGTTCGGTAACATGGGGAATGATTCAGGCACGGGTGTAGCCTTCACCAGAAATCCATCAACAGGTGAGCATGTTCTTTACGGTGAATACTTAATCAATGCCCAAGGGGAAGATGTGGTAGCAGGGATTCGTACACCACAACCAATCGCGACATTAAAGGACGAAATGCCAGGTGTATATAAGCAATTTACTGATACGTGCAAGCGTTTAGAGCAGCATTATGAAGAAATGCAAGACATCGAGTTCACGGTTGAACGGGGCAAGCTTTTTATCCTGCAGACTCGTCATGGCAAAAGAACAGCTCAAGCGGCTATCCGTATTGCGGTAGAAATGGTTGAGGAAGGAATCATCGATAAAAAGACAGCACTATTGCGTGTCGATCCTGATCAACTAAATCAACTCCTTCACCGCCGGATAGACGACAAATTTGCAAAAAGAGTTTTAGCAAAAGGCTTACCAGCATCACCTGGCGCAGCGACAGGTCAAGTCGTCTTTGATGCCGATGAAGCGGAGCAATTAAACAATGATGGTAAAAAAGTCATCCTTGTTCGCCCGGAAACAACACCGGACGATATCCACGGAATTGTTGCATCCCAAGCGATTTTAACAAGCCGTGGCGGCATGACGAGCCACGCTGCTGTTGTTGCGCGTGGGATGGGGAAAGCTTGTATTTGTGGATGTGAAGCATTAAAGATAGATCTAAAAGCGAAACAATTTAAAATTGGAGATACTCTTGTAAATTATGGAGATATCATTACAATAGATGGGTCTACCGGTGAAATCATGCTTGGTGAAATTCCGATGATTGACCCTGAACTTTCAGATGAGTTTCAGCTGTTGCTGGACTGGGCAGACCAAGAGCGTAAATTAGGGGTCCGTGCCAATGCTGATACCCCGGAAGATGCAAAAAAAGCATTTGAATTTGGTGCAGGTGGAATTGGGTTATGCCGGACTGAACATATGTTTATGGATTTAAAACGAATTCCAACCGTGCAAAAAATGATTCTTGCAGAGAATTATAATGAACGAATGGAAGCATTGAATGAGCTTTTACCAATGCAGCAAGGGGATTTCGAAGGCATTTTCGAAGAAATGCAAGGACTACCTGTTACAATTCGTTTACTAGACCCGCCATTACATGAATTTTTACCGGATAAAGAGGAACTGTTAGTGGAGGTAACTAAGCTTCAAATCTTAGATCCACAATCACCAGAGTTGAAGAAAAAAGAGCAATTGCTGAAAAAGGTTCGTCAATTAGATGAATTTAACCCAATGCTTGGCCATCGTGGCTGCCGTCTAGGGATGATTTATCCGGAAATTTATGAAATGCAAGCAAAAGCCATTTTCTACGCTGCGGCAAAGCTTGCTGATAAAGGGACTGAAGTGCAGCCCGAAATTATGATTCCTTTAGTTGGACATGTGAATGAGTTAAAGGATATGCGTAAATTGGTGATCGATGCAGCATTACTCGTTCAAGAAGAAACAGGAAAGACCTTCAAGTACACCATTGGGACAATGATTGAGATTCCACGTGCTGCGTTAACTGCGGATAAAATCGCCGAGGAAGCCGATTTCTTCTCGTTTGGTACCAATGATTTAACACAAACAACCTTTGGATATAGCCGTGATGATGCAGAGGGAAAATTCCTGCAAGCCTACATCGAAAATAAGGTACTTCCAGAAAATCCATTTGCTGTCCTTGATCAGGACGGAGTAGGAAAGCTTGTTGAAACTGGTGTTAAGCTTGGCCGAGGCACAAAGCCTTCACTTAAAACAGGTATTTGTGGAGAACATGGCGGTGAAAAGAGCTCGATTGATTTCTGTTACAAAACGGGCTTGGATTATGTCAGCTGTTCACCGTACCGTGTACCGCTTGCGCGTTTGGCTGCAGCACAAGCAACAATTCGTCACGAACAAAATAAACAAGAAGTTTTTACAACCGCATAAAGTAAGGCAGAGGGATGTGTGCAGCTGGCACCATCCCTTTTACTATGCTTGGATTTGGATAGTCGTCCAGTTAATGCAAATACTATAAAAAATTATTTAAAGGGGACTTATTCATGGGGGCTATTGAACGCAGCGGTTATCGATTTGTACCAGAATTTAGTGTCATTCAGCAAAATGGGGCTATTCATGTCTACCATCATGATAACTTCATTGAAGAAATTAAATTCCAGTTTGCAGGAAAGTTTCCTGAACTTGATCAGATAGAAGACCTGGTTGATCAATATTGCAACCAGCATCAACTTTAAAGACCGAATATTTGTTCGGTTTTTATTTTTGTGTTAGAATGGAATCAGGAAAACCAATTTATAGAAACGGAGGGAAATCATTGAACAAATTAAATGCTATATACCCTCAAGCGATTGAACATACAAAGATGAAAATATATGAAGATATTAGCCATTACCTCGAAACAAAGGACACAACACCAACCTTTGAGCAATACCTAGTTGACCGAAGCCATTATCTTGAGCAAATTTGGATTAATGTTTGGCTGAATAAGTCGACTAATGATGTACCTCGAAATGAAAAAAAGCAATTTTTAAGTGAAAAAGGTTTTGAGGTTCAGGGGATTGACCGCAAGTTAATTAACAAATTATTTAGAGATGAAATGCGCATGTATCAGCCTTTTGATGCGATGGGCTGGATGAATGAAACATTTGCAGGGAAAGAAGATGAGTGGAAGAGCCACTATCAAGATGCGAAGGTCAATTTTATAAAGCAAGAAGAACTAAAACAACTGGAAGAACAGAGGCATTCGATTCGAAGTGAAATTGAAGACAGCGCTGTGGGGATTTTGGAAGAACAATATGAGTTATTCTATTTATTTGTTCGTTACTTTGTAGCAAAACAGTTAGTGGCTGATCTCCAAAATAATGTGAAGTTTCAATCGGTTGATACTTTTGCATTGGAAGAAAAATTAGTTGATGAAGGCCATTTCAATCCCTCGGCCTATACAACAGTGGCCACTTTTTTTGAAGAACTGACAGGGGATATCCATAAAACTATGAATTGGGGCAGGAGTTTTTATGAATATCAAACCTATTTCTTTGTTTATGAAAGCTTGATTGCTGACTATTTGTCTGAGCTTATTCCAGAAAAAATATTAGAGCAGCTTCCAGCAAACCTGAAAGAAGACTTTTATGATACCTTTCAAGAGAAACTATCGGCTTCCTTCGTAAAAGGCAGCATTGCACAGCTTCTTTACGATATCGAGGGTTATATTATCGAGGATATTCAAGCGGAATACCTGTCCGATTTAATCAGCTTGGCTGAAGTTCCTTTTATTGAAAAAATACACAAGGAAATTTTTGAAAAAGACTTACAAGCGCGTGAGCAAAAAGAAAAAGAAGTGCAAAAAGAACTCGAGCGGAAAAAAGCAGAAGAAGAGCAGATGATGAAGGACATCTTTGCAACGGAATACGACCCTTCATTAAAACGTCAGGTTCGGTATGTCCTCCATATTGGAGAAACGAATACGGGGAAAACCCATCATGCCCTTGAACGGATGAAAGATGCCTATAGCGGCTTATATTTAGCACCGCTTCGATTGTTAGCACTGGAGGTTTTTGATAAGTTAAATGCTGAGGGGATGCCCTGTTCTTTAAAAACCGGTGAAGAAGAAAAAGTCATTCCAGGGGCAAATCATATCTCCTGCACTGTTGAAATGTTTCACGAAAAGGAGTTTTATGAAGTAGTCGTCATCGATGAAGCTCAAATGATTACCGACAAAGACCGTGGGTTTTCATGGTATAAGGCAATCACGAAAGCTAATGCAGAAGAAGTACATATTATTGGCAGTAGAAATTCAAAAACGATGCTGCTGCAGCTCTTAGGCGGATCAGATATTGAAATTCATGAATACAGCCGAGATACCCCACTTGAGGTAGAAACGAAGGAGTTTCATATTAAACATATTAAAAAAGGTGATGCCCTGATTTGTTTTTCGCGCAGGCGTGTCCTTGAAACCGCCTCACGATTGCAAAATGATGGTCATACCGTCAGTATGATCTATGGGGCTATGCCGCCAGAAACTAGAAAAAAGCAGATTCAACAATTCAATTCGGGAAAAACAAAAGTGATCGTTGCTACGGATGCGATAGGAATGGGCCTTAACTTACCGATTCGCCGGATTGTTTTTTTGGAAAATGATAAGTTCGATGGGACAAAACGGCGTCTTTTGACCTCCCAAGAAGTGAAGCAAATTGCTGGCCGGGCCGGTCGAAAGGGAATTTATAATATTGGCAAAGTGGCCTTTACTAGTGATATTAGAAAAATGAGAAACTTATTGTTACAGGAAGATGAGCCAGTTCATACGTTTGCAATTGCACCAACGAATTCTGTTTTTGAACGCTTTCAACGCTATTATCACGATCTAGGTACTTTTTTTGAGTTATGGGGGAAATTTGAAAGTCCAACCGGGACAAAAAAGGCTTCCTTAGCAGAGGAAAAGTCCCTTTATCAAATGATTGCGGGTACCGAAATTGAAGCAAGACTATCATTAATGGATCTTTATGGATTTTTACATCTGCCTTTTTCAAAAAACGAGCCGGTTTTGACGAAGCAATGGGAAGAAAAAATGTATGCGATTATCCATGGGAGAGAGCTCCCCGAACCAATTGTTAAGGAACGAAGTTTGGAAGAATTAGAACTCAGCTACAAAGCAATCGGGCTTCATCTGTTATTTTTATATCGACTGGGAGAGAGAACGACAGCCATCTATTGGGAACGTCTCCGTGAAGAGGTTAGCGATAAAGTGCAGGACCGGTTAAAAACGGATATAAATAAATTTGTTAAGAAGTGCAAAACGTGCGGAAAAAAACTGCCATGGGATCATTCGTTTCCGACGTGTGAAGCTTGTTATGCGGCGAAGATCAGAAGATATAGGAATGATGAATATTAAAAGTGGCCCGGTGTTCTAATTCGAGGAACCCGGGTTACTTATTAAACTCTAACAGTTAGAGGCCTAGGTGCGGAAGCCGTTTCTCTATAGGTAGAAAAGTCATACGAACTTGTCCTGGCGGCAAGTTCGTTTTTTCATGTGTAATATCTTTCTAGTATGAGTCCATAGAATAGTAAAGAAGGAGTGTGAGAAAATGGCTATTCATGTAGTCACTGCAGGTGAAAATATGTGGAAGATATCCACGAGGTATGGGGTTTCCATTCAAACGATTGTAGAACTAAATGGGTTACCTTCAGCAAGTTCCATCGTCCCGGGCCAAGCACTTTATCTTCCGGATAGCTTGCCTCCACTCCGCTACTATCAAATTAAAGCAGGTGATCACATCTGGCAGCTGGCTCAACAATTTGGAGTCGATCCTTCGGTTATTCTTGCTGCCAATCCAGGAATTGACCCCAATCTGCTCGCCATCGGCCAAATCATATATGTTCCTTCTCCACTCAGAGTATCTCTCGAAACACTAGGGTTTTTAGTCCCTTCATCTAAAAGTGCAAACCTTGCCACAATTAATAGTCTAGCTAACCAATTAACCTACTTAGCGATTGTCGCTTATGCGTTTACGAAGGAAGGCTATGCGTATAATGTGAGCGAGGATGCAGCCCTGGTGGCAAGAAGTAAACAAATGAAGATTATCCCGTTATTGATGGTCCGAAATTTGGTTGGAAATGATTTCAGTGCGGAGTTAGCAGGGCGGGTGCTGGAAAATCCAGTCTATCGGCGCAATTTGGTAGCGAGCTTGGTTAACTTAACAAGACAAAGAGGTTTCGGCGGCGTCAGTATTGATTTTGAATTTATTCCACCTGAAAGACGAAATGACTTCAATTTATTTCTAACTGAATTAAAGCTCGGCTTAGGCGGGCTAATTTTACACGTAAATGTTCACGCCAAAACAGCTGATATTCCAACGAATCGAATCATTGGTGCTTATGATTATGCGTCGATTGGCTCTGTGGCGGATATCGTGGCAGTGATGACCATGGATTATGGCTACCCAGGCGGTCCACCCGATCCGATTGCACCGATTCCGTGGCTGGAGCAAGTGATTCAATACTCGGTGACACAAATTCCTTCTCGTAAACTGCAAATCGCCGTGGCGTTATATGGGTATGACAAGGTGGTTGGAACGAATGCAACTCAAGCCTTATCGGTACTTGCAGCTCAAAATAAAGCAATATCCCTGCCTGAAAACATTGAATTCGATATCACGGCTATGGCACCTTGGTTTCGGTACTGGCAGGGGAGTCAGGAGCATGTGGTCTGGTTTGAAGATATTAGGAGTTTTATAGAAAAGTATCGGTTAATTGATATGTATCAATTAGCCGGGACGACTTTTTGGCAAATCAGTCTCCCAGCACCACAGAATTGGGCTTATCTTAATAAAAATACAAATGTTGTGAAGAGGATAGTGTAATATTACAACTGGAGTTGCATTGGCAGGTACTGTGGTCGGAAAAGATCCTTATAATTGAGGTTAACACATTAACTATTTTGCTGCTTGGGCAGCTTTTTTTCATTTTTCGTCTATCAAATGAAACATAACAATTAAAAAATTTGGACAAACTCTTAGGAAAAAGGAAAGGGTGGAACCAAAGTTTGATTAAAAGACTTAATTATTACCTTCTTATCTTTATTACGGTGCTCGCAGCATTCGTTCCTCCTATAGAAGCAAACGCCATGGAAAATATGGCTCAGCAGATAAATCAGCTAATAAATAACGAGCCTGCGTTAAAAGGAGCTATTGCAGGCATAAGCATCCGTTCCGCTTCAGATGGAAAAATCATCTATGCCCATCAAGGTGATGTCCGCTTAAGACCTGCTTCCAATATGAAACTATTAACTGCGGCAGCCGCCCTTACTATCCTCGGAGAAGACCATACCTTCACGACGGAGATCCATACGGATGGCATACTGAAAAAGAAACACCTCCATGGGAATCTGTATTTAGTAGGGAAGGGTGACCCAACAATACTGAAATCTAATTTTGATAAAATGGCTGAGGACATTCAGAAGCGAGGCATTAAAAAAATTAAGGGAAACCTTTTTGGTGATGATTCCTGGTATGATAATGTCCGTTATTCACTCGACCTCCCTTGGAGTGACGAAACAACTCATTACGGGGCACAGATTTCCGCACTCACCGCCGCACCGACCAGAGCCTATGATGCAGGATCGATCAAGGTCCTCGTGCAGCCTGGTACAAGAAAAGGCGATAAACCGATTGTGAAGTTAACCCCGAAGACGAATTATCTAAAAATAATCAACGATGCTATAACTGTTCCTGAGGATGGGAAAAAGAATATCACCATTGAGCGTGAACACGCGAGGAACATCATAACTATCAAAGGAACCATCCCAATTAAGGCAAAAACAGAAAAAGAATGGATTGGAGTCTGGGACCCCACTCGGTATGCCTTGTCCCTTTTGAAACAATCCTTAACAGAACACGGGATACAGGTGACCGGAAAACTAAAAACAGGATTGGTGCCTGACACCGCAAGAGTTTTATCGACCCATCAATCCATGCCGTTATCTGAGCTGCTAGTTCCGTTTATGAAACTAAGCAATAATGTCCATGCTGAAATATTAATTAAGGAAATGGGTCGAGTCGAGAATGGGGAAGGAAGCTGGGAAAAGGGACTAAGTGTTTTAAATGCCGAGATTTCAAAATTCGGTGTTAACCCCAAAACATTGGTGCTAAGGGATGGTTCAGGTGTTTCCCATGTCGACCTGATTCCAGCCAACCAGCTGACACAGCTGTTATTTGCTGTACAAAAGGAAAAGTGGTTTCCGAGCTATCATCACTCATTACCCGTCTCTGGTCAAAGTGAAAAGATGGTCGGTGGAACGTTAAGAAATCGGATGAAGGATTCTTCGGTTCGGGAAAAGTTTACGCGAAAACGGGGACTATTTCTACGGTGAGTTCAATATCAGGCTACGTGAAAACAAAAAGTGGACAAACCTTAATTTTTTCAATCCTATTAAATAACTTAGTGGATGAAGCAAAAGGAAAAAAGGTAGAGGATCAGCTGCTTACTATTTTAGCACAACAATAGGAAATTAATTTCTTGAAAATTTAGTGTATTGATTTTACTATAAATATAATGATAAAAGGGTTATGCCATGGGAGAGACAAATGAATATGAATATAAATAAAAAACAGGGACAGTTATTATCTGAACGGTTTGAGGTAGCTTTTAACCAAGTGCACGATGCATTAAGGGATATCGTCCAAATTAATGATGAAAGATTCGTCGTTCTCGTAAAGGTTGGGGCAAAGAAATATCAAATCATTGAAACATATAAAAAGGACCTGGAGCAATATGCCAGGCTGCGAAATGCGATTGTGCATGAGAAAATGGAAATTGGCTTTTATATTGCTGAGCCCAATGCGAAAGTCGTTTCTCATATTGAAAAAATCGCCAATGTCTTCAGTCGTCCTAATTATGCCCTGTCAATTGCCACAAAAAATGTGGTGTACTTTGATTACCGTGACAGCATTTTAAAAGTAACGGCCGCCATTAAAGAACACGGATATTCGAAGTTTCCAATCTATAAAAACAAGAAGTGTGTTGGCTTACTCACAGCAAGTTCGATTGTGAAATGGATGGCGCAGAATATGGTAAACAGTTCTGTTAATCTTTCCGATATCCATGTGTCCGATATCATGACCTACGAGAAGGAACATCCGATTGAAATCGTCGCAAAAGATATTAATATTTTTGAAGTGGAAAATATTTTTGATAAAGCACATAAAAAGAAGCGGAAAATAGAAGGTGTCATTATTACTGAACACGGAAGAGCGGATGAGTCCCCACTTGGGATAATTACAGCTTGGGATCTTATTCAAATTGATTACACGGTAGACTAATTTATTGATAAAAATGTTATCAATAAATTTACAAGAAGTCGGAAAAACCGTATATGATGGACTCCTAAAGTTCTCCTGCCATGGAGAACTTTTATTTTAGAAAAACAACAAGCATACCGCTCAGGCATGCTTGTTGTTTCTAATTTTGCTTAAAATTCAAATTCGCTTAATTGGTCCATATGGGAGGCAATCATAGCGATAATGGTGGTTGCTTCTTCTTTACTAAAAATAAAATGGGACTCATCCTTGATTAATTCATCGTCCGTCGTCCAAATTCGGTTGATCCGCTTGAGAACACCGTCCCCAGTAGCTTGCACCAATCCAAATTGATAGGTTACTTCGACTTCGTCTTCATGTTTGAAGGCCGTTACTTCAGGGGTAGACCAATCCACATCAATTTCCTCAAAGATGTCGTCACTATTAACTTGTGCTGCCTCGTAATACTCTTCATCCTCATCATCTTCCACATAAACAGTTTCGACCTCATTATCCTCATCATCTTCATCAGAGAACTCAGTAGTCTGAAGATAGACGCCATCATCTGTATAGTGATCGTCACCGTTCATGTAATCATGAAGGCTGGCGTGAACTTCCTCGATAATGTCTTCTATGTCTGAAAGGATGACCTTCGCAGTATGCCCGCTGTCAACATCGAAGGTATCGATGTAAAATTCCTCGTTTTGCGGATCAAAGAACAGCGAGCAGAAGTAATCTCGCTCTAATTCTTCGGTATCAACATCTGCGGTATCGACATAAAACTCGATCCTTGGATGTTTGGCGGCTCTCTCAACTGTCATTTGACCGACCTGATCGTATTCTTCACAAATAGACTCCAGGTGTTCTTGTAGTTCTCCACATACTCTGTCAAACCATTCTAACGACATCAAACATCCCATCCTTTCAAAGTTAATCGAGGTTATTATTACCAACTTTGAAAAAAATATGTTTTTTCTAACAACATGGAAGGAATAACAAATAGGAAACTAGAACAGAGTGAATAGGTAAACATATTTTATGCTTCTACTTAAAGATTGGAGGGATCCCATGAAATCCTTAATATATGAACTAAATCAAATCTGCACTAATTTTCCCTTAAAAGAAAAAATTGTGATTGTTGATTCTCATTCCATCGGGGAACAAATCAATGAAACTTTTGTTAAGGCAGGTTATCAAGCCATTAATCTCAAGTATAAAACGGTGAATGACCTTGCCCAAACAGTTGTTGACTTGAATTCAGATCAACCGCAAAATATCTTAGATCAGACAGTGGGTGCTCATTTTACCTACAATCTTCTTAAAGAGTTGAAAAACCAAGAGAAGCTTCGTTACTTTGCGGGAATGGAAATAACGCCTGCCTTTAGTCATGCGATAGATACAACGATTCAAACCTTACGATTAGCCGGCTATACAAAGGATACTTTGAAAAAGAATGCATTTATTAACCCTGACAAAGCGGAGGATATTTATGAGATTCTTGCTGAATATGAAAATACCTTAAGTATTCATCAATTTACTGACAAGGCGGGATTAATAAATAAGGCACTGGTAGCCACTCAAATCGAGGATAAGGGAGTTTTTATTTTACAATCCGGTCTAAACCTATCACACCTGGAAGATAAATTCCTAAGAAAAATCATCCCTGAGTCCGCTTATAAACTGCCGCTTGCACCGGTATTGGGAATCAATCCTCCTGAACGGTCAAGCATCAGTTCGGTTTCTTGGGGTCAGCCGGCTCCGCTCAGTTATCTCTATCAACAGGAGGAAGCAATCGGGGAGCCGAACTTGGAGCTTTTTACTGCGAAGACAGAAGAAATGGAAGTTAAACAAATCTTAGAAAAAATAAAAGAGACCAATACATCATTAGATGAGAGTGTTGTTTACTATACAAACGCTGATGCCTACATAACCGTGGTTTACCACCTGTCCCAAAAGTTAGATCTGCCCATTACTTTTGGTGAAGGACTGCCCGTTTCATTTAGCCGCCCGGGACGTTTGGTTTCCGGATTAATTAGTTGGATTCAGTCTAACTATAGTGTACAAACCTTTCTTGATTTGCTGAATGAAGGATTAATTGAATTTGGTGAAGGTGCACCTTCTAAAGCTAAAATTTCACGAGTACTTCGGGATTTACAGATTGGCTGGTCACAAGAACGGTACCTAACGCACCTCGACCTTGAAATCGAACGTTTAGGCGATAAACTTATACAAGCAGAAGAAACATCTATCTATGAAACCAGGTTAAAGGAAATTTCGTGGTTGAGGCAGTGGTATGCTGACCTTTTTAAAAAACTGCCTCCGTTAAATCCAACCATGAATTATAAAAAATCATTAACTGGAATCACCTATCTTCTTAAAAATAACTGTAAAACAAGTTCATCTCTTGATGAAATGGCCAAGTCTGCCCTATTGGAGGAAATCGAGAGGATTCTCCCCTTTGCAGATGAATCGTTATCAAGCTACGATTTGTTTGAAAAGGTGAAAGATCTTTTGTTAACTGTTCAAATGAATCAATCGGGTCCAAAGCCAGGTCATCTCCATGTTTCTTCGTATAAGAGAGGTATTTATAATAGCCGGGCGCATTTATTTTTTGTAGGCTTGGATAACAAGAAGTTTCCAGGCAATGCAAGTGAAGATCCGCTCTTGCTTGATACAGAGCGAATTCAATTAGGGAACGGATTGCCATTACTTCGTGAAAAAGGTCAAGAAAACTTGTATACAATGTTACAAGCTCTGGCAAATTCAACCGGTCATGTCACGGTCAGTTACTGTAATTTTGATATGAATAATAATCGGGTGGTTAACCCGGCATTTGTTGTTTTGCAAGGCTACCGCTTAATCACCGGCAATAAAGATGCTGATTTTGAAGCATTAAAATCACTGCCGTCATCAATCATCGCGAATGATATTTTTGAAGATAAAGACTATTGGAATGAAAAATTAACCAATGATCGTGCGCAGCGGCTAAAGGAAGGGATTTTAAACCATTTTAACAATATTAAACTAGGAATCACTGCGGAAACTGCACGAAATACTAGAAATTACACGGAATTTGATGGGCTGATTCAGATTGATGTCGAAGAGTATGATCCTCGCAGAAATCAGGATAAACGTTTGAGTGCAGGTAAGCTTGAAACACTCGCTAAGTGTCCGTATTCCTATTTTTTAAAAGAGGTTCTAAAAGTTAGGAGCGTAGAGGATGTTTCGTTTGATGCAAACAAATGGCTCGATGCCGCAACCCGAGGAAGCTTGCTTCACGGTATTTTTGAAAACTTTTACAAAAAATTAACACTAGATCATGCCAAGCCTTCCTATACCGATCATTTGGATCTCATTTTAGGAATGGCACAAGGTTTAATCGATGAACAAATAGAAGTTTTGCCTCCCCCAAATGATAGAGTCTATCAACGTGAACGGACGGATATCTTAGCTTGCTGTGAGATCTTTCTAAAAGAAGAAGAGCTTTATAGCGAAAATTACCAACCGCTTCATTTCGAGTATTCATTTGGGATTGGTGAAAAGGATCCAGCAATCATTACTCTTCCATCAGGAGATGTAAGAATTTCCGGGATTATTGATCGTGTCGATCAATCCAAGGACGGTAAATACCATATCATTGACTATAAAACAGGGAGCACGTACGGTTATTCTAAGAATGCAGCCTTTAAAGGCGGACGGCAGCTCCAGCACATGATTTATGCCATGGCCATCGAACAGCATTTAAATCTTGGCGAGGGCGCAGTCGAGGAAAGTTCGTATTATTTTCCGACCCAAAAAGGATTGGCCCAAAGGTTTACGAGGAAGCAGGATAGGATGCTCCGAACCAATGGCTTAGATATTTTAGAAAAACTAATTGATGCTGTGAAACATGGTCATTTTGAAATGACCGATGATGTGAATGATTGTAAATTCTGTGAGTTTAAGCTAGTTTGCCGTCGCCATTTTTATGATAAAGAAACCCTGGAAATGAAGCAGTCGAATCAGAAGCTAAAGGGGGTTAGAGCCTATGACTAAGGAAATTCTCGATCAAGCGGCCCGGGATAAAATTAAATCACAGCTCAGGACAAATTTTTTAGTAGAAGCGGGTGCCGGCTCCGGTAAAACGACAAGTTTAGTCGATCGAATGGTTAACCTCATTTATACAGGAACCGCGCAAATTCAGGAAATCGTCGCGATCACTTTTACGCGAAAGGCGGCCGATGAGCTAAAGGTCCGTTTTCAAGCGCGATTAGAAGAAGTGTGGAAGAATGAAAAGGATCTTGATGTCGAATTCCGTCTCGGAGAAGCTCTGCAAAATATAGAACGCTGCTTTTTAGGAACGGTCCATGCCTTTTGTGCCAAGCTTCTGCGGGAGCGTCCAATCGAAGCGAATTTAGATTTAACCTTTACAGAGCTTGAGGAAGCCGATGACATCGACATTTTAGAAGAAGCTTGGCAGCGTTATTTACAAACCGCAATGGACGAAGAAGCTCATCATTTTGAAATCATTGAAGAATTAGGTATATCGGTTGACAACCTACTCCCTTGGTTAAAAGGGTTAAAGGAATATTCTGATGTGGAATGGGTGACAGAAACGCGGCCGAAACCGGAGCTGCTTGCGGATTATCAATCCTTCATGCTCCTCATCAAAGAAGCAAAAAAATCTGTTCCAGAGGAGGAGCCTCCGAAGGGATTCGACAGCTTACAGAAGGCGATTTTAACCGCAGTTCAAAAAGAAAAGTTCATCAATCCTGCGAAGGAAAAGGATATCATTAGCATTTTAGAATTATTTGATAAGAATTTAAAACCAACTTATAATCGCTGGCCATCTAAAGAAGATGCAAAATTTTATGAAGAGAAAATCACAGCAGTGTTTGAAGTATCGATTAAACCGCTTATTCAAGCATGGAAAGAATATTGTCATCCGAAAATTATTCATTTTCTAAAAGAAGCAGTTCAGGCTTATCAACATTTAAAAAGCGAGCGATCCCTGCTAAACTTTCAAGATTTAATGATTCATACATCCGTGTTGCTAAAAGGTAATCCAGAAGTTCGCGCCTATTTCCAAGCAAAATACCGCTATCTACTCGTCGATGAGTTTCAGGACACCGACCCGATTCAGGCTGAAATCATGTTTTATTTAACGAGTGAAGATATTTTTGAAAAAACATGGACCAGATGCAAACCGAAAGCGGGTTCGCTCTTTGTGGTGGGCGATCCTAAACAAGCCATTTACCGTTTCCGCCGCGCAGATATTGATACATATAACCGCGTGAAACAGTTAATTGAGGAACATGGCGGCGAAATGTTGCAATTGACGACCAATTTCCGGTCACTTGACACGGTGACAAAAGAATTAAATAAGGTTTTTCAGAAGCACTTACCAGAAGTGGAGTCTGATTACCAAGCAGCCTATCGCCCGTTAATCGCCTATCATGAGGACACTGGCGCTGGTTTTACGGGTATCAAGCGTTTATCTGTCCCTTCCGATTATAAAAAGAAGGAAGAAGTCATCTTAATTGATGCGGAAAACATCGCTCGTTCGATTCAACATCTTATCGGGCAAGGGCACCAAGTAAAGGATTTCATGGTGCTGACGAGGTATACTGATGGTGTCGCTGTCTATGCGAAAACAATCGAGGACATGGGCATCCCTGTTAGTATTAGTGGGGAAGTAATCCTAGGTGAAACTAGGGAATTCCAAGATTTATGGATCCTCTTAAAGTCATACTTGGATACTACCGATGAAGTGGGCTTCATTGCCGTGTTACGCGGGATTTTCTTCGGAATGAGTGATCAAGAACTATATCAATGGAGACAAGCTGGTGGGAGATTTTCCATTTACGCCAATACCCCTCCTGAAATTTCGACTGTGGTGATTGATAAATTTAGGTTAGCATTGGATAAATTACAGGGTTTCCAAAAGCTTATTCGCTCACTTTCACCAACCGCAGCAATTGAACGAATCATTGAAGAAGTAGGTTTCTATCCATTACTTTTGAAAAATGGCCGCAATAAACGAACATATAAAAGCCTGCTGCAAATGCTTGAAGCCCTTCGTAAACAAGTGGCAGCGGGGAAGACCACCTATAAACAAGTGATGGAAATGCTGACTGAGCTGATTTTTGAAAAAACAGTTGTTGCAAACTTGGAAGAAGAGGCAGATGCGGTTCGGATTATGAATATTCATAAAGCAAAAGGACTCGAAGCACCGATTGTCTTTTTAGCTCATCCAGCCAAATCCGTCAGTCCTGAATCCTTTTTATCACAGCATATTAAACGGGAGGACCATATTTCAAAGGGCTACTTTACGTTTACCATAAAGAACGGCTATTCAGATAAAGAAATTGCCATTCCACTTGAGTGGGAAACACATAAGGCTGAGGAACTGGAGTACCTCACGGAAGAAGAGCTGCGAATCATTTATGTTGCGGCTACCCGTGCCGAACAGGCCCTTATCATTAGTTCTCACACTGGCAATAAGAAAAACCCTTGGAACATCCTTTTTGAAATGGATGATTTCGAGGAGATAGAACTTCCAGAGGTAGAACCATTTGTTGACCATTCAATAACAGAGGAGCTTACTTTTTCAGAATTTCAAGCTAGAACGGTTAGTAAAAATGTCTGGCTGGAACAAAGTAAAGTAAAAACGTTTGAACATTGGTCCCCAACCAAGGATAAGGATTATTCTGAGGTGATTACAATTGAACGGGAATCGGGCGGCGGAAAGGATTGGGGAACGCTGATTCATGATGTCTTTGAAAAAGCTGTGCAGGACCATGACCTCTCCAATTATATAAAGGCCGCTTTAAACAAATATCATCTTTCAAATGATAGAGAAAAAGAAGTAAGGTCTTATCTGGAAAACTTGCAAACTTCACCCCTTTGGGAGGAGTTAATGGCAGCTGATGAACTTCTGACAGAAGTTCCTTTTACGTTAAAAGTTAAAAAGGGGCAAGCTCTTTATTCATTAATTACTAAAAACCCTGAAGCTAATCATCCCTTCTATGTCAAAGGAACGATTGATCTCATCTATAAAAAGAATGGCACCTGGACGATTGTTGATTATAAAACAGACCGTGCTAAACAGGTTGAAGACTATGAAAAGCTCCAAGTATTCTATCGCAGTCAATTGTCCTTTTATAAGCATGCCTGGGAGGAGTTATCTAAAGAAACAGTCAGTAAAGAATTACTTTACTTTCTTGAACCAAATAAAATAATGGCTACCGAGTGAGCGATTATTCTAACCAATTCCTCATGAGCAACTTTGAATAGTTTTCACTTACCATGTGATACTATATAAATTAACTGAAGAGAATGAGGTGTCGACATGAAAATTGAAGTTTGGTCAGATTATGTATGTCCGTTTTGTTATATTGGAAAACGCCGATTAGAATTGGCGTTAGACCAATTTCCTTATAAGGATCAAGTAGAAGTAGAATTCAAAAGCTTTGAACTTGACCCTAACTCTCCCCAAAAGATGGATCTAAGCATCCACGAAGTATTAGCCCAAAAATATGGGATGACTATTGAAAAAGCGAAGGAAGCAAATCAAGGAGTGGGGCAGCAGGCAGCTACGGTAGGGTTGACTTTCAATTTTGATGAGATGAAGCCGACCAATACGTTTGATGCGCATCGCTTGGCTAAATTTGCAAAGACTCAAGGGAAGGATCCGGTTGTTTCCGAAAAGTTATTGAATGCCTATTTTACAGAATCGAAACATATTGGTGAGTTTGAAACATTGGCCGACATTGCCGAAGCGGCAGGATTAAATCGCCAAGAAGTATTGAAAGTTCTTCATGATAAAAATGCGTATGCGAGTGAAGTTCGCAAGGATGAATCCCTTGCGCAGCAGTATGGTGTTCGCGGTGTACCATACTTTGTCATTAATCAAAAATATGCGATTTCCGGTGCCCAACCGATAGAAACATTTATAGGGGCGCTGCAAAAAGTCTGGGAGGAAGAGTCTCCTGCTCCCGTGCTGCAAGATCTATCGACCGAAGAAGATGTTAGTTGCGCGGATGGCAATTGTGCGATTCCTGAAAAAAAATAGACGTTTGTCCTTAAAAACGAATGGGCAAGGAAACTATGTTTCCTTGCCCATTCGTTTTTTTAAAGATTTTATTAGCGTCTGCGGACTCTCAAATTCCACATGTTGCCGTTTTTCCAACAACGGTTGACTATAGTATTGGGACTAGAACCTCTACGCCATCCAGTCCATCTGCAGCGTCTTGATGTTCTTCTTCTTGAAGTATTACGTCGAGAAGTATTACGGTTTCTAGAAGTATTACGGTTTCTAGAAGTATTACGGTTTCTAGAAGTATTACGGTTTCTAGAAGTATTACGGTTTCTAGAAGTATTACGGTTTCTAGAAGTATTACGGTTTCTAGAAGTGTTACGGTTTCTAGAAGTGTTACGGTTTCTAGAAGTGTTACGGTTTCTAGAAGTATTACGGTTTCTAGAAGTATTCCGTCTAGATGTGTTCCTACGTGATGTCATCTGCTGTCTTGAAGTTCTTCTTCGGGATGTTCTTCTTCGTGTTGTGCGACGATCATGACCGGGATCGCGGAACATAAAGCCCCAGAAATCACCTTGTCTTACTTCATCGGCTGCTATTTGAATATCTTCCGCTGAAAAATCGCTCATAGTAACTTAGCACCTCCTTTAAGCTTGAAAAGGGAGCAAGATCACTAATTGACCTATTTGTCCAAGTAACTCACTCTTCTTCTACTAAATTACGTGTGTTCCGGTACATTTGAATAAGAAAAAAGCCTACTAGAGAAAAAAAGCTGTCCATGAGGGACCTCCAACCTTTGATTTTCATACGAATATAGGAAGGAGGAATAAAAAATGGACGAGGCTGAACTATTACCGCAATACAAACTCTTTATTAGACCAGTCGACCTGCGGGAGCTGAGAAGGGACATTTGGATTGATGATCCGATTCCTGCCCAGTTAACGATTGAAGGGAAACGGCTCGAAATCGATGTTGCCTATCGAGGATCCCACATTCGCGACTTTCCGAAAAAGTCTTATCAGGTCTCCTTCTACAAACCTAAAAAGTTTAAAGGTTCCAAACAGATACACTTGAACGCCGAATTTAAGGATCCCTCATTAATTAGAAACAAACTTTCCTTTGATTTTTTTGCTGATCTTGGCGTATTATCGCCTCAATCGCGTCATATATTTTTAATTCAAAATGGAAAAGCTGAAGGGGTTTATTTGGAAATTGAAAGTGTTGATGAGAATTTCCTAGCCAGGAGGGGCATGCCGAACGGAAGCATTTATTATGCCGTTGACGGTGATGCAAATTTTTCACTGATGAGTGATCTAGACAAGGAAACCAAAAAATCACTTCAATTGGGTTATAAAAGAATAGTTGGCGGGCGGGAAGAAGATTTTTACTTACAGGAATTTATTTTTAACATTAATACGTTTTCAAAAAATGAATTCGAAAAAGAAATTCACAAATTTGTTGATATCGATAAATATCTCCGCTGGATGGCCGGAGTTATTTTCACATCAAATTATGATGGTTTCGTTCATAACTATGCCCTTTACAGGAATGGAGAAACACGCCTTTTTGAGATTATACCTTGGGACTATGATGCGACATGGGGCCGGGATGTCAATGGGAAAACGATGGAGCCTGATTATGTACCGATTGATGGATTTAATACATTAACCGCACGCCTTTTATATGTAGATTCCTTTCGTAAGCAATACCGATTGCTCCTTGAGGATATAATGGATCAGTATTTTACAGTAGACCATATGATTCCGAAGGTTGAAAAACTAACAAAATTAATTCGTCCGTTTGTTATTCAGGATCCATATAAAAAACAAGATATAGATCTATTTGACAGGGAAGTATCAGTTATTGCAAATTATATCGAGGAAAGAAGAAAGTACTTATCTAGGAAATTAGCCATACTGGATTAAAAAAAACCATCCGAATCCGAATGGTCTAGAGGCTTAGTTAATAGTTTCATGAATTAATTTTCTATGACTAATTTCAGTTAGTAATAAATGAATAAAGTCAGTGCAAAGTTCTAGGCGGATGGCTTCGTGGTAGGCATCAATTAAAACAGTATCTTGTAGCTTCTGCAGTGATTTCAAAACTATATCCCTCGTTTTTTAAGATTTCTATGACTATCTTAAAATAAATTTAACCTTTTTGGGGGTATAATGATGAAATTCCACAAAAAGTTCAAACCTAGGAAAAAAATTTATCCATTGTGATTTTTTTACTTGTATCTATGCAAAAACAGTATTCATGAAAAAGTAAACGAGATTTTTATTGATCACGGAAAAACTGCACTAGTCAAGTCAGATAATGCCTTGAAGAAGGCTTTCAGTAAATAATCCTTGAATAAAAACTCCGGTTTTAGAAAGCATATGCGTAATGCATATGTTTTTTTGATTTTTTACGGGTATTATTAATATCGAATGGTGAAGCTATTTTCGGAGGTTTGTCATGTATGCAATATTTTTCCTTTCATATTTCTATTTATTCAACTGTGGTGCTAATAAGTATACTGGTGATCATTTTGTTTATCACTGCAATATTTGTTCGAAAAGTTTTTCGACAGTCCGAGGAACTGCAACTAAATGAGCAATATTACAAATCATTATTTGATCAAAATCCAGACATCATCATAACTTTTGATTTAGCTGGGAATTTTTTAAATGTTAATAAAGCTGTGTCATTATTTGGGTACACGGTAGAAGAACTTATCCATAAATCATTTATTCCGTTATTAATCCCTCCGGATGTCGAACAAACAGTGGCAAATTTCCGGAAAGCAGTTTCAGGGGTGGTTACCACCTATGAGTGTGCTATTTTTGATAAGGACGGGAATCAAAAGGAAATCCTTGCAACAAATATCCCTATCTACGTAAAAAATAAGATCGTTGGTGTTTACGGAATCATAAAAGATATTACTGTGCATAAAAATGCGGAAAAAAGCTTAAGAGAGGCTGAGGAAAAATACAGAAGCTTAG
This sequence comes from Neobacillus nitrireducens, assembly GCF_030915405.1. Lineage (GTDB taxonomy): Bacteria > Bacillota > Bacilli > Bacillales > Cytobacillaceae > Neobacillus. The sequence goes on from NZ_CP133262.1 coordinate 29,885, forward strand.
TAGAAAATTCTTTAGTTGGCGTTTATATTTTTCAAAAAGAAAAATTAGTTTATGTAAATCCACGTCTATGTCAAATGACTGGTTATAGTGAAGAGGAGCTCTCTACATTGAACTTATCCGATCTTATCTATCCCGATGACCTCCAAATTGTAGCCTGGAAATTAGTTAAATTAGGTTCAAAGGAAGAGTCTTCCATTACATATCAATATCGGATCATCCGCAAAGATAAAAGGGTGTTAACGTTAGAAATTTATGGGTCAATTATCGATTATCATGGGCAAGCTGCTGTTATCGGAACAGTTATTGATGTATCAGAAAGAATTAAAACAGAAAAAATGATTAAGCATATGGCCTATCATGATCAACTAACCGGCCTCCCAAATAGATATTTTTTAAAAGAAAAACTTAATGGTTTGGTAGAAAGCGCGAAGGCAAAGCATGAAAATTTCGCCCTATTGTTTCTTGATTTGGATCGTTTTAAAGCGGTCAATGACACGTTTGGACATGAAATCGGCGACAAATTCCTTGTTGAGATTACCGAAAAGTTAAATCGTCTAATAGATGATCATGATACCATTGCCAGATATGGAGGGGATGAATTTACGATTCTCCTTGCCAATTCAAATGAAAAAAGGGCTTGTGAAGTCGCACAAGCCATTATTACCAATTTATCTGTGCCATTTTATCAAACCCATAATGAGATATTGGTTACGCCAAGTATCGGAATTAGTATCTTCCCTGAACACGGTGAATCCTTCGATATGCTTGTAAAAAATGCTGATCGGGCAATGTATTTTGCCAAGAGCCTTGGAAAAAATAACTATCAACTGTTTAGTGATGATTTAAAAGAAAAAAACCAACATGAATTAGAATTGGAAATTTGCTTACGTAAAGCATTAAAAAGAAACGAATTTTTATTATACTATCAGCCCCAAATAAATCTTGAAACCAATCAAATGATTGGGGCAGAAGCATTGATCCGTTGGAACCACCCGGAAAGAGGATTAATTCCTCCTTCCGAATTTATCGGGCTGGCCGAAGAAACCGGGTTGATTATTCCAATCGGTGAATGGGTAATCCGGACTGCCTGTCAGCAAATGATGAAATGGCAGGCAGATGGATTACCGCGACTAAGGATCGCCGTAAACATTTCTGCAAAACAATTTACGCAAACGAATTTGCCTGATTTGTTACGTAAAGTTTTACATGAAACAGGACTAGAACCGAAATACTTAGAGATTGAAATTACTGAAAGTATGACGATGGATGTGGAATCGACCATCTCAACGCTACTTGAGCTTAAAGAAATTGGTGTATTAATAAGTATTGATGACTTTGGTACAGGGTATAGTTCGCTTAATTATCTTAAGCGATTTCCGATTGATAAATTAAAAATCGATCAGTCATTTATCCGTGAGTGTACGAGTGACCTAAATGATCAAACCATTATTAAGACCATCATTCTAATGGCGCATTTATTAAAACTTCAATTGATCGCAGAGGGGGTCGAAACGAAAGACCAAGCAAACTTTCTTCTTCAACAGGGATGTCTTGAAGCCCAAGGATATTATTTTAGTCAACCAATACCAGTTGAGGACTTTGAAGAAAAATTAATCCAGCAAATGTAAACATATGCGAACTGCATATGTTTTTTTTATAAGGTTATATCTATGTATGAAAGCTGATTCCAACAAATACAAGCTTTAAGTCACCCATTTTTCCATTTTAAGCAGATTGTCCATATCCACTTTAATTTATATTCATATAATTACAAGAATACTATTTTTAAATGGAGTTGAGATGATTTAATGAGTGAGAATGTATTAGTGATTGCCGCTCATCCTGATGATGAAATTCTTGGGAGCGGCGGAACCATTAAAAAGTTAATTAATCATGGCTATAAGGTAATTACTGTTATTTCTGCTAAAGGACGGAAGGAGGAAGAAAGTCGGATCCAGCCATTAATGGTGCAAGCAAACAAACATTTAGGTGTGGAGGAGGTCCTATTTTTGGAATTCCCCAATCTATTGATGGAAACGATTCCGCTTGTTGAAATCAACAAATCAATCGAAGAACTTTTGGACAGGTATAATCCTGCAATGATTTTCACCCATCATTATGGTGACACCAACAGAGACCACCAAATTTTGTTTCAGGCAGTGTTAACAGCTGCTCGGCCGTTACCCGGAAAAAAACCCGTTGAGATTCTTTGTTTTGAAACGGTTTCTTCTAGTGAATGGAGCCAGCATACGAATGATAAAGAATTTAAACCCAATTATTTTGTGGATATTACAGATACCATCGACGACAAGCTCAAATCACTTCACCATTATGATGTAGAAATGAGACCTTTTCCACATCCTCGTTCCTATGACGGAGTAAAATATTTAGCCAGGGTAAGGGGAATGACTGTTGGGGTAGAATATGCGGAAGCATTTGAAATCATAAGGAAGGTCTGGAAATGATGGATGAAAACCATAATGCCTACCATTTTATTCCGAATCTTTTTCCTCACCTAAACACTGCAATGGATCAATTTTATGGGGTCAATCAAACATTTGACGAAGGACAATTAATTGAATGGGAGCAAATCCAGCAAATTCATTTAGAACCAATCGAAAACAAAAAAATGAAGATTTTAATTACAACGTTTTGGGATTATCCATTTATCGGTGGTTTGCAAAACTATATCACCTCACTTAAAGACGGTTTGGAAAATTTAGGACATAGTGTCAATGTAATCGCACCAAACCATTTTCCTGCCGATGAAATGGAGACATTACGCGATAACTACTCCGAGGAATTCACCCAATTTTTTAACAAACGTTATGGCAGCTGTAATCCAAAGATCCTGCATAATATCAGCAAAATGTACAGTTTTTATATGATGCTAAAAAATATTGATCTAGCGGAATATGATATTATTCACGCACAAGATCGTTATACTGCTAATGTAATAAGTGCACTTAACCAGTATAATCAAATACCTCTTTTATTCACTCCTCATGGATTTATGACCCAAAACAGACTAAAGTTTAACCTGATGGAAAAGGGTTCGGTTGAGGAAATCTATTTTTCAGCGATTGATAGTCAAGCGGTCAAAAATGCCAATCATTTAATCATCCTTTGTGATGTCTTTCGCCCGATTCTAAAAAATTTAGGCGCGGAGGAAGATAAAATGACCACTGTATATACCGGGATTGATTTTGGAGAATGGAATATTCAAAAGGAAGCAAAGAAAAGCGAGAGCAAAACGGTGATTACTTGTGTCTCACGCCTTCGTCCCCGTAAAGGACATAAGTACTTATTTAAAGCCCTGGCTCTTATTAAAGACAAGTTGAAAAATGTAGAAGTTCGGATTGTAGGTGATGGGGAGATGAAAAAAACGCTTAAGAAACAGGTTAGTGAGTTGAAATTAAAAAACGTAACATTCTTAGGAAGCAGAGATGACATACCTAAATTGTTAAGTGAATCAGACATTTTTGTACATCCAACCACTAGTGATACGCTGCCCATCTCAATAATCGAGGCAATGTTTATGAATCAGGCAATTCTTACGACGAATTGTGGTGGTATTCCGGAAATCATTAATGATAACTTTTCAGGATTTATCGTTGAACCAGCTAACCCAAAACAACTTGCTGAAAAGTTATCGCTCCTTTTGAGAAAAAAATCACTAAGGAATGAATTAGCAGGCAATGCACAGGCGTTTGCTCAACAACATTTAACCGTAAGTAGCATGACCAAAAAGATTGAAGAAATCTATCTATCATTAGTATGAAAGGAGGAAAAGTGTATGCGACATGATGTTCCTGCCGTTGTACTTGACCTAAGTGCAACGGGAATAGGTATTGTGCGGAGTTTAGCGAAAAAAGGGATAAAGGTATATGCATATGATACGAAAGGAAAATATGAAATCGGTAAAACTCGGTTTGCCACATGTGGAAGTTGCCCGAATCCAGTCAGTGAAGGACCTGCATTAATTCTATTTCTCACCAGACTGGCACAAAAATTAGGACAAAAGGTAGTCCTGTATGCTGGGTCTGATGACTTTGTTCAGTTTATTTCAAAAAACAGGTTTGTCCTTTCACATTACTATAAGTTTCTATTACCTAATCACACGCTTGTTGAAGCCGTATTAGATAAAAGATTAACGTATGAATTAGCCATAAAATCAAATGTGCCATGCCCAAAAACCTACGCGATAAATAACGAAGAGCAGTTCGAACAAATCATCCATCAAATTACCTTCCCGTGCATATTAAAACCAGTTTATTCTTCTCATTTCCGCTCAAATATCGATCATCGTCTTTATAAAAAAGCCATCGTGGTAGCACAACCTTCCCAATTGAGAGAGGAGTACCTATTTTATCGGCCATTCGGTGAACTAATGATCCAGGAAGTTATCCCTGGGGATGAGGATTGTATTTATTCCGTCAAAACCTTTTTTGACGAGAAGATGAATTTAATTGGCTTGTGGATGAATCAAAAATTACATCAATTTCCCCCTCACTTTGGATCCACTGCTCTTGCCTTAAGTATTAGGGACGAAGAAGTCATTCAACTCGCCACAACCTTTCTAAAAGATATTCAATTCAAAGGTTTGGCAATTGCCGAATTTAAACGGGACCCAAGAGATGGGAAACTGAAATTTATTGAAATCAATTCAAGGATAGGATTAACTCAAGCGTTATCAATGGCTTGTGGGGTTAATTTGGCTTACTTGTATTATTTATCGCTTACCGGGCAGAATCCAACACCAGTGACAAAGCAAAAGGAAGGGGTCAAATGGGTTTACCTTGTCCGTGATTTTCTTTCCTTTCGCCAAAAACAAAGAAATGGTGAAATGACGTTAATGGAGTGGATAAAGAGCTTATCTGGAAAAAAGGTTGAGGCTCTTTTTGCTTGGAATGACCCGCTTCCATTTGTTCGAAGTTTTGTTTCCCATATGCGAAATTTATGGGGGAGAAAGTAAGAAATGATAAAAGCGGGAGGGAATTTTTTATTTGAATAGTTTAGAAGAGATCATTAAATGTTGGAAACAATTTGATTGGGAAAAGAAGCTAGGAAATGTACTTGGCAAAAAGGTTAATTTAGTGGAAGAAAGTATCGAATGCCTCAAAAACACACGCGAAAAGACAAGTATTTGGAAGATGGTTCTTTCAGATGGGAAGGAGTTCGATCCCATCGTGCTTAAAATATATAAACTGCCGCTGAAAGAAAATCATAGACTGGAAATAAATATGTATCAAAAAGCCTATAACATTTATCACGAGTTTATGCCGCAATTGTATTGGCTTGAACCGCTTGTAAATGGTAATGAAACATGGATGTTCACCGAATGTTTGAAGCCACTAAGAGGTCAAATCAAATTAGCTCCCCATCATTTAGAACGAATTATCCCCACAGTGGCAAAATTTCATTCCATAACTTTTGATAAAAAATTTTTGCAACATGCCGATCTTTTTGACAACTCACTTCCCCATTTTGATTCTGAGCAGAAAGTAAAGGAGCGGACTAAAGCAATCAAAAAAGCAAAGGAGAACCTGGATCTGGCAATGAAAGATCCTAACTTAAGAGAATTGGTGGCGCCAAGGTATAAAATCATCAAGAAAATACTAAAAAAAGGCCCCGTTTTTTTTTCGGAAATAACGGAATCCGGACAATGTCTCATCCATGGCGATCTCCATGTCCACAATATTTGCTGTGAGAATGCCAATGATGCGGAGGAGAATTGGAAAGTCTCTTTGATAGATTGGGAGTCTGCGAAACATTATCCATGTTGGTATGATTTGGTTGTTCTAGTCGAATTATTAATTGATTTTCGCTCGGATTGGCAAAAGAGGGAGGAAGAGATTCGAAGTCAATGTGTACAGCTTTATTGTCAAGAAATGCTGAAATATGGAATAACCTTCAGTGAGGATCCACTGAAACTTCTAAAAAAGGCGTATTTACAGAGAACCCTGGAAAAAAAGCTCTCCAGTCATCTGCAAAAGGTGTTGGATGGAGGAAATAGCACGCTTTTAAAAAGATATCTAGAGAAAATAGAAGTTTGGGGAAAAGAACTCGATTTATATTAGAGCAGCCCCATAAACTAAATACTACAAAGGGGTTTGATAAATGAGAAAGAATGTATGGTATGTCACGATACTTATTGTTGAAGGTTGTGTATACCCATGAAGGTAATGGTAACGGGGGGAGCCGGATTCATTGGCTCCCATGTCGTTGATCTATTGACTCAATTTGGTCATGAAACGTTGGTTGTAGATAATTTGTTGTCAGGTAAAAGGGAATTTGTTTCCCCAAAAGCCCGTTTCTTTGAAGTAGACATTACATCCCCACAAATAACAAAGGTATTTGAAGTTGAAAAACCGGATGTGGTTATTCATCTTGCCGCTCAAGTGGATGTGGCCCATTCTATAAAGGATCCAGTCGGGGATGCGCACCAAAATATTCTTGGGACGATTCGTTTACTTGAATGCTGCCATAGGTTCAATGTGAAAAAATTTATATTTTCCTCCTCGTGTGCCGTTTACGGAGAAAAAGACGATTGCAGTATAAAGGAGACTTTCCCCATTCAGCCCCAATCCTTTTATGGTATTTCTAAATATACTTCAGAATTGTACATTCAAATATTTAACACACTTCATAACATTCCATTCACTATTCTAAGATATGCCAATGTTTATGGCCCCCGCCAAACTTCAAAAGGAGAAGGGGGAGTGATTTCTATATTTTTCAAGAATGTCCTTAATGGTGAAACTTCATTTATTTTTGGAGATGGTGAACAGACAAGGGATTTTGTGTATGTGAAAGATGTTGCGTTGGCCAATGTGCTTTCGATTGAAAATGGAACAAATGAAATCTTTAATATTGGATGTAATTCAAAAACGAGCATTAATGAGCTTTATCAGATAATCACCTCACTTGCTTCAATTAATATTCCTTCCCATCCCATGCCCGCACGCAAGGGAGATATTCGCTACAGTCGATTAGATCCTACGAAAGCTGCGAATCTGTTGGGTTGGAATCCGGTCTATGATCTGCAGGCAGGATTAGATGAAACCTTAAAATTTTATAAAGGTTCGTAAAATGCTAGCGGATTTGAAGATATATCAAAATAGAAGGAGAGTAGAAATGAAAGATTTTGAAAAAATAGTGGCCAAGAATAAAGGCACAGTAACCATTCAAGACCTGAGCGGCTACAAAATGCTTGGGAAGGGTGCAGATGGATCCGTCTTTCAATTGACACCTGAGAAGTGTGTCAAAGTTTTTGTAAATGAAGACACACGAAAAAAAGAATTAGCTGCACTGCAATTAGGACAATCTTCACCTATTATTCCTGTATTATATGAATCTGGTGCAAACTATATAGTGATGGAATTCGTGAAAGGATATAATCTTAAGCATCACCTAAGAAAAGAGAAAAAACTTTCAGAAGAAATCGTTGGAAAAATATTATCGATGCTGGATGAAATGAAAGCTGTGGGTTTTACAAGATTAGATATTGAAGTTCGCCATATTTTTTTCGATGAACTTTGGGAAATAAAAGTAATCGACCTCAAAAGAGCATTTATTACGGACAGGTCTGTCCCTGCCAAATTGTTAACTGGATTAAAAAAACTTGGATTCTTGAAAGAGTTTTTGGATCATGTATCTAGGCTGAGTCCAGCCAAATATGAGGAATGGAAAAACCTGGTGAATGAAAAAGATAATTAGGTTCAATGGGGGGCATGAATCACTGCCCTTTTTTTCTTTAATGTAAAAACGGAAAAATTATCTTATTGAATTATAGTAATATAGATGGTATTCTTGGAAAGTTCCTTTTTAAAAGGTCAAATGTGATTAGAAAAATAATTGTTGACCTGAGCGAAGGAATGGTAGTATAATAGTTTTTGTCGCTTACGAGCGATAAAGAAATTGTTCTTTGAAAACTAAACAAACAAAATCGTGCAAACATACAAAAATTATTAGTTTCAGAAATGAAGCTAAGCCAACGTAACAAATGAGCTAATCAACTTTTCCGCGTATTAACGAGCAGTAATATCCTATCGGATAAACTGCTCGTAAATACCCGATTGATTCGACTAACCATCACAGGGTAAAGCATCCTGTGATGGAAGTCTCATCTTATTGGAGAGTTTGATCCTGGCTCAGGACGAACGCTGGCGGCGTGCCTAATACATGCAAGTCGAGCGAATTTGGAGGAAGCTTGCTTCCTCCCTGTTAGCGGCGGACGGGTGAGTAACACGTGGGCAACCTGCCTGTAAGACTGGGATAACACCGGGAAACCGGTGCTAATACCGGATAATCCTTTTCCTCTCATGAGGGAAAGCTGAAAGTCGGTTTCGGCTGACACTTACAGATGGGCCCGCGGCGCATTAGCTAGTTGGTGAGGTAACGGCTCACCAAGGCGACGATGCGTAGCCGACCTGAGAGGGTGATCGGCCACACTGGGACTGAGACACGGCCCAGACTCCTACGGGAGGCAGCAGTAGGGAATCTTCCACAATGGACGAAAGTCTGATGGAGCAACGCCGCGTGAGCGATGAAGGCCTTCGGGTCGTAAAGCTCTGTTGTTGGGGAAGAACAAGTACCGGAGTAACTGCCGGTACCTTGACGGTACCTAACCAGAAAGCCACGGCTAACTACGTGCCAGCAGCCGCGGTAATACGTAGGTGGCAAGCGTTGTCCGGAATTATTGGGCGTAAAGCGCGCGCAGGCGGTCCTTTAAGTCTGATGTGAAAGCCCACGGCTCAACCGTGGAGGGTCATTGGAAACTGGGGGACTTGAGTGCAGAAGAGGAAAGCGGAATTCCACGTGTAGCGGTGAAATGCGTAGAGATGTGGAGGAACACCAGTGGCGAAGGCGGCTTTCTGGTCTGTAACTGACGCTGAGGCGCGAAAGCGTGGGGAGCAAACAGGATTAGATACCCTGGTAGTCCACGCCGTAAACGATGAGTGCTAAGTGTTAGGGGGTTTCCGCCCCTTAGTGCTGCAGCTAACGCATTAAGCACTCCGCCTGGGGAGTACGGCCGCAAGGCTGAAACTCAAAGGAATTGACGGGGGCCCGCACAAGCGGTGGAGCATGTGGTTTAATTCGAAGCAACGCGAAGAACCTTACCAGGTCTTGACATCCTCTGACACTCCTAGAGATAGGACGTTCCCCTTCGGGGGACAGAGTGACAGGTGGTGCATGGTTGTCGTCAGCTCGTGTCGTGAGATGTTGGGTTAAGTCCCGCAACGAGCGCAACCCTTGATCTTAGTTGCCAGCATTTAGTTGGGCACTCTAAGGTGACTGCCGGTGACAAACCGGAGGAAGGTGGGGATGACGTCAAATCATCATGCCCCTTATGACCTGGGCTACACACGTGCTACAATGGATGGTACAAAGGGCTGCAAGACCGCGAGGTTTAGCCAATCCCATAAAACCATTCTCAGTTCGGATTGCAGGCTGCAACTCGCCTGCATGAAGCCGGAATCGCTAGTAATCGCGGATCAGCATGCCGCGGTGAATACGTTCCCGGGCCTTGTACACACCGCCCGTCACACCACGAGAGTTTGTAACACCCGAAGTCGGTGGGGTAACCTGGGACAAAACTTAACCTCTTATTAAATTATAGGAAGTTAAGTTTTGTCCTAGGAGCCAGCCGCCTAAGGTGGGACAGATGATTGGGGTGAAGTCGTAACAAGGTAGCCGTATCGGAAGGTGCGGCTGGATCACCTCCTTTCTAAGGATAAAGCTGGACCTGTGAGCCAGACAAAACAGTTTGTTTGTAACGCGATCTTTGTTTGTTTAGTTTTGAGAGTACAATCTCTCAAAGCTTTTTTTAATCGTTCTTTGAAAACTAGATAATCGTAAGAAGAAGCAAAGTAAACATCGAGTAATCGCCATTTTAGATTTTCTCTCTTATGTAAGTAAGAGTTATAAACCTTTTAGGTTAAGTTAGAAAGGGCGCACGGTGAATGCCTTGGCACTAGGAGCCGATGAAGGACGGGACTAACACCGATATGCTTCGGGGAGCTGTAAGTAAGCTTTGATCCGGAGATTTCCGAATGGGGGAACCCACTGTTCGTAATGGAACAGTATCTTTACCTGAATACATAGGGTATGGAAGGCATACCCGGGGAACTGAAACATCTAAGTACCCGGAGGAAGAGAAAGCAAACGCGATTCCCTGAGTAGCGGCGAGCGAAACGGGACATAGCCCAAACCAAGAGGCTTGCCTCTTGGGGTTGTAGGACACTCAACATGGAGTTACAAAGGAACGGGGTAGATGAAGCGGCCTGGAAAGGTCCGTCATAGAAGGTAAAAACCCTGTAGTTGAAACTTCGTTCCCTCCTGAGTGGATCCTGAGTACGGCCGGACACGAGAAATCCGGTCGGAAGCAGGGAGGACCATCTCCCAAGGCTAAATACTCCCTAGTGACCGATAGTGAACCAGTACCGTGAGGGAAAGGTGAAAAGCACCCCGGAAGGGGAGTGAAATAGTTCCTGAAACCGTGTGCCTACAAGTAGTTAGAGCCCGTTAATGGGTAATAGCGTGCCTTTTGTAGAATGAACCGGCGAGTTACGATCCCATGCAAGGTTAAGTTGAAAAGACGGAGCCGCAGCGAAAGCGAGTCTGAATAGGGCGTATGAGTATGTGGTCGTAGACCCGAAACCAGGTGATCTACCCATGTCCAGGGTGAAGTCCAGGTAACACTGGATGGAGGCCCGAACCCACGCACGTTGAAAAGTGCGGGGATGAGGTGTGGGTAGCGGAGAAATTCCAATCGAACTTGGAGATAGCTGGTTCTCTCCGAAATAGCTTTAGGGCTAGCCTCACGTAGTAAGAGTCTTGGAGGTAGAGCACTGTTTGGACTAGGGGCCCTCATCGGGTTACCGAATTCAGACAAACTCCGAATGCCAAAGACTTATCCGTGGGAGTCAGACTGCGAGTGATAAGATCCGTAGTCAAAAGGGAAACAGCCCAGACCACCAGCTAAGGTCCCAAAGTATACGTTAAGTGGAAAAGGATGTGGAGTTGTTTAGACAACCAGGATGTTGGCTTAGAAGCAGCCACCATTTAAAGAGTGCGTAATAGCTCACTGGTCGAATGACTCTGCGCCGAAAATGTACCGGGGCTAAACGTATCACCGAAGCTGTGGATTGACATCTTAGATGTCAGTGGTAGGAGAGCGTTCTAAGGGCGTTGAAGCTAGACCGTAAGGACTGGTGGAGCGCTTAGAAGTGAGAATGCCGGTATGAGTAGCGAAAGATGAGTGAGAATCTCATCCACCGAATGCCTAAGGTTTCCTGAGGAAGGCTCGTCCGCTCAGGGTTAGTCGGGACCTAAGCCGAGGCCGAAAGGCGTAGGCGATGGACAACAGGTTGATATTCCTGTACCACCTCTTTATCGTTTGAGCAATGGGGGGACGCAGGAGGATAGGGTAAGCGCGCTGTTGGATATGCGCGTCTAAGCAGTTAGGCTGAGAAGTAGGCAAATCCGCTTCTCACATAAGGCTGAGCTGTGATAGCGAGGGAAATTTAGTACCGAAGTTCCTGATTCCACACTGCCAAGAAAAGCCTCTAGCGAGATAAATGGTGCCCGTACCGCAAACCGACACAGGTAGGCGAGGAGAGAATCCTAAGGTGAGCGAGAGAACTCTCGTTAAGGAACTCGGCAAAATGACCCCGTAACTTCGGGAGAAGGGGTGCTTTTTGAGGTGAATAGCCTCGAAGAGCCGCAGTGAATAGGCCCAGGCGACTGTTTAGCAAAAACACAGGTCTCTGCGAAGCCGCAAGGCGAAGTATAGGGGCTGACGCCTGCCCGGTGCTGGAAGGTTAAGAGGAGGGGTTAGCGCAAGCGAAGCTCTGAATCGAAGCCCCAGTAAACGGCGGCCGTAACTATAACGGTCCTAAGGTAGCGAAATTCCTTGTCGGGTAAGTTCCGACCCGCACGAAAGGCGTAACGATCTGGGCACTGTCTCAACGAGAGACTCGGTGAAATTATAGTACCTGTGAAGATGCAGGTTACCCGCGACAGGACGGAAAGACCCCGTGGAGCTTTACTGTAGCCTGATATTGAATTTTGGTACAGCTTGTACAGGATAGGTAGGAGCCTGAGAAGCCGGAGCGCTAGCTTCGGTGGAGGCGTCGGTGGGATACTACCCTGGCTGTATTGAAATTCTAACCCGCACCCCTAATCGGGGTGGGAGACAGTGTCAGGTGGGCAGTTTGACTGGGGCGGTCGCCTCCTAAAGAGTAACGGAGGCGCCCAAAGGTTCCCTCAGAATGGTTGGAAATCATTCGCAGAGTGTAAAGGCACAAGGGAGCTTGACTGCGAGACCTACAAGTCGAGCAGGGACGAAAGTCGGGCTTAGTGATCCGGTGGTTCCGCATGGAAGGGCCATCGCTCAACGGATAAAAGCTACCCCGGGGATAACAGGCTTATCTCCCCCAAGAGTCCACATCGACGGGGAGGTTTGGCACCTCGATGTCGGCTCATCGCATCCTGGGGCTGTAGTCGGTCCCAAGGGTTGGGCTGTTCGCCCATTAAAGCGGTACGCGAGCTGGGTTCAGAACGTCGTGAGACAGTTCGGTCCCTATCCGTCGTGGGCGCAGGAAATTTGAGAGGAGCTGTCCTTAGTACGAGAGGACCGGGATGGACGCACCGCTGGTGTACCAGTTGTTCTGCCAAGGGCATCGCTGGGTAGCTATGTGCGGACGGGATAAGTGCTGAAAGCATCTAAGCATGAAGCCCCCCTCAAGATGAGATTTCCCATAGCTCTAAGCTAGTAAGAACCCTGAAAGATGATCAGGTTGATAGGTCAGAGGTGGAAGCGTGGTAACATGTGGAGCTGACTGATACTAATCGTTCGAGGACTTAACCAATTTTAAAAGCGAACTCGTTTTTACAAACTTCTTCTGCATTATCTAGTTTTGAGAGAACGATCTCTCAAGTAAATAGTCTGGCAGCAATGGCGAGAAGGTCACACCCGTTCCCATACCGAACACGGAAGTTAAGCTTCTCAGCGCCGATGGTAGTTGGGACACGCGTCCCTGTGAGAGTAGGACGTTGCCAGGCACAGTTAAAAGACAACCTGAAAAGGTTGTTTTTTTATGCGAAGAAAAAGATTTATTGTTTTATAGTCAGTTGTATATCGTGCTGTAAACAGAGAAGTAAGTATGAAATATAGTTCTAGGTATTACAGTGCCCGTGGAAGACCGGTCACAAAAAAAGGCAATGAATTCAAAGAATCATCGCCCTTTCCACTCCCGAAATATCGAAAACTACCGCTTTAATCTTCTTAATACCTTATCTTCAAAATCTGCACGATCTATATCCAATCCCATAATTTCATTTCTAAAAGTTTTGAAGCGTCCATTTTCGACTTCCAGGGTGAAATATCCTCTTTCGCTTAATAGATTAATGTCTCCAATGATGTTTTTCCGTAGTACAGGGTCAAATAAATTCACTAATTTAGGGTTACTTGAATGGGGTTTGAACACGCATCCTTGTTCCACACATATTCTTACAATGTTTTGGACCTTAGGATTAGCTATACTCTCTATTTTCTTGCTTGCTTCGATACTAAGCATATAAGATCACTCCTTTTCCCGTCTTAAAACGATATGCAATTGCCAAGACTAATATGCAACCTGTTCTTAACAACATACTTATTTAAAGGAATAGAAAGTTTTCTTGTTAAAATGAACAAAGAGCGTGGCCGAATGGCTACGCTCTTTTTACAAAATTTATTTAAGTCAAAGCTTATTCTTTGATAAATTCTTTTGTACTTCTTACGGTATCAATCGGACGAACTAATTTCTCGATTTGTTCCCGTTTTGGTTCTAAGAACGGCGGTAATGATAATTTTTCTCCTAGTGTTTCGTAAGGCTCATCTCCCATAAATCCAGGGCCGTCTGTAGCAAACTCAAATAGAATTTGCGGTGCAACTCTTGTATAAAGTGATCCGAAAAAGTAGCGATCGACGAAGCCTGATGTTTGGAATCCGAAGCTTTCCATATGTCCAATCCATTCTTCTAAAACAGAACGATCGTCGACACGGAAGGCTGCATGGTGGACCGTGCCATAGCCTTGTCGTGCTTGAGGGAGAACCGCATTATATTCGGCGACTACCTGAGCGCCATTACCTCCTTCACCCACCTCAAACAAATGAAACGCTCCTTCTTGTGCAATCTCTTTAAATAGAAGAACTTTTTCCATCATTTCTTTAAAGTAATCAAAATTAGCGATACGAACAAAGATAGGTCCTAGTCCCGTAATCGCATATTCTAATGGAACCGGTCCTTTTTGCCACGGAGTACCTGCTGCCACCCCTTGATTATTTTCATCAGAAATCAATTGGTATTGCTGGTCATCAAAATCAACAAACGACAAGGTCTTTTTTCCGAATTGTTCTTTAATACCTGTATGCTTAACATCTAAACGATCAAAGCGTTTCAACCAATATTCAATCGCCGCATCAATTGGGACACGGAAGGAAGTCTTTGAAATTTCATTGGTACCATGAACCCCTTTAGGGATGCCAGGAAAATCGAAAAATGTCATATCGGTCCCAGCGCTGCCAACATCATCGGCAAAAAATAAATGATACGTTTGAATATCGTCTTGGTTAACGGTTTTCTTAACTAAGCGCATCCCTAATATCTCCGTGAAAAATTCGTAGTTTTTTTCAGCACTGCTCGTAATGGCTGTTACGTGGTGCATACCTTTTAATCCATTCATTGTGTATCCTCCAATTGCCTTTATTGAAAACTTATATTAAAAAGGCTTATTTTATAAGTATTTTCTAATTTATTTTGAAATATTATCTTCAAACTATTTATCTTTAATTCGAGATAAATATATCATGAATTAAAGATGTTGTCAAAATTGTGACAGAGTCTAAGGCGAGTAAGAATTCATTGGTAGTTTTTCTTGCAAAAAAGGTAGACATTACATTATGTTTTCTACCTTTTTTCAATAATAACCTCGATGAACGAATATATTCATTTCTCATTTAATAGGATTAACTATCAGCAGGTTCTTATTTAACTTTTTGGAAATAACAATCTAGCCACAAAAAGGAGGGTGACATGATTCAGGTTAGTAACCTTGTTAAGTCTTTCGGTTCAAACATTGTATTAAATGGCATCGATCTTTCAGTTGCAGAAAAAGAGGTAGTGGTCATTATTGGTGCAAGTGGTTCCGGAAAAAGTACGCTTCTCCGCTGTGTTAATTTTCTAGAGATGTTCGATCAGGGGGAAATAAGGTTAATAGGGAAAACGATTACTCCGACGTCTACCAATCTTAACAAGGTTCGTGAAGAGGTCGGGATGGTTTTTCAACAATTCAACCTTTTTCCTCATATGAATGTACTCGAGAATGTAATGGAAGCCCCTTTTTACGTAAAAAAGATGGACAAGGCACTGGCCAAGCGGAAAGCCATTGCTTTACTCGAAAAAGTAGGATTAAGTGACAAAGCCTGCGCTTATCCAAAAAATCTTTCAGGTGGTCAAAAACAGCGAGTAGCAATTGCTCGTGCGCTTGCGATGGAACCCAGAATCATGTTGTTTGATGAGCCGACATCTGCGCTTGATCCAGAACTTGTGGGAGAAGTTCTTCAGGTTATGAAACAACTGGCACAAGAAGGAATGACGATGGTTGTGGTCACACATGAAATGGGCTTTGCTAGGGAAGTAGCAGATCGGGTGGTTTTTATGGGGGATGGAAAGATCCTAGAAGAGGCACCGCCAAACGAATTCTTTGTGAATCCGCAAAATAACAAAGCAAAACAATTTTTAAACAGCATTCTTTAAAAATATGGAGGGTTACTATGAAAAAAGGTTGGCTTGCAGGACTGTTCGTATCACTGTTCTTCGTTTCTATCATGTTGACAGCTTGTGGCAATTCAGAAAAAAGCAATGGAAGTGGCAAGAAAGAATTCACCTATGCGATGAGCGGGTTATATAAGCCGTTTAATTATAAAGAGAATGGGAAGCTAGCTGGCTTCGATGTGGAAATTGGAGAAGCACTGGCGAAAAAAATGGGAATGAAGCCAGTGGCGGTTACAAACCCTTGGGAAACACTTATTCAAGGCTTGCAGGCAAAGAAATTTGATGCCATTTTAGCAAGTATGACGGTGACAGATGAACGCAAAAAATCGGTGAATTTTACCGATACGTATTACCGTTCAGGTGCGCAGATATTTGTTTCAAAAGATAATCAATCGATTAAATCTGTTGCGGACCTAAAAGGGAAGAAAATCGGGGTTGTCAAGGCTAGCACTTACAAGGAACTGGCACTGCAAAACACGGATAAGGAAAATGTGGTTGAATATGATAGTGATATTACGGCCCTTATGGATCTTCCAACAGGAAGGTTAGATGCTGTTATTACGGATCAAATGGTTGGGCTTCCGATTATTAAGGACGGAGCAATAAAGATTAAGGATGTTGGCGAGCCGCTTTCACATGATGACCAGGCGATTGCTGTCAGAAAAGAAGATAAACAATTGCTCGATAAGTTAAATAAGGCCCTAGCTGAAATTATCAAGGATGGAACCTATGACAAAATTAGTGAAAAATGGTTTGGCCGAAGTATTTTAGGAGACTAGGAGTTTTATAAGGGTGTCAGGCACCCTTTTGACTAAATAGTAGAGAGGGTGTTAATCATCGTTCAAATCTTCCTGGACACCTACGAAATATTTATTTCCGCGGCGCTTCTTACCTTGAGGTTAACAATTACGTCACTTATTATTGGATCTCTTATCGGGCTCGTTGTGGCCTTTTTTAGGATTTCTACAAATAAATGGCTTAATAAACTTGCAGCTATATATATTGAATTAATACGTGGTACACCTTTGATTGTGCAAATCGCTATCCTTTATTTTGGAATTGCTTCCGTTGTTACCTTTTCGCAGTTCTGGGCAGGAGCTTTAGCTTTGGCCATCCATAACGGTGCCTATATTGCTGAGATCTTCCGCGGCTCCATTCAATCCATAGACAAAGGGCAAATGGAGGCAGCGCGGTCACTTGGAATGACCTATCCACTTGCCATGAGGCGAATAATATTACCACAGGCGTTCAAATTTTCTATTCCACCATTAGGCAATCAATTTATTATTGGGTTAAAGGATTCTTCCTTAGTAGCGTATGTGGGGATGGCTGATTTATGGGGATCTGGTTTAAGTGAAGCGGCCTCGAACTATCGTCAATTAGAAACCTATATGGTGGTTGGAATCTACTACCTAGCTCTCGTTCTTTTATTTTCATATCTACTAAGAAAATTAGAAAGACGGCTTGATATTGATTCAAAAGAAATTTCATGATGAAAACAATAAATCGGTCGGTCAGCGCAGAACAGGGTAGGTTCAACTCCCTGTTCATTTTGTGTTATAGAGATGAATTATCGTCCATAAAGTTTTCACAATTACCTTGATACTAATGATGTTAATCACAAACAAACATTTTTGGAAGTGTTAAGTTATTAATGAGAATAAATATCAAAAGTATTTTGCAACAGTGAAGGAGAATCCTAATATGAGTGAATTTATTAATAACCGTGAACAACTAATTAGTGAAAATACAGAACGCTTAAGCATATTAAAACAACTATTTGTTGATCTTCATAATGGAAGAAACTTGGATGAAGTAAAAGCGCATTTTGACGCGTTTATCGGGAAAATAACTGTCGATGAAATTACGCAGCTGCAGCATGATTTTGTAGAAGAGGGAAGTATAACTGCCGACGAACTCCAGCGAATCTACAAGCAGCATTCAGTTATTTTTCAAGGAACAATTAAAGAAGAAACCCATCAAAACGGAAGACCTGAAGATCAGCCGGGACATCCAGTTCATACTTTTATGCTCGAAAATCAAGAACTAGATAAATTGTTAACATCCAGTCTTCAAGTGCACTTAGCGGAGTTTGTCAAGGAAGATTCAACAGAAAATATCTATAAATTAATCGAAGATATCAATCTTTTGCTTGATATTGACAAGCACTATAGCCGCAAAGAAAACTTGATTTTTCCCTATTTAGAAAAATACGGGATTTACGGCCCAACAACAAATATGTGGCGCATCGATGATTTCATCCGAGATGCCATTAAGGATGGCAGACAAAAACTAACCGATTATCACGGCGACAAAAAGGCGGTCGTCGGGGTGCTTAATTATGTCATTCAAGAAGTAGCCGGGATGATCTATAAAGAAGAAAACATTCTCTTCCCAATGGCTTTGAAGAATTTAACTGAAGATGAATGGGTGAAAATTGCCCATGAAAGTGACGAAATAGGTTTTTGTCTTATCGCTCCAGCTGTAGAATGGAAGCCTGAAAGGAAAGTATTAGAAGAAAAGGCCATTTCCGAAGGCTATATTAAGATGGAAACCGGTATTCTTTCCCTAAAACAGCTTGAACTGCTACTAAACCATTTACCGGTCGATATCACCTTCATTGACCAGGATGATGTAGTTCGCTATTTCTCCCATGGAAAAGATAGGATTTTTGCGCGGACGAAAGCGATCATTGGCCGTACCGTCCAAAACTGTCATCCGCCAAGAAGTGTGCATGTGGTAGAAGAATTGCTGGCAGATTTTAAGGCGGGCAAAAAAGAGAGTGAAGATTTCTGGATAAAGTTCAAGGATAAGTACGTATACATCCGCTATTTTGCGGTTCGCGATGAGGACGGGAAGTACATCGGAACTCTAGAATTCACGCAAGATATAAATCCAATTAAAGCGATTGATGGGGAAAAACGAATTTTAAATGAGATATAACCTATTAAAAACCTGCCATTTTAACGACGAGTGTCTTCGTCGAAAAATGGCAGGTTTTTTTTGATTAGAAAATGCCAAAAAGGTCTTGCGACAAATGTTGTCAATTCTAGAATCTGCCTACTTTTTATGTCGATAGAAAAGTTGCTTTTATTCACAAAGCCGTAACAGGTTCACCGAAAAAATGGAAGAAAACGGAGATAATAAGAGTATAGGAAGCGGCAATGACCATCACATTCGAATGACTAATTTTACGAGGAGGGAAACGATGAAAAAACAAAAATGGATTGCATTGCTATTGGCTGGCGGAAGAGGAACAAGATTAAATCTGCTTACAAAATCGATAGTTAAACCCGCAGTCCCATTTGGCGGGAAATACCGGATCATTGATTTTGCCTTAAGTAACTGTAAGAATTCCGGAATTGAGACTGTGGGAATCTTAACGCAATATAGACCCTATGTATTGCACTCACACCTCGGGTCATGCAGCTATTGGAACTTATATAATCGTTATGGGGGCTTAACCATTTTGCCGCCCTTTCAGCGCAATAGCTCCGGGGTAGAATGGTATGAAGGGACTTCACATGCTGTCTTTCAAAATATTGAATTTATCGAACAGCATAAGCCTGAGCACGTCCTCATTCTTTCAGCTGATCAAATCTATAAAATGGATTATTCTGTAATGCTTGAGCAGCATATTGAAACGAATGCGGATTGTACCATTGCTGTCGTTGAAGTTCCTTGGGAAGATGCCAGTCGCTTTGGTTTGATAAAAATGGATGAGGAAAGCTATAAAATAATCGGTTTTGAGGAAAAGCCAGAACATCCAACCACGAATGTAGCATCAATGGGAATTTATATTTTTAGATGGAATGTTTTAAAGGACTATTTGCTACAAGACGAGGAAAAGGAATTTACACATCGAGACTTTGGCAAAGATATCATTCCTTCGATGCTAGTGGCGGGATTGGAATTATATGCCTATTACTTCAATAACTATTGGAAGGATGTTGGCACCGTCCGTAGTTATTGGAATGCCAATTTAGATCTTCTGAATAGGGATAGTAACATCTTCTTAAAGGATCCTGAATGGAGAATTCATACCGTCGAAAGTAATGCGCCCCCGCTATTTTTGGATGAATCTGCAAAGGTCCATCACAGTTTATTGAGTGAAGGCTGCGAAATATACGGTACGATTGAAAGTTCTGTTGTGTTTAACGGGGTGAAGATAGGAAAGGGGGCACGAATTAAGAACGCAGTTATTTTACCAAATACCATCGTTGGAGAAAACGCCTGGATTGAAAATGCCGTCATCGGAAGCCAGACGATCGTTAAGAATGGAGTTATTATCGTCTCAAATGATTCCAATGCCCATTTAATGGTGGTCGGGAATAATGTAACCGTCGACCCGGAACTACATGATTTTACATTAAGAAACATTATATTAACTGTGTCATCCTAATGGAAGCGGTTCAAACCGCATGTATTGTTGGTTCCTTCCCTGAAAAATTTATAAAAGATTCAGAATCGTATATTTTCACTTTTTAAAATGGTAAACTAGTAAAAATATCTTTTATACAAGGGGAAGTTCACGATGATTAAAGCAATTTTTTTTGATTTAGATGATACACTGCTTTGGGACCAAAAGAGTGTGAAGGAAGCCTTTTCAGCCACATGTAAAATAGCCGAGAAGCGGTACGGGGTGGATGCGGATCAGCTGGAAGAGGCCGTTCGAGAAGCTGCTAGGAACCTTTACGCTTCCTATGAGTTTTACCCGTTTACACAAATGATCGGGATTAATCCGTTTGAGGGACTATGGGGTAATTTTTTAGATGAACAGGATGATTTTAAGAAAATGAAAGAAAGGGTTCCTGCTTACCGTAAAGATGCTTGGACCGCTGGCTTGAAAGCAATGGGTGTGGATGACGCAGATTTTGGATTGGAACTGGCTGAACAGTTTCCACAAGAGCGCAGGAAGTTGCCATTTGTCTATGAAGAATCGTTTGAAATTCTTGATCGGTTAAAAGAAGATTATCAGCTATTGCTGTTAACCAATGGTTCACCTGATCTTCAAAAAACAAAACTAGACATCACACCGGAACTTGTTCCATATTTTAATCAAATTGTTATTTCAGGCGATTTTGGCAGAGGGAAGCCTGATCCAACCATTTTTGAACATGCTCTTGGCCTTATGTCGGTGCAGAAGGATGAGGTCCTAATGGTAGGAGATAATCTGATGACAGATATTCTCGGCGCGAATCGGGCAGGAATTAAAACGGTTTGGATTAATCGTCATGAAAAAGTCAGAAATGATGTGATTCCTACTTATGAGATTACCCATTTGGAAGAGCTTTTTCCTTTATTAGAAAAATTAAAAGCGAATTAGGTATAGTAGCCATAAATATAGGATTTTTCTATATTTATGGCTACTTGTGTTTGTGAGAAAGAGTCGAGTGGAATTAATTATATAAAACATGTAACTTAGTTCCTCTTTTCGGCGACTATATGGCTAAGACCAACTAATTTCCTTTTGGAAAAGGGGAGGATGGAAATGCGAAACAAGAAATGGTTACCTATAATCAGTTCGGCATTGGTGTTTGGCCTTTTAACAGGCTGTGGTGCGGGCGCTGCTCCAAAGGGTACCGCTGAAGGCCCTAAGAACGATTCTCCACCACAGAACGAGATTGCGGCTAGTTTTCATGCCACGATTAAAACAAAGGCTGAGAATAATTCAATGATTATCCATTACAAGGTTAAAAATCTTTCAGGCAAAACGAAGAAACTAACATTTACTAGTGGTTTAGAGGCGGATTATATTGTCCACGATTTACAAGGAAAAAAAGTAAAACAATTTTCCGATGAAGTCATGTCAACGCAAGTGATGAAGGAAATAGAGTTAGAAAGTAATCAAGAAATCGTAAAAGAATTTACGATTTCAGTTCTTCCCAATGGCCGCTATAAAATTGAGGTATTCCTAACAGCAAAAGAAGAAGAAGCTAAAGTAGTGACCGACTTGATTGTTAAAAATGCTTATAGCAAAGGAACGGGTGTGCTCGTTGGCCAAATGGATCCTCATACAATTGAAATCGATATGGAAGGAAAGAAGGTAGCCTTCCAGCTAACGGAGGATGCGATTAAGCAATTACCATTATTGAAGGAAGGCGAACAAGTTTCATTTTTATATAAGGAAAATGATGATGGACAAAAGATGATCCAAAAGTTTGTATTTGAGAAGTGATCATTCATATCAAAAGGCCTTTGTTGAAACTGACAAAGGTCTTTTTGGTGATTTGATTTTGAGGAAAAGCCCACGAGATGATGATCTCAGTCGGTCGATGGTTTCTCGCATTCTGTGAAATTTACTTTTCTGAAAAAGTATTTTGAATGAAGATGAAAAACATTTAATTTAACGATGTTCTGCAAAAAAACTATGTAAGATGGGACGAAAATACCTATTTTTCCTTTTGGAATTATCTAACTAATCGAAAAAAAGGTTGAATTTATTTCTATAGGATAGTATTATTATTATCAGAATATATCAAAAATAATTTGAATATTTTAATAATAAAAAGCAAATCAAGATAGGAGTGAGTAACTCACATGCAGAATAAATTACCATTTTCAAGGTATTTCGTTATAGGAGTAATGCTGTTCGCTCTATTTTTCGGGGCAGGGAATTTAATTTTTCCGGCAGCACTTGGCCAAAATGCAGGATCCAACGTGTGGATGGCAGTAACCGGCTTTTTAATTACAGGAATAGGGTTGCCATTCCTAGGGATCCTGGCGATGGGGTTATCGGGCAGCAAAAACTTAGAGGAGCTGGCTGGCAGGGTACACCCGCTCTATGGGATTATCTTTACATCGCTTCTATATTTAACAATTGGACCATTTTTTGCGGCACCAAGGACAGGCGCAGTAGCCTATGATATCGGTATCGCACCGTTTGTTAGTGAAGGTTATGGTCAAATTGGTTTAATTGTTTTCACCGCTTTGTTTTTTATTGTGACATTGTGGTTTTCATTAAACCCGGCCAAACTTGTCGATCGCGTCGGGAAAATTCTTTCTCCAGCAATCATTGTACTTATTTTTATATTATTAGTGATGGTAATTGTCAAACCACTTGGTTCGATTGAAGCGCCGCAAGAGGCTTATGCTAATGGGGCGTTCATGAAAGGCTTTATGGAAGGCTATAACACGATGGATGCACTTGCGTCGCTTGTATTTGGAATTATCGTTATCAATTCGATTCGTGCGATGGGGATAACTTCTACACGCGGGATCCTAATGGCATCTGCTAAATCTGGGCTGATTGCAACAATTTTTCTTGGTATCATCTATGTTGGTGTTGCGTACTTAGGGGCGACGAGCACTGGCGTGTTCGGACTTTTTGATACGGGAGGTCCCGTCCTTGGGAAGGCATCTTTCTATTATTTTGGTACGTTTGGCACGATTATGTTGTCGGTTATTATCCTTCTTGCTTGTCTTACAACGAGTATCGGATTGATGACAGCATGCGGTGAATACTTCCATACACTGGTTCCTAGAGTTAGTTACAAAATGTGGGTGCTTTTATTTTCTCTTGTCTCGTTTGTAATCGCAAACTTTGGTTTATCAAATATCATTAATTATTCCATTCCAGTTTTAATGTTTCTTTATCCCTTGGCAGTTGCTTTAATGCTGTTGACATTTTTGTCGAAGTTGTTTAACCATTCACGATTAGTATATGTCGCTGCTATTTCTGTCACTTTTTTGATCAGTATTGTCGATGGATTTAAAACCTTCTGCGACCTGCTTGGAATGAATTATTTCGGTTGGTTGGCACATATTGTTTCATTTTATGAACAAGTGCTGCCTTTTTATAAAAATGGACTCGGCTGGCTGCTGCCGGTTTTGATAACAATCTTAATTACGGGAATATTTGCAAGTGTGCATAATTTCTCGGCACTACGAGTAAAGGACAAAACAGAAAGTGCCTTATAAGATTTCGTTCATAAGACCTATTTGCAATTGTATGGATTATCTGTTATAGTAAAGAAGAATTATTTTTGTTAGTTGGTAGGATAATAAGTGCTAAACTTTCTGTCTTGAAGAACTGAGCAAGGATAGTAACACAATGTGTGCACAGCACACGAGGAGGAAACAACAAATGGAACAAGGTAAAGTGAAATGGTTTAATGCAGAAAAAGGATTCGGATTCATCGAACGCGAAGCAGGAGACGATGTATTCGTACACTTCTCAGCTATCCAAAGCGAAGGTTTCAAATCTTTAGACGAAGGTCAAGCTGTAACTTTTGAAGTAGAACAAGGTCAACGTGGACCCCAAGCTACTAACGTTCGTAAAGCATAATAAGAACCAAAATATAAAAGACTCTCTTTTGAGAGTCTTTTTTTGTACATAATTTTTTGTGCCTAATAATAAAGATGAAAAAACCCTACTCTGCAGTTGAGTAGGGCAAGTTGTGAAAATGTAAAGTAAATGGTAAACAAAGTATAGCATACATTCATTCTATTCCCTAATTTTTTAAAATTGTTTGTATTCATGATATAGAGGTGTAAGCTTTTTACACCTTTTAATATTCACAGGACTGTAACATATATGGCGAAATAATGGAAATATCATGGAAATAATAAGAGTGTAAGGAAATGCAAGAAACAAGCGCATTCCCAATGTAGTGTTCCATGTAACAAGGAGGTGGACTTTTCTGCACCCGGACTAGATGGATAAATTCAGGAATCGAAACAAATGGGATAATAACAAGTAAGCTCGGAGCCGCTTGTTATGCATTTACATCTTTACGGATTGGAGGGGATGTTCATTCGTCCAAGAATAAAGCAGAAATGAGGGATGTGGGTGGAATTATAAAATGGCTAAAAAAGTGGAGGGTTCCCGAAATACTTCTTCACTTTCTAGTAGCTGCCATAAAAAAAGGCCAACTCAAATTTTTTGAGACAGGCCTTTTTTATTTACGTGATGTTAAGTCAATTAATTCCTTAAGAGATGGCTCGGGCTTGTTTTTTATAACGCGTTTTAAGAATTCCTGTTGGCTTTTCCCAGAAGTACGGCAAGTGGGTAGTATTTTGATTGAAGATTTCGATCAATTCATAAAAATTCTTCATTTCATAAACATTAAAAGCAACACCCTTGTCTGTTTTCACCTGAAAATAACATGTAGTGGTATTATTCTCACCGGGAGATTCTCTTTCGTAATAGAGGGTTTCAGTAACTTCTTCCCAGGTGTAGTCATTGACCGTTATCCCTTTTCGTTTATTGACGATTGCGACAGTAAACCCTTTTTCTCGGCAGGAAACGGTGGTGTCGTTCCCAAAGTAACGCATCCATAGATAGATAAACACCGCAATTACAAAAATAAGTGCCCCAATGAAAACATTAATCAG
The DNA here is from genome assembly GCF_030915405.1 of Neobacillus nitrireducens. Taxonomy (GTDB): domain Bacteria; phylum Bacillota; class Bacilli; order Bacillales; family Cytobacillaceae; genus Neobacillus. Next base: position 55,045 of record NZ_CP133262.1, read on the forward strand.
CATGAATCCAATCCCAATAACACCAAAAATAAGTCCAAAAACAACGGAAGATTTGGAAGACGTTTTATTCGAGAATTCTCTGTTAATAAAGATCCCCCCTTTAGTAAGAAGGGTATGCGTTCCATTGTGTTAAATGACCGGACATGCCACAAGGACTTTAACAAAATTAATCGACAAAAAACAGCGTCACCTCTTTTGCGGTGACGCATTTCCTTTCAACAAAAGTTTTTACTTTTTCAATACAGGTGTTTGTTCTTCGAAGTTCAATAAGTGTAATTGCTCTCGAACCGCAAAGGCAAAACCATCTTCGTCATTTGTTTTTGTGATGAGATCGGCTTTTTGTTGAACATAAACGGGGGCATTTCCCATCGCAACAGAAGTGGTAGCTACCTCAAACTGGGCTAGGTCATTGCCGCCGTCTCCAAATGCGATAATTTCTTCAAAAGATAGATTCATCATTTTTTGGTAACGTAAGAGCGCTTTTCCTTTATGTGCTTCGTTTGAAGTGATTTCCACATTATTAGGAAAGGACGAAGCAATGGAAATATCAAATTTTCCTGCTAATGCCGCTTTAACCTCGTTTATTCTTTCTAATTGATCCGGATGTACTAAAGCAATAAGTTTATAGATTTTTACATCGTCTTTACGAAGGATTTCCTCATAATCAAATTCTTGAAAAAGGGTATCAAGCTCTTGCTTCGTTTTCCCGTGTAATGGCGGCAAGGTCGAAGGAAAACCGCCATAATTTGTGTAAACCAGAATCCCAACGCCAAGCTCTTTTAAAATCGTAAAAATTTTTTTATAGGTTGAAAGCGTTAAAGTTGCCTCGTAAAGCATTTCTCTCATTTCTGAATATAAAATGGAACCGTTAATGCAAAAAATAGGAATCTCCATATTTTGAACGGCCTTTAACTTAATGACATCTGCATAAGCGCGACCGGTATTTAAAATCAGGCAGTGGCCAGCTTCTTTCAATTCGTTTAAAGCTTTCTCATTCTCCACGCTTATTCCATTCTGAGAGTTTAAGAGGGTACCATCTAAATCAATTGAAATACATTTCATATTTGTCATATTTCCTTTCCATTCCATCATAAAGACTACTATAGCAGATTTATACCCGAAAATGTGTTTCCAAATTTATGTTGGTGCCTGACACCATGGCGGATAAAATAATGTTTGGTTATTTCACATTAGTGTTGAATATACATTTATTACCTCTTATAATCAAGACAATAACCTAATGAAGGAAATGTTATTTTCATTCCTCCGGTTCCTTTTCGCGAATAAGAGTTAAGGAGTGACTAGAGATGATTACAGGAATTAACGAAGTTACTGGATTTATCAATCATTTTGAAAGGTATGCTAATTTGGATGGGACGAAATATTTTCTTACCTTAAACACGGTCAGTCCTAATGGAACACTTACGATTATGAAATATCCTGATGGAATGTTTACCTACCACCGAAGAAACGAACAGTATTGGGATATTAGAGAAATGGATATGGATGAGGAAATGTTATCGGACATTATCTGGGGATTTAGAAAAACCATTAACGAATCTATTTTAGAAAGCAAAATCGCACTTCAATATTCTGAAAAACACCAAAGCCTTTGACCAATCTAAGGCTTTTTTTCTGCATTGATTCCTTGCAGATAGAAAGTATTTTTTCGGAAATTTATGGACAGTATATTGCTGAGGTGATGGAATGGCCACGGCAAAAGTTGGTGACGTGATTTCCTTTCAACGGGAGGGAAAAAAACATGAAGGTGTCGTTTCCGGGATTAGGGAAAATTCTGTTATGGTCCAATATGGTTTTTCGAAAGAAAAAGATGAACCGCTTACAACCATTGTAAACCATAAAAATTACAAAATTAAGAAGTAAAAAGTGGACCATATTAAGTCGAGTGTGGGATAAAAATCTCCACTCATTTTTTTTGTGTCTAATTATATTCAGAAAAATTAAATTATTAATTGACAAAATACACCTTTTGGGACAAGAATAGACTTGTGATGTAGACTTCCAGAGGGACCAATTCGCGAATATATTACCCATCACTCCCATTTTATTAAAGAGGAGTTGGTTACATGTTTTCCCCGTTAACCCCATTAGACTGGAAACGAAGGGCGGTGAAGTATTATCCAAATAAAATAGCCGTCATCGATGGAAACAAGGAATTTACATATCAAGAATTTAGCAAGCGCGCCGATCAACTGTCTGCTGCTCTTCTTCAAGCGGGAATTGGTCAAGGTGACCATGTGGCGGTCATGCTGCCTAACACACATTACATGCTGGAGTGCTTTTATGGTATCTGTCAGCTCGGAGCTGTCATGGTCCCACTAAATTATCGGCTGTCAGCGGGTGATTTGGAGTATATCATTCGCCATAGCGATGCAAAAATGTTAATTGTCGATGAAGAGTTTTGTCGCCCGATTGAACAAATTGTTGAAAACCTAAGCTTTGATGAAATCATTATTGTATCGGTACCCGGAGAGAATACGTCTTTAAAGGGCATTGATTATGAGGATTTTTTACAACATGCTTTGGAAACGGTTACATTGACGGAGCCGGATATCGATGAAAATCAGCTGCTTACCTTAAATTATACGAGCGGAACGACCTCCAAGCCCAAGGGAGTTATGCTTACCCATCGTGGAAATTATTTAAATGCGGCGAATTTCATGTATCATCTGGGTGTTTGCCATGATGATGTCTATCTTCATACATTGCCGATGTTTCATGCCAATGGCTGGGGCGGTGTTTGGGCGCTAACGGCTGCCGGTGGTACACATGTCTGTTTAAGGAAAGTGGATCCGCCGCTTATTCTTGAATTATTTGAAAAAAAGAAAATCACCCTTTTATGCGGTGCGCCAACCGTCGTGAATATGCTGGTCAACGAGCCAAAGGCGAAAGAAATTAAGATGGAAACCAACCCAAGGATGGCCACGGCTGGTGCACCCCCGGCTGCTGCCTTGATTCATAAAGCACAAGAAATTCTTGGCTTAAATATGATTCATGTCTATGGTTTAACGGAAACCTCCCCATTTATACTTTATTGTGAGTGGAAAAAAGAGTTTGATGGAAAGACTGCTGACGAACAAGCAGCAATCAAGGCTAGACAAGGAATTGAACTTGCTTTTAATGGTGAAACCAAGGTTGTCCATCAAGACGGCGAAGAAGTGGCCTGGAACGGAGAAGAATTAGGGGAAATCATTACCCGCGGTAATGTTGTTATGTCAGGTTATTACAAGGACCCGATCACAACTGCAGCGGCGATCAGGGATGGATGGTTCCATACCGGTGATTTGGCAGTCACTCATCCGGATGGATTCATAGAGATTCGCGATCGTGCCAAAGATTTGATTATTTCCGGTGGGGAGAATATTTCTTCGACAGAGGTTGAAGGTGTTCTTTATAAGCATCCTGCCGTATTAGAAACTGCCGTCATTGCAGTTCCTGATGAAAAATGGGGTGAGGTTGCAAAGGCAATTATTGTGTTACAACCAGATTCAAAAGTCACAGAAGAAGAAATAATCCAGTTCTGCCGGTCCGAATTAGCCCACTTTAAAGCACCGAAGGCGGTTGAATTTGTAGATGCCTTACCCAAAACAGCCACAGGAAAATTACAAAAGTTTCGGTTAAGAGAAATGTACTGGACAGGACCGAAGCGAGTGAATTAGCCCAATTTGGACGTAAGAGTTCTTTCCCCAAACTCAATTAGAGTAGGGGGAGGACTCTTTTTTTATATCAGGTTAACATAGCGGAAAGGATGGAAAACAGTTAATTTGAAGTGCATTTAATTGGCACTTGATGGTTAAATCAGGTAATCTATAAAAGTACGTTTTTAGTTAGACTAACAGCGGAACTTACAATCACAATGGAACTAAAAGGGGAAATGGAGGTTAGATAGATGGCGATATCAAGTAATAAGCACTCGACGATTGTTGCGCTTTTGCTTGCAGGGGCTTTTATTGCTATTTTAAATCAAACATTGATGATCACAGCAATACCTCCAATCATGGAAGAAATGAACATCACCGCCAACAGTGCGCAATGGCTGACAACGGTGTTTATGTTAGTAAATGGGATCATGATTCCGATAAGTGCCTTTTTATTAGAACGGTTTACCACACGACAATTGTTCATTTCGGCCATGAGTATATTTGCGGTGGGTACACTTGTATGTGGGATGGCTCCTAATTTTGAAATTCTTTTATTAGGAAGGGTTATCCAATCATGCGGGGCAGGGATCATGCTTCCATTAATGACAACGGTATTTTTGATGATCTTCCCTGTCAATAAGCGCGGTGCTGCTATGGGGTTGGTCGGTCTGGTCATTTCCTTTGCGCCGGCTATTGGTCCAGCACTTTCAGGGTGGGTAACATCACAATTTTCATGGAGAGTTCTGTTTTTTATCATTTTGCCAATTGCTCTTCTTGATATTCTTGTTGCTTTCTTTGCTTTAAAAAATGTCACAGAGGTATCAAAGCCGAAGATGGATGTTATTTCTATCATGTTATCTACACTAGGTTTTGGCGGCTTGTTGTATGGATTTACTTGTGCAGGAAATTATGGATGGGCAAACCCGACCACGCTTTTAACGTTAGGAATCGGAGGATTGTCACTGGTTCTGTTTATTACAAGACAGTTAAGACTGAAACATCCTATGCTTGAATTTGGTGTATTTAAGTTTTCTGTTTTTCCCTTTGCCATTATCATTGGAATGATTGGCTTTATGGGACTGATTGGAGCCGAGACGATTATTCCTTTATTTATGCAGCGGATGCGTGAATTCACGGCTGTGGAGGCTGGAATAGCACTGTTACCCGGGGCGCTTATCAGCGGAATCATGGCACCGATTGTGGGAAGAGTGTTTGATAGGATTGGTGCGCGATGGTTAGTAATGATTGGATTAACGATTATGACCGCATCTTCCTTTGCTTTTACGAATTTAGGCCCTTCTACAACGATGACCTATATAACATTCTTATACGGAGTGAGAATGCTTGGCTTTTCAATGGTAATGATGCCTGTTGCAACCGCTGCGCTGAATCAGTTACCTAAACAATTAATCCCTCATGGAGCGGCAGTGGATAATACGATGAAAATGGTCGCAGCCTCTGTTGGTACAGCTATACTTGTCACGGTTATGACAACCACAGCGGAAAATGCCGAGCAACGCCCAGAGATTTCCTACCCGGATATGTATGGGGCCAATGTCGCCTTTATGGTCGTATCCATTCTGACACTACTAGCCCTTATTCTTTCCTTTTTTATAAAAAATGACCCTCAGACAGAAGGCGAAGGAAAGAGACAAAAGAAGGTAAAAGTAAAATTACAGGAGTAGTTTTATTTAGTAACCAAACAAGAACTTTGAAAAACAAAGGTAATTTGTTTTTCAGAGTTCTTTTTATTTGGCTCGTCGTTAGATCAGAGAATGAACCTGCTGATTAGGTCCATAATATAACCAAAAGGAGGGAACAGCATGGACCAAAAATACAATACAGGCGACGATGCGACGATTGAATTAAAAAAGGCGTTAAACAAAAGCCAGCCCAGAAGTAATCCGAATATGAGTGAAGCTGAGCAGAAACTGAAATTTCCAAATAAGAAAAGTTAAGTGAGTTAATTGCGGTCATCGATCGGAGGTGAGACGATGCCAAAGAATAACCCAATTGAATATACTGGAAAAGTTCTAGACCAAAGAAATGACCTGACCGGGCCCGAGGAAGGTAAAGCTTCTTATCCCGAGCGGCCAAAGCGTGTACCGATTCAGGATCCCACAAGCAAGAAAGGGAAATAAATGAGTTCAGGATCAAATAAAAGAGGAGGGAGATTTCATGGTAGGTTCATTAAACGTCGGTGATACAGCCCCGAATTTTTCATTATCGGCGACGACAAAGGAAAAGATTGCCTTGTCTGATTACCGCGGACAGAAAAACATTGTCATTGCCTTTTATGGGATGGACTTTACGCCCGGCTGAATTAAGGAAATTTCCTCTTGGAAAGAGGATTACAAGAGATTTGAGCAACTAGATGCTGAAGTACTCGGGATTAGTGTGGACCATATCCACTCTCATCGAGTCTTTGCCGCGAGTATGGGGACCCTGCCATATCCCTTATTATCCGATTGGTTTAAGTTAACGACCAAGAGTTACCATGTGTATAACGAAAAAGGGGAGAATGCCATTCGCTCTGTCTTTATCGTGGATAAAACTGGAGTCATAACCTACATAAACACCTCATTTAAAGCTGATAAAAAAGAAGATTATGAAGCCGTATTTAATGAACTTGAAAAGTTAACAAGTTAGTAATTATCTAATATTTAAAAAAGGAGTGTTAGGCACCAAATAGTGCCTAACACTCCTTTTTTCCCAAATGAAAAATTTCTCTTCTTATATTGTGAAATTATGAACAATATAAGAAATCCACCTAATCCTTTCCAATTAAGTGATAAATACCATTCTATTCACAATAATCCAACTGTTACTGTTAAATGGTGGTAAATAATTCAACAACAGATGGAGGAATGGTTTATGTTACAAAGTTATGAAAAACTTTTTACTCCCTTTAAAATCGGAAAAATGGAAGTAAAAAACCGAATTGTAATGTCACCAATGGGAACGAACTCTGCCTCACCTGATGGAAGAATCGCTGTGGATGAAATTGATTATTTTGAAGCTCGGGCTCGTGGAGGAGCTGGCATGATTATCATGGGCTGCCAATTCCTAACCGAAGATTTAGCGCAAGGTTCACTAGAAGGCATATTGGAAAAGGACTACGTTATTCCTATGTTAACGGATGTATGTGAAGCCGTTCAAACATATGGGACAAAAATAGTTGCTCAACTTAGTTGTGGAACCGGTCGAAATGCCTTCCCGAATATGTTTGGGGAACCACCGGTATCAGCCTCACCGATCCCATCTACATTTAATCCTGATGTGATCTGCCGCCCTTTAAGTGTCGAAGATATTCAGGTCATAATGAAACAATTTGCTGATTCAGCTAAACGAGTAAAGGCTGCCGGCTTTGATGCGATTGAGATCCATGGACATGCTGGATACTTAATCGACCAGTTTATGTCGCCAATTTGGAATAAGCGTGAAGATGAATATGGTGGTTCATTGGAAAAGCGGATGCGTTTTCCTATAGAAATAGTTAAAGCTATTCGCGAGGCCGTGGGACCAGCAATGCCAATCCTCTTTAGGATTTCATGTGACCATCGTTTTAACGGTGGAAGAACACTTGAGGAAAGTATGGGATTGTTAAAGGTTCTCGAAGCTGCCGGCGTGGATGCAGTAGATATAGATGCTGGTTCCTATGAGACAATCGATTATATTTTCCCACCTTCCTATTTAGGTGATGGATGCATGGACTATGTATGCGCACCAGCCCGTCAAGCGGTTTCAATTCCAATCTTAAATTCAGGTAATCATACGCCTGAAACTGCTCTGCATTTAATTGAATCTGGTCGTGCTGATTTTGCCATGTTTGGCCGCCCGCTCATTGCAGATCCAGATTTACCAAATAAATTATTAGTAGGCAGACGTGAGGATATCCGTCCTTGTATTCGCTGTAATGAAGAATGTATTGGCAGAATTGCAGGGAGACTTACCAAGCTAAGTTGTTCCGTAAATATCCAAGCTTGTAATGAGAAAAGATTTGCAATTGAAAAGACTACCTCTCCAAAACAGATTGTAATTGTTGGTGGGGGACCTGCAGGGTTAGAAGCTGCTAGAGTCGCTGCTATCCAAGGGCATTCTGTTACATTGTACGAGAAAGAACTCGTTTTGGGAGGACAGCTTGCAAGTGCTGCAACACCTCCTTTTAAAAATAAACTTCGTGAACTCATTCGTTGGTATGAAAATCAACTAACTGAACTAGATGTAACAGTTAAACTAAATACGTTTGTGACTGCCGATGACCCTATCTTAGAAACCTGTGACCAAATCCTTGTTGGAACGGGAGCTGTACCAATAGTTCCGCCAATTCCAGGGATAAATCGTAAGAATGTAATCGGGGCAATTGATGCTCACTTGAAGCGTGAGTTAGTGAAGGGTGACCACATTGTCATCACGGGTGGTGGATTGACAGGATGTGACCTTGCACTAGAGTTAGCAATGGAAGGGAAAAATGTAACGATTGTAGAGATGCAGGATACATTAGCTCCAGAGGTATTTTTCATTAATGCAGCCTCCCTAATGCCTATGCTTGAAAAGTATCAAGTCCCGCAATTAACAGGACACCGAGTTCTATCTTTTGAAGAAAATGGGTTATTTGTACAAAAACTAGATGGGACAAAAACTTTTATTCAAGCCGATACCATGATTAATGCGTTTGGTATGAAACCAAATACAGAAGTATCGAATCCAATTAGTAGTAAATATCATGAAAAAACACGAAGAATTGGCGACGTAGTGAATATAGGAAAGGTTGGAAATGCTGTTCGTGCAGGTTTCTTTGCGGCTGTATCAATTGATGCGAATCCTACTAAAAAACCCTCGCTGCAGTTAAATTAACTGAGCACTAAATAGATTGAGGTTTCTAGAAAAAATTAAAGGGCCAAGGAACTGATGTTCCCTGGTCCTCATTTAACCTATCGATTAGTCCGTAACGATATAGCCTCTATCAAGGAAGCCTTCAATGACTTCACTAATTTGAAAGGATACTTGGGGCGAATCATAGTTTTCAAAGGCATGTTCACAGTTGTTTTTATAGCTCATCGTTTCATCATAATGGGCCATATGACGGGCAATATCTTGATCATTATCTTTTCGTTCCTCTTGTCTTTTGATAACGGTATCACGGTCGGCAAAGATGAAAAAACGCATGACACGTTCACCGTACATTTGTTTTAACTTTTCGGTTCCTTCGGGATTTAATGTGAGGTATACGAGGCTGTGAGATTCGAATGCTTTAACAATATCCTCTTCGCGAATGCCATAATGGAAACCATCAATTTTGACGCATTCAAGAAATTCCTGATTATCTTCCATCTTTTTGAATGTTTCTTCATTAATAAAATGGTAGTCTTCCCCATTCTTTTCATAGTGACGAGGGGAGCGAGTCGTGTAGGAGATGACTGTCTCCATATCAAACGCGGTCGCTACCATTTTGGCAACCGTTTTTCTTCCAGAACCATCTGGCCCAGTGTAAATAAATAATTTTTCTTTGTTTTTGATTTTATACAAAATGAACTCAACCTCCTTGAGAATGTATTAATAATAGAATGAAAAAATGTTTTAAATCCTTTACTCCATAATATGGTCGACTTGGGATAATTTAATTATAGCAGATAGAGAAATAAAAGTTTGGTATTTCTGGTTTTCATAAAAGTTAAAAAAATAATGAGTTAACAGTTTTGCTTTGCCCCTTCACTCTTTCTAGAAAGTGGTATGAATTCTGAAAACCTACGTATATGTAGTATGAATCATTAAGAATCAGGTGATTAGAAGGGGGAATTTATTTTGTGGCAGTATCCCAATAATATAAATGGTCCTTTTAATATTTATAGTTATTATGTCGGCTCGAATCCATTAACCTCTGTCAATCCCACGCCAATTTTTCCTAAAATAAATAAAACGACCTATTTAAGTCCGTTTATCTATATTGTCGGTGACGTCACGATCCGGAACAATACCTACGTTGGTCCATTCGTTAGTATCCGCGCAGATGAAGGGACTCCCTTCTATATCGGAAGCAACTGTAATTTCCAGGACGGTGTGATCCTCCATGGCTTAAAAAATAAACATGTCGAGGTTAATCAGCGGAAATACTCAATCTATATCGACGAAGAGGTATCCTGTGCCCATGGCTCATTGATTCATGGCCCCTGTCAGATTGGTAGGAAAGTATTTGTTGGTTTTAAATCAATCGTTTATCATGCCGTCATCGGAGAGGGGAGTTTTATTTCCTCGGGAGCGGTTGTTACAGGTGGAGTGACACTTAAGCCTGACAGCTTTGTTCCACCAGGTGCTCATATCGATAATCAGAAAAAAGCAGATTCCTTATCAAAAGTCCCAAAAAATGAAGAAGAATTTGCCCGTGAAGTCCAGCGGGTCAATCAAGAATTTCCTTCTGCTTATTCGATCGCCTTTGGAAAAGACCGATGTTCGTGCGGTTTATCTGTTTGATCAAACAAACTTTAGCATCTCCCACCTCCTCCAATAGAATTTTTAAGGGAAAAATTAACTTTTTGAAGGTTTTGAATCATATTTTGTTGAAATAAGTATCTAAAGGAAGAAATATTGGGTGAGGTGGGAGAATGAACGATATCCAATTTGCATTTATTGATGAAGCTGGTGATTACAGTTTTGATTTTGAAAATAATGATGTTTCAACCCACTTTATTCTTGTTGCTATTCTAGCAAAAGAGTCGAATAAAGAATGGCTAGAACAGGAAGTTGAGAAGGTTCGACAAAAATACTTTTCAACCGAAGAAATGCAATCGGACAGAATCGACAACCCACATTTAAGAATTCAACTATTAAATGAACTGAAAGATTTACCTTTTAATATCTATGCCTATGTCGTCGACAAAAGAAAAATTAGAGAAGATAGCGGCATCACGTTTGAAAAGACGTTTATTAAATACATGAACCGTTTGATCTATGATGACTTACAGCGGACCTTTGATCAACTCGACCTGGTTCTAGTTGAAGAGGGATCGAAAGAATTCATGACTGAATTTAAAACCTATATTACCGAAAAAAGTATTCCCGATTTATTTAATTACTCCACCTTTGGATTTAACAACAATTCATCAGAGATCCTCCTTCAAATGGCTAATATAATCGCTGGGACGATTGCGAAAGGGTATGATCAATCCCAGTACTCGGAACTATATCCACAATTTAATAAAATCATCAAAAAGAAAATCATTGCCATTAATTTATGGCCGCAAAACTATAAAAATTATTTACATGATTACATATCAAGGAATCAGGACTCCCAGTTTGATGAGGTTATTTTTCAACAATCGGTCAATTTGACACTTCAATACCTAGAGAAAAATAAAAATAGTGAAGACATGGATGAAAAAATAAGGATTGATTTTCTCAAGTTTCTGTTATTTAATCTGCGAGAAAATCCCAACGAATATGTTTATACGCAAGAAATTCTCGACAATCTAAATGCCATCCGAGTGAACAAAATCAATCACCATTACTTTCGGTCGAACATCGTTTCTAAGCTTCGTGATAGTGGTCTGTTAATTGCTAGCAGCAATAAAGGCTACAAACTTCCGGTTTGTTTAACAGACGTATACGATTTTGTTCATTTATCAAGCCTAACGATCCACCCAATGATTCAACGAATATCCAAGTGCCGCAAACAAATACTCCTTGCTACCAACAATGAAATTGATATTCTTGAACACAACGAATATGAATATCTAAAAAGAATCATTGAGATGGAAAAATTAACGTTTTATAAATAAAAGGTCAGACCCACAAATCAAAGTTTTGAGGGTCTGATCTTTTATTTAGATTGACCAATAATGCATAATTTGTTATTCTATAATCAACTTTTATTCTTATAAGAAAACTTTTGAAGATAAATTTTTCGAAAATAAATATAACCAGAAGGTGAATATATTGAAGCTGCAGGCAGATGTTTGTATTGTGGGTGGCGGACCAGCAGGGACATTACTTGGGTTTATTTTGGCTAAGAACGGAGTATCAACTATTCTTCTCGAACGATCGTCCGGAGTAAACAGGAAATTTAGAGGAGAACATATTAATTCTGAAACAGAATCCATTTTAAAAGAGCACCAATTGTTTGATAAGATAGAAGAGCTAGGCATCCTTAAAATGAAAAAGGTTGAGTTTTTTTCAGGAAATCAGATTGTTAACACGATTACACCTTCCAATGCTGAGGATCATGTAGGAATTCATGTACCTCAAGCGAATTTACTAAGTGCAATGATCCAAGAATCAGAACAATATAAAAATTACCGTCTTCTTTTTAACACAAAAGTAACGGATTTAATGCATGATGAACGTGGAGTCTTAACAGGTGTGAAAGCGATAAGTGACGGTCAAGAAGTAATCATAAACAGCTCAGTGGTTGTTGGGGCGGATGGACGTTATTCGACTGTCAGAAAGCTTGCGGAGATTCCAACGGTAGAGATGACACATGGTTATGATGTTTTGTGGGCCAAAATTCCAGCACCTTCAGGATGGGAGCCCACAACAAGAATGGTTCTTGTTGACGGCCATCAGCTTGCCTTGTTCACACAAACGGGAGGTTACATTCAAATTGGCTGGAATATTGAAGAAGGTTCTTTTCCTTCGTTAAGAAAACAATCATTACAGCCCTTTCTTGAACCATTAATTGAAAGCTTTCCCGAATTGAAGGAGCTCGTTCTACAGCATCTTCGTACATGGAATGACTTTGTTCCCTTACAAGTACAAAGCTCCCGTTCGGATACATGGGTAAAGGACGGATTAATTATGATCGGGGATGCCGCTCACACCATGACTCCAACTGGTGCAATCGGGATTAATTGTGGGATGAAGGACGCCCATGTATTAGCTCCAATCTTAACCGAAGCACTTTTGGAAAAAAACATTTCGGCACAACGATTGAAAAGATTTGAAGTAAATAGAAAAACTGAAATTAAAGAACAGCAAGAAATGCAAATGAAACAAGAAGCCTCCTTTTCGGAAAAATTTGCTCAGTTCGCTCTAAGTTGAAAAATGGATCTTCGTCTCCACCTGATCATGGTGTGGGAGAAGGTCTTTTTTTGTAGAGGTGGCTAACCGAAAAGTTGAAAGCTGGACTGGATTGTTTTACGATAAATTCATAGCAATGAGGGGAGCAAAAAATTATGGATTCTAAGGAAGTACAAGCCGTTTATAAGAAGCTTTTAGATGCCTGGAATGAACGCAGTGCGGAGGGAATGGCAGAATTATTCTTAGATGATGGTGAGAGTATCGGGTTTGATGGAAGTCAATCGATTGGCAGACATGAAATATTTTCCCACCTCAAGCCCATTTTTGACCACCATCCAACAGCGCGTTTTGTGAGTAAAGTGAAAGATGTCCGTTTCTTAAGTTCAGACATTGCTATTTTGCGAGCCATTGCCGGAATGGTGCCTCCGGGGCAATCCGACATTAACTCAAACGTAAATACCCATCATACGCTTGTTGTAGTAAAAATTGAAGGGGATTGGCGGATTCAATTGTTTCAAAATACTCCTGCCCAGTTTCACGGCAGACCTGAATTAGTGGAACAAATGACAGAAGAATTGAGAGAGTTAGTAAAATAAGATTCCATCTTTAATTTAAAAAAGAAGGGCAACTACCACTGAGGGAGTTGCCTTCGTTTAGGGGCACTATGGTTAAAAATTTCTTGTAGGAAAACTAGATCTCTAGTTCTACGATAATAAAAGTATCCAAAAGTTTTTCTCATTGTGTGTGTCCCAATATCATCTCTACCTAAAACTTCGGCTGCCTTGATTAAACTACGGTAAGCTTGTGTGGGAGTAATATGGCCACCTTTTTTGGATGGAAATAAATAATCATCTGGATCCATATTCCTTGTATAGTCCTCAATTTCTTCTCTTAGTTTTGAAGGAATCTTGAACCGATTGACTTTATTTTTTGTTTTAGTATGCTTTGTCTTTTTTTCTCTAATAATAATGTGTTCCTTATGTAATACATCTTTCACTTTCAATGGAACAATATCGGAAACACGTAAACCGATGTTAATTCCAAAAGTAAACATAAATTTATCTCTTTCTGAACAATATCTCCCTAAAGCCCATTTCATATCTTCAACTTCTTTTGCCGTTCGGAGTGGTTGAACATTTTTTTCCTTCACGGGGTCCCACCAACAAAACGCGGAAAACATACGTTAATTAGACTATCATTAAGAGAGGATAGTTCGTTCCAATATATGAGCGAATATCCTCTCCTTTTCAATAAATCAGATAGATAAACAATACCTTATAAATCTTATTTAATAAGTTTAATATAATCATATGTTTAAGCTATTGGAGGAGGAAGAATGAAAGTTCAAGAAGTGAAGTTGGATGAAAATAAAAGGAGATATTTATTACTCGACTCGGATGGTATTCCTGTGATGCCAGTGGCAAAATACGGTGTATAGAGTACTAGAAGAATTGGATAAGAAAACGAAGGTTGAAGAGATGGAGAGAAAAAGGGAAGTGTTGCATATTAAAGAAATAATCTATCATTTTTTCAATTGATTTTACAGATATTACTAGATTTATTGTTAATTTAATGCTATTTTAAAATTAATTTACAGTAAATGCAAAAAGGGGGATTTTACTTGAAACATGTTAAGAAAATATCGATAGCATTTTTATTTATGATGGTATTATTATTGCCAACTGTAGCTTTTGGGAAAGAAAAGGCAGAAACAGAAGTAGACAAAATAAGAATTCCAATTACCCTTATTCCAACCGCAAATAAAAGTAATGGTATTCAGGCAGAGGCTGCTCAAACAATTAATGGGTACTTAGATTTTTGGTCAGTGGTCAAAAATGGAGATGATGTTGAAGGACATTGGACAGTTACTATAACAACTCCAAGTACATATATAACAAGAGTAAATCTTTCTATATTTTGGAACACTGGAGGGCTTAAGACCTCCGGGGCTTTCAACTATCCAACATTTGGCGTTCCTACTTCGGTATCGAATGTTTCTTACAATTCATTCTATATAGCAGGTAAACACCAAGCATCGATTTATGGTTCTGTAGATACAACAAAAGGTGTCGCTTATACAATCACACCAGGTACTATTACTTTTTACACCAATTAATAACTTATTGACCTAAATTGAGAAGGTCTAACATAAATTTAAATAACTAGTATACTTAAAGTCGTAAGTAAGAAGGGTGAACAGTTTTTGGAGCTATTTGAAGAAATAATCACTAAAGATAGTGATCAAAGTCCTATTGAAGAGAACCATGATCATCCCAAAGTGGTATACGAGAAATTAATTGTTGAAGAATCTGTTGAACGGCAAATATCCTCACTTACACAGTATTTTCTGGCACCCTTTATATTAGTCGATTCAAATGGAATTTTGGATATCCCTGTATTTGATAACGATATTCAAGATATAGTACTCAAAGATATCGCACCTCACTTTAATAGAGTTACAAAAGTTAAAACTAAAAATCAAGTGATATTAAGAGTGCAGAATGTAAGAGAGAGTTCACAAATACAATTTTTAAATCAAATTAAAAATGGCAGAATTAATGAAATTGTAAATGAGATATATTCTAAAGGTACTACCGGCTGGGGAGGGCATTTCACAATAAAAGAATATAAAGTAAACCTTGAAGCTGTAAAAAAATCAATTGATAATGATATTTTACCTATGTGGAATTTTTTTGAACGTTCTTTTGTACAGGCATACCGGAATTTGGTAATATTACCAAATGGATGGGCATTTGATGAATCATTTAAAGATAGGATAACAGTGCAATCTTTTGCTGGTGTCTGTAACTCAATGACGGTAATAGTGAATCAAGAAAATAATATGATTACTTCTATTTTGATTAATTAAATCAATTTCAATAAGAATAAAATCGAATATTCTATACAAATCTAGTTAACAAAAAGCTAACTCTAGGAAGTTGGCAAAACAAAACCCCTTGAGCACCAAGGGGTTTTTGTTTTGCCATTTTTATGGATTATACAGGATTTTAGGGTTCCTACCAACAAAACGCGCAAAACATACACTAAGCAAGTTTAAATAAAAAAACCAATAATTCCAGCTAAGGAATTATTGGTTTTTTTATTTAATATAAGCACAAGGCTAATTGAGATTTTATCATTTTTTTCAAAATAATCTATTATATCTTAAACTTTGCTAATTTTAAGACCCAATGTTAAAGAAATAAAAATGACTAAATTAAAAGAAGACAACAAAAAAGATATTAATTTATATACAACAAATAAGATGAAAAGGAATTTTTTTACATTAATTATTTAAATATATATTGATAATTGGACCTTTTTTATAATGAAATACCTGTTTAGTTTCTTTTGTTTTAAGATTATAGTATTTAACAGATGATGAAGAGCTCATTGGATTATCATCTACTATAAAATAAAAACCATTGTTTATCCGATCAAATATAGGTTGACGAAAATTAAAGTTCTGTTCAGAATCTTGTAATAATAATTCTAAACCATCTCCATTTATATTGAACTTAGCAATTTTCGAAGGTTGTTCTGGTTCAATTCCATCTTTATAGTTTATTAAAATTGTTTTTCCATCATTAGATAATGAGGCACTTTTTACAAATTTTTTTAAAGCTAAGACTTCTTTTTCAACATGCCCATCTTCACTGGCTATTGATAATTTGTATGTTGATGGAACAGGTAACGTTTTATTTTTATTTGCCTTATCAATATTTTTGAATTCTTCTTTTATTGACTTAGTTACTATTAACAATTTATTTGTTTTGGCATTATAGTCAAACCATACAACGGATGTATCCTTATCTTCGGGGTTCCACACATGATACTTCGAATTATGTAAATTATAAGTTGCAATATGGAAATTACGGTCAGAATTTCCAACTAATACTCTCATATAAATAATTTGTTCTGATTGGTTTAAAGCTAAGAAATCAACAAAACTTAAATCTTTTGTAAGTTGTTTACTGATAGTATTTTTAAGTTCTTTTTGGAATAATTGCGTACTATTATCTTCTCCCTTTTGGGTGAAATATACAGTTTTCTTGGTTTTAGAGTACGTTGAAGTTGGATAACCTTCTGTCCCTTTTTTTAATAACAAACTTTTTTCTTTATTATTAATATCTAATCTATATAAATAATGATTAACATTGTCAGCAGCATTAATGTATAAATATTTGTTTTGGTGATTGCTATCGGTTGAGGAAGCCTGACTTTTATTTAAAATAAAAACTAGAATAATCAGGGAAATACTAATTAAAGAAAGTATTATAGTTAATTTATTCTTCATAAATTCACCTCTATATTAACAAACCTCATTCTACAATAGATTGTAAGGATGAGGTTTGTTCCAATTAGTTAAATAGTTAGTAGCTTATTCTTCCGTTAGGAATATAGCCAGCTGATATACTTCCACCTAATTCATTTTGGTATACTGTTGTCATGACATCTAAAATTACCGGATCAAAAAAATTTCCCCAATCCCATTTGTAGAGGGTTACAAATTTAGCCTTATCTTCATTAGAAGTATATATTGGTGTCCCACTTGGGATCAGGGTTCTATAATTATAACCAACTGCACAATCCCATTTTGTTAATACATGATTTTTTTCTGCTATAGCACCGATTCCGTCATAATGACTAATTTTACCTCTTCTAACAGTTGCTGCATCTGATTCTGTAGTTCCTAGAGTAGTAGAAAACAAACCAAATAATAGAGCTAATGGAACTAACTTCTTAAAATAAGACACACTTTACCACTCCCTTTATATAATAGATGTAACATATTAAATTATTCTATAAATATCACCAAAAGCCTCCCAATTATGGAAAAAATTTAAATAATTGCTGTGTGTTTTCCGATTTTTTGTTAAAAAAGTCATCAATTTCTGAACACGCAAATTTTAAGATCGTTTTCTAGCTTTCTATCTCCATCAGGTGTCCATAAGCTATAATAGTACATTTGGAACGACAAGGGCTCTTGCTAGATTCTATCTGCCTAGCCTTCCTAGCAATAGTTCAATTACGAGTGCGACGTTTAATGCGTATCAAACAAATAATGATGGGCAGCAGGTTTCGGTTGATTTATACCGAATCAACAGTGATTGGCCTGCATCTGTAACATGGAATTCACAGCCAGCAACATCAAGTACAAAAGAATCCACTGTGACAAGCAATACGTATAATGCTTATTGGAGCTGGGACATTACAACTCTTGCGAAGGACTGGTATAACGGTTACCAAGCAAATTATGGTTTCATGCTGAAACAACAGAACGAAGCCACATCACCGTATCGTTCTTTTAACAGTGTGAATAGTGGAACAAACACTCCTCGCCTGACAATTAACTATCGAGTAGAGCCCATCGGTGCAGAATCATTTTGGTTAACAACCAATGACGGAGTTAACCCAGCAAATGGAAATCTTTTTTATCAGGAAGCAGATATCGATATTCCAGGGAATGGTCCTGAAGTAAGTCTCACTCGCACTTTTAATAACCGAAAATCACAAACAAAAGGAATATTCGGTTACGGATGGTTTACCAATTGGGAAAGGTATTTATCAGATAAAGGAAGCGGCCCGATCACTTATGTAGATGAAGATAGTACACGCCAAATTTTTGGAGAAAAAGTCGGTGGCGGATATGAATCGCCCGTGGGTATCTATCTTGATTTAGCTAAAAACAGTGATGGCACTTATACGATTACTGATAACGACGGTACTAAAACCAATTTTAATTCCAATCGGAATATCAGTTCAATTGTAGACACGAATGGAAATAAAACTACTTTTATATATGATACATCTGGAAGGTTAACAAAAGTCCAAGATGCATCCTTAAGGGAAACCGCCATCGCTTATGGTACAAATGGATATGTATCCAGTGTGACGGATCCTGCAGGGAGGGTAACTAATTACGAATATGATAACTCTGGTAATCTAATAAAAGTTACAGATGCAAAAGGGAAAACAACTACTTTTACGTATGATACAGATCATAATTTGACTGGGATTATTGATCCAAGCAATATTAAAACTACAATTGTATATGACACATTAGACCGTGTGACCAGTGTTAGTAGACCAATCACAACCAATGGCGTTACCAATACAAGTCAAACAACGTATTCCTATGATACAACGAATCTTGTAACATCAGTAACAGATGGAGAAGGAAAAAAGGTTGACTATACAACAAATCCGAATGGAAATGTTGTAAAAATCACGGAAAACCCGCAGGATGTGTCGAGTAAAGCTGTCACACAATATTGTTATAACGATAATAATGATTTGACGACAGTGATTGATGCGAATCTAAGTAAAGACTCGAGTAATACGTGTAATAATTTTAAAATTAATCCTTCTTTAACAAAAGGTTATGTTTACACATATGACACAAATGGAAATTTAACAGGGGAACAGCTCCCAGATAACCAGAAGGCAACGTATGAATATGATAGCCAGAACAACATAACAAAAGAAACTGATTTCAATCAAAATACTAGTACCAACGATTACGATGGAAATAACAATCAAATGGAAACGACTGATCCAAACATTCAAACGACTGCTGGTCGGTATGACTCAAAAGGGAACCTCCTTTACGATACCCATCCTATGTCAGCGGCCGACAACTTGTTATCAAACTCGAGCTTTGAACTGGATAAGAATAGCGATAACTGGCCAGATGGATGGACTAAGTATATGCAGGACCAAAAAACTGCCACTTTTGGTTGGTCCACTACGAAGAGGTTTGGCATTAAGGCGGTTAGCATTTCCAATCCAACCGGTTGGGCGATTGTCAGCTCCAAGCAGATTAAATATACGGCTGGCGATCAATACATTGCTAGTGCCTATATAAAAACTGAAAACACGGCCGGCACCGCTTTAATGAAAATTGAATACCTGGATACGCAAGGAACTCCAATTGAACCTACATCCTACTCATTTGGTTTGAAGGGTACTCATGACTGGACTAGGGTCCAAGCTGTTGTTTCCGATGTGCCAAGTGGAACGGATTCTATTCGAGTATCTGTTGGTCTTAATGCTGGATCTGGTACTGCTCATTTTGACGGCGTCCAGTTGGAAAAAGGAACCACTCTTTCAGCTTATAACTTGGTTGATAACTCAAGTTATGAAAGAACGGATGCCAATACACCAAGTATGCCTGAAAACTGGGAAACTAGCGGCAATCTTTCTGCCAATGACAAAATCATTCAAAACGTTAATCAAAGTGATGACAACGTTTATATTGGCGAATCTTCTTTCCAAATGACAGGGGAAACTGGAAAGGATAAATTTATCAAACAGCACATTAATATTTCTGGGGATGCCAATACGAAATTGACGTTTTCAGGATGGTCCAAACAAGTGGGAGCAAATCCTAACGGTGGCGATTATGCCCTGCAGGTAGGCATCCATTATACCGATGGAACCGCATTCGATTGGACTAATGCCAACGATTTTAGTAAAACAGCATCTGATTGGCAGCATGTCGCAGCAGAAGTCAATCCTAAAGCGCCGTTTGATTATATTGATGTGTACTATTATTATAAAAACCAGACTGGAACTGCATGGTTTGATGCGATGCGTCTTGAACTTGGAGCGTCCATTACCTCCAACACTTATGATGCAGGGGGAAATTATGTAACAAGTATCAAAGATCCGCTTGGAAATGCCATTACGTTCGGTTATGATGCTGTTGGTAATCGTACTAGCGTTAAAGATGCAAAAGCACAAACGACTTCGTTTGCATATGATGGTCGTAATTTACTGACGAAAGTTACTGATACAAAAACGGGAATTACTTCTTATGGTTATGATGCAAATGGAAACCGTACAAGTGTTACCGATGCGAAAGGCAATGTAACTAATTATGGTTATAATGAGTTTAATCATTTATCTAAAATTACAAACCCGTTAAACCAGATTACCCAATTTAATTACGATAAAAATGGGAACCAAACAAAGATCGTATACCCAAAAGGGGATTCGATTACTAGCACGTATGATGATTTAAATCGTTTAAACGCTACCTATGTCAATAGCGTAAAAAAATGGGATTTTGTTTATGATGCGAATAAAAATTTAACTTCAGTTACAGATGCATTAGGCAAACAAACTACCTTTACCTATGACAGTAATAATCGATTGACCAAGGAATCTCGTGATTCTTTTCCGATCGATTACATTTACGATTCTAATAGTAATCCTAATTCTGTAAAATTCCCATCAGGGACAACAACTGTTTCTTTAGATTATGCTTATAACAAGTTAAATCAACTAATTTCGTTAGCAAGAAACGGTTCGAATCGAGCAAAGTTTGTCTATGACGAACGCGGGAATGTAACTTCCGTTAAACGAGCAAACAATTCCTATGCTTCCCTTCAATATGATAGTAGCAATCGCATAAACGAATTGAAAAATTACAAAAATACTGGGGACATATTAGACTCTTATAAATATAGCTATGACCCCAATGGAAACCAAACAAGCGTTGTAACAGATAAAGGGACAATGTCCTATGAATACGATGCTCTAAACCAATTAACGAAAGAATCGTTAACGGATGGAACTACAATTTCATATGAATACGACGCAGTTGGCAACCGTACAAAGAAAATTGAGACAAAAGATACTTCTTCTACAACAACGACTTATTCATATAGTGCCGCAAATGAGTTAACCGGTGTTAACAGCCTAGCGTATACGTATGACCAGAATGGTAACCTTACGAACGACGGCGATAAAACATTTGTTTACAATGAAAATAACCAGCTGATCGAAGTAAAAGACCAGAATGGAAGCTCTTTGGCTAAGTTTACTTACGACTACAAAGGTAACCGTACAAGTATGACAACATCAACTGGTACAACAAACTTCTATTATGCCGGTGATAAAGTTATCGCTGAGAAAGATGCAAGTACCAATGTAATTGTAGAATATTCCTGGGATGATCAAGGTAATCCAGTAACAATGGTTAAGGGTGGAAAAACATATTATTATCATTTGAACGGGCATGGAGATGTAACAGCTCTAACAGATGAGAACGGAAATATAGTAGCCCAATATCAATATGATGCGTGGGGAAATATAACTTCTTCAACAGGAACAATGAAAGATATTAACCCTTATCGCTACGCAGGTTATCGTTTTGACCAGCAAACAGGTTTATATTATTTAATGGCCCGTTACTATAATTCGAGCCTAGGACGGTTTATAACAGAGGATACGTACAAAGGGAAGTTAGATGACCCACTTAGTATGAATCTATATGCATATACCGATAATAACCCATTAATATATACTGATTCTAGCGGACATTGCTTTTGGGATGCCTGTGTAATAGAAGGTTCTGTCGTATATGCTACAGTTGCCGGATTAGCTGCAGTTGGAGCTGGAATTGGAGTAGGACAATTAATTAGCAGATCTAATAATGACCCAGCAACAGGTATAATTTATATGAGAAGAGTTGTCGCTGGTCCAAGAGGAACTGTAGGGTTAAAGTATGTTGGAAAATCTAAAAGTCCAACTTCTTATTCAAGCCGTATGGCGGCACATAAGTCTAACGGCAAAAAGGTAGGTTTAACATATGGATTTGCTAGGTTGAAGCAAAATATAAGATTGAGCCAATTAAGTTGGTGGGAACAACATTATATTAATATGCATGGTGGTGCCAAGAGCATGAATGGTACATTACAAAATAAAATTAACGCTATTTCACCAAAGAAATGGAGTGACCTTGGTGGGGAAACCTATGTAAGATGGTAAATAATATTTTGGTAGAAATTGGTTCCCTGCTTTTTAAGGACAAGTAATTTTTCAAAATTAAATAATTATAAGTTCTTGACTAACTAATCAATTTTTATCCTATATTTAAATCACACACCTTTTCAAGAACTGAGCGACAAGAATTTCAATTGTCGCCGGTTCTTTTTTATATTCATGAATGGTATCGAGATTTAAATGAATCTTGATTCGTATGAATGTATAATTTTTCTTTGAAAAATAAAAAAACGGAGGATTAGTTATGGTTATAAATGAAAATTGCACTGTAGAAGTAGGGGTTGTAAAAATTAATTTACCTAGCGTTGGCTACCAAAATTTTTTGATTGCCCAAAGTTTGGCAGAAGAATTTGGCCTTGAAACGAATTATGAAGCTGAACAAAAATTACGTGAAGCATTAAAAAGATATAATAATGAAGTTTATAAAAAAATTAAAATTGATGCTGAAGCTGGTTGTATTTTTATAACTTCAAACCCTAAACATGGTGAACATATTCTTGAAGTCGCAATTCTTATAAATCAATTATTAATTCCTCTATATCACCAAGTGCTAAATGATGAAGATGTAGAAAAAATTAGAAACATTCTGATTCATTGGAAACGCCCGAAACCTCAAAAATGGAAAGATGGAGATGTTTTTTCCATACCTTTATCTAATGGTTCCTATGGTTATGGACAGATATTATGGCATAAAGGTAAAAAATCAGTAACTTGTGCTATATTAAAAATGAACAGTGAGAATATTTTGTCAGTCGAAGAAATCATTCAATCAATCGTGATATCTGTAATTACTACTCGTTCAGAAGATTTAGACGAAGGAAAGTGGAAAATAATTGGTAATGTTCCGTTGATGATAAAAGAAGAAATGGTACCCTGGGAACATAGTGGGAAACCCGGAGTTGGCTCGAAGATTTACCAAGAATTAATATTAGCCAGTTTAATTGAAGCATTTTTTGCTATAAAGCCATGGAACTTTTTGAACTTTAAAGATAGCTTTATGGATACTCTCCTATTGCCTGGTATAAATCGACCTAGTAATGTTATTTATCTAACAAAAGAACAAAAAAGGTTAAATAGATGAACAATTAAGAAAGTTGATGATGGGGTACCGCCAACAAGCGTGGAAAGCTGTCGGTACCCCTAAAAGAGATTTACGCAATTACAGAGGTTAGCCAGGCAGCATTTTATCGAAAGATAAAAGAAATAGAATAAGATATGTCATAAAATTTGGAAATTTCTTCTTATGTGTCCCCTTAATCCTCGAATCGTTTCCGTTCCCCTGTAACGAAAGTCTAAAAAATTTTCACCTGTAATGAGTGGCCCCAAAAAGAACGAATTCTTGCCGTACCCCGTTTAGAGAATTGGAAAAATTTCTGTCTAATTCAGTCCCCTTTGTAGACGCCATAAAAGCAGTCGTATCAATGGATTTAGAGAATAAAAACGCCTAGCGTTTACACAGATGAAATGCGTTTATTAAGGCTTAGTGACAGGGTCCCTGCTGTAGACCGCAAAGTAAAATTGAAGAAATAATAAAACGCGCCCTATTTTTTTATTTCTTCAAGCCTTCTTCTGTTGACTGCTCTATATAAGGAACCTTGAGATATTCCAGTTGTTGAGACTATCTCCTTTATAGAATACTCTTCACTATCATACATCCGTAGCGCAACAGCAAGCTTTTCTTTATCCAATTTGGGTCTACCTAATGTTTTTCCACGTCCTTTACTTGCTTCGAGTCCTTCCTTTACTCTCTCAGCAATAAGGTTTCTTTCTAATTCAGCAATGACGCACATCATTTGGAACATGGCTTTGCCCGTAGAAGTTCTTGTATCCATATTTTCTTTTAAAGAAATGAATTGCACCCCCATCTCTTCTAACTGTTGAATAATGTTGAGGATATCCAATGTTTTACGTCCTAAACGGGAGATGCTCTCCACTACAACTGTATCGCCTTTCCGGATGACATCAAAAAGTTGATGAAGTCCTTTTCGATCTTTAACCGTAAGGTTTAACGCTTGATAAATTCATAGAAAATCCATTTGATAAAAATGGCGGGAAACTATATAAAACAGGAGATAAAGCAAAGTATACAATGGCTGAAGAAATTATTTTTTTAGGAAGAGTAGATGATCAAGTTAAAATAAGAGGATTCAGAGTTGAGATAAATGAAGTTGAAAACGCTATAAAAAACTACGCAGAAATAATCCAAGTAAGCGTTATTGTTAAAGGGGAAGAATACAACGAGAAAAAATTAGTTGCTTTTATTACAGTTAATAAATTGGAGATTTTTTCATTGAAAAAGTTGAAAAATCACTTAAAAGGTTTTTTACCGCAATATATGATTCCTACAAAATTTGTAGTTTTAGATAAAATGCCTATAACAAAAAATGGCAAGGTTGATAAAAACGCTTTACATGCTAATAATTCGGATGCTTTAGCAGTAGTTAATTCAGAATTTGATTTACCAACCACAATAACTGAAAAGAGACTTTGCGAAATATGGGAGGATTTATTAGAAGTAAAATATATAGGAATAAACGATGACTTTTTTGAAATAGGAGGTCATTCACTATTAGCTACTCAACTTCTGACCCGGATTAGAAGCGAGTTTAAAGTGCTACTTGATTACAAAGTTTTATTTAGAGATTTAACAATTTGTAATTTGGCCAATGAAATTAATAATCAGATTAAAAAATATGGAGAATTAACTCAACTTGGTAATAATTCAAAGTATGAAAACGAAGAGATTGGTATACTAATGCAAAGAGGAGAATCAAATATAGCTCCTGTTATCTTTATACATCCCTTAAGAGGGGGATTACTATGTTTTTCTAAATTAATACCATCTCTAGAATTCAATGGAATTATATTTGGTGTAGAATCTATTGGTTATAGCACTGATAGAGATTCGCTTTCTAATGTCATGGAAATGGCAGAGATTTATACTAAAAGAATACTTGATTTAGGAATTAAAGATAATTGTACGTTAATTGGATATTCTTTTAGTGGTATTATAGCTTTAGAAGTGGCGAGAAATCTTGAAAGACTGGGTAAAAAGATAAATTCTTTGATTTTACTTGATTCCCATACCTTTACACAAAGTGTAAAAGAGGAAGCAAATAATTCATTGAGAAGTTTTTTAGCACATAAAAAACTAATGAAAAGTGATAATTCATCACTCGATGTTATATATTCGGAGATAACAAGATTAATTGGTTATAATATTCCTAAGAATAAAATTTCTATTGAACGTGATTTAAAGGTCCGTACAGCAAATCTAAAAGCGATTGTTGACTATGAAATAAATCCAGAAAAAATTAACTCTGATATTTATCTTTTTAGAGTTCGTGATAACCCAAACTCTGATGAGTTATATAATCAATGGAAAACAGCCACTAAAGGCAACTATGTCGAACAATTTATATCCGGTTCACATTTGACTATAGTAGAATCTCCTTTTGTAGAATCTTTGGCTAAAAAAATCGATGCTTACCTACCTTAATTAATTCCAATGACGGAATATTCTTATTTTAAATTAACCTATTACAGATAAGAGTGAGATAACATGACAGAAACAGCAGAAGTGCAATTATTTGCTATAAACACTAAAGAATTAACAATAGATTTTTACTATTCAGATGTAACAAATTATCTTCCTATAAATGAAATCGAGAAGATAGGAAAGAAAAAAAAACATAAAGATTTATTAAATAGCCTTATAGGATATTTAATAATTACCGGCTATCTATGTAAATATGCAGGAGTGAGGAGAGAACGAATTGAATTTCATAGGAATCAATGGGGAAAACCTTTTCTTAAAAATGATTTAAAGTGGAAGGGGAGTTTTAATATCTCTCATTCCAATGACTGGGTGATTTGTGGTATATCTAATTCTCAAATTATAGGTGTTGATATTGAAAAAAAAAATTCCCATGAGCATCTATTCTTTAAATTATTGTTTTACTGAAAGGGAAATAAGACAAACATTGGATTCAACTTATTCTTTTAACCCTATTAATCATTGGACCCTTAAAGAGTCATTTTTGAAAGCAATAGGGACAGGTTTACAAAGAGACTTGAAATCTTTTGAGGTAATAATGGAAAATGAATCTTTTCATCTATACGATATCAAAAGGAAAAAAAAGGATAATTGTTATTTCCAAACTTTTACGTGGGAAGAGGAATACTACCTTTCTATATGTTCAAATCAACCGTTTTTATTATCTAATATAAAAAGAGTGCGATTAGAAGAAGTCCTAAATTGGTTTGATTAATTACTAGAGTCTTGTATTTTTAAAAATTAGCCCTAAAAAAGACCACACTAATTTTATGGGTAACATTATTTAGTTTTTTATGGTGACAAATTTAGACATTTCAGTATTTAAGCCAGAGGTCTTTGAGAAATTCCTTTCTCATAAACATAGAGAATCAACTGGCCGAGATGTTCCCTTTGGATTCGGTGGACATTGTCTCCAATTGTGACAATGCCTTCTTTTTTTACTCTTTCCTCTGATATTCGAGGAAGTTATAGGTTAGAAATTGCAGACACCAATAACGTTCACTCTATCCCTTTGTACGAAAGCAATTGATGATGGTCGAAACCGGGTAAATCCTTAAAATAACGGTATCCAGTCTCAATGTTCCAACGCACTTCTTAGTAGCACATGATCGTCACGAAATCCAGGCCGCTATTGTACACCGGAGACAAAACGGTTACCCTTTATTAAGTCATAATTGTCCTCCCAGGATACAAGGATTGTGGCATTTTCCGTATCACTGAGATTGCCTTCATAAGATATGTTTTATATCGGTGATGTCCCACCGTGACGGGGCGAAGGACATCAGCATGGAAATAATCAGAGATAAATTTGGAAAATTAAATTCCAATCCCTGCTGATAGACTTTTCGATTGGTCCGCAAACCGCCCAAAGGTGGTACCCTTTTGTGCTGCATGTATCAATCAATTTTTTGCTGGAATTCCAACTGTCCAACAAGACATAAACTTTCATTTGATAGTGATTCGTACTGGTCAATTAACTCAATGGCCAAATCATTTTTGCTTTTAAACATAAGTCCATTTTCTTTAAAGTAGTAGTCCCTGAAGTAAGAGCGATAATCAAAGGCATATGAATATCCTTCGCTAACAACGTGTGTAGAGACCATGCAATGTGACCAAACACTTTTCCAGTCGGAGTAGGAAAAGTGAAAATCCACCCCTCCATCTTGCGGGTAGTTATGTCCCTTTTTAATTGGGTGTCATCGATAGTTAGAAAGTGATCGCTCTTGTACCACCTAACATAGCACGAATCTTTTTGATTTTATCCATCATAAACTCTGAATGTGTCGCCGATTCGCACGGTTAGGGCACCAGGGAGATTCATCCAGAAATTTGGTCATACAGCTTAAGTGACGAGTTTCATGGTGGGCCTCCGTATTTGGAAGACTGTCTTCTTTCCGTCTGTCAGAATGTTTCCATGAATAAACATAAACACATGATGGTTTTGTAGTTTGGAAAATCCAAGGCCTAAAGCAATAATAAAATTGACTATATAAGAATAGAAGGTTACCATTAAAATGACATCCCCCTTATGGATTTGGGTTGTGGTAACATGATTCAACATAAGATTTGGGATGTCCCTTTTTATTTTTCCTGTTCGACAAAGAATCCAAAGAATATAGGCAAATTGACAAGATACATCATGACAAAAATTTTGCAAGACTCAAGTTAATTATATAAAAATCTAAAGTTGTTGATATTTTAAGTGTAAAATAACCAAAAAATAGAGCATCTCCCCATCATTTATAACGAGAATTATAACACACTCGTTAATAGACTGGAGAGATGCTCTATTTTTTGTATTATACACAAGAATGCCTGTTTGATTTACAAGATATATTTGGCGATTCTCTTTTATTCTAACGCTCATTCTCCTTTAGGAAAATATATTCTTCCTCAATTTTTACAATAACAACATACCATTGAAGCCACACACTTTGAAGTACGGGAACAGGTGCCTCCAAAGGATGAAAAACCTAAAGATGAACCCAAGAAACGTGATCGTAAGTCCAAGGAGGAACGAGAACAATGGTTGATTGAAAAAAAAAGCTGAACGCAAAGCCAGTCTCCTCTTTTTGAAAAAAAATTGAAGAACAGTTGGACGTTCCTTTAGCCGATCTTCGTGCTGGGATTCCAAAAGATCCCCAATGAGATGTGAAGAAGAATAGCGAAGGAGAAAAGTTCTTTTGGTACGGCTATAAGGACAATATGATCAGCTAAATCAATTGAAACAAGAGACTTTATTAGATGGAACGACGATTTCCTATGAATACGATTCTGTAGGAAATCGGACGAAAAAAACCATTACGAAAGGTACTAGTTCCACCATCACCACCTATGACTTTAATCAAGCAAATCAAATAATATCTGAAAATAACCAGTCATATATATACGATTTAAGTGGGAACTTGGTGGATAATGGGAAATTTTTATTTACTTTTAATCCGGATAATCTTCTAATTGAAGTAAAAGAGAAAGCTATAGGGAACACAAAAGCTTCCTTCACTTACGATTATGAGGGTAGACGTAAAACAATGACTACATCAAGTGGAACTATATCTTTTCATTATGATCAAGTAGGTAATGTTATTTTTGAAACAGATCAAAATGGAACCATTCTTGTGGAATACACTTGGGATAATAAAAACCGACCTGTGACAATAATCAAAAATAGTGTTACCTTTTACTACCATTTAAATGGTCATGGTGATGTAATAGAACTAACGGATAAAGACGGCAATAGTGTAGCAGCATATACGTATGATGCATGGGGTAATATAATTTCTAAAACAGGTACAATGGCGTCATCCAATCCTTATCGTTATGCAAGTTATCGATACGACGAGGAAATAGGATTATATTATTTATTAGCTAGGTATTATAATCCTAATACCGGTGTATTTTTATCTTTTGACCCAGAACTAGGGGATGAAATCTATCCTTTAACTCTAAATGGGTATAACTATGTAAGTAATAATCCAATAATGTTATTTGACCCTGATGGAAGGAAAGAAATGAGTGATGTAGGTGGAGGAGGATTTGGTGGATCTTTTGGATTTAGAGTTAGAGGAACTGTTCGTTTACCTAGGCCGAAACCAGTAAATTTACCATCATATAAAAGAATAAAGATTGACATGGAAGAGGTCATATCTGGACATACAAAAGGGGGTTATAGAGCTAAACAAAGCAAAATAAAAGATTTATTTCCAGATAATATGAGTAAAAAGCGAATCGAGAAGGCGATAAAAAATGCTTATAAAAACGGGAAGAAGATAAAAACCCAGGATCATAGGGTCAAAGTTCAAGGTAAAAGCAATGGTATGAAAATAGAAATGTGGGTAAATACAAAAACAAAAACTATAGAAACAGCTTATCCCAAATAATAAGTGAGGTTTTATTATGGTAGAAAAAGCGGATATTATTGTTAATTTTAATAGCTTATGTATTAGTAGTCGGAAATCTATCACTGGAGAAATTTATTTTTTGATTGGGGATCGTTATTTTCCTGAAGAGGGATGGAATGATTTTGTTATTATCATACTGAGTTGGTGGCACAAAGCATTAATAAATATAAAAAACAGTCAAACTAATACTACACATGAATTTGATTTTATGGATGGTCCATTGGTAGTAAAGGCTACTAAAATTTCCGAAAATAATTTAAAATTAGATTTTATAAAAGAAAATAGTGACACTCAAGAAATTTTCTTTACTAGTATAAGTAATTTTTTTCAGCTAGAAAAATCATTAATGGATGTTACAAAAAGACTTTTAAAAGAGATTAATTTAAAAGGGTGGCACTCAGACGAAATTGAAGAGTTAGAAAAAATGTTCAATATTTTAAAAGGTTAGTCGAATGTTTAAAGTATCCTAAAAGTTTTGGCATCCTTTTGTAGTCTCGTTACCTGCCGCCACCCGGGGATGTAGAATTCTGTCTAAGTTGAAAGAGTCAAAGCCGTCAAAAATAGGACGGTTTTGACTCTTTTTTTCATAAATGGAATAAACTAAACAAAGTGTGTTGAGAACATTCGTTTACAAACTACAAGTGGTAACAGGTAAATTCGAATTCAACAGGGTGGTCGCTCGTTTATCAGACGATTAATTTCACTTTTCAAGAAACGAATGTATTCAGCGGCTATGTCAAAACAGCGGCAACGACTGGAAAAGCCTATCTCAAAGTAGAATACTTTGAGATAGGCTTTTCCAGTACTAGGAGGGGGCAAAGAAACTCCTATGGGTTGATTTGTTTTTATCTTCCTTTTCTTCGATTTCCTCAATACAAATTTCAAGTATATCCGTGATAATTCCATATCGTTTCTTATTTCTTTGAATTTGGGCTACCATATAAGCAACCGTGGTAACGATAAGCATTATTAGTAAGAAATAATCAGAACTCCTAACAAGGGATATTTCAAAACTTTTTTTCAGAACATATTCTCTTAAGACCAATATTACAAATGATGAAAACATTGTCATTAATGCTGTCCAGTAAATTTGATCGGAATTTTCATTGGAAAGTTGTTTATAGTATGCTTAATATAATTTTAAAGTTTCTTTATTTCCGCGAGTTAAATTTATAAATGTATTTTTTACTATTTGTAAATTCTCTAAAGTTTTATATTTAACTTTTTGAGAACTAAGAAGATAAATAAGGAACTCATCATAATTTGTTAAATTGTCAAGCCATTGATAAATGCTTATTTTTCTATGTATCCAATTTAATGGAATTTCAATTTTTGTAATCAAAATTAATACTACCCAATACATATAAATAGCTAACAATGTGATAACCCACGTTATAATAATTTTTGGGCTGTGAAAAAGTCCAAAAAAGAATAAAATCAAACCTGGAATGCCAATTAGGTAAAATATGAATTATTCAAATAAAGTTGAGCTAAAGCTTCGCAATGAGAATGGAAAACGTTTGTAGATGTAGTCAATGCAGAAAAACAATTAAAGGAATTTATGAATTCAAAAGAGAGATGTGTATTAATTACAGGGACACATCAATTTCAGAAACACGTTTTAGCTCTTCGAACTGTGGTGGAATGTGCCAATAAATCAAACATCCTTCTTAGAGTAAACGCTATGAATAATCTCGATACAATTTTAGAATCTAATAAGAAATTTAAATCAGGAATACCTTATAAAACTGGAAGTACTAATAACTTATATATTGATACAATTAAGTCAACTACTTGGAATAATAATCCATACAATATCGATTACGCAGTTCTTTATCCTTTAGATTCTGTAGGTAAATCGAGTAGTCAAAAAGAAATAATGGATGATTTTAATATAAGACATGTAAAAAAAATATTCTTAGTAAGTTGGACAGATACTCATGATTTTTCTTGGGCAAATAAATATATAGATTGTCATGTTGTTTACGACGTAGAAGAGGAAGATCCGGAATAAAATCCTCCTGTAATTTCTTAGAATAGGAATCATCTATTGATATAGATATAAAACATTACGATCCAGAAGAGTAGAATGAGGAACCCAATAATCAAAACCGAAAAAAACGTCCCTCGTAATTCTTCCTTATTCGTCGCATCGGAGGTTGTTTTACCCTGTTGCGTCATGATACCACCCCTTCCATTATTTACCCACTAATCAGTTATTTACCAAAAAGGTAGTTTTCATAATTTTATTTGGAAAGTTTTTCTAGAAAGAAAGGGTGGTAAGCATTTATTTTTGATTTCTGCCTTCCTATTGTTACTATAGTAGTAATCTCTAATGGGAAAGGAATTGCTAAAATGGCAACAATTAATATACCTGTATCTGTTTTGAATTTAGCACCGATCCGAAATGGGCAAAGTTCTAGTCAAGCGATTGAAGCTATGGTCGATCTTGCGCAAGCCGTCGAAAAAATGGGCTATCAACGCTATTGGATTGCAGAACATCATAATACCGCTACACTTGTCAGTTCAGCGACATCCATTTTAATCAAACATGTATTAGAACATACGAGTACTATTCATGTTGGTTCTGGGGGGATTATGCTGCCGAATCATTCACCGCTCGTGGTGGCTGAACAATTTGGAACCATGGCAACGATTTATCCGAATCGTGTCGACCTCGGACTGGGCCGGGCTCCTGGTACAGATATGATGACAGCAAGCGCCTTAAGGCGTTCAAAAAATGATTCTGTCTATACGTTTCCAGATGATGTCCAAGCATTGCTAACTTATTTCGGCCCGGGAGAGAAGCAAAGCTATGTGAAAGCCTATCCTGGAGTTGGCACGAATATACCGATTTATATCCTTGGATCATCGACTGATTCCGCTTATCTAGCGGCAAGCTTGGGACTTCCGTATGTATTTGCGTCCCACTTCGCACCAAGATACATGGAAGAAGCAATCTCGATTTATCGGAGTCGATTCCAGCCCTCTGAATATTTAGATAAGCCATATATGATGGTCTGTTTAAATGTCATTGCTGCCGAAACGGATGAAGAGGCTCAATTTCTATCAACCACGATGCAGCAATTTTTCCTAAATGTCGTTCGTGGTACCCAAAATCCGTTACAACCGCCTGTTGAAAATCTGGATGAGATTTGGACCCCGATGGAAAAAGAAATGGCCGCATCGAAGCAAAGTGTAACATTGTTAGGAAGCAAGGAGACGGTCAAACTGCAGTTGACAAAGTTCCAGGAGTATTATCATGTCGATGAACTCATGGCCGTATCGTATATTTATGACACGGAGAAACAAAAACGTTCGTATGAAATATTAAAAGAAGTAGTCGACGGCAAATAAGCCAAAACATCTTGAAATGTAAAGTAAATGCACATCAAAATTTCACCGCAATTGCGGTTTTTTTTATTTGCAAAAGATACTATTCAGAAAAATTATCAAAAAGTAGCGTAAAACCCCTAGCTTTAGATATGGGGATATAAGCTGTATTTTTGTTCGTTTTTTTAGGATAATGTAAGTAATTTACTATACATTCTATAAAATTCTTTGGTATAATGGGGATGAAATTAGAACATTTGTTCTTTAGAGGAAGGGGTGAACAAAATGTATCGATCCTATAAAATACAAATTCATACGGAACATGAATTGTTCGACTACTGTGACTCCCTCTGTTTTAAAGCGAAAAATTTGTACAATATCACCAACTTCTATATTAGGCAGGTGTACACAGCTTTAAAAAAAGAAACAAGAAATGAAAATCAACTTCAAGTTCTAACAGATATTCAAGACCATTTACCTCAAATGAATAAAATTCGTCTAAAAAGTTTTGAGAGAGCCAAATCTAAGCCTAAAAAAGTTGATCATAATGGTCATGTTTTGGAGCCAAAACTGAAGCAATTTGAAATGCCCCATCCAGAGAAAGCCTTCCTTTCCTATAACTTTGTAGAAGCACTATTTAAAGTGATGAAACAAATCGATTACATTTCTATGCCCTCTCAATCCAATCAACAAACCATGAAAAAGGTTTATGATGATTGGAAAAGCTTTTTCGAAGCCTCAAAGAAATATAAAACCCAGCCTGCTAGCTTTTCAGGAAAACCAAAGATTCCTAAGTTTAAACCGAAAAATGGACGGACGACCTGTTATTTAACCAATCAAATTATTAAAATTAAAAGTGGAGATATGCTTACATTACCAGGAACTCCTCTTAAATTAAAACTGGGTAAAATCGCACATATAGATGGTAAACTACAACAAGTGCGGATTGTCCCGTCCTATGGTCGGTATGTCATGGAAGTCGTTTTTAAAAGTGAACAGGAAAAGGAGATCAAGCGATCAGAAAAACAAGTAAATGAGTGGATATTTGAGCCGAAACGAGTAATGGGTATTGATTTGGGCGTAGATAACCTGGCAACTATCATCGATAACACGGGGCTAATGCCTCTGCTTATCAAGGGCAAATGGTTAAAATCGATCAATCAATACTATAACAAATTAAGAGCCAAATACATGAGTATCCTTCGAAATGGAAAAGGACCAAAGGAAGGGAAGTTTCACACGGCAAGATAAATTTCCTTAGATC
This sequence comes from Neobacillus nitrireducens, assembly GCF_030915405.1. GTDB lineage: Bacteria > Bacillota > Bacilli > Bacillales > Cytobacillaceae > Neobacillus. The sequence continues at coordinate 89,566 of NZ_CP133262.1, forward strand.
GAAAAAGAAATAATCGAGTCATGGATTTTTTACATAAAGCCAGTGTAAAAGTGGTGGAGATTGCTAGAGAAAGAACCATTGATACGATCATCATTGGAAAAAATGAGGGTTGGAAGATGGAGGTTGATATGCAAAAGACGAATAAACAAACCTTCATACAAATCCCATATGCCAATTTCATAGGAATGATTCGATACAAAGCAGAAAGACAGGGAATTCAAGTCATTGTCCGAGAAGAAAGCTATACCTCCAAGTCTAGTTTCTTGAATCAAGACCCGATTCCAACCTACGGGGAAGAACACCATAATAATTTTAGCGGGTATAGAAGCAGTCGTTCTTTTTACAAGATCAAAGGTTCTAAGATTCTGATCCATGCGGATGTGAATGGTGCTTTTAATATTGTCCGTAAGCATACAAAGGATGTCTTCGAAGGAATGGAGAGAAAACAGTTCCTCCAATCCCCACGAAAGATAATCATCATAAAGATAAGAAAGGCAAAGCTGAAGGCCTAGGCCTGATGTAGTAGCGGGACTTGTGGTAGCCCTCGTAAAGACAATGCGGCTTTAAAGCCTATTCTTTCGAAACCCCATGCTTTAGCTATGGGGATACTCATAGAACGTGTTTTATTGTTTTTAAATGCTGAATGTGAATGCCAATATGTCCGATACCAATGATGATTGCAGATACAATCAGCCAAATAACTTCACCATAAATACCTAAAAGCAAAAAAGCCATGACAGGCAGACTAGCACCAGGTACGGGAATTCCATAAAAACTTCGATAAAAATTTTCTTCCGTATGTTCATTCATAAAATATCGAATCCAGCTAAGCTCATATAAAATCATTAGGAAAAATGATGCAAGTAGCCACCAGCTCCATGCTGAAAATGGAGCAATGTTAAAATCGCTAAAAAATAGTATGCTACAAGTGCAGCATACTTGTCCAACACGCTCAAACACTAGTAATATTCTGTTTTCCTGGGAAGGGTTATAGTCAATTGGCTTATTTTTGCTCCATATGATGTTTGGAATCCATAGCATTAATAAATAGATCAGCCCTACATATGAAAATCCGAAATGACCTAACATATAGTACCCCCTGATTATTCAATCCAACATTTTTAAAAAAAGTTTATCTATATTCCTTATTTTACCATTTATCAAACAACCAAAACTTACATTAAAATGAAATTATTATGAATTTTTCTTCAGTACCATAAAAAATCACCCTCATATAACAAAGTGAGGGTGATTTTCAATTTAAAAGATAAGAATGTATAAAGTTTCGACTTTGAAAATTGTCCAGCTCCAGCGCCCTAGCGGCTAGTGTCCTTCGCTCTCCGCCCTACGATAAGTCAACATCGATTCGCTATCGCTCTTCGTGTTTCCTTTATCTCAGTTGGAGCGCTCCAGGCCATACGCCGCTGAACAGGGCGCTTGCGCTTTTCTTAACTATTTTCTGTTTGGAATTGAATCATGAACTCTTTGAATGCCTGGCATGCCTCAACTGGAACGGCATTATATGCTGATACCCGGCATCCGCCAATGGAGCGGTGTCCGTTTACGCCTACAAAACCAGCCTGCTTTGCTTGCTCGAGGAATTTCTTTTCTAAGTCCTTTGATGCTAAGTTGAAGGTAAGATTCATGAGAGAACGACTGTCCGGTGTTGCATGGCCAATATAAAAACCATTACTAGCGTCAATAGTCTCGTATATCAGGTTCGCTTTTTTCTCATTCTGCTCAGCAATGGCAGATAACCCACCTAACTCCCGAGCCCAATTTAGGACCTCTCCGAGCATGTAGATGCCAAAGGTTGGCGGTGTGTTATACAAGGAATTATTTTTTGAATGCGTGCTGTATTTTAACATCGTTGGGATAGCTGTATTGGCTTGTTCAAGCAGGTCCTTGCGAATAATCACCACTGTTACCCCTGAAGGACCAAGGTTCTTCTGTGCGCCTGCATAAATAAGCGCAAACTTACTAACATCGATCGGTTTAGAGAGAATATCACTCGACATGTCTGCAATTAATGGAACATCTCCAGTGTCTGGGAAGTCCTTCCACTGAGTACCATAAATTGTATTGTTGGACGTTAAATGAAAATAAGCATCAGTTGAATTGTACAGTAATTGATCAAGAGTAGGGATGCTGCGGTAATTGCCTTCCTTCGTGGAAGCTGCATGGTAAACTTCACCAAATAGCTTTGCCTCTGTGAAGGCTTTCTCTGACCATGAACCAGTCATTACATATCCAGCTTTTTTCCCAGCTTGTAAAAAGTTCATCGGAATCATCGAAAACTGTAGACTAGCACCGCCCTGCAAGAAGAGGACTTCATGCGTATCAGGAATGGACAACAGTTCCTTTAAGCTGGCAATTGCCTGATTATGTACGTCTTCATAAGCCTTGCTTCGATGGCTAAGTTCCATAACCGACATGCCCGTACCTCGAAAATCTACCAGTTCCTCCTGAGCTTTTTCTAAGACAGAAATTGGTAACGCGGACGGACCTGCATTAAAATTATAAGTGCGGTGGACTTTCAGTTTCATTTTTATCACTCCATTTTTTCTTTTCTATGACTATACCATACTTATAAAATTCCGAAAATAAATTTAATTGTGAAATCGTGAAAAATTTCACTTTTTAATTAAAATATCGAATTTTAACTTTTCTCAGTTAGTCTTTGACTTCTGCGGGACCAAATAACGACTGGATGAGCAGAAGGGAAGGGAAGCTACCTGCAAAAGAGAGTCCCGCCTAACTTGTTTGTGCAACAACCATTCCCGAAAGTGCTCCACCGGATGCCCCAGCCAAATTAAAAAAAAAGCAAAAGGTGTCTCCAATCAATGGAAAGGCCTTTTGCTTCTAATTTTTATCAATAGTAATTAAAGCCCAAATAGATAATATAAATAATGATTGCTGCGATTGCGATAATCCAAACAAGAAATACAGGATTCAGTAAGTATGGGTGCCTTTGAGTGCTTTTATTGATTTGCGTATCAAATTCACCGGTTCTAGTACTAACCATTCTCCCAGTCCTTAGCGTGAAAATTAAACCGCCAATCAAAACTAACAAAGCAATACCAGACAAAATGAGATGCCAATTACTCAATTATATAACCACCTTTTTTTTCATATAATTTGAGAAAATGTGGTGAAATATGCATAAGCAGGTTTAAATTTCTTCAAGAAAACATGATTGATTATTCATTCATTTTTCGATACAGTTGTATTAACAATTTGGAAAATTCGAAAAAAGGGGTGTAGTTAACTATGTTAAATATGTTTACTAATGAGGACGTTATCTGCGTAGAAGGAAATATTCAAAGCTCAGGAATCATATTAGGAACGGTTTATTCCTTTTTAGTTGATGGAATGCTAATCGATACAGGGCCGCAATGTCTTGAAAAAGAACTGATCCCTATTTATGAGGACCTAAACTTTGAATTGGTTACATTAACCCATAGCCATGAAGACCATTCTGGTTTAGCTCCTTGGATTCAAACCAATAGGAATGTTCCAATTTATGTTCATCCGAAAGGAATAGGTATATGTGCGGAGTATTGTCCCTACCCGAAGTACCGGCAACTTACTTGGGGAGTTCGGTCTGTCTTTGATGCTTTGCCGCTTGGGGAGAACATTCAATCACGCAGTCAAGAATGGAAAATCATCTACACACCGGGACATGCTGATGACCATGTCTCATTTTTCCATGAAGAAAGCGGCCGACTATTTTCAGGCGATTTATTTGTCACATCACGAACGAAAGTCATTATGGACAGTGAATCCATCCCAGTGATCATTCAATCGATTCGCACCCTGCTCAACTATGATTTCCAAGCGTTATTTTGTTGTCATAGCGGCTATATTAAGGATGGAAAAAGCAAGATGATCCAAAAGCTAGATTACCTTGAAAATCTATCTGGTGAAGTGAATAATCTCTATAGAGAAGGTCGCTCCATTGATGAAATCACTCAATTGCTTTTTCCAAAAAAGTACCCAATTATAGCTTTTTCAGAAGGGCAATGGAATACTAGACATATCATCGCCTCAATTGTCGAAGAAAGTTAACTAAAAAAGCTAAAAAAGGTTTCAAGACCTTTTTTAGCTTTTTTTAGTTTACATTGGTTAATTCTGATAAATGAACCAACTGAATATTATGCAAACTATCTACTTCCTTTATTTCGCAAAAACCTGATGTGTATTTGTAAAGGATAATATATTTCTTGCCATTGTAAAGAACATGTTCCATTTTATCTCCATCCTTTGACTTTCTTAAAATTATTGTATATAAGCCATACATAGTAATCTATGATGTTCAATTAAAGAATATGTAAATTATTTTTGAAGAGTGTGACTTAGATATTCATTCAAAAAAACAATCTGGTAGAATGAGTGTGATAAGATACTCATACTAGCGTTTTTAGTTAGAGGAGGAATCGGTTTGAGTAAGAAACCAGTGATCGGCATATCAGGTGCCTATGTGAAACATAACGAATATATGGAAGGTGTCTATGTACACCATGATTATCATAAAAGTGTTGCTGCTAATGGAGGGATCCCGATTATTCTTCCCTATATTAGCCCCGAAATAGCATTAGAGACGCTTGTCTTATGCGATGGAATAATTCTTAGCGGGGGAGAGGACGTTGACCCAAAACTTTATGGCCAGGACCCGCATCGTCACTTAGGTCCAACTACACCCGAACGGGACATGGCGGAGATTGCAATGGTGAAATATGCACTTGAAAACAATATCCCATTGCTTGCGATTTGCAGAGGTGTTCAAATTTTGAATGTCGCCCTTGGCGGTACGTTAATCCAGGACATCCCGAGTCAAGTTAAAGAACCAATCCAACACTCACAGAAAATAGAGAGAAGTTGGGAGACTCACTGGGTGACCATCAATACGGATAGCAAATTATTTGAAATCGTTGGTTCTGAACGGGTACGTGTGAATAGTCTCCATCATCAGTCAATCGATAAGGTAGCCAATGATCTTAGAGTTGTTGCCCAATCCTCTGACGGGATTGTTGAAGCTGTAGAGTATATCCATCCAACCACATTTACGGTCGGTGTCCAGTGGCATCCTGAATCAATGGCTAACACAAACGATGAGATGAATAATGTGTTCAAAGAATTTATAAACAGCTGTGTAAAAGTCCCAATTTCGATTTAAGGGAAAGGAATGATTCAATTGATGGAAAAAATTTATCTGGATTACAATGCTAGTACACCGATTGCTCCTGAAGTCGCCGAGGCAATGAAACCGCTGTTAGATCATTTTTTTGGGAATCCATCAGCCTTACATTGGGCAGGGCTACCCGTGAAGGAATTATTACATCAAGCCAGAGCACAGGTGGCGGAATTAATTGGCTGTACCCCAAGAGAAGTAATTTTTACAAGTGGTGGCAGCGAAGCCAATAACCTTGCGTTAAAAGGTTTTTATTTTAAAAATCGACATAAAGGCAATCATATCATTACTTCTAAAATTGAACATCCTGCGATTATCAATCCTTGCAAATTTCTTGAACAAATTGGGGCAAAGGTCACATATGTAGACGTGGATCGGGATGGGAAAGTTTCACTAGAAACAATAAAAAAAGCGATCACAAAGGAAACAATCTTGATTTCGATTATGCATTCCAACAACGAAACAGGTACCTTGCAGCCCATCAAAGAGATTGGGGAAATCGCTCAAGAACATGGGATTACTTTCCATACGGATGCTTCCCAATCGGTCGGTAAGGTCCCGGTGAATGTGGGCGATTTGAAAGTAGATATGCTTACGATTGCCGGCCATAAGCTCTACGCACCAAAGGGAATTGGGGCACTGTATATAAGAGAGGGAATCCATTTGGAACCGCTTATCCATGGAGCGGGGCATGAGTTTGGACTTCGTGCCGGTACTGAAAATACGTTATTAGCAGTGGGCTTAGGAACGGCTTGTGAAATTGCTAAGCAACAGGTGGGGAATACTGGAATAAAAGATTTAACCGATTATTTTTGGAATCGACTAAATGATGCCTTCGGGGATCAAGTCGTTTTGAATGGGCACCCGGAAGACCGTCTGCCCAATACATTAAATATCAGTTTTGTCAGAAGAATAGGTCAAGAACTGTTAGATTCCATCCCTCAGTTAGCAGCGTCAACTGGATCGGCCTGTCATGCCGGCAGTATTGAACTATCACCCGTCTTAAAAGAAATGGATGTTCCTGAAGAGGTAGGAATGGGTGCAATTCGCTTTAGTTTAGGCAGGTATACGACGAAAGAAGAGCTTGATCGAGTGATGGAATCGTTGAAGGGAATTGTGTAATAGCGAAGGCCATTAATTTTCTGGAAGTGTCATTAAATTGAAGATGATTTGATAGGACCGGGCCGATGAAAATGGTAGAATAAAAAAATCAAGAGAGAAGGAGTTAATAGGCCATGAACCAAGTAGAAATTATCGCTCGGAGAATACTAGGTTGGAAGTTAAATAGGTGGGACAGATGGTTTGATTTTGAAAAGGGGACATTCATTCCAGTAACTGATTTTCAACCTGAACAAAATCTTGACCATGCGATGCTCATCGTAGAAAAATTAAAAGATTTCGGCTTTACTTATACAACGAATGGGGTTTCTGAAGTTTGCTTTAATAACATATGTGAAACGGGCGAAACATTAGCACAAGCCATCACTAATGCAGCCTTCACGATTGCTGATAACAGTACGATTGCAGAAGGATGGATGTAAAATTACGAAGGCGATCCATACATATAAAAAAGCTTGTAGAACTAAGTCCTATAAATGGACCAAATCCTACAAGCTTTTATTTTTACTTATTTCTCAGTTAAACAGTAATAAACCCATCCAATATTTCATGACTGAAAATTACAATGTCATTAGGCAACACAGACAAGAGCCCTCTGTTTAAATTAAACCGAGACGCTCTAATCCATAGCGGACACCATCTTCTTCGGCAGAGAGTGTTACCATATTGGCCACTGCTTTCAACTCATCACGTGCATTTCCCATGGCGACTCCCATTCCTACCAGTGATAGCATTTCCATATCATTTAAACCATCCCCAAAAGCAACCGCCTCATCTGGGGCAACTCCAAGCTTTTCTAATAATTTACTAAGTCCCACAGCTTTGTTTGATTTGGACAGATTCACATCACAGGTGCGTGCCCCTGAACTCCATCTGCGAAAATCCAGTTCTGGAACCTTTGTCTGATAGGATGACTCCTCCTCCAGATCACAATGAAGGAAGATTTGATAAATATCCTGGTCTTTCCAAAATTGCGGCGGGGCAAGCTCCGGTTTCCATGGATCATGCTGATACGCTTCTAAGACGAAGGGATGATCTAAATGTGTAACTCTAAAGCTGGTATCGCCTAAAAAAGTAAGAGGGTGATGAAAGTCATTGGATAATTGATGGACTTTTTCTAGTACATGCTTCTCAATGGAATTCTTGTATATTTCTTTTCCTTCATGGAAGGCAAAGGCGCCATTAAAAAAGACCATAGAATCGACCCCGGTATCTTGAATAATCGACTCTGTAAAATATGGTGCTCTTCCGGTAGCAATTACCACTTTCATCTGTTTCTCTTTTAAGCGCTGAATGGCATCCTTTGTGGCATGACTAAGTGTTTTACCATGCGGGAGGATGGTTCCGTCTATATCTAAGATGACAACTTTATAATTCATAAAACACACTCCCAATATTCATTCACAGTATTTCTATAGCAAAGTATATCATGTAAGAGAAAAAATAAGACCCCGATACAGGGAGTCTTATTGTAAATTAGTCATCGTTATTTTGCATTCCAGTAAACATGAGAACAAAACGAAGTAACTCAGCAATTGCGACCACTGTCGCAGCTACATAGGTTAATGCTGCAGCATTTAGTACTTTCTTTGCTCGATATTCCTCTTCATTCCTAATAAGACCAGAACCAATCATTACATTCAATGCTCTAGAACTTGCATTGAATTCAACTGGTAAGGTAACGACTTGAAAGAGCACTGCAGCGCCCATTGCAAGTATACCTAGTAATAAAAAGTTGGCAGATGAAAGAAGAATGCCAATTAAAATTAGTATGAACGAAAAATTCGAGCCAATATTAGCCACAGGCACTAAGGCATGTCTTACGCGTAAAGGAACATATCTGTCCTTTTGCTGTAGACAGTGTCCAACCTCGTGAATCGCAACGGATACCGAAGCAATGGATGTACCATGGTAGTTTGTTGAAGATAATCTCACACTTCTACTTCTTGGGTCATAGTGGTCAGATAAGTGACCTCTCACTTCTTCGACCGTAACATCGTATAAACCATTTTGATCCAAGATTCTTCTAGCTGCTTGGGCCCCGGTCAATCCAGAGGAGGCTCCCACTTTTAAAAATTTAGAATAGGTATTTCGTAAGTACATTTGCACGAATAGTGGTATGATCATGATTAGAATAAAATAAACAATAAAACCCATGAAGTATGCTCCTTCTACAGATGACTAATTTATATCTTTAGTATACTTTATGGGTCAGTTTTTTAGTATTAAAGTGCTCGTGAAAAAGGGCTTAACCAGTATGGTAAGTTCTTTTTCTCTGGACTACTTTTTACTTCGTTTATTCCGATAAGCAATAATACTTGTTTTTAACGAAGCATATGACCCGATCGCTGCATAGCCGTAAAACCAGCCCATAAATATACCGCCAAGTGTGTTGTGCTTGTGACTGATAAAAATGGAAATACCTAGTCCAAATAAAAGTGCAATCGTTGGTACAAACCATTTTGGTAATACAAAATACACCTTTATTAGTTGAGTTAACAATATTATGATGGGGATTGCAAAAATCGCATCCCAAAAGTTCGTTTTTATAGTAGGGAAATCCACAGAACAACACACCTTTTTAAGCTTATTATGTGTGTTCTACGATAGGAATATTAGTTCATACTGATATACCAAGCTAATCCTCCGATTGCACCTAAGATAACGATCACATAAATTGCTGTCAACCTTATTGTGTTTTGTTTTGCGGAGCTTTTATAGTTTTCATCTGGTTTCCCCAAGAGCGCAAGCGTACCAACAAGGGCTGCTATTAAAACGATAATAATAAGTGCCATACCGATCTTCATTTTTTTCATCCTCACATATATGATAAAATTATTTATTTGCTTTAGACAAAGTATAAATTCTATTTTAAGGTTAAAATGATAAAAAATGACCATCCAATTACTAAAAAAATTGACCATCCACTTATTTATCATAGTAGGTCCCAATTAATTGGAGAGGAGAGGAAATTGTGAACTGGAAACCAGATCGAACAAATAAAAGACCAATTTATAAACAAATTGCCGATTACATTGAACAAGGTATTTCCACAGGCCTATATTCACCGGAGACGATGTTACCTTCAGAACGGACCTTGGCTGAAATGCTTCATGTGAATCGCAGTACAGTGGTAGCAGCATATGAAGAATTACAGTCAATGGGGATTGTGGAGAGAAAAAAAGGGAGTGGAACCATTGTCAGTACAGATATCTGGGGACTCGAGCATAGACGTATTCCAAACTGGAGCAGATATTTGGAGCGAGGCTCATTTCTTCCCAACCTTCCTGTTGTTCAAAGAATTCGTAAGGAAACACAGGAAAATGATCTTATTAATATGGCAAGCGGTGAATTGTCACCAAGTCTATTCCCAAATGAGCAATTTCAACGTATCCTGTCCGAGCGCCCCTTTACAGGCTATCTTGGATATGACGATCCACAGGGGAGTGAAGAACTAAGAGATACGATTGCTACGCATGTGAAGGAGTATAAGAATATAAATACAGATTCTTCTTTGATTCTAATTACATCCGGTGCCCAGCAAGCTCTCCATTTAATCGTTCAATGCCTACTTAAACCTGGTGACGCTGTTGCGATTGAGGATCCTTCCTATTGCTATTCACTTCCAATTTTCCATACGGCTGGTTTAAAAATCTATCGATTACCTGTCGATTCACATGGAGTCAATCCCGATGACCTTGTTCATTTTCATAAGAAACATCGGATTAGAATGATTTTTTTAAACCCTGACTATCAAAATCCAACCGGAACAGTTCTTTCAATGGAAAGACGAAAACAAATTTTCAACCTCTCGGCTGAATACGGTATCCCGATTATTGAAGATGACCCCTATAGTTTAACCTCCTTTGATGGAGTGGTAAATTCAACTTTAAAATCAATGGATGATAACGGAAATGTTCTCTATATAAGTTCTTTGTCCAAAATTATTGCTTCCGGGTTGCGCATCGGTTGGGTAATAGGTCCTGCAAAGGTCGTCCAACGGCTTGCTGACGCCAAACAACAAGTGGACTTTGGACACAGTATTTTTCCCCAATGGGTAGCGAATCAATTTCTCGGTTCCGAGTACTTCCATCCGCATATTCATTTTTTAAGAAAGCAGCTGAAACTAAGGAGAGATCAGATTGTTTCAAGCCTTAAACAATTATTGGATGACAAAATTTCCTTCTCTATTCCAAATGGCGGAATCCATCTGTGGTGCAAATTAAATGAGCCTGTAGATGAACAAAAGTTACTTGAGGAATCAATTAGAAAGGGGATTCAATTTGTTCCGGGAGGGATATTAGGTTCAGAAAAGGGGAGTCAGCGTTTTACATATGGCAGGGTGGAAACAAGTTCCATCCATGAAGGGGTCGAAAGGTTTTCGGAAGCGTTAATCAACATAGAAAAATGATGGGGACGAAACATATAAGAAGGTCTCAACTTGTGTCATGAATTATTCAAAAAATAATAATACATGTAATTCAAGATATATTTATTGACGGATTTTGTCGGAAAGTTATAATATGGTTAGGTAAAGTGTAAAAAAGACACGCAAATAAAAAATCCAGTTTTAATATTTAAAATCTAGAAAAGACTACTAAAGGATTTTATATCCATCTTAAAAAGATTTGTTAGAAAAATATAACAAAATATTGAAATCTTTGAGGGAAAACATATAAAATAAGTAGATGCAGCTTTAGATCTTAAAACAGCAACATAGTTATTGCTATTTCACTATTTATACGCCCGCTCCATGAATATTGCGGACACGCTGTTGAAAAAATAAATATTTTGGAGGAATTTTACTATGAAATTTTTTATCGATACTGCAAACTTAGAGGAAATTAAAAAAGCCTATAAAATTGGCGTATTATCAGGTGTAACAACTAACCCATCTTTAGTCGCAAAAGAAGGCGTGAAATTCGAAGATCGTATTGCGGAAATTTTAAATGCCGTACCAGAGGTTGAATCTGTTTCTGCCGAAGTAACACCAAATGCTTTGACAGCAGAACAAATGATTGCTGAAGCAGACGAACTCATTAAAATTAACGGCGGTGATAAAAATATTACCATTAAACTTCCAATGAACTTAGATGGACTAGAAGCTTGCCGCTATTTAACAAAAAAAGGTGTTAAAACGAATGTTACGCTCATTTTTAGTGTGAACCAGGCATTACTGGCTGCTCGTGCAGGAGCTACTTATGTTTCCCCATTCTTAGGTCGTTTGGATGATATTAACGAAGATGGTGTAGAATTAGTAGCAAAAATCGCTAAGATGTTCCAGGTTCAAAAATTAGATTCACAAATTATTGCAGCATCTGTTCGCCACCCAGATCATGTGACTCGTGTAGCAATGGCTGGAGCTCATATCGCAACTATTCCATTCAAGGTAATTGAGCAATTATCAAAACACCCTTTAACAGACCAAGGTTTAGAGAAGTTTGCCGCTGACTGGAAAACTGTCTAATAATTAATAGAAAACATAAGGGCGTTACTTCCTGATTTCTAAAGGAGGCTAACGCCTTTAAATCACAAAAATATCACGAATTCAAGATTCTTGATTTATAAATATTATCAATAATTTAATCAATTTTATGACATCATAATAAAACAGGACTGATTATAGGAAAAGGAATGATTTCTTTGCTTTCAATTGATCCAGCCTTAATGTCTGAAAGAGAAAATTATAAGTTTTTAATAGGAAGTATCATACCTAGACCGATTGCATTTGTCACTACGATTTCAAAACAGGGCGTTTTAAATGGTGCGCCTTTTAGTTATTTTAATATCGTGTCATCTAACCCCCCGATGATCTCCCTATCTATTCAACGCTCTGGGGGGAGACAAAAGGATACAGCAAGAAACATCATCGAGTCTAAGCAATTTGTTATTCATATCGTTGATGAACAAAATGTTGATAAAATAAATAAAACAGCAGCAAGCCTTCCGCCTGATCAGAGTGAAATTGAGTTAGCTGACTTAACACCAGTCGAAAGCGTGAAAATCTCTGTACCAGGTGTAAAAGAAGCCAAGGTTCGAATGGAATGTACTTTAGAGCATACCTTAGAATTGGGAGACCAAGATAAACCAGGGTGTGATTTTATTATCGGGAAAGTCGTTCAATTTCATATTGAAAGTGACATTTATGAAAAGGGAAGAATAGATCCAGGTGGTTTAGCAGCGGTAAGTCGATTAGCAGGGAATAATTACGCCAAAATTGGTGAAATTTTTGAAATCGAAAGGCCCAAATAACTCTTAAAATCCCATTTTGAAAGGGAGAGTAAAGATGAAGATAACAGTGGGCAATTATCAAATTTTAGCAATGGGAAACGGTGCACAAAGAAATATCGAGTGTTTGGAGGGAAATTACTAATGAAACATATATTCAATAAGGGGAAAAATCCAACAAAACCAACGCTATTTTTGTTACATGGTACGGGAGGCAATGAATTAGATTTGCTGCCACTTGCAGGAATGATTGATGATGAGGCAAATGTGCTTAGCGTACGCGGGAATGTATTAGAAAATGGCATGCCACGGTTTTTCCGCAGATTAGCTGAAGGCGTTTTTGATGAAGAAGACCTTATTTTTCGAACAAAAGAATTAAATGAGTTTCTGGATGAAGCAGCGGAAAAGTATGGCTTTGACAGAGATAATATCATGGCAATTGGTTATTCGAATGGAGCAAATATAGCGGCAAGTCTATTATTTCATTATCAACATGCTTTAAAAGGGGCGATCCTTCATCATCCAATGGTACCGAGAAGAGGAATGGATCTCCCTGATTTATCAGGGAAAACGGTGTTTATTGCAGCGGGAACGAACGATCCCATATGCTCCCCAACGGAATCAACTGATTTACAATCATTATTAGAAAAGGCTAATGCGAAGGTAGAAATTCATTGGGAGAATCGAGGTCACCAATTAACCATGCAAGAGGTAGAGGCAGCAGCACAATGGTATCGAAAATTATAGCAGGCCATAAAGAATACATTAAAAAAATTGATCAGCTGAAAATAAAAGTCTGATGGGATCCTCATTCCATCAGACTTTGTTCTATTGCCCAAACTAGTTCGCTTTTTTCATTTCGATAAGCAAAATATGCGACGTTTTCTCGGCCCGTATTGTCATATCTTCTTCAACAACCTCTAATCCATCTCTATCAGAGAGTTCTATACCGTTTATGAGTGAAGTTCCTTCAATTTGAACTAAATAAGCCTGCCTACCTACACTCACCGGAAAGCTTATTTCCTTTCCTTGCTGCAACTCCAAGGAGTAAATATTTGCGTCTTGGTTAATTTTAATTGGAGCATCGCCGTCTAATCTTGAAACCATGTGCAGCCAATTATCTTTTCGATCATCCCAATTAAATCTAAAATCACCATAGGCTGGTGTATGACCATATTTGTCTGGTAAAATCCAAATTTGTAAAAACCTTGATGTATCTTCTCCTAAATTATGCTCACTATGAAGCACACCTGTTCCTGCACTCATATATTGAACTTGTCCGCGTGTTATGGTATTTTTATTGCCCATGTTATCACCATGAGTCAATTCACCATTCACCACATAGGATATAATTTCCATATTTTTATGTGGATGTGTTCCAAATCCTGTTTGGGGATTAATTAAATCATCGTTGATTACTCGTAAAACCCCGAATTGAATATTTTCTGGATTATAATATTCTGCAAATGAAAAGTGAAATTTACTTCTTAACCAACCGTGATTACTAGAACCCATCGTTTTACTGTCCATTTTTCTTAACATAATATACTCTCCCATCTATTGAAAAATTAAAGTGTGATTTTATCTCGAATTCGAGATAATTATATATTCTATCTGGTCTAGTGTCAACGTAAATATTCTAGAGCAAACATCATTATCTATTCTAATAGAATAATATATATTGGAAGTGGAGAAGTGGAAATATATCCTAATAGAGTTCTATTGACAAGTATAGTATATTATTATATTATTAATTCGAGATAAATGGTTTGGAGATAATAAAATTAAAGGTAAATAAAGGAGAATAATATAAATGAATGTATTAGTAGTTAAAGCAAATAATCGTCCAGCTTCAGAGGCTATTTCAAGTAAGATGTATGAAACCTTTATGGAAAATTTAGAGGGTGTAAATGTCACTACTTTCGATGTTTTCGCTGAAGATATGCCATACTTTGGCCAGGATTTATTCAACGCTTTTGGTAAATTAGAATCAGGTGAAGAAATGACGGATCTAGAAAAACGTCTTCTTGCTGCAAAACAAAAAGCAATGGATGCCCTAACAGCTGCTGACTTAGTAGTTTTCGCATTCCCATTATGGAACTTAACCATCCCAGCACCATTACAAACGTTTATTGATTATGTATACCAAGCTGGTTTCACTTTCAAGTACGATGAAAATGGACAAGCAGTACAATTAATGACACACAAAAAAGCGATTATCCTAAATGCACGCGGCGGCGTTTACTCAGCACCAGAAGCAGCACCAATGGAAATGGCCGCTTCTTATATCAGAAACGTTGTCGGTTTAGTATTCGGTATGGAAATCGTCGATGAAGTAATTATCGAAGGCCATAATGCAATGCCAGCACAAGCCGAAACGATTATCGCTGAAGGACTAGAAAAAGTAAAAGAAGCAGCAAAAAAATTATCAGCAGTCGCTGTTTAATAACTAAATAGGCCTATGAAGTAAAAAATAAAGAAGCTTGAATTTCAAGCTTCTTTATTTTTATCTATTTAATCCCATTTATCTGACAGCAACGCCCGAAATTAAACGAAGTTTGCACTTTTTCGTATTGGTGCCTGACACCATTTTATTCGATAATGAAGAGAATCCTTTGGTGATGCACTAAAAATCAAATATAATATGAAGAAAGAGAAATAGTGGTGAAGGGACTGATATTATGGACTTTTTAGAAAAAATAAAACCGTACATCGTTAGTAATGATGTTTTAATCCAAGAAACCGTGCTGCATGCATTACACGATTACCCCAACGTCCCAGAAGAATGGACGATCGAATTATTGAAGGAAGCCTTTAAAAACGAGGACAAGCGCTCCTCTATTTTAATCTATGTAGAAAACATGAAAATTAATGAAAATGCTGTCAAGGTTCTGCTAGAAAATATCCCTTTGATGGACAAGACCAAGAACCATTTAGCAGTTAATTTATTAAACCGTATGGACCCAGAGCTTGCATTAAAATATAAAGAGGCACTCCAAGGATACATTAGTGAGGATAGTTGGTCATTATATGAACTCATTATGAATGGGACAGAGGATGAAGTTTTCAACGAGTTTTTAAAAACAATCCATACCCTTGACAATGCCGAAACTTATCAACATCCTGTTTACATAAAAGCAAAAAAACTGGCTGCATGTATCGTCCAAAATGGCTGGATTACAGAAGAAGAAATCGATATTATTCTTCAAGAGGAATTAAATGAACAATGGTTTACATTTAATGGAATCCTTACGGTTTATATGATTGGATTAATGAAACTAGAAAAGCATATTCCATTAGTAGCAAGTTTCTTGGACCGTGATTATGATATCTTGTTAGAAGAAGTTTCATCCGCATTAATTGGTTTTCAATCGGATGAAGTAGTGAAAGCAGTAGCGCCTTATTTAATAAATTCGGATTCGATTATTTATGCTAGTTCTGTTATCGAAAATATAAAATCTGATCATGCTGTTGAGGTTTTAAGAGAGGCTTACCGTAGTTTGGAAGAACTCCAAGATCAGGATATTTTAATTGAAGCTCTCTGTCATCAGCTATCCAATGAGGCATTGCCAGAAATTAGCGACCATATGAAAAAAGAATACTTCTCAAGCCTAGTCGATATTGAACAGACCGTTTATAGTTATTACACTATATTAGGCGAGCAGCATCCGGAATTAATGGATTGGAAACTAGCAGCACTAGAAAGAGAAATAGAATTTAGAAATGTTAGTAAACAGGGGGGAAGTCCACAAAGTGGTCCTGTCTTAAAGGAAAATAAAGTAGGTCGAAATGATCCATGTCCGTGCGGAAGCGGCAAAAAATATAAAAAGTGCTGCGGCAAATAAAGGAGAAGAGTGCGATGAAGTTGGAAAAAGTTCGTTGGGGAATTATCGGATGCGGTGATGTAACGGAAGTGAAAAGTGGTCCGGCCTTTCAAAAAATTAACCATTCTGAATTGGTTGCGGTGATGAGAAGAACGGGTAAACTTGCCGAGGATTACGCAAAAAGGCACAATGTCCCAAACTGGTATGATAGTGCAGATGATCTGATTAATGATCCTAATGTGGATGTAATCTATATTGCCACACCGCCAGGATCACATAAAGAATATACAATGAAAGCAGCTAAGGCTGGTAAACCTGTATATGTAGAAAAGCCAATGGCACGAAATTACGCGGAGTGCCAAGAAATGATCGCAAATTGCGAGGAGGCAGGAGTGCCATTATATATTGCATACTACCGCAGGGCCCAGAAGCGCTTTTTAAAAATTAAAGAGCTGTTGGAGAATGGGGAAGTTGGAGATATTAGATTTGTATCATCGACGCAGTATCAAAAGGCATCCCCGGATGTATTGGACCCGCAAAATTTACCTTGGCGGGTTCAACCCGAATTGGCAGGCGGGGGACTATTTTATGATTTAGCTAGCCATACACTTGACATATTAGATTTTTTGCTCGGACCGATTACCTCTGTGCAAGGTTTTGCTTCGAATCAAGCGGACTATTATCGTGCCGAAGATATCGTCACAGGCACTTATAGGTTTGAATCTGGTATCCATGGTGTTGGAAATTGGTGTTTTACTGCTTTTGAAGACGTTGATGTCAATGAAATCGTGGGAAGCAAAGGGAAAATCACCTTTTCCACTTTCGGAAACGATCCGATCGTATTGACAACAACACGTGGAACGGAGCAATGGAGTTTCGAACCGCCGGAGCACGTCCATCAACCCCTTGTCGAAACCATTGTGGCAGACTTAACAACTGGTAGTTCTCAGTGCCCAAGCAGTGGAGTTTCGGGTGCCAGAACAAACTGGGTCATGGGTGAATTAGTGAAGAATTATTATTTGTAAAATTGGATTAGGATCTACCTAAAGCGGTGGGTTCTAATTTTTTATCCAGAGTGTACGGGCCTTTCAGAAAATGGATGGTGCCTGGTACTTTTTTTTTATGGAATTCAGTGTTTTTAATATATGTAAGCGCATACATTTATAGAGAGCACTGGAGGTGATATTGTTGATTTATCCTTATGGGAATGATTATATCAAATATTTAAATGATAAAGGATCACATGGCATCACGTATGAACAATGGAAATTTAAAAATGGTAAACAATACTCAGACAAGTGCAGACAATGCGGACACGGGAAAGACCGGCTTCAGCCTTGTCCAAAGTGTAATTATTAAACGCCTTTAGGCGTTTTTTCTTTGGAATCCCCGAAAAAACTCATTCGCTGATAGAACGTGTGAATGCTAGGCTAGGCAAATCTACTATTCGCTCATTGAATGCCAAGATTCGCTCATTGAAAGTAAAAATTCGCTCATTGGATACTGGAATCCGCTCATTGAAGGCGAGAATCCGCCCATTAATCCTAAAAAACTACAAAAATGGGAGAGTATTAATAGTGCAAGTGAATAATTAGAAACAAGGAGATCGCATAAAGATCGAAAAGCGACAAAATCCCCTTGTTTCTATTAAAAAAGCTCCTACTCTAGCATTTCCAACGTTTGAATTACCTCTTGAAGTGCTTCTATTTCATCGTCCCCGGAAGCCTCTAATATGATTTCTGCCCGTTTGGGAATTGCTAACGATAACACGCCGAGGACTGATTTTACATTGACTTTTCGTCCTTTGTAAGTAAGAAAAATATCTGCATTAAATCGCGAAGCATTCTGAACTAATTTATTGACCGGCTGAGCATATAAACCTGCATTTCTGTTAATTGTTACAGTTTGTTGTATCATAATTAACCTCCCTGGTGAGCTTTTGTAGAACATGTAAGTAATACATATCTCTTATGTATGAAACTACCTTTTAAAAAATGCTCTGCTTGAATCAATTGGGGTCAATTTATGTGAAAGAAAGTTCTCGCTTTTTATTTTACAGGCAAAATTAAATAGAACCTAGGCACCTAGAATACTATGAATTTGAATACTGGTGATGGGGGTTTATTCAGCGGTTAAATGGTTTCCTGGCGGTCAATCCATTCTGGTTCAGAAGATAAATTCCCCTTTAGATAATGACTTAGGCAGACTGTGACATTATTCTTATATATTTTACATATTTAACCTAATTTTACGGAATAGTAGTATGTTTTGCCTGAAATTTCATGTGCATAAGATATAAAAATATGAATCCACTTCAAAAAAGGGTTAATGCAGGAATAAACTAGGTAAATTGTCACTATTTGACAATTCGACAGCATATTAATATAATTTAACTTATTCTGAAAATTTCCAAAAGTGGAATTCGTGTATTTAATAGGTTTTTATCAGGAGGTCTGGAATGATTGAATTTAAGCAGGTAAATAAATTCTATGGGGATTTTCATGTCTTAAAGAATATTAATCTCACAATCAACCAAGGGGAAGTAGTCGTCGTAATAGGTCCTTCCGGTTCAGGAAAAAGTACCTTGTTGCGCTGTATCAACCATCTTGAAACAATCACTGACGGGACACTCACCGTAAATGAGATATCAGTAGGGGATAAAAAAACAGATATCAATAAGCTAAGGCGAAATATTGGCATGGTTTTTCAGCATTTCTATTTGTATCCCCACAAAACAGTGCTTGAAAATATTACTCTAGCTCCCATGAAAGTATTGGGGCAATCCGAAAAAGAGGCTAAGGATACTGCCAAGCATTATCTCGCAAAGGTAGGCATATTAGATAAGGCCGAATCTTATCCTTCCCAGCTTTCGGGTGGTCAGCAGCAGCGTGTAGCCATCGCCCGCGGCCTTGCAATGAAACCGGAAATCATGCTTTTCGATGAACCAACCTCAGCACTCGATCCTGAAATGATCGGCGAGGTATTAGATGTAATGAAAGCACTCGCCAAAGAAGGGATGACGATGGTCGTGGTGACCCACGAAATGGGCTTTGCCAGGGAAGTTGCAGATCGAATCGTTTTTATGGATGAGGGGCGAATATTAGAAGAAGCAATTCCGGCTGAATTTTATGAGAACCCGCGTGAAGAACGTGCTCGATTATTCCTCAGCCGTATATTAAATCATTAAATGGAGGTAAAGGAATGTTCAAAAGAAAGAATCTCGTAAAAATGGCTTTAGTATCAACAATGGCGGCATTATTGCTTGCAGGTTGCGGCGGGAACAAGGCTTCTAATGAAGGAAGCAAGGATGTACTCGCCCAGATTAAAGAAGATAAAAAAATTGTGTTTGGTGTAAAACATGACACTCGTTTGTTTGGATTGAAAAATCCTTCAACTGGTGAGGTGGAAGGATTTGATATTGATCTTTCTAAAGCACTGGCTGAAGAAATGTTTGGCAAAGATGTTAAGCCTGAGTATGTGGAGGTTACATCGAAAACAAGGGTAGGTCTTCTAAATAATGGGAAAGTTGATGCTGTTGTCGCGACGATGACCATAAACGAAGAACGTAAAAAAGAAGTCGATTTTACGGATGTATATTTTGATGCCGGACAATCATTGCTAGTGAAAAAAGGCAGCAAGATTAAGAGTATTGAAGACTTAAAAAAGGGAACGAAGGTACTTGCTGTTAAAGGCTCGACCTCATCAGTAAATATCCGTGAAAAAGCTCCTGAAACAACTGTGCTTGAATTCGAAAACTATGCAGAAGCTTTTACAGCCTTAAAGTCAGGAAAGGGTGACGCCCTGACCACAGATGATGCAATTCTGTATGGGATGGCAGAAGAAGATCCGTCATTTGAACTAGTCGGAGGAACGTTCACAGAAGAGCCTTATGGAATAGCTGTTAAAAAAGGCAATCAAGCGCTTGTTGATGGGTTGAATAAAGCTTTAAAAAGTCTGAAGGATTCAGGGAAGTACGATGAAATTAAGGATAAATGGATTAAAAATTAATTATTTATAACCGGTTTCATGTCAGGTTGAGCAGTGTCTGTCCTCAAGGTGACGGGCCTGCTCATTCTGATGAATTAGGAGGAGATCGTTTGCTGGATTTCTCGATACTAACGAATAATATCGATTCATTTTTGGAAGGTTTAAAAATAACGATTATTTCCAGTTTAATAGCTTTATTATCGAGTTTTATTTTAGGAACACTTATTGCCGTTATGCGAATTGCCCCAGTTAAACTTCTTAACGGGCTGGGTTCGGTATACATTGAATTTATCAGAAATATACCTGTACTAGTTATCGTGTTTTTTACATATTTATCTGGGAACTTTGGTGGAATGACAGCAGGAACTATTGGTTTAACTATCTATACAGCCGCTTTCATTGCCGAAGCCATACGTGCCGGTATTATGTCTGTTCCAAAAGGACAAATGGAATCCGCCCGGTCCACAGGATTGAGTTACGGCCAGGCAATGAGAATGGTTATTCTCCCTCAAGCTATAAAGATTGTCATCCCTCCTCTTGGCAACCAATTTATCAATTTAGTAAAAAATTCATCTTTATTAGCAGTCGTCGCAGGCGGGGATTTAATGTATCAGGGAGATTTAATTTCGGCAAAAACATACATAACATTTGATACCTATGTGTTCGTGGCCTTATTTTATTTAATTTTAACGATACCTTTAAGCCTTGGCGTAGGATTTTTAGAAAAACGCATGGCTAAAAGTAATTAAGGAGGTGCATAGATGGAGTTTCTAGCACCGTTCATTGAAGTATATACACCGGACAATCTTAAATTTTTACTAGAAGGATTTGGGGTAACCTTAAAGGTTGCTGCCATTTCAATTGTCCTTAGTTTTATTATTGGCAGTCTCATAGGGACGCTCAGATATGCAAAAATTCCTGTTGTTTCGAAATTACTAGCCTTAATCGTTGAGACAATTCGTAACCTTCCTTTGTTGCTGATCATTTTTTTCACTTATTTTGCATTGCCCGAAATAGGGATTGAAATGGAAATAACATCAGCGGCAATCGCTGCCTTGACGGTTTTTGAATCTGCTATGATATCAGAAATTATCCGAAGCGGTTTAAACTCGATCGAAAAAGGACAGATGGAAGCAGGACGTGCTTCTGGATTAAACTACATCCAGACCTTACGTTATATCATCCTGCCCCAAGCACTGAGAAGAATGGTTCCTCCTCTGGTGAGTCAATTTATTTCTTTGCTAAAAGATACATCTTTAGCTGTGGTTATCGCCTTACCGGATTTATTGCACAATGGACAAATTATTTACGCGCAAAAGGGATCGTATGTGATACCTGTCTTTATCATGGTGGCGTTGATGTACTTTATCGTAAATTATACTTTGTCACTAGTGGCTAAGCGGCTAGAATTAAAGCGGACGTAAGAAACTCCGGCTCAACGAATGGGCCGGAGTTATTGCAAATTATTTGACAATCCAAATAGTGTCAGATATTAATTAGGACATGGGCAACACCGACATGCTATTGCTTTTGACAAAAATATCAACAATACTTTGGAGGTTCATCATGAAAATCGTCACAATTGTAGGTAGTTTAAGAAAAGAATCGTTTAACATGAAGCTTGCTAAAACAATACAAGATCGTTACAAGGACAAAATGAATCTTGAAATTGCCGACATCCGTTCTCTGCCTCATTTTGATCAGGACGAGGAAAACAACCCACCACAATCTGTCAAGGATTTTAAGGCTGCAATCGCAAGTGCGGATGGGGTGCTCATCATTACACCAGAGTTCAACTGGTCCATTCCTGGTGTTTTAAAGAACGCATTAGATTGGACATCTAGGGTGGACAAGGTTTTTATTGGTAAACCAGTAATGGCTTTAGGTGCGACCCTTGGTTTACTTGGAACCGTCCGTGCCCAAATGCATTTGCGTGAAATTCTAGCAGCGCCTGGTATTCAGGCTAAGATTCTTCCACCTGGAGGAAACGAGGTACTGATTGGTTTGGCAAATCAGAAGTTTGATGAACAAACTGGGAAGTTGGTTGATGAAGGAACACTTAGTTTCTTAGACAGTAAAGTAGATGCGTTTATTGATTTTGTAAAGTCTGTCTGAAATTAGACTATTTATCACGTGAAAAACGCCAAACCGTTGGATCATATCAATGGTTTGGCGTTTTTTTTAACGTGAGAGGATGGTTTGATGGTTATTATGGTTAGGCGGCACCATCGGATACACATTTTCTTCTTCCATAATATTAAACTCCATCAGAACGGGGCCGGTATGTTGAAATGCTTCCGAAACGATCTGTTTGGCTTCTTCCTCAGTCTGGGCACTAAATCCCGCAACACCATAGGCCTGAGCCAACTGGGCGAAATTTGGTGATCCCATTTTAACCTCCGAGTAACGGCGCTGATAAAACAGTTCTTGCCATTGACGCACCATGCCAAGGTAGCCATTATTCAAAATGGCGATTTTGAGCGGCAGTTGATACTTTACAGCTGTGATTAATTCTTGTAGATTCATTTGAAAGCTGCCATCACCAGAGACACAAATGACCGACCTTCCCGGGCAAGCGGCGGCTGCTCCAATCCCTGCAGGCAGACCGTAGCCCATCGTCCCCAACCCTCCCGATGTAATCAATGTCCGCGGCTGGGTAAAAGCATAATGATGAGCCGTCCATATTTGATGCTGGCCCACATCCGTAACCACAACGGTATCCTGAGTGGAATGGTCACTTAACATCCGAATAACTGTCTGAGGGTTTAGCACACTGTTGGAGTGATCAAACCGAGGGACTGTCCGTTTCCATCCCACCACCTCAGTAGTCCAACTTTCTGTATTGGCAGTAATCTTTGGATAATCTAATTGATTTTCCAAAGAAAGAAGAAATTCTTTTGCATCACTGACAATTGGCACATCAACAGAAATAATTTTATTAATTTCAGCGGGGTCGATATCGACATGAATCCTTTTCGACGAGGGTGAAAAACCGCTGATTCTTCCTGTTACTCGGTCACTGAAACGAACCCCAATACTAACTAAAAGGTCACAATGATGGACCGCTTTATTCGCGGCAAAGGTTCCGTGCATTCCGAGCATCCCTAGGTACAACGGATTTCTTGCTTCCATCGCACCAATCCCTAAAAGGGAACTGACAACCGGAATTCGAGATTGCTTGATTACTTCTCTTAAAGGATCCGCAGCTCCTGAAGCAATAACCCCGCCCCCAATGAAAATCACTGGCTTTCTTGCCGATTCAATTAAATCAATAGCCATTTTCAGTGAATTTTCTTGGCACCGACTCTTACTAGCGATTCGTCCAAAACGATGATTCTGCGCTTCATTTATAGTGGTATTTGTTGTAAGTTCTAACAAAACAGGCCCAGGTCTCCCATCAGCGGCAATCGATAGGGCCTGTTTAAGGCCATCTTTGATGCATTCGATGGTATTTATTTTTAAGGTGTGCTTTGTTATTGCCGTGGTAAGTCCAGAAATGTCCAAGTCATGAAACGCTTCGTGATGGTTATGAAGCGAATTATTTTGTATTTGTCCTGCGATGATAACTACCGGCACCGAGTCACTATAAGCAGTTGCGATCCCGGTAATGCTATTCGTAATACCAGAAGCAGTGGTTAGCAGGACGACACCAGGTCTGCCCGTAGCACGCGCGAAACCATCCGCAGCATGGACAGCAGCTTGCTCATGCTGGAGCCGGACATAACGGACCGTTGAATTTTCGTTTGAAAGCAAAAACTCATGGTCATCACAACCAAAAAAGCAGTTCACACCGAGAGTGCTTAACGTATCTATAAACATTTCAACATCTGAAAAACCTTTAATCAAAGTCATGCCTTCACCTGATTTCTATTTTTAAAGAATATTCTAAATTATTCAGATGGAAATGTATGTGAAATAAATCATGTTTCTGTTTATTTTTAAATGTTTTCAATATCACAGTAATAAAAATAGTAAATTTTTAATAAAAAAGATTTCTAAATATTCAACAAATAATGTATAATAAAAAACAATAAAGAAGTTCCTGCAACAAAATTATTTTATGAAGGATTTCCTGCACGATTAGGAGGAACATATGAAGAGCTTTGAAACGATTATTAAGGAAAAATATGAAACTTTGTCCCCAGGGCAAAAAAAAGTGGCCAAACATCTAATAGAAAAACTAGATGAATCTGCGTTTACCACTGCTACGATGATTGGACGAAAGGTGGAAGTTAGTGAAACTACTGTCATCCGTCTTTCCTATGCGTTGGGATTTAATGGATTCAGTGAAATGCAGCATTACATTCAACAGCAAATCGTAAAAAAAAGTTTACATCCCTTTAACTCCGATCCGAAAACCGAAAGTCGAGTAGAAGAACACAGCTCACTATTCACAGAACTCTTGGAAAAGGAAATTCTATCTCAGCGGCAAACCAATCATCAACTCAATGAAACTGAATTGTGGAAGGTTGTTGATGTATTAATCAAAGCAGATCGAATCTTCATTTTGGGTATGGGTGCATCCTATGCACCAGCACACTGGTTTTCTTTTCAGCTTCATACACTTCGGGAACATGTTACACTATGCCCCTCAACAGGAGAAATCTATGAGCGTTTAGCTGATTTGAGTGATCAATCTGTGCTATTTGTTATCTCGTTTCCTCGTTATTCGAAGGAAACCCTGCATATTGCAGAGTGTGCAAAAAAACAAGGGGTACCATTGGTTTGCGTTACTGATCGTTTATTATCTCCGCTTGGTCGAATGGCCGATTATACACTGACAACCGAAGAAGATTCTGAATCAGCTGCCCATTCTATCACCCCTGCAATCATTTTGTTGGATTATATCATTGCTGGGATGAATGTGAAGGATTCAGTGCAAATCCAAATCAGACAACAAAAATTAGAAGAACTATATTCGAACTACGGTGTTTTTGTTGAATGAACAAATAAGGAAGGGAGTTCCAACATGAGCCAGCTTATCAATTTTATAAACGAAAGGGAACAAGTGATTCGAAAGACCTATACTGAACTGCACCAATTGGCCGAACCTAGCTGGCAGGAACAGATGACCTCACAATATATACAGAAAGCATTAACAGAAGCAGGGATAAACTTTAAAACCTACGAAGGACATTATGGGATTGTTGCTGATATTCCAGGAGAAGGCCATGAAATTGTCGCCTTACGTGCTGATATGGATGCCATATTACAAGAAGTGAAAGGAACCATCCAGCCCAATCATTCCTGTGGACACGATGCTCACAGCACGATTGCTTTACATACAGCCTTGGCAATTGCTGCAAATAAACCTGCACAAAACAAGCCATTCCGTTTTATTTTTCAACCAGCAGAGGAAAAGGGGGAGGGGGCACTGCGAATGATGCAAGAAGGAGCGCTAGACGGCGTCGATTACTTATTCGGTGTCCACCTTCGTCCGTGGATGGAAGTTCCGATGGGGAAAGTAGCTCCAGCCATCATTCATAGTTCGTGTGCTACCATTTATGGGGCTATTATAGGGAAGCAAGCACATGCTTCAAGACCCCAAGATGGCAATAATCCAATCGAAGCTGCGTCCTATTTAATCCAGGCCCTGCAAAACATTCGCTTAAAAAATCCAGCTTCTTTTTCGATTAAAATGACAAGTTTACAGGCTGGTGGAGATTCCTCGAATGTCATTCCAGAAACTGCAAATTTTATTTTGGACTTACGGGCAAAAACAAATGAAGCAATGGATGAGCTCCAGTCTAGAACAATGGATTTACTAGGGAAGGTAGGTGCCTTGACTGGGACACGTATTAACGGAACCGTAAAAGAATTTGTTCCAGCAGCTAGATTAAATCGGGAAGCTATTAATCTAGCAAAGAGAACCGCGGTCACAGTTCTTGGAGAAGAAAATGTAGTCGACAACTGTATTTCACAAGGGGGCGAAGATTTTCATTTCTATACCCTGCAAAATCCTGATGTAAAGGCGACCATGATTGGTTTAGGCTGTGACTTGCGTCCTGGACTTCACGACCCGGACATGCACTTTAATCAAGAGGCGCTTTTATATGGAACGAAATTATTAGCATGTCTACTCCTTGAGGCCGCTTCAAAAAAATAAAAAATAAGGGGGATTCTGTATGAAAAAATTTATGGTGAGATTGTTTATTGTAAGTCTAGTCTTGGTCATGTCAGCGTGTGGTGGGAGTAAAGAAACGAGTGGTTCATCAAACGGTGATACGCTTCAATCCATCAAAGATAAGGGTGAAATGAAGATTGCTTTAGAAGGGGCTTATCCTCCATACAACTTCATTAACAAAAGCAATGAGTTAGAAGGTTTTGATGCAGATATTGCCCAAGAAGTGGCCAAAAGACTCGGTGTTAAAGCGGTTTTAGTAGCTAACCCTTGGGATAGTATGATCCCTGCATTAACAGGTAAAAAGTTTGATATCATCATTTCCGATATGGCGATTACGGAGGAAAGGAAGAAGAAAGTATCATTTAGCGAGCCTTATTTTACGACAGGTAATCAGTTGTTTGTTCCAAAAGAATCTTCCATTAAAGAACCAAAAGACATGAAGGGTAAAAAAATTGGTGTGACGATTTCAACGACTGCTGCCGAAGCAGTTACCAAGGCTGGGGCCGATGTAAAACTTTATAAAAATGATTTTCTTGCCTTTGAGGACTTAGTAAATGGCCGTTTAGACGGTGTATCCACAGACCAAGGTGTTGGAGCCAAAATTATTCTTGATCAGAATTACAGTTTAGTTGCTGTAGACGGATTGTTGAACACAGAATTAGCAGGTATGACGATTCGAAAAGAAGATAAGGATTTCCGCAAAGAAATCAATAAGATTATTGCCGAAATGCAAAAAGACGGTAAATATGAAGAAATTAGTAAAAAATGGTTTGGAAAAGACATCCGATAAGGAGCTAAAAATATGTTAGACTTTTCTCTCGTAACTGAATACATTCCATTTTTACTCAAGGCATCAATATTGACCCTTGAAATTTCGATTCTTTCCTTGGTACTAGGGTTAATTTTGGAAATAATCATTGTGATTATGAAAATTTCAAAGTTTAAGATTTTGTCATTGTTCGCAGACTTTTATATTTGGGTCCTTAGAGGGACCCCCCTTTTGGTCCAATTATTCCTTGTCTACTTTGGACTGCCGCAAATCGGAATTGAATTAGATCCCTTTACTGCCTCTGTGCTTGCGCTAGGGATAAATGCCGGAGCCTATATTGCCGAAATATTAAGAGGAGGGATTTTGTCAATCCCGAAAGGTCAAATGGAAGCAGCACAGTCACTTGGATTGAGCTATCCAACCATCATGCGAAGAATTATTCTCCCGCAGGCCTTAAGAGTAAGCATCCCTGCGATTGGCAATGAGTCTATTACACTCTTAAAAGATTCATCACTCGCTTCGCTAGTTACCGTTTCAGAATTGATGATGACTTCACAAAGATTTGCTTCGACGAACTATGCATTTATCGAATTCTATATTACTGCTGCCATTCTTTACTTAGTAATGACTACAATTTTTTCATTATTCTTAAAAAAGATAGAATTTAAGTTGTCGATTAGCGAACGTTAGTCAAGGGAGGACCTACCGTGTCAAACAAAGTGAAAGATCATCTTCACCCTATTATTGAGATAGAAAATGTTCATAAAAGCTTTAACCAGCTGGAAGTGTTAAAAGGGATTAATTTACAGGTGTATCCTGGCGAGGTAGTTGCCCTAATTGGTTCAAGTGGTTCGGGGAAAAGTACTCTCCTTCGCTGTCTGAATGGACTCGAAACCCTATCATCTGGCCGGATCTCCATTGATGGAACGGAATTAAACCATTCGCCAAGGAGTATTCAACAAATTAGGCGGGAAGTGGGGATGGTATTTCAACAGTTTAACTTATTCCCGCACTTGACCGTTTTACAAAACATTATCGAAGCGCCTATTCAAGCATTAAAGAAGTCGAAAGCAGAAGCCGTCGAAAAGGCAATAGTTCTTCTCGAAAGGGTGGGCCTTAAAGATAAAAAGGATGTGTACCCACGGAAACTTTCCGGAGGTCAACAACAGCGTGTCGCGATTGCTCGGGCAATGGCGATGAATCCAAAAATTATGCTGTTTGATGAACCGACTTCCGCATTAGATCCAGAACTGGTAAGTGAAGTTCTCAACGTTATGAAGGGATTGGCAGAAGAGGGAATGACGATGCTGATTGTGACTCATGAGATGAAGTTTGCAAGAGAGGTGGCCGATCGTGTCATTTATATGTGTGACGGCATCATCGAAGAACAGGGAGCTCCAGCCCAACTGTTTAGCAATCCTACTAGTAATCGTTTAAAAAGCTTTCTTAAAAATGTTATCTAATCAAGTGGCAGGAGGATCGTTACTCAAAATGAATTTTCAAGAATCGATTACAATACGTATGTTATATTCAGCAGAGGAATTGACTGCTGTGAAAGACTTAGAAAGTTTGATTTGGGCCGATGAGGATCCGGTCCCCGTGAATCATAGCGTTGCTGTGGTTAAAAATGGCGGGATGGTAATTGGCGCTTTTTCTGGGGCGCGTTTAATTGGATTTCAATATAGCTTTCCAGGATTTGATGGGACAAATGTGTACCTATGTTCACATAGTATGGGAATCGACCCAGATTTTCGAAAAATGGGGATTGGAGAAAAATTAAAATTAGCGCAGCGAGAAGAAGCGCTAAAAATGGGCTATCGACGAATCGAGTGGACGTATGATCCACTGGAAACTGTCAATGGATATCTCAATTTAAGTAAATTAGGCGGAGTTTGTACGAAGTATATTGAGAACTGCTACGGCGAAATGCCTGATATTCTTAATGCTGGTTTGCCATCTGATCGATTTTTAGTGGAATGGAATATTGCTGAAGAAACGTCCCGGTTGAGGTCAGAATCTATGGTTATCCATGAAATTCCGCATTTGATTGATGTCGAGGAGGATGTTGAGGGCTTGCCGGTGGCGAAGAATGTTTATCTTAATTACGAGGAGAAGGCAAATTTCCTCTATGTTCCTGTTCCTAATCAATTCCAGATGATTAAATCAAAAAATTTGGAGGTCGCATTAGAATGGAGACTGAAAACACGTGAAGTTTTTACCCATTATTTAAGCAAAGGGTGGGCGGTTACGTCAGTAAAGAAGAGTGACCATCCTACTCTTCATCATTATGTATTAACAAGAAACTTTCATAACGGAGTGAAGGAGAATTAGCATGGAAATCGAACGAATCGTGTTAAGACATATGAAAATGGATCTTTTACATCCCTTTACAACAGCTGTAGGGACTGAATATGATAAAGATTTTATCCTGGTCGAGGTCAAAACGAAGGATGGAATGACAGGCTGGGCAGAATCTGTGGCCGCCATTGATGCTACATATAAAGAAGAAACGGTCAAAACCAATTGGCATATGATGGAGGATTTTCTGATTCCTCTACTTCTGAAGGAGCCAATTTCTCATCCAGATGAGGTCTCTGAACTTTTTTCTCATGTCCGAGGGAATTACATGGCAAAGGCTGCCCTAGAAGGAGCGATTTGGGATGCTTACGCAAAACAGCAAGGAGTAAGTCTTGCGAGTGCGCTCGGGGGAACATTAGAAAAGATTGAGGTTGGGGTTAGCATTGGAATCCAGGATACAGTCGAAGAATTGTTGGCATTGATTGAGGGTCATTTACAAGAGGGTTACAAACGCATTAAAGTGAAAATTCAACCGGGTTGGGACTTAAATATTTTAGCAGAGATACGAAAACACTATCCAGATATTCCATTAATGGCTGATGCCAATACAGCTTATACCCTAGAAGATATTGATACACTCAAGGCAATGGACCAATTTAATTTAACGATGATTGAGCAGCCATTAGGCTTTGATGACATCGTCGATCATGCACAGCTTCAAGCACAAATGGAGACACCGATTTGTTTGGATGAAAGTATCCATAGTGTGGAAGATGTGAGAAAGGCGATTCAACTAGGCAGTTGTAAAATCATTAATATTAAAATTGGCCGTGTTGGAGGGTTAACAGAATCTAAAAAAATCCATGATTTATGTGAGGCAAACGGGATTTCTGTCTGGTGTGGAGGCATGCTTGAGTCCGGAGTGGGAAGGGCACATAATATTGCGATTACTAGTCTTTCTAATTTTACACTACCGGGTGACACAGCAGCGTCTGCCCATTACTGGAAGGAAGATATCATTGATCCCGAGGTAATCGTCGAAGATGGAATGATAACAATTCCAAAGCATCCAGGTATCGGGTATGAACCGAACCGAGACCGGATTGACAAGTACACGCTGTCCAGTCGTACTTTTCATTTATAATTAAGGTTAATCACCGTTAATTTAACACGTAAATATAGCCTTTATCAAAAAAATCCAATCAGTAAATAAAACCTACCTTTCTTTGAATCATTTAGAAGGGTAGGTCATTTTTATTTACAGACCATCATTTCTGTGGAATGATATAATTTTGACGATTCCTATGAAACAACCACACTTAGATTAGTTTTCTTGTTTCTTCTTGGAAATAATAATCACGTGAATAAACAGAATCAAGGAGATAACAAAATGAAAGATAAAATTCCCTCGTTATCGTCCAACTCCATTTATTTGGGTAGTTTGTTAGCCATAGTTGGCGGGTTTTTAGATGCTTATACGTTTATTAGCCGTGATGGAGTGTTTGCCAATGCGCAAACGGGAAATATGGTATTACTGGCTGTTAAAGCAGCAAGCAAAGATTGGAGAGGCACTTTGCTATTTATTCCACCTATTATAGCCTTCATTTTGGGTGTTTTGGTTTCAGAAATAGTAAAGATTCCTCATGTGCGCGAATTATTACATAGCTATCGAAGATCGATTCTTATCATAGAATGTTTGGTTTTAATTACAGTTGGTCTGTTGCCAGGAAACGTGCCTAACATCATAGTCACGGTGTGTATAGCATTTGTATCTTCCATGCAAATTTCAACGTTCAATAAATTGGATAAGTGGGCCTACAACTCAACCATGACAACAGGTAATCTTCGAACGGCAACTAAAGCCGCCTACTTGGCAATAAAAGAACGAAATCTGGAAGCAAAAAAGCAATTCATAGAGTTTTTTTTGATCATACTTTCTTTTTCATTTGGGGCATTGACAGGGACATTTTCAACCATAATTATAGGGAACACCTCTATATTTATAGCATCAGGAATATTAGTCATTGCTATTATTTTGTATCATAGGGATAGAGGCTACTTGAGCAAAACCATTAAGTTGAAACTAAAATAATTTCGAGGGTAGGTTTTTTTACAATATAGGAAATTCCAGCAGGCGAGAAAAATTGGATCTTAAATATAAAAAAACGACATTCAGAAAAGATGTCGTCCGCTATATACTATTCAATTTTTCTTTTTTAGAAATATCACTTACTACATCCGCAATGGTTACATTTTCAAGAGCTTTCTCCATTGCCTTCTCAGCACTTGAAAACAGTGGACCAATCGCATCTTGAATATTTCTACCGACGGGGCACTCAGGATTGGGGCTTTCATGGATGCTAAACAATTCTTTCTCTTGAACTACATTAACAGCTTTATAAACATCCAACAAGGTAATCATAGATAAATCCCTTGCTAGGTCAGCACCAGCAATACCAGGTCGTATATTTATTAACCCTGATTTTTTTAACATGCCCATTATTTTTCTTATGACGGCTGGATTTGTATTTACACTTCCCGCAATAAACTCGGATGAGTTTACTCCGCCTTTATTTACCTCAAGGAGTGTTAATATATGAACTCCAACCGCAAAACGGCTGCTTATCGACATCTTTCTTCACCTTCCTTATTGTTATACACTTTAATATCACCAAATAATTGAAATGTAATCAATTTGATTACAAGTGTATTATACCAAATTTACGAACAAAATATATAATGCGTTTTTTAGTTGACAAAAGATTAACATGTTATTAAAATGATTACAGGTAATCAAATTAGTTACAAGTAAGTGTGGGACTGTTTTTGTGATTGTCACTAACTCACAAAAAGAACCATCCTAATGGTATAGAACAAGAAAGAGGAGGAATTTAATATGAAAATGTTAGTTACAGGTGCAACAGGTAAATTGGGATCAAAAGTGGTCGAGAAGTTATTACAAAGTGTACCAGCGAATCAATTGGCTGTCAGTGTCCGCAATCCCGAAAAAGCAGCGGGATTAGTTTCTCGCGGGGTAGAAGTTCGCCAGGGTGATTTTG
Organism: Neobacillus nitrireducens; assembly: GCF_030915405.1. Classification (GTDB taxonomy): domain Bacteria; phylum Bacillota; class Bacilli; order Bacillales; family Cytobacillaceae; genus Neobacillus. The sequence continues at coordinate 122,165 of NZ_CP133262.1, forward strand.
ACCAGCCGCAAAGCTTAGTTACGGCTTTTGCCGGGATTGATCGTCTATTAATTATTTCTGCGGATGGTGACAATGAAACAAGAATTCGTCAGCATACAGATGCAGTTGCAGCAGCTGAACGGGCGGGAGTGAAATTTATTGCTTATACAAGTTTGGCAAATGCAACAGAAAGCACAAATATAATGGCGCCGCCTCATGTTGCGACAGAAGCAGCAATCATTAAAACTGGAATTCCATATACTTTCTTGCGTAACAATTGGTATTTGGAAAATGAAATTGGGGGCATTCAAGGTGCGATGGCAGGTGCTCCGTGGGTAACTTCCGCTGGAACAGGTAAAGTAGGCTGGGCCCTGCAACAAGATTATGCAGAGGCAGCAGCAGCTGTGCTTTTAGGAAACGGTCACGAAAATAAGGTATATGAACTTTCTGCACCTCTATTAACTCAAGAAGAATTAGTAGCTGCTCTTAGCACTGTATTGAGTAAAGAAATACCTGTACAGCAAGTATCAGACGAGACGTATGCCGAAATCATGAAAGGTTTAGGCTTACCGGATTTTGTCATTCCGATTGTTGTTGGAATTCAAGAGAGTATTCGAAATGGCTCACTTGCAGTGGAAAGTAATGATTTTGAAAAGGTTCTCGGACGTCCAGTTACGCCAATCAAAGAGGCATTAACCCAAATTGTTAAAGAAATTTCGCAAACAAAATAAATTTCTGCAAATTTTACTAGTTTATGGATTCGTTTTGTGGTCCAATGGGTAAGTTTTATGGCTCAATGAGCGAATTCTACGGTTCAATGAGCGGATTCGGCGGTTCAATGAGCGGATTCTACGGTTCAATGAGCGAATTTTGCGACTCAATGAGCGAATCCAAAAATCAGCTATCTTCAATTTGAACAGCAGCAGGAAACTTCAATCGATGAGTATATGAAATGAATTAGAAAACCAGAAGTCTCCTCCTGAAACAAGGGAGGAGACTTCTGGTTTTAATTAAGACCTTAGTCGATTATTTTTAGTGAAATTTTCATTCCTTCGTGGTCTTCAGTAGCACCACAAACTGTTGAACAAGTTAATTCGTATTCTCCTGTTGTATCTGCTGTAAATTCAGCAGGTGCGTCGGCTTTAAGATCAATTCCTAATTTTTCGTTACTAATTGAATGTGCTCCTTCTTTGTTAACCAGAGTCAATTTGACTTTCGATCCCTTTTTAATAATCAACTCTTTATCTGGAGTGAATTTCCAGTTAGAAGCTGTGATAGTGAACGCTTCCACATCTGATGCTGTTGTACTAGAAGTCTCTGCTGATTGAGCAGTTGTCTTTTCACTAGCATTGGACGTCTTGTTTCCTTCATCTGAATCTCCGCAAGCAGCTAAGCCTAATACTAAAAGACCCGTTAATAAAAATAACCCGAGATTTTTTTTCATGGTAAATAGCCTCCTATATAGTAAACAAATTTTTTGAAACCGCTAATCAAGGTTAGCTTATGTATGCTTAACTCCTTTCAGATTTACTACATTTAGTTTAATGAATCGATTTTTTAATTACCTTGACATAAATCAAGGTAAATGAGGAAAACCATGGGAGACGGTTCGTCGCTTTTTTTGGGGTGAAGGAATAATTCAAACCAACCTAAAATATTTATATAAAAAACAAGAGTAAGTTCGTCCATAAAGTGTCCCTGTAGAGCTTCTAGGAGGGAGCCAATTCTTTGAATCGAAATCGGAATAAAAATGTACAGCTAACCATTTTTTTACTTTTTTGTATACTGATCATTCTTATTATCCATGCCCTTCTTAATATTCGAATTTATTTTGTATACAGTACGGGCCTTGGTCCTATTTTCTTAATAGGATTGATTATTTTCCTCATTGCTTTACTCTTTTTCAAAGGGTGAGGACACAGGGGCGGTTCTAGTGGTCGGTAGAGCGTAATTCAAAAAAGAATAAGAAACGTCCCTCTGTTTCTAAAAGTGTTGATTAAACATTTATCAAATGGTAAAATATAACTCCAATCTTAAGTATAGCATCTACTAAAAACGGTAGATGTTTCTTTTTGTGCCGGTTCCATCCTTATAAAACTCAAATTGAGAGGTGACGGATTAAGAGTATGAGCCCGAAAAAACAAAAATCAATTCGTGACCATAAAGATTATCAATCAGAAGTGGAGCGCCTGGAGTTTACTAAGGAATATATTAAAAGTGTTTTGGAAATGTCGAAGGGAAATAAGGAACAGTTCGTTGAGAACTTAAAAGAGGCCTTTGCAGATCTGGACACATCAGACAGTAGTTTAAGTTACATGAACTTACTGACGAATGCGCAGTATTTAGAATTGGCCGAGAGTGAATTGGAACGGCTATCAAGCGTTATCGGCAAACCTTACTTTTCTAGAATCAATTTTACAAGCAGTGGTGACACCAACGAAGAGATTTTATATATTGGCAAAGCCTCACTGTTTGACCGTGTCAATCAGATTCCGATTATCGTTGATTGGCGGTCTCCAATTGCCAATGTTTACTATGATGGACGGCTTGGGGATGTGACCTATGACGCTTACGGGGAAACGCAAAGTGGTTATTTATCGTTAAAGCGACAGTATGAGATCGAGAATGGATTTTTAAAAGATATTAGAGATATCGACTTAACCACACATGATGAGTTATTACAGAAATCCTTAGCAGGAAAAGCAGATAATCGCTTAACAGAAATTGTCGCAACCATCCAAAATGAGCAAAATGAAGTCATTCGAGCTTCACTGAAACACCCCATTATCGTCCAAGGAGCGGCTGGAAGTGGAAAAACGACCATTGCGCTCCATCGAATTTCCTACTTTCTCTACTCTTCTGGATATCGATTTCCTCCAGAAAAATTAATGATCCTAGCACCTAATAAATTATTTATCGATTATATTTCCGCCGTTCTGCCTGATTTAGGGGTTAATAAGATAAAACAAACGACCTATATTGAATTTATGAGAAGTTGTTTAGGGAAGAAATTAACATTAATATCGCCGAATTCAAAATTAATGGCGCTTATTAACGGAAATGAAAAATCAAAAACAATCCAATGGGTTTCAAGTTTTAAAGGATCGCTGGACTTTAAAGAGTTAATCGACCACTATTTAAAAGAAATTGAGTATAATTTGGCCCCTTCCGAGGATTTTATGATTGAAAAATCACGCCTGTTGAGAGGGGCGAAACTTAAAAAACTATTTATAAATGAATTTCAATACTTACCTATCTATAAAAGACTGGATAAAATTAAAAATTTATTAGCCAATGATTTAAGATTAAAAAAATCACTGATTCTTTCTAAACTTAATAGCAAATATGACGATGCGTTAGAAAAGCTCCTTTTTAGCAACAGGCCGGAGTCCGAAAAAAGAAAGGAAAAAGTAGTCAGCTTCATGGATTCGAAAGAAAAAAGAATCAGCTCGGTGGAGAAAGAGTCGAAAGTTGCAATAAAAAATTATATGGCTGCTTTTGTTAAAAAAGATATCTTTACGCTTTATAAGGAACTAATGACGTCCCCTGAGTTGTTACAAAAATATTCTCGGACGCTTTCCGAGGCAGACTGCAAGAGGTTAAGTAACTATTGTCAAAGGATTTTTGCTAAAAAGGCGCTCGAGCTCGAGGATTTAGCACCGTTATTTTATATGAAGGCGAAGCTGGAAGGGATCGAAGAACCTTATAAAATGAAAAGTATTTTCATTGATGAGGCCCAGGACTATAGTTATTTCCAATTTGCCGCACTGAAAGAAGGTTTTGAAACAGACTTGTTTACGATTGTTGGAGATCTAGCCCAAGGAATTCATTCTTATCGAGGGTTGAATAGTTGGGAACCGTTAATAAACGATATTTTTCCGAATGCAAATTATCAAACGTTACAAAAGAGTTATCGAACGACAGTCGAGATTATGCACTTAGCAAACGACATTCTTTCCATCATGGAAAAAGACTTGCCAAAAGTAGAACCCGTCATTCGTCATGGGGACAAACCCCGTTTTACAAAAATCGACCCTGCCAATTTGGATCAGGTGAAAGCGATCCTTGAACAGGATATTCATTTACTCAAAAAGGACGAGCTTAACTCGATTGCGATTATTGGAAGAACTGACAAAGAGTGCTCACGAATACATAAAATGCTTGAAAATAGCAAACTTCCAATTCAACTCCTAGAAGAAAAAGAAGATATGAAAAAGGGCAGTGTTGTGATCTTACCTTCGTACCTTTCAAAAGGATTGGAATTTGATGCCGTACTAATTCTTAACTTAGAAGAGTCATACAATGAGGAAGAGTTAGACATCAAATTGTTGTATGTAGCCATGACTAGACCGATGCATCGGTTGTATTTATATGCGAGTGAGGCATCGGATTTATTATTAAATAGGGTTTCATTTGTCCATTTTGATATGAAGTAAACGAATAAAAGTGGAGTACACAATTGAATGGTGCCTGACACTTTTTTAATGGTATAATAAGGAATAATGGGTACTCAATAATGTAGAGTGTACATATATATTTTACTAATGTTTGATAGGGGTGAGTGTATGTTAGTAGTAACAACAGAAAATATCCAAGGTTACAAGGTAGTTGAAGTAAAAGGACCTGTTTTTGGTTTAATTGTAAGAAGCCGCGGCTTGGGTGCAGATATTATGGCAAGCTTAAAAGGGTTGGTAGGCGGAGAAATTAAACAATATACCGTGATGCTGGAGGATTCGAGAAAAGAGGCCATGGACCGGATGATCAAGAATGCTAATGCGATGGGGGCCAATGCAATAGTCATGACTCGGTTCGACTCAGGGGAAGCCGGAAAAAATATGACTGAAATCTTTGCTTACGGTACGGCAGTAGTAGTCGAGAAAATGTAATGAACGGACTTTGGATAATTATTGCCTATTACGGCTTGCAAGCCATCGCAGTTATTGTTTTTATTTTATTAGGAGTGTTTATTTATGACAAACGTTTCAAAGGTCGACAGGGTGAAAAAGTGCCCGCCGGATTTGAAAAAACCGATGAAATAAACATTGATCCTATCACCAATGAGAAATCAAGAGTGTACTTTAACCCCCAAACAGGGGATCGTTTTTATAAAAAGGAAAAATAATAACCTTAAAATGTAAAAAAGTGACTCAAATTGTCTGCCAATTTGTAGTCATTTTTTTTAGCAACAATAAGCTTGGAGGAATAAAAATGCAAACACTGACGTCTTTATTTCATCAAAGAATAGGTTTACCAATGAACCAAACCATTACTTTTGAAAATTTAGATGTGGTTCTTGAAAAAACAGCACAAAATATCCCGTTTGAAAATTTAACAATCATTGAAAACAAAACAGTTGAAATTACAAAGGAAAACTTAATGAACAAAATCATCGAAAGAAATGAGGGCGGTATTTGTTACGAACTTAATCCACTTTTTTATTTCTACCTATTAGAAAATGGCTTTAACGCAGCCTTAACAAACGGTGTTGTCTATAATCATGCTGCCGAAGAGTACCATCAACTTGGTAGGACGCATGTAACGATTCTGATCAATCACGAGGACCAAATGTATTTAATAGACACGGGCTTTGGAGGAAATTTACCGCTAAAACCTGTTCCTTTATCCGGTGAGCCCATTTCTTCCTATAATGGGGAGTTCCGAATTAAAAAAGTAAATCATCCATATGGGGACTATTGTTTAGAAATGCAACTAAAGCATAAAGATACAGTTTGGAAAATTGGCTATGCATTTGATACCAAGAAGTCTATTGAAGATCTATCGAAGCTAAATGAAATCCAAACAATTATTATCGAGCACCCGAAATCTTCATTTAACAAACATCCCTTAATAACCCGACTTACCAATAACGGGAATATCACCTTAACGGATACCACATTTACCCAATGGGCTGACGGGATTCTTACGAAAGAGAATATTGATAACGTGAAATTTAAAGAGCTGGCAAAACAACATTTTGGCCTTTAAAAGCTGGCAAACAGTGACTGTCACTGTTCGCCAGCTTTTATTTTTTTGATTACTCTTCATATTTAACACAATATTGTCAATATCTTCAATCCGTGATTAAAATGACAGACGTATAATAAAAGTAGGAAGGAAAGTTTAATAATGGGGAGATGAGAATAATGTTAACGAATTATTCGCGAATTGTTGTTGCATATGACCATTCTGACTTAAGCAAAAAAGCCTTGAAGATGGCAATGAATATGGCACAAGAGGATCAACAAATTCAATTGTTTGTCGTAATGGTCATGCAACCGGAAAAGCCCATTCCATACGCTGCCGGTTATGGAGTTGTTGCAATCTTAGAGTCTCAGCTTGAGAAAGCCAATGCCGTGCGTAATGAAATTGAACAAGAATTAAAGTCACTTCCAAATAAAACAAAAGCACTTTTATTACAAGGTAACCCAGGATTCATGATAGTAGAATATGCGAAGCAAAATGATGCAGACCTTGTTGTTATGGGAAGCAGAGGATTAAGTGGACTGAAGGAACTTTTCTTGGGAAGTGTTAGCCATTATGTTGTACAAAAGGCACATTGCCCAGTTTTAATTGTAAAATAATAATAGATAACATGCATGCTTTTACTAGAAGTTGATTAAAATTTAAAAAATATAACACTCTCAAATGTTGGTATATCAATGTTTGTGGGTGTTTTTTGTTTTGGAGAAAGGTAGAATCGGTACCACAGAATTTGTTTGTCATTAAATTTCCATACTTTTTTCGAAAAACATGGTGTCCGTTTTCTTCCTTAAACTATATATCTTCTATGAATGGGATTTTACTTGAGAACTTGGATTCAATAAGCAATACGGAGAGTTTGTGTATAGATTGAGAGGAAAGAGGGAGTATGGATGCATAAAAAATTAATGGGAGTTGGTCTACTGGCTGCATCAACGGTATTTGCATTTTATCCCATCGAACGGTTGGATGAGGTAAATCAAGCAAAGGTTGGTATCCAGAAAGATGTGGACCAAAACAATGGTTCTCTAGTGGGAGATGAGTCAAAATTGCCTATTCATCGGATGCCAATCACCTTAGTAGAGACTATTGATGGAGACACGATTAAAGCTAAAGTAAAGGGGAGTATTGAAACCATCCGCTATTTGTTGGTGGATACCCCAGAATCGAAGAATCCTAGAATGTGTGTCCAACCTTATGCCAAGGAGGCTTTCCAAAGGAATTACGAACTGGTGCGTGAAGGCGGCTTAACACTGGAATTGGAACAGGGAGAAACAAGAGATTCGTATGGACGACTGTTAGCCTATGTTTATGTTGATGGAAAGTCTGTTCAAGAAACGCTGCTCACAGAAGGCTACGCGCGAGTAGCTTACATCATGAATCCTCCATATAAATATTTACCACAATATACGACAGATGAGAGTTTGGCAAAGAGAAGAGGAGTAAACATCTGGAGTCGGACGGGATTTGTGACTAATTGGGGGTTTAAAGGGTGTGTGCCTTAAAAACAGTGTCTGTCTGCATAAAAGAACGGGCATCTTTAACGAATTAAAGCAGGTATTTTTCTAATTCTGTAGAAATTAAAGCCATGGGATATCCTCTAAAATTAAGAGGCATCTATATTCTTAGCCAATCGAATGATACAAGGGTGGGAGTAAATATGTTAAAAAAGCCAAAGAAATTACAAGCAGGAGATTGTGTTGCTACAGTAAGTCCGTCTTGGGGAGGTGCTGGTGATCCAGGACTGAGATGGCGGTATGAACAAGGGGTAAGGAGGTTAGTAGAAGTTTTTGGACTAAAGGTTATCCCTATGCCGAATAGTTTAAAAGGGAGCGATTATCTTTATCAAAATCCACAAGCTCGTGCGGAAGATATGATGACAGCATTTAAGGATAATAGCATTAAAGGTATCTTTGCAAATATAGGCGGAGAAGATAGTATTCGTTTACTTCCCTATATTGATTTTGATGTGATTCGCGAAAACCCGAAAATATTTATGGGCTACTCCGATGTGACCGTTTCACATTTATTTTGTCATAAAGCAGGAATTTCTTCTTTTTATGGTCCGGCCATTTTAACTGATTTTGCTGAAAACGTTGAGATGGATCCATATACGATTGACATGGTGAAGCGAACGCTCTTTTCAAATGAGATGATCGGCGAAATTCAACCGGCCGAACAATGGACGAGTGAACGGTTAGAATGGATCGAAGAGAATAAGAACCGCCGACGGGCAATGCAGCAAAATGTAGGTTTCGAGTTACTTCAAGGCTCAGGTGTAGCACAGGGACATTTGATTGGCGGCTGTATAGAGGTACTAGAGTTTGCGAAAGGAACCGTGCTCTGGCCCGAAGAGAAATATTGGCATGAAAGTATTCTATTCTTTGAAACCTCAGAAGAAAAGCCGGAACCAAATCATATTAAGTATTGGCTGCGAAATTATGCCGTACAAGGAATTCTACAAAAGGCCAATGGAATCATATTTGGTAAACCGCAGGACGAGAAATATTACCATGAATATAAAGTGGAAATTCAAAAAGTCATGAAGGAATTTAATTTGGAGGATTTGCCGATTCTCTATAATCTCAATTTTGGTCATACAGAACCGAAAATCATATTACCATATGGAGTAAGGGCGGAAATTAATTGTGATAAAAAGACATTCACGATATTAGAAAGTGGCGTGGAATAACTAATTGCTTGATAATAATTACGATGCAGTGGAAATGATTATAATGGAAGGAAGTGCAAAACGATGGATTTTGAGATGGTTATGCAGGAACTGGAAGCGCTCAGTAGTGAGCGAATTAAAAAGACGTACATAAGCAATGGGGCACACGAGCCTCTATTTGGCGTGGCTACAGGAAAAATGAAGCCAATGTCAAAGATAATCAAGAAAAATCAGCCTTTGGCCGAGCAACTCTACGCCACTGGGAACTATGATGCCATGTATTTTGCCGGCATCATTGCAGACCCGAAGATAATGACGGAGGCGGATTTTGAGCGTTGGATCGATGCGGCATATTTTTATATGCTATCCGATCATGTGGTGTCCGTAACTTTGGCTGAAACTGATATTGCGCAAGCGGTTGCTGATAAATGGATCGCAAGCGGCGATGAACTTAGAATGTCGGCAGGCTGGAGCTGTTATTGCTGGCTTTTGGGGAATCGGAAAGACGCTGAATTTAGCGCCAGCAAGATTGCCAGTATGCTTGATCTGGTGGAAAATACGATTTACGATTCTCCTGATCGAACGAAATCCGCAATGAATAATTTTATGTATACTGTCGCAATTTCATATTTACCACTCCATGATAAGGCAGTTGAAACCGCTAAGGCAGTGGGACCAGTCGAAATCAAGCGGGACAAGAAAAAAAGCAGCATCCTGCTTGCAGCAGAAAATATCCAAAAGGATTTAGATAGAGGGAGGAAACTTGGTTTCAAACGCAAATATGTAAGGTGTTAATATAGATTATCGGATAAAAATAAGTTACGGACACCTTCAATGGAATAGGGGGTGTCCGTCACTTGTTTTCTATTACAACAAATCTTACATAACATAAAAAAATTGATAGAAATCATTGAACTATTTGTCCAATGACAGGATGTTTTGATGATATATAATTTAGGATAGGTAGGTGGGTTTTGTTTTCGTGGTTTTGGCTATTACAAAAGGGAGGGAGGGCAATGGAACCTTGCTGCGGGGGTAGTAAGACATTAGGGTGGTGACTCGATGTAAAATCATGAAAAACTAGTTTGAGTTTTTTAAATATTCACTCAAAATAGATTTGTGCTAAGATGAGTTTCTTGCACTAATTGAAGTTGAAATCTCTCTGCCATTTCCATGAATATGTTCACTTGAAGAGCACGTCAAATAACAAAACAAGGGGGAAATTTGTTGAAAACGCAAATTGAACAAAATGGAATTGTTACCCTGACACCTGAAGTAGCCAATGGATTAAGTAACAGTGAAATGTGGAATGATGACCTGCGCCCAACGACACTGAAGGAACATTCCTGGAAGGGAATGAACTTTGCCACTTTATGGATAGGTATGTGTTTGTGTATTCCGTCCTACACGATGGCAAGTGGCTTGATTTCATTGGGAATGAATTGGTGGCAAGCCATTGGAACTATTTTTCTTGGGAATGTCATAGTCCTTATCCCTATTCTATTAAACTCACATGCTGGTACTAAATTTGGAATTCCCTATCCAGTGTTTGCAAGATTATGGTTTGGCTCAAAAGGAGCACACATCCCAGCTTTAGCAAGAGCCATTGTTGCGGCTGGCTGGTTCGGGATCAACACTTGGATTGGTACGGGTGCAATTGATACACTTTTATCGGCTTCATTTCCTGCTTGGAGAAACTTAAGTGGACATACGGCTATAATATTTGCCTTGTTTTGGGGGTTAAATGTCGTCGTCGCCTATAAGGGACCTCAAGCAATGAAAGTCCTTGGCTTAATCGCCACACCGATTGTCGGTATCGCTTCGATCATCCTTCTTATTTGGGCATATACAAATGCTGGAGGCTGGGGCCCTATCTTGGACACACCTTCAAAATTCACCACAACAGGGGCGTTTTTAAAAGTATTTTTCCCAGCATTAACAGGTGTCATTGCTTTCTGGGCAACCCTAGCCTTGAATATTCCAGACTTCTGTCGATATGCAAAAAGTCAAAAATCACAAATGCTTGCTCAAAGCTTTTCTCTTCCACTTACAATGAGTATCTTCTCCTTTATTGGAATCGCCGTCACCTCTGCAACAGTGGTGATTTTCGGAACAGCCCTTTGGGATCCAGTTCAACTGCTTGCGAAATTCCCGCCATACATTATCTTTTTGGGCACGTTGATCATTGTCATTGCATCCTTAACCATTAATGTCGGTGCAAATATCGTTGCACCAGCCCGTGCGATTGAAAATCTAAATCCAAGACGAATTACTTTCGGACTAGGGGCGCTAATTACTGGAATCTTTGCAATCTTAATGCAGCCATGGTACATCATGGAGAACTTTGGAAATTATATTTTTGGCTGGTTGGGAACATATGGAGCGTTACTTGGACCGATTGATGGGATTGCGATTGCAGATTACTGGCTTGTTCGCAAGCGACAAATGGCACTAAATGAACTATATGATGTAAACGGCCGGTATAGTTATACATCTGGTTTTAATAAAAATGGTGTATATGCCCTGATTATTGGTGTGGCTATTCCTGTACTTGGTCTTTTCATTCCTGGACTTCATTTTTTATGGGATAATGCGTGGACATTTGGATTGTTTATCTCCATTATCGCCTACACCTATTTAATGAGAGGAGATAAGAGCGTACTAAAACCAGGAGAATATGAGAAAATTACAAGCTTTAAAACCTCCACTTCTGATATTAAGACAGACGCAGTGACGGGGAATGAAACAGAGTTCTTTTATTAAAATTTGATAAATAAACAAAAAGCTTGGATTATTATTATTCCAAGCTTTTTAATGTGTTAGTAAGGCGGTTAATCATTGGGATGGAATGCTTCTGTTTTTGGAGGATTAACATATTTGCCATCCATTTTGACGCCCACACCCTGGTCATAGACCATTTTCCCTCCAAAATATCCCACCGCAAGGATGCTAGCAGAACAGATTAAGGTAAGAAGACAATACATGACTAGAGAAATCTTATGAAATTCTTTCTTTTTAAAAATAAAGAAAGCACGGAATGCGACAACCAGAAAGGCAAGGACGGTGGCAATATCAGCCAGACTTTCGTGATATTCGAATACATTAGTATTTCCTCTCGCATCATGCTCGGGTCCAGTGCCAATTGCTACCCAAGCACTAATAAATGCAATGGCCCACAGCCAAAAACCTCGCTTCGGTGAAAACCTTCGTTTTGTAACCATCCAAAATAAATCATAACACGTCGCAATAATGATTAAAGCAATTGGAAAATGCACCATAATAGGGTGAATATGAGAAATTAGTTCTTCAAACATTGCCTTTCCTCCTCTATTTAAAAGATGATCGATGAGTTTAAGAGACTGCTCTACTACCTAAATTTTACAATAGAAATATGAAAATTGCCTGAAAATTACAGCTAAAACCAATCTGTTTATTTTAGCGGTCACAAAAATTTCTTTTTCTTAAAAAGGACTAGAGAACTCGCTAACAGCGAAAAAAGTGTCAAGCACCTTCAGGAAAATTGGATGGTGATTGACACTTTTTTTGATTTTTATAAAATATATCCTATTAATCATTTATAATATCATTAAGGAATGTGTTAATAAGTGCAACGCAGTCAATTCTGAAAGGGGATACATTTTCTTGAACGAGAAATTTCTAGATTTACTAGCCCAAAAATATGATAGTGCAGAAAAAGTCGCAACAGAAATTATTAATCTCGAAGCCATCCTAAATCTACCAAAAGGAACTGAACATTTTGTCAGTGATTTACATGGAGAGTATCAAGCTTTTCAACATGTATTAAGAAATGGTTCAGGGAATGTAAAAGAGAAGATTAATGACTTGTTTCAAGATACGCTTTCTGAAAACGATAGGAATGAATTTGCCACATTAATTTATTACCCAGAAGAAAAACTGAAGTTAATAAAAAGTCATTTTGGGAATGAACTTGAATTAAACCAATGGTATACAGAAATCATTGAACGAATGTTAAAGCTCATTTCTTACGCCTCCTCCAAATACACACGCTCTAAGTTGCGTAAAGCTTTGCCGAAACCGTTTGTGTATATTATTGAAGAGTTACTCTACAAAAAAGATGATTCCACAAATAAGGATGATTATTATTCAAAAATTGTCCAGCAGATCATCTCCTTAGCTCAGGCTGATCAACTGATCATCGGTCTTGCCTATACGACACAAAGATTAGTTGTTGACCATCTTCATGTAGTAGGAGATATTTACGACCGGGGCCCCGAGCCTGATAAAATTATCGAAACACTAATCGGTTACCATTCGGTTGATATTCAATGGGGAAACCATGATGTCCTATGGCTGGGTGCCTTTGCGGGATCTAAGGTTTGTCTGGCAAATATTATTCGTATTTGTGCAAGATACAACAATTTGGATATTATTGAAGACGTATATGGAATCAATCTAAGACCATTACTTACTCTAGCGGAAAAGTACTATGAAGACAATCCAGCTTTTAGACCTAAGGTCCAGTCCGAAAAGAAACTGTCAGATTATGAACAACTGCAAATTACGAAAATTCACCAAGCAATCGCGATGATTCAATTTAAACTAGAAATCCCGATCATCAAGAGGCGCCCGTATTTTAATATGTCAGAAAGGCGGTTGCTTGAGAAAATCGATTATGAAACGAAAGAAATAACGATTTATGGGAAAACCTACCCTCTAGAAAATAGTTGCTATGCTACTGTTAATCCAATGCAGCCAGACCAATTATTAGAGGAAGAACAACAAGTGATCGAAAAATTGTTGTTTTCTGTTCAGCATTCCGAAAAGCTGGCTAGACATATGAATTTCCTTATGAAAAAGGGAAGCCTATATTTGAAATATAACGGAAACTTGTTAATTCATGGCTGTATTCCTTTAGATGAAGAAGGAAATATGGAAAAAATGACAATTGAAAACAAAACGTATGCAGGCCGTGAATTACTTGATAGGTTTGAATCTTATTTACGATATTCGTTTGAACACCCGGAAATGACAGATGACCTTGCAACGGATATGGTTTGGTATTTATGGACTGGAGAATATTCATCCCTTTTTGGTAAAAGAGAGATGACCACCTTTGAACGGTACTTTATTAAGGAGAAGGAGACTCATAAGGAGGGAAAGAACCCTTATTATTATTTGCGTGAGAAGGAAGAAATTTGCCAAAAAATCCTGGCTGAATTTGATCTCCACCCCGAGCAGGGCCATATTATCAACGGTCATACTCCAGTAAAAGAAATTGATGGAGAGAATCCCATCAAAGCGAATGGACGAATGCTTGTCATCGATGGCGGGTTCTCAAAACCTTATCAATCGGTTACAGGTATAGCAGGATACACCTTACTATATAATTCCTATGGTATGCAGTTGGTGGCTCATAAACAGTTTCATTCCAAAGAAGATGTTTTAGGTGATACAACGGATGTATTATCAGTCAAAAGGTTAGTGGATAAAGAACTGGTGCGAAAAAAGGTAAGAGAAACGAATATTGGGAAAGAACTATTACAGGAAATTTCCGTTTTGAATAGTTTGAGGGAATATCGATATATGAATTAGAGCAGATTGTAGCTTTTCTCCTTTCTTTTTGTATAAAATAAGAAAGGAAAATAAATTAGAAAAGGTGAGAACATGAGTAAATTATCCGAGTTGTTATCCAATCAACATAATCAAAATGTTGAGGAATTAAAAGAATTGCTCCGGATTCCAAGCATCAGCTCCTTATCAGATCATAAAGAGGACATTCAAAAGGCAGCTTCATGGATTGCCAACAAATTAGAAAGCATAGGACTGGAACATGTTGAAATCGTTCAAACAAAAGGGCATCCGATTATATATGCAGATTGGCTTCATCAGGAAAACGCCCCAACAGTCTTAGTATACGGCCATTATGACGTACAGCCCGTTGATCCTTTGCATTTATGGGAAACGCCTCCATTTGAGCCAACGATTCGTGATGAAAAGATCTTTGCTAGAGGGGCAACCGACGACAAAGGGCAGACGTTCTTACATATCAAAGCAGTGGAAACATTATTGAAGGTAGAAGGGAAATTACCGGTAAACGTAAAATTCTGTATCGAAGGAGAAGAAGAAATCGGAAGTCCTCATCTGCCGCCATACTTATCTGAGAATAAAGAGAAATTAGCCTGTGATGTGGTCGTTATTTCCGATTCTGATATGTGGGACAGAGGAGTCCCAGCGATTACTTATTCCTTAAGAGGTCTGTGTGCATTAGAACTTTCCCTTAAAACCGCAAATTCTGATTTGCACTCAGGCATGTTTGGCGGAGGAGTTCAAAACGCCAACCATCTATTGGTACAGCTACTTTCGACCCTTCATGATTCAAATGGTAAAGTCAATGTTGACCATTTTTATGATGATGTCGTCGAACTTACAGAATTTGAAAAAGAACAAATTAAAGCACTAGGCTTTGATGAAGAAAAGTTGAAAAAATCGTTAGGGTTAACCGATTTAACGGGCGGGGAAACTAACAATTTTCCTTACGCTGAGAGAATTAGTTCCCGGCCAACGCTAGAAATAAACGGCCTATGGGGCGGATTTCAGGGAGAAGGAACAAAAACGGTCATCCCGAACGAGGCACATGCCAAAATCACCTGCCGACTAGTTCACAATCAAAACCCTGAAAAGATTCAAGGATTGATTAAAAACCATCTGGAGGAACAGGCACCAAAGGGATGCACGGTGAAAGTGTCTTTACAAGATACAGGAAATCCCTTCTTAACGCCGATCGACAGTCCGATGATTCAAAAAGCGGCCGAAGCGTATGAAACCGTTTATGGGAAAGCGCCTGTTTACAAAAGAGAAGGCGGCTCGATTCCAATTGTTTCGGACTTCAATCATTCTCTCAATGCACCAGTCGTCTTAATGGGATTCGGTTTGCCAGATGAAAATCTTCACGCTCCAAACGAACACTTTAACCTAGAAAACTTCGATAAAGGGATCTTAACGATTTGTTCCTTTTTAGAACTTGTGAATAAGTAAAAAAAGTGCCTGGTGTTTGAATTTGAAGCTGCGTGTGTAGTATCGTATACACGAGGTGATAGTATGAACGAAACGATTCAATTATTAAAAAATCATCGCTCAGTTAGGGACTTCGATACTGAAAAAGAGGTAAGCGAAGCCCAGATCCAAGCGATTATTGAAGCGGCTATGGCTGGTCCCAATTGGATTAATGGTCAGCAAGTGACCGTAATCGAGGTCAGGAAGCCTGAAAGGAAAGCGGCATTGGCGAAAGCGGCAGGCAACCAAAGATGGGTTGAAGAAGCTCCAGTTTTTCTTGTGTTTTGTATCGATTTTTATCGGGCGAAACTGGCAGCTGATAAAAATGGTACGGGGTTTAAAATCATCGAGGACTTAGAAGCCATTATAGTCGGTTCAACCGATGTAGGAATCGCTCTGGGAAGTGCAGTGATAGCGGCTGAATCAATGGGACTCGGGATCGTTCCAATCGGAGGATTACGGAGAAATCCCCAAACCTTTGTGGATCTATTGAATCTTCCGGAATATGTTTTCCCAGTCTCTGGTCTGGTCGTCGGATATCCAAAATCTATCCCCGCTCAAAAACCAAGGCTGCCAATCAAGGCAACCCTCCAGAAAGAACAGTATGATGCGAAAATTCAAAAGGAAATCATGGACCAATACGATCAAACAATATCATCCTATATGTCTGAACGGACGAGCGGACAAGATACCAGCGACTGGTCAAGTAAGATTGCTCAATTTTATGATACAGGCTTTGCCCAATACGCAAAAAATTCCAGTCCTACAGTAAAAAATCAGAGGTTTCGATATAAGTAAATATTCATATCTTAACTTAGAGCCCAAAATATATTTTTTTAAATGTTGGGAGGGGATTTGGTGATTATCAATCCACAAGATTTTAATGTTAAAGATTTAACCTATACTATTAGAACTGCTACTACTAATGACGCAAAAAATTTGTCTGAAATAAGATTACAGATTGATGGAGAAACCGAAAATATGGACAGAGAAAAGGGAGAGGACTTCATAGACCCAACAGGATTTGAAAAAATAATTGAAATTGATACGAACCATCAAAGAAACCTATTTTTAGTTGCTGAAACGTATGGTAAGATCATCGGTTATACAAGATGTGTAGGCAATGATTTAAAAAGATTCTTACATAAAGCTGAATTTGGATTAGGTGTTTTGAAAGATTTCTGGGGATATGGAATTGGAAAAAATCTTATGAAAGAAACAATTTCCTGGGCTGATGTTAACGGTATTAAAAAAATAGTATTATATGTTCTTGAAACAAATGAACGAGGCATTGAACTGTATAAAAGACTTGGTTTTGAAATAGAAGGTTTATTGAAAAAAGATAGAATCCTCTCAGATGGAAAATACTATAACACTTATATGATGGCAAGATATAATGAGTCTTAAGAGAAGAAGGTTTTGACTAAATCGTAAAAATTCATATATCTTAACTCAAAAAAGAGCAATGGAGAAGTTTAATAAGCCGTTCTCTTTTGGAGTGCCCGCATAGGAAAAGGCATATATAAAACAAGTATAAAAGCAGTGGATTTCTCACCAGAAATCACACTGCTTTTAGCATTTTAATGAGTAATTATATGGTAAAATTGTAAAAAAGCTTATTGTATTAATGGGGCAGATTTGTTTAAGAAGAAAATAAAATAAAAAAACACGAATATTATATTTAGGCTTGCTTGGCTTAGCTTACTGATTTTCAACAAATAGGCGTATTCCCACCAGATGGAGGTAAAAATGGCATCTATTGTTTACACAGTAATATTACTTGTTAGTTTCTTATTTTTAGTGTGGAAAAAGGACGATACAGAATCTTATTTTCCGTTAAAAATAATTGGATACTTTGTATTAGGTTCATTTGCATTTAATTTCAATCAAATTTCACTTCCACTTGGGTTTATAGCGTATCTGTTGTTTTTTCGACCCAAATTAAATGTACATGTAAAAAGAATAGCTGCTATCTTAGGTGTTCTTGCATTTATACTTATCCATTGGATTTTACCATCTGCCATTAATGAATGGGAAAGTCGCCCAATATTCATCGAACATGAACTTGGTTCAGTATATACGATGAACTTTCAAAATGAATATGAACTGATTAAGCAAGAATTAAATCTAGAGAACAACAGTTTGAGGCTTGAGGATTTTGAAGTGGACTATGTTGAAGATGGTAGAATTACAGACTTAAGATGGCAACTACTAGTGCAAAATGGCAATAGCTATAATCTCTATCAAATTCAATATGATGTTAGTAAGAGTAGGTATCGAGTTATGTATAGGCAGCTTGATACATGGCTCCAATACAATCGGTTAATTGATACTGACCATTTCTTTGAAATTCTTAATGTACTTAATATTAAAGATATTACTCATGTTAAGAATGACTTTTCTTCCTATGTTATACAAAGTTCAGGGGAACGGGTCAATTATGCAATAGAAAATCAAACTCATTTTATTGTATCAAATGGAAAAATACAATTATTAGATGTTGAGCAGCTACCAGTTGAAGCTTATTATATTTCAACCTTTGCGATGGAGAAAACAGGAGAAGAAAGAGATAAAAAAGGAAATATCACACAAGAAAGCTTCGAAGGTAACGAAGCCTCTGATTATCTATTTGATGTAAAGTTTGGTGAGAAATAAAATTATAGTAGATAATCTATTAAGCTAAATTTCAACTAACTAAGTGTTCATTAAAAAGCACCAATTTTGGGGTCAGTCCCCCGATGCGTTAAAGCTTTAGTTTAACGGGGGATTGACCCCGTATTATGGTAGTGCTATTTTACTATTTTTTTGACAAAATAAGTTTATTTTCAATATATTGGATTTTTATAGTTTGATTATTAATCTTTTTTACAATGATACTACAAAATTAGCTAATCTCTTCAGAAGCATGTCGTTTTGAAGCGAGAAGTATCTATTTTCTTTCAAATATAATCAACCTAAAATTAGAATGTTAAGAAAAATTAATAGGGGAGGTTTTTATTCATGAAGAATAAAAAAAGGGGAATGGCGATGGTAGCTAGCAGTGTTTTGGCCATGTCTCTATTATCTTTTCCAACTAGCATTCACACATCGGCAAAAACACAGACGGTAAGCAAAAACTATTTGATTGCTTATAAGCAGTCATTGCCAAAGAACTATCAAACGGAAATCAATAATGCAGGTGGAGAGGTAGTAAAAGCCATTCCAGAACTAGGGGCTGTTGAGGTAAGCTCTACCAACCCTAATTTTCTCACCAAGCTGAATACGACTTCCATAGTGGCAG
The DNA here is from genome assembly GCF_030915405.1 of Neobacillus nitrireducens. Lineage (GTDB taxonomy): Bacteria > Bacillota > Bacilli > Bacillales > Cytobacillaceae > Neobacillus. The sequence continues at coordinate 141,109 of NZ_CP133262.1, forward strand.
CAAATGTAGAGAAATCGTTTAAACTGGAAGATAGCAACCCAGAGGGGGCGGATGGCCAGCCTGTTACCCTTAATCCGGACCCAAATGGTACATATTGGAGTTCGCAATGGGATATTCGTCATCTAACAAATGAAGGGAAATCCTATGCAATTGAATCCGGTGGTACCAAAAAAACCAGCGGCGGTGTGGAACATAAGGCGGTTGTCGGTATCATCGACTCAGGTATCGATGCAGGACATCCAGATTTAAAAGCAAACTTTATCGGTGGTAAAAACTTTGTTCCTGCCGGCGGCTATTATGGAGATGTTCCGGCAGAGAAGGGGATTCAAAGCGATGTAACTGATACGAACGGTCACGGAACACATGTAGCCGGTTCGATCGCCGGCAATGGAAAAGTTAAAGGTGTCGGTCCGGACTTGGGAATCCGTGCCTACCGGATTTTTGATGCTAGCGGTAGTGCTCCAACTGGACCAATCGTCGCTGCGATTGTTCAAGCAGCCAACGACGGGGTGGATGTTATTAACATGTCCATTGGTGGATTTGATAGTTTGAAATATTACTATGAAGGTACTCGTTATAGTGATATTGCAGATGTTCTCCTTTGGAAACGGGCCGTTCAATATGCCGTGAAAAAAAATGTAACAGTTGTGGCTTCGGCAGGCAATGATTCTCTCAATTACGCTGATAAAAAGTCACTTACAGACTATATGAACGCTTCCTATGCAGATTTGGGAATTCAATTTAGCGGCGTAACAATTGAGGTGCCTGGCAGTACTCCTGGAGTAATTAATGTGTCGTCCTCTAATAAATGGTCAAGCAATAAGCTCGCATTTTATTCCAACTATGGAAATGGATTTATTGATGTAGCAGCCCCTGGAGGAGATAACGGACCAGTATATGCTTCCACACTAGATTTAAATCAACGTGATTTTACCTATCGAGCACTTTCCACATGGCCACGGTACCTGGAAGCTTATTTCACGATGCAAAAAAATGAAGGCTATGCCTACTTACATGGAACATCTATGGCAGCGCCAAAAGTAGCCGGAATCGCAGGAGTCATTAAGGCGGCCCATCCAGATTATACTCCATCTCAAGTGGAAGCTCTTATCGAAAAAACAGCACTTGATTATGGAAAAACAGGCCATGATGAATTGTATGGATCAGGTGAAGCTAATGCGTTTACGGCTTTAACAGGTAAATAATTAATATTGCCTTTGCCAAATGGTGCCTGACACCAAAATAAAAAGGAAGTCACCTTCGTAAAATGAATGGGACTTCCTTTTTTTGTATCTTAATCAAACTTAAAGTGAGAAAAAATCTACTTGGAAATGACTGGTGCTTTTCCACAAGCACAAAAACAGTATGATATAATTTAGTTATAAATAATTTATATTTTTAATTCTCAAATTAAATAGGATAAAATAATAGATTAATAATAACCATTCAAAAACGTTTTTGTGTTTTTAAAAGCAGGTGGATACAAAGTGAAGAAACAGAATACAACGAAATATCGTTGTCCGATAACTTTGACTAAGACGGCAAAGGAAAAGATGAGGGAGCTCGGGTTGGATGAGCGATCGTTTTTTTTATTGGAGAAATCGTTTCACGTTTATATAGAAAAGTATCCACAGGCAGCAGATCGCACAGTTTCAGTTGCATTGTTTTTTGACAATAAGGCAAACGTAAGGCTGGCAGATATGTGCAAAGGGCTTGTGGTGGTACTGCATTGTGTAGTCAAACAGGATCGATTTCTTGCGACGAATGTGACGACCAGAGCTGCGCATATCCCATTGCAGTCTAATTGGCGCCGCCCAGTAGACCTCACGTTTGATCTGAACGTGCAGATTAATCAACAGGTATCGATTGAATTGCTGAACTTAATTCACAACATGCCGGTTGCGCAGGAAAGCTCAATGTACGTGAAAAAGCGTATAGCGAGTTGGGGAGGCTACTTGAAAATCCAGGAACGGTCTGCGGATATTCCTGATATGACATCTCGCTATTCGAGGCTAATATACAATGATGATTTCAGCCGAGTCACGATTATGGGGTGCCAGCTGAATGAAAAGGAATGGAAGTCTCTCAAGGATTTGAGTGTTAAGCTCAAGGGAATGGACCAGGATATTGGTAAGGTGCTAAAAGCGAATCGTTCTGCTTCAACGGTTGAAGTGGAATTACACGGTTATATGGAGGAACAGGCTCGCGGTCAGCGGCTTGACATTCAGCCAAAAGAAGTTACCTTTAGTAATTTTGCTACCTTAAGCCAGGTGAAAAGATTAAGGCAAGGGTTTAAGCAATTAGAAAAAGGCATGGCTGCGAATCCGGAACTTGAACGCCTTTTATTTGAAAACAAGCCACCGGTCAAAACAGTGAAGAAGCGAGCAACGCTGCAATTTCATAATCGATTGAATCAGTTCCAGCAAGAAGCAGTTATAGGCGCTATGTCTGCTGAAGACTTATACGTTATTCAAGGACCGCCTGGAACAGGAAAAACAACGGTTATTTCTGAAATTTGCCTGCAAAATGCCAAGGCGGGGCTGCGCACCTTGGTTGCTTCTCAGTCAAATTTAGCGGTCGACAATGCCCTTGGTCGATTGCTAGCAAATAAAGACATTCGGATTCTTCGGGTCGGACGGACGGAAAGCATTGAAGAAGAAGGCAAAAAGTTCATAGAAGAAAATGTAGGACAATATTGGAAAGATCATACGTTGCATGAAGTTTCTGCCCAATTTGATGCTCGTAAAAAACGAGAAGTAGAAATAGAAGCGGAATGGGTGGCGAATGAACAGGAACAAGGGCAACTCCAGCAAGTGCTTGAACGAGTAGAGGCGGAGCTCAAAGCGAAAAAGAAAGCAGAACAGCAATATAACGAAATTCAGTATATCCTTGATAAGTATAAAAAGGACGTTTTTTGTGCTGAAAAGGAGCAGCAATCAGCACAGCAATATTTGCAGGATATCGGGCAGTCACTACGCCAGTTGAATGACATCATTGAAAAAGACAAAACGTTTCTAGCTGGTGAGCCTGACAGTGGCGTGATTCAAAAAGAGTGGGATGCTCATCAACAAGCGATGGTGCGACTACAAAATAGCGTTGCCCTTCAAGAGCTTGAAGACGAGATTCATGACAAAAAGCAAACCATGGAACAGGCTTTTGCAGAATGTGAAAAATGGAACGACGCAGTGAAGCGGACGGGTGCTTTAACAGTAAGAATAACAAATGCCCCAAAAATTGATAACTTAAAATGGATTATTCTGGAACAGAATATTAATCGGTCTGTACGAGTTCAGCAGTTAATCGAAGAGCTCGAGGGAATCCGCAGAGTAATGGGTCAGTGGATAAAATTAAAAGAATATAATGACACATTAAACCGCGCGATTTTCTTTGTTGAACAGCTTTTGGAGCGGCAGCACATATCAATCGGCCAGCTACAGCAACGAATGTTACATGGGATTTCCGTTTCTACTAACGCAGTGGAAATTGATCAATTTTTAGACCAACTAAGAAGTGAATTTAAGGGAAATTCAAAAATTTACCCGCAGAGACTTGTAACCTATCTTGAAGGATTATACGGTAGGAGACACTTTGTTTGGCAAAAAACGAAACGCTTAAAGCAGTATGATATGTATAAAAAAATGGCACAAGAGGCCATTAGGCTATTGAAACAGGAAATGATCGAGCAAGTTCAGTCTATGGTGCAAGAAAATAAACTGATGCACCAAAAGTGGCAAAGGGAGTTAGGGGAGCAGAGCACCAAGCTTACTATTTTACAAAACAAGCATAAAGAAATGATGGCAGTCGCAGAAATTATTCCCAACGTAAAAGAATTGCTTCATCAAAAAGAAGCAATAGTGCTAGATTTGCAGAAAAAGAAAGAGCAATATGAGCAAGCTAAGCTTCGGGTTGAAAGGAATGGTCAAAAACAAGTAAAAGGAGTCCTGCAGCTACAAGAAGCGGAGCAGGAACGGACACAAATCGAAGGCCGTCTTGCACAACTGTACAGTATGCTTAAAGAAAAGGAAGAAGAACGGGCACCTCTACATGAAATCTTGTCTACAGATCCGGAACAGGAGCATGAAAAGGTATTACGGAAATTGGCGAGTAATTCTTTTACACGCGATTCGTTAAAGCTGGAAAAGCAAAAGCTACCGTTATTCCAGTCCATCCAGGGGATGTGGCTTTCCTTGTTGGAAGAAGCAAGTGATCATGACCTGAATGAAATACGAAAACTTTATGTGCAGCATGCAAATGTGATTGGAACCACATGTGTGGCTTCCGCACGTAAAGATTTTATTGAAAGCTACCCTGTTTTTGATGTGGTTATCATTGATGAAGTATCAAAAGCAACCCCTCCAGAGCTGCTCTTGCCGATGCTAAAAGGGAAGAAAATCATTTTAGTTGGTGATCATCACCAACTGCCACCACTGTTAGGAAACGATACGCTGGAGGAAACGCTCCAGGAAATGGCAGAAGAAAGTGAAGACTTTGAAGGAAAAGCTGAATTAAAAAATCTGTTAAAAGAGTCGCTGTTTGAACGGTTATTTAAAAACCTACCGAAAAGCAATAAAACCATGCTTGCCATTCAATATCGGATGCATGAAAACATTATGGCAACGATCACCCAGTTTTATAATCAAGAAAACGAACGACTCCAATGTGGCTTGAAGAACTCTGAGTTGGAACGGGACCACAAGCTTGAATCAACGCTCATTCAGCGGAACAATCATCTTCTCTGGCTAGATATGCCGAATGAGCCTGCGTTTTTTGAAGAAAGAATGAAAGGCGGAAAAAGCCTGTATAACCCGGCCGAATTAAAGAGGATTGGTTCCTTGCTGAAGGAATTGGACGTGGCGGCGGCACAGGCGAAGCAAGAAGGAAGAATGGAAGCTAATGAGAAAAAAAGCATTGGTGTGATTAGTTTTTATGGAGAACAAGTGAAACGGATTGATCGCATGATTCATCAAGAGCTTCACTTGCCCCACTTAACCATTCGCACCGGGACGGTAGACAGGTTTCAAGGCATGGAAATGGACGTAATTCTGTTAAGCATGGTGCGCAATCACGATAATAAAGAGGATGACATCGGCTTTGCTAAAGATTATCGAAGGTTAAATGTAGCCTTGTCGAGAGCAAGAGAGCTGCTTGTGTTAATTGGTAGTACTAAGATGTTTACCGAGCGGACGAAACATAAGGATACTAAACAGATGTACATGCACGTATTAGAAGCCTCAAAAAAACAACAAGGCCTGCGGACGCTTGAAGAGGTGAGATGACATGAATAAATTAAATAGGCAGTTACGCTCGATCTTACTTGAAAATCCAGCGGTCCAGATCAAGAAGTCCGTTTTGTGGCATTTGCAGGTAAGAACCTATAATGTGTCTTTTAAGCCGGTTAAGCGGTCTAAAATGGACATTCTCATGAAAATGATGCTTCTCACTTTTGGGCAGACCGAAATCCGGCGAGCAGCCAATTTGTCTGAACTGCTACTAGTAGAGGAGCTGTTCATTGCAGATTTACTTAAAAAAATGCAGCGAATGGGCTTGATTCGACTGGAAAAGGAAAGCTTCAAACTCACATCAAAAGGGCAGGACCAGGTAAAGACAGGAATCATTTTAGAGGAAATGGAAGAAGAGTCGACGGTGCTTTCATACAGTCCGGTTCATGATGAGTTTTGGCCAGAGATGACTGAACCTTTGCCTGAAACAACCGAAGAATTGCCGCTTTTTCGGTATGCAAATAATCAGGACCCTATCAATGTGGGCCGAATTTTGCAAGTTCTCGCCGAGAGGGAAAACAGGCTGGACGAAGACGGCTTTCAAACAGTCGTGGCGGATGTAAATAGCTTCGACCTACAGAAGGTGGAACACATTCCATGCTTGGAATTTCAAATATACAATAAAGAACAAGATATTTTCTACGCGCGCGTCTGGAATACATGGCGCGGGCGTTGGGATGATACACTCGAAAAACAAATAGAAGAGAAGGAACGGCTGGAATGGCGGGAAAAATGGATGGCAAAAGATGAGGTTCTGATTAAATAGAATGAGTTCAGTCCCCGGTAAACTAAAGCTTTAATGAACCGGGGGATTGAACCCATTTTCACATTTTCTATAGCATTCAATTTGGTAAATCTTTGTACGCTAATTTCATAATAATCTCTTCGTGTTGGGGATATTTAAGTAAAAGGTCATTTTGAGTAAACAATTCAAAGTCTTGGAATTCAAAGCCAGGAGATACCATACAACCCACTAAAGAGTAAGTATCTTTTTCCATTACGGACGACCCAAAGATTGAATTCTTAGGAACGAACGCTTGTGGAGTTTCTCCATTTTCCAGATTCATTCCTAACTTTAATTCCTCATATTCTCCATTATCATGTATAACATGGACTGTTAATGGGCTGCCAGCATGAAAATACCACAATTCATCAGATTTTAATCGATGAAAATGGGATACATCATCCGAAGTCAATAGAAAGTAAATACTCGTATAAAGCTTTCGCTGTCCTTCAAAATCTACCTCTAATTCATTGTCTGAAATTATTTCCTTAGATGTATAGGTACTTTTGTAATACCCGCCTTCCGGATGGGAAACAAGTCCAAGATTCGAAATTAATGATTGTATTTCAATTTTGCTCATGTCATAATCCTTTCTCAATTGCTTTCTTATTGCATTGCAACAGAAGAAAAATCAATTATCATCATACGATACATGATAGGATTAATCAAAGCTGGGATTAATCTTTGGAGCATCCAGTTACATAAGATTTTAACTTAGATTCCTTATGAAATCCCAAATCGGTACAATATTACATACAAGCTTCAAATTCTCTCATAATGTTGTTGATGATTGTTTTCACAGGCAGGATTTCTTTGATTTCATGCACTCTTGCACCGGCACATACGAGACCATTGTCTTAAACCTCTGTTTTGTTAGGAAGGTTATGGTTAGTTAGTATGCTTAACTTCGTTTTCAAAAAGGCAGCACTGCCTAAATATACCCGTGTCTCAGCTACAAGGGCGAACAAGAGCGTGCCTGCTGCCAGGTGAAGCATGGCCCATGAGATATCAATAGACGAAGTGATCGTCAGGACTCCCAATCCTACTTGAATGAGAACCGTTATAGCTGAAAGAATAAGTCGCTTCTGAATTTTCCCATCCCATCCCTTTTTTAAAGACAAAAAGACAAGGAAGAGGATGTACAATGCTAAAATGAATGCTAAGCCTCTATGAATAGTTTGGATGATTTCTGGCCCCGTCATGGGTAGAAACGAATTTCTACACTGAAAAGAACCACATATCATTCCCAATGATTCATGCTTTACATATGCCCCAAATCCAAAAAGCAATAGTAAAAGAACGAGTACGATATTGAAGTGTCCTTTTATCCGTTGTTGTTGGTCAGAACGGTCGGATGGATATGTCTGAATGTCCGCTTTCTCTTCTGCTCGCCGCCAGATCCAGATGAGACTTGCTAGAAAGAGCATGGCAATAATTAAGTGAATGGCAATGACACTAGTTGGTAAATCTTTTAACACGACTAGTGCGCCTAAAAGCACCTGAATGATAAGCAAAAAAAGCATCCAATATCCAACCGCACGAACGGAAGGACTTACTTCGGTACGTAGAATTTTGGCGAATAGCACAAAAGAAATGATTCCTAGAATAGCCCCAATCACTCGATGTGTGAATTCAATCAACGTTTCTCCATGGAAAGCTGGAACAATTTCACCATTACATAAGGGCCATTCAGGTCCACATCCCATCCCAGACTTTGAAGAAGCCACATAGCCCCCAAAGACAATTAATACATATGTAAGTAAAACGGTTAACAACGCTAAGCGCTTGATTGTCACGCTCACCCCTCCTTAAAAGTAGCTTATTACGAAAACATCCCCATGTTCCGTACTACTATTTTTTCCAAAAATTCCTATTGTGAAGAAGATAATTATGAACATTTTGTGAACTAATTTTTATAGAGATACGAATAAGAATAGAGTAGTGGATAGAAGTAAAAGGGGAGTATATCCTCCTTTGGAAGATATACTCTTTATAAATCTACATCTTATTTTGGCACTTGAGTGTTCGTAACAATGCTAAGATTGTTTTCTGTCCTGCTCTTGTTTTTATGGACCAAATGTAGGGATAATCCAGTAAATAGAAAACCACCGATAAAGTTGCCAATGGTTACAGGGATTTGATTCCAAACCCACCAGTCCGTAACCGTGAAATCTGCTCCCATGAGAATCGCAGTAGGCAGAACAAACATATTTACCACTGCATGCTCAAAGCCGTGTGCAAAAAATATAAATACCGGAAGCCACATAGCCGCAATTTTTCCGATAACAGAGCTGGAAGCAAAGGCCATAAAGGCACCTAAGGTAACCATCCAGTTACACAAGATTGCTTTTGTTACCGATAAGATCATTCCATCACTGCCTAAGCTTTTATAAGCGATTGTTTTTCCTTCTCCTACAGCAATGATTTTTTCAATCATCACTCCTTCCGTCACATGCCCAAGCTTGGTTACAGTCATATAAAATAAGATTCCATAAAAAAAACTACCTAATAGATTTCCAATAAATGCCCAGTAGAAGTTATAAAACACGTCCTTACAAGTAATTAATCCTCTTAACCTCGCAAGTGGCAGCATAGCAAAATTTCCTGTCACCAGTTCAAGTCCTAACAATAAAATCAGGACAAATCCAACTGGAAATACAAAAGCACCGACAATCCCAAGCTTTGTCTCCGTTGCAGCTGTAAAGGCAAGTGTGGTTGCAAATCCTAAATATGCCCCAGCCAGTCCTCCCTTTATTAATAACTCTTTAATAGACAAGGATGATTTAAAGGCACCTGTTTTTGCAACATCCTCCACCAACTGCCCAGGTTTAATATAGTCCAAGCAAATCACCTCAATTTTTTTTGTAAGTAAGCCTATGTCATAAGCAGAGACCGCTCCAAAGTCCATTAAGTGTTTTTTATAAGGGGGTTTGAGAAGCTGCCATGTTGAAAAAATCAGGGTTACTGACTATTTTTGATTCCGATGAAAAAGAATTTGCAAAAAAATGAGATGAGTAAAAATACGGAGATGAGCATGAACGAATTTCCTAGCCGAAGCTGCTGCTCTGTTAAATAATTATTGCACAACCGAATCGGTGAATTGGCATAAAACCACCCCATGACGAAAAACATCGAAATCACATTTGCCCAAACAAACCCCTTGACCGTTAAATGAAGGCTTCCCCAGCTTAAGGCAAGTGGAAAACCAATCAATAAAGGGACGGTTATAAACTTTATCGTTTCAAAAAAGGCATGATTTAGTGATGCATCAATCGACCGCGGCAGGAGCCAATAAATGTTAGCAAAAGTAACAATTAGTAACCCAGGGATGCCATATTGATTGTACCTGGACAAAAGGGGGGACATTCGCTTTCTAAGTCCGATTCCAAGAATATAGCCAGCCAAAGCTAACAAAGGAATTTGGATAAGCATTTGTCCAATCATCGATTCTTCTAAACCATGTCTAATTGGCGGAATACTTAAAACCAAAACCAATCCCAAGCTTATAATCATTCTTTTCATTCGGTTTCTCCTTTAAAAAGAAAGGATTTGTTTAAGTTCATTGACAACTTGATTGGGAGAATTATAATCAAATATTTTGATTAATTGACCTTCAGGATTAATTAAATAAAAGGCGGCATTATGCTCAAACTCATTCCCAACTGGAATCACAATGACACCTGATTGCTCTAATAATAAATCTAATTCCTGTTGATCAGGGACACGGGCCATTCTCCAATGGATGCCATCAGCTTGAAACAACTTTCGGTGATGTTCTAAGTGATGAGGAGTATCTCTTACTGTGTCAAAGCTAATACTTAATAGCTGTAGTTGATCATCTAAAATGTTCGCAGGCAGCTGAGAATAAATGCTTTGAAAGTTCATTTCAACTACCGGGCATACATCTCCACAGCTTGTGTAAATGTACGTAGCTAAAATGTATTTTCCATGAAAATCAGAAAAGGTAAAGGTTTCGCTCTTACTATCCTCAAACGTTACAGTTGGGACGGAGGGTGTATTGGTTAATACATCAATCCTTCGGGCTTGTTCTGCCGTAAAAGCTTGGAAATGATCGGTGCTGAAAAAAAGTATCACTGTGCCGAGAATGGCCATTCCAATCACCGTACAAATGCTTTTTCTATCCATGAGTGGACGGCCTAATATCATCGGATTGGTTTATTTTCGAACCAATATTGCTGGAATAGGAGATAAACCGAACCAGAAACAAGAGGAAGGTAATCGTTACAAAGATTCCAAAGAAAGCAGCAACCACATCTGCAGGAATCCATTCCGGAAAATGCTCAGCCCAACGCCTAGGGGCACTAGACTTTCCAGAGAATAAGAAGGAACCCGATAATCCTAGGAAAGCAAGGATATAGAGCCATAATGTTAGAAAGTCTAGCTTATTATCGATTCGTCCGCCATCCATTCTTGTCAGATAAAACATGAATCCTAAAATCATCGCACATGCGCCTAAGCCCATGTACATATGAAAATGCCCAGGGACCCATTTCGTATTGTGCATCACATGATTAATAACGATGGTAGCATCGATAATTGCCGGGACAACGCCGATGACCCAGCCAAACATGGAGAGGTAGAGGAAGCTTGAGGCAACGTCCCACTTAATCCCCGAACGGTAGACAATCATCAAAGCTCCAAATGCTGTTACCACTAAAACAGGTAGTCCATTCATATAGGAAAGCACTTGGCCCATGACGATCATCCACTTCGGCATAACAAAGTCCATGAGCAAATGGTGAGGGTAAACAATAAGGGTAAATAGTGTGGACATATTCCAAGCGATTAAAAAGATTTTATTGGCCTTCCATGGACGCCCAGTGTATCTAGGAAGTAATTCATAGACCACAATGACCCCCATGTAAATAATCGAGTTGGCAAAAACATGTCCGAATGCGTAAGTTAAGTTTTTCGCAAGAAGCGGATCAATTGTAAAACTCGGTACAAAGACGTTGAGCAAGCTCATGGATAAGAGGGCAGCACCAGTAATTAGGGCGATAATATCAACAATGCATACCATTGTACTTGCGACAACAGTAGGCGGTGGGCCGAAGCCTTTTTCTTTCCCAAGTATTTGTGGCCAGCCGAGCGAAGTGGAAAGGCTTCCATATTGCTTAATGATCGCGCGGGCTGCTTCTAAAAGAAGAATCAAAAATCCAGTTCCAATCACAAGCATTCCGCCAAGATATAGCGCAGCACCTGTTTTCCCCCACATTCCTCCAGAATGGGCGGGTAGGGGGTATAGAAATGTCCATGCACCTGCAAAATCATAAGAAAATATTCCCACTAACACCATGGCCACGCCGACTAGAAATAAGAAAACATTCAAACGAAAAACCGCTGTATTTAAAGGAACATACTGTTTAAGAAAATACCATATGATACATGTCCCAGCTAAGGCAGAAACTCCAATCATTCCTGTACCATGAATCGTCATTACTTTATAGAACATAACTGGATTCAGCTCAATCAGTTTTCCCTGTCCAAGAAGCATCACAACGCCAAAAATCATCATGAATAGCAGGATGACACCAGAGAAGACTAGTGGAAAAACAACGGCCTTTTTCGTTTTAGAATCGATTGCTACATGTAACGTAGTAGTCATCAGAATTCCCCCCCAATATTCCATTATTCAGTAACGGTAATCTCACGTTTCATAAGATGATGGGCCATTCCGCAATACTCCATACACAGAATGGTGTAGGTTCCAGGCTTAGTGAATTTATAATACACAGTGTTTGTGTATTCAGGCATTGCTTGGGTTTGAGCAACAATAGTCAATTGGTCATCATATAAACCGAAACCATGGTTCACATCTTTACTGGTTACATGAAAAGCAACATAATCCCCAACTTTCAAGGTGTCCAAAGATACATCAAATCCGAACTGTATTGCCGTTACCTGTACGTCGACAGGAGTTTCTTCTGCTTCAGCCCTCTCAAAAGGCAGGTCCTGAAGTGTAAAATAAGTGGCTGCCAACATCACTGAAAATACAACGACAAACCAGACACTTCGAATAAAATACCCCTTTTTTTGAACTTCTCCATAATCGACTCGTTTTCCTGACTTCAACAATACGCTGGCAAAGATGAGAATTACAAAAACACTAAAAAGTAAAGTGATCATCCAGGATGCCTGTTGATACATAAACCAAACCCCCTTGTTAGAATTCAAATTGATGCCTGAACAAGAAAGAGAAAAAAAGATTCTCCTTTACATTAAGCGAAAATAAAAATCATTACCGTTAAATAAATCACGTTTTAAAAGAAAATTCAGAAAATACAAAATTTAAGTAAACAACCTCCCCGGTAATATTGGGGAGGTTGTTGGTTTTCAAGACCGGATTTTTTTAAATTGGAAAAAAGAAAAGAAGGTGAATTTCACCTTCTTAAAACGTTTAGTTCATTAAATTTTAAGCCCGCTGAATGGTAGAAGTTGAGAAGTTTTTAACCATTTTTTGCAGATTTCTATGACCTTCTCTTAATTTTATTGTTTCTTCGATAATTTTTTGGAATCCTTCCAAATCTCTATCAGATGCATTTAATAACGACTTCGGTAGACCTTCGACGATTTGTTGTAGGGATAAATCCATACTCAAGGAAAAATAACCACCTTTCAACTTATTCGTTAGACACTGTGTCGCCTTCATTAATATTTTTCTAACGAGACGATTTTTTCCTGCTAAAACGTTATAAAACTTATCTACATTAATCTCCATTCTATATTGAGAATAGTAAAATTTTTTCTTTATCCTACAAATAACGACAGTAAACCAATAGATGATTTTGTTCTATATAGAAAAATATTAAATTTAATAACTTGGAACGAACTTTTTCTTCTTAAAAATAACGTAAAATAAGATTTATTAATTATTGACATTTCTAATCGAAGTGTTAACATTATCCATGCAGGGTAATCATTACAATTTAATATGTGAAGCAAATCCGCTAGAGGTGCCTTTTTAAAAGGCTGAGATTGAAGTGCAACTTCAGGACTCTATGAACCTGATCTGGGTTATACCAGCGTAGGGAAGTGGAACCTGGATATTTGAAGAACAAATGTGTCTATTTCAAATTTTCGACCACTTTCTTAACAAAAGGAAGTGGTTTTTTTGTTTTTCACTTGATCTTATAAGCGGAATCTTCTTAAAGGGGTGACTTGAATTTTAACTAGTGTTAACGAGTTACATATTATCTCCAATGGGAAAATGCCGATCGAGCAGTTAGGTGAGATTGTAAGGGACATTCACCCATATGTAACCGCGATTCATTTACGAGAAAAACAAAAAACTGCAAGGGAACTTTTTCTAGCAGTCCAACTTTTAACCAATGCAAACATCCCGCTATCAAAGATTATTATTAATGACCGGGTGGATGTTGCCTTAGTTACAAGGGCTAGAGGAGTTCAATTAGCCTTTCATAGTTTAGGTGCAGCGATTGTAAAAGAAAATTTTCCTCAGCTTATGCTTGGGAGTTCCATCCACTCCTACGAGGATGGACAAAAAGCAAAAGAGAATGGTGCTGATTACGTGCTATTCGGCCATGTCTTTCCTTCGCAATCAAAACTAGGTATGAAACCTAAAGGGCTTGAGGAATTAGCAAGGCTAACAAAAATAGGCATTCCGGTTATTGCCATTGGCGGCATAACACCTGAGAATACGGGGCAGGTACTCGATGCAGGGGCAAAAGGTATTGCTGTCATGTCAGGTGTTTTAGAAGCTCGAGATCCATTAGTAGCAGTAAAGGCTTATATTAATGTTTTAAAAGATGGAGATGGATATAATGGAAAATTCATTTGATGTTGCCATAATTGGAGGAGGAATTAACGGAACCTCTATTGCCTATCAGCTATCAAAAATGGGAAGAAAAGTAATCATTATTGAGAAAGAACGATTGGCTTGCCAAGCTTCAAGTGCGGCTGCCGGAATGCTAGCTGCGCAAGCGGAGATTGAACAAGACGGTCCCTTATTCCAGTTAGCTTTAAAAGGTCAGGCGATGTTTTCTGCTCTCTCAAATGAGTTGTTTGAATATACTGGAATCGATATTGAGTATGTGAATAAAGGAATGTTAAAAATTGCGGAAACAGAAGAAATAGCAGAAGAAGTAAAAAAACAGGTCGCCTATCAAAGAAATTGGGATCCCACTATAAAATGGCTTGATTCAAAGGAATTACGAGAAATGGAACCGGCACTATCACCAAGTGTATCAGGAGGGATGTATCTCCCTAGCGATGGGCATGTGCAACCCTCAAAATTAACACAAGCGTTTGCTACAGCAGCCGTCTATTTTGGAGCGGAAATACGTGAAAATACGGAAGTCTTGTCTTTTATTTATGAAAACGGTCAGGTTAAAGGGGTTAAAACCACGAATGGCATTATAAATAGTGATCAAGTTGTCGTTGCCACAGGAGCTTGGGCTGCGAAATTAATGAGTGAATCGGGACTGGACCTTCGTGTCTATCCTGTTAAAGGAGAATGTTTTTCCATTCGAACGGAAAGTCCGATGATAAACACGACCATTTTTTCAGATAAACGTTGTTATCTCGTACCAAAACGAAATGGGGAAATTTATATTGGTGCTACCATGATTGAAGATACATTTGATAACAAGGTAACACCTGAAGGAATTGCCACATTAATAGTAAGAGCAACTCAACTAGTTCCTCAGATTAAGGAAGCAGTATGGGAGCGAGTGTGGTCTGGAATTAGACCCCAGACCGGTGATGGACTCCCTTACCTTGGTGAGCATCCAAGATGGAAGGGATTATTCGTTGCAGCAGGGCATTTTCGAAATGGGATTTTATTAAGTCCTATTACTGGGAAGCTAGTAGCTGACCTATTAGCAGGTAGACTGCTAGATGAGGAACTTCTTTCAGCTTTTCTGCTAGAAAGACACAAAGAAACAGTTCGATAGGAGGTATAACGTGAGGGTAGTATTAAATGGCGAGGTTATCCAATTACCAGAGCATGTCCTATTTGTTTCAGATATTCTTAAACAGTATGAAATCCATCAAAGGTGCGTTGTCGTCGAAGTAAACGGTGAAATAATATCCAGAGTAGAACACCAAAGTACTAGATTAGTAGATAAAGATCGAATTGAAATAGTCCATTTTGTAGGAGGCGGCTAATATGTTAAAAATAGGTTCATTATCCTTTCAATCTCGTTTATTACTTGGAACGGGAAAGTATCCAAGCTTAGAAATCCAAAAGGAAGCAGTGGAAGTTTCTGAAGCAGAAATCCTCACGTTTGCAGTTAGACGGATGAATATTTTTGAATCGAGCCAGCCGAATTTTCTAGAGCAGCTAGATACCAATAAATATACGCTTCTGCCAAATACAGCGGGAGCGAAAACAGCAGCAGAGGCTGTCCGTATCGCAAAATTAGCGAAAGCTTCAAGCCTTTGCGATATGATCAAAGTGGAAGTGATTGGCTGTGATAAATCATTACTTCCTGACCCGATTGAAACCCTAAAGGCCACGGAGGAATTAGTAAAGGAAGGATTTATTGTCCTGCCGTATACTTCAGATGATGTAGTTTTAGCTAGGAAACTACAAGAAGCAGGCTGCCATGCTATCATGCCAGGGGCCTCGCCAATTGGTTCTGGTCAAGGGATCATCAATCCCGTAAACCTTACCTTTATTATCGAGCAAGCCGTCGTTCCTGTTATTGTTGATGCTGGTATTGGTTCACCCGCCGATGCTGCTTTGGCGATGGAATTAGGAGCAGATGGTGTGTTATTAAATACAGCTGTGTCAGCAGCAAACGATCCGGTAAAAATGGCAAAAGCAATGAGATTAGCGGTTGAAGCTGGACGATTAGGCTTTGAGGCCGGTCGAATCGATAAAAAGAGATATGCCACAGCAAGCAGTCCAAAGGAAGGAATGAGTATCGGGTGAATAATCGGTACTCACGACAAGAACTATTTTCATCCATTGGAAAAGATGGGCAACAACGGATTTCCAATAAGCATGTACTAATAATCGGAGTGGGGGCACTTGGATCAGGAAGTGCCGAAGCACTCGTCCGCGCTGGAATTGGTAAACTAACCATTGTAGATCGTGATTATGTGGAATGGAGCAATTTACAGCGCCAGCAATTATATTCAGAAGAAGATGCCAAAAACAGGCTACCAAAAGTAATTGCGGCCAAAAAGCGCTTATCAGCGGTTAACTCTTCAGTGGCTATAGAGGCCATTATTGCGGATGCCTCTGTTTCAGAGCTGGAAGATTGGGCTAAAAATGTTGATCTTATTATAGATGCAACGGATAATTTCGAAACAAGAATGATTATTAACGATGTATCACAAATGTATGGTGTCCCATGGATATACGGTGCTTGCGTTGGAAGCTACGGAATATCCTACACGATTATTCCTGAAAAAACACCTTGCCTTTCTTGTATATTAGAAACCGTTCCTTTAGGAGGACTAACCTGTGATACAGCTGGAATCATTAGTCCAGCTGTTAACATGGTCGTTTCTTATCAAATAAGTGAAGCATTAAAAATTTTGGTGGGTGATTTCGAGTCATTGCGAAACAAACTCGTTTCTTTTGATTTATGGAAAAACCAATTTAGTGCCATCCAAGTAGATAAATTGAAAAATGAGGATTGTTCTTCTTGTGGGAAAGAAAGATTATACCCCTATTTATCATTTGAAAATCAAACAAAGACAGCTGTACTGTGTGGCAGAGATTCTGTTCAGATTCGTCCTTCCATTCCAACCGTCCGAGATTTGGAAGCTTTAGAACAACTTTTGGCGAAGCAAGGGGGGACGGTCCAGCGAAATCCTTTTCTTTTATCTTATAGCTTACCTTCGCACCGGTTAGTCCTTTTTAAAGATGGAAGGGTTTTAGTACACGGAACGAAGGATATATCGGAAGCAAAGGCACTATACCATCGGTTCTTAGGTTAATTAGAATGAAACAACTTAACTGAATATAAATAACTAGGGGTGCCCAATAAGTTGGGCTGAGAAAGAAACACGATGAAGTTTCTTGACTCTTGGGACCTGATCTGGATCATACCAGCGTGGGGAAGTTAGAATAGACATTCTTCAATGCACCTCTACTTCTGCCTACATATTAGCCGGGTCCAACCATTTATGGTCCCGGCTTTTTGATGTACATTTATACGCTTTTCCACTGGTTATGTTCTGTATCTCGTCCTTTATATTCAAAAAAAAGGGAGAGATTAATTATGTCAACGACTTCATTAAACGAACAAAATATTTCCATCATGTCTAGTTTTCCAGGAAGTAAAAAAGTATATGTAACTGGTTCGAGACCCGATATTAAAGTACCCATGCGTGAAATTGAGTTAAGCCCGACAACAGGAACGTTTGGTGAAGAGGAAAACCTTCCAGTTCGCATCTATGATACCAGCGGTCCTTATACGGATCTTAATTATTCTGTTGATATTTCAAAAGGTCTTCCTGCTATTCGAAGCCCATGGATTCATGAACGAGCAGATGTAGAAGAATATGAAGGTCGAGAAATTAAACCTGAAGATAATGGGTATAACGATCAAAAGGATCCTCGTGCCAATCATCATGTGTTTCCTGGTTTAAAGCGCAAACCATTACGCGCAAAAAAAGGGGAGAATGTCACACAGCTTCATTATGCTAAAAAGGGAATTATTACTCCTGAAATGGAGTTTATCGCCATAAGGGAAAATATGAAACCTGAATTTGTACGCGATGAAGTGGCAAAAGGTCGAGCGATTATTCCATCTAATATTAACCATCCAGAGTCAGAACCTATGATAATAGGGCGTAATTTTCATGTTAAAATCAATGCGAATATCGGTAACTCTGCTGTGTCATCATCCATCGAACAAGAGGTTGAAAAAATGACATGGGCCTCGCGTTGGGGTGCTGATAATATTATGGATCTATCTACAGGTAAAAACATTCATACAACAAGGGAATGGATTATTCGAAACTCGGCAGTTCCTGTCGGCACCGTCCCTATTTATCAAGCACTTGAAAAAGTTAATGGTGTTGCTGAAGATCTTACATGGGAGGTTTACCGTGATACCTTGATTGAACAAGCAGAGCAAGGTGTAGATTACTTCACCATTCATGCTGGTGTTCTTTTGCGATATGTTCCGTTAACAGCAAAACGGTTAACAGGTATTGTATCCCGGGGTGGATCTATCATGGCACAATGGTGTCTACACCACCATAAAGAAAGTTTTTTATATACTCACTTTGAAGAAATCTGCGAAATAATGAAAGCTTATGATGTTGCATTCTCTTTAGGGGATGGTTTACGTCCTGGGTCTATTGCAGATGCGAATGATGAAGCGCAGTTTGCAGAATTAGAGACTCTTGGTGAGCTTACAAAAATTGCTTGGGAACATGATGTACAGGTGATGGTCGAAGGACCTGGACATGTACCCATGCACCTAATTAAAGAAAATATGGATAAACAACTAGAAGTGTGTAAGGAAGCACCATTCTACACACTTGGACCTCTTACGACTGATATAGCACCTGGTTATGATCACATTACATCTGCGATTGGGGCAGCCATGATCGGGTGGTATGGAACAGCTATGCTTTGTTATGTAACGCCTAAAGAACATTTAGGTTTACCGAATAAGGAGGATGTTCGTGTTGGGGTTATAACCTATAAAATTGCAGCCCATGCGGCTGATTTGGCAAAAGGGCATCCAGGAGCACAAAAAAGAGACGATGCCTTATCAAAAGCTCGTTTTGAATTCCGTTGGAGAGATCAGTTTAATTTATCGTTAGATCCTGAACGAGCAATAGAATATCATGATGAAACTTTACCTGCTGAAGGTGCAAAAACAGCACATTTCTGTTCAATGTGTGGACCAAAATTTTGCAGCATGAGAATCTCTCAAGATATTCGTAATTATGCGAAGGAAAACAAACTTGATACGAAGGAAGCTATTGAAACAGGTATGAAGGAAAAAGTTAAAGAGTTTAAGCAATTTGGGGGCAGAATATATCAGTAACTTTCTTGGGAGGGTATACGGATGAATGTTCAAAAGATTAAAGAGGAAATTACACAAATGAAAACTAGCCTTGCTTTTTTAGAGGATCGTTTAAAGGAAATTCAGCAAAATTGTGATCATCATTTTGCTGGAGACCCCTATTATGAAAAATGTTTGAAGTGTAATAAGGTAAATGTATTATATTATTAATAAAAAAAGGTTCCCTAGTTTGAATTATGCGGGGAACCTTTTTTGTAATATTAATGTAGGACAGTCAGCTAATTTTTAATATACTTTATCACCATTAAAGATGGAATTCTTCACGACAACATAGTCTACCGTACGGATGTCTTTTAACTTGTTACCTCCGGCATAGGAAATAGCAGACTGAAGGTCTTGTTCCATTTCAATCAATGTATCGATTAAACGGCCCTTGTGTTCCACGTACATTTTTTTACCTTCGACATTTTTTCGTTCGCCTTTTTGGAATTCTGAAGCCGAACCGAAGTATTCCTTCACACACTTTCCGTCCTTCTCAATCGTTTCCCCAGGAGATTCTTCATGACCTGCAAATAAAGAACCAATCATGACCATGGATGCCCCAAATCTAACGGATTTCGCGATATCACCATGTGTGCGAATGCCACCGTCAGCAATAATTGGTTTGCTTGCAGCTTTGGCACACCATCTTAGTGCAGCTAACTGCCAGCCGCCTGTTCCAAATCCAGTCTTAATTTTCGTAATACATACTTTCCCCGGTCCAATCCCTACTTTCGTTGCGTCGGCACCGGCATGCTCTAATTCTCTAACAGCTTCTGGAGTTCCGACATTTCCGGCAATGACAAAGCTAGTTGGTAGTTGTTTCTTAATATGCTTAATCATTTCGATGACGGCATTGGAATGACCATGGGCAATATCAATGGTAATAAATTCAGGTGTTAGCTTTTCATCAGCCAGCTGGTTGATGAAATCGTACTCTCCTTCTTTTACACCGACACTAATAGAGGCAATAAGCCCACGTGCCTGCATGTCCTTTACGAAGGCAACCCGCTTTTCAGGCTGGAAACGGTGCATTATATAGAAATAACCATTTTGCGCAAAGAAAACTGCCAGCTTTTCGTCGATAATTGTCTGCATATTTGCAGGGACGACTGGCAATTTAAATGTATATCCACCAAATGTGACACTCGTATCACACTCAGAACGGCTGTTAACAATAGATCTAGCAGGAATCAGTTGAATATCTTCATAATCAAATACAGTATCCATAAATTACACTCCCAAACACGAATATTCTAGTGAAATTAAATAATATTGTTCGTACATTTGTTAATTTACAGTATATTTGTTATTTTGTCAAAACATTTTATAATTATGTACAGAAAATAAAAGTGCCTTTCTCCTGCTACTCTATTGCCTTTGAGTAGTAGGGGATAGGCACTTTTTCTTAATTACGGAAATGGTTTAACTGTCTGAAGTATTTTTTCTATCAAGCTTCCAGCATTATCTGCCTCGAGGGTCGTTAATTGAATCCGGCAAAACGGCCTGACTCTACATTCTAAACACCTGTGAAAGCAATCTACAATACGAACATCTACATCCTTTTGATAATGGAGGCGAAGATGGTCAATGACTTTGTCAGCATCAGTTACTTTAATGTTTCGCTCACAAAATTTAGCCACTCTCATTCTACTTTTTCCTCTTTAAATTGAATGCTTCTATTCCTCATCATAATGGATAAATTGAATATCCAAAGTACGAAGATAGGTTTGCAGACCTGCATCTTGGATGGGGATAATGAATGCGGGTTCCCCTGATTCATTATGGTGAGAGTGCCACAGCCCTGGCGGGGTAACGAAGGCTTTTCCAGTTACCCAGTCAATCCGAATCGGATCAATGATTTGTTTGGTCTGAGGGTCTACTTTATCCCCAACTAATGTATAGGTCCCAGGTGCAGCGTAGGCTACAAAGTCAAGTGCAACTGATTTATGACTATGGGGAGCTTGGTTTGCGCCTGCGGGTACAATGCCAAACATAGCCCATAATACATGTGTAATCGTTAAAGTTTGTTCGAAGTTTTGATTATTTAACAAAATGGAGATACGGTTTTTTAAATGTGCATCGGGTGCATTAGCTACCTCATCTAATTTTGCTTTCGCCCGTTCCGCTGAATAAAGCGTCGGTTTAAAACGCGCCTCTGTGGCTTTCGCTCCCAAGTAGTCAAGAAGTGGAGTGTCCAAAATGTAGTAGATGGTTGAATCCTCTGCTGCTAGATGACGACTAACTGATCCAGCGGGAAGTGTTAAAAAGTCACCTTTTTTCCAACGGATGGTTTGACCATTTACTTCGGTAGTGCCATCTCCCGAAATTATATAATATAATTCACTAGTTGCATTTGGTTGTGTTTGGATCGAATCTCCTGCCTTAATTCGAATAAATTGAGCAAGGAGGGAGGGACTCGTTGCTGGATAGTTGGTTTTCAGCTCATTAGATAAATCCAGTGATACCATACGAGTTTCTCCTGAATTATATAGTTCAGGTGCAAATTCTTTAGGCGGGATCGGACTGGTAATCCCACTGCCGATTGGATCAGCAGCCGTGCTATACTCGTAAAAAAGGGCATCCTCGGTCCAGTTTTCTTCCACAGTTCCAATATAAAATTCCCCTGGTTGAACATTATTTGACATAGGTAAACCTCCTTTTATATGAAAAAATTTATCATGTATATTGTAATACAGTTTTGGGTAAAATGGTAAATTTTTCTTACTATTTTTCCTTTACCTCTTCCCGAAGAAACAGTATAAAATGGCTAGTCCTTATTTTTAAACCAGTTAACGACTCCGAAAATAATAAGCAGTAACCCGCCGATCTCGATCGCATGATCGGCCAAGTTTAGAATTCCACCAGAGCGAATGATAAAATCTGTTACCTGCCCAAACACAAGTCGATCAATGCCATTTCCAAGTGCTCCTCCGACTAGGAATCCAAAACTACTATCAATGAGAGCTCCTTTCATTTCTTCATTTCTGCGAAAATATAAAACAACCATCACAAATAACACGGCCCCGACTCCGAAGAGCCGCGCATAGCCTTGAAATAAACCTCCTGCCATCCCGCTATTTTCGATATGTGTGAGTGGAATTCCCCACATAGTTACTGTCTCATTGATTTCGATGCAGGTCCGAATTAGATATTTAGAAAGCTGGTCCATCACAATAACAAGAATTGCAATCACATAAAATAGCATAAATAGACCTTCTTTCTCTCAGAATCATTTGTATCCTAATCATCAGTATAATTGAAAGATTTTTTCTATTCTATTTTGGCGCTTTTATATGTATATTTGATGTTGTTAAAATACCTAGCTTAATAAAAATAGTCTTATTATTCTCCCATATCGCCTCAGAATTGATACCACATAATTCATTCTCACTCAATTTTAAATAAATATAAAATAATGGGATTGTTGGAACCGGTGGGTGAGGTTAAATTGAAAGGAAATGAATAAATACAGCCAGGATAAATGTCTGGCTGTTTTATTTATTAACATAATTCTCCTTCAATCAACAACACGCAGGTAAGATAAGCAAGTTTGATTTTAAACCACTTTTGCTAATAATTTACCATTATCTTTCTGAATGGTATTATCAGATTAACGGATATAGATTCATTTCATAATCAATAATCATTCTGTGGAGCTTTGATAGTTAATTGAAATTTAGCCATAAATTACGAATGTATTTTTTCGAAACAACAACACTAAAATGGACGGAGTGAAAAAAATGGCAATGGGTGAGTATAAACTTGATTTACCAGATGATGTTATCCAATTAATTAATGAACTTGGAAAGGGTACCACAGTTGTTGATTCTATTAAGACTTCCATCGCAATTAGCTTATTTGTCGCAAAATCAGTTTCACTCGCTAGAGCAGCAGAGATTGCCAATTTATCAATAAATGATTTTATATATGTCCTTCAAATAAAAAAAATACCTTGGTCCGAATATACGGAAGAGAGTCTGAATAACGATACAGAAACGATAGCCGATTTATTAAGAGAAAAGAAAAATGATTATGACAAAAATAGTTTGTAATTCAAGTCCAATTATTGCACTGTCTATGATTAATCAATTGCATTTAATTTGGGAATTATTTGATGAAGTGATTATTCCAAATGAAGTTTATCATGAGATTACTCATGGAAATCAATATAAAACTATTGGAATAGATGAATTAGAACATGCAATAAGAGAAGAAAAAATACTTTTATATAAAGTTCACCAGATTGAATTGGTGGAAGAATTATATGGTCGATTACATAAAGGTGAATTAGAAGTAATTATAGCAGCAAAAGAATTGAATATTTCTAGAGTAATTATTGATGATAGATCAGCAAGAAAATTTGCTGAAACACTAATGCTTAAAACAATAGGGGTAGTCGGAATACTAATTGCTGCTAAAAAAATAGGTTTATTACCCGAAATTAAGCCATATTTAGACCAACTAATAACTAATGGCTACCGTATCAGTAAAAATATTTACAATGATACACTTTTATTAGTCAATGAGACTTAGGCTTTATTACCACAGTTTTTACTGAGCCTATTAAATACGTTAGGCTCTCCTATTTGTATTAGAGTAGAATTATTTGGGGTTTCGTTGGAAGGTATTTAACCTAAGAAAGATTAAATGCCTTCACAAAAAAAAGACTAAAAAATCACCGAAATGGCAAAAAACGCCTTCAAAAATCACTTTTGAAGGTGTTTTTTGACGTTTTCGCTCTAAAATAGGCCTCAAAAGTGAAAAATGGCTGTTCGCCATCCTCAACTAATCTCGATATGGTAGAAGGGTCGAAGAGGAGGGCTTTCAGATACTGCCCCCTCATAGGAAATGGTGATGGAAGGGTGTCATAAATTTTTAAAAGTTTAAAGAAAACTCTATGACCTTTTTGTTCATATCTTTCTATATAAAAGATGAAGGTATTTTTCAAGAGAAGGGCAGTGGTTGAGGATGGCAAAGTTTAGAAAAGTGCGTGTTGATTTTTGGATGGATCCAATGGTCTCAGAGGAAATGACACCAGAGGACAGATACTTTTATTTATATCTTTTAACGAATCAGCGTAGTACTCATATTGGAATCTATCAAATTACGAGAAACCAGATGGCCTTTGATATGGGCTATTCCATTGAAAGTGTTCATTCATTAATGGACCGATTCATCACCCATCACCAGCTGATTCGTTATAATCCTGAAACAAGAGAGCTTGCCATTAAAAACTGGGGGGGAAATAACTTTGATAAGGCTGGCAAACCAATGGTGGATTGTATTTGTTCCGAACTAAGGGCGGTCAAGGATGCCTCCTTAATTAAGTATGTTTCAGAGTTGATTCCAAAACAAGAATTCCGCAGTCTATATGAATCTTTTTGTAAAAAAGAAGAGTTTATCTTAAGTGGCCAGAATGTTAATCTTGCCGACCAAACTCCTGAATGGGAAGAAATTGACGATACGGTGACCAATCGTCTTACGATACGTGGACAAGAAGAAGATAAAGAAGAAGATAAAGAAGAAGATAAAGAAGAAGATAAAGAAGAAGATAAAGAAAAACAACAACAACAACAAACAGATCTTAATCCCATATTCGCATACAAACAAGATAAGGTGCCTCCTTTAAACAATAATCAAGAAGAGGTTGTTGTTAAAGAAATTGTTGAGTTTTGGGACAACAATGGATTTGGTTTCACAAACATCAATGCGAAACAGCAGCTGTTATCTTGGTTAGATGATTCTAGCTTCTTACAGCCCGGAGAGATCATCTTAAAAGCCATGAATATTGCCAGTGCCAATAACAAGCGAAGGTTGAACTATGTGGTTGGGATACTGAAAAACTGGGAAAATGAAAATTTATTGACCGTAGAAGAAATAGATTCCTATCAAGAGAAGCAAAGGCCAGTACAAAGGCAATCAACCTCTTCCTGCGATAGCGGGGTATTTTGAGAGGGAGAAGTGAGGGATTTATTTATCTTAATTTTCCGTGTATAATAAAAAAAGTTATTATTCTAAAAAAGAAGAGGTTATCAAAATGAATTCAACATTCACACCAACAAGAACAACCAACACAAGAACCATCGTCATCAATGCACTTTTTATTGCCTTAACCTTAGTCGTCACGATGTTTATTCAAATCAGGCTCCCATTGATGGGGAACGGAGGCCTCATCCATCTGGGGAACGTGCCTCTCTTTATCGCAGCCTTGGTTTACGGCAAAAAAACTGGAGCAATCGCAGGTGCCTTCGGAATGGGTCTCTTCGATATTATCTCCGGCTGGACACTTTGGGCACCATTTACCTTTATCATCGTAGGTACAATGGGATTCGTAGTCGGACTTATTTCCGAAAAAGTACCCGGCAAAAGAGCCCTTGTTAACACACTGGCAATCGCAACTGCACTAATCATAAAAGTTGTAGGTTACTATTTTACAGAAGTCATCCTTTATGGCAACTGGATCCAGCCATTCGGCTCCGTACCCGGAAATATTATGCAGATCGTCATTGCGGGTATCGTTGTAATACCTCTTGTCGGACGTTTAAAGAAAAGAGTTTAAAAGCTTCAGTAGTAGCGTGCACTAGTTAAGAAGAATAACCTTCGTATTGGAAGTCTAAATTATGATTCTCATCACACAAGAATCGACACTTTTGGCGTATGCTTGAAAAAGAGTGCAGAGCCATCAGCGATGAGAGGAATCTCGGCTGATTGGTGATGGCAGGATGAGGGGGATTATCCGATGAAGGCTTCGAACGTTGTATTTAGTGCTCCACTGCAACAATTAATGGACGAGCATATGTCGCTCCGAAAAGATATGGATCTTATCTATGAGATCACAGAAGACATAGAATGTGATTCGGGTCCTGAAGTGATACAACTGTTTGCGAAATTGTACGAGCAGGTTTCTGCTTTCAATAATATGCTGAAGGCCCATTCCAAACGCGAGGAAGAAGGTTTGTTCCCGATGATTACACGCCATCTTGGAGCAAATGATCGAACCATCGAAGAGATGGAATCGGAACATGAGAAGGCCGAGCAGCATCTAGAGGATTTTCTAACGGAAGCTGAAAAGGCGGGAGTGGACATTGATGAAGATGCTGCGGGATGGATTGCTGTGTATGCTGTCCAAGCTCTTGCAACGTTAACACAACACTTTGCGAAAGAAGAAAAAATGCTGTTTCCGCTGGCGGAGAGCTTGCTATCAGTTGACGAGAAAGAGGAACTTGAACGACTATTTCAGAATTGAAGAGTAACACTTAAAGTACCTTTCTATCTACTTATAAACACTCGCAAAGGGGTTCAATCAACCTTTGTGGGTGTTTTTTTTGAATTCAATATTGCTGCGCCGGTAGTAGTAGCGGGCTTCTAGAAGAACATTGTAAAAGAGATGGAAATTAGGATAATATGGAAGGAGTATTTATATTGGTTGAATATGTTAATAAATTGAGGTGTATTGTATATTGGAGATCCCTTATTTGGATGATAATCATCGCATGTTTTGTTTTTAGTTTCGTTGGATTGATTTATCCAATAATTCCTTCGGTTTTAGTGAGTTTGGGCTGGAGTAGGTTTATATCAATTCGGTATTAATTCTCATGAACTTTCATGGATTTCTTGGACTTTACTGGTGATTTTGACCATTCGCTGTTATTGTCCTAATTTTATTAGGAGTGTTTGTTTTTGACAAACGTTTCAAAAGTAGGCAAGACGAAAAGGTGCCAGCCGGATTTAAAAAAACAGAAGAAATAAACATTGACCCTGTGACCAATGAGAAAACAAGAGTGTACTATAACTACCAAACAGGGGAGCGTTTTTATAAAAAGGAAAAATAAAGACAAATCACTCTCCATAATCACAAGAGGCATCATCTATTAAGATGATGCCTTTACCTATAGATCAAGGAGGAAGGTATTTTAATCGAAGGAAGGCCATGGTCGAATAAAATTAAGAATAGAATCAGTGTGGAAAGATTTCTGGGAAAAATCTGGTAGTAACTAAGGGCAATTTAATTGAGATTACTACATCAATTATTTTCCTATTCAGGTATAGTTAAAATAAATATAAAATGCAGAATGAATGGCAGCGGTTTTAAATATAGAAGTGGAGGATATCGATGAGGTGAATGATTTTATCGACAGAGAGTGGTGCAGATTTACCCAAAGATTTAGCGGACAAACATAATATTCAAGTGGTCCCGATGCACGTCATCATGGGTGGGTAGGATTATTAGATGGTTCGTTACCTGTAGAGGATATTTATGATTATTATGAGCGCTCAAAAAAAATACCATCGACTACGTCCACAAATTCCCATGAATATCATGAATTTTTTATGAAGATAAAAAGTGATTTTCCTGATTGTATTATTGTCCATATTGTTTATACCTCAAAGGCATCTTCATCCTTCCAAAATGCAATCATCGCATCGGAAGAATTGGCTGATATTTTTCTAATTGACGCTTTAAATGTTACAGGCGGATTAACTGCCATTGTGATGTATGCGGTTAACTTGTTAGAGAAAGAACCTACGATTGAACCCGGAAGTTTAGTAGGGAAAATTGAATCCATGGTTCCTAAATCAAGACTGGCCTCCTATACTCAATTGGACTTGATGAAAGGATTAAGGCGCGGATGGATGAACTGGCAAAAGAAGCTGGTTTCAAAAATGTAAAATGGATACAGGCTGGTGCAATGATATCTACACATGCAGGACCTGGCGGCTTCGGCATGGCAGGCTTAGAAGTTTAGGAACGTGCAAAACCGGGGAAAAACGTGCCTGAATGTTGGTGCTTGATCCCTGGTACGAATTAAAATGACAGACTGTCTCATTTTTCAAGAAGACAGACTGTCACTTTTTAGATTTACAAATCGTTTATTTATTAAAAACCTGTTTTCTATATTCTTTTGGGGTTAGGTCATACATTTTTTGAAACATTTTAGTAAAGTATTTGGGGTCATTATAGCCAATTTGCTGACTAATTTCGTAGTATTTAAGGTTTGGGTTTTTTAATAATTGACAGGCCTTTTCCAATCTAACCCTGGTTAGAAAATGAATGAAGGATTCACTGGTCGTTGATTTGAAAATTTGGCCAAAGTAATGCTCTGTTAGGTGAACACGCTTTGATACATCCTTTAAGGTGATTGGATTCATATAATTAGCATTTATGTAGGATTTGGCACTTAGCACTAATCTTTCATGGTAAGTAGATGATTTATCTTCAATTGAAGGGAGATCTTGCTTTGGGATCACAGATTCCTTTAAAATTTTATCAATAACTTCAAATAACTCAATCGTATCAATGGGTTTTAAAATGTAACCCTTTGCATTATATTTTAGTGCATTTTGTGCATATGAAAATTCTTCATATCCACTCATAATAATGACTTGGATTCTCGGTGAATGTTCGTAGATATATTTGGTTAATTCAATTCCATCCATATGGGGCATACGAATATCAGTTAAAATGATGTCGATTTTCTCATTTTCCATCCAATACAATGCTTCATTTCCATTTTCTGCTGTACCGATGACATCAATATTTCGCTCATTCCATTCATCCATTGACATTAAACTGTTGGAAATTAACCAGTCATCATCCACAATTAACATTTTTTTCAATGACATCACACACCTCAATCGGAATTTTAATGGTGACAGTTGTACCCCTGTTGATTTTGCTATCTATACTGATTCCATAATTATCTCCATAATGTAATAGAATCCTAGTTTGAACATTGTATAAACCTATTTTATTTTTGTATTTTGATAAATCCTCAGCGTTATTTTTCAAACGGTCACGTATTTGTTCAAGTTGCTCAGGATCTATTCCTTTCCCATTGTCTTTAATCGTAAAGATTATGAATCCCTCTAATAACCTTCCTTCAATTATAATCCTACCAGAAGATCTTAAAGGGTCGATTCCGTGAATAACCGCATTCTCCACAATTGGCTGCAGGATTAACTTTACTGTCAGGCAATCTTTAATTCCATCATCTAGAAGAATTGAATAGTCAAGAGGGTCTCTCATTCTGACCTTTTGAATTTCTAAATAACTTTCTATATACATAACCTCCTGATTAATAGGTATTTTTTCCTCAAAGGAGCTGATACTTAATCGTAATAATCGGCCTAATAATACGATTAAGTGGCTTATTTCATATTCTTTTTTTATCCGTGCTAATGAGTTAATCGATTCAAGGGTATTGTACAGGAAATGAGGATTAATTTGGAGCTGAAGGGCCGTAATTTCTGCTGCCTTTTTTAATTTCTCCTCTTTGGATACAGATTTAATTAATTTGTTTATTTGAACAAGCATTTCATTAAACCCTCGGCCAAGTTCGCCAATTTCATCCTTAGAATTAATATTGAATTTCTGGTTGAGGTTACCATTTTTTACATTCGTCATCACTTGCTGCAGTCTCTTAATTGGCTGGGAGATTCTGAGTGAAATAAACATTGCTGCTAATAAACAAACGATTACACTAACTATCGTAACTAACCAAGCAATTAATTTTATATCGTTTATAGGCTTGGAAAACTCATCCACTTCAAAATATTCGGCTACAAACCATTTGGTATTCGGATTATATTGTTTAAACAATAGGTAGTTCATATCAACATTTGTATGGATGGCCGACCCATTTTTTTGATTTTTAACGGAGTCAAACGAAATACGTGCTGTCTTTTTGGGTGGTAAAACAAAACTATTTTGGCTATAGATAAATGTCCCAGAAGAATTGGATGAATCAAGTTCATTATTTAATATGCTTTGGAGTAATTCGGGTTTAAAATCGATAACGATATAGCCAAAACTCCTAAGTCTTTTATCCCAAACCTTTTGAACATAAGAATAGACCTTTTGATCTTTATCCAGGTTGGAGTATTCTCTGGTATGGATATTTGTAATGAGTGGATTCAGGTTATTTTTCTCTATCTCTTGTAACCATGAAAGTTTATTAAAGTTATCTTTTGTGAAGTTCATATTAAGAGAATAACCGTAATTGTATACGAATCCATTATTGCTAATAATAGTAATTCCAACGGTTTCAGGGCGGATCGTTTGGATACTTTCCATTAGCGCATCAAGTTTTAAATAAAACTGAGGGTGTAAAGTGGGATCTTGATTTGCTAGATATTGAGAAAATACAGTACTGCTCTTTAATCCGGATTGCATTCTTTCTAGGTCAAACAAAAAAGTATTAAGTGCTTTCATTTTCTGACTTAAGATGTAATTTGCGTGGTATTCTAATTTTTCAAAAAGATTTTGTGAATATTTATCATAAGTAATCCAACCGACGAATGAAAGTGGAATAATTGAAATGAGTATAAATGAAATCAGAAGTTTAAAGAAGATTGAGTTTGCAAATCTCATTAATTAGCTAACTCCTCACGTTTTAATAGTGTTTGATCCAAGCCTTTTTTGTAATCCACGAAATGTCACCTTTTTCCTACCATTTGCCCCGTTGTTATATTATTTATAAAATTTATAATTATCAGTAAGTTATAAATTATTATTTTAAGAATATCGAAGGGAGGATAAAAAGTAAATTACTTTTTATTAGGTCTAATAGTTTTCCTGTAAAAAATTTCATTGAAGAAAAAGTACTGGGAGGGTCATGAGTGAGAAAGTATCGTCGTTATTTTGCATTGGCACTAACATTGGTTATCGTGTTAACAATGATTGTCGGTTGTCAGTCTCCAACAGCTAGTTCCAGCGAAAAGAAAGGAAATAATAAGGAAAGAAGCAAAAGTGAGAGTGCAAACGGTGAGAAAGAAAAGACACTTGATCTATATATTCCAAATTATTTTAACGATATAGAAAAACAACAATGGGCAAAGGTTGTTGATAAATTTAAAGAACTCAATCCTGGTGTTAATGTAAATGTTGCGAATGGTGATGTCCAAGTAGAATCTGGAAAGTTACCAACTCTCTTACAATCAGGCGTTAATCCCCCTGATGCTATTCTAATGAATGCAGGTCCCGGAAGAGTTTCTGTATTATCCGATGTAAATTTAATTCAACCGTTAAATAAATTGTATGAGGAAAATAATTGGAAAGATCAATTGCGTCCATTTGCTTATGATCTTATATCTGGTGAGGAAAACATCTATGAATTACCACATATGCTTGATGCGATAGGATTTTTCTATAATAAAGATATTTATGAACAAAATGGAATTAAGGTTCCAACAACAAAAGATGAATTTTTGAAAGCGCTTCAAAGGTTAAAGGATGCTGGTGTTTCACCAATTACCGTAGGAGCACGAAATGGGTATGCGATTGGCTGGCTATTTGGTGTCATGCTAGAGTCAGTTGCAGGTACTGAAAAGGTTGAAGATCTTATCTATGGAAACGGTAAATGGAATGATCCGGAAGTTGTAAAAGTAGCTGAAATGATGGCTGATTGGGTAAAAAAGGGATACATCACCAAAGAGTCTGTAACCCAAACGCAACCCGATTCTAAGTTTAGATTTTTAAGTAAAAAGGCTGCAATGGAGGCGGAGGGAACCTACTTAATTACCGACATTGTGGATCAAAAGTTACAAAACAGTGTGAATTCGTTTATGATGCCTTCCTTTATTGAAGGTAAAACAGCCAAACCAGTTGGAGGGATTGGGTTGACATGGGTCATTCCAACAAAAGCAAAAGATGTCGATTTAGCAGAGAAGTGGTTTAATTTTATCATTTCAAAAGATTATAGCAATATTGTGTTAAATTTACCTGATTACAATTTTGTCCCTGCTTCAAAAGCATCGGTTGGCATGGTGCCAGCAGGTGAGGTGTTAAAAACCTCTATGAAGGATATTGAGAATGGATCAGGTTACAATCCAAGTGTCTTTATCGGGGTAGAAGCGAAGGAAGCCTATTATCAAAATTTACAAGGTTTAGTGGGTGGCCTTACAACACCTAAGGATGCGATGAATAATATTGAAACCGCTGCTAAAAAAGACCGTGCTGCAGGATTTAAATTAAACAAGAAATAAGAAAAGCTGAGGCTTAAATTATTTGGAAGAGTAAATGATTTAGGCCTCTGATTGCAAAGGAGGGTAATGCATTTGGACCTATATGATTCTACATCCTCTATAGAGATTGATAAAAAGAAAACTCTCACATTAATAAAGGGAAAAAACAAAATAAAGTATAAGAAAGTAATTACCATTCTTTCTTTTTTGTCACCTGCGTTAATTTTGTATTCAATCTTTATGCTCTATCCAATGATAGATGCAGTTCGCTTCAGCTTTTTTGACTGGGACGGTGCAGCTACTTCGATGAATTTTGTTGGGTTTGATAATTATATCAAACTGACGGAAGATAAGATTTTTTTAAAATCACTTGGACACAATTTGCTATGGGTGGTATTAAGTTTAATATTAATGGTCATACCTACCCTAATTTTAGCCGTTTTAATTAGTCGGGTGAAAAAAGGAAAAACCTTTTTTCGAGCTGGTTTCTACCTGCCAAGTGTTCTATCTTTGGCTGTTGTGGGTGTGTTGTGGTCTAAAATTTATGACCCGATCATGGGGCCAATTAATGTATTTTTAAAATCAATTGGATTAGAAAGTCTAGCCAAAAATTGGTTGGGAGAACCATTCTTTGTTATTCCTGCATTAGTAATAGCTAGTACATGGGCCTTTTATGGTCTCTACATGATTTTATTCTTAGCTGGTCTGCAAAATATTAATTCTGAACTATATGAAGCAGCTGATCTAGATGGAGCAGGTCCCATCAGGAAATTCTGGAGTATTACCATCCCTAGTTTACGTAATACATTAAATGTTGTTATTAGTATGGTTATTATTAATGCTCTGAAGGGATTTGCCTTGATTTGGATCATGACCCAAGGTGGTCCATTTTATATGAGTGAGCTTGTTTCCACATATGTCTACAAAGCTGCATTTAGTATGAATAAGGTAAGCTATGCAACTGCAGGAAGTGTCGTCTTAGGAATAATCGTTATAGCATTTACGATTAGCTTTAACTATTACCGTGATAGGAGTGAGAATTAGTGGAAGCTCTCGTTAAGAGGTGGAAATCATCACAACTTACACTCTGGTTATTCTTACTACTCCTTCTTCTTCTTATAACAGCACCAATTTTTTATGCGGTGTTAGCGAGTTTTAAAACGAATATGGAGATTTTTAACTCACCTTTTTCGCTCCCGAAATCATGGAATTTTGAGAACTTCATAAATGCATGGAATCTAGGAAACTTTAAGCAGTACTTCTTAAATAGTGCATTTATCACAGTTGGTGGAATGGTAATTGTTGCCCTTGTCGCCTGTCCAGCAGGATATGCGTTTGCACAATTGTCATTTAAAGGAAGTAATCTCCTTTTCTACTTGATCTTGCTAGGGATGTCTTTACCAATCCAGGCGATTATCATTCCAATCTTCTTTCAATTAAAAACTATGGGCTTAGTTAATACACTCACTGGTGTTACTTTAGTTTCATCGGGTTTGGCCCTGCCGTTTTCGATATTTCTTATGAGAAATACATTTAGAGATATTCCAAAAGAGTTGCGGGAATCAGCAGCGATTGATGGTGCGGGGGAGTGGCGAACCTTTTGGTCTGTTATTCTACCACTTGCAAAACCAGGTTTAGTAGCCCTGCTAATCTTCACATTTATGAATATCTGGAATGACTTTTTACTTCCATTAGTTTTATTAATATCGCAGGAAAAATTTACTATTTCGTTAGGTTTATATTCTTTTCAGGGTGAACAAACAACAAATTTTGGATTAATTTTTGGCGGAACTGTTATTAGTATGATTCCAAGTATCATCATATATATCTTTTTCCAAAGGTCATTCGTTGAAGGAATGACAGGAGGAGCAAATAAGTAAGTTCCTTCTTACTTTGAATATCTTCTACTAGGCTTTTCAAAAAATAACAAATAATTGGAGTGTTTTGAATGGCAACGATTACAGATTTGAATGCGGAAAAACATTTAGTACCAATGGATTGGGGGGCAATCCAGTGGCTTTGCGGGGAAGAAATAGATCCCGAGTGTGAAATGACATTCGGTATGGTTTACATAAAGGCAGGTGAATCCAATACCCGGCATATTCATCCAAATTGCGAAGAAATGATTTTTGTCTTATCGGGTGAGTGTGATCATACTCTTGGTGATGAAAAGTACCATCTTAAACCGGGCATGATGTTGCGAATCCCGCGGAATGTCCCACATAATGCAACAGTTACTAGCTGGGAACCTTGTAAAATGGTTATTGCCTATTCCGCACCTGACCGGAAGACAATTGGGGAATAATTGATTTCTTTGAGAATAGGACAATGAAAAGGGGCGGAATGATGGAACCAGTAAAATTCAATTATGAATATACTAGGAAAATTAGAGTAGGGTTTATTGGATGTGGTGCGCATGCATTTAGGAATGTCTATCCAACTTTTGATTATGCACCTGTAGACTTAGTCGCGGTATGTGATTTAAACATAGAACGAGCTGAAATTTACAAAAAGAGATTTGGTGCAGAAAAGGCATACACAGACTATAAGGAAATGCTAAAAAAAGAAGATTTGGATGCTGTATTTGTAGTATTAAATTTTGATAGAAACGGCCATCCTATATACCCGAAGATCGTTCCAGATATCCTAAAGGCTGGGTTACCTGCCTGGATTGAAAAGCCTGTAGCCTATACAGCAAAGGAAGCGGAAGAATTAGTAGAATTGGAAGAAAAAACAGGACAATTCATTCTTGTTTCCAATAAACGCTATTTTTACCCATCGTTTGAAAAGGCTAAAAAAATTATTGAAAGTCAGTCTTTTGGGGAACCAGTATCCATCTCGGGCAGGTATCCGCTTACGTTGTCACCATTTCAAGAGGAGTTTGGAGAAAGGACCGGTTTACACTGGTTTTTAGATATTTGCCATCCGATGTCTGGCATTCATTACCTCATGGGTGAGGTAAAGGAGATGTGCTTCATTGAACACCAGCCAAGCGGAAATGTGCAAACTCTTCTATCATTTAAATCAGGTGCTGTTGGGAATTTAGAATTACCCTCTACCCAAGCAGACACAAGTCCTTTTGAACGATACGAAATTATTGGAAATAAACAGAATGTCGTGATCGATAACGGCATGAGATTAACATATTATAAGGGATCCAAGGGAAGCGGGGAATACGGGAAAGCACCTTCCTATATTGGTGATGACCCTGCTGATGGACCTGTGCATTGGGAACCAGAATTTTCTTTAGGACAGATTTATAATAAAAACCTTTTTCTTCAAGGTATGGTTCAAAGTGTGAATCACTTCTCTAATGCGGTATTAAATGGTAGGAAAATTGAACGTGCCACATTAAAAGATTCGCTGCATTTAACAAAAATATTTGAAGCCTATAAAAATAATCGTTCTGGTCAATGGATTACGATTGAATAAGCTTGAAGAGGAGGAAAAATTATGAATCTCAGTATATTCACTGATATGTTAGGCTGTGAGTCATTCGAAGAGGCGCTCCAACATACAAAGGAACTTGGATTTGATAACATTGATTTAAGAGGGAAATTAAACGGATCCACAATTGATAATATTACTTTGGAGAGAGCTAGATACTTAAGTTTGCTAGTCAAAGAGAACAACCTTAAGGTGAGTAGTTTAAGTTCTTGGGCAGTAAATTCATGTACTTTCTCCGGAGAACCATCCTATCGTAATGACGATGAGAATCATCATAGACAGATGAGCACTGTCTTGGATCGTTTATTTGATTTGGCGGATATTTTCGCAACTCCCTATATTAGAATCTATTCCTTATACCGTCAAGAGGATTTTAATTTATTAGCAGATGTTGAAAAGGAAAAACAGTATAAACATAATGCCGAAATTATGCTAAGGCATGCAGAACAGGCGAAAGAAAGAGGGAAAATTTTATTGGTTGAAAACGAACCACCCACATTAACAAGTAATTGTGAAGAATTGGGGATTCTCGTAAAATATACGAATCATCCTAATTTAAAAATCAATTGGGATATCGTTAATGGGTGGCGAGCAGGAGAATATCCTACTTTGGAAAAGTATGAACACATTAAAGGTTCTGTAAATCAAACACATCTAAAAGGTGCATCGCGGTTATCGAATTCCATCTCCAGTGGCAATCGACATGGGTTGTTTGGGAACTTTGCTATTGCAGGAAAAGATGACTTTGATCATGAACCAATAATGAAGGCGCTTGCTGATCATGATCCACAGGCAATTTTAACAATCGATACTCATTATCCGTCCTTTTATCAACAAGATAAACTAGGGGAAGTCGAAGTTGTTCGACAGACGAAAGAGTTTTTCGAAAGTATTGTGAAAAAGGAGGGTGCTCATGAGTAAAAAAGTTGTCTTGGTTGGATCATTAGACACCAAGGAAAAGGAATTCTTGTATATTAAAGAGATTATTGAAGAATCAGGAGTTGAAACACTGTTAATCAATACAGGTGTTTATGAATCTTCCTCAGCTGGTGACATTCTAAATGAAGAGGTTGCCAAAGCAGGGGGATCAACCCTCGATGAACTCAGGAAAAACAATGACCGCGGCTTTGCCGTGGCAGTAATGACAAATGGTGCAGCTTCAATTGTAAAGAAATTGGTTGATAATGATCAAGTTGCAGGTGTATTTGGAATGGGTGGAACTGCTGGTACTACCGTTGGAGCGGCAGCGATGAGGAGCGTACCGGTAGGTATTCCGAAACTTATCGTTTCCACAGTTGCTTCAGGCAATACTCGTCCATATGTTGGGGAAAAAGATATCATGATGATGTATTCGATCGTGGATATTGCAGGAATTAATAGTTTATCTGCCCGAATCCTTCGCAATGCAGCTAATGCCATCAGTGGGATGGTTCGCGGAAATTCCATTTCAGTAGTAAATGAAGAAAAGCCGATGATTGGGGCCACTATGTTTGGTGTAACCACGCCATGTGTAAATCAAACCAGAGAGATTTTGGAAAAGAACGGTTTTGATGTGCTTGTCTTCCATGCTACTGGTGCAGGCGGGGATGCAATGGAAAATTTAATTAACGATGGCTTTATCCAAGGTGTTGTTGATATTACCACAACTGAGCTGGCTGATGGACTTGTCGGTGGTATTTTCTCATCTGGAAAAAATCGTTTAGAAGTAGCAGGGGCGAAGGAAATTCCACAAGTTGTTTCTGTTGGTGCGTTAGATATGGTGAATTTCGGCCCGCCTGAAACAGTACCAGAAAAATTTAAAGACCGGAAATTTTATCAACATAATCCGACAACTACTTTGATGAGGACAACGGTTGAGGAGAACTTTATCTTAGGTGAAACCTTAGCATGTAAATTAAATAAGAGTACCTCACCAACTGTTCTTGTTTTTCCAAAAGGCGGGGTGTCGTTATTAGATCAATCGGGTCAGCCATTTGAGGGAATTGAAGAGCGTCAAGCTTTATATAACGGAATTAAAGAGAACCTGAAACCTCATATTACATTAGTAGAAGTCGAAGAAGATATTAATCATCCGAGTGTTGCTAGTTTAATAGCAAATCAATTATTGGATTTATTAAGTATAAAAATAGGTGGTGTAAAGAATGCGACTCACTAGAGACGAAGTATTATCGCGATTAAATAAACAAATAGCTGACCAAAAGGTGATTATCGGTGGAGGAGCTGGAACCGGGTTATCAGCAAAAAGTGCTGAAATGGGTGGAATTGATCTTATTATCATCTATAACTCTGGCCGCTACCGTATGGCTGGACGTGGTTCATTGGCAGGGCTAATGCCATACGGTGATGCCAATCAAATTGTCGTGGAAATGGGTAACGAGGTGTTACCGGTGGTTAAAGATACTCCGGTATTAGCCGGTGTTTGTGGAACGGATCCGTTTCGAGACATGGATTACTTCTTAAAACAACTAAAGGAATTAGGTTTTTCTGGAGTACAAAACTTTCCAACAGTTGGATTATGTGATGGTCAATTCCGTCAAAACCTAGAAGAAACTGGAATGGGTTATGATCTTGAAGTGGAAATGATAAAAAAAGCACACGAAATAGGCTTAGTTACTTCACCGTATGTCTTTAATGAAGAGGATGCCATAAAAATGGCAAAGGCTGGTGCTGATATACTCGTTGCTCATGTCGGCTTAACAACAAAAGGAGCAATTGGAGCGAAAACTGCAATAGATATTGATGGGGCAGTCGATTTAGTTCAGCGAATCCATGATGCAGGGAAGATTATTAATCCTGATATTATCGTGTTATGTCACGGTGGGCCAATCTCCGAACCAGAAGATGCAGAGTATGTTCTAAACAGAACAAAGGGTGTTTCGGGATTTTTTGGCGCATCAAGTATTGAACGCCTACCAACTGAAATGGCTATTTCAGGGCAGGTTAAAAAGTTTAAGGAAATTAATGCAAATAAGATATATTCATAAAAATTTAGGCCTATATGAAAATTGCTAGCAACAAATAATAAAGTTAATGGATATCTGCTGCTATATTGTAATACACTCTTTAGTCAGCGGAGGATGTTATGACTTTGAATTTAAAAAAGGTGCATAAATGGGGTAAAAAAGCGAAATCTTTAAGATTTCGCTTTTTCTATCATAGTGGTTATAGAAAGAAATACCCACGATAGAAGTTGAGTTCCAAAAATCGACGTGACGTCGTATTACGTTGGAATTACGGAATAGAGGCTTAAAAATAAATCATAAAACAGTCCGCCACTTGATGAATGAGTTGGGTATAAAATGTCTAGTCCGTATGAAAAAATATAGATCATACCGTGGAAAAGTTGGTAAAACTGCCCCTAATATTTTGGAGCGCGACTTTAAGGCATCAAAGCCAAACGAGAAGTGGGTAACGGATGTAACAGAATTCAATCTACACGGAGAAAAGCTATATTTGTCCCCTATTCTAGATTTATATAATGGAGAAATCATCGCTTATAACATAGAAAAACGCCCTGTTTATCAACTCGTTTCAAAAATGTTGGACAAAGCCCTTGATTGTTTAAATGAAGAAGAAAAGCCTATCCTCCATTCTGATCAAGGTTGGCATTATCAAATGGAGAAATATCGAATCGCATTAAAAAAACGAGAGATTGTCCAAAGCCTGTCCCGTAAAGGAAACTGTTTAGATAACGCAGTCATAGAGAATTTCTTTGGCTTATTAAAGTCCGAATTACTCTATCTAAAAGAATTTGAGAGTATGGAGCAATTTAAACTAGAATTAGAGAATTATATTTATTACTATAATCACAAACGGATTAAGGCAAAATTAAAAGGCATGAGTCCGGTTCAATACCGAACTCATGCCCAGATAGCTGCCTAAATTTTCGTGTCTAACTTTTTGGGTTCAGATCAAATGACGGCGGTTTCTTCTTATAAGGTGGATCTGCATTAACTGAATGTTGTTTTCCTTAATTAAGCGGAGAAGTTCCGACTAAATTAGGAAATACTACTATTTCCTTAAAATAAGGGGAGCTTTTCCGCTTATATGATTGAAATCGTTGGATTTTGTCTTATATAGAGCTGTTAGTCGGAATATTTCCGCTTATTATTGCTTCCATACCCTCGTCTATATAATTAGCCGGAAATTCTCCGCCTATGAATTCTTATACCTTCGCCAAAATCAACATAATAGAGACTATCGATTACTTACCAGCTAATTGAGCTTTTTTCTGTTCAACCACCTTCAAATCAAAGCGGTCAGCATTCATTACCTTCACCCAGGCAGCGACAAAGTCTCGGACAAACTTTTCTTTGTTATCATCTTGAGCATACACTTCAGCAATCGAACGTAAGACGGAGTTGGAACCAAACACGAGGTCCACTCGAGTCGCTGTCCGTTTCACTTCACCTGATTTGCGATCGTGTCCCTCATAGACCACTTCATCGACAGGCTTCCACGCCACTCCCATGTCAAGCAAGTTCACAAAGAAGTCATTCGTGAGTTGGCCAACAGAATCGGTGAATACGCCGTGTGCCGTGCCGCCATAGTT
The DNA here is from genome assembly GCF_030915405.1 of Neobacillus nitrireducens. GTDB lineage: Bacteria > Bacillota > Bacilli > Bacillales > Cytobacillaceae > Neobacillus. The sequence goes on from NZ_CP133262.1 coordinate 181,156, forward strand.
TGTACCCAGTACACGCATCCCGCCAATAAGAACGGTCAATTCCGGTGCCGTCAGGTTTAACAGTTGCGCTTTATCAATCAACAATTCTTCCGGACTGACACTGAACTGTTGCTTTTGATAGTTGCGGAAGCCATCTGCGACTGGCTCCAGCACGTCAAAGCTTTCTGCATCTGTTTGTTCTTGGGTGGCATCACCGCGACCAGGAGCAAACGGAACGTTTACATCAAAGCCTGCCTCTTTGGCTGCTTTCTCGATGGCAGCACTTCCGCCAAGGACAATCAAGTCGGCCAAGCTGACTTCTTTTTCAAAATCCTTTTGAATGCCTTTTAGTACCTGAAGCACTTGTGCCAGTTGTTCTGGCTGATTGACTTCCCAATCCTTCTGTGGGGCAAGACGGATGCGGGCACCATTCGCACCGCCACGATGATCAGAGCCACGATAGGTACTCGCAGAAGCCCAGGCGGTTGTTACTAGTTTGCTAACGGTCAATCCTGAGTCTAAGATTTTTGCTTTCAGCTCGGCAATATCTGCATCCGTTAACTCATAATTACCAGCTGGTATCGGATCCTGCCAAACAAAATCTTCTTCTGGAACTTCCGGTCCGAGATATCTTGCTTTTGGACCCATGTCACGGTGTAAAAGTTTGAACCAGGCACGGGCGAATACATCGGCAAATTCATTCGGATTGTCATAGAAACGACGACCAATCTTCTCATAAATCGGATCATGACGCAAAGCCATATCAGCCGTGGTCATCATCGTTGGTACTTTAATCGATGCATCTTCTGCATCTGGGGCAAGATGCTCGTCAGCAGGGTCGACAATCAGCCACTGCCATGCCCCTGCAGGACTCTTTGTCAGCCACCATTCATAGCCAAACAATAGTTCAAAGTAGCCATTATCCCACTGTGTAGGGTTCGCGGTCCAAGCACCTTCAATACCGCTTGTGATCGTGTCACGGCCTTTACCGGAACCGTAGGAGTTGACCCAGCCTAAGCCTTGTGCTTCAATTGGAGCCGCTTCTGGCTCTCGACCCACATGAGATGCATCACCTGCACCATGTGCCTTACCGAATGTGTGACCGCCGGCAATGAGGGCCACTGTTTCTTCATCGTTCATTCCCATTCGGGCAAAGGTTTCACGAATGTCCTTGGCACTTGCCACCGGATCTGGTTTACCGTTTGGACCTTCCGGGTTCACATAGATAAGCCCCATTTGAACGGCAGCAAGTGGATTCTCAAGGTTACGATCGCCTGTGTAACGATTATCCCCGAGCCAATCCGTTTCCGTACCCCAATATATATCTTCTTCTGGATGCCAAATGTCTGAGCGTCCTGCTCCAAAACCGACGGTCGGGCCACCCATGTTTTCAATCGCAACATTACCGGCTAGTACAAGCAAGTCAGCCCATGAAATCTTATTGCCATACTTTTGCTTAATGGGCCAGAGAAGACGTCGGGCTTTATCGAGGCTGGCATTGTCAGGCCAGCTGTTAAGCGGGGCAAAACGCTGGTTGCCAGTTCCGCCGCCACCTCGTCCATCCCCAGAACGGTAGGTACCCGCCGCGTGCCAGGACATACGGATAAAGAAAGGACCATAATGGCCATAGTCAGCAGGCCACCAATCTTGGCTGGTTGTCATAAGATCACAAAGATCCTGCTTAAGCTTAGGGTAGTCTAACTTTTTAAATTCCTCTGTATAATCAAAGTCTTCACCCATTGGGTTCGATTTTCTGTCATGCTGACGGAGTATATTCAAATTTAACGCGTTGGGCCACCATTCCCGATTGGTCGTACCACTTGATTTAACACTAGTCGCACCTCCGTGAAACGGGCAGCCCTCGATGTTGCCATTGTGTTTAGCATCCATATTTTTTACCTCTCCTTTTATGTAAATTTATTTATATATAATTATGTATCTAGTAAAAAAATTAGACACTATAATTATAATGATTATTAAATAGTAATTAGAATAATTATTATTTAGTAGTTATAATAAATTATTTGAAATAAAAAGTCCAGAAAAATGAGGCTGAAAAATCTCTACTGGTTACAAGAAGAGAGATCATGTTGTTTAAATGGGGTAAAGAATTTTGAAGTTTCATAGGTGTATAGTGAGTGAAATGTAAGGAGAATTGGAAGATAGAATGGAAATGGATGAAAAAGATGTTTTAAGAATTTGCCTATATTCCCATTATAATGAGGTTTATTGTTAAGGGGTAAGTTATATGAATACATCTAAAGAAATCATCCTGGCGATATGTTCACAAAATTTAAATATATAATACATGCCAGCAGCCTATGACCACTGAAAAAAGTCATATAATGGAATGAATAGGTACTCGATGTTTTCATAGAAAGGGAGTGGGCAAGTAATGAAGCATGTTGTGATAACGGGGAGTACAAGAGGAATTGGCTATGGGTTGGCCCGGGAATTTTTACGGGCAGGTTGCAGGGTCATAATCAATGGACAATCACAGGAAAGCGTTAATACCGCATTGCAAAGTCTAAGAGAAATGTATCCTGGTAATGTTGAAGGATATGTGGCTGCAGTACATAAGCGGGTCGAATTGGAGCAGTTGCGGAAATACGCTGAAAAGCAGTTTGGTACGATTGACATTTGGATCAATAATGCAGGCATTGACCAAGAGCGGAAATACTTTTGGGAACTGGACGAAGGGGCGTACGACAAGGTCATTCACACTAATCTTAAAGGAGTGATGAATGGCTGCCATGTGGCTTTCCATCACATGTTAAAACAAGGCTACGGCCAAATCTTTAATATGGAGGGATTTGGCAGCAATGGGATGATGCGCGAAAAGATGACTTTGTATGGAACATCGAAAAGTGCCGTCAGCTATTTTACCCGCTCACTAGCAATCGAGGCCAAACAGACAAATATAAAAGTGGGCACGCTAAGTCCCGGTATGGTCGCAACTGATTTTCTAAGGAAATCGCTCGATGAACAGAATCGGAAAATTTTCAACATCTTGGGCGACAAGGTCGAATCAGTAACGAAATTCCTTGTGAAGAAAGTCCTCGAAAATCAAAACAATGATGCTAAAATTCAATGGCTGACCAAACCGAAGGTCATGTGGAGGTTTGCAAGTTCGATGTTTAGTAAGCGGGATATTTTTGATTGATATTTTATTTACCTATGATTATAAAAAAATTTGAGTTCTGAACCAAAGATACTATTTTATTTTACTATTAAAACGAATGTTACCTGACAATATGATGTCATAATCCTGTGTTACAATAAATTCAAGTTTAGGTAATGGGATAAAATTTTTGTATAAAACTTTTATTAATAGCAAGAACCACTTTAATAAAGAAGGTGTTGTGAAAAATGATATTTCAATTAAAAATTACAATAAAAGAATCAAAGCCTCCAATTTGGCGCAGAATTGAAATTGGTGATTCGATGACTTTTTCTGACCTTCATAAAGCGATTCAAATTGCTTTTGAATGGGGGGATTATCATTTGCATGGATTTGACATTAGGAGATCAAATTCTGTTCAACTAAATAATCGTGTATATATAGGACCAATGGATGATTCACAGCATGGATTTTCAGACTATGAATTCAATGAAGAAGATGTTTTGTTGAAGGATGTTTTTATACAGGAGAAAGATCGAGTGGTGTATACATATGATTTTGGAGACAATTGGGAACATGAGATTCTTCTGGAGAAAGTGTTCGCAGAAGAAGTGAGTACATTTTACCCTCGATGTACAAAAGCGATGCGCGCAGCACCGAAAGAGGATAGTAGGTTTGACTATCTGGAAACTGGTATTGTAACAGAAAATATTAATTCAAACGAAGAAATAGAAGATATAAATGAAGAACTTCGAAATCTTTTTGGTCATTTAGCTGAGGTAAATCTTGAGAATTCTGGAAACCAATCGGATCAAGGAGAAGGGCCAACTACTAATCCAAATTGGCATAGGTTATTAGAGATGGCTGACGAATTCAAAGGATTGAAGCCCTGGCAATGGTTAGGTGATGGTCAATTTATTGCAGTAGAAGACCCAGTAACAAAGGAATATGTATACTGTTCCATCATGGGAGGGGCGGGTCTTGAATTTGGACTTGCTGCCTATATAGGTGAACAGGGAAAGAGATTTCTAAATGGCTTATTGATGCAATCTTCTTTTGATGAGAAATATTATATAAAGCAAAGAAGTTTAATCCTGAGTTTCTCCAATAGAGAAGAATTAAATAATGAAGACTATCAAATTTTAAAGGAAACTGGTACGTCTTATCGCGGGAAAAATCAATGGCCACTTTTTCGCAGCTATCAACCAGGTTATTATCCTTGGATTCTAGATGCTGAAGAGGTTCGCTTGTTATCATTAGTTATCGAACAGGTAATCGAGGTAAGTAGGATAGTAAAGGATGATTCTAAACTACTTTCGGCATTTGACTCCCATATCGTTGCAAGAGTATTTGATGAAAAATCGAATAAGTGGGAAACTGTTCTACTTCGTGACCAAGAAAACATGATTAAGGTTGAAGAAAGTTCATTATTCATCAATGAACTGGAACTTCAAGAGCTTAAAAATTCGCTAAAATATTATAATATTCCACTAGAGTTTGATAGTGAGTATATGTTAGCGCCAATCCAAGATCATCGGAATGAACGGCCGTATTATCCAACTCTAGTTCTTTCTGTAGAGAGGAAAAATGGACTAATTGTATATAATGAAATATTGAAGAATGGTGATACAGCAGAAGCAAATCAGAATGCATTCTTAGAATTAATCAAACAATTAAATCGAATTCCTAAAGAAGTATGGGTAAAGGAAGAAATGGCTCAGTACATCAAACCAATCGCAAAAAAATTACAAATCAAACTTCTTACCGTGCAAACATTACCATTGTTAGATCATGCCCGTAAAGAAATGGAAATGATGATGCCAGTTTAATTTGATCATTGGGTGCTTTTCCCTTTTCGTATGATAGGGCATCTATGCAAAGGTTCTGGCATTCGAGATTATACAAATATTTAGAGCCATAGAAGGCTCTATTTTTTTAAATAAATCCAATCGTGGTAAATGGTTTATTCCAGCCGTGGGGTTAGAGTATCACAAGAACCAACATTAATGTGCATTTATAAAACATCAAGTGTTAAAATAAGGTAATAGGAAATAGTACTGACCTCAGAGTGGTTCATAGGAGAGAAAAAAATGAAAGAAATAATACAGAAAGTTTTAGAATTCCGTGATGAAAGAGACTGGAAAAAGTATCATAATGAAAAAGATTTGGCTATTTCAATTTCCCTTGAAGCAAATGAATCGCTTGAAAATTTCCAGTGGCGAACTAGTTAAGAAGCAATGGTAGAATCCAAACAAAATATTAAAGAAGAAATGGCGGATATCTTAATTTATCTTATTCAACTTGCTGATAAGATGGATATTAATCTTGAAGAGGAAGTCACAAACAAGCTGGTTAAAAACGCTATTAAATATCCAGTGAACAAAAGCGAGGAAAAAGTTAAATGATTATTTACAATGAGACCTCTTCAAATTTTTTAAACCATATTTATGAAAATAAAATAGGATACGTTCTAAAGGAAAATGTTTTATCGAAAATGAACAAAGTAGTTTCAAGCAGTGAATTGAGGTCATGGGAAAACTCGCTTCCCCAAATGGCAAAGGTTCTTAGGGATGCGGACTTACAAGAAGACACACACGTTTTATTAGAATATAAGCTGCCTTCATCTGAAAAAAGAATCGACTTTCTCGTTGCGGGTCAAGACGAGCAGGGGAAAAAAAATGCAGTAATCATAGAGTTGAAACAATGGCAAAAAGCAAAGGTGTCTGAAGGGGATGGCATTGTTCGAACTTTTTTAGGAGGAAGGGAGCGGGAAACGGTTCACCCTGCCTATCAAGCATCATCTTATAAAAGATATTTGCAAAATTTCAATGAGTCTCTGTACAGTGATTCCACGGCTATTCAGCTTCACTCTTGCGCCTATTTACATAATTATATTATGGCGAGTATTGGGGAACCATTGCTGGATAAGCGCTACAGCAGTTATTTAAAGGAATCTCCCGTGTACTTCCAATTTAATGATCGAGATTTAGCAAGGAATATTAGGAAGTTGGTTTCAAAAGGGAAAGGGAAAGAAATTGCCGATACCATTGAAAATGGCAAAATTCGACCATCAAAAAAATTAGTTGAAACAGTGGGTTCGCTAATTGAGGGCAATGAAGAATTTGTGTTACTAGATGAACAAAAGGTTGCTTATGAAAAGGTGGTTAGTAAATATAACCAATTCAAGACACAAACGGATCAAAAGCATGTCATTATTATTAAAGGTGGTCCTGGTACAGGGAAATCGGTCATTGGATTAGACTTAATGAGCTATATGCTAAAATCAAAGGCTTATGTAGAATATATAACTCCGAATCAAGCTTTCAGGGAAGTCCTACGTAAAAAGTTAATCGGTTCTTCAGGTCATGTAGAAGTCAGAGATTTATTTAAAGGGTCTGCATCATATGTACACGCACCTGAAAATTACTTTGATGTCCTAATTTGTGATGAAGCACATCGGTTAAAAGAGCAAGGACATATGAAAAAGAAGATTGAAGGGGAAAACCAGGTTACGCAAATTATAAGATCGTCACGGATAGGTGTATTTTTTGTTGATGATTTACAGAAGATCTCAAAAAAAGACATTGGAAGTGTAAAAGAGGTAGAAAAAGAAGCAGCTAGATTTGGAGCAGATATTCATACGGTTGAACTTGAATCCCAGTATCGGTGCTCAGGATCAGGGAACTACATTTCTTGGTTAGATAGTATTCTGAATAATAATAAAGATGCATTCAAGCTAGAAGGTGATTTTGATTTTAAAATTGTCTCAAGTCCTCAAGAGTTGAAAACGGAAATTGTTGATAAACGAGGTGGCAGACTTTTAGCAGGTTACGCTTGGGATTGGACAAAAAATATTGTGGATGGAAAGCTTGCTGATGATGTTGTCATCGAGGAGCATTACTTTGCCTTGCCGTGGAATGACCCCAATCGAATTGACTGGGCCATTCATCCAGAATGTGCAAACCAAATCGGTTGTATTCACACAGTTCAAGGTCTTGAAATGGATTATGTGGGTGTGATTATTGGTAAAGACTTGGGCTTTGATGAAGAAACGAAAGAACTCATTGTTAGAAGAGAAGAGTTCAAGGATAAAGGTGCAAAACCAGCCAAACCAAAAAAAGTACAACCGGATCCACTCGTGGAACTTGTTCGGAATACATATAAAACCTTAATGACTAGAGGGATGAAGGGGTGTTATGTTTATTGTTGTGATAAAGGGTTGGAAAGATATATCAGAGCACATATGTAGATAAAAAAAGAATTGTTCTGTTCGCACCACCACAGTCTTCAAAACTGCTTGAGACCTGCGTGCCAGGTCTGGTGGGTTCGATTCCCACGCAGTCCCGCCAACCCTGATATATAAGGGTTTTTGAGGTATTACGAGAAGTTAAATTGAGGTAAAAGTTGTTGGCCAACAACTGAAAATATCTTCTTTGGTCACATTTTGGTAACATTGATATTTTTTCATTTACATAATCTATTTAATGAGTTGATCAAATTGTTGAGCAGCTTCTTTTTGCATATTTGGCAATACATGAGTATACGTGTCCATAGTGATGCCAATTGAAGAATGCCCTAGACGTTCTGAAACCACTTTAGGGTGTACGCCTTGTTGAAGCATTAACGTTGCATGTGTATGTCTTAAATCGTGAAATCTTATATAAGGCAAACCGCTACTTTCGACTAGTTTACGGTAGTTTCTTGCCATTTCAGTTGGCTGAATTGGTTTCCCGTTTTTTTGAGCAAAAACCAAATCTAAATCATGATATTCTTTTCCCAATAAAAGCTTGTCTTCTAATTGAACCTTATAGATTTTTTTCAATTCCTTTGAGAGAGTAGTGGTTATTGTAATAGATCTACCTTTCCCTGATTTTGGTTCTTTAAATGTTAAACCAACCTTTTTTACTTCCTGCAAGGATTGTCTTACATATATCACATTATTTTCAAGATCAACATCTTGCCACCTTAGCCCTAATACCTCGCCACGACGCATTCCAGTATATATAGCTGTTAGATAGATAGAATAATATACAGAGGATTGGGATGCATCTAAAAAGGTCTTAACTCGTTCATTATCCCACGTTTGCATTTCGACTTTTTTAGTTTTTGGCGGACTTACTGCTTCTGCGACATTTCTGGAGATAAATTGCCATTTTACTGCATCTTTCAATACTTTTGAAATAAGCCTATGATGATGTTTTACTGACTGTGCTGAAAGCCCGCCACCCTCAATTTTGCCCGTTTCTAATTTTTGAGTATAATATTCTTGGAGATGAAATGGCTGTAAATTGGAGATTTTTATTTTTCCAAGGGTTGGTTTTAAATGCTGCGTAATGATATAGTTATAATGCTCTAAGGTTCTTGGTGCAAGATTAAGTCTTGCATAGTTATCGACCCAGTAGTTAAGATATTCGTTTAGGGTAATGTCCTTAGGCTCAAAATAGGTTCCATTATTGATGGAGTTTAACTTCTCACTTAGAAATTTTTCTGCCTCCTTTTTCGTCTTAAATCCTCTTTTTTTCTTTTGCTTTCTTTTACCAGTTACAGGATCCTTGCCGGTATCATATAGAACGAACCATGAAGTTCCTTCTTTTTTTATTGTTCCACGCATAAGCTAACTCTCACCGTCCATAAATTTTTTTGTGAAAAAGTTATAGTTACCGACCTTTTTATTATATAATATTTTAATTATTCAGTAGGTAACTAATTTTGTCCTTTAACAATTAACTAGTTGAAATATTGATTAGATTAACCTAATATTTATTCCTCACCATTAAGCCAACAAATAAATACAGCTTTAAGAATTTTAATCCTCTTACCTATCCTAACGGTATGAAACACATTGGAGGCTACCAGCTGATAAGCTTGTGTTCTGCCAATGCCCAATATTTCTTGTATATGATCAACATTTAATACATCAGGATATCCTTCTAATTTTTTCATAAACTCAACTCCCTTGGTGTAATAATAAAAATTGATGTTTTTTTGATATATTCTGAGAGACTTCTAGAAATTTAACTAATCCATCCTCACAATAATAGTTTTGCCTAGGCATGCTTCCTTATAAATAACCATTAAAAGTTATTTGCAGTTCTTTATAGTTATTTCAGCTGATTTCTAATCTTATTATAGGTTATATTAATAAGTTTCAACAAAGATGGTAAGCCAGCAAATTCAGTATTTTGAAATGATGAAAATGTTTAATAGTATGGAATTTAGGGCCATAAGAATAAATCCTTGAAAATTTGCTTTTTTTCTTCTAATATCTTCAAATTCTCTTATAAAGGAAAAATTTTTTTAAAAATTTTCTGAGGGGTAGTTGCATATTGGTAGCCTACGGCAACTCATAGTTTTGCGCCCCACCCCTTTTTTATGAAGACTTCTATCAAGTTTGATTTCCTAAATTAAAGGGAAATATAACCTATCCGGGGCAAGAGTTAATCAGATAGTACAATTAAGTGGCCACTTTTTTCTCCGAAGGATTTACTTAAAAGTCTGGATTTAAGCCATCGGATAAGAAAGGGATTTAGTGGTAGAAATTATTTAAATTAAATATAGTGTTTAATGTGCTAAAAAATGAAAGCATTTCCTATGTATTTTTTATAACATCAAATAAAATTGTAAACACAAAAGGATACATATTTCTATTAGGAACGTTTGTTCTTGTTCGAGAAATCCGAGGTAATTTAATGTCTTTACATATTATGCCGATAAGAAAAATATCTGATTTAAAAGTTAAATCACAAATTTAAGTCCAAGTAATGGATACAGACTATCCTTTGATAATTTATTTCACTCTGGATGAGCTTGAAAAGAATGAGCTACTGGAACAGCTGAAGGAATACAGCGGGGAATCTTACCTCAAATTGAAGACGGGAGATGGCATTATAGTGGGGAATTCCATAAATAACAAATAGTTACCAATGAATCGAGCAAAATCGTATCGTTCAATTATCTTGAGGTGGTCTAAATGCGCTCTTACGGCAAGAAAAAGGCTGCTAAATGAAATTATCACCTAGGATACAAGAATAGAAGCTAAAGTGAAATATATCGAAGGCAATTGATCCGCCTACTTTGATTTGGTCCGGTAACAGGGGTTAGATGGTGTAGTACTTAAGCGTAAGGACTCTTGGTAAGAGAAAGGAAACCGTAGTCCTGTATGGCTAAATGTTATTAAATTCCAGTATGAAGGTGTTAATATTACGGTACTCAGAAAAGGGGAATTAGGGCTTCTCATAGTCTTTTCGAGTGGGGAATAATGGAAATAAAAGAGTGTCTAAGGATGAAATAAATAAAGAGATTGTGAAGGATTGTACTTAAACTAACGAAGCAGGATAGTGGAACAAGGAATATGGTTAAATGATATTTACCGAGGAAGATATGACTTCAAATAAAAACACTCCAAACTTTTCCATAAATGGTGATACACTATAAAAAAAGGGGGGAAATTCAGAATGGAATTCAAATTTGGGAACTTTGCTATTGTGCTACCCCCTTTACACATTACGTTTTTATCTAACTGACAGGGGATTTTATTTGGGTGGAAATGTTTCATTATATTAAATCCAGTATTTTTCTCCAAAACCATTTTTTTATAAACAATGAAAGCAAATTTAGGGACAATAAGTTACTTTTTGATCTATTACAAGCGAATCCAGTTTAATAGTATAATAGTATTATGTTTATCCTATTAGAATAAGGTGAATCAATGGATGCATTATTAAAAAAGTTAGGGATTGCATTTTTTTCATTTGCACAACCTAGAATAAAAAATTTGAAAGCTGTTAGAGATTTTAAACAGAAATGGTCTAAAGATAATTACGCCTTAAAAATTACCCTTATGTTTAAAGCGGCAGTGGATGATGCTAAGGGATTTTTAGATTTGCCAGAAGAGCTTATTAAAGAATTATTAGAGGATACTAGTGTTAGAAATGAAATTTTTAGATGGATTATTGAAGGTGTTTCATATGAAGATTTTTCTTCTGACTCTTTGTTTTTAGATGCATATTTTGAAAATTATCCTCGTGAAAAAGACAAAATAATTCCGTTTTTAAAGTTAATCCTTGAGAAAATAAATGAGTACAAGGAGTCAAACTGGGATCCTGAATTTCAAAATATATTATTTGGAATCGATGGTTTGAAAAGGGAAATTCGTGGTGGTTTCAATCGGCTAGAACAACAACAATTAAATCAAGGAATTAAAATCAACGAAAATATGCAGGTAATGTTTGAAAATTACTTAGGTCCTGTAGGATTCGAAGATTTACAACAACTTTTAAACGAAGGAAAAATTATTACAGCTAGGAAAAAAGCTGAAGAACGTCTAAAGCATGCAAGAAAATCAGAAGAAAAATTAGAATTAAACGCACTCATTGCTAATAGTTATTTATGTCTGGGCTATGAAAAAGAAGCTATGCCCTTCTTATATGGAGCACTAGCAGAATGTGAAGAACAATCTCGAAAAAACCGTCTAAATACTCTCATTCATTTGATCAATAATGACTTAGACCATGCTCGGAAACTAGTGGACCTAATTATTCAGAATGATGGATTTACAGAAAAAAATGTACAATTGTTATTAAATATTTATTTGAAACAAGGTGATTATGAAAAATGTCTTTCGATCCTCGATAAGAACCCATTCAGAGAATTGGAAAGTACAAGAGCGAACATATTGCTGTGTTTAAGTCGATTTGATGAAGTAATATCAATTGCTGAAAGACAATTAGAAGAGAAACCTGATTCTAAGGAATGGCTACTTATTAAATCAGATGCAATCGTTCAAGGAATGGAACATTCCATCTTAAATGGAGGATCGATAAATCCTAAACAAACTTTGCGAGAATTAGAAATGGATTTAGAAACGATTGAAAAAGAAAATGAGAATTCCAGCCAATTGCAAAGAGTAAAAGCTCTAAAGGCAGGTTTATATTTTCGGAATAAACAATTTAGGCAAGCTGCGATATATTTTCACGAGCTTTATTCAGAGGAACCAATTAAGGAAAACAGGCGATATTTTAATAATGCTGTGTGGTCTTATTACCTAAGTGGCGATCTAGAAAGTACAATCAAATTACTTGAATTAATCTTGGCCGAAGGGAAGGAGTCACCTCAATTTGATGAGGAAAATGCAATATTCCTGGCTAGGTTGTATTTAAGTGAAGGGCGTCCTCATGATTCATTAAAAGTCTTAGAGACATTTTTTGAAGTTATTTCGGGGCAAGTACCTATTGATTATTTCTTAGTTAAAATTGAGGCCCTATTTGTATTATTAAAGATTACCGAAATTAAATCATTTATAAAAGATGTTGAACAGAATGTATCATTAACTATCACATATATCTTAAATGGCTATTTAGCTTCCTTGAAGCATGAATGGAATGAGGCATGCCAATCATATGAGAAGGCATTAGAAAATATAGATAGTGATACAGCTGATCAAGTAGAACTGTTACTAATTGATGCTTATATATATAGGGGTAATGAACAGGACTATCAAGCTGTAACTAAACTTATTCCAACTCTAAAGCATTGGGTAGAACATGAGAAGCTGGTACATCACTACATTCAAGCACTTTACTATTTGGGTAATTATGCACAAATTTTACACTTTTATCATAAAGAATTATATGAGCCAACTGTTTTTTTGCAGGAAGTAGTCGCAGGTATTTATTCGGAAAATAAGTGGTTTGATAAATCGAAAGATATGTTTCAATCACTTTATCATAAGACTCAAAACATTAAGTTTTTATTGAGATTTGCTGATAGCCTGTTCCATCTTGGGCAGACTCAAGAATGTTTTAATACACTCACATTGGCAGAGAGAAAAATACAGGAAAAGGCTACGGTTCAAGATTTTAATTTACTCACACACTCATATAAAACACTTGGTTATTATGAAAAGGCAATGGAATTTGCCTACAAAACGTTTAAACTGGGTCACGATAATTCTGAAGTATGGAGATTCTATTTCAGTGAATTTACTATGTTGTCTACAATGGTACCTGAAGAAATCAGTAAACAAGAATATTTGGATGCTTACCATCAGGTTTTAAATCAGTTTCATCAAAAGTTCCCAGACGAGAGACCTCCATTTGAACAATATAAAGTTATAGAGGAGGATGGGGGGATTTCAGAAGAATTTATAAACAAGTTAAAAGAGATTACGGACGGACAAGCTCAATTGGTATCAGTTTATAATGAGCACAGAATCAGTTTAGAAATGTTCAGGCAATTAACCAATAAAAAACCTTTTGAACTATGGGCAAATATAATCAATCAACAAAATCTTCATATATGGGTAAATCATATAGGGGGCCAGGAAGAGTTATTTAGTGGAATCAAAGTGGCTAGAAAGTCAAGACAAGTTCTCTGTGACTTGTTTTCCCTTTTCACTCTTAATTACCTAGATTTACTTGATCAACTTTCAGGATCGTACGATCTTTATATTACGCAGGAACAGTATGAAGCATTATTTTTTGAGTATCAACAATTAAAACTGACTCAGCCAAAAGGGGTTCAGACAATAGCCTATTATGAAGGAAAATTGGTAAGGGATGAAGCTACCCCTGAGCAGGTATACCAAACACTTCAACATATCGACAAAATGTTAAAATGGATTGATTTGCACTGTACTAAGGTAGGAAGTGCCTTAATAAGCCCCCAAAAAGATGATGAAAAGAGCCTTGTTTCTGTAGAGGACTCTTTAAAATTGTGCAAGGAATTTTCATATAATATGCTTGTTGATAGCCATTTTATAAGAGATTATTCGAAAGAAGGCTATAATGTTGAGACCTTTTCAGTACTAGATTTCATTAACTCTCGTTATTTTGTAAAGAGAATAGCAGAAGAATCATTTAATGAGGCTATCGGAAAGTTAATCATTATTGGTTATCGTTATATTACCGCTGTTGAAATGGTGTATCGGTATTTTTTAACTAAAAATGAATTTTTCATTTCTGGTGAAACAGAACGTTTATTTGATTATCTTAAAGAACAAGACATTCATCATGAATATGCTTTCTCCATCATATTAGATTTATTAATTTGGCTGTGGGGAGAAGACAAGGACAATAAGAGTGCTGTTACCAAATATTTATGTGAAATAATTTTGCATAAGACAAATGGGATTGAACTTTTAGAAAAGCTGCCAATGATGCTACAAGAGGTAGGAATTTTAAAACCAGAAAAAATCAATGAATTGGACGAAATAATCAGGACAGTGTTAAATTGAACAAAAAATCTTTCCCATTTTCAGATAAAAAAGTATTCAACTAACTTAAGAGTGACTTTTCAGTCGCTCTATCTTTTTGTTAGAAGTTAAAATAATTAGGGAGTTAAAAATGTTATCTAAATTAAAAGGAATAGACGTTGCGTTTTATATTTTCTTATTAACAGGGTTTGGTTATCTTACGGCATTTTTATTCGGTTGGGGATATAACAGTTATTTTGGTATTCCAATTGCCTTTATCGATTTATCAATAGCAAATGTTACGAAAAGCATAGCCCTCCTTGGAGTGTTTTTTACATTTATTGCGATGTATGTGACATTTTTTCAGGAAAAAAGCGATATAAAGACCCTGTTTTTGAAGTTATTTTCTATTAACGTTACAAATCGAATTTGGAATATATCGTTGCAAATTTTATGTATAGTAGGCGTTATCTTTTTTCTATTTGGTTGGTTTATAGTTAAAGATGCAACCAGAATCAACTTCATTGGGATAGTTTTGTTATGTGGTCTGGGTATTTGTCATTTAAAAAAATACGACAAACTGTTCTTGGTTGTTTGGGTGATATTAATGTTAATAATACCTTATATGGTTGGAGTATCTCATGCTATGAAACAAGAAGAATTCTATTTAGTTGACAACAAGACCGATTACCTGGTGATTGATTTTTACAATAATACAGCAATTGCAGCCAAGTTTGATAAGAAGCAAAATATCATTTATCCTAATTTCAAATTAATTACAGTGGACTCTATTGCTGAGGATAAAAAAGATTTAAAACTTGTAAGAGTAGAAAAAATAAATGTTGAAGTAGCATATTGTGTCAAGTAACCATGGAAATAATTGATTATGAAGGATGCATTAATAAAAACAGTGGAATTAATTTAATCCACTGTTTTTTGTCTATTTAACGTATAATAAAAGTTTTGTTCGGAACATATGTACTGTTATTAAAAAGTTATATTGACGTTATTCTAGGCAATACTGACTTTAAGCAATATCCTTAAAAATTTTTGGTGGGAGCTCTTCGCTGATGTAAGGGGAAGGTTTGACGGGGGAGGGGGGACTATGTAAGTTCCCCTTATGCCGAACAAAAGGGGATATAAAAAAGCACTTGATAAAATGTGAAATCAAGTGCTTTGAATATTTAATTAAAGTTGGGTACATTTCCATGACATTTTTTAAAACTCTTCTTTGACCCACAATAACACCTTTTATGAACTGTGACCCATAAAGTGGACAGTTTAAAAAAAGACCTTTATACAGCTAGTAAATGACTCCGGTATTGGGCCGGAGTCATTTTATTTAACCCCCATTGATAACGATCATTGTTATATTCTTCAATGTAATTTCCTATCAGTTCTTGTAATTCCTTAAAACTTTGACAATCTGAATAATTAACCTCATCCTTTAAATGACCAAAGAAGGATTCCATTGGTGCGTTGTCCCAACAGTTTCCCTTACGGGACATAGACTGGGTTAGTTTCAACTTTTTCACTCGCTTTTGAAACTCCGGGTGAGTGTAGTGAAAGCCTTGGTCTGAGTGAAGAATTGCCTCGGGGTGTACCATACCATTGAGTGAGTCTGAAAGCTTACTAAGTGTCTCATAAACGATGTCCATTTTCAGGTTAGTCGAAAGATGGTGAGCCACAATCTCCCTTGTAGATGCATCTTTAACACAAGATAAATAAGCTGGCTGTGCTGCCCCATAGTAGACGTAGGTAATATCGGTAAGTAACACTTTCCCTGGTTCGTTTTGATCAAATTTCCTATCAAGTAGATTAGATAGGGTTTTGTGCTCTTGAGTTGCCTTTGCCATCTTCCTGTAAGGATTTATCTGCCTGATCTTCGCTACCAAGTTATATTCCTTCATAATCCTTCGAATCTTCTTATGATTCATTATGACATTGTAATCGTTCTCCAAAATCATCTTGATAACAAGAGCACCAGCTTTTGCCTTCTTTTGATCAAAGATCTTTTTGATTAACTCATAATCTTTCCAATCATTTTCTTGTCTTAAAGTTCTTAGATTTTCGGCTTTTATCCATGCGTAATATCCACTCCGGCTTACTCCTGCCATCTCACAAAGGTGTCTTATCATCCTGGTTATTCCGCACTTTCGGATAATCTTTTCAATAAGCATAAACTTCTCGGTCTTCGTTACTTTTTCTTCTTTGATACCTGCCTTTCGAGAGCGTCTAACTTTTTTAAAAATTCTAGCTCTGCTTCTAAATACTTGATCCGTGCATCAGCCTTTTTTAGGCTTTCCTCAACTGTAAGCTGCTTGGAGGATGGTCTACCAGTACTGCCTTTTCCTCTCCGTTCCGTAAGGAACCCATCTTCTCCGAACTGATTAAAAGTTTTCCTCCACCTCTTTAAGCATTCTTTAGGTTTATCAGACCCAATCAATTGTAGGTCAAAGCCATTCTCAATAAAGATTTGTACGGGACCCTTTCCATTAGAATTCTCTTTTACAGCTCTGATCTTAAAGTCGGGTGTAAATGAAATGGAACGTTCTGACACATGGTCCACATTCGGATTACTCTCTAATAGCTTAATCTGAATCTCATTAAATATAAATTTACTCATTTTTTAACATCCTCCGGTTATATCCTCTAAATGATTATAAACGGGTTTTATTCAGTGGAACATAAAAAAACCCGAATAGGGGACTTTTTTAAGTGTCCATTATTCGGGTTATAGTTCAGTTTTCTTTTAATTGATAATAGCTTTTCCAAGTTAGAAATTTCATTCGATGCAGTAATGTTATGCTTTTTTATAAACTCTAAAAGGTTATCTCTAGCTACGGGATACCATTCATATCCACAAGCATCTACACCTAAAAGATATGCTTCATAAGCCTTTTTATTATCTCCTAGCCCGATATAGGCCAAACCTTTTGTCATATGTGCAACACTCATAATCTCTTGCTTAATTATTGAGTTAGCCAACTTTATGGCTTCATCGAATTGACCATTCAGGACGTAACCGTAGGCCAAGGTTGCATCATCATTCCCAAACTTTTCAAGAATCGGTACTAGGTTTAGATAGTCGTTACTTATATATAAATTTTCCATTCGATTCCAATCTTCATCAGCTTGAGTAACCTTGATTGTAATCACTTGTAAATTGCCTAAAGGTTCGTTGAAATCGATTTCAACTGAAGACTTAAATAACAAATCTAGGTTAGTGTTTATCTCTAATAGTTTCCAGCATACTTCCATAAATAAAGAATTAAATTTGATTTGTAAGTTTTTGCTTTATTAATTCATACTCTTCTTCAGTGATTTTTACATATTTTTTACGTTTTGTATTTATAAAGGTTTCTTTTACTCGTTGAGATTTAACTAAATAAGTGCCCCAAATGATAAGCCAAATAAAGGCAGCGATTGTTCTTGAAAAATATACAACTTCTCCAGATAATGCAATTACATACTCTAAAGACAAACATATTACCAGATCAGTTATATTGAGATAAATATATGCCTTGGGGAAATCTTTATTTTTTGTAAAAAATAAATATGCTAAATATGATTCTATAAGAAGAAGTATTACTACTGCAGTGAATGGATAGAATGCTTGAACGTACCTAATATTGGCTATATCCGAAGAAAAGTCATCGTAATTAAAATTAGCCACATTGTCAAAATTTACAAAAAGAACGAAAATTCCATATACAAAACTAATAATTGTTCTAATTGCAAAATAAATTAACCATCCACCTATAGGTCTTCCAGTTTCCATAATTGGTTCCCCCTTTTTTAGTTTTTCTATTTCTATTTATCTTAAACTCTCCCGATACCCAGCAGCTTCAGCATCTTCTTCAGTGCAAAACATTTCCTCAGCATTAGTTACATCGTAAAACTGACCACCTGGGATATGGTAAATCTTTTCGCCGTTGTACGTCGTTAGATTACCTTTAATTTGTGGATCATCGCAATTAGCGTCATCACTTACACTATTACTACAAGCTGACAATAAAAATAAACTTAAAAATAACCCTTTTTTAGGAGCCATCTATTTTCACCTCTTTTTCTATAGGACCTTTTATTCATATTTCTACATTTTTTTGTAAATACCTCCAAAATTAATAAATACCGGAAAAATTCACAATTCGTCCCGTTTTCCTATTCCAAATTAATATATTCTTAAACAGATGTTAATTAGGAGGTGCTCCAATTGTATAAACTGCAATTCTGTAATGCTTTTACGCAAGAAATTCTACGTGAGACGAAATACGATAAAGTTGACGTAATTCAAAGTTTAATTGAATCTTCACAAAAGAATGTTGGTTCCGGACTAGACTCATTTATCATTGACAACGAACTGAGGACATTAAGAGCTGAATATGTTACTCATTCAATGATACACCAAGGAAATGAAACCGTTTACAAGTTGTTCTTTAAGGTGAAGTTATCTGAAGTACAGGCGAAAATAACAAAATAGGCTAAATAAGAACTTGCGACGCATTCTGCCAGTGGTGTTAATCGGAGTTGTTGTAACCAGTTGGAATTGACAGGAACGTAAAACAGCTGAGGGGAAATTGTTTAGATGGAATATAAAACTGAATTGACCAAAGATGACGCCATTTTTTCATGGATATGGTGGGATCAACTAAAAGCCCAAATGTTGTACCTAAATTGTATAAAGCGAAACCGTACACAAAAGCTAAACCATAGAAATTCTAAGATTACAAGCGATTTATAGGGATCTATAAGGCCATTAGTCATGTCCTATCCGAAAGAGAGTTGACAATACTTCATGCATTATACGGTTTAAACGAAGAAAGGGCTCAATTAAAAGACGTTGCTGAATCGTTAAACATATCCCCGGAGCGTGTTCGGCAGTTGCGTAACTTTGCAGAATATAAAATTATAAGAGCCCTATTGGTGAAGCTAAGATATGAAACCAATTTAACCATGAAAGACAAAAAAGGTATGTAGAAATGCAGAATTTTCTCAATTTCCGATAAAGATATATTTTATCAAGGAAAAATGAAAGACCACAAAGCAGTGGTCTTTTTCTATGACTATTATTTAGTGGTTAGTTGGTATTCAGTTCTTTCTACTACTTATAGGCTCCATACTTAATTAAAGCAGTAATCACAGGTTTTAATTCTTCCCCATTGTCTTTTAGCTTCATCATATGAATTTACATCAAAGTATTTTCCATTTTTACATTGATTAAGAATGACCTTCTCTTCAAACTTTTCTTGAGTTACTGTTCGGCAAAGTGGTACTTTATGTATCATTTGCCCCGTTGTATCGGTTATTACTATGAATCTATTTTCCGGGTTATTAAAATGAGCGACAGTTTTAATTTGGATCATTTTTACACCACCATTTTATGTTTTTTTACGTATTCTATATTTCTTATGTTATTCCTTCTAATTTATAACTAAGAGAATAAAAACTCTATAGTATGATTGGGAGATATCTTTTACGCATAATCAACCATTTATGATTAATTAATCTTTTGAGCATAGAAAAAGGACTTTACCTTCAAAATGGGGAAATGTCCTTTTTCTTTTTTATCGTTTGCGAACTGCATTCGTTTATTTATTTGAGAACAGGAACTCCTAAAGAAACAAAAAGGTCATATGTATTATCCAAGGTTGGGTCATTAGGTATTACGATAACAGTGCCATCTCTTCCCCGTGTCAGCAGAACACGATAACTATTCTCCCGAATTTTAAAAGGGTTTTTCAATCGGCGGTCTTGATAATAGTTCACCCATTGTCCATTCTCAAAGCGGAAATCATATCCCCAAAGAAGAATTCCTAAGTCTAACTCAGTCGGAACGTAATAGTCTATACTTCTACAGCTGATAATTTAAGATAATGATAAATTTATAATTATCAATCTGATATAGAAGAGAGTAATGTATTGAAAAATAAAAAAGGTAGGATATCCCAGGATTTCCTCATTTGTAGAATGGAAATAAAAATGAGGGATTTTTTAAGATGGGATCGTAACGGTTCTATCCATTTATTATGTTACATAAGAGATTGTTAAGATTGTACTTAAACTAAAGGGCAGATATATACAGTATGATTTTTGACCGTAATCATCGTAAAGAACGAAACAAAAACAGCCCTTTTCTATCTTTGTTTACTTGTTATCTTTAGTAAGTTATTATCGTTTTCAACATAAACAACGATAGGACTTTACTTGGAGAGATGGGTATGATAGGCTCGTTTGCCTGATGAAACAACTGCTTCAGCCTTTCAAGACAAATCGTACCCATATAGGCTCCAAGTCAAGTCCTCAAACGCCATTCTACGGTTACATATAAACAATGAAAAAATGTGCATCATATCAGTGTTTTTTTACTGATACTGTATATATGCAACCTTTAGTTAAATACGAAATGTTAAAATTCAAGTAAAGGATAGACTTAGGGGGTACATATGAAATTTAAGATAATACCTTACGTTGGTGCAGGAATACTTAAGTTTGGTATGAACGAGAAACAACTTGAAAAAGCATTACAATTAGAACCAACCTCAAAAATTTAAAAAATCGCCAATGAGTGATGTATTAACAGATGCTTACCATTTTTGCCATTTGTATTATAAAGAAAACGGTGAATGTGAAGAGTTGAATTTTTCGGAACAGTAGAAGTTACATTTCAAGGAAGGTATTGCTTGAGACCTCTTATGCTGATTTAAGTAAGCTTTTTAGAGAGTTGGATGGTTCATTGTCTGAGATGAGACAGGACTTATTTCGTTTAAGTATGGTATCATCTATTTTCAAATAAATACCTCCTGTATCTCTATAATCACTACAGGTCACTCAGCCCAAAATAAATGATTCACTCTTTCTATGTAATGCTATCTTTCTAGGTAATGTTTAAAAATTTCAGCATTTTGCAACGTGCCTATAGATTTTGGAAGTTAATTATGATATATTTTGTATCAAGTTGTTACAAAAGTACGTAGTTTTGGTATATAATATATTATATAGGGAGGAGAGATATATATGAGACAACAAATATCTGTCATTCGTTTAGCAGAACGTGTTAAAACACAAAGAGGAAATCGAACCCAAGGGGATATCGAGCAACTAACCGGAATTAATAGACAAGTCATTGGTAGGATTGAAAGTGGAAAACATATACCCTCTGTTCCGCAATTGAACAGATTACTTGATGTCCTAGAAATTAATTTTTCTGAGATCCTAGAGAATAAAGAACAAAATGTTTTTGTTGCCATGATGGGAGAGGCGAGAACACCGGTAGAAAAAGAAGGTTTTGAAAAGATGGTATCAATGATGTTATGTCTCAGAAAGTATGAACGCTTAAAGGGTGTAACTCATGAATAAATTAGATTCGTCAGATATTTTTACGATTACATCTCTAGTAAAAGAAAAAAGAAATCTACTCAATGTTGGTATGGGTCCAATTGGTGATAACATCTTTAAATTGGCACGTAAACTTAATATTAAGTTAGTGTTTCTACCCATAGAAAATACGGATAATCCGACAAATGGCTTCTCGGCCCTATATTTAGAATCAAAAGAACCAACAAAAAATGTCGCCTTTGTTGGATTAAATACTTTTCAAAGATATGATAGACAAATTTTTGCAATAGCTCATGAGTTTTATCACCATTGGACCGGGACAACATTAACAGTTTGTCATCTGGAAGATGAGAAATCTGAAATTACGGAATTAAAGGCTAATCGTTTTGCTGCAGAATTTTTACTTCCTACTGAAACGCTATTACAGGAAATTGGTGAAAAGACCGGAGGTAAGCAGAATCTTTCTGATATTACGTATTTGGGAGTATTGCGTTTTATTGCCTTGCTTCACTGTGATTATCGATTACCCTATAAAGCCATCATTAGGAGATTATTTGAAATCAATGCTATTAGCAAGACTGTTTATGAGAAATTATGTGAGGAAAACGCTAGGGAAGAAAACGGAACGTATTATAAGTTAGGTTTAAGCCAAAACAAGGAAATTTTTGAAAAATTAAATGTGAGTACTATGTCTACAGGGGTAGATGGAGAAAACTTTGATATGATGATTAACTTCTTGGAGAATGATGTCATTACCTTAGAAGAGTTAGCAAATGATTTATCTCTCTTTGAAAAAGAACTATCAGACTTTGAACTAGAAGAAGAAGTGGATGATAATAGTTTAGAAGAGTTGGATGATATATTAAAGGACTATATTGACGATGAAGCTGAATAAAGTTGTTCTCACTGTTACTAATCCAGCTCTAGTGTCTTTAATAAAGGACTTTAATCAAGTGTTGCCTGTTGACGCTAACTTTTTTATCCCTTTTGACCGGTCAAACATCTCAAAGAAGATTCAACCCCTTCCGTTTAATTTTTTTAAAAAATGTTGGATTCAGCCGTTATTCCTGACCTTTCCACATCTCGCCATACACGAAGCTGTATATAATGAGATTACTGTTGCTCCTAGTTCTAAATCGTTCATTGACCAACAAATCCAGCAATATCAACAACCACTGGTATTGTCTGATAAGAATCTTGATGACGTGGAGGAAATCACTCGTTATACCATAGAAGGAAGAGTGGCCAAGTACACTAATTATGAACCTGAAAAGAATAATAAGGATGATCGTGGAGAGGTAAAGTCTCTAGCTCATATTGCCACTAAGGGCTATCTATATTTTTGTTCTCATGACTCTAACGCTCTAAAATTAATTGAGAAAGCTGTGGAATGGGAAACAAACTTAGAAGAAGTAAATGCTATTAAGACATATGAAATCCTATATTATTTATATAAGTCCAATCCAGCTTTAAAGAAAGAGATAAGGGCTATATATAAGTATTTATACTACACCACGGATTCTGATAGAAAAGTAAATCCGTCCTGGGATGATTTTAAAACAGGGATGGATTCGCTTTATGATGAATTAATAACAAGCTGCCCTGATTTTCCTATAATAACTATCCCTACTACATAAAAACGACTCGTTCCCATCTAAATGGGGCGAGTTTTTTGTGTTCATCTTAGAAGATAAAATCTTTAGTTGGCTCTAAATGAACAGGAGCGGGTTTTCACGGCAATCATGAACTGGCAAAATATTATAGTGAGAAGTTGGATAAATTTGAGGAACTTCCTGTTTCCAAGCAATCGGAGACACTAACTTATCTGCCTTTTATGAAAGGGAACCCGCATTCACCATTTTACCTACAAAGGGCACCGGTTCATTGAAAAGAACGAGGAAGTGTACCGAATCAAAGAAGATGGAACGCAAGAAAAAATAAACGTCAAACGGGTCCTTACAGAACTTATACGAATCAATATGATCTTCTGTTTAGTCAAGATCATTATATATGCAAGTGGATTAATGGAATCAGCCTGTTTTTCAAAAATTAAACATTTAAAAAGGCTAATAACATAGATAAACATTTCTATTCTAGTAATAAAGTAATAAAATTAGTTTGAGGAGGGTGGTTAAATGAGGAAAATAATCCTATTATGTGTAATGGTAATTATGGGATTTAATATAAAAGTCTATGCACACCCAGGCAATACGGATGCCAATGGTGGGCATTATTGTTGGACCAATTGTGAAAAATGGGGACTAGAGTATGGAGAATATCATTATCATAATCAAAAAACTAATAGTACACCTGTCGTAAAGGTAGTTCCAAAAAATGCCCATACATATAAAGAAGGATATGACGAAGCCTATAGTTATTGGTATAAAAGAGCTCTATCTGATCTTAAAAAAACCCAAGAGGGTGATTGGCATGCAACATGGAATGACTATACTAAAAACTATTCGGACGGATATAGAGATGGCTTTGATAAAGCTATTGATGATGCAAAAAAGGATTACAAAGATTATCAGTATAATAGAGGGGTAGAGGATGGTAAAAAAGACGCTAGGGTAGGTGTAAGTATGGGGTATTTAACTTCTAATGATCCTATCGCTGATTCAGATGATTATATGAAAGGATACGATAAAGGTAATCTTGAAGAGAAGAAAATGTTGAAGGAAAAACAAAAGGAAAATTTAGAGATTGAATTAGCAAACACTGATATTCCGGCAAAATTCCAAGATAAACATGAAAGTTTTATAATAGGCTATCAAACTGGCTTTTACGATTCAAAGACTGGCTATAATTACGACGACGAACCAGAGTCTGAATATCCAAAGGAAGCCGATGAAAAACAATACATACTAGGGTATAAAAATGGTTGGAATGATGAAGGTGGTTCATTACCTTTCATGACTGAATTAGACCTTATATATAAGAATTACATACAGACATATGCCTTGTTTCCAATAATAACTGGTGTTGGACTAGTTGGCTTTTTTGTTGGTAAAAGAAAAAAAAATAAAACGGAATAAGATTATTCGTTATTTGTTAAAGTGCTTAGCTATACGAATTTTGTGCTGCTGAACATTCTAGAATACAAACCAGCTAGGATTTTGGAATTTATGCCACTGTCTAAAATAAAAGAACCTGTACTGGCAGCGATTAAAGGGTTTCAGCTTTAGCTTGGAATCCTTTTTAAATTATATAAATTTATTCGTTTTTCGAAGTATTTCAGTAGTATAATAGTTTTGGTGTTTCTACAGATATTTACAAAAAAAGGGGACAATTTATGAAGAAATTAACCTACTTATTTATGGCGTTTTTATTAGTTTTCCTTGCAGCTTGTTCATCAAATGAAACAACCAGCAAAGAGGAAAAAATCAAAATAAATAAAACTCAAGAAGTAAGCAAAAATAACGCAGCCACTGTTGAAAGCAAAAAAAGTATACCTGAAGATGAAGCTGAAAAAACGACTAGTGAAAGCGAAGTCAGTCCAAGCGTTCCTGCCACTAGTACACCAACCACAAAAAGTGTTAATGGTGACTTTGACTACAGTAAATATACGTTAATCGAAGTAGATGGCGGAGAAATGTCAGGATATAGAAAGCCGAATGTCAGAGTTGATGTCGGGTTTGGCGACAGGGAATATTGGGCTTTTACAAATGAATACGGACAACTAATTCGTGTTGAGGCAAAGAATATAACACTCCAAAATCCGAATACTGAACATGTTTCCTCTTCTGGGAGATACTATTCTGATGAAGCGAAGGTTCCCGGCACAGAGAGTCCAACGTTAGATGAAGGGCATGTAATTGCTGATTCACTTGGGGGAGTATCTAACGCATATAACATTACACCTCAAGACAGCATTCTCAATAGACACGGTGATCAAGCTTATATGGAAAAAGTGATTCGAGATGCAGGAGGTTGTACTGATTTCGTAGCAGTGATTCAATATCCAAATAGACAGACGCAAATTCCGAACCATTATAAATTCACATACAAAATTCAGGGCAGATCTATTACAGATGAATTTGACAATGTAAACCCAGATGAAGTGAACAAAAATTTAGGGAAAACGACAGGTACGAGCAGTACGCCACCGAAAACAGACAATATATCTGCAACCGAAACGGAAAATAATAATGAAGATGTTAGTAAAGTGGATACCAATCATAACGGAAGTGTTACGATCGCTGAAGCCAAAGCTGCTGGTTTTAAAATGCCAATTACGCGAGATTCATGGCTCTATAAATATATGGATGATCGAGATGGTGATGGCTTAGTAGGTGAATAAATGGGGTTATGCGGCGATTCTTTTCTACTTATTGAATTAACGGAGCAGGTGTGCGGCCGAGCATAGGTCGTATCATATAGCGGGTGGGATTCCCGTCGAGTAAGAACTAGCCATTCGCTCGTAGCGAGTCTTGGAGGGCTAAAGGTAACTTTAGTCTTTAAGCGTAGACAGTTAGGTGGCGGGCCGAAAGCCAAATGGTTGAAGGGATTGAGCTCCAAAATGTTAGTAATTCGAGAGGGCTGATGCTTTACCTGCAGCAGAAAGCAATATTTCATTCTTCGTATATGGCAAGAAGAATGAAACCTCTCTGGGGTCAGAGATCTTGGCACGTTATACATTGATATGATACGGCAACTCGGGAGACCCTATCGGTCTTTTCTAGTTGGAAGAGTATGGTGTACAAGCGATAAAAAGCAAGGAAGCCAAATGCCGATTTAGGGAGTCGGATAGCAGCGTAGTACCAATGAAGTTGGGTAATGCCGATGGAGGAAAGGCTAGCTACCAGTTATCACCCTTACTAGGGGCACATTTACTACACACAGAGGTAGGAAATATAAATGGAAACAAGACTAGTAAGGATAGCAGAAATAGCTAATCAGATTCTAGACGATAAGCTATATTTTGTGAATGGTAACTAGGAGGAGCCGTGTGCGTTAATTGCGCAAGCACGGTTCTGGGAGGGGGGAGAACACAATCTACCGTAAGTTAGAGAGGTTCTCTTCTACTCGACTAATTAAAGAGGGAATATAAATTTATGCATATTCATAACAAGAATATAACAATAAGGGAGTAAACAAAAATTGAGGAGGTATTGTAGTGAACCAACATCAAATCATAATTGTTCAGTATGATTCCAAGTATGCTGAACAAACAGTGAAAATGTGGCGAAATAGTAAGGAACGGGCAATTGGTCAGAAAGAAAGTCATAGCTTAAAAAGTCACATTTATTTTTTAAACCACATATTACCTGGGCAGTTTCAAATAGATTTAGCGTTAATAGATGAAAGAGTAGTTGGAATGATTGCCTATAACGAAACGGAAATAAGTCAACTTTATGTTCACATAGATTATCAAGGAATTGGTATAGGTCAAATATTATTAAATAAAGTAAAAGCACAATCAAGCGGGAAATTATCGTTGTACACGTTTGAAGTAAATAAAAATGCACAACGATTTTATGAAAAAAATGGATTTAAAATAATTGGAAGAGGCTATGAAAATGAAGAAAAGCTACCTGATATTCAATATGAATGGAATATAGAAATAAATGATGTAAATTTGATGCGGAGTTAAAGAAAATAGTCTGTTGCCTTTACTTATTTCTTGTTCCACTAACGGTCAGACTAGTTGAATTAGATTGCCAAATAGCAATCCACGAATAGGTTAGTAGAGGATCCTAACCAAATAGTAAAACCTAATCACTTTGGAGATACGCTTCCTCCAAGATAAACTTTAGTAGGAGGTATTTCAAGTTTACTCTTTTTTATTTTATCCTTTTTCGCAATCCTCAATTTTGCCTGATTATAGTCTTTATCAGAAATGGGTCTAGTGGAAGTTGAACACTTAAAATAATATCGATCTGCTTCCTGGACACAATTTTTCTTTGGATCAATTTTATAAGTAATCTTTAGTTTCGATTCAGTTTGCTTAAGTGTAAAGTATGACCCATTACTAATTATATTTAAATTTTGATTTTTCAATAGATCATTATGAATCCTTAAATAAAGAGTTGCTGCAAAAAATGCAGTTTCTTCCGTAATGCTTGCAGTCGAATATACACTTCCTTCCTCAAGCTCTATATCCGTCCACGTTAATTGAAAATACTTTTTCTTTTTTCCTTTTCGATTAACTTTAACACTCATTATTAATCACCCTTGTTTTTTATACCAATTTTATCACTAAAATTTCTGAATGTTTACCGTACAAAAGATTGTGAAGAAATTTTCTTAAACTATGATTTGAATTATGAGAACTTAACAAAGTACATAGAAACTATCTTTTGCACGGCTCTTCCAATTGAAGGTATCTTTTATGTTTAATAAAATGTGGGGATAATAGTGTAAAATTGGAGGTGTTTACGTGCTTGTAAAGTTTAAAGAAAAGGATGACCATCTTATAGTCTTTGAAAAAGAATTTAATGACCTTTCACTAATATTTGAAATGCTTAAACAGAAGGCAATTATGAACATATTTTTTGACCCTGAAGGGGATGAAAGGGTTTCTGGTAGGGTGTGTGATTATGAATATACAATAGAAATCAATAAAGGGAGGGTAAAGGAAAGTTTAGTTGTTGCACTGGATTGTTATGAAATGGAATTAACCAATTATTAGAAAGGTTATGGAGTCGCTGCTGTGCGGCTCTTTTCCTTATTAAGCTAAAGGGGCAGTTTAGTTTAAGTGTAATTATTCACAATCTGAATTTTTTTTGTCAGTTTAAAAAACCGTACAAACAGGATTTATCCTTTCATTTATAAAAATTCCCCCGCAATTAGGCAGGGGATTCATACGTTTATCGTTTGGTCATATTTCTCTCTCAGCCGCTTTATATCTTCTTTAGGTGGAAAACCAAACATACGAAAATATTCACGGCTGAATTGCGATGGACTTTCATAGCCAACACGGAATGCGACATCAGCTGCATCTGGCGACTCGGATATTACCAGGCGACGTGCTTCCTGAAGTCTGAATTGTTTTTGGAATGAATAGGGCTCATAGCAGTTCCTTGTTTAAAATGCCTATGAAGTGAAGGAACACTCATATTTGCTATTTCCGCAAGCTCCTCAATCCGAAAAGACCTTTCATAATTATTCATAATATGTTCGATAACATCTCTGATAAGATAGGTAGAGCTTCCTTCTATTACCATTTGTTCCAACGCACCCCCATGCTGCCCTTTCAGAACCCTATAAAGAATTTCCTTCGTAAATAGAGGAGCAAGTACAGGAAAGCAGTAAATGAATGGAGTTTTAGACAACTGTTGAACGATAGGGAATATCAAATGTGGTTTCTCCATCATTACGGTAAAGAGTGGTTTTCTCTGATAACAATGGATGGAATTATAGGAAAATAATGTTTATAATAGAGTTAAAGAAACATATAAATCATAACCAATCGATTTTCAGAAAAAAACTTTATAAAAGGGTTGTCTTCGACCTAAAAATGGAGGTTTAAAGATGGGATTTTTTGATCGTAAAGCAATTTGTGGTGTTTGTAGTAACGAAGTTGGCTTAAATCGTTACAAAGTAAAAAAATCTGACGCTTGGGTTTGTCCGGGTTGCGTTAAACAAGCGGGTGGATTCAGTGTTGTTAATGTTAATAAAGTAACCGTAGAAGAAATCAAAGCAATAATTGATGCTAAAGCAGAAAAACGGGGCGACGATCCAATGAATAGTGCTGAAGGTATGTATAGGTATTGCGTTGAAAATAAATTCGGCTCTGGGTTTAATGAAAAATGGGGCATTAAACACTTTGGGATCCTGGAAAATAATTTGATCAAGGGTGAAAAAGTTCTAATGACTTTTATTGGCTTACACAATTATGTATCCGTGACTAAGCACGATAATAACTATGCTTACGCTATCACCAATAAACGAATTATGTTTGGACAGAAGCAAACGATATCAGGTGAAAAGTTTAAAGCAATTGCCTACGAAAGAATTAATGATATTTCATTTGAAACAGGAATGATGTTTGGTGTTCTCACCATTGATACACCACAAGAGAAATTTAATATTGCGTTAGACAAAGGTTCCGCCATATCCATTAATAGTCACATACACGAGGTTCTCGATACAGTAAAAAATGGTTCTAATGGAACTCAACCACAAACAGCTTCAGGTACTGGTTCAGTGGCAGATGAATTGAAAAAATTCAAAGAACTATTGGATAGCGGTGTTGTTACAGAAGATGAATTTAACACCAAAAAGAAACAGTTGTTAGGAATATAACTGGAGACTTTGGCAAAAAGGTAAACAAAATAAAAGATTTTACGAAAAATAATATCTCTGGAGAGGTTTAAGGAGTTAGTAATAGATGAAAAAAACTGAAGAGGTTATTGCTGAATTTGAAGCAGCAACAAATGAAAAATGTGCAACATATGATTTAGGGATTATTCATATTGATCCTGAGAGGATTATCGCACTAAGTCTTGAAGAAGAAGATATAAAAGATGATCGAAAAATGAGAATACTTAAAGAAAAAGTTGAAGAATACGGTTGGACCAATGAAGGACCTTTTGGTTTTGCACTTTTGCAATTTCCTAATGGTGACTTGGCTGTAACGGGTGGTGGAAACCACAGAGCATACTTATCCAAAGAATTAAAGAAACAAGGGAAATTGGAATTTGTAAAAGCCAATGTTTTTAAAGTAGTTTATACAGACAGACTTCCAAAGGATACGTTAAAACGTTTAAATCAGCTAGAATCAATTATTGATTCGGAAACAGTGGAGGATGAAGAGCTACTAAATGATTTGATAAAGGAAAGATACGATATTTTATCGAATATTAGTCAATAAAAATAAAAAGTCACCATCAGGTGACTTTTTATAAATACTATTAATCCTGAAATAACTTTCGTTGATTTATTTTATCAACTAAAGCGTGATACTTAAATATTTTTTGGATTAATTCATTTAATTGAGAAGCATTGTATTCAAATTCACAATGTGGATTATCATTACAGGCAATGACTTTTTTTACAGCTATTTCAAATCTAGCCATTGCTTTCCCTAAATCCTCAATATCCTCCTCGACTAAATCATAATTTTTTCTTAACTGCTCCAACGTTCCAAGAAAATAATTTTCATGTCTCACTACGTCCTCATTACTTTGTATCCGACTGTAAACAGAATTATCATTAACATAATATCGATTCGAATACCTTTTTAACTTATTGTCATATTGATACTCTGCTCTCAAAGTAAGCAGTGTAGGTTCATTTTTCAAAAAAACACCCCCTAGTAAAATATTCCATACGCATTTCCATATTCGACAATAAGTCCCAAAAACCCTGTACTATATTAATAATATTTACTTTAATTTATTTTTTGAAAGTCATATTTTTTTAAGAAAGAGTTGCTGCGGTAGCTTTTTTCTTGTTCCAAGTTCAAACGTAGATATGTTACTTTGTGAAAGAGTGTACTTAAACTAATGGGTGCTTTAATTGTATATGATCAGATGAACTTGGACCAAGATTGGTCCTTTTATTTTGGTCTACATAAGGAACGTTTGTTCGTATATAATAGTAACGGAGGAGATGATCATTATGGCAATTCGTGACAGAGGCAAAAAGAAATGGCAAGGGGCGTTTTTTATGCCGGAGCAGGTAAAGGCTCAGAATGAATTATGGCGTGATGCACAACGCCAATTGAAGCCGATTATGGACGAATATGAAAAGGAGGAGTTTGACCAGCGAATAAGTTATGCGATGGAGTATCACTTGCCTGTACTCTTAACGATTTGGAGCGATGGATTCATGGAGGTTATAACTGGCAAGGTGCATTATGTGGACCCAATCACTCATCAGCTACGGATAGAAACAAAGCCTGGAGAGTTTGAGCGAGTGACATTCGATAGTGTTGTAGGTGTGAATGTAGATTGAGCGAAATAAAAAGAGGAGAACCTACGTATCGATTTTGTGCAGAAATACACTTATGAATTGCTTCAGCTATCTGGGAAGGTTAGAAAAGTGAAATTAGGATTGTTTTTTACTTGTTTAATCCTCCACGGTAATGTAGAGGCAATTAAGCGATCGAGAAAAGAATTAAGGAAAGAATGGACAGAAGAAAAGGAAATCTATTAGGCAGCTACCGATTCGTATTGGAAAGTAAGACGGAGTACAGGATTTCATTTTCTCATAGAGGATAAGGAATTTGCTTTATGAACTAAAAAATAAAGAAAAGTATAAACGATAATATGCCCCTCTCGGGATGAGAAGGGCTAGTCTACCTTTATAGGAATTATTTTATAGTTAATTGGTTACACTAAATATAAGAACTGTAATGTCATACAATGTATGACAATGTTCATTGACATTTGTACTTTCTTACAATATATTTAAAATAGCTCATCTACCATGTTGTAGAAGGAGACAGCTGGACTTCGCACAGCGATAACCGGCTTTTTAAATAACATTTAGGGTACTGTTGTAACAACAGTGCTTTTTTTAAATTTTGCATAGTTTTTATCATATTGTTCTTTGTTATGTTTTAAAAAGATTGGGAATGCAGTTATGAAATCATATTTTACTAAGGTTTTATTACGC
Source organism: Neobacillus nitrireducens (assembly GCF_030915405.1). Taxonomy (GTDB): domain Bacteria; phylum Bacillota; class Bacilli; order Bacillales; family Cytobacillaceae; genus Neobacillus. The sequence continues at coordinate 213,348 of NZ_CP133262.1, forward strand.
CAATCCTCCTTAAAAATAATTAGAAAGTCATCCATTCCACATTCATAACGTATATAATGTTTTCTTATCTTATTCTTCTTTGAATCTGTTTCGTTTTGAGACCAAGCTCGAATACGTTCATCTTTTTGATTAGCAAGTTCTATTACTTCTGGAACCCAATGTATACGGGCTAATCTATACAAACATTCCCCTCTATTTATTACTTGAAACTCATCCAAAGCCTGATTGCATTGGCATTTATTATGACAAAGTTCATAACTTATATCATTATTGCAAGGGAACATGGTATGGGTATCTTTTTCTATAATAGAACAAGCATGCATAAATCTTTCTGGATAACTAAACGAACGTCCCTTATATTTTGTACTAATATTAAAAAAAATAAATTTCCCATTTAGGTAGGGTCGTCCTTCTTTTTTTATGAATATTTCATTAAATTCGTAAAATATATTATTAATCTTTTCCAATATGCTAGCACCATGAAGTTGTCTAGGTGGGGATAGTTTACTTAATTTCATAATGATCCCCCTTTTGTGGACGCCAAACAAAAACATTAAATTTTGTTTTATTTAAAGGTGTAGTATCATGTAAAATTATCTTATGCTTTAATAAGCAATATTCTATAAGTGCTTGCTTTCCTTTACTTGATTTATCGGAAAAATATAAACCTCTATGATAATAGGTCGCCATACCAATTAATAGGTCAGCCAATTGTAACAACTCAGATTCCCTTGAATTTATTTGATTAATATCTTTTAAAAAGATCTCATTCGATAATCCTGGTAGATTATCTTTTTTTATACCCTTAATTAATACATCTTTTAGTTTTTTTACCTTTGGACCGCCTTTAGTGTCTTTAATATCAATAAAGACTCTAAAATCCGAATTTTTGACACCTGTTGGATAAAAGCCGTTTTTTATAATAGGTAATAAAAGGTGATAATACATCTTATAATACCATTCATCATAATTGCCATTATTATATTTCACATGGTCAAGTTCTTTTTTACCTGGAGCTATAGTACAACGGAAGGTTAAATCTTGATTATTAAAAAAGTAATCAACTAATTCTTTATAGAATTTAAGTTTGCTTAGCGATACTTTTGTCCACTTTACTTCTGCCCAGCTACTAATACCATGTTTTTCTTTTATTTTTCGAATTTCATTATAAATTTCTATTTTTTTACTTTCATTACATTTTATAGCACCTAAAACCATTACATCACTATCATCGTTTGGAAGATGGCAACTTTCGTCACAATATAAATTGTACATAGTTTCACTCCTTTCCTTATACCATGTACTATGTTATTGATATATAAATTGTTTAATATTATTAATAAAACTCATTATAGCATTTCTTTATACAGCAAACTTTCATTTTCGACAAAACAATTTACAAAAAAAACTAGTTTTATTAAAAATGTTTAGTTTTATTTTCACCCTATATCATCATAGTGTGAATTTCCATAAATGACAATTAGTTACCAATGAATTTAGTATTAAGAAATCGTACAATTATCATGAGGTAGTTTATGTGTTTGTTTCACCAATGCTTTTACAAAAGTTAGAGCAACCATTTGATGATTATTCATATATTACGGAATTAAAGCTAGATGGAATAAGGTTGATACTTTCAAAGATTGATAACAAGGTGCAACTGTATACCCGTCATAACAATGAAGTTACTGCTAAGTTCCCGGAACTATTAACACTAGATATTCCGAACGGTACAGTACTAGATGGAGAGATTATTTTTACAGATCAAACCGGAAAACCTGATTTTGAGGCTATGATGAGCCGATTCATGTCTAAAAGAAACATTCTAGAAGATGGTACTTTAAGTTACGTTGTATTCGATATTATTAAATACAAAGGTGAGTCTATTACTAGGCTGTCATTAATAGAAAGAAAGCAGCTCTTTGATGAAGTAATACCCACGGATACAGGCTTATTAACAAAAGTTAAATATCTAGAGGGTCATGGTACTGCATACTTCGATTTGGTCCAGCAGCAAGGTTTAGAAGGAATAGTGTTAAAGCGTAAAGACTCACGCTATGAGGTAGGGAAACGTAGCCAGTCGTGGCTTAAGGTCATTAACTACCAGTTTAGTGATGTGATGATTACGGGGCTTAGAAAAGGCGAATTTAGGCTGTTGCTTAGCTTTCTAGATGGCAAATCAGCTGGGGTAATGGAGTTCATGCCACCTGGAGAAAAAAAGAACCTATACAAGGAGCAGCAAGTTGTTTCAGAGAATAATAAATTTATCTTTATTGAGCCTATTAAATGTCGAGTGAAGTATAGAAATCTAACATAAACGGGGTTACTCAGGCTACCGTCATTTGTGGAATGGAATTAAGTAAAAAGAATTAATTTTAAGGATGGGATCACTATGGTTCCATCCTTTTATTATATATTAGGGGGTGGGAAGGATTGTAACTTAAACTAAAATAACAGTTTAATTAAAAAAAGGAATTATTGGAGGAAAATAGAATTATTTATAAGTCTAATTAGTTTTAAAGTGGGAGGAAAGGTGAGCGTAAGAAGGTTTTATAATTGTACATGGTTATTAGATCTACTTTTGGTTTATTAGTGTATTTACAAATTCAAAATCAATGAAGAGGGATAATTTAAAATGAGCGATTATTACAAACAAAGAATTAAAAAGAATTCGGAAGATACCAGGGTCACCTTAGAAAAATATAAAAAATTAGAAAATCTCATTAATATGCAAAAGATGAAAACACCGAATGATATTCGTTATAGTATTTCTGTTGCGGTTCTTGATAAGGTTACTAAATTAACTAAAGAAATATTAGACGACGAAAAAAAGATGATGATAATGTTGGGTAACCTTAGATATATTTTTGAAACATTAGTTGTCAGCAGATTATTATTAGAAGAAAAAGATTACGCTTTTAAGGTTTATTTTTCAATTCAAACTACACAAATTAATAAATTAGATAAAATTGTTACAAGAATCGAAAAGGAAATTCAATTATTAAATAATTTAATAATGGAAGAAGAACAGTACTCAAATGATCCTGATAATATGTTGACCAATATCGAAAAATTGGATAAAAAATTAAAAAAAGAAATCACTATATTTATGGAAGATGTAGAAAATCACGGATATTCATTTCATAAACATCTTGTTGAAACACAAATCTTATCCACCTATAAAAACAAATTGGATGAATATAAAAGTAAAAACTTAAAAAGAGCAAAAGATTTGGCGAATTCCCAATCTTTTAATAAATTCTTTCAAACTAATGGACAAAGTTCTAAAGTATTTAAGTTATTAGCAGACGGGAGAAGTTGGAAAGCAAAGGCTGATAAGGTAGGTTTAACTGATGAATATGAGATAGTGTACGAAATGACAAGTTCGCTAATGCACTTTAACTCATATTCACTATTCACATCTGACCAACTAGATGAAGGAGAAGTTTTTTTAATTTATAGAATGCTAAATCAGTACTTAGATCATATATATTATAATTTAGTGAAATTTTGTGATTTTATATTGATTGATTAGAAAATCATATAGGGTGAAAAATTATATGAATACATAAAGAGACATAAAGAGCTTGAGTAATTTCAAGCTCTTTTACGTAATTTCTTTTAATAACTGAAGAGATGTTACAATTGAGTTCCTTTAACTTAAGCCTTTCTCTTTTGCTTTAGAGTAAATAGTACTTCTAGGAACTCAAGTCGTTTTTGAAATATCGTTGACGCTTAATCCATTTGATTCCCTTTCATAATAAAGCTTTAAAGCCTTCTTAATGTCCTTCTCTGGCTTTCCAATACGACCCATATGCTTTCCTTGAGCTTTTGCCCGTTCACGCCCTTCTGCTGTTCTATCAGCGATTAAGCCCCGTTCAAATTCAGCAATAGCACCCAGCATTGTAAACATGAGCTTTCCAGCTGGTGTCGAGAAATCAATCTGTTCTTTAATAAACACTAGGGATACTCCCCGGCTTTGCAGCACTTTTGCGATTTTATGTAAATCGAATGTACTCCTCGCCAATCTATCCAGCTTATAAACACCCAGCTTGTCGCCTTCTCTTAAATAGTCCAAAGCTTTGGCAAGTTCCTCACGATCGCTTTTAGCTCCACTTTGCTTTTCCATAAAGATTCTTTCACAGCCATATTCCTTTAATTTTGTCGATTTGTATTTCTAATTCCTGGTCTCTAGTAGATACCCTTGCATAACCAATGATTGCCATAGTTGTTAATCCTCTCTTATTGTCTAAAAGTCTTATATCTTTTGTATTTTTATTTCAAACTAACTTTTAGACAATATCAATAGCAATAATAGCAGCAATTTAAGATGTTATTTTCTTTGTACAAAACTTATAACTTCTAGAATTAAGAATAATATCCTTTTACTAAAAAAGTATTTAGAATATATATCTAATAATAGTACTAGTTCTTACAACATAGGTATAATTTCTTTATATATCGGATTGGGAAGTGAGGTTATATTATGTACTTGTTACATGAATTTTCATTAAGTTATGATGACAATATTGAAGAACACCCCATTTGTATGAGGGAGAAAAATGGTGAAATTAAGCACATGGGAATTTTATTAAAAAGACGGATTAGCCAGGGAGATTATGAAGGTACTGAATACTACCATTATGTTGATTTTTATGGGAAAAGCCCAATTAATTTTAATTCATTAGATTACAAGGAATTAAGGAAACAAGTTAATTTTGACGATGGACTAAAAATGATTGCTGACTTTGGATTTAGTTATAGTGATGTAAGTTTTCAACCTGGGTTAGGTTCTAAAAAAGATTTGAGAAAAAAAGACAGTGTTACTATCCTACCAGTGTCAGAAAGGAATCGGTATGATTTATAGGTAGCCTATTATTCATTCAAGAATAATGTAAAAATGATCATCTTTAAGATGGTCTTTTTTATTTGTTTGATAATTATTTTAGTATTTCAAAATTACTTTTTAGGGTTAAAATAATAACGATAGTACATCAGTTTCTTTCTTTGGTATAGTTAAGATGGACTAATTTACATATTACTGTATAGAAAAAGGGGATTACATATGTCTCAATTAACACTACAGAAGCTTGAATCTCACCTATGGGAATCAGCGAACATTTTAAGAGGGTCAATTGACTCTTCAGACTATAAAAATTATATATTTGGTTTATTATTTTTAAAACGCTTGAATGACGTATTTGTTGAAACTGCCACACGGATTGAAGAGGAGGAAGGGGATGATTACGGCTGGTACGATCACGATGAACACCAATTCTTCGTCCCAGAACGTGCTAGATGGAATCATATCCAGGCTCAAACACAAGACATTGGGAATAGCATTAATAAAGCCTTTGAAGCTCTAGAAGAAGATAACGCTTCGCTTCAAGGGGTATTAGCAACTATTGACTTCAATGATAAGGAAAAGCTACCAGACCGTTTATTAATGCAGCTAATTAATCATTTTTCTGCCATTGATTTAAGTAACGCTAATTTATCTGAACCAGATATGCTAGGCCGATCCTATGAGTACCTAATCAAGCAATTTGCAGATGACGCAGGGAAAAAGGGTGGGGAGTTTTACACTCCAAGTAAAGTGGTTGAATTGATTGTTAAGCTGATTAACCCAGAAGAGGGTATGCGTATTTGCGATCCAACTGTCGGTTCGGGTGGTATGTTAATTCAATCAATTGATTATATAAAATCAAAAGGTGGAAACCCACGCAACTTAACTCTGCATGGTCAAGAACGGAACTTAAATACATGGGCTATTTGTAAAATGAATTTGCTGTTACATGGGTTAAGTGACCATCGAATCGAAAAGGGGGATACGATTCGAGAACCAAAGCTGCTAGAAGAAGGAGAACTAATCCTCTATGATCGTGTGATTGCAAATCCACCGTTCAGTCTAAGTAATTGGGGTAGAGAAGAAGCTGAAAGTGATGAGTACGGACGTTTCCGTTTTGGTATACCACAAAAAGATAAAGGTGACTTAGCTTTTATTCAGCACATGGTTGCAATATTAAATCATGAGGGTAGAGCTGGTGTAGTAATGCCACATGGAGTTTTATTCCGTGGTGGAGCAGAAGGGACCATTCGACAAGGTTTGCTTGAAGAGGATTTAATTGAAGCAGTTATTGGTTTACCGTCAAACCTTTTTTATGGTACTGGGATACCAGCGTGTATATTATTACTTAATCGGAATAAACAGGAAAGTAAAAAAGGCAAAGTGTTTTTCCTAAATGCTGCAGAGGACTATCAAGAAGGAAAAAATCAAAATACTCTACGTGACCAAGACATTGAAAAAATAGTTTCAGCTTACGATGAATGGAAGGAAGTTGAGAAGTATTGCCGTCCTGTCAGTTTAGATGAAATTAAAGAAAATGACTATAACTTAAACATTGCCCGTTATATTGATACAGCAGAAGAAGAAGAATTAATTGATGTAGAAGAAGCTCTGGTAAAACTTCGTGTTTTAGAAAAAGAACGTAGTCACATTGAAGTAAAGATGTACGGTTACTTGAAGGAGCTTGGGTATGGTGAATAAGAAAATAGAATCACAGAAATATGCCCTTCCAACTAACTGGAGCTTATGTTCGATTGATGAAGTAGCTTATGTTAATCCCGAAACATTATCGCCAAGTAAAACTGCCAATAATTACAGGTTTGAATATATTGATATTGCTTCAATTGCGAAGACTGGAAAAATCAAAGATACAAAAATTGTAGAGTTTTCTAAAGCACCTAGTAGGGCTAGAAGAGTTGTTATTAAAGGAGACACCATAGTTTCAACTGTTAGACCTTATTTAAAGGGTTTTGCTTTCATTAAATATGAAAGTGATTTACCTCAGATCTGCTCCACCGGATTTGCTGTATTAAGGGTAAAAAAAGACATTGATCCGGATTTTATATATCAATCAATTCTTGACGATAAGTTTGTTTCGTATTTAGAGACAAAAATGACAGGTTCAAATTATCCAGCAGTTAAGGCTGGGGATATAAAGGAGTATAAACTTGGCATTCCCAATTTCAGTGAACAGAAGAAAATTGCTGAAATTCTTAATACTGTTGATTCTGTAATTGAAAGTACAGAAGAAATTATCGAACAAACTAAAAAAGTAAAAAAAGGGTTAATGCAGCAACTATTAATAAAAGGAATAGGACATTCCAAGTTTAAGAATACGGTGATTGGTCAGATTCCAGAAGAGTGGGAAGTAAAAGATTTAGATAGTTTATTTGAATTTTTCGGTGGAATGCCTTTTTCCCGTTCTTCACTTGGTGATGAAGGGGCTTATTATCTTCACTATGGCGATATACATAAAATGGATAAAATTATTTTCGACACAAGAGTAGATTCTTGTTGGCTTCCAAGGATTAATATTAAAGAGGGAAGTATTAGAGAAGATAGTTTATTACAAACAGGCGATATTGTTTTTGCAGATGCTTCAGAAGACACTGAAGGTATTGCGAAAAGTGTAGTGGTAATAAATGATAAAAATAAACCTTTTATTTCGGGGCTTCATACGATTATTGCAAAAGAAAAGTTACCATTATTGGATATTAAATACAAGCAATATTGTTTTGCTAATTCTGAAATAAAGAAACAGTTTTTAAAAATTGCAACGGGTGCAACAGTTTATGGTATATCTAAGTCGAATATAAAAAGCATAAAAATTCCAGTTCCACCGATAGAGGAGCAAAAAAAGATTGGAGATATTCTTCAGTCTTTTGACGAAAAAATTCAGCATGAACAAAAGAAATTAATACCATTAACGAACCTCAAGAATGGTCTTATGCAAGTTCTTTTAACAGGTAAAGTTCGAGTGAAGGTCGATGAAAAAGTGGTGTCACACTCATGACAATTGCAAGTGATTGGAATGAAAAAACACTCGTAGAAAATCGCTTTATTAATCAATTAAAAGAAATGGGCTATGAAAATAATCATGGCCCAGCTCTTGATATTGAGCGTGAAACGATGGGAGAAGTTGTTTTAAAAGGACGACTAATAAAAGCAATTCAAAAATTAAACCCTTGGGTTTCAGAAAACAATCTTAATAAAATTGTCCGTTCAATTACACATATACATGCAACCAGTTTAATGGAAGCAAATCAATCATTTCATGAAAACCTCATCAACATGATTTCCATACAACAAGACCTAGGAAAAGGGAGGAAGAACCAAACAGTAAAATTGATTGACTTTGAGTGTCCAGAAAATAATGAGTTTTTGGTTGTTGATCAATTTACAATATCAAATGCAAGAGGAATAATTCGCCCAGACCTTATTATTTTTATAAATGGGCTGCCATTGGTGGTTATTGAATGTAAGAGCCCGACTTTATCACCAGATGAACAAATTGGACAAGGTGTAAAGCAACTGCTGCGTTATCAAGACCAATGTGAGCAATTGTTTTTTTACAATCAACTATTAATAGCTTCAAGTAATGACCGTGCAAAAGCTGGAACAATTGGAGCAAGAGTGCAGCATTATGGGGAATGGAAAGATCCTTATCCAAGGACTGTTGCTGAAGTTGGAGATAATCCATCTGCACAAGATATTCTTGTTTCTGGAATATTCCCGAAAGAAATATTACTCGATCTTATCCAAAATTTTATTGTCTATGAACCAGTTGAAGGTCGCACCATTAAAAAGTTGGCACGTTACCAGCAATACAGAGCCGTTAATAAAGCCATTATTAGCATTTTAAATGCTGAGGACTCCCGACGCCGAGGTGGAGTAGTATGGCACACTCAAGGTAGTGGGAAATCGCTTACTATGGTATTCTTAGCTGTAAAATTAAGAAGGCTGAAGGAACTAAAAAATCCAACAATTGTAGTGGTAACTGACCGTAAAGACTTAGACGATCAGATAACTAATACCTTTCGTAGATGTGGGTTTCCTAATCCTCAACAAGCAGTTTCAGTAGCAAAGCTAAAGGATTTACTGCAGCAAGGACCTGGAACCACAGTTATGACCCTGGTGCAGAAGTTCCAAGAAAACGCCGAGAGTAATAGTTATCCGGAGTTAACAAAGGCTGAAAATGTTTTTGTTATGGTCGATGAATCCCATCGTACACAATACAGTGGTCTAGCTATGAATATGCGTACAGCTATGCCGAATGCCTGTTATTTGGGATTCACAGGGACACCTATTGATAAAGGAGACAAAAGTACAATTCGGACTTTCGGTACATATATAGATAAATACACAATCGAACAGGCAGTTGAAGATGGTGCTACTGTTCCTATTTTTTTTGAATCACGGATGGTCGACTTACACATTCAAGGTGACTCTTTAGACGATTTATTTGACCGAAAGTTCCGTGATTACGGAGATGAAGATAGGGAACGAATAAAGAAAAGATTTGTAACAGAGGAAGCCCTTATTTCTTCACCAAAACGTATTAAACGGATCGTCCTAGATATGATTGAACATTTTGAAACACATATTAAACCAAATGGTTTTAAAGCTCAAGTTGTTGCTGTTACTAGGGAAGCTGCTGTTAATTATAAGGAAATGTTTGATGAATTGAGTGATTATGAATCAAAAGTAATTATTTCTGGTAGACATAATGATGATGAGAGAATGAGGAAACATCATTTATCAAGGGATGAAGAAAAGAAAATTATTGAACGGTTTAAAAAGCCAATGAGTGAAGATTCACTTAGTTTTATCATTGTCTGTGATAAGTTGCTAACCGGATTTGACGCTCCGATTGAACAGGTAATGTATTTAGATAAGCCTTTAAAAGAGCATAACTTGTTACAAGCAATTGCAAGAACAAATCGAACCTATGATAAAAAAACATATGGATTAATAGTTGATTATTACGGAGTTTCACGCTTCTTAGAACAGGCTTTAGGAATCTTTGCTGAACAGGATGTTAAAGGGGCATTGCAAAGTGTTGATTCTGAAATACCCCGTCTTCAAACAAGGCACCGAAAAGCTATGAGATTCTTTAATTATGTAAGGAAAGATGATCTTGAAGCTTGTATTCAAATCCTTGAACCAGAAGATGTCCGTAATGAATTTGATACAGCCTTTAAGAAGTTTTCTGAAAGCATGGATATGATTTTACCTAGTCCGAAGGCAAAATCGTATTTGAATGATTTGAAATTCCTAGGGAAAGTCCGACAACTAGCTAAATCACGTTATAGGGAAGATAACTTGGATATATCGGATTGTGGTCAAAAGGTTAAAGAACTAATAGAAGAATACTTATTTGCGACGAATATAGAGGTGATACATGAACCGATAGATATATTATCCAACAAATTTGAAAAACGGTTAGAAGAAGCTACGACTCCGGAAGCCAAAGCTGCAGAAATGGAACATGCAATTCGGCACGAAATAAAAGTAAAAATTGATGAAAACCCTGTGCTTTATACCTCTTTAAAGGAACGTCTTGAGGAACTAATCAAAAAGCGTAAAGACCGTCAAGTAACCATTGAAGAGCTTTTACAAGAATATAGAGAAATGGTTAAAGAAATTCGAAATACTGTTCAGAAAAGCCTGGAACACGGGTTTACAAGAGAGCAATACCCATTTTTTCAAATGCTTGAACAGCAACTGCCGGATGAAGAAGATAAGGAAGCATTAAAGGAATTAACACATATTATTACCGAGGATATACAAGAACAGGCTGTCATTGAATGGACTGAAAAAGAGGACGTAAAAAGGGAAATGCGTAAGAAGATAAAACGGCAGCTACGTGTGAGTAAATGTCCAAATGGTAAAATAGAAGGGTTGACCCAGCAGCTAATGGAGTTAGCTGAGGTTCATTATAAAAAGTAAAACTAAACAAAATACAAGGGAATAGTTTCTTTTGGGGATGTGTATATGGTTATGCCAAAACAGTCTGAAATGGAGGTTCCCTTATTAGAGGTGTTGATTTCTTTAGGTGGACAAGGGAAGCCAAAAGACATATCCGTTTAGTGACAAATAAATTTCCAGGTTTAACCTAGGAAGATTTAGATGAAAGGATGGAATTTGGAGGTAACAAATGGGCTAATCGGATTCAATGAGTAAGGCAAAAGCTGGTAGATATTGGTGAAATGGATAGTCCTCAAAGAGGGATCTGGGCAATAACTGACCTAGGAAGAAATCGTTTAAATTCACCTGTACTTGTCCCCTCCAATTCTCCTGTTAATTTTGTTGAACTATATGAAGATACGAAGAGGATTTTAAATCACAGTTACTTGATAAACTTCACGAATTAACTCCAAGGCAATTTGAGGAGTTTGCAAAAAAATTATTGCAAGTTTCTGGGTTTGTAAATTTAACTGTTACAGACGTTGGTCCCGATGGGGGAATCGATGGGTACGGAAGGATAAAGATTGGACTTGCTTCCATGAATGTTGCCTTTCAGTGTAAAAGGTGGCAAGGAAATGTTGGAAGAAGAGAAATTCAACAGTTTCGTGGTGCTATTCAAGGTACTTACGAGCAAGGGATTTTGTTTACTACGTCTGATTTTACATCACAGGCAACAGGTATTTCGTTTCAACAGGGTGCAGTTCCAATTATTTTGATGAATGGTACTGGAATTGTAGATATTATGATCGAGAAGGGGCTAGGGGTAGTTAAAAAGCTTTGTATCTTTATTATGATAAGGTTCAAGATTTTTTAGATGAATAGATAATTACTGGAGAAAAAGAGGTACTTTTAAGTAAAAGGTACCTCTTTTTCTTTTTTACTTAAAAATATTAATTAACAAAGTAATATAGGCCCGTTTATTCGAAGCCACTCTTTCCTTTGGTTATAATCCGGCAGTATAGACCGAACAAAATTCCAATAATCAGTTGAGTGGTTCGGATATTTAAGATGTGCTAATTCATGAACAATAACATAATCAACCACCGACATCGGAGCCATCATAATTCGCCAATTTAAATAAATAGCTCCATCTTTTGTACATGTTCCCCAACGCTTTTGCTGCTCTTTTAATACAACCTTTGACGGCTCAAGTTCCATTTTGGGACAATAGATCTTTAACCTTTCCTCTACCTTTTTATTTCCATGTGTGACATACCAATCTTTAAACAGTTGACTCAATTTGGTTTGTCTTTCTTCATCAGCCATTTTTGGGGGGATTTCTGCTATAAAACGCCCTTGTTTAAATGCTAGCTCTGGTTTTTTCAAATGTTCGTTCTTATAAACCTTTAGAGTATACTGGCGACCTAAATATCCGAATTTTTCGCCACTAATATATTCTTTTGGTGTAGGTGAATCAACAATCTCTTCAAGCTCAAATTTTTTCTTTAAAATCCAAGGAGCTCTTTTATGCAAAATGGTTTTTATTTTATCAAAGTCAATTCCTTCCGGAGCAACTAACTTTACTCCTTCATTTAAGCAGACTGAAAGTGAAACATCTTTTTTATCTTTTTTATATTCAATCGAAAAATCAATTGTAGTAGTCCCATATTTAAAGTTTTGCATGATGTATTGTCCTCCTGTTGCTAACAATTATTATTTTATTAGTTATATTAGGCTAGGTCAAACCATGGGAGAGCAATTTGTCCGTTCTAAGGTGGTGTTTTGCATTGTTCAAAATGCCTTAAATTTTGTCTTTGGAACTGGGAAATAAACTCTTTTATTCATTTGTTTAGTCATATATTTTGTCATTAATCTAAAAATACGAATCTATAAAAAAAGAACCTAACCTTAATTAGGTTAGACTCTTTTCCCCAAGTGTGTATTCTTGAAACGTTTTATCAGCTTCAATCCATTTATCTTTGGCATTGTTTCTATTTGTATAAAATTTTTCTAATATTTTATCCATGTTATTTGCAATTTCAACTTGTTTCAAGTAAGGAACACCAAGATCTGTATTGTCAGGAATTACAATTTTTCTAATATCAACTGGCTGAAGCTCTATCTGACCAGAAGACCCAGTAAAAAGACCTTCTATTTGGACTTGTCCAAAATGGGACCTTAAAAAATGAGCAATAAATGATGGGTCATAATCCTCTTTAACCCTAATTATTGATACGTGACCATCACACATAGCAGGAGTATCGCTTTCATATAAAGCAACTTTACCCATCGACCCAATACCGGTTGAAGCTAGAAGTATATCGCCTTTTCTAACATGGTATTCAGAACTATCCTCAAAGAATTCATTGTCTACACTAAGGCACTGTTCAAGATCAATACCTTCATCAATAACATCAACTGTTTTAATTACTTTATTTTCCCCATCATCGCTATATTTGGGTTGATTCCCTCTTTTAATAGGCTCAGATATTATCTCATTTATAGTTGTAGTAGAGTATTTTGTAGCCAATTTGTCTACTATACTTAGCTTGGGATTATAATACAAGTAATTGAGTCTATTCTCCAAATCATCCGGGAAACTGTAAAAGGATAAAGTTTTCTTTGTAGTGCCAGATCTATGAAAGTAATTATTCTCGTCATCTGGGTCAAATTCAACTTCAATTTGTTCTCTAAAATAAGCTCTCGCTTCTTCAAGTGCCCTTTTTGCAAAAACTTCAAATTTTAACGCAATATATTGTATTTTTCTTACGTTAGAAATTATTTGTTTTTGTAACAATAAGTCAAGATTTGGCACAAGTATTTGAGGTAGGTCAACTTCTTGGTTAATGGCAGGATAACCAGCTCCACTACAATACTTCTCAAATTGATATTTTGAGATATCAGTTCTTAAAGCAAAAAATAAAAACTCCGGAAGAATTCCTGGTTTTGGTTTTAATACAGCAAATCCGGTAGAGCATATTTCTTTATCATATTTCGCTGGGACTAGAGATATTGCTTTCCTAGTTGGACGAGTAGTTGAAACTATAATTGTATCCTTATACATTATTCTTCTTACCCTGGAGCTAGTAGCATCTTTACCAATCATTTTTATAGGATTTAGCTTTCCTTTAACTATGTCCACTTTTCCTATTTCAGCATAAAAGAATTCCTCATCAGGAGTATTAATAGGATTGCGACTATCTTTAATAAAGTTAGCAGCTTCAGATATTGGAATAAACTCAAAAGGAGAGTTATTTATTTTCTCCTGTATAGAGTTGTAAATTTTATCATTGTAAAGGACATCAAGACGCTTTTCAAATTCTTCTGGGAATCTGAAATAGCTATGTGAGAATTCAAACAAGATTTCAGTCCTCCCTTGTCATTTGTTGTAAAAATAATTGTTTAACAAATTCGTTACCTCTATATGATCTTAAGACAGCTTCCTTAAAACGTAGGTAATCATTTAATGTATTATCAAGGTGGTTGTCTGTTTCTTTACCCTGGGTATTTACTCCTACTTTATCAACATGTGCAAAGAAAGTTGGCTCTTTTTGTAGAGCACTAAGATCGGTCTTTTTAATAGCATATAATATAGAGGTCTTTGTTGATGTTTTAGATATCGGAACAAAGGTATCTCGAGTAAGTGAAATTACTGCCTTAATATAAAAGTGTGTCTTTAGATATTTTCTAACTTCACTGTATTCATCCGTATTTAAAATACCTTCGTCAAGGATGGTAATAAGTTTACCTCCACGCCATTCTGGTAAATCACATTTATTAGTATCTTCTTTTAAGTAGTGCCAGATTGAAGGTAAGAACAGTGCACCACCCTTCATTTTTGTACCTGTAATTTCTATCTCACAATTATCGGAACTAATTAGTCGGCCTAATTGTTCAAGCTTTTGATAATTGTTTTCTAATGTTCTTGATTTTCCATTAATTTTTGTTGTTAAAGATCTATATTCTGCAGAACCTTCAGTTTCATTTTCCCTTAAATTATATAATTCTTCTAATTCTGCACTATATATCCCTATTTTCTCAGATATTTCGTCCCTTTTTTCAATTGTCTTATTTTTAAAAGGCAATATTGGGAACCTAGCGAGTCTTGTGTTTATTTCTCCCAAGCTTGTAAAGGTAGCTGTTTGATAATTTACTTCTCCTAGAGGAGGATTAGTTAATATTACATCAAATGCATTATCATAATTAGAATCTTGAATTGTATGCAATGTTAATCCGTTTGCCTCTCCTCGAATATTAGTTTTTCCATCACCATGAACCCACATATTCATTTTAGCGATTTTAGCTACTCTCATATCAATGTCCGAACCAAAAAGTTGACTTGTCTTTATCTCTCTCTGTTTTTCAATTGTACGACTTTCTGTAGGCTCATTTACAGACTTTAATAACTGACTCATCGAGTGAATTAGGAACCTACCTGTCCCACACGCTGGGTCAAGAACATGGTCATTTTGTTCTAGGTCAGCTAACTTAACCATAAATCGTACCACATTATCCGGTGTAAAGAATTGTCCAACTCTAACGTCCTTTTCAGATCGTTTTGCTAATACTTCATAAACAGCTCCAAGTGCATCGACCAAAGTTCCTAGGAAACTATATTTAATGAAAATAGGTATAATGTGTTCCTTAATGAAATCATCGTTTAATGAGTCTGGTAGGCTGTCATTTTCTGTAAACATTCCAGATTCAATAAATTCACCTTCATCTTTAATAACATCAAAGAGCTCATGGATTGCCCTTCCTTGTTCACGGATTGCTTGAGCAAGGTTATTTTTATACCTATTAAAGGAATCAACATCTAAAAGTCGATTTTGCTGATTACTTCTTTCACGCTTTTCCTCAAATATTTTAATGAAAACAAGGTAAATTAACGTGTTAATAGCAGAAGCTCCTGTAGCTATTCCGTTTTCTCTCATGTAACTTTCTAATTTATCAAGGTCCTTAACGAGTTCTTCTAAAGTTTTCATATCCCTTTCAATTTCTTTACTCTCTATATCTTGAAGTAATTCTTCGTCAAAAGGGAAAACATTTTGTTGGATTAACTTCTTAATCCTAAGGTCGTCCACAAATTCCTTATGAAGAGCAAAAACTCTAATTAAATCTTCAAGTGGATATAATGTTCTATCACTCTCTGACAACCTTTGTAGGTATAGTTCTAATGTTTCGAAATTTACTGGTAGAATTTTCATATCAAATCTACCTTCTTGAGTTCTTTGTCTATTGAAATCCCTAATGCTATCTATCATTCTTTTGGAAGTTTCAGGGGTAACGAAAATGCAAAAACAATTTTTTTGGTTGTTTGTCTCTTTGACTTTTTGAAGATGTTCTTTTATAGAATTAAATTCTCCGTCTTGTTGAGCACCATATCTTTTAGCAACTTCAATATTAATATTGAATAAATCATTATAAAGTTCAATATCGGAATATCCGGCAGGGGCGTGAGAAACACCACCATTGTGTTTTACTTCATACCCTCTTTTTTCAAAAGCATTTTTTAAGTCGACAGTTATTTCTTGCTCAAGTTCTGTTCTTGGGTCAAGTGAATCATACTTTGACACTAAATCACTCCTAAATGCAATTTTTTTATTATTAAATAAAATATTTTCCAAAATTATCAACCTACTTATTTTAGCATTTTAACTAATTAAATAGGAGAACAATATTGGTGGAAGAAAAAAAGAAAATCTTATGTCAATGTAAGTATTAAATCTTATGGTCAAACTTTTTATAGGAGCGATGATTAGCCTGGCAAGAATTTTATCGGAAAGGAGTATTATTATGAACGAATTACTCGAAGCGAAGCTTACAATTTCATGTATTAGAACGCAGCTTCTTGATCTGGCTGGTGAACTTATTGCTGATGATTTATCGACAAAAGAATATGCAATAAAAAGGATACTCACTGTTATCGATACATTGATGAATACGATATGAAAATAGAGATTATTAATGAAACTTTGGCATGACGAACTGCCTTAAGGTAGCTTTAATTGAGTCTGCACAAAAGAATGTTGGTTCCGGACTTGACGCATTTATAATTGATTGTCAATTAAGAACATTGAGGGATGAATATGTTACTCATAAAATGATTCATAAAGGGAATTAAACCGTTTACAATCTATTCTTCAAGGTGAGGTTATCTGAAGTACAGGCAAGAATAGCAAAATAGGCTGAATATCAAGTTACGACGGCTACTGCCAGTGGCCCTTATCAAAGTTGAATGTAACCGGTTGGATTGGACAAGAATGAAAAAAGTTTAGGGGAAATTGTTTTGATCGAATATAAAACTGAATTGACCAAAGATGACGCCATTTTTTTCATGGATATGGTGGCGTCTGTGTGGAGTCCAAATTTTGTATCTAAATTGTATAAAGCTAAACCGTATATAAAAATACTGACCGAAAAAGTTTCAGATAATTACAAGCGATTTATTGGTTTATACACAGCCATGAGTTATCTATTATCAGAAAGAGAGCTGATAATACTTAATGGAATATATGGTGTCAACAAAGAAAGAGCTCGATTAAAATCTGTTGCTAAATTGCTAAACCTATCCCCGGAACGTGTAAGGCAGATACGAAATGAAGCAGAAAAAAAGATAGCAAAAAAACTCTGGGTTAAACTAAAAGATTGATACTAATCTTATAATTAATAGCTGAGAGAACTGAAATTGTGGACTGGGGGATAAAGGTCACTAAACCCTAATATACCAAGGGATTTAGCTGGTGTCACTTGGTGGCAAGTTTGTGGCAAAACGAATCATACTGCCACCAATTGCATCTGTTTAAATCATATATACAAAAAACAAAAGCCTATTATATCTACAATTTCAAATAAAAACTGTTAAAATCCGAGTGACTTTACAACCTTGACAGGGAAGGGGGCGTGGGTTAGAAATTTAGAGTGAATTATGATGCTTAGATGTATTTATATTTTTAAAAGGAAAAATCCCTTTTAAAAAATTCCTAAAGGGTAGTAGGTATAACGAAGTCATCTGTTAATGGAGTTCGGTGCCCCACTCCAAAGTTGATCTTTCACTATAGTACTCTGGAATGGGCTGTGATAGCACAAAACCGAAAGAAATATATAAATTTCCTAAATCAGGATATTTTTACCAAAAATGGAAATAACGTTTGATTATTAAGAAGAAAATAAGAATACTTTGTGACAGTCTTGTGAATATTTTGCTCGAAGGTAGAATTTCCCCAGGTTTTGCCCTTTATATATAGATAGTGAGAGGCTTGTGAAAGGACATCACTTGTTAGATGCAAATTCACAACAAATTAACTGATAACGTTCACAATATTGGAAGCTTTTTACAGAATTGTGACAAATAAAAAAGAAAGACATAATCCAATTGGAATCTGTCATTTACGATTGTGAAAGCCTACATCAAGAAGAGCGAAGCGATAGAATCTGTCGGTGAAGAGTAGCACACCCACATCATAGACACACCCAATGAAAGCATGTGGAAGCAAACGGCATTGGGATAAGTCTGTTCTCGTTGAGAACCTACTCCCTAGTGGTAAATGCCAAAGGTGATAGGTTACAAGACTTAAAACCTTTTCTATTCATTTAGGGGTTATCTTATTACAATAGAGGCTAGCTTTCATGACATCTCTCAAAAGATCTGTAATGGCTCCCTCTCCCTCCCGCGTCCGAGTCCATACAAATAATGTTAGTGGCCGCCCGCTTCTAAGGCTGTCTCGTAAGAGACTGGAGCCACTAGAGCCTGATGACATGGTACCCCCTTAGTACATAATTTGATTTCCTTGTAAGAAACGACCAATTACCGGGCTAATAATATTGCTATGCTTACCATTCCCCAAAGCATAACCGTTCGAAACTTCAGAACCCTCCCAATTCAAAGCAAATCAAAGTGATACGCCCCCATTTTTACTCTCCTTAACCTGTTTATAAAAATAATACTAGAATTGAAGGTTGGAATATTCAATTATTAAAGGAAATTTCGGCAATAGTCTTACCGTTTTAATCGCAGAAGTGATTTATTTATATATATTTGTACTGATGTTAATCAAGACTTGCTTAACATCACATATAGAAATGTGTGAATCATTGTAAAGTTTATGGTAAAATATACCTAAAGATAATTTGAAAAAGGGGCGTCAAGGTGCATATTCTTTCAGAAAAAGAGTTCGAGGATATATTAGTATTACATCCAGAATTGATTGAAGATGGCTTAACATTGCTTGATAGGCAGGCTCAGCTGGAATCTAGAAGAACAGATTTAACTTTTTCCGATAAAGATGGGAATATTCTATTAGTCGAGTTGAAAAAGGACATGGTAACCTTAGAAAACGTCGATCAAATCACCGATTATGTTAGAAGATTAAAAGGGAAAGTAAATAAAAAAATAAGAGGGATGTTGATCGGTCAGGAGGTCACGCAACCAATCCAGGAAATATGTAAACAAAATAAAATTGAATGGAAGGAGATGACAACAGATCTTCTATTCCATTATCTACAAAACAATGATCAGAATGTATATGACTCTATCTTTATTAAGGGAAAGCTGCATAAAGAAGCAAAAACTGTACCAAAAATGAGCTTTCAAGACTATTTAAATCAGACATCACCCTTTGGTATTCCATATTCATCTTATCAATTTTTTAAGCCGGTTGATGCCAGTCCTGAACTGAGTGATGACGGCCAAGCGAATCAAAGAGTTACAGATGGCTTTAATCAGTTTATTATGGACCTTGCTTTTACACGATCCTTGTTTCATCAACAGATTAAAATAACAAGAAATCAGGATCAACCTGTTAAATGGAGCCAAAATTCGAATGGATCCTGGCAAGGATATGTCATCCCTTATACATTAACTTCAACAGATTTTCCCAATGGGTTACCTTGTGAAGTATATTTGGGAACGATAGGCTACCGTGGGAATAAAACCACATTTGCTGATGAAAAGTCTAGGTTTATCGTGGTGAAAGTAGGAACAGGAACTAACCATATGACAACGCAGTATGGTTATCATAAGTACCTAAGGACTGATAAAAAAGCACTTTTTCCATTTTTTGAGTTGAAATTTAATTCAAGAGGGTTGCCAAAAGCTTTATGGGAAACTATTTATCACACCCTTATTATTTATGGATATTATGTTCAGGACTCGGCCGATAAGAAACCGTCCAAGATTTTATGGGTAGGAGATATCCATTTGAATGATGTACAAGTAGAAGAAAAGATTAGTAATCTGCTAGAGGCACTTTTTGTGTTAACAATCGTTAAAGCTCATTATAAAGGGAGTGAAAAAGGGATAGAGTTTGATTTCCTTAAGTAAAAATATAATAAAGCCGATACTGGGGCTAGTTTGCAGCGGTTTTTGATCCTGTAACTAATAAGCATGAACGGGAGAAAAATATGCCAATTGATAGGGCGTTTAAATCGATTAATGATGCAGGTAGATTTGTAGAATCGAATAAGATCAGAATCAAAATACGAAATCTAGATGATATGCTGAATGTTCCTGAAGTGCCAGGGGTTTATTGGATAGAAACAACGATGCCGGAAAAGGAAATTTTCAATCCAAAGATTTATAAAGATAAGAAAAGAGTCACAACTCCAAAAGGTACAAAAATCATTGTTCAAGAAAAACAAAACCCATACATCATCTATAACGGTACAGAAAGCAATATAAATCGGAGACTGAAACAGCATTTATTTAAGGAAGGGAATGAGGGGACAGGGAAGCTAGGGCTAGAGATTCATAAAGGAAAATGGAAGGAATATGAATGGTCCGTCTTTTATATGAAAATTGAAGATGTTCCATTGAGAAATGCAATAGAGATCTGGTGGAGGCATAATATTGGCTGGCCGCCATTTTGCAAGAGATAGATTATCAAATTAGAAGGAGTTACATATGTTCCCTGCAACCATTACACAACGAAATACATCCTATCAGTAAATCGAACCAATGTTAACAGAAATTGAAATATAAGAATTACTTATACAGAAACAATACCGAGTTGTTGCAGTCGTTAACGAGAGTCTAGAAAAAGCAGAGTATTGTTTACAACTTTTCTCGTTTTACATGCTGCTAAATTGGAAAAAGTACGGAATTCACTTTGAAGCAAATTGCTTCCACATCGGGTCAAAGAGCCGATATTGTCGTCTGGCATAAAGATAGAGAAGTCAAGGAACATACGCTATTGGTGTTAGAATTGAAAGCTAAGCATATTTAATTAACTGATCATACTTTAGAACAGGTAAAAACCTATAATGAAATTTTAAAAGCTAAGTATATTGGAATTGCGAACGGTAATCAGGTGCAACTCTATGAAGTTCCAGGTGAAAAAACAATTCCCCTGATTAATGAACTATATACTTACTCCGAACTCGTAAAGGGAAAGGTGGAGTACACGAGCTTTCGTCCCTTGCAGCGACTATCCTATGACTTAACCACTTACGACAGATATGTATCTCACTTACGGAAGGAGGGGTATATTGGAGAAGGAACCCCTGTTGAGATGCATTCGTTTCTTTCTGAGTTGCAAAACTTTCTTTTATCCGGAAAAATGCATCTTAGCGGGCAGTACAGGTCTACCATTATAGAAGATTTATCGTACGGTGTGTTTTCCTTTGGAAATGCCAGTGGAGGATCCTTTCCAGGATATTACCGAAGTTTTATAGTACAAGATCTTGATGGTAAGTTTGAGATTTATAGAATAGGTATGTTTGGAACTCCGATCTTGATCGATGATCCTGTTTATGGGAACCGATCAGGAAATACGTATTTGACCGTTGCGAAGGATCAAACTGGTAGTTCATCAAATATTCTACAATTAAATATCGATCAGTTTTTTACCTACTCGAAAGGGAAAGATTTATATAAGGTTTTCCATAATGGCAGAAGAAATGGATTTAAAAATAAAGAAGTAATTGAAAGTGTTGAAAAATTTACACCTGACCTAATGTTGGCTGGGGAACTCTATTTAGGCTCTCTGCCTGCCCATCGCTCAATTACCAGTGAGGATGGATCTGACTTTATTGAAAGACTGATAGAATATGCATGCTTACGTGCCAAATTAGCACAAATACAGAAAAAGAAAGGAAGTAAAAACAAGAGAACCACTCTACACCGATGAAGCAAAAGAGTGGTTCGATAGTGAAGATTAACTCCAATAATAAAAAGATCATATGAGAGACATATGAATTCAGATTTGGGTTAGATGCAACTAAAACTAAAAGCAATTGAGCTGATAACCAAACAAGGAACTCGGTATTAGAGATCCTTGTTTTAAACTTGGGGTAATATTGCCCAGTTTTATTGTGATGCTTAATTCTCCTTGCCTGCAGGGAACCTACTGTTTTAATCTGATTTATTATCTTGTAATTAGTATTAACACTTTGAATAAATATTTACAATAATAAATCCACCTACTTTATTATATATCTCCGTCGAACTTTGACGTGGGAATTCAAGTAAGTTTCTCCTCTTAATATGTTCGTCTGCTTTTTCATTTCGGAGAACTTTAGGTCTTTTTAGGTTACTCTTAAATATTGTATGTGTTTGTTTAGTGCATAATGGACTTAGAAGGGTATTTGTTAACACGTCAACCAATGATTTAACTTCCATTTCCTCATTAGTTGTATCTACAAAGACTTGACTACCCCAGAGTTGAGTCATTCGCTCCTCAAGTAGCCTATCTAATTCTTCTTCGTCTAAATTAGGATCAAAATACTTTGTAGCCTCAAAGTAGTCAATGTCTGTCACAATACGAATTGAAGGCTGATTACTTGATGATTCTAAAGGAAGTTGAAGTACAGCGAGGCATTTAACGCTGGCCTGATTAAAAATATCCTGTAGAGAGGTTGAAAATTCTTCGAATATACCCTGAGCATTGGGTAAATCATTTAATTCTAATGGAAGTGTAAAATTTAGATTTATTTCCAAGTTTTCATTTATAAAATTCTTAATAAAAAGTCTCTTAAAATCAGTAATCGTGCCATTGGAACCTTTTTCAAAACTATGTTTTTCATGGTTACGTGTGCTCGTATAATCATATACAAAAACTGTGGTTCCACAGTCAACGAGTTTAGTTTGTCTCTTCATGTTAGTTGCCTCCCTCAATCCATTTAAGTAGAATTCGTTTTGATACCTTAATACGTGTGCCGATTCTAGTCACGTTAAATTCACCAGAATGAACTAGCTCATAAGCCTGCTTTCTGCCAATACCCAGTAGTTGTTGGATATCTGAGACATTTAGAATATCCGGGTAATCATTATAGTTCTTGTACATATTCCATTAGCTCCTTTGTGTTTTTAACATAATATTGTTGATAAATGGTATCACCGGTATGATGTGAAAAATAGTCTTTCCCGGTCCTTAGCGTTGGCTCACACTGTTCAAGGCATTGGTAAAAGTCATCGGGATTCTTGACCTCCAAAATAATAGGGTTTTTAAGACCGTGTGAGCGAAAGTATTTCTTGTGGCCGATTAGTCTTTGATCAGTTATCCCCTTATTGAAATAGTGCGCTAGCTTTTCATTTTCAATGGCATTAGACGTAATGATGGTTTTGTGGACAAAGCCATATTCCCAAAGTACTTGTAACTTTTTTGGAGGAACTTCTGTTAAGTTACAAACTAGATGATAGTGAATAGCTCCTTCACGTTTCTCATCCTGGAACTCTGTGACACCTAAATACTTAAATTTTGGTAGCTTGTATTTCTTTAAATGATAAGCAAGCCTTTTTTTAAAGTCTGCAAACATTTTATTACACTGCTCAATATCAGTAACATTTACATTTTCAGATGGTGCAAACGTTAGTGTGACAAATGCATATTGATTAGTAAAGTTGCATTCTAATAATCTCCGAATTTGATTCTTAGCACGACTGATGCTTTTCTTGACATTGGCTTCATAGTTTTCACTACTAAGTTCTGTAGCGTGTTTGCGACCGCCTAGACAAGTTCTGCCTGTGGGTGGGGGGTATGACTGCTGGGTGACTTCTACTAAATTGTTACTAATGATGGCTTTCGTATACTGTGGTATTTTCATATTTTCTCCAATTCATAGATATAGATTTTTAGTCAAATTAATCACTATTTATCAAGGTTTATAATATTTATTTCTTGTACACCGGCGTGCTTTTATTGTATCTGGATTTATTGCTAATAGTCGACCTCGCCCTACACCTTTAAGCAGGCAGTAATCTGATTCTCAAAAAGCCCTAATAGTGAATCTTTCACGTAGTTGCAAATTCCTTCTATTTTCGATGAAATGCTTTGATTCTTAAAAAAATGTAATGCATTACAATATTTACCAACATTATGAAAATGAGTATGATAAGTAAGAAATGGAGTAATAACCCCTTTTATGAAAACATATTTGAGAGGAGAATGATGGAATGGATAAAAGATGGGAGCATCATAAAGGTGTTAATAAGCAATATTTGATGAAATCTCAAATAAAGCCACCTGATGATGAAAAGCGAAGAGCAGAAGATATGATTCAAGATGAAGAAGTTATAAATATTTTCGTAGATGCTTCGGAACTAAAATATCAAGGGATTTTTGGACTAGGAGTTTGTTTTGTAGGACAAGGTGAAGTAATTGTAAAATCAAAAAAACATTATAATCAGTTGATGAAAAAACAAATTATTTATGCCGAGCTTTTAGCGATTATTTTTGCTCTTGAACAAATAACTACCATTCATAAACAAGGACTTAAAATTTTACCTGATATTAGGATATTTAGTGATTTAGCATTAATAGAGAAGTTAAATAGTACTAGCGACTTGACAAAAAATCAATCGATCAATTTAATTGCTGACAGGATAAGAAACCTATGGGAGACATTTGCGGAATACCAGCCTGAAAAAAAATTACAAATTCAAAGTATGAGTCATAGGGATAAGAGACATAACCCTTTTTATAAGGCAGCTCATAATGCGGCTAGAAAAATTATCGGACTTTGAATTAGTAAGTAAATTATAAGTAATTGGTGGAAATAGGAGAAATTCTTTCGTATCTGATTTTAACCAAATTAGAAAGAATTTAAAAAAATCAAATAAAATTTATATATTAATTGGGGAGGGAAAAAAATGATAAAAAAACCTTCAGAAGTATTAAAAGATTTATCGTTTGAATTAAAAAATGTAGTCGAGATTAATAATCAATATCTTGAATCTCTATTTGAAGCACAATATCACGGTAGAGGACATACCAGTATTAATTTAAATAAAGAGTCGATTGAGTGGATAAATAAGGAGCTGAATATCCTTTTTGAATTGCAGGAATCTAATCGGCTAAATCCCTTAATTGATGGTCAAGGTTCAACGCAAACAATTGATAGGTTGTATTTAAAATTGGGGATTTTGGAGAATACATTACAAAATATAAGGGCTTCTTTTATTGAATCAGGAAAATATGAGGTAAACGATTATTACTATAGAGACAAGTTTAATGCTGTTGATTTATCTAAAATTAAACATCAAATTTTGACTGACTTAGTCCAAACGCTTGTTTCGGTAAATACTATTGCTCATGAAGAAAATGTTTCTGCAATTGATGCTCTTGGAGTCATTCGCTACATTACAGAAAACATGCTTTGGTTAATAGATGAAGGTTATCATTCTCTCTTTCTTGGAAAGTTGACAGAAGAAGAAATTAAGGATGTATTAGTTCGAAAATATGATTGTCGTATGTTTGAAAAATCATATCCTATGATGGGTCTTTATGTGAATATTTGGTATCGAACATTCGCAAAGAAGGACAAAAATTGTGATGCGGAGAGGTAGTATTCTTACTCAATTTTATTCTTGAAATATAATTAGGATTTCCCATTTCTTCTCTAGAATTAATTAAATTAAAAGAATATAGGACGTAGAAAATTAAAAGTATGCTGAAGCAATAATTCCCTATATTGGTTTATTATTTTTAGAACTCTCTGAAGAATTTGCCTGAGATCTAAACATTATTTATGATAATAAACAAATTCCCGACATTATTGTTTTCCAACACTAATTCTTCAAATGGAAAAATTGTATTACTCATGGCGGGAATTTCCTTTGAATGTGTCTTTCTTGCTAATAACCAATTATTTTTAAGTTAGAGTGATCACCACTGCGTCTTTTAATTTCTACAATCAGCACAAGAGTCGCCATGCCAGTAAATATCCTGCAGTTATCTCTAAACTCCCAAATGGAGGCATAGCGAGGGTTCTAGCAGAATTACACTTTCCGCTAGAATCCTCTTCAATCCTCAAATTATTTAAAGTGTGTGACCAAACCAATCACTTAGGAAATTAATTATGAAGGTTTTTACTTTTAGTAAACAAAAATTCGAAGTTAATTATATGTATATTTAACTTGGTTAGTAAAAAAATTTCTCTATTAGGTAGTGTATTTATAAAAAAATTTGGAGGGGTAGTAGCTTTTAAGAATTCTTCGGCTAATGCCGATTTCCGCCCCACCCCCTTCATTAGGGGTTAGTTTGAACTTCTTATGGAAAACACAACTTCTTTTTCACGACGCCAGAAACAATAAATCATCTTACATGCATCAACATAGCCGAGGGAGGACGATGGAAAGTCGTAGCAGACATTCCAGGGCATTTCTAGTCACTATCAGTTTTTACCATGATAGTCTACTTCTACTCTCTTGAAATACTCCAAATGAATAGAAAGGTTTTTCTCCTTTCTTCCAGTTAATCCTCCACTTACAAAGTGGCTCATAAAAATGAGCAGACTTTTCCCCTTGTGTGGTGGCTTCGTCGTTCTTCTTCTTTCGTGTGAGATGCTATTCGCTTCGCTCACCTGAAGGAAGTTTGCTTTAATTGGGTGCCAGATTCCAATTTGTTGTTGAGTCTTTTTTCTTTTTGAATTGTTCACAAATTTAGTGAAAGATTCCAATAATGTGTCTATTGTCAGAATCTTTCGTGGAGTGACGGTTTACCCTTCGTGTCTGGGTATAGCTTACACTATTATTATATACCCGCAAAAACGCCATTTTTCTACCTCGGTCTTAAATGTCCACAAAAATTTCACGGAATGTTCGTAAATCATAAATTATTTACTAAGATACCGTTGGCAGCTAGAATCAACATTACTTGCCTACGGAAAGGATCATAATAGTGAGATTCGAAGAACTCAAAGTCACCATTTGACATAAGTTACATAAGGCAAAATTTCACCTGAAAGATATGTGTCTTGTATATTAGTGCGAAATCAGTCACATTCATAACATAAGGGGAATACCATCTAAAAACAGTGTAATGCACACCCCACATATGTGGATTGCGGACACTTGTTTTCTACCCGACTGTGGGCCGAAAACCAAATGGTTGAGGGGATTGAGCTCTACAATGGTTACTGCAACTAGGGAGACCCTACCGGTCTTTTCTTCTATTTAAGAGTATGGTCTTTGTTCTGGTTGGGTGGTATTGAGGGCGGAGCTCAGGCGGAAATTATTTGAATAAATAGTATTATTAACCTTGCTGAAAAAATATATCCAAAAAAAGTCATAAAATATTATAATGGTAAATAATACATACTTCTTCAATTAATTTAATGGGTCTCAATCATTAGAAGGGCAATATTTTACTAAAAAAACACAATAAGGAATCCGTCTATTTATCCTACTTCCTGGAGGAATGCAAAATGAACCAAATTAATAATTTATTAATAAAACGTGACCAAATAGTGGCCAGAATCAAGGAAATAGAGGAAAGTTGTGAGGGAATTGAAAATGAGAATAACGCCAGAAGAATTAATGAACTAAATCTTCAGAAGGCAAAGCTAACTGCAGAAAAATCCTTGTTAGCTGGAAAAACACATAATTTAGAAGTTGAAATTAAAAAATTGACTGATGAAATAAAAAGCCTTTCTGGGATTGGGATCAATCGTATTCTAAAAGCAATTAAAGAACAGAGATGGTATTTCTTCAAAAATAGGCCCAAGGTTGTAATGGATCGGAAAACAGGGTTACTCTGGGCAAATTTGAATTACTTTGAATATATAAAAGAGGAAGGTCAGTTTTATACTGCTTTTCAGGCAAAAGCACTATCGGACAAGCTGTCGCTTGATAATTTCAAAGGCTGGAGGGTTCCTAACCATCTTGAATTTTGGGATATGATCTCTGACAAATCATTCCCTTTTAGTCAGGGACAAAACTGGAGGATACATAATAAATATAATTGGCTTGTAGAATATCAGAATCAGATTAAGAGAAAAGATTTAGATGATGCAGGAGCAACAAACGATATTGTATCTGGTGATGGATGCCTACTTCCTTGCAGTTCCTGCTTAGCATCTGAGGACTATGCAATCAATGTATCTAAGGAGAACAAAGTTTATTCTGAGACTGAACGTGCGCAATTTACGTTGGACCTTTTTGTTAATAACGGTTTGGAACCAAGTTTTATTGATGGAGAAATAACACAACTTTTTAAAAGGATATACTTCGAAAAGCCGTCATTGATTGAGGAATTGAATTCCTTTCAAAATGAAATTATGAGCCTACAAGATGAAGTTTTGTTATCCACTTCTTTTGACTATCTTCAAATACTTTCGAAATACAATATTGAGGGTATTGATACCTCTATTATCAAATACCATGAGGCCGTCATTTCTGTGATTGATGATTTGATGGATAAGCTTCATTACTACGAGGATGTGAAAAGTGAAATCATCCGTGATTTTAATGTCATCGGCCTGAGGTTGTCGAGAAAATATGATGCAAATCCTAATCTTACAGATGAGGAAAATGAGCTATTTAAAAGCAGGCAAGCATACTTTAAAAGACATTTCGAGCTTAGTATGAACAATACGAATGCTCAACTTTTGGCTATAAAGAAGCAGGCAGAAGAGATCGGAGACCGAATTGAGGAAATTAACAGCGGGATGAATGCCCTAAAGGAACTTGCCGCTATAGAAAAAGAAGAGAGAGCTAGCTTTGCCTTCATCACTGAAAATGCGGTTACAATAATTAAAAATGCGCTGAAAAAGATTGAGTACTTTGAGAAACATAAATCATACGCAACGAACATCATAAGTTACTGGGACGAATGGAATGAAAATTACAAGACCTTCAAAACCAAATTAAGGGATGACCTTAAGGCTGCATGTGAAGATGGTGGCATAGAAAGTGATACGTATGAAGCTTGGTTTAAGGATTGGCAAAAGAAACGCTTCACGATTGAGGGAAGGTTTTTGCCGCTAATTGAATACTCTCTGAAAGGAAATCTTACCAATTTTAACGATTATGGACTGACAGAGGTTGATGTAATTGTTGGGCTGCTGGAGGAGTATAGAGAAGGAATAGATAGGTTTTATATTGAAGAAAGGAAAGCAATCCATACAAAGTGTTTCTTTTTGGTCGGTGGGGAATTGCAGGAAAAGTTTGAAGTAGAAAGTGAGCTATACAAGCTTGGATATCAATTCCAAAATGAGCTTAAAAATATTATTTTTGACCTTGAACGGGTAGAGGACCGATTGTTTTTACTGAAATGGGCTGATGGTTTGCTTGATTTGCAAATCGAAGAAATACTTGATTTTGTTAAAGATAAAGAAATTACGAAAATATCCTTGGACGTCCTTACTGAGTTCGCGGATCTTAAACGCAAGAATTTTGATACCTATATCTCGGATATCAAAGCTTACAGCGAAGGGTTACAGAGGCGTGAAAAAGAGTATAACTCACTTGTATTCAAGATGAGAAAGGAATTGGTTAAACAATGAGTTTCAGCCTTCCTCCAGCCTTTGGGCATCTAAAAGGAACGGAACAAGATGAAATATGGAATTGCACTACCCCCAGGAGGGCGGACCATATAAGTGTTTCACGAGGAGTGTATAACCATCATGGCATTTATATTTCCGATGGAGAGGTAATCCATTTTACCGGCGATGATGCAGACAATATTCTTGATTGGTCGAAAAATGAGGTAATCCAAACGGATCTAGCAGCTTTTTTGCAGGGCGGGACCCTTGAAGTGAGAGAATATACTAAGGAAGAGTTGATTGACCTTTATCCTGTTGAACATATAGTCCATTACGCAAGGGCTTGCCTTGGAGACAGGGGTTACAACTTGATTTTTAACAACTGTGAGCATTTTGCCAATATGTGCACTTTAGGGAGGTTTCGCAGTAAACAGGTGGAAAGAGTATTTGACATTTTTACAAGCGGTGAAAAACTACCGATAAAAGGGAGAAAAAATGGTATGGGTATTTTTGGAAGATTAGGGGATGCATGGAATGCTTTATGGGGTAACGGGAAAACGGGAACCAGCGGAAGAAGCAGTACAGTCACAACACAAACTTACACTTACGAACCGGACAAGGTGAAAATTGCTGAGATTGAGGCGGATATGAAAATTAGGCTGGCCAATAAAGAAAACGAACGCATAGAGCTTATGAAAAATGCCCGCCTTGACATCCTGGAATTTGAAGTGAAATCGACCATGGCAATTGAGGAGGCTAAAGCAAGAGGGTTCAATGTCATGGTCCAAACCTTTCTTTCCATGCAGGAAAAACTAAAGGAACTTGCTGAGAAAAGGCTTACCCTTATACAAAGCGGATCTATGCAAATTGTGAAGGAAATGGAAACTTTTTATGAAGAACTTTCCGACCGGGTCAAATCTGATAATGACAAATATAGTATCGATAAATTTCCTATGCTTTTATCATTGCTAGATCAATACGAAGCCGGTACACCTGCCCATGAGCTGTATCTTAAAAGGATTCAAGATGATATGGCGCTCCAGGTAAAGCATTACAACTTACAAATCGAATCAATTACTAAACGCCAGGACCAAATGGTAAACAGTCTTTTACAGGACAAGGAAACAATCCTTCAGCAAACCGGCCAGATTGCAGCAGGGATTTTGGAAAATATTTCAAAAAATTATAAAGGTCAGTTTGCATTAGAAGGCCAAAAACTCACTCAGCCAAAGCTTGAAAACGGTGCCAGGCTTTTAGAAAATACTAAATCTTAAACCAGTGCATAAGATATGGGTATTGGCTATTATGCAACTATATTATTTCTTATTTTGTAACATGTTATATTTGTATTAATAATTTAATAAGGTCAGAGATAATAATTGGATACCTCTATAATGCATTTTATTCATATACAATGGGAAGATCCTTTTTCATTATACGATCTTCCTTCATTGATGGATGGAGCAATGGATTATGGTATTTATCAGATCTACGGTAACTTAGAGTTTACGGTAGTAGAGTTCTATTGTATATAGCCAAGGCTGATTATCAGCTACTTGGTAAAAGAATTTCTCAAGACGATTGGTTTGACACAAACGATTCGAATAACATAAAAATGTATGTTGGAAGATTGCACGGTCCACAAAATCCACTAGAAGAATCATGGTCTAAAGAAATTGATTTAGCTGAAAGATTATTAATTTTTGTTCATAAACCTGCTTATTATTCATATTCTGAAATTGGGGTAACTACTGAGATCTTCTTCCAGAGTTATCTGGTTTTAGGTAGACAAGTATACTAGATAATTTAGATTATTTTACTTAGAGAATGGGAATAGTGCGAGGCTATTATGAGAAGACTCACTGAAATAGAATTAAGTAGGCTTCAATCCCAACAATAACCATTGAACACGTAATAATTTTTTTAGTCATTCTGTGCAAATTTATTAGAAATATTTATGTGAAAAAGCGTAAAAAATAAAAAATCTGCAAACCCAGAACAAAGGGTTTACAGAATGTGTCGGTAACTATAAAAAAATTGTACCTTAAATAAGTGACCTTTATTTTAATTTTTCTTTATTTTGGTAACATTTTGGTCACGTACAAAAAATAACTAACAATAACAATAAAATACTATACATTTTCATTTGTCTGAAAACCCTTTAGAATAAAGGATTATAAATAACTAATGATGATTAAAAGAAATTAAAAATACATCCTTCCCACAAACTTCAAAACTGCTTGTGACCTGCGTGCCAGGTCAGGTGGGTTCGATTCCCACGCAGTCCCGCCAAAATAACTCAATCATATCAAGGGTTTAAGCTGTTTTTTGTATGTGTTTTGTCAACAGTTTAAACTGTGATTTACGAGTGAAAAGTCATCAGTATTTTTTCTGAAAATTACAAAGTACTAGTGCGAATGATTTAGGGTGTACTAGTGTGTCAAATCCACCAAATTCTGAATGAAAGGTGGATTTTTTTATGTCTTCAATTAGGAAAACACATAGGAAAGGTTCAAGAAGTGCCCAGAGCATTAACCGTTTTAAACAAACGGAACAAAAGATGACATTGTTTGAAATGTTTGAACGATTTATGGTCTTTAAACAAACTGAAGGATTAGCAAAAGCAACAATTCGAGGTTATTATGAACATCTTCATTATCTTAATGATTACCTTGGTGGGGATGTCCCAAACGACATGGTGACGGTAGAACTATTTCGAAATTATATCGGTTATATGCTTAATGACCAAGGACTAAAACCAACGACTGTAAATGTGCGTATTCGAACC
Source organism: Neobacillus nitrireducens (assembly GCF_030915405.1). Taxonomy (GTDB): domain Bacteria; phylum Bacillota; class Bacilli; order Bacillales; family Cytobacillaceae; genus Neobacillus. The sequence goes on from NZ_CP133262.1 coordinate 245,588, forward strand.
AATCGAGCCTTTTTACGCCACGCTTTTCAGGAAGGGTGGATTGAAACCCCTATACACGAAAAATTTAAGCCTATTAAAACCCCTGAGGATGAAATACAGGCTTTCACTCCAGCCGAGATTAAAGCACTACTCAATCAAATTGACGATTCACGTTTTGTCGGACTTCGTGATAAGGTGATGATTTACGTCTTATTAGATACGATGGTCAGAATTTCTGAGCTCTTAAAAATGAAAAGATGTAATGTTGATTTAAAAAGTGGCTCAATTAAACTTGAACCCCATGAAACGAAGACAAAGAGAAGCAGGAGTGTGCCAATCTCTACGAAGACTATCAAATTGCTTGAGGAATATATGAAAGAGTCGGATGATTTTGGTAGTGAATACCTTTTTGTGACATATGATGGTAGAGAAATCCTTGATAATACTTGGCGAAGAAGATTAACGGAATTGGGTGAATTGGCAGGTATCACCAATAAAAGAGTATCTCCTCATACCTTCCGACACACTGGGGCATTATTTTACATTCTGAATGGAGGAGATCCTTTTTCCCTTCAGAAGATACTTGGTCACTCTGATATGAGTATGGTGCGGAAATATATTCAAATGACGGATTTGGATGTTAAAAGACAGCATAACTCTTTCTCGCCCTTAAATAGTATTTTCGGAAAAAGATGAACGTGCGGTAGTTTATTCCTCTTGGAGTTGCTAAATCAATAAGAATACGTATATTAAGGTAGTCTTATTAAGTATCTCCTGACTGAACGCCCATTAAGTCCTAATTTTTATATATTTTCTGAGGGGGAAATAGGGCAGTTTTTTATTTTTTAATAAAACTTTCGAAGCCCACCTCCTCTTGCAAAAGAAGTTTGGTGATTTTTGGCTGTTTCAATTAGTTATGCCGGGATGGCAAAATACAAATTCTTTCATTATAATTACCAACCTCATAGGAACAAAAGATTCAAGCATATAGGGAAATAATTTATATAGCACTTTACGTCTCAAGATCAGTTGAACTCAGAAAAATAGTGTTAACATTGGTTTTATCGGCACTATTCGACAATAATATCTTGATTTCGGCATATCTATGAGGTATTTTATTAGTATATTGTGGAAATTATCTAAGAATAAGTGGCGATTTAAGCATGGTCACTTGGAGTAAATGTAATAATTACATATATAAAGAGGTAAAAAAACCATGGAAGAACGATGGCTTACTGTGGAAGACATTTGCAAATATCTCAATGTGAGCAATGAAACTATTTACAAATGGATTGAGCAACGGGAAATGCCAGGCCACCGGGTAGGACGCCGTTGGATGTTTAAACAAAACGAGGTAGATGAATGGGTTCGCTCTGGTGGTGCAGCGGACACCCCGAAAAGGATGAATAATAATTAATGGATGAATTGAATAACACAATAGAACTTGGTGTGTATGATACCGCGATTAACATCATTGGCGGGCTTAGGGATATTACGGTCATTTTCAAGGCGATAGATTCGCATTTCAGTCAATCTGATTCACTAGAAGAACTCGTTAATCAGCGAAATGAATTTAATCTGCGTACTGAAAAAAGCCGAACAAGGATTGAACGTGAGGTAAGAAAAGGATTTTTGCAGTTTAAGAACGAGGATCACCAGGATCTCATTCAGGGGATTTTCAGCGAGCGAGTGCCTCTACAGGACAAGCAGTTGGTTTTGGTTTGGCAGTTTGCTTTGAATAACAGATTATTCAGAGAAATTACATCGAGGGTTTTTGTGAAAACTTATTACTCTGGACGTACAAGCATCTCAAAAGATGATATTACTGCCTATCTGAAAGAGTTTCTTCTGCAAAATGAATCACTGCAGATCAGATGGTCAGAAAATACAATTAACACGCTATCGACCAAATACCTTAATTTGATGAGTAAGCTCGGTTTTCTAAGTCCCAGGAGAGTAAAGTCTTTCAAGCATATACGTCCATCTTCAGAAGCGCAAGTGCTCTTTCTTTACTTTGCAAAATTGTTCTCTCCTAACGCAAGTAATATCCTGACTAACGAGCTGCTTCCTATCAGCTTTATTTCTTCAGAAGATATTCAGAACCGGCTTAAAAAGCTCTCTTTGAAGGACTTCTTTAATATGAATTTCAACGGTGTTGCTTTGAACATCGAACTAACCCAAAGTTATAAAGGAGTTTGCGATGTCTTATATAAATGATCATCAGCAAAAGTTTACAGATTTGAAATTCCATATAGAAAACCAAGATCAACTTCGTCGGCAAGCAAATGGCGGGAACAGTATCTTGTTCTCATACCCGCCTGATGAAGAACAGCAGTATATTGAAAAAGCGAAAGATCTATATGCTGATAAGGCTGTATTTATTGATGTCAGCAAGCTGCTGGTTCAGTTCATTGATGAGGACGGTTGGGAGTCGTTTAAAGAGTATTATAATGACTTTACGAATACTCCCCACAAAATCTTTTGTTCTAATGATCCTACAACAGATCTGTTTGACCTGATTATTAGCGAAATTGAAAAAGCCTGTCAGAACAATAAAACTCCGTTTTTAATAAGAACAGGTTGCCTCTTTGGTACGGGAATTGAGAACGTTAACATCATGGAGAATAAGGCAGTTATGAATCTGCCTCATCCTCTTGTGATATTTTACCCAGCAAAAATTGAGGATGACAACATTTACTTTTTGAACTTCAAACTTGCATCAAAATATCGTTGCACGTTGGTGAAATAAGGGGAGCACTCATGACAAAAATAAACGAAATACTGACGCTGGATCTTCAGGAAGATATTAAGAGTGTGATCGATCTTGATGATCACTCCGAAGTGGAAATCCAACAGGAAATTGAAACTTACATTGTGACCGAAGGAATCGGTCGGCATCTTTACAACTTCACTAACCAATTTACTTCCAATATAAAAGAAACTGGGGTTTGGTTGTCCGGCTTCTATGGATCAGGTAAATCCTACTTCGGCAAGATGCTGGGTTATATTATCGACAATCCGATGATTAACGGAACACCTGCGAGAGAGCGATTTATCCCACGATTGAAAGGCGTGGCAGACGAAAGCCTAATTGAAAACTCCATCCGCAATCTTGAAGCGATCAATAGCAGAGTCGTGATTTTTGACGTAGCTAAACAGAACACAGACAAAAGTCTGGCATTCACTCTTTTTGCCAACTTCCTGAAAAGCCTTGGCTTCCGCGACGACTTATACGGCTACATGGAGTTTGATTTGTTAATCGATGGTAAACTCGAAGAGTTTAAAAGTAAAGCCGAATCGCTCGAGGGACAGGAATGGGATAAGTTGAAAACCAGCAATCGTCAGGTTGCAAGGGTCATGCGGAAAGTGTTTGCTGAAATGGGTTATAGCGAAGCTGACTACGCTGATACACATCAAGTTTACAGTTCCGCTATTGAGGATTTCTCTGCAAACAAGTTTAAAACTGAGCTTGAGAAATACTTGAAGCACCGGCCGGAGGAGACACTTGTCTTTATCTTCGATGAAGCCAGCGAAGCTATCAGCCAGAAGAAATTCACTTTATTGGATCTAGAGGGTCTTAGTGAAGCTCTTTCAAGTATCAGTAACAAAGTTTGGACCATCGCCATTGCTCAGGAAAAATTAGATGATGTTATTAACAATGCCAATGTGAACCGAAGTCAGTTGACCAAGGTAACGGATCGTTTTAAGACCAAGATTCACCTTGAATCAACAGAGGTTGATGTCATTATCAAAAACCGCCTACTCCAAAAAAAGGAAGCCGGATATCAGCAGCTTGTTAATTACCACAAAAATAACGAAGGGCTGGTATCTGATGCGACCAATTTGAAATCATCATTTCCGACTAAAACTGCAAATGGGGATGAGTTTGCAACCTACTATCCATTCCATAAGTATCAGTTCGACATTCTTCAGAAGTTTTTATTTAGCTCCAATGCGTTGGTAGCCACTCAGATCGCTGCACGTGGAATGATCATTACAACTTTTGATATTCTCCGAAAACAGATGCGGAATAAGGAAATTTACAGTTTTACCCCGGGCTACGCTATATGTACCGAGGCACAAACAGCTCCACCCATTGGACTGGTTAGTAAATACGATACTGCAAGAAAGATTCTAAAAGAGCGCAGCAGCATCATTGACGGTGAAAAGCTGCTGAAGACGATTCACCTTATGGCTGATTCAGGAGTTGTTTCGCCGACAGTAGAGAATATCACTAAAAGCTACATTTCTGATATTACAACTTACTATGATGTGAAGCCAGTCATTGAAGAGGCTCTCGGACTGCTGCTTGAAGCAAAAGTTCTGTTGCTTTCAAACAACAACTATAAAATTACTTCTGACCTTGAAGGCAAGCTCCTAGAAGAAATGAAGGACTTTGATGTTGAACTATTTAGCAAGAAAAGGTCTTTGATCAATTACATCAAGGACTACAAGCTGTTTACCCCGGTAGCCACCTTTAATGACGGCATAGACAGTTTCAAATTTAGCGTTCTTTCTGATCAGGATGACGAGCTCAGTGGCTCAGGAAACAAGCATCTGAAATTGACAGTCTACAGCCTCTTTAACATCAGCGAGAATCGGCAGGATTTTATTGAGAACCTTAAGCTGGAAACCCAGTTCGAAAAGGATGTTATCACGCTAGTCCCAGACAACGAAGAGTTTTCGCTGATTGATAAACTAATTGGTGAGGTTAGTCGCTACTTATATATGGAGGATAAATATTCCAATGATTCTGATCCCGCCAAGCGCCAGATCATTAGGGATTTCTCCATCATCCGCGAGGAAAAGGAAAAAGATCTCCGTATAAAGATTGAAAGTGCCTATCGCAATGCATCTTTGATTTATATGTACGATGAGCACCTACTTAACGCAGACAGGTTCAAAGGTACGATTAGCGAAATTCAGCGTAAAATGATCAAGAATATTTATACAAAGAGACTGGCTTCCGGGCTTTCTGAGGGTCTGGTTCCTAAAATTTTCAGCAGCCGCAAGGAAGGATTGAGCCGATTGTTTTCTGGTGATGACTTCAGGTTTTTTGATAGCCACGGTAACTTTACCGGTGATCATTTGAAGGTAGTCGAAGAAATCAATGCTAAGATTAAAAGCCGGTATGTAGATGGCCGCACACTGGAGTCAGATCTTTCCGGAGCACCGTGGGGCTACTCATTTGGGACCATTGTAACCACTTTAGCGGTTCTTCTTCGAGCCGGTCGCCTGTCTGTAAAATACAATGGTGACACATGGTTTTCTCATGAGCAGATCGTTATTCTGGAGGCCTTTACCAATGCTACGAAATTTAAGTCGGCTTCATTCAAGTCCATTACTACGACCCTATCTGCTGCCCAGAAAAATCAGGCGGTCCAACTACTTGTGGAACTTGAAATTGAGTCCCATACTAGACGAAAGGTTGACTGGAACATCAATGACTTTGATCTTGCCGACAGCATTTTGCACATGGCTGATCATTTTATTGGTGCACTGACAACGTTGAACGATACAGTCGAAGAATTTGAGACACTGTTTCCGACTGTAGCCAACCAGAAACAAACCTTGCTAAGTTTCGGCGGAAAGATTACTGAAAGCAATTACATCGAAAAGGTCGAATTTTTCCTTACTAATAGCGATCAGTTCTCAGTTGCTATTCAGACCATTCTGAAAGCGCAGAAATTCATCAAAAAGAACTTTTTCAAGGCCAAGGAGTTTATGGGTTTCATTGAAGAGGTTGCTAGAGAACTCAAAAAAGCAGACCGATCCGACAACACGATACAGGAAGCATATGATGAATTTCTACGTCTCTATAAACAGGACATGGTCAAAAATTTCGGTAACCTGCAACAGCAGGTACAAATTGTCAAAGACAGTTACTACAAGATGATTAAAAGCGCTGCAGCCGGAATGAGCCATGAATATCAGATTCTTGATGGAAAAGTAGATGCTGCGCTTAGAAAACTGAAGGGGTATCCGGCAGAGTTGAATGTGTATAACCAGAGAAAGCTTGATGAGCTTAAGCGCTATTGTTCAGACAGGATTATCAAAGAGCCTGTACTTGGGTATGCCATCAGTTGTAAAAATTGCGGCTATTCGCTTTCGGATATCCTGAACTATATAGCGTTGGCTCCTACCAAGGAGAACGAGTTAGTAATTATTCAAAGCAGTTTTGTTGCTGAAGTTCCCAAGCCGGAACCGAGTGGGGCTCCGGGTCAGCATCCTACGCCCAAGCAACCGCGCAAAGTTCGTTTTAAGGTTACCAGCAAGGTTATGACTGTTCAGGAATACAAATCGCTCCTGACCAAACAATTGGCGTTATTGACTGCTGCCAGCCCCGATGAAGAAATCGAACTGGATATAGAAACAATATGATAGGATGTTAGCCAATGAAACTGCCAGAACATGTAGATAAGATACGGAAACTTATTGAGGGTGCTTTTGATAAATATTTTGCCCGACTGGGGATTGGAAAGAACAAGCAGCTATCCATTGAAAAACTTCCCCCAGAAGTCAGAGACAAACGACTCCGTTTCGAGGAGATGCTCGAAAACCATATTGGTGAAACCGGTAATTACGAACACGCTCGCGAAAAGCTCATTGATGAGCTGACCTTTACACTGTTCAACCGTATGGCTGCTGTCAAAGTCATGGAAGCTGCTGCGCTATTCCCGCCGGTGCTGACTAAACAGCCGGAGCATGGTGATCGCTCATTTGGACACATGGCGTGGCTGGAAATGAACCCGCACATGCGTTCCGAAGAATTGGAAGGTATCCGTGAATACCTTAAATACGCCTTTAATGAGCTGGGGGAAACTCTACCGCTTTATAGTAAAGCCTATCCCTATGCTTTGCTACCTGATGCCATCAGTCTCAATGAAATCATCGACACCTTCAATGCGGTGGAAAAGGACACTCAGGTAGGCGATGATATTTGGCAAAGTGATGATGTCCTTGGCTGGATGTATGAGAGCTATAACAATATAAAGAAGAAGGCTCATAAGGACAGTGGTGGGAAAACCGAATATCATAAAGTTTCACTGCAGTCGCAGGTTTATACACCGCGCTGGGTCGTGCAGTTTCTGGTGGAAAACTCTCTTGGGAAACTTTATTTGGAAATGTATCCGAATTCCGAGATCAAAGGTCGTTACAAGATTGCCAACGCTCCTCAGACTCAGGAGCGCAAGCCTAAGCCACTGCATGAATTAAAGGTGATAGACCCGGCCTGCGGATCGGGAAATTTCCTTCTCTACGCCTTTGACTTTTTCTATGAACTTTATGTCGACCAGATCGAAAACTATGGATCCGATTATGATGAACAGGATATTCCCAAGCTGATTATTGAAAACAACCTGCACGGAATCGATCTCGATGACCGGGCGGTTCAACTGGCCCAGCTCGGCCTCTTTATCAAAGCTAAGAAAAAACGGAGAACTATTGGCGAACTCGCCTTTAATGTAGTCTCCTCAGACATCTATTTGCCTGAGTATGAGGCAGTAAAGCACATCTTTACAGAAGGGGAAACACTTGACCAAAGCCAACAGGAGCTGATTGCCGACATCTGGACCGATCTCCGGTTTGCCTACAAGTTTGGGTCCTTGATACGTCTGGATGAAAAGATAAAGGCAAAATTACTCCAATTGTTAGAACAGCGAGATATTGAAGAAGGCAATCTATTTTCAGATAAAAAACTTGGGATACCATTAAAATCTGTACAATTGGATATATTTACCGAAAGGGATATTGAAAAAGAAAAAAATTTCTCAGACACCTTCTTCAACAACCTGAAGACCGCTGTTAAGCAATACGCTAAAACTCAGGAGTACACCTTCCTAACCAGCAAGACGCGGGATGCTATTACATTCCTTGAATTACTCACCACAGAATACGATGTGGCTACCGCCAACCCGCCGTATACTGATAGTGCTGACTTTGGTCCTGAGTTGAAGAAATTCATCGAAGACAATTATAAAAAGCCATACAAGTTTCATACCAACCTGTATGCCGCTTTTATTAAGCGCTGTTATGAGCTGGTAAATAATAATGGCATGATTGCTATGATTAGTCCAAGAACTTTCATGTATATAAAAACATTTGAGTCTATCAGAGAGTACATTCTTTTGAAATCAAATGTAAATCTTTTAGCCGAGCTTGAAATGGGAGGTGTGTTTGAATTTTCTAATGTCGCTATAGATGCCGTAATGTATGTGTTTGAAAAAGGATTTTCAGATTCAATTGGCGTCTACTTTGATCTTAGAGAATATCATAATTACACAAAAAAAGGTAATATCTTTCAAAAAATATATGACAATTACATAAATGGTATACAGGATGAGCATGTTTATAAGCTAAACCAATCAAAACTGAAGATCATCAAGTCCTGGCCCTTCATTTACTGGATTTCCGATGAGTTCAGGGAAAAGTTTGCAACTGGATTAATTGAAAAAACAGCAGATATTAGAGCAGGTATCCAAACTTCAAATAATAATAGGTTTTTAAGATTCTGGTGGGAAGTAAATGACGAAGATATTCTTTCAGAAGTAGAAGGTTCAAAAAGTAGAAAAAAATGGGTGCGTTACTCCAAAGGAGGCCCATATCAAAAATGGTTTGGCAATCTCTGGCTAACAATTGACTGGGAACTTTCAGGGAAAAAGCTCCAAGAGTTTCTTATAACCAAAGGACAAGACCTTCATGCTCAAGAATATTATTTTAAGCAAGGGCTAACATATTCTGCTTCTGGATCGAAAGGGATATCTCTTCGATATTTACCACAGAATCACCTTTTTGACATAGGTGGGTCGTCTGTTTTCTTGATGAATGATTTCCAAAATACTTTCTATTTGATGGGGTTACTTAATTCAAAGTTAGTTTTTTACGTAACGGATTGCCTTAATCCAACTGTAAATAAGCAACCCGGTGATCTAAAAAGAATACCGCTCGTCATTCCTAAAAAGCAAGAGGAAGATTTTGTTGCAGAACTGAGTACTAAATGTTACTTAATTAAACGAAAACTTTGTGAATATTCGATTATTGAACCAGATTTTAAGGTGTCTCCATATAATCGGAATAATAGCCTTAAAAAGTTTTTTAATTTTGAAAACCACCTCCTAACCCAGGTGCTGATTAATGAGGCCATCATCAATGAAATGATCTTCAAGATTTATAACCTGACTGATCATGACAAAGCTATGGTTCTAGCAAAAGAAGGAGAATGCATCGGTGGGCTGCCAGTATTACCGGAAGCTCGGGTTGCCTATCTTGACGATACAGAAGCGACCAAAGAATTCCCTCTTGACGAGGTGCGTGATTTTATTGAGACTCTTTCGACTAAAGAATTTACCGATGAAGAGCGTGAGGCGATTGAAAACGGATTTCCAACCCTCTATCAGAGCAATAATGACCTGGAAGCATTCTGCATCCGCTATCAGGTCAATCCGATCAATGTCTGGTACTGGTTCAAACAGGGTAATGTAATTCCGCAGCAGCGGATGCACACACTGGCAATGGAGTTTCTTGCCGACATGATTCGGGAAATCCTCATGGAGGAAGAAGACGGGATTGTCCCGCTGGTGCCTAATGCCGGAGAAAAGGTGTTGCTGGATCGTATTGAGGAAAAATTCCGCGAAAAAGGTTTCAGCTCGGCCCAATATTCCAGTTTTGACACGGCCCTTGGCCGTCCAATCCATGAGTACCTGAACAAGCTTTTCTTCGTGGAGCTGTCCGACCACTTGAACATGTTTATGTACCTGCCGAAGACACCGTTTATCTGGCATCTCTCCAGCGGTCCGGAACAGGGCTTTGATTGTTACATTATCATCTACAAATGGAGCCGAGACAAACTTTTGCGCCTGCGCTCGGTCTATATCGAGCACCGGGAACGCTCATTGGTTAATCGTCAAAGCGATTTGGTAGGTAATGAAAGTGCCGAAGCACAGAACGAAAAAGACCGCATCTTCAGACAGCTCAAAGAGATTGAAGCCTTCAAAGTCAAGATTGATGAACTGCTTGCTGAAGGATACTCGCCCGTTCTCGACGACGGTGTCGGCAAAAATATTGCTCCATTGCAGAAAAAGAGAATGATTCCTTATGAGGTGCTCAATGCAGGTCAACTTAAAAAGTACCTTAATGCGGATTGGTAGGGAGAACTGACGATGATAGATATATGGTTTAAAAATGACCTGATGAATATTTACGGCCGTCATTCGGTGGCCGTATTCATTGATGAATCGGGCGAGGCGGAGTTTTTGCTAAAAACTGTCGAAGGTGAGTTTACCATTCATCAGCCAAATTCCGAGCTGGAGGAACTGCATGTAAAATATCTCATCGAGAAGGTGCAGCCCAGTAATGAGAGGTTCCTCATATATACTCGTTCGAAAAGAGAAGAACTAAAGTTTATCCGGGAATATTGCGAAACCTGCGGGTCTCTGGAAATCCGCTACTTGCAAAACTATATTAAGGAGAAGGTCCACCAGACTCTAAATCTAAACATTAATCTTAGCAAGGAAGAGTTGATTGCCGCCGCAAAAGTTAGCGTTGGTAAAGACCATACTTACTGGATGGATATTAGCCATAAGGGTGCAACAGTAATCTTTGACCTGAACAAAGAGCTTCTGCCTTTTGTTCATGATCCCGTTTCCTTTACAAAAGAAAAATACGATGCGCCACTTCGAGAAACATTTTACTGGGAAGTCAATGAGTTGCTTGGTCAGGAATATCTGCTTAAACCTGCGACTACACTGGCTCGTGAAGTAGTAAACGCCATACTAGATGGTTTAGCTGAAGGAAACCTCAACAAGACACTTGATTCTGTTTATAAAAATTGGCTCGATTCAGTATCTTACCGGGATTCATTTAAAGTGTATCTTGATAAGTATACACTATCGTCAGAACTTGATATTTGGAATGTCAGCATCAATCATCCGTTTCGCCTGGTGGACGAAAGATGGCTGTCCGAAGTTGGGAAAAAACTTTCAGATAAGGCTTCAATCCCGAATACCCTTGCCAAAATGCGACAACGCAATCAGAGCAGACAGGCTCAGGCGCTCGGCATACACTTCTGGAATGATGTGATTGCACTGTTGGAATTTGATTCCCAGGATATTACCTATCTGAGTTCATTCAGCGAGTGTGTAGAGTTCTATAAAAAACATTTCTGCAAGCTGGATACGGCCATTCGGAATCTATATACAGAATTTCTAAATAAAAAAGAGCTCCTCGAACCATTTCAGGAGCTCTATAAAGAGCATATCACTGTTTTTCTGGACAAATGGTTTAAATACTGGAGTGGCTACAAAGAAAACCAGACCGGTACACTGCAGGGGATCATTGATTCATCCAACGGCATGAAGACGGCAGTTATTGTGGGGGATGGGGTTGCCTATGAAATTGCGGAGCAGGTAGCCACAAAAATTAAAAGTTCAGTAAATCTCAAAAGGGATGCAATTCTTGCTGATATTCCAAGCGAGACCGAAAACAACATGAGCCGTATCTACATGAACAATGGAGTTATTGAAGCGGTTCATAGCAATCGAGAGAAATATCTGGCAGCACAGAATCTCGATGTAACAATTGATTTTATTAGACTTGATGAGGTTAACGAAGATGCTTTGGCGGGACAGTTTCTAATTTGCACTTATAAAGATATCGATGACATGGGTGAAAAGCTTCAACAGAAAGCTCTCAAGTATGTACCTGAAATCATCGACTTTTTCGCTGAAAAGATTTCACTCCTTCTCTCTAGCGGATATGGAAAAGTTTACCTGATTTCAGATCATGGTTTTGTTCTTACCGGGCTGTTAAGTGAGGCGGATAAAATTTCAGTATCTCCAAAGGGCGAGTTTGATAAGGCAGAACGCTATATCCCAACGGAAAGTAAACAACCAGAGCTAACCCCCACATTGATTGAAGCTGAAAGGGGCTATAAGCGGTTTAGGTATCTTTACTTTGCAAAGAACATCAATCCTTTCAAGACCCCTGGTTTATACGGCTATTCGCATGGAGGGGTATCACCTCAGGAACTGATAACTCCATTTTTCTGTTGGGAACGTTCCGGAGAATTGATATCGTCGCTGTCTGTTAGCATTGAAAATAAAGAAGAATTAAAAGATGTGACTGGCGAATTGTATTCAATAAAAATTCAGGCCGACAAAGGAACTGAGGATTTGTTTTCCATGGAGCGAAAGGTTTATCTGGTCTTCTTTGCGAACAAATCGCAGGTGAACAAAAGCGATGTATTCACTATTCAACAGAATAAGTGGATTACCAAAGAATATACGTTCGATGGACATCTGGAAATAGAAGTCCAACTTCTGGATGCTGCTACGAAACAGCAGCTTGACCGGGCTGTTATTAAACAAAATAAAGAAAGAGATTTAGGCGGACTTTTTTAATTAAATGGAACTAAAATGTTTGAGAAAGGCAGCGACAAGATTATTGATAAGAGCATTGATAAAATCATTGATAAGATCAATTGCTTGGTAAAGCAGCACAAATAGTGCTGATTGGAGGAGTCAGTTATGGCAGTATTAAATGACTTAGACATAAAACTTCTGGAGCACTTCAGAGGGTATGTCGTAAAAAAAGACCTTGTCCGCTCCGTAAAGATTGGAGCCAATGTACCGGTATTTGTACTTGAATACTTGATAGCAAACTCCTGCTCCACTGATGATGAAGAAAAGATTCGCATTGGTATGGAAAATGTGAAAAGGGTGCTCGGTGAACATTATGTGAATCCGGAAGAGAGTACATTGATTCAATCCAAGATCCGTGAGAGGGGTCGCTATAAAATCATTGATAAGATTTCCGTGGAACTGGATTCTAAAAAGGATATCTACTGGGCGAAGCTGCAAAACAGCAACATCAAAAATGGAAACATCAGCGATGACTTGGTGAAGCAGCATGAAAAGATGTTAATGGGGGGTATCTGGGCAATTATTGATGTGGAATACGATCCAAATATTAAAGTTGGACAGAATATATTCCCGTTTGTTATTACAGAAATTAAACCCATTCAGCTTTCCAGCTTTGATAACACCAGAATCATCAACAAACGCAAGGAATTCACAAAGAGTGAGTGGCTCGACCTTCTTTTAAGAAGCTGCGGCTATGAACCAAGTGCGGAAGGTGTCACGGATCGAATTAAAATGCTATTATTGTCTAGATTACTACCGATGGTTGAATCAAACTTCAATTTCATCGAACTTGGACCACGTTCGACAGGAAAATCCTTTGTGTTTAAGGAACTCACTCCTTATGCCGTATTGATTTCCGGTGGTCAGGGAACCGTAGCCAAGCTCTTTGTTCATGGCTCAACCGGAAAGGTTGGCGCTGTGGGTCAATGGGACGCAATCTGCTTTGATGAGGCTACAGATAAAATTTTCAAGGACCGAGACGCTGTTCCTCTGATGAAGGACTATATGGAGTCCGGTTCTTTCTCCCGGGCAGGTGCCGGTGGTGAAATCACTGGAGTTGCTTCCATCATTCTTAACGGTAACATTAACCAGCCAGTCGAAACGGTCCTGCAGACATCTCACCTGTTCAGTCCGCTTTCTGATGAAGTCAACAACGATACGGCCTTTTTAGATCGAATCCATTTTTATCTTCCTGGCTGGGAAATGATCAAGTTTTCACCGAAGCATTTTACATCCAGCTTTGGATTCAGTACGGATTACTTCTCTGAAGCATTAAAGTCATTAAGGCGTGTTACCTACACCGATGTAATCGAAAAATATTTTTCACTTGGAGCTCATCTAAAACAGCGTGATACCAAACCGGTAAAGAAGACTGTTTCCGGCTTAATTAAGCTGATGCACCCTGATGGAGAATACACCAAAGAAGATATTAAGGAGTATTTGGAAATTGCTCTCGAGATGCGTCGACGTGTCAAAGAACAACTGAAGCGTATTGGGGGAATGGAGTTCTGGGATACCAATTTCTCATACATAGACAAAGAAAGCCAGGAAGAGTTCTTTGTAGGCTTGCCTGAAGAAAAAGGTTCGAACCTTATTGAGAACACACCTTTGTCCCCAGGAGTTTGCTATACAAGTACCAGTGATGGCGAAAATGTAGCACTAGTGAAGATTGAAACCGTCGTAGTTGCAGGTTCTGGAAAGTTGAATGTTACTGGGGTCAATAACATGGCAGTGAAGGAGAATATTAAAAACACCTATCAGTACATAAAGGCTAATGAGAAAGCGATCTTGAGCGAAAAGCATTCGCTAAATAATTTTGATATCAGCATTCAGGTGACTAATCTTTTGGGTGCTGCAATCTCGTCTGGTATAGGATCTGCAGTTTATATAGCTATTGTATCGGCGCTTTACAAAAAGAATCTGAAGGCAGGCCTTGCTGTCCTCGGGAATATTTCTGTGGGAGGTGCCATTGAGCGGGTTATTAACTTTGCCGACAAGGTTACCATGCTATCTGAGAATGGTGCCAGGAGTGTAATCGTTCCGATGGATAACCTCAATGAGCTTTCAAACGTACCGCCAACAGTCCTTGGCAGCACGGATGTGCCGTTCTACCAGAACAATCATATGCTGATGCAAAAAGCAATTCTCTTGGACTAAATCAATATAAATAATAGTAACTGGATGAAATGCTACCAGCTAGAATATTCATAGGCTTTTAATGGTGGGAATTGATATTTAAAAATTGTTGAAAGTAAAACAGTGATATCTGAAATTAGCACGATTAAGCTTTATATTTTTTGGTTTTTTTGAGTCCCAGGAGGGAGAAAATTACCGGCCTACAGTATAGTGGAAACTGTAGGCTTTTTATTTTTTGGTTTTGTTGGCCATGTTAGGTGACAGTTATTTTTTGTTTAAAAACCAATAGTAGGCAATAGGAAGCAAGTAACCTTGATAAATCATCACATAAGCGGAATTTCAGGTGTTAAAATCAGTTGGTATCAATTCGTTTACTGCTAAATCTCCTACTTCCAGTTTAAGCAGTGCTGATGTATTCATGGGTGAAGATTTAAAATACACCGTCTGGTGGGAAGCTGCATATGTGTCATTTTCTGGGGAAAGGGCATCTGGGTACCGAGGAATTCCTGAATTTGCAGTGATAACGGTGAACAAGATCACCATGAAATAATAGATGAATTTACGCAGACCTCCAATGTATTAAGTGTTAAGCGCGTGCATCAAGAAAACTTAGTAACCGCCGAAAAGTTAATTAGGGGGTGTTCTTCTTCAAGTATTTCCTTACGTGAGAAAAAAACTCATTAGATTTCGTTTAAAATATCTCATTAGTGAACATAATAAATGGGAAAGGAAAAGGAGGGGGTGAAAAAAGTGTATTCTTTAGAAGAGACAATTCGCTTAAATCTGAGCACCGCCAAAGAGGAGGGAGTCAAACGCGCTGTAAGTCTTTTGCTGAACGAGACTACAATCCGTCGTATGGATGCGCACCTGAAACTATACAAACAATTCACCGATGGCAGTTTCGCGACCTCACGTAATCAACTTATAGAAATGGCTTTGGAGCAATACCTTAATGCCTCATCCCGAATCCTTCTTGAGGATTTTGGGGTGAATGATGAGGAATGGTTGGAAGGGGAACAAGATAACAAAATTAAGGAGGAAGAGAACATGCTTCAACTGCAGACCCAGGAAGCCCAGCAGGATACCATTGTTTGTTCGGCCCAGTATCATAATTACCAAAACATCTTTTTATCTGGTAATCACTGGTATTCAATAAGGACCGCCAAATGGAGACATCCCCATTTAAAATACATAGCGTTATATGTCGGGTCGCCCATCTCAGGGATTGTTGATTATGCAAAAATTGACGATTTTCAAAAGTGGACAGATGGAAGATGGGAGGTGTCGCTAAACGGAACCCCTCTGCCTTTGCCGCAGGGAAAACTTCCTTTAGGTAATGCTTCAATCCAAGACGTTCGTCGCCTCCGATACACTAATTTTCAAAAGCTAATGAGTGCAAAACAGGTTGCGGATCTATTCTAAAATATGATGGGAGGGAAGAAATCCTCCCTTTTTGCATTTGGCAAGATATAATTAGCAAGTCACGAAGGCCATCCAACCGATGATATTTACACTCGGGCGGCATACCTAGTTTATTCCTGATACCCTCAAAAATTGTTAAAGAAACGGACCCTGCCGTTTATGGTTTTTGCTATTCTGACAGTTAATAATGAAAACATTTACAAATGAAGTAACCTGACTCCGTTTTTAATGACCAGAAACGAGTTATTTATTGAAATTCTTGTGAACAAACAGGAATAATACCATTTTACTAGAATTTGTTAAAAGAAAAGTTGAGGGGATTGGAATGAATTTTCTTGTTTCACTCATCTCTCGTTCAGCATCTTGGACAATATGAAGGACATTGTGGAATTAATTGAGACAACGTGTGGGTGCCTTAGAGAATTGTAAACTTACTAAGTAGGAACAACAATAAAGTATTGAGGTGAGAAAGGTGTTTAAATTTATTCACTGTGCAGATTTACATCTTGATAGCGCGCTGCGGGGGTTATCATCAAGACCGGATGCTCCTGTGGAAGAGATTCGAAATGCCACTCGGAGAGCTCTTGAGAATCTTGTGAATCTGAGCATTCAGGAAGAAGTCAAATTTGTGATCATTGCGGGTGATGTCTATGACGGGAACTGGAAGGACCAGAACACCGGGATTTTCTTCAATTCTTGTATGTCAAAACTAAACAATGCAGGGATTATAGTCTTTTTAATCAGTGGGAATCATGATGCTGCCAGCAAGATTTCTCATACTCTAGTACCACCGCCAAATGTAAAGAAATTTTCGGTGGAGAAAGCTGAGACAAATAGATTGGATGACTTGGAGGTAGCAATCCATGGTCAAGGGTTTAAGCACCAGGCAGTGCATGAGAATCTGGCCCTCTCATACCCGGATCCTGTTCCAAACTACCTTAACATTGGCGTTTTACATACATCCGTGCAAGGTCAGTCTGGGCATGACCCGTATGCTCCCTGTACGATTGATGACTTAGTAAATAAAGGGTACGATTACTGGGCGCTGGGCCATATCCACCAGCGTCAGGTGTTAAACACAAGCCCGTACATCATATACCCTGGAAATATTCAGGGGAGGCATATTCGAGAGACAGGAAACAAAGGCTGTACGCTTGTTACAGTCAACGACGGAATGATTACGTCCGTAGAACACAAGGATTTGGATGTTCTGCGCTGGGAGTTGTGTACGGTGGACCTTACTGGTGCTGCAACCGATGATGAATATGTGAGTGCAGTTATCTCATCACTGGATTCGTCTATCGAGAAGAATAAGAATTCATTAATGGCTGTAAGGGTGGTATTACACGGACAAACGGAATTGCACGGACGTCTGCTGGCCAACGCGGACCATTACCGTGCAGAGCTTGTAAATGCAATTAACATGATTCCATCGGCCAGGATTTGGATTGAAAAAGTCAAATTTGAAACAAGCCCTTTGACAGTACCCTTATCTCTGCCAAACCACACTGATTCCCTTTCTGCACTGGAGAACACTTTGCAATCCGTAGATGAAGATTTTCTTGGGAATTTTCTTGCTCATGCGAAGTCAATTCAGGCCAAAATAAGTGCCTATACTCGGACCGAAGAAGCAACCAGTTTAGAATCGGTGGATGATGTTAAAGCATTACTGGGGAAAACGAAGGATATGCTACATTCCATGATGGTGAAAGGTGGTACGGGATTATGAGAATCCGGCGCATTGGTGTAGACTCTGTACTTCACTACAATTCTTTTAATCTTGATTTTAATGAGGGTAACGGCCTTCATGTCCTATATGGAAATAACGAGGCGGGTAAAAGTACACTTCTCAATTTGATGCTTGATCTTTTGTTCGGAGGCCAGCTAATTGGGCATTCCCGTGATTATTACGATACCAGATCTCAACTTGATGGTATTCTTGAAAATTTTAATAGTTCTCCTGTTACCATACAACGTAAGAAAAACCGCAATCGTCTGGTGCTCTCATCTGCTTCAAGTCTCTCTGAAGAAGACTTAGTTTCATTCATCAGTGGATATGACAGAGATCGTTTTATGTTGCTGTTTGGATTTGATCATGACCGCTTGAGGGAAGGTGGGCAGAGACTTCTTGAATCCGAAGGGAACGCCGGTGTTTCTTTGTTCGAGGCGGGCGGTGGCATCCAGTTTTTACAGAATCTAATGGCACAGCTTGGCAATCGCTCCAGTGAATTGTTAGACCCCAGTTTTCGCAAGAGTTCCGTTAAAAAATTAAACAAAGCCTGGACCGCATACAATAATGCAAAATCATCTGTGGATAAAGATAGTTTATCCGGGGATTTGTGGCTCCGCAATCGCAATGAAATCCTTGTACTAAGCAGGCAAGTAGAAGGGATGAAGGAAGAATTGCAGGGCAAGCAGAGAGAAGAAGCGAAACTCAAGAGGATAAACCGTGTCAGGACCATGATTACGGAACTTCAGTCCATTCGCAGGAACCTTCAGGATTACACTGGGGCAATTGTCCTGACGGATGAGCTGGACCAAATGATTCCAACGCTTATTAAGAATCACCAGGATGCATTAAAAGATTTGAATCGACTGAAAAGCGATCAGGAGAAGCAATCGGGAATTCTTCAGAGCATCCAACTCGATGCACCGGCCTTGGACCATGCAGAGGAGATTGAAAAGCTTACGGAAGGACTACAGCAATATGTTACCAGAACAACGGAGGAACTTCCTGGTTTAGAGGAAAAAATCCTAATCCGTGGTGGTGATGCAATTAATCTTTTAAAATCGATTGCGCCTAATATCTCCTTGAATGAAGTCGAGCAGTTAAGAATACCGTATGCGGATGAAATAAACATTGAATCACTTGCAGACCAATGTAAACGATTACGGCTGGACATTGAAAGGGAACAAGAAAATTACGATAAGTTAGTGTTCAAGCAGGAAAAGGTAAAACAGGACTTGCAAGAACTTGGATCGAGCAAAGATATGGCAAATCTCCAGCAGCGGGTGAAAGAATTCCGGGAGCAGGGGAACCTCGAGGAAAGCTGCACCACGATCGAGATGGAATTTCAGAAGAAAAAGCAAGAATTGAATCAGCTCTTGCAGGGCCAAACTCTTTGGAATGGATTATTGGAAAAAATTAACGAGCTAAAGATCCCTCTCCGTGAAACTATGGAGCAATATCATCAACTTTGGGAAACAACCAAGCAAAACCAAAATGAATGTGACCGCGACCTGAATACTAAAAAGAACCAATTAACGGAATTTAACAATCAATTGGAACAGTTGGAGCTCTCTGGTTATGTGCCGGTAGAAACGGATCTCGATGCTGCAAGGAACCGCAGAAACGCTGGTTGGTCATTGGTTAAACAGGCATGGCAGCAGGGCCTTCCTGAAACATCTGAAAAAGTTCAGGAATATGCGGGTAATGGAATACTGGCAGACGAGTATGAGAAATCGGTGAATGAGGCGGATCACTTGGCGGATCTGATGAGGAGGGATTCGGAACGTTCGGCCAAACGTGCACTTCTCCTCCTGCAAAAAGCCCAGACTGAACGAGATATTGATGAGTTGCTTGGAAAAAAAGAGCGTCTAGAAAATAAATTCCAAGATATCGAGGCAAAGTGGAAACAAGAATGGGAGCCATGCGGAATAGTACCGAAAACGCCTGCAGAAATGAAGGATTGGGCCAATACTTTTTATTCACCTTTGGTTAATGGATACAACGAACTTCAATCTAAGCAATTTCAGCTAGCACAGCTTAAAGAAAAGGTTTCTTCCTGTATCGCGACATTGAATAAAGAATTGCATGAAATTCAGATTCAGCCGCCATTGAACTCTGAGTTAAAGTTATTATTGGATTACTGTGACACACTTATAGCCGTGAATAATGAACGGGAAAGTGATCAAAAGTCGTTCAATAATCAAATGAAAGAGAATCAAATGAATCTGGAAGAAAACAATAACAAGCTTTCTAGAATTAAGGAGCAATTGAACGGTTTTGAGGCAGAATGGGATGAACTTCGTCAAAAGTATTCTTCGCTCCCGCAAAAAGTAGATACGGCAACCGCATATGTCCGAGAGCTTAAGAATTTGTTCGACTGTGTAAAAGAAGTCAATGACTTACAGTCCACTATTACATCATGCCAGCAAGCATGCCAGTTATTTGAAAAACAGGCAGCCGATCTTGCAGAACAATTAAAGGATCCGTTCACCTGCTCTGTTGATGTTTGGGTGCGTTCGGTACGAGAACGTCTTCAGTCGGCCAGAGACGCAGATAATAGATTCGAACAAATTCAATCTTCCATCAGCGATTTGGAGATGGATATACAAAAAGCCACTGGTGTTATGAACGAGTATGAAGTTGAACTCCAACAGTTAAAAGAGAAGTACGACTGTAAAGATATTGCTGATTTGGAAGTTCTGATTAAGCGGTCCGCAGCTTCTAAGGAACTTGACAAAAGTTACAAAGCGCAGGAAAGGTCGATTATCCAGGCGGGGGATGGGTTATCCATTGGCCAATTAGAGGCTGAACTTTCAGAGCTGGACAATCCCGATGACCTTTCAATCCGAGTTCCACAGTTGGAAGAGGAAATAACTGGCTTGCAAAACAACTTGGAAGATGAAAAAGAACGTCTCAATAAAATGCAGTTTGATTTTGATCAGCTTGATGGCAGCAAAGATGCTGCAGCCTTCAATGCCCAGTTGGTAGAAGAAAGCATAGAAGAAGTCGACCGTTATTGGAATGAATACCTGCAGGTAGAGCTGGCCAGACGCTTGCTCCAACGAACCATAGATGAGTTTCGGGAAAAGAATCAGTCTACTATCCTTGACATGGCAGGTGAAATTTTCCGGCGTTTCACTTCGGGTAAATACATGGAGTTGAGAGTAGACTATGATGACAACACGCCATTTATAGAAGCCGTTCATTCGGATGGCACGAAGCGGCGTGTTCACCAAATGAGCGATGGTACCCGGGACCAGTTGTTCTTGTCACTTCGACTAGCATTCGTCCAACAGCATCTCGACAGTTCTGACCCGCTGCCTGTGATTATTGATGATGTTTTTGTTAATTTTGATGATGAACGGACCAAAGCAGCTTTAGAAGTTTTACACGAATTGTCTGAAAAGACTCAAATCCTGTACTTCACCCATCATCAGTCCGTGGTGAATATGACAGAAAAGATGAAGGCATCTGGGAGGGTGCATGTCTATGATTTGAGTAAAACTTCAGGGGTTTTATCATTAAGCTAAGGCTTGGTGGGTTCCAACAGTATTATTTTAAAACGGCATTTTAAAAACGGCTTGGAAACCAAGAAGATGATCTCTGTTTTTTAACGGAGGTCATCTTCTTTTGATTGCAACGCTATCCATAGCGGTTGTAATAAATATTTATTGTAATGATGACACCCAATCTTAGTTCTTGGCAATAGGAAAGGATAAGCCGCGTACCAAGGGGCAGAGGTAAAAATCTCTTTTTTGAAAAGCTATGGTATTTGTAGCTGATGGCCCCAACAGGGACTCTATATTGGACATCTCCTGACTCAACGCCCAATAGGGATAAAAAATTAACCTTTTTTTGAGGCCGAAATAAATAATATATTATAGGCACGGAATATCTTTCCGAGCCTACCAGTAGTTGTAGATAATATATGAATAGTAATTCAACTAAGATGATGGAAACGGTCGGTGTGTCTTGCTTGGTTTCGTTTCCGGAATCATTACCAGTTTGATCACATGACTGTATCTTCCGAATGCATGCTAGTAATCTTGACTGCATTCATCACAGATGATGGCATGTATGTCAACTTGGAATCGCTAATCCAAGAACATAGCTTGTGGGATCCATGATTGCGTAATCATAGTTCAAGTCATGCATGGAAACCGCACCGCACCCATTTAGGTGATGTCTTGCACGACATCTTCGACGGCAAACACAATGTCTAAGTTGCATCAACCCATCAGGGTAGAATGAAACGTCGCCGCATTGCATTGATCAAAGGCTTTGGCAAGTACATCGATTGTGAAGCATGACATCATCAACGATTTAATACGAGGGCTATGTCAGTCGAGATTATTGATTGATGCATTTCTCTTCTAAAATACGGTTACCCAAGTTCTTCAAATGGACTGCTTTTAACCAAGACCCACAACCATCAATGACTAAGTGGAAGCCATGCTGCCTACTTTTGGTATGCTCCGAGTTGTGTTAGATCAAAGTACACCTACCCTGATCACTAGAAGGTCCTAAAAAAGGACAGACTTCTAGCGTCAGAAGGTTAGGTGTATTGACTCCATACTTTTGTTCAAGTCCTGAGAGATTATGAGTCACCGTTGTTAAACACGAAGATACCCTCCGTTCCCGCATCCTCCCATCCTGCCCAGAAGGATATCGCGGAAACGCTACGTCATTACAGACCAGGATTCCACCCGACCAGTTTTGCAAAGGGCGTCGTCCCCTTTTTAAGTCTCCTCTTCCAGATGGAACAACGGACCATCCTTGCCTCATGAAGAGTACGCTGATTTCATGCCATCATACGTCGGCTCAGCTCACCTTGTCCTTTTATTTCGAGTCGATGTAGGGTTTCGACTGTTATTCTTTTCGATAGTTTCTTCTTGGAAAACTATCAAACTGCATCTATTTAAAAGAGGTAGACCCTCTGACTTTGCTCTTAATACAACCCTTTAGTTTTAAAATTGCAACATTAACCTGAAGGGGATTTTTCAGGCTCCAAAATATAAGAAAATGAGATGAGATTAAGGGGATGCATTGGGAATTGAAGGGGATACTGCATCAATATATAAATGCCGTGAGTAGCCCAATGTTTTATTGCATCTAGCCTTCGGCTGGGGTTAATTACAGTCGATCATTTTGTTATACCTTTACCTTGATATAAAAAAAACAAATGGTTACCTTTCCTTCAACAAATTATTGGAGGAATGTTTTTATGGCAACCATTCATGGATTATCAAATACAAGGCTCCACAGCATATGGAGAAAAATGAAGGATCGGTGCAATAACCCAAGGGCCTCAAATTACATGAACTACGGCGGCCGGGGAATCATGGTCTGTGATGAATGGAACCAAGATTTCATGACCTTTTATGAATGGGCTATAGGTAAAGGGTATGAAGACCATTTGTCCATTGAACGAGACAATGTTAATGGAAATTATGAACCATCAATGGCAAGTGGATAACAATGAAAGAGCAAGGACGGAATAAACGTTCTACGATTCACGCAGTTATAGGCGGGGAAGAAAAGCCGCTTATCGAGTGGGCTGAACTTAATGGAATATCCTATAAAACTATTACAACGAGGTGGTACAGGGGATTACGGGGGAATGAGCTCATTGCTCCATCAAAGAAAGTGAAACATGATATCCAGACATCTTAGTCCTATTTCAGAAATTTTGAATAGGAAAGACCAATAATAAAGGCATTACCAAATTAGAAATATCCTGCATTCCCGATCTGTGAAATGGTGCTTGGTCCTATCTTCTGCGGCAGCAATCAAGCCATCCAACCAATGTTCCATGTCGGCATGATGATGTAACGGTGGTGGAAGCGGACCGCGACCAGAGCCATCATGACCATGAACGACATCCACCGTTGCACGACATCATGCAATATGAATCCAATGCAGTCATCGATGTCATGAACGAAACCAATGAATGCAATTATTCATGATGGACGACATCCACCGCTGCATGAAAGCATGCAATCCTGCATTCAAAGACATCGATGACGGCATCCACTGCTGTCATCGATGTCATAGATGACATCGTAACATGTAATGAAGATATTATTACATGCATCCATCCGTAATGAATGACATCCACAGTATGCATTCATTGAAGTCATCCGAAATGGACGACATCGAAGCATGTATCCGTGCATGATGAACGACATCAATGCATGCATCCATCGCAACGATGACATACAGCGGTGAAATGAATGACATCAATCCTTGCATCGGTGACGGATGACAAATCCATCGGTCATCATTACATGCATTCATCCAAGACGGACAACATCCACAGTGCACCTCTGCATTGAAAAGAGGGTTTCAAATACAGAGGGAAATCCTTCTCTCAATGGGGGTGAGAAGACGGGAGGATGGCTTATACTGGCTATTTTCGCCAATAGACATTGAAAAAATTAGGCTTTTTTGAATTGAAGAAAATGCTGCATTCCTTTGGGGGGATAGCAGCATTTTTGCGGTTTTATCAAGATTATTACATTGAAATCTTGGTTTTATTAAAACAGACTCCTACTATATAATATGGTGGTTTTCTTTTATTTTCGGTTGCAAATGAAAAATTTTTTCACTCCTGCAATAAGGACAGCTTTTTTACTGGATCGACACCATATAGAGTTCTTTCCATTCCTGTTTGAATATACAGAATTACCACCATGAAGGAACATTACAAGGCAAAACATATTCAGATTTAGTTCACCATGAATTGGATCCCAATCCTGACAAGGACGGAGAGCGGAAACACTACCGCTATGAAATGGAATATGAATTCGTTTAAAAGCTGAGTGAGTCCTTGAAGAATGAAGATTGGCAGAATGTCTTTATCAAAGGATTTGCCCCCTGTGACAAGGGAAAGCCTAGAGGAACTTGCATCCACCTGTTGGATTTTTTTCACGACCTCCGAATACCTTCATTCACTCGAGTGAAATCAAAAACAAGGCGTGGGAAAACTACATCCCTCAGGAGGTTGGGAAAGCGGCCGACAAAAAAGATGCGGCAAGTTAACGCTATCAATCCTTTGCTTGGGCGCAAGTATCGTATGTTTTTTGTAGAAAGCTCTCATAGCCTCCAGTTCTTCATCATAGTGGAATACGGCACACACAACTTCTTCAGTGCTTTGGTCAATTGTTCATGTTCTTTTTGGACTTTCGTTGCCAGTCCTTTTACCTTGTTTCTCCAACTGTCGGAGTGGATGGAGAAGTACAGCACGCATGAGTTTCAACTTGAAGTGGAATTGAAGGTAGAACCTGTTAAACAAGAACGACGTGTCAGACCATAAACGACGAGCACAATCCAACAGTCGTGCTCTTCCGAATAGGTCAGGTTGGTGAGGTTTTCATGTTGGAAAAACCGTGAAAAAATCGGCTGCACCATCAAACTGGCGAGCACCTGTATTCTGATAACCAACAGAATAGATCTCACGAAACTAGCAGATATCGATAATATCAAAATCTACAAGGGTCAGTATACTCAGAAACCCGATTCCGTCTCTTGAAAGAGCCACAGATGAGATGAAGGTTTCATCAAAACTACCGAGATGATTGAGGCAGTAGTAGTCTATAAAATGGCTCTGATTGTTTGAGGCATACTTGAATGCAGGATGCGATTGAAAATGACAAATGAGAAGAATTCTAATCCTGGCTGGAAATTGAAAGCTTTTTGAACCCATGTCAGGGCAACATGATCCTCTTTTACTATGGCCAAGTCTGGCAGGTCAATTAAAAATAGAAAAGGATGCTACGGCCTTCGGCCATGCATCCTATTAGAGGGAGTGCCAAAAATCTTTTACAAGACTGAAGGCATATGGATTGATTGGATATCTGCAGAATGTAAGGTAACCGTTACTCGACTTGTTATCATCCACCTGGCTTAGCCACTTAATCTACTACTTCCAACATATCTTCCGATGGGGGAAGGTGTTCCTGGGCTGAATGCTTATATTGATCGATTAAAGCATAATCCTTGGAATTCAACCGGCGGCGACCTTCTGTTATGATTGATTCAATTTGTCCTAAATCTCCATCATAGGCTTCACAAATCATTGCTAAAGATCGTGCCACTTGTTTATCGATCCAATTCTTTTTATCCTCAATAGTCGCTTGTTTTATCTCGTTTTTGGATAATGGGAGTTTTTCAACCTCCCCGAGAAACTTTATCCAAAAGGGAGCGGTCTTCCATCTTCTTTTGTTTGAATCGGTACCCTTTATGGTGAAACGCAGATACTCTTTTAAAATGCTGCATACCGTTTTTCCAATCGTTATTTCCCCGTCTTCTTCGGTTGCCAGAACCTTAGCCACAGTTTGGGCATGCTTGTTTCTTAATTGGATTTCGGTCCGGTTCCAAAACGTGATACCATCAGGTACCTTGTAATTGGTGTCTGTCCGTTCACTGAGTTTGTCATACATTCTGATTTGAATATCGGAAGTAACGGCCCCAAAGTAGACGGTGGCACCTGTGGCCTTCCCCGTATTAATGGTAAGTGTCTCAAAACGTACGGCCTTTTTGAACTTTGAGACAAGCTCTTGATTCTTGATCTTTCTTATAATGCCATTGATGGTGAAATACCCTATGAAGTCATCAACTGCAACATCTAATCGGGAAAAGGAAGCGCCGGTTGTCAACATTCTGTCAAATAGGTCTTTCCAAGAAAGCTGGTCGTATCCTTCATATTCTCTACAACCACGGCCCTTCATCTCGAGGTGAACCCCCATATCTTCCGTGCCATCATAGTAGACTGAGATTTTCCCATTACGAAGACACCGACGGTACCCATTCTGGCCGTTGCAAGACGAGAAACTGGATGGATCCAATTGAAGAATGTCCGCAATCAGTAATGCCGGACTTACATTTTTGAAGGTGGCTTCAACCCAGTCTACGCAAGCTCTCAAGCCATTTTCTAATGTACGCCCAACCCCCCTGTTAGTGTACGGAAACAAAAATTCCTTTTGCCCTTTCTTTTTCATATTGTTACATTCTCCTTCACTAATGAATTGTTCCGAAATAGATCGTGGAGCAAATACAACCCTTTAGGTTTTTAGAATGCAAGCTTTTATTGGTCAAAAATTTTTTTGGTTTAATGTGGCTGGTTAGTTCTGTATAAAGATTTGTCTGCAACTTGGAGAGTTTGGGCATGTTTAATTGGAAAGGAATTTTTCTGGATAAAATAATCAAGCCTACATTCAGCTGGTAAAGCCAGGAATGTGAGGTTTTTTTGAAAATCGGGTGATGGCCAAGTGAATGTAGCCTACCGGCCAGGATTTATGTGAATAAGGAAGCAAATTGAAATGGATGCGTAGCTATGGTCACAATTTGGATCAACACCGACGGATATTAATCAAGGAAAATGGTGTACCAATGATGCTGTAAGGGGAGAATTTGAAGATAATGACAAAGAAGATGAAGAAGAAACGCTTAAAGCATACTGAGGAAAGCATCAAAACAGCATTAGTAAATTTATATCAGGATGAATACACCTTAATCGTCTTTTATTCGGGTAGCCGATTTATTGTCCGCCACCGAGATGATCATGAGTATGAAACCAGTTATGATACTTTAATTAGAAAAAGATGCAAATGTAAAATCTGTTCCAACCTTCATAAAAAAACATTAGAGGAATTTCAGGAAGAACTGGATCGGCTTTTTCCAAAAAAGTACCGGGTTATTGGTGAGTACGAAGGATCGAGTAAGCCGCTTTTGATAGAGTGGACTGCTTGTAAGCATTCTTATCCTGTTCTGCCGTTATCAATTTTAAAGGGTGCAAAATGTCCGCGGTGTACGGGAAAGGATAAAAAGGATACGGCAAGGTTTATTTGGGAAGTTGAGAATCTGGTTGGGAATGAATATACGGTGATTGGTGAATATGTGAATACCCATATTCCTATGATTATTAAACATAATATCTGTGAAACCAAATTTCCGGTGCTGCGGAAAGATTTTATTAATGGCCAACGCTGCCCAGTATGTTCTAAAAAAAATGCCAAGCGAACGCGTTGGAATACCGATAGTTTCACAAAAAAGGTACAGGAGCTTGTGGGGAATGAATATGTGATTCAATCACCCTATGTCAACTCTAAAAACCATATTGACTTTTTTCATAAGACATGTGGGAGAACATCACCGATTTTACCTTCCAAATTTTTAAGCGGTGATCGGTGTCGACACTGTTTTGGTAGTTTCCGTATAACACATGAAGGATTTTTGCAAAAAGTCAAGGAACTCGTCGGAAACGAGTACATTGTACTTTCGAACTATCAAAGTATGCATAAGCCAGTCAAAATGGAGCATGTTGCATGTGGACGCAAATATTCTGTGGAGCCCAATAATTTTATTCGTTCGAATACTAGGTGTCCGGAATGTTTTGGTAGTGAAAAAAAGACAACCGATATTTTTAAGAGCCAGCTCTATAATTTAGTCGGGGAAGAATATGAGGTTCTGGGTGAATATCTGAATACAGACACTCATATTGAAATGAAGCATCAGCCGTGTGGAAGCATCTATCCAGTTACACCGAACAATTTTTTGCGGGGACGGCGTTGTTCACTGTGCCAAGGGAAGGCACCCAAAACAACCGAGATGTTTCGAGAGGAGGTTTTCGATTTAGTGGGAGACGAATACGTTGTTTTAGGGAATTATGTTGACGCTGACACTCATATCAAAATGCAGCATACATCGTGTAAGTATATATACGATGTTGTTCCTAATTCATTTTTATCAGGCGCAAGATGTCCCGATTGCAGAGAATATAAAGGGCAAAGAAAAATCGTAGATCATATAAAGGTAAGAAACCTTCCATATACAGTGGAATATAGAATTCCTGGTAACCTACGGTTGGATGTTGCTGTATTCGATCCGAAACATCATGGTAAATTACTTGCTGTTATTGAATTTCAAGGGGAACAACATTATCATCCCGTGTCCTTTTATGGTGGTCGTGAAAAATTCCGAAGACAAATCAAAAATGACCAACAAAAGAGAATTTATTGCATGCAAAATCACATTCATTTAATCATCATTCCATACTGGGAATTTGAACAAATCGGAAAAATTATTGATAAACATATTTGAAAACTGAGTAGTTTGAAACAAAAGTTTTAAATCTAGGTTTCTTTTTAGCGAGGAATGATACAAGCATAAAGAAATTAATGTTGGTTTAATATCTAAGATGGGGGTTGCTCCCTTTTAATATATAGGTACCATGCTTGGTGCCCAAATTTTAAAAATGATCACAAGAAAAGGAAAGCACGAAACCTTGAAATGAATAGTGATTCTAGTGCCAACACATGTAAAAAACATTTTCTCATTTGTATTTCCATGATGTCAGGCATCAATTTTCTTTGTTTACCCTATTAATTTATCATTTTTTTCCATAATGTGGTGAAAATGTCCTAACATTATATTACAATTTAATTAACAAATTAAAAAATAAAAGGGTGGTAAATAATGAGTGTCAAAACTCCAATTTCGTTGCAAACCATTAAACCCATTGTGGAACGTGTAAAAAAAGTTGATATTCAGATACGAGAAATTTCTAATCATGCGGTTATTGACTCAGAGAAACAACCAGTTTTAAAAAATCCAGAATGGATCAGTGGTCTAATTGATAGACTTACACGGGACTTTAGCATTATGATTATTGGCCAGCAATCTTCCGGCAAATCCTCATTTATTAACTCTCTTTTGGGCAGGAAATTATTAAAACATGCTGATGTCCCAACCGATGGGGTAGTTTCTGTTCTCTTGTACACAAATAAAAGTGACGGAGAACGAGCAGAAAAAATTAATAAAGATGGTACTATTGAATCTTTATCCCTAAAGGATGGGTTGCTTTTTTTACAACAACAATCAACTTCTATCAACATACAATTAAAAGTTAAAGAATTAAGGCTTTATATAAACCATCCACTTTTAAAAAAGTTTCGAATTATTAACACTCCCGGTTTGGGGGATTTATCAGAATTTGAAGAGGCAACACTGAAATATATGAACAGTGAAGAATCAGATTTAGTTATCTGGACGTTTTTTCCGGATAATGCAGCTAATATTGATGAACTGGCTGCTTTTTCAAACGTATTACATAGAAGAAAACATTCTGTATTGGGTGTCGTTACACATTCTTTAAGCGGGCAAGAGGATAATGAAGATTATTTTCCTTATGATGATATGGCACTAATTAACGTTAAAAATTCAATCCAATCAAAGCTTGGAGATTATCTTGATGAAATTATCCTTTACGATTCCCATACAACAAGAAAATTAAAAGAAAAGTTAGATGCTACCTCTGCTTTACTGAATGATGCATCGTTTCAAAAGCAATTGGAACGGTGTGGTTATTTAGCTTTAGAAGATTATTTCAAGCGAAAATTATGAAGCCAAAAAGAAAAACTTGAAGAAACTAAATATTTGATGGCATTGAAACGCTGCCAATCTCATCTTTTGGGATTACTATCGGTTACACAGGAAGCCAATTCTATATTCAAAAACAAAATGAAAATTGAACAGGATAATTTTGAAGCATGGGATCAAGTTGAACGGAAAATTATTCGCCATGCTAAAGATCGTTTGAAAACAGAAATTCGTGGAATGTCAGAAAAAAGATCACAGGAATTAATACAGATCATGAGTAATGCAACGACTGAAATTTTACAGAATGAATTCGGTTTACTAAGTACACTTGGCCGGGCATTGGTTTCATGGACAACCCTTTGTGATTCCCAAGCAGAGGCATTAAATAAGAGAATAAACTCAAATATAGAGAAAAGACTGGAGAATAGTCGATTTTACAGCAGGCTATTAAAAGATGCAGAAAGCACTTTAAAAGATGAATTAAAAAAACTGGAAATTGATTTGGAGGACTTTTATAAGGAAATAAATAAGTCTACTGAATTGCATACGGAATTAGAATTCAAGCCAGGAGCGCCTAAACAAGATTATAATAGTGTCCTTAACGAAACGCTTGCTCCTATTATAAAGGGGATTGTTTCTACGATATTACAGCAAATAACCAAAGAAACAAGTGAAAAGGTTGCAGGCGATACCGGCAAACAAATTACCCAGAAAGTTATCGAGAAAGCAGCTGGTGAAGCTGTTAAAGAAACTGGAAAAGCAGGGACCGCCAGTTTGTTAGGAAAAGTTGCAGGAGTGGTCACATTAATTTTAATTCCATTTGATATCAATAAAATAATATCCGATTTTAGTAAGGGAAAAGATGGCCTTATACAGTCAATTGAGTCTGTATATAAAATGGACCAACCATTATATGAACAAAGAATATATGATGACATCTGGTTTCAAGCTGATTCGGTTATTCAAAACATTATTGATAATGCCAAACAAACATTAAATGGAAGAATTTCCGATTGGGAAGAATGGTATGAACGGTCCAAAAAATGTCAGGAATCATTGGAAGACTTAAACACCATGATTGAGAATATATAAGGAGAATTAAGTTAATGGTAAAACAGGACCTAAAAACTTTGGCAGTTTTCTTTGGTGATGAAACCTGCATGAAGTATTTCATTCGCAGATGCTCTAAAGATAAAAAGTTTAAAGCGTAGAACAGTGAAAAAGCAAATGTGTTAAATGTGCCCATTTCTCCGAATGCTCAGCTTTGTTTTTTACCTGAACAAATACCAAATACCTGGCATTGGCAGGGAGGTGAATTGTTTTGGCTTCTGCCTGAAAGAGGTCCAGGTTTACATGACATCTCTCTTTTGAGAAGAGTATTGAACCTGCTTTTTCTACCTAAGAATGTTCCATTAAAAATCATTGTTTGTCTTCCGTCGGACCAAACCGAAAGGGAAGCCAATGATTCAAAAGATTCTATCATAAATTCAGTAATCTATCATATCCCACCCAGTTTTGAAACCGTATTAGAATTTGTTTGGATAGATTCTGACAATCATTCAAAAAAAGATATAAATAAAATCCTTTCAGAACTTTTATTGAAAGCTCAAGCAGGTGTATATAATGATAAACAGAACAATTTCACATCCAATAGAAATTGGGTCAAAAAGCATTAAATTATTGTATAAAGCTCTAGTATTAAGCAAGAAAATAGAAGGAAATGCAACTGATACCACCCTTCAGGGACGGATAAAAGGTCTTATTGATTATTGGAAAGAAGATCTTCCACAAGTAGCTCTTATTGGAGCCTTTTCATCCGGAAAGTCAACTCTGGTTAATCATTTACTTGGTGGGAAATTTCTTGTATCTGGTCGAACTCCCACAACAGCAGTTTTAACCCAAATTAAGTATGGTAGTTCCGGGAAAGCAGTCATTTATTTTCGGGATAAGGTACGGTTAGGACTTAGTTCCACTGAAAGTGGGGTAGACAAGGAAGCATTACAGTCGCTAATAATATGGCTGGATAATCCGAAAAAGTTCCGAATTAAAGAAGTAAGAGAGGTTCAAAATGAAAAGTCGATTTCAAAAAATATCAATCAATTAAAGAAGGAATTAAATCAATTATGGGATCATTTGTTTGATCACCAGTTACATAATCAACTTAAAAGTGGGGTGCGATTAAAAGGCAGAAAAATAAATATTGAACTGTTTGCAAGGACATTTGAAGTCTTTTTCCACGAACAACAGGAATTGGAATTAAATGTAGAGAAGAATGAGGAAATTTACAAGTTTCAGCACTATTTATCTGATTATTCTCATGCAATTCGGATAAAAAAGGCAATTTTATATTTGCCTAATCTTGTATTAAAAAACTTTAGCTTAATGGATACTGCAGGATTAAGCTCGCCTATACAGTTTCATACAGAAATTACAGAAGAATTACTAACAAGAGTGCCAGATAAAATACTTGTCCTATTGGATGCAAGAAGAGTGATTAATCCTAATAATCGATCTGTTTTACACACACTGAGACGATTCATTGCTGATTCCAAAGAATTGAAAAAAGTAACATTCTTACTTACCTATTGGGATATTGCCTTACGTACATATATGGAAGATGACCGTGAACCAGAACTATCCTATCAAGGTAAAAATGAACGTGCAACGGCAGCAAAGGAATACTTAGGCCATATGAAAGATAACTTAAACCGTTTGATTCAAGAAGAACTGGGGATTACGCCAAAAGCTGACATAAAGTTTTGGCCATTAGCCTTAAATGAAAATGCACCTATTGAATTACAAACAACTTTAAGTTCCTTTTTGGAGGATATAATAAAGGAATCAAAAGGGAAAATTAAAAAAGAAATGTGGAAGAAGCGGTGGAAAGCAGGTTTTGAAATCATTGATTTCATTAGGGAACAGCACCAGTATAGAATTGGATTTATCCAGTATGAAAAAAGCTTTCTTCAGCAAAAAACGAATATCGAGGATGAAATTAAAATATTGAATGAAATAGAAAGCATTGTTAGAGCATGTATAGATAGGAATATAAACAAGATTGATGGTATGGTAGATTCTGCTAAAAAAGGAATCGTATCCGAAATTAATCTTTTAAGTTCAAAGTCAGCCATCATCAATTATGCGGACAAGGGTTATCAAGTCTTTTTTTCTAAATTTATTGACTCTCTTACTTCTATTACTAAGCAGCAAACAGAAGAATTAATTGACTTAATAGATTTACCTAAAAATAACGATAATAGCAGCGGCAGTAGACTAATAAAAGATGATATTATTTTTCAAATTGATAAAAAGATATTAGGCCTTGAGGAAAATGCCAGAAGAGAAGTAAAAGACCAGGTCTCTGGTGTTGGGTATGTAATGAAATCCATTTGGGACTTTTTTTTAAGTGGTATTTATGAAATGACGGCATCGAATCGAGAATTTGCAAGAGATATTTTTCAAAGACAGGCATTTTCTACTTTAGATATTATCAAGAAAAAAGCAGATGAAAGAAATTTAAAAATGGAGAGACATTGTACTGAGGCGATTTCAAATATTTATGTACAAAAAGAACTCTTTTCCCTAAAACTCCATGAAAAGGAAAACAAAATTATTGAGTTTGATAGTCAGTTGGAAAATTTGAATGCCCTCTATAGGGAAATTAACCATCTTCAGAATGAAATTGAACAATTTTGTAAGGAGAATGGAATTCTTACGTAAGTTGTAGTTAATTTTGTCAGGCTTTACCATTGTAAATTTATAGTATTAAAGCAACAAATTAATTTAATTTAATTTAATTTAAGTGCAGCAAAAAAGTAGAGTATATATATAAGGCAAATTTATTGCAATGGAAATGATTAAGGAAATTAACGCCCACTCTAATCAATCAGCTTATTTCAGGAGCGAAAGTTGTGAAGAATTTTATGATGTAGCTATTTTGACAAAGGGACTGAGTCATTGACAAATAGAATAAAAGAAAATTATCAGATTTGATTGGAAGTAGGAGGAAATTTAATAAAATTTGAGTTATACTAAAACTAGTGGATCTGGCAAAGGTACAAGTGATTCCTTTGGAAAAAATACTAGTGTTTCTTCTAAATAAAAACTCATTAAAGGTTGATTTGGTGAGCATTTCCCTGATTTTGCCAACATCAATTATTTTGCAACCAGGGAGTGGCTTCTTCAAAACCGCTTGAGCGGCTCGTGTAGTCGCTGCTAGGTTCGATTCCTAGGCAGTCCCGCCAAAAAACATACATAATGATAACGTACAATGAATAATGCTCATTGTGCGTTTTTATTTTGTTTTAAATTATTTAAGTAAATGAACAGAGGAATATACTTCAGCTTTGTGGAATTTTTATACAGAATGGTTTTATTAAATAGTACTATAAAATTATACAATTCAATGGATTTTACGGAGTGATTAACATGAAACATGGGTCCAATACACAAAAAATAACCGTTAAGGATCGTATCATTAGATTACAAGAATTACTTAAAAAATTTACTGATGAGGATAATGGATTAACTGTTAAGCAAATTGTTGATAAATTTTATGATGAATATAATGTAGATGTTGGAATAAAAGCTATTCGTGATGACTTGAGGGAGCTAGAAGAATCCAGACTTTTTGATGTAACAGTTAATCAAGAAAAAGATGGATTAGAAAAATACTACAGCCATCAGCATCGATTGTTTGAAATATACGAATTACGTATGCTAATAGATGCAGTTTCTTCAGCAAAGTTTATTTCCAAAACCGAGACGGAAAATTTAATAAGGAAAATTGAAAATTTAACAAGTTATAACCAGGCGAAAAAACTTGAAAATAGGATACTCATCTCCGAAAGTGTAAAAAGTGAAGATCACAAAATAAAATACACTATTCATGAATTACATACTGCAATCTCAAATTCTCAAATAATAACATGTAAGTATGGAAAATACAACTTAGATAAAAAGTTTCAATTCAATCGAAATGGTGAATTTTACAAGGTAAAGCCATATGCACTTGTTTGGAATAGTGATTATTATTATTTGATTGGCGAATATTTGCCAAATGAGGAAATCCGTCATTATCGGGTGGATCGTATGAGGGATGTAACAGCTTGTCAAGAAGTCTTTGTCCGTAATCCCGAATTTAATGTAACAAAATATATTGGAAAGCTGTTTCACATGTATTCAGGTGAAGAGTCTCTTATCGAAATTGAATTTGATGCCCAATTGATTAATGTGGTGATTGATCGTTTCGGACGTGATTTGACGATTCGTCCAATAGGGGAAAATGCATTTAGAATATCTACACAAGCCATCATTAGTGACGGATTAGTTCGATGGCTACTTACCTGGGGAAGTAATGCCAAGGTGTTAACTCCCTCTTTTCTTGTTGGGAGAATGAGAGAAGAATCAGAAAAATTATATCAAAAATATCATTAACACTTGCTAATAATTAGCAGGTGTTTTTACCTTGCCCCAAAATAGGCATGGTTAGATTAAAAAACAGTTTAAAATGGAATTAAAGATTGGGAGAGAAATAGGAGTGAGGAAATGGAATTGGTAAGCAAAAAAGAGTTGCTTAAGGAATTTGAGGTGGAAGCAAGTTTTTATAATGTGAGAATTGAAGGAGAAACTTTTGAATGCAGGAACCAAGCCAGAATTAAGAGAAAAGGTGTTCAAGTTGATAAAGCGGAAGCCATTTTGATACTTTGTAATCCTGGTTCATGTGATCCTGATGTTAGTGAAAAAGTTCCAGAATTAGATCCCCGAAAGGATTTTGTTCCGTTTATAAAAGCAAACTCGGACCAAACTCAAGAACAAATTATGCGATTGATGAAGTTTAAACAATGGAGTCTAGTTAATATCGTTAACCTATCAGATATCTGTGCTGGAAATCTACAAGATTTTAAAAGTAAATATAACAAGGCAAAACAATACTCCTTTTCCTACCATTCAATATTCTCAGATACACGAAAAAATGAACTAAAAACAATAATAGATTCAAATGAGGGAAGGATTATTCTAGGATGGGGTGCGGAATCCCATTTAAAGGAGATGGCAAATGAGGTTCTTCAACACAAGCTTATAAACAACTTTATTGGTTGGAAACATGCCAAGAACCCATTCTATTATCATCCAAATCCACATGATACCAAATTAAAGAAAGAATGGCTCCGTATTATCTTAGATTTACTAAATTAAGCAAGATATCAACACTAGGAGTTATATCCATAATTACTGATCGTCAACCCTTCATAATGTTTTTATAAGATATATCTCTGAAGTACATGAGCATTCAATGATGACCTGTTATAGCGGAGAAGTCCATTTTTAAGAATGAGTACTAATGAAAAAAAGAGGTAGAACAATATATTCTTACTTCAAAAAATAACGATTGATGTGTTCTAAAACGAGAAGTAGGTGACGGGGACTGTTTCAGAGGATTTTTTTACCATCGGAACCGTCCTCTCGGAATCCTAAATTATTACCCCCTTTTTTAAATGACTACATGGTGAAAATCTAAATCTATGATGGTAATTTAAATCAATACCTTAATGGCGTTCAAATACCATTTATGATATAGAAGAGTTGTGGATTAATACCTGTCATTGGGGTCAGTCAGTCCACCGGCTAATAACGCTATTATTTAGTGGGGACTTACCCTAATGTCATACGTGCCATGATAGAGTAAAAGACTCTTAATTCACAGTATTACCCGTAAATCATGGCTACAATCATATCATTTTAAATGAAAAGGGTTTCCTTAAGATGGAGGACGACATTCTTGATAAAAGGAGATATTATGAGAAAAACAATAGAACAATACATATCGACTTTGAAAAAGGTGACGGTTGACGTTTTCGAGGTTGAGACATTTTTAAAAAAACAGGAACAACTTCAAAGAGACATGTTGGACTATAAAGAATTGGCCAATGTTATCCTTGAGTTATCCGAAGAAGGTATCATCATACCGGTCCGTTCATCCAAACCATATGCAATGGACGAACGGATCTTTAATCGGTACAAAAAAGTGAGAAAACTAGAAGACGATGAGGATCTGCTTAAAAATGAAATGTTAACCGCTTTTAACCGAAGAATGTCGATGGTTATATATTTAAAAAAGGTCCAGCAATACCTAAAAGATAAGGAGATATTATTGGCCATCAGCGATTTTCTACAGAATCAAATGCAGGATGAACCGTTTGTTTCGGTGAATGAACGTTCTTATCAATTGATTGGAAATGAAAAACTATTATTCAGTGAAAAAGGGAGTAAAATACTCAAAAACATCGGGGTCACCTATGAGGACTTGTGTTGCTATCAGACCTACGAGCCTTTTTTTATTACCAAATAGGTAAAGAAAAAGACGATGCAATCTTAATCGTGGAAAACAAAGATACCTTCTTCAGTCTCAAAAAACTGTTTATGGAAGATATCTGTTCATGGAATGGGATTTCGTTCTCAATGCTGATTTACGGCGAGGGTAATAAAATCACGAGGTCGATTGACTATCTAGAAGAATTAAATGTCCCACAAGACATAAAGGTGTACTATTTTGGTGATTTGGATCCGATGGGACTTACCATCTTCTACCGCCTGAAGGCTTCAAGCCAAAGGGAAATTCACCTGATGGTGCCTTTTTATAGAGAAATGTGGAATCATCGAAAATATAGTGAAGTAAAAAACGACCAGGAATGGAATGAGCGTGCCATCGAATGCTTTTCTTCGTATTTTGATCCCGAAGAAAGTGAGTTGTATATTCAGTATCTCAAAGAAAATAAATACATTCCTCAGGAGGCATTACACATCGAATTGTTGAGGGGGTTGTCGGATGGAACTAACCAAGCTGTTTGAAGGAATGAGTGAGCGGTACCAAAACCTCTTTTTGTTTTTGCCCGTTTATGAGTTGAATCAAGCGAAAAAACCGAAATTCAAAGAGTTGGATCTAATGGAAATCGGCTTTAGTATTTTATTGTTTATTCTTGAGAAAATGCTGACCGATCGCGGAAATGTGACGAACGAACAACTCAACCAGTTTTTAAGTCAATTGATGAAAGATGTGTATGGAGAATCGTATTCCTATGAGGAAATCAATGAGTTGCGTGAATACATCGTCGATGAAAAATTACGAAAAAGTGGTCAAGATTTTATCTACGAATATATGGATTACCAAAGGAAAGAAACGCAATATGTCCGGTTTAAACTAATCGAATATGATCACTGGACTTATCAGGATCATCAAAACAAGGAAGTCAAGCTCAGGCTGACGGAGAAAGGAATCGAGCTGCTATTTAAGACAAAGGAATACTTTTCTGAGATGCAGATTTCCATTACAATGCTTTATTTTAAGCAACAGCTGGAAAAAGGGGCGTATTCTCAAGTTTTAAACATTGCCAAAGAATTGTTGTTCCAAATTGATTCCCAAATTCGAGCGATGGATGACTACGAAGAACAAATCAAGAGAAATGTGTTGTCTGCTTTTAATCAAAAGGAATTGGAAACCCGTTTGCAGCGTTCGTATGACCAAACGAAAAGTGAAAGAAAGCAAATCATCGATTTACAGAACAATGTCGACCGGGTGAAGCTGAATTATGTCAACGGAGTGTTAACCAATAAGGAAAAGAAAAACTATGAAACGGTCTTAGAAATCGACAGATTATTAAGGAGGGCCACTCCGAAACACGAAAGGCTGTTTTCCCGTAAATTTGCGTTACTTTCATCCTTGACCAACTCGATTCAGATGTTGATTGAAAATGCCTTTTCCAAGCATTTTCATTTTGAACAGGAAATTATTCAAAATTGGATAGAGAAAAAAGTGACGGAAGAAAAAATCAGAAGAATTCTCATCCCTGTGATGCCCTATAAACGGCCACGGGCATTTAATCCGCTTCGTGCGTTTCAACCCCAAGTGATTCGAAAGAAAAATAATGATGTGGTAGAAGAGATTATCGAGGTAGATGAAGAGGCACTCCACCGACAGATCGTGTTAGCAGAACAAGAAGAAAAACGGGAATTTCTGCGGGACAAAGAAATTGTCAAAATGATTCTCCTCCCTTTGGTGGAAAAGGAATATTATTTAATTTCTGATGTGTTGAAGGGATTGCGAAAGTCCAATTTCAAAGCCTATACGGATTTTGAAGAACAGCATCTCGAACGGTTTCTGGAAATCAGCGTAGCAATGCATCAAAGTGTCTATAAAAAGTTCGAACTCATTAGTGAAGAGGAATTAATCTGGGATACGAGAGAAACGAAGCTGCAATGTGAAATAGCGAGGGAGTATCAACAACTGGTGGAAGTACAGGAGTATGAAATGTTAGAAACCCAAAAAACGTATGAGTTTTTGGATGGAACGATTTTGACGGACTATATCATCAGACGGAAGGATAAAGAAAATGACCTTTGAGGAAGATATCCTGATTGCAGCGTATCGGCTGCACCAAAGCTTAATGACCAAAGGGGAACTGCATAAAAGAAAAGATCCTGAGTTATACCGCTTGTATTCCGACCCGGAGATTCGTGAGGTGCTTCATCGCGTCTTTTTGCCAGTAGACCAAGCCATCATTGTGAAAGTAGAAGAAAAGTTATATTTTGTCCCGGAAGTTCACAACGATGCCTATAGTTTTACCAATGAAGAGTTGAGGAAAGAAGTGAAACTAGCTACCAATAAGGAGGTATACCTCACACAATTTATATGGATGAACGTCATCAGTGAATTTTACGGGGAGCAATTCTTACTGACAGGAGAAACACGTTCGTTTATCAAAGTCGATGAAATCTTAAACAAAGTGAAAGATCTGATGGGGAAATTCAAAAAACTGCCGGAAGAGGACCGGATGGACTTGGCGGTTCAATATGAACTCGACATTCCTGGAATGCTCGACGTATGGGATAACCTGCACGAAGTAACCGATAAGGTAAAAGACCTGTCCAAGTCGGATAAAAAAGATTATGGTTTTATTTTAAAGGGACTCCGCTTTTTAGAAAATGAGAACTTAATTGTGGTGAAGGAACAAGAGGAAATTGTAATGACGGAAAAAATGAAAAGCATTGTCGGTCAATATTATCATCAAGAAACCCGAATCAATGAGATTAAAAAGTTATTAAACGATATCGGTGAAAGGGAAAGGAGGGAAATTTATGCCTAGAATTAATAAAGTGCGTTTATCCAATATCCGACTCGATGATAAAAACAAAATCATCGGGGACAAGACCTTTCATCTATACGGGGAAAACAGCTTGTTTTTATTAGAAAACGGCGGAGGGAAATCCAGTATCATTCAATATATTCATCAATTGATTTTACCCAATCACGAAATGGGTAACCGGAAAATGATAGAAATGGTTCCGGTAAACAGTACTATTCATGTGGCAGCAGAGTGGATTCCAGATGAGGAGTATCGTTCTTCTTTCGTTACCGGGTTTTGTTTTGAAAACACAGGGAAAAAATCCAAGGACTCGGACGAATCGTACCAATACTTCAATTATATCATCGAATACGATTACGATGGTTCGTATCGAATCGAAGACTTGCCCTTTGTCGTGAATGGAAAGGTCAGCAACCTTCATCAATTAAAAGATAAGCTTAAAAGGTCGAAAGGGGTCCATCTCCCTCCGACAAACAACCGATACCAAGACGGGTTAGAAACGCATAAAATTCTTACAAGTGAATGGAAAAACATCTCCCTAGTCAATAGTTCAGAGGGTGGAGTCACCGACTTTTTTGAAAAAGCGGACACAACACAGCGGCTGTTGGAAAAACTGTTGATCCCGTCCGTAATGGAGAGTCTATATCCGGAAGAGAAAGAGCGATATTCTTTTAAAGAGTCGTTCAAGGAATATAAAGACAGCTTAATGGAATTACCGCAAATGAGAAAAAATCTACGGGATTACAATGTGATCAATGAGAATGCCGACCAAATCATCAATGTGTGTAAGGAATATAACACGTATAAAGAAAAACTGGTAGAGTCGCAAGTCCTATTATCCCGTCTATACGTGACCTTATTGAAGGACTCGGAAGCTAACACAAAAGAATTGGGAGAACTGGCAACCCTATTAAAACAAGTGGATGAAACCAAAGAAGAGTTAAACTGGAAAATTCAGTCCTATCAGGTTTTTTTGCTAAAAACGAAATACAAAACGGCAAAAGCGAAAGCAGAAGGTGACAAAGAACAGGTAGAAGAAACACAAAAAGAGATCGTCCAGTACAAGAGAAAAGAAAAGGAACAGCTGGCAGCAAGAGCTTATGGGGACTATAAAACGAATAAAGGAAAATGGGATCTAAAATCCGCCGAATTAGAAGCCGCTCAATTGAAAGAGGGAGAAAGACAGGAAGAACTTCAACTCATCAAAAATAATCTCTCCCGCCGATATTATTATTTAATAGACCAAGATAAACAGGCCCTAACGACCTTGGAGCAAGAAGGAAAAGAAGTAAAAATAAAGTGGGATGAGGACCGCAAAGCCTTATCCGTGATAGGTAAGGAAATAGAAAAAAAGGGGAAACGACAGGCAGTTCTTGATCATCGCGTTAAGACGTACGAAACGGAATTGCTCGGTTTAAAGAAAGAGTTGCTGGTGGACTGGAAGGAAAACGAAATCATCACACATCAACACTTAACCCAAAGAACCGAACGTGCATTGGAGCAAGAAAATCGGTATAAACAGGAGACCGAACAGAACCAAACATCGATCAAGGAGTTAGAAAAGTTGTTGGAACGGAATGAGATGAATAAGGAAACCACCAAGAAGGAGCTGACGGAGGCAGAAAAAACGTTTGAAAAGTTTGCGGACAGCGAGATTGCCTTGAGGGAAAACACCTATAAGTATCTGACCATTCGGGTAAACGATCATCTTTTTGAAGACCAAGACGCGATAGTGTGGAAGATTAATCGAGTGAAACATCAATATGAGGATGAAATCATTCGGTTGTCGATTGAGATGGATTCGATTGACCAAATCCGAAAAGTAATTGAGGCAAAAGGGTATCATATCCATCACGATTTGGAAAGAGTGAAAGAGTATTTGGTTCAAAAAGACATTGATGTCGTATTAGGAGTGGAATGGATTACCAAGGTGATAATGGATGATGTTTCAAAGAATGAGCTGCTACAAAGGAATCCATTAATCCCATTTTCAATCATTGTAGAGGACGCCCAATTGACGAAAGTCAGACGCACGTTGGACCAATACAAGGATGAATTGTCGATTCCTATCTTTTTGGTCAACAAGTCCCGTATAGAAGAAGAACCGGTGAAGGAATCCACGTTTGAAGTAGGAACTACCTCGCATCTTTTCCACCATTTTAGAGTCCGTTTGAAAATGGAAGATTGGGAAATGTATGTAGGAGAACTCGAAAGTAAATGGGGACAATGGGACGAAAAGCGGGAAGAATGGAAGCAAAAATTGCAGGAAGTACAGTCATTCGAATATACCCTCTTGGACTTTTGGAAACAGTACATGCCTTTTTCTCGTAATGAGTTATCCGGTCAGGTCAAAGAAAAAGAACTGGCGATTCAACGTTTGAAGGAAGAAAGAGCAGAGCTACTCCTGCAAAAAAAGGAAAAGGAAGCCTCCTATCGTACCTCCAAGGCAAATTGGGAAGAGAGTGAGAAAGAAAGAATCGAATTTTCGGAGAAAACGAGAAAAGTAGCAGACTTTATCGGTCGTTATCAATCTATTGAAGAAGAGAAAAAAGAGCTGGAAGTACTCAACACTCAATTGACTCTCCTTCTTCAACAAAAGAGTCACTACGATGGTCTGATGGAAACGTGGCGATTAAAAGCAGATGAAATCAAAAAACAATCCAATCAAGTAGAGACGCATCTGAAGTTGTTGAAAAAGGATGAGGTAGAGTATCAAATCCGGGATTTACAGGAAACAACCGCTTGTACGGAAGTGGAATACAAGACAATGCTTGAAAAGTATAAAGCGTTTCGAGCTACCCTTTCCGGTGATACGAAGACCATTGAGGAGATTGAATCCACGTTGACGTTTTACGAGGAATTGATCAACCGGGCAGAAGAGGATATTGGCCTAAATGGATTTACCGTTTACTCAATGGAAAAGCTGAGGCTGGACTTCGAACCACGTCTATGGGACCAAATAAAAGTAGAATTATCCTTACTAGAAGATAGAATTATAGGGGAACAGGTAAGGAAAGAAAAGTCTAATACTGCTTATATTCAAGCGCAAACGCATTATGAAACAGAATTGGAAAGATTAGGAGAAGAAGGGATGTATCCATATGGAGCCAATCCCAAGACGGAGATGGAACTCTTCCAAAGCCAGTTAGCGTTGGCGGAGTCGAATGAAAGACGTTGGAAAGAAAGAAACGAGATTCTGCAAAAACAACAATCGAATAATCAGACCGCTATCGATGATTTGGAAACGACAAAAGAGATGTTAATTGGTTCCCATTCTCTTGAGGTTTTAGTAGAAGAGAAATGGAACCGGAAGAAGCCAATCCACAATGTGAGGGAGATACGGAACAGCATCGGTACTCAGCGAAATGAGATGGAGAGCTCCAGAACCGAATTACTCAAGCAAATTGATCATCTGAATGAGGAAGTACGGAAAACCGGTAATACCCAGTTAATGCAAATGACGTTCGATTTATCCAAAATCCTGGACAGTTCGATTGAAGATTATGACGAAATCATTCGCACCTTTGTGAATTTATTGGAGTATGTCCATAAGTTGGAAGAGAGCATTCAGCTGAGGAAAAAGGAATTGGACAAGCGGAGCGGAGAATTAGTCGAGCAAATGTATGACCGAGCCGAAACCGTCTATAAAAACATTATGGAAATCGCCAATAGTTCCCAAATTGAGGAAAAGGGAGAAATCACTTCCTTATTTAAAATTTATTGGCCAAAGAAATCCATTGAAGAAGGCAAACAAGAGCTGGACCGGTTTATCCAACGGGTATTAGAAGAACTCGTAGAGATGAATAACCGAAATGCCAAGGTGGAAGAAA
This sequence comes from Neobacillus nitrireducens, assembly GCF_030915405.1. Classification (GTDB taxonomy): domain Bacteria; phylum Bacillota; class Bacilli; order Bacillales; family Cytobacillaceae; genus Neobacillus. The sequence goes on from NZ_CP133262.1 coordinate 289,620, forward strand.
TGGACACGATCTTTGAAAAAAGGGTCAATATGATTGATATCTTAAATTGTTATGCGGAGACCTCGCGCTGTAATATTAAGACCTTGAAGCATCGTAATGAATTACTAAATAAAAATGACTTTTATCCGTGGGATCAGGTAGCCAAGTGGAGCGGAGGAGAAAAACACGCAACTCAGATTTCTTTATTTATCACCTTGATTAACCATTTGCGCAAGAAAAGATATGCCAAGGAAAATGCCTGGAAATTTATTATCCTGGATAACCCTTTTGGGAAAGCTAGTTCCGATTTTGTTGTGAAACCAATGGTTTCACTGGCACAAAAGACCAACACCCAATTATTCTGTTTTACCGGAATAAAGGAGAAGAGCATTCAACGGGAATTCGAGACTGTCATCAGCAATCAATACGTGGAACAACGAGGGCGTCTGCATTTAAGCACGGAAGAAAAGCACAAAGACCCATCGGTTGCGGTATTAGATAGTATCTTCTTTGTTAGACAAGGGTGATAGTTTCCTTAAGAAAAATGGAACTACATCATTTGGGGTAAATTGGGGTTAGAGCCCCGATATATTAAAAAGGTGGTGCCACGGGGTGAGTCCCCGGCTAATCAACGCATTAATTAGTAGGGGACTAGTATAGTAATAAGGTCAAATAAATATGAAAAAGGCCACCGTTTTTATTGTAAAAATGGAAGTACCTATCACAGAACTTCTAATTTACTACCCCCACCAAGGAGTTGAAAACGATGGCATATTCATTATTTAACCATATTCAAAGGTAAAAATGGAAGTTAATGGACAGAGTTTGTAAGAGAGACAGGGACTGGAAATATTTTGATGGTGGCGATTGATGAAGCAAAAAACACACAAAAATCACTAATTGGAACGTTTTATGGGGATATTTAGTAAAACCCTTTGAGTTTGATGCGTTGATGACCTGGTTAGGCATTCCCAAAAAAGATTATTCATATGGAAAAGACAAAATACAACTATAAAGAGGTAGTGGTGGGCATTGAAACCACTGGGCATTATTACGAAGATATGGTTCGAAATGCAATTTATATGGGTATCATGTTAGAACCTTGAATGCAGCTACCAAAATTGCTTGTGTGGGATAGATTATCGTAACTTTGTCCAGATCCCGTATTCTTCTCTATCTAATGAGTCTATGACAACTAGAAATAAATGAAAATTATCAGAATTTGATTGCAAATTGGAGGAAATCTAATAAAATCTGAGATATACTAAAACTAGTGGATTTGACAAAAGTACAAGTGATTTCTTTAGAAGAATACTAGTGATACTCCTTGATAAAAATTCATTTGAAGTTGATTTGGCGGGAATTCTCCTGATTCTTCAGACAGCAATTATTTTGCAGTTAGGGAGTGGCTTCTTCAAAACTGCTTGTGACCTGCGTGCCAGGTCTGGTGGGTTCGATTCCCACGCAGTCCCGCCAATACTGACTTTTCTACGTTTTTAATAAAATATTCCCTCCACAGTCTTTTTCGTGTTTTTTGACTAGACTGTTACAGACTGTTTAGTGAAACTGTGGAGGGCATTTACTCTTAGTCGCCTATAAAAATTCATAGGAGGCTATTTTTATGCAAAAGAAAACCGTTCGGAAATATAGACGTGGAGAAGGTAATGGCAAGAGTGGCACGGATGTATTAGACGATTTAACTTTGGATGAAATGTTTAGTAAATTCATGACGTTTAAGAAAACAGAAGGGCTTGCACCTAGAACCTAAGAGGAATATATTATTCATTTTGAATACATAAAGGAATTTTTCGGGGACAATAAGACAAATAAAAATATCACGGTTGAAGATTTTCAGGAGTATGTCGGATACATGCTTCATGAAAAAGAATTGTCACCAATGACCGTTGATATTAGAGTACGGACTATAAGGGCATTTATCCGGTACTTTCATAAAAAAGGGTTCATAACTGAACCAATACATGAAGATTTCAAGACAATAAAAACACCGGAAGATACATTAGAATCATTCAATCCCGACGAGATAAAAAGTTTATTGTCTGTTATAGAAGAAGATTTATATACGGGATTTCGTGACAAGGTAATTGTATTTGTGCTGTTAGATACCTTAGTCCGAATATCGGAATTGGTTGCAATGAAACGTAGTAATGTAGATCTTAAAGCAGTAAATTTTGTGCCTGTCACCGCCTAATAAATGTCAAAATTTGTCGAAAAGAACTAATGTAATTTCTTGGGTGTAAATAGTTATACGATAAAGGTATTCTCTAAAAAACGCTAATATTAATGAAATAATTATATCCTAAACATTAAAAATTGAATAAGCTGAAGAATGCCCAAGATTAACTTATTAAATATGGTTATTCTTGGGCTTTTTTTGTTAAATATAATTTGTATCAAGGACCAGTATGGTAAAATAATACTATTCTTAGATAAATATATTACAAGGGGAACTACCAAATGAAGAAACCATCCTATTTTTATCAATTTCTTGAACCAATGTCAATAGAGCTAGCTTTAGTTGCACGTGAACTTGAAAATAGTATTTTCACTAGCCCACGGACCATGCTTACACATGCAAGGATATTTGTAGAAAATATTTTAAAACAGGTTATTCAAGCAGAAAGGTTGCCTGATGAGCAATGGTCAAATATAAAAGATCGGATCGATTTATTAAATGTAAACGGTTATATTAAACCTGAAATTCGAGATGCACTTCATCATGTTCGACAAATCGGTAACCAAGCTGCACACGATACTCGGACATTTCGTTTTTCAGAAGCGTTATTATCTTGGGAAGCTATTTATAAAATTGTTAAATGGTATGTAGAGGTATACGGGCCCTTTGATTTTACGGTTCCGAGTTATCAAGACCCCTCACCACAGGTGAAACAAACATTTGACATAGTAGAAATACAAGAGCGGCTCAAATCGTTAGAAAAACTACTTATTGAATCAACGGGAAAACAAAAAGGTAAGCAAGGTGAAGGGGATGCAGAAAAGACTACTGAAGGTATTTCATCAAAGCCAGAACAGCCGGGTTTTACACCTATTCGGACACTGAAATATAAAGGACAAGAACTTGAAGTTCCACACTTCTTGCGTGATGCATTTCTATTGCCTCAACGATTTGCCGTTTCTGAGACCTTTCTTATCAGACTTGGGGCTGAGCAGCAAGCCCGAATTATGAGTGAATTGCCAAACAATCTTGAGGGATTACATAACCATGTTAAACGATATAATGAAAAAAATGATGAAAGCTTCTTTCAAGAACTCACATTATTTATTGAGGAAGAGAAAATACGGAGACAACTTTCCCTTGAACGGCCGGGGGAACTATTCTACTTCTATAAAGCTGATTACATTGTCGTCACGGAAGAATTATCACAAATACCACTTACCGCGAATGAGTTCACAGGTATACCGAGCCTTTTGAAGCAGCTAAATGAGGATCAAATTGAAACAGTCGGACAGCTGCCAAAGGAGCTTGTCATTTTGGCCAAGTATGCAAATGTAGGAATCGGGACTGTTCAGAAGTTATTTGATCAATTAAAGGAAAAACAACAGCAATCTACTCTTTTATCAACAAAATATTAATGTACTGATGTTTAATGCTTGGAAGGGATATTCGGGAGAGGTATATTAGAATAATTCAACTTAATGTAGAAGGATCATGCTTTAAAACCAGTTATTCTTAGTATTTAAAACGCCCAATTTAGAGGAGTATATCACTGTGGATGTAGCACCTGACAATAGGAAGAAATAAAATGTGAAGTTTTTGTGTTAAAGGATTTTTAGCGTTTTGAGTTTCTGGGTTTGGAGGCTTGAAATGCTCATTTTTGGGCTAAAAAATGTAAAGTTCAAGTGTTATGATTAAGATAATACGTTATTACGTGAATAAACTTTGTCAGGAGAGAAAGTAATGGTCAAAGCAGAATTGAGCTATAACCCATATTTGCTTGAAACTAAAGTTAAATTTAATGGGCAAGAACCTAAAATAAATAGTCTTGTTGAGAAATACCAAGAAGGAAAATTGCATGCTTGGATTACAGAAATTCCTTCTGTTTTTTATAATGAGATGAATGGCTACGATTTTGATCTAGATTTTTCTGGGACAAAAGCAGATTTTGAGGAATTGGAACAAGCATTTGTAGATTCAGGGGTTAGCACCAAGCCCGAAACAAAAGGTAGCGGCAAAACAGCCCCTGCTAATGTGAGAATTTTCTTTAAGAATGAATTAGAAGATTCACGTACAAAAAGCAAAGAGATTGATGATATATTAACATGGCTGAACACAACACCAAATCGAAAATTTGATAATGCTGGTTTTAGATTTGAGAATTCTGAATTATTCGACGAACCATTTTCATATTTGTTAATTCAAGCGTCAAATATAAATACTTCTGTATTTGATGGCTTAGATCTTACTTTAGAAAATGCAAATACTGTTAATGAGTTACCTAAGGATTTAACCAACACACCGATTCTTTTTAATATTGATGAAAACACCAGAGCAGAATTTCTAAATTTCTTTGAGATTGTTCATTCAAGACACGACGTTAATGAAAAACAAATATTTTTCTTTATCCATCCCGATTTGAATAGGCCGCATATCGAAAGAATAATTCAAGATAAAGGAATAGCGCGCCCTCAAATTGTTTCTGCTGTAAATGATAAAATGGTAAGCGATTTCTTAGGTATTTATCCAATTGCAGACTATGTAATGAATTCAATAAAGGTCTTTAGGAAAGAGTTTGATTCACTTTCAAAAATTCTTGAATTGGAAAATGAAGAGTCAAGAATTCAAAACGCCGATGTTCACAAACAAATTGATTCATTGGAAGAATCTATTCAAAAATTAAAGGATGTAAATGAAAGATTCATTCAAAGAGATAATTTGGAAATTCCATCAACGTTAACTGCAGCAAAAATTACACTTTACGATAAGATTCAAAACTGGCGAAAAAAGAAAAATAAATATAATAATGACGTAGAAGCTACAAATGCAGCAAGAGAATACTCAGCGGATTTATCTATCTATTTTCAAACCTTTATCACTGAAGTGAATGCTATATTCAAAGTTGAAAAGGATGAAATTTTCAGATCGTTTTCTGCGTTATATTATTTTGCAGATGCATACGATGGTTATAAATCATCGGTAAAAAATGTTTTTGATTTCTCTAGCTATTATATTAATGATTTAACAAATGAATTCTTATCTTTTAGGGAACAACGAATGGTAGAACAACCAGAAGATTTATTTGGTAAGGCAAAGAAATTCTTTGATAAACAAGTGGAACCAAGACCGTTAGTGCCTGAAATTACTTATCCGATTAGTAAGTGGCGTGATAAAGCTAGTCAAATTACTATTCCTAAAGCAGAAGAAATTATAGACGCAGTTTCAGATGCCTTGAAAATATTCTATGATGATGTTGCTAGAGATTATCATGAACACCTTGAAAAATTGATTACTGAAAAGACATCACAAAAAGAAGAGATATCGGACCGACTCTCTGATGAAGAACGTAAATTACAGAAAGATAATGATTGGTTGGCGAAATTTGATGATCAGTTGAAAATTATTGAGAGAGGATAAGTTGATGATAAATAATGAATTAATGCAATCACAAAGTGGAGAACTTGTTTACCAGAATTTATCTCCAGCAGAACAGCTAGATGTCAAGTTAGATATCATTGATGAAACGATTCGTCGAAGAGAACTTTCTCGTTTGACGGAGATGGAGATTGTACCATTTGAGAATTTGGGATTACCGGCGCTTGAAGAAGATTTCATAAATAATGTTCGTCTATATAAAATCACAGAGATGGTTTATCAAAAGGGTGAGCCAGTAACCGATAAATTTACGACAGTTTTTAATACGCTTCAAACCTATAAATCATCCGTGTTCGTGATGATTGACTCTAATGGTAAGCAAACTGATTTTTTTCTAGGAGTTCGGTCTAATGGTGATAATCGTTCGACAGTAACATTAGGAGATACCTTAAAAAATACACTTGTGGGGCATTTTCCTGGTGTGAAAGTCGAAAATGAAGATCGTTCTAAAATTGCAGCGCTATCAACTAGAATAGCTAAGCAACATAATGTAGCTTCAGTTAGTGTCGTTGGTAACAATAAAAAGGATAAGGAACAAGGAAATGAACAGTTTGTTCAAGGGTTAGAAAAACTTGCTCTAGCGATGCACGGTCGTCAATTTACAGGGATAATTGTTGCTCAGAATTCATCTTCTGATGAAATTCAAAGGGTGAGAAAAAGCTATCAAAGACTTTATACGGAATTATCTCCATTACAAAAAGTACAGTTAAATGACGGTATTTCAAATTCTGGGTCAAAGAGCAAATCATTCTCTGAGATGAGCGGTAAACAAAAGGCGGCAATGATCGCTGGAACGACTTCGGGAATCATTGGTGCAGCAGTTGGTGCAGCTGTTGGTGGTATTGCTAACCCAGTAGGAATTATGCTTGGAGGTCAAATTGGTGGAACATTAGGTGGACTTTTCCAATCACTTGCACCAAATGCTCAAGTTACTGAATCATCTTCAAGTTCGGTTACAAAAACGGTAGAGAATAAAGCAATCACGGATATGCTACAACTTATCGATAGTCAGCTTAAAAGAACAAATGAGTTTGATAGTTATGGGATGTGGAATGTTGCGGGATACTTTATTTCCGATGATATGTCTGCTGCCGAGATTGCTGCAAGCAACTATCGCTCATTAATGAACGGTGAAAACTCTGGTCGTGAAGTGTCTGCTATCAACTCTTGGCGCAGTAACTTCAATAACTTTGGGGACTTAACTCAATACTTGTCACGATTTGTTCATCCACAGTTTGTATATGGTGGGAATGTGTTCACCAATGCGTCAACAGCTGTTAGTGGTAAAGAACTTGGACTTCACTTGGGCCTACCTCGAAATACAGTACCCGGTATGCCTGTAATTGAACACGCTGAATTTGGTAAAGAGGTTAATTCGTATCAATTGTTCCCGAAGAAGTCTTGTGATAATCCGAAAGAACACATCACGTTAGGTAAAGTGTTTGATCTAGGCCAAATCACTGACAAAACAGTTGAACTTGATAATAAGAGTTTGAATATGCATACCTTAATTACTGGTTCAACTGGATCGGGTAAGAGTAACACTGTTTATCAATTGCTCAATGAATTACACCATAAAGAAATTCCATTCCTAGTTGTTGAACCAGCGAAAGGGGAATATAAGGATGTATTTGGAAATTGGAATGATGTTAATGTTTACTCAACAAATCCAAATATCGCACCATTGATTAACTTAAACCCATTCAAGTTTCCAGAGGCAATTCACGTACTAGAACACGTAGATGGTTTAGTAGAAATATTCAGTGTATGTTGGCCAATGTATGATGCAATGCCAGCGTTTTTAAAAGAAGCAATTTTGAAATCATATGAAGAAGTTGGTTGGGATTTGGGCTCTTCAACTTTTGAAGGTGATGAAGTCGAATACCCTGACTTTGAAATTCTTGCGGAACAACTTGGAAAATTAATAGATGATACTGACTATTCTGCGGAGGTCAAAGGAAACTACACCGGTGCCCTAATTACTCGAGTCAAGTCTCTTACAGTTGGATTGAACAAATTCATCTTTACAAATGAACAAACCCCATACGAAAAACTTTTTGATGAGAATTGTATCTTAGATATTAGCCGTGTTAAATCTAGTGAAACTAAGGCGCTAATCATGGGGCTTATGGTTTATATTTTGAATGAATATAGGGTTGATCGGAAGTCAGAAAATAATGTTGGGCTTAAACACGTTACTGTACTTGAAGAAGCGCATAATCTTTTGAAGAATACATCAGCCGGTGGAGAATCTGATTTAATTGGTAAGTCAGTTGAAATGTTGACTAACACTATTGCAGAGATTCGTACTTATGGTGAAGGTTTCATCATAGTTGACCAATCACCTTCATCAATAGATATCGCTGCAATTAAGAATACGAATACCAAGATTGTTTTGCGTACACCTGAAGCAAACGACCGTGAAGCAGTAGGGCGCTCAATGGGATTAACGCCTGATCAAGTTAATGAAATTGCTAAATTACCCAGTGGGGTGGCTGTCGTTTATCAAAATGACTGGATCAGTCCGGTTCTGACGATGGTTGATAAAGCTAATGTCATAGAAAGTCCATATATCAATGAGAATCCTACTGTAATCAAACCGATTCGTCAGTCTCGAACGGAAATAATGAAAGCAATCATGGAACCGTGGTTGCCACATGACCAAATCTTACATGAAGAACTTATTAGTGCTTTTAATAGTTTAGAAGTTTCTCGTGTAAATAGAAAACTTTTGAGTATTATGATTGCAACCTATACGAACCATCAAGGGCATATTATCTGGGCTGAAAGCTCAATCCCTACACTGCAAAATCTGTTATTCGATATTCTTTCATTGTCCAAAACGACATTTGATACCTTTGTTGAGTCAGGCAATCCAGATGCATTGAGAGCATTCATTCAAAAGAAAACTACAGGACTAATGAAAGAACAAATTGATGAAATTTGTAGTGTATTAACAATGGAGGAAATGGCTGATGGGAATTGATTTTGGCAAAACGATTGACGCTGTTGGCGATGGCGTTAAAAATGTTGGAGAAGTAGCACATAAATCTACGGAAAATTTCCATAAGAAATTCGTGTCTAAAATTACTCCTAAGGATGGAAAGTTCGGAGATGCAACGAAGTTTGTGGCGGAAACGGTTCCTGGTATTTCTGAATACAATGCAGCCCGTGAAGGAAATTGGAAAGATTTTGCTATAGCCGCTGGTATGGATGTTGCACTGATAGGTGTAACTGTTACGACGGCTGGCTTAGCAACTGGTCCAGCTATTGCCGTGAAGGTAGGAACAGAAGTTGGAATAACTGCGGTGAAAACAGTTTTGAGAGAAGGAACAGAGGCTGTTGCAGAAAAAACTGTTAAAGAAACTGGTGAGTTAGCAGTTAAGAAGGCAACAATTGAAGTTGGACAAGCTATTGATAAAACTCGAATCCCAGAATACTTTAAAGGCCAATCTGATATTCCATCATTCGCGAAAAACATGAAATCTGAAACTGTAACCAACTACCAGGAAGCCAATCAACCTATTCGTTATGTAGAAACAAGAAATCAACATTTAAATGGGGATGTCCACACGCATTCAGGAGTTCCTTTTGTAAGAAAAATAGTTGAAATGCCTGATGGTGAAAAAATTGAAGGGGTATTTCCAGAATTTCCGCATCAATATGAAGTAATATTAGATGAAACTCAGTATTTAGATAGCGATGCAAGACAATTCAGAGCTGCTGTTAACCAATTAGGAAAAGACATTGATAGTAATCTGGATTTAGCTAAAAAATTTACTCCTGAGCAGGTAGAACAAATTAAAAATGGCGATACTCCAGATGGTTATGTATGGCATCATTCAGAACAACCTGGAATATTGCAATTGGTGGATAAGAACCTACATGATATTACTGGTCATCATGGTGGCCGCTACTTGTGGGGCGGTGGGTCAGAGCATAGATAATTGAATAGGTGGGATTTATGTGACTGTCATGAAATGGATATTAGCGAAGCAATTAGAAAATGTATCATTGATTTCAAGTTTTGAAGAAAAATATAGAATTATCTTTCCAGATGACTTTAAGGCTTGTGTAGTTGAGCATAATGGTTCAAGACCGAGACCAAATATATTTGATGTGAACTCCCGAAAAGAATTAGTGGCTAAATCATTATTATCATTTAACAGAAATGACTCTGATAATATTTGGCAAACAAACAATCAATTAAATGAAAAATTGCCAAATCAAGTAATTGCATTTATGAGTGACCAGTTTGGCAACTATATTTGCTTCGATTATCGTAATACAAAAGTACCGTCAATTATGTTCTGGGATCATGAACTATCTTACACAAATCCAAATGACTGTTTAAAATATGTTGCTGATACATTTGGAGACTTTATTAAAGGAATATATGATTTCTAATTACAGTCCCCTTGGACTTATTCTTTGAAAGTAATGAAACGGCATATTTTTTAATAGGTATTTCAAAAGAAAATTACGGACAAATATTTTATTTCGACAAAAAGATTGCCAACAATTTTCAGGAGTTTTTATTAAATTATTCTAAGGCTGAAAGATACTTTGAATTGCTTGATAATGATGTTGACCGGGCTGCTAAGGCGATAGAAACGAATTTCGCATCGATCTCGACAATGTTATCGATAAGCGCCAAGACCTCGAGCTGGATGGGTTGATTATCTGTCTTTGAACTATATCGTCATGTTGTGTGATGAAAGGCTACAGCTGCTAGATATGACAACACTTAAAGTAAGAATAAGATACTAGAAAAACTGTTGTTGACAAACTTCAAAATTGTTGTATGGTGAAGATCTTCGTAACTTTGTCCAGTTCCCCGATTCTACTCTATCCTTACTGAGTCTTTGAAAAATAGAATTAAAAGAAAATTATCAGATTTGATGGAAATAGAAGGCAATCTAATAAGAAATATTGGTGTCAGTCCCCCGATGCACTAAAGCTTCACATCATAGTGGGACTGACCCTTTTTCCTCGGGTAGAGAAAGAGATGTCATCATCCTTACCACCGTAGTGAATCATAATGAACCCAATGACTTTGCTGACAATTCAAATTTAATCAATGTGGCAGTTTCACGTGCAGTCAGGAAATTGATTGTGGTTGTATCCGAGGGCAGTGATAAATGGATAGGAACGAATATTGGTGATTTAGTGAGATATATTCAATATAATAATTTTGAAACCATCGAGAGCCAAATCTATTCTGTTTTTGATCCGCTTTACAACAGCTATTCTGATAAATTATTAGACACGTTGAAAAAGAGCAAAAAGGTTTCGGATTTCAAATCAGAAAATCTCATGAATACTGTCATTGAAAAGGTGTTGAGCTTACCAGATTTTCAAAGTCTTGACTGGGTATTGCATCAGCCCTTACAGATGCTGATAAAGGATCCGGCAATGCTAACGGCGGACGAACAACGATATGCCATGAATATATTAACTCACACCGATTTTGTGATTTTTAATAAACTAGACAAAATGCCTGTCTTGGTAGTTGAAGTAGATGGACATGCATACCATGCCGAAAATCCTGTCCAGTTAAAGCGAGACAAAATGAAGGATGAAATTTTACGGAAATATGGGATTCCTATTATCAGAATGAAAACTACCGAAAGCAGGGAAGAGGATCGTTTGAGGGAAACGTTGAATGACCTATTTAAGATAAAGTCAGACTTTGTAGAACCAATGGGTTCATAGAAAAAAGGGGATTATTATCTACCCAATACCAATATTTTTCCGAGGTGATACACTTGAATCATACCAAAATGGATAAAAAAACTATGAATAAATTACTTGGCGCTTTAGAAAGAATGAACGAAACGGCTCAGAAAATGCAGCAGAGCAAGGAACTAAAAATCTGGAGTGATATTTCCGTACCAATTACATTAAAAGAGGCACTTTCAAGGCTTACAAAAGACGAATTAAGTGACATAAGAAAAAATTTAGAAATCCAAGGCGCCAGTGCTTTAAAAAAAGGGGAATTAATAGACTTATTAAGTATGAGGATTCCACTATTGCTTGAAAAGATGTCCAAGACTATGGACCATGAGCGGTACAACTTGATCCAAAAAATAATCCGTAATGGCGGGTCTATCGTTGACCCCAAATTATCTGCACCTCAATTAGATTATTTTCGCACCAGCGGGATCCTCTTTACTGGAACGTATGAGGGAAAAAGGATTGTCGTTATACCTGAGGAAATCGTTAAGAATCAATTTTTTCGAGAGAATGACAAGCAACTAACGGAAATTTCCCGCAGGAATACTGAATGGATCAGGCTTACACATGGATTCCTCTACTATTACGGGACTTTAACTATTAATGATTTATTCAATCTGCTTGAAAAATATCTGAATAAACGTACCAATTTTTCAGAGTATCTTTCAGTAATGGAACAAGCCAGGGGATACTATAAGCGATTCCGTATGGATCATATCGGATTTTCCAATGGTAGAGTGCTTGATCCAGAAAAAGTAAAACGTGAACATCAAATAAGGAAAGACCTACCGTTTTTCCAATTTACTAAAGAACAACTGTATAGAGCCGGTGAACCCGAATTTATCGAACGGAACGATAGCTTTAATCGATTTGTCTACTATTTAATTCAAAACTATGAAATCAGCCGGCAAGAGGCGTATGCTATTGCCGAAGAATGTGTACATGTGGCTCAAATGGGAGAATCCCCAAACATAATTCTTCAATTTCTGCAAGGTAGAATCGAATTGGACAGTATAGAAACGCTGCAGGCCTGTATGGATAAAGTCGTAGATCTTATGAATAACACGAGACAGTGGTTCCTTAAAGGATATTCATCCGTAGAATTAAGGCCAGTTGAGAAGAAATCATTACGGCCATTACCAGATCGTAAAAATAATGTTGTGGATTTCACTAAAAAAGAACAATTAGCAGAAATGACCCATGTCCCTGTGGTAGTGGGAAGAAATATAAAAAGTGTTGTGGAAGATAAATGAAAAGGATCAATAAGTGCCTGGTACCATCCAAAAAATAGGATGGTGCCTGGTACATTTTTGGGAATTTAGGTTCAGTCCCCCAGTACGGCAAAGCTTTACATCACCGGGGGACTGAACCTTTTTCTGATTCTGTAAACGCTAACGAGAAGGAATGACTTCTTAAGTTATAACGAATACTAGTGCTGCAGATATAATTCAAAAAGGGAGTGCTAGTCATGCGTGCTGTTGTTATCAATGAGTATGGCAGTAAAGATGTGTTGGTCGAGCAGGAGCTGCCGAAACCAGAAATTAAAGCTAACCAAGTCCTTGTTGAGGTGTATGCAACCTCCATTAATCCTGTTGATTGGAAGCTTCGTGCAGGTTACTTGAAGCAAATGCTTGATTGGTCATTCCCAATTATCCTTGGCTGGGATGTAGCTGGTAAAATCGTTGAAGTGGGAAGTGAGGTTAAATCTTATCAGGTAGGGGATGAAATTTTTGCGCGTCCAGATACTACCGCTAAAGGTACTTATGCCGAATTTACGGCTGTAGATGAGGAATTGCTTGCGAAAAAGCCTAGCAATCTGACATTTGAGAAAGCAGCCTCCATTCCATTAGCCGGTTTAACCGCTTGGCAGTGTTTAGTGGACAATACAAAAGTTAAACAAGGAGATAAAGTACTCATCCACGCCGGAGCTGGTGGTGTAGGGAGTTTGGCCGTTCAAATGGCTAAACATTTAGGTGCCTATGTCGCAACAACCGCAAGTGAACAGAATGAGGCCTATGTAAAAGAGCTGGGAGCAGATGAATTCATTAACTACCGTACGCAGCGCTTTGAAGAAGAATTAAGTGATTATGATGTGGTCATTGATACAATGGGCGGCGACATTTTAAATAAAAGTTTCCAAGTATTAAAGCCTGGCGGCAGACTAGTAACGATAGCCGGACAACCCGATCCAGCAATAGCAGAAAAGCTTCAAGTCATGGCAAGCTCCTATTGGTTAACGCCAAATGGTAAACAGCTGGGTGAATTAGGAGAATTACTTGAAAAAGGGATTCTTAGGCCTCAAGTGGGTAGTATATTTGGCTTTTCTGTAGAAGAGTTACAAAAAGCACATGAACTAAGTGAAACACATCATGCCAAAGGGAAGATTGTCATTAAAGTGAAATAATTAACAGGAATACGGGGACAGAAATAATATACACGACAAGATTTTAAAGAATTTTCATTTCTACTATAGTTCGACCCTGACAAACCGGTATCTTTAGTTAGATAGAACACCCGCAAACACTGGCTTTTTAATATTTGTGGTGTTTTTAGTTTTCACTTAATACCTATTGTTCTTAGAGGATTTATTTTCTATTAATAAATCTTCTAACCTATATGTAGTGACCGGATATATTTGATTGTCATTGTATCTCCAACCCCTTTAAAATATATTGTGCCAGGCATCATCCAAAAAATAGGATAGTGGGAATGAAAAATTCGGGTTTAATTATTGCCATTAATAAGGACAAAGAAGCTCCTATCTTTCAGAACTGTCATTATGGAATTGTTGGTGATGCCTTTGAGATCGTTCCTATCCTAATCGAACAGTTTAAGCATGCACTTTCTAGTGATAAGGTGATGAAGTAAGTTAAGTCTGAATTATTACCATTATTCCTCTGTCCATCGTGAGTGAATTCTTCCATGAGGCTTCTGCTAGCGTGTAGCCTTTCGGATTAACAATATTTGTTTAACCTACAAAGACCTTAAAAAATTTCATTTAATCGCTTAACACTTTTTCTTTACTTCACTAAGGAGTAAAGCTTTTTTTTATCAAAAAGCTGCGTAAAACCCCTAGCTTTAGATATAGGGATATAAGCTGTATTTTTGTTTTTTATTTACGTTAGAATCGAGTGATTTCACTATACATATTAGTATAATCTCTGATATAATTAATACATATAGAACATATGTTTCTTTGTGATAAGGAGGTGAAGGCTATGTATTGTTCTTATAAAGTGCAAATCCATCCTGAACATGATTTATTCAATTACTGTGATTCGCTGTGTTTTAAAGCTAAAAATTTGTATAACATCACCAATTACTATATTCGTCAGATTTACACATCATTAAGAAAAGAAATAAGAAATGAAAATCAACTTCAAGTGTTAATGGATATTGAAACCTATTTGCCCCAAATGAATGAAATTCGCCTTAAAAGCTTTGCAAAGGCAAAAGCAAAACCTAAGAAAGCAGACAAAAACGGCAAAATAAATGAACCAAAATTGAAACTTTTCGAAATGCCAACCCAAGAGAAATCATTCATGGGATATTTCTTTTTGGAAGCACTATTTAAGGTAATGAAACAAATTGATTATACCTCAATGCCCTCACAGTCCAATCAACAAACGATGAAGAAAGTATATGATGATTGGAAAAGCTATTTTGAAGCCTCTAAGAAGTATAAAATCCATCCTGAAGGCTTTTCCGGTAAACCGAAAATTCCAAAATATAAACCGAAGAACGGTCGCACAACTTGCTATTTAACGAATCAAATTACTGAAATAAAAGAGGGTATATTGAAATTACCAGGTACTTCTCTTTCATTAACCTTGGGAAAAATCGCTCATTTTGAAGGGAATTTACAACAGATTCGGATTGTACCGTCTTACGGTCGCTATGTAATAGAGATTATTTTTAAAGATGAATCAGAAAAGGAAATCAAACGAAAGGATAAACAAAAAAATGAATTTGTGTTCACTCCAAGTCGGATAATGGGTATTGATCTAGGTGTCGATAACCTAGCAACTATCGTCGATAACACGGGGCTATGGCCTCTGCTTATCAAGGGCACAGGGTTAAAATCGACCAATCAATATTATAACAAATTAAGAGCTAAATACATGTGCATTATAAGAAATGGGAAAGGACCCAAAGAAGGGATATTTACCACGGATCGGTTGATTTCCTTGGATCGAAAAAGAAATAATCGCATCATGAACTTTTTACATAAAGCCAGCGCGAAAGTGGTGGAGATTGCCATAGAAAGAACCATTGATACCATCATCATAGGAAGAAATATCGGTTGGAAATTGGAGGTCGAAATGAAAAAATCTAAAAAACAAACCTTCATCCAAATTCCGCATGCCACGTTCATTGAAATGATTCGCTACAAGGCTGAACGTCAAGGTATTCAGGTCATTGACCGTGAAGAGAGCTATACGAGCAAGTCTAGTTTTTTGGACAATGATCCGATTCCAACCTTTGGAGAGGGTACCGATACTGAGTTTAGTGGGTATCGGTGCAGTAGAGCTTTTTACAAAATAAAAGGCTCGAAAGTGATCATTCATGCCGATGTTAATGGCGCCTTTAATATTGTTCGAAAATATGTAAAGGATGCCTTTGAAGGACTAGAGAGAAGACAGTTCCTTCAAGCCCCAAAGAAAATCAACATAATGGAGAAAAAACATGCAAAGCTGAAGGCATCAGCCTGATGTACTAGCGGGACTTGTGGTAGCCCACGTAAAGACAATGGGCTGTAAGGCCTATTCTTTCGAAACCCCTAACTTTAGTTATGGGGATACTCATGCTATAATTAGTACCAGATAATATCACTTACTAGTAGGTTTTGGTCCTGTTAAACAAAATTAATACGACGCCTAAACAGGAGATAATACTATGTTTATAAATACTAAATTAAAGTCACAAAGAGTCTCTTCCTATTTTAAGTCACTGGGTATCAAAAACTGCTTCACCAAAGAAGACTTCTGGAGGCACGTAACCGAGGTTGACTCCTTCTTGGCTAAGGAACTCCAACCCATTATGGAGCGCAAACTAAAAGGGAATCTTTATGAAGTGAAAAACCGAACACTGCCCTTCAGTTTGGCAATAGAATCATGGACGATGAATTTCCATCAGTCTTTGCTCAACTGGATCAGTCAGCAAACTCATTTAAAGCCGAAGCGGATTTTGGAAATTGGTTGTGATAATGGTTTGCTGTCTTGTTGGTTCGCCTCGATTTTTCCAGATGGGGAGATCGTTGGCATTGAACAGTGTGGAAATGGGATTCAATGTGCACAGCAGTTGGCAATAAAGCAAGAGCTTCATAACGTGAGTTTTTACCAAATGGATTTTATGGAGATAACTGAGCACTTTTCCCTAAATTCTTTTGATTTAATCATTTCATCACGGACCTTTCATGAGATTATGGGGCCAATCATGATTTCAAACTATTGGTCACTAATAGAGTACATGAAGGAGAATCCAACCTATGGGGACAGTCGTTATTTAGAAATAGTCCATCGTTTGTTAACGGAGGATGGATTGTATCTCTCTTGTGAACAATTGAAAAATTCCGCAGATCTCGGAAGGTGGGCGAATGTGCTTCAGGAAGCGGGTTTCCATATTCAATGGGATGACAGTGGTACCATCGTATACCATGAAATAGGAGTAGATAGGCTGTCTCCTGTGATTGTGGCGACAAAAAGGGAGACCAGTCTTGAAACTTTGAAAGGTATGGAACACCTATATACGAAAGGTTCCCCACTTGTATTTGAGGAAGGTAGGTCCTATAAAGGAGGAACAGCGGAGTTTGCTTATCAACAGCTGGGGGAGAAAACATTCTTCACAGGGATTCAATTGAAAGTGATGAACCATTGGCATGTGTTTCGACTTGAGCTTTGGGAGACAGATAGGTTTTTGCTTGTCTATAACTATGGAAATATGGGGTATCATGAATTGGATATTTTACCTGCCTGCGCATATGAGGGGGCACACCGGTTGATGGAGGAGGCGGTTGGAAAGTTCGGTCACCTTGGTCCGCTTGTTTGGTATCAAAACCTGGATGAACGACCAGAATAGCAGCTAATTAGTTTCAAGCCAATAGTGTCAGCACTATTCGCTTTTTTTTTACACATAGGTGATGACAGGCACCAACCCTTTTTTTTCTCATATACATGAAAAGATTTATTGATAAAAGAAAGGGGGAGGCTGCATTGTACCCAAATGATTCTTACCAGCCTTTCTATCCATATAACTATGACTACAGACAAGGACTATTTCATAAAATTCTTGCTTGTTATCAGCAAAAGCGCTGGATCAGATTATCCTTCCGAGATGGAACAACTGTTGAAGGTTTTATCAAGAACTATAATCCTTTAAGGGGAGTATTAATTTACGTTTCGATGCAAAAGAATGTAATTTCTTGTGAAGGTGTAAGGGTGGATTCTCTTCAAAAAGCAAAGAATTGCATGGGCAAAAGGTCCACATTGTCACTTCCCAATAATATTAGCCTATCTTTTACCATAGATGGTGTTGACCAATCTCAAAATATTGCTGGATGGGTGAACATAAATGAACTTATGTCGGTATCTGGACAGGTAGTTGATGCAAATTGTATTTAGGTGGGATGGACATGTAACATAAAAATTTCAATCATCGAAAAAAGGAAGCACATGGAACGTGTGCTTCCTTTTGTATTTACGCCCTTAAAACTCTACTTATGATTCTAGAAGATGAGGAAGCATACTTTTTGGTTCATTTAAGTACCGTATCATAATCAAAAAATGGTTAGTTCTTAAGCAGTTTGTTGTTTATTTCTTCTAGTTTGTTCAACCTTCTTATTTGATTTTGATTTTGATTTTTTTGATTTAGACACTCTGAAGAATAGGATTAATCCTGCAGTAAACATA
Source organism: Neobacillus nitrireducens (assembly GCF_030915405.1). GTDB lineage: Bacteria > Bacillota > Bacilli > Bacillales > Cytobacillaceae > Neobacillus. The sequence goes on from NZ_CP133262.1 coordinate 307,872, forward strand.
AGAGTCCACACAAGTGCAAAGGTATTACCGCTAAAATAGATTCCTACTATAGGGATAAACAGTAATACGATACTTTTTAAATAGTAATTTACTTTAGGGTTTATGGCCATCAATACTGAAATAGCAACCAGCAGCGAAGGGATGAGGTGATTACCCAAAAAGGCATGATTTATATAATTTACATAGAAGTAATAGCCAAAGGATCCTATAATGGCAACTAAGGAAAGATAAAATCGTATCATCGGATTCTTATAAAAGAGAATCCAAACGGCAATAAAATTTATTCCTGCACAAATGCCAGCTACATATAATATCTGAGTAAAATTACTTATAGGATTTCTTGTAAAGTCCATAATATATTTGAAGTTATAACAGACTACTCCTATTACAAGGATTTTAAAGAGAAGTTTTACCCAAGACAGTTTCAATTTCTTTTTCTTTTTTGACAATCGGAACCTAGATAATGAGTTTCCTCCCGATTTGCTTGCATTAACTGTGTTTTTCTTTTTCCTACCTAAAAAATATTTTTGAAATCCGCTATCAACTAGTTCCTCATCAGCTTCAAATCTACTAGTGTAATCGCTTGTATTATCTTCTTGGTCATTGCCTTTTTCAATATGTTGTTCTGACGCAGAATTAAAGTCCAATTTTATATTCACCTCAAGTATTTTTTTATATTATACCTTATTTTAATATAAGTAATGATTACAAGCTCCTTTTTATATCACCACAGCTTTTGTTGATTAAAAAAATAGGAAGTGATAAAGGAGGGGGGCTGCACTCGTTAGATTTCTTCCATATTCACAAATGGCAGGTTTGTGTCTAGTTCCCCATTGATTCGTGTGATGTTGATATTTTCTCCCTTAAGCCATTGGTCAAAGTCAAAAATCAGTGGCAGCTTGTCTCCGCCCAGGGCTAGCCATGCTTTCATTTCTTTAGGAAGGTAGGCTGCAGTATGTATGGTCCCTGCCCATGCTCCATATTTTTTAGAGAAAACGCCCTTGTCTGTATCGTTCATCATTCGAAATGCCTTATATGGATTGGTAGTGCTGCTTTCCTGTCTTTCCATCGCCTGTAATCGTTGCAGAGAGTCATCCAGCCGGAAGCGATTTTCATGTTTTAGCTCATTAAAATGATTGGTACAGAAATTAGCCTGATGGATTGCTATTTCTCTGGGAGAGGCCTCAACGACGATGGACTCACCACGTTGATCCAACAAGACATAGTTAAACGAGCGGCGATGTGGAATTTCTTTTAGTAGTGAAATAGCTTGATCTACATTGGCACAATTTTCTAAGATAATCCTGCCAATCATATTACAAATAAATCCGTCATCTGACCTTACACGATTAACTAAGTTATAACCCATCGCTAATCCTTTTTCATTGATCCCATCTGTACGTCCGGTGATTTGCATGGAGGGACCAAAGACAGCATAGCCCTGATCAGTAGGTTGATAGAGAACATAACGCCCTTCATAGGAGAGCGGGTCATTATCATAGTTTCGAATCATGTAATCAGTGTCTGTGAAAATGGAGCACCCACTTTTTCCGTATTCAAGATAATAGCCGCCAAATTCCCTAACGGCATCTGCCATTTCCATTTTTAAAGAATCTGCCAATCCATTTAGCTCATCCCAAATGCGGGGAGCGAACTGTAGAATTATCCTTTTGACTACCATTTCATCTGTTATAAAATTCCGCAATTTGGATTTGGAACCCCATTGTTTTTTACGGTTTTGCAAAATGAGAGAATCCTTTAATAGCTCGCCCTGCCTATACCCAAAATCATAATGATTTCCGCGAAACTGAATGATTTCACTAAATACGCTTTTCACATCTATTCCCCATTTATCATACGATTAAGGAAATTCTACTGGATGAAGGAAAGAAATGCAAAATGCATGCTTTTGAAGTCAGACCCCCAATTTTGTCTGACCTCCCAAGGGAATAGACTTTCATGATTTCCGCTTTTTATCAGAAGAAATTGTCACCGACGTAACGGAATATCAAAACAGAGTTTGTGTAAATAAAAAAAACTGAAAGCCCGTGGACTCTCAGTTTCCTTTTTCAGATAGTAGAAATTTGGCAATTTCTATGTTTCTCTTGTAAATCAAATTTGTCAAAACGTACTCTTAAAATGGTCCTTCATAAAGATGATTAAGCCCAATGTTTAAGTTTAGAGGTCTTCCCGATTCCTGGGTTGAAGCTGTTGGTTGGGTCGCCTTTTCTGTAGTGATCAACCAGTGATGGTGCGGCTTCATAGAGATGACCGACATTATGCTCCGCTGGATAAATCGCACCGCGCGCATCCAAAAGCCCCAGCATTTTTTTCTTCAAGGCATGCGCATCGACCCCTTTTTTCAAGATGTAGTCCTGATGCAGCACGTGGCAAAGGAAATGTCCGTAGTAAAGCTTATGCTCAATCTGGCTCGAGATTTCCTCAGGCAGCGCTTCAAACCAATCCATATCATTGCGCCTTAAAGCGATATCAAGTGCCAAAATATCTTCGACTTTGTCTTGATGCACCTCCTGGAAGCGAATGGCAGCGCCCGCCGCTACAAACCGATGTAAGAACGCATCCGCTCCTTCTTTTGGCGTACAAACAAAGAATTCACCCTCAGCTTCTTTAAAAAGCTCCTTCAGATAAGTCTCCGCCTCAACGCTGCCTTCGCCTGACATTTTGAGCATCAGATGGTGCTCATACTTTTCGCGAAATTCTTCCATTCTTTTTGGCAAATGGTTTGGGAAAAGATAGCTGAGTTTTTGCAAGATACGGTCAGGTAGATAAGGCTTGAAAATTTTCATTTGGTCCAAAATCCGCTCTGCATTCGCTTTTAAGCCAAATAAGAAAGGCAAACGGTCTGTTCCCAGTTTATTGATGACAATGAATGAATCCTTGCCATATTTTTTGGCGATGTCGTAGATTTCACGGTGCATGTATTCGCCAGCGACAGGTAGATTTTTGAACTCCGATAGTGCTTTTCTCCGAATCAATTCTAGCACGCTTGGTGTATTGGTTCCGATGTAAAAGACCTTTTCGTTTTGTTCCTTCGGGAAAGTATCGAGCCGCACAGCGAACACGGCAACTTTGCCAGCAGAACCTGAAGATTCATAGAGCTGATTAGGGTCGGCATTGTATCTAGCTGGGCTATCTGCCTCAATGTCACGCACGCGCGTTTGATAAGTATGATCATGTCCGTGTTTTGGGGATTCTGGGACAGCATTTGGGTCGAAATTTCTAGCATCAAGATTGGCAATAATTTGCTCAGGCGTATCGCCTAAGTCGATCCCAAGATGATTTACCAGCTGTAGCTCGCCATTTTCATCAATACTGGCAAAAAGCGACAGCTCTGTATAGGCGGGGCCGCGTTTGACGAGTGAGCCGCCCGAGTTATTGCAAATCCCACCGATGGCTGACGCACCGAGACAAGACGAGCCAATCACAGAGTGTGGCTCTCGCCCGAGCGGTTTCAACGCACTTTCAAGTGAATAGAGCGTTGTACCCGGAAAGGCCAAGACTTGTTTGCCTTGGTTGATCAACTGGAGGTGATCCATCCGTGTGGTTGACACAATGATGACCTCACGATCATAGCCGCCTGCAGGAATTGATCCTTCTGTCAAACTTGTATTTGATGCTTGCATAATGATGATTTTGTCAAATTTAACAGCCGTTTTAAGGACTTGCCAGAGCTCTGTCAAAGTTCCTGGCTTAACAACAGCTAATGCATCCCCGCGTCCCGAGCGGTAGCCTTTGCGATAACGTAAGGTTTTTGAGGGATTGGTAATTATATATTTACGATCTAAAATCGCTTCTAGTGCTTTGATAACCGAATTTTCCATTCTTCTGCCTCCTAAATATGAAAAGTATTGCTCGTAAAAGGATTTGTGATTTTGTGAGCGATTACATTTTCACGTGATACATAAACTTTTGCTATTACTCTACTAATATAATAAATCTAAAATAATAACATATCAACTAGAAAAATGTGTTTAACCTAATATTTCGAAAGGGTGCCTATGGTGACGAGCTTAGTTGGTATCGAATTCCGAGTCTATTAAAGGCAACTAAATGAAGATGAAATTAAAAAAGTGGGACAACTACCAAAGGAACTTGTTATATTGTCAAAGTATTCCACTATAGGAATCGAGACTGTCCAGAAGCTATTTGATCAAATAAAGGAAAAACAACTAAATAGTAGAATTCCTGAACCTGTCACATCGCAATTGTAATGATGACCATGACAAATTAAAAGATTCCACTTATGTTTTTAATTTTAGAATAAACATAGGACTTAACAGTTTATATTTGTTTATTGGAATTATAGAATAAAGGAAGCAAGATAAAACGAATAAATAAAAGGAAGTGCTCGCCTTGGATCAAAAGTACGCAGGTCATACTTTGTTACAATCTGTTCCATTTGGAAATGAAATGTTAGCTAGCCGGTTGGTGATGGCTCCCATGACAAGAATGTTTTCACCGGAAGGGATTCCAGGAGAAAATGTTGCACAATATTATCGAAAACGTGCAGAGAATGGGATTGGGCTCATCATAACGGAAGGGACTGCTATTAATCACCCGGCTGCAGTCATGAGCCCTGATATTCCCCGTTTTTATGGTGAGGAAGCCTTAAATGGCTGGGCAAATGTGATGAATGAAGTCCACCAAGCAGGCGGAAAAATCATTCCACAATTATGGCATGTAGGTGCTGCCCGAAGAGCAGGTAGTGAACCTAATATTGATGCCTCTCCTGTCAGTCCGTCTGGATTTACGTTAAAAGGCCAAAGAAGTGAGAAAATAAAGGCTTTAACGAAAGAAGAAGTGACTGAAATGATTGATGCGTACGCTGAAGCGGCAGCAAATGCGAAGCGTATCGGCTTTGACGGAATTGAGTTGCATGGGGCACACGGATACTTAATTGATCAATTCTTTTGGGACCTAACGAACAAACGGACAGATGAGTATGGCGGAGGTATAGAAGAGCGAACAAAATTCGCAGCCGATATTGTTCGTGCTTGCCGGAAAGAAGTCGGACCTGATTTTCCCATTGTCTTCCGTTATTCACAATGGAAAGGAACCGATTATCAAGCAAAATTAGCTAAGAACTCGAATGAGCTTGAACAATTGCTTTCCCCATTGGTTGAAGCTGGTGTAGATATTTTCCACTGCTCGACCAGACGAATATGGGAACCTGAATTTAAAGAGGAAGATCCATCATTAACCTTGGCTGGCTGGACGAAACGAATAACGAAGAAACCAACGATTGCGGTCGGTTCTGTCGGAATTAACCGCGCTTTTCTGAGCAATCAGGATCATGATCAAGTAACAATAGAAGACAATCTCAAAATGGTAGATGAAAAAATCAAATCAGGTGAATTTGACTATGTAGCCGTTGGCCGTGCCATACTAGCTGATCCAGAATGGGCCGTAAAACTCAAAAATGGTCATCTGAATCAAGTAGTTCATTATACGAAGGAATCAGAGAAATACTTGATTTAATATCCGCATAAAAAGATAGAGTAGTACAAGATAAAGGCCCATCGATGAGATGGGCCTTACTTTATCCTATTTACCTGTTAAAGCTGAGTAAGCATTTGCTTCACCTTTACCAAAGTATGGATCATAACCTGGCTTTCCATAATCTAATGCAGTCTTTTCAATAAGTGCCTCCACTTGAGCTGGTTTGTAGTCTGGATGTGCAGCTTTGATGACTCCAGCGATGCCGGCTACCTTTGGCGAAGCCATGGAGGTTCCGTGGAGGTATGCATATCCTGGATGCTCCGGATCAATGGTAGTGAAATAAGGCTCTAAATAAGTTGGCCATGTTGACAACGCACGGTAGGTAAAGTCACGATCATTTAAAATACCGGTTGAAGCATATTTAGGACCGTTGTCCCCGCCAGGAGCGGCTACTGTAATAAAGCTATTTCCATAGTTTGAATAGAATGCCAATTGATCCTTCGACCATTGATTTGAGGAAGATACTGTTATGACACCCGGAACTCCACCTGGTGTTTCAATGGTAACCCCTTTAAAAATAAGGTTCGAATCACCATAATTGACATTTAAATAATCCGTTAATGATTTTTTATCCGCGTAGTTTAACGACTCATTACCGGCAGAGGCCACAAGGGTTACATTATTAGTCACTGCATATTTTACCGCTCGTTTCCAAAGGAGAACATCTGCAATATCACTATACTGAGTGCCATTGTATTCATATTTTAAATTGTCGTAGCCGCCAATAGACATATTCACAACGTCCACTTTATCTTTAGCAGCTTGAATCATTGCTTTAACAATTGGGGCAGTTGGGGCACTTCCAGAACTGTCAAATATGCGGTAAGCCATGATACCTAGATCTGGACCGACACCTTTTATTTTTCCATTACCCGCAATGGAACCAGCTACGTGTGTACCATGACCTTCACGATCTAGTACATCATTAGGGCTGCCTGTTTCAGAGTTGTCATTCCCAGTATACCCTCCTGCCGGAACGAAACTTTGACCTCCCACATAGTTGGCTTTAAGGTCAGGATGATTGGCATCAATACCTGTGTCAATAACACCGACTACAGCCTTATGAGTAACCTTTCCGTTTGCAACCGTACCGCCTGACTCAATATTAAAGGATTCTCCGTCATTGGTTAAATGACGAATATCCCATTGTGAGCCCCAGTATGTACCATCTTTATCAGGGGTAAGAGTTACAGGTTTACCGTCAGCTCCTGCTGGTTGCGCGTCGTCGAGCTTATAGTGCATTTCTACGTTTGCCGCAAGAATACTAGAATTAGATTTTAAATTGTTCAAAAAGTTAGGATTGGATGAGCGGACTTCTAATCCACCGATTTCCGGGATGGCATTTATCACTTCTCCTCCGGCATTTTTAATGTCTGTCTGGTAGGTTTTAGGTAATGATGATTGGTTGTAAGCAATGAGGTAGCTTTTAACTGGTGAAGTGGCAGATGTGTGCAGATTAAAAGATGATAGTGAGAGTGCTAAGATACTACTGGCAACAATAGCCATTCCTTTTTTTCTTTTTTTCAATAAAAAAACCTCCTAATCATATGTCTAACAGTTCTATTATAATAGATCGTCCACCTTTTAGAAATAATAACTTCTCGATAAAGAACGACACCGTTCTTGGATTTTTTTCTAATTTTGTTACAAAACCTCCTCTGGGAACAGCAAGTTAAGGACACGGCAGACATCCACTTTAAATATTTTTTTAGCACTTTGGTGTATCTTTTGCATTTTCAGACAAGATAAATACGAAGATAAAGCTCTCATATTCAAAGACAAAAAGATGGAAGAGGTTTTTGAACTCATCCGTTCCGTTGCCTCAGTAGATACTACCGTTCTTATTCTGGGTGAAACCGGTGTTGGAAAGCAAATGGTGGCAAATCAAATCCATTCCATGTCCCATCGGAGAGACAAACCATTTATCACCATTAATTGTGGGGCGATACCGGAAAATTTATTGGAAACAGAGCTATTTGGGTATGAGGAAGGTGCATTTTCCGGAACACGGAAAGGTGGGAAACTGGGACTCCTTCAAATTGCAGATAAAGGGACCATTTTTTTGGACGAGATTGGCGAACTGACACCTACATTACAAGTTAAACTGCTGCGAGTTTTACAGGAAAAAGTCATTATGAAGGTTGGGGGCACAAAAGAGCAGAAAATTGATGTAAGAATTATTACTGCTACGAATAAGGAACTGAAGAAAATGATTCTAACCGGCACTTTTCGGGAGGATCTGTACTACCGAATCAATGTCGTTCCCATCCAAATTCCCCCCTTACGGGAAAGGAGAGAGGATATCCACGCTTTATCTTATTATTTTCTAAAAAGATTCAATAAAAATTATCAAAAGTATATCCAGCTGCTGCCAAACCAGCTGGAACAATTGCTAGGCTATTCGTGGCCGGGCAACGTTAGGGAACTGGAAAATGTCATCGAAAGAATCGTCGTCCTTGAAAAACCTATCTTCTTTGAAAAAAAAGAACCGGTAGAGTCCTATTTTCATGAACAGAGTATTTTCAAAGACCAAATAACAAGTCTTACCGAAACCATGGAAAAAATAGAAAAAGATATTCTTTTAAAAACAATAGAGCACTGCTCAACAACCAGAGAAATGGCCAAACAACTCGGTGTCAACCAATCAACGATTGTCAGGAAACTGCAGAAATTCGGAATTCGCTAATCTTACTGCCATCCGTTATATGGGGAAATAAGGGATATCCGCTTGGCTGTTTGATGCATACCTGCATCAAAATCGATGCATGATGCCATCATACCGCTATCATTTTACTGAAAATTCAATCTAATGTAGCAGACTAACCAGCATTTCTTTGTTGGCATGATTCTTGCTTTTAAGATGAATAGAGAGTCAATTACTTAGTCAGGTGCATCAAAATCTTATACACAGTAAAAACAACAAAATTAAGCGCCTACAAACAGTTAATTATGAAAAAGGAAAGAATGTAAAACAAATAATGAGGTGTATGCTGTGATGAATCTAACGAAAAAAGAACTAGAAACAGAGGTCCGTGTGGGAATTGATACAGGGGGGACTTTTACGGATTGTGTTTTATGGCGGACTGGCGAGGAGCCGATTGTGGTCAAAGTGCCTTCCACTCCGTCTAACCCGGCAGAAGCAATTATCAATGGCCTCGAACTCCTCTGTCTTCAAGCTGGAATCCCATTTACAGCTGTTCATTTTCTTGTTCACGGAACAACGGTAGCCACAAATGCGATGCTGCAAGAGCAATGGGGAAAAGTAGGGCTGATAACGACCAAAGGGTTTCGTGATTCATTAGAAATTGGAACCCAGATGCGCCCGGAATTGTATCAGCTCCACCAAAGAAAGCTTCCTCCCATTGTCCCTCGAAACTTGATTTTGCCGATCATTGGTTTGTTAATCATCGGCTATGTGTGGTACAGGTTAGAATCGATAGCCAAAATCTTTGGCTTCTCTTGGGTCGTCATTGGTATTGTTTATATGTTGATTATTAATGCAAAAAATAAAAAAATACCAAATGAACTAAATAAAGGACATGATTCGAATATGTGAAAAACTGCTAGAAGAAGCTAGCACAAGGGGGTATATTGAATGAATAAAATTGTTGTATTAGGCGGTACTGGTACCATCGGGCAAATGATTGTTAAGGATTTAGTAGAAAGCGGTATGCAGGTGATTGCGGCTGATTTGAATTTGGCCAAATTAGAAGAGTTAAAGGAACAGACGAATCACCGAATCGAAATTGAATCATTAAATATTCAAGATCATGATAAAACGAAAAGGGTTTTCAACTGCTCCTGAATCAATAGACAATGATGGACATTGCACTCTTCGAGTGTTATAGTTAAATTATGGAAAAATTATATAGAATGAATGAAGCGGCAAATATATTAGGGATTACGGTTAAAACACTTCAACGGTGGGATCACTCGGGCAAGGCTGCTTTTATTCGTACGCCTAATGGTCAACGAAGACTGCCAGAAAGCGAGATTAATCGATTAAGAGGATCTTCTTTAAGAAAGAAACCTACTAAGAACCTAGTCATTTATGCCCGGGTGTCTTCACATGAACAAAAAATGGAAGGAGATTTACAGCGTCAAATTGATTTTATCAAAAGTAAAATGGATCTGGACGCATTCACAGAGGTTACGATTATAGCCGATGTAGGATCAGGTTTAAATGACAAACGGAAAGGCTTAGAAAAAGTAATGAAGCGTGCCAAGGAAGGTTTGCTTACTGACCTTGCCATTCGTTATCGAGATTCCCTGACTCGATTTGGTTTTCATTATTTGCAAACATACTTTGAGAGTCACCATGTAACTCTTAATATTCTAGATGACCAAACGAATGAAAAACCGCCTCAAGAGGAACTAGTGGAGGACTTAATTGATATCATTACCAGCTTTTCTGGGAAACTATATGGCATTCGAAGTCATAAAAATAAACTAGTGGAAGAAAAAGTAAAGGGGGTTTTGAAAGATGTTGCAAACCTACCAAACGAAACTAAAGAACATTCCCCTGCTTAACGGGCTCTCGTCGGACATGTACCTTCAGGAGTACTCGGAATATTTTGGGAGGTTGGAGCGTAAGCTGTTTGTCCAGTCTTACCAGAAGGGAATGGCCTCTTCTAGCCTCAAAAAGACCTTTCTTAAGCAATTTGGGATTACATCCCGGCAGTTCAATTCGCTAAGGATGCAGCTAGATGGAAAGGTCTCGTCTTTTATCGAAAAAAGAAAATTAGAACTTCATGAGTTGGAATCCAAAATTACGTACTTACAAAAAATCATCGACAAGAAAACCACTCAAAGAAGACAACTACTTCAAAAACTCCAGGAAATCCCGCAAACGCACCCTTCCTTTCAAAAAATCCATAAAACCTATCGAAACCTTAAATTTTACCTACATCAGAAGAAACGCAGGCTCAGAAACTTTCTACAAAAACTAGAAAAATGGAAGTCAATCAAGGAAAAGGGCAGAATTCAAATCTGTTTTGGCTCGAAGACGCTTTTCCATAAACAATTTCATTTAGAAGAAAATGGGTACAAGCATCACCAGGAATGGAGAAAGGATTGGCTCGATGCCCGAAGAGCACAATTTTTGGTTATTGGCTCCAAGGATGAAACTTTTGGGAATCAAACATGCACCTATAATATGAAGAACACCCTAAGATTACGTGTAGCGGATCACTTTATTGATAAATATGGAAAGTATATTGAGTTTCCTAACGTGACTTTTCCCTATGGTCAAGAGTGGTTAGACCTGGCGAAGATTCCTATTATGGGGTATACCCGGAGTGGAAGACCTCAAAAATACTATTCTTCGATTACGTATCGTTTGATCAAGCAGGACAAGGGATGGTATGTGAATGCAACCGTTGAAAGAGAAACACCCAAAGTGGGGACTTCGAATCTTAATGGGCTGATTGGAATCGATATAAATGCCGGATTCCTCTCCATATGTGAAATAGATCGATTTGGAAATCCCATCAAAAGTTGGACCATAAACGTGCCGATGTATAGCCGGAGAAAAGAACAGATCCTTGCATCTATGAATGATGCCATCAAGGAAATACTAGATTACGCTGTTTTAGTTCAAAAAGATGTGATGATTGAGAAGCTGGATTTTTCAAAGAAAAAGACCCAACTGCGAGAAAAGGGAAAAGCTTATGCAAGGATGCTTTCAGGATTTGCTTATTCCTCGTTTCAGAATTTAATGGAGTCGAAAGCAAAAAAGCTGGGTGTGAGAATCAAACGGGTCAATCCCGCCTATACAAGCCAAATTGGGCAGATAAAATTTATGGCACGATATGGCCTAAACTCCCATGCCGCCGCCGCTTGTATGATTGCGAGAAGAGGGTATCGTTTTAAAATAGAAAAACTGAAATATGATTCCATCCTATCCTTCCATAAGGATTTTGATAGAAATCAATCCAACCTTAGCAAGTGGAGAAGGATGACAAGCCATTGGAAAAAACACTATTCATTCCAAGATAAAATTGAATTGTTAAAAGCCGATCGATAAGAAAGTAAAATTGGAGCAACGCTTCCTCTTTACCTGCAAGGAAGAAAAGGACCACGTACTCCAATTTCTGTAAAGTTTTCTTTACCAACGTGGCTAACAGCCTTTCTAGAGTACTGAAAGGTATCCTGTATCGTGCTTTTCTTATTGAAAAACATGGTATTGAGACGGAAACGATAAAGTAAATTGTGGTTGAAAGACTCTGATTTTACGGATGTTTCCATTCTAGAATTAGGGCGTGATTCCCTATAGTGATTCGCAAAAAGCTCTGTTCGTTTTGCGTGCTAAATGGAAAATTACTTCCTTTAGAACACATGGATTTTTCTTTGTACATGAATGTCTATGTTTTTAGGAACGGTTTTGTCAAAAGGGAAGGTTTGCATTAATGCTACCAATTATATTTTTAATATGGATGTCATGAGAGCAGCGGCGGCTGTCGGGGTCAGTGTCCTTGACCTTGGGGGTCTCTATAAGCTGACAAAAGAGCAGTTGAAGCTAGATCAACTAATGAAAGATGCCAATATCCTGTCCATTGTTGGAATGGGGTCTGATCCGGGTACTTCAAATATTTTTAGTCGATATGGGGTGGATCTACTAGATTCAGCAGAAGAAATCCATATTCGGTATGGATCCTCGTCTTCAGGTGTAACCTTTCCATTTGCTATCGATACGATTATCGATGAAGCAACAAAAAATGCTGTGGCGGTTCAAGAGGGAACTGTCCTTGAAATCCCTCCGCTCGCCGATGAAGAGCTTACGTTTTTTCATGAAGACGTCGGAGCACAAAAAACCTATTCCATTATTCATTCAGAATTGGCTACATTGCCTGACAGCTTTCCGGAATTAAAGACCATCACTTACAAGGATTCTTGGGATCCAGCCACGATTGAAAAAATAAAAACCCTGCATTCTTTAGGACTCTTACAGACCGAACCAATAGAAGTTTTAGGAGAGAATGTTTCGCCTCGGAGGCAAATTGTTTCCCTTTTGCAAAAGCTGTTAGTCGTGAAAGAAGAACCAATTTGGGGGAAAGATTCATTGCTTGTTGAGGTAAAAGGCTGGAAGAATGGAAATAAAGCTTCCGTGAAATTAGAATTACTGACAGACTATCAGCCAAAATGGAAGGCCAGCGCCACTCAATACGCGACAGCCATCCCAGCCTCCATCGTGGCCCAAATGATCATCAACGGTGAGGTGACGGAAACAGGAGTAAAACCACCTGAAACATGTATTGATCCAAAAACATTCCTAGCCTATCTGAATCAAAAAAATGTCAACCTGCATATTACCTACACCGAAACCGTTACACCAAACCGTGAAACAGCTAACTGGCAAGCGCCTAGATTTGTGGAAACCGAACATTGACAGACTCACACAGGTTGAGAATTTTGAGGTCAGTCCCCCGGTGCATTAAAGCGTTACTTCACCAGGGACTGGCCTCATTTCTCTGAAAAGGTGCCTGATCCCCCGGATATTCCATTAATTACATAGTTACTTTTCAAGGTGTCTGCCTTTGGATTAATAGATTTACGTTTTAACTACCATACAATACACTACCTATTTGACGTCAGAATCTGATCATCAGACCACTTCATTAAATAATTAAAGACTGCCATACTAAAAGCATTATAGCCTTCTGCCGTTAAATGGATGCCGTCCTCGCTGATTAAATTAATCGAGTCACCGGCTTTTTTAATAGCTGTTCTAACATCAATTTTTGGTACCTTTAACTCATCTGCCAATTTATTTAAATGGTAGTTATACATTCCATGCCAGTGTTGAATACCCCCTAATTTACCAATCCAGTTTCCAATAGAAGGGCTATATTGGGTGGAAATGGTCTGATAATATCTGACTGGGTCTAATGGTGGCAGGGTAGCTATGATTGGGATAATACCACTATCTCGCATTTTTTTAACAATTTCACTGATATTCGCTAAATACCGTTGGAGTGAAACGATAGCTTGATGTTCCTCCTTGGGTTTTTCAATAATTTCATTCCAGTTAAAATTGCAGTCGTTTCCGCCAACTTCAATTATCGTATAATCGGGATGTTCATTTAGTACATCCTTTTCTAGTCTTGATAACATTAAATCAGAGTTATCATTAAAAACTCCTTTGTTAATAACGGTAACATCATTTTCTTCCTGCTGATTAAATAACTCTTGCAAGAAAGCAGGATAGTTTTCCTTCAGAATTCGCAATCTCCCTTTTACTACGGAAACCCCACGAGTTAAACTATCGCCAAAACAAATAATTTTCATTCATATCACCATTCTTGGGCGGATTTTTCTTTTAATATAACATCTTCATAAAATGAAGAATAATTACATTTGTCATCTTTTTGATAAAAATTAAAAAGGGGAGTGACTTATTGTCACATTTTCACTTTTCTAATATAAAAAAAATTTATGATAGTTTATAAATAAACAATATTTTTTTAATTCAATAAATTATGATAACTTTTAAATAACACCATTAATAAGCTTATTAATTGAGAAAAAGTAACAGAGGGGAAACGGGGGAAAAAAGATGAAAAGGGGAGGGAATTACCATGAGTAGAACAATTGGGCTTAATATTGCCAATCGTATGGATCGTTTACCTATTTCTTCAGTCCATAAGAGAGTAATTTTTACTTTAGCCATTGCTTATTTTTTTGAATTCGCAGATTTGAATACGTTTTCATATGCAGCACCTGCAATAATGAAACAGTGGAATTTGCCAATGAATGTTATTGCAACCATTAACGCCAGTGCTTTCTTCGGAATGTTTTTGGGGGCTACCTTAGGCGGCGTGCTTGGCGATAAAGCTGGAAGAAAGAAAGCTATTACTATTGGATTAGTACTATTATCTATATTTTCAGGGCTGAATGCGCTTGCTTGGGATGTATGGTCACTGTCAATTTTTAGATTTATAACAGGGATGGCTGCTTCAGCTTTATTGGTGAATGCTAATACTTACATCATTGAATTCTTCCCAAAAGCTGTTCGTGGTAAGTATCAAGGATTAGCGGTAGGAATTGGTATTACTGGTATCCCTATTACGAGTTATGTTGCTAGTTTGGTAGTTCCAATGGGGGATTTTGGCTGGAGACTTGTATTCATATGGGGAGCGTTGGGGATCTTCGCTTTATTCGGTATCGTAAAATTGTTTGAAATACCACGTTGGTATGAAATGAAGGGACAAGTAAGTAAAGCGAAAGCAACCATTGAACAAATTGAAAAAAGCATTGCAAGTGAAAAAGGTCCTTTAGCTAAGCCAGATCCGGAAGTTTCAGTTGCTCGTGTAACTACAGGTAAAATGTCTGATGTTTTCAAGGGAATTTACCGTAAACGTACAACCATTCTAATTGCAGTTTGGATTCTTCAAACAATTGCATTCTATGGATTTGGATCATGGGTTCCAACTCTATTGGTAAATCAAGGAATTGATATCTCGAAGACCTTACTTTATAGCACATTAATTACCTTAGGGGCTCCATTAGGCGCATTTACGGGTGCACTGATTTCGGACCGCTTTGAGAGAAAAACAAATATTATTGCTGCCAGCTTATTCCTTGCCATTGCCGTGTTCTTATTCGGGGCCACATTAAATCCAGTTATGATCGTTATCTTTGGCTTTCTTATTAACTATATCGAAAGAACCTTCTCATCAAATTTATATACTTATACATCAGAACTCTACGGAACAGAAGTGCGTTCTTTTGGACAAGGAATGACTTATGGAATCGGCCGTGCTTCCAATATTATCGGACCATTTATTATTAGTTTTATATACACAGGATTTGGATACTTTAACGTATTTATCCTGATATCCCTTGTTTGGGTTTTAACAGCTGTAGCTATATTCTTTGGCCCACGTACTTCTAAGAGAAGTCTCGAAGAAATCAACGGGACACAATCGAATGAAAAATTCCCACAATCATCCAATCTTTAGTCTGAAAAAAACGGCACTCTAAGGGGTGTCTTTTCCATTTTCAGTAATAAATATTAGGTTTTCTGAATTCTCAAAAGATGGAGTTAAAACAAGTATCTAGTATCAGTTTCTTTTTTTTTAATTTTTATACTAGTCTTAAACTTTTTTATATCACTCATAATCTATCATAAGTTAAATTTATGGACTTATATAAAATTTTAATATTTTTTTTATTCATAATATTATATTAAAGTTATATTAAAGGCTGATACATCACGAAAGGGGATTTAATAATGGAGACGGATGTTTTAGTAGTCGGTGGCGGGAACGCTGCTCTCGCTGCTGCACTATCAGCTCGCGATCAAGGGGTAGAGGTGCTGGTAATTGAAAGGGCTCCTAAATTTTATCGCGGCGGTAATAGCAGACTAACCCGGGACTATAGGGTAATGAATTTACAAGAGAATGAATATATGACTGGTAAGTATCCTGAGGAAGAATTCTTGGAGGATTTAAGGCGTGTTGCTGGGGGGGAAATCAATGAACCTATTGCAAGATTAGTTGTGCGTAAATCCGAGGAACTTCCCTACTGGCTTAACAAGCAGGGAATTCAATGGCAGCCGGCCCTTTCTGGGACCCTTCATTTAGGAAGAACGAATATCTTCCAGCTTGGCGGCGGTAAGGCTGTAATGAATTCGTACTATCAAACGGCTAAAGCAAAAGGGGTAGAAGTCTGGTACGATTCAATGCTTGAAGATATAGAAATAAGTGGCACTAAGTTCAAGGCTGCTAAAGTTCGCAGGAATAACCAGATTGAGACAATCAAAGCAAAAACGATCATATTTGCTGCTGGCGGTTTTGAAGCAAATATAGAATGGCACAAACGTTATTGGGGAGATGCTGCTGAGAATTTTATCATTCGTGGTACCCCATATAATCAGGGGAATGTTCTTGAGATGCTTCTAAATAAAGGTGCAGCACAGATAGGAGAACCCGATGCGTTTCATGCTGTTGCGGTTGATGGCAGGGCTCCAAAGTTTGACGGAGGAATTGTCACCCGGCTTGACAGTGTTCCATTTGGAATCGTTTTAAATAAGAATGGTGAGAGATTCTACGATGAAGGAGAAGACTTCTGGCCGAAACGATATGCTATTTGGGGAGGACTGATTGCCCGGCAGCCAGATCAAGTGGCTTACTCGATTATTGACAGTCAGACACTTGAAAAATTCATGCCTTCGGTATTCGAACCAGTTTCTGCAGGAACAATCGAAGAGTTGGCGGAAAAACTGGGTCTTAACCCTAAAGAAGTTGCTAAGACAGTTAAAGACTTTAACAAGGCCGTTCGTCCGGGAACGTTTAATCCAGGTGAATTAGACGACTGTAAAACAGAAGGATTAACGCCGGTAAAAAGCCATTGGGCGGTAAGGATTGATAAGCCTCCATTTTATGCTTATCCACTGAAGACTGGAATTACATTCACATACCTTTCAGTAGCAGTAAACGAGCAAGCAAGGATCAAGTGGAAGGATGGAAGCCTCTGTGACAATATGTTTGCAGCAGGAGAAATGGCAGCAGGAAATGTACTGCGTCGTGGGTATCTAGCTGGTTTTGGACTCACAATGGGTGCAGTTTTAGGAAGAATCGCAGGGGAGGAAGCAGCAAATGCAGTCAAAAGAGCTACTAGATGATGGAAAACGACAAATGAGATTATGTAATTCATGTCGCTACTGTGAGGGATACTGCGCCGTATGGCAATCTATTGAGTGGCGCCGGGATTTCACAGATAATGATATGACTTATTTGGCCAATCTGTGCCATGATTGCCGGGACTGCTACCATGCATGTCCATTTACCACACCGCATGAATTTGGCATTAATCCGCCAAAACTGTTTGCGGAATTGCGTGAAGATACCTATCGAAAATATGCAAGCCCGAGAATATTTGCCAAGCTACTCGGGGAAAAACGAAGTGGCTTTTGGGTTGCATTATTCTTTGGCATCATTTTAATGTTAGCTTTAATTTTGGGAACCAACGGAACTTCTGGACTTTTAGAAGCGCAAGTAGGAACAGGAGCTTTTTATAAGTCCATGTCAGAAGCTGCCATGATTATTGTTTTCTTGGCTTTAGGAATTTGGATGGTTGGCGGCTGGTTGATCGGAATGAGCAGATTCTGGAAGGACATTAAGTCGGCTAAGTCTGAAAAAATCATTGGAAAAGATATTGTGACTGGTACAAAATATGCACTCAGCCTTCGTTATTTGGGAGGAGAAGGTTCAGGTTGTAATTATCCAACCGAGGAGCCTTCTACTATTCGACGTAAGTTTCACCATTTTGTATCTTATGGTTTTATGCTAGATCTTGCTTCGACAGCATTAGGGGCATTTTACGCACATGTATTACACATTCCTGCTCCATATCCTGTGTACCATCCAGTAGTAATTCTGGGAACCTTAGGCGGCCTTGGAATTATTATTGGAACGATTGGACTGTTGGTACTTAAAGCAAAAAGCGATCCTGAAGTCTCCGACGAAAAAGCAGCAAAGTCAGGAACTTCATTTATTGTTTCATTACTAGTTGTTGCAGTGACAGGGATGATCTTGTTGCTGGCTCGTGAAACAGCAGCAATGGGGATTTTGTTGGCCATCCATTTAGGAAGTGTTGCAGCGTTATTCTTCACTGCTCCTTATACTAAATTTGCACACTTTGTCTATCGTTATTTAGCTCTTATCCGTTATGCACAAGAAGAGCGCATTGCAAAACAGCCTGTTCAAGAAGAAGTGAAAGTTGGAAAACAGCCTGTAACGCCAGGTGCAACGGTTGTGGGCAAACATTGATAAAATTATGTTTAAGCTAAAGATTATGAATAAACATAGCAATGCTAGGATTTGGTAGTTTAATATGTTCGGATTTACTCATAAAAGGGCTTTCGGTTAGTTTTCCGGAGCCCTTTTTATTATTCAAGGCAAAAACTCATTTTGCGTAAACGCCGGTTTTTAGAAAAACTGGAGAAGTAGTATGTCCTGGAAGCCATGTTGTTTTTTTATTAGATTCCATAAAAATTTTTTATAGCATTGGTTATATTAATAAATAAGTAGAAGGATAGATTTCTCCTTTCATGTCGTATATAATTTTAATTATTGAAATATTTTTAATTTAATTCAAATAACCATAAAAAAATTTTATGGTGAAAGAAGGAAAAATTTATGGATGAGAAAGACTGGAACATGTTGGTCACTCTCTTTGAAGAGCGAAATATTACTAGGGCTGCACAAAAATTATTTATTTCACAGCCGGCGTTAACCTATCGTATAAAACAATTAGAAACTGAGTTTAAAACAAACTTGATTGCTAGAGGAAAAAAAGGGATCGAGTTTACTGTCAAAGGAGAATATCTTGTTCAATATTCAAAAGAAATGCGTAACCAATTAAGAAAAACAAAAGAACATATTTCTAGTTTAGATAAAGAGGTAAAAGGAACGTTACGATTAGGGGTATCTGGCTTGTTTGCCCGATACCAATTACCAGTTTTATTAAAGAATTTCCTCAACTTATACCCTGATGTTGAGATTAGCCTGAAAACTGGTTGGAGTTCCAATATCCTCCAAATGTCTCAAAAGGAAGAAGCACATGTCGGTATTGTTAGAGGACCATATAATTGGAACGATAATAAAGTTTTATTTCAAAAGGAAAATATCTTTATCGTATCTAGTAAAAAAATAGATGTTAACGATCTTCCAACTCACCCAAGGGTTAATTATAAGACAGACCAGTCATTACGAGATGTTATTGAAAATTGGTGGCAGGAAACGTTTACCGTTTCACCTAATGTATCTATGGAGGTTGACCGAATTGAAACCTGTAAAGAATTAGTACTAAACGGTTTAGGTTACGCTATATTACCGGAAATTTGTATTAAGGAAGATGACGCCCTCTATAAAGAACCGATTGTTTTAAAAAATAATAGCTTTTTGCAGCGAGAAACTTGGATTTTATACAGGGACGTTACGTTGGAATTATCACAGGTTAAAGCATTTATAGATTTTCTAATTGAAAGCAAGCAGACAAAAGGGGAAGTTTTATGAAACAGCCCCTTCCTCCTTTTATATTTTTAAAGTGCATGTGCGTTGATCTCCAATTGTTTAGGAGAAATATAAAAAATATTGACGATAGAGCCATTTTTCAAATGGTATTTTATGCAGATTAGGAAAGATAACTTGTGCAGTTTCACTAGTGTAGAAGTTTGCCATTTTTTCGATGTAATCATCATCCAGTAGTGGAAAAGCTGTAACCATTCTATTATCCCGTACCAACTCCAACATAATATTTCACTCCCTGCTCTACTTTTAGCACTCCTACAAATCTTACTTTTTAAATTTTGAATTTAGTGAATAGTGTTAATATAATAATATTAACAAACCAATTAATTCTAAATAAATAAAAAAACTGACCTAATTAAACGATATTCGTCATAGTTTGATTTTATGTTCGGTAAAAGAACCATTTTTATAATGGAATAATTAGTTTTTTGACGAATCATAACGAAAATATAAAGAATAAATATGTAAATTATGTGGACAGGGGTTATCATAATAACGTTATGTAAACTATAAGTGAACTTATTTGTTCCCTTAAAGTAAGGTTTGAGGGAAGTTTTTTATTATGGACGATTGCGCTTTTATGTAGTTTTAATCGTATATTGGTAGCTCGTATTGAATGAGGAAACACCTTTATGTGATATATTTCACAAAATGTTCAATATTAATCTGGTAACAGAATGGTATCTCGTTGTATATTAAACACTATAATCGTGTTGTTTATATTGCAAGGGGGATTACAGTTGAAAAGGATATTTCAGATTCTATTATCATTAGGGCTTATTATGACACCTATATTTGCACAAGCGCATGTAAAGTGGTTTACACATGTCGTTCCACATAAGGCGTCGATTGAACATATATTATCACCAGTGTTTATTTTCTTAACTCTAGTTGCAGCCATGGTTTTAGCTACATTAACCTTGATTATTCCGAAAATGGCTGAATGGGGACCAGTGAAAAAAATAGAGGATCGTCTCTCCAGTTTAAGAAAGTATTCTAGGTATTTATTAAAATATGGAACCGCCGTTGCGTTGATGATTCAAGTGATGAATGGAACTCTCTTTGCTCCTGAGTTCCATGTTAGTAGTATGATTATTACAGTATTAACATGGGTGACAATTGGTTTCTTATTAATTCCGCATCATACTTCAACAAAAATTGGTGCTTCGATTTTATTTGGATTATTTATTTATGTGACGATCCATCATGGCATTTTCTATATGTTAGATTACGGATTTTACGTAGCCATTATTGGTGTCTTATTGGTAGGAAATACAAAGCTAGAAAAGGTAGGATTCCCATTTTTATATTTAGGGACAGGCTTATCACTTAGCTGGGTAGCGGTTGAGAAATGGGTTTATCCAAGTATGGCTTTAGATATTGTCGCTAACCACCATGTACCAACATTTGGCTTTGAACCGAGCTTGTTTGTTGTTATGGCAGCGTTTATTGAATTTGTCGTCGGTTATTTATTAGTCGTCGGTGTCTTAAATCGTGTGTTAGGTTTTGTGGTCACAGCTATTTTCATCTCAACCACGATGCTGTTTGGAATGACAGAAGTGATTGGACATTTCATGATCCACATTGTGTTAATTATCTTCATTATTGAAGGTGTTTCATTCTATAACCCGCCAATTAAAATGCATAAAACGAAAACCGACCAATTTATCTTTGTGTTTTTAAACTTCATTTTTGTTCTAGCAACATTTTTATTGATTTACTATCGTTTTGCATAAATTGTCATTCAGCAGTTATTTCATAATGTGTTCATTATATTCAGCCATAAAAATACACCCCAAAGATTAGATTTCACTCTAACTTTTGGGGTGCAGTACAAAATGGAATGGTGCTGTTTCTATTAAAGGCGATATCCTCACTTGTTTTACGCGGTTCAACGAAACGTATTTATAAGTGGTTTTACTAGCGTTAATTATGGGGAATATAGGAATAATCTCTCTTTTATACCGTCCAAGACTTCTTCAGGCATTTCCCTAACCTTGATATCCCCACCTAGGAACAGCAGCCAATTGGTTATTTCGGCCATTTCTTCTGCGTTATTAACATGGATAAATGTCTTTAGAATGGCTGTGGTTTGATATGGATTCGTATAGGAAATGGAAACATGTAAAGGATGGTATTTTTTGAACTGGGCAATCGCCTTAGGACCAAGGTCAAGGACTAGATTGATTTCTTTTTCGTTCTTACTGAGTCTTTCCAAAATCCTTTTCTCAGTTAATCTTTGTTTCGTAGTGTATGGTTCCACATTGGTGAGATTGTCAACAGGAAATATCTTTAGCTTCTCTTCCGTTAAATCAAAGCTTTCAATCAGCCAAAAGCTTTTTTCACGATACAGGTGTAAAAGATAAATAGGGTAGGTCTTTTTAATTTTCTCTTCCTCGATACTAATCAATAAATAACGATCCAACAGAAGGAGTTGGATTAGTTTTTCTAACATCGGATGGGGAAGGTCTGACAGATCCAGCAGGTCGGGATTATGGGGATTGGTCCCTTCAAAAAGCAAGATTTGATTTAACAGAACGATGGTCTCTTGTTGGTTTTCCGAGATGAGGCCAAGTAATTTTTCAGCTAATGACTGACGACTCTTCAGATAGGGGAGTTGTTGATTCCTTGTGGCCATAAAGGCTATAAAAAGAGCTTTGATTTCATTATCCGTAAAGCGAACCGTGGGCAGGACAGAGTTGTTCATGACAAAGTAACCCCCATCCCTGCCAACTTCAGCGACTAGCGGCATACCCATGGCTTCAATTTCTCTGATATCCCGAATAGCGGTCGAACGAGAGATGTTAAATTCCTGCATGATTTCAGAAATGGTAAAGTGGGCACGGTTGTTGATATACCGCATGATGGTATTAATCCTTTCAACTTTTTTCATCGTGACCTCCAAAACAGTATCATTTTTTGACATGATTTAAGGCTATTATAAACTCATCAAGTGAAAAGAGAAATCATTTGATTCACTTTTATAAAAAGGAAGGTTTTGAATATGACAAATTATACTTTAGAAGAAAAAGACAGCTTTAACGTTTTAGGTTTTGGTACGGAGCTTAAGAGCGATTACACAGACTATGCGGGCATAATCAAGGAAAAGTCGGACTTTTGGCAGGCCGTCAAACAAGATGGCAGGCTTGATTCGTTAAAATCTGTTGCGACAAATGAATACATTTTTGCTGTGAACGAGGCAGTGAATAACAAGATGATGCATTATGCTGGCGTTATGACAAAGACCTCATTACCAGAGGCAACCCGAATGATCCAATTTCCTAAAGGGGAATACCTGGTGGTTAAAGGGGAAGGGAAAACTGCTGAAGAGTTGAGTAATATGCTAACTGGCATTGCTTTCGGTCAAGTTTTGCCAGAAGAAAAGAATTATGCTTATGTCGGCGGTCCAAATACGTCGGTTGTGATGGGGCAGCGAGACGGTTTAGTATTTGGTGAAATGTGGATTCCAGTTGTCAGGAAATAAGGAGGGATATAAGAACTTGATATTGAGATTGCTTCCAAACCTTTAGAAACGTCGCTTTTTCAAGTGGAAAATATCAAAATGGCGTATGTGTTTTATGAGGATGGGCTTAGTGTCAATGCCATGTATACGATAGAATATTAACGTTACAAATACAACAAAACATGCAACAGCACGCTCTATCAACTAGAGGGTGCTGTTACTTTTTTTAAAAAATATCCTTATTTGCAATCTGCAATACTTTAGTGGATAGAGGGCTTTTATTTTTTAGCTTTTAAATTTTGATTCTACTATGCTTTATTAAGAAACAAGTTTTAGTCCTACCGCTGCACTTAGTACCATAGATATAAAGACCAACCTTTTCCAATCTTTTGATTCTCCATATAAAAGCATTCCTAATATTGCTCCACCAGACGCACCAATTCCCGTCCATATTGCATAAGCTGTCCCCATAGGGAGAGTTTTCATTGCATAAGAAAGAAACATGAAGCTTGCTCCAAATCCAAGAAATAATAGAATTAGGGACTTCCCACTACGGTCCTTATGAAGTTTATTTATCATAGCAACACCAAACATTTCAAATAAGCCTGCTAAGATTAAAGTAATCCACGCCATTAGGAATCAGCCCCTTCCTGAACTTTCCCCGTTGTAACTAATTTCAAGCCAATTACACCTGCAAGTAATAGTAATACCAAAAGTATTTTACTCATTTTCAATGGTTCACCAAAGAAAAGTATTTCTGAAATAACAGTTCCCGCTGTACCTAAACCCACAAAAACTGCATATACAGTTCCTACAGGAAGTTTTCTTCCCGCCATAATCATTCCATAGAAACTGATAATGATTGAAATGACTGTTCCAGCCCAAGTCCAAAAGTCATCTGCGTGTTTCAATCCAACAACCCAAAATACCTCAAATAGAGCCGCTACAAATACTTTAATCCAATCTGTCTTCATTAAATGATACCTCCAATTTTAATCTTTCCAAAGCTCAAAAAAGCCTGGGGGAACTGTTGAACAGTTTCTCCCAGGCTTTTATCCTTCCGTGACACAGCAAAGCTGTGAGTTTTCTCTCGGACCAGACCAACGTTAAAGCTGCGGAACCCTAGAAAACATTTCTCTTATGCAATTAATTTTAATTATACACACACCTTCAACTTATTCAATAACAACATAAAAACATTATTAATTGCCAAATACATGTTGGCATACCAAAATCAGTCTACAAGATAGTCTTTCATTCATTTTCCCAATTTCTCAGCCGCCTTGTTTTTCATTTCTAAGGCATATATTGGTAGATATTATGAACATTATAGATTTTGAATAAAGAAAAATTAATACTTTTGTATAATAACGAAGACAGTTATTAAATCAAGAGGAGACATGATATGAAAGTAACATTATTTACAACCTGTATTGTTGATTTTATGGCAATGAATGTCGGTAAAGCTACGGTTGAATTACTTGAAGGTCTTGGGCATGAGATTGATTATCCTAAGAACCAAACATGTTGCGGTCAACCTACATACAACACTGGATACGTAGAGAAAACAAAAAATACAATGAAGCACTTTATTGAAACGTTTGAACATGCTGAAGTGATTGTTTCACCTTCAGGTTCTTGTGTTTCCTTTGTAAAAGAATATCCACATATTTTTGCTGATGATAAAGAATGGAAAGAAAGAGCAGAAAAAGTTGCCGCAAAAACATATGAATTATCTCAATTTCTAATTGAAGTTATGAATATAGACGACTTTTCTGCGAAACTTCCTGGAAAGGCTGTTTACCACCACAACTGCCATACAGCAAGATTTTTAAACGTGAAAGAACAGCCATTAACCCTTCTTTCGAAAGTAGAAGGTCTAGAATTAGTAGATTTCCACAATTCGGGCAAGTGTTGCGGGTTTGGTGGTACCTTCTCTGTTAAAATGGGGGAAATTTCAGCTGAAGTTGCTGATGAAAAAGCTAGGTACATTCAAGAAGCGAATCCTGATTATTTGATAGGTGCAGACTTTGCTTGTCTCATGAATATTGGTGGACGTTTAAGTAGACTGGGATCGAATATCAAAGTCATGCATCTTGCTGAAGTGCTAAATTCAAAATAGTAAGGAGAGCCAAAATGGGAATTAAGATTAATGACCAAAGTTTTGAGAAAAATCTTGAAAAGAATCTAAACGATGATTTCATGCGTGCGGCCATGGTGAAAGCTCAAGATTTAATTAATAATAATAGAAAGAACGTGCTATCACAATTGGGAGATGGTAATTTCCGCGAGTGGCAACAACTATCAGGAGAAATTCGTGCCCACGTTCTTGAAAACTTAGATTTCTACTTAAATCAATTCGCTGAAAACGTTGTCAAAAATGGCGGTAACGTATTTTTTGCCAAGGATGCGAAGGAAGCCTCTCAGTATGTTACGAATCTAGCATTAGAAAGAGGCGTCAAAAAAGTTGTTAAAGCAAAATCGATGGTAACAGAGGAAATTGGACTGAACCATGCATTGATGGATGCTGGGGTAGATGTAAAAGAAACGGACTTAGCTGAATACATTCTGCAATTAGATGACTGGAATCCACCTTCCCATATGGTTGTACCATCTTTACATTTAAACAAAACCCAAATTCGTGAAGTTTTTGCCGATAATGGATATACGGGCGAAGATCTTCCAGAAGACTTAGCTGCATTCGCTCGTGCTCAACTGCGTAATGAGTTTGTAACGGCTGATATGGGAATTTACGGATGTAACTTTGCGATTGCAGAATCGGGAGCAATCACCTTAATTAGTAATGAAGGAAATATCGATCTTTGTACAGCTGCACCTGAGTTACAGGTATCTGTAATGGGTATGGAACGTATTGTCGCAACCTATGAAGATGCAGATATCTGTATTAGCTTATTAGGTAGAAGTGCAGTAGGGGCAAAGAATACAAGCTATACGACTTTTGTCAACGGGATTACTGAAGAAGTGGCAGCGGATGGTGCGAAAGAATTTCATGTAGTGATTGTTGATAATGGACGTTCTGAAGTATTAGCGTCTCAATTCAAAGAAGTATTACAATGTATGCGCTGTGCTGCCTGTTTAAATGCCTGTCCAGTCTACCGACAAGTGGGTGGACACTCATATAATGCGATCTATTCTGGACCACTTGGCGTTGTATTAACACCGCTGCTTGCTGGCTATGATGACTTCAAAGACCTTCCATATATGTGTTCACTTTGTGGTGAATGTACAGAAGTTTGTCCATCTAATATACCGTTACATAAATTAATTCATGAGCACAAGCGTGTATTAGCCGAAGAAAAGAAGGCTTCTGCATTTTGGGGTGCGAGTATGTCTGGAGCAGGTATGGTTCTAAGCCGTCCTTGGATGTACAAGCTAGGAACAAGTGTTGCTCCATTAATGACAAAACCATTGATGGTTGATGGGAAAATTAAAAAAGGTGTGAGTGTTCTTAAAGGTTGGACAGACAAACGTGATTTGCCTGCATTGGAAAAAACTCGTTTCAGAGATTGGTATGAATCTAGAAGTAAAGGAGGAAATAAATCATGATAAAAGGACAAATCTTAAATAGAGAGTTATTTATTTCTAACCTTTCAAACATACTTGGTCGAGAAATGCCGAAAGAGGTTGTACATCCTGAATTATCTAGCAAACCTCAGCTTGAAATTTATAAAGGCTATACTCAAGCACAATTAGCTGAAGAATTCCATAAGAATGCTCAAGTTAACAAAGCTGGATCCGGTGGTAAGATTGATTCCTTCATTATTGAGAAAAAAGATCTTGCAAAAACGGTAGCTGCGAAACTAGTTGAACATGGAACAGGCCCAATTATCGCATGGAACGATGAGCGTTTTGCGAAATGGGGTCTAAATGAAGTCTTGAAAGATGCGTATGTTTGGACCGATGAGAATGGCCGTGAAAATGTAGATAAGGCATTGAATGCGTCTTATGGCGTGTGTATAAGTGATCTTTCACTTGCCGAAACCGCTTCTTACACTGTCATTGATAAGCTGGGAAAAGGAAGATCATCAAACTTCCTGCCTTTAAATTATGTTTGTATTGTTCCGCAAAGTACCATTGTTCCTCGTTTAACACAAGGAATGCAAAAACTTCATGAAATGTCAAAAAGGGGGATAAATCCTGCAGCCATTAACTTTATTTGTGGTTCAAGTAGTTCCTCTGACATTGAGTTGAACAAAGTATGGGGAGTACACGGACCGGTTCGTTTATCATATATCATTGTTACTGATTTATAAGGTGAAACTATAAAATGATGAGTTCCAGATTCCCTATTAAGGGTATTGGAACTCATTTTTTTTATAAACATAAAAAGGCTTCATACATAAGATAAACAAAAGACTACAAGCTTTCTTTCTTATCTTTTATTTTCAAAAGTTTACGAGAATTTGAGGTTTTATTCATACTTGTAGCCTTTCTTACAGAATTAACCACGATACGGGATTTATAGGGGGAATTGTGATGTATAACATGGATAGCATTTTCGAAAAGGAAGGGCGAAAGTTTCCAGGGGCGACCTATTCAGAGGTAGTATTGGCACCTGCTTATGATCACGCTAAGCAATCTTTACTTGAGCCGATGCTGGCCGTCCATAAAGCCCACCTGATTATGCTCGTGAATCAAGGATTGCTGCAGGTGGATGAAGCTTCGCAAATTATGAAAGGTATTTGGGCACTTGATAAAGAGGCACTTCTTCAATCTACCTACGATGGACAGCACGAGGATCTTTTTTTTCTTGTCGAAAGTCAAATTATGAATGTTGCAGGCGAAGCTGGCGGAAGTTTGCACCTTGGTCGGAGCCGGAACGATATGGGGGTGGCGATGTACAGGATGGTTCTTAGGGACAAGATTCTAGTTGCCACCCGGGCGCTGCTTTCCTTTCAAGAAACACTTTTGAATGTGATTGATACCTATAAGGAAACCATTGTTCTAGGGCATACTCATACGCAGCAGGCCCAGCCGATGACATTCTCCCATTATCTTTTGGGAATGTACGATGTCGTTGACCGTGACTTAAAAAGATTGAAAGCAGCCTATGATACATGTAATACCAGTCCTCTTGGTGCGGCGGCCCTCACTACGACCGGATTTCCGATTGACCGAAATAAGGTCGCAGAATTATTAGGATTCCCGAAAATCATCAAGAGTGCCTATGATTCGATTGGTGGTGCCGATTATTTAGGGGAAATTGCCACCGCCATTCATTTAACCTTTATCAATCTCGGCCGGTTTGCCCAAGATCTTCTTTTATGGTCGAGCCAGGAGTTTTCAGCGATTCGTGTGGCAGATCCCTATGTGCAAACGAGTTCCATTATGCCGCAAAAAAGAAATCCTGTTTCTCTCGAGCATATTCGCGCATTAAGCTCAAGTGGTATTGGAAATGCTCAAACCGTACTTCAAATGTTACATAACACACCATACGGAGATATAAACGATACCGAGGATGACCTTCAGCCATATTTGTGGAAAGGTTTGCACCTCATTGATCAAGTATTTCGGTTAACAAAAGTGGTGGTTGGAACACTTGAAGTAAATGAAGCACTTTTAAAAAGAAGGGCCCAAGAAAGTTTTGCGACGATAACGGAATTAGCCGACACGCTATTTAGGGAAGCAAACATCCCGTTCCGAACCTCACATTCCATAGCCAGCCAGGTGGTTAAAATTGCCATGGCAAGAGGACTGAATGCTACCCATGTCACATCTGCACTCGTAGATGAAGCGGCAAAAGCAGTTGTAGGAGTTCCATTGAATTTACCGGAGGAGGTTATTCTTACTGCAATGGACCCAGAGCATTTTGTGAAAATTCGGTCGCTGCCTGGGGGTCCTGCACCAGAGGAAATGAAGCGAGCGATTATGGAAAGAGAAGCTAGTTTACAATCTCAACTTACCTTACACCAGACTGAGGTTGCTCGAATTACAATTTGTGTGGAAAAACTAGACCAATTGACAAGCCAGTGGGGCAAAACGGATGAAGATAACCAACCTATTTAAATCTTGATGATTGGAAAAGGTTGGAGTAGGGATGGTTTTGAAAACTAAAGGTGTGTTTATGATGAGAAAGAACGACGAAAAAAAGCGGCAAAAACTTATCAATAAACTTATTTTTTGAATGTATATAAAAAAGAAGAGGAAAAGCTTTATAATTTGCCGTTATCAAAATTAGAATACGGGTATAGGGGATTTAAAACCGCAATTTTAAACGACCTTTCCCTGATTGAATATCAAGGAAAGGCCGCTGGGGGTGCTTCCGCTTTTTTTAAAATCAATGGGTAAATGTTAATGATTTTATCTCCGCTATCCCGTTCATAAAGATTCAATATCAATGACCCATTAGAAAAAAGTTTCTCTTTTGGAATTTGAATATGAAGTTTAAATGGCTCCCACTCTTGCTCCCCATTAACAGCAATCTGTTTTTCTTTCATGTACTCCACATGGCCATCCTCAACCGAATAATATAGTACACCTTTTGTTGACCTGAATTCTCCCGTAATTATATAATCCCCTTTGGTGCCTGACACCTTTACAAACCTGTAGGCAGTGTTTTCCTCAGGGACATTTAGTTTTTGAGTACTGTATAGCTTCATACGGTTTTGGATGGGTTCATCATTTAATCTGGTCGGCTTTAACACAGCATTGACAGTATATTCTCCAGGAGGAACCCTTTTTCCCTTGAAATGATAGTTCCATTTTTCATATCTTTTAATAGTTTGGTGTGGATTTACACTAATAGTCTGAAATGCCTGTAAAAAATACTTCCCCTGTGAATAAACATAAACCACTGAACCAGCTTGGTTGGTAATTGTTATTTCAACCATTTGGGAAGTGGGAAATTCAAAGTGGAGCGGTATTTCTCCCTCGTTTTTTAGGATCATTTCGAGTTCTGCCATTTCAGGACTTGCTGTCGGGATTATATAAAATGCGTAATCCAAATCATTCACCCCTTTTGCTCCCGTTATTCTTACAAATGGAAAAAAAATCAAGATTACACATAGAAATATTCGCATTTTGGTCTCCTTTTTCCTTTATTCTCTCCGAAAAAATCCATAGACCCATGGACTAACTCCTCTATTAAATTTCAGTTATTTTGCTCAAAGAGGAAATCGTTAATGCAAGGTCTGAAAAATATATATTATAGAAATAGAGGGAAATGGGGGAATCAGAAAGGTTCAAGGGTGTGATTTTTTGACGATTATTTTTTAAAATCGACACTATATGACTAATAAGCAAGAGCAACCAAAATTCAGCCATATTGGGAATTAAACATGATTTCACCTAGTAATCTCTGTTTTGAATCTGTTATGCAAAAAGTCTTTTTATACCTACCAAATGCCGAATAAAAAAGCGCATGAAAAGATGACTATTTCTAAGTTCATTTAATAGTTTTGGGGTATTAAAAATGTTTTACAAAAAACACAAAAAATGTCGATTTTAAAAAGAAGATGAATTCAATATTTCCCCCAATTTACTAATCTTTCGAAAATTCATATTATTAAAAATGAAAGTAAAAGAGGATACATAAAGGGGAGAGGATTTTCAGATGAAAGTTTCGAAAGGTATACCATTTAAAGTACTCACGACTGCAGCGTTGTCAGTGATGTTACTTTCCAGCACATACGCTTCGGCTGAAACGCCAAACGATAGCGTAAGCGATGAGATTACACTTCAAGACATTTTGAAGCAGGGTCATGAAATTTTAATGGCTGATCAAGGACAAGCAACAGATGAAGCAAGCAATGACCCAATGGATTATCGGAATGTGAAAAACGGAAAAAACCCGTTTAAGGCAAACCAAGATGTACGAGTCATCGTGGAGCTTGATCAGCCAACTGATCAATCTGCAGCTACATCTTCCGAGAATATTCAAGATGAAGTTATCAGCAAGCTTCCAAAAGGGCAAGCGAAGTCTGTAAGACATCGCTTCCACACCGGTTTTAATGGATTTTCAATGGAAACGAAATTCAAAGACTTAAAAGACATTCAAAAAATCGATGGCGTTAAGCGGATTCATATTGCCCGCACGTTCACCGCAGCGGCGGATGAGAGTAAAGGCTTAGTTCAAGCACAAAAAGTTTGGCAGTCTCTTGGCTATGAAGGGGAAGGCATGCTAGTTGCCGTTGTCGATTCAGGCGTAGATTACAAGCATAAAGATTTGACCTTAACGGATAAAGGCAAGGCACAAGAGGAGCTGAACTCCACTAATATCCAAGCAAAACTTGCTTCAACTGAAACAGTAAACGATGTTTGGTACAACGATAAAGTTCCGACAGGATATGACTGGGCGGATAATGATAACGACGTGTTCCCTTACGCAAATCCGCATGGTATGCACGTATCAGGTATCATCTCTGCAAATGGAAATGAAAGCGCAAATGGCGTAAAAGGAATCGCATCAGGCGCACAAATCCTGGCTGAAAAAGTTTTCTCGGATAAAGGTGGCGGCGGTGCACAGGAAGATGATATCATCGCCGGCATTCAGCACGCAGTGGAAATGGGCGCAGATGTCATTAACATGAGCTTAGGCTCTGATGCAGGTCCAGTAAGTGAATCGGAAGATCCAGTTCAACAAGCGATCCGCGAAGCAACCGAACAAGGCGTATTAGTGGTGGTTGCAGGCGGAAACGCTTCTTATTCTAGCAAAAACAATGTGCTGATGAGTTCATTATTACCTTATGCTGACAATCCAGATATTGGTGTGGTTGGCTCACCTGGCGTAAGCCCATATGCATTGTCTGTTGCAAGTTACGAAAACAACAGCATCAACTACAATACGGTTCGTCTATCAGACGGAACGGAATTGGCTTATCAAGACCAAACGTATTCAGGATTTGTACTAGGGGACAAGCTTGACCCGAATAAAGAATATGAACTCGTCTATGGTGTGGAAGGAAAAGATGCCGACATCAAAAACATGGATTTAACAGGTAAAATCATGATCTGTCAGCCAAAGAGTCCATACAGCAGTTACTCGTATGTTCAAATCTATGCGCAGCGTAAAGGCGCAGTCGCAACAATCTTTGTGCCGCCGACTGTGATGAAAGACTATTCACAAGTCCAGTTCAACCCGTCTCCTGCGATTCCAGTCGTTACCACAAGCAAGTCGGACGGGCAAAGTGTCATAGAGAAGCTTCAAGCAGGTCAAAAAATCACCATGAAATTGTCGAAGGGCACATGGATTGACAATCCATTAAAGAACAATGTTTCTAATTTTTCTTCATGGGGCACACCTGAAAATCTTGATTTCAAACCAGAAATCACCGGTGTCGGCGGACAGATTTATTCGACCATTCCAAACAATAAATACCAGGTGATGAGCGGAACGTCCATGGCTACACCTCAAGTAGCAGGCGGCGCAGCATTATTAATGGAAGCCATGAAGAATAAAGGCCTCGGAAAATCGAAAGAAACTGCGCTTTTAGCAAAGCTTGCTTTAATGAATACATCAAGCATCATCGCAGACCCAAGAACCAACAATGTGCTTCCATATTCTCCGCGCATGCAAGGTTCAGGCATAATGCAGATTGCGAGTGCGATCAATACGCCAGTATTATTGCGTAATAAGCGTGCATCGCTTGAGCAGGCAGGAAGTGTTGCGCTTCATGAGATCGGTGATACTCACTTTAATTTAAAACTTGAGATGCAAGCACTTGACGGCAAGGATGTTCCAGATTCCATTGAATATAAAGTAGTAGTCGATGTGTTAACCGACGAAACCACGCATGCGTCATATGATCTTGCAACTTTCGGTTTCAAAACACGCGAAAACGACTACCTTACAACCAAAACAACCCGTATTGAAGGGGCTAATGTTCACGTGAACGGAGGCGATGCGATTACGATCAAACGTGGCAAGCAAAAAGAGCTGAGCATTGACGTTAAACTCCCAGAGAATTTAAAGAAAAACACCTTTGTTGAAGGTTTCGTGAGATTGGTTCCGACTTCTTCAAATAAAAGTGACAAAGTCGTTCCATTATCGATGCCATACATGGGCTTCTACGGAAAATGGGATGAACCGAAAAACATCGACCCATCAGCAGAGAAAAATGATGCGTTCTTAGGTTACACGACACTTTGGGATGATATTACTGATGTACCGCTGGCATTAGACCCGGTAACACATAAATATAACGCAGACCGCGTGGGACCTCGCCATATTCCATAGCAAACGGCGTCATTCCGTCCTTCACGGTGCTTCGAAACTTGTCAGAACTTGAGGCTTATATCCTCGATAAAGACGGAAATCAGGTGAACTACCTTGGTAACTACAGCGATTTCACCGGCGAGCCGTGGAAATTCCAGAAAAACATTATGAGCATCGGCGACACCTACTACAATATTGACGTTGATTCTTACTATTGGAAAGGTCAAGATAAAAATGGTAATACCCTCCCAGATGGCGATTACAAATATGTGCTTCGCTCGACCTTAGATGTTCCAGGTGCAAGACCGCAAACTACTGAAATTCCGGTGAAATTGGACTCGAAAGCGCCGCATGCCTCTAACATTCAAGTGACGCCGACTGCGGACGGAAAGTATCAAATTTCGTTCGATGTAGCAGATAACGAAGGCGGAGTAGGTTTCTTACAAGCCGTTGTCTACTTAGATGGTACCTATAATGTTTTAAAGCCAGGTCTAACCAGCTTTATCGTGAAGAAAGAGCCAAAGAGCATTGTCGTCATGGCGGAAGATGCTGCTTATAACGAGGGTTACACCGTATGGGGAGATACTTCCTACATCAAGTCAAGCATGCTCATTCAGTACATGACAGTGCAAAATTATACGAAAGTTAACGAAAATAGCCCAGCGAAAATCATCGCGTTCTCGGATAATAAACTTCACTGGAAATTCTATATCAAGGATGAAAACGGCAATGTCGTGTTCACGAAAGAATATCCATTGGAAGATGAAATCCGATTCACATGGGCACCAGGTCCTGAGATTCCAAATGGAACATATACGCTTTATGCGGACGGCGAGAATGTGGAAGGATTTAAAGTGACAGCAACAGCATCAAGCAAGTTAAATGTCTTACATTAAACCCTATTTAACTCCGCCTAAACAAGTAACGGTTGTTCAATAGCGATAAAAAGTAAATAGAATTTTTGGAAAAGCTATCAAGCCTCTTACTCATATTAGGAGTTTGATAGCTTTTTTATTATGTGAATCCGGTGCAAAATTTGTCATATTTAATAGATTTTAAATAATGGTTAACCCAATATTTACTATCATACTTTCTTGTTAATTCTTTAAAATTCCCCCAAGTTTTAATAGCTATCTATTTCCAATTATCATTTAAGAAATCCTTGAATTAATTGAATTCCACTAAAAACGTTTCCATATTTAGTGTAAAAACATGCATTTTTTTGGGGAAATCGCCGATAAACGTCAAATAAAATCGTAATTTTCCCCCAATGTACGAATTTTGTAATCTCATATACTATTTAAATATATTTAAGTATTGTGAAAATTATTGCTACTTAAATATAAAAATAATTTTGAACGCCTAGTAAAAATTTAATCAAGGGTGTGCAAAACTACTATTTTTATATATTTTAAAGGAGGGTAAAAATGAGTACAAGAATCAGAAGAAAAAAGAGATTATTATCGATTTCTGTGCTAATTGCAATGCTATTAAACTTTGCGCTCCCACAGAGTTTAACACTCGTACATGCTGCTGCTAACTCAAGTCAGCAGAGTACATCAGATGGAAGATTTGATGCAAAAGAAGTAAACCGTATTCTGGACGGTCTTACTCCTGAGCAAAAAGCAAGCATTAATAAGCTCACTGGAGCAGATAATGCCCAAAAAATTCGTGTAGATCAAAAAGATTTACGTAGTTCAAAAACTATTAATGTAATTGTTCAATTTAAACAAGATCCAGCAAAGATACAAATCATTAAGCAATCATTGGCTAAAGGTGGAGCAACTGTCAATAGTCAAGCTTTTGCAAGCGAATATTCCGACGCACAAAAAAAGGTTAAAGATTCTCATGCTAAATTTAAAAGCTTTTTAGAGACTCAGCCTAAAACGCAAATAATTGGCGGTAAAACTGTTAAGACGGCTACGAGCATTACGCGAGAATATACAGAAGCCTTTAATGGTGTATCTTTATCTCTACCTGCAAAATTAGTAGAAAAAATTGCCCAAAATCCAGAAGTTGCTTCTATTTGGTCTTCAGTTGAGTACACTGTTGCCGAAGGAGGAACTACTACACAAGCGACAAGTGAATCTGTAGGCAAACCTACAGGAGGGCTTTCTTTATTAGGATTAGATAAACTTCAAGCTGAAGGTCATACAGGTATTATTAAATCAGGTCCTCGTGCAGGCCAAAAAGTTAAGGTTGGTGTATTGGATACTGGTATTGACTACAATCACCCTGATTTGAAGGCTGTCTATAAAGGTGGACATGACTTAGTCAATAATGTAGGAATTGACCCAAATGGAAATGTTAAATATGTAGATGACCTTGACCCAATGGAAACCACATATGAAGATTGGGTAGCTGCTAAGGCGAATCCAGATCTAGTAGTAGGACCACCACCTGCAGATTATAAGCAGTATATTACAGAGCATGGATCTCACGTTTCAGGGACAATTGCTGCAAATACGACAAATAATAACGACGTATATTCAGCAAATGGTGTAGCGCCAGATGTGGCCCTTTATGGCTACCGTGTACTAGGACCAGGTGGACGCGGGACATCAGAATCTGTATTAAACGGTATTGATCAAGCAGTTAAGGATAAAATGGATGTCATCAATCTTTCGCTTGGTGCAACGATAAATGATCCTCTTTACCCAACAAGTATCGCTATTAACAATGCTACTTTAGCGGGTGTTGTGTGTGATGTTGCAGCAGGTAATGCTGGTCCTGATGCAGCTACGGTTGGATCCCCAGGAACTTCAGCATTAGCCATTACTGTTGGTGCAAGTACAATTCCGGGGGACATTCCTGTAATGACCCTAAAGAATGGCTCAGTATCTTATAAAGCACGTTTATTTGGTAAAAACTTTACCCAAGCAGACGATGCTTTTAAAGGACAAACCTTTCCAATTGTGGATGTCGGTTTAGGTCGTGCGGCAGATTACAGTGGATTAGATATGTCTGGTAAAATTGCTCTCGTGAAACGTGGCGGAGAGTTTTTATCGACTAAAATGGCAAATGCAAATAAAGCCGGCGTAGCAGGTATGATTATTTGGAACAATACTGCCGATGCAGATAACCAAGGCTATATCAACAGCTTCTTAGGCGTTAGCATGGATAATGTGTATTCTGTTTCATTAACGCAAGCAGAGGGACAAGCTCTTTCTGATGCCATTTACAAGGATCCGAAATCGGCAACGATTACGTTCCCAAATACACTTGAAACACCAGTCTCAAAGAAAGGGGACGAGTTAGCAAGCTTTAGCTCAACGGGACCAGTAAAGGATTGGACAATCAAGCCAGATGTTGTAGCGCCAGGTGTTGACATTTCTTCCACCATTCCTTATGACGTTTATGAGCCACAAGCAGGTGTAAGTGTAGAAGATAGAGATTATAAGTATTCTTATATGTTAATGTCCGGGACTTCAATGGCAACGCCTCACGTTGCAGGTATTTCAGCATTGATTTTAGCTGCTCATCCAGAATATACTCCGGCAGATGTTAAGTCGGCTTTAATGAATACAGCTAAGGATATTAATACAGATTCAAAGACTTATAGCGTATACCAAGTCGGTGCTGGACGTGTAGATCCTGCACGTGCAATTAAAGAGAATGTAAAAATCCAAGTTTTAGAAAAAGCATATGTTTCTAATTCAGATTCTACATTGAGTCAAGTTGATAATCTTACTGGAAGCATATTCTTTGGCTTTAAGGGTAGAGGAGAAGGGGCTACGAACGGCTCTGATGATGTGGTCTCATCAAAGGACTTTAGCGTAACGAATCAAGGAACAAGCAGTAAAACGTTTAATGTAAGTACTCAATTTATTTCAACCAAATTTGCTGGATCCAATAAAGTAGGACCTGGCACAGGAAATGATGTCAAAATCGATTTTTCTAACGGTGGTACAAAAGTGACATCTATTCAAGTTGGTGGAGGAAGTACCGTTAAAGAAACAGCAAGTATTACGGTTCCGTCAAACTCATTAGATGGCACTTACGAGGGTTATATTTACCTTGTAAATGCGGCGGATTCATCGGAGTCATATCGCATTCCGTTCACGATTACGGTTGCGGAAAAAGGTATTAATTCTTTTAAAGTTAATCTCAAGGCGATGACACCGGATTCAGCATCTGCCTATTCCTTCTCGGTAAATAGTGAAATGGAAAACACCTATATTTTATTAAAAGATAAGGACGGAAAATATCTAGGAGTAACAAACACTTTAACAAGTGCTAGTGGCATTTCACCAGGTGTACAATACGGCCCTAGATTAATGCTATTATCTGGACAATACCTTCCATTTAAAAAGCCATATGATGGCACCTATGATCAATCGGGATTAGCAGATAAGACAGCAGTGATAACGGAAGGTGCTTATTCTGTTGAGATGATCATGACTGACAAAGATGGGAAACGTTATACAGCAGAAGATACAGTCTATGTTGACGATACACCGCCAACGATTGCGATGGACAGTGATTCAAAGCCTGGCATTTATGAAATCGACCCTACAGGGTATCAACCGGGTCAAGAGATTAAAGGATTTTATGGTACAGTCGATGATTCTAACGTAGAAGTCATGAAAAATAATGGCGAAACTTCGGTTCCAAGTCCAAAAGATGGTAGAACACCTGTACCTGTCGATCAAGCATTGAACGGGGTTGTGGGTTACCAAGATAGTTATTTCCCAACTGTATTCTTCGATACAGATGCGAAAGGTCGTTTCCATTTTGGAGTAACTCCTGAGGACTTAAATTCAAAATTCGGTAGCTCTTTTTGGATTTATCCACATGATTATGCTGGGTCAGGAGATCCAGGCACAACAAGACAACAATATTACTTTATCAAAAAAGGTAACCCGTATGTAACCATTACCTCTTCGAGTGATGTAGATGCAGGGCCAGGTAATGAAGATAAGGTTGTAGTCGATGCGAATAAACCATTCAAGACGACAATCGCTACGAAATATGGCATCGGAATGACAGGCGCTAAAATTACACTCAATAATGCTGGTGTCTATACTTTTAGCAATATTAGACTTTCAGAAGAGTATAAAAACTATTTAATTAGCAAAGGTATTGATGACCCGACAGCAGTTCTAACTGTAGGTCAACCGTATAAACATCCAGTCTATACAAAAGGTGAAAATACGGATATTACGATATCGGGAATTGGTGCAAATGGTGCGCTTGACCATGATATGAATATTATAGAAGCGGATGTTACCTATAATAACCCTGATCCGATTGTAGGACCATTTGAGTTTCCAATGTTACAACCGCCGGTTTTAACCTTGTCAGGTGTGGATACCCAAACAGCTTGGTTCTCGGCCAATGAACCTTATGTGCGACAATCAACATCGGTGATGAGAGGTCGTGTAGCGGCTGAATCATTTGCAAGAAACAATGTAACCAATAATTATCCTCAATTTACAGTGGATTCAGGTGCGAAGGTAACGGTTATAGATGACAAAGATAAAAAGTTTACAACAGATAACCCAACATCATTTAATAATACAATTGCATATACGTTTATCAACCCGTATTATGCCGTAACCATGGATGTAAGTAATTCACCATATTCTGTCGAAGCAAGTGTACCAGGACATTTCAAGGGATATGCAAAAACACCAGTCATTGGTGAAAACAAATATGG
This sequence comes from Neobacillus nitrireducens, assembly GCF_030915405.1. Classification (GTDB taxonomy): domain Bacteria; phylum Bacillota; class Bacilli; order Bacillales; family Cytobacillaceae; genus Neobacillus. The sequence continues at coordinate 346,721 of NZ_CP133262.1, forward strand.
ATTTCAATCAGGTACAGTTAAAGATCTTCCAGGTCTCTTCCCAATTCTTTTAGGTGGAGATGTCAATGACGACAACGTCATCGACATGAAGGATTTACTGAAAGAAATCGATGTTTATTATCAATATAAAAACCTAAACAACTTTAATAATCCAGCCAATAACGTAGCAAACAAAACAGCATTCTTAAACACGAACCGTGATGCAGATATTTATTGGATTAAACCAACGGGCTTTGGTTACGGAATTGATTACAACGACTTCTATTACATCTTTAAAAACTTTGGTCACCAAAATCAAAGTGCGATTGATGCAGGATTAACGGTTCCAACTGCCCAATTAACAGTAGATCAAGATAAAACGATTACAACAGACTTTGCGGGCTCAATTACGTTAAATGCAGGTGACACGTTACAGCAAGTCATGCAAAAGCTTAATTTTGCTGGTCCAGCTCAAGCAACCATAACAGCACCAAAGTTACAAGACTTGCAAAATGGAGCGACAATCTCGATGTCCCCTTCAAGCACGGTGTTCGTTGATGATGTAGTATGGAGAAAATCAATAACAAAAATTATGCTAGGTTCAACGGATGTAACAAATTTAGTAACTATCAACCCAGGATATACGTATTATGACGCAAATGGTGCATCGCAAACAATGCCATCAAAAATTACGTTCCCAGGTTCACTATTCCCGACAGCAACGAATTACACGGTAACAGTGAAGGCGACAGGGTATCAAGATGTAACGAAAACTCTAACAGTATCAGCAGTCCCAATTCCGACACCAGTGATTCCAATTATCACAGACCCAACGGTAGCGCATATTGGACAGGATTTAACATTAACCTTCCCAGAAAATGCGAACTGGCGAAATGGAATCAATAAAGTGATTGTGACGACAAACACTGGAAAGAGTATGGATATAAGTAATTTAATCAATCCAGATACAAAACAAAAATATTATGACATCAGTAAGCCAGGAAAAATTACGTTCAATGCGAAAACATTTATGACAGATTCGACACTTAATCCGAATAGTGGTTTAACCTATAATACAGCGACTGTTAACCCTGGTGGAAAAAGCTATCTGCCACAACTTTACAAATTTACAATCGGCTCAACAGGAACAGATGGCACTGTTTATCCAGATGACATTGCAGGTTCTGATCCTATTTATACAGCTCAACAGCCAGTTGGATACTCTATTAATTTTGACAGCCAAGGCGGTACTGTAATTAACCCGTTTGCGGTAGGATTCAAAGCCTCATCAAGTAGATCAAATGGGCCGAATAGTAGCTTAATGGGCGCTATGGATCCCGCCCCAACAAGATCAGGATATAAATTCCTTGGATGGTATAATGATCCAACATATTCTAGTCAGTGGGATCCTGGTGCTGTTCTAACAGAGGATAAAACTGTCTATGCGAAATGGCAAATGAACTTTACACAAAGCTATTCGCTGGTTGAAGCAACGAAACCAAATGGAATCAAGTTTGATGGAACTAGTGGAGGAAGTGGAGTTGGTTGGGTGCTTGGTGAGGGAGATTTGAAAATCAATATCCCAGACTATGCAGCGAACATTCCTTGGTTAACAGGTAAGGAAAAAATTGAAAAAATAGAAGCCACTTACTATAAATTAAAGAGTGATGGAAAAGCAGAGGCTTCACCGACCACGTATACGTTAGACCCAAGCACATATGTAATGTCAACCAATGATCGAATTGGAACGCTTTCATTTACAACGGCGACAGAAAAATATGCAACTGAACATCCGGATCAAAAATTTGCCTTTAGTGCTGCGCCAAGTTTATCAAATGCTGGCCAAATTTTTGGATATAAGTTAGAGGTTACCGCAACAACTGGCGAAAAGATTGTGATTCCGGATGTGAAACTTGCATATAGACGACACATTGACTTAAATGGTGGTACTTTAAAGAATTCAACAGATACATTCTTGGCTGATGCATTAGTCAACGGTAAAGCTACTTCACCAAATATGTCAGCAGCAGGATCTCATGTTACAAATGGCACTCTTTCACTAAGTGAAAAATTATATCTGGACAGTGCAAACTCAAGTGACAAGGGTTCGGATATTTCACAAAACAATGGTATTTACCTAACCGATAATGCAACTTACTATTTATGTTGGATGAAAACACCTCCAACCGTTTCAAAGGATGCAGTTGAAAACATTGTAGGAAGCGATATTACGTTACCATTTACAGATGATGGAACATGGAGAAATAATATCAAAAAAGTAACAATCGGCTCAAAAGAATTAGTTCTTAATACTGATTATCAAATAGCGTATGATGAGGCAACGAAAAAAGGAACAATAACACTTGATAAATCATTATTCACAGCAGGTCAAAAGTTCAATGTGGTCATTGTTTCAGAAGGTTATGCTGATGCACTTGTTATTGATCAAGTTATCGGTTATAAAGTATCGTTTGTATCTAATGGCGGTGATCCTGTTCCAGCACAAATCGTAGATAGAGCTGCAACGAAGCCACTAGATCCAACAAAGGTCGGCTATAAGTTTTATTTCTGGTATACGGATCAAGATCTAACAATGCCTTATGATTTTGCAAACATTGTAACAAAACCAATTACACTTTATGCAAAATATGCTTTAACCGGTTCTCTAGTATTAGTAGATACAACAGATAACGCGCTAGGAAATGACATGACACTAGAATTCACTGATTCAGAATGGGCAAATGCTATTTCAAGAATCAAGGTTGGTGCGGCTATTGTAGATGAAACGAAATACAAAGTAGATATGGATGCACGTACGATTACGTTAGATAAGAGTCTTTTCAGCAAAAACTGGAGATTTCACCATCAATATCAGTGCAACTAGTTATGCAGATGTAACCGTTACCCAAAAAGTGGTGAATGGTTATAACGTACATTTCGTCCTTCCAAGCGATGCTCCTGATGAACTGAAAGATGGAGTGAAAGATCAAATTGTAGCACGAAGAATAACAGCGCCGACTGTTTATGGATATGATTTAGCTTGGTTCGCAGATGAAGCATGTACAATTCCATGGGAATTCACAAGCTCGATCTATTCCGCAAAAACACTTTATAGTAAATGGTCACTTCATAAATTCACAGTCATCTTTAAAACACAAGATGGTGGATTGGTAGAAAGTAAGTCCGCAGATTATAAAACGACAACCACGGCTCCAAAGGCGCCAACGAGAGAGGGTTATGCATTCCTAGGCTGGTATAAAGATACTGCCGGAAAAACACCATGGAATTTTGCGACAGATAAAGTTGAAGGAGACGTTATTCTTTACGCAAAATGGGCTAAAGGTGTAGAAAACAATGGGTATTACAACAAAGATGTAACTATTACATTTAATGAAGCAACAGCTACATTAAATGGAAAAGCTTTCACAAGCGGAACGATAGTTAAAAAAGAAGGAACCTACACATTAGTGGCAAGGGATGCTTCTGGTAATGAAACAACCGTGAAATTTACGATTGACAAAACAGCACCGAAAGCACCAATTGTGAATAAAGTGACTTCTACAACTACATTAGTAACAGGTACTGCTGAACCAGGAACTAAGATTTATGTAAGAGTTGAGACAAAAATCATTGGAACTGGAATTGTGGACAAATATGGTAATTTCACTGTTTCCATAGATAAACAAAAAGTAAGTACAAAACTTTACGTAACAGCGGAAGACGAAGCTGGCAACGAAAGTGATGCGACAAAAGTAACGGTTAGCAAATAAGGAACAAGAAATATCCCTGAAATTTTTTCAGGGATATTTTTATTGTACATAAAAGAAAGGGCATGAAAATAACAAAAGACACCCGAAGTTGTGTCGGAATGTCTTTTGTCATGATATATTTGTCTAGAATTAATTCACCATTTATGTGTTGATGATTAATTGGGCTAGTTCCAATGCGTCTTCATTTAACTTCATTTTATAATAATAATTGAATATTTCCTTTTTAGAACGCTCAATCAAATAAGTGAAACCGAATTTAGTAAACATCGGTAGGGCTTTATCAGACAAATATTGAAAATATTGATCTTCTTTCGATTTTAATAAATAAAGAAGAAGTCTAAATAAATGAATATATAATATTTGATCACTATTAATTGCCGTCTTTAATCCATTTTTTGCTTGGTGTATTAATTCTTCTTTTGGGAGAAGATCTCCATCAAATGAACTCCGTATAAATCCTTCTAAGGAAAGTAAAAAGGAAGGAGACTCTATTTCTTTAAGAGACATGGATTCTTTAAAATACATACTCGCTTGATCATATTTTTTTCTTCTAAAGTAGGCATAAGCTAAATTATGAATTACTTTTGCTTTTCGATCAGGGGCATTGCACAATTCGCAGCTTTTTATTAATTTTTTTAACCTGATTAATACTTCTTCATTAATTTCATCATCGTCAATTTGAATAATCATAATCATTTCAGCATCAATGACTCTCAGATAGTTATTCATATCTTTAAAATATTGGTGGGATTTTTCAGCATAATAATATGCCAAAACGGGTGATTGTATGGTGTGGTAAGCTATTGCCAGGTGATAATAATATTCTGGATTATTATAATTTTCATTTTGTATGGATTTTAAAGTTTCGATTGCAGTAAAGTAGTCTTGTTTTTCTATATAATAAATACCTAAAACATGTTTTAATAAATTGGTTTCATAGGGTGTTAATTTATTTTCTATTTTTTGAATTTTTTTAATGATTTTAAATCCATCATGGCTATTACCATTCATAAATAGATACCTAGCTCGAAGTAATTGATACATATATAAATATTCGGAGATCTGAACTAATTCTTCTCTTTCTATTTCAGTAAAAAGTTGGTCAGTATCATTAACCATCTGCATAATGATGGCTTCGTGCAGATTAAATATTTGTTGTTTTATATTTATAAGTTTTTTTACTTCTTTCTCTATATTTATTCCGAGGCGTTTGGATAATAAAGAAATGATTTCTGTTGCGAATGTTGTTTGACCGCATTCGATTTTACTTATATGTGTTATGGAACAAATATTTTTCCCTAACTCTTCTTGAGTTAGTTTGTATTTTTCTCGATAAAATTTGATGATTTTCCCCTCATACATAATCAATAGCCTCCTTATCAGAGTAATCCTAATACATTCTACATTCTTCAAAAAATTAAGTACATTTAGAAAAACGGAGTATCTTGTGAAGTAATACTTAAGAAGAGTTGTGATAATCTTTTGAGGTAAGTCAAAATAGAGAGGACAATTAATTAAACAAAAAGCTCTGGAAGAGAGCTTAATATTTGGTTTTTCTATCAGAATTTTGAAGGGATTTGGGTAAAATAGAATAAACCTTCCGATTTATACATATAAACAGGAGTTGAGGTGCAAGGATGAATTTTGAACAAATGGTGTATATAGTTAATGTTGCAAATGAAATGTCTCTTTCAAAAGCGGCTGAAAAATTATTTATATCTCCTTCCGGTATGAGCCAATCTATTACACAACTGGAGAATGAGCTTGGGATAAAAATCTTTAACCGTTCAAAACAAGGAGTAACTCCCACCTTCGAAGGTAAAATAGTTATTTCAAAAGCAATTACATTACTAAACACCATTAAAGAACTAAACAAAGAAATTAATGAATATAAAAATAGTAATCAAACTCATTTAAAAATCCTTACTGCACCTACTTTTTCTTATTTACTTCAAGAAAGCATGGTAAAGTTTAATTCAAAAAACAGTGAATGTACATTTGAATTAATTGAGCAAAACCCTACAGATATTATTCAGAATTTCAATAAGGAAAATTACGATTTTGCTGTAATCCATGCATCAATAGATGAGTTAAAAAAACAAAAAAATATTCGTTTTGAACATATTCATGAGGGTCATATATGTATCGCAGTGGGGAAAAAATCACCTTTTTATTCTTTGGATTATGTCACTCTAAGTAATCTAGAACATTCCCAATTTGTTATGTATAATTCATCCGATTATAAAAGGGTATTAAAATTAATAAAACTGGATCCAAATGCAGTTTTAATTAAATCGAATAGCAGCAGTCTACTTTTCGAGTTGGTAAAAGAGGGCGAAGCCGTTTTATTTTTACATGATTTTTCTATTAAAAAAAGTCCAATGGTTACAAATGAGGAGATAAAAATTATCCCATTAAGGCAGGAAAATTATTTTACAATTGATTTCTGGCTTATTTATTTAGAAACGAAAGGTTTATCTAAGGTAGCCCAGGAATTCATTGATGATTTTTTACATAATTTTAAAGAGAGCAAATGAATAAAGAATGTAGAACGATTGTAAAAGGTGAGAGCCACTTGAAGCTACTAAAAAGACATTATTTCATTAACTGATTGAAATTTATAACATACCCATAGTGAGCTCTCTTGGTCTGATGAATTTACATAGGAAATGGGGGATATTGGAGACTGACCCCATCTCTCGCGAAAACTAATTGCCGGGCAGTTGAATGCCGCGCCAGCCGCTTACATCGCATTGGCCATATTCATTATCACCCACAGCCACCACTGTGCCGTCCGATTGAAGGCCGATGGTATGAGCGCAACCCGCCGCAACTGCCACAATATCACGCCAATCACTTACATTACATTGACCATACGCATTCCACCCAACAGCCGCAACTGTGCCGTCCGATTGAAGGCCGATGGTATGATTACTACCCGCTGCTATCGCCACAATATCGCGCCATCCGCTCACATCGCATTGTCCAACCTTGTTTTGACCCACGGCCGTGACCGTGCCGTCCGATTTAAGCCCAACCGTATGAAGGTAACCCGCCGCAACTGCCTCTATGCTGTACCATTCTCTTACATTGCATTGGTGATACCGATTATTACCCACTGCCGTCACTGTGCCTTCCAACTTAAGCCCGATGGTATGCCAGTCACCCGCGGCAATCGCTACCATACCCTGCCAGTTGCTTACATTGCATTCACCTTCATTATTTCGGCCCACAGCTACCACCGTGCCGTCCGATTTAAGCCCAATGGTACGACGCCATCCCGCCGCAACCGCTACAATATCGCACCAGTCGTTTATATCGCATTGGTTATGCTTATTCCAACCTACTGCCGTCATCGTACCGTCCGATTTAAGCCCGATTGTATGAGCATTACCCGTGTTCGTCGCCATATGAACATTACCCGTCGCGACCGCCACCATATCATGCCAGCCACTTACATCACATTGGCCAAATTTATTATCACCCACAGCTATCACCGTGCCGTCCGATTTAAGTCCAACCGTATGACGACGGCCCGCAGCTATGGTGTCTTTAGACCATCGTTTTTGTTTCAGAATTTTTTCAAAAGGATTTCGAATTTCATTATTCATTTTTCTCACCTCACTAATAAGTATATCAGTTTGAAACAAAATTCTATTTTTAGATTAAGAAGCCTCTCTATTGAAACATTTATGTGTTTGATAAGTAAAATGTTCCTTAAATAAAAAATAGACGCATTCCTTGTTAGAGAAACGCGCCCCTTTATGAAGAAGTTTGGCTTCGTATGATTTACTCATTTGCCACACAAACAATGTATTTGTAACTGAAAGCCTTAGTGTGTAATCCCTTTCATTAACTATTGTGCTAAAGTAATATCGTGCTAAAATTCGGAATTTTCTGTTGACAATTAAGATTTACGTTACATATAATAGTTTCATAGGAATAGTATTATAGACTATGAAGAAGGGATGGATAACGCATGAGGCAGCTTTTAAAAATTGTGAAAAATTCAAAAATGGCAATAAAAGAGGCTGGACTCCAATTCTAATAGGAATCGGAATCCAGCCTCTTTCTTTATTATACTAGAGTGGTAGAGGAGTGACATTAATGATAACATTAACAGGTCAAAATTTAACATTGAAAGAAATGAAGGAAATTTTATACGGAAATCAGAGGGTAAGTGCTTCAGAAAAGAGTATGGAGGCTGCTAGAAAGAGTCGGGAAGCGGTTGAAAGAATAGTTTCAGAATCAAAAGTAGTCTATGGGATTACAACCGGGTTTGGAAAATTTAGTGATGTCCTTATTAATAAAGATCATGTTCAAGATCTTCAGCTTAATTTAATTCGTTCACATGCTTGCGGTGTAGGTGAACCGTTCCCAGAGGTTGTCGCAAAGGCAATGGTTCTACTTCGCGCTAACGCACTATTAAAAGGCTATTCTGGAATTAGACCTCTGGTTATTGAAAGGTTACTAGATTTAGTAAACAAGGATATTATTCCTGTGATTCCGCAGCAAGGTTCGCTTGGAGCAAGCGGAGATTTGGCACCGCTTTCACACTTGGCGTTAGTGCTAATCGGGGAAGGAGAAGTATTTTATAAAGGAAATCGATTGGATTCAATGGAAGCCTTACAGGAAGAAGGGATTTTCCCAGTAACACTTGAGGCAAAGGAAGGCCTTGCCCTTATCAATGGAACCCAAGCAATGACTGCAATGGGAGTTGTCGGTTATCTAGAAGCAGAACAGCTCGCATACCAAAGTGAGTTAATTTCTTCTATGACCATTGAAGGATTACAAGGGATTATTGATGCCTTTGCTGAAGAGGTTCATATCGCAAGGGGGTATCAACAGCAAATTGATACCGCCGCACGAATCCGAGGTTACCTAAGCGATAGTTTATTGACGACGACACAGGGGGAATTGAGAGTACAGGATGCTTATTCTCTCCGCTGTATCCCGCAAGTTCATGGTGCCACATGGCAAACACTTGATTATGTTAAAGAAAAATTAGAAATTGAGATGAATGCAGCAACAGATAATCCACTAATTTTTGATGACGGTGAAAAAGTCATTTCGGGTGGGAACTTCCATGGGCAGCCCATTGCTTTTGCTATGGATTTTATGAAAATTGCTGTTGCGGAAATGGCAAATATATCTGAAAGACGAATTGAACGGTTAATCAATCCACAGTTAAATGATTTACCGCCATTTTTAAGCCCTGAACCAGGACTACAATCTGGTGCTATGATCATGCAATATGTTGCCGCCTCTCTTGTATCAGAAAACAAAACGCTGGCACATCCAGCAAGTGTAGATTCGATTCCTTCTTCGGCGAATCAAGAGGATCATGTCAGCATGGGAACAATCGGTTCAAGGCATGCTCATCAAATTATTCAGAATACAAGAAGAGTCCTCGCCATTGAGTTTATTTGTGCGATGCAGGCAGTTGAATACCGTGGAGTTGAAAAAATGGCTAGCCAAACCAAGCGACTTTATGAGAAAGGAAGAGAACTTGTTCCGTCCATTAAAAAGGACCGCATTTTTTCAAAAGATATTGAGAGATCTGCAGAAGGTCTAAAAACTATGAATCTGTCAAGATTACTTGAGCAAGTCGACTGTGTAAAGTAAATTTTACCAGCTAAATTTAATAGAAAAGAAGAAGACCTACTAACCAACTTTAATAATAAAAAAAGAGGTGTTATATGCAAAATACGGCACTTAAAGCCCAAGAAACAGTCCATGAACACGAGTTTGGCGAGCACTTAGAAAGAAAGCTTAAAACACGGCATCTTACCATGATTGCTATCGGGGGAACAATTGGAACAGGTTTATTTTTAGCAAGTGGAACCACGATTCATGATGCTGGGCCTGGTGGAGCATTAGCTGCCTATATCATTGCAGGAATAATGGTGTATTTTATCATGGGTAGCTTAGGCGAAATGGCAGCATTTATTCCGATTTCAGGTTCCTTTAGTACTTATACCTCAAGGTTTGTCGACCCTGCATTGGGTTTTGCTGTTGGCTGGAACTATTGGTACAATAATGCGATTATATTTGCTTTGGAATTATCAGCATCGGCATTAATCATGAAATTTTGGTTTCCGGATGTCCCAGGTATTATTTGGAGCGCAAGTTTCCTGGTAATCATTTTTGGTCTAAACTTTTTATCCGTTAAGGGGTATGGTGAATCAGAATTCTGGTTTTCATTGATTAAAGTTGCAACAATTATATTATTTATTGTTGTTGGGTTATTAATGATCTTTGGAATTTTGAAGGGCCATAGTGGCGGATTTGAAAATTTCACAAAAGGAGAAGCTCCATTTAAAGGCGGCTTGTTATCCATATTTAGTGTATTTATGGTGGTTGGATTTGCCTTTCAAGGCACGGAGCTCGTCGGGATTACAGCCGGTGAAAGTGAAAATCCTGCGAAAAATTTACCTAAGGCAGTAAAGCAGATATTTTGGAGAATATTATTGTTTTATGTTTTAGCGATTTTTATTATTGGATGTTTAATCAGCTATGCCGACCCAAAATTATTAAGCGCTGATTTAGAGAATATTGCTGTGAGTCCGTTTACTTTAGTATTTGAAAATGCAGGTCTTGCTTTTGCGGCAGCTGCCATGAATGCGGTAATCCTTACCTCAGTTTTGTCAGCTGGGAATTCCACTTTATACGCCGCTTCGCGTGTCCTTTGGGTATTGGCGGAAGAAGGAAAAGCTCCGTCATTCTTGAAAAAATTAAATAAAGGTGGTGTTCCGATTTACGCATTATATGCGTCAACCCTTGTTGGAATGCTGTGCTTCCTTACCTCCCTTTTTGGTGATGGAGCTGTTTATTCTTGGCTATTGAATGCTGCTGGCTTAGCTGGTTATATCTCTTGGTTAAGTATTTCGGTGACACATTATCGATTCCGTAAAGCTTTTGTTGCACAAGGAAAAGATTTCAAAGACCTGCCCTATAAAGCAAAGTGGTTTCCATTTGGGCCAATTTTGGCGACTGTATTATGTTTAATCGCAATGCTTGGAACAAACTACGGGGCATTTATTGGCTCAAAGGTTGACTGGTATGGTATATTGGTTTCTTATATTGGACTACCTTTATTCCTAATAGGTTATTTAGGCTATAAAAGTGTTAACAAAACAAAAATAGTGCCATTAAAAGAGGCCGATTTCCGAAGAGATTAAGTATATATGAATCATCTTTTAGCAAAAACAGTGGATTTCACAAAAAGAAATCCACTGTTTTTTTATACCCAAAATAGATAATCATTTTAGGATTTACACAGTTCAAGAAAGAGGATCTCCTGGAACGAATATTCAAAAAGAAGACATATATGTAAAATAATATTTTATTTTTTTGGGATATAATGGTTTACAAAATTATCAACAAACAAAATGAAACCAAGGGGGAAGGAAATGAATGAGGTTGAAGAATGGTACGATACAAAATACGATGAGTGGAAAAGACTTGAGAGACATAAAATAGAATTCGATATAACCAAAAAGTACCTAGATGAATATTTACAAGGAGATCATTTGGAAGTATTTGATATTGGTGGCGGACCAGGAAGATATTCTTTGTACCTGGCAGAAAAAGGACATAAGGTGTCTTTATTGGATTTATCTAAACAAAATATTGTTGTTGCTAAAGAGAAATCCTTAGAAAGAGGAATTACATTAGAATCATATATTCACGGAAACGCATTGGAATTAGAGAATTTTAACAGGACATTTGATGTTATTCTACTTATGGGACCTTTATATCACTTAACTAAGGAGTCTGATAGAAGAATCGCTGTAGAAGGCGCATTAAGATTATTAAAGCCTAATGGCATTATTGTTACGGCGTTTATCTCTAACTATGCACCATTACAAAATTATTTATCAGATGTTTCTCCAATCGATTCCGTTAGTGAAATCCTGGAGTATTTAGAAAGTGAAAAAAACAAAACATTAGAAGGTTTTACAACAGCTTACTTTACGGATTTTAAAGAAGCTAAAAACTTCATGAAAAGCTTCGAGTTAACAGAATTAGTATTTGCTGGAGTTGAAAATGTTTTACGTTGTAAAGAAAAAGAGATTAACTCGTTAGAAGAAAGCGAATATAAAAAGTGGTTAGAAATAGGATATCACTTAAGTAGAGATGAAAATGTCATCGGGACTAGTCAACACTTTTTATACATTGGACGTAAATAGGTGTTGCTTTGCCTATTTTTATCTAGTGAATGTCAACCTATGGGATTCAAAGGGTGATTAGATGCTAGGAGGAAAATTCTGAATATCTAATACGGAATGGGCATTATAAAAGTGGAAATCACAAGGGGGAATTCAGATGAATATCGTTCAGAAAGCAATTAATTTTGCATCAATAGCCCATCGAAATCAGACGAGGAAAGCAACAGAAATTCCATATATCACTCATCCTTTTGCCGTGGGGATGCTTTTGCAAAAGGAGAGGTGTTCGGATTCCGTCATCGCTGCGGGTATTCTTCATGATACGCTCGAAGATACCGATACAAATTATGACACATTAGTAGAGAATTTTGGAGAGCATATTGCGAGTTTGGTCAGAGTTGCTTCAGAACAAGATAAAACTCTCCCTTGGCACGTAAGAAAACAGCATACCATTGATATGTTAAAAGATTTATCTTTAGAAGAAATACAAGTCATCACAGCTGATAAATTACATAATCTGCAGTCCATTAGCGCGGACCTTGAAACCATTGGTGACAAGGTTTGGGAGCGCCTTAACCAGGGAGTGACAGATCAGCATTGGTATTATGCCAGTATTGTGAAAGAATTAGCACCTAGAAAAAAAGAATTTACACTGATACGGGAGCTGGAGTTGGAAGTAGTCCAATTGTTTGGGACACTTAAATTCCCTTCGAATGATGATCCTAACAGATCATGAATTAATTTAGATACAAGAAGTAGACACATATAATATAATTAATGGCATGTAAGACCTACTCTAAAGCAGGAGAATGCCAATTAATGAAAAAATACGAAAATCAACTACCGACAACGATGACCATGGGATGGAAATCGATGATCAGCATGCTGAGAGATTCTCTCACACGAGCTGCGAATCGGAGACCTAAGGCTGTAATCGAGGCGGAAACATTCCTGCCAGCTGAGACAATCTCAATCTCTGATGCCCCTCGGGTCACCTGGTTTGGCCACTCGGCTTTTTTTCTCGAAATAGAGGGCAAGAGGCTTTTATTTGATCCCATGTTTGGTTCTCGTCCTTCACCTGTTTCGTGGGCAGGTACCAAGCGATACATGAGTAATCTTTCTGTGCATCTTGAGGATTTTCCGACACTCGATGCAATTATTATTTCCCACGATCATTATGATCATCTAGATTACCAATCCATTTGTAAATTAAAGGATAAAGCATCGCGTTTTTTTGTACCGCTCGGTGTTCGTCAGCGTTTGATCAAATGGGGCGTTCCTTCAGAAAGGATTACCGAACATGCTTGGTGGGAAGAGGTGGAATTCAAAGGACTCACACTTGCTTGTACACCGGCAAGACATTTCTCGGGCAGGGGATTATTTGACCGTGATTCTACCATGTGGTGCTCATGGGTCATTGCAGGCAAGGGGACGAAGGTATTCTTCAGTGGAGACAGCGGATATGGTCCTCACTTTAAAGAAATTGGCCAAAAATATGGTCCGTTTGATTTAACGCTGTTAGAATGCGGGCAATACGACGAGCGGTGGTCCAGTATTCATATGATGCCGGAAGAGACGGTACAGGCTCATCTGGATCTTGGCGGGCAGTTGTTAATTCCCGTTCATTGGGGTGCGTTTACACTTGCCTTTCATGCGTGGACAGATCCAGTAGAAAGAGTAACGGAAGCTGCATTAAATCACCAGGTTCGTATTTCAACACCTAAAATAGGGGAGACAGTCGTGATTACTTCAGAAGACTTTCCGACCAGTCTATGGTGGAGAGGATTATAAAGTAAACTTCTTGCATGAAAAATATACCTTCTGGAAAAATTATATGAAAGAAAGGAAGGTGAATTATGTGCCAGATGTTTTGAAGGCTATTAAAAATGTAGTGCAATCGTTGCTAGACGAAGAGCCCAAATCACCTTTACATGTTGGTGAAGTGATGGCTTACTGGTTATTCTTAGCTTTATGCGCGGAAACACAGGTACAGACGGAAGCTGGAATTAATAGCACGACCGACCCTGAATTGAGAAAAGCGCTTCATGAAGCAGTCGAGATGTTCAAATCGCAGAAAGAGCAGCTCACAGCATTTTTGCGGTTAGAAGGAGTACCCTTACCACCTACAAGTGAATCGAAACCTATCTCAGATCCAAATAGTGTCCCGTTTGGCGTCAAGTTAACGGATAAAGAACTTGCAAACAGCCTGAAGAAAAAAATATCAATGGCGATAACAAACTGTGCAAATGCATCAGCTCAAATTATTCGTAACGATGTTGGTATAATGTGGGGCAAATTTTTGCAGGAACATATAACCTTTTTAATAACTTTTAAATCACAAATGCGAAAACGAGGATGGCTTAATGTGCCACCGCCGTATCATCCAGCAGGTTCACCGAATTCAGGAAGGTGAGAAATGTGTCAGACGTATTAGAAGCTGTTAAAAATGTTTTGCAATCTTTGATGGACGATGAGGCCAAACCACCCTTACATGTTGGTGAGGTTATGTCTTTCTGGTCATTCCTTTCTGAGGTGGCGGGGGAACAAGTACATTCAGAAGCAGGGATTAATAGTACAACGGACCCCGAATTGAGGAAAGCTTTTCATGCCGCCGTAAAAATGTTCAAATCTCAGATAGAACGACTCTCAGCATTTATGAGAATAGAAGGAGTCCCTTTACCACCTTTAAGTGAATCTAAGCCAATCTCCGATCCAAATATGGTACCGTTCGGCGTCAAGTTGACGGATGATGAACTTGCAAACAGCATTGGTATAAAAATATATCTAGGTATTTCATATTGTGCTAACGCCATAATTGAGTCGATACGCACCGATGTTGGTTTATTATGGGTTGAATTTTTACAGGAATACATGACATTTGGAGTAACCATAAAAACACTAATGAAAAGAAGAGGATGGCTTAAAGTGCCGCCTTACTATTTTCCACCCGGTTCACCCAGTCAATGGCAGAATGAAAGCAATCAAAATATATAAATGTTCTGAAACTAGTATGGACCCAAGTCTATTACTTGTTCATCTGAGGGGTACCTTCTAGAAGATACGGCTGTCTTAAAGAGGCAGCTTTTTCTTGTTGTGGAGACACCTATGTTTGAATGGAGAAAATAATCAAATTTATATAAATGGAAAAAGAAGCCCTTTTAAAAAATTCTTGCACATTTTTGAATCATTCAGCATATAGTAACTTCTGTGAGAAATTTTTCTAGGAAGGAAGTATGAACAATGAATAACATTCAATTCAAAACATCAAAGGAAAACGACTGTAAAAATGGAGGGAATGGATATAAAATTGTTGAGATCAATGTCTCGGATCCAAATGAAAATTTATTTGCTGTAGTGACACCTATTAAAAAACAATAAGAGAGAGAATCTCTTTAATTATTGAAAGATCCTTTTTTTAATACATAGAAAGATAGTTTCCATTACTAGTCCACTATGATATTTAAAAGAAGTGAAACGAAATTCAGATGCAAAGGTTTAGGAGTTAAAAATTATATACCATGATAATAATTAATAGTAAATGTCAGGTTAAGAAAGTTGTCTATGCATTAAGACAGTCCTCTTATTCCGATTAGGGTTTTTTTAGGCTCTGTTATAGCTGAATGTTGATTTTATTGTGTTTGAAAAATAAGCGGAAAAATTCCGTTTAAATTGGGAAATACCCATATTTCCTTAAAAATAAACGGAGTTTTTCCGGTAATATGATCCAAATCTTTGGATTTTGTCATATTTTGACCAGTTAAGCGGAAAATATCCGCTTATATCTGCTTCCTAAGCTACCTCTATATACATTAGCCGGAAATTCTCCGCCTATGAATTCTCTTATCCTACGAAAATTAACAATGAATAATAAGAGAGCCTTTTATAAAATGAACAAAGCCAATATTCATCATATTTGCCTTGTTCAAACGTGTATATATAATGTTCAAGAGTTATTTTAACTAGTTTTGCGATTAGAGAAGTTTTATTACAGTAGTTGTTTGCGGTTGAAGCTATTGCATCATGATCTCAAGGTTAACCTCGGGTTATTAATACATTAACGATTAACAGTTTATTATTTGGTGTGTAAATACTCTAAATAAATATATAACTTTACTCAAAGAGCAAGCTTAACCCCTATAAACACTATCACATGTTCCCGCTTTTGGTTCATAAAAACAATGTTCCTTAAATTGACCAGAATGAGGTTGACCGTACCATGTTGGAGGACATGGAGCATGTGGGTTAAAATACCATAGTGCATATTTCGCCGGGTGAACTCTCCAACTATTCAAATTTTGTTTTGCTAATCTTTTTTCAGATGTTCTTGCTCTTTGATAAAAGACATTTCCTTTTTGAACAGCTTCAAAAGAATAATTTCCTCCTTGTACTTGAAATATTACATCATGAATAGTGTTTATATCCTTGAAGTCTAAACAAGTTGCTGCACACCGATTCACTATTACATTTCCAACATATAACATTCCTTGTTTTCCTTCACCTTCGGCTTCTGCTCTCATCATCCTTGCCATTTCGTCTACTTCATAACTTCGATAATTTACTCTTGGCATTTTATCACCCCAAAAATATAGTATGAAAAAAAGCCAACATTCATGTCATTGTTTATATAATAAGAATGCTTAGTTTCAATAGCATCCAGTTTTTAAATAAAATTAATACTATTGAATTAATGCACCGTTTTAATATCTATAGGTAAGAATTTGATGTAATCTCCTTCTTTCCCCTGCTCCATCCCAAACGTGCGACTTTTACTGTATTAGGCGTTCCATTTTATACTTTTAGACTAAAACAATTAAATTACAAACTTTACGAAATTGATTTAGCTTCTTCCGTTTAATGGAAAAAATGTTCCTATATCGTTTAATCGTCTTTTCTCTAGAGCATAAATTAATCTATGGACATTTTGTTGTACAATTACAAGATTGCTAAATTCATCTTTCCTTCCATTCGGGAGGGTGAATAATTACCACTACAACTATAAGAAATCCTAACCCTTATTATTAACATAAAATTGATGGGCGAGCGTTTAATCCAATACTTTACAATTGACAAAATGAACTGTAACGTTTAAATTTACAGTATAGAAACTGTAATGTTTTTTATTACATTTAAAAGTGAATAGAACAAAAAACACCTAAGGAGTGTGTAGAAGTATGGTGACTCTATATACCACACCAAGCTGTGGTTCTTGCCGAAAAGCAAAAGCTTGGCTTGAGGAACATCAAATCGACTATATGGAAAGAAACATCTTATCTAATCCGCTCACTGTCGATGAAATTAAATCAATTCTTCGCATGACAGAAGAAGGGACTAGCGAAATTATTTCCACGAATTCAAAGGCGTTCCAAGAATTAAACGTAAATATTGAATCTCTTCCGCTTAATGAATTGTACAAATTAATAATCGAGCATCCCAAAATGGTGCGCCGGCCAATTATCCTAGACGAAAAAAGATTACAGGTTGGCTATAACGAGGACGAAATTCGTAGTTTTCTGCCACGTAGAATTCGCTCATATTTGTACACCGAATTACAAAAAAAGGCAAATTAAGGGGCAGGTCTATACAGAAATTTTAATAGGAGGAAAAAAGGATGATTGAAGTATTTGTGAAAGTAAATTTTAATAATCAAAACTACCATACTAACGTGATTGTGAAAAAAGATATAACTTGGGAAAAAATTAAACGAATAGCAGAAGAACAGGTCAAAAAACAATGGGGCATATAAATCGAACCTGCTTACCATGAACCACTAAGCTGAAGTCTTGACTAACTTAACTGTAATGTACAGTACGTTATTAAGTTTTATAAAAATGCTGACCATAAATGTATTAGTAAATATAGATGAAAAGTTGTCTTAGGAGGCAAGCTCATGAATAGTGATTTTACCCTTGCCATTCATAGTTTAACTTTTCTTGCGTTACAGACGGACTGCATGTCAACTAGTGAGGCCATCTCTGAAAGTGCTGGCGTCCATCCGGTACGTATACGAAAAGTGCTAAGTTTGTTAAAAAAACATGGATTTATTAAATCAAAAGAGGGAACAGGCGGCGGATTTATTTTTGCCCTAGATCTAAGTGAAGTGAATCTTTGGGATATCTATAGGATAACATCAGAAGGTGCACTAAAGCCCAAGTGTCCAGAATCCAATGAAAAATGTATTGTTGGAGCGAATATGGAAAGAATTCTATGTAGCATTTTCTTTGGTGTGGAAGAACATATGGGAGAATATTTAAAGGAGTATACAATCAAAGAAGTTGTTAATCTTGTAAATAAGCGGCAATAAACAGGTTTATGGTTGTTGATTTCTATATGTAAAATGTAATGAAAAAAGTTACAGTTAAACCTCATATCCTATCCGGATCAAACTTAAAATAATTCAAGAAGGTGAAAAATTTGTTCTCAAATAATAATGCTCTATTAAAAACAGGTGATTGGATTAAGGCGGAATCATGGGATGGCGAATTAATAATCGGTTATATTGAAGCACTATCTAGTTTAGAAGGAGTATTGAAGGTAAAGGTAGTTACAAGTGACAATAACCAAACGGTTGGCAAAACCATACCGATTATAAGCCAACAGGTTAAAAAACTGCCTGTTTCAAATGTAACCAATAAAGCACAAATTGAATTTCTCCTAGACTTGGCATTATTAACAGGGGATAAGGAATGGTTTTTTGCGCTTTCCTTGGAATTAAACGCCATGAAGCAGCTTGTTAACGGAGTCCATAGCGAACAGTGATCATCACTGTTCGCATTAAAGAGTGCTTTGAAATTCTTTTACTATATTATTAAAGAAGACGGAGGGAAATACCCATTCCCAAGAAGTCACATCCCAAATGACTCTACACCGTTTTCTATATATATTGTGTTATCTAAACCAGTTTGGTTTTTCAGATATTCAAATACATTTTTTGCTATGCTTCTGACCGTCACGCTTAGCCCCAAGTTATCAAACACGCGTGCGTAGCAGCGGATGATTAACGTATCATTTTCTATGAATAAATGATAATAGATGGTTTCTTTCTGTATTTTCGAATAACCGTGGATAAATAGATATTCATCTGTTGGTTCTATTCCTTTTACGAATAGTTCCTTTTGAACGATTCGTTTTATTTCCCCCAATTGATTCTCTGTTAAATTTATTCTCATTCCATTTCACCACCTCATTTGAGTATTTCATACGCTGAATCTGAACCTAAATGCATTATCTGTGAACAGTCTGAACGTTAAATTCTATGGAAGAAACAGTGACTCCATTCCGATTGTATCAGATTTCAACTATTCGTTTCTTTTTAGTACTCCTAAAGCCCGCTGTGGAACAGGCTAATGATGTGAACGGGTCATTTTCACTATATTAATTGTAATGATTTTCTACTAATTTTTTCCGAATGGAATAGAGAAATAAAAACATTAGAAGAGGTATGATATTGCTAATTAGTTCTATAATAATAGATGGATTTGGATGATCAATTGTTATAAAGATTCCACCATCTGAACTCCCTGACATCCCATTAAAAATTCCGTAACAAACATTTAATCCCCAATGTATGCCTGTATCTGCCCAAATCGACTTTGTGTGATAAAAAGCATATGTTAACGATAAACCCAAAACGAGAGAAAAAAATGTATTCGATAAACTGAATTCCTCATTCCAACAATCATCTAGTGCATAGATAAAGATAGAAATAATAAAAATCCATTTTCTATTTATTTTATCCTTCAAATGACCAAATATATAACCTCTAACAATAATGTCGTTTAAAAATGAACCGATAAAAAATGCAAAAAAAACAAAGAAGAAAGAAATAAAGGATTCGGTAAAATTTTTCACTCCAACAATTTCAAACCCATTTAAAAAATAGACAATAACATACTTAATTAACCAAAAAGAGAAACCGATGCTAAATCCTACTTTCAAATTTTTCTTCCATTTTGGATGAAAGGCAATACCTATACTTTTATAGTCATTTAACTTTGTTCTTTTTAAGATTAGTTTCAAAAGCGGAAAAAATAAGATAACTAGCAACAATTGGAAGACAATATTAGTTGTTTTTGCTATAAAGACATTTAAATAGATATCCAGTAAAACAAATCCTACTATTACAATGAAATAATAATAATTTCTCTTCTGTAAAATTATATCCATAGTACAATCTCGCAAGCTCATTCCTCCTTTAATTTAACAACACATGTATAAATGGTGTTGGATAACCAACACATCTGTCATTTCTGATTATTGAACTGAAATGGAATCAATTATAAAATCTAAAATATAATAAACAACAAGTTGTTCATTATTGAATCGAAAAATGAAGGAGGTTAAATTATGTTCAAAAACAAACTGGTATTACTTTCACCGATTATCGTATTGGCAATTATTTTTATTTTTTCTCTAACATTATTTCCATCAGTCCAGCCACAACCCAAAAATCTGCCTATTGCCATCGTAAATGAGGATGAGGGAGTACAAATTCCTAATCAACCAGAAATGAATATGGGTAAAACCATCGTTGAAACAATGGAAAAAAATTCAAAAGCAACAACAGGTGAAGATCCTCCTGTAAAATGGGTGGAAGTAAAAAGTTCAGCGGACGTATTAAAAGGGTTAGATCATCAAAAATATTATGCTGCATTGGTGATTCCGAAAGATTTTAGTGCGAAGCAAGCATCGTTACGGACACCAGCACCATCTTCACCTGAAGTTCAAATCTATATCAATCAGGGAATGAATACAGCAGCTTCAACAATGGCAGGACAAATGTTGAATGGGATAATTGACAATATGAACATCAATGTTCGTACACAACTGCTAGATGGATTTGAAAAGCAAGGAGCAACACTAACGGCAAAACAAGCTGCAAGTCTAGCAACACCTATAACAAAAAAGGTTACAAATGTGAATGAAATTGGTACAAATAGCGCAAACGGAAATGCACCTGTTTCCTTATTCCAACCACTTTGGATGGGTAGTTTAGCGAGTGCCACTATTATTTTTATCACTGTTAGTAAAATATCCATTACGAATCGAAAAGAGAACTTTTTTGCAAAGCTGGGACAAATTTTCATCGGTGCGATTGTTTCCCTTGTCACCGGATTTGGTTTAACACTTCTAGCAGACGAGATGTTAGGATTTCATATTCCACAGTTTACGGATACAGCTTTATTCCTAACGATTACCTCTTTTAGCTTTTTCTTAATGATTTCAGCGGTGCTTTCGTGGTTGGGGATTAGAAGTATCGCTATTTTTGCCTTATTACTTTTCTTTGGGGCACCTCTATTGGCACTAGCACCTGAAATGATGTCTTCGTTTTATCGAGATTGGATTTACTCTTGGTTGCCGATGCGATTTATGATACAAGAGCTTCGAGAGTTATTGTTCTTCGGGAATGGATTATCTTGGAATTCGCATGTATCTAGTTTAGTATGGATTGGATTAGCAAGTACAGTAATTATACTTGCTTCTGCCTTGAAACCTAGTTCAACAAAAAACAAAACACAAAACGAAAACAACAAAACCGTTGGCCAAAGCTATTAATATGAGTAAAAAAAAACACCAGCTCTTTGGAGTTGGTGTTATTTTCATGTGCGCCCAGTACAAACTAAAAAATAGTGACCGTAAATGGTGCGGCCGCGCTCGGTTACCCTCTAGGTGCAAGCGGTTGTCAAAAACAATCACTCAATCTAATCCCCCGATATTTTGCTTCATTTGATGTAATCCTTTTTGCTTTATAAAATGTAGGGCAATTTGTAAAGTTAGAGGGATTGGAAAAATATCGAAAATAGCAAGGGTTTCTACCCTTGCTATTTTGCTTTTAATGGATAATTCTTCGGATTGCGTATGACGAAGAAGTTTGCAAACCAATTCCGCCTTCTCGTATCGATTTTTTTGTAGGTATGAGAATTCATAGGCGGAAAATTTCCGTCTAATGTTTATAGAGGAAGCTAAGAAGCAGATATAAGCGGAGATATTCCGGGTAACTCTTCTAAATAAGACATTATCTAAAGGTTTGGATCATATAAGCGGAAAAACTTCCCTTATTTTTAAGGAAATATGGGTATTTCCCAATTTAGCCGGATTTTCTCCGTTTATTTATTAAACAAAGTGAAATCAACATTCAGTTATAGCAGCAACAAAGAAAGACCACCAAATTACCATACATTTTGAAGGTCATTTTGCATTACATTTTTAGTGTTTTGCAATCGTTAACGGAACCCCTTGCATATGTCGATATTTCTGTATGGTTCCTCCATCTTATACCAAAATCCCTTCAATAGTATTATGGTTATAAATATCATGCCCACAAGGTTAATGTCCCTGAATCCAATTAAGGATTTCGGATTTTTTTATATACTCATAAATAAAAGATGGATATCAATCCTGTGCATTATGAAAGGGTTCACGGAAATGAGCACAAACTTCCGGTTTTTCTCATGTTTTTTATTGTGAATATTAGATTTATTCAGTATATTTAATGTAATATTAGGGGAGTGAGGGAGGTATAATGAATCCATCCTATTTTTATTTAAAACTAGAAACACATCAATTACATATGTCTTATAAAAATGAAAGACGGCGCGTGCGTGTTTTATTGCCGAAAAATTATGATAAAGATGAGGCTAAAAATTATCCAGTTGTTTATATGCATGATGGACAAAATGTTTTCTACAGTAGTGAAGCTTATAGCGGGTATTCATGGAAAGTTATTCCGGCAATTAAACAAAACCCTGATTTACCGAAGATGATTGTTGTCGGGATAGATAACGCTGGACAAGATCGAATGAATGAATATACGCCTTGGAAAATTACTGAAAGCCCACTTCCTGAAGATATTGAACTAGGCGGAAGAGGAGCGGAGTTTGCTGAGTTTGTCATGAAAATCGTGAAGCCGTTTATTGATACACATTACCGAACTAAATCGGATAAATTTCATACAGCTGTGATTGGCAGTTCACTTGGAGGAAATATTTCGGCTTATATGGGGATTGAATATAAAGATCAAATTGGTGGTTTAGGCATTTTTTCTTTAGCCAATTGGATTACAAATAAATCCTTTGATAGTTATATTGCTAGAAAAGAGTTGGATCCTGAACAACGCGTGTACATTCAAGTGGGGACTCAGGAAGGCGATGATGCCGATCGACAATTGATGTATGGTAGTATGAAGCAGGCATATATTGATTGCTCGCTTAAGTATTATCAACAACTGATAAAAGGCTCTGTTCCAATTGATAGCATTCGTTTAAACATTTTTGCGGATGAAGAACATAATGAAAAAGCTTGGGCAAAACACTTGCCAGAATGTTTACGTTTCTTAAGTGAAAAGTGGTCTTGAATAAACTGAATAATTATATTGGACTGAACTTGATATGAGAGGAATCTATTACTTTTTTTGAATGTTTTTGAAGCTTAGATTGAATATCAATTGAAAAAATTGCACCTTAGTCGTGAAAATAATGAGTCTTTTGACTCTGAGGAAGGAGCTTTTTTTATGAATTATATTTTGATTTCACCCTATTATCCAGGTAATTTTCAGCCATTTGCTCATCGTTTAAAAGACGCAGGTGTCAATGTTTTAGGAATTGGCGAAGAGCCATATGACCAATTAGGTTCCGAATTACAAGACTCTTTAACAGAATATTATCGTGTGAATAATTTAGAAGATGTAGACGAAATGAAACGTGCTGTTGCATTTTTATTTTATAAACATGGTTCAATTGATCGCATTGAATCCAATAACGAATACTGGTTAGAACTTGATGCACAGTTACGTGAGCAATTTAACGTGTACGGCAATAAAATGAATGACTTGAAAAAAGTGAAGTATAAATCTGAAATGAAGAAGCTGTTTAAAGAAGCAGATGTGCCTGTTGTAGAAGGAAGAATCGTTAGAACAAAAAAGGAGTTAGCTAAAGCCATTGATGAATTAGGACTGCCAGTTATCGCTAAACCGGATAATGGAGTTGGATCAGCTGCAACATTTAAATTAAGTTCAGAAGAGGATGTACACCATTTTGAAAAAGAGTGGGGAGAAGCGCAAGTGTACTTCTTAGAACCATATGTCGAAGGCGGTGTGCTTTGTACATTTGATGGTTTAGTGGATCAGAAAGGGAACATTGTTTTCCAAACAAGCTTTACATATAATGTGCCAACTCTGGAACTTGTTAATGGTCAGTTGGATTTAGCTTATGTGATTCAAAAAGAAATTGATCCAAAGCTCGAAACCTATGGAAAGGCGATTGTGAAAGCTTTTGGTATGAAAGAACGCTTTTTCCATATTGAGTTTTTTAAATTAGAAAATGGGGATTATGTTGCACTTGAATACAATAATCGCTTGGCTGGCGGCTACACGATTGATATGTACAATTTCGCGTACTCCATTGATTTATTTGCACAATATGCTTCACTTGTGACAGGAGGAGAATTTAAGGAATCTGATGCCGAAAACCAGTTTTGTGTCGGTATAACACAGCGTGATGCGTATGAGTATAAACATGATACGTATGCTATTTATGAACGATTTGGCGACCGTGTGAAGTTTGAACGACGCATTCCAGATGCGTTTGCGGAACTCCAAGGAAATCAATTTTATGCGATTAATGCAGATTCGCATGAAGAAGTGGATGACATTATCCGTTTTGTACATGAACGAAAATATTCGGAAAAGGAGATTGTTCTATGCATATAGAACAGTTAAACCATTGGAGTGGCGAATTAGGACGTGAAATGCGGTTGAACAGATATGGACACAGTGGCATGCCAATCGTAGTTTTTCCTTCATCTGGAGGGACGCATACCGAATACTATGATTTTGGAATGATTGATGTGTGTCATGACTTTATTGAATCCGGAAAAGTTCAATTTTTTACATTGGCAAGTATAGATAGCGAAAGTTGGCTGCACAACTCCAAATCGGCGCATGACCGTGCATTAGCCCACGCGGCATATGACCGTTATGTGATTTCAGAAGCTATTCCATTTATTAAACATAAAACTGGTTGGTTTGATCCAATGATGACAACAGGTTGTAGTATGGGGGCCTATCACGCGTTGAACTTTTTCTTGAGACATCCAGATGTCTTCCAAACAACCGTTGCACTTAGCGGTGTTTATGATGTGCGTTTCTTTTTTGGGGATTACGGAAATGATCCGCTTGTATATGAAAATTCACCGAGTGATTACATATGGAATCAAAATGACGGCTGGTTTATTGATCGATATCGATCAGCAGATATCATTATTTGTACCGGGCTGGGTGATTGGGAACAGGATGGGCTGCCTTCATACTATACATTAAAAGAAGCATTTGAAGAAAAGCAAATTCCAGCATTGTTTGATGAGTGGGGCGAAGATGTTTTCCATGATTGGATTTGGTGGCGACGCCAAATGCCGTATTATTTAGGCAAATTACTAAAATAAAATGTTAAAAAACATCAGTACGGTTAAGGTACTGGTGTTTTTTGATAGGGGATATGTATAAAGGTGATCGAAGTTAAAAGCTCCCCATTTAAAAAGGAGAGCTTACTTTGTTTTCTTTACTAATTTGTCGGGATGATTGTTTAGTAGCTTTTATGAAATCACTAAAACAAAGCATTAGTTCGAACATTAGAAGAATTAAGACTACCCAAACGCCTACGTTTAAAATTGTGTCAATCACAATGGAACCAATGAATAAATGGGTATGGATTAGAGATGTAAATGTATAAAACATGGCAAAAGTAAACACTCTACTCCACTGCGTAACATCATAAATAAAGATTGCCTTTTTGAAGCCATAGTGTTGAATCCGTTTAAAAAGTCTGTTGATTTCAATAGACTCAACTGTAATGAAAATAATTAGGGCTGCTCTCCATATCAATCTTATGGTATCAATACTAATGAGGCCTGTGACTAAGCAGGCAATCCCGGAAATAGATAAAGCCCCATGTAAAATACAATTCGTATTGTTCCAATCTCTTTCAATTGACCAAGAACTTTGTATGTATCTATAGATAATTAAGAAAACACAAACAAGATAAAAACAAAACCCTATGAGTAGTAAGGATAGGTTAATGATGACCGGAAAGTCTTTGAAAACATTGTTAAGTAAAAGGACGATCGATTGTGTGCTGACAGTAGTAAGAAGAAGAATCCCATGGACATTCCGATAGGATTTTGTCCGAGAAATTTCTAGAAAGGTTTTTACACTGATCCCAATATATATAATCCACAGAACAATATTAATAACCGCAATAATGACCGAAATAAATCCCCATTGGAAAAATTGTTTATAAAATAAAATGCCATTAATAGATGTACCAGCAACCCATGTACCAATCCCAAAACGATTAATTAGATTGGAATAATGGATGTCTTTAAATTTTCCATCCAATCTGGCGATTATAAAAGAGAGAATATAGGCAAACCAAAGGGATAGGTTAATAATGCTTAGAATTTTTCCGAAAATGTGTTGGAAGAACTGAATTCCAAAATAGTTTAATAGAACACCCTGTGTAACAATCCCCAATGTCATAACCACGGCCATGGTTGAAGTTCTAATATAAAGTTTTTTAAAAGTGAAAAATAAAATAATACAAACCATAAGGAAAATCAATATCAATATATAAACCACGTTTATCACCGTTGTTATAGTAGTATCTAACAAGTATACCATCAAAATATCCTGAGGTCTGCACATTTGATCAGGCTTGATTTTGATTGTGATCAATATTTGTTTTAATGCCCATTTTTATGGTGTTATACTTGTAATAGGTTGAGTTTTTTATAAATGAGGGATGACAATGGTTAAAAAAGGGAAACGAGTGGAATATGAACTTAATCCAAACGGTATTAAATCTGTTCCAGACAATGAAATTAAAACTATTCTGCGGGGTGCAGATGAATTAATCATGAGTGGCGGCCGAGCTATGCTTGCTAAAATCCTTGCAGGCTCGAAAGATAAAAAGTTATTAGAGCTAGAATTGGACTACAGCCCCGTATACGGGGCGTTTAAGGGGATTTCTCAAAATGAGATCCTTTCAAAAATAGACTGGCTGATTCTTCATCATTATTTAGCCATTGAGTATAATGGCAGACTCCCTATGCTAGTCTATACCGATAAAGGTTGGGACATTGAGCGCGAGACCTTTGCAGATGAATTATTGAAAAAGCTTATTGAAGCTGCCGAAAATAGCAGATATGAATTTGTTGAAACATTAAAAGACCGGGACCGCGGCTTGATACACCTTTTATTAGAGAAAATTTCAGATTTAGGCAATAAAGAATTAATCATAATCCTGGATGCGTGGCAAACGATTGAATTTAAAAAAGTTAAGACAAAAATTCAAGAAGTTATCGAAAAATTAGAGAAAGTAGAAGAAAAGCCCATAAGAGAAGACCAAGAAGTAATCTCTTTTTCTGCAAATAAACAATGGCTTTCAATTCCTGAAAATATACGTAGACAATTAGAACAAAATGTTTGGTGCAGTTATTGTTGTGATGTTGTGAAGATTGAAAGCTATATAGTCAAAGAATTTTCAACTGGAATAGTATTGGAAGGAAAATGTCAAAAGTGTGGTAACGACGTAGCAAGAGTTATTGACTAAAATAACTAAATATTCACCGTTTAAGAAAAAAGTGTCAGATACCTTCCAACAATTGGAGGGTGCATGGCGCTTTTTGTTTTGAATGTAATAACCTGTTCATCTTCCATTCATAAAGCGATTATATACTAGGGATGTCAAAAAGAGAGAGAGTGGAGGAATAAAGATGAACATTGCATTTAAAGAAATGAAGAAAAATAAAATGAGGTTTGTCATTTTGGGTTCAATCGTTTTTCTCGTTAGTTTATTAACGTTTATTATATCTGGTTTGGCCAATGGATTATCACAAGACAATGCAGCATTAATTAAAGATTTACCAAACGGACAATTCTATATGACCAAAGATGCAGAGGAAACGTACAATCTCTCTAGGATAGATAATAGTACCCAAGATAAATTGTTACAAAAACAAAAAGATGCTGCAGCATTTTCTATTCAAATGGGATTTTTAAATGATAGCGGTGGGAAACAACGCAGTGTTGCCTTTGTGACATCGACCGATTCAAAGTATTTTCAACATGTTAAAAAAGGGGAGATTGTACTCGATCGCTCCCTGGAAGATGCGGGTATTAAAATTGGTGATGCCTTAACGAATAATCAATTCAATAATAAGTTTATTGTCAAAGGTTTTGTGGACCAGAGTAAATATAGCCATGCACCTGTCGCTTACATTAGTATGGACGATTATAAAGGAATGTACCGAGTTAATGAAATGCAATTGATTTTCGTACCAGGAGGGGATTCACCACAAGTAGCAGAGGGCTTAGAATCCTTTTCGAAAAAACAGTTCCTTAATACCATTTCAAGTTATAAAGCGGAACAGATGTCCTTAAATATGATCGTTTGGTTTTTAGTTGTCATCAGCGGTATGTTGTTTGCTATCTTTTTCTACATGATGAACGTTCAAAAAATGGGTCTCTACGGAATTCTAAAAGCAATTGGTTTAAAAACAAGTGCGTTGTTCAAAATGATGTGGACACAGATGGTTTTTATTACCGTCATTGCGATTGGTCTGTCAGTTGCACTTAGTCAAGTTTTTAATATGATCGCACCTAAAGGAATGCCTTTTCACTTACCACCTGAGACGACCGTACAATTATCCATCGTCTTCTTAATTATTGGATTTATTGGCGCTACGCTTTCTGGTATGCAAATAAAAAAAGTTGAACCATTACAAGCGATCCAACAAGGAGAGGTTTAATATGACCATATTTTCAATTGATGAAGTTAGAAAAACCTTTACGAATGGTGACATAAAGGAAGAAATACTAAAAGGAATTAATCTAACTCTTGAAGAGGGAGAAGTAACAGCTTTAGTAGGTGCCTCCGGCTCCGGTAAAAGTACACTCCTTACCATTGCTGCAGGACTTCAATCCGCATCAAATGGTCAAGTTGTATTCGATGGGAATAATATGACTACCATGAATTCAGAACAAGTTCGAAATATACGGGCTAGTCAATTTGGCTTCGTCTTCCAATTTGCCCATCTCGTTCCTTTTCTCACCGTAGAAGAGCAGCTACTGTTAATGTTAGATGTATCTGAGTCTAAACTAAAGAAACGT
Organism: Neobacillus nitrireducens; assembly: GCF_030915405.1. GTDB lineage: Bacteria > Bacillota > Bacilli > Bacillales > Cytobacillaceae > Neobacillus. Next base: position 375,799 of record NZ_CP133262.1, read on the forward strand.
GAACAAAAGAAGGAAATAGATAAAATCCTAAAATTAGTCGAAATGGATCATCGGAAAAATGCCTATCCAGCGTCGTTATCCGGGGGAGAAAAACAGCGGGTTGCGATTGCTCGTGCCATTATTCACCAACCTAAAGTGCTGTTTGCAGATGAACCTACTGCAAGTTTAGATTCAAAAAGGTCAAAAGATGTGATGAGGTTAATCCGAGAATTAACTAAAACTTTAAACATCACAACACTAATGGTCACCCATGATGAGGAAATGCTTTCCTATGCTGACCATATCATTAAAATGAGCGATGGCATGGTTTTGCAGAATGAAGCATGAAATTTAATAGTAAATAGAAAAAAGTGTCAGGCACCATCCGGAAAATTGGATGGTGTCAGGCACTTTTTCTGTTAAACCATGTTAATCATTAGTGATCATAACTTTTATCGCTTGTTCCTTTGATGCATTTGCAAATACATTGTATGCTTCCAAAATATCATTTAGCTTGAAGCGGTGCGTAACTAGTTTTTTAGGTTCTATTTTGTTGGCTGCAACCGATTTTAATAACATTGGCGTTGAATTTGTACTTACAAGTCCTGTTGTTAAAGTAATGTTTTGAATCCATAGTTTTTCTAAATGAAGCTCTACGCTTTTCCCGTGAACCCCAACGTTGGCAATATTCCCTCCAGGCTTGACGACTTCCTGGCAGATATCAAAGGTGGCTGGAATACCCACTGCTTCAATGACGACGTCTACACCTTTTCCTTCTGTTAGTTCCATTATTCTCTGTACAGCTCTTCCATCAGCACTGTTGACTAATTCTGTAGCACCAAATTTTCTGGCTATATCTAGGCGATTACTATCGAGATCCACCATAATAATTTCAGATGGAGAGTAAAATTGAGACGTTAACAAAGCGGATAAGCCTACTGGACCAGCTCCGATAATTGCGATGGTATCACCAGGTTTCACACGTCCATTAAGTACGCCAATTTCAAAACCTGTTGGAAGGATATCACTTAACATAACCATGGCTTCCTCATCACTTCCAGGAGGTATTGGATACAGACTTGTATCCGCATGAGGAATCCGAACAAATTCAGCTTGTGTTCCGTCTATCGTATGACCAAGAATCCAACCGCCATCTTCACAATGAGCATATAAGCCCTTTTTACAATTTGGACACTTACCACACGAGGTTATGCATGAAATCAACACTTTGTCACCTAGTTTGAAGTTTTGTACTCCCGGCCCTATTTCCTCAATGATTCCAATACCTTCATGACCTAAAATACTTCCAACAGCAACGGTAGGTACGTCCCCTTTCAAAATATGTAGATCCGTGCCGCAGATAGTAGTTTTTAATACCTTAATAATAGCATCTGTAGATTTTTGGACGGTTGGCTTTGGAGCATCAGCCCATTCTTTGTTTCCAGGTCCGCGATAAATGAGAGCTTTCATTGTGGCTTGAGTCGTTTCAACTTTTTCTTCAACTACTTCGTAACTCATTTTAACCCCTCCATTTGAATAATAGAGTTCCTCTAGGCAATCCGCTATTAAAATGATTTTCCCAACATCCCCATGTCGGTAATATGTTAAACCATCAAAATGTAAGCCCTTACAAAATCCTCCTTTCTAAAATTCCTACACATCTATTATAGTTCATAGATGGTTTTGAAAAATCTGATAATTTTGTCAATTTTGTTACAAAACCTTCTTGGGGTCAATGGAAGTAGAAAAGCACTGCTTGTGATAAAAAACGAACCTTACCTTCCTAAGGTATGTTTCAAAGCAGCATGGAGAAAATATTTAAAAACTAAATGTAATAGAATAATATGTATACAATGACAAGTGATTTTTCCAAATTGAATTCACGCCATCATAAGATTCTTAAAAAAGTAAGAGTTTTTAAGGTAGATATTGAAGCTTTGCATACTTGAAAGGGACATGGAATCGTACCCTGTCCCTGGCTTTCGTCATCTAACTCGACAAGATTATTATGTTTTTTTGAAGTGCTTGATAATAGGTCTGCATTTTTAAAAGCAAAAAGCAATCGCACCGATAATGATTAATAAAATAAACAACACGATAATAATAATAAAATTTTCACATCCACGAACATTAACACAATGTCCCTGATCAGGATAGGCATATCCGTAAGACATTGCAGGCTGGGGAATAGCATTTGAGTAGTCAGTAAGTTGTGGGATTGCGTTATTATACATTCTAACACGACCTTTCAATTGTATTGAGAGTAATTAGGCCAATACCCTATATAATATACTCAGAGATAAAATTGGAGCCCGTATATATAAAATTTTAGAGGGAGTACCGTCATCATCCAAATTCCGAGATTTATAAAATGAAAAAGAAAAAAATGTAGATAATTCACATAAAATGGAGAACGAAAAATGTTAAAAACTTTGAAGGAACGGGGAATGTTTATAATAGAAGAAAAATCAAATGCATCTCAGATGAATATTGTTACAAAATCGGTTGTTAAAAAACTTCTTAAAGCCGAACAATACTCTAATGGGGGAATGTATAATGAAAATTCTTAAACCTGAATGGCTTTCATTAAGCACAGAAATAAAAGTGAAGCTGATTCGTTTAGCGGTATTGGAAAACCAAAGAAGATACTCATAATAGTTAAGAAAACATTAGATGGATGACAGTTTGTTTAATTTAAATTATGGATTAGAGTGGAAATTATTGATATGGAGTTCTTTTTTGTTGACTTCATAAACTGTAAATAATAAAATTACATTAATCTTCTTGAGGAGGAAGCATCCAAGTGAATAGTGATTTTACGATAGCCGTCCATAGTTTAGTTTATCTAGCATATTTACCAGATCATATGGCTAGCAGTGAGTCAATCGCTACCAATGTTTGTACCAATTCGGCGCGTATTCGCAAGATCATGAGCTGTTTGCGCAATCAAGGGTTTGTTCGGACGAAAGAAGGGATTGGCGGTGGCTATATTCTCGACTGTAACTCTCAAGAGGTTTCATTGGCAGATATTTATCGTACCGTTTCACGCGGAAGCCTGAAACCGAATTGGTGCACAGGTGATCCGGAGCAAAAATGTATTATATCGTCAAATACACAGGTTGTTATGGATCAAATATTCAATGATGCTGAATTGTATTTTGAAAAATATTTAGAGAATATTACCCTCAGTTCGGTTCTAGAAAAAATTAAACATTGTCCATAATTTAGTTTTTTCTTTTCTTTATACTGTATATTATTTTATTACAGTATATTGCGATATGGATGATAAACTTTTTTCATCAAAACCAAACTGTAACTTTTTTTATAACATTTAAGGAGTGTAGATGACGATGGCCAATAAGTATCAATTTGAATATGGAGATTGGGTCCAGGGGAAGTCCAGGGATGGTGAACTAATTCATGGATATGTTGAAACCGTTGACTCCATTCAAGAACTTGTAAAAGTAAACGTGGTCGAATGTGATAATGAAAAAGCGATTGGCAAGTCGATTTGGCTCCATCATAAATCGGCTGAAAAGTTGCTGGATCTAACAGTTAATGAGGAAAGTCAGCTATTACCATTAATCGATTTGGCTCTACAATCAAATGATGAGCATTGGTTCATGGAATTATCAACGAAATTAGCAGCTATTAAAAAAATATCAAAAGTGAAAAACATGAAACATGAATTTCTAATTAGTGGAAATAGAATGAAGAATTTTGATGTAAAAAGGTAATTTTCAACTTTCCGTCTGAGAGAACATTAAAGCTTTTTTAATATAAAAATGAATTGGAGGAATATATAATGGCTATTTCACACGTAACAGATACAACGTTTGCTACAGAAATCAAAGAAGGATTGGTTTTGGTAGATTTTTGGGCTCCTTGGTGCGGCCCTTGTAAAATGATTGCACCTGTGTTGGAGGAAATCGATGCTGAAATGAGCGATAAAGTGGGGATTATCAAACTGAATGTTGATGAGAACCCGGAAACAACCCAATCATTTGGTGTCATGAGTATTCCAACGTTGATTCTTTACAAAGACGGTGTTGAAGTAGATAAGGTGATTGGCTTCCAACCAAAAGATGCGTTAACAGAATTAATATTAAAGCACTCTTAATCTGAAGGAATTTGCTTTGATTGAAACGGTAAACTATAGAATGAAGTTGTCAGTGGGCAGAGAAAAATTTTGCCTACTTTACCTAATGAACTAGGCGGAGGAATAAAGACATGTTAAATGAAAACTATGCACCCTTATTTGAGCCCTATACGATAAGAAAGGGGATCCAATTAAAAAACCGTATTGTCATGGCACCGATGACAAATTGGTCATCCCATCCGGACGGGAACGTCACAGATGCGGAGGTCAAGTACTATCAACGACGTTCCAATGGTGTTGGAATGGTCATAACCGCATGTACCAATGTGACCAGGAATGGAAAAGGATTTCATGGCGAATTTGCTGGAGACCGTGATGAGATGATACCAAGTTTGCGTCGTGTGGCATCAGCGATTAAAGAGAATGGGGCAAAAGCGATTTTGCAAATCTTCCATGGCGGACGACAAGTTCCACCTGAATTAGTAGATGGTGATGTGGTAAGTGCTAGTGCAGTGCCTATGGAAGGTGAAGGGAAAACCGTTCCCCGGGCATTGACTGAAACAGAGATCGAATCGATTATTCGTGATTTTGGAGAGACCACACGACGAGCCATTGAAGCAGGTTATGACGGTGTTGAAGTACATGGTGCCAATGGGTACCTGATTCAGCAATTCTTTTCCCCTCATTCTAATCGCCGGAATGATCGCTGGGGTGGCACGCTTGAGAAACGACTTACTTTTCCGTTGGCGCTTGTTGATGAAGTCAAGAGAGTGGTAGCTGAATATGCGAAGGAGCCTTTCTTGGTAGGTTATCGTTTTTCCCCTGAGGAAGCTGAAACACCTGGTATCACCATGGCTGACACACTAGTATTAATAGATGCACTTGCAGAAAAAGACCTTGATTATCTCCATGTTTCATTGCAGGATTTCAGGTCTACGCCAAGAAGAGGAGTGGAGGATACACGTTCACGACTTGAAGTCATTCAAGAGCGCGTAGGTGACCGGGTTCCAGTTATCGGTGTCGGTTCCATTTATTCAGCTAATGATGCCTTAGAAGCACTGGAAACTGGAGTCCCATTAATTGCATTGGGGCGTGAATTGATTATTGATCCTGAGTGGGTACAAAAAGTAGAACAAGGTAGAGAATCTGAAATTGTCACCAAAATAAACAAGAATCATCAGCATGAACTGGAAATACCTGATCCCCTTTGGCAGGTAATTATTAATAGGCCAGGGTGGTTTCCGGGAATAGAATAGATCGGTTAAATACTTTAACAAGATAGAAACTCCCTCCGATAAAAGAGGGAGTTTCTATTTATTAGTGTTCACTTTTGGAGTATAAACAATTAAAAAATACTTAAAAAGACACACGAAATCGTCAATGATGTCGTATGTCTTTTTTGTATATATATATCTGTTGAATTATTTTAAGTAACATCCTTTGACAAAAAGTTTCTTGAGTGGATTGGGACTGAGCGGAATAACCAATAATAATATAGTAGAAAACAATATTAATTTATTGTAAAACGATAAATCGTGTGATAAAATCATGTTGTCTTTAAATAAGTGAGGTGTTTTAAATGAATGGTAAACGAGGTTCAACCATTTTCTTAAAGGTAATTATTTTTCTGGTTGGAATTGCAGTGCTTGCTTTATGTATATTTTTAGTACCCCGTATGGCGAATTTTGCAGCAAAATTGTATCCCAATATTGCCCCGATGAAATACCTCCTTTTCATCGTGATGTACGGAGCAGCTGTGCCTTTCTACTTTGCTCTCTATCAGGCTTTCAACCTTTTACGGTACATTGCCGAGAATACAGCGTTCTCGGAATTATCTGTAAAGGCGTTAAAGAACATAAAGTGCTGTGCGATTACAATCAGTGGTTTGTATGTATTAGGGTTGCCACTCTTTCATTTTATAGCGAAGAAAGTTGACCCTCCTATTGGATTAATGGGACTCATCATCATTTTTGCTTCGTTGGTTATCGCCGTTTTTGCTGCTATCCTCCAACGGCTTCTACAAGAAGCGATTAACATAAAATCTGAAAATGATTTGACGGTCTGAGGTGGAGAATATGGCAATTATTATTAATATTAATGTGATGTTAGCAAAACGAAAAATGAGCGTAACGGAGCTTTCGGAGAGGGTTGGAATTACTATGGCGAATCTTTCTATTCTGAAGAATGGGAAAGCAAAAGCGGTTCGTTTTTCAACATTAGAAGCGATATGTAAGAATTTGGATTGTCAGCCAGCTGATATTTTGGAGTACAAAAGCGACGAAGACACTCAATAAAAACAGACAACAAATTTATTTAACGGGAGTCGATAGAGAATTTAAGGGATAGTCATTAAGCTATCCCTTCTTTCCGTTTATTGATGTTATTTACTCTGAGAATTTCATTGATATTAGTGACAAAAAAATATGATGTGATTAGCAATGTTTGCACAGTGGCTTTTCACCTATTTAAACGCTATCTTCCATATAGTAACAGGGGTATCCTTGTAGGCATCAAGGATACCGAGTTTCTCTATTTGGTCTTTACTTACAGCCCAAAAAGGAAGTTCTACTTCTAATTCACCTTTCAGAGGGGAGAGGGAGAGCGAAACCGTTTCTTGGTTTTTCCAATGAGCAACGATGGGTTTGTCCGCAACAAATGGAAATAACTGTGGAAATCCATTTTGGAAAAAGGGATGTATTTTTTTATTATCTCCAGGTTCATTTAAACAAATATACAGGGAAAGATAATCACAAAATTTTAACAGATCCAGGTGGTACATTAAAGTTTCATTCATTTTCTCGTTTCCCACTATTTGCAATTCCTTTAAAAGCTGCTCCTGTCTTTGCTTTTCTTCATTCAAAAATTCCCTGACTTCGGGCTCTGTAGGATCCTGAATAAATGATGAATAGTGTAAACTGCATAACAGTCCAGCATACTTGCTCATTTTTTCAACTTCATTCAATCCCTTTTTATAAAAAGAAATTTTAAGCACGATCGGGTAGTCGATAAAAGAGTATGGCTTTTCCGTTTTATCATTCCATACAGGAGACGTATCCAGGTCAATCCAACCTCTGTCATGTTCTTGGATCGCCAGTTGCACTTCTTGGGTTCGTGTAAGATCAAAAAAATAATCATCTTTACAGTTTCGGGCGATATCCCCTGCAATTTTGGCGTGATCATTCTGAGTAACCATGAAATAGCTATGTTCCCTTTCAACAATAATCATATTTTGTTAATCCTCTCTTTGCAAAACTACATTTTTTTAACTCTCTTGTTTAATATTTACCACTTAAGGGTCAGACCATTACAGTTTTGTAAAAAATGGTTCGTTATGAATATCCCTCCAAAAATATAGATACAAATTAACCTAATGGGAGTAAAGCCCCTTTAGAGGAGCTTTCTAACAATAAGTTTATCAACATATTCTGCTCTAAAAAAGGCACAACTGCTTAAAGGAAGTAGTTGTGCCTCAGTGATTTATTTTGGAAAGAATCTTTCCGGAAGATTATTGTTTACTTGCGAAAGTTCGCAGTGTTGGCTAGCAGATTATCCTAATTCTTCGCGTCGTTTTTGCCTATTTCTCTGTAATTCTCCTTGTTTCCAAATGTATTTTTGAATATATAACTTTAAAACATCATTCATCGTCTTTCCATTTTTTTCTACTGAGTCCCGAAAATCATCTCTTATATGACGTGGAACGTCGATGCTTAATTGAACCGTTTCGATCTTTAATCCCTTCCCCCTGTTTTTCCCCGTATTCCCCTGCAGCATTACTATTACACCCCTTTGTGTTAAAAAATGAATAGTTAAAAAACATTAAAAATTTGTAATATTCTTATGATAAAACTACCAAGTGAAAGCGAATACATAGAAGAGATATTTTTCGTCAAATTTCGACATTCATATGCGAGCCCGTTCCTATATCACAATAAATGTAAGAAATTAATCTATACAAGAATGAATAGGGAGGAAATATAAGTAAATTGTCGAATAAGGAACTGTTAAGGAATTTTGACATTAAAGAGGGGTACACTTTTATGATTCCAAAAATAGATTCCCATTCAATCCCGTTGATAAGAGAAAAAGGCGTGGCATCCATCGTCGATTGGTTCGATCTTCAAAAACAATCGTTCTATATACTTGGTTGGTCCTATCTTAGGAATCACCGGCAAATGGAAGAGCTTTTTTACCGTTCCATTATCAAAGTCCAAAAGGAATTGCCTCGATTTAAAAATGAAACAACATTCGAAACGTGGGTTACATCCATTTTTATACATACCTGCCGTGAGCTTTCTGTTCATAGAAGTTTACAAGTTTCAGAGGAAAGTGAACAACAAAAGGATTTATTTAATGCACTTGATCAATTGAATGAGTCCGAGAGAGAAGCGATATTCCTTACATATGTAAAAGGGATTTCTCAGGAGGAAGTGGCTCACATTCTCCAAATTTCAGTGGAAAAGATGACAGAGCTCTTGTTTTCCGGAATCCAGTCACTTAGAAAAGTAATGGGGGATGGATTAACCTTTCATGGCTGTAGAGAGTATCATAAGTTTTATATTGATTACTTAGAAAGAAACCTAGATCGGCCGAAAAAGATTGATTTAGAAAAACATATTTATCATTGTCACGACTGTCAGGAGGATTTGGGAACCTTTCAGGATGTTATGTTAACCCTGTTAAATCTTTCTGATAGGCTGGAAAATACGCAAGTGCCACCTGGTTTTATGGAGGCCGTCAGAGATAGGGTGGCAGAAAAGGAAAAGCTTAGACTACAGAAGAATAAGAAACGATTAAGAAAAGGACTTTTTATTGCAGGTGTATTCGCATTATTAATAGGAATCGATTTTTTTACGGGAACCTCTTCCAAACTATACTATACTTGGACAGAAGAAGATCCGGAATTACGTGGCTTTCTTCAACAGGACTTGGGTGAAAGGCTGAATCTGGAATCGGAAAGTAATGGAGTGAAAATTAAGATCAAGAGTGCGATTGCTGATGATGTTCAGACGCTTGTTTTTTATGAAATTGAAGATACAGATGAACCCAATCAATATGTAATGAATTATGATGATGGAGTTTCGGTGGAGAACCAATATGAAATCATGAGCCCTGAAGGAAATCCAAGGTACTATCCACCTGACCTTAAATCCGATTTAAATAAAAAGGAAAAGAATTTGTATCAAGGGAAAATTAGTCTGCTGCCACTCAAGAAAGATAACGGGACAATCAAACTAAAGATCACAAAGCTTCAGAAATTGATTCGTGATTCCTCTGACCGGAATCGTATTACGGCTTACGAGAACGTGGAAAATGAAACAGGGGAGTGGAACTTTGAGATTCCTGTAACCAAACAGCCCTCTATCAAATATGCATTGGGTAAAGAAACAGAAGTCGAGGGAATCCCGGTTCGATTTGATAAACTAACCATTGCTCCAACAGCGACGGTTTTGCAATATGGTATTAATATTGAGCAGTCAGAGAAGCGGATAGAAGCTTTAAATTTTGATAATTTAGTAGTGAACAAAAAGAAAATGAAATCTGATTTGTATGGCGGCATCTCGTATTTAGATACAAGTCAAGACATGAATTGGAGTACTTTTCAAACCCACTTTGACCCACTTTTTGGAGAAAAACCAAAAGAGGTCAACGTTCAATTTGAATCTGTTCAATTAGCGTTTGAAGACCATAAAACCATTGAACTGGATGCCTCTAAGGAATATCCTCAAACCTTTGAATATGCGGGCAGCACCATCTCCATCGACAAGGTGGAAGTTGGACAGACTACCAATGTTGTTATCAGCGACCATGAAGTGAAGAATCGAGCATATGAGACGCTTCAATTCCAAATTTTGGGTGAGGATGGAAATGAATCTAATTCTATAGAAATGGATACTGAAGGAGTACTTGTTGATAAAAACGGGACTGAATACGATATGAATGTAAATCCAGTCGCCTATGAAGAAATCGAGCAGCCTCGTTTTTTTATAACCGTTCAAAGAATGAAGTTAGAAGGTATCAATACTGGAGAGAAAGTAATTCCTAAAAAGCTAGAGATTTTTGGATATAATGCCATGAAATATTTGGATGATGTGGTTAAAATTTCGTTGGACTGACATTTTAAGAAGAGAGTTCCTTCAACATGCAGAATTAATCGGGTTAGTTTAAATGATCCCTCAAACTGATGTTTGAGGGAAGTTTTGTGTTTAACGGCCACCCAAAATTAGATTTTTCGGATGCAGCGCAGCTATCAGCGAGGATATTGTTTGTATAAACAAACCAGCAAAACTAACATAACTATGTCTAAACGAGCACCAAAAGCGAATGCAAGAAGGCCGGTGTGCAGCAAGGGAACCTTTGTTAAGAGGAGGGCTGCGATTATAATCCCAATTAAAGGTACAACTGCATTTTTTACAGCTTTATTAACCAATAGTAGAATTCCGCAAATTATTTCTATTAAAATGATAAGCTTTAACATCATCCGGGGATAGGGCAGTCCTAATCCAAGAAAATGATTCGTTAATTCGGTACCCATTAATTTCATAAGTGCTGAGGTAATAAAGACATAAGCAACAGTCAGTCTAATAAGTTTATTTGTAAATAAAATAAAAATCCCCCCTTTGTCTATCTTTATGCAAGCAGAGGGACAGACATTTCAAAAAACTAACATACAATAAAATACCATGTCACTTTTACTTTTGAACCTTTTATGCATCACTATGATGCATAAAAGGTTCATTTTTTTAAAATCCAATCCTTTCCTTGTCATACTTGAAGCGGCTGCCGTACATTCATCTGGGATGTTGACCAGTCATACCATTGCTGGGTATGACAAGGCGGTTATCCCTGCTTATTCGGGGATGGCAGCACAATTGCATCAGTATGGAACAAAGGTATTTGCGCAACTTTTTCACGGTGGAAAGAGTTCGAGTGGACTTTATTAATGTGACTTCAGGGGATTCAAGTACCTATTCAGGTTCTACCCATATAGCACCGGGGTCTCCAATGAAACATTAATGCACTTCATGCCTTTAAAATTCGAATGGCGTGTGCTGTCCCTGTATTTGTTGGAACTCGTGTCGTCGACACTATCGAGGCGGAACAGATCGTAAAAACCGGTAAAGCTGATATGGTCGGAATGACCCGTGCATTAATCGTTGACCCCCAAATGCCTAATAAAGCGATAAGGGGAGAACTTAATAGCATTGATGCTTGCATTGGATGTCTCCAGGCTTAAATCCTGCGTCATGCATTAAAGAAATACCAATCCTCAAGAAAAATCGCAAAAGCTCTTGAAGTGAATCAAACGACTATTATTAGGAAGTTGAAAAAATATAATTTAAATGATCAAATAGGCGAATAAAAAAACTTGAACGAGCTCCACAGTGACGGTTCTTATGGTTTTAAGTGTGGTAATTAAGGAGAGAAATAGGTAAAATAATGCAAGTAAAGAGCCGATACAATGTACCGCCTCCAAGTTCTTTTCAAAAGGAGTTAATATGGAAGAAAACAAAAGCAAATTTATTACGATAGATGACTACATCTTACAATTTCCACTTGAAGTCCAGGAAATTCTAATGACGTTAAGGAATGTGATCAAGGAAACTGCACCAGATGCAACAGAAAAAATCAGTTATCAAATGCCCACTTTTGTTTTACATGGAAATCTTGTCCATTTTGCAGCGTATAAAAACCATATCGGATTCTACCCTACTCCTAGTGGAATCGCGGCATTTCAACAGGATTTATTGGAATACAAAAGTGCCAAAGGCTCTGTTCAGTTTCCCTTAGATAAGCCCATCCCCTATGAATTAATCCGTGAGATTGTAAAATATAGGGTTGCTGAGAATCTAAGGAAAGCAACAGGAAAAGTGAAACAAAAGTAAAGTCATTTATTAAAACAACTTTGAATGTACAAGAATATGGATGAAAACAAATGAAATTTCGGATAGGGCGTTTTTGTGGATTAATATTAATTGAGGAGAACAAATATAGTTTCATTACAGAAGGAAGAGGACTATTTTATAGTAATAGTCCTCTTCCTTCTATTCATTCTTTTTAAAAACCTTAGCGTTGCAATCTGTCAATAACAGTACATTCTCTTGCACCTCTGCGGATTAAGCGCCGTGCTGCTGCTAATGGGATTTCGACAAGAACTGCTTCGTCCGTGGCATTTTCAACATCAAATACTGCAAATGCCTCACCGTCTACAATCAAGATGCAAATAAATTCTACTTCTACACCATCCGATCTTGGAACGCTAGTTGTAATTTCACAACGATGGACTCCTGCATCCAATAAGGTGCGGGCCTCTTGTCGTGATATACGAATAAACACGAATTCCTCGAATGCAACATTCCCTGCTTCCACTTCAATTTCTACTAAAAGAAAAAAGCGATTTCTAATTTGAACAATACAATTTGCTCCAATTGAAATAACGTCTTCTATACTCAAATCATTTCACCTCCATTTATACATTAAATGTAGGAATAAATTGGAAGGTGTGGACAAACTAAAAAAATGAATAATATTTGTCTGCTGTTTAAAATATTTCAGTATATTTATTCAATAAAAATAACTATGAACCTCTTATACGGAAATATGCGGAGGAATATGGGGTTGGTGAGTATGTAGGGCTTATCATGGCTCTCATTCAACAAGAGTCAGGAGGAAGACATTTGGATGTGATGCAATCTTCCGAATCGATTGGACTTCCTCCAGGAACCATTACCGACCCTGAATATTCGATTCAAATCGGAGTGAAATATTTTTCGGAAGTGATGAAGCAAGCCAAAGGCGATATTTACCTAGCTTTACAATCTTACAATTTTGGAAATGGCTTTACCCATTACGCATTAGAGCGTGGAGGCTATTCCAAAGAAGTAGCGATTCAATTTAGTGAAATGATGGCTGACAAAATGGGTTGGTCCCGATATGGTGACGTAAATTATGTCGAACATGTGATGCGATATTATCATGCTGGAAATGACAGTATAGTAGTTGTTGGTGATGGTACTCAATCGTTTGATGTGGAGGAAGTCCATAATATTATGAAAGAGTTCCTTGGCCTACCTTATGTATGGGGGGGAAGGACACCAGCTTCGGGAGGTTTTGATTGTTCAGGTCTCTTGGAATATGCGTTTGCACAGATCGGCATTGATCTATACGGCACTGCTCAATCCCAGTACAATAAAACAACACCAGTTCCAGAAGATCAAGTAAAACCCGGGGATTTAGTGTTTTTCTCTACCTATAAGCCTGGGGCCTCGCACGTTGGCATGTACGTAGGGAATGGTCAATTCATCAATGCAAATGGCGGTAATGGTACTTCTTATTCTTCGGTGGAAGAATGGAAAAAATTATATCCCTTCTTAGGTTTTAGACGGATTTAGAAAGGGGGGTGCAAGATATGGAGCCAACCCAAAAGAAAAATTTTATCTTGCTCATGATGGGATTTGTTGCAGCAGTCTTGGTTATTATGTATGTTTTCAGCTTACGGTCACAGCTGCAGGAAGTCAAAGCGAATCAAAGAAATTACGAAGATCAGATAAAAACCTTATCTTCTGTTCAAAATACAGATGCGTTAGAAGTGAATCTGAAGTTCCTTGAAAAGTTTTTCACCTATCAAACGACTGCTGAACGATATGAGAAAATAAAACCACTCATGACCGATCAAGGCTATAAGGCAACCCACCCTTCAGGAACGGAACTTCCAGATTCGGAGGAATCCGTCAAGTCGTCTATGGTAGGGCTAAAGCCTTTTGAATATCAGTCCTCCAAAACGGAAGCGGAATTTTTTAATGAGTTTAAACTTTCTACTGAATTTAATAGTGTTACGAATACAGAAACGGTGATTGTCAAAACCTCTCTTATCCATGTGGAGGGGAAAGGTTGGAAGGTAGATGATGTTGAGTTTATCGGCCAATTAACAGGTCGGGAATAAATTTAATTGAAAGTCCTTCAAAGAATCTTAGTGTGCTAGATGGTCATGTCGGAATATATGTCGGTGATGGGAAGTTTATTGGATCCCAAACGAATACAGGGGTTGCCTTCGCCGATATGTCAAAAGGATATCGGTAAAAGAAGTTTAATGGGCGAGTGAAACGTTTATAAAAGTGTATCATCATTGCTTTTTTCTTAAAATTAAATATTGAAAGAATGTAGAAGTAATGAATTTAAAAGTTTGAGAATGTTGTAGATACCATTTATAGTTGAAAACTATAAGTTCCGTTATAAAGATTTTCATTCAGTAGACATTGGGTTACTATGTTTAGGTAAAGTAGAAGATTGTTTAAATCATGCGATTAAAGTCGTTTCTGCAATTTTAAAGAAATATAAAATTATAGAGGTGGGAAAATATGAAAAGTACTGGAATGGTACGTAAAGTTGATGAATTGGGGAGAATTGTTATTCCGATTGAGCTTCGAAGATCCTTAGATTTAGAACTGAAAGATCCTGTTGAAATTTTTGTTGATGGAGAACAAATTATTTTAAAGAAATATAGTCCTAATATGGCTTGCATGCTGACTGGTGAAGTTACCAACGAGAATAAAAAATACGGTAACGGGCAGATCGTTTTAAGCCCTAAGGGCGCAGAAATACTGCTGCAAGAGCTTAAGAAGCAAATAGCAGTCCCTTCTTAACTGAGATTGAAAGAGGGTGAAATAATGGCAATCCGTAATGTATATCCAATAAAGTACTACAGCAAGGAAGGTTTCATTGAACGGAAATTGGAGATCAATGAGCAAGACCTACAGGAGATTATAGAGGAATACTTGCATAAGAATACTGATTTTGATTTTGATGAGGTCGAAATCATCAACAATCGCCCAATGAACATCTGGCTCTACGCCAAGTGTAGAACATATATTGACCCCGATAATCCTGACAAAGACGAAGCGCTGTTTGATGCCGAAGTTGAAATTACCGGGGACTATGACGGGAACCCTACATGAAACAACATTATCGCCTTGAGATAGCATTTTAGTATTTCTCCAAGTTTACTTTGCAGTCTACAGCAAGAACCCTGTCACTAAGCCTAAAAGGTCGCTTTAGTTCTAGAAGCAAAATAAAGAAAAATGCATAGAGTTTTTTGCTCTGTGCATTTTATGCTAATTAATGTGTTAATTCCATTGATAATAATACTGTAATTCTAGTAAGTTGAATTTTGTACTTCAAGACTGACCTAGTTAATTTGTTTCGGTTTTTGAATAACCAAGAGTTATCTCCCTTTCAGTCTCATTCTGTAGTTACCTTTGATTAATTTATGTAGTTCATCCTTTGGATTTGCTGCAATAACACTTCTTACATAATCAAAGTCTAAATCTGATCCATTATGTTTAAATCCTTTTTTATTGCCACGAAGAACCACTTCTCGGATGCTGCTCGTATATGCATATTCTTTTATTATCCATCTTTCCAAAGTCTCTGCCTCATAGGATTCGACAACTTGAACAAAGTGTTGCAAACGTCTAATTTCTTCTTTAGCACTTGGAACCGTTAATATCTTCACACAACCACTCCTCCCTGATAAAGAACCAATTCGTCAGTAAGTGGGAAAATACCTTTCGATAAATTTGTGAATAGATTTGGCTGCTGTGGCAAATTTTTCTTATTAAGTTAACAAACGCAAGTATTAAAGTAGTAATCGCTGCGGTTGTCTTTTTTTGTTGTGCTAACAGGGAGTTATATATAGTATCCGATCCAAAACATTGATATGGTGCACCCTTTATCTGTGATATTTCCCATTTTGCACCTCATAACGGCACCCATTAGGAATGGGTACTCTTTTTTAAATGCTTTCCTAAGGTTCTAGAAACTCATTAAAAATTACCGTGAAACAGAAAACATTCTTTTAGTTAACAATAGTTAACATGGTTAACCTCATGATATACTTGTATTGAGGGGTTAACTTTATTAGGAGAGTGGAAGGAATGTCGGATAAAACATTTGGAGTTAAAGTTAGTGAAGAATTACATGAAAAAGTAAAAAATATGATTGATGTTTCAGGCGGTAATGCTAAAGCATGGTTTGAAAAGGCCATAGCAGTAGTAGCAGTCCAAGACTTAAAAGAGGGTGTTGGAGATTACAAGCAAGATCTATCAGAATTAGAAGTGCACACTACCCGGATTTATGAATTAATCGCTAATATGATTCAGCGAGCTGAATATATGAAAATGGATGCAGTGAAGGAATCAGAAGATAAATTGGAAAGTAGAGAATTAACCATTACAGAGCTTCAGGGTAATGTGAAAAAGCTGACAGAGGAATTAAAACGGTTAGAGGAAGAGTCCAAACAAACAGAAAGTGATAAAAAGGAATTATCCGAACAGCTGGAAAGCTTTCGTTCAGCAAATGATAACAACCAAGCTTTGATTCAAGAATACAAAGAAAAGATTGATACCTTATCGTCACTGGTAAATGAATACAAAGGATATGCTACTGAGAATGCAGAGATTAAAGCGAACCACTTAGCAGAAAAAGAACAAATGAAAGTTGCGTTTGGAGAAAAAGAAAGTCGTATGATTTCGTCTATTGAGGTATTAAAATCTACATCTCGCGATCAAGCAGCTGTCATTGAACAAACGCAAGACAAATTAGAAAGAGCAATCGAAGAACATAACAAAGAAATGGAAAATGTAAAGGTTAACTTTAATAACCAGTTAACCCAGTTAACCGACAAAAAAGAGTTGGAAAAAGAGCGTGTTTTAATCGATGTGGAACGGAATTATCAAGCTAAATTACAAGAAATACATGAATCCTATAACGAAAAACTTGCTCGCTTGTATGAAAAATTTGAAATGAAAGAAAGCGAAGGCAAACCTAAAAGGCAAAATAACCAAAAAGAGCAGTAAGGGTGGAGAATTTCTTCATCCCTTTTTATTCTCCTTAAAGATGCGTTAGGTGATTTTCTACAACAGCGTCTACCAGAAGGTTATGCAACAGACACCCCTTTGGATTGGTACACTAAAGGGGTTTTTTAAAAGAATATATGAAGTTGAAAGTGGATTAAGAAATTGTTGATTGACAATAGAGTTTTTCCGTTAAAGGGCCATTTAATTTTATAAGGTATGTAAAATAAATTGGCGGAAATATGTCGAGAAAGATAATTCTGTTATCAAATAGGTAGCTTGGTTTTCAAGCTCCTTCCTTTTAATATTTTTTATTATTTAACAATAGACCAATCAAATACTTTTCTGGAACGCTCTATCAGCAGTTGGTATCCATAAATGATAAAAGCAAATCCAAAGTAAAAGATAAAAAGATGGATACGCTTAAAATTAACCAATTTATAGACGTTATATTTTTGGAAAAAGTGAGTAAGTGGGTACGAGAGAAGTAAATTAAAGAATGCATTGAAAAGAACGTACCATTTAAATTTGCCAAACGTTAAATAGAAGATCCACATGGTGCCAGCAAAAAATGGACCGTAAGTAAAACTTAAATCCATAAAAATAAGTTCTGGGATGCCTCCTTTAACCTTCCACCACCTATACCTATAGGATAAAAAGCATCCGATAATAACAAGTAAGGAACAAAAGATGGAAACAGGCAAATATTTACGAAATGCACTTTTGGGTAAGAAGATAATCGAAATCCATGAAATAATTATTAGTCCTATTCGGATCAGATTAGGAACCATTCCTTTCCCCCCTTTTTAGATATTATTTATCAGTTATGGGGTCCTACCAACGAAACGCGAAAAACATACGCTAAGCCAAAAATAAGTCGACTTTTTCTATGCTAAGGAATTAATAGTCTTTCATAATGGCTAAATAATCCTAGGTTCTAAGCGATGATATACTCTTCTTTTCAAAAACTCAACCTTATTTAACGCCCTGAATCCTGGGGTCTTTTTTTATGTAAAGGAATTGTTTTAATGATGCCTTCTGTATTTGAGAGAGGGTGTATCTACTTTGTTGCTTAATATGATTTTAAAAGTGCTCCCCCTTATTAATAATATTGAAAAAGATAAAAAATAGAGATACCTTTTATCTTTTTTCGTTTAGAATGTTAAGCCTTACAAATATGGTCAATTTCCCCAACATCATTTGATTCAATATCTGAAACTTTTCCCCAGTTAATTATGAGTAATTGTTAGAGTAATTACACAAATTTATAATGGTTTAATAGATAGCGCCTTCTTAAGAGGAAAAAATGATTAGTATGATGCAGAAATGCAGCGATTTGGCGGAGCCATATTTATTTCAGTAATGATTATCCCCGTAATGGGATTGTTACTAGGACTAAGTAATACTTAAATTAGCGATAGTTGGAAATGTTGCGACTAAAGGTCCATTGGAGGGAAGAAAAATGATACGATTTGGAGTAATCGGGACGAATCTAATAACGGACATATTTATTCAAGATGCAAGTGCTCTAAAGGAATTTTCTTTAACTGCTGTTTATTCTCGGACAGAGAAAAAGGCAATAGAATTTGCTAGGAAATATAATATACAGAATATTTTTGTGGATTTGGAAAGTATGGCAAAAAGCGATGTAATTGATGCAGTCTATATAGCGAGTCCAAATGCCCTTCATGCAGAGCAAGCTATAATTTTTATGAAGTATGGCAAACATGTACTTTGTGAAAAACCCATTGCTTCCAATACAACAGAATTACAAACGATGATTCAAGTTGCTCAAAGTAATAAAGTTGTTTTAATGGAAGCATTAAAATCAACGTTACTTCCTAATTTTCAAAGTGTTTACAGAAATTTACATAAAATAGGAAAAATACGTCGATATTTTGCAAGTTATTGTCAATACTCTTCTCGTTATGATGCTTACAAGCAAGGAACAATATTAAATGCATTCAATCCTTTATTTTCAAATGGTTCTATAATGGATATTGGTATTTATTGTATTTATCCAATGGTTGTATTATTTGGCGTACCATCTAGTGTCCAAGCCAATGCGTTGATGCTTGACTCGGGTATAGACGGAGAAGGAAGTCTATTGCTGAAGTATAAAGATATGGATGCAGTAATTATGTATTCAAAAATAACGGATTCGAATATTCCTTCTGAAATTCAAGGCGAAAATGGAAACATTATTATAGATAATATCAATCAACCACAAAAAGTAGAAATTCGTTATCGAGATGGACGAGTAGAAGATATTACCTACCCACAATCTAACAACACAATGTATTATGAAACCAAAGAATTTATTAATTTAATTAAGGCTGGTCAGATAGAATCAAGTATCAATTCGCACAATCATTCCATGATAACTATGAGAATCATAGAAGAAGCGCGGAAACAGATGGGTCTTGAATTTCCGGCGGATAGGATAAATAAATAGTACGAGTAATCCCTTCAGTTTAAACTAAAGGGATTTTTTTATTAATAATCAAGGGCTAATCCTAAAAGTTATTTTCAATTTTCTTAGTCTCATTTGTTTCATTGTCTGGTACTTTTCCCAAGTTATTGTTAAGTGATTGTTAGAATCATCATGCAACTCTATAATTGCTCTAGAGATAGCGCTTTCTTATAAAAACTAAAAAGGAGTAATTCATTATGATGCAGAAATTGCAGCGATTTGGTGGAGCCATGTTTATTCCAGTAATGATTATGCCAGCTATGGGATTGTTACTAGGACTCAGTAACACTTTATTAAATGAGCAAATGGTTGGAAGTATTGCTGCTAAAGGTACCATTTGGTATGCATTTTGGAAATTAATTTTTGATGGGAGTTACGTTGTATTTCAAAATATTCCCCTTTTATTTGTTATCGGTTTACCTATTGGTTTAGCAAAGAAATCAAAGAGCAGGGCTGCACTGGAAGCTTTCGTTATTTATATGTTTTTTAATGTATTTATCAACTCATTATTATCTACATCTGGTTCAACTTTTGGTGTGGATTTCTCTAAGGATGTAGGCGGATATAGCGGATTAGCAAGTATAGCAGGTATTAAAACGCTTGATACGAGTATGGTTGGTGCATTAATTATTGCAGGAATTACTATCTGGCTTCATGAACGCTTTTATGATAAAAAATTGCCAGACCTTTTAGCAATTTTCCAAGGAAGTGCCTTGGTCACGATAGTAGGATTCTTAGTTATGATACCAGTAGCACTTTTAACTTGTCTTGTCTGGCCACATATTCAAGAATGGATTTTTTCACTTCAAGGGCTATTAAAAACATCTGGAGCTATAGGTGTAGGGCTTTACAGTTTTCTAGAAAGAATTCTGATTCCAACTGGTTTACACCATTTTATCTGGCAGCCCTTTGCTTATGGACCGGCTGCAGTAAATGGGGGACTTCTAGCTTATTGGTTTTCTCATGTAGCAGAGTTTGCAAATTCGACTAAATCAATGACAGAGTTGTTTCCTCAGGGTGGTTTTACCTTGTTTGGGAATTCCAAAGTATTTGGATGCTTGGGCATAGCAATTGCACTTATCATTACAAGTAGACCAGAGAAAAGAAAACAAACAATTGGATTAATTTTACCTGTTGCATTTACTGCAGTAATTACAGGAATAACAGAACCAATAGAGTTTACATTCTTGTTTATTGCTCCTTATTTATTTTTAATTCATGCTATTTTGGCTGGTTTAATGACTGCAATTATGTATGCCTTTGGTGTTTCAGGTAACTTTATATACGGCTTACTTGATTTCTCAATCACTTGGGCAAGTACATGGCAAAATCACTGGGCCACTTGGCTGCTTCAAATAGGTATTGGTTTAGGATTTACCGTTATCTATGTTGTTTTATTTAGATATCTAATTATTAAGTTTAATATTTTGACGCCAGGCAGGGAGTCTGATGATGTAGAAAGCAAGTTATTTACGAAAGCAGATTACAAAGAGAAGAAATTAGGAAATACAGGTGGAAGCAGTTCTTTTGAACAATTAGCTGAATACTTTTTAGCAGATTTAGGTGGCGCTGCAAATATTCAAGATATTACAAACTGTGCAACGAGATTACGTGTTACAGTAAAAGATCCTGAAAAACTAGAAAGTGAACAAGTTTTTAGAAAACATGGAGCACATGGCTTAGTTCGGAATAAACAAGCGATCCAAGTAATAGTTGGACTCTCAGTTGGTCAAGTTCGAGATAAAATAGAAGAAAAGATTAAAAGTGTTCGATAGTAAAATAGGATGTAAGAAGGTTAAAGAAATCTCCCAATGAGTGAAACCTTTCCCATCATCTTTCCAAACTATTACGATGAAGGAAAAATCGCAGTATACTAACCTTAAAGAAATATTTATACACTAAGACATAACAACAATAAGGAAAGAGGGACTAAAAATGAAAAAAAATTCTGTAGTAATTGCTGGTGGGGGAAGTACTTATACAGCTGGAATTGTAATGATGTTAATTGAAAATCAAGATAAATTTCCATTACGGAAATTAAAATTTTACGATAATAATAAAGAACGTCAAGATATCGTTGCGAAAGCATGTGAAATTATCATTAAGGAACGTGCTCCTAAAATTGAATTCATAGCAACAACAGATCCCGAGGAAGCTTTTACAGATGTTGATTTCGTAATGGCACATATTCGTGTCGGTGGTCTAAAAATGCGTGAACTAGATGAAAAAATTCCATTAAAATATGGGGCCGTTGGTCAAGAAACATGTGGACCTGGCGGCATGGCCTATGGTATGCGTTCAATTCCAGGAGTAATTGAATTAATTGATTATATGGAAAAGTATTCACCGAATGCCTGGATGTTAAACTACTCTAACCCAGCTTCGATTGTTGCAGAGGCAACACGTATCTTACGTCCTAACTCGAAAATCATTAATATTTGTGATATGCCAGTTGCCATTAAAAAATCAATGGCTGACATTTTAGGGTTGGAATCTGAGAATGATATTATTGAACGGTATTATGGACTAAACCATTTTGGTTGGTGGACTGAGCTTTATGATAAAGAAGGCAATGACTTAATGCCAAGATTGAAAGAACATGTAAAACAATGGGGTTATGGGGCTAAAAATGATGGGATTAATAATCCACTGCTAGCGGAATCCAGCTGGATGGATACATTTACTAAAGCTAAGGACGTATACGCTGTTGACCCGGATACACTACCAAATACGTATTTAAAATATTATTTATTCCCTGACTATGTAGTACAACATTCAAACCCAGAACATACACGGGCAAACGAAGTGATGGATCATCGTGAAAAGAATGTTTTTGCCGAATGTATACGAATTGCCGAAGCTGGCACCGCTGAAGGAACAAGTATTGAAGCCGGGGAACACGCGGAATTCATCGTTCGATTGGCAGGAGCGCTTGCATACAACACATATGAAAGAATGCTATTAATTGTTCCTAATAATGGGGCGATTGCAAACGTTGAACCAACTGCAATGGTTGAGATTCCATGTTTAGTAAGTAAAGCAGGTGTGGAACCACTATCTATTGGGACGATTCCTCAATTCCAAAAGGGATTGATTGAACAACAAGTATCAGTAGAAAAGTTAGTCGTTCAAGCTTATTTAGAAAAATCATATCAAAAACTTTGGCAGGCGCTAACATTGTCAAAGACAGTACCAAGTGCGAGTGTTGCAAAAGCAATTTTAGATGACCTTATCGAGGCAAACAAGGATTTTTGGCCGGAACTTTCTTAAGGAAAAAGGGTTTGCTAAACTAGTAGCGGGTATGAGGTGTTTTCATACCCTGTTGCCTGTTTTAATTAAGTTAGGAGGATCTCCTTGTGAATCTTGAAGAGTTAATTAATAAAAATTATGAGTATTTGAGTGATACTGATTTTACTATTGCTAAGTACGTTCTTGCTAATAAAGATAAAATTGGGAACATGGGTATTAATCAGTTAGCTAAAAATAGTTTAGCATCCAAATCATCTGTATTAAGATTTGCTCAAAAATTAGGTTTTAGTGGATATAGTGAATTTAAAAACTTTGTAAAATGGGAAAATGCCAGCCCAAATGAGGAACTTAAACCAAATGAATTGTTTGAACAAGTTCTTTATGATGTCAATAAAACGTTAGACTATTTAAATAGTGTGGACTTTGAACCTATTTATAAAGCAATTGATACTAGTGAAAATATTTATGTCATTTCAACAGGAATAGCCCAGAAAAATCAAGCTGCAGAACTGCAACGATTATTCCTACTTATTGGCAAACCCGTTCAAATTATTCCTGCAATGGCCCACGCAAATGAATATAGGCTTATAATTGAAAAGTTAACTTCTAAAGATTTAATTATTTTGTTTTCGCTATCCGGTGAAAATCCAAACTTACAAGGGTTACTTGATATTCCTGCAGTTAAGGGTGCAAAAATGATTTCCCTTACCAATTTTAAAAGTAATTGGTTGTCAGGACATGCTGATTTTAATTTATATGCTTCCAGTACGATGAATCCTATTCCGAAAAATTGGTGGGTACGATCTGCCTCTTCCTTTTTTATTGTGGTAGAAGCATTGGCATTTGGATATTTAGATTATATAAATAGTAAAAGATAGACATTGAGGTGTGAAATGATGTTTTTTAAGAAGAGTAAAAAAGAAAAAAATATATTCATCCATAGCCCTTTAAAGGGCGAGGTTATTCCATTAGGAAGTGTTCCAGATCCCGTTTTTTCCCAGAAAATGATGGGCGAAGGGCTAGCCTTTATTCCAACTAACGGCGAAGTTTTTTCTCCTGTAAATGGGAAGGTTACACAAGTGTTTCCTACTAAACATGCAATTGGAATGGTAACGGAAGATGGCCTTGAAATGCTATTACATTTAGGACTTGAAACAGTTGAATTAAAAGGTGAAGGATTTAATATCAAAATTAATGCTGGAGATATAGTTAGTGTTAATGACCACATTGGTACTTTTGATCTTTCCTATATTGAGGAGAAGGGAAAAGAAATTATTTCAGTCCTTGTTTTCCCGAATTTTGAAGAAAAAATCTCTGAAATGATTCCGTTAAAGTCAGATGAAGTTGAAAGTGGAACGGAAATTGCTCAATTGATTTTTAAATAACTCAAATTTCATACTTGAAAATCGATTTGTGATGGGGCTCTCAAAAATTTAAGACCCAGCCAAATTCGTAGCTTGAACTGATTTTAAAAAGCGAAACGGCCTCCATTCTTGGTAAGGAAGATTCTCATGCCATAGTTGTTATTTATTTTTGACAACCTAATTCTTAGATCAAAAAGTGAATTTATTAAGTAATAATTAGCCTGTATGATACTTCCTTCATTCAGGCTTTTATTACGTTCCACGGTTTTACGGCGCTTTCCATTTAGAAAAACAGTGGCGCAAAACTAAAAATGAAAGATCTAAAATAAATTGTTCTGCAGCCTAGAAGTCTTGTCATTCAGGATACTTATTTGTTTTGTTCAAAAACTCATACAATACTGTTCAATCAATTCCTGTTAATTAACAAAGTCTTGAGTTACTACATACATTATTTAAAAAAATGGAGTTGATCTTCGTGGCGAGATGGATTGACGTGTCAACATCAAAACACCGATTAAGATTGTATGACGGAAACAGACTGATAAAATCCTATCCGATAGCTACTGGCAAAATATTAACTGCTACACCGTTTGGTACTTACACCATAATAAATAAGCAGCCAAATCCTCCCAGACATGTTTTTGGGGTTTTATGGATGGGATTATCAAGACCTCATTATGGAATACATGGTACAAACAATCCATCATCAATAGGTAAAAGCGTTTCTCACGGTTGTATTAGAATGTTTAATCATGATGTTTTAGAATTATCATCTAGAGTTCCAATTGGTACCAGGGTCATCATTCATAAATAACTCTGTTAATCTCGCTTCTATACTGCATATTTTGTGTCTTATGCAACAACGGCCCAGTTCTTATTGCACTAAACTGGCCCGTTTGCGGAACAAAATTAAAAAGCGCCCTTTAATCAAAATGATTACATGTTAATATTTTACAGGCTAGATATATGTTACAAAACTCGTCCTTTTCTGAACACGCTATTTTTCATGAGGAAAAGGACATTTTTTATTACCATTCATGTCATAAAACCCCGTTCATTTTTCTATGTCTAGTAACCTATTAAAATCTATTTTATGTTACAATGAATTCAAAAGAAAAATTTGAAAAGAGTGATTTTGGTGTTAATTGGATATGCGCGTGTGTCAACGGGATTGCAAAATTTGGATTTACAGATGGATGCGTTAACGCAGTATGGTTGCTCAAAAATTTTCCACGATAAAATAAGTGGAGCAAAAAGACAGCGCCCCGGTTTAGAAAAGGCACTTCAGTATGTACGTGAAGGAGATACAATTGTCGTTTGGCGATTAGATCGCCTTGGTCGCAACATGCAGGACTTAATACAAATTGTAAATACTTTGAACGAACGAGGCATAGGCTTTCACAGTTTACAAGAAAACTTAACCATGGACAAAAGCAATGCAACGGGACAATTGATGTTTCACTTATTCGCAGCTTTTGCAGAATTTGAACGGAATCTGATTGAGGAGCGCTCGGCTGCAGGACGAGCAGCTGCAAGAGCGCGTGGTCGTCTTGGTGGTCGTCCTGAGAAGTATGGACCAAAAGATATTGAAATGATGAAAGCTTTAATTGAAAATGGTACACCGATTAAAGATGTTGCAGAAAAGTGGGGCGTGTCTCGTACAACGATTTATCGCTATTTAGAGAAACAGTAAATCGGATGTGCAAACAAACACTTAAAACACGCACAAAATATCTCCAAAAGTTACAACTTTTAGATACATAGATTTTTAAATTTATAAAGACTTTTGCCCCTTCAGGGGCACGGAAACGATTCTGGATTTCAAGGGCCACTATGGAAAACAAAATCAAATATCAAAATTAGATGTTTAATGTCATAAAATTTTTGGCAGACCTAAATCTATTATTACTGAGGAGTTTAAACAAGCTTATAATCGTTGGAAAATGGGAGAGATGACTGCAGTGAAAGCAATGCAAGAAGCAGGTGTTAAAAAAACAACTTTTTATAAACTAGTTAAGGAATACGTAAGAGAATTAAATAGTATCCAAATATAATAGAAGGAACTCGTCAAAAAATCTTTGCTTATCGAAAGCAACAGGCTTCTTTTTCAACAAACGGGACATTAAGTCCGGCTGACGAAATCCTACCCGATGGGGTGGTGTACATCATGGTGCTTGAGTTGAATAAATATGGCAAGAACGTGATGAAATATAATAAAGATTATTGAGCTAACAGCTGCTTAGTTAAACAAGTATTTGTTTTTTATGGTAACATTCAGTTGGAATTAGGAGTGATTAATAATACAATAGGGGGATTATATGTTAGAAAAAATAAAGGACATTAACCTTGCTCTTAGTAATAAAAGTTATTTATCAGCACTTGCACTGTCTTTAACTTTACCTGATATTTGTGGGCAAATTGAATATCCAGATTTAAAGAAAAAAAATGGAGAACGTAATATAAGAAAACAATATGTAGCATGGTTTGATGATTGGGTTAACCAATATTTTGCAGACAATACAGGTTGGACAGAAGATGGCTCTAAGGCAAATAATCCATATTTTACAGGAGAGATGTGTTATTCTCTACGTTGTTCTTTCTTACATGCTGGAAATTCGGATATAAAAAACTGGGGCGACAAAGAAGACGCAGATTTTCATTATTCATACGAATTTGAATTGGCAGTAGGTGGAGCAGACAAAACTGGTTTATCTTGGGTAAACACAACTAATACAAAAACTACTTATTAGGATTGATCTTTTACAAGTACTTATCTGATAAGTTATTAGAAAAAGTAGTTGAAATAGCTGATGAATCGCTAGAAGAATACAATACACAAGAAAAACAAAATCAGTTATATAGAGAGTTACTAGCAGATGTAGAGATAAAAAATGACTTGATTGAAACGTTAGTGGATACATTGGGTTATGATATTGAACCGGAGTATTTATTCAATGCATTAACCGATCAAGCTAAACAAAACACGTTTCAGTTGAATGACTTGAATAAAGCCTTTATCAATATGTCTACGAAATATGATCAATTTAATGGATTGTTTGATGATGTTGATTTGACATCAAAAAAACTGGGGTCAGATGATCAACAACGAAACATTACCATTACAGAAGTACTGAAGAAACTAAATGATATCGATGTGATAGGACATAATGGTGATGTCATTGGAGATGCGTATGAGTTTCTAATTGGTCAATTTGCCTCAGAAGCTGGTAAGAAAGCTGGCGAATTCTATACACCTTCCGAGGTATCTGACATGATGGCTCGTATCGCTGCAATTGGTCAGGAAGACAAAAGATTGTTTAGCGTATTTGACACAACCATGGGATCAGGTTCCTTGATGTTGAATATCCGAAAATATATTAATAATCCAGAAAGTATAAAGTACCATGGACAAGAACTAAATACAACAACCTATAATCTAGCGAAGATGAACTTGATCTTGCATGGTGTTGATAAGGAGGATATGCGTTTACGTAATGGGGATACATTGAACAAAGATTGGCCGACAGATGAGCCTTATACCTTTGATTCCGTTCTAATGAACCCCCCTTACTCAGCTAATTGGTCTTCAGATGATACGTTCTTAGATGATTCTCGTACGGGAAATTAGCGCCAAAATCAAAAGCAGACTTTGCTTTTCTTTTACATGGTTTCTATCATTTGAAAGATTCGGGAACAATGGCAATCGTCTTACCACATGGGGTACTATTCCGTGGCGCTGCTGAAGGTGTGATTCGTAAGAAATTATTAGAGGATGGTAGTATTGATACCGTAATTGGCATGCCAGCAAACTTATTCTTTGGGACATCGATTCCAACAACCGTCATCATCTTGAAGAAAAATCGTACCACTCGTGATGTGTTATTCATTGATGCAAGTCATGAGTTTACTAAAGTAAAGAACCAAAATAAACTTTCCAAAGAAAATATTGATAAGATTGTCGAAACATATAAAAACCGTAAAGATGTGGAGAATTATGCACATGTCGCTACTTTTGATGAAATCAAAGAAAATGATTTTAATTTGAACATCCCTCGATATGTGGATACCTTTGAAGAAGAAGTGCCTGTTGATATGGCTGCAATCGGCTCAACCATTCAAGACATACGAAAAGAAAAAGCAGAACTAGAATCTAGCCTATATGACATGATTTCTTTGCTACAATTTGATGAAGAAAACACAGACTGGATCAAGGGTGCATTAGAGGTGTTTACTCGTGAAAAATAAAATTACACCAGAAATTCGCTTTCCAGGATATACAGGAGATTGGGAGCAACAAAAGTTAGGGGAAGTAGCAGATTTTTTTGATGAAAAACGAATACCAATTGACTCTGTAAAGCGAATAAAAGGTCAATATCCTTATTATGGGGCAACTGGGATAATTGATTATGTTGAAGACTATATATTTGAAGGAGAATATGTACTCTTAGCAGAAGATGGTGCCAATATTACCACGAGAAACAGTCCAATAGCCTATTTGACTGAAGGAAAATTTTGGGTTAATAACCATGCACACATCATGAAAATGAAGTTGGGGTCTAATATTTATTTAGTACAACTCTTGGAAAAACAAAATTATGATAAATACAATAGTGGAACTGCACAACCAAAGTTAAATGGAAAAGTTGTCAAAAACATAATTCTTAATTTCCCATGTAAAGAAGAACAAACTAAAATTGGGGAATTTTTCAAACATCTTGATAACACTATCGCCCTTCTTCAACAAGAACTAACAACCCTTAAACAAATAAAACAAGGATTCTTGCAAAAAATGTTTCCAAAAGAAGGGCAGTCCGTACCAGAAGTTCGGTTCCCGGGATTTACTGGAGATTGGGAAGAGCGTAAGATTTCGGAAATTGGAAATATTTCTGCCGGTGGGGACATTGATAAATCAAAACTTATTGATGGTGGGAAATTTCCTGTATTAGCAAATGCATTAACAAATGATGGCATTGTTGGCTATTATAACAACTATAAGTCAGTTGCGCCAGCTGTTACGATTACTGGTCGTGGTGATGTAGGACACGCAAAGGCTAGACATGTCAATTTCACAGCTATTGTTAGACTCTTAGTTTTAAAACCTTTTGATGATTTTAATGTTGATTTTTTAGAACCAGCAATAAATAATACTAATATTTTGGTTGAATCAACAGGTGTTCCACAACTTACAGCTCCGCAATTTGGGAATTATAAAATATATTTCCCAACTCTTGAGGAACAAATTAAAATCGGTAATTTCTTTAAGCAACTCGATGAGACTATCGCTCTTCATCAACGCGAATTAGATACCTTAAAGGAAACCCAAAAAGCTTTCTTACAAAAGATGTTTCTATAAGTAAGTAGAGGGAGAAGAAAAATGACAAAGATACCACATAACGATGAAGCTGAAGTGGAACGTCGCCTGATTGAAGTGCTAGGGGAAGGGCATAACCAGTGGAATTGTCGCCCAGATTTAAAATCGGAAGAAGCTCTATGGGAGAACTTGCGTCAAAAAATTACGCAAAATAACTTATCAGAAATTGGGGAACATCCAATTTCTGATAAAGAATTTGACAATATTAAAACAGAATTACTATTGAAAACAAAGACACCCTTTGAGGCTGCTAGATGGCTCAAAGGGGAGAATGGAATCTCTCGCATTACGATTGAACGTGAAGATGTTTCCTTGGGGTCAATGTCATTGGTGTTGTATTCCAACCAAGATATTGGTGGCGGAATCTCTACTTACGAAGTCGTTCATCAGATTGCGAAACAAAAGACAGACGTTGATGGCCGTGATCGTCGATTTGACGTGACACTCTTAATCAACGGGTTGCCAATTGTTCAAATTGAATTGAAGCAGGTCGGTGCCAAAGATGGCGTATTCCAAGCCTTTAATCAAATCAAAAAATACGCAGAAGAAGGAATGTTTAGAAACAATATCTTTTCTACTCTTCAGTTATTTGTCATTTCCAACGAACAAACGACTCGCTATTTTGCCAATGCGATGCCAAAAGACATGCACAAGAAATCTGTTTTCAGTTGGCGAACAACAGACAATCGAAAAGTAGAAAATCTCTATGAATTTGTGAAACAGGTCTTAAATATTCCAGATGCGCATCGCTTGATTGCCCATTATACGATTGTTAGTGAAGACCAAGACAATAAATCCTTAATGGTGTTAAAATCCTATCAAATTCATGCAATTGAAGCCTTGTTTACATCTGCCATGAAACATGAATCCGGATACGTTTGGCATGCGACTGGTTCAGGAAAAACGTTGACAAGTTTTGTGTCTACGAAGTTATTGGCTCGCAAACCAGGTGTAGATCGTACAATTATGCTGGTTGACCGAAAAGACTTAGATAATCAAACAACGTCGGAATTTACCAAATTTGCTTCCGAGTTTAATACCGGTATTTCTTCTGGTAATGCGAAGTCTAATAGCTTGATTGTTGGAACCGGAAGTGCTCCGGAGCTAAGTAATACTCTGCTATCTGATGCCAATTCCAATACAGTAATTATTACCACTCGTCAAAAATTGGAAGCTGCCTTGCGCTATGCTCAAAAACTAGAAGAACAAAAAGGCACTCAGCGCTTTAAGAAACTACTAGGACAACATATTGTGTTTATCGTTGATGAATGCCATCGGGCGTTAAGCGCAGAAGGGATGGAAGCGATCAAGGGATTTTTTCCAAATTCTACATGGTTTGGATTTACAGGTACACCGATATTTGATGTAAACAAGAAACAAGCTAAAGGCCAATTAGCTCGCACCACTCGTGATCAATATGGAGATATCCTGCATCCCTATACCATTAAGAATGCGTTAGATGACGGGGCTGTTTTAGGATTCCAAGTAGAGCATGAGGATACGATTGAACCAACATCATTAAATAACTATATTTTTGCTCAACTGCGTCAACAGGAAAAATACGCTCATTTTAGTGATGATGAAATGAACGACATGATCGATCAAATGGATGGAATAGAAAAAGAAGCATATCTTGGATCATCTTCTTATGAAAGTGATGAACATATTCAAAAAGTTATTCGCAAGATTTTTCGCCCGGATAATGCCTATACCAAATTTGATTTCCAAAATGGTCGCCCGCAAAAGTCCGCTATTTTAACAACAAGTTCCATTGATATGGCGAAACGCTACTATCAGGCAATCAAGGAAATGACGAAAGATCCGGAATGGTTGACGAAGGAATTTGCTGAACATCCGATTCGAACAGGGCGAACGATTGAAGATCCGGACTTCCCACGGATTGCCATCACCTATTCGATGCAAGAAAACGAAGATAATTCTAAACAAAATCAAGATGAAATGTTAGAAATTATCAAGGACTATAACGATTATTATCATACAGCTTGGTCGTTAGAAGATATTGAACGATATAATGGCGATATCAACAATCGTTTAGCTCGTAAGAAGGCAGAGTTCAAAGAATTCGGGAAACAAATTGACCTCGTTATTGTTGTAGAGCGTTTATTGACTGGATTCGATGCTCCAACCGTCCAAACGTTATTTGTGGACCGGAATTTAAGTTATGCCAATCTGATCCAAGCCTTTTCCCGAACAAATCGTACCTATCCAGGAAAGACAAAGGGATTGATTGTGACTTTCCGGAAACCTTGGACAATGGAGCAAAATGTAAAGGATGCCACGAAGTTATATTCTCAAGAACAAGAGGAATCAGAGCTTGTTTATCAATTTATATTCCAATAATTTTTTCTTTTGCTCTTTTTAATATCTGTGGTATATTAATTAAGTAAATTCATTCTATTCTGCAAATGGAAATAATCTGACAACAAAGGGGAAATTGATATGAAGAAGTTTGGTTTATTTAGTTTGTTTTTAATTCTTACTATCTTTATCGCGGCTTGTGGAAGTAGTGACGCAAAAAGCGGGAAAGAGGAAAAGGCTAAGGTGTATAAAGTAGGTGTAGATACGACCTATCCTCCGTTTGAATTTAAAGAAGGAAACGACTATAAGGGTATCGATATTGAGTTAATCAATGCCATTGCAAAAAATCAAGGTTTCAAAATTGAACTTTCACCAATGGATTTTGGTGGTATCATCCCAGCAATGCAAGCTAATCAGCTAGATGTGGCGATTGCAGGAATGAGTATTACAGAAGATAGAAAGAAAATAGTAGATTTCTCCACACCATATTTTGATGCGGGGTTAACATTAATTGTCAAAAACGATAATTCATCGATTAAATCGATCAATGACCTTAAAGGCAAAAAAGTTGCGGTTAAAAAAGGTACTTCTGGTGCAAAATATGCAACAGACAATGCTTCAAAACTAGGAATTTCTGTTGTTCAATTTAATGATAGTCCTGCTATGTTCCAAGAGGTATCTAACGGAAATGCAGATGCTCTAATTGAAGATTATCCAGTAATTTCGTATGCTATTGCCCAAAAAGACCTTGGATTAAAAATCGTAGGTGATCGTTTAAATGGGGATCAATATGGAATCGCTGTTCTAAAAGGAAAAAATACGGATCTTTTGAAAAAAATCGACGCTGGTCTTGCTGAGTTAAAGAAAGATGGAACCTATGATAAAATTATAAAAACTTATCTTGGTGAAAAATAGATTTGTAAGCTAGAGGCGCGCTTATAGCGCGCTTTCTTGTTGAAAGGTGATGATAAGAATGGATATTATTTCTGCGGCTATACCAATGTTATTAAAAGGACTTCAAGTTACTCTTTATATTTTTGTAATTGCAATTATTCTAGGTTTTCTAATTGGTTTAGTCATCGCCTTATTGAGATTGGCTCCAAGTAAGATTTTAAACTGGATTGCAAAGATTTATGTGGATGCAATTCGAGGGACACCATTTATTGTCCAGCTATTTTTTATTTACTTTGGCGTCAATTCTTTACAAATAGTGTCCTTGAACAGCACAACAGCAGGGATCGTCACTGTTGCCATTAATGCTGGGGCGTATTTTGCGGAGATTATCAGAGCGGGAATTCAATCGATTGATAAGGGACAAACAGAAGCGGCAAGATCGATTGGGTTTACAGGTGCCCAAACGATGCGCTATGTGGTGCTTCCACAGGCATTTAGAAGAATGCTACCTACCATTACGAATCAGTCGATTATTAGTTTAAAAGATACTTCTCTTTTATCGGTTATTGGGATTGCTGATTTAACACAGCAAGGGCAAATTCAAGCCTCCGCAACGTTTGAAGCTTTCAAGATTTGGCTAGTTGTGGGTGTTATTTACTTTATTATTATTTATTTATTAACCATTCTAGCTAATTTCATCGAAAGGAGGATTCAGCTTCGATGAGTATGATTACTGTTAAAAACTTAAGAAAATCGTTTGGTAAGGTAGAGGTTTTAAAGGATATTAATGCAATCGTACAAGAAAAAGAGGTAGTTTGTGTTATTGGTCCATCTGGTTCCGGAAAGAGTACGTTTCTTCGCTGCTTAAATCGCCTCGAGGAAATTTCAGGTGGCGAGGTAGTCATTAACGGACAGGATATAACAGACAATAAGATCAATATCAATAAGGTTAGACAAGAAGTTGGAATGGTATTTCAGCATTTCAATCTATTCCCTCATAAAACCGTTTTAGAAAACCTAACGATGGGGCCTATTAAAATTCGTTCGACCGAAAAATCAGCTGCTGAAAAATTAGCCTATGAGTTGCTCGATAAAGTTGGTTTAAGAGAAAAGGCAAATAGTTATCCAGGCGAACTCTCTGGGGGGCAGAAACAACGTGTTGCCATTGCTAGGGCGCTGGCAATGAATCCAAAAATCATGCTCTTTGACGAGCCGACTTCTGCACTTGACCCTGAAATGGTCGGAGATGTATTAGAAGTCATGAAACAGCTTGCTAAAGAGGGGATGACAATGGTGGTTGTTACCCACGAAATGGGCTTTGCACGTGAAGTTGGCGATCGGGTTATTTTCATGGACGGCGGCTATATTGTTGAAGAAAATGAACCGAATGAGTTATTCAGTAACCCTCAGCATAACCGAACCAAAGCATTTTTAAGTAAAGTGTTATAAACGATAAGTTTTTTCAATTGAATAGGAAAATAAATAAGCCATCAAATACTAGTGAGCATAAATCTAGTGTTTGATGGCTTATTTTACTGGTTGGATTATGTAAAGTAGAGTAGAAACTACCTATGTATGGGTATACTCTTTTTGAGATTGTTATTTCATTTGGTGGATATCTCCATAACATTAAAATGAATTTAGACATCTAAGAGGAGTGAAGCTATGAAATGCCCACAATGTGTTTATTCCAACCCAGAGGGAGTGAAGTTCTGCCTAAGCTGCGGTGAAAAATTTATTAAGGGTAACTCGCAAGAGGAGGATAACAGCTTTTTTTATGAGTTTGCCCACTATGTGGACATGGTTCCAAAATTAGAACAATCGGTTGAACCAAAAATGCAAAATATATTTTCTCGTGTTTTCCGAAATCATAGTGAACTAGAAGCTGAGCGGCTGTTTATCGTTGGAACCGCTCTTACGACTCCGAAAATTTCCGAAGTAAAAAGCACATGGCCAAAACCTTGGCTATTTGCAAGGGTGTTCATCATTTCGCTTCTCGCGTTCGTCGGGCTGCACATTGGGTTCAGCTATTTTAGTAATATCAATTTTATACCCGGACTTATTATAGTGGGTGCTTTTGCTGTTCCGTTGACAACACTTATATTCTTCTGGGAAATGAATGCTCCGCAAAATATTGCCTTTTATCGAATTATTTATGTCGTACTCATCGGCGGGATTGTCTCGTTGTTAGTTGCACTTGTCTTTTTTGATATTCTAAAGAATATTATTAATCCGATTACGATTGGAATCGCTGAGGAGCTTGCCAAAACGATTACCGTAATTAGTTTTGTCAAGTATCGAAAATACAGGTATATTCTTAATGGTCTACTCATTGGTGCGGCCGTTGGTGCAGGCTTTGCCGCATTTGAAACAGCTGGCTATGCCTTAAGAGCATTGCTATCCGGGGATACACAAAATCTCTATACCACGATATTATGGCGAGGGCTCTTAGCACCTGGCGGCCATGTCGCCTGGGCGGGCTTAACAGGTGCGGCATTCTGCAGGGTACAAGGGGATCAGCCCTTTAATCTTAACATGTTATTTAGAATTAAATTTTTACGTGTCTTTATCCTCGTCGTATTGATGCATGCGCTATGGGATACTCCCGTAACTGGAATGTTTCCTTATGGCCATATTTTTTTAATGATCACTTCATGGATTGTTGTTTTTCTGCTAATTCGTGCCGGACTTAAGGAGATTAGTGAAAAAATTGAGCTTCAAAAGGATGGTTCTCATAGTTACTGATGTGTTGAAGTTGTCCACGAGAACCTTCCACATAGTCTCAGGGATAAAAAAAAGACCATCTATCAGATGGTCTTTA
Organism: Neobacillus nitrireducens; assembly: GCF_030915405.1. Taxonomy (GTDB): domain Bacteria; phylum Bacillota; class Bacilli; order Bacillales; family Cytobacillaceae; genus Neobacillus. The sequence goes on from NZ_CP133262.1 coordinate 411,216, forward strand.
AACGCGTTTGGTTCCAACGTATCTTGGATGCCAATATGGATTGTTTGTGTTTGTAATCATGACTCCTCTTGATGAAGAAGCCATAATCATTTTTCCATTCCCAATATATATCGCGACATGTGTTGGTCGACTTGCTTTGGTTGGAGCGAAGAACATTAAATCACCCGGTTGGATATAATTATAGATACGATATCCGTTTCCATAATACATTTGAGCGGCGGTACGGTTTAATGTTCTTCCAGCTCTAGCATAAGAATACTTCACGAGACCAGAACAATCAAAACCGTTAGTTGACATACCGCCCCAACGATAAGGTACTCCTAAATTAGACTTTGCAACCGACACTGCCTTTGAATTATAATAAGCTGCTTCCGCTTTATCACCTATGCTAGCAAACAAAGAGCCACAAGAAACGATGATGGTAAATGCTAGAATGAATTTCTTTAGCATGATTGTTACCTCCTAGTGTGATTTGATAGTTTTAATATACTAGAAAGCTGTAACAGAGACGTCTCAGTAAAATTACAATTTCATTACAAAGTTATATTGGAATAATTTTTAGAATAGGAAAAAGTGCATGGGATAAATATCCAAATATTCCGTTTATCGGTTAGCGGATCAGGTTAAGAACCCGAGCTGGTAAGTAGACGGAAAAATTCCGCTTAATTTGTAAATATAATTAAAATAAGCTTAAATAGACGGAGAGATTCCGCCTATTTACTCAAAGTATTCGAAAATGGGAGAATTTGCTTTACATAACCGGAAAAATTCCCCTTATATTCCCCGAAACGAACACCATTCTGCATTTAACCGGAAAATCTCCGCTTATTTTACTTTTGCTGGTTACTCGATTAAGGACAAGACATCTTATTTAAAAGAAAGTGAGTTTTTTCTCGAAAAGCTAATAGAACCTCATTTTGGTGCAAAACGTTGAACCGTATTACCTGTAAGTGAGATTTAATAAAAAGTGTTTTTGTATTCTTAATAAAGAAACTCGCCAATAGTGAGCTATGGCGAGTTTTACTTTTATATATATCAATAACGCTGCCAATACGACTGTCATTTTGCTAAGTATTTTAAGAAAAGTACCTAATAACGTAACCCATTAAATAAGTATCCAAACGTTTTATATGCAACTCAATAAACACGTATTCAATTTTGGTGTCAGGCACCAATCAGATTAGCTGGAATTTTAATCGATAATATTTTAAAAGTTAGGAAGGGTATAACCCGTCCTAGCTTTTTTGTACGGAAAGACGAAGTGTCCCCCTGAACTTTGATTTACTTTAAAATAAATAACCAACCTTGATTTAAGTCAATTAATAATGATAATTATTATCATATAATGAGTGGGAATAAACGGTTGATCCTTTTTATTTATTTAAATTTGAGAAGAGGAAAAAAATGCGCACTCTAGTATTTCAAGGATATTTGTGGGGTTATATTTTAAGTAAAGCAAACAAAACATTTACGATAAATAAATTAAAGAAAGCCGGTAAGAACAAAGAAAAACTAGAACTAATTAATAAGTTGATTTTAAAATGTACAAAAAAATTAGTGAAAATTTCTGGTGCCGACCTAACAGTAACAGGAATAGAAAATGTTCCATTAGATGAATCCGTATTATATGTTGGAAACCATCAAAGTAATATGGATATTCCACTTTTATTTTCAACAGCACCACAAACTATGGCGTTTGTCGCTAAAAAGGAAATGGAAAAGATTCCATTATTGGGTTTTTGGATGAAAGAGCGAGGCTGTGTGTTCATCGATAGGGAAAATGCTCGCAGTTCCTTAAAGTCTATAAACCAAGCGATTGAAAATTTAATACGGGGTCATTCAATGGCCATCTTCCCGGAAGGAACGAGAAGTAGAGGTCCGCAAATGGGCGATTTTAAATCTGGTAGTTTAAGGATCGCTATGAAATCAGGAGTAAAAGTTATCCCTGTTTCCATCAAGGATTCTTATAAATTAACAGAAAAGAAAGGGAAACATACTGCTGTCAAAGTATCTGTACATTATTCTGAACCTATTGATTCAAAAATCTTTAAAGATACAAACGAACTAGCCGCAGCAGTTCAGGCTCAAATTAAAAACCATTTATAATAGAAGTAGATGTAAGTGAAGAGAAAACGAAAATGTTCTGATCATTATGAGCAAATTGTCTGTCATTTAGAAAAGGTTCAATAAACACGAGGGCTGGTGTCAGGCACCACACGGGTTACCAGGAATTAAGACATGAAAAAGAGTGCAGTCACTATTCCGCATGGAATGGTGACTGTACTCTTTTTATAATTATTGGTTCAAAAAATAGGTTTCACCCAGTATTTCCTTCACTTGATAACTGCTTTTTGAAAGTTCTTTTTCGGCAAATGCGATGATTTCTGTTTTTTCAAGATCATACATGACTTCAATCTCTTTGGAAAATAAGAGCTTTTCTTTTTCAAGCAGGCTTGAGAGGGCAGGTTGTTGTTTAGGTTGGAGAGTCTCTGAATCCAGAGCTTGTTTTAGACCTGCAACGTAGTATTCTAATGGGCGAGAACCAACCATCTTGACACCTTTATTTTCCTCATTGATCATAACAATCGTTGGAAAACCTCTGGCACCTAATTTTGCAGCTAGCCCAAAATCTTCGTTTAATAATTGCTGTCCGCTTGGCTGCTCCGCTTCTTTTACAATTGCTTCACCATCAAGTCCAAGTGTATTTACAATATCAACTAAAATTGAATGCTCTGCAATATTTTGATTGAACGCAAAAACGGCTTCTCTCACCCGACGTAAAAACACACGAGCCAACGCTTCATTTTGTTTTTGAATGACTTTAAAAACAATGGAAGGAGGATAGGATGAGTGAATAGGGTTGTCATACCAAAGTGAGCCATCAATAGGCATACGTGTATATTCCCCAACTTCTCTCCAGTGTCCAGCCACATCAGACGGTTGTCCAATCCCGTTTGCTGGATCGACAGGTCCATCCCCCCATTTTTCTAACAATCCGCCCATAACCGTATGAACTGTAAAGTGATCGCCATACTGTTCTTCAAAACGACGGAGAACTGGCTCTAATGCCCAACAGTGAGAGCAGATGGGGTCGGTAACGTAATAAAGCTCAATCGCTTTTTTTGGTTGATTAAAGTCAAGCATTACCATTTCCTCGTCTCCAGCACTTCCACAAACGCCTGTTTCCAAATCGCACATCATATTATTTTTGCTATTCATTTTATTCCTCCTATTATTTTTGATTAAACATGATCTTTAAAATCAATTGCCCAGTTCTGGATCGGCTGAAGGGCAGAAACAAGTGCTTGCCCTTTTTTGGTTAATTTATATGAAATCGTTACGTGTGGTGTATCAATAACAACTTTCTTAACCAAACCATACTCAATAAGTTCAGTTAACCTCATGGATAAGACTCTAGGGGTAATGTTAGAAATTTCTTGAACCATTTCAGTAAAACTGGTGGAGTTGTTTTCACAAAGAGATAAATAGTGAATGATTAAACCGTTCCACTTTTTACCAAGTATTTGAAATGAGTATTCTAAATATGGACAAATTTTAATAACTATCACCTCCACAAGAATAGTACAAACGATATATAAAGTATATCAGATATAAAAAATATATCAACAGATGAGTGTCAGGCACCTGTTCTTTAGAAAATCCAATAAATTTTCTGATATAATGAAAATAAAAAAAGGAAGATTTTTAATAGAACGAATGGGAATTTTATTTTTATTTTCTATCATTCTCATACCGCGCTGTAAAGGATTAAAGCATTATTTGGGGAGGGGGAGAAATTATGCCGTTAGAAATTGTTCGCCATGATATTACCAAGATGAAGGTGGATGCAATTGTGAATGCTGCGAATACCTCACTGAAAATGGGTGGTGGCGTTTGTGGTGCTATTTTTCGCGCAGCCGGTATCCATGAGTTGCAACAAGCCTGCGATAAAATGGGAAATTGTAAGGTTGGAGAAGCAGTTTTGACAGATGGCTTTCACTTGGAGGCAAAATATATTATACATACACCGGGACCTATTTGGCGGGGGGGTTCACATCAAGAAGCAGCACTGTTAAAGGTATCCTACAAAAACTCCTTGGAGCTTGCAAAAAGCCATCAATGTGAATCGATTGCCTTTCCGTTGATTTCGACGGGCATCTATGGCTATCCAAAGGAGGAGGCATTACAGGTCGCGATCTCCTCCATCAGCTCTTTTTTATTACATCATGACCTGCTCGTTTATCTGGTGGTTTTTGATAAAAATTCTTTCGGATTAAGCCAGAAACTATTTACATCGATTCATCAATTTATTGATGAGCATTATGTGAAAGAATTAGAAAGCAAGTTTGCTCGTAATAGGGAAGAACATTTTATATGGGAATTCCGGCAAGAAGTCGAAATTTTTCAGAAGGATGAGTTAAAAGAGGCCGAGAGCTCCTTAGTAAACCTGTTGGACCAACTCGATGAGTCTTTTTCCGAGCGGCTGCTTCGTTTAATTGACGAAAAAGAAATGACAGATGTTGAGACGTATAAACGGGCGAATATTGACCGTCGCTTATTCTCCAAAATACGAAATGGAGCCGATTATACACCGAAAAAGAAAACCACGATTGCTTTTGCTGTTGCATTAAGATTAAATGTGGAAGAAACAATGGAGCTGCTCGCCGCTGCCGGATATACTTTGTCACGGAGCAATAAATTTGATGTGATTATTGAGTATTTTATTCAACAGGAAAATTTCAATATTCATGAAATCAATGAGGCCTTATTCGCTTTTGACCAGCCCTTACTCGGTGCCTGAAATGTCGCTTCCCAAGCGACCATTTTGTCATCGATATTTGTTATTCTTTGTTTATCACATAACAAGGGATGATGAATATGAAAAGAAACCTTACAGAATTAGTGTTTATTTTAGATAAAAGCGGCTCGATGGCCGGCCTTGAGGCCGATACCATCGGCGGTTATAATGCGATGTTAAAGAAGCAGCAAAAGGCAGAAGGAGAAGCTGTTGTCACGACTGCATTATTTGATCACGATTATGAATTATTACACGACCGTAAAAATATAAGGGGCATTTCTCCTATCACTGAAAAAGATTATGAAGTAGGGGGAACCACAGCGTTATTGGACGCGATCGGTTTTACAATTCAAAAAATCATCAATGTACAAAAGAGAACGAGTGAGGATGAACGTGCTGAAAAAGTACTCTGCGTTATTACAACCGATGGGATGGAAAATGCCAGCCGTGAATTCACAACAGACCAAATCAAAAAAATGGTTCAGCACCAAAAGGACAAATATGGTTGGGAATTCCTGTTCCTTGGGGCTAATATCGATGCCATTGCAACGGCTGCCCGGTTTGGAATCGGTGAGGACTTTGCGGTTGAATACCACGCGGACCATGAAGGAACGCAATTAAATTATGAAGCGGTCAATGAAGCCGTCGTCAACCTTCGAAGTGGCAAAAAGATTGATCGCAGCTGGAAACAAGGAATTGAAAGGGATTATAATCACCGATCGGGAAATAAATAAGTTGATTTCTACTAAAGGGACACCTGCTGTTAGGAGTAACAGAGGTGTCTTTTTTCTTTCATAAGGTTCTTTTCTGTGATGTAGGTCACGAATCTAGAAATTAGTTTACACTATACTAATAGTAGAAACTAATTTAATTAAGAAAAAGAGGGAATGAATGATGACTATTTCATTAGAACAGGAACAAGTGAATGAGTTGGTTGACCGCTTTTATGATAAGCTGTTAAAGGATACATATTATATCAACATGTTTAATGAAAGAAACACGGATATTGAAATGTTGAAAAGTCGGCAAAGAGTCTTTATAAACCGTCTTGTTTCCGATGAATCTGCTCAGGAAGAAGGAATGCAGGTGTCACAGGTAAAAGAGAGACACTCCTTTCAAATAGCTCCTGAAAGGGCCGCAGTTTGGTTTGGTCAATTGAAAGAGACGATGGAAGAAATGGATCTTGATGTTTGTGTAAGGGACCTTCTTATAGAGAAAGTTGATTTTTTGTTGAATAAGATTGTAAAATGATTTCCAAAAATATTTCTTGTTTCGCAGTAGCGTTTAACGATGAACCTAAGCGGCAATAATGATGCTAGGACTAATCCGAATTTTGGAGGTTCTGGTATTTTTTATTGGCGCATTTTGTCGTATCTAGTAGAATAGTAGGAGACGAACGAAAGGTGGAACCCTGAATGAAGGAGAAAATGAAGGCTTGGATTCATTCATATTTTAAAACGATGCAACTACCTACTAGACGAAAAAAGATAGATATTCAACAACTAGAGGATTATCTCATTCAAGATAAATTAAAGGACCACATTCGTTATCTATCCGAAAATGGCTATCGCTACTTTGTACAACTAATCAACGAGCTTAGTGCAGAAGGTGTCATTTCACCGGTGAAGAAAAGTCCATTAAACGGAAGGAGGCCAAGTCTCCATTCGGAATGGTGGCTGAATCCTGTACCAGTAGAGACGCAGTGGACGGATATGCAGATTTTAGCGGTTTCAGACCGTCTTAATCTGACCAAATACCGTCAGCATCCGGAGTGGCAGACGGACATAGAGTGGCAGCGAATTCAAGCAGTTTATTTATTTTTAAAACAAAAAGATCATGCTAACTGGGTGACAAGAGAGGAGCGCTCCTTCGAGCTTTTTGGTGAGGAGAAGTTCCTCACCAATGAGGGTGCAACTCTACTGCAACGTTTGCTGCTTTCGTTGGAGGACTTGAAGGCAAAAATATACGGTGAACCATTTGCTTTTTGGCCTGCTCCAAGGACAGATATTAATCATGCGAAAACGGTTTTAGTTGTTGAGAACCAGTCGTTTTATCATACCTGTAGGCTTTTGATGAGCAAAGGTCGAGATATTGTCGGCATTCGACCAGACCTCTTGATTTATGGTGAAGGAAAAAAAATCGAGAAAAGCTTTTATTTTTTACATGATATTACCAAAGACAATAAATTAACCATCTATTATGTTGGTGATATTGATCCAGAAGGCTGGGGGATCTATGTTCGCCTGAAGGATAATTACCCAGATTTTAACATTCAGTTAGCTATTCCGATATACTCCGCCTTATTGGATAAACAAGTGGTGAATAAAACTGATAAAAATCAAAATGAAAATCGAACATATCTCGAGCGTGTCATGGAAGAATTCAAGCAAATTGCCCGGTCAGATATGGCTGAACGGGTACAAACCCTTTGGGACCAAAAATATAGAGTGCCTCAAGAAGTTCTTTCATTAGATACGATATGCTCTTCTAAAGGTGAAAAAGAATGAATGGACGTTGGCAAGGGTTTGGAGAGCGGATGAAGCGGTTAAATCCGATTTGGAGTTTCGCATCGGGCATGCAGTTGGCTGGTCTGAAAGATTACGCACAGATGCTTGCACTTAGTGTGTTGTTGGAGGTTTTTTACCGGGAAATTGAAAATAATCCAGATCGTAAAAAACAGGATTTACAAGGAATCACGAAATCTTGTCTGAACGATTTAAATATTTCCATCGAGTCCGACAATCAAGAAGAGCTAATTCATCGATTTGTCGATGGGCTGCTTTGGAGTGGACAAGCGGAACTGCATCAACCGTTTTTAGCAAAATGGTTTGATGAAAAGGAACGAGTGATAAAGGATCACCGGTTCCGTTACTTAGTTGAAGACCGAGAAACCTCCCAATGGGAAAAGGGTGGCAAAACCGTTTATCGTTGTTCGGATGAAGCAAAAGAATTAATTTTTATGAGTCGGGAGATTCTTCAAGAACTAGAGATTACGATTGATCAGCTCTATATTGAGCATTTAGTAAAGAATGGCCATTTCCAACAAGCCCTGTCTGGGTTGGATGACTTGATGGCCCGTGTCAAACGGATGATTGCCAGGGAGTTGGATTATCGGGAAAGTATGAAAAGGAATCCGAAGATTATTTTTCAACAAGAGTTTGATCTTCGCAGTGGTCGCGAACAAGAGGTAAAGAAGCAATTCCAAGATGAAAAACTGCGGTTCCAACAAATGCGGCAGCTGCTTCAAAGAATCTCGACCTCGAATCAACATTTTGAAATATCGGAAAAATTGGAACAAACACGAAGGATTCATGATCTATTGGCGAGTCATGTGGTTGAAAATATGCGCTTAGAGATTGAACTCCGCTATGAGTTTCCAAACCTTTTCTGGAAACAGCAGCATGTTTCCTTTCAGAAAAGCTTTTTTCAGGATTGGCTCGTGGCTGAGGGAATGCCATCTCCAGAGGATATGGCAACAATATTGGAGCCCTTGTTTTCGGCTCAAACCCACTTCATCTATCCACTCGATTGGAGTTGGATGGAACAGGAAACAGATCTCCAACTAAACGAAAAAGTAGAAATTATCGAAGACGATATTGAAGAAGTGGTTTACCAAAAGCGGGAAGTTGATTGGGAAAAGGTTGTCAGGTTATGGGAACCTATTTTTGTGGAACTTCTAGAAAAAGGAGAATTTCATCTTTCTAAGCTACGAGACATTCCTGAATCCTTACAAAAAAAATGGTTGGAGCAAAAGGAAGCCGTTGACTTATGGCTCTTATTCCATAGTGAGAACTTATCGATTCCTGCTATTAATAATGACAAAGAACCATCCGATGAGCGCTTATTATTAATTCATAAATTAGAGAGTAAACAACAACGTTTTTTGAAACTCGAAGGGAAAACCATCCTGTCTTCCATTGATTCGGACCAGCCGATGATCCATTGGAAGGGTATGAGTATTTCCCCATTTGTATTATGCCTAACGAATTAATGGTGCCTGACACCATTATTTACTTAAAGGAAGTGTTTACGTGAGTATTTCGACGCAACAGCTGCAGGATGCGGCGAAGATTTTTTTTCTATTATTGAATCGAAGGATTGTTTTAACGAATGATCCTATCTTAAGTCCATATTTTGAAGAAGATGGCGTCCGGGATGCGTTAAAAGTATTAGCAGAGGAATCAAGGACACGAATCATTCAAACGACCGACCGAATTCACTTAGTGGCCCGTCCCGAAGGTTCAATCTTTGCAACTTCTTTTACCCAGTTTAAGAAGAAATACAGTGATGTTGAAAATAAAAAGTATTTTTATCTTATTAATCTCATCGTGTTTGTTTTCTTAGCTGAGATTGATATACCATCTAGTTCCAATCTTCGCTGGGAACATGCGGGAGTTTCCTATTTCTTACTGGAGAAAAATTTGAATCAACTTTTACATGAGTGGAACAAGGAAAATAAGGAAACAGAGGGAAAGTTCAGTGAAGCCTATGGCTTGGCTGTTACTGATATGGCTGACATTTGGAGTTCGATGGCGGTCGATTCAGATCATGAAACTGCCGATGAGAGAATTATGGTGACAAAGAAAACCCATATCGGACTGATTCATATGGCGATGCGATTATTACGTGATGAAGGGCTCGTTTTTATTGTCGAGGATGAAAAGCGGGTCATTCCAAAAATGGAATTATTCGAACGAATAGAGGAGGGTTACCATCAACAGGCACGCTATGAAGAAATGCGTGTCTTGATCATGTCCACTTTAAATGCAGGAGGGGAACCAATTGCCTAGAATCGAAAAAGTCCGGATCACGGGTGTACGTTATGACAAAATGAAAAAGCACTATGAAAATACGATTTTTGATTTTATGAATGATAGTGATCCTGAACATGCCCTGTTAACTCTAGTGAACGGTGGCGGGAAAGGGATGTTGCTACAAATTATCTTTCAGGCACTGATTCCCCTTACGACCTGGGGAAAGAATGGCGAGAATCAAATTGATGCTCTCTTTTATAATGAAAAGCAGCAATTCGATCCTTATACTTTCCATGTCGCGCTGGAATGGCGGTTGGATACAGATCCTGCTGAATGGTTGGTAACCGGGATTTGTGTAACAGCACGAAAATTCGGCCAGGAAAATGAGGAAATTGAGACCGAGCCACAATACTTTTTATATACAAGCAAATACCGCAAACCAGAGGATTGGACGATTGATACGCTGCCCCTCTACGACGAGGAAAATAAGCGAACCGCCCCATTTGAAGATTGGGAGAATTGGTTGAAAAGACATAAACAACAGTTTCATATCTACTCGAAATCGAAACAAACCGCCTATTTTCAATACTTATCCTCATATGGCATTGAAAAAGCTGAATGGCGCCAGATGAAGGAGATTAACCGGGACGAGGGTGGCATTGAGCATTATTTTAAAAAGGGCTTGGATAACTTTGGGTTGTTTCACCATTTAATTATTCCAGAGATTAGTGCGTATCTTCAGGAAGACCAGGAAGAAAATCTAGTAAAAATCTTTCGAGATAATTCGATTATTGCCCAAAAGCTCCCAAAGCTCCTTAAGCGTGAGGATGCCTATCAGCTGATTCAAGGTAAGCTCGTTCCCATCAAAGCTACTTTAGAAGAAGGTCAAGTCTTGGAAACCAAGGTCCAAGAGCATCATGACCGTGCGAATTATCTATATGCCGGTATGGAAGAACAAAAGCAAACTAACCATTATGAGCAGGATAAATGGGAAGAGGACAAACGGAAATCTGAGCAGTTGCAGGCAGATTTTCTTTGGCAAAAAGACAATCTGGACTATGCGAAAGAATGTCGTTCTTACGATGAGATTTCCCGTGATATCGAATTTTCACAATCCAAAGTACAGCAATTAGATGAGACTAAGCTAAACTATGAATCAGAAAAGCATGACATGGAGGTAACCATCGCACTAACTGATTATAATGAGTCAACTGAAAAGTTAAAATCGATTGAATCCCGGATCATCTTTTTAGAAGATGCTCAGAACCTTCAAGAAGAAAAAGCGCAATCAGAAAAAATTGAGCAGCAGCTAACGAATAGTTGGAAGGCTATTGAGACTGAGCTGCGAGACGATATTGAGAAGTTTAATACCTTGCAAAATCGATTGAATAAAAATTTAAATGGACTCCATTCCCAAATAAATTTTAGCCAGCAAGAATTGAATGATGTCCGCTCACAGTTAGGTACGTATACAGCATATATTAAGGCACACCATCAAAAAGCTATCACAATGGAACAAAAATACGGTAGAGACATTAACCGAGAGCCTGAGCTTGTTCAAAGGAAAGTAACTAAGGAGCTGCAAGAGCTTAATGAAGCTTCAATTAGACTGCAAAAAGAAAGCGAAGAACTTCATTCCAGAAAAGTCGAAGTCAGTAAGCAGCTTGGTGAGTGTGGAGCTGTTATTAAAGGGAAAAAGTCTGAACTACTTCAGGCGGCTAAAGAAATAGCGGAAAGACTAGGGGCGGAACGTGCGTTCCATAAGCGTTGGAGCCGGTATTATTTTCTTGAACAAGAGTTTCAGTCCTTTTCAGCTAATGATTGGATCGATATTTCTGAGCAGATAAACAAAGAAAAGGACCAATTAAGATTTCAATTTGATAATATTCAAAAAGAATATTGGTATCATCAGCTTGATACTGCACTTGTGAATGATGATTATTGGGTTCCGAACAACGATGTCCGCAAAATGGTTGAAAAGCTTGCCGAAGACGGTGTTCAAGCAAGTTATGGCACTCGGTTGATCCAAGAGTTAAACCCTGAAGAACAAGCATTAGTGATGGAAAGATATCCTTTATTGGCGTATGGCATTGTCATTCATCAACAGGATTGGGATAAAAAAGTCGACGAATCACGTTTTCAGCAAATGTTAGCACATGCCCCAGTGCCGATATTTATCCGTGAACGCATGGATCAACCCTATGCACAGCCATTTGAAATTGCTCGTAATCAAGGGATTGCCATGGCGTTTCATAAAGAACTATGGTTGGATTGGAAGGATAATCTATCAAAGTTAACGGATAATTTTACAACAGACTTAGGTAAGGTTGAAACGAAGCTCGATGAGGTAGAGCATTTGCTAGAAATAATCAAGGGACTTGCTGTTACAACCTATGAAGAAATTCTTAACGCAGAAGAGTCTATTAAACGTCAATTGGCGGAGCTCAATGAGCAACAAAGTCAACTTCATGAAGAAATGAATTTAGTTGATGGGCAACTGGCGGAGTTAGCAAAGCTTACGATTACGAATAACCAGGAACTTAAGGAAGCACAAAAGAAACTGCATGAAATCGAGTCTTGGGTGAATGATTACAAACAGTATAAACAATATCAGCTATTAAAATCGGAAACACAAATGAAAGAAACTCAGATACAAAAAAGATTAGGAGAATTCACACAGCAAAGAGACGAATTGCAACAGAATCTTTCTAGTTGGGTAAGGTCTTTTCAAATCTGGGAAATCAGTACTCAGCAGCAGACTGAGCTAATAAAAGAAATCCTGCCAACAATACAATATCCTATGAGTGATCACGTTCTTACGAATGAAGGGGTAACGCCACAGTTACGGAAGGTGATCTTTGATGAGGTAGGATCAATGGTAAAACATTGGCATAACCTACAACAAAAAATCAATAGTGTTAACAGTGAATTAGCATCGGAACGAACAAATCGGGACCATCAGATAAAGGATCAGCAATTAAAAAAATCGCATCTAGAACAGCTGGAGTCCAACTGGATCGAACGAGAGGTTTCAAAGTTTCCGAGAGAAATTCTCCAGGAACAACTGAGATTAAAAAATGAGGAAATCCTGCAAACGAAGAAGGCATTAAGTTCTGAACGTGGCCGAGCCCAGGGGCTTCAAGGTCAAATCGTGCAGATAGAAAAAAATAAATTGAAGCTAGAACAGCAAATTTTCAAGAAGCATCACCTAGCTGTTGAATCATGGGCTAATGTGAATCTTGAAGAAAAAGAAATAGAAATTGACGAGCTATTGAAGAAGGTTAGCGAAGATTTGGCTGCCCAGCAAAAAATTATTGGGGAACTTATTCGTCAGCAGCAACTACTGCAAAAGCAGCAGGATATTTTAAAAACCCATCAGGTAAGCTTTAAACAAGTTGGAGAAATCCCACCCGATTATAAAGAGAAAATCAAAAATGAGCCAGAGAAACTAATCCAACATTGGATTGGACAAAACAATGATTTCAATCAGCGAAAAGAGCAATACCACAAAGGTTTTAAAGAACGGTTGAAGGAACTAAGTTTCGTTTTGCAGGATGAAAAAATGGATACACCGCTAAAACAAAGCATGAATCATTTGATTCCACAGCTAGAAAGTGATTCGATTCGGTCTGGTTTAAGCGTGATCTCGAGTGTTATTGAGCATATTCAGCATGAGTTATTGAAACTAAAGTATGATAAACAAAAAGCGGAAAATGCTCAAGAAATCTGGGTGGATCGGGCCGTTATTCGTGTCATCAGAATTTTTCAATCGCTTAAACAGATGGTTAACCGGATGAAAATAAAGAATAAGGAAGGCCACTCTTTCCCACTCGTCGAGATTGAACGATTAAAAGAAATAGAAACAGGCGATGAAGAGGAATACCGTCGCTTATTACGGGAGCATTTTATCCAAACGATTGAAAAATTACTCGACAGCGAAGAAGCAATTGAAAATCTAACCGATGCCCAATTGAAAAAGTATATCGATGATAATCAGCTGGTGTTGATTTCATTGCGAAACCGTTATCCGAAGCTTCAAATCTATAAACCTCAAACGACGAATGCCTTTTTATATGAAAAACCAAGAAAACACCATTTTACTGATTGGGAGACCTTAAACAAAGGCTCAAAAATGGAAGCGAAGGGCAGCGGCGGCCAGTTGCTTGCAGCAAGAACAATGATTATGATGATGATTATGACCTTCAAGCGTCAGGAACACAACAATAACTGGTCCGTGTTAATTACCGATAATCCATTTGGCCAAGCGGTATCGGCACACATCTTAGACCCGATTTTCTCGATTGCCGATATTCTCAGGTTCCAATGGATTGTCCTGGCACCGCCAGAATTAATCAAACTAGATGTCAGCCGCCGCTTCCCCGTGTATTGGAAACTAGAATTGAGTCAGCAGAAACATGGGGAAATAGTTAAGGAAGTCCTGCAGCATGGGGGAAGGACCTTTGATGAAGTGGAGTTTAGTTTGTTTTAAAAGAACTTTGCAGAATTGATGAATAGAAATGAAGAATTAACTAACAATTAAGGATGGTTTATATTAATAGTCCCCGATGATACTTAATAGAAGTGCAAGAATTAGATAAAATTCTTTTTGAGTTGCAAAACACTAATGACCGTATTGGCAATATGGAAAAACTGGCCAAAAAGAAATTACTCATCGAATGAAAAAATTAGAAGTTAAGGCATCAACCTAATTGGACGATGCCTTAAAATTTACTTGAGTATTTTCATAATTTTTAGGGCAACGAAGATCTTTAGCAAGTCTTCCATCTGATTAAAGTCAACATTTAATATCGTTTCCAACTTTTTTAAGCGTTTCCGTAACGTGTTTGGGTGAATTTAGAGCTGCTCAGCGGTTTGATTAATATCACCATTGTGATTATAAAATGCTGCTTCCAATGTGACCATATAAAAATCATCATTCTCTTCATCTAAAAGAATCAGTTCTCCCAATGTTGCCTCATAATATTCGTGCAATAAATCATTATGAACATTCGAGAGGAGTCTCGCTATTCCTATATCTTCAAAATGACGCACGGAATGATGGTTAGATTCATACTTTCCTAATTCTAGTGCAACCTTTGCCTCATAAAAACTACGAAACAATTGCATATTGGATGGGTAATGACGTCCTAACCCAATTTGACATTCCATTGTATCTTGTCATCTATGTGAAGATATATGCTTTTTCCAAAATATCCTCTTACAAGACCAGCCAAATATCCAACTGCTTTCTAATAAAATCGTACTTGCGGAAAAACCTTGCCATTGTCACAATGAACCAATTTAATGAAGATTTAAAGAGATAGTTTTAATAAAATTCCATCTTCCTGCTGACTAATAAAAATTATGATTAGTCGAAAAGGTAATCGTGCATTATAATAGCAATTATGAATATACCCGGAAAATGGAGGAAAAATAAATGAAATTCCCAAATGATGCTGATGGAGATGCTTTACGTAGTCTCTATAAAGATGGTTTAAATTTCAAAAAACAACAATCGGTGGAATTTTTTGTTGCCGTTCCCGATCAAGCAACAGGTGAAAAATTATCACAAATCCTAAAAGGTGAAGGATTCAATTGTTTCTTAGAACAAGACGACGAAACAGAAGAATGGGCATGTTGTTTCTCTAAAAAAATGCTATTAAATTATAGTGAACTAATTAAAATACAGAATAAATTAAATAACCTAAGCAAACCACATGGTGGGTTTTCAGACGGTTGGGGTGTTTTTGTAGAGTAAGTGTGACTATGATGCCGATTTTGAGGAATTAAAAGCGGGTCAAGCTGAAATAATAGATTTAATTGAACATATAAACACATTATTGACAGGAAAGTTCACCTATATCTGTAAGGATATGACGTCTTATCGGTTGGGGGGCAGGTTAAGGACCGGGTTTGATAAATAAGCGGAGAAACTTCTCTTAATCAAGAAAAAGTACTGAAAATAGCCTAAATAGACGGAGGAATTCCGACTATTAACTCAAAAAACATGAAAATGGGTAATTTTCCTTGGCTTAATCGGAAAACCTCCGCTTATATACCCCGAATCGGGCTCTATACTGAAGTCTAACCGGAAAATCTCCGCTTATGATTTCCAATTATTGTTTTTATCATGTCGAAAATTATCTTCAATTTAAATTCTCCAGTTAGACAAATAATCCACACCTTATCTCAGACTATTAGAAATTCATAGTGATGGTTTTAATATGGAGTTAATTCCTACTACCGCAATAACCATCAAGATAGTTTCTTAACAGTTGTATTTTTTCCACTTTTAACCCCTCTAAATAGTTTGTATAATTCAATTGTACCTTAAATTCTGAAGTGAATTCAAAAAGTGTAGTTATGGGGGATTCCTATGAAAATCAAGATTGCCGATTTAAAAAAACAGTTAAAAACCTATGAACAAAAGGAATTGATTGAACTCATTGTCGAGATGTTTAAGTCAAACAAAGATGTTCAAAACTACTTATCCAGTAAATTTCTAGGGGATGTAGTAATCGATGAGCTGTTTCAGCAAGCTCAAAAAAAAATAAATAATGAATTTTTTCCAGATAGAGGCCATGGAAAACTATGGTTAGCAGAGGCGAAAAAAGAGATCACTGCTTTTAAGAAAGCAACAAATGATGAGAAACGAACGGTTCATCTTATGCTTTTTTATGTGGAAATGGGTGTTGAATTTACGAATGCATATGGTGATATAGATGAACAGTTTTATTCTAGTATGGTGAAAATGTTTGACCAAGTGGCCATGGAATGTGATCGGGATGAAGAACTATACAAAGTTTTTTCGAATAGATTAGAAAATGTTCTGAACAAGGCAGATGGGACAGGTTGGTGGTTCCATGAACCTTTGGAGGAGATATATTATACGATTGAATGGGTCCATGATGAGGACGATGATGAAGAAGAAGAAGATGTTGGTGAAGATTAATAGGTAATGACTTATGCATATTAATTATGAAAAATGTAGGATTTGGTAACATAGTTAAATATCAATTTTGGTTATAAGAGTGGGATATTTGGATGGCTAAAAAGAAAAACAAATCAAACAACACACCTAGAAGAAAACAGTATAATCAGACTGCGCGGCTACAAAATGCAAAGAAATGGGTTGAGCAGTACAATGGGAAGAATATCGCAAAGGGTTATAGTAACTGGTTTGGTGTTGACTTACTTTGTGCAATTAAAGAATTGGAGCTCTTAGGATACAAATTTAAACAATCATATAAAGAAAATGTGAAGCAATCACTAATAGCTAGACAAAAACAAAGAGAAAGAAGAAAACGAGAAAAAGAACGGGAACATTTTAATGAAGGATTTGAATCCTTTTATTTTATCGAAGGTTTTACTTCAAATTGTTTTCCATATGGCGTTACATTAGATGAAATTAATGATATTGAGGATATAGAATGGCAATTGAAGCGGCAAGACAAAAAGCATCCATTTATCGAAGTTAAAGATATACCTTTTTAGTCTAGTAATTCTTACTTACTATTAATCGAAAGAAAGGCTGTAGATATGAAAAAGATATTAATACGTAGTGGAATTGGTATTTTGCTAGTGTTCCTTTTATTATTAGGAACCTATAAGTTAATGAATGCTAGAACATTTCAATTATTTGGCGGGATTACCGACAAGGTGGAGACCAACCAAAAGGTAGTCGCATTGACCTTTGATGATGGACCAACGAAGAATGTCGATAAAATTCTACCGTTGTTAAACCAATACCATGCAAAAGCGACATTTTTTCTCATTGGCAATGAAATAGAAAAAAATCCAGAAGAAGCAATAAAAATTGTAAGGGCCGGGCATCAAATTGGCAATCATACTTATTCTCATCAGCGGATGGTATTTAAATCACCTTCATACATCAAGACGGAAATAGAAAAAACTGATAAACTAATACGAGAAGCGGGGTATAAAGGGGAAATTGATTTCCGACCACCAAATGGAAAAAAACTCGTAGGCTTGCCTTTTTACTTAAATCAGCATAAAAGAGAGACCATAATGTGGAATCTCGAACCAGATACCTACTACACAACTGCTGCTGACAAATTAAGTTACGTGAAAAAGAACATAAAACCTGGTTCGATTATCTTGATTCACCCGATGTATGATGATTCTAACGTAGAGCTAGAAACAATTAAAGGAATCCTGCAATCATTATCAAACGAGGGTTACAAGTTCATCACTGTTAATGAACTTTTGAAGATAAAGAAAACCCAATGATGGTGCATCCTAAAACTTCTATTTAATAATACATATTGATTATAAATAAGGAGGTGTTCGCTTGGAAACAATCCAAAATATGTTTGAGCATTTACATTGGTCTAATCAACGAATTATAAAAACTTTGCAAGGTAATGAAGGTGAGAACAAGCAGGTTTACAAATTGTTCGCACATATCCTTTTGGCAGAACAGGTGTGGTTTACAAGGTTAAAAGGATTAGATAGTTCAAAGTTACCTATTTGGGCAGAGGTCAATTTAGAAGCCTGTGAGCAGCTGGTTAACCAAAATCATCAAAACTTTAAAGAGTTACTATCTGGTATGTCTACGCCTAAACTCGAGCAAATCGTGTCTTACAAGAATAGTAAAGGCAAAGAGTTCAATAATTCGGTAAGGGACATCCTGACACATGTTGCTCTACATGGCCAATATCACCGAGGCCAGATTAATCTCCTTCTAAGAGCAAATGAATTTGAACCAGTGAATGTAGACTATATAACATTTGTGAGATAACATCATGGATTTATTGAAAGAATGGCTAGGAGGTTTTCTCCTAGCTATTTTTTTTGTGAACCAATAGAGCCACTCTTTATCCAGTTGATGAAATACTATTAAAATGGTAAGTTTAATATATAATTTTATTCGTTTACCAAACTAACAAAAATAAATATAAGTGGTCAATATGAATAAGATTTCAAATCCAACCTAAAAAAATCACAAATTATCCTAAAAAAAGGACATTCAAAAACCTTCATTAGTTTCTTAAAATGAAAAGGAAGAAACCGTTTTCAAATGGGGGGAATCAAATGAATGTGATCAAACGAGTAGGTCTAGTCATCGATACTATTTTCGAAAAATTCACTCTAATTTCGTTAATTGCGTTAATCTTTGTTGTCACTACTCAAGTTTTTACAAGGAAATTATTTAATTTTGTTTTCTTTTGGTCAGAGGAAGTTACGCTTTTGTTATTAGCATGGTTTGCTTTTATGGCCATCGCGGTAGGCTTTCGAGAATATATCCATTTAGGAATTGATTCCTTCACCAATCTATTTCCTAAAAGTTTTAATAAGGTTCTAGATAAAATCATCAGCGCCTCCATTTTTGCTTTTGGTCTCTACTTAGTGATCCAGGGCTGGGAATTTACGGTCTTGATGATGGATTCAACCCTGCCGGCGACAAAATGGCCAAGTAGTATCACCTATGCTGTGATGCCGGTTACCGGAGTGATGATTTGTGTGTATTCACTTTTGCAATTCTTTAACATTCACACCACTCGCCACAAAGACATAGAGGAGGGCATGTAACTTGGATAGCAACACAATTGGTATTATTATCTTACTTTCAAGCTTTGTCCTATTAGTCCTACTTCGTTTTCCCATTGCCCTAACGCTCATTGTATCGTCATTATTAACGGTTATCTACCTAGGTATCCCTCTTCCGGTGGTGGGTCAGCAAATGATTCAAGGAATGAATTCTTTTTCATTACTTGCGATCCCGTTCTTTATTTTAACAGGACAAATTATGAGTGAAGGGGGCCTTGCAACTCGAATTGTGAATCTGGCAAGTTTAATGGTCGGAAGAATTCGCGGGGGGCTCGCCATGGTTAACAGTGTAGCTGCATTGTTCTTTGGAAATATTTCCGGATCTGCGGTTGCCGACGTTTCCTCCGTTGGGTCTGTTATGATTCCGATGATGAAAAAGAAGGGCTACGAAGCAGACTATGCGGTCGGTGTAACGATTGCCTCTGCGATTCAAGGTGTAGTAGTCCCGCCGAGTCATAATCTTGTTTTATATTCCTTAGCTGTAGGTGGGGTTTCCATCGCCAGTTTATTTATGGCAGGTATTGTTCCCGGATTTATTATGTTAATTTCCTTAATGATCACGGGTTACATTATTGCCAGAAAAAGAGGTTATCAAAAAGCGGACCCTGTTCCAAAATCTGAAATTGGCGGTATTCTTTTCCATGGACTTTTATCCTTAAGCCCGGCGGTCATTATTTTGGGCGGGATTATGAGTGGCTGGTTTACAGCAACGGAATCCGGAGCATTAGCTTGTTTGTATTCTTTTATTCTAGCGTTTGTTGTCTATCGGGAAGCAAAGTTCTCTAATATATGGAAAATATTAACCCGGACGATGAGAACAGTTTCGATGGTATTTTTCCTAATAGCCGCATCTGCTTCATTCGGCTGGATCTTAGCTTATTTGAAAATTCCTTCCATGGTAACGAACTTATTTTTAAGTATTTCTGATAACCCAATTATTATTCTATTGATTATTAATATTTTGTTGCTGCTTCTAGGAGCACCAATGGACATGGCGCCTATGATTTTAATTATGACACCCATTCTCCTTCCAGTGGTAACAAGCTTTGGAATGGATCCGGTGCATTTCGGGATTGTCCTTATTTTAAATGCTGGAATTGGCTTATTAACGCCGCCAGTAGGAACCGTTTTGTTCGTCGGATGTGCGATAGGAAAAGTCTCGATACAGCAAGGGACAAAAGCGATGATGCCATTTTTCTACGCGTTACTAATTGTTCTGTTGGTTATTACCTATATTCCTGAGGTAGTCCTTTGGCTTCCCAATATGTTAGCCAAGTAACCGAAGGAAAGGTGAAAATATAATAACATTTTTTAAGGAGGGTTACAGAGAATGAAGAAAAAAAGATCACAGGAATACTTGCAGCAACGCTTTTAATGGGTAGTATCCTAGCTGCCTGTGGAAAAGAGGCCACGACCGGGACAAAAGATGGGGGATCGAAAGCAGAGGAAGCAAAATATACCTTCCGCTTAGCAGATAATCAGCCGCCGGATTACCCAACTGTGGTTGGTGACAAAAAGTTCGCCGAATTGGTTGAAGAACGAACAAAGGGACGCATTAAAATTGAGGTATTTCCATCTGCACAATTAGGGGATGAAAAATCCGTGTTGGAACAAGTTCAGCTTGGAGCGATTGAGTTCACAAGAATCAATTCTAGTCCGCTTGCTGAATTCAATGATCAGTTCACTGCACTAGGACTCCCATATGTTTTTGACGGTGAAGAACATTTATGGAACTTCCTAAATGGAGAGATGGGAACCAAGCTGTTAGATGGTTTAGAACAGTCAAAAATGAAAGGGCTTGCTTATTACGATTCAGGTTCGCGTAGTTTTTATTCTACTAAACCACTAAAAGGTGTAAAAGACTTAAAAGGGCAAAAAATCCGTGTGCAGCAGAGTAAAATCAATATTGACTTCATGGAGGCTCTAGGTGCAAGTGCAACGCCAATGCCATATGGAGAGGTATTTAGTGCCCTTCAAACGGGAATTATTGACGGTGCAGAAAATAACATTCCAAGTTTAGACTCTTCCAACCATTATCAGGAGGCAAAAACTTTATTTTAGACCATCATCAACGAATCCCTGAAGTCCTGCTCATTAGCAAAGCCGCCTGGGATAAACTTTCAAAAGAAGACCAAAAGATTGTTAAGCAAGCAGCACTTGATTCCGTTCAAGCTCAAAGAGACGAATGGGATAAGTGGGAAGAGCGTTCCACGAAGAAACTGAAAGATGCAGGCGTGACATTCACGGAGGTTGATGATATTACACCTTGGAAAGACGCTGTTAAATCCATGGTTGATCAATACTCAAAAGATTATAAAGAAGTAATGGATGCGATCGAAAAAGCACGTCCATAATAAATAGCTGGCAGTAAGCCTAGTTGGTGAGTATTTCCATTTACCTACTAGGTCTTTTCTGTTTAAAAAATCACGAATAGATAGGATGAATAGCAACAATGATGATCTGGTGGAGAAAAATGGCGGAATTTCTTGAACGATACATCCTATTAAAAAATCAATCATTAATGATAAAGCTTGCTGTATTCTCAAGTTTTCTGGTTATTTTTCCAGTCATTTCAGTTGGGGTTATTTCCTACAACCGTTCAGCGGTTGAACTCGAAAACGTACTAAGACAATCGAGCGGTCAGGTAATTGATCAAGTAGAGTCACATATCGAATATTATTTACAAGACTTTGAGATTACCAGCCTTAAAATTATCAACTCTCCGGAAGTTTCTAGTCTGTTGAAATTGAAATCGTCAGAAAGCAAGGATACCTTAATTGAACCAACTCGTAACACCTTAAAAGCAGCAGAGTATTCGCGAGCAGATATTTCGAATATCACCCTCATCCTTGATAACGATCAGGTGATTGATACGTTAGGAAAAAGAAATTTCTATCCTGTGATAAGAATGAAAGAGGAATATTGGTATTCGTCAGTCCCACTTAATGGGATGAGTATGTTAGTTACAAGAAAAATTAAATTAGAAAATAAGGAACAGCCAGTTATTTCACTTGTAAGGAGACTCTATAACCCCCAGACACTCTTACCTGTAGGCATGCTTATTATTGATATCAATTTTAGGAGAATTGAAGAAATTTCTAACAAAGTAACGATCAGTAAAAATGGCTATTTTTTTATATTAGATGCGAATGGGCATTATGTATACCATCCTAATTACTCGAAACTCGGGAAAAGAGTTGAATTCAAACAACTTTTAAACCTGAAAACAGAAGGAAACAGCACGGAAATTTTAGAAAATGAACGAAAAGATTTTGTTACCTATACCTTCTCTCAAAACCTCGGCTGGAGGTTTCTATCGGCAGTCCCATACCGTGATTTAACGGGGGGTATCATTCAAATTGAAAAAGCAATATCTTTCACTATTTTTGTGTCTTTGATCATCGCTTATTTGATTGGTTACGGATTCGCCACAAGTATCATTCGGCCCGTCCGCCGTCTCCAGCATTTTATGAAGGAAGTTGAAATTGGAAAACTAGATGGCAGAGTTCGAGTGGATTCCAATGATGAAATTGGACAATTGTCTGCTGGTTTTAATAATACGGTTGAGAAACTATCCCATCTCCTTGAGGAGGTATACATCTCCAAGTTAAGGGAAGCAGAAATGTCACTTAAACAAAAAGAAATAGAATTAAAAATGCTCCAATCACAAATGAATCCCCACTTTTTATATAATTCTCTTGAAACGATTAGGGGAATGGCATTGGAACAAAATCAGGAAAATATTGCATCCATGTCATACGCGCTTGGAAAACTACTCCGATATAATCTTAATAACCATTCATCGACTGTGAGTTTTAGAGAAGAAATAAATTTTTGTGAAATGTATTTGCAGATTCAAAAATTTCGCTTTGAGGACCGTTTTGAGTACAAGTTTGATATTCCGCAATGGGTCATGGCACTGAAGGTGGTTAAGTTTTCGTTGCAGCCATTAGTAGAGAATTGTTTTGTTCACGGTTATGGTCCTGATACGAGAAAACTAAAAATTATGATCTCTGCTTACCGTCAATCTGAGTCTTCCTTTGTCATTCGGATTTTCGATTCCGGTAAAGGAATAGATGATGATATTTTAGAAGAGATCAAGAAAAGAATAAACTTAAAAAAGGCAGCTAGTGATGGGGAAAATATCGGAATAGTCAATGTTCATCAAAGAATTCACTATTTGTTTGGTGCTGAATATGGAATCACCATACAAAGTGAACAGGGTTCTGGAACGGAGATCTTGATTCGGTTACCAATTCTAGATTATCACGTGGAAGGGGAGACAGCATGAAGAAGAATATCTTGTTGGTTGATGATGAGAGATGGGTTCGGACAGCTCTTAAGTGGACGATAAACAAGTTACAGCTTCCTTTACAGGTTATCCACGAATGTGAAAATGGTTTAGAAGCACTCGACTGGATTAAGCAAAATGAGGTTGATTTAGTATTAACCGATATTCGAATGCCGATTATGGACGGTTTATCTTTAGTAAAGGAATTAAGCCAGTTGAAGAAGAAACAGGATATCATCGTGATTAGTGTTCATGATGAATTTCAATTTGTTCAGCAAGCGATACGAACTGGAGTAACCGATTACCTGTTAAAACCAGTAGAGGAAACCGAGTTAAAAGAGTGTCTTGAAAAATGGTTAAACATGAAATCAAAAGAAGAAATAAACAGGAATACTGAAAAAAATGAGGATGAAACTCTTCCTTTCTCAACGATTGAGAAGGTTCTGCAGTATTTAGAAAAAACACCACTAGATCAAATTACACTAAAAGATGCAGCTGATTGTGTCCATATGAATCCTAGTTATCTCAGTCAATTGTTTAAACAACAGTTGAATAAAAAGTTTGTTGATTATATTACGGAGCTGCGTATTCAGGAAAGCAAGCGATTGTTAATAAATACAAGCCTACGAATGTCCGAGATTGCTGAGAGAGTAGGATACTCGGATTTAGCCTATTTTAGTAATAATTTTAAGAGGATTACTGGCCTTTCACCATCCGAGTTTCGAAAATCATCCATTTGAAGGGCTTCTTTTTTTCGCCTGACTTTTATTAAATTTTAGGTTCATTAGAGATAGAAAGGATTTTAGCACCAGGTATATATAGCTGAATATTTAGAATCTTAAAAAAACACAAATTACTCTAAAAATACTCCCTATTAAAGTTTCCTTACTAAATTATACAATTATCTTGATTAAAAGCGGTTTCTTCTGAAGGAGGGGTTTGAATGTCGTGATTCAGTTATGAATTACTAGTTTTACTCATTTTGTAAGTAATTTAAAAGGAAAACGGGGGAGAAAAAAGATATGAAACTATTTTCAAAAAAAGCATCCACAATAACGATCGCTGCATTGATGTTATCATCACTGGCTATTCCATACGCAAGCGCGGAACCGGGAAAATCGAATGGCAATAAGCAAAATGCACCTTCGGTTGAAGCGAGGTCCAAACAGATCCTTACACAGGGGGAGAAGAAATTTAAAGATCTAAATAATAACGGAAGACTTGATCCTTATGAAAACTGGCAGGTCCCAATTGACGTACGCGTTAAGGATCTTATTAAAAAGATGACGCTTGAGGAAAAAGCCGGAATGATGCTTATCACTGAATTTCCACAATTTAAAGATAACAAGCTAGTTTTACCGAATAAATTAATAAACCAAAATACTCGCTACTATATTTTCCGTAAAATTCCAACAACAGATGTGATAGCAGACTATAATAATCAATTGCAGGAAGTGGCTGAGGGATCTAGATTAGGAATCCCTATTGTAATTACATCCAACCCGCGTAATCATGCGTCAACTGATTATACGAATAATAGTGAAGGGGCAGGTCTGCATTCGTTTTGGCCGGGTCCTTTAGGTCTAGCAGCAACGCGTGATACTAGACTTGTAAAGGACTTTGCTGAAACTGCCGCAAAGGAATGGCGTGCCTCAGGTATTCGTAAAGTTTACGGGTATACGGCTGATATCGCTACTGACCCGCTCTGGGCAAGAATTGAAGATACCTTTGGGGAACAGCCAGAACTTGCTTCTGACATGATTTATAATGTCATCAAAGGTTTTCAAGGGGAAGAACTTGGTAAAGACAGTGTGTCCATTACCGTGAAGCATTTCCCTGGCGGCGGTGCACGTGATAATGGTTTGGATCCCCATTTTGTGGAGGGGAAATTCAATCCATATCCAACTGAAGGGAGCTTGCTTAAATATCATATCCCAACCTTTAAAGCAGCTATTGCTGCAGGTGTATCGTCTGTGATGCCATACTATGCATTTCCAAGTAATACGAGTGCTGACCAAGGTTTGCCATGGTTTAACGAAACCCAGCAATTTGAAGAAGTTGGTTTTGCTTTAAATAAAGCAATTATCACGGATCTATTGCGTGGACAGCTTGGTTTCAAGGGCTATGTAAACTCAGATACTGGGGCGGTTGGTAATAATGCTTGGGGTGCAGAAGGGTTAACACCGGAACAAAAATTTGCGAAAGCAATCGATGCCGGGACAAATATCATTTCTGGTGCATCCGATCCGACGCCGATTATTAATGCCGTTAAGAACGGATTGCTTGCAGAAGAAAAAGTAGATGAATCGGTCACTTTCCTACTAAACGAGATGATGAAATTAGGCCTTTTCGAAAACCCTTATGTCGATCGTCAAAATGCGCTTAATGTAGTCAATAATCCAGAATCACAGAAAAAAGCGGATGAAGCACACCGGAAGTCATTGGTTCTATTACGGAATGACACAGTTAATGGTAAAAAAGTATTACCATTGGGTGATAGTGAAATAAAGGATGTAAAACTATACATTGAGATGTTCCCAGGTGGAAACGATGCAGCGGCCACCCAGAAATTAAAAGAAACCATCCAAAAATATGATCCATCTATCATAGTAACGGATAATCTTGCAGAAGCTACACATGCGTTTGTTTGGGTCAGACCAGTTCAATCCAATTGGGATAATAATCCACGGATCACAGTTGGCCCTGAAACAGGAATCAATAATGTCGATAAAATTATTGAGATTCAGAAAAAAGTTCCGACGATTACTGCGATAAACTTCACGAACCCATGGTTAATTGATCAAATTGAGCCCAATGCTGCAGCGGTAATTAGCACGTTTGGCGTAAAGGCTGAGGCGATTGTAGACGTTATTCGTGGCAAATTCAAACCGACAGGGAAACTTCCTTTCACCATTCCTGCGAACAAAGAGGCAGTAGACAACGAGGTGGGGGATATTCCTGGCTATGTGGAGGATCCTTCTTATGTTTATAAAAATAAAAATGGGGATTCTTATGGATTTGACTTTGGATTAACCTATAAATAATTTTTGAAAGCACACGAAGCATTAAATTGTGACGGAAAGGTGTCAGCTTTAGATGGATTTTGTTTTTTTATATATCAAAATAATATCTTAATTCAGAAAATTTGTTTGACAAGACTCTTCCAATAGACTAGGATTTAATTAGATTCATAATTGCGGATGAGTATTGTGGGAGAGACTAAACGAATTGTTTAGCACCGAAGGAGCAAACCCCAAAAAATTGGGCTCAATCTCTCAGGTAAAAGGACTACAATAGGACGCGTCTCTGGAGAGAGCCATGTGCCACCAAAGGAGTTATACTCTCAGGTAAAAGGACAGAGGAGGAATAGGAATTAACCTATTTTTCTTTGTCCTTTTTGTGTGGAGAAAAATAGTAATAAATGATAAAGGAGGAGTTAGAACAGAAATAATCATCGGATGCACATCATGATTGTCCTCTTGATTTTATACTTCAAAAAAATGTAAGCGCTTTTTCTGCCGAATTGACGAATAAAAAAAACTTTCACGCGAATCAATTTGCAAATACAGAATTTACATACGACTTATTGATTAAGACCATCAAGCAATTGCAAGCATTCTCGGGGAAGTAGGGGAGAGGGAATTCATATGCAGGAACAAACATTGTCGAGGGGTCTAAAAAACAGGCATGTACAATTAATCGCGATTGGCGGGGCAATCGGAACGGGACTATTTCTTGGGGCAGGTAAATCAATCCATCTCGCCGGACCATCGATATTATTTGCTTATCTGATTACAGGGGTCATTTGCTTTTTAATCATGCGCGCGCTTGGAGAACTGCTTTTATCGAATTTGAAATATCATTCTTTTGTTGACTTTGTTAGAGACTATATGGGAAATATGGCAGCATTTATCACAGGCTGGACCTACTGGTTTTGCTGGATTTCAATCGCTATGGCCGATCTAACAGCAGTTGGTCTCTATACCCAGTTTTGGTTTCCGAGTGTACCGCAGTGGATGCCGGGACTAATTGCATTAGTCGTTTTACTCGTCATGAACCTTGCTACAGTCAAGCTTTTTGGCGAAATGGAATTCTGGTTTGCATTAATTAAAGTAATTGCGATTGTTGGACTAATTATTGTCGGGACTTTCATGATTATTAAAGGTTTTTCTACAAATTCAGGCACATCTAGTTTTACGAATATATGGAGCCATGGAGGCATGTTCCCTAATGGCGTAAATGGTTTTATCCTCTCATTCCAAATGGTCGTGTTTGCGTTTGTTGGTATTGAACTTGTCGGACTTACTGCAGGGGAAACAGAAGACCCAGAAACAGTTATCCCAAAAGCTATCAATAATATTCCAATTCGAGTGTTAATTTTCTACATTGGCGCCCTTATTGTCATCATGAGTATTTATCCATGGAACGCGATCAATCCAGCGAAAAGCCCATTCGTTCAAGTATTCGTAGCTGTTGGTATCGCGGCAGCTGCTGGTATCGTTAATTTTGTCGTGCTAACGTCTGCAGCTTCAGCATGTAACAGTGCCGTTTTCAGTACTAGTCGGATGGTATACTCACTTGCCAAAGATAAAAATGCACCTGTACCATTTGCAAAACTGACTTCTCGTCAAGTACCTTCCAATGCATTGTTCTTTTCTACTGTTGTTATCTTGGTTGCCGTAATATTGAACTATGTTATGCCAGAAGGAGTATTTACACTGATTACAAGTATTTCTACTGTATGTTTCATCTTTATCTGGGGAATTACGGTTATCAGCCATTTGAAGTACCGGAAAACCAGACCAGATCTAGCAAAAGTGAACAAGTTTAAATTACCGCTTTACCCATTTTCCAATTACCTAATCCTTGTCTTCTTGGCGTTCGTACTTGTCGTGCTTGCACTTGCGGAAGACACTCGTGTTGCCTTATTCGTCACACCTGTTTGGTTTATCATGCTGATTGCGATCTATAAGATGATGGGCAAGAAGGCTGATTTTGCTGATCAAGCAGATGATCGAAAAGTAGTGGGAGATTAAGAGGCTGATCGATAGGTTTATACAAAAGATGTATCCGTTTTCAAAAAAAGCTTGACTTAGATGTCTCTAACTATTAATCTGAAAATAATAAAAAAATATGAGCGGATGATGGTTGTGGGAGAGTGCAAGATTTCACGCCACCGAAGGAGCAAGTTCCAAAAAGACCCTTGGAACAAATCTCTCAGGTAGATGGTACCACGATTGGACGCAACTCTGGAGAGCGCGTATAAAGTTTACGCCACCAAAGGGGAAGGTTCCTATACGGAACTTAAACTCTCAGGTAAAAGGACAGAGAAGGGTAGATGAAAGCTTTAAGCTACCCTTCTATGTCCTTTTTTGCGTGCAAAAAAAGGGTAGTGCTGTGTTTCAGGTTTTATCTTGGGAATTAGCAGATAAAATCTTCAATGTTTAACACCCTTAGTAATAGCCAAAACAACCAACCAAGGAGGAACATGATGAGTTTACAACAGAATGATTCAACAATTTTTGAAGCTATTAGAAATGAGCAGGATAGACAGTGTCAAACATTGGAATTGATCGCATCTGAAAATTTCGTAAGCGAGGATGTTTTAGAAGCTATGGGAAGTGTGATGACGAACAAATATGCAGAAGGCTATCCGGGGAAGCGTTACTATGGAGGCTGTGAATTTGTCGATGTGGCAGAACGAGCAGCGATTGACCGCCTAACGCAGTTGTTTGGCGCTAAATATGCCAATGTACAGCCTCATTCAGGTGCACAAGCTAATTTTGCTGTATTTTTCGCACTGCTTCAACCCGGTGATAAAGTGATGGGGATGAACCTTTCACATGGCGGGCATTTAACGCACGGAAGTCCTGTCAGTGTTTCAGGAAAATGGTTTGAGGTTGTCTCCTATGGTGTGAGAAAAGATACTCAATTGATTGATTATGATGAACTAGAAGAAATTGCAAAAAGGGAAAAGCCGAAATTGATCATTGCAGGTACAAGTGCTTACACTAGAACGATTGATTTTGCTCGCTTTAGACAAATTGCTGATCAAGTTGGCGCAAAATTCATGGTAGATATGGCGCATATTGCGGGACTAGTTGCCACAGGACTTCATCCTTCACCAGTTCCATATGCAGATGTTGTAACGAGTACAACCCATAAAACCTTGAGAGGTCCTCGCGGGGGCATTATTTTAACAAATGATGAAGAGATGATCAAAGCTATTAATAAATCCGTATTCCCAGGAATTCAAGGTGGCCCGCAAATGCATATTATTGCAGCGAAGGCAGTTGCCTTCAATGAAGCATTGCAGCCAAGCTTTAAAGAATATGCAAAACAAATCATTCTAAATGCCGCCACACTAGGCGAGACATTAAAAAATGAAGGTGCAGCTCTTGTTTCTGGTGGAACGGATAATCATATCGTCCTTTTAGATTTGCGTCCGTGGAATTTAACTGGGAAAGTGGCAGAAAAATTATTAGAAGAAGCGGGCATTACTGTTAATAAAAATACGATTCCCTTTGATCCGGAAAAGCCGTTCGTAACGAGTGGTATTCGGATGGGAACAGCGGCTTTAACAACACGGGGTATGAAACAGGATGAAATGGTGAAAATCGGGAAAGTAATTGCAGCTGTTTTAAAGAGCAATGGGGATAAAGACGTTCTTGAGAAAGCAAAAGAAACAACTAAAGCAATTTGTGAAGTTTATCCGTTATTTCAGCAGGCAATCACAGTATAAGAAAGGGGTATGAGGATGGGGACAGCAACAGCATTAAAGCAAACACCGCTTTTTGAAACTTATGGAAAGTTTGGTGCAAAGGTCATTGATTTTGGAGGCTGGGCATTGCCAGTACAGTTTTCAGGCATTTTAGATGAGCATGAGGCAGTTCGAACGAAAGCAGGTCTTTTTGATGTCTCACATATGGGTGAAGTGCTTGTTGAAGGCAAAGATGCAGAGAGCTACATTAACTACCTTGTCACGAACGATGTAACCAAGCTTAGTATCGATCAAGCACAGTATACAGCGATGTGCTATCCGGACGGCGGAACAGTCGATGATTTATTAGTATACAAATTAGCGGATGAAAAATATTTACTTGTCATTAATGCTGCAAACATAGAGAAAGATTTTGACTGGATGAAGCAGCATGTAAAAGGAGATGTGACACTCCAAAATATTTCGAACACAGTTGCTCAGCTTGCCATTCAAGGTCCAAAGGCTGAAGGTATTTTACAAAAGTTAACGGATACAGATCTTTCAAAAATTGGCTCCTTTAAATTTGCACAACAGGTCAACCTGAACGGAATCACAGATGTGCTCGTATCTCGGACAGGGTATACCGGAGAAGATGGCCTTGAGCTTTATTTAGATGCTTCACAAGTCGAAGCACTTTGGGTAAAGCTTTTAGATGCAGGAATTGATGAGGGCTTAAAACCATGTGGTCTGGGTGCACGTGACACGCTTCGCTTAGAAGCACGTCTTGCACTCTATGGTCAAGAACTATTAAGTGATATTAGTCCCCTTGAAGCTGGAATCGGCTTTGCCGTAAAAATTAAAAAAGAGAGTGATTTTATCGGTAAATCCGCACTTTCAGCCCAAAAAGAAGCGGGGTTAAAACGAAAATTAGTAGGAATTGAGGTAACTGGCCGAGGGATTCCGCGCCACGGCTATCCAGTCGTTTCCGAAGATGGAGAGGCAATTGGTGTGGTTACATCAGGAACCCAATCACCATCTTTAAAGAAAAGCATTGGTCTTGCACTCCTATCAGCAGAGCATGCTGAAGTGGGGACACCATTAAAAGTGGTTATCCGTAATAAGCCGGTTGATGCAGTGGTAGTTAAAGCACCTTTCTATAAAAAGAATTAATAGAGTGATAGAAACCTGAATATCAAACATTACTTTACATTGGGAAGGAAGAGAAATGATGACAAAAGCAACTGCAAATTTACTATATAGCAAAGAACATGAGTGGGTATTACTATTAGACGGAAACCGAGTACGAATTGGAATATCTGATTTTGCGCAAAAGCAATTAGGCGATATCGTCTTTGTTGAAACTCCGGAAGTGGACACGGAAGTAACAGCAAACGATTCCATGGGAACCATCGAATCAGTAAAAGCAGTTTCTGAACTTTATTCTCCTGTATCAGGCACGGTTGTTACTGTAAATGAGGAGTTAGCAGATGCCCCTGAGACGATTAACGAACATCCTTTTGAAGCAGGTTGGTTAGTCGAAGTGGAGATGTCCAATCCGGAAGAATTGGATGCACTTTTAAATGAGGATGTGTACCAAGCATATATAAATGAAGGAGAGGAATAAAATGACTTCTACTTATCGGTACCTCCCTGATACGAAACAAGATCAAGAGGAAATGCTCGCCTTTTTAAATATTTCTTCGATAGACGAGTTATTTGAAGATATTCCGGCTGAGATTCAATTAAAAGGGGAGTTAAATATCCCAGAGGCGGTTTCTGAACCACTTCTTTTGAAAAAAATGAATCAGCTTGCTTCTAAAAATAAAAATGCGAACCATTACCCAACCTTTCTTGGGGCGGGAACCTATGATCACTACATACCAAGTGTGGTCGATCATATGATTTCACGGTCCGAATTTTACACTGCTTATACACCCTACCAACCGGAAATCAGCCAAGGTGAATTACAGGCGATTTTTGAGTTTCAAACCATGGTTTGTGAGCTGACAGGAATGGATGTCGCCAACTCTTCAATGTACGATGGCTTTACATCTCTAGCAGAAGCGGCGTCACTTGCTGTTGCATCAACACGACGTTCGAAAGTACTTGTGTCAAAGGCAGTTCATCCTGAATCCCGTGCGATCTTAAATACGGTAGCAGAAGGCCAAGGATATATAGTTGAAGACGTCAATCTTACGGATGATGAGACAAGCTTGGTGAAGCTGCAAGGACAAATAGATAAAAACACTGCTGCGGTTATTGTTCAATACCCTAACTTTTTCGGATCCATTGAGGATCTGGCTGAAATCAAGAATATCGCGGATACAAAAGGAGCGCTGTTAATTGTAAGTGCCAATCCATTGTCACTTGCACTCTTGCAGGCTCCAGGTAAACTTGGTGCAGACATTGTGGTCGGAGATATGCAGCCATTAGGAATCCCAATGTCCTTTGGCGGACCACACTGCGGTTATTTTGCCGTAAGTAAGAAATTCATGCGAAAAATCCCAGGACGAATTGTTGGGCAAACAACAGATGAAAAAGGACAGCGCGGATTTGTATTAACCCTGCAGGCTCGTGAACAACATATTCGCCGTGATAAAGCATCATCCAATATTTGTTCAAACCAGGCACTAAATGCGCTTGCTTCTGCGGTTTGTATGAGTGCACTTGGAAAACAAGGAATTCGTCAAATGGCCCAACTAAACATTGAAAAAGCCGATTACATGGCAAAGTCTCTCGATAAAAAAGGCTTTCCTATTATCAATAAAGCCCCGTTCTTTAATGAATTTGTTGTCGAACTTCCTCGTCCGGTAAAGGAAGTCAATACAAAACTTCTTGAGGCTGGTATCATCGGTGGCTTTGATTTAGGAACGGATTACGACCTAGTAAATCAAATGCTACTCGCAGTGACAGAGCAGCGGACAAAAGAGGAGATTGACCAATTTATCGAGGTATTGGAGGCAGCTGTAAATGGTTGAATATAATGATCTAATTTTTGAAATCAGTCGTCAAGGACGTGTTGGTTCAAGCCTTCCAGAAAGTGATGTTGATCAGGTTAATATTAATGATAAACTTCCCAAGCATTTGATTCGGGACCTGCCGGCAGAACTCCCGGAAGTATCAGAGTTACAGCTTGTTCGCCATTATACTGCTCTTTCGAATAAGAACCATGGAATCGATAATGGCTTCTATCCACTTGGTTCTTGTACGATGAAGTACAATCCGAAAATAAATGAAGATGTGGCGCGTTTGGAAGGGTTTAGCCGGATTCATCCATACCAGCCTACTGAAACGGTCCAAGGTGCACTAGAAGTTTTATATGAATTACAGGAAGAGTTAGCTGTCATCACAGGAATGGATGCAGTAACTTTACAGCCTTCAGCAGGAGCACAGGGTGAATGGACTGGGTTAATGATGGTCAAAGCCTACCATAAGCAAAAAGGAGAAGTGAGAACAAAGGTTCTTGTACCAGACTCTGCACATGGAACAAACCCTGCGAGTGCATCAGTTGCCGGTTTTGAAACGATAACCATTCCATCCAATGAGCATGGATTAGTCGACATTGAAGAACTAAAGAAGCATGTAAATGATCAAACAGCCGCACTGATGTTAACCAATCCAAATACTCTCGGCTTGTTTGAAAAAGAAATCGTAGAAATCGCTGAAGTTGTTCATGAAGCTGGCGGCTTATTGTACTATGATGGAGCGAATGCTAATGCCATCTTAGGGAAATCAACTCCAGGGCAAATGGGCTTTGACATCGTGCACTTAAATCTTCATAAAACATTTACTACACCTCATGGCGGCGGCGGCCCAGGTGCAGGTCCAGTCGGTGTGAAAGAGAAACTGATTCCGTTTTTACCTGTACCGCGAGTGGAGAAAGTAAATGACGTATATGTGCTAGACTCTAACCAACCGCTATCTATCGGTCGGGTGAAGGGATATTATGGAAACTTCGGTATTCTATTACGTGCGTACACCTATATTCGCACAATGGGACCTGTTGGGTTACGTCAAGTGTCAGAAGGTGCGGTACTTCATGCGAATTATCTGCGCAAAAAACTCGAGCCGTATTTTGAGGCACCATATACACAAATTTGTAAGCATGAATTTGTGTTATCAGGATCCAGACAGAAAAAGCTTGGTGTAAGAACACTTGATATGGCCAAACGTCTGCTTGATTTTGGCTACCATCCACCTACCATCTACTTCCCGCTCAATGTAGAGGAATGTTTGATGATTGAACCGACAGAAACAGAGTCAAAAGAAACACTAGATGCTTTTGCAGATGTCATGATTCAAATTGCAAAGGAAGTCGAAGAAAATCCAGGTGTTGTATTGGACGCACCACATACGACGGTTATTGGCCGATTGGATGAAGTACAGGCAGCTAGACAACCAATTTTGCGTTATACAAAAGAAGAAGCGGTAAAAAGAGAACCTGTAATGTCTTAAATGAATGTTTATCCATGAACCACCGGGAATGAAGATTAAGAGAAAAGGAATTTTCTTATGATGTCATTCTTGGTGGTTTAATATAAATAAATTAAAAACTTCATGACTGTTCATAGGAGTGAAACAGATGTCTACTGATTATGTCCGCAAACCAGAATGGCTAAAAATTAAATTAAATACGAACGAACAATATACTAACATAAAAAAAATGATGCGTGAAAAAAAACTACATACAGTCTGTGAGGAAGCGAAATGCCCAAACATTCATGAATGCTGGGCTGAACGTAAAACGGCAACCTTTATGATCTTAGGAAGTGTGTGCACGCGTGCCTGCCGATTTTGCGCAGTTCAAACAGGTCTTCCGACCGAGCTTGATTGGGAAGAGCCAGAACGTGTGGCCGTATCCGTGGAGCAAATGGGCCTAAAGCATGTCGTAATTACCGCGGTTGCTCGTGATGATTTAAAAGATGGTGGAGCCGGAGTGTTTGCAGAAACCATACGGGCAGTAAGACGCCGCAATCCATTATGCAGCATTGAAGTCCTTCCCTCCGATATGAACGGAGAATATGAAAACCTAAAAGCATTACTAGATGCGAAGCCTGATATATTAAATCATAATATTGAGACAGTGAAACGGTTAACACCAAGAATCCGCGCCCGTGCAACGTATGAAAGGTCTCTTGAGTTTTTGAGACGAGCAAAAGAATTGAATGCTGCTATTCCTACAAAATCCAGCATTATGGTTGGTCTAGGTGAAACAAAAGAAGAAATTATTGAAACGATGGACGATCTTCGTGCAAACAATGTAAATATATTAACAATCGGTCAATATTTGCAGCCAACCAAACATCATATAAAAGTCCAAAAGTATTGGAGTTTACAAGAATTTGAAGAACTTAAGCTGATTGCCATGTCAAAAGGCTTTAGTCACTGTGAATCGGGTCCTCTTGTTCGCTCTTCTTATCATGCGGATGAACAGGTCCATGCAGCAAAAGCAAATGCATAATCAAATATAAATGGCGATATTTGGGGAGGGCGGTCCAATGTTGATAAAAATGACAGAAGAAGCTAGGTATAAGCTGAAGGAAATGATAGTCAATAGAGCGCAAACTCCTCGGATTGACGCCGATGTCACCGGCGGATGCGGGATGACTGTTAAGTTTTCGATTGTTTTCGATGAACCGCGTCGAAACGATTTAATCTTTGAAACGGATGGGATTGAGATTCGATTGGATCGTTTTACAAAACGCTATTTAAATGAAGAAACACATATCGAATATAGTGACGAACACGGTTTTCTAGTGGGAGAAAGCTTTGCCTCTAGTGCCTGTGCAATTGAAATAGATTAAGAGAATATCGAAACTTCAAATTTCCCATACATTTTATAGTTTCTCAAAGGAGACACGACGATGACAAAAGAATATGATGTGGTTATTATCGGCGGTGGAACAGGCGGGTATGTTGCTGCCATTCGCGCTTCCCAATTAGGCTTAAAAGCGGCGGTTATCGAAAAAGGAAAAATCGGTGGAACCTGCCTTCATGCCGGTTGTATCCCGAGTAAAGCCCTACTTAGAAGCGCAGAAGTATACGCACAAACAAAACATGCTGATAAGTATGGTGTTGTTGCCCCAGAAGTTGGACTTGATTTCTCAAAAGTACAAGCGCGGAAAGAAGAAATTACCGATCGTCTCTTTAAAGGTGTCCAACATTTAATGAAAAAAGGAAAGATCGATGTTTATGATGGGAAAGGCAGTATCTTGCAGTCAAAAGATGTATTAGTGGAATTGAACACTAGTGAAGAGGAAATCATTTTAAGCCCACGGAATATTGTCATTGCTACCGGCTCTCGCCCAAGAACACTGCCTGGCTTAGAAGTAGATGAAAAGTATGTAATGACATCGGACGAAGCGCTTAAAATGGAAAAGCTTCCTGATTCGATTATCATTGTTGGCGGCGGAGTTATCGGAATGGAATGGGCATCGATGCTCGTGGACTTCGGAATACAAGTAACCGTACTTGAATATGCTGATCGTATTTTACCAACCGAAGATCAAGATGTCTCTAAGGAAATCCAACGGTTAATGAAGAAAAAAGGTGTAAAAATCGTTACTAGTGCTAAGGTGCTGCCTGAAACACTTGAAAAAGGTGAGGGTGTAACGATTAAGGCGGAACATAAAGGAAAAGAAACGCCATTTTCTGCTGATAAACTATTAGTATCTGTAGGGCGGTTACCAAATACTGAAGGCCTGGGCATTGAAAAGCTGGCGATTGAGCTGGATCGTGGATTTATTAAAACAAATCAGTCTTATCAAACAAATGAAGCAAATATTTATGCTATAGGTGATGTGATCGGCGGTCTGCAGCTTGCCCATGTTGCCTCACATGAAGGCATCATCGCAATTGAACATATGGCAGGAGAAAACCCTGCTCCACTTGATTCAACTTTGGTTTCCAAATGTGTATACAGCAGCCCGGAAGTAGCAAGTGTTGGGCTTACAGAAGAGGAAGCAAAGTCGGAAGGATATCAAGTGAAGACTGGTAAATTTTCATTCCGGGCGATTGGAAAGGCTTTGGTTTTTGGTGAATCAGATGGTTTTGTAAAACTTGTTGTTGAAGAAGGAACGAATAAGCTGTTAGGAGCCCATATGGTTGGTCCACATGTAACAGATATGATTACAGAAGTAGGTCTTGCCCGTGTATTAAATGCAACCGCGATGGATATTGCTCATACAATCCATCCCCACCCGTCACTGGCTGAAGCAATAGGTGAAGCAGCACTTGCCGTTAATGAAATGGCTATCCACGGATAAAATTATCAAAAAAGACAGCTTCTAATTAGAGGCTGTCTTCGTGTTTTGTTTTCTTGCAGAAGATAAATAATTCCACTGGATTAATCCTCACCGCTATCATTTACAGTGATGCCATGCTTTCTTGAATACACATAATCCGAAGATAAGGAATGCAAGGAAGCCAATTAAAGCAATAAGGAAGTTTAGAACAGTAACAAGTAAACCACTTAGGCCAATTACACCAAGCAAGATTGTCACCCAGCCCAGTACTACAAACAATAACCAAATTGCACCTGTTAAAAATCCAAGAAAAATCCCAAAAATACCGCAGGAAGAATGGTTATGACTCACGGAAACTCACCCCCTTTCTTTCTAAGGTTGTTCAATAATAATGTATGCGGTACCAAATGAACTCGTTTAAGAAAACACAAAAATAGGGCTCAAAACAGGCATTTGTCCTATGCATATTAAGTTGGATATTTTCTATAAAGCTTACATCGAAGTACTTTCCACAATGTAACAAATATTCAATCTTCGTATTCCTACCAATGTACTGAAGAATATAGTAAAATAAGTGAGGAAAAATTAAATAGAAATCGAAATAGTGTGGAGGATTAAAGTGACATACCATCAAAACAAAAGGTTTAAACTTTTTTCATTAAATTCAAATCAAAGGCTAGCAGCCGAGATGGCTGAACTCTTGGGCTGTAAGCTAGGAAAAAGTTCTGTATCTCATTTCAGTGATGGAGAAATTCAAATTCATATTGAAGAAAGTGTTCGTGGCAGTGAGGTCTATGTTGTTCAATCCACATCGTACCCTGTCAATGATAATATTTTGGAACTCCTCATCATGATTGATGCTTTAAAAAGAGCTTCTGCAGGAATAATCAATATTGTTATTCCATATTATGGGTATGGGCGCCAAGATCGAAAGGCACGTTCGCGGGAACCAATTACAGCAAAACTGGTCGCAAACCTTTTAGAAAAAACAGGAGCAGACCGTATCCTTACAATGGACCTCCATACTTCACAGATTCAAGGATTTTTTGATATACCTGTTGAACATTTATATGGTGTACCAATCCTTGGGCAGTATTTCCAGGAAAAGGAATTAGAAGATATTGTTATTGTTGCGCCGCATAATGGCAGCATCGGCCGAGCTAGAAAAGTGGCCAACCTCTTACATGCTCCAATTGCTCTAATCGATAAAAGAAGATTTGAAGAAAATGCTTTTGAAACTAC
Source organism: Neobacillus nitrireducens (assembly GCF_030915405.1). Taxonomy (GTDB): domain Bacteria; phylum Bacillota; class Bacilli; order Bacillales; family Cytobacillaceae; genus Neobacillus. Next base: position 449,815 of record NZ_CP133262.1, read on the forward strand.
GAGTGTAGTTGGAAATGTTGAAGGAAAAAATGCGATTATTATTGATGATTTAATTGATACAGGTGATACCATTGTATTAGCAGCTAAGACACTAGCAGAAAATGGGGCAAAAGCCATCTATGCCGGTTGTACACATCCTGTCTTTACGGACAAAGCGATTGAGAAAATTGAAGCCTCTCCGATTAAAGAATTAGTGGTAACCAATACGATTGAATTACCAAGCGAGAAAGAAATCAGTAAAATAAAGACGATCTCAGTTGCCCCATTACTTGTTGAGGCAATCGACCGGATTCATAATGAAAAAGCGGTAAGTCCTTTATTTGAATAAACCCAAGCGAGGCCAACTATTTTTAATAGTTGGCTTTAGTTTTCTGTAGGAGTAGTACCAGATAATAAGGCTTGCTATTAAATGTTTTTTAAAGACTAAATAATTTACATAATTTTTTAAAGTGCTATTATTGTAAGAGTTAAGGTTATTTAGTATCTTATGTTATAATCAGGTACTAACTAACAAACTCTGCTAAACGGGAAACTCAACATATAATTACTAAGAATGGAGATTGACAATTGTGGATTTGAAATCATTGATCGCACCAGAGCACTTTAATTTAGCAAGTGAAATATCTAAGCATAACTCCAATAAAATCGCTTTGCGATTGGAAAATGAACTCGGGGAAACGAGAACGATCTCTTATGCTCAGTTAATCACGAAGTCGAATAAACTTGCCAATGGGTTAACCAAGTTAGGATTAGAGAAAGGTGACCGGGTTGTCGTCATGACCACTCGACTCATTGAGTCTTATGTTATCTATTTAGCCTGTTTAAAAGCAGGATTAGTTATTAGTCCAACTTCAGAGCTTTTACGGGCAAAGGATTTAGTGTATCGCTTAAATCATTCAGAGGCGAAAGCAGTTATTTCCTATTCCGAATTAATTAATGAATTCGAAAATATAAGTGAGGAAACACCATTTTTACAGTTTAAGATTGCCTTTGGTCAGGAGGTACCCAACTGGATTTCATTGGAAGCGCTAGTGGAAGATGAATCAGACACCTTTAGCGATGTGGATACGCTGAGTGAAGATTATGCCTTTTTAGCCTATACTTCAGGGACAACCGGTCAGCCAAAAGGGGTTGTCCATAGTCACGGCTGGGGCTATGCACATTTAAGAATTGCTGCTTCAAAATGGCTGAATATTAGTGAAGAGGACCTAGTTTGGGCCACCGCTTCCCCAGGTTGGCAAAAGTGGGTTTGGAGTCCATTCTTATCGATTCTAGGTTCAGGAGCAACAGGATATATCTATCATGGTAGGTTCAATCCCCACAAATATTTACGGCTTCTTCAAGAGAACAAGGTAAATGTATTATGCTGTACACCGACAGAATACCGAATGATGGCAAAATTAGATGATTTATCAAGCTTCGATCTCTCGCAATTACACACTGCTGTTTCGGCAGGTGAGGCACTAAACCGTGAAGTCATTGATGTGTTTAAAAATCAATTTAATATCTTGATTCGCGATGGATATGGTCAAACAGAAAGCACTTTATTGATTGCTAACTTAAATACCAATGAGAACAAATTGGGATCAATGGGGCAGCCGCTTTTACAAGAATTTATTGAAGTGGTTGATGAAAATGGTCAACCTGCTCCCATAAATGAAGTCGGGACGATTGCGATTAGAAGTGATTTTCCTGCCTTATTTAAACAGTATTATAAAAATCCCGTGACCACAGCTTCTTCCTATCAAGGTCAATATTTTTTATCGGGTGACCGTGCGATGAAGGACGAGGATAATTATTATTGGTTCCAGGGTCGGAAAGACGATGTGATCATCAGCTCTGGGTATACAATTGGACCGTTTGAAGTGGAAGATGCCTTAATGAAACATAAAGCGGTTAAAGAGTGTGCCGTCGTTGCATTACCGGATCCAATCAGAGGAAATGTTGTCAAAGCATTTGTTGTGTTGAAGGAAGGAACTCTCGGTACAGTGGAGTTAACCAAGGAATTACAGGGATTTGTTAAAAATTTAACGGCGCCTTATAAATATCCGCGGGTGATCGAATATATCGACGCACTTCCTAAAACAGATTCAGGGAAAATTCGTCGGATCGAACTTCGTATTCAGCGATAACAGAATGAACAAAAGGCGCAAGCGCCCGTTCAGCGGCGTATGGCCTGGAGCGCTCCAACTGAGATAAAGGAAACACGAAGAGCGTTAGCGCATTCGTGCTTGACTTATCGTAGGGCGGAGAGCGAAGGGCACTAGCCGTTGGGCGCTGGAGCTGGATTCAAAGAGACTAAATCAATTTTTCCACAATTAAATATTTTATAATTTCCTATACAACCAGAAAAACCTCCTCAAATTTTTAATTTGAGGAGGTTCTTCATAATCAGATCCATATCATTCTCTTCTAGGCGGGGGACTAACCCCGATTAGCTTGAATATATTATTTAAAAATGCCAAAAGGCTTGCCAACTGGGAGAGTAACTTTCCCAAAGTGCGTGTTTAGGACGCTTGCTGCAGAGCCGTAGAAGCTACAAATAGAGATTAATAACTCCGAAACAGCGGCTAATTTATGCATTGACTCTGGTAAAATCCCTAATGTTGAAAACGATAAGCCAATAAATAAGAAATCAATTAATACGAAAATAATAAATAAAACTTTGTGTGTCTCCATTGCACCAACAGTCATAAATATGCTGAAGATTAAGTAGCCTACAAAGGCAACCCCTAATTGTTTTGGATCTGCAGCAGCTGCAGCAGCCTTACCAAATAAACCAAGTTGTATTAACCACGAGGTTCCAACTCCTAGCCAGAATAGACCAAATGCTCCAAAGGCTGTTGCACCAAACGTGTTGTTATGCTTAGAATCTTGTAGACTAGCAATTAGCTGAGCAATACCTCCTAGAAAAATAGCCCAAGGTAATACAAGAGAAACTCCGTCTGTCCAACCTAGCTTTGCTGAGGATGCCACAAGTGTTACCATTGCTAAACCAAATAGGCCTAGAGCGGAAGGGTCAGCTGTTAAAATTTGAACTTGTTGTGTAGTTTGCGACTGATTCATGATGATACCTCCTATTAAACATACTTGATAAATTTACATAATTAAATTGCATTTTGCAACAAAAAAATTGTGTATATTTTATGTAGAAACAGAGGTTTATTATTTTGATTAGGAGAGTTAAGATTACGTTACAGCTATCTTTAACTAACCATCAGTGTCCCAAACAGGGGTTATTGACGACCGAAATTGTGAAAAAAGTAAAAGACCGGTAGCCAATAGAGGTTATTGGCGACCGAACTCGTGAAAAAAGAAAAGGAGCGGTCGTCAATAGTGTAAACTCATGCTGAATTTTTACATAGTTAGCAATTATCGAAAAAAACAATTAACTATTAAGTCCATCTAATGTATAATGTGTTCAACATAGACAGAGAGGTTTTGTAAACATGAATGCATTTATAAAAGATCAAATTGAATTATTTCAAGAAAAGAATAAAAACAGGGGATGCTTGCTAGTTAGTTGCCCCGATCAACCAGGAATTGTTGCGGCGATTTCCAAATTTTTGTTTTCTTATAATGCAAATATTATCGAATCGAGTCAATATTCCACCAATCCCGAAGGCGGGACCTTTTTTATCCGAATTGAATTTGAATGCCCCAACTTAAAGGATAAAGCAAAAGAAATGGAGAATGAGTTTGCGGAAATCGTTGAACAGTTTTCGATGGAGTGGAATTTTACGCATGTTTATCATGTGAAAAAAGCGGCAATCTTTGTTTCAAAAGAGCTCCATTGTTTGCTCGAACTTTTATGGGAATGGCAAAGTGGTGATCTAATGGCGGATATTGCTCTTGTGATTAGTAACCATGAAACCGCAAGAGAGGTTGTTGAGGGGCTGAATATACCGTTTTATTACGTTCCAGCCAATAAAGATATTCGTGGACAAGCCGAAGCTGCCCAACTTAAGCTATTAAAAGAGTATGAGATTGATTTTGTCGTTTTGGCCCGTTATATGCAAATCCTGTCACCAAAATTCGTCGTAGAAAATCCAAATAAGATTATTAATATCCACCATTCCTTTTTACCGGCCTTTGTTGGTGCAAGGCCCTATGAACGCGCTTTTGACCGCGGGGTTAAATTAATCGGTGCCACTTCTCATTATGTAACCAATGATCTTGATGAGGGACCGATCATCGAACAGGATATCAGCCGTGTCGACCACCATGATGATGTGGATAGTCTAAAAAAAATCGGTCGTCGAATTGAAAGAAGCGTTCTAGCTCGAGCCGTTAAATGGCATATTGAGGACAGGATTATTGTTCACCAAAATAAAACGATTGTTTTTTAAAAAATCCCTTTTATAGGGATTTTTTTGTTGAAAAAAATTTTTCAACTTTTTCAAGAAATATCTTGAACTATTCGAAGGGGAGGTGAATATACATCTTAGAAAAAGCAGGAGGGGGAGAGATTGAGTTTTCAAGCTGAAAATTTATCGGAACCAAAAAGAAGGATTGTTCGTGTTATTAAAACTAGTGGTGCTTTATCAATGAGCGAACTTGCCTCATTGTTGGATTTATCCGGCGAGGCAGTCCGGCAGCATCTCCTCCTATTAGAAAAGGACGGCTGGATTGTCAGGATTTCAGAAAAGCACTCTGGAATTGGCAGGCCTCATATTCGATATCAATTAACCACCGCTGGGGAACATCTCTTTGAAAAAAACTATGATCACTTAACGATTGAAGTTCTTGACACCTTGGTCAGTCATCTCGGTGAAAATGCACTTAAAGATGTGCTTACCGCGATGATTGAAGATAGAGTTCGTGAATGGAAGCCGAAATTGCAAGGTCTTGGCATCGCTGAAAGATTAACGGTGCTTAAGGATTTTTATGCAAAAGATGACTCATATATGGAAGTAGTCAAAAAAGGTAATGATAATTACCTAATTGAGCGGAATTGTCCTTTTCATAATGTTGCACTTAAGCGTCCTATCTTGTGCAGTGTGACTGTTTCCGTTCTGACTCAATTGCTTGGTTGTAAGGTGCAAAGAGAACAACGCTTTCAGAATCGTGATGGGTGCTGTGCATTTCGAATTCAACAAAATGAGCAAGTAGATGATAACACGCCTTGTTTAATCATCGAGGATCAACCCTCCAATATCATGCCAAAGGAATGATGTGCAATGACAAGTGATCAATATCTTTTATTATCTAAGAAGTTTCCAAGCTTGTTTAAACCCCATGCAGAGGAGAACCATCGGAATTTAATGGATGTTAATTTTTTCTCCACGGCGATTAGACAATTAATTAAGCTTTGTGGAGATGACCCTGATCGAGATGGACTGCAAGACACTCCGTTTAGGGTACTTAAAGCATTCCTCGAATATACCGAAGGCTATCATGAGGACCCCAAACTTCACCTCGAAAAGACGTTTGATATTCAGCATAAGGGTCTGATTTTAGTTAAGGAGATTGAGTTCTTTTCAATGTGTGAACATCATTTCGCTCCGTTTTTTGGCGTTGCTCACGTAGGTTACATCCCTAATGATAAAATCACAGGCTTATCGAAAATTGGTCGAATGGTTGACGGGTTTGCGAAAAGATTTCAGGTGCAAGAGAGACTTACATCGCAGATTGCAGTGGCTATGGAAGAGGTTTTGAAACCGGAAGGAACCATGGTAGTAGTTGAAGCAAAGCATATGTGTATGTGCAGCAGAGGAACGAAAAAATCAACCACATTTACCACTACCACCAGCATTCATGGGGCATTTGAAACAAATCCTAGTTTACGTTCTGAATTTTTTTCATTAATAAAAAATTAAAGGAGATATGATAAATATGGATAATCATATTAAAATTAACGATAATGGTCCATTGCAGATAAGTGGTGATTTTCAGATCTTCGATGCAGATGGAAAGGAGTATCCGAAGAAGGCAAAAGTGTATCTATGCCGTTGCGGACTTTCTAACAAAAAGCCGTTCTGTGATGGTTCCCATAAAAAGGGCGGCTTTGAAAGCAGTCCAAGAGCCACTGAATAAACAAGGATTAAAACGGTGTCAGGCACCACTATAAAGCCAGGATGAAAAACGTCATCCTGGCTTTAACATTGTTCCCTTATCCATGATGGTTTATTGCGTCTGCAGTGAAGAGTTGATAAGATATTATTAGGTATGTTACAGCATGAATGAAAAATACTATCTACGTATTAAACTAAGTGAATGTTGAGAGGCGGTAAATAAAATGAACACAGGTAATAATGTAAAAGTAACGGTAAAAGCGACAGTTAATGCTCCAGTAGAAAAAGTCTGGGAATATTGGACAGAGCCTAAACATATCACCAAATGGAATAATGCTTCAGATGATTGGCACACTCCCATTGCCGAAAATGATTTAACGGTTGGCGGAAAATTCCTTACCAGAATGGAAGCAAAGGATGGCAGTTTTGGCTTTGATTTTGGCGGGATTTATGATGAAGTGAAATTAAATGAGGTAATTTCTTATACCATGGGGGATGGAAGAAAAGTTACGATTACTTTTAAAGCTCATGGAAACGAAACAGAGGTAATCGAAACTTTCGATGCGGAAACCTCTAATCCAGTTGAGATGCAACAAGCTGGCTGGCAGGCGATTTTAGATAACTTTAAAAAATATGTAGAGCAATAAATTGAAAAGATTTTTATAAAAATTTTTTCTTCAAAAAAGAGAGAGAATCAGTATAAAGCTGATTCTCTCTCTTTTGGTTATTGGGATGTTTAATTGGCTGCTTCCTAATGAGTTTTGCCTATAGACAGTGTTATTAACGAGAATGAACCTTTACTCCTTGTACCCAAACTTCACGAATGTTTTCTGGTCGGGCTAGATATATAATCTTTTGGAAGATATCAAGTAAATCTTCATTTGCATGATAAAGAGGGAGTTTTGCGAATGGGACGGACGTATCAATGATTTGTACATCCCAGGCATAGTTTTCCTCCAAGCGGCCGATCGGCAAATTTAAACTCTCTCCGCCGCCAGCTGTTGCGAAATAGAAAGCTTCATTTATGGTGATGCGTGAATTAGCTACACCGCGTTCCTCTGCAGGAAGAGTACTGTTCACACCATCCTCTAACATTCTAGAGACAATCACTGCTTGTCTAACATTATCAAAAAGGCTGGGTGAAAAACCGCCAGAAATGTCGGTACCTAAACCAATTTCAACTCCTTTGGAATGCAAATGTGCGATAGGTATGACACTATTGGCAAAGTAAGAATTAGAGATGGGACAATGGCACACAGCAGTACCTGTGGCAGCAAATAAATCGGCGTCTGCATCATCTAAGAAATTACAATGCGCCATAACCGACTTTTCGCCTAATAAACCAAATTCTTGTAAAGCAAACGCATCATTCTTACCGAGGCGATTCTTAACATATCCATGCTCCCAATCACTTTCACTACAGTGTGATTGAACATACGTATCGTATTTTTCAGCTAATTCTCCCAACCCTTTTAACGCATCATCCGTACAACTAGGAATAAAACGTGGGGTTACGACAGGATATACCCCCTGTTTCGCACTCTTCGCTAATTTATTTACAGCTAAAATAAATTCCTCTGTGTCAGCTAAGGCTGTTTTTGTATCTGCATCACGATAATAATCTGGATTTTGTTCAGGATTATCCATCACAACCTTTCCGACTAGACCGCGCTGCCCTTTTTCAGCGCAAATTTCTGCTAGTAATAAACTTGCTTCTTTATGTACAGTGGCGAAATAAAGTGCCGTAGTTGTTCCATTTGAGAGTAAGGTTCTTACGACATCTTCGTAGACATCTTTCGCGAAATCTAAATCCGAAAATTTTGACTCAAGAGGGAAGGTATATGTATTTAACCAATCATAGAGTGGAATATCTAATGCCGTCCCAGTCTGAGCCCATTGCGGAGCATGTACATGTAAATCGACAAAACCAGGTAAGAAATATTGACCTTCAGCTAAGTGATGAAAGTTCTCTTCCTTTTGATATGCATCTAATATAGGCTGGTATTCAACCTCTTCTGGGGAAACCACTTTTTCAATCATTCCGTTCTCATTAATGCAGAAAAGATGATCTTTTAATAGTTGGATTTCTTTTGGCGACTTGCTGGAAAAAGCAGTCCCCTGGAATATTTGTGTATAATTTTTCATGAATGGCACCTTTATGTTCGTATTTTTAAATTAAATCGAGGATCTCCTATTAGTATTAGGAGTTAACTTCCTATTTATCAAATCAAAGTACACCAGTAAATTAAAAATTTTTAGGTTACTAAAGGGGCCTTAATCATACTTTTAACCCTAATAGTGGTCTTTTTTAATGAGACGATAACTAGTAAATTCTAGTTTCTTTGTCGTTTCCAGCTGGATTAATTCTCCATGCTTCAAATGGATTTTTTTTGAAAATAATGGTCCATCATAGACAAAAGTATGATATTCACCCGCTTCTCCCATCGGACAAATAGTAGTCTTTTGGACATCTTGAAGGAACGTTTCATCGATGATTCTTCCCAGCCAGGTTTCATCTAGTAGATCTTCCCTGACTCGAATTACGATTGCTTCATAACTGGATTGGACAAACTTACCTAGAGATTGTAGTGCTTCTTCTTTTTTCATCCATAATGGATACAAGGCCTCGACATCTGCAGCGGCTGCTACTTTTTCTCCCCATTCCCGATGCTCGTCTAAATATAGATCCCCGTACGCAATTCCCCTTACATTCAATTGATTTTTCAAGTATTCTGCTGCTTTGATAAATTGACTTGTATAGTTTTCGTATGAACATTCGATAAAATGAACAGGGATGTTTAGAGCCTCGCCTTGTAGTTTAATCATTTCCATTCGCTCACCATGTCCAAACGTGCGTCCAAGCTCTTTGGGAACAGTTGTAACCAAGCAAACTACTTCAAATCCCTGTGATACTAGGGTATCAAGGGCCATACAACAATCCTTCCCACCACTCCAAGATAAAGCAATTCTATTATTCAAAATTCATCATCCCCAATTTATATAATATTGCTAGTTTAACATAAAAAAAGGCGACTGAGCCCAAACGGTCTAATCCAAAAAGGCAAAGAGAGGGTATGATGCCATTTTCAGTCGCCAATCCCTCCGATTGGTGATTTTTTTAGGTCTGTATCCATCGGTTGTTATGAAGCATAACCCTGGTTCCTACGCGGATTAGTGATATAATAAACGATATTAATTTTATATTCCTGTTAAATTTAGACAAACAAATAATTTTGAAGAAGTGTTGTGTATGAATATTAAATCCCTCAAATTAAGTCGTAAAACTAATTCTTTGTTAGATAAATATTTTACCGGGGAATCTATAGATTACAAGCAAATGTTTGCTATTATTCTGCCAATATTTGTAGACCAGGCGTTTTTAATAGTGATGAGTTTATTAAATACGGCAATGATAAGTTCTGCTGGAGTTGCTGCTGTCAGTGCGGTTAGTATGGTAGATTCATTGAATATTTTCCTGGTCAATGTATTTATTGCTGTAGCCACAGGCGGCACTGTAATGGTAGCGCAATATAAAGGCAGCGGGAATTTAGGGATGGTTTCCAAAACTGCCACGCAAGCCATTTCTGCGGTTACCATTTTTTCTGTCTTGATAAGTGTGCTCGTCATTATTTTTCATACGTCAATCCTTAACCTTTTATTCGGTCAAGCAGAAGCGGCTGTTTTTGAAAATGCAAAAATCTATCTCATTGGCAGTTGTATTTCTTATCCATTGATTGCGATCTTTCAAGCCGTGAGTGGTGCTTTAAGAGGAGTAGGAGAAACCAAACCAGTCTTGAATTTATCCTTATTAATGAATTTAACCAATACGGGACTGAATGTTCTGCTAATTATCGTCTTTGATATGGGTGTAAAAGGACTTGTCATCGCTACTATTATAGCGAGAATTTTGGGGATGGCAGCTTCGTTAATCTATATCTTGAGGTACAATGAGACCATCCGTTTCCAAATCAAAAAAGCCTTGCACATCGATTTTTCTATTTTAAAAAAGGTGATGTATATCGGTCTGCCTTTCGCGGCAGAACAGATCTTTTTTAATGGTGGAAAACTGCTAACACAAACCTTTATTGTCCAATTAGGAACCTTAGCGCTGACCGTCTATGCTATTTGTAATTCGATCATGATGGTATTTCAAATAGGGCCTAATGCTCTAGGGATTGCCAGTGTAACCATTGTGGGCCAGAGTATCGGTCAACGAAACATTGGGGATGCAAGGAAATTTACTAAATCCTTGATTGGACTTTCCTCGATTTATTTTGTTATTACAACCGGCTTATTAATACCGATTTTTCCATTACTGATTAAGATGTTTAACCCGCCGGCTGAAATTGTGCCCACTATTTTTACTCTAATTATAATAGGGGCGATTGCGCAGCCGTTCTTATGGTCCCCAAGCTTTATTATGCCAGCAGCATTAAGAGCAGCAGGAGATTCGAACTTTACTTCGATTGCCTCGCTGTTATCGATGTGGTTGTTACGAGTAATCCTTGGATATTTTTTAGGAATTACCTTAGGGTTTGGGATTATTGGTGTTTGGGTAGCAATGATTATAGAATGGGGCTGTCGAGGACTGATCTTTTACATGCGCTTTAAAGGGAAAAAGTGGTACGCACATAAGTTGGTATAGGGATAATAAGATCAAAATAGACATATCCATCTGGATGTTGTAGGTTTTAAGTGAGTAATACATCCTATCGATTTTGTAGAAAGCTATTATGAGGGGTAGTCAAGTGGACAGTAAAAGTAAATGGAATACAAAATATAAAGAACGCATGAATGATCTGAAGGAACCTGTACCAAACCCCCGATTAAAAAACCAGTCTGCTTATCTTAAAGGTGGAACCGCTCTTGATCTAGCGTGTGGACTCGGGGGGAACAGTTTGTTCCTAGCGCGAATGAACTATCAAGTTCATGCTGTTGATATTTCGGATGTGGCAATTTCCTATGTTAGAGATCAGGCCGACCAGGACCATCTTAAGATTCAAGCCCAGGTATGTGACCTAACAGAATTGAATAATCCATTCTGGGTCAATCAAAATTTCGATTTAGTGGTTATTTCCTATTACCTCGACCGTTCACTTTTTTCAATGGTGAAGAGCCTAATTAAAGAGGGAGGATATTTTTTTATGGAAACCTTCTATCAATCACCGAATACGGGGAATCAGGGCGTATCTAATCAATATAAACTTAATCCTAAAGAGTTGTTGGATGAATTTAATAATTGGGATGTTCTCTTTTTTGATGAAAATGAACAGGAAAGTATACAAACAATATTTTGTCAGAAGCGATAGGTGGATATTGAAATAAGTTTAATATAAAAATGTTATGTAAACTATTATAGTAATATGGAGTGGAGAATTTGAGTCGTTTATTTGCCAATTGGTACGATTTTTTTATGAATCCGTTGGAAAAAAAGAAGTTTAAGAGGATTCGGGAAGAACTTCTTTCTAAGGCAACCGGTAATGTCCTAGAATTAGGATCGGGCACGGGAATAAATTTTCCTTTATATGAGGAAGCAGTAAAAGTAACTGCGATAGAGCCAAGTAAGCACATGATAGAGCAATCTTTATTAAAACAAAAGCAAGCATGTGTCCCAATTGACATAGTTCAGGCAAGTGCAGAAGAGCTGCCTTTTGCTGCGGATACTTTCGATACCGTTATAGCAACACTTGTATTTTGTACGATTCCAAATCCCGAAAAAGCAATCTTAGAAATGAAACGAGTATGTAAATCGAATGGGAAAATTCTTCTTTTTGAGCATGTTCAAATGCAAAATAGATTTCTATCTTCGCTACAGGACTGGCTTACTCCAGCCTGGAAAAAAATCTGTGATGGTTGCTGTTTAAATAGGAATACCATCGATTTACTTAGGGGTCATAATATCTCGATCATTCAGGTCCAAAACTATTATCGTGATTTATTTGTTTGTGCAGAAGGTGTAAATAAAAAATAGGTGACTTAAAGGCTGATTCTAAAGGTTGTTAAAGGAACAACATAGAAGCAGCCTTTTGTTTGCCAAACTTTTTGATTAAACGCTCCAGGGGCCAGACTCGAACGAATTCGTATTAGTCCTTGATTTCAACCTTTCCATTTTCATCAATCTCGATCGTAGTATAGCTTTTAAAGACTTCCATGTTGGTGATTTCATGCGTAACTACGCTGGCAAAGCTCTCCATGTAGGGCTTGTACACCTCAGGATCCTTTACGAGATGATAGAAATTTACTCGTCTTCCATCTTTCATATCTGTCATTCTCAATAAAAAGCGATCACCAAATTGCCCCTTAAACCATTCTCTTGCTTCTTCATGACTATTGAATTTAGGCAACTGGTTCGGATCAATTGTATTATCTTGATTCAATGTCTCGTCCACCTCTTTTCGTTATTTAGCCTCTTCTAATATTCCCTATAGTCATAAAAATTATTGACGAGTAAAAGTTTAATGAAAAATACAACTGTCTCTCCATTTCTATGGTAAATTTAAAGAGTGAAGATCAATAGGAACTTATTAATAAAGGCATTTTATAATTGAACCAAGTGTATGGAGGAAAGGTTATGGCAGTTGTAAAATCAGTCACAATCGATGGTGAGAGTATCCATGTGTTTAGAAACGCGGTCTACATTTTTGAATCGAGTTTGGGCTTTACCTTAGAATTGGATCTGATTGTCAGTGAGGTTGTAGTAAAAAAATATAAGACGGTGGACAACTTAATCGTCGAGATAGAATTAGAAGATGGTAGAATCATCCATTCGATTATGCATGCAAAAATTCTCTCGGGCGGATTGCCACAACTTAATTTATTCTGTGACCTCGATGATATCCAAGAATTCGCTGATTTCGATCGGGTTAGCGAAAATGATTCCTGGTTTCCGAATATCGAAGATGGCATTACAATAGAAGAAATAAGAAAAGTCGAAATGCCTCATGAGGATGTAAGTATCAAACTAAATCTGCCAATTAATCAGATAGAATGGATAAAAAAACAAAAAAAGAAAAGTTTGAATGAAATTTTTCAAGAAATGATTAATGAATATTGGGAAAAACAGAACATTAAGTAATTTGGGGTGATTGTTGCACTCCCGTCTGAAAATTCCATCTAGATGGTGGGTTGGTTCGATTCTATAGGGTTTGCATTGGGATGGTGATAACGCATGAAGGAAACAAAAAAGCTCCTAGAGATAGATTTATATAAACCCATTCAGACCCATTTTGTCCGAGAAGGATATAAGGTTTACGGTGAAGTGAAAGACTGTGATATTGTTGCACTGAGGGATGAGGAGTTAGTTGTTATCGAATTAAAGCTTAACTTAACTGTTGATTTATTGATGCAAGCGGCCAAACGGCAGCGGATTACGGATAAGGTGTATGTGGCGATTCCGAAACCGAAGCATCGTTTAAATTCGAAACAATGGTCGGATAAAATCCATTTAATCCGCAGGCTGGAGCTTGGTTTAATCGTTGTTTCAAGCCCAGGGAAAAGTGGAAGAGCTGAAATTATTTTTGAGCCCACTCCATTTCAGCGCAGGAAAAACAAGCGTAAGCGCGATTCTATTCTGAAGGAAATTAATGGTCGCAGTGCGGATTATAATATTGGCGGGAGTAATCGGACGAAGATTATGACGGCATATAAAGAGAATTGTATCCAAATTGCCTGTTATCTTGAAAATTTAGGCCCTTTAGCCCCAAGGATGTTAATTCAATTAGGATCAGGAAAAAATACTTCATCGATTCTTACAAAAAACTATTATGGGTGGTTTGAAAGAATCAAACGAGGTACCTATGTGATAACAGAAAAGGGGAAAGAAGAAATGAAGGAATATTCGGAGTTAGTAACTTATTATTTATCTAGCTTAGGTGACGAGAACGATACATAAACATACAAAGGCTGTCCCAAGAATTTACTTGGGACAGTTTTTTATTTACTAAGTTCCTTAATAACCACAATTGTTCGCGGCCGCGTGCCTCTGTACCATTGATAACAATGAATGCTGATCAAAATTAGGACAGTTGCGTCACCGCTATAATACATAAGCAATCCGCCTGTTTTGGCTTGGACACAGGGAACTCCGATTGGCGGGTGTGCATAAATATATTTTGAAAGGATGCCAAGGCATGCCAAGGCGATGAGTAATACACACGAACGGTGGTTAGATTCATTCTAATGAAGTTGATAGCTAAATTTGTTGATAAAAATCTTATTTTTAATTTCTCTGCAATTTGTCAAGACTGATAAAGAGAGGGCGATTAAGATAAGGAAGGAGACTTATTTATGAATAACCCGTTTGAATACCCAGAAATTTACTATAACGAAGTCATCTATTTTTTAGAAACGAAATGGAAGCGTCGACTAAGTGAACATGAGCGTCATGTACTTATTGAAGGCTATAAATTTGGAAGGATGGTTGAGGCGGAAAATGAAATCAGAATTCTTTCGGCGGAGTAATTTTTTTTGATGGGATGAATTCTATTGGCAGCGGTTGCTGCCTGTAATTTTATCAGATTTTAAATGTAACTTTGCAAACTGCAAGGTTTTTTCTCGTGTTAAGTATTGTATAATAAAGGAAGCGCTTCATATTTTTAAAAAAATGGTGTCATTGACCAACCAATTACGAGAGGCAGGTGTAAGAGGTTCGGAGATTAGTAGGTTTTCGTAGGTGTAAAAGTTTAAGCTACATAAGGGGGAATTAACGGATGTCAAACTATGTAAAAATGGGTAATCTTCAAGTAGCGGATGTACTTTATCATTTTATTAACGAAGATGCACTGCCTGGGACTGGCTTAGACCGTGAGAAGTTTTGGGCTGATTTTGAGACACTTTTTGATGACTTAACACCGAAAAATAATAAGCTGCTAGCTCGTAGGGATGATATTCAACAACAAATCAATGCCTGGCACAGGATAAATAAAACCTTTGACTTTGAAAATTATCAATCTTTTTTAAAGGAAATTGGTTATTTAGAGCGGGAATCTGCTGATTTTCAAATAAGTACGGAAAATGTTGATGAAGAAGTAGCCTTAAAAGCAGGACCACAGCTCGTCGTTCCAGTCGATAATGCCCGTTATGCTCTAAATGCAGCAAATGCCCGTTGGGGAAGCCTTTATGATGCGTTATATGGCACGGATGCAATCAGTGAAGACAATGGGGCAAAGCGAATCGGAGCCTATAATCCAAAACGAGGGGAACTAGTCATTGCCTATGGAAGGGAATTTCTTGATCAAGCTGTACCTCTAAAACAATCTTCCCATCAGGATGCTTGCAAATACCAAATTGTTAATGGGAAATTAGTAGTTTTGCTTCGTAACGGCGCAACGGGAGAACTTAAGGATGGATCCAAATTAATTGGATATCAAGGGAATCCGGAAGAGCCTTCCGCCATTTTGATGAAAAATAACGGGAATTATTTTGAAATCCAAATTGACCGCAGCCATCCGATTGGTAAAACAGATTTGGCGGGCGTTAAAGATATTTTCTTAGAGTCGGCCTTAACTACGATTATGGACTGTGAGGATTCCGTTGCCGCTGTGGATGCCGAGGACAAGGTGCTTGTTTATTCCAATTGGCTTGGTTTGATGAAGGGGGACCTGACGGCTGCTTTTACAAAGAACGGAAAGACGATCACGCGAGCTCTCCAGCCTGACAGAAAATATGCTGCCCCTTCAGGTGGTGAAATTACCTTAAAAGGACGATCTCTCATGTTTATCCGAATTGTCGGACATCTAATGAAGAGTCATGCAATTCTTGATAAGGATGGAAACGAGGTCCCTGAAGGGTTAATGGATACAGTTCTAACTAGTTTGATAGCTAAACATTCTCTTCTGGCGAATGGCCAATATCAGAATTCTTCAAAGGGCTCTATTTATATAGTTAAGCCAAAAATGCATGGGTCTGAGGAAGCAGCGTTTGCTAACGAAACGTTTAATCGTGTCGAAGATATGCTGGGACTTGAGCGGAATACGCTAAAGATTGGTGTTATGGATGAAGAACGCCGGACGTCGTTGAATCTGAAGAATTGCATAGGTGAAGTGAAGGAACGTATCGTATTCATTAATACGGGCTTCTTGGACCGAACGGGGGATGAAATCCATACGTCAATGGAAATCGGTGCGGTGATTCGTAAAAATGAAATGAAGTTTTCAACCTGGCTGCAAAGCTATGAAAAATCAAATGTGTTTGTTGGACTATCCACTGGTCTAAAAGGCCGTGCCCAGATTGGTAAAGGGATGTGGGCAATGCCGGATCTAATGGCAGAAATGCTTAAGCAAAAGATCGGTCACTTGCAAGCTGGCGGTACAACGGCATGGGTTCCTTCACCAACGGCTGCTACCCTGCACGCGCTTCATTATCATCAATTAGATGTTTCAAAGGTGCAGGAGGAGTTAGCTAAGGATATCCAGGATTTAAGGGAGCAAATTTTAACCATCCCTGTGGCCGAAAATGCTGACTGGTCGGCAGAAGAAATTCAGCAAGAGCTGGATAACAATGCCCAGGGCATCCTTGGATATGTGGTTCGTTGGGTGGAAATGGGTGTTGGCTGTTCAAAAGTACCGGATATTAATCACGTAGGCTTAATGGAGGACCGTGCGACGCTAAGGATTTCGAGTCAGCATATCGCCAATTGGCTTCACCATGGAATATGTACTCGGGAACAAGTATTGGAAACCTTAAAGAGAATGGCGAAAGTGGTCGACCGTCAAAATGAAGGAGACTCGTCTTATCGCCCAATGGCTATCGATTATGATCAATCTGTTGCCTTCCAAGCGGCGTGCGACTTAGTCTTTAAAGGCTATGATCAGCCAAACGGATACACCGAGCCAATTTTGCATCGCCGCCGAATTGAAGCAAAAGCCAAATTGGGTGTCAGGCACCACAACTGATGTAACATATTCACAAGCAACTACATCACCCCTGATGTAGTTGTTTTTATGAATGAATCTGTAAACTTATGGGAAAATACATTTGATACATATCTTAAGAGGGAGTGAATTATATGAGAAACATTGAACAGAAAGAAACACCACATATTAAGCCAAATGGGGTAGAAATTGCCGAAACGATTTTATTACCGGGAGATCCGTTACGGGCAAAGTTTATTGCTGAGACTTATTTAGACAACCCGGTCCAATTTAATTCAGTTCGAAATATGTTTGGATACACAGGATCTTATAAAGGAAAGAAAGTATCGGTAATGGGTACAGGCATGGGAATGCCAAGCATGAGCCTCTATTCCTGGGAGCTGATTCATGTTTTTGGAGTAAAAAATTTGATTCGAATCGGCACTTGCGGTGCAATCCAAGACCAGATGAATTTGTATGATATTGTTCTAGCAATGGGGGCATCGACGGACTCCCGCTATGTTCATCAATACAACCTCCCTGGAGAGTATTCCAATATTGCCTCGTTTTCATTGTTGGAAAAAGCGAAAAAAGGGGTAGATGAAAAAGGTTTTCCTGTCCATGTTGGAAATGTTCTTTCGAGTGATATTTTTTATAATGCTGACCCTAGTGCGATTGAAAAGTGGCGTAAAATGGGGATTCTTTGTGTAGAAATGGAGACCGCGGGACTTTATATGAATGCAGCATATGCTGGGGTTAATGCATTGACCATTTTAACGGTAAGTGATCATATTTTAAGAAATGAACAAACGTCACCTGAAGAAAGGCAAAATGCTTTCACTCAGATGATGGAAATCGCCTTAGAGCTTGCCTGACTAGTTATTACCGTTACAGAGATTCTTAGAAAAATAAGATTTTTGCTTATCATTTGTAAATATCAATAACGCATCAGTTCCATCACTTATACCTGGCAAATATATTGTATTGTAGAAAATGCGAGGATCGAGGTGGAACCGATGTATTTATTCAAGCAAATTTCAGAGGATGTTAAACCCATACATTTAGATTTCAAGAAAAATTCAAA
The DNA here is from genome assembly GCF_030915405.1 of Neobacillus nitrireducens. Taxonomy (GTDB): domain Bacteria; phylum Bacillota; class Bacilli; order Bacillales; family Cytobacillaceae; genus Neobacillus. Next base: position 467,763 of record NZ_CP133262.1, read on the forward strand.
AACTAAACGGCTAGTATTATGCGCATTATTTGCGTGCATTGCAGCAGTTCTTCAAGCTGCAGGTGGTTTTTTACCGGTTTTAGGTTATTTTATTAGCCCCTTTGCGACAGCACCGATTCTTTTTTGTTCCATGCTCTCCCTTCCGCTAGGCGTGATGGCCTATTTCCTTACCAATCTATTGCTGCTAATTCTTCAGCCAAGTGAATTAATTGTCTTCCCCTTTACCACTGGTTTGTTAGGGCTGGGTACTGGTGTCGCTTTCTATTTTTTTAAGAAGAGAATAAGCATCATCGTTACCGGGGCCGCATTTTTAACCGTCGGAATAATAATCCTATTAAATATTTTTAAATTCCCACTCTTGGGACCAACTATTTCGTCCTCTTTCTCTTTGTTAACAACAAGTAGTATTTTTTTATTTTCGTGCATTTATAGCTGGATTTGGATTGATATTGTCTTAATTATTTTTAAAAGGTTAAAAAAGGCTTTAACCCGGTAGGGGCAGATCCTATTTTCTTATTCTTGTGGAGATCTTTCGGTCAATTTTGCATGGCTACGTCAATTAAGACGATTTCCTCCACAGACTTCAACGCTTCTTTAAGGATGTTTTCGAATTCAAAAAGATTACTCGCTCGCTCTCCTCTAATTCCAAAACTAGCCGCTAATTGTACAAAATCCGGGTTCTTAAAGGTGACGCCGTAGTTGTTTCCAAACTTTTTGTTCATTTGCTGTACCTCAAGTTTTAACATGGAGTCATTTAAAACAATAACGATAAAAGAAAGCCCTAGTCGTTTGGCGGTCTCAATTTCGGAAAAATTCATAAGGGCGCCACCATCCCCGGTAATACAAATAACAGGGTCATAAGGGCTGGCCAATTTTGCACCAATAGCCCCTGGAATAGCTATTCCCATTGAAGCGAGACCGTTAGAGATGATTAACCGGTCTGGCATTTTCGGCTGATAGGTTCGCGCGATTGAAACTTTATGGGACCCGACATCAGATATAACAATCGTATTTTCAGGTGTTAGAGTTTCAATACAATGTAAAATATTCTCAATCGTAAAGGGTTGAGAGTGGGTGTTCACTTGATCCTGATCGATTTGATAAGCGGTCTTTATATGCTCCTTAAGTTTGTCGGAAGGTACCCAGGATTTCTTTGGCAGCTCCAATTGATTAAGCATTTGGAGTGTCATCTTAATGTTCCCGATCAGTTCAACTCCGATTGGATAATATTCATTGATTTCGGCAGGTAAGGTATCAATATGTAATACCGGAAGTTTCTTTTGATTCCAGTCTTTCGGCAGTTTCTCGACAAAGTCAAAGCCGATGACAATCAGTAAATCTGCTTCTGCCATGCCTGGTAAAACTTCATCGTTTTCATTAAATCCAAACGTAAAGAAATTCAGCGGATGTTCCTTCGGAAGCACACCTTTCGCCATAAAACTGTGGGCAACCGGAGATTGAATGGTATCGATAAATGTCAGCACCTCTGGAACTGCATCCTGCCTAATGATACCGTTTCCGATGATAATAAATGGTTTCAAGTATTTTTTTATAAGCGTGAGTGCTGCTTCGAGTGCCTCATTAACTGGGACACTTTCAGGTATAGATGTTACCGGCAAAGGCTTTCCAGGAATCATTTGAGCTGAAAAGTTCTCGGGTAACGAAATAGCTACCGCACCAGGTTTCTCTATTTTTGCTACTCTGAATGCTTTCCGAATAATAGCAGGGACAGTCTCGGATTCTTTGATTTGAGTGCTCCACTTTGTGGCTGGCTCAAACATTTTTGCAATATCTATATATTGATGGGATTCGGGATGATGACGTTCCACACCTGCTTGACCAATTAATGCCACTACTGGTGAATGATCGAGCTGGGCACTGGCAATTCCAGTTAACAAATTGGTAGCTCCAGGACCCAGCGTTGATAAACAAACGCCAACCTTCTTTGACAATCTACCATAAACATCGGCCATAAAAGCAGCCCCTTGCTCGTGCCTGACATTCACATATTGAATTTGTGATGATTTGGATAGCGAATCAGCCAGATCAAGTGTCTCCTTGCCGACAATTCCAAACACGTATTCCACACCTTCGTTTTCTAAGCAATGAACAAGTACATCGGTTACCTTCATCTTTTGTCTCCTTTACCACCTTCGTTATTTTTCTATGGTTACCGCTGATGGGATTTTTCAACCGTCCACAATATGGAGATGACTGGAAAAGTGTTAAGACGTTTAATCCAAGGAGTGATACAATTAGAAGAAAATAATGGAAAGGTTGAGAAAAAGGGTGAAAATCTATGAATGAAAACCACCAATATGTTTGGTATGCAAGTTATGGTTCCAATATTAATCCTGAGCGATTCTTATGTTATATAAAAGGGGGTCAACCTGAGGGGTCCTCCCAAGTTGAGATAGGCTGTAAGGATACTTCTCTTCCTGTGGATGAGTCAACTTTTACAATAGACCGGCCACTTTACTTTGCTAAAAAAGCAGCTAGATGGGAAGCTCAAGGAGCAGCCTTTATCGGTTTGCACGAAGACAAAGAAAACAGGACATACAGCAAAAAATATCTAATTACGGTCGAGCAGTTTTTAGATGTTGTTAAACAAGAGAATAACGGGATTGATTTTAAAATTGATTTACATGAGGTCCAACGGAAAGGTTCAAAAGTATTCCAACGCCATTCTTGGTATGGGAATATATTATTTTTAGGAGAAGAAGGAGGCTTTCCAATTTACACATTTACAGCCCCATGGGATATCAATGATGTGGAATGGAATAAGCCTTCCCATGCTTATTTAAAAACAATTATAAAGGGATTAAGTAAAGACTACATAGATGATGAAATCTTCACTTATTTTCAAAACAAACCGGGGATTAAAGATCGGTACACTGATTCTGAATTGGCTCTACTGATTAAAGAAAAGTAGAGCATTTAGGAAAAAACTATAAATTGATCAATTTGCTCAATAATATTTGGCCGTGAAGGGTATTCTTCTTACCTTTTCACGGCTTATTTTTATTAAATAAGGAATAATAAGAATCATTCATCTTGTTAAAAGAAGTGAGAGGAAAATTTATCCTTGGTAAATTGTGAATTCGCTTACAATTCACAATTAAAACCGTAATTATTCTGTTTTTAGTGTTATGATAATGATAATGGTAATATTGAACTGAAATCTCGTTTTATTTGAAATCAGTTGATGAAAATCTGTTGAAAAGGGAGTACTCCTATGAGCATAAAACAACACAAAAAACATAATATTCTTCAACGAATTGGACGAGCTTTTAAGTTGAACTTTATCAAACTGTTGCGTTCTCCAGGTGGGGCAAAAAAAGTATCGTTGGGGTTCGCAATTGGCTTTGGTTTAGAGATGGTCGTACTTTCGACGGCATCCCTTATTTATATTATGTTTTTACCAATGGTACGAATGTCTAAAGGTTCCTTACCTGCAGCTATCATCGGAAATGTCATTGGTAAATTTTCCTTTTTGCCGGTACTCCTTCTTCCTTTTGCAAAAACAATCGGTAAACTCATCTATCCATTTAACGGACAAATCGGGCATAAGACCCCATTTTCGGTTGAGGGACTATTGCATGGTGATTTTCATGGCCTTGTCAGCCTCCTCCATGGGGGAGTCCATGTGTTAATTGGAATGACTATATTCGGAATTATCCTTGGTTTTCTTTCCTACTTCCTTGTTCATTATTTCTACGAAAAAGAAAAGCAGAAAAGACTTACAAGAATTCGTGATAAACAAGCTTCTCGAAAAAATACGCTTGTTATCATTGATGCCGGTAATAATTAAGGTTTTAGCTTTTTTATGATGATGGATTCTAAAAACCTCCAGGGAAGAAAACTTTTAAGTGTCAGCATACTCTTTACACCAGCCCCGATTGGATACCTAAGTTCGGGTGTTTTTGGTTGCGAAGCAATTTGCGCAGCCAGTTTGGCAACTTCAATTGGATTGCCATGTCTGGCTTTGCCGCCTTCAATTTCTTTTAGAATGTTTTCCATATAGGCTGAGTATGGAGATTCACCCTTGACTTCCATTCCATCTACGCTGGCCCAAATATTGGTTTGATAGGATCCTGGTTCAATTAAGGAAACATCAATCCCAAAGGGTTTTAGCTCTAATCGTAAACTTTCGCTATAACCCTCCAGAGCGTATTTGGATGCAACATAGGCAGATAAACCCGGGAATCCAAATCTCCCGCTAATACTGCTCATATTGATAATCCTGCCTTGTTTCTTTGCCCGCATGGATGGTAAGACTGATTGGGTGACAGCAATTAACCCGAAAAAGTTAGTTTCAAATTGACTTCGATAAGCCTCTACTGGTAGCTCTTCGCTAAAACCTCCCAATGCAAAGCCTGCATTGTTTACCAACACATCTATAGCGGGATATTCCGCCAACAAGGTTTGAAAATGACGAATGGAATCCTGTGACGTCACATCAAGCGGTAGGACATGGATGAAATCTTCTACCTGTTTCTCTTTTGCAAGGTCCAATAACGGCTTTCCTTTGTTTACCTCTCTCATCGTTGCAATGACCGTAAATCCTTTCAATGCCAATTCAATCGCAGTTAACAGACCAAATCCGCTCGAAGATCCTGTAACAATTGCTGTTTTTGACTTCATGAGTGCCTCCTTCACTGCCCTTTTCTCTATTTAAACTTAAATTAAAGGTGTTTGTATACCTTAAAGAGAAAAAGGCTGTCCCAAAATACTTTGGGACAGCCTCTGGCTGGAATCACCTGTTATTGATTTTGCTGATTCCTGAGGGTTTGTTCAGCATAAGCAACCAGACGTTTGGTCATTTCGCCTCCGACTGAACCATTTGCTCGTGCGGTCGTATCAGCACCAAGTTGAACTCCAAACTCGTTGGCAATCTCTTCTTTCATTTGATCTAAAGCATTATCTGCTCCAGGAACCAATAGTTTGTTTCTAGCCATGATACATCACTCCCGACGAAGTTTTTTGAGCAATAAAAAATTGCTCATTGATAATTTACCCGTTTTTGGTTCATTTCATTATCATCGGGGATATTATTCTTAATGGTTGGTTAAACATTATATAGAAAAGTGAGTGATATTGATTATGATCGAATTCCCAAAAAATCTATATTGTGATAAGTGTGGCAAAGAAACAGAACACATAGTAAGTGAAGATGCTTTAGAGATAGAATATATTTGTACCGTTTGCAAGAATGAACAAGAAATTATCAAATCCTTTTTTTAAAATTTATGAAATAGGTGTTCAATGCAAAAAATAATCGTGATCGGAGCAGGAATTCTAGGTGCTTCAACCGCTTATCACCTTGCCAAGTTTGGAGCTGAGGTAACATTAGTTGATCGTATGGATCCCGGACAGGCTACGGATGCTGCGGCAGGGATTGTTTGCCCCTGGCTCTCACAGCGGCGCAACAATGCTTGGTATCAGTTAGCCAAAGGCGGTGCTCGTTACTACCCGGAATTAATTGCTCAATTAGAAGCTGATGGCGAAAGAGATACGGGCTATCAACGGGTTGGGGCGATCAGTCTTCATACAGAACAGAATAAACTCGAACAAATGGCGGAAAGAGCGAGAAAACGACGCGAGGATGCCCCGGAAATAGGTGAGATTGCTATTCTTTCACCGTCTGAAACCAAACAGCTTTTTCCTCCGTTATCTGAAGTATATGGATCTGTTTATGTTAGTGGAGGAGCACGTGTAAATGGAAGGGCATTGCGAGAATCACTAATTCGCACCTCCATTAAGCATGGTGTTACATTCATGGAAGGGGGTGCGTCCCTCGTCATGGAGGGAAACAAAGTAATTGGCTTGAACCTCGATGATTCAATCATTATGGGTGATCAGGTAATTGTGACAGGAGGGGCATGGTCTAAAGAGCTTTTACAGCCATTAGGTGTTGAGTTTTTAGTGAAACCTCAAAAGGCACAAATCATTCACCTGGAATTGCTTGAGACGGATACAAGCCAATGGCCCGTGGTCATACCTCCACAAAATCATTACATCCTAACCTTTGAAAATGGCCGCGTCGTTGTGGGTTCGACACATGAAAATGACCCCAGATTTGATACTCGAGTAACCGCAGGGGGGATCCTGGAGATTTTAAGCAAAGCGCTAGAAGTGGCACCAGGTTTATCCGCAGGCACATATCTTGAAACAAGAGTCGGCTTCCGGCCGTATACTCCAGGTTTTTTACCAGTGATTGGGGCGTTGCCGCAATTTGAAGGAATCTATGTAGCCAATGGTTTAGGGGCATCAGGGTTAACGAGTGGACCTTATCTTGGTATGGAACTGGCAAAACATGTAATAGGATGGCAAACAGAAATAGATCTGAGCAGCTATAATGTGGCCGGTGCACTTGCATCACAGGAATAATTATACATAGGTAAAAAAGAGTCTTCGGACTCTTTTTTTGTCTAAAAATAAGCTGAGGCGAATTTATGTATTATCTGATTAAAACTTTTTAGAAAATTCAAAGACATTTGAAATAATGGATTGATTAATCGAATCTGGAAATGTATAATTAACAACATACTAAATTAATCCTACCTGAATAGTATGGATTATGAGCTGATAGATTGGATGCGTGTTTACCAGCTTAATAGAGAAGTTACATAAGGAGAGGTTATACATGGTTTGGACGTCTATTGCTTATATCATCGCTTTCTTCTTCGCCATGAATATTGGAGCAAGTGGGACGGCAGCATCGATGGGATCGGCCTATGGTGCAGACGCAATTAAGAGTAAACGCTTGGCAATGGTGTTAGTGGCCTTTGCAGCCTTCCTTGGGGCTGTACTTGGTGGTGGAGAAGTTGTAAAAACAATTGGAGAGGGAATTATCCCTTCCAATCTCCTTAGTATAAAACTAGTCGTCCTGATCCTTGCAGGAGCAACATTAACCCTATTTATAGCAAATATACTAGGAATTCCCTTGTCAACCAGTGAGGTTACTGTTGGATCGATTGTAGGAGCAGGGATTGCGTTTAAAAGTTTGTACATAAATAACTTAATGGTAATTGTTTTATTTTGGGTGTTAGTTCCAATTATCTCTTTTCTCATTACGTTTTTGCTTGGAAAAATCATTTCCATGGCTGAGAAACGATGGGTTGCTTTGACGAAGAATGGGAAATGGAAAAAGTGGCTGGCTGTATTACTTGTCATAGGGGGCTGTTTAGAAGCTTTTTCGGCCGGGATGAATAATGTTGCAAACGCCGTTGGACCGCTAGTTGGTGCCGGGATGATTTCCACAACAAAAGGAATCTGGATTGGCGGTATATTCGTTTCAATCGGTGCCATTTTATTAGGGGGCAGGGTACTTGAAACGAATGGAAAGAAAATTACCAGGTTGTCTTTGCTGGAAGGAAGTGCAGTTTCCTTTACGGGAGGAACCCTCGTAATTGTGGCATCCCTGTTTGGTTTGCCAATTCCGCTGACCCAAGTTACAACCTGTGGAATTTTAGGTGTAGGTGCCTCACAAAAAGGGTTTGGTATTTGGCAAAAATCAGTAATTCAAAGGATTCTAAAAGTTTGGCTTATTTCTCCGTTAGCCTCACTTGTTATTTCTTATATTCTAATCAATCTCTTAGTTAAAATTAATATTTATAATATTATCATCATAGTTAGTACATTGATTGCAACTGTAGGAGCGCTAAGCCTCTCAGCAACCATCCGCAAGGAAAACAGTACCATTCATGATGATGGTGGTGGGATATAATTTCTCGATTTTTAGGCTTGTTTGGAACTCTGTTGAAAAACTATCAACAGAGTTTTTATATTTTAATATGAATTCACAAGTAGTAAAATTATTTTGAGCAGGATACATAGTAGAAATTAAAAAAGGCAGAAAGTTTGCCTCTTCAAAAGAAAGGATAGATTTTATGAGAGAGATAAAAAAGGTAACTATTATTGGTTTAGGGGCATTAGGTATTCTTTATGGACATCATTTTTCAAAGAAAATGCCAAAAGCAGATTTACGTATCATTGCGGACCGAGAACGAATTAATAAATATGAAAAAGAACATGTCTATTGTAACGGGGAACATTGCAATTTCAATTATCTGTCACCTGATGAACCAAGTGAGCCAGCTGATTTACTCATTTTTACGGTCAAATATAATGGATTAAAGGACGCCATTCAAGCTGTAAAGAACCATGTTGGTGAACAGACGATTATTTTATCCGCTTTAAATGGGATTTCTAGCGAGAGGATCATTGGACAGGTTTATGGTGACAAGAAAATTTTATATTGTGTTGCCCAAGGAATGGATGCCGTTAAAGAGGGAAATCAACTCATATATGACCATATGGGAATCTTATGTTTTGGAGAACAAGAACCGGGCTTGATTTCTGATAAGGTAAAGAGTGTGGCGGAATTTTTTGATCAAGTCGAACTTCCCTATGAGATTGATACAAAAATGGTGAAACGACAATGGGGGAAGTTTATGTTAAATGTAGGGGTCAATCAAACCGTAGCTGTTTTTGATAGTAATTATGGAGAGGTACAGCAGGAAGGGAAAGCTAGAGAGATGATGATTGGAGCGATGAGAGAGGTCATCGCGCTATCTGAAAAAGCAGGGGTCCATCTTACAGAAGCAGATCTAGACTATTGGTTGAGTGTATTGGCTACCTTAAGTCCAGACGGAAAACCCTCGATGGCTCAAGATGTCGAGGCCAGACGCCCCAGTGAAGTGGAATTGTTTGCCGGAACAGTCTTACACTTAGCTAAACAATACGGCATAGCAACACCCATAAATCAGGATCTTTATCACAGGATTCAATTGATAGAAAGTCAATATAAATAAAAATAGTGCCTGACACCCAATTCGTCCAAAGTTAAAATTGTGGTGTCAGGCACTATTTTGTTACGAAAATGTGAACTCAGTAGTACCTATCTGTGATTTTTATAAGCAGGTATATGGAAGGTTTTATCATTGTTATCATAAAATAGATGTATATGTAATTATTATTCTCGAGAGAAATGTAGGGATCATGACGGTGCGCAAATGGACAGAAATAGGGAACTACAACTTGAGAAGAGGGTTGATGTTAATGTGGCCTTTTGATAGCAGAAAAAAGACGAATAATATGGCAGGAAGGTCATGCTACTTTTCTGTGAAAGAGACTACAGAGGGAACCGAGTTTAATGATTTCGTCCATAACCTGAAAGAAGTCCTTAGCAATACTACAAAGGAAATCGTCTTTTTATGTGTGGGTACCGATCGTTCAACAGGAGACTCCCTGGGTCCCATCGTGGGGACAATGCTAATAAAAAATAACGTTCCATACCCTGTATATGGAACGTTAGAAAAACCAGTGCACGCGTTAAATATCAAGAAGATTCTGAAGGAAATTAATCAAACACACAATGATCCGTTTATTTTGGGGATTGATGCTTGTTTGGGTGATGAGAGGCAAATTGGGTTTATCTTTTTCAAAGAAGGTTCATTGATACCGGGCATCGCTGTCAATAAAAAGCTTCCTCATGTTGGTGAATACCATATGAAGGCAGTGGTTAATTACCTTGATGCGCTGTCACCGGCCCAATCCTTAAATAATACCAGGTTATTTACTGTCATGACGATCGCAGAAGTTATGACAAAGATGATTACGTCAGCTGTAGAAAGAGAAGCACCATCTTCCAAAAGACCAGTTGAAAACTTCCGTAGATAAGAAAGATTACTTTCTCCTATTTTTCTATTGGAAATTCTGACCAAAGAATTTGAAGTTTTTTAATAGTGTGAGTTATAATTGGTACAATGTATACCTGGAAAGAAGGAGAAATTGTGGGGAATAATTGGGCCGAGGAAGATCTAATATCTTTACGTGAGAGGGTCTTTATCCATATTAAAGACCTTATTTTAGAAGGTGAATTTAAAACCGGGGATCGTCTAGTGGAACGGGAACTTGCCGAACGATTAAATATTAGCAGAACGCCTATTCGTGAAGCATTATTTAGATTAGAATCGCAAGGGTTTGTAAAAACCGTTCCAAGAAAAGGTGTTATTGTCGCAGATATATCTGAGAAGGAAATCATTGAAGTATTTACAATTCTTTCTTCACTTGAGGTTTTGGCAGCCAAATTAGCTGTTCAGAAGCTGGACAATGAAACCAAAAGTAAATTTGTTGAGTACAGTAAAAAGGTGGAAGATTGTTTAAAGAATCAGAAGGATACTGATTTTACTCCTTTGCATAGTGAATTAAATCACCTTTTATATAGCTCGGCGAAGAATACAAAACTGTATGACATGCTGAGCGGTTTATCGGACTATATTCGCGCCTTTGCCAAGACAGGGTATAAAAACCCGGGCAGGGCTGTCCAATCGATGGAAGAACACTTACGAATTATGGAAGCTATTATCAATCAAGAAATTGAAATGGCCGAGTATTTGACGAAAATTCATATTGAAAATTCTCGAAAAGCGTATATTGAGGCAGTCAAACTAGGAAAAAAAGAGAAGTAAGAAAAAGAGAAACTCCATCCCAAGGTAGAGTTTCTCTTTTTCTGTTAACTAATCATTAAACGCCAATCACAACAGATGAAGTTAGGTTTTGCAATACTTTCGCTACACTCATGGCGACAATCGGGCTAGATTTAGGATTTTCCTTAAAAGGATTGTTTTGAATGGTGGTTTCCATTTGCCCGAAATAACCCTTCGCTACAATGGTATGGGTATTCATTTGAATGGTTGGGTCTACATAAACTTGAACCTTTGTTTCCTCAAAGCCGATTCCAGCGAGGCTTAACGCTGCCGATACATTCACATTTTGAGGGAATAAATTTGCAGCACTTCTAGCATTTCCCTCAAAGATACAAACAGGATCTTTAATCGTTCCTAAATCAACCTTTTCCTCAGCAATTGTCCCATACCAACTTTTTGGCGGTTTTCGCGTAATCAGTGTGATTTCATCTATATCACCTAACACCCCTGCGGCGATACGATCTAATCCTGCGATGGCTCCTGATGGGATTATCATTTGTTTTTTGCATTTCGCCGCAGCCGCCTGTAATTTCTCATAAAAGTCTAAATCCGCTAAAGCACCGACGGACAGGATGATTAAATGAAGTCCAGAGGTGAGGGCTTTTTCCCCGTATAATTGAAGGGCATGATGACCGGCCGCCTCAATGATGATATCTAAATTTTGGGTAAAAAAAACATCTTCATTTGTAGTAACTGTACATTGAGCGGGTGAATAATCCAACGGACCAAGAGGGGTCCTTACCAAAATGGATTGAAGGACGACATCTCCGGCTTGTCCTGACTCAATTAATTTGCTAATACTCTTTCCCAGCGTTCCATAGCCAATGATACCAGCTCTAAGCATCTTCATTCTCCTCTTGATTAAATTTTACAGATCCGATTAACTAGAAAGCTATCATTCTATGTATATAAAATATTCTGTATACGGTATACCATTAATTTTCTACATTTTAGCCGATTCGTCTAACAAAAGCAATAGTAATAACTTGAATATCAAAAGACTTCAAAATTTTCAAAATAGTTTGCAATGATAAAAGAATCATGGTATATTATTTTCAACCTTAAGGTAAACAAGGTGTACATAGTGGAAAGAAGGGGTGATTTTAATATTCCTAAAATTCAAACTACATAAAACTCAGAAAAGAAATCTGAAAGCGCATTCAACAGTAATTTTGTAGATGGAGAGCTTTAGGAAAGTAGAAAAATAGCTGGTAATGGAGGTTTCACTAAATTTAGTATTCAGTTGTATTCAATAATTCCGCAATATTTTTTACTACCATGGTATACAATCTACAGTATGCAAAATATAATCTTCATCATTTTATAAAGAATATTGGCATTGTTTATCAATTTAGGAATTAAGAAAAGAACATCTGAAGTAGAGGATTTACACCATGAAAAAGATCATTTTCTAATGATTATTCCTCTCCCACGATCTTTTCCCATATGTAAAGGAAATCTTTCGCTACAATCGTTTTAAACTATTTTAAAACAACGGAGGGGAAATATGGAATTAACAGCAGCTCATTGGGTATATCTAGTTGTCACTATAGCCGTTATAATTATCATGTTATTTAGAAAAGGTGTCGTATTACCACTTATTGTGGGAACCTTTATTGTGGCAGCTGTTTATAAAGGGAGCGTAATTGGAGGTTTCCAAGCCGTCTTTAATGCAAACCTCGTGGCTGCCAAGGAACTTTTTAGTATTTTCCTAATCATTTCCATTATGATTGGTCTTCTTAATTCCTTAAAGGATCTTGGCGCCGATAAAAGGATGGTCGTGCCAATCCAAAAAATAATGGTAAACGGCCACGTTTCTTACTTAGTGTTAATGGTCACGACATTTGTGATTTCGCTCTTCTTCTGGCCAACCCCAGCTGTTCCATTAATTTGTGCATTATTAGTACCTGCGGCAGTAAGTGCCGGATTGCCGGTCATGACCTCAGCAATGGTTATTGTTATTGCAGGACAAGGTATGGCCCTTTCATCAGACTATATTATGCAAGTTGCCCCAATGTTAAGTGCAAAAGCCGCTGGAATTGATAAATCCTTAGTTTCAGATAAAGCCTTCATTCTCTCTCTTATTACGGGAATAACTTCACTTGCGATTGTGTATGCCACACATCGAAAAGCAATTACGAAAAGATCTGTTAATGAGATGAACAATGAAAAAGTATTCTTCCAGGTTAGCGAAGAACTTGCTGCTACGGTAGAAGAAACTGCCGAAGTTATCAAGGTAAAAGAAAAATGGGGGAAAATCTTTGCGCTTATCGTACCCTTAGCGATGCTAGGTGTAATGATCTTTATGATTCAATCCAAATTTGGCGGTGGATCTGGATTTGAGGGTGGCGACGGCGCAGCTTTTATTGGTGGAGTTGCTACGATTCTCTTAGTTTTGGCGACAATTGCTTTTAACCGAATTCATGCGCTCGATAAAATCAGTGAGCATATTACGGAAGGATTTGTATTCGCTTTTAGAGCTATGGCTCCCGTCATCCCGATTGCTGGTTACTTCTTTATGGGAAGTGGTGACTTTTCAGCTTCCATCCTCTCGTTAGGTGAAGATGCAGCGAAGCCGGGATTCCTATTTGATTTAATCCAAGCAGGTCAAAATTATATTCCACACAGCCCATTTATTGCAGCATTTAGTATCTTAATCGTTGGTATCATTACCGGGTTAGATGGCTCTGGATTTGCAGGACTTCCGTTAACGGGTGCTTTGTCAGGAGCAATTGGACCTGGAAGTCACATCGATCCTTCTGTCCTTGCAGCTATTGGGCAAATGGGTGCAGTTTGGAGCGGTGGAGGTACGCTGATTGCCTGGTCATCTCTTGTTGCCGTTGCAGGCTTCCTACAAATATCACCGTTAGATCTGGCCCGAAAGAATTTCTTCCCAGTTATAACAGGACTTTTCATTGCAACTCTCTTGGCCGTTTTCATATGGTAAAGTAATAGTTAATTTTTAATTTAACTATTAAGTATACTAGATAGAAAAATTAGGGGTCGCTATTATATAGGCTATTCCAAAAGTCAGCAGTGAACTGATTTTTGGGATAGCCTTATTATTTGTAGTTTAAAACTGAAAACATGGGTTCAATTGTTTAGGAAGAAGTCATAATCTGAAATGAAGAGAGGGGATACAAGATGAACAAAAGGATCGCTTTAGCAGGGATAGGTAAATTAGGGACGGCTTTGATGACTCATTGGGCTAAAAAGGGAATCGCAATCGGGGTTTACCATCCAGTCAAAACAAAAGCCGAGCATTTTCTGGAATCCTTCCCAAATGGCTTACTGTTAACAGAAAAAGAATTAAGAAATTTCGATGTATTTATTTTAGCACTGCCGGCAATGGAGGTTGTACCATTTATCTCAACATTCATCCTCCAAAATCAAACGCACCATTTACCGACTATCATTAATATGGCAACAAACATTCCCACTGAAGATCTAAAGCGTAAGTTTCCAAAAATTAATATTCACGGTGTGAAGTATATGGGGCATTGGAAAGATTTATTGGAACATGGAAATGGTTTATTTATTTCTGAATCCGCCTTACCTTCAAATATTAACGAGCTTTTTGCAGTGCTGGGCAATGTAAAGATAGATAGTGAAAGTTATTTAACCGAAGTAAATAAATTAGCAACCTATTTTGCTTTAAAAACAGCAATAGCCATAGAGACTGAATTTGTGACAAGAGGTTTATCACCAGAATACTTAAAAAGAGCGCTAACCTCGCTAGCGCCTGAAGTAATCCGTTCGTATAGTGAGGGGAGCCTTGGGCATTTTGCTAAGGAAATTGTCAAAGAGATCCAGGTAGAGAATCCTAGCGACGATCTTACAAGCTATTAAATGACAAAGGTGCCAATCCAATGATTGACACCTTTGGCTATTAATATAAGCTTATGTCTTTTACTTAGATAACTGTCTAGCTCCAGCGCCGCTAAATAGGCGCTACCGCATTTCTTATTAAGATAAAAACAATTGCAAAATAAATAGATAGACCATGACAAAGCCGATATAAATACTGGCGAATGGAAGATTCCAGTTCGATACTTTATAGGAACTTTCCTTGACGATGTTTGACATCAGTCCTAACGTTGCATTATATGGGCCTACCATGAAGGCTGAAACCGCTCCGGCTAACATCGCTACTGTTAGAATATGTGGTGATATCCCAACAATCTCCGGATTCAACCCTTCTGTCATTAAAGCTAATGATACGGCAGGATGCAGTCCTAAAAAGGCAAAAACCAACGGAATCAATGGCATTAATATTAAAAAAATCTCTATACCAGCGAAACTAATAAACTTATTAACCCAGGCATCCAGCCACACATTCGTATGGGAAACGTTAATCGTTGAGATGAAGAAACCTGTCGATAAAAAAATGAAGAATTGATCCTTCATACTTACAGAGAATGTTTGAAAATGCTTGATCAAGTGGGCACCGAACTCTTTACCCTGTTTTAATAACAATGACCATGAAAACGAAAATGGAATAACCAACAAAGATACTAAAATTAAAAACGGATAAGGAAACTTTGTTTCTACTAAAGAAATAATCACATTAAATATGATGATTGCCAGGAAAATTTGGAAGATTCTACTGGAACGATTTATCTGACCGGTTAATTCGATTGTGGCAGCCGTTTCGTGGGCATGTAGATTCTTTTTGTTATGGATCATGACATTTGCCTTTCGAGGACCAATATACCAATCCACCCCTATACCCACGATACTTAAAGGAATCACATAGGGTAGAATCGAAACCCAGCTTACCCCCGTCATCGTGATGACAATCCCGACAATCGGTGTAACAGGTGCCCAAAGAAGGGGCATGGCAAAACCACGCGTAATCGCTCTGCTCATAAACCGTTCTTTATTTTCAACGGGAATGACATCTAAAGCAGGTCTAATGGAGTAGTAGGTCATTGGTAATGTGGCCAGATTCATAAAAATACTAAAAAAATACGAAATGCCAGATGTGATCATATAAAGTTGACCAGAGGTTTTTACCCTTTTTTGAATGAGGGCTTGTATCCCCCCGCTATAATTCCCTAATTTGATTGGAATCCCTAAAATTGGAATCAATGTAAACATGGTAAGCAAGTCCAGCATGGGTCCGAAAGAAAGGATGTATTGATGCCAGGAGGCCCCGCTTGTCCAAAGTAATAATACTCCAAGCAGCAAAAAGGTACCCCCTAAAACTTGAACGAATCGCTTCGCTTGAAATATGGTAAAAAGGACAATGGCAAGACTTAAACAGGAGATGATGACCCCTAGATGAAGGACGGGAAAAAGCACATTTACTAAATACAATAATATCACGAAGAAAAACATATATCTTAGCATATCCACCACCCTAACATATTAAGTTGTATACCAAAACAATAATTAATGCTCTAAATGGACACAAATCAGCCATAACTAACTACTTTTTTGGTATTTGGTATACGAAAAACTTGTTTTATTGTTAATCCCATTATACAATTACAGTATCAAATAACTCATTAAATAGGGGGAACTTACATGTTTAACTTTCTATTTGGATCTAAAAGTGCTAAAGAAAAAGCTGAGAGAAAATTAGCATCACTAAGAAAAACACTGAAGTTTTAGTTTTCTATTACAACCACCACTACCAAGTGGTGGTTTTTTATTGTATAGGAAATTATAAAATATTTAATTGTGGAAAAATTGATTTAGTATCTTTGAATCCAGCTCCAGCGCCCAACGGCTAGTGTCCTTCGCACTCCGCCCTACGATAAGTCAAGCACGAATGCGCTAACGCTCTTCGTGTTTCCTTTATCTCAGTTGGAGCGCTCCAGGCCATACGCCGCTGAACGGGCGCTTGCGCCTTTTGTTCTTATTATAAAGAATAAAATCCGGAGAGAAAGCGGTATCTCTCCGGATTTTTGCTGTTTGGAAGCAATCATTTGGTGCGCTGCTCTAAACTGCTTGTTCAGCTGATTTAACTAGTTTGGAGTTAACGGAATCTTCACTGTTACCAGACGCCTTGACAATTTCAGCTAATTCATCGCGGGCAGCGTCGATCGTATCAAACTTTTCAAAAAACTTGACTGCAATTTGATTAACATACTCTTTTCCTTCATAGTTTTCGAATAATTGAATTTTAATTGTTTCATCAAGAACTTCGGCAATGGTGTACTTTGCTTTTAAACTATCAAAGAAATAGAAATGGTAGGTTTCAATCGGTTTTAAACCATCATTTTCAAGAATCGTTTGGAAAGTATCTTTATTCGTTAAGACAATATATTTCCCCATGTAGAACACTCCTTTAGAATATTGTATACCAAACTACTTAAGTGTATTTTATCTCATGAGGTAAGAATGTTCAAGGATATATTCTAAATATTTAAATTATTGCTGCAACTGTTGGTAGTTTAGTTGATTTACATGAAAAATTTCAATCCAACTAAAAATTCTAGTTTGCTTCTCTAACAAAAAGATTGTATACTTCAGAAAAGTATCAAAATTTTTAGAATAAACAGAAAGGGGAAATCAATATGCCAAAAGTAATCCTTCATGTTGATGGAACGACAATTGAACAAGAGGTAAAAGATAATGCCAATTTAGTAGTATTAGCAGGTACCCGTCAACTACCAAAATTAAAATATGGGTGTGGCATGGGACGATGTACAAAATGTACATGTATCGTTGTAAATGGCGCTGAGTCATTATCGCCACCGAATTGGAAAGAAGAAAAAATGCTTGGAGATAAAGTTAATGAGGGATACCGCTTAACATGCCAACTAACGATAAAAGAGGATATTGAAATTTCTCAAGAAAATATTTCAATCCAAGCCCCGAAGAAACAATCAGCTATTCAATCCTAAAAGAAGATTCTGTTTAATGATTAATGGTATACAAAATACAAGATAAATAAGAGGTGAGATAGAATGGAATGTTATGATTTAACCGCTATGACCTGGAAAGAAGTAGAAGAGTCACTCAAAACTGTTCAACTTGCGATTATTCCGATTGGAGCTCATGAACAACATGGTCCCCATATGGTGGAAAGCTGTGATGCGGTCTTAGCTGAAAAAATGGCTCTAAAGTTAGGGCAACGGATGTTTCCATATGCAATGGTAGCACCAACTATTAATATGGGTGTTTCACAACACCATCTGAATTTTCCGGGGACAATTTCTTTGCAGCCCACAACGTTAATTTCCATATTAAAGGATGTCATTTCATCCCTGAAACATCATGGAATTGGAAAATTTTTATTATTAAATTCACATGGTGGTAACCAATCGACACTAAATGTGGCCTCCATGATGTTAACTAACGAATTAGACGTAGAAATATACTATGCTAAAACAACAGGCTCTGCCAAGACGGCGATAAAGGAAAATGTTACTTCACCATTATTTGGGCATAGCTGTGAACGGGAAGTTTCCGAAGCACTTTATTTAGCGCCTGAGATTGTCAGACTTGAAAACCTTGAAATAGGTGATATTCAAGAAGAGGGAAGATGGAAGCAGCTTCGTCCCGGTAAAGCAATCCAAGGATTTTACTATTATGAAGAAATGACAAAAAACGGCAATATCGGGGATGCAACCAAAGCTAGCTGGGAAATAGGCCAGCAGATCGTTGAGGAAGCATTGGATAATCTATCGAATGAACTCTCTAAATTATTAGATTTAAAAGTAGATGCGCATCAAAAAATGTAGCAGTTAAAAGGAAACGATTATAATCTTTAAAAAATTCTAAAAATTCTATTTACAAATAAACAATATATTGGTAGTATAAACGTAAGGTATACCAAATCGATAAATTCACCAAATAAAAGAGGGTTGGAATGAGAAGTTGACCATCATCTTTTTATTTTTAATCTAATTTGGTATACAAAATATCAAATACCAATTTAGGATTGGGTACCTACATAAAATTAGAGGAGGAATTTCAGTTGACAGAATTATTATCTAAAGATGAGTTTCGCAAACAATTAGAAGAAGCAATTAAAGGTAACCATAGCCAGAAGGCTCCATTTACAGTAGCATGGGCTGAAGGGAAACTTGGAAGAAAGCACTTTTCTAGATGGGCTGAAAATCACTACCATTATGTAGGACCATTCGCAGATTACCTAGCGTATATTTACCACAACACTCCATCAGATCCAAAGTTTGCATCTGCAAAAGATTTCACTCTTCAAAATATGTATGAAGAAGAAATCGCTGCAGATCGTCACACTGATTTATTAATTCGCTTTGCAGAAGCATGTGGTACAACTGCAGAAAGAATTATCGACCCTAACAATATGGCTCCTACGACTTTAGGTCTTCAAAGCTGGTGTTTCGCAGTAGCTGCGCGTGAGAATTTCGTCGTAGCAACTGCAGCTCTAGTTGTAGGCTTAGAATCACAAGTACCTGACATTTACCGTAAACAAACTCCTGCTCTTCGTGAACAGTATGGATTTACGGATGAAGAAATTGAATTCTTCGACTTACACATCGTTTCAGATGAAATTCATGGTGAGCGCGGTTACAAAATCGTTCTAGACCACGCGGATACACCTGAGTTACAACAACGTTGCTTAGAAGTTGTTCGTACAGGAGCAAAAATGCGCCGTATGTACATGGATGGTCTTTGGAGAGAATACTGTGAGCAAGATTTAGGTGCTTTAGTAGAAACGAAGTAATAAGAAAATTTTACCGGCCGTCCTATTAATCTTGTAATTTAAAGGTTTAAGTGACGGCCCTTTTTTTATAAAAAACAGGGAACTTAATAAATGAAAAAAGGTGATAGTAGTGATTACTACGAAAGTAGAAACATTTAATAATTATATTAATGGAGAATGGCAGGAGTCGGTGAGTAAGAAGACGTTTTTTAGTGTGAACCCTGCAAATACTGAAGATGTAGTGGGAGAATTTCAGGCTTCGAATGAACAAGATGTAAAAACTGCGATAGAAGCGGCCAAAAATGCTTTTCCTAGTTGGTCGCAAACTGCCCCTTCTAGGCGTGCGGCCATCTTAAATCAAGCCGCTAATATATTAGAACAAAATGTGGCCGCCTTGGCCGAAGAGTTAACAAGGGAAGAAGGCAAGCATGTTGAGGATGCCAAGAATGAAGTGATCCGTTCAGCGCAAACGCTCCGCTATTATGCTGTAGAAGGACAAAGCTTTACGGGGGAAACCTTTCCAAATGATGATGCAAACATGAAAGTTTCAACGGAGAGAGAAGCGCTTGGAGTAGTAAGTGTCATCACTCCTTGGAACTTTCCACTTTCGATTCCTGCCCGAAAAATAGCTCCTGCTTTAATTACGGGGAATACGGTTGTATTTAAACCATCCTCTGATACTCCACTGATTGCATTCCGCTTAGTCGAAGCACTAGCTAAGGCAGGAATTCCTAAAGGTGTGATTAACTTTGTAACGGGCAAAGCTTCAGATGTGGGTGATCTATTGGTAACCCATCCTGCAGTTAGGGCCGTCACATTTACAGGTTCAACCGCAGCCGGAGAAGATATTCATAGCAAGGCCTCTTTTACAACGCGCACTCAAATGGAGCTTGGCGGGAAAAATCCGTTAATTGTTATGGAAGATGCGGATCTCGATCTAGCAGCCACTTTGACTGTAAATGGAGCCTATTCCTTAACAGGGCAAGCATGTACCGGAACAAGCCGGGTCATTGTTTTAAAAGAAGTGAAAGAGGAATTTACTCAAAAGCTAGTACAAAAAACTAGTGCGCTAAAGATCGGAAATGGCTTCGAAGCAGGAGTGAAAATTGGGCCGCTAGCTAACGAAAAACAACTGAAAAATGTCTTGAAGTATATTGAATTTGGTAAAGAAGATGGTGCAGATTTAGTATACGGCGGGGAGCAAATCCTTACCGGAGAATTCGAAAAAGGATACTATATTGAGCCTGCAATTTTCACCAATGTAAAACCGAATTCGCGAATTGCGAAAGAAGAGATCTTTGGACCGGTAGTGGCAGTGATTGAAGTAGATACATATGAAGAAGCCATTGCTGTTGCTAATGATGTTGAGTATGGTTTGTCTGCCTCAATTGTTACCAATAATCTCAAAATCGCTAACCAATTTACAAAGGATATCCAAGCCGGGACGGTTAAGGTTAACCGTACGACGACTGGAAACCTAATGAATGCGCCATTTGGCGGTCTGAAAAAATCAAGTACTTCCACTTTCCGTGAATCCGGAAGAGTGGGTCTAGAGTTCTTTACCCAATTAAAAACTGTCTATATGGGCTATTAAAATAATATATTATCTAAAGGAGAACAAAAATGAAATCTGTGTTGAAATTAGAACTAGAAGAAGCGAAGTTAATGATTGAAGCAGCAAAGAAAAAGTCGGAAGAGATCCATGTTTTAGAAACCATCGCTATTGTCGATGATGGAGGCAACCTGCTAGCGCTTGAACGTATGAATGGCGCACGCATCACTGGACCGGATATATCGATTGCGAAAGCATACACAGCTGCAGGCCATAAACGCTCAACGCATTTATTTAACAAAGAGCCTAATGGACCTGCACTTCCTGGAAATGAAGCCTTTGGAATTCAACAAATGCTTCCAGGGAAATTCGCCATTTTTGTTGGAGGTTTTCCAATTGTTGTCGATGGTGAGGTTATTGGTGGAATTGGCGTGAGCGGTGGGAACGGCGAGCAAGACACGGCCGTAGGAACAGCAGCCTTGAAAGCATTGCAAAGCTATGTAGAAAGTGCCGGGCATGAAGTAATCACTGTAGCTGATATAAAAAAATAATAAAAGCAGGACCTCATTCAACGCATTTTTTAGCAGAATGAGGTCTATCTTAATCTCAGGTTCTATAAAAAGTAGTGTTAGAATGTTATATTGGTATAAAAAGGGGGAGAGTCAACTGAAAGCATATTTGGAGTTAGCTATTGGATTTGCTCGTACTGGAGTGACTGGCTATGGCGGTGGACCCTCGACAATACCGTTGATTGAATTTGAAGCTGTCAAAAAATACAAATGGATGAATGAGGATGAATTTGTAGAAATACTGGCATTAGCTAATACCTTGCCAGGGCCGATTGCAACTAAAATGGCGGCGTATATTGGTTATAAAGTGAAGGGGTATTTAGGGGCGACCGTAGCTATTCTAACTCACATTCTACCATCTATTATTGCGATGATCGCATTATTGGGCGTGCTTTACAAATTTAAGGAATCACCGATTGTCAGTGGGATGGTTCAAGGGGTTACGCCTGTCATTGGTTTTATGCTTTTGGAGATGGCTTACCGTTTCTTCCAAAATGGCCGTAAAGGTTTGGGGTTACCAATCATGCTCTCATTGTCGGTCGTTTCATTAATATTTGTCCAGTTCCTAGGATTGCATCCCGGAATCTTAATTGCGGTCTTTCTTATTACTGCCTTTTTTATAGCGGACCGAAAAGAAAAAGCTGCTGCAGCTGCGGCGCTTCTTCAGAGAAAGGAAAAAAGTTCATGATCTATTTGCATATCTTTTGGGCATTTTTTATTGCTAATTTATTGGGTTATGGCGGCGGACCTGCAACCATTCCATTAATTCAAAATGAAGTGGTCAACAATTATCACTGGATGAGTTTATCCGAGTTTGGAGATGTATTGGCGATTGGTAATGCCTTACCCGGACCGATTGCTACTAAAATGGGAGGCTATATTGGATATGACGTCGGTGGGATTCTAGGTTCGATTATCGCACTTATAGCTACAATTCTTCCTTCCGCACTCGCAGTCATTATACTATTTAAATTTGTGAATCTATTTAAAGGGTCACCCAAAGTATCGCTTATGACCAAGTCAGTACAGCCGATTATTGCTATTTTACTTGCTGTAATGGCGTATCAATTCTTTTTAACCGCTTATGAAAATAGTGGTATTTTTCACCTGCTGCTATTGGCAGTGGTCAGCTATTTTGCATTAAGTAAAATAAAAATGCATCCTTCTCTAGTCATTATTTGTGCATTAATTTATGGTGGTGTATTTCTCTCGTAACCTGGGATTTTGGAAAAAACTTTAAAAATGAGCGGGTGGAGTTTATGGATATAAGCTGGGAGGAAAACAATCTTTTATCGATTCGAGAGCATGCCTATAAATACCTTAAGGAAATGATACTTGAGGGCGAACTAAAAGCAGGCGACCGGTTAATTGAAAGAGAGCTTGCAGGGAAATTGGGCATTAGTCGGACTCCGATTCGGGAGGCGTTGTTCCGGTTGGAATCTCAAGGCTTTGTTAAAACAGTTCCAAGAAAAGGTGTCGTCGTCAGTAATATTTCTGAAAATGAAGTCATCGAGGTATTTACAATTCTTGCCTCTTTAGAAGTTTTGGCTGTTAAATTAGCAGCAAGGCGAATGGATAGAGAAACACAGCTAGAATTGGATCAAAAGATTGAAGAACTAATCGAGTTCAATGATCAGGCGGAAGAAAACTTTAATCTTGAACATATTGAAATGAATCGTTTGATTAATAAAGCATCGAAAAGTCCTAAATTATTAGAGATTCTCTCTGGTCTGATTGACTATATACATATGTCAGCAAATATGGGCTATGAGACACCAGGAAGAAGAAAAGAATCCTTAAGGGAACATATTGATATTATGACAGCCTTGCGCGATAAGGAAGCGGAAATGGCGGAGTATTTAATGAGGATTCATATTGAAAACTCGAAAAAGGCATATATCACTTATATTAAGAGTTTAAAAGAAAAGCTTAATAAAAAGGAAAAATTGATGTCCACTTGATCCGTTCCTATTTATGATCTTGGAGTGGAACGAACATCTATATTAATGACCACACCGTCTCCTCGATGTGGTCTTATCTTTACCCTTATCAGAAAAATATAAATATTTGAAATTTATTATTGTTTGAAAATTGTAAATATGGTATATTGTATACCAAGAAGATAAATATAAGGGAGGACACGAGGCATGCCAAAAATAAATTTCATTAACAGTAATAAACAATTAGAGGTGCCAGAGGATGCAAATATTTTAAGGATGTCCCTCCGTTACGATGGAGAACTCCCAAACCGATGCGGCGGGGGAATTTGTGGCAGCTGCGTATTTAAAGCGGAGGAAGGTGCTGAATTCCTCGATAAAGTCAAGGTGCAGGAAAGAAGAAAATTAGGTGAAGAATGGCTAAATAAAGGGTACCGCCTCGGCTGTCAAACATTTGTGACGAATGGAGATATCTCGATTTCTTGGGATGATGAAGTTACAGAAGTAGTCAAAAAAAGAAAGCCCGATAAACTTCAGAAAGAAGTCTCAACTATTAAA
The DNA here is from genome assembly GCF_030915405.1 of Neobacillus nitrireducens. Taxonomy (GTDB): domain Bacteria; phylum Bacillota; class Bacilli; order Bacillales; family Cytobacillaceae; genus Neobacillus. The sequence goes on from NZ_CP133262.1 coordinate 491,513, forward strand.
TAAGAAGTAAAAAAATATGAATTCGGGGTGAGATCATGTGGGCCTGTGACAGACATATGAAAGAAATATTAACCTTCTTAGAAACTCCCCATATTAGTAAAGCTTCCTATCAGATTAAATGTTCACTATGCGATAACCATGCACTTGCAAAAATCTATTATACGCATAAACCCCTGCATTTGAAGGAGAACAAAAAACTTCGTTCACTGGCTTAGCTTGTTAGGCAACCCACAACTAGATTTAATGTTAAAAAGTAGTAGGATCTGACACTGAAATAAACATGTACAAAAAAGCGATGAGATTTCTGCTCATCGCTTTTTTGTGTAATATATGCTTTTCAAGTTTACTCCTTCGCAAAAAAGTTTTCTGTATAGTAGGGCTGTGATTCATTATTAAAAGCTACACCTACCCCTAAAAACTCGTAATCCTCTCGCAAAATATTTTCTCGATGTCCGAGGGAGTTCATTAATCCTTCATGGGCGAATATGCTGCTAAACTGACCATAGGCGAGGTTTTCACCGGCTAAGTAAAAGCTGATATCATCCTCTTTCATTCGGTCAAACGGTGATTCTCCCTTAAGATTTGTGTGATCAAAGTAATTATTGACCGCCATATCGGTGCTATGTTTTCGAGCTGTTCCTCGGACGTGTTCATCCCATGTTAGAATTGGAAGCTGATGCTGGACTCGAGCAGCATTAGTCAAATCGAATAATTGATATTCAAAACCTTCCTTTAAGGCGGAATTGGCCTTAGTATAAAAATCTGTTTTCTTTTCTTCAAAGTCTTTACGAATTAATTGCATCGCTGTCACCGTATTATCCTCATGTTTGTCATAAAAGACGGTTACATATGTTCCTTTAAGTAAGTACATATCATAATCACTATTTTCCTGTAATTGATAAACGGTCAACCCTTTTTGAATTTTCGTTAAAGGTTCCCCTAGTTTTGAACGAACATCTTTCTTTGAACTACCCATTTTGATTCCATTCGTTGAAGCAATTAAATCTTGGTTTGTGTATAATCCTGCTGCCTTGTTAGTTTTATCATACATGATCATAAAAAAATCATGGTAATCTTCGTGATAGGTGTACCATTTTGTTCCATATTCATTTAGAGAAGACCGGTTTGCCTTGCCTATATTATGATCAATATCTTCTTTTAGATTCCCAAGTTCAATATTATTGATTGAAAAAACTTGTTCCGTCGGGGGAGTTAACTCTACTTTTTCGACTTCATTCGGCTTCTGTTGCGGCTCTTGTTTCGTGAAAGGATGATCATCCATCTGAAAACCAAGCTGATCCGCTAATTGTTGAATTTTTTCATATAAACTAGTAAGCGTATCTGATAAGGCAGTGTTATCTATGCCACTTAATTCAGATTGAACCGAATCAATCGTCTTTTTGATTTCTGTATTTTCCAACTGTTTATCAACAACAGGTAATGAAAATTTAAATAATAGTAAAAACGAGATGATCGCAAGTAATCGAACCATGAACTTTCCTCCATTTCTTATTAGAATTCTAACCAAATTAAATAAAATGTATAAGTAATATGCTTATGGGACAAAATATGCTCGGCTTTCTTAACAAAAAAATCCCTACTATCTAGAAAGATAGAAGGGATTTTTGAATTTAAATTCTCTGAATCTGTCTGTTTCTATTGATTAAATCAATCCAAAACCTCAGGATTAATCAGGTTTTTTGGACGTTTCCCCGTGAGTCCCGCTAATAGATTCTCTACCGCAAGCTGTGCCATTTTATATTCTGTTTCGTGAGTAGATGAGCCAATATGCGGGGTCGTCACCACATTTGGATACTGAACCAGCGGATGGTCCGCACTCACCGGCTCTCTCTGGAATACATCGATTGCGGCTCCGTGAATTTCGTTTGTTTTAATTGCCTCAATAAGTGCTTTTTCATCTACTGTTTTTCCACGCGAACCATTGACAAAAATAGCGGACTTTTTCATCAATTTAAATTCTCGTTCACCGATTAAATTTTCGGTTTCCGGTGTGAGCGGGGTCATTAAACAAACAAAATCTGCTTCCTTAAGTAAGGTATCAAGCTCCGAGTAGACAGCATTATATTTTTTCTCCGCCTCTAGGTTTCGGGTCCGATTGTGGTATAGAATATTCATATCAAAACCTAAATGCCCGCGCTTAGCAATTAACGACCCGATTTTCCCCATCCCAATAATTCCTAAGGTTTTGTGATGGACATCAATAGCATACTCGTTTCGGGTTAAATGCTGCTTCCAATGTCCTGCCTTCACGAAGCGGTCCAGTTCAGGGATGCGTCGTGCTGCAGCCAGTAATATACCGAAGATCGCATCTGCCGTTGTATCTTCTAAGACACCTGGTGTGTTTGTTCCCATTACCCCCCGTTTAGTCATCTCACCAATAGCAAGGTTATTAAATCCAGTCGAGTTATTTGAGACTATTTTCAAATTCGGGGCACAATCTAGTAATTCTTTATCGACTGGAAGGGCTAGGCCGACAATTCCTTCGGCATACTTAAGAGCTTGTAAAAAGTCTGGGTCTATCTTGGGATTGATTTTTTCAAAAATATCCACATCAAAATCATCTCTCAAACGATCTAAGGTTTCTGAGAATTCAAAGTTATAAGCAAGTATTTTTCTTTTCATATGTTTATAGTCTCTTCTCCTTTAGGAATATATCTTTAAATTGACATAGAATTTTTAAACAGTCAATATTTAGAAAATGAAAAAAGCACAATGATTTTGAAGAAGTGGATGGAAGCATATAAAAAGTGTTAGGATACAAGTAATAAATAGTGGAAAGGTGGATTTACATGAAATATAACTTTGATGAAATTGTCAATCGAAGAGGAACCTATTCAATCAAATGGGATGGCGGGGAGTTACTTAAACAGATTGGTCTGACTGATCGATATGATGAAGAGACGATTCCGTTGTTTACAGCCGATATGGATTTACCCGTCCCACAGCCGTTAATAGAGGCTTTACATAAGACTGTCGACCACCGGATTTTTGGTTATACCATCTTTCCAAAAGAGTATTTTGAAGCTATTCAGCATTGGTTTAAGAAGAGACATGATTGGGATATTCCACAAGAGGATATCAGCTTTAGCCCTGGAACAGTACATGCTCTAAATGTAGCGGTGAAGGCATTAACTAACCCAGGAGATGGGATCATTATTCAACGGCCTGTTTATCCACCGTTTACTTCTGCGATTGAAGCAAACGGACGAAAAGTCATGAATAATGCACTTAAAGCAAATAGTGACGGCTATTTTCAAATTGATTTTGAGGATTTTGAAGAGAAGGCAAAAGACGAAACGACGAAAATGTTTATTTTATGTAACCCCCATAATCCAACGGGAAGGGTATTTACTAAGGAAGAACTTAATAAATTAGCTGATATTTGTGCGAAACATGATGTTCTGATCGTTGCGGATGAAATTCACGGTGATTTAGTTCGCCGCAATCAAACCTTTATTCCAATTGCAAAAGCTACCGACCATGGTGAGCGTATTATTACTTTTACAGCCATCAATAAAACGTTCAATGTCGCTGGACTTCATTGCACAAATGTGATTATCTCAAATCCGGAACTAAGAAAAACCTACAATACCGTCATGGGAATGCATTTACCTTCTCCATTTACTGTTTCTGCACTGATTGCCGTCTACAATGAAGGAGAAGAATGGTTAGAGCAGTTGAAGGACTATATTGATGGGACAATGGAATGGGCTGTCCAATTTCTAGCAGAGAAAATGCCGAAAGTAAAGGTGAGAATTCCAGAGGGAACCTATATCATGTGGATGGATTTTAGTGAATATGGCCTCTCACCAGATGAAATCCATGACCGAATCTATAATAAAGCAAATGTTCTTCTCGAAGATGGAAAGATGTTTGGCGAAGAAGGGTTACAGTGGCAAAGAATTTGTATCCCGTCGCCTCGCCCCTTAATTCAGGAAGCGTTTGAAAGGATTGCTAGAGAATTCAAGGACGTACGATAGAAAGATAGGAAGGATGTTAAAGGAGGGGTGAAATTTGTTTGCCGCGGGTCAAAAGGATATGCAGAAAATGGATCAGTTTACTATGGAGAAGCTAGGCTTACCTGGTGTGGTATTAATGGAAAATGCCGGAGCAAAGGTGGTTGAGGAAATACTTGCAAGTTCACCTTGTAAAAATCCTAGAGTGATTATACTTGCAGGTGGTGGAAATAATGGCGGAGACGGTTTTGTCATCGCCCGCCGTTTGTCCGATATTGGTCTTAAGCCCTTGTTGTGTTTGTTAATTACCCCCGAACGAATCAAAGGAGATGCAAAAGTACATTTTGATGTGTATCTTAACCGACAATTACCGATTTTCCTACTACATGAACAGACGCTGGCTGCACTACAAAATGAATTAAATCAGGCAGACATTATCATTGATGCCATTTTAGGGACAGGGATGAACGGTGCTGTAAGAGAACCTTTGAGCCAAGTTATCGAGTTGGTAAATGAATATAATGGGGAAAAATTAGTCATTTCTGTCGATATACCTTCAGGTGTTAATAGCGAAAATGGAAAAGTGGACGGACTAGCAATAAAAGCAACAAAGACAATTACGTTTGTTTTTCCTAAAAAGGGCTTCTTTCTGAATGAAGGATCAAAGTTTATCGGGGAGTGGAAGGCGGTTGACATTTCCGTTCCCCCTTCGTGTGCTGCGGAACTGGGACTAGTCATGCCTAAACTGATTTCGGAGGATCTTGTTAAATCTTCTGTTCCACTTCGACCTAGGCATGGGCATAAGGGGACGTTCGGTCATGTCCTAATAGTAGGCGGGTCACGTAACTATGTCGGCGCGCCCATTTTCTCTGCAAAGGCAGCCCTGCATTCCGGAGCGGGATTAGTCACATTAGCCGTTCCTGAAAATATTTATCCAATGGCTGCCATCCAAAACCCGGAATCCTTACTTTTACCACTACCTGAGGATAACGGACATATCGCTGAAAAATCAGTTGATGTCCTGGTACCTGTGCTTGAGCAATTTGATAGTATCGCAATAGGTCCTGGATTGGGTCGCTTCTCCGGTGGCGAGGTGTGGATTCAATCGATCCTAACTGCTCTTCAACTCCAACCTGTTGTTATCGATGCTGATGGTTTATATTTGTTTCGGAATAAATTGGATGTTGTCCGTAGCTATCAGGGACCAGTGATTTTTACCCCGCATCCAGGGGAAATGGCTCGTCTCATCAATAAGACGGTAAAAGAAGTGGAAGCGGATCGCCTTGAAATCGCCGCCGCTTTTGCGAAGGATTATCGAGTTTATTTGCTTTTAAAGGGGCATCGCTCCATAATCGCCACTCCTGATGGTGACCTATACATAAATCCGTACGGCCATGATGCGCTTGGAAAAGGTGGGAGCGGTGATATATTGACAGGGCTGATTACTTCCTTTCTTGCCCAGGGTGCTTCGCCCTTACAAGCTCTGATTTCAGCCAGTTACTTCCATGCGAGAGCTGGGGAGGAAAAGGCAAAAGTTCTTTCTCATTATGGGGTAGGACCGTTTGACCTTATTGATGGAGTTAGAGACCAATTACATCAGTTGTAGAAAGGCTGCGAATAAGCTGCCTTTCTGAATGTTATTTTGATATAATGAAATAGCATGTAAACGTTTTCAGTTAAAAAATTTATCTCTAAATATAATACAATATTATTATTTCAAAACATTGATATATAAGGACTTGGACCTAATTTAAGCAAAAGTAAACACATTTCACACTTTGTTCAATACTTCACAAACTATTATCTAAAATTCATGCTATGATAAATCCATAAACAAACAAGGAGTGATAAGACATGATGGTTTGTGAATGGAAAACCTTCTCTACCGATTCTGAAACTTATTCCCTAGAAACATTTGAAAAAGCAGTTGGGGACGAATTTGAGGCAATGTATTTTAAAGAAAATGAAGAAATCCCCGCCTATATCTGGACCGTAAATTATGTGATCATGGTTAAAAAGTATTCGAAGATTCTTAATGACATTTTATTTGAAAAGATTCCACGCAATCCAGTCTGTGAATAGTAATTTATTTGCACAATAGTTAGTTTAATATTTTTTTAACTAATAATGTGAAACAATTCACAAACAAACATTCCAGGACACCCAGAGAGAATACCAGACAATATTTTTTTAAACAAACTTGTGAAATATTTCACAAACATTTAATCAAATGGAGGTATTACAATGGCAATTGTTGAAAAGGCAGTTAAAGAAAAGCAAGATGTAACGAAGATGGTTAACGTTTTAGTGGAAAACGGACTAAAAGCATTGGCTGAGTTCCGCAGCTTTGATCAAGAGATGATTAATGAAATTGTGAAAGATATGGCCTTGGCCGGTCTTGACCAGCATATGCCGCTAGCAAAGCTTGCTGTAGAAGAAACAGGCAGAGGCGTTTATGAAGATAAAATTATTAAGAATATGTTTGCGACAGAATATGTCTATCATAATATTAAATATGATAAAACCGTAGGAATCATTAACGAAAATGAACATGAAGGAATGATTGAAATTGCAGAACCAGTCGGAGTCATTGCAGGAGTAACACCTGTAACCAACCCAACATCGACCACCATGTTTAAATCACTCATTTCGATAAAAACACGAAATCCGATTATTTTTGCTTTCCATCCATCTGCACAGAAATGCAGCAGTGAAGCAGCAAGAGTGCTTAGAGATGCAGCGATCAAAGCAGGTGCACCAGAAAATTGCATTCAATGGATTGAAGCGCCATCACTTGAAGCAACACAAGCTCTTATGAACCATCCGAAAATATCGTTAATTCTTGCCACAGGTGGTGCGGGAATGGTGAAATCCGCTTACAGTTCAGGTAAGCCGGCACTCGGAGTAGGACCTGGAAATGTACCATGTTATATTGAAAAAACAGCCAATCTCGATCAAGCAGTAAATGACCTCATTCTATCAAAAACGTTTGACAATGGGATGATTTGCGCTTCCGAACAGGCGGTCATTATTGATCAAGAAATTTATGATAGTGTAAAACATAAAATGGCGGCTAATAATTGTTATTTTTTGAATGAAGAAGAAAAAGCTAAGGTTGAAAAATTAGTCATTAATGAGCAATCCTGTGCGGTTAATCCAGTCATTGTTGGGATGGCAGCTTCAAAAATTGCCCAGTTGGCAGGGGTAAAAGTTCCGGATGATACAAAGATCCTTATCGCAGAATTAATAGGGGTCGGTCCTGGATTCCCGCTTTCAAGGGAGAAATTAAGCCCAGTGCTTGCTTGCTACAAAGTAAGCGGTCTTGAGGAAGGACTAAAACGAGCCGAAGAAATGCTAGAGTTCGGCGGGTTAGGTCACTCAGCTGTCATTCATACCACGGATCAAACCGTTATTAAAAAGTTTGGGCTGCGGATGAGAGCGGGGCGTATTATTGTCAATGCTCCATCTTCACAAGGTGCGATTGGTGATATTTATAACGCCTATATGCCATCATTGACCCTCGGCTGTGGAACATATGGCGGCAATTCGGTTTCTACCAATGTTGGTACCATTCATCTAATGAATATTAAAAAAGTGGCGAAAAGGAATATTAATATGCAATGGTTTAAAGTACCATCTAAAATCTATTTCGAGAAAAATTCAACTCAATACCTTGCGAAAATGCCAAAAATATCAAAAGCATTTATTGTCACCGACCCTGGAATGGTGAAATTAGGGTATGTTGATAAAGTACTTTATTATTTAAGAAAGCGTCCGGATTATGTACATTGTGAAATCTTTTCCGAGGTAGAACCGGATCCATCGATTGAAACAGTCATGAAGGGTGCAGAAATGATGGCTAATTTCCAGCCGGATGTGATCATTGCCCTAGGTGGTGGTTCCGCAATGGATGCGGCCAAAGGAATGTGGTTATTCTATGAACATCCAGATACCGAATTCTTTGGCTTAAAACAAAAATTCTTAGATATTCGGAAAAGAATTGTTAAATATCCTAATCTTGGTCAAAGAGCACAATTTGTAGCCATTCCAACTACATCTGGAACAGGCTCGGAGGTAACTTCATTCTCAGTAATTACAGATAAGGAAGCCAATATTAAATATCCACTTGCTGATTATGAATTGACACCGGACGTCGCCATTATCGACCCACAGTTTGTGATGACGGTACCTAAACATATTACCGCCGATACAGGATTGGATGTATTGACACACGCGATTGAAGCCTATGTATCGTGCATGGCGAATGATTTTACCGATGGCCTTGCCATTAAAGCGATCCAACTTGTATTTGAGTACCTGCCAAGAGCTTACAAAAACGGCCAGGATGAAGAAGCGCGTGAAAAGATTCATAATGCTTCGACGATTGCCGGTATGGCGTTCGCTAACGCATTTTTAGGTATTAACCATAGTCTTGCTCATAAGTTGGGTGCTGAGTTCCATATTGCCCATGGACGGGCAAATGCAGTGCTAATGCCGCATGTGATCCGCTATAATGCAACGAAACCGAAGAAATTTACTGCTTTTCCGAAGTACAACCATTTCAAAGCGGATAAACGGTATGCTGAAATCGCTAGAATCCTAGGTTTACCTGCAAGAACCATTGAGGAAGGTGTAGAGAGCCTTGTTCAAGCCATTATTCAATTGGCGAAAGAACTTGAAGTCCCAATGAGCCTTGAAGCAAATCATATTAATAAAGTCGAATTCGAGAGCAAGGTTGACTACCTGGCAGACAGAGCCTTCGAAGACCAATGTACTACTGCTAATCCTAAGCTTCCTTTAGTAACAGAATTAGCTGATATTTACCGCAAAGCTTATAAAGGGGTATAATAATCTTTGCCAATACGAAAAATCAAACTAATTGGTTTTTCGTATTGGCTTTTTATTTTTTTTAGAAGAGGGTGGATTTTTTGGCATACAGAATGAAAGATGTGATGATTTCCGAAATAGCAATTAAAGAACGAGTAAAGGAATTAGCAGAGCAAATTGAAAGTGACTTTAACAATGAAGAAATTGTCCTCATCGTTGTCTTAAAGGGTTCCTTTGTTTTTGCCGCAGATCTAATTCGTGAGATGAAGGGGGATATTAAAATTGATTTCATCTCTGTTTCGAGCTATGGAGATGAAACAGAGTCCACAGGGAAAGTAAGGTTATTGAAGGATCTGGATGCGAATATAACCAATCAAAATGTTGTGGTAGTGGAGGATATTATCGACAGCGGGCTGACACTGCATTTCTTACGTGATCATTTGAAAACACACAAACCGAAACACATTAGGATTTGCACTCTTTTAGATAAGCCTGAAAGAAGAAAAGTTGAGTTACCGGTCGATTATGTTGGTTTTGTGATTCCGGATGAATTTATTGTTGGCTATGGGATTGACTATGCCCAAAAGTATCGAAATTTACCACATATCTCCACAGTGGAGGAGTATTAGAAATGTCTTTGAAAAAGCATTTCCTGTGGGAAATTTTGCTATCAAAAGTAACGATGATATACTTTTATGGAAAAACAGTTAAAAAATGGAGGAATGAATGATGTATACTTCTATCGCTGAATTTACTATGGATTGGAATCAAGAAGCAGCATCTACACAAAAGGTATTGGATGTATTAACAGATGGTTCACTTCAACAAGCCGTATCACCAGACGACCGTACGTTAGGGAGAATTGCATGGCATGTCGTAACAAGTACACCTGAAATGCTGAATGAATTTGGAATTACAGTCGAAAATGTAGAAAACTCAAGTGCTGTCCCGTCCTCTGCAAAGCAAATTGCAGACACCTTTCGAAAGGTTAGTGCTGACACAATTGACGCTGTTAAGCAGCAGTGGACTGACGCTTCTTTGAATGAAATGAAAAATGTGTTTGGAATGGATATGCCGAAGGCTGTAACGCTTGATCTCTTGATTAAACATATTATCCACCACCGCGGCCAAATGACAGTTCTTATGCGCCAAGCAGGATTGAATGTTCCTGGGGTATATGGTCCATCAAGAGACGAATGGAGCCAAATGGGGATGGAAGCCCCAGCGTTATAAATGTACATACAGTTCAGTTCTCGCACGAGCACACTTAACCTAAGTGTGCTTTTTATGTCTCAATCATTTCATCCTTCCAAGAGGGATAGAAACGCTCCATTACTTTCCTTTTTTTAGCAAAAATAGTATAATATAGATGGATAGAATAACTCTCTTTGTTTCGACGACGATTTTCCAAATCTGATCGAAAGAAGATGGGGAAAATGAAAACGAGTAAGGCTTTAAGGTTGGTTACTGCTGATTTCTTATTGTTTATTGGTGCCGGTGCAATTCTCTGTGGAATGATGTTTATCGTAAGTCCAGATGGCAGCAGGCTAAGTATGACAGTGGATTTATTGAAAGATAGTCCATTTAAAGATTTCTTTATCCCAGGGATCGTCCTACTGGTAGCTAATGGGGTACTAAGCATTATTGCAGCGCTATTATTATTTTTCAATCATCGTTATGCAGGTGTAGGGGTCGTGTTACTTGGAGCAGTGATGTTGATTTGGATCGGCGCTCAAGTTTATTGGATTGGCTGGCAAAGCTGGCTTCAACCGGCATTTATGGGGGTTGGACTAATTGAAATGATGATTGGATTTTTGTTGGAAGCCAGGTACCATAATAACTGGAAGAGTTTTAGTGGCCGCCACGATTCACATGCACATTAATTACAAATATCTCACGTTACTAATCAAAGTACCTTTAATGCGGTAAGCGTAACTGCTGTATTAAAGGTACTTTTTTATACCTGTGCTAGGCTAATATATCACAATGCTAGCATTGTGATATAACTGTGATAAAGCTATCCTATCACTGGTTTTACTCAATATATCATTAGAAGCACTGCAAAAGAACTACTTCCTCTTTCGGTTATTATTAATTTTACACTTTTGAGAAAAATTTCTACATATTTCAACAAATTTATCTGAATTGAGTGTTAGCAAACTATATTAAATCATTGATTATTTTGTTAAAATACGAATAAGCAAATATATATACATAGGACAGAAGATTAGATTAGTCAATTAATCTATCTCAAACCATTGCTAGAGTTATACGAATTTTTAGAAGAAGTCTACGATTATTTTAAAATAATAAAGCAATAAACGCTGGATGAGGAGGATTAATATGTGGGATTTTGACATGAATATAGATCAGGTTGCTAGAATTAAAGTAATTGGTGTTGGCGGCGGAGGGAATAATGCAGTTAATCGGATGATTGAAGGTGGAGTTCAAGGTGTCGAGTTTATCGCCGTAAATACAGATGCTCAAGCTCTAAACCTATCAAAAGCGGAAATCAAAATGCAAATTGGTGCACAATTGACAAGAGGTTTAGGGGCAGGTGCGAATCCGGAAGTTGGCAGAAAAGCAGTTGAAGAAAGTAGAAGGCAGTTAGAGGATGTACTAAAAGGAGCGGACATGGTGTTCGTTACAGCTGGAATGGGCGGTGGTACAGGAACTGGCGCTGCACCAGCGATTGCTGAAATTTCGCGCGCGATTGGAGCGTTGACAATCGGTGTTGTTACTCGTCCGTTTGGTTTTGAAGGACGTAAACGAGCTCAAAATGCGGCAAATGGAATTGAGTTAATGCGTGATGCGGTAGATACGTTAATTATTGTTCCTAATGATCGCTTGTTGCAAATTGTTGACAAAAGAACACCGATGATTGAAGCGTTCCGGGAAGCTGATAATGTTCTTCGCCAAGGGGTTCAAGGTATTTCGGATTTAATTGCCGTCCCAGGTTTAATCAATTTGGATTTTGCTGACGTGAAGACGATTATGAGTAATCAAGGGACAGCCTTAATGGGCATAGGGGTGGCCAAAGGAGAAGGGCGCGCAGTTGAAGCAGCAAAAAAGGCTATTTCCAGTCCATTATTAGAAACTTCGATTGATGGGGCACAAGGAATCCTCATGAATATCACCGGCGGGAAAGACTTAAGTCTTTATGAGGTGCAAGAAGCAGCGGATCTTGTCGCTTCTGCAGCAGATAAAGAATTAAATATGATCTTTGGCTCCATTATTAACGAAAATTTTAAGAATGAAATAATGATTACAGTGATTGCAACGGGCTTTGAAGAAAGACAGACACGACCTATTAAATCGTCCACTCAGCCTCCACAGGAAAGAACACAAATACAGTCCCAACCTAGACATGAACAACCTCGATATGAACAGGTGAGACATGAAGAACCTGAATATGATAAAGGATCATATGGACAGGAACAGGAAGAGTCTCTCGACATCCCGACGTTTTTGCGCAACCGAAATAAAAGAAATAGATAGTCATTCTAAAAACCTGCGTAGTGAGGAGTGAGCACTGGACAAGAGCCCATATGGGAATTGTCCTGTGCGTTACTCCATGAATAAATAGGGCAATAATCAAAAACACATCAATAAAAAAGATTTAAATTTGATTTTAATGGATTAAATCATTAAAACCGACTTGACTTATAGGAATAGTAAAACTATTATTATATTAATCATTTTTTGACTGAAAAGTTTGTATTGTAAGATTTTTAAAAAAGTCATGATAAATAAATGATCACGATAAGTTAATAATCCTTTGTGAGGTGGATTTTGGTGCAACTTCAAGTATTGAACAGTCCTTTTAATCAGGAGCAGGCAGAGCTCCTCAACCGTATTCTCCCAACCTTGACAGAATCTCAAAAAGTCTGGTTGAGCGGGTTTTTGGCAGCGGCCCAATTTGCTTCGGTTCCCGGATCAGGAAATGTCCAAGTGGCAGATCGTCCTGTTGGGATTACCGCCCCAACTGTTTCAAAAGATGTGACCATTCTTTTTGGCTCACAGACCGGTAACGCTCAAGGTCTTGCTAAGACGGCGGGCAAAAAACTTGAGGGAGAGGGCTTTCAAGTAACCATCCAGTCGATGAGCGATTTTAAAGCTAACAATTTAAAAAAGGTCCAAAACCTGCTGATTGTCGCGAGTACCCACGGAGAAGGTGATCCACCGGACAACGCATTGTCATTTCATGAGTTTCTTCATGGTAAGCGGGCTCCAAAGCTTGAAAATCTTCGTTACTCCGTTTTGGCGCTGGGAGACAGCTCGTATGAGTTTTTCTGTCAAACGGGTAAAGACTTTGATACACGACTTGGGGAACTTGGTGGTACAAGGCTATATCCTCGTTTCGATTGCGATCTTGATTATGATGAGCCTGCAGCCGAATGGTTGGCTGGTGTACTTAACGGCTTAAATGAAGCTGTGGGAGGTAGTGCAGTTCCAGAATCGGAACCGGCACAAGCATCACAACTTGTTGAGTCCACGTATTCCAGAACCAATCCATTTAAGGCTGAAGTGTTGGAAAATATTAATCTGAATGGCCGCGGCTCGAATAAAGAAACACGTCACCTCGAATTATCACTCGAAGGTTCCGGGCTTACATTTGAACCAGGGGATAGTCTTGGTATTTACCCGGCGAATGATCCTGAGCTTGTTCAATTACTTCTAGAAGAAATGAATTGGGATCCGGAACAACAAGTAACTGTAAGTAAAAAGGGAGAAGTTCTTACGCTTCAAGATGCGCTCCTATCACACTTTGAAATAACTACTTTGACCAAACCACTTCTTGAGAAGGCAGCACCGCTTTCTGCAAATGAGAAGTTGCAGGACCTTGTGGCAGCAGGGAATGAGGAACAATTAAAGCAGTACCTTGAAGGACGGGATTTACTTGATTTAGTGCGTGATTTTACGCCTTGGATCGGTGCAGCACAAGAATTTATCTCCATTTTGCGTAAGATGCCGTCTCGTCTATATTCGATAGCGAGCAGCTTAACAGCAAATCCTGAAGAAGTTCATTTAACGATCGGTGCGGTTCGTTATGAGGCACACGGGCGTGAACGAAAAGGCGTTTGTTCTATTTTAGCTTCGGAACGTTTGCAGCCGGGTGATACAGTACCTGTGTACATTCAGCATAATGAAAACTTTAAGCTGCCACAAAATTCAGTCACTCCAATCATTATGGTTGGTCCTGGAACAGGTGCAGCACCGTTTCGATCCTTTATGCAAGAACGTGAAGAAATCGGAGCGGAAGGAAAATCATGGATGTTCTTTGGAGACCAGCATTTTGTGACGGATTTCCTTTATCAAACCGAATGGCAAAAGTGGTTGAAATCGGGTGCGTTAACGAAAATGGATGTGGCCTTTTCTCGTGATACAGATGAAAAAGTATATGTGCAGCATCGCATGCTAGAGCATAGTAAGGAGCTATTTGAGTGGCTTCAAGAGGGTGCACACCTGTATATTTGCGGAGATGAAAAACACATGGCGCATGACGTCCATACTACTTTAATTGAGATCATTGAAAAAGAAGGCGGCATGAGCCGTGAACAAGCAGGAGAATATCTTGCTGAGATGCAGCAGCAAAAACGTTATCAGCGTGACGTATACTGATTTGGGATGGAAAGGAGTTTCACCATGGTTAATCAAATTTTAAAAGCACCTGAAGGCCCGCCTAGTGATGTAGAAGGTATTAAAGAAAGAAGTAATTATTTGCGGGGAACACTAAAAGAAGTAATGCTAGACCGAATGAGTGCAGGAATTCCTGAAGATGATAACCGACTTATGAAACATCATGGCAGTTACTTACAGGATGACCGTGACCTGCGTAATGAGCGTGCCAAACAAAAACTTGAACCTGCATACCAGTTTATGCTGCGTGTCCGCTTACCAGGCGGGGTGGCTACACCTGAACAATGGCTCGTAATGGATGATCTTGCTCAAAAGAACGGGAATGGCACCTTAAAAATAACAACACGACAGACCTTTCAAATGCATGGTATTTTAAAGTGGAATATGAAAAATACGATTCAGGAAATCCATGCTACTCTTTTAGATACGATTGCTGCCTGTGGAGATGTAAACCGGAATGTTTTGTGCACATCAAATCCATATCAATCTGAAATCCATTCTGAAGTATATGGATGGTCAAAAAAATTAAGTGATGATTTATTACCACGAACAAGAGCCTATCATCAAGTTTGGCTTGACGAAGAAGTAGTGGCAGGTACACCGGAAATTGAAGAAGTTGAACCAATGTATGGACCGCTTTATTTGCCGCGGAAGTTTAAAATCGGAATTGCTGTCCCGCCGGAAAATGATATTGATGTTTTTTCACAAGATCTAGCATTGATTGCCATTGTTGAGGATGGAAAACTGATTGGTTTTAACGTCGGACTTGGTGGTGGAATGGGAAGTTCCCACGGGGACAAAGCGACCTATCCACAGCTTGCTAAGGTAATTGGTTTCTGTAAGCCAGAGCAAATTTATGATGTAGCGGAGAAAACAATCACCATTCAACGTGATTACGGTAATCGCTCAGTTAGGAAAAATGCTAGGTTCAAGTACACTGTTGACCGCCTTGGCATTGAAACAGTTAAGGAAGAATTGGAACACAGGCTGGGCTGGAAATTGGAAGAAGCAAAACCGTTTCATTTTGATCATAACGGTGATCGTTATGGCTGGGAAAAGGGCGTAAATGGCAAATGGCATTTGACCTTGTTTATTCAAAACGGTCGAGTTGCCGATTTTGCCGATTATAAGTTAATGACTGGATTGCGTGAAATTGCTAAAGTTCATACGGGTGAATTCCGTTTGACAACCAATCAAAATCTGATCATTGCTAATGTATCAACTCAGAAAAAGAAAATAATTACCGAATTGATTGAACAATATGGGTTGACCGATGGCAAATATACATCAGCACTTCGCCGCAGCTCCATGGCATGTGTAGCATTGCCAACCTGTGGATTGGCAATGGCTGAAGCAGAGCGCTATTTACCAGTACTAATTGATAAAATTGAAACAATCATTGATGAAAATGGCCTTCGAGATAAAGAAATAACCATCCGGATGACAGGGTGTCCCAATGGCTGTGCTCGTCCGGGACTTGGTGAAATTGCTTTTATGGGTAAGGCGGTAGGCAAGTATAATATGTACCTTGGTGCCGCTTTTGATGGAAGCCGACTAAACAAAATGTACCGAGAGAATATCGGCGAAGAAGAAATTCTAAGCGAACTGCGTGTTCTGCTTTCTCGTTATGCGAAAGAAAGAGAAGATGGTGAGCACTTCGGTGATTTTGTCATTCGTGCAGGAATCATCAAAGCTACGACTGACGGAACCAATTTTCACGATTAATCAAATGTAAAAAGAGACAGGGACTTCCTGTCTCTTTTTGTTGGCTAAAGTGGAAAGAACAAAAGGCGGGTAATTTCCTATCCAATTAAAAAGGCAAACATGTCAATACCATGTTTGCCTTTTACTATATGTTGATGTATTAAAAACGTTACAGTTATCCGCGTCTTCCGCCTCTGCCGCCCCGTTTTGTTTCAGTGCTGCGTTTTAGGGTGGATAGATTCTCTTCACTAGCCTTTAAAAATTTAGCCATTTTGTCTTCAAAGTTTTCTTTAGGTTTAAAATTGCTTCCGCCTTTTGAACGAAAATCTTTCGAACGGCTATCTACTCTTCCCTGACGTGGTGGTCGTTGGGAATAAGACGAGGTTTGTCCTTCGGGCTTATCTATAGCTTTTTTGATGGACAAGGCAGTCTTTCCGTCCTTCTCACTAATTACTTTTACTTCAATTAGGTCGCCAACTTTAAGATGGTCATTAACGTCTTTAACATAGCTATCCGCTACCTCACTGATATGGACTAACCCTGTTGTTCCACCAGGCAATTCTACGAATGCCCCAAAACTAGTGATGCCTGTTACTTTACCTTGTACCTTAGTACCTACCTCGATTGACATAAAAAAGTGTTCCTCCTCAATAATGTTACAACTACCTCATTATAACAAATAGATAGGGATAATATCAATTCTTTCCTGTAGTGCCTGACACCTTTTTTTTGAAACGTTCTTAAATTCTAAAGTTTAATGATGAGTGATATGGAATAGAATATAAAGATTACCATTTTTTAGTTAAAAAATATTAGGGCAATTAAGGAGTGAAATGACTTTGTCAGGTCCAAGTTTAAGAAAACGGGATGCTCATTCATCCATTCATGAAGCAGCACTCAATGAGGCACTTGAGTTAAGAGAATTATTTCAGAGATGTCTAGAAGATAATGAAACGGAAAAGGCATTACAGGTGATTGAGGTAGCGATTGAACACTGGGAATCAAGGACATTGAAACATGCGGAGGCGGAAGAGGAAGGGCTATATAAGGATATTGTGGATGAGAATCCAGATATGATCTCAACTGTGATTCAGTTAACACGGGATCATGATCTTATGCGCAGGATTGTAGAAACCTTGAAAAATAGACTTCAATCACAACAGCCTGACCAACAAATGGTTACATTACTAGATAGTCTTGTCATCATTGATGAAATCCATAATGCAGATGAAATGAATAAACTTCTTAACCACGGAGAAAAATAAGCAGGAAAATTTGGGTAAAACAGGAAGTGAGGGTGAAAATGAGCAATCCACAGGAACTCGAGGAAAAGTTATTACGGTTTGCGGCACCGGAATTATTTAAACAATTGACCGATATATTCTCAAGTTATCATATCCAACCTTACGATATCCACGGGACAGTCAAAAAAGATGAAACAGGCTATGATATCACCTTAAGATTTTCGCAATCATTTTCGCAATCTATTTCCACGCATGTGAGCTTTGAACAAGCGATGAACCCCGATGAACAGGTGGAACATTTTTTTAAAGAAGCAGCTGAGAAATGTAAATCACTGTTAATCTCGGATTATTATAAAATGATTAGACTGTAAGAAGGAGATGACGGGACCATTGTTTTCATTTGAAAATGATCATTTACTTATCGATGATCGAGAGGATTTAATTGCAGTACTTAGAATGCGCTTTGGGGAATTATCTGGAGTATTAATACAAGAAATCTATGAAATAGATGATATGAATACGTTGCAGAGGCTAATTCTTGCAGCTGCCAATGCAGCCAATTGGGATATCTTTCTGGAAGAGTTACAAAGCGGGAAAGAATCATTCCGACTTTTAGGTGAAGAGTTTAACCCATTAGCAGATATATTGAGAGGAAGTGATGACAGCGATGCAGTCTAAAAAAAATAACCTCCTTCATTCTCTTAAACATTTAGTGCGCGGGGAACGAATTAATGGGGGGTGGACAGAAGAGAACCCTCGTCCCCGGGATTGGGAGGAGGTCTACCGACGACGCTGGCAGCATGATAAAGTCGTTCGTTCGACACACGGGGTGAACTGCACTGGCTCCTGCAGTTGGAAGATTCATGTTAAGGATGGGATAATCGCTTGGGAAACTCAGCAAACGGATTATCCATCAACTGGTGATGATTTCCCGGAATATGAACCAAGAGGCTGTCCGCGTGGAGCCAGTTTTTCCTGGTATACATATAGCCCCACTCGTGTGAAATACCCGTATGTTCGCGGAGATTTGTATGCATTGTGGCAAGACGAACTAACCCGGGCCAGTAACCCTATTGAAGCATGGGAAAATATTGTGACCGATCCGAAAAAACGCGAACAATATGTGCAGGCTCGTGGGAAAGGCGGATTTGTCCGGGGCACGTGGAAAGACGTTTGTCTGATGATTGCAGCCTCGACTATTTATACAATTAAAAAATATGGCCCGGACCGTGTTGTTGGGTTTAGCCCCATTCCTGCGATGTCGATGGTCAGTTATTCCGGTGGAACGAGATTTTTATCATTAATTGGCGGGACCATTTTAAGCTTTTACGATTGGTATGCCGATCTTCCGCCTGCATCCCCTCAAGTATGGGGGGATCAAACGGATGTTCCTGAAAGTGGGGATTGGTATAATTCAAAGTATTTCATTATTTGGGGAACGAATATCCCGCAAACAAGAACTCCTGATGCCCATTTTATGGTGGAATCACGCTATAACGGAACGAAAGTAGTCGGTGTTAGTCCTGACTATGCGGAATATGATAAGTTCGCCGATATGTGGCTGCCGGCCAAGGCCGGGACCGATGGGGCCCTTGCGATGGCAATGACGCATGTCATTTTAAAGGAATTTTATGTGGATCAAGAAACACCCTATTTTAGTGGATATGCAAAACAATATACTGATTTGCCCTATCTTGTTACGTTAACGAAAAAGAATGGCAGCTATCGATCCGATCGTTTTTTACGAGCATCTGATATTTCTGACCAAGAAGATAAATTAGGTGACTGGAAAACTGTGGTCTGGGATGAAAAGCTAAAGAAATTTGCCATTCCAAATGGCAGCCAAGGTTTTAGATGGGATGAAGGTAATAAGTGGAATTTAGATTTAGCGGCGGAAGACGGTTCACAAATTAGTCCCCAGCTTAGCTTATTAAATGAAAAAGATGATGTAGCAATGGTTGAATTCCCGTATTTTGCTGAAATTGAGGGCGGAAAAAGCGAACGTGGTGTTCCGATAAAGCGTATTAAGGACCAATCTGGAAATGAACTAATCGTTACGACTGTCTACGATTTGATGCTTGCGCATACGGGGGTAAACCGAGGTCTTCCAGGTGATTACCCTGTTGATTATCATGATGCAAATAAGCCCTATACACCGGCATGGCAGGAAAGTATTACAGGTGTGAATCAAGCACATGTAATCCAGGTGGCCAGAGAATTTGCTGATAATGCTGCCCGAACGCAAGGAAAATCTATGATTGCAATGGGCGGCGGCACAAACCACTGGTTCCACAGTGATCAAATCTACCGGTCGATTTTGAATCTCGTCTTATTAACGGGTTCGCAAGGGGTAAATGGCGGCGGTTGGGCCCATTATGTTGGCCAGGAGAAGGTTCGTCCTTTGGAAGGATTTTCGCAAATTGCGTTTGCGAATGATTGGGTAAAATCACCACGCTTTATGAACGGGACATCCTTCTTTTATTTTGCGACGGAACAATTTCGCTATGAATATGATGCCAACGATTCACAAACGGATTGGGGAAGCCAATATGCAAAAATGCATCCTGCTGATTTTAATGCGATGTCAGCACGTTTAGGCTGGCTGCCAAGCTTTCCACAGCTTTCACAAAATTCACTGGAAGTGATGAAAGAGGCGAGATCACGGACGGTTAACGACCTTGCATTGATTGAAGATGTGGCGAAGCAGCTAAAAGAAGGTAAGCTTGATTTTGCGATTGAAAATCCGAATGACCCGCGTAACTTTCCGCGTGTGTTTTTTAATTGGCGCTCAAATTTGCTGGGTGACAGTGGAAAGGGCCACGAGTACTTTGTGAAACATTTAATTGGCTCAAAGGATTCAGTCCTTTCAGAGGTTGAAAACTCGTGGCAGCCAAAAGATGTGAATATTACCGAAACGCCGCCAGAAGGTAAGACCGACCTTTTTGTAAGTATGGATTTCCGAATGACTAGCTCAGGACTGTTTTCAGATATTATTTTGCCTGCAGCGACCTGGTATGAAAAATATGATATAAGCAGCACAGATCTACATCCATTTGTGCATCCATTTAATGCGGCGATTAACCCTCCATGGGAGACGAGAAGTGATTGGGATGCATTCCGAGAAATAGCTAAGGTTTTCTCTGAACTTGCTAAGGAACATCTTCCTGCCCAAGAAGACTTGATTATGTCTCCGCTTGCTCATGATACGATTAATGAAATTGCCCAGCCATTTGGAAAAGTGAAAGACTGGCGGAAGGGCGAAGTGGAGGCAATTCCTGGGAAAACTATGCCAAACTTCACGATTTTAAAACGGGATTATCCTCATGTCTATGATATGTGGATCACGGTCGGGCCCAATATTAAGAATGGATATGGAACAAAGGGTGTTCGTATTCCAGGCGATAAAGTGTACAAGGAATTACTCAGTCGACTTGGAACGTCCAAGCATGAAGGGATCGGAAAGGGTTATCCAGATTTATATTCTGATAAAAAGGCAATCAATGCCATCCTGTTAATGTCCGGTGCCACAAACGGGAAACGGGCGGTTGAAGGCTGGAAGTCGATGGAGGAAAAAACGGGTAAAAAGCTTGCACATATTTCAGAGGGGCGCGAAGAGGAGGATTATACACTCGATGCATTAACAATCCAGCCGCGCCAAGCCATATCAACACCTGTTTGGAGTGGCCTCGAAAATGATAATCGCCGCTATTCGCCGTTCACGGTAAATAAGGAATACCATATTCCATGGCATACACTTACGGGACGGCAAAGCTTTTATCTCGATCATGAAGTTATGCTTGATTATGGCGAGGGACTTCCCTTGTATATCCCGCCAATTTCTAAGGGACCTTTTATTAAAGGTGAAAAGGAAGTGGAGAATCAAGGGAAATCGATTACGCTTCGCTATATGACTCCCCACCAAAAGTGGGGCATTCATACCATGTTTACGGATACAACCAATATGATTCAGTTATTCCGGGGCTGGCAGGTGGTGTGGATGAATGAAGAGGACGGGGCAGAAATCGGCATAAAGGATAATGATTGGATTGAACTTTACAATCGTAATGGTGTCGTTGTCGCCAGAGCTGTATTAACGTACCGGATGCCGCGCGGGGCTGTCTATATGCATCATGCACAGGATCGAACCATGGGTGTGCCGGGTAATACCATTAATAAAACTCGTGGTGGGACACACAACAGCGTGACGAGAATTTACCCAAAAGCCACTCATATGATTGGCGGGTATTCGCAACTAAGCTACGGGTTTAATTATTATGGTCCCACAGGAAGTCAGAGGGACACATTGACGATTGTCCGGCCATTAAAGGAGGTCGATTGGCTTGAAAATTAAAGCACAAGTGGCAATGGTCATGCACCTTGATAAATGTATTGGCTGTCATACTTGTTCTGTTACCTGTAAAAATGTCTGGACAAACCGCCCAGGGATGGAATACGTCTGGTATAACAATGTGGAGACACGACCAGGGCCCGGTTATCCCAAAGAATGGGAGAATACCGACCGCTACAAGGGCGGCTGGGTCATGCGAAATGGAAAATTACATTTAAGAGCAGGGGGACCTATCTCGAAGCTAGCAAATATTTTTTACAATCCCAATATGGCTGAATTAGACGATTTTTATGAGCCATGGACGTACGATTTTCAACATTTGCATAATAGCCCGAAGAAAGAAAATTTACCGGTGGCACGGCCGAAGTCGATGATTACAGGTAAATTTATGGATAAACCTGAATGGGGCCCTAACTGGGATGATGACCTAGCGGGGGGCAGTGCCGTGGTTCCGATGGATCCCAATGTCCAAAAGATTCAGGAACATATAGCAATGGAATATGAAAAGACATTCATGATGTATTTGCCAAGAATTTGTGAGCATTGTCTTAATCCATCTTGCGTGGCCTCGTGCCCTACTGGTGCTTTATATAAAAGGGATGAGGATGGGATTGTCCTTGTCGACCAGGATGCCTGCCGGGGCTGGCGTTTCTGCCAGAATGGCTGTCCCTATCATAAGGTGTATTACAATTGGAATACCCATAAAGCAGAGAAATGTAATTTCTGTTATCCACGGACGGAAGCCGGACTCCCGACGATATGTTCAGAAACCTGTGTGGGCCGGATTCGCTATATCGGAGTTGTATTATATGATGCAGACAGGGTGAAAGAAGCTGCGTCTGTTGAAGATCCAAAGGAATTGTATGAAGCACAGCTCTCGGTATTTCTAGATCCGTTTGACCCTAAGATAATTGAGGAGGCAGAAAAACAGGGAATCAATCATAGCTGGATTGAGAGTGCACAGGCTTCACCTGTCTATAAGATGGCGATGAAGTGGAAAATCGCGTTGCCGCTTCACCCGGAATATCGGACATTGCCAATGGTTTGGTATGTTCCGCCACTCAGCCCAATCATGAATCATATTACGAATGAAAATGAGTTGAGTGCCGATGGTTATATACCGGCTGTTGATCAAATGCGGATTCCAATGGAATACTTAGCATCCTTGTTATCTGCAGACGACACGGATGTAATCCGCAGAGTCCTATTAAAAATGGCAGCCATGCGCGTTCATATGCGTGAAAAGACGGTGGGTGGGGCCGATAAACTGAAGGTCAGCAAGCTTTTAGAAGAAGCGAAAACAACACCGGAGGAGCTTGAAGAGATGGCGCGCTTACTTGCCGTGGCCAAATATAACGAACGATTTGTCATTCCAACCGGCCGCCGTGAAATGGATGGGGATTTACATTATAAGCAGGGTTCCTGCAGCATTGAAGATATAGCACCGGCTGAAGGAATGACGACATATCCATATGAAAGAAGTGAAAGTCAATGACAAATGAATCCTCCGCCCTGTTAGTAATCATGTCCAGGATTTTGGAATATCCAAATGATGATTTTTTTGAAGAGCGCCCTATCATTGAAAAATTCGTCAATGAACAGATTCACGAAGAAACGCAGCGGAAGGATATTTTGGATAGGATTGCCCCATTATTTGATATGGGGCAAAAGAAACTCCAAGAACTTTATGTGGAAACATTTGATTATAAGGAAAAAACGAGTCTATATTTAACCGCCCATGAGCTGGGAGACAGTCGGAAACGTGGTGCCGCCTTAATTAAATTACAAAAGCTCATTTGCGAAGCAGGCTTTGAATATGAGGGGAAGGAACTGGCTGATTATATCCCGATGTTATTGGAACTTTTGGCAGTGGCACCGGCGGAAGAAAATATAATCATGCTCAAGCGCCGTCTGTCCTATGCCATCCATAGGCTTTTAAACAATCTTCCCAGCAGCAATCCATATCACAAAGCGATTGACCTTTTGATGATGTTTGTCTTTACAGCACCGAAAAAAGAAGAAATCGATTTCTTGGAAAATGAACGTGAGGAAGCTGATCTGGATGAACTTCCCTATCCTGTAATGTATCGATAGTAAGTTACTCAGTACTTCAAAGCTAGTCTAAGAAGGAGGTAGGAGATGGAAATGATTTTTTGGTGGACCATTTTTCCTTATATATGCGGTACCATTCTCATCGTGGGAACTTTTTATCGCTTTATTTTTCGAGGGAAAAGCTGGTATGCCCCGTCAACAGAAATTTTTGAGAAAAAGTGGCTGCGATTCGGTTCTGTCCTTTTTCATTATGGGATTATTTTTGCCTTTATTGGTCATGTAATGGGCGTCTTGATTCCAATCGGAGTCTATGAAGCACTAGGAATTGGTGAACATCTGTACCATATGGGCGCAATTGCAGGGGGAGGAATCGCAGGATTAATGGTTGTCATTGGCTTGGTGGTGATGATCATTCGGAAGTGGTCGTTTCCGAAGGTCCGCGTACATACGACCTTTGGCGATTATTTCACGATTGTTCTGTTACTCATAATTGCTGCCCTTGGCACCTATATGACACTAATTTATAGTTATACAGTGGTAGCCTATGAGTATCGATTAACGATTGGTCCGTGGTTCCGGAGTTTATTCACCTTCCAACCCTTATCTGAACTCATGTTAGGGATACCCACCGTTTTTAAGATCCATGTTGTTTTGTCATTCTTTTTATTTGCATCCATACCATTTACCCAACTTATCCATATGTTTAGTTTCCCGGCACGTTATCCAACAAGGGCTCCACAGCAATACCGCTCCCGGAATGGGTATGATAAGAGCTGATTGGGTGCCTGACACCATAGGAAAACCTACTAAAAAAACAGCCATCAATTTTGGCTGTTTATTTTTGTCTAAAAGCGAAATTCTGGGCGGTGTCAGGCACCTTATTTATAGAAAATTCTCAAAATAAACTTTATTGAAAGCGTATGCTATAATGGATTTAAAAACAACAGCAAGGGGTAATCGCTATGTTGAAAGATATTTTTATGGGTTTATCACAAAATCAATTTTTAAATAGTACAGCTAAAAAATACGGCTTAAAACTAGGGGCACAAAGTGTCGTAGCTGGTACAAATATATCGGAAGTAATCAAAAGTATTAAGGAGCTTAATGCACATGGAATCTCTTGTACTGTTGATAATTTAGGGGAATTCGTTTTTAAAGAAGAAGAGGCAACTGCTGCGAAAGAACAAATCCTTAAGGTAATCGAAGCCATTCAGGAGAATAAAGTGGATGCACATATTTCCTTAAAACCAACGCAAGTCGGATTAGATATTGACTATCAATTTTGTCTCAATAATGTAAGAGAAATCGTCGATAGAGCACATCGATACGATATTTTTGTCAATATTGATATGGAGGACTTCAAACACCTAGAGCCCACCTTTAATTTATTGGACGACCTGTCACTCGAATATACTAATGTTGGAACGGTTATTCAATCTTATTTCCACAAAGCACAAGAATACCTTGAAAGATATAAAAATTTCCGGATTCGTCTTGTTAAAGGTGCCTATAAAGAATCAGAAGAAATTGCCTATCAAGATAAAACGGATATTGATGAAAACTTTATTAAAATTACCGAGTGGCATCTATTAAATGGTAAATTCACTTCGATTGCGACGCATGATCATCGAATTATTAACCATATTAAGGAATTTGTTAAGAAGCACGATATTCCAAATGATAAATTTGAATTTCAAATGCTTTATGGCTTTAGAAAAGAAATGCAACTGCAATTAGCCAGTGAAGGCTATAATTTCTGTACCTACGTTCCTTTCGGCAATGATTGGTACGGTTATTTCATGAGACGTCTAGCAGAAAGACCGCAAAACCTAAATCTTGTGGCTAAGCAGGTCTTTAATAAAAAAACAAACACTGTTATCGGTGTAGCAGCAGGTGCGTTCATATTAGGAAGATTAACAAAGGCTGAAAAGAAAAAGCGTCGCTAAACATTAGCAAAATTTATCAACCTCCCATTTCAGCAAATGGGAGGTTATTTGTCAGCGTTATAGAGCAGTGTAAATTATGAAACTTTTGTGTATCGTTAAATTTCTAACTCTTACCTATTGCGTAAATTGGTAAATTATCTCTATAATAAGAGTATAGAGATTGTGAAGGAGTGAGCAAACTGTGGATTATGATAAAAAGAAAGTGGTAATCCTAGGCGGAGGCTACGCGGGATTAATGACCGCAGTTACTTTGCAGAAAAAAGTGCATCCATCCCGAATTGAAATTTATTTGGTCAATAAAAATGATTATCACTATTTTACGACCAAGGTACACGAAGCAGGAGCAGGGACGGTGAATCCAGAATCTATTAAACTGCCAATTCTGGAATTAATTGATTCCCAGCGAGTCACATTCATACAAGATGAAGTCACCGGTTTGGACATAGAACGGAAACGGGTCATATGTAAAAATCAGACTCTAAATTATGATTACGTAGTTGTGGGCATTGGCGGAACTCCAAAAACGTCTAACATCCCTGGATTAGAGGAACATGCCTTCTTTTTATTCAATTGGGAAGGAACGTACCGTTTGCGACAACATATTGAAGAAAAGTTTCAGGAATTTAGCCAGCAGCGAGCAGGAAAATTAAACTTGGTGATTGGTGGTACAGGATTTACAGGGATGGAGTTTATCCATGAATTAACTAATAGTATCCCTATTCTGTGCAAACGTTTTAAAGTGGTTCCTAATGATGTAAACATTATTGTTGTAGAACCAAACCAAGGTATACTTCAAGGTTTTCCAGAAGCAATAGTCTCTGATGCCGTTAATTCACTCCGAAAAACGAATATAGAATATAAAGTCGGCCTACAGGTGACGAGGGTCGAGGATAGAAAGATTATTTTAGAAGATGGCACTGAAGTTCCGACTGACACGTTTATCTGGGCAGGCGGGGTTATGGGGAATCCACTTCTAGACGGACTAGGGTTTGAATTGTTAGATGGCAGAGTCAAATTGAATGAGTTTTGTGAAGTTCCTGGCTGTCATGATGTCTATGTGATCGGCGATGCCTCAGTCAGTTTAAATGAAAAAGGTAACCCGTATCTACCCACCGCCCAAATTGCTATTCAACAAGGACAGTATTGTGCCTATAATATGGCCATGAAAATTTATGGTCAGCCTACTAAACCGTTCCAGTATATTCATCGTGGA
Organism: Neobacillus nitrireducens; assembly: GCF_030915405.1. GTDB lineage: Bacteria > Bacillota > Bacilli > Bacillales > Cytobacillaceae > Neobacillus. The sequence goes on from NZ_CP133262.1 coordinate 518,464, forward strand.
ACCGTTATATCTTTAGGAAAAGGTAATGCTACGGGGATAGTTTATGATCATCATATCAGCGGACATTTTGCTGCATGGATGAAATGGATGATCGAAATGCGCTATTATTTTATGTTAGGCGGTTTGCCACTAGTTCGCAAACAATGGAAAAACTAATTTTAGCCAGTCGCTCACAACAGTTGCTGTGCTAAAAAAGGGATTTTGGTATTAATGTGGATTTTTGCGGTAAAAGGAAAAATGAAATAGTTAAGTGATAAAAACCCGCAAGGATGGATAATCCTGAGGGTTTTTTCATGAAATCCTAACGCATCAGTTATCAAAGATAACGGTGTCAGGCACCAGGTTTTACAGCATTATAAGAAAAGTTATTATCATCCCATTGAAAGATACCTTCTTGAAGCTTGATTGTGTCATTAAAAGGGCATGTGATCGGGAAGTTGCCGTTTTCGGGTTCCTCATCCAACCTATTAGTCTTTTGATCGATTAACTGGTTCTTTAGTTGAAGCATATCTATTTTTGAAGCAACACGAAGAATCCTATCAAGAGTTATTTTCTTTTCGCTAATTCCATGACTGTTACATATGCTTGTCTGAAAACTCTTGTTATATTGGATCATCATATGCAAATCATTGATACATGCAACTCCAAAAACCTCTTTTATTACATCCTCATAGCGCAACTGGGTGCCAGTTGCAAATTTAATAATATTCTTTTCAGGATTTTCTAAGAAATAAACAGTTTCGATAAAATTTTCCATAAAAACACCCTTTCTATATTTTCATTTCATTAGCCGATTCATAAAGATGAATTTCAATGAGATAGTGAGTAAGAAATTTATGTGATTTCATCTGATTAGGAGTATTTACCTATGCAGCACTCTCTAAAAAATCAGTACGTTTAAAAATATTATATCATATTTTAGGTTTGTCTGCTGACTCAACTCGAAATATGCAGATATTTGTCGGAAAATTTATTTTCTTGAAACATCGTTCATTGAAATGTGGCATGTAGGGATGGGTATTTTTTCCTTGTTAAATTAAACGCATTACTAAATTGGACTTTTTAAGCTTGAACTCACCGAATTGGTGAGTTTGTTAATTTTTTATTTCCTACCAAAATTATCAAGTAGTAAACTAATAGTTTTATACTGTAATATTCTAATATAAGTACTTCATCCTTATATGAACGGAGAATGATTTTGAAAAAATTGGGCGCCTGTTTTCTGGCCTTATTATTATTAATAAATGTACTCATTCCAAGTGTATCAGCTGAAAAACTAGAACCAAAGGTAAAAGTAAAGCTGGTTAATTATCTTGGCAATAAAACAGAGGTAACGATTAAACCCACAGGCGAATATTTGATTGATCAATCAATTGTCCGATTAACAACCGGAAAGTCCTATCTCGTAAAATATAATAATAACAAAATAACTATATTAGATGGGACAACACCACTTTTTACTTCGGAAACAGTAAAGCTATTACCACTTAATGAAACTAACTATATAGCAATTAATAATCGTAATTATCTTGGTTCGTTTCAATTTGTCCCTGAAAATTCAAAGTATGTTCGCCCTATTAACGAGGTCTACATGGAAGATTATTTAAAGGGTGTTGTACCTTCTGAAATGTATGCGGAATGGCATCGAGAAGCCTTGAAAACGCAAGCAGTAGCTGCTCGAACGTATGCTTTATCCTATCAAGCGGTAACCATTGATGATACCATCAACTATCAAGTATATGGTGGATACAATTGGCATCCAAACAGCACTGCGGCAGTAGACGAGACAAAAGGGGAAGTATTAAAGGTAAACGGACGCTTAATCAGTGCCGTTTTCTCTGCCAGTAATGGCGGGAAAACAGAATCGAATGCAAATAGTTGGAACACCTCACCTGTTTCTTACTTGACGATTAAAGAAGATAAGTATGATGCAAAAACAGCTTGGGATTTTTCTGTAAAAAAACAACAATTTATACCTGCCAAATTGACATGGAGTCAAATGAAAGAAAATGATACAACCATAACAAACACGATTAAAGCATGGATGGCAAACCATGGCTATGCTGAAAAGGAAATAAAAATAACCGCAATCCCTGTATTATCATTACACACTCCTACATCAGGAGGCCGAGTCTCTAAAGGAGATATTACAGTTGAATTTTTCACAAAAGATAAGATGGATGAAAAAGGTTCTTTTATTCCGCAAATGATAGAATATAAAAACGTAGCGGCTTCGCAAATTCGTGCTATGGTTGGCAATCGAATCATGAAAAGCTATCTTGTAACGGACAAAACAGAGACCAACGAAACCATTACAGTCAAAGGTCTTGGAGACGGTCATGGAGTTGGGTTAAGTCAATGGGGTGCAGAGAATCGTGCCGAGGTTGGACATCAAAAATACGATGAGATTCTTGGCTTCTATTATGATGGAGCGGCTATTGTTAAAGAATACAGTGAGCGACCAGTAACAGTTGTAAATGTACCTGTAGAACCGACGGAACCAGTAACTGAAGTACCGGTGGAACCAGTAACAGAGGATCAAACTGGACAACTTCCTGAAGGAACGAAGGAGCAAGTGTCAACTGAACCAATAGTGGTACCAGCACCGATTTCAGACAAACTTGCCCCAAATATAAGTGAAGTAAAAGTTAGTGTAGATTACAAGAAGAATAAAGCTTTAATCTCGTTTCAATTTAACGAGAAAGCAGAAGTAACAGTTTACCTTAAAGACAGTAAGGGTAAGATTATCTATTTGACAAAAGATGAGCTAACAAATCCAGGGATCGTTAAGAAAGAATATAATATTAGTTCTTTACCAAACGGAAAATATTATGTAGGTATTATTACTGTCGATCTAAGTAATAACAAATCTTCGACACTGCCATCCTTTGAACTGAAAAAAGATAAGACTGCTCCAAAATTAAGCAGTGTTAAGGTAAGCGTTGACAACAATAAAAATAAAGGCGGCATTTCTTTTAAGACAAATGAGACCGCAAATGTTACCGTCTATATAAAGAATAGCAGTGGAAGAACCCTGAGTTACTTGAAAAAAGACGTTTCAACCAAAGCAGGTACAACTAACCTTGGTTACAGCACTGCTTCGCTAGGGAATGGAAAATACTCCATTGTCATTTCAGCATCAGACAGAAATAAAAATCGGTCGAGCATTACCACAACTTTTAATGTGAAAAAAGTTGTAAAAACAAAAACAGGTAAAGTGACGGCATCAAGACTAAATGTACGAGCTACAGCCTCAACCAGGAGTAAAGTCATTGGTACATTAAAGAAAAATCAATCTGTGACCATTGTCTCAACAAATGGTTCTTGGAAAAAAATCAAATACGGTAAAACCACAGGTTATGTTTCAAGTAAATATATAAAATAAAAGGCAGATCAACCATCTGCCTTTGTTTTTTAAGGAATAATATGGTGTTTTTCAATAGCCAACAGTTTTTCCTTCATCTCTAATCCGCCCCGAAAACCAGTTAACTTTCCGTTCTTACCAATTACACGATGACAAGGGACCGTTATTAAGATAGGGTTCGCCCCGATGGCAGCAGCTACGGCACGTACCGATTTCGGTATTTGCAGGATATCAGCAACTTCGGAGTACGTATGTGTACTGCCAAATGGAATATTGTTTAAAGCATTCCAAACTGATTGTTGAAAGGGAGTTCCGTGAAAATCGGTTGGAAAGCTAAATGACGTGCGCTTCCCGTCAAAATACTCAGTGAATTCGTCTACATAGGGTTTTAATTTTTTATCATTTTGCTCTAATAAGTGATGCGGAAGTTTTTTTTGGACCCAATTCACCAGTTCTTCCATATCCTTATGATTGGAACCTACATAACAAAGTCCTTCTACCGTTGCGGCAAGATACATTTTCCATGGTCCATGATGAAACAAACTCCAATAAATAATATTTTTTTCCATTGTAAAAAGCTCCAATCTATTAATCATTTGCCGATATTTTCAGTATACCTTATTGAATATGGGAAGTAAGTTTTTTTAAGTCGAAAAGAAAGATTACCGAAGATAATGTAAGCGCTCTAAAATAGTTAAATAAATAGTCACAGGATTTTTGAAGAAAATGTTATAAAATAGAATTATGTTAAACATTTCACATACTAAAGATGCATTTAAAAAGGAGTATATCTTATGGGATACAGTAAACCCGAACAAATTATGGAAATTACCGTGGGAAATGGCGTAAAGAAATCAAAATACCCTACATTACAAACCCTGATCTTAGGATTTGAAGCAGGTGCCTTCATTGCTTTAGGTTATTTACTTTTCATTCGAGTCACAGCAACTTTAACAGGAAATTTAGAGGGGATAAGCAGTTTGATTGGTGCATCTGTCTTCCCAATCGGCCTGATCCTCACCTTGCTTGCAGGTGGTGAGCTATTGACGGGAAATATGATGGCTGTGCCTCTCGCTCGAATCGCAAATAAGATTAGCACTAGACAGGTTATGAATAATTGGTTTCTTGTTACGGTCAGTAACTTTATCGGCGCCCTTTTTGTAGCTTACTTTTTTGGACACTTGGTTGGACTTACTGAAACAGGACCCTTCTTGGAAAAAACGATTAGTATTGCTGACCATAAATTAGAAGCCACCTTTCTCCAAGCATTCATTTCGGGGATTGGCTGTAATTGGCTGGTGGCAGCGGCAGTGTGGCTTTGTTATGGAGCAAACGATATGGTCGGAAAAATTGCAGGTATTTGGTTTCCAACGATGGCATTTGTCGCTATCGGATTTCAACACGTTGTAGCGAATATGTTTGTGATTCCCGCTGCAATATTTGCCGGACACTTTACTTGGCTAGCATATATTGAAAATTTTATCCCTGTCTTTCTGGGAAATGCAGTAGGAGGTTCAGTCTTTATAGCACTCGCCTATTGGCATGCTTATAAGAAAAAAGAACTTCCTTATATGGAACCGAAAGTGGTACAACCGATAATGAAAAGCAGCGTAAGATAATTTGCAGCATTATTAAATCTTATATCTTCACAGTTAAAGCTCCTTACATCCAAGGGGCTTTTCTAATTAATCGATTCTTTTTTGTCATATTGACATCCACTTGTGAATAAAATCCAAGAATGAATGGACTTCGTTTGGAGTACAGCATTTACTACACAAGAAAATATAGGATATGAGGTTGGGGAAATGACAAAACGCTCTTGGCTAGTATCGATTTTATTAATCTGCAACTTCATCGTGATGGCCGGATGTACAGGAAAGACGAAAACAGAAAAGGCAGTTGAAGAAAAAGTAACAGAACAACAGCAACAACCTGAGCAAAAACCACAAGAAGAACCACAGAAGGTGGAAGAACCTAAACCAATCACGGTAAATGTCCTCGACCCAAATACAAGAGCCATTTTGAAAACCTTTTTACCGGTGGAAATGGTGTTTGGAACCGATAATGAAACCTATAAAAAGGAACTTGAAATATGGGCAAAGAATTTAGCGAGAGGGACGGAAAATACCAAGGGATATGACCAACGAATGATTCTTGATAAGCTTGCCTCCAATGGTCAAATCATTAAAGGAAAACCGAGGATTATCTTAGAGGAGTCAGAGTTGGTTGAAAAAGTAATAACAGCATCGGCCGTAGGAGGTGATATTGAATTGCCTCTATATGTGACCGAGAGCGGCTATAAACCTGAGGATGTTGACCATTTAGAGGAAGTGGTCGTGGCAAGCTATACGACGAGATTTAATAGCGGGGTGATAGGCCGTTCAAAGAATATTGAACTATCGGCAGAGGCCATTAATAATATTATTGTTGGTGCGGGAGATAATTTTTCATTTAATACCACTGTGGGTCCAAGTGATGTTGCTCATGGCTATCAGAAGGCAAAGGAAATTGTAAATAAGCAACTAGTCGACGGAATCGGCGGCGGGATTTGCCAAACGTCATCGACCCTGTTCAATACTGTAGATCAGGTAGGCGTCAGTTATATTGAAAAACATCATCATTCCCTGTCTGTGGGCTATGTTCCTGCCGGAAGAGATGCAACCGTATCTTACGGTGGACCAGACTTCCAATTTCAAAATACTACTGGAGCCCCCTTTATCATCAAATCCATCTATAAAAAAGGAACCTTAACAATCGAAATAAGGACATCAGCAGCCTACCAAAGTCTAATAGCCAAACACTAACCGGTGTCAGGCACCAAAATAGTTTAACGGAAAAATGCCTTACTTTAAAAAGCCCACTATTATGCCTTCTACTGCGAAGTGGAAGTGTAATAGTGGGTTTTCCCTTTCAAAGCCTAATAAAATATGCATATTCCTTCCTTTGAAAACAAAAAATACCATGATTCATTGATAAAATGGTAGGAGGATTGGCATGGTATGGTGTAAGAAAGCGGTTATATCCTTGACTCTCGTTATAGTAATCGGTGGATTGGGATATAAAAGTGCAGAAGCAAGGAATCTAACAGAAACAGATCAGCCTGATCAAAAGATACTCCAATCACAGTCTGTAAAGGCAGTCAGACAAATGTCGGCGAAGGTAAAGAATCAAGGACTATCGAAAACGTACCATGGACATATATCCAATCGTCCGGAGGCTGTTAATCCCAACAAAGGAAAACCACCTGCAACAAATAATCAGTTTATTCAAGTTCAACTTTTAGGTATCAATGACTTGCATGGTCAAATAAATATTACGCGGAAAGTAAACGGAAAACCGGTTGGACGCGTGGATTATTTAGCAGCATATTTAAAACAGCGGGAAGCTGAAAATAAAAATACGCTTTTGGTTCAAGCGGGAGACATGGTAGGAGCAAGTCCTCCAGTTTCCGCTCTATTACAGGATGAACCGACGATTGAGGTCTTGAACAAACTGGGATTTGATATTGGAACAGTAGGTAATCATGAGTTTGATGAAGGCGTAACAGAATTGCTTCGTCTAATTAAAGGGGGGGCACATGCGAAAACAGGAAATTTTGTCGGGTCGAAATTTCCATGGATCGCTGCGAATGTCGTCAATGATAAAACTGGTGAGACGATTCTTCCACCTTATCAAGTGATGAAAGTAAATGGGATGCCCATCGGTTTTATCGGTGTAGTAACGACTGAAACTCCAAAACTCGTTGACCCAAGCGGGGTGGCCGAATTAACATTTACGGATGAAGTGGAAGCAATTAATCAAAATGTGGCTGAGTTGAAAAGGAAAGGCGTAAAATCAATTGTTGTATTAGCCCATATCCCTGGTATTTCAGGCCCAAACGGAGAGAATCCAGCAGGGCAGCTTGTCGATATTGCAAACCGAGTCGACGATGAAGTAGATATCATCTTCGGCGGCCATAATCATGCCTATATGAATGCTACGATTGACAATAAACTGGTTGTCCAAGCCTATTCCTACGGAACGGCCTTTTCAGATGTAGATCTAGCAATCGATCCTAAAACGAAAGATATAGTCTCAAAAAGAGCAGAAATTGTAACTACTTTTCAAGAAGATATCAAGCCAGACCCTGAAATGAAAAAGATGATTGCAGGTTATGAAGCAAAAGTAGAACGAATTGTTAATAAAGTTGTTGGCACTTCATCTGAAGGTCTGTCCGCAAGGCTAAATGAAAATGGGGAATCTGAGCTTGGTGATTTTATTGCAGATGCACAAAGAAAGGCGCTGAATACCGAAATAGCCTTTATGAATCCTGGTGGAATCCGAGCGGATATCGACCCAGGGGATATCACATGGGGTGAAATTTACACAGTACAGCCATTTAATAATGACCTAGTTAAAATGACGATGACTGGGGAGCAGATTCGTGGATTACTAAACCAGCAGTGGGGTGCAGCCAAAACGAATATGTTGCAAGTTTCTGGTTTAAGTTATAGTTGGGATTCAACGAAGCCGGCAGGGCAAAGGGTCGTAAGCGTAAAGCTCCCAGATGGCACGGAAATGGATCCTAATAAAACATATTCTGTGACAGCGAATAGCTTCCTCTCTAATGGGGGTGATGGCTTTACCTTATTTGCCCAAGCCCGAAACAAAGAAATCGGTCCAATAGACCTTGAGGCATTCGTTCATTTTATTTCATCGCAGCCTAAACCGTTCACCTTCCATATTCAAAATCGTATCCATAGAGTTCAGTAAAACAAAAGGGTGTTAGGCACCAATTGGTGCCTGACACCCTTTTGTTGTTCCCTATTGTAAGGCCTCAATGGTTAGCTCTTTAGCTGGCAGGAAGTCTTCACCGGTGTTTAAGTAACGGACGGTCACTTTATCTCCTTCTTTTAAGTAGATAGCAAGTGGAACCTTTTCTGATGAAATCATAAAATTTTGCCGGTTTTCTAATAAAAATGAGACAACCGTGAAATCTCCACTTTTTTCTTTATAAACTCTAACCACAGAACCGCTGATTAGCTTTTCTTCTGCTTTAGAATTGCTGTCTACAGTGCCTTTGCCCCTTTGCAAGGCAATTTTATACTGTTTAAGTGAGTCGTTCGGTGTGGTCGCGTATACAGAAATTTCTGGATTTGCTGCAGAAACGATAAAGTAATTTTGCAGAAAACCGTTTGAATCCAATACAGCCGTTAACCAGCTGGCTTCTCCGTAAAAATTGTAGAGAATCGGCATTTGCCCATGCCATTTCTTTTCGATAAATTTCTTTTCTATGATTTGCAAGGCCCCCTGTGAATCCATGTAGGATTGTTCAGGATTACCTGTATAGAATGTTGCTTTTCCCGTCCTGGAATTGGTCAACGAGTATCCCAACATAGAATCTACACCTTCTTTTGGACTTGTGAAATCAGTAAAATAGTACATCGTTCCATTTTCATCAAAGATCGGGCTAACATTTGACTCCGTTCCTTCATCTGATGGGAGTTTCACGTCTGATTTTCCAAACTTACTATTCCAGAAACCATGAATAAAGTTGCCGTAATAACTGTTTTGCAAACTAACCGCTTCTGGTGAGACGGCTCCATCGATAAACGCTGGAACATCTGCTAGCGGAAATTCTTTTATTGCGCCACTCTTAGAATCAACGACTACTAGCCCTTTAGCTGTAAATCCATTACGGGCAGAAATAAATTCACCATAGGTACGGATGTAAAATGGTTGTCCTTCCTCGTCAATTTCTAATTGAACATCCCCGTAGAAAATCTTCTTCGGATATTGCATACGAATATGCCGTTCAATATTTTTATTAAAAAAGGAGGAAGGAGTATAAACCATTTCAGATTTAATGAATTTAGGATTTGATGTAGAATCCGTTGCACTTAAAGTAAAGTAGCCTGGTGTACTATTTCCCTTCCACCACTTAAAAAATCCAGAGAATTCCACCGGAGCAATATATACATAATCTCCGTTCAGCTTTTGAATTTGAAGATTTCCAAGTTCGTAGTAACTAGTGTTTGGGACTTGCCCAAATGCCTTTTTCATTTTGTTACGTGCAAACTGAGGAGGAACGCTTGCAGGTGTTTCCTGCTCATCAAAGGTCTGAATCTCTACCTTTTCATCCATTTTTGCGAGTTTATACTTTTCATCAGCATTAAAAATAAAGGCGGTTAAGAAATAAATTCCCAGTCCTAAACATGCTAGGAAAAGGAGTCCTTTGACCTTTCTTTCGATGCCTTTAGCAAGGATAGCTCCACCAGCGGTAAGGAAGAGGCCTAACAGCCATAAAGAAGAGAAGTTTCTATCAAAATTACTAAAATAATAGAATGAAAACACTGAAAGCAAGAGAATGACAACAACGGTAATAAATATTCCCAGTTTCAGTTTTTGGCCTTCTTTTTTGCTGCCCTGCTCTTTTGTAAAAATGGGTATTAAAATAAGTCCGGCTCCTATACCAATTATCATTGTAAATAGAAATATGTTTCCCATAATATATCTCCCTTTCAACTTTGACTTCCAAATCAGTCAATTCATATACGTATAATCTGACAGTTTGGTTTCATTTTAATCTGGTGTCAGGCACTATGTGAAAACAGTCTATTTTTCTAATATTTGGCCAATTAATTGACCTGAGAAATTTTTCAATGATATCATATCTATGTAAACGTTTTCGAAAAAGGGGGAGAGTTTAATGGAAGTGAAAACAGTAAATGCCATTCAGGATGAGTATCCAGATGATTTTGCGTGGTGTTATGGATGTGGCCGGTTAAATGAAGAAGGCCACCATTTTCGTACGAGTTGGAATGGGGAGCAGACGGTAACCATCTTTACACCTGAAAACAATCATCTAGCATTGCCCGGTTTTGTTTATGGCGGCATTGTTGCTTCATTAATAGATTGTCATGGAACAGGATCGGCTGCGTTAGCACTGCACCGAAAGAATGGTCATGAAGCAGGGGATGGAGTGGAACCACCACGTTTTGTCACGGCATCATTAAATGTAAATTTTCTAAAACCAACTCCACATGGGGTACCGTTAAAAGCAATTGGTACGGTCCAAGAGATCCACCCGAAAAAATTCAAGGTGGAGACTGAGGTCTTTGCAAATGATATTCTATGTGCACGAGGTGAGGTCGTAGCGGTTGTCATGCCTACTACTTTCTTAAATAAATAAGATAGAAAGACTGGTCCGCTTTGCTATTATTGCAAAGTGGATTTTTGTAATACAAATGAAATATCGTATTTCGAAACAAATCGCTTCCTTATTCGTCTAACTAAGTATAAATATCATTTTTGGAGGAGGACGGATGGGATGAGGAAAAGAATAATCATTACCTTGTTGGTGGTAATTGTTGGAGGGTCCTGTATTGGTATTAGTACTTTGGGTTCTGCCTTATTACAAGAGGAGAATCCCATCCGATTAATTATCTCAGCCATGAAGCTTAAACTTTCCGATACTGAATATGTCCAGTTTGCAAAAACGGAAAAACGGAGTAGGTATTTATCTATAAATACTAATCATAGTCGATATGAAGTAGTAAAGGAATATATGTTTTCAAAAGGATGGATGTTTCAAGAACAGATGGGGGCCGGCCTTATTTTTACAAGAAATGAGGAAGATGCTGTAGTTGAAATTAGACAATATTCGAAGCATTATTTCATTTGGGAAGTTCAGCAGGCACTTTATAAGTAATAAGCGTACATACAAAATTCTTTTTCTATAAAAAAACCCCTAATCCGCTATCGTTAGGGGTCAAGTTGCCTCAATTTCTTCTAATTGTTTGAAATAATCATCGATCATTGTTTCTAATGACGGTTTGTCGATTTTCCAAATTGAACTTGCTTTCAAAGTGGAAAGGGCACTTTCAATCAGGTATTTTCTTGGAGTACTCCTATGCAACAGTTCTTCTTGGATAAAGTCTATTAATTCAAGATGTTTCTCCTTTTCAGATTCATCATGTAAGTTCTTCGTAATCGCTTTCCTTAAAGCCCCAGTCATTTGGAGTAATTGGTTTTTAAATCCATTATCATTTTTTTTACAGCCGGGAAGCCATTTTTCTATAAGGTTAGGTTCATGTAATTGATTACCAGATTCAGCAACCTCTTCCACCAACTTCACCAATCGTGCCACGCTATAACCAACTACTCGGCTGATTTTTTCGCCCGTTTCATTAGCCAAACGATTATATAGAAGATTATATTGAATGATCCCCTGAAACATAATCGCACAATCTAACAGGTATGGTCTCTTGTCTTCACCGAAGATATCGATGAACCGATTGAAATACCAATGCAGTGATTTCAACCGGGCATTTTGGACGAATTGTTTAAGATCAGCGTCATTCGAAGCCAGCACTTCTTCATAGAGGGCAATTAACTTATTCTTCCTATTTGATATCATCTGAAGTTCTAGTTGTTTGATAAAGATATCAATATCAGCAGGATTTCTACCAATCAGTAAATCATTTCTGTCCTTTTCAAGCTGTTTGTAAATTGTTTTATAAATACCGATTAATAATTCGTTTTTTGATGAAAAATAATTATAAAATGTTCCCTTTGATATCCCGCTATAATCTAAAATGTCCTGGATGGATGTAGCTTGGAAACCTTTTTCGATAAATAGCTGGTGGGCCATCTTAATGACATTTTGTTTCCGGTTATACATAAATATCACCTTTAGCCTAAATTTGTACTTACTGTATAATATAATACTAACTTATTTAATGCTTCTTTACAAACCCATATATTTGTAGGATTTTTTAATTGCAAAAATTGAACTGAGCGTATATTATTATGTAAGTGTGAAATTGGAGTATAAAAATTTGAACATATGTTATAGGGGGAAATTAAATGGATCAAACGATAAAAAAGACGAACAAACCACCGTATGGCGTTCTTGCCGTACTGATAATCGGTGCTTTTATTGCCTTTTTAAATAACACATTATTAAATATCGCACTGCCTTCGATTATGAACGACTTAAAAATTGACCCATCAACGGGTCAATGGTTGATAACCGGTTTTATGTTAGTAAATGGAATACTGATTCCATTATCAGCCTATTTAATTCAAAAATTTTCTGTCCGGCAGTTATTCCTGGCAGCCATGCTTTTATTTACTTTAGGAACTGTCTTAGCCGGATTTGCGCATGCCTTTCCACTATTATTAACTGGTCGGATGATTCAAGCTTCCGGATCAGCGATTATGATGCCGTTGTTAATGAATGTTATGTTAACGAGTTTTCCAGTTGAAAAACGGGGAGTAGCGATGGGCGTTTTTGGGCTAGTTTTAATGTTTGCTCCGGCAATTGGACCGACATTATCAGGCTGGATTATTGAACACTATGACTGGAGAATGCTATTCCATTTTGTCACACCTATCGCTATTATTGTCGTATTGCTTGGCTTTTTCTTACTTAAAGATAAAAAAGATAAAATTTATCTTCGACTTGATTTCTTATCTGTGGTGTTATCAAGCGTAGGTTTTGGCGGTATCCTCTATGGATTCAGTTCAGCTGGTAAAGATGGATGGGATAGTCCGCAGGTTTATGGGACGCTTGCTGTTGGACTCATTTCATTGGTAACATTTATCTTACGTCAATTAAGACAAGAACGGCCACTTCTTAACTTCCGGATTTATAAATATCCCATGTTTGCATTATCTTCTGCTATTTCAATGGTAGTTACAATGGCGATGTTTTCAGGGATGCTTCTTCTACCAATTTATGTCCAAAATATTCGTGGGATTTCACCAATGGATGCGGGCTTAATGTTATTGCCAGGGGCGATCTTGATGGCAATCATGATGCCTGTTACGGGTAAATTATTTGATAAGTTTGGCGGCCGTGCTTTAGCAATCATTGGTCTAGCAATTACAGTAATAACAAGTTATTTATTCAGTAAATTAACACTTGAAACAACTTATACACACTTAATCATTTTATATACAGTTCGTATGTTTGGGATGTCAATGGTTAATATGCCAGTTACCACAAACGGTTTAAACCAGCTGCCAGCACGCTTTTATCCTCACGGTACGGCGATGAACAATACGATGTCCCAGGTATCCGGTGCGATTGGTACAGCATTGTTGGTAACAGTAATGACAACCCGTGCGAAAACACATGCCACAGAACTGATTGAAGCTGCGAAGAAGGTTGTTCCTAATCCTTCTGTAAAAATTACGGAAGCGATGCAATTAAAAATGCAGCATGATATTCAAATGAAAGCCATGTTAGAAGGGATTAATGACGCATTCTTTGTCACCGTTTTTATCGCTGGTCTTGCTTTGGTGCTTGCTTTATTTATTAAACGTGCTAAACAAGCGGAAGATCCAGGTGAGGTAAAACCTTCTGCACAAAAGGTTAAAGCGAAGTTAGCGGAGAATTAATTAGTATTTTAGGGGTGACTGCAAAGTCACCTCTATTTTTTATTTAAAACATGTAAACAATGTTGAAATGTTTGAAAATATATTAGTAAAGTTTTTTTAATATAAGATTACTTAAGAAATAACGTTTTCTTCCTTTTGTAAAGAAAATAATTCTTATCTAAAAATAACAAAAAAATCAGAAAACAATTCTCTATTAAGAACTTACGTGATATAATTTACCCATGATGAACCTTTTTTACAGCAGATAGAGTACTTAATAAAAGACGATAAGGCTCATTATAAAAAATCAGGGAGAGATGCTGATGCCTTATGTTTAAGTTTAAGAAGCTGAGAAAAGTCGGTCGGTCGGTGCAAATTGTCTTGGTCGCAGGACTGTTAATCGTTTCCACATTAGGAGGCACTACAAAATTAGAAGCTGCAATGGGGGGGATGGATTCGGGAGTTACGCCGGACTATTACGGAACTCCTAACTATGCAAATAGCCAGTTACCTGAACTAGATACGGCTGGAAAGGTAATTCCAGGGACGGGAATTCGCAAATTTGTTGACTCTTTACCGGGTCTAGGGCTAGAAAACAAAAATAATCTTGGTCAGTACATTCCAGTAGCGGTTCCAGACACAACTACCTACCCAGGGTCAGATTACTATGAAATCTCGCTTGTACAGTATACCGAGCAATTACATAGTGATTTGCAGCCTACAACTCTTAGAGGGTATAAGCAAACCAATACGAAGGACCCAACAGTTAGTGTGCCAAATTACTTTGGTCCAATGATCATTGCCCAAAAAGATCGACCAGTCCGGGTTAAATTTACAAATGAATTGCCAACTGGAAGTGGCGGAGATTTGTTCCTACCAGTTGACACATCACTAATGGGAGCTGGAATGACTCCAGATGGGAAGAGTATGTATACGCAAAACCGCGCCACACTGCATTTACATGGAGGAATGACACCGTGGATTAGTGATGGGACTCCGCACCAATGGATTACACCTGCTGGGGAGATCACGGACTATCCAAAGGGTGTAAGTGTGAAAAATGTCCCGGATATGCCTGATCCAGGACCGGGGTCAATGACGTTCTTTTATTCGAACCAACAAAGTGCAAGGGTGATGTTTTACCACGATCACAGCTTAGGTCTTACCCGCTTGAATGTATACGCGGGAGAGGCAGGCGGATATCTTATTCGTGATAAGGTAGAGCAAGACCTAATTGATCAGGGAGTTATTCCTAAAGATGAAATTCCTTTATTTATTCAAGATAAAACGTTTGTACCAACAGATAATCAGCTATTGGCAACCGATCCAACTTGGGATAAGACCAAATGGGGAGGACAAGGGAACCTATGGTTTCCACATGTCTATATGCCTAACCAAAATCCTTATGATCTCACTGGTTCTAATCCATATGGCCGCTGGGATTATGGTCCCTGGTTCTGGCCGCCCAATACTGGTTTGAAAAATGGACCTGTAGCGAATCCATTGTATGGGCAGGAAGGCCAGCCGCCAATGATTCCGGGAACTCCGAATGTGTCTACTGTACCCGAAGCATTTATGGATACACCTCTGATAAATGGAACAGCCTACCCAACTCTCACGGTTGATCCAAAGGCGTACAGATTCCGGGTTCTAAATGCCTCAAACGATCGGTTTTGGAACCTTCAGTTCTATAAAGCTAAATCAAATGGTGATATGTGGAACGCAGACGGCACTTTAAAAGATGGTGATGTTGGTGAAGTTCCAATGGTCGATGCGGTACGGAATGCTAGCTATCCTGCCACTTGGCCGCATGATGGCAGGGATGGTGGAGTTCCGGATCCTGCTGCCGCAGGACCTAAGATGTTTCAAATCGGAAATGAAAGTGGTTTTATACCTCAGGTAGCAGAACTGGCAAATCAGCCGATAGATTATGAATATGGACGTCGAAGCATTACTGTACTAAACGTGTCCAGTAAAACATTATTCTTGGCACCTGCCGAAAGGGCAGATGTAGTTGTCGATTTTAGTAAATATGCAGGTCAAACTCTTATTCTATATAACGATTCTCCAGCACCTGTACCAGCATTTGACCCACGTTACGATTACTATACAGGTGATGAAGATCAATCTATTACTGGCGACAATACTGGTGGGGCACCTTCGATCCTACCTGGATATGGACCAAACACACGCACGATCATGCAAATTAAAGTGGCAGATATACCGAATACGCCAGACACAACTCAAACTACCTTAGATAAGTTAAAAACTGAAATTCCGAATGCGTTTAAAGCTGGACAGAACCCGATTCTTGTACCGGAAGATAAGTGGGTCAATATTCAAGATAATTCCACAACCTTTACGCCGATTGGAGATACTACTCCATTAACATTAGATATTCAGCCAAAGGCTATCGCTGAAGAATTTGAGCAAGTTTTTGGACGTATGAATGGAACACTTGGAGTAGAAATGCCAAATACTAACTTCCAGAATCAAACGACCATTATGCTGGGATATGTAGATCCATCTACTGAAATCTTAAAAGATTCGATGACTCCGTTGACACCAAAAGCAGGGGACGGAACTCAAATATGGAAGATCACACATAACGGGGTAGACACCCATGCGATGCACTTCCATCTCTTTGATGTCCAGTTGATTAACCGTGTTGGTTGGGATGGATCCATTCGATTCCCGGATGCCAATGAAAGAGGATGGAAAGATACCGTAAGGATGAATCCGTTAGAGGATTGTATTGTAGCTCTCAGACCAGTGGCTCCGAAAACCACTTTTGGTATCCCTGATAGTATTCGTCTTCTTGATCCAACCATGCCGGCTGGTACGACAACACAATTCATGGGAATCGATCCGAAAACCGGTAATCCAATGACTGTAAAGAACGAAATGACAAACTTCGGTTGGGAATATGTGTGGCATTGCCATTTGTTAGGGCATGAAGAAAATGACATGATGCGTGCGATGATCTTTAACATTGAACGTGTAAAGCCGACAGCATCAACCTTACAAGGCACAAGAACGAATGGCGGGGAAGTGAACCTAAGCTGGACGGATCCTACAATGGTAGATAATCCAGACACATTGGGGAATCCCTCAAATGAGATTGGCTACAATGTAATGCGTGCAGTGGAAATAAACGGTATTGCAGGTGCATACAGTCAAATTGGCACCACCTTAGCAAACCACACAAGCTATATCGATACTACTGTTGATGCAAATACAAGTTATAGTTACAGGATTACTAGCTTTAATGCTGAAGGGGAAACGAATTCAAATGCTCTATCCACACCTGGGCTTCCAATGGCACCATCTAATCTTACAGCTGATCAATCTGGTTCAGATGCAGTTGTAACTTGGACAGATAATGCGTTAAATGAAACTAGTTTTGCTATAGAGCGATCAACAGACGGTGTTAATTTTACGGTTTTGGCTACTCCAAATATGGCAAACGATACAGGCACTGTAAGTTACACTGATACAACGGTAAATCCCGGAACCTATACCTATCGGGTGAAGGCGTTAAATGGATCATTAGAATCCAGTTACTCGAATTTAGCCAATGTAACAATTATTGCAGTTCCGCCAGTCAATTCACCAGCTGCACCAACTAATTTAAGTGCAACGCTTCAATCAGGACCAAATATAAATTTATCCTGGAGGGATAACGCCAGCAATGAAACAGGCTTTACCGTAGAACGTGCAACCAATGGCGGCGCTTATACTGTCATTGCCAACCCTGGTCGAAGAAATAATACAGGAACTGTTACCTATACTGATTCAACCGTTCAGACAGGAAATAGTTATACCTATCGGGTAAAGGCAATGAACGGAACTGTTTCTTCAGCCTATTCTAATGATTCTTCAACAATAAGTGTACCTGTTATACCTCCAGCACCAACAGGATTACAGGTGTCCGCCTCAAGAAATGGGGGGAATGATAAGGTGACTATGAATTGGAGTAAACCAGCGGGAAGCATAACCAGCTATGTCGTTCAGTATGCAACGAATTCCACATTCACGCAGAATGTTGCAACTAGTACTGTAACCACTACTACATTTGTCCAATCAGGATTTACGAGAAACAGAACTTACTATTTAAGAGTACAGGCAGTAAATCAAAGCGGTTCATCCCCTTGGTCGAATTCAGTAAGTGTTAGAACACCGTAATAGATTACAAGGACGACCTTGGAAAAACGACCGGCCCTAGGAGTACTACAGTTTAATATATAAAAGAATTGCAGTCTCCTACGGGGGAACACAAACTAATTAGTAAGTAGCAATAAAGGAGGTATATGAATGAGAAAAAGACTTCTCAAAGTTACTTCGATCATAGCAGTCATTCTAATTTTGGGTACAGCTGTGATGGTATGGAAAAATCATTCTGCACTAGCCAAGAAACAAGATGCAAATGTGAAAATATCTGCGGCGGAAAGAATGGCTAAATATTCTGTTAAGACGAAACAAAACACAGATTCATCACTTCGAAAAAGCCGTTTGAGTCAAATAAATGTCGTGAGTGAAGCAGCAACCATTCTAAATGTTCTTCCCATAAATATCATGGAGGAAATGACGAAAGGAAAAAAATTAGAAGAAATTGCCCTAGATAAAGGAATGTCAAAAACCAAGTTTTTAAAGAAATTAACAGATTTAGATACGAAAAACATTGATGATGCTGTTCGTACTGGAACAATCTCAACAAAACATGGGACTGCGTTAAAGGAAGGCCAAAAAGACCGTTTGCATCACAGCCTTATGCTTGAAGCCGTTGATGTAAACGACCATAAAGCAATGGATATGAACCATTAGACAATTTTTCATTGGGGTGACATTTTGACGTCACCTCTATTTTTTTTGTTTCTGCTCATTTTATAGTAGAATAAGGTTAACAAGGAACAGTTATTTTTAGGAGGAGTTTTTTTTCATGATAAAAGATCATATCCAACAATACATATTAGAGCAACAATCCATTCAAAAGTCAGAGACACTAACACTTTTTAAAGAAGAAAAAGAATATCTTGAAAAAAACAGACTTTCAGATAATCTTCAATTGTCAGAAAAGGATCCAAGCATCCGCTTCTCTGACGCCTATATTGAGCGATGTGATAAAGAAACAGAAAATATGATTAAGAACGAGTCCTCTTCATTTTTAGCTCAGAGGCTTGATTACTTGAAAAAGCATAAAAATGAGTTTGTCTATTTAGAATCCAATTGGTTTGATCTCATTGGCGTCGAGGCAGTTTCTGTCGAGGCCGACGATGTATTCGAAACCTATGATGTCATGTTAGGGTTAAAGCTGCAAAAGAAGTTTGAAAAAGTATTAAAAGATCATTTGAACAGCCAATTATACGGAGATGAAGCAAAATTTGACTTAATGTTCAGCCTTGAAGACGGCTTATGGAATTTGAATTTTGCCTTAAATTATGTGGAGGGTTTTAACGAAGATATAACAATAGGTGAGGCGTTCCAGCTCATTTATCGCTTTTTATTTCAGTTGGTGGAAGCGGTTGAAGGGGAACGGAAGTAGGCGGATGCTAATAGGGAGGTTTCACCCCTCCCTAAAATGTCAACTAAAATTCTGATCCGATATCGATATGGCAGAACCCGTTGATGTATGCTCGTTTACCCATGCAAGTGAGGTTTCCGATACTTGTGACCAGTTAGGTATTTCATCCTTATGCTGTTCGACCCAACTCATGCAATATTGTGGATCAATATTATAATCGAGACATTGGACTAAAAATGCTTGGATCGTGTCTTCATTGCAATTCTGCCATGACCTACAAGTATTGCTCCACACATTCTCCATCTTCGTTTGTATCGAAACCTCATTAATAAAATTACTAAATTGGAAATCGTTAGGCATCTAAGCTCCTCCTTAAAAAAATTCACATTTTTAAGTATGTCCAATGAGAAAATATTTGAACAAAGAAACAGTTTTTAATTACAAAATAATAAATGATTAACTGTCTTTCTCACTTAGGGGTGTAAATTTAATTCTCAAACTAAACCAATAAGCCCCCATAAATATCGCTATTTGTATTGGAACTGAATAGGTAAAGCGCCAACGAACCGGATTGTAAACCGTCAACCATGTGAAAAATGGTTCAGCGACATAGGAACTAAGGATAGCGAAGAAAATCGCTTTAATCCATGGATTTTTCTTCGGGTGAATCTGTAACATTACCATAATTGTAATGGGCATAAGCGTCATGTCCCAAGGGAAATACGTCGGAAGTACGGGGATCACATGGTATCGGTAATGCCACAAACCAATTTGATCACCGATAATGTCAAGCATGATGGAGATTGACATAACATAAAAGCCCACATACATTAACAGGTCTGTACTTTGCCTTTTTCTGATCATGAACCAAATGATCCAGGGCACAATGGATAAGACAACTCCCATCCACCATAATCCTGAAAAAAGGACATGTTCTCTCCATAGATCAATTTTAATGTCAATTAAATCTTCAATCTTATCCACGTTTTTATCTATTATATTTATAACTTTATGGTTATTTTCCATAATTACCTCTTAAGTTTTGTAGTATTCTTCTTATATTTATACAAAAAGGTAAAATTATACTTATGTGGATTAATATTCTTCATTACTCCCGGTGATTGTGCAATAATCTTAATAAAGCCGATTATTATAGCAATTTCAGTTAAATGGCAGGGGCGAAGGGGGGGCTAGTTGTGAAGAACAGAAAGAAAACAGCCGTGATTCTAGGTGCTACAGGACTAGTAGGAAATGAATTAGTAAATATTCTCATCCAACAACTAAATTACGAAAAGATACATTTGTTAGTTCGGAGACCGCCTGATAGCCACGATCCTGTATGTGAAGTACATGTCGTTGACTTTGAGCAACTTTATTCATACAGAGAATTATTTCAGGTAACAGATGTTTTTTGTTGTTTAGGGACGACCATTAAAAAGGCAAAAAGCAAAGAAGCCTTTCGAAAAGTAGACTATGAATATCCTGTTGAGGCAGCAAAAATGGCATGTGAAAGTGGAGCAGAGAAATTTCTCATGATTACAGCGATGGGTTCAAATCCCAAGTCAAGGATTTTTTATAATCAAGTCAAAGGTGAAGTCGAGGAATCTATTAGTGAGTTAACTATACCATCTATTCATATTTTCAGACCATCATTATTGTTAGGAAAGCGTGAAGAGTTTCGTTTCGGTGAAAAAATTGCAGAAAAAGCTAGTATTTTATTAAATTTAATTATGGTCGGCCCATTACGGCCATTTAAAGCGATTGAAGCAAAAAACGTCGCAGCAGCAATGGCAGCAATGGCCCGAACTGGTAAAGGTGGAGTGAACATTTATCCTTCACATGAGATTGAACGAATTGCCATAGAAAATAATTAATACGAGTTGAGAGGTAAGTGCAATGGAGAATAGTTTAACAGGAAAACGGGTTGTTATCTGCGGTTCGCGCAAATTAGAAGAGATATCTACATTAATCGAAAAAAAGGGAGGCGTTCCTATCGTCCGAACCCTCCAAGGAACTGTATTTTTTGCAGATAAGGAAGTAGAACCTGATTTACTCAATTTTGTGCAAACAGGTGCCGATTGGGTGATTTTCACGACTGGAATTGGTTTTGAGGCACTTGTTAATGTAGCAGAAAAGCTTGGATTGGGAGATTCATATTTAAAGAATATACGTGAAGCAAAAGTAGCATCCAGAGGATACAAGACATTGTCTGCTTTAATAAAATATGAACTTAAACCCATTGTGGTTGCTGAAGATGGCACAACCAAAGGATTAGTACAAGCACTCGAAAACATTGATTTCTCTGGTAAAAGAGTAATGTTGCAGCTACACGGGGAAATAGCACCGCTGTTAACCAAATTTCTTGAAGTACGTGGGGCAACAGTGCAGAAGATACTTCCATATCAACATATTGCTCCTTTGAACGAGACTGTTGCCATGTTGTGTAAAGAACTTCAGACAAATGATTGTGACGCTGTCTGCTTTACAACTGCCACCCAGGTCCAATCACTTTTTGACTTTGCAAGAGAACATAAAATTATCACAGATCTTATTGCTTTGTTTAATGAAAGGATTGTAGCAGTTGCAGTTGGAAAAGTGACCGAGGCAGCGTTAAAGGAAGAAGGTATTAAACGGGTCGTGGTTCCTGAAAATGAAAGAATGGGTGCAATGGTTGTCCAATTGGCAAAATATTATCAAAGTTAATCATTTCAAGTGTACCTTCTAAACAGTTGGTACACTTTTTTCATAAGTTTTATGCCTTCCCAATTCGTAGAAATTGTCGAGAAGTTTTTTCAATTATCATGGAAGATTATTTGACAATTCGATATATTTTTACAGTTTTTTTGGTATGATTATGTTAAATTAAAAAAGAATTCCGAAAAGTGTACAAGAAGTAATCCTCTAACAACCATAGATTTAATTCCGTTCTTTTCCAATTTAACTGACAACAACGCTCCCCTGAGGTCTTATATTCTTAAGAAATATTAACTTTTTACATAATGGTTGATCAAATGGTTGTATCTATTTACAGAATGTAAGATGAAATACCTAAAATCAGTCTGTAAAATAAAATAAGATGCATAATTTCCCACATAAAACATCATTAGGCTAAAGGAGCTGATCCCCTTTTTGGTAATATCATTTTGTTAAAGCGCTTACATTTTACTTGAGTAAATAAACCATTCATATGAAAAGGAGGATTTCCCTTTGGCGAATGAAAAAATTCAACGTATTACCTTAGCTAATCTTGAAATGAACTTTCAAGAGGTGGAGCGGGGCTTGACTAATCAAGAAGCTGTTGAAGAATCCAATCGATGCCTCTATTGCTATGATGCTCCTTGTATAAAAGCCTGTCCAACAGGTATTGATATTCCAACCTTTATAAAAAAAATTGCCTCAGGTAACCTATTAGGATCCGCTAAAACAATCATGTCATCCAATCCTGTTGGTGCAAGCTGCTCTAGGGTTTGTCCAACCGATGAACTATGTGAAGGAGCTTGTGTCCTTAATCACTCAACCAAGCCAATCATGATTGGCAATTTACAAAGATATGCTACTGACTGGGCAATGAAGACTGGACAAACACTTTTCCAACCTGGTCAAGCGAATGGACGGTCAGCTGCTATCATCGGCGGTGGTCCAGCTGGCCTCTCAGCTGCAAGGGAACTGGCAAGATTAGGTTACGAGGTTACGATATTTGAAGGATCCGAGAAAGCGGGCGGCTTAAATACGTATGGAATTGTCTCTTTCCGATTGCCACAAAAAATTTCTTACTGGGAAGTAGAGCAGGTCGAGAAATTGAATGTAAATATCAGAACCAACTCAATGGTGGGCAGGGATATTTCAGCAAAAGAAATTACTGAAAATTTCGATTATGTTATCTTAGCAGTAGGGATGGCTCATGTTCCAAACCTTGGTGTTGAAGGTGAAAACATAGCAGGTGTCTATGATGCGATTGAGTTTGTCAAGGCAACAAAAAGCGGCCAGTTATCTGAAGAGTTTGTTGGGAAACGAGTTGTAGTCATTGGTGCCGGGAATACAGCGATCGATGGTGCAACCTGCTCGGTTCGTTTAGGAGCTGAAAACGTTAAAATCTTATACCGGAGAACCGAGGAAGAAATGACTGCCTATGATTTTGAA
Organism: Neobacillus nitrireducens; assembly: GCF_030915405.1. Lineage (GTDB taxonomy): Bacteria > Bacillota > Bacilli > Bacillales > Cytobacillaceae > Neobacillus. The sequence continues at coordinate 541,854 of NZ_CP133262.1, forward strand.
TACGAATTTGCCAAACAAGACGGCGTGGAGTTCCGCTGGTTAACAGCACCAAAACGAATCATAGGCGATGAATCGGGGAAAGTCACTGGAATTGAATGTATCAAAATGAAGCTGGGTGAACCTGAAAAGGATGGACGGCGAAGACCTATTGCCATTGAAGAGTCCGAATATATTCTGCCAGTAGACGCTGTGGTAAAAGCGATTGGTCAAACTAGACACTTGAAGTTAATTGAAGAGTTTGGCCTCACACATGATCGTGGTGTGGTCAAGGTGGATCCGGAAACGTTCCAAACCTCCAATCCAAAAGTGTTTGCTTGTGGCGACGTTGTGTTTGGTAAAGGGAATGGGGATGCAATGGTCGTTACCGCTGCCCAACAAGGAAAAAATGTAGCCCATGCAATCCATAAGCAATATTCTGTTGTCAGAACGGCAAATTAACTTCTTATTTGGAAAAAGGGGGAGAAAAATAGATGGCTGATTTACGTATTAATCTTGCAGGGATTCAATCTCCTAACCCGTTCTGGCTAGCGTCAGCACCGCCGACTAACTCCGGCTATCAGGTACAGCGAGCCTTTGAAGCCGGTTGGGGCGGGGCAGTCTGGAAAACATTAGGTGATCCCATTTTGAATGTTTCATCAAGGTTTGCTGCAGTAAGTTTTAACGGACAAAGGGTGGCTGGTTTTAATAATATTGAACTAATAACCGACCGTCCGCTCGATGTCAATCTAAAAGAAATTTATGAAACTAAAAAGCGATTTCCAAACCATGCGATTATTGCTTCGTTAATGGTGGAACCAAAACAGGAGAAGTGGCATGAAATCGTTAAACGTGTCGAGGATGTAGGGGTAGATGGACTTGAGTTGAATTTCGGATGTCCACATGGGATGGCAGAACGCGGCATGGGTGCGGCTTCGGGGCAGGTACCAGCCCTTGTTGAACGACAGACCTATTGGGCGAAGGAAGTGGCCAAAACACCTGTTATTGTTAAATTAACGCCAAATATTACGGATATAACGGCGACCGCTGAAGCTGCCTGCAATGGCGGTGCGGACGCGATCAGTATGATTAATACGATTAACAGTCTTATGGGTGTCGACCTCGATTCATGGAATACGATTCCCCATGTCGCGGGAAAGGGAGCGCATGGCGGCTATTGCGGACCAGCAGTTAAGCCGATTGCTTTAAACATGGTTGCAGAATGTGCAAGACATCCACATATTAATGTCCCAATTTCAGGGATTGGCGGGATTTCCAACTGGAAGGACGCTGTTGAATTTATGTTGATGGGAGCAACGGGTGTTCAAATTTGTACAGCCGCCATGCATCATGGTTTCCGAATTGTGGAGGACATGATTGATGGACTAAGTAATTATCTTGATAGTAAGGGGATTGCCTCGGTTTCTGATATCATCGGAAAATCCGTCCCTAAATATTCGGATTGGGGCAACTTGGATCTTAATTACAATATCGTTGCAAAAATCAATACCGATGTCTGTATCAATTGCAATAAGTGCCATATTGCTTGTGAAGATACCTCACATCAATGTATCGATAGGTTGACTGACGCAAATGGGATGAGCTTCCTCAAAGTGCGGGAAGAGGATTGTGTAGGATGTAATTTATGCTCGATTGTATGTCCAGTTGACGGGGCGATTGATATGGTAGAAGCAGTAAGAGAGATGCCGCCGATGACCTGGAATGAGCGTCAAGCAGCTTTAAGTGGAGCAGCCATATTGAAAGCAGATGTAACCAAGTAGAAGATTTGGAGGGAACGATCGATGAAAAAAATTATCAAAAATGGAACCATTGTTACCGCCGCAGACACGTATCAAGGAGAAATCTTAATAGAAGATGGTAAAATAACGCAAATTGGTACGAACCTATCAGCAATTGGTGCAGAAATAATTGATGCAAAAGGCTGTTTTGTTTTTCCGGGAGGAATTGATCCACACACCCATCTCGATATGCCATTTGGCGGAACGGTAACGAAGGATGATTTTGAATCAGGAACGATTGCCGCTGCTTTTGGCGGTACGACAACGGTTATAGATTTTTGCTTAACCAACAAAGGTGAGCCGCTAAAGAATGCTATTCAAATCTGGCATGATAAATCGCGAGAAAAAGCGGTTATTGATTATAGCTTCCATTTGATGATTTCAGAAATCAATGAGAATGTCCTCAATGAACTTCCACAGGTGATTAGTGAAGAAGGGATTACCTCCTTTAAGGTGTTTATGGCATACAAAAATGTATTTCAAGCAGATGATGAAACATTGTTTAAAACACTAATCTCTGCAAAAGACCACGGGGCCTTGGTGATGGTCCATGCAGAAAACGGAGATGTTATCGATTATTTAACGAAGAAAGCCCTCGATGAAGGGAATACAGCCCCTATTTATCATGCATTAACAAGACCGCAGGAATTAGAAGGGGAAGCTACAGGTCGTGCGGCAAATTTCACAGGGCTTGCCAATTCACAGTTATATGTGGTCCATGTTTCCTGCGCAGATGCTGTTGAGCAGATAGCTAAAGCTCGCAGTAAGGGCTTTGATGTCTGGGGTGAAACGTGCCCGCAATATTTAGTCCTTGATCAAAGCTATTTAGAGAAAGCTAATTTTGAAGGAGCAAAATATGTTTGGTCCCCGCCGCTTAGAGAGAAGTGGAATCAGGATGTTCTCTGGAATGCCTTAAAGAGCGGTCAACTGCAAACCATCGGTTCCGATCAATGTTCGTTTGATTTTAAAGGGCAAAAGGATTTAGGCAGAGATGATTTTACGAAAATTCCGAACGGCGGCCCAATTATCGAGGACCGGTTGTCGATTTTATACTCTGAGGGAGTAAAGAAAGGACGGATTAGTCTAAATCAATTTGTCGACATTACCTCGACACGAAGCGCAAAGCTTTTTGGATTATTTCCGAGAAAAGGAACGATCGCTGTTGGGGCAGATGCTGACCTTGTTATTTTTGATCCCAATATCGAACGAGTCATTTCGGCTGAAACCCACCATATGGCCGTGGATTATAATGCGTTTGAAGGAATGAAGGTGACCGGGGAGCCCGTTTCGGTGTTGTCTCGCGGGGAATTTGTTGTTCGTGACAAGCAATTTGTAGGAAAACCAGGTTCAGGCCAATATTTAAAGAGAGCAAAATATAATAAAAATGCGCTCATCAACCAAAGCGAAACCTTATCAATTTAATTGTAGACAATTGAACTAGATGCATATGAAATGAATCGGGGGGATTGGATGTCAGATTATCAGCAATTTTTACATGAAAGAGATAAAATTGATTTTCTTATCCAAAAAGGGTATCGAATTAATGGAGTTAAGGAACATTTAAATGGGGCCACGGTTGAATTTATTAATCCCAAAGGCAATGTTTTTGAAACACTTGTAATTGGAACGGCCAACGCACGAAAATATTTTACGAGTCTTCTATTGAAACAGAATCACACATAACAATGACTGCCTAATTTGAAAAGAAAAAAATGAGGTGGGAAGTTTGGAATTCTATTTGAAATCAAAGGACAATGCGTACCCTTGTATAGTCACAATCGATGAAGACAATGGACGTTATACGATTCGAAAATCAGATTCTAGCGGGGAGTACTTCAACTCTCCGAAAGAATTAGTGGCCTGGATCATGGAAAATTGGCACCCGGAGGATTTTTTGGATCGTCAGGAGTATGAGTCAATGCTTAGTGAAATATGTGTATACTTCCCGTTAATCCATTAGAATTTTTTGAGAAGGATTGGTTGCAAGACCAATCCTCTTTTTAACTATCATTTCTGTTTTTATTTTTGTGAGGAGAGCCAAATGATGAAAGAACATTTCCAATTAACTGTGGCAGATATTTTAAAGCGAAAGCATTTTGAGAGTGCACAGGTTATAGCCGGGGAAGACGGTATCCACCGATTCGTCAAATGGGTTCATGTCGTCGAGGTCACCAGTATTCGAAATCTTCTTAATGGAAATGAACTTATTCTCTCAACTGGTGTTGCTTGGAAGGATAATATGGATTTATTTGCATCAATGGTAAAGGAATTTCTTGCAAATAATGCGGCTGGCTTATGTATCGAAATGGGGACATACATGTCAGCAATCCCAACTGAAGTCATCGAATTTGCGAATGAACATCAATTTCCGATTATTGTTTTCCAGCAGGAAGTTCCATTTGTACAAATCACTCAGGACATCCACTCGAATATTATTAATCAACAATATCAGATGATTTCTGATTTAGAGAATTACTCGCAAAGCTTAAATAAACGACTTTTAACGATGGATAGATATGAAGATATTCTTCACTGTATCTTCGCTGCGTTGGAATTACAAATCATTTTCCGATTAAAAAATTTGGACTATGAATTTGTCCCGGAAATTAGTGAAATCGAACAAAAAACATTGGTGACCCGACTCGACGAGGCCAAAATTCAACCATGTGAGCATATGGCGTCAGCTCCTATTTTTTTGTTTGGACAAGAATATGCAGAGGTATTTATTTATTCGAAGGATATCCCCATCAGCGAATACGATTTATTAATTCTGGACCGGACGGCAACAGCGCTAGCCCAGCATTTATTAAGGGATAGGTATGTCGAAGAAAAAAAGCGTGTCGAGGAGTTTGAATGGCTCTACGGTTGGCTCGAAGGTGAACATTCGCTTGAGAGCATTAGTGAATATTTTGCTCAGAATGGGATTAAAACAAGAACGAATGAAGCAGTCGTTTTAATTACAAAACTTATACCCATAAAAGAGAAAGTAACTCAAGACGTTACCTATTTAAAATTATTATTTCGTTCGGTTTTTGAACAGAATGGGTTTACAGTGTTTATGGTTGAAAAAAGAAATGAAATAACATTCATTCTCGTCAATAATCGGGTGAAAAAGAATTTTAAGGAACGGATAAAAACGTCAATTGAATCCATTACCGATTCGGAGTTTATTCAAAAACAATGTTCAGCGAAAATAGTGATTGCGGCAGGGAATTTTATCAAAAGTTTAAATGAAGTACATAAAAGTTATCTTACAGCGAAGGAAACTGAGCGAATTCAACAAAGAATGAACAATAAATCACTCTATTATTTTTATGAAGACCTGCATTTATATCGGCTGATTTCGCAAATGAGTAAGCATGTGAATCTCCAGGAGTATGCAGCAGAGTATTTACAACCTGTTATCCAATATGATCAAAAATATAATGGCAAGTTGCTTGAGACGTTAAAAGCCTATTTAGAGTGTAATGGATCTAAGCAGGAAACTTCCAATAAGCTTTTCATTGTTAGGCAAACGCTATACCATCGCCTGCAAAAGCTTGAAAACATTCTTGGTGAGGACTTTATGGAACATGAAAAACGAGTAGCGATCGAATTTATGCTTCTTGTCCAAGATTATTTGGCTGCGTCCCAACCAAATGTAAACCAGGCTAGGTTTCTTAATTCAGAATAAGTGTATTTCAGAAAATTCGAAACAATATATATAGAATATTAGGAGGTTTTAAATATATGAGTGTAATTAAAAAGGATACGGCCATTTTGAGTTAAAACACTAAACGAATCCCTTCAGAAAATACTTTAACCGAAAAAAGAACCCATGTATTTACAATTGTAAATGATAGGGGTTCTTTTTTTCATGCATGGAAATCAGCTATTTTACTAGATGAAAAAGGTGATCGAGAAATCTTGTTTATAAATGTCGAAATCTTTTGAAAGAATGATTGACAGACGCTAGACGTGAGTTATAATGAAATTAGCAAATGTTCAACACAACATTACATAATTTCAGAACACAAAATCTAAAGATGAACAAATGCAAATCTTTATTTTTACAAAAGAATGTAATCGCTTTCTTTTGTGTGGAAAATAGGGTGGAAAGCTGTGAGAAGAGTTTCAGAATTTTATTACTTTAAAAATTAGGTGAATGATCAATGGCGGATGAAAAGATCTCGCGCCTGGTGGAAGTGGCTAAAATGTACTATCAATTAGACTACAGCCAACAGGAAATTGCGAAAAAGTTAGGTATTTCCCGCCCCACCGTCTCCAGGCTTCTAGTCCAGGCTGTTGATGAAGGAGTAGTCCATATAAAAATATGTGACCCTGCTGAAGATGTTCAGGAACTGGCAATGCAGATAAAGGAAAACTTCAATCTAAAGCACTGTATTGTTGCGTCTATTCCGGAATATAAGGATGAATTAATCAAAGAGAAGCTGGGAGAGGTTTCCGCAGATTATTTATATGGGATTGTCCAAAGCGGCGATACGATTGGAATTACCTGGGGTACAACTTTATATCAACTAGTGAAACAAATTCAACCGAAGAATGTAAAGGATGTAACGATTGTCCAGCTAAATGGTGGGGTAAGTTACTCTGAGTCAAATACGTATGCATCAGAAATCATTAATGGTCTTGCCAATGCTTTTCAAACGATTCCTCACTTCTTGCAGGTACCTGCGGTTGTTGATCACATTGTTGTTAAGCAGGCAATTATTGCAGACCGTCATGTTAAGAGAATATTGGAATTAGGTAAACAGGCTAATATTGCGATTTTCACTGTGGGAGATCCAGGTGAACAATCAACCCTTATGCATGCGGGCTATTTTTTAGAAAGTGACATTGAAATTCTTCGGGCCAATAAAACGGTCGGGGATATATGTTCCAGATTTATTGATATTAATGGCCATATTAGTCATGAAACATTAAACGATCGCACGATTGGGATTGACCTCTCCCATTTAGATGAAAAAGAATACGGCATACTCATTGCTGGCGGAAACACAAAGGTCGAAGGGATATATGGTGCGCTAAGAGGCCGTCATGCGAATGTCCTGATTACCGACCAGTATACTGCTAGGGCATTACTCGATATCGGGGGTGATCAAATTTAATGAATAAGGAAAAAATTAGAGAAATCGTCGAAGTGATGGTAAAAAACTCACTCCAAAAAGCTAAGATGGTTCCAATCGCGGCATCCAACCGGCATATTCATTTATCACCCGAATATGTCGAACGCCTTTTTGGACGAGGTTACGAGCTTTCGAGGTTAAAGGACTTGTCACAGCCCAATCAATTTGCTGCGAAGGAAACTCTTACACTTATCGGTCCGAAAGCGAAAATACGAAATGTCCGCGTCCTCGGGCCAGCCAGAGGCAGCACACAGGTGGAAGTGTCGTTATTTGATGGGTTTACATTAGGAGTCAAGCCGCCCATTCGTAACTCCGGGGATATTAACGGTTCCGAACCAATCACCATACAAGGGCCGCGGGGACAAATTATCATAAAAGAGGGCTTGATCTGTGCGGCCCGCCATATTCATATGCACACGAGTGATGGAGAATCGTTTGGTGTAAAGGATGGTGACCTTGTTCAAGTAAAAGTGGACGGAGTCCGCGGGGTTATATTTACAAATGTCCTGATTCGTGTGTCTTCTAAATTCAAACTGGAGATGCATATTGACCTGGATGAAGCGAATGCAGCCGGGATCAAAAATGGACAATTGGGTGAAATTATAGCCATTGAAAGCCGAAAACAAGTGGGTGAAGAGTAATGCTGGTGGATGTTAGAACGCAGGTAAAAATGCTCGTCCAACAGGCAGTTGAAGCTTACTTAAAAAATGAACTGCATACGAACAAGGATTCTTCGATTGCTATTCTTTTAGGTTATCAATCTCTAAATCCATCAATAGTTTTGGAAACGGTTTCACAACTTCTTGATACATATGATGTAACGTTACTCTTAACAAAAGAATGGCTCCCTTTACAAGAACCATGGAACGGGGTGCCCTTTGTCTTAATAGAAGAGACGGACCAACAGGAATTAGGTACGTTGTTAGAAAAATCATCTGTCCTCGTTGTTCCCCAACCATCATATAGCTTGCTCTCAAAGCTTTCATTAACGATTGATGATGAGGACCCGGTATGGATAGCCATCCAATTCCAATTGCTTGGAAAGCCAATTGTTATGGCTAACAACGATGTTGAACCTAATGTTTACCAACAAATCCATGCACCACATTCAGTCCAGGATCGTCTTCAATCATATATTAGGCAAATCCAAACCGATCAGGTGAAATGGGTGCCTCTCAATAAGTTGGTGAAGGCAGTGGATGAACAATATGCCGCCTACCGGGAAAAGCAGTCTCTTATTCTAGCAAAGCACGTGGAAAGAGCCTTTCAAGATGGACTTAAAGAGATTGAGGTTCCACTAAAGAGCCGGATAACGCCTGCAGCGAAAGACTTGGCACGAGACTTAAAGATTCAAATAAAACAGATTGATTCCTCGAAAGGAGGGACGCTATGATCATCTGTAAAGTGGTTGGTTCAATTGTTTCCACCACTAAAGCTGAGAAATTAAAAGGAAAAAAACTTATGATCGTCCAACCGCTTGATATGAAAAGTATCGAGGAAGATGGAAAACCGCTTGTTGCAATTGATACGGTTGGATCAGGTGTGGGCGAAGTCGTTCTACTTGTCAGTGGCAGTTCAGCAAGACAAACAGAAATGACCAACGGCGTCCCCGTTGACGCAGCAATCGTAGGGATTGTTGATCAAATTGAAATTCAAGGGACCTTAACCTTTAAAAAAGGAGGTAACTAATTTTGCAGATAACTGAAATCGATATCAAAAAAATGGTTGAACAGGTCCTCAATCAATTAGGCCAAAATCAAACAGACGACAGCCATGTCACCTCCCTTCCCGATGTCAGGTTAGGCAATGGGGTGTTTACAACTGTTGATGAAGCAGCCGCTGCAGCAAGACTAGCTTGGGAAAAGCTTCGAAAACTTCCTATGGCAACCAGACGGCAAATGATCGAGAACATGAGAGCAGTAAGTCGCAAGCATGCAGAAGAGTTAGCGAAGCTGGCTGTGGAAGAAACAGGTCTTGGAAGAGTAGAAGATAAGATTGCTAAAATCCTTTTGGCAACAAATAAGACACCTGGTGTTGAGGATTTAATCAGCACGGCATATTCAGGTGATGATGGCTTGACACTAGTTGAATATGCTCCGATTGGCGTATTTGGTTCCATTACACCTTCAACAAACCCTGCAGCAACCGTTATCAACAATTCCATATCATTAATTGCAGCAGGTAATACGGTTATATACAACCCGCATCCAAGTGCGAAACGTGTTTCGATTAAAACGTTACAGAACTTAAACCAAGCAATTGTTGAAGCAGGCGGGCCAGAAAATGCGCTCACTTCTGTGGCAGCACCAAATCTTGAAACATCTGCACAAGTCATGAATCATCCACAGGTAAATGCACTTGTTGTCACAGGCGGCGGACCTGTTGTCAAAGCTGCGATGGCCGTTGGTAAAAAAGTGATTGCGGCTGGTCCGGGTAACCCGCCAGTTGTCGTTGATGAGACAGCGATTATCTCAAAGGCAGCATCAGATATTGTCAAGGGCGCAAGCTTTGATAACAACGTTTTATGTACAGCTGAAAAAGAAGTGTTCGTGGTTGACAAGGTAGCCAATGCCCTTAAAGCAGAAATGGTCAAAAACGGGGCAATGGAGCTGAAAGGCTTCCAGTTTGAAAAGGTGCTTGAGAAAGTCCTTGTGAAGAAAAATGATAAGTTTTATCCAAACAGAGACTTTATTGGAAAAGACGCTCATGTGATTTTACAAGCTTCAGGTATACAGACAAGTCCTGCTGTAAAGCTGATTATTGCTGAAACAACAAAAGATCACCCATTGGTGATGACAGAAATGTTAATGCCAATTGTACCAATTGTCAGAGTTCCTGACGTGGATAAAGCGATTGAGCTTGCGGTAATTGCTGAAAAAGGAAACCGACACACAGCAATCATGCACTCGCAAAACATTACCAATCTAACGAAGATGGCGCAAGAAATTCAAGCAACCATTTTTGTGAAAAATGGACCATCCGTCGCTGGCTTAGGCTTTGAAAGTGAAGGGTTTACTACTCTAACCATCGCCGGACCAACAGGTGAGGGATTAACCAGTGCGAAAACATTTACGCGTCAGCGCCGCTGCGTTTTAGTAGATGGATTAAGAATCATTTAGTGAGGTGTGTACATTGGCTAAGACAAAAGAAGAAAAAATAGTCACTTCAAAAGATGAACAAGTAAAACAAAAATTAGAGGTTACTAGAGGAGGAAATAAAATGGGTCAAGAGGCTTTAGGAATGATTGAAACAAAAGGTTTAGTAGGTGCAATTGAAGCAGCTGATGCGATGGTGAAAGCTGCAAACGTTTCTTTAGTAGGCAGAGAATTAGTGGGAGCAGGCATTGTGACAGTTATGGTCCGTGGTGATGTTGGTGCCGTAAAAGCTGCAACTGAAGCTGGGGCTGAAGCAGCACAACGCGTTGGTACGCTTTTATCTGTACATGTTATTCCGCGTCCAAACGGCGATGTAGAAGGTATTTTACCGAAAGCAGAATAAGGTGAATGTAAATGGAACAATCCATTGAAAGCTATATTAAAAATCTAGTAAGAGATGTCATTGGTCAGTCTCTAGGTGAACTTCAGCTTCAGAGTGATCGGCAAACCTATGTGATTGCCAACTGGAAAATGAATAAAAACCTTAATGAGACCGCTGAATTTTTCCAAAAAATTAACAGCAGCCAGGACGTGTCGGTCGTTATTTGCCCGCCAGCCCAGCTGTTATACCCTGCCCATTTATTGATCAAACAATCCGGTAAGGCGATTGGATTGGGTGGGCAAAATGTTCACTGGGCGGACAAAGGGGCCTACACGGGAGAGTCATCAGGATGGATGTTGAGGGATGTTGGCTGTGAGTATGTCATTATAGGCCATTCTGAACGAAGGCAATACTCATATGAAGATGATGAGTTAGTAAACAAAAAGGTTCTGCATGCGATTAAATCTGAGCTTACGCCGATCATCTGTATTGGCGAAACCTTAGGACAAAAGAACGCATTACAAACGGAACAGGTTTTAGAAAAGCAACTTTGTGGTGCTTTAAAGGACATCGATTCTAGTCATTTTATTCTTGCCTACGAACCGGTTTGGGCGATTGGCACAGGGCAATCGGCAACTGCTGAATTAGCCCAGCAAACCCATGCTTACATCCGGTCCATCTTAAAGAAAATAATCGGTGAAAAAGCTGAGGGCATTTCGATTTTATATGGCGGCTCAGCAAACGAACACAATGCAGCTGATTTCAACGCTATGCCTGATATCGATGGTGTCCTCGTTGGCGGAGCTAGTTTGAATGCCCAGTCTTTTGATGGAATTATTAATGTATTTGCCAAAGGAGAACAAAATTCATGAAAAAAGTTGCGATTGGTTGCGACCATGGTGGATACGGACTTAAAGAAACGTTAAAAGCCTATTTAACTGAATTAGGCTATGAATATTTAGATTTCGGCTGTAAAGCTAATGAATCAGTAGACTATCCGGATATCGCCTTTTTTGTGGGCGAAACGGTAGCCACAAATGATGACTATGTCGGGATTATGATGGATGGTGTCGGTATTGGCAGTGGGATGGTATTAAACAAGATACCCGGTGTCCGCGCTGCCGTTTGCTGGGATTTATCTTCAGTTATTAACAGTAAAGAGCATAATAACGCGAACGTTTTATCGATTGGCGGTCAATTTATTGGAGAAGGCCTTGCCAAGCAATTAGTGAAAGCATGGTTGGAAACAGAGTTTGCCGGCGGCCGTCATGATCGTAGAGTCACAAAAATTATGGAAATCGAAAGTCGGTTCATGGGTCGGAATTAGCACTATATCAGAGATTCGCTGATAAAACCTTCAGTATCGCTGATAAAAGTGATTTATCGCTGATAAAAATAAATTAACGCTGATAAATGGTTTAGTTTCGCTGATAAATAGTATTTTATAGAAAAATAGGAGAGTTAAACTCAGAGATTTATAGAAAAGAAAGCAGGTTTGAAAATGTTTGTAGCCAAAGTGATTGGAAATATGGTTTGTACGCATAAAGATGACAATTTAAAAGGTTTAAAGCTGCTGATTGTCCAACCAGTAGATGTGCAATTGAATGACAAAGGCAAACCACTTGTGGCTATTGATACGATTGGACAATCAGGAGCAGGAGACCTCGTGTACTTAGCAAAAAGCAGAGAATCCTCCTTACCGCTTAATAAAGATTTAGTAGCTTCAGATGCTGGAATCTTAGGAATAATAGACTACTATAATGTGACCAAACGAATGGAGGAATTATAAATGAGCAACGCATTAGGAATGATCGAAACTAAAGGTTTAGTTGGAGCAATTGAAGCAGCTGACGCAATGACAAAAGCAGCCAACGTTACCTTGCTTGGTAAAGTGAATGTTGGCGGCGGGTTAGTATGTGTAATGGTGCGAGGTGATGTAGGTGCGGTAAAGGCAGCCACTGAAGCAGGTGCGGATGCAGCGCAGCGTGTTGGCGAATTCTTATCTGTTCACGTTATTCCAAGACCCCACTCTGATATCGAGAAAATTCTTCCTGTTGCAAAATAATGAAACTAGCAAAAGTGGTTGGAAATGTCGTAGCAACGATAAAAACACCAAGTCATCAAAATAAAAAGCTGATGGTTGTCATCCCTGTTGACGCATCTGGTAAGGAATGCGGCGATGCAATGATTGCCTTTGACCGGTTTTCAGCAGGAGCTGGCGATTATGTTCTCATACTAGAAGAAGGTGGATCGGCAAGAGACATTTTAGAAGACCCAAAAGGATCTTTCGATGCAGTCATTGCCGGAATCGTTGATCGATTATATTAATGTGAGGTGAGCACGATGCAAATGGAAGCATTGGTAGAACAAATTACAAATCAAATTATGCAGCAACTAACGAATAAAGAAACGCTGAAAGAAGTGAAACCTGTTACTTCTGGAAACGTGACTTACAAAGAAGGATCATCATCCAATATTATTACGGGACCATCTGTCGCTCGGATGATTGACCATACATTATTAAAGCCTGAAGCATCTAAAGACCAAATTGTTAAGATTTGTGAAGAAGCAAGAGAACATAAATTTGCAACGGTCTGTGTGAATCCCTATTGGGTGGCAACAGCAGCCAAAGAATTAAAAGGTTCTGGAGTAGGGATTACCACGGTTGTTGGATTTCCGCTAGGTGCAACGAGCACATTTGTAAAAAGTGCCGAAACTCGTGACGCAATTGCAAATGGTGCCACGGAAATTGACATGGTCATGAACATTGGTGCCCTGAAATCCGGTGACTTTGAGACCGTGAAAAAAGATATTGAAGGTGTTGTTTTAGCAACGAATGGTCATGCACCTGTTAAAGTTATTATTGAAACTGGCCTTCTTGAGATCGAAGAAAAGAAAAAGGCTTGTATTCTAGCAAAAATGGCCGGTGCGGCTTTTGTGAAAACATCAACTGGGTTCGGACCTGGCTGTGCTACAGCTGAAGACATTAAACTTATGCGTGAAGCAGTTGGCCCGGATATGGGTGTGAAAGCTTCTGCTTGTGTCAGAGATTTAGATACAGCTAGAAAACTAATCCAGGCCGGTGCGACAAGAATTGGTGCAAGTTCTAGTATTGCAATCATTACGGGCGGCCAAGGTACAGGTTATTAATAGGATATTTATTAATTTCAAAAGGGGAAATTTAGGTATTTCATGTGGCAATTATTGCAAAGTGGAATATTCAGATTTCCTTTCTCCTCTACTAGTAAAAGCATTGTATAAATTTAAATAGTTTAATATAATTGTATTATTAAAATGAAATCGCTTACATAATAAGGGGTGCTAAAATGAACAATATTGGACATCAACTAAAGAAAATGCGATTAAACCGTGAAATTGAAATTGAAAAACTAGCTTTGCTTTCAGGATTAAATGCTGGAACGATTGTAGCCATTGAAGAAGGCGAGTTGGATGTACAAGTTTCCACTTTAGCAAAGATTTCTGATGTTTTGAATTGCTCCTTCTCCATTGGAGACGTCTCAATCTAAATTATATTAACTAAAAAATCGCCGTTAGGCGATTTTTTTTAGTCATCGTTGTTTTCTTCTTCTAGGTCTAAAACGGAAATTGCCACTACTTTCATTGTCACTTAAGTTATTAACCACTGGAGCAGCATCAACATAATTATTTTTCACTTTTTTAGGCGGGACTACCGCCGCTTTAACTATATTAACCTCATCAACCTGATTAACCACATCTGCAACTACTACTTCATTCCCCAGTTCTGGCTGTTTGTCTTCCGCCTTTTCAATTTCATATAGAATAACTTCAATTTCATTAGTAAGAGTTGCAACATCCGTACTAAAAGGTCTAACTTCATTATTTAAAGTTACAGCATCAGTACTAAAATATCTATCTTCTGTACTTAGAGTTTCAACTTCAGACACAGCCTCTTTTATTTCATCCATTTCCCCGAAAACCTCATGAACTCCTTCAACTTCAGTAACATTATTCTCATCTTCATAACTTAATTCCGATTCAGAATCATCTACTTCAGCAATTTCTTCCTCTTCGAGTAAGAGTTCTTGTTTTACTTTTTTTATTTTTCCTAGTGCAATTGTTCGCTTAACTGCAATTCCAATGATTTCATCAATTAGAGCAGTGAATTGATCAAATTCTACATTATTTTCGCCGCTTTTTTGAATGATATTTAGAAAATCTTGATGAAATAGGTTAAATTCTTGTTCGAACTGGTCACGATCCATTTCTCGGAATGATATCCCTTTAATCCGAATAAATCCATAAATTAGTTTACTTAATAATTTGGAAACGGCTTCTAATTCCTCCTGTTTCACCTCCGAATCATTTGTTAAATAATAATGGACATCCCGGAGTGTTTGATAATAACTCTTAAAATTCCGGCTTATTTCTAGGAAATCTAAATTACCCATTAGAAATATCCCTCCGTATCTATTTAATGTATAATATTTTGAATCAGCGTAAATTTCCTTTTTTATTAAGGATATGCATATAGAAGGGATTATTCTAATGAAGGTGATAAATTTTATAAAAGAATGGCAGCAGGCCCTCCAAAATGAGATCCTCCATTTAAAAAAATATGGCAGTAATAAATTTTTTGTTACGAATGGCAGGCTGCTATCGGCAGAGGGATCCTATACCTACTACTTCGATACCGCGCTATCGATTCGAATACCTATCGGTTCTCAGGTTCGGCTCGAGTGGGGAAGCATGAAACAAAATGGACGTGTTCTCTCCTCTGAAGGTAAAGGAGTGATGCTTGCCATGGAGCAATCCTACGGAGATTTAATTCATGAGGCACAGCTTTTTCATGATCCATGGGAACTGCTCGAACAGCTGATTTTGCGTTTGGATGAGATAAAGAAAAATAAGCAAAAACGAATCAGAGTGAAACGGTTGATGGCCCCATCGATGCCTGCTAAGCATCCAATAGAAAAAAGTAAAAGCAATGTTCATGAACTCGTTTTACGTTCCAAGTACAATCCAGTGACCTTTGTTTGGGGGCCACCTGGAACAGGTAAAACCTATACCTTGGCCCGGGTAGCCGCTAATAAGTATTTTCAGGAAAAAAAAGTCTTGATTTTATCGCACAGTAACCAAGCAGTCGATGTCCTCATTAGTGAAATATCAACCTTTATTCAAAAAAAAGGACGCTTCCGTGCAGGGGATGTGCTACGCTATGGATTCAATACGGGTGAGCAACTTGCTAATCATCAAGCGGTTACGACTAGTCAGCTCCTTCAAAAAGACGATCCCTTGCTTGCGGAGGATAAAGACAATTTATTAGCGGAAAGACGGAAACTGAAGCTAGATATCGCCCGTTCTTTTAGCAAAAGGGACACCAATCTGTTGCTAGAGCTTGAGACCAAGATTGCCAGGGTCCTTGAAAAGATTCGCCAAAAGGAACTTGAATTTATTAAGGATGCGTTCATTGTCGGGACGACTCTTGCCAAAGCAGCTGGTGATTCAGCCATTTATGAAAAGGAATTTGATCTTGTCATCCTTGATGAAGCCAGTATGGCTTATGTCCCACAGGCGGCTTTCGCGGCAACACTAGGAAAGCGTGTTATTATTTGCGGGGATTTTAAACAATTACCACCGATTGCATCTTCTAGAGATCCGTTAGTGACAATGTGGTTAAAAGAGGATATCTTTCATCGCGCAGGTGTGGTCGACTGGGTAAAGGACGGGATGCTCCATCCGCATTTATTTTTATTAAAAGAGCAACGGAGAATGCATCCTGATATTTCAGCGTTTACCAATCAATACATTTATCATTCGCTTGTCGGCGATCATGAAAGTGTTCAAAACAGCAGGAAAGCAATCGTCGAACTTGCACCCTTTTCAGGCAGGGCCGCTGTTCTATTGGATACAAGTTATCTTGGGGCACATTGCATGACAGAAAAGGCATCTAATTCTCGCATGAATATATGGCAGGCGTTATTGTCTTTTCAATTAATCCATGAGTCATACGTCGCCGGGGCACGGTCGATTGGGTATGTCACCCCCTACCGTGCGCAAGCTAATTTAATGGAACTAATACTGGCGGATTTATACGCCAAAGAACTTTCGTCAGCTGATATCATCGCTGCGACCGTCCACAGATTTCAAGGCAGTGAGCGTGATGTGATGGTTTTTGATACGGTGGACAGTGAACCGCAAACACGGGCAGGGATGCTGCTGACCGGCAAGGACAGTGAACGATTGATCAATGTGGCCATCACAAGAACAAAAGGAAAGTTCATTCATGTCAGCAACCAATCATTTATCCGAAAACATATCTTCCCTCGTAAAACACTGAGGCAACTAGTGGACCAACAGGTGAGTAAACAGCAAACAGTTGGAACAAAGGATATTGGAAAATGGATTAAGGAGCAGCATCCACGATTAGATTGGATCCATGCACTTAAGTTAGACAAAGTATTCAGGGATCTCGAATCAGCTAAAAAATCAATCATTCTTTCTTTACCAGAGCAAACCATACTAACTGAGGAATGGAAGAATCATCTGGCAAAAAGGAGCCCGTTTGTAAAATTAACTGTTTTGACAGGCGGCGATACATTTGCAACGATTCAACCAGATCAACTGTTGAACGAAAACTCATCGTTTCCATTTATCATCATTGACGAGCATCTTTTATGGCTGGGTTTACCATTAGAGGCGGTAAAAGGGGTCCATCCACCCTATATTTCAGCAAGACTCCATTCGGAAAAAGTATGTGAGTATTTAATCGGACAGTTTCAGACTCGAGAGTAGTTATTAGGATAAGTTCAGAGTGGAGGGGCACACACTTATATTTGACTAAATAGGCTAATTGGAGTAAAGTTTGACATAATAATCTAACTTAGCTAAAATTAGATTATATAATCTAACTATTTTAGTTAAAGGGGAAAACAAATGAATTATCCGATATCGATTTTTATTCTTGATGTCAGCGATTCATCCACAGAAAAGATGGGGGAGGCACTTACCGTTTATTTGGATGAATTGGTCGACTGGATCACTGAATGGACTAAGAATATGGGTCCGATACAAATAAAACATCGTGCTGGAGATGAAATTATTTTTGTGGGACCTGGTTATTCAACCGCTTATACGATTGCCTTTTTTGTAAGCAGGGTATGGAAGTTCAAGAATCATATGCCTTATTTTGGCTTGGCTTTTGGGGATATAGAAAAAGAAATAAAGGAAGTCGATCTTGAGAAATGGATTCATCCTTTGGTTAAACAAGCAAGATATGCGAATGATTTAATCAAACAAGAAAAAAATCGAATGCTCTTTAAATTCGAACTTGATCAGTTCTACCCAAGTGAAGTTAATCCCTCGTTACCGTATCACCAGTTCAGAAATGAATTTGAGACACTTATTAATGGATTATTGCACTTACAGCTAAAATTTATCAAGAAACAAACCGATATCCAGGAGACCGTATGTTCACTTTATCTCATTTTAAACCAGCAAAAGGTGATTGGAAAGCTCCTTGGTAAAACATCTCCGACGATATCGAGTCATTTTAAAAAGGGAAATAGTGAAGAAATCCTAGATACTTTTTCAAAAATTATTAGTATACTGCATTCGTTACAAGAAAAAGCGTATCTTGAACGTGCAACCCATCCTCGAGATGTTAATAAGAACCTAATAACAAGCATCCGGAATCATTTGAAGCTGAAATTGAAAACATTACTTGATTCCTAGATTCAATCATAGAGAGAGGAGAAGCCATGTTATTTCTCAGTCTAGTCCTTGCTCACTTTATTGCGGATTTTTATTTACAAACAGATGACATGGTCATTGAAAAACAAAAGAATTTAAAAAAGCATGTGGTTCATCATTTACTATTGACGGCAATTGTTTTAGGCGGTGATTGGATTTTTCAGTTTAATTTTGAAAATCCCATTAAAAACTTGTTGATCCCGTTGATATTTATCGTAATCACGCATCTTTTAATTGATCTTATAAAGATTAAGCTACTTTATCATACAAAAATGAATAACGAAGAAAACATGAAGCGGCTAGGGTTCTTTGTAATAGATCAGTTACTTCATATCGGTGTGATAATTTTAGGATGTGAGCTCTGTTTTAATTTTAATCTAGTCAGTTATTTTCAACAGCCAGGGGGACTGGGTTTAATGGAGTCTGCCCTGTTTATGTTCATCATGTTCATCTTAGCAACCACTGTCAGCGGGCATATGATAAAAATTCTCCTAGGCACTTTACCAAACCAGCTATTAACGTTTGAAGGGAAATATTCTTTTAAAAATGAACGAAAAGAAGCAGACTTTGTACATATGGGGAAAAAGGGTTTAACCGAGGAATATAATTATACGATTTTTAGTAAGCATGATCTTTCACGGGGGAAATTAATCGGCTATATTGAGAGATTACTAGTATTATTGTTAACTTTCTATAGTGCCTATCCAGCGATCGGGTTTATCGTGGCGGCTAAGTCCATAGCCCGCTTTAAACAAATGGATGATCGGGATTGGGCAGAATATTTTTTGCTCGGAACACTTACCTCCATGTTTCTGGGAATGACATTGGGAATTTTATTAAAGGTGGTGTTGACGTAAAAATAAATTAGTTTTACGATAAACTCATATTCTAGTAAATCGGTTCCTGTTCGCTTTGTTTTTATTTATTTAAATTATCAAAAAAATTATATTGACTTTTTGCTGAATTCTGAGGATAATCAAATAAATCGAATTTTAAAAA
The DNA here is from genome assembly GCF_030915405.1 of Neobacillus nitrireducens. GTDB lineage: Bacteria > Bacillota > Bacilli > Bacillales > Cytobacillaceae > Neobacillus. The sequence continues at coordinate 560,962 of NZ_CP133262.1, forward strand.
TGTATGGGATTAGTAAATCTTTGGAACGTGATAGAGAGTGAAACCCGTCCGGCTGAAAGGTTTCTCACGGAAAAAAGTTTGAACCTGCCCTAAACAAACTGCTTATGCAAACATAAGCCGTCACCCTCGTTACGGGTTCAAAGTGGGTGCATGGCATCAATAAAGGTGGTACCGCGGAAACGACTTTCCGTCCTTTTTTTTAGGACAAAAGAGTCGTTTTTTTATTTTATAAAAAAGAAAGGTTCGGTACGGGATGAAAAAACAACTAGTGGTTGTAAAGATTGGGAGCAGCTCGCTCACCAATGCCTCCGGGACAATTTCTGAAAGAAAAATACGAGATCATGTTGAGGCACTTGCTTGTTTAAAAGAGCAAGGGCATGATGTCATTCTTATTTCATCAGGAGCGGTTGCGGCTGGATTTGGCCCCCTTGGCTATCCAACGCGTCCAAAAACGGTTGCCGGGAAACAGGCTGCCGCAGCGGTGGGTCAGGGATTGTTAATGCAAAATTATATTCAATTGTTTAACGAGTTTGCCATCGTACCAGCCCAGATTCTATTAACTCGAGAAGATTTTTACAGCCAAGTGCGGTTCCATAACCTCTTTAATACGATTCATGAGCTGCTTCAAAAAGGTGTACTACCGATTATTAATGAAAATGATTCGGTTTCGATTGAGGAATTAACCTTCGGAGATAATGATATGCTATCCGCACTAGTGAGTGGTTTTTTACATGCGAATGCCCTGATTATTTTAACGGATGTCAATGGTCTATATGATGGCAATCCGAAAGTAGCAAAAGATGCAAAAAAATATCATTTTATAGCTGAAATATCTGATAAACTCCTCGGTGTGGCCGGAGAAAGTGGTTCTTCCGTTGGAACAGGGGGAATGAAATCAAAACTACTTGCTTCCAAAAAGGCTCTTTCCCTTGGTGTCAGCGTCTTTGTCGGTACCGGTGCCGGAAAAGAAAAACTGGTTGATATTCTAGCTGGTAAGGGGGACGGGACATATATTGGCGGACCATTCCAAACGCAAATGCAAATGAGAAAGCAATGGATTGCTTATCACTCCCAGGTCGGCGGTGTGATTGAAATTGATGATGGGGCGGAAAAGGCGATTGTCTTCCAGGGTAAAAGTTTACTACCTGTTGGCGTTACGAATGTTATTGGGGATTTTAACGCATTAGATGTTGTCGTAGTCCGGAATCAAAAAGGAAAAATTGTCGGTAAAGGGCAAATCCATTATTCCTCTAAGAATCTATTGAAAATAAAAGGCTTACCGAGTGAACAGTCAAAAGAGTACTCGATTAATAAAAAAGCCGAAGTGATTCATCGCGATAATTGGGTCACAATGACAAAGGAGTGAAAACGAATGAGTGAGTTAATAGAAAAAGCCAGCAAATTAAGAAAAGCCGCCAAACAAATGGGGATTCTGTCAGCGGAAGCAAAAAACACAGCTCTTTTGGTAATGGCTGAACATTTATTGACGAAGAAAGAATGGATCATCGCTGAAAATGCCAAAGATATTGAAGCGGGAAAAGAAAAGGGGTTTACAGAGTCGCTCCTGGATCGTCTTCTTTTAACAGAAGCAAGAATTGAACAAATTGTTGCTGGGGTTCGTCAATTAATTGATTTGGAGGATCCAATTGGTGAAACGATTGAAGCATGGGAGCGTCCGAACGGGTTACAAATTGAAACGATTCGGGTTCCGCTAGGGGTAATAGGAATGGTGTATGAAGCACGTCCCAATGTGACCGTGGATGCAGGAAGTCTTTGTTTAAAAGCTGGAAATGCGGTTCTGTTAAGAGGGAGTTCTTCCGCCATCCATTCCAATAAAGCGCTCGTTCATGTGATGCACGAAGCCCTTGCGAAAACATCGATTCCTGTTGATGCCGTCCAGCTTTTGGAGGACACGAGCAGGGAAACAGCATCCGAAATGTTTAAATTGAATCAATACCTAGATGTCCTCATTCCACGAGGCGGGGCGGGGTTAATCCAAACGGTGATCCAAAATGCCACCGTTCCAGTGTTGGAAACGGGTGTTGGTAACTGTCATGTTTTCATTGATGAAACAGCCAAAGAAAACATGGCAATCGATATTGCGATTAATGCAAAATTGCATCGTCCATCTGTTTGTAACGCTGCCGAAACCGTGCTTATTCATAAAAACTGGCCTTTTGCAGACGAGCTTCTAGGTTCTCTTCATGACCGAGGTGTGGAGCTGCGCGGGGATACTGAATTAACATCAACCTATTCATTTGTAAAACCAGCAACAGAAGAAGATTGGTCTTCTGAATTTTTAGCGCCAATTTTGGCCGTTAAACTAGTGAGTGATGTAAAGGAAGCGATTAATCATATAGATCATTATGGAACAAAACATTCTGAGGCCATCATCAGTGAAAATCCTGATCACGTGCGTTTGTTCTTCCAGACAATCGATGCCGCCGTGTTATATCATAATGCCTCAACACGATTTACGGATGGGGAGCAATTTGGCTATGGGGCAGAAATCGGAATTAGCACACAAAAGCTCCATGCACGTGGGCCAATGGGACTCCGTGCACTAACAACAACAAAAGCGATTGTCCGTGGCAGTGGACAAATACGGTTATAACTCCTTTTTATTGACGCAGATTATGCGTCAATTTTTTTGATTTCTGTTATAATTAGAATACAAACATACATTCTAATAATAACTTTTTTAATAAGTTGGTGTTACATGTCAGAGTCAATTCATATTTCCGTAAGAACGCTTGTTGAACATGTGTTTAAGAGTGGAAGTATTGATTCACGTTTCCGCACTCAATCGACCCTTTTGGATGGGACAAGGATACATCAAAAAATCCAGAAAACCTACCACGATGGGGATCAAAAAGAATTGTACCTCCGTGCGGAAGTCCCGTTTAATGAGCTTTCTTTCATTATTGATGGCAGGTGTGATGGGCTGTTGTTTCGTGATGGCGAGGTGATTATTGACGAAATCAAATCATTCCAAGAGCCATCTCCGCAGCGTGATCAAGAGGGTTTCCCGGTTCACTGGGCACAAGCAAAGCTATACGCCTATATGTATGCAAAGGAAAATGACTTACAGGAAATTTTTGTTCAGCTTACCTATGTCCAGGTAGATACACTTGCGAAGACTTATTTCAAACAGAAGTGCTTGTTTTCTGAACTAGAAACATTTGTTCTGAAAGTGATTGAAGACTACTCTCCATACGCGAGACTGCTTGATGAACATCGAAAAAAACGAAACGAAAGCTGTAAAGAGCTAATTTTTCCTTTTGAAACCTATCGTGAGGGACAGCGGAAATTAGCCGGGGTGGTTTATAAAACAATTTTAGATAAAAAAAATCTATTTGCTAAGGCTCCAACAGGGATTGGCAAGACGATATCGACTCTTTTTCCTTCAGTTAAGGCAATCGGGGAAGGACATCTGAACCGTGTTTTCTATCTTACGGCGAAAACCATTACCCGAACAGCGGCCGAAGAGGCATTTAAAAAAATGCAAACCCGCGGTCTTTGTCTAAATACGGTAACCATTACTGCTAAGGACAAGGTTTGTTTTAAGGAAGAAACCATTTGCCAAAAGGATTCTTGTGAATTTGCAAATGGCTATTATGACCGAATCAATGATGCGATTCTTGATATCTTACTTAATGAAACAGCGATGACGCGTGAAGTAATTGAAAAATATGCAAGGAAACATACAATTTGTCCATTTGAATTTTCCCTCGATCTTGCCTATGCAGTCGACTGTATCATCTGTGACTATAATTATATTTTCGAACCTCGGGTATCTCTGAAGCGTCTTTTAGAAGAGCAAAAAAAACAGACCGTACTCCTCGTCGATGAGGCACACAATCTGGTGGACCGTGGTCGAGAAATGTTTTCATCCTCTTTAAACAAAGAAATATTTCTTCAATTAAAAAAGGAGTTTAAAGGTGTCAATAAAACAATCTCTGAGGTAGCAAGTAAGCTAAATGCTTGGTTTATTTCATTGAAAAAGGAACATCCGGATACACAAGAATTCACCATTGATCAGTTGGGAGAAGAACTAATTGAACCTCTGATTCAGTTTCTAGAAAGCGCAGAACAGGCCCTTCAAACGGAAACGTCCCAAAATCTGTTGGAAGCCTATTTTATCGTAAATAACTTTTTGAAAATTACCGAACTGCTCGATGAACATTATGTAATCTACGTTGAAAAAATAAAAAACGATGTAACAGTAAAGCTTTTTTGCATGGACCCTTCTAAGCTTCTCAAACAAATGGGAAAGGGTTATCGATCAAAGATCTTCTTTTCAGCGACACTGTCACCTTTATCCTATTATCAAGATATTCTTGGTGGGCAGGAAGAGGATTATGCACTCTCCATCCCTTCACCCTTTTCAAGTGAACAGCTCGAAGTTATGATCAATCCAGTGTCTACCCGCTACCGGGATCGGGAACGGACGAAGGAACACATCGTATCTGTAATCCAATCATTGATTCAAAATCGGCCCGGAAATTATTTCATCTTTTTTCCATCCTATCAATACCTACTATCTGTCTATGAGCTATTCAAACAAAAAGACCCAATAACCAATACCATCATCCAAGCATCAGGGATGACCGAAATCGAAAGGGAGGACTTTTTGGGGGCTTTTAAAGCGAATCAACCAGAAACCTTACTGGGTTTCGCTGTCCTTGGCGGCATTTTTTCCGAGGGTGTTGATTTAATTGGCGATCGCTTAAATGGGGTGGTGGTTGTCGGTGTAGGATTGCCGCAGCTGTGTTTTGAACGGAACCTCATTAAGGATCATTATAATCAAAAAGACAAAAACGGTTATGACTATGCCTACGTATATCCCGGCATGAATAAAGTCCTGCAAGCAGGAGGAAGATTGATTCGCTCGGAGGAAGACCATGGAACGATTGTATTGATTGATGACCGATTCCTCCAACGTCAGTATCAAAATCTCATGCCACTAGAATGGCAGCACTATACGGTTAGTTCAAAAAAGCACCCTTATGGGCAATATCCATAAGGGTGCTTTTTGTCTTAAATGAAAAATGTGCCAGAGACCATAAAGCTAAAAAGGGACCCTAGTACTAAACCTATTGCCGCAAAAAAAGTTAGGATGGCACCGTGGACTTGATTACGCTCAAGAAAAGTCATAACTCCCATGAATACTGCTCCTACACCAAACAATAGCGGCATAAAAACGAGCGAAATGGCAACGAACAGCCACCCTAATACGGCATACATTATCCCCTTACTTTTACTGGTAGAAGCTGCTTCATGATGAAGAGTTACACTCCCGCAACTTTGACAAACATTTGAGTTAACCACCTCGAAGGACCCGCCTGAAGGATTAAACACTTTACCCACTCCATTCCCTTTGCTTTCTAAATGACTGAATATTATAAAAATTACTATTAGATTACCATATTCTGATAATAATTCAAGTGAAACACATCATTATATTAAAAAAAATTGAATTTTTATCCATTTTTTTAATAAAAACCTAGTTTCTAATACGCAGATAATAATTATTTTTGCTAATTAGGGGACATTATTGAAATTTTTACATATAATTAAAGAAAAGTTGCACACGGTAAAAACTTTAAAGGTGGGGAAAGAGAGATGGATAAACCTAATATTATTAAACTCGTGAATGGACAAAAAGGAAATTTGATAAAAATAACTGAGTTAAATCTAGAAGGGGTTATGAGAAGAAGATTATTAGATTTAGGATTTGTGACTGGAGCACTTGTGGAGGTTATCCGAAAAAGTCCATTGGGAGACCCGATTGCTTTTCGTGTCAGTCAAACAACGATTGCCCTCCGAAGAGAGGAGAGTTCTAAAATAGAAGGGGAGCTGGTATCTAATGGGGAATGAATACCGAATTGCCTTAGCGGGAAACCCGAATACGGGAAAAAGTACCTTGTTCAATGCCTTAACCGGCCTTAGACAGCATACCGGAAATTGGGCTGGTAAAACTGTTTCCCTTGCGCAAGGGAGTGTTCAGTTTAAAGATAAAATCTTTCAATTAATTGACCTGCCAGGAACCTATTCACTTTTTTCAAATTCAACGGACGAAGAAGTCGCACGTAATTATATTGTGTTTGAAAAACCGGATGTGACCATTGTAGTACTTGATGCGACATCCTTAGAACGAAATTTCAACTTAGCTCTACAAGTCTTGGAAATGACAACTAACGTGATTATTTGTATAAATTTAATTGATGTGGCGGAGGAACAAGGCATTAACATTAATGAGCGGTTGTTAACTAACCGGTTAGGGGTCCCAGTTATCAAAATTTCAGCCCGAAACAAAAAAGGTTTCCCGATGCTGCTCGATACAATTGACCGGATTGTAACGGGAGCAATCGAATGTCATCCGGTTCAGATGTTCTATCCGGATGACATTGAAGCAAAGATAATGAAAATAGAACCAAAAGTACGTGAAGTTGTGGGAGATCATTTATCTTCTCGCTGGGTAACTTTGAGATTACTGGACGGAGACGAGGCCTTACTAAATGAAATTAGTAAACGATTAGTGCCGGAGGAGGTTTAGCGCTATGCGTATAGAAGAATTATTTGCAGAGGCTCAGGAGTTATCGACCTCTAAGCTGAGAGATGACATTGTCCAGCATCTTTATGACCGCAGTCATAAATTATGCGGCGAGGGAATCACCTACACAAAATCGAAAAGGGACACTCGAACAGAAAAACTAGATGAGATTTTCACCTCACCTATTTTGGGTTTTCCCATTATGCTAATCATGTTAGGGGTTTTGTTTTATTTAACCATCGCTGGGGCCAATGTACCATCTGCAATGATCGCTGAGTTTTTTGGATTTTTAGAGGGATATATTACCTCATTTTTTACCCTTATTCATGCACCTGATTGGCTGCACGGGATCCTGGTCCTCGGATTATACCGAGGCACGACATGGGTTATAAGCGTGATGCTGCCGCCAATGGCCATCTTCTTCCCATCATTTGCCCTGTTAGAGAATTATGGGTATTTGCCAAGGGTAGCTTTTAACATGGATCGTCTCTTTAAAAGAGTCGGTGCCCATGGGAAGCAATCATTAACAATGGCCATGGGATTTGGGTGTAATGCGGCTGCCGTTATTTCCACGAGGATTATTGAATCCCCAAGAGAACGGATGCTAGCTATTTTAACAAACAACTTTGTTCCGTGTAATGGCCGGTGGGGAACATTAATTGTCTTGGCTTCGTTATTCATGGCAGCTAATTTTACTGGAGGACTTAAATCACTCGTAACAACAGGCGTTATTGTTGGCATTGTTCTTATTGGAATAATCGTTACGTTCTTTGTATCTTGGGTTTTATCTAAGACATTATTAAAGGGAATACCAACACATTATACGTTAGAACTTCCACCATATAGAAAACCAAAGATTTTTGATACGGTCATTCGCTCTTCTTTAACAAAGTCCTGGTCCGTATTAGTTCGAGCGGTTAAAGTTGCCGCACCAGCAGCGATATTAACTTGGGTGTTCGCGAATATTTATATAGGTGATACAAGTATCCTAATGTATGCCGTCGAGTTCTTAGACCCGTTTGGAAAAATGCTCGGCCTTGATGGTTATATCATGATGGCATTTATCTTGGGATTACCCGCCAACGAAATAGTTCTTCCCATTCTCTTGATGGGTTATTTATCAACGGGTTCACTGACTGAAGTGGATAACTTAGTGGATTTGAAGCAAATATTTCTAAACCATGGCTGGACATGGCTGACAGCATTGAATATGATGTTATTCTCGTTGCTACATTATCCGTGCGGCACAACCCTGCTAAATATTTATAAAGAGACAAAAAGTAAGAAATGGACATTTCTAGCCTTCCTTATCCCGACCGTTATCGCGATCCTTGTTCCACTTATTATTACGCAAACGGTGAGATATTTTGGTTTACTTTAATTACAATGTTAAAAGGGACTGACACGTTTGTCAGTCCCTTTTATATATTCGTTTAATGGTTAATAAGTAGAAAGAAGGGCTTGATGGGATTTGAACCCACAAGACACACTGCAGTCCACGAGATGGGACTTCAGGTTGCTCTACCATTTGAGCTACAAGCCCTGATTTTATTTTGACCAAGTATCTCAAATATATCCTTTTCATTTAAAAAAATTAATCTACAATCATCTTCCATGGCAATAAACGACTCAAATAAGGTAACAGGAACCATGACAAGATTTGGAGAACCATCGACTGCAATGATAATTTTTCCCTCTGATAAGCCAGCAGCCACCCGATCTACTCGTTCAGTTGAAATGGATTGAGGAAATAAAGAGTTTGTATTGTCCTCAATCATTGAAGAAAGATAAGCGCTGTCCTGTATATGATCATATTGAACATTGCTGATTCTTTGGACAACCGTGTTCACATTTTCCGGGTCCGCAATGCCATCGATATAGAGAACCGCAACATTTGTTTTTGATAGTTTTCCGACCTTCATTTCGATTACAAGCAATTCAGGCACAGGTAACCGCTTTCGAATCAAATTAATATTGATGTCTAATTCTTCAATAAAACCTACTTGTGGTCCAACAGCGGAGGACTCCAATGTTGTTATGCTAACATCCCGAAATTTACTGTTTGCTATATTGATTAATAAACATTCTTTATCTTGTTCATGCTTTTGAAGTGCCAGGAATCCTTGCATGATGCTTTCGATGATTTCCTTAGAATCTTTTGTAAAATTAATCTCTTGTACAGGAATTATGCTTTTTAATTCCTCTAATGATAACTTCTCCTGCAAAAATGGCAAAACATCCTGATGGAGGATATCAGATGAAATCAGTGTCCGATAGTATGAAAGCCAAAAAGGAGTTCCCTCCATTAAGGAAGTATGCTCGTGAATGAAATCATTTGATTGTGATAAACGTTGGAGCCAATCTTGGTTCTCTGAGTTATTAGCGTTTGTTTCTGAATTTTTCATAAAATCCCTCAAAAAACTTTTTCTCTCATTATGTGTAGAATAGGGAATCTTATGCAATATATCCCATGTTTGTTAAGCAAATATTAGGATAGATATGGATAAAGAAGAATAATAAAAAGTAAAAAATGAGAAATTAAGTAGGCAATAACTTATACTTTTGAGCGAATATTGTTGAAAGTTGGTGAAAAGCTTGAGAATATTCATGGTAATTTTATTTTCTATTTTATTAGGAGGCTGCTCATCTGGTCATTTGAGTGACGAACATCAAGTCCATCCCACTTCACCATCAAAATTTGAAGATGTCAACAAACATAAAAATAAAAAAGGAATCATGAACTTCCTATTAATTGGGAGCGATTCACGAGGTGAACCTCAATCTTTTTCAGATGCAATCATTATTGCCCAATATGTTCCAAAAGAAGGGAATATCAAGTTAATCTCCCTGATGAGAGATAGTTATGTGAAAATCCCGGGGTACTCAAAAGGGTACGATAAGCTTAACAAGGCTTATTTTATAGGTGGAAATGATTTATTAAAAAAAACCATTTATCAAAATTTCGGAATGCAAGTGGATCATTCCATTTCCATTGATTTTGAAGGATTTGCAAACTTCATTGATCTGATTGCGCCAGAAGGTATTACTGTGAATGTTAGTCAAAAGATGATTGACGATTTTAACATGGAAGTTAAGCCTGGAGAAAATGCGCTAAAGGGAAGAGAATTATTAAAATATGTCCGGTTCAGACATGATGCCGAAAGTGATTTTGGCCGGGTAAAACGACAACAGGAAGTCATCCTTAAGGTAAAGGAACAATTGAAAAATAAATTCAGTCATATGGAGTCGCTGGCAGCGCTGCCGGATTTTGTGGAGGAAAGTTTAAATCATGTGGATTCAGATATGGACAAAGGGGAGATTTTATCAGTCTTATCTAAACTAGTCTTTTATCCGATTAAGAATATCGATAGTTTACGGATACCCGTCCAAAATAGCTTTGAAAATAAAACCTATCCCCATGCCGGTGCTGTTCTAGAGATAAATCTGGAAGAAAATCGAGAGGCATTAAAGGATTTCTTACTAAAGCCTTCTCCGGTTAATAGAGAGTATCATTATTAAGAACAAAAAGCAGACAAACTCAAAGAGTATGTCTGCTTTTAATATGAAACCTATCTTTTCAATTTATTGATTTCTTCCGTTACGACAAACGCAAGGTCATCATTTCCAAATAACGCTAACACTCCAAGCAAGGTTTGGTCGCTCACTTCACCCGCTTCGTCTTTTGGAACAGTTAACTCAATGGCTTCTTTTAGGGCAGGATTAGAGGCTTGATTGGGATAAGCGCGTAAATACAACTCTTCTGGATCAAGATCATGGTTCACGCACCATTGAGCAAAGACAAGAATCATCATTTTCTCTTCTCCGCGATAGTTTTCGATAATCTTTTCCTCTAACTGTTTTTGGTTCATCTCAAGGTCTCCTTAGAATTCATTATGAATTTATTATATAAGATTTTTGTCGAATATATAGTGGAAATATATAAATTCGAATGAAACCCATTCATTTATGGGATAATGTTAAAGGTTATACTTTTTATATGAAAGGGGAACGTATAAATGAGTAAGGTCGAAGTAGGCGAAATTTTTACCATAAGTGATGAAAATGATGAGGAACAAGAAGTCGAAGTGTTAGGAGTCTTGACGATCGAAGGAAATGATTATGTGGCTGTGGGATTTGCGGAGGATGTTAGACAAGAATCAGATGAAGATATTGATATCTTTTTTCTGAAGGTCGATGATGATGGTGATTTTTCCGCCATTGAAAGTGATGAAGAATTCGACAAAGTTTCAGCAGCATTTGACGAAATGATGGACGAGGAAGAAGGAACAGAAGAATAAAATGCTTGGGATAAGAGGGATTCATTCGTCTCTCTTTTTTATTTTATATGAATTCAATTGGGAAATTTATGTATGTATAAATTCTTTCTTGGCATACTACTGATGAAGAACATCTATAAAGGAGTAATGTAATGTTAATTGAAGAAGGTACAAAATATCAAATTTCCCCAGGGATTAAAGGTTTTTTCAATTCAGCTGAAACGATGACGGTCAAAAATTATAATGGTATCACTGTACAATTTACTCTAGCAGACAGCAAAGGCCATGGCTCCATGCCAATAGAACATTTAAATTATTTATTAAAAAAATCAAACCTAACCCAAATTCCAAGTAAACGCATATTACTTAGCACAGACAATACTGAAGAGCAGATTAGCTAAAACACTCTGGAGTGGAAACCTATATGGAACTTAAGAAACTTACTCTCCAAGATACATCAATAGCATACATAGATAGCGGGACAGGGGAACCCATTATTCTTCTGCATGGTTTTTGTGGAAGTTCTCAATATTGGGAACATGTCATACCGGCATTATCAGCCGATTACCGGGTGATAGCTCCTGATTTGCCTGGGCATGGACAATCTGATCCTTTAGAAGGTAACAGTAGGATTGAAAATATCGCCGATCAAGTAAAAAGCCTGATCGATAAATTAAATTTACCTAAAGTGACTATGTTTGGTCACTCGTTAGGAGGCTACATCACGCTTGCCTTCGCAGAAAAATATAGCGGCCAATTAAATGGGTATTCACTTATTCATTCAACCGCCTTTCCAGATTCGGAAGAAGCGAAAAAAGGCAGGCTAGCTAATATTGAAAAAGTAAACCAGTCTGGAATCTACTCGCTAATCGACGGTTTGGTACCAAAACTTTTCTCGCCGGAAAACCAGGATGAGAATTACGTGGGTGAAGCGATGGAGATAGGTTATACAACTTCAGCAGAGGGTGCAATAGATGCCCTAAATGTGATGAAGGACCGGCCAGACCGTAATCATGTATTAGAAGCTTCTACACTGCCAGTTCTTTTAATAGCAGGGGAACAAGATCAAATTATCCCATCAGATAGGACTTTTTCGGTTAGCAAAGCCAATATTAAACAGTCAGTAATCAAAGATTCGGGCCATATGAGTATGTATGAAAATCCTATGGATCTCATTTCAGAAATTCAAAATTTTTTATCAACTCTATAATGGTTAGTAGAGGAACCAAGCTGGTTCCTTTCTTTGATTTGTATTCTAATAAAAAACAAATTTTCACATTGGGAGAAAAAATAATTGACGAACTATAAGATGAAATGTTATCTTATAAACAACAAAGGTTCATATCTAAATACAAAATAGAGAGGATGATGAAAATGATGGCACCGATGATTTATGAACTTCGTAAGCCGGCGCAAATTGATCCAGCTAAAACCTATCCGGCATTGTTTCTCATGCACGGGATTGGAAGTAATGAGCAGAACATGTTGTCTTTAGTCAATGGATTAGAAGACAGCTTTTATATTTTCAGTGTTCGCGGGCATCTTCCTCAACCCCCAGGTTTTGCCTATTTTACCATTCAAGGGTATGGAAAACCGCATCGGGAAGTGTTCGATGAAGGAGTTAGTAAACTATCCAGCTTTATTGATTATGCATGTAGCGAATACCCGATTGATAGGAGTCAATTGTTTTTACTAGGCTTCAGCCAGGGGGCAATTCTATCAATGACTTTAGGATTAGCATTGGGGAATCGAATCAAGGGGATTATTGCACTTAGCGGCTACATTCCAGCTTTTGTTAAAGAAGAGTACAACATTAAGCCAGTTGATCAGCTATCTTTGTTTATTTCACATGGCGAAATGGATCAAGTTCTTCCATTTGATTGGGGTTTGGCAAATAATGAGTATTTCCGTGAGTTGGGGGCAAATGTCACCTTTAAGACGTATCAAGAAGGACATACCGTTTCAATGGAAAACCATAAAGATTTCATGCAATGGTTAGCAGAAAAAGTAAAATAATAAAAATATAAAATGACAACTAAGGGGAAATGAGATATGTTAAACAATAAATTTGAAGCTAGTACATTACTATTAAGAGTTATGTTAGGAATTACATTCTTTGTTCATGGATTAGTTAAATTCCAAGGCGGAATTGAGAATATCGTTGGTTGGTTTGATAGTATCGGGTTACCAGGATTTTTAGCATATGGTGTTGCTTTAGTCGAGATGATCGGTGGAGCAGCTTTAGTACTTGGTTTAGGAAGTCGAATTGTTTCAGGTTTACATGCATTGATGATGATTGGTGCAACAATAAAAGTGAAACTTTCAGTAGGCTTTTTAGGGAATGGACAAATGGCCGGTTATGAATTAGATTTGGCTTTATTGGTTATGACTGTGTTTATTGTGATTAATGGAAGCAAAATGTTTGCGTTAGATCAGCTGATTTACAAAGGAAACAAGGAAGATAAAACATCCTTTTCAAAAAGTCTTACTAACTAAACAAAATAGGGGGAATTAGCATGTTACCGTCTTTTTTTATTGCTCATGGTGCGCCTCTTTTAGCGGTTGAGAATAATGAGTATACTCAGTTTCTAAATCAGCTTGGGCAAACACTGCCACGACCAAAGGCGATTATCTTGTTTTCGGCCCATTGGGAATCATCCACTCAAAAAGTAAGCGATGTTGACACCTATGACACGATCTATGATTTTGGTGGTTTCGATCCGGAATTGTACCGCATTAAATATTCTGCACAGGGCGATCAGCAGATTTCAAATGAAATTAAAGATTTGTTTACTAAAAATGGTGTAAGTTTCGATGTTGATACGAAACGCGGTCTCGATCATGGAGCATGGGTGGTTCTTCGTCTTCTTTATCCGAATGCTGATATTCCGGTGATTTCGATGTCTGTTAATCAAAATCTAAAACCTGAAGAACAATATAAAATCGGTAAATCTTTGTCGGCTTTACGAGCAAATGATATTTTAATTATTGCTAGTGGGGGAACCGTGCATAATCTTAGAGCGGTAAAATGGGCAGATAACGGAGTTGACCAATGGGCGCTTGAGTTTGACGATTGGTTGGCACACCATTTGAATAATTGGGATTTAGACTCCCTATTCCAGTATGATTCATTAGCTCCTAATGCTGAATATGCCGTTCCACGTTATGGCAAAGAACACTTTATCCCAATTTTCTATGCCATGGGGGCAGCAGATGATAGCCAAAAAGCGAAGCTGTTACATCGGAGTTATCGGTATGGAAACTTGAGTCATAGTGTTTGGCAGTTTGGATGAGCTGAGTCCTTATTGTAAAAAAAATCCTTCCGTTGGGAAGGATTTTTTTATGTTCTTTGAATATTGATATATTACATTGGAGCAAGACCCATGTATACTCCATTAATAAATACTGCCATCATTAAAGAGCCTTCTTGCGTATAATAAGGTACTCCCACCATTAAAGCATTATCATGGGTATGATTGACAATTACTTCAATATTTTTTGCGCCTTTCCAGCTGATACCATCATACATTAGGGAAAGTTTTGCATCCTTAAACGCTTGACTACTTATTAGCTCAGCAACAATTTTATTTTTCTCAGCTCCAAAAACTGGTGAAACATCGCAGCCACAATCATCCGCTGCTTTTACCGTATTCCCTGTAGTCACAAACAACGATAATGCAATAAAACCTCCACATAAAACGGTTAATAATTTTTTCATCTTTTTTCCTCCTTTATTTTACCTCCCTAACTTGATTCTCCTTTTTTCGACAATCTCCTTCAAAAAGTTTGGAAAAATATACGACAAATGTAAAAATTTATTACGACTTTGTGTCAAAATGGGTGTCAGGCACCAAGTTGTTGTCATTTTTCCATAAATAGGTTCTAATGGAAGTATGACTCTAAACTGTTAAAGGGGATTTTCCGGTGTGGTTTATACTTGGTGTTATTTTAATTTACAATATGCTTTTATTTTACATAGGTTGGAATGGCTGGAAATGGTTAAAAATAATTATTGGAAATAAAAAGCATGTGAAGTACGTATTTTGGCTCGTTCTTTTTCTGTTTGGATATTCCTTTGTTTTCGGGCGCTTTGTTGAAGATAGTGACGTGCTTACCTGGATAGGTGCGATTTGGCTGGGTTTTTTTTATTTTTTACTTTTAGTTCTACCGCTAATTAACCTGATCATCTTTTTGACGAAATTTACTACTCTATCTAAAAATACTGCCATTAAGTGGTTTGGGTATGCGGTGCTAATCGGCATAGCGGCATTCTTTGCTTTTGGTATTTACAACGCATATACCCCAGTAGTAAAAAGTTATCAAATACATATAGCTAAGCCTGTGGAAGGGAAACAAAGTCTAAACATTGTAATGGCATCTGATATGCATTTTGGGAAATTGGCAGGTGCTAAGCATGCGAAAAATCTAGTTCAACATATTAATTCAATGGAACCTGATCTTGTTTTCTTCCCCGGTGATATCATTGACGATGATGTGAAGCCTTATCTTGATGAAGGAATTCCTGACATACTTAAGCAAATTAAAGCGCCCGTGTATGCTTCGTTTGGAAATCATGACCGTGATGAAGGTGTTGACCTGAAAAAGGTTTTTAATGAAAGCGGGATGAAGCTTTTAGCGGATGAAACGTTGGTTTTGGAAAATGGTATTACCCTGATTGGCAGGAAGGACCGGGGCTATCAAGATGTCTCTCGTGCGGAACTTTCCGATTTAATGAAGAAGACGGATTTAACGAAACCGGTCATTCTACTGGAACACCAGCCCTATGATTTTGACATCGCCCTAAAAAACGGCGTGGACTTAATTTTATCTGGGCATACGCATCGTGGACAAATCGCGCCGATGAATTTGATTACAAACATGATCTATGAAAATGATTGGGGCTACTTAAAGAAAGGCAAGCTGCAATCAATTGTCTCATCGGGCTATGGTTTTTGGGGAACACCGATTCGAATCGGTACACAGTCTGAGATTGTTCAAATAAAAGTTACCTTTAATCCATAGAGGGTTAATTTATTGAAGCATATAGCAAAAATCCCCTATTTGGACCTTTTATTTTTATGAGATCATTGACGACCGAAACTATGAAAAACACAAAGGGACGGTAGTCAATAGAGCTTGTTGACGACCGAGACTATGGAAAAAGCAAAGGGACGGTAGCCAATAGCCCTTATTGACGACCGAGACTATGGAAAAAGCAAAGGAACGGTAGCCAATAGCCCTAATTGACGACCGATACTATGAAAAAAGCAAAGGAACGGTCGTCAATTGAGAACCATAACTCCAGAAACTAAAAGGCTGTTCCCCATTTAAACGAGGGAACAGCCTTTTCTGATTAATATCCTTTTGCGGTATAGTATTTCAATGGTTCTTTTGATGAATTTTTTAATTCTGTAAAAATAGTCCCTGTTAGACTGTGTGATCCCTCGGCATCAAGTCCAGATTCCCAAAGCATCATGCCGCCAAAGCCATGATCTAGTGCCAAACGTGTTTTCTTTTTCATTGTTGCACCGCCATTATAATGATAAGTTGTGCCGTTCATCTTAACCATGTCTTTTTCAGCATTTGCAGGGTTCTTGTTAATAATCGTGGCAAAGGAAACCTGTTTGATTTTAGGATCTTCCGGCTGCGCGTAAAATGGAACACCTAAGACTAGTTTTTCTTTTGAAATTTTCTGATTCTCGAAGAAGGTAGACCAATAGTTTACGATTTTCTCAGTAAACGGATAGGGTGATAAGTTTGCTGCATTGTAACTGCCGTCCCACTGACCATCATAGGCCATAATATTGACATGGTCGACATGCTGGAACATCGAGGGTTCATACTTAATAAAGCCAACCTCCGTTAAAGTCAACGCATGAATCTTTGAATAAACAGCAATGGACAGCTCCTTCTTTTTTGGATGGAGCTGTGCGCTTAACTCTTTTGCAAAGGCCTCCAAATTTCGTGAATCTGCCTCGGTTCGAGGGTGTTCAAAATCAATATCAATACCGTCCAGGTTTTCACGGACTGCGATATTAGTAAGCTCTTTAACTAGTTTGGCACGTGATTTAGGATTAGAAATCGCTGGTTTAAAATAATTATAGGATTCGCCGCCCTTGATGTGGTACCAACCGCCAATAGCAAGCATCACCTTCGTGTCGTGTTTATCTGCTTTTGAAACCACTGTTCGCAGGTTTTTTAGTGCGGTATCACCATTAAATAGGATTTCACCATCCTTTGTTGGATGAACAAACGAAAATATGACATGTGTTAGTTTAGAGTAATCAATCATATTAGGATCCCGATAATCTTGGACATAACCAATGAGGACCTTTGCTGGTTTCGTATTATATTTAGGAAACTCTTTTGAAGTGGGTTTAATTGCTGACTTTGGTGCATCTTCTAAAATTAGCGTATTTGGACGCTCTTGATTGTCACTATTGGTGGTGAAAAAAACTCCCGTTAGTATTCCTCCAATGAAGGTAATCGCAATTACCAGGCCAAGGAGGAGATAACGTTTACTCATAGTTTAATTCCTCCTTATTATTTCTCACTTAAAAAATTGTAACAGAAAAAGAGTAGACAAACGCTTGGTAATATCCACCTGTCTCCATCATAAAGTGAATAAATTTGAATATCTAGGCTTGTTTTTGATATAATCATAAGGTTAATGTTAAAAACTACGTGTTTTTTATATATAAAATTGTAAGGTGGTCTACATGAATCAAGAATATAGAGTATTGCTGTACTATAAATATGTAACAATTGAGAATCCCGAAGAAGTGACTCAAGAACATCTGAACGCATGTAATGAAATGGGCCTCAAAGGCCGAATTATCATTGCGGCGGAAGGGATCAATGGAACGGTGTCAGGCACCGTTGAACAAACAGATGCCTATATAAAATACATGGATGAGCATCCATTATTTGCGGGGACTATTTTTAAGATAGATGAATCGACTGAACATGCGTTCAAAAAGATGCGGGTGCGTTGTAGACCGGAGCTTGTTACTTTGCGTTTGGAAGATGATGTGGATCCAAACGTTCAAACAGGGAAGCATTTAAAACCAAAAGATTTTTTTGCTGAAATGCAAAAAGAAGAAACGGTGGTCATCGACGCCAGAAATGATTATGAATATGATCTTGGTCATTTTAGAGGGGCGGTCAGACCGGATATTTTAAACTTCCGCGACCTTCCACAATGGATTCGAGAAAATAAACAGGAGTTTGAAGGCAAAAAGATTCTTACCTATTGTACAGGTGGAATTCGTTGTGAAAAATTCTCAGGTTGGTTATTGAAAGAAGGCTTTGAAGATGTATCACAATTAGAGGGTGGAATTGTCACCTACGGTAAGGACCCTGAAGTCCAAGGAGATTTATGGGATGGAAAGCTCTATGTTTTCGATGAGCGAATAAGTGTTCCTGTTAACCAAAAAGAGCATGTCGTAGTTGGTAAGGATTTTTACACGGGAGAGCCATGTGAACGCTACGTGAATTGTGCTAACCCGGAATGTAATCGAAAAATTCTATGCTCTGAAGAGAATGAACATAAGCACCTGCGCAGCTGTTCGCATGAGTGCCGCGTTCATCCACGTAACCGTTATATTGCTCAACTTGGGTTAAGTGAGGAAGAGGTTCAAGAAAGATTAGCGGCAATTGAGAAAGAGTTAACCAGATAATGATTTATGTAAGTAAGCAGGTCATTTCGGTGTCCTGCTTGCTTTTTTTAGGTTTGCCAATAGGAATTTAGGAATATATTTATTATGATAGAGGATAGAAGCTGCTGTTTTGAAATCTTTTACAATGAGAGGAGCGGATGGGGCAAATGGTGACCTATACAAATCGAAAGGAAGTCCCTTCACTTGAAAAGTGGAACTTAGCCGATATCTATTCAGATATTAAGAAATGGGAAGAGGATTATCTGCTGATTGAAAAGATGGCGGTGAACCTAAAGCAATATGATGGGAACATTCAAGATGGACACTCGCTGTATCAATATCTAAAGCAAAGAGAAGAGTTATCTTATACCTTCAACAAAATTTATGCCTATGCCATGTTAAGTGTAGATGAAAATACGAGGGATTCCCAGGCGCAGTCCCATTTAGACAAAGCGAAACAACTGAGTGTTAAGGTTAGTGCTGCTACCTCTTTCTTTATGCCATATTTATTAAGCCTTGATGAAGATACTTTAAAAGCTTACATATCCGCAGAAAAAGAGCTAGACTATTTTGCAGAGGATTTATGGGAGTCATTTCGTTATAAGCAGCATGTATTAACTAAAGATCAGGAAGCAGTCCTCTCGCAATTAGGTGAAGCACTTACAGCACCGGGGAACATCTTTGGCATGATGAATAATGCAGATATTAAATTCGGGGAAGTTACTAGTGAGAACGGCGATCGTGTGGAACTAACCAGAGGCATGTACTCTAAGTTAATTGAAGATACGGATCGAGAAAAGCGAAGAGAGGCCTATAAGGCGTATTACCAGCCGTACCTGCAATTGAAAAATTCGATTGCTGCAACACTCTCAGCCGCCATTAAAAATAATGTGACGACAGCTAAAATCCGTCAGTATCCCTCCGCACTGGAAAAGGCGTTGTTCGGGGATAAAGTACCAAAAGAGGTATACGAGAATCTAATTAAAACTACCAAAGAAAATATTGGTCCACTTCATCATTATTCACGTATTCGGAAGGAAAAGTTGGAGCTTGATGAACTTCGTCAATATGATATGAGTGTCCCTCTTGTCGGCGGTGTTAAACAAGTGATTTCATATGAGGAAGCCTATGACACGATGTGTAAGGCTTTAGCTCCGCTTGGAGAGGATTACATCACTATCCTAAAGGAATTTAAAAACGCACGGTATCTTGATGTTAGAGAAACTCCGGGGAAGCGCTCAGGTGCCTACAATCTTGGTGTCTACGGGGTCCATCCCTATATCCTTCTCAATCATCAGGATGATTTGGATAGTTTATTCACGTTGGTTCATGAGTGCGGACACGGTGTCCACAGTCGCTTGAGTTCACAGTACCAGCCGCAAATTACTGCTCGGTACAGTATCTTCGTTGCTGAAGTGGCATCTACCGTCAATGAAGTTCTATTAATTAACTATTTATTATCCAATGAAAAAAATCCCGATGTTCGGAAACATTTAGTCAATCATTTCATTGATCAATTTAAGGGAACGTTTTTTACACAAGTCATGTTTGCTGAGTTTGAGATGAAAACACATGAAATGGCAGAAAAGGGACTTCCCTTAAATGTGGAAGTATTTAATCAAACCTATGAGACGTTATTCCGAGAATACAATGGGGATGAGATTGTCTTCGATGAGGAAGTAAAATTTGGATGGTCAAGAATCCCACATTTCTACCGTCCTTTCTATGTTTACAAATATGCAACAGGATTTGCTTCCGCCATCCATTTAGCGACTAAGATTCTTGAAGGCGACCAAGAAACGCTGACTTCCTATTTGGAATTCTTAAAAAGCGGCAGTTCGGATTACCCGCTGGAACTGTTAAAAAAGACGGGGGTCGACCTAACCACTCCATATCCAATCGAAAATTCAATGAAACGGTTTGGTGAATTGGTCGAGGAATTCTCACGCTTGTAAAAATATTCAACTCCAAAACCCATGGATGTCCTACTACAAGAGACAACCGTGGGTTTTATTTTTTTGTAGTGCAATAGTTGGAATTATTGTAGAATAAGGAAAGTTAAGTAAATTAAAGGGGCAATTTGGATTATGGAGAGTAGAAAAGACAAAAATCAAGGGCGGAAAAAATCATTTATCCCAGTCATTATCGTTGTTGCCATTTTGCTGATTACTGGTGGTTTTTATTTGAACAGGAGTATGACAGAAGAGAATGAAACTTCAAACAGCGCCAATCTCAAGGAAAAACCTGCTGAGAAAATAAACGAAGAACCAAGGTCAAAACCTAAACCAGATATACAACTAGAAGTTAAACCAGAACCAGTCCAAGAAACTACAATTAATATTAGCGCAGCGGGTGATTTTACACTTGGGTCGGATGAATCGTTTAATTATAGTTCTTCCTTTATCAAAGCAGCTGCTGACAATGGTCTACCGTATTTTGTTAAAGGCCTGGATAATATTTTCAAAAATGATGATTTTACAACAGTTAATTTAGAAACAACGCTAACAAATGCAACTCAAAAAGCGGTCAAGACCTATCGCTTTAAAGGAGATCCATCTTATGCGAAAATTCTTGAATTGGGCGGAATTGAAGCGGTAAATCTTGCAAACAATCATATCCATGATTACTTAGATAAAGGCTATCAGGACACGATGACTTCATTAGAAAAGCAGAACATAGGTTACTTTGGTTATGATCATAAATATATGACGACTGTTAAAGGTACGAAAATTGGTGCTTTAGGTTATGAGGGCTGGGCGGACACACCTGAAATGCGCAGTCAGGTTGAACGGGATATTAAAGAATTACGGGCTCAAGGTGCACAGATTATTCTCGTCCATTATCATTGGGGCAGTGAACGGCATTATGTCCCTGATCGTTCTCAAAAGTCGCTGGCCAGGTTTACCATTGATAGCGGTGCGGATTTAATTCTTGGCCATCATCCCCATGTTGTCCAAGGAATTGAAGAATATAAAGGGAAATTTATTGTCTATAGTTTAGGCAATTTTATGTTTGGGGGGAATAGTAATCCAAGTGATAAGGATACGTTTGTGTTTCAACAAACCTTCCATTTGAAAAATGGAGTATTAGATGATACGAAGGAAATCAGTGTTGTGCCATTTTCTATCTCTTCTGTTTCGTCGAGAAATGATTATCAGCCTACTTTATTGACTGGCTCCGAACAGAATAGAGTCAAGCAGAAAATAATTGATGGGTCAAACAAAATCAATGGTTCCGATTGGTTGGTTTATGAAAAAAATGAACAAGTTGTGAAAAAAGAGAACTAGACATTTCCTAATATGAATTAAAGGGACAGTAACCGCTGTCCCTTTAACTAATGGTAGTTATTTTTAATCCAACGTTCGAGTAGATCGTATTGTAAAAAGTAAAATCACGATGGTTATATTGATATTGGTTCTTACTTGGTATCTGTTTTCTGATATTAATTTTTAAATAATCATTAAAACATAAAAAGATCGAATAGGTGGATGTGGGCAGATAGTTTAATAATTTTAAATCTATTTCTAATAGGCCATCCCCACTTTTATCTACGCTGACAGGCAGGGAAGATTCATTCAAGGCATTTTTAGTATCACGAATCAGCCCGTGTGTGATTGATTCTAAATCATCACCAAACACTTTAAATTTAAGATAATATATATTTTTTTCCACATATTCTTCTTCAAAAACAGAATGCATTGGAATCCTGATATATTTGTATGTGTCTTCTAGGAAAGGGACAACAACAAAGGGACGATTCTCTTTAATGATAACCTCCTTTATTTTTTCCTTCTTTTCCCACGCAAAAAAGCTCTCCAGCTGCTTATATTTACGTTCACAAAACAGTTTATATACCACCTTGTTCATTGGTTGGATGAATTCCTCAGAAAACTCATAAGTTAACTTTTTCGTTGTTTTTAACACTTGATTAAACTTATAGTAATAAACAATTTTAAACTTTGTTTTTTGAAAATGAGGTGTATGAAAAAACCTTGTAATCGAATCAAATTCATACAGTCGATTTAAAACCATCTTCTCTTTTTCTAAATCTAACTTTTTATTAATGATATGGTTAATCACTTTAAGGTTACAATTTGTCTTTTGAATAATATTGGTTTGATTTGACAAACGTGTGTTTTGATTATCGAGCCGATTTAAATAATAAATGGGATGTTGTGTCGTAGAGATTGTCCGGCAATGTGTTAAAACATCCATAAAAAATTGCTTATCTTCAGCAAATTTCATTTCGGGAAATATGATCTGATTGTCTTTTATTACACTTGTTTTTATCATTCGAGCTCTTGGTCCTAAATGATGAAAGATATGAGGAATCGAAAAGGGTGATTCACTTCTTCTTTCTTTACATGATTCATGTTCACCGATAATTGTCTTTCCTTTCGATTGAATCTGAATCGTTTTACCTACAGCATAATCGTCACCTGTTTCCGCTAAGATGTTCGATAATACTTCCAGGCCATTGGGTTCCAGCCAATCATCTGCATCTAAGAAAGAAATATACCTGGAGCTCGATAACTGGATACCGATATTACGGGGGCGACCAGGTGTGCCAGTATTTCTTTTAAGAAAAACTACTATGATGTTATCAAATTTCGAAGAGTATTCTAATAAAATATCTCTTGAGGTATCGGTGGAACAATCATCGACTAATATAAATTCAATATTTTCTATGCCAATGGATTGATTTAAGACAGAGTCAATCGTTTTCCTCAGGTATTTTTCGGCGTTATAAACGGGTGTAATCACCGAAACTATTGTAGACTTCCGCTCCATGTTTAATTTTTGATCAACGATATAATAACCTTTCGCATTATAATTCATGATTTGCTGCTTTTGTTTCCATTTCCATTCCATGTTTCCTCACCTCAACTTCTGTCCGTCCTATTACTATTTTTTTGTTTTAAAAAAATCCAAACCATTATAATTTTGGGGGAAAATATTGAATTTTATTCGAAAAATAACGCACGACCTGTAAAACTAGTCCAGATTTTATATCCTTTGCCAACTTTTTACACTAAACATTTCGTAATAATGATAAAATAGGTCTAATTATAGATTCTAGGAGGATATTTACGGTGGATAAAAAGTTTACGACACCCAAAGGTTTCGGAGAAATACTCGACCATACCTTTCAATTAACAAAAAATCGCTTTAAGGATCTTTTTATGATTTTATTGATTTTCATGGGCCCAGTTTACTTGCTTCAAGCTATTTTGCAGCTATTGTCTGGAACAAGCTTTTTTAGAGAGGTTGGCAGCGGTGGGGCATGGTTTGAGCAAATCCTTTCGAGTTTTGAAGAGACAGGAACTTTCGATTCCAGCAGTCTAGGTGCTGACATTGGATTAATCGTGGTGGGGTTAATTAGTGCGATCTTGGCTCCTGTTGCGGAGGCAGCAATCCTATTTACAATCAATCATGTCCGAAAAAATGAAGACTATACCGTGGGTTCCGTGATTAAACAAGCCTTTTCGCGATTTTGGCCGATGATTGGAAGTAGTATCCTTTTCTTTCTTATTACGATAGGGATAATTATTATTCCACTCGCGATTGTCGGTGTCATTGGTGGTGTGGTTGCGACGATGGTGAATACGGTATTAGGGATTCTTTTAGGCATCATTCTATTTATAGGTTCCGCCGTTGGCATTGGCTTATTATTAACTCGCTGGAGCTTTTATTTCGGCTCTGTCGTATTGGATAAGGATTCACCTGGACTTGGCAGAAGTTGGAGATTATCAAGGAAGCGTACATGGGCATTGATGGGTCTCTATATCGTGTTTTATTTTATTATCTCAAGTATAAGCTTTGGAGTCCAAATGACGCTAGGGATCGTTTTAGGTAATAGTGTGTTGTTAACACTGATCTCAAACCTCGTCACATTAGTTACGACGATGATTTTCTCTGTGGGTTATGGAGTCATGTATCTTGATTTAAAAACAAGAAATGATGCAGATGATATAAAAGAAATGCTAGAGGACTATAAGACTATTTAATAAAAACCTATAATGTTAGGTGATGGTTATGGTAGATACAGACAAGGCACGCGATGACCTTGAAAAAATTTTAAAAACAAAAGAATATACAGTTTATCACGACTCAAAGGGATTCATTGCAACATGGTGGGATCAAGCAAAAGAGTGGGTGGCGGCGCAACTGGAAAAATTGTTTCCTGCGATGGATTCAGCAAGCAGGGCTTCCGGTCCGATTCTTATTTCAATCATTGTAGTTGTCATTATCCTGTTCGTAATATCAGCATTTTTGCTAATTCGTCATTCTAGACGAAATCGTCTTTTGCGCAAACAAAACCCACTTCAATCGAGGAAAGACATGATTTGGACGTACCAAAGACATCTGGAAGAGGCAGAAAAACACGAGCGGAATGACGAATATACACTTTCAACCCGTCATCTGTTCCTAGCTTTACTGCTTTACTTCCATGAGAAGGGATGGTTAGAGGCAAGGATCTGGAAAACGAATTGGGACTACTATGATGAGCTAAGAAAGGGAAATCAACAAAAGGCTGATAACTTTTTTAAACTGGCACGTTTTTTTGAAGAAGTGACCTACGGGGAACGCAAAGTACATAAGGATGAATACTGGCAATTTCACAACGAGGCTATACAGGTGCTTAGCGATAAGGAGGAGGAGAATCGTTTATGAAACCTCTTTCTAAAATACGCGCATGGATGTGGCTTATTATCCTGCTCGGCTTATTTTTGGTCTTTAGTTATTTGAGCTATTCGCCAAAACCACAGTATTATCCGGATTATGTTACCCATTCACCTTCACCAACGGGTGTAAAGGCGTTTTATAAATATATTGAAAAAGAAAAAGCAGGGGAAAGGTGGAATCATCCACCAGAATTGTTAAAAGCAACGGTTGATCGCCAATTACTTGTTATGGTCGAACCCTCCTTTATTCCTGAAAAGGCTGAGATGAATGCCTATATCCGTTTTATGAAGGCTGGAAATACCATTGTATTGTTACAAAACAATCCACAAGGGATGTTTGATGTAAAAACAGGGTCAGTTAAACCCAACAAGGAAATGAAGATTTATACACAAGAACATACTTCCAATCATGCCGAAATTGATTCAGCTGTCCGATTGCAGACCAAAAAGGAAGATCAAGTTTTACTCTCTGATCAGGCTGGTCCCATTGCGGTGAAAAAGTCGTTAGGAAAAGGTCAATTAATTGTAGCAGTGACCCCTGAGTGGATGACCAATGATCGCCTCTTAAAAAAGGATCATTTACCGCTACTTTTTTATTTGCTAAATGAAGAGAAAGCGAACACAATCCTGTTTGATGAATATATTCATGGCGGGGAAAACGCATCAACTTTTTGGAATGTGTACCCGATGTGGTTTTTACTGCTTGTTTTGCAAGGAATCCTTTTGATAGTTCTCTGGTTATGGGCAAAAGGCAAGCGATTCGGCCCTATTTTTGAACCAAGGGAAGCGTCGGTTCGCTTTAGTGATGAGGGTATCCATGCCCTAGCAGCATGGTATCTCCGTGGCAAACGGTATCATGATTCAATTAAGATTCAGGCCGACTATATCAAACTGGTTCTCAAGGAAACATGGCAGATCCCATATAACAGAGAATGGAAGGATTTATCGAGTACCTTTGAGAAAAAGTGGACGGGGTTGTCTGCTTATGAAATCAATTCCTTCTTAACAGGATTGATCAACATTCTTGAGAAAGAAAAAATCTCCAAACAAGAATACTTATTATGGTCGAAAAAGCTTGAGGAATTAAGGAAAGAGGTTGAAGGATGAAAACAGAATTAACATCTTTTTTGGACAAGTATGAAGAGAGGATAGTTGGTCAGAGCCTGAATCTTAGACTCCTTTTATCTGCAATTTTAGCTGGAGGTCATGTTCTTCTAGAAGGAGTGCCAGGCACCGGCAAAACACAAATGGTCCGAACCCTTGCGAATCTTCTCGGAGGGACCTTTAACCGGATTCAGTTTACACCGGATTTATTACCAAGTGATATCACCGGGAGCACGATTTACAATATGAAGGAGAGCACCTTTCAAACATTGAAAGGCCCTATTTTTACGAATATCCTTCTAGCTGATGAAATTAACCGGACACCAGCGAAGACACAAGCTGCGTTGCTCGAAGCAATGGAAGAAAAGCAAGTGACGATTCAAGGGGAGACGTATCCGTTACCTGATGTGTTTTTTGTGGTTGCGACCCAGAATCCAATTGAATTTGAAGGCACCTATCCACTCCCAGAAGCGCAGCAAGACCGTTTTTTATTTAAGCTGAAAATAGAGTTTCCTAGCTTTGAGGAAGAGAAAAAGGTATTAAAACAAGTGATAGAACACAGCTTTGACGAAAACCTTGTTTCCCCCATTCTAGATATGGAAGATTTTTTAAGGATTAGACGAGAAATTGAAAATGTCACGGTGAGTGAGAATGTATTAGACTATATGATGAAAATTGTGAGGAAAACTCGTGAGGCAGAAGCAATCCGCTTTGGGGCCAGTACAAGAGCAGGTATTTCCATTGGAAAGGCAGCACAAGCGTGGGCATACCTTTCAGGCAGGGATTATGTTACACCCGATGATATCAAAATGGTTGCCAAACCTGCGTTAAGGCATCGGATTCAGTTATCCCCACATGTAGAATTGGAGGGAGCAACCGTTGACCAAATTATTGAAGAGCTGGTGGGCTCGGTTCCTGTTCCAAGATAAAGGGGTTTTACCAACGAATCGATTATTGCTGGTTTTCCTCCTGCTATCGATTATTTTATGCATTGGAACGGTTTGGAATATCTCTTGGGGGTATGTTATTGCTGCAAATATCATTGTATTTGTGATAAGTCTGGTAGACTTGCTTTTTTCGCCCACTAAAAAGCAGCTTTTCTTTCAGCGATCAGTCGCTGATGAATTAGAAAGAGGTATCCCTTATACGGTGAAGATTGAAGTGCAGAATTCCTCTGTATATCCTATTAGCTACCGGTTAGTCGATAGTTTGCCGCAGACTTTCGAAAGCCCGTTTCCTATTGTTGGTTCTATACCTAATGAAGCAACGACCGAGATTTCGTTTGATACAACTGCCAAGGTCCGAGGAAAATACGAGCTTAACAAGCTTTATTTTCGATATACGAGTTTGCTTGGCATGTGGGAAAAGCAAGTAACCGTGGAATTGAAGGATTCTGTGAAAGTCATCCCTGATTTAACTGAGACCAAGCAATATTTAGAAAATGCACAAAAATATTTGGTTTACGAGGGGTTAAAGATTCGGAGGCAACGTAGTGGAGTAGGCGATTTTTCCAAGATTAGAAATTATGTTGTCGGCGATGATCCGCGTAAAATTAACTGGCGCCAAACAGCGAAGCTCCAAGAAGTAATGACGAATGAATATGAACCGGAGCACGGAAAGTATATAACTATCCTAATTGATTGCGGAAGAATGATGGGGGCAGAATTGTCGAAAGGAAATCGCTTAGAAAAAACATTAGAAGCGGCCCTGACCGTGACAGCGGCAGCCCTCCAAAAGGGTGATTATGTGTCTGTCCTAGCCTTTTCAAAGAATATTAAGGTCTATGTACCGCCAGCAAAAGGGATGGCACATCTTAAGACCATTCTCCAAGCTATCTATGACGTAAACGTAGATGCGGCTGAGTCCAATTATGCTGCTGTATTACAATATTTAGAAATGATTCAAAAGAAACGAAGTCTGCTGCTATTATTTAGTGATGTCCGGACCTTCCTTCATGAGGAAAGTGCTCTTGTCCTTTTAAAAAGACTCCGTAAGCGGCATTTATTTTTAATGATTGGAATAGATGATCAGACACTTTTAAGAAAAGTCAAGGAGGAGCCGACTTCTCTTCAAGCAGCCATGCGGAAAAGTATTGCGCAACAGCAAGTACTTATAAAGAAAAGAGAAAAAATTAAATGGGAAAAACAAGGCCTTCAAATGATTGAGGCCCGTGAGGATAGGTTGGCGGTTACAGCCGTATCTCATTATATTGAAATTATCAATCAGAACCTTTTATAATCTTCGTAAGTTTTAACTTACCAATTACGATATAGAGGATCAAACCGACTACCGTTAAGATAGCAACGATGTACTTTGCTTCTAATGAAATGGCTGCCGGGGTGATGAATCCTTCGATGATACCGGCAATGATAAACAATGGAATGGTTCCAAGAAGAAGTTGAACGGATCGCATCGCTTGCTGTTTTAATTGATAACTCCGCGAAAATTGACCCGAGACAAACAGCTTATATCCCATAAGAAGACCCGCACCACCCGCAATAAAAATGGCTGTGAGTTCAATCATTCCGTGAGGAACGATATATGCCCAAAAATCATACGATTTTCCATGATGCCAAAACAGGGCAGCGAGCGCACCAATGATAATACCGTTGTAAACCATCAAATAAACAGTCACGAGCCCAAAGGTGATTCCACCGGCAAAAGCAAAGATTGCCACCTTGATATTATTTGTCATAATACTAGCCGACATGAGGGAGGAGTCCACTGCACCATGACCTTTCCCAAGTTGATCAGGGTCAACACCTTTGGCGATTTCCGACGGGAGAATGGCATAGATGTGTAGAGGATCATTCATAACTGATAGAAAACTCCCCAAGGCGCCAATCAAAAATAAAATCATCGCAAAGAAGACAAATTTCCATTGCTCTAACAACAGTCCAATAAATTTTACACTAAAAAAGTGACGGATTTGTTTGAGGCTTGATACCTGGTCTTTATACAAAAGATTATGGGATTTGGCAATTAATCCGTTCAAATATAAGGTAACTTCATCATTCGGAAAATAGGTTTGACTGTAGGAAAGATTTTGGGCAGCCTTTTGATAGAGTCGATGGTATTGAGTGATACGGTCACCTGTTATAGAATTTCTGTTCCTGCCTAACGTCGTGATTAATTCTTCAAGCTGTTTCCATTCTTCACGATGCATTTTTACAAATTGATTTACATTCATTTTGACACCTACTTTATGAGGGCTATATATTAATTAGTCATTATTCTCCTAATTATAGTAAAATTATAGAAAAATAGAAATAGAAACAATCAAGCAGATGACGGGGGAAGCTTATGAATGAAGATAAAGTAGATATCAAAACACCGGAATTTGTATCAATTCAATTTCAGACTGCTGGTTTAGGCAGTAGGTCTGCTGCTTTTATCATCGACCAGATGCTATTAATGGTCATTAACATTTTGTCCTTGATTGTCCTTTTTTTCGTTCTGGACGGGATGTCGAAGTTGGAATTTATTTTCATCCGGAATTCGCTGCCTATTGCAATCACGATTATAGTTCTGTTTATTGTGAATTGGGGTTACTTTTTTGTGTTTGAATTTTTCTCAGGGGGCAGGACGCTTGGGAAGAAGCTTATAGGAATCAGGGTCATACAGGAAAATGGTCATAGTATTACATTGCTTTCGAGCTTTATTCGGAATCTTATCCGAATGATTGATTCCTTGCCGACTGCGTATTTTCTCGGAATTATCATGATCTTTTTCCACTCCAAACATAAACGACTCGGTGATATGGTCGCAGGGACGATTGTCGTTCATGAGCGTAAGGCAAAATGGAAAAAGAAACATTCTCCGTTTGAGAACGAAATTACAAACAGAGGGCTTTCCAAGGATGATCTCATCATTGATGAATGGACGCTGAAATCTTTAGGGATAAAGGAATGGAAACTCGTCAGTATATACGTCCATCGGTTTCATCAACTCCCATTAAATGAAAGAAATCAACTAACCATCCAAATCGCCGAAGTATTATTTCCTAATATCGGACTGGATTCTGCAGGGAAAACGACTTCAGAGTTAGAAAACAACCTTCTAGTGCTTTATTTAATACTCCGCGAGGAATGGGAGTTTGAACTGTAAGGGAGAATGAATTACTGACATTTGATGGATATTAATAGGACGAACCTTAATTCGATAGAGGTGTATGAGATGAGTAAAGATTTACACAGAAACACCCCAGTTCCGGTGAAAGTTAATGGCAAAAGCATGACCACACCTGCAATCAATATAAATACCAAGCTATTGGTACCATTAAGGGAAGTGTTAGAAAGCGTAGGTGCGATGGTAAAAATAAACGAATCTTTTACAACTGCCACTGTACGTATGAATGATTTTTCATTTGAAATAGCATCCGGTGATTCACAAGTGACGATCAGTGAGCCGGTTTCTACGACACTTAGGTTAGATCACCCGGTCCTTTTTGAAGAGGATGAACTCTTTGTCAGTGTTCGTTTCGCATTGACTGTATTGAAAGCTAAACTAGGCAGGGAGGCAGAAGCGGGGATTGTAACGATTGATACGCTGCCTGAAAATAACTTAAAAGTAACTTCACCAGCATTCGAGGCTTGGGGAAATATTCCCCACAAATTCGCCCAGCATAGCGTTGGCGGTGAAAATATTAGTTTACCGATAAAATGGACAGGTGCACCGACAAACACGAAATCATTTGCCGTGGTAGTTTATGATGCCCATGTTCTCCCTGAATATTGGGTTCACTGGGCCGTGGTTAATATTGACAGTAATACAATGGAAATGCCAGAAAATGCAGCTGAGAGGTTGACAGGGCAGCAGCAGATTAAACCGTACTACGGGATGCAACCCGCTGAATTAACAGGAGATCATGCGTATCAAATCGCTGTTTATGCTTTAGATATTGAAAGAGTTGAGATACCGAATCAGGTGGTATTTTTTGAAGACATAGCGCCAATTTTGGAGTCACATACGCTTGCAAGTGGAACACTGGTTAGTTTTTTTCAAGGTTAAAATATAGGGAAATGCAATCATTTTTGCTCTATGAAATGTAGGACAATTTTGCTTAGTAGGAAGAATTTGGCAAACCATTTTCGCCTTCTCGTATTGATATTTGCGTAGGTATGAGAATTCGTAGGCGGAAAATTTCCGTCTATTGTTCATAGAGGAAGCTAAAGCAGCAGATATAGGCGGAGATATTCCGCTTAACTCCTCTAAATAAGACAATATCTAAAGATTTGGACCATATAAGCGGAAAAACTCCCCTTATTTTTATGGAAATATGGTTATTTCCCAATTTAGCCGGAGTTTCTCCGTTTATTTTTCAAACACATTGAAATCGACATTCAGTTATAATAGAGCCTAACCAATATTTCTGTATATCAATTTGTAAGTAAAAATGTAGTGAATTTTGCTGAGGTACACTGGCTATTTTAATTTCCAATATATTCTATCTTAGTCCAATCCACACTTTTATCCATTTCATAGGTCTTTGAGGACTTCTCATAATTCACTCGTAATTTATCGTTGGTAATCCATTTGATTCGAAATTGGTTATCAGAAACAAATGTGTTTCCACCTTTATTTGGAAATTCATCATCTGTTTCCAAAAGTGACAACTGATAGGAAGTCCCTGTTGTAGCACCACAATCCCGCTGAAAAATATAAGCTACTTTATCTCCATCCGGTGACGGTGATTTTTGAACAATGTCGTTTCCACACATATCTCCGAATAGTTTATCAAGTAAATAACTTCCCGCAAAATAAAGACCAATTAGAACTATTGCGGTTATCAAAAGAGGTTTTAGTTTATTTAACCATTTATTCTTCATTTTTTCGCCCCGTCCCTATTATATATCTACCTTAATAGCTGAGGTACATTTATATGTAGTAATTTTATTGAAAGATAGGTTCAATTTCCCAAAACATCCGACTTGTGTCTCATTTACTCGAAATTCGTCGAATTATTTTCAGTTAGGATGTATAATAGGGAAATGTGGATTGTTATGTAAAATAAGGAGGAAACTAATATGATGGAATGGACATTAATTCTGTTAATTGCGATATCAGCTGTGTTGCTAATCGTTTCAATAGCATCAAATCGGAACGCAGAAAAACAGAAACATAAGGAAATTGATATGGTCCATGTTGCTGTAATGAAAGATATCAATAACGTGAACGAGCAAATTCGCAATCTGGAGCTTGATATAGAGGTTGTTACAAAAGAAGCAGGCGTTCAACTGACTCAGGATGAAATGATCTTTAAGCGTGAAGTACTAGATTTATATAAGCGCAAATATTCGATTGAGACGATTGCTCAGAAAAAACAAGTTTCAGAGAGCGAAATAAATCAATTACTTGCCCCGTATCTGGCAGCAAAGGATGGAAGGAGCAAATTAGCCCATGAAATTTAATGTAGTGAGCAGCTTTGCGACCGGAATTCTTTTGGCAACGACCATTTGTGGTGCTGTTTACTTTACTGAAGATCCAGTCGTCACAAAAGCAGCAGCCAAACCCACCAAAACTGTGGAGAAAATAGTTGCTCAACCAACTGAAACAGAGATGAAAGATAAACTATTAGCAGCGGGGTATGTTGTACAACCAAAGGCAGAATTTGATAAGGCTATAGAAGCAGCCAAAAAAGCAGCAGCAGCAGCAACCGCTCCGGCAGCTAATAATTCTAAAAAGATTGCCTATCGAGCAGTTATAACTGTAACACAGGGAATGACTAGCATTGATGTCGGTAAAATGCTTGAAAAGGCAAAAATTGTACCTGATGATTTTAAATTCTCTCGAGATGTGGAGAAAAAGGGTGTCGAGAAAAATTTGCGTCCAGGTACATTTACAGTCGATACGGAAATGACCTATGATCAAGTCATCGCGACCATTTTTAAAAAGTAAATATAGATACAACGAAAGCCGGACAGTAGGGGTTAGTTACTGTTCGGCTTTTTTTTAGTGTTTTTTTACAAATTCCTGAATCATTTCGCCCGTAACGTTTTTCCTCGTGGGTATAAAGCGCAGGTTTATCTTATTAATCCTATTAGTGACTGCATTTATTTTATCGGTTGAAAAGGGTTGACCTTGTTTACATAACTCAATCGCTTCTTCAATATATTGTTCGCGTTGTTGGTCAAGAGCCAGGAATTCTTGATAAGTTTCATTTTGATTTGCCGCATGTTTAATTAAATCTTTATGTACACTCATGATTTCACTCCTTAAGTAATGAACTTAATTAATCATACCATAAAAGAAACGGGAAGAGAGTACAGCGTTTTTTAGAATCAAATGGTGAAAGAAATGAAACCAGATTAAGTTAAGCTTATCTTAAGATTCACTCGATAATATAAGAGTCAGTTAGCGTAACGTTTTGAATTAGGAGGAAAATGATATGAAAAAAAATTATACAAAAATGGTACTGGATTTGGTGCTAGCAATTACTTTTGTATTGCTAATGAATCCGAGAGTATTTGACGGATTACCGTTTCATGAAATAGCTGGACTAATAATAGGGTTGGCCATTCTTTTCCACATCGGTCTGAACTATCAATGGGTTGTAAGCACGACTAAAAAGATTTTGGACCCAAAGCTTCCCAAAAAAACTCGATTTAGTTATTTGTTAAATATACTGCTCTTAATTTCGATGGCTGCTATCATTATAACGGGTATCTTAATATCGAAGGTAGTTCTTCCAAGTATTGCCATTCAAGGGAGTCATACAATACGTGAACTCCACGGTTTATCTGCGGACGCAACACTGGCATTTGTTGGTCTTCATGTTGGAGTACATTGGCAATGGGTAATGAGTATATGCAAAAAGGCCTTTAAATCCAGGACAGGAAAACGAAGGAAGGCTGTTCTTGTTTCAGTAGTTCTTTCAATTGCCATTTTGGCAGGAGGTATTCAATGGTTTTCCTCAACAACCTCTTCAAACAACAGTTTTAAGCAGGAACAAATGCATCAAAGTGGACAATCCTCCAGTACGAGCACTGGGAATACAACAACTACACAGCAAGGTCCGACTCAAGAAGATTTTCGTGAAGGAAAAATACATGGAATAGAGGAGCATGATGGTAGCAGCAACCCGTTTCTCGTAGTTCTGAACTATTTTGCGATTTGGGCAGCTATCATCATTCCTACTTATTATCTAGAAAAGCGACTGTTAAGGAATAAACGAAAATCAAAGCGGTTGGATCCGCAACCTTCATAAATCTATTTGAATCAAGCCCTACTAATTATATGGTAGGGCTTTTTATGTTTTTGTAAAAGTATCTCTGGTGTAGAAACGAATGGAAATTCTAATACTACAGATATCGATCATACTGTTGTGATGTTTGATTAGGTAGAGAATAGCTAAGGAGAGATGCAAATTTGGATTCATTTTACCGTGCGTTATTGATTTTTGTGGTAGGATACTTATTTTTAAGGTTAACCGGAAAAAAAGCTGTTGCTCAAATGCACTCTTTCGATTTATTGTATATTCTTGTCCTCACCAATATTATCAGCAGTCCAGTAGAGGTTAATAATACAGGAAAGGCAATTATCTATGCTGGAATTGTCGTCATTCTATATAAGGTATTTACACGTTTATCCCTACATAATAAATTAAGATGGATCTTATATGAAAGTCCAACAGTATTAATCCAAAACGGGGATATTGATCGGAAAGGACTTAAAAAGGTGCGTATGCCTCTCAATCAATTATTGTCCCATTTAAGAGAAAAAGGGTACACCGATACTCAAAACATTGCCATTGCCGTGATGGAGGGAACAGGGAGTATTAGTGTGATTCCCAAATCGGACTATCGAGCAGTTCAACCTAGTGATTTAAAGTTACATGTAAAAAAAGAATACCTACCGATCCCACTGATAATGGATGGTCAAATCGTACACCATAATTTAAAATATCTGCAATTAGATCAGAGTTGGCTTATTAATGAAATCGAAAAAATGGGTGAAAAAATAGAAAATATTACATTAGCAACTTTTTTAGAAGATGGAAAGTTATTTATAGATAATAATGAAATGAAGGACCATAAAGGCGATCCTTATTACTACAAGCCGGGGAGGGAAAATTGATTAAAATGTGGGGATAGGAAATCTTAAAATAGGTTTAGGAAAATGACAAGTACCCGGTAGGCACAATTAGGCAGGGAAAAAAACAACCTTTTACCTTTAAGATTAATGAGTTTGTACTTATAAAAATCATAGGGAAAGAGCCCTTCCCAAATTAATTGACTTAACATAAATTGTAAGGAATAAATCTAAAGGGGGTCAATTAAATGTTCGGATATGGTGGATACGGCGGATTTGGTGGTTGTTGTGGTGGCTATGGCTACGGCGGTGGCTACGGTGGCGGTTTTGCTTTAATCGTTGTATTATTTATCTTGTTAATCATTGTGGGAGCATCGATCTGTTTTTAAGAAAAATAATTACACGTAACTTAAAAAAGCCCTTTGCGGGCTTTTTTTTTTGAACCTTCCCACATTTTCATTCATGTTTAGGATAAGTCTTATTTTGGAGAGCTTTTTTAATTTTTCATAAGCACATGTCTATACACTTTTAATAATTGAAAATATGTTATTAGTACACCAAGCCAAATATTTTTTACCTCCAAAGAACGTTTGCCTAATAGGCAGACGTTTTTCTGTTTTTTATGTATCAACTTTAGTATCGCTATATATTTGTCGAAAATGTGAAGTTTCCACCATAGGACTTTACATATTTTTAAAAGATTATATAATACCCCTATAGGTATAAAACCCATAGGGGTATACCTAATGAGAAATAAGATTATGAAGAAAGTAATTAACTTATATAAATTTGGAGGGAATAACATGACACAAAAAATTATCATCGTAGGTGGAGTAGCTGGCGGAGCGACAGCAGCTGCAAGATTAAGAAGAATTAGTGAAGATGTTGATATTATACTAGTTGAACGGGGAGAGCACATTTCATTTGCCAATTGCGGTTTGCCGTACTATATTGGTGAAACAATCAAGGATCGAAGTAAATTATTAGTGCAATCTGTAAAAGGAATGTCGGAACGATTTAACCTTGACATCCGCAATTTAAGCGAAGTCATATCCATTAATCCTGAAGTCAAAAACGTAACGATAAAGAACTTACAAACTGGTGAAGTGTACGAGGAATCTTATGACAAGTTATTATTATCACCAGGAGCAAGACCAATTGTACCGCCTATCCCTGGGATAAATGATCATCAGACTTTATTTACGTTAAGAAATATTCCCGATACGGATAAAATTAAAAACTATGTTGATTCTCATAATCCTAAAAAGGCAGTCGTAATCGGTGGAGGATTTATTGGGATTGAAATGGCTGAAAATCTTGTTGATCGAGGGATAGAAGTTACAATTATTGAAATGGCTAATCAAATTATGGCTCCGATTGACTTTGAAATGGCAAGTATCTTACACACGCATTTAAAAGAAAAAGGCGTGAAGTTACTCCTAGAAAATGGTGTCGAGTCATTTGCCGACCAAGGTAAGAAGATTATTCTTTCTAATGGAATAGAAATTGAAACAGAAATGACAATTCTTTCTATCGGAGTCAGACCGGAAAATGAGTTAGCCAAGGTTGCCGGATTGGAGCTAGCAGAGCGTGGAGGAATCGTTGTAAATGAATTTCTGCAAACTTCTAATGAGTATATTTATGCAGTTGGGGATGCAGTAGAGGTTGTTGATTATATTAGCGGTACAAAGGCGATGATCCCACTTGCAGGACCAGCAAACCGACAAGGACGCATTGCGGCTAATAATATGATGGGCAAAAAGGAAAAGTATCAAGGGACATTGGGTACATCAATCGCTAAGGTGTTTGACTTAACTATTGCAGCAACTGGTAACAATGAAAAAACACTTAGACGCTTAGTGGTTCCATATGAAGTGGTTCATATTCATCCAAGCTCTCATGCAGGGTATTATCCAGGAGCAGCACCAATAGCTTTAAAACTTATCTTTGACAAAGAAACAGGCAAAATTTTTGGTGCACAAGCTGTAGGAGCGGATGGGGTTGATAAGCGTATTGACGTTATAGCAACTGCCATTTTGGGTGGATTAACGGTTGAAGATTTAACAAATCTTGAATTGTCTTACGCACCACCATATTCTTCAGCAAAAGATCCTGTGAATATGGCTGGATATGTAGCTTCTAATATCATGGGTGGCGAATTGGAAATGATTCAGTGGCACGAAGTAGATGCGATCGTTGCTACTGGAGGAATATTAATAGACGTTCGCGAACCAATGGAGCGCGAATTTGGATTTATTGAAGGATCTATCAATATTCCTCTAAATGATTTAAGATGTAAAATGACTGAATTACCTCTTGATAAACCAATTTATGTTTCATGTCAGGTAGGCTTAAGAGGATATCTGGCCACACGTATCTTGAATAATAGTGGGTTTAAAGCTATTAATTTAGATGGTGGATGGAAAACTTATTCCTCTGTATACGGAAGCAATCTAAACAAAAATGTTGAAACAACAACAAATGATCGTGGAGAAACAGTTATAGAAAACCAAAATGAGATAAAGGTTGATACAGTGGTGGATGTTACTGGATTAACCTGTCCAATGCCAATTATTAAGCTTAAAAAAGGTATTGAGTCATTAGATAGTGGACAAGTAATAGAGCTCCAAGTTACTGACAGAGGTGCCCTAAATGATCTCCCAGCTTGGTCGGAAAATGCCGGTCACACCCTGCTAAAAACAGAACAAAATGAAAATGCCATTAAATTTTGGATTAAAAAGAAATAAAAAGGACTATCCATTAAAGCATGCTCCAATTATAGGGGCTTGCTTTTTAAATTGTCTTAAAAATATATGGATTAGAACGGGAAAAATATGGTGTGTACCATAAAGCATGGAAAGATAAACTCGAAAGATAATAATCAAGAAAGGAGGTAAAAGCTATTGAAGGTTACTTTCGATATAAGACTCTAAAGCTGGATGAAACTCTTTTTGATAGTGATTATCTGGACAAGTTTTAATAACTATTGCTTTTAAAAAGTTTGATTGTTTTGTTTCTAATACTTTCTTACAGGTCGGACATGTATCCATAAACAGGCGTTTTAATAATTTCATAACTGACCCCTCCTTAATTCCTCTAATCCCTATATATATACTATGAATTATAAGTGTATATTCGGCATTAATCAATAAATTAATCCAAGGAAGGAAGATAATTATATTTAAATTCGATTTCCTTCTTGGGCATTTATTGTGGTCATTTTTCTATAAGCAATTTTTTTAAGATTATTCTATTGACATTATACCTACAGGGGTATATTATATAGCTTGTCAATGACATTAGTTCATTGAAGGAGGATTTAATGATACTATAAATCTTAACTACAATTCATCACCAATAACTAGTAAGGGAAATTTCCTTGAAAATAGAAACTAATGGTTAAAGGAGGAAAAGCATTGGATTATAATGATCAAATGAAAAACAGAGTAAAACGTATTGAAGGACAGTTACGAGGAATTTTAAAAATGATGGAAGAAAACAAGGACTGTAAAGAAGTTATTACCCAGTTATCTGCAACTAGAAGTGCCATCGACCGTACTATTGGAGTTATTGTTAGTTCCAATTTAGTGGAATGTGTTCAAAAAGCAAATGAACAAGGTGAAAAAAGCATGGAAGAAATAGTAAAAGAAGCTGTTAATTTGCTAGTAAAAAGTCGATAAAAAAGGGTTGACACCCTCTTTTATTTTCACTAATAAATATACCCATAGGGGTAATGGTAATTATTTTCTAAAGGGAGGAATACAATAATGAATAGTACAAAAGTAGTTGATGCAAAAGGTTTAGCTTGCCCAATGCCAATTGTTAAAACAAAGAAAGCGATGAATGAACTTGAATCAGGTCAAGTTTTAGAGATTCATACAACAGATAAAGGCGCTAAGAATGATCTTGCAGCTTGGGCTAAATCAGGTGGTCATGAATTGCTGAAACATGAAGAAGAAAATAGTATCTTAAAGTTTTGGATTAAAAAAGGATAAATTTTTTTAATTTTAGTAATACCTGTATAGGTATTATTTCTTCAGGAGGACAAAACATGACAGAAAAGAAAAAGACGACAATTGTATTATTTAGTGGTGATTACGATAAAGCAATGGCAGCCTATATCATTGCGAATGGTGCAGCTGCTTATGACCATGAAGTAACCATTTTTCATACATTTTGGGGATTAAATGCCCTTCGCAAAGAGGAAAAGGTCCTGGTGAAAAAAGGATTTATGGAGAAATTGTTTGGCAAAATGATGCCAAGAGGCGCTGATAAAATGGGGCTGTCCAAAATGAACTTTGCCGGATTCGGCCCTAAAATGATTAAGGATATTATGAAAAAGCATAACGCAATTCCTCTGCCGCAATTAATTGAAATGGCACTGGAACAGGATGTAAAACTAGTAGCATGTACCATGACAATGGATTTGTTAGGTCTTAAAGAGGAAGAGTTATTAGAATCCATTGAATTTGCAGGAGTTGCTGCTTACTTAGGAGATGCAGAGGAAGGTAATGTCAATCTGTTTATTTAAAACAAAATGGGGATTCCCCTTATAAAACAGAAGGAGAAATATAAAATGAAACAAATGACAGCAAAAGAGGTTGAAATATTATTAAACGGTGAAAAGAAATTAAATATCATAGACGTACGTGAAGTGGACGAAGTTGCAGCTGGCAAAATCCCAGGTGCTGTAAACATTCGATTAGGATTAGTTGAGTTCCGCATGCATGAATTAGATAAATCAAAAGAGTATATTATCGTATGCCGTTCAGGAGGCAGAAGTGGTCGTGCTGCGCAATTTCTTGAAAGTTATGGATTTAATGTAATCAACATGGCTGGTGGAATGCTTGCTTGGGAAGGTAAAGTGGAATAATTTTTTTAAAGAAAAACAATACCCTTATAGGTATTAAGGAGGATTTTAAAATGGAAAACTTAAAATCAAATGTGATTTTAGATGCCAAAGGATTAGCTTGTCCGATGCCGATTGTTAGGACAAAAAAAGCAATGAATAACCTGGAGGAAGGACAAGTGTTAGAAGTTCAAGCGACAGACAAAGGATCCAAAGCGGACATGAAGGCATGGGCTGAAAGTACGGGCCATCAATATTTGGGAACAATTGAAGAAGGCGGAGTATTGAAGCATTATCTTCGCAAATCTTCTAACGACGAAGCAACTGAAAAGAAACACCCAAATGTTATCAATAATGAAGACCTTGAGAAAAAAATTGCAGCAACTGAAAACATCGTCATAATCGATGTTAGAGAATCTGCAGAATATGCTTTTAACCATATTCCGAGTGCAATCTCCATACCATTGGGTGTATTGGAAGATAGAATAAATGAATTTAATAAACAGGAAGAAATTATCGTGGTTTGTCGTACAGGGAACCGTAGCGATCTTGCTGCCCAAAAATTATCGGATAATGGTTTTGCTAACGTCATTAATGTTGTACCAGGAATGATTGGTTGGAATGGTAAAACAACGGGTATTAACAATAAATAAGACTATCTGGAGGAAAAAACAATGACTAAGAGAGTAGCAATTATTGCAAGTAATGGTGGATTATTTGATGCATACAAAGTATTTAATATCGCAACAGCGGCAGCAGCAACTGATCAAGAAGTAGCTATCTTCTTCACATTTGAAGGTTTAAACTTAATCCATAGAGAAGCTTCCAAACAGCTTCCAATGCCAGAGGGGAAAGAGCATTTTGCTGATGGCTTTGCAAAAGCAAATGTACCTTCCATTCCAGAACTATCTGCAATGGCTCAAGAAATGGGTGTTCAATTTATCGGATGTCAAATGACTATGGATGTCATGGGATTAGAAATAGAAAATTTTGTTGATTGAATTGAAGTAGGCGGTGCTGTCACCTTTTTAGAGTTCGCCAAGGATGCGGATGTTACCTTAACTTTTTAATTAGCATATTTTTTTAATGATTATAATACCATAGGGGGTAAATAAAGAATGCCTTTAAATGTAATGACTTCAAAAGAAGTAACACAAAAAGTTTTTAATAATGAAGAGTTATTTATTCTAGATGTTAGAAATGAGAGTGATTTTAACGATTGGAAAATTGAAGGTGAGAAATTTGACTATTTAAATGTCCCTTATTTTGAACTGCTTGATGGTGTGGATGAAATCCTTGACAAAATTCCTGCCGATCGAGAAGTATTGGTGGTTTGTGCTAAGGAAGGTTCATCTGTCATGGTGGCAGATATGCTTTCAGATGCGGGGTTAAACGTGTCATACTTAAAAGGTGGGATGAAAGAATGGAGTGAACATTTAGAACCGGTTAAAGTGGGCGACCTAAATGATGGCGGTGAAATTTATCAATTTGTTCGAATTGGTAAAGGCTGCTTATCTTATATGGTAGTATCAAACGATGAGGCAGCACTGATTGATGCAACACGTATGACTGATAGCTATCTTGATTTTGCGGAAGGAATCGGCGCAAAAATTACACACGTATTTGATACACACCTTCATGCGGACCATATTTCTGGTGGACGTACATTGGCTGAAAAAACAGGTGCAACTTATTGGCTTCCACCAAAGGATGCAACAGAAGTCACCTTTGATTTCCAACCATTAGAAGATGGAAATGACGTAAAAATCGGAAACACTATTATTAATATTCACGCATTGTATTCTCCAGGTCACACGATTGGTTCCACTTCATTTGTTGTAGATGAAAAGTTCTTGCTTTCAGGCGATATTGTATTCATTGATTCCATCGGAAGACCGGATCTCGCAGGGATGGCGGAAGACTGGGTTGGAGATTTACGCGAGACACTTTATAAACGTTACAGAGA
Source organism: Neobacillus nitrireducens (assembly GCF_030915405.1). Lineage (GTDB taxonomy): Bacteria > Bacillota > Bacilli > Bacillales > Cytobacillaceae > Neobacillus. The sequence continues at coordinate 603,088 of NZ_CP133262.1, forward strand.
ATTATCAGAAGAGCTCATTGTGCTTCCAGCCCACTTTATGATAATTGATGAGTTAAATGATGATGGCAGTGTGGCTCAAAAATTAGGAACATTAATTGAAGAAAATCATGGTCTAAATATCGAAGACGAGAGTGAATTCAGAAAAATGGTAACAGAAAACCTGCCGCCCCAGCCTAATGCATATCAAGAAATTCGTCAAACCAACATGGGAAAAATCAATCCCGACATTGATCAACAGCGAGAAATGGAAATCGGCCCAAACCGCTGTGCTGTTCGATAACTTTATGACTAAAAAAATTAAAAATTTAGGGAACTAGTAAAGGTTCCTTTTTTTTAAGGGGGGAGGATACCATGGCTATTAGCTTTATCATTACGATCTTCCTAATTGGTTTTGTTGGGTCATTTATTTCAGGGATGTTAGGTATTGGTGGTGCAATCATTAATTTCCCCATGTTATTGTACATTCCAGTTATACTAGGGGTAGGTCATTTTACAGCACATGAGGTTTCAGGAATTACTGCCATCCAAGTTTTCTTTTCGACAATTGGTGGTGTTCTGGTTTACCGGAAAGGTGGATTCTTAAATAAAAAACTTATTGCCTATATGGGAATAAGTATTTTGATTGGAAGCTTTATCGGTGGATTTGGCTCTACACATTTGCCGGAAAGCGGAATTAATATTGTTTACGGAATTTTAGCATTGATTGCTGTCATTATGATGTTTATTCCGAAAAAAGGAATTGATACTATTCCTTTAGACCAAGTTAAATTTAACAAGTGGCTTGCAGCGCTATTTGCTTTCATTGTCGGGATTGGTGCTGGGATCGTTGGTGCTGGAGGAGCATTCCTATTGGTGCCAATTATGCTAACGGTGTTAAAGATACCGACAAGAATGACCATTGCCTCATCCTTAGCCATTACACTTATTTCATCCATAGGAGCGGTTTCTGGGAAAATTTCAACAGGGCAAGTGGCTATTCTACCCTCGATCATTATGGTTGCAGCTAGTTTAATTGCTTCACCAATAGGCGCCAATTTAGGAAAAAGAGTGAACCCCAGGGTATTGCAAATTATAATGGGGATTTTAATTTTTGTAACAGCAGTCAAAACATGGATTGGTATTTTATAAAATTAATTAGCTTTTATAGACAACAAAGGTTTACTTTGGTTCGTTACACTTTGTATAAAAAACCTATAGGGAGGAATTAAGATGATTAAAATTACACAGGCTGCAATAGTAAAAATAAAAAATGAAGTTCAAGATATTATCAATGAAGGCAAAAAACCCCTAATCCGTTTAGAGATGGGAATTGGCTGAGGGGGTCCACAGCTTCGTCTGACTCTGGAGGAGTCAGCATTAGATATGGATGAAATAACAGAACAAGATGGAATAGAGTTTTTGGTAAATGAAAGAGATAAGGTTTATTTTGATCATGTGAAAATAGATTATGTTAGGAGTTTACTCGGAGGGGGACAATTTATAGTGCTACGAGTTTAACTACCGGTCCATTGCACCCTATCCATTCAAAAAGGAGAAGGAGATACACTATATATGTATGTCCTTCTCCTTTTTTATAGGATTACAAGTTCTAGGGCTGCTCTGAAGGTCTACCAATGCATCAATAAACGACCACTGGGTCATAGCTGCTGAGATTGTCATACACAGATTTCATAACACTTGGCGGGGTGTTAACACAGCCATGCGATCCATTGCTGCGATAGATATTACCACCAAAACTTGACCTCCAGTTGGCATCGTGGAATCCCTGACCACCATTCGTAAAAGGGACCCAGTAATTAACAGGTGTCTGATACGTAATCTTTCCGTTTTCTCTGCCCGTTAGGACGGCAGGGGTTTGCTTATAAAGGACATACCATACTCCTGGTGTTGTATCATGGTGGGTACCTTGATTGCCAGTAACCACACTTGTTGTCACGACTAATTTCCCATTTTTGTAAATCCAAATTCGCTGCTTTGCTATGGAGACTTCAGCATACGTATCACCAATCCCATTGTTTTTGACAGCGTCATATCCGTAACCTTCACCATTCCACCCATTTCCGTATATATTAGAGGCGGAAACCGATTTCTTCCCACTTTCAAAAGCTTTCATAATACGGGGAATTTCTTTATCCACATTTATGGCCCAGCCATAACCTCTAGCTTTAACCGAAATCATCGATCCTGAATGGGTCCTGAATGACATATCCTTGTATAATGTGGATTGAGATTGGTTTATTTCAGCAATCTTTTTCTTAAAATTACCCTTATCATCAATCTTAATCTGTGAATCTTTTGAAATAGATGCATTTTTAATTAATTCGCCCGCTTTTAATGTAAAAACCTTATTCTGCACCTTATAATCGACGGTCTGCACAAGAAATTCTTCCAGCTTTTTTTGTTGATTTTTTACAAACTCGCTGTCTTCTTTAATGGGCTGTATGTATACTGGATTGAGCTGGATTTCACTAATATATTCGTGTTTGTCGTAGTCCACTAAAAGACTAGGAACATCATATTGCTCTCCGCTAATGCTGTTAGTGACTACAATTTTGCCTTGTTTCAAACGAACCACCGCATCTTTTGGCACTTTTAAACTTTTATTCATGGCTAACAGCTTTTCTTCCACCTGCTTTTTCAATGTCTGGTTTCGATAATGATCCTGTTTACGGGGCATTAAGGAATAATTATTAGCTTTTGAAGAGGGTAAAAACGTATACTGGTCCTTTAATTTTTTCTTGATTTGGGGCAGGTCATTTTCCATAAATCCCATCATGGTATCTTTTCCATCGAAAACTTGTTGATTTCCGACATAGACGATATTTTTCAATGTAGTTGTTTTTAATTTCTTAAGTGCTTGATCAGCGTTCATTCCACCGACCTTTATCCCATTAATTTTGATTTGTGAATTAAAATGGGTTGCTTGATAGTACCAGACTGCTGCAATCAAGAGGATGATAGTAAAGAGGAGACCTCCGGTAATAAACCTCCAGTTCGCGTACCACTTTACTGAATTCTCGTGTTTTTTGTCCATTTCTTTAATTTCTGCTGGGCTTTCCATAAAGTTTCCTCCTACACCTGATGAAATTCTAGCTATTAATATTTCATTTTCTTCAATATATTTATGTCATAAATTACAGTTTTATTGCAAAATTGTAATTTATACAACTATTCTACTAAATGTTATCGTCGAACATTGTCGGTTTTTGAATATGCCTAAATTTATTTTTATTCGCACTGATTAATAACCAATTATTTAACAAAAAAAACCCATCACAGGGTACATGATGGGTTTTGCCTTTCGGACAACCTTACTATTCTATTTCATATCCCCAAGTATTCATTCCACCAGTCATATTATAAATAGATTTAAAACTATTTGTTGTTAGAATTTCACTTGCTTGGGCGGAACGATTTCCACTACGGCAGACTACTAAATAGGTTGCAGAAGGGTCTAATTCTTTCATTCTATTTTCTAATTCTTGAAGTGGAATTAGGGTTGCATTTGGGATATGTCCACCCTGGTATTCTTCTGCCGTACGGACATCTAATACCACTACTTCCTTTTTGTCGATTAATTCTTTGGCTTCATCTGCTGTTACATTCCTGTATCCTTCCATACTGCATGCAGAAAGGCCAAGGACTAAAAGTAAAACTAATAATACAGCACTTTTTTTCATTATCTAACCACCCTAATCCAAAATGTCTTTTGTAAAAGTTATTTCTACCGAATCATTTTAATTATACCCTACAGGGTAAAGGTGGGTAGGTAGTAAATATGGACAAAATAGCAAAATAACACTGGTTGCCATTTTAATTGCTAATGAGGGGAGAAGCTTTGGTAAGATTATTTCAGTAGTAAAAATGAATATGGGAATTTAGGGTTTGGCTGAGGCTATAAAAACGGGATACGAGTTTTTAATTTTGGTAATTGAATAGGGAGTTAACAGTTAATAAAAACCATTCTAAGCACCTTATAGCGCTTAGAATGTTTTTTAGCTTACTTATTAATCTTACAATCCGTACCTGTTTCTTTTTTCATTTTAGCTACACAATCTTTGTGCACCTCTTTTAATTGTTTATCACTTAAATCAGGATATTTCTCTTGCATCATAGGGATCATTTCTTTAAAATCTCCCACTTTGCAATCAATTTTATTAGTTGCTGCCATAACTCCAGTTCCCAATCCAAGTAATAAGACTAGGGTAAAAGTACTCGTAACAATTTTTTTCTTCATTGAAGGTCCCTCCGGAGGTAAAATTTTTTTACTACTATTTTATTTTACAATAGATTTGATATACTCCACGGGGTAATTGTTACAGGTTATAAAACTTTTAATCTTGAAATAAATAATACATCATTTTCGTTTTTTTCCAACCGCACCAAGGAAAAGAACAAATTCTTCATCGCCGTCTAAACCTAATACCTCATCGATCAGCTTTTGATCATAGATACCAATCGCACAAGCTCCGGCATCAATAGATTCACTTGCTAAATAAAGGTTTTGAGAAACATGACCAATATCAATCAGGATTTTTTTATGTGCTGAAATATCATACTTCCATTCAGAACGGTATGGAATGGAACTCCATGCAAACACCACGGCAGCCCTTTTAGCGAAATTAGGTACAAAAGGTTGATCTAGAGTAATGGCATCAATTTTGTTATCTAACTCATCTAATTCAAACATAAATAAGAGTTTGTGTTCAACCGGAAGATATCTGTAGATTCCTTGTGGAATTCCTTCTACTCGCATAATGAAAAGATAGGTTTCAAAAGTATGTGTTGCACCACTGCATGGTACTGTTCGCAGTGTAAGTCCAGCCTTGTTGGTGGCAGTTATACCTTGGGTAGCCCATAATAGATAGGATAACTCCTCAAGACTTAAACAATCTTCAGAATAAAATCTTGTACTTCTTCGATCCTTAATGCAATCATATATATTTTCTCTTTTTACAACTTTTTGACTAACTTCTGGCAAATCAATTACAGTTGACGAAGAGGCATAGGGTTTAACAATTGGCGGTTTTGGCAGACCCTTTATTTTATCTGTTCTAATTTGTTTAAATTCAAGAAAATTAGACTTTAAGAAACTCCTTTGTTGTTCATATCGTCCCATGTTAGAACCTCCTATGATATCTTTACTTTATAAAAGTATACCCGTTCCGGTATTTAAATCTATGACCTGCATCATAGTTAACAATTTGTTCACTATTTCTTGATATGGTTCTTGCAACAAATAACTACACAATCTAAAAAAACTTGCTACCATATTGGAGCAAGTTTTTTTCTTAATTATAGAAGAAACAACTCTTCGAATAATTTTTCAATACGGTGAATATAACAGAAGAGGAATCTAAGTATTTATTTCCAAGTGAAGGGAGAAAAATCGTGAGTAGCATAGAAAATGACAATCTCAGTGAAACGAGAAAAAAACTAGTAAACGAAATTTCATTATTAGGTTATGATAATTTTAATAATAGGACTGACAATAATGGGTGGAGTATAGCCCAAGTTTGTCATCATTTGGTCTTGGTAGAAAAAGCGTCTGCACATGCTATTGCTTTTGGACTAAACAGAATAGACGGTAATAAAAAAGAACGTAAAGAACTACATTCTGTATTGGATAGGACGAAAAAATTGGAGGCACCAGAAATAGTTAATCCATCTGTAGAACCATTTGAAGTCCAACAAATAATTGATTTGCTGAATGATTCCAGAAATAAGTTGATGGCTGTCCTTAGTAAGGTAGAAGATACGGCAATATTGGCAGATAAATCAGCGAAACATCCTCGCTTTGGTGAATTACCTCTAAATCAATGGATAGAATTATTATATTTACATGAGCAACGACACATAGATCAAATAAAAGAAATAAAAATACTTATAGATGGGAAGTAATAGACTTCCCAATTGGCTAGCTTTTGAACATATCCTGATATACTCTAACGATGAAAGGAGCTACCAGTAGTGTTGGCAGCTCCTATTTGGTGAATTAACGAGGCAATGAATCATCATAGCCTTTATAGTTCCAACATTGCATTAATTGGTGTATGCCTTTTTCAATTTGGTCCAAGGGAATGCCTCCGAAGCCAAATAAAAAAGTTGGATATGGATAGTCAATGGGACTTAACAGATAATCGCTTAATGGATAGATGGCAATATGGTTCTTTGCCGCGATGTGTTTTAACTGATCTTCCCTTTTGGATAAGGGGACGGAAATTAAAATGTGCATTCCGGCCAGGTCTCCTGTAATAATGACTTCCGGATAAAATGTTTCTAATATCCGGGTTAATTTTTCATGTTTTTTCCGATAAATTCTCCGCATCCTGTTTAAGTGTTTGGAAAAATAGCCATCTCTCATAAAATCAGCTAGTATATGCTGATCGAATCTTGGTACAGTTGATGAGTAAAAACTGAATGTCTCTTTATATTTTTGCATTAAGTTTGAAGGTAAGACAAAATAAGCAACACGTAAAGAAGGCATTAATGATTTGGTAAACGTGCTTAAATAAATTACTTTTTCGTTTTGATCTAACCCTTGTAAGGCGGGTATAGGTTTTCCAATATAACGAAACTCGCTATCATAATCGTCTTCAATGATGTAGCGGCTTTTATCTTTTGCTGCCCAGTTTAATAGCTGTGTTCTTCGTGTTGCCGATAGGACCGCACCCGTAGGGAATTGGTGGGAAGGAGTAATGTAAACAATATTGGCCTCTGTTTTTTCCAGTTCATCCACGATTAAACCATTTTCATCCACTGGAATAGGGATGGCTCTATTTTGTATTTGTATTTTAGGTATGGCCGAATACCCAGGATTTTCAAGTGCAAATTTTAAATCATCTCCAAGTAACCTTAGAATCATGGGAAGCAGCTGTTCCGTGCCCGAACCAATGACAATCTGTTCAGGGTTGCAAACAATTCCCCTCGATTGATAAAGATATTTGGCAATTTCCACTCTTAATACGAATTCTCCTTGCGGGTCCCCAGTTTCCAGCAACTCTTTTGAACTGCTATCATATATATTTTTTGCATATTTACGCCAAAGTGAAAAAGGGAAGGAGTCTGCATCAATTTTTCCGGGATGGAAGTCAAATTGAACGATTTTTTTCTCGACCTTTCCTACAGGCATGTTAAGAAGTTCTTTTTCAATATAGGGTAATTCATCGATCTCTTCCACGAAAAAACCGATGCGGGGTTTGGATGCCACATAGCCTTCTGCCACGAGCTGGGAATAGGCAATTTCAATGGTAGTTTGGCTTATATTTAAGAATTCTGCTAATTTTTTCTTCGATGGCAATTTGGTTCCCACTTCAATTTGTTTTTGGATAATGGCATCTTTGATCCCATTATAAAGCTGTTCATACAATGGTTTTTCTGTACCATTATCCAACTTAAACATGAGCATATCCATTCGCAATTTCCCCCAACTGACCACATTGTTTTTTATAAAACTGAACCTTTTCATGTAGTCAACTTCTATTATACTAGTAATTATCAAATGAATGGAGGTTATTTTATGAAACTAGTAGGAACTGAAAGAGTAAAACGAGGAATGGCTGAAATGCAAAAAGGCGGCGTTATTATGGATGTCATTAATGCCGAGCAAGCAAAAATAGCTGAAGCTTCAGGTGCAGTTGCGGTTATGGCGTTGGAGCGGGTACCATCCGATATTCGCGCAGCTGGGGGCGTTGCCAGGATGGCAGATCCTCGGATTATGGAAGAAGTAATGAACGCTGTCACCATTCCTGTAATGGCAAAAGCACGCATCGGCCACATTGTCGAAGCACGTGTATTGGAAGCAATGGGCGTCGATTACATAGATGAAAGTGAAGTATTAACACCTGCGGATGAGGAGTACCATTTATTAAAAAGCGACTATACCGTACCTTTTGTTTGCGGATGCCGCGATTTAGGGGAAGCTGCACGTCGCATTGGCGAAGGAGCCTCCATGTTACGGACAAAAGGGGAACCTGGAACTGGTAATATTGTCGAGGCGGTTCGTCATATTCGTAAAGTGAATGCACAAGTAAGACGCGTTGTCGGTATGAATACGGATGAATTAATGACGGAAGCAAAAAATTTAGGGGCACCATTTGAATTATTGCTAGAAATTAAAAAATTGGGAAGGCTGCCTGTTGTCAATTTTGCTGCCGGCGGGGTGGCGACACCTGCGGATGCCGCTTTAATGATGGAACTTGGAGCTGATGGTGTATTTGTCGGATCAGGTATTTTCAAATCCGATAATCCAGAAAAATTTGCCCGTGCCATTGTAGAAGCAACTACAAACTACCGAGATTATAAACTAATTGCCGAAATTTCAAAAGAGCTAGGGACACCGATGAAAGGTATTGAAATTTCCGCGCTAGATGCAAAAGACCGTATGCAGGAACGTGGTTGGTAAGATGCTGAAAATTGGGGTACTTGCATTACAAGGTGCAGTCAGAGAACATATAAGACAAATTGAAGAGCTTGGTTGCAGGGCCATTTCAGTAAAATCAGCTAAAGATCTAAAAGAATTGAATGGTCTTATACTGCCTGGCGGAGAAAGTACAACAATGCGGAAACTGCTGGACCGATACGAGTTACTTGAACCCATTCGTGCTCTCGCCGCCGAGGGAGTTCCGATGTTTGGAACATGTGCTGGACTGATTTTACTAGCTAAAGAAATCGTTGGCTATGATACGCCACATCTAGGCGTGATGGACATCGTGGTCGAACGGAATTCATTTGGTCGCCAAGTGGATAGTTTTGAAGTCGAGATGCCCATCAGTGGAGTAGGAGAGGATATACCTGCTGTTTTCATCCGGGCACCTCATATCGTGGCTGCAGGTGAGAATGTTGAAATTCTGGCAAAACATGAAGAGCGTATTGTTTTAGCGCGGGAAGGTCAATTCTTAGGATGTTCCTTTCATCCGGAATTAACAGAGGATCATAGAATTTTGAAGTATTTTATTGAAATGGTGCGAGAGAATACAAATGTTATAGCTCATTAGGTTCCAAGGCACGCCGATTGGTTATTTAAACCAGTCGGCGTTTTTTCATGTAGCATTATCAGATCAAAATTATTTAACAAAGGATGATTATTTTCCTTTATAATGGAAGAATATAATACATTGTTTTTTTACAGGACTGATTTAATAAAGTTTATGGGGGAAGCCACCTAGTAAAATAAAGATATATAAGCTAAAAATAATTTTAAAGAGTTTAAAAAGGGAACACAATTCTATTTGATTGCTGTGTTTTACGAACGAAAGATTTAGCAGTCAGGCTGCCAATTAATGAAAAAGAGCTACATAGAATTTTATATTAATAAAGGATGATTGAAAAATCTATCAAGTAAAGGGCTGCCAAAAATTGAGCAGCCCTTTACCTATTCGAAACTTGCAACTAATAAATCTTCAGTTGGAGGAGAATCTGAAAGAATTTAGAATTGGTCTTGAGTGGTTGAAATTTCCTTTGTTTATGTTATTTTACAAATTCTGAAAAACCTTATTTGTTTTAGAATCGTCTATTTAGGTGAAGGGAGCAGATCACGTTGGAAGAGAGTATCATTGAAGACCTTATAGTAAATGACAGAGAGAAATTATTAGATCAATTAATGGATAACTACGGCCAGTCGTTACTACAACTTGCCTATTCATACGTTAGGAACAGGGAGGTTGCAGAGGACCTTACCCAAGAGGTATTTGTAAAATGTTATCAAAGATTGGACCAATATCAAAGAAAGTCCTCTTTAAAGACTTGGTTATGGCGAATTGCCATCAACCATTGCAAGGATTATTTAAAAAGCTGGCACCATAACCATATCGTTATCTCTGAGGAACAAGCAAAACAAACACCCAGTCGAGAAAAAGAAGTGGAAAACCAAGTGATTCAGAGATATGAAGACCAACAATTAGCAAAAGCGGTAATGAGTTTACCAGATACATATAGGGAAGTCATTTATTTATATTATTTCGAGGAACTTTCAATAAAGGAAGTGTCTTACCTAACAGGTATGAATCAGAATACGATTAAGACTAGGTTAAAGCGAGCAAAAGAAATCTTAAAAGATTGCTTGGAGGTATAAAAATGGAAGACCGTTTGAAAAATCTTAAAAACATTTTGAAAAGGACAGTACTACAGGATTTAGACTTTACCGAGGAACATAAAAGAGAGATAAGACTAAAAATTAATCACCTGCCTAAAACTTCTGAAGAAGATTTTATATTAGCAATATTTCAGTTATTGAAGCAAAAGCGTACTGGTTTTGAATTAAGTAGACTGATCCGTGCCAGAGGGATTGAAACATTTGAAAAGGGAGAGGGCTTCCTCTATACATCTTTACATAAATTCGAACACAAAGGTTACTTGAATTCTAATTGGGAGGCACCAGACATTAAATACTATCAGATTAGCAGCAAAGGATTAAAATTATTAAAAACCCTTGAAAACGATTGTGAAAGTAAAGCTTACCTATTAAAAGAGATATTTGAGAGGTGATAAACGTGAGTAATCTTAAAGAACATTTTTTAGCTGAAGTCTTGCAATACATAAAAACAAAAGAAGCTAAGGAAGTGGTTTACAAAGAGTTAGGATATCATATAAAATTGTCCAAGTTGGAACTAGTGTCAAAGGGGTCTAATGAAGACGAAGCAGAAGAAAAAGCGATAAAAAATATGGGGAGCCCTAAAGAAATAGGAGCACACTTTAATAAACTGTATCGTCCAAAGTTTGATTGGAAACTTTTTGGTTTATTTATCATCATTATCTTAATGGGAATTCTCCCAACTTTAAATGTGCAAGATCGTTATTCAGACAATTTATTTTTAAAACAAATGATATATATTGCATTAGGGATTATCGTTGCAATATCCGTTATGCTGATTGACTATAGAAGAATAATGAGATTTGGTTGGCTTTTTCTTATTGCGGCATTAAGTTTATTACTCGCACTTAACTTTATCCCTAATCAGGTGATTAATGGAGTTTCTTATATTCACATCTTTGGAATTACCATTAGCGGGAGTTCACTTTTGCCTTTATTTTTAGTGTTTTGGGCTTACTATTTTTCAAAGGAAAAACAGAAACCGTTCGTAATTATAGGTGTTTACTTAATCTCCGTGCTATTGTTTTTGGGATTACCAAGCATTTCTGCAGCTATTGTTTATTCTGTTTTGGTATTAGCTTTATTTTGTTGTAGTTCCTTTAGTAAGAAGTCGATCTTTACAACCATAGGGGTTTGTTCAGGTGCTTTTCTTACCTGTTTCACCATTTTTTGGTTTACCGTTGAGAGTTACCAGAAGATTAGGTTACGTGCCTTTTTCAATCCTGATGACTACCCAATAAATGAAGGTTATGCCTACTTAGTATTAAAAGATTTAATTACTGATGGTGGATGGTTCGGAAATAAAGTGCCACCGAAATATATTGGCATCATGACACCCGATATGGCATTTGCTAATATCACTTATTTTTATGGGTGGGTTCTATCTGGATTGCTTTTCGTTTTAGTATTGTTGCTTACGTATAGACTAATAGTTGTCTCAGCACAAATAAAAGACCGAATAGGTAAACAATTAACTCTTGGAGTATGTGCATTACTTTCTATCCAATTTGTCTACAATATCGGTATGATCCTAGGGTTATTTCCAATTATTTCAATGTCACTACCGTTTATTAGCTACGGACTGACACCAACAGTCTTAAATTCACTTCTAATTGGGATGGTATTAAGCGTGTACCGCAGAAAACATCTGGTGATTAATATATAAGCATGTCTATAATAGAAGGCGATTCTTTACAAGAAAAGATCGCTTTTTTTGTTTCATTTTAAATTTGAGGATACCAGGAAGAATATAGGACCGCTGATGTTCTTGCAGATTTGAACAACATACTATCATAATACTGTGAGGAGTTACTTGAAAAACCGTGTGACACAAACAATGCAACAAAAAGCCATATAGTATCAAAGTTTGTGTCACAAAGATCATAACTCCAGGAGGGGTTTCCTAATCCTCCTTTTACATAACTGCGTAAAATATAAATTTGACGCAATTAACTCATTTTAGTAAAATATAGAAGTGGGGTGATTTTATGGTAAATCAAAATAAGCAGCAACAATTTCAAAAACTACAAACGATCCTTAACGAACTTCCTTGGTATGTTGACGAATACATCAATCATAAATTACGTAAGCTTTCGACGGCATCCTTATTCAATTATTGTCATGACTATAAGATCTTTTTTAACTGGATGATTAACGAACAATTGGTGTCAGGCACCATTAAAGATATTCCATTGGAACGACTGGAGCAAATGACCGTTTTAGAGATTGAAAGTTTCTTAAACTATCTCCATTATCAATTAAGTAATAAAGAGCTAACCGTTAATCGGAAATTATCGGCACTAAAATCACTATTTAATTATTTGCAAAATATTGCTGAAACACCAGACTTAAAGCCGTATTTGAATCGTAATGTTATGGCGAAAATCGAGTTTAATGAAGTAAAAGACAGTATGGAAACGAAGGCAACGAAGATGGAGGGTAAAATTCTCCTTGGTGATGAATACGAGAAGTTTCGTCTTTTTGTTGCCAATGATTACGGTGATTTAATTAAAGACAATAAAAAGTTAGTAAACTTTTATCAATTGAATAAGGAACGTGATACAGCCATTGTGTCCTTAATCCTTGGATCGGGTCTTCGCCTTTCAGAATTAGTTGGTATTGAATTAGATGATATCGATTTTAAAAAATTCTGTGTCAGAGTTATTCGCAAAGGAAATAAAGAACAATTCGTTTATTTCAGTCAAGTGGCTATGGCTGACCTCCAAGAATATTTAGCAGTTAGAATGGTTAAATACGATCTTGATAAAAATGAAAAGGCATTATTTGTTAGTGGACCAACGGGGCCGAAAGTAAAATCACGAAGTTTAAAAGCTAGAGCTGTTGAAAATCTGATTGAAAAATATGCAACCGCATTTGGTAAACCCTCATTATCCGTACATAAGCTGCGTCATTCATTTGCGACAAGATACCATGCTGAAATCAATGATGTTCCGAAATTAAGACGGCAATTAGGCCATTCATCTATCCAAACAACGATGATCTACACGCACATTAAGAATGATGATTTAAAAATTGCAGTGGATAAGATGGATATGCCAAAAGAACAAATAGAATAACAATTAGGACTGTCATCATTATGGCGGTTCTTTTTTCAATTTTATCAGTTAACATAACATTATTATGTTAACAAAAATGCCAAATATCTCAATTCCTAAGTATACTTAAGATAATGAGACGAAGCGAAATTTTTATTCATTTTCTTCAATGTAAAAAAAGCGTTCAGACAGCTAATAGCTCTCTAAACGCTTCATTTTATCCTACATCTTTCATTAAATTACTTCCACTAAACTGACTATTATACAAATCTGCATAAAATCCGCCTTTTTCAAGTAATTCAAGATGATTTCCTTTTTCAATCACACTTCCATTATTCATCACAAGGATTAAATCAGCTTCACGAATCGTTGATAATCTGTGGGCGATTACAAAGCTGGTCCTCCCTTTCATCAAATGATTCATCGCCTTTTGAATTTGTACCTCTGTACGGGTGTCGACACTGCTTGTTGCTTCGTCAAGAATCAGAATCGCTGGATTAGCGAGTATCGCCCTGGCAATCGTTAACAGTTGTTTTTGGCCTTGAGAAATATTGGATGCTTCCTCGTTCAAAATCGTTTCATACCCATCCGGAAGAGTTCGGATAAAATGGTCTGCGTTGGCTGCACGAGCCGCTGCAACCACTTCTTCTTTTGTTGCCCCTTCCCTTCCATAGGCGATATTATCATAAATCGTACTATTAAATAGCCATGTATCCTGCAGAACCATCCCAAATAAGCTCCTCAGGTGTTCCCTTTTAAGATCTCTAGTATCAATTCCATCAATTAAGATTCGACCAGAATTAAGTTCGTAGAATCGCATTAACAAATTAATAAGTGTGGTCTTCCCTGCCCCTGTTGGTCCGACTATTGCAACTGTCTGGCCAGATTTCACATCAATTTGCATATCTTTAATTAAGATTTCATTTTCCTCGTAGCCGAAAGTAACCTGTTCAAAAGTTACTTCACCCTTTGGAGCAGTAATTACTTTCGCATGAACCGCTTCTGGGACTTCTTCCGTTTCATCCAAGATTTCGAACACACGTTCCGCACTGGCGATGGTTGATTGAATAACGTTGGCGATCGATGCTGTTTGAGCAATTGGCTGGGAAAATTGCCGCGAATATTGAATAAAGGCCTGAATATCTCCTATTTCAATCGCTTTTTTCGTAACCAGGATTCCGCCCACGACGGAGACTAGGACATAGCCAATATTATTAATAAATGACATGAGTGGCATAATCATCCCGGATACAAATTGGGCCTTCCATGCGGATTGGTAGAGAGTATCATTAATTTCTTCAAATGTTTCAATCGATTTCTGCTCATGTCCAAATACTTTGACTACCTTATGCCCTGTGTACATTTCTTCCACGTGACCATTAAGCTGGCCAAGTGATTTTTGCTGCCCTTTAAAATAGAGCTGTGACTTTTTGGCGATCTTTGCAATCGCCACACCACTTAGTGGCAGGGTTACAATAACAATCAATGTCATCAATGGACTGATGGATAGCATCATGATGATTACTCCGATAATAGTAACTACAGAGGTAATCAACTGGGTTAAGCTTTGTTGTAATGTCGTGCTAATATTATCGACATCATTGACCGCTCGGCTGAGAATCTCCCCATGGGTACGTGAATCAAAGTATTTTAACGGCAGCCGATTAAGCTTTTCCTCTACTTCTTTTCGGAGATTATACACCGTTTTTTGCGCCACACCTGCCATGATGTATTGTTGTAAATAGGCGAAAATTGCACTCAATATATAGAGGCCAATGAGTAAAATAATAATTTGACCGATATAATCAAAATCTATTTTGGCCCCAGGGCCACCCTTCAGCTTCATCATCAAGCCTTCAAATAATTTGGTTGTTGCTTTCCCCATAATTTTCGGGCTGACGATCGCGAAGATGGTACTAATTATCGCAGTAACTAATACAGAAAGTAGCTGTAATTTAAAAGGTTTTAAATAGCTGATTAATCGATTTAAGGTTCCTTTAAAGTTCTTTGCTTTTTGGACTGGCATACCCATTCCCATCGGGCCAAATCCTCCGCCTGGACCTGGGCCGGGTTTGCGTGGTCCGGACTCTTGTTCGAATTTTTGATTCTTACTCATGCGATTTCCTCCTCTGACAGCTGTGACATGACAATTTCACGGTAAACCGCACTCGATTCCATCAATTCCTTGTGTTTGCCAATTCCGGTAATTTCGCCGTTATCTAGGACAATAATCTGATCGGCATCCATAATTGTGGTTACTCGTTGTGCTACGATTAATACAGTGGAATTACCCGTTTCTGCTTTTAAGGCTGAGCGAAGTTTGGCATCCGTTTTAAAGTCTAATGCGGAAAAGCTGTCATCGAATATATAGATTTCTGGCTTTCGAACGAGGGCTCTCGCAATCGATAATCGTTGTTTCTGACCGCCCGAAACATTTGTTCCCCCCTGTGCGATTACCGCATCAAACCCTTCTGGCATATTGGCAATAAATTCTTTCGCCTGAGCAACTTCTGCCGCATGTTCCACTTCTTCTGTCGTTGCCGTTTCTTTACCATAACGAATATTTTCAGCAATAGTCCCGGTAAAAAGCACGGATTGCTGGGGGACAAACCCAATTTTTTTCCTAAGCTGTTCTTGGGCTATTTCCCTAACATCAATCCCATCGACAAGGACTTTTCCGCTGTCGACATCATAAAAGCGCGGAATCAAGTTAATCAATGTTGACTTTCCTGAGCCTGTTCCACCGATAATCGCTGTCACTTCACCCGGCCTCATTGAAAAGGAAATATTAGAAATAGCAGGCATTTCCGCTCCAGGATAGCTGAAAGTTACATCCTGGAATTCTACATGCCCTATTACGGCATCTCCTGATAACGGCGTGGATGAATCCTTAATATCTGCTACAGTTTCAAGAACTTCGTTGATTCGGACAGCAGATACGGATGCCCTTGGGATCATCACAAACATCATCGACAGCATAATAAACGAGAACATAATTTGCATTGCATACTGAATAAACGCCATCATATCACCGACCTGCATATGACCATGGCTAATCCGCAGTCCACCAAACCAGACAATCGCTACTGTCGAGAGGTTTAACACAATCATCATAATCGGCATCATGGCCGCCATGATTTTATTAACCTTAATCGCTGTTTGTGTTAAATCCCAGTTAGCTTCATCAAAACGCTTCTTCTCATGGTCGACTCGATTAAAAGAACGAATGACACGAATCCCTGTTAAGTTTTCACGTAAAACACGATTGAGATTATCTAATTTAACTTGCATCGCTTTAAAAAGCGGGATCCCTTTTCTAGCAATAACCATGATTGCTAGCACGAGAATCGGCAAAGCGACCGCAAGAACTAAAGTGAGCTTGGCATCCTTGGAATAGGCCATAATGATCCCACCAATACACATCATCGGCGCCATCGCCATCATACGTAACATCATTACTAATACCTGCTGGATTTGGGTAATATCGTTAGTTGTTCTGGTAATTAATGAGGCAGTTCCGAGTTTATCAAACTCATGTAACGAAAAATTCCCAACGTGTGCGAAAATTTTGCTCCGCAATAACCTTCCAAAGCCTGAAGCTGCTTTTGCTGAGTAAAAACTTGCAGCAATCGAACAAATCATGCCTCCTGCTGCAACAAGCAGCATGAAACCGCCGATTTTCCATATGTAATTTGTATCGCCAGTTACTACACCTTTGTCAACGATATCAGCCATTAAAGTTGGCAAGTAAAGCTCTGACAAGGACTGTAAGAGCACGAGGCCTAAAACCAGATAAATGGCTAATTGAAATGGTTTTAGAAATTTGGTTAATTTAATCAAAATCCTTCAACTCCGTTTTTAATAGTAATTAAGAGTAATTTTATCCTAGTTTTATGAACTGAATATGAACAAAATAATTTATTAAATTTTTATCGAAGTCATGCGGCTTGCTAAGCAATCATAAGTATATTCCTGACAGATTATCTCGTCAATTATTATCAAAATAAAAAACACAGGAAGGCCTGTGTTAAAAAAGTTATCTATTTAATTCTTTATTTACAATGGTACTTTTTAGTTTCCAATGACCATTTTCAAACGTCCAAGTAGATTTAACCGATGCAATGACGTCTGCGTTTGCGATTCCAGTAACCCTTTGTTCCCCCTGTAACTCCACTTTATTGCCCTTTGCGATCGGTTGGAGTTGGTTAAATGGGTTTACGGTCAGTTCAGTAGGCTCATTTAGTTTTCCATTATAATAAAGTCCGAGCCTTTTATAATATATTTTTCGGTCCTTTAAATCAAACCGATAAGCTTTTCCCGTTGTGGCAAGTTTGATTTCAGCTTTATATCCTTTTAAAAAATGGCTTTCCATTTCAAGCGGCTCCGGTAATGGGATATTGGTTTGATCAAAATCTTTTAGAGAATAGGCGTAGTTTTGGACAATTCCCTCACTTTCACCTGTCAACACACTTGCAAATATATCCTGTAAGCCATCACCGTTTAAGTCCACTAACTGAAAGGAAGCTCTAGCACCACTTTCCAAAGGGAAGGAATATTTCTTACCGTTCGAGGCGTTAATTTCAAAATAAATCTTCTCCAAAAATGTATCTTCTTTCTGATAAGGAACCCCCTTTAAAAGGATCTCCTCCTCTTTACCATCACCTGTAATGTCTGCTTCCTCATTTGAAATAGTGACTATTTTTGTCGTTTCTTCGATGGCATAAACCCCGGTAATCGCAGTAAGTGACATGAGAAAAAACGAAGCAATAACTAGAAGCATCTCTTTTTTCATTCATGATCCCTCCCAAATCTGTTAATAGTTAGTATGTCCAGTTTTGGAAAAATGATGAAAAAGGACCCTCTAGATTTCTAGAGAATCCTACAAAAATTTATAGACCTGGTTTTTCTGATGATGGAACTTTCCAAGCAGTGGTTACTTTTCCTTTGTCATCCTCATCAAGAATAAATGACCCGTTCGAATAACGGTCACTGAAGTGAATATCAACTGTATTCAATGTTTCAATATGACCTTTTTCCGTCTGGAGATAAATAACATCCTGTTCTTTTACGATGACAAATCCAGTGATTCGGTGTGGATTGGACTTAAGCTCTCTTAAAATGACAACTCCGCGCTTGGCTCGTGTTGCTTTTTCAAACTCTTTTAGTTTCATCCGCTTCACAGCTCCGCGCTGTGTCGAAATAACAATGGTTTCGTTACTGTCTGAATGAATAATTCTACCGCCAATGACAAAATCGTCATCTTTTAAATTAATTCCTTTAACACCGGCAGCACGCGCACCGACAATACTAATTTCTTCTTCATGAAACCATAAAGAGTAACCTAAGTGGGTGATTAAGAATAATTCCTTCGTTCCGTCTGTTAGATGAACATCCGTAACTTGATCATCATCCTTCAAGTTAATGCCAACAAGCGGTTTGGAATAACGTTGTGCTTTATAGTGTTTCAGCTCTGTTTTCTTGACCATCCCGTTTTTAGTGACAAAGACTAGAAATAAATTTGCCTCAAAGTCCTTCACAGGAACGGCTTGGATAATCTCTTCATCACGCTCAATTGGAATAATATTCGCGACATGCTGTCCAAGGTCTTTCCAGCGGATATCCGGCAGCTCGTGGACTGGGCAGAATAAGTAATTTCCTTTATTCGTGAACAGGAGCAAAACATCTTTTGTATTCATTTCAAGCTGTGCGAACAAACGATCTGAATCCTTCATGGCAAGGTCCTGACCACTAGAGGCCGCAAAAGAACGCGGGCTTGTTCGCTTCACATAACCCTCTTTTGTAACCGTAACAATTACGTCTTCACTTGGGACGGTGACTTCAAGATTGATTTTTAATTCTTCGATTTCCGCTTCGATCTTAGAACGACGCTCATCTGCAAACCGTTTTTTGACATCTTTTAATTCTTTTTTAATCACAGAGAATAACGTTTTATCGCTTGCTAAAATACTAGTTAGCTCATCAATCCTTTTTGCTAATTCTTCAGCTTCCTGTCTCAGTGCAGTGATATCGGTGTTCGTTAAGCGATATAGCTGTAAAGAAACGATTGCTTCTGATTGAAGCTCGGTAAACGCAAACTTGGCCAT
Organism: Neobacillus nitrireducens; assembly: GCF_030915405.1. GTDB lineage: Bacteria > Bacillota > Bacilli > Bacillales > Cytobacillaceae > Neobacillus. The sequence goes on from NZ_CP133262.1 coordinate 622,338, forward strand.
TAAATTGTCCTTCGCATCGCGTTTATCCTTGGAAGCACGGATGGTGGCGATTACTTCATCGAGGATCGATAAAGCCTTCATTAATCCTTCGACGATATGCTGCCGCTCTTTGGCCTTATTTAGATCAAATTGCGATCTTCTTGTTACAACTTCCTTTTGATGCTCGATATATGCATCCAACATATCTCTTAGTCCCATTAATTTAGGACGTTTTTTATAAATGGCAACCATATTAAAATTGTAAGTTATTTGAAGGTCACTATTTTTGTATAAATAGTTTAAGACACCTTCTGCATCGGCATCTTTCTTTAAATCAATGACAATTCTAAGACCTGTCCGGTCCGTTTCATCACGGATTTCAGAGATGCCTTCCACTTTTCGATCGAGACGGAATTCATCCATTTTTTTGACGAGATTGGCCTTATTAATCTCATAAGGAATTTCGGTGATAACAATTTGCTGCTTACCGCCACGTACCTCTTCGATTTCCGCTTTACTGCGGACGATAATTTTTCCTTTACCAGTTTCATAGGCTTTTTTAATCCCAGCTACCCCTTGAATGATACCGCCTGTAGGGAAATCAGGACCTTTGATGATTGTCATTAAATCATCGACTGAACAATCAGGTTGGTCCATTCTCTTGATGACCCCATCAATAATTTCACCAAGATGATGCGGCGGGATATCTGTTGCATAGCCCGCTGAAATTCCTGTTGATCCATTGACAAGGAGATTAGGGAACATGGCTGGTAATACTGTTGGCTCTTTCGAAGTATCATCAAAGTTTGGAATGAATTCCACGGTATTTTTTTCGATATCCCGCATTAATTCTGCAGCAATCGCTGAAAGCCTTGCTTCCGTATAACGCATGGCTGCTGGCGGATCGCCATCGACGCTGCCGTTGTTTCCATGCATTTGGACCAAAACATTTCTTACTTTCCAATCCTGACTCATCCGTACCATTGCCTCATACACAGATGAATCACCGTGTGGGTGGTAGTTACCAATCACGTTTCCGACCGTTTTAGCTGATTTCCGAAAACCCTTATCATGCGTATTTCCTTCAAAATGCATCGCATAAAGAATTCTCCGCTGTACTGGTTTTAAGCCGTCACGTGCATCGGGAAGGGCTCGTTCTTGAATAATATACTTACTATATCGACCAAAACGATCACCAATTACATCTTCTAGAGGCAAGTCACGGAATTTTTCATTTGTACTCATCCTTCAGAATCCTCCTCAGAGACCGTAATATTTTCATTTTCTAATATGGTGTCATCCTCTTCTAAACCAAAGGCCACATTGCTTTCAATCCATTTTCGACGCGGTTCCACTTTATCACCCATCAGCGTGGTCACCCTGCGTTCCGCTCTTGCGGCATCATCTATTTTCACACGAATCAACGTCCGTGTTTCCGGGTCCATCGTTGTATCCCATAGTTGGTCGGCGTTCATTTCTCCAAGTCCTTTATAGCGTTGAAGAATATAGCCTCTGCCAACTTTTTTAATTGCATCCTGGAGGTCATCATCACTCCAAGCATATTCAATGATTTCTTTTTTGCCTGTCCCTTTACTCACCTTATATAACGGTGGAAGGGCAATAAACACTTTACCCGCTTCGAGCAAGGGCTTCATATAACGATAAAAGAAAGTAAGCAGTAACACTTGAATATGTGCGCCATCTGTATCGGCATCGGTCATTATGACAATTTTATCGTAATTGATATCTTCTACACTAAAATCGGTTCCTACTCCACCGCCAATGGCATGAATAATCGTATTGATTTCTTCATTCTTAAAAATGTCAGCGAGCTTGGCTTTTTCGGTATTAATTACTTTACCCCTCAGTGGAAGAACAGCTTGGAAGCGTCGGTCACGCCCTTGTTTTGCCGAACCACCTGCGGAATCACCCTCGACCAGGTAAAGTTCATTTTTTTGCGGATTACGAGATTGGGCTGGTGTTAGTTTACCAGATAAAACCGCATCTGAACGCTTGCGTTTTTTTCCGCTCCTTGCGTCTTCACGCGCTTTTCTTGCAGCCTCTCTTGCTTGATAGGCTTTTATTGATTTCTTGATCAGAAGGGAGCTAATATCAGGGTTCTCTTCTAGAAAATAGGAGAGATGTTCAGAAACAACCGCATCGACAGCGGACCTAGCTTCACTTGTTCCTAATTTACCCTTCGTTTGTCCTTCGAACTGGAGCAGTTCTTCCGGGATTCGAACGGAGATGATTGCTGACAAACCTTCGCGGATATCTGCACCATCAAGGTTTTTATCTTTGTCTTTTAAGAAAGAAACCTTTCGTGCATAATCGTTAAATACTCTTGTCATGGCTGTTTTAGCCCCGGCTTCATGCGTACCGCCGTCTCTTGTGCGGACATTATTAACGAACGAGAGGACATTTTCTGAATAGCCATCATTAAATTGAAACGCAAAATCAACTTCAATCCCATGATTAGCGCCTTCGAGGCTAATAACTGGGTGCAGAACATCCTTTTCTTCGTTTAAATAGGAAACAAACGCTTCAATTCCATTTTCATAATGAAAAACTTCGTGGAAATCATTCCGTCCATCGATAATTTCTATTTTTAATCCTTTAAGTAAGAATGCGGACTCTCTTAACCTCTCACATAAAGTCTCAAAGTTATAAGTGGTCGTCGAAAAAATAGTCGGATCCGGCTTAAAATGAATTGTTGTTCCTGTTTGATTGGTTTTGCCGATTTTTTCAAGCGTTGTTACCGGCTTGCCGCCATTTTCAAAGCGCTGTTCATATACGAAACCGTCTCTTTTAATTGTGACGGTTAACCATTCAGATAACGCATTAACTACTGATGCACCAACACCGTGCAAACCGCCGCTTGTTTTATAACCGCCTTGACCAAACTTACCGCCGGCATGAAGAACAGTTAAGATAACCTCTGGTGTCGGTTTCCCCATTTTGTGCATTCCCGTAGGCATTCCGCGTCCTCGGTCATTTACACTTATTGAATTATCTTTGTGTATTTTTACAATGATTTGATCACCAAATCCACCAAGCGCTTCATCGACAGAATTGTCAACAATCTCGTAAACAAGATGATGGAGTCCTCGTGCATCGGTGCTGCCAATGTACATTCCCGGGCGTTTTCTAACGGCCTCAAGACCTTCTAGTACCTGTATGGCATCATCATTATAATCAAAAACTTGCTGATTCCTTGCCACTAAAATACCCCTTTCATTCCCTACAAAAAGAAGTATCCTTCTAATTGCTTCATGAACTAATTGATTAGACGTTCATTTAATTATCTTTTTAATTATAAAATAGAACCAATGTTTGCCGCTTCTTATTTTATCATATAACTTGCGGCGTCTATGCTTAATTGTAGCGATTTATTTTATTTTGGCAAATAGGTATTTTTAAACAACATAATTTTGTAATAATATTAGCAGGCGTAATTGGGGAAATAAAAGAAAAAAACTGCTAATCTTTAGCAGTTTTTTGGTAAAAAATTATACCCTTGTTAACGCATGTTCAACTTTAATACAGCGATTCATAATGACAGTATATCCCTTATTTTTTAAAAACTCATAGGCTTCTTCATTTTCAAGACCAAGCTGGGCCCAATATACATCTGCATCGATTAAATCAAATTCTTTTGCAACACCGAACAGTTGTTCCGACCTGCGAAAAACGTTAACAATGTCCACATGACCTTCAATATCCTTCAGTGAAGCAACGGCTTTTACACCCAGCACCTGATCAATTGTTGGATTCACTGGAATAATGTCATAACCAGCTTTTTGCATAGCAGCGGAAACTTGATAGGATGTTCGTTCAGGATTATCACTCAACCCAACAACAGCGATTCTTTTTGCCTTGTTTAAAATTGTTCCAATTTCATTGCGACTTGGATTTTCAATCGTCAAAAGTCTCACTCCCTTTCCCTCTTTATTTTACCTATATTTTCAAAAAAAAACATAATAAAAGGTTTTCAAATAGAAAAAGCCCCTGGTAAAAGGAGCAAGTTAGTATTAACTTGATACGGAAATAAGTTCTGGTTTAACCGCGGGGGCTGCCTTCGGGATGATGAGGCAAAATCGGGCTCCATCCCCGGTATTTTCTACCTGGACACTTCCTTCCATATTTTCCAATATCCTCTTTGCGAGATAAAGTCCTAAACCAGTCCCGTGTTGTCTCGTCGTAAAATAAGGATCGAAGATTTTCTCAAGTATTTCTCGTTCGATTCCGCCAGCATTATCGATAAATTCTGCTGTGATCTCTCTGTCCGTTTCACCTATGGTGATGAATATTTTTCGATTTTTTGTATCGTTTTGAACAAAAGCATCCCTTGTATTTGTTAATAGATTAAGGACAACTTGGCTATATTCATTGGGAAAACCAATAGCCGTATACTGTCCTCGATATTCAAACTCCACTTGAATGGCATGTTTTTTTAAACTGGTTGAAAAGATGGATAGGGCATCTTCAATCGAATCCCCTACATAAAATGGGGTTTTTTCCTTGTTCGGTTTATAAAATCTGCGAAAATCATTAATTGTTTGCGACATTTCCTTAATTTGGAACATGCTTTCTTTTGTAAACCGGTCCATATATTGATCGTCAATTTCCCCGAACACTAGTGCTTCTCTTACGTCCTGGATCAATAATGATAAGCTATTTAACGGCTGACGCCATTGATGACCCATACTAGCAATCAATTCTCCCATCGCAGCAAGTCTTGATTGCTGGATAAGGGCATAATCCTTCGCACGATTTTTGGCAACTTCTTCTTGAATTCTAATTTCTAAATCGTGTTTCAAAATTTTCGCAGCTTCATATTTTTTTGCCAAATCCCGGTAGCTGTTTTCACTTTCTTTCAACTTTTTCATTAACTCACGGCTATTACGAATAGATTGGAAAATAACAAAAATGAATAATCCAATTACCAAGAATATAAAAATATACCACAAAAGCACTCTGACCACCCTCTTAACTTTCCTGACTGTAATTGGTTATACAGTTTCGACCTTTATTTTTAGATTGAGTGAGTGCCTTATCTGCCTCTACTATCAATTCATTTTTCGCTTTGCCTCGAGTAAACTCAGTAATCCCAAAACTACAAGTAATCGGATCTATATCTTTAAACGGAAAGTCTTCGATGATGGCACGGATAGATTCTGCTAATTCTATTGCTCCCTTTCCGTCGGTTCCGGGAGTGAGTATAATAAATTCTTCTCCACCCCAGCGGACAAAAATATCTGATTCTCTAATCCGTTGTTGAACGATAGTAGAAATCGTATGGAGGACTTTATCCTCAGCTTGTTGTCCAAACCGTTCATTCACATGTTTAAAGAAGTCAATATCGATCAATATAAGTGAAAAAGGCTGCCCCAATCGCTCGGAACGTCTTATTTCCATTGCCAAGATATCATCCATTTCTAATCGATTGATACTGTTGGTTAAAGAATCCATCAGGACCAATTGACGATTCCTTCTACTCTCATCCTCTAATGATGTGATATCTTTACAGACAATTAGATACTGGTTGGTACCTGGAATAATCTTGGTCTTTAGTAAAAAGATCGTATCTCTGCTATTAGTATCTTTCCAGTGCACCTTTAAAGCGCTCTTTCCAGTTTCCAGAATTTCCTGATACCATTTACTCTTGTCCTTAGGGTAAAAATAATTCATGTCCTCAACAAAATAACTAGAAAGTAATTTACTCTTATGTAACTGAGTTTGTATCTTACTAATTCCAGTAAAGTTGGCAAAGGCTTGATTAAATTCAATTATTTCATCGTTTTCAATGATAAAAATGAGGTTATCCTGAAAATCCAAAATGGCCCTCGATAACTTCTTTTGTTTGGCAAGCTCTTTCTCTAATTGCATTTGATAGACTGATTTTTGAATCGCCTGCAAAAGGAAATCTAAATCAATTGGTTTGAAGATAAAATGATTAACTTTATTAGCAATCGATTCAATAAATATATCTTGATCATCATAAGAGGTTGTTGCTATGATTTGAACTTGCTCGTTTAAAGCACGGATCTTATTAATGAATTCTAATCCGCTGATTTGATTCATTTTGATATCACAAATAATCAAATCAGGTTGGTAACGCTGGTAAAGCTGAAGAGCTTCCACATCGTCAATTGCCGCGTGAACATCAACAAAACGACGCTTTAAAACACGCAAGAGCTTTTCTCGCGAAAACTTTTCCTCTTCAACATATAATATCTTTATGTCTTTATAATGATTATTTAAGTAATACTGGAGATTTGTAGCCATTGGTTTTCACCCCAATTGTCATTCAAGATTATTTGATACATGAAAACCGACCTTTTCACTCGTTTCGTCGGTCGGTTTTCATGTGTTATATATGATTATATCTAAATTATATTAACTCCATTCACTACTTTCAATCGATAAACAAAGGGTTTGAAAATTCTCCTTATTTTCGTAATAATATTGACTCTAATTGTCCTTTCTTTGGACAGAAACGGAAAAGCGTGGTGTTTTTTCTATATTACATGGTAAAATAGAAGAACTGGATCTTTATGTAGAAGGAGAATTTATTCATGGTTCAAATTATTTTAGTCCTAATTCTTGCTTATTTACTTGGCTCGATTCCATCTGGTTTAATTATCGGAAAGGTTTTTTATAAAACAGATATTCGTCAACATGGAAGTGGAAATTTAGGAGGTACGAATACGTTTCGTACACTTGGTGTCAAAGCAGGTATGGTGGTAACTCTTGCAGATATATTGAAAGGGACGTTAGCAGCATCCTTGCCGCTCCTGTTTAATGTAGAGATAAATCCGCTTTTAGCAGGTGTTTTTGCGGTTGTTGGTCACACCTATCCAATCTTTGCAGGTTTCCGTGGCGGAAAAGCAGTTGCCACTTCAGGGGGTGTTTTATTACTTTGTGCTCCACTTCTGTTTTTTACAGTATTAATAGTATTTTTTATTAGTCTTTACATAACCAAATATGTCTCTTTATCATCTATGATTGCTGGAATAACTGCTTTTCTGTTTGCTTTAATATCAGGTTTTATTCAGGAGTGGGACATCCCATTGTTAATAGTGGTATTCCTGCTTGCTTCGTTCGTCATTTACCGGCACCGTGCAAATGTGAAACGAATAATGAATAAAACAGAGCCTAAAATAAAATGGCTTTAATAAGAACTGCGAAGCGCCCTGTTGTTCAGAAGCGTTTTGAAAATGGGAACCGATATTCGGTTCCCATTTTCTTACTCAATTATACGAAATTTGATTGGAGATCAGAGAATGAACAGTAACAACCAAAAAGGGATCTTGCTAAGTGTTTTATTTATTTTCATGTCCTATTTTTTTACAAGAGGTTTGTATTCTCCTTTTTTTGTTCTACTAATAGCTTTATTATTATTAGTCGCCTTTTTTAAAGAAGGGATGCGCTCATTTGCCTGGGTAGTTATTTCTTTTTTTCTTGGTAATCTTTTGCTTGTTTATATGGATACCTTTATGGAAAGCTTTCATTTCCCTCACTATTCACTAGTTATGTATAGTCAAATGTTATTACTCATTCCAATTCTTTTGATTAGCTATGTTAGTAAGAAATTTAAACAAGAAATCATCCCTTATTTTCAAAAACCTATTCTTACAGGGAAAATACAACTCCCTATTAACATGGCATTTTCCCTGAGTAAAGTTTTTCTAATCCTTTGCCTACTTTCAATCCTATCCATTATTGGGTCACTATTTGTAAAAATTGAAGATGGGCGCCTGTCTGCTGTCCTATTCATTTTATTGTTCTCATGCATCAATGCATTGCTTGAAGAGGTTTTGTGGCGGGGAATATTTCTTCCGAAGCTGATAACGATCACGAATCACCCATTAGGTATGGTCGTAACAAGTATTGCCTTTGGTTTACACACGACTATGTTTGGATTTTCACTGATTCTATCTATTTCTTATATGTTACTAGGGATATTTCTTGGATTTCTTACCATTAAATTTAAAAGTATCTTCCCATCGGTAGTCGTTCATTTCTCAGTAACTACACTTTTATTAATTTTCGGCTGGATGGTAATTCCTATTTAATGTTAATTAATAGCTTTAGAAGTAAACAGAAGGCTCACTTGAAAGATAGTTAATCTTCAAGTGAGCCTTTTTTATCTATCCAAATGTGTTCAACTAAGCCTTCTTTTAGCAAAATTTCCTTTTGCCTTTCCCCAATTAAATCAAAATGGGAATAGCCATCGACCCTATGATGAATCCATTCTTTTTTTAGACCATGTTTCTTTCCCCAAGCAGCTAATTTTTCAAGATCATTGCAGCCAACCTTCGTAACTGTCTTACATCCAGGAAATCGGTCATCAAGCCAATAATGGGTTAAAAAGGCTATTTCGCCATGATCAATATTTCTTTTCCACTTGATGACTTCCTGCCTTTTTATTCCAAAAGCCAATTATATCACCTCAATTTACATGTTAGCCCGTTTGTTATTTCTTCTTAATTTCTTCATATTTTAAATACCATTCAGGAAAGGCTTTTTTGAATGAAGTGGGTCTAAAATTTTCTTTCTTGACGATAATATGGGTTGATTTCCCCTCGGCACAGATTTCATCGTTCCCATTTGTAATCGTATAACCATAAACAGATTTGATGCCATCATTTAATTCTACCCACGTTTTTACAAAACCCTTATCACCATACCGAAGAGGTTTTTTATAGGTAATTTGAATATCATAGACAGGTGAATAGAAACCTGCCTCCTCCATAGACAGATAATTGTATCCAAGGTCTTCAATTAATCCTGTTCTTCCGAGTTCAAAAAACTTTAAATAATTTGCATGATAGATTACACCCATCATATCTGTATCAGCATAATAGAGCTGAATTTCTCTAGTCGAAGTAAATAAATTTTCCACCCGGTCACAACCTTTTCACTCGATAGTATTATACATTTTTACTAATTGCCATGAGGACATCCTCTACTTCAAGAAGCAGGGATTTTTCAAACAGATGTTCATCTTCTTCTGAATCCATGAGTCTAGAGGCTTGCGCTTGGATCATTTCATCGACCAGGTTTGTGGCGAAACGGCCGTTACCTTTATAGGATTCCTCATTCATATTTTGAAGTAACATCGCCTTAGCTTCCTCTGTTAATTGATATTGAAAACTTTCGGCATAAACGACCATGATTTCAAGCAGTTCTTCCGGGGTATAGTCAGGAAATAAAAAGAATTTTTTAAATCGTGAACGTAGACCTGGATTACTTTCAAGGAGCAAGTCCATTTCATGTGGGTATCCAGCCAAGACAACGACTAAGTTTTCATTATGCTTGGTCATTTCATCAACAATGGTATCAATAACCTCTTTACCAAAATCACCTGTTGTGGAACTAAAAAGGGAATAGGCCTCGTCAATAAATAAGACGCCTCCGAGTGCTTCCTTAATTTTCTTCTTAGTTTTTGCTGCCGTTTGACCCACATATCCCGCTACAAAATCTGCCCGACTAGCCACGATTAGATGGCCTCTTTTTAAGATTCCGCATTCCTTTAAAAGCTCCGCATAAACTTTAGCGACGGTCGTTTTTCCTGTACCGGGGTTTCCAGTGAACACCGCATGAAGCTGAATCGGTACAGGAGGCAGCCCGTTTTTCAACCGGTATTGCTGCATTTTTACAAACGAGATAAGTGATCTCATTTCCACCTTTAATGCTTCTAAACCAATAAGCCGGGCCAATTTATCATATGGCGACTCAGAACTTTCCTCTTTATCTAAAAGAAAGTCTTCTTTATTCAAAACAATAAAATCAAGTAGGCTATCTTTATTTACTTCTTTGACAGACCCCTTCTTAAAGATTGCATCAATAACAATATTATGAACAGTCCTTGCGTTTCCAAAAGTATCATCGACTCGTTCCCGGTCTAACCGTTGGTTGATTTCGGTCTTAGCATCCTCACTGAGGAAATAATCATTATCCGAAGCGACTTGTTCAGCAATCCTTATTAACTCTTCATTTGAATAATTTGGTAAATGAATGAGATTCGATTGTGGAAAACGACTTCGTAAACCTGGATTTGCATCCAGAAAGGAGCGCATTTCCTCGGGATAGCCTGCCATAATCACGGCAAATTTCCCTCCGTATTCATGTCCAGTCATCAGCGAAACGAGTGTATCAATGGCTGCTTGACCATAATCATTGCCTGTTTGCCCTTCGCGTTTTAGACTATAGGCCTCATCAATAAATAACACCCCGCCAATGGAACGTTCGACAATGGCTCGGACGTTTTCTTCTGTTTGGCCGACAAATGCACCTACAAGCTGTGATCGGTCCGTTTCAATCACTTCTTCACGAGGCAAGACACCTAATTCATGATATATTTTCGCAAGTAACCGGGCCAGTGTTGTTTTTCCAGTACCCGGATTTCCTGTCAAAATCATGTTCAAGCTCAGATCGTCCTTCATTTGAAAGCCTAGTTCTTTCCGCTGTTTTTGATACTTTAAAAACCGATAAAAATCATTGACCCGATTTTTAACAAAATCCATTCCAATCATTTCATTTAGTTGATCTAGGGCATTTTTTTGTGTTGGGAGACTCTCGGCTTGTTCTTCAAGAAATTGATTATGCCAGTTCGCTTTGATTTCCTCCAGATTCGCTAAATGTAACTTTAAATCATCATAATAGGTGGATGTATGGAATACACCAGTAATGGATTGGTCGTACTCCTCAGCCGCCTTATACAAATTACCGGTTTCTTCTATCCCCGATGCCAATAGTTCAGAGAGAAGATTGTATTTTAGATATAAAGCCTGATTTATTATTTTCGAAGACAAATCTCTTTTAGCTTCTAACTTATTTTGAATCTCATCAGCTTGGACTAAAAAGCTTTGACACACTTCTATGTATTGTTCCGCCGTTTTCTTCTTAGCGGTCCGATTATCCGTTTCCCTAATGGCAGGAAAGGTAAGCGGTGAAAGTGAATCTTCAAACTTCTTCCAATCAGATTGGAGCATATATTCCTTTGCTAATTGATTATCGGGGTAGAGATTAAGCGCTCTTTCAAGCCATACTAGTGCCATTTTATCCTGTTTATTACGTTGGATTCGCGATAAAGCGGCTAGTGACAACAGTTTTGATAAAGTAACCGGGTTGGTTTCCGTCGTTAACGTGGAAATCAATTCATTCTCATCTGAAATATATCCGTTGTCATTGAATTCACTTTCCCATAGCTTTAATTTTTCTTCATTTATAGTGAGCTGATTATTTACAAGTTGTCTCATGGTTATCACTTCTTCTTCAAAATTTCCTTTCTATCTTACCATAACAGTGACTCCATACCTAAACAAAAGACCTGTCCACAATGAACAGGTCTTCCACTTTTTTAGCTTTGTTGGTTGTCTGACTCATCCTTAATTTCTGAACGGAAGGAGTCGATGCTTTCACGACGACGTTCATTCTTTGCTTCAATTTGTGAGCGCTGGGTATCACTATCCGTTAATGCCAAAGATTCCTCAGCTGCTTCAATATTATTTTCGGTATTTTGAATCATCGCTTGGAGTTTCTCAACATTATCACTACGATCATCCGGATTCGGTTTGTTGTTATAGGGCATTGTAATTCCTCCTTGGTCTTTTTGGTACAGATATAGTTTGTTACGGAGTAGAAAAAATAAACAAAGAAAATTTTTATTGAAACAAAAAAGACCCACAGGCTTCTGCCTATTGAGTCTTATAATCTATACCTATTCACCTTTTGTTTGAATTACTTGAGCATGCTGGCCTGATGTATCATTCATTTTTTTACCCTTATTCCCATTAAATCCTCTTGGTTGTGTGCCAGTATGGCTAGGTACAAAATGTTTGCTATCTTTTTTCGGATTACCCATGTCTGATCCCTCCTTATGTACATTTTGTCCATTTGGAAGGAAAACATAATTGGTAAACTTTTTTAGTTACTCAGCTTTGCCAAGACGTTTTTCTTCTAAGCGCTGTTCAATTTTTTCAATTGCAGCACGATCTTTTAAAAGTTGTGATTTATTTTCAGATACAAGCTCTGCAAACGAGCGTTTTCTAGGTTTTCTCAATGGTATCACCGTCCTTATTTACTATTCTAACAGTTATTATGCCCGGAAACGGTTGCAATTATTACAACTTTTTGAAAATTTTAAAGAAAAGCGCATTCATTAAAATCGGTGTGAGCAGAGCAAAGCTACACTTCATTTATCCCTGGAAAATTTTTATTCTTACTAGGACTTGTTAATTTGACTCACTAATGCGGCGCCCCGCCCCTTTTCCATAGAAAAAGACACTGGAGTAATCCAATGTCTTAGGTTACTTAAGCTTTTTTGTGTAATCCTTCATATCTTCAAGTTTCATTCCACCGATATATTTATTCTGGATAATCCCTTTACTATCAATAAAATAGGTGGTCGGAATGGAAAGTACTTGATAGGTTTCATTCACTTTATCATCGACATCTAGAGGGATTGGAAAAGTGATTTTATTTTCATCAACAAACCCTTGGACATCTAATTGTGGATCAATGTTCACCGCCAAAATAACGATATCCTTATCCATTTGTTTGGAAAATTGCTCCATAGCAGGCATTTCTGCTTTACAAGGCGGGCACCAAGTTGCCCAAAAGTTAAGCATTACTTTTTTTCCTTTTAAATTAGAAAGCTTTATTTTCTCGCCTGTTAATGTTTTGAGTTCAAAATCAGGTGCCTTTGCTCCAATAGCGAGACCATCTTGACTAGCTCTTGTTTGACTTGTAGTTTCGGGAGTTTCTGTTTTTTTATCCATTGCCTGAACAATCGCCACTGTAAGTAAGGTAACTAATACTACTGCAGCAATGACTTTTTTAATCATCCCCGAATCCTCCTTTACTCATACTTTGCTACATCGATTTTACACTATAATCCTAGGTGAAACAAAACTTGGATATGCCGAAACTGTGACAATTTAAAGAATTATTATTTTTAATGATGTTTTAACCCAATTGTTAGAAAATTTGTTAAAATAAAAACAAGACTGGAGGGGGATTCTTTTGAAGATTCTTGTTTTAGGTGGAAGCCGCTTTTTAGGGAGAACATTTGTGGAAGAGGCTTTGAAACGAAATCATGAAGTGACTATTTTTAATCGGGGAATTCAAAATCCGGGAATAAAGGACGTTGAAATCCTCACTGGAAATCGGTTTGGTAATTTGAAAGCGCTTCAAAACCGTGACTGGGATGCGGTTTTGGATACGAGTGGATTTATTCCCTACACGGTCCAGAATACAACCAACTTATTGAAGGATCAAGTAAAACATTATACATTTATCTCAAGTATTTCTGTGTACCAAGACTGGGTTCAAGAAAATTTGGATGAAAGCTACCCTGTCTTAGACATGTCAATCGAGGAAGCCAATAAACTCTCAATGGATTCGGACGGCCCTGTATATGAATATTACGGACATTTTAAAGCGCTATGTGAGCAGATTGCAGAAAAAAATATGCCTGGACGAGTGTTAAACGTGCGTGCAGGTCAGTTAATCGGCCCGAATGATTATACCGATCGTGTTCCCTATTGGATCCATAGAATCGCAAAAGGCGGTAAGGTGTTAGCCCCAGGAAACCCAAATCGTCGTGTCCAGATTATTGACAATAAAGACCTTGCGAATTGGATTCTTGATATGCAAGAAAAGGATTCCATAGGAACCTTCAATGCTACAGGTCCTAATTACCCGCTTACGATAAAAGAGTTTGTTGATTCATGTATCGATGTGACTGGATCCAATGCAGAAGTGGTTTGGGCAGATGAGAAATTCCTATTAGATAAACAAGTGGCACCGTGGACGGAAATGCCTCTCTGGGTTCCAGAGAATTATCCCCTATCCCAAGAAACGAAAGAACCTTGGAAAGGGGCTTTCTCAATCAATATTGATAAAGCAATCAATAGTGGATTGTCATTTAGACCGCTAAAGGAAAGCCTAACTGATATCCATGAATGGGAACAGACACGCCACCTGACTGATTACGATTGGAAATCCGGGATGAGGACAGAAAGAGAAAAGGAGCTGCTAACCTTATTAGGTAAAAAGTAATTAAAAAACAAAGCAAGAGAGCAGATAAACCGCTCTCTTGTGAATTTATCCAATAAGCTCTCTTTTTTGCTTAAGGAGTTCTTTAAATTCTTGGTCTAAAACACGATATTTTGGATCTTTTTGATCAATTATTGATAGTTCCCCCAATATCATGGCCATTTTGTTTTCAATTAACAGTAATGCTTCTTCATCGTTCACTTCTTTCTTTTCATCTTTATTAAAATACTCCTCGGGTTTCATTTCAAATCGTTGAATTTGCTGGTTTTCAAATACCAATAGCCGTTCACAAAGTTTATTAAGAAAATAATAGTCATGGGAAACCGTAATAATCGTACCGCTAAACTCCGAAAGCGTATTTTCAAGCTGCTCCCTGCTTGGCAAATCCAAATGGTTGGTAGGTTCGTCTAGGATAAGAACATCATATTCTTTCATTAACATGTCAACCAGCTTTACTCTTGTGCGTTCTCCCAAACTTAACGTTCCGATTGGTTTAGTGATTAATGCTTCCTTTAAGCCTAAGTTGGCTAAAAGGGTTCTCGCTTTAAGAACACTCTTTTGATCTGTGTACCCTAGTGCCTCAATGGAGGTTTTATCTGACGGTAAATCATCTACATCCTGACTTAAATAGGCAATTTTTATCGAGTCGCTCTTCCATAAGTCGCCCTCAGTATAGGATTCTTGTTCTAAAATCATTTGGATTAAAGTCGTTTTCCCACAGCCGTTTTCCCCTATGAGACCCACTCGCTCTCCGTGATTAATATAAAAGTTAGCGTTATAAAAAAGGGTCCTATCCTTATAAGATTTCTTTAGGTGCTTGGCTTCAATTATCCGTTTACCTCTCTTCCCTTGCGTGTCAAACTGAAACCTTATTTGGACTTCTTCTGCCGGTTTTTCAAGCTTATTTTTTTCAAGCTCATTTTGGAGCCGTTTCATTTTTGATTTCACTTGATTGTCTCGCTTTTTTGCCTTGGCACGGTGATATTCTTTTGGACCAAAATCCCGGCCTTGTTTTGTGGAATTCCGATGTCCCTTTTCTGACCAAGACTTTAATTGCTCCATCTGTAACTCAACCATCTCCATTTGGCGCTGCTGGACACTATATTGATGCTGCTGATTTTCCATCCGATGCTGTTTTTCTTTACGATAGTCACTATAGTTTCCATTGAAAAAGTGGAGCTTCCCATGTTCTAATTCGAACACACGTTTAACGGATTTATCTAAAAAATGCCGGTCATGTGAGATAATTAAGACAGGACCTGGGAATTTTTCTAGTTCGGTTACCAGCCACTCAATTCCTTTATAATCTAAATGATTGGTCGGTTCATCTAAAATTAATAAGTCAGGTTTTGTTGCCCAAACCATTGATAATGCGAGTTTTAACTTTTCTCCTCCACTTAAATGATTGAGACGATCTTCCTCCCAGTCAGAGACCTTATGAAGACCTAACTCACTGGCATGCTGGAATATACCTTTCGATGTACTTCCTGTTAATGACTGTTGAAAATCATTGATCTCATAATCAATCGATTGTGATAAGTAACCAATCGTTAAGTCGCTTGATTTTTCAATAACACCTTTATCGGGAGTGATTTTTCCAAACAGGATATTGGCCAGTGTTGTCTTTCCAGTGCCATTGTATCCGACAAGGCCTATTCGTTCCCCATTCTTTATCTCAAATTGGATATTGTCTAATACCTTCCTTAAATGAAAACTTTTTTCTAAGCCGATTACTTTTATGATTGTCCTTTGATTTGTATGCATAAAAAAACTCCCTTCATCTGAACCTGAAGAGAGATTTATGTCATCGTTTAGAGGTACAACAAAAAGACCTGTAAAGGTTTATTTGTGTTCGCATTTATACGATTAGGACATAAAAAGGACAGATTAATCCTATTCTTCAGGTTCAACATTTTTCGTTATTCGAATCATGTCTGAAAAAATAAGATTAAAACTTCATGCCTCTTTACCATTCCTTTTCGTTTAATAGTATTATTTTATGAGAGAATCATTTGATTTGTCAAATATTCCTCCGCTAAAAAACACCATGCCAATTGGCATGGTGTTTTTCACTATTAAGCTTTTAATTTTTCACGAAGAACCATTGGAAGAATTCCGCCGTGACGGTAGTAATCAATTTCAACTTCAGAGTCAAAACGAACAAGAACTTCAAATTCCTTCTTGTTGCCCGCTTCGTCTGTTGCCGTTACTTTTAGAAGGTCACGTGGTTTAACGTTCTCATCCACTTGAACATCGATGGTTTCTTTTCCGGTTAAACCAAGTGTTTCAGCACTTTCGCCCTCTTTAAATTGAAGTGGCAGCACACCCATTAACACAAGGTTTGAACGGTGAATACGTTCAAAGCTTTCAGCAAGAACTGTTTTAATGCCTAACAGGTTTGTTCCTTTCGCAGCCCAGTCACGTGAAGAACCCATTCCGTAATCTTTACCAGCAAGGACAATTAAGCCAGTGCCGTTTTCTTTATATTTCATGCAAGCATCGTAAATGGATGTAACTTCGCCAGTTGGCCAGTAAGTCGTTACTCCGCCTTCTGTACCTGGTGCGATTTGGTTACGAATACGAATGTTGGCAAATGTTCCACGCATCATTACTTCATGGTTACCACGACGAGATCCGTAAGAGTTAAAGTCGCGGATTGCCACACCTTTTTCTAGCAGATATTTACCAGCTGGAGTATTTTTTCCAATTGCTCCTGCAGGTGAAATATGGTCAGTTGTTACAGAATCACCGAATTTACCAACTACACGAAGTCCTGCTAATGGTTCAACTGTACCTGGTTCTGGTGATAAGCCTTCAAAGAAAGGCGGGTTTGCGATATAAGTTGAATCTTCATCAAAAGTATATAAAGGCTCATTACTTGTTTTAATTTCGTTCCAACGCTCGTTGTCACCGAAAACGTTCGCATATTCGCTGCGGAAAAGTTCAGGTGTAACCGTGCGTTTTACGACATCGTTAATTTCAGCAGTTGAAGGCCAGATATCTTGGAAGAAAACATCCTTTCCATCTTTATCTTTACCAATTGCTTCTTTAGCAAAGTCAATGTTTACAGTACCAGCAAGCGCGTAAGCGACAACTAATGGTGGTGACGCAAGGTAGTTTGCTTTTACAAGCGGGTGAATACGTCCTTCAAAGTTACGGTTACCTGAAAGGACAGATGTAACTAAAAGGTCGTTTTCAGCGATTGTTTTTTCAATTTCTTCTTTTAATGGGCCGGAGTTACCGATACATGTTGTACAGCCGTAACCAACAAGGTTGAAGCCGATTTGCTCAAGGTAAGGAAGTAACCCTGAATCTCGAAGATATCCGGTTACAACTTTAGATCCCGGTGCTAAAGAAGTTTTCACGAATTTTGGAACTTCCATTCCTAATTCAACGGCTCTCTTTGCAACAAGCCCGGCACCTACTAGTACGTAAGGGTTAGATGTATTTGTACAGCTTGTAATCGAAGCAATCGCAACTGCACCTGTTTTGATTGTTGTTTCGTCACCGTTGTTGAATTTCACTTCAGCTGACTTATCAAGTTCATCTGCTTGTAAGCCGAAGCCTTGGTTTCCTTGGGGAGCCGAAACAGCTTTCACGAATTCTTCTTTCATTTTTGAAAGTGGAATTAAATCTTGAGGACGCTTAGGACCTGATAGATTCGCTTCAATAACTGAAAGATCGATTTCAACTACATCAGTATAAACTGGCTCGATAGCTGGGTCGAAGAATAATCCGTTTGCTTTGCAGTACTGTTCAACTACATTGATATGCTCTTCCTCACGGCCTGTTAAGCGCATGTAAGCAAGTGATTCATCATCAATTGGGAAGAAACCACAAGTTGCACCGTATTCAGGTGCCATGTTTGCAATCGTTGCACGATCTGCAAGTGGTAGTACAGAAACCCCTGGTCCGAAGAACTCAACAAATTTCCCAACAACCCCATGGCTGCGAAGAACTTGAGTTACTTTTAATGCAAGGTCAGTTGCGGTTGCACCGTTTGGAAGCACACCTGTTAACTTAACACCGACAACTTCTGGTACTGGGAAGTATGAAGGCTGACCTAACATTCCTGCTTCAGCTTCAATTCCACCCACACCCCAGCCAAGAACACCAAGTCCATTGATCATAGTTGTATGTGAGTCTGTACCAACCAATGTATCAGGATATGCTTCTAATTCACCGTCAGCGTTTGGAGCAACGTGGACAACATCTGCTAAGTATTCAAGGTTTACTTGGTGTACGATACCAGTAGCAGGCGGTACAGCACGATAATTATTAAATGATTTTTGCGCCCAGCTTAGGAATTGGTAGCGCTCAGCATTACGTTCGAATTCATAATCCATGTTAATTTTTAAGGAATCAGCAGCACCATAGGCATCAACCTGTACAGAGTGGTCGATGACAAGATCCACTGTTTTTTCAGGATTGATTTTGTCAGGATCTCCGCCAAGGTCTGCCATTGCTTTTCTTAATGAAGCAAGGTCAACAACAGCTGGTACACCCGTAAAGTCTTGAAGGATTACACGAGCTGGCTTAAATGGTACGTCCACTTCTTGTAGCTCATTTGTGCCCCATTTTGCTAAGTTTTCAACATGCTCTTTTGAAATCGCGCGGCCATCTAATTGGCGTAGTACAGATTCAAGTAGGACTTTTACAGAGTAAGGCAAGTTTGAAACGTTCCCAATTCCCGCCTCTTCAAGTGCACTTAAGCGGTAATAGTTATAACTTTTACCGTTCACTTCAAAGGAAGTTCGTGCGTTAAATACATCGTTTTTTACCATGAAAAAAACCCCCTAAATTCGTCATAAATTAACGAAAAGTTGAAAAATTTGAATTTTCCCATCCTGTTTAACTTTTCTCACAATTCTAATCTTAATACAAGCGATTACATAAGTAAATAACAAGAAAGTTATTGTGATTGATAAGTTTTACTTATGCCTTTTCTGCATTTTTGTTCTGAAAATTCAAAAAACGCTAATTGTGCTTATGTAATTAAAGAAATGGGAAAACCATCTTTTTCATTGTTAATTATCTCAAAAAACCTTTTCTTTGTCATTTTTTTTGCTATGGAGGAAATAGTAAAAGTGTAGGAGGTGATTAGAATGGTGAAACGAAAATCTAATCATGTAATTCCAGGAATGAATGCAGCCAAAGGGCAAGGAAAAGGTGCAGGTTTTAATGAGGAAATGGCCAGTGAACCGGCATTAACCGCCAAAGAAAGAATGAACAACAAGAAACGTAAAAAGAATCAATAGAAAAAGCAGGCGGGCCTTCCCGCCTGCTTCTTCTATTCTGTCTGGTTTACTTCTGTCACCATGCCTTGTAAATCCTGTTGAAAACGCTCAAGTTGCGACCGTTGATGCTCCGAGGCCACTTCTAGTGCATTTTGAATCTGCTGATAAGCTTCATTGACTTCGTCTTTGAGATGTTTGAGTTGATGACCATAACCTGCACTATCACTTACAATTGTTTCATATAGTCCTTGTGCATTCTCATAGCCCTGCGTAGCTGCTTGAAACGCTTGTTGTTTATCTTTATTGTATGGGAATTTATCCATTGTTCTTCCTTCACTCCTTCATTTTGTTTACCGTTAAATTGCACAGAACAACAAAAAATATACGGTATAAAAGGACTTTATCACTGCATCCTAACATAATAGGAGGGATGAAATATGAACAAAAACGATGGCAAAGACATGCGAAAAAATGCACCAAAACAATCAGGGCAGCCTGAACCATTAAGCGGTTCTCATAAAGTTAAGAATCGCAATCATACCAGAGCCAAACATAATTCACACCATGATATGTAAAATCGCGTAAGTAACTGCCCATAAAAATGCCCTGCACTTGGTTGAAGTGCCGGGCATTTTGTCCGCTCTTATGATTCGCTAAATTTGATTAGAGCCTGAAGTAAGTACTCTTCCTCTTCGGCAGTCACCGTACGTAAATCAATGATAAATTCATCCTTTTGAATCCGTCCAACAATTGCCGGTTTCACTTCGGTTCGAAGCTTTCTTCCCAGCTGTTCTGCTGTCAGTTCACGATGTTTTAGGGTCACAACAGTAGTAGGAAGCTCTACATCCGGCATAGTCCCCCCACCCACTTGACTTGTTCCCTTTGTAATTTTTGTAACATATTTTCCGGTATTCTGTAATAAATTTGTAACAAAAGACTGCGATCGTACGTCTAATTCTTCAGAGGTAACTAATAAATCGCGGACGGTCGGAATGTTTACTAACCCATTTTCTCCGCGGGAATAATCAATTAACGTCCCCTCAAGTGCAGCCAATGTCATCTTATCAACCCGCACCACCCGTGCTAACTGGTGTTTTTTTAAACGATCAATGATTTCTTTTCTGCCGGCAATGATACCGGCCTGCGGGCCGCCTAGGAGCTTGTCACCACTAAAAGTTACAACATCTGCCCCTGTTTCCATGACCTCTTTTACGACCGGTTCTTCACCAATTCCGTGCTTCTTGAAGTTGTATAACGCACCACTTCCGAGATCTTCATAAAAGATGACACCATCCAACCGCTTAGTAAGATTAACAAGTTCATCAGTTTCAACAGATTTGGTAAATCCAATCACTTTAAAGTTGCTAGTATGGACCTTCATGATAATCGCCGTTTCTGAGCTAACGGCTTTTTCATAATCATAAAGATGTGTTTTATTCGTGGTGCCAATTTCTACAAGCTGTGCACCACTCTCTTCCATTATAGATGAGATTCGAAAAGATCCTCCGATTTCAACAAGCTGGCCTCTTGAAACAATCACTTCTTTGTCGACGGCTAGGGCTCTTAAGACCAAATATACAGCAGAAGCATTATTATTAACCACCATGGCAGCTTCTGCACCCGTGATATCCTTAATTAATTGTTCAACATGACTATGTCTTGAACCTCGCTCCCCTTCTGAAAGCTTGTACTCAAGATTTGAATAGTTCCTGGCTGTATCAATTACATGGTTGATTGCATTTTCACTTAATCTAGCTCTGCCTAGGTTGGTGTGTAAAATAGTACCTGTCGCATTAATGACTTTTTCTAATGTATAAGAATACTGTTTCTGTACTTTCGCATCAAGAATAGTAAATAACTCTTCAATAAAATGGTTGGTTCCTGGAATGGTGCCTGTCCATTGATCATTAAGGATTGCTTCCCTTATTTTATCAACGACTTCTTTAAGTTGCTTGGTAAGCTGCTCAAGATCTAGCTTACTATCCTGAAGGAGGGTCAAAAACCTCCGATGATTTTGAAGTTCATGGACTGGTGGAATTGAGCGTAGCCATTCTTTCAACATAAAAACTCCTTTAACAATTGTTTCATTTCCTATGTAATTCGCCTAATTTTAGTGCCCAATGAATGATTGGAGCTTACAAACAGGCGCTTCAACAATAGCAATTATATCACATCCGTTTCACGTTTTTTCTCCTAGTGAATAAAATGAAACGAGCAAGGGGGATTAGATATGTCAAAAAAGAAACAAATTAAAAATCAAACTTTTGATTTTGATTTAGTGGAGAAGTGGCTGGAAAACTATTTTCTGGATCCACTTACATCTTACTACGATGAAACACAATTTCCGATTGATCTCTATGAAACAGAAATGGAATGGATTATTGAGGCCAATTTAAGTGAATTTGAGGCTTCTGAAATAAAGGTATATATTGAAGGAAATAAATTAATCATTACCGCAATGGAATATCCCCCTTCCGTGAGAAAACAAAAACGGATCCGTTCCATTAATTTTCCATTCCAGGTCATTAATCAGGCAGTATACGCCAACTTTACCAATGGAATTCTAGAGGTATTTATCTCAAAAAGGGATAGAGGTTTAGGAAAAAATAGATACATTACTCTGCCTTAAGTATTCTTGTGGCTTAATTTTTTAAGCTACAGTTTACATAATAAAATTATAAAAAAACCCTCAAATCGTTTGGATTTGAGGGTTCTACTATTTATTTTTTGGATATGATTTCAATCATTTCATCGGTATCAGGGAAAATCCCTGTATCAAGCTTCGAATAAATCTTCTCACCATTCACTGTTACTTCAAATGCACCGCCAGAACTTGGAATCAGTTCTAACTTTTGAATATCTCTAAAAAAATGGTTAAATAGCTCTTCCGCGAAACTCGCGGCCTTTGGTGCGTAATTTCATTGCATACAAAATTCAACAATTACATGATAGTTCTTCATAAAAATTACCCTCCAAAAAAAGTGTTTCCTACATCATGATAGTGTTTATATTTTAACCTATTCCCTGTTTTACTGCAATTTTTTATATCCATTCGTGCGGATTTAATTTGAAAGAGTTATACTATAAAAATGGAGGTGGACATGTTGAGTGAACTAGAAAAAATTCGCCTGACTTCGATGTCAACAAAAGCCGGTTGAGGCTGCAAAATTGGTCCTGAGGACCTGGCGCAAGTCTTGCGTCAATTACCAAAACAAGAACCTGTTCCTGAATTATTAGTGGGCCTTGATACATCAGATGATGCCGGTGTTTACCAAATTACCGATTCCATCGCATTAATACAGACAGTCGACTACTTTACTCCAATCGTCGACGATCCATATATGTTTGGCCAAATCACAGCCGCAAACGCATTAAGTGATGTGTACGCGATGGGCGGGGAACCAAAAACCGTTATGAACATTGTCGGCTTCCCAATTAAAAAACTGGGTGCCGAAATGCTTGCCGATATACTTCGAGGAGCGGCAGATAAAGTTAAAGAAGCTGGCGCGATTACCGTTGGCGGCCATTCGATTGATGATCAGGAGCCTAAATTTGGACTTTCCGTAACAGGTATAGTGCATCCTGATAAAATATGGAAAAATGTCGGTGCCAAACCAGGTGATGTCCTCGTATTGACGAAGCCAATCGGTGTTGGAATCATTACAACCGGTATCAAAAGAAGTGCGGTCACACCTTTGCAGGAACAAATTGTAACAGAAACGATGGCGATGCTAAATAAAGGGGCGGCTGAAGCACTAAAAGATTTTCAACCACACGCTGTTACTGATGTGACAGGATTTGGATTACTTGGTCATGGCAGTGAAATGGCAAAAGGCAGTAATGTGAGTTTTGAAATCTCTCTATCAAAGGTGCCAGTTTTAGAGGGCGCACTTGAATTAGCAAAAAATGGTGTGGTTCCCGGAGGTTCTAAATCGAATCATAAATGGATAGCTGAAGATGTAGTTTATGAGGATATCCTTCCGGAAGAGCAGTTGGTTCTTTGTGATGCCATTACGTCCGGAGGTTTATTCGTTGCAATTAGTGAACAGGAAGCGGCTCAATATGTCGATAAACTGCATTCTAATGGACTAGGATATGCAGCGATTATTGGTCGAGTTACCGAGAAAAAAGACAAATATCTATATGTAACACGTTAACAGCGAAGCCTTAAGTGCTTCGTTGTTTTTTTACAAAAAATCCTGAGCTAACTTAGCCCAGGATTCATTTATTTTATATCTTCTGACGGAGTTTCTCCAACATGTCTTTCGTCATTTTATCCAAATCAAATGCGTATTTAAAACCCCATTCTTCTTTTGCTGCGGTAGCGTCAATGGAATTTGGCCAACTTTCCGCAATCTTTTGACGATCTGGATCAACAGCATAAGAGATTTCAAATCCAGGGACATACTTTGCAATGGAGGCAGCAATCTCTTCCGGTTCAAAGCTCATCGCAGTAACGTTAAAGGCATTGCGGTGGATTAATTTTGATGAATCGGCCTCCATTAAATCAACAATGGCATTAAGGGCATCTGGCATATACATCATATCCATATACGTACCTTTATCAATATAAGAAGTATATTTGCCAGTTTTAACCGCTTCATAGTAAATTTCAACCGCATAATCCGTGGTTCCTCCACCAGGGAGAGCAACATATGAGATTAAACCCGGGAACCTTAAGCCGCGTGTATCGACACCAAACTTTTGGAAATAGTAATCCGATAATAATTCCCCAGCCACTTTATTGACACCGTACATCGTAGTTGGGCGCATAATCGCATCTTGGGGGGTGTTGTCCTTTGGAGTAGAGGGCCCAAAAGCACCAATCGAACTTGGTGTAAAAAATTGTGCCTTTAACTCTCTTGCTGTTTCAAGCCCATTCATCAGCCCGCCCATATTTAAATTCCATGCAAATAAGGGCTTTGCTTCTGCAGTTGCCGATAAAAGGGCTGCTAGGTGCATAACGGTATCCACATTGTATTTCTTAGCTACTTCGACCATTTTGTTTAAATCCGTAACATCGACGGTCACAAAAGGCCCACTTTGGGCGGCTTCGCTGTCATTCTTTTTAATATCAGTAGCAATGACATTATCTGCACCGTAGATGTCTCTTAGCTTTAAAGTTAATTCTGATCCAATCTGCCCTAAGGCACCTGTAATTAATATCCTCTTCATGGTCTATCCGTCCTCTACACATATGTTAAAAATAGTGAATTACTTTATATTTACGTTATTCTAATCATTTGGAGTGATGATTAAATAACGCCCATTTCCTTGCCGACTTTTTCATAAGTAGCAATTGCTTGATCAAGCATTTCTTTTGTATGAGCAGCTGTTGGCATGTTACGAACACGACCGGTTCCTTGTGGAACGGTTGGGAACACAATGGCCTTGGCATAAACTCCTTCATCATTTAAACGTTTGCTAAATTGTTGGGTTAAGGCTTCGTCCCCAATGATACATGGAGTGATTGGAGTTTCGCTGTTACCAATATTAAAACCTAACTCTTTCAAGCCTTTTTTTAGATAATCTCCATTTTCCCAAAGCTTTTTGTTCAGTTCCGTGCTCTCCATTAGGATTTCAATCGATTTCTTACTCGCTGCCACATCGGCAGGAGTTAACGAGGTCGAAAATAAGAATGGGCGACTGCGGACCTTTAACCAATCAATCAGATTTTTCTTACCGGCCACATAACCGCCAACCACACCGATTGCCTTAGATAAGGTACCAATTTGGAAGTCAATTTTATCTGAAAGACCAAAATGCTTAACCGTCCCGGCTCCATCACCAAGCACGCCTGAACCATGAGCATCGTCAACATAGGTTATTAAATCAAACTCTTCCGCAATCTTGACAATTTCAGGTAGTAAGGCAATGTCTCCGTCCATTGAAAACACACCGTCGGTAATCACCATAATCTTATTGTAAAGACCTGATTCTTTTGCTGCTTTTGCCTTTGCTCGTAAATCTTCCATATCTGAATGATTAACACGGATAATTTTGGCTTTAGATAGACGGCAGCCGTCAATAATGGAAGCGTGGTTTAATTCATCTGAAAGAATCGCATCATTTTTATCCATGACAGCAGAAATCGCCGCCATGTTACAATTAAAGCCGGATTGGTATGCAATCGCCGCTTCTGTATGCTTAAATTCAGCTAACTTTTCTTCCAGTTCCACATGAAGTTTAAGTGTTCCATTAATCGTCCGAACTGCCCCTGCACCAACTCCGAATTTTTCAATCGCCTCAGTGGCAGCTTTCCTTAAGCGATCATCTGTTGCTAAACCTAAATAGTTGTTCGAAGAAAGATTCACAAGCTCCCTGCCGTTTATCGTAATTACGGGGCCATTTGGACTTTCGAGTGGGTCGATGACATTATATAGACCTTTTCCCTTTAGATCTTCAAGATTTTCATTTAAAAATTGTTCCAAAATAGTACTAGACATATTCCATTCCTCCTCTATTTGTTCGAACCTGTTTTGTCGTTTACGAAAAAACGATTGTCCGTTTCAGGCGGACATTAATAACCTTGTTTAATAGCGGTATCAAAGGATTACCAAAGTATACTTTATCATACTTTTTTAAAGTTGTTCATATCTAGTGGACAAAAAGTTAAAAATATTTTTTTATACTTTTAGAGTACCCAAATCAAAAAAAGGTTATTTCGTTCTGCTAATCAAAAGCTCTTTGATAGATTAGTTTAAAACTGGCATGGTTTTACGGTATAATAGTTTCTTAACTACTCTTTGGAAAGATTGCTCAATTGCTTGATAGAAAGGGTGTCACACTTGTCATTTATGTATTCTGTACTTTACACACTGAGTATTGGCGCGGTATTTATTTTTCTATTAATTCTCGCCTATGATTTTCTTTACGGTGAAAAATCCGAAAAGCAAACGAAGAAAATACACAAATATTTTCGAAAAGAGACCATTAAAAAAATTGACAGGATGGAACATCACCCTCGAAAATTTACGATGTACCTTGTAACAACGAATAATGGAGTGAAAAAAATTAAAATGAAACCTGGTTATAAAGTAATCAATATGGTTTCAAAGGAGAAACACAAGAAGTAACGAAGATGAATTTCAAAATATCGCCGCTTTTCCACTAAAAATAGGAACCAATTCAAGTGAATGGTTCCTTCTCTAATTTAATAATATTTCCTATGGCTCTCTTACTTTACCGACAAAGAATTCAATTTTCCTGCATATTGATTGATATTTTGTAATGCTTCTTTGTACTCCACTGCTAAACTTTCAATTATTTCACTTACAGATTCAATTTTATTGATTGCTCCAACCCCATGACCTGCGGACCATATATCCCGCCATGCTTTTGCATTGGTTTCCTTTTGCATACCATCAAAGTTAACCTGATCTTTTTTGACAAGTTTCTCTGGGTCCAATCCTGCCTTTTTAATACTAGGTACTAACATATTGCACAGGATCCCCGAGAAAGCATCCGTTAAGATAATATCCTCTTGTGTGGCTTCAACCAGCATTTCCCGATACTCATCCCTTGCCATACTTTCTGTCGCTACAATAAACCGAGTTCCCATATAAGCAAGGTCAGCACCTGCTGCTTGTGCAGCTAATATTCCCTTTCCTGTTGAAATGGAACCAGCGAGGACGATGATTCCATCCCAGAAGTTTCGCACCATATCTACGAAAGCAAAATTGTTGATTTGACCTGCGTGACCTCCTGCCCCGCTTGCGACCAATATCAGACCATCGACACCCGCTTCTGCTGCTTTTTTAGCAAATTTTAAATCACTAACATCAGAGAATACCAATCCACCGTATTCATGGACAATATCCACGACTCGTTTTGGACTGCCTAAGGAAGTAATTACCAATTGAGGCATATGCTTTTTGATCAATGAAAGTTCTTCTTCGAGGCGGCTGTAAGAACTATGTACAACCATATTCATCGCCCATGGAGCAATTTTTCGGTGAGGATCGAGCGCACGAGCCTCCTCCAACTCTTCATTTAACTGTCCCATCCATTGATCAAGCACTTCAATAGGTCTGGCGTTTGGAGCGGGAAACGAACCAATCACGCCATTTAAGCAACAATTTTTAACGAGGTCGGTGCCTGACACCAAAAACATCGGTGCCGATATAACTGGTAATTTCAGCTGGTTCCACCATGATTCAGGTATAGATTTTTTCACGATTACTCACCCTCTATTTTAGAATTTTCCGAATAAACTTTTCTCTTTTATAGTACCTGAAAATGAATGACTATTCAATCTTTGGGTGAGCCTTTTATTTATGCTATTTCAAACGCTTACAATACACGAACGATTTCATTTTAAATTTTGATATTATTCGCTTTTTTATAAAAAATGATTGATTTCATCTTTTTTTGCGCATATACTATGTATAAATTCATAAGGTTCACTCATATAATCGCGGGGATATGGCCCGCAAGTTTCTACCGGATTGCCGTTAACAATCTGACTATGAGTGGGTAATGGGAATGACGCTGTCTATTAAAGCGTACTAATTCCTTCTCTTTTTGGTCATTAAGCCCAAAGGTCATTACCTCACTCATTTTTTGATGTGAGGCAATCAATCTTTGGGCTTTTATTTTTTTATAAGGAGAAATACACATGAGATTACTTGAAGAGAAAATTAAAAATGACGGAAAGATTCTTTCTGATCAAGTGTTAAAGGTTGATTCATTTCTGAACCATCAAATTGATCCCCAATTAATGCTTGAAATTGGAAAAGAGTTTGCACGTATTTTTGAAGCTGAAGGAATTACAAAAATTGTTACGATCGAATCTTCAGGTATCGCACCTTCAGTCATGGCTGGATTACAAATGAATGTCCCTGTCATTTTTGCCCGGAAAAGAAAATCTTTGACACTAGTCGATGAGTTACTTTCCGCTACAGTCCATTCATTTACAAAAAATGAAACGAATGAAATTTCCATTTCCAAAAAATATGTAAATGAAAAGGATCGAGTGTTAATCATTGATGACTTTCTTGCTAACGGTGAGGCAGCACTTGGTTTAGTAGACATTGTTCAACAAAGTGGTGCAAAGGTTATCGGAATTGGCATTGTTATCGAGAAGTCCTTTCAACCCGGTGCACAAAGATTAATGGAACTTGGTTTGAGAGTCGAATCTTTAGCAAGGATTGCCTCGCTATCAAATGGCGAAGTGACATATATCAATTAAATGGCGGAGGAATTAATCTAATGAAACAACACCCTTTTAAAATTGCCTCATTAGGCATTCAGCATGTATTAGCTATGTATGCAGGAGCAGTCATCGTCCCATTAATCGTCGGCGGAGCACTTAAATTTTCAGGCGAACAATTAACTTACTTGGTTTCTATCGACATTTTAATGTGCGGAATTGCAACCATTTTACAAGTTTGGCAGAATCGCTTTTTCGGTATTGGCTTACCAATTGTTCTTGGCTGTACTTTTACTGCAGTGGGACCGATGATTGCCATTGGTGGACAGTTTGGTCTTTCCGCCATTTATGGTTCAATCCTTATTTCCGGTCTGGTCGTCATCGTTATTTCTCAATTCTTTGGCAAGTTAATTAAGTTCTTCCCTCCAGTTGTTACTGGCTCTGTTGTTACGATTATTGGGATTACACTCATTCCTGTCGCAATGAATAACATCGCGGGTGGTCTAGGCAGCCCTGATTATGGAAGTCTATCGAATATTAGCTTAGCTTTCGGAACCCTGCTTTTCATTATCTTGCTCTATCGTTTTACGAAAGGTTTTATTCGCTCCATCTCCATTTTACTTGGATTAATTGGCGGTACTGTGGCTGCTTCCCTGATGGGTAAAGTAAATTTCTCAGCAGTTGCGGATGCATCTTGGTTCCATATGGTAAAACCATTTTATTTCGGTACACCTACCTTTGAATGGACCCCTATTCTAACAATGACTCTAGTAGCAATTGTTAGTTTGGTAGAATCGACAGGAGTTTATTTCGCTCTAAGCGATATCACTGGTAAAAAATTATCTGAAAATGATTTAGCAAGAGGATATCGTGCAGAAGGTCTTGCAAGTATGATTGGTGCTTTGTTTAATGCTTTCCCATACACAACCTTCTCTCAAAACGTCGGACTTGTCCAACTTTCAGGTGTAAAAAGCAAAAACGTTATTTATACGATGGGCGGAATGCTAATATTTCTTGGTTTTATTCCAAAAATCGGTGCATTTACTACCGTTATTCCAACCCCTGTCCTTGGTGGCGCTATGGTAGCGATGTTCGGTATGGTCATTGCCTATGGAATTAAAATGCTGGGTAACGTCGATTTTGCATCCCAAGAAAATCTTCTAATCATTGCTTGTTCTGTTGGAATGGGAATGGGTGTAACGGCTGTACCTGATATGTTTGCTCACCTGCCTGAAGGTGTTAAAATCCTTACTAGCAGCGGCATTGTTACAGGGAGCCTTACTGCCATATTTTTAAACATTGTTTTCAATCTTACAAAGTCAACCAAGCGGATAAAGCAAGTAAATAATCAAATTGCCTCTTAACAAGTAAAAAAAAGAATAAGGTCAAAGGACGATACTTTTTCATGGTATCGTCTTTATTTTTTCTTATTCACCGCCTGAATTAATTCGATAATTTCAGTTATGTTTCTTTGTAATAAAGCACTGTTCCTGGAACTCGATCTTACTTCTGTACCTGAATTATCATTTCCGGACCCTGAGGTTGTCGTTGTTACTGATATCGGAGCAATCCAAACCGCTCCGCCAAAGTTTACAATCCCGCCAGAAATAGTTCCAATCGTAATTCCCTTTTGATTGTTTGCCAACCGATCCACACCTTCTATACTTTTTTAATATTATATGGACAAGGTTGCAAGCTTGATTAAGCATTTTAAGTAATAATTATTCCTGTGTTTTTGGAGATTTACAGGAATCCTTTTCCAGCTTGCAAATCCACTTATAAAATCCTAATAGGATAAGGAGCAAAACCGGATCAAGTATAACAGCATGCCAAAGATTCCACCAGCCATAATGAAAGAAACCCCACGGAGGTGGCAGCAAGGTGACGGCTTCGTAAATTAATAAAGCAATGGTAAAAAGAATCATAAACCCAATTTGTTTAATGACCTTTGATTTATGTGGAAACCAATTTAAAAAGATCATATTAGCAGCTGGAACTAAAAACACATGCGGCAATAATCCAGCCCAATCAATCTCTTTGTCAAAATACCAATATCCATGATATTTGAATTCAACATAGACATCAAACAAGGCTTGGAAAGCGATTGTGAAAGTCCAAATATGGACAATTAGATTAACAGTTAAAATCTTATTTTTCTTAAATGCAAGATAATTAAATGCAATAATGGCAATTAGTAATCCAATCATATCTTTTTCCTTTTTTTATATAAATTGCCCAAATTGATTGGTTAATTATACAAGGGTAAAAAAATCGTTTAATCCCATGCACAGATGAAAGGGATTTTTTTTATTTTCATTACCTAAAATTATTACCATCTAATTTATCGATTAATTTTCATTTATTTAATAGATAATTTGAATTTATTTTTACGTATACTTCACTTATAATATTTAAGGTTAAGCAATTCTAAGTTACTAAAAATATTCTATCAAGGGGTAATTATTAATGAAAAAATGGATTTCTGTCATCATACTTGCTATTCTTGTATTTTCATTAGCCGCATGCGGACAAAATGATAAAGATACGAGTGAAAGTAAGAAAGAAACGACAACAAAAGAAGTGTTTAAAATTGGGGCAATTCCTGACCAAAATGCCGCTGATTTAGATAAAGGTATGACTGCTGTTGCTAAATACCTTAGCGAAAAGACAGGTATGAAGGTTGAATTTGTACCATCTGTTGATTATGCTGCACTAGTCACTGGTTTTCAACGTGGTGAAATTCATATGGCCTGGTTTGGCGGCTTAACAAGTGTACAAGCTAGAAACCTTGTCCCTGAAGCTGAGTCCATTGTACAACGTCCTCGTGACGCTGAGTTTCATTCAGTGTTTATCACCCAATCATCAGAAAACATTACCAAGCTTGCGGATTTAAAAGGCAAATCATTTACTTTTGGCAGTGAAAGTTCTACATCCGGCCATTTAATGCCGCGTTATTATTTATCTGAGGCTGGTATTGATGCCAATAAAGACTTCGATGGCAAACCTAATTTCTCAGGCTCACATGATACGACTTACAAATTAATTGAATCTGGTGCCTTTAAAGCTGGTGCATTGAATGAAGCCGTCTGGGAAGCTGCTGTAAAAGAAGGAAAAGTGGATACGAAAAAAGTAAAAGTTTTCTATACAACTCCTGCTTATTATGACTATAACTGGACAATCAACAGCAATGTTGAAGACGTCTTTGGTAAAGGAACAAAGCAAAAGGTAAAAGACGCCCTCCTATCGATTACTGGCGAGCAAAAAGAAATTGCGAACCTATTCCAAACGGATCGTTTTGTTGAAACGAAGAATGACAATTATAAAAAGATTGAACAAGTAGCAAAGGAATTACAGATTATTAAGTAGTAGGTGTCGTAGACATGACTTCAAAAACAATGATTGATGCAAAAAATATATCGAAACACTTTGAGCGGAAGATAGCCTTATCTTCCCTTTCTTTTTCTATAAAGCAGGGTGAGATGGTTGCGTTAATTGGACCTAGTGGTGCCGGGAAAACAACGTTATTAAACTCAATTGCTGGATTGGTCCCAATCCATAGTGGCGAGCTATTAATTGATAGCAAACCGATAGCAACCTATAAAAAAGGGAAACTATTTGCCAAAAAGGTAGGTGTCATTCGTCAGCAATTTGATTTGATTGGTTCAATTGCGGTTATCCATAATGTCCTAGCCGGTCGATTAGCGGACTGGGGCCTTTTAAAATCTCTCTTCTCGCTGCTTGTTCCTCAAGAAAAAGAGTTAGCCCTAAATGCACTAAGTAGAGTGGGTCTTACGGATAAGTTGTACGAAATAACCTCCACTTTATCTGGAGGCGAACAGCAGCGTGTTGCGATGGCGAGATTAATGGTCCAAAAACCGGAAGTAATTTTGGCAGACGAACCAGTTGCCTCACTAGATCCTGCGAGAGCTGAGGATGTATTAGCCATGCTGATAAAGATCATTTCTGAAGAAAACCAAACATTGATTGCCAGCTTGCATTCGGTTGAATATGCTCGTAAATATTTTACAAGAATCATCGCTCTTAAAAATGGAGAAATCCTTTTTGATTTGCCAACCGAAAAAGTGACAGATGACAGGTTAGCCGAACTTTATCGCTTAAAGGAGCAAGGTTAAAATGTTGAAAGAAAAATCTGTATTGGTTCGGTATAATCGCCTAATTCTTTCCTTGCTATTAATTGCTGTTTTCGTATGGAGCTTGTTCTCGATTCAATGGAATTCAGACCTTTTCCATGCGGGCGGAATTCCAACGATGCTGCAAATATTGAAAGGGCTAATTCAGCCTGATTTGTCTGCAGAAGTATTAATTAAAGGGTTCGAATCTGCGTGGATTACGCTTGCTTATGCGGTTGCCGGGATGTTCCTCGCCCTTATTTATGCGTTGGTTGTTGGAACTCTTGCATCAGGCACATTAACTTCGAAGAGGATTTCCCGACTTACTTCAAAAATATTCTTTCGAGGTATTTTAGGGTTTACTCGTTCGATCCATGAGTTAATTTGGGCATGGCTTTTCGTTGCTGCAGTTGGCCTCTCCCCCTATGCAGCGATATTTGCGCTTGCGATTCCGTATGGAGGGATTCTTGGTCGTATTTTTGCTGATATGTTAAATGATGTACGCGAAGAACCGATCACTGCATTAAGAGCTGCAGGTGCCTCGCGCCTTCAAATTCTTTTTTACGGTTATCTTCCCCTGATTTGGGCGGATATGATCAGCTACACGATGTACCGTTTCGAATGTGCGATTCGCTCTTCAGCCATTATGAGCTTTATCGGACTTGGAGGTTTAGGGTATCAAATTCAATTATCTCTCGCAGATTTGAAATACGATCAAGTCTGGGCCTATGTGTTTTTTCTGATTGCTCTTGTCTTGCTTGTGGATATTTGGAGCAATTATGTAAGAAAAGGATTGACGGAGCGAAAGCGCCGGAATGGATTCAGTTCCGGATGGAGGTCTTCCCTATTCGCAATGCTACTAATCATTGGGTCCTGGGCATTTATAACCGTTGGTGAGAATGCTCAATTGTTTGAATTGTTATCGGATAAGAATATCGAATATGCAAAAAAGTTTTTTGGCAGCTTAATTGGCATAAACGATAAGCATCCTGCCTTCCTTAATAGTGGAAGTTGGGCAGCCGCACTGAAGCTCACACTAGAAACGCTGGAAATGAGTATTATGGCGATTGGATTTTCGACGGTCACCGCCTTCCTAACTGTTATTCCGGCAGCTAGAAATATTGCCGATGGAAGCTTAACTTCTTCAAAGCGATGGTATAACTGGATTCTTTACGGAATCGTCCGCATCACTTATATCTTCTCTCGTTCCGTTCCTGAGCTAGTTTGGGCGATGATGATCATTTTTATTTTTAAACCAGGTTTGCTGCCTGGGGCAATCGCGCTTGCACTCCATAACTTTGGGATTCTTGGCAAGCTTTGGGCAGAGGTGATTGAGGACATGGACCCTCGTCCGATCCGTAATTTAGCTACAGCAGGTGCATCCAAATTCCAGATCTTCTTCTATGGGATTCTGCCCTCTGTGTTACCTAGATTTCTTACCTATATCTTATATCGTTGGGAAGTCATTATGCGGACAACGATTGTTGTTGGGTTTGTCGGTGCAGGCGGCCTTGGGATGGAGTTTAAACTGGCGATGAGCTATTTTCAATATACCGAAATCACACTGTTACTTCATTGTTATATGATTCTCGTCGTCCTTGCTGACTTTGCTTCAGAAAGTACGAGAAAGGCTGTTAAATAGTTTATTATGCTAATGAAAGACAAAACTTGGTCTAGATTCAGAAGAACTGTCTTTCATAAAG
This sequence comes from Neobacillus nitrireducens, assembly GCF_030915405.1. GTDB lineage: Bacteria > Bacillota > Bacilli > Bacillales > Cytobacillaceae > Neobacillus. The sequence continues at coordinate 656,605 of NZ_CP133262.1, forward strand.
CTTCATGATCACTTTTGTCCGCAATGGCTCTTATTGCGGACACTTTTTTTAACTTCCGAACTATGATTGTTATCAAGAGTATCCTATTCAGCTATTACTAGCATGTGCTAGCTACTCGCTATCACGTTTCTAAGTAAGTGATACAACCTAGGTTAGCTTGGTTTTTGCATACTATTTCCACCGAAGGAAATAATTGATGGAATAGGCTTGTTTTCAGACGTCAGTTTCCTTTATCTTATTAGTAGGAAGTAAGTTTAATCAATGACTTTAAAAGTCACCTAGGAGTGAAAATTCTTTGCAATCAAAGTCCGCTTTACCGATTTTATTTGTAGTTATGTTTTTGGTGATGGTTGGATTCGGAATTATCATCCCGGTTTTACCTTTTTATGCAGAAGAAATTGGGGCGAATCCCACAGAATTAGGTTTGTTAATGGCTGTTTATTCGCTCATGCAGCTCATTTTCGCACCGATGTGGGGTCATGTTTCCGACCGAATTGGGCGTAAACCAGTGATGATGATTGGGATTGCTGGCCTAGGTCTATCCTTTCTGATTCAAGCCATGTCAACTGAGCTTTGGATGCTATTTGCAGCAAGAATTATTGGTGGTATTCTTTCCTCCGCTAATATGCCAACCGCCATGGCTTATGTTGCAGACATCACCACGGAAGAAAATCGTGGCAAAGGAATGGGAATAATCGGTGCAGCAACGGGCTTAGGTTTTGTTTTTGGGCCTGCAATCGGTGGGATTTTCTCAAGGTTCAGTTTGAATATGCCCTTTTTTCTTGCATGTGGTTCCTCGTTCATAACCTTGATCCTTGTTTTTCTTTTGCTAAAAGAATCGAAACAGAATAAAGGAACAGTTAGCAAAGAAAAGCTCTCTTTTGGGAAGGCGTTTAGTGGTGCGGTTACTGTATTATATTTGGTGCAATTATTAATTTCCTTATCACTTTCTGGTTTGGAAGCAACCTTTGCCTACTTTGCCGCAAAAAAAGCTGGATTGGACGCCACACAACTTGGCTACATTTTTATGATCATGGGGTTTGGCAGTGCGCTTGTTCAGGGCGGCCTAGTTGGTAGAATGACTAAGAAATACGGAGAAAAAAGCGTTATTCAGGCGGGTATCATTGTTTCAGCACTTGGATTTGGTCTTATTCTATTGGTGAATAACTTTGCAACCGCAGCCCTTTTTTTAACAATTTTCGGTTTAGGAAATGGGGTGATTCGTCCAAGTGTCTCTTCTTTAATTACGAAAACCTCAAGCGCAGGTTATGGAAGTTCAACAGGTATGCTATCTTCCTTTGACTCGCTTGGCCGAATTATTGGTCCGCCACTTGGTGGGTGGCTGTTTTCACTTGCGATCGGGCTTCCTTATATTTCAGGTGCGATTATTTCAATGGCAGCATTTATTCTATTTCTACTATTTCGCCCGCACTTAGCTGAAGTAAAAACAACAACTATTCAAAACTAATCAATAGGAATATGTTTATCGGACATGCATAAAATGGGTTACGAGGATGTAAGTGAAAAAGGAGCCCATTTTATGAAATTAAAAACCTTTGTTAGTATTTGCTGCCTATTGGTCACTTTAGGTTTTGCCGCCTATCTTGATTCACCCTACTCATTTATTAATAAAAACTATGCCTATTCGACCGATCAACCAGTAATGGTGCAGCCTGTTGATGTGGAGCCTGATGTACCTGTTTTGGAGGAAAAGCTAATAAATACCGAAAAAGTGGATGGTTATATCATTGAAACTTATGAAGAATACGAGGTTTATAAAGACAAAGATGGAAATGTTGTTAAAAGTGAACCGACAGGCAAAATAGATACTCTTCAATATTGGAGTAACCAACAACAACCCTAAGGCCGTTGACATCAGCGGTCTTTTTTGATTTAAAGATAAATTTATATTCCAGATTTTTCGTTGGACGAATTAGCAGGATGAGAGTATAGTATTTTCCATGAGTCTTGAGTAATTGGAGGTATATGATGTTTGGTATATCCTTACCGCAATCTTTTTTACAGATGAATACCATTTTTATTTCGATTTTAATTGAAGCTCTGCCATTCGTTACATTAGGTGTCCTTATATCAGGGATTATTCAAATATTTGTTACCGAAGAAATGATTGCCAAAATCATGCCTAAAAATAAAATCTTAGCCGTTATCTTTGCTAGTTTCTTAGGTATTCTATTTCCTTCTTGTGAGTGTGGGATTGTTCCAATCGTTAGCAGGCTTGTTTCAAAAGGGGTCCCAATCTCAGCGGGAATTGCCTTTATGCTGACAGCTCCAATCATCAATCCTGTTGTCTTATTTGCAACGTTTATTGCTTTCGGCAGTGATTGGAAGATGCCGTTATATCGTGCAATTGGAGCCATTGTTGTCGCTATCCTAGTAGGTATTTTAATTGCTTTTCGATTTAAGGGGAGTCCTTTTAAGGAACATTTCCATCTTCACCATTCTGATGGAAAATCCACCCCATTTTTCAAAAAAATCTGGCAGACCTTGGAGCATGCGGTTGAAGAATTCTTCTCCATGGGTAAATATTTAATTATTGGATCATTAATTGCAGCAGCTGTTCAAACATATATTAAGACATCAACACTTGTTTCGATTGGTCAAGGACAAGCATCATCCTCTATCGTGATGATGACGCTCTCCTTTATTCTGTCTCTTTGCTCCGAAGCTGATGCTTTTATTGCTTCGTCTTTTAGGACAACCTTTTCAACCGGTTCGTTATTAGCGTTTCTTGTGTTTGGGCCAATGGTGGATATTAAAAATTTAATGATGATGCTTGCAACATTTAAAAAGCGGCTTGTTTTCATGATTGTTTCTTCCGTTTTTGCTGTTGTCTTTGTATACTCTTTGTTGTTTTAAGGAGTTGGAACTATGATAAGAAGCTTAATATTAATTGGTTTTACTTATTTACTCTTTCAGATGCATCTTACAGGTGATATTAATAAATATATTAACATGAAATATTCTTATCTTTCTGCCACCGCTGGTTATGCCTTGCTTGTATTAACGATTGTTCAAATCTTTATGCTAAGCAAAGGTGAACCAAAGGAAACTAGCTGTGACCATGATCATTGTGGACATAATCATGCTAAAGAGGATAAATGGTATAAAAAGGTTTTAATTTATCCGATTTTCGCTTTTCCCATCATTTCAGGATTATTTTTTCCAATTGCCACCCTTGATTCAAATATTGTAAAAGCAAAAGGTTTCCATTTTCCCATTTACGATGAAGGAAAAGGAGACTCCTTTATGCAACAGCAATTTTTGCGTCCTGATACGAGTGTGTATTATGGAAAAGAGGATTATGATGTGTTAATGAAGAAAGAAAAGAAAAAGTACGTAAACAAAGAAACGATTATATTGAATGATAAAAATTATTTAAAAGGGATGGAAACAATTTATAACTTCCCGGGAGATTTTCTTGGAAAGGAAATAGCGTTTAAGGGTTTTGTTTTCAATGATTCTGAAACCATAAATAAGAACCAAATTTTTGTGTTCCGATTTGGTGTGATCCATTGTATTGCTGATTCAGGTGTCTTTGGAATGCTGGTCGAAATGCCTGCCGGTAAGAAATTTAAAAACGATGAATGGATAAATGTAAAAGGAAAAATATCAACCATCTATTATCAGCCCTTTAAAACAAACATTCCTTACTTAAAGGTAGAAGATTGGACTACTACTTCTGCTCCAAAAGAGGAATATGTTTTTAGAGGATATTAACAAGAGCCGCCGAGATATCGGCGGCTCTTTCTTACAATAAAACAACTTACTCTAAAAAGATAATTTTAATGCCTCAAGATTTTTTTTCATAACATCAATATAATCTAATCCTTTTTCTTGTTCTTCTTTAGTTAATCCTTCTAATGGATTTAAAACTACAGTTTTAGCACCTATTTCATTTGCTAACGTTTGAGCAACTTTAGATGAAGTAAGTCCCTCAAAATAAATAACCTTTACATGTTTCTTCTTCGTTAATTCCGTTAGTTCTTTCAATTTACCTAGGGTTGGTTCCACATCTGGGGATAATCCAGCTATCGGAATTTGTGTTAACCCGTACTGTTTTGCTAAATATCCAAATGCGGCATGTTGTGTCACAAATTCTTTTTTCTCAGCCTTATTAAATGTTTCTTTGTATAGGTGATCTAAATCAGCAAGTTGGGTCTTAAAATCCTCTGCGTTTTTTTCATACTCATTTTTATGGTTTGGATCTAGCTTTTCGATAGAATTAGCAATTGTGTTGACCTCCTGCTGGGCTAACACGGGAGAAAGCCAGACATGTGGGTCTTTTGAAGATGCATGATCAGAATGATGTTCTTCCTCTGATTCTAATGCATTCATCAATTCAATCCCCTTTGAAGCTTCTACAACAGTTAAATCTGAATCATTAATACTTTTTAATACTTTTTCAGTCCAGCTTTCAAAGTATCGGCTATTGTAGATAAACATGTCTGCGTCTTGAATCTTAGCCATATCCTTTGCAGTTGGCTCCCAATCATGTGGTTCTGCACCATTCGGTATAAGTAACTCTACATTAGCTGAATTGCCAGCTACTTTTTGGGTAAAATAATACATTGGATAAAACGTGGTAACAATTTGTAGTTTTTTTGTTCCTTCATTAGCCTTTTCACCCTTCGTCTGTACAGCATTGGAACAGCCACTTACTACCATAAGAAAAATAATTATCGGACATAATAGTCTTTTCATCATCTATCTTCCTCTCCATAAAATCCCTAATTAGGAATAATTACGATTTAAAACAAATAATTATTCCGTATTATATTAGATTATTAAATTATTATATTATTAGATTATTAGATTATTAGATTAAACAAATCGTAATTGTTACGAATTGTATCTTATAACGATTTTTTAGTTATGTCAATATCAAGTTTAATGAAATAATCTCACATAAGTTTATATTAAATTGATAGGGATGAACTCCCAAACAGCCATATGTATTTGATGTTGGTGTGAAAATAGGGTAATCACACCAAACAAAAAGAGACCAGAGAGTCTCTTTTTTAAATTAATATCTATTTATTCCCTGGTGCTGGTTGGTCGACACCTCTTACTCGGTGCTTATGTCCATCGTTTTCAGTTGTATAAAAATCATAATGATGTACGTGCATGCCATTACCTACTGGAATAGCTGGACCGGAATAGGCCTTATAATGATGGGTATGCCCATTTTCGAAAACAACATATCCCTCTGTATAATGAATATGGTTCTGATACTGAGTCTGGATTGGCGGCGAAGTTACATCTAAACATTGATGAACATGCCCTGCCTCAACAGAAGTGTAATCAACCGAACCATGGTTATGATTAGGTACAAACCCTGGTACAAAATCATCCTTACTAATCTTACTCACGTTAATACCTGGTTACTAAAATCTATAAAAATCTACCCTTCGCCTCCGAACCAAGAAAAGAGAGACATACCGTGACGATTCTCACGTCATTCCATCAGGAAAGGAATTGAATCCTTGTCATGAACCTACTGTTCAAGACACCCCGCGGTGCTCTGTTAGAGCCGGCGATTTGCAACAGACCATTCCTTCCATTGGTCAGCCTGCCGCAAAGATTGGATTTTAGTACCAGGACTACACCTCCTTGAATTGTAATTCTTGGTTCTTTATTATTAATGTTTTATGGATCACGTTCCATAGCTGCCAACTATGGTTTTCTTTGAATGTTTCTATATTTCTTAACAACATCCCCATATACTTCCGCCTTTGCTTGCCGCTTTTTGACTTTTTCTCGGATTCTTCCATTGACCCAAGAATGGAAATCAGTTTTGGCTTTACTAGCGTACGTACCTGGGTTAGGATTTCTTGCGGTATTTTTTCATCAAAACCAAGACCTCTTCCCCCAATGACAAAAGCAGCCGCTTCATGAACGGATAAGCCATATTTTTGACTATATTTAAACCGTCCAATGACAGATGTGTAAGCCGGGTTAACCTTTTTTATTTTAAACCCGAATTTAATTCCTCTTGAGATGATGGCTTTTTGTATCTTTGTTTTTGCAAACGAATGGACAAGGCGATTGAATCGTTTATTTGTGTCATGATCTTGTATTAATGTGATATCTTCTAGGAACATAGCTCCCACGTTCCAAGTCAAAAGATACTGAATGATGTCTTTTGCGACTTCTCCTGAAATATTGGATCGGCGATTGCTTTTTACATATTCCATTTCATGACAATAAAAGGTTTTGGATTCTAATAAATTTCCCTGTTTTGTTAAAATGGACACCGCTATTCGATCAATGTTCACATCAATCCCCGTCACTAGATCCGACAGAATCATTTCATTCCCATTCCGTATTGAACCATGGACAACCTCATCGTAAGTGAAATGGACATAGACCTTATTCATTTTTCGTTTTAATTCAATGGAATAGGGGATATATTCCTCGAGACGTTTTTTCTTTGAGGTAACACCAACTTCATTAGGGAACACAATCTCGACAATTTCATTGAAAAGTTTGTCCGGAACGTGAAGTTTGAATCGTAGTCTTGGACTTTTTTTTCGCCCCTCAACTTGCAGTGGATTTGCCACTTCCAGATAAAATTGCTGCTCCTCGTCATCGAATACGATTCGGGTATTCAAATTCCCCTTTTTAGACTTGTCACCACGAGAATAAAGAGTATTCGAACGTAAATCCCTCCATTCATCGCTCGAAATGTTGCCTTTCAATCGCTCATAAAAATTCCTTTTTCCACCAAAGATGACGGTCGGAATCGTCTGATCATTCTGGTGTTTTAATAAAATAGATTCCTTTAATTGAAGCTTTTCTAAGCGGGCACTCAACCCTTTTAAACAGATCTCAAGTGGGACTTTTTTCGGTCTTTTCTTACCTGTCTGATAATCTTCTATTTTCCTGCTAGTTTTTTTAATTTTTCCTTGTACGCCTTCGATTCTTAAAGGTAAAAGTTCTTTTTGACTTGATATGATTGCTTGGGCTTGCATCACGGCATCTTCAGCATATCTTTTGTTCAAATGAAAGAGGGCACTTACCGATTTAATTAATCTACTTGACTGTTCACCCTCTACTAGTCGATTATAGGAATGCCGCCATGCAGCACAAAAAACAGCCATTAATCGATTTAGTTTTTCGAGCTCTACGGCATTCCCCTCATCAATAAGGCAAATTTTCGTTACCTTCATTCCATTCACCCCTCTTAAGAACAAACGTTCTATGATTATTATAGGGTTTTACTGGAAGGAAATCAAGAAATTAGTCGCTTAATCTTTGGTAGATTTTAATAATATTTTGTAGTATCTTATAGATAATTTTAAGCAGTTGTAACCTCCTTTGTTTTGAAATACTTTATTAACCATAATATTTTAATAAAACCAGATTATGTTAAGGTCAGAATTCAATTGATCAATTTTTTCCATAACCAAGTAATAAAGAGACTTTTAAGGTCTCTTTTTTGTGTTTAGAATTTAAATTTTTTGATATTTTTCTATTTATCTATTTTTTAGACTTCAGCGGAATTACGGAAAAACAGGTACAAACCTATAGCCTGTCTTAGTTGTGATACATATACATACAGTACAAAAACACAATAGGTATAGATGGAAGGGAGGGATAAATGCGGATGAAAAAGGAGGAGGTACGGTCGTATCATGATACTTCATGAATCACTAGCTTCCGAAAGGAGAAAAATGAATAATGGTTTGGTTAACAATAGTCTCTTTCTTGCTTACCTTAGGATTTATTCTTTGGAGACCCAGGGGTATTAATGAAGCAATTCCTGCAACGATTGGCGCAGCCATTGTCTTACTGAGTGGAAGTGTTACCTTTTCAGACCTTGGTATAATTGCGGAAACGATCAGCGGAGCTGCGATTACAATTATGGCAACGATTGTAATGGCAATCGTCTTAGAAAGCTTTGGGTTCTTTAACTGGGTAGCAGAAAAGCTTGCGGAAAAAGCAAAAGGTTCAGGTATCCGTTTATTCTGGTACGTCAATCTTTTATGTTTTCTCATGACACTATTTTTTAATAATGATGGAAGTATATTAATCACCACTCCGATATTAGTCATGTTGTTAAACAATATGGGCTTAAAAAACCATCAAAAAATCCCCTATTTACTGTCTGGAGCATTAATCGCTACAGCTTCAAGTGCTCCAATTGGGGTAAGCAATATTGTCAATCTAATCGCTCTAAAAATCGTTCATATGAGTTTGTATTTACACACGGCGATGATGTTTGTTCCTGCGACGTTAGGTTTGCTGCTTTTAACTTGGCTTCTGTTCCTGCGCTTCAAAAAGGTACTACCCAAAACTGTTCCTACGAAGGTAACCGGGCTGTCACTCCCTTCTTATCATCCACTTAAGCCGACTTCGATGAAACATACTTCAGAGAAGGACCGTTCAAGGTTTATGCGCAACGTCCTCCTATTTGTGTTTGCAGTCCGTGTCAGCCTCTTTGTCGCTTCGTTTCTGTCCATTCCAGTCTCGATAATGGCTGTTTTTGGATCTCTTGTCCTTTTAGGTTGGAGATGGGCTTACTTAAAAATCCCACCAACCGATATGATCAAAAAAACGCCGTGGTATATTATCATTTTCGCGTTTAGTATGTATGTAATTATCTACGGACTCAATGATATCGGTCTAACCGACTGGTTGATCCAATTTATGCGTCCAATGGTTTCTGGCAGCCTGCTCCATGCAAGTGTATTAATGGGCGTCCTGCTTTCAGTACTGTCAAACATTTTTAATAATCACCCGGCACTTATGGTCGGGACCCTCACGTTAACAAATATGAATTTAGATTTGTTATCCTTAAAAATCGCCTATCTAGCAAACGTCATAGGAAGTGACATGGGATCATTGCTACTGCCAATGGGAACACTGGCAACGTTAATGTGGATGCATATCGTAAGGAAAGGGAAAGTAATGATCAGTTGGTGGCAGTATATCAAAATAACCATGGTGGTAATCCCGCCAGCTACCCTATTTACCTTAGTTATCTTATATTATTGGGTTTCTTGGCTCTTTGCTGGAACACTGCGAGGATAATATTATGGAGCAAAGGAGAAAAACATGAATACTGACCTAATAGAATTAAGAGATAAAAATATTGAGGTTGAAATTTCCGGGGGGAATTTTCACAGAGGGATTCTAATTGATTTCGGATTAGATATCATCGTGTTATATGATGGCAGGAATAATACATTCCTCTATATCCCATTTGTCCACATTCAACAATTGAAAGAAGTCTTAATGAAGGAAGATACATTTTATGATCCTCCTACAGAGCAACCCATTAATTCCGATTCAATCTCCTATCGTAAAATTTTAATGAGTGCGAAAGGTTTGTTCGTCGAGATTTATGTGACTGGAAATAAATCCATTCATGGGTATTTAACCAGCATTATGAACGATTACTTTGTCTTTCACTCTCCGGCTTACAAAACTATGTATATATCGATGAACCACGTAAAATGGCTAATACCTTATCCGGAAAATACAACACCTTATTCCTTAATTAATCAAAATTCACCTAGCAAAACTGGAACCACTACATTATCTAGATCTTTTGAAGAACAGTTGAAAAAGTTGGAAAATCAATTAATTATCATGGATGGTGGATACCATGAGGAAAAAATCGGATTACTCCAAAAGATTCAAAATAACAAAATGACACTGATAACAGCTAAAGGGGAAAAGCTTTATCGAAACTTGGAGCATATAAAAACCATTCAATTCCCGTAATTCCAATTGTAAAACCCATTAACCATAAAAAATGAGGTGCTTTTATTGAGAAATAGAAATAAACAAAAAGAATAATCCACCCTGTTTTGGCCGACGAGGTTGGATTACTCATTTACCACCAGAATTTACTTTTTTTGACCGTGTCCATTGGCCGCGGTCTTCTTTTAGTTTACCACCTATTAATAGCATATGGATTTTGATTATTTTTGTTCAAAGGAAAAAAAATTTCGTGTAACGCTAATTATATACGATCCATTTTTAGATCTAGTACTAATCAGACATGTAAATCTATAAAATTAATAGTACAATACTTTACAAAAGGTTAACATCGACTCAACTATTTCTTAGTATTCACTGGATAAAATGTAACTATAGTAATTCCTATTCCATGGTTCTTTTTATAAGTAATTTTCTGATAGGGAGGTAGTTGCATGTCTAATTTTCTTAATTTTCTGTTCTTACTGTATATTACGGTTGCCTTTGCAACAATTTTTTATTACTCTTTCTTCAAATCAAAATCAAATAAACTTTAATCCTTTTCCTATACTAATAGGAACATTTCCTCAGCAAGCGATTTTCGAATCCCTTTATCTCTTTATTAAATTTCGCTGTAAAAAAGGGCCTTTCTGGTCTTGGACCCACAATGGACATGTCTCCTTTTAAAATATTGACCAATTGAGGAAGCTCGTCGATGCGAGTCTTTCGGATGAATGCACCCACATGAGTGATTCGAGGGTCATTTACCTCTGCCCACTTGGCCCCTTCTTTTTCAGCATCGATTGTCATCGATCGTAGCTTCACCATCTTGAATCGTTTTCCATTTTTGCCACTTCTCTCTTGCACGTAAAATGGAGAACCTGGTGTTTCCATAACAATGAGGATCGTAAATAAAAGAACAATCGGCACTGCAATGATTAACCCAACGGTTGCAAGGATTATGTCATACGACCTTTTTAAATAGAGATAATACTCGACGTTTTTTGATAATGTAAGATTGGATGATGGTACTCCCCGATAATCTTGGTAGAAATTGTAGCTTTTTTCAGTACTCACAAATTTATCACCCCAAAAGATTTAATAAAAAAGAGACTTGCTAGCCCTTACGTAAAGTATAGGTACATAACTTGAAGTTGCTGTTGAGCAAGGGTGAAGAGTTTGTAAACTATTTAGAGTATTCATTAAGTTCTTGAAGGTTTTGTAAAGATTTTTACAAAACCTAGGTAGATATATCGATAAAATGAAAAAAACTGACACAAAAAGGATTTAGACTATTCCTTTTGTGCCAGTTCGCTATTACAAAAAAACTCCCTCTTATCAAAATAAGAGGGAGTTGGTTATGCGATTGATTCTTGATTGGTAATTTTTAAAATTTCTAAGGACTTAATATGGTAACCGTCGATTTCAAGCACTTTAAATACATAATCGTCATATCTCACTTTATCGCCTTCGACGACATCCATTTTTTCTGATAATATCCAGCCGCCGATAGTATCCATATCTGAATCGTCAAGGTCTAGGCCGAATAAATCATTAATTTCATCAATTAAAACTTTACCCTCAACGATGGTTTTGTTTTCACTAATTTTATTAATTTCAGGTACTTCGTCCGCATCAAACTCGTCGCGGATCTCACCGACAATTTCCTCAAGGATATCCTCGACGGTGACTAAACCAGCCGTACCGCCGTATTCATCCATTAGGATGGCCATATGAACACGCTCTTTTTGCATTTTCAGAAGCAAATCATGGATTGGGATCGATTCAATTACCTGGATAACTGGGCGAACATACTCTTGTATAGATGTTTCAACATTCTTGCCTCTAATATATTCAGTAAAGACTTCTTTCATGTTTACCATACCAACGATGTTATCCTTTTCACCATCAATGACCGGATATCTTGTATAATTTTCTTTCGTCACGATTTGAAGACATTCGTTTAGAGATTGTGAAATATCAAAAGCAATAATCTCGGTGCGCGGCACCATAATTTCATTGGCATTCCGATCATCAAATTCAAAAATATTGTTCACGTATTTATATTCAGATTGATTAATTTCCCCGCTCTTATAACTCTCAGAAATGATTAATTGAAGTTCTTCCTCGGAATGCGCGACTTCATGTTCGGAAGCAGGTTTCAAACCGAAAATTCCAACGATAAATCGTGCCGAACCGTTTAAGGCTTTGATAAAGGGATACATTATTTTGTAAAAGAGAATCATCGGCCTTGCAAATAACAAAGTGACCTCTTCTGCCTTTTGGATAGCAAAGGTCTTTGGTGCTAATTCCCCTACAACTACATGAATAAATGTAACCGATGCAAACGCAACTATGAATGAAGTAATACTTGATACCGATTCAGGCATATTAAAGTAACTTAAAAGCGGATGAAGGATATGCTCTACTGTTGGTTCACCTAACCACCCAAGTCCTAATGCTGTAACCGTAATACCTAATTGACAGGCAGATAAATATTCATCAAGATTCGTTACAATCGTTTTTGCCGCGATCGCGTTCTTGTTCCCTTCGCTAACGAGTTGATCGATACGTGTACCGCGGACTTTAACAATAGCAAATTCATATGCTACAAAAAATGCTGTAAAGGCAATTAAAAGTGCTATTATTAGTAGATTACTAATGATCAATGGTCTCCTTACTTAATAGATATAAGTAAGGAATACACCTCCTGTTTTTTACGTGTTTATTTTAATCATTTGCTAGCTAAATAGTAATAATAATGTTTGAGCCAATGTGACCCCTTCTGATGATAATCTATTAACATACTTTTCTCTTTGTTGATCGTTTAATTTTTGCAGAATCGGTTCCATTACATGGATCTCTTCTTTTAGGTGCTGCATAATACTGGCAATTTGTTTAAAATGTTTTTCCACTTTTTGTTTATCAATCGTATTGTCTGACTTAATCAATTCAATCGAAGATTTTATTTCCTCGAGCGGCATATTCAAATTCTTATAATGTTCAATCATATTTAAAATTTGAAGACACTCATCACTATACAATCGATAATTAGAATCCGTCCGAATAGGGTTTAGCAAGCCTATTTGGGTGTAATAATCAATTGTTCGTTTGGAAATATTCTTTAATTTTGCTATTTCACCAATTCGATACAACTTCCCAAATTACTCACCCCTTTCCAGTCTAATGTTATTATAACTATACCATAATTTAAACCGTACAGTCAACGTGTTGGTTATTATGTGTGGTATTTGTCCTTTTAACAAAATAAATAGAATATAGAACCACTCCTACGGAAGGCTCTATACTCTATTCTGATTATCGAGTTAATATGACTGGACCGTTTTTAGTGACGATGAGCGTGTGTTCGTACTGAGCAACGAAGCTTTTTTCTGTTACAAAAGTCCAGCCGTCCTCTAGTTGAAACACTTCTTCATCATGTGTGGAAATAAATGGTTCAAATGCAATAACCATTCCTTCTTTTAGCAATCCATTGTCGGAGGTTTCATTATAATTATATATGTAGTCAGGGTGCTCGTGGATCGTTCGTCCAATACCGTGTCCTGTCAGATTCTTAATTACGGTTAAGCCTTGATTTCTTGCCGTTTGGTGTACAACCTTACCCATTCCACTAATTTTGGACCCGGGTTTAACTTTTTTTAGACCTGCTTCAAACGCCTCTTTCGCAACATCACAAATTTTTGTTAGGATTTCTTCACCTTTTCCGATTACAATTGAGATGCCCGTATCAGCAAAATAACCGTTTTTGGAACCAGAAACATCTATATTGACAAGATCTCCTTCTTGAATTACCCGACTACCAGGGATTCCATGAGCCACTTCTTCGTTAACACTAATACAAGTATATCCTGGAAAATCGTACTCACCTTTAGGTGCAGAAATGGCGCCTTCCTTCTCAAATAAATCCCCGGCGATATCATCGAGTTCTTTAGTGGTTACTCCGGGTACCGCTCGTTGTACTAACTCATCACGAATCCCTGCAACGATTCTGCCGATTTCTTTCAATCCATTAAAATCCTCTTCCGTCTTTGCAATCATTCTTTTTCCCACCTATATCATTTTTATCTTTATTAAATGTTCAACTATTAGATTGTACATTTATCCCCTGATAAAATCCAAGTATAATCCTTGGAAGTGGAGAAAAAAATAAAAAATACAGAGTTAATACAATGGCTGCTCTGTATTTTTTATTTATCATAATAATTTTACTTTTTTGATGAAGTTTATTTCATTTTGAAATTTTTCAAAAATTTCTTTGTAGGTGGAATTGATTAAAAGTGGAAAAAGGTTTCCTAGTGCTTCTTGGTAATCTTGACCTAACGCTTCGCGGAGAAAAACGTATTCATGAAAAAGCAGTGCTTTTTCAAAATCAATCCCTAATTCATGTAAGCCTTTATACAAGTCCTTTTTTGGGATCCGTAAGATTTTCTTGAAAGTTTTTATATTTTTTTCAATGAACTTCTCTTCTAAATAGCGCGTGACGTAATCTGTATACACCATTTGTCCAATTGTATTTGTTTCATTTTTTGAATAGTTGAAGCCAATGACTCGATCTTCTTTATTTTCACGAATAATAAATGTTTTGCTTCCTCGTAAATGGGTGATAAAATTTTTGACACTCTTATCAAAGATTTTATCAAATTGAATGATCTTTTGCAGTTTGACAGCAAAATCAGTATGTTCTTCACCCACCACAAATAATCTGTCAACAATCGGTAATAGTTTTAAAACACCTTCGGAAAGCTGACTTGAAGCATCATAAATAATAATATCGTACTCGTCTTTCATTAACTTTACTTTTCGTTTTTGTTCGGTTAGAGACAGTTTTGAAAATTCATGAACGAGCTCATTTGAAGTCTCTTCTTTTTCTAACTTCCCGTAAGAAATAAAAGCTGCGGCTGTATTTGTATTTAATTTAAGCCAATTGTATATGGATAAAGCCAGTTCAGTAACACCTGATTTTGCCTTTGGTGAATAAAAGCCAACTAAATACATGTCCCTCACATGCCTTTTATTTAAATCATATTCAAAAAGTAAATAAGTGTTAAAGACAAGCGACTATTAAACATATTAATAACGCAGTTAAAATAATCTTATGATAAAATTTATCTATAATCTTATTCGTGATTGATAATTATTTACAATAGGACTGGGGGACCCAAATGAATAACAACGAAATAAATACAAGTCTTAGTATTCAAAATTTACCATTAGTAGAAAAACTCAAATCGTTAAATGAAATATTTTGGTTGAATCCTAACTTGGAAGATTCTAAACTAGCTATTGAAAAATCTCCTTTAACTGCAGCGGACATTAAAGATGCAGAGGAAAGATTGAATCGCTTTGCTCCCTATATCTCCAAGGTTTTTCCGGAAACCAGAGCAGCCAGTGGGATGATTGAATCCCCATTAGTAAGAATACCCTCAATGCAGAAAAAATTGGCACTGGATAACGGACAACCTCTCTTAGGTGATTTATTACTCAAGTGTGATAGTCACCTTCCGATTTCAGGATCTATTAAGGCGCGCGGTGGTATTTATGAAATACTCAAACATGCAGAGCAATTGGCGCTCTCCCATCAAATGGTAACAATTCAGGATGATTATTCGATTTTAGCTAGTGAAAAATTCAGGGCATTCTTCTCCCAATATTCTATCGCAGTAGGTTCAACTGGGAATTTAGGATTAAGTATCGGTATTATCAGTGCAAAATTAGGCTTTAAAGTAACCGTCCATATGTCAGCGGACGCAAAACAATGGAAAAAAGACTTGCTTCGCAGCAAAAATGTTCAGGTAATTGAATATGATTCCGACTATAGCGAGGCTGTCACGCAGGGTCGTATCCAAGCAGAAGCAGTTCCTAGCTGTTATTTCGTTGACGATGAAAATTCCAAGGATTTATTTTTAGGATACGCTGTCGCCGCCTCACGGTTGAAGAATCAGTTACAACAATTAGCGGTCGTCGTCGATGAAAATCACCCTTTATTCGTTTACTTGCCATGTGGGGTTGGCGGAGGTCCAGGGGGTGTTGCTTTTGGATTGAAGCAAGTATTTAAAGATAACGTCCATTGTTTCTTTGCAGAACCGACACACTCTCCGTGTATGGTACTCGGATTAATGACAGGATACCATGATCAAATTTCTGTCCAAGATATTGGGATTGATAATGTCACAGCTGCGGATGGACTTGCTGTCGGCAGACCCTCGGGATTTGTCGGTAAAATAATTGAGCCTTTCCTTAGTGGGAGTTATACCATCAGTGACGAAGACTTATATAGATTGCTAAAGGACCTCGTCGATACGGAGGATATTCATTTAGAGCCCTCAGCACTCGCAGGGATGATTGGACCTGTTTTCTTATATAGAGACGGGATGGATTACTTACGGAAAAATAAGTTATTGGATAAAATGAGCAATGCTACACATGTCGCTTGGGCAACTGGCGGGAGCATGGTTCCTGAAGACATGATGGCACAATATTATCAAAAAGGATCAAATTAATAGAGAAATATCCCAAATGTTCTTTCTTATTTTTAAGGAAATTATCATTGTCTCTTCAATGAACTAAAAAATACCAGGCCTGTTCCGTTTATTCCAACGTATAAGGCTTGGTATTTTCATTTTATTAATCATTTTACAAAGACGAGTAATAGCCACAGGTACAAGCTAATTAAAGTGAATACCAATGTTGGTGGAATAACCACGAAGGTGATTTTCATATAATCGAGCCACGTTATTTTTATTTTATTCGTTTTTAAAATATGCATCCATAGTAGAGTTGCTAGGGTTCCAATTGGTAATATGAGCGACCCAATGTCACTGCCAATGATGTTTGATAGGTAAACAGTTTTCGTTAATAAGGAGCCTAGTCCCATTTCCGTCAAGGCCAATGTTGAGATCATTAAGGCAGGATGATTGTTAAAGATATTTGAAAGAAAGGCAGTAATCACACCCATGGTTAGACTAGCATGCAGCAAACTATCACTAACGATTGGTTTTAGATAGCTTAATAGCAGATTTGATAATCCTATATTGTGTAATCCGTAGATAATGACATACATGCTAAAGGCAAAGATTAGTATATGCCATGGTATCTTACCGACCACGTCCTTAGGGTTTATTTTTAAGTGGATCCATCTCCAAATCAACAAGATAACAGAACCACACACGGCAACCAACGAAACGGAGATGCCGATAAAGGAAGCCACGAAAAGACTAATCCGAACAATGAATACAAAGATAAGCATGTTGATCATGAGTTTCTTTTGTTGATTAAATAGGCTTTCAGAGCCTTGTTGCAGAGGATGGTATGGACGGTTTTTTTGTAGTGGTATGGAGTAGGAATGGAAGCGTATTTCTTTTGGAATATCTTTCTTGAAAACGAGGAATAGGAGATAGGATAAAAATAGTAATCCCAGAACCCCTGGAACAAACATCATTTCTGTTTGGAGATACAAATCCATTCCGATTATTTTCAAGGCGATTAGATTAACGATATTACTAACACCGATTGGAGCACTTGATGCAGTCGCTATTAACGCACCACTTAAGAGAAATGGTATCTTTTGCCTGTTTTTTAACTTTAAATTATTTAAAATTAAAATCAGTATGGGTGTTGTAATTAGGATACTTCCGTCGTTGTTAAAAAATAAAGTCATTAAAAAGCAGAGTAATAAGGTATTCCAAAATAAGCGAATTCCTGATCCTTTTGATATTTTTAACATTAAAGCAGCTGTCCAGCTAAAGAATCCAAAGCTTTCAAGTACGATAGCCATAACGATAGTAGCAATAATAGTAATTGCTGCTCCTGTTACCTTTGAGCCTATGTCAAGTAAATCTACCATCGAAACGCTTCCACTCATAAAAACGAGGATGGCCCCTATTGTTGCAGGGATTGCTTCATTCATATTTTTTGGACGGATAAAGATCAAGACCATTGTCAGTATAAAAGCAAATATAGTGATGATTACCGTCGATTGATGATACATATAAATTAATTTACTCCCTTCACTTAAGTTTCCTTCGAGATTTTTCAGTTTAGTAATCCTTGTCCTGTACTTTATAGTACGTGCTATAGATGGGGCTTGTTCTAAACGAATGTCTCGGAATGGGATAAATCAGCATGTATCTAGAAATATTATTAAAAATATGAATGGATTTTTACCTATTATTTTATAAATAGGCAAATGTCTTGCATCCTTTTTAATAGGTATATGTACCAATTGATTGACAAAAAAACCGATACTTTTAAAGTATCGGTCGTTTATGTTAATGCTTTTTACCTTTTGGCCCTTTAGGGCGAGGTTTTTTGCCACTTCCGTTGCTGCCTGAGCTTCCTGAACTTCCACTGCCTGAGCTTCCTGAACTTCCACTGCCTGAGCTTCCTGAACTTCCACTGCCTGAGCTTCCTGAACTTCCACTGCCTGAGCTTCCTGAACTTCCGCTGCCTGAGCTTCCTGAACTTCCACTGCCTGAGCTTCCTGAACTTCCACTGCCTGAGCTTCCTGAACTTCCGCTGCCTGAGCTACCCGAACTTCCGCTACCTGTGCTGCCTGAACTTCCGCTGCCTGAGCTTCCTGAACTTCCGCTACCTGTGCTGCCTGAACTTCCGCTACCTGAACTTCCGCTGCTTCCTTTTTTTCCTTTAGGGCCTTTAGGTCCTTTTGGGTGAGGTTTTTTGCCGCTGCCTGAGCTGCCAGAACTTCCACTGCCTGTGCTACCTGAACTTCCGCTGCCTGAGCTACCTGAACTTCCGCTGCCTGTGCTACCTGAACTTCCACTGCCTGTGCTACCTGAACTTCCGCTGCCTGTGCTGCCAGAACTTCCACTGCCTGTGCTACCTGAACTTCCACTGCCTGTGCTGCCTGAAGTTCCGCTGCCTGTGCTGCCTGAACTTCCACTGCATGTGCTACCTGAACTTCCGCTGCATGTGCTACCTGAACTTCCGCTGCCTGTGCTGCCTGAAGTTCCGCTACCTGAGCTGCCTGAACTTCCGCTGCTACCTTTTTTTCCTTTAGGTCCTTTAGGGCGAGGTTTTTTACCGCTTCCTGAGCTTCCTGAGCTTCCTGAGCTTCCGCTGCCTGAGCTGCCTGAGCTTCCTGAACTTCCTGAACTTCCTGAACTTCCTGAACATCCGCTGCCTGAGCTGCCTGAGCTTCCGCTTGTTCCACTACCTGTACTTCCACAGCCACTGCTGCCACTGCCGCTTGTTCTACTGCCAGTGCTTCCACTTCCACTTGTTCCACTGCCAGTACTTCCGCTGCCGCTTGTGCCACTGCCAGTACTTCCACTAGTTCCTGTACTACCTGAACTTGGATTTCCTTTTGGACCTTTTTTACCAACAGGATTATTATCTAGAAAGCTTACTACACCATTTTCTTTAGCTTGTGAAAGTAATTGTTCAATATCAAGCTTTAGTACCATTTTCCCACCACTTTCTTAACAAATTTTTCTTTTCTATTTCAATTTATGATGATTTTATCTATTTGACATAGACAATCATATATTTTTAGACTCATAATTTTAGATTTTCTACACACAACCACCAATAAGGATGCATATATCTAAAAAAAATGTTATTTAGGAGAATTCAAGTGTTAAAATATGAAATTTTAATTAATCCGAAGTGGTTAAGAAAATTGGATAACGACATTTGGAACGATGATTTGGTACCTGCTGTATTAAAGATAGGTAAAGAACGTTTTAGTATAAAAATTGCCTATCGTGGGAATGTCATTAGGGATAAGAAAAAAAAATCATATCGCATCGTTTTTCAAAAACCGTACAAGGTCAATGGTGCGCATGAGATTCACCTCAATGCCGAATTTTCAGATGTATCATTAAGTAGAAACAAATTATCGCTCGATTTTTTTAATCGTATTGGTGTCGTTTCTCCTCATTCCCAGCATGTTCTGTTGTATGTTAATGGATATAACAAAGGGATCTATTTAGAGATAGAATCTTTTGATCAATATCTGCTTGAAAAAAGAAATTTGCCGGATGGCGCGATTATTTATGCAACCAATAATCGAGCGAATTTCTCTTTATTAACCAAGAAAAAGGAAATTAAAAAACGTTTAGACCAAGGATACACATTAAAATATGGTAAAAAAGAAGATATGGTTGATGTACAAAAGTTAATAGCGATGATTAATGCCTTAAGTAACGAAGACTTTGAAAAAGAAATCCCAAAAGTATTGGATATTGAGAAATACTTAAGATGGGTATCTGCGGCAGTATGTGTTCAAAATTATGATGGCTTTATCCATAATTATGCCTTGTATAAAAATGGCCAAACTGGATTATATGAGATCTCTCCTTGGGATTATGATGGGACCTGGGGAAGAAACCTTCACGGCAGAAAGCTTGATTATGACTATGTTCCATTAACCGGATATAACACACTTTCAGCAAGACTTTTCCACTATCCACACTTTAGAAATCTATATCATGAAATCTTATCTAATATTTTGGAAAAAGACTTCACTTTAGAGATACAAAAACCGATGATTAATGACCTATTCAATTCGTTAAAACCGTACATTAGTCTAGATCCGTATATAAGCACTACAGCAGCAACCTTAGAGCAAGAAAAAAAGGTTTATTTTAATTTTATTAAGAAGAGAAACGCTTTTCTTAAGGAAGAATTAACATCTTTTATAAAGGAAAACAGTATATGAATCTCAATCATATACTTTTTTTTGCCTATTTTTACCCAAAACAGGAAAAAAAGGCTACTTCTTTAGTACAACATCATCCCGTGATACATATAGATGCAGTGTAAATGTTTATTTAATTTAAAGGAGGATAATTCTTTTATGGAAAAAGAGATGATGAATTTATTTGTAGGTAAAACAATCAAGGTTGACCGCGGAGGTCCCGAATCAAGGAGTGGGAAATTATTAGCTGTTCTTGATGACTTCTTTGTCCTTTTAACTGAAACTGATGGCGTCGTTTACTATAAAACAAATCACATTAGAAGCGTTACAGAAAGTTCTAAGGATGATATGAAGTTCGGCTTAAAGGTCCCAGAAAAATTTGATTTTAAAACAGCTAATAACTTTGAAAAGCTATTGGAAGGTATCAGATTTCAATGGGTGAGAATTAATCGTGGAGGTCCTGAATCATTCGAGGGTGTTTTAAGCGAAGCAAATAAACATTTTGCTTCCCTAATTGTGAAAGAAGAAGTTGTTCGGGTATCCATGAAGCATATTCGAAACATCAGCTATGGACTAAGGGTTGAAACATCGAACGATGGCGGTTCTGGGAACTCAAAAGATAATGATGATGATAATAAGAACGATAATAATAAGAACGATGATAAAGACGATAACGAATAAAAAATATGTCGCTTCTCCAATAGAGGAGCGACCATTTATCACTTAAGGAGGATTAAATATGGGTGGAGAGAAATTTTCAGCTGCATTGGATTTATTAAAAGGCTTTGAAGTAAATCTATTTGTAGGTGAAGATATTTTTAAAGGAAAACTAATCGGTGTTGAAGCAGACCATGTAGTGTTAGAAACTGAAAATAATTACATTTTTTATTATAACATCGATAAAATTCAAGCCATTACAAAAAATACAAAAAAGTTTCAGCCTGAGAAAACAACGGCAAAGTTTCAAAAAACACAAAGCTTAGTAGACCTACTCCAGTCTTTTCAACATACGTGGGTAACGATTTTGAGTATTAACAAACAACGATTTACTGGTGTTTTAAGCGAAATCGATGAAGACTTTGCTACTCTAATTAATGGTGAAGAGCGAATTTTAATTAAATTAGCACATGTATCCAACATCCTCAAAGGGTTTATTAAAGAAGAAGCTTCAGATAAGTCATCATCCAAGGGCAACGATAAAAATGAAGCGAAAGACAAATCAGATAGTTTCTCAGATAAAGATGATTCCAAAAAAGAGGAGAAATCAAAGTCAGAATCAAAAGAGGATAGCAAAAACTCAGATAAAAAACAAAAATCTGAGAAAAACGAGAAAAATGATAAAAAAGATAAAAATGAGAAAAAACAAGATGCGATAGTTATGGAAGAATCGAACAATACAATGGTTTGGTCACAGCCAATTAAGATTGAGGCTACAATGGTTCAAACCAAGGATGAGATTCTTTCGACTTCTGTGAAGACTAAAAAATCATCACATGCTGAAGAAAAGGATTCGTCAAAAACTTCTTCTGAAATGAAAAAGTCCAAAGAGCAGAGCACTCGAGATAAAAAGTCTGAAGAAACTAAATCGAGTAAGTCAAAAGAAAGTGATCAATCAAAAGAAATGAAACCTGTAAAAGAATCAGTATCCTTTCAAAATAATGATAATACGCCAGCACCACCATTAAAATTACAAAATAGTGAAGTAAAAACAACGAAAACACAAGATACTTCCATTCCTGTTAAAACTTTTTCTATACAAAATCAGGCAACGAAGAAACCAGAAAATAAAGCTGAGAATAAAGCTGAGAATAAAACCAATGATATGAACACGAATAGCAACAGTCAAAATGTATGGAAACAAAAAGAGCAGGATAAAAGAGTTTTTCGTTTTGCAGGTGAACCAGCAAATGAAGACAACCAAAAAGCTTTCCCATTTGCAGGATGGCCAAACAGAAACAATCGAGCAACAAGATTTTAATTTTATGAATTCTTGATGGAATAGTCTAAATTCATTTAGGTTTGTTCCTTCATTTTACCCCATTTTTTAACCCCCAAAATACCATACAAATATGAGCTGGGCAGTTCTAACCAAGTATATATGAATTAAGCAATTCCTCTTTTCAGCCCTCCTCTATTTGTTAATGGGTATACCTAGGAAAGGATGTGAGTAAATGAAGTTGAAAGATAATATCGGAAAATATATTAAACTGGAGATCTCGGGAAAGAAATTCATTAGTGGGTTATTGATTGATGTAGGCACCGATTTATGGGTTGTTTTTAATGGATATGATTACCTATACATCCCCGCAATCCATTGCCAAAATTGGCGCTATTTAAAACAAGACGAAATTAATGAGTTCGATGAAATTACTCTTCAAGACGAACCAGCGCCAATCTATAATAATAACGAAGAAATCTCGTTGAGAAAAACTTTGACTGCAGCGAAAGGAATCTTTACAGAAATATATGTTACTAGTAACCTTGCCCTTCATGGCTACATCATTAGTATTATGAATAATTATTTTGTTTTCTACTCCCCAATCTACAAAACCATGTTTATCTCCCTTAACCATTTAAAATGGTTAATTCCTTACACAAATAATCAACGTCCCTACGGCCTAAGCAACGCAAATCTTCCAGTAAACCCAAGCAATATAACCTTTGCAAGATCTTTCGAGGTACAAATCGAAAAGTTAACAGGTGAATTGATTGTCTTTAATATCGGTGAAAATGAGCATGTCATTGGGAAGATTCAAGGAATAAATAATAATTTTGTTGAATTAATTGGCGCAAAAGAAGATCCAGTCTTTATTAATCTTCAACACATAAAAACAATCCATATGACGTAATCGGATTATTTTTTCTATGCATTATAAGTAAACAAGCTTTTGAAAAAAAAACAGAGTGTCTAAAGACACTCCATTCTGTTGAAAAAGTCTTTTGTCAATAGACAAAATAGTAAAAAAATTATAAAATCTCCTCGAAGCTATATAAAAAAGAGGAGGTTTTTTTATGCTATTCTCGCATTCTCCTCATCAAGTTGAACAGAATCGAAAATTTTATTTCCAAATGTATGATAGTACACATCAATTAGTTAAGCTGGATCAAACGATGAATTGGTATGATCTTTATGAAAAACTAAAACCCTATTTTCCAAAGCGAAATGGTCGACCTACGGTCGATCCAATTGTATTGGTAAAAATCCTTATGATTCAAGGTTTGGAAGGATTTCGTTCGATCCGCTTTACATGTAAGCAAGTTCAATCAAACGCGACATATCGGTGGTTTTTAGGAATATCCCCATTTAAAAAAGTACCAGATCATTCTACCATCTCAAGATTTCTCTGGGAAAGACTAGGTGGACCAACTTTCTGGAGAAAGCTGTTCAATTTTCATTTAAGAATGATTAATCAAGAAGGATTCCTCTCACACGAAACTTGGGTTGCAGATGAAACAGAATTAAAAGCTAATGCTAATAAACGAATAAGAGAAGTACATATCATTGAAAAGTTGAGCAAAGAAGAGAAGGAAAATCTACTGTTAATTAATCAGTTCCGAAACAGGTATGGCAAGAAACCATTAAAAGAGAAAGAAGACCAGAAAAAGCTTAAACGTGAAAATAGGAGCCCTGTTGACCCAGATGCTCGATTATCAGTAAAACACGAAAAACGTGGACAGTTTGCGTACTTTGAACACCGGGTGGTTGATTCCCTTCACAATTTTATTATTGCAACTGAAGTCACAGCTGCAAATGTGCCAGGGCATAAAATTCTTCCATCCCAGTTGGATTCCTTACGGAATCTTTTTGGTCGTTACTCTGCTGAGATTGCTTTAGATTCTGGTTACTATAATGCACGATTGGCGAAAGAATTATTTAATCGAGAGATTTTTGCTTATATTGCGTATCGCAGACAACCCAATAAAGAGCATCCAGAATGTCGTAGAATCCAGTTTCATAAAGTAAGGGAAGACTTCTACAGTTGCCCCTGTGGTGTTCCGTTTTCCTATCGAACCACAACACGCGACGGTTACCACGAATTCAAGCCACCAAAAGGTGGGTGCAAGGGATGTTCTTTTGTAAAAAAGGCTGGAGAAGACCGAACACTTCGGGTATCGATTCACCAAGCCATTTACGACCAAATACGTAAACAACGTCTATCGTACCGTGGAAAAATCTTACGTTTGGTTCGACCTGCTACGGTAGAATTAAGTTTCGCGCATAGTAAAGAACTCCACGGTATGCGCTATGCGCGTTACCGTGGAGTCCTAAAAGTAGAGACGCAAGTTTTGATGACAGCCATCATTCAAAACTTGAAAAAGTGGACCAAACTCCGCTCGTTACAGAAAATTGGTCTACACCTCACTAATGAAATTATAGAAGATTCAGAATAACTTTTCAAACAATGAATTCCATGTGAAATTTCACAGGAATTTCATTGACCAATTTGTTTTTCAACACTAAGGAGTGTCTAAAGACACTCTTTTTATTAGTGATTAAATTGTAACTATTTTTCTTTAACATAAACAGTTTCTGTTTTTCGGGAAAATGATATGAATTCAAACGCAATTCCGTAAAGGAAAGTAACCAAGAACATGGAACCAATCATATCAAAAATAACATGTTGCTTAACAAAAAGGGTTGAAATAATGATCAAGGTCCCGATACCATGGATACATATATTGTTTATTAGATGTTTATTTTTAACATGAAGGGAAGCAAGCATGATAACAAATGTTGTCAGGACATGGATGCTTGGAAAACAATTAAACGGACGATCATTATTGTATATCCACAAAACCAGATGATTAAAGACGTTATTATCAGTGATCGTAGGTCTTGGAACGGTTGTTTGAAAGAAGAAATAAATGACAAAACATATTAGTTCGGCTATAACAATTAAAATCAACGTTTTAAGGTACACTTTTGTGTCTTTAAAACAAAAGTAAACTAAATAACAAAAGATATAGGCATACCAAAGAATATAGGGAATGATAAATACCGACAAAAACGGAATCGCTTGGTCTAACGCCGTACTAATATCGATAGCTCTATGTGAATGGGAATTTAATAATTCATAAATTTTGGCTAAAAGAGGAATCACAAGTAAAAATAATAAGTAGGGAGCTTTTTTTATTAAACTTTTCAATAAGACCCCTCCCTTTAATAAATTAGTAACTTTTAAGATTGCTAAAATAAAATATCGAACACATTTCATATTACCATAAAACTGGGGTAAATAAACGTTATTTTTTGATGTCATTTTTAGAATATTATTATGGTAAAATTAGGACAATACAAAATTATAAGTAAAGCTGGTGTAACCTTGGATCGGATCATTTTATTTGATGGTGTGTGTAATCTGTGTAACACTAGTGTGAAATTTATTATTAAAAGAGACTCTGAAGGTCAATTTAAGTTTGCATCTCTCCAAAGCGAGACAGGTCAGACTCTTTTAAGAATGCATGGATTGAATAAAGATTTAAACAGTTTCGTCCTTTTAGAAGATGACAAAGTCTATCTCAAATCAAGTGCAGCTCTCCGTGTTTGCAGGAAACTTGGCAGCGCGTGGCCCGCATTATCGCTCTTCCGTTTCCTCCCTCCTTTTATCAGAGATCTCCTTTACGATTTTGTTGCCAAGAACCGATATAAATGGTTTGGAAAAGAAGAAAGCTGTTTGGTCCCTTCTCCAGAATGGAAACAAAGATTTCTCGACTAACGATGCTGCCTGACACTCTAAATCTAACTAATATTTTATTCCCTTAAGCATAGATATTATTAATACTATTTTTTTACTGCAGGAGGGTCTAAATGGAGATTGTGGTAAGACAAGGTGATTCATTATGGCATTACAGCCAAATGTTTCAGATTAGATTAGAGCTGATTACTGACTCCAACCCAAAGGTCGACCCAAATAATCTTTCTGTTGGCCAACAGATACGGGTTCCAGGTTTTGTTGCTAAGGAATATCAGATACTCCCCGGAGACTCATTATGGCGCATAGCTCAAAACTTGAATCTCCCTCTTGAAGCAATGGAATTGGTTAATCCTGAAATAAATGCCTCAAACCTCACCCCTGGACTAACGATAAAAATCCCAACCCGGATTCACTGGAGATTAGTGGAAAGTTCTCAAAGATATGATTACAGCAATCTGGTAAAGGATCTTAACCGATTAAAAGAGCTATATCCGTTTTTACAAGTAACCCCCACCGGAAAGACCGTTCTCGGTAAAGAAATTCCCGAAATAATAATCGGTTCCGGTGAAAAAAGGGTTCATTATAATGGTTCCTTTCATGCCAATGAATGGATTACTTCCCTGGTGATTATGACTTTTTTAAATGATTACCTATTATCGTTGACAAATCATCAGCCCTTGCGCGGACAACATGCTTTTCCCCTTTATCAAAATACTATATTATCAATCGTCCCAATGGTGAATCCAGATGGAGTTGACCTTGTTTTAAACGGTCCACCTGAAAACGAACCATGGCAAAAACGAGTGGTTGAAATGAATAAAGGAAGTACAGACTTTACGGAATGGAAAGCGAATATTAGAGGTGTCGATCTTAACGACCAATTTCCGGCAAGATGGGAATTAGAAAAGGCGCGCAATCCTAACAAGCCTGGGCCAAGAGATTACGTAGGAGAAAAACCTTTAACAGAACCGGAAGCAAATGCTATGGCGGAACTGACACGAAAAAAAGATTTTGCACGAGTCCTTGCCTTTCATACACAGGGAGAGGTCATTTACTGGGGTTTTGAAAATCTTGAGCCGGCGGAGTCGGAAGTCATTGTGAAAGAATTTAGCAGAGTGAGTGGTTACGAGCCTGTTAAAACCATCGAGAGCTATGCCGGTTACAAAGACTGGTTTATACAAGATTGGCAACGGCCAGGTTTTACAATTGAACTCGGCTTCGGCATAAATCCACTTCCGTTATCTATGTTTGATGATATCTATAAAAAATCACTGGGAATTTTCTTGGCAGGACTTTACATGTAAGTAAGGAGACTGGAAAATTCCTGCCTCCTTTCTTTTGGATCTATTAAGATTTCGTATGATTTAGATCCCAAATTACGCCAAAAGCATCTTTAACCTTTGCATATTTTGCTCCCCAAAAAGTATCCTGGAGCTCCATGAAAACTGTTCCGTTTTGACTAAGCGTTTCATAAACTTTTTGGATTTCCTCTTCACTTTCGAATTCCAAAGTTAATGATATATTATTGCCTATGACTACTGAATTGCCCGGAAACGAATCCGAAACCATTAGAAATAAATCACCACTTTTAAATTGTGCATGAATAATTAGATCATGAGCCTCTGGAGGTGTAGGATAGTCTGCTTCACCATAGGTTTGGAGGTTAGACATCTCCCCGCTAAACACATCCTTGTAAAAATTCAACGCCTCTTTTGCCTTTCCATCAAACATTAAGTATGGTGTTGCTTGACCTTTCATATTTAACTCTCCTTTCAGTGAAAACCTCAGTATTATTTACGACACTTCCAACAATAAGACCTGCTTCATCAAAAATTTATTTTTTCTTTCCCAATTATGACCGTTGATAGGATGTCTTATGAAACTTTTCAATATATTTAAACAGTTTCTCACCTTGTTCAGGTACATTGGTGTCAGGCACCATTTTTAAATACATCGCTCGATAGGATTCAGGGACCCAGATGTAATCGTGAATGTATTCTGTCATTGTAAATCCGCACTTTTCCCAAAACTGATTTCTTGCTAGTGTTTCAGGCGTATTTGCTGATTCTACTTCTATTACCAGACTTTTTACATTTATTTTGTTCATCGACCATTCTCGTATGTATTCGATCATTTTCATTCCAATCCCACGGTGCTGGTATTTAGAATCAACAGCTAAATAATCTATGATCAAAGCATCGATTCCTTCCAGCTTTCCTGTTATTGCCATAGCTGCAACCTTACTCTCCTCAAATGCTAAATGTAAGTAACAAAGTTGTTTTCTGAACATATTATGGATGATTTTCTCTGGCTTTGCCCCTTTCCCATCGAATGCTTGATGGTAAATCGGGCTTATTTGGTTCCAAACCTCTTGACTCCACTTTTCTAACGTTTGAAATTCCAAGGCTTTTTGCCTCCTATGTCTTAGCTTTATTACCAAATTGCCCACTTATTCTAATTCTTATAAAAAAAGAACCTCTGAAGTAATTTCAAAGGTTCAAATGAGAACTTGGTGGTCTATGCCAAGTCCTTTATTAGGAGGTCTAAACTCAGAAGAATTTAAACATCTCTATATTAACATTTTCTAAATATTCTTTCAATCATTATTACGTTAAAGTGGAAAAGAGGTACGAATGACACAGAAAAAATCAAAGTATTTCCTTGTGAAAAATAGATTGGTTAATTGATATCCGTAATTTTCCCCTCTTTTTTCAAAAAGATAAATTTCATTGTTGACATACATGTATATACAAGTTAGAATGAAAACGCAGTCACAACTTGTATATACAAGATATTAAGTTTAATGAAAACGTACTCATATCTTGTATATGGGGTAGCGTCAGGAAAATGCGGATTTACAACGTTAAGGAAATTCCAAAATAAAAAGCCAAGTTTCTCAATAAAATTAAGAAATTTGGCTTTTTTGTTGCTCTGGAAAAGCGCCCGTTTGTTGAAGATCAATGGCTGTTGAAACTGGCTCGTATTTATTTAACTCTAGAATCTGTTAGTTGAAGAAAAAAATAAGGTTTACTTAATTTTCTTCTTCTCCATACGAAATAATATGGACTTCAAACCTAATATTTAAGGGGTAGTACCAGCGTGGCTGACACCACCCGCAAAGTAAGTGTAATTAGATGGAAAATTCATTGATTACTTCGTTATATTCTTGTTGGGCATCCGTAATGGCTAGGTTTGAGTAGAATATAATTTCGATCTTAAAATAGACAGCAACATCCCCAAATAAAATTAAAAAGGGTTAACCATTACAATTAGGAGTGGTTAACCCTTACGCTATTCTGGTTATTTTTTGATTAAATCTACATATAGAACTTGATTATTTGTTAAATTAACCGTTAAATAAATGGTATTTACTATTTGTCCAAAAAGAGACAATGATAGTGAGTTTTTTAGTTCTTCTTCCAAAAACCAACCGCTAGGTCGTAAAGTAAATTTTCCTTCGCGGTCCAAATATGTTTTTTCTATAAATTCCAGAATTTCTTTTGTTTCACTCGTTGCTTTCACTTTAAAATTTAATTGATCATCCAGGAGTTGATAGTGGATTTGATTCCCATATCCAAAGTCATTATCGCTAATAATATCATTTTCTGTTTTAAAATATACATCTTTAACTAATTCATTTAATGTTTTACATTTTATCATGTCAATAAAAATCTCTTTGGAGCTATTCTTGAGATCTTCTATTTGTATGGATTGAATCTGATTTTGTGATATTACTTCTCGAATAACTTTAAAGTGTTTGACAACATCACATAAGATCTTATCTGTATACCCAATAGTTGAAGGTATTGAGGTTTGTATAGTTTTAAAACGTTTTTCTAATATATATGGAGCAATTAAAAATTGTGAAACAGGTGAAATAGGGAAAATGCCCTCATTTTCTTGGTTTTTTATTGTTCTTATTTCGATATCGTGAAGTTCGGCATTTTGAAAATCAATCACCGCTTCTTTACATACTGTTTTTAACCAATTCATGTCATCACCTACTATTATTTAACATAGAATTCTTGTGAGAACACAGTATAAAGGTAATAAGAGTCGTACCTACCGTAAACTGTCCCCTCAATTGCTGTGTGGTAATAATCTCCACCACCTACAAATTCTTCAACTTGGCCGTATACAACACTACGTGCAGGATTAACACCAAAATTGATATCATCACTTCCAGCATTTAAACCGATTGAATCATAGAAACTAACAGTTGTACTTATACCATTAATAGTATCATTATACGCTCTGAAAGTTACATCACAAATTCCATATCCGCCTCCCCCATCCTTACAAGTCGAGGTAACGGTCACATAACGAGTAGAGGCTGTGTTAGCAGTCCCGTCCGGCTTTTTTGGGTATAGCTTAACAGTATTAACCTTTACTGCATTATCATTTTGTTGAGCGAAAGCGTTTGAAACAGGTGTGAAAGCGAACAATAAAAATGAAAAAAGCAAAAACATTAACAACTTCTGTTTTTTGCAAGCAAAAAGTGCAGATAAATGCAGCGAAATTTACATAGGCTTGCAGCTTATATTTTTACATTAAATACCATTTTGTGTTTTCACTGAAGAAAGTGCATTTTTTAGCCTGTAACTTTCCCCTGTAAACGCAATTACATGGGCATGGTGCACCAATCGGTCCACAAGGGCAGAAGTTAAGCGGTTATCCCCAAAGACCCGATTCCATTGACCAAATTCTAGGTTAGAGGTTACAATGACACTCTTGTGCTCGTAACAGTCTGCGATAATATGAAACAATAATTCAGAGCCTTGTTTTTGAAAAGGTACGTATCCCAATTCGTCCAATATAAGTAAGTCGCATTTCTCAATTTGGCGTTTTAATCTGTGTAAAGTGCCTGCTTTCATCGCTTCTTCTAATTGTCCCACTAAATCAGCTACCGGAAAGAAACGGACTTCATATCCCATTTCACAAGCCTTTACACCTAAGGCCGTCCCTAAACATGTTTTACCTGTACCCGGTGTTCCCATAAGTAGTAGGTTCTGCTTTTCCTTGAT
Source organism: Neobacillus nitrireducens (assembly GCF_030915405.1). GTDB lineage: Bacteria > Bacillota > Bacilli > Bacillales > Cytobacillaceae > Neobacillus. The sequence continues at coordinate 687,729 of NZ_CP133262.1, forward strand.
AAAACGAAGGTCACAAATTTCCTCTTTCGAGGTTGTGGCTGGTAAGTGTAGCTGCTCAGTCCATTCATAGTCCTTAAGCCATTTAAGTTCTCTAAATTTAGCCTTTTTTAATAGTTTAGCTATCTTTGTAGTCTGCCTAGAATTGACTTCAATCAATAGAACATCACTTAAAAACTGTTCTTTATTTTCAAAAGGGATATCCTCAAACCCTTCAATAATGTGGGCAAGGTGAAGTGATTTACAAATAGCTTTTAAATCTGCCATTAGGAAGCACCTCCTTCCAGGGAAGGACAAAGCCTTTTATCATAAATATTCAAATCCGTTTCATAGTTAAGCAAAATCTCAGGAGTATGTATTTCATTTAATTTTTCTGGATAAGATGCTTCCCGGGCTTCAAGGATAAACCCTAGTTCATGAGGGGCCCTTTCAAACCGTTCTTTCCTTTCCAAAGCCATATGAATATCATTTAACGTATGCTTTTCTAGTAATTTCTTTATGCCTTTAACCCGAGATCGAGTTTCTTCCGAACGTATCGTCAGATACGTTTGAACCCTCTCTGGTAAATACTTAAAGAACCGTGAATACCTAACAGACCGTGGCTTCTTCTCCCAATCTATTAAAATATCATTCCAGGGAATCGCTCTTGTGGTATTCATATAAGGGCGGGCTTCTTGATAAACCATTTCCCCATCATTCATAAAACAGGTAAATTGATCCCACTCCATTTTGATGACTAATGTCTGTTTCATTTTCGCCTTGTGGATAACGAACTTTTCTCCATCAACTTCAATTTCGCCATACTTATTGACCTTTGTGGATTTCACTGAAAAAATGGATAGGTCGGTTAAAGGCAAGGCCTTCAAATGCTTTTTATCCTCCATCCACAGCTCTTCAATCAATACACCTTTTTCATAATGGGGACGTTTCCGGTCCTTTTCCATTTCCTCTTTCATCCAGTCCGCTAATTGTGGAAAACTCTCCATTATGGGTGCCGTTGTAAACAGATTATTTCTTGTATAGCCGACCTTCTTTTCCACATTTCCTTTCTAATGTAAAGCTTTACATAAGAAAGGTAATGGAAAGCGCAGGATAATGTAAAGTAAAGTTATGAAAGGACGATAAGAACAAGATTATTTCGTATTTTTACTTTACATTATCAAACCTCTATATTTGATACAGTCAACCAAGCCTACATCATTTAGGAGGTACAAAAATGGAAATTAAAACAAAGAAACTTGAAACGTTGACCACAGAGGTAGCCGCCTATTTTCACAAACTTTCCTATTCTGATTCAAGAATTAGTCAATATCGTTCTGCCTGGCAACGGTTGGCTACTTTTATGGAGAATGAGGAACTACATCTATATTCTGCGGCTGTTGGAGAATCATTTATTTACCACCTTATATGTGACAGATCATTTGAAGAACTTAACCGTTGGGAAAAAGACATTATTCAATGCGTCAACGTACTAACTGAATTTCAAAAGACTGGTTTTGTGAAGTTCAGACGAATTCAGAAATTCAGGGAGTTAAAAGGCCCTGTTGGTGATTCGATGAATGATTATATTGCATATCGAAAATCCTTTGGTATCGCAAAAGGTACGATAGATGAATACAAACTACACCTTAGCCGTTTTCTACACTACCTGAATGAAATTAAAGACTTTAGCCTTGGTTCATTAAACCATCGTCATATCAATGATTTTGTATATAATCTAGGCTTTTATACACCATATACTAGGCATAGAATGCTTTCTATACTAAAGGGGTATTTTTCGTATCTTTACGATAACAATCAGTTGGAAATCGATTATTCCCAAACAATTCCGAAAGAAAAATTTGTTAAGCAACCAAAGCTTCCTAGCGTTTATTCCAAGGATGAAGTAGAATCATTAATTTCTGCAATTGACAGAAGCAATCCCAAAGGAAAACGGGATTATGCAATGGTTCTTTTAGCAGCAAGATTAGGGCTCAGAGCTTCCGACATCTGCAATATCAAGTTTGAGAACTTATTATGGGAGCAAAGTCTTATCGTTTTGACACAACATAAGACCGGAAAAAGAATAGAATTACCTCTTATGTCAGAGCTCGGAGAAGCTTTGATAGATTATCTCAAATATGGACGACCTGTTTCTGAATTACCATTTATTTTTCTACGCATGGTATCACCATACGATCGACTTAATCGATCTACTCTACACAGTATTGTCTGTTTTTATCTCCGCAGGGCAGGTATAAAATATGAGGGTAACCGCAAACACGGCCCACATGCACTACGGCATAGTCTGGCCGGTATCCTACTTGAGAAAAAGACACCTATTCCTGTCATATCAGAAGTGCTTGGCCATAAAAATACTGAAAGCACAAAATTCTATCTTAAGATTGATCTCCAGTCATTAAGCCAATGTTCTCTTGAAGTTCCACCTCTTTCTACACCTTTTTATGAAGGGGGTATGTGAAAAATGGGTAGATATAATGGCATTTATTCTACACTTATCGATCAATATATCAGCTTCAAAAGGAATCTAGGATATAAGTTTATTGACGCAATGTACACTTATTCTTTATTTGATAGGTTTACAATCGATAACAATGAAATAAAAATTGGTATTACTAAGGATTTAGCCGAAAAATGGGCGGTAAAACGCCCCAATGAATCAGATTCTACTAGGTACAAAAGAATTTTTTACCTTGCCCAATTTTCATCATTTTTGAATGAAATGGGCTATCCTTCTTATGTACCCAAATTACCAAAGACTAATAAAAGTACTTTCACACCTTATATCTTTTCTGAAAAAGAAATCGAAGCTATTTTTCAGTCTAGTGACCAGCTTAAAACGAATGGGAATATGGATTCATGCATCAATATCATACCCGCGCTTTTTAGAGTTCTTTATAGTACTGGTATTCGTATTAGTGAAGCTATAAGTTTGAAAAATGATGATGTCAACCTTGATGGTAAATATTTTGTCATTAAAGAAAGTAAAAACGGACAAGAACGGATGATACCTTTATCTAATTCGCTAGTTCATATATTAGAACAATACAGAAATTCACTGCCTGAAACTCACGTTTCAAAAGATTATTTCTTTGTAAAACGTAATGGTCGAAAATGTTCTTCGAAAGTAGTGTATGAATGGTTTCGCAAGGTAATATGGAACGCTGGTATTATGCATGGCGGGCGAGGACACGGACCAGGACTCCACAGTTTTCGCCATACGTTCAGTGTACATTCATTAGCAGCAATGGCAAGATCAGGATTGGATTTGTATTACTGTTTGCCCATTCTCTCAACGTATCTTGGTCACCAGTCACTAGAGGCTACAGATAAATATGTAAGGCTAACATCAGACATGTACCCTAGTATATTTTCAGATGTCAATAGCATATGTGCTTATGTATTTCCGGAGGTGAATAACCAATGAAACCTACTGATTTCTCGAAGTATTTGACAGATTTTCTAACCCGATATATGCCTGGTGAAATTGGTGCTAGCAGCAACACTATTGCATCATATAAAGATACATTTATCTTGTTTCTTATATTCTCAAAGGACAGGAAAGCCATACCGGCAAACAAATTAACACTTAATCTAATTACCCAAGGATTAATCGTGGAATTTTTGGAATGGATTGAAACTGAAAGGAAATGCAGTGCAGCTACCAGAAACGTACGATTAGCAGCATTGAATTCATTTTTCCGATACTTACAGTACCAGAATCCAGAAAACTTGTTGGAATGGCAAAGGATTCTATCAATCCCAGTTAAGAAGACGGAAAAACCAACCATCAAATATTTGACCTTAGATGGGATTAAGCTTCTTCTACAAGAACCTGATCAATCCAAACCTAGTGGGAGAAGGGATCTTGCACTATTATCACTAATGTATGATAGTGGTGCTAGGGTGCAGGAAATCATAGATTTATCTCCATCGATGATTAGGCTCGAAGAGCCTTGTACCATTAAGTTAATCGGGAAGGGTAATAAGGCAAGAATCGTTCCTCTTATGGAATCGCAGATAGAATTGTTGAAAAGATATATGATTGAACAGAAGCTCATGGACCCCTCTGCAAACATGTACCCATTATTTAGCAACAATAAGAAGGAAAAACTCACCAGAGCAGGCGTAAATTATATACTTGGAAAATACGCAAAGCAGGCAAGAATAAAAAACCCTGCCCTTATACCAGAAAAACTCAGCTGTCACTGTCTACGGCATTCCAAGGCGATGCATCTTCTGCAGTCCGGTGTTAATTTGGTATATATACGTGATATTCTTGGTCATACTTCGGTTCAAGTAACTGAAATTTATGCTAGAACGGACTCCAAGATGAAACGAGAAGCTATTGAAAAAGCTTATACTAAGGTAACTCCTGAGGAAACACCCGTGTGGCTGGTTAATGATGATCTTTTGAATTGGCTCAAGTCATTTTGAAAATATATTAGTGTAGTTAATGTAAAGTAAAAAGCCTCACTATATGGAGTCCTTGTAGCATTTTTATGCTTTACTTTACATTATCCTGCGCTTTCCATTACCTTTCTCATGTCCGCTTGCCGGGTTACATGGCTGCACTTCAAAGCCGTAATGGCATTTAAATCTCATAAATGCGTCAGTGTAGGTCCGTTTGTCCCCTTTGCCAATTGAAATAACTGCTGCAGCTAGGTTATCAATGCGTAAATAAGTTGGAACCCCTCCAGCTTGGTGAAACAACTGTTTCAGCCCCTCAAGGAAACACTCTGTATTTTCGCTAGGAAGGGGATAGCCAAATCCTGTGTTACTGTGTGGAAAACTAAGGATTAGGGCTTTGATATCTTTATAGGCTCCGTCTTTTACGACAGTCATGTTTCCGAAGTCCACCTGGGCTTCACCCGGAGGGTGTTCTAATCGCTCATGTCTTTCGACCTTGGCTGCTTTGAGCTGTGGCTTTCTGTGCTGTATATATTCGCACACGGTCCTATAGGATCCTGTAAAGCCATGATTGTCTCTAAGATCTTCATAGATCTTTTTATTGGTTCTCCTGTCTTTCCTTTTGAGCTTCATGTCCTCCTCAAGCCAAAAGTCAACGATTTCTCCGTACCCCTCCTCATACATCATTCCTCTTTTTGAGAAAGTAAGAGACTCTTCTAAACTTTCTCCATCTGCATATTTCTTAACGGTTCTCCAATTACAACCAGTTTTTCTTGCAATTTCATTTATTGATAAGTCTTCTTCTTCTCTTAAATGTTTGATATAATCAACTTCAGGCATTGCTAGCATCCTTTCAAATCCTCCCACTGTTGTGATCTCTCAATCAATACAGTAGGAGATATTTTAGGGGCTGGCAAGCCTATTTTTTATGCAGTTAAGTACTGCATAAATTCCTCGCAAACCTCTGTACTTTTATTTTGCAATAAACAACAACTTCTTCATTATTAAATACCTCCCTAGTTTAAGCATTGTTTATAAAAGAAAAAGATTGAATCTTAACATTAATACAATATTTTTAGATTTTTAGGTTGGAGTTTCTCAAGTTTCCTAGTTTGTAGTCATAGCTTTTATAGATTTAAAAATAAACAAAACAGTTTACAAATATGAAGGACGTGTTGAAGGTATTTTTATGTAACTATACTTAGAGGTTTAAAAGGGTAGACTAAGAAACTTATAAATTGATTCATTTACTAATAAGCCTTCACCCCTTTATTTAACAAATTAGAATGTTAATTTTTTCTATTTATTCAATTCTCTATAATATAACTATTTCCCTTCTTTTCTTCCAATATTTATGAAATTTATCATCAAATCTCCATTATAGTACGTAACAATATGATATATAGAAAAGTGTATTTCACATGAGTAAGAGGGCTGGTTTACATTAGATATGTCACGTAAAAATATAGCAAAACCACTTTACCCTCATTCTGAATCTGTCTTAAATATCCCCAATATTTAAGTTCCGATTTTAATTTTGTAAACAGAACTTCTGGATTTTTCATTTCAAATTGTATAGATTAATAGATTTCGCTATACTAAATCTATCAAAAAGGTTCCGATTCTAATCATTTTAGGAACTTTATTTTGGAGGGGATACAGTGAAGCGAAATTGGGAGTTGGACGAGCTGATTGAACATTTCACCTTTCTTCCTAATGAAATGCAACAAATTGGGAATAAGTCTGGGGAAACACGTATTGGATTTGCCATGTTGTTTAAGTTTTTTCAATACGAAGCAAGGTTTCCTACCCACAAGTATGAAGTACCGAAATCCGTGATTCATTACATTGCCAAACAAATTGATTCCAAACCGGAATTATATGCGCAATATGATTGGAACGGTCGCTCTATTACATATCATCGTACACAGATTCGGCAATTTTTTGGATTCTGTGAGGACAACGTTCGAGATGCTCAGGACATGATTGATTGGCTTTGTCAAAACGTCCTTTATCACACTCATGAACTCCAACATATTACAGAAACGGTTTACCGGCAATTTCGGAAACTAAGGATTGTGCCACCCACACCAGAGCGAATAGAACGACTAATTCGATCTGCTATCCGAACACATGAGGAACAGTTTTTACAATCGATATTTCAAAAGTTACCCGAACATTCTTTAACCAAATTAGACTCTTTAGTAGATAGCATTTCATATCTGGATGATGAGCCAAGCAGTGATGATAAGAGTCAACTTTCTTTTCGTGATCTTAAAGCAGATCCTGGTCGTCCAGGGTTAGAGAGTGTGTTAAAAGAAGTAAATAAACTTCGTACCATTCGACAATTGGAACTACCAGAGGATTTGTTTAAGGACATCCCCCATAAAGTTTTAAAGAAGTATAAGCAGCGTGTGGCAACAGAAGACCTTAGAGAGTTACGTCGACATCCCGATCCAATTCGCTACACTTTGTTATCTTCTTTCTTTTGGCTTCGGAGCTTAGAAATCACGGATAACCTTATTGAACTGCTGATTCAAATTATTCATCGAATTAGTGTACGTGCTGAGCGAAAAGTTGAAAAAGAAATATTAAACGATTTACGGAAGGTCAATAACAAATACGGCATTCTATTCAATCTTGCAATAGCAGCAATTGATAATCCGGAAGGAGTTATTCGGGAAGTCCTTTACCCAATTGTTAATGAGCAAACCTTGAAAGACCTGGTTAAGGAATTCAAACATACTGGACTGGCCTATCGGGAGAAAATTCATACGGTGATTCGGGCTTCTTATGGTAGTCATTATCGACGGATGGTTCCTGAAATTTTAAATATCCTCAATTTCCGTTCCAATAACGAGGTTCATCGTCCAGTGATCGAAGCGCTTGAATTGATCAAAAAATACGCCAAAATCGGCCGTCATTACTTCCCGATAACAGAAAATGTTCCAATCAATGGGGTTATTCGTTCTGTTAATAAGGAGATCATTGTTGAAAAGGACGACAAAGGCCAGGAAAGAATCAACCGAATAAATTATGAAATCAGTGCGTTGCAAATGCTCCGAGATAAACTTCGTTGCAAGGAAATATGGGTAGTGGGAGCAAACCGGTATCGAAATCCAGACGAAGACCTTCCAGCAGACTTTGAAGAGCGTCGACAGGAAAACTACAAGGCATTAAACCAGCCATTGAATGCAGAAGCTTTTATCTCAAGGTTAAAACTATCCATGAAGGAAGGATTGGAACGCCTGAATTCCGGACTCCCTCAAAATCCAAAGGTACGTATTACGGATAAAGGTAACGGCTGGATTACAGTCTCACCACTGGAACCACAAGCTGAGCCGACTAATTTATCGCGAGTTAAGGCAGAAGTCGCACGTCGCTGGTCAATGACAAGTCTGCTGGACATCTTAAAAGAAACGGACTTGCGGATTGGATTTACGGAAAAGTTCAAGACTGCTGCTAATCGAGAGATACTTGATAGGCAAACCTTGCAAAAACGACTGATTCTATCCCTTTATGGTATGGGCACGAATACCGGTTTGAAACGTGTAAGTGCAGGTGAACATGGAGAAACCTACAAGGATTTACTATACGTTCGGCGAAAATTTATTAACAAAGATAACCTACGTAATGCTATTAGCGAAGTGGCCAATGCCATTTTCCAAGTACGTATGCAGGAAATATGGGGGGAAGGAACTACCTCTTGTGCTTCAGACTCAAAAAAGTTTGGAGCTTGGGATCAAAATTTAATGACAGAGTGGCATATCAGGTACCGTGGTCGTGGCGTCATGATCTACTGGCATGTAGAGAAAAATTCAACATGCATCTATTCGCAACTGAAATCCTGTTCTTCATCGGAAGTTGCGGCCATGATTGAGGGATTATTGCGCCATTGCACGGATATGGAAATAGAAAAAAACTATGTAGATTCCCACGGACAAAGCGAAGTTGCTTTTGCATTCTGCCATTTGCTCGGCTATCAGCTTATGCCTCGCTTAAAAGCAATCCATACACAAAAACTGTATCGTCCAGAACCAGGTATGACAGACGAGTACCCAAATCTACAGCCAGTGTTAACGCGCCCCATCAATTGGGAACTGATTCGACAACAGTATGATCAAATGATGAAATATGCTACAGCACTACGTCTAGGTACTGCAGAAACAGAAGCAATTTTAAAACGATTTACAAGGAATAACTTGAAGCACCCTACATATCAAGCACTAGGAGAACTAGGAAAAGCAGTCAAAACCATTTTCTTATGTAACTACTTACATTCGGAGGATCTACGACGCGAAATTAATGAAGGCTTAAATGTTGTGGAAAACTGGAACTCAGCTAACAGCTTTATCTTTTACGGGAAAGGTGGAGAGATCTCTACAAACCGTTTAGAGGATCAAGAAGTGGCTGTTTTATCGCTACACCTGCTGCAAAATTGTTTGGTTTACATCAATACCCTGATGTTTCAAAATATATTGTCAGACAGGAAATGGTTTGACCTTATGAAACTAGAGGATTTTCGAGCACTTACTCCATTAACTTATACACACGTCAATCCTTACGGAACATTTAATTTGAATATGAGTGAGTGTCTACCACTTGAAGAAGGTGTAATCGCATGATCAAGAAACGAACTTCAGCTAAAAAGAAAGCAAAGGAACTGGTGAAACATCTTAGAGGAGAACGACCGGATTATGCGTACCTCAAAAGTGTTTTCCAACACTTACGTGTAGAACTCGAGATTGAAGTACCCAAGACATCCAAAAAGTTACCTTATGTACCAACAGAAGAGGAACTAAAACGGTACTACGATGTGGTTTGGAAAGCGAAAAACTTTCAAGATATGATGATTGTCAAAACATTACTATATACGGGTGTTCGGGTAAGTGAACTAATCAATATTCAACTAACCGATGTTGACTTCAACTATTGCCAGATCCGAATTAACAAAGGAAAAGGAAGTAAGGACCGTATTGTTCCTTTTCCTCATTCGTTTAAAGAGACGCTGGCTATGCACGCCGATTCAATGAAGAAAAAGTATGCGATCTATTTGTTTGAATCATCATGGAAGAAGAAATATACGGATCGAGGCGTTCGTAAAATATTAGCTAAATACTCAGAGGAAGCAGAGCTTGCCCAAAATCTGTCGCCACACAAGCTACGGCATTTTCTATTAACTTGGTTGAAAAAACAAGGAATCGATGACGCTTTGATTCAACCATACTCAGGCCATGAAAGCAGAAAATCTTTGGAGGTCTACTCAAAGCTGGCTATTACGGATGCCCAACAAAAATATAACGAAGTAATCAATAAATTTCCAATTTAATTCCATCTACTTTGCGGGTGGTGTCAGCAACGCTGGTACTACCCCTTTAAGTGAGCTAATACTTATAAAGTCTTGGGTGTAACTAGGGGATTTCTAAAAGGATAAAGGCTGTCAGGATTTCTCGACAGCCTAACTATTCATGTTCGCAGCTCATTTCTGTGTTCCATGTGAAAGCTAAGGGCCAAAAAATGTTTCCTTTTTCCTAATAACAAGTTTTACCTTAACCATTCCCAAAAAGCTGATCCTTGAGCAATGATGTAGTAATCTAACCATGTTGAATAATCTAATGATAGCTTTTCGAAATCATCCTCGAAGTTTAAAAACTCTCCAATCCACATTGAAGTCTCACCTTTGGCTTTATCACATTGACAGACAATCCAAAGACCATCTAAGCCCGTTCCAATTGGCAAGAAGTACTCGGGACACTCCCATAAATCTTTATGCTCTAATATTTCATTAACTGTAAATAAATGAGTCCCTCCGCCATTTTTAGGATGTACGAATAAATCAGCACCGTTGTGCTGTGCTAAAAAGGTTATGAGTTCATTTGGAGTATAATCTGGTAATTTTGCTAACTCTTCTTTAGAAGCTGGGGTGTAGAAGTTAAAAACTTCTTCCTCTAAATATCCTTCCTCTCTTTGTACAACCAACTTATTCTGATTTAAACGTTTCTTTAATGAATTAATGGTCTGCATCGCTATTCACCCTTTTACATTAATAAGCTGCCCACCAAGGTGATACTATTTGTTGATGGTAAGATTTTTTTAAAGGAATTAAATTACTATAATCATTTGACCCATAGTAAACTCTTGGACGAATGTGATGAACTTCATAATCGGAACGGTTAATATCTCCATAATTATCTTCATACCAATCTAAATATTTTGTTCTTTTTGCAGTCGTCCAGCTCTCAGGATAATAATTTTTTGTCCAAGTGGTTGAACTAGGTACAGACATTACTTTTCCAGATTTCGGATCCTTAAAAGTAGGATATGGCACACCTTTTTTATTCAGCAGTTCTCTATCAGAAGATGTAGAATCAACATCCGTAGAACCATCACCAAAGACACCAACAAATGTCGAGTATCCCTTCCAAAAATAGGTACCTCCTATAGTGCTTTCTAAGTAGTATGAGGTCCCCATTTTAGCATTTCCGATACTTTTTGTTGCATGTGTGCTATAGCTGCCATCATCTGTCGTTTTTCTTTTATTCGTTAGACTTATTGAGAAACTTTTAGGTTTTAATATTCCACCAGAAGAAGTTATTGTCCCGAAATTTATAAATTTAGCATTGGTTGTATTCATATTACCGACAGCAGTATTTTGACTGGCGAAAAACCATCCCCAACCAGAATCAGATGCCGAAGCTGTATTTTTATTTATTAAGGAGTATTGCTCGTTTTTATTATTTTCAACTACTTCTTTAACAAATTCACCGAGTTCCTTAACAGTAGTGTCTTCTCCATCAGTCTTTACAATATTAACCGAAAAATTACTATCTAACAGTACATTTTCAGGACTAGCTTCTCCGGAATCTTCATTCTCAACCGCAGTTGCAATTGGGTCCTCTACATTTTCTCCACCTGTATTTTCTTCAGGAGTTTCACCTTCTAATGTTGCACTTATTGCGTTATCTTCTACAACTTCTGTATTTTGTTCAGTAACACTTTGATTTATATTTTGTTCTAGAAGTTTATCCTTGGCTTCTTCAATAGAGATATTATCATTTTCTAATGTCTCAACGATAACTTCTGTGTTATCAAGATTTAACTTATCGCTTTCGTCTTTAATTTCTTCCGCTACAACTTGATTAATATCAGTAGACTGAATCTCTTCAACTACTTTTTCCAATTCTGGGTCTAACTTTTGTTCTTGAAGAGTTTCAAGATCTTGTTCAATTTGAGATACTTGTTCATCTAGTTTCTCAATTAAGTTAATCTCCTCAGGAACATACTCATAATATGCATTAGCAGTTTGGTTAACTTCTACTTCTTCGGCTTTTACAGTTTCAATGCTATCCGCCTCAACTAACGATATGCTTTTTAGTGCCCCAAAATTTAATGAGTAGGGTGATAATACTAAAACTCCTGCTAAAATAATTGCCATTTTTCTTTTCATTTCTTTTCCCCCTTTTAAACTATCACTTTGTAATAATATCACATAAAATTGTAAATTTTGTATTTTTTATGCAACTTTTGTAATAAGTCAATCCTACCCGATCAATTAAAAGTATATCTAAGTTTTCTCAATAGCTCTTTACATCAGTTTATAGTTATAAAAAAACAGCAGCCACTAAAGGCTGCTGCCGGAGTAAGTCCGAGATAAGTCCAATAAGAATCCTTCATTTTTATATCTTTGGTGATTAATTCACCTTTTCTCTTTACTTCTGAAGGTTTAAGTTTTATATTTTTCATTATTTCATCAGGGTCCAAATCTCCCCCACAAATAATGAAGCAAAAATAACCTTCAACATAACTATCCTCGATTTTTGTACACATCCCAAAAATCAAATTAAAGTACTATTTTCCCCAGGATTACCAAAATAATCCTTCAATTAACCTGCCTTATAACTGATTAAGGACCAAGAAAAATGGACTGATGAAACAGTCCATCGTTGTTCAATTCTTGCGCCATTAACATAAAGAAAAGGCACAATTCATGCTGCAGAATTGCTCCCGTTAATTGAATATTTTTTTATAAGAAAATATTATAATTCCGCAAATTATAGTTACTCCCACAATAGATAACAAATAAAAATAAGGGGATATAACATAACCAAAGGCTACTTCATTTTGAAGAGTTTCTACTTTATCCCACGCACCTGCAATATCTGGTTTATAGTATTTTGTTTTTATATAACCAACCAACATGATAGTAATAAAATAAATAAAATGTATTATTATTGAACCAATAAATGATTGAATCATTATCTTCATTTAAACATCCCCTTTACAACCCCATATTACCACAATAACTCATATTTCCATTCCCCCTAATCTCGAAAAAATTCACTTTCTAATGATCCCTTCCTTAATCAAGGATATGGCCCTTTAATGGAACAAGGCAGTACTATTTGTTCCCTTCCGATAGCTTTCTATATAATGAAGCCCTAGAGACATTTGTAATTTCACAAATTTGACTTACAGTCATCCCTCCTTCTTTATATAGCTTTACTGCATAATTCATTCCTGCGTGATTTTTATGATATTTCTTTAACCGGCCTTTAAACTTTCCTTCTTTCCTAGCCAACTCAATTCCTTCACGTTGACGCATACGGATAAGATCTCGCTCTAATTGGTTAACGCCAGCCATTACCGTAATTAAGAATTGGCTGTATGGATTATCTTCCGATAAATCTAGCCATGTATCCTTAAGTGATTTTAAGCTTGCCTTTTTATTTCGTATTAAATCAATCAATTCAAATAAATTCTGCGTACTTCGAGTGATCCGAGTTAAGTCTGAAACATAAATAATGTCACCTTCCTGTAAACCCTTTAACATTTTTTGAAGTTGCTCACGATCCTTTGTTGCTCCAGAAATTTTTTCTTCATAAATAATATCCATTCCGATTTCGTTCAATTGCTGAAATTGCCTTGAAGGATTTTGGCTACTCGAACTGACACGTATATAACCGATTTTTCGCAAAATATCACCTCGTTTTTGAGACAAGCCTTATGAGACACTCTTAACTATGATTTTATCAGTCTATTACACTTGTATCAATAGAGTACACTCTATTGATATATAATTGAAATAATTAACTGAATAATCACAGAAATGAGATGATACGTATGAAAGTTGCGAGAGGTAGAGAATTGCTTACACCGGAACAGCGACAGGCCCTTATGCAAATTCCGGAAGATGAGTGGGTTCTAGGAACCCACTACACTTTTTCCAAACGAGATTTAGAAATTATAAATAAGCGAAGAAGAGAAGAAAATCGTTTAGGGTTCGCTGTTCAATTATCCGTTCTACGGTATCCAGGTTGGCCTTACACTCATATCAAAAGCATCCCGGATTCAGTCATATATTGTATATCGAAACAAATCGGTGCGACTCCATCTTCGCTTGGTCTTTATCCTCAAAGGGAAAATACACTTTGGGATCATTTGAAAGAAATTCGAAGTGAATACGACTTTGTAGCTTTTACCCTGAAAGAATATCGAGTGGCATTTAAGAATCTTTATCAATTAGCCCTGGAAAATGGCGATGCCATACATCTACTACATGAATGTATAGATTTTCTAAGAAAAAACAAAATCATACTGCCCGCTATCACTACACTTGAAAGAATGGTGTGGGAAGCAAGGGCAATGGCTGAAAAGAAGCTATTTAATACGGTTAGTGAATCTCTAACAAATAACCAAAAAGAAAAACTTGAAGAGATCATTACTTCACAGCATCCATCCGAATCCAATAAAACTATATTGGGTTGGTTAAAGGAACCACCGGGTCATCCTTCACCCGAAACATTTCTAAAAGTAATAGAACGACTTGAATACATACGGGGAATAGAATTAGAGACGGTAAAAATTAGTCATTTGCATCGTAATCGCCTGTTACAGCTATCTCGTTTAGGTTCAAGATATGAGCCTTATGCATTTCGTGACTTCCAAGAAAATAAACGATATTCGATATTAACCGTCTATTTATTACATCTTACTCAGGAGTTAACGGATAAAGCTTTTGAAATTCATGATAGACAAATACTTAGTCTATTATCAAAAGGCCGTAAGGCTCAAGAGGAAATTCAAAAACAAAACGGTAAAAAGCTAAATGAGAAAGTTATACACTTTACGAACATCGGACAAGCTTTAATCAAAGCAAAACAGGAAAAATTAGACGTTTTTGAGGTTTTAGATTCCGTTATTGAATGGAATTCTTTTGTCTCTTCGGTAGAAGAAGCTCAGGAGCTTACACGTCCTGCTGACTATGATTATTTAGATTTACTACAAAAACGATTTTATTCACTTAGAAAATATACGCCAACGCTATTAATGGTATTGGAATTCCATTCCACAAAGGCAAATGAGCCACTTTTACAGGCTGTTGAGATTATCCGAGGAATGAACGAATCTGGAAAAGCGAAAAGTGCCTGATGACTCACCTGTGGATTTTATTTCAAAACGTTGGAAAAAGCATTTATACGAGGATGATGGTACAACAATCAATCGTCATTACTATGAAATGGCTGTTTTAACAGAACTTCGGGAGCATGTTCGGGCAGGAGATGTTTCCATTGTTGGCAGCAGACAATATAGAAATTTTGAGGAATATTTGTTTTCGGAAGATACATGGAATCAAACGAAGGAGAATACGAGATTATCAGTTAATTTATCATTCGATGATTATATGACGGAGAGAACCAGTAGCCTTAATGAAAGGTTAAAGTGGGTAGCTACCAATTCCAACAAGTTAGACGGAGTTTCTCTTGAAAAAGGAAAGCTATCACTTGCACGCTTAGAAAAAGATGTTCCAGAAGAGGCAAAAAAGTTTAGTGCAAGCCTGTATCAGATGCTACCAAGAGTAAAATTAACCGATTTACTCATGGATGTTGCTCATATAACAGGATTTCATGAGCAATTCACTCATGCTTCCAATAATCGAAAACCTGATAAGGAAGAAACAATCATTATCATGGCTGCGCTTTTAGGAATGGGAATGAATATTGGCTTGAGCAAGATGGCCGAAGCCACACCCGGACTTACATATAAGCAACTAGCCAATGTAACTCAATGGCGCATGTATGAAGATGCAATGAATAAAGCCCAAGCCATATTAGTAAATTTCCATCATAAATTACAATTGTCCTGCTATTGGGGCGACGGTACAACATCCTCGTCAGACGGTATGAGAATGCAACTAGGTGTTTCATCACTACATGCAGATGCAAATCCACATTATGGAACTGGAAAAGGAGCCACCATCTACCGTTTTACCAGTGATCAATTCTCTTCTTACTACACAAAGATTATTCATACAAATTCAAGGGATGCGATTCATGTTTTGGATGGATTGTTGCACCATGAGACGGATCTAAATATAGAAGAGCATTATACAGACACAGCTGGTTACACAGACCAAATATTCGGACTGACTCATTTATTAGGATTTAAATTTGCTCCAAGAATAAGAGATTTATCAGATTCAAAATTATTTACAATAGATAAAGCAAGTGAGTATCCAAAATTAGAAGCCATTTTACGTGGACAAATAAATACAAAGGTCATTAAAGAAAATTATGAGGATGTTTTGCGATTAGCTCATTCTATAAGGGAGGGAACAGTTTCAGCATCCCTTATAATGGGGAAATTAGGTTCTTATTCAAGACAAAATAGCTTAGCTACTGCTTTACGTGAGATGGGCCGAATAGAAAAAACGATTTTTATTTTGAATTATATATCGGATGAATCATTAAGAAGAAAAATACAAAGAGGTTTGAATAAAGGAGAAGCCATGAATGGATTAGCAAGAGCTATTTTCTTTGGAAAACAAGGTGAGCTTAGGGAAAGAACCATACAGCATCAATTGCAAAGGGCCAGTGCTTTAAATATAATCATCAATGCCATCAGTATCTGGAATACCTTACATCTAACAAAAGCAGTTGAATATCAAAAACAGTCTGCTAGTTTTAATGAAGATTTGTTACACCATATGTCGCCTCTGGGTTGGGAACATATTAATTTGCTAGGAGAATACCATTTTAATTCAGAGAAAATGGTCTCGTTAGATTCTTTAAGACCATTGAAACTTTCTTAAAGTTGTTGAAAATGGGGGAATGGTCCAGAAAATGTGCTTAGCGTTGTAAATCCGCATTTTCCTGACGGTACCCCTATATAGAGTAATAAAAAAATAGAAGATAGAAAATGGGACAAACCCATTTAAACAGGGGGAAAGACAAATGACGAACTATACAGATCCTTCAAAAGATCTATTAAAGCACATTGGTGGTAAAGAGAACATTGCCGTCGTAACCCATTGTGTGACAAGGATGCGGTTTGTTTTAAACGATCCAAGCAAAGCAGACATTAAAGAAATCGAATCCCTTAAACTAGTAAAAGGTACATTTACTCAAGCTGGACAATTCCAAGTTATCATTGGGAACGAAGTATCAAGCTTTTATAATGAATTTGTCAAAATCGCAGGTGTTGATGGCACATCGAAAGAAGAAGCAAAAGTAGCGGCACAACAAAATATGAACTGGCTGCAACGCATGATGGCCCACCTGGCAGAAATCTTTACTCCATTAATTCCAGCACTTGTAGTTGGTGGTTTAATCCTAGGCTTTAGAAACATCATCGGTGATATTAAATTACTCGAAAATGGAACTAAATCCATTATCGAAGTATCTCAATTTTGGGCTGGCGTCCATTCATTCCTTTGGCTGATTGGTGAAGCAGTATTCCACTTCCTTCCAGTCGGAATCACCTGGTCGGTTACGAAAAAAATGGGTGGTTCACAAATCCTTGGGATCGTCCTTGGTATTACACTCGTATCTCCGCAATTGCTTAATGCTTACGGTGTAGCGGATGCGAAGGAAATTCCTTTCTGGGATTTCGGATTTGCGAAAATTAAAATGATTGGATACCAAGCACAAGTAATCCCTGCCATTTTAGCCGGACTAGTACTTGCATTCTTAGAAACAAGATTACGTAAAATTGTTACCAATTCCATTTCCATGATAGTTGTTCCATTCTTAGCGTTAATTCCTACAGTGTTAATTGCTCATACAGTTTTAGGCCCTATCGGCTGGAGCATCGGTTCTGGAATTTCCCATGTTGTGTATTCAAGCTTAACCTCTGCATTTGGCTGGGTATTTGCGGCCATCTTCGGATTCGCTTATGCACCACTTGTAATTACCGGGCTGCACCATATGACCAATGCAATTGACTTACAATTAATGAGTGAACTTAACGGAACAAACCTGTGGCCAATGATTGCTCTATCTAATATTGCTCAAGGTTCTGCTGTTCTAGCGATGATCTTTATTAATCGTAAAGATGAAGAAGAAAAACAAGTGTCGATTCCAGCAGCCATCTCATGTTACTTAGGAGTAACAGAGCCGGCAATGTTCGGGATTAACTTAAAGTACGGCTTCCCTTTCCTTGCTGCTATGATTGGTTCAATGATTGCGGCTGTTATCTCCGTTGGCAGCCACGTTATGGCCAACTCAATTGGTGTAGGTGGTATTCCTGGATTCCTTTCCATTCAAGCTCAGCATATGACAATGTTTGCGGTTGCCATGGTGGTTGCAATTATCGTTCCATTCTTACTAACAATCGTTTTTGCAAAAACACGCATGAATAAATTTTCATTTAAAAAATAACAGCAAACTCACATAGTTTGGAGGGAGACATACTCCCTCCTTTTCCTCATTAAATTACTTATTTAAATTAGGCAGGTGTTGGAAAATGACAACAGCATGGTGGAAAAAAGCAGTTGTTTATCAAATCTATCCGAAAAGCTTTTATGATACGACCGGGAATGGGACCGGTGATATCCAAGGCATCATTGAAAAATTAGACTATCTAAAAGAATTAGGTGTCGATGTCCTTTGGCTCACGCCTATTTATAAATCACCGCAACGAGATAATGGGTATGATATAAGCGATTATTATGCGATTCAAGAAGAATATGGAACCATGGAAGACTTTGACCGTTTGTTAGCGGAAGCCCACAAACGAGGTTTAAAGATCATTATGGATATCGTTATTAATCACACCTCAACAGAGCATGAGTGGTTTAAACAAGCCAGAAGCTCGAAGGATAATCCCTATCGCGACTTCTACATCTGGAAAGATGGCAAGAACGGTCAAGCACCGACGAACTGGGAATCAAAATTTGGTGGTTCTGCCTGGGAATATGACGAGGATACCGAACAGTATTACCTTCATTTATTCGATGTGAGCCAAGCCGACCTAAACTGGGAAAATGAAACGCTCCGTGCAGCTCTCTACGAAATGATGCACTTTTGGTTAAAAAAGGGTGTTGATGGCTTCCGTCTCGATGTCATCAATTTAATTTCCAAAGACCAAAATTTCCCGCAGGATGACAGTGATGGCCGAAAGTTCTATACGGATGGACCAAAAATCCACCAATTTCTACATGAAATGAATGAACAGGTTTTTTCAAAATACGATATTATGACGGTTGGTGAAATGTCGTCCACATCGATTGAAAACTGCATTAAGTACACGAACCCATCTCAAGAAGAGTTGAACATGACATTTAGCTTCCATCATTTGAAAGTCGACTATCCAAATGGTGATAAATGGACAAAAGCGGCCTTTGACTTCCATTCCTTAAAACAAATTTTATCCAACTGGCAGATTGGAATGAATCAAGGCGGAGGCTGGAACGCCCTCTTCTGGTGTAATCATGACCAGCCACGCGCTGTGTCCCGTTTCGGAGATGATCAAAAGTATCATAAAGAGTCGGCTAAGATGCTGGCAACTGCCCTTCATCTGCTCCAAGGGACTCCTTATATTTATCAGGGCGAAGAAATTGGAATGACCAATCCCAACTTTCATTCGATTGATCAATATCGGGATGTTGAATCTTTAAATCTCTTTAATATCAAAAAAAGTCAGGGGTTGGACGAACTAGAAATTATTGAGATTTTAAAACAAAAATCACGGGACAATTCACGAACACCTGTCCAGTGGAATGCCACTGAAAACGGAGGCTTCACAACAGGGACTCCTTGGATTCAATCGGCAAGCAATTATCAGGAAATCAATGCAGAACAAGTGCTTAAAGATTCAGACTCGATCTTTTTCCACTATCAAAAACTCATTCAATTACGAAAAGAGCTTGATGTGATTACAGATGGAGAATATCAGCCAATTTCCAATGTGGATGATCGTATATTTGCTTATCTTAGAACTAGTGGTTCTGAACAACTCCTTGTTCTGAACAATTTTTATGACAAAGGGCATACGTTTGTCCTCCCTCCTCATTTACATCTTGATGAATTTGATAGTGAGATGTTACTCTCTAATTATGAGGATTCTACACCACTTTGCCGGGAAATTTCTTTACGGCCCTATGAGTCGATTGTGTATTACCTGAAAAGATGAACGGAGAGGTCATTATGACGAACAAATACCTAACAATCTATAATAACATTGTCGAGCAAATCAAAAGCGGAGAGATTCCGCCTCAAACGCTTCTCCCCTCTGAGAATGAATTAAAGGACCAATTCGATACCTCTAGGGAGACGATCAGAAAGGCGTTAAATTTGCTTTCACAAAATGGCTATATCCAGAAAGTTAGAGGAAAAGGTTCGATTGTAATCGACATTAGCAAATTTGATTTTCCTGTTTCGGGGCTAGTAAGCTTTAAAGAACTTGCTGATAAAATGGGTAGTAAACCAAAAACCATTGTTAATGAATTTGAGTTAATTAAGCCCGATGGTTTTGTCAGACAGCAGCTTCAACTGGGAAGTAAAGAACTTGTTTGGAAAGTCATTCGCACTAGGGAAATGGGCGGGGAGAAAATCATTTTAGATAAAGATTTTATTGCTAATAAATACGTTCCTTCCCTTACTGAAGAAATCTGCGCTGATTCCATTTATCAATAT
This sequence comes from Neobacillus nitrireducens, assembly GCF_030915405.1. Taxonomy (GTDB): domain Bacteria; phylum Bacillota; class Bacilli; order Bacillales; family Cytobacillaceae; genus Neobacillus. Next base: position 708,047 of record NZ_CP133262.1, read on the forward strand.
ATTGAACATGAATTAAAGTTGACGATTAGTTTTGCAAAAAAGGAAATAGTTGTGGAAGAGCCTTCACTGGAGGATCGTTCCCTTTTAGACCTTGAAGGCTTTCATAATGTAGTTGTCATAAAAAACTATGTTTATTTAGATGATGCTACCCTCTTTCAATATACCGAATCAAGGCATCGGCCAGATAAATTTCGATTTGTTGATTTTGCTCGGAGATCCCATTGATTTAGTAAGAAGACCGCCCTTTTCAAATTGGCGGTCTTCTTTTTATGTCTTACTGTTGGAAAAGGATTTTGTCCCTGAAGTTTGCTACAATATAAAGTATCCAAATCGTGAGGTGAGAATTGTATGTGCGGGCGGTTCACATTAACAGCAACCTTTGCAGAAATTATTGATCGTTTCGATATTGCAGCATTTCTTGACGAAGAAAATTATACTCCGAGTTATAATATCGCTCCATCTCAAGCTGTTCTGGCCGTTATTAACGACGGGAAGTCCAATCGGATGGGATTTTTAAAATGGGGCTTGGTTCCGCCTTGGGCAAAGGATTCGGCTATTGGCCATAAAATGATTAATGCCCGAGCAGAAACATTAGCCGAAAAGCCAAGTTTCCGAACGGCCTTCAAGAAAAAGCGCTGTTTAATCATCGCGGATAGTTTTTATGAATGGAAACGTCATGAGGACAAAAGCAAAACGCCGATGCGGATTAAACTAAAGTCAGCTGATTTGTTCGCGATGGCGGGTATATGGGAAGCTTGGAAGTCCCCTGAAGGAAAAACTCTTTATACCTGTTCTGTTATTACAACGGGTCCAAATGAGCTCATGAAAGATATTCATGATCGGATGCCTGTTATTCTGAAGCCAGAGGATGAAAAAACATGGCTAAACCCGTCCATTTCCGACACCAATGATTTAAATAAGCTTCTCATACCTTATGATGAAAACTTAATGGAAACTTATGAGGTATCTTCCCTAGTTAACTCACCGAGGAACAACACCGTGGAGCTTATCCAAAAAATTTGTTAATTCTTTTCTATAAAATAGGCTTTTATTTTTAAAATTATTTTTTCAATATGGACAGGTTTACTACATGCAAGTACAAGCTGCCACATAAGATGTATTAACCCATAAAAGTTTTCCTTCTTTAGAAAGTGGTTCAACCACTTTCTTTTTTTATGGAAAAAATAGGACTAATGATTAAGAAACCCCTATTCAATTGGGAAAAGGGGTCAGCTCCTACCTTATTCTTTCGCTTTATTATCCCACCATTCTCGAACCTCAAAAATGCCACTGACTTCATTTTTTGCCTTTTCAAAGACTTCTACGGTTTCATCAGTGGAATAGGATAAAATATAGTGGGTTGGTGTTTCGCTTAGAACTCGAAAGGAACTAATTTCCCCATCCTTCATTTCAACCATATATACTTTCCCGCTCAGGACATCATTAGCTGTTACTAAATTTCTCATATCTTTTCATCCCCCCTACATTACTTTACTCTTAGATTAGCAGATTTCATGCATCAAAAAATGAAAGAAATTCGAAAAAATATCGAGAATTAAAACCTATCATTTATGTTTCAAATCGAGAAATAATAAAAATAATTAGTTTCCTTTTCAAAACCTATCTTTTCATAGAGTCTTTGAGCATTATGATTATCCACACCTGTCTCCAGCAAAACACCTTTTGCGCCTGTTGCCTTCGCAAACTCAATTGCCTTATGTATTAATTTCTCCCCTGCACCTCTTCCGCGGAATTGCTCCTTCACATACAAATCATTTAATACCCATGATCGCATCATGCTTACAGACGAAAACGACGGATACAGCTGTACAAAACCAACTGGGTCATTCCCATCAAATGCCATAAACACAACGGATTCATCATTCATTATTCTTGCTTTTAAAAACTCCCGTGCTTCTTCCTGATTTGACGTCTGTTCATAAAACACCCTGTATAAATCAAAAAGTTCTGTTAAAGAATCCAGATCACTGAATGTAGCCTTTTTTATTATCAATTTAATACCTCCTCCTAAAACAAATGAAGTGAAATAAATCTGATTAATCATTCTTACAAAAAAAGGATAGATAAAGCAGAGGTCTGACTTTATCTATCCTTTTTTACTTATTCATTTTCAGATTCATCCTCTTTATTAAACCAAAGTGGGTCATTATTATCCTCTTCACCATTATAGTTGATGAGGATTTCTTCCCCGGCTTTGATATCCTTGTACGCATAAAAGTCGAACGTGTGATTCGGAAAATTAATTTCATATGTAGCATTAGGCTCATACGAATGGTTAAACAACATCCCATATCCTAACAGAAGTGCAGTATGGTTGATTCCATATTCAAAGGCATAATCTGCAAGCAATGTTTTCTCAATATGAACATGCTCCTCGTTTGGATAAGGAATAACCGGCGCCTCATGAATCAGCTCACCTTTTTCAATATCACGTGTCGCAAATACCCCTCTATTTAATTCCCCATCACTAAGCTTCGAAGTTTTAATTTCAATCATGTTAATCACCTATTTGTTCTTTCCATTAAAGTTTTATCATATTATAGCTTGCCATTATATAAAGCAGAAAGCAAATGTTTTTTCATTCTTCACGGCTACTCTCTGCTTGAAATAGTGCCTTAAAATGGTGCCTGACACCAGGACACAATGATCAAAATAAGTCAAAGGATTTCTTAACAGCTTTTACTGAATGCGTCATTTATTTGAAGATGGAATCATAAAATAGGAATATACGTTCGCAACAGGAGGCGGGGACATGGGGAAGATGCTTACAGGTGAAATGTTGGTAAAGTATTACGAGTTAAACAAGCAAAAGAAAGAAATAGAAATGGAAATGAATGAATTAAAGGATGCTTTTCAAAGTTACTTTAATAATTTAGTGGGTTCTGATCACAAAGGGGAAATTACCATAAGCGGCTATAAGCTGCAACGGCAAATACGAAAAACAGAAAAATATGACGAGGCCGAAACCATTAAAAGATTAGAAGAATTACAGCTAAATGAGCTTATTCAAGTGGTGAAAAAACCAGATGATGTAAAAATAAAAGCTGCGCTTAATTTGGGCTTATTGAATCCTAATCAGTTAGAGGGCTGCGTTATTTCGACTTGCTCCCCTGCTATTTCTGTGAAGCCGATCACGCCAAGATAAATGAGAACAGCCCGCACATCATCACTAAGATGCGCGGGCTTTTTGTTAATCAAATTGGTATAAAATAATAGATGACGATGTAGGGATTTCGCAGGTTAATTTTAGGTAATTCATTTTTTTAGAATGTAACAAGTTCCATCTTCTGCAAAAAATAAGGTTTCTCCGTGGTTCACATTAAAATTAACATTTTTTTTGTCGTAAATCAGTTTCGATACTACTTCAAATTCCTCAACTAATTCGGAAGCCGGGTTAACAATTAAATCTTGTTTTCCATTTGTAGTAACAAATCCTTTCGGGTTATATTTCCTTTCGGGCTTTAATTCTGTCGTCCAATTTCCATCCAGCAGAACGGAGAGTGCAGTAAATTTTGTTTTTCTAGTTTGTACTGACCAAAGCTTCCGACAATTACATCGATGTATTTTGAATTTCATCACACAATACCCTCTTTCAACTGAAGAATTCAAAATATGATGATTGTAAATTGTATTCTCGGTGGTTCGAAAATATTTATTGTAGTCTGTTTGAAGATTGGCCTTTCGTAGAATTTGAAAATATACCACTTAATGGTACAATTACCAATGGCTAATTAACTTACAAAGGGGTTATTGCAAATGTCTGTTGATGTTTATCTTAATTTTAACGGAAACTGTCGTGAGGCAGCAGAGTTTTACGCGGAGGTTTTTGGTACAGAAAAACCACAAATTATGACTTTTGGGGAAGCACCGAAGAACCCAGAATATCCACTTCCTGAAGAAGCAAAAAACATGGTTATGCACACTCGGTTGAATATTGATGGAAGCAACGTTATGTTCTCAGATGTTTTCCCCGGGATGCCTTTTACAGCTGGTAATAACATAAGCCTTGCAATCGTAAATAAGGACTTGGATAAAATAAAAACCTATTTTAACAAACTGAAAGAAGGCGGCTCAGTGACCATGGAGCTTCAAGAAACATTTTGGAGCAAATGCTATGGTTCCATAAAAGATAAGTTTGGAATTGAATGGCTATTTAGCTATGACAATGGCGAGAGCGCAATGTAAGTGGTTTTACAGAAGAAGGCAGGGCATATTTGTAACGGGTTCCGTTAACTATCGCAAACATTAAAAAAGTAATGCAAAAAGACCTTCAAATTGTATCGTAATTTGGAGGTCTTTTTTTGTTGATATAAAGGGATTTCGGTAATTATTTAAGAAGAATTTGTAGTGCAACTTGTATATTAAAATGTGGGGGTACAATAGGCAGTGTACCTCAGCAAAATACACTTCATTTTTACTTGCAAATTGATATACAGAAGATATTGGTTAGGCCCTACTTTAACTGAATGTTGAATTCACTGTGTTTGAAAAATAAACGGAAAAAATCCGGCTAAATTGGGAAATACCCATATTTCCTTAAAAATAAGGGAAGTTTCTCCGCTTATATGATTCAAATCTTTAGATATTGTCTTATTTTGAGGAAATACCCGGAGTATCTCCGCTTATATCTGCTTCTCTAGCTTCCTCTATAAACATTAGACGGAAATTTTCCGTCTATGAATTCTCATACCTACGCAAAAATCGATACAAGAAGACGGAAATGGTTTGCCAACTTCTTCGTAATACGCAATCCAAAGAATTAGCCATTAAAAGCAAAATGGCAAGGGTAGAAATCCTTGCTATTTCAATGTTTTTTAATCCCTCTAGCCTTACATATTGTCCTACATTTTATAGTGCAAAAAGGATTACATTTTGATTTGCATTTCCTTGTGCAAATTGACGTTTTGCGATAGGAAACGGAACCGTTTAGCATATTTGCCCGGTCTATTTTGGTTTCCTATGAACATTCATTTTCTAGGGCAAAATACCCCACTAGTTACCAGTGAGCTGATTTTTCAACCATGACGGGCATTAGTCGCCCTCACTAGTTACCGGTTAGACGATTTTTCAGCCTCGACGGGCATTAGTCGCTCTCGCTAGTTACCGGTTAGACGATTTTTCAGCCTCGACGGGCATTAGTCGCTCTCGCTAGTTACAGTTTAACCGATTTTTCAGCCTCGACGGGCATTAGTCGCCCTTACTAGTTACCGTTTAGACGATTTTTCCACTCAAATTCAACGGTCACAAAGGTATGAAGCAAAAAAATTCTTTTTAAAGTTACACTTCCATTTGCTGGCTTACTTCTGCTTGCTCTTCGTCTTCTCCCCATCCCTTGCATACATCAATCCATTCTTTTGCAAAGGAATACTTAAATAACTCATCTTTCGTTAATTCAATCGCAGAATTTGAGCTTCCACAGGCTGGGTATAGTGTTTCGAAGCGCTGCATAGAAACATCCAAGTAGACGTCCAGCTCATTCGTTAATCCGAACGGACAAACGCCGCCAATGGCATGTCCGGTTTGTTCAAGTACTTCCTCGGGCGAGAGCATCCTTGCTTTGAAACCGAATTGATGCCGAAACTTCTTATTATCGATTTTTGCATCACCGGCAGCAACCACAAGAATCGCCATTTCCTCGCTCCCCCTAAAGGATAATGTCTTCGCAATTCGTGCAGGAGCAACGCCAATCGTCTCAGCGGCTTGCTCCACCGTTGCACTCGAGCTTTCAAATTCCATTACATCAACATCGCGTTCCCATTGTTTAAAATGGGCCTTCACACTTTCTAATGACATCTTTTACACCCTTTCCCTCTTAGTAATATTAGAATAATAACATAATTCAGAGGGATCATGCGAAAAGACGACTTGTAGACCGAAAGCCACTTTCAGTTTATTCCCAAATTTTATATTCATCCTCCATATTATCTAAACCAACTTTTCCCTTTTTCATCTTTGGTGGGCAAATGGAGTTATATTTCATGATCTTTTCATTAATACTTGCTATCAAACTCATAAATTCAGATTCAGTGGGTCCTAGTTCTTTTATTTTTATGGCTTTAGAAATTTCTTGTCTGATTTCCGTTTGTAAAATCACAAAGGATGGAAGCTCCAACAAATCTACATGACTATCATTCTTATAGACCATAAATTTCTTCTCCCCTCATCTTCTTGTTTTATCTACTATATTCTATCCTTCCCATACATTTTCCTTCGATTAGGATGGAATTTTTCAAACTAAATCCCTTAATAGTGTTATAATAATTTTTATATTTAAAAAATTAGGATTTTCGTAGTATAGGGAGGGATCAAATGAATTCGCAAGTAGCTGTAATGTCCTCCCCAAGGACAAAAGGTATAATATTAGTGCTGATTGCGGCGACCTTGTGGGGGGTTTCAGGAACGGTTGCCCAATTCCTATTTCATCAACAAGGCTTTAGTGCGAATTGGCTTGTTGTTAATCGTCTGATTTTTTCAGGTTTGGGTTTATTATTTTTTTTCCATTCGGTGGGGAAACAAAATATCTGGAGTATTTGGAGAAATAAACAGGATGTCTTCCGCATCGTCATCTTTGGTGTGATTGGTATGTTTGGCGTTCAGTATACCTATTTTGCTGCCATCGAACATGGAAATGCAGCAACTGCAACGATTTTACAGTACCTAGCGCCAGTGATTATCGCCTGTTATTTAAGTTTTCGTGCAAAGTCCTTACCAGCAAAAAATGAATTATTGGCGATTGGATTAGCTCTTTTTGGAACGTTTCTCCTCGTGACGAAAGGAAATATTCATTCCCTTTCCATTTCAGGTTCTGCGTTTATATGGGGAATTTTATCCGCGTTTGCACTAGCTTTTTATTCACTCTATCCGGGAAGTTTGTTGAATAAATGGGGGTCTCTTCTTACGGTTGGCTGGGGAATGATGATTGGTGGGATTGCCTTTAGCTTTATTCATCCACCATGGAAATTTCAAGGTCAATGGAATTTAACTTCTTTTTTAGCCGTCGTTTTTGTGATAATTTTCGGTACGTTAATTGCCTTTTTTTGCTATATGGAAAGCCTGAAATACATCCGTGCTTCTGAAGCAAGTTTGCTCGCCTGTGTCGAACCATTATCAGCAGCCTTTTTAGCAGTTGCCTGGCTCCAAGTATCATTCGGCCCAGCTGAATGGATTGGTTCCATATTAATCATTGCCACCATTTTTATATTATCCGCTGTTAAACGGAAATCAAATGGTGCCTGACACCACATCAATAACGATAAAAAAATAGAAGCAGACCTATAAGTAAATCAGGTCTGCTTCTATTTTTTTATTCTCCTAAGTCTACGTTATGGTACACTTGTTGAACGTCTTCTAGATCCTCTAATACATCAATCATTTTTTCAAATTTAGCTTGTGCATCCTCAGGAAGGGTAATATCATTTTGCGCGAGCATCGTTAATTCAGCCACAGTAAAGTCCGTAACCCCTGCATTTTTGAACGCTTCTTGCACGGCATGAAATTGTTCTGGATCTGCATAAACAATCACTGATTCATCTTCTTCAATAATGTCACGAACGTCGACATCGGCTTCCATTAATAATTCAAGAACATCTTCCTCCGTTTTGCCTTCAACGCCGATAACAGCTGTTGAGTCAAACATATAGGCAACCGAACCACTCACTCCCATGTTCCCGCCATTTTTACCAAATGCAGCTCGTACATCAGAGGCTGTCCGGTTTACGTTATTCGTCAGTGCATCAACGATGACCATTGAACCATTCGGTCCGAATCCTTCATAGCGAAGTTCAGAATAACTCTCCTCCGAACCGCCTTTTGCTTTTTCAATCGCACGGTCAATAATGTGTCTTGGTACATTATACGTTTTAGCACGCTCTAGCACGAATTTTAAAGCCTGATTTGATTCAGGATTGGGTTCACCTTGTCTTGCTGCTACATAGATTTCTACCCCAAATTTGGCATAAATACGGCTTGTATTTGCATCCTTTGACGCTTTCTTTTCTTTAATATTGTTCCACTTACGACCCATTATGAACACTCTCTTTCCGCTTTTGAATCTACACAAAATTATTAACATGAAACGAAATCTACTTCAAGACATCTTCCAACTAATAATTAGGAGTTCATTACTTATTTGATTGTTTTAGTCATTGACAAATAATATTATACCTTAATTACATCATTTGTTAAGAGTCTATTAACTAAAATCAGTTAAGAAGTTGCTTTTACTATAAAAAGAGGTCGAAACCAAAGCGTTTCGACCTCTAAAAACGACTATATTTCTACACCAGCATCTGAAACAGAGTACTATCTTTATTGACTTCGCGATATAAAAATCCCTTCGCTTTGATTCGTTCGATTAACGGCTTGTAGTCGCCCTTATCCTTCAGTTCAATACCTACCAAAGCAGGACCCGTTTCTCGATTATTCTTTTTCGTATATTCAAAATGGCTAATATCATCGTTTGGTCCAAGGACATCATCTAAGAACTCACGTAAGGCACCCGGGCGCTGCGGGAATTGGACAATAAAGTAGTGCTGGAGCCCTTCATAGATTTTGGATCGCTCTTTGATTTCTTGCATCCGACCAATATCATTGTTGCCTCCACTGACAATACAGACGACCGTCTTGCCTTTAATTTGTTCGGCATACATATCCAATGCGGCCACAGAGAGTGCTCCTGTCGGCTCTACGACGATCGCATTTTCATTATATAAGGATAAAAGAGTAGTGCACACTTTTCCTTCTGGTACAACTAGAATTTCATCAATGATTTCCTTGCAAATGTTAAACGTCATTGAACCTATAGTCTTTACGGCTGCACCATCCACAAACGGATCAATTTCAGTTAAGGATGTCACTTCTCCTTTTAATAAGGATTCTTTCATACCAGATGCACCTTGGGGCTCCACACCAATTAATTGTGTTCCTGGTGAATAGTGCCTTAAATACGTACCGACTCCTGACATAAGCCCGCCGCCGCCAATGGCACCAAACAGATAGTCAATTTTTTCAGGACAGTCATTTAATAGCTCAACAGCAACTGTCCCTTGCCCGGCAATGACCTCAGGATCATCAAAAGGATGGATAAAAGTACGATTCTCTTCCCGACTGCATTCGATGGCTTTCTCATACGCATCGTCAAAGGTATCTCCAACCAAAACGATCTCAACATCTTCCTTACCCCAGAATTTAACTTGATTAACCTTTTGCTTTGGTGTAGTGCTTGGCATGAAGATTTTCCCATGGATATTTAAGAGGTGACAAGAATACGCAACCCCCTGTGCATGATTTCCTGCACTTGCACAGATAATCCCATTCTTCAACTCATCTTCGGTCAATTGTTTAATTCGATTATAAGCTCCGCGGATTTTAAAGGAACGAACGCTTTGTAAATCCTCCCGTTTTAAATAAACATGGCAGCCATATCGTTCAGACAACAAGTGATTGTATTGCAGGGGAGTCGGTGAAATAACATCCTTAATGGTATGGCTGGCAATAATAATATCCTCCACATTAAACACTTTTTTATCAACTTGTTGATTCATCTTCCTATTCCCTCCTAATTTTTCGCATCCCTACAGGAATTCTCATGGGTATAATTACATTTTTTAGACACAAAAAACTCGTCCCCATAGTATAGGGACGAGTGAACTCGCGATACCACCCTACTTCCGCAACAAACAAACATTGCGGCTCTCGATCAACGTACCATTTTTGGACGTGTTCCATTGTAACGGCGGACTTTCCGGTATAGCCTACTAATTAAGTTTCAGCTACACATCTCCGAGATGATCTTCGAATACGTCCTGACATCGACTTTCAGCAACTGTCGACTCTCTGTAGAACAAGGGCTTACTCTACTCTTCTCATCATTGATTTGTCTTCAATTTTTAATAAGGTTACCACTGAAAAAATAACCTGTCAATATTTTTTGATAATTTTAATTATTTAGTTAATAATAAAGCGCTTTCATTGATTTAGGACCATTTTATCACCATCAATACCTTATTTATTATATTTAATTTCGCCACCGATGATGGTCATTTCAATGTCTGTTTTTAGTAACTGGTCCGGATTCTCGATTGTAAATAGATTGTTCGAATAAACCGTCATATCTGCTAACTTCCCTCTTGAAATCGTACCTTTAAGATGCTCTTCATTGGTAGCGAATGCACCCCCAACTGTAAATAACTTAAAAGCTTCATCTATCGATAGTTTCTCTTTCACATTCCAACCTCCATGAGTATCTCCAGGGGACCTTCGGGTTACCGCAGCATGAATACCACGGAGAGGATCGATTGGTTCAATCGGTGCATCAGAACCGCCGGCACATAAAACGCCCGAATCAAGTAACGTTTTCCATGCATATAAATCAGGCTCTCTTTTCTCTCCAATCCTTTCTTTCACCCAAGGATAATCACTGACCACAAATCTTGGTTGAATATCAGCAATCCGACTCGAATCTGCCAAGCGCTGAACTAAATCCTTCCGAACAAGCGACGTGTGAATAATGCGATCGCGATATTCCACTTTTGGGAATTGATCGAGTACATCTAGAACATTTTCTAAAGCCTTATCGCCAATCGTATGGACAGCTATTGGCATGGCGTGTGCACGGATTTCTTGAACCATGTGATAAAGAGTTTCTTGATCATACATGGCGTCACCATATTGGCCAGGCTGGTCGTGATAGGGCTCGGACAGCAACGCGGTTCTTCTTCCAAAAGCCCCATCAGCAAAAATTTTAATGGCCCCGATTTGTAATTTCTCATTACCGAAACCTGCAAACATCCCTCTTTCAATCAAACGAGGGAGATAGGGATAATCAATGAGCAGATTGCAGCGTAACCCTTGCCCTTCTTGGTTAAGTAATTCATCATACATTTTATAAGTTGCATCCAGGCCGCCTAAATAAGCAGGATCGTTCGAGTGTACACTTGTTAATCCCTGTTTCACAGCCAATTGCATCGCCTGCTGCAAACCGTCCTTTAATTCTTGATAGGTTCGCTCCGGTATGTATTTTGTAATCAATTGAGAAGCTGATTCCAGCAGTAATCCAGTTGGATTCTTTGTCATCGGATCAAGAACGACCGTCCCCCCTGTTGGGACTGAGTTTGAGGGATGATACTGACTCATTTCAAGTGCCTTGCTATTGACCAAAAAAGCATGGTGACAAATTCGTTTTAGATATACAGGACAATGCGGTGCAACATGATCTAATTCTTCAATGGTGGGAATGTTCCCTTCTGTAAAGAGGTTTTCATCCCAACCCATTCCGATAAGCCACTTTCCGGGCGTAACGGTATTTGCCTTCTCCTTAATTTTATCGAGCATTTGGGTTTTTGAATTTACACCGGTTAAATCAAGATCTAAAAAGTTGAATGCGACACCTGAAAGATGCAGGTGGCTGTCGATTAATCCTGGTGTAACCATTTTTCCATATAAATCAACGAGCTTTGACCCTGTTCGGCCCCATTGCAAAATCATTTCTTGGTGAGTCCCTAAATCAATGATCCTGCCTTTCTCAACGACGACTGACTCCACGAATGGCTGGCTTGGATCCAAAGTATAGAAAGACCCATTTGTAAAAATTGTCTTGGTCATTTCAACCTCCATAAAAAAAATTTTTTTCTTCTATTATATTAGCAGGTCGACAGCAAGATAGACTATTTTAAAATTCATGTATTTAGTAAAACAACGATTCAGAAAAGTAATAAACTAACGATAATGTTAAAAAACTCTTTCCGAAGAAACGGAAAGAGTTTTTTTAAAGTATATCAAGTTCTTAATCTGACCCTGTAATTATCATATCATCTTGGATGGTTGCTAGGACGGTATGAGTATTTACTACTTGCCCCTTTTTAACAGGTAAGGAGGTTATATATCCGCTGATTCCAATTGAAATCTCCTCAATTTTGCCGCTTTTTGTTTTAATTAAAAACAGCCTCTCCCACTCATATACATGGTTGCGCTCCTCTGTTAGAACAGTTTCTACAGTACCAGAATATGGACTGAATACAACTTCTTCCACTACGGACAAATATCTCCACTCCTTATTAATTTGCTTATAGTTATCGAACAGATAGAGGATTTTTCGTCCATCTGAGTAGGGAGTAACAATTATTCAGATCCCCTTATACCCATCCTCTGAAACGAGAAGCCTCTGCTACTTTCCTTATGCCAACCATGTATGCTGCTAAGCGCATGTCTACCTGATGTGTTTTAGAAGTTTGATAGATATTGTCAAAGGAACTTACCATTACCTTCTTAAGCTTTTCATCTACTTCTTCTTCCGTCCAATAATAGCCTTGATTATTTTGCACCCATTCAAAATATGAAACGGTTACTCCACCTGCGCTTGCAAGAATATCCGGAACAAGAATGATACCGCGCTCCGTGAGAATTCTTGTTGCCTCAAGTGTAGTCGGTCCATTCGCTGCTTCCACAACAATAGGTGCTTTAATATGGGCTGCGTTTTTGGCTGTGATTTGATTCGAAATAGCTGCCGGAACAAGAATATCACAGTCTAATTCCAGTAGTTCCTGATTTGTGATTGTATCTTTAAAGAGCTGCGAGAATGTGCCAAAGCTGTCCCTTCGATCAAGCAAGTAATTAATATCGAGCCCATTGGGATCGTAAATAGCGCCATATACATCGGATACAGCAACAACCTTAGCTCCCGCATCATGCATAAATTTCGCTAAATAACTTCCGGCATTTCCAAAGCCTTGAATAACAACACGGGCTCCCTGGAGCTGTTTATCTATTTTCTTCAATGCTTCTTCGATACAAATGGTTACACCGCGGGCAGTCGCAGTTTCACGGCCCTGAGAACCTCCGAGGACGATTGGTTTCCCGGTAATAAATCCTGGTGAATCAAATTCACGCAGGCGGCTGTACTCATCCATCATCCAGGCCATAATCTGCGAATTCGTATACACATCTGGCGCTGGAATATCTTTTGAAGGTCCCACGATTTGGCTGACCGCACGAACATAACCGCGGCTTAACCCTTCAAGTTCTCTAAACGACATGTTGCGCGGATCACAAATGATACCGCCTTTACCGCCGCCATAAGGTAGATCCGTGATACCGCACTTTAAGCTCATCCAGATGGACAAGGCTTTTACTTCTTCTTCATCCACTTCCGGGTGGAAACGGACGCCGCCTTTTGTAGGGCCGACGGCATCATTATGCTGGGAACGATACCCAGTAAATATTTTGACTGATCCATCGTCCATTCTTACAGGAATGCGTACGGTTAACAATCGGATCGGTTCCTTTAATAATTCGTACATTTCGTTGTTATAGCCTAATTTTGTAAGAGCTTGTTGAATAATCGTTTGAGTTGAATTGAACAAATTTAATGATTCTGTTTCCGCTTGTTGTTCTTTTTCCATTTCAGTTACTATCGTTTTAACAGACATCCCCAGACACCCCGTCGAATAATAGTTTATTTTTTTATATAAAAATTAGCTTAAAACCGTTTTAATTTTTTCAAAAGCCCAATCAATTTCTTCTGTGGTGATTGTAAGCGGTGGTGCAAACCGAATAACGGTATCATGTGTTTCTTTACATAATAAGCCTTCTTCTTTTAACTGCTCACAATAAGGTCTTGCAGCTTCGGTTAGTTCGACGCCGATAAACAAGCCGCGGCCTCTGATGGTTTTAATTTTTGGATTATCGATTGACTGTAATAAATCAATGAAATATTGACCTATTTCCAGCGAGCGCTCGGCCAGTTTTTCTTCCTCAATGACAGCCAAGGCTGCAAGTGAGACCGCGCATGCCAGAGGATTTCCACCAAATGTAGAACCGTGGGAACCAGGATTGAATACGCCTAATACATCTGAATTTGCCACCACACAAGAAATAGGGAACACACCGCCACCTAGTGCTTTACCTAGGATCAGCATGTCTGGATTCACATCTTCCCAATCGCAAGCAAACATTTTCCCAGTACGGGCTAAGCCGACTTGAATTTCATCAGCTATGAATAATACATTGTTTTCCTTACATAAATCTGCTGCTGCTTTTAAAAATCCTTCTGGTGGTAAAATAATTCCTGCTTCCCCTTGAATAGGCTCAATTAAAAAAGCGGCTGTATTCGGAGTGATTGCTCCTTTTAATGCCTCGAGATCACCGTAAGGAATGAGGTTAATTCCCGGTAGCATTGGACCGAAACCACGCTTATATTCTGGATCTGATGATAAGGAAACAGCACCCATTGTCCGGCCATGGAAGTTCCCAACGCAAGCAATAATTTCAGCTTGATTTTCTGAAATCCCTTTTACATCATAACCCCAGCGGCGGGCAGCTTTTAGGGCCGTTTCAACAGCTTCTGCTCCTGTATTCATTGGAAGTGCCATATTTTTATTCGTTAATTGACAAATCTTCTCATACCATGGACCCAATTGATCATTATGAAAAGCACGAGAGGTTAACGTTACTTTATCGGCTTGATCTTTCAATGCTTGGATAATTTTTGGATGGCGATGTCCTTGGTTAACCGCAGAATAAGCGCTAAGCATATCCATGTAACGATTTCCTTCTGGGCTTTCCACCCAAACCCCCTCTGCCTTGGCAATTACGATTGGCAGTGGATGATAGTTATTTGCACCAAATTTATCTGTTTGTTCAATGATTTGCTTTGTTTTAGTAGTTTCAGAGACTGTCATAATAGTTCCTCCTTCAATTTGTTCTGACAGGTGAAGTAATCCCACCTGTCATGTTGACATAGTTGTCGTTTTTTATAATGTTTCAGAAGTTGTTTTTGCCTGCATGTGAAGCAGTAAGTATTCTGGACCGCCCGCTTTGGAATCTGTACCTGACATATTGAATCCGCCAAACGGTTGATAGCCAACGATGGCACCCGTACATACGCGATTAAAGTAAAGATTACCGACGTGGAATTCTTCGCGCGCACGTTCAAGATGCTCGCGGTTATTCGTGATCAATGCACCTGTTAAACCGTAGTCGGTGTTATTGGCAATCGTCATCATATGGTCAAAGTCACGTGCTTTACTAATACCAAGAACTGGTCCAAAAATTTCTTCCTGCATTAAGCGTGCATTTTCATCTAAATCAGCAAAGATCGTCGGTTGGATGAAGAACCCTTTAGAATCATCGCCCTCGCCGCCAGTCATAAGCCGGCCTTCTTGCTTGCCAACTTCAATATATTCCACGATTTTTTTGAACGATTTACCATCAATAACTGGTCCCATATAATTAGTTACATCTTCAGGGTTGCCAAGTGTAAGTGTTCTTGTTAAAGCGACAACCTTCTCAAGGACCGTATCATAGACATCCTGATGAATGACTGCCCGTGAACCCGCTGAACATTTTTGGCCTGAAAAGCCGAAAGCGGAAAAGACAATACTTGATGCAGCTAAATCTAAATCCGCATCGTTATCTACAACAACAGTGTCTTTACCACCCATTTCAGCAATGACCCGTTTGATCCATTTTTGTCCTTTATGAACCTTGGCAGCACGTTCGTTAATGCGGCAGCCAACTTCTCGTGATCCTGTAAACGATACGAATCGTGTTTTTGGATGATCAACAAGGTAATCTCCGATTTGCGCGCCGCTTCCTGGTACAAAGTTTAGGACACCTTTTGGAAGTCCAGCTTCCTCCAGCAACTCAACAAATTTAGCTGCAACCACTGGTGTAGAATTTGCAGGCTTTAGAAGTACGGTATTTCCAGAGACAATCGCGGCAATCGTTGTTCCAGCCATAATGGCTAATGGAAAGTTAAAAGGTGAAATGATAATTCCCACCCCAAGTGGGATATAGTTATATTGATTAAATTCTCCGTTACGGCTTTGTACTGGTGAGCCTTCTTTCAATCTCAGCATTTGACGGGCATAATACTCGATGAAGTCGATGGCTTCTGCGGTATCGGCATCTGCTTCTTTCCATGGCTTTCCGGCTTCTTTCACTAGATAAGCAGAAAACTCATGTTTGCGGCGGCGCATAATCGCAGCTGCCTTGAAAAGAATATTGGCACGATGTTCAGGCTTCCATGTTTTCCAAGTTTCAAATGTGGTTAATGCGGCATTCATAGCCTGTTCTGCTAATTCTTGGTCGGCCATTGAAACTCGACCAATGATTTCTTCTTTATTTGCCGGATTTATGGAGATAATTTTTTCCTCAGTAGTAACGGCTTCTCCACCAATGACAACTGGATAATCTTTTCCTAATTGTGATTGAACATAGGCAAGTGCCTCTTGAAATGCTTGTTTATTTTTTTCATCTTCAAAATTTGTAAATGGTTCATGTGTATACGGTTTCAATTTTTGTTCCCCCTTGTCGTTTGCTACAGTAAATTAATATGCAAGTTGCATGCCAACTTGGTTTTTTGCATAAATAAAGGGTTTATGATCCTTTTGGTGCAAAAATATTTTGCGCAAAATAAATAATTGTTTAGTAAAAGCAAAAATATTTTGCATTTGATAAATAAAATCTATAAATAAGTGCAAATAAATTTAAAAGGATAATCTATTTGAAAGGGATAAATACAATTCTTAACATCTTACTAATAAATAAATGATATATTTAGATTAATAGAAAGACAATTCAGTAATTTAAAGGAGAGATTCATATGTTAATCCCTTACAAGGGTATATCCCCTGAGGTTCATGATTCAGTATTTGTGGCACCCGGTGCCTATTTAATTGGGGATGTGAGAATAGGAAAGGATTCATCTGTCTGGTTTAATGCGGTATTAAGAGGAGATGACGGACCAATCATCATTGGGGAGCGATGCAGCATCCAGGATAATTCGACGATTCATTTATTCGAAGGATTTCCGGTTGAAATAGCAGATGATGTGACCATTGGCCATAATGTTATTTTGCATGGCTGTAAGGTTGGCAAACGATGCATTATTGGCATGGGTTCAACACTTTTAGACAATGTGGAGGTTGGTGACGATTGTATTATTGGGGCCAATACGCTGTTATCCGGTGGAATAAAAATTCCACCCCGCTCCCTTGTATTGGGCTCTCCGGGAAGAGTAGTCCGCGAAATAACTCAAAAGGATCTCGATTTACTGCAAATGTCGAGCGAGCATTATGTTAAACGGGGAAAAGAGTTTAGGGAGATATTGAATAAATCTTAGGGATAAAAAGGAGTGCCTGACACCAACATTTGTTGGTGTCAGGCACCATAAGGTTTTAAACTATTTACTCTCACTACCGGAAGGTGTTTTAGCAGGGATTAAAAAGCTTAGTAGGATTGTAAGGAAGCTCAAACAAAGGGCATAAAGGAAGACATTTTTTATTCCAATACCGATGTTTGCTGCTTGATTGATGATCAGACCCATGATGGTCACCCCAATCGAGGTCCCAATGTTTTTTAGAAACATTTGCAGTGATGTAGACATCCCTTTGATGTGGGATTCAGCAAATTCTTGAGAAGCAATCGTTCCTACTGCAAATAAGAGACCAAATGATACACCCTGGATCGTTAAGATGAAAAATAAACTAAAGTAGGTTAAATCCGCAATAAATAAGTATAAAGCTAAACCGGAAACAGTCGTTATCACGCTTCCAATAATAAATAAGCTTTTGTATCCAAAGCGGATGATCCACTTTCCGGCTGGGGTACTTCCAAACATCCAGCCCACCGCAATACTGAGGAGAATAAGACCGCTTTTATAAATACTCATATGACTTCCTTCTTGAAGGTATAACGGAATAAAGTTGGATGTCCCAAAAAAGGAAAGACAGTAAACTAGCATAAAAAGGTTTGTCATGAGGATTCCTTTGTTCTTAAACAACGAAACAGGTAAGAACGGATGTGCTACTTTCCTCTCCACCAAAAGAAAAATAATCAAACCAAAGATTCCAATGATAAGATACCAAAAAGAGTTTCTAACATTCGTAGATAACAATAAGAGCGAAATCGAGATCCCAAATAAGAAGAAGCCTTTGTAGTCAATATGGGTTTTCTTGAATTCGATTTTTTCCTTATATGGAATCAGACAGAGAACAGTTGCAATCCCAATCGGAACATTGATAAAGAAAATCCATCTCCAAGTTAGTTCTTCCACAAAAAACGAACCCAACACGGGACCAACAATAGATGAAATGGCCCATATGCTGCTAAAAACTGCTTGAATTTTCCCGCGGCTTTCAATCGTAAACAAATCCCCAACAATGATCATGGAGAGCGGAATCATCCCGCCTGCCCCTATCCCTTGGACCCCTCTAAAAATAATCAGCGTCACAATGGAATTGGCCAATCCACACAGAATTGAACCTAAAGTAAATATGGCAACAGCGATTATTAATAATTTTTTCCTACCGTACATATCCGATAATTTTCCATAAAGCGGCACTGTAACAGTGCTTGCTAACATATATACAACAAATATCCACGCGAACAACTCCATTCCTCCGAGTTGTTTCACGATGGTAGGGCTTGCCGTTTGCATTATGTTTGCGTCAAGTGCTGATATAAGAGTAGAAATGACGAGACCCCAAAACACATACCTATTCTTTTGCATAACTTCCTCCAACCCATTTGATTTACATTAATTATAATTTCGAATCCCTTTATTAAACATGACTAAAACAGAGATAAGAACGATGACAATACTAAAGGTAACAAAAGTGAAGATTTCACCTACCCCTTCTGCGATCCATCCTGTTAGTAAATAACCGACAGGAAGTAAGGCGAATGAGCCAAGCATATCTAAACTGACGACACGTCCAAATTTATCTTCAGGAACTAATTCCTGGAGACTAATTTCCCAAATCAAGCCGAATAACATCATCCCTGCCCCTTCAAGGAACATGAAGACCATTAAAAAAGGAACCGATGAAATGAAAGGCATAAATAATAAACCAAGTCCACTTACACCCACACCAATATAGGCGAGCAGGCCTCTTTTCTTCCATTCTCTCCTTAGTCCAAACACAATGCCACAAACGATTGCTCCTGCTCCAGATGCGGAAAGGACAAGACCAAACACAACCGGCTCAAATTGATAATAGACATTAATGAGCCAAGGAATTAAAATTCGAATGATTCCGCCTGAAAATATATTAACTAACGAGAATGTAAGAATAGTAATCCATAGCCAGGACTCTTGTTTTAGGACCTCAACACCTTCAAAGAAATCTTGTTTGATAGTGTTTTTCTTTTCTATAGTGACGGTCGATTGTTGAAAGGTTAAAGAACGAAGACTTAATAAAAAGAACAACGATATTATGTAGGTGATCGCATCAATTCCAAAACCCCACGCCGCTGAAAACGAACTGATAATCATTCCTCCAATAATAGGTCCAAAGATTCTTAAGGCCTGAACACTTACTTGGGTAATCGAGTTGGCCGCATTGCGAATATCCTTCGTAAATACCTTTGCTCGAACCGCCGAATAGGCCGGCTGAAAGAAGCTGTCCATTGTCCCCATAATAAACATGATAATAAATAAAAAAAACATATTCAGTTGATCCATAAAAGCTAATCCAGCTAATAGCACCATCAGGAAGAACCGAACAAGATCAACTACAAACATGATTTTTACTCTATTCATTTTATCAACCAGGATGCCCGAAACAGGGAGAAGTACGACAAAAGGCAGCATGTAGACAGCCATGACAGTTCCCATCATAGCGGTTGATTTTGATAATTGGAGGACAACAATCGGCAGGATCACATTCGTTATCGAACTTCCTAATAAGGAAAAAATTTGCCCGAAAAGTAACGCAGAAAAGTGCTTAGATTGCTTAAATAGTTGAAAAAAGGTAAACTCACGTGACATTTGTTTCGTTTGTAATGATCCCACATACTCCCTCCTAATCTCTTCATTCTATATCTATGATGATATCTTATCATTTTTCATCAAAATAGAATAAGCCATTCATTAAGAATGGCTTACTTCCATCTTCAATAACGGCTGAGTAGTCGTAGGTAAGATGACTTCGATAGTGGTTCCTTCATTAATTTTACTATGAATATGTAGTTCCCCATTATGGCCTTCGATAATTTTGAAGCAAGTCATCAAGCCAAGACCGGTGCCTTTTTCTTTTGTTGTATAAAATGGTTCTCCTAATGTAGAAATCCGTTCTTGTGGAATGCCTACACCTTGATCGATAATCTGAATCGAGATTTTCCCTGCTTCTTTTTCCTTTACGACTACATAAATATTTCCGCCCTTAGGCATAGCTTCCATCGCGTTCTTCAGCAAATTTAGAAATACTTGCTTTAGTTGATTTTCCTCGCAGCTGATCAACGGCAAATCATTATCAGATTCTACAAAGATTTGTACATTATTTAGTAGCGACTGATTGTTGAATAAAGTGATAACTTCTTTTAATAAAATCTTAATATCCTGTGTCATATAAACAGCAGCGGTTGGTTTGGCAAGAACTAAGAATTCCCCGACGATCTCATTAATCCGGTCAAGCTCAGATAATACGATATCGAAATATTCTTCTTTCCTAGTGTTAGTCTTTAAGAGCTGTATAAATCCTTTGATTGATGTGAGTGGATTCCGAATTTCATGCGCTATTCCGGCCGCCATTTGACCTAACAATGCCAGTTTTTCAGACTTTTGAAGCAGACGTTCTGTTTCCTCCATCTTTTCTGTAATATCTTTCCCAATCGACAAAACCGCTTCTTTTCCGCCAAAAACAATAAACATGGAAGAGACTTCAAAGAAAAATGAACTTCCATCCAAACGTTTCGCTTTATATTCAATCGTATTTACAGGCTGCTTCTCTTTCTTTATTTGTTTAAATCGTTCATCCAATCGGTCTTTATAATCTGGAGTAATGAAATCGAGAATAGACTTTCCGTTTAAATCTTTTAGATTAGTCGCCCCCATCATGCTTTTTGCGGCTTCATTTACATATAAAAACTTAAGGTCCCTCGTCACGTAAACTGGTGCCGGCAATGAATCAATCAATTTTTTATAGCTCTCCTCACTGGCACGTGCCTTTTTTTCATAGTATCGTGCCTTATCATATTGCCATCCCACTACCCAGGCAATCAGGGTAAACAGAAAAAAGTCGAACGAAAAAAAAGGATGATGATCATAGATCTTTTGGAAACTGGTAAATAAAATCGAAAGGAATACTAGAAAAATTTGTCCTGATTTTTGCATTATTTAGCCCTCGTATTTAGGTATATTTACTTATGTGTATTCGACAATTTTCTTTATTATCCTTTTTTTTCCTATCAACAATTTTATTATGAAGGAAAATAGCAAATAATCCACCAAAATCTAGTGTTGGTGGATTATTTTATGCTACATATTCTCTTTTAAAAGGATTATTAGTACAAAAGAGTTGTTGAAAAATTCAATTAATCTATTAGAAGAAATACTTCTTCTCCGACTGTTTGGGTTTGATAGGTTTTCACACAGCCCGTATCTGGGTCTTGGACCTTTCCATCCTCTAAACATATTTTCCAATCATGCATCGGACAGAAAACAAATTCACCGCTTACCATTCCTTCGCTCAAGACTCCGCCCTTATGTGGACAGCGATTTTCCACCGCACGGATGCTCCCGTTTAATAATTTAAATACCGCTACTTCTGTTTTACCAACAAAAACAATTTTTCCCAGTCTCTCTGGAAGATCCTGAATTGAACCGATGGACACCACTTTTGCGCTTTTTTTTATCATTGAAACATCTGCTCCCTCCATAGTAGGTTTCTACGACTTTACTACACTCTCAAACAATTCTTTTTTTATCTTTGCATCTTCCGTTATCGTCTTCCATGGATCTCTGACAACAGATAATGCATCATTGATACGAGTATTCAATTGTTTACGTTTTTGATGATCATCAAGAACAGAGCGGACATGCGCCAACCCAATACGTTCAATCCAAGCAGACGTCCGTTCTAAGTAGTTGGCTGTCTCACGGTAATACTGAAGATAGGCACCGGTAATTTCCATCGCTTCTTCGGATGTTTTTACGGTGTATAGCAGGTCTCCGCCGCGGACATGTGTTCCGCCATTCCCACCGACATAAAGTTCCCAGCCACCATCAATCCCAATAAAACCTATATCTTTAAACCCTGACTCCGCACAGCTTCTCGGACAAGCAGAAACGGCCATTTTCACTTTATGTGGTGTTTGCAAGCCTTCAAATTTCTTTTCAAGGTCGATCCCCAGTCCAAGTGAATCTTGGGTGCCGAAACGGCAGAATTGATCCCCGACACATGTTTTTACCGTTCGCAGTGATTTTCCATAGGCTGAACCTGACGGCATATCCAAATCAGTCCATACTTTCGGCAAATCTTCTTTTTTCACGCCAAGTAAGTCGATCCTTTGACCTCCAGTTAGTTTTACCATCGGTATTTCATATTTATCGACCACGTCAGCAATCCGTCTTAAGTCCTGTGCATTTGTTACACCGCCGTACATACGCGGAACAACAGAATAGGTTCCATCCTTTTGGATATTTGCATGCATGCGCTCGTTGACAAATCGAGACTCCTTTTCATCCTGATAATCAATCGGATGAACCATACCCAAGTAATAGTTCAGAGCAGGGCGGCATTTTGAACACCCTTCCTCAGTACTCCACCCAAGTACATTCATCACTTCTTTGATGTGGGTCAGCCCTTTTGTTTTTATCTCTTCTACGACTTCATCTCTCGCTAAATGGGTACAGCTGCAAATCGCTTCTTTCTGGACAGTGCTGTCAAACTCTGAACCGAGCGTAAGTTTTAACACTTCCGCAACAAGCGGTTTACATCCTCCGCATGACCTGGATGCACTAGTGCAAGCTTTGATTTCATCAACCGATGAACATCCTTGATTTTGTATTGCCTGAATTATTGCCCCTTTGGATACACCATTACATCCACAGATGATTTCCTCTTCACTCATGGATGCAACTAAGCTGCCACCAAAGTCATCATTGAGAGGCTGAAGAAGCGAGACCTTCGTGGTGAAGGAAACGTCTGCTTGCTTTTGAATCATCGAAAAAAGACGGTTCCCATCACTGCTATCGCCAAACAGCACGGCACCAACAATTCGATTGTCTTTTAACACAATCTTCTTATAGATGCTGTCATTTCCATCAAAGACTTTAATGGCTTCCTTCCCTTCGCCTTCCATAAAATCACCGGCTGAAAACACATCAACCCCTGAAACCTTCAACTGTGTGGATAATACCGAGCCTTGATAACCCGTAGTCCCCAACCCGCAAATATGTTTCGCTAATACTCTTCCTTGCTCATATAAGGGGGCTACCAGACCATAAACTGTACCATTGTGCTCGGCACACTCTCCAACCGAGTAAATATTAGGAATGCTCGTTTGCAGGTATTCATTCACGACAATCCCACGATTAACAGCAATGTCTGTTTCTTTGGCTAATTCAACGTTTGGCTTGATACCAACTGCCATGACGACTAAGTCAGCATCAAGCAACGTCCCATCGCTAAACCTTAGACCTTCTACGCGATCATTCCCAAATATTTCTCGCGTTTGTTTTCCTAATAAAAATTTCATTCCCTGTTGTTCTAATTCTCTTTTCAGCAGTTTCCCTGCTTGAGGGTCTAATTGGCGCTCCATTAAATACGGGGCGAGATGAATGACCGAAACATCCATTCCTAAGTTTAGAAGACCTCTTGCCGCTTCGAGTCCGAGCAAACCACCACCAATCACGGCTGCCTTTTTATACTTTTTCGAATTATCAAGCATGACCTCTGTGTCCTTTATATCCCGAAAGGCTGTTACTCCTTTCTTATCCGCTCCAGGAATCGGAAGGATAAACGGGATAGACCCTGACGCAATAATCAGTTCATCATACGGTTCAATTCTTCCTAAGTCGGTTACAACTACTTTTCTTTCTGAATCAATTTTGATCACTGTTTCACTTGCGAACAACTGAATGTTGTTCTCTGTGTACCATTCCCAGTCATTGAGCGTTATGTCTTTTACCTTCGTATCCCCTTGCAGTACCTTTGATAGCAGAATCCTATTATAATTCGGGTGTGGCTCGCTTCCGAAAATAGTAATCTCGAATAAATCCTTCGATACCTTCAAGATCTCTTCTATGGCTCTCACTCCAGCCATTCCATTACCTACAAGAACCAACTTTTTCTTATTCACGTTAGCTTTCCTCCACTTCGAAAGTTTCTTAAACTATATCACAGCCCACTCAAGAACTAACTTAATGTGTAAGGTCTTCTAACACAGAAATTTTAATTTCAGAAATCAGTAACTGGCCGCACTTTAACGGCGCTGACTTTAAAGCCAGGCATTTTGCAGGCGAGATCCAATTCTTTTGAAACGAGGAGATTAATATTTTGTGAGTCTGCCCAGTGAAAAGGAACAAAAATGGTATCATGACGAATGGATTCCGACCATTTACTTCTCACCACAACATTTCCACTTCTCGATTCAATCTTTACTAGTGATTGGTCCCGGATCTGAAATTTTACTGCAGTTTGTGGATGAATTTCCATAAACGGTTCTATGTTCCTTGCCGCTAAAGCGGGACTTTTTCTTGTTTGAACTCCTGTTAGATAGTGTGACATGACTCTTCCGGTTGTTAGAAAAAGCGGGAATTCTTCGGACACATGTTCTTTAGGCACCTCAGGGATGTTCGAAACGACCACCATTTCTGCCTTTCCGTCAGAATGGGCGAAGGAAGTCTCAAAAACGCGTTTCGTCCCCTTGTGGTCAGTGTCTGGACACGGCCATAGGATCCCGCCTTCTTTTTTAAGACGATCGTATGTCATTCCGGAATAATCTGCCTTCCCTCCATTGCTCGCCAGTCTTAATTCCGTAAAAATTTCCTCAGCAGTTGAAAAGGAAAAATACTCTTCTTTTCCAAGCACACGGGCAATTTCACATATGATTTGCCAGTCATGCTTGGCTTCTCCGGGACACGGATAGCTTGCTTCTCTCAACGTAACTCGTCCTTCAAGATTCGTCATTGTCCCTTCATCTTCTAAATAGGAGGAAGCAGGCAAGATCAAATCTGCTAACTTTGCTGTTTCTGAAACGAACAGATCGACCGCCACGAAGAATTTCAACTTTTTCATAGCCTCTTTGACGAAATGGGCATTCGGATTAGAGACAACCGGATTGGAGCACATTAAAAACAGCGCTTGAATTTCACCTTCATCAATTTTCTCCATCATTTCATAGGCAGAAACACCCTTTCCGGGCAAATCATCCTTGTTCACACCCCAAATTTGGGCAATATATTCTCGATGTTCCTCGTTCTCAATGGAACGATATCCAGGCAGCTGATCTGCCTTCTGGCCATGCTCTCTCGCCCCCTGTCCATTACCCTGTCCGGTAATAGCTCCATAACCACAGCCTGACTTGCCAATTTTCCCCGTTGAACACAGAATATTTAGGAAATTACGGACAGTCAGCGTACCATTTGTGTGCTGTTCCACTCCTCTCGCTGTAAAAATCATTCCTGTTTCTTCTTTGCCAAACCTAACTGCCGCTTTCCGAATAAGCGGGATGGGAACTCCTGTTATCTCTTCAATTTCTTCTAAACAGAGCGATAATACATACTCCCGAACTTCTTCAAACCCGTTCACACGTTCTTGGATAAACGCTTCATCCACATAATTCTCTTCCAGAATAACTTTCAATAACCCATTAGCTAACACGGCATCGGTACCCGGTTTCGGTTGTAAATGCAAGTCTGCTATTTTCGTTGTTGCTGTTTCCCGAGGATCGATGGCGATAATATAAGCACCATTTTCTTTCGCCCTTTCGAAATAGGGCATAATTGTGGGCTGACATTCAGCAATATTCGTCCCAGCTAAAATAAGACAACAAGTAGATGTGATTTCGGACAAGCTATTAGTGAATCCTCTATCCAATCCAAACGTTTGACTAGCAGCAGATGCAGCGGCAGACATACAAAAACGGCCATTATAATCAATGTATTTTGTTTTTAAAGCAACACGGGCAAATTTCCCCAATAAGTAGGCTTCTTCATTCGTGATTGACGCACTCCCATAAACCGCTAAAGCATTCAGTCCCGCTTCTTCCTGGATTTTCGTAAAATTTTCTTTGATCAGGTCTAACGCTTTCTCCCATGTAGTCCGGACAAATTCGCCATTGACCTTTACCATGGGATATTTCAAGCGTTCCTTATGAAAAGCATGCTGATGGGCATTCATGCCTTTAATACATAATCGCCCCTCTGAAGTGGGATTGTCTTTTCCAATGGTTATATATTTTTTTCTAGTAACGATTGATTGTTCGATCAATTGCATTTTACATTGCATGCTGCAAAATGGACATTGGGTATCATACCTTTTTTCCGATTTTACTTCTTGTTCTTTTGTACGGAAATACTTTAATAGCGCCTCTGTCATGGTATCTCACCCTTTCCCCTTTTTTTAATATATAGGTATTTATAATGACTACTAAAATCCTGATAAATGATTACTTTGAGCTTTTTTCTAAAGATGTTCTCCGCAAGAATTTATCCTGCTCTAGCCGCATCAGCAATTGCTGGCGAAGTTCAAGGTCAAACAATATTTCTCTTATATGCACTAAACCAACCCTTTCAATCCATTGCCAAGTTCGCTCAAGGTAATTGGCTGTCTCACGGTAATATTGAATAAAGCCGCATATGATTTCGATGACATCATCGGTCGCTGCCTCGAGGCATAATAACTCACCGGCACGGATGTGACGTCCGCTGCTCCCGCCAGCATAAATTTCCCAGCCCAATTCCGTCCCAATGATACCGATATCTTTTGTGGTTGACCCTGCACCATTATGCATACATGCGGATATACCCATTTTCACGCGATAAGGTGTGATTAAAAACTCCAATCTCCTTTCGAGGTTAACCGCAAGCTGAAGCGAAGGTTGTTTGTCACATCTGCAAACATGTTCACCGATACATGTTTTAACATTTTGAACCATATTTCCATACGTTGCACTTACGGCCATATTCAAAGCAGCCCATACGTCGGACAGGTCTTCTTCCTTCACTCCCATCAAATGAATTCTTTGTTCACTTGTTACAGCTACATTCGAGATCCCAAACTTCTCAGCAACCTCGGCGATGGTGCGCAATTGGGCTGCAGAGGTTTTTCCACCGTACATTTGTGGGATAACGGTATAAGACCCGTCGTGTTGTAAGATGGCACTCATTTTTTCGGACACAAAAAGAGTTTCCTGCTGGCTTTCATATTCCGGATAAATCATTCCAATATAATAGGCTAAGGCAGGAAGACAAGTGGCGCATCCCGTTTTGTTGTGCCAGTCTAGTACATCCATTACTTCCTGAACGGAAGACAAGCCTTTCATTTGCATTTCATAAACGACGTCATCTTCTGTTAACGAGGTACAGGAGCACAGTGTCTTTTGTTCAATCACCTCATCAAATTCATCGCTCTGAATATAGGTTAAAAGCTCGGATACTAACGGTTTACAGCCTCCACATGAAGCGGAAGCCTTTGTACACTTTTTCACTTGTTCAACCGTGGAACATCCAGTTTTTAGAACAGCTTCAATAATTGCCCCTTTTGGGACGCTGTTACAATTGCAGATTATTTCACTGGGGGACATGGAAGCGACAGAACCCTCGGCTCCTCTTAATGCTTGAAAAAGAGTAACTTTCTCCACATCTGATACCTTCTGTTTTTTCAAAATCATATCTAACAATCTTGTACGATCACTTGTATCACCAAATAATACCGCGCCAACCAGTTTGGATTCATCAAACACCAACTTCTTGTAAACATCATCTAGCTCATCATGAATTTCAATCGACTTAAATCTTTCATCACAAGTAAACTGACCGACTGAAAAGACATCCACACCAGATATTTTTAATTGAGTCGACAGAATCGTTCCTTCATAACCCTTGCATTCGAGCCCGCAAATTCGCTTGGCTAAGACTTTCCCTTGATCATAAAGTGGTTTCACTAATCCATAGACGATTCCTTGATGTTCCACACATTCACCGACCGCATAAATGTTCGGTATATTCGTTTCCAGATAATCATTAACGATAATCGCTCGGTTTGTATCTATTCCACTATCCTTTGCTAACCGAATATTCGGTCTCACCCCTACAGCCATAACAACTAAATCAGCAGGGATTTCAGTTCCGTCTTTAAAAGACACTCCTCCAACTCGACTGGTCCCGTTAATCTCCTTTGTTTCTTTGTCAAAAAGAAAGCGCAAACCTTGCTTTTCCAACTCTGTTTGCAACAGTTTTGCCGCTCTTTCATCCAGTTGCCTTTCCATTAAATTTCGGCCGTTATGAACCACCGTTACTTCCATCCCAAGATTGAGCAGCCCAAAGGCTGCTTCTAAACCTAAGACCCCACCTCCAATGACTACTGCCTTCCTATAATGTTTCGCTGCCTCAATCATTTTCTGACAATCTTCAATGGTCCGAAACGCGATAACTCCTTCGTTGTTTGTACCGGTAATTGGGAGTATAAATGGAACGGATCCTGTTGCAATGATTAGTCGGTCATAGGAGAATTCTCGATTTTTATTCGTTTTTACCACTTGTTTTTCGGGATCAATTTTTATTACCGTTTCTCCAGTAAACAGGTTAATGTTCTGTTCGTCATACCAAGTTCGATCATGGATCGTAATATCATTAAACGTTGTACCTCCCTGCAAAACAGACGATAGTTGGATACGATTATAGTTAAGATGTGGTTCAGTTCCAAAAATGGTCATCTCAAAAGAATGTGGTGCTACTCGTAAAATTTCCTCAATACATCGTACGCCCGCCATTCCATTCCCTATCAATACAAGCTTTTGCTTATTCATTCTAAGAACCTCCGCCGATTAGTTATGTGGATAGCTGCACATATAAATATCACCTATTATTCCATAAATCTCTCCAAAAGGAATTCTTTGTGTTATATTTTCTAACACGATATGTTTCTGTGTTAGGGTTTCTTACACAAAAAGAGACATCTTTCTTCTTGATAGGCTATTGTTTAACAAAGCAAGAGTAATACAATTACCAAATACGATTAGGAGGAAAAGTGATGAAAAATGGGATTGGAATATTTTCATTCTTGGTGTTACTAATTAGAGTTATGTTTTCAAAAGATAGCTGTTTTGAATGGTAAACAAGAAGAGATCTAGTTATGAAACACGTAAAAAATGTTTTTTAGAAAGGAGTTCAACAATATGAAGTTATCAGACTTGAAAAAAAGTGGTCATACACCATCGTTAGCGGCTTCATTTTTATACTTTGATGTTAGTTTTATGATTTGGGTGATCTTAGGGGCACTTGGGGTGTATATTACTAAGGATTTTGGGCTTACTCCCTCGCAGAAGGGTTTTATTGTGGCTGTTCCGATCTTAAGCGGATCGTTTTTTCGCCTTGTTCTTGGCGTCTTAACGGATCGAATTGGTCCGCGGAAAACAGCCATCAGTGGCATGCTCGTTACCATCATTCCACTGGTCTGGGGTTGGTTATATGGTCAAAATTTAACTGAACTTTATATGATTGGGATTCTTCTTGGTGTAGCAGGTGCCAGTTTTGCTGCAGCTCTCCCGATGGCAAGCAGATGGTACCCGCCTCATTTACAAGGACTGGCAATGGGAATTGCAGGTGCCGGAAACAGCGGAACGCTTTTTGCCACCTTATTTGGACCTCGTCTTGCGGATCAACTGGGCTGGCATAATGTCTTAGGATTGGCACTTATACCTTTATTATTCGTCTTTATCTTGTATATCTTTTTGGCAAAAGATGCCCCTTCTCAACCGGCGCCCAAAGCGGTGACAGAATATCTAAAAGTATTTAAGCAAAAAGATACATGGTATTTTTGTTTGCTGTACAGTGTTACCTTCGGGGGATTTGTTGGTTTGTCCAGTTTCTTGAGTATCTTTTTTGTAGATCAATATGATTTATCAAAAGTAAGAGCAGGCGATTTTGTTACCCTATGTGTAGCAGCCGGAAGCTTTTTCCGACCCGTCGGCGGCTTCATTGCAGATAAAATCGGTGGAGTCCGCCTGCTTACCTTCCTATTCATCGGGATAGCACTAAGTATGCTTGGTGTGAGCCAACTCCCGTCATTAGCTGTTGTCACCACTTTATTGTTTATTGGAATGCTCTGCTTGGGAATGGGAAATGGAGCGGTTTTTCAATTGGTTCCGAAGCGTTTCCAAGAAGAGATTGGGATGATCACCGGGATTGTTGGGGCAGCCGGCGGGGTTGGGGGATTTTTTGTTCCAAATATCTTGGGAACACTTAAAGAGATTACCGGATCGTATGGCACGGGCTTTCTTGTTTATACCGGGATTGGCATTGTAGCATTGATCGTGTTATTCATAGCCCAAATGTCTTGGCGGAAAACCTGGTCGCCAACGAAAGCTTCTTTTAAAAATTAACTGACCTATGATAAAAAACGCATTTACCATTACTTTGGAAAATGCGTTTTTTATCATAGATTTACTTATTTTTTCCTAGGAACCATTATTTTAAAACCTCAATCAAAAAGTTTCGGAATCATTAAGAATATCAATTTTTTTGAGGAAGTCACCTGTCACTCTTAGGTATTCATCCGGCTCTTCCACATATGGCATATGAGCACTGTGCTCATACACATGGAACGAGGAAGCTGGAGTTAATCTGCTATAATATTGCGTGGTTTCCGGTGTAGCCTCATCGAACCTACCACATGTGTAAAGTGTTGGAAAGGTGATTTCCTTTAAACGTGGAGTACAATCAAATTCTCTTAGATTCCCAAGCACGGTAAATTCAGAAGGTCCCCACATGATATTATATATTTCAGGATTTCTATTTTGAGAGCCCTGCTTTAACCAATCTGGATAGGGATCCAAACGGCAGACAAAGTGTTTGTTAAATTGTTCAGTTGCAAATTTGTATACCTCTGAATCAGTTGTTCCATTTTCTTCGCAGCTTTTGATCGTTTCCTGAATTTCTTTAGGCAGCTTTTCTAGATTACGCCTTTGATCTTGTTCCCATAATGGAGCACTTAAACAAGGGCTTGAGAAAATAACACTTTTCACCCCTATCGGTTTGGTTAGACAATAAGCTGCAGCCAGAGTCGTTCCCCAAGAATGGCCAAGAATATGTAGTTCTTTCAGGTTAAGAGCTTGTCTCACAAGGGCCAATTCCTCAACAAACCTTTCAATTCTCCATAGTGATAAATCTGTTGGCCGATCTGATTTACCACAACCTAACTGATCGTAAAAGATAACTGGACGTTCCTCCGCTAATGCTTTTAACCCTTGAAGCGAATAGCACGATGAACCTGGGCCGCCGTGCAAAATAATAACCGGAATTCCCTTGGCATTTTTATTAAAAAGTTGATACCAAACCTTTCCACCAGTTACATTAATGTAACCCTCTTCTAACATAATTCTCAATCTCCTTTATGTAATCGTTTCTCCAATTAGACTAAATTCTGCAGCCGCCCAACAAATCCCTGTTTTTTTACTTTGAATCCGTATTGGGTGGAATTTAATGGATTGGATTAGTGGTTAAAAAGGTTTTTGTATTCGGGAACCCATTAGAGGAATCCTTCCCTTAAAGACTACCTCAAAAGGAACTCTCTGTTTACCCATAATAAAAGCCATTTCTTACGCAAATAATAAATATATATTGAAGCTTTACACGACCGACAAATAAAGGGTGGGCTAAAAATGGGCTATGGGGAGCTACTATTTAGAATTACTGTATCATTTTTTGTATTGTTCATTTTAACAAGAATAATGGGTAGAAAAGAAATTAGTCAAATGACGTTTTCTAATTTTGTCTCTGCTATTGCAATCGGTGAAATCGCTGGTACTCTAGCTTTAGTTCCTGATATCAAAATTATTAACGGTGTGATTGGATTAGTTGCTTGGAGTTTCTTTACAATTTTAATGGCTTTGATTGATCTTAAATCGAAAAAAGCACGAAAAGTAATTGAGGGAGAACCTTTGATCGTCATTAAAAAAGGACAAATCATTGAAAAGTCACTTCGTGATACTCGACTAAGTGTTGATGCTCTTAATACATTGCTTCGGAAGAAGGATGTTTTCTCTTTAGCAGATGTTGAATTTGCCATTTTTGAAACAGATGGAGAGCTTTCTGTGATGAAAAAAGAAAACAAACAGCCTGCAACAAAAAAAGATTTGAACATTGAAACATCAAAAATAAGTATTTCTCCGATAGATGCAGCGATTGTTTCGGACGGAGTAATAGACCAAAAGAATTTGACTAAACTGAACATTAAACCAGAATGGCTTGAACAAAAACTGCAGCAAGCTGGAGTTCAAGATATCACAAACGTTTTATATGCAGAGATTCAACAAGATGGATCCCTATACATTAATCAAAAAAACAACATCCTTCATTAATATAGGGTTCATCTCTTTATTTATACCTACACGATTTAATGCGACAGTAAAATGTGTCTTGAATTGTACATACTTCAAGTAAACTGCCACATGAAATCTGATTTTCCGGGACAAAATATATAGGTGCTGTGCTAAAGGAAAGGTGGCACTTTGTATGAATAAACTAACGTATACATTGAGGAGGGCTACAATGGGAATTTTAAGTGGAAATCCTAAGGAAGAACCTTTGCACTACGGTGAAGTCTTTGATATCTGGTCTTCACAATTAGTCGGAAATAGTATGATTGCGGGTTATCAAACGATGTTAAATCATGCCGGTGACGATGATTTAAAGAAATTATTAGTTGAAGCAATTGAAACATGCCAGCAACAAAAGAAACAAGTGGAAGAGCTGTTAAAAGAAAATGGCATTGGCTTACCACCAGCAGCACCTGAGCCTCCTGAAGCATGCTTAGAAGAAATTCCTGTTGGCGCAAGAATCCCCGATCCAGCTATCGCAGCTACTCTTGGTGCAGATATAGCTGCCGGTTTAGTTGCATGCAGCGCAGTGATTGGTAAATCCATTAGAGAAGATGTTGCCATGATGTATGCTCAATTCCATAATCAAAAGGTTGCACTTGGAGGAAAGGTCCTGCGCTTAAATAAAGAAAAAGGTTGGTTAATCCCGCCTCCATTACATCTTAATAAACATCATGATTGTTAACGATGAAAGCAAACAAAAACACGGTGAGAAATTGCCGTGTTTTTCTATTTATCATCTAATGGCTGCTGTAAAACCCATGATCCTGATTTTAATTCCTTACACTACCTATTTGTCAGTACGATGGGTAACCAATTTGGTATAATAGTTAAATTAAGTTAACGACATTTGAGGTGGCATCATGAAAAAGACGATTGGAATGTTTGCTCATATCGATGCTGGAAAAACCACATTGGCAGAACAACTGCTCTATCATACGAAAACCATTAGACAAAGAGGACGCGTCGATCACCAGGATACATTTCTCGATACCCATACCATCGAAAAACAACGTGGGATAACAGTATTTGCCGATCAGGCCATGTTTTCCTATAATGAATCTCTCTATTATTTGATTGATACCCCGGGACATGTCGATTTCTCTCCCGAAATGGAGCGAGCAATTCAGGTGATGGATTATGCGATTGTGATTATTAGTGCGGTGGAAGGGATTGAGGGGCATACGGAAACCGTCTGGAGACTTTTACAAAAGCATCAGGTCCCAACCTTTT
This sequence comes from Neobacillus nitrireducens, assembly GCF_030915405.1. Lineage (GTDB taxonomy): Bacteria > Bacillota > Bacilli > Bacillales > Cytobacillaceae > Neobacillus. The sequence continues at coordinate 741,623 of NZ_CP133262.1, forward strand.
TCTTTATTAATAAAACCGATCGTGCGGGTGCAGATTCTGAAAGAGTCTTAGACGAGATTCGCAGCAATTTAACCACGGATGTGATTGAGATTACTGAGTCTTTGATTGAGGGGCATATGAACGAAGAACTGGTTGAATTTGTTGCAGAACGTAATGAGCCTCTCTTAGAAAAATATATGGCTACAGGATATGATCCATCACTTTGGATAGAAACCATGAGATCCATGATCAATCAACAGCAACTTTTCCCCTGTGCCAAAGGTTCCGCCCTACATGACAGTGGCATTCACAGTTTTCTTGAAAAAATGGACCTCTTAACTGCTACCAATTATCTAAGCGATCCACCGTTTGCGGGCCGTGTTTATAAGATTCGCTATGATGAAAAAGGGACAAGAATTACGTTTATTAAAGCACTTCGCGGGGCATTAAAAGCAAGGGACGAATTATGCTATAAGGATGAAGAAAACTTCATCTGCGAAAAGATTACGCAGATAAGACTTTATAATGGAAGTAAATTTACTACCGTAGAACGAGTGGTCGCTGGTGATATTTTTGCCGTAATAGGTCTTTCGACCGCTTCTGCTGGGGATGGGCTTGGGACATTAGAAGAAAAAGCCGAATACGAGTTGGTTTCCACGTTAAAATCCAAAGTGATTTTCGAACCATCGATGAATGCGAAAGAAGTGTTGAAGTATTTTAAAATGTTAGATGCAGAGGACCCTGCCCTGAATGTGATCTGGGAAGAACGCACCCAGGAAATTCATATTCATATCATGGGAACCATCCAACTTGAAGTACTTAAACACGTAATTAAAGAACGCTTTCTATTCGATGTCTCATTTGCGGAACCAGAGATTTTATATAAAGAAACAATCACTTCAGAAGTCATCGGTTATGGCCATTTTGAACCGTTAGGACATTATGCGGAGGTCCATCTAAAAATAGAACCTGCAGAAAGAAATAGCGGGCTTCGATTCGAAAGTGTATGTCATTCTGATCATTTACCGGTCGGTACCCAGAACGTCATCCAGAATCACCTTTTTGAGAGGGACCATCATGGATTACTAACCGGTTCTCCTATTACCGATCTAAAGGTGACCTTACTAACAGGAAGATCCCATAATAAGCACACCACTGGCGGGGACTTTAGGGAGGCAGCTTTCCGCGCATTACGGCAGGGGCTTGAAAAAGCAAGCAATATCCTGCTGGAACCTTTCTATGATTTTAAGATCAGATTGGATTTAGAACATATGGGGAAAGTCCTAACAGACATTCAAAATGCGCACGGCAGCTTTAACCCACCAATCACGGAAGGAAATAAAACCCTATTAACCGGGAAAGTTCCCGTCGCCACCTTTATGAATTATGGGCCTGAGTTCGCTTCGATTACGAAAGGAAAAGGAATTATGAATCTCCTTGTCGGCGGTTATTACCCTTGCCATAATCCTAACCAGGTCATGGAGAGAATCGATTATCATAAGGATGCTGATCCAGAGTATACTTCGTCCTCCATCTTCTGCTCTAAAGGTCAAGGCTATTCCGTGCCGTGGGACGAAGTAGAAAGTAAAATGCATGGTTTGTAGTATGTTTAATGTTTAAGAAGCAGACTATTGACGACCGTTCCTTCAATAATTTCATAGTTTCGGGTAGTCAATAACCTCTATTGACTACTGCTCTATCACTTTTTTCATTGGTTCGGTCGTCAATACCTCCTATTGGCGACCGCTTCGTTACTTTTTTCATAGTTTGAGTAGCCAATAACTCCGATTGATGACTCTGTCTTTCTTTTTTTCGAGTTTCAGTCATCAATACCCTATATTTCAGCCGATCCCGTAATCAATCTTCTTTCCAATGATCCGGAAACCGTAATGCCAACGGTAATTTAGTAGTCTGATCGCCCTTTGCTGAATTAATTTGTGCTTGGGTCAGAAACAGACATCCTATTAAATTTGCCCCACTTAAATCAGCATCTCTCAAGTCTGCACCAATGAGATCAGCCGTTCTCAGGTCAGCTTTTCTTAAATCCGCCGCAATTAGTAATGCCCCTCTTAAATTAGCTCCTCTAAGGTTTGCTCCCTTTAATTTTGCTCCTAAAAAGTCTCGCCTTTTTACGTTTTTCTTGGTCGAAACTCTAGCACGTGCCAGTTCGCTTGCCTTGAGAAGTAAATCATTGACAATCCTTCTATGGGCAGGAATATCTAACCCTAAGATTGATTGAGCACTCAGATTTGTGAGTTTCTCAGTAATTTCTAAAGCAGATCTCAATTCTTTAAAAATAGGCCGTGCTTCTTCTTTACAAAGAGCTTCATTTAAATAACAAAGCATCTCATGGAGTTGTTGCATAATCGGAAATACATCAAACATTTCCTTTGCCAAGTCTGGATTATCGCGCCAGTCCTTTCCACCAAAGGTAACTTGCGAAACCTTTTGACCGGCACCAAAGCATTCGTATCCGACACAGCCTTTGAATCCCTTTTCTCTGAGGTTCTTATGAATCTTACAACTGTAATCTGACTGCAAATTTGGACATGGATTCCCTGCTTCTTTATCTACTGCAAAATCAGTCGATTTAGCATAGGGTAAGGCTACACAGCATAATCCAAAACAATTCCCACAATCTGAACTTAAATTTCTTAAATCAATATTGTTCTCTTTTACTTGATCTAACACGCTTACCCATCCTTTATGTAATTGTTGTATGCATCTAATTTAACACAAAAATACCTCTCATCCATAATTGAAAAAGAGGTTTTTACTATTAATAAATCAAATCACGAAAGAGCTTTTCTCTTTAGCGCTTTACTGCTTAAATTATTTCCATTCCAATAAGCCATGCTGGTTGCAATTAAAAGTAAGATTCCCGTTACGATAAAAACCATTTGGACAGGAAAAATCCCACCGAGAAATCCCCCGATCATTGGACCCGTCATGCCACCGATTTGGTTGGCCGTTTGATTTAAACTAAAGGCCCTGCCCCGGAAATCCTCAGGAGTCGATTTTACAACAAGTCCATTCAACGCCGGGTAAACTGCGCAGAAAAATATTCCAAAAACAAAGCGAATCAACGAAAATCCCCAAATTTGACTGAATAAAACTTGTGCAAGGGTCCCTAATCCTCCGCCTAGCAACCCGATAAATAACACTCGTTGAAAGCCAACTTTATCAGCCCATTTTCCCCAAAATGGAGCAAACAGAGCACTGGCGATTCCAGGAAGTGAAAATACTATACCTGCTAATAACGAGGCGTTTTCGGACGTTCCACCCAGTTTCACAATATATAATGGAAGAACTGGTTCAATTGTCATCACGGAACAACTTGTGAGCACAGTGAGAATTAGAACGAGTACGAAAGGACGATTGGTTAACGCCACTTTAAAGTCTGTTTTAATGGAACCTCGAACCTTACTTGGCGTAAAATTTTCCTCAACTACCCAAAAAATAATCAGGAGTGTCGCAAAGAAAACGATCATTCCTGCTGTGGCAAAGGCCCAGCGATTTCCTACTAAATGGGAAATACCCCCGCCTAACAAGGGACCGAGGATTGTGCCTGATGCTGATGCGGTGGATATGAGGGAAAGTGCATAACCCACCTTATTATTAGGTGTATTGGTACCTATTAACGCAATCGCACCAGGAATGAACCCACTTAGTAAGCCCTGTAAGATTCGTAGTACTAATATTTGATAGGGATTTGTGACAAAAGCCATTAACGTATAAATGACAAAAAGGACAAATCCCGCCCGGATGATCATTGGCTTTCTCCCATACTTATCTGCCATCCTGCCCCAAAACGGCGATGCAATCGCACCTGCAAAAAAAGCCGAACTAAATAACAATCCCGCCCACATTACTGTATGTTCATGTACACCAATTTGCAAAAGAAAAATAGGCAAAAAGGGAATAACCATGGAAAAGCTTGCTGCTGTAAAAAAGACCCCAATCCAAAGTACCCATAAGTTACGCTTCCAGTTTAGCATGCGATTCCACCTCCCGCGTTTTGATCTAATTATGTAATTCTTTTCCTTTGATTAATTTTCATATTGTTAATATTAACATACTAATCAATTATTTTCAGTTCCGAAATATTCGCATCCAGAAATTATCTTCCGAAAGTCTAAATAACAAAAACCACCCAAATAAATGGATGGTTCCGAAAAATCTTACTACCGCAAATTTGTGACAAGTTATACCAAATAAGCTCCCATCGCAACCATCGCATGTTTTAAGGCTTGCTCATATGCTTTATCTTGCCCGATTACTAAACGGAAATCAGCCTGGTCACGAACGGTTGAACGTCCTTCGACTTCATAACCATTTTCAAAGATCAACAGACAAATAGTTGATTTATCACTCATTCGATGGAATTTTTTCTCGACAATCATTTCCTCCAACTTTCTTCGTTTATCGTCCTTAATTACAGCCATTCTTGAGTATGGAATGACAATATGTTCATAATAATGGTTGTTTTTACATTCGACAGTAAGAATTTTTTCACCATGATGTTCTATGTTATTAATCTCTCCGCAATTAGGACAAATGCTTTCAATAATCATTAGATCATCTCTCCCCTGTTATTAAATTCTTTCCTACGTTTTTTATTAAATCAAATAGATTATCTCACACAGGAGGAAAATACTTACATACAATCATGAAATATCTATGAATAATGAACCTTTACTCCGCAAAAAAAAGACCAGTGTTCTTGGTCTTTCATTCAATAAATCTAAGTTTTTAAAGGGTCCTCTGATTCCCTGAATTCTTCCGAACAGCATGGACTAAAAATGTTCCTGAGAAGACGGCAATTAAGATAGAAAAGAAAACAAATTCGTCGAATTGAAAACCGAAGGCAGAAACAATCATTTTTATGGCAATAATCGCAATTAAGATAAAGGCAGTGGTTTCGATTTCAGGGACCTTCTCTATTAATGATAGAAAGAGTTGCGCTACCCCACGCATCATTAATATCCCGATCACCCCACCAAGGAAGAGGACCCACTGCTGATTAGAAACTCCAAAGGCGGCAATTACGCTATCCAAACTAAAGGCAATATCCATTAACTCCACCGTTAGCACCGTTCTCCAAAAGCCCGATTTTTGTTTGGGGATTTCATCTTCTCCATCGTTATTCTTGATAAAGTTTTGAACCACAATCCATAATAAGTAGTGACCGCCGACAATTTTTATCCAACCAATATTGATTAAGGTAACTCCTAGTCCAATCGCTAAAATGCGGAATAGATAAGCGCCAAAAATCCCATAAAAGAGGGCTTTCTTTCGTTGACCTTTCGGTAATTTTTTTACCAATATTGCCAAAACAAGGGCGTTATCAGCAGAGAGTAACCCTTCAAGAATAACAAGTGTCCCTATAACTCCCCAGCTGGCAGGATTAGAAAATACCTTTTCTAGAGCTTCTAGTGAAAAAAATGAACTATAACTATTGATCATTTCCTGTAGAAATCCCATTTCGTCTCCCTTTCCTACGCTTTTTTACACTCAAATTCTTTACTCATCGTTTTTGTCGTGTATTCTTATATAAATGTATGTACAACCTCTAAAATAATGACCCAAAACATACCTACCCTCGCAGCTTAGTTTCGTTTCCGTTTGGTTTAGACCGCTCGGTGGTTCCTTTCTCCACAAAAATGAGCAAAAAAGTTACAGAGCGTGTTAAATCAAAAGTAACGGCATAAATTTAAGCTAATCAAAAAGACGATTCGGACTCGAATCGTCTTTTTGATTAGCAAATATTTTTCAAAAAAATCGCTTAGTCGCTATTTTTTGTACCTTCCGTTTTCCCTTTTGATAATGCTCGACGATCACTTGCTTTCGGCGGCTCTTCTAACCAACCATTTTCAATCATGAGGTTCGCTCCATCTTCTGCAAATCTTAGAAGTTCACTTGTCAGAACAATATACTTTTCGCCAAGATCCCTTCTGGAGGACACGCTTAACGCTGTTCCGTAAAGAGCAATAGCCAATTGCGTTGATAATTGGATTTGATACATCATCCATTTATCAGAAAAAGGGGCAGTTGTAGAGTCCGTTACTTGTGATTGCCATGAAATAGGATAATTCAGAGCTTCTTCCCGATAAATGTTCTCGAATGTATCTATATGTTTATTAGCAATCTCCTTTCCTCTATAAATAAACTTCCGAACCTTATTAGAAGCAGCAACCTGACTAAAGCCAACCTTTAATGCCACATGTAGATGCATTTTGTTCAAATTAAAAGAAATGTCGCCAATTTCTAAGGCAGTTAACGGGCGACGTTCCCCAAACCAGCCATTTAAAAAACTTTGCTGCTTAACAAAGTCAACCGCTTTTGCAGGTGCAATGACCGGTGGTCTTGATAAAATACCCTTAGTAAGCATCGTGTCGACTATTTTTTCAAACAGCATCATGGTTTCAGTATTACATTTAATGTAGTAGGTGCGGAGATCTGCCCGAATCGAAGTACTGACAGAAAGTGAGTAGCCTGTTAACCCCTCTAATACCATAATATACATATAATAAAGATAGAATGGGTCTTGAAACAGACGCGGGGCATGAATGTTTACATCTTCTTCACTAAACCCATGTGGAATAGGAAAATTCTCGCCCTCAAAAAACTGCTTAACTTGTTGGACATGTCTCTCTGAAAGCTCAAGAGATTGTTGATATATTTCAATAATCTCTTGGTCCTCCATGTGTTCAAGTGCATATTTAATAAAACAAATCGACATTGAATCGAACATATATTGAGTCCAAAGACTAGAGATTTCCGGAGCGGTTAATAGAATACGGGTAGGTTCCATATCACTCATCCTTTACATAATATGGAAGTATTATCCCCCGTATATTCCATAACTATTCCCGATAAATATTTATCAGCCTGTTCAAATAAAATTACCTATGTGTCCTTTACGGGCTCGAATATATTACATATACTAAAATAATTCATCAGTTTGGAGTGAAAAAAATGTCAGCTACCCTAGTTACGAATGTTCGAACAGCTTTGGCTTATACGGTACAAGCCATTCGATTTGCCGATAGTGCCTTAATCCTTTTCCTGGAACTATCCGCTTTTCCGTTGCCGCCAAATCCAATAAAAGTTCAATTTTACCAAGATGTCGTCGATCATCTTACAGAAGCTTATCTTGCCATGAAGGCACTACCGTTCGATACTTATTTCCCAAGCGACCCTGTTTTTCCAAATACACCAATCGTTCCTCAAAGCGAAGATAACCAACACCTAATAAATCTATCTGACAACCGAATCTCGCTTGCATTAGATAAAATTGAATTGACCATTAATTATCTGGACCAGGCGATCGTGCAAAGCGAAGAAAACGAGGCACTAAATGGACAGCTTTTCTTCATAAGATTTAGTTTATTAGCAGCTAGGGATGCATTAGTTTCTGGTTTAAATGAACCAGATTTTAGCGTCGGTTAATACCGTTAGTAAGATACGCATTAAATAGAATCACATAAACAGAGACCTATCCCTTAAAATCCACTAGAGTGAGTTTGTTTCCAGTCGAAATCCTTCGAGGACTATATCCTCATCTACTTCTAACAAGAGGCACCGTTTTCCTTCGTATGTAATATATTTTAAATTTTTCAGCTCTTTTGGGTTGATGGTTACGTCTGCAACCCTAGTACTGATTTTTATGGATTTAGGGATTAAACTATTTGCTTTGAATTCATGATTCTCATCATCAATAACAGCTTTAAAGGCATGTTCCACTTTGGCAGTCTCAACATTTTCAACTCCGCTTACCGTTAAAATGCGTTCGATGTCCCGATAATCCAACTTAGGTGATTCACTTTCCTCATTTTCTACATTCTCCTGTATCACCTTATCAATTTCCTCATAGACATTAGCAATGACTCTAGTATCTACTTGCTCTCCCACCACTTCTTTTACGATCAGTTCAAAGATGTCCTTGTCTTCCTGTGCAGTAATGATCACTTCACAATTGAGGACTTCTTCAATAAAGGTTCCATCTGGTTGATTCGCTTTTCCGGCACAATAGAGAATATTGTTCACATCTGCAGCATTATCATTAAAAGCAGGAAATAGAAATCCAGACAAGGGTGAATCTACATTAATAATCGGGTCAACGATATGATAGGACTTAAATTCTTTCTCGATATAATCAAACATTAAGGCTTTTTTGGGCTGATCGGTTTTATTCAGACTGCTAAGGATAAACTTGCTGGAATAAACCTCATCATCCCCGCCTTCCTCAGATTCTGTATTCCGTTTCCGTGCCGCCTTTTTGTATTCTCCGCGGATAAATGTGACCACTGTATCAAATTCATATGCTGCATGCGCAAACATTTTCTCGACGATTTGCAGCATATTTTCTTTCCAATCTTCCGATACGTCGGCTTGTAGGCCTTCAAAGAGGATCGTTTGTGTGCTGTCCTCCACATCACGCCTAAATTTCAGCTCAAATAGTTTAGTATCCAGATTTCCTGTCAAAACTTTTTTGAAGTTTGCCAAAAATAATTCTTGTGTTTCTAGTTCTAACATTTGAAATGGTTGACTTACTTGATGGTAAATCTCACCTGATTCTTTCTTGACATAAACGTTGAAGATTTCTTGAATTTGCATAAGATGATTATCTAATTTAAATTGTTTACGGATATTTGCGATGTCTTTTTTGTTCATTAATATCATCTCCCATTCATGATTATACTGTTATGAAAGTGAAATAGTAATACTTGATATTTTTTCAACTTTATTAGTAGAAAAGAAAAAAAGCTGTAAATGCCCCAAATATGTATTATAAATCACATCTTATCTTCCTCGTCGGATGTACAATCAGAATGAAATCATCTATGAAAAGGAGGTTTTTGAATTAGCTGAAGTTAGAAGGAAGATAAATAAATGTTGATTTACTTTCCTTTATAAAAACTTTCGGGAGTTTAGCGTGTAGGAATCATACATATGTATCTAACCAAAAAAGCATAGGAGGATATTCAATTGTTCAATTTATTTGTTTTCGTACTAATTGCAATTACTTTGGTCTTGTTAAGTATCTTTGTTGATGGCCTGATGACGTTACATAAGGAGGAAAAAGAAGCTGAAAAAAATCATGTCCGCGACGGAATGGAAGGTTATTTAGATCAAACCTTTGGATTTGGTTTTGTAAAAATATTTAAAACAATGCTTGATTCAGATGGCAATGTGAGGTATTTGGTTTATTTGCCGCAATACGAGTGGTTTAAAGCCCCGCAATACAAATGGTATGAAGTGTATGCGACTAAAAGTGGTTATCAACATAATGAAATTATACGATAAAAAAATGGCTTGGAGTTTTCCTCCAAGCCATTTTTCCATTATTCATACATTCCTATTTAACATTTTCGATAATGGTAGCTACACCTTGTCCTCCACCGACACATAACGTAGCTAGACCGTAGCGATTTTCTCTTTTCTTTAATTCATGGATTAAAGTAACCAAGATTCTCGCTCCACTCGCACCGATTGGATGTCCAAGAGCAATGGCCCCACCATTAACATTTAATTTTTCTTTATTGAATTGAAGCTCGCGATCTACTGCAATCGATTGTGCAGCAAATGCTTCGTTTGCTTCAATTAATTCAATGTCTTCTAATGATAAAGAAGCGGTTTTAAGTGCTTTTTTTACAGCTGGAACTGGACCGATTCCCATAATACTTGGATCTACACCTGCAGTAGCATTCGCTTTAATCGTAACTAAAGGTGTAACTCCTAATTCGTCTGCCTTTTTACGGCTCATCACAACAAATGCTGCCGCACCATCGTTAATTCCTGAAGAGTTAGCAGCTGTGACGCTTCCATCCTTTTTAAATGCAGGACGAAGCTTACCTAATCCTTCTGCAGTCGTTCCAAACCGTGGGAATTCATCTTGACTGAATAATGTCACTTGTCCTTTGCGGCCAGGTACTTCAACAGGGACAATTTCATCATCAAAACGATTGGATTCAATCGCTGCTTGAGCCTTCTGCTGACTCGATGCTGCAAATTCATCTTGTTCAACACGTGTGATTTCATATTTTTCAGCAAGATTTTCTGCTGTAATTCCCATATGATAATCATTTTCAGCACACCATAATCCATCTTGAATCATGCTGTCTAGGATTTTCTGATCGCCCATCTTAAAGCCATTTCGCCCACCTTTTAATAGATATGGTGCTTGACTCATATTTTCCATTCCGCCGGCAACTACTACTTCAGACTCCCCAGCAAGAATCGCTTGAGTAGCTAAGTGAACCGCTTTTAATCCAGATCCACAAACCTTATTAATGGTCAAAGCTGGTACCTCTTGAGGAATTCCAGCGGCGAGGGAAGCTTGTCTTGCTGGGTTCTGACCAGATCCTGCCTGTAAAACATTCCCCATAATCACTTCATCCACATCATTAGCATTAATTCCAGCTCGTTCAATAGCTGCCTTTATAACAGTGGTCCCTAACTGAGTGGCTGAAACATTTTCTAAACCTCCCAAAAAACTACCAATTGCTGTTCTAACCGCACTTACAATGACAACTTCGTTTACTGACACTAAAATCTCCCCCAAATCAATTTATGTATTCAAATATTAATCCCACACAAATATTACTACATCTGGCTGAACTTTTCGTGACAAAAGATTCGACAAATTCAGAGTTTTTTCTCTATTGGTATTAATAATTAATGAGCCATGTGGTTAGTTATTCACCTTATTAAACATGCAAATAGCTACTCATGGCAATGGAAAAGCTTCATAAAAATAAGAATCACCTATGCTTCCAAACAGCAAGAAGCTTTTTGATGGACTTCGTAGGAATATGACAGATTTTGTAGAAAAGTTTTTTACTGTTTTTATTTTAATATAATTATAGGTATTATCGTAAAAACAAAAAAAGAGAGAAATCATGATTTCTCCCTCCAATTTAGCTTTAAAAGTTATATCACTAAGCCGCCATCCACACTTAATATTGTTCCGTTTATATAATTAGCCTTATCTGAAGCTAAGAATAAATACGCTGCAGCGATATCCTCCGGTTTGCCGAGCTTTCTAAGCGGCGTCTTTTCCTTCATGAATTGAAGTACCTTATCGGGAACAGCTGCAGTCATACCCGTTTCAATAAAGCCCGGGGCAACGGCATTGACGCGGATCCCCTTTGGTCCAAATTCTTTCGCCCAGCTTTTCGTAAGCCCAATCACGCCCGCCTTTGTAGCAGCATAGTTGGTTTGACCAATATTACCGTATAAACCAACGACAGAAGAGGCATTTAGTATAACTCCTGATCCCTGATTTAACATAATAGGTGCGACAGCTTTTGTGCATTTAAAAACACCTGACAGGTTTACAGCAATGACCCTTTCCCAAGCGGATTCATCCATTTTTGTCAGAAAGCCATCAAGTGTGATCCCAGCATTGTTTATTAGGACATCAATTCTGTTATGCCTATTTACTGTTGACTGAACCATCTCCTCGATTTGCTTACTGTCTGTGACATCCACTTTATAAAACTCTACCTTTTCATTATTTAATTCCTCTAATGCTGCTTTACCAGCCGACTCATCATAATCACATATGACGACACTTGCACCCTCTTGAAGAAATTGTTTAGCGGTTTCTTTGCCGATTCCCTGTGCTCCACCTGTAATTAACACCACTTTTTCATTATACCCCAATAATATCACCTCGTTTTTTCTTTTCAGAATAGACAGTTGGCTACAACATCATCACTTGGCAATTGAGTAAAGAATCCACAATAAAAAGTGTCAATAGGACTGAGCAGTAGAAACAGCAATAAGCCATTTTTAACCATATTATGATTGCTTTTCCTTTTTTATCACTCTAATTATATTTCATATGAAATTAGCAAAATAATGAGAAATTTGTCGTAAAATGAAGAATTGTTTTTGGATAATTTTCAATCTTTAATCTTTTAAAATTTCAATTATGTTAGTATGATGAATAAGTCAACAATAGTATTCAAGGAGGAATAAAAATGAGTCAAGACATTAATTTTTATGATATGTGGAAGGATTTATATTCACAATCCAGTAAGTTTTTCGATGAGAAAATAAGCCAAGATTTCCCTTCTCAAGGAATGGGTCAGGTTTTAGAAATGAATCTTCAATTTAAAAAAATGATCGATGAATCAACATTAAAGTATTTAGAATTTATAAATGTTCCAAGTCGAAATGATATTGCCGACATCTCCTCACTAATTGTTAATGTAGATGCAAAAGTGGATGATCTAGAAGAAAAATTGGAAGAAAAGTTTGATAACCAAGACCAGGAAGCATTAAAGGTAGAACTTTCAAACTTAAAAAAGGATATGAAGAATTTAGATAATAAATTAAACCAAATCCTAACTTTATTAAAAGTGCCAGAAACTAAGAAATAGAAACGCGTTACATACTTGCAATAAAAAAACTTAGTAATTTAGTAAACTAACAACTACAGAGCGGGAGTGGAAATCACATGACAGGATTAAAAGATAAAGTAGCAATAGTAACAGGTGGCAGCAGAGGTATTGGAGCAGCAATTGCATTGGAACTAGCTAAAAATGGCGCGAAAGTTGTTATTAACTATAATATCCGTAAAGAATTAGCAGATAGAGTAGTCGCAGAAATCAATGAATTTGGCGGAGACGCATATGCCGTTCAAGCAGACGTCTCTGAAAGTAATGAAGCAACCTACCTTGTACAAGAAACAATCAATCATTATGGTAAATTAGATATCCTCATTAATAATGCAGGAATTACAAGAGACAGCACGTTCAAAAAGTTAAATGAAGAAGATTGGAGAAAGGTGATCGATGTTAATCTAAACAGTGTTTACAACAATACATCTGCCGCCCTCCCTTACCTTATGGATTCTGAAGCTGGCCGCATTATTAACATTTCATCAATTATCGGTCAAGCAGGCGGATTTGGTCAAACCAACTATGCTGCGGCTAAAGCAGGATTAATTGGCTACACTAAATCACTGGCTCTTGAACTTGCAAGAAGCAAGGTAACCGTTAATGCGATTTGCCCTGGATTTATTGGAACTGAAATGGTTCAAGCTATTCCTGAAAAAGTTCTTGCTGGAATCGTTGAAAAAGTACCACAAAAACGCTTAGGTAAACCAGAAGAAATCGCTCGTGGCGTTGTTTTCTTATGTAAAGATGGCGACTATATTACTGGTCAGCAATTAAATATTAACGGTGGACTTTACATGTAATTGTCATGAAGGTACAAACTTCTCTATATATTATTAGAGTAAATAATTTAAGTAAGGAGTGAACAGTCATTAGCGTTCTTATACCAAAAGAATTGAATACGATACTTGATTATACCCCTCAAAAGTATAAAGACATGTATCAGCGTGTACAACGCGCAACCCAAGTATTAACGACAGATGCCGAACCGGAAGTAGCCCCTACACCGAAAGAAGTTGTTTGGACTAGAAATAAAACGAAGCTCTATCGGTATATTTCTGATCATCCAAAGAAACATAAAGTTCCACTTCTTTTTGTTTATGCTTTGATTAATAAACCCTATATTTTAGATTTAACAAAGGGTGGCAGTTTAATAGAGTTCTTGGTTGAACGTGGTTTTGATGTCTATCTTCTTGACTGGGGTACACCAGGTTACGAAGATAAAAAGATGAAACTTGATGATTACATTATGGACTATATTCCACGTGCTGTCCGTAAAGTTTTGCGTAAATCTAATGCAGACGAAGTATCGATTCTTGGATATTGCATGGGTGGGACGATTACATCAATGTTTGCGGCTCTTCATCCTGAATTACCGATCCGGAACCTTATCTTTATGACAAGTCCGTTTAATTTCGATAATAGCGGCGCCTATGGTGCAATGCTGGATGATCGGTATTTTGATATTGATAAAGTCGTAGAAACCCTTGGTTGTATTCCACCAGAAATGATTGACTATGGTAATAAAATGATTAATCCAATGGGAACTAATTTTGGACCATTTATTAGTCTGGTTGAGCGTGCTGACAATGAAAATTTCATAAAGAGCTTTAAACTACTGCAAAAATGGTTAAACGACGGAATCTTATTCCCTGGTGAAGCCTATCGTCAATGGATTAGAGATTTTTATCAAAAGAACAAACTAATCAAAGGCGAAATGGTTATTCGCGGCCAAAAGGTTAACCTAGAAAATATCAGGGCCAATGTGCTCAATTTAGCTGGGAAAAACGATCTCATCGCCCCACCCCATCAAGTGGAGGCATTGATGAATGCGATTTCAAGTGAGGATAAGGAATTTAAAGTTTTACCTGTTGGTCATACTTCGATTACTTATGGCAGTCAAGCAACAAAAATTACGTATCCAACTATTGCTGAATGGTTAGTAAAACGTTCCAACTAATCAAAGAGAAAGTCTAATCAGTGAGGTATTTCTTTTACATCAGTGGAGTGTCCCGAAACATTTGGGGCACTCATTTTTGTTATTCTAGAAGTTCACACTTTTACGAGGAAAACAAGATGTTAGTAGTGGTAAAGTTAATTATATTTAATTTTCAGATAATAAGCAAGTGGTAACAGGATAAAAACTTTTCTGACATGTGTTAATTATTTTGCATTAAGAGGCTTCACGGGTTATAGTCGCTGCCACTAGTTCCCGTTGAACCGATTTTTCATGCTTCACGTGCATTAGTCGCCTCTACTAGTTACCGCGGAACCGATTTTTCACCCTTCACGAGCATTAGTCGCCTCTACTAGTTACCGCGGAACCGATTTTTCATGCTTCACGGGCATTAGTCGCCTCTACTAGTTACCGCGGAACCGATTTTTCACCCTTCACGGGCATTAGTCACCTCTACTAGTTACCGTGGAACCGATTTTTCACCCTTCACGGGCATTAGTCGTCACTATTAGCTCCCGCGGAACCGATTTTTCACGCTTTTTTTTGTCCCCTCTCCCCTCTCCATTAAACCTACCTACCAAAATTTATTGTGCTTGGGTAAAGACAAATGTAAATATTTTATATACAATTCAGTTATTACCTATCAGGGGGAGAAACATGTTAGAAGCAATGCTACACGGTATGATCTTAGCTTTCGGCTTAATCCTGCCGTTAGGAGTTCAAAATGTTTTTGTATTTAATCAAGGGGCAAGTCAGACCAAATTCGTAAGAGCTTTACCAGTCATTATAACCGCAGCCGTTTGTGATACTTTGCTTATATCCATAGCTGTCATAGGGGTCTCGGTAGTTGTGCTGAATTCCTATTGGATAAAAATACTACTTTATGTCATTGGTAGTTTATTTTTACTCTACATGGGCTTTGTGGTATGGAAGGCAAAACCTCAAAATGTACAGGAAGCAGGAGGATCTTTTTCACCCAAAAAACAAATTTCTTTTGCGATATCTGTGTCTTTACTAAACCCACATGCCATTTTGGATACCATTGGGGTCATCGGGACCAGTTCCGTTAAATATATAGGCTCGGAGAAAGTAGCCTTTGCTGCTGCCTGTATACTAGTTTCGTGGGTATGGTTTGCAGGGTTGGGGATAACCGGTAGAATGCTAGGAAAAATAGATAAATCGGGAAATTATTTAACTATATTAAATAAAGTTTCAGCCATCGTCATGTGGGGCACAGCCATTTATATTAGCTCTTCCCTTTTTTAAAAATTCCTCCCTTCAAGGAATTGAATTGAAACTTAATAAATTGGTAAAGGAAATCACAATGATTTCCTCTTTTTTTTGGTTTGGAACTAATCGAACTTCCTTTTCCTTTTCGTCCCAGAGGAAATTGCACATATGGGGCCTATTAATTGTATATAATGCATTAAGCCATTTACAGGAAATGTAAGGGAGGTTGCCGAATATCATGAAGAAATCCCAACTTTCGGAGCAACAAATGCTCACAATCATTAGAAATGGTCTTAAGAAATCACAATATCCAAAGCATATGATTGTAATAGGTGCAGGAATGGCTGGACTAGTTACGGCATCATTATTAAAGGAAGCTGGACATAGGGTTACCATTCTGGAAGCGAATGATAGAATTGGTGGACGTGTTTATACCATCCGGCCTCCCTTTAGCAATCCTTTATATTTCAATGCGGGAGCCATGCGTATTCCTGACACGCATACGATAACCTTTGAATATATTAAAAAATTCAAGTTGCCTACAAATCTATTTATTAACCGGACACCCACCGACATCCTCTACGCCAATGGTATCAAAACTCGACTGAATGTTTTTGAAAGTAATCCAAGCATATTAAAATTCCCTGTGGCCCCAAATGAAAGAGGCAAATCCTCAGAAGAACTATTGCTCTCGGTCATCCAACCAATTATCAATTTTATTAACCAGGATCCCGTAAAGAATTGGCCGCTTATAGAAAAGCAATATAGAAGTATAGCCTTTGGTACTTTTTTAAACGCTTATTTTTCAGTCAGTGCGATCGATATGATTGGGGTGCTTCTTGATTTAGAAGCATTTATGGGGATGACCTTTGTTGAAGTATTACGAGAAATCATCATTCTAGTATCAACGAAGAAATTTTATGAAATAACGGGTGGCATGGATCGGTTGCCACTTGCCTTTCTCCCGCAAGTAAAAGAGAATATGTTATTTAACCAAAAAATGATAAAAATTTCTCAATATCAAAACAGTGTAGCCATTCATTGTAAACATCAGCAAACCGGTGAGAATATTATGATAACTGGTGATCTTGCTATAGTCACCACTCCATTTTCAACCTTACGATTTGTGAAATTCGAACCTTATAATTCTTTTTCCTATTTCAAAAGAGTCGCAATACGCGAACTCAATTACATGGCATCGACAAAAATAGGAATTGAGTTCAAAAGTAGATTTTGGGAAAAAGAAGGTCAATTCGGAGGTAAATCGATAACGGACCTGCCCATTCGCTTTACATATTACCCAAGTTATGGCATAGGCTCACCTGGTCCCGCAGTTATTACAGCTAGCTATATTTGGGCAGATGAGGCACTAACATTAGAAAGTCTGCCTGAAAAAGAACAGATACAATATGCATTAACGAACTTAGCAGAACTTTATGGACCGCAGGTTTATTCAGAGTTTATAACAGGTACTTCTTTTAGCTGGAGTAAGAATCCTTATTCCTGCGGAGCTTTTACTTCTTTTGAACCTGGGCAGGATTCGGAACTTTATCCATATATATCCACCCCGGAGGGAAGAGTGCACTTTGCCGGAGAACATACGTCACTTACCCATGGATGGATTCAAGGAGCTATTGAATCAGGCATACGGGTGGCAAATGAAGTAAATGACATACCTAAATATGCTCATTAAAAAAAGGCTGAGAAGGCAGCCTTTCAAACTCAGTAATATCTTTTTATCTTCTCAAATAAATACTGTACTCCATATAATAAATAAGCCTTATAGTGTAAGTAGATAAAAAATTGAAAATGACTTAACCGATTTAGCCCGACGATTTTCAGTTTTTTAAGCACATCAATGATAATAAACGCAAAGAGTCCATCAGAAATCGCGTTAAGTAATACAAACTTTTTAAAATTTCCGAACGAAAACTTAAGCAACCACATGGATATTGGCATATAAGGACCGACACTAAAAGGAAGTTCATCCTTAATAAATGCTTTTCGCTTATCGTAAAACTTCCACCAATTCCTTTTATGGCCATATAAATGGTTGATGATCTCAAAAATAACAATAAAAATGCCCGAGAAAGAATAACGTCTCATGTTGCTCTTACCGATAAATAACAAGGATAACCATGGGATCAAAATGATTGATAGATTAAATATTTTATGCCTACGAGTCGCCATTAGCTTTTCACCCCTACCCGCTTTACTACTCTTATTTTAGAGTAACCAAATGGAATAAAAAAATACTGCCAATGCAGGAGGAAGTTGTAATTAGGGGGACTTTATATGAAAGCGATTGTTTCTACTAAATATGGTTCACCTGATCTTCTTGAATTAACAGAGGTTGATAAACCGATCCCAAAGGGCAATCACGTCCTCGTAAAGATTCATGCGGCATCCTTGAATTTTGGAAATCTGGTCCTTTTAAAAGGAGAACCATTTATAGCCCGATTTGCCTTCGGTCTTTTAAAACCAAAATACCCCATACCAGGAGGTGACATAGCAGGTCAGGTAGAAGCGGTGGGAAAAAGTGTAACGCAGTTTCAACCTGGTGATGATGTATTCGGTGATCTATCAGGTGTTGGTTGGAGTGGTTTTGCCGAATATGTTTCTGTTCCTGAAACTGCATTAGTATTAAAACCAGCTACTTTATCCTATGAAGAAGCTGCTGCTGTCCCAATGGCAGGTGTTACAGCTTTACAGGGTTTACGGGATAAAGGAAAGATTCAGTCAGGACAAAAGGTATTGATCAATGGTGCCTCCGGTGGTGTCGGGACTTTTGCCGTACAGATTGCCAAATCTTACGGGGCTGAAGTAACAGGTGTATGCAGTACAAGAAATTTAGACATTTTGGAATCACTTGGTGCTGACTTTTGTTTGGACTATACTAAGGAAGATTTCACCCAAAGGTCGCAACATTATGACTTAATTCTGGGAGTTAACGGACATTATCCCCTATCAGCTTATAAGAAATCATTAAATCCAAATGGAATATTTGTTCACGTTGGGGGTTCCGGTGCTCAAATGTTTCAAGCCATGTTCCTAGGGCCGTGGATTTCTATGACCGGAAATAAGAAAATGGGTACCTTTTTACAACGATCCAACCGAAAAGACCTATTATATATGAAAGAACTTATTGAGGCTGGCAAAGTGCATCCAGTGATTGATAGAAGCTATCAGTTACGTGAAGTCCCCGAAGCATTCCGGTATTTTGAAGAAGGGCACGCTCAGGGAAAAGTGGTCATCACGATGTGATCGGGAATAAATAGAGCAGACTGGCTTTATAAACCCTTCTTATTGACCCCTTCGGTGAATTATTAGCACAGATGGGCTTTATGAACATAAATGCCATGAGGACAATTTTTAATATAAACTTCATAACTTGTCCTCATGAAAGCTTTGATTACCGCCAAGATGCTTGTATTTCCTGCATTT
This sequence comes from Neobacillus nitrireducens, assembly GCF_030915405.1. Lineage (GTDB taxonomy): Bacteria > Bacillota > Bacilli > Bacillales > Cytobacillaceae > Neobacillus. The sequence continues at coordinate 760,643 of NZ_CP133262.1, forward strand.
TCCCCAACACGAGCGGATAAAAATTGTTTATAGCATCGGTTGTGGTATTTCCTCCGAAAAATCCAGTACCTGGGCATGTTTTGACATTATAATCTGGACCTTTATCCAGCACTCTTTGCTTCGTTCTTAAATTCCACCAATGATGATAAGTAATACTGTCAATAGACGGATTTAACCCGAATTTTACTGAAAGCGCAGCAGTTATATATACAATCGTTTCCTTTTGTTCCGGAGTCATAACATCATGCCCTTTATCAAAATTTCCGACATTTTCGATAGCAATCCCTGTAGTGTTCGCCTTTGGCCCAATCGTACCTTCGGGTGCAATGTTAAATGGCCTTGAAACTGCTATTTTCCCGTCCGGAAAAGTGGTAATATTTTGAGCAATATTGCTCCAGCCCATTCTTCTTTTATGAAAATTCTCCATCCCCATTAACATTCTAAAATGATTGGACCCATTAAAATGCTTATAGGACGGTGACCAGGTATGATGTTGTTGAATAATATTTACCTTCCTATTAACCCGACTGTTAAACAGCCAATCCCTAAATTCTTCCCTCGTCAACAAGATATGCTGCCCTTCCATCGTCATTCTTTTGGGAGGAATCTTTATTACCTGCCCAATATAAAGTTGGTCAGATTCAAGTCTATTTTTCCATTTAATCAGTTCGACGGTAGAATGATTGGCAGAAGCAATTCCCCTTAGGGTATCCCCCGCGACCACTTCATACATGAATGGAACCCATAATTTTTGACCAACTAATACGGTATTGGTTTGCAATCCATTGGTTAATTTAAGTTCTACAACAGAAGTTTCATATTTCTTTGCAATTCCAGGCAAAGTATCTCCTGATTTTACCCAATAAATATTATCAGGTTTAGGCCCAGCTGCCTGGGCAGGAAATATAGCAATGAGTATCGATAAGATCATAGCAACTACAAACCCACATGTCTTCTTCATATAAAAAAACCTCTCATAGTGAAACTGTGCTACTAATCAAACTTGTCCCTACTATTATTTTGTCCTAGCGTTAGGTGATTATGTTATTAATTTGATTAGGTTGTCCTAACTATAGTTTTTAATGTAAAAAATAACTTGGCATCGATGCCAAGTTATTTCTGCTGTGTCGTATTTAATTTAAATATTTATAGTAATCCTGTGAATGATAGCTTCTAAATCCACATGTTTCATATAGCCTCAGGGCGTGGGCATTTTTAGCCTCCACCTCTAGGAAAATCGGCAGCCCCTTTTGATGCTCCATTTTAACCATTCTTGATAAGGCTTTTCTCCCAATCCCCTTACCCTGAAGTTTAGGAAAAACAGTAAACCCATAAATCCATGCTTCTCCATTCGATTCAGATACGCGCATCTTCCCGGCAATTTTTCCTTCAAATTCAATCAATAACCGTTGATCACTGCTGTTCTCCCTAATTAACTGATTAAACTCGCGTGCTTCGTTTTCATTCAATCCAAATCCCAAGACTTCGAGTTGTATTTCTGCCTCCCAATCCTCAGTCGAATAAGACGGCCTAAAGGTTACATTAGGATCGATAAATAATTCAGTTTCCTGCCATTTCATTTGATATTCCGCAAACGAATATTCACACGGAAAATTCCTTAAAAACTGACTAGCAGATTGAGAGTCTGTTGGAGCATTTAACAAAACCAGAGGATAACGTTTTTTCGATTCCACTAGTCCCATTTCCAGTAACTTAGAAAAAATCCTTTTTCTGCGGTAATCTGGGTGCACCATGCCGCAAAGCTCTACCTTATCTCCAAACCCATAACAGCCAAGAAAACCGACAAGCCTGCCATTTTCATAATGGAAAAAGTCTTTCTTTTTCTTTCCAATCCGATTTTCAAGCATATCAAAATTCAGTTTCAGCTGAAATCCGCCCTCATTTTCACAAATCTTCTGAAGTGTTTTGATTTCAAACAATTCTTCCTTCGTAAACATTCTATCCACCCCTGTTCATATTCACCTATTACTATTCTTGATTAAGCCCTTTCATTCCTTCTTTTCTAATAGGACGGATCAGGCGATAGAAGACTTGATTCTATTATTGAATACTAGTATATTCAAATTTATAGTTAAGAAGAAAACGAGTGATTCGAATGGTAACTTCCCAACAAAAAAATGAAATGAGCAAATTACATAAGCGTACGATAAGGTTTGGTTATTTGGTAGCGGTGGTTCTCACCATCCTATTTGGCCTAGCCTCTAGAAAATTTTCTCAACTACTTCCTGTTTTTGTTGCGGAGAATGCTGGAGATGCACTATGGGCAATGATGGTTTATTTCGGGTTCCGTTTCTTAATCATACGAAGGAGCCTCCGAACAGCCATCATTCTTAGTCTTTTATTCAGCTATAGCATTGAATTCAGTCAACTGTATCAGGCCAGCTGGATCAATCACCTGCGAAGTACCTTGCTTGGGTCATTGATCCTGGGTAAAGGTTTTCTTACGGTAGATTTGTTTCGCTATGCTGCAGGGATTATTTTCGCCACTTTTTTAGATCGGGTGATGCTTATTTTAACTCGCCGTAAATAAGGATAGAAACCTAAGGCTTTGGAATTGGAATTTTTAACGTATCTATTTTAGACCCATCTTTTGCTGAGTAGACAAATAATTCGAATGTAGTATTACCTGAAGATACTAATCCTTTAGAAAACGTGATTTCAAATTCTCCCCATGCAGGTGCACCGTCTGTTTGGTAATTACTTTCTTTCACCACTTTATCGCCATCATACAGGGCATATTGAAACACCCCTTCAAAAACTTGTGCTTTCCCAGTTATGGTTATTTTATCTGACGTTTCAGTGACAACGACATCTTTAAACACATCATTTTGATATATTTTTTTCTCTGGTTCTTGTGAATCGGGCTTACTGGGACTTGATGGATTTTCTCCTTTTGGTTCCTGTGTAACGGGCTCATTGGGTGTTGATGGATTTTCTCCCTTTGGTTCCTGTGTAACGGGCTCATTGGGTGTTGATGGATTTTCTCCCTTTGGCTCTGTTACTGGTGGTTTTTCTTTGACCACTTCTTTTTGCTGATTACAAGACACTAAACCAATGGAAGCAATTATAATAGCGAACAAATATGCAATTTTCTTCATTCGTCATCCCCGCCTATTCACCTTTTATTTTATTATATTAGACATTTTTTTCAATAAACCTTCTTTGAAAAATCAAATATAAAAAAAGTCGTGAGTTACTAAAAAAGGACGGAGCCTTTTCCTCCACCTGAGGAAGCACAAGCCCGTCCTTTATTTGAACAGAATCCGTTAACTAAGTTCTGCTTCGTTTAGGTTTAAAGGTCTTACAACAGGTTTCGGCTGAATGACCTGCCTGATCTACATGATTCTTTTCACCTAACTCGGAAGACATTTCCGTATCATATCTTGCATGATTATCTAGTTCAACCATGATTTTTTCCGCGGTACAAACATTTCCTTGTCCATAAAAGGAACAATTGGAGATCGCACAAGATACTTCAACTTTCGGCATTGTCCTACCTCCTAGTTAATGACCTGTTGCTTGATTATTTTTTGTAAAAATATCTTTTTTCATTCATTGGGTAAATACTTATTTGTTTAAAACAAAAAGCAACGAACCCAATTGAGTTCGTTGCCTCATTATTAAAGTGCGCTATTAACTTGCTCGTGTCTCCGGTGAAAGGCTGCGAACCTTTTGTTGATTTCCTTTTTCTTTTGATTTCGGCTCACCATTAGAAGGTGCCTTAATCGTCATGGCAATGAGTAGTGAGATAATGCTCAGTACCGCAATGAGCTTAAAGGTAGGAAGGAAGCCACCGAGAGCAGAAGCAATAAATGAACCTGAAATGGCTCCAATTCCGAAACCTTGATAAATGATGCCGTAGTTTTTGCTTTGATTTTTTAATCCGAAGAAATCTGCTACGATTGCTGGGAAGATGGTAATATTTCCGCCAAAACAGAAGGCAATCCCGGCAACACAGATAAAGAATAAGGCATAATTTAATTGAACAAAGCTTAATACAGTCACTGCTGCTGCGGTAACAAGAAGTGCACCTGATACCACTTTTAAACGACCGACTTTATCTGATAATGCACCGAGAATGATGCGCCCGCTTGTATTAAAGATGGCAACCAATGCCACCGCATTACTAGCTGTTTCAATATCAAGACCGACCAATCGAACGCCAATGTCTTTCACGACGCCAATTAAGAATAACCCACTCATACATGCGGTGAAGAAAATAATAAATAATAGATAAGCTTGCTTTGTTTTCAGCATTTCTTTTACTGTAAAATCTTTTTGAATGCTAACTCCAAGCGTTTGTGTTGCTTGGCTGACTTTTGCTTCGCGAACAAGGAATGAACCACCCACTACCAAAATCATGACGATTAATCCCCAGTAAAAGAAGGTTTGAGTCACACCAACAGATTGAATCAGTGAACCATTAATGAACTTGAATAATAAACTTCCTGTACCATAGGCACCAACAGAAATTCCTGAAATAAGGCCTTTTCGCTCTGGAAACCACTTAATAAGATTGGATAAGGAAGTAATATATGCTGTTCCGTCTGCAGCCCCAACGACCACTCCTGCCAAAATATAAAGCATCCACAGTGACGATACCTGGGAACTAAGGATTAAGCCTACTCCCAACACAAGACCTGCACATCCAATGAGACGACGTAGTCCCCATTTATCTTGCAGCTTCCCGGCAAATAACGTTGAAAAGGCCAAGGCGAAGCTAGTAATTGAAAAAGTAATAGCCACTGAATTTAACTTCCAATGAAAGAGTTCTACCAATGGCTGATTAAACAGGCTCCAAGTATAGATAGTACCTAATCCCATCTGTACAATAATTGTTCCTAACACAATCAGCCATCGACGATCTGTCCTTGATTTCATTGCGATCTCCTCTTTTCTTTTCTATAAAAATGATAATGTTCAACATCAGAAACCTTAGTTGACCTTGTTTATATCATCATCATAGCACCGAAAAAAAAGAGAAACTGTTTTCAGAATGAGATGGCTATTATTCGGAATGAATGGCTGTTATAGATGCATAATTTGTCGAAACGCTTTCACTTTACTTCTGCTGACCGGAATTTCCTCTGGGAGATTTTTCAAACGGAGCATATAGGTTTGATTAAACCATGGGACAATTTCACGGATTTTCGTCAGGTTAACCGTATAAGAACGGTGACAGCGAAAGAAAAGGTCTTCTGGTAGAAGTGCATCAAATTCCGATATGCTCATTGGCATGGTGTATTCTTCTTCTTGTGTGTACACCAATGTCACTTTTTCGCTAGCGATAGCGTAATAGATATCATTCGCATCTGTAACAATAATCTTATCATTCTTTTTCAAATTGATCCGACTCGTAGTCTTCGCTGGTATTTCTCTTGGCTGGCTTAGAGTATTAAGACTAGATTTGGGCTTTTTAGCCGGTTGCGATGTTTCGAGGTGATCGCGTTTAAAGGCAGATTCCAGTCTACTTAACATCGCAGCAATCCGCTTCTCATCATAGGGCTTTAATATATAATCAAAGGCCTCCAGTTCAAAGGCTTGTGCCGCATGCTCTTTGTAAGCCGTGGTAAAGACAATATAAGGTCTTTTAGTAAATTTACTGATTGTACTCGCTAACAACATCCCATTAAGAGAAGGAATATTTATATCTAAGAAAATCACATCTGTTTCATGCTCCTGCAAAAATTTCAACACATCTAAACCATCATCAAAGAAATGGGTCACTTCAATTTCACTATAGGCCTCAACTAAATACTCCAGTTCTTCACGAGCTGGGACTTCATCTTCCACAATGATTGCTCTCATAGATTCTCCTTTACGATATCAAAAAAAACCTCAGTTCCTGGTGACAAACGATGAATGACCAATCCATGTCCATAGATTAGTTTGACTCGTTGGTGAACATTATACAAGCCAATTTTGTTGGCTGGTACATTATCTTGGAACAATTGTTCAATGACTTCTTCGCTAATTCCCGCTCCCGTATCCTTGACACTAATTCTTATTTTATTTCCCAGATCCTTAACGGCAATCTTCACCACTCCTGGACCTTTGATTTTTAAGATTCCATGAATAATGGCATTTTCGACTAATGGCTGGATGAGCAGACTCGGTATGTTGACCTTTACATCGTCAATCTCGTATTCCACCGTTAATCGGCTCCCGAAACGGGCCTTCTCGATTTCCACATAATCACGGACTTGCGTTAATTCTTTATGAAGATCAATCAATTCATCACTAACTTCTAAATTGTAACGCATATAACCAGAGAGATTGATTATCAACTCACGCGCCTTGTCCGGATTTCTGCGTGTTGTGGAGGCAATCGCATTTAGGGCATTAAATAAAAAATGCGGATTAATCTTCGTTTGGAGCGCCTTTAACTCCGCCTTGTTCGCTGCTGATCGAATCTGTTCAATCCGAGAAACCTCCATAAGAGTGGAGATGGTTTGCGATAGCCCAATCGCCATCGTCTGCAGCGAATAGGTCATTTTATAAGCTTTACGGTAATAAATTTTAAGTGTCCCCGTCACCTCTCCATGTTCCTCAAACGGGACAATGAGCAGGGAGTGAATTTGGGGTGTATGGTGGTCGGCCACGTTATTCCGAATAATAAACTTCCCGCTGTGAATCACGTCTTTCGTCAAATCACTGATGATTTCCTGACCGATGACATATCGTTCTTCTCCAAAGCCCACATAGGCGAGCACATTTTGTGTATCTGTAATCGCAACCGCATCGGCCTTGATATCCTCCTTGATAATCCGGCAAATTTCCTTCAGGGAATTATAATTGATGGATCGAAAATAAGGCAGGGTCTTATTCGCGATATCCAATGCCATCTTTGCTTGTCTCGCTGCAATCAATTCTTTTTCACCTTCGACGCTCATCACCAGTAAAACAATGAGTCCGATGTTTACTTCCCCTACAATCATCGGCAAGGCGATTTTCGAAACAATATCCAAACCAAGTTCATAGGGATTTGCCATCACTAGGATCAGTAACATCGTCAACATTTCAGACAACATTCCTGCCGCGATTCCATAAATCCAGCGTAAGGACCTCTTCACTCTTCGGTTAATATAACCCGATACAACCCCCGCTAAAATACTTGTAATTAGACAGGGAATCGAAGTGGGACCACCAATATCGATTAAATATCGATGGACACCTGAAACAATACCAGTAATAATTCCTACCCAGGGTCCAAACAAGATCCCGCCGGAAACGACTGCAATAATCCTGACATTTACAAGTGATCCTTCCACATTAATCCCTGAATACGTTCCAAAAATGGCAAATAAGCAAAACACAAGGATAATGACAACTCGCTCAGTAACAGAGTGGCGCTCTTTTTGAAGCGACTCCTTAAATCTCGGAATCCGTATCATAAAAAATAGGCAAATCAAAAGCAAGGCCGCTCGTTCAAATAAATGGATTAGCATTTCTAATGTTGTGTTCATCGAAGGTTCCTTTCTATATTTCTAATCCTTCCACATTTTAGAGTCTTTAGAGTCATAATCTTTTTCAATTTAATATTTATTAATATCCCCAAAAACAGGTAGAATTTTTTCTGTTTAATGTTTTAAAAACTCTTCTATTTTAGAGAAATCGAGCTAGTATTTCCACCTATTTGCTCTAAAGCTTGGATTAAAACAGGCTATTTTCTTAGGACAACATCCTCCCGAGATACATATACATGCAGTGTAAATATAATTCATTAATTTTAAGGGGAGAATTTTTATGGATAAAGACACGATGAAATGTTTTATAGGGAAAGTCATCAAGGTTGATAGAGGAGGACCCGAATCCAAAATCGGGATGTTAATGGATGCTAGTGATGATCTTATCGTCCTTCTCACGGAAGATGATGGTCTTGTTTACTACAATAGTAAACATATTAGAAGTTTTACGGATAATATTAAAGGGTCTATGAAATTAAGCATTGAAGTCCCCAAAGACTTCAAATTTATAAAAGCTGCTAATTTCAAAGAATTGCTTGATTCCTTAAAATTTAAATGGATTAAAATTAATCGTGGAGGCCCGGAGAAATTAGAGGGGGTACTCACGGAGGTAGAGAATGATTCTGTTTTCTTAATCAATAATCAGGAAATCGTTCGCCTATCTCTAATACACATTAGGAGTATTAGTTATGGATTAATAGTTGAAAAAGCTGAAGAAGAAAAATCTGATAAACAAAAATCACATAACAAAGACGGAAAATCAAACAATAGCAATAAAAACAAAAACAATAAGACCAATAACAAAAAGAGAACTTCGCAAAAGAAATCTACGGATAATGCTGAAATGGCTCTAGCGTATCCATTATCTTCGCAAGAAACAATGGTTGAAGATATTGAAAGTGATCTATCCATTCCTTTAGAAACAGTGGAAACCTTGCAAGAAACTACTGTGGAAGATGTTGAAAGTGATCTATCTATTCTTTTTGAAACAGTAGAAACTTTGCAAGAAACTACTGTTGAAGATGTTGAAAGTAATCTATCCAATCCTTTAGCCACAATGGAAACAGCACAAGAAACAGCTGTTGAAGATACTCACGATGATTTATCCGTTCTCTTTTCAACATTGGAAAAGATTTTACGAAAATACGTCTAAATCACGATTTGCTATATAAAATAGAAGGATCATTAATGGTCCTTCTATTTCTTATTTATTCATGATTGTGACTTAAAAAATTAAAAATCTCATCCACTGCTTGGTGATACCCTCCCGATTTTTGAAAGGATTCCTTTATATTTGAAACAGCTATCTGGAAAGATGAGTCGTTTAACACATGATCAGCGTCTTCACGTAGTTGATTGGCCGTCAAGTCTTGCATTTTTAATGTTATACCAGCACCAATTTTGGCCACTTGCTCGGCTATAATCGGCTGATCCGCGCTTTGTGGGATGACAATGAGCGGAACCCCGTAGTAGAGACCTTCATGGGTGCTGTTCATTCCCCCGTGAGTGATAAATAATTTAGTGTATTTTAGCACTTCCGTTTGTGGAAGATAAATTTTTACAATGAAGTTTTCAGGGATTTCCCCTAAATCAGATAGTTGAACTTTGTCCCCAATCGACATGACCACGGTATGATCCGTATGTCCAAATGCTTCAAAACAAAGTTTATAAAAGTCAATGGCGTGATTAAAGACAGTACCTAGTGAAATATAAATGGGTCTTTTTTTCTTGATGGCTGTAAGGTCAAGGTTTTCTTGATTATATCGTGTCGAGATGGAAGGACCAATAAATTTGTAAGTTTGATCGAATGTTTCTCCAAAAGGTTGAAACTCCCTCGTGGTATATACGATTGTAAGTGGTGCCGGATTACAAAATACTTCATAAGGAGAATGGATCTCAACATTATATTTTTCCGCACATCTTGCCGTCAGGCTTTGATATTGATCGTTTATTTCTTTACCCACTTCTGGAGGAATGTTTTTAGACTGCTGTTCCAACATTTGATCGAATGATTCCTTTGTCTGTGCAAAGGAAGTACATGAATTGATGGCTGGAAGCTGAAGGATTTGGGCAAGTATATGGCCACAACCAAACATGGAATCGTGGATGATATAATCAAATGGTTCTCCTTCAATCTGTTCAAGCACGCTAGGTATGACAATATCTGCCGTATGTATAAGACCATTGATTCTTTCGGGTAAATAATTTCTTCCACCCGAGATAAAGGCTTTAATAAATTGTTGGCCAGCCAATGTTCGTACCGTGGCTCCCGTCTTCTCTATTCGCTCCCGAAAAGCTTCTATTGTAAAGTACACTACCTCTTCCCCGCGCGAAATAAGCTCTTCCACAACTCCCATCGTTGGATTGATATGTCCTTCTGATCCGGCATTGATAAATAAAACACGTGCCATTTCAACCACTCCTTAAGTAATTCTAAAATTGTTGAAAATAGGCCATTTTCAACAATAAAAAAATATTTTGCAACTAATGCATCCGCTACATCAATAGAATAAACTGGTTAATCCGTTCTGCCATATTTCAATAAAATAAAATGGTTATGCAGCTCCCGTTCATTAATTGCTATCCGGACTGCTAAGTCTTGCGTTCGTAACACAAAATCTTTAACATCAATAAATTCAGATTCAGCAATCAAATAGAATTGTGTTCCTTTTTTAAAATTCTTAAAATTATTCTTTAACTTATACATCTTCATTTTTTTCCTAGCTTCTCCCCAAATCTTTAATAAGTCTGACTATAACATAGTTTTTTTCGCATAAAAGTTTTTCCTCTGTATTTCTTATAATTTTTTTACAATCTTTGTATGCTCATTGCCTTGGGGAGGAAATCAATCGTTTTTATTTTCGATTCGATGCTAATAATAACATGGTGAAACAAGAAAAAAGGAGGACTTATATGCAACAGAAGCAAAATGCTAAAAAAAATGTGGGGTCGATTATGAAACCGGAATTTGCTGGAACGGATGCACAAGAGGTTAAACAAGAAATTCAAAACGATGTGAGCGCTGGTCAAGGTGCAATGACTTCCCGAGAGGCAGGATCCATGCGCGATTAAAAACCAATCCAGTTTGCAAACCATTTCCGCCTTCACCGAAAAGCATTTTATGTAGGTAGGAGAATTCATAGGCGGAGAATTTCCGCCTAATGTGTATTAGGGAAGCTTAAGGAGTAGTTATAAGCGGAATATTCCGCTTAACTGCTCTAAATTAGACAAAATCTAAAGATTTGGACAATATAAGCGGAAAAGCTTCCCTTATTTTTAAGGAAATATGGGTATTTCCCAATTTAGCCGGACTTTCTCCGTTTATTTTTCAAACAAAGTGAAATCAACCTTCAGTTATAACAGAACCTAACTAATATCTTAACAGGACCCGTTATCCATTGAGTGTTTTTTTCCCTCCCATACTCTACTCCTTAATCAAACCGTTCTGTTTCAAATCCTTCCAAAATATCCTCTAATTCGGTAAGAAAATTTAGTTGTACAGGAGCAGGGATTTGTTCCATCCACTTTTTTATTTCAGGTAACTCCTCAGCCTCTTCTATACTCGATGGCTTTGGTTGAAGCGTTTCCCACCACTTTTTCAACTCATCAATAAATTCATAAAAATAGCGTTCAAATCTTTCTGCCCATTCTGTCCCTTCATCACCAGACGTCTTTTGCATCATACTCCAGGCTTCCATTGCTGTTTCAAAGTACTCATCAATTAGCCTCATGTCAATCTCCTTTCTACATACTGTTATATCTTTCGTTCCCTCATTGTAACATTAATTGTTTAGGGAGTTCGCAAAGTTGTAGCCATTGGAGACGGACCCAATGATATAGAAATGCTTCGTCATGTCGGTACAGGTGTAGCGATGGGGAACGCAAGCAAAGAGGTTAAAACAGTAGCTGATTTTGTAACAGGACATCACGAAAATGATGGACTAGCTGAGTTTATAGAACGTTATCTGATTGATAAGTCATATGAATCAAATGTGATTTAAGATAATTTTTTCAAAAAAATGGCAGGTGTGATCTATTGTTGATAGATCCATACCTGCCATTTTCATTTCCCTAGTTATTTAGACACATTGAGCGTCGGGCGCTCAGCCCTTCGGCATTTTGCTCATATCCATATACAATACGTTCCAGCGATGACCATCTGGATCAGCAAAACCGCAGCCGTACATCCAACCGCCCTTTTCTCCCGGCCTGCTGTATACGGTGCCGCCCGCACGTTCGGCTTTCAAGGCGAGCTCATCCACTTCATCCTTGGAGTTTGCCCCCAGTGAGAATAATACTTCAGTACTCTGCAACGAATTCGCCACAGCATTTCCCGTAAAACTGCGGAAAGTAGATTCTGGGAAGAGCATTAAAACAACCTTATTGTCGCCGACGATAAAGCAGCTTGAGCCATCCTGGCTCGCATATTGCTCATTCAACCGAAAACCGAGCTGCGTATAGAACTCCTTTGCTCGTTCAGGCTCTCTTACTGGCAGGTTCAACCACAAATCTCTCGCCATACCTAACAACCTCCTGCAATTTCAGATAACTTCCCTTCCTATTCTACCTTTTCTACATGGGAATAGATATGAAATATCCCCTTGTTTTTCCCAACGTTAAAACTCCCCCATTAATTATCCTAGACTATCTTCGTCTCTTTTATATTCTAAAATATCTCCAGGCTGACAGTCCAAAGCTTTACAGATGGCTTCTAACGTCGATAATCGAATTGCTTTTGCCTTTCCATTTTTCAAAATAGAAAGATTGGCCATCGTGATTCCGACCCGCTCCGAAAGTTCTGTCACGCTCATTTTCCTTTTAGCTATCATCACATCAATATTGATTATAATCGCCATTGTTTTCACCTCAGACCGTTAAGTCATTTTCTGATTTTATATCAATCGCTTCTTGTAAGAGTTTTTGGAGAACAGCAGCAAAGACGGCAACGACAAGTCCGGCAAAAATAATGGCCATTCCGATTAGGATGATTCCCGGAGCGTCATCTGCCTCAGCGATCAGATAAAAAATTGGCATGCCAATCACATAGATGCCACTGAATGTGATTGCACAGTATTTTATATACTTTAAAGCCTTAATCGATAACTCTGAGAAAGCTTGTGTTTGATCAATGTAGTGTAAAAGGTTAAAAGCTTGAAACAGAGCAAAGTAAAAAGGGATTGCCGTTGCATACAAATCGAGGAAAACGAGATATTTCAAATAAGCATGATCCGGATACAAATCTACAGCAAACTTCGCTATCTCTGGTACCAAAAAGATACACAAAGCAAGAACCGGCAAGCCTATGAGTATAAGAGCTATTTTTAAAAAGAGTGTTGAACCACGTTTCATACAAAGCACCTCACTTCATTATTGTAAGTAGATTTTACCATGGATTATATCGTTTTGCGATAAAAAAATATCCTTTTCTATTATATTATTGTTGATATGAAATATCCACTTACCTTTAGACAAAAAGAAAAAGCATTCCTCATTCTACAGAAATGCCATTTGTAAAAATACCCATCAGTAAATAGGTGATACTTCTTTTCTTACTGATAGAAAATATAGATCAAATCTTTTCACAGTTCCCTAATAATTTCTCCGTCTGTTCAATTAATAAGAACATTTCATCCCAAGAATAATTGGTATTCAAATTCTGAGCATGCGCCAAGTTGTTTCGTAAGCTTTCTAATTTTTTAAAGAAAGATTTCCCTTTGCTTTTTGATTCAATACCCAAAAGTTCCTGTAACGGAGCCTCATTAAGAATGATGTCACGTTTATCACAAATCTGCAGACAATCACTTAATTGAATCGCTTCATTCCGTGACTTGCGAAGGGAATACAATTCCTCTGCATATTTAACTCGATTGGAGCCTAAATGTACTTTCCAAGTATCCTCAGCAAAATAATCATTAATTATCCGATAAAGGTGCATCTCCAACAACGAAATCAGGCCAAATAGTAACATTCGAATCGGAGATTTCTGGAGATCTGCTCGCGTCACAACCTTTGTTATCCGGTTGCCTTCTAGGATAAATATTCTTTCGATCCCTTTAAAGATAGATAAAGTATCGATAAGCGGTGTAGATTCTGAGACAAGTTCAGTTGGACTAAAACTCCGATAATACTCTTTACAATTTCCGTCTTGCAATTCATTTCTTACAACATAGCCAATCACAATTCCGTTATCTTCCACACCCAAAACATCATAATCTTTTATCGTCATCATCCTTTTGATGGTATCCGCATCATCATTAAGATGACAAGTATCCATCGTTTCGGAAATACTGTTCACCGTGATGTTTTTCTCGTACAAAGACCGTAGATTTTTATAAGAACTCACCTTATCACGCTGTTGCGTTGGAATAGTTGTCATTTAATTTACCTCCACTAAAACACGTATGACAGATGATATCGCAAGATGGTTTCATCACATCTCTCAGATCACCCATTCGTTGCATGTATTATAGTTCATTTTAGATTGTATACTTGGCAGAATCAAATGATAAAAGTTAATAAAAGTGTGTGAAAACGTTCACATTTTTTGTGGTAATCGCTTACAAAGTGATATATAATTATATTAAAATTACAACTTACGAGGTGAAGAGGCATGAAAGAATATATTTTTATTCTAGAAGAACCGGTCGGTACCAGAGAAATTAAGATCATTGCATCAGGAATGATGGAAGCCTTCAAAAAAGCAAAGGAATTTAGAAAAAATATTGTTCAAGATACAAAAGTAAAAGTGGATATGATGTTAAAAGGTGTTAGATATACGGATTAACCTTAGATAAAATTTATGTGGAAAGGAAAAATCCTACCCTTTATGATCATTATAAAACGAATAGTAGATAGTTAAAGGAGAACACATTGGCAGATGACCAAAATGTGTTCTTTTTTCATTTTGAAGGATACGTATACAATAAGAAGTCTTGAGAAAAATAAAGGAAATATGACTTTATTATTCGGAGGAAAAACATTATGGAGCAGGGAAAACAGATTAGGTTAACATCAATGGAAATTGCTCAACTTTGGGGACAATATATGCATGACAGCGGAAGCGTTTGTGTTCTTTCCTATTTTTTAGAAAAGGCTGAGGACTTAGAGATTAAGCCTGTCATTGAATACGCTTTAGAACTCGCAAAAAAACACATAGAAAAACTAACTTCTATTTTTAATGAGGAAAAATATGCTATCCCTCATGGTTTTAAAATAGAGGAGGATGTCGATTTAACTGCACCCAGATTATACTCCGACAATTATGTATTAAATTTTATTAATCAAATGTCAATGATTGGGCTGACCACCTACTCAGGTAGTTTATCTGGTTCTTCCAGAGCTGACATAACAGATTTCTATATGGAGTGTATCTCTGAAACCATACAATTATTTAACAAGACGAAAAACTTACTTTTGTCAAAAGGTCTTTATATAAGGTCTCCGTATATGCCAAATTTAGAAAGAGTAGATTTTGTAAAAAAGCAAAGTTTTGTTTGGGATATTATTGGCGATAAAAGACCATTACTAGTAACTGAAATAGCTAATATATTTGCAAATATTCAAAGAAATTCTTTAGGAGCAGCGACTCTAGCAGGATTTTGCCAGGTTGCTCAGGATAAACAAGTAAAACAATTCTTTGTCAGAGGGATTGAAATTGCGAAAAAACACATTAAATTATTCGGGAAAAAATTTGAAGAAAGTTATCTTCCAGTTCCCACAACTTGGGCAACAGAAATCACGAATAGCACGGTTTATACTTTTTCGGATAAACTAATGATGTTCTTTACAACCACCTTAATCGGACTGAGTATTGGGTATTATGGGACAGGTATTGCTCAAAGCCCCAGAGTGGATATAGGGCTCATGTATAACAGATTGATGGTAGAAATCCAGCTATATTCTGAAGATGGCTCCAATATCATGATAAATAATAGATGGTTAGAACAGCCTCCAATAGCATCAGACAGAGAAGAGTTAGCCAAAGCTAATCTTAAAAGCTGATTTCAATGGACATTAGGGCTGTATTTTCCAATAATAAGTTATAATAATGGCTTAGGAAAACCCCAAGCCATTTTACGTTTTGGCGGAATGTACATATATACCGGATGAACTTAGAAAACAATTGCAGACACGCTCCTATCCATAAATGGATGGGTTCGATCCTTGAGTCTTTTTTTAATGGCACCACAATGACAGGTCTAATGATGGAATCGATATACGATTGAAATCATCCGAAAAAATGCGATAGGTAAATAGTCTAAAGGAAGATAGAAGGATTTACTTTCCTTTTTCTTTTCCTAAAAATAAAGAGTAGCAGATTTTGAAAGGTCGTGTCGGACACCATGCTTTATATTAGGGATATTGAAAAAATAATTGAACATACATTACAAGAACACAAAATAACTATTGATTATGAAATCAACAATAATCTACTTGCACCAATGAGTTTTAATATATCGACTAATACAATTAAATTTAACTATTTACAAATTAATGGATACATTGCTAATATTATCTTTAAAATTAAAGAGTCTGATGAAGATTGTGTTAAAATTATTCTATATCATCAACTCGGTTATTATTTAGCATTTAAGAACAACAAACATGATTTAAGAGTTTTAAAGTATTTCGAGGATGAAAAGAAAGCACAGCTTCTAGCTAAAATAGAAACCAATGCCTGGGACTATGGCAGAACATTGGTACCAGAGAGATTAATAAATTCCTATGATGAGGTCCGTGAGTTAGATAAAATGCTACTAAAAAGCTATTAAACAAATATATGTACTGATAGTTAAGGAGAAAATAAATGATCTGGTTAATTATTTCCACTTTACTTGCTGCTTCTGTCATTTGGTTAGCCTATTTGGTAAAAAAGGAAAAGTTAAAACAAAAAGAACTGAGAAATGACTACCACCAAGAATTAGAGGCCCTGAAAGAACTACAAAAGGCTTCAAGGGAAACGGCAGCCACTCAATTTGATGAGCAGGTTATGCGAATGAACGAGTCGTACCAACGTGAAATTGAAAAACTGATCATCGAAAATGAAGAGATCCGGAAAAATTTTCGAAATCAAGGAGAAATCCTCACCCATCAGATACTAGAAAATTTTAAAGCCGACTTAATCTCAAAAAAGATCATTCCAGCAGATGAAATGATTATTATGCCGAACATTTTTATTCCAGAAGGTAACGGAACTACCCGGCAGATCGATCACTTGGTACTTTTATCAACGGGTCTATATGTAATAGAGACAAAAGACTGGACTGGCCATATCGTATTGGGATTAACTAGAATGGGCAGCCACAAGTTTTCTTTTTTAGCAGAGTTAGTAGACAGTGAAAAAGAGGAATCGATTGTATTTAATAGAGATGAGTCGGGAGCATTAAAGGTAATTACATATGAAAATCCAATTTGCCAGATTCAGCAGTCAGCCATCAGTCTATCAAATTATTTAGAAGGTAAAGATATTCCAACTTGGATCAATCCCCTGCTATTCTTTAATGACGATGAAAAAGAGGTTCACGATTGGTCGGATCACAGCATCGTAAAACGGTTGACGAATAAAGAGCAGTTACAACAGTTTTTTATCCATGAGTTAACAACCAAAAACAGATTATATGGAGCTTTTCAGCTTAATAATATAAAGCATATTATCGAAAATGCTCATTACATTTAAGTTGGCAGAAATTTAAATGTATTTATAAACTTTTATATCGGAAATTTAGTTAATTTAAATAAATAATCCCTGAATCACCGCGGTTGGATTCAGGGATTTATTTTCATTGATTTTCTTTCACTAAATTAAACTCACGAACTCAAAACCATTTACTCTTCCCCTTAAATATCAAAAGCAACGAGATAAGTAATAAGATTAAACCTGTGATGCGGTACCAATCAATTGGTATTGGTTGTTTAATAAAAATCCCAAAGTGATCAAGTGTCACACTGATTAATAACTGTCCAACAATGACAGCTGTAATGGCTGAAGCCACACCAATTCTTGGTACTACAGCAACCATAATCGTTACATATCCGGCTCCAAGCACTCCACCAATTAGCTGCCATTTCGGAACCGTTGTTACTTTTAATACATCTCCTTTACCAAAAAAAATAACGAGTAATAAGAGAATGATGGTTCCGATAAAAAACGAAACAAAACTACCTTCGATCACGCCAATCCTTTTTCCCAACACACCATTGATTCCTGCTTGTGTTCCTATTAAAGTCCCGCCGATTATGGCTAATAGTAAATAAAAAAACATGTACATCCCTAAACCCCCTTTTTAATCCATAATTAAAATGCTAAGAGTGTCTTCCGAATTTCGAGGGTTCCTGTTTAAATTATTGTATAAACTCCAATTGTCCCCGAAAGAAGAAATCGTTCCCTTGAATCTTCGATCGTTTCTTTAATTCCTATATCTATCAATTTCGCAGTTTAAAAGTTCCTCCATCTTCCCATCATCAGGTTCAGCCTCATCCCAGCCATTACCAAACATTATCCCATACCTTCTTTAATAAAAATAATAACTTTTTTAGATGTTGTCTAGCATTATTACTCTTATTGATACTACAAAAGCCCCGTAGATTTTCTTTTAAACGAAGCTTTCCACCTTCTAATGAATTCAGGAATGAAGATGTTGACTGCAAATGGTTTGTCGGTAAGCTTTTTAGGCCCATTTACTTGAATAAAGACAAAATCGACTTGACTAAAAGTCTAATTGAGCTATACTCTTAATCTTATTTGGTCTAATTAGACCTTTGCAAAAAAAGAAAGAAGGTTTTTCTATGAAATCTATATTATTAATCGGACAATCAAATATGGCAGGCAGAGGATTTATTGAGGATGTACCGCCAATTTATAATGAGCACATAAAAATGTTGCGAAACGGCAGATGGCAAATGATGGCAGAACCACTTAATTTTGATCGGCACGTATCTGGTGTTGGACCGGCAGCCTCTTTTGCTCAGGCTTGGACAGAGGATCATCCGGGCGAGTCTATTGGGGTCATAACATGCGCCGAGGGAGGAAGCTCTATTGATGAGTGGGCAATTGATGGTCCATTAACAAGACATGCAATTTCCGAAGCAAAATTTGCTATGGAAACAAGTGAAATAGTGGGAATTCTGTGGCACCAAGGAGAAAGCGACAGTTATGGTGAACGGTATAAGACGTATGAAGATAAATTGCTTTCATTATTTAAACACTTGAGAAAAGAATTGAATGCACCAGATATCCCGATTATGATCGGTGAGTTGGGACATTATCTTGGTGAGGTCGGATTTGGAAAAAGCGCTGTAGAATATAAACAAATAAACCAAATATTATCTAAAGTTGCTCATACCGAAGAAAATTGCTATTTTGTAACATCAAAAGACTTAACAGCCAATCCAGATGGCATTCATATTGACGCTATCTCCCAAAGAAAATTTGGATTAAGATATTATGAAGCTTTTTCAAAACAAAAGCATGTTTTAGATATTTTGGACATAGAGCATGAATGGATTGATAAGGAAGCAAAACGTGAACTAACGAAAAATGAACGTATATTTGTTCAAAGTATGAAGTTTGCCTTAGGACAATTAAGTTTTGAGGAGTTTTCTATTAATATCTCCAATATTAATAATAGTAAGTAATGCAAAGAATCATGGGAAAATAGAAGATTGAAAAGAAAACTTTAAACAATCGGACGCGATTGCGGAATACCATTAGCCTAATTCCTCAGTATTAATAAGGAGGAATTAGGCTTTTTCACTTTCCAAAGACTTGCCGTTACCAATTGGTAAACGCGTGGCAACAAGTGGTGAAATTCGTGGCATACACTGTTATAAATATAGCTGAAGCGGTACATTCTTATGGTCATGCATACCTTGTGATTAGCGCGCTTTGCCGCCGACTATCTTGCTAGAGCAAACCTTAAACAATTTCATATTAGCTTATTCATATTTGAATTTAAGTTGGCTACTAGGCATACATCCAATCCAAGCTTTGACCCTGAGCATAAACTTGGTTATAAGTCTAATTTCAATAGGGAGTGAACCTCGAATTATGGTATATACACAGCAAATGCCATCTGCCCTGAACCCCAGGGGTCTTGAAAATTGTATCTTTCGTTTCACGTATTTGTGGCTTAGAAACGGTGATAATTTCTGGTTTTTTTTGACGACTGTCGGGCATCAAAGAGTTTATGGTTATAGGTTTTTCGGCGGAAGATGGAATCAATATTCGGTTGCTTTAAGAGATATTGTTAACTTCCATTGTTCTCCTCCAACTCCAACTCTATATTAAAACACAGCGTCTGACCTCCGTAATCGTATCGTTCAGTCTTACTATAGAAACGTTTGGGCTTTCGCATAATTAGAGATCGTTTTTTTGAATCGAATACTGTGATCACCAGATATCCGCCACCTGCGTTTTCCCTTCCATCACGTAAAGAACGTTAATTATTTCGGTTAGCGTTCTTTATACTGAAATTAGACAAAATTAAAAATGAACACAAGTTTATTCCTGAGGCTGCGTTAAACTGCTCCTTTACTTGAATAAAGAAAAAGAACGCTGAAGCGATCATTCTTGAGCTCAAGCAATCTATGAATCGTTATCTCCTTCCTAGGCACCAATACAGTCATATAGTTATTGACCCACATAAAGTAATACATATAAATTTATGTTTATCTATTGGAATCAAGCACATTGATTATAAATATAGGGGGGATTGTATATGTCCGTTTTTAATCCACAGAAATTATCCATCAAACTTATTCCACCTACCACTTTCGCTCAGCCAGTTGAAGGAAGAAAATATACTCTCACGCATTCAGATATTACAGCAGAATTATTTTTGGATATTGGATATGTGTACAACTACAAATCTATTAACCCCAAAATGCGTGACGAAGTATTAGCAGAATGGAAAAAAGATTCACATGGTGGTTTAAATTTAATAGGAAAAGCGTATGTAGATGGTGGAGAATTCAGTCAAAAAGTTGCAGACACTCGTTTTAAAATATTTAATAAAGAAATGGCTACAGCACTTAATGGAATTGTCTATGGTGATCGTCAATTTTACGTACACTATCCCTTCCTCGTCGATGCACCCATCTTTATCCATTACTTATCCATTTATCCGCAATATAGGCAGGTTGCTTTTTATGGTACACCACGCCAATATTTGAACCAAACTATCAAACAACCTGATCTTCCCCACCCTTAAAATTGACCCTAGCCAACGCCTCCTCAATTCCAACTGTAAACCAAAAGGCTTTTTGTAATGCAAATTTTAAAAATTGGGTTAGAGACCCAATCATATAGACTATTAATGCATATCCTTTTCTGAATTGAAATAATAGAGGGAGGAATTGCTTTGATCAATGATTATCAAAGCGTACGCCCAGGATTCGGATTTGGAAGACCTGGATTCGGAATTGGCTTAGGCTTCTTAGGTGGTCTTGCTACTGGAGCATTGTTGGCTCCAGGTCCTAGATTTGGATATTATTACCACCACGTCCTTACGATTTAAAATATAATATTCCATCCTCTCCTTACTAAAACGTAAATATATAATAAGAAAAACGGAACACCAATTCTTTGGCACTCCGTTTTTCAAACATTACTTTTGAGTTAAACAATGTAAATTTCAGTTTCTTCTCCATTAATAAAAAAACTCATTTACTTCTGGTATGGATCCATTGCTTGATCCTAAACTAACCTGCCCCGTTAGTCGAATAAGAATAAGGGTTTTATTCCTGCACTTTTTCCTCTTTAGCTTGCTTTAATATATCCTGTATAAACGGTACCTTTGCCTCTGTATATGAAACTCTGTCAAAGCGATATTTTTCGGCTAATTCTTCTTTTAATTGATGATACCTTTTTAGTACATCTGGATGCGTTCTTAGAAAGTCTCTAAAAAGGAGCTGATTTTTCCAGCTTTCACTTTCAATCTCATAAAAATGTAAATGATGTGTTCCGGCTCCCCATTGCCCTTTTCTAAAAAAACGCCTTTCTGGAAATTCTTGATGATGAACAAATTCATATCCTAAAAGTTTTAAAGGTTCAATGAACTCATCTACAACTTCTAAATTATGTACAGCAACAGCAATATCCAATATAGGCTTGGCACACAATCCATTTACCGACGTACTTCCTATGTGTTCAATAGATATAATCCTACCATTTTTGATTTTCATCAACTGTCTCATTTCTAATTCAAAGTTCTTAGTCCAGTCAGGGTTATAACCCTCAATCATTACTGGTTTATCCATTAAACGCACCACCATTCACCTATAAAATTCTTTACTTTTACAAAATAATCCTTCTTCAACTAACCTGCTTACTTTACTTGAATAAGAAAAAGCATTACCGTTATTCCAGTAATGCTACCCTTTACTTTAAGTAAAATAGTTCACATAATATTCTACAAAATAAAGAACATAACCACGTTAATAAATATGATAGTTATAATTAAACCTAATGTAAACTTTTTAACAGTAAATTTCATCGTACCCTTTTGTACTCCTCTAAAAACCAAAATTGATATTATTAATAAGAGTAATATAATTGGCGTTGGCACTATTTCACCTCTATTTCTTTATCAATTAAAGCACCCGTTTGTTGAAGAGTTAAAAAGGAATTTCCCCTGTAAAAAATGGAACAAAAACTCCGACAGTAGAAGCAATAACAATTACCCAAAATGTTTTTGAGGTTAATCTTTCCTTCAGTAACCGACTTTCTTTTGACACAAAAAAGGAGAGTACGATTGTATATAATCCAAAAATCATAAATGATAAACCAAACCATACTACCCAAACGTTTCCTATAAATCTAATTCCAGAACTTTCATAAATATATTTAAGAACATTATCAGTTAATAAAAAACCAACAACTAAAAATAGAATAATTTCAATAATAGTAATTAAATACATTTTCCATATAGCCATCTCTCCACCTCCTCGGAAAAAATAACCAAATTCACATCCATATTATAACATTGTTCCTGTACTAAACTGCTTACGTTAGCTAAATAAGAAAACGGGATCGCCGCAGAATACTAATTTAGTTTTCGTGGAAACCATAGTGTTTTTAGGTCCTGCCTGGAAATGTGGTACAAAAAACAAATATTTTGCCCACCACGATATTAATAAAATTATCATCATTACAATCGGAATTATTAATTTTTTCCTCATACGTCCCCCTATTTCTTTTCGGTACGTTTTCTTCTTACGCTAAACTGCTTACGTTAGTTTAATAACAAAAAACCCACCAAATTGGTAGCTGGATCTTCAACTCCGATAGTTTAAGTGTAATATTTCACAATATTTCTTTAATAAAAGGCTCTATTAAATAATATTGTTGATAATAATCAAATATAAATCAAGAACCTCAAAACGGACCTTGATTTTATTTTAATTGAAGAAAAGCATTCGTAAAAAACTTATAAATGATATTGATACTTGTGGTAGTATGATGATATATATTCATTCCCATAAAGCTGGTGATACGAATGGAAAAACAAACATTGGAAGAAAAAATAGAACAAGAAATAAAAACAGCCCAAACTATTTATTGGGTTTTAATCGCTTGCGTAAGCCTTCCGGCTGTATTTATTTCCGGAGCTGCCGGTACCTACATCGATGATAAATCCTTCATTCACCAAATTGTCTGGTGGTTAGCTGCTTTTTCTTATCCAGGATTCATTTTCATTGTATTTACAAGTAGATATTTTGCAAAAGAATATCTTCGGATGGATGATTATAAAAAAGCTAGACAATTTAACATAATTCCTGTCTATGGAATTATTTTTATAATCCTCTTGTTCCTATTTATGTAGAAGAAATGTTTAATAGGAAAACCCTCCTTGTTCCACTAACTTGCTTCGTTAGTGGAACAAGAAAAGGGATTGCAGTCCCCATCTTTAACTCTTGCACCCGTTACTTTAAGTACAACACTTCACAATCTGCTTCGTTAAGCAAACCAAAATAGGCGATGCCTTGTCAAAGCATCGCACCCTTTAGTTGAAGAAGAAACTCAGATGTTATTTACAATACGCACTACTTAATGCTTGTTATCTTTCAATTATTGCTTTCCGTTCTACCATTTGAGGTGGTTCTTCCATCCAACCGTTCTTAATCATAATTTTTGCACCTTCATGGGCATATTCGAAAATATCTTTCGTAAAAGCAGTATTTTTTGCTGCCAAGTCGTTCCGTAAACTAAAAGCTGTACCCACTGCATTGCCCCCCATAGAAAAACTGCAAAACATACTGATACAATACATCATGAGCTTATCAGAAAACGGTGCAACAGTTGAACGTGTCGCATGTCCCCCTGCTGTGGCAGGTATTTGAATACCATCTTCTAGAAATGTTTCACTCATCTCTTTTATAACACTTTTGGATAGTTCTGCTCCTTTTGCAAAAAATTTCACTACTTCTGCACTTTTAGCACATTGAGCAAAACCAATAATCATTTGTAAACCAGTAACATTTGATTCAATACCATGATAAATATAAGCAACTTCTATCGTGTTTAATGTTCGTTTTTTACCAAGTTTACCAAATGGATTCATTCCGGCCAAATAGTCTTTATCTTTTACGAACTCAACCGAGGTGGGCATAGAAACATAAGGAGAACGGGCAATCATCCCTTTTTCAATCAAATATTGTGTGCAAGAATTATAATATGTTTGGGTAATGGCGGTAAGTTCTTTGAAAAGCATGACAATGTCTTCACGATATGCCATGTTTATATTTAGGGTATGCAGCCCCATACTAATTTCCATAAGTAATCGTATAAACAAGATGTCAAAACCGTTATCAAAGAGCTTTGGAACATCTTTATTTACGTCTTCAGAAGAAAACCCGACTGGGATTGTAGCCCCTTCACTTGTAAAAATATTTGTTATTTTGCCAACATAAATGTCTATTTCATTGTATACATCAGTCATGATTTTTTTGGCTTTTTCGTCGTCAGCTTTTTCAATAAAGTATTCTAACATTCGCAAATTCATCGTTTTCTCTTGGTATGTAAGCCATAGAACTCCAAGTTCGGATGACGTTATCGCAGGTTTCTCAGGCATACTGCATTCCTCCTAGATTTTCTCTTCTTAATTTTGCTCAACAAATGATACAATATCCAAAAAATTTACGTTTTTTATCTTGGTTATTATAGAAAATAATATTTTTTCCTTTAGATAGAATATTTCAATGCAGTAATAAGGAAAATAAATTCAATTAAAAAATTCGATGAGGAAAATTAGAGGTCATTTAGATGGAAGGATGGAAGAACTACCCCACTTCCAAATAGATACGAAATAGTAAAAGAAAAGTGATAGTGAATATCAATGATAACAAAAGATGAGCTTGAAAAAATCCTTTGGAGTATTGCTTTACCTGGGTTTGCCCAAATTCTGAACAAAAAATTTTTTAAGGGATTACTTTTTATCGGATTAGAAATATTGATCAATGTCCAATCCAACTTTAATGATGTAATTATTCTGAGTTTTCATGGGGAAATTGAAAAAGCAATTGGACAAACGAATTACCAATGGTTGATGTTTTATCCTTGTCTTTATTTTTTTGCAATTTGGGATGCTTACAGTGATGCAAACGGTAAAAAAGCATCCTTAGCGTTTCTTCCGTTTGTGTTTTCCGCCTATTTAGTTACAGTAGGGCTTATTTACTCAGCAACATTTAAAGTAAACGGAATGTTACTCGGACCTATTTGGTTACCAATGTTGTCATTACCCATCGGAATACTGATTGGAACCTTTTTGAGATATACACTTTTAAAATTTATATATCGTGCCGAGGAAACTTAGGTACACTAGCTCGAAGAAATTAGTGATTCTTCAATAAAAGGAAACGCCAAAGGGTTCAATTGGCGTTTATTTTTTATTGAACTAACCTGCCCCGTTAGTGCCATAAGAAAAAGGCTGCCGCAGCAACCCATGTTATTGAAGTAAAGCACCCGTTAGCCATCCATGAAGCGCAAAAATCAGCGCTTCACCACAGAGAATGAAAATGGTCACTAACCGTCAATACTGATTCTACGGCTGGGAGAGGAAGGTCGCTTAACTATGGTGGAGAACAAACGTGAACAAAATACTCGTACTTTTAGCAACCTTTTCGATACTAATGGTTCTTAATTTCGGAGCAGCACATCTTTTTCAAGCCAATATTGTTGATTTAACTTTTCCAGTTGGAATACTTGGAATCATAATTACTGCACCGAATAATCCAATGACCGATTTATTTAACAGCCAAACCTACATGGAAGTTGAGGGAAAAAGAGGCACTAAATTTGGAAGAATACCAATCTTTGCTTCCGTTGCTTATACTTTATTTGCGATTATCATTACATTCTTTTATTACAAAAGCTATTTCATATAGTTTGAATAAACCTTTCTTACTGTGCTGCTATGATTAGCAGCACTTTTGTTTTAGAACGCATTTTGTGTCAAATATGGCTTTAATGAACAATTCCTTCCTCAACTAACCTGCCCCGTTAGCTTAAGTACATTTCTTCACAATATTCTCTATTACTTTATCAAACTTCCCCTAATTATCTCATTAAATGTTTTTCCACAAACTGTCCCTTAACAAAAAGAAAAAGCACAATTCTTGCTGCAGAATTGTGCTCAATTGTTGAAGAAGTTGTATTAATATTTTTTATAGGATTGCTAGTAATACCTTAACTTAGTTGGGAGTGCCTCCATTAGCATTGTTTAATTTATTTTCTTATTATCTTTACTTAGAACTTGAATTTCATAAGGACCAGGAAATGATTTGTTAATTTGTTTATAATGGAAAAATTCATTTATAAGTTCTTCAATACGTTTTCCATTTTCTTTAGCATTTTTATCTGTGCTGCTTATTTCAGTATTAACAATAATTGGATTCTTATCATCTATTATAGTTGTAGATTTAACTTTAAGATCTTTTATTTCTTTTAACCCTTGGTTTATTGACGGCATCACTTTCATTTCCCAATCTCGTTTTAAATTTGATTTAAAACGTATAGGAATATCTGTAACATTGAATCCATTTTCTTTAGCTAATTTTAAAAATTCTTTATGAAAATAATTCACTTCATTTGGATCTATAATTTCTTTGTTGTTTCTATAAAGCATTAAGTCCAATTGTACAATACGTCCGTCAGTAGCTGAATATTGGGTTCCCATCGAAACATTAATTTTATGAGTCTCTTTCATTATCTGAACTATTTCATTTAAAATCTTTTGTTCATTTTCTTGTCTTTCTGTCTGATTCGTTTTAGACCAATCAGCAAGAACTTTAACTTTATAATCCGTATATTTTTTTGCTTGCAAAACTTCTTCAATATTACTTTGAAGGTCGTCTTTTAAATAATTAAAATTTTTCTTAGAATAAGGTCTAATCATAAGAATGACTTCTTTCTTTGCCCGAGAAAGGGTTAGATCATAACCATCTGGATAACCTTTTTTCTTTAACACCTTTTTGTTGAAAGAAGATTCAATGGAATTTTCTAATTTAATGGTATCATAATATGAAATTAAATTATTTGAACTCCCTTTAGTTATGGTGTCATTATCAGATTTTTCCATTTTTTTATTTGTCTTATTTGATGTGCATCCTACTACCAAAAATAACATACTGAATAAAACGAATAACATTGATATTCTTTTCAAAAAATCAACTCCTTGAATAATTTACATTTTTACACAATATTGTTAACTATTATACTACAAAAAATAGTAGAAGAAACTATAAGAAAGCTTATCTTTTCTAGTTCAACTAAACTGCTTCATTAGTTTGAGTGAAATCATTCACAAAATGCTCTAAAACAGAGGGAGTTTATTGCGCAGTATTTGTCTACTACGTTATACAAGAGTTAATCTGGACCGTTTGCAGAAAAATGATCTTATTGAAAGTCAATCAATTTTTTATAACATTTTGATTCTCAAAACTATGATTTTATATCTTTTATCACCAGATAGATTGCATGGTAAACAGTCTGTAATTCTTTGGTACATTTTTTGTCATTCGGTGGTAAAAACTATGTCAAAGGTGGTACATTCCAATGTCAGTAATCATCAGAAGCTGTTACGTTGAAACTTGCGGAGTTGCTGGATAAGCAAAGCTCATAAATGAAGGTCAATATCTTTGCAAATTAATTAAATTTGCCCTTAATAACTAGAGCTGCCTGGACTACGGCAGCTCTTTAAAAGTTCCATTCAACATGTGTTCGCCATAAAACTTTTATTCTTAGATACTGGATTTCTTTACTGTGCACTGGTCATTGGATAGTTGTATCCCAAGCGTTGCATTGCGTACCAATACAAAATAGGAAAGGAAAGCCAGAAAACTTGAGCCTAAAATGATGGCGCCCATCGGAACGCCTGTATACGCCCCTGCTATTCCCACAAGTGGAGCACTTAATGAGCCAAGTAAAAATGGCAATAATCCTAAAAGGGCTGAAGCACTGCCCGCAATATGTCCTTGTGTTTCAATCGCTAAAGTAAAAGATGTGGTTCCGATAATACTGATGGAAGTTATAAAGAAGAAAATAGGAATCACAACTGCAAAAAGTGGTGCGTTTAATAGAAGAGCGATAAGTAAACCGGCACCGGCTAAATTAGCGATGGCTAAACCGATTTTTAAGAAAGTCCGCTCTGGAATGATGTCTGCAAAGCGGCCGACCAATTGACTTCCAATAATTAATGCTAATCCATTGGTCCCAAATAATAAACTAAATTGCTGCGGTGTAACTTCGTAAATATTCTGATAGACAAATGGAACTCCAGATACATAGGCAAAGATTCCTGCAGCAGTAAATCCTGAAGTTAGTGCGTATCCCATGAACGTTCGATCTCGGAATAAAGAACCAAAGTTGTTCATAATTTGTGGTAAATTGCTTGGAACACGGTTTTCTGTTGGCAGAGTTTCTTCTAATTTTATAGCAACAGTGAAGAGTAACACCGCACCCACACAAGCTAACGCAATAAAAACCCCATGCCAATTGGTAAAAGCAAGAATCCCCCCACCAGCAACCGGTGCAACAATCGGCCCGAGGTTACCTACTAATACCATCATCGTAAAGAACTTGGTAAGTTCCCTCCCACTAAAGAGATCTCGAACAATCGCTCTAGAGATCACAAGTCCGCCGGCAGCAGCAAAGCCCTGGACAAATCGAGCGATGATAAGGAAATAGATATTGGACGACACCGCACATGTGATAGAAGCAAGTAAGTACAAGCTGATAAAGATTAACAAGGGTTGTCGGCGGCCTTTTACATCACTTAAAGGACCAATCACCAATTGCCCTAATCCCAATCCTAATAAACAGGAGGTTAAACTAATTTGTACAAGGGAAGCCGTCGTATGAAAATCTTTTACAATCGTTGGAAAAGAAGGTAAATACGTATCGATGGTAAAAGGTCCTAACAGTCCCAGTGATCCTAGAAGTATGGCCAGCTGTATTCGTTTTTTTCCACTAGGTTTATTCAATGTCCATCGCCTTTCCCAAAAAAGAAGTATTTTTGCTCGTGCATTAATTTCGATTTCCAAAATAATAAATTTTATTATAACCTGAGCCATGCTCAGTGGTAAACAATTAATTTCCGTGGAAACGATTTCATTTTTCGCCCCTAGATGAAATCGAAACAGGAGGATGGTTCTGCACCGTCTCCCCCACCCCTTTTTCCAATGCAATAGGTTAAAAATAGAAACAAAAATTGTGCGTATTTAAAAAGGACCATTTATATATAGGCAAGTATCTATGCCTGCTTCAAAATGGACACATAAACTAACTACGAAACAATTCGAGGAGGATTTAAACATGCAAAGATTATTCGGAATGGGATACGGAGGGTATCCCGGTATGGGTTTCGGAGGTTATGGAATAGGATACGGCGGTTTCCCGAGAATGGGTTTCGGAGATTACAGAATGGGATACGGCGGTTTCCCCAGAATGGATTTCGGAGATAACAGAGTGGGATATAGCGGGTACCGGCCTATGTCTAGAATGATTGAGGTTACTTCATTTAATCTTTCGGCTTCTACCGTTGCCTTTCAAGGCAACAGAGTCCCTGGTTACACAACCATTCAGTTGCAAACCAATGTGCCAACGCGCGGGTATCTTCTTCTCGTAGGGAATGGCCTACAAACAAAAATTAATTTATCGACTTTGGCCTATAAAACCGTACACAAAGTGGATTGGGTGCCATGGGATGATACGAAAAAAGCACCTCTTCCTGCAGGTATATACCAAATCAAAGGATATTTAACAGACCAGGAATACAATCAAATGCAAGGATATCCGCTTGGGCAGCTCACCGTTGTCTCGGAATCAAATCCCAAGCCATTGATTGATGGTGTTTCTCCAAATCCAGCAGTGTTTTCACCTAAATACGGACTAACACAAATAAACTCAGTCCAAATTCCGTTCAACTTAAACCGTCCTGCTGAAGTTCAGCTGACCATTCGTAATATGAACGGAGATGAAATATATACCGGCAGCAAGGAAACCCTATCTCCTGGAAGCCATACAGTAAGCTGGAATGGCACAGATAAAACAGGAAGGATTGTAATGGATGGTAGTTATGAGATTGTTTTTAAAACTATCGAAACAGCATATAACTATCCTTCCACAACACCGTTAACCTGGCGATCGGGCACGATTACAATCAAAGATGCCGATTATTATATTCCGGTATCAAGATTAAAAGAAATTGTTACAGATGCTTCCTTCCAATCACCATCGTTTACTCCTGATGGAGATGGAATAAACGATAAGGTCACAGGACAATTTACACTGGCAGTACCTGCGAGATTATCCATTTATATCGCAAATGCTGCTGGAGCACATGCCGCTTTAGTTGTAAGTGAACAATCATTTGAAGCTGGTACTCACACGTTTGAATGGAATGGCTCAGACATCATGGGCGGAAAAGTACCAAACGGAAGCTACTACATCAAGTTGAATGTGATCGAAGGCCCAAATAGCGGCTATATTACGTTTCCTAGCGCTGTGAGGGTGCAAAACATGTACGAAATCAAACCGATGCAGCCAGAAAAAAGAGTACGCGTCATCAGCGAAACAGCAAAAATGAGTGTTGATCCTGCAGGGCAAGGCTATACTGCTATAAAAGGAGACACTTTCCCGCTTATGTCGGAAGCGATAGAGAATGGAAAATACACCGTTCTTGTTAAAGAAGGGGTCACAGGAACAATCAGTGTGAGTGACGTTGAACTTGTCACTGAACCGTCTTCGACCAAGCCAACGACTGATTATATAGTCGTTAGTGGTGATACGCTTTGGAAGATTGCATCCAAGTTCAACACGACCAGCTCTGAAATTGTTACCTTGAATAACCTTGATCCAAGCAAATATCTATATGTAGGACAAAAATTAAAAGTCCCTGCGTCCTCATCTCAACAACCCGAACAGCCAGCGGCAACCATATATTCTGTAGTATCCGGTGATACGCTTTGGAAAATTGCTCAAAAATTCGGCGTAACTGCACAAGCCATTGTCGATGCCAATAAACTGGATCCAGCTGCATACCTTTATATTGGACAAAAACTAATCATTCCAGGAGTAGTGCAGCCCGTATTGCCAGCGGCAACCTCTTATTCTGTTGTATCCGGTGATACGCTTTGGAAAATTGCTCAAAAATTCGGCGTCACGGCACAAGCCATTGTCGATGCCAACAAACTGGATCCAACTGCATACCTTTATATTGGCCAAAAGCTAATCATTCCAGGAGTAGCGCAGCCCGAATTGCCAGTGACAACCACTTATTCTGTTGTATCCGGTGATACGCTTTGGAAAATTGCTCAAAAATTCGGAGTGACGGCACAAGCCATTGTCGATGCCAATAAACTGGATCCAACTGCCTACCTATATATTGGACAAAGGCTTATCATTCCATCAAAACAGTAATAGTAATAGGTAAGCGGACGTTACGATCCCGCTTACCTTTTTCATTCGATTTAAATTTCATGCTGTTAAATAAAAAAGCTGAATGATAAGGACTTTATCAAACAACTTTTTTTCACTTTTATTTATTTTATATTTCCAATGCCACTTTTCTTCTGATGCCTCTCCAGTAAAATCCGGTCCAGATACTTTGTGAATTCAGATTCACCGGAATACGACAAGCAGAGATATTCCTTCGCCCTTGTCATTCCTATATAAAATAAAGAAACTTCTCTTTCTTTATCCTCTTCAAGGGGAAATGGCATGGAATCTACATTAACGATAAATACCGCTTGGAAATCGAGGCCTTTGCTGCTATCAATGGTACTTATTTTAATCTTTCCATCTTCTTTTTCAAATGATCGCTTTGAAACGTCATTCTCCGTAATCCAGTAGTTTGGCAATCCCAATTCCGCTAACGAGCGTTTAATAAGATCGACAATCGGATATTTATGGGTACGCTTCACTCGGTAAAGGATTAACATCTCTTCCAGAGGAACCTTTTTCTCTTCATTCAGCTTTTTTATTTGTCGAGCCACCAATTTCATTTCATCAAAGAAATTTACTGCTTTAATGATTCCTGGCTCTGGTCCTTTACGTTTGGTGCTTTGTGGAGCAATGATTTCACCATCCAGATTACGATTGACTACCTTATTCTTAAACATCGAATGCTCACGGTAAAAATCCCAAGCAAACTTAACGATTTGGGAGGTATTTCGATAGTTAATTGACAGCACCTTTGACCTACCTTGAAAACTTAAACCAGTATCCTGTACGTAGGAACGTTTTCGCCTATAAATCGTTTGGGCCCGGTCCTCCACCAATAATAAGGATTGAGTATCCGTATTTATAAGCAGGCTGACTAGGCGGAGCCAATCTGCATCAAAATCCTGCCCTTCATCTATCAAGATCGCATCATAGGAAGGAAGAATAGTTTCTTTCTTTTCAATCTTGTCGATAATACTTGATAGATTTTGCTCTCTAATCCTAAGATCATTCTTTAACCATGAATGAAAATTCCGAACGATAATGTTTTGATTACGCACGGCCTTTATGGTTGGGTCAAAATCAAATAAATCATCAGGCTCATTCATCATATGATTGATCATTTGCTGGATTGCATTGGACAGAGAAATGTTATAACAAAGGATAAGAATCTTCCAATCGGGATTTTGTTTCGCCAACATCTTCGCCCGGCTGGCCAAAATAATCGTCTTTCCACTTCCAGCCACTCCTCGGATCAATCGGTTCTTATCCCCAATCTGTTTCGCTAAATTCTCCTGATGCAGATCCATGGTTTTAATATCATGAAGAGAAAGCAGCAGTTGATCTTGGTATGGAACTGGTGCTTTAAATTCTGCACTAATCCGAACCTCTGGGAATAAGTGATACCGAATGGCATTAATGTCCTCCATCGAAAGAGATTCTTTTAAGCGGTATGGGACCACAAACATGTTGAGGATCTTCTCCATTAAAATTTCTTCTGAAAACTCATCTTTTTCAGGATCAATTTCATCTCTAGTAAAACAAAGATTAGGCTCAATAACAGAATACAATCCCTCTTTAATAAAGTCTTTGGAATACATTCGAGTAAAAACCACACCATGTCCGTATGGGAACTTTAATGAAAATTTATATTTCCCATCCAATTGAACAAGATTTTTGTCTTTTTTCAACATGTCTACCAGATGAAACATATTGTCTCTTGCTTGTTTCATTGGACTTTTAATGATGGCTTGATCACCAGAAGTCGCTACAATATGCCATTCTTCATGGTTAATTTGCCAAAGCGTATTTTTAGTATAATCCTTCACTTCCAACACCAAAATACCGAGATCTGGTCCGATAATGACAAAATCAGGTCGTCTTCCTTGGATTTCCGGTTCAAAGTACACGATATAATCATCAGGGAGATAGGTTTTTAGTGTTCTGAAAAACAACCGTTCACCCGTTGTGGCAGTAGATCTAATGGTCTCGGGAATCGTAATCGCCATAATAACCGCTCCAAAATTTGCATTTTTCTCCATTATACTACAATTAGTGCAATCGTCCTAAATAATTACAGGGATTTGCTATATTACCAAACTATTACAAAACATTTTTCTACTAAAATAAACAAAATTCCCCAAAGGTGTTGTTTTTTTCATATATTATTTTAATAATAGAATAGGAGTAAATTTTCATACATAGGACTTTAGAACTCAAGGGAATTGGAGTGAAAACATTGATTAAGGGTTTCATAGATAAATTATTAAAAACAACCCAAAAACCGCCGCAACCAGAGGTTAAATATGTTAATCATGCGGAAGTAGAGGCATTAGTGGAATTAAGGATTAAGGAGCATGCCGCATCACTTCAAAGGGCGACGAACAACCAAGAGGATCAAAAACAAACTATTGACCAAGAAGATTACACCCTAACCCAAAAGCAGATGGAATACGCCCTCTCGTTAATTGAAAAGATTAAGCCGGAATTAGAACTAGCAGTTGATCCAGCACAATTGACTATTAAAGATCTAAATAGATTAATTGCTTATAATCGTTATAAAAATAAGGGGACGCTTGTTAACTTGGTGAAAAAAGGAGTCCTGAGGAAAAGGTAAGGTTACACTGGAGCATATACATAAGGAGACCAAGATGAAAAGCTGTCCTATCTCGGACAGCTTTTTTGCAGAACTACAACTCTAATCCCTCTACTCCAACATTTTATTAGACTACTCAATTAATTGTAGTTGTTTAGTATTTTGATCATAATTGTCTTCTCTACGATATAAACTGGACACTGGATATGTAACTATGCAAATAGGACTGTTTATCAGATCTTAATTTACTACAGAAGACATCCCCAAACCTAATGTGTTTGGGGATGTCTTGCCCTCCGTTCAAAATGATAATGAAGCCGGTATTCACAAATTTCTTTTGTCCAGTTGTATAGAACTTTTTCATCTTCTTTTAGTACTTCAAAATTCAACCTAAAAATATCATTCTCAAAAGTAATTAATCCTTTAGAGCTGCCACTCCATTTTGTCATTGGCATCGTAGCTATCAGTTTGCTAACACCTTTTTCATCATAACTCCATAATTTTTTAGCACTTTTATCGGAAAAATCAATCCTTTTGCGGTGTTCTTTTTCCATTAGGAAATGATGAAAAAATGATGCAGCTTCTCTAGATGATATGGGCTGATTCCAATTCTCAGCTCCCCGCTCGAGCATCGCCAGTAAGATTACCATTTTATAGCTTTTTGCCATACCCGTTTTTTCTACTTCAACGAACCAATTTTCGTACCGGTTGTAGATTTCTATTTCCTGATCCGATAATTCATCTGCCCATTGAAGAAATCCAAAGTATGAACTAAATTCCTGTCTGTATTGAGGTGAATCGGAGTCACCCTTTAAGTGCAATTCCAAATAGGATGGCCTTCTTCCAAGATCTCTTTTTAGATCCATGTAGTCAATGAATAACTTCTCTCTACGAGGCTGTCGCTTTCGGGACATTTCTTTAAACAGGTTAATGACATTTACATCCAAATTTATTTCACAGTACAATGGCAGTGTAGGTTCAATAGTTCTAGTTTTCCCGTCATTTGATTGTGTATCGAATAGACTTAACTTTATATCTGCATTTCGATAATTCCCAATTAAGTCAATGATGACACACGATTCTTTACCTGGATGCAAACGGAGTCCCCGACCGATTTGTTGGGTAAAAACGGTTAAAGATTCAGTGGGTCTAACAAATAAAAGAGTATCGACTGCAGGTATATTAACCCCTTCATTAAACAGGTCCACTGTAAAAATAATGTCAATTTCACCACTTGAAAGTTGAGAACTAGCTTTAGTTCTGTTCAGACCCATTTGTTGCGAATGAAGACTACCGGTTCGATAACCATGATGATTAAAGTAATTTGATAAGAAGTCAGCCTGCCTAATGGATGAGCAAAAACCTAATGTCCTCGTTTGTTTATTATTCTCCCAGGCACGAAGTACTTTTAGAGCTAAATCTTCTCGTAACTGAGCTTGTAGTAATTCTTCTTCATCATAGCGATTACCCAGCCAAGGAATCTGACTATAATCGGTATCATCATATACACCGAAATATTGAAATGGCGCTAACCAGTTCCGATTTATGGCATCCAGGAAGTCTAAACGAAAAGCCACATTTCCATCACAAATCGCATATACATCTTTGTTATCATTACGATCAGGAGTCGCAGTAATTCCAAGAAGGAATCGTGGTCGGAAATATTCTAGAACCCTCTGGTAGGAATCAGCTGCAGAATGGTGAAACTCATCAATGATAATTAAATCAAACTCTTCTGGCTGGAAGATATTCAAATGCCTTTTCAGACTTAATGTATAAATGGAGGCAAAGATTGCATCAGCTTGGGCTTCATTTGTTTTTCCATTATAAATTCCATATTGTCTCTCAGGCATTATTTTCTTAAAAGAATCTCTAGCCTGATGAAGAATTTCTTCACGGTGAGCAATAAATAGGACCTTTTTAAAAGTTTGTGCAAAAAAGCCAGCCAAATAGGTTTTCCCTAACCCAGTGGCCATAACTACAAGAGCCTTATTATATTCTTCATCAAGAGTTTTGTTTAACTCCTCCAATGCCTCGACCTGAGCATATCTTGGTTGTATTTCCGCATATCCAACTGAGGGATCAAAAATTACACCTGGCTTTCCAGCAATCTCCTTCTTTACTGGCAGTATTAAATCTAATTCTTCAATCTCCGTCCACTTTTGAACTAAATTTGGATATTTCCGTTGATATTCATCATAGCTTTTTCTATATTCTTCTATTGTTTCTTTATTTAAAGGCACGGTTTGATCTGAATAGAAAATTTTAAGAAACTCAGATTGTGCATCGTCAAACACTTGCTGCTCATCACTAACCAACAGGTTCCATTCCACACCATTATGTAAAGCCGATTTTGATAAGTTAGAAGAACCAATAAACAAAACATCATGTTCATCGGATTGGAATAGGTATGCCTTAGGATGAAATGAAACACCATTACTTTTCCAAATTCTAATATTTATACTTTGATCTATTGATAACAGCTCTTCCAAGGCTTTTGGTTGTGTAATGAATAAGTAATCCCCGGTACAGATTTTAATATCGGCACCGTTTTCCACAGCCTTTTTTAATGCATTACTTAAGTAATCAACACCTGACTTCATAACAAAGGAAGCTAGAATACAAATCGTGTTTGCATCTTCTAGATTTTCTATTAAATGATTGCCAAGGTTTTTAGTGATCAGTTGAACCTTACTCACCTTCAACATCAATTAAGAAGATTTTTTCCTTAAAGCCCCCACGTTTTCCGCCTTCCTTTGTCGAACTTCTTCTAGCTCGCTAAAAGATGCTCCATGACACTCTGCTAAAGCATGGATTATTTCCAATAAATCAGCTAGCTCCTCAATCGCATCATTGTCATTTTCGGCATAAAGGTATTCGTCAAGTTCTTCACGAGTCTTATTTCTTAGTTCTTTTATGTATTCTTGATTGTCTAATATTTTTGTAGAAAACCTTTTTCCTGTATTTTCGATGATTTCTGGTATACGGTCTCGAACCAGTTTGTTGTGCACGGGCATTTAAGGTACCTCCAATATTGAAATAATACCTTTATTATATCGAACTTTGGAATAGATTAGGAACTATTAAAATGATAAACCTTGGGTTACTTTAGTACTTTAATGATTTTTGTACTACTTCAAAATATGGCTTAAAACTCTTCATAAATCGCAGGATCTTGATGGTTTATTCTGCCATCAGGGCGAGTTAATCCTGAAATCATGCTCATTTCTGATTCATTGAGGGAAAAGTCAAAAATAGATATATTTTCAAGCTGCCGTGCAGGTGATGATGATTTAGGAATGGAAATGGCCCCAAGTTGATAGTGCCAGCGCAAAATAATTTGTGAAATTGACTTGTTATGATTGTCAGCAATCTTTTGAATGGTATCATTTTGTAACACTTGAATTGCTCGAGCTAATGGACTCCAGGATTCCGTTGCAATGTTATTTTCTTCATGCCATTTTCTTTGTGTTGCTTGGTTGTATAAGGGGTGTAATTCGATTTGGTTTATGCTTGGTTTCGCACCTGTTTCCTTTTCTAAACGCTCCATATGTTCAGGTAAGAAATTACAGACACCAATCGAACGAATCAGTCCCGATTTTTTTGCCTCTATTAATGCTTGCCATGCTTCCACGTATGTATCCTGTTTAGGATTTGGCCAATGAATCAAATATAAATCATAATAATCTAGGTTTGCACGGTATAGCGATTCCTGAATGGTCGTAACTGCCTTTTCATAGGTTTGATAGCGACCTGGCAGTTTCGAAGTAATTATTAATTCCTCTCTTGGGACAGCGCTGCGTCGAACCGCTTCTCCAATCGTGCCTTCGTTTTCATAATTATAAGCTGAATCTATTAATCTGTATCCACTCTCCACTGCGCTTATGATTGAATTGACTCCTTCCTTCCCTTTCAGTTTATATGTACCCAACCCGATCACCGGTAACTTAAGCCCATCATTCAGTGTTATTTCTGGAATCAATTGAACCATAATGAATCACTCCTTTTGTAATGATTTAAGATTAGCACAATTTGGATAATATTCACAAAAGAAAAAGCACAGGTTCAATAGAAAACCTTGACCCGCGCTTCAGCATCTCATTAAGTTCCAACCATTAAATCCCCTAAATTTCTAATCCTGCTATTCCAATTCCGCCAGGCCCAGCGTGTGTCGATATCATTGCGCCCGCTTGAATCCATGTTACATTTTTGAAACCTGTTTCTTTTGCGATTTCATCCATCCTCTGCTTAATCTTTTCATCAAGTCCGATCGAGTAAATAAGATACAGTTGTTCTTTATCCATGTTGTATTGGCCCAAATAATCTCGGAAGAGTTTTTCCGAAACAATTTCCATTTTCCCACGATATTTTTTTGTTGAGACAAGATTTCCATCCATTAATTCAATACGCGGCTTAATTTTTAACAAAGCTCCACCAAGATAAGCTAGATTACTAACTCGCCCTCCAGCTCTTAAAAATTCTAAACTTCCGGGAACGAATGCCAGTCTGGATTTAGGAACCTTTGATTCAATCATCACTACGAATTGGGCAGGGTCAATGGACGGTTCATTCTCTAATAAAGTAACCGCATACATCACAATCGCTGTTAATCCACCTGTTACGTTCAACGCATCAATTAGAAAAATATCCTCCAATTCTTCCGTTGCAATGATCGCATTTTGAAAGGAAGAAGATGCCTTTGACGTATACCCAATATGTATGATGATACAATCTGGAAAATCGCTTTTAATCTTCTTGAAAAATTCAAGATACTCATGAGAATTTGTCGATGTTGTCGAGGGTATCTTTTTTGTCCGCTCGTAGTAGTCGTAAATATCCGTGACAGGTAACGTACCATCTAAGTAATCTTGCCCATCCATAATCACATGCATCGGAACTACTTGGACATTATGTTTATCAGCTAATTCTTCTGGTAAATCCGCACCACTCTCTGTCGTCAATATTATTCTTCTCATAAATATCCCCCACTTCTATATAAAAAGACTCTCAATACGTTTTATCATCTTCGGCAAGAAGACTCCATCTGATTTGTGTAACAGGCGCAAGCCCAACAATTCAGGTGGAGATGAATTGCCGTCAGCCGATAGGCTGAACTTTTTTTGTATTTTCTAAAATTTAAGAGCGAATGTTCGCTTTCTTCTTTCTAAATATAATATAATAAAATATAGAGCAATTTCTAGATTTAACCAGAAAGGTGGTGAAAACAATGACAAGAAAGAAACCAATTAAAGTCTTACGCAAGCAAAAGAAAAGTGAAAATATTCAACGATTCACACAAAAACAAAACATTGGACGAGCTAGCCTTACGGCTAAAGAATTTCGTCTACTTCAACGCATGACACATAGTTCAAAAGCTTTGCGAAATGTTGGTTTGTATACCATTAAACAAAGCTACTTAAATACAAATAAAATAGCAAGTGTTAAAGAAATAGACGCTGCCATGCAAGCGGATATAAATTATTGGGGCGTTCAATCAAACTCCGTTCAAGCTATTCGTAGAACTTTACTCTCTGATGTGAAGAGCTTTTTTAAAGCATTGGAACAATGGAAGAAAGCACCTGAAAAATTCACAGGTCGCCCTAAGTTTCCGAAGTATTCTGGTTCGACGGAAAAACGGATTATTGAAATCTATCAAGTTCCAAAAGTTGATAAAGACGGATGCTGGACAATTCCCATGAATGTGGAATTCAAAAAACGATTTGTTTCCATTAAAATTCGTATGCCGAAAAACTTATTAAATCAAAAAATCTCTTACATTGAAATCAAACCAAAGCAAAAAGGTCGGTTCTTTGAGGTACATTACACCTATGAAATACACAAGTCTCAAATGAAAAAACAACCTACGACCACGATAAACGCTTTGAGTTGCGATTTAGGTGTAGATAGATTGCTGAGTTGTGCAACAAACACAGGTGATACATTCTTGATTGATGGAAAAAAACTAAAATCCATTAACCAATATTTCAATAAAACAATAAGTAACTTACAACAACAAAATATTGAAAATGGACTTTCAAAACGTATCGTAACCAACAAAATGGCTGAACTTTGGAACAATCGCGAAAGCCAAATCAATGGTTTTATCTCACAAACCGTGGGTTTGTTGTTCAAAAAAATAAAAGAATATAAGATTGATACTGTTGTCGTCGGCTATAATGCTGGTTGGAAACAAGAATCTGATATGGGGAAAAAGAACAATCAAAAGTTTGTTCAAATACCATTTCAAAGGCTAATTTCTGCTATTGAGAATAAGTGTTTAAAAGAAGGCATTCGTTTCAAAAAGCAGGAAGAAAGTTATACCTCAAAAGCTAGTTTTCTAGACAAAGATACGATACCTGTATGGTCAAAAGACAATAAAACTCACTATCAATTTAGTGGGAAACGTGTAACACGCGGCTTATACAAAAGTAAATCAGATTACTGTATTCATGCTGACATTAATGGCGCGTTGAATACATTGCGAAAATCAGAAGTGGTAGAAATAGATGAAAATCTCAAAGTGAAAACACCAATCCTATTAAAAGTCCAAAAACGTAAGGCTGTTGCTTAACGCATAGCTTAGTGGGTGCGTCAACCATCCATGTGTACTCGTCACGTTTGTGCCGGGGCTTGTAGCACACGCCAGAGCAATCTGAGTGGTGGCTTCTACCGTAAGGAAGAACTGTTCGAAAGGATGGTGCAAGTGGGAAAACGAAAGTTCGTTGCCAGTACCAACCAAAAACTTACTTGGGGTGTTACCGTAAGGTGACATGATTTCTAGAGCGTCATTCTGTCTAGCAATAGACGAAAAGACCTAGATGTCTAACTCAAGCCCCCACTGAAATGATTCATCCCAGCGGGGGTAGTTGACGTTCTTCTCTACTATATCTTATAAGATGGCTTGGCTACACACATATCCAGAAGTATATATTAGTGTTTAAGTGGCCCCCCACTCTCACATCCATCCTTCTCTCTTAAAATACCCCGCTATAGCTGGAATACTATCGAATTCCTTCCTCATGTCCCGAAACGAAATCGCATCATTTCCTCTATCGAGCTGGAAATCTAGCGAATACTCGTGACAATTCAATGGGTTTTGATGGAATTTATTGAAATAATATTGGATGGCTTCTTGCTGACTAGCTGCAAAGATAAAGACAAAATCCGTTTGGTTCATCTTCAGTGAGTAGATACCAACTTTATGAAAACCTAATATATTGTTTCGAAACATTTCCCTTACTTTCTGATGATCTGCTTGTTCTAAATCTATTTTAGATATGTTATCATCTAAAGTAATTTTCTGCTCAGCAAGTAAATGATGGATGTAATAGCCCAAGGAGGCCTCTTCGTAATAGAAACAATCCATATAAAGCTCTTTAACAATCATGTGATCACACCTCGAAATAAGATATTTTTGGCTAAATAGCAGTTATACAAGCGTTGGACTTTCCTTCTGCTCCTCAATTCTGCCTGTATTCACGTTGTAATTGACAGGGATGCTACCTACTGGACCATTTCGGTTTTTCGAGACAATGATTTCAAGGGAATGATTGTCCGTTTTCTTGTTGTAATAGGCTTCACGATATAAGAACAAAATGACATCTGCGTCCTGTTCCACACTGCCCGATTCCCGGATATCAGACATCATCGGTCGTTTTTCGGCTCTTGATTCCACCGAACGATTTAATTGGGCCAAACAAATGACAGGACAATCAAAATCCTTCGCCATCGTTTTAAGAGACTTGGAAATTTCCGATACTTGTAAATGGGAATTCCCTCCATAAGCTTGACCCGATTGAATCAATGTTAAGTAATCGATAAAAAGGATCGGTTTCTTGTACGGAAATTGGCTCATTAACTTTCTGTTGCATTTCCTTGCGAGATTCGATCTTCCCAGGGTGCCTCATAGATATCTACCAATGCTTGGTGTAAGGATGTATGATCGTCCATCTTCAGTTGGTTAATTTTATCGAGTTCAGTAAGGACTTTCGCAATGGACCAATCATTCAGGGCTGCAAGCGTTAAGATACTTCTCTTTTCTCGTTCCTTCCACAAATCAAGAATCAGCTTCTCCATCCCGTCAAATTTCTCTAGATTTGCAAACGATAACAGCTCTGATAAGTAAGACATTCCGCCTAATGACTGGAGGTCTGGTAAGGTTGTAAATGTGATCAAATCGATATTCTTACCCGCTTGATTTAACTCTATCATTCGTCGCATGATTTCTTGATGCCTTGTACTTTCTAGCTGTTCCGGTTGAATAACGGTATCTTTGAGTAAATACTCCGCCTTTATCAAGGTTCCTAAAAACGCCTTTTCAGCGATACTCATTCCTCTTCACCTGC
Source organism: Neobacillus nitrireducens (assembly GCF_030915405.1). Lineage (GTDB taxonomy): Bacteria > Bacillota > Bacilli > Bacillales > Cytobacillaceae > Neobacillus. The sequence continues at coordinate 803,006 of NZ_CP133262.1, forward strand.
CGTAATGTCAAGTTTAAATCGACCTGGAATCGGTCTTCCACCAGGAACTGTTTCTTGTGATTGCCTATGCTTTGGTATGGACTTTTGGTTCTGGTAATGTGAATCAATATCTGCTACGGTCAGTAAAGATTCATTTTCCCAGTTCTTCAGTATCCCCATCACATAGTTCAGCCTTCGTTTGTTATTGGCACAAGCAATATTCATCGCTTTTAGAATCACCTCTTTTGGCTGTAAGAAGCTAGAATCATTTAACCAAGCTAACAGCTGCTCTTTCCCATTCATGTTCGAGAAACCAAATCCATTGTTGTCCCAAAACTCAATAATTTCTTTTACATCGACAAGTTTTTGGTTATTATGTAAGGTATCGTCACGATCTGGAATACTCTCCATTTGGGGGTAAAAAACTTCTTGTTGTTTTTCTTCTTCTCTTTCTTCTTCTCTTTCTTCTTCTTGTCCACGTATGGTATGTTGATTGGTCAACGTATCGTCAATTTCTTTCCAATCAAGAGTTTGATCGGTAAGGTTCTCATCTTGGTCATTTACATCCTTGCTGAAATTAACCTCTTCTGTTTTACCAAAAGATTCATATAGGCTGCGGATATCCTTTTTTAGAATCAACTCTGAAACATATTGAATTAATGAAGCATCCTTGACCGTTTTTAATTCGGAACCAATACAATCCATCATTGGTTTCCCCCCTTTATCAAAGTTATTTTCCCCCCAGTTTTTAATGGCCAGCTCTCTCGTTTCAGGATTGTAACGGATCAGCTGGTGGTGGGTGATGAATCGTTCCATTAATGAATGAACACTTTCAATCGAATAGCCCATATCAAAGGCCATCTGTTTTTTTGTAATTTGATAGATTCCAATTTGAGTACTACGCTGATTCGTTAAAAGATATAAATAAAAGTATCTGTCCTCTGGTGTCATTTCCTCCGAAACCATTGGATCCATCCAAAAATCCATACGCACTTTTCTAAACTTTACCATCCTTAACCACTACCCTTCTTCTGAATAATACCTTCATCTTTTATATAGAAATAACTGATTAAAAAGGACATAGAATTTTCATTAAGAAGTGAATATTTTATGACACCTTTTTATTACCTTGTCCGTTATGAAGACCAATGTAAAAGCCCCGTCCCGTACTTTTACAATAGCGAGATTAGCAGCTGAATGCGAATCACGAAAAATCAAATTTGAAGCCCATTTTAGGGTCAAAACGTCTAAAAAGGCCACCAAATTTGATTTTTGGTGGCCTTTTTTGATGTTTTGGTCATTTTTTAGCATTTTTTAAAATCAAGGTAATTTATTAACTATTTACACTGGAACTTTATGAATCCATTGGTTTCCTGTTCATTATTTACAAAAATAAAGAAAGCTACCAATGTTTGATTGGTAGCTTCAAGTTGGTATTTGGTAAAACCCTTTTGTGTTTTGATGTAAGACATCTGAAACTTCCTCAGCGGAAAGTTTCTTGAGCCGTGCGATTTTCCATATGGATTCCTCCATCATTTGGGGATGGGTCATTTTCCCTGCAAATGGACCTTCAAATGGCCAAGGACCATCTGTTTCAACCATCATACGCTCGATAGGATAGAAGCTGACAAGCTGCTGGATTTCTTGTTCATATACCACATCCGGGGTAATAGAAATATGGTAGCCGTTTCTTATCATTCGGTCTATTGTTTTCTGATCTCCTTTAAACCAATGAAAATGCGCTTTGGAAACAGAATATTTTTCGAGAAGGTCACAAACGAGAGGTGCATCATCGTAAACAGCATGAAGAACAATCGGTTTGTCCCATATTTTCGCCTTACTTATAAAAACTTCTAATATTTCAAGATAAGGAGCAATCGAAATCCCGCTCTCTTGCCTTAAGTAGAATGGCAGCCCCACCTCACCTACAGCAATCATCTCATCAAGGTGGTCGTCCATCCAATTTAACAGCTCGTTCAGCTCGTTTTCAGAAGGCAATGCCTGTTCTGGATGGTATCCAAATGCAGGTTTTACCTTTGGATATTTTTGTGAAAGCAACAGGTTTCTTTTACTGGAATCCATATGAAAGGATACAGAAATCAAGGCATCGATACGGGCAGAATCTAAAACAATCCGTTTGATTTCCTCATCCCTGTAGCGATCCAAATGGATATGAGCATCGATCATGTTCATTTACCTTCACCTACTAATTGGTAGTATACATCCCTTTTGCTTTGAATAAAGTTTTCATCTAGCAATATACTTTCGTGACGCGGCCTGTCAAAGGGAACCTCTAGGGTTGAAACCACCTTTGCTTGCTTACTAGAAAGCATCATCACTCGGTCGGATAAAAACAGTGCTTCCTCAATATTGTGAGTAATAAAAAGAATGGTCCTTCGATGTGATTCCCACATGTCCAATAACCATTTCTGCATTTCAAACCGGGTTAGCTCATCTAAAGCTGAAAAAGGCTCATCAAGACAGATCACTTCTTGTGGGCTCAATAAGGCACGGATAAAAGCAGCCCGCTGCTTCATTCCTCCCGATAGCATGTGAGGATAGGCGTTTTCATCATCAGAGAGTCCTGCAATCGCCAACATTTCTCGTGCTGCTTCTACGTCTTTTTTACCCTGAAGTTCTTGGCCAAGAAGGACATTTTCAAGGATCGTCCTCCACGGGAAAAGAGAAGAAGTTTGAGGCATATAACTAATAAAACCACGCTTGCCATTAATGGACTGGCCGTCTAATAGAATCTCCCCTTCATCTGGTGAAAGAATCCCTCCAATTAAATTAAAAATGGTGCTTTTCCCACTACCTGAAGGGCCAATAATCGAAACAAATTCATTTTTATGAATGGAAAAATCAAGGTCTTTTAGTACTTCCTTTTGCCCGAAACGTTTCGAAACGTTTTGAAAACGAAGATAGCTCATTTTTTCTCATCCCCTTTCGGCTGCCAGCGAATCACTCTTCGTTCCATAAAAACGATAAAAAAGAAAAAGAAGAGGCTTAAGAACATGATGGTAAAAATGGCAACGAACACCCGGTCCGTTCGAAAAGACGACGATGCGAATGTCATGAAGACACCGATTCCCTGCTTAGCACCAAGCCATTCAGAAATAACGGCACCCATTACACTATATGTGGCTGAAACCTTAAAGCCAGAAAAAATCGAAGGCATGGATGACGGCAGCTCCAATTTCCAAAAAAGCTGTGTTTTCGATGCACCTGCCATCCTCATATAATGCTTCAACTCTGAAGGGGTTTGGCTAAATCCATCCAAGGCGGCCACTGTTATGGGAAAGAAACAAACAAGGGTGATGACAATCATTTTGGGCAATAAGCCAAACCCAAACCAGATCACCAACAGTGGAGCAAGAACGATAATGGGAACATTTTGCGATAAAATCAACAATGGATAAAAAGAATCCCTTAAAACAGGAACCAGATGGAATAAAATGGCGACTGCCAGTCCAATCGATGCTCCAACTACAAATCCATATAATGAAATTTTAACTGTTGAAAACACATCTGGATAAAAATCATGCCAACCAGCAATGGCCTCTGTGAAAATCTTGGATGGCGGTGGAAGAAGCCAATCCGGCACTCCTGTTAATTTAACGACCATCTCCCAAATGACAAACAAAAGGAGGAGAACCAAAATCGGTCTCCACCCTTTTACAAGATTCTTCCTCATCATCGATATTTTCCCGTTAAGTCATCCATGGTAATCCCTGTTGGCTGATAAAGGATTTTCACTTGAGAAATGACATTTTTGCTTCCCATTTCAATCATTCGTTCATTCATTTTTGAAATCACCGTAAATAATTCGTGCAGTTCGCCTTCCATGGTTGTTTCTAACGGGTGTACCTCATATTTCACACCCGATTCAGCAATGACTTTAATCGCTTCATCAACGTATGGAATAACGTCCTCGCCATTCTTTGTTTTCGGAATGATTTGTATGCTGATTAATGAATTCGCCATGTCTTTCTACCCCCTATTGTTTTGGTAAAAATTCATTTGTAAATGCCTTTTTCGCATCTAATTTCTTGTCAAGAAGCTTATTCTCAAACATCCATTGGGCATAATTTTCCCAAATCTCTTGCTTTTGTATTCCCCATTCCTTTGCATCATCCTGATATTTCGGAGACAACCATTCTTGACTCTTCTTTACAAGCTTTGGATCTAAATCCGGTGCGGCTTTAATCAGGATATCTGCAGCTTGATCAGGATTTTTAATGGCAAATTCATACCCCTCGGCAGCGGCTTTTACGAATGCCTTAACCGTTTCAGGGCTCTCTTTGATCATTTTCTCGTTGGTTTCTAAAACAGGTGTATAGTAGTCCAGTTTGTCAGAGTAATCGGTTAAGTAAACCATATTAATTTTTTCCTTACGAAGCTCTGCTTCTACACCAGTCCAACCATAGTATATCCAAGCGAAATCGATGTCTCGTTTCACAGCTGTAAAAAAGTCCGTATCCCCCATATTCACGATTTTCACCTTATTGGCATCAGCGTTTTCCTTTTTCATGAGCGAAGTGATGACAGATTTTTCGACTGGCGAGCCCCAACCACCGTATGTTTTTCCTTCAAAATCTTTCGGAGATTGAATCTGTTTACCAACAGGTGAAGCGAATCCGGATGTATTGTGCTGAATCACGGCAGCGATCGATACGAGCGGCACCCCTTGTATACGCGCCTGGGTAATCGCTTCTTGGTAGCCAACACCAAATTGCGCCTTGCCGGAAGCTACTAGTTGGTCAGCACCGGCCTCACCCGGCATGATAATATCCACATCCAAGCCCTCTTTTTTAAAGAATCCTTTTTCTTTGGCAACATATAATCCCGTATGATTGGTATTTGGCGTCCAATCCAATACAACCGAGACTTTTTTAAGCGGCTGGGTTTTTTCTTTTGCGTTTTCTGTTTCTTTTTTGCTGCTACATCCAGTGATTAGAAAAACTGATAGAACTAGTACTAGCCATTTCTTCATGTTGAATCCCCCTATGTAAAAATAAAATTTAAAGCGAAACAAATAAAATAGACTGGAACCTCAGTGTTGGTTAGAAGGCAAAAAACTTGCTTAAACAAAAATAAAGCACCCAGGTAAAGAAACCTGAGTGCATATCAGCAAACAATTAATTGTTTAAGAATATGTTCCCTCCGCCGGTATCAACCAGATCAGGTTCCAAGGGTCATCGTCTCACGGACTAAATCTCAACCGGCATCACCGGTTCCCCCACATTTCATCGTATTCCACTTAATATTATATCAGTCAAGGCGGTCAATGCCAACTTTTTTATGTATTTATGCTTGTTTTTCCGACTGTCGCCACACTTCCGCTACTGTCCTGTGCGATTTTCTCAATCGCTAGTATACATTCCGCGGCAGCTGTTAACGCATCTTTTCTCTCTTTCATTCCGATCGTACCTGCATGCCCTGCTTCACCCATGATGGTTACTTCGGCCCATTCTCCACCAGAGATCCCGGTCACGATTCCAAAAGCTAAACCTTCATTTTCCAACACTTTTCCCTGTTCAATATGTACTTCAAGATAAGCTTTCACGTCGTTTTTACCTAATTGAGCTTGTTCGATAAAGTCTGGATTAATCTGATTAAAATATTCTCCAGCTAGACTGGCTTGTTTCATGGCCTCCAGATAGGAGATACCATCTTTATCTGTTGCTGAAGCTAAATTTTCCTTTAATTTTCCCGAACCCTCTGTCTCAACTAAGGCCGTACTGCCTACAAAAGCATAGTCAAAGCGAGCCCCTTCCTCATCGGTTAAGGATACAACCTTGATCGTTCTTTCCGGTTGAATTCCCTTTTCTTTCAAGGTACGAAGCACCTCAACACCCATTAGCACTCCCATGGCGCCGTCGAAACGCCCGCCAGAATTTACTGTATCCAAGTGGGAACCAATAAGAATGGCTGGTAATTCAGGATTTTTACCGATGATTTGCCCAAAGATATTCCCCGCTGCGTCCATATAAGGGGATAAATCTGCTTGTTCTAAAAGTTTTAGAAACCATTTTCGTGCTTCGATATCCTTTTGATCGAAGGATGTTCGAGTGACCCCCGCATTGTCCTCTTCTCCTATTTTTCCAAGGTCCATTAAAAGGTTCCAAAGACGGTTTGCATCAATCGTTACATTTAAACTCTCCATGAAATTTTCTATCATTGGTTGAAATTCTCCCTTCAATTGAATGGCCAGAATAGAGAAAATCCTGCTGTTTCCTTCCGAATAAAAGCAGGATTCCTCATCTTTATGTTTTTATGGGCGGCGAAAATGTGATCATTCTGCCAAAGTTAACGGTTTATCTCTCCAATAATTTAAGCGCAGATACCACCATTAATTTAACTCCAATCTTAATGGCATCTTCATCCACCATAAATTTCGGGTGATGCCACCCATATTTAATCCCTTTTTCTTGATTCCCTGAACCAAGCCACACATAGCAGCCAGGTACTTCTTTTTGGTAAAAAGAAAAGTCCTCCCCACCCATGGTTGGTTCTGCCCGTACCGTATTTTCTTTTCCAACGATGGTCTCAGCTGCAGACTGAACAATTTCTGCTATCTTGGCATCATTATAGATAGCAGGCAGCAAATGTTCATACTGAATCTCTACTTCCCCACCAAGGGCTGCCACGGTATTTGTAACTAGTTGTGTAAATACTTCATCTATTTTCTTTCGCACTTGTTCGTTGGAAGTTCTGACCGTTCCTTTAAGAATTGCCTTATCCGGAATGACATTATTTGTCATGCCTGCTTGGAAGGAACCAATGGTGACAACTGCCGATTCTTTAGATGAAATCGTACGGCTGACCAATGTTTGCAGCTGACTCACAACGGCACTGCCAATGACGATCGGATCAATCGTTTTCTCTGGAAGCGCAGCATGTCCACCCTTCCCTTTAATGGTTAGGGTAAAGTCATCCACACTAGCCATTAAAAATCCTTCCTTCACACCAATCTGACCAACTGGAAGGTCAGGAACATTATGTAGACCGATAATGGAACTTACCCCTTCTAATAATCCTTGCTGAATCATCGATTCTGCGCCGCCTTCAAATTCTTCAGCTGGCTGGAATAAGATTCGAACATTCCCAGGGACAAGATCTTTCATTTCTTCTAAAATCATCGCTGCCCCAAGTGCAATGGTTGTATGAACATCATGACCGCACATATGACTGACCCCATCAATTTTCGAACGAAATGGAACATCTGCTTCTTCTTGAATCGGGAGAGCATCAATATCCGCTCGTATGGCAACAGTTGGTCCCTGTTTGATTCCCTTTACTTCTGCAGCGGTCCCAGTCGCTAAGCTAAGTGGTATTTGTTGAATCCCAAATTCATGTAACCATCCGTTTATTTTTTCGGTTGTTTTAAATTCTTGATTACTAATTTCAGGATACATATGAAGATTTCTTCTTATTTCCACTAATTTAGGAAACCATTTTTCTACTTTATCCTCTATCATTAAGATTATTTCTGACATTGATTCTTTCATCATAGGGGCTCCTCCTATCATCTAATATGCCCTAAAAATTCTTTCGTCCGGTTATGCTTTGGATTGACAAAAATCTCGTCTGGAATCCCTTGATCAATAATATTTCCGCCATCCATAAAGATCACCCGGTCTGCTACTTCTTTTGCAAAACCCATTTCATGGGTAACAACGACCATGGTCATCCCTTCTTTTGCCAGCTGTTTCATAACCGAAAGCACTTCCCCGACAAGTTCTGGATCCAGTGCAGAAGTAGGTTCATCGAATAGCATGACCATTGGTTCCATCGCTAATGCCCGTGCAATCGCTACACGCTGCTTTTGGCCTCCAGATAAACGGTTTGGATATTCGTCCGCTTTTGCTTCAAGCCCCACTTTTTTAAGGAGCTCGATTCCTTTTATCTTTGCTTCCGCTTTGGACATTTTTTTCAATAAAACAGGAGCTTCTATAATGTTTTCCATAACAGTCCTATGTGGAAAAAGATTAAACTGCTGAAAAACCATTCCAATTTCTTGACGAAGTTTATTCAGCGCAGGCTCTTTGTTTTCTACCATTTTCCCATTAATTGAAATACTCCCGCCATCCATAGATTCTAAATGATTCATACAACGAAGGAAGGTACTTTTCCCTGAACCGCTTGGTCCAATGATAACCACCACTTCACCTTGCGAGACCTGTAAATCGATACCTTTTAAAACTTCTAAATCACCAAAGGTTTTCATCACATTTTTGCATGTTATCATTCATAAGCACCTACCTTTTTCTCCACTTTTCCAACGATAAATGTCATGATTGTAGTTAGCACTAAATAAATTAAACCAACTAGGAAAAAGATTTCCATATAACGGTACGTACTACTTATGATTTGCTGACCCGTTCTAAGTAAATCGTATAAAGCGATCGTTGATACGAGAGAGGATTCTTTAATTAAGGCAATAAATTCATTTCCTAGCGGAGGCAGCATACGGCGAAACGCTTGTGGGATAATCACCCGTCTCATCGATTGCCCATAACTTAAACCAAGAGACCTTGCGGCTTCCATTTGTCCCTTATCCATCGACTGAATGGCGCCCCTGGCAATTTCCGCAATATAGGCAGCTGCATTAAGGGACAATGCGATGCAGGCGGAAACAAAAGGCGGCATCGTTAATACAGGAAAGACGGAAGGGATTGCGAAATGAATGGTGAATAATTGCACTAAAAGAGGTGTTCCTCGGATCACCCAAATATAAAACCTGCTAATCTGTGAAAATAGTTTAGTGTTAGAAACACGGCCGAGGCCGATTAGTAATCCTATCATACTTCCTGCTGCTATCCCAATTACAGCTATTTCAATAGTGATCAAAGCCCCCTGTAATAAGTAGGGAAGATAAGTTATTGCAAATGAAAAAAAGTCCTTCATTTCTCTCTCTCCTTTAAAAAAAACCTAATAGTAAAAAATAAGACGGATAAATCCGTGTTCCGATTTATCCGTAACCTTGTTATTCTTTAGATTTGTCTGTTCCGAACCATTTCTTACTCACTTCGGCGTAGGTTCCGTTATCCTTCACCGTTGCGATTGCTTTTTGTAATGCCGCTTCAAGCTCGTGATCACCTTTACGTATAGCAATTCCTACTGGAAGACTTTGGAATGTTCCGCCTACCACATCGAAAGCATCAGGTTTAGTCGTTTTGTAGTAACGGCCAACGGCTTCTGCGACAATAACTCCCTGTAAACGGCCAAGACCTAAGTCATTAAATACATCTGTATAACCAATGTAAGTCTTTAATTCTTTAACTCCCTTAATCTCTTTCGCTGCACTTTCACTAGTTGAACCTAATTGAACACCGACAATTTTCCCAGAAAGATCTTCTTTCGATTGAATCTTTTGAGGATTTCCTGATTTTACTGCAACCACTTGTCCTAATTTCATATACTCTACAAAATCAACTATTTTCTTTCTTTCGTCTGTAATATTCATGGATGACATAATCATGTCATATCGTTTAGCGTCTAGCCCTGGTAAAATTCCATCCCATGCCGTTGGGATAAATTCTACTTTCACTCCAAGTTCTTTTGATAGGACGTTTGCTAGATCGATGTCAAATCCTACTAACTTGTTTTGTTCATTACGGTATTCCATTGGTGGGAATGTATCATCTACGGCAATTTTAAGAACGCCTTGCTTTTTTATATTTTCAAAGGTATTACCCTCCGTTACTTTTTTACTTTGCTCACTCTTTGATTGCTCAGGTAGGTGAGGCTGAGTACCACAGGCAGTTGCCATAAGAGCTACGGCTAAAATGATAAATATTTGGATGACTTTCTTCATGATATGATTCCTCCATTTTACGCTTTATTACTCTACTATTTTATCGAGGTAAAGTGTATTATTATGTAACTCATTGTAATTTTATACACTAACAAATACAATACCTTCTAGAAATGTTCAACTAGTAAAACTTTTCAAATTATTATGAATTTAGTATGTACTTTCATTTTGAAAATGTTTATCGAATACCAATAAGTTTTCACCTTCTAAATTAATATATAAGTTTTCTATAGAATAGGTGTTCTAATTCGTTGCAAAAAAAGTCCATAGTTATTTTTCCAATACAGATCTTTGAGTGGGTTATCCTTCACTTTCGTATGATAGAATGATGGTAAAAAAGTTAGGTAGGTGAGTTAAGGTGATAAATTCCCCTTATTTAAGAAGTGTAGTTTTAAAGCGAGAGGATGTACCTGGATTTACTAAGTATCCATTTAATCTTCCTAGTATAAGGAATCTAAATCAGCTTCCCTTTCATCCCAAGGTTACCTACCTGATTGGTGAAAACGGAATGGGGAAATCTACCTTATTGGAGGCGATCGCCGTTTCATTAGGATTTAATCCAGAGGGTGGATCCTTTAATTTTAACTTTTCCACGTTTGATTCCCACTCAGAATTAACAAACTATCTCCAATTGATCAAAGGGATTGATAAGCCAAGAGACGGTTTCTTCTTACGTGCGGAAAGTTTTTATAATGTAGCTTCGAATATTGAGGAATTGGATCAGGGCGGTGGTGGGCCGAAGATTATCAACTCTTTTGGCGGACAATCCCTTCATGAACAATCGCATGGTGAGGCCTTTTTCTCCACCTTTGTTCATCGTTTTGGAGGGAATGGAATTTATATCCTTGATGAACCTGAAGCGGCTCTTTCTCCCCTACGGCAGATGTCTATGGTTACGAGAATCCATGACCTAGTGAATCAACACTCCCAACTCATTATCGCAACCCATTCACCCATCATTATGTCGTATCCAAACTCACTTATATATGAATTGAGCGACGATGGAATAGAAGAGAAGAAACTGGAAGAAACCAACCATTTTCAGATCATGAAACAGTTTTTAAATGATCCTAAAAGGATGCTTCATCATCTTCTGGAATTATAAATATGTTCTAACAGGGAAAAAACAAAAGGAAGCACGCTTCCCCTGTGCTTCCTTTTGACGACGGTTGAATTTTAACGAAAACTAAATTCATTTAAAAGCTCCAATGTTTATTTTTCTCTATAGGAAAAATGATACATTTATCCTTAATCTAAACTAATTTATGGGTGTGAACAAAGGATGAAACTTCCTAATGGAGTTACTGGTTTTTACGTGACATCGAACCGATGGTGTACTTACCTTAACTGGTGTTTAAATGCATTACTGGCGAAGAAGTAAGCGATGACCATGATGCCGACGCACCAGGCAAGCGCAATCCAGATATCATTGCCAACAGACCCTTCATATAAGAGGGCACGTATCGCATTCACGATTGAAGTCACAGGCTGGTTCTCAGCAAACGCACGGACAATTTTGGGCATGGTTTCGGTAGGGACAAAAGCAGAACTGATAAACGGCAGGAAAATCAGCGGGTACGAGTAGGCTGTCGCACCCTCCATAGACCCCGCTGTCAATCCGGGAATTACCGCAAGCCATGTCAGTGCCAGCGTAAACAGTCCAAGTATTCCCCCTACCGCGAGCCAATCCAGGATATCAGCGCTTGATCGGAAGCCCATCAAAAATGCGACAATGATAACAACCACGATAGTTAGCGCATTCGAAACAAGTCAGGTCAACACGTGAGCCCATAATAGCGATGAGCGCTTGATGGGCATGGTAATGAAACGCGCCATCAGCCCGCTCTTTACATCCGTAAACAGCCGTACGGAGGTGTAAGCGACGCCGGAGAGAACAGCCATCAGCAAGATTCCCGGTAATAGATAATTGACGTAGTTTTCAGTACCTGTTTCTATGGCGCCGCCAAATACGTAGACAAACAGTAGCAGCATCATAATTGGCGTAATCGCCACCGTGATAATCGTATCAGGGCTGCGCATGATGTTGCGCAGTAAACGCCCTAGTAATACACCTGTTTTGCTTTTCATTTATATCTCCTCCTTTTTGCCGATGATTGCGAGGAAAATTTCCTCCAATGTCGGCTGTTTCTCGATGTACTCCACTTTCGCTGGCGGAAACATCTCTTTCAGTTCGGTAAGGGTACCAGTCGTGATGATTTTTCCGCCATGCAGGATGGCGATACGGTCCGCCAGTTGTTCGGCTTCCTCCAAATATTGGGTCGTCAGCAAGATGGTCGTTCCGCCGCCGGCAAGCTCCTTGACGGTATTCCAGACTTCAAACCGTGCTTCGGGGTCAAGCCCTGTCGTCAGTTCGTCGAGAAAAATGACTGCTGGTGTCCCGATAAGGCTCATGGCGATGTCAAGCCGGCGTTTCATCCCGCCAGAAAATTGGTCCGCCCGGCGGTTTCCCGCATCGGTCAGGCTGAATCTTGCAAGCAGATTGTCGACGACTTGAGCGGGATTGGAAACTCCCCGCAACTTCGCGATCATCATCAGATTTTCCCTTCCGGTGAGCATACCGTCTAAAGCCGAGAACTGCCCTGTCAGGCTGATGCTCTGACGAACATGATCCGGTTGACGCTGGACGTCAAAGCCGCAAATACATGCTTCGCCACCATCGTACTTCATCAACGTCGAAAGGATGTTGACCGTCGTCGTCTTGCCCGCACCATTTGAACCCAGAAGTGCGAATATTTCACCACGCCGCACCTCGAAATCCAACCCCATTAAGACTTCCTTATCTTTAAAGGATTTTTTTAACCCTTTTACATAAATCGATGCATAGCTCATACTTTTTTCCTCCTTATAAATAGCGCAACAAGCGCTAGATAGCCTATACTTCACTACTCAGTCTGACTGATATTCTGTATTACTCACTACCGAGTTAAAAATATAACTGAATAGTGAAGGTGACACATTACATTTGTAACCAGCTATTCAGTAGGAATGATCTATTATATTTACTTTTTTCCCAAACGCTTCATAATACTCTGATCCAAATCTTTACGATACTTTTAGATATAGGTTTTAGCGTTTGCCACTAGTTCGTCAAGAAGGAAGCCACGTAGTCCCCATTGAAGGTTTGCGGCGTTAGTGTCGATGCTTGACGAATATCCACTAGGCTTTCACCGTTAGCCACGACCAATCGTATCGTTCAACTTCTTGCGATACTTATCCTTCCAAGTTTGCTCATCCTTCACTAGGTCATCGCAGAAAGCAGCCACGTCCTCGCCCGTAAGGTCAGTGACTTTCTTTCCTTCCGCTGCACCTTCCTCGAAGAGTTCGAGAATGCCTCCAAAGATACGACTGCTGTCCTTCCAGTGGGTGGGACCACCACCAGCAGTCCACAAATATTTTTGGATAGCTTTGTAAGCATTGCGATACTCACTTGGAAGTGCCTTCGCACGCGCCTCCATCGCCTTCCATTCCCGCTTGTCATCTAGACTTCCGATAATTTTTTCAAAAATACTCATATGACTTCTCCTTTTAATTTTATTTTAGTTTTAAGTTCGTTAATTTTACTTGAGATGAAATCCCATTTTTTCCAAAAAATCTCAAGTTGCTCTTGACCTGCTGCGTTGAGTGTGTAAAATTTTCTCGGTGGTCCCATAGTGGATGGCTTTTTCTCGATGTCCACCAGATTGTTTTTCTCAAGCCTCATGGTAATCGTATAGACTGTCCCTTCAACCACATCAGCGAAGCCAAGTTCTCGCAGCTGTTGCGTGATTTCATAGCCGTAAGTTTCGCCACGGCTAATGATTTCAAGCACACACCCCTCAAGCACCCCTTTCAGCATTTCCGTGATATTTTCCACTTTTTTACCTCCATTTATATTTTACTTATATTTATTTCAGTACTCTATAACATAGGTATTCTGTGTTACTAATATTCAGTGTTACTGACTACTAGTATATAGTATTACTTATTAGCCTCATTTGTCAATAAAACATTTCTTCACAGTACAGACACCCACTTGCAGAATGTTATAAATCCTCCATCGTGGAAAATGTTCTTCCGTTCAATTATTTTGCCTCAAAGTTCTAGAGGATTACTCACCTACCATACCGTCATGATCATTATCGCGCATATAGGGGTATAACCAATGTTCACTCGTTATTGGCATACTGAAACCTGCTGCTTTTGCTTCTTTAATCGTCACCTGTCCATTACCGTTTGTATCAACTCGAGAAATATCATCGTTTGTGTTTGAACTAGTTGAATTAGAAGGCTCACTGCCTGTTAAACCGAGTGAGGAGTTTACTTCATCAGGGTTCATATTGTCAAAAGTATCAACAATCTTGTTCCCCATTAAAGTATAGGTATACTGATAACTTGAAGGAATCTGCGTTCCCGTATTCGGATATGTGATAATTGCTTCAAAATTAGTAGCTCCACCAGCACTACGGATCACGTCTTCCATATAAGCTTGATCACCGTGTCGGTTGAGAGTACTATCTTGTGGGGTAATATTATAAGCATTCGATACCCCTCCGAGAGAATCAGCAATTATATGTCCTTCATCTAAAGCGTCACTTTCGACGCCAGGCACCTTTGCCTCATCAGAATAGTATCTGCCGGTCGACAATACAGGTTCGTTACTGTCATCTTGTAGAATGATTTCGTCAGCAATGACACGTACTAGTTGCCCGTATTCATTAGTAAATGCCCAATATTCACGGCCCCCATATCCAATGTCAACGACGACTTTAGGTTCACGATATCCAGACAAATCACCACCATCAACTTCAATAAGTTTGTATCCTGAAAACAGTTCATTATTTGGTTGGGTTGGCGGTTCCTCTACTACTGGTTCATCAACGGTTACTTCTTGTGAATCTGTTTCTACATCTGTATTGGATGGATCTTCTACGTTGGTACAACCAACCATAAAGATGAATGTTAAAAGTAAGATTAAATAGTTCATTTTCTTTTTCATTTTAGGACTCTCCTATAATAGTTTCATACTGTTCTTTCTAAAATCGATGACTTTCAACTTATTCCCTCCATAACTTATCATATCTTATTCTATAATCTTACCTTGAACTACTCACCCCTTATCGACCTAGCGGTCTGATTGAAGGGGGAGATTCCTAAGAACACCAGCGTATCCGCTAGTTATTGATTAGGCGATCCCCGTCGCACCGACGGTTAGAAGTCTTAACGCTTCATTTTTAAGATTTTGTCCCGCGTTAATATCCCTTTGGTGATGGGTATGGCATTTTGGACATTCCCATTCACGCAAGCCAAGATTTTTAACGTCTTTGTTTTGGTAGCCACAACATGAGCAAAGCTGGCTAGATGGAAAATTTTTTGCAACTGTCACAACTTGTTTTCCATACCATTTTGCCTTGTATTCCATTATGGTTTTGAACTCAGACCATGATACTTCACTAATGGCTTTGGCCAGGTTATGATTTTTTAACATATTTGATACTGACAAATCTTCCATTCCGATAACGTCGTGGTTTTTGACAATATAAGTGGAGATTTTGTGCAAGTAATCATTTCTTGCATTTGTAATTTTCTCATGAATGCAGGCAACTTTCCGTTTGGCTTTATACCAGTTAGTACCGCCAACGGTTCGTCTGCTCATGATTCGTTGTAGTTTAGCTAACTTTTCTTCTAAGGTGCGGAAAAACTTTGGATTGGAGTAAGTCGTTCCATCTGAAAGAATAGCGAAATCTTTGAGTCCGATATCAATCCCGATAGCCGATTCTGTTTTAGGCAATTCGGTAACTTCAACCTCTGTTCCTATCGAAACAAAGTATTTGCCCGAAGGATTGCGTCGAATGGTAGCATTCAATATCTTGCCATGGACTTCACGACTTTTTGCAAAACGAACTAATCCAAGCTTAGGCAGCTTAATATAGTTACCTTCAATAGCCATATTTCCGTTCGTATGCTTTGTTGTGTAGGATTGCACAGGATTCTTCTTCGATTTAAAACGCGGATACTTATTTTGTTTTTTGTAGTATCGTTCGAAAGAATCAGCCAAATTTTCAACCGATTTCTGCAAAGCAATACTATCCACTTCTTTCAAAAAGGAATATTGTTTCTTTAATTCTGGAATTGCTTTTACGGTTTCATATTTGTTCAAGCATTTTCCTTTCCAATTGTTCGCGGGGAGTTGACCGTTTTGCACCATTTCTTCAACGATATACCAATAAGTGTCCTTGTCTTTCTGCTTACTTAGAAAGAAATTGAATGTGAATCTCACACAACCAATCGTTTTATTGGTGAGTTCAATTTGTTTTTTATTTGGAAAGATACGAAACTTATAGGACTTATTAACAATCATTGTACCCACTTCCCTTAACGCGAATGTACGTTCTTATTTTATCATACGAGGAGGTGTTTTGGCTATCGCCAACCGACATTCATCTCCCCCTTATCGTTGGGCTCCGCCCTGCACACGATTGAAGAGGGAGTCTTCTGTCGGAAAATGATAAAAGACTAATATCCTACCCAAGGACATATTCAAGTGGTACGCCACTAGCTCATATTTCTACGATTTTCATTAAATCCTCGATACTTCCAGCCTGTGAGATGAGTAACTGTGTTTCTTCTTCAGCAAAAATGCAACCCACTTTCTGAAGTCTATCGATTATACAATTTTTCATTTTACTATCTAAAGAGAGAGTAAGATTTTGTCTTATTTATCATCTATATTCTAGAACTAAGAGAAATTTCCTTCTTTAACAAACCTGCCCCATTAGCACAATAAAAAAGGCCGTCATGTGAAAAACCACATGACGGCTATTGATGTTATCCATTATCTTTGTTCAAAGTTTAAAATTGTATAAAGCTCATTCAGATCATGAATTTCATAGGTAGGAAGAATACCCGTGTTATTTGATTTGGCATTCGGGTTGAACCAACAAGTATCAAGCCCAGCAATCTGTCCGCCTTTGATATCAGAACTGAGAGAATCCCCAATGATTAGAGCTTGTCCTGGTGAAAAATTAGGAATTCGATCAAAGACATGATCAAAAAATCCCTTCATCGGTTTTTGGAAACCTGTATCTTCTGAGACAAAGATCTCCTTGAATAACGGGAGAAGACCGGAATCACGCAATCTTCTATCCTGTGTTTTTGAAACACCATTTGTGACAATATATAGTTCATAATGGTTCTGTAGTGCTGAAACCAATTCAAACGCACCATTGATTAATTGGTGGCCTTCTTCTAAATAGCCCCGATAGTTCTTTTCTAATAAAACACCGTCCACCAGTTGATCCATTTCCTTAAATAAAAGGGAAAAACGTGTATTAATCACTTCGTCTCGGGATATTTTTCCTTCTTCAAACAAACTCCACAGTCTTTGATTTATTATTTTATAACTTTCTTCCATTTCCTTCGTTGGCGAGATATTCTGACTTTCAAACAACAGATTCAAGGCTAACGCTTCAGCTGCAGCAAAGTCTAATAACGTATCGTCTACATCGAAAAGTAAAGTTTGATATTTTTTCAAGATCATTTCCCCTTTGACCATTCATCCGTCTTACCTGACATTTTTTTGTCATTTTGTTAGATCGCTTTAGATAATGTATGGAGTGCATTCTGTTTGCGAGCTGCATGACCATTTCCTAAACTAATCAGAGCTATAAACGAAATACAATATAGAACGGCCAGATAGATCATTGCCATGGTAACATTGGCATGCTGTAGAATAAATCCTACTAGAATCGGAGATAATCCCCCTAGTGCCCTACCAAAATTGAAAATGGTATTAGTTGCTGTACTGCGGATTTCTACCGGGTAGAAATAACTAATTAATGCTCCATATCCAGCAAACATTCCATTTGAGAAAAATCCAACGATCGCCCCGCCAATCAATACCCCAGTTGCACCCGTTGCAAAAGAGTAAAAGAATACTGCCACCGCAGAAGCAATCAGGAACAATCCATAGGCTTTCTTCATGCCAAGTCGGTCCATCACTTGACCAAATGTTAGCATCCCGGCAATCATACCAATAGCCGTACTAATTGTCCAAAGAGCCGAACCGGAAACCGAAAGCCCTTGTGACTGCTGCAGCATCGATGGAAGCCAAATCATCAAGCCATTATAGCCTGCAATTTGTACAGTTGCCATGACGGCTAGGGCGATGGTGGTTAAAACAGTTCTTGGGGTTGCAAACAATTCTTTTACGCTCCCCCGTTTTGACGCTTGCTTTTTTTCTATTTTAGATGCCAGCCATTCAGGGGATTCGTTTAAATTTTTTCGTACCATGAAGGCGAATAGAACCGGAATAATTCCGACGAAGAACAATCCACGCCAGCCCCAAGCTGGAAGAATCATCGCACTTAGAAGTGCTGCTAGAATCACACCAAATTGAGCTCCAATACTTACATAAGAAGAGGCGCGTCCTTGTTTGTTCTTTGGCCAAGCTTCAGCCACAAGCGTTACCCCAATACCGTACTCACCGCCTGCTCCTATACCGGCAATAAAGCGAAATATGTAGACCTGTTCTATATTTGCTGCCATTCCAGTTAACGCTGTCCCGATGGCAAACAATAAAATCGAATACGTAAAAACTTTAACTCTGCCAAACTTATCGGCTAATATACCGAAAAGAATTCCCCCAAAGAGCATGCCTAAGTTCGTAATCGAGGAAATAAGCCCCCCTGTCGCCATATCGAGATGAAATTCGGCGATGATCATCGACATCGCAAAGGATAGAAACATGATGTCCATCCCTTCCAATGTCAAACCTGCTACTGATGCTACCACAGTTTTTTTCTGATAATTCATTTCTTACATTCTCCTTCCAAGCCTCACTGGACTATGATTTAAAAGATAGTCGGACAAAAATAAAATACCCTTCCATCCAAAGGACAGAAGGGTATCATATATCCAATCAAGGTATATATGTCCGTTCGTCCTTTTTGGCCTCTCTGGACCAAATTTAAAGGAATTTTCTAAATTATATTAACATAGTTATACAAGAGATGGCAATAACAAAAATCTAGTTCACTAAATGAATAGATGTTGAATCCATTTCTTGAATACATCTGAATTATCTCCGGGTGAAAAACAATACGCTCCCATTTTATATCTCTTATGAAATCGATCATCATAAAAATCTTTATCAGATGCTAAATAACATTCCGTCGGTGTCAAAATATAAACTTCCTTTACTACCTTTGAATCATTTTCTTTTGCTACAATTCCATCACGGTATTTATGCATCTCCCCTAATGCCATAGGTAGATTCGCAGGAATTCGATATTTTGGATCCATGACATACAAATGCTCTTGATATTCAATAACAATATCAGGGATCATTCTCTGGGTGTACGAATAATAAGGATATGTATTTATTTGAATCATTTTTTGGTAAATAAGTTTTGCACCGTTTTTGAGTCTAACCAAACTTTCTTTGTTCTCCGCTAATCGTAAAAAATAATATTCATCCTTTTTGGTGAATAACTCTACTGTATCTTCTAGCAATCCTATTTCACGTAAGGTTCTAATAATCTGCATGAAGCACCACATTTCATACAACAAATAAGTATCTTTTAAACTAAGTCTTTGTTGTAAATCGAATGTAATGGTTTTATATTGATAAAGTGAATAAAACCATTGATACCAAAGACGATATACGGGATGCTTACGGAATACTTGAGTAATTTTTACCGGCCCTGAATGAGATTTAATCTGTTGAAGAAATTTACTTCTTTTCCAAAGACTAATCCAATCTAGAAATTGATCAGCCTTCCTTTGGATTTCCAAATCATGTACGGTTCTGTATGTTTTCAATAAAGATTCAAGTTCATTTAGTTGATAAAGTATCACTCGATTTTCATACACATCAAAGGTTTCTTCTATTTTTCTTGTTTGGATGTGACTTGGCAGCTTTGTTGGTGTGGCTCCAAAGGCTTCCCCATAGCGCTCCATCCATGCAATGTTTCTGGGAGTGACAGACTTAACCCGTTCGCGTTTCATTAATATGTCTTCTTTTTGCAAATTTCTTAATGGATGAGGAAAACGGGGTCAGACCCTCAGTGCACTAAATCGTTAGCACGTTGGCGGTCTGACCCCATACTCCAGTTTACATAATATTATTATTTAGTCCAAAACAACGAAATCCTTTAATATGTCCAAAGACGTCTACCTTCTAAAAGAATTAATACTCTCTTTAAAACGGGTTCCGTTACCTATCGCCAAAAGTGAATTTACAGCTAAATATGTAAAGTGAAATGCAGTTAAATTTTGCACCGTAATTGCGATGCTTTTTGTTTTAATTTTTTCCAATAACAACTGTTGCATCCAATTCTTCATTTCTTACTATTTTGGTAGTTAATCCAGCATTAGCAAAGATTTCAAAGGTTTGAGCAGCCTGCATTTTACTCGTTTCTACTAATAGATGCCCTCCAGAAGCAAGCCACTTAGGAGCCTCTTCCGCTACTTTTCGCTGAAGGTCTAGTCCGTCCTTTCCACCGTCAAGTGCCACTTTTGGTTCATATAAGCGTGCTTCTTGGGGAAGTAGATGTATTGCATCCGTAGGAACATAAGGTGCATTTGCTACAATTATGTTCACACGACCTCTTAATGTATGGGGTAATGCATCATACAAGTTTCCTTGATAAACGTGACCAGCAAGGTTAGTTATATTGCGGGAAGAACATTTTACTGCGATTGGATCAATGTCAACGGAGTGTAATACAATCCTATTCAAGTCAGTTGCTATTGCAGCACCAACTGCACCAGACCCACAACATAAATCAACAACAATATCACCATTTTGGGTCAATGCTACTGCCTGCTGAACCAGAAACTCCGTACGTTTACGTGGTACAAAAACTCCCCGTTCTACCTCTATCCGCAACCCACAAAACTTTGTAAACCCAAGGACGTATTCAAGTGGTACACCACTAGCTCGTATTTCTACCATTTTCATTAAATCATCGATACTTCCAGCATGTGAGATAAGTAACTGTGTTTCTACCTCAGCAAAAATATAACCCTCGCTCCGTAGTAGGTCGATTATACTTTTTTCTATTTTTTGATCTATAGAGAAAGCAAAGTTTTGGCTTATGAATCCCACCCACTTCCTAAAAATTTAAGGTTATTTGACTTATATATTCGAAAAAAACTGGAAGATACCAATCATTTTCAAATTATGAAACAGTTCTTAAATGACCCTAGGATGCTTCATCATCTTTTGGAACCGGAAGTAGAGCCTTAATGTAGGAAAACAACAAAAGAAAGCACGCGTTTCTGTGCTTCCTTTTGTTGTTTTCCTTATTCAACTAACCTACCTGAATAGGACAAGAGCACCTAGAAATTACGCTCTAACAATCTTTAAAATACCTAGTTTGCCAACAAATGCAGAACTAAACTTAACCACATGAAGGTATTAGACAAAGGATTCCTTCTTCTGCAAAATCAATTAGAAAGCCCAATTCCCTTTACGGAAAATCGGCTCACGGGTACCATCAGGTAATTCACCATCAATGTCCATATCCGCACAACCAATCATGAAATCAACATGAGTTATACTCGAATTAAGTTCTACTTCCTCAAGTTGTTCCTTCGTCATTTTCTCTCCAGCTTCAATACAGTTAGGGAAACCGAAGCCTAATGCTAAATGGTTTGCAGCATTTTCATCAAATAATGTATTTAGGAAAAGTACGTTTGAGTTAGAAATAGGTGAGTCATGTGGAACCAGGGCTATTTCACCAAGATAATGGGAACCTTCATCTGTTTCTACTAGGTTTTTTAATACTTCTTCTCCCTTCTTCGCTGTCATTTCAACAATTCGACCATTCTCAAAAGTTAATTTGAACTCATCAATTAAATTACCTGCATAGCTAAGTGGTTTTTTACTCGAAACGAAACCATTAACACCTGAACGTAATGGCGAAGTGAAGACTTCCTCAGTTGGCATATTCGCAACAAATGGAACACCATGTCGATTTTGGGTTCCACCACTTCTCCATAGATGAAGGGGATGAAGCTCAATCGTTAAATCTGTGCCTTCAGCATTGTAATGTAACTTCCTATATTTCTTATCATTTAAATAAGTTGCCTTTTGGTGCAAGTTTCCAATATGATCTTGCCATGCCTTTACAGGTTCAACTTCGCCTATACGTACTGAACTGAAGATGGCATCCCAAAGTTTGTCCAAGCTATTCGTTTCGCTTGTAAAAACCTTATCTGCCCAGGCTTGACTTGGAGCTGCGCAGATGAGCCAACTAACATCGTCATGCTGCTCTCTCCATTTTAACATGGCTTCTCCGCTTACTTTTTGGTAATTCGCAATACGATTTGGATCAGCTTTGGACAATAAACCCGGATCGTCGGAAACGATAAATAAAAATGCCGCATCCTTATCAATCAACTTCTCACGTTGAATTCGCTCCCATTCAGGAAATTCCGTGAACACATCATCTGATGCTCTCAAATAGCGTGACAATGTGATTTCAGGATCAGAATAGTCCACGTACACATTTTTTGCACCTACATTGTAAGCCTCGTGTGCGACAGCTCTAGCAAATGGAATCGTATCCACACTAGCTCTTACATAAAGGATTTGGTTCGGTTGAACGTTTAATCCCACTTTTACAACCAATTCTGCATAGCTTTTTAATTTTGCCTCAAACGTTTTCAAAAATATCCCTCCATTCATTGGTATTTTATCATGAGTTCTTTGGAAAATTGTATTTTTAAAGCAGTTCGCCCTTCGTTTAGGTATATTGGATTACAAACCTATATTAACAATGAACTAATATATTTGGTGACATTGGCCATTGATATGTAACTTGTAACTTATCGAACCTTTTTACCAAAAATTATAAAAAACTGGTTATACTTACATTGAAGGTAGAAAAGTATGAAAAAAATATCCCTCATGAACAAAGGAGACTAAAAATGAGAAAACTCGTTCTATTTCTGCACTCTTCGCTTGACGGTTTTGTAGAAGGTCCGAACGGCGAAATGGACATTGGCTGGGTTTCATACGATGCTGACTTGGAGAAACACGCAAAAGAAATTCTGAGTACTGCCGACACTGTCATATGGGGACGTGAGACTTATCAGATGATGCACAGTTACTGGACATCTGTGCCTTCTGACCCCTCAGCTTCGCAGCATGAACTTAATCATGCCGAGTGGATCGAAAAGACACCCAAAATCGTTTTTTCTACGACGTTGGAGAAAGTCGAATGGAACAATTCCAGACTAGTGAAAGAAGAGGTTGAGGAAGAGATCAAGAACCTCAAACAGCAGCAAGGCATGGATATGGTCATCCTCGGCAGTCCTAGGTTAGCACACTACCTTATGCAGCTTGATTTAATAGATGAGTATAAAATTACGGTTTCTCCCGTCCTGATTGGCAGCGGGTTGCCGTTATTCCAAGGTCTCAAGGAGAAGATCAATCTTAAACTGATCGAAAACAAGACATTTGATTCTGGAGCCATAGGCCTCGTTTACCAGACAGTTAGATGACCTTTACTCCTAAAGCAGATTACGACGGATACGATAGTTCAATAAGCCGCTTCTTTAACGAGGCGGTTTTCTTATCCCAGTAGTTCACTAGCTATCCGTTAATTTCAGGCATATTTTCACAAACTTATAAATCTCCATGCTTCTGCTGATTAATGAAAGAGTAAAAAGTTAACATAATATTTTTATCGTTGAGTAAAACAGGGAGCATCTTTCTACTAGAATTAATTAATTCTAATTTTACCTTGGTTTATTTTACACGACTTCGGACACACCCTTGCTTTTCTGAGCTTTCCTTGTCGAAGTTGAAATGACTTCGGACGCGCACTTGCTTTTCTGGACCTTCCTTGTCCGAAGTTGACATGACTTCGGACACGCACTTGCTTTTCTGGGCCTTCCTTGTCCGAAGTTGACATGACTTCGGACACGCACTTGCTTTTCTGGGCCTTCCTTGTCCGAAGTTGACATGACTTCGGACACGCACTTGCTTTTCTGAGCCTTCCCTGTCCGAAGTTGACATGACTTCGGACACGCACTTGCTTTTCTGAGACTTCCTTGTCCGAAGTTGACATGACTTCGGACACGCACTTGCTTTTCTAAGCCTTCCTTGTCCGAAGTTGACATGACTTCGGACACGCACTTGCTTTTCTGAGCCTCCCTTGTCCGAAGTTGACATGACTTCGGACACGATTTTGCATTTTTGGCTCTTCCTTGTCTAAAGTTAATACGATTTCGGTCACGGCATTGCTTTTTATACTCATCCTGATGTTAGACAGTGACA
Source organism: Neobacillus nitrireducens (assembly GCF_030915405.1). GTDB lineage: Bacteria > Bacillota > Bacilli > Bacillales > Cytobacillaceae > Neobacillus. The sequence goes on from NZ_CP133262.1 coordinate 827,092, forward strand.
CTTTAAGCTTAGCCGCATAGGATGGCAGCAAGCGGAGGTGTCATGAATGAAGAAATGGTTAAAAGCGGTCATTTTGACATACCTTTCCCTTCTGTTTTTTGGCAGTTTCCTTGCGGTCGGTATGTTGGGTACTGGTACACTAGAAAAATATTTTCCATTCATTTCCGATATTAAAATCTTTTTATACTATTTTTTCGCTGGAGCCATTGGCGGTTCCCTGAGGCATCTATATATGTTCTGTACTCACTATATGGAAGACGAATTACGCGATTATCGAAAATGGATTATGTATATTTTCTATCCGATATTTGCTACTGGTACGGCAGTCGTAGCGGTTACTATTATTCATAGCGGTATCCTTTTAGTACAATTTACGGATTATCAAGATACTCCTTATGCACCGATTAGCATTGCGTTTTTTGTAGGATTTGGGTTTAATCGCTTTGTTAATATGCTTAACACCGTATCTAAAGATATTTTTCAAACGGAAAACAAAAAAATGGATATAACCGAAGAAGCAAGTGATGAAACCGAGGAGTCCTCTGCCGAACAAATAGAAAGCCCCAACAGTTCTACCCACAAATAATAAAAAAGGCCGTCATGTGATCAGTCACATGATGGCTATTTGATGTAATCCATTAACTTTGATTCAAATTTAATATGGTATAGGGGTCATTCAGATCATGAATTTCATAGGTAGGAAGAATACCCGTTTTGTTAGGTATGGGAAAACGAGGAAAGACCTTCAGTGCGCAAAAGCGTTAGCACGTTGATCGCCTGAACCGATCTTTCTTGTTCCTTCTATCAGTCTTGGTGCTTTGTGTCTAAATACTGTTTCCAAGCGGTAACCCCACCATCAAGTAATGTAACTTGGTATTCTTTTTTGGATAAAATTTCTGCACATTTCCTGGCGGAATTTCCGGTTGTACATGTTATGACAATCTCACTGTTTTTGGGCAAAGATTGCAGCCCTTCCTCTCCATTCTCCTCAAGGTCAAGGATAATATTCTTAGGGATATTCTGATTCTTGATATTCGGATTGACAATATGATAATCGTTGTATTTTTCTTCAGCACGTACATCGAGGAGGAAGATCGGTTCATTCTTTTGAAGTTTCTCATCAAGAGCTTTCGGCGAAATTACTTTAAGCGACATGTTAACGACTCCTTTTTTTATTAAATTAGGATCAGACTCTCGGTTTAGTAATGTGTACTTCATTGGGGGAATGACCCAATAACATTCGTCCATTGTACAAGTTTAAGATATATGATAGCATTTTTTCAAGGTTTTACTTCCTTAATGATAAAATACTCTCTTTCAGCACTGTTTGTAGGAGGTCCTCATCAAATTCTCTAGCTGGGTCCTTAATCGAGGAACTAGCAATAGTAAAATAAGCGGAGCTTTTCCGTTTAAATGCAAAATGTAGCTTGTTTCGGGATAAATAAGGGAAGGTTTTCCGCTTATGGAAAGCAAAATCTCCCCTTTTTGTATTTTTTGATTCAATAGGCGGAATCTTTCCGTCTATTGAAGCTATTTTTAATAAGAATGGCTAATTAAGCGGAATTCCTCCGTCTATTTATCAGCACGGGTGCTTACTCTGGACGAATGGTGCATTCTTTGACCAACTATTGATCTACGTCAAAAAACGCCTTCAAATTGATTATTTGAAGGCGTTTTTTGCAATTTCGGTCATATTTGCTTTTATTATAATTCTAATTACAAAGGAAGAGTTAGTTGCCACGATACTCCAAACCGATCATTTAGCCAACCAAACCTCTGACTAAAGCCATAATTACCAATTGGCATAAGTGCTTGTCCACCCTCGCTAAGTTTCAGATATAGGTTGTTAATTTCTTCTTCAGTATCACAAGTAACAAAAATTGAGAATGAAGGAGTAAAGGAAAACTGATGCTTCACGTTACTGTCAATGCACATAAATTCTTGACCTTTTACGGAAAAAGTAGCCTGCATTACAGTTCCTTCATCACCAGACTCATTCGCCCCATAACGAGCAATACTTGTAATTTCTGAATCGTCAATAATAGATATGTAATAATTCATCGCTTCTTCTGCTTTTCCATCTTGAAACATTAGGAATGGTGTAACTTTTCCCATTCAAAATCAACTCCTTTAATCGCTTAATTAAAACATTTATTAATTGTTAAAATGAGTACATTAATTTAATAATGACATTTCATAAGAAATAATTCAATCTGAATTTCAAAAACCACCATATATTAGGCTCCTCAATCTATCTTCTAAAAAAGCATGATTATCGATATGACCTAGCACATCCCCATTTATCCTAGTTCAAAATTTGGGAGAGTACCCGAGTTTGTTCATTTGCATTTTTTGCAGTTCAGATGACAATTGAGACTTGATCAGGTAAGAAAAATTTGAGGATTCGTGTGACTACACTGAAAGATTTTGAAGATATTGCGGAAAATACCTTATGTACCATTTTGTTAATGAATGAATTGGAGGCTCTACTTGATGCAGGAAAACAAGAAAGACAGCGTTAATATCCTATCCCACGACGCCGTTGTCGGCAAACCGTACCTAGACATCGACCGCGTCATCCCCGAAGGCAAATCGGGAGATACAAACCGTAAGAAATAGCTGGGTAGTGTCAGGTACCATGGTGCCTGACACCACCCAAAATTTATTTTTTAACACCATAACGCATCCTTTTTTCACAATAATATGATTGTGCCATTTACCTTATCCATCAGATTTTCCCCTTCCCTAATACATTTGAAGGAAATGACTGGTTAGACTAAAGGGGACGAAATAAACAGAAAGGGTGAAAAAGCTGTGGCACAGAAACTTACGGCCTTTTTCCTATTTATTTGTATTCTTTTCGTCGGCGGTTTTCAGACAGACGACCAACCGCCGCCGGACCCCGTCCAGATTGGAACGGAGGAAGGCTATTATGAAGGAATCCGATCGGGGCTTGAAGACCGGCATAATTTCAGAATCTCCCGTGCTTGGCAGCAGATTCCTCGCTCTCAGCTGAGCTCTAACAATAAGGATAAGATAGCTCGCCCCCTCATAAAAATAGGACTTCTCCGGCAGGTGTACCTCTCTTTTTCCTCTAGGGATAAATTCTACACCTACCTTCATGCCCATCCAGAAATGGATGCGTTACAGGTAGCCCGGCGGATACTCGGTCAGAAGTTTGTGAGGGCGTACGAAAAAAGCTTCCAGAAAGGTTATGAGAAATCCCTTACTGCTTCACCCAAAAAGGCGGCAAGCTACGCCGCATTATTGAAGGTGAAAAAATGAAAAAGGGGGAAACAAAAAAGGGTAGACTCAAAGATGCCCTTTAACCAATCAATGGTATCCACTATTTTTTACTTCACAATTTTCTCATAAAAATCTAATCTATCGTGGGCATTCTCTTTGATGATAATATCTACACCACTGTCCACGAATTTATCGACATTTTGTCCATTTGCCACTTTCATGGCGGTTTCCACGCTTAAATATCCCATATCATAAGGATTTTGAGCCATAGTACCAGGAACGGTTCCATCTGCAATGAACTTAACCATATCGGTAAGACCATCTGGCCCAATCACAGGAATAAACAATCCTTGTTTCTCTAATTCCTTGATGACCGATATCGCGATCGTGTCATGTGTGGTCACGATACCCTTAATATCAGGCTGGTCACGCATAAGCTGGATAATCAAATGTCGAATCGTTTGGGGGTCATCCGATATCCCTGATTTGATCGAGGCGATGTTGATTCCTGCATTTCTTAAAGAATTGGTAGCACCATCAATCCGCTCCTTAAAAACAGGGAAAGACAAATCTCCTCCGATAATAGCTATCTTATTCCCTGGTTGTAGCTGTGAGGCTAAAAAGGCTCCTGCTTTTTTACCTAAATCCAGATTATTGGTTCCGATATACGCTGTTTTGTTCTTAATGGGAAGATCGGTATCTACCAGTAAAATAGGAACATCCGTAAATGTTTCTAATGTTGGGCTTACTGATGAATTGATCGGAGCCGCAATGATCACATCTGGCTTTTCTTTGTACGCCTTTATTAATAATTCTGCCTGTTTTTTCGTGGTTGAATCATTAGGAACAATCACCTTTCCATCGATGCCAAAGTCTTTAAACCCTTTTTCCATTCCAGCTTTCATGATTTCCCAATATTGAGAGTCATCTTTTTTTAACACAACGACCACAGTCGGCTTTTTAACAGCAAAGGTTACGGAAATAAAACCTAGTACTACGACAGAAATAACAATACCAATAACCAAACTAATTTTCTTTTTCTTCCACACGGCATCCTTTCCCCTCTCTTCTGTGTTAAAGAATGAACCTACGCGTTGATTAGGCTGGGAATGAGCTGAAATCGAGCTGAGAAGGTCGTCCCTTTCTCACTCGTTTCAATGTCAATTTGAGCATCATGCCGTTTGGCTACACTGTAACAGATGGCTAACCCCAAACCTGTTCCTGTTTCCTTGGTGGTAAAGAAAGGGGTCCCTATTTTTGTTAATACTTCTGGGCTGATTCCCTGGCCTTCATCTTTTATTTGGAGGACCACTGCCTCCTTATCCTTATAAGTTTTAATCGTCAAATTTCCATTAGAAGTCATTGCATCCAACCCATTTAAGGCCATATTCAAGATGAGTTGGCGAATTTCTTTTTCGTCAAGGTAGATGTCAGGACATTCTCCTAATTCAAGCTCCAGCTGTTTATTTGAACGAAATGCTTCCGCTTGTATCAAAGGAGATAAAGCTTCAATAATGGCGTTCATGTTTTGCTGCTTTTTGACACTAATTTTATTTTTAGCTAGATTCAAAAATTCGGTGATAATAGAGTTGGCCCTTTTCAATTCCTCAAGCATTAAATCGATGATAGCCGGAGATAAATTATCTACATTATTCCTCGATAATTGTAAAAATCCTTGAACGGTTGTCATCGGGTTTCTGATCTCATGGGCAATACCAGCTGCCATCTCGCCGATTAAATTTAAGCGGTCCAGTCGATACATTTCATTCTCGAGGTGTACCCTGTCCGTAATATCGGTTAAAACAACCAGCATACATGGTTCAGAATGGATATCAATCAACTCAGTAGATAATAAACCTGATCGGATTTCCTTGTTTTTCGTCCCATATTTGATTTTCTTATTTCGAACCTTTTTATTTAGATCAATAAACGTCTCCGTTGCTTCCTCAATAAAATTCTTACTATTTATTTTTTGATGAATCAATTCATCACTGCTAAAACCTATATATTTTGTCCAGTTGGCATTGACTTCGATAAAAGATAAATCTTTTTGTGATAAAATCGCCATTAAGCAAGGACTGGAGTCAAAGATTTTTCGAAACCTCTCTTGAGTGTGGAACAGATGTTCAGCAATTTTTTTTCGTTCTTCCACTTCTATTTGCAGTTTCTCATTTGCCTTAATCAGCTCAAGCGTCCGCTCTTTGACGATATGTTCCAAATTATGAAATCTTTGTTTTTTTATTTCTTCCATATGCTTTCTTTCTGATACATCACGTATGGTACAAACAAAGATTTGTTCCTCTTCAATGGTGGTTGATGCAATTAACAGATCCGCATAGAAGCAGCTTTTATTCTTATGACAAGCAACTACTTCAATAATTTTTCCTACCGATTGTCTCATGGTAGAAAGGAATGAGGAGGAGCCATCCACCATTTCATCCTCCCATTTTGGGAAAAGCTTCAGTACGTGTTTTTCGATTAATTCCTTTTCCTGGTAGCCAAACATGCACTTGGCGGCCTGATTCACGGAAAGAATCGAACCTTGCGTATTAAACGTCACAATCGTATCGGTAATCGTTTCACTGATGGCTCTTGATAATGCCTCGGTCCGCCGTAAATTTAGGGTGGTTTGATCCAGCCTTTTGTTGATTTTATTCAGCTCAAGCAAACGGTCTAGATCGGTTTGAATGATATTTTCTTGATGATTTTGATGGATTTTTACAAACTGTTCAATCTTCTTTTTCAAGGTTTCCGGTTGAAAGGGCTTAAAAATATAATCTATCGCCCCTACGGAGTATCCTTGATGAACATGTTCCATTTCTTGACTAATCGCTGTAATAAAAATAATCGGGATATTTTTTGTTTTTTCTCTTGCCTTTATCAGCTTGGCCGTATCAAAGCCATTCAGTCCCGGCATTTGAACGTCTAGTAATATCACGGCAAAATCATGTTGAAGCATGCATTTTAACGCTTCTTTTCCTGAATGGGCACTAATAAGATTATAATTTGGTGAAGTGAGCACAGCTGCTAAGGCCAACAGATTTTCTGGATGATCATCCACCATTAATATATTCACCTTTTGAACTTGTGTATTATTTAACTTTTCGATAAAGCCTTTCGGGTCCATCAAATTCTCCGTAACAGTCTTCATAACGTGTAAATTTAACCCCCTCTCTTTTTCCTAAGCCAAGAAAACCTGAGCTGCTTAGGCTTTCGTATATTAATTGATGAACATCATTTTGAAGGTTCTTATTAAAATAGATAAGAACATTTCGGCATATAATCATATCAAACTCGTTAAAAGAATGGTCTGAGACCACATTATGCTGGGCAAAAACGATATTTTTCTGAAGAAATGGGTGGAAACAAACCTTATCATCCACGGCTTTATAATATTCAGAAAAGGCCTGTTTTCCTCCTGCTTCCATATAGTTTTTGGTATAGAGCTTCATCCCTTCTAAAGGAAAAGTGCCCTGTTTTGCTTTTTCAAGAATATTCTTATTAATATCGGTTGCATAGATTCTAGTTTTATCATAAATCCCTTCTTCTTGAAGGAGGATTGCCATTGAATACACTTCTTCACCTGAAGAACATCCAACATGCCAAATCTTAATCGAAGGGTTATCTTTTAGTAAAGGGATCACTTTTGTCCGGATACTCTTAAAAAAAGGTGGATCGCGGAACATCTCGGTAACATTGATGGAAAAGTCGGAAAGTAACCTTGCCATCACACCAGGGTCACGAAGGATTTTTTCCTGCAGGGCAGATATACTTGAAAGCCTCTCTATCTGAACGCGATGGTTAATCCTCCTTTGGATAAAAGGAAAGGCATAGTTTCTAAAATCATAGCCATAATATCGAAACATAGCCTCCAGTAATAAATCGATTTCAATCCTCTCGATTTCTTCATCCTGTACTAGATGACAAGACTCATACGATTTTAACGGTGCGATTTTCTATCCCTCCTTCGTAAACAACCAAACTTGCATCAACGAGAACAGCTGTTCCAAGTTAATTGGCTTGCTAATATAATCGGATGCTCCTGCCTCCAGGCATTCTTCTCTGCTGTGTTTCATCGCCTTTGCTGTTAGGGCGATGATTGGTATAGTTTCAAAGATACGTATCTTACGAATATGTTGGATCGCCTCAAACCCATCCATCTCTGGCATCATAATATCCATTAAAATCAGGTCCGTTTCAGGATGAACATTTAAAACCTCCAACGCTTCCCTGCCATTTTCTGCCACTAGGATGTCCATTTCATGATTTTCAAGCGCAATCGTTAAGGCATATACATTACGGATATCATCATCAACGATAAGTACTTTCTTATTTCTCAGGATCGATTTCCCTTGTTTGATCTTTGGCTCATCCCTTAAAACCGGAACATTCGTGTTCACTAAATAGTTCTCTTCCAAACTGACCGCTGCTTCTGTTCGAGCCATAGAAAGTGGCTCGATTTTGTTATTCATTTGACCGTATGGCAAATATAATGTAAATGTACTTCCCTTTCCGATTTCACTTGATACTTCTATAAACCCGCCTAATAAATGAGCCATTTCCCGACAAATGGATAGGCCTAATCCCGTGCCGCCATATTGCCGGCTTGTCGTACCATCTGCTTGCCTGAACGCATCAAAAATGGTCTCTTGTTTTTCATTTTCGATGCCAATACCAGTATCAATGACGGAAAAAGCAAGCATCTGTTCGGCCGGATGTTTTTCCCCCACGTTTTTCATAATCTGGCGGATTTGTAAGGTGACACTGCCACTTTCTGTGAATTTAAACGCATTGGAAAGGAGATTTTTTAAAATTTGCTGTAATCGTTGTTCATCGGTAAAGAAAGTTGTTGACAATTCACTTTCCCTTTCGATTGTAAAATGAACCTTCTGCTGATTGGCAATCGGTGCGAATTGGTGATAAATAAAATCACTTACCTCATTTAGTTTGACTTCTTCGGAAATTACATCTAGTTTTCCAGACTCTACTTTTGCCAAATCTAATATATCATTTATTAAGTTCAATAAATCATTACCCGAAGTGTAAATGGTTTTCAGGTATTCTAGTTGCTTTAGTGTCAGATTCCCTTCCCCGTTTTCAGAGAGAATCTGTGCCAGTATAAGCAAACTATTCAGTGGCGTTCTAAGTTCATGGGACATATTTGCTAGAAACTCAGATTTATATCGAGAACTAAGCTCGAGCTGCTGTGCTTTTTCTTCAAGCGCCGCACTAACCTCCTGTATTTCAAAGTTCCTTTGTTTTGACGCTTCATACTGTTCCTCTAGTTTTTCATTTGTCGACCTTAACTCCTCTTGCTGCATTTGGAGTTCCTCTGATTGGGCTTGCAATTCTTCTGTCAGGGCTTGTGATTCTTGCAATAGTTTTTCTACCTTCATGTGGTTGATAATACTATTAATCTTAATCCCTAAATTGTTATTCACTTCATCAAGCAGCTTTATTTGTAATGGGGTTAACTTCTCAAAAGAGGCCATTTCAATTACCGCAAGTACTTGGTCTTCAAATAATACGGGTAAAATCATAATCGCCTTAGGAGAAGCTTCTCCCAGACCTGAACCGATTTTTAGGTAATCGTCGGGAACTTGATTTAAATGAATGGGCCGCTTTGAAAGTGCACATTGCCCAATCAATCCCTCCCCCAAACGAAATTGCTTTCGTTCTTGCTCGAAAGCGTTAGAGGCAAAGGAAGAAATTCTTGTTAAATACTGATTGCCTTTTTCTATTTCCTTTAAATAAAAGATGCCGTGGCTCGCTCTTACCATAGGTGCAAGCTTTGTGATTAGCATACTGGCCAGCATTTCCACATTTTCCACCTCTGGATACAAGGTGGCAATTTCAGCAATTTTTGTATTCAGCCAGCTCAACTCTTCTGCTTCTTCTTTTAATTGTTTGTCGTTTCTACTATGTTTCTCAAGTGCATTAGCCATTTTATTAAAGGCCACGGCGATTTCACTCAGTTCCCCTTTTGTGGTAATCTCAATACGCGGTAATGAATCAAAATCACTGGCCGTTGCCTGTTTCATCACGTCTGTTACCTTGTTAAGATTGTTGCTGGTGCTTTTTATGATCCATATGGCAAAACCTATACCGAGGATTAAGCCGATTACAAGGTAAATATATATATTTTCAACTGCCCAATTATAGGTATCTTTTGAACGTAACAGTTCATTCTTCATGCCTTGTTCTTGTAAGCCATATAGCAGTTCTGTCATTTGAATCATTCTTTGCCTTAATAGTTCAGATTCAGTCCAAAAGGGTGCCGTAAGTTCAATGTTAGGATTGATTTTCCTTTCCGACAGCGCTTGCTGACCCATATTTCGGTATGATTCATGTAATAGTTTTAATTTACTAATAAGTTCTTGAGATTTTTCTTGGGTGTCCTTTTTCTCGAGTGAAGCCATCGCCATTTGTAAATTTGAATTTGAATTTTCCCATTCATTCAATGAGTCTGAAGGGATTGCCTCTCCACGCTCTTTCAACATGGTATGTAATTCCTTTGTTATCGTTGAAGTCTCTTCTTTTATCGTGGAAGCAATTTCGATTCTCTCATTTAAATCATTAATCACAACGTTCATTTTTACAGTCGATTGTTCCAGCATGTTCATTAATATCACAACGATAATCGTAATGAACAAAAGTAATGATCCTATGCTCGTATAAAGCTTTGTTCGAAATCTCATAAAACCTCCTACTTTGCTAATAATCATGGGTCATATTGTTAGATTCTTAAATGAGCTAAACTATTAAAAATTTTCTCATTCTTTCATCATACTTTAAATTCCTTAATATCGTCCATATGATATTTTAGTAAGTTAGAAAGTTTACTTTGGTAGAATTAACCATATGTAATTGGAGATATCCCCCTGTTCTTTCTGAGTTCATTAAAAAAGCAAGGCCTGTATGGCCCTGCGTGTTATTTGACTACTACTTTTCCAACCATTCCTTCCTGGAAATGGTAACGACATATCAGTTCATATGTACCGAGATTCTCCGGTTTCACGGTAATGGTTTTTTCTTTTCCCGGCTGGACTTCGGCATCAATTCTGAGCTTTTCAATTGTGAACGTGTGCTCTTTCTTACCTTCGTTCTTCAATATCAACGTTGTCGTTTTTCCATTCGGAATAGTGATGACGTTCGGATTAAAGTAATTATCGTTCATCTTGACCTCGATTGTTGACTCCATCGACTTTTTTACTACCCCGGATTCAGCAAATACACTGAGTGAGCCTGGTGTTGCCATAACCAAAATCATTGTAAGCAAAACGATCGATCCAGTTAACCACTTTTTCGCAGACATTGCAATCCCTCCTTTCTAAAATACTATTTTTCCCCATTCATCAAATATTATCACTATAAAATGGGTTACAACGTGCAAAAACGCAAATTCCTGTATGCCCAACTCTATTGACCTTTACAGCTGAACAGGCGCCAATAATTGTTTCAACTCTCTCCTATTTTACTTTATAATCATTACTAACAAGGGGGAGTTAGATGGAACAAGAAAATACTTTAACAAAATTAAAAAACTACGCGAGAAAACTAAAACAAAATTTATTCGTCCTTTATTTATCATACAATGATAATAGAGTTCCTTGGTACGCTAAATTGGTTGCTATTTGTGTAGTTGCTTATGCTTTTAGTCCCATCGATTTGATCCCTGACTTCATTCCTGTATTGGGCTATCTCGACGACATAATTATTGTTCCGTTAGGCATTTCACTAGCACTAAAATTAATCCCAGCTTACATTATTGAAGAAAACAGAGAAAAGGCTGAAAAAATTAGGAAAAATGGTAAACCAAAAAACTGGTTTGTTGCTGTACTATTCATTCTGATTTGGATTTTACTTACGTTTTGGGTTGGTAAATTATTATACGGTATATTTTATTGAAATTATTTAAAGCCATTTTAGTAGGACGAAATCTTTTTACAGTGGGACATAAGAATAACCGAAAGGAGTGCCAAATTCGTATACGATTTGGCACTCTTTTTAAGTTACATTTTTAAAGTTTGTGATAGGTAAAGGAACCCGTTTTTATATGCACCTATATTTTTTTAGAATCTTTCCAAATATTTTTAATGCAAAATGGAATTAGAGAGATAATATACTTATTAATGTTTATTTGGAGGAGCAAAATGAATAGCATACCTTTATCATCCTCAGAGTTAGGAAACTTATGGCAGGCATATCGAGAGAAAGCAATGATGAATTTGGTTTTGGATTATCTTATCGAAAAAGCTGATGAGAATGAAACGAAAGAAATTCTACAAAATATTTATACAATCGAAACCAAAAATAAAGAAAAAATTAAAGCTATTTTCCAGGATGCCGGTGCTGTTATACCTGTAGCATTTAATGAAGGGGACTTAAATAAAAATTCACCACAATTATTTGATGATAACTATGCGATTATGTATGTTCGAATGATGAGCAAAGTTTTAACAGGTCTTTATTCCCTGCACTCCGGGATGTCCTATAGACCCGATATCCGTGATTTGTATACGGAGTTTACGAGAGATACTCAACACATTTATTCTGTAACAACTGAACACCTATTGAATAAAGGGGTTTTGACACGTCCTCCTATCGTATCCATGCCCAAGGAAGTGGATTTCATTGATGATACCAGTTACACAAACGGATTAAATCCATTTAAAAAAAAGAGGGCGCTTAATACCGTTGAGATTGGTTTGATTTATCAATCCTTAGAGTCTAATATTACTGGGATGCAATTGATGATTGCTTTTGAACAAGTCGCTAAAGAGCCAGATGTAAAAAGATACTTTACTAAAGGGAAAGAACTTGCAAAAGAAATCATTTCCATGATGAGTAAACTTTTATTAGATAGTGACTTACCTGCACCTACTACTTGGGGTGGCGTGATTACAGCTTCGACCATATCACCCTTTTCTGACAAACTCATGATGTATAACACGAATTTATTAACGATATTCGGACTTGGAAGCAATTCAGTGGGAGCAGCATTTAGTTTTAGAAATGACATGTTATTACATTTGGGGAATATCATGGCGAGACAGTTTGATTTTGCAAAAGATGGTGGAACAATTTTAATGAAACATGGTTGGATGGAGGAACCACCTTCATCCATTGACCGCACATAATTCTCCCAAACGAGGTTATCCTTTTATACAGTTCTTTTATATGCTTTTTTGTTTTGTTTTACGGTAGTACATATTTATTCATTTTGATTGCGTACGTTTTGTAATCCTTCATACCTGAATAAAAGTTGGTGTAAAGGGTAGGATACCTTTGTAAACATTCATGAGGTGATGGAAATGTCTAAGCTGATGAAACAAGAAGAAATGGAAACATTAAGAGAGTTAATCAAAGACGTAGACACGGCCATGCTGACTACAGTAACTGAAGATGGGCTTGTTTCTCGTCCTATGAAAACACAAGAAATAGAGTTTGATGGTGACTTATGGTTTTTCACCAAGAAAGAGACAAATAAATATGAAGAAATTTCACATGGTCAAGATGTTAATGTGGCTTATGCTGGTAAATCCTATGTTTCGGTTCGTGGAAGAGCGGAGATCGTTGAGGATTTAGACAAGAAAAAGGATTTGTGGAGCAAAGCATATGAGAAAATTATGCAAACTTCTTATGATGATCCTAACGTTATCTTGATAAAGGTAAAAGCGGAAGCAGCCGAATATTGGGAAACCGGCAATTTTACGAAGAAAATTGCCTTTCTCTATAAACGCATGACAGGGCAAAGTTCTAAATCGACAAATATAAATGAAACTGTTGAATTGAATAAATAACAGCAAAAAATGGATTGTCAGGACATAGGACAATCTGAACAATAGCAAAAGGTGCATTACCAATTCCAGGTTACTTAATTAATTTATTTGGAAGTTTTGTTGAACAAGTTGTAAATTTAACATTATAAAGTAGGAGCATTTCTTTGTAATGTATGTATTAGGTTTGCCACTCTTTCACTTTATAGCGAAGAAAGTTGGCCCTCCTATTGGATTAATGGGACCCTCTAAATTTATTAATGGTCCTGCTCCTTTAGTTCAAAAACAAAAGGGATTGCCGGAGCAACCCCATCTTCAATATAAGCACCCGTTAGTTTAAGTGTAATATTTTACAATCTTTCTGTCATGAGGAATAAAAAAGGGAAGGAGAGTATCATGCTCTCCAATCTTAAAAGCAACAAGATGAAGAGGTTTTGATTTCTACTTTTATCGGCTGTGTTGTGCAACAGCTTGATTCAATTTTCATAGTCTCAACGTCATCTTTAGTATAAAAGAACTCCCACTCGTTCCCGTCTGGATCGGTTACCCAAAATTTATCTTGAGTCGCATAGCAACATGTAACGTCCATCTCTTCTCTAGCGAAGAACCCTAATTTTTCTAAACGGTCTTTATGTTGTAGAACCTCATCTTGATTTTCAACTTGAAAGCCGAAATGCCCAACTTGATTTCCAGATACCTCATCTTTTAAGTTTAAAGTGAAATTAAGGGCTGGGTCATCAAGTAAAAATTTTGCATAGTCTATTTTTACCTTTACTGGATCCGAATTAAAAACCTTTTTGTAAAATTGAATTGATTTCTCGAGATCCGTAACATTCACTCCAACATGCATTTTCATTATTAACAACTCCCTCATGAATATTTTATAAATCAAATATTTTTGATTTATAATTCGTAAATCAACTTTTTTTGATTTATGATAACAGTATATTAGCAATTTTTTCTAATTACAACTCCTTTATCAAAAAAAATTGATTTTATTTGTATCATTTTAACTTCTCTGGAATATAATAAAATATAAAATTAAATCAACTTTTTTTGATTTAATTGATTGACACATGAAAATTTTGAATATATCATGATTGTATCAAGTTTATTTGATTTATAAGGTGGATGATAAAGATGAAAGAAGAAATTCAATTACAAGATATATCCATAGATGAAGTGTTCGAAAAATATGAACTAAAATTTAAAGCTATTGCTGATAAAAAAAGACTTCAAATCATGAATATTTTAACTCAGAATGGTTCAATGTGTGTGTGCGATCTGGCTCCAATGATGGATATGGCTCAATCAAAATTATCTTATCATTTAAAGATTTTATTAGATGCCAACATTATCAAAAAAGAAACAAAGGGCACCTGGAGTTATTATGAACTGAATCAAGATGCACTTAATCATTTATTGTCCCATGAACTTTGCTGTATCTTTAAACCAACTTGTTGCTAATTTTTTTTAGTTTTAAATCAATTTTTTTGATTAATATATCAATATTATTTGATTAATAGGAGGAATCAACATGTTTAATGAGTATGAAGTATATCAATTGATCAAATTACGCCAAGAGAAGGTTGAAAGAAAAGCACAAAATGCCTGGAAATTGGAAGATTATCAAAGGGAAGCATTATTTCAAAAGCTAGTTAAGAAATTTAAACCGAAACAACAATTAACTATCGTAAATACAAATTGCGATTGCTTGAACTGTTGTTAGGCACTCGTCCTGTAGGAGGTTGTTATGGGAAGTTAGTTTTTAAGAAACCAACTTCCCTTCTTATTGTTTTTTAACAACAGTTGCTTTCATTTCCTACTAACACGAGACCATTTGCCTCTTGATTAAAATCAAGAGTTAGTCCTTCAGTATAAGGTTCAATATCAGGATCAATTGCAACTTGTATTTCATTAATGGTTACTACTTTATCATTATCATCTGGCTTGTCCAAAGCCAGTCCAACTTTTGGTGCCCCTCAAGACATTCCTCCAAAATAAACACGAATGTTTTTGGCATCGTGTTCTTGAAGCAGTTGCTTTAGTACATCACGTGCATGATCTGTGATATTCAATTTGTCCATCACCTTTCAAAAAAAATTTACTCTTACTTATCTTACTTTCTTTTTAACATTAGTAGGCACTTATAAAATTTTTTAACTGTTCATATCCTTTATTCTCTTCACTCATTAGAGGAACAATTGCACATCTTTCTGCCAATTCAGTTGTCACTTTTTTAATCCAACTTTTTTCAAATTCTGCTCTTCCCCTTAATACAGGATCTTTAGTTTCAGCGGCGTAAAGGCTCTGGTTAATGACCCACCATTTAGGAGTTATATCTGCCCGTTTTAAATCTTCCTGTAATCGACTTGCTTCTAAAACTGGCGTAGCTTCTGCTAACGTTACAATGACGACGCTTGTTTCTTTTGGATTCCTTAAACGAGGCAGCAGCGTTTTTACGCTCTCAGGTATTTCACCAGTTGAACGTGCTAGATCCTTATGATAAGACTGAGCTGCGTCTAAAAGTAGTAAGGTGTGCCCAGTTGGTGCAGTATCAATCACAACAATTTCATCCTTTGAACGAGCCACCACTTCTGCAAAAGCACGAAATACGGCAATCTCCTCCGTACAAGGTGAGTTTAAGTCTTCTTCAATGTAGGCAAGTGCCTCTTCATCAAGTTCATTGGTCACTTTTGATAAGACCTCTGCTTTGTAGGCCTCAACTTCTTCTTTTGGGTTAATTCGGCTTATGGTTAATCGATCATTAAGCTTGCTATTTTGAAAAACATACTCTAAATGGGCAGCTGGGTCTGTGGTGGTTAAATGGACTATATGTCCCTTTTCTACTAATCCAACGGCGATTGCAGATGCCAGGGTGGTCTTTCCAACCCCCCCCTTCCCCATTGTAAAAATCACTCTAGTATTATTTAAGGAGAAGTCTTCAATCACTTTATTTAATCCAGGTAGAGATCTAATCTCGCCTTCAATCTCTGGTTCTTTAGGTGGCATAGTGTATTGTTTAAATAAGAAACGTAAATTTTGAATGCCTGTTAAGGAATACGAAACAAACGGCAACGAAAAAGTGACAACTTGTTTTAAATCGTTTGGCATTTGCTTTAAGGCATTACGCTGTCGCTCATAAAACGCAGATGAAACTTTATCGTCAGGCAAATAAGATTGCAATAATCCGTTAATAATGAGAGCTTGATTTGAAATACCAATTTCTTTTAATTCCTTTGATGCACGGTTTGCCTCAAGTAATGAAGACTCATCAGGTCTTGCTACAAGAATGAGCGTTGTTTTTGTTGAGTCTGAAAGTGCGTCCATTGTAAGGGAATAGATTTGCTTCTTTTCTGACAACCCAGATAAAGGGCCTAAACAAGAGGCACCATGTGTGTTCTCTTCTAAAAAGCCACTCCAGGCAGTTGGCAACTGAAGAAGCCGTAGAGTATGACCCGTAGGTGCCGTATCAAAGATGATATGCTCGTAAGCACTAACCACATTAGGGTCAGCCAATAAATTTGTAAACTCATCGAATGCTGCAATTTCAACTGTACAAGCCCCTGATAACTGTTCCTCCATAGTAGCCACTACTGCGTCAGGAAGTTTCCCACGATAAGGCCCAATAATTCTGTCTCGATAGGCTTTTGCAGCTTCTTCAGGGTCAAGATTACAAGCAAATAAGTTTGGAACACTCTGGATTGGCATTGGAGTATTCGTTAGCCCAACTTCCAACACATCCTCTAAGTTTGAGGCAGGGTCCGTACTTACCAGCAAGACCTTTTTCCCTTCATCAGCTAGTGCTACAGCTGTTGCACACGCAGTCGATGTTTTCCCTACTCCACCTTTACCTGTCAAAAATAAAAACTTGCTGTTCACAATCATTTTCGGATTGAAAGATTGAAACATGATTTTCACTTCTTTCTTATATCGATGGTTTTAATTCAATTGTAAGACGTGGTTTTGGTTTTTCGCTAAGTTCCTCCACTTGTACTCCAAACCATTCCGCAAATTCATCGTTGGTTGGATAGGCTCCAATTTTAGCAATTTGGCCTTCAACTAAGATTACTGGGAGTGAATCAGGACCCTTTTCATGAAGAACTTTGTTTACCTCTTTGTTCTCAACAAAAATGGCTGGCTCAAATCCAAGGTTATATCGTTTGATGTTATATCCTTTTTTCTGTATTAAAAAGATAGCAGTTGCCACTCTAATTAATTCAGGATCTACGCTTGGACCACATACACCTGTAGCACAGCACAATGCTGGATCAAAAATCTCAACTTTTCTCATTTAATCTAACCTCCTAAAGGGTTTGAATATAAGTATTTACTTATATGAATATTAAAAATTAAAGCCAAGAGTCTTTATCCTTGGCTATCAAATTCTTTCTTACTCACCAGTTTCAGCAAACCGCTTAATGCGATCTCCGATTTCGTCACGGACACGTTGAAAGAATGCCCACTTCTCTTCATCGGTCCCTTGAGCCTTGGCTGGGTCATCAAATCCCCAGTGAACTCGTTTTACTTTAGGTGGTGTGATTGGACACTTATCAGCAGCATCACCACATAGCGTTACGACTAAATCAGCATTGTTTAAATATTCAGGATCGATAATATCAGAGGTATGTTTTGAAATATCAATTCCCGCTTCTTTCATTGCTTTTACAGCATTAGGGTTTAATCCGTGAGCTTCAATACCAGCACTGCGAACTTCCCAATCATCACCTAAATGTTTTAAAGCCCATCCTTCTGCCATTTGGCTTCTGCAAGAATTTCCTGTACACAAAAAGTAAAGTTTCTTCTTGTTTTCCATGTTGAATTCCACCTTTACGTAATAAAATTTAGGCTGCATGCTCTTTAAAATATTTTCTTTTAAACCATAATGCTACGTTGACTAACGCAATCATTACAGGCACTTCCACAAGTGGTCCAATAACGGCCGCAAAAGCTGCACCGGAATGGATTCCAAACACACCAACAGCAACAGCAATCGCTAATTCAAAGTTATTACTTCCAGCAGTAAAAGCAAGAGTGGTTGTTACAGGGTAGTTCGCTCCAATTTTCCTTCCCATGAAAAAAGAAACAAAGAACATAATGACAAAGTAAATTAATAAAGGAATGGCTATACGTACTACATCTAATGGCAAACTTACAATAGCGTCCCCTTTTAATGAGAACATAAGGATTATCGTAAATAGTAAAGCAATTAAGGTAATAGGACTGATTTTAGGAATAAACACTTTTTCATACCATTGTCTGCCTTTAGCCTTTACCAACGTAAAACGTGTAATCATACCAGCGATAAAAGGTATTCCAAGATAGATGAAAACTGATTTAGCTACTTCTATCATTGTTATATTTACAACTGCCCCTTGGATTCCTATCCATTCAGGGATGATGGTTACAAACACATATGCATACACGGAGAAGAATAACATTTGGAAAATAGAATTGAATGCTACTAAGCCAGCAGCGTACTCCGTATCTCCTTTTGCAAGGTCATTCCATACAATGACCATCGCAATACAACGAGCTAAACCAATCATGATTAGACCAACCATATACTCGGGTTTATCAGGAAGAAATATTATGGCTAACAAAAACATAAGAATTGGTCCAATGATCCAGTTTTGTACAAGCGATAAAGCTAAAACTTTTACATCTTTAAATACTCGCCCAATTTCCTCATAACGAACTTTCGCCAATGGGGGATACATCATTAAAATTAAACCAATAGCAAGTGGAATCGATGTAGTTCCTACCTGTAAGCTGTTCATACTGCCCACAAATCCCGGAGAGACAAATCCTAATCCAATTCCTATTGCCATCGCAAGAAAAATCCAAAGCGTTAAATATCGATCCAGGAAGGATAGACGTTTCCTTTCTGTATTACTCATTTTCTCACTCCCTATTATAGTAAAGCTAACATCCACATCGAAGAGTGGGGTTGGCTTTATCAATCATTTTGATTTTATCTGTCTGATTGGGTACATGTTCCAAGATATCTTCAATAAGTCCATAAAGCTCACTCTGTTGATTTAGTGAATAATATATCCACTGTCCTCTTCTTTCTTCCCTCACCATCCCTGCATCTTTTAATTTTCGAAGATGCTGACTGATGGATGGTTGGCTCATATTAAAAACTTCAAGAAATTCACATACACAGCATTCTCGTTGTTTCAAAATACCAACAATGGTTAGTCTTGTTTTATCACCTAATAATTTCAATACATTAGCCGATTCCTCTAAATAAACTATTGATTTCAACACAGACAAAACCTCCTCATAAATAAATATAAGCAAATAATAATTTACTTATTTAAATCTCAAAAAATAGTTAAAGGATAGAACTTATGTATTTTTAATAAAATTCTTAATTATCATCTAAATTTATATATAACTAATTGCTTATATGTTAATTCAAACAAAAAATAATTTCAAGATATTAATTGTAAAGTTAATGTAAATTATATCGGACGTTTTTTATCGCTTTCTTTAATATCTTCATTAACGATCTCCCCCGTTAGCCACCCATGAAGCGCAAAAATCAGCGCTTCACCACAGAGAATGAAAATGGTCACGAACCGTCAATACTGATTCTACGGCTGGGAGAGGAAGGTCGCTTAACTATGGTGCGTTAGAGCCCATCCGTTAGTCTGACTCCACCGACCACGGTGCACCACTGACTGTCGCTCCCTTACGGGAAGCACACATGGTAGATTAATCCTATTCTGGTTGTTGCACCAGCCTCTAAATTAATGATCGCCGTAGAAAGGATGTTTTCAATGGATGTAGTCATTGAAAGAGCATGCGGTATGGATGTCCATAAGGACAATATTACTGCCTGTATTATGACACCTGATGGAAAGGAGATTCAAACGTTTTCTACTAAAACTGTATTTCTACTACAGTTGGTTGACTGGATTAAACAACATAATTGTACCCATGTCGCCATGGAGAGCACGAGTGTTTATTGGAAGCCTATTGTGAATTTACTGGAAGCTGAGGATATTGAGTTTTTAGTGGTGAATGCCCAACATATGAAGGCAGTTCCGGGGCGCAAGACAGATGTCAAGGATGCAGAATGGATTGCCAAACTTCTTCGCCATGGACTACTTAAAGCTAGTTA
Source organism: Neobacillus nitrireducens (assembly GCF_030915405.1). Taxonomy (GTDB): domain Bacteria; phylum Bacillota; class Bacilli; order Bacillales; family Cytobacillaceae; genus Neobacillus. The sequence continues at coordinate 847,249 of NZ_CP133262.1, forward strand.
TATCCCTGATCGAAATCAACGTGAACTGCGTGAACTCGTTCGCTATCGTCGAAGTATTATCGAGGAGCGTGCCAGACAACATAATCGAATCCAAAAGGTGTTAGAAGGCGCGAACATTAAGTTGGGATCTGTTGTTTCAGATGTGTTAGGTGTTTCAGCACGAGATATGCTTGATGCCATTGCCGATGGTGAAGAGGATCCTGAAAAACTAGCAAACTTCGCTCGACGGACTATGAAAAAGAAAAAAGAGGAACTCAAACTCGCCTTAAAAGGCTATATCAATTCACATCAACGCCTCATGTTAAAAACGATTTTAGGTCATATAGATTTTCTGACTGAGCAAATCGAGATGCTGGATCAGGAAGTTGCGGACAGAGTAAGCTCTCATCAAGAAGATGTAGCAAGATTGGATTCCATTCCTGGTATAGCGACCAGAATGGCTGAGCAAATCCTATCCGAAATTGGGACTGATGTAAAGAACCAATTCCCCACTGCAGCTCATATGTGTTCTTGGGCAGGCCTGGTTCCTGGGCAAAACGAAAGTGCGGGGAAAAGAAAATCAGCCAAGACTAAAAAAGGAAATAAGTATTTAAGATCGGCATTAACGGAAGCAGCTCATTCAGTAAGAGGATCCAAAAACTATCTCGGAGCACTGTATAGGCGTACAGCATCACGAAAAGGCAAGAAACGTGCTGGTATTGTGGTCGCCCACGCAATGTTACGTATCTCTTATTATCTCTTAACCCGAAAAGAAATGTATGTAGACTTAGGCGAAGACTACTTTGATAAGCAGAGACAACAATCTATCGTTCGGCATTCACTGAGACGACTCGAAAGTTTAGGATACACCGTTACGTTAGAAGAACCTAAAGCATCTTAATCCAGTCAATTTCTAAACCAAAGATCCATGAATCTGTCGCTCTCCCCTTTTTTAAAAAATGAATGAGCTGCGTCCTCTTTAGGATTGCCTTTTTCTCTGAGTTACAGAAGTTTATTTTCATGGTAGTTGAAGAAGAAAAGTGTCGCTTATTCAACAATCGCGCCCTTTTCTTGAATATCGATATTAGAAAACGATTGTTTAAAATCTAAAAGGGATCTTCCATTAAAGCAACTTATACAAAAACAAACAGATCTCGTTCTGAGGTCAAGTATCTACTGAAAAAGTTGGTTCTTTTTTTGATTCTTTTACCTTTTGGGTACTAAGCAGAAAGCTAGCAATTGCTGCAATACTACAAACATATGGGAGTAATGAATATCCCCAAATAGATATGACATAACCTCCAATCATTGAACCAATAGTGATACCAATATACAGAGCCGTATTATTCCATGCCATAACAATTCCTCGTTCTTTTGGAAATTCCACTGTTAATCGCGCTTGGTATGATGTAAATCCTGCATACCCAACTAAAGCCCATATAAACAGAAAGAAATAAACCCAATCGCCAGCTGAGAAGAATATCCCTAAACAAATGAGTACTAGAGTCAAGAAAATTAGTGTAGCCTTCGAAATCTTTCTTTCTCCAAATTTATCTGTTAATTTCCCACTTGTAAGACTTCCTAAAACGGCACCGATGCCATAAAAAGTAACAGCTAATGCGATTTCTGATGAAGAAAATCGATTTTCAGAGTAAAGAGCTGCACCCAAATAGACATAGAGAGTATACATTGAAATTGCCCAAATGGTGGTAACACTTACGGAACCAAGTATTCGTAGCAGATTTCCTTCTAATAGATTTTTTGTTAAATCACTTTTGGGAATAGATTCCCATGTTTTGAAATTCACTACTGCCAATATGGATCCTATGATAGCCATTACAACAAATACTGAACGCCAACCAAGAAAATACTCTAATAACGTACCGAATGGCGCTCCTACCCAAAGAGCCGTTAAGTGTCCTGAAACAACAATCGAAAGCCATGTCCCTCTTCGATTTGATGGCGCAATATCTCCAATAATTGCGTATATCAACGGAGTAATTGAGGCCACGGACAAACCCGCTAAAATACGGCTAACAATTAGCCATGAAAATGAAGGAGCAAAAGCAGTTAGTGCGTTAGAAATAGCGAACAATAATAAACCAAACGTAATAATTATTCTCCGTTCCTTTTTATCTGAAAGCCAGCCAAAGAATGGAGCCGAAAAGGCATATGTAACCGCAAAAACAGTTACCATCCATCCAGTAGTCTCTGGACTAACCTTATATGCTTCCGAAATGAACGGTAATAACGGAGACACCACAAATAAGTCAGTACCCATTAGAAACAAAGTTATCCAACCAACACTTAAATTTGCCCTCCTTTGTATCTCCATACGTCCCCCATTTAACATTATTTTTACATGTATATTCACTAGGGGTCATAAAAAAGAAGCGATCTTTAAGGAAAGCCCCTATATTTGAATAACAATCACCTTATTATTAGCTGGTTCTGTTGAATAAACCACTCGTCCTATTTTTGATACGGTTCACCCTTAACGTATATAAATGAGTTGTACTGCTATCATCTTATTTGGATTTAATTATCAAGCGAATATGTTTATTCTTCACCGATCTCCCTCTTCACGGGAGACAGCTAGCAAGTAATTGGACTCCTATATCAATTTCCTCAATTGATAATCCGCCAAATCCTAACATGATATAGGAATTACCTTCGGGGGTTGGATTAAGCCAATATCTTAACGGGGAATAAACTTTGACTCCCTTCTGAAGACCATTTTCAATCAGCTCGAAGTTTGATACGTTGTTTAGTTTCAATAAGATATGCAAGCCAGACTTTTCTCCAACTATTTTTACTTTAGTACCCATATTTTGTTCAATACTCCTTAGCAAAGCCTGATGTTTTCTTTGATACAGCTTGCGCATTCTTCGAATATGCCTTTCGAATTCTCCGGATTGCATGAATAAGGCCATAGCCCTCTGAATAATAGGAGAGACAGATTGGTTGTAATCCGCGAACTTTTGTGAGTATTGAACCATTAGAGAAGGTGGAAGTACAATATAACTTAATCGGACTGAAGGAAGAAATGATTTAGAAAATGTACCTAAATAAATTACCTTTTCCTCTTCATCCAGGGATTTCAGTGAAGGAATTGGCTGTCCCCGGTAGCGAAACTCGCTGTCATAATCATCCTCAATAATGTATCCCCCAGTTTGATAAGCCCATTTTAATAATTGTATTCTTTTCGAAATGGACAGAACCATACCAAATGGAAATTGGTGAGAAGGTGTTAAATATACAGCCTTTGCCCTGCTCGATTGAATATGCTCTACTGACAATCCGTCCTTTTCAAGAGGCACGGGTTCTATATAGCATCCCTGATCTTCAAAGACAGTTCGTACTCCACTATAACCTGGTTCTTCCATGGCCACGGTTTTTTCCCGGAGTTCTAAAAGACGACAGATCAACGCCATGGCAGTTTGTGTTCCGGATGTTATAACAATCTGTTCTGGTATACAGCGTACACCTCTGGATTGCAGTAAATAGTTTGAAATCTCTCGTCTCAATGCAAACTTACCTTGTTTTTCACTATACTCAAATAACCAGTTGTTCTCTTGATCGACAGCATCTGACAGACATTTCTTCCACTGCTTCACGGGAAATTTGTCAAGCTCTACATTTCCATATTCAAAATCCACAAGGACTTCGCTTGAAGGCTTACATTCCGACCTAATAGGATGTATCTTCTCAATCGGATGTAGTGAAGGTTTCTCAATCTCAGCTACCCATATTCCACTTTTAGGGACACTTTCGAGGTATCCCTCTGATTGTAGCTGCTGATATGCTGCCTCAACCGTATTTCGGCTGACCTTTAAATGAGTCGTAAGCTGGCGAATTGATGGCATCTTCATTCCTGGCAAGAGCCTGCCTTCTTCAATTTCCTTCTTAATCCAATGATACAACTGGCTGTATAAAGATTCTGGCAACTCCTTATTTAAAAACGGGGTAAGTTCCACTGTTAACCCTCCATCTGTCCCTATTAAACTTTTTAATTCTGCCACTTTTATCATGTACAGAAATCTACTAAAATGATTTTATCATTTATAAAGAAAGATGGGATGAAAAATGCATAAGATCCGCCAAGAAAAAAGGCTATGTACAGATGATAAGCGTATTAATCAGTTTTTAAGCCAAGCACGGACAGGTTACCTTGGATTAACGGATGAGGAGATCCCTTATGTTGTTCCTTTAAATTTTATCTGGATGAATGAAACTTTGTATTTTCATGGAGCTGCTCAAGGGAGAAAAATAGATTTGATTCATGCTAATCCCAACTGTTGTTTCACAATATCTGAAGAATATGGAACCATGGTAAGTCCTATACCAGCCAAGACAGATACTGCTTACATGAGTGTGATGCTGTTTGGAGTACTAGAAACAGTAACTGATTTAAAAGAAGCTACCACGGCAATGCAAGCCATGCTAGATAAGTACGTACCCGGCTATTACGATAAAAGCCTTTCACAATCCCATGTTGAGAAATATCGGTCCTCTCTAGGGAGTCATACAGTTGTTTTTAGACTTACTCCCAGCGTACGAACTGCAAAAGAAAATCAATTGGATCCGCAATTGGCTTTCTACCCAGGCAAGAACGTTAAGATGGATATCTAAAGTTTTCTGTAATCTAGACATCATTTCCAACAAGAAAACCCTTTAAATATGTTAGTGGTACAATACTAATGATATAAGAATAATAAGGAGCCATTGCTGTACGACACATTGGCTCCCTTTTTTATATCAAAACATTATTGTAACTAAGTAACACTTCTTCAACAATCTGGCCCGTTTGTTGAACGAAGCTAAAACATGTTTCTTCAACTAACCTGCAACGTTAGTGCAATAAACCCCAAAAGGAATATATTCCAAATAAAAAAGTAATAAGACCCGATAATCGGTTTATCCATATTAAGGTTTGTTTTTTTAGAGATCCCTTGAAAAGCCCTACAACAAAACAGAGTATATTCCACCAAATTCCTGAACCAATAAATACACCTAAAACCAAAGTGACCACTGATCCTTCATTAGCTTGAAAGAGTCCCAATCCTGGAAAAATGCCAACAAAAGGTCCTACACGAGAAGCAATAGAAAAACCAATAACTAAACCTTTCAATAACACACAAGAATCTCCATAGGTGGGTATCCTTCCAAATAAAATATCTATAATATAATGTAGTGTAACAATATGTTACGCTAGACTGCTTTAAAGCAAAAAAAAAAGCTGCCTTTAAATTGCAGCTAGTCTTTACCATATGCACCCGTTATCAAAACAAGCAAAGGAGTTGCAAATACACTTATTAGGTATTTGTTAAAGAAGAAAACCTTGCACTTCGCGATGACTTCTATGCTGCATATAACATATCAATCATTTGAAAAATATGCCTTACGTAGGATATACAAACCTATTATCCAAATCCCTATCAACAATAAAATTAAGTATTGCAAGTGAAAGCGTATAATAAAATTAAATATAAGCCATTTCTGATGATACCCGTTATAGCTCAAAACATATTTCATAATTCCGTTGATTATAGGAGTTAATCCAAGTGAAGCTGATAACATTAATGAGAACCCAAGCATTGTTTTCCTCATATATTCCCCTCCTTACACACAAATGTGAAATTTTTTAATACACAACCAAATCTTCATTATCAGTTTTTGAAGTCTTATTAAAAATTCCACACAATAAGCTTTTTTCCCCTTCTACAGTTAACCTGCTTCTTTAGTGGAATAAGAAAAAGCCACCGAGACTGGCAAATTAAGCACCCATTAGTCTAAGTACATCTCTTCACAAATTTAATTTCAAATATAATACAACAATATCAAAAATCTCTGGGATGTTTCCCAGATTGTTGAATGAAGCCTATAAAAAAGGCATTAATCCTCTTGTATCAGCGCCTTATTGATTTAATGCTAATGCATAAGGTTATAAATAAAATCGGAACTACCAGGAGTTAATAGGAATAACGAAGTTGCGATCATTAAAATTCCAAAAACAAACAGATATAAAACTTTTTTTTCTGACCGAGAAACAACCCATTTAAAGGTACCAACCACCAGCAGAACAACACCTATGAAGAGGATAAGCAAATAATAAAAACCCATTCAAAGCATTCCTCCATTAAACTTTTTATTTGCAAATGCATTTTCCCAAAGAAATTAACCTTACAATACATAGTAATTTTGTATATATAGATTATCTATGTATAAGGATAATACATAAAAACAATAAAGTGAATAACTTTGTATATTTTTTCCTAATCCAAAGCAGTGTCTTTCTTACTAAAATTTACTGACCCTTAGTACAATAAGAAAAGGAACTGCCGCAGCAACTCCTTGTTCAACTCAAGCACCCGTTATTTGAAGAAGAATATACTTAAAATTTGTTGAGTTCAATTACCTCACAATTATTTAACTGGTGGTTTATTAATGTTTTGAATGCAGTTGCAGATACGACAATTGTCCTAGCACCTTTTTATCATTATAACTCACATCCATTGAACTATCCTGCAAGTTACTTCAATAAGAAAGAGCATTACCACTGTTCCAGTAATGCACCCGTTGAAGAAGGAAAAATCCTTATTTAAATACCTCATCAATTTTATTCCGATCATAATCTAATATCCAATTACTGTATTTGTTATAAATATCTCTTATTGCTTCAGGTGAGGTAGCTAATAAATCACAACCTCTATCATCATAAACATGAAATATCGTTTTACTGTTTTGATTTATAAAGTAAACATTATGGATAATGCTTGGTTTTATACCCAGATCCTGATTACAAATTGCTTTTAACAAATGAATGTATTTGAATTCAAATGTTTTACAACTTAAAGTAAATCTATGTGTTTTATATGTTCCATCTATATCATCTTCTAGAAAAATTTGATGTTGTAACCTATACAATAATGATCTCTCAACATAATTGGAAAAGTTCTTTAATTTATGTTTAATATTTTTACCTTTATCAAAGTCAATTACATCAATCACAATAATAATATCATCAGTTAGCGAGTGTAGGGCTTCAAATAAAGTAATAACCCTTTTATAACATCCCTGTATATAAGGATTATTTGGGTAATCATACTCCCTTTTCCACTCTACCCCTAATTCAAATCTTATGCCAATATCCCAACTATAAAACAAAGGTGGTGTAAGTTCTAAATTCGTAAAATTCTCATTCATAAAATCGTTTAAAAGCATTTCCGCACCTCTTTGAGTACTTTCGTTCCACTTTTTACTGTTCAACTTTTTTACCAAATAATTAAATAGGAACTGGTAAATCCAGCTCCTGTGTGTTTACAAACTCTTCTTTTAGTTGAACAAGTCCGTTTTTATAAAATTATAACTACGCCCCACCACTATGAAGGCAACACCAGTTAATAGTACGAAACTTTTATTTACTCTTGGTGGAAATTTACTTGATTATTTAATAATAAATCCCATTCTATAAATCCACTTATACCAATGTCTTTGTAATTAATTAGAATTGAAGAACTATTCATTTAAAATAATACATCAACTTGAATTTACTAGGCAAATCTATTTAGTAGGAGGGAATGGCGTGCCAATAAAAATCTTATTACTTATGATAATTTTCATATTCCCGTTCATTACTGTGACGAAAGCAGAAGTGCCATTGAAGGCTGCGTTTGTTCGTGAACACCAGTTATGGATGAAAGAGGGAGATCGAGAAATCCAGCTTACCAAAGATAAATATGTCTATTCACCCCAGTGGTCCTATGATAGTAGATTTATTGCATACATTGACGGTGATGAGCAGGGAGAAAAGTCAAATCTCTGGATTTACGATACTAAGAAAAAAGAGAACTTTAAACCGTATCCCATCATTGAGTCTTCTTTGGTTAGGTGGTCACCAGTTGCAAATGAATTAGCCTACTTATCTGGATGGGTTCTAAATGTGACTAAGACAAAGGATGGCAGGCCATCTGGATTTGAAAATGTGTCATTAGGGGTTAGTGGATTTGAATGGTATCCTAATGGGAAAGAGTTTATTGTGTCTGCTACGTCGAATCGCCTTCCCACTGGCTGGGAGCCTATTAAATTGTATCGGATTCCAAAGGATATGAGTCTGAATGAGAACAAACCGAAGCTATTGTATTCAATCCCAATCGATGAAAAAAAGCTATTTGCTGTTGATGTTGGTGGCTTTAAGTGGAGTCATGACGGCAAATGGGTTAGCTTTCTCGGTACTCCAACACCATCTTGGTCAATGGACAGTAATCCTTTATGTGCCTTATCATCAGACGGCAAAGTGTTCAAAGACATCGGCAGGATGTTAGGATTTGGTGACTGGTTTAAGTGGGCACCACTAGCCAACCAATTAGCTTTTATTTCAGGAGAAGGACGTTTTTTTGTTGAAAATAAGATAACTAAAATTGCTGATTTAGAGGCATCCACCAAGCAGATTGAATATACCCCCAAAGGATATGTAGACCTAGATTTGGAGTGGCTGTCACCTTCAAAAGTGATTGTCGCACGGTCACCGGAAAACAAAGCGTGGAAAGAGGGCCCAGCTCCCACCATGTTCACCTCTCTTTATGAAATAGATGTAACGACAGGCACTCAGAATCGAATCACATTTCCAAAAGAAAATGAGTTAGATGTAGACCCACAAGTCGTTAGTTCCTATCTCACATGGGTACGAAGGCATGGTGAAACGCAAAAAGGCGATGTATTGATAAAAGATAATAAGGAGAAAGAAGAGTGCATTTGGATAGAAGATGTAGATTTTTCACCTGTTTTATTTAAAAAGTAGTATATATCATCCAAATAACACTATAAAAGCAGAAAATTATCGCTTGGATTGTATTATCCAAGCGTTTCGTTTTTAAATAATCTGTTAAAACAAACAGCCCGTTTGTCGAAAAAAGAAAAAGGCGATACTTCTTATTAAAGCAAATGCTACCCATTAGCTGAATTAGACACCGTTGGATGCTATCCTTCAATCATTGCTGAATCATCAAACCTTTAAGTCCCACTTAATATTTATCAGATTTTCTCCGCCAATTCTAAAATAATTCCCTCTGGACCACGAACGTAGCATAACTTATAACTTTCTTCATATTGCTGTATCTCACTAAAGATTTCCGTGCCCTTCTTTTTCAATTTTGCAACAATAGCTTCAATATCTTCAACAGCAAAGCAAATATGTCGGATACCCATCGTATTTGCAAAAGGTTTCTGAATATCTTTTTCATCTAAGGGCGTATAAAATTTGACTAGCTCTATCCATGCTTGACCATCTGGCATCCCCAATCCTACACATGCCGTTTTAACATCATTAAGCCCAACTATTCTGTCCAACTGTTCTCCATCCAATTCCCATTCGGCTTGCACTTCAAGTCCTAAATCAAGAAAAAACGCTTTAGCCTCTGAAAGATCATTTACGTTTATACTCACATGATCTATTCTATTGATCTTCATCTCATACCTCCTATGTTCCTATTTTTTTCAACACCTGTATTCGTTTTAGGTTTGTTTGAAATTCTAATTCGCTTAAAACAGAAAATATCCTTCTTCATCATCTACATATAGAAAGTTGTTGATGCCTCATCATGGTCAATTGTATCAAAGTTCATATTCTTTCTATACTAGATCACGATTCCCTCTTCTTCAAGTAACCAGCCCGTTAGCACAAGAAGAAAGCTGTCTAAATTGACAGCTGGCTCTTCAACTCTTGCCCCCGTTACTTGAAAAGGAAATTTTTATTGCCGAGGTGCAAACAGTATCACTGAAGCACCAATTAAACATATACCAGCACCTATCATTCAGACACACTCCTAAATAACTTAACCAACACAATAAAAGGGGTAACCTACTCCTTTTTCGGTATTTGTCAGCCACCTTTTATACAAGTCGCATTTGAACTTCCAACAGCAGCATTCAATTCTTGAAGAGGCAAACTAAGCTGTTCCTCATCTACCAATGATTCTAAAGTCTGTCTTGTAAGTAGAATATTGTGTTTGATAAAAATATCTTCCGTAACTCCCCAAAATTCAACAATAGCTTTTGGCGACATATTCCCTAGTATAACCACTTCAGCATCCTACTCCTTTTTCCTTTATTTTATCATTATTTATTAAACTAACTTGTACGGTAGTTGAGGAAGAAAATTTACTACTTACTTATCTTTTAACAAATATCAGCAACCACGGCTGCAACGATTTCTCCATATTATTTTTTCTAATTTCCTCCATATTACCTGATATTTATCCCCACAACCACACACCATATAATAACGGAGGTGAATTTTATGGAGAACCAGGTCATAAACTATCAAGAAAATCTGATAATTATGTTGATGGCATTCTCTATTCAGATACAAGTAAGAACCGTTCATCACAGGCAAATTATGCTGGTAGCAGCCCTTATTTAGACACAAGTGAGGATCCTTCAACACAGTCTAATTACACACTGGCGGCAGTCCTTATTTAGATATAGATTTTCACCCAGAAGAAATGAACATTAAAGGAGGTTATGAATAAATTGAATGAATTAGATTTACATCACATCTTTGAAATTGGCCTAATTTTAGTAATGATTGCAGCTGGTGTTACGGCTATCGCTAAAAAATTCAATCGCCCTTACCCGATTGCCTTAGTAGTTGTTGGAACGATTATTGGCTTGGTTAACATTCCAGTTTTAGAGCATTTAAAGGATTTTATTACTGAGGGGGAAGTTTTTAATTTTGTTATTATTACTCTGTTTTTGCCTGCATTATTAGGAGAGGCCTCCCTAAAGCTTCCTTACTCACATTTAAAAGAGAATAAATTGCCTATTCTTGCTTTGGCTTTTGGAGGAACGCTTTTATCCTTTTTGATTATTGGTTTTTTCATGATATGGCTGTTGGATTTTTCCATTCCAAAAGCGTTTGTTTTTGCTGCTTTAATGAGTGCAACTGATCCTGTAAGTGTTATATCTATTTTCAAAAGCGTCGGGGTAAACAAAAGGCTTGCAACGGTTATTGAAGGCGAAAGTCTATTTAACGATGGATTGTCGGTTGTGCTTTTTAAAATTTCCGCCTTTTATTTACTTACCTACCTGGACCTTGGAGCAATAGGTGTAGGCTATGGTTTGTGGGAGTTTTTCAAGGTAATCTCTTTAGGACTCATAATAGGCGGAGCATTAGGCTATGTTTTTTCTCAATTAACCAAACAATTTGATGATTATCCTTTGGAGATCATTTTCAGTATTATACTATTTTATGGTTCATTTTTATTAGCAGAATCTGTCCATGGGTCAGGTGTAATTGCTGTGGTGATTGCTGGTCTCATTTTTGGAAATTATGGAGCCAAAATTGGTATGAGTCCTACAACTAAGCTAAACATCAATAACTTTTGGGAAGTTACAGCGTTGCTAGCCAACTCAGTCGTTTTTTTAATGGTTGGATTAGAAATAACCAAGATAAATTTTAATGACAAATGGGGCTTAATTTTACTTTCTATATTGATTGTGCTGATAGCAAGAAGCCTTGCGGTATACGCTAGTTTATTTTTTTCGAAGAATTTTCCTTATGCTTGGAAGCATGTGATCAATTGGGGAGGTTTAAAAGGTTCGCTTTCCATTGCCTTAGTTTTAAGTCTTCCTCGTAATTTTCAAGGACGGGAAGACCTCTTAATTATTGCTTTTAGTGCGGTTCTCATCTCTTTAATATTTCAAGGTCTTTCCATAAAACCGCTTCTCTCCTTCTTGGGGGTCAATAAAAAAGATGAGGGAATTAAAGAATATGAAGAAATGATCGCTCGTGGACACCGCTATGAAATTGCCATATTGGAAATAAAAACCATTAGTAAGAAATTATTCATTTCAGAAATGGCAGCAAAAGAACTGATAACTCAATATGAGCAAGAATTATCAAGCATGGAGAAGAAAATGGAACAGCTTTTTAAGAAGTATCCCCATTTGAAAGAAAAACAACAATTGATTTTACAAAGGCATGCGTTATACGCACAACACGAAGCCATTGAAAAATTGATAAAAGAAGATGTTATCTCTAATGAGGTAGCTGAACGTGAACATGACCAAATTACAGATAGACTAGTTAGGTTAGAAGAATGACTTCTTAACTCATAAATATTTTTAATTAGGTAACTTACAATTAAATAACTCCAACTATTCTAAGATTCGTAAATTAGTTGCACAACACCAGACGAAAACATTCTTGTATTAACCATTTTTAAATTCAACCTCTGTTTTATATCAATAAACAACGGTTTTCCTTCTCCCAAAATAACTGGGTGAACAGATAATCTAAATACATCAACAAGCCCTAAGTTGATAAAAGATGTAATAAGACTTGCCCCGCCATATAGCCATATGTCTTTACCAGGCTTATTCTTTAAATTATTTACTTCTTCGAGAATATTGTCATTTATGAATATTGCTTTATTATCAGCCCCTTTTTGCGTTCTGGAAAACACATATTTTTCTTTACTATGTACTAATTCCCAAATTTCTTTTTCAGTATCAGAATCAGTATCTTCATTTTCTGGAGTATATTGTCCCCATAAATCGTAACTTTTTCTTCCATATAAAATTGTATCAATTTGATTTAAGAAATTAATAAACCCCATTTCAGAGTCCATAATGCACCAATCAACTTCTCCATTTTTCCCTTCAATAAAACCATCTAAAGTAATTGCTAAATCTAAAATGATCTTTCTTGGTCTTACGTTATTGGACATTATACTTCCTCCAGATAATCATAATGACATTAATACTCACTGTAGTTATGGCATTTTATTTAATTGTACAATACTTATTGTCCATTTATAAAAATTAATGTCATGTGTTATATCATGTTCATTAAAAAGTCCTAAAACTCTTACTAAATGACACCTAAGAAAGAAACATGTGGTTTATAATTGTAATTATCTAAATAGCATAAAATTATGGGAGCGATGGAGATGAGTAAAAAAATTTTATTAGCTTTACTCTGCTTAGGATTAATTGTGGTACTTTATTTTTCAGCTTCCCGTCCTGATTCAAGTCCTGGTTCTAATTATATTCCTACTACATCCTTGGAAGAAGCAATCTGTACAAAAGTAGAAGCTCAGAATGAGGATTGCAAAAAAGTGATTTTAATTGATACCGATTCAAATGTGGCTTTTGTTGAATCTGAATTCGGAATCCTGCCAGTTCTTATTAGCAAAGACCATACTAAAATGGTAAAAATGCTTCCAGGATTGGATTTCCAAGAATTCAGAGAGGAAAAGGAGGAGAATGGACCCATAACCTGGAGAGTTGAAAATAATGTCCAAAAGGATTTCTCCATTTTATACGGATTTGCCAGAGACAAGGCAAAGACCATCATTATAAATAGTGAAGGCAATATACAGCCAAATAAATTTTATGTTCGGGACGACTTGGCTGGTATGAGCGGAGGTTCAGGTACAGCTGCGTTATGGGTTTGGTATATTACTTCTAAAGATGAAATGATTAAACCAGCGGATATAACAGTTTATGGAGCAGATGGTCATCTTATATACGGAGGAAGCAAAGAAGAATAAAGAAGGGATAACAGAATGAAAAAGTCGGGAACTAAAAAGACTCCTCATTTATCGGTTAATTCCTTCTTTCACTAACCTGCCCATTGGTAGAAAAGGAAAAAAAGTCGCTGCTGCGACTTTTTATTTAATATTAGCATCCGTTAGCTTAATAAGAACTTTATACATTTTTCTCTCCGAATGGTGGAAAAATGTACAAAATCTATATAGGTTCCACAGATAATGCTCTTAATTTTATATGTAGTATCTTATTTGAAAATTTAAGAAGCCTTGCGCCCTTTAGCGTTCTTTAGTTCCATTAAGCTTTCTTTGATTAACTCTCTTTGTTCCTCAGTAATAATAAAATCCGCAAGACGATCCTCAAAATGAGTTATACGTCTTTCCAACTCCTCCATGGTAAGGTTTCTAATATTCTTCATAAACCCATCAACTCCTCTTATTATAATTTATATATAATTAGGATTCTTCAAAAAACCCTCTAAAGCACTATTGGCGGCGGGATTTTCAAGTAAAGGAAGCTATCCATAATCTATTCTTCAAGTGGAAGTCCCATTCAAAATCCTTTTAATCCCAGGATCCTTTATTTAATTTTCCCATTGTTTAAGAACTTGTTCTTGTGCTATACGATAAACTTCTTCTTCTGTTTGGTTTTTGGTAGCTATAACGTTGGTTTGATAAACTTTACCGTTATGTGTTACATAGATTGTATAATTGTACATTTTGTTCGATCCCCTCTTTATAATTCTAATAATCTTAACTTTTTATTCATTCCACTTCACGAATAAATCCAATTTCATTCGGTTATTCTTACAAATATTTTTTTGACTATTATATATTTTACAAATAATATGAGTTTTATTAAAGAAAAAAAAAGGTCAAGATTTGACAAATTCTCTACTTAACATAAATTAATATAGTCACTTGCAACGGTAATGACTGGAAAAGTCATTAAAATCAACAACCTTTTTATGATTCTTATCTCTTATGTATTTTATGAAACCTCTAAGAATGCGGAATAATGTCGAAATAAAAATAATAAAGACTGGCTCCTATTACCGATCTTAAAAGTTTATACTGAATTATAGGATATCTTTCAAGACCAATCACCAAAATAAAAAAGGAGAGGTTATTCAATGAAACTCGATATCTACGTCAACTATCGTGGGGTTTGCAAACAGGCTTTTCGGTTCTATGAACAGCATCTCGGAGGCAGAATAACATCGATGATGGCATTCAAACAAATGCCAGACCCGACGAACATTCCAGAAGGTCGGGAAAACGACATTCTGCATGCTACTCTAGAGATTGGGGACATGGTACTCAGGGGAGCCGACATCCCTAACGCTGAGCCTATGCGGAGTGTTTATCTAACACTCCGGGTTTCCAGTGCAGAAGAGGCGGAGAGGCTTTATACTTTGCTTTCTGAAGAAGGAGAAATCTTTATGCCCATGGAAGAAACCTTTTTCGCTTTGCGCTTTGCTCAGTTGAGAGACAGGTTTGGAACATCATGGATGCTCCTGTGTGAGCGTTAGTCAATAGAAGCTGTTAAATAGACGGAAAAATTCTGCTTAATAAGTAACTTTTATTAAAAAGAGCTTAAAAAGACGGAGATATTCCGCCTATTTATTCGAAAAATGTGAAAATGGAAGATTTTACTTTCCATAACCGGAAAACCTCCCCTTATTTATCCCGAAACGAGCTCCATTCTGAAACTACCCGGAGTATCTCCGCTTATTTATCTTTTGCTAGTTACTAGATTAAGGACAAGACATCTTATATAAAATGGAGTGAGCAGTTAAATGGAGAGTTGTTTTACCGGACTATACCTATAATTTCGTAGTAAAATAGTTACCAAACTTAGGATTAACGATAGGATCCCAACTAATACGACGTATTTTGTACCCATTTCTAATATAAATAACCCGCCTACAGCTGCACCAATGGTTGTTCCTATGTTACAGGCTGATAAAAATAGGCCGTTGGCAAAATCAGGCGCTTCGGGAGCTGCTGTTGAAATCCAATATTGGTTGATATTACCCGCTACTCTAGCTAATATCCCCCAAATTAACGTAATGAACGCCATAGGTACGGTAACCTGTCCAAATAAGAATAATAGAATGTACACGATTCCTAATACAAAAGGAAAAATTGCCACAACTTTCTGCGCATTTTTAGTTAGCAATTTCCCTGCCAAAATATTCCCGCTAATATTGGCTCCTCCATATACGAATAATATTAAACTAATGGTGTTCGAAGGCATATTTGTAACAGTTTTCAAATAATCAGCCAGATAACTAAAAACTCCAAATATGGCTGAGTTTAATAAAATGACAGTCAAGATGGAAAGCCATATAATAGGTTTTTTTAAGACGGAAAATTGTGTACCATAGGAAAGTCTTTTTTCCACTGGCATAGATGGTACAAAAATCACCGTTGCAATAAATACGATGGCATTTACAATCGCAAAAAAGGCCATTGCCATTTCAAACGAAACGGCACTTGAGATAAAACTTGCGATGGGCACGCCGACTACCATACCGGCTGATACTCCTACAAATACTTTAGAAACAGCTTTTGGAGCTTCCTCTTTCCTTACTGATGCAGCAGCTACTGTAAATGCCAATGAACAATAAATAGGATGAAAAAAGGCTGGAATGATACGAGCAATTAATAGAATGGTAAAGTTAGATGTAAATATGGTTACAATGTTTCCCACAACGAAAACACCTAGGACAAGTAACATGACCTTCTTTCGATTGATCCCCGAAAACAATAACGGCATCGTTGGACCAGATATGGCGACAACAAGGGCAAAGGCACTTACCAGCCATCCTGCTTTTGATACACTTATATGAAAGTGATCAGCAATATCAGGTAATATTCCAATAACCCCCATTTCAGTATTTAAGATCCCGAAGACTCCTATGGTTAAGATGACAATCAACAAGTTATTTCGTTCAGTCAAATAAACAACTCCTATCTTCAATTATGTTCGGTCAATAGATTACCCTTTAAGATTAGTAATTAAAAAGGATGTCCCAAAAGCTAGACTTCGGGACATCCTTGATCGTATCTTCAGATTTATCGCTTACACCACTTATATGGTGCTTGTGTCGATCACGAATCGATACTTCACATCTGAAGCTAATACGCGCTTATAAGCTTCGTCAATTTGGTCAGCAGAAATTACTTCAATTTTCGGAACAATATTATGCTCAGCACAGAAATTTAACATTTCCTGAGTCTCACGGATGCCGCCAATCATAGAACCTGCAAATGAACGGCGATGACCGATTAGCGAGAATACGTTTAGAGACAACGGTTCCGCTGGAGCGCCGACGTTGACAAGTGTACCATCTAATGCCAACAAAGAAAGGTAAGCACTAATATCAATCTTTGCGCTTACTGTATTGATGATGAGGTCAAATGAACCCGCTAGTTTCTTAAACGTTTCTGAATCGTTTGTGGCATAATAATGGTCAGCGCCGAATTCTAAGCCATCGTCCTTTTTCTTCAATGTTTGTGATAGAACGGTCACCTCGGCACCCATGGCATGAGCAATTTTGACAGCCATATGACCCAGACCGCCCATACCAACAACCGCAACTCTCTTCCCTGGACCAGCTCCCCAATGGTTTAATGGAGAATAGGTCGTAATGCCTGCGCAAAGTAATGGTGCTGCGGCGTCAAGCGAGATGTTATCAGGAATTCTGACTACGAAGTCCTCAGTTACGACGATGTGGGTTGAATAGCCTCCTTGGGTAGGCTCACCATATTTGTCAACACCCGCGTAGGTAGGGACATTCCCTTTTAGACAGTACTGTTCTTCCCCTTTACGGCAGTTCTCACATTCACCACAGGAGTCAACCATACAACCGACTCCCACTCGGTCACCAACCTTATACTTTGTTACTTCTGCTCCTACTTCGGTGACAAATCCCGCAATCTCATGTCCAGGTACGAGTGGATAGTTCACAGGTCCCCATTCGCCATGAGCCGTATGTATGTCAGAATGGCATATGCCTGCATACTTAATTTCAATTAGAACATCATGTAGATCAAGGTCACGTCTATTAATTTCAGCAACCCGAAACGGTTTGTCTGGACCGTCGACAGCTCGTGCTTTAGCTGTTATCATTTGTAAAAACCTCCAAAATAATTTGATGTTTTAAGAGAATGAACTGGTACTGTTATAGATACATAACTTCCCTTTTTCTCTTGCAAAACTAGAATAAACCCTCTAGTTAACTCTAGGTCAAGCAAAAAGTTTAAATGCAGTAGATCATCCAAAACAGAAAGTAATAGTATACTTTGAAATTTAGCATACTGTATAATAGAATCATGTCAAAACATAGAGTTAACTCGAAGTCTATATCAAGAAGATTAGGAGATGAATTAAGTTGACATATTCTATAAGCGAAGTTGCAAAAGAATTAAATCTCACAGTATATGCCTTACGTTACTACGATAAGGAGGGCCTCATCCCTTTTGTTGATCGGACTCCTAGTGGAACAAGATTATTTAAAGAATCCGATATTGAAGCATTAAAAATTATTCAATGTCTAAAATCTACCGGGATGCCTATTAAAGAAATTAAAGGTTTCATAACCTGGTGTTCTGAGGGCGATTCAACCTTGCAGCAAAGATACGATATGTTCTTGGAGCGAAAAGCTGCTGTAGAAGCACAGTTGGAAGAACTGAATAGGACAATGGAACTTATAAATCATAAATGCAACTATTATATGACTGCATTGGATGCAGGAACGGAAGAAATTCATAAAAAAAATAAAATAGGGAACTTTTAACATACGAAAAGCCACCTTTCCTTCATATGACGGTAGAGTTGAAGGATTTGTGGCTCTAATTGTATACGAAAAGGTAACCTTTATTTACTACCAGTATGGATGCTCTGCTATTTCCTTCCTATAAAATCCCCCCTTTGAAAGATAGGCATATTTTCATTTCGCATCACCATTTCCTCCATCAGACTTTTCTGCTATTGTTCTCCTGTAATTGTTCATATGCTATCCCACGGGTATCAGCGGTTATGATTGTTTTAGACTGCGCTTAATAAAAATTTCTCTTATAGGGACATTAGACTCTGAATATATTAAATATTGGGGTCTTTAAATATAATTAGGTAAGGAGATTATGCCATGAATGGACAGTTAAACAGTGAGGCCGTAAAGGAAGCCAATTCCAATCGTTGGGCAAGAGCAGCCAAGATATATGGTATTGGTTATATCGCGGCCCTTTTTCCGGGGATAATTTTTGGGCTTCTTTTAAGATTGGTAATGGGTTTCATTGCTTATTTTTTCCCTCATATGGCAAGTGGGTTTCATTTGTCCGGAACCCTGTTAATCGTATTCCTCGGTATTGCTGTAACCTTAGCAAACAGTATCTGCTACACATTCATTTTTCATCGTTCCAGAAAAAGCTGGCTGGTTAAAGGGTTATTATTTGGTTTGTTACTATTAATTGTTTATGGAACTCCTTTGTTTCTGTCCAATCCAAACAATGAATTATTTGGACCACAAGCACCGTTAGGAATAGCCTTATTTTCGGCCTCGTTTTTTATCGGATCCTCCCTTCTTGCCATAGTGTTTGAGTACATGTCAAAATGGTTCGACCAATCAAAAGGAAGGCTGAAACTTGCCTACCTAAGCTTTGCCATTCTTTCCATACCAGCCATCCTCGTATTAATAAATATGTTTATCGAGATTTTTACCGAAATGCTGCCGAAAATAATAAAATACTAACTTTTCGGTGCCTGAACTTCTAGAAGTTGATAAAATAGGTTAAACATTTGTTAATAGCTACTTTAACGTTTAAAAAATGTAACCAAATTTGTACCGATTTTTGTATATGTTTTTAAAATTAAATGGCTCAGTTCACTGTACTGAGCCATTTCTTCTATCACTCACATTTCATTTTATATCATATAGAGCACCCCCTAGAACGAAAGGTCCTCTATACACACGAATCATTGAACTCCTTGTTATTCTTTTCCGCTAAACTCTACAATATTTAAACCCTCGGATGCATCTGGTGCTTCAAAAAATTTAGTAACATGAATAAACACCACTTCCGTGTCAAAAGCTGCTCTTTCGGGTTGTTCGTTACGCCTTTGTGCAATTTGACGTAAGCATTGCTCGTTATTTAGATTAAGGAAAATTAGTTGATGGCTTGCATTGACCTCTGACGCCATATCCAAAAACCACTTTCGAAGTTTTTGAGTGTTAGCTGGAAAATCCATCACTACATCTGTACCGACACTTAATATGTTTTGGACATGCTTTTTAACCAACGGCTTGAGCTGCGCTGAGAATTTTAGATAGTCCTCAAATGATGCAATCTGATTGGGATAAAGAGATGAAAGCCATTCATCCTCCGACAACAGTACCGCATGTTTATCTATCGCCAATTGTTTTGAGTTAGTTGATTTTCCAGCTCCCATTTTTCCACAGAAAAAGTATAGCGTCCCCAATTGTTTCATATTTTTTACCCCCCTCGCTTATTTTAGTTTAAACCTTTTACTTCGTTAGTTCCTTTTCAAAAATATTAAATTCCTCATACATTTCCTGCTCCCTTTATTCTAAATTCAACTAATCTATCAAAAGCCAAGGATTAAATTTTGATTAAAATCCAAAATCAAATAGGATTTTATAGTAAAATCATCAAGTGCTTTACTTCCCAGTTAGGAGGCATTTATGAATTCATTCTTTCATTATGTAAAATCTTTATTCTGTCATCCTACCACAAGGTGGATGATGAGATTGTTATTTTATTTATTAATTCTGTTAGGCTTACTAACCATTTATGGATTTAAAAATTCCGGTACTTTTATTTATAACGAATTTTAGAGGTGACACTATGAATTTTTATTCACAACTACAAAAATGGTCTGAATTATATCCTGAAAAGACCGTTTTTTCATGCGGAAATGAGAGCCTTACATATAGGCAGCTTTATCATATGTCCGAGTCTTTAGCTTATTTTTTAGACAATCTTTTGCTAGATGATTCTACTCCTATTGTGGTTTATGGTCACATGGAACCATTAATGCTTGTTTGTTTTTTAGCATGCGTTAAATCAGGTCATCCATATATTCCGGTTGATACATCTATTCCAGATGAAAGAATTGCAAAAATTATAGAAGATTCTGGAGCTAAAATGATGTTGTCACCTATTGATCTGCCTCAAGTAGGTTTGGAACATCTATCCCATCCTTTGAATGGAGATCGTTTACGGGATGCACTCGTAAAGAATCAAGGAAAAACCGTTTCTTCCGAGTCATATGTTCTCAATGATGAAAACTTTTATATCATCTATACGTCAGGGAGCACAGGAAATCCAAAAGGTGTCCAAATTTCTTACAACAATTTAATGAGTTTTACTCACTGGATGATGAATGACTTCGGTTTAGCAAACCATCAAGTCTTTTTAAACCAAGCACCTTTTTCGTTTGATTTGTCAGTGATGGATCTGTTCCCTAGTTTATTCTTAGGAGGAACCCTTTGGATGCTGCCCAAAGAATATGTGGCAGCGCCTAAAGAATTATTTTTATCGCTTGAAAAATCCTCCGCGAATATTTGGACATCTACTCCATCCTTTGTGGACTATTGCTTATCGGATGAACAGTTTTCAGCAACTATACTCCCTGAATTAACAACATTTCTATTTTGTGGAGAAGCATTACCAAGTGCAACGGCTTTAAAATTGAGAAAGAGGTTCCCAAATGCCACTGTATTCAATACGTATGGTCCTACTGAATGTACAGTAGCAGCAACAAGTATCACTGTGGATGATTCTTTGATTGAAAAGTACGAATCATTGCCAATTGGCATTTCGAAAAAAGATGGCGAAGTTTATATTCTGTCAGAATCACTTGATGAACAACCAGATGGGGAAAAAGGTCAAATTGTTATAACCGGACCTCATGTGAGCAAAGGGTATTTGAATCAACCAGGTTTGACTCGTAAATCATTTTTCGTCCTCAATGGGCAGCCTGCTTATAAAACAGGAGACCTTGGCTATAAAAAAGATGGATTGCTATTTTACGCAGGAAGAATGGATTTCCAAGTGAAAGTGAATGGATACAGAATGGAGCTTGAAGAGATTGAGGCACAGCTTTCTTCCCTGCATTTAGTACAAAACGTTATGATTTTACCTAATTACAAAGACGGGAAATGCGAATTTTTAACAGCGGTGATCGTCCCAGCTTCACATAAATTCGAAAAGGAATTTCAACTTACCAGTCAGTTAAAAAAAGAACTGCGTACTCTTTTACCGCAATACATGATACCGAGAAAGTTTGTTTATCGCCCGGCTCTTCCGATGACAAATAACGGCAAGGTTGACCGCAAACGAGTATTACAAGAGGTTACTGCATGACGCCCTATGCCACTTTACTTTATTTTATGATTGTGGGCATCTTGCTTATCCCTGTCGTCGCAGCGGGATACAGGCAAAAGAGGTTAGGTGGGTATAATGCTTTCGTTACGGTTGTCATTCTCTTTCTGGCATTTGGAGCTGACCTTCACCAAGCGTATTCCCTTATGGCCTATGTCATTTGGGAGATCATCCTTGTTTCTGTTTATTTACGGTATCGATCAAAGCAAAATTCGTCACTGGTCTTTTATCTAGCTATTTTTCTATCCATCATCCCTTTATTGTTAATAAAAATCTTGCCTGCCTTCGAATTGAATAACTGGTTTGGCTTTTTAGGAATTTCTTATTTAACCTTTAAAAATATTCAAATGGTCATTGATATTCGAGATGGCTCGTTAAAATCTTTAACCTTAAAAGAACAGCTTTCGTTTTTATTGTTTTTTCCAACCATTTCCTCCGGTCCAATCGACCGGTACAAACGTTTTAAAAAGGATATAGACACCGTACCTTCCGGAGAAGAGTATCATGAGCTTCTTTATAAGGGAATTAATAAGATATTTTTAGGCTTTTTATATAAATTTATTATCGGATTTCTCATCAATAGTAAATTAATTTCAACACTTTTTATCCAAAACCATACGCTGCTATCCGATATTAGTTATATGTATTTGTACAGTTTATATTTATTTTTTGACTTTGCAGGATACAGCAACTTTGCCATCGGTTTCAGCTATATTATGGGGGTTAAAACGCCTGAAAACTTTAATCTTCCTTTTTTGAGCAGAAATATTAAAGACTTTTGGAACCGTTGGCATATGTCACTTTCATTTTGGTTCCGAGATTATGTGTACATGCGATTCGCCTTCCTGATGCAAAAGAAAAAGTGGATCAAAAACCGTTTCACCATTTCCTATCTAGGTTATCTGCTTCTCTTTTTATTAATGGGGGTATGGCACGGTCTGGAACTTCACTATATTGTGTATGGGTTATATCATGCTCTATTAATCATCAGTTTTGATTGGTTTACACGAAAAAACAAAAAATACTCATTCTGGAAAAAGAATAAATGGACACATGCAATCTCGATCGTCATCACCTTCCACTTCGTTTGCTTTGGATTTTTAATCTTTTCCGGTCGATTATTTTAATATTAGGAGGAATTATAATGTCAGTAAAAGAGACAGTGTTGGATATTTTAGAAGAGATTTGTGATTCAGATATTGTAAGAGAAAATTTAAATATCGATTTATTTGAGGAAGGTCTATTGGATTCGTTCGGAACGGTTTCATTGCTTGTTGAAATTGAAGAACGTTTAGAAATCACAGTGGGGATTTCTGATTTTGACAGAGAAGAATGGAATACTCCGAATGCAATTATAGGTCAATTGGAGAATCGGTAATGGTCCGCTCCTCCTTTAAACCCCTGATTGTGGCAGTCATCTTATTTTCAATGCTTTTGTTTTTTCCAGCCCTATGGTTACTGCCTTTGATTAATGATAAGTTGGTGGAGCGAGATGCAGCAGGATTAGACAGCAATATGTTTCAAGGCTATTTAGTTCAACAAAAGATGTTAGAAAATCCTGCCTATTTGCCTATTTATGGTTCTTCTGAATTGGCTCGATTAGACCCTTTTCATCCGTCAAACTATTTTCATGTGAATCCACAGGGCTTCACGCCGTTTTTAGTCGGAACCGGGGGAACTGAGGCACTCATTCACTTTTTAAACTTTTCAGCTCATGCAGATCAGTTAAAAGGCAAAAGGATAGTTTTCGTCTTATCACCACAATGGTTTGTGCCTAAAGGCTCGGATGAATCCCACTTTGCACCCAACTTTTCTGTTTTACAAGGATACCAATTTGCGTTAAATCCAAAAGTGAATCGCCCATTAGTGACAGAAGGTTCAAAGCGCCTTTTAGCCTTTAATGTAGTCAAAAGTGATTGGATTCTTTCTTCTCTTTTGGAGGCGAATGTATATCATGATAAATGGCACCAAACCAAAGCCATAGTCATCAAGCCTTTAGCTTATGGTTTTTTACATTTGTTGGAACGAAGAGATTTAATCCTTTCTTTACTAGATGTCCATTTGAAAAAACTTCATCCCAAACTAGCCCTCACACAGAATAAATCATGGGCTGAGCTTGAAGACGCTGCCACCCAAATGGCTGCAAAAAAAACAACATCCAATCCGTTCTATGTGAATGATTTGTATTATAAAGCCATGTTACAACCTAATTTAGATAAACTTCAAGGGTATAAAAAGGGAGCAAGTTATGCAAAATCTAGACAATATCAAGATCTGCAACTGGTCCTCGATGTACTAAAAGATGCCCATGCAAAACCTTTATTTGTTTCCGTTCCAGTCAATGGTTACTGGTCGGATTATACCGGTTTTCCAACCAAAGGACGCACGGATTATTATGTGAAGGTTAAAAAACAAATTGAAAAGAACGGATTTCCTATTTTAGATTTATCCGGTCATGAGTACGATAAATATTTCTTTAAAGATACGATCCATCTGGGGTATAAAGGATGGGTGTCTGTTGACAAAGGTATTCTACAATTTGAAAAACAAAAATAATACGAAAAAGTAGCCTAATCCCAAACAATCCGTAGAGTATTCCCTAAAGCCAAATAAGATAAATAAAAAAATGCTTGGCACTATGCTAAGCATTTTTTTATGGAATTAGAAAAAAGGATCCCCACTATGATTTAACTTTTAGTATTCTAGGATAAGTTTTTTCCCTTGTGCAACTTAGTTGTATATCCCTTATTTATATAAAACAAGGCAAAAAGATTGCTCTAGACCCACCCGTATTTTACCTGTTATCATTATCTCGTAGCTTTGAGTGGGGGAACTGGAATGGAACAGGAAAAATATAATAATCTTAAATTAGGTGAACGTGGAGCTATTATTAGTATCATTGCCTATATATGTCTTTCAATCTTAAAACTAGTTATTGGATATGTAAGTGATTCCGATGCTTTGCAAGCAGATGGTCTAAATAATACAACCGATATCATCGCTTCTATTGCAGTACTCGTTGGACTTAAGATTTCGCAAAGACCCCCTGATAAAAACCATCGATACGGACATTGGAAGAGCGAAACGATTGCTTCTATGGTCGCTTCCTTTATCATGGTAGCGGTGGGTATACAAGTGTTAATGGAAGCGAGTACCTCTATATTTCAAGGAACGAAAGAGTCACCAAATATTATGGCAGCATATGTTGGTGTTTTTTCAGCGTTCGTTATGTATTTTGTATATCGTTACAACAAGAACTTAGCTCAGAAGATTCATAGCAAATCTTTAATGGCAGCTGCAAAAGATAACATTTCGGATGCTTGGGTAAGTATAGGAGCAGCCATAGGTATTTTCGGTTCACAATTAAATATGCCTTGGCTAGATAGTGTCACTGCTATTGCTGTAGGACTGTTAATATGTAAAACGGCTTGGGACATCTTTCGAGTAGCATCCCTTGAACTTTCGGACGGATTCGATGAAGATAAAATCCATCTTTATTACGATGTCATCAAAGAATTGGATGGCGTTAAAGGAGTAAAAGAAATTAAAGGAAGAAACTATGGAAATAATGAAGTATTAGATGTTGTTATTCTTGTTAATTCTACGCTTGGTATTAAAGAAGCCCATGATATTGCCACCTTTGTTGAAAAAGTCATGACGAATGAATATGGCGTATATGATGTTCATGTTCATGTAGAGCCAAATTAAACAATAATTTACATAATTAGTTGTTATGAGAATGGATAAGTCCTCGTCATCTTTAAAAAAACAACCATCCTACTATTTTACAACCATCCGTTTGATGGTTGTTTTTTTCGTATCATACACCCTCTAATTGATTTCCGCTAACACCAATCTCATATTTAATTGAACCTAAATTTTAAGGGGTTTTTCAATTTCTTCACCTACAATACCAATATAACTAACCATTTGCACTAATTGAATGGGGAGGTTTTTCAAACCATCCATGGTCCATTGGAAAACGGCCACTAGATCTCATTTACTAGAATAGCTTCATTATTTTGTGTATTAAAACAGAATAGCCCTCCTATGTGCAAGATTAAAAAACACAGCAAAAAATACCTATATGAAGTGTAACTCCACGGAGCGTTTGTTGTTGCCAACCCTATAAACCTCTATGATGAAAATAGAGCAGGAGGAGACTTTGATGGATAATAGTAAAGTTGGAGAGCTAATTTATCATTTGCGAAAGGAAAAAGGACTAACACAGAAACAATTAGCTGATCAAATGAACATTTCTGATCGGACGATTTCAAAATGGGAGCGTGGATACGGCTGCCCAGATGTAACGCTTTTGCCAAGCTTATCAACCCTATTGGGGGTAAATATAGAAAATATTTTAGATGGAAAATTATCGTCGAATGAATTTGTAGGAGGAAATATGAAAAAGTCGAATTATTTTGTCTGTCCGTCTTGTAATAATTTTGTATTAGCAACTGGAGATATAAGCCTATCTTGCTGCGGGAGAAAGCTAGAACAATTAGAAGCGAAGAAAGCATCCGACGAAGAAAAGCTATTAATTACAGAAATTGATCACGAATGGTTTGTTTCAAGCGACCATCCAATGACAAAAAATCATTATATATCATTTATTGCTGTTGCTACGGGTGATCAAGTTCAGATCATTAAACAGTATCCTGAATGGAGTTTACAAACACGTATCCCAAAACGTAAACACGGCAAACTGTTATGGTATGACACCCAATTTGGCCTATATTACCAGCTTTTATAAAATAAAAACAGGTTTGTCTATAACCTTTTGAATCAAGCTATCATAATATAAAGTAATCCTTTAACTGAAAAAACATTTACAATACCTCTTTCCAATGAAAGCGTCTAATGGACGCTTTTTTATTGTTGATGTTCTTGTTGGTATGAGAATTCATAGACGGAGAATTTCCGGCTAAAGTATTTAAAGGAAGCTTAAGTAGCAAATATAAGCGGAACTATTCCGACTAACTGCTCCAAATAATACCAAATCCAAAGATTTGGATCATATAGGCGGAAAAACTCCCCTTATTTTTAAGGAAATATGGGTATTTTTCAAAATAAACGGAATTTTTCCGTTTACTTTTCTGACTCTTATCATTCAGCAAGCCCCTATTAATTTCCTTCCCTATGTTTCTGGCAGCACATGGACCAGCAAAACGTGAAACTCTATTATTAAAAAAAACACATTGAATTAGGGATTCAATGTGTTTTTCAGCAGCTTCTCCAAGGAGAAGGATATTTTTTATATTACAGGCTTAACAGCTTTAAATTCGTCAATAGTTTCAGGGGTATTTTTGCCTTCTTTTCCTTTGAAAAGGTCGATATTAACGGTCACATCCATACAGCCAAGGTAGTTGCCATTTTCATCACGTACTGCCATGAACTTTTGGTAAATCTGGCCAGTTTCACCTGTGCGTTTTGGGAACCAGAATTCCCATTCGTCGCGTGCTCCTGAACGGAAATCATTCAACAATTTTTCAACGTGGTGAGCCATTTTTGGGTGAAGCTCAAGCACAGGGCGACCAATTGCTTCTTTACGGCGACCATGCACGCGGTTTGGGTTATTTGAATACCAGCGGAATATATCGTTGGCATCGCAAAAGCCCATTTCAAATGGCAAAAGATTGATGATTGAATCCAAAGTGCTTGCTTTAATCGCACCAGTTTCAAAATTAATCACAGCTTCAGGACTAATTAAATCTGACAATTTTTCTTCAGACATATATAAATCTCCTTTATTAGAAAAAATAATTTAAATATTAGTGGGTAAGAAAATCGCCCGTTACTATTATAACCTTTTTATTACTATTAGCCAATTCATAGTTTGCTTCTGCATAATCATTTAAGGAAATGGAGAACTTAATCTTGTTTAACTAAATTCACGGAGGGAATACACCATGAAAAAGAGCCTAATTTTAATTGCAGTCCTTATATTTAGCCTTGATTTAACTGGATGTGCCAGAAATAACGTAAATAAAAATGATCTTGTAAATCGTGACGAAAATGTGACAAGGAACAACATCACCAACGTCAGGGACAATAATGATTACGAAAATAGATCTAGAATGAGAGTTGCTGATGATGCAGCTAAAAAAATAGCTGACCTGAAAGAAGTGGACACGGCAAATGTCATTGTTACAGAAAATAATGCATATGTAGCCGTAAAGCTCACGTCTACCTCCCGTAATAAGGATACCTATAGTATTGAACATAAGATTTCACAAAGAGTGAAATCCACAGATCGAGATATTGATAACGTTTATGTATCAGAAAACCCTGACTTTTATGATCGCATGAATATATATGCCTCAGATATTCGTAATGGTAGACCAATCTCAGGTTTCTTTAATGAGTTTACTGAAACAATCCGTAGAGTATTCCCTAAAGCCAAATAAGATAAATAAAAGAATGCTTGGCAATATGCTAAGCATTCTTTTATGGAATAAGAAAAAAGGATCCCTACTGTGATTCACCTTGAACTAAAGCACAGTTACTTTAAGGTCAAAAATTATTGGGTCCGAAAGGATTTTCTGGAGGATATTCCTCTAACTTATCAGCTGTCCTTTCATCTGGTGAAGTCGTCCCAGACTTTTTATCAAAATAAATGGCTATTCCAGCCAATATAATGATAGGTGTAAAAATATAAATCCATATCATCATAACACCTCCAAACTAACCAACGAATCTTCATTTTCATTCACAAAATAGTATCAAAACTATTTTTTTAAGTATATCGAGAACCCTATGTTTGTATCCTTTATTGTAAATTCTTTAAATTCCGTTTGAGAGATAAAGGTTTCGATTCATTTATGCTGTAAGCTAAACTCCTTTGAATAGCTCCAGCAATGTATGCCATCATCCCCTTTAACCCCATATTTTCCGCAACTTTTTTAGTTGCTTTCAATGAAGCTTTTCTGTTCAAGTCTATAATCAGAACTATACCACCTGGCTTTAATACTCTATGCATCTCTTCCAAAGCTTTAATTGGCTCTTTGAAATTCTTAAAGGCAAGAACACAAATAATAAAATTGAATGTATTTGATTGAAAAGGCATATTAGAAACATTTCCTTGTAGGAAATTGATTTGAACGCCTGCCTGCATTGCATTTTTAGAACAAATTTCTACAAGGTCGCTACTTATATCCATTCCTGTTATTTTATAATTTCCAAGTTTGGATAGTTCAATTGAAAGATAGCCTGCTCCTGGTGCTATCTCAAGCACAGTATCTCCGTCTTTGATATAGTTAATTACCTCGTTTGCTTGTTCCTGCATCTCACCAATGCGATGTTCACGAGTCATTTTGTCATAATGTATTGCTTTTTCACCGGCAAGTTCTAAATCTTGAGACCGAAAAAAAAATTTCAGCATAACCATAATCTCCTTTGGCTAAATTCCTTTTTATCGGTAAAATTATACGCTCGAATATATAATTACTAACATAATTACTGAAATAAAAAGATTTAGATTGGCAAGGCATTTCTAAAATTCAAATTTCTTCTTCCCAAATCAAAAGCTTCTATTCCCATTCTAATTCATTTTTAGATGCTAAAAATGAGCGTTTTCTATACTCAGTTCATATTTTATTTCATCAATAAGCAGAGTGGAAATCTTATTAACGGTCACTTGATCAGCAATTGAGATGGTTTCTATTTTCTTCCCCTCTTTTGCTAGGTGCGAAACAACGGCATTATGAAACTGCTGAGGTTCTTTGTACCACTTATACCAATCCTCTAACTCAAATCGGATAACATTTCCACTCTCAAATAAAGATTTCTTGATTTTTTCAAACATAATTTACTTCTCCTCTCTTATTTTATAAAAGGAGTCCTTTTTTCATTTACATTATTATACAACAACTTTTTATTCTTTGAAGAATTTATAACTATATTGACAATAGCAATTGTCATCCAATTATTTTCTACGCTAATTCAAGTGTCAATATGGATTAAAATCCCTCAATATCAATAAAAAGGCCCACAGATTTCTCGGATTGAAGAACTAAGGCAGTTAAACCTGCCTCACTACCGCTAGAGTGATATTCTTCTTTAAAAATCCCCCAAAAATTTATGTTTCTTTTTCCATAATACCTTTTTAAGGAAGTCCTCTTAATAAATTTCCTTATTCATTTTAAAGATTTAGCCCATCAATTGTCTTGAAAATTCTTGAATAAACATCTTTTATATTTTCATCATTCTTTTCATCGTTATATAAACCATATCCCCAACTCTTCAATTTACCGTTTTCTTGTGAAGTAAGCATTCCAACAGCATAATTACTACCAGCAGCCCAATTCCAAGTATGATCGTACTTTGTATCTTTCAAGGAAAAAGGAATATGACTTTTAGTTGAAATAAAAAAGAATGGTATGGTTGAATTTAAGTAAACATCTGCATACTGGCTTTCAGCAGCTTCGATAAGGTTTTCTTCCGTAATAAAAACAGCATCATAAGAACCTATTTCCTTATTTAGTATTTCATCGAAAGTAATTTCTTCAAACCTAACTTTTTCTTCTTTCACTTTTGGTGGTTCTCCAATTACTGCTATTTCTAAAGATTTCCCTTCATACAATTCAAATGGTGGACTTTGATTACAAGCTGTTAGTACCAATACTAGAATAAACAATGAAAAATTATAATATTTAATTCCCTTTATACATTTCATATGTAGCCCCCTATATCACATATTAACATAATATTCCATTACCCTTCTGAATAAATTAATAAATAGGTCGAGAACTCTCCTCGACTTATTGCATATCAATAATAGTTTCTAATCGGTTGGTACCAGATTTACCAGTCTATTTTCTTACGACTGTTTTTTAATTCATTCTTTAATCTCTCTCTTAAAATCTGTCCCTTACTATATAATGGTGGATAATTCTTCAACATTGATCAATCCTTTTTCAACTAAACTGCCCCGTTAGCATAACGGAAAAAAGACCGTCTCAGCGTTCATTTCTTCAACTCTTGCTGCTTAAGTACATTTCTTAACAATTTAAGATACAACGTCATGGCATAACCGAAAAAGTTTTTGATATCAAAGATATTATTTACTTAAGATAAATACAATCGGCAGAAATTTTATGTCAATTGTTTTTATCTCATTGAACATATCTGCTAAAATCGACAATTAAATCTGTTGGTAGTTTATACAATGTATTTAAATCCTTTTCATTCATAAAAGAACCACCGTCATTATGTAGCCATAATAAATACCTAGAAAAAGTTTTATCTTCGAAAGTTATTGTTATAAGATAATTAGGCGATTTCATATCAAAAATACCTTTCACTTTTTCTGCTCGTTGGATAGCATTAACAAATGTTTTAAGTTCAATTGAGTTATATTTGTGATAAGTATCGTGTGGTTCCTTTACATCCAACAAACTTTCTCCAACTCTTGATACAGTTACATTAATTACTGTTTTTCCGTCCAATTTTACAATCTCAATCTCGTTCTTTTCTTTGCTTTCCGTTTCAATAGTATTGTTTTTTTCTTTATCCTTCGGTTGATTGGCTTCTTTTTCACTACATCCAAATAATGATAGAACTATTAGAAAAATCATAATGAATAATTGGTATTTCCGTTTGTCTAATAACAATTAAATGCCCTCCTATTAATATTCCATTCCTTATTTAGACAATATTCTCCATTAAGTTCGCAAATCCTTTTAGTTAAAAAAGGTGTCAGATTTCCGACACCTTTTAATAAGTTAATCCCATTCATTTAAGAAACAATTTTATTTAAGTAACCTACACCGTTAGCACAAGAAGAAAGCTGCCAAAAATTGCAGCTGGAACACCAACTCATGCACCCTTAGTTGAAGAAGAGAGGTAGTACAAAACTGGTTAGATTATTGCATTCTTAAACAAAGAAGTAAGATCTTCTGCTAATTGATTTTTAGAATGATCATCGTGGTATATTCGAAATACGCTTGGCTGCTTTGAACTTAGCTTTACATATATAGGGTCACCGCTTCCGTGGGAACAACTTGCTAAAAAAACAAATCCATCTTCTAATACCGATATTCCAGGTTCATATTTAGTGCTTTCATCAAATATGTCATCCACACCACCCCATATAATATATGAAACGCCATCATAATCCTCATCAGGTTCATCTTCTTGAATTCCGAATTCTGCATTTATTAAAGGGACGGTTGTATATAATTCGATATACCATTCTGGCAATTTTATTTTAAGTTCTTTTTCTAATTTTGCTAAATCACTTTCGGTTGCCGTTTTGCCAACAAAATCGGGATATTTTAACTTAATTCTTTCTTTAAGCCTCTTGGCTTCGAAAATTACTTCATTATTTGTCATTTTCCATTCTCCCATACGATTTTATCTTTTTAGAGTTCGGTTAAGTCCAATAAAATCCTGCTTGTCGCAATAATTCTTGTTGAACTAAACTGTTCATTTAATGCAATTAGAAAAGCTGCCAAAATGACAGCTCCCTTCTTTAACTATTTCTCCCTGTTAGGACCAGAAGATTGACTTATAAAAGTGGTAATGTAGCACTTATTAATTCGTCTTCCTGATTTAGATAGAGGGGTAGTTCTAAATAAATTAAAGTATCAGCACTTTCTGCTCGGGTTTCAAAAGTATTACTATAATTACCTTCAATAATCCATTGATGCAGATTCAAAATTTCCTTTTGTGCTTTTGAAAACTCCCCTAGTGTGGCTTCTATCCAGCCAGGCTTCCAGTATAAAGCATCTAAATGATAAACATTTATATTCGTGGCTTTCCCCAGTCTTCTTGCAAATGTTGACTTCCCTACACCTGCTGAAATTCCAATAACCATGATTCGATTCAAACCATTGACACCTACTTTCACTGACCTCTCACTTTGAAGTCTATGCAATTTTTCTATTTCCTTCTTTCAGATAACTGCCCGTTAGCCACCCATGAAGCGCAAAAATCAGCGCTTCACCACAGAGAATGAAAATGGTCACGAACCGTCAATACTGATTCTACGGCTGGGAGAGGAAGGTCGCTTAACTATGGTGCGTTAGAGCCCATCCGTTAGTCTGACTCCACCGACCACGGTGCACCACTGACTGTCGCTCCCTTACGGGAAGCACACATGGTAGATTAATCCTATTCTGGTTGTTGCACCAGCCTCTAAATTAATGATCGCCGTAGAAAGGATGTTTTCAATGGATGTAGTCATTGAAAGAGCATGCGGTATGGATGTCCATAAGGACAATATTACTGCCTGTATTATGACACCTGATGGAAAGGAGATTCAAACGTTTTCTACTAAAACTGTATTTCTACTACAGTTGGTTGACTGGATTAAACAACATAATTGTACCCATGTCGCCATGGAGAGCACGAGTGTTTATTGGAAGCCTATTGTGAATTTACTGGAAGCTGAGGATATTGAGTTTTTAGTGGTGAATGCCCAACATATGAAGGCAGTTCCGGGGCGCAAGACAGATGTCAAGGATGCAGAATGGATTGCCAAACTTCTTCGCCATGGACTACTTAAAGCTAGTTATATCCCTGATCGAAATCAACGTGAACTGCGTGAACTCGTTCGCTATCGTCGAAGTATTATCGAGGAGCGTGCCAGACAACATAATCGAATCCAAAAGGTGTTAGAAGGCGCGAACATTAAGTTGGGATCTGTTGTTTCAGATGTGTTAGGTGTTTCAGCACGAGATATGCTTGATGCCATTGCCGATGGTGAAGATGGTCCTGAAAAACTAGCAAACTTCGCTCGACGGACTATGAAAAAGAAAAAAGAGGAACTCGAACTCGCCTTAAAAGGCTATATCAATTCACATCAACGCCTCATGTTAAAAACGATTTTAGGTCATATAGATTTTCTGACTGAGCAAATCGAGATGCTGGATCAGGAAGTTGCGGACAGAGTAAGCTCTCATCAAGAAGATGTAGCAAGATTGGATTCCATTCCTGGTATAGCGACCAGAATGGCTGAGCAAATCCTATCCGAAATTGGGACTGATGTAAAGAACCAATTCCCCACTGCAGCTCATATGTGTTCTTGGGCAGGCTTGGTTCCTGGGCAAAACGAAAGTGCGGGGAAAAGAAAATCAGCCAAGACTAAAAAAGGAAATAAGTATTTAAGATCGGCATTAACGGAAGCAGCTCATTCAGTAAGAGGATCCAAAAACTATCTCGGAGCACTGTATAGGCGTACAGCATCACGAAAAGGCAAGAAACGTGCTGGTATTGTGGTCGCCCACGCAATGTTACGTATCTCTTATTATCTCTTAACCCGAAAAGAAATGTATGTAGACTTAGGCGAAGACTACTTTGATAAGCAGAGACAACAATCTATCGTTCGGCATTCACTGAGACGACTCGAAAGTTTAGGATACACCGTTACGTTAGAAAAACCTAAAGCATCTTAATCCAGTCAATTTCTAAACCATAGATCCATGAATCTGGCGCTCTCCCCTTTTTTAAAAAATGAATGAGCTGCGTCCTCTTTAGGATTGCCTTTTTCTCTGAGTTACAGAAGTTTATTTTCATGGTAGTTCAATAAAAAAAGAGTTGCCGCTGCAACCCAACCATAAAGTTATGTTTACGATTCAATTCCTTTATTTTTGTTTGGGCGGAACCAAAAAACAATAGCTAAAATGACTTCAACGATTGGAACTAATATCACAAATTTTATCCAGTTTTCGGCTCCAAACAAATAAAATGCCATCGGAAAAACCGTTAAAGCACTTAATAACAATAACCATCCAGATCTCTTATTAATTCCAAGCCATAAACAGAGAAGTGAAATAAATACAAATATCCAAATTAACAACCCAACCCAATGAAAATTACTCCAAGTGATTAATTCTTTTCCTATTTTCAAATATCAACACCTCTTTTTACATTTGATCTTCTAAAAATTTTAAGTATTTTCAATTTAAATTCTATACAAATCAATCGAAATCCTTCCTAAACTAAACTGCCCCGTTACTTCAATAAGAAAAGCCGCCTATGATAAAACACAACTATAATTAGGGATAGACCTTAACGTATTCTACGTGGGGTTTATCCCTTTTTATTGTACTTTATTGACAGTAAAACCCTATTTCATAATTATAGTAGTCAAAGTATACTACGAAGGTACATTCTGTTTTGTTGAAATTAGGATAAGTCCAATATGATTGAAATTTACTAATGGAGTAAATTCCCCATTAAATAAGTAAAAGAGGATGGTTGGTTATGAAAGTCCAAGAGATCATTGTCTCAGGTAATAGAAAGAGATATTTACTTCAAGATAACCATGGGGAATTTGTAAAACCAGTAGTAAAATTCCTCAAGTATATGGACAACACTGGATCTTCCAGAAATACACTCCGTTCTTATTGCTTTGCATTGAAATTATTTTTTGAGTTTCTGGAGCAAAAGCAGGCAGATTACAGGGATATCGGAATTGACAATATGGCGGAGTTTGTTAGGTGGCTTCAGAATCCCTATCGGGATTTAAAGGTAATTAATATAAAACAAACAGATGTTAAAACGAGAAAGGCTTGTACAATTAATATCTATCTTGACAAGGTCTACTCATTTTATGATTATTTGATGAGGCATGAAGACTACGCTTTGGATTTATCTGAGCGTCTGAAAAGTCAGATACTCGCCTCTAGGGGTAGTTTCAAGGGCTTTCTCCACCACACACTTAAAAATAAATCAAAAAATATTATGATTTTGAAACTTAAGGAACCAAGGGAAAAGTTAAAAGTTTTGACATCAGAACAGGTACAAAAATTAGTTGATGCATGTCGGAACGTCAGGGATAAATTTTTATTGGCACTTCTTTATGAGACAGGCATTAGGATTGGTGAAGCCCTATCACTTCACCTTTCTGATATTGTTCCAGCAGCAAAAAAGATCACAATACGAGATCGTGGAGAACTTATTAATGGTGCAGAGATTAAGACAATATGTAGCCCCCGCACGCTTGATATATCAAATGAATTAGCTAACCTTTACCGGGCTTATATCATAGATATTCATACAGACGAGATTGATACAAATTTTGTTTTTATAAAACTTCGCGGGGAACAAAAAGGGAGCCCCCTCGATTATCATTGCATTCAAGCACTTTTTAATCGTCTTAAAGCAAAAACTGGAATAGATGCGACACCCCATATGTTACGTCATACAAATATAACGGAGTTATGGAAAACAGGTGAAATGCGTCCTGAAACTCTTCAAAAGCGAGCAGGACATGCCCATGTGCAAACAACAATTCAAATGTATATTCACCCTTCTGAAGATGATATACGGAATGATTGGGAGAAAGCTATGATGCAAAAACAATTAAGGGAGGAGAAAAATGAAGAGTAACACTGTTGCTTATCAACCCTGCGTAACATCCGAGAAAACGGCAGTGATTCAAGAGCAATTGTGTGGGTATTTTGAAAATGATGTATGGGATTTAACAAACTCCTTTTTTAAGGTATACGGTGGTGGTAGTTCTTGGTCCGCCTCGAAAACAAAAATAGATTTTACATTCTTATCTAATTCAATTAGACATGAAATTAAATTTTTCTTCGCTAATAAATTGGTGAATGAGAGTTTATCCCTTAGTACATTAGTGTTGTATTCATTTTCACTTGTACACTTAAGTCATTTCTTGGAGAAATATTATTCTAAGATTGAGAGTTTGGTAGATATACCTTTTAATCAGGGCTTAATGAAATACAAAACTTTTTTGACCAATACAGGTATCAGAATAATAACAAAGAGTGGCAATAACTCCTCACATATTACAGTTTTTAATTCAATTATTAAATATTTATCTCACTTCTATGATACACGGGAAGAGCTTGAGAAGGATGTATGGGATTTGAGAAAGATACCGAATGCAAGGTATACAATAAACGGAACCCATTATCTCCTTTCTTTTGAGAAAATCCCTACACCATTTCGAAAAATAGTAAAGGAATATTGTGCTTATGCATTAACCTATTTAAGTCAGGGTAAATTAGCTGGTCATATTATAGGGATCAGTAGTTATTTAAACTACGTTAAGGGACAACATCCAGATTGGAAAGATTTTAGCCAATTAAAAAGAGAAGACATTGAAAAGTATTTAATTTATTTTAATCAGAGTAACTCCTCTTATAGCCCATATTATAGGAATTTTTTGATTTCATCTGTTAAATACTTTTTAGAGTATCTTCAACGTTCTGAACGATCTGAAGCTCCGTTAAAGCATATCGGCACATTATTTTTTAGGGAGGATTTTTTGAAGCAACCGAAGCAAAATGAAAATCAAATTAAATATATTCCTGAAACCGTCATGAATCAGTTGGAGCTTCTTATAAACCTGAATCCAGAAGACGTTAATCCACCTATGAAGGATAATGAAAAAGAATATGTACCAATTGTGATATTACTTATAGCTACCGGATGGAGAATAAGTGATATTTTGAACCTCCGGTTCCAAAATTGTTTGATACCCACAAACAATGGTTATTATTTACAAGGAGATATTCCAAAAACAGATGTGAAACAACACCGAGTGCCTATTGATAAGGAACTAGCTAAAGTTTTACAAGTCATTATAGAGCAAACAAAAGACAAAACAACACATAAGAACAATCCCGAAGGGTATTTATTTGTTCGAACAAAAGGAAAACGGAAGGGAAAACCTTTCACTGACCAAAGTATTCGCGATGCATTAAATCGTTGGGCTGAAAGATATTCCATTGTAGATCAAAACGGAACTGTCTATCACTTTGGAAACCATGCATTCCGGCATACAAAAGGTGTAGAATTAATCAACCTTGGAATGAATTTAACTCACATTATGAAATGGTTTGCCCATTCTTCACCTGAAATGACAATGAGGTATGCCAAAATTGCCGATGATACCCTTAGAAAAGAATGGTTAAAGGCACAAGAAAAAAAGGGTCCACTCTTACGAGTTGACCTTGGTATGGCGAGAGTATCAGAAATGAATTTGGATGAGGACCTTATCCATTGGGAATATATTCAAAGTAATATTGAGGCAGTACGTGTTCCTTTAGGCTATTGTTTGGCTTCTAAAAAAGAGGGTTGTCCATATGTAATTACACCTTGTTTAACATGTCCTAATTTTTGTACAACCCCCGAAAATCTTCCCGATTTTAACAGAGAAATCAAAAAGGTTGAAGAACATATAGAAATGACGAGGCATTACCCAATATACAACGAAAAAACGCTAGAACAATTGAACAATCTAACAAGAGTTAGGGATCAACTTACCGAGGGTAAAGCTCACCGTGGTTCTAGTGCCAAAAGAATATTACTACAAGCTCAGGAAAGAAAAGATAGTGTGGTGAAATAATGAAACACAAAAGAAATACTGAGGCAGTCGTTGCATATGCAAAAAAGAAAAAAGAAGAAACAGTTGATAAGGTTGAACAAACGATTAAACAATTGATCCAGCAGAATGAAAAAATAAATTTCAATACTGTTACAATCGCAGCAGGAGTTTCTAAGTCTTATTTATACAACCAAACTGAACTAAGGGAAAGGATTGAAACCCTTCGTCAGCAACAACGAGAAGTGGCATCTCCAAAGAATATAAAGAAGAATATGAATGTTGAGAATAAAGATAGCTTAATTCAAGTCTTTCGCGAACGCATTCGAGAATTAGAAAAGGAAAACAAGCAATTAAAAGAGGAAATTAAAAGAGTTAACGGTAAGCTATATGAAAACTTTTAGGAGACAACTTTATTACGAAAATTTGAAGAAAGGCTCTCACGTTGTGTACATATACACAACGTGAGAGCCTTTTATTTCCTTACATTTTAATTATTTTAGTCTTGATTTTAAATAGGCAGCTGGATCTTCAACTATTGCACCCGATAGTTTAAGTGCTATTGTTCACAATCTCTTTTACACTTAATATAACTCCAAATATAGGGTTAACTCTTGAATATAAATTTTTTTAGCAACAATCCTAATGTAATACCAAAAATGATGGCACTGAAAATATGAGAATAATAATCATTGATGGGTCTAATATCGATATACTTACCTTCTATTAATGATGTGAATAATAGTTCACATACTAACCAGGCAAATAAACTGCCCACGGTCGTTTTTATAACTAAATGGCATGAACCAAACTTTTCAAATATAAAGTAAAGTAAGACTGCATAAACACCACTAACTAAAAAATCTACAATTAATCCTATGGTAAATACAGGTCTGTTAAATGTAATAATAAGACTTGCTAATTCATAAATACCAAACTTTCCATAGCCAAAATGTGCAAATATTCTCGAAGCAATCTCTCCTGGTATTGTTGAAAGTACACCTAATATACCTATTCTTAACATCCTATCTTGGATCATATCATCATTCCTTAATCTTAATGTGGACAAATTTAGTATTTAAATTATATAAAAATTTATACGTAATGTTGGAATGTTCAGCTGATTGAGCCAAAATTAACACCTACTTTATAATAATGGTTAATATATTAAATTCTCTATTGTTTTTACCATCACTTCTTCAACTATCCTGCCCCGATAGTTGAAGATTGCGGTACCGTATCAAATTCAATAATCAGGTCAATAATTCCCCTAAAAATAGAATTTTTAGGGGAAAGCCTGGGAAATTTATGAATCTGATAAACGGATTGAAGGGTTCTCCCAACAGACTTTAAAGGCCTATAAACTTCAAGCGTTGTTGGTGATACGGTATTTTGAGGATGTAAAACTCGAAACCATTACTACTATCAAATTAAAAGAATACTTGGCAAAGTCAAGTGAAATCTAAAGCCATCCAGCTTAGCTCACCGAATACGTTTTATAAAGTCACTTTTCCATTGGTCACACGAGGAAGGACATATTTTAACGAATCCGGCTACTAAATTAAAAGAACCTAAAGTAGGAAAAAGAATCCCCCAATTTTTAACGGAATGGGAAATCGAACACTTACGGGAAGCCTGTAACACTCATATGGAAAAGGCATTATTCGAATTTATGTTTTCAACTGGTTGTAGAATTGGTGAAATTGTATCCAAAAAAACAGAATTAATTGGTCAAACCGTTTTGCAATTGTTCTTGGAAAAGGTGATAAAGAGGAGTTTATTTTAATATTCGTTGTGAAATTTGGCTTAAACGGTACATAGATAGATCCACATAGAATGACCATTGCTCAGATGAGATACATTATTAGGCGTATTTCTAATAGAGCAGAGATCAACATAGGAATTCATCCACACCAACTAAGACACAGCTATGCAACTCATTTGTTGAATAACGGGACACCCCTTGATGTTATCCAAAGTCTACTTGGTCACCAGAAGAGCGAAACCACAAAAATTTATGCTCAATTAAGTGGAAGTCTTAGACAAGAATTATATAGAAAATATTTTTAACAAATGCATCAAGTATTAAAGAAAGCAACGCATCGAAATTGACGTTGCATTGTTTAATACTTGCACCCGTTACTTTAAGTACAGTATTTCACAAACTGTGACTAAACGGTTTATAACTAATTTTAAGCGATATGGATTTTTTAGTAGTTGTTTTAGAAGTTCTTTATGTAAGTATCTGAATCAACTTCAGTAGATTTATATGTTTCCTCACCGTTTTTGGTTGATATAGTTAATTTGTTCTTCTGTTTGTTAAGTTCCAGAGAGATTTCATCACCTAAATTCTTGGTATTTACAAAAATTCCAGAAAAATTATTTTTATTTTGAGTAGTTACACTGAATATCCTTGTATTTTCGCTCTCATTCTTAACGTATTGCTTTAATTGATACCTTCCGTGATAATTTGAAATAACTAAATAAGAATTCTCATTAACCCAAAAGCCATATAAGCTCGAAGGAATTATTTGATTTAAAACCGATGGTTTATTTTCTTTTGAAGGGCGACTTTGAAATTCAACTATTTTGTTTTTTACCTCCTTTTGTAAGTCCTGCTGATCATCACAAGCTGATAAACTTAAAAGGAACGAAACGACTACTGCTGCCTTTAATAATTTCAAATTCCTATTCCCTCCTTAAGTGGAAAAGAATTATAAATATATATGCTATGTAACCCACAGAAACAATCCCGACAACCGACTGCCCCATTACACTAATCCTCTTTGAAATAGTGACTTTCCAATTTTTATCCATAATACAGATTGTAAATAATAGCACTTAAATTAAACTGTATGTTGCTCAATAAAAAATAGCGTTGCACAATCAAGACCTTGTTATAAAGCCCTGTGTTTTAACTGTTCCTTCTCAGTCCAGCAATAAAAGTACCAACCAAACCTCCAACTAATATAGGGAATATATTATCCCACTCAAAATTCCCTTTAAACAAACCAATAATAATAAAAGTACCTATCGCACCTATACAAAACTTAATAAAAAATTTAATATCCATAAGGAACCACCTAGAGGGGAATATTTATGTTTATACTTATTCCACATTTTTGGCTTAATTTCCTTCTTTAACTTTCCTGCCCTTATAGCACAATAAGAAAACGGGATCTCCGCAGCCATCCCGTTAAATTAAAAAGATAGGATTATACCAAATAGTTATATAATGGAAATATATACAAAAGGGGGCTGGAGATTGAAAAATAACCTAAATACGTTATCAATTTTTTGTTTAGCTATAAGTATCGTTATTGGAAGTTGGTTAATATCAAATAGTATAAGTAAGAACAGGCTGTCTGTTCCAACTCAAACTTCGTCACAATCAACAAATAAATTATTTACAGAATCTGAATTAGCAACCTATTTAGGGTTGAGTCTTGATGAGGTTAAGAAATTAGGGCCAATATCTGATTCCCAAGGTGGTTTTGAAGGTGTTCTCCCTTATTTAGTAATCGGGAAAAAGGTCTATTATTCAAAAGCATCAGTTGACAAATGGCTAATAAATAACCAAGGATATGGGGTACAATAAGACCAATTTAAATTGGTCTTTTTTTATGATTATTATTCGATTTATTTCACAGGGGGTCACCCTTTTAAATATCGTTTTTCTTTATAGTATTGGAAAAACCAAATGGCAATGGCTAACCAGAATCCACTTGCTAAGTAACCGCCAATAATATCGCTGGGATAATGAACACCTAAATAGATGCGGCTAATTCCAATAGCTAGAATCATCACAGTACTTATGCAGATTAACAGACTCCTTCCCCACTTACCTGGAATATGACGCCAAAGCAAGAAAGAAATGATCACATAAACAGTAAAAGCATTCATGGCATGGCCGCTTGGGAAACTGTACCCAGAAATATCAATCAGACGATGGAAATTGGGACGGAATCTATGAAAAACCTGTTTCAAAATTTGGTTTAAAACGGCTGAGCCAATAATGGCTGAAATAAGCAAAATTAATTCTAACCGATGATGCAATACCTTATAAAGAATGATGATTAAAAGGATAATTAGGACGATTACAACCGGCGCCGAACCAACAAAAGTGAAAAATTTCATCACTTTTGTTAACAATGGCGATTCGAGTCCTTGGATGGCCGCTATGATATCGCGATCAAAATCGATAATTTTATGATCACTTATGAACAACGATGTAAGGGCGAATCCGACCACGCAGATTAAACTAATGATGAATGCAATCAATAGATGGATTTTTAGATTCATAAAATGGTCCTCTCAAGCAATTTGTAAATGAGTCTGTCGATCATAGTGTGAAAAGTAGCAATCCCAATAAGAATAGCAAACATGAGAGGAGCATTCCAGTAGCCCATGATCAGACCGTCTGAAGCCTGAAAGGTTGATATCCCCTTTCCGATAAAGCCCTCTCCTCCACCAACTCCAATAAATTTTACATCCTAATAGTAAACTAGCAAACTTACGACAGAATGAATAAACTTGGCAAACAACATACGAGCAATCCCCGACAAAACTTCCTTCTTCTCTTTTATATGCAAATTTCAATTCAATCCTTTGCGATTACAAGTCTTAACATTTCAAACAACAAGAAGTTAAATAATATCCAGACACCGCCATATACATATCCCCCCACAATATCACTCGGAAGTATGTTTGAAGATGCAATAGTTACAATCGCTAGTCCTAATAATAGGACTAAGCCAAATAATGGACCAACGATAGCTAGATAATTTTTGGTCGTATGACGAACAAGCAAAAATAAACATGCTCCATAAATAGTGATCAAAATGGTAGCATTAAAATCAGGAAAATTTTCAGAATGGAATTTCCCAACAAATCCAAAGGATTGAAGATAAGCAAATACTTTCAACACCGTATCATGAAAAGGTTTGGCTCCCGCTATTGAAACTGTAAGTAAAAGATATTCAAGCCTTCTGTTACGTCCTTTGCTCCATATTCGGATGATCGTTACTGCTATTATG
Source organism: Neobacillus nitrireducens (assembly GCF_030915405.1). GTDB lineage: Bacteria > Bacillota > Bacilli > Bacillales > Cytobacillaceae > Neobacillus. The sequence continues at coordinate 890,523 of NZ_CP133262.1, forward strand.
GAACCTAGTGCAATTATGGATTGAAATACGATGAATCCCTTCATCCAATTCCTATAAATAGCTGAATGAATGATGTATTCAGTAACTTCATTAAACTGGGAAAACTCATTATATAAATAGTCTTGTGCCATTCCCAACATCAATGTGACCATACCAATTAAAAATAAAGTAAGGATCGTTAGAAAAATTTCAGTTGCTCTAATCGTCTTAAGACGCTGTATCAAGCGTTGTAACAAATGTATAAAAAATGCCTTGATTTGAACTTTATAGTACCGATAGACAAAATAACCTATGATCAATAAAGCAAAAACAATCATGAAAACGATAAAATATTTACTAGCTGCTTGATGGAAACTCTCCCATTGTGGGCCCAATACTTTCCCCAACGTTATAAAACAAACTCCCCATAAAAAAGCACCTGTATACGCAGGAAGGATAAATCTTCGAAAAGGCATTCTAGATATTCCGGAAATATAACCAGTAAAATGCCTAATACCTGGTATGAAATAAGCAAAAACAAGCATTTTACTGCCTGAACGTTCAAACCAAGCGGCTGTTTTTTTATATCTTTCCGGACCCATGTGAATAAACTTTCCGTATTTTTCAATAAGTTTATATCCTCCAGCTTTCCCAAACCAATAAGTTACGGTAATTCCTGCACCGGCTGAAAGAAAGACTGTTAAAAGTGCTAAAATATAATTCATTTTTCCTTGATAGACATAGTATCCGGCGTAGCTCATTAAAAACTCACCGGAAATGGGAAGTGCCATGAGTTCAAGAAAAATCCCGATAAATAATATGAGATAACTATGCTGTTCAAATAAAGTGATTATATATGACATATAAATGCCCCCATTTTTTATAAAAAGAAAACTCTAAAATTTAGAATCCCTCACTTTAGACCTACTTACAATGTAACATGATAAATGAAAACATTTTCTAAATTAATGAATTCTTAATCATGTATTAAGGGAAACAAAAGGTTATGAAAAAAAGCTATACCAATATGAAAGGTAAATAGCTTTTAACAAAATAAATTAAAGTTTTTTTACTCTAATTGGACTTACCATTAGAAGTGCGAGTATTAACGTTATCCACGCATTGCTATATGAAAAGAATCCCATTCCTGCCAAAGGTAACCCGGCAGCTGGAATAGGTAACCCACTAAAATACCCAATCGTTGGTTTAACATTGAACTTAGCTAATCTTAATGCTCCCATTGTTGGGAATAGAATAAATGCCAAAGAGGTTAGAATCGAAGGAGCTGCTATTGTATGAAATAAAAGTGCAGGTGCCACTCCAAAACTAACAATATCAGCTAAGGAATCCAATTGGACTCCAAATGCACTGTTCACTTTTAATTTTCTGGCCACCCTTCCATCCACAAGGTCAAAAACTGCTGAAAATAATATTAAAATGGCAGACACCTCTAAAAGACCACTCATATTACAAGTAATTGAAAGAACACCGCACAATAGATTTCCAATCGTAAATAAATTGGGTACGGCCCTTGCTATCGTATTAAACAAGTTACTCCCACCTGACATTTAAGATTTCCCTCTTTATATAACATACCCACACAATCTTATGAAATAGCACCATTTGTAAATTAATTAACCATATTAATGAAATCTTAATGTTTTATTAAGGGAACCTAAAAGATTGTTTTATATACTTTAACTGCCCAATACAATTTCAGTACAAATTTTAAATTCATAATAGAAAACTATTATGTTATTTGGGTTTAGAAATATAAACAGATTGGTAAGGAAGGAATTCCTGATAAAGAAGCTGTATTAAATGGCAGTCTTTCAAGGATTCGCCCTATCTTAATGACTGCTGCAGCAACAGTCCTTACGTTGTTACCACTTGCTTTTTCACACAATGCCGATACAGTCATTTCTCAAACGCTTGGTATTGTCGTCATTGGCGGAATGGTCACATCAACAATCAACAGCTTTATTATCATTCCAATTATTTATGAATGGCTGCATAGAAAGTCTGCAACGAAAAACGTGAATATTTCTAGTCAAAAAAGTGTTAACTAATGATAGTTAAGCAAAACAAGGCATCCTATTTATATAGGTGCCTTGTTTATTGTTATCCTTATAATGTTTGATTTTGAACATGTTTTATCCTCCCTGATTTTTTGATATAATAATAAACAACCTGTTGTTTATTATATTTTAGATGTTATTATTAATTCTATTTATGTTCAATAATCAAAATGGCAGATGTGTTGGATAAAATGAAGGAGGAAGGAATTTGCGAGATCATCATACGGATTTACGGATCATTCGGACAAAAGAATCCATCCGAGAAGCATTAGTAGAATTAATCGATGAAAAAGGTTTCGAAGCAATTACTGTAAAAGACATAACAACTAGAGCAAAAATTAATAGGGGTACATTTTATTCCCATTATCAAGATAAATTTGATTTAATGACAAAATGCGAAGAAGAAATCATGCTTGAAATGTCCAGAATCGCAAAACAGAACTTTCCAGGTGTTATCTCCGCACTGGGAACCAACTCCCCGACTTTAGCACCACTTCCCCTCGTAGTTACAATATTTGAGTATTTAAATGAAAATAGTGGATTTATGAAAGCCGTGTTAGGTCCAAAAGGTGATATATCATTTCAAACAAGACTGAAGAATTTTATGTGGAAAACACTATACGGAAATGATGTAAACGCAATTATCAAGGAGGAAAATATACTTGTACCAGGACAATATTTAGTTTCCTATATTGCGTCTGCACATATAGGGGTTATTCAGCAATGGTTGAATAGTGGCATGAAAGAAGCTCCTCAAGAAATGGCTCGTATCCTATCGATCATAACAGTTAATGGTCCCTTCTTTGCTGCAGGGTTAAAAAAATAAATTAGTAAAAGGGACAGTACCTAAAAAAACAGGGATTGTCCCTTTCTTATTTATTCCTGTTTATCAATTGCATAAGGAGACGGATAAAAATCATTAGAAGAAAGGTGCTTATAAATGTGTATTTCCAGGTCCATGTATGGTATTTAATTAATTCGGTATATCTTTCAAATAAAAACTCAATTATCGTTAAAACAGTGGTGTACAAAATACATTGTAGAACAATGTTGAAATATCTTGAATGATAAGTGGTTTGATAAAAGTAAATACAAACAACCGGAAATAAAAGATATTCATAAAGAAGGCTGGAACTATAATAGTTACTTAAAAATCTCACTGGATATTCGAGCATTTTCTTATCTACAACAAGAACACCCAAAAACGTTGTAAAACAAGCGGACAATGAAAAAATTAAAATCCAATCTTTGATTGGTGGCTTTCTTAAACTAGAAAACAATAGGGTGATACCGATTATGAGCAGTGACCACAATATTATTCTATCCATTGATAAAACAAACCCCTATCTTTTTCATAATGTGCATCTGCTAATTTAGCATAAAAAATTCCAACATCTTTATTAACCTTATTTTATTCTATTTATGTTCTAACCAGCGAATGAATTTTAAATTTCCTATTAACAATGCGTATAAAAAAGGATAAGAAATAGCAGATAACCACATATTCCAATTCTTATGATGTAAGAATCCACTTTCTAGACATAACCATTCGTAAAAGATGGAAAAAACAGACCAACATATTATGTAATAAAACCTTTTAGTTATTGGACGGTTGAAGGGATACCAATTAAGAATAAGCATAGTTGCAGCAGGGTATATCCCCAAAATAACAAGTAAAGATTTAGCCTCTATAAAATAAGGATTGAAAAAATAATACAAATCATATTTATCCGTATACCGATCAGCTATCTCGGTAGTAAATAAGCCCCAAAAAATACTGGCGTAATATTCAATAGGTGGTAAATTTTTTTTCATTAGGAAAGCAGCCAGGTTAAACACAACAATGGATACATAAAGAAACCACATAGAATACATCCCAATCTTAAAGACAAAAGTAAGTTCTTTTCTAGGATATACATCTTGGAATTTTTTTATAAAAAGTTGCCATGGAACATTGGTGCTTGTTTCACAAACCGACTTCGTTCGTACAAAAAAAGACCGCCGAAACGGTCCACCTCTTAAACTCATATACAAATTGGCACTCATTTTGCTTACATTTTTACGATAGAAAACGGAACCCCTTACACTCATAATGGCTATTTCCCGACTCATCATTTGTGCTTATCTACTAAATTGCTTCACTTTCTTATGCTTTTTTTCCTTGCTAACTTTGATGATTTCCCCAATAATACTGATAGCAATCTCTTGTGTGGTTTCCGCACTCATTTCCAGTCCGATTGGGGAATAGACCTGTTCCAACTGTTCTTGTGTGACTCCTTCACTTTTTAATTTTCCAAAAATAGTTATGACCTTGCGTTTGCTAGCAACCATCCCTACATAGGCAATCGGAAATTGCAGGACTGTTTTTAAGACCCTATCATCCCCATCTTTAGTAACGACCACTACATATGACTTTTCATTTAGATTGGCTGCAAGTAAGGCTTCTTCAATATCTTCGTTCACAAACAGGTTCGTCGCATTCGGAAAGCGTTCCTTCGTACAATAATCCATGCGGTCATCGACAACACAATAAGGGTATTCAAGGGAATCAGCGAGCATTGATAACGCAAAGGCTAAATGACCAGCCCCAGCCAAAACGAGCTCCGGCCTGCTTGTATAGACCTCAATAAACACCCGCAATGTGCCCCCACAACTCATTTGAATTCCATCTTTAGCATGTCTATTCAATTTGTATTCAACGATTTTCGATTGACCGATTTGGAGAGCTTTAACACTTTCTTCGATGATGTAATGTTCAGCTAGCCCACCACCGACTGTTCCTTCAATCGTACCATCACGGTATACAATCATCTTTCCAACATGCCTGGGAGTTGAGCCCTTTGATTCAATGATCATCGCTAAGGCAAAGGTTTCGTTTTGACGGTTCAGTATGGCCACTTTTTCCATCAGTAGCATGAATTAGCTCCCCCTTTTTTGAAAAGGTTAATTCGCATGATATTGTTTTTTGCTAAGAAAATAACATAACAGATTTAAGGCTACGGTTTTTCGATATACAGCAGTTGAGCGCTGATCGTCAATTGGTCGAATGATTTGTTCAAAGGCAGCCACAACCTGAGCGATGTCTGAATTGGCTAATGGAATGGTTTTCCCAACTAGCTTTTTCTCAATATCAATGGAACGAACCATCGTTGGTCCGACGGCACCGAAGGCAAAGCGCACATCTTCAATTCGAGCACCATTGATCCGGATATATCCTGCAAACCCTACTTTGGCAATGGCATCTGCGTTACGGTTGCCGACTTTTTCAAAAACAATATGAGCACCTTCTTCTACTACTTCGGACGGCAGGATAATCTCAGCTAGGATTTCATTTTGATAACGCTGGACCCGTCGTGGTCCTTGAATAAAATCGCTAATCTCAACCAGTCGATCACCATTTTCGGAGCGCAGCAAAAGCTTTGCATTGTATACATACAATAATGGCAGTGTATCCCCGGCCGGCGAAGCGTTGCAAATATTCCCACCTAATGTCCCTCTGTTTCTAATGGCCGGGGCCGCAATGGTTTTAATGGCGTTCTTTAAGGGAACCGGGATTAGTGGATGTTCAAGTAATTCACTATAGGTGCAGCAAGCCCCGATGTGAAGATCCTTCTGATTTTGATACACCCTCTTTAATTCGGAAAGATGATCAATAAAAACAAGTGGTTTTGGGAGTTCCAGAGGTACGCCCCTTCCACTTTTATGAAGAACCATGACATCGGTACCGCCGGCCATGATTATACAGTCTTCTCGATTCAGTTGGCGCAACGTTTGGTCTAGGCGATCAAAGCGATAGGTAGCCGTTATTTTCTCTACCATAAGCCGTCACCTTTTTTAGCTGCCTGGTTGATCGCTTCCACAATCATATTGTAGCCCGTACATCGGCACAGATTTCCGGAAATCCCTTCACGTATATCAGCCTCTGACGGATGTGGATTCTTCGATAATAATGCTGCACTTGCCATAATCATCCCAGGGATACAATAGCCGCATTGCACTCCTCCAGCATTGGAATAGCTCTCATCTAAAATCTTAAATTGTTCCGTTTCAAGTATTCCTTCGATCGTTTGAATATTGCAACCAGCAATCGAGCCAATCGGAATCAGGCAGCTGTTTTGCAAGAGGTTATTTACAAAAACACTGCATGCCCCGCACTCCCCTTCACCACAGCCCTCTTTTGTTCCGATTAACTCCAACTCATCTCTTAATAAGTCTAGTAATCTTGAGGTAGGAGGGGCATTCGTTTCTACCGTTTTTCCATTGAGTATGAATTTAATCAACCCTCTTCACCTTCTTTCATCCAAAGACTTTCAATAATGACTTCCGGTGTGATTGGAATTTGCTGAAAAGTAGTTTGCAGTGCATCCTCGATCGCAGCCTGAACTGCAGGTGCGCCGCCGATTAACGTCAATTCACCTGCACCCTTCGCCCCGTATGGACCATCAGCATAGGGGTTATCAAAGACCTTGCTTTCGATGGGAACGACGTCCAATGATGTAGGCGGACCATAATCCGAGATGCTTTTTTGTTGGATCTTCCCTTGCTTTGACGTCATCTTTTCTAAATAACCGTACGCTAAGCCTTGAGCCAAACCGCCGTCAATTTGGCCTTTCATAATCCGATCATCAATGACCTTCCCCACTTCATAATTGCCGTATACTTTTTCCAACTTTACATTGCCAGTTATCGTATCCACTTCCAACTCCACAATATTCACACCCCATGAATAAGCCGGGTAAGCATCCCCAGTGAAGGTTTTTTCGTCCCAAGGAATCATTTCACGGTGAACATAGTGCTCCACAACTTCCTGTTCCACCCCTAATTGCCACTTAGTCTTCAATTTTTTTGCAGCCCGTTCCAGCAATTTCCCAACAATCATCGTCGTCCTCGAGGCTACGGTTGGACCGGAGTCGGGAACCTCTTTTGTATCGGGATACGGGTACAGGACATCTTCATACGGGAGGTCGAGTTCTTTGGCAACAATTTTACATAGTGTCGTCAAAATGCCTTGTCCCATATCAGAATTTGAGATTTTTAGCATAACTTTGTCGTCTTTTGATTTAACTAGCTTCACTGTTGCTTTAATATGGTCTCGTTCGCCACTGCCAGTAAATCCACAGCCATGGAGGAACAGCGAAGTTCCGATGCCTTTTTTATAACGCTGATTTTGTTGATTGAAACGGTGAAACTCCTGTTTTTTCCTTTTGTATTCTGAGGTCTTGATGAGGTCCTCAACCATATCCTCTACTAATATTGGATCACGGAATATTCCTTTAGTAATGGTGGGGTCTCCTTGTTTAACGAGGTATTTTCGTTTATATTCAAGTGGCTCGATGTTTGTTAGTTTACTAAGATGTCCGAGATGGCTTTCAATTCCAGCAAAGCTTTGCGGAGCACCAAATCCTCTAAAGGCGCCATTCGGAACGGTATTGGTTTTTAACACATATCCTTTTGCATGAAAATGAGGAATTTTATACACACCGGCACTGTTTATTAAGGCACGTTGCAGCACGACAGAGCTCAAACCCACATTCGCTCCGCCATCGAGATAGATCTCAACAGTCAGACTCAATATATTTCCTTCCTTATCTAGAGCCGTTCGATAGTTGAGTTTGGCCGGATGCCTTTTCGTGGTAACCAGCATATCCTCCGAACGGTCAAACACGAGCATCACCGACTTTTTGACTGCTTTTGCCGCAACGGCTACGTGACAAGCCATCATCGACGGAAACTCTTCTTTGCCGCCAAAGCCTCCACCGGTAGGACTTTGTACCACTCTGACATCATCGTCACCACAGGCTAAAGCACTTACCAAAGCATTTTTTATATAATAAAGACATTGCATCGATCCCTGGATTTCAATTTCATCATCTTTATAAATGGCGAGCATTCCTTGTGGCTCAAGGTAGACATGCTCCTGATAACCCGTATCATATTCTTCTTCGATAATCTGATGGGCTCGCTGCTCGATTGATGATATAAGATCTAAGCTTTCTCCAAACTCATAGCTGGCCATAATGACCTCGGCTGCAGATTTTTGTTTGATCGCTTCCCCCAACGTATAGATAGCCGGATGTTCCTCAATATTAACCTTCACTTCCTTTAACAAACTGTAAAGGATACTCAGGTCTTTTCCCACGAGCATAAGAATCGGTTCACCAATATAATTGACCCATTCATTGGCAAAGATGGGCTGATCTTCTTTGATAATTTTGACATAATTCGGACCTGGTATATCCTCTGCTCCAACCGCTTCATATCCTTCCGGAAGGTCTGGTAATTGGATGGAAATGATTTTCCCATAAGCAATGGGCGACCGAACCAAAACACCATACACCATATTTTCCACTTTCACGTCGCTAATATAGGGCAGCTGGCCCGATACTTTACCTGAATGATCCTTTTTGGGCACTGAGGTACTAATGTCTTTGAGACTCATTGCAACAACACCCTTCGACTCATTTTTTTCAAGGGGACATTTGATGAAAATAAACCTCTTCCTACATTTTTATATAGGAGAATGATATTTTATGAGTCATTTTGATTAAAGAAATTTCGTAGTATTTAATTATATTTAAATTTAGGGGAACTTTACCTATAGAAAGAAGACACAGAATAAAAGCCTAGAAAAAAAATAAGGACTAACCTAATGGATTAGTCCTTGTGAGAAGTAATTAGTTATTATCAAGTTTTTCTTGGAAATAACTCCAAGCTGCAATTGACCAAGCAGAAATTACTTCACCAACAAAAGATAGCAGTCCGACAACAAAATCCAATGTTATCAACTCCTTCAGATTCATTGTCGCATATTTCGTTGATTCATTCCATAAGTTCCCATTTCTTTGATTAAAATAGTTTCATCAGGAGTCCGAGTTAATGTTGTAGGGAGTTTAATTTATCCATTCCGCAACTGCTACCTCGCAGGGAACTTAATTTAAATACAATGGTCGTAATTTTTCTTCAATCTCTTTTCGATTTGGTTCCAAAAATGGTGGAAGTGCTAGTTTTTCCCCCATTGTTTCCATTGGTTCATCTGTCGCAAATCCTGGTGTATCCGTTGATAATTCAAATAAGATCCCATTGGGCTCCCTGAAATATAATGCCTTGAAGTAATAGCGTTCCACTTTCCCTGAATTCGGTAATCTGTATTCTTTCAAACGCTCCGCCCATAGATCATATTCACTCTCATTCGGAACACGGAAGGCAACATGGTGAACACCTCCACGACCTAAACGGATTCTTGGCAAATCAGGTCTTGTTTCAATATGAACTTCCGCACCGCTGCCGCCTTCTCCAGTTGCATAAATCAATAGATCCGGATAATCCCCTTCAAGTGAAGGATAAGAACCGGCAAATCGAAAACCCATAACATCTGTTAAAACACCAATCGTTGGTTCTGCAATGGCGACTGTAAGGGTTACAGGTCCTAAACCAATAATGGCATGTTCCAGTGGAATATCATCCTTCTTCCAAGCGATTCCAGATCTCACACCTTTTTCACCGTTATCGGCTACCAGTATTAAACGAGTCCCCTCGAAATCTCTAAAAGCCATTGTCTCTCGATTTGCTCTTTTTTGAATATCATCATGTTCAACCCCAAACTGGTTAAAACGTTCTTTCCAAAATAACAATGAATCCGAATTTTTAACTCTTAGTGACACAGTAGAAATATCAGAAGTTCCCCTGTGTGTTTGCCCAAGATGAGGAATGTCAAAGAACGTAACTTCAGTTCCCGGGGTTCCCTCCGCATCAGCATAGAAAAGATGATAGGATTCTGTATTATCTTGGTTAACTGTTTTCTTAACTAATCTCATTCCTAAAATTTTTGTATAAAATTCATAATTTTTTTCCGCTTTTCCTGTTAATATTGATACATGATGTAGTCCTAAAAGTTCCATCCCATTTCACTCCCATCACAATATTAGCTAAAATCATTTGTTTAAAAATTAATGTTCCCCATTTAAGGGATAAAAGGTCTCGTAAAAGACCTTAATTATTAGAATATAAATGAATCTAAGGCATATTGACCGGGACCAATCAAAGCTATACCTATAGCAACTGCAATGATAGTTAAATTGTATTCATAACCATTTGCTGTTGACCATAATCCATTTGGAGCATGGACTTTTACGATAGCCATTAACATAGTTCCTGCAATCATTATTCCTGCAAGCGGGGTTAATAGTCCTAAAGTAAACAAAAGTCCACCAATAAGTTCTGTTAACCCTGCAAATAGAGCCATAGTTACTCCCGGTTTCATACCGATGGATTCAAACCATCCACCCGTTCCTTTCAATCCATAGCCACCGAACCAACCAAACAGTTTTTGAGCACCGTGACCCACAAATAGTAAACCAATTACCAAACGAATGATTAATAAACCAATATTTATCATCTTAAAATTCCTCCTATTTTTTTATCTTGAATTCGAGATATAATTTTAAAAAAAATGTACATTTAAACTTTGTCCCTCCCTTTCTCATGAATGTCTTTCGATGTTTGCGTTTAAAATCTCGAATTAAATTATCTTGAATCTGAGATAATATTAATACTTATAAAATCATTTGTCAAGTACCTTTTATTTATTAATTACAATGCATCGAACATAGTAAGTGAAAAAGCCAATTCCTGCTTTCAGGAAAATTGGCTTTTCTTAATTTTATATTCTAACTTTCGTCACACTACAATTACTTCAATCCGAAACCGCTTATTGCATGTGGAACATATGGTCCCTCTAGAAAAGCAATTTCTTCTGGTGTTAATTTAATAGATAGAGCAGCTACCGCATTTTCAAGGTGAGACGTTTTTGTAGCACCAATAATAGGTGCCGTTACCGGTTCTTTCTGCAATAACCAAGCCAGAGCAACATGAGCACGAGCAGCTCCACGTTTTTCAGCGATTTCTGCGACGCATTCTACCACCAAACGGTCGGCGTCGGCAGTCGAATCATATTTAGCTTTCTGAACTTGGTCAGTTTCAGAACGGAAGGTAGTTTCTGACCAATCGCGTGTTAGTCTCCCAGATGCGAGTGGGCTGTAAGGAATCACACCGATATTTTCCTCTTTACAAAGAGGCATCATTTCTCTCTCTTCTTCTCGATATAAGAGATTATAATGATTCTGCATAGCAACAAACTTAGTCCATCCATTTTTCTCCGCTACATTGTTTGACTTCAGGAACTGCCATGCCATCATGGAGGAAGCTCCGATATATCTAGCTTTGCCAGACTTTACAACGTCGTACAGGGCTTCCATTGTTTCTTCAATTGGAGTATTGTAGTCCCAACGATGGATTAGATAAAGATCAATATAATCAGTACCTAATCTTTTAAGACTTTTATCAATTTCACTCATGATAGCCTTTCGTGATAGTCCACCAATGTTGGGAGCTTCATGGGTTGGGAAAAATACCTTCGTAGAGATGACGACTTCATCTCGATTTGCATAATCCTTTAAAGCTCGTCCAAGGATTTCCTCCGCTGTTCCACCTGAGTATGAATTCGCTGTATCAAAAAAGTTTATACCCAGTTCAAGTGCTTTTTTAATAATAGGACGACTTTGTTCTTCGTCAAGTACCCATTGATGAATCCATTTTTTTGCGTCACCAAAACTCATTCCACCAAGACAAAGCCTTGATACATCTAATCCTGTATTTCCGAGTTTAACGTATTCCATTTGATTCTTCCTCTCTAATATTAACCTTTAATAGCCACTTCAATTTTCTGCTATTTATAATATTACAACAAAAAATAAATGAACCTTTATCATATTCTTATCAAGTTCTTGCCTAATCTTATCAAAGTTCTTTACGAAATCGACAAGTGTCCGATAAAATAAAACTATCAAAAATGAAGGTATAAGGAGAAATAGATATGTCCGAAAACTTCAAAAAGCAACATGAACTCACTCAACTTATTTTGCGTTATTCTGAACAGGACGGTGTTCACCCTACTCTTATTCCGTCTTTATACCTCATACGTGAATCTATTATTACTGAACCGATTTCTAGAGTTAATGAACCATCCTTTTGCATAATCGTACAAGGAGAGAAGGACGTATTATTAGGGCAGAATCACTTTCGGTACGGTCCTGGTAATTATATTGTAGCATCCGTTGACTTGCCGGTTACTGGACAAGTTATGAAAGCCTCTTCGGACGCTCCATATTTGGCTCTCAAAATTGAATTTACACCAAGTCAAATCTTAGATGTATTAAGAGAAACTGAAACTCGAAATAAATTGAAAAAAAATACGAAACGAGCTATGTTCGTCTCAAAAGTAGAGCCATCCCTGTTGGATGCAGTAGTCAGATTAGCTTGCTTGCTAGACAATCCAAAACATATCCCGGTACTTGCACCGTTATTCACGAAAGAAATTCTCTATTGGATTCTTCGAGGTCCTAACGGGGAAGCGCTGGAACAAATTGCATTAGAAGGTAGCAATGCAGCTCGAATTAGAAATGTTATTGAACATATTATGAATCAATATTATGAACCTTTTAGAATTGAAGAGCTTGCCGACATAGCTAATATGAGTGTTGCTTCGTTTCATCGACATTTTAAAGAGTTAACAACTATGAGCCCGGTTCAATTTCAAAAACAACTGAGATTACAGGAAGCTAGACGGTTGTTATTAGCCGAGTCAACCGATATTGCTAATATCGCATTTCGTGTAGGATATGAAAGTCAATCTCAATTCAGTCGTGAATATTCGCGTATGTTTGGCTTTCCACCTAGAGAAGAAATAAAGCGTTTGAGGGCATAACATGACCAAAGAATAAGGTGTTAAATCTACTGTCATTAGAAGAACTGTAACTTATATTTTGTTTGCAAAAAAGTTCAAAAAATAGCGAGCAAATCGTGTATTTGCCCGCTGTTTTTTATTACATGTGTATGATATCTTTCAATTCAAACACCTTATTGTTAATGGTATATTCTGTTAGCGATTGACTCGTAGATTTTTCTTTATCTATTTTACTGATAAAATATACCCAGAAAGGAGAGGAAACCTTGATATATAAGTAAAAAGGGCAATGCGATTTCTTATGCAAAATGCACTGCTTTTATAGCTGCGGGTACTCCAAAAGAGAACGGCTTACCCTTAGCTTAATACGCTTAAGATTTTGGGGAGGTGAAACACTAATATAGAGTTTGCTTCTGTGTCCCATCTGTTTTTATTCTATAGACTATTTTCTCTGATCTTGTGTAATAAATCCATTCGTCAAAAATATTTATGTTCGTTACAAAATGTTCATTTAAAAAAGTTTTACCTGTTCCATCTAGCTTCATTTTGTAGAGGTCACCGCCAGGTACATCCACAGTGGTATAGTATATCCAACCATTGGATACGTTGAAGGTAGAAGTAGGAACATCGCTTAGTTTGATTTTATTTGATCCATCCAAAGTCATCTTATAAATTCTATTTTCATCTGCTGGATTTCTAAAATATATCCAATAGCCATTTATTTGAATATTGTAGGCACTTGTATCATTTAGTTTTGTTTTTTCCGTTCCATCAATTTTTACTTTGTATGGTTTTTGGCCATCTGATACATTTTGGTAATAAATCCAATTACCAATAAGGTTAATGGCTGAGGATTGATCGTCATTTAATTTCATACTTCCTGTACCATCTACGTTTAATTTATATAATTTAGCACCGTCCGACTGATTTGCATAGTAAAGCCAATTACCTGCAACCATAATATCGGTAGAACTATCATCCGTTAGTTTTGTCCTTTCTGTACTATCAATTTTCATTTTGTATATCTTCCCATTATCCCTGCCATTTCGATAATAAACCCATCCATTTAGGACATTAATATAGGTTGGATCATCATTGGCCATTAACGGTGTATCCATTGTCAAATCTGTTTTAATTTTAGATAAGGTTCCATATAACGCTGTACCTTGCCGTTTATTATAATAAAGCCAATCGTTTTCTTTACCAACAATACCACTGTTCAATATATTACCTGCTGTATTCCCCAGCCCCTCCATAGACAAATCTTCAGTAAGAGACAATAAATATTGATTCTCCTGGGTTAGGACATTCACACGGTTTTTCATTTCATCATAATCAGAAGATACCCTAATTACCTGATTTGCCTCATCCCATACAACCTTGGCCCCAACCCTGCTAAACTCGGCAATTGGAACATAAATATAAGGATAGGTTGCACCTGCCGGTTGAAAATTTAATACAGGATATAACCCAGTATTAATATCTACACCATTAACCAAAATAGGTCTATCTGCTGTGTACGCTGTAACAGGTTTGTATTGTAATTGCCTAACTTCCATACCTTTTTTTGAAATTGGTTCGGGAATCAATATTCTTTGGCCAATATAAATGATCGGGCTTAGTTATAAAGCACATTTCCTCCCTAATGGAATTGTGCTTTTTCTGTTGTTACAATTGTATCTTAAACCCAGTCATACGCTTTTGGCGGTGACTCGACCCAACCTTTATCAATTAAGATATTCATGCCGTCGTCTACAAATAAGCCAATGTTCATAAGAGTTCTACCATACAATAAATTTATATCCCTTCTCGCCGTTACTGCCAGGGAGTTTCCGAACGACCTTATCTTCATTGAGAACATGTCCACTTTATGGAACAGCATTATTTTATCGGAAAAAGGTGGATATGTAGAGGTTTTAACCAAATGGTCTAGGTACGACGGTGATTGAATGTGTTCAACATGCAGTTTTTCTTTATACTGCTTTACCGCTTTATCGGTCATGTCTAAACCTCGTTTAAACAAAGCCTTTATCTTTTGATCTTGAACGTTTTGATGAAACCCCGATAATAATGCCATACTTGTTACGTTATTCTCAATGTTATCCCAAAGATGTATGATTTCTAATGCCTGTAATGGCCGGACATCTCCAAAAAAACCGTTTAAGTAACTTTGTTTATCGATTTTATCAATTCCTTCTGGTGTGGGAATGAGAGGAGGTTCTGCAATAAATCTTTTTTCCATTAAAACATTATTTATTTGTCCTAAATAGACGGTTGCACATTGATTACAATATATAAAAAACTCCCTAATATCCTCTCGCATTACTAATGGAACTGCTACAGCGTATAGACTCATACCTGCCTTAGAAGCATATTTTAAATAGTGAACGTAAAATTCATCTGCGTATAAACGGGGGGCACCAAGATTTACATCATCTTTAGTAAATCCAATTGGGATAGGAAAATTTCCTTTTTTAAAAAATCTTTCTATCCTCTGAATGAAATCCGTTGATAAAGCTAAACCATTTTCCAAAAGTGTCTTAATATTTTCATCTACGCAATGATGAAGAAAATAACTTAAGATTTGTATAGACATACTGTTCCCCATATAGGTAGCCCAAAGTTTACCCATTTCAAAAGACGTTAAAGGTTGGTCCTCATCTGATATTTTTGGATTTAAATTTAGTGGTTTCATCACATTCATTGGATTTAAATCTTTATCGGTGGTCATAACTAATCTCCTTTTCCCGCACTTTCGCTTATGATAACCATTGGAAAAAGTTTTAATTCAAACAAATCTTATCTTTAAACCAATAAAACTGATAATCTAATTATAATTTATGAACCTTTTAGTATTTGAATATTCAATATACTTAAAAAGAGATATGATAGAGTTAAATTGAATAACGAGGTGTGAAATTATGTTAAATAATAATATGACAGAACTTTTGAAAATTGAGTATCCCATAATACAAGCTCCAATGGCTGGCGGAGTAACCACTTCGAAATTAGTAGCTGAGGTTTCAAATTCTGGAGGTCTCGGAATGATTGGTGCAGGCTATATGACACCCATTAAATTACGTGAACAAATTCAGGAAATAAAACAGTTAACATCAAATCCCTTTGGCATAAATCTATTTGTTCCTAACAACTTTAATGTAATAGAGAATCAAATTAAATTATCTAATCAGATCTTACACCCTATTCGTCAGGAATTAAATTTACACCAAAAAGATAGCTTGGAAATCCCTAATTTTAATGAGGTTTTTGCAATTTTTATGGAACAAATTAAAGTTGTAATGGAGGAAAATGTCCCTATTTGTTCCTTTACATTCGGTATTCCTCCTAAAGAAGTGATTGCTGAATTAAAACAAGCTAATATTCTTCTGATAGGAACCGCTACAACTGTTAGGGAAGCAGCTGAAAATGAAATAGCAGGAATCGATCTTGTTGTTGTGCAAGGTAGTGAAGCTGGTGGACATCGGGGGAACTTTATCGATGGGAATGAAGAGAGTTTAGTTGGTTTAATGTCACTAATCCCACAGGTTGTTGACAATGTAAATATTCCCGTTATTTCTGCCGGAGGAATTATGGATGGTCGAGGATTGATGGCTTCTATTTGCTTAGGTGCACAGGGTGTACAAATGGGGACGGCTTTCTTGACCTGTGTTGAAAGTGGGGCACACCAGGTTTATAAAGAAGCAATCCTTAATGCTAAAGAAGATCAAACTGTTTTAACTCGTTCATTTTCTGGCAAATGGGCAAGAGGAATTAAAAATAAATTTATTTTAGAACTGCAGAAACATGAAGAGTTTCTACCAGATTTCCCTGTTCAAAATACATTAACTCAAGAAATTAGAAAGTTTTCTGCTGCACATAATAATCAAGAGTTTATGTCACTATGGTCTGGTCAAAGTCCAAGATTAGCCAAAAATCAAACGGTTGAATCATTAATTAAAAGTATAATGGCCCAAGCGCAAAAATTAAATATAGGGATTTAACGATTTTTATAACTCAAAAATCTATATATCAAAAACAGCCAGAATAATTGATCTGGCTGTTTTCATTAATTATTCGGAAAAGGGGGCAAGAATCAATTTATCCCTTCTCTTAATTTGACCATGTTATACCAGCTTACTCCACCATGTTTGGATTCAGACATGCCATGGTTAACAAATCCAAATTTTTCATAAAAAGAAACTAATTCATTTTTACAGGTTAAAGTGATTCCTTCTCTTTCATTTTCTTCGACAAGCTTTTCCATCTTCTCAATTAAGATCTTTGCGATTCCTTGATTTCTAGCCTGTTTGGACACTGCTAATCCTAAAACACTCTGATATCCTCCGCTTTTCGGATTCTCTTTGATTTCCTTAAAAAGATTATCAGTTATGTAAGGTTGATTAATTATAGGGCCATTAATATAACCAAGTATCTCCCCTTCTTTTTCTGCCACAATAAAGGTATCATCGATCAACTGAATTCTCTCTACAAATGCTTCTTTTGTTGCAGCTTCTTCTATTGAAAAGCCTTCATTCTCAATAAATAACAGTTGTTGTAAATCTGTAGGTTGAACATTTCTTAGAGAAATCATCTTGTCTATATCCCCTTTCCTAACTGGACAAAACAATTTTTTAAAAAATAAGGACCAATTCTGAAGGATGAAGAACCGCTCCGAACATATACCTTTATATTTCTTTCTTACATTTTACAATAATAAAATTTATTGGAGGTTTATTTTTCATGTTCTTATTTGGCTCGTCTATTTCTGTGACCTCTATCAGTCCATATTTTCCAAAATCTTGTTTTATGGAGTCAGAATCATAAAAAAACATTTTTACGCCTTCCATTATCTCGAAATAGTCTTTATCCAATTGTTTGCCCTTCCCAAACATGGGGGCTTTTTTTGAAACAGTTGTAAAAATCATATATCCATTTGGCTTTAACTGATTATAGCAATTTTTAATAAACTTATCTCTATCACGATTGTTCAATAAGTGAATAAGTGCATGGCAAAATATGCCTTCATAGAGTCTATTATCAAAAGGCATGTCAGTTACTGATCCATGAAAAATACTAATATCAAGCCCATTTTGCCTCCCCAAATCAATCGCTGTTTTTGAAATCTCAATACCTGTAACATTAATTCCATTATCAATAAAAACCTTTGCATTTCTACCATATCCAATACCTGGTACCAGTATTTCCTTAACATTCCTTTCAACGAAAAAGTCCTTTGTTAGGATTGCTGAGTCTGTAGGTTCAAAGCCCCACATCGTTTGTTTTTCTATAAAACTCGATTCCCAGAATTCCACTATATCTCTATCTCCTCTATGTTTAATTTTAATTGGGATGCTATGTTTGTTGACGTTAATGTTTTTAATTAAAGACATATTGACTTTCTAAAACTATAATTGGTATTCAACTTTTTGTAAACTTGCCTCGTTAATTGCACCAAAACATATAAATCATCGCAGCTGCTCGTTAAACTAGTGCCCTTTTAAACCAAAATACAAATTTTTTTACAATATATAAAATAATTAAGCTACTGCAAACACTAGCAAACCAGTTCCATTTTTTAAAAAATATTAAAGAGCTGTATTTTTCAAATAGAAACGAATAGGTTGCAATTGCAATTGCAAAGACGAAATAATGAATAAAGATTCTTAGTTTCTTTTTTTCTATAGGATACAAAATAATAAAGAACACTCCAAATGTTGGATACACAAGATAATAAAGAGAAAAACTCATTTTTGTTGCAACATTAAATTCTCTAAATGGAAATTCAACCAACCCAATTAATAATTGGATGTATTCATAAATCCAAGTTATTGTTGAAACAAATAAAAATGTTATATGAGCAGATCTTTTACTTTCTTTTGGTATGTATTTCAACATTAAATAAATAGATATTAACCAAGAAAAAATTAAAATTTGAATTTCTTTAATCATCTAACTTCAACCTTTACCAATCTTTTTTTAAACCAGAGATAATACCTATGGTTTAAAAATAAAGAAATTATAACCGTTGATAAAGTCCAATACCATTTCCATTCGTGATATTCCACAAGAGTTGTGTACTTTTCAAGAACTACCTCACAAACAGTGAAGAACCCAGCAAATGATATGTAATATATTAGGGCACCTTTCATTTTAGCATTATTTGGATAATACAAACTAAAAAAAATCGCAACAATAGGAAAAATGAAAAATTCAAAACTGAAACTCGTTCTGTTATATTGATTTGCATTTGGAAGTAACTGAGTAGGATATTCAATCCATCCCATTTCAACTGCAAATAGACCAGCTGGCCAAGTAATTATTTGGAGAAACAAAAATAAAACACATGCATCTCTTGCTTTCTCTCTTGGCACCAATTTAAAAATGGCAAGGATGCATAAAAACGAGAATCCTATTAATATCCACCTTTCAAAACTCATTCGATTATTCTCCAAAAGATGATTAGAAGTAACTTTTATGATAATACTCCGAAGAATTGCTTCTAACTAATCTGTTTTTTCATAAGTTCGATTTTATTTTTCAGTTATACTTCGTTTACTCTTAAATTTGTCTAAGAGTTTAATTAAACCTACAAATCCCCTAATCGTAAACAAAGTAAAATTTACACTTCCAAACGTGTGTAAGGCTGTCCATTTTTTCCATTTAAATAATTTTGTATTCTTTTCCATATACCATTGACCAACACTCATAGGAACACTAAATAGTAAACTTTTCAATAACATTTTCCAAATTTTATCATTGTATGTAATCTTAACCCATACAACACTTAAAAGCGGGAAAAACAATATATCATAGATAATGTTTGTTTTAAAAATTTTCGTAAACGGGCGAACCGGATATTCCACTCTTTTTGTTCCAACAACATAAGCATCAACAAGTGTAGCAAGTACTCCTTTGGAGAAAAAAATAACGAGACTTTCTCTCATTTTTGACCCATTAAATAAAAATGGCAAGGATACTACACACAAAGCTGTAAGTAAATTTAACAGTCTTTTTTCCATAAAAAGCTCTCGTCCCTTTCAGGAATAATTTTATTATTATGTTTCCCCTACATTTATTTTCAATTCTTTGCTCTATCCTTTTTGTCACTTTTAACCATAAAAAAACTAACCGGAAGTGAAGTGGTCCCGATTAGTTTTTCTTTAATAATTATTTTTTCCGTTGATTTCAAAAACAGCCAGAATAATTATCTAGCTGTTTTAAATGAATGGAGTTTCTTTATATTATGTGAGCCAATTATAGATTTCTAATGTTGTTTTTTCTACATTACTTTGCCCATTTAAATAATATATTGGCGTTTTTATTTGACTCAATTCTTTCATGATTTTTTTATAAAAAGAATGAGCAAAAAAAGATGTATTAATAAAGACCGCATCTACTCGTTTAATCCTTGAAATATCTCGATTTTTCTCATCTACTTCAACAAATTCGACTGTAGGTAAATGCTCCCTTAATTTTATTTGCCAACTTGGAGATCCTCCAAAAATGATGATTCTCTTTGACTTAATCAAGTCGAACATGGTTTTCAAGGAGGAGTTTTTCCTTCATCATTCTTTTCTTCCTGATAAACAAAGTTTCGGAGTGTATGAACTTCAGAGGTGTAGTCATCCATCGTATTCATTTGCTGCTCTAGTTGACGTATTCTTGCCTGTGCTAGACAAAGTTCACTTGTTAATCCGTCGATTTCTCGCTGCTGTCTTTTAAAAGTAGCTTCCCATTCCCATCTCTTTCGTGATAACTTGGCTTCTTGTTCTTTTATTTGTGTTTCCTTCGATTTAACTTCAAAGTAAAAATCATATTTTGAATAGTCTAAATATAGATTTTTAGTATCGCGATAAAGGGATCCTAGACATTTAAGATACAGACAGGTAATAAAGAATAAATCTTGTTCCTCTTTAGAAATGTAATTATATTTTTGGGCATATAGTATTTCCAAAAAAACCATATCTATATCCCTTTTCGTCAATGGTATTTGTTCAGCTGCATCTAACTCATGAATTTTTAGCGTTTTCAACCAGCCACCTAAAGCTCCGATATATTTTGCAGGAGAATCTTGAAATACCCTTTGCTCTGCTTGTTCCGAAGGACAATTGGGATCATTTGTATAGATTCTTTTGAGGTTATCACTAATTAGATACTCTAGCAAAGTCCCTAACGAATTAAACCGCGGATTTTTTGGTATGTTGTATTTCTTATATAGTAAACTAATGGCTTCCTTGTGTTTTTCAATCATTTCCTTGGAAAAAATGACTTTTTGTAATTTAATCTCATTGATCGTTGTAGCTAATACATCTTGAAATGACTTCCAGGCAATATTACTCCTATTGAATGGTCTATCTTCACGAACACAAAGATACCACAAGACAACATTTTGATAAACCAGTTCGACCTCTTTTACCATTTCACTCTTTTTCCTTCTTGAAATAGTACGCATAAAATGTTCGAAATCTATATATGAATGTTGCTGTAGATATTGATAAACGAATTTATATCCCTTTTTGATGAGCTGTTCGACCTGGGCATAATCATTGTTTTGTTCGGACCAAGCTACAATCCCTGCCACTTGCCTAATTCTTTCCTCACTTTGAGTGGAGTACAAAGAAAATAACTGATTCCCTATTAATCCACTTCTTTTGTAGGCCTCATAATATTTCCATTCATTTTTACGGTAAAAAGTTTCAATGAACGGATGTAAATAGGAATTTCCACCTAATGCAATAATTAAAAATTGGTTTAACATGATTGATTCTTGCGGAAGAATCTCAATTTGATACGCCATTGTCGTTTTACCTCATTTACGGAAAATATCCTTTTTTTAAATATTAGTAGAGTGGTTAAACTAATTTCATCATGTAAACTGTGTTTAGTAAATAATACCACAATATTGTTCACAAAAACTTAACAAAACTTAACAAAACTAAACAAAACTTAACGACTTGTGATAAAACTTATTTATATTTGAGGAGGAAATCGTTACAAAAAAATATATTGTTGTTGATATACCATTTTCATTTTAGACAAAGATAAAAAGCATTCCTTATATAAAGAAATGCTCTAGTAACTTAAAACTATAAAATCCGGTATATTATCCTTTATAATATAGAATGGCTTTTTGGTAATCCTCCTGTGTATCAACATCCATTAAGATTCCCGGGTCATCTACATTTATGTATTTTTTCTCGTAACCGCCCAGGACGATACGCAAATTACTTTCTGGGCTGGTTTCGAGAATCTTCTGTTTCACTTCGCTTGATAATTTGATAGGGTGACCGCCATTATAGTTAAAGCTGGGAATTACCACGTTCCCTTTTTGCTTTGCAAGTAGATGAATCGTCTCTTTTTTTACAAGCGGACAATCTCCAGGTGTTATAAAGAAGGTTGGTTCAGTTACTTCGTTGCAGCCCCTTTGAATGGAACTAAACATTCCTAGGTTAAAGTCTTCATTTTGAACAAACTTGATCTCAAATGAATAAGCATTTTTACGGCTGAGTTTCGCCATTTCCGCTTGGATGATTTCCGCTTGAAACCCAGCCACGACGATGACTCTGCTGCATATTCCTTCAAATTTAGATACCGTATGCTCCAATATCGACAGTTGCCCTAGTGGCAACGTCATTTTATATGTATTCGCTCGGCTGGAATAGCCAGCAGCTAAGATAATTGCCTCCAATTTTATCACCTTCCACCTATCTTTCTAGTAATATGGATACCGCACTGTAAAAAAGTAACAAAGCCATCACTAGATTAAACTTACTTCTATATCTTGTTAAGAATATTTGAAACATGGAGCCAAACACGCTCCAACAAACAGTACCGGCAAAACCGACAAAAGCAAGAAATAGCGAATACATAATTAAACTAAAATTAGAATTGTAAAATGGTATGATAAAAGTTGATATATATTAGCTCGATTAAGTATGGTTATATACTATCCAAAATAAAACCCCGCTTTATAAACGGGTTTTTCTCTTTACATTCTTAATCTTGGAACAAAACGTTGTTTAACTAAACTGCTCCTGATTAAACTATTCATCTAATGCGTTTTTAAAAAATATCCTTTTTCCTGATAAAATATGTTAACTATATATGAAAAAGGGGTAAAGCTATCAATCAATGTAAGTTATGCCATCCTTTTTGTGTGATTTCTATGACTCGAATTTTCCTCACAAAATGGTCATTTATAAAAATCTCTACAGTCTTGGAATATTTGTCATGAATCACTAAATTTATACTCCATATTCCCCCCAATCCCTGTGTGCAATACATATTTTCCAGTCCGGGTTTTCTACCTTCTCTAAGAAAAATTCGAGCAGAACCAATTCCGTCTGCCGGGTAATGTACAAGTTCTTCTACTTCATCGCATGGTGTGGGCAATTGACCAATGAGTCTTACAGTTAATAAAGAGTCCACTCTAAATGCATCGGCTTCGGTAAGCATAAAACTGACTCCTTGTATAAATTTATTAGATTAACTGTAGTTATTATATGTATTATCCATGTCATGGTACCGAAGTTTAACCCGCCACAGCCACGCACCTAATTTAACTAACCTGCCCTTTCGTTCTATAAAAAAAGCCACCTAGAATGGTAGTCCTGATCTTCAACTCTTGCACCCGTAAATGCAATAAACATTGTGTTAATTTTGAATCAATCCTTTGGACATTTTTTCAAAGAGTTCCACTGGAATTGTAAATTTGGTTGTTTTTTCATTACGCACATATGTAACTATTTCTACCTGATTCCCTTTTCTTTCTACTTCTAACAATGAATTCTCACCTTTATCCCTAATTGAAACATATCGACCATTTTTCTTTTCTTTCTCTTTATATTCATAATTCATAAAACCACTCCCTGTTTTTATCATTTCTATACAGTAATTAGAAAATCCTTCCTGAAGTATCCTGCCCCGTTAGAGGAACAAGAAACTGCTCACCGATTATTCATAAGATAAATAAATGAAAAATGGATACAAACCAGTCAAAAATATTTTTTGATTATATTGTTGTAGGGACTGGACCTGCTGGTGCAGTTTTAGCTAAAACACTTACGGATGATAAAAAGACTTCTGTTTTAGTATTAGAAGCAGGAGAAAATAATGATCGGGATAGGCCAATTAGAGATTCTAGTTTTGCTCCTGAACTAGAAGAGAAGTTTTTTCCACAGTATTTTTGG
Organism: Neobacillus nitrireducens; assembly: GCF_030915405.1. Classification (GTDB taxonomy): domain Bacteria; phylum Bacillota; class Bacilli; order Bacillales; family Cytobacillaceae; genus Neobacillus. The sequence continues at coordinate 914,510 of NZ_CP133262.1, forward strand.
CAGGGTGAAGGCGTTGCGCAAGAAAAGCTGGATGATAGAACCTTTGAATGGACAACAGGTCGTCTTTCTGGTGGAGGATCTTCCATCAATGGGGAACAGTATGTCAGACCTACTCCTTCAGTTTTAAAAGAATGGGAAGGACTTTTAGGTCCATTATGGTCACCAGAACAAGCAATTCTAAACTTTAAACAGTTAGAAAATTATCATGGGAAAACGAACAATCCAGAAATTCATGGCTTTGATGGTCGTCTAAATATCAGACAAACCCCTACCAGTCCTCGAAGTGTCACGAAAAAATTGGTTTCAGCAATAGAAGATTCCACAGGCTTTAATAAAATCCTCGACTATAATGACCCCAGAACTCGACTTGGTCCTTTTAACCGCTGGCAATTATATCAAAAAGGAATGGAGACCGTGAAAGTTCTTCAACAGCATTTTTATCTTCAGATATTATGACTCCTGAGGGGATTGGAGTATATGGACGAAAACTAAGGGTTTTTTATAAATCAACCGCTCTTCGCATTCTATTTGAGGGTAAAATGGCAATTGGAATTGAATTTCTCAAAGAAGGACAAAAAGTACAAGCATTTGCACGAAAAAAAGTTATTATTTCATATATTGCAGAAAAACTTTCAAAAATTGATCCAACCTACCAGCTGGTAAATCCAACACTTGAAACCATTAATGATGATGAACTACTTGAAAACTACATTAAAGAAAACTTCGGTCATAATCACCATCAACAGAGTTCTCTACGTATGGCACCATTTAATATGGGTGGAGTCGTGGATCGTTTTGGAAGAGTACATGGGGTCAATCACTTAATTCATTATCGTTTTCAAGAAACCCTTCATCAGCTAGGACGATTTTCAAAGGATCATTATTTAGAATTTTAATTGATCCTCGACTTTTTGGTTGTAAAAAAATAATCGCAATATTTAAATTTCCCTCTGCTACAATTCCAATGAGTTGTACAGCTCTGCGGCGATTGCCTTTTCCTGAAAGAGGGTGAGGCAAAAAGGCTCCACCTGTATAAAGGGAAAACGGGTCGTTTCGAAGCTCAGAAATATCCTTTTGATTCATCGTGAAGGTTGCGTGTGACTGCTAGAATAAAATGAACAGTTTACGCCAAATAAATATGAACACTTATTTACTAAAATACCTATTGCCTTTATTATAGATTTTTAGCTTCTACATAAAGGCAGGAGGATTTGGAAGGTGGATAAGTTTGAAATGTACATACAGATTAGAGGGATGGTTAATCAGCGATACAGCGTTTCAGCTATCGCGAGAAAGTTAGAGCTTTCAAGAAATACAGCGTATAAGTACCTTAAGAAGTCACCAGATGAAATGGCAGAATGGACGGCATCAACTATGATCAGAACGAAGAAATTAGATATACATAAAGAGTTAATCTTGAAATGGCTAAGGGAATACCCGGACATTTCCGCAGCACAGGTAAATGATTGGTTGAAAGAGAAATTCCCTACCTTCAAAGTTGGTGAAAGTACCGTACGGAATTATGTGAAGGAACTTCGAGAGGAGTTTTCTATCAGTTTAAGGTGGTTTTATGCCGGAAGGCAGATCCTGAAAGTAAAGGAAGGGTCGAAAATGCCGTGGGGTTCATCAAGAAAAACTTTGTAATACATAGAGTTTTTCACAATATTGATTCCTGGAATGAACAATGCCAGCACTGGCTGGGCAGAACTGGAAACGGTAAAATCCACCATGGAACAAAAAGAAGACCCGCGGATGTGTTTCTCCTGGAAAAGCAACACATGAGGCAGGTCAGCCTAGTAAATCATAATAGTAATAATAGTATAACAAGAAGTGTAAGGAAGGACAATACGGTATTTTTCCTATCAAACCGTTATACGGTGCCTCTCGGCTCCTATCAGAAACACCCCGAAGTTCATGTAATGAGCAATAAAGAAAATAAACTAATCATTTATGTCAAAGAGACAGGTGAAGTATTGGCAAGTCATACAATCAGTCCCGATAAAGGTCAATTGGTTCGTAATACATCCCATCAGCGTGACCGCTCTAAAGGACTTAAGGAATTAATGGAGGCTGTGGGGAGCCACTTTACAAACAGTGAGATGGCCCAGATGTATTTTCAAAAACTACGAAACAGATATCCAAGATATCTTCGTGACCAGTTGAGTATCATAAAAAAGTGTATTGATGTAAGTTCTGTCGAAGTACTTGATGATTCGCTTGCGTTATGTATGGAAAGACAACTTTTTAGCGCTAACGATTTTCAGGATGTGGTCCATCTATTGAAACGCCAGCGCCAAGTTAATATGAACATTCCAAACGCTATCGCTGAAACTAAACCAACATCTGCCGATGTAGAGGACTTGCCGTTACTTCACGCAGAAGCTAAGCAGCGTCCATTTGATCAATATGTCGCAATTATGGAGGGAGTCAAATGAGACAGATCCAGCAACTTCAGGATGCCCTTGTTTCTCTCCGTCTCTCGGAAGCTTCAAAAGAACTTCCCGCTATTCTGGCCAAAGCAGAAAAGGATCAAGTTAGCTACCTTTCTTTCTTAAATACTCTGGTAAAGTATGAACGAAACAAAAGAGATGAAAAGAACATGGAAAAAAGGCTTAAACTTGCCTCTTTTCCATGTATAACATCTTTGGATGATTTTAAATTAGAGGAACAGGAATCGTTGAGCCAAAAGGAATTTAATCAATTAAAGGAATTGGCCTGGGTGGAGCAGCTCTTTAATCTAATCCTATTGGGACCTCCAGGAGTTGGTAAAACCCACTTGGCAGTTGGACTAGGTCTTGAAGCTATCCAAAAAGGTTATAAGGTTTCATTTATATCAATGGGAGAATTGGTCCATACGTTAAAAACTCTGGACATCACGAGGAAATCACAAACAAGAATAAAAAGAATTAAGGACTCTCATCTAGTCATCATTGACGACTTAATGTATGCAGCTATGGACCCGAGAGAAGCCAACCTTTTCTTTCAGCTAGTCAATGATTTATATAACCATTCATCAATCATCCTTACGTCCAACCGATCTCCGAAGGAGTGGACAGAATTACTTGGGGATATAGGTGTTGCAACAGCCATATTGGACCGTCTGATTCATCGTGCAGAGATTGTAAGCTTTAATGAAGATAGCCACAGAATGAGAAACAGATAAAGAATTTTTAATGAAGAAAGTGTTCAAAAATAATCAGCAAAATTGTTCATTTCTACTTGACGCTCACAACAAACCTGCTTCATTAGTGTAATAACAAAAAAGCCACCAAATCGGCAGCCGGATTTTCATCTCTTGCACCCGTTAGCTGAAGAACCCTTTCTCTAATTTATCCCAACTATAATTTTTCTGCTAAATGGAATATCGATTACGAATCCTTTTGAGGGACAAAAAATATATTGTTCTTCGTCTAATAAATTTTCTAAGCTGGCTATAACATTTTCAATAAATGTCTCAATGACAGGGGGGTTGTTTTAGTAATTGAAAACTTCCTTAAAAGATAAACCTGGCTACCTCCATATTTATAATGTTTAATCAATATCGATAGTTCATCAGCATTTTTTACATAATGGGTTTCTTTCATTTGACTCCAAATAATACGGCCAGAACCTGAAAAATCAAACGGAATAAAATTTGAAAGCTTAGTATATACTTCTTCGCTTTCCCCCTGTTTTAAAACCCAGATGGACTCTTTATCAATTAATTCCTCGGAATATTCGTTTGCAAGTTCACGGTAAAGTTCCTTTTCTTGATTTATTTTTAAATCGGCTAACTTTTTTGTTAATTTACTTTGACTTTCCTTTTTATCCATATAATAACCCCTCTGTAACCATTTCGTATATTTTACCTCAAGTTGCTAAAAATGGTCATTCAGAAAAGGAAAACACTGTGAACCTTATTAAACCTGCTCAGTTACTTGAAGTAGGATAAAGCCTTGCTCCTTTATCGAAGCAAAGCAGCCTTTTTAGGCTAACGGGTTCCGTTATGAGGGGAAAAAACATTTTAGCAAAGTAAAAAATCGTTAATAAAAATACAATTTAGGGAATAAAACGATAGAATTATTAAAGGCGAATCCCTTTTCTCAGTTAATTGAAAAAATGGGATTTTTGAATTTTTGTCGGAATTTTAAAATATGCAAAATTTGGTATTTTTTTATTGTAAATGTTAGCTTTTAGTGTAAAATTACACTAAAAGCTAGTTATATCCAATTTAAGAGGAGGGTAAATTGTGAAGAAATGGTTGGGGTTATGGATTTTTTGTATTCCTATTTTTATTATTTCATTTATTTATTCATTTTTTATCACAAGTAAAGTTGCCTATTTACCACAATCAGAATGTAAGCCGATGTTCATTTTCACACCACAAGATGTACAATATTGTAGCGAAATTTATCCGATAGATATTTTTCTGATTACACTTAAAACAGAGCCGCTTTCATATATTTGTTTAATATCGGGGCTTTACTTAATTGGATTTATCATTTATTTGCTTAAAAAGATATTAAAACCTTAACACAAAAAAGCTCGGCAAAAGTTTCCGAGCTTTTTTATTGCAAACAAAGAATATCTTTAATATCGAACATTTTTTGTTCAACTAACCTGCCCCGTTAGTCGAATAAGCAAAGGGATCTCCGTAGCAATCCCATCTTCCGCTCTTGCACCCGTTACTTTAAGTACAATTATTCACAATCTTGCTATGAAATATCAAATAAGTTGCCACTACAACTTAATGGATTATCTTATGGAAGAGAAGAAAAACATAAAAAACTTATAATATTTTTTCATATTTAAATAATTGAAGTTTTTCAGTAACTTGTACTTCACCTATTTTTTTGTAACCTAACTTTTCATAAAAATGATGATTTCTTTTGTTTAAATAAGGAGTGTATAAGCTCCAATCTTTTATCAAAGAAAATTCTGACTCCATTAATTGGATTATCTTACTTCCAAGTCCTTTGTTTTGATATTCATTTCTTAAGAATAATTTGCTTAATCTCAATCGTTTATCATCCAATAGTCGAATATCTATTGCTCCAATAATATCGTTGTCCAACCAAATTGTGAAATGAAAAAAACGTTCAATGTTTTCGATTAATTTCTTTGTCGTTTCATTTACAGGGGTTGAATCATGGTCTTCGTATAATGCATAATCCTCTGCAAAAACATCTTTTTGTATAGCTAACAAATCTTCGATTTCATCCAATTTGGTTTTTTTAATACTGACTTCCACCTATGTACACATCCTAATGGTTAAATGATTTAATATTTCAAATAATATCATATATTTTACAGATAAATACAAAAAACCATTCTTTTTTATGGAATGGTTATCAAGGTTTTTATCCTTTTCTTATAGAACTAAACTGCCCCTTTAGTTAAATAAGAAAAAGCTGTCGTAATTAGCAGCCAGATTTTAAGGAAAGCCCCCTTTAGCTTACGTGAAGTTTTTCGCAATTTAGCTGTTACACAAAAAAGAGTTAGTTTAACACTAAATAAATAAAGACAAATCACAAAGCTTTCTTGGAAAACAGTCTCTAAAAATAGCACTAGCGCCGTTCCGTTTTTCTTTTTTGTACATACTTTGTGATTACGAATGAAGAGAAAGCACTGTACATGGCATTTGGTTCTTACGGAGCTAGTTTGACTCTAATCATTGTATGTTTATATTTCTTATCATCGTTGGAGCAGCTTCGTATTAAAAACCCCGATAACGGCTAGAGGTGTACTAAACAACACACCTGTCCAATCCACTATTTTGAAAATACATAATTCATTTCTAAAAAGACTAATAAAATAAAAAAATAGGATCAATTGAAGGTGGGGAAGTACATGATCAACGTTTTATTTGTATGCCTGGGGAATATTTGCCGTTCACCGATGGCTGAAGCTTTGTTTCGCAACTTAGTCAAAAAGGAAAATTTGTCACACAAAATCGCAGTTGATTCCGCTGCAACCAGTTCATGGCAAATCGGCTTTCCTCCGCACGAAGGAACTCTTAACATTCTGAAGAAATACCATATCTCTTCTAATGGGCTTGTTGGACGCCGTCTAAGGAAAGAAGACTTTTGCAAATTCGACTATATTATCGGTATGGACGAAAGCAACATAAAAAATATATACAGGATAACCAGCAAGCCTAATCATCCAAAGATCATTAGGCTGCTCGACCTGACCAAGTACAGGAAAGATATCCCCGATCCATTTTATACAGGTGATTTTGATGAAACCTATCGTCTTGTTTCAGCTGGGTGCCGGGTATTACTTAATAAAATACGCAGCGAAAAAAACTTATAACAACAAGGCATCCATCCTAATCCGGTGATCCATACAATTTATATTTCACTGAATTAATTTTTTTAAATTATAAATTCCGGTTTCTAATGTTCCTTCTTTTTCCCTTTTCCTTTTGCCTTTCCTTTGTTCTTTCCCTTCTCTTTCTGAGAATGCCTTTTCTCCTTGCCATTATTTTTCTCGATTTTTGGAGATTTTTTTTCGATGTTGTTTTTAGGAATGATTGGAACCTCTGCGGATCCGACACCTGTTATATAAAGTTCATTTCTCACTCTGTAGACACTATTTGGCTGCTTGAAACTGGATGAGTCTGTTCCAAAGGTTCGCATCATCGATTTAAACATGTAATGCGCAATTTTCGTCGTATTGCCAACCATATAATTCCCCTGACCATTTTGCTCATAACCAGTCCAAACCGCCATCGTGTATTGTGGTGTATAACCAGCAAACCAGCTGTCATTTGTGGCATTGGATGGGTATCCAAATTGAGCAATGGTTTTTTGATCAAAATTGGTTGTACCTGTTTTTCCGGCCACATCTAGTCCTGGCACATTCGCATTTTTCCCTGTTCCGGCATCGACGACGGTGCGTAACATATCGGTTACCATATAGGCCGTGTAATCCTTCATTACACGTTTCGGTTTCTCCGCAAAGCCTACCACTTTACCATTAGCTAACACCACTTTCTGTACGAAATGCGGTTTGTTGTAGACCCCGCCATTTCCAAAAGCGCTGTAAGCTCCTGCCATTTGTAAAGGATTTACGGTATTACTTCCTATCGCGTAGGATTCATACACCTGATGGTTAGGAAAGGTAATTCCGAGATTTTCGGCAAAGGTTTTTGCCTTCTCCATTCCCACCGCTCTTAAAGTGAGGAGAGCAGGAACATTGTAAGAGTATTGCAAGGCATTGCGTATCGTTATCATGCCATGATTTTGATGGTCCCAATTGGAAATTGACTGGCCGGATGAATACGTGGTCTTCTGGTCATTAATTAAATGGGCCGTCGACCATTTTAACTTTTCAATCGCAGGACCATAATCAAAAATCGGCTTAAAGGAGCTGCCGGGTTGACGTTTCATATTGATGGCAAAGTTGTTCCCCATGAAATCGGCTTTAAAATCGTTCCGCCCACTTCCAATCGCCCTTACTTCTCCTGTTTTTGTATCCAAAAAGACGAAAGCTCCTTGAAACTCTGAATCCGGATAGGCAATGATTTCATTCGTGCCTAGCATTTTGTCCGCATAATCCTGTGCTTTCTGGTCCAAGGTTGTATAGATAGATAAACCATCTATGCTGATGTCTACACCCTTGAGTTTTCCCTTAACCTCTTTCACAGCTGCGTCCAAAAATGCTTCATATGGCATGCTTTGTCGATTCTTTTTCGGTACCATTCCCTCTGTAACTGGAACCTTGGCCGCATCCTTCATTTGTTTTTCAGTAATATACCCGTGTCTATTCATCAAAGTTAAGACAATATTTCTTCGTTTGGTCGCCTCTTCTTTGTTTTCTGGTTTGGAGGGGTCATAATGATTCGGACTCTGGGGCAGTCCCGCTAACATAGCTGCCTGCGCAAGTGTCATTTTTTTCAACTCATTTGCTTCTAGTCCATAGTAGTTTTTCGCTGCGGCTGCCACCCCGTAAGAGCGGTTACCCAGGTAGATTTTGTTCAAATACATCATTAATATCTCATGCTTGGAATACTCTTGTTCCAGCTGATAAGCTAATTTCCATTCCTGCACTTTTCGTTTGATTGTTTTCTCAGGAGTTAAAAATGAGTTTTTGATCACTTGCTGTGTAATGGTACTGCCGCCCTGTGATCCGAAATCTTCGGTTACGTTTACGAATATCGCTTTGGCTGTCCTTTTTATGTCAATGCCCTCATGTTCATAAAAACGGGAATCCTCCGTTGCAATAAACGCATCCTCCAATACTTTTGGAACTTGTTTATAGGAAATTTTTGTCCGCTTTTCCTTCCCGTATTCATAGAGGAAGCTTCCGTTTTTATCATAAAACTTCGTTGAAAGCGGATCTGCCAGTTTAGAAGAATCTAAATTGGGGACATCCTTAATCATGGAAGCGAACGTGATAGCTCCTGCTCCTGTTATAACAAGGCCAAGGAACAAACAGACGATGATCACTTTTTTTATGAAAGACCCTTTTTTAGGCGAGCCTTTACTTGTTTGTTGAATCTGTCTTGTTTTTTCCGCTTGTTTTCGTTCCTCGCGAGATTTGTATGTTTCTTCTGTCATTCTTCTTCTCTCCCATGCACGTTTACTCAAAGTTGATTCATTCCAAAAAAAGGAAGTATGACTCTCCCTGCTTAACTTTATATACGTTCGTAAAGTATCTTCCGTTTATGAGGGAAATGAATAAATTCTCCGTCCCAATGGCACGCAAAAAAAGCCAACATCACTTAGGATGCTGACTTTCTCTCTTAAAATAACATTTTAGGTTTATCCCCAAAAATCTTAAATTAGCTTGAGTCCACTTACAAAAATCAATACAGCAACAATCGTTCGCAGCGGTCTTGTCGGGACTTTAGCTGAAATACTGCTGCCGACCAATACGCCAGGAATAGAACCCAAGAGTAAATTACCAACTAGCATATAGTTCACATTTCCATAAGAAATGTGGAGCAATCCTGCAACGGTTACCAAAAGAAACGCATGAGTAATATCCGTTCCAACCATCTCTGATGTCTTCATTTGATACAGATAAATCATTGCCACAGCGAATAATGAACCTGATCCTAAGGATGTGAGTCCGACGATAAATCCAAAAAGGCAGCCAATAAAAATCGTTAACGCCTTCTTTTCTTTCAAAGGCTTTAATTGCCAGCGATTCGGTCTTATTTTTTTCTCCACAAAGGTTCTGATAATGATCGCCAGGGAAACAATTATTAGGATGTATCCGAGGGCATGCCTGATAATCTGTTCCTGATTATGGTAAGAGGCTTCAAAATAGTGAAGAGAAGCTATCGCAACCACCGCACTCGGAATACTTCCTAACGCTAATAACTTCACCATCTGAAAATTAACTGTTTTTTGTCTCCAATGTTGAAAAAGTCCAAAGAATTTCGTGATGGCGTTATAGACAAGGTCTGTACCAACAGCTATGGAAGGATTCACCCCGATTAGAATCAATACGGGGGTTAGCAGTGCTGCACCTCCAACTCCAGTCAACCCCACCAAAAAACCTACAAATAAACCCATCAGTGTAATCCCTATACTCATATGCGCACGCCCTATCAATTCCTAGTATTTATATAGGATTATATACATTTATAATTATCTTGTAAATAACTAAATATTTATTAGATTCTGCGAGTTTACTACAGGTTACTTTCATCATTGAAAAAAAGAAGGAGTTCACATTTCTGTGGCCTCCTTCCATTACAGTTTAATATTCATAATATCGCCTAAGTCTTTAGCGAATTTCCCTTTTCAAAGATCCTTTAATCAGCTTGATCTCTCCATTTTTAGGAATTAATTCACTAATGTTTTCATATCTTTCTTCCCTTTTTGAACGGTTTAGTTTCTCGACTCCATATTCCTTAAAGGAGCAGCAAAAGAGTTTACGGGCAACTTTTCCTTTTTCACCAATGAAGTTAAACCAACCCTGCCCAACATAAAAAGAATTCGTTAGTAATCTATCAATCACATAAGAAATACCAGCATTTTCTTCCCCTGGATTAAATTTTATTTTAGAAGATAGGGCCAAGATAAAATAGTTTTTAAACCGATCAAATTCTAGTAATTGAAGATGATACTTCTCACGCTGCCTTTGATTAAAATCCCTCAGTACTGTTTTGATACTTTTATCCACATCGATTTCAAATTTACTTGCATCTTTCCAAGTCGTTAAACGAGAGTCAAAGATAGACAATGTGAGGATATAATAAGCAGAATAATTTTGGGGATCATACACTTCATTCTCTTGCTTCTCATCTTCCGGTACCACGATGTAGTTTTTATAGTCAGCAAAGAAATTTTCAATCATAGCGTCTACCTTCTTTCATAATTGATAGAATGGATAATAAATTTAGCTTGATCTATTTGAATCTGCAGATATTTGTTAGATGAAAAACATCCAGAGATGTTCTCCTTATTCCTTTTGAATAGCGCAGTTTTCTTGTAATCTGACAAAATAACTTCTATGAACCACTGAATCGAAATTTAATATAATATATTCCTCTTTTAAAACTAAAAATCCTGCTTATTCCTCCAAAAATCCGCATCTTTCACCGTATTTAATCAAAAAGTCCCATTTATGGTTTTACCATTTGTCGTAACAGGTCTTTTGGCCGAGTAGGTGATAATTACGATGAGAGAGAAATCTTACAGTTTTTTCCGTATCTACTTTTTGAAAAAAACGTCTCAATACTCTATGTAACCAAACTGTAAAACTAATCAACTTAACTGTAATACTAATCTATTTTTTCCATTCATAATATTAGATTTAAACAAGGTAACGAACTAGGAGGACTAGAATCATGAAAAAACTAATTACCATTTTTCTATTACTGGCTTCATTTTTATACGCTTCCCCCGCTTTTGCCTATCCGATTATACAAGGATACCCACTTTCGGACAATTTATCGGGATATAAACACCTTGATGGACTTAATCGAATTTCTGTCCGACAGACTGATGTTACTACAAAACCCAATAATACTAGTAAATCTAATATTGGAAAAATAAGTCTCACAGAAAAAGAAATAGACCTGCTTTCTCGGTTAGTTCGAGCTGAGGCTGAGACGGAACCTTATGAAGGAAAGATTGCTGTCGCTTGTGTGGTCCTTAATAGAGTTGAAAGTAGTAAATTCCCTAAAACGATAAGAGAGGTGATTTATGCCCGAGGTCAATTTCAACCTGTTCAAAATGGCGAAATCAATAAGCCGGCCGATGAGGAATCTATTAAGGCTGTGAAAGCCGCCTTAACAGAACAGCGCAACTTGGCACCGGGAGCTTTATTTTTCTATAATCCTGACATTGCTACCAGTCGTTGGCTCGATACAAGAACAACAACCATGGTCATTGGGCAGCATGTCTTTAAAAAATAGGTACGAGCCAAACCCTTGAAAGTCATAAAAATTTTGAATGATACTTCCTTAACAACATAATCATGAAGTAGCAACTCCATTCTAAGGAGGTAGTAATATGGATCAATCTCCTCTAAACAAAGTTAGACCTTATCTGATTACCAAGAAGTTAGTTCCTGAAAATCAGGAAACACCCATACATTTTCAAAAGTGCGATAACGTGAATGAAAATCTATTTTATAGAAGAAACCATTTTCCTTATCCCAAATTCACATCTTCCTTCTACTTTCTTCCAATTGAAGGATTAGTGTACACTCCAAGAGTTTTTTCTTTACAGGAAATTTACTCATTTCCGGCAAAAACGATAAACCTTGTTTTAGAATGCTCAGGTAATAAGCGAGAATTGTTTGAACCGAAAGTGTTCGGAGAGCAATGGGGAAAAGGCGCGATGAGTCAAGGGATTTGGAAAGGTGTCTCTTTAAGATCGTTAATGAAGTACACAGAATTGCTTGATACTGCCAAAGAAATTGTTTTTGAGGGTTACGATTATGGTGAAAGATCTGATTCTAATCAACTTCACCATTTTTCGAGGAGTTTACCGATTGAAAAAGCCCTTGATCCTGATACCATTCTTGCTTATGAATACAATCATCATCCAATCCCCTTTAAGCACGGATTCCCTCTGAGATTAATTGTCCCTGGCTGGTACGCCATGGCCTCTGTTAAATGGATTAAAAAAATGATTGTGATTGATCACGAATTTAAAGGTCCCTTTCAATCTGTTGATTACGTTTACTATCCGAACAAAGAAAACGATCATAGAAAAGCTCCTGTCAATTCAATCCATATTAACTCAACCATACAATCTCCGCTAAATATGCAAGTATTGAATACAGGGGTGTATGAAATTAATGGAATTGCTTGGACAGGATCAGGACAAATTACCACGGTAGAAATTAGTATAGATGAAGGAAAAACCTGGAAAACGTGTGAATTAGCTTCTTCAACGGAGAAATATGCTTGGGTTCGCTGGAAATATAAATGGGATGCTCTTAAAAAAGGAGAATACACGATAAAATCAAAAGCAACTGATTCTTTAGGCAATATTCAACCATTGAAACCAATCTGGAACAGGAAGGGATATGGTTATAACGCAATAGATTGTATAAAAGTTAAAATCGAGTAACCTTCCAAAAGCACAAGTATGAAAGTAGTAACATCTCTTTCAAATATAAAAATCACATCCGTAAATTGGATGTGACCCTTATGTGTATGTTTTAGCATTTTTATTTCGTCCTATGTAATAGCCCACACAATTTCACTAGTTATGGCTGCTGCGTTCCCGCCCTGACCCGTTTCCTAGTTTCCTCGTTGGACTATAACTCCGCAGGTAGGACTCGAACCTACGACCGACCGGTTAACATCCGATAGCTCTACCACTAAACTACTGCGGAAAAATTTCACTTGATGATGAATTTTTTCAATATGGTTTTTTGGTTATTTAGTGGAAATGACGGGAGTTGAACCCGTGTGCAAAGATATTGGCACTTATACATCTACGAGTGTAGTCAGTAAAATTGATTTCACGAACTTCTTTAGCCTACTGACAGGCGTTGAAGCAGCTAGTCTGGTTCGTCTCTTCCTTCATCCTCAGACGGTGGAATTTGGCGTAGTCCACTTATCGTGAGTCCCTTACCCTACCACATGGACGATGGAGGGAGGAACCGCTATCGTCTGTTATTAGGCAGCGAAAGCAAAGTTGTTGTTTTGTTTGCCAGTTATAGGCTTTATCGTTTTTACGAGGCCGAATCCCTCGACTCGCCATATAAGCTCAAACTATCCCTGTCGATACCAAGACATCCCCATAATATAATGGCAGAGAAGAAGGGATTTGAACCCTCGCGCCGGTTACCCGACCTACACCCTTAGCAGGGGCGCCTCTTCAGCCTCTTGAGTACTTCTCTGTAACGAAAGCTTATGCGTAAGTCGTTAAGAACTTACAAGAGAAATATATCATGTCTGCCAACTGGAAGATAGCTGTAAAATTTGGTAGTTCAAAAGACCCAGCACAAAAGAGTGTCAGGCACTACCCAATGATTGGCTGGTACCAACACTTTTAGTTAGTAAGTAGTTCGATGACTTATTCTTTTAAAGAAACCACCATTTTATGGTATGATAATTCAAATGTTAACCAAATTATTATTATAGTTTACTCTTTAAATCAAAAGGGAGTAAACCATTGGGGGAAAATTATGTATAAACTGCGAGGACATCATCTGTTTTGCCTTCTAGGCTATCGGGGAATGGGCTACTCCAAAGAATACGTCGAAAATATGACACGTTTACATCAAACTTTGAGAAACAACCCAAAAACGTTGATTCTGCTTGTAAAGGGACCAGACCAGTTGTGCGAAAAGTTCCCTAACTCAGGTGAATACCATTGCCAAGACGACCGGATCGATGAAAGAGATGCCGTTATTTTAGAAAAAATGAACCTGAAAATCGGACAAATTCTTAGTTGGGAGGAAATAGAGTCCCATATCCGAAAACATGTCATCCCCGCCGATATTCAAGTGGTCTGTAAAACTTGTTCTTGGCGTTCTTACGGAGTTTGTGAGGAAGGTATTCGCGAGATTCATAATGGGAGGGGCTTAAGAAAAGTTGAATAAGCCCGATAAAACTCACTCCTTTAAATATGTTGTTCTATCCTTAATCGAGTAACCATCAAAAGTAAAATAAGCGGAAATTTTCCGGTTAAATGCGAAATGGAGCTCATTTCGGGATATATAAGCGGAGATTTTCCGGTTATGCAAAGCAAAATCAACCATTTTCGAATTTATCGAGTCAATAGGCGGAGTCTCTCCGTCTATTCAAGCTTTTCTTAACAGGAATTACCAATTAAGCGGAATTTTTCCGTCTATTTATCAACTCGGCCGTCCCCCCTGGCTCCAGTGAACCGTCCGCCTTGCCTCCCCACCCCGCCCATTTGAATATGGACATCTCCCCTCTCTTGTACGGGTGAATATACTGCAGTAACAAGGGAGGTGTGTTGATTGAGTAATCTTTATAAGGATAATCCCTCAAGCAGGAATCATCTAAAAGATTGGGAAAAAAATGCCTTGGAAAAATTTTCGGCTAAAATGAGTGACAAAGAGAAACCATTTCCCTGTATTCCTGCGACAATCGGGTTCACTCAAAATAAGCTCAGGTACAGCTTTATCGGAGATCCTCGAGAACCATCCTCGATTTATGAATTAGCTGAATCATTGAGCAGTTATACGCAAGTTTCACGCGAAATTGGCCATTACACATCACTGATCGTATTTTACGAAACCCCTGAAGATATGAAGGAAATGTATTCTGTGGAAAATTATGAACAATTATTCTGGGAGCATCTTAGCGGATTACGTATGATTGACCCAATCGATTGGCCAGAGGATATACCGTCGGACCCTCATGACCCTGTATGGGAGTTTTGTTTTAATGGAGAGAAATACTTTATGTACTGCGCTACACCTGCACATAAAAATCGAAAAAGCAGACAGTTTGATGTGATGATGCTCGCGATTACACCTAGATGGGTGCTTCAGGAATTTAACAGGTCCCCGAAGTTTGCTATGGGTATTAAAAAGCAAGTAAGAAACCGACTGAAAAACTACGATTCTGCCCCCATTCATCCAGATTTAAACACTTATGGGTCAGATAATAATTTTGAGTGGAGGCAATATTTTCTGCGGGACGATGATTCATCATTGTCCAAATGCCCCTATCACCGGATGCTAAAATTCTTCAAGTTAGATGAATGAACGCAGGAAAACCAGCTGCGTTATTAATTTAGGAGCTAAGTAATTGGCTTAAAACTTCATCCGTTGTCATAATCGTTGCAAATTCATTGTGAAGCATCGCCAATTCATGTTCATGTATTACTTCGGCAGAATGGTAAACTCCTTTGTGATCAGTGATTTCAAATGCGGCGATGGCATCCGATACCAGAAAAGTTTGATAGCCTAAATTTTCGCTCATCCGAGTCGTCGTTGAAACACAGTGCTGTGTGGACAACCCAGTAATGAGAACAGATTTAATCTTCTTTTCTTTTAAGTACATTTCTAGTCCTGTCCCAATAAAAGCACTGTTCACGCTTTTAGGAAAAATGATTTCTCCCTCCCGAGGCTGGATGATTTCCTTAAACTCCGTACCTACCTTATTTTTATGGTGAAGTGGCGAGCCTGGTTGAACGGATAGATGTTGCGAGAAAATGACATGCCCCTGTAGAATCCGCCATTCTGCTAAAAGACGAGCCATATTTTCTTCTGCCTGCGGGTTGTTCCGCTGCCCCCAATAGGGATCATCAAACCCTTTTTGCACATCTAAGATTAATAAGGCAGGCAGTTCTCTTAACTTATTTATCATCACTTTGAAACACCCTTCTGCTTCATTTATCTTTATTTTACCCAAAATAAAAATACTTAATGAAAATTTAAATTCATTCTATATTAGTTTTTTCCTAGAAATTATATATCCAAAGCCAATAACAAGAACTGTAATTGTCATTGGAACCAATAAATGTAAATCACGAGTTAGTAGAGGTTCAAATTTTGGTTCTCCGATGATCATTTCACCTGCAGTCCAAGCTAGAATTCCTGCACCGGCATAAGAGATAGCTGGATACCTTTCCATTGCTTTTAATATGATCTGACTCCCAAAAACAACGATCGGAATACTAACAATAACCCCGATCATAATACCGGCTAAATTTCCTTCAACGGCCCCGGCAATGGCTAGTACGTTATCAAGAGACATGACTGCATCAGCAATAATGATCGTTTTCACCGCGGAAACTAGACTTGAACCCCCTTCCCTAAGATTTCCTTCTTCCTCACCAATTAATAGTTTAATCGCAATATACACGAGCAGGAGCCCGCCAATAAAAGTGACGAAAGGTATGTTTAATAGATAAATGATGGCCACTGCAAAGATTAACCGTAAAATAATGGCTCCAAATGTTCCCCAAAAGATTGCTTTCTTTTGTTGCTTCTTGGGGACATTCCGAGATGCCATTGCAATGACCACGGCATTATCGCCACTTAAGACAATATTGATTAAAATAATTTTCAAGAGAACAGCTAATGACAAATCAAAAGTCTCCAAAATAATCACCTCTGGACAAAGTTAATCTTGTCATTATATGAAGTTAATATTAAAAGAAGACCTGACTTCATCATATAAAGCAACGCAAAAAACTACTCCCAACAAAGATTAGGAGTAGTTCATGAACCTATCGAATTAGGAATTATGCTCCCTACTAAATATAAAACTAGATAGCCCTTATTCCCGTGAGTCACCTACACGCCGCGCTTATTTCCCCAAAGAAGCGCATGTAACTGCGGCAAAACCTTCACATCATTCAATTGCTGATCCGCAACTACACAATTGACTAACCACTCATATTTCAACAGTAGTTTCTGAATCAATTCATTGTTATTGAAATTGGTGATATCATCGTTCCCAACCTGGAGATAAAAAGGGATGTCTGCATAGCGGTTATGGACCATCTTTGCATACTCAAGATCGACCTCATCAAAGATGACTACTTTTAGACTGACTTGATGTTTAAACTCATTGTCGTTTAAATTTTGAAAAATAGAATCTAAGATTTCAAAATTAGTAACCATACGGGAACTTGGCGGTTTTGGTGAAATGGTTAATTCATCGATGTTTAAGAACCAGTCCTGCCACCTGCTGCCTTGTGTTTCAATACCAACTTTGATGTCGTTTTCTCTAAGTAAATCAATAAATACATCTAAATTTTTCAACAGCGCCGGATTTCCCCCTGAGATGGTTACAAAAGAGAAATTATCGCCGCCGATTCGCTTCAATTCAGCCCAAATTTCTTCTGCCGTCATTAACTGAATATCATCTTTGGCACTGCCATCCCATGTAAAGGCTGAATCACACCAGCTGCATGAATAATCACAGCCGGCCGTTCGAACAAACATCGTTTTTTGCCCAATGACCATGCCTTCTCCCTGAATGGTTGGGCCAAATATTTCTAATACAGGAATCTTACTCATTCCTCCATCCACTCCCTTCTTGCTTCTGCGTAGCTGGTTGGAGTTTCAAAAAGACGGACAAATTCCACTCTTGCTCCATCATACTGATGCTTACGATCTTCTGCTGCTAATGCTTCCTTCATTTTCTCGTAAATCCAAACCACCATATTTTCTGCTGTGGTATTCATGAAAGGAAGGGTTTCATTCAAGTATTGGTGATCAAGGAATATTTCGATATCGTTTTTCCAGATTTCTTTTATATCGCCAAAGTCAATCATTAAGCCGCGATCGTCGACAAAGCCGCTTAATCCAAAAATCACTCGGTACGTATGACCGTGCAAATTCTTACATTTCCCTTCATAGCAGTGCAAGTGGTGTGAAGCATCGAACGTAAATTCTTTGCTCACGAGTACACGCTTGGTATGATATTTTAATTGATGCGGATGAATATCTTCATTTATTTTCTGAAGTTTATCAACGATTCTAAAACCCATCGCTAAAACCTCCCATGAAGGAAGTCATCGAGCCCTCGTTTTCTTAATACGCAAGCTGGGCATTCGCCGCATCCGTCTGCAATCACACCATTGTAGCAGGTTAACGTTTTTTCGCGAACAAAATCCAATGCGTCTAATTCATCTGCCATAGCCCAAGTTTGGGCTTTGTTGATCCACATTAACGGGGTATGAATGACAAAATTATCGTCCATGGATAAATTCAAGGTGACGTTTAATGATTTGATAAAAATATCGCGGCAATCCGGGTAGCCGCTAAAATCTGTTTCACAAACACCGGTCACTAGATGCTTGGCACCGGTTTGACGTGCTAACACACCAGCAAAAGTTAGGAATAACAAGTTACGACCTGGCACAAAAGTTGAAGGAAGTTCTCCTTCGCCCCCATCCGTGACCGCAATATCTGAACGTGTTAATGCATTCGGTGCCAGTTGATTTAATAAGGACATATCTAAAATATGGTGTTTTACACCAAGTTCATTCGCTATATTTTTGGCACATTCAATTTCTAAACTATGCCGTTGATTGTAATCAAACGTAACAGCTTCTACTTCTTTAAATTGTTTTAACGCCCAAAATAAACAAGTGGTGCTGTCTTGTCCACCACTAAACACGACAATTGCCTTTTCATTTTTCAACATTTAAATCTAATACATCCTTTCAAATAGAAAAAACAGTACCCCAAGATAGAAGTACTGCTTCATCTTAGTTTTTTTAATGAGGGGGGCTAGAACCTCTATCGCACGATGCGAATTATATAATTTTTAAATGACTAAATGATTATAAACCATTTATTCAACTTTTTCACCTATTTGACGAGATTTTATTAGGAAAATTAAAAAAGACAAGTGACTAGAGTTATCTTTGTCACCTGCCCCTTCGCTGCATATAAAGTTTTCTTTTTATTTCCTTCTCCAATGTTTGAAAAAATGATTCCAAACCCCTATTCGCTCCGCCCTCAATTACACGCTGTCCTGCCAAAGCAAGTGCACCGGTAACCTGGGCTTCCGCCGTACAGTTTAGTTTGGTTGTCCCTTTGATATCTTTTATAAACAGGTCTGCGTTACCGACGATTTCTCCGATATTCCCTGCCCCTTTTACTTGTAAGTGAATTAAGGAAGATGACTGCATTTCATTAAGTCGAATCTTAACGGAAAACAGATCTTGGATGGGGCCCATATTTACCTCTAATTGTGCTTGGTAAACATCCTTAGAAGTTTCCATAAATGACTTACAACCTGGAAGAGAATTTCTCAATACATTTTCATCCTTTATATACTTCCAGACAACATTCCTCGGCAAGCCGAATGTGTAATCGTACTCAATTTTCACTGTGTCCCCTCCAATTGACCACAAGAATAACCATTAATTATATGTATTCAATTGGAGTGTGGAAGGTTATTACATAAAAAAGGGCAGTTTTTAATCTGCCCTTTTCCAACTATTTAAATTATGTCCTATAAAACCCGAACTGTAACAATACCTTCTATTTGGTTGATTTTTTCCAATACCCCCGGAATGATATCCCCATTTACTTTATTGTCAATATCAATCATCGTATAGGCGTATTCTCCGCGACTTCTATTAATCATGTCAGCGATGTTTAAATTATAGCTTGAAATCGCCAATGTGATCTGACCCACCATGTTTGGCACGTTTTTGTGGAAAGCCGCCACACGGCGCTTGCCTGTAAATGGAATAGAAGCATTTGGAAAATTCACTGAGTTTTTGATATTTCCTGTTTCCAAAAACTCTTTCACCTGGCGAGCGGCCATAATGGCACAATTCTCTTCTGATTCTTGAGTAGAGGCACCAAGATGCGGAATGGGAATAGCATTTTTCATTTTCAATACCTTTTCATTTGGGAAGTCTGTTATATACTTACCAACTTGCCCGCTTACAAGAGCTGCAGCCATATCCGTTTCATTGACAAGCTCTCCCCGAGAGAAATTTAAAATATGAACACCTGGCTTCAAAATGCTGAAGGTTGCTTCGTTAAACATACCTCTAGTATCATCCGTTAACGGAACGTGAACCGTAATATAATCAGAATTAGCAAACAGCTGTTCAATCGTCATCGCACGCTGAACATTGCGAGACAAGTTCCAAGCGGTATCAACAGAAATAAATGGGTCAAATCCAATAACATCCATGTCTAAATCAAGTGCATCATTAGCTACTAGCGCACCGATTGCACCCAATCCAATGACACCCAGTGTTTTCCCTTTAATTTCTTTTCCAACGAATTGTTTCTTACCTGCTTCAACCAGCTTCGGAATTTGGTCACCTTCGCCATCTAACGCCTTTGTCCATGTAATGCCGTCAAACAGGTTTCGGGATGAAGCCATCAAGCAAGTTAGCACCATTTCTTTTACAGCATTAGCGTTTGCCCCAGGGGTATTGAAAACCACAATCCCTTGCTCTGTGCATTTTTCAACAGGAATATTATTAACTCCCGCTCCCGCACGGGCAATCGCCTTTACGTTGTTCCCCAATTCTAAGGAATGCATGTTAAAACTGCGGACAACAATCGCATCAGGATTTTCACTGTCATTATCAATGATGAAGTGATCCTTATTGAATACCTTTAACCCGCTCTCTGCAATATTGTTTAACGTTTTAATTGTTTTCATTTTGTCTACTGTTGTTGTGCTCATATTGTTTTCTCCTCTATTCTTTTATGATAGTTTGAAATCCCAAAAATTCCGAGCGAGCAGATATGATTAAATTTTCTCAAAATCTGTATCTACTAAAATATTGAAATATAAAAGTAGCCTTGGCTACAAGCCACTTAATCTATCCCCTCCTAATATACAGAAAGAGGTAAGGAACAATTCCCTTACCTCTGCCCAGGCGAACGGCTTCGACTTAATGTGCTCCCTCACGGTACTCCGTGTTTCGCCAGTTACACATCGTCTTTTCATTTATCTTACAATATCAAATTTTCCAAAAACATTCAAGCGTTATGTGTCAAAAAAAATGCTTTTTTAATATATTATTTTCGACTTCACTTCATGACAGCGCTTCCTACTTTAACTTTTTAAAATCCTCAATAAATGCTACTACCTCTTTCTCTTTTGTTGCCCAAGAGGTTACTAGACGAATAGCTGAATAATCGGTATCAACCTTTTCCCAAATATGAAACAAATAATTTTTTTCGAGTTCCGTAATCAGCGCATTTGGTAATATCGGAAAGATTTGGTTCGATGGAGAATGGGTTAGAAATGGAAAATCTCCCTTGCTGATTTCATTTCTTAGTATGGTTGCCATTTTATTGGCATGTGTAGCCAACTCAAAGAACAAATTGTCTCGGAACAGTTCAAGAAACTGAATACCCAACAGCCTGCCCTTTGCAAGCAGAGCACCCTTTTGCTTCATATGATAGCGAAAATCCTCTTTCAGAGAATCATTGCAAATCACTAAGGCCTCACCAAGAAGCGCTCCATTTTTTGTTCCCCCAATATAGAAAGCATCGACAAGTCCAGGGAGATCGCTTAATTGAAGATCATTCCCCTCCGAACAAAGGGCAGAACCTAGTCTTGCACCATCCATATACAAAAAGAGTTGGTTCTTTTTACAAAAATCACTTAACTGGATGAGCTCGCTCCGGTTATAAATGGAACCTATTTCGGTAGAGTTCGATATGTACACCAGCTTCGGTTTGACCATATGCTCATCAGGATGACCTTCAAGGACCGCTTTCACGTCAGATGGCGTTAGCTTCCCGTTCTTAGCTTCTATCGAAAGAACTTTATGTCCAGTGGCTTCGATTGCACCTGTTTCATGACTCAAAATATGACCGGTACTGGCAGCCATTGCCGCTTCATGAGGTCTTAAGAAAGCTGAAATGGCAATTAGATTAGTTTGTGTTCCGCCTGATAAAAGATGAATATCTACATCTGGCCGTCCCATTTTTTCCTTTAATAGCTCAACCGCTTTTCGTGAAAATTGGTCCTCCCCATATCCATCCGCCTGAACAAGGTTGGATTCCAATAATGCATTCAAAATTCTAGGATGTGCGCCTTCGCTATAATCGTTCTTAAAGCTGTACATCGGATTTCCCCCGTCTACTTTTTTAAATTGTAACTACATGTCCATCCTAACATATTTTTTCAAAACGCAAATGAACAAACTTCATCAACTTAAATAAATCAACAACCTTCATCATTAGCTGGGTTCCGCTTTCCCACAACTTATTTCTGGGCATCCCTTTAAAATATGGTTCGCTGGAAAGTACCTTGATTCTTTTCGACCATCTTTCAAGAACTTTAGGATTGTTGACATAGAAATACATTTTCGCTCCCTTGTTCCCTGTTTTTTCCACTGTACGATTAGAAGTCTTTAACATTAATTTGGATTCCGCATCGAAGAATAGCTCTCCTCCTGGAAAGCGAAGCGCCATCTCCTGAAACATTACTCTTAACTGATTCTCCTGAAAATAGTAGAAAACACCGGCAGAAATAAAAAGGATGCCATCTCCCTCCTTAAAAATCACGTCATCAAACCAAGAAACATCTAAGAAAGATTTGGCAATGCTGATGTTCCTGGGTGAGTCAGGAATGAGGCTTTGCCGGAAAGCGATCGCATCAGGTAGATCCAGGTTGTACCAGTTTAGTGTGCCATTATCCACTCTTGAAAAACTCGTATCTAGTCCAGCACCGATGTTTACAATTGTGGCCCGAGGGCGTTTTTCTATAAACGCTCGGATGGTATCATCCATCTTTCGTGCCCGAACGATATAGCTAATCCCTCCGTATTCACCAAAGGTATTAGCTATTTCCGTAAAATCAAAATCACAACCTTTAATGATCTCGATTGCTTCTTTGTCATTCAGTATTTCCGGATTCTTCACACTAGCAGTTGCTCGTCCCCAAAGAGGAATTAACATGGTGCCTTGAACGGATTGTAAATCTAATGACATCCTAGCTTTCCTCCATTTTTTTTAGTAGATAGTTCACTTTATGCAAAGCATAGTGAAGATCGAGTTGCTCTTCACGATTTAATTTTGTTAGGTCATCAACGAAATTCTGATAAATTTTCGTCCATTTTTCTTGTTGTAAAGATTTTCCTTGCTCAGTTAATTCAATTACAAATGACCTCTTATCCACCCTATTTTGGCTTTTAGTTATAAAACCTTGATCCATTAATCGCTTAATCAAGTCGGTCATTTGCTGCTTAGGTACATTTAAGGCCTCGCTTATTTGCTTGATTGACAGGGGATGCTGATTCATAAACAAAAATTCTAAGATTTGATTCTGCAGGTGCGTTAAGTGACTAGATTTTTGATTTAGCCGTTGAAAATTCTTAAACAAATTAGGGATTAACTCGATATATTCCTTACTAATTTCAGACATAGTGTTTGATCAACTCCTAATATAGTAATGAATTATATACCCATTTTATTATTATTCAAGTTTTTTATCATATTTAGTAAAAAATAATATACTATATTAAATTTTATTCATTTTATAAATACAAAATCTTAGATGTATGTTCACCTGATATTGGCAATACTTTTATGTTTTACGTTCCGAAATAGGTTGTTATAATGGTGGGTATGAAATATTAGGAGGATGTCACATGACCACATTTGAAAAGTTAAAGCCTATTATCGCAGACCAACTGGGTGTCAAAATGGACCATATCAAACCTGAAGCTTCATTCAAAGATGACTTTGAGGCCGATTCCCTTGATATGGTGAACCTGACGATGGAAATTGAAGATGAATTCGCGATCGAAATTAGCGAAAAGGTTGCAGAGACACTTCAAACCGTCGCTGATGTTGTAAACTTTATTGAAAATTCTCGTTAATTAAATAGGAAAAGAGTTATTTTGAATTTATATCAAAATAACTCTTTTTTTATAATGTTGAAAAGCCGCTCTCGCTTTGTGCGAGAACGGCCAGTTCACCAAAAAAGTTTATACCATTATTTTACAAATATCATTAGTAAATTCAACTGGGTCTTGGATTGGTAATCCTTCAATTAATAGTGCTTGATTGTATAATAACTTGGTGTATAGATCCAATTTACCTTTGTCATTTTCAAAAGCCTCTTTTAGTGTTTGGAAGACCTCGTGATTATTATTGATTTCTAAAACCTTATCCGCTTTAACATTTTGGTTATTCGGCATCATCGCAAGAATTTTTTCCATTTCAATCGATATTTCGCCTTCAGTTGCCAAGCAAACCGGGTGGGATTTTAATCGTTTTGAAATCCTAACATCCTTTACTTTATCCGCTAAAATATTTTTCATAAAGTCAAAGAGTTCTTTGTTTTCCTTCTCATTTGCTTCGGATTCGTCTTTAGTGTCTTCTCCTTCGATTCCTAAATCTCCGCTTGAGATCGATTTGAATTCTTTTTCATTGTAGTTTATTAACATTTTAATCGCGAACTCATCGATATCCTCGGTGAAATAAAGAATTTCGTAGCCTTTTTCAGAGACGAATTCTGCCTGAGGTAACTTTTCAATACGATCAATCGATTCACCAGAAGCGTAATAAATATATTTTTGATCTTCAGGCATTCTAGACACATATTCATCTAGGGTAACCAGTTTCTTCTCTTTAGATGAATAGAACATGATTAGATCTTGTAATAATTCTTTATTTGCCCCGAAGTCATTATATACTCCGTACTTTAACTGACGACCAAACGATTGATAAAATTCTTCATACTTTTCTCGTTCTTTCCTTTGAAGGCTCAGTAATTCGCTTTTGATGTTTTTGTTAATATTTTTCGCAATTAGCTTCAATTGACGATCATGCTGAAGCATTTCTCTTGAAATGTTAAGCGATAAATCTTCAGAATCGACCATCCCTTTCACGAAACTGAAATGGTCCGGAAGTAGGTCTGCACATTTTTCCATAATCAGAACCCCATTGGAATAGAGTTCTAAGCCCTTTTCAAATTCTTTGGAATAGAAGTCAAACGGTGTTTTTTCAGGAATATAAAGAATCGCATTATAGCGAATCGAACCTTCGACACTGATATGGATATGTTTGATTGGCTTATCAAAACCGTAGCGTTTTTCGCTATAGAAGTTCTCATAATCAGCATCAGTCAGTTCGCTCTTATTTTTTTTCCAAATTGGAACCATGCTATTGATGATCTGTTCTTCTTGATAATCCTCGTATTCGGACTCACTGCCTTCTTTCAGTCTATTGCTAGTGACATCCATTTTGATTGGATAACGAATGAAATCCGAGTATTTCTTAATAATCGACCTCAAACGATATTCTTGTAAATATTCATCATAATTTTCATCTTCGGTATTCTCTTTAATTTTTAAAATAACTTCTGTGCCAACTGAATCTTTTTCTACTGACTCAATCGTATACCCTTCAGCACCTGTCGATTCCCATTTAAAGGCCTCATCACTGCCTAATGGTTTACTAATTACAGTTACGACGTCAGCTACCATGAATGCAGCATAAAAACCTACCCCGAACTGACCGATAATGTCATAGCCATCTTTAATTTCGTTTTCCTTTTTAAATGCTAGGGAACCACTTTTGGCAATCGTCCCGAGGTTATTTTCCAATTCTTCTTTCGTCATTCCGATTCCGGTATCAAGAATCCTTAATGATCTGTTTGCTTGGTCTGGGATCAATTTAATGAAATAGTTATCTTTGTTGAAACTTAAAGCATCGTCCGTTAACGCTTTGTAATAAATTTTATCAATCGCATCGCTGGCATTCGAAAGTAACTCCCTTAAAAATACCTCTTTGTGTGTATAAATGGAGTTAATCATCATTTCTAGCAATCGTTTAGATTCTGCTTTAAACTGTTTCTTCGACATGAAAAATCCCCTTTCTATCTTTATTATGTAAAAGCTGATTTAGACTATCTAAAAAGTAAATCAGCATTTCTTAGCACTCTAACCACAAGAGTGCTAATCCATATATTTAAATATCATATTCTTAGTCATCCTGTCAATACGTAAACAGATTTTTGCCCCTGAAACAATCGTTGGAAAAATAAAAATCATACCGCTTTTCTAGGGTTCGTATCAATTTCTCACACAACTGTCATATTCGTAACAATATTGACATATACTTTATCAATCGCATAGGAAGGAGGGTGAACCAATGGATAATCGAATTTTCTTATTTCTTGCCACGATATTATCTGGTTTTGCACTTATTAGAGTTCCTTTAGCTGATTCATTTCTTGATAGCATTTCCCCCGTCACAGATATTATTGGCATACTAACTATCCTCATCTTCTCACTCGTGTTAATTTATAAAGGCGTAAAAAGCTTGTTCACTAAGTAAATATAATGAAGAAAAGCACTCTTTTAGAGTGCTTTTCTTCATTAGGACCCCTTTTTTGAAAACACAAACAGCTTTTGCCCAAAATAGTTTAACAACGTGTATAAACAGGTACTTATCAGGACGGAGATATCGGTTTTAACTACTAGGCTGAAGAACTCATTATTCTTTAGAATCCATTCAACAAAACTTCTTCCCATTTCATAAGAAATGAAATAGCAGCCTAAGATAACAACAATAAAGCGGAAACCACTCTTTGAAACTGAATTTTTACTTTTAAATGTAAAATTTCTATTTAAAATGAAACTGACACAGGCCCCTATCGAATTGCCTAAGAAGGTAGCTACCCAATAGGATTGTCCAAGGGCATGTATAAGGAGATACATGATCGATAACCCAACGCCAGTATTCACAACTCCTACCATTATAAAGCGAACGAATGAATATTTCATAACCGACTCCTAATTTATCACTGCTTCACTCTGTTGTTTTTCTCTTATTATATTTGTGTACAAATCTTTTTCAACGGCATATCTTGGCCGTCTTTTAACCTCATGATAGATTTTACCGATATACTCTCCAATTATACCGATACCCAACATTTGTAACCCCCCAACAAACCAAATGGAAATAATTAGAGAAGTCCATCCGGATTCGGTGTGACCTAATAATTCTTGGGTTATCGCATAGCCCCCTGCAATGGCACTTATTAACACAGCCAAAAATCCAATAAATGTGACAAATCGAATGGGGGCGACACTAAAGGATGTCATTCCATCAAATGCGAAAGCAAGCATTTTCTTAAGTGGGTATTTGGACTCTCCAGCAAACCTCTCTTTTCTGTCATAGTAGACCTTTGTAGATTTAAAACCTACAAGTGATACAAGCCCACGAAGAAATAAATTAGTTTCTTTATATTTTAATAGCTCATCTAAAGCACGTTTACTCATCAGGCGAAAATCTGCATGGTTTGGGACAAGTTTAATCCCGATTCTTTCCATTATGCGATAAAATCCTAAAGCAGTTGTCCGTTTAAAATACGTATCCGTCTCTCGGCTATCCCTAACACCCAATACAATATCCTGTCCTTCCCAAAACTTTTCAATAAATTGATGGATAACCGTTATGTCATCCTGCAAATCTGCATCGATTGAAATGACACAATCCGAATGTTTAGCGGCTGTCTCTAATCCGGCAAGGAGTGCATTTTGATGACCAACATTTCTAGCAAGCTTCAATCCTCTAATATTTGGATTTCTTTCATTCTCCACTTCAATTAATTCCCAGGTCCGATCCCTACTGCCATCGTCAACAAAGAGAATCATGCTGTCTATTGAAATCATCGAATCCTCGATTAATTCAAGTAAAACAGAAGATAATTGTGCCGACGTTTCAGCTAATACTTCCTCTTCATTAAAACAAGGGACCACAATCGTTAACACTGGTTTATTCAAATGGAACACTCCTTTCCAACCTTATTTGACTTGGTAAAGGTAAATTTTCCAAGCAGAATCTCTTTGCTCAAAGGCTTTTTTGAATACAAGCCCATTTTCATCTGCATTTAAGATCGGGACCGCTGAGAAGATATATTCTCCGCCCATCTTTTTAAGTACATTTGTATTAATTTCTAAATGGTCAAGCTTTACCTTTGAATCTTTTTTGAACTCATAATTTTTCCCTAACTTTGCGACAAAAAGATAACATCTGCCGCCCCAATCATCGAAGTATTCCTTCAATGCAGGACTTTTATCTAATTCTTTCGAAATGATTTTCCGGAACTCTTTTTTATAAGCTAAGGGATAGAAATTATTATACGTATCAAGTGTATAAAAACCATTGTATTGAGCAATTGCCGGGTGGAGTCCGATACTTACCACCCTGTAACTACTTTGGGGTTTACCGATATATTTTTTAATTTCATGAAATTGACTTGTCGCATAGAATTGCTTTACAGAAGGCTTTCCAGCTACTCTGTAGACAATTTCATCATTTGCTGCAAACAAGACTAAAATTTGAAGAATGAGACATATTTTAACAAACTTCCGCCAGTTCTTTCCTAACTTCCAAAGTAAATACGAACCAACTGCAAAGATGAGATAAATGATTAACGGTCTCAGGAAATGAAATCTTGCAAAGTTGAATGTATTTAGGAGAGAAACACGCTCCTTTAGCGGCTCCCAGCCTTTATAAAACCAAAAAGCATACCAAACTGATAAAACGATATTAAACATGAAAAGATAAAGGTAGCGATTTTCTAACCAGTCTCTCTTTTTATTTTTCAACATACATAAAACCAGAAAAGAAAGTGGGACAATGATAAAGCTGTGAAGTGTTAATACATGTGTATGTCCCCAAAAATAGTTTTTAAAAACTAACCGGATGGTGTGCCAAAAGCTAAGTTTTGAACTAACAAATTCATTTCTGCTGGTCGGTGCATCAGGAAATACTAACGAGTAAACTAGACGATACTCAATCAGTAAATAAATAACCGTCATTAGTGCGATACTGAAAAAGAAGCACCAATTGCTTTTTCTTTTCACAAGAAAATCTCTTAGCCACAATATCCCCATGAAACATAAAAAAAAGAAAAATCCTAACACAAAACTTGAATAGAACGGTAACAATATAAGAGTGAGCCACTCTTTCCAGGTATGACTACCCTCTCTTATATTCAAAAAAGCCCATAAGGCGAGTGGCATTCCCAGCGTACTAAGCATACCCGACGGCCAAAAAGGGGTCAGGGCAAAAGCCACCGATACCCATACACGGATCAGGTACGCTTCTTCATCCCTTACAAAATGTTTCTTTAGGAGAATATACATACCTAGAAAGGCAAACACTCTTGTAATTGCTTGACTAACAGAATAAGCGAACATGGATGGAAACAAGTTATGTAACCACTCGATCCCGCTGAACTCAGTTCCAAAAGCATTTCGCGGCAGACCATTAATAATTTGCGGGAGTGTACTGTTAATCCCGCCAAATAATTGCCCGCTATTTTTCAACACTTTGTACCAGGCAATGTTAGAATCTAAATTATCATGAACCCTTATATGGGCGTTTTCCCCTAAAATAAACAAGGGTGAAACGTATACGATCAATAGAAGTGTTGCAATGTATAAATTCTTTTTCTCTAGATTAGCGTTCTTCCAAAAATTAAACATTTTTTCACCGCATTATATAAATTTCTTCGTAAACTACTTTCAAATCCGTTTCAATTTATTGAGTACAGGGATAGTATAGTGTGACAACCTAAAAATCGTATGAATGAAACATTAAAAATTAGTTAAAAAATTGTTTCAACAGCAAAAAAAAATCGTGAATTCTAATAAGAATTCACGATAACGCGTACTTAATGCCGGCAAGCTTAATATTATTTTTATCGTGTGACCCACAAGGTGTAACCACATAAGTCATTTCACAGCTTGGACAGTTCATAATAACTGTTTCTAATGTAAAGGTCTCTCCGCATTCACAACGAATCTCGTGTGCAACTGTTGGAGCAATATGATCTTTCCCTTTACTTTTCACATGATCAACCAGTTCTTTCCCATCTTTTAAATCCGGATGACAACCGCAGCTCACTAAATACCCCTCCAAGAATATATCATTTAAATAAAGAATAGCATAAAAACGTATTCATCCATGTCTCTAAAAGTAAACATATTATGAACGAAACAAAAAAAGAAAAGGCGATGCTTCTCTAATAGAAGCATCGCATCCCAGACATTACTTATCATCCATCATAACGCTCTCTTTTTCTCTCTTCTTCTTCAAACATTTCGTCATTGTCCTTGATTGGATTGCGTTGGAGTATATCCTGTGATTCGTTTGACGGGTGACTTTTGTTCAATTCCTCTGCGAATTCAGTCAAAAAACTTGGTTGATGTTTCATGATAGGGTTCCCTTTTCTTGTCGTATTCTGCACTTTGCTCCTCGAGGTTAATCTCATCACATAATAAATCAACGAATACACCACTACCATAACAATCCCTGCTACCAGCCCTACTCCCTGGCCGGGAATAAACGGCATACACATGAGGACAATAATCATGCTGATTAAAGCAGTCCAAGAAGTGTACGGATACCCGCGCATTTGACATACACCCTCGGGAGGACAGCCGTTTCTTTTGCGGAAGCGAATATGACTCGCCATAATCACGGTGTATGTAAAGATCAAAGCGAAGCCGCCCGTCGTGATAAGCACCAAATACACTCTAGGAAACAAGAGGCCAAAGCCGAGTCCAACAAGCATTGCAAATCCAGAAAATAGGATTCCGCGATACGGTACGTCCGTTTTATCCCTTAGCACATTTGGCGCATGTCCTTCGTCACTAAGCGACCTAATCATTCTCCCAAGCCCAAATATACAAGCCAGCATAGCAGATAGGATGGCAGATATTAACACAATATTTATTGCTTTCCCTGCCCAGCCAATCCCCCATCTTTCCAAGGAGGCCACCATCGGACTTACGTTTTCGTTAAGAGTTGCTGTAGGAATTAGGGGTAAAAGAACAGCAGCATAAAGGATGTATAAACCAACAAGTGAAAACACGGTATACCGAATCGCTTTAGGAATCGTATCTCGTGGATTCTCAGCCTCTGTTGCCGCAAGTCCAATGATTTCAAAACCTGCATAAGCAAAAATCACCAGCAGCATACTTCCTGCGATCCCCTTTATCCCACCAGGCATGATCGGCTCAGTTTTTAACTCACCCGCACCGATGGGCGGATTTCCCGGAAACAGACCGAGAATTAATACAATGGCCGTGATGATGAAAAAAATAATCGCGAATATTTTTATTGCTGATAAGCCGCTTGCCAGCTTGCCAATTTTATCAGCACCTAGTAGGTTAAGGAGTGTAACACCGATAATAATCGCACTTCCCAATAACCCAATGGATACATTCGGAAACCACTCACGGATTAGAATGGAGATAGCTGTCGCTTCACTTGACATGGATAAAACGGTTCCTGTCCAATAAAGCCAACCCACAACAAACCCCGTTCCCTCGCCAAGTTCTCGAGCCGCAAAAGTACTAAAGGATCCTGTGGTTGGATTGCCGACGGTCATTTCAGATAAGGCATATAGAATTAAATATACTAATCCACCTGCTAAAATGTAGGATATTAAAATTGATGGCCCTGCGGCATGGATTGCGACGGATGAACCTAGAAAAAAGGACCCTCCAATTACACTTCCTAAAGCCATCATGGTTAACTGCCAGGCGGAAAGCCCTTTGCGTGTTTTCTCCATTTATTTAGTTCTCCCATATCAGTTATTTTGTAAAATGACATTAATCGTATTATTTACTCGTCACATTAAAATGATTCTGACAAGAACACAAGTACTCACCTACATTGGGTGATATTATTTTTTTAAAACACTAAAGCATGCTATTCTGTACTTAACTATTCAGTAATATTGGATGATCAGAAAATCAGGGGGAGTATTATTGAAGACCTATACGAATTTAGATAATGTCACAAGCTACAAAACGTTTAAGGATATGAAGAAATGGCAGAAGGAACGCAGGAAGAAAGTGAAAGATTTAACCGTAAACATTGAACAGTGTCCTTCTAAAAAGGTTCTAGAACTAAATGAAAACAGAAGTAAGACTTCCTATACATGGGTGGGTCATTCCACCTTTTTCATTCAAATGAATGGGATCAATATCCTAACTGACCCAGTTTGGGCCAAGCGGATGGGACTAGAAAAAAGGTTAACAGAACCGGGTCTCCCGTTAGCAGAATTGCCCGAGATTGATGTGGTTGTGATTTCGCACGGCCATTACGATCACTTGGATTTCCCAACTCTTAAAAAATTACCAGGGAATCCGCAATTCTTTGTTCCCGCTGGTTTGAAGTCTCTTTTTAACAAAAAAGGTTATCAAAAGGTAGTCGAAATGAATTGGTGGGAAAGTACTGAACACAGCGGAATTAGCTTTCACTTTGTCCCTGCACAGCATTGGACAAGAAGGTCGCTGAAGGATATAAATACCTCACATTGGGGTGGCTGGATCTTTCAAACTCTTGAAGAAACATTGTATTTTGTCGGGGATACCGGCTATTTTAGCGGCTTTAAACAAATTGCCGAACGTTTCACGATTGATACAGTGTTTATGCCCATTGGCGCCTTTGAGCCAGAATGGTTTATGGCACCGGCCCATATTTCACCAGAAGACAGTGTGAAAGCCTTCAGTGAATTAAAAGCAAGATATTTTGTTCCGATGCATTATGGCACCTACCGATTAGCTGATGATACAGGACCAGAAGCGTTGGAACGATTAATCCAAGAATGGGGAAAGCAGCAAATACCTAAGGAACAATTAAAAGTACTGCTACTTGGAGAAACGGTATTTTAGTCCCCCTGCATCCATTCAAAATTTACCTGTTCGTTTCTTCGAATACATTCTCTTAAAAAGGTGACGATATGTTTGTAAGACTTTTTAAGGGAGTGACTATATTGGTGAAAAAAAGCTGGATGACCTTTGTTTTAGCAACAAGCCTTTTTGGATTAACCGGCTGTGCAAATACTAATAACGATGTAGCCAATGACAATAATGCAGGCAATATGGGTGTCAACAATGTTAGAAACAATGCCTTAAATGATGTGAATGTCAGGAATGTTTCTAACCAAAATTTACGTGTTTCCGCTCGTGCCGTTCAGAACGTGGAAAATTTAAAAGAGGTCGATCGTGCAAATGTCATCATTCGCAATAATGATGCTTATGTGGCCGTCCGATTAGAGGGTACTCAAAATGGGACGCGCGCCGGTGGCAGTACAACAGGTACGGGTCCAAATATGCATGCCACATACGGGAATGGCTATAATTCCGGCACCACTGGGGCCAATGGCTCTACTAACCTGAATGCTAATACGGGTAATCGCTACAACGATAACATTACTGGAACCACTGGAACAAGTTTGAATGGACGTGTTAAACGTGCCACTGATCTTAATGGACGCGGCACCACTTCACTGGACCGAAAAATCAAAAATCAAGTTCGTGCTGCTGATCGCAGTATTGACAATGTATATATTTCTTACGATACCGATACGTTCGGTCGAATGACCAACTATACCAATGATATTCGTACTGGAACAAACCGAGATGGTCTATGGAACGATTTTACGAATTCTGTAAATAGGATGTTTAGATAAGAAAGCAGCTGCCGGAAAATTTTCCGGCAGCCTTTTTAGATATAGACCTCTTCTCTCTTCTCTCTTCACTCTAATAGTCTGGAAATCACTACCTACTTATTTCACTCCCTGAATATTTTTGTTATAATTGAATATTCAAGGAGTGGATAATATGAAATTTGTTAAATATCTGTCCGTTTTCGTATTGCTCATTGGCCTTGGTATTTCTGCATGGTTTTTTTATCCACAGTACCAAATACACCAGATGAAAAAACACGCGGTTGCAACAAGCAAGAGCGATAACCAAATCTCTTATCTCAATTATTATCGCACAGCTAAAACATCACCGATACACCATTTGGCGCTCGGCGATTCCATCATACGTGGTGTAGGTGCCGGAAAAAATGAAAATTTTATCAGTTTGTTTTCTAGTAAATTAGCAGAACAAACCGATAAAAGGATAGAATTTCAAAATCAAGGAATGAACGGGATAACGAGTGGTGAACTAAACAACCTGGTTCAGGATGGTCGATTTGATAAATTGATCAAGGATGCCGACATAGTCACAATTAATGTGGGCGGCAATGACATCCTTCGAATGGCAAACGGACAAAACTTTCGTACAGTATTTCAAAGTTATGACCAATTACAAACTACGTTCTCGAACAATTTGTCAGACATTACGGCCAAAATTACTTCGCTAAATCCCAATGCTACGATTGTATTCTTAGAATTGTACAATCCATTACCATCTGATGAACAGATGTATTCATTGGCGGATAAATTGCTGCCGAAATGGAATCTTAATATCTATGAAGTTGCTAATAAAATCCCGGGTCGATTGTCATCGAAACGACCAAGGTTATTAACGGGGATCATCTGCAGAACCTTTCACCTGATGGCGTCCATCCTAATTTGGCTGGTTATACCGCCATCTCCGAGCAAATGATGTATCAATTTAAACATCAATTTAGAAAAAGTTCGGTATGAATTGAAAAAAACACCCTCCACGATTCAATAATTGCTAATTGAATGTGGACGGGTGTTTTTTGTTTCAAGAATACTACTCACATAAACTTAGTGATGACGCTTTCTTTCCTAGGTCAATTATATATAGTTCTGTTTTACTGATTTGAGAGTCAACTCATGTTTATTGCGTCGTTTTTTTAGCCTTTTCGCCTTTTCCTTTTCATAAAAATGGTAGACAATAAAGTATGAGCATGTACCTAGAATCACCCCGAAAATGGTCATTCCTATTAAAGTATGGAACCCTCCATGGAGAACACTAACTAAACTATGAAAATCACCGTGAATTAACTTTTGAAAAGAAAATGACGATTTGTGCCCGCGCCCTAAATGGACCTTCATTGGAAAGATCAATTTCCCAAGTGTTTTAGCAAACGGTATTAAAATAACTGGAAGTAAGGTTAATTTTCCGATGACATTCCCAATAATCGATGCAGGTAAGGAACCTTTCGCTAATCGGACAATCGGAACAAATAATATATAAATAAGTGAACCAGTTGAAAGAACCAACATTTCCAATCCTAGTCCAAGTGCAAATCCTAATGATACTTTTCTTGCTCCACCAGGAGACCGAAGAAGTTTAGTAATATTAAACTTAAAAGCACGTCCAAATCGTTGAAAAAAATTATACTTTTTTGGTTTTATGCTCATACAGGTGTCTCCTTACTACAATTTATAAGTTTATTATACTATTTATAAGCCGAAACTACTATTCTAAAGAATGAAAAAAATTTCCCAATATAATTGGAAGGCTGACCCTTGCCAGTATCTCTAAAGTCCATTATTTATTTTTATATAGTATAATAAGAAAATTATATCAAACAGGAGTAGAGATTATTGGAAAAACAAACAAGCAAGTACCGATGGGTCGTTTTTGTGTCAGTATTATTTACTTACTTATTAATTGTAAGTCAAAGAACCGCACCGGGGTTAATATCCGATCAATTGATGAAGGATTTCAACATTTCAGCCGCTACGATTGGATTACTGACAAGTATTCAATTTTTTGCTTATGCTGGATTACAGATTCCCATTGGGATTTTTTCGGATCGGTTTGGTCCTAATTTATTTCTAGTCATCGGGGCACTTCTTAATGGGGTGGGAACGTTAGTGTATAGTTTAGCCTCGAATGAAGTGGTATTTCTTTTCGCAAGATTATTAGTAGGTATCGGTGATGCGGCTATTTGGGTAAATTTAGTCCTTATCTTAAGTCAATGGTTTAAAGTGAGGGAATTTATCGGATTGCTCGGTATTGCCGGGATGGCCGGCAGTTTAGGATTTTTGCTCGCGACTGTCCCTTTTTCCGCATGGATTACTGTATCAGGCTGGAGAGCTCCCTTTTTTACAACAGGAGTTTTGTTAATTCTTTCTGGCATCCTCCTTTATTTTGTGCTTGTAAAAAAACCTAAATCTTATGTTTGGAATCAAACACCCTCGAAGAAACCAAAAAAGCCTCGTGAAAAAACGGTGGTTATGTTGCGTCGTATTTTTTCCAGTCGTCAAGCTTGGGCAGCCTTCTTTTGCCACTTTGGAACGGTCGGTACCTATGTAGGCTTTATTGGTTCATGGGCGGTCCCCTATGGGATGCATGTGTATGGATTATCTCGATCAGA
Source organism: Neobacillus nitrireducens (assembly GCF_030915405.1). Lineage (GTDB taxonomy): Bacteria > Bacillota > Bacilli > Bacillales > Cytobacillaceae > Neobacillus. The sequence continues at coordinate 950,462 of NZ_CP133262.1, forward strand.
TTCGAGTCAGCTTATTATGGTCGGCCTTGTGGGGGCAATGATCGGTGCCCCATTAACCAGCTGGATCTCGAGCCGTATCGACTCCATCAAGCGTCCGTATCTTGTTGTTCACTGCATCGTGTTTTTAAGCTGGGCTTCCTTCCTAATAATGAATGGTAAGCCGCCAATCTATTTGCTCATGGTTATTTTCTTTATAACCGGTTATGGTAATGGGGCGAGTGCCTTAACCTTTGCCATTGTTAGAAAATCCTTTGATATCAAAGAAGTCGGAGTTGTTTCCGGCTTTGCGAATATGGGCGGTTTTTTAAGTGCCGTCCTTTTGCCAAGCATTTTTGGGAAAGTGTTAGACCACTTCCATTCCTCAGCAAGTAGTGTTGGCTATCATTATGGTTTTATCATTCCGGTCCTTTTCTCCTTACTCGGGTTATTAGGCGGGACGATTATTGTCGAGAAACGTAAGAAAGCTGTGCAAGAACAGGCAATTTAAGATAAAAACTAGGAGACTCCGGTGGAGCCTCCTAGTTTTTTATGTTTTTATTTGATTTTGTAATCCATTACCCATTTGGTGTTTGGCAAATAATTAATTAAGAATCGTCTCCCATCCATATTCTTATCGATGGGGTAGTGTGGATTGGGCGCAATACTCAGGCGTTTATTGTTGATTATGATGGTTACCGGCCCTCCAATTTCACCTTTTGCAGGCTGCTCATAAATAATTTTTGAAGGAATCCCTTCTAATTTTGTGTAATTTTTTTTTATGTAAGCAGGTGAATCTGCCCAAAAGCTTGAGGCACTAAATAATGCCAGAGCTCCAAGCCCTAAAATAACCAAGCGAGATACCCATGTGACGGATGATCCGATATATGGTAATTCTTGTATTCTGTTGAATCCCTTCCAGTCGTTTTTTACTTTTAAACTCAACAATATAAATGATAAACCAGCACCAGTTAGCCCAATTGCGCAGAATGGAAAGTTATTTGTATAAATGCCAAGTGGAACTAATAATAAGAAGGTAATACCAAGTCCTAATATAAATGGTGCTTTCATATATTACTCTCCTTTTCAGATATACTTTCCCTTATATTATGTGTAATTCTTTCCAAAATTAGTTCACCAACTATTTGCATGTAATTGATGGCAAGTAGTTAAACTATGAGAAAAACGGAGAATTAAAATGAACGAAAAAATAGCAATCATAACTGATATTCATGGTAACTACTCTGCCTTAAAGGCTGTTTTAGACGATATTAATGAGGATCAAGAAATAAAGCATACCTATTGTTTAGGGGATTTGGTCGGGATTGGCTATGAAACGAACGAGGTTCTTCAGTTACTAAGCTCACGAGCTGATATTTCCTTTGTGATGGGAAACCACGATGAAGCTATTTTGGATATTATTGCGGGTAGAGAGCCGTATAGCAGGGGTAGTGAAAAGATCCATCATCAATGGATTGCATCCCATCTTGACCGAAAATTTATTCCCTTCTTGAAAGAGATTCCTGTCACTTTAGAATCGGTATACAATAGTAAAAAGCTGTATTTTGTTCATTACCATCTAAGTGAACAAAATGATTTTATCCCACTGGATAAAGAACCATCTGATAAGAAGCTTGATGAGCATTACCGAGCATCCGCAGCTGATATCGTTTGTTTTGGCCACCATCATGTAATTCACCACTTTAAGTCTAAGGAGCGACTCTATCTTAACCCGAGTTCTTTAGGTTGCAATTATCAGCCCTTGGCACCCTATGCAGTTGTGATGATCGGTGAACAAGGAGATATTTCTGTTTCATTTAAAGAAGTGCCCTATGACAATAAAGAGTTCTTGTTAGGTTTTAAAATTCAGAATGTCCCTGATGCTGATTATATTTTAAAGATTTTTTATGGTGACCAACATTTGAAGTATATGTAGGTAAGGAAGATTTCTCTTTATATACGAGGTCCAAACGCTTTAGGAGCAGGGTAAAATGTCCATCGGTCACGTTCCGATGGACCAATCGATGTAGTCATTTACTAAACTTCAATATGCTTAATAACTTTCGCAGGATTTCCACCCACAACTACATTATCTGGTATATCTTTTGTTACGACAGCCCCAGAAGCGACAACGACATTGTTCCCAATATTAACCCCAGGATTAATCACCGCTCGCCCGCCAAGCCAGACATTATGACCGATATTTACCGGGATCCCGTATTCAGCACCTGATACTCTTTCCGTTGGATTTAAGGGATGTGTTGCAGTATAGATATGTACTCCAGGTGCAATAAAACAGTTATCACCGATGCGAATTTCGCAAACATCCAAAAACACACAATCATAATTCGCATAGAAATTTTCACCAAGATGGATGTTATACCCGTAATCACATCGAAATGTTGGTTCTATGTAGAGACTTTTTCCAGTTGTCCCAAACAGTTCTTTTAAAAGTTCGGTCCTTTTGTATACATCGGTTTCAAGTGTTTGATTGAATAACCTGGTTAACCCCTGAGCGTTCAATCTTTCTTTTACCAATTCTGGGTCTGCAGCATTATAAAGTTCGCCATTTACCATTTTCTCTTTTTCAGTTTTCATCTATCAGAATCTCCTTATTTATGTAAAATAAATATTTTTTAAAAACATTATACCATTTTTTATATTGCTTGAAATTCGATATAGGTACAAAGCCTTAAGGAAGATAGATGGATTTACTTTCCTTAAGCATCTCGTAAAATACATAGAAGGAGGTTGTGAAAAATGTTCAAACGAGTAATCATCCTTTTGGTGCTCTCATCAGTTTTAATTGCATTAGTATTAGTTAATGACCATGCATCCGCTCCTGTTAACCATACGATAACTAAAAGTAATGGTTCCACTAATTACACAATGGTAGAATACAAGATTAGCAAAATAAAAGGAAATCAATATTATGGAAAAAATGAAGACGGGACGGATATTATTTTTTCATCAAAGAACATCCTTTCAGGAGACAAAATCCGGGTTCATGATGTGGTCATCTGCTATTTTGAAAAAGATAATTTAGGTAAGGGCCTAGTGAAAGTTGAAAAGAAATAATTTTTAACAGAAAGGATAAAAATTTTGAAGGAATTTACTATTTGCTATACGTTTGATAACGATATAATAACCGAAAAAGTGATAAAAGATTTAGATGTAAAGAAAGAAGATGTTGAACAAGAAGTAGTCGAAATGATGGATCAAAATAGATACTTTATTGTAAAAAATGACCAAGGGAATTATATCATTAATTCATATCTAGTTCGTTTTGTACAGATAATTAATGAAAGAATATTAGTTAAGTAAAATAGGAGAATTAGTTTCGATCACTCCCCTCCTATTTTACTTTTCTTTTTCCTGCTCACAAAGAAAGTAAAGCAACCTATGATAAAACACAACTATAATTAGGGATAGACCTTAACGTATTCTACGTGGGGTTTATCCCTTTTTATTGTACTTTATTGACAGTAAAACCCTATTTCATAATTATAGTAGTCAAAGTATACTACGAAGGTACATTCTGTTTTGTTGAAATTAGGATAAGTCCAATATGATTGAAATTTACTAATGGAGTAAATTCCCCATTAAATAAGTAAAAGAGGATGGTTGGTTATGAAAGTCCAAGAGATCATTGTCTCAGGTAATAGAAAGAGATATTTACTTCAAGATAACCATGGGGAATTTGTAAAACCAGTAGTAAAATTCCTCAAGTATATGGACAACACTGGATCTTCCAGAAATACACTCCGTTCTTATTGCTTTGCATTGAAATTATTTTTTGAGTTTCTGGAGCAAAAGCAGGCAGATTACAGGGATATCGGAATTGACAATATGGCGGAGTTTGTTAGGTGGCTTCAGAATCCCTATCGGGATTTAAAGGTAATTAATATAAAACAAACAGATGTTAAAACGAGAAAGGCTTGTACAATTAATATCTATCTTGACAAGGTCTACTCATTTTATGATTATTTGATGAGGCATGAAGACTACGCTTTGGATTTATCTGAGCGTCTGAAAAGTCAGATACTCGCCTCTAGGGGTAGTTTCAAGGGCTTTCTCCACCACACACTTAAAAATAAATCAAAAAATATTATGATTTTGAAACTTAAGGAACCAAGGGAAAAGTTAAAAGTTTTGACATCAGAACAGGTACAAAAATTAGTTGATGCATGTCGGAACGTCAGGGATAAATTTTTATTGGCACTTCTTTATGAGACAGGCATTAGGATTGGTGAAGCCCTATCACTTCACCTTTCTGATATTGTTCCAGCAGCAAAAAAGATCACAATACGAGATCGTGGAGAACTTATTAATGGTGCAGAGATTAAGACAATATGTAGCCCCCGCACGCTTGATATATCAAATGAATTAGCTAACCTTTACCGGGCTTATATCATAGATATTCATACAGACGAGATTGATACAAATTTTGTTTTTATAAAACTTCGCGGGGAACAAAAAGGGAGCCCCCTCGATTATCATTGCATTCAAGCACTTTTTAATCGTCTTAAAGCAAAAACTGGAATAGATGCGACACCCCATATGTTACGTCATACAAATATAACGGAGTTATGGAAAACAGGTGAAATGCGTCCTGAAACTCTTCAAAAGCGAGCAGGACATGCCCATGTGCAAACAACAATTCAAATGTATATTCACCCTTCTGAAGATGATATACGGAATGATTGGGAGAAAGCTATGATGCAAAAACAATTAAGGGAGGAGAAAAATGAAGAGTAACACTGTTGCTTATCAACCCTGCGTAACATCCGAGAAAACGGCAGTGATTCAAGAGCAATTGTGTGGGTATTTTGAAAATGATGTATGGGATTTAACAAACTCCTTTTTTAAGGTATACGGTGGTGGTAGTTCTTGGTCCGCCTCGAAAACAAAAATAGATTTTACATTCTTATCTAATTCAATTAGACATGAAATTAAATTTTTCTTCGCTAATAAATTGGTGAATGAGAGTTTATCCCTTAGTACATTAGTGTTGTATTCATTTTCACTTGTACACTTAAGTCATTTCTTGGAGAAATATTATTCTAAGATTGAGAGTTTGGTAGATATACCTTTTAATCAGGGCTTAATGAAATACAAAACTTTTTTGACCAATACAGGTATCAGAATAATAACAAAGAGTGGCAATAACTCCTCACATATTACAGTTTTTAATTCAATTATTAAATATTTATCTCACTTCTATGATACACGGGAAGAGCTTGAGAAGGATGTATGGGATTTGAGAAAGATACCGAATGCAAGGTATACAATAAACGGAACCCATTATCTCCTTTCTTTTGAGAAAATCCCTACACCATTTCGAAAAATAGTAAAGGAATATTGTGCTTATGCATTAACCTATTTAAGTCAGGGTAAATTAGCTGGTCATATTATAGGGATCAGTAGTTATTTAAACTACGTTAAGGGACAACATCCAGATTGGAAAGATTTTAGCCAATTAAAAAGAGAAGACATTGAAAAGTATTTAATTTATTTTAATCAGAGTAACTCCTCTTATAGCCCATATTATAGGAATTTTTTGATTTCATCTGTTAAATACTTTTTAGAGTATCTTCAACGTTCTGAACGATCTGAAGCTCCGTTAAAGCATATCGGCACATTATTTTTTAGGGAGGATTTTTTGAAGCAACCGAAGCAAAATGAAAATCAAATTAAATATATTCCTGAAACCGTCATGAATCAGTTGGAGCTTCTTATAAACCTGAATCCAGAAGACGTTAATCCACCTATGAAGGATAATGAAAAAGAATATGTACCAATTGTGATATTACTTATAGCTACCGGATGGAGAATAAGTGATATTTTGAACCTCCGGTTCCAAAATTGTTTGATACCCACAAACAATGGTTATTATTTACAAGGAGATATTCCAAAAACAGATGTGAAACAACACCGAGTGCCTATTGATAAGGAACTAGCTAAAGTTTTACAAGTCATTATAGAGCAAACAAAAGACAAAACAACACATAAGAACAATCCCGAAGGGTATTTATTTGTTCGAACAAAAGGAAAACGGAAGGGAAAACCTTTCACTGACCAAAGTATTCGCGATGCATTAAATCGTTGGGCTGAAAGATATTCCATTGTAGATCAAAACGGAACTGTCTATCACTTTGGAAACCATGCATTCCGGCATACAAAAGGTGTAGAATTAATCAACCTTGGAATGAATTTAACTCACATTATGAAATGGTTTGCCCATTCTTCACCTGAAATGACAATGAGGTATGCCAAAATTGCCGATGATACCCTTAGAAAAGAATGGTTAAAGGCACAAGAAAAAAAGGGTCCACTCTTACGAGTTGACCTTGGTATGGCGAGAGTATCAGAAATGAATTTGGATGAGGACCTTATCCATTGGGAATATATTCAAAGTAATATTGAGGCAGTACGTGTTCCTTTAGGCTATTGTTTGGCTTCTAAAAAAGAGGGTTGTCCATATGTAATTACACCTTGTTTAACATGTCCTAATTTTTGTACAACCCCCGAAAATCTTCCCGATTTTAACAGAGAAATCAAAAAGGTTGAAGAACATATAGAAATGACGAGGCATTACCCAATATACAACGAAAAAACGCTAGAACAATTGAACAATCTAACAAGAGTTAGGGATCAACTTACCGAGGGTAAAGCTCACCGTGGTTCTAGTGCCAAAAGAATATTACTACAAGCTCAGGAAAGAAAAGATAGTGTGGTGAAATAATGAAACACAAAAGAAATACTGAGGCAGTCGTTGCATATGCAAAAAAGAAAAAAGAAGAAACAGTTGATAAGGTTGAACAAACGATTAAACAATTGATCCAGCAGAATGAAAAAATAAATTTCAATACTGTTACAATCGCAGCAGGAGTTTCTAAGTCTTATTTATACAACCAAACTGAACTAAGGGAAAGGATTGAAACCCTTCGTCAGCAACAACGAGAAGTGGCATCTCCAAAGAATATAAAGAAGAATATGAATGTTGAGAATAAAGATAGCTTAATTCAAGTCTTTCGCGAACGCATTCGAGAATTAGAAAAGGAAAACAAGCAATTAAAAGAGGAAATTAAAAGAGTTAACGGTAAGCTATATGAAAACTTTTAGGAGACAACTTTATTACGAAAATTTGAAGAAAGGCTCTCACGTTGTGTACATATACACAACGTGAGAGCCTTTTATTTCCTTACATTTTAATTATTTTAGTCTTGATTTCATAGCGGCGGCTGTCCATACAACTATTCGATTTGCGGGCCCTTCATTATTACTTTATTATAAGCTAATTTAAAACCGCTCTTTCCATATTCCTGGCCGATGTGTTATTCGGTTTAGTCGTCACAGTCAAATAGGTACAACCCTTAGATTTTGCATAATTTATTCTTTCTTCAATCAGCAGGTTTTGATAGCCTCTCCCTTTATGTGTTCGAATCGTACTAGTTAAAAACATTTCACCCAGCTGGTCTGATATCACTATAAATCCACCTGCCACACTTTCTTCCTTTTCTTTTACTAAAAAAGCAGCTGAATTAGATAAATTAAAAAATCCTCTAACTGATTCGATTGAATCCTCTGTTGTTTTCTGATTTTCTGAAAAACCCAATGCAACCGTCCGGGCCCATTCAGATGATTCTTCTGCACTCACTTTTACAATGGAAATATCTTCATTTTTCCATTTGCCCTTACTGGGATTCCAATCCTCTAATTTGAGTATCCAAACCGTTAGAAAATGATCTAGGGTGTAACCTTTAGCCTGGAGTATTTTTAGTAAGGATTGATTAGCATATGGGGTTACTTCAAAATGGATAGTTGCACAATTTCCCTTTTTTCGAATATAGTTTTCTACACTTTCGATATCACTTAATAAAACATCGCCAGTTAAGCCAAAGCCTACCCCAAAACAATAATTATCCATTTGAAACATTGTGCCCTTTGCATTTAATGAGAAATAATCCCCATTATAAGATGTTGACATTTTATTTCGATTAATTATGTATTCCATTGTACCTTTTATTTTTATATTCTCTATTTTTCGTACTAAATCTTCTTTGTATAAAGTCACTATATAGCCCCCGAGCGCATTTATGTCCTAACTATACCTATTTTCACCATAATTATATATTAATTGTAAACATCTTAGAGACGTTCTTATATAATTTTCTTTGGAGATAAGGTAATATTCTTTTTCAAAAATTTTTTTATTAGTCATTTGGTCTAAATCTATCTCATATATTTTATATGAGCATTTTTTATGTATCAAATCCCCTAAGAAATAGGTGAGACCAAAATGTTTGCTGTTCATTTTATTGAAAAAAATAACGTTTTATTAACTCAACTATTAAATACACTGCCAACCGAAGGTGAAGAGTTAAAAATTAAAGGCCGTAAAGCGAAGGTATCAAGTGTTAAGAAAGTTGATGAACTAAATGTTCATGTGCTTGTTACCATCGAGGTCGTTACTAAAAGTAAGTTTGTTGTCGATAATTCAAAAAAGAAAAAGCGGTAGAAATTGTTTATCCCTTATTTAAGGGATTTTTTTATGCTTAAATCTGCCTCTTGAGCTCCCTCTATAAACATTAGACGGAAATTTTCCGCCTATGAATTCTCATACCTACGCAAAAATCAATACGAGAAGGCGGAAATGGTTTGCAAACCTCTTCGACTCGAGTCTTTAAATTACTTTTTAAAAATTCAAATAAATAGTAGCAAAATATCAATACGTGTTATACAATATATTTATTATCAACAATCTGTTACATAACAGAATAACCAAATTAAACATTTCGGGTTACTACTAACATGAATAAGAATTATAAAAAATGAGAGAAAAGGGGAATTTACGATGAACAAAACTGATTCGATTGCACGTAGAATACTTGGTTGGAAGTTAAATCGATGGGATCGCTGGTATGATTATGAAAAGGCTACCTTCATCCACGAATCTGATTTCCAGCCCGAGAAAAATCTTGACCATGCCATGCTAATCGTGGACAGATTAAAGGATTTTGGCTATACCTTTACAACCAATGGAGAATCTGAAGCAAGCTTTAATGACGTCCGTGCAACCGGAAAAACACTATCACAAGCCATTACGAATGCTGCCTACACCATCATTGAAAATAACGTGGAAGATAGGTCGACCATTTGGGCACAATTGTGCTAAAACTAATAACAAAAGGAGTTGATTACCCACGTATGGTAGGTTATCAACTCCTTTTATTCATACCTGAGCTTTCTAATGATTGATTAATTCTGTACCATATGAGTTATCAATTGCACAAAGCCATTCACCTTGTGAATTTTTCTTAAACACATAAGTCGCCTTTCATCAACGTATCAAAATCTTCTGATTTGATTGCAATATCACACTTTTTGATGATCTCTTTTAATTCATGTTCCATCCTCTATTCCCTACCATACATACTCAAATTAACCTCATTTCGGATAGAGAATCTCATCGATGATCCCATATTCTTTCGCCTCTTCAGCACTCATGAAGTAATCCCGGTCCGTATCCTTCGCTACCTTTTCAAGCGGTTGTCCGGTCCTTTCTGAAATTATTTGATTGATATGCTCTCTTAGCTTTAAAATTCTTCGTGCGGAAATTTCAATCTCCGTTGCCTGCCCTTTTGCCCCTCCTAAGGGCTGATGAATCATAATTTCACTATTCGGCAGTGCATACCGTTTTCCCTTTTTTCCGGCAAGCAGTAACATCGCCCCAAATGAAGCGGCCATTCCTGTGCAGATTGTCCTGACGTCCGGCTTAATGTATTGCATTGTGTCAAAGATAGCAAAGCCAGCGGTAGTCAAGCCTCCCGGGCTATTAATATAAAGCGAAATTTCTTTATCCGGTGCGTCTGCTGCTAAAAATAATAATTGGGCAACCACACTATTGGCAGTATGTTCATTGATTTCATCACCAATGATGATAATTCTGTCCTTTAACAATCTTGAGTAAATATCATAAGAACGTTCCCCACGATTCGATTGTTCGATTACATATGGAATGGTACTCATTCCAATCCCTCCTTAAAAGCAATTTGGCTATGCAGCCATGCAGAGAGTGCTTGAAGGAGAATAATCTGATTTGGACCGTATTTTACCTGTCACCAACATAGAAACTTCACTATTTATTCTTAATGGAATTGATTCAATGAGGATAGTTGGATCTTGATTTTTTAATGCCTCATAAAATAGATCCGAAAGCTGTTCCCTTTCATTCTCTTCCCAAAAGGTTTCCGCCGAAAGGAATTGTTGTTCTTCATTTATCTTTTCCAAACGCTTTTTGGCACGATGAAGATTGGACTTCACTGCCATTTCTGTAGAATCTAATATTGATGCGATTTCCTTCAGCTGGTATTGAAATCCCTCTTTTAACAAAAAAATAATCGCTTGATTAGGCGTAAAGTTCTTCAGGAGTATATCCACCAATTCCCTTGTGTCATCCAGTGAATTGGTTAAAGCAGTATTGGCAGAATCGAGATTTGCCTCCACTGTTTCCTTTTTTCTTTTTCGAAGCATATCTACCCAATGATTATAAGCAATCTTATTTAGTAAAGCAGTGGACATCTTTTGCTGATTACTGCAATATTTTAACGCCTTGATAAAAGTCTCTTGTGCAATTTCGTCTCCATCCCATCCATTTCGGGTGAGAAAGTGACAATATCGTTGGAGTTTTGGATAATTTTCAATCCAAAAATCCTCCCCAATCCTATCTTCAAGCTCTTTCCCCTCCAGGGTGACTTGACTAAGTTTGTATGACATTGATTTCACTCCTTTGCACTCTCTACATTATTAACGTTTCAAATTAGCTGAAAAGATACGGGGGGATAATTTTTTTTTGATAATATAGGATGCTCCCATTATATTCATATTTAACCGATGGAGAAGAATTTTAGATGATTTTGGTGAAAAATAATGATGGACTATTTTTATAAGCCTGATATAATCCATATATAAAACAATAATTTATTCTTAAAGGTGGACATTATGGCGAACACTTGTAGATATGTTGTCAACGCACTTGGTAAAGGTGGGGAAACATATTATACGCTTTGTAAAGATAAACAAGAATTACAGAATTGGATTACAACCAATCAAGAGAAATTGATCATGGAAGAATTAAAGGTAACTGATAAGAATCAAACTTTGTTCTCTAAACTATTTAACTTAAAAAAATTATATTAATTTTTCAGATGCCATTCTTAATAGAATGGCGTCATTATTTTTGTAGATTACTAGTCGATGATAATAAGTTGGAATTTTTTGTGAATAAACCTATAATATATTTAATGTAGGGGGTGCTTGTTTGTGGAGGAAATGAAAGAGGATAATAGCCAACCAGGTTCCAATAACAACAAAAATGATATAAGAGTAAATAATCATTTCACTTTAACCATTAACCTTGGAGATCCCTTAAATTTATTTGCACTAATCGGCAGCATATATGTAGTTAAGCGATTGGTAAAAAAACGTAAAGCCAGACGTAAAAAAATGCAATGGCCTTAAACCATAGCATTTTTTTACGTGTACTTTTCAGTCTTCTAATTTTCTTAATTTCTTTCTTAATTCAATCATTACAGCTCTCGGGTTCTCAACTTCAAAAATGACATATTTATATTTTCCGAAATTCTCAAGCTCTATATGGACTAGTGGTACCTTATGTTCAGATGAAATAAAATACCATTCGTTTCCAAACTTGAAACTGCCTTCATAAATATTAAGTGGTGCGATGGCAGTACCAGGCATGCGAAGCATCCACATAGGCGGGTCAAAGTCATCAATATAAACATTTTTAATCGTTTTATAAGGAATTTTTAACTGCCATTTTAGTGCAAAAAGGCTTAAAACCCCTGTTAACTTTAGTACGAATTCTTCCTCTTTAAAGTGCACTTCCCTTCCCATAAAGGGTCACCTCACTTGCAGATTTGAAACATACCATCATTTATATTTTACCACTGGAAGATTCCGGAAGCCAATTATTTTAAAAATTTTCTACACTGACAAATTTTCTCCTTTGAATGTAGATGAGCCTAATGGAAAGGGCGATTCCGGCTGCGAGCAGGCCGATGGTCAAGCCGATCCAATAGCCTCTTGCACCTAAACTAGTGTAATTAGCAAGCAGATAACCTGCTGGAAGACAGATGAGCCAATAAGCGATTAATGACATAATAAAGGCAAGATTGACATCCTTATACCCTCTTAAGGCGGCTTGTGCAGTCGCCTGAATGGCATCACAAATTTGGAAAAATAGTGCAAAGATTAAAAAATTAGCTGTTAAGTTGATAACGGCCGTTTCATTCGAATAAAAACCAGCCACTTGATAGCGAAAGATGACTACCAATAACCCAGTCACAACGGCAATTAGAATAGCCAGATAAACACCTAACCAACTGTATTGTTTGGCATCTTTATAACGCCTTGCCCCTACTTCATATCCGACAAGTACAGTCAGAGCAGTGGAAATACTAATCGGGATCATGTAAAGAAACGAAACAATATTTAAGGCAGATTGATAGGCAGCAATCGTAGTAACATTAAATTTACTTAAAAGAATGGTAACCAATGCAAACATACTCGTTTCAAAGAATGTTGAAAGGCCCATCGGCACACCAATCTTTAATATTTCTTTACATTTATCCCAAGAAAACTCTTTAATATCGGCGAAAACCGGGTACGAAGAGAATGGTTCTTGTGTTCTAACAATGAAGACCGTCATCAGCATAATCGCCAAATACGTAAATGATGTCGCATACCCTGCCCCAGCACCCCCAAGCTTCGGAAAACCTAATTTTCCAAAGATGAGCACATAGTTCAAAAAGAAATTAGCAGGTAATGATAATAACATGATGATCATGATGACCCTTGTTTTTCCAAGGGCATAAATAAAGGATCTTAACACATTAAAAATAAATAAAGGCAGAATTCCATAGCTGAGTCCAACTAGATAATCAAAGGCAGTATCTTGAACACCTGTTGGCAGTTTCATTTTATCCAGGAGCGGGTCTAACAAAAAGCATCCAAAAATGATCACCAATGATGCAATCAGAATGGACAGATAGATTCCATGCTTCACAATTGATGCCACTTCATTGCTCTTCTTTTCACCAAAGCGTTGGGCGGCAATAGGTGAAACAGCTAGAAGTATCCCGCTGATCCCCGTAAATATCGGACTCCAAATCGACGAGCCAATCGCAACTCCGGCTAATGCGGTGGAATTGAACTTCCCTGACATAATCGTATTAAAAAACACCATTGAAAACATCCCTAGCTGAGTAATTAAGATAGGAATTAACAAGATCAATATTTGCTTTGTTTTTTCCTTTAAAGTAAAGGTTTGATTCATAGATTGGTTCTCCTTGATAAATAAAAGTCCGAAACTTCATTATACTCTATATTGGATGAATATTCCTCAATTAAATTGGAGGACATTGAAGTAATTGACTTGTTAAATTCTAATGGACACGATGTGTGATTGTAACCTCTTCTATTCAAGATGTGACTCCAATCACAACTTCAACATTTTCATTATTTTAAAATAAATACAAAGGGACTGGTGATATTGACATGGAAAAACATAGGATTGATTTTGGTGTTTTTGAAAGCTATCACAATCGACAGGTAATTCTGAACTACTATGATGACGAGGATTTTTTATGGAAAAGAGATGGGTTTCACTTTCATTCGATCCAATTATTAAATGACCAGCTTATATTTTCAAAAAAGGATGGCAATACCCTAACCATTTCATTGAAAAATTATGATACCGTTGCTAGAAACAATGATTTTCAAAATTATTTTACATTAGGAAAGGGAGAGGCACGGTTAGAGATCTATCTCCCTTAAAAATATAAAAATAGGACCTCCATGAGAGCGTCCTATTTCTTTACAATTTTTGACGGATTATTGATTTTATATGGCACAGGCACATCTACTAAAAATTCTTCGTCCACATCTTTTCCCTTACCAAGCTTCTTTGCAGCCACTTTTCCATCGAATTCCAGTGAATCCCCTAACACTAGTTCAAACTTTTTGAGTGTCTTGCTGTGACTGCACCAAGCCAGTCCGATTTCAAGTGGATTTTCCGCATGGATGACCTGTACATTTTCTAAGACAACTACTTCATCATTTTCTTCATTAAATGGATTGTAGACAAGCGCAAACTGTTTGACACATGCAGTAAAATGAACTTTATCCATCGGAAGTTCGAGCTTTGGTGCCTTCTCCTTTTTAGGTTTAGGTTCCTTTGCTTTTGGTGGCTTTACTGCTTCCTTTTTGGCAGGTTTTTCGGCAGGTTCAGAGGTAACCTCTGCAATTATTGGGTCATTTCCATCACTTGTCACAAGGTCGGGGCCAGCGGTTTCTTTTTCATCAAAAGTTAACAGGCTTTCCTTTCCAAAGCTCGATTGTTGCATTTCCTTTAAATAGGCCGGGTGGATGCAGGTGAGATTTCCGTCTTGGAATTCAATCACTAACGTATTAATATCCAACGCGCTCCCGTAAGTTTCATATCCTTTAATGGTCACAAGACGCTGATAGTTTCGGTCCTTATACCAGAATTCCTTTTTCGCTTCCCGTGCCGAGGATAAACCCCATTCCTTTAACTTCACCTTATAATGATCAATATCAAGAAAGGTTTCATACTCACCTTTTGGCGGAATATATTTCGTCAACTCTGACTGTTCCAATTGCGGACGCTGAATTATCATCCTAACACTTCCTTCTACTATGTATGTGATTTTATTATATTTCAACTACTGCAAATAAAAAAGGGGGAAGAGCTAATCCTCTCCTCCCTCCATTCTTTATATTGAATCGAGTAGAGGGAAAATAATTAATTATTTTCGCCCCTCTCACACCACCGTACGTACGGTTCCGTATACGGCGGTTCAATTTATATTACAGTGTGTACTTTTAGATAATGTTCTAAAGCGGAGGGAAGTCCCCTCTGCTTTAGTCTTTTGTTCGAAATTGCTCTTTGAACGACTTTCGATAATCCGATGAATCGGTAACCTCTTCGACAGAAAGTTAATCCTTTCGCCTCTTCCTCAGGAATCCCTAATTGAACAAGCGATTTGATTTGTTTCTTCGATACCTTCCATTGCTTCCAGATGATAACTCTAATTCTGGAGCGAAGCTTCTTATCTATCTCAGTCAACGCTTTTTTCATATTTGAGATTCTAAAGTAATTGACCCACCCAAGTATGACTTGTTTCAGTTTTAAAATTCGGAAGTCTAGCGGAACACTCCAGTTTCGCTTTGTTAATTTTCGAAGCTTCCTTTGGAATTTCTGTATTGACATGGGATGGGGTTTTACTTGATACCTCTTGTTTTTTGTATCGTAATAATATCCAAAGCCTAAGAATTTTAACTCTTTTGGGCGAGAGATTTTGCTCTTCTCCACATTGACTATTAATCCTAGTTTTTCTTCTATAAATCTCACGATTGATTTCATCACTCTGTTTGCTGCTGTCTCACTCTTTACAAAGATAAGAGCGTCGTCAGCGTATCTCACGAATCGTAGTCCTCTTTTCTCTAGTTCCTTATCGAGTTCGTTTAACATAATGTTACTCAATAACGGACTAAGGTTTCCTCCTTGCGGAGTCCCGACTGGTGTTTCTTCATATTTCCCTTTCACCATGACTCCACTGACTAAGTATTTTCTGATTAACGAGATGACATTACCATCATCTATTGTGTTGGCAATAATTCGCATGAGTTTATCGTGATGGACTGTATCGAAGAATCTTTCGAGGTCAATGTCTACCACCCAATCGTGCCCATCGTTCAGAAATTCCAAGCTTTTTATAATAGCCATCTCACAGCTTCTTTTTGGTCTAAAGCCGTAACTGAATTCGCTGAATTGCTTTTCAAATATCGGACTGAGAACTTGATGAATGGCTTGTTGAACTACTCTATCCACTACTGTTGGTATTCCCAACTTGCGCATCTTGCCATTTTCTTTTGGGATTTCCACTCTTAAGGCAGCTTGTGGTTGGTATTTTCTTGTTCTGATGCGCTGACGTAGCTCATCCTTATTCTCTCTCAGATATTGCTTTAGTTCTTCGACTGTTACTCCATCGACCCCGCTCGCACCTTTATTTTTATAGACACGCAGGTAGGCTTCGTTCATATTATGATTACTTAGAATCTGTTCTAAAAGTTCCACACTCGTTTCTCCTTCCCTCTCACGTAGTAAGTAATAGCTCCATTTTGGTTAGCCTTTGAGATACGCTCATACTTTCACCATTAATACATTCGGAGTCCGTCACTTACGCATTCGTGGTGTTGAAACACTATAAATTGTTCAGCCCTTCATGAACTAAATTCACTACTATGGCTTCTGCTGACTTCTTGCGGCTAACCTTTTTCGACTGTACTTCCGTACATCCGCAAGACCTCCCAGGGTAAGACAACTATCTTTCCTCTTTTACTCGCCTGATTTACTCTATAAAGTTACGCACATCTTTTGGACTTTGACTTGTATTGGAGTCTCATCCCTTTATAAAGCCTTAGTATCAGATTTCTGTTCGTCGAGCCAAGATTTTATTCCACGCTTCCTTCAGCCCTTACCTCACGGTAAGTACCTTGCGCTTCCTTAGTGGTTGGTCGATGTGTACCCCCACAGTGGACTTTCACCACCTAGGTAGTTGCCATGCCTGGCACACAATTAAAAAAAGGCTCTACGAGAGAGCCTTTTTCTTCACATTTATGTGGTTTAGATTATGCTTTACGAACGTTAGTAGCTTGTGGTCCACGTTGACCTTGCTCAACTTCAAAAGTCACTGCTTGACCTTCGTCTAAAGATTTGAAACCTTCGCCTTGGATAGCAGAGAAGTGTACGAATACGTCGTCTCCAGCTTCGCGCTCGATGAATCCAAAACCTTTTTCTGCATTAAACCATTTTACTTTACCTTGTTCCATTTGTGTTTCCTCCTGCTGTGTGCTTTGCACACATAAAATTACTATCCTTGCTCAGTTCGATCTTTTAGACAAAAAGCAGTATTCCCTTTTTTCATCCTTACCGACTAACAAAAATAATTCTCCCTAACTATAACAGATGGTCCAACATAATGCAAATGTATCTGCGGAATTTATTATATCTATTGTAAAAATACTGGAATTATTCCGTTGTTTTTCAATTCTTAATTAGCATTAATATAACAATCTAGGAGGTGAATTTTTTCTTGTTCAACTTACTTTTTTTCGTTGAACAAGAAAAAAGTTATTTTAAAATATAATTATTTTTTAAAAAAAATGCAGTATTCTTGATGTATAATGACTATAGAATTTTTTATAAAAATGGTGGGTGGACATGCGCACATACAACGAAAAAGTAAGTATCTATCATGGAATGGTGTCGACCATTGCTGTGAACCTTGCTAGTAACTTTTTTCCTATTTTCGCCATATCTATTCTCGGCGCAAGCAACTATCAAGTGGGGCTAATCAGCTCCCTGCCGCCCTTGGTTGCACTTATCATGACCATTCCAGCTGCAATCCTATTGAATCGCTTAGAGCAGCAAAAGAAGACCGTAGCCATGTCTGTTTTATGGGCTCGAATCTTGTTTGCCCTTTTAGCTGGTGTGCTTTTCATTGGCTCAGCTTATCAAGCATGGGCGTTTTTAATCATTGTAGCTGTAATGAATGTTCCGGGAACGATATCAAATATTGGCTGGCAAACACTGATTAGCGGAATGATTAAAGAAGACCGAAGAGGAGCATTTTTCAGTGACAGAAACCGCCTATTAACGATTGTCGGGATGATCACTACGTTGATCATTGGAATCATCATGAAAAACCAAACCGACAATGCCATTGCCTACCAGGTTTTATTTCTGATCGCATTTCTTTTTGGATTATTAGAAGTATTTTTCTTAATGAAGCATAAAGAAACAGTTCAAACGAAAACTACCAAGCAGCAAAAGAATTCGCCCATGGATTGGTCCATTTTTAAGGATAATGGGTACAAATGGTTTCTAATAACTGCCCTCTGCTTTAACTTCTCATGGCAAATGGCCTGGGGATTATTCAATATTTATAATGTAAGATATGCTCATGCTACAATTCTTTGGATCAGTATTTTCTCAGTAGCTAATCAATTAGTACAGATCTTTACCTTCCCATTATGGAAAAAATGGGCCGATCAAAAATCCACCACTTTGGTGCTCGTTTGGGTAGCAGTTGGGATGGCCACTGCCCCGTTCTTGACCGTTTTGTCTACTAATCTAATCTATTTGACATTTGTATCAATGACATCCGGGTTCTTTGTTTCCGGTACGATGCTGCTTTTGTTCAACTTGCTGTTGGAGCAATCTCCACAGGAAAAAAGAACGTATTGCATCACAACTTATAATGTTCTATTATCCTTTGTTGCCTTCATCGCACCGCAAATCGGGATATGGCTGCTCGAAGTAACTGGCATGCAAAAATCGATGGGCATCATATCCATCCTAAGATTCATCAGCGCCATCGTCTTCTTTCTCATGTATGTAAGATTTATGAAAAATAGGAAAACAGCCTTGCAAGAAAGCTAATCATATAGTTTTGGTGTCCGTTTTGGTGTCAGGCACCAACAATGGACATTCGTCCGTGTACAGTGGACATTTATTTTGAAGTTGGTTCAATTGTTAATTTTCGCAGCAAGGTGAAAAGTTGGTCTTTTTCTTCTTTTGTTAATCCACTTGTAAGAAGTTGGTTTGATGTTTCTAAGATGTCTTGGAGGGTTGGATGAAATTCCAGCCCTTTTTGTGTTGGGTAGAGTTGATATGAACGGCGGTCCTCTTTATCAACCCTGCGTTCAATATACCCTGCTTCCTCTAATTGTTTCGCGGCACGCGCAGTGGTAGCTTTATCAAATTTTAATTCTAAAGTCAATTGATCCTGATTGATGCCAGGACGCCTTAATATCTCAATTAAAAAACTATGCTGCCCTCCCCCGCCAATTTGATATACTTTTAATTCTTTTGTTAAGAATTTCTGGTTTTGTCGATTGATTTGAGAAATCAGCTTTCCAAATGGTTTTCGTTCCATCTCGGATCCCCCTTTTAAATGTGTCAACAAAAGAAATATTACCTCAAATTAGTTGCACGCGCAACAATCATAAGATAGACTTTCCGTGACGATATAGTTGCATGCGCAACTATTAATCTACCATTCCTAAAATGAGGTGTTTCCCATGAATCCCCATGCTAAGACCTTTCAAGCCGATGAAATGATTCAAAAAAGACGCTGGTCAATATTAGTTATTCTCAATTTAATTGTCTTTATGTCTACGCTCGACGGGAGTATTGTCAATATTGCACTCCCGGTAATATCAAAAGAAATGCACCTGCCCATCTCCCAAACGCAATGGATTGTCAGCGGTTATCTAATCACCGTTTGCACGTTTATTCTATTGTTTGGTAAATTAGGAGATTTATTTGGGAAAATTAAAATTTTTAAAATAGGGGCCATTATTTTTTTACTAGGTTCCTTATTATGCGGATTTAGTTCCTCTCTCCTAATGCTAGTTCTCTTTCGGATTATCCAGGCGATCGGTGCTTCGATGACGATGGCAAACAGCCAAGGAATTATCACTGAAATTTTTCCACCAAATGAGCGTGGAAAGGCACTAGGTCTAATTGGTACGTTTGTTTCACTTGGGAGTATTGCTGGTCCTAGTCTGGGTGGAATATTAGTCTCTTCCTTAGGCTGGGAATATATATTCTGGGTGAATATCCCAATCGGATTAATCATCATTGCGATTGGCTGGAGAATACTTCCAGTTGATATTACATTTGTGAAGGCAAAGCTTGATCTAATAGGCAGTTTTTTATTTTCCACCTTTATTATTTCCTTGTTTACTGGACTCCTATTAGGGCAGCAAGCGGGTTACGAGGATATTCGTATATTAGTTTCATTTACCATTGCCGTGTTTACCTTTTTCTTGTTTATTAGAGTTGAGAAACAAAAGTCTGACCCCATGCTGCAATTGGCTCTCTTCATGAACCAGTCATTTTCAGTAAGTATACTCTGTGGATTTCTTACCTTTGTGGCAACCTTTTGCTTTAATATCCTTGCACCGTTTTATACGCAAAATATTTTACATTTATCGCCAGTCAATGCCGGATTATTATTAATGTTATTCCCAATAACCATGGCAGTCGCTGCACCACTTAGCGGAGCGCTCTCCGATAAAATTGGGTCGGAACAGCTAACCTTCGCTGGATTACTTGTCATGGTGATTGCCCAAGTTGGCTTTTCCACCTTACATATGGGCAGTTCGATCCTAACGTTTGGATTGTTAGTGGCCCTATTAGGAGTGGGGAATGGACTTTTCCAATCACCTAACAACTCGTTGGTTATGTCTTCTGTCCAGAGATCGCAGCTTGGCATTGCTGGCAGTGTCAATTCACTGGTAAGAAATATTGGAATGGTCGTCGGAATATCAGTAGCAACGACTAGTTTATTTAGCGTTATGAGTTCGAAGGCTGGATACCGGGTCACCGATTTAATACCCAACCGTCCGGATATCTTTATTGAAGGGATGCATTTTGTCTTCATCGGCTCAGCATCGATTTGTTTATTTTCCGCCCTTTTTACCGGCTGGCGCTTACTTAAATCCAAGGCTGCCATTAGTCATTTGTAATCACCTTATCTTTTACTAAAAGAATTTACGAGGATATACCCAGAAATAGCTTGGATTAAAGGAACGAATAGTTTAAAAGTTTCATACTTTTTTAGAAGGAGTGGTTGTGGAAGGAAGCAGGTGCGAAAATGATTAATATAAATCAGCAAACGATTCATCTGGATGACCTTAGTAATTACCTTACAACAAATGAACAGAAAGACATCGTTACGAAAATGGTGAAATCAAAAGAGGTTTTTTATTTTCAGACGTTGAGTGAATTTGAATTCGAGCTGCTGTTCAGAACAAAGACACTTAAGGCTGCACATGATCTTAATAATAGTAAAGTACAGTTTACGACCTTTACGTATGCGTTTTGCAATAGAAAGTATTGGGATCGTCTAGGTAATGGCGGTTTTCTTCTCAAACCAAACGTTAGACCCTCGGGCGCCATTCTTGATATCTTAAAAAATGGATCGCTTTATGCCTTTGACTGTTCCACAGGAATTGCCATTGTCTTATATCTTGCGACCCTGTATTCGATTGGTAGCAGAAGATTTGATCTCCTTTTTGATCGGCTGCTTTTATTGGATTGGCAATTTCATCATCCCCTAAGGCTAACTCAGAAATATGGGGATGACTTCATACCAGGTGATATCGTGCATTTCAATAATCCGGATGTTAACCCGAAAGAAGCGCATTGGCGTGCAGAAAATGTGATTTTTATGAGTGATGACCAATACTATGGACATGGAGTAGGCATCAAAAAGGCAAGCACGATACTTTCCTTCCTAAATAAAAAAAGAAAGCCCAATTCACGAATCCCTGCATATCTCATGAACCTTATCACAAGACCCGTTTATCAAAACTTTTCATAAAAACGAAGACCGCTGCCATTGAAAGAAGGCAGCGGTCTTTTGCATGAAAGTTCAAGAGCAAACCGTCCACCCACAGCGGACAGTTTGCTTGTATTGTCTTTTTGTGGTGCCTGACACCAATATGGTTTAGAAATTAATAAATGCATCCCCAGCTTGGACGGATGGTTTAATGACTTTGTTGTCTTTTAGCCATTGGGCGGTGTTTTTCCATGTTTCAGGGTCTTGGTAGCCGAATGGTTTTTCTTTTGCATCCATCAGCGGGAGGAGGATTTGTAAGCTTTTTGTTTCGACATCCTTCTCTAGTGGTGACGTTTTATCTTCATGGTTCATTAATATCGAGAGACCGTCTTCGGGATGAGACTGAACGTATTTTTGACCCTCTGTAATCGCGGCCATAAACTTTTTAAATACGGCTGGCTTTTCTTTCAATCCTTTTTCACTAGCGACCAATACCAATTCATAATAATCAGGTACGCCAAAGTCTGCAGGATTTAAAGTTCTCATCGGGTGCCCCTCTTTATCAAGCAATAATTTCTCATGGTTAATATAACCGCCGATTAGGGCATCTGTTTTTTTCGTTGCCATCGCGGGGATCAGATCCCAGCCGACATCGACCATTTTAATCTTCTCGGCATTTCCGCCGTCCGCTTTTACCATGGTTTGAACAATCGCTTCATCTAACGGAATCGATGGATAACCAATCGTTTTCCCTGCTAAATCCTTAGGGGATTGAATCGGACCATCGGCTTGCACCATTAATTGATTTAGCGGGTGGCGGACAATCGCACCAAATGATTGCACGGGAATATCTTCACTGCGTGCCACGAGTACCTGTGGTTGATAGCTTAAGGCCATATCCATTTGATTCGCTGCGACAAGTTTGAGCGGATCATTCGTATCTGCAGGCATTTGAATATCTACATCTAAGCCTTGTTGTTTAAAGTATCCCTTTTCCTCAGCTGCAAACAGGAATGAATGGACCGCATTAGGGTACCAATCGAGCATTAAGCTTACTTTCTGAAGTTTCTCGTTCGAACCGCCCTTTTTCTCTGCTGCTTCTTTTCCGCAAGCACTTAATAAAAGTAACAATAGACTGACCATAATCAAAAAACTCTTTTTCATTTTTACGTTCTTCCTCTCTTAGTTGAAGCGATTTCTATTTTTTAATACCTGTTTTTCCAATAAACCAATCAATAAAAATAAAACGATCCCAAGCATGGACAAGAGGAATATCGATGCAAACACGGAGTCCGCCTGTAAGTTACCCGACATTCTTCGACTGAAATACCCTAAGCCTTCACTTGCCCCCAGCCATTCACCAATCGTCGCACCGACGACGCAATAAACAACCGACAATTTTAATCCTGAAAAAATGGCAGGCAACGCCATCGGCAGTTGAATTTTATTAAAAATGTCCCAGCGATTAGCACCCATTGTTAACAGTAATTCACGATATTCAAGACTACCTGTTTTCAGCCCATCATAGGTACTGACGACGATAGGAAAAAATGCAGTTAAAATGGTGACGGCAATTTTGCTCCAAATCGAATACCCGAACCACATGATAAAAATCGGTGAAATGGCAATGAGCGGCACTGTTTGAGAGATGACAAGAAACGGATAAAGAACTTTTTCTAATGAACGGGAAAAATGCATTCCTACTCCCATGATTAGACCGCCGATTACAGACAGTCCGAACCCAATCAGAACTTCCTTTAAAGTTGCGGGTAAATGCTCCTCAAACAACAGTTGTCGATTTTCAAGCAATGCTCCCCAAATAGCTGATGGAGCAGGCAAAATAAATGATGGGATCATTCCCTGCCAGACTACCCACTCCCATCCACTGACGAGAAGGAGGACAACTAATAAAAACAAACCGTACTGGTCTGTCCATTTTTTCAACCTAGCTTTCATTTTGAATCAGCCACTCCAGTTCTTTTCTCATCGTAATAAACTCAGATTGATAGATTAGCTGTGAACTTCTAGGCCGTGGCAGGGTGACCTTCATTTCTTTCATTCCTTTATCGTGGAGCACATAAACTCTGTCGCTTAACAAAATGGCCTCCTCCAGGTCATGGGTAATGAACAATACCGTCTTTTGTAATTCCCCCCACAGCCCTAGTAACCATTGATGCATGTTTCGTTTTGTCAGCGAATCAAGTGCGCCAAACGGCTCATCTAATAATAGAAGTTCTTTTCCCATCATCAGGGTCCTTAAAAAGGCGACACGTTGCTTCATTCCTCCCGAAAGCTCTTTGGGATAGGTATTTTCATAGTCTGCTAATCCAAAACGTGCTAACCACTCTTTTATTTCAGGTAATTTCGCTTGCTTACGCTCCTTAGTAACTTCAAGAGGTAATAATACATTTTCTAATACCGTTCGCCACGGTAACAGCAAATCTTTTTGCGGCATATAGCCAACACTTCCTAATCGCTTTCCAGTCCGTTGACCATCAATCAGGATGTCCCCCTGATCTGGTTCGAGTAAGCCGGTTATCAATTTGAAAAGCGTACTTTTCCCAGATCCGCTCGCACCGATAACAGAAACAAATTCTCCGCGCAGTACATCGAAGGTAAGTCCTTGGAAGATTGGCTTTTCCTCCTCAAAAGAATAGGAGAGTTCTTGAATTGATAACATCATCGAGTTAGACAGGCCACTCGCCTCCCTGGTAAACCATATCCCAAAACATATATTCAAACCGAGATGTTGTCAGGAAATGCTCTTCCAAGATGGCTAACTCCCGCTCCGGTTTTCCATCGGTCAAGTTATCGAGCAAATCAATCAGCCAGGCAGTTAATGAACCAAACTCATTAGATGAGTACATTTTCACCCATTCACCGTAGAGTAGATGTCCGCTAGCATCAGGATAGTTGGCTGCTAGCATCATGCTAATCTCCCGGTAGCTCCACATGCACGGCAAGAGAGCAGAGACTAATTCCGCAAGCGACCCATTCTGTGCGACATTCAACATATACCGTGTGTAAGCTAAATTGATCGGCATTGGTTTTGTATCTTCCAGCTGTTGATCTGTAATCCCAAATCTCGCAGCGTACTGTCGGTGAAGGTCCATTTCTCCATGTAATGTCTCATCCAGAAGCTTAGCAAAAGCTGCCATCGTCTCAATGTCTCTTGCTTTAATTGCCCCTGCCGCAAACAACTTGGAGTAGTCAATTAAAAACACATAGTCCTGTTTCATATAGCGGATAAATGATTCGACGGGCAGCTCCCCTGTTCCTATCCCGACAACAAAGGGATGTTGATGGGTTTTCTCCCAAATATCACTTACTTTTTCAAAAAGTCTCTGGGTAAATCTCATATCACTACTGCTCCTTTCTCGTGTTGCACCACTCAGCGATAAATACAGCTAACACTTTTGTGAAATCTAATAATTGGCGAATCTCCACTTTCTCATTCACAGCATGAGCGTCTTCCAATTTTCCAGGTCCAAAAATGGCTGTTGGAATACCCGCCCGTCCCAACCAGCCTGCATCAGTAACGGTGGTAGACATCCCCACAGTTGGACGGTACGTTAACAATTTTTCAAACGAGTTAGCTAATGCCTTTGTGCCGGGATTATTCACATCAATTTCCAATGATGGAAAAATTTCACCACGGTCGACAATCATGGATTTTCCGCCCCAAACAAATTGTGGTGGATTCTCACGAAGCCATGGATCTGCTGCTGCAACCGCACCAATATGTTGTTCAATTTCATTAATTACCTCTTCGTAGTCTTCATCTGGGTAAAAGTGAACCGTTACCCAAAGGGCACAACGATCAGCGACAAAGGCAGCATGCCGTCCACCTTCAATGACGGCAGGATTTATGGTATTTGTGCCGGCAGGAAAGCCTTCATAGTTTTTCGTAATAGCTCAGTGTCGTTCTAATTCTTGAAGCCCGGAAATAATTTTCATCATTTTCTCAATGGCACTGGCCCCTTTAACACCACCGCCGGCATGAATCATCTTCCGCCGCATTGCATCATGATGGGTTTCCTTGCTTTGAATGGTTATCCATCCGGTAATGACGCCGCCTTGTCCTTGGATATGTAAATCACTCGTATCGACCACTACCGCATAGTCGGCTGTATACCCTCTCTCCACGCATGCTAGGGTTCCAGCCTCCCCAACCTCTTCGCCAATAACCGATTGAAATTGGAGATCGCCTTGGAGCGAAATTCCCATTTCTTTTAAAAGTTTAATCGCGATAAGTGATGCTGCAATACCACCCTTCATATCGGCCACACCACGTCCATAAATATGACCTTCTTTGCAATATGCTGAAAATGGAGACTCCTCCCAATCAGAGTGATCACCCACTTCTGCGACATCGACATGACCATTTACAATTAAACTATTAAAACCTGCAGGAGATTCTCCCGGTAATACACCGACGACATTAGCATCGCCCGGGTAAACGTCCCACTTATCGGTGTTAAATCCCAAGTCTTCTAAATAATCCTTTATAAAATTCTGCACTTCATTTGTATTCCGAGCAGGAGGACTAACCGTTGGGAATGCAATAAGTGCTGTCACCAATTCAATTAATTCCGCTTCTCGCCCTTCTACTTCTTGCGAGATTTTAGCTAGCAGATCTCCATTCATGTGTACACACCCTTATGACCAAAGATTACTTCCTGATTGTTGTGTCATTTTCATTCACAATTAATACTTTTTTCCTTAAAAAAACAGTTAGGATAATAAATCCAAGCAGCGCTCCTGCAAACGAACTAAAAATAAATAAAGGAATAAATCCAAACACAGTCGCTTTTTGGCCAAGAATAAGTGTTGCGATTGGATAGGAAAGGAGTGCGCCTAGGATTCCTGTCCCAATCACCTCACCGATAAAAGCAAGATATAGTTTTCGCGTTTTCCAGAATAAGAGCGAGGCAAGCAATGCTCCGACCATACTGCCGGGAAAGGCAAAAAGTGAACCCGTTCCCATTAAATTTCTGAGTAATGAAACACCAAAGGCCTGGGCAACCGCATAATAAGGACCTAACAAAACCGCTGATAAAACATTCATAAAATGCTGAATCGGAAAGACCTTTGTAAAGCCGATGGGAATATAGAAAAGATTGCTCGAAATGGTTCCAATGGCGATCATCATCGCGGTCAACGTCAGTTTATGGGTTTTTGTCACGATTCCACCACGCCTTTAAGAATGACACTCTTTCTTAATGCCCGCGCTGCTTCCTGCGGTGAGTCTGCCAGGCTGATGGCTGTTATCACTGAAACCCCATCAGCTCCCGCCTCAATAACCGAACCTGCATTTTCAATCGTGATACCACCGATTCCAACAATCGGTGTCTCGCAGCCCTCTTTACGTAGTTTTTCAATCAACGTCGTTCCTCGAGAGGGCTTGGCATCCGCCTTTGTTTTGGTCGGAAAAACAGGTCCAATCCCAAAATAATCCGCTCCATCTTGGATTGCTGTCAGGGCTTCTTCTGTAGAATGGACGGAAACCCCAAGGATTTTATCCGCGCCGATTTTCGTTCGAACTGTTTTTACTGTTTCATCCTCTTGCCCGATATGAACACCGTCCGCATCTATCGCAACAGCTAGCTCAATGTCATCATTCACAATGAAGGGGATTTGATGTTCTCGACAAATGGTCTGTAGCATTTGAGCCAGTGCATATTTTTCAGAACCAGTGAATGCCCCTTCCCCTTTTTCGCGGAATTGAAAAAGGGTAATTCCACCTGAAATCGCCTCATTTAGCACAGCGGCTGGATTTTTCACACAGTTGGTACTTCCCATAATAAAATAAACACGTAATGCCTCTCGCAAATCAATCATGATCTGTTTAACTCCTTTGCGATGTTTCTTTTTCGATAGGCCCAATGGTTAGTTGGCCCATGTCCCTGACCAATCTCTAGTTGATCCTCAATTGCCGCCTGAATAAAATCCTTGGCTTTCAAAACGGCTTCATAAACAGTTGCCCCTTTTGCCAGCTCAGCAGTGACCACAGCGGAAAATGTACATCCGGTTCCATGTGTGTTCTTTGTCTCGATTCGCTGACTTGTAAAGGTGAAAAATTCCTTCCCATCAAATAATACATCGGTGGACTCGGACTCGTTCTCATCGTGACCGCCTTTGATTACAACATTTTTGACACCTAAGTCATATAATCTTTTGGCAGCTTCCCGTTTATCTGCGGTGCTTTGAATCACCATGCCCGTTAGCACTTCCGCCTCAGGAATGTTCGGTGTGATTACTTTGGAACGTGGTAACAAGTATTTTTTCAAAGCCGAAATGGCTTCCATTTGCAGCAAAGAAGCGCCACCTTTGGCAATCATGACTGGATCAACCACCACATTCTCCCATCCATAAAACGTCAGTTGATTAGCGACAGCCTCTATAATTTCCGCATTGAACAGCATCCCTGTTTTTATTGCATCTGCACCAATATCCTCGCCAATCGCTTCAATCTGCTTTCTTACTGCCTCTGCAGACATTGGATAAACCGCATGAACTCCTAGTGTATTTTGGGCCGTTACAGCCGTCAACGCTGACATCCCGAACACCTCTAATTCCTGAAACGTCTTTAAGTCGGCTTGAATTCCGGCACCGCCGCCGCTATCTGAACCTGCGATTGTTAATGCCTTTTTCATTAAAATTACCCCCTTTTATTGATTCACCTTTGTAAATAAAGCATGTGAAATTATATCTTCCGAAGAAACTAAAGCTAATTGATTTAAAAATTCAATTTGGAAACTTCCCGGTCCCATTTCAGCTGTCTGTGCTGCCGCGTTTTCAGCAGCAATCTCATAGAACGTTAATGCAGACACCGTAGCTTGAATCAGATCCTTTTCCACCCCTGCAAATGCCCCAATCACTGAGGTTAATAGACACCCCATTCCCGTCACTTTTGTCATAATCGGATGTCCATTGCGAACAAGATAGGTTGTTTCACCGTCCGAGACGACATCCTCTTTACCAGTGATGACGACAACACATTTCCATGTTTGGGCCGCTTTGATCGCGAGGGTAACAGTATCCCCGTTTGCTGTCGTACCTGCATCGACGCCCTTAATTTCCCATTTCTCCCCGATAACATTAGCTATCTCCGCTGCGTTGCCCCGAATCACAGAGACTTTTACTTCGCTCATTATTCTTTGAGCGGTTTCGGTTCGGTAGGACGTGGCTCCGGCACCAACTGGATCAAAGATGACTGGTACAGCAGTTTCATTGGCCGCTTTTCCGGCAATAATCATCGATTCTACTGTTTGTGGATTTAAGGTACCAATATTCAAAACTAGTGAACTCGCAATCTTAGCCATGTCAGCAACTTCTTCGGCAGCATACGCCATAACTGGTGAGGCACCTAGGGCGAGAAGCCCATTTGCGGTGAAATTTGTGACGACCACATTGGTGATATTATGTACAAGCGGGTTAACCTTTCTTACTTTTTCCAATGCTTCATATAAGCTGTTTTTTTCCATTCCAATCTCCCCTTTTCTTTTTTAAAAAATAAAAAAACCAGATCCATAAACGGACCTGGTTAGTTAGTCAGAGAAAAAACAAAACATTCACTTGGCTACTTTCCTACGCTGGTATTACCCAGATCAGGTCCGAAGGGTTAAAAACTAATCGTTTTCTCTCAGCCTGATTACAGGGCACCCCTAGTAGATCTTGTATTTAATTAATTACATGATATTCCTATGATACTAGAATGTAAAGGAAAAAGATTCAACGAACTATCAGTTTACATAACATTATTATTTTTTAAACTTATACGGAAATGTAACAATAAATGTTGTCCCTTTTTCTTTTTGGGAGTGAATTTCCAACTGTCCCTTTAATTTCTCCAAGCTTCTCTGCACTAAATATAAACCAATTCCTCGATTTTCACCCTTAGTAGAATACCCCTTAACACATATGCAATTAATTATATCCTTATCAATTCCCAGTCCTGTATCATGGACCTCCAACGCCAGGACTTCATCGTAATAGTCAAACCTTAAGGTAACTTTTTTCAGTGGTCGGTCCGCGACTGCATCCAGGGCATTATCGATTAAATTCCCAAGAATCGTGACCACTTCATGCGTGGCTTCTTGCTGCTGCGGTTCCGGTACATTTCCTTCCCCATCAATCAACAATTCACAGCCATTTTCCCTGGCATTGCTGAGCTTCCCTAAGATAAAACCAGCTAACACGGGATCTTTAAATCGACTGACGACAAATTCTACCTCTGATTGTTGGTGGTCGACAATTTTTGTTATGTAGGAAGAAACCCTTTGGTAATCCTTCATGTGGATTAATCCTGAAACCACATGAAGCTTATTCATAAATTCATGTGACTGGGTTCGCAGTGCCTCTGCGTATAACTTTACACCGGTTAATTGTTCAGCCAATTCCTTGATCTCTGTTTTTTCCCTGAATGTTGAAATCGCTCCGACAATTTTCCCCTTCACAATCACTGGGACTCGATTGGTTAAAATAGTAATATGATTTATTTCCTGTTCTTGATCTAACTGTGGTTCACCTGTTTTTAACACAGTAGAGAGTTTGGTATTCGGCATATATTCATCCACTTTTCTTCCTAAAAAAGTCCCCTGAATACCAGCTTTGTGAAGCAGTCTGATCCCCTCATTATTTAAAAGTGTCGTTTTCCCATCTTGGTCAACGGCCAAAATTCCTTCCTTCGTTGATTGCAGCATTGCACTTCGTTCTTCAAGCAATTTGGCTATTTCACTCGGTTCAAGTCCAAACAGAATCGCTTTAATTTTTCTTGCGAGAAACAATGCCCCAAGAATACCGACAAGAATTCCAACGCCAACTCCAATTAAAATAATTTTCCGGCTCTGGGCGATGGCCTGATTTACTTTTTCTAAAGAAATTCCTACTGCAACGGCCCCTATTTGGTGATTCTCATGGTCATAAACAGGAACAAACGAGCGTAAAGACAATCCCAATGTTCCTCTAGCAGTTGAAATATGCTCTTTTCCTTTTAAGACCGGACCTTCATCTCCGCCGATAAAATGCAAACCTATTAGGTTGCTGTTTGGATGTGATTTTCTAAACCCATACATGTCCATGACGACGATAAATTCAACATGTGTTGACCTTTTTATATCGTTCGCATAGGATTGGATATTATTTTCGGTCTTTTTATTGGAAAGTCCCTCAATGACAATCGGTGACCTTGCTACGATCCTTGCAATATCCGTTGCTTTCTCTGCTTGGCTTTTCTCCGTTTCTTTTGAAATACGGTTGGTGATCAATATTTCGGTTACTATCAAGGCCATCACGACCACGATACAAACCAGCAGGGTAATCGTTGATTGCAGCCGAAGTTTTGGTTTTCCTAGCCTTAGTTTCCACCACAACATGAGCCCCCCTCTCTCAAGCAGTCAATTAAATTAAACTCCGTAACGATTGATCGGTCTTCCCACGCCGCCGTAATGGATATGTATTTTCACTTTTCCTTCTTTTTCTAAGTAATCAAGGTATCTTCGAGCGGTTACCCGTGCCATGCCAATGCTTTCCGCTACTTCTTCTGCAGATACAGGCTCGTTTTCCCGTGAAATAAAGGTGGTGATTTTTGTTAAGGTATTCATGTTTAATCCCTTGGGTAGGTTCTCTCTTTCACATTCTTCTTTTCTATCAATAAATAAAAGCTGATCCAGTTCCGCTTGTAAAAGTGCTTTCTTTTCTCCTAGTTTTACACGATAGTTTTTATAGTTATCTAGTGATTTTTTTATTCGATCAAATGTAAATGGTTTCATTATGTAGTCAACTGCCCCTTGTTGAAGGACTCCATGGATGGTTTCAATATCGCTGGCAGCCGTTATTGCGATCACATCAATCGAATAAGCCTCCGAACGCAGCTCTCTAAGCATTTCCACTCCACCCATATATGGCATATAAAGATCAATAATCGCAAGGTCAGGCTTAAGCTCTTTGACTAATCGCAGTCCCTCCATCCCATTGGAGGCGATTCCGATAATCGAGAACCCTTCAATCCTGTCAATAAATTGACGGTGCACCTCCCTAACCATCGGATCATCTTCTATCAATATTACTTTTAACGGAAACATCCCCTGCTCCCCCTTACAGTAAAAGAAATTAATTTCCAGTTTATATTATTATCATGGCCTATTTTATTAAAATAGTAAATTCTTAGATGACAATTTTATTAGATTTTTATGAAAATTAATAAAAATATACTTTCTATAACAAAAGGAACAATAAGACCAATATGACCAAAAACTTAATATTATCTGAATTTTCATTTATTATGTGCTTGGGCGGGAAGAAAGCGTTAACAATTTTTAATAAACAAAGGGGTGTATGAGGAATGAAAATTAATTTCAAAAATTTGACGGTCCAAGTATTACTGGGGATAGTACTTGGGATTGTCATCGGATTTCTTTTCCCGAAATTCGGTACAGAATTAAAGGTTTTAGCGGATATTTTTATCAAGTTAATTAAGATGGTCATTGCTCCGATCGTATTCTTTACAATTGTCATTGGTATTGGAAACATGGGGGATTTGAAGAAAGTTGGGCGTATTGGCGGGAAAGCGCTTCTGTATTTTGAAATTGTAACGACGTTTGCTTTAGCGATTGGTTTACTACTAGTTAATATCATTAAGCCGGGTTCAGGCTTTAATACAGATTCCGTAAAAGGCGGAGATATTTCACAATTTACCACACAGGCAAAAGAAAGCAGTCATGGCGTCATCGAATTTATTTTAGGAATTATTCCCGATAATTTTGTCGGCGCAATGGCGAAGGGCGAGCTGCTCCCAATTTTATTCTTTGCCGTACTTTTCGGGATTGCACTTGCTTCCTTAGGGCAAAAAGGGAAACCAGTCGTTGCCTTGTTTGAACAATTTACGGAGATATTTTTTAAGATTGTTAATATGGTAATGAAATTCTCACCTATTGCTGCATCTGGCGCAATGGCCTATACGATTGGAAATTTTGGTCTTGGCTCGTTAGTTTCCCTGGGGAAATTGATGGGTAGTGTTTATGCTACGATGTTTCTTTTCATCGTCTTTGTGTTAGGGACCATCGCGAAACTTTATGGCTTCAATATTCTAAAATTTATCGCTTATATTAAGGAAGAAATTCTCCTGGTGTTAGGTACCTCATCCTCGGAATCGGCACTGCCAAGAATGATGGAAAGATTGGAAAAATACGGTTGTTCGAAATCCGTTGTCGGGCTTGTTGTTCCAACAGGTTATTCCTTTAACTTGGATGGGACGGCTATTTACCTTTCAATGGCTGCACTCTTTATTGCTCAAGCTTACAATGTCGATATTACCATTTGGCATCAAATCACCTTGTTAGGTATTCTAATGCTGACATCTAAAGGTGCGGCCGGTGTAACAGGTTCAGGTTTTATTACACTTGCTGCTACTTTGTCTGCGTTCCCGGTGATTCCAGTGGAAGGGATTGCCTTATTACTAGGTGTCGATCGTTTTATGTCTGAAGCCCGTGCGATTACTAACTTGATCGGTAATGGGGTGGCTACTGTGGTTGTTTCCAAAATGGAAAATGAGTTCCATCCTAATTCCGAACTCCAAAGTGCCAAAACAGATAAATCGATTAGTGCGTAGAAATTACAGAAAAATGGCTTGGGGGATTTTCCTCCAAGCCACTTTTTTTTGTGGAATTGATAGTTGAATCTTAATTTTTCGCTAGGTCTATTAGTTCCTTTAGTTCATTTGTGAATCCTTTGACTGCACGATTTTCAACGACTGTCACTGGAACTCCAAGAAAGCCGAATTTCTCCACTTCCTTCTGATATTCCGGATTCGCCATCACGTCCCTTGATTCAAAAACTATTCCCTCTTCGGTTAGGACTTTTTTGACCATCGTGCACTCGATACAGTCGTTTGTTGTATAGACGATTACTTGTTTGTTCATTATTTAATTTCCCCTTTATATATTTATAGAAATCAATTTTGTATTAAATATCGATAATTGTCTAATCATGCGCTTTCCCGAGGAATAATTTAGGTTTATTTCCCAATCATCCTTAAAATTTGGACAGCCCTTTTTCAATTATACAAGACATTCGTTTATGCTTGTCCATCAGTTTTACATACTATGATTTATGTAAGGGGCCCCTTATTGAATTGAAATTCATATCTAGAAAGGGGGAAACAAATGAATATTGCTAATTTCATTACTACACTAGGCAAGGTGCTCGTGATTATTTTATTATTGCTTGCATTGCTTGTAGCTAGCTTATTCGGCCTCGATACAACTCCGATTAATAATGCCATCATTGCTATTTTACAAGACCCTTAGTCGGTTTAGCATATGAATGGAGATTATTATTCAAGGAATTCCTAATTGATGGAGCCATGAAATCTAGAAGATTATTAATTAATGATATAATCTTCTAGGTTTTTTCTTAAAATTAGCTGATTTTGATTTTTAAGGCATTAGTTATTTAGAATTTACGGTACTTAGTACTATCCTTAATTAAAAAGGTGGATTAAATATGTCTAAAAATAAGAAAGAAAAAAGTGTCAAGAATTCGGACAACATCGAAGCTCAGGATAATACCCTCGAAAACACAAATAATTTAAATGCAATTCCACTTGATTTAAATTCTTTAATGAACAATTTTGATTTGAAATCTTTAACGGGAATGGATAAAACACAAATGAATAGTGAAAATTCCTTGGATATAAATTCTTTAATGAACAATATTGACATGAATGCATTAATGAAAAACGTTGATATGGGCGCTTTAATGAACACGGCAACCAATCTTTTAAAAGATGATTCTTTAAAGAATTCTGCGAAGGACCTTGGTAATAGTACACAAGTTCCTATCCTAAATCTCCTCAACGGTGCTGATAAAAAAGAAAATGGATCGTTGACTTCAATAGCTGAAAAACTGGAAAAATTATCTAATGAATTTTCGGAGTTAAAAAAAGAACTATTAGAACTTAAAGAACAAAATCAAAATCTTACGATATTAATCAATAGATTATTGGAAAAAAGTGATTCAAAAAAGAAAAGTAAATGATTTGCAGAAACTTTTTCATATTAATAACTAAAAAACCTTGAAACTCAAGGTTTTTTTAATGAGCTTATGGTAATCCATCCCCTAGCACGAACCTGAAAAGCGGCTTTCTGTGGTGCCTGACACCAAGAGTTACCATATAACGAAAAATTGTTTCAATTTGCCGTTAAAGTGGCTGGCTCGTGCCAACTTTCCGGCAAATTGATTGTGTATTTTGATTATTTTCACTAATGAAAGCGCTTTAATAGTTGGCACGATATTTGCATTTAATATATGTGAATACGATTTACAAGGGAGATGGGAAGTAATGTGTACGAATGAAAATCAAAGTGGTGTTGTTCTTATGAATGACACCAAGCCAGAAACAAAGATGATGAAGGCAGCCGTTGTTAACGAGCATCATCAAAAGCTTGAAATTAAAGAAGTACCTGTTCCGGAATTAGAGTATGGCGAAATATTAGTTAAAATTAAAGCATGTGGCGTTTGTCATACCGATCTTCACGCTGTCAATGGAGATTGGCCGGTTAAACCAAAGCTTCCTCTAATTCCAGGGCATGAAGGTGTTGGTATCGTCGAAAAAGTGGCAGAAGGGGTATCTTCCATTAAAGTAGGCGATCGTGTCGGTATTCCGTGGCTGTATTCAGCCTGTGGTGAATGCGAATATTGCTTAACAGGGCGTGAGACGCTGTGCTTGGCACAAGAGAATGCGGGCTACTCCGTCGATGGCGGTTATGCTGAATATTGTAAAGCACCGGCCAACTACGTGGTGAAAATTCCTGATGGTCTAGATTTCCATGAAATCTCTCCAATTTTTTGTGCAGGTGTAACTACTTATAAAGCATTAAAAGTTTCCAATGCGAAGCCGGGTGATTGGGTTGCTATTTATGGAATTGGCGGTCTTGGACACGTGGCCCTTCAATATGCTAAGGCAATGGGCTTCAATGTAATTGCGGTAGATATTCAAGATGATAAGCTCGAACTTGCCACCGAATTAGGAGCGGATAAAACGATTAATGGATTACGGGTTGACCCTGCGGAGGAAATTAAGAGTCTAGTTGGCGGCGTTCAAGCTGCCATTAGTGTGGCTGTAACCAAGAAAGCCTTCGAACAAGCCTATGGATCTGTAAAAAGAGGCGGTACATTAGTAGTCGTCGGTCTTCCAAATGCTGACCTGCCAATCCCAATCTTTGATACAGTATTAAATGGTGTAACGGTAAAAGGCTCGATTGTGGGTACAAGAAAAGATTTGCAAGAAGCGATTGAATTCGCAGCACAAGGTAAGGTAAGAACCAATATCGAGGTTCAGCCGCTTGAAAAAATAAACGAAGTTTTCGAACGGATGGAAACCGGTCAAATTAACGGCCGAGTCGTCTTAACATTGGAATAGCACCTATAAGGGAATAAATAAGAAAAGGCCCGCGACGAACAGGTTTTCATCGCAGGCCTTTTTTGTATGCAAGCTGTCGGTTCTAAGCATTCTTACTAATCTATTTAGCTGCTTTCATTCTTTTCATTTAAAATATATCTGAGCTTCCTCATCGTTATTTGTAATCGTTTTGCTGTTTCCCTTCTATTCCCATGAGTTTCCTTTAACGTTCTCTTTATAAATGCCTTACCAACAACAGACTCTAATTGTTTGATTTGTGCTAAGACTTCCTCCAAATCAATTTCTTCCTTTTGTTCGAAAGCTGATAAAGTTTTTTCGACCCAGCTTTGCAAAAAACCTTCCATATGTAATTCTAAATCTGCTTGTTCTGTTTGTTCTGTCTGCTTAATCGGGGTCCCTGCATTTATAGCCAATGGCAGATTGGCGGGTGTTATGATCGCATCGGCCGAATCTGACAAAGTTACCACCCTAGTAACAAAATTTGAAAGTTCGCGAATATTCCCTGGCCACCTATAGCCCTGAAGCACCTTTAAGGCATCATCCGAAAATGTGATCGAATTGTTTGTGTGACGCTGTAATAAATGTTGAATCAATTGAGGGATATCCTCTTTTCTTTCTCTTAATGGAGGAATATTTAAATGAACCACATTCAAGCGATAAAAAAGATCTTCTCTAAATTTCTTCTGCTGAACAGCTTCTTGGAGGTTTACATTTGAAGCAGCTACTAATCGGGTGTTGGTATGAAGAGTATTCTCGCTTCCCACACGCATAAATTCTCTTGTTTCAAGGACTCGAAGTAGTTTAACTTGAATGGAGTGAGTGGCCTCAGCCACCTCATCAAGGAATAATGTTCCTTTGCTGGCAATTTCAAATAAACCTTTCCGCAGATGCGATGCCCCCGTAAATGCTCCCTTTTCATGTCCAAACAGTTCGCTTTCTAATAACGATTCCGTAATTGCACCACAGTTTACCCCGATAAAGGGCTCGTTATTTCGTTGACTTGCTTCGTGAATAAAGCGCGCCAGTACCTCTTTTCCTGTTCCGGTTTCACCCTCTATTAACACAATTACATTTTTCCCGGCTACTTTATATGCCGTTTCTATTAATTGATTCATTCCAGGGTTTTTTCCAATGATCAATCCGATTTTATTGGCTAGATCATTGATTTGCTGCCGGGTGGTGCTGCCCGTTGAAATTAATAGCTGATCAATTTGTTTTTCCAATATATCTATATCATCAAACGGTTTTTCGATATAATCACTTGCTCCTAATTTTATCGCTTCAACTGCCGTGTGAATCGTACTGTACCCCGTCATTATTACGGCTTTACATGCGGGTTGCTGTTTTTTCAAATCTTTTAAGAGTGTTAACCCGTCTGCATCCGGGAGCTTTAAATCAATCATTGCTGCATGAAAGTTGCTCCTTGAAAAATCGATTTTGGAGAACTCTTTCCCGCTGTTAACTACCTTAACGTTAAAGCCTTTCGATTTAAAAAGGTGGGACAAGAAGTTTCCAATCTCTATTTCATCATCCACTATTAGTAAATTTGTCATCCCTCGACCTCCGGCTCATAAGACAAATGAGATGGTAATCGCAATGTGAAGGTGCTTCCTTCTTCCACAATACTGCTCACTTCGAGTTTACCTCCATGGGCATTTGCAATTCCGAAACTTACAGAAAGACCCAGTCCGGTACCCTTTTCTGCTTCTTTTGTCGTGTGAAATGGATGAAAAATTTCGGATAACCTGTTTTCTTCGATTCCGATTCCATTATCTTTGACGGTTAATTGCACTTCATCTTCTTGATGTGAGCTGATGATAGTAATTTCTTTGTTTCCTTTATCTGACACCTCTAAAGCATCTCTCGCATTTAAAATTAGATTAATAATGATTTGTTCTATTTGCTGCTGACTCCCCTCAATTTCAGGCAGGTCCTCA
This sequence comes from Neobacillus nitrireducens, assembly GCF_030915405.1. Lineage (GTDB taxonomy): Bacteria > Bacillota > Bacilli > Bacillales > Cytobacillaceae > Neobacillus. Next base: position 988,255 of record NZ_CP133262.1, read on the forward strand.
TCAAGTTCAAGTATTATCATAATTTCATTTTTTTCTATTTGGTATCTTAGTAAATTAAGAACTTGGTTTATTCCTTCGTTTAATGAGAAGGCTCCAAAGATGTACTCATCCTGGCGGGAAAAAGTAAGTAAGCTTTTAATGATTCGCTTACAGCGGTCCCCGCAGTTTTTAATATCGTTTAAAAGGATATATGAAGGATCATCCTTTGCTTTATTTCTTAATAAAAGCTGGGAATTACCCAGAATAGCAGTTAACGGACTATTTAATTCATGGGCAATTCCAGCTGCCATCTCGCCTATCGCTGCAAGCTTACCTGAATGGAGGAGTTGTGCCTCCATTTTTCGTTTTTCGGTTACGTCTTTTAAATAGAGAATTACACCATACACCCGATGTTGATGGTTCTGGACCGGATAGGTATACGTTTCACATATGGAGTTATTTTCAAAAAAGATATCTCTATATCCAGTCCTTTGGGAACGAAACGTTTCTTCGATAATCGACTTACATTCTTTCCGCAATATAGCAAACGATGGAGAATGCTCTTTCAATTGAAAAAATGATCGAACGGAATCATTAAATTGAAGGACATTTAAATTTTTATCAAAAACAATAATCATATCATCTACAGCTTTAAAGGTGTCCTCCCATTGCTGCTTCCCGCGGACAACTTCATGGTACAGTTGGGTATTTTCAATGCTGACCGCAAGATGGTCGGTCAATTGTTCAAGAAATAACAGGTCATCATGACCCCATTCAGACGGGTCTTGCCGTCCGATACTTAATACACCTATGCCTTTATTTTTTATAAAAATCGGCAGGACAATCACACTATGTATTTGAAGGTCAAGCAAATATTCATGTTCAAAAAAGTCTTCACTTGAGTCTAGCAATTGATGAAAGATGATCTGTTTGTTTAACAATGCAGACCAGTAGAGAGACTTTCGATTCGGTATCGCAGAGTTAATTTTCAAACCACGATTTTCTTCAGGATATACATTCGTTAATATGAGTTCACTATTCTGAAGCAATAATAAACTCAGCCGATCACAAAGCAACAGGCCCTTTAATTTATCAAGGACATTTTGAAGCATTTCATCTAATGACATGTCTATTTTCATACTTTTCATTACTTCATTAATGATTTCCAGTTGAATGTTCTTCTTTCTTAATTGCTGAACAGTTGTTTTCAACTCGGTATAATAGTTTTTTTTCGATGATTTGACTCCTGTTAAGAGCGCAATCATTTCCTGCTTGTCTTCAAGCACGGGGTTCACCTTCTTACAATGCGTTTTTTAGAAGTGTCTTTACTTGCTCGAGATTGACATCGCGGGGATTGGTAATCATACAAGCATCAATAAGTGCCAGTTGTCCGGCCCAATCAATCATATCCTCCGTTATTCCAACATCCCTTAATCTTTGTGGCGCACCAATATCAGCAGCCAGGTCCCGAACGAATTGAATGGAAGCATTTCCTGCTTCACGCTCTGACATTCCTCTTAGGTCAAATCCCATAATAGCTGCTATATCAGAAAAGCGTTCCGGCGCTGCAATAAAATTAAAATCCATTACATAAGGCAGTAAAACGGCATTGATTTCTCCATGAGAAATCGGCAGCTTTCCGCCGATGGCATGGGAAATGGCATGTGCAGCACCAAGGATGGCATTGGAAAAAGCAAGTCCTGCCTGTAAACTCGCCATGGCCATCGCTTCCTTTGCTTCTTCATTAGTCTTCGAAGCCACCGAGGGCCGTAAAAATTTCGAGACTAAGGAAAGGGCATTTTTTGCCTGAACATCTGTTAGCGGTGTAGCAGCCGTGCTGACATACGCTTCGATTGCATGCGTAAGGACATCCAAACCCGTTGCCGCAGTGAGGCTACTGTCTTTTGTAACAAGCGTTAATGGATCAACAATCGCAATATCCGGGACCAATGTTTTCGAGATGATGCTCATTTTCTTTCCCCGCTTCGAATCGACGATGACAGAGAATTGAGACACCTCAGAGCCGGAGCCGGCAGTAGTCATTATCATAATCATCGGTGGAAGAGGCTTTTCTATTTTATCGACCCCTTCATAATCACTGATTTGTCCGCCGTTTGTGGCGAGGATGGCTATAGCCTTTGCCGAATCTAATGCACTCCCCCCACCCAAACCTATGATAGCGTCACATTCATTTTCAATATAGGCCCGACACCCCTTTACTACGTCGGTATCCTTTGGATTTATTGTGACATCAATATGGGTTGCATACGGCAGGTATGACTCTTTGCAGATAGAGATCACTTTATCGAGCCATCCTGCATTGGCAACTCCGTAATCGCTTACAATTAATACTTTCTTAGCTCCAAGCCGTAAACAAGCATCCCCTACCTGTTTTATAGCATTCTTTCCAAAAATAATCTCAGGCGTAACAAATTTACTAATATGCAATACTACCATCCCCAAATAGTTATTCTTCCCTATTAAATTTCACGAAAATAAAGCAAAATCCTTTATTTCCTCTAAATTATTTCACAGCATCAAGATAATATAATAATTACAGTGCAAATATTAGAATAATTTCATGGAAATAGAGCAGCTACCACTAGTGAACAAAGCATGCATGAAAACAAACGCCATTAAAATCGAAATCCGCCAATCCAAGGAAATTAATCTAAAAAAGCCAATGTCCACGTTGGGTGGACATTGGCTAAATAGTTTCTTTTTATGGTGCCTGACACCGAATATTTTTATCGAAGCATGACTCCAGATAGAAAGGTTAGGAATACATGGGTGCCAAGTTTGACGGTGGGTTGAGCGAATGTATCCTTTAGTGGATCCAGGCAGACGATGTCCATGGCTTTTACTTTGGGATGTTTGGCAGCAGCCAGTACTCCTTCTAGCAGTTCTACTGTTGTCATGCCCCCCGGCGTTGAGGCTGGTACCCCTGGTGCATAGGCGATATCAAGCACATCCATATCGACTGTTAGATAAATAGTATCTACCTTTGCAGCAAGTTCTTCTAAACAGGCCCCCACTGTTTCTTCGATCCCTTTTTTTCGTGTTTCACGAAGTGTAAAATAATTGACGCCTTTTTCATCTGCATACTTCTTCAAATCTTTTGTGTTAAAAAACCCATGCAGGCCGATATTGTACATATTCCTTCCCTCAACGATTCCACTCTCAATTAAGTTACGCATGGGAGTCCCGTTGGAGGGTCCGTTATCGGACATGTCTCGTAAATCAAAATGAGTATCAAACTGTAGAATTCCAATTTTCTCATCAGGCCTCGCATGTTGAAGTCCCTTTACCATCATCGCTGTAATCGAATGATCTCCGCCAATTGCACATATTTTGGAGGTTTCAAAATGCTGATGAAGTGCAGTAGACGCTGCGATGATATTGTCATGGCAACGTTTGATATCGGTAACATGCATCGCTACATCACCAACATCCACTGCTGTCATTTCCGACAAATCGATATCTTCGTCAAGATTATACGTTGTGAACCCCTTCCAAGCACGGCGGAATGCCTCAGGAAATTCAGAAGCACCCGAAGCGCTAATCGATGAGCGAGACAGTGGAACACCAACAACTACAAAGTCGGTGTCCTTACTTTTCTCAGGATCAGAAGAAGCCGAAAGCGGCTGAATCCACTCGTGCACCTTTGCAACCTCGGCCCCTTCATCTGGTCTTACCCATGTAAAACTCGGCGGATTCAGTTTAGGATAGAGAAAGCTCTTCAACTAACTGACCTCCCCTGACAACCACTTGACCATTTTTCACGACCGTATCCGTATGATTCACACCATAAGAGTATTGCAGTTTCATATAATTCCCAAGGTTAAAAATCGTGACGTCCCCTTTTTTACCAACTTCTAAGCTGCCAATTTCACGCCCGCGATTAATCGCATGGGCAGCATTAATTGTCGTGGCAGTAATTACTTCTGCCGGTGTCATCCCCATTTTTAAACAGCCTAGATTCATAATAAATGGCAGTGAAACCGTTGGTGATGAGCCGGGATTACAATCGGTTGAAAGTGCCACCGGTACACCTAAATCTACCATTTTGCGACCATTCGCGGACTCTGCCATTAAAAAGTATGCCGTTCCAGGTAGCAACACACCGACTACTCCTTTATCAGCCATTGCTTTCATGCCTTTTTCTGATGCTTTTAAGAGATGGTCCGCCGAAATGGCCCCAACCTCTGCCGCTAATTCTGCCCCTTCATAGGGCTCAATTTCATCAGCATGTATCTTCGGAATCAAGCCATAGCGCAGGCCTGCTTCAAGAATCTGTTTCGATTGCTCTGGTGTAAACACACCATGTTCACAGAAAACATCATTAAATTCAGCCAGGCCGAGCTCTGCCACCTTTGGAATCATTTCATCAATCAGCAATCTTACAAACTCATCTGGATTTTGTTTGTATTCCTTCGGAACGGCATGAGCTCCCATGAAGGTTGAAACAACATCAATCACATGCTTGTCGTTTAGCTGTTTGGCCACTTCTAGCTGCTTTAATTCGGTTTCCCATTCCATCCCGTAACCGCTTTTCGCTTCAACCGTTGTAACGCCGTGGCGGAGAAATTGATTCAAGCGCTCATAGCTTTCTTGAAAAAGCTCTTCATGTGTTGCCGACTGCGTCCTTCTAGTCGTTGCATAAATCCCGCCGCCGCTATTCATGATTTCCATATAGGTGGCACCTTGAAGTCGCATATTAAACTCATTTTCTCTGCTGCCGGCAAATACAAGATGTGTGTGTGGGTCAACAAGCCCCGGAGTTACCAGTTTACCACTCGCATCCACCACTTCTGCCTCGTCAAGGCGACCGGAATATTTTTCAAAAAGCTCTACATCTGTACCAACAGCCTGAATCACTCCGTCTTCAATCCAAATACTGCCATTCTCAATAATGCCAAGCTCAGACATCTCGCCCTTTACACGGGGAGCATCGGAACTCCCCTGTAATGTCACAAGCTGAGAGGCATTTCTGATAAAAATTGGTGTACTCATTAATCTATCATCCTCTCATTCTTAGTCTTGATTAAGCATTGGCATTTTGATGCCCTTTTCTTTTGCTGTTTTAATCGCAAGCTCATAGCCTGCATCGGCATGACGGACAACACCCATGCCGGGGTCAGTTGTTAATACCCGTTCTAAACGTACTTCCGCATCCTTTGTACCATCTGCAACAATTACCATTCCCGAATGCTGCGAATAACCCATACCGACGCCGCCGCCGTGATGTAATGAAACCCAGCTCGCTCCGCCAACCGCATTAATCATCGCATTTAATATCGGCCAGTCGGAAACTGCATCGCTGCCGTCTCTCATTGCTTCTGTTTCTCGATTTGGTGATGCTACTGAACCGGCATCTAAATGATCACGGCCAATAACGATTGGTGCCGATACTTCTCCCGAAGCTACCATATCATTGATAACTTTACCAAAACGGGCACGATCACCATAGCCAAGCCAGCAAATCCGGGCAGGAAGGCCTTGGAAGCTGATTTTTTCTTGAGCCATTTTTACCCATTTGCAGAGATGTTCATCATCTTTGAATTCGCGAAGCAAGGCTTCATCAATTTTACGAATATCCTCAGGATCTCCTGAAAGTGCTGCCCAGCGGAAAGGACCTTTTCCTTCGCAGAATAATGGACGGATATAGGCGGGAACAAAACCTGGGAAATCAAATGCATTTTCTACACCTTGATCCTTCGCTACTTGACGAATGTTGTTCCCGTAATCAAAAGTGACCGCACCTTTTTGTTGCATTGTAAGCATTGCCTTCACATGTACAGCCATACTTTGCTTTGAAAGTTCTACATACTTAACTGGATCTTCTTTTCGTAAGACAGCCGCTTGTTCTAATGTAAAACCAATTGGAACATAGCCATTTAGCGGGTCGTGTGCAGAAGTTTGATCCGTTAAAACATCCGGATTAAAACCTTTTTCAATCATGATTGGTAAAATTTCTGCTGCATTACCTAATAAACCAATCGATAATGCTTTACCTGCGATCTTTGCTTCATGAGCCATTTTTAATGCTTCCTCAAGGTCATTTGTTTTCACATCGAGGTAAGCGGTTTCAATCCGACGGTCGATTCTTGTTTCATCCACATCGATTGCGATACATACCCCATCGTTCATGGTTACCGATAACGGCTGAGCACCACCCATGCCGCCCAGTCCTGCTGTTAAAGTGATCGTGTGTTTTAATGTTCCTCCGAATTCCTGACGAGCAAGCTCGGCAAACGTTTCATACGTTCCTTGAACAATTCCTTGGCTTCCGATATAAATCCAACTGCCGGCAGTCATTTGCCCATACATCATCAAGCCCTTTTTATCTAACTCGTGGAAGTGTTCCCAATTCGCCCATGCCGGAACCAGGTTGGAGTTGGCAAGTAACACGCGTGGTGCATCCTTATGAGATTTCCAAACAGCCACTGGCTTACCGGATTGAATTAATAACGTTTCGTCATTCTCCAGTTCAAGGAGCGTTTTCACGATCGCATCATAGGACTCCCAGTTACGGGCAGCCTTACCAATTCCACCATAAACGACTAAATCCTCGGGTCTTTCAGCCACCTCTTGATCCAGATTATTCATCAGCATGCGCAGTGCTGCCTCCTGAATCCAGCCTTTTGCATGTAATTCAGTTCCCTTATAATTTTTAATCACTCTTGATTTTGCCGTGTTTGTTTCCATCGATTCCACTCCCTTTTTCTTTATTTATCTATTATTATTATTATAAAAATAAAATCTTCAGAAAAATACAAAGGGAATCTTAGAAAACAGATAATACTTTTTGTTTTATTATGATTTTTTTAGATTTTTTGCCTCAATAATGATAATATCTTTATAAATTAGATATTATCTTTATGTTCGATTGTATAAAAAATGAACCAATCATTTTCCTGATAGGTCCACTTCTGCCTTTATTTTAAGGAACACAAACAAAGAATTAATAATTACTGTCTTTTATTTTTCACCATATCTCCCCAAAAAAATGAACAAAATTCAGTCGGTCTCCTTCTCGCTTTTAAACATCTTCACCTTATTCATGCGAAATTCTCTTGGAGAAGTACCTGTTAGTTCCTTAAACATCCGGCTAAAATAATTAGAATTTTGATAGCCTGTAAGGTTTGAAATTTCATTAATTGATTTGTTCGTTTCAATCAGTAAGCGTTTTGCTTCCTTCATTCTTATTGCCGTCAATAATTCTGTAAAGCTTGAACCGGTTTTAGTATTTATCATATGGCTGAAATAGGAAGGATTTCGGTCAACATACAGGGCCACATCTTCGAGCCTGAGTGAACTATTGGAAAAATGAGTTTCCATAAAGGATATGCCGCGTTCAATCGGATCTTGTTTATGTCTGGTGCTATTCGCTGCACCGATAAACAACTTTTGGATAAATAAGATGAAATTTTGAACCGTACGGTAAAGAACCTTGTCGTACAAAATTGAATTGAAAATATAGCGGTACTCCAGTTCATAGCTTTGGCTCTCGTCTAAGTTATTAGTCTTCATAAATCTTCTCACCTGGGCGAGAATACTCGTAAGCTGAATTCTTACTAATCCTGGATCCGGAAATGGTTCTTGTAATTGCAAAAATTCCTCGTATAGCCACTTCTTTATTTTTTCTAAATCGGCGTTGGTTAGCATGTCGACCCATACTCTTTGTTCTGGAGGTGCTAAAAAAGGGTCAATATGAATCCATTCGGGTGATTGTTCGAATTCAACTACTTGGCGATAGCCTTTATAATAGGTGAAATCCAGCATTTTTCGGGTCTGGAGGTATTTTTGATTCAAACTCATTTCCGCAGAATTACCTTTATGGACAACGATGGCAAGCGGGTCAGAGAATTCCTCCTCCCATTTTCTCATTGCCTTTTGACACTGCTCTGATAAATGATGACCTGTTTCCTTAAACATACTCACGACCATATCGTCCATTGCAAAAATACCCTGGACTCCCTTGAAAGGAAATTCTTTTAAGAAAGAATGCAATGATTTTATTTTTTCGTTACTTTCCGTTTGAAAAGCCGCGATATGAAAATTTGCTGAATCAGAAGATTGCGAAATAAATAACGCTTCATATGATATGTCCTTATATGTATTGGGAATGAGCAATCCGTCTGCTGGATTTTTTGTTCCAAGTTTTCTTGAGGCTTTATGGAAAGCAGATGTAACCTTAGTCGGCGCTAAAGGTTTAATCATTAAATCTAACGCTTGCATGTCAATGGCGAGACGAGCTTTTTCAAAGGTTCCCTCTGCGGAAGTTAACAGTAATACCGGATTATAGATGTGAATTAAGTCACGGAAAGTTGACCAATCCTCCTTAGAGATCATATCAAGTTCGATTAAGACAACGTCCGGCCTTCCTTGTTCAAATCTAACGACAAATTCTCGGTAATTAGAAGCCAATCCTATATTTGTGACAGGGATTGAAGACGTTTTTAACAGCCATTTTAATCCCTCACGTTCATTTAAATCGCGATCGGCTATCAGCCACTTTCCTTCCATCGTACTGCCCCACTTTCTTTCCCATTTCTTATAATAAGATCCAGTTTATTCACTAAATTATCTCTTTGCTGTCGATACTATACCTTTTTTTGCCGATTGGAGAAAATGATCCCGAAAATCATGCTGATCAAAATAGCCATTAAATAAATAGTTCCTGTGGATATCGCCAGGAAATTGATGATCATTCCGAAGCTTTCATTAACCAAACTTAACATAATTCCCTTAAATACAGGTGAGTAAATGATAAGATAAGGGATGAGCACTAAAGGAACAGCCAGCCAATTATGACCGATTATACTTTTGGTCAATAGAAAAGAAATGATTGCTAGCAACACAGCCAATCCGTAAACAAACCAATTGATGTATTGAAGAGCACGTTCCGGCTGATCGAAGAAAGCTAATATATTGAGACATACAACCCAAATGATTGCTAGAATAATCGCGAGAACCTGTGCTTTAAACAAAATTTTCATTTTAAATCCATCCTCAAATCAAAATAAAATAGTTATCTCCACCATACCTGAAACCCAAAACCCTGTCCATTTAGATAATCTTAAACAAAAAAAAAGGACAAAATGGTCAGTCGACCTTTTTGTCCTTTTTGTCTTCAACATCTTAGCCAACGTTTAGGCCGAAGTCTGTTGCGATGCGTGCTAATCCGCCTTGATAACCCGAGCCGACGGCAGAGAATTTCCACTCGCCATTATGACGGTATAATTCTCCTACAACGATGGCAGTTTCAATCGAGAAGTCCTCCCCTAAATCATAACGAATGATTTCCTGGTTAGTTTCTTCATTTACGATGCGGCAGAATGCATTGGATACCTGTCCAAAATTCTGACCGCGCGCTTCTCCATCATGAATCGTAATAACAAAAGAAATTTTCTCCACTTGAGCGGGAACAGCGCTAAGATTTACTTTTACTTGCTCATCATCGCCGTCACCTGCTCCTGTACGGTTATCACCTGTATGTACCACGGAACCATTTCCGCCTTCAAGCTGGTTGTAAAACACAAAATCTTTTTCAGAAGTTACTTTTCCATTCGCACCTAATAAGAAAATACTTGCATCTAAATCGAAGTCATTTCCACCATCATAACGATTGGTATCCCAGCCTAAACCTACTACCACTTTCGATAAACCAGGATTTGTTTTCGTTAAATCGACCTTTTGACCTTTAGACAATGAAATAGCCATAAAAACACCCTTTCACTCTTAAATTTTTTATGTCACCTTCTATTATAAATAGAAAGTTACTAAAAATCGAACTCAACGAAAGATTATTTTGCTTAAAAGGAATAATTTTCTACCATTATTTACACACATTAAATTCAAAGAGTTAGTCTTCACCGGTTTTGAGTAATGAAAAATGGTTAAAATAAGAAAGTCAACAATAAATGATGATAGTTTGTGCTATAATGAACTGTTAGCAAAACGGGGACACCGTTTATTTTAAGCAAGGAGCGATTTTCTTAATGATAAAAATTGAAATACCTAATCCTGATATAGTGATTACCAAGAAAAATCAAGTTGGAGAAAAAGTGGAGGCACCTATAAGCAGCCTTTATGGATTTACTGATTATAATAAAATCCCCAGAGACAAAGGCGGAATTATTTTATTTTCAAACGCAAATGATGAACTTTTATTTGTAGGGAAAGCAAGGAAATTGCGCCCGCGCGTAAAGAAACATTTTGAAGATACCGTTTCACCAATTAAGTTACATCGAGATGAAGTTTATCGGATTGCCGTATGTGTTGTGGAAGATCCAGTGGAAAGAGAAATTTACGAAACTTATATCATCAATACATTACAGGCAAAATATAACGTCGATAAAGTTTTTTATAAATAAAAATAGGAAAAGAGCGGGTCGGATAAATGCCAACCTGCTCTTTTTTTGATCAAAAAATTTACTTAACTAATATCCCCATATTCCAGAATCATTTCTTTTTCAATATGACTTGCCCGGATGCCAAACCTTGGCTTGACCAGCTCTACCTCTTCGCCCATTAATATCTTAATGGCCTGGTACGGAATGTTAATCCCTGACAAACAGCTAATATGCATTCCACCACTCATTCGCGGATTAACTTCCAATAATTTTGGAACACCATGGCTGTTGTATTTTACCTGAATATTAAATATATATGGCAATTTAAACTCCTGATGAAAATCGTGAGCTAATTTAATGAGTTCTGCCTGTTCCACAAGTTCCCTCACTCTTCCATCCCCCTTCATCCGAGGAATCGCAGCATACAATTTTTCATGGGAAGATAAGCAATCAATACTATATTCACTTCCTTCGAGGTATTCCAACACCATTAAATCAGGAAATGTATCTTGCTGGCTCAAAATTTCACAGGCATGGGCATAGGGAATACGGAAACCAATTCCATGATTGAAAAACTGTTCAATCGAAACGATTTGGTCGATTATGACCCGAAATCCGTTGGCACCTTCGCCTATCACCGGTTTAAAACAAACCGTATGGCCTTTTTCCTTAAGTTTTCTATATGCCACCTTAAAATCATCAATATTATTGACAACATAATAATCCGGTAGTAGAGAATTGGCTGCCCCATTTGAAAAAATTTGATAGGTATCCGCTTTATTATCCATTGTCTCCATAAGCTTTGCATCCGGACAAACAAGCACTTTAACACCCAAAGCCTCAAACTCACTTAGCCTTTTTGAAATGAGGACATTTTCTTTCCGTGGGATAAAAATATCAATTCCGTGCTTCTTACAAAATTCAAGACAAAAACTAATATATTCCTCACCAGATATTTCTGGCTCGACGAAGGCGTAATCACAATTTTGTAAATATAGAGCATCTTTGTTCGGATGTGTCCCATATATGATAAATTTCCGGTTATCTTCATTGCCCCGAATCATATCAATGTAATGGGAGACCGTTGTAAACCATCTGTTAAACCAAATCTTCATTTGAATCCTCTTCCTTGTTGTATTAAGACCTTTTTCATTATTATCCAACTTGCTCTTTTTTATAAGCAAAATTTGACAAAAAGATCCATCCGATTGGGCAACTCGTCGAAAAATAGCATAAAAGTCCTGCAAATGAACACAAAAAAACGTCCTGCAAAAGCAGCAACGCTCTCGTGATTTATTTTTATTGTTCATTTCAGCCAACCTTTTTTAATATCTTATTACTATTTGGTCTCATATTAATTAATAAAATAATAAAAGTACTTAAACAGCCAATACATAGAATCACCCATAACGGAACTAAGTCCATTGCACTCTTAATTCCTGCTTGTGCTTGGATAATGGAACCAAAAGTTAAAATAAGATTATAAACAAATCCCTTAACATTTAACATGATTGTTAGAACATATCCAACAGGCTTCCGGATCCAAAGGTAATAGGCTGCCACAATGCATAACGGAACCACGAATGTTAAATCTAATGTGGCAACCAGGTTGTTGGTCGCATGTAAATTAATCATAATTTGTGGGGGATTACCGGTAAGAACAAAATTTACCCACTGGGCAATCCATGCTCCCCCTAGGGTGACTGCTAATAGGATCATAAAAATGCTAATCCCTTTTACAGGCGTTTTCTTCTTAAATGACTTCTCAATTTTGTTGTAATCTAAAAAAACTAAACCGAAAATAAGAGAATACATCGACAAAGTGAACAAGGCGGCATAAATCAGAAAAAAGGCGTTTAATGCAGCACCAAAAAGATAGTAAGAATAATTATAGATCGTAAAATTAAGCATTCCTAACCAAACTAACTGTCCTCTAAGAGAACCCCTTATCGATAGGACCAATGCTGCAATCAAAAGCGGCAACCCGACAATGAGTAAAATAATATCATTGGCATACCATGCACCTAAAGCAAAACTGTTGGTATCCTTATACAATTCGTCAATAAAAAGACCACCTGCTGCAGCAATTAACGTCAGCATAACGATAATAAATGTCATTAGATAAGAGGATTTCATTTTAGAGTCCATCAAATATCACTCATTTCTTCATTCAGAATAGAGATGAGCAAATAATCACCATTAACACAATAGAATAACTAAACAAGGCTTTTCATATGATTTAATTTGGATGCAAATTCCTTGATGGCCTCATAATCTAAATTGGATTGATCGATGGTTGCACCGCTCACTTTTTTGACAATTTGTTTTTCTAGAAAGTTCATTTCTGATAAGAGAAATTCTCCGCCAAATAACCCCATGGCGGCGGAATTTTTGCGCAATTCTTGTGGAAAGGCGTTATTAAATTGCTCAATGGCGGTCTCCCCATCCTGCATGCAGCAAAGAAAAAGGCCGATGTTTTTTTCTAAAAGGGTATCCAGGTTGTTTCTAATAAACTGTTTTATTTTCCGTTGAATATTCCCTGCATGAATCGAGCCGCCAATGATAACGGTATCAAATTTAGTCAGATCCAACTTTTCTTTGTCCCGTTTCAAATCCACCGCGAAAACTTTACCATCAAGACCTTCAATTAAAAATCCAACTGCTTTTTCTGTAGTCCCATGGGATGAGCAATACACAATTAAACATTTCATGTTCTATACCCCTCCTTCATAATCCATTACAAAAAAACCGGCCACATTTACATCCAATCGTGCCGAATATGAAGATTTAACCTTATTATATAACTAATTTACACCCCACCCTGTGTAAATATTGGCAATATTATTACAATTCACATGGGTGTCAGGCACCTCCTTCCTAAAGAAAGAAGAAGGCTCAGTTTACTTAGAGCCTTCTTCTTTATAGGTGGTTATGTAGTTTTAAATTCCCCTTAACCAAATAAACCCGTTCAGGACGACCCACGGTTCCATAGGATATATCCGCGGCAATTTTCTCCTCGGCCATAAGATGTTCTAAATATCTTCTGGCTGTTGTTCGGCTGGCGCCTATTTCTTTGGCTACCCATTCTGCCGTTAATCCGAAATCAACCTTTGAAAGGACCTCCAAAACCTTTTCAAGTGTAAGCGGATCAATCCCCTTCGGCAGATAAAGTTTGTCGCTCACTGAACGTTCGATCTCTTTTCGCAAAAGCTTATCCACCTGCTGTTGGGTAACATCGAGATTTTCATTCCTCATTTCTACCAGCTTTGTATGAAATTCCTGATACCTCAGCAGCGATTGTTTGAATCTCTCAAAAACGACCGGTTTAATTATATAATCAAACACACCAATGCTGATTGCCTCTTGAACCTTATCAATCTCTTTTGTGGCGGTAATCATGATGACATCCATTTGTTTACTATGCTGCTTTGTTTCCTTAAGCAAATCAATGCCATTCATGTCTGGAAAATATACATCCAACAAAATAAGGTCTGGCTGTAATAAATCAAGATAAGTCTTTGCTTCTAGATAACTAGCCGCAATTCCGACTGTTTGAAAACCAGCAATCTGTTCAATGAATCGTTTTTGAATTTCTGCAATCCGTAAGTCATCCTCAACTATTAACACTTCGATATCCGAGTTCTGCTTCATTCAAACACCCCCTGTGTTTTGGTATCGCTACTGTGAAAATTGTCCCTTCACCTTCTTGAGAAGAAAAGGTAATATTTCCGCCTAATCCCCTTATCGATTCCTTAACAAGACTTAAGCCGATTCCGGCATTGCTGTGACGACTTTTCGTCGAAAAGCCAGCTTGAAAAATTTGTTCACCCATGTTCGTGTCAATACCTTTCCCGTTATCCTCAATTTCGATAATCAGGTCTTTTCCCAAGTCCGTTAGAAACAAAGAAACTTTCTTTTGTTCCTTCTCATTTTCTCTGACTGCGTCAAACGCATTATTAACAAGGTTACCGATTATTGTCACTAATGCATCTCTGCTGATTTCCGCTGGGACATCGCTAAAGCTGCTCTCGCGGTCGATTGTAAAATTAATTTTTAATTCGCTAGATAAACTAGCCTTGCCTAAAATAAATCCGGCAATGATCGGGTCAGGAATTTCCTTCATTAAGAAGCTTATGAAACCTTGGGTAACATCCACTTCCTTGGAAATGAAATCAATCGCTTCTTTATAGTTTCCAAGCTGAATCAAGCCAAGAAGTGTATACAATCGGTTAGAATATTCATGTGTCTGAGCGCGTAAGCCTTCTGCATATGCCTTCACATGGGACAATTCCTGCATCAGATTGGAAAGCTCTGACTTATTTCTAAAGCTGGCAACTGCCCCAATTACCTCTTCCTTTTTATTAAAAATAGGAATACGATTCACCAGGAATACCTCGTCTGAAATGGTCAATTCCCGATCATACTCTGCTTGTCCCGTCCGAACAACCTCATAAAGGTGCGTATTTTCAAGTACATCATCAATCCTTCTGCCACGGAGCAGCACGTCACTCGGAACATTGAGAATTTTATGCGCGGTTTCATTGACAACTGTAATTCGCCCGCCCGTATCAATGGCGATGATCCCCTCATGGATAGATTCTAAAATGGCATGTTTCTCCTGGTACATCCAAGCAATTTCTTTCGGTTCCAGTCCGAAAATCGCTCGTTTAATATTTAAAGAGATTAATAGTGCGGCTAGTAATCCTCCTAGTAAAATAATCATTGTTGTGATAAAAATTTTACTTCTTATCTTTGCCACTTCTTTTTCAATATCCGTTTGAAGATACCCTACTGAAACGACACCAATTATTTTACCAGCGCTTATAATAGGAGCTTTTCCCCGTAGAGATGGTCCTAGAGTTCCAATTGATTCAGAGATGACCGATTCTCCTTTAAAAACCTGAGCATTATCCCCGCCAACCATTTTTTGTCCTATTCGGTTAGGATCTGGGTGGGAATAGCGTATTTCGTTTCGATTTCCGATAACAATAAATTCCGCACCCACCTGTTTTCTTATTTTTTCTGCTAGAGGTTGAATAATGGCTGCCGGGTCGGAACTAGAAAAAGCTTTTTGAATCTCTGGCATATTGGAGATGGACTGTGCCACAGATAAGGCCTTCGTTCCTTTTTCGTGTTTAAGATTGGATTCCATAATATTTTTAAAAGTTATTTCAAAAATCCCGCCAATAAGGATGATTAATATAAAAATCCCTAACATTAATTTCGTGTGTAATCGCATACAAGCACCTCTACTTATATCATATAGAAAAAAACTCCTTAGAAAAAGGAGTTTTTTGTAATAATCTGAAATTTACATTTTTTATGCTTCTTCATTTATAATGACATTTTTTCCTCTCATCTTCATGATGACCGGAATAACTAGCCAAAGAACGGTCATGATTAAGAAACCTAAAGAAATCGGGCGGGTGAAAAACGGTCCAAAATCTCCATTTGAAATTGTTAAAGCCCTGCGCAGGTTATTCTCAATCATTGGGCCCAATACAAGTCCTAACACCAATGGGGCAATTGGGTAATCATGTTTATTTAGAAAATAGCCAACTAAACCGCATCCTAATAGAAGTAACAGATCATAAACCGAAACTTGAACGGCATAAACGCCGAAAATTGAGATGGCAATAATAATTGGAATCAAATATTGCTTGGGAGTCTGAATAATTTTTGCAAACACCTTTACTAGAGGGAGGTTGAGAACTAACAGCATGATATTTCCAATAAACATACTGGCAATCAACCCCCATGCAACCTGGGGATGATCTTCAAACAATAATGGACCTGGCTGCACATTATACATCATCAGTGCCCCCATTAGGATCGCAGTTGTACCTGATCCAGGGATACCTAATGTTAATAATGGGATCATTGCTCCGCCTGAGGCGGCATTATTCGCAGATTCAGGTGCTGCCACACCGGCAATTGCTCCTGTTCCAAATTTCGATGGGTCTTTGGAAATCCTTTTTTCTAAAATATAAGAGAAAAAGGATGCGAGCGTTGCGCCTGCGCCGGGTAAAATCCCGATAAAGAATCCTAAGATCGACCCTCTGGCAATTGGTCCGGCAGACTCTTTCAACTCTTCTTTAGATGGCAGCAAATTATTAATCTTTGCCATTTGTGTATCTTCTTCATCTTTTTCTAAGATAGTCTTAAATACCTCACCTAGCGCAAATAACCCAACGGCAATCGTCAAGAATTCAATTCCTTGGTAAAGCCAGGGAATATCAAAGGTAAAACGACCGATTCCTGAAACATTATCAATACCAATCGTAGCTAACAGCAGCCCGCTTACAGTCATAATTAATGCTTTTGTAACCGACTTTCCCGCCAACCCACTAACAGCTCCGAGCCCTAGGAGCATAAGCGAGAAATATTCAGAAGGTCCAAATTTCAGGGCTAGATTTGATAAAGGTGTCGCTAAGGCAATCAGCGCGATCAATGTAACAATTCCAGCTACAAACGAACCAATTGCTGCAATCGATAACGCACTCCCTGCTCGCCCCTTCTTCGCCATCTGATACCCATCCAATGTTGTCACTACCGAAGAAGACTCTCCCGGCGTATTTAATAGAATAGAAGTCGTTGAACCTCCATACATGGCTCCGTAGTAGACACCGGCAAGAAGAATAATGGCACTAGTTGCCGCTTGCTCTGGAGGAAGCCCTCCCGTAATGGAAGCGGTAACAGGAATAAGCAAGGCGACACCGCTCATCGGACCAATCCCAGGTAATACCCCAACAGCGGTCCCAATCAAAACTCCAACAAAAGCAAAAAGTAAATTATACCAAATAAGTGCCGTACCGAAACCGTGCAGCAAATAATCAAGAGTATTCAATCCATTTCCCCCTTTCATCCGAAAAAAACATGGTGCCTGACACCATCATTACTTCAACTAAAACCAAATTGGCCACCCTGGAAGTGTTCCTTTTAATACTTCGACAAATAGGAAATAGACAATTCCTGAAAAACAGCCAGCGATGATCAGTGAGGTCAGCCATTTTGCTCGTTCCATCGTTTGAAAGCAGACAAAGAGAAATACAAAGGTGGTGATTACATAGCCAACAGATTCTAGTGTTAAAATATAAACCAATGTTGCGATCAGGATGATGAGAAAAGGCTTATACTGCAACTTTTCGTTTTTCTTTTCCTGCTTTTTTCCATTAAATGTTTCATAAAATAATCGAATGCTTAAGATTGCTAACAATATTCCGAGGAAGAATGGAAAAATATCCGGGCCAACGACACTTCCATAGGAAGAGCTTGCAATACTTCTGCTACCGATAATAAATAAGACGGCTACAGCTAGAAACAATATCGCAGCGATACGATCAAATTTAATGTCCATCCAAGGGTCCCCCCATCCAACTTTTTCAAAAAAATAAAAGGGAAGGAGAAAGCCGTTCCTTCCCTCTTGGATTCCTTACTTCTGCATTCCTAATGCTTCTAATAATTGTTGTACTTGTGTTTCCTGATCAGCTAAGAACTTTTTAAAATCCGCCCCATTTTTATACTCTAATTCCCAGCCCTGTGTCTCGACTTCTTTTTTCCATTCCGGTGATTGAACTAACTTATCAATGGCTTTTTCCCAATAAGCCTTTGCTTCTGCAGACATTTTTTCCGGGCCAAATACACCTCGCCAAATCGTAAATTCCGCATCTACACCTTGTTCCTTGGCAGTAGGTACATCTTTGAAATCTCCTGACAATCGTTCGGATGAGGTAATTGCCAGCACTCGAACCTTCCCGGCTTTAAGGAATTCTTTTACACTTGATGCATCTGTTCCAATGACATCTGCGTTTCCTCCAAGTAAGGCTGTAATCGCTTCGCCACCGCCGTCATAAGAAACATATTTAATTTTGGTCGGGTCAACCCCATATTTAAAAGCTGGCAGAATGGAAACTAAGTGGTCCATCGAGCCTGGTGCGGAGCCACCGGCAAACGTTAACTTCGTTGGATCCTTCTTCACTTCTTCAAGGACTGCTTTTAGGTCTTTAAATTTGGAATCAGCTTTAACAACAATTGCACCGTAGTCTTTCGTAAGCTGTGCTAATGGTGTTGTATTCTTATACCCATATGGGCTATTTCCTTCCTTCTTTAAATTGTTAATAATAATCGGCGGCGAATTGACAAAGAGCATGTCGTTATTTTCCACTTGCTGTGTTGCATATTCAGCCATAAAAACCGCTCCACCGCCACCAGGCTTATTCTCAACTGTTAATGGCTGCTTGACTAGTTTTGTTTCAGCTAGCACTTTTGTAAACGAGCGTGCCGTTAAATCCCAGCCTCCACCAGCTCCAGATGGTGCAACAACGCTAATGGCCTTGGTTGGATAACCGGTACCTTCCGCTTTTTTACTTGTACTTGCTGTTTCTTTACTGCTGCAAGCCCCCAAACTTAATGCCAACGCACCTGCACACATGACTGCTGAAATTCTTTTGATCGAAAACATTTCATTTCCCCCTTTGTAAACGTTTTCTTAATTTTACAAAAATTCCGAGGATTTCATAGATTATTCATTTAAACAGCATTAAAAACTTAATTTCCATTTTGTTCATAATGTTCATGGCGGTAAATAGTGCTGAACATAGAAAACTCCTGCATCATAACGTAACGTTACGATGCAGGAGTTTTTGGTTTTCAACTATTGAAGACCTTCTTTATATAATCACCCATCTCACGGATAGCTTTTTTCGCTTCAGGTAATCTAGGACCACTAATCTGCCAAACATGCCACATACCATCCCATACCTTTAAGGAAACCTTTACACCTGCCTTCCGTGCTTGGTGGGCGAGCAATTCCGCATCACTTTGCAATATTTCATGATTGCCTGCCTGAATATATAAAGGCGGTAAACCAGTCAAATCGGCAAAGACTGGGGAGATGAGCGGATGATCGAGGGGGTTCTCCTTCCCTGCATACATCCGTGCAGCGTCTTTTACGCCTGGCAGCGTTAAGTAAGGATCCACATCGTTGTTCTTCCGGTAGCTTTCCCCACTGCTGGTAAGGTCGACCCATGGAGAGAGGCAAACAAGCGCACGCGGGAGCGGTTCATTTTGATCTCTTAATACCAACGCAGCCGCCACGCTTAGCCCCCCTCCTGCGGAATCACCAGCAAAAATTATATTAGAAGGTTGATAACCTTGACGAAGGAGCCACTGATACACATTGACGGCGTCGTCAACGGCTGCTGGAAATGGATGTTCGGGCGCCAGACGATATTCCGGAAAAAGGACTTTTACTCCAGCCGCTTTCCCAATACTTGCTGCCAGTGGTCTATGCGTGGTAGCTGAACAAAATGCATAACCTCCCCCGTGTAAATACAGGATTACTTTGTCCTCCACAGCGTTTTCGGAAGAAATCCACTCAGCGTACAATCCTTCAATCTGAAGCTTCTCCACTTTGCAGTTTTTCGGGAGTTTCCCTAATTTTCTTGCCACCGTGTCGAGCATCTGCCGCTGTTCCTCCATCGCCCGATTAGATAAACCCTTCTTCAGCGCTCTTTTTACAGATAGTTTAATTCCTTTTTCAAAAAAATAACTTCGAATACTTGGCATTTCCATACCCCCTTTATCCAAAATTTTCTAATATCATTATACTAGAAAAACCTTTTGATAAATCTATGCTTTCAAAGTATTTTGTAAATATTCTGTAACAAATCTCCCATTTCCTCCTGCCTGTAGTACAATTATAGTAACGGGCAAATATTATCGGAGGTATTCATTTCATGAATCGATTGACCGACCATTTAATTATCATTTCCTTTGATTGCCTTTCATCCTTAGATATTCCCATCTTAAAAGAACTTCCCCACTTTCAGACCCTATTAAAAAACGGAGCTTATGTAGAAAAAGTCAAATCTATTTATCCTTCAGTCACCTATCCATGTCATGCCACGATCGTAACAGGAAATTATCCAAACCGACATGGAGTAATCAATAATACTCTTCTGCAGCCGGGCATGGCATCTCCCGATTGGAATTGGTACAGAGATCGCATTCGTTGTACGACTTTATATGACGAAGTAAAAAAGGCAAATATGACGACAGCAGCCCTATTATGGCCAGTCACTGCAAATGCAAAGATTGACTATAATATGCCCGAAATTTTTGCAAACCGTCCTTGGCATAATCAGATTCTTGTTTCGCTGCTGAGTGGCAGTCCCCGCTTTCAGTGGGAGCTAAATAAACGTTACGGTCATATTCGTAAAGGCCTTAATCAACCGGAATTGGATGATTTCGTCTTGGAATCAACGGTTGACACGATTAAGTCAAAGAAACCGAATTTATTAATGGTCCATTTTACCGATTTAGATACCCAGCGCCATTATCACGGCTTTTCATCTGAAGAAGCAATCGCAGCCCTTCATCGCCACAACCTGCGTCTCGGCAGAATTCTTGAAGCGTTAAAGGAAAGCGGAATCTACGAAAACTCCACAATAGTAGCATTAGGGGATCATAGTGCGTTAGATGAACATAAAGCAGTCAACGTTAATGTTCTTTTCCGTGAACAAAAGCTAATCACCTCTAATGGAAAAGGGAGAATAATTAATTGGGAGGCTTATTGTAAAAGTTGTGATGGCTCTGCATATATTTACATTAAAGATCCACACGATTTAGCAACATATGAAAAAGTAAAAGAAATACTAGAATCTTTATGTGACGATCCTAAAAATGGAATTGAAAGCGTACTCACCAGTGAACAGGCTGCTAATAGAGGAGCCGATGGAACATGTGCCTTTATGATCGAAGCCCACAAAGGATTTTACTTTTTAGAAGACTTTGAGGGGGAATTTATCAAAACTATCACAAAGGAGGACGTAATCACTGATCATAAATACACGTTAGCGTGTCATGGGTATTCACCAGAGAAAGAAAATTATGGAACTATTTTTATGGCAACAGGAAAAGGGATAAAATCTATCACCCTGCCCTCTATCCGCCTCATTGATGAAGGTCCAACCTTTGCTAGGCTTCTAGGAGTAAATTTAGGCCAGACAGATGGAAGGGCTATTGAAGAGATCTTAGAAATTTAAAAGGGGGAAAATCTATGAGTCGGATGTCAAAGCAAGAAAAAGGCTGGGTATTCTATGATTGGGCTAACTCTGCTTATTCAATCCTAATCACAACAGCCATCTTCCCGTTGTATTTTAAAGCGGCGGCCAATCAGGCTGGACTTGAAGGCTCCACTTCGACCGCTTATTGGGGATATGCAAATTCGTTTGCCACACTGCTTATTTCCCTTTGTGCCCCAATATTAGGAAGTATCGGGGATTTCAAAGGATTTAAGAAACGGTTTTTCACTTTTTTCTTTGCATTAGGAATTATCTTTACCTTGCTGCTTGCGGTTGTCCCCACAAATCAATGGCTAATATTATTAATTTGTTACATGATTACCGTTATAGGTTTTGGGGGAACCAATATTTTCTACGATGCATTTCTTGTCGATGTAACAACGGAAGATAAAATGAATCAGATCTCTTCACGAGGTTATGCGATGGGTTACATTGGAAGTACTATACCGTTCATCATCAGTATTGCCCTGATAATATTATCGCAGCAAAACATTCTCCCCTTCTCTGTTACAGTCGCAAGTAAGGCTGCGTTTGCGATTACAGCCTTATGGTGGGGCTTATTCACGATACCAATGCTAAAAAATGTCAAGCAGGTTTATTATAAAGATCCGGTACGTAATCCGATTTCAAATGGTTTTAAACAACTGTTTGAGACCTTTAAGAGGATTAAACTGTACCGTCCATTGTTTCTATTTTTGATTGCCTATTTCTTTTACATTGATGGAGTGAATACGATTATTACCATGTCTACAGCCTACGGGTCGGACTTAGGAATCACTTCTAATAACCTGCTGATTATTTTGTTTGCGACACAGGTTGTAGCAGCACCGTTTGCCATTTTATATGGGAAGTTAGCTGATAAATTTAAAGGAAAAACCATGCTGCTGATTGGAATTTTTGTTTATATAATCATTTGTACGTATGCTTATTTCTTAAAAACAACTTTGGATTTTTGGATTTTAGCCATGCTCGTAGCATCCTCACAAGGTGGTATCCAAGCGTTAAGCCGCTCCTACTTTGCCAAACTCGTTCCAAAGGAACATGCGAATGAGTTCTTTGGCTTCTATAGTATTTTTTATAAATTTGCAGCGATATTAGGTCCATTTCTGGTTGGATTCACCGCACAGTTGACAGGAAATACGAACAGCGGAGTGTTCAGCTTAATTGTCCTTTTCATCATTGGAGGTGTCATCCTCCTTCGTGTCCCCGAAACTAATAATATCTCAAAATCAAATTCTATCTCTTTATAAAAAAACTAACTAGACCTCAGCCTGAGGTCTAGTTAGTTTTTTTGAATGGATTGGCTGTTCATAGTCGGGTTACTTTTTCATTAATTTTTGAATCGTTACCAGTACTTCGTCTAAAACTTCAAAATCACCTTCCTGAATTCTTTCGACAACACAGCTCTTCATATGACCTTCCAGCAGAATTTTGGCTACGCTATTTAAGGCGGATTGAGTGGCTGAAATCTGGTTAATCACATCATCACAATATGTATCTTTTTCAATTAAGCCTTTTATGCCGCGAATTTGGCCTTCTATTCGGTTTAGTCTTGTAACAAGATTATTTTTAACTTTATCCGAATGATGGCTCTTCCGATCACTGCCTTCATGTGAGCAGCAGGTATCATCAAAAAGTTCCTGTTCATTTCCAACTTCATTTGACATACGACCGCCTCCTTTTTGGGATAATTATAACATAACTCGGGAAAATGTCGGATGTAATAAAAATTCCTCACCTCCCCTTCACTTCATACATATGTATAAAAATAATTTATTTTCACACCCACCAAAAAATATTAATATTTTTTAACTTTTCTGATTATTCATTCTGGCTTTATTTCCTTTTCTTCATATATAATATTTATAAAACTATTTTGAAGGGTGTTGGTTAATTTGGCAAACAATGCTGAAGCGAAAAAAATATCTGTTAATTCGACCATTTCTTTAAAAGGAATTGTAAAAGCCATTTTCAACGATACCGTTCATGTGCAAATAGGCGGGAAAATTATTACACTCCCTGCATCAGAGCTCCTGCTTGAAAAACCAGTGCAATAATTTAGCCATTTCTTGCATTTGAAATGGCAACTATATTTTTCCCAAAGAAGCCCTTCATTTCGAAATGAAGGGCTTTTTATTTTTCTTATATTAAAAAATCAGTTCAATTCATTAATAATTGTTTCTTGAATTCTGCGAATGACATCTCCCCTGCTAATCACACCAACTACATGATTGGACTGATCAACAACAGGTAGTTTTTTAAAATGATGCTTAGACAAGAGCGAAACAACTTTTTTCATTTCATCCTCAGGATGGACTGTTAAGATTCCGTGGGTTTTTGCAATCCGAATGACTTCCCTGTCAGCCAATTCACTTAGACGATCCTCCAAGCCTTCTTCTGCAACATATGTGATTAAAGAGAAATAATCATGAATCCGACGATCTACTGGACTGATCGCCCGCAAAATGTCTCCATCGGTTACAATTCCACGAAGGACCCCGTTCTCATCGACAATCGGCAACCCGCCAATTTTTTCCCTAACTAACATGGTCATTACCTCTTTAATCGAAGTACTTGGACTAGCTGAAATAACATCCTTTACCATAAAATCTTTTACCTGATCATTTATCATATCGACACCACTTTCATGTGTTTGATTTTGAATGATTCTTTTCATCGCTATTTTGCAATTGCTGTAGGACATCTGGTGGAAAAACCATCCGGCAAATTACTTTTGAAATTTCTAGAAAATCCGCTTTTTTGCCAGTTTGTCCCTCTTTCCCGTGACCATTTTCCACTATGACTAAAATTGCCCACGAGACAGTTTCTAAATCTAGATCCTCCCAGGTCAATCCTTTTTCCTCCGCTTGTTTTAGCCCTAATAAAATTCTCGAATGAATTTTCCTTCGTGCCTCACCCAAAAATTCAGCAATACTAGGATCTTTCAACACTAACTCAGGCAACACACGCTGTATCCCTAACTCATTAAGGCGTTTATTATGGGCTTCTAAAAGCGATGATAATAATGAGACAGGATCACAAGAAACCCAGTTCGGTTCAGGCGGCAATAACTTGTCTAATTTATCCTCTAATAATGACATTAAAAGTTGACGTTTATCTGAAAAATATCGATAAAAGGTACCAGTAGCAACCCCTGCATGGGCAGCAATTTCCTTAGCTGTAGATTGCTCATACCCCTTGGAAATAAACAAAGTCTGTCCACTTTCAAGTAATGCATTTCTTTTTTGCTGCGCCCGTTCCTGTTTTGGAAGAAAGGGAAATTCACCAATCATTAAGTCATCATGGTCTGGCATTTTATCACCTCATATATATCATAACACGATTTTAAAATTTGAACCACAGTTCATGTTTTTGTTGACAGCCCACTTCAATAATGAGATACTTGAACTACGGTTCATGTTAACTCACTATTATTGTTTAACACCCCTTTGCAAAATAGATGGATAAGAACATGACCGATTTTTTTATAAAAATTCCTTTGCTTTTGCAGGAGTTTATCATATCTTTTTCGAATAACTAGTGTATCTTTAGTGATTTTATCAATTTTCGAAAGGCGTTGATCATGTGGCAAACCAATCTGAATCCAAAAAAGTCTCTGTCAATTCAACCATCTCCTTAAAGGGAATTGTGAAAGCCATTTTCAACGATACCATTCATGTTCAAATTGGCGGCAAGATTATTACATTGCCCATTTCAGACTTTGCGCTTGATAAACCTGTCCAGTCATAAGCAAGCATTAGAAATGCCAATAAAGCCCATCACGGTTGTGATGGGCTTTATTTTTGTCAAATGAGGAGCATCCTACCGGGAATATCATAATATACAAAAGATATCCCTAGCTGCACAGATTTCTACCCCCATCAAGCACGATTTACGGGAAGAGTTTAAGTTGAGTAGGTTGTGAAAATCGTTGAAAAGTAGTTGCGACTTAGAAAAAAGCCTACAAACAGTTACTTCCATCCAACGGACGATTGACATAATGACGGCATTTTTATTATTAACCGGACAAGTGACAGTTGTTAGACTTATTATTGAACCCGGTGGATTTTCCCTATCTGTTGGGGGACCACTAACAGGAATAGGCCGTTTAGAGGGTAAATCAGGAAACAAAACGTTGAGTTTGTTATTGGACATTGGAGATATCCTTTTAGCCATATTATTGATAAGCGACCAGACAAATGTGTCAGGAATTTTTTTAGGTCCGGGCAGGTTTAGCTTTAATATTACAGGACCTATTTTTGGAGTTCCTAAACACGAACCTACATTGCCTGATTTAGAAAAAGTCTTTACACAATTTCGCTGGATTGTCACTGAACATTTTGAAATTGATCCCGAAATTCTAATCTAAGCAAGAAGGAAGTGGTCATCTTGTCTTTAACAGACCTCCCAACGTTTGAGCCATCTAAAGGGGAGATATTTCTTTTTTTACTGTCTATAGCCATTTTTATATTTTTCTTTACACAACCTAAGGAAAGCGATATCTCTTCAATGAGATAATCGCTTTTTTCATTTGTTCGGTAGTTGAGATGTTTTTTGATAACATTCACATGTCACAATATGGTCATTTACCATCCCTGTTGCTTGCATAAACGCATAACAGATAGTAGAGCCAACAAATTTGAAGCCTCGCTTCTTTAAATCCTTACTTAATTGATCGCTAATATCCGTAATAGCCGGAACATCTTTCATTTCACAGAAGTGGTTTTGAATCGGCTTACCGCCCACAAATGACCATATGTACTTACTAAATGAACCAAACTCCTCCACAACTTTCAAAAACGCATGTGCGTTAGTAATAACCGCATTGATTTTTAACTTATTACGGACAATTCCTTCATTATGTATCAATTCTTCGATTTTCTTTTCATCATATTGGATTATTTTTTCCGCTTCAAAGTTATCAAAGGCTTGTCGGTAGTTCTCTCGCTTCTTTAAAATCGTATACCAACTCAGTCCTGCCTGTGCCCCTTCGAGATTTAAATACTCAAACAGCAGTCGATCATCATAGACAGGAACTCCCCATTCCTGGTCGTGATACTCAATATATAATGGGTCCTGATTAACCCAACCGCATCGATTCATTTTTGAAGTACCTCCAGTTCTTGCTTTAGTTTCATAACTTACGTTCACTTAAGTATGGCATATTTTTTTAAAAATAAGAACCTCCCATCATATAAATTATTCAGGCCAATCATTAGTAAAAAAACTAAAAAAATATACTGCCTTCACCCTCTTTTTCCCCATGACTTTCTTCATATATTATTCGGTTCGATCGGAATTGGATTCAATTGTTTATACGTTTTTTACTAGATTTATAGTAAGATAGTTAAATGAAATATATTGTAAAAAGGAGAATATCACGAATGCCTTATCAAATGATTGTACTTGACTTAGACGATACACTTTTACAGGACGATCATACCATTTCAGACCGTACCAAGCGTGCCCTTATGGATGCACAAGAATTAGGAGTGAAAGTGGTGTTAGCATCCGGCCGTCCAACCTCAGCCATGTATGCTATTGCGGAAGAACTTCGTTTGAATGATTACGGAAGCTTTATCCTTTCGTTCAATGGTGCAAAAATAACGAACTTCCAAACTGGCGAAGAACTGTTTAGCAGCACTTTATCACCTGACGTTGTTAACCATTTATATGAATTAAGCCGTCGTGAAGATGTATGGATCCATACGTATGTTGGAGACCAGATCATCACTGAGGCTGGAAACCAATTCACCACTATTGAAGGTGAGATTACTGGCTTAGAAGTAGTGGAGGTTGGAAGTTTTGTGGGAGCAGTCTCAGAACCTGTAGTAAAGGTTCTTATGCTTGAAGAACCTGCCAAACTAGCTATGCTTGAAAAAAAACTGCAGGAAGAGTTAGCGGGGCAGCTTAGTGTCATGCGCTCTAAACCATTCTTTTTAGAATTTACGGAGCAAGGCGTCACGAAAGGTACCAGCCTTAGCCAATTGATTCAAAAACTAGGGATTAAGCGCGATGAGGTCATCGCCATCGGGGACAGTTATAATGACCTGGCGATGATAGAATTTGCTGGTCTTGGTGTTGCAATGGGGAATGCTCCAGACGACATTAAAGAAAAAGCTAACTTTGTGACCGACACCAACATGAATGATGGTGTCGCAAAGGTTGTAGAAGAATTCGTGCTAAAAACACCGTCTCTTGCTTAATAATATAATTTACAAAACCAACGCTTGGAATTTGTCCGAGCGTTATTTTTTTGCTCACTTTCCTTCCAACCGCCCAATCCTGTCCCCTCTTTACTTTTTCAAGCATAAAATATCACAACTAAATAAAAAAAGGCGGAGTGAGGTATGGGATTATTCATTAATAACAGTGATCACCCGGAAGTATACAAACACCATCAACAGCCACAAGCAGTGAATCAAGTCGTATCAAGACAGGATTTCCTGACTGAATTAGTTCAGGAGCAGAAAACGACGAATCTCGCCCTTAAAGGTGCGTTATCTGATCTAGGATTTCAATCACAGCAAAAAGAGGAAACGCAAATCAATCAATGGAACCATATAGGCAATCAACTAACTGAGCTAAAAAGTCGGTTGGAGAGGTACGAGGATGCGAATCATCAGATTGTCCTCAAAATGAATGAACAGCTTGACTTACAAAAAGAAGTGGCCGAAAAAATAGCTAAACATGAGGCATTTCAAGGAGACGTTTTACAGCGCTTGGACAATCAAGAAGCCCTTTTGGATAAAATATCTCGTCAAATCAATCATATTCGTTCCATTCTGTTTGAACGGACCAATTACTTAGCCGCAAAAATAGACGACGGCTATAAAATCACCTCTTCTTATGTCTATAAATTAATGACCGGTTCTGAACAGCCCTTAACATTTTTGTTGATGAATCAAAAGAAAGAAGAAATTCAAAAACATACAGACTAATTATTTTATAAAAAAATGAAAAGACCGTCCATGGAATTGTCCATGAACGGTCTTTTCTATTACTGACCTTTTGTAAAAATATCAGTTAACACAGGAACAATTTGCTTTTTACGAGAAACGACACCTTTTAAGGTAGCCGTGTTATTAGTAAGTGTCACATTATAAGCTTCTTCAACGGCAGCCGTTTTGCTTCCTAATGCAAGACCAACTGAATCATTTGTTAAAATATCAGTTACCACAAACAAAAATAAATCCAAGTTCTTTTCTGCGATAATTGTAGAAATAGCAGCTTCTAACTCCTCTTGGCGGGTAAGAACATCAGCTGTATCCACAACATTCACTTGAGCAATTTCCACTTTACTTGCTCCCATTTCAAATCCCTTTGCATCAAGACTGAGGAGTTCATTAATTGATTTGTCACGAACATCCGCTCCAGCTTTCAGCATTTCAAGTCCATATGCATCGGCATCTACACCAGCAATTTCCGCTAATTCACGAGCTGCTGCTACGTCTTCTGGCGTGCATGTTGGAGACTTAAATAATAAGGAGTCCGAAATAATCGCGGAAAGCATAAGACCGGCAATTTCTTTGCTAATCTCTTTGCTGTTTTCTTTATACATTTTATTTAAAATTGTTGCTGTACAGCCAACTGGCTCGCAGCGGTAATATAACGGATCGCTTGTTTCGAAATTAGCAATGCGGTGGTGGTCGATTACTTCAAGAACACGAACATCAGCGATATCATTCGCACTTTGCTGGCGCTCATTGTGATCTACTAAAATAACAGCGTTCACTTCACTTGATACTGATTCAACTAGGCGTGGAGCCTCAGCTTTAAAGTAGTCAAGCGCATATTGTGTTTCACCGTTAACTTGTCCTAAGCGAATCGGTTCAACTTCCATTCCTAATTGTGTTTTTAAGTCTGCATAAGCAATCGCAGAACAAATCGTATCTGTATCAGGATTTTTATGACCGAAAATAAGTACTTTTTCCATTTTATTTCTCCTAATCCTATTAATTTATGTAGTCCAAGCCCAAATGTCCTGAGAATGGCCCTAACGAAAATTATATAATAATATGATTTAGGATTCAAAAAATTTTTATTGATTTAATTTTTTCACCATTTGTACCTGCTCTGTTTTTTTCTCAAAGCCTAAATCTAGTAACAATGGAATGACAGGATTAGATAATGGTGCATTAATAGTCATGAAGTTGACTGTCTTTTGCTGTTCTCCGGAAATAGAAGTAAAAATTGCCTTTATCGTTTCCTCATTCACTCTATCGAATAGTTCAAGCTGATATAAAAATATTTTTTCCAGATACCCGTTTTGATCCCAGGTCCTTTTATATAAAGAGTATCCTATTGGATTTTGATTGCTGTTGAAATATATTTGAGCTTCTCCAGACCTCACACTTTGCCACTGACATTGCCATGGAACATTTTCTTTATAAAAAGAGAAAGTTGGGAACTGCTCGGGCCGAATCGATTCACTTGTTAGCGGAGTGTTGCTCAAATCTAAAGTCCCACCTAGATAAACAAGCGAATCCGTGATTTCATACCCGAATTTTTCATATAAGCGAATCGCCTTATCATTTTCTTTAATGGCTTCAAGGGTGGCCACAATGACTCCTGCTTCGGAATAAACCTTAATAGCCTCTTCCATTAAGCGGGTGGAAACACCTCTCCCACGGTACTCTGCGGCAATTCCTGTCCCGCCATTCCAGGCAATCTTTTTTCCGTCGACGATCCGGAATCCATTTAATACGATCGCTACAGGTTCTTCCCCGTCAAAAGCAACCAAAGAGTGTTTCAACGATAATCCTTCATTGACCATGCGGTTAAAGAATAGTTCAGCTGTCATTTCTAATGGCACAAAATAGCCTTCAAACCCCCGATTCCACGCTGTTACTGTATCTTGGATGGTGCATTCCGTTAATTTTTTTAATGCAATTTTCATATTTTCAACCTTTCTGGCGGATAGCTTGGATTTACTGGCGAAAAGGCTTTCCCCCTAGTTATGTATAGCTAAAATAAGCAATTCATAAAACCCAGCCAGCATATTTCCGCACCGGCTGGGCCATTATCAATCTATTTCACTGTTAACGGTACGACCTTCTGCCCAATTGCGGCAATCAATTCTTTTGGCATTGGAAAACTCAATGCGGCCGGGTCCTTCATGACCGCCGGAATCGCCAATTGCAAGGCTTCTTCGGTAATATTGAATTGCTTGAAATCAGCCGGTAATCCTACCTTATACTGAAGTAATTTAATTTTTCCAATTACTTTTGCTAATGCTGATTGCGGGGTATCCCCCTTTACATCCACGTTTAAGGCTTGTGCCAATTCTGTTGCCTTTGGCAGATATAAGTCTGGAACCATTTCCATAACCACTGGTAAAAAGACGGCATTTGCTAAGCCATGCGGAATCCGGAACAACGCCCCATATGCGTGGGCCATATTATGGACAGGAATCGCATTTAAGGCAAAGCTAAAAGCAGTGATCCCCATTAAGCTGGCTTGTAATAAATCCATACGTGCATCAAGATTCGATCCATCTGCGACGGCAACAGGAAGATTTTTTTCAATTAGGCGAATCGCATGAAGGGCATAGGCATCGGTTAGACCTGTTGCAGTTGGGGAGGCTAATGCTTCAATCGCATGTGTTAAGGCATCAAACCCCGTAAATGCGGTAATCACAGGTGGAAGCCCCACGGTTAAATCAGGATCCAGGATCGCCATATCTGCGTTGATAAATGGATTGATGATATTTGTCTTCATTTGGATATCTTCATTAAATATAACGGCAATCGGTGAAACCTCTGAACCAGTACCCGCTGTTGTAGGGATGGCTATATGTGGAATCGGCATGTAATTCGCTTTAGGGAACTGCTCATATAATAGTCCGCCAGGAATAGCTTCCTTAATATCAGCTAATCCTTTGTGGAGCGCGTATTTTACCCCTTTTACGGTATCAAGGACACTGCCTCCGCCTACCGCCAGTAATGAATCCGCCCCGATCTCCCTAGCATAGCGGGCCGCTTCATTGATGCATTTGCTCTCGGCATCCTGCTTAATATCAAGAAACTGACCAACTAATTCTGGTCCAGATCCATGCCCTGTCAGCGAAAAAATATCGGCCACTTTTTCAACAATTCCCGCTGCCTCTAAGCCTCTGTCACTTAAGAGCAGCACTCGTTTGGCACCCAAACCTGCAAAAAGACTCGGAACCATCGCCCTTGAGTTGGAACCACTGTAAATTCCCGTACGTAACATAAACTGTGATAAGGTTGTTTTCATTTTCATGCTCACCTCTTCATTAGTTTTGGCCAAACAGAATTCCGTACCAGTTGCGTCGCTCAAGCTCCGGCGTCATTGATGTATGAACATGCTTTACCTGTGTATAGGCATCTAGTGATTGCTGTCCCATTTCTCTGCCAATGCCGCTTTGCTTGTATCCGCCAAACGGGGCATCACTGCGGAGCATATGCCAGTCATTGATCCAGACCACACCCGCTTGCAATTTCCTCGCGACCTCGTAAGCTTTGTTGACGTCGCGGGTCCAGACTCCTGCTGCTAACCCATAAATTGTATCATTCGCCATTCGAATGGCATCGTCCAGGTCTGAATAACGAATCACACAGAGGACTGGGCCGAAAATTTCTTCTTGGGCAATTTTCATCTCATTCGTGACATTTGTAAAAATCGTTGGTTCAATAAAATAGCCCTCTTCACAGCCAGCCACTTTAACTTCCCTTCCTCCGCACAATAGTGTCGCTCCTTCTTGTTTACCCTCTTCAATATAAGAAAGGATCGTTTCCTTTTGTTTTTTTGAAATAACAGGACCTATATCCGTGGTTGGATCGAGCGGATTGCCAAGCTTTAATTTACTGGTGAGAGCGACCAACCCGGCAACCACTTGGTCATAAAGCTTATCCGGGACAAATAATCGCGTTCCTGATTCACACAGCTGGCCTGAATGGAGAAATACACCAAACAGACTTCCAGGCAAGGCAATGCTAAGGTCGGCATCCTCTAAAAGGATATTAGGTGATTTACCACCTAACTCGAGCGTAGTTTTCTTAATCGTGCCGGCAGCAAGTCCCATAATTCGTCTGCCAACCTCAGTCGAACCAGTGAATGCTACTTTGTCGACCTTTGGATGGTTAACTAATGCTTCGCCCACTTCCACTCCAGGACCGGAAACTACGTTAATAACACCCGGAGGGACCACGGCTGAAATAATTTCTGCTAGTTTCAAAGTAGACAACGGAGTATAACTTGCAGGCTTGATGACAATTGTATTTCCCATCGCAAGTGCCGGAGCAATTTTCCAAGTTGCAATTACCATAGGTAAGTTCCAAGGGGTGATTGCCGCACACACTCCGATTGGTTCACGCCAAATAAAATTGTGTGCAGGTCCCGGGAATGGCGGGACTGGCAGTGTTTCTGAGAAAGGATACTCTACCGTAAAGTTGGCTAGTGTTTGAAACAAGTCGACCATTTGCAAAATGTCACTGTTGCCAATTCGTCGCACGGTTCCCCCTGAACTAATCGCTTCTAGGTATGCTAGTTCCTCGGCATGTTCGGCAATTTGATAGGAAATGGCATATAACATCTTGGCCCTGTCTTTGGGCTTCATGTTTTTCCAATCCCCTTGGTCAAACGCTGCGCGGGCTGCATTTACTGCACGGTTCACATCTTCCGTGGTTCCTTTTGCCACCCTTGCTACTAATTCACCAGTTGCCGGATTATGCACATCAAATGTTTCTTGACTGCTTGCTGGCTCCCACTTTCCATTAATAAAATGGGGAAATGTTTGTACATCTACCTTTACCGTCATGATAATTCCTCCTCTTTCAAAAATCGCTAGAGTACGCCAAGTTCACTTTCTGAAAATCTATAAATCTCTTCGACTTTTTTACCTTTCGCCCGCGCTAAAATCTCCATCCGGACTGAGAGTTGTTTTAATGTAAAGTTCATGACGTCCTCAGGATCCCCTCCGAATGCACTTACCTCCCTTCCTGCGATACCCTCTTGGTTAAGCCTAATCGCTAACGGAGTGAGTTCGCCCATTTTGGCAGCTATTAAATCGAAGAGATGTGGATGTTCGCAAATCAGACGTTGCAATAAGAAGGTTCCATAGCCAATATGCCTAGACTCATCCTTTTTTAAATTTCCGATCCCTTCAAGCAATCCAGGCATAATGCCCGCTGCCTCTAAGGCAGCATAAAATGAAAAATAGCCAGTTTCTGCTAATACACCCTCAACAAACATATTGTATACGACCGATGCCTCAGCGATTGCCTCCGGGGATTGGTCGGTAATCAGCCGTTCCATTGTTGTTGGAAGAATTTCATAGAAAATCTTCTGATAGGTTTCCGTATGAAAGTGGGACAAGTCCCCTCGCTCTCCAATCGCATTCAAAACGAGCCGGAAAAATTCTGTATGCTTCGCTTCCTCATATAAAAAGGTTGTCAGAAACATTTCTTCTTCAAGACGCCCCTCTTTAGCAACCGCCATAATGAGTGGAAGCAAGTCCAGTGTAACCGCTTCCTCACCTGCTTGAAATTGAGAAATCAGCCGTAAAATATCTGCTTGCTGCTCAGAATTCATCGCTTTCCAATCTTTTTGATCCTGACTAAAATCAATATCAGCCGGGTTCCATGTCCCTAACCTTTTTGCTTTTTGGAATAAACGGTACGGAAAAGAATCTTCTAGCAAGCCTCGACTGCTGGTTGTTAATATGGTTCTTTTTTCCATATATATTCTCCTCCTATTTTCCTTTACGGTTTGATTACAATTATTGGTCGGCCTGCGGATAGGAGCTTACCCTATTACAAGGTTGAACGATAAATGACAACTGAATCTTGTTCCTCAAACCGAACCTGCTCCCTTTCTTCAAGCAGGTCTAAGTGCCCTTGAATTTGTGATAATCCTAAAAACACTGTATTCCCCTGTAAACGGGGATACATTTTCCTGCAAATTTCATAGATACATTTTCCCCCGTCTGCTAAAATTCCAAGAATCTGCTCGCAGCGTTTCTCCTGTTCTAGTAATCTTGCCTTGATCAGAGAAACATGATCACTAAATGCCTCACCATGACCAGGATAAATCATCTTCAATGGGAGCAGGCTAACTTTCCCAAGCGAGTTCCGATATTGTAATAACGGGCGCGGACGATTTTCTACTATTAGGTCCGGTGGTTCGATAAAGGCATTCACAGAAAATGCCTTTAATAAATGATCGCCGGCAAAGGTATCGCCTGTATCCTTGTTCCATAGTAAAATATCAGATTGACTATGGCCGGGAACGTGAACCACTTGAAACTCCTGCCCGCCTAACGGGATAACAGCACCATCACGTATATAGGTAATATTCCGCCACTTTTCCTCCCTAAAGGGCCGAGCGAAGATATGATTTAAGGGATCGGCACCACAGCTGGTTAGAAACTGATGGAAAAAAGACTGCACACGTTCATACTCTTCAATTCCTGCGTTAATGGACCCTTTTGCCTGTGCATGGACATAGATTGGCAAATCTGTTTCTTCCTGAAGATATGGAATAGCCCCAGCATGATCGATATGGATATGAGTTAGAACAATTTGGTCAATATCCTTCAATGTAACTCCGTGTGTATGTAGTTTGCTATTAAGCTGCTGATATGAGTGTTTACCTGGGTTACCTGTGTCGATTAACGTAACAGAATCACCAATCGCCAAAAAGGCGTTTACCGTCCCCTCGGCAAAATGAGTATTTAATTCAAGCGGGACAATTCTAAACAATTTGCAACCCCTCCCTTGTAAAACCTAATTATTTTGACAGGAGGATTGACCCAATACACTATCAAAACTAAATTACTCTTTTACATAAAATATTATCAGCGGATCTTACTGGTCTATCAGCCGAATTCCTCAACTCAATGAGCGAATTCCTCGGCCCAATGAGCGAATCTCTCAACTCAATGAGCGAATCTCTCAACTCAATGGGCGAATCTCCCAACTCAATGAGCGAATCTCTCAACTCAATGGGCGAATCTCCCAACTCAATGGGCGAATCTCCCAACTCAATGGGCGAATTCCTCAACTCAATGGGCGAATTCCTCAACTCAATGGGCGAATCTCTCAACTCAATGGGCGTATTCCTTACCTAAATGGGCGAATCTCCTACATTGCATGTGCGCCGCCATCGACAACCACGATATCTCCTGTCACAAAGTCAGAAGCTGGTGCCGCTAAGAATAAGGCTACCCCTTTTAGGTCATGATCAGAACCGAATTTCCTTAAGGGAGTAGCTTGGAGAATCCCCTCTCCACCTTGCTCAAGTAATCCTTTTGACATTTTTGTCGGGAAGAATCCTGGCGCGATTGCATTAACATAAATGCCGCTTGGACCCCATTTGACTGCCAAATCCTTCGTAAAAGTTATCACTGCTCCTTTACTAGAGTTGTAGCCAATCGCATTCATATACTGCGGATTGCTTCCTTTTAAACCCGCCACTGAAGCAATATTGATTATTTTTCCTGACTTTTGCTCAAGCATCACTTTACCAACAGCTTGTGACATTAAGAATGTACCGGTCACATTGACATCGATAACCTTTTTCCAAGCTTCTAGAGGCATTTCCTCGACTGGTGCTCCCCAAGAAGCACCGCTATTGTTAACCAGAATATCGATTCTACCAAATCGTTCGACTGTCCGCTCGACGACATTCTTAATGTCCTCCGGATTGGTAACATCACATTTTAAGGCAAAGCTCTCCACACCTAGTCTTTTTAGGACTTCGCTTACTTCCTCACAGGCTTCCAATTTTCTTGAACAAACAACCACATTTGCACCCGCTTCAGCAAATCCTTCCGCAATCTGCTGACCAAGTCCCCTCCCGCCTCCAGTAACAATGGCTACTTTTCCTGATAAATCAAATAACTCTTTCACATTCATAGATCGTTCCCCCTATTAATCCATAATTCCAATTCGACCACTTTTTCCTACCCAAGCCGTTCGACCAGAATGGCCATCCCCTGTCCCCCGCCAATACAAAGAGTGGCTATTCCCCTTTTTTCCTTCCTCCGTATTAACTCGTAGATTAAAGAAGTCATAATTTTTGCCCCTGTTGCTCCTAGTGGATGTCCAAGTGCGATGGCCCCGCCATTTACATTGACCCGTCGGTTGTCTAGTCCCAACTCACGAATCACAGCAAGCGCCTGTGAAGCAAAGGCCTCATTTATTTCAAATAAATCAATATCATTCACGGTTAGTCCCGTTCGTTTTAACAGCTTTTGCACGGCAGGAACCGGACCGATTCCCATCAATTCTGGCGAAACACCTGCTGCCGCCCAATCGATGACCCTAGCAATTGGTTTCAAGCCTAAGTTTTCGGCATGGCTGCTAGAAGTAAGTACCAATGCGGCCGCACCATCATTTCGACCACAGGCATTCCCGGCGGTGACCGTACCATTTTCTTTAAATACTGGTTTAAGTTTGCTTAGAGTATCAATTGTCGTTTCTGGCCTTGGGTGCTCGTCTTCACTAAACAAAAATGAGGTCTTTTTTCCTGTTATCTTTATTGGGACTATTTCATCCATAAACTTATCTTCTCTTATTGCAGCGGTTGCCCTTAGCTGGCTTTCAAGTGCAAAAGCATCCTGGTCCTGCCGAGAAACATTGTATCGTTCCGCAACATTTTCAGCAGTAATCCCCATTCCCAATTGACTTCCGTAAACCTCATGGGGCTGTTGGCCTGCCTCAGTATTGGAATCGACAAGTTTAGCATTGTCTCCACCAAATCGCGTATTTCTTAGGTAAACAGGGGCATTGCTCATACTTTCCGTTCCTCCAGCCACAACAATATTCGCCTGACCGAAGGCAATTTGCTGCGCTGCTGAAGCTACTGCCTGCATACCAGATGCGCATAAACGATTAATCGTAAAAGCAGGTGTGGTGTAAGGCACTCCCGCTCGTAAGGCAGCGACTCTTGACACATTGGAGGATTCAGTAGACTGTCTCACTTCCCCTAAAATCACTTCGTCGACCTGATGGGCTAGAATGCCTGCCCGAATGATCGCCTCCTTAATCACGATGGCCCCGAGGTGTCCGGAATTAAGATCCTTTAATGTGCCGCCATATCTGCCAACTGGTGTCCGAACGGCACTTAAAATGACAATATCATTCATTCTATCACCCTCAAATCTTCCAAAAGTAGATTAGCTATATTCTTTTTCTAATTGCGCGGCAATAATGTTTTTCTGAATCTCCGATGTTCCCTCATAGATTCTCGTAATCCGTGCATCTCGATAAAAACGTTCGACCGGGTAGTCGGCAATATAACCAAGGCCGCCGTGGATTTGCACGGCTTTATCGGCTACGCGGTTATAGACCTCGGAACCATAGAGCTTAAGCATCGCTGCTTCTTTAATTACCCTCATCCCATTGTCCACCATCCAGGCGACTCGGTAGGTAAACGAACGGAGAGCTTCAATTTCTACTGCCATTTCCGCGAGCATATGGCTGACTGCCTGGTTCGTAATGATTGGTTTTCCGAATTGGATCCGTTCCTTTGCATATCTCGTTGATATATCTAGGAGTTTTTGACAGGATCCCAGATTCCGAGACGCAAGTCCTGCACGGCCATTCGTCAAGATCTTTAAGGCATTGACATAACCTTGTCCTTCGATCCCTAATACATTTTCTATTGGGACTTCACAATCCTCAAAGATTAATTCGGCAGAATGCGATCCTCTTAAGCCCATTTTTTTCTCAATTGCCCCGACTTTGAATCCAGGAAAATCTTTTTCAACAATGAACGAAGTAATCCCCTTCGGACCCATCCAGGAATCGGTTGCAGCCATCACGGTAAAAACACTCGCCTCAGTCGCATTCGTGATATAATGCTTCAATCCGTTTAAAATATATTTATCCCCTTTTCTTACCGCAGTTGTTTTCAAATTTGCCGCATTAGAGCCTGCTTCTGGTTCCGTCAAAGCAAATGCACCAATTTTTTCTCCGCTCGCCATTTCGGGAAGATACTTTTTCTTTTGCTGCTCATCGGCCAATTCTACAATTCCAACAGTTCCAATCCCTGTATGTGCCCCGATTAATGTGGTATAGCCGTTATGTGTCTGGCCAATTTCTTCATACAGTGCACATTTACCAACCATGCCAATCCCTAATCCTCCATATTCTTCTGGAATACTTAAGCCAAATAGACCTAACTCCTTTGAAAGATGGATGATACGTTGCGGGATTTGGTCTTCCTCTTCAATTTGCATGGCAACTGCTTCAACTTCTGTTTGAATAAAATCTCTGACATTCTTTTTCAAAAAAAGTATATCTTCATCGAATTCAAAGTTCATTATCCACCTCCACCAATGCTTAGTAGTTACAAGTGAACAATAAACCCAGCATTAAGAAGAGGTTTTTCTTCCTTTTGCCGGGTCTTAGTTCACTCATATATTAATATTGGCGATATAATACCTCACCTTTTAACA
Source organism: Neobacillus nitrireducens (assembly GCF_030915405.1). Taxonomy (GTDB): domain Bacteria; phylum Bacillota; class Bacilli; order Bacillales; family Cytobacillaceae; genus Neobacillus. The sequence goes on from NZ_CP133262.1 coordinate 1,027,101, forward strand.
CTTCATTTCCTTGTTGATTGACTGCTGCGACAGCAAAGCGCAGATTTTGATCCTCTTTCTCTTTAAGTGTCGCTTTCAGCGTAATCACATCATTCAAAAATACCATTCCTTTAAAACGGATCGAGTAATCTTGGACGAAGCCTTCTTCATAATAAGCCGTAAACAGCTTTGCCAGGTTCCCCATTGTCCACATTCCATGAGCAATAATCCCCGGCAGACCTGCTTTTTGAGCCTCCACATCAATGGTATGAATGGGGTTAAAGTCACCAGATGCACCTGAATATTTAATGAGATCCATCCTTGAGACGGGCTCCAATTGAATTTCTTTTACGGACTCACCTATTTGTAACTGTGCTAGTGTACTCACTTTACCAACACCTTCCTCACTGCTTCGGAAATGACAACGATTGAGGTTGAACTAAAAATTAATGCACCTGAAACATCTTCGCCATAATTTTCAATTACTAGGAACCCCATTTCCCCAAAGTTCCCTTTTTTCTCAAAGTAGTTCTTCACTTTGGCAAAGCAGTATACCTCTTCTCCAACCCTTAACGGCCGTTCGTAATGAAATGTTTGTTCACCGTGAATTAAACCTTTATTAGGCAGATTTAATTCTTCGATGTCCCCATAATCGAAGGTTCTCGGAAAGGTGGGCGATGCAATGTTGGCTTTATATCTAGAATTCTCCCCCGTTTCCTCATCAAAATAAATGGGATGGAGGTCTCCAATCGCTTCGGCAAATTTTTTGACGGCTCCTCTTTCAACCACATTCTTAACCTTATTCGATTGTTTGCCTATCCGGTCTTTAAACATTTCTTCATCACCTCTTTAAGATTTTGGTCCACCCGCAACATAAAGAACTTGACCACTCACAAACGATGACTTTTCATCAGCAAAGAAAACTACAGCGTTAGCAATGTCTGCCGGTTTGCCAGTTCTGCCGACTGGAATTTGGGACACACTTGCTTGAATTAATTGTTCAAAGGGGATACCGATTCTCGCAGCGGTCTCCATCGTCATTTCTGTTTCAATAAACCCTGGTGCCACCGAGTTTGCAGTAATTCCGTATCGCCCTAACTCTATGGCGAGCGTTTTGGTAAAACCCTGCAATCCTGCCTTTGCGGCCGCATAGTTTGCCTGCCCGCGATTTCCGAGCGCAGAAGTCGATGATATATTGATAATTCGGCCATATTTATTTTCCACCATATATTTTTGAGCAGCGCGGGCCGCATTGAAGGATCCTTTCAAGTGCACATCCATAACGGTTTGCCAATCTGAATCCGACATCTTAAAGAGCATATTATCACGGATAACACCCGCATTATTAACAAGGATATCGACCGACCCATATGCCTCATAAACTTCTTTAACGGCATCTTCAACCTGCTCGGCGTCAACGACATTTGCAACCTTTGAATAGACCTGATATCCTTTTTCTCGTAATTCATTGGTTGTTTGACTTAACGCCTCTTCATTCAAATCAATCAAAGCTACCTTTGCTCCTTCTTGTGCAAAAAGCTCGACAATCCCTTTTCCAATCCCTCGGCTTCCCCCTGTAACAAAAGCAACCTTTCCTGTAAATCTTCCTGCCATTTCTATTCCTCCTGAGTTTAATAAATTAGTAGATTGCGCTTACATTTAATGGTTTTGTGTGATATTTGTTAAAAGGTTTTACCTATCATTATTCTTCTTAATTAAACATATTGACCAAGCTTCACATGACCTTTAATCAGGTTACGTGCGATTATCATCCGCTGGATTTCATCTGTACCGTCGTATATTCTCCATAATCTTGCTTCACGGTACCAGCGCTCAATTGGCAATTCTCTTGTATAGCCCATCCCGCCGTGAATTTGCAGGACACGGTCAACGACATTGTTGCCCATATTTGCACCATACAATTTGGCCATTGAGGCGAGATGACGATTATCTTCCCCATTATCAAGCGTGAAGGCAGCGTTCAAAACCATCCATTTTGCCGCTTCAATTTCTACCGCTGAATCGGCAATCTGCCATTGGATTGCTTGTCTTTCGGCAATCGGCTTGCCAAAAGTAACGCGTTCCTTAGCATAATCAATCGCCATTTGCAGCAGGCGTTCAGCAGCACCGACTGCTCTTGCCCCAACTACCCAGCGTGCAAACCCAATCCACTCGAGACCCAGATTATAGCCCTTGTGTAATTCGCCAAGGATATTTTCCTCCGGTACACGAACATGATCAAATACTAAGCCGGCTGGACCCCATTCACCCATGGTATGTATATACTCTGATTTCCAGCCCCTATCACGATCGACTATAAAGCAGGTCACCCCTTCCCGGCCATGTGTCGATTGGTGCAAATCTTTATCTGTAATCGCGATCGCCATGACAAAGTCTGCTTCATTTCCACCGGTAATAAATGTCTTTTCACCATTTAGAACCCATTCATTTCCGTCTTTTACGGCAGTCATTTTAATATTTCTAGTATCAGATCCAGCACCTGGCTCTGTCATCGCAAAACAAGACTTTTTCTCCCCATTAATCGTCGGAAGTAAGTATTTTTTCTTTTGTTCTTCATTACCATAGTAAAGAATATTATCCGCGCTCCCGCCGAACTGGAATGGGACAAAGGTTTTGGAACCTTCCATTAGCACGATGGCCATCATCATTTGACCAAGATCTGCCCCGCCATATTCCTCTGGCGTGTTAATACCCCAAAACCCAGCTTCTTTTGCTTTTAGTTGCAGCTCTTTCAGCTTACCGGCCGGAAGACTTGGTTTACCTTCTCGTTCATTGCGAAGGACATCATTTTCAAGGGGTATCAGTTCTTTTTCTACAAATCTTCTAATCGTTTTTTGAACCATTTTTTGTTCATCTGTTAATCGTAAATACATACCATTCACTCCATTCTATTATTAAAATCAAGTTTCATGCGGGTTAAAAATATAATATGCAAGACCGATCGACCAAATACCTACCGGTTGGTATGTTATATTTATTTTATTCCGAACTTTCAGATAATACAAGTTAATATTTTCCTATTAAAAAAATTCTCTAGCTATAAGCGCCAAAGAATTTTTTGCTAACTACACATGACTCATTATTTTTCTTGCAGCCCGCTCTCTTAAAGTGGAAATGGTAAGTGAACTTCCAAGCCAAAAGAGGAGACCGAGAATGATACTAAAAATCCAATTTTCACTGGTTTCCAATGTGATTAAAACAGTGATTACACAAATGATTCCACCAATCATTCCATATACGGAGCCTCTAGCAATATTTGTTGCTTTCTTAGTACCCGAGGCAATACCCACCATAATAACAGCTGTCAGCATAACGGCTGGAAAAGCGGCAAAAATACCGGCAAGTATCTTCCATGGGGATATAATAGTGATTAGATAACTTAAGGAGACTGCTGCCCCACCTAGTAAAAACCGAATCAATAAGTCTTTTTTATTCATGTTGTCCACCTTTTTCATTTAATGAGATGTTATGAATACCACAATAATTGATACCGTAAACCAACAAGCCATTGCATGCAGGATTCCTTTTTTCCACCCGATCTTAGGAAGCAGGTAGCCTGCAAGGATGGCAACAAGAATATTGATGGCCATTCCAAAGATGGCGCCTTTAGATAACATGATTGAATGGGTAATAAGCTGGCCTCCGTGAAAATCAAGACCAATGGTCAATAATGCTGCCAGGTAAACAGCAGGAAATGCAGCAAATATTCCACCAGCTTTCTCTCCTAACTTCTTTGCAACTACAGTACAGGCTACTACAGCTAGACCTCCCATTAGGAATCGAAGAAGCAGTCCGCCAAGTGATAAACTAACCATTTTTCATTCGCCTCTTTTTTTACATACTGTTAATTAATTTGTGAATTGAATCACAATCATTTGATGTATTCATTTTAACCCATTTCCATGACGATGCATGTGAACGTTTTAGTAACGTTTTTGAAGAGTTTTCTCATTAATTTCAAGTTTGATGACTATTTTCCATTCATTTTACAAAAGATAATGGTGATATTCATTAGAATATCGTCGTTTCAAATCCTTTGATGAGGTGATTTTAGATGAGTTATAAAGACCATTTAGATCCGCACTCAGAGCTCTTTCACTACCATACGACGCGTCCAAAACGTCAAAATTCACAAGTGAATGGGCAAACTCAAGTGACGCAGAACACGATCATCTTAAGGAGTAATGCCAAAGCACACCGCTGGTAAGCTTTTGGCAAGGAAACGAATATTGATAGTAATGAAAGTCGCTGTCAATAGAAGAATGGGCCTTTTCTCGTATCATAAATCGAGGAAAGGCTTTTCTTCTTTGTCTGAATTTTGTCCATACGATATTGATAATGTTTGTTCCAAAAGCTATCATAAAATCTAATAAGAATAAATGGGAGTGGAACATGACATGTTTGATGACTTTACTATTAGAGATGCTGAGATGAGTGATTTACCTGTAATTGTCGCTATATATAATACAACCATCGCAAGTCGGATGGTTACTGCTGATCTTGAGCCTATATCTATCGACAATCGAATTCAATGGTTTAACGAACATTCACCAACTGTTCGTCCATTATGGGTGGTCGAAAATCAAGGAGAAATTTGCGCATGGGTAAGTTTCCAATCTTTTTATGGCAGACCTGCCTATCAGGCTACGGCTGAAATTAGTATCTATATTCATCCCGACTTTCGAGGCAAGAAACTTGGTAAATATTTAATCCAAAAAGCCATGGATGCCTGTCCAGGTCTGCAGATTAAAACCTTACTCGGTTTTATTTTTGGGCATAATAAACCTAGCATTAAACTTTTTTCAAGTTTTGGATTTGAAAAATGGGCTCAACTCCCGAATGTGGCCGAACTGGATGGAATCGAACGGGATTTGATTATACTTGGAAAAAGAATTCAATAAACCAAAAATACAAGAATTCTACTATTTTCACTATTGTATTATTCCAAAAGAATGGATTTTCTAGTACTATAGACAATGTATGTTATTTATTTGAAAAGAACTGGAGATTTCCATGAATAAAATAAAAATAATCATCCTCTACACTATTACAAGTGTTATTTGGATTTATGGGACCAATTATTTAATCGAACAATATATGCCTACTGCCCTTATTGAGTTGACGGAAAGGTCGAAGGAGATCTTATATATACTAGTGACTGGAGGGTTTATTTATTTCTTCATTAGTAAAAAAGAGGAATTAGATGTTTCCCAGGAAGATCAGAATCGTCTATCCACTTTAATTAATTCAATGGTTGATTTTGTTAACTTTAAAGACGGCGAAGGTAGATGGATTGAAGCTAATGAATTTGGGTTACAATTGTTTCAGCTCGAGAAGGTCGACTATCGCGGGAAAAAGGACTCCGAATTAGCTGAGTATACCGATTTTTACCGTGATGCGCTCCGATTTTGCGAAATTTCAGATGAAGAAACGTGGAATAATCGAAAAATCACTCGAGTTGAAGAGGTCCTTCCTGTTCCAGACGGATCTGTAAAAATATTTGACACGATCAAGGTACCACTATTTTATGAAGATGGCAGTCGACAAGGTTTGGTCATCATTGGACGTGATATAACAGAAAGAAAGGAAATGGCATTAAAATTAGCTGAAAGCCAGCAACAATATAAATCATTATTTGAATACAGTCCAGATATTGTTTACATGTTGGATTTGGAAGGAACTATTACTAATTTAAACCCACAATTCGATGTCATTACAGGGTTCAACAGAGAAGAAGCGATTGGAAAAAATGTAAAACAATTATTACCGAAAAGGTATAAACCCTATCTTCCAAAATTCATTTCTACTGTTGTCGAAGAAATTAAACCGGTCATGTATGAACTGAACATCCCACATGCAAACGGGAATCGAATCATCTTACAATGTACATCACTTCCGATTATTATTAATGGAAATATCACTGGGATAATTGGTTATGGCAGTGATGTGACTAAATTAAGGGAAACGGAAGAACGGCTTCGCCGGACAGAAAAACTCTCAATTGTTGGCGAATTATCTGCAAGTGTAGCTCATGAAATCCGGAATCCGCTAACGTCGCTTAAAGGATTTGTCCAACTATTACAAATGGAAGATGTAAAGCATCAATTTTATTATCAAATTATGCTCGACGAATTAAATCGAATCAACGATATTGTTGGCGAGCTTTTGTTATTGGCAAAACCACAGCTCTTAAAATACACCAAGGCCTATCTTCAGAAGCTACTACAAGACGTTATCTCATTATTAAACACCGAAGCCAGTCTATATAATGTTCAAATTGAAGTCCATTTTACTGAGAACGAGCTATGGATTGAATGTGATCCAAATCAACTCAAGCAATTATTTATCAATGTGATCAAAAATTCGATTGAAGCCAGCCAAAATGGTGGCAAGGTTGAAATTGTACTAGAGCAAATCGAAAAAAGCCGTGTGTTAATAACCATTAAGGACAATGGTTGTGGAATTTCAAAAGAGAGATTAGAGAAAATTGGCGAACCCTTCTACTCTTCCAAAGAAAAAGGGACGGGGTTAGGCTTAACGGTTAGTTTCAAGATTGTTCAATCACATCAAGGGACGATTCATTTCGACAGTCAGAAAAATCAAGGGACCTCTGTTCAAATTACCCTGCCTTTTAAGCAAACTACTACCAAGAACCAGCACCGGCCGTTCAAGGAAAAGGTATAAAAAGGATTTTAAGCCCGAGCTATCATGCCGGGCTTTTCTTTTTCTTTTTCTTTCTATTCCTAAAGAAGGCGATAACAAGTAACATGGACGGAATGATAATTTGAAAAGGCCAATGTAAATAAACGGGGACAATCACTAACCCTTCCTTGATATGTTCCGCATAATTAGATGCAATGGTAACGGATGCAAATAGCACAATCAGTCCTAACGGAAACCCAATCTTGCGTTGATTCGGTATTCTAAAGATATCAGCTGAAGCAGCAACTGCAGCATAAAAGAAAATCGAAATCTTAAAAAATCCACCAATGATTAAGTAGAGCATGAATAATACATCTAATCGTTCAATAAAATCGGCAATTTGAATTCTCCCTACTGTCATTAGTAGCGGGAAAGTTGACCGCTGAAAGAGCGCTACCCCTAAAACAGAAATATTTACTACCACTGTGATGGCAATATTGATTCCACTTAAAATCATCCCGCCTAAACAGACTAATTTTACTTTCTCTTTATCTTTTAAGAATGGGAGCAGCATCGTAAAAACCACCATTTCCCCAAACGGAAAGGTAATAGTTTGTGTTAGAAATGTTTTAATAACTGGTTTCAGCCCATTTTCTAATATCGGGTTTAAGTTTCCTAATTGAATCAACCCTGAAAAGACGATCAACAGCATACCTAATATCGCTGTCAAATAGACAATGCCAAAGAAAATTTCTCCAACCCGTGCTAATACTTCAAACCCTTTATGGATGGCATATATAATCGTAATGATCATTAGAGAATTAATTACAAATAGGGGAGTACTATTATATATGGTAGATGATAATAACTCCCCAAAATCACGTAAAACCCTTGATGCGCAATATAAAAAATAGACAATATATAATACCCCAATAAACCGTCCAAGCCATTTCCCTGTTATTTCTTGAACATAACTAGATAAGGGAAGTTCAGGATAGTACATATATAATCGGTAATAAATTAAAAAGACGACTAGTCCGCCAGCTAAACCCAGCAATACAGCGATCCATGCATCCTGTTTGGCACCTGAAGCGATCCCAACCAGAATGGCGCTGCCCATTTCAAACAAAACGATCAGCACAAACAATTGAGTTGAACTTATTTTTACTTTTTCCATGTTGGAATGGTCCCCCCTTAAGAAGGGTTATTTATATCTGAGCTAACCGATATTCCCAAACCCCTTCTACTTATGATGGGCTTGTCTTTTTCTTACGGTTACGCAAAAAGGCAATGATAAGTAAGAGGAAGGGGATAATTATTTGAAAAGGCCAAGACAAATACATAGGAACCACCACTAACCCCTCCTGCATAAATTCTGCTACATTGGATGCGATAGTTATTGAACCAAATAAAACAATCAATCCAATTGGAAACCCAAGCTTAAGTTGGTTTTTTAATTGAAAGATATCAGCCGCTCCAGCCATGGCAGCGTAGAAATAAATCGCAATTTTAAAAAAACCGCCAATGATTAAATAGAGCATAAATAATACATCTAAACGTTCGATAAAATCGGCAATTTGAATTCTCCCGATTGTGGCTAGTAAAGGAAAGGTGGATGCATGAAAGAGGCCCACCCCTAGAACAGTTATATTAACTATCGTTGTAATGGTAATATTGATCCCGGCTAATATCATTCCACCCAGACAGACAATTTTCACCTTTTTTTTATCGTTTAAAAACGGGAGCACCATCGTAAAAACAATCATTTCTCCGAAGGGAAAGGTGATGGTTTCTCCTAAAAATGTTTTTATTATCGGTTTTAAGCCATTTTCTAACATTGGTTTTAAGTTCCCTAAATGTATTAAGCCGGAAAAAACAATTAGCAGCATCCCTAATATCGCTGTTAAATAGACAATTCCAAAGAATATTTCGCCTACTCGGGCTAATACTTCAAACCCCTTATGCATGGCATAAATAATCGTCACGATCATAAGGGTATTGATAACAAATAAGGGAGTACTACTATAAATAGTTGTCGCTAACAACTCTCCAAAATCGCGCAAAACCCTTGATGCAAGATACATAAAATAAACAATATATAAAAACCCAATGAATCGTCCCGGCCATTTACCTACTATTTTTTGAAGATAACTAGTTAAGGGCAAGTCAGGATAGTACATATATAATCGGTAATAAATGAAAAAGACAATAACTCCACCACCTAATCCGAACAAAACAGCGATCCAGGCGTCCTGTTTCGCTTGTGACCCGAGTCCCAGAAGAATGGCACTACCCATCTCAAACAGAACAATCAGGACAAACATTTGGAACGCACTAACTTTTGCCTTTTCCATGTACGGTCAATCTCCCCCCTTTTTATAAGGGTTATTTATTAATGTCTGACCAAAACGGATTCGTCCGAACCCCTTCACGGCGGAGGTAAGAATCTACCTTAACATTCACCTCAAGATCAGAAAAATAATTGTTCCAATCTCGCTCTAGCTTTTTCCAAAGATCAGGGTTCGCTTTATGAACCACATCACCAAACCCGAAGATATCACACTTTAGTCTTTTCGCTTCCTTTACTGATATCTGCACTTCCTTTTTAATGGCTTTCTCCGTTAACTTTTCAATTTTTCCAATGGTTTTAGGATCCATTAAGTCAATCGCTGTATTTGCTTCACTAAGCCAGCCCTCATTTTCAATTTTAATATTTATGACGGGTTTCCCTTGTTTAAAAATGGTTGAAACCTTGGTTTTTGACCGAATGGGGACAATACTAAGGGCATTTTTCTTCCCCTTCCATTTAAGCGTAATATCGGTACTCTTCGCTTTATCTAAGACCCATAGGACCCCGCGAGACTTTTTACTCTCAATCCAATCAATTAATGCCCCATCTTTAATGACTGCCAAGCCATCAGCTGTGAGGAAGGCATCGGTCGTCGTTTTTTGCAAATTTTCTGCTTTGTTGGCTTCTTCTTTCATTCCAATCAATTGGTAGCCATTTAGAACTGGTTCTTTTCCGCTTCCGACAATTCCATCAATCAGATCATCAATACTTATACTAAAATTTTCCCCCTTCATTGCCTCAGTAGATTTGATTTCTTTGGTAATTTTGCTTACAGGTAGTTTGTCAAGAATCGTCAAAGTAGTCACTATTTCTTCTGCGGAAGCATCTCTAGCTACTAAAATCTCTGTGGTAGTTCTAAATTCCGGATCCCTTGCAAAGGAATCCAATAGATTGAGAAATTGCGTTCTATCTTTCGCCAATTCCTCACTAACTACGACTACATTGGTGTGTGCATAGTATAAACGGCGTGAGACTTCTTTGGTGGCATTTCTTGCTGCCTCGGTCATCGTTCTACCTGTGCTTTTATAAACTGCAATCGGCAGCCCCTGACCTCCTCCACCTTGCCCTGCTGAAACGTTCCCGGGATTAACGAGTTGAAAGGAAACATGGTACAAATCGTCCTCTCCCTTATCAATACCGAGTGCCATCACAAACGCTAAATCAGTGAGCTCCTTCTGATTCCAGCATGCAGTTAGGATTGGCACTGATAATCCCATTACCAAAATAACCTTTACCAATTTTTTCATTACTCTTCACCATTTTGAGAGGGATTTTCCGTTTGCTTTGGCGGACCTGGCTTTTGATTATCCCCTGACCGCTTCATATTGCCCTTACTAATGAACATCGGTCTATTTTTCATTGCCCAAACGGGAAAACGAACAAAGGCGTCTTGTTGATTACGAATGTTGAAAGGAGCTAACGGCATCATGTATGGAATTCCAAATGAACGAAGCGAACATAAATGAATGGTCATGAACATAAGCCCTAACATAATTCCATAAAAGCCCAACATGGTGGCTAAGCCCATTAGGACAAAGCGAATTAATCTTGCCGCAATCGCCATAGCGAAAACGGGGGTAGAAAAATTGGCAATGGCAGTAATAGAAACAACGATAACCATGACTGGCGAGACTAACCCGGCCTGTACTGCTGCCTGACCAATTACGAGAGCACCCACAATCGACACGGCTTGACCAACTGCCCTAGGAAGCCTAAGACCCGCTTCCCTTAAAATTTCAAAGGTGACTTCCATGATTAATGCCTCCACAAAAGCCGGAAAAGGAACATTTTCACGTTGAGCAGCAATAGCGATTGCCATGGTCGTCGGGATCATCTCTTGATGGAAGGTGGTCGCAGCAATATAAACAGACGGTCCAATAACAGCGATTATGAATGATAAAATTCTTAACATTCGAATCCCGGTTGAAATGTCAAATCGTGAGTAATAATCATCCGGTGCTTGGAAAAATTGAATAAAAAGTGCTGGAACCGTAACAGTAAACGGAGTCCCATCAACTACTATAGCTACCCGCCCTTCTAGTAAATGTGATGACACGACATCGGGCCGTTCTGAATGGTAAGTTGTTGGAAATGTTGTCCAACTTTGGTCTTCAATTAATTGCTCGATATATCCGGAACCTTGTATGGCGTCGATATTGATTCGTTCAAGCCTTTCTTTCACTTCTCCAACAATTTTTTCATTGGCAATCCCTTTTATATACATAATGGCGATATCGGTTTGAGAAATAGTGCCGATCTTCATGGCGTCTACCCGTAAATTAGGACTTTTTATCCGGCGGCGAATTAATGCCGTATTCGTACGGAGTGTTTCTGTAAACGAATCTTTTGGACCGCGAATCGATAGCTGAGTTGAGGGCTCTGAAATCGCTCTCTTTTCCCATCCTTTTGTTTCCCCACTGATTGCTTTATTGAATCCCTGTAAAAAAATAACGGTATCACCTGAAAACAATGTATCAAAAACCTGATTCCAATTAGTAATTGTCTTAACACTACCCAATGCCATGGTTTTTTCAAGCATGAATTGAAAGATATCAACGGGTTCATCGGGTACCTCTGCTTCCATAAGTGTTTCTAATATATAGTCCGCAACTGAGATCATATTGGCCAATCCGTCAACATAAACTAGTGCTCCTTTATGTGCACCTATCTTAAACTCGCGAACGTTAACATCGGTACTATTGCCAACTTCCTCTTTTAAATGAGATATATTCTCTTGATAATCTCTTAGAATAGGCAAATCCTCTGGTGTTTGCGGATCTTGTTTTTGCCTGTAATTATCGTCCTGTCTCTTTTTTTGTTTATTTTTGAGCATTTTAGACAAAATCGACACAATATCCGCCTCACTTAATGAAATTTACAAATCTTTTCTCCAATATTGGATATATTGCCCAATGAATACCACTTTATCCCATTGAAGCAGGTTTTATTTTCACATTAATTTTCAAAACGGAATAAGGAACAGCACTAAGTCGAACAATAAGAAAAAAGGATTCCTAAAGGTGTGAAGTGGTTGAAAATATTATTTGTAACCTGCTTACTGGCGATTGCTAGTACAATCCTAATTATTTCACTGGATCTTTTGATGGGTGTACAAATATCGGGAATTTTTTGGAAGGCGATTAATCCTTTTAGGGTGATGGAGCCTGCAGAATATATCATTATTTTATTGTGTATAATGGTTTACTTTGTTGATACCTTTGGTGCGTATTTAAAAAAGAAAAAGGAAAAAGAGAATCCTTCTAATTAAACAAGATAAGAGCCCCCCTTAAAATGGGAGGCTCTTATCTGAATTGTTTTTCGGTAATTCTTTTTTATGAAACAACCTCTTGAATAAAATAACTCCAACTGATATAAACCTACTCCACCATCGCTTCTTCCTATTTATATTTGGACCATAAACATAGCGATTCCAAAAATAATAGAAAAATTCCTCAACAACTAACAATAAGATAAAAAATAAAATAGAAATAGTTATCCAATACCACATTTTTAGGACTCCTTTTCAAACAGAAATTTATCTTATTCGAAAAACCTCGGGGTAGTACATTCAAAACCAAGCTCTGTTCATCAATGAACAATTTGTATATTCTTATTTTAACAAAAAGTTGCTAAATTGTGGAATTTTTAGGTGAATTGTCTTCACACAAGAGGTATATTGGATTCTATACTTATTATGCTTATTACAAAGTTTTTTTAAATTTTGGAGCTATTGGAGAAATAAAAATTAGTTTGGGTCCTTGTATGTTAGCGCCCGTTCACTATCCCCATAGCCCTTAGTGGTTGGATCCTGTACGATCCCTAACATCGACAACAAAACAAAGGCAGCATTCACAAACGTTAACACACCATTCTGAATCGCATCTGTCAGTTGAAAATCTATGAGTCCAAAGGAATTTAAACATGCTAACACCATTTGAGCCACAATCATAATTTGAGATATAAACGCGATCACCCAGTTCCGGTTTTTTAATCGTACTTTCCAGTTGATCATCTTCCCCATCCCTTTCCTTTATGTTAAACAATCTTTCTATTAACATATGCTTGGACGAGGAAATGGTTGTCCGCAAATGCCTCGTAATTTTACTTTATTAGCTCGCTTCAAAACTTCCCATTTCAATCAATAAAAATTATAATAAAAGAATTGAAAATTACTTTTTGAAAGTAAGGAGATCACATGGAGAAATTACATCCATTTTGGGAAAGTATCGTTCGTTTCTGGAAAAAGAAACATTTAACTCAAATATTATTATTACTCATCCTAGTTGTTGTACTAGCAACCATCCTTTATTTTGGCTGGATTGCTATGCGCGCTAATGTAGAATCACTGAAGCAAGGACTAAGTCAGCCGACGGTTATTTATGATAAAAAAGGAAAAATAGCTAGTAATGTCGCCACCAATCGGACGAAAGGTATAAAAATTGAGGACTTACCAAAATATGTCCCAAATGCTGTTGTAGCCATCGAAGACGAACGATTCTATGAACATGGCGGCTTTGATATCAAAGGGATTGCCCGTGCCTTTTTTAGTAACTTGTTTGCAGGCCGGATAACTGGCGGCGGCAGTACGTTAACTCAGCAGTTAACGAAGAATGCCCTCTTATCTCCAGAGCGAACCTATAAACGAAAAGCAGAGGAATTATTTTTAGCCGTAAAAATTGAAAAGGTTTATTCTAAAAATGAGATTTTGCAGATGTACCTCAATCAGGTTTACTTCGGGAGCGGTGCCTGGGGAATCAGCAATGCATCTAAAAAATATTTTGATAAAGATATTGAAGATGTTACGGTGAGCGAAGCTGCGATGCTTGCTGGATTGCTGCATTCACCAAATTACCTTGATCCCTATAACAATTATGATTTAGCGATGAAAAGACGAAATACTGTATTAGCAAAAATGAATGAACTAGGAATGATTAATCAGACACAGTATTCCAATGCTAAAAAAGAAAAGATTCACCTCCATGATGGCGGTGGAAGCTTTGTCGAACGAAAATACCCTTATTATGTAGATGCGGTTTTAAATGAAGCGATTAATAAATATGGCATAACACAGGAAGAAATTTTAACAAGAGGCTATCGAATATACACAGCCATGGATCAAAATCTTCAATCTGGTCTTGAAAAGGTCTATAGTGAAGATTACATGTTCCCGCGTAGTAATGGTGGAGAACTAGTTCAGAGCGGCTCTGTTTTAATGGATCCTGCTTCCGGAGGAGTGAGTGCCCTAGTGGGCGGACGTGGCGAACATGTATTCCGAGGCTTTAATCGGGCAACGCAATTACAGGCACAGCCAGGGTCAACAATCAAACCACTGGCAGTTTATACACCTGCCCTAGAAGAAGGTTACAAGTATTCATCAGAGCTTAACGATAAACCAATTACTTTTGGAAATTACAAACCGGAAAATTTCTCAAGAACCTATTCTGGAAAAGTTGAAATGTACAAGGCCCTTGAAAAGTCTTTAAATATTCCGGCCGTATGGCTGTTAAATGAGATCGGCTTAAATAAGGGGATCGATTCATTAAAGAGGTTTGGCATCCCTGTTGAAAAAGAAGATAAAAACCTAGCAATCGCACTTGGTGGGATGAGTAAGGGGGTCTCCCCTCTGCAAATGGCTAACGCTTTTTCAGCTTTCCCCAATGGAGGCAAGCGGGAAGACAGCCATTTCATTACGAAAATAGTTGGACCGACTGGGAATGTCATCGCCGAGCATGAAGCAAAAACGACAAAAGTAACGTCCAAAGGGATCACGGATGAGATGACATCGATGCTTTTAAATGTCGTCGAATCAGGTACTGGTAAGCGGGCGCAAATCCCCGGTGTGCAGCTTGCAGGGAAAACGGGATCCACGCAGTTACCTTATAATGATATTAGTGGAACAAAGGATCAATGGATGGTCGGCTATACACCTAATCTTGTCGGAGCCATCTGGATAGGATTTGACCAAACCGACCGGGAACATTATCTGCCAAGCTCGAGTTCCGCCAATGTTGTACCGATTTTTAAGGAAATAATGAAGGAATCTGTTTCATATCTTCCCGAAAAACGCTTTGAAGTGGTATCTATCAATGAGCAGCTCGCCGGTAATGACACTTCTAAGATAAGCATCGATGAGCAGGCCAAGAAAATTAGCAAGGAATTAAATGAAAATGCTCAAAAAATCGGGGAAACCATAAAAGCAAATGCTCCCGGCTGGAAAAAAAGTCTTGATTCAGCTTTGTATAAGCTTGGCAAGGGCGTTAATTCACTCATTGAAAGATTTCAACAGTAATAAAAAATAGCACCAATGCGGTGCTATTTTTCTATTTGCAGGGAGTGATAAAAGCTCCCTGTGACTTTTTGTATGGTTTCTTCTTGTTCTGATCGGAAAACAGTCAAAAAGCATGTCGATGGCCCAGCAGATTTTAAAATATCCACGTTTGAAATGATCATTTCTTGTGAAAATTCTTGATTAGGAAACATCTGATTGATTTCATTTAAAATCCCTTTGGAACCAACCGGCCAAATCATCACATCATTTACTTTGGATACTTCTTGAAAAACAGAAAGTGGGACAACATCATCATACTTTTCAATCACTTCATCTCCAACCAGCGGCATACCAACAACAGCAAATTTTAGTTGCTTAGAGTAAGTTATCTCTATTGTCTCCGCCAATGACTTTTTCCCAAGAACAACTAAACCAACTGCAGATTGCAGAAGTGAAAAGTTACTTTCTGTACTACCAGATATCCTTACATCTACTAACTTTAGTTCGGACATCCCTTTTTTTATTCCTCTAACTAGCTCATCCCATGGTTCATTTCCGCAAAAGTTGTGGAGCAACACAGAAATGGGTTCCCCTCCCGCCGCAATACACTCCATAACGGCAACTCTAAATGCATAATAAGTAACCGTTTCGTAGGGGACCTGAACAAGATCGTCTTCCTTCATCCCGATCCCTCCGCTATTATCACAGGCAATAATGAGGGAGTCCACCCCATTAAAAGGAATGGTTAGTATATCTCTCATTGCTTCACATCTCCCTTTGATATTCGTCGATGTGTGACAAGGGATGCAAGCCGTGGTATTACTATCAATGCAATAGTTGTATTAATAATTGAACCGATGAGCAATGAAGGGACGATCCCCAAATAAAAACCTGTATACATTAAAAAAATAAATGGGAGGGGGGCTACTAATGAATTCCCAATAATAAAAAGCGTACTTGCTATCCATTTATTGTTTTTATAAAGGCAGCCAAACATCAAAACCAGCACGGCCATTTCGACAGCAATTAAAAAGTGCATCGGTCCTAATGGAAATCCACCAGCATATGCAGATAGTAAATGTCCAAATGCACCCACAACCGCTCCGGCGCCGGCACCAAAAAGGACGGCGGCTAAAAGCGCAGGAAATACGTCCAATGCGACACTGCCGACAATGGCCGGAATCTTTATCATCGCACCGACGACAGACAATGCCGTTAACATCGCGAGCCCGCTCACCATTTTCCCCTTCATGCTATTTATCCTCCTTACGCTTCCCATTCCTAAACACCTTCGCACTACGCACATATTCTACGTCGCTTACATGTAATCGGAAGTTTATCACTCTTGCTAGTGCAAAGAAATAATCTGAAAGACGGTTTAAGTACATCAGTGCAATTTCAGAGGTCTTTGGGTCAGCCTTTACTAGTTTAACTACCAATCTTTCAGCTCTTCTAGTTACTGTTCGGGCAATATGAATCGATGCCGAAGGCTTAGTTCCTCCCGGCAAAATAAATCTCTCTAACTCAGGTGCTTCTTCAATATATTCATCTATTTTCTTTTCAAGGTAATCAATCGATTCTTGGTGAAGTTTTGATTCGCGCTTCTCCATCACATTGGCAAGGTCACCGCCACAATCAAATAATTCATGCTGGATTTTTTCAAGATCAGCTAGCACATCCATGAATAATTCCTGATCCAGCTCTTGGAACGCCTGGCCGACAAAGCAATTGACCTCGTCAACTGTTCCGTACGCTTCCACACGAATATCATCTTTGTCCACTCTTCCTCCGATGATGCTTGTTTTCCCTTTGTCCCCTGTTCTTGTGTAAATTCTCATTGATCCCATTCCCCTTTACTTTATAGTTTGATTTAATCCATACCAAATGACGTCAACTTTTTCTGACTTGGCCGCGGTATCTTGATAAGCCCAACCGGTTATATCCCGCCAGAGTCTATTTTCTGCTTCGATTGGAACAATTCCTTTTGTGATATCTGTTCCAATAACAACTAACTGGCGCTGTAGTGCTGCCTTTTCCCAAGTGAGCCAATTATCTAAACAATTAGCCCAAAGCACCCGACACTTATCGGCACCCATTGATGCAGATAAATTTTTCAACCATATTTCTACTCCCTCAATGACCAACAGATCCTGGTCGAAAGTATTCAATTCTTTAGGAATTGTCTGGGTTTCGTAAGCTGATATCCAATGATTGTGCTCGAAAACTTTGTAGTAATTCTTTACCCATGCCCGTTTGCCGTTAAAGGCACCTCCAATAATAAAGTGCATCGTCTCCCCCTCCTTAGCGATTCTGTATCAAATATCAGTTCGTAACCTTGATCATGAGTTGCCTGCCAAGCCCAAAATTCTTTTTGGTTTGGTGCAAACCTAGACAAAAGATAGCGAATGACCCCGCCATGCGTAATCACTGCACAGCTCTGCAGGTTTGACTTTAGCACTTCTTCGGTAATCTTAGACCAGCCAGAATCAACCCTTGTGCTGAACTCGTGAAATGATTCTCCTTGCGGCGGAAAATGATTAAAAGGATCCCCCAGCCACTCTCGATAGAGATTGTTTCCTTTCAAGTCTTCATACGTTTTCCCTTCCCATTTACCAAAGTTCATCTCACGTAATTCTTTTATTAAATGGGGATTTGTTGATGGAAATAACTTTTCCGCCGTCCGAACACATCTTTGTAAATCACTCGAATAATAGTGCTGATAGGTCTTGGAAGTCAAAATTGTTTTTGATTCAGGACATAAGGGTGAGTCGTTCCAGCCAAGATAAGCTTTTCGTTTGTTCTCTTCTGTTACACCATGACGAAATAATGCAATAACCACACGGTCATCCATAGAAGTAATTCAGTCCCTTCCACGGCAGCCCCTAAGACATCCCCCGTAATTCCGCCAAACCATTTGACAGCTTTACGACGAAAAAGGAATAAGCAGCAGGTTGCAACCAAGATCAATAAAGCGATGATGAAGAATTCTTTTATTAATAAACTAACGATTCCTAGAAAACTAACCAAGTAAATCGGATACGGCCACAGCGATTGGGGGTTCGCCGCATTCTGGAATAATGAACCAAGCCCCTCATTCTTGGCAGCCTTCAACGTTAACAGCATCACTCCCATGACACTTTTACTCAAAAATGGAATTGCTGCAATCATGATCCATTGAAGGTTTTCGACATTCGTTGTACTTTCATAAATAAATAGAAACCGAGAACTTAATAAAACTAAAATAGATAAAACACCGAATGCTCCTGTTCTCGGATCCTTCATGATATCAAGTCTTTTCCCCTGGTCTTGATAAGAAAAATAAGCATCACTGGCATCCATCCAGCCATCTAGATGAATTCCTCCCGTTAAGAGAATCGTTGCCAGCCACAGCAAGAAAGCTGCAGCAAGATGAGAAAAAGGAGTAAATTCAAGGCACAGGTACAATACAGCTGCATAAATGATTCCTTGCATTAAACCTACTAACGGAAAGGCTTGCACTGCCTTTTTAAGATGTTCTTTATCCATTGGCAATTCTAATCTGATAGGGATTGCCGTGAAAAATTGAATATCTATTAAAAAACCTATTAAGAACTTCATCCTTTTGAACCCCATTGATTGATAATTTGTTTAATCAGGTCCCATTTTAGATGACTTTTCATTTCTGCAGCGATCAAATCATAGCGTTTGTCTTTATACTCGCTAATCGATCGAATTTGTTCGGACGGCAGTCCCTTCTTTTTCCGAATCATATTTAACCATTGATTTCTCCACTCATCATTATGAAAAAGATGGTGAAGATATGTTCCAATAATTTGACCGTCATGTCCGAAATAGCCATCTTCCAACCCATTCGCTAATGTTAAAAATGGACAAACTTCTTTTGAAAAGATTGTTTTACCTAAATGGATCTCATAGCCTTCTAAGGGATGATTGGATCGCAATCCAGTAGCATGGTGATACATGGCAATAACTTGATTTGTTTCTTTTTCTTTATAAAAAGTGGTTGTTGCGGGGATAACCCCTAACCCCCTTACCTTGTGGATCGGTATTCCAGTGTCAGAACCTTCTTTATCCATCATTTCCTCACCAAGGATTTGATAGCCCCCACAGATTCCAACAACATAACCGCCATTTGCAATATGGTTTTGGACGAGTATATCTAACTGATTTTCTCTTAAATGGGTCATGTCATTGCTTGTACTTTTAGTCCCTGGAATAATGATCGCATCGGGTTGGCCAAATTCACTCTTATTATGGACCCAGCGGAGCGTCACATCTTCTTCATATAAGAATGGCTCCAAATCACTGTAATTTGAGATAAACGGCAGATGAATAACGGCAATATCAAGAACTCCGTTAGTGCGTTTTGAAAATTGGGTCCGAATCGACAAGGAATCCTCCCCATCGATCATATGATTTTCCACATATGGCAAAATACCTAATACAGGGACACCGGTCTTCTCTTCGAGCCATTGAACCCCATCTTCAAATAAGGTGATATCGCCGCGAAATTTATTGATAATTACACCGACCACTCTTTCCCGTTCATTCGATTCCAAGAGATCAAGCGTACCAACAATACTGGCAAACACTCCACCGCGATCGATATCAGCGACAAGGACAACAGGAACATTTGCTAGTTCAGCAACCTTCATATTGACTATTTCGCGGTCCTTTAAATTGATTTCAACCGGACTGCCTGCCCCTTCAACCACGACGACATCAAATTCTTCGGCAAGGTGATGGAGTGATTGCTGAATTACTGCTAACCCTTGTTCATAGAAGTGATCTCGATACCCACGCCCTGAAAGGGTTTCAAGTGCTTTTCCCAGATAAACAATTTCTGCGTGCTGATCTGACCGCGGCTTCAATAGTATCGGATTCATCCAAACAGAAGGCTCCACTCGAGCTGCCTCCGCTTGAATTCCTTGCGCTCTGCCGATTTCTTTTCCATCTCTTGTCACGTAAGAATTATTGGACATGTTCTGCGATTTAAACGGGGTAACTCTGACTCCCTCATTGGCAAAGATTCGACACATCGCGGTGACGATCAGACTTTTCCCCACATCTGAAGCTGTACCTTGAATCATGATTCCCTTCATCGTAGAACTCCCTTCATTCCGATTGGAATTCCAGCTTCCACTAAAAACACTTGGTCTGCTTCCTTGACCAAATCCTGATGAATTTGTCCTAGCAAGCGTCCATAGGTGAACACCATTTCATTGTTAGGTAAAGGTTCGTTTAAAACTTCATTACTGACAACAATCAAGGTCCCGGCACAATTTTTTATGGAAGAAATGCCCGTGATTATATTATCCTTGACGGTTTCTAAAAACCGTTCCCCCCACTTTTGCTCACAAGAAAACAATTCATTATTTAATAGTGTGGTGACACAATCTAGTAAAACGACATCTTTGGCATTAAACTCATCAGCTACTTTACCAATTTGTACAGACCATTCATAGGTTTTCCAAGGATAAGCCCCTGATAATCGATCATGTTGGTGTTTTTCAATTCGTTCCTTCATTTCTGGATCCGTAGCAACACCCGTTGCCAAATAGTTAAGTCGGCCTCCAGTTTCATTTGCAATTTCGATTGATTTCCTCTCCGCAAAACTGCTTTTCCCGCTTCTTACTCCCCCTGTGATGAAGATGAATGATGGTGCCTCCATCGCGCTAACACCTCCATTAGTTGATTATTGTCATCATGACCCTTTATAGCAAAACGCAGCCATCTTCCCTCTAAGCCAGGGAAATTAAAGGTATGCCGTGCAATGATGCCTTGATGAAGAAGAAACTCAAATAATGAGAATTGATCCTGTAATTGCGGATCCTGTAATAGGTAGAAATTAACACTAGAAGACGAAACTACAAATTCATGCTTTATTAAAAAGGAAAAAAGCCTTTTTCGCTCATGACAAATATATTCTTGTGTTTCTTTCATAAAAGATCCAGATTGCAGACAAAGTTCCCCTGCCAGCAGCGCAATCGTATTGACATTCCAGTGTGATTGCCATTTGCTAAGATCTGAAACAAGCGCAGGTGGAGCAACTAAATATCCCAAACGTATTCCTGGGATTGCGAACATCTTGGTTAGCGAACGAATGATAATCAAATTTGAAAATTTGTTTATGTATGGAACTATTGATTCATATTCTATTAAAAAATCGAAAAATGCTTCATCCAAAATGACTAAGCAGTTTCGCTTTTCACATTCCTCTACAATCGAGATAATTGTTGTCGCAGAATATTGGATGCCTGTTGGATTGTTAGGGTTGCACAAAAACAAAGCATCCGCATCCAAAAGACTCAAGTGTAAATCAGCCGTGTTCAATTCAAAATTAGGCTCTACTAATTGATGGTAGACAATTTCACAGCTGTTTGCCCGACATGCTTCCTCGTATTCAGAAAATGTTGGTTCCACGATGACGACTTTTTTGCCGGCAAGCATTCGAGCAAGCAGGGTAATTAGCTCTGCCCCGCCATTGCCGATTAAAATGGATTCATACGGTACCTGTTCTGATTTTGAAATTATGTCCCTCAGCTTTGTGGCAAACGGATCTGGATAAACATTAATTTCGCGAAAAAAATCCAGCCACTTTTCTTTCAAAACAGGTGGTGGACCCAGTGGATTAATGTTTGCGCTAAAATCAATAAACTGCTTAGGGAGAGCTAACCCCATCGCTTTATATAAATATTGTGGATTCGATCCATGCGACGGCCAAATCAAGGAGTATCCCCCCTATCCATAAAAGTAGTAAAAATAATAAGACCGTTTTGCTAAGAATATGATTGGCTTGAATGATATGGTCAGCCTGGATGGGCTGAATGGGGTCACCCATTTTTGCTCGGTTGGAAACGATCCCTTGGTAATAATTGATACCCCCAAGCTGTATTCCTAAAATTGCTGCAACAGCTGCTTCCCCCAGCCACTGTTTGGGCTCGGATGCTTTTTTGCATCGCGGAACAAAATCGTCCACGCTTTTTTATATGTAATGCTATCAGGTCGTTGCCCCAGCAGCATAATCATTCCTGTTAATCGACTGGGGAGCCAATTCATGACATCATCCCATTTTGCAGACGCCCAGCCAAACTCTATATACCTATTATTCATATGGCCTACCATCGAGTCACATGTATTTGCTGCGCGATAAACCATCGCAAGCGGGGCTCCACCAAGCAGTGCCCAAAACATCGGGGCAGTCACTCCATCACTTGTATTTTCGGCAACTGTTTCAATCGTCCCACGTGCAATTTCACCTTCATCCAGGGATTCAGTATCGCGGCCAACAATATAGGATAGTTTTGTCCTCGCTTCAGAAAGTCCACCCTTACTTAATGGACGATAGACCTCTAAAGCCGCTCCCTTTAAGCTCTTTTGGGCAATCGTGGTAGAAATAATAATACTTTCTACTAGGACCCCGACAATTGGATGAATTCCATATCCTGTTTCTACTAAAACCAACGCAATGATATAAACAGAGAGTAAAACAAAAAGGAGCATACCCACCCCTTTTAATTGTTTAGACTTCCCTTTATTTAAACGTTTTTCAAAAAATGTGATCATCTTCCCAATCCATCTAACCGGATGAGGCCAATTGGGTGGATCTCCAATAAACATATCGATAAGATAGGCAATTGTTATTGAGGCTAAGTGATAGGTAATCATTTTTGTTTCCTTATACTTGATTTTTGAATGGCTTCAGTCGTGCACTGATAAACAGCTTTGCCTATAAGCTTTCCTAACGGGGTAATCGTTCCTGCAAATTCCAGAACCGCACCGGTTTGTGTAGCAGCAATTAAGATACTATCGGTCGAGGTTCCGGAAGCGATCGTTCCTGTCACTTCATCGATTACCATTTGATCATTCATTGCCTTGACCTTTGCTTCTGTTGCGGTCATGATGCTTTGGATAAAAGCCTCTTCTGTCAGCTCGCCGTTCACAAAGATCCAAGTATTAATTGTGCCGGGTGTCATTTCAAATGAATGCAATTCACCTTTAGACGCATCAATTGCATTTCCCACCCCTGCTGTTACCACAACAAAGATGGAGAATTCTTCATCTATAAATCGTTTATAGACCACATCTTCAAGCACGACGGCTGTCATCATCCCAACGGTTTCCGACGGTTCAAACCCCTTTGATTTTAAAAATGAGGCCATTTCTGCTCGGTGATTACTACAGCTGTAATCCTTGTGAACATGTCGGTTGACAAATGTTTGGTGCCACCCCGTTCCCGAACCAATGACCCCTGATGACATGGTCCTTAATGGAATAGGCGTTGTTAGCTCGATTATTTCTTCCGAAACATGTAACCTCGATTCATCTATGTTAAAATCGACAACTTCGCTATTCATTTTAGGAAGTAAGACCATTTGCGGGGCAGCCACTTTAGGATGAGGATGTTTTTGAATGTCTGTATGGTACACGTCTCTTATTCGTTCTTCCCGAAGTACTTCATTAGGAATCTGATCAATATTAATCCGTCCGTTTTCAAGGAGGAGCAACCGGTCACAATACAGCCCTGCAAGGTTTAAATCATGAAAAATCGAGATGACGGTTAACCCGTTTTCTGATGTCCATTGTTTTAAGAAATCTAATAATTCCTTTTGGTACGATAAATCCAAGTGGTTTGTCGGTTCATCTAATAAGAGAATCTCAGGTTCTTGGGCTAAGGCTTGCGCGAGAAATACTCGTTGTTTTTCCCCGCCTGATAACTCCTGAATATTTTTATTTTGGAATCTGGATACGCCAATTTGCTTCATTACTTTTTGGACGACTTCTTCATCGGCGGTACTCCAAGTTTGGAACAACCCCTTTTGGTGGGCATAACGGCCGAGGGAGACGGTTTCTTTTACCGTGTAGGAGAAAGACTGTGATGAATGCTGGGAAAGAACAGCGATAATTTTAGCCAACTGCTTAGCCTTATATTCCTTGAGCGGTTTTCCATTGATCACAATCTCCCCTCCTTGGAACGGTAAAATTCCACTGAGCATTTTCAAAAGAGTCGTCTTACCACTTCCATTTGGTCCTAATATCCCAAATAATTCTCCCTTTTCCACATTAAAGGAAATATCTTTCAGAACGGCTTCACTTGAGTATCCACCAGAAACCCGTTGAACATTGAGCATCCCTTAACCACTTCTTTCCATCCTTTTTCTTTGTAGCAGAATTAGTGCAAATACAGGTGCACCAATTAAAGCAGTAATCACACCAATCGGTAATTCTGTAGGAGAGATAATTGTTCTGGATATCAAGTCAGCTAAAATTAAAAAACCGCTCCCCGTTATGATGGATAGGGGAAGAAGATGCCGATGGTCCGGGCCCCATAATAATCTGGATAGATGGGGGATCACTAACCCGACAAAACCGATGGTGCCTGACACCGCAACCGCTGCCCCGGTTAATATTGAGCCCGCTGTTAAGATTATGAGCTTTCTCTTTTGTACGTTGACCCCTAAATGCTGTGCTCGTTCTTCACCAAATGACATGGCATTTAGTTCCTTGGCATTAAAGATTAGCAGTCCTGATCCAATGATAAAAAATGGCAAAATGATCTTTATGTATTCCCAGCCTCTCATCGATACGCTCCCTAGCAGCCAGCCAATAATTTGGCGGAGTTCATCTCCGGTCAATGCGATCATCAGTGAAATAATGGCTCCTAAAAAGGAACTAAAAATGATACCCGTTAAAATAATCGTTTCCACTCGCATCGAGCGTTCGATTTTACTAGCGAAGGTAAGAACTAGAAAGATGGTTAAGAATGAAAATAGGATACTTAATAATGGCAAGGTAAAGGAACCTACAAATGGGATTGACAGCTGGAAAAACAGTGTCAAAACCGCACCTACAGATGCCCCAGAGGATACTCCTAATGTATAAGGATCTGCTAACGGATTTCGAAGCAGTCCTTGAAAGGCTGCCCCTGCAATAGCAAGGGAAGCACCGACAAGACCTGATAAAATCACTCTAGGTAAGCGTATGTTTAGGACAATACTTGAATACATTGGGTCGATTGTCTCCAGTATACTTAACCCAAAAACTTTTGCACCAATAATCTTTATAATCGTTATGATTGGAACCGAAACTGTTCCAATTGAAATCCCTAATAATATAGAAATAACAAGAAAAGTTCCCGCTAGACAATAGGCTAAATACTTGTTATTTAAAAATGTCAGGATAGACAGCCTTCGCAAGATCTTCTACTCCTTCAACGATCCTTGGGCCTGTACGTGTCACACGGTCCGAATCGACATCGACAACATGCTTATTTTTTACCGCGTTGACCGTTTCCCAGCCTTTTCTAGTTAATACTTGATCAACCGGGTTCTTGACATAGTATCCATAAGTTGTGACAATAACATCTGGATTGCGTTTAATCATTGCTTCTTGGTCAATTTTAATCCAGCCTTCTTGATCATTTGCGATGTTTTCCGCATTAATCAAACGAAGCATTTGATCCATAAACGTATTCTTTCCCGATGTATAAATTTCTGGAGCGGGTGAAACCTCAACTAATACCTTTTTCTTTTCTTTTATCGCGCTAGCCTTTGCTTTAATACCTTCTAATTTTTCTTTCATCCCGGAGATAATCTCATTTGCTTTAACCGTTTCACCGGTAGCTTTCCCAATCATATCTATCGAATCAAAGACTTGGTCAAAGTTTTGGGCATCATTAACGACAAATACTACAATACCCGCATCTTTCAACTGCTGAAGCCCTGCTTTAGCATTAGAAGCCCAAGAGGCATGTGCTAAAACTAAATCCGGTTTTAAGGAAATGATCTTTTCTACATTTATTTCTTGCCCGCCAATTTTCTCTTTTTTCGTGGCAGCTTCTGGATAGTTATCAAAATCGGTTACCCCGACCACTTCTTTGTCTAGACCTAGGGCAAAAACAATTTCTGTATTACTTGGAATAAGTGAAACAATCTTTTCAGGTTTTTTTTCGATCGTAACTTTGGTTTTGGTTGCATCTGTAAGTGTGAGTGGATATGTTATTTCAGCTGTTTTCTTTTCAACACTAGTTTTATTCTCTTCATTTACCTGATCTTTCTTTTCAGCACAGCCTGCCAAAACTCCTACTGTCAATAATACTACTAACAGCAATGAATACAACTTCTTCATTTTTCTCCCTGCTTTCTGTGTAATAACACAACGTATGTAACAAAAAATTAGTTCTTGTGCTAAACCCAATAGCTCGGATAACAACAAAAAACATCTCCACAAATGACATGGAGATGTTGGTATGATTAGATTCAGGTTACTAAAAAAAGTAAAAGGAGTCTAGCCTTCAACACCTTCCTATCCTCGTAGGTTTATTGGCGCACAAGAATTAGGCAGGTTTCCTGGCTCATGATCATCGCTTCCTATGCCTTCCCATCGTCTTCGACAGTGACACAATATAGGTTGCTCCCATTTACAGTGGCGGGACCGCGTTGGCTTATACCAAACTTCCCTTTTAAGCTTAAAATCTTTCGATAAGATTTTAGCACCTAATTTAAAAATATATTTTTTGTTAAACTCATTATAGAAAAGATAGAATGATTTGTATATGCTTTTTTGAAATAATTTAATTATTCAAAGCTTCTACATAAATTTGCCATTTCAATTGCAGCCGATGCTGCATCCCAGCCTTTATTACCTGCTTTTGTTCCGGCACGCTCGATTGCCTGTTCAATAGATTCCGTTGTTAACACTCCAAAAATAACCGGAATTCCACTGCTTAAATTGATAGCGGAAACTCCTTTCGCCACTTCATTACATACATAGTCAAAATGAGGAGTCGAGCCGCGAATCACTGTTCCAAGTGTGATCACTGCATCATATTTTTTACTATTCGCCATTTTTTGAGCGATTAATGATATCTCAAATACACCTGGAACCCAGGCAACATCCACGTCTGTTTCGCTGACTCCATGTCTTTTAAGTGAATCCTGTGCACCGCTTAATAATTTACTTGTAATGAATTCATTAAATCGTCCAACAACAATTCCGATTTTTAATCCGGAGCCAACTAAATTTCCTTCAAAAATATTACCCATGTGTATTCCTCCAAAAATAGTTTAGTTAAGTATTTTTTCAAGAGGTTATTTAAACCTCTCGTTTGACCAACTGTTCCTTATTCATTCGGTATTCAATTAGGTCCTTAATCGTAATCATTTTAACATTTAGCTTATCTGCAATAATTCGCAATTGTGGGACGCGGGCCATCGTTCCGTCTTCATTCATGATTTCACAAATTACCCCTGCTGGCTTGGAGCCGCAAAGTAGAGCAAGATCCACAGCTGCTTCTGTATGCCCATTTCTACTCAGGACTCCGCCTTTTTTAGCAATCAGTGGGAAAATATGCCCTGGTCTTAAAAAATCAGCTGCTTTTGATTCTGGGTCAACCATACTCAATACCGTCGCCGATCGTTCAAACGCAGAAATCCCTGTCGTAGAGAACTTATGGTCAATACTCACAGTAAAAGCCGTTCGATTTCGATCGGTGTTCTCGGTAACCATTGGGTTTAAGTCTAACTTCTGAGCAAGTTCCTCATCAATAGGAACACAGATTAGCCCTCTTCCGTGAGTGGCCATTAGGTTTATAACCTCGGGCTTTGCTTTTTCAGCTAGAGAAATAAAATCACCTTCATTTTCTCTATTCTCATCATCACAAACAATAATTACCTTTCCTTCTTTTAAATCAGTAAGAGCTTCGTCAATCGTATTAAACATTTCCCATCTCTTCTTTCCATTAATCAATTTATAAAAATCCATTATCTTCTAAAAAATTGGCGGTTATCCCCTTGCTACTTTTTTGCGGAGGTTGGTTTGATAGGTTATGAATAAAATGACCCACGTATTTACCAATCATATCGCATTCTAGATTCACAATATCCCCTGAACCCTTCAGTCCTAAAATCGATTCTGACAAGGTATGCGGAATAATTGATAAGGTAAAACTGTTTTCCAATACCTTAAAAACGGTTAAGCTAGTCCCATCCACCGCGATAGAACCTCTTAAGATGACATATCTTAATAATTCCTGGTCAGCCTCAATCTCATAGTAAATGGCGTTTTCAAGTGATTGTTTACTTTTAATTACGCCAGTCCCATCAATATGTCCTGAGACGAAATGTCCACCAAACCTTCCACCTGCTGCCATCGCCCGCTCAAGGTTAACCTTCGAACCCCGTTTTACCATGTTTAAACTGCTAGCCCTGACTGTCTCAGGCATAACATCTACCGTAAACAGCCTACCCGTATAGGATGTGACCGTAAGACAAACCCCGTTGACTGCAATACTGTCGCCAAGGTGGACATCATTAAGTATTTTTTTTGCTTCAATCGTTAACACGAACGACTCGCCCGTCCGCTGGATGTTTGCGACGACGCCAATTTCTTCAATAATCCCAGTAAACATATCGCTCCTTCTCCTAACTATCAATCCAGATGATTCTTACTCTAAAAATAAGAAGGACCCTGAAGACATAAGTCATCAGGGTCCTGAAAAAGGCAATAGAAAATAAAGGGTTAAAAATAGGCAAACTTCAGCCTACGGTTAATCCTGTCTTTTCCTTCTCCCATCCAGACTTTAACTGTCGGCCCTGGAGTTTCACCAGATCCACCGTTTAACAAAAAATGTTAACCGGGTCACGGACTAAGAAGCATAGCTTCATCACCGCCGGTTAGGAATTTCACCTGACCCCGAAGGAAATTATTCGAATATATATTATGATAGTACAACTATTTCAAACAGTAAAGGATTTACTCTTATATTTTACCCAAACAGGAAATCATTACTATGTTTTATCTTTTATCTTCACAAAAAAATTTTTTATTGTTTATACGTTTTTACAGGAAGATAAATATCAAAGTAAAGCTCTCCTTTTGCATTTAGATGGTCATATTCTTCTTTATAGACCTCAATGCTTAAGGCATTGTGATCCTGTTCATAGCCATATTCCCCCATCCAGGAATATATTTTTTTATATGTATTTTCGACTTCCTCTTGACTTCCTCTATGCGTCGCGAAAACATAATTTTTACTTGGAATCGTAAAGCCGACCATTCCTTCAGGGATTTCTTCTATTTTTTCAACTGGTGCTGTTACATAATAAGTGAGTTCTGTCTCTCTGCTATGAAAAGGCGCAATTAAAACAGGTTCTTTCGTTTGATAGGATACTTCTTCAAGCCGGCTGATCATTTCTTTAAAAAGATTTGGGATTGTATTAATTTGTGAATAAGTTCCATTCCATGAAATTCCAACTACCTTCATCTCTTCTTTTTCAATTACCTGGATACTCAAGTTAATCCCCCTCCGAATTATCATACTAATATAATTCTAAAAAGAGCCTTTAAAATCCTGCATAAATATTTCGACCAATTCAGTAAATTTATTTCAAAAAATGCAAAAAAGAAAAACAAAAATCGGTTATTGGCGGGAAGTCATTTTATTATACTTTGTGGTATGTTAAAAACATTCCACAAGAAAGTAGCAAAGATAGCAGAAAGGATCCAAGCTAAGAGTGGTTTTTTATAATGAACAGCTAAAACAGAAAACATCACAAAACTAAATAAAGCGGACCAGCCTAAATTCCAGCCATTTTTATGGATGATTCCCCCTAATTTTAAATCAGCAAATTCATTAATGGTATACAGCAGTGTCCAGAATAGGATAAATACCAGCTTCTTCCACGCTATCTTAGGCATTTTACCGAGGAAAATGCTAATCGTTGCAGGATACTTAATTAACATAATCAAAAAGGCAATATGGGTGTGCTTAGCCCAGCCTTTATCACTTCCTAAAGGTACATACTCCCACATACTATGCTTATAAAATAAAAATTGATAAACCAAATCACCAACCATTAAGAAGAGAAAGGTTGGATAGTAGGCATTCCAATTTTTCCAATCCCCCCATTTTATTGCTGAAAAAATAAATATAGCCCCATAAATTGCATTCAGATTCACGAGCAAACTCCTTAAAATATTATATTGGTATTTTTTCCAGATAATTGGAAGTTAAAACCCGATGAATAAATAAAATATGTGCATTAAATAAGTCTTCCGTTTGGTAAACTGGTTTATCTTCCAAAGGATGTTTGTCCAAAAATGAGAAATAACGTCCAAAAAATTTTTATTTGGACGAAAATAGCTTATAATGTAGTTAACGCTTTAATAGGAGGATTTTTTATGAGTGATTCTAACCAAACCAATCCACAGGAAGAACCAAAGAAGAAAATTAGTCTGCAGGAAGCAATGAAGCTGCAGTTAGCAAACAAGAAAAACAAAACGGCCGGAGGAAATTTAGGCACAAATAGCTCACAGGCAACGAAGAAACTGCAAAGTCAGCAGACGAAAAAAGTTAGTAACTCACGGAGAAAAATGGGTGTCTAGCGGTCAAAATCGAGTCGATATTGTTCCGGGTGCACTGGTCAAAATTGTCCTAAAAGCTGACCAAAGAAGCGGTAAATTAACAGTGGGTACTGTCAAAGATATATTAACCAAGTCCAGTTTCCATCCACATGGCATCAAGGTAAGACTCACAGATGGACAAGTTGGCAGAGTAAAGGAAATAAATAGTTAAAACCCACCTTCTACAATGAATTGTAGAGGGTTTTTCAGCTGTCGAAAAACTTTCGACAGGCCTTTTATTAAATATAAGAACATTAACAAATTATTAATATATTGGCTTCGAACATGTCTGTTGATTGGCACTCCAGGCACTTCGCTTTCCGCGGGCGTGCCGGGGAGCCTCCTCGTCGCTTCGCTTCTGCGGGGTCTCCCCTGCCCCGTACTCCCGCAGGAGTCTTCGTGCCTTCCGCGCCAATCATCAGAGGGTAATATTCATTTAAGACACTCAACTTATAAAAAAAATAAGCGGTGATGTCAATGTTTAAGCCAAAAGCATCGAGATCAGTAAGAGGGGTTTATAAAGCCTGTTCCGGTTATAAAATCATTGACGTGATCGATAAGAAACGGTTATTTCTGCAACCTGCCAAAATATAAAAGATTGCAACACAATTTGCAAAGCTAGGAAAAGTATGTTGCAATGATTTAGGTTGTTTTCCTCCCTGATGATTGGAGCGGAGGGCACTCGACTCCTGCGGGATTGAGAGGTCACGGGAGACCCCGCAGGCGCCAAAGGCGCCGAGGAGGCTCCCGGACCTCCCCGCGGAAAGCGAGTGCCTGGAGCGGAAATCAACAGGCCCTTTAGCAGGTACAATGAATAATTTAATGCCGATAAAAAAACAGACCCAAATGCTTGGGTCTGTTTTATCGGTGGGTCATTATGCTTTACGGACGTTTACCGCTTGTGGTCCACGTTGACCACTTTCAATTTCAAACGTAACCTCTTGACCTTCATCTAATGTTTTGTATCCTTCACCCTGAATAGCTGAGAAGTGTACAAATACATCTTCTCCACCCTCGCGCTCAATGAAGCCAAAACCTTTTTCACCGTTAAACCATTTTACTTTACCTGTTTCCATCTTTGTAGCCTCCTAGCATGTAACAATTACATGTAAATTGCAAATTGACTTGCCCAATTATTTTTACCCAATTCCAGGATGCATATACCATTCTAACTCTCAAAAAAACCCTTTTTCGTAAATATTTTATTTAAAAAGTATCCATTTCCGGATTGCTTGTGCTACTCCATCTTCTTCATTACTTGCTGTTACCCAGTCTGCGGATTCCTTCACTGTATCCTGCGCATTTCCCATTGCTACCCCTAAACCGGCTGCTTTGATCATCGCCAAATCATTCAGACTGTCGCCTACCGCCATTACATTTTTCATATCCAAGCCCAGTCGTGAACAAACAATCCCAAGTCCCTTCGCTTTATTAATTCCTGCCGGATTAACTTCAATGTTCTTTAAGGTCGAATTACTTAATTCAAATTCACCCTTTGCCTGTAATTCATTCAGAATTAATGCTCTTGTTGCATCATCATCAATGTTAAAGCCAAACTTCATCCATTCAAATGTATGTAGATCTTCCGGCATTTCATTATGCCAATTTCTGACAGTGCTAATCGCCCAAAATTTTGTGTTATGCTGCTGCGTTAACCCCCACATCCACTCGACAAGGTCAGATTTCACTAAATTCCGCTCCACTAATTCTCGTTTCTCATCCCAAATTTCACTACCGTTGACCGTAACCAAATAAGAATTAAGCTCTAATGAGTCAGCATGCTCCCGACTTGTAGTTATTGAACGTCCCGTACTAAGAACCACAAAAACACCTTGATCTTTTGCAGCTTGAATTGCTTGACGATTAGCTTCAGATATCTGACCTTTATTATTTAACAGTGTCCCATCCATATCCAGTGCGACTAATTTGATGTCAACATCATTGATAAAATTATCCATATGAAAAAAATCCTCCTTACTTACTTTTTCCTTAATTAGATTAACACAAATAGGCATTCGAACGCATATAGTACCCATAAGCCAAGAATAGAAAGGTGTTTAAAGATGCCATCGGTTGTTATCAATTTATATTATTTAAAAATCAACAGTATTTCGGGTAATGGTTCGATAACTATTGGGGAAGCATCTCATAATAGTCCCACTTCCAATAGTAAATTACAAGGAATTAATGCTTCCTATGGAGATACTTCACCTACTGAAGCAATGATGGAGAACCTATTAAATGATCCTGACGTAAATGATCAAACCTCAATTGGCACTACAGATGCTACGAATATAAATACACCAATTCCAACTGTACCACTAATCTAAATTTATAGGAGTAAAATGATATGCCATTTCAAATAAATATTTTAAATTTCAAGATTAATGGAGCTACGCAAAACGGGAATGTTGATATCGGTCCTACTGTGCATAACAGCCATACCGCTAATAGTAAATTTGTTGGGGCAAATTTTTCTTTAGGTGATTTTTCACCTGCTTCTTCTCTTATGAATTCAGGAAATATAGATCCCGATGTAAGTGATCAGGATCAAATAGCTAACCCATCTATGCCTATCGCCAATCAACTTTAAAGGAGCAGTAAGATGGATATTGAAAAAATGAGAAAATGGCTGGAAATTACAAATGAGTATCGAGAGAGTAATTTTTGGTCTAGCGTCCTCAAGCAAAAACATCCTGATGAGTTTTTTAGAGAAGCGGTATGCAATCCAAAATTCGATATATATAAAAATGAAAATTATTATTTAATTATTTTTGAAATACCAGGAGTCAATCAAGAAGATCTGTCACTTAACTTAATTACCAATTCACAGTTAAAAGTTAATGGCAGAATTAAGCCTGTTCTACCAGTAGAAATGGAAATGCAAAGAGAGCGAATATATGGTGACTTTGAACGAATTATTGAACTTCCAGAACCAACACAGGCTCATTTAATGCAAACACAACTTTATAATGGCCTACTTCATATATCATTTCCTCGAAAAAATGGTTATTAACCTTTACAAAAATAAAACGCCTGTGGAGAATCCACAAGCGCTTTTTGTTATTAGTGATGATGATGGACACCCATAGTAGGGTTGGTAATTAGCCATTCTTCTTTCGGTAATTGGAAATATTGAATCCAGATACTATTTAAGGTTGGGTCGTTTTTATCAAGAATAAAATCAATTTCTTTGTCGCTTGTCACCACGACATCGTTTTCTGTTGGCGTGTCAAGCATTAGATCGTAATGGGCATGGTCGCCATGGATACTTGTAACATACACTCGGAACAGTTTCCCTTGTGCCTCTTCTTGTTCCATCATCTTTTTCAATGCTTTTGCTGCATTTCGATTAACTTTTACCTTCATTTTTTGCTCTCCTCTATCTATGTATTCAATAGTATTATCCCACTATTGTTCTCAATTAGACAATATAATCGCTTTGCCAGTAGCATTTCATTTTTTTTTTGGTATATTATTACTTTTTCTTTTTATCTTTACCAATTGGTAACTAATAAACGCTATGTATAATGGAATAGCGACATAAATGAAATATGGAAAGCGATGCTGCTCTTTTTTAAAGACGATGTAAATCGCATACCCTAGAAACAGCGTGACGATAATTCCATATTTCGGTAGAGGAACGTCTTTTAAACTTGGAATTTTTACAGTACTAACCATTAAGTAACAAATGACAAAAAAGGCAATCGGAAGGATAATTTCAGGCATTTTCCCCTGGAATAAGGTCAGCATTGTTAATAAGCCGCCACCAGCAGTGATTGGGACACCGGTAAAATACGAATTCGATGATTTAACAGCATTAATATTAAACCTTGCTAACCGGTAGGCACCGAATAATGGAAAAAGACCGGAAATGGCCATTCCAGCTACCCCAAACTCAGAGAAATAGGAATAATAGGCCATCATCGCAGGAGCAACCCCAAAGGTAACTACATCTGCAAGAGAGTCTAATTCTTTCCCTAATTCACTATCCACCCGTAACATTCTAGCGATTCGACCATCCATGCTATCGAGCATCATCCCAATTAAAATTAAAATGGCTGCATTTTTGTAATCACCTTGGGCGGAATACATAATGGATAAATATCCAAAAAATAAATTTGAAATCGTAAATAAATTAGGAATACTGTTTCTGATGATATGTATCACTCCATACTATAAAATAATTACGCAATCCTTTTTTCACGGTGTTTTACCTTATTATAGCTTTTTTCTTGGTAATATGGAAAAAACTTGATAGCCGTTGCAGTCCAATGTCATTCACCATTCATTATAGAATACTCTGGGTGTCACTACTACTACTTTAATATCACTGTACCTAAACTAGTATGTCATAAAAGTTCGAACCTAAATGGATGTTTATTAAAAAGGCAGATTTTTTAAGTCTGCCTTTCATTTGAGGCAAAAATAATTATAAGGTTTTTGTCTCTTCTCTCATCGGTTCGGCGCTTTTGTCTTTGGAGAAAAACCAGCCTGCTACAGCAATACCTACCAAAACAACATAAAAAGTTATTTTCCATCCCGTTGAATGGGCAAATTTCTCATTAAGAATAGCTAATGCCGGATGAGATAACGTGTAAACCGCGAGCTTAACTCCAACCCAACCCACAATTGTAAATGCAGCAATTTCTAGACCTGGTCGTTTTTCTAAAAGCTTTACAAACTGATTGGCAGCAAAGCGCATAATTATAAGGCCAATAATCCCACCAGCAAAAATAACTAAGAATTTACCACCATCTAGTCCACCGATATTGGGAAGCGGTGTTTCTGGCAGTGCTACTGCCATTGCAACAGCAGCAAGTATTGAATCAACGGCAAAAGCAATATCAGCCACTTCCACTTTCAAAACTGTTAACCAAAAGCTGCTAGTCTTTGATCCTTCCCTCTCCTCTTTTTCTTCTGCCTTTCCTTTAACCACCTTTCGGAATATATGATTGCCGGCCATAAACAGCAAATAAAGAGCACCAATGGCTTGAACCTGCCATACATCAACCAAAAATGAAATCACAAACAAAGAAGCAAACCGGAACACAAAGGCTCCTGCTAACCCATAAAACAATGCCTTTTTACGTTTTTCCTCAGGTAGTTGTTTTACCATAATTGCCAGTACTAATGCGTTATCTGCAGCCAATAGGCCCTCTAACGCTACCAAGATCAGTAACACCCATCCGTATTCCAGTAAAAGAGCTAAGTCCATAAATATTTCCTCCTTTAAAACTTGTTTTTTTCAAAAATACTCCCTTACGCCATAAAAATAGGCCTTTACTGATTACAGTAAAGGCCTAAAAATACACAAAAAGACCTTTACAGTAAAGTAAAGGTCTTGCTAACAACGTAAATGTTGCCAATAAAGCCGGAGAAATGAATTCTCGAAATGACGACTTTATTGTAGCAGCTACTCCCCTTTAAAAGGAAATATTTAATTACTATTAATATATTATAATCATGGTCAAATGTCAATGTGAGAATGAATGTTTACTAATGTTACCCTATTTTAGATTATAATCCATATACCTCAGTGTACTTTTTCTCAAGATATTCAACAAGGTATTCCGCGTTTAATTCCTCACCGGTGACCTTTACGATTAACTCATTGGGTGTGTAAAGCTTACCATACTGATGAATATTTTCCTTTAGCCATTCTTGAATTAGATCAAACCGGCCATTTTCGATATGGCTGTAAAAGTCAGGGATGTCTTTTTGAATCGTACGCAGTATTTGAGCTGCATAGAGATTCCCTAATGCGTACGAAGGGAAATATCCAATCCCGCCGAATGACCAATGGACATCTTGAAGGACGCCTTCTGAATCGGTACTCGGGGTTACTCCAAGATAATCCTGCATTTTCTGGTTCCAGACAGTTGGCAGGTCCTTCGCTTCGATCTCACCGCTTACTAATGCCTTTTCGATTTCATAACGAAGCATGATATGCAGATTATAGGTTAATTCATCCGCTTCTACACGAATAAAGGATGGTTGAACCGTATTAACGGCACGATAAAATTCATCCACTGAAAAAGATTCAAGCTGCTTTGGAAAATACTCCTGCAGTTTAGGATAGAAAAATTTCCAGAATTCTTTACTGCGGCCGACCATATTTTCCAAAAACCTCGATTGTGATTCATGGATTCCGAAAGATGCCCCGCTTTGGAGGACAGATTCCTCAAATTCAGGATTGATATGCTGCTCATATATTCCATGACCCGCTTCATGAATGGTTCCGAATAATGCAGACCTTACGTTTCTTTCTAAATAACGAGTGGTTAACCTAACATCTCCAGTATTAACGGTTTGGGCGAAGGGATGAACGGTTTCATCCAATCTGCCAGCCTCGAGATCAAAACCAATAATAGGCAAGATAAAGCGATTACATTCTTTTTGTTGTTCAATTGCAAATGATTGATCAAAAATTTCAGCCTGTGTCTTCGTTCCCTGTTTTTGAATGCGCTCTAATAGTTTCACACTAGAGTCTCTTAACTTAGCAAAGAGCGGGTCCAGTCTTTTAACAGTTAATCCAGGTTCAAATTCATCCAATAGTGCATCGTATGGGTGGTCAACATATCCATAAATTTCAGCAAATTTTCGTTTGTAGTCCACAATTTTTTCTAAATAAGGAAGGAAGCAGGCAAAATCATTATTTTCCCTTGCCTCCTCCCAGGCATCATTTGCCTGTGCCGTTAGAATACTATATTCCTGAAAAAGGTCTGCAGGGATGCTCTTCGATTTTTGATAGTAGGCGCTATATTCTCTAACTTTTGCTTTTGTTACTGCATCTAATAATTCAAAGTTTTCCGGAAGTGTTAATTCAGCAATCAGGTCGCCCATTTCCTGTGAAACAGAGAGCTTAAAAATTTCCGTCCTTAGGGTCCCGGTTGCCTTCGCAAAGATACTTCTGCCTTTTTTCGGTGCCATCACCTTTTGATCCCAATCAGCCAAACCGATGATACTTGAAAAATGAGTAATTTTTTCATCCAAGCCCTTAAATTGGATTAATGCCTTTTGAACAATTGGATCGATCACTTTCTGTTCCATTGAATACAGGCCTCCTAATCAATCTCTTTTTCTATTCATAAAGATGTTTTCAAGAATCAATCACATCCCTTTTGATTATAAATTAAATTTTCCACTATGGGAAAAATCTAGAAATTTTTTTATAGACAAAAAGTTTACAGAATCAAAGATGCTGTCGATTAATATACTTTTTTTCAATAAAGAAGAACTTTTTTAATACCACAATTTACTACCGGGCAAGCTATATATATATGTAAACATTTTGGACGTGTATAAGGATGTGAAGGCAATTTGGATCAACATAAAAAGAAGAAATCTCACTTTCCCTTTCGGCTAAATATCCTTTTTTTTAGTGTTTTTTTACTTTTTTCAGTTTTAATACTGCGACTTGGCTTTGTTCAAATCGTCTATGGTGAAAATTTTAAAAGGGATTTAGAAAGAAAAGAAGATATAACGGTCAGTAATCCTGTTCCAAGGGGAAAAATACTTGACCGTGATTATCGGATTATTGTCGATAATGTGCCAAAAAATGCCATCACTTACACGAACGAGGGATTTAGCCAACAAGTTATGCTTGAAACTGCAGAAAAATTAGCAAAACTAATCCATAAAGAAACAGACAAGGTAACCGAAAGAGATAGACTCGATTTCTGGTTAATAAATAATCCTGACCGTGCAAATGCCAAAATCACGAAGAATGAAATGGAATTATATTATGCAAAAAAATTAACTGACATGGATATATATAAATTAAAATTAGGACGCATAGCAGCCGATGAATTAAAGGAAATAAATAAGGATAAGCTTGAGGCTCTAGCACTTTTTAAAGAGTTCAATAACGGGTACAAATTTACCACCCAAGTTATAAAAAATGAAGGTGTGACCTCGAAGGAATTAGCCGTTGTGAACGAAAATCTTCAATCCCTTCCGGGTGTAGATACTACAACTGACTGGGAGCGTTCCTATTCTTTTGACGGAACCTTAAAATCTGTGTTAGGTAAAGTAACCAAATCAGATGATGGACTGCCAGCTGAACAATTGGAATATTTCTTGGCAAGAGATTACAACCGGAATGACCGTGTCGGCAAAAGCCAGCTTGAATGGCAGTATGAAGAT
Organism: Neobacillus nitrireducens; assembly: GCF_030915405.1. Taxonomy (GTDB): domain Bacteria; phylum Bacillota; class Bacilli; order Bacillales; family Cytobacillaceae; genus Neobacillus. Next base: position 1,065,911 of record NZ_CP133262.1, read on the forward strand.
GTTCTTCATGGCTATAAATCAAAAGTAAAAAATGTAACCGATAAAACAGGGAATGTCATTGAAAATCATCCTGTATCAAAAGGTAAAAAAGGGAAAGATCTTGTCTTAAGCATTGATATGGATCTACAAATGAAGGTTGATCGGATTATTGAGGAAGAACTTTGGGCCGCTAAAAGATATCCCGGGACGTTTTTAACCGACCGAGCCTATGTAGTCTTAATGAACCCGAAAACAGGCGAAGTCTTAGCTATGTCTGGAAAAAAAATAGTTAGAAACAAACAAACTGGCAGAGTCGAAATGGAAGATGATGCCTTAGGGACTTTTACCACCACGTATAATGTTGGTTCGACTGTAAAGGGTGCCACGATTTTGACCGGTTATAAAACAGGAGCAATTGCCCCGGGTACTGTTTTTGATGATGCAGGTTTAAAAATTCAAGCGACACCTTTAAAAAAATCCTATGCTTACTTAGGAAAATTAAATGAAATTAATGCCTTAAAATTATCTTCCAACGTTTATATGTTCCATACCGCTATTAGAATTGGAAAAGGGCATTATGAATATGATAAACCGTTAAACTTTAGCTCGAAGGCTTTTGACACGATTAGAAACTCATTTGCTTCGTTTGGCCTTGGAACAAGAACTGGAATTGATTTACCGAATGAGCAGTCTGGATTTAAAGGTACCAGCCACCTGCCGGGGTATTTACTTGACCTCGTGATTGGCCAATATGATACCTATTCCGCCATGCAATTGGCACAATATGTTTCAACAATTGCGAATGGCGGATATCGGATGCAGCCACATGTGGTAAAACAAATGCTAGAACCCAAGGAAGGAAAGGATGAACTAGGGCCGATTGTGAAAGAAATCTCTCCAACCGTCCTTAATTCAATTGATGTGAATCCAGATTGGATGTACCGCGTCCAAGTAGGTTTTAAAAAGGTCATGCAGGAACGTGGCGGGACAGCTTATAAATACTTTAGAAATGCACGCTACTCTCCTGCCGGGAAAACAGGGACTGCCGAAGCTTTTTATGATGGACCTGAGCGGCATCGTTTTGGTAAGGAGCCCCCTCCCGTAATGAACCTAAGCTTGGTAAGCTATGCACCTAGTACGAATCCTGAAATCGCCATGGCCGTGATTGTTCCATGGGCATATCAAGGAAAAAAGGACAACCGTGCAAACCTGAAAATTGGCCGCCGTGTTCTGGACACCTATTTTGAGATGAAAAAAAGATAAATTATGATGCGGGTGCCTATGCAGGGCATCCTTTTTATTTGTCATTTTTTCCCGAGCACTGACTTCAATGCACTTTCAATTTCTGCATAGCCGGTACAGCGGCAGATATTCGATTCGAGCCATTCTTTAATCATATGATCATCAGCATCGGGATGCTTTAGAATTAACGAATGGCAGTTCATAATGAACCCGGGGGTACAGTAGCCGCATTGAAATGCAAAATTTTCCACAAAAGCCTTTTGGATAGGGGTATTCTCCAGTCCCTCAATAGTTGTTACTTTTTTTCCAACAGCTTCAACGGCCAGCATGAGACATGATTTCATCGGCCATCCTTCTACATTAACGGTACATGCGCCGCAGTCTCCGTTTAGACACCCCGGTTTTGCACCGGTCAAACCAAGTTTGCCACGGAGTACATATAAAAGAGTATCAGCAGATCTCACCATTACACTCCGATTTTCTCCATTGATTGACAAGGTTATGGTGTGAGATTTCAAAGTACTCCCCTCCTTTAAGTCCCTTTTAAAACTAGCGTCAAATTCGATCCAACACGGTGAACACATCTGATAATAGATTCCTCAAAACAAAAAGCCGATAGTTTGCTGACCCTTCGACATCATCTAAAATAGGTTTTGGCAGCTTGGAAAGTCCCTCATCAATCCTTGAACTAACAGGCAGATCTCGTTTATTTAATGTAGCTTCCAGCTCTTTTGAACGAAATGGGAAGGGGCATAGGCCACTGATGGCAACACGGACCTCCTGACCGATTTTCAAAGCTGCGACAGTAATTAACGGATAGCCTGTGTCCCACTGCTGGCGCCGCTTAAAACTATAAAATGGTGCTGAGATAAACCGAGTTTCTGTTGCTAATTGAATGAGAAATTCACCTTTTTTTAGTTGAAGCTTTTCAAGAAATAGCTCATGGATAGGTACCATCTTTTTTCCATCCGGACCAACAATTAATACCTGGCTATCAGCAAGTAAAAATGGCAGGACAGCTTCTCGGTAAAATATCTGAGCGCAGATATTGCCTCCTAAGGTAATCTTCCCTCGTGCCGTATGATCGGCAACTTCGCTTGCTGTTTTCGTTAACAACGGAAAAAGATTTGCTTCTTCAATTTTTGTAAGCGTTAAAGTACTGCCAAGCAGCAAATGATCGGCACTTACCTGCATAACATTGCATTCGGGAATACCCTTTATATCAATAACTGCCTCGGTATAAGCTAAATCAATTCTTCCGAGTGTAATTAATTCGGTTCCACCCGAAAAGAACATTGGCTGCTTGCCGTGCTGATCTAAATACTGATATAAATCGACAGCTTCTTTCAATGAGGTCGGCTTGTAATAATCAAAATCAAAAGGAAGCATTATTTTTGTGCCTCCTTTGCTTTCCAAATCAGCTCTGGGATCAGCGGCAAATGGTGCAGTGAAACTCCAGCTGCTGTTGATAATGCATTTCCGAGTGCTGCAGGCATGCCCATTAGGCCGTGCTCACCAACGCCGCGCGCCCCATATGGACCATCGATTTGAGGTGTTTCAACAAAGTCGACTAAGTATTCTGGATTCTCTCCAAAGCGAAGTGGCCGATAGGTTCGAAGTTGGGGGTTCATAACCCTGCCCTGTTCATCAAAATAAAATGTTTCCCGCCCCGCAAAGGCTAAACCCATGCTCATGGCACCCATCACCTGACCCAAGGCAGCTTTTTCGTTTAGAACTCGGCCAATGTCAACAACAGTACACGCCTTCAGAAGTCGATAGGTAAAATCCCTTTTATCAAATTCAATTTCCACCCCGTAGGCAGCTACCGTCCATTCAGGTCCGGGCTTGCCAGCCCCAGTCTCTGGGTCTAAATGAGTAAGATGACGTAAGATATAATTACCCTTGCCAATGATTTGCCCGCCAATGGAATTCCCATTTGGATACTGATACCCATAGCATATATCTTTAAATGGAAGTCCTATTTTAGGGTCGTCTCGTAAAAAGACTCGGCTATTTGCTACTTCAAGGTCCTCTCTTGGTGCTCTTAAAACCGTAGCAGCGATATCCTTTAACTGCCTTATGACATCCTCTGCAGCTTCGAGAAGCGCTCTTCCCCCCATAAAAGTTCCTCTGCTCGCAACTGTCTTCCAATGCTCCGGAGTTGTTTGCGTATCTATTTCCATCCGGACATAAATTTTATCCACATCCATCTTCAGCCGTTCTGCAAGAATTTGGGCAAGGACTGTCTTCGTCCCCGTTCCAATTTCGATTACGCCTGATAGCAAATTTATACTTCCGTCACGATTAAACGTTAAAATGACCCCTGAGGGTGCATTTGGATCAATCGTCGATGTTTTCCAGCTGCATGCTATTCCCTTTACCTTGCGAATCCGTTCATTTATTTCTTCGATGGGCCCTTGGTCCCACTTCATTAAATCTCTTACTCTCTCGATACATTTTTGCAGATTTCCAACATTGCTTTTATTTAACCGGACCCTTGTTGGGGTCGTGTTTCCTGGTTTAATCGCATTTAAATAGCGCAGCTTCAATGGGTCGAGCTTTAATTTCTGCGCAAGCAGATCCATGGTTCGCTCTATGGCAAAGGAAAGCTCGGAATGACTAAAGCCTCTGTATGGTGCTGCATAGGGGTGGTTTGTATACATGCAATACGAGTCACACCAGACATTTTCAATATGATACGGTCCTGTGCAATCGACTGCACCTGCCCTTGTTAAATCAATTGCCTTATCGGAATAGGCCCCGCCATCCCACAAAAAGCGAATTTCAGCCGCCTTAATTTTCCCGCTGCTGTCTGCTCCAAGTTTTATTTTTGCATCTAAACCGATATGACAGGGCGATGTTAGGATATCTTCCTCTCTTGTATTCAAAATTTCGACCGGTTTTCCGCCAACTGCCTTCGATGCTAGATAAGCAAGTATCTCAAGCTGAACAGCAGCTTTCCCGCCATAGGCTCCGCCTACTAGTGGGGTATGGACAATAATTTTCCCCATGTCCTCACCAAAATAGTCAGCGATGAGCCTCTTAACCATGTACGGAGCTTGAGAAGAGGTGGTAATGATGATATTCCCCTCGGGCAAAATCTCCGCAGTCGCACATCTTGTTTCCATGGCCACGTGATCCGAGGGTGAGAAGGAATAGCTCGCTTCCACCACTGACGTACTTTCCGACCACCCCTTATCCATCTTCCCCTTCCGGATTTTAATATGAGTTGCAATATTGGTGTCAGGCACCGGGTGAGAATCAAATTCCTTTTTATATTCGCTCAAGCGTTCATGGACTAACGGGGCCCCTTTTTCGAATGCTTGAGATGGTGAATTAACGACCGGTAATAATTCATATTGGACCTTAATAAGGTCTGCAGCCCTTTTAGCTTGATTAGGTGAATCAGCCACTACAAGAGCAACCGTTTCCCCGTGGTAACGAACCTTATCAAAGGCGATTGGAGGGCGGTCCCGTATTGCTTCCCCTGTCAATGGATACTGTTTCCCGGCGAGTATAACCCGTACTCCAGGTACCTTTGAAGCCTCCGTTATGTCTATGTTCACAATTTTCGCATGACCAAAAGGGCTAATGACCTTTTTGCCAGACAGCATCGGAATCGAGTGATAGTCATGGGTGTATTTCGCCCTTCCTGTCACTTTATCTAGCGCCTCTTTCCGAATGACACTTTTCCCGATCACTTCCAAGCTCATCCCTCCCCCCAATTTATTCGGATTTTCTAGATGTTACTTGGTAAATCCAGTTTTACTCAGTTCATACCACTAGTTCCACTCAATCTGGAATTGTCCAAAGGAGTTGAACTCTTTCATGGACTGGCGTTCTCCACACCTCAACTAATTGGGCGACAATACTAACGGCAATTTCCTCTGGACCTTTTGCTCCAATATTCCGGCCTACCGGTGAGTAAATCCAGTCTGGGACATTATCACGTTTAAGCAGCCTTTTAGTTCTTTCACGCGGTCCTAGTACGCCTAAGTACCTAATATTTTCCTTACGAACCCACTTTAATATTTCTTGATCCCTTTCAAAATGATGCGTCATAATGACAACATAATCAAAAGGTGAAAAGGAAATTTGCTTCAACAGATTTTTAGGAAATCCTAACAGGAGCTCCGATGCATTTGGAAAGTATTTCTTCTGACAAAATGCTTCCCGCCAATCGCAAACTGTTACTAAGAATCCTGTTTTCGCTGCCAGCTCAACAAGCGGTTTTGCGTCTGGTCCTGCTCCGAAGACGATAAGTCGCGGCTTGGGTTGATACGTATGCTGGTATATCGAATGAGGTCCGGGTATGATTCCACTTTTCGATGTAAAAGCAATTTCCGGGATATCCCCTGACCAATTTCCAAACGGATCGCCTTCCTCCGCAATTAACAAATACTCTCCCAATTCATCCAGTTTTTTTAACATGATTACCGGTTGGTATCTAGCTAAGGATCTTTTAACAACAAAGAAATCCTCCGTTAAATTTTCAGAAACCGGCTCAAGTAATATATCAATCGTGCCGTTACAGCCATTTCCCTGACCCCAGCTCATATCGCCTTCATCGGACAGGTGGTATTGAAATAGTTTTGCCTCCTGTTTCTCTATCACCTCTTCAGCTTTTATGGCCAAGTCTGTTTCCAAACAACCCGCAGTTAACATGCCAATTTGCTTACCATCTTCAAAGAAAAGCATCGCAGAGCCTTCCCGTTTATAGGCTGATCCTTGAACACGAACAATTGTTGCTAACACCTTCTTCCCTGGTTGACCAATAACTTCTAATATCGGATAAATATCATCCATCGGATTCCTCCACTTCAATCTCAAAAAATTCCTATTTTATTTATATAAATTAGAAGCTATTCCTAGAATGATAATTTTTTAATGGTCTCTCTCCAAGTTGTAAATCGTCGAAAAAAACTGGTTAGTGGTATGATGATGAATATATTGCAAAAAATAAACGAATCACGGGGTCCAGCAAAGGATGAAGAAATGAAGAAAAATCGTGCATTTTTTTTAACAGCAGTTGCTTCTGGAACAATGTTAAATCCACTTAATTCGTCAATGATTGCTTTAGCGTTACACAGTATTCAAAAAGATTTTCAGCTTTCCTTTACCACCGTTTCGTGGTTGATTTCGAGCTTTTATTTAGCTAGCGCTGTGGCACAGCCCGTTACAGGAAAGATTGGCGATATTTTTGGGCGAAAAAAAACGTTTTTAACCGGTCTCATTTTAGTTGCCCTCTCAGCAATTGGTGCACCTCTGTCATCTACCTTTTTCATGTTACTCATCATGAGACTGTTTCAATCGATTGGGAGCAGCGCCATTTATCCATCAGGGATGGCATTAATTCGGGATCATATCAAGGAAAGACAAGCTTCAGCCCTTGCCGTATTATCAATTTTTGCATCCGCCATGGTCGCACTTGGGCCAACAATTGGTGGTTTCTTAATTGTTTTAGGTAATTGGCCAGCCATTTTCTGGGTTAATTTTCCTTTTATTATTCTCAGTTTTCTGCTCGGGTGGTTTTTGTTTCCGAAAGACCTTAAACAAGATAAGGCACACATGAAGAAATTATTCTCCAACTTAGATTTTCTCGGAATTGGCTACTTCGCTTCAGGAATGGTTTTCTTTTTATGGTTTTTATTATCATTTGAAGGGAAAATTTATTATCTTTCGGGGATTGTTGGCATTCTCTTTTTTGGTTTATTTGTTTGGAGGGAGTTACGAGTAAAGGAACCATTTATTGATATTCGTATCTTCAAAACACATCCAAAACTGTCTATGGTATACATCCAGTTTATTTTTTTAAATATCTTTTTCTATTGTTTATTTTTTGGCCTGCCAAGTTATTTTCAAGAGGGGATGGGTTTAAGTGTTGAATTAAGCGGCTTGTTAATGCTATTCATGTCTGGAATCAGCATTATTATCTCATCTGTAACAGGAAAATGGATCGACCGATCAGGTGTACACCAGCCGATCATGGTTGGCTCATTTGTGTCGATTATTGGCGCGCTGGCTTTTATTCTATTTTTCGTTAATTCTTCCTATTTGGGTATCGGGATTATTTTATCAATCATGGGCTTAAGCTACGGAATTGGAAATGTTGTTCTGCAAGTGGCTATGGTAAAAGAGAGTCCTAAAGAAATTATTGGTACCACATCCGGCTTGTTTCAAACCTGCCGATATTTAGGTTCGATTTTATCTTCAATCATATTAGGATTAATCTTTGGGAAAGAAGTAACTGCCGAAAATATGAGAATTATTGGGGATGTTTTATTAATAACAGGTATCATCAGCTTTTTAATGAGCCTCTGGTTCTCTCGGGAGAACCTTAACTTTAGAAAAATGCGGCATGTCCAGTAAACCTTTGTAGGGATTTCTTGCTACTGAATGTCATGAGGACAAAAACTTGACCTCCCGTTCGAAATTTTGTCCTCATGAACAGTTCCTTATTTAATCGGTAATACATAGAACAACACACAAAAGAAGTGCGCCATACTTGCTGCTAATACAAATAGGTGCCAGACAGCGTGGTGATAGGTAAACCCCCGCCAAACGTAAAATATGGCTCCGAGTGTATACAGTGCCCCACCAATAATTAAATAAGTTATCCCCTGTGGCGCTAAATTATTCACTAATGGCTTCCAAGCAAAGACCATTAACCAACCCATGACCACATACAGAGCCGTGGATGAAAAAAGGTACTTTTTCACAAAAAAACATTTAAAGACGGTACCAGCAATCGCCAGTCCCCAAACAATTCCAAAAAGTGACCATCCGAGTGTTCCTTTGATGACAACTAATAAAAATGGTGTATAGCTACCGGCAATAAAAAAGTATATCGACGAATGGTCAAAAATCTCGAAAATGTCCTTTACCTTTCCTGCGGGGAAGCTATGGAGCAATGTGGATGACATATAAAGAATAAACATCGTTACACCAAAGATCGTGAAGCTAACGACATGCCATACCGTTCCATAGAGAGTTGCATAAACAATTAATATAACTAAGGCAGAAATGCTTAATAGTGCTCCAATTCCGTGTGTAATGGAATTTGCTAGTTCCTCTTTCTTTGAAAAAATATGTGTGGCTGCCAATAGAATTCAATCCTTTCAAATAAAGCAAGATTCAATTAAATAGAAATGATATTCATGAAAATACCATGATTATCAACCGACCACAATGTACATTTGTCATCTGCCAAAACAAAAAAAGTGAAACCCAGCGCTTGGCTTCACTTTCATTTCTATTTCTTAAACTATTAATCTTTCGTTCATAGTTTATTAATAATTATCCAGTAAGATTTAAATAGGTTCACGGAAGAACCTTAAACCTCCACCCCCTTAAAATATAGATTTGTTTGAATACCCGGCCCAGTGCCGGGTAATTTTTTTGTTTTATGGAATTAGTATACTTCTTCCAATCCCTGTCAATAACAATACCAATTAAGAAATTAAGAGGTGTTATGTTTGAAGGGAATTTATTTTATTAATGATCGCATTTGTATAAATGGACTTACGAAACAGGAAAGCCTTACATTTCAAGAACAATCCTTGAAAAAATTTATTAACGACCAAAACATTCAAGTGGTTAAGTTTAACCCTTACCAATTAAACGATTTTTACACCATTCCACATGCCTTGTTATACGACTTAAAAAAGGAAAAAGTACAAATCGATTGTTTTATGTATTACTCATCACAGGTAATGGAAGATTTTATTTACAGTTATCCAGCTAAATGGCTTATTTTAAAAAGCTTCTTCAAGGAACTCATCGCTGTTGAGAAACAAAATGATTTAAATATTTCAGAAGTAGTTTAATCCGATGAATTTTTTGCTTGTTTTCGATAAATGAAAACAAAGTTAATGACAAAAATAATGAGGACATAAATGCCGTATAAGCTAAAAGCATAAAGTTTGTTATTACTAAATGATGCACCCGCATACGACAAAAGAAGAATATTAGGGATCTTTCCGATTAGGGATGCCGTAAAAAAAGGCAGCCATTTCACCTGACTTAATCCACAAATGATATTGACAACGGGTGCTGGAATGACAGGGATTAAGCGGCAAGTTAAAATGGCTAAAAAGGAATTTCTGTTTAGAAACTCATCGTACTCCTGAACTTTTGGATACTTCATCAGTTTTTCCTGTGCAAAATCACGAAACCCGTACCTGGATATAAAGAAGAAAACCATCGTTCCTGCCATTGCACCCGTTAATGAAACAAGCATTCCTTGCGTTGTACCAAATACAGCTCCAATCATTCCTGCTAAAACAGGAAATGGGATGACGGGAAAGAAGACACAAATAGACACAAATAACATACTAATCATAATGGAAAAGGCTCCACCTTGGTTAACTAGGAATAATAGTTCATCCTTTTGCAATAACCCAATCGCTATGATGATTAGCAAAATTCCTATACTTAAAATTCTTTTAAACATCTAAAAACCCCATTCAATTTAATAACCTCAGCATACTATATTTTTAATTTTGACAATAATAAAAAAGGCCATTCCTTAGAAAGGCCCTTCTAGTTATCTATTAAAATGCCGTTCTCGCACCTAGGTATTTAGGTTTCCAATAGGTATTTGACATATCCGCAATCGATACACCCTTAGAACCCGCTTGAATGAATTGGTTGTTTTCTAAGTAAATTCCTACATGTGTAGGTCCTGGTGCATACGTTTCAAAGAATACCAAATCTCCTGGATTCGGGGTGCTTACTACTTTCAGACCCGACCACTGAGTTCCTGCTGTTCGCGGAATGGCAATACCAACTTTATTAAAAACATAACTTGTGAATCCACTGCAATCAAAACCTACTGGCGTATTTCCGCCCCATAAATACGGGGTACCTATGTATTTTTTTGCTTCATCGATTACCATTTGCGCCTTTGTGACGATTGGTGAAGGCACTGGAGTTAATTGTGAACCTGAAGGTACTTTCAAGACTTGTCCGACATAAATCATATCAGTTGTAAGATTGTTCAGTGATTTAAGTTGAGTTACAGTAAGCTTGTAGCGGACTGAGATTAGATAAAGTGTATCCCCTTTTTGAACCGTATAGGTTGATGCTACAAGTTCGTGGCTATGCGGTGCTAATAATGATAGTTGCTGATTTACATAGATCGCATCACTTGTTAGGTGATTCCAAGTTTTTAAGTCTGCAATTGATATTTTGTTTGCTTTCGAGATTTTCCAAAGAGTATCCCCCGATTGTACCGTATAAATGTTTTCATGTGCACTTACAGAACCACCAAATGTGCTAAACAAGAGCCCGGCCGTTGCTGCGAATGATAGTAGATGTTTTTTCATCGTCGCACTCCTTCATTTCGTTTGTGAGTATAGATACATCATAAACGACAAATTAGGAAAGAATAAATACCAAAGATATGGCTTTCTTGTTAGAAAAAGGTAAACACCCGTAATGAAAACTATTAATATATCAAAAAAATTGAACGACAATCCTAAAAAATCAGACTTTTAATGTAGAAATATTGTAACAATACTACCATGCACTGGCGGATGATAATCCTATAATAAACCTATAGAAACTTTCTTTATAGTTTTATAAATACTAATGAAATTTAGGTGATGATGATGCAAGGAATCGGAAAAGGACATCCACATGCTATGGGACATCCACATGCTATGGGGCATCCTCATGGAATGAGAAATGTTATAGATTATGATAAAAATCCATTTATCGTTATTTGGGAAGTAACAAGAGCTTGTCAACTTAAGTGTATTCACTGCCGTGCAGATGCACAGCTTACTCCGGATCCGCGTGAACTATCACATCAAGAAGGAATTAACCTGATTGATCAGATTTATGAAATGGATAACCCTATGCTCGTGTTTACAGGCGGGGATTGTATGATGCGTGAGGACCTATATGAGCTTGCGGATTATGCAATCAAAAAAGGCATGCGCGTTTCGATGACACCAAGTGCGACTGCTAATGTGACAAAAGAAAAAATGGAACTTTTCAAAAATGTAGGCTTATCACGCTGGGGCTTTAGCTTAGACGGTCCAACACCTGAAATTCACGACCATTTCCGCGGTACTCCTGGGTCATTCGATCTGACTGTTGAAAAAATTAAATATCTTAATGAATTAGATATGCCACTCCAAATAAATACTGTAATTTCACGTTGGAATTACGACTCACTAGAGCAAATGTCAAAACTAGTTGCTGAACTAGGTGCTGTTATGTGGTACATTTTCTTACTTGTTCCAACAGGCAGAGGACAAATGGATGCATGTATTTCTCCTGCTGAGCATGAAAAGGTGTTCCGTTGGTTGTATGAATTAAGCAAAACTGCTCCATATGATATTAAAACGACCGCGGCACAACATTACCGCAGGGTTGTTTTGCAGCAAAAAACGCGTGACCAGTTAATTGAAAAAGGTGAAATTCACTACGAAGACTCGATTACAACAGACTTCGCGTCCATGCACGACGGATTAAAACGTGCTCCAAAAGGGGTAAATGACGGCAACGGCTTTGCCTTTGTTTCTCATATTGGAGATGTTATGCCAAGTGGATTACTACCGATCGTCGGCGGAAACATTCGGGATACCCCGCTTGCCGAAATTTATCGAGAAGCAAAAGTGTTTAAAGATTTACGTCAACCTGATAACTACAAAGGCAAATGCGGCGTATGTGAATATAACAAAATGTGTGGCGGTTCCCGTTCACGTACCTATGCAGTAACTGGGGACTATATGGAAAGCGAACCATTCTGCGTTTATATCCCACAAGCGATGCGGAATAAAGAAACTGCTCCAACCGTTTAAAATTATCTATAGAAAGAGGCACTCCGAATAATGGAGTGCCTCTTTTCTTTATAAATTCATCAATTGATGGTATTTTATTCCTAAAAGGTACTAACCTATGAAAGAATGGAGAAATAAGATAAGGAGTTATTATGATAAGAACAATTGCTGTAAATAAGAATTTCGAATTGGTTAAGGATGTAACAATTTTGGAATTGGTAAATGGGGATTTCCAATGGTTTTGGATAGATTTTAATTTACCTTCAGATGAGGAGATTGAATTCCTTCGTGACCCCCTTCAGTTTCACCCCTTAGCGATTGAAGATTGTATGCATCATTTACAAAGACCAAAATTGGATTATTATGAGAAATATACTTTTTTTGTGACACAGTCCTTAAACCAACAAACGATTACAAGAGAAGAGATTGATTTTTTCCTTGGTGAAAATTATATCATCACTTTTCACCGCCAGTCCTCCTGTGAAATTGATGAGGTGTGGAAACGATTTAGCCAATCAACAACTATAGATAAGTGGGACCCCTCCCATGTCTTATACTTTATTCTCGATAAAATGGTGGATAATTATTTCCCACTAGTTTATCAAATCGAGGATATGTTAAATGAAATTGATGAGAATTCTAAAGGTAGAACGATGGAGGCACTGCTTGAGGATTTGTTTGTCACAAGGCATCACCTTCTATCTTTACGACATACGATTACACCGATGCGAGACTTAATTTATCGAATTCTGAACTCTGAGCGAATGACATACATAAATGGAAAAAAAGAATATTTTTCAGATATTCATGATCATTTACTTAAGTTAACTGAAATGATTGAGGCAAATCGTGAACTGACTACGGATATCCGTGACAGCTATATCTCACTTAACTCACACCAAACCAATCATGTCATGAAGGTATTAACCGTCATTACCACGATTTTCATGCCACTTACTTTCATCGCTGGACTGTATGGGATGAATTTTCATCATATGCCGGAACTAACATGGAAATATGGATATTTTGCCACGCTTATCCTAATGGTTTTAGTTGCGATAGGCATGTCACTCTGGTTTAAGAAAAAAGGATGGTTTAAATAAGAAAAGCGCAAGCGCCCCGTATTTAGACACATCATTTGGTCTTTAGGTATAATAGGAACGTATGAAAAATCAGAAAGGGGTATAGTTGTGCAAAATACAAATCCACAAGAAACGCTGAAATTAATTACTGACTTAGTATCCATTCCAAGCCCTTCAGGAAATACAAATGAAGTAATTACCTATGTTGAAAAATTCCTATCTGAGTTACAAATTAAAACTTATAGAAACCGGAAAGGCGGATTAATTGCCACAATTGAAGGAAAAGATTCAAGCAAGCATCGGATGCTGACCGCCCATGTTGATACACTCGGTGCGATGGTAAAAGAGGTAAAGGCAAATGGACGTTTGAAGATTGACTTAATTGGCGGTTTTAAATACAACTCGATTGAAGGCGAATATTGCCAAATCGAAACAAGCAGCGGTAAAAAATATACAGGGACTATTTTGATGCACCAAACATCTGTCCATGTTTATAAAGATGCCGGAAAAGCAGAACGAAATCAGGAGAATATCGAAATTAGACTTGATGAAAAGGTACATAATGCAGCGGAAGTCCATGCTCTTGGAATTCAGGTTGGTGATTTTATCTCGTTTGACCCTCGTGTAGAAGTAACTCCGAGTGGCTACATTAAATCCCGCCACTTGGACGATAAAGCAAGTGTAGCGATTCTTCTTCAATTAATAAAGCAAATTAAGATTGAAAATTTAACTTTACCCTACACTACTCATTTCTTAATTTCTAATAATGAGGAAATTGGCTACGGTGGGAATTCGAATATCACACCAGAAACGGTGGAGTATTTAGCCGTGGATATGGGTGCAATGGGCGACGGACAGTCGACTGATGAATATACGGTTTCCATCTGTGTGAAGGATGCTAGTGGACCTTATCACTTTGAATTGAGGAAAAATTTAGTTCGTCTAGCAGAAGAGAACAAAATCGATTATAAACTAGATATTTATCCCTTCTATGGTTCCGATGCTTCGGCAGCAATTCGATCGGGCCATGATATCGTCCATGGTTTAATAGGACCTGGTATCGATTCATCTCATGCATTTGAACGAACACATGAGTCATCTATTGAAAATACATCCAAACTGCTGTATCATTACGTGCAAGCTGAATTAATCCAGTAGGAGATGAAAGTGTATGTTTTCAAATATTGGTGTGCCAGGATTAATTTTAATCTTAATCGTCGCTTTAGTCGTTTTTGGTCCAAACAAACTTCCGGAAGTTGGCCGTGCGTTTGGTAGATCTTTACGAGAATTTAAAAAAGCCACCGAGGGCATTGCAGATGATATAAAGGAAGAAATAAAAGAAGACATAAAAGAAACTCAACAAGGCACAATTAATTTAAAGAAGTAACCTTGGCTGCAGAAAATATCCCCTCCAACCGATTGGAGGGGATGTTGTTTTATTTATTTTTTTGCAAACGCTTGGAGTTGATTTACTATTTTTTGTCTTGATTTTGGATTACGAAGTAAATAGGCAGCCCCAAGTGCAACAGTGGTCATCATTAAATTCTTCCTTCTCATTACTTCTTCAATAATCCTTTGATTTTTTCATTGTGTTGTTTCGTTTGATCTAACAATTGATTTAGAAGGATGGCAGCCTGCTTATTATCCTTCTTTCCCACGGCATTTCTTAATTCATGGAACGTTCTCCAATGTGACATTTCTTTTCCGCCATGTGCTTGTTTAATAAATTCTTCTTTGGTTATCTTTCCAGCATCAAATTGTTTTTTAAGTTCTTCAATTTTTGCCATTTTTTCTTTTTTCCATTGTTCACGTTTTCCCGCATTTTCTGGACTCATCCATTGATTGCTTAGAGTTTTCTTTTCGGCAAGGACTGTTGCCCACTCCCCTTTTTTATCTGGAGTATACTGGTTAACCCAAGAAAGAAGCATTTTCTCCCTTTCTGCCATCTTTGCTTGCCAATCTTTAGGCATCATATGATGATGACTGCCCTCTTTACAATCACAAGGTGCTTTTTCCCTCTGCCCTCCATTCGTGGTGTCAGGCACCGAAGTATGGTTTGCCGCAGCCAATCCAGGCGCAGACAATAATAGTCCTAATGATAAAAGTAACATTTTAAATCTCATAATTATCTCCTTCCGATCCTTTAAATTAATAAAATAAACCTTTCTATAACGGTACGGAATTATCATTCCCAGTTCTTTAAAAAAAATTTACCAAATGGACAAATATTTAGTAAAAAAATACTTGAGATTTCACGCGAATTATCGTATTCTATGAACATAGATAATTTGTGAAATAATTCACAAGATAATTAGAGCATTTGCTCTTATTTTTTAAAATTATACATGTGAAATGATTCACAATAAAAATAGAAAACACTTTTTAAAGGTGTTATGGGAGTGGGAAGTTATGAACAAACCAAAAATTGTAATCTTAGGTGCCGGATATGGCGGAATTATCACAAGCAAAAAATTAGAGAAGCTACTTAAATCTGGTGAAGCAGATGTTACGTTAATTAATAAACATGATTATCATTACATTACAACACAATTACATAAAACAGGCATAGGGACAGCAGCTGACCGACAAATCGCGATGACTATCCCTGAATTAATCGATCCAAGCAAAACTAACTTTTTAAAGGCTACAGTAACCCACGTGGATACAGCTAACCAAGAAGTTCAACTTGAAGGCGGAGAGACAGTCAACTATGACTATCTATTAATCGCTTTAGGATTTGAAGGTCAAACATTTGGCATTCCCGGTATTAAAGAGAACGCATTTGAACTTCGCAGCTTTAGGAGCTCAAAAGCGATCTACCATCATATAAAAAAACAACTTAACCTTTTTAAAGAAGATCAAGATCCTTCTCGTTTAACATTTGTAGTTGCAGGCGGAGGGTTCACAGGTATTGAATTGCTTGGAGAATTAGCTGACGGTCTTCCAAAGCTATGTAAAGAACACGATGTTCCTTTTGAAAAAGTAAAGATAATCGGGATAGAGGCAGCTCCATCTGTTATTCCGTTTTTCCCTAAACAATCCGTTGAATATACGACTGAAGTATTGCGTAAGCTGAATATCCAATTACTTACATCCACAAAAATACTTGGCTGTACACCTGATAAAATTATCCTTGAAGAAAACAGAGAAATTCCTGCTAAGACCTTAGTTTGGTCATGTGGCGTACAAGGAAACACCATTGTTCAAAAATGGGGTTTACCAATTGAAAAAGGGAAACTTGCTGTTGATTCTTATCTTCGGATTAAGAATACGAAAAATGTTTTTAGTATCGGAGACTGCTCTTTATTCATGAAGGATGATAAAACTGCATTGGCTCCAACTGCACAAGTGGCTTTGCAGCAAGCTCCTGTCTGTGCAAAAAACATCGTTGCTTCACTAAGAGGTGAATCATTAACTACCTTTGAATATCACCACAAAGGCTCTGTTGCTTCCATTGGACTTTCTGCCGGAGTTGGAAAAGTAGGTGCAGTCCGTTTATCAGGCTTGATTGGAGCCTTTATGAAACTAGTTATCGAAGCCCGCTACCTGTTTAATCTTGGCGGTCCTTCATTAATACTCAAGCAACACTTTGGTGTAAACAGAGAACAGGTAACAGTTACTGTGAAACAGTAACCTTACCCTTAATTTCGCTTACTTCCCTTCCAGCCGGGGTTCCCTCCCCCAACTGGAATTTGAATAGAATCATCCCTAAGTATATATGCCTTCAATCCCCCAATTTAAGGCATACAGCCCCACTCCAAATTTCTGGAGCGGGGCTGTTTTACTTATTTCAACTAAATATCTAGAGCCATTCTAATAGTTCGAGTCGATTTCCAAACGGATCATGAACATGAATTCTGCTCGCCCCGGGAAGAAGATCGTCTTCGGTATAAGTAATTTCTTTGTTCCGAAGTTGTGCTTTTAATTCCTCGATATTTTCAACAATAAAAGCCGGATGTGCTTTTTTAGCGGGTGAAAATGGTTCCTCTACACCAATGTGAAGTTGAAAGGTTCCAAATTCAAACCAAACACCGCCGCGTTTCTTTAATTCAGCAGGCTTTTCTACTTCAGTTAATCCCAGAATGCCACAAAAAAATTCCCTTGCTGCTCCTTCACACCCCTTTGGTGCAGCAAGCTGGATATGATCGATCTTCTTTATTGCAAATGACATAAACATTCCCCCATTTGTCAATTCTCCTCACTCATATTCTATAAATTTTATAATATTCTTTCAAGTTAAAGGATAAAAAAGGCTATTCCCATCAAGACGGAAATAGCACTTCTTTAATACACATCTCTTCTAGTAAACACAAAAAATGAAACGAATAAAGCAACTGCCCACCATACAAATAGGGTCTGAATAGAAAATGAGAGGTTCATCCCTTCGATTGGAGGAGCTGTTCCTTTCATATAATCGGTTAATCGTAAATTAACCATAAAAAAGTACTTAGCAGATTCCCATGAGGATACCATATTTGTTAGTATAGCTCCTGAGATTAACGAGGCAAGCATTACCCCCATTCCTGCGGCAGTACTGCGAATCAACACAGACAGCATAAAAGAAAGCGTACCTACAACGATAGAGACAAACCACACCAATCCAAAATCCATTAATAAAAATTTCCATTGTCCCATAAGTTTAACTTCTGATGTATTTAGTCCTGTTTCAGTTACATTAAAGCCAGTAAGGATTGGTGCGCCCCACCCTTTGTAGCCGAACACGAAGCCAGAGATTAAATAGGAAAGAATTCCTGCGATCGCAATAATTAACGAAATGGCTAAGCAAAGGGTTAAATATTTACTTAACAGTACCTTCCATCGTTTGACTGGCCTCGTCAAAAGCAGTTTAATCGACCCTAAACTGTGCTCCGATGAAACCAAATCACTGGCTATCACCATGACCATTAGTGGAATAAACAGATCAATGGAGTTCTCTAAGAAAATCCTCATAAACGTTGGTGCACCTGGCTCTGATGGATTAATATCATGGTCAAGATAATATTGCTGCTGCTGTAATGAGATTTGCAGTTGCTTCTTCCATTCGTCTGTGATTCTACTGCTGCTCAAACGATTGGTCGTATCAACAATCTGCTGCTGCAATATGGTTCGCCAATCACTAGTCCCTAGTTTTTCCCGTTGGGTTTGAACTTGTTTATATTGTGCATATGTAAATAACATGACAAGAACGCCAATAATAATAGCAATGACGATTAGACGCTTCTTAGCAATCAGTTTCATCATTTCATTTTGAATTAATTTATTCAATCGTATCACCCCCGGTAAGTTCGAGGAATAAATCTTCTAACACTGGCATTTTTCGATTCATTTCCGTCACTGCAACCCCTGCTTCAACTAATTGCTTATTCCAAAGTGGTATCTTTTCTTCATTATATTCAGTTAAAATGGCACCATCATCTGTTACATCAATCCCTGTAAGGGAACTTAATACTTCTTTTCCCTTCTCAAGCGGTTGAACATGCCAAATGACTCGTTCGCGATTTGCTAGCAGTTGATGAACCGTATCCGTTCGGATAATTGACCCTTTGGAAATAATCGCAACCCGGTCACACAATAGTTGGATTTCACTCAATAAATGGCTGGAAACTAAGACACTTAAGCCTTCTTCTTCTGCAAGAAACCGAATAAATTGCCGCATTTCACGGATTCCTGCAGGGTCCAATCCGTTTGTTGGCTCATCAAGGATCAACACTTTCGGTCTTCCCAATAAAGCTTGGGCGATTCCCAGACGCTGCCTCATGCCTAAGGAATACGTCTTTACCTTATCATGAATTCTTTCCGTTAAACCCACAAGTTCAGTTACCTCTTGGATTCGATTATCTCCGACCCGATCGAGCATTCTGGCAAAATGAAGGAGGTTATTATAGCCGGAAAGATACGGATATAATTCTGGATTTTCTACAATACAACCAAGGTTAGTCATAGCTTCTTGGAAATTACCTTCTATATTAGCCCCACAAATTTGAATGCTGCCGGATGTGGGTTTGATCAATCCGACGAGCATGCGAATTGTCGTCGTTTTCCCTGCACCATTTGGTCCTAGAAAACCAAATACCTCTCCTTCACGTAAATCGAAAGTCAGTCCCTTGATGATTTCTTTTTTTCCAATAACCTTTTTAAGATTCTTTACAGAAAGTGTGATTTTTTTCTCCATCAATATCCTCTCCTTACCAGGTAAGCAATGAGGCTACCCGTTCGGCAATTAAACGGTATCCTTTTGAGTTCGGATGAAACTTATCAGAATACAAATAGTCATTAACCTTCAACTCAAATAAATCAAAGGTTGGTACAAACACAATTTTTGGAAAAGAGGCACTTACTTCAGCACTGTCATAATTCCAGTGGCGAACCACTTTCGACATTTCTCTTCCTTGGTCTAAATCAATAAACGGGTTATACAATCCAATGAAAAACACATTCGCCTTGGGATTATTTTTGCGGATTTGTTCAAAAATAAATTTTAAATTGTTCAAGTATTTTTTTTCAATGGTTGTTATGTCACCTGTTTCAAAATCCATTAAAGCTTGGCCGCCACGGAACAAGTCGTTTCCGCCAATCGTTACGAGCACCATATCTGCTTTTTGAATTTGTCGCCCAACTTCCGTTTCCTGAACTTGCTTTCTTAATGAGTCGGATCTTTGCCCGTTAATGCCTAGGTTTGTAAGCTGGACCGGACGCTTCGTTTTTCCCTTGATTTCATCGATCAGGACACCAACATAGCCCTTGCCGGTTTCATCGCCAGTTCCTCTCGTTAATGAATCGCCCAAGGCTACGATGGTTAACCCTTTTTGATTTTCCACCTTGGAAACGGTTTTTGCTTTCGGAATTTTTTCTGGAGTTCCAGCATAATATTCACCTACAGCCCAGCCAAGTCCGATCAGCCAGAGCAGGCAGAATAATGCAGCAATGCCAGTGATCGAACGTATCACATTCTTATTCATTAAATTACATCCTTTCTGGCCATCTCTTCTATTTAAATTAAATCATAGTTGCGAGACGAATCAAACTTTCAATGCCTTTATATCGTGTGAAATATGTAAAGGTTTGGTATTTGGTAACTTTTTAAATATTTTCCCCAAATTTGAGGTTTTTTAAAAAATAAAGCCGACTTCCATTTTTGGAAATCGGCGGTTTCTATTATTCTTCTAAATTTCCCATCGGGCCAAAAAATTCAAAGTGAATTTTTTCTTCGTTAACCCCTAGTTCCTTTAATGAACGATTAATAGCCTTCATAAACGGAACAGGCCCACAAAAATAAAAATCTGCGTCCTTTGTATCAATTTTTTCATTCAGCCAATCACGCGTTACATAGCCTTCAACATCAAAACGATTATTCAGACGATCCTCTTCTGTCGGTGAATCGTAAAAGAAATAGGAGGTGACGTTTTCAAGGACTGATACCTCTTCAACTTCATCTCGTAATGCATGTACATTCCCATTTGCTGCTGCATGAATAAATGTTACCTTTCGTTCAGGCTGGACCTCAACGACTGTCTTCAACATACTCATCATTGGTGTCAAACCTACACCGCCACTTAGTAACACAACTGGTGAATTTTTTTCAGTATCAAGCATGAAATCCCCTGCAGGAGCACTTACTTTTAAAATATCTCCTTGGTTCACTCCATCGTGCAAGTAATTGGAGACCATTCCGTCTGGATTTTCCGTTCCTGCTTCGCGCTTCACACTAATCCGGTAATGGTCTTTACCAGGCGCATCTGAAAGGCTGTATTGACGAATATGGGTGAACTTTTCACCAGCTATTTCTAGTTTAATACTAATATATTGACCAGGGATAAAATCTGCAATTTTATTATGATCTTCAGGTTTTAAGTAGAAAGAGGTAATTACTTCACTTTCGACTACTTTACGGTCAACTATAAAGTTGCGGAAGCCCTCCCAGCCACCTTGTTGATTTTGCGTTTCATCATATAACTCTGCTTCTACACTGATAAAAACATCCGCGATTACTTGATACGCTTGAGCCCATGCATCAATAATCTCATCGGTGGCTGCATCACCAAGTACATCCTTAATAGCTAACAAAAGGTGTTTTCCGACGATTGGATAATGTTCAGGCTTAATCCCAAGGCTTCTGTGTTTTTGAGCAATTTGTTTTACTACCGGAAGAATTGCTCCAAGATTGTCGATGTACATAGCTGCAGCATAAACAGTTCCAGCCAATGCCTTTTGTTGTCTGCCTTGTTTTTGATTGGCATGATTAAAGATATTTAATAATTCAGGATGGTTACCAAACATTAATTGGTAAAATCGAGTGGTAATTTTTTCACCATGTTGTTCTAATACCGGGACTGTTGATTTGATGATTTCAATCGTTTTTTGATCTAACATTCATAACACTCCTTATGTAATCACTATATCCATAGTGATTATATGAAATATTTCACAAACGATAAGTGATTTAAATCACACACAGGTATATTTGAATCATTCGAACTAGGTCAATCCTAGCATTTTATACCCTGAAATCTTCACAAAGTCTTCACATTTTAACATGACAAATATAACTTGTTGGTTAATATTTCTTCTTGTAAGGTTGATTCTAGTAAGCAAAACTAACAAATTCTTTTACTAAAAAAATTAACATAATTAAAAGAGCAATAAATTAAGGTTTAACTGGAGGAAGAGGAATTAACATGAACAAAGCAAAAATTGCATGGATTACCGATACTACAGCTTCTCTCAGCTATGAATTTATTGAGCAATATAATATACACGTCGTTCCGCTCCATATAGTCATTAATCAAGAATCCTATAGAGAAACAATAGACATCACACAAAAAGAGTTTTATGAGCGTATGAAAAAGGAAGATTCAAAATTCCAAACCTCGCAGCCGGCAATTGGTGATTTTGTGGAACTATATACAAGGTTAAAGGAAGATTATGATTATGGAATAGCCATTCATGCTTCCAGTCTATTATCCGGTACGTTTCAAACCTCTGTAATGGCAGCGGAAATGGCTGATTTTAAATTGTTGGCAATCGATTCACTGACAGGTTCCTATCCCCTTTCATTTTTAATAAAAAAAGGGATTGAACTCATGGAACAAGGCCTCGATAGCAGTGAGGTTGTTGCTGAATTAAATACCTTACGCGAAAACACCCGCTTATTTTTAGTTCCCTCAAGCCTGGACCAGCTCCGCAAAAGCGGCAGAGTCTCTGGCGGTCAAGCAATTTTAGCTTCTTTATTTAACATTAAGCCGATATTGGCGATTGAAGATGGAGGCGCAAAGATAAAGGATAAAGTTCGCACTGAAAAAAGAGCACTAGCCTGGCTGATCAATAATTTAAAAACAGACCTGGAAACAAAGATTGTTAAAAAAGCAGCGATCGTCCATGCAAACGATTCAGAGAGAGCTGCTGAATTTGAGAAATTAGTCAAACAAACATTCCCTGAAATCGAAACGGAATCCATGATGCTGATTACTGTTGCCGGTGTGCATACAGGGGTAGGAACGCTTGGATTGTCTTGGGTTTGTGAATAGAGAAAAGGACTGATGGGTTCAGTCCTTTTTTCTATTCACAAATATTCTATTATTTTCCACCTCTTAATCTATTATTTTGTATAATAGGTATAAATAGTTTTAATTAAAATCTTGGAATGGATTTGAATTGATGAAAAATAGGAAACGAGTGTTTTTGATGATTGGAATTTTTGTTGCTTTAGGTTTGATATATATTGGTATTTTACAATTTAAAATCAGTCAATATAGTCATAAAGAAGCACCTAAAAATGTTGACTATTTGATTGTTCTTGGGGCGAGGGTAAAAGGAAATGTCCCTTCCTTGGCGCTTGCAAGCCGAATAAATGCAGCTGCTGTATATTTAAAGAACAACAAAGATACATTTGTCATTGCTTCAGGGGGAAAAGGTCCGGGTGAGGATATTTCCGAAGCTGAATCGATCAGGAGAGAACTAATCAAACAAGGAATAAACGAGAATCGGATGATCTTAGAAGATCAATCCACCGATACCTATGAAAATATTAATTTTTCAAAAAAGCTTATTCCAGATGCTGCTGCGCACGGTCTTGTCGTTACCAATACCTTTCATCTTTACCGAGCTGTCTCAATTGCCCGTGACTATGGTCTGGACGTACAGGGACTCTCGGCAGAAACTCCATGGAGTGCCGTGGGAAAATCCTATTCCCGCGAATACTTGGCGATTACAAAATTCTATTTAAAAAGATATATCTTCCACTGAGATATCTACTAGGAAAAGAGTACTGAGACCCAGTACTCTTTTGTAATTAGCTTTGAGATATTTTTGCATAGACACACGTATCTCTTAATTCTTTGCCATTCGCTGATATTTGATCATTTTTTAAAATTCCTTCTAAGGAAAATCCTAAACGTTCAGGAATGGCCCGACTTCTGGTATTATTGGAGTCGCAGCGAATCTCAACTCGTTTTGCTTTGAGTTCAGTAAAGGCAAATTTCGTTATTGCCTCTGCTGCCTCCGTGATATACCCCTTCCCACTAAAGCGCGTATCAACCCAGTAACCTATTTCAACCTTCGGGATATCCCAATTAATTCTGTGCAAACCAGAAGACCCGATGAATTCTCCTGTTTTCCTATTAAAGATATGTAACCTCAAATCCTCACGAGTTAAAAACTTAGCATGGGCCTCCCGCATGTTTACCTCTACATCTGCCTCTGTTTGCTCGCGATGGGCCCAGGGCATCCATTCTTTTAGTTCATTTAAGGATGCTTGCATTGCTTGGTAAACAACAGTACCATCTCCAGGCATCGGCATGCGAATGAATAATCTGTCTGAGGAAAATTGATTAGGAAAGTCTAATAGTATTGGTTTCAAAAACTCGCCCCCCTTCTGAATATTAGATATTCTCTACAGATTTTTTATTTCCTTTTTTTCGAAAAAATTGTTGAAATCAGGATTCGTCAACGAAATGAGGAATTAGCTGATAGAAAAAATCCGAGGATAGCTCGATAAATATATTCGCTCATTAAACGGAACGATCCGCTCATTGAACCGAGAAATCCGCTCATTGGAAGATAATTTATTCAAAAACGACCTTCTTATCAATCACTATTTCAAAAAAAGACCCTTCCCCGTAAGGAAGAGCCTCTAAATATTCTATTTTTAGTATGCTTTTGCCCAATAAACCATCTTATCTGCAGCTTCTCCACAGCATACGCATTTATCCGATACCTGTTCTTGCTCGAATGGCATACATCTAGATGTTGCCGTTGTATCTTCTTTGATTTTTTCTTCACAAGCTAGGTCTCCGCACCACATAGCCTTAATAAAACCAGGTTTTGCTTCAAGAGATTGCTTTAACTCATCAAGTGTCACAGCCACGGTTGTTCTTTCTTCCCGATGAGTAAGTGCTTTATTGTATAAATTTGCTTGAATTTCATCTAATAATTCAACAAGCTTTGTTTCTAATTGGTCCAGTGGCACAAACACTTTCTCTAACGTATCGCGTCTTACTAAAACCACTTGCTTGTTTTCAATATCTTTAGGTCCAACCTCTAGACGAACTGGAATACCTTTCATTTCATACTCATTGAACTTCCAGCCTGGCTTTTTATCGCTGGCATCAATTTCAACACGGGCAACTTGACCAAGTGACTTTTTCAAATCATAGGCAAAATCAAGCACGCCTTCTTTATGTTGCGCAATCGGCACAATCATCACTTGAGTTGGCGCTGCTTTTGGCGGAATGACTAGACCGCGGTCATCGCCGTGGACCATGATTAAAGCACCAATAATTCTTGTTGTAAAGCCCCAAGACGTTTGATGGACATATTGCAGCTTTCCTTCTTTGTCGGTGTACTGAATGTTAAACGCTTCAGCAAATCCTGTACCAAAGTGGTGGGATGTGCCAGACTGTAATGCTTTTCCATCATGCATTAAGCTTTCGATTGTAAACGTAGCTTTTGCACCGGCAAACTTTTCTTTTTCCGTTTTTTGACCCTTTACAACTGGAATTGCAAGAATTTCTTCACAAATAGCTGCATAAACGTTTAGCATTTTAATGGTTTCTTCCATTGCGTCTTCGTCAGTCGCATGTGCAGTATGACCTTCTTGCCATAAAAATTCTAATGTCCGTAAGAAAGGACGAGTAGTTTTTTCCCACCGAACGACGTTTGCCCATTGGTTATATAGCTTTGGAAGATCTCTATAAGAATGAATAATGTTGCTATAGTGCTCACAGAAAAGAACCTCGGATGTCGGGCGGACAACTAAGCGTTCTGCGAGTGGTTCTGACCCGCCATGTGTAACCCATGCCACTTCTGGTGCAAAACCTTCCACATGGTCTTTTTCTTTTTGAAGCAAGCTTTCAGGAATAAATAAAGGCATATAAACATTTTCATGCCCGGTTTCTTTAATTCGGCGATCCAATTCATTTTTAATATTATCCCATAAAGCATAGCCATAGGGACGAATAATCATCGAACCACGTACGCTTGAATAATCAATCAAATCAGCTTTTGTGACGACATCTGTATACCACTGAGCGAAATCATCGTCCATCGCTGTAACATCTTTAACAAATTCTTTTGCCATGTTTGACACCTCATTAATTTTTTTAATATAGAAATATAGTTTTCCACTTTGAATTATGTCCAGCTCCAGCACCCAGCAGCTAGTGGACTTCGCTCTTTTCCCTACGATAAGTCAACATCGAATCGCTCCGCTCTCCGTGTTTCCTTTATCTCAGTCAAAGCGCTCCAGTCCATACGCTGCTAAACGGGCGCTTCCGCTTTTAATCACAAAAAGACCTTGTTCCCAAAAAAGGGACCAAGGCCTGGCGGTACCACCCTAAATTCATAAAGCAAAAAGCTTTATACACTTTCAATGATAACGGACATTATCCGCATGTATCTTCAAATTCGATACAGAACTCAGAGGCAGGTTCAAATGACCGTCTTAAGAAACCTCGCACCATTGGTTTCCTCTCTTGGTAAGACCTTTTCACTTTACTAATCCCCGTCATAGTTTCAATAGTATTTTTGAAAATTATATATTTCATCTGAACAAAAGTCAATTTTTTTTGGAATATTTTGCTGAAGTGAGCATATTTACACTGAATTTACTTTAATCGATTAATTTTATCGGTTAAAATGCTAGTAATTAGAAAAAATGGGGTGGCTGACTTGGAAAAAGAAAAGGATGATCTCCAACAAGAAGAGGAAGAAAAAGAATTTCTCCTTGAGTACATTAAAATGCAAAATGAAGCCATGAAAAGAATATATAAAAATACCCTTGATAAAAAAGAAGAAAAATAGAACGACCTCCTTTTATGATACTTGCTCAAATATCTCAACAAAGTTCATTAAACGTTCAAATTAATCACTGAAAATACAAATTTGAAGAAGTAATTTACATTTATAATACTCTTATGTTGTAAAACCACCTACACATCAGAGGAGACAAAATATGAATGTATTTGCGATTATTTCGGCAATTATTGTGGCGATGGGTACTGGTTATTCCATCTATTCTGTTTACCGTCATAAAAATAAGCTTGCCAACACATCGGGAGTTATGATTAGTATGGTCATTGCGGTAATCACCGGGTTACTGACCGGGAGTATTATTGGTATTCTTTCCGGTGAGATTTTTCTAGTGGTTGGAGTCAGTATGATCATCGGTTTCGTCGTCGGTTTCTTAGCTGGACACCCTATCGGAATATTAGCGATCCTGATGGGATCTATTTCAGGTTTAATGGGCGGAATTATTGGTTCCATCCTTGGTGCTTTCATTCAATTTATTAACCCTACTATATTGCTAGGGATCTTACTGGGATTTTATATTTTAATTATCGGATTCGTGATCATGTATATTTTCGTAGAATCCAATAATAAATTATCGCTTGATACACAAGAGCTCTCACCATTTGCGATTATTGCAGGAGGCGTCGTGCTAGTATCATTATTTTTATTTATGTATAGCAGTGATATGGTCGAAATTCCCGGTCAAAGTAAAACGACTCAAAAAGAAACTCAACAAGCAGCTACGACACCAGAGGCTGCCAAAACAGAAGTGGATGTAACAAAGGCAAGCAAGCCGCTAGTTAAGATGAAAGTAACCACACAAGGGTACACACCTAATGTGATCCGAGTTAAAAAAGGCGTACCTGTAGAACTAGAAATTAATAATCCGCTTGATAGTAGTAATTGTATCTCCACCTTTATGATTCCTGATTTTAATATTAACAATGTCAACCTAAAAACAGGAACAACAAAACTAACCTTTACACCTGATAAATCAGGCGAATACACCTTTAGCTGTGGAATGCAAATGTTTAAAGGAACAATTATTGTTGAATAAATCGCTAAGGCACACGAAGATTTTCGTGTGCCTTGTCTTTTTATAAGCTAAGCCAAACCAAAAACCCAAAATTAACTTCTTTGGGTTTTTGGAAAAGTAATTTCAATCGATGTACCTTTACCAAGGGTGCTTTGTACCTTTGTTTTCCCATGATGTTTCTCAATTATCCATTTAGCAATCGACAAGCCCAGCCCAGTTCCTTCGGCAGACGTCCTTGCTTTATCACTCTGGTAGAAACGATCAAATATCTTTGGAATATCCTTTTCAGGAATCCCGATTCCGGTATCCATAATTTTTAGAATGATCGAGGAGTGGTTCTGTAAACAGGAAAGCAGTATTTCCCCTCCCCCATTCGTATATTTCATCGCATTGTCCAATAAAATGACGATTAATTGATGGATCCGAGCCTTATCTGCAAAAAATTGAACAGATTCTGATTCCTGCAATTGAAGCGACTTTTCTTGATACAAAGCAATTTCCTCGTACTGTTGAATAATTTCGGTCAAAAGTTCATCCAGTTGGAATACTTCCTTTTTGACTTCAATTTGATCAGAGTCCGATCTTGCTAGTGTCAATAAGTTGGTCACTAATTTGGAAAGTCGTCTTGATTCATTTGATATCGTTGATACATCAAGAATTCGCTCTTGAATCGTTGCTTTTGGGGCACGAAACAAGACATCTGTTTTCGCCTGGATGACAGCTAATGGGGTTCTTAACTCATGCGAAGCATCGGAAACGAACTCCGTCTGCTTTTTCCAAGCTTTTTTAATCGGGACAAGCGCCTTTCCCGCTAAAAAATATCCTGAAGCAACGGCACAGATGATTCCTACTCCCATCCCTATCAGCATAATCAACAATAATCTGTCCAGTAATTCTTGTTCAGAGTTAACATTGCGAATGAATTGAACAGTTACCATACCTAACTCTGGATGATCCACTTTGAGAGCAATATATCTAAACGAAAAATCATCTACATCCACATCGGTTAAGGTATTTAATGTTTTCGGGCGAATCAACTTCTCTTTATCTTGGAAAATTTCCGAATCACGGTTTTGTTCCAACATCAGCTGATTATTTTCGTCCCAAATGAGGGTCATGATCCGAGGGTCTTTCCCTTTAAACCTTGGAATGGGTCCCCCACTATTCTCACGAATTTCACCGGGTCCCTCCGTCTGATGTTGAAAATGATCAATCGATTCAAGCAATGATTGGTTAACATCCTTATATAATTTATTATCTGTGTAAAAATAAATGACCGAACCGAGGATGCTAATAAGTACAATAAATACTAATGAATTTAAAAATGTTAATTTAATATGTGTCTGCCGAAACATGGTAGCTCCTATTCCTCGTTCAACATATAGCCCACGCCACGAATCGTTTTAATATCCGTATGGTAGCCCGATGGTTCTAGTTTTTTACGGAGATGGTGCATGAATACTTCCACAATTGCGATGGTTGTATCTGAATCAAACCCCCATACACGGTCATAGATTTGTTCTTTTGTCAGAATGGCTCCTTTATTTTGAATCAAAAATTCTAGCAGTTCATATTGCTTGGCTGTCAGCTTTATCTGCTCCCCATCGACGAGAATATCTCTTTCCTTCCCTAACAATTCGATACCGCGAAATCGAATGGTTTGATTGGTTGTTAGGCTACCACTTCTTCTTAACAACGCACGGATTCTTGCTTTCAATTCTGCGGCTTGAAACGGTTTCACCAAATAATCATCTCCGCCGCTATCGAGTCCCTGGACACGGTCTTCTAAGGAATCTCTGGCAGTAAGAAATAACACAGGTATTTTTAATCCTTCCTTCCGTATGGTCCGTAAAACTTCAAAACCATCAATCTCCGGAATCATGACATCCAATACAATGACATCATGGATATTCTGCATCGCTAAAAATAAAGCATCTTCCCCATTCGATGCTTGATCTACTTCAAACTCATCCGATAATAATTGAACAATCGAATCCAATAGTGGAAGATTATCTTCTACAACTAATAAACGCATATACGAACTCTCCTAAATAGTAAGGATTATATTTAATGGTAATTATATATCAAGCAAAGCAATCGTAACATATTTCTTCACGGCATCGTCACTTCAATCGAACGAACCTCTGAACTTACTTCCCACCTGTACCGCCATAGGAACGGTTCATTCTTCCTGCATTTCCCACACCACCAAAAATACTTCCTTGTGTATTACCCGTTGTATTATTTGTTTTCGTTGCTTTTGCTAATTGAGGCAGTATTACCATTTCACCTTCTGAAACACCTTTTGTTATTTCCACATAATCTTCATTTGCTAACCCCGTTTGAACGGATTGTTTCTCAGTTCCAGAACTGTTACTGTCTGTACTCGTTGAATGGAGAATCACATATTTCTGTTTGTTTGATGTATGAACAGCATCAAGTGGAACATAAAGTGCATCTTGTTTACTTTCCGTTTGAATTCTTGCTTCCGCACTCATTCCAACTTTAAGTTGATCTGGTTTGTCTATATGAACAGTAACATCATAGGTGGAGACTCCGTTCGATGATGTTCCCTCTTCAGATATAGCTGATACTTTACCAGTAAATTCTTGATCAGGAAACGCATTAATTGTTAGATTAACAGACTGCCTCTTTTTAATTTTATAAATATCAAGCTCATCAATTTGGACTACGGTTTGTAATTCATTGTAATTTGTTACATGCGCAACTACTTGTCCGTTCGTCACTCGCCCACCAGCTGAAACCGCAATTGTGGTAATCACTCCAGTGGCTGGAGCGGTTACAGGGTCACTTCCATCCGAAAAGGTAATTAATTCATCCCCTTTGTTTACTATTTCACCCACCGCTCCAAGCACTTCATCTATTTCATTGTTTGCAAACTTTGTTTTGACATCTTCACTCGTTACGGCTTGAACAGTGCCTGAACCACTGATGTTAACGTTTAATGTACCTTTTTGAACAACTGACGTTCGAGCTTGTGCGGACACGGTTTTTGGACTTAAAGCTAACGGTTTCCATTGATAGCCGACAAACCCTAAAACAACTACGCTGCCTGCAATTAAAATCCATTTTTTCATTGTAACTTACTCCTTTTTGCGTTCCTGAATTCCCCCCAGGATGCCAAATATTCTAATCTACACCCATTATTATGTTTATTTCTTAACTTTTCCTTAATAGTTCGGAATTGACATCAATTTTTATTTTATTTATAGTTAAACAGGTGAATAGTTAAAGAGTTTAACTACTTTTTTATAAATTAAAGAGGTGAACGATAATGGATAAAAACATCATTCAGGAGTTAATTGACCGTTACGTGTCGGTTTCATTTCAAGTACAAAAAAAAGCGGAATATTTAATCAAGGGACAAATTGGCGACGACTTAACCAATGATCAGCACTACATATTAAGATATATTCATCAATCAAAGGATTGTACTTCCACGGAATTGGCCGATGCTTTCGAAGTAAATAAAAGTGCAATCACGGCAATCATTAATCGGATGGCAGACCGAGGTTTAATTCAAAGGACACGCGATGTAAATGACCGAAGGGTCGTTTACTTAACGCTAACAAAGGAAGGTAATACCCTTTACGAAAATTGCCAAGAAAAAGTTCAGGTTCTCGTTGAATCAATTATTTCGCAATTTAACGAAACCGAAATTACCACATTTATAAATACTTATGAGAAATTGGCTCAACTCTTAATCAACAAGAAACAGGAAGAACGGGAGGAATAAACAAGTGAGGGCAATTTTAAAGGGTAAATGGTTCATCTTAGCCGCATGGATTGTTGTTATTGCAGTACTTTTCATGGTCGCTCCAAATATGGAAGCACTTGTACGGGAAAAGGGACAAATTACCGTACCGGAAGGATATTCTTCAACCATAGCTGAAAAAATTCTCAAGGATGTCCAATCAAGTGAAAACAGCGGCAGTAGTCTTCAAACCGCCTTGGTTTTCCATAGTGATAAAAAGTTAACAAAAACTGATTTTGCAAATGCAGAAAAAGCTGTGAACGAGCTTGATAAAAACAAGGACCAACTTGGAATTTCCGAAATTTTAACTCATTTTAATGAGGCAAAGCTAAAAGATCAGCTTGTTTCAAAGGATAGTAAAACCATTCTTGTTTCTCTTAAGGTGGATGTGAAGGACCGCGAAGCAAAGGAAATTTCGGATGATTTATATCAAGCAATTGATGACATCAAGCTAGACCATTACTACACAGGAAACTGGGTCATCAGTGATGATCTTGTCACCAATTCTCAGGAAGGTTTAAAGAAAACAGAGGGTATTACTGTTGGATTCATCCTGATTGTACTCCTTCTTGTTTTTAGGTCAGCTATTGCACCAATCATTCCGTTAGTGACAGTTGGTTTCAGTTATCTTACGGCCCAATCGATCGTTTCTTTATTAGTGGATAAGGTTAACTTCCCGCTATCCACCTTTACGCAAATTTTCTTAGTTGCCGTCCTGTTTGGAATTGGAACCGACTATTGTATTTTGCTGCTCAGTCGTTTTAAAGAGGAAATGGGCAAAAATGATAGTATCACAGAATCAATTATAGCAACCTATCGAACGGCTGGAAAAACAGTTTTCTTTAGTGGTGTTGCCGTTATGATCGGTTTTGCCTCGATTGGCTTTTCCACCTTTAAGCTTTATCAGTCAGCAGCTGCTGTGGCTGTCGGTGTGGCAATCCTCCTGATTGCACTTGTAACCATCGTCCCTTTCTTTATGGCTGTGCTTGGTAGAAAACTATTCTGGCCATCCAAGGGTAAACTTGAACATAGTGAAAGTAATTTTTGGGGATTTGCCGGAAAATTTGCACTCGCACGTCCATTAATCGCTTTTATTATTGTTGGCATTATTTCTGTACCTTTCTTATTTTCCTATAAGGATCAATTATCATTTAATTCACTTGAGGAAATCAGCGATGATTTCCCCTCTATAAAAGGGTTTAATATTATTGCTGATTCCTTTGGACCTGGTGAAGTAATGCCCACCCAAATTGTTATTAAAAATGATGATAAATTGAATACTTCTGAGTATATTTCCATTACGGAAAAAATTAGTCAGGAGCTGGCTAAAGTAAATAATGTAGACACCGTTCGTTCTGTTACCCGTCCTACCGGTGAAACGATTGATGACTTATATCTGTCCAAACAGGTGGCAAGTCTAGGTGATGGAATTGGTCAAGGGAATGATGGGATTAAAAAAATCAGTGACGGCCTCGAAGAAGCAGGCACCCAAATGGCATCTAATCAGCCGAAAATGGAGGAAGCCACTTCTGGTATAAATGAATTAATCAATGGAACTACTAAACTTAAAAATGGGATGGGCGACATACAAGGCGGATTAACCGCCATTGAAAAAGGACTAAAATCTGGTTCCACTGGTTCTCAGCAGATTAAAGATGGGATGACCTTAGTTAAGACTAAATCCGCTGAAGTTTTAGCCGGAAGTAAACAATTGCTCGCTGGTTATCAAAAGGCAAGTACAGGATTAGCTACCCTTCAAGGGAATTATAAAAATGTAGCTGCAGGATTAGCTACATTGAACAAATCCCTCACTTCAACCAATCAATATTTTGCTAATCTTGAAAAACAATATAGTGATATTGGAAAAAACCAAAATTATCAAGCTATCAAAATGACGGTTCAAGGGTCCCAAACTGCAACAAAAGAATTAGCAGGTGGATTACAGAAATTAAATGCAGGACTAACAGACGCACAGGAAGGGATTCAGTTTGCTAACAGTAAATTTGCTGAAATAACGGATGGCCAAAAAGCCCTGATTAGTGGAATGGAAGGACTGATCAAAGGAATTTCAGACCTTGAAACAGGATTAGATAAACTGGCCGCTGGACAAGGAAAAGTCATTGATGGGCTCCCACAATTTACTGGTGGCCTTTCTGGAATAAATGACGGGCAAAAGCAGCTCCTTTCTGGCTTCCAAGACATGGGTGGGCAAATCACAGAGCTTTCTGATGGCTTAACCAAAAGTGCGGATGGATTAAATAAAGTTTCAGATGGCCTTAATTCTGCTCAAGATTATTTATCCGAAGTATCCAAGCAGAAGCAAACTGGGTTTTACATTCCGCAGGAGGTTCTTGATGGTAAAGATTTTGAGCAATCCCTGAATGCTTATATGTCAAATGACAGAAAAGTAATGACCATTGATGTGATTTTTAATAAAAATCCATACTCGAATCAAGCGATCAATCGGATCCCTGAAATTAAGCAAGCCGTCAAACATGCAATTAAAGATACCAAACTCGAAAATGCTAAAGTTGCTGTTGGCGGGGTTTCAAGTATGCATAAAGACCTTGATTCTATATCGAAAGCGGATTATTCCAGAACTGTTCTACTTATGCTCATCGGAATTAGTATAATCTTAATCATACTTCTCCGATCACTAATTATGCCGCTATATTTGATTGGGTCATTAGTTTTAACTTATTTTACTGCGATGGCCATTTCAGAAAAGATTTTCGTTAATCTATTAGGCTATACAGGAATAAGTTGGGCGGTTCCCTTCTTCGCCTTTGTTATTTTAGTCGCTTTAGGAATCGACTACAGTATTTTCTTAATGGATCGGTTTAACGAATACCGACATATGCCGGTTCAAAAAGCAATTCTCCTTTCAATGAAAAAAATGGGTACAGTTATTATTTCTGCAGCGGTTATCTTAGGAGGTACATTTGCAGCGATGATGCCATCAGGTGTTTTATCCTTGGTTGAAATTGCTACGATTCTATTAATCGGCTTAGCTTTGTACTCACTAGTTGTCCTCCCACTGTTTGTTCCTGTCATGGTAAAAACATTCGGTGAAGCCAACTGGTGGCCATTTCTAAAAGCTAAAGATCATGACAATCCTATCGACTAATTAGTTGCGCTGGCCCATCGGTCAGCGTGCTTTTTTACCTTTTTTGAAACCTTTTCACTTTATTCTCGTACATATAGAGTGTTAAGAATAATGAAGAAATATATCTATCATGAAATTTTTCCCTTTTTCAAAAATACATTTATAATGTACATATGAACAAGAATCGATGAGGAGTGAAAAAAGTGGGTGTTACACTTAGCAAGGGCCAAAAAGTTGATTTAACCAAATCTCATCCCGGTCTGCAAAATGTCGTTGTCGGGTTAGGTTGGAATATAAGTCAGCAAGGATCCAATTTTGATTTAGATGCTTCAGCATTTTTATTAGGTCAATCCGGCACGGTGAACAGTGATCAGGATTTTGTATTTTATAACAATCCGTCAGGGGGAAATGGCTCGATTATCTATAGCGGGGACAATCGTACCGGTGCAGGAGCTCAAGATGATGAGCAGATCCGGATTGATTTAAACAGGGTTCCCTCACACATTCACCGAGTTGCCTTCACGATAACTATCCATGATGCGCAAATGAAAGGGCAAAATTTCGGACAAATTACTGATTCCTATGTGCGAATATTTAATGAGAATACAAATGAAGAATTATTGAGATTTAACCTTGGACGGGATTTCACTGTGGAAACCGCAATTGTAGCAGCAGAGCTCTACCGTCACAACGGTGAATGGAAGTTTAATGCAATCGCCAGTGGATTTCAAGGGGGGTTAGCTGCATTATGTCGGAACTTTGGTATTTCCGTTGATGACCCACCCGTGAGCGTCACATCGCCACCATTCCAGCCAATGAATGGGCAACAAAGCCCGAATTCATTTCAGCAAAATCAAGCAAATCCTAATCTTTTTCAGCAAAGTAATTCATACCAACAAAATCAAACAAGCCCTGGTTCATATCAGCAGCCTATACATCTTCAACCTGAATCATCTCATCAGCAACCCGCCTATGGATATCCGACTCAGTCTTATCCAACGTCCACAAATTCACACCAATCCTATGGTGGAGATGATATCATTTGCCCGCGCTGTCATTCATCCAATGTCAGGACAGGTAAAAAGGGATTCGGATTAGGCAAAGCGGCAATTGGCGGGTTAATCCTGGGTCCTGTCGGCTTACTGGGCGGTTTTATTGGAAAAAATCAATTGAAGTTTTCCTGTAATAGCTGCGGCAATAACTGGTCCCCTTCACAAACAGATTACGCAGAGTGGGCAAATAATCAAAAGAGGAAAGCCCAAGAACTATTTAATCGTTATAAAAGTCAGGATGTACTTGATGCGGTGGTCGCAGCCTGTGCTTTAGTTGCGATGGCAGACGGATACTTGGATGCTTCTGAACGTCAGAAAATGATTGAATTCGTCAATTCAAGTGAGGAATTACGTGTTTTTGACACCAATAAAGTCATCCAAAAGTTTAACTTTTTCATTGCTAAGCTTGAAAACGACCGGATGCTAGGGCGTGCAGAAGCATTTCGTGCACTTGGAAAAATAAGAACGAAACCGGAAATTGCTCGCCTTGTCGCCCGATATTGCATTGCAATTGGCTATGCCGATGGAAATTTTGACAACAATGAAAAACAAATGGTTAGTGATATTTGTCGTGAACTTGGACTAAACCCTGCGGAGTTTTTATCATAAAAACGAAAAAAAGCCTCTCTCCTTTCGGGATCGAGGCTTTTTTAACTAATTTTTCCAAACCCGCTTATTTTCTACACGCTTTGTCAGACCCATCGAATCTAATTTTTCTAAAAACGGAATCATGTATTTACGAGATAGTTCAAGTACGTCTTTTGCATCACCGACCTCAAATTCTGAACCTGTATGACTCCGTAGTTTCGCTACAGCTTGTTTAAACACTTCCCCATGATAGGCGAATTGCTCATCCAACTGAACAAGTTGTTCATCGTCTTCAAGGAAGCGTCGTACATCCGCTTCAAGATTCTCAGGAATACCTGAATCAGCAAAATAGTCCCTTAAGTAACGAACCTTTAATCCATCCCTCTTCAATTCATTAATTAGATTTTCAGTCCGTTTCGCCCAGCTTTTTGGTACATGAGGAACAAAGCTTGCCAAAGAAACAAACTGTCCCTTCCGGTTAAAGAGATGATTTGTAATTCCATTTTCTAGCACATAATCGAGCAATGCTTTCGGAAATCTTTTCTGCATGATTTGGAAAAGCTCCGCTTTATTAATGCCTATCTTCATAGAATGGAGATGATGAAAATCTTGCAGTTTATCAAAAATATCTTCTTCAATGGAATGGATTAACAGTTGAAGCGTATATTCTTTTCCATCATACAAAACAAATTCTACCTCGGCTAAGTGCTCTGTTAAGGTTTCTCCATCTAAAGAGGTCCGTTTAATCAACTCATTCAGCGGTAAACTTTTCGCTTCCATTAAAACAGCGGATATCCGTTCCTTTGGCGAGCCGACTTTTTTCTTTTCCAGGTCCTCTATCGTTTGATTGCCAAATCGATATTTATCCCCGCGAGGATCAATCACCCAGCCTCCGCCAATCGTCTCTTGAGGGCTTGGCCGCCGCAAAATAAAGCGGTCGCCTCGTTTCGTAAGTATTTCTTCTTCAAGTCGAAGCTGACAAAGGATTTCGCCGTTCTCCTCCTTCACTTCATTACGGTCAAAAAAGACAATCCGCCCCATTACCTCTGCCGTTCCAAGATGGAGCTTTATCGGCATCCGCTGTTTGACCATATGTTCCAGGTCCTCCACTACACGAATAGCTACATCTAAGGTCTTCGATACTAGGAAATGTTCGGATGACACAAGGACATCGCCTCGTTCAACGTCTTCCTTTGAGACACCAGAAAGGTTAATGGCCGTCCTTTGGCCGGCATAGGCCTTCCCTGCCGGTTTATGATGTACTTGAATTTGGCGCGCTCTAACCTCTACCCCTTTTGGCATAATTTTTAAAGTTTGCCCTTCTTCAACCGTTCCTTCATTCACAGTGCCTCGAACGACCGTTCCTTGACCCTTTACCGTGAATACCTGGTCGATTGGCAGACGAAAAGCGCCTTTCGCATCACGCATTTCTTGTTCCTTTAATGTATGAATGATTAGTTCTTTCAATTCTTCAATCCCTTTTTTAGAGAGACTGTCAATCAAAACAAACGGTGCATCTTCAAAAACAGTATCGGTAAGTTCTTCTAAAATATCATCCCTAACAAGCTCGATAAATTCTTCATCGACTCGGTCAATTTTTGAAATTGCTACTAAACCATTTTTGACACCTAGAAATTTCAAGATGTCCAGGTGCTCCCTCGTTTGCGGCATCACCCCTTCATCTGCGGCAACTACTAGCACTACTAGGTCTATCCCCGCGACACCAGCAATCATTTGCCGGATAAATCGTTCATGCCCTGGAACATCTATGACAGAGATTTGTATTTCATTATCTTCATATAAGGGTGCAAAACCGAGTTCAATCGAAATTTGACGTTCCTTTTCTTCCTTTAAACGGTCGGTATCCACATTGGTTAACGCTTTGGTTAGCGACGTTTTCCCATGATCTATATGCCCTGCCATCCCAATCGTAAAATATCTTTTTTCCACGTTTACCACCTACTTTATCGTTCTTCCATTCTACTGTAGCCTTTATAACTTGATTGTTCAAGAGTAGATTTTAGTACAAATACTCCTTCTCTTTTCAAGATATCTCCACATTCATACCATCTATATGTTTCGTTAATATGCTATGTTGTTAGATAGAACATATAAACAACAAAGGAAGATTTTAAATGAAGAAAATAGTTTGGCCGATAATCGCAGGAATGCTCCTATTAACAGCCTGTCAGAATAGTGAACCAAAGACAGAAGAGGCTAGCACTCCAAGTAAACAGCCTCAACAGAAAGTTGAAATAAAAAAAGACAGCACGTTTCCCTACCCAAATTTGTTAGCAGATAATGACCAGACTTATTCACTCCTGACAATTGGGGAACAGGGAGAACAAACACCCATCGAGAAGGACGAGAAAATTATTAAAGATGTAACAAACATTTTGAGCTTACCAACACTTGCAATGATCGAAAAAGTTTATCCAAACCTAGCAATTGAGAATCAATCAAGCTATATTCTTTTTGATAATAGTGGAATTGTTTATCAATCAAAAAGTTTAAAAAGTCTGAAGAGCTTCCTTGCAAAAAATTCATTAAAATAACAAAAACCAGAAATTCAATAACGGGTTCCGTTTCCTATCACAAGACATCAATTGCACAGGAAAATGAAAACCATTTCCGCCTGCTCGTATCGATATATGGACATGTATGAGAATTCATAGGCGGAAAATTTCCGTCTAATGTTTATTGAGGAAGCTAAAGCAGCAGATATAAGCGGAGATATTCCGGTTAACTCCTCTAAAATAGACAATATCTATAGATTTGGATCATATAAGCGGAAAAACTCCCCTTATTTTTAAGGAAATATGGGTATTTCCCAATTTAACCGGATTTTCTCCGTTTATTTTTCAAACACATTGAAATCAATATTCAGTTATAGTAGAGCCAAATCCCTTTATATCAACAAAAAAGGACCTCCAAATTACCATACAATTTGAAGGTCTTTTTGTATTGCATTTTTAATGTTTGTGATAGTTAACAGAACCCTTGGAAATTCTTCTGGTCTTTTTATTTTACCTGTTCTTTTACTGTTAAGAAGCGATATAAGAAAGATACAATACCGGCAAAGATAACAAAATAATCATTCTAGTCTAATTTGTTTTCACCTTCCAAACCCCTTAACCTATGAAAAGTAGAATTATTTCAATAAGTTACCTTCATAAAATTTTTTTCTATAAAAGCTACACAATTTTCTCGAAATTTCGTATAATAAAAATATAGTTTTGCATTAGTGCAACTTTTATTCCTTAACGAATAAATATTTACCACAAGAAAGATAAATGAAAGGGGATATCTTATGAGTCACACAAATTCACTCGCAGTAGACCGCACTCAAGCAACTGAACATCGAACTGTTTCTGCTGCTAGAGATGCCATAAGTGGTAAAGTAAAGGGATTTCGGGCCTTATTACCTTTCTTAGGCCCCGCCTTCATTGCTTCCATTGCATATATAGATCCTGGAAATTTTGCAACTAATATCCAAAGCGGTGCTCGTTTTGGTTATAAAATGCTGTGGATAATTGTATTAGCCAACATGATGGCCATGCTTTTACAGAACATGTCTGCGAAACTTGGCATTGCCACAGGCAAAAGTCTTCCTGAAATTTGCCGAGAGAATTTGCCAAAATGGCTTACTATTATAATGTGGATTGTTTCTGAGTTAGCAGCAATGGCGACAGACCTTGCTGAATTTTTGGGAGCTACGCTGGCTTTAAATTTGTTAGCCGGTATTCCCATGTTGTTAGCGACGATCATAACTGGGGTCGTTACCTATCTAATATTAATGTTAGAGAAATATGGATTTCGTCCGCTTGAAAAATTTATTGCAGCATTTGCCCTTTTAATAGGTTTATGTTATTTAGTCGAAACAATATTTTCTAAACCAAATCTTGCGCAAATAGCTTATCATAGCGTTGTGCCATGGCTAGGTAATAGCGAGAGCTTGATTCTTGCAGTTGGCGTACTCGGTGCCACAGTTATGCCGCATGCCATTTATTTACATTCAAGCTTAACGCAAGGACGAATCATTCCTCGTAACGATAACGAGAAAATCAAAATACAAAAATTTAGCACGAAAGAAATATTTATTGCGATGACTTTAGCCGGCTTTATTAATTTATCAATGATGTACATGGCTGCGTCAGTTTTTAACACCACTGGAAACAGTCAGATTGCAGACATCCAGTCAGCGTACCACACGCTTACACCGCTGCTAGGTCCTGCAGCAGCCAGTGTATTCTTGATTTCTTTACTTGCTTCCGGACTATCAAGTTCTGTGGTCGGTACGATGGCCGGGCAAGTCATCATGCAGGGATTTGTAGGATTTACAATTCCGGTTTGGATTCGCCGTCTAGTAACTATGCTCCCAACAGTAATCATCGTTGCGATTGGGGTCGACCCTACCCGTACACTTGTGATCAGCCAAGTGGTTCTAAGCATGGTGTTACCATTCCCAATTATTGCTTTAATCTACTTTACACAAAAAAAAGAATTTATGGGCGTGTTAACTAATAAACGAATCACAACGATTGCTTCATCATTATTCGCACTAATTATTTTAGGATTAAATGTGTGGTTGGTTGTTCAAACGGTTTTGAGTTAGAGTAAGGATTAATCGTAATTTAAATGGCATTCTAAAAGACGTGTGAAATGACACACGTCTTTTTCTTTTTAATTAGTCAACGGGCAACGGATGGTTACCGTTCTTCCTCAGAATACGAAGCTTCGTGCAGACATGTATATAACACCTAAATCCTAAAGAAGTTATGTTATACTGGATTATATTAATTATTCAGAAAATTCAATAACATATAACAAATACCGGGGGGATTTATTTGAATTTTGATGCAATTGTAATCGGTGCCGGCCTCGCAGGGTTAGTTACAACGGCTGAATTGGCGGATGCAGGAAAAAAGGTGCTCCTTCTAGATCAAGAACCCGAAGCGTCGCTCGGTGGACAGGCGTGGTGGTCTTTTGGAGGTCTATTTCTCATCAATTCTCCCGAACAGAGAAGAATGGGCATTAAGGATTCCCGAGAACTAGCTTGGCAGGATTGGTTAGGGGCGGCAGGTTTTGATAGAGAAGAAGATGAGGATTATTGGGGGAAAAAGTGGGCAGAGGCATATGTTGAATTCGCTGCGGGTGAGAAACGTGAATGGCTATCTGGGATGGGCGTTCGTTTTTTCCCCGTTGTCGGTTGGGCAGAACGTGGAGGCTATACGGCTGAAGGACATGGCAATTCAGTGCCACGCTTCCACATTGTATGGGGAACAGGTCCAGGTCTCGTAAAGCCCTTTGAGGATAGAGTCAGACAAGCAATGAAGAACGGACTTGTCGATTATCGTCCCCGCCATCGCGTCAATGAATTAATAAAGGAAAATGGTGCTATTATTGGGGTCCGGGGTGACATCCTAGTTCCAAGTCCTGCGGCCCGAGGAGAAGCAAGTTCACGGGAGGTAATTAGTGAATTCGAATTTCATTCATCTGCGGTGGTGGTGACAAGCGGCGGGATTGGTGGAAACCATGATCTTATTAGGAAAAATTGGCCCGAACGGCTCGGTAAAGCGCCTAAAATGATTTCTGGGGTACCGGAACATGTGGATGGAAGAATGCTTGGTATAACAGAGAAAGTCGGCGGACGCATCGTCAATCGCGACCGAATGTGGCACTACACGGAAGGTATTAAGAACTGGGACCCTATTTGGCCCCTGCATGGTATCCGTATCCTGCCTTGTCCATCCTCCCTATGGCTCGATGCCAAAGGGAAGCGTTTTCCAGCGCCAAACTTTCCTGGTTTTGATACCTTGGGGACGCTTGATGCGATAATGAAGACAGGCTACGACTACTCATGGTTCATTTTAACTCAGAAAATTATTGAAAAAGAGTTTGCCTTATCAGGGTCTGAGCAAAATCCCGATTTGACTGGGAAAAGTATCAAAAAAGTATTAGCGCGTATCCTACCCGGCCCTACTGCACCCGTTAAGGCATTTATGGATAAGGGCGAAGATTTTATTATTGCAAATAGCCTGGTTGAGCTAGTGGATGGAATGAACAAACTTTCAGGTGATAACTTACTTAATTTTGCAGAAATCGAACGGCAGGTTTTAGCAAGAGACCGGGAGATCGAAAATAAGTTTACCAAGGATCTTCAAATTACTGCGATGCGCGGAGCTAGAAATTACCTTGGTGACAAATTGATTAGAGTAGCTTCCCCACATAGAATTCTCGATCCAAAGATGGGGCCATTAATCGCTGTTCGGTTAAACATTGTCAGTAGAAAAACGCTAGGTGGCCTGCAAACTGATCTATCAGGCAGAGTCCTCGATGCATCAGGTAATCCTGTTCCAGGTTTAT
Source organism: Neobacillus nitrireducens (assembly GCF_030915405.1). Classification (GTDB taxonomy): domain Bacteria; phylum Bacillota; class Bacilli; order Bacillales; family Cytobacillaceae; genus Neobacillus. The sequence goes on from NZ_CP133262.1 coordinate 1,108,211, forward strand.
ACGCAGCTGGCGAAGTGTCAGGGTTTGGCGGAGGCGGGATTCACGGCTACCGCTCGTTGGAAGGAACTTTTGTTGGAGGCTGTCTGTTCACAGGGAGACAGGCTGGACGTGCACTTGCTAAAGAATTATCATAACCATGATTGACGAGACGAGGATTCCACCCCTGGCCGAAGTATCGGAACGGTCCTAATAAAAACACAAAAAGCAGTGTGATTCATTGATATAAATGAATCCACTGCTTTTTTGATAATTAAAACCCATCTATTTTACCGGCGACCGCTTTTTCCATGCTCCCCAGTCACTTAAAGTCTATATAGGGGATCGCCCCAACCGTTGATAACTATAAATCCATTAATTAGTAAACTTAAATTCTGTCCTGCTGCCTGTCTGGTCTGCCATGACTTCGAGTCTGACATCCATTCGTTCTTTTAGTTCGGGAACGTGCGAGATAATTCCAACCAATCGGCCGCTACTTTGAATGTCCATTAATGCTTCAATCGCTTGATCAAGGGATTCAGGATCGAGTGTCCCAAAGCCTTCATCGATGAACATGGTTTCAAGCGATACCCCGCCGGAATAATTTTGGACTACATCTGCCAGACCCAGTGCCAGCGATAATGAAGCTTTAAAGCTTTCCCCGCCCGATAATGTTTTAACATGTCGTTCCTGGCCTGTATACTGGTCAAACACAAGCAATTCCAAACCGCTCTGCGCATTCCCTTTGGATCGGTCTGTTTTTCTCATCAATTGAAAACGGCCGGACGTCATTTTTCGTAAGCGACCATTTGCTTCTCGTAAAATATCATCCAGGAAAGCTGCCAGCACATATCGTTCAAAGGTAACTCGGAAGTTATTTTGGCCCTTTGCTATTTCGTAAAGATGACCAATTAATATGTATCGTTCTTCCAGTACCTTCATTTGTTCATTCAAACTTTCCACCCGAAGGTAAATTTCTTCGTTATCCCGCTTTTTAACAAAGAGATTCGTAAGCTGCTGATTTAGAGCATCTATTTCGCTTGAAACTTTCGCCAACTCAAGCTTTAATCCTTCCACATCAGGTGCCTTCACATCGATTAAAAGATCGGTTAGTTCTTTCAAACGGTCTGAAACCGAGCGCAGCTCTTCACGATAGTTGCGGATTTCTGCCACAAGACTGCGAATTTCCACTTCTGTCCGTTTGGAAGTTGCATATATGCCATATTTTTCAAAGCCCTGCTCTGCTAGTTTGTTAATAAAGATTTCCCTTTCAGTCTCGAGCTCCTGCTGTTTACTAGCAAAGTGCTTCTCAGCATCTAGTAATCTAGCCTTTTCGTTTGAAAGTTTTTCGTTCACCATCTGTAATTGCTTCTGTGCTTCTTCTAGCTGTTTAATTAGTGTTTCCCGGCGGTTTCGAGAGGATGCGAGAGCTTTTTCGTATTCCGCTTCCGAGCGAAGATTTTCAGGAATGACTTGCATCATCCGTGAAAGATTGGTCTTCTTTTCGGTAAATTCTGCTGTTAATTCATTGACCTGGGCCGAAATCTGATGAATTGTGTTTTGTACCCTGATTTTTTCAGATTCTCTTTTTTCTAAATCCAATCTAATCTTATCTAATTGCTTAATCTTTGCAGCGAGTTTTTCTTGATTTTGTACAAGCTGGTTCTTAGCGATAGCAGCGTCTTGCTTGGCATGAGGTAAATCAGACTCTGTAAAATCTGGCCGAACCATACTTATTTCTTGCAAGATTTCAGTTACAGATTCCCGTTGCGTTGCCACTAAGGACTGATTTTGGTAAAATTGAGCTTCATCTGCAGACTTTTCTTTTTCCCATTTAGCCGCTTGAGCCTTGGCTGCCTTCATTTCCTCTTCAGTCGGAATGCTGTCATCATGTTGGGTGGCTGGGGATGGATGGTGTTCTGAACCGCACACCGGACATGATTCTCCTGATTGAAGCTTTGCAGCTAGTATCGCGGCTTGCCCGTGCATCCATTTTCTCTCTAAATTTTCAACCATAGCTCTTGCATCCGTAAACCGAGCGGTAGTATTTTCATAGCGATCGGTGCTAGTCTTAAGAGTTTGCTCAGCCTTTTGAAGCCGTCCTAGAAGAATTTCAAATTTTTCATAGCGGTCAAGTTCAGAATTTAGTTTTTCAATTCTGCCCTTATTTTCTAAATAAGTCAATTTTCCCTTTTCAATTTCTTCCTTCTGCTGATTTAGAAATCCGATTTGTGTTCCTAGTTGTTCTATAAGATTTTCGGACTGAGTATGCTTTTCTTTCGCTGCTTTCAGTTCAGCATCCTTGTTTTTCGTTTCTTTAAGCAAAGCGGCAAACGAATAAACATCCTCTTTCATATTGATTAAACGATTCACTTCATCAAGGGCTGACTGACGCTCTCCCTCTCGTTCAAGCTCTAGCTGCAATTGTTGCTCATGTTGTTTCAAAAGTCCAGCCCATTTTTCAATTTCCAGCAGAATCAACTTTAAATTAACCTCGTGCTGGTCAACCTCGCGTTTTAATCGGTGGCACAATTCCTCCTGCTTGGCTAAAAGCGCAGCCTTTTGGGCCCGCCCGACCAGCTGTTCTTTTTCAATAAACACTTCTTCTTGAGAAACTAGTCTGGCCTTTTGCCCCTTTAACTCCTCTTTCATTTGAAGCTGTTTTAAGATCGCCTCTGCTTCAAAAATCTGCCCCTTCAGCTTGTCTTGTTCCTGTACCTTTTCTTTCATTTGATTGTTTAGTTGCTCCAACATTTCTCCCATGCCTGTAATTTCTACTTGTAATAGCGGCATGATTATCGTGTCATTTACAGAGTCGGCAGCCAAGTAGCCACGGAGCTCTTCATTCGTTACCACTTGAATCCGGCGAATTGCTTCATTTCTTGACTGTACCTGGTCCTCAACCGTCCTTTTCAACTCTGTGGCTTCTTCCTTCAACTTATCTTCAACCATTTTATATAATTGGGTATGAAACAGCCGCTGCAAAATTAGCTCTTTATCCTTACTATCTGAGGTGAGGAGTTTTCGAAATTCTCCCTGCGGAATCATTAAAATCTGCCGGAACTGATTTGCATCAATCAGCATAATTTCCTTAATTTTTTCCTCGACATCGTTAATCTTAGAAGCGAGCAGCTTCTTCTCACCATTTTCTGCCCACATGTATAATTCAGCTTTCGCACCAATTTGCGTATAGCCATCGCCTTTTTCCTTCTTCTTCAATTGCTGCGGTGACCTGGTAATCGAATAAGCTTTATTACGTAGGGAAAAATCAAGTGAAACCTCAGTTAATAACTCGTCTTTGGCAAACTGGCTGCGAAGCTCGGGACCATTGCGATCTTCTCCACTTGCTTTTCCATAGATTGCATAACTGATGGCATCAAAAATCGTTGTTTTTCCGGAACCGGTTTTACCAGAAATAACAAACATTGTCCGATTCCCTAGGGCGGTAAAGTCAATTTCTTCATTTCCTGCATAAGGACCGAATGCTTGCATCGTCAGTTTTAACGGTTTCATTTCAATCCCTCTTCCCTTAACACTTTTTCAATTACCTCGGTCATTGCCTTTTTTTTATCAAGCGAAAATTCAGAAGTCGTCATTTCTGAGTAAAATTGTTCAAACAACTCAAGCTCCGACTTTTTTTCGCTTCGAATCGAAGTGAAGGATTGTTTTTTCTTTAAATCGGTTAAATCTATTTTTCTCTCAAGATGGAGGACGTTCGGGTAGACTTGACGTAACTTATTAATCGGGTCAATTAAGGCTCCTTCATCAAGGAGAGTGATTTTTAAATAATCATTGACCGTTTCTTTTTCATAAAAATAAGGATCCAGTAATTGTTCAAGGTGACCTTCTAGTTCACGCATATCATGTTTCGGTTTAAGCGAGCGGTACCGATGGGTAAAGTTCCCTTTATCGTCGATTTCGATAATAGAAATCGACTTTTTTTGTTTTGCTTCCGAGAAAGAATATTTTAAGAGGGAGCCAGAATATTTCACCTTATGATGATTAATGGCATCTGGACTGTGTAAGTGTCCAAGTGCGGTATAGGAAAACGGTTCGAACAATTCAGCTCCAACACAGCCGGAGCCGCCTACTGATAAGACACGTTCAGAATCGGACGTTTGCCCTCCTAATACAAAGGCATGTCCAACTAAAATATTGGGCTCGTTAGGATTAAGATTTTCCTCCATTTTGCCAATGAGAGCTTTCATCGCTTCTTGATGGGAATGGATCGAATCATCCCCAAGAAGTTGACGGACCACTCCGGGCTCTGCATAAGGAACTAGATAGAAATTTACTCCGTTTATTCGCACAGGAGTGAAACTGTTTGATAATTTTCCCGAAAGATAAAATTGACTGTGCTTATACCAGGAGCTCCCGAATGAAAGTCGCTCGGCACTATCGTGGTTTCCAGCAATCGCGACTACTGGTGTTTTTAATTCAATATTCATTTTAAAAAGCATTTCATCAAGTAATTCCACAGCATCGGTAGGAGGTACCGAGCGATCATACAAGTCCCCTGCAATGACTACTGCATCAGGCTTTTCTTCGGCGACGATGTCCACAAATTGCTCAAGGACTTCGCGCTGATTTTCTGTCATATAGACCCCATGAACTAATTTACCTAAATGCCAATCCGCTGTATGGATAAATTTCATCTGCTCACCCCAATAATTTTATTCTGCCTTTTTTCCAATACTACTATTATAGCAAAATACAAAAAGGAATGAGCTTGGAAATACTAGCAGATTACTGGAATTATGGGTATTTATACTTAGGAGGAGATTTGAAACGCTTTTAAAATGCAAAAAACAGCCCGGAACCATGTCCGGGCTGTTATAATAGATTACAATATTATTTTTTAGTTACGTTAGCAGCTTGTGGTCCACGAGCTCCTTCAACTACTTCGAAAGATACTTCTTGACCTTCTTCTAAAGTTTTGAAACCTTCTGTTTGGATTGCAGAATAATGAACGAATACGTCGTTACCATCTTCAGCTTCGATGAATCCAAAACCTTTTTCTGAGTTAAACCATTTTACTTTACCGTTTTTCATGAAAAAAAATCCTCCTATTGGCTTATACACGTAAGCCATGTGTAAATTCACCAAATTACAACGTGATAGCTTTACCTTCATTTCCTCATCCAAACATCGGTTAAAACTTTGAACAAGCTTGTAATATAAATCTAATCTCGTGCAACGGCTGATTAAATTTTAGCATTCTATTAGTCTGGATGTCAATAAAGGTCAACCCAAGAAAAACCTTCATAAATCTACAATTCTAGCTTTTTTCTGAAGTATTTTCGACTTAATTCGACACCTCTTAAAGATACCTTTCTGTCTTAAAAAACGAACCGATTTTAGTGAGGTTTTCTGTCTATTGACTATTTTTCAATCTTGCTATGTTGGGAAGTTGGGAGAACAGCCATATTACGGTCAATTTTCCCAATCCGGCACTTGATTCCTTTAACGATATCCTTTACAAGTAACTCCAAACCAATATATGTTAACGATGGGAAATCCGCAAATAGCTTTTTCACCTCCCACTTCAGTTCATTCTTCCCGCAAATACTATGTCGATTAATTTTGTCGACTTCTTCCTTTATTTTCGCCATTTCAAGTTTTTGTTTGCCGGCAGGAAGGAGTATGATTTCGTCTAAACGCTTCAGGAATTCAACGGATTTTGCAATTTTAATCGCTACTTCATCGTGAACTTCTTTAGTAATGATCCCATTTCTGTATTTGAATTCACTTAATTTTAAGGCTGAATCATAGGTAGCCCTGACAATGTCTTCTCTCGTCATTTTATTGGTTTCATAGCTTAGCATATTTTTCCATGAGGGTTGTTTCATTGCCTCACGAAAGTCCTCAAGCTTATGGCAGAACTTCTTATAACCATATTTTTCAGGATTTTCAAATGCTGGGCTGCCTGGGTCAAGAAATGGAGAAAGAGGTGCGACAAAATACGAAATTTGCTGACTTTCACCACATTGTTTGTGAATATATTCACAAAAATCAACATTGCTTATTGCACTGTCATAATCTTGATTAGGAATCCCCGTCATGAAGAATAAATCAATTTTAGCGCAGCCATGTTGTAGTGCATATTGGAGCATTTCGATTACCTTTGCATTCGTGCATGGGAGTTTCCCATTATATTTCCGAATATCTTCATCAGCCGATTCAAGCGTAAGCTCAATACTATATTTAGGCATCGCTTTGTTTAAGCGCCTGAAAAATTCCTCATCAGCATAATTGAATAACTCAAAGACTATTTCATTTTTTAAATTCATTTTTTCTAAGCCGCTCAGGAATTCATCGACGTACTCTTTGCCGCCTTGTCTAATATCGTTTAATAAGAAGATTGGGGAACGCGTGAATCTTTGAATCAATGCAATATCCTCAAGCATTTTTTTTGGTGACCGCATGACAAGTTTTTTTCGATTACAATTGAGCTCATAGGCGTCCTTGGAACCACCACAAATCAGACAATTGTATGTGCACCCTTTGGAAGTTAAAATGGCTGTGTTGGGGTACTGCAGCCAGCCCTTATAGGGTAAAGGATCTAAGAGATTAAAATACTTAAAGACAGACCGGATAATATATCGGTAACCAGGTAGATTAAATTCATCAAGACTATCTGGGACGTACGTCATTTCGTTATAATAACGATCATTTCCTTTTTTCCAAGTGAGATTGGGAATATCGAAAAAGCTGACCCCTTCTCTTTCTTCTAACTTGTTGAGTAGCATTAGAATTAATTTCTCGGTTGTATCACCGCGCATTACGAAATCAATGCAAGGGTACTCAATCAGCTCTTTATGAAAGTATGTGCTGGATAGTCCCCCAAACATAACTGGCGTATCAGGGTGATATTTCTTGATAATCTTTGCCAACTCCACACTGCCATGAGCATGCGGAAGCCAATGAAGATCAATACCAAATGCTTTTGTCTTAATTTTTCTGATTTTCTTTTCGACATCAAAATTTGGATTTAGCAGCATCCGATTGGCAATATTAATGATCTTTACCTTTAGTCCATAACGCTCAAGATAATCTCCAATACTCGTTAAACCAATTGGGTACATTTCAAAAACGGGAGAGGATGGAACAACATCACTGATTGGACCTGTAAACAACATCTCTTTACGGAAATCATAAACAGTAGGAGGATGCAACAGTACTAAATCATACATAGTAAACCACCTTCCAAAATTCCTATTGATTCATTCACTTTAATCGTAAACCTATTTTTCATGGAAATGTTGGTTTAAATATTACAAAATAAAGATAATTTCCAAAAAATAACATATTCGCTTTTTTCACTATTAATATAGAAAATATACCGAAGAAAATTAATTCTTCGGTATCGCTAGATCTTCCTCATCTTCTTTGAACTTGTCGAGAATCGTAATCGTATCAACGAGATGATTGTTAAAGATTTGCCTTGCAACGGCTAACAATTCAATAATCATCGGGTCCTTCAATGTATAAATGACTTTGTTTCCTTCTTTCGTACCGGAAACAATATTCTTCGCTCTTAGGATGGTTAACTGCTGTGAAACGGCTGAACCTTCACTGCCAACAAGGGTTTGAATTTCGTTTACATTTTTATCCCCTTCAGAAAGAAGTTCTAAAATGCGGATTCTCAAGGGATGTGCCAGTGCTTTGAAAAATTCCGCTTTAAATTGTTGCATTTCAAGATTCAAATTGTCCACTCCTATACTTTTTTAGAAAGTAGCAGTAAGTTTTGCTCTACTTCCCTCTACTGCCTCCATAGCTGATAGCTTTTTACACTCTCTAAATGCGTAATGCTTACAGCCAAGGCATTTATTTTTGTTAATATGCTCCAGGGCATATTGAAGGGCTTCTCCTGTGTGTTCAAAAAAATGTTCCTCGCCAATAATGGGATATAAACCAGTCTTTTTCAAGACATTTTCTGGCTGCTGATTTAAACCCGATATCATTACTATACCATTTTTTGAAAAATGACGAACGATACTTGATAAAGTTGCTTCTCCGGTGGTATCCATTAACGGGACCTTACTCATACGCAATAAGAGGATTTTTGGTCGATAATTGATGGTGCTCATGATTGTTTTTTCAAACGTTTCAGCGGCACCGAAAAATAACGGCCCTTCCACATTAAAAATACTAATTTGCGGGCAGTCATGTGTATCTGAAACGATACCTGTCTCTACCTTTTCATGTTTATGTTTTCGGTTTGGCAAAGCTTTAGCCGTTACCATAACATCACTCATTCTTTTTGCAAAAAGAATCGCAGACATGACTAAGCCTACCTCAACTGCCATCGTCAAATTGACAAAAACGGTTAATAGAAACGTAACGGTTAAGACAAGAGAATCGGTCGATTTTGTTTTAAAAATATGTGAAAATACTTTTCTTTCACTCATATTCCATGCCACGACCATCAAAATTGGGGCCATACTTGCTAATGGAATAAATGAAGCAAATGGTGCGAAAAACAGCAAAACGAGCAAAACTACAATCCCATGGATAATTCCGGAAAACGGCGAAATCGCTCCATTTTTAATATTCGTTGCCGTCCGAGCAATCGCACCTGTAGCTGGAATTCCCCCAAACAATGGGGTAATCATATTGGCAATTCCCTGCCCGATCAACTCTTTATTGCTGTTGTGCCTGCTATTGGTCATTCCATCAGCTACAACCGCGGATAGCAATGATTCGATACCGCCTAACATGGCAATGATGAATGCAGGTTTTATCAGCCTGACTATCATATCAAGGTTCATATTAGGAATATGAAGCTCGGGTAACGTGCTTGGGATTTGACCATAAGCTGTTCCAATCGTTGCAATTTGACTTGGGTAAAACAAGGTTGCGACAACAGAGGAAACCACTAAGCCAATCAGCGGACCTGGTACTTTTGGTGCAATTTTTGGCGTAACGATGACAGTAACTAAACAAATACCTGCTGTTAAAATACTAAAAATGTTGATGGTATCTAAATGAACAATGATTTCTTGAACATTTTTTATAAATTCCTCGTGTTTCTTTATTCCCACTAAACCTAAGAAACTAGCAACTTGACCAATAAAAATGGTCACCGCTATCCCCGTTGTGAACCCAATGGTTACTGGTCTAGGAATATATTTAATCAGTGATCCCAGTTTAAATACGCCCATTAATAACAAAATGATACCTGCCATAAATCCGGCGATGAGGAGATTCTCATAGCCGTAGGTCATTACAATCCCAAATAAAATGGGAATAAACGCACCTGTTGGGCCGCCAATTTGATACTTCGATCCACCAAATAAAGAGATAAGAATCCCTGCAACAATCGTCGTATAGATTCCATACTCCGGCTTCACTCCTGAAGCAATAGCAAAAGCCATCCCAAGTGGAATTGCGATTACCCCGACAATCAATCCTGAAAGGAGATCCTTTGGTACACTCCTTAAAGAATAATTATGGAATCTTTTGTCAATAAACATATCAACCCTTCTTATCTTCTTATTTTTGTATATCTGATTATTTGAATATATGGTAATTCAATTCAGATAGCAAGTATTTTGTTTTAAAAAAATAGAATATAAATTTCATAAAATTACTTGTTAGTTCTGTGCGACCATGTTACAATAGCAAAGCGATGAGCTGAGTTGTGTAAGTCGAGAAACATTCCTTTTTGGAGCACATGTGGAGTGTGGTTTTTCGCCTCAATACGCAAAAGACGTCTGTGTAAACAGACGTCTTTTTATTTTGTTAAAATTGGCACTTTTTACCTAAGTTTTTTATAATATATATAGATTTGCATTTTTAAAAAGTGGAGGGAAACGTATGAATAACCATGAAATTGATTACAAGATCTATGGGGATGACATGCAGTTTGTTGAAGTAGAGCTTGATCCACAAGAAACGGTTGTTGCTGAAGCCGGAAGCTTTATGATGATGGAAGATGACATACATATGGAGACTATTTTTGGTGATGGAAGCGGTGCTAGTGCTGGAAGCGGCCTGATGGGTAAGCTTTTTAGCGCCGGTAAACGGGTACTTACCGGTGAAAGCTTGTTCATGACCGCCTTCACCAATAGCGGCATGGGCAAGAAACGGGTGTCATTCGCTTCCCCTTACCCTGGCAAGATTATCCCAATGGACTTAAGTGAATATGGCGGAAAAATTATTTGTCAAAAGGATGCCTTTCTTGCGGCAGCTAAAGGGGTACAGGTTGGAATTGAATTTCAGCGAAAAATTGGTGCAGGCTTCTTCGGCGGCGAAGGGTTTATCATGCAAAAGTTGGAAGGCGACGGGCTTGCTTTTGTTCACGCGGGCGGAACGATTATTAAAAAAGACCTTATACCCGGCCAATCCTTGCGTGTGGATACCGGCTGTTTAGTGGCGATGACCAGCAGTGTTAACTATGATATCGAATTTGTAAAAGGGGTTAAAACGGCATTGTTTGGCGGGGAAGGCCTGTTCTTTGCTACACTTCGCGGTCCCGGTTCCGTTTGGATTCAATCATTGCCCTTCAGCCGTCTCGCAAGCCGTGTATTTGCTGCAGCACCATCTCGCGGCGGGGCGAAAGATGAAGGCAGTATCGCTCGAGGAATTTTTGATATGTTTAATGGTGACTGATTTAGAGGCAGAATCAATGAATCCTGCCTTTTGGCAGATAGTTGTAAAAGACGATTCGAACGATCGAATCGTCTTTTTTATTAGTTAAAATCCAACTTCTTTAGTTCAGTGTATGCCTGCTCTCGTTGAAGATTATATGATTGCCACGAGAGATCTTCAGTTAGGGCTTCCTGTTTTCGCTCTAGGAGTATTTTTTTTAGGTCAGGAATGTTCTGATTTTTTTCATAAAGATCGACTAAGCCTAATACCCCTCGATAAGACAAGTGATTTAGGTAATGAACATCAATCTTTCCGCTTAATTCATAACGATTCATATTTTCTTTTACAACGATTTTATCCAAATCAATAATCGTAATCGCCGTATAATAGATTAATGAAGTAATAAAATAAAAGTGAAATAATGATAACTTCTCCATCCAAATCTTCACCAGTGTATACGTGAAAATGACGACCAGGAAGATCATAAACGAATGCACCAGCACTCTTGTAAATGTAAATCCATAGGCGTCTTCATACATACTTAAACGCAGGAACGCGGAACATAGCAACACGGAACTCGCCAAGACAAGGATAGTCAGCAAGATTTGCAGCCCCCTCCGCAGGAAACTTGTGGCGCGATTCACGAAGGTTAAAACGATTACTGTAATCGATAAATTGATGAGTGTGACAAATAACAGTTCGAAAAAACCTTTTCTCGCATACTCAGCAAAGGTATAATCCGCTTGCAATGTTCCGCTGAAAAAATACCTAAATTGTACGACTGTAAACAAAAGATAAACGGCATTGATAATGATAAGAACCGTAATTGTAATAATTCCATCAAGCTGAAATTTTTGCCCATTTATTTGTTGTTGATTTACGTTCAAGTTTTTCTTGACAAGGATTTGCATAAAACCGAAGAAAGCAAAGGTGAGGAACAGAATAACAATAAGTCTCATCGTTCGCTCCACATTTATGACATGAAACCATTGGGGAATACCTCCAATTAATCGTTCAAACTCAGTATCTGCCGAAATGAGTAAGTTCAAAACAACAAACAGGATAGGCAGTGAGATGACAATCCCAAGGATTACTTTTTTCCAGATGATTAATTTATCCTCTTTTACTCCTTGTTTTAAGCTCTTTCCAAACATTGCGGCGAAACCTATATTAAATTTTAAGGATTGAATCAGTTTGGCAAAAATAAAAGGAGCAAAGGTCGGTTTATTCCAGCGGACATTTTCCGGGCTTGTGATTAATACCAAGTGAAAGATCACTAACCAAGGGATAACCAGTATATTTAAGCCGTAAAATAGTTGGTTATTATTTAGAAAATAACTGGCTGACAGCAGCCAAATGCAGCAAATAATCAGGTACCCTAAACGTTGATGTGAAAATTGATAGTGGCGATATCGCCACATAAATACAGAGTAAAAACCTGAAATAAATACAAAGTACGAAATTCCTATCTCACTCCGAAAAAAAGCTTCTTCTCCTAAAATCCCAAGTAATAAACAAAGAACTAAAAAAATTCCATCCGATTTTGTAATTTTCGATTCCATTTCCATCCCTCTTTTACATTGAATTTCTATATATATAGTTTTACTAGGTATATAAGCAAAAAAAACTGCTTATATCGATGCTTTCCTCCCCCATCGATAGCCAATCCAGCTAATCGGGTATAGGATGATGGTAAAAAAGATACAAGCAATAATAAATGTTTTGGTTAATAATGGGGCGAACCAAGAATGTGGGATAACCTGGAATAAAGTTAGGGCCATTAAAAGCAAGTTAGGAATCAGCGAGAGTAAAAATGTTTTTCTTAGGAGCGCTCTTCCTTTATGCCCAAACCCTTTTCCAATTTCATAACCCAGCAATGCCCAAAAAAACAGATACAGAAAAGCAATTAGGGTTGGAATTGCCGTTAGGTGATTCCAAATGGCCGTTAGCCATTCCCACTGATAGAGATTATGAGCCAATGTTAGTAAACTACCTCCACCAAAGAAAAGAATATTTAAGAGGATAAACACCCATTTCATATTGCTAGGGGTAACGGAGAACTCTTCCCTCCAAGCTTGAGCAATTTCTTCAGGACTGCCAAGCCTTGATACAATCAAGTTAAAAACTGTTTCCTCGTCTTGGCATTCAAATGATTCAATCAGAATTTCATCAATATGTGATGCATATTCGCGGAGAATCTCCCCTTTATCTAATTGGTCTCCTAGCCCTTTTTCCAGTTGTTCTAGAAACCTATTCTTCGGCCGTTCCATGCTTCGATCTCCCTATCACTTTGTTCATTACTTTAACAAAGTCCTGCCATTCACGTGTTTTTTCACCCAATAATTCTTTTCCTGCAGTTGTTATCTTGTAATACTTTCGTGCTGGACCCTTCTCCTGCTCCTGCCAATAGCACTCAATGTATTCTTGCTTTTCTAGCTTATGAAGCGCCGGATACAAGGTCCCCTCTTTCACACTCAAGTCGTTATCGCTGCGCTTTTCCAGCTCTTTCACTAACTCATAGCCATACATATCCCGCTCGTTCAATAATTGAAGCAGGATTAATGAAGTACTCCCCTTAACTAATTCACGGTTAAACATTTTATCACCTACCTAGATATATTAGGTACATAGAAATTCTATACCAAAGGATTCTGATTGTAAATAGCTATAAAAAAAATAGTGGCGATCTTTTATCACCACTACGATTAGCCTTTACTATTTGACTCTTCCGTTATTTCTTAGAACCTGAATGTTTTGGTTCCGTTCCCCGCCATCAGATAACTCCTCTGAAAACTCAAGTTTTGCTTCGTCGCCTACTAATTCACCGTGCTTGATGGTCCTACGCGGCATATTATTATTGGGTGCAGCTTGTTCATTCCATTTTCCCATCATCATCACCTCGATGAATAGTATTTGAAATAAACCCCAACTTATCCAACCAAGAATAGAAAAAACGCTTGGAATTCCAAGCGTTTTTTAATCAAATTAGAAAGTATGAAGTTTTGAACATAGATAACAGTCTAGCTCCAGCGCCCAACGGCTAGTGGACTTCGCCCTTTTCCCTACGATAAGTCAACATCGAATCACTAACGCTCTCCGTGTTTCCTTTATCTCAGTCAAAGGGCTCCAGTCCATACGCAGTTAAACGGGCGCTTCCGCTTTATTATATAACCATTTTTTTATTTTCGTTTAATTCGATTTCATGTTCATCGACCATATCATGTTCACGAAGCTTTTTAATTCTAAAGTGGTAAATCAAATAACATGCTCCTACGAAAGGTGCTCCCAGATAAAGAGCTAATCGTTGGGCAGGGTCAAATGCTAAGCTGACAAGCACGGAAACATTTAATACCAATCCAAGAATTGGTAAAAACGGGTAAAGTGGTGTTTTGAATTTAAGATCGGCAACCTTGCCGCCTTCACGGATAAATCTCCTGCGGAAAGCAATTTGTGAAGCCGTAATCGAAATCCAGCCTACTTGAGCACCTAAACCTGCTACGGAAAGAAGCCACATAAAGACCGTTTCTTCTGCAAAGAAGCCTGAGAGCAGTGATAATAAGGCAATTCCTATGGTGAATAATAATGCGTTAATTGGTACACCGCGTTTATTTACTTTGGTAAGAAAAGGACTGGTCATCTTTTCTTTGGACATCGCATACAGCATCCGCGTACCGGCATATAAGCCAGAGTTAGCAACAGAAAGCAAGGCTGTAAGGATAACAAAATTCATAATGTCTGCAGCATATGGAATGCCGATACTATCAAAGACAACAACAAATGGACTTTCAACAACACCGGCTTTTTCCATCGGAATTAACCCAGATACAACAAAGATCGCTAAAACAAAGAAGAATAGGGTACGCCAAACTGTTTGCTTAATTGATTTTGGAATCGTCTTTTCCGGGTCTTCACTTTCTCCTGCAGCGATTCCAATCAATTCAGTACCCTGGAAGGAAAAGTTAACCGCAATCATGGTAACAATCAAAGCAGAAAATCCGTGTGGTAAAAATCCATGTGCAGTAAAATTAGTAAAAAATGGTGCCGCTTCGCTGCCCTTCATGTCGATGAATCCAAACATGGCAGCTCCACCTAAGGCGATAAACAGGATAATTGCTACAATTTTAATACTGGAAAACCAAAATTCTGCTTCACCAAATGCACGTGCAGATAAAGCATTCAGTAAGAATAAAATAACCGCAAAAATGCCGCTCCAAATCCAGACTTGAACATCAGGAAACCATCTTTGCATCATTTGCCCGGCAGCTAGGAACTCTAATGCAACTGTAACGGACCAGCCTAACCAGTAAAGCCATCCAAGTGCAAATCCTGTTCCAGGACCAATAAATTTCGTTGTATACGTTTGGAACGACCCTGAAACCGGCATGGCGACTGACAATTCACCGAGACATAGCATGGTTAAAAACATAATAAATCCGCCAACGATATAAGCGAGAATTGCCCCAATTGGGCCAGCCTGACTGATCGTGTAGCCTGAGCCTAAGAAAAGTCCTGAACCAATGACCCCTCCTAGAGATATCATGAAAAGATGTCTCGTCTTCATGGTCCTCTTAAGTTCATGCGTAGAATTGTTCTCCTGCAAATTCATAAAAATCCCCCTTTTTCCCCCTAAAATTTCCCCTAAAAAAAGAATGCGCTTTCAATCACTTTAACTACCAAAATAATAGGATAATTTTTTTACTAATGACATCTATTTGCATACTAAATTATATGAAAATAGTGGTTTTAATTCAAGTGGCATTAATTTCTAAATTATCACTATATTTTAAAATATTAAAATGCAATTTTCGTGCCAACATTAATTTACCGTCCTGTGAACATTTTTCGAACAATATAGCAAAATATTATTGCATATTGATTAAATATTTTGCACCCTTCCTGCAAAAATACGTTTTCCACAAAAAAGGAAGATCAATTTTTCCATCATAATTTTCCAGACAAGGTTTTATTCTCCTGGATGCCAATATTTTTTGCTTTTGTATGTAGTTTTTTTACCTTTCTGCAAATTTATTTTGCATTATTACGTTTTTTTTGATTAAATAGGTGCATAAAGGATAAAGCAAAGGGAATGAACACATTGGAAAAAACTAATCATACAGTCCATTACCTGCAGTATGTAAATCGAATTTATAAGCGAATTTTAGATGAAGTAGATGTCGGTGTCCATGCTGTAGATGAAACCGGAAAAACGATTATTTATAATAAAAAAATGATGCAAATGGAATCGATGGACCTTCAAGACGTCATCGATAAAAATCTATTAGAAGTGTTTATGTTTAAAGACGATCAATCTAGTACTCTTGTCAAAGCGATCCAAGAAGGAAAAGAAACCAGTAATGTAAAACAAACCTATTTTAATAATAAAGGTCGCGAAATTACGACTATTAACAATACTATTCCAATATATTCAGATGAAAAACTACAGGGCGCAGTTGAAATTGCTAATGATGTAACAAAGCTGGAACGGCTAATCAAAGGCAATATGAATAAGGCGTCTACTCGATATACCTTTGAAAAAATTATTGGAAATAGTCCTGCCATTCAGGAAGTCATCGAATCAGCTAAACGTGCTACCAGGACCTCCTCCTATGTTTTGATTGTCGGAGATACAGGTACGGGGAAAGAACTTTTTGCTCAAAGTATTCACAATGGGAGTGGTCGATTAACTGCACCATTTATTTCGCAAAACTGTGCCGCTTTACCAGATAATTTAATCGAAAGTCTCTTGTTTGGAACGAAGCGAGGTGCCTTCACAGGTGCTATTGATACCCCGGGGCTATTTGAACAGGCCAATGGCGGAACACTTTTGCTTGATGAGATCAACTCCCTAAATTTAAATCTTCAGGCAAAGTTACTTCGTGTTCTTCAGGAAAAAACCATCCGGCGAATTGGTGATACAAGGGATACACCTGTTGATGTACGGGTTATTGCTAATATGAACGAAGATCCAATCGATGCGATTGCGAATAATCGGATGCGTAAAGATTTATATTACCGACTTGGTGTTGTAACTATTTTTGTCCCACCCTTAAAAGAGCGCAAAGAAGATATCCCCCTACTGGTTCAAAATTTTATTAAGAAATACAATGAGCTGTTTCAGATGAATGTAAAGGGCTTGTCTGATGAGGTTAAACAGTCTTTCTTTGAATATGACTGGATGGGCAATGTTCGTGAACTTGAGCATATTATTGAAGCCGCCATGAATATTATGATCGATGAAGAATGGATAATGTACTCCCATTTACCATATCAATACAGAAGTAAAATGCAGATGAAAGAAAGAATGATTCCTCTTTCCACCGTTGACCATTTCATTAAAGAAAATTCAGAATTAGCTATACCACTAAAACATCAAATGGAATTATTTGAGAAGTCATATATTGACCATATTTTAACTAAAAATAATTTCAATGTTTCGAAGACAGCCCAACTCCTCGGATTAAGTCGTCAAAGCTTACAGTATCGAATGAAGAAATTGAACATTAATGGGAAATGAATCCTATGAAAATGGAGAGCAATTAAGCTTTCCATTTTTTTATTTATATGGTAAAACACTCACCAAAATATGTTATTTTACATAAAATTATTATAGAAAAGTATTGATGTTTGATAAATGGAAACTTCTATTCAAACGCCTCCCCCAGATGCTATAAAATAATACAAGCATAATAATTCCATTTTTTCTCCATACTAAGAAGAAAAAGACGAGGTGAATAAAATGGGACTACTTAACTCTTTTAATCAATGGAAAGAGACCAAATACCAAAATCATGTCTCCAATATGAAAGACCAGGGCAAATGTCCTGATTGTTATGGTCGTGGCTATACGGTGTATCCCTATAATGAATTTGCATACTTTAATTCGTTTGAATGCCCAGGATGCCAGGGCAGTGGTCAATATACAGATTGGCAAGAAATGAGGTGAAAATTTGCACAAAAAATCCCTGCATCAAATCCGGTATTCGGTTCGATGCAGGGATTTTTTTGTCATGAATGTTACGTTTGGATATAGCATGCTACACTTCTTACTAGTTAGCTGCGTTTCTTTACTTGGCTTTGGTAGGCTTTAGATGTCCTTACCTCTACCGTCAGCGACCCATTACTTACAATTGCCTTTAGCATCAAGGGGACACCAGTTGTATTTTGAAATCTAAAATCTTTGCCGCCATAGGATACGGTAGCATCTCTTCCTAATGGCACGTATCCAACCTTTAATGAATGATGATTTTTTTCTATATATTGTACTGCTAGTTGGTCGATTGCATTATATAGCGTAGATGAAGTTTGGCAAATCCCCCCGCCATATCCTTCGACTAATTTTCCGTAGTTAATCTCTGGCGCCTTTTGGTATCCATGCTCCGCATCACTCGGTCCAACAGTCGTATTAAAAGAGAAGGAATCCTTGCTGCCAATGATGACATTGTTAATCGCTTGTGCCGATAGTTTGATATTTTCCGTTCTTCCGGCAACACCACTATTAAAATGAGTTGTATATGAGGCAACTACCACTTCATCTAAATGGGCCGCGTCCTCTTCTTGATATCCACTAGCGGTTACATATAAAGGCAGCTCCACATTGCCGCCTTTTTCTGATACCATGAGAATCTTTTCAATTAACTCGTCTTCTTCAAGGATTGTTTGAGGTGACCCTTTAATTACCTGACCATTTTCATCCAGTCGATCTAGCACCATTCGCTTATCAAACCCAGGGGTTGATTGAGTTCCCCGCGCTAATTCTCTTGTTAATTTTGCAAGTTCAGTTTTATAATTTCCGGGATCCGTTATATAGCCTAAATCCTTCGTATTAAAGGTTTTTACTATGTCTTTTGAATTGGGATCTATAATATTTACGTATACAGGCCTAGCTTCCTCCCGTTTCCGCTCTTCTTCACGTTTCTTTGCTTCTTCCAGTTTTTTTTCTTCTTTTACCTTTTTCGCTTGTTCGATTTTCTGTTCCTGTTCAGCTGCTTTTGCTGCTTTTTCTTTTGCGGTTTGCTCAGAGCACCCCGTTCCAATTAAACACACTGCTAATAATAATGAAATTACCCAATTTTGCTTTGCCATTTTCTCCAACTTGACTCCTTTTTAAGCCTTATGCCCTTTTATACTATTTTAGACGATTTCAAATGAACTTTGTTACATGTGACTCTTCTATTCTATTTCATTAATAAATACAATTTCCTGCAGAAATACTGGAAATGTACATTTTAAATAATAGAAAAAGAAAATGATATTCGATTCATCATAGGCTTTTTTAAGGTGCGTAGTAAATAAGCCCATGGCCTCATATGTTATAATTAAATTAGAAATCAATTATAACTCATTACACCTCCGGATACACTTCTTAAACTCCCGCTCTGGTTTTATTTTTGAAAGATTACTTTTTTTTGCTCCCGGCTATTACCTAAAATGAAGGGGGAATTGTCATGATAGAAATTTTCATTCTTCTTATTTTTCTTTTATTTTCAATTTTTCTTGTTTTAGGCGTTCTTTTCCATGTCAATCGAAATCGAAGTCGTTGGATTTACTACTTACTTTCATTTATCTGTTTATTAGGTGTCGTTTTCCTGTTGTTTTCTGGAAATTGGAACACTACAAGTTTTAGAAGTGGTGTAAAGGTCGATTTACCTATAACTGAAAAACCTGCAGTACCAAGACAAGAAAATGGAAAAAACTCTGGAAACGAAAACCCACCTGAAAATGAACAACCTCCAATTGAAGAACCTGCCGATGAAGAACCTAGTAATCCCGCACCCACACCATCTGAGAAAATTATCGTTCCTGAAAATGAAACGGTTGACTATAAGGTTGTTAAGGGTGATACCTTATTCTCAATCGCCAAACGTGCAGATGTAACGGTTGAAAAAATTAAGCAATGGAACAGCCTTCCCTCCGATGTCATCTATGTTGGTCAAATATTAAAGCTTTATGGGAAGAATGCTGAGCCGACACCGCCCGCAGAGCCACCAAAACAGGATCCCCCGCATACAACAGTCTCATCGGAGATTATTGTATGCGGCAGCCTCCAGCAGAAAAAAATCGCACTAACCTTTGATGCTGGTAGTGATACAGTAGGCATTGGAATACTGGATGTGTTGAAAAAGCACAAGGTCAAAGCCACCTTCTTCCTGACTGGAAAATGGGTAGTGAGATATCCAAGTCTCGCTAAAAGAATAGCCGATGAAGGACATGATATAGGTAACCATTCCTATTCCCATTCGGATGCAGTAAAAACAACAACTAGTGCTTTTAAAAAGGATATCATTAAGGCGGAAGAAGCCATAATGGCTGTAACAGGAAGAAATCCGCAGCCGTATTTCCGCTTTCCATTCGGCTCATACAACACGGCCGCTTTAAAATCTGCCGGAGAAGCAGGTTACCCTTACAGCATCCAGTGGTCACTAGACACGATTGATTGGCAGCAGCCCACCACTGAGGTGATTATCTCCCGCATTAAAACTGGAGCAAGTAACGGTGACATATCATCCTCATGCATATCGGCGGAATAAATACCCCTGCAGCAGTTGATAACGTAATCCCATGGCTAAAAGCCCAGGGATACCAACTAGTTCCATTGAGCGTATTATTAAAATAAAAAAATGGTGCCTGACACTTGGAGTGTCAGGCACCATTTTTTAAGAATTTATCTCAGCAATAAAATAGACTATTAATCTTTATCTAATAAAGCAGCACCAGCGATTCCAGGTTCGGTCATTTCATATATATTTAAAATGATATCTAATTCTTCTTCGCTTAAGACATCATATTTAAGACATAATTCACGAACTGACTTGCCGGTTAGTGTTGCTTCCCTTGCGATTCTAGCTGCCACCTCATAGCCAAGATGCGGATTAACCGCAGTAATAATACCCACGCTTTTCTCAACATTCTCTTTTAAGCGGGCCTCATTCGCCTCTATCCCTGCAAGACAATGATCTGTAAAGGACCGGAATCCGTTGTTCATAATACTAATTGATTGAAGTAGATTAAAAACTAATACTGGTTCCATGACATTCAATTCCAATTGACCCGCTTCTGAAGCAAGACAAATGGTATGATCATTTCCAATGACCTGGAAAGCGATTTGATTAATCAATTCTGGCATAACCGGGTTTACTTTTCCCGGCATAATCGAAGAGCCTGGTTGACGGGCAGGAAGGGAAATCTCAGCAAGCCCTGCACGTGGACCTGATGCCATCAACCGCAAATCATTTGCGATTTTTGACATGTTCATCATACACACCTTTAATGCGGCAGAAACTTCGGTATAGGCATCCGTATTTTGGGTAGCATCAACTAAATGCTCTGCATTCACCAATGGTAATCCACTGATTACTGTTAGTTGTTTAACGACATCGACTATATATTTTGGGTCCGCATTTAATCCTGTACCAACGGCTGTTGCCCCCATATTAACCTCATATAAATTCCCACGTGAAAGATGAATCCGCTTAATATCTCTTTCGACCACTCGAGAATAAGCTTCAAATTCCTGTCCAAGTCGAATGGGAACTGCATCCTGAAGATGGGTACGGCCCATTTTGATCACTTTTTCAAATTGCTTCGCTTTATCCTTAAAGACCCTATGCATATCTTTCATTGTCTCTAGCAATTTTTCAAGTAATCTAAGTGTTGCGATATGAATAGCAGTAGGAAATACATCATTCGTTGATTGCGACATATTCACATGTGTATTCGGACTTAAATGCTTATACACACCTTTTTCATATCCCAGTAATTCTAACGCCCGGTTAGCAATCACTTCGTTTGCATTCATATTCATGGATGTCCCTGCCCCGCCTTGGATGGGATCAACAATGAATTGGTCATTCCACTTTCCTTCGATAATTTCATCGGCTGCTTGGCAGATAACGTCGCCAAGTCCACTATAAAGCCTTTTCGTATTCATATTAGCAATTGCTGCTGCTTTTTTGACCATCGCAAGGGCATAGATTAAATCCTCATGAATTCGATAACCTGTAATAGGGAAATTTTCAACTGCTCTTAGAGTTTGAATACCGTAATAGGCATCTGCTGTTATCTCTTTTTTTCCTAAGAAGTCTTGTTCTATTCTTTTTGTGTCCATGATTATCTGTCTCCCACCCTTTATAAAAACTTGATCACACAAAAATAATACCAGTTTAAACTATCTTTGTCTCTGTTTTTACAGTAATGCTTAATTGAAAGACCGATTGAATTTCTCCAAAAGGACCCCAAATAGTTTGCGTTCCTCATCAGACCAGTCCTCGAGCAGTTCGGTAATTCGCTTCAATCTTTCCTGCTTATAGTCAAATAATTCCTTTGTACCTTGCTCTGTTAACTGTAGAGAATAGGCCCTACCATCCAATGGATCGGGAATTCTATACAAATAATCTTTATGCTCTAATGCTGACGCCTGTCGACTGATTGTAGATATATCTAACTTGAATTCCTCTGCTAAAACTTTTACCCCTGCTGCCCCCTTCCCTTTGATGCGGCGGAGGATTAAATAGGCAGATCGATCAAGATTCCCGAATTTTTTATTGTTTGAAATTGAAGTAATTCGACGAATCAGAATGGCTAGTTCAAGTTCGATCATTTCTAATGCATGTACATCCATGTCTTTAACCTCACTGTTAACCTTATTTCAACATATTAATAATGATAACATACGAACTTTTGAATAAGTAATCACAGTCTAAATTACATCTCAAAAACACTATTGACGTAGTGAAAATTGATTGTATAATACAATTATATACTTTCATCATACAACTAGTTCAAA
The DNA here is from genome assembly GCF_030915405.1 of Neobacillus nitrireducens. Lineage (GTDB taxonomy): Bacteria > Bacillota > Bacilli > Bacillales > Cytobacillaceae > Neobacillus. Next base: position 1,130,562 of record NZ_CP133262.1, read on the forward strand.
AAGATGGAAACAAACTACAGGGGGAAATTAGATGTCACCAAGACCAGAATCTAAATTAGTAGCATCACGACAGCTTTCAGAGACAAACACTGAAAAGGCAGGTTTACTTACCCAGCCTAAAGCAGTTTGGGCTGTTTTTTTTGCAAGTATTATTGCGTTCATGGGGTTGGGACTTGTTGATCCTATCTTACCGGCAATTGCAGAGCAATTAAATGCTTCACATAGTGAAGTAACCTTACTGTTCACTAGCTATAATGCCGTTATGGCTGTTGCCATGCTTATTACAGGCGTAATATCAACAAGGATGGGCATCAAATGGACATTACTCTCAGGTATCGTGATTATTGCAATATTTTCTGCACTAGGCGGTTTCTCAAACGGCATTTGGACACTTGTTGGTCTTCGGGGCGGCTGGGGACTTGGAAATGCATTGTTTGTGGCAACAGCATTATCTGCTATCGTATCGTTGTCAAACAGTGGAACAGCAAAAGCAATCATCTTGTATGAAGCAGCAATCGGATTAGGAATTTCAGTTGGCCCCCTACTTGGAGGGTGGCTTGGGGCTATTTCATGGCGCGGCCCTTTTCTTGGAGTCGCTACTTTAATGATCATTGCCTTTATTGGCCTTTTCATCCTCATGCCAAAAGCAACTGCTCAAGGTGGAGTAAAAGCTCGCACTTCTTTATTAGATCCATTTCGTGCTTTAAAACATCGTTCACTACTAGTTTTTGGGATTGCAGCAGCCCTTTATAACTTTGGCTTCTTCACTTTGCTGGCATACGCACCATTCGTGATGGGCTTGGATGAACACGGATTAGGCTTCGTATTCCTTGGCTGGGGAATCTTACTGGCTATCACCTCTGTTTTTATGGCTCCCAAACTTTCTGAATGGTTTGGTACCATAAAATCGATGTGTATGATGTTAATCTTGTTTGCTCTTCTTTTGGTTGCAATGGGTATATGGACATCAACCCAGTGGGTGGTCATCGCTGCTGTTATCCTGGCAGGTGCGTTATTAGGAAATAACAATACCCTCATTACTACAGCCGTGATGAATGCAGCCCCTGTTGAAAGATCAACGGCATCTGCAGCATATAGCTTCCTTCGTTTTATTGGGGGGGCCATTGCACCATTTACAGCCGGCAAGCTAGCAGAAATATTCAATCCAAGTATTCCATTTATTGTTGGTGCAGGATTTGTCCTAATTTCGGTACTTTTTATCTGGATAAATAAAAAACATGTACAGCATGTAGATGAAGTTGGTTTAGGCCACTAATGTTAATGAAAGGATCTGGGATTATTCGCAGATCCTTTTTGTTTTTTGTTAATGGATATCTCTTTTCTTAAATCGGCCCCCGCGGACTTCCGAAATATCCCCTATCGCTAAAAATGCCGTCGGATCAATGTCCTCAACAATCGTGGTTAATTTAGATTCTTCCAACCTGGTGATAATACTGAAAATGACCTTCTTACTATCTCCCGTAAAGGCACCTTGACCCTTTATATAGGTGACCCCTCTACCAAGTCTGGCGTTGATAGCATCTCCAATTTCCTCTGCTTCTTCACTAATAATCCAAACAGATTTGGATTCTTCTAGCCCTGCGACAACGGTATCGATCGCTTTTGAAGCAATAACGTAGGCTAGCAAGGAATACATGGCCCTGTCCCAACTAAAGACAAAACCGGCTGCTCCTAAAATAAAAATATTAATAAACATGATAATCTGACCAACTGAAAATGGAACCTTTTTCGTGATGACGAGTGCCAAAATCTCGGTCCCATCTAACGCTCCACCATTTCGGATAACGATTCCGACACCCATCCCCAGAATCATCCCTCCAAAAACAGTCGCGAGGAGAATATCATCAGTAAATGCAGGAATTGGATGGAAAAATGAGACAAAAATAGATAAAATGATAATTCCATATACAGTAGAAATGGCAAAGGTTTTTCCCATCTGTTTATAACCCATATATACAAAGGGCAGGTTTAATATGAAGATGAAGATCCCTAATTTCCAGCGGGTTATATGGGCAAGCATTATCGAAATACCAGTAATGCCGCCATCAATAACATGATTGGGGACCAGGAATATTTCTAAACCGGTAGCCATTAAGATTGCTCCGATTGTAATAGCGATTGTTCGAAGAATTACTTTTTGGAGTGGTAATTTGCGGTGTTGGACTTTTTCATTCATGAGTTCTGTCATATAATCACTTCTTTTCGTTAGATTTTACCATTTTCTTATCCCCTGCTTTAGCCTCTCTTCGATTGGAATTTTTTATGTAAGAGTTATTTACATTTCTACCTTTATTATATCATATTTTAACAAAAAATTGAACTTAAGTTCATGTTTTATTATTACTTTAGTATAATTTCTAAAAAGAAAATAGCCAATAATCCTTAGGACTATCAGCTACGGTTACAACATTATTCCTAAATTGCTTATCTACTTAAAGCACGCTCTATGAAGATATCCTCTATGACACGATGATTACTAAGCGAACCTGTATGGATAATTTGCTGACCCATATTTTGCTTCATTTTTACTATTTGATCGATTTCTTTTAAAAGGAGACCGGAAAATAATAAATAAGGAATAACGATTATTTTTCCAACAGTTTGCTTTGAAACCGTCTCAAGTCCCTCCTGAAGCCTTGGTTCTGTGGCCGCTAAATAACAAACAGAAACATATTTTATACCCAGCCGTTCTCTTATCCCTTTGGTTATTTCTGAAAAAGCTGTGTGAATGCTCTTGTCACTACTGCCTCTTCCGACAACCAATACCGCATCCTGTGGTGAAATCGCATCAACTGAATTCCTAACTAACTCGGCAATACCATCGAGAATCTTCCCTTGCACGCCAAATGGATCCCGTATATTTACCTGGATATTTGGATACGTGTTACAGAGGGGGGCAAGTATTTGAGGAATATCTTCTTTAATATGACCTGCAGCCAATAAAAAAAGGGGAACCACAGAAATCTCTGTCGCCCCCCTATTTACACAGCGCAGAAAGCCCTCCTCAATACTTGGCTCGGTCAGCTCGAGAAAACTGATTTCCTGAATCTCAATACTTATTCGATCCATCACTCTATGGAGAAAAGATTGGGCTTCTTCAGCCCCCTTTTTCGAACGGGTCCCATGACCAATGTAAAGAATTGCTTTCACCATCGCTGCCCCCTTCTTCATTATCCTTATTATCCTTTACCAACCATGAAATTATCATTCTTACTCATGAGCGATGAGGAAAATGCAGTTTACTATTTAGATCATATTTTTCTCTCTTAAATAGGTTAAGACTTGTTCCACTGCTTCCTCAATGGTCACTTGATCAGAATGAAGAGTGATTTCTGGTTGTTCAGGCGCTTCATAAGGGGAATCAATTCCGGTAAAGTCCTTAATTTCGCCCCGACGTGCTTTCGCATACAACTGCTTTGGATCGCGACGTTCACATTCCTCAATTGGACAGTGGACAAACACCTCAATAAATTCACCTTGTTCAAATAAAGCCCGCACTTGATCACGATCAGAACGAAAAGGTGAAATAAAGGCGGTAGTCACTACTTTGCCGCTGTCGACAAATAACTTAGCAACTTCTCCAATTCTGCGAATATTTTCAGTACGGTCATAATCGGAAAAACCGAGATCCTTATTTAAACCGTGGCGAATATTATCACCATCAAGGACATATTCACTGATTCCCTGACGGAACAATTCGTTTGATACGGCATTTGCAATCGTTGATTTTCCAGAGCCTGAGAGTCCTGTAAACCATAATGCACAGCTCCCGTGACCATTCTTTTCACGTCGATTTTCTTTTGAAATAGATGTTTCGTGCCATGTAATATTCGTTGGTTTAGTCATTGATTTTGTTTCCTCCTTACACGGTTGCGGTTTCTTTCATGCCTTCAATTAGTACTTCAACTACCTCTTTACGGCTAAAGGTTGATGGTGGCAGTACACCCGAGCGAAGCATCTCTCTCACCTTTGTACCTGAAAGAATCACTCTGTCTTCCTTGCTATGCGGGCAAGTTTTATCGGAAGCCATTCCTTCACATTTCGTGCAATAGAAGCTATGTTCAAAGAACAAAGGCTTAATACCCAACTCTTCTTCTGTAAAATTACTAAAAATGTGCTGGGCATCATAGGTTCCGTAATAATTGCCAACTCCGGCGTGGTCACGGCCAACAATAAAATGGGTGCAGCCAAAGTTTTTACGGGCAAGTGCATGGAAAATAGCTTCCCTTGGTCCTGCATATCTCATTGCTGCCGGATAAACACCCAGTTGAACACGTTCGCTCGGATAATAGTTATCTAGTAAAACACGATAGCTTTTTAAGCGGACCTCTGCAGGGACGTCATCTGACTTTGTCTCGCCAACAAGCGGGTTGACGAACAGGCCATCGACCGTTTCAAGAGCAGCTTTTTGAATGTACTCATGTGCACGATGAATAGGATTTCTTGTTTGGAAACCTACAACAGTCTTCCATCCCTTTTCTTCAAAAATGGCCCGTGTTTCTTTCGGCTCAAACCAGACATCACCGAATACTCCTTTTTCTGATTTTTGCACGAGTACAATTTCCCCTGCAACGTATACAGGTCCTCTTTCGTAGAGACGTTTTACACCAGGATGTGCAAGTTCTTCTGTTTTATATACTTCAAGTGCTTCTTTGTCTAAATCAGGTTCATACCATTCTGTAACTCTAATAACACCATAGACTTCATTTTTATATGATAGTTTGTACTCTTCACCTACTACAAGTGTTTCAGCTACTTCAAAAGATACAGGTAGTGTAACCGGGATCGACCAGATGGTATTGTCTGCTAAACGCATAGTGGTGACAACAGATTCATAGTCTTTTTGCCCAAGAAACCCCTTCAAAGGACTGAATAATCCGATACCAATTAATTCTAGATCACTTAACGCAATTGCATCAATTTCAATTTCCTTTTCGATCGTGGATAGATCGTAATTGGGGTCAAACGCTTGAATAAGTTTTCCTCCATGAGGTTTTGGTAAGTATGACATATTAATCAACCTTTCTCTTTATGTTTTAAATTAGTCGCTACCTTTGCACCTTCTAAAGCAGCAGTCACTAAATTCTTCTACAATGATGCTTTTATTTAGAGTGCAAACCGCACTCCGTTTTACCGCTGCCCGACCAACGGCCTTCTCGGGAATCACCATCAGTTCCAACAGCCTGTGTACACGGGAAACAGCCAATACTAGGATAGTTATGGTCATGCAATTCGTTATATGGGAGGCCTTTTTCCCTGATATAGGACCAAACTTCATCCCACGTCCAGTGAATTAATGGACAGATTTTGATATTTTGAAATTTATCATCCTTGTTAACGAATTGCGTGTCCTTCCTTGTTGGAGACTGTTCTCTACGTAGACCTGAAATCCAAGCGTCCCTTGGTGTCAATGCTTCTCGTAGTGGAATGACCTTTCTTATTTGGCAGCATAGGTTTGGATCCCTTTTCCATAATGCTGAGCCATATTCGGCGGATTGTTGATCTAAACTCAAATCCGGTGTTTTTCGCTCAATTTGTAATTCTGGAAAACGAGCTTCAATTTTATCGATAACATCATACGTTTCAGGAAAATGGAGACCCGTATCTAAGAAAACAATCTGAGCATCCTTTTTTACTTGATAAATCAAATCGATTAATACTATGGCCTCAGCACCAAAACTGGATGCATAAATAATTTTCCCTTCAGGATAATTGCTATATGCCCACTCTAATACAGACCTGGCACCCTTTGTCTCATCTTGAATTGAGAAAGTTTCAGAGATTTCACTCCAATTATTATAAGTGACAACCTTCGTCATCCACTTGTACCCCCTTTATCAATAAAAAGGCAGTTTCCCTCCCTCTGAAGGGGAAGATGGACCGCCTCTAGTAGTTAGTCTAATCAGCGAATTTTATTGGATTGCAGGCGAACCTTTTCATTTTTCTCGATTTGTACTATTTTCCCATCCTGAATAACTAACGTTATAGAACCAAATTTTAATGTATCCAACATACTTTCAATATGTTCACGCACATCTTGCCATTCTGAACCTTGCAGTTGATTCGCCTCCCTTAAAAAACTTCATTTTATTATTAGAATTAATCCTACCATACGCATAGGAATTGTCAATATAATTTATTATAATATTTGAAAAAATAATGAATAATTTTAATGTAAAAAAGGCAGACAATTGTCCACCTCTTAGTTTAGAAAATCTATTTATTATCGAACTAAGGAATAATCTTTGAGGCTCTTGCTCTTTCTGCTGTTTGTTCAATCCGATTGCTTAAAGGTTTTTTTAACACCATTGCCATAAGAAAACTAATCAATACAAAGATAACCAGATAAAAGAAATCGTTAACAACCACTTCATTAATCATTCCACCAACCGTTTCCCGCAGCATACTCACGGCATACGTAAACGGCATGAAGGGGTTTAACTTTTGAAAAAAGGAAGAGGTCAAACTAACCGGGAATGTTGCACCAGAACTAGAAATTTGCAGCACGAGGAAAAGAATCGTTAAACCTTTTCCTAAATTTCCGAACACCGAGCATAGAGAATAGGTAATTATTACAAACACCATACTGATAAACATACAAAATAGTACAAACCAAAGTTTGTCGACTGCATAGGTGTGAATGATAAACAAATCACCAATGGATATAATGGCCGCTTGGAAAATTCCTATCGTCAGAAATGTTAACAGCCTCCCTAAATAGAGTTGATAGCTTTTGTATTTATTTTCAGGATTATCTGCATCTACTTTTAAGGAGGCAATCAGGAGGGTAGCTCCAACCCATAGTGCTAGCATCGTATAAAAAGGTGTCATCGCCGATCCATAATTTGGGATAGGAAATAGCCGTTTCGTTTTCAATAACACAGGACTTGATAGGAAGTTACTTTCCTTTTGAGGATCATGTTTAAGAAATTCAATTAAATCGTTTATATTTACACTGCTTTCATACCTACGGATTTTAGCAGCTGCACTCCTAATTTTAGCTTCGAATCCAGGTAAGTCATTCCTAGCTAAATCCGCTGCTTTATGGACGCCCTTTGCAAGTTCAGGAAGCCTTGTGCGTACAAGATTTCCTGCTTTTCGAATGTCATCCTCCACTTTTGGCAAATCCTTCTGCACAAAATCGGCAGCAGCATGTAATTTTTGTTCTACCCTCGGCAAATCATTTTTAATAAATAAGGCTCCTGAATTTATTCCTCTTGATACTTCATCCACCTTCTGCTGGATGCCCGGTCGAGTTTCCTGAATGCCAGAATGGATTTTTACTAACTCGTCATATAATTGAACTAACTGTTTTTGATTTGCTGTGGTATCCACCTGGTTTGTTTCCTTTACACTTTCGACCGCTTGATTGAGATTCGTTTCGATCTCCGTTAAACTCGAAACGACTTCACCGATAATTTCCGTTGATCGCTGCAAATCAGTAAGATTCCCCTGCAATGCTATCACTTTCTCCCCTGCGTCCTTTATAAGCGGCAAACTCGCTTCAACCTTTAAGATACTGCTGCCAGCCTGCTGGATTTCGGGAATTCTTTGTTCAAGCTCAATAATTTTCTGACCCTTGGCCTGTATTTCAGGGAGCCTTGCTTCGAGTTCAATCGCCGTTTTCCCCATTTTCTCAATTTCCGGCAGAGCCTTCTCTAGCTCAAAAATCTGTTCTTCCACATCACGAATAGAGGGTAATGCTTTCTCAAGTTCAATCCCACCTTTATAAAATCCCGAGAAAATAGCATCTCCGACTGTTTTAATAAAAGCTTGGCTTATTTGAGCTGTAACGCTTGATGCACCAGAACTCGCAATTTTCGGGGCCACGGCATTGATTTTTTCATTTACAGTAAATTCAATATTTGGTTTTTGTGGATTCAATTCTAAGATACTCGTAAGTTTCTTTGAAAAATCCTTTGGAATAATGAGATAGGCATAGTATTTTCCTTTCTCAACTCCACTCTCGGCATTTTTCCGATTAACAAAGGTCCATCCAAGCTGGTGATTCTTTTTTAGGTTTTTTACCGTATCGTTTCCAACATTTATTTTCTTTCCTCTAATTTCAGCCCCTGCATCTTCATTGCTAACAGCTACAAGAATCCCGGCTGTATTGCCATAAGGGTCCCACATTGACTTAATATTAATCCAGGCGTAAGCAGATGGGAGGATCATTAGCGCGATAACTAACAACACGACAGTAGGAACACTAAAGATATTTTTCCAATCATTTTTATAAATGTGCCAAACCTTTCCGATCATAATCCTCCCCTTTATCAATCTTTTAATTGTCTATAGCATTACACTATTTGAAATTAATAATTCAAGATAAAAAGGAAGGATAAATGTAAAAAAGCTGCCTGAGAATAAGATCCCAGGCAGCTTAAAATTTATTTAGAAACAACTTTCTCATCATTGGTATAGTTGTATTGTGAACGGTCAACAGGGGTAAAGTTCTCGGGTTTGTAAAAGCGTAATAAATCCCCATTCACGACTTTATCTGATAGCTTTAATTTATATTCAACGATTTTCTGGTCTTTTTTTGCTTCTTCATTTTTCGATTCATCTAATTTCAAGCCTGTTTTGGAGTCATAGAATTTCCCATCAATAGCAGTGATCGTTGAACTTACAAAGTCACCATTTCTGAAAGGCACGACATCATCATGTTGTTTAGATAATAAGTCGGTTCCAAATTGGACATATTCTTTTGTGTCCGTTCCAAGCAAGTGAAGAAGTGTTGGAAGAAGATCGATTTGACCACCATATTCGTGATTTACTCCACCTTCCATACCTGGTACCCGAATAAATAATGGGACGCGCTGTAATCCAGTATTTTCAAAAGGCGTAATTTCTTTTCCCATTACCTGCGCCATGGCATTATTATGATTTTCAGAAATACCATAATGATCCCCGTACATTACAATAATAGAGCGATCGTACAGACCTGATTTTTTCAGATAGTCAAAGAATTGCTTCAAGGCCTCATCCGCATATCGTGCCGTTTGAAAATAGCCATCAACCGATTTATCACCCGTTGTACCTGGTGCAATCGTTGCATCTTCTTCATTAATTGGATACGGATAATGATTCGATACGGTAATGAATTTTGTATAGAATGGCTCTGGTAAAGATTCCAAAAGAGGAATCGATTGTTCATAGAAAGGCTTGTCCATCAGCCCGTATTCTGCAAGATCAGCAGAATTTATTTGATAATAGTTTGAATCAAAGAACTTGTTAAAGCCTAATGATTTATAAATTTCATTACGATTCCAGAAGCTTCCTGAGTTTCCGTGGAACACTGCTGAAGTGTAGCCTTGTTGACCTAAGATTGCTGGAGCAGCCTCATAGGTGTTTAACCCTTTTGTCGTATAGGCTGAGCCTTGTGATAAGCCATATAAAGAATTTTCCAACATAAACTCAGCATCCGATGTTTTACCTTGTCCAGTTTGATGGAAGAAATTATCAAAGTAAAGTGTATTTTGGTCTTTCGTTAATGAATTTAAAAACGGTGTGACCTCTTCCCCATTCAATTTGTAATTAATAAGGAAGTTTTGCATCGATTCGAGATGTAAATAGATAACATTCATTCCTTTTCCAGCCCCAAAGTAAGCTGGATTTGGCTTTGCATAATTCGATTTTGTATAGTTAACAACTTCCGTAATATCATCACTACTTGCCATAACCCTTTGTGCTGATGCCTTTGTACTTTGAACGGCATCATAAATGGTGTAATTGTACATGCCTAAATATTTCACAATATAATTTCGGTCAAATCCTCTTGTTAATAATTGAGGACGGTCTGTTTCAGCCAAAGCCAGGTTAGCACTAGAAATGGCAAGCGCCATTGAAAATAGGGCAGCCACCTTCCCGCGATTCATATCATTAACGTCAATTTTCACAAAACGGAATACTAATAAGGCAACCAATACAATGACATCAAGGAAGAATAAAATATCATATGGTTTTAATAGAGATGTCACACTGCCGCTTACATCCCCAAAGTTTTGTGTTTGGGTTAAAGTCGGTAAGGTAATAAAATCACTAAAGAATCGGTAAAATAAGACATTTGCATATAAAAGAAACGATAAAAGAAAATCTAGTACAATTAGCCCAATATACTTTTTTCTACCCTTAAAAAAGAATGCAACGCCTAAAAAAAGTAACGCTGAACCAAGTGGGTTAATAAATAATAGAAACTTTTGGAGTGTGTTTTCTATTCCTAAGTCAAACTGTGTTAATTGAACGATATATGTTTTGATCCACAGGAAAAATACAGTCAAAAAGAAAAAGCCAACATATTTATTAAAAATACTTTGACCACGTTGTAATAAGTTATTCATAATGCACCTGCCTTGTAATCTATGATTATATAATTTAAGTCATTATTTTAAATACTGCTTCCAATAGTCTAACATCTATCTTAACAGTTAAATATGAACAATCCATGAATATTTTTAAAAAAATTAGATATGGTCAACACAAGAACATTACTATACTCTCTTTTTTTTAAATGTCAAGGCTCTAAAAAAACAAAAGCAACTGACTCTTCTGTTAACAAAAACAGTCGAATCAGCTGCTATTCATTTTCATTCACTTATAAAGCTTTGTCTACCTGCTTTTTCTCTTTTCGCTTCATTTTCATTAGCGTTTCATAAACAATCGGTACAATCACTAAAGTAAGTAGTGTTGAACTTGTTAAACCACCAATGACCGTGACACCCAACCCCTTCGAAATAAGGCCGCTTCCCTCCATGCCAAATGCTAGTGGAATGAGGGCCCCTATTGTAGCAATGGCTGTCATTAGAATGGGACGAACCCGCGTGCCAGCTGCTTCGAGAATTGCCTCTCTTGTTGATAACCCATCATTTTCTTTATGAATGACACGATCAATTAAGACAATGGCATTCGTTACAACAATCCCAATTAACATCAAGGCACCAATCATCGCTGAAACACTTAATGTTTCACCGGAAATCAATAAACCTAGAAGGCCGCCGATAATTGTGAAGGGTAAGGAGAATAAAATGGCTAACGGAGCTAAACCTCCGCCAAACGTAATAACGAGAACTAAATAAACAATCGCAATCGCAGCAAGCATTGCTAAGCCTAGCTGTGTAAAGGATTCAGCAATGTCTTTAGAAACCCCGCCGACAGAAATATCCACAGTTGATGGAGTTTTTAATTGATCTACTTTCTTTTGAACAGCAGTAGAAACTTTTGCTACATCTTTAGTAGTGATTTCTGCACTTACACTTGCATAAATTCGACCGTCACGTCTGGTAATCGTATCGGATGTATTTCCCTTTTTTAATTTAATAACATCTTTAATAGGGACTTCCATTCCAAGCGGAGATTGAATGGTTTGTTTGGTAAGATCGTTAATACTTTTGTACTTATCCATCTCAACTTCTAAATAGACATTCATTTCTTTGCCATCTTTTTCAATTGTAGTCAATACTTGACGTTGGCCATTTCCTGCTAACCTCATCCCAATTTGTGCAGCAGTAACACCTAATTGACTTAATTTTTCCTGGTCTGCGACTAATGTGTATTCTTCATACGTATCTGAGATACTCGTTTTCACATTTCGAAGTGATTCGTTTCGATTGAAGATTTCCGCTATCTTGTTAATGACGGGTTCAATATCATCCATATTGTCGCCATAAACATTAAACGTTAGAGCATTGGATGAACCCATACCAGAGAAATCCTGGCTTGCCCATTCCCCTTTAACTTTTCTTTTTTTCAAGTCATTGATCACATTTTCCGTTTCTTTTGAAAAATTTGCCGTATCTTTATCATATTCAACAAAGAACATCGCTGAAGTACTTTGACCCGGATTCATCGGATTCTCTCCGCCGACAGAAAACTGTATGGTCTTAACTCCTGCTCTTTCTTCTAAAAATTTTTCTGCATCGGTTGCAATCCGCTCGACTTCATCCAGTGTTTGACCTGGTGCTGGTTTGTATGTGGCAACTACCATTTTCTGCTCATCGGAAGGCAGGAAACTGACCCCAATGACCGGTACAAGGAACAAGCTGCCTATTAATAGTAGAATCGCTAACCCAAAAGTAAGGATTTTATGGTTCAATGACCAATTAAGGACCTTTTTATAACCTGAAGCTAATTTACCTGGTTTGCTCTCAACATGCACCTGTTTCGACGATATCCCCTTTTTAAATAAGGAATGAGCCATCATCGGAACAATCGTAATCGCAACTAACAGAGACGCCATTAAGGCGAAGACAATGGTTAATGCAAATGGTAAGAACATCTCCCCAACCGGGCCTTTTACTAATCCTAATGGCAGAAACACAGCAATAGTGACAATGGTTGAAGAAAAAATCGGCATAAACATTTCTCTAGTTGCTGCCACAATTAATTCTTTACCTGATAATGTTTCATTCTTTATAGACATTCTTCTAAAAATATTTTCGATGACCACAATCGAATCATCAATAACTCGACCAATCGCAACTGTCATCGCCCCGAGGGTCATCATATTTAGTGTGATATCCATTTGTTTAAGAAGTAATATCGCGATTAATATTGATAAAGGAATGGAGATCACTGAAATGATCGTTGTCCGGAAATTTCGTAAAAATATCAAAATGATAATCATCGCAAAAATTGCACCAAAAATTGCTTTATTCAGCATCGTTGAAACGGACTCTTCAATCGGCTTTCCTTGATCAAAAATTGTTGTTACTTTTAACCCATCAATTTTCGCTTCAAAACCGCTTAGTTTTTCTTTTACTGCATTAACCACATCCACTGTATTTGCATCTTGTGCACTAGTAACTTGAACACCAATCGATTCTTTACCATTCGTTCTGGAAATCGATTCGGCTTTCCCTACTACTTTAATGGTTGCAATATCTTTTAGTTCAATCGTTGGAATCCCATTCAAACCCTGTGATGGTTGAGTGCCTTGGCTAACTTGGCCAGTTGTCATGCCTATTTGTTGTCCTGGGCTTGGTTGACCACCCGTCATTCCTTGCTGATCGCTTGTAGAAGGAATGACAGGTATTTTAATCGCTTTTAAATCATTGATTGTTGTCACATTTCCATCGATGACCACTGATTTTTGCGTATCTTTAAATGTATATAAACCTAAAGGAAATGTTACATTGGACGCCTTGATTAAATTTTTAACTGTATCTTCTGTTAAACCATTTTCCTTCAGCTTTGTTTCGTTAAATTTCAATTGGACTTCATTGACTTGCTGTCCAGATATTTGGACGGTTTGTACCCCTTCTATCCCTTCAAGTTCCGGGACAATTTCATCTTCTGCTGTTTTTGTTAATTCAGCTAGTGACTGATCTTTATTGGTGATACTTAAAGACATAATCGGAATAGCAGAGAAACTCATACGGGAAACTTTGGGTTCCTCTACTCCATCAGGTAGTTCAAGTTTGCTTAATGCCTCTTTAACTTCGTTTTGTGCTTTCTCCATATCTTTATCAAAATCATACTCAATTTGGATGGATGAAGCGTTTTGAAACGAAGAGGAACTTACAACCGAAACCCCGTCTAAATTCTCAACTCTTTTTTCAATTGGTATAGTAACACTCTCCGCTACTTGTTCTGGTGTGGCACCCGGATAAACAGCCATGACTGTAACAAGCGGAGTACTGATATTTGGAATCGTTTCTAGCTTCATGTTCATCCCTGAATACAATCCAGCAATTGTAATAATGATAGTTAACAGCCATACAGCAAACTTATTTTTCAATGAAAATTGAATGATTTTCTTCATTTTTGTCTCCTTCTTATACCATGTTGACATTTTGTACAGATTCAAATAGGATTGACTAAGCGGTCACAACAATTTCAATAATACTGACCATTTGGTCATTCGTCAACAATTACACACATTTCAACCAAGTAATATCTATTAATGGAGGGTTTATTTTGACAGAAAAGGAGAAAGTAATTATCAAATCAGGGATGAAGCTTTTTGCTCAGAAAGGTTTTTCCTCCACGTCTATTCAAGAAATTGCTACTGAAAGTAATATTTCTAAAGGAGCTTTCTACTTACATTTTAAGTCAAAGGATGAATTATTACTCTCAATTCTGGAATATATATTTGAAACGATTGAAGCAAGCCGATTAGTTTTTGAAAATCAAGATTTATCCCCTCGTGAAAAATTCATTAAGCAAATCACTGCTTTTTTCAAAACCTTTATTGGTCATAAAGAGTTTATGATTATGCTCTCCAAAGAGCAGGCAATCCCAAGGAATGAAAATATCAAAAAACTTTTCTTTAAAAAGCGCTTTGAATCACATTTATTATACCGTAAAGGATTAGTATCAATTTATGGCCAGAAAGTTGAGCCTTTTTCAATTGATTTAGCCTTAATTCTTGAAGGTTTGTTTCAGTCGTATGTAGGATTATTGATTCTTGAACCAGCTGAGTTTGAAATTGAAAAACTATCCCACTTTTTAATGAAAAGGATGGATAGTATTGCCAAAGAAATGACCAACGAAGAACCTTTCTTAACTGAGCAAAAGCTTGGGAAAATAATAAAAAACTCGAAACTTTTTTCTGAACCAGCTGATATCCATACTTCCGTCCAAAACTTGAGGAATGAAATCAATCAGATGGAAAATAGAGAACCGTTAGAAATCTCACTTGATGTCCTTGAAGAGGAAATGAACAAACAGAACCCCCGTCTCCCAGTCATTAAAGGGATGCTATCAAATTTCAAAGGAATTTCCCCACTTGAAAAATACATGAAGGAAATAACTGCTTTTTATGGACTTGAAATATAGAGGATATGTTAAAAATATCCTTAACTATAAATTTTATTGACTGACCGGCCAGTTTTATTGTATATTTTATGACAGATTCGATTTTACAAACATCTAGATAGGAGATATAAATATGGTGATTGAAGAAAAACGCATTAATACAAAATTAATCATAACCGGCCTCATTATCGGTATGTTTTTCAGCGCATTAGAACAAACGATCGTTGGGACGGCTATGCCAACGATTATTTCAGAGTTAAACGGCTTTACCATTTTTGCTTGGGTTACAACAGCCTATATGATTACATCAACAACGGTCGTCCCGATTGTCGGGAAATTATCTGACCTATATGGCAGACGGTTCCTCTATTTACTTGGAACAATCATCTTTATTATTGGTTCCGGACTGTGTGCTACTGCAACATCAATGGAACAGCTTGTGATCTATAGAGGTCTTCAAGGGATTGGCGGCGGGATGATTATGCCCCTATCGCAAACGATTATTGGGGATATCTTTACAGCTGAGCAACGAGCGAAGTGGCAAGGAATTTTTGGTGGCCTCTTTGGATTAAGTTCAGTCATCGGTCCTTTCTTAGGTGGAATTATTGTCGATAGTATTAGCTGGCACTGGATTTTCCTAATTAACGTTCCTTTTGGATTACTTTCCGCGATCCTAATTTTTATGGGATTAAAGAACGAGTCGGTTGCAAATAAGGGCAAAGTAAATATCGACTATTTAGGGATTATTACATTAATACCTGCCATTGTATTATTGTTACTCGGATTAACATTCGGCGGGGATAAATTTGAGTGGGCCTCAGCTACATCTTTCCTAATATTCGGTGGTTCTATTTTACTACTGATTGTATTCGGATGGATCGAGCGAAAAGCAGTAGAACCGATTTTGGATCTTTCTTTATTTAAAAATCGTATTTTTGCCACAATGAATGGGTTAGGGTTTTTGCTTGGCCTTGGTATGTTTGGTGCCATAATGTTCGTACCAATGTACATGCAAGGTATTCTAGGCGTTTCACCTACTCAAGCTGGTTCTACGATGACACCAATGATGATTGCTATGATCGCTGCAAGTGTTGTTGGCGGGCAGTTATTATTAAGATTTAGCTTCCGTTCAGTTTTAACCGCGGGAATGCTGCTTGCTGCTTTAGGATTCTTTTTAATGAGTACCATGGGCATCGATTCAAACGAATTTACGGCCTATGCCTATATGGTGGTTCTTGGCTTAGGGATGGGCTTAGTAATGCCGACTTTAATGATTGCCATCCAAAATGAGTTTCCCAAGTCTCAGCTTGGAACGGTAACGTCAGCCTCCACCTTCTTCCGATCGATAGGCGGAACGATTGGGATTACCATTTTGAACTCGATCATGAATCATACACTGAAAGGTGAAATGGTGAATGCTGCGAATAATACTGAAAATCCAATTGCTCACCAAGCACTAACAGCACTTTCTGAAAAAACAGATTCATTGTTTAGTTTGCTGCTTAATCCAGGCCTTTTAAAAATGCCTGAAGACATTCAAAATAGCGTGATTCATGCTATTCAAATTGCTTGGTCTGATTCATTTTCCACTGTTTTCTTGACAGGTCTCATCTTTATTGCAGTCGGAGTCTTGGTTGCTCTTGCTGTTGGTAAGGGTCGTATAAAAAGAGATAGTGAGCTTAATGAAGGCGGCAAACAACAAGTAACATCATTTAATCAAGATGCAACTGAATCATAAAATGTGGAGGGATTCATAGGAATCCCTCTTTCTCTATGTGAAATATTCTATTTTAGCTTCAGGAAAATACGTGTTAATATAGCTGCCAAGCGTACCTTTTATATCTTCTTGCTCCTCATTTGAATAAACAAATTTTCCGATGCCGTAGCGTCCCCATTTCCATTTGCGTTTGGTCTCATCTAATTCAAGTTTTGTCATCGGGTAATTTTTTTGAATGACACGTTTCGCTGGTTTTGTAAACCGATGCTGGATCATTTCAAAGGTTAAATCCTTTTTAGCTGACTCCGGAAGTTCGGCCTCCAGCTTTTCTAACATTTCCTTATATCCTTCCTTCCATCCCTCGTGCAGGTATATCGGTGCAATAATGAATCCTAACGGAAAACCGGCTCCGGCCACCTTGCCTGCTGCCTCTATTCTTTCGGGCAGTCTAGATGTTCCCGGTTCAAAGTTCTTGATAATATAATCGTCATTGACACTAAAGCGAAAACGGGTTTTTCCATTATGTTTAGCATCAAGCAAATGGTCCACATGGGCGAATTTGGTTACAAAACGAAGCTTGCCATATTCCGATTGTCCAAAAAACTCAATCGCTTTTTTTAATGTATGGGTGAGGTGATCTACACCTACGATATCAGATGTACATGAGGCTTCAAACCTCGTCGGTTCAGGCGCACGTTCTTTCATATAGTTATCAGCAGCCTCGAATATATCTTCAAGGTTCACATAGGTACGAATATAGGGTTTACTGCCCATTGTTGTTTGTAAGTAACAATAATGACAATGCCCCATACAGCCAGTCACAAACGGGATGGCATATTCCGCAGAGGGTTTAGATGTATCAAACTTTAATGTTTTCCTTACCCCGATCACCAGGGTAGATTTTGCCGTTCGGTACTTTTGAAAATCATTATCACCAGGTAAATTTCGAATTTGATTATGCGAAGTGGTTTCCCTAATTTCAATTCCCATATTCTCAAATTTAGTGATTAACTCTTTTCCAAGTGGATATTCTAATGCCTTAGGCTCAACATAAACGAGCTGCGGAACAAAGGGCTTAACCATAATAACCCTCCATCTCTGATATACCAAATGCATCTTGATAGGCAAATTCTGCTTCCTCCGCAGATGAATAGACGGCTACTTCCTCCGTTAAGGGATAATAGGTTTCATAGATAAAAAGTGAAAGTTGCTCAGGGTTATCAGGATTTTGTACAACCGCCGCTTGTTGAACATTGGCTACATCTTGGGTATGTGGATTCCGAATAATAATGTAGACGATTTGTCCTGGTTGATATGACGACATAGATTCACCTAATCCTTTCATATCTGGATTTTTCTATTCATTGATATTATTCTCCACTAAAGATTTTTAAGCGGAATGAAATATTTCCATTTACAACGTGGGATTACAGATTTGATGATGAAGAATAAATGTATTGATTTAAGGGAAATTTACTTTTACGTTTGTAAAATGTATTTAGGGGATGCTGCGAATGGCAATTTTTGTTTACCAGACTTTTGAAATTAAACAGGATAAATTTAAAGAGGGTATTGAAAACTTAAAAGAAATTAAAACGTTCCGGAATGAAAATTATGATCACAATGTCGAAATCTTAACTCCTGTTTCCGGTGAAGACCATACATATGCTCTCCTCACCAAATATGAAGGGTTAGCTGAAATGGAATTACAAAACAAAAAAATGTTTGAAGATGAGGAATATCTAAAACTGATCGGAGACTTTTTCCTGCAAAATATTGTTCAAGGCAGTATGTATACGCAAATCTACCGGGCACTCCGTGAAAAGAAAACAGACAAAAAACACGGTTGAACATCAGCCGTGTTTTTTGTGTTCTTGGTTATCTTATAATTAATTCTTGAGGTTTTTGTTATCTGATGAAGTACCCCGTACTATGCCAAGAAGATACCCTATTATTAATCCAATTACGGCAGGAATAATCCAACCAAGTCCTTCTTTATAAAATGGAAAAATATCAAGTAACCCACTCCACTTACTGGCGAGGAAGCTTTTATTAATCGTATCTATGATACTAAATAGGGCCACGAAGCTTATGACTGAGATATAAACCTGCCGGAAATTCTTAATTAAATCATCAATGAGTCCTAAAAAGATAATCACGATTGCTATCGGATAGATCATGCCAAGAATTGGAACGGAAATCTGTAAGATTTGTGTTAAGCCTAAATTGGCAATAGCAGTACTAAGAGCCGCTAAGATAATAACCCACTTTTTATAATTTACTTTTGGAATCGCATTTGCAAAAAATTGACTGCAGGAAGTAACTAAACCGATCGAAACGCAAAAACAGGCGATTGTAAAAACCAGACCTAAAATGAAGGTTCCGCTTTGACCAAACAAGTGAGTCATAACATTGGATAATATTTGTGCACCGTTTTCTGTTTGGCCTAATGACGAACTCGCAGCCCCTAAATAACCTAAGATTAGGTAAATAACGGTTAGCAGCAATCCTGCTCCTAAACTAGCATACATCATATATAAGGATCTCTTTTTGAATTCCACTACCCCTTGTGATTTTAGTGTATTGGCGATGACAATACCAAATGCTAAAGCAGCTAAGGCATCCATTGTTTGATAACCATCTAAAAACCCTTGAAAGACTGGAATTGAACCATAGCTTTCCTTTGGTGCTGCGAATGAACCAATTGGATCCATTAAGCTTTTCACAAAAATTATTGCGATGAGCGCAAGCAAGATTGGAGTCAATAATTTCCCAAAAAGGTCAATAAGCTTAGAAGGATACATACATAACCATGTAACTAATCCAAAAAAGATGATGCTGTATATTAACAAGGAAACGGGGCTGCTTACCAAATTTTCTGGTAAAAACGGTGCCATACCCATTTCAAATGCAAGACTTCCTGCCCGAGGAATGGCTAGTCCAGGTCCAATCGCAATATAGATAAGAAATGGAAAAATCAAAGCAAAAAGAGGATGAACCCGTTGATTAAGTTCATTAAAACTTCCTGCCTTAGCCACCGCTATGACACCTAAAATCGGCAGACCCACTGCTGAAACAATAAAACCAGCAAGAGCTATCCAGAGATTCGTACCCGCTGACTGTCCCAAAAATGGTGGAAATATCAGGTTGCCAGCTCCAAAAAACATAGAAAATAACATAAAACTAATAAAGACAATCTGTTTGGCAGAAAAATTCATTAAAAATCTCCTTTTGATTAAAAAATATTATTCCATAATAATAAACCATATTTAACCCAAGATGGTATATTTATTTTAAAAATCCATTAATTGAATTATTGCTAAAAAATCCTCTTTCATTTTTTTGAAAGAGGAAGTAGTCTAAAAAACCTTTATCAAAAATAATCGGAGAAATAAGGTGTCTGTCTTTCAATTAAATTCTCTAGTATTTCTACGATTTGTTCGTTACTAGTTAGTCTTCCGATGCTAGCCAAATAGGAGGGTCTTTTATACCCAATTAACATTGTCGTCAATGTTTGGATGGTAACAGATACTAGCGGTTCCCCCACACTTTGAATTAGTTCTCCCTGACCCTTGGCTGTGACATGAAGAGTAAATATCCCTTGATTCCATTCAAGGATTGGATCATCAATCAGGATTATCAGTTGTATATCTACACCCGGTGCTCTAAACGGGTATTGATCGATAAATTGTTTAACATCTACTATTCGTGCCATGAAATAGGGTGCGATGGTTTCCTTAATATCCCCGTCCTCCAACCAAAATCCTAAGGGTTCATTGGTATAGATGGCACCGACAACTTTTGAAACCATAGAAAAATGGGCACTGATGAAATTCCAGAGTCCAATCCGCGCCTCTTCATTCATATAGACCATTTCTTTAATATGAAGCACATCATGTGAAATCCAGTACAACAGATATCCTTGAGGCTGATGGGTACTATCATAATATACAGCTGCCGTTAATTCGTCCAAATCCCATCTCCAGTACTCCTCCCAGGCCAAATTCGTTCGAATCATGGCAGCATGCCGCTTACTGGAAAAGAGCTTATAAACCGTTTTAATATCGGGATGATCAGTATTTAGCCGATCAACATAGCCTGATACTTTTTTTACTTTCGGCAATTGATAATCTTTAATTTCAAAGGTCATCTTATCGGAAATGATTTCCCAACCTTTTTTTCGGTAAAAAGGCAAAGAATATGGATATAAATAGCATATCGATTGTTTTCTTTCTTTCATATCCGCAAGGGCCTGCCAAATCAACTTATTCATTAATCCCAAATTCGCATATTCCGGATAAGTACCAACCCCTGTCAAACCACCCATCTCAAGGGTTCGTCCAAAGATATTTACTTGAAACGGATAAACAGCTATTTGGGAAATCAGTTTTTCACCATCAAACCAGCCCAGCACATCCGCCTGCTCCAAAACAGGCAGTTTTGCTAATGCGATTTCACGTTCCTCCCAACCCACTGTTTGTAAATCTTTTTTGGTTACTTGGAATACATAACGTAATAACTCATTGAATTGCCGCCAATGTTTTGGTTCCACTTTTTCCATTTTGAGCCTGTCCAGTCGACTCATACCATTACCTCCAACAAATTTACAGTCATACACTATGTTCAGGTATTTTTTATGAATTTATGTAACCTTTTGCAAAAAAAAGAAAAAGCTGCCCATTTTATTGAGCAACTAATGAATGAACGTTTACACAATTACTTGATTCCGAGCACCTTTTTCGTTGCAGGACCGACTATTCCATCTGCTGATAGTTTATGAGACTTTTGAAATTTGCGGACGGCAGTATCGGTGTTTACTCCAAACACACCATCGACACCATTCGTACTATATCCAAGTGCGGTCAACTTGTGCTGAAGTTCTTGAACAGCTGGACCGCGACTGCCTTTTTTAAGGATTTCTCCACTCGTACTAACAGGAACTGAAGGGGCACTTGAACCTCCTTTTACATTATATCCATTCGCGGCAGCAATCGCATTAAATGATTTCCCTGATGATGTGATAATGACTGGGGTACCAGTCGGTACCTGATTATATAGCCACTCTACTTCACTATCATACATGCGGATACAGCCGCTGCTTACATACCCGCCAATAGAACTTGGGTTCGCATTCCCATGAATTGCATAAGTGGTCCCCCATGTTCCGCGTGCATTTAATCCAAGCCAACGGTTACCAAGCGGATTACGTGGATCTCCACCTGGAATATGTCCCTTATAGTAAGGTCTGTTCTTAATCTTGACCACAATCTTAAACTTGCCTTCAGGTGTGTACGATTTCTTTCTCCCAGTACCTACTTTAAACTGTTTTTTAAACAGTCCGTTTTCAAAATAAGCAAGCCGATTAGTTGTCTTGTTAATAATAATTAACTTTCCACTGGAGGCTGCAGAACTTGTCGGGACACCAACAAAAAAACTAGCCAACATAAAAAAGGCAAATATAAAAAAAACTAACCACTTTCTGGGCAATTGAACCCCTCCTATACGGCATAAATACTCATCCGTGTATCCTATGTCGGAAAGGCTTGTACACATTACAATTTTATTAAAGATATTACAATGAAGGTTAGAAAGAAACTATAACTTCGTCCTTAAACTCCAAAGCTCTGGGAAGAATTGTTGGTCTAGGACTCTTTTTAAATAGGTCACACCCGACGAACCACCTGTCCCCTGCTTATGGCCGATAATCCTTTCCACGGTACTCATATGATTAAAGCGCCATAATTGCTGTTGATTGCCGATATCTACTAATTTCTCTGCCAATTCGTAAAGGTCCCAGTATTGGTCCACATTTCGATAAACAGTTAGCCAAGCTTCCTCGACACTAGTATTCGGAACATAGTTTTTGGATAAATCACGATGTCGAATCTCATGATCAACAGGTAATCCACGCGCTACAAGTGCCTGTATTGCAGCATCATAAATACTTGGTTTAAGTAGAGCCGCTTGCATTTTTTCATAAAGCTCTTTTTGATGTTGATAGACTGCCAGAGTATGAGCATTTTTGTTCCCTAAGGCAAATTCAATCATACGATTCTGGTAAGACTGAAACCCTGACGATTGACCTAATTTATCCCGGAACTCTAAGTACTCTGAAGGTGTCAATGTCGAAAGAACACTCCATGACTGAATCAATTGCTGCTGTATTCTTGAAACACGCGAGAGGATTTTGAAGGATGGCTCTAAATCATTGTTTTGAATATACTCAATTGCAGCCGTCAATTCATGGATGATTAATTTCATCCATAATTCACTTGTCTGATGGATAATGATAAATACCATTTCATCATGGTGATTGGATAACCGATGCTGACTTGATAAGATTTGATCAAGATGGAGATAATCCCCGTAGGACATCGCTTTTTGAAAATCGGTTTGGATGTTTTTCTCGAGCCCATTGTTCGTGTTTTTTTCATTCGATTTCAAGGCATTGAACCTCCCTCATGTTAAGTGTGCTACTATTCCTCCACATTCGATTAGATTATGCTACGACTTCCCGTTCATTCTTAAACTTTTCATATAACTTCTCTGTCATGATTTTCTTAAGAATCTGGACCACTTCCCAAACCTCTGTATACGAGGTATAAAGCGCAACTGGCGCAAGACGAATAATGTTTGGAGCACGGAAATCAGGAATGACACCATTTTCTTTCAACGCTTTGCAAATACGTGCGGCTTCTTTATGCTCTAAACTTACATGGCCACCACGACGGATATCGTCTTGAGGATTTCCAATCGTGAATCCGAAGTCATGCAGATCTTGATTAATTAAATCCATTAAATATTGATT
This sequence comes from Neobacillus nitrireducens, assembly GCF_030915405.1. Classification (GTDB taxonomy): domain Bacteria; phylum Bacillota; class Bacilli; order Bacillales; family Cytobacillaceae; genus Neobacillus. The sequence goes on from NZ_CP133262.1 coordinate 1,153,862, forward strand.
GATTTGTAATGACTTGGCACGAATATTTTCGAGTCCTGCTTCTGTAACAATCTCCAATGCGCCTAGTAAAGGAGCAAGACTTAGGATATGAGGTGTCCCAATCTGATAAGCACCTGCCGTATCAGCCGCTGTTAAGGTATGTTCCATATCAAATTGTTTCTCTTTTTTCGAACCAAACCAGCCAGAAAGTCCAGGGACGGTGCCAAAATGTTTAGAATTCACATATAAACCGCCAACACTTCCCGGACCTCCATTTAAGTATTTATAATTGCACCAATACGCAAAATCAACACCCCATTCACTGAACGAATGTGGAATCGCTCCTATCGAATGACAGCCATCAAAACCGATTAATATCCCTCTTTTGTTTGCTTCCATTGTCAGGCGCTTCATGTCCAAGATTTGCCCGCTTCGATACAGAACTGTTGGCAAAATGATCAGCGCAATATCTTCGGTCATCGCTTCGATAATATCCTCTTCCTCTAAAAAGCGCCCATCTTTGCTTTTTACACGGACAAGATGGGTATCCGGATCAAATCCATGGATGCGAAGCTGACTTTGAATCGCAAATATATCTGATGGAAACGTTAGTTCATCTGCTAAAATTTTGGTCCGTTTTCCTTCCGGCTTATAAAATGTAGCAAGAAGCTGATGCAGGTTAACTGTTGTGGAGCCCGTTACAATTACTTCATTAGCTGAAGAACCTACTATTGGAGCCATCATATCCCCTAATTTTTCTGATAAGAAAAACCAGGGGTGCTTCCCCTTTGTCCAACCGTCAATTCCATGTTCCTTCCAATCATTTAAGCACTCCAAGAGAGTACGCTCTGCTCTTTTCGAAAGAAGGCCCAATGAATTCCCGTCCATATATATGGAATTTGGCTTTATATAAAATTCTTTGCGAAATCTATTAAGGCTATCTTCTTTATCTAGTAATTGTGCATTCTCTAATGACAACTGCATAACTATCCTCCAATCTCCACGCAAATCGTCGGTATCTCGTTAGACAACGCTTACATATTCTCTATTGTTAAATAACTTGGTTTTCTAGATACTACTCACCATTGTTATCATCCTCAACTTCAATGATCATCTCAACCTCGACAGTATTATTGTGTGGCAGTTGGGCCATACCAATTGCTGATCTCGCATGCCTTCCCTTTTCACCAAACACTTCCACCAATAAATCGGAGGATCCATTCATGACTTGAGGATGGTCTTTAAAATCAGTCGTGCTGTTGACCATGCCTAGGATTTTGACAATCCGCTTCACTTTACTAAGGTCGCCTAATTCATTCTTGATTACTGTTAAGAGATTAAGCATACATTGTCTTGCCGCTAGATAACCTACTTCTATCGATACATCCTCACCAAGTTTACCGCGGTATTCATCAGTCCCTTGTCCTGATGTAAAAATTAGATTCCCAGTTCGTACACAGCTAACATAATTTCCAGATGCGGGGCGGAGAGCTGGCAGCTTTATTCCAAGTTCCTCTAATCTCTCTTCTGGAGTTATCACTTTGTTTATCATCTTCTCATCCTCTTTCAAAATTAATAGATTAACTTGCTCATCTACATTTTCTCTATCCATATCGGAAATCCTCTTTTCAGGACTTCAAACTTAGCTATGGTAATGTTATTCATTTGGGTATTTAAGTAAATTAAAAGAAGCCAGAGCCAGTAATAATTAGGCTCCAGCTACTTTTTTTAAAGATTCACATTTATTTAGTAATAATGTGGTTTTCAAGCGATACTAGCTTAATCTCCTTAATGCCTTCAAGCACGAGGCTGGCTATCTGCTTAGCTCCATTCTCCTGAAAATGTGTGTTATCCTGAACGCCTTTCGGATAGTTCTTGTTCTCACTAGGTTCTAGCCAGAGGAATACATCCTTAGTTCTTTCGGGTCCAAGCTTCTGGAACAATATCTTGCTTTTAGCCGTAAGGTCAAGTACAGGCACATGTTCTTCCACTCCAAGTTTCTTCATAGCAGTTGGATACGCTCCATGTGAATTTCGTAAGTTGCCATCTTTGCTAAAACTTCTTCGTTCAACGGGTGTTACAAGTACAGGAATAGCTTGTTTGGCGCGGGCCTCGTGAATATATTGTTTTAAGTAACTCTTATAGGAAGAGTTTGGATCAGTATAACGGTTCGGGTCGTCTTTTTTTTCGTCATTATGGCCAAATTGGATAAACAGGTAATCTCCCTTCTTCATCTTTTTTAAGATGGAATCGAGTCTCCCCTCATCAATAAAACTTTTTGAACTCCTGCCAGGTGAAGCAACATTTTTCACCACAACGGTATCATCGAAATACCGATTAATCACTTGTCCCCAGCCTGCTCGCGGTGCTAGCGAACTTGAATAATCCGAAACAGTTGAATCACCAGCTAGATAAACCGTAATTCGGTTTTTGTGGGGGTATTCACTATTCCTCATTTTTGCAATGCTATTTATTGAAATCATTCCGAAAACTATTAAAAACAAAGTTACCATGACTATTTGCGCATTAACCTTTTTCCGCATACCACCACTCCTTGATGTGAACCTCTAGATTTATTATATCGGTGATTATGTGCTTTTTATGCATTTGGGGTGATTGTTATTGTATGAGAGGGAGAATGGACACATAGTCGAGAGGAAAAAGATAATTGGCGACCAAAACCATCCAATAAGAATGGTACTAGCCGCCAATAAAGTTTGATGCCATATCCTTAGAATCTATTTCCTATTTATACTATTTCTAAATTGATCATAATCCGTTTTAATAAAATGAAAAATCGTTGCATTCCCACCATGATCGGGGTGTGTTATTTTTAATAATTTTTTATACCTAGTTAGAACTTCTTTATCACTTGCCATTTTTGAAAGGCCTAATTTTTGACGATAATCATTCGTTTTAGGTTGGGAAAAAGGAACGTCATCAGTTTTATCAGAACTACTATAATTCCCTTGAAATCGTTTACCTTTCAATTTTATCAATTCGTTCGTCAAACCAATATTCTCTTTTAGTAACTTCTTCGTTTCACTTTGTAATTCACTTTTCTCTTTCCCAAGATTAACAATATCTTTCTTTAGAATGTCAATTTGCTGAATTAATCTTGCGATTGATGTCTGATGGAGATGTTCAATTCCTTTTATGTGCTCATTCTGTGCCTTTATTTTTACTTTTAATTGACGGATTGTCACTTCCTGATCGACAGGATGCTTGGAAGTCTGCTTTGTATCCTCTGCAGTTGACTTATATATGGGTTTCAAAATACCGGTGCCCACCCTTTCAATCTTTCCATCACGCACCAAACGACGAACGATTTGAACAGCAATGCTATCGGCCACCCCTGCATCCTTTAATAGATAAAAAGCTTGATCTGTATTGTCAAGTATGTATCCAGTAGCATGTCCTGATCCCTTATAGCTAATCTTTCTTTCACGAAACCATCGTCTAACGGTTTGAATACTAGTATCTTCTGTGACTCCGGCTTCAATTAACAAGGCATAAGCTTGATCTGTGTTCAAAATGTTCCCATTCCCTCTTTTTTATCATTATTCTATATGAGCAAATTCATAATGTGAATGGATAAAAAAGACTATCATTTTTCTATTTAAACAATATTAATGGTCACGATTGACTAAATAATTTAATAGATGTTTTAAAAATGAGGTATTACGCGGTACTACTTGCAATGCTTCCATGGCCAAACAATAGTGTTCCCACATTTCTTTTCTAGCACCTTCAGGCCCTAGGATGGACACAAAAGTTGAATTGTTGTTTTCAGCATCTTTGCCAATTGGTTTCCCAAGTAGGTTCGAATCTCCTTCGACATCAAGGAGATCATCCTTAATCTGGAATGCAATCCCGGCATGATGAGCAAACTTTTTCAAAGCATCAAGTTCGGATTCCTTTGCACGACCAAGTATTGCAGGCATGATCAGCGAGGCTTCAAATGCTAAACCAGTTTTATAAAAGCACATCGTATTTAATTGCTCCAGTGTCAGTTGTTTCCCTTTCGAATCCAAGTCCATCGCCTGCCCCTTACACATTACGGCTGTCATTTGAGCCGAATAATGGATCAAGCGTAATACTGTTTTTGAATCGAATGGGTCCAAAGATGCTTGTTCTGCTATCGCTTTTTGAGTAAGAAAGAGACCGGTTAATTCCGCAATGGAAACGTTAAATACTTGATGAAGGGTTGGACGACCTCTACGGATTGAGGCATTATCCTGAGATGGCAAATCGTCGAAGATTAAGGATGCCGTATGCATATATTCCAATGATTTCAGAAGCGGTACGATGGCGTTCTTATTTAGTCCATATTCGTTCACGCCCATGACCCAAGTCATGATTGGCCGAAGTCGCTTTCCGTCACCTTCCAGACTGTAATTGGCAGCATCAATTAATGGCTCAACATCCTCGATTTTAGGGATTTTTAAGAAATGATTGATCTCATTTCGAATCGTTTCAATCGTATCTTTAAACTCTTCCTGCTCCTTCCGTTCATTTTTCAAAGTAGTAATCATATGGTCACGAAGAAGTTTATCAAAAAAATCGACATCATCGGCTTTTCGCACCATCTTTTGAATCACACGATTGAATGTAGGATTCCCGGAAGCAAAAAGCGTCATCACTTCATTATATGTATCGGTTCCCATGCGTTCCTTATAGCGCTTCAAACCGTTGATTGCCCGGTCGAGAATCACCTCACAGGCCTTGGTGTCTGAGTCATACACCTTATGAATCAAATTGGAGATGACGGTCCAGTATAATTCAAATGGGTTAATAAGATCGGCACGCTGTTTATGATATTTCAAATAATAGGTATACGGTGTGACTCTGCCATCCTTCAAGTCTTCATACATATCGGCAAAATCATCCGCGAGCTGGTTATAAATACCGTAATAGAATGTGCGGTTGTCAAAATCTTCATCCTCCGGAGCGCTGATTACAGTACGGACAATCAAGCGGGAAGAAGATGATTTTAAAATGACCGGGATGTAGAGTTCTTCGTTCGTATAATTGGGATTTGATAAATCCTTTACACGGTCCACTTCCTGTGAATGAAAAAACACATAGGCCTGTTCAAAAAATTTCTGTCTAGTTTCTGGGCGCAGATGAGATTTAATGTACTCAAAGGCATCGCGGAGTTCGGAATGAATATAAACAATCAGGTCTCCATTTTCCCCGGTCCAGTTACCTAATGGAGGCACAATTCCTGTAACAAGGCTGGTGCGTATCAAATGAGAATATCGTTTTTCCTCCTCAGCGGATAAAATACCTGCATCAAGAAGGTCATCAATAAATGGATAGGTCAAACCATAGGCATAGCCTAGTCTAATCGCAGCAGCAAGTTTCTGTGTCCGTTCTACAGGGGATATCTTATCCCCCAGCTCATCAATCTCATTCATGAGTACCCCGGCGATGATTTTAATCAACTTACGCTGAGCATTTTCAGCGTCCATCCCGATTGGAATATTTGTGGTCACAGTCTTTAGTTTTTTTAACAACCAAATCATCGTGGATTCGATGCCCTCTTTTTGGGCCATACGGTATAACCCTGCCATGTTGAACATCTCAATTGTGGTATTTCGGTTTGTTGCTCTAGATTGAGTCAAGTGATCTTTCAAATTGTCAACGACATGCTTGATCCTGATTTGTGTCTTTTGCGAATCCAGGGCCTTTCCCAGATCGCGCATGAAAATATATGAGATGCTACGATTCAAGTAGTTATCTAGTTTACCAGTGTAATCAAGCCATTGAATGTAATTATGATATGCACGAGTGTCAGGTTTTCTTTTTCCACGTGAAAAGAAGGATAAGATCGAATGATGATGTATATGGTTTCGTTTCCAGGACTGGATATCTTCTGTTATGGTCGGAACATAGACCTTTTCCATGACCTGTCGATAAAGGGAATGAAAATAATGAGCAGCCTTCTGCTCAGCCATCTGATAGCTTACATTCGCGTTTTTTATTAACTCCTCATTCATACATTCATACCTACTTCTTAAGGTTGTATTATTCTTTTTAACTATCAAACTATTCTCATTATATTTAATGTTATAGGTTTTAACAATATAGTATGACAACAATGAGACCGTTTAAATAAATAAACGGTCTTTACAAGGTTAAAATAAAATTGTCGATAAAAATACTACCGTGGTTACAGTAATCATGCTAAGAATGGTTGATAACAAAACAACTTGTGCAGCGTATTCGGGATGATTTCCATATTCTAAAGCGATAAGCGCACTGTTTCTTGATGTCGGGAAAGAGCTTGCAATAAACAAGGCCTGTGCCGTAGTTCCTTCCAATTTCAATGCAAAAATAATGATGAATGCAATGGCCGGAGATAGGATTAATCGACCAAATAAACTTAAGAACAGCGGTAAAGAGATACGACTAATTTTTATATAAGCACTTTGTGCCCCTAACGTAACTAGCGCCACTGCCAAGAAAGCATTGGAAGTATTATTGATCGGAGTCCATAAAAAAGTTGGGAGTTTAATATGATACAAGTGGAGAATCAATCCTAATAAAAATGCATAAATGACTGGATTTCTTAAAAATTCCTTCATTGCCTTTACTCCACGTTGATCAACGGAAACAGAATTTAGCAAACCGTAGGTGTAGGTAAGCAAATTTTGAAAAATCATTACCACAATCTGTATGGATGTACCCAATGGGTTATGTTGAAATACAAGTTGACTGACAGGTAACCCAAAGTTCCCGGAATTATTTAGGACCACGCTATTCTTAAATGTGGAAGATAGACTGTTATCAAATTTTGCTGCTTTTGATAGGAAAGAACTTATAATCATTAAGCACGAACATTGAATCACTAAGAAGCCAAGAATATGTAAAAGTGTTTTTCCCCGACATTATTTTGATAAATATTTACAAAGCTGACACAAGGCATAAGAAAATAGGTATTTAACTTTGATAAGGTGTTCATATCAAACTTAAATTTCCGGTGAAGAAATACACCTGCCCCTATTAAAGTAAATACGGGTAAAATGACATTCAATAAGATAAGAAAAAATACATCCATAAAACTCTCCTTTTTTAACTCCTTTAAATCAAATTTAGTCCAAAAACTCTTCTTACGAGTTTTTGGACTATGATCTAGCTGTTAGATTGGAATAATAGACAACATAACTGCTACTAAAATCATAACTGCTGTCGATCCGCATGCCCATTTTAGAAATGAACGCTGCAAATCTCCGAAATCTTCACCGACCATACCAACTAATAAATAGGTGGATGGTACTAGAGGGCTTAATAAATGGACTGGTAATCCCATTAGTGATGCTCTTCCAATCATAGCGGGATCTATTCCATAAACACTTGCCGCTTTAGCAAGCAAAGGTAGAACTCCATAGTAAAATGCATCATTGGACATGAAAAACGTAAATGGAGCACTAATGACGGCTGTAATAAGAGCAAAATGCGAGCCCAGGCCATCTGGAATATGAGTAATCATCGTATGTGCCATGGCATCAACCATTTTGGTCCCTGCGAGAATACCTGTAAAAATACCTGCAGCAAACACCATGGAAACAACCGATAACGCATTATCTGCATAGTGCATGATTCGTTCTTTTTGTTCACTTAGATTTGGATAATTGATCGTGATGGCAATCGCGAATCCAATCATAAACAATACAGCGGTAGGCAGTACTTCTTGAATTAAGGCAACTAAAAGTAGAATGGTTAATAGATAGTTTACAAGAATTAATTTGGGACGTTTCAGGAAAGCATCCTCTGATGTAGCTGCCATCAAGGACATGGTGCTATAATCAATTTCCATAACCCCTATCCGTTTACGCTCTTTTCTGCCAAGGCAGTAGGCCATGAACAATACAAACAACACCCCGCCTACCATACTAGGAATTACCGGAGTAAAAATATCTCCCATCTCAAGATGCAAGGCTGTCATTGCTCGTGCAGTAGGACCACCCCATGGAAGAAGGTTCATCACACCTGAAGAAGATACAGCAATTCCTGCAAGGACCAATGGCTTCATGCCAATCCGTTTATATAATGGAAGCATCGCTGAAATGGTAATCATATATGTAGTGGTTCCATCCCCATCTAACGAGATTAATAACGCAAGTACTGCAGTTCCAATCGCTATTTTTACAGGATCCCCTTTAACGACTTTCAAAATCTTAGAAATGATCGGATCAAATACCCCTGCATCGATCATGATGCCGAAAAAGAGAATCGCAAAAAGAATCATAATGCCTGTTGGTGCGACACTCTTAATTCCTTCCAGCGCCATCGGTCCCATTTCTTTTCCGAATCCACCTATTAATGCAAATATAATAGGAACAACCATTAAAGCAATCATTGCTGAGAGACGTTTTGTCATAATTAAAATCATAAAAATAAAGATCATTAAAAATCCTAAAATGGAAAGCATTCTCTTCACCCCTTTTGTTAGTAAATTAATAATAATCTAAATATTCAGGAGTGAAAACGTTTCCAAAATAATGTTATTATCGTACATTATTCTATATTTTGTTCATATTGTTCACGTCTAGTTTCAACTTGAACTAGCTTATGAATATACTCATGAAAGAAAGGATGCCTTTGGCAGGCACCCTCACTAAACAGGATAATATTTTCTTTCCGGCCTCCCAACAATCCCATACACTACTTCCGCTTTTGCTTCCTTAATGGAAGATAGATATTCCAAGTATCGGCGGGCTGTAATCCGGGATGCTCCTATTTCATTCCCCACTTCTTCTGCAGAAAGGCCTTGATTTTTCACCCGCAGAGCATTTTTCACCTTCCCTAGTGTGATTTCATCAATTCCTTTAGGCAAACCTAGACCCTTTCCCGCCTTTTCCATTTTATTATTTCCAAAAAGAAGATCAACATAATTCTGATCAACCTCATGTCTGGTATTTAAGAGGGAGTGCTTTTTTATATATTCTAAAATAACTTCATCAAATCTTTCCCTATTTACGGGTTTAATCAAATAATGCTCGACTCCATAACCTAATGCTTTTTCAATGAATGCTCTATCCGTTGCAGCAGTTATCATTATAATACCTACCTTAGGGAAACGCTCGCGGATGATTGGCAGCAAATCGGATCCTAGCATGTCAGGCATATATACATCCAGAATCAATAGATCGGGAGTTTCCTCAGACAAAATTTGAAGTGTCTGCTCACCGTTCAATGATTTTCCAACCACTTCGATTTCCTTAAATTTTTTTAAAAATTTTTCATGTATATCGGCAACTCGGAAATCATCTTCTGCAATGGCTGCTTTTATCCTATTCAAGTTATTCACTCCTCTCGCATTCCTTGGGAAGATACACGGTAAAGACCGTACCACTTTCCGGGGTACTTTGCACCTCAATCATCCCATTCATTTCTATGACTGCATCTTCCGCATTAGATAAGCCAAAACCTCTAGGCTCGACCCCATTTTTAGATGTAAAACCTCTAGCAAATAGAAGTGGAATTTCTTTATCTCTTATTCCCTTCCCATTATCCGAAATCTCTAAAATTATGTCACTTCCAATATCAGTTGCAAAGAATCTTACCGTAGGGGCATCAAGACCATAGACCGCTTCAAAGGCATTGTCAATTAAGTTTCCAAGAATCACGATTAAGTTAGACAGCTTAAAATGGGATGGCAATTTCTTTAAAAAGCTATCAGATACGATCTCAAACTTAATTTTCTTTTCTGAGGCTTTTCCTAATTTCCCCAAGAGGATGGCTTGGACTTTCGTGTCTTCAATATGGTTAAAAACAATAGAATTCTGAAATTGCAAACCTCGAGTTTCTGATTGGATCATATCGATTGCTTGCTCAGTTTCTCCAAGTTGCAGAAGACCTAATAACACATATAATTTATTGGTGTATTCATGTGTTTGTGCACGGAGATCTTCCGAATATCTATTCACTTCTGAAAGCGTGTTTAACATATGCCCTATTTCTGTTTTATCACGAAAAGAAGCAACCACTCCACTAATCCCGGATTCTTCAAAGAGTGGAGTACAGTTAACAATTACGGTTTTATCTTTCCAAGTCATTTCTTTGTCAACTTGTGGATTTCCCGATTTTAAGACTTCATATAAATAGTCAGAAGGAAACAGCCCATCTACTTTTATATGGCGCACTGATCCTTTAATTTGTAATAATCGTTTGGCGGGCTGATTCATCATCGTAATGTAGCCTTCTTTATCTACTGCTAGAATTCCCTCTTTCACTCCATGGAGCACAGCGTTCTTTTCTTTATAAAGTGCCGCAATTTCAAATGGTTCGAGACCCATTGTATCTTTCCGGATATTCCGTCCCAGCAGGATACTTCCGAAAAGGGAAATCAAAAACGCGACAAGGGAAACCAGAATTACCCTGGTGGTATTATTTATGATTTGCTGATGGACATCTTCAAGAAGAAATCCTACCGAAACAATTCCAATCACTTCACCTTTTTGATCAAAAATAGGAGATTTCCCTCTGATCGAAGGCCCGAGTGAACCCATTGCCTTGGATATATAATATTCACCTTTCTTAATCGCCCGCTCATTATCGCCGCCCTTCATTTTCTTTCCAATCATCGATGGTAAAGGATGCGAAAATCTTGTTCCTTCTTTGTTTCCTATAACAACAAACTCAGCACCGGTTTCTATTCGGATCTTTTCTGCTAGCGGCTGTATCGTTTTAGATGGGTCACTTGTTTGAAACGCAGCAATAATAGAGGGGATGAATGATACCGTTTTCGAGATTTCCAGCGCCAATCTACCTCTGTTTTCCTCTATTTGTTTACTTTCCATATAGCTGAAAAATGCTGACAGCAGAACAATCAACAATAATCCCAGTAATAGGACGAGCCCAAATATTTTTATCTGCAGTGATATTTTTTTGTTTTTCAGGCAGCATACCTCCTGGTTAAACTTGATAGAATCGCACAAAATCCATTATATCCTTTTATGGCTCAGATTTCGTTGTAGATGCATAGTAGGAATTAAAAAAGTACCCCATCGAAAGAGGTACTCCTGAGCAATTTAACTATTTTAATGTTGTAGCCACTGTACTTTCTGGTGATGTTACCTTGTCATAAAAGTCTACAAATTGATTACGGTCAGCACTATCACGGTATGCCATCGCTACACGTGGATGTTCATTCAATACACCTGAAATCATATAAGGAATGATGTAGCCCCACTCCCACTTTTCACGCATTTCGAGCATGTGCTTCTCGATCACTCCAAGAACTGGCTTAATTTCATAACTTGGTTTTTGGATGTAGCTAACAAGTAGTTCTGTGTTACAGTTGCCTGCTGCACGACCCATGCCATATACAGATGAATCAAGAAATGTAACTCCATTTCTGAGTGCCGCTAAGGTATTGGCAAAAGCTAATTGCATATTGTTATGAGTATGGATTCCAAGCTGTTTGTTAGGTATCATCTCTTTGAACTTTTTCACTTGGTGCTCAATATCAACAGGGTCTAAGCTTCCAAAGGAGTCAACGATATAGACAACATCGACTGGGCTTTCCTTCACCAATTCAAACGCTTTAATCAGCTGTTGTTCAGGTACACTTGATAATGCCATAATGTTTAGTGATGTCTCGTATCCCAAATCATGGAACATTTGGACAAGCTCTAAGCCTTTATCTACTTCACGGATATAGCACGCTACACGAATCATGTCTAAAACACTTTGTTCACGAGGAAGGATATCATTAGGGTCCACACGACCAATATCTACTAAAGCCGATAGCTTCGTAAACTTTTTGACAGGGATTATTTCTTTCAGGAAATTATCGTCAAGAAATCGCCATGGATTGGGCTCAGTCGCTTTAAGAAGCTTTGGAGAGTTTTTGTAGCCAATCTCCATGTATTCAACACCAGCTTCACTAAGGCCGTTATACAGATCTTGAACAAATTCGACACTGAAATCCCAATTGTTAACTAATCCTCCATCACGAATGGTACAGTCTAAAATTTTATTACGAGTTTCCATGATAGTCATTTCCCCCTGTTTATTCCACTTTTATCAATATTCATTCTTTCACACTTTTAAGTACTAAAATTTTCTTATTGTGTTTATATCATGTTTTGTCCAAAAGTGTCAACCTATTTTCCGAAAATTCTTATATTAAAAAAATTATTTTGAAAATATAGTGTCTTTTCTATTTATTTGAAATTCATATATATATTTTATCATGAAGAAATAAAAACTCCACCATTTTACATATATGGTGGAGTTTACAAACTATTCTTTCCTATTAAACGATTGACTGAGACCCTTTAAGATGTAGAGTCTAGCCGTAAAAAGAAATAACTCATTATAGTTATTTTTTACAAATTCATCAATAATGGCCATTCCCTCATTTAACCGATCAACTAAATAATGAGTGTATTTTCCGTCCCAATCATACCTATTTATTCTAAGTAATTCATCCGCAAGTATTTGAAACTTAAACTCTTCAATAATAAGTTTGATTTGATACACTTTATCTGGATTAAATCGTAAGAGGTTTTTATTTTCATGACTTTTTTGAACATATTTGATAAAACCATTTATATTTTCAGCTAACATATTCGCCTTTTGCATCTCGAAGTTCATTTCAAACACTCCTCATGAATGAATGTCATACATCATCTATGAAGAGTGTATGTTTTGAAGTTGAATGATGACACCCATAATACAAAAAGGAACAACCTTAAGATTTATGATTAAGCTGATAATCTTATATTTTTTTCCTTTTTCCTTCTATATGAATACGTTGCGAATAACAGAATGAACCATAGTGGTGTCAGTAATAAAGCGACACGCGTGGCTTCAGCAAAAAGCATAATGATAAGAATAAATACAAATAACGTTAAAACAGCATAATTTATAAATGGTGTAAATGGTGCTTTAAAAATCGACTTTTCATGTAAATCCGGGCGTGATTTCTTATATCGTAGATGACAAATTAAAATAATACTCCAAACCCAAATAAAACAAATCGCACTGATCGTTGTCACAATCCCAAAGGCTTGTCCTGGAATCAGCTTACTTAAAAGAGCCCCCACCGACAGAACAAGAGTTGAAATAAATAATGCATTACTTGGTACATGATTTTTATTTAATTTTGCAAATTTCGCTGGTCCCTGTTCATGATTACTTAAATTAAATAAGATTCGGCTTGTTGAGAACATTCCACTGTTACAAGCAGACGCCGCTGATGTTAAGACAACAAAATTAATAATTCCTGCTGCTATCGGAATACCGACTAAGTTAAACGTCTTTACAAATGGACTATTTGCAGCATTCAGTTGCGTCCAAGGGTTGATACATAAAAGGATGATAAGGGCGCCCACATAGAAGAATAGAATTCGTAATGGAATTTTATTAATCGCAGATGGAATATTTTTTCGTGGATTGGATGTTTCCGCAGCAGAGACACCAACTAATTCTACACCTACAAATGCGAATACAACCATTTGAAAAGAAAGTAAGAAACCTGATATTCCATTTGGAAAAAGACCACCATGTCCCCAAAGATTTTTTATGGTAACCGTTCCAGATTCTGTTTTAAAGCCCATAACCAATAAGACTACACCGATAATGATTAACGAAAGAATGGTAATCACTTTGATTAGTGCGAACCAAAACTCTAACTCTCCAAAAAGCTTTACCGTTAATAAATTTAGTCCCAACAATAGAATTAAACAGGCTAATGCTGGGATCCATTGTGGGATATCGAACCAATATTGCACATAGACACCAACTGCAATAATATCAGCCATGGCGGTCATAATCCAACAAAACCAGTACGTCCATCCTGTTACATACGCTGCCCACGGTCCAATATAATCCTCGGCAAAATCCGTAAATGATTGATAACCTGCATTTGATAAAAGAAGCTCTCCTAATGCTCTCATTACAAAAAAACATGCAATCCCGACAATTAAATAGGCAAATATGATAGATGGTCCTGCTAACTGTATCGCTTTTCCTGATCCAAGGAATAAACCTGTACCAATCGTACCACCGATTGCAATCAGTTGTACGTGCCGATTTTTTAAATCTCTTTTTAATTCTTGTTTTGCCACGTTAATTTCCTCCTTAGTTTTTATAACGTCCCTGTTGTGAAGATATGAACATATGGTTTAACACAATAAAAAAAGAGATTGGAGTAACTCCAATCTCAAATGGTCATAAGAATAACAAATAATATTTATTTCTCCTTTGATAGAATAATAAATAATACTCGTACTCTTCTGTCCTTTTGCCTGAGATTGTGAACCCTTCGGCGCCGCAGATTTCCTGCGGTCTCTCCAGAAGCTGCTCCTGCTATAGTTTGACCCATAGCAATCATAGCTTGCTTAGTATTTAATTGGGCTTTTTATGGAGGAACGAACAGTTCATTCTCCATCAAAAAAAGCTATTTACTTCTGCATTCTAATCTCAAAAACTTATTATTGTTAAATAATTTCTAATTTTAATAGTATTCAATCACCTTGTCAATACATAAATCAATTTTCATGGCAAAAAAAATGAACCCTCGCATTGAATTGGGTTCATTTTCATTGTATTCATAAATTCAAAATCCCTAATTACCCAGCACCAAAAAATATTGAATATGATTGGCTGAAATGGGAGTAATCGCCATAATGCGATAACCGATACTTAATAATTGAGACAAGGTTTCTGCGCAATTTTGACGTGGTGGTTCAATCGGAGCATGGAAACTTTTATAAAGATTAATGAATTGATTATTGTTTGTACAGTGAAGCAAGATCACATGTCTTCCGGTCCAAGCTTGACCAATCATCGGTTGTGGTTGAGTTCGTCTTTCTCTATTAATTCCCATAATGAACACCCTCATGTATTGATACAATAGAATATGAAAAAAACCTTGTCTTATGTTCGTGAAATATAAGAAAGATTATTATGCAATAAAAAGAGGGATAGTTTCAGTTAAACTATCCTTCTTCACCTATGCAGTAGCATCTGTTCCAAATTTGTTATCTCACTAGGTAAGTCGAGGTTTAGTCGGATCACAATTGGGTGAATCAAGATTTGCTGATTCTGCCAGCTTCATAAGATAGTAGCATTCTTCTCGGTACATATGATCGGCCATAAGGGGGGCGAACGTCCCTAATGCTTGCTTACTTAGTCTAAGTTCTTCAATTTCCTGAAGGAAATTTTGGAATAACTTTATTTCTAATTGGCTTTCTACATTCATTCTTTCCAAAGCAGGGAACGAAGTTAAATTTGTTCTTAAATACCCTGCTAGCTCGACTGCTTTCAGGTAAAAGTCCTCAAAATTCTTCTTATATAAATGACTTTTCTCCCTGAGCTTCATTTCGACTCCATCTAAATTAGTTGAAATCGCCTCTGAATGCCCCGCCGCATCTAATATCCATAAAAGATGATGGTGGAGTTCATGGTATACAGGAGGAACTTGCCCAGCCTTTAAGTGTTGTAGAATTCTTAAGTATTCCTCTAATTCATTTACCATATGGTTGAAAAAGGTGGGGGAAAGGTGAATTTTGATATTTCCAATCAAATGTTTCCTTAATAGTTCTAATTTAAATTCCCGTAATTTTATAACCTCGGATTCAACTTCAATGGTAAATGGTATTAAATCTAAGGGGGAATTTGCACGCTCTAGAAGGATGTCAAATACTTGAATAAAAGAGGATGCCTTTTCAATTTCCTCAGTTTGAACTGGTGCAAGAGCTTCATTAATAAACCTCGAATGATCACCTAATATTTGGAGCCAAAATCGATGTTCGAATCTTGCTGTTCTTTCAAGGAGATTATCCATGTTTATTCCTCCCACTTTAGAAGTTCACACTATTTTGATTTTATTCTTCTTATTTACCTCTTATGAACAAAGTAGAAAAATTGATTTACTCCCGTTATCAAAATCGTCTTTTTCGATTGCGCAAAAACGACGGAATATCCAAAGATTCTTCTTGATGTTCCGAGTTTTTGTCATAGTCTTGAACTGGGTCACTTCGATGTATTGAATCCCGTTGCCTACGTGGTTCCCTTTGAAATGGATTAGACATTTCTTCCATTGGAGGGTGGGAAGCCGGTTGGAATGATTTTTCCTCTTTCTCAATGAACCCGGTGGCAATGACAGTTATAATAATTTCATCTACTAAACTTTCATTAATGACCGAACCAAAAATCATATTCAATTCCTCATGAGATGCAGAAGCAACTATATCGGCTGCCTCCTGGACTTCAAAAAGACTTAAATTATTCCCGCCAGTTATGTTCATAATCACACCATGAGCTCCATTGATGGACGTTTCAAGTAACGGACTGTTTAAGGCTTTCTCTGCAGCCTCTACTGCACGATCTTTACCTTTAGCAATACCAATTCCCATTAATGCAGTTCCTTTATGGGACATGACCGTTTTTACGTCTGCAAAATCAAGGTTGATTAACCCTGGCACAGCAATTAAATCGGAGATTCCTTGCACTCCCTGGCGTAGTACATTATCCGCTTCACGAAACGCTTCGATCATGGGTGTTTTTTTATCAACAATCTCCAATAAGCGATCGTTAGGAATAATAATTAAGGTGTCCACCGCTTCCCTCATTTCGTTAATTCCACTTTCTGCATTAGAAGCGCGCTTCTTGCCTTCAAATTTAAACGGACGTGTCACAACCCCAATGGTCAGGGCACCAAGATTGCGGGCTATTTCAGCTATGGCTGGCGCTGCACCTGTGCCTGTTCCACCGCCCATACCGGCTGTAACGAAAACCATGTCTGCGCCTGATAATACTTCTTTTATTTGCTGTTTGCTTTCTTCTACAGCCCTTCTACCTATTTCCGGATTTGCCCCTGCTCCCAAACCTCTTGTCAATGCTGTACCAATCTGCATCGTGACAGATGCTTTTGATTGATTAAGCGCTTGTACATCTGTATTAACCGTAATAAATTCTACTCCCTCAACGCCTTCATCGATCATACGATTCACGGCGTTGTTTCCCCCGCCGCCAACACCAATAACTTTGATCCTGGCGAGTTGGTCCATATTTGTATTAAATTCTAACATGTTGATTCCTCCTCTATAATAGATTAGGTGGCAGTATATTTTTTCTTTTACTTTCTATGTATCTCAAACTAAACCTTTTATCTTGTTAAGAAAATAAAAGCGGATATTACGCATTAGTTGTAGTCTACTTAACCAAAATTTTGTTGTCCAGTTAAGATTAACCTATTTACAAGTTAAAAAAGTAGTAAAAAAAAACACATCCTCTTTGAACGAGAATGTACTTTCTTTATACGTAAATACTCTTTGCTTTTAGTTGACAGAAAAAAGGGAAACCAGTGTTCATTCACATTGGTTTCCCTTTTTATTCATATTTTTAAACGGTTATTATAATGAACAAGTCGGTCTAAATCTGCTACCAATCTCCTACACTTAATATAATCCATTTTACGCTGTTTTTCGACTCTCATTCTCACTGTATGGTTTCTACTATAGACTTCATAACCTATACCATGAGCACTATGCAAAGCTTTTTCCATTTCGCTCGTATAACTTAATTGTAAATGATTAATAACAAATCATTCCTTTCAGTTTTGTTTCACATGGCGAATTGTTAGTTAACTTAGTTTTCATGTTAACATTGAATTGCACGCAGCACAAAGTCGAAAAAACGGTGTATTTTCACATATATAGGGATGACATTCCAATTCAAGAATATATCACTGACATCCTAACAATTCTAGCCAGATCCTTCCATATAGTTACCGATTCGATGTATTTAGAGAAATTCATGATTTTTCCAATCCTTTTGATACCCACTAAACCAGTATAAATAAAATCAGTTTCCTTCACTCCAATGCTGAGTGAACCACGAGCTTCTCATAAATTTCATTGTATTTCTTAGCAGATTGTAACCAACTATAATCTTGACTCATCACGTTTTGAATTAAATGATTCCAAGTTTCCTTTTGATGATAAAAATGAAGGGCTCTTCTAATGGTATGGAGCATATCATGAGCGTTGAAATTCTTAAAAGTGAACCCGCTCCCATAGCCAGTAGATTCATTGTAGGATTGAACAGTATCATTCAATCCGCCTGTTTCTCTAACAATCGGTATGGTTCCGTATTGCAAGGCAATAAGCTGCCCTAATCCACAGGGCTCAAACTGAGAAGGCATTAAAAACAAATCGGCTCCGGCATATATTTGATGAGCTAATGCCTCATTAAAACCTACGTATACCCTTACCTTATTTGGATATTCCTGTTCCATTTGATTAAAGAAATTTTCATATTTAGGATCTCCAGACCCAAGAACAATGAATTGGATATCCTCCTGAATCATATTTTGAAATACATGGAGAAGTAAGTCTAAGCCCTTTTGCGCTGTTAAACGTGTCACCATAGCAATGATTGGCGTGCTTTCTTTTTCTGGCAGGCCAAAATATTGCTGCAAAACTTGTTTATTTTCAATTTTCCCCTCTAACGAATCGATATCATATGAAAAGGCGATTTCACGGTCTGTTTTAGGATTATATGAAGTCTCGTCAATGGAATTGACAATGCCGACTAGCTTATGGCTATGCTTTCGTAAGAACCCATCAAGTCTTTCACCAAAAAAGGGATTTTGTATTTCCTCTTTATATGTTGGGCTGACCGTGGTAACTATCTCAGATGCAACAATTCCACCCTTCATAAAGTTTACATTTCCGTAAAATTCCAGCTGTTCCACGTTATAATATTGATGATCTAATCCCAACAGTTCGTTCATGACAGCATAGGGGAAAATACCTTGAAATTGTAAATTATGAATGGTAAAAACAGTTCTAATTTCCTGATAAATTGGATGATCACGATAATGAGCGTCTAATAAAAAATTCACCATGCCCGTATGCCAGTCATGACAATGAATCACATCAGGGATGAAATCCAAATGAGGCAGACACTCTAGTATGGCTTTGGAGAAAAAGGAAAAACGTTCTCCATCATCATTATGACCGTATAATGAATCACGAAAAAAGTAATATTCGTTATCAATGAGATAATAGGTAATCCCCTCATGCTCTGCTGTAAGGATACCGCAATATTGACTCCGAAATCCTACCTGCACCTTGATCGCTTTTAGAAATTGAAACGATGATTTAAGTTTTTCAGGAATTAAACTATAATTGGGCAGGATCACTCGGATTTCTGTACCCAACTTTTTTAACGCTTTAGGAAGCGCTCCCGCTACGTCTGCAAGTCCTCCTGTTTTAACAAACGGGACACACTCGGATACTGCAAATAACACTTTCACCTTTTCATCAACGCCCCTTTTGTACAGTACCTTTTTCTACAATATAAGGTGTTTGTGCTGTTCCGGTCAATTGAATACCCTTTTCAAATTTGACATCCTTATCGACAATGACTCCATCGAGTACACAGTTTTCTCCAATTTGACACTTCTGCATAATAATAGAGTTACGGATGACGGCGCCTTTTCCGACTTTGACCGAACGAAAAAGGATGCTATTCTCCACTTCCCCTTCAATGGTACATCCATTCGCGATCATCGAATTTGCAACCTTAGCATCCTTTTTATATTGGGTCGGCGGCTCATCCTTTACCTTCGTAAGGATAGGCTCATTCTTTGTAAAGACCTGATGCCATATTGCTGGTTGAAGTAGTTCCAAGCTAGTTTGATAGTAACTTTGGAGAGAGTCGATTATGGCAATATAGCCTTTCCATTCATACCAATTAATTTTAAATTGATGGCGTTTATCGTGCACTACATCTAAAATACTGTAAAATCCTTGATTCTTATACTGTTCAAAAAGCGAGAGCAATAATTTTTTTTCTAGTATGTATGTTTTTAGTGATTGTCCATCATGAAAAACCTCGGTAATATCCGCTTCTGTTTCAATATGTTGATCTAAAACTTTACAGAAATCAATGAGTCCAATTGTATTGCAATTTGTAATTACTACGTATTTTTGCTTACTTCGTAAGAAATAAGTTTTATTTTTTGCAAAATGGGCAAAGGAACCAAACCGCTCGGTTCTTGATGTGCCCTCAGGGGAAAATACAAACAACCCATCACGCTTTCTGTCTAAATCCAATTGCTTGCCCGACCCCAAATGATCCATAAGCGACCTAATTTCTTGACCCGTGAAGATTGCCACATTCGTAATTCCCGAATTCACCATATTTGATAACATAAAATCAATTAATCGATATCGTCCGGCAAACGGCAGCGATGCCAAAGAACGATGAGCTGTTAAATTTTTAAATGTGTCAAACTCATTCGATGCATTAATAATTCCTAGAATGGAACACGGCATAGATCTCCCTTCCTTTTCTGTGTATTTTTAACTAGTCTGGACTTGCAAACAGAATAACACCTCTTTCTTAGGACGACGATAAGTAATGAATCCATCCTTTATTTGTATTCATTATACCAAAACGGATTACTTCTTTGGATCCACTTAGAACCCAAAATGCTCAGTCATTTTCTTATTTTCCAACCGGCTCCCCTGCTTTTCCCCAATGTGTTTTAGGAATCTCGGTTACAAGGACTCTTATATTCTCCGTCGGTGATTCCAATGTTTCGGATACGGTGTTTGTGACATTGCGAATTAATTCAGCCACTTTTTCTTTAGGTCTACCTTCCATCATTTGCACATGAATAATTGGCATTAAAATCCCTGCTCTCTTTACAATTTAATCCGTTACGGTAAAAGATACTTCTCCAAACCCATCTAATTTTCCGCTTACAACATCGCCGAGGTTCAATTTGACAGCAGCTGTTATACCGCCAGTTAAAATCACGTCACCTTTGCGAACCTTCTCACCTTTTCTTGCCAGCATATTGGCCAGCATTGCCACAGAGTGGGCTGGGTGGGCAAGGACAACCGCCCCTGCACCTAATTCCTTGATTTCGCCATTAATAGTAAGCGTTGCTCCGACAAGATCAAGTTCAAATTGATCCGGTTTTGTTAAAGAGGTTCCTAACACAACACGTGATGTCGAGGCATTATCAGCAATCACATCCGGTAAAGTAAATTGGAAGTTTTCAAAACGACTATCGATAATTTCCAACGCCGGAAGGACATACTCCGTTTTGGCGAGAACCTGAGCACCTGTTATACCTGGGCCTTCAATATCTTCTCCTATCACAAAGGCAATCTCTGCCTCCACTTTGGGATGGATCAAATCACTTAGACGGATTTTGCCTCCATTTTCTATCAACATATAATCAAACACATATCCATAGATTGGCTCTTCAATACCCATTTGTTTCATTTTCGCAAAGCTCGTTAACCCCATCTTTGGACCAACGATCCTTCTTCCTTCACTTAATTTGCGGTTTACAATTTCTTGTTGAACAAGATACGCTTCCTCCACCGATAAATCGGGCTTTATGTTCACTGTTACCTTGGGAACTTCACGCCGCTCCTCCTCCGCTGAAACAAGGTAATTGGCAATATCCTGATATTGACTCATTATAAATTTCTCCTCTTCTCCGTTTAAAAATATTGATTTATTCAGACTTTTGATGCCTTGAAACATACTTATTATTAGTAACCCAGAAACGCCATGGATAATCCCGTGCTTCACCAGAATTCTCAATTCCAATCCTTTTTCCTACTGATTTACTTTCCGGACTAAAGCCATTAGCAATATATAGAGGTGGGTGCGAAAGTAGTCTGCCGTAGTCCTCCATCGTAATGCCTAATGATTTTGTCAATTTGCCAGGACCATTTGTTAGCCCGATGTTTTTTTCCATGCCCCTTCTGATTTTCATTACCTCAATCCCGTACTGTGGTTCCAAGGCCCGGATCAAAACAGCTTCGGGCCTTCCTTCCCCACCGCTAACCACATTAAAAAGGCAATGTGTATGCATTTGGTATGTATAGGCAAGCCCTGAACGGTGGAACATCACCTCTGTTCTTGCTGTCCTCCTGTTATTAAAGCTGTGAGCAGCTTTGTCATTAGGACCGAGATAAGCCTCTGTTTCGACAATATAACCCGCAGTGATCCCCTCATTTGTTTCTTTGACAAGAAGGCAACCGAGCAAAGCATTTGCCAGTTCAAGCGTAGGCTGATCATAAAAATCCTGGGGTAATGGGACAATATTTTTTGGGAATGCTTGCATGATCCATGCCCTCCATAGAAATAAATTTCTTATCATCTTTAGTATATCAGTCTTCCCTTTAATCATGGCTTATAGGCATCCTAATGAGAAATTCAAGTACCTTTACACTCCCCATTTTGACAATTGTTCCACGTATTTACTGGTCCTTTTCAACGACAAATGAGCCTCTTTTACTTATTGGGTTACCAATATAGCAAAAGAGGCTCTACCTATCATGAATCTAATTTTCTGTTTTATTTCGAGGAAAAACTAAACAGCTTTTCTAAGTTACGTACAATTTCATCTTTATCTGCCTCAACCACTTCTAGATGCTGTGGTTTATTAAACAATTGACTTATTTGCTCAGGGAATGTCTGCTCGATATTACACCGTTCGATGGATTCATTAAATTTTGCCGGGTGAGCAGTCGCAAGTGTGACACAAACCTCATTGGGTTGATTACACTTATCGTAGGCAGCAACTCCACAAGCCGTGTGTGGGTCTAACAAATAACTCGTTTCAGCATAGTACGTACTGATGGTTTGTAAGCATTCTCCCCCGTCCACTCCATGTGCCGCAAAATCCTCTTTTACCTGGAAGAGCTGCTCAGCATTCACGACAATTTTTCCTTCTGCCTTGAATTTCTCCATTAACAAGGATACTTCATTTGAATCTTCTCCAAGCAAGAAATAAAGATAGCGCTCAAAATTGCTAGCTACTTGGATATCCATCGAAGGGCTAAAGGTGCTCTGGAACTCACCAGGCTCGTATACACCATCACGGATAAAACCTTCTAAAATATTGTTTTCGTTTGTTGCTACAATGAGCTTACCTACCGGCAGACCCATTTTTTTGGCTAGGTAACCCGCGAAAATATCTCCAAAATTTCCAGTAGGCACACTAAAGTTAACATTCTTTAAATCCATCTCTTTTTTCAATTGGAAATACGCATAAAAATAATAAACCGTTTGCGCCATGATCCGAACAAAGTTAATGGAATTAATCGCACGTAAATGGTATTTATTTTTGAACTCTACATCTGCGAACAATTCTTTGATGATTCTTTGACCATCATCAAACGTTCCTTTTATTGCTAAATTTAATACACTTTTGTCATCAACCGTGGTCATTTGTAATTCTTGCACCTTACTTACTTTGCCATGGGGGTGCAAAATACAAATGCGAATGCCTTCTTTTCCTTTGACGCCCTCAATCGCTGAGGCACCCGTATCCCCTGAAGTAGCGCCGAGAATATGAACCGATTCACCTGTCTTTTTGGATACATAAGAATATAAATTTCCTAAGAATTGCAGGGCAATATCTTTAAAAGCAAATGTCGGGCCATGGAAAAGTTCAAGCACATACATGTTATCCTTCAGTTTTTGAATAGGTGTGACCTCTGGGTGGCGAAACGTTGCATAGCTTTTCTCAATTAATGCCTTTAACTCATCTTCTGGAATTTCACCATCAACATAATAGGAAAAGATTTCGTAAGCTAATTCCTGATAAGTTAACTTGGACATTGCAGCCAACTTTTCTGCAGGAATTTGCGGGATTTTCTCAGGTACTAAAAGTCCCCCATCATTGGCGAGTCCCATCAAGACCGTATCAATAAAACCAATTTTACTTACATTACCGCGTGTACTAATAAAGTTCATAGCTTCCTCCAGATAAAAATTAGTTGTATGTTCATCAATTTTGGAGCGGGATAATTTTTGTGTGGCTTTAATATATAAAATTTATTTTACCACAATTGAGCGAATAGTCCATAAATTGTCGTTTGTGAAAGCGTTTTATCACCTTTTACATGTTTCGATAGTAGATTTACTCATAATTTAGCAGGAACCATCGCATTTCATAAGAAAGTGACGATGAAAACTCTTCATAATTATACAGGAATGTGGAGAAAGATATTGAATTATACCCCTACAGGGAAAATAACCTTGTAACAAATCGGAAAGGTTGTGAGTTAATGAGACTTTCGGATCTGCAGCCTAAGAAAAACTACCACTACATCTTCGTTCAATTTCCGGGAATGAAAATGAATGTCCCTATTCGCTCGAGCTACGAGGAACAGGCGGTGAAAGAAGATGTTGCTTTATGTGTCCAATTAAACAGCAAAGAAAAAGTGAATGATGTCTACCTTGTACACACACAAAGTATCAAACCATTTGACTTCACAGAAGAAGGTATCGGGGCAAAAGCATCTTATCGCGTCATTAAGCAAAAAGAAAACTCTCCAGACTCACACACAAAAGAACCCGAAGAATCCGTCACGTTTATCACAAATGAAGTAAGTATTATGCAACAGAAAACGGAAAAAGGTTATCACTTTATCTTGGTGGTAAATAATCGTGAAATGGGAATGGTTGCTTCAATCGAAGAAGAAGTACTCAGAACCGTGAAAGGATCATTGCAGCTTAAAGAGAAAGTGAAAGAGCATGTAAATGTTAACACAGATAGAAAGATAGATATGGCTGTCTTCGTAGACAAGAATAAAAAGAGGATCATCCGGGGAGGCAATATCTTTCAGGATCATAAAGTTTATGCACCAATCCGAATAGCTTTCGAGGGCAGTAAAAGAAAATTTATAGTATTTTCTCCTGCCGCATTAGATTTCATCGGTCCGGGTGATCAGAACCAATCCAATTTAAGGATGAGGAGGTGTTGATTAGGATTGTCCTTTTTGAAAAAACTTCATACTAGTAAAATCGAAACAAAAGGATTAAATGGATAATCCTTTTCGATAATTAATCTTTAGGAAAGGAATAAATAATTGGCTGTAAGCCTAATTGACTAAGGAAAACGATTGAATTCATATAAAATAAGGACTTAACCAGGGAGTTAAGTCCTTTTTACTGTCCAAATAATTACATATGCAGACATTTAATGATGTGAAACATAGTACTTATATTACATTTTCCTCGAAATCTAAGTCATCTGCCTTTTTCCTTGAAAATAAATTGGCAAGTGCATCTGGGAGAGCGATCATTGCCGGCAAAAAGACAGGAAGCAGGACAAAGCAAAGCACTACAAGGCCTGTAATAACAGCTATTGCCAATTCAAAAAGAAGCAAAATTCCGGAAGGCATCAGAGTAGCAAAAGTACCGCCAAGTATGATGACCGCGGATATGATTACCCCGCCTGTCTGCCGCGAAGCCAGTACGATTGCCTCTTTTGGCGATAACAGTGGATACTCCTTAAAGCGCATCATCAGGAATATACTGTAGTCCACTCCCAGGGCCACAATGATAATGAATGAGAAAAATGGAACGAACGAAGAGATACCTTCATATCCCATTAAATCTATGAAAATATAATTGATCATATACATGGCTGAATAGTATGCTCCTAGGAGAGACCCCGTGATGAAAATCGGAATCCAGAAAGATCTAATTACAAAGAACAGCACAAGTAATACTCCGATAATCACGATAGCTGTTGTTTTATTTAGATCACGGCTCAATATATTATTCATATCATTTGTTGTGGCACTTGGTCCTGAAACCCCAGACTTTGCCTGTGAAAGGCCTGTGCCTTTAAGTCCAGTTGAAACGGTTGAATTTATTTTATTGATTGTAGTTAAAGCTTCTTTTGAATAAGGGTCAGCTTTTAATACAATAATCATTTTCGTGATTTTTCGATCTTTGGACATAAACGCGTCTAATGATTTTTTGAAGTTTTTGTCCGTCAACGCTTCCTTTGGAATAAAGAAAGTTTTATTTGTTTTAAATTGCGTTAAGAAACCGTTCGTTTGTCCTAATCCGTCAGAAATTTGCTCCAATCCGCCATTAACATCGAACAGCTTTTCGCCAAAGGTGCTGAATCCATTGAGGCCGTCTACAAGTTGTTGCTGACCTGATTTCATCTGACCCAGCCCATTGGTTACATTATTCATATTTGTAACGATTGTGCCTATTCCTGAAGATGCTTTCCCAAGACCGCTTTCGAGTTTTTTCAAACCATCAGCCATTTGGGATAGACCGCCGCTTATTCTTTCCAGGTTTTTATTGGCTGTACCAAAACCAGAAGTTACGGCATTATAATTTTCATTTAATGTTTGTATTCCTTCCGGTGTCATTTGATTTAAAGATGAAGATAACTGATCGATGGTTTGCTTTAATGCCTGGTAATTAGCGTCACTCTTAGAATCTGAATAACTATTTCCTAGAGCATCCACCATTAATTGCATTTGAGATAGTGCACCTTTTACGCCAAGAAGAGCGTTCGCTGCATCTTGGTAGTGAGTTCCCATCTCTTTGTACCCAGCCTGCATTTTTCCATAATTATCAGCTAATACTGCAATCCCATTACTCATCTTGGAGAGATTCGTTTCTATTGCAGCTATACCATTGCTGATTGTTTGGGAATTACTTGCCCCATCATCGATACCAGCTTGGATTTGCTTTAATCCATTGGTTAAGGCAGCCACACCATCTTGTAGCTTTGCCGTGCCATCCACCATTTGACTTACCTTTGAAAAGTCCGCTGATCCCAGTTTGTCTTGAGCCAGCTTTAATCCATCATTTATTTGGTCCACACCATTTTGAGTTTTTGAAATCCCATCCGTAACGGCCCCCATTTGACTATCGACGTAGAAATCCTCAATTTGCTTTCCTTGAGGTTGTGTTACGGAAGAAACTTGTTTCACACCTTTAATTCGCTTCAGTCTTTCGGTTAAGTTATCAATTACGGCAAGCGATTCATTTGTATCCAGGGCTTCACTATGTTCAATTGCTACAGTAGCAGGCATGGCCTGGCCTTTACCAAAATGCTCCGCAATTAAATTAAAACCTTTAGTCGAAGGATATTTATTTCCAAGTTCACCAATGGTATCAAAGTTAAGCTTTTCCTCATGTAAATACACCATCGGCCCGATGATCAAAAGAATTACGAGCACTGGCAGGAGAGGATGCTTTGTTGCATAGGAGGATGTTTTACCCCAGAATTTGTTTTCCTTATGACCCAATACATTTTTGGAAGGCCAGAAAAGTTTTTGGCCTAACACTTTCATGATGAGAGGGGTTAGGGTCAAGATTTCCAGTAAAAGGATTGTTACACCAATTACCACGACAACCCCGGATTTATAAATGGGTGATTCAGCAAAAACAAGTGCAAGGAAAGCAATAAAAACAGTGAGAATACTATAAGCAATTGTTTTTCCTGCCGTTTTATAGGTGTTTACGATTGATTCATCGATCGAGTGGCCTTGAGATAACTCTTCTCTAAATCGATTAAATAGTAGGATGTTGTAATCTGTACCTATCCCAAAGAGAATCAGTATTAGAAGCATTTGCGTCAGACTTGTAATCGGAAATCCTGCTTTATCAATTAATTGAGCGGCAATTCCCATCGAACAAAGATAGGAAAAGGCTACAGCCACTAAAGAGATCAAAGGAGTAACTACTGACCTAAAGGCAATGACCAGTACGACTAAAATAAAGATAACTGTCAATGCAGCACTTTTCTCGACACCACCTTGAGATGCCTTCAGATAATCATTATTGATAAAGTCTTCACCGCTTAGATAGTATTTCACAGGAACTTGACTGAGTTCTTTATCCAGTTCTTTTTTTATATCATCTATTTCTCTTGATTTCTTATCAAGCTTAAAGCTGACCATTAGAGTGGTGCCATCTTTAGAAACTAATGAGCTTTTGGCATCCGGCATACTGAAAGGATCAATCATATCTGTAATCCCTAGCAATGTGCTGCTATCGCTAATATCCTTGACAGCGTCACCGATTTTGTCCATTTCATTATCTGAAATTTTATCCTTATCATAAAAAACAATCAGATCGTTAGTACCTTTTGCAGTATCAATCTTCTTTAGAATATGATCGGCGACCACGGAGGGGCTGTTGTTATTTGCACCCTGCTGCCCTTTTTGTCTTAATATTGCATTGATGTCTGGCTGAATGACTGTAAGCACGATCGTCGCGATTAGCCATATAGAGAAAATGGCCCAACGGCCTTTTATAATCTTTCTCATCTTATATATCCTCCCAGCTAATTTCGTAATAAATTTTTTCATACAACACGTTCAAACAACGAGTTATTATTTAAACACATTGTTGATTTAATGGCATGAAAAAAGTATATTAAATCTAATGGGAGGTAACAATAAGCAATTTGAATACATGTGTTATTAAACGTACAAATATTTATTACATTGTTTAATAAAAGCCATTGAGAAGTTTTGGTTCTTTTTAGAGGAGGAGCAGAATATGGTTGGAATTAAAGGAAACCGGCGAACATTGTATAGCAAAAAAGTAATGATTGATGCTTTTTTAATGCTGCTTCAAGAAAAACCCCTTAATAAAATTACAGTTACCGATATTTGCAAGGAAGCAGATATTAATCGTGGAACTTTTTATTCCTATTACAATGATCCGTTTGATTTAATGAGAAGTATTGAGGAAGAAATGATAGAGAAAATGATGAGTACCATAAATATTTCTGGGGACGAATCTCTCCAAAATATGTTAAATGAAATATTCAATTTGATCCTCGAAAATAAAGAGTTTTGTAAAATACTTTTTAATGAAAAAAATAGCTCTTATGTCCTAAGCACCCTATTGAATTCTGCTTATGAAAAAAAAATAGAAGATATAAAAAAACAATTCCCTATGGCGAACGAGACTCAATTAGAATATTATTTCACCTATGTAACGGGAGGAACAATTGAAATCATACGAAAATGGATAAATGATGATATGAAAATTCCTGCTAGAGAAGTGATACGTATCTTAGAAAGTTTGTACGAGACTTGATCACAACAAAAAGGCCACGATTAGTGACCTTTCATCGTTGTAAGATTTATATAATACCCTGTGCAATCATTGCATCAGCCACTTTTACGAATCCAGCGATATTAGCCCCTACAACAAGATTGCCTGGAGCATCATAGTCTTCTGATGCTTTCATACTCTTATAATAAATATCTTTCATGATGTCTTGTAATTTCAAATCAACTTCTTCTTGTGTCCAAGATAATCTTGCACTATTTTGTGCCATTTCTAACGCGGAGACTGCAACTCCGCCTGCATTTGCGGCTTTCGCTGGAGCAAATAAAACGTGGTGATCAATAAACATATCGATGGCTGCAAGTGTAGAAGGCATATTTGCACCTTCGCCCACTGCTTTTACCCCATTCGAAACTAATATATCTGCCGCTTCCTTATTTATTTCATTTTGCGTTGCACATGGTAAAGCAATATCGCATGGGATCGTCCATATACCTGAACACCCTTCTTGGTAGATTGCATTTGGATGTTCTTTCACATATTCATAAATTCTTTTATTCTCGATTTCTTTTAATCGTTTAACTGTATCTAGGTTTATGCCGTTTGGATCATAAACATAGCCGCTTGAATCACTGCATGCTACCACTTTTGCACCATACTGTATGGCTTTTTCGATTGCATAAATAGAAACATTTCCTGAACCAGATACTACCACTGTACTCCCTTCAAAGCTCAAACCCTTATCCTTGAGCATTTCCTCGACAAAATATACTAACCCATATCCGGTCGCTTCTTTCCGTCCTAAGCTTCCCCCATACCCAATGCCTTTTCCAGTTAAAACCCCTGCTTCAAATGCGCCTTTTAATTTTTTATATTGTCCGAACAAATAACCTATCTCTCTCGACCCTACTCCAATATCCCCGGCGGGCACGTCGACATCCGGTCCAATGTATCTACTAAGCTCTGTCATAAAGCTCTGACAGAAACGCATAATTTCTAAATCTGATTTCCCTTTAGGGTCAAAGTCTGAACCGCCTTTTCCACCACCAATAGGCTGACCGGTTAATGAGTTTTTGAAGATTTGCTCAAACCCGAGGAATTTTATGATGCTTGCATTAACGGAAGGGTGAAATCGTAGTCCACCCTTATAAGGTCCAATCGCACTATTAAATTGAACACGAAATCCGCGATTCACTTGTACCTTCCCTTGGTCATCCACCCATGGAACTCGAAAGGTTATCAATCGCTCTGGTTCGATTATTCTTTCTATAACTGCTTGTTTGATATAATTCGGATTTTTCACAAGGACAGGGACTAAAGATTCAAGAACTTCTTTAACAGCCTGCTGGAATTCCTCTTCATTTGGATTACGTAATTGAACAGTTTTATATAATCGATTTACATAATTTTTAACGATTTGTATTTGATTCTCTTCTATTCTGTCCAGCATTTTCATCGCATTCAGCCCCTAATAAATTTTAAAGTTGAGAAGATTCCCTTTTTTTATATTTGTTTTTATTTTATAATTTTATAATTAATAGTTTCAATCTCGATTTTCGATGATATTCATGCGTTTAACGCATTAAGCTGGAGTGAAAAAAAATGGAGACGAGGCAAATTCAATATTTCCTAGAAGTGGCAAAAAGAGAGCATGTTACAGAAGCAGCAAACGCCTTACACGTTGCCCAATCTTCGGTTAGCAGACAAATCTTCAATTTAGAAGACGAATTAGGTGTGAAACTTTTTATCCGTGAGGGAAGAAGCGTTAAATTAACCCCTCTTGGCAGAATTTTTTATGAACGAATGAAGCAAGTGTGGAATTTAATGGAGGATGCAAAGAGAGAAGTAGAAGAAAATTTAAATCCTGAAAAAGGAACCGTTCGAATTGCATTCCCAATTAGCATGGCGGCCCATACATTGCCATCCATAATATACGCTTTTCGCACTCGCTACCCAGAAGCGAAATTTCAAATGAGCAATGCCCTTTATTATGATTTAATTGATGGTGTTATAAATGGTGAATATAATTTGGCCATGATTGCCCCTATGCCCAATCAGGAAAAAGAGACAAAAATTAAAGGCGCGACTCTTTTTACAGAAAATATCGTCGCCCTCCTCCCTCTTCATCATCCATTATCTGACCGAGAATCAATTCGTCTGAGGGATTTAAGAAGTGACCCATTTTGTGTCCTTCCTGAAGGGTTGGTATTCCGCGAACAGGTTGTGAAAGCATGTTATGCTGCAGGTTTTCCACCTCAAATTGCTTTTGAAGGAAAGGATATTGATGCATTAAAAGGGTTAGTCTCTGCAGGTTTGGGGGTAGCATTGATGCCAGAGATGACCTTGGTAGATAACACACCGCGGTCCACTGTTGTGATTCCTATTTCAGATGTGAACCTCACACGAACAGTCGGTGTCATCTACCCGACCCATCGTAAACTGCTTCCTACCGAAGCATTATTTTATGATTTCCTGCTTGAAACCTATAAAAGATTAAATGAGTTTCGAAACTAAAAAATTGCACCTGTATTGCTAATTGGCATCTAGCCAATACTAGAAGCTATGGAAAATAGGAAACAAATGAAAAAACTCAAAGAATGAATCCATGTCTGACCGGGTGGATCGGCTAATTAATAAGGGGATAATTGTATTAGAGGAGGAATCGCAATGACCAAGGAAGAGGCAGTCAAGCTTTTAATACTTATTGAATCGGTTTATCCCAACTGCGTATTTAAGGACGAGACGGTCCAGCAATGGTTCCAATTTTGTTCTGAAATGGATTATGAAAAGGTAATGACGAAGGTGAAAATCCACATTCGAAAAAGTCCTTTTCCACCTGCGATTGCCGATATTGCTGTATTCCCGTTTGAAGAAAATGATTTTCCGGAAACATTACAAAAATGGATGAAGAAATGCCGGGAGAGAATGGATCGCGAACGCAAACCTAACCAACAAAATACATTACCAGAATGGCTTGCCGAATATTCAGCTCGAAAATCTGTTTGAAGCAGAGGGCATTTTTTCCCCTTATACATAAAAAAAGTCCCACTTTCGATATGAAAGTGGGACTCAGATTGTCGAGAAAGGGTGCTTTTCTCGGCAATTTTTCTTTTCACCGAAACCAATTATTGATTTTTGTCCCTGCTAATTGTCCTGTTGATTTGCGCTCCAGGCACTTCGCTTTCCGCGGGCGTGCCGGGGAGCCTCCTCGGCGCTGAAGCGCCTGCGGGGTCTCCCCTGCCCCGTACTCCCGCAGGAGTCTTCGTGCCTTCCGCGCAAATCAACTGGGAGAAATCAACCTGAAGAATCGCCACACAATTTTTCCAACTTGGCTAAGTGGGTGGCAATCTTTTTCATATTTTGGCAGGCTGCCGTAAGGAGAGCCTATTCACTTGCTTTCTTTAATCCCCGTAACCAGCAATAGCGAAGCCCCTGAATCATGAACATTTCATGGAGTAACATATACATCGGTAATAATGTTAAATTTCATATCAGTAGTCCGGTGATCAAGATAACAAAACATTTCCTGCTTATTTTCGCGAGACATAAAACCACATTCAGGATTAGTGGTACTTGTTTGAGTTTCTTTTGTTTCCTTCTTTTCATTTAACGGCTTTTTGCCGTGCGCTATTCTATCCACTTCAACGGCTTTATTTAATTCATTAAAATATTCAAATGGGTAGAATCCGAAAATATGACACGACCACCTACCATCTTGTGGTTCATTGCATGAAGGACGATTTCATCAAATAATTCCTGAAAAATATCGGTACAATTAAATAGGTGCTGGCGATTCCAACTGGTCGTAGAGTGGTGTGGAACAGGATCTTTGAACTTCAAACCTCAAAACCAGCGGTAAGCAACATTCATTTCAATTTCTCTTTGTAATTGTCTTTCTAAACGGATACCGTAAATATAACCAATAAACATCATTTTAAATAGAATAAGTGGGTCGGAAGAGCGTCCATTGTCATTACTATAAAACGGACGAACTTTTTCAAGAAGGAAAGAAAAATCAATAAATTTATCAATCAAACGAATAAGGTGATAATCAGGAACTAATTCATCAATTGAAACAAATTCATATTCATTTTGGCTAGATTCTTTTGGCTTAAACATTGATTTCACCACTTTTTATTAGATATTGGTAGATCATTAAGACTTTATTAATAACACTCTGTTGATTGGTACGGAAGACACGAAGACTCCTGCGGGAGTACGGGGCAGGGGAGACCCCGCAGGCGCTTCAGCGCCGAGGAGGCTCCCCGGCACGCCCGCGGAAAGCGAAGTGTCTGGAGTACCAATCAACAGACAAGTCCCAAAGCTTGTACTAATAATATTATGGCGAATTAACGCAGTGAATTATTAAAGTATTTTATGAAGTAAAAGGCTGTCGAGAGTTTCTCGACAGCCTGTGTCCCACTTTCGATTTGAAAGTGGGACTTCCCGTTCATCCTCAACTAATGTATTACCTTATCTGACTGCTCCTTCTCCCTGGTAAATCCGATATGCGGGAACAATCGTATCGGAAACAATTTCTTTTCCTTTTTCACGAATGAAATCCAATTTATAATAAGCAGCGAATCTTTGGCTGATTTCCGTTTTCACAAGTTCCGGCGGAGTGACGACGATGAATTGGAACTTCAGTTTCTCGGCCACGGCAAATATGGGGTCAAGGACATGGGCCGATGCTGCTTGTCCGAACGGATTATCACAGACTAATGGAACCCAGCTTTGATCAGTTTCGCTTTTAACCGATAATAGCATCATCATCATCACCATTCGAGCGGAAAGCTTTTGTCCGCCGCTGCCGTCGGATTTCGTCCTTGAACCTTGATTAATGGTCTGCCACGTTGAGTAATGCTCTTTTTGCGGTTTCCCGTACATAAAGGCATTATCTGTTCGCATATTATAGACAAGCAGCTCAGGATATCGATTTCGAAGGGATACAAATAAAATTTGCTCATCACTTATGAGTTGTTTTATTTCATCGTCTAATGCGCGATTATGATCATCAATCATATCAAATTGTTTTGTGATTTTGTTTATAGCAGTTACAAAGTGCTGCTTCAGTAATGGCTCAATATCTTCCGACTTTTTAGGTAGGATGTCTTCTTTAAGTTGTACAAGCGGAAACGATCCTCGTTCATTTTTCAGCTTCATTTTCGCAATCATGGAACGAATTGCCTCAGCAATACTCATCACTTTCATGCTGGCACGGCTGGCCCAAAAGTTTTGCGCCTTTTCAGCTCTTTCTTTGTCACGTTCTAATTGTTCCAATCCACTTTGTGAGAAACGTTTCATATTCTTAACGATCGTCTGAATATGCGTAAAATGCCTTGTATCCAAATGATCTAAAGTCGTTACTACTTCATTTTTAAACCGAATCTCCCAATCTTTTCCTTCAATCGTGAGCTTTAAATTCCTTAAGGATTGGTCGATTTTCGCATGCTTCTCTTGCCCTTCGTCCTGGATCGCTTGGTGTTCTTCACACCAGGACAAGATACATGCTTTACCTAGACTGTTTATTTTTTCTAGATCCTCATTCGTAAATGCTGCCGCTTCCTCTTTGAGTATAACGGATAAGGTTAATAAATCTCCTTCGTACCCGGCAATATTGGTTTCCGTTTCTTTTTGGCGTTTCTCTGCCCGCTTTACTTCCTCTTTCGTTAATTTCGTTTGGTCTTTAATTTCTACTGCTTTTACTTCTAAATCAAGGTTTGCCCATTGTTCAGGCTGTTTTTCATACTTTTCGACTTTCTTTCCAGACTTATCACGCTGTTCAGTCGCGTGCTTTAAGGACGTTTCCGCTACGGTAACAGCCGTTCCTTGTTCCCGTTCATCTTTTCCCGCAGACTTCGCTTCCTTCTGTGCCGTTTGCAACATATTTTCTAATATACTAAGAGGTTCATCAGGTTCTTTTGCTTGATTCCAATCTTGATCATGGGCATTGAGTTTTTTCTCTAATTTGTTTTGCTGCTTTTGTTCGGTTTCTTTTTTTGCTTGAAGAACGAGTAATTCTCTAGCCTGTTCTTCTTTCGATTTTTGAAGCTGTTTTAGCTCTCCGATACTTCCGTTAATCTCTTGTAATAAATATGGAGATAGTTGAGGGACCTCATCAGATAGGTCTGCTTTTTCACCAGCAGGAAAAACAGCTTCTTCTATATAGAACCTAATCTCCTTTATCGTTTGTTCGGTTGTAAGCTTCCATTCTACATAGGTCTGATTCCACTGGTTTTGAAGTTCAACTGTCTGTTGGTGCTCTTTTCCTATTTCTTGCTGCTGTAGACCTAAGGCTTCTTTTTGTTTCTCTTTTTCTAGTTTAACCCGTTTATTTTCTTGATGAAGAGTTTTTTCTTGATTAAACTCCTCTAACGTTTCTACATTTCTTGTAAGCTTTTCTATCTTACTATTTGTCTTTTCCAGCTGTTCTTTTAGCCCAAGCTGTAATTCTTTCTCTTTTTGTTCTTGTGTTTTGATTTCTTGTAATTTCGTTTTCTTAGAAAGAAGAGCGTTTTGTTCCTGCTTGAAATCTTTTTCGATATCACTAGAAAGCTCACTTGATATAAACCGATCGACTTCTTTTAAAATTCGACGTAAGGAGGTTTCTGTCTTTTCTAATTCAACGAGCGTATTTTTCTTTTCTTCAATTTGCTTCGCAATCGTTATTTTCCAGCTGGTGAATTGATTCTTATCGCTTAATAGCCCATTCTCGGTTCCATTAATGATCACAAAAGATTGTTGGTGCTTTTCTCCGTTCATATCTTCGCGCAAGAAAATTGGAACAGGACTTTTGAACATTCTTCCTGTAAGAACCTGTTGATTAATTTTTTGCCATTGCTGTCCGTTTACGACCAACCCGTATGGAAGGAGCGGATTCGTCATCAGTGAATGAGCCATATCCTCTGGACTTAATGATTGGAGAAATTGGGCTCCATAAAACACATCAATTCCAGTCTTTTCATCAATCCATTCCTTTAATTCTTTCACGTCTTTATTTGCGATCCAGAAGGGTTCATCGTTTAAGGAATGGTCGAGTTGTGTTTCCCAAAGTTCCTTTTTCATTTGTTCAGCTTGATGTCGGTTAGTGCCAAGTATTTCTTCTATTTGTATCGCGTATTTCGATAAGAGTGAGTGAGTAAACGGCACTGTGACGTCATCAATTAACCCATGAAGTTTTTCTAATAGTTTTGCTTCCTTTTGCTTTTGTCCTTCATTAGCTGTCTTTAATTCTTCACATTTTTCCTCTGAAAACTGTATGGATTGGAAGAGCGTACCATGTGATGTCGCCAGTTGATTTTGCTTTTCATTAGAATCCTTATCTTTTGCTTGCAACTCTACTAATCTAGCCTGTTTGTCTTCAATTTGTTTAGAAAGACTCAGGGTTAAGCCCTTTAAGTCATAGGTTAAGCGATCGCCAAATTCTTGGATGAGTACTGCTTCCTTCGTCTCAAAGGTATGCATTTGTGTATATAGAAAGTCTATTTCCGTACTAAGCTGAGCAATGTCTTTTGTCTTTTGTTTATCCTGCTGCAACAGCCCCGTAGCTTTTTTATTCAAGAACTTTTTATATCCTAAATACTGTTTAACACCTTCTTGAATCGATAGATAGGATTGATTCCATTGCTTTCTAGCTTCTTGTTTAATTTCATCCATTCTTTGATTCACTTGCTCTAAGCCGCTATTTTGTTCCAATGTCGCGATTTGCTGTGAAAGAGCGCGAATACTTTGTTCGTTTTCATTCCACTCTTTTAATAACAGCTGAAAGTCTAGTTGTGCTTTTCGATCCTGTTTCACTTTAACGATTGCTTGTAAGGAAGTATGTTTCTCTCTTTCCTCCACTAATTTCTTATCCCAATCCATGACATCTCTGTGTGCTTTTGCAAACTCTAGATTTTCTTTTTGAAAGCGTAAATCTGCCTGCCTGATGATTAATTTCTCCAGTTCATTCTCTAAAGTAAGCAGCGTTTCTTCTTCTGATTGCTTTAAATGCTGCAAGGCACCCAGCAGTTGTCTTCCCGCCTGTATGCTGGAATGAACAATTTCTTTATGTTCAACACCTATAGCCAAGTGCTCTTCAAATGGAATAATGTCTTCTAAAAACTCTTTATGGGCCTGCTCTCTTTTTAAAAGAACAGGCAAGTCCTTCGCGATACTGGCCTGGCTCTTAAATATCTCCACAAGATCATTACTTTGATGTTCGGTTCGATGTAAGACTTGACTAATAGTAGGTATGATTCGCTTTTGGAACAGGGAATGATCATCCTCAGCACCCTCGAAGAATTTCCCAACGCCGCCTTCATCCTTATTAATTTCCTTCATAATGTCCCAATCTTTTCGGTTAATTCCGTAAGTATCAAGGATGCGATAGTGTTTTTTCGTATCTCGATACACGTCATATCCATTCCATTTTAAGTAGTCTTTCAAGCTTTCCGTGTCAGCAACCTCACCTTGCTCATAGAGTGGAATATGCTCAAGCGCTGCCTCTTCTTTCCGTTCAAATTCTCTTGTATAAAATGTAATATTAGGAACAATCCTTGCCTCCTGTTCCAATGTTTTACTTTCCATTCCACTTTCTTCATTCATGGAAATCCGCTGCTCAGCTGAGAACATTCCTCCAGTTACCAGAGACGCGTGGTCTGCACCGTCCAATTCCCATTGAATAAGTACATGAAAGGTATAGGGAATAAATTGCTCTTTATTATTAAAGAAGAATTGTTGATAATATCGATTGTTTTGTTTTCCCCATGAAGTTCCAGGCTTAAGTATTTGGAAAATGGTCTGAAGGAAGACACCTTTCCCACCCCCATTCATCATCGCAATGAGGCCATTTGTGGATGTCTCATCATTATGAAAATTAAAAGTGGTATCTTTGTATTGCTTTTGCATGCCATCATATTTCAGGCCAACAATTCTAATTCGATGGATTTTCGGCATGCATATCCTCCTCTGTAGTCATTAATTTTTTTAATAATTCATAACGGTCATAATCGTGATATAGGTATTCAATTCGCTCAAATAGTTCCGTTTTAGGAATCACCTTAGCTATATCGTCCCGATCCAGAATGACGATCAGCCCCTCCGTCTCTAACAAGCGCATGGCTATGGCTATTAAACCGATTCTGGTACGTCGATTGCCTTTTTTGATCCCATAATCATCCGTGTCCACCTCCATGTATTTCCAGGTGGTGACAACTTCCTTCATATCGATTCTTTCTTCTTCTCCGAAGCTGGGGTTCGTTTTAAGAATGCTATCCCAATTCATTATGAGGTCATTAACAGACCGCTCTAATGCGTAGTAGCTAATCCCTTCCCGCTTCGTGCGAATTTTTGCCGCC
Organism: Neobacillus nitrireducens; assembly: GCF_030915405.1. GTDB lineage: Bacteria > Bacillota > Bacilli > Bacillales > Cytobacillaceae > Neobacillus. The sequence continues at coordinate 1,192,024 of NZ_CP133262.1, forward strand.
TGATTGCGGTCGATGGCCGCTAGAAAAGTCATAATGACAACGCTAATTAGATGAAAGTGCTTTTTCGTTTCGATTTGCTTATGCTTTTCTTTCATATGGGTAAAATTCGTAGCAAAAACAGAACCCGTCGGCTGGACAACTAATTGGATGCGCTTAGGCGATTCAATGATATATGTACCTGATTCGTCTGCTAATAAGAGAACTGTCTGTCTCACTTCCGGATCGAAATAAGTCTGAAAGTGTTCACTATTTTCGTCGATTACTTTATCTTTTAATAAAGTAAAAAAGACAGCGGATGCTCTTTTAATACTTTCTGCACTCACGCTAGCACCTCCTGAACACATATTTTAAATGGGGACATTTTCATTCGATACCATTGGAAAGGCTCCGCTCGATGATCGAACTCAGTATAGATTTTTAAGCCTTCAAAAATTTGAAATTGCGGATATTCCTTCATTAATTTATGTAGGAGAATTTCCCTCTCATCGCTTAATGTCTCTTCCTTCCGATGAAGCACTTGAACCTTCAGCGGCTTTTTATCGAACATCATCCACAAATCAATCGTTTCTGATTCTTCAAACCATAAATCCTGTACTTCAAGCGGAAGATCCGCTAAATCAGCGATCGAAAACTCTCCGTTTGTTTGTAAAAATTGAAAAACATAACTCCATGCCTTGATAACAGAATCCCAGTTGGTCACTCTCAGACGAGTAATGCTTTCTTCTGCCTCTTCTTCAATAACAACATCGATTAGTTGTTTTTCATCGAATTCCTGTTCACCCCAAATCCAATCGAGCGGCAAAATAAATTCATTCTTCGGTGAAAATAATGGAGAAAGGACTCTTTCTATCGCTTCGAAACTTTTGACCCCTTCCTTCATGAACCAATTTTCATAATAATGCTCTCGAAAGGAAACCAGGCTAGTTTCCCAAAACAATGAAGGGTTTTCTGCCTTTAATTTCATCTCATAGGAAATATTTTGAATAACCAGCTTCGCAAAACGATCATGCAATTGCCTTGTATGACCAATTTTTTCTTGGAGCAGAATCAATTCTTTTTGAATAGAATCTACCTCTTCATTCCTTCGTTTCGTTTTATCGATCATACTAGTAATGGTACGGAAATGATTTTTTTCTTCTTCAAATTGCTTTTCTATTTCAACCCGATTGTCGGCTCTTTGCCATTCCTCTTCAATCAATAAAATTTTGGGATTGTTGATCATTTCTTTTTGGAAGGTAAATTCCTTTGCCATTAAGCGGTTTACGCGTGAAATGAGGTGATCGAGGTTTCGAGTAGCTTTTCTAAAATTACCGTTTTTAATCAGCTGCATACTGTAGAGTTGTTCAATCGTGATCGAGAACTCCTCCGCCATTTCCCTGCTCATAAAAATCATTTCCTGCGCAACATCTGTTAGTTTATAAACAATCGACCCGCCCATTTCTAAATTCGTATATAATTCATCCATTGTCACATAGCGAAAGGTTTGTGTCTCCCAGGATTGTCTTATTTCATCATAATATAGGGCTTCAAAGGGTTTACTATATTCTTCTTTCCCCTGATATAAAAGCCCGCTTGTAATCCGTTCCATTTGTTTATCGTCTGCCAAAAGCTTCATTTGCTTAATTGATTCTTCGACCATATATTTGATATCTGATTTGCGCCTTTGATCATCATCATTTAATTCTCGATAAAATATGGTGAGGAGCACTTGCATGAGAATAGTTTGGATATGAGGTTTCAGCTCCCCAACTTCCATTCCCCTCCCAAGCTCAAACAGTGGATTTAATCGTTGCATTCGCTTGCCGAAGCCTTCCCATGATTCGTTCACGTCCATCTCCTCCATGTTTCTATGTTTAAGACTTCTTGTGGAATCCGCTTATTTTCCTGCCATAATTGCTGTAATAGTACTTGCTCCTCTTCCGTAAACCATTGAAAGAATGAATCACGGTATTTGATATTTTGTGTTTGTCCTTGTTTTTGATCATTTCTTTGTTCAAGACGCTCAAGCATTTTACGATATATTTTTAAGGCGGGCTGTATACAGCAATCCGGGTATTTTTCAATAAGCCGAATCATGATCCCGTAACCCGCGGCATCAAGGTCTCCTGCGTAATAGAAAAGATAGGATTTAGCTGGAAACATTCGAAAGAAAAAGGAAAAGCTCCGCTCAATTTTAGTTCCTTCACCATAAATAATCAGTTCTGGTTCATAATCGAGTTGATTGACTTCCAATAACTTAATGGAAGTATGGAAGAACGATAGATTCTCAACAATCAGTACCCGCTGAATATCTTTTATTTCTTTCCCTTGTTTCATCCAAAATACAAAAGGTTCCCCGTAATTCACCATTTTAAGCTGCGCTTCTGATATGCCAATTCTGGCTAAGAAGCCTTTTCCATCAGGAAAACTATCATTGTCGAGTAAGAATTTTTCATGGCCAAAGAGTTCCAGACTTCTTTCTTCGACTGACACAATTTCCCGTTCCAAACTGGGCTTTAGAAAAGAATATACCTTCTGGATTCGATTCCATTCATTTTTCGTCTGCCATTCGGGATGCCGTTCATAAAAGGAAAAATCAAACAGATCACCTAATTTCATCATCTCGAGACGATCCCATTTGTTTTCCTGAACTTTTATATTGACCCAGTAATATAAGGCAAGCGCCGGGTTTCTTCCATTATATTGATTATTTTGGATGGGAATCAGTTGTCCTTCCCTTTGCAATGTTTCAACTGCACGGTAAAACAACGAATAACCATCCATCTCAAAATAATTATCCAAAAGCCTGCGTAACTGAAGTTCTAAATCGTTACTATTTATTTTCTTCTTTTGGTTAGGGTGTTGAATATCAGCTATAAATCCTCTCACCCGTGTTTCAATGATGTCGATTGTACTCACCCACTTAAATCTTCATAGAGTTATAGAAATAGACTCTTATTATCCAATTTGAACATCCTTATATTATAAACTAGTTGCGTTATCGTTGGTAAATGAAATTTTTTTAATATAATGACCTGTTGTAACAAGACAAATAAAAAAAGCCCTAAATCAATGGATGGGGCTTTTAGAATCTACTATTGATTTATTTCAATTCTTGATCTGCCAATCTGTCATCTTTTGTTTTTGATTCTATAACATGAACAAGTTCTTCTATTATATCGTTTAAACTCATAATGCTTGTATCTTTTCTTAAAATGCTAGAAGTTTTGTATAGTAAAGTTCTTTCTTGTTCACTCATAAATATAGTTTTTTCTTGTTCATCCATAAAAATCCCTCCATTTTTAATAAAATGCTGAATATTAATTCTGAGCGGTAAAACCCAATTTATTTCTTGGAAGATCATTGAATAAAGAATAAATCCAAATTCTAATCTGATTTAATATACTGATTTAAAATCTTTCTATAATCATTTATGGGTGATTCATTAGTTAGTCGTCCATCTAACTCAATAGCCAATAACCGAATAAAGTCTTTGCGAAGATTTAACTTAATTGCAGAATTAAATGCTTCTAGCAATAGTTCAGTACTAAGGTTATGCATACTTATCTCACTCCACTTGCAGTCAAGTGTGTATATATTAGAAACAGTTCTAATCAAGAATTAAAAAAAGCAGCTTGCCGAGTTAGGTAAAGCTGCTTTTTTTGTGCGAAATAGATTATTTATTAACAAAGAAGACTCAACCTATAAAGGAAGTATTTCCTAATAGGTATGTACACTATTTACTTGGAGTAACTAGTACACGCACGCTATCTTCCAATTGATGAGCAATACTTTGATGAGTCTTTCTTGCTTGTTTTACATAGTTGTCAAAGACAGCTTCCCAAGCATTACGCGCTTCATTTGTATAGTCAATGAATGCCCCGCTATTTTGTTCAAAAAGCTCCTCAGTTTTTTTAATTAAATCAAAGGCTGAGTTAATTGGAGTCAAATAAAGCTCCTCTAATTTACTAGCTGCTTCACTTACTTGACTATTTAAAGATTCAGTCACTTCTAGAGCAGACTCATTTGTTTTAAAAATGTTGTTTTGGAATAACCCATTACGGAAATCACCATTTAATTTTGTTGCTTGCTCAAAAAGCCCCATAAATGTTTTACGGTATACTCCATTAAACTTTGTTGTTTCTTTTATAGCATTTAGGTATAGTTCTTTACTTTGTTCTCTAAGTTCTCTTGTACGAGATACTGCACCTTCAAATTGATCCCAAAGTGTATCAATAAATGGATCCGAAACATAGTTTGTTTCTTTTTGCTGTTCTACTTTTTGAATCTCAACTTTAGCAACCTCTACTTTTGGAACCTCAACCTTTGGAACCTCTAATTTTTTAACTTCCTTGTTTAGAACTTCTTCTTTTTGTTGGATCATCTTTTGAACCATTTTCGTTCCTCCTCATTGTTTTTATAAATTTCTCTATATTATCCTCCCTTTGAAACGGAAGTATGTAGAGTTTAAGATAACTAGAATACATTGTAAAAAAATGATTGAGCTTGGATTAATAATGTTGTGTTGTTTAACATAACCCTTTACATACACATTACCAACATTAGGTTCAACTCGATAAAATTTCTATATATGTATTTTACATATATAAGCTACATTTAGTCAATTGTAAATAAACAATAAAATGTATACAATTCATAAATGTGTATATTATTTGACTATTATGAAAATTGGTGTATGAATTCTCTTTCCCTGGCTCTCAATAAAATAGGTGATATTTTTGTTATATTCATCCATTCCTTTTTAATATTATAGAAAGTCCAAACTTTTTTGTAACATGGAATTAGATTCTATTCTATTTAAATCTTAAGGAGGTCAACAATGAGTGAGATTGTTTCAGCATTTCAGGATATTCCAACCACGTGCATTTCTGACACGATGCAAGGGCTAAATAATATGGACCCATCCATTAAACCATTAAAAGAGGAATACAGAATTGCGGGGCGCGCCTATACTGTTAAAATGCCTGTTGGTGATAATCAATGCGTATTACGTGCAATTCGTGAAGCCCAGCCAGGGGATATTATTGTTGTAGATGCAAAAGGAGATACCTATCGAACCATCGCAGGGGATTTCATCCTTGGACTGGCGCAAACATTAGGGATTAAAGGGATCGTCACCGATGGGGTTATTCGTGACATCCTTGGGGTAAAAAAACTTAATTTCCCAGTATTTTGCAAAGGTACAACTGTTGCATCAAGTGCTAAAGGTGGCTGGGGAGAGGTACACGTGCCGATTTCTTGCGGTGGAACCTCAATAAGCCCAGGAGACATCATTGTAGCGGATGCAGATGGGGTTGTTGTGGTCCCGAAAGAGATTGAGGAAGAAGTATTAAGGATAGCAAAAGAAAAACTTGTTAAAGATCATGAACGGGATGAGAAAGTTTCAGGAAAACCCGATGAAGTTATCCGTTATTTAGATAGAATGCTGAAATAAATAGATTATCAAAATGAAGGGAAAACAGGTTTTTTTAGATTCCCTTCTTTGTTATTTTGTAATAAAAGAGAAATACATAGGAACTTTTTCGTTCGGACTTCATTCAATGGATTAAATTATTTTTGACAAATTTGTGAACAAAGTTTTGACAATTTTGTGAACAAAGTGAATAATAGTATTGTAGAGGAAATGACTGAACTAGTATTTCCGCTTAAGATGCACAAAAATTTTTTGCAACGAATTAACAGATTAATTAAAATTTTCAGACGCAATATCGTATAAAGGAGGTCATTATTATGAATTCACGTTTAAAAATATTACATGCAACAAAATGGACTGGCGGAATTACATTAATAACGGGTATGATGATCTTTTTATATGGAATGTTCGGAGATGTTACCCCGATTATTGGAATTGGAATCGGTACCATTGTTGGTGCTGTGCTTTTCTTCCTAATTGGCATGTTTTTTATAACTACCGAGGAGATGGTCGAAAACACTCATAAAGGAATTGAAATTTCGCCAATGAAATCAAGAAATGGATTGTATTTAGTAAAAAATAATAATAAATGTTAGAAAAAATATGTAATTGAAAAGGGAGCGTTAAAAACGCTCCCTTTCCTCCTACATATCCCAAAGAAAAATGAGTAATGTACCTAAAATGGTGACTAATGCCACTGTAATCATAAAAAATACTTTTCCATAAATAATCCATTTTTCATTTGTCTCACCAGCATGCATGAATACAACGAGCTGGAGGAGTGCCTGTGCAAATGCTGTAACAACAAGTACAAACATCCCCATTGCAAAAGACAAATGTAAAAAGTAAACGGCAAGAGCGACTGCCGTTAATGAAAGAGAAAAGACAAAGCCCATTATTTGTTTTCGTGGGAATAATTCGCTCATATTACATCATTCCTTTCAAATAAATGAAGCTGAAAATAAAGATCCAAACAACATCCAAGAAATGCCAATACAACGAAAAAATAAATGATTTATTTGTTGTTTCGGGAGTTAAACCACGTTTTTTTACCTGCATAAGAATGCCGGCTCCCCAGAATAATCCGTAGGTAACGTGCGCGCCGTGTGTTCCCAATGTCATCATTAGAATAGCTGTAAACGCACTTGTCTGCAGTGTTGCCCCTTCATGGATATACGTAAGAAATTCATCAATTTCAAAGCCTAGAAAGCCTAAACCGAGAACAAGTGTGATTGCAAAAAATGTTAACATCGCTTTTTGTTTCCCGATACGCATCGCGTGAATGCCAAGCCCAATTGTAAAACTACTTGTCAATAAAACTAGTGTTTCAAATAAAACTGGGGTAATTTCAAAAATTTCGGATCCACTTGGTCCATTACCTACTCTATGCTCTAGCGTAAAATAGGACGTAAAAAGTGTCGCAAACAGCATAATTTCAGCCGCAAGGAAAACCCAAAAGCCAAAAATATTTTGGTCATTTTGTTTTGTACTATATTCTAATGGCAGCGAGTGATCGATTTTCATTAGTTAACACCTCGCAATTTGATTTCAGTTTTTTCAATTTCTTTAACAGAAATATAACGGCCATGATCCACTTCAAATGAGCGAAGTACCAAGCATGCTAGTATTGCAATCGTTGAAATAATAGCTGGAATCCACAATGAGAATATGAATGAAAATCCCCACACGAAGAAAATTGCACCCATTATAAATGGAATTCCGCTGTTATTAGGCATATGAATTTTTTCCAATTCACCTGAAAACAGCTGATGACCCTTTTTCTTGGTATCCCAGAATGCCTGACTTGAAGCAACATTTGGTGTAATTGCAAAGTTATATTCCGGGACAGGAGTATGTGTAGCCCATTCCAATGAACGAGCATCCCAAGGATCTGCGCTAATATTTCGTGGTGAATAACGAACACTGTAATATACGTTGTATACGATTATAGCAAAGCTGATTGCCATAATACCCGCACCAATAAATGAAACCATATTTAGAGTGCCATAGCCAGTCGCCTCAGAATATGTGTACATACGGCGTGCTTGACCGTCCAAACCAGTAATATACATTGGGAAGAATGCTAAGCAAAATCCGATGGATAAAAGCCAAAATGCCCATTTCCCAATTCTTTCATTTAACATAAAGCCAAACATTTTTGGCCAATAGTACGTAAGACCAGCAAGCATCGCAAATACAACACCAGGGATGATGACATTATGGAAGTGTGCTACTAAAAACATTGTATTATGGTATTGGTAATCAGCAGCCGACATCGCCAACATAACCCCTGTCATTCCGCCAATCACAAAAAGCGGAATAAAACCGATGGAATACAACATTGGTACGGTGAAACGAATCTTCCCTTTCCATAATGTGAATAACCAGTTGAACATCTTAACTCCAGTCGGAACTGAAATGGCCATCGTTGTTATCGAAAAGAAACTATTTGCCGTAGGGCCTTGACCCATTGTAAAGAAATGGTGAGCCCAAACCAAACATGAAAGGGCTGAGATAATAACCATTGAAGCAACCATTGATTTATAGCCATAAAGGTTTCGACCGGCAAAGGTTGAAATAATTTCACTATATAATCCAAACGCAGGCAAAACGAGAATATATACTTCAGGATGTCCCCAAACCCAGAAAAGGTTTGCCCAGAGCATATCCATCCCGCCATTTGTGGTTGAGAAGAAATGGGTACCAAAGAGTCTGTCCATTGATCCCATCGCAAGTGCCACTGTTAATACAGGGAAAACTGTTACAATGATTAGGTTTGCAACCAATGTAGACCAGGTAAACATCGGCATTTTCATTAATGTCATACTTGGTGCTCTCATTTTAATAATCGTTGTAATCATGTTAATACCTGTCATTAGTGAACCGAGACCGGATATTTGAATGGCGAACATATAATAGTTCGTTCCGACCGATGGACTAAGCTCATTTCCAGCAAGAGGAAAATAGGAAGTCCATCCTGCATCAGGTGAGCCTCCGACAACAAAAGAGATATTCAGCAGCATCGCACCGAAGAAGAATAGCCAAAAGCTTAATGCGTTTAATCTTGGGAAAGCTACATCACGAGCCCCAATTTGTAATGGAACAAGATAGTTCATAAAAGCAAAGATGAATGGCATTGCCATAAATAAAAGCATAATAACTCCGTGTGTTGAGAAAACCTCATTATAATGCTGGGCATCCATCAGCTTATTATCAGGTACAGCAAGCTGTGCACGCATCATAATTGCGTCTACTCCACCCCGAAATAACATAATTAAGGCAGAGATTAAATACATAATTCCAATTCGTTTATGGTCAACCGTTGTTAACCATTCACGCCATAAATACCCCCACTTTTTAAAATAGGTTAAGCCCGCGAAAATAGCGACTATGGTAAGGCCAATCGCAACCATTGATGCATATATCGCAATACTTGGATTTGGTACGGCAAAACGGTGCAAAAAATCCATCCTGTACTGACTCCTTTCGAAAAATGTATTTTAACAATTGTTCATTCATAAAACATTTAATATTTACTGATGACTTTTGTGGTCTGACATGTCCATTTGAGAATGTTCCTCATGACCTTCCACTGATTTAGTGGATTCACTATTATGATGGTCAGGTGGGGGACTAAAGTTTAAATGAGTACCAGTGAAGGTCATTTGTCCGAGATGACCCGGTTTTAATAACTTATTAAATTGTCCCTCTGTTAGAGGCTTTGCAGTTTTTTTAACGTCTTTTACCCATTTATCAAAATCCTTTTCAGACATTGCCGTGACATTGAACATATTTTCAGCAGATCCTTTACCACTGAAGTTCGCATTGCGCCCCATCATTTCTCCTGGTTCATCAGCAGCTAAATTCAAGGTGGTAGTCATATTAGACATCGCATATTTTTGTCCGCCAAGCTGCGGAATCCAGAAGCTTGTAATAGGCCCATAGGAATAGAGCTTAAATTCAATCGGACGGTCTGTTGGAATATACAAATAGTTAACCGTTTCGATATTTTCCTCCGGGTAACTAAAATGCCATTTCCAATCAGAGGATGAAGCATAAATAACTAAAGGTTCCTTATCCTGGTATCCTTGTGGTTTTGCTTCCACAATATAATTACTTTGAACAGATACAAATGAAAAATAAGTTACTATTATGACAGGAATTCCGACACAGATGATCTCGACCCATTTATTTCCTTCAATGTGAGGAGGTTCATAGTTCGGGCTTTGCTTTGAGGCACGGTACTTTATTAACACATATATCAAAATAGCAAAAACAATAATCACAATAAATGACATGATGCCTATGGACAGCAAAATGTCATGGGCTTGCCTTTTGGCTTGTGGCCCCTTAGGATCAAGAACCATGAGTGGTTCACATCCCGTAAGCACCGTGACAATAGTGAATACCAACAATACTAAAACCGATTTTATTTTCATTTTAGCAACCCTTTCTTTAATCTAAGATATTTCTAAATTAAATGTTTCATATATTGTGATATAAATCACATCTAAAAAAAGTTTATTACAAAGTCGCTTAAAATACATCTTCTAGATAGAAAATGTCATTAAATATTCATAAAGGCAAATTGACATATAAAAGTGGAGGCTATTCATTGGCAATTTATTCGAGAAGTGATTATAATGAAAAATTTATTCTAAAATAGGATTGTATCATTTTTCCTAAGCTGCAAAAAAAAACCTATTGTCATGTGACAATAGGGTTTTGGATTATTAGGTAAAAAATAGAAGCGGCTGATTCGGCAATCTACTATTTCACCATCCATGGGGTCCAGCCTCTTACTTAACTGATGAGATGATACCAATTTTAAATGAAGCCTCCGTTTTTTCAACCACTTCTTCAACAGATACTCCGTCCTGGGTTTCTACGAGAACCATTCCTTCTGGAGTGAAATCAAATACAGCCAAATCAGTGATTAAACGGTGCACCACTTCTTTTCCGGTAAGAGGAAGCGTACATTCTGTTTTGACCTTTGATTCACCGTGCTTATTTACATGTTCCATAATAACCACCACACGTTTTGCGCCGTTTACTAAATCCATGGCGCCGCCCATTCCTTTGACCATCTTCCCGGGAATCATCCAGTTAGCCAAATCTCCTGTTTGTGAAACTTCCATTCCCCCTAAGATGGCAAGGTCGATATGACCGCCGCGAATCATAGCAAATGATTCTGCACTGTCGAAATAGGAAGCACCCGGTACGTCTGTTACTGTTTCTTTTCCCGCATTTATTAGATCAGGGTCTTCTGTACCTTCAACCGGATAAGGGCCAATGCCCAATAAGCCATTTTCTGATTGTAACATGACATTGTATTCGCTTGGAATTTCATTGGCAATAAGGGTTGGGATCCCAATTCCTAAATTCACGTTCATTCCATCCTGAATTTCTTGAACCGCACGTTTTACAATGGTTAATCGCGCATCCTTCAATCCACTCACTCCTTGTCTCTTAAACTTAGCTGTTGATTTTCGCTCCAGGCGCTTTGCTCCCATCAACATTCTTAAAAAAACTATTAAGCTTGTACTACTGTGCGTCTTTCTATCCGTTTTTCATAGTTTGTTCCGAGCAGGACACGTTGAACATAAATTCCAGGGGTATGGATTTCATCTGGATTTAACTCTCCTACTTCAACGATTTCCTCAACTTCTGCAATCGTAATTTTTCCCGCCATGGCTGCCAATGGATTAAAGTTTCGGGATGTTTTTCGGAAAACAAGGTTTCCTAGCGGGTCGGCCTTCCAGGCTTTTACTAGGGCAAATTCACCGACAATTCCCTCTTCTAATAAATAAGTTCTTCCGTTAAACTCTTTGTGTTCTTTTCCTTCTGCAATTGGTGTTCCCACCCCAGTAGCCGTATAAAAACCAGGTATTCCTGCGCCGCCAGCACGAATTCGTTCTGCAAGCGTTCCTTGAGGAACTAGCTCAACCTCAAGCTCACCACTTAAAAACTGCTTTTCAAAAATTTTGTTTTCACCGACATAAGATGAAACCATTTTCTTAATTTGCTTATTGGCAAGCAGCAGACCAAGTCCCCAATCATCCACGCCACAGTTATTACTAACGATGGTTAAATCCTTTGTTCCCTGATCTCTTAAGGCAAGAATTGCCTTTTCGGGAATTCCACATAGTCCGAAACCTCCGACGATGATGGTAGCGCCATCTGAAATATCTTTTATTGCTTCGGTGAAGGAATTCACAACTTTCCCATTCTTCACTGGATCCGCCTCCTTAGATTTAAACTTTTACAATTGACTTTAATAAATCAGACTGGATATACAGCGTGTTTCCGTTCTGAAAAAATGAGATATTTTGATGAGTATGCCTCAAAACGGTTCACCAGCTCTTTTCGCAATGAGTTTGCTGGTATAATCCCGTCGATCACCATTTCGGAAGCTAAATGGTAAATATCAATATCTTCTTTATATTCCTCTCGTTTTTGTTCGATGAATGCGGCACGTTCTTCTTCAGGCAGCGAAGCAATTTTATTAGCATATACGGCATTTACTGCTGCTTCTGGTCCCATTACCGCAATTTGTGCTGAAGGCAAAGCAAGACAAGCATCCGGTTCAAAGGCAGGGCCAGCCATTGCATAAAGACCAGCACCATAGGCTTTACGGACGATAACAGAGATTTTTGGAACACTTGCTTCAGCCATAGCTGAAATCATTTTCGCCCCATGGCGAATGATTCCTGCCCGTTCTACTTTTGTCCCTATCATAAATCCGGGTACATCTACTAGAAACAAAAGGGGAATATGGTAGGCATCACAAAGATTAATAAATTTTGCGGCCTTATCTGCTGAATCGTGGAATAAAACTCCGCCTTTAACACGTGGCTGATTGGCGATAATTCCGACTGATTTCCCCTCCATACGAGCAAGTCCTGTAATAAGTTCGCCAGCAAAAAGTTTTTTGATTTCAAAGAAGGAACCTTCATCAATAATCCCGTTTATGAGATCATGCATATTAAATGCTGCATTCTGATTAGACGGAATCAGCTCTTCTAATGGCTTTTTCAATAGTTTAGGAGCAACAGCCTCATGAACTGGCGGTTTCTCTGAAAAATTAGCAGGGAAATATGAAAGATAGTTTCTCGCCATTGAAATGGCTTCTTCTTCATTTTTCGCCAGAACATCACCACATCCTGAAACAGAACAGTGCATGCGGGCACCGCCCATTTCCTCTAAGGTTACTTTTTCACCAATAACCATTTCGGCCATTCTCGGTGAACCCAGGTACATCGATGCATTTTTATCAACCATAATGACAATGTCACAAAAAGCCGGAATATAAGCTCCGCCGGCCGCAGATGGTCCAAACAGAATACAGATTTGAGGGATTTTACCTGAAAGTTTCACTTGATTGTAAAAGATTCTCCCTGCCCCACGACGTCCCGGGAACATTTCCACCTGATCCGTTATCCGCGCCCCAGCTGAATCTACCAAGTATACTAATGGCACGCGAAGTTTTTCAGCCGTTTCCTGAATTCGAATGATTTTCTCAACCGTTCGAGCTCCCCAAGAACCCGCTTTGATTGTTGAATCATTGGCCATCACACATACAACCTGACCATTAATCTTGCCCATTCCTGTCACGACACCATCTGCAGGAAGATCCCCCGCCATACAGTTTGCAAATAAAGCATCCTCTAATTCAAAGCCAGGATCGAATAAAAGTGATAAACGATCACGAACGAATAGTTTTCCCTGCTCTTGGTTCTTTTCATGATATTTAGGAGCTCCGCCCTTTTTTATTTGCTCGACTCGATCTTGCAGTGTTTGTTGTAGAGGTTTCATATCCACAGTCATTATTTCTCCTCCTTTATTTATCTAGTTTTCTTATTCTCCCCTGTAAATTGGGGCGCGTTTCTCCTTAAAAGCCTGTAATCCTTCTAAACGATCCTTTGTTGGCATCGTCACTTCATAGGCATTTTGTTCAATCGCAAGACCTGTATTTATATCGACATCATAGCCTTTATCGATAGCGAACTTTGCTTGCGTAACGGCAATCGGGCCATTCCGAACAATTTGTCCCGCGATTTCTAATGCTTTATCCATTAAGCTTGCAACAGGGACCGTATACTCTACTAAACCAATCTCAAGGGCTTCGTTTGCCTCAATACGTCTGGCAGTGAAAATCAGCTCTTTGGCACGTCCCTTTCCTACTAATCTTGCTAAACGCTGTGTTCCGCCTGCACCTGGTATAATTCCCAATGAAGTTTCCGTTAGTCCGAGTTTCGCAGTTTCAGAGGCAATACGGATATCACAAGCGAGCGCTAGTTCAGTTCCTCCGCCAAATGCAACGCCGTTCACCGCCGCTATGACCGGTTGGGGTAATAATTCGAAAGAATTGATCGTATCACGGATTAAGGTAACTGTTTTCCTCACCTGAACCGGATCCATTCCAGCTCGTTCCTTTAAATCAGCGCCCGCACAAAAAGCCTTCTCCCCTGTCCCGGTAATGACGATACAGCGGACGGATCGATCATATTTACAGGTAAGGATGGCGTCCTTGAGCCCCTCTAACATCTGTATAGATAAAGCATTAGCTGCTTCCGGCCTATTTAAAGTAATCAGAACGATTCCGTTTTCTAACTTGTTAACTACTATAGTATTAGTCATGATCTCACCTTTCTCACACGGTATTTCCAAGCTTTCCACCCAGCAAGGAGCTGACGGCTTGAAAACTTTTACTAGGTAAAGGCCTGCCAAGCTTCTCCTGAATGAATTGGGATGCAGAAGTCAGCTTTTGCTGATCAGCTCCCGTGTGAATTCCCATCCCGTGAAGCATATAAAGTAAATCGTCTGTTGCAACGTTACCAGATGCACCGGGGGCATAAGGACATCCTCCTAAGCCGCCAAGCGAAGAGTCAAAAATGGTAATTCCCATCTCTAACGATACTAAGATGTTAGCCAAAGCCGTTCCTCTTGTATCATGAAAATGCATGGCTAATCTATCAGCCGGAAATCTCTTTAGTAACACTTCTAACACTTCTTGAACTTGCTTTGGATTTGCCACACCGATCGTATCCCCGAGAGACAGTTCTGCAATCCCCATGTCAAATAATGTTTCGGATACTCTTATGACCGCATCGATATCAACATTCCCCTCATAAGGACAGCCAAAAACAGTCGAAACATAGCCTCTGCTTAATTTTCCGGCTGATATGGTTTCTCTGACCAAGTCTTTTAACACAGGGAAAGTCGCTCCAATTGTTTTATTAATATTTTTTAAGTTATGTGTTTCACTTGCCGACATAAACACGGCCACTTCATCAATGTTCGCTTTAAATGCCTGTTCCAAACCTTGAAGGTTTGGAACGAGTGCTGTATAGGTGACACCGGGCACTTTAGTAATGCCAGCAGCCACGGCAACGGCATCTGAAAGTGCAGGAATCCATTTGGGATTAACAAAAGAAGTAATCTCCAGGTGTTTTAGCCCACATTCTGATAATTGATTAATCCAAGTAATTTTGTCTTCTGTTGAAATGAAAGCTTTTTCATTTTGCAATCCATCACGAGGACCAACCTCTTTAATCGTTACACTCTTCGGCCACTTCATTGTTCCATCTCCTTTACACCCTTATTCAGGCTCTATTCAACTACTACAATGACGTCGCCTTCATTAACAAAGTCGCCTTCATTCACTTTCACTTCTTTCACCGTTCCATCGAGTTCAGCTGCAATTGGAATTTCCATTTTCATTGATTCTAAAATCACTACATCTTGACCCTCTTCTACCTGGTCCCCAGCTTTAACTAATATCTTCCATACATTACCTGCCATGCTTGCCAATACTTCACTCATGATTATTCCTCCTATTTAACGTTATTTGCTTTTTTAGATTTTAAATACTTGTTAACAAAGTCTGTTGTGATATCACCTGAATGGAATGCCGGATGGGCAATCACCTCTTGCAGCATTGGGATATTTGTTTTAATACCTTCAATATGATAATCCACTAATGCTTCTTGCAGACGAATGATTGCCTCTTCCCGATTGCTGCCCTTGACAATAAGTTTAGCAATCATTGGATCATAAAAAGGTGTGACTACGGATTGACCGTGAATCGCTAATTCATGGCGAACTCCAGGTCCGTTCGGCAACTCTAATTTTGTTATTTTTCCGGGTGAAGGGAAAAATGTTTTCGGGTCTTCCGCATAAATTCTAACCTCAATGGCATGACCGTCGCGTTTAACTTCTGCTTGAGAAAATTCCAGAGCTTCACCTGCAGCAATTTGCAATTGTTTTTCAACCAAGTCCAACCCTGTAATTTCTTCCGTAACCGGATGTTCCACTTGTAAACGGGTATTCATTTCAAGAAAATAGAAATTTTGCTCTTCATCCACTAAGAACTCGATGGTGCCCGCATTTTTATACCCAATGGATTTGGCCGCTTTTACGGCAGCCTCCCCCATCTTGGTACGAGTTTTTTCAGTAATAAATGAGGATGGGGCTTCCTCTACGACTTTTTGATGTCGGCGCTGGATTGAACATTCACGTTCCCAAAGATACACGGTATTTCCAAAACAATCTGCCAAGATTTGAATCTCAATATGCCTTGGATTTTCAACAAACTTTTCAATATACATCGCTCCATCGCCGAAGAAATCAGTTGCCCGCTTTTGATTCCCCGCGAAAGCTTTTCGGATTTCATCTCCGTTATGGACCACCTGCATTCCAATTCCTCCACCCCCAGCGGAAGCTTTTAGCATAACGGGATAACCAATGCGATCCGCCGCTTCTACTGCTTCCTCTTCATCTGCCAGTGGGTAGGTAATCCCCGGAACGACAGGAACACCAGCTTCCTCCATTGCTTTGCGAGATTCAATCTTACTTCCCATTTTGGAAATAACCTCTGGGGAAGGTCCAATGAAGATAAGGCCAGCTTCCTCACACCGGCGGGCAAAGTCCGTATTTTCGGACAACAAGCCATATCCCGGATGGATTGCCTCCGCTCCCGAAATTTGAGCGACCTCGAGAATTTTATTGATATTTAAATAGCTTTCAGCTACACGGGGACCGCCAATTAAATAGGCCTCATCTGCCATTTTCACATGGGGAGCATCCGCATCTGCTTCTGAGTAAACTCCAATGGTTGTAATCCCCAAGGCCTTGCATGTACGGATTACACGGACAGCAATTTCGCCGCGATTAGCTATTAATACTTTTTTAAACATGACTTTCCACCCTTTCTATCCTTTATTTAAGAAGGTTAAAACTCATCAGCATCAGCTAAACTTTGATAATAAAGGAGATATGTAAATATTTAAGTCTATCTTTAACTCCTAATCTACTAATATGGAACCAGTCATTTGTCGATTACCTTCCTGACAAATGACTGTCTCTAATTAATAACTATTTAACAGTTGATTTTTCCGCAACTATTTTTTGTATTTGTGCAACGGTTGTCGGGTCTTCTAGTCCTGTAATATCACCGGTAACCTTACCTGATACAACAATTTCCTTTAATAAGCGGCGCATAATTTTTCCACTGACTGTTTTCGGGAGCATATCTGTAAAAATAATTGATTTTGGAGTGGCAATCTTACCAATTTGTTGAATGATCCGATTATTTATTTGTTGTTTTAATTCTGCTGTTCCGTTATAGCCATCAGCCAGACGGACAAATACGAGCGGAACCTCTCCTTTAATTTCATCAGGGATTCCAATAATTGCAGTCTCAGAAACTCCTTCACATTCAAGTGCAGCACTTTCCATTTCCATTGTACTCAAGCGGTGCCCGGCTACATTAAACGCGTCATCTGAACGGCCAACTACCCATAAATATCCATCATCATCTATTAATGCCAGGTCGCTGGCATAATAGCAGCCATCCACTTGGCTATAATAGGATGCGTAATACCTTTCCGGTTCTTTCCAGAGTGTTCGGCATAACATTGGAAATGGTTTTCTAATCACCAGGTTTCCTAAGGTGCCGGGTCTAACCGAATTGCCTTCTGCGTCAACGATATCCATAACTGCACCTAAAAAGGCCGTTCCTGAGGATCCCGGTTTCATCGGTGTCAGCCAAGCTGCCCCAGCTAGAGGCGAACCCGCTGTTTCGGTTTGCCCCCAAGTATTATTGATATATACCTTTTTCTTTCCTAAAACTTCATAGGTCCAATGCCACGTCTCTGGATCGAAGGGTTCTCCAACAAGGGAAATAACATCGAGGCAAGATAAATCAAATTTCTCTAATGTTTTTTCTCCCATACTTTTTAACATTCTTAAAGCTGTTGGGGCTGTAAACAGTTTATTCACCCTGTATTTTTCAATGATTTGATAAAAACGGTCTTTTGTTGGATAATCAACAGCTCCTTCAAAGACAACGGTTGTTACACCATTCGCTAAGGCACCTGTAATTCCCCATATATGCATGGTTAACCAGCCGATATCCGCGGTACACCAGAAAACATCGTCCTGATGGTGATCCATATGATACTTGGCATATGTGTAATTCTGTGTGACAAAAGCCATGCCGGAATGCACGACACCTTTTGGTTTACCTGTCGTCCCACTTGTATAAAAGACAATACCGCTCTCATTCGCTTCAATTCGATCAGGTTCACAAACGATACTTGCCGCTTTAGTCTGCTCATGCCACCAGTAATCCCGGCCCTCTTTCATTTGAACCTCTGAACCTAAGCGGTCGACAACAATGACGGCTTCGATAGATGGGATAGATGGAACAACCTGATCCACTTTTTCTTTTAAAGGGATGAATTTACCCCGGCGTTCCGTTGCATCCGCAGTGATCAATACCTTTGGCTCAAAATTGATGAGTCGGTCTGTCAATGATTTTTCTGAATAACCGGAGAAAATGGTATTGTAAATCGCACCAATTCGGAAACAAGCTAAAACAGAAATAAAGGCTTCGGCCAGATTCGGAAGAAAAATGGCAACACAATCACCTTTTTTTACACCAAAGGATTTAAGAACATTCGCAAACCGATTAACTTCAGCAAGAAGCATATTATATGTGTAAAATTTGGTGTCCCCGTTTTCACCCTCCCAAATGAGCGCGGTCCGGTTTCCTGCCCCATTTTCTATATGGCGATCAAGTAAATTTACACTTGGGTTACTAATGCCGCCGGAAAAAAAGCGAAAATCGGGGAGCTGTCCACTAATGGTTTCATCCCATGGTTCATACCAAACAAGTTCACGGGCTGCACTGTCCCAAAATTTAGCCGGTTCTTCTTGTGATTGTTTAAGAAGTTCTTGAAATGCTTCGCTGCTTCCAATAGAGGTTGAACGTACTTTTTCTTCGTTTGGATAAATAAGTTTACTATTTGAAACGACTTGTAAAATTCCACTAATATCCATGTAATGGCTCCTTTAACAATTTTTTTAATTACTATTAAAATTCATTAACATCCAATTTGTTTGGCTATGACCATTCGTTGAACTTCAGATGTTCCTTCACCAATTTCCAAGAGTTTTGCATCACGGAAGAATCGTTCCACTTGATATTCCTTCATATATCCATAACCGCCATGAATTTGAACGGCTTGATCACATGCTCGCATGCACATCTCCGAAGCAAATAATTTTGCATATGCCGCTTCCTTTTTAAAGGATCTTCCTTGATCCTTTAACCAAGCTGCTTTAAAAACCATATTTCGTGCTAATTCAATATTCATAGCGATGTCCGCTAATTTAAATTGGATGGCCTGGAAATTGGATAAACTTTTTCCAAACTGTTTTCTTTCTTTTGCATATTGAAGAGCCTTTTCATAGGCTCCTTGTGCAATACCTACAGCCATCGCAGCGATTCCAATTCTTCCGCCATCAAGAGTAGCCAAAAATTGCTTGTAACCGTTTCCATCCGTTCCCAACAGATTTTCTTTTGGAACTCTTACATTCTCCATGATAAGTTCTGTGGTATTTGAGGCATGCAGACCCATTTTTTCGTAGTTGTCGATGACAGTGAATCCCGGAGCATTTGTAGGAACAATAAATGCGCTGATTCCGTTGATTCCTTTTGAGCGGTCTGTAACCGCTGTCACTGCAAGGTGATTGGCATAGCTTGCATTTGTAATAAAACATTTGGAGCCATTAATGACCCACTCATCTCCATCAAGAACTGCTGTTGTTTGGGTTCCACTTGCATCAGATCCTGCATTTGGCTCAGTCAATCCAAATGCTCCAAGAGACTCTCCCGTACAAATGGGCGTTAAATACTTCTCTTTTTGCTCATGTGTACCAAATAAATTAAGAGGTGCTCCTCCTAATGAAATATGTGCTGAATATGTAATGCCTGTTGATGCACAAACACGACTAAGTTCTTCCACGACAATCGCAAAGCTAATCGTGTCGGCTTCACCTCCACCGTATTGTTCAGGAAATGGCAGGCCCATGATCCCTAACTCTGCTAATTTTGCAAACACTTCCTTAGGGAATTCCCCCGTTCGATCACGTTCATCCGCTCCAGGAGCAACTTCTGCATCAGCAAAATCTCGAACTAACTTGCGGATCATCTCTTGTTCTTTCGTTAAATCAAAATTCATTTATCTACATCCCCTTTCTTAATATTCTGATTTGTTTTTTGAGCAAAAAAAATTAATCCTTCACTACCTATCTATAAGATGAACTCCTTTCATTATTTTCAAAACTTTCTTATAATAAGAATATAATCATTATGAGTATTAAGCTATGTATATTTTCATGAATATAATTATGAAAAATTTGTGTCTTTTACACAAAAATACAAATTGGATGAAATGTGTAGTCTTAGAGAAAGGATGATGACAGATGCAAGATACCTTAACTCATCGGCAATTAAAGTCCTTAATCCATGTGTCGAACGTGATCAATTCCAAATTAGATATTGATACCATCTTTGATTCCATCATGAATGAAACGATATCTGTCGTTGAAGCGGCTGGAGGGGGCTCTATCTGGATTTTTGACAAAAACCAGAATCGACTCATCGCCAAATCTGCTCAAGGATTATTTTATCCACATATATTTAGGCAAATTAAACTAGTTAGTGGTGAATCTATGACTGGGATGTCTTTTGCAGCCAAAAAATGCCTCATTTTTTGGAATGAAGTAGAAATTAAACAAGCACTTTCAACATTAACTCCAGGTAACAGAGATTTATTAGATCAGTCTATTCCAAGTAATTTCCATTTTACATCTGTCATTTCTTCACCTATATTACAAAACGGAAAATGTATTGGCGTGATTACATTGGACTCTTTTGAACAATCGTTGCAGTTTAAGCAAGAGGATATTAATCTATTGGAAGCGATCGGCCACCAAGCAGCAGTCGCCTTGGAAAAATCCATTCTTTATAATGAGAAGGAAAAAATGGTTCAGAAACTTTCACATTCCATCGAAATACATAGAAACCTGGCCAATCTCGTTGTAAATGGAGAAGGAATTCAATCGATTATGGATTATATACATAAAACAATCGGACAACAGATGTTTCTCTTTGATGAAATAGGGGAACTTAGGGCATCTGCCTGCTATTCCTCCTTTTCAGATGAAATGACCGAGTTTATGAAAGCGTATGCAAAACAAATTATCCTAACACTTGAAAACTCACATACCGTTTCCGAAATATCATTAAATGATGAAACGTATCAATTAGTTGTATTACCACTTGGATCCAAATTAAAGTCTTTAGGGGGGCTAATCCTCCTATCAAAACAAAAAATGAATGAGGTGGATATCGCTGCTCTTGAACATGCCTGTACAGTCATTTCACTTGAACTGGGAAAAGAACAGGCCGTTTTTGAATCACAGCAGCGTTTAAGAGGGGAATTCGTGACCAAGCTTTTTTCTGGACAGATCGATGAAGCACTCATTCAGAAAGCAAAAAATTTAAATTTTGACCCTAACCGAAACTATGTTGCTATACTTATTAATTTTGAGGATAAGTTCAACGAGAACAAGGTGATTGCCAATCACTTGATAAGGAATTTACTCCATATGGCCAATTCATTCCTCGGGAGGAACTCGCAAGTAATGGCCGTAAGGGATGAAAATCAAATAGTCGCCCTTTTATCCTTGCCTTCAAGGGTCTCTTCTTCCAAGATTTTTGCCGAAATAAAAGAACTTGCAAAAAATTTACAGAATGAAATTACTAATAAATATAAAGAGATAGACGTATCCATTGGGATTGGAAGAATTAAGCAAGGGCTTATTTTTGTCCACGAATCATTTGTAGAAGCGACAAAGTGCATAAAGTTTCTCAAAAACTATCGATTCGATCATAGAGTCCTTAGTTATACAGACCTTGGCGTCCAGAGGTTTATTTTACAAAATTCAAAAGAAGAATTGATCGATTTTATCCATGAAGTATTAGGTCCCTTAATTGAATATGAAAAAACTAGAAAAGGCGAACTGTTAAGCACGCTTATTGTTTATTTGGACCAAAATCAAAACATAAAGAAAACCGCTGATTCCTTACATATTCACACCAATACCTTAAGCTATCGTTTAAAGCGAATTGAGGAAATTCTATTAACGGACTTGAATGATAGTCAACCATTATTTAATATCCATTTAGCCATCAATATTTATCAATATATAAAAGAGAAAGATACAGATATATTACAGTTAAGCAAAAACTAAAACCAAGGGACACGGTTCTCCCAGCCTTTTGGCCGGGAGAATCATGTCCCTCTGGTATTTTATTCAACATCTGTAGGTGATGTAAGTTTATCTTCGTATTTATCTACAAAAAGGTTACCACCGCTATTGACTACAGCATAATAAATTTCTTCTATCCGCAAATTTCTTCTTTTGAATTCAGCTTCAATCCACTCACGGCTATAGATGCCGGAAGCGTTCTTTTCGATGATTTTCCCGTCCATTACTAGTTCAACCGGCAATGACTCTGATGAATTGGGTATATTGAAATCTTTTTTAATTACATTTTGAAACGGTACCTTTTTAAGAATGGATAATTCCCCGTTTACTTCCAGCATTGCGTATTCCACTTCAGCTATATTAAAGATTTCCTTTTCCCTCAAGAGCTGATTAAGGTCATCAATCGAGAACTTTACTTTTTTCATATTCTTGTCTAATAATTTTCCTTTTTCTATTAGCACGGTAGGTCTACCTGATAGCCACTTTCTAAAAACCCGACTCCTAGAAGATAACACCATGAACAAATAAAAAATTAAAACTAATACAAGAAATGAAATAAACATTTCTTTGAACTTTAAATTCGTATCAAACCCCATGTTAGCTATATAGGAACCAATCGTTACAGATAAGGCAAAGCCATAGTGGTTTTTATGAGAGTTAATATGCTTTCCTATTGCCAGAGTAACGAGTATTAAAATCATAAAGCTGCCAACAGTTCTAAGAACCGGTATAAGTATTTCTTCCATTAAAAACTCCTGTTTACAAATATTAATTTTAACGATATTGACCAAAGATATATCCCCTTGTAATTTATTTATCTTTCCAATTAGCTATTTTATTTATCCATCTACCAAATTTCCGATAAATACATTTTGTATTTTTACAAATTCTTTAATTAAATTGTCTTAAGTTTTATGATGTTTGTCCAGACCACTCTTGTCTTATGACAATATAATAAATTGTACGTATCAGTTAATTTAAAATAAAACTGGTTAAGTGAATCCTTCATTAAAAATATCAGTAAAGATAGGATGACCAAGCTTATGCGAACGATTGTATTTATAGAAACAAACAAATCTGGATCCAGCAGAGAAGCAATTAAAGTTGCCGAACGACTCGGCTTTTTTACGGTGTTATTCACCAATAGACAAAAATTCATACAGCAAAGAACAGAATTTCCCGAAGTCCATCAAATGATTTTAGTGGAATTATCGAATGATGCTGAAATAAAAAAAAACCTCAACAAACTTCAACAACAAGGTAAACAAATTAAAGGCATTTTTAGTTTTGTCCATTCTTACGTTCACCTAGCAGCCGTCTTAGCAGAAGAATTTTGTACAAGTATAGTCTCTACTGATTCTATTTTTAAAATGGAAAATAAAGTCTTAACTCGTGAGCTTCTCAAAGGACACCCAAATTCCCCCTATTATGCCCTTTATAATCCAGATAATTATTCCTTAGAGTATTTTATTGATCAAGCCAAGGACTATTTACCTCTTATTGTAAAGTCTCCTACATCCGCTGGATCAAAAGATGTTATCTTGGCAAATAACGAGAACCAGTTAAAACTGGCAATACAAGAGTTACAAAAAAGAAATGAACAGATTTTACTGGAGGAGTATCTAAAAGGCCCCCAATATTTAATTGAAGTATTAGTCCACAATGGAAAAGTGCATATTGTCGCGATCATCGAACAAGAGATTACTCTTTTACATCGATTTATCGTAACCGGATATTGTTTACTACCATATATCAACCAAAGAATGTACGATAGTATCCTTGATTCAATAAGTTCCCTCTTAAAGGCTTTTGATATGAAAAATGGTGCCTGTCACCTTGAAATGCGTTTAGTAAATGGGGTATGGAAATTAATTGAAATTAATCCAAGGATCTCAGGTGGAGCGATGAATCGAATCATTGAAGTCGGATATGGAATTAATTTAGTTGAGGAAACCATTCAATTAATGTTAGGAAATGCGCCTCGCCTTACAAAAAAACACAGGAAGTATGTATATGCACATTATTTAACAGTTGATTCTAAAGGAACATTAAATAAGGTAACGGGGAAAGAACACAGCTCACAATATCCCGGTGTAGAAGAGGTGTATATAAAACCTCGTCAAGGCCAGATCGTACGTCCGCCATTATCAATGGGTGATCGTTGCGGATACATTTTGGCATCCTCCGATTATAAAATGGAAGCGAAAAGAATTGCCATTCGAGTAGCTAGCAATATACGTTTCTACGTTGACCCATTATAGAATTTTGCGAGTGACAAATATTGAACAAAAATTCTAGTCTTATTATCAGAAAAAGAATGTGGAGAGGTGGAAAAGAAGAGAAATGACGCTAATTGGCATGCTTCATCATCGTAGAGATCCAATTAATGTAAAGAAAGTATATGCTTATGCCGCTGTAGCAAAAGCAGAGGGAGTAAGTTTTTTTTACTTTACCCTAGGGAAGGTGAATATAAAACAGCAAAAAATTTTAGGAAAAGCCTATGAAAATGGACGATGGATTGAAAAAGAATTTCCATTACCAGATGTCATATATAATGCGAGTTATCTTGCAGGTGAGAACACTAGACATATTTTTGATTATTTGTTTGATAGGATTCCGTTTACAAGCCATTCGATTGGGGACAAATTAACAGTATATAACAGAATTAAAAACGCAAATAAATTTAAACATTACCTTATTCCTTTCTATGAATTAACTAACGTTCAAATTTTTTTTGACATGATCAAACGTTATCAAAAGGTTATTATCAAACCGCTATCAGGGCATCAAGGAGGAGACGTTGTTTTTATTGAAAAATATGGATCAAATCATTATAAAATAAATGATGCCGGAGTAGAATCATCTATGAATGAAAAACAATTGGTTAATTGGTTAACCCCTAAAATACAAGAACAGGAGTACGTAGTTCAACAGTTTATTACAAGTCAAACAAAATCTGGGCATGTTTTTGATTTCCGGTTGCATGTACAAAAAAATGGAGAAGGAAAATGGGTGATTACTTCTATATATCCAAGGATCGGGCGTTTAGGAACGATAACATCTAATATGGGGAGTGGGGGTTATAGTACTTACTTGGATATTTTTTTAAAAACAGAGTTTGGTGACTCCTGGTATGATATTAAAAAGTATCTTGAACAGTTTGCGATAAGTTTTTCAAATCATTTTGATTCTTTATATGATAATGAATTGGATGAATTAGGAATTGACGTCGGCATTGATGCAAACCAAAAACTATGGCTTTTTGAAGTAAATTGGCGGCCAGGACCACCTAATATATATAGTCTTGAATTAGATGTAGCCAAAAACACGATTTTGTATGCTAAATATCTAGCTGACAAAAATAAACATTAAACTGGAAGAAAAATAAAACACTAAAAACATTGCCTAAAAAAGGCAGCTTGCCTCTCATGAACAGCACCACCAATTTTGAACAATTGGGTTGCCAGTCATTAAAGGAAAGCTGCCTTTTACGATTAAAGTTTTCTACTATTTTAACCTCTTAAATAGTCGATGACATCATCGAAATCTGAGTCATCCCCGCCCGTTTTGAAATAAACAATGTCATTTGGGATTAAAAATGAATCAAAAAACCTCTTCATTTCGTCTGCATCTGAAAAATGATAAACATTGTGCGGATTTACTCCTGCCTCTATAGCTGGCTTTTCAAAATCTTTTGCAATAAACCCTTTGGTGATGAGAATTTCGATCCCCGAGGCACTGATTAGATGTCCTGCCTTTTCGTATTCTTCATCGGCATATTTTCCCAATGCCGCCATTCTCCCTAGAACAGCAATTTTTCTTTGCGATGGCAATGCTATTCTGCTTAACGTTTCTAAGCCTTTTCTTAAGGAAGCAGGATTTGACTTCCACGTATCATCCACCAGAGTAATGTGATTTCGTCCTTCAATTATTTGAAAATGGGATCTCATGTGGTGATAAGAAGACAATCTCTTTATAGCATAGGGAATATCCACTCCTAACATGGCAGCAGCTGCTATTGAAGCGACTGCATTATATACACTGTGCTCACCAAGACCCGGTATATATCCTTTAAATTCCCTTTGCTTATATTCCATCCAAAAAGTCATACCGGATGAATGATATTGATACTTCTTAATCCTAAAAATAGCATTCGTGTTTTTTCCGAACGTTATTATCTCTCCCTTAAATTTAGAAGTATCGATGGAGGATAGATAATGGTCATCCGAATTTAGGATGAGAATTCCCTCATTATTCATTCCTTCCATAATTTTTGCCTTTTCTGCTAGATAGGTATCAAATGATCGAATTTTATCCGTATGATCCACATCAATCATTGTCATAATCCCAATAGTAGGGTAAAAATACTTACAGGACTCCGTCATATCCCCTTTTGCAGATACAGCAGTTTCAAACACTGCCACATCCGTATCCTCATCTATTCCCATTAAATAAGGCAGGTTGTAACAATTGGCATTTTTGCTGGATATGGTTGCTTGGACCTTATGTGTTCCTTCCAAAATGTGTTTTAGCATTTCTTTCGTTGTAGACTTTCCACATGTACCAGTTATGGCGACTACAGGAAGGTTAAACAGATGCCTGTAGTACGAAGTGAATTTAAAGAAACTGTCTTTTAGATCCTTTACCATAATGATTTGATTCGGATTTAAACTTTCCATTAGAGAAAAGGGTGAATCTGTAACGATGAATACATTTTTGTATTTCTTTATCGATTCAATAGGCACCGCTCTATTGTTCCAACGAAAGAATAACGTTTGACTTCTAATTTCAGATCTGTCATAAGTGACGTTCTTGATTCGTATACCTTTTTGCTTTTCATTAGGCTGAATACTCATGGCAGTTAAAATGTTCTCCAATAATAAAGTTTTCAAAATTTCCCTCCTGAAGTTCCTTTTTTGAAAAAAGCATCTCCCCCAATAATAATGTTCTATATGATGGTAGCGATTGGTTCACTTTGAATTCAAAGGCTTATGTATCATATGACGTGTCCCCTCTTGCAGGTGTGTGATAAATACACAGGCTATAGAAATAAACAAGTATTAGAGGAGGTTTGTATAAACCTCCTCAACATGATCTCTTATTAAACGCAAGTAAACGATTGAATTTGTCTAAGGCTTATTCCGAAACGAACCCATCTACGTCCAGTCCAGCGAAACCCTGAGACAGAGTGTCTACCGATAAATGTTGGATAAAACCAGAATTGTTCACGACCTCTAAGCCATACATACGTGAATCTGTGTAAACACCTAATCATACTACCTGGGTCTACAGCAAACGCTCCTACTTGTTGAGTCTGCTGAGGAACAATAGATGGTGGTGGTGATGTTGGCGGTCCAGGCTCCAGCTCTTGACCAGGAGGTGCAGAGGGAGGTTGTTGCCCACCAAATTGTCTTCCATCAATTGTTGATTGGTAATAATCCATTTCTTGGTAGGGTAACGAATATATATAAGCTTCCTGACTATCTGGATAGTTATAATACAAAGGTCCTTGACTAGGATACATAATATTCACTCCTTTTATTTTTTATCTCATAACATCCTATTCATTAGTCATAGACCTATAAACTTGTTCTCTCATAAATGTGTATTTACCTATTCTTAACACCATTTTAACCACTTTCCTATGAATCTACAGAACATATTCTTATCTTCTATGGGCAGACACACAGTCAAATAGGTATTGACCTACATAATGTACACAAAGCAATTACATGTGTTTTGGAGGGGTACATTTGTCCGGGAATATTAAAGAACATTCGGATACAGAGGTATAAGCATTGGAGGTATAGGGATGACAAATTTTTTTTCGTTTCATGGGACCATCACCATGATTACAGATCTTGTAGGACAAAATGGTGAAGGAGAAGGCTGTAGGAAATTACTATCTGTAGAAAATGGAATGGGAACAATAGTAAATTTCGTGGTGTCTCCCACAACTTACTTTGTAGACCATGTAATGGTGGCAGTGGGAGATCGCGTGACTGGATATTATGACGGAAATGCACCTGCTATTCTTATTTACCCTCCGCAATATCAAGCACTCGTCATGGTAAAGAAAAGCCCATATCAGAATGTAAAAGTAGATTATTTTAATAGTGAGTTGGAGAGTAGTGATGGACGATTACGATTAAATATTTCTCCATATACTCAAATAGTTTTAACAAATGGGCAGCTCTTTTCAAGAACACCTGTGAACCGAGATCTCATTGTTATATACGGACCTGCCACAAAAAGTATCCCCGCCCAAACCACACCCTATAGAATTATAGTTTTGTGTTAGGAGTTAAATAGAAAATTCCTATTTGGAATATTACGGGGTTATATAGGAAAAAGCCTCATGATGAATGAACCATGAGGCTTTAATATAGAGTTATAGATAGTATCAAATAATTCATTTTAGGACTTAAAACTTCTACCTTTTTGTGGCCCCGACATCATTACATCAACCACTGCTTGTATTGCTTACCTTTTCTCTAGATAAAGCTTTTTTAAACTGTTCTATTAGAATAGGAACGATCTCAAAGGCATCACCAACAATTCCATAATGACAGTTCTGAAAAATAGGGGCTTCTTTGTCCTTGTTAATAGCAATAATTAAACTGGAATTTTTCATTCCAACAATATGTTGAATCGCACCGGAGATTCCAATTGCAAAATAAATTTTTGGCGTTACTGTCACACCTGTTTGCCCTACTTGATGGGCGTGATCGATCCACCCCGCTTCCACCACATCCCTGCTGGCACCAACCGCTCCTCCAAGAGTTTCCGCCAATTGGTGTATGATTTGAAAGCCCTCGAAACCCCCTAATCCTTTACCGCCGGCAACAACGATATCCGCCTCATCGATTCTTACTTTCTTAACCGTTTCCTTTACAATTTCCAGTACTTTAGTCCGAATATCTTCTTCCTTTAGGGATATTGTTTCTTCAATTATCTTTCCTGTTCTCCCGGACTCCGGAGGCAATGCCTTCATCACCTTGGCACGTACTGTCGCCATTTGGGGACGGTATTTTTTACATAAAATCGTCGCCATAATATTTCCACCAAATGCAGGCCTGCTCGCCAATAGTAACCCTGTTTCCTCTTCAACATCCAACTCTGTCGTATCTGCCGTCAAACCTGTCGGCAAATCGGTGGCAACTGCACTTGCCAGGTCTTTTCCTGTTGAGGTGGCCCCATAGAGGATAATTTCTGGTTTATATTTATCAGAACACTCCAATAGCGCCTTCATATAGGTTTCGGTCCGGTAATGTTTAAAGATGGGTTGATCATAAACGTAGACTGTATCTGCTCCATATTCAAAAACAGTCTTTGTTAAATGTTTAACATTTTCACCGATGAGAATACCCGCCAATTCCACTCCCCGTTTGTCTGCTAACTTTCTTCCGGCACCTAAAAGTTCTAGTGAAACGGAGGCAACCACATCATCTTTTTGTTCAATGAATACCCAAACGCCTTTATAATCTTGGAAATCCAATTACACGCCCTCCTTCGTTTCAAACAGTTCTTTCTTTCCAAGCAAAATAGAGAGCAATTGATCTACTTGTGCCTCCGGGCTGCCTTCAAAGTACGTTCCCCCAGCCGGTTTTTGCGGAGCCCATACTTTGGAGACAATCGTAGGGGATCCTTTCAAACCAAGCTGCTTTATATCTACACCTTCTAGGTCATCAACAGACCAAATAATTGGTTTATATCTGGCAGCTTTTATCATGTTGGGAAGCGGAGAATATGGCACTTCATTGATTGTTTTTTCAACGGAAAATAAACACGGCAATGTGGACCGGACGACTTCATATCCGTCCTCCAACTTGCGATGGACAATGGCATATCCTTCTTCTTGATTGATTTCCACAACTTTGTTTACAGAAGTCAGCGGTGGAATATCGATCCTTCGTGCTATTCCGGGTCCGACTTGCCCGGTATCTCCATCGATGGACATTTTTCCGCAAATAATCAAATCTATTGGCTTCGTTTTTGCTATTTTTTCAATCGCCTTTGTCACGGCATAACTCGTTGCCAATGTATCTGCACCCGCGAACCGGCGGTCCGTGATTAAATAGCCCTCATCGGCGCCAATTTCAATGCACGTTTTTATCGCGTTAACCGCTGGAGGCGGCCCCATCGTTACGACCGATACAATCCCTCCGTACCTTTCCTTTAGACGAACCGCCTCTTCAACAGCATGGGTATCATACGGATTCAAGATCGCAGGCGCTGTCCTCCGGTCCATTGTGTTTGTTTTTGGATTCATCTTAATAATTTTGGTGTCAGGCACTTGCTTGATACAAACTACAATATGCAGCATTTAACTCCTCCCCTTTAATAAAAACCATATGGTTCCTTTATTTATCGAATGATGAAACTTGCTGGCTGTTTTCCAACTTAAAAGCCTTTTTTAGCCCGTTTACATTTACTTTATTAAAAGAGGTGTCCTGACATTCGAATTTTCTGATAAATATCTTTATTAATGTTTTTACTGGAGGCATCAAAATGAGGTTCTCTTGGATTTTTGTGATAAAATTCATTCCTTTTAAATAAGATGTCTTGTCCTTAATCAAGTAACAAGCAAAAGTAAAATTAGCGGAGATTTTCCGGTTAAATGCAGGATGGAGCTTGTTTCGGGGTATATAAGGGAAATCTTTCCGGTTATGTAAAGCAAATTCTACCATTTTCGAATATTTCGAGTAGATAGACGGAATCTCTCCGTCTATCTAAGCTT
Source organism: Neobacillus nitrireducens (assembly GCF_030915405.1). GTDB lineage: Bacteria > Bacillota > Bacilli > Bacillales > Cytobacillaceae > Neobacillus. The sequence continues at coordinate 1,222,800 of NZ_CP133262.1, forward strand.
TTTTTAGAAATAATTACCAATTAAGCGGAATATTTCCGTTAAAAGAGGTCATCCAGAAATGGCATTAAAAAAATAATCCCCCATCAATCCTTGAACGGAAAAAACGGGGGATAATCACCAAGTATTCTTTTTCCTTTTAGACATAAAATACCTCTCTTTCTTTTTCGTTTAAACTCTCACTAATGGCCTCTTCCCACCATCGAAAGTCATCTGAATTACGATTTTTCATGAGTTTTAACCGTTCATCCGCAAGCTTTGCCTTCCTAAGTGTTTCTTCCTCTTCCATTCCACAACAGATTTGATAAATATCATCAAAGTGAGCGAGTGACATTCCATCACCTTCTTTCATAAGTTTTGATGAATTATAAGAAACATTGCCCTCCCTTCTTTATGTCAATTATATGACCATTAAAGCGATAAAACCATTCTTTATTTTGTCAATATTTTGAATTTTTAAGGTGGTTTTTTTAAAAATAAAAAAAAGGCAAAACTGCCTCATCTACAAATTAGTAAACAGTTTTGCCGAATTTAACAGTTATACTCCTGTCTTCTCAAAGAACATCCCCATTGCTTTCAATCACATTTTTATACCAATGGAATGATTTTTTCCTCCTTCGTTCCAATGTTCCACTTCCATCATCGTTCTTATCGACGTAAATAAACCCATAGCGCTTGGACATTTCACCGGTTGACATACTGACTAAGTCAATACACCCCCAGCTTGTATAACCCATCAGTTCCACACCATCTTCAATCGCCTCGCCCATGGCTGTTATATGCTCTCGTAAATAATTCATTCGATAGTCATCATTGATCGAACCATCTTCCTCCGACTGGTCGTACGCCCCTAAGCCATTTTCGATAACAAAAAGCGGTACCTGATATCTTCCATAAAGCTTGTTTAGGCTGATACGTAAACCAACCGGATCTATTTCCCATCCCCAATCACTGGCCTTAAGGAATGGGTTTTTTACACCACCAACTATATTTCCTTGTGCTTTTTCCCCTTCTGTCTTTTCTTTTTTATCCGTACGGGACATGTAATAACTTAATCCAATATAATCGACTGTACCTTCTTTAATTACGTCTAAATCACCATCATGCATCTCTAATTCGATGTTTTTCTCCTTAAAAAAGCGTTTAATGAAAGCTGGATACTCCCCGCGCACCTGGACATCAGCACAGAAATAATTAAACAATTCCTCTTCTTTTAAGGCATACAGAACATTCTCCGGATTGCAATCGTAAGAATAAACAGGCGCAAAAAGGATCATACAGCCAATTTTCGCATCAGGAATCATTCGTTTACATGCTTTAACTGCAAGTGCACTGGCAACAAATTGATGATGGAATGCTTGGAAAGTCTCCTGATAACGATTTTCTTCATTTTGGGGAGAAAAGCCCATACTCATAATCGGCATCTTTAAGGCACCATTGATTTCGTTAAAGGTCATCCAATAGTTCACTTTTTCCTTATAACGCTCTAGAATGGCATTGGCATATTTTTCAAAGAAGGTAACAACCTGACGACTTCTCCAGCCTCCATACTCTTTTACTAAGTGTAGCGGCATTTCATAGTGAGAAATCGTTACAACAGGTTCAATTCCATGCTTAAGTAATTCATCGAAAACCCGGTCGTAAAAAGCCAAACCCTCTTCATTAGGTTCCAACTCATCACCATTCGGAAAAATCCTTGTCCAAGCAATTGACATCCGAAACACTTTAAAGCCCATTTCGGCAAATAGAGCGATATCTTCCTTGTAACGATGATAAAAATCAATTGCTTCATGATTTGGGTAAGTGTATTTTTCGCGATTGACTTCAAAGTTAAATCCGGGTGACATTAGTATTTTCAGGCGTTCCTTCCCGCCCGGTAGAACATCGGCAATATTTAAGCCCTTATTCCCTTCATTAAATCCACCTTCTATCTGGTTAGCAGCAGTAGCACCTCCCCATAAAAACCCTTCAGGAAATATCCTTTGTGAAAATTTCATTCCTTTTTTCCTCCAGTCTTTTTATAGTTAAATAGGCGTGCTTCCTTTTATCAAACGGATATATTTATAAGCCACTATTTAATGTGCTCTGTTTTTCCTTATATATTAAAAAGGTAAAGGTCCTCCAAATAAATTGGTAACACCCCGTCTTCCTTCGCCTTTCATTTCCAATACCTAGTGAGGTCCCTCAACCCGAACCAGGTACTAATAGAACAGCTCTAATCATATTCATATAAATAAAAACAATGAGAAGGAGTGTTAAAATTAGGTGAAAAAAGTTAGGGTTAGTTTACGGCCAATGGTTAGTAACATTAATTTACCCACTGTTTTGAAAACAACAATCCTTCCGGGAGACTCAGTAGAAAGATTATTTATTGCTACCCAGGTAGGAGAGATCTTTTACATAGGAAATGATAGTTTACAGACTTTTTTAGATATTCGCCCACAAATTCTAAAATTAGGTGGTCCTAGTGGTGGTTATGATGAACGGGGATTGCTGGGGCTGGCGTTTCATCCCCAATTTTATTATAACGGGCTATTTTATCTTCATTACTCGGTAGCTGGAACACAAGGACCGGGTGCTCTTTCTGAATCCATTGAGCCTAACCCGTGTGATCCCAGAACCTTAAACCAAAAATGGATAAATAGAGAAACTAAATATAATCATATTGATACAGTGGAAGAATGGATTTTACAATCAAATGGGCAGTCTCAAAAACGACGGACATTACTTAACTTGAGAAGACCATTTCTTAATCATAATGGTGTAAATAGCTTAAACTTTTCACCCGAAACAGGAAAACTTGTTTTAACAACTGGAGATGGCGGATCTGGCTATGATCCATTTAATTTAAGCCAGGATGATATGGAAATAGCCGGTAAAATTATTGAAATCGACGTAGTTAAGAATACATCTATCTCTAATCCGCCCGTTGTCACACGTTTTAATGAACTTCCCCTGCCTATTCAGGAGACGCTTACGGTTATGGCCAAAGGGGTACGTAATATACCGGGCATTTCATTTCAAAGGTATTATAATCAGTACTTCAAACATGTTGGAAATGTCGGACAGGATCTGGTAGAGTCAATTTTTTCATTTCTTCATTATAAACCAATACCAGTTCCTCAGCTTGTTCGGGCTTCCTTAATGGAACCTGAACCTGACCAAGCAGGCTTGATTAACTTTGGGTGGCGAGGGTGGGAAGGTGCTTTTCCTACTTCAATTAAAAGGGACTGCTCCGCAAATCCGACTTTGGATGAGAAAACAATTGCTTATTACGATGAAGCTATAAAAACTTCAGTGAGACGTCTTCCGCCTTTAACTAGTTATTTTCATAAAGATTCCAGACCCGATAAGTTTGGAGGAACGGCACTTACAGGAGTTCAAGCCTATATGGGAAATGCAATCCCCGATTTAACTGGAAGTGTCGTGTTTACCGACCTTGCGCGGAAAGAATCTCAAACTCAGGTTAAGGGAGTTTTAGCTTTTACCCCAGTAAGAACAGATGGTAAACTAAATGATTTTAGTGTGATTGAAACCGATTATAATTTTGGGTCTCAAGCAGCTTATTATGTTAGTTTAGGAACGAATCTGGCTCAAACCAAACTCTATTTAGGGGTTTATGGCTCGATGAAAGTGACGGATTTTAACCAAGGTACTGTTTTTGAAATCGGTCCGTGATTTAAAGTCATTACTGCAAAATGGATGCAAAAAAAAGCTCTACTCCATAAAGGAATTAGAGCTTTTGTTTATATTTATTTACCTAGATTTTTCCTCATAAGAGATGCCACTTGTAGGTTATCCTGTTTAGAAGTGTTTTCTAGGTTCTTAATAATTAACTCTTGACGTTCCACAGGTTGATTTTGACTTAATTTTGCTTTTGCTTCAATCTTTGTGATTTTTATTCTAAACGGTACAATTCCTTTACTCATTCCTTCAATAAAACTCGGTTCTACAGCATCCAAATTATATAGACTATCTGGACTTTCATATTTATTTACTAAATCATTTAAAGAATCGAGTATCACTTTTCCATCTTCGATAATCTCCATCTTCCCATATAAATGAATGGACACATAATTCCAAGTAGGCACAGCTTTCATTGTTTCGTACCAAGAAGGTGAAATATAACAGTGTGGACCTTGGAAAACTACAAGAACTTGCTGGTTTTCAGCGTCCTTCCATTGTTCATTTGGACGAGCAAAATGACCATATAAAGCATTATCAGATTTATTTAAGATCAGTGGAAGATGTGTCGCATACGGTTCCCCATTATGCTGAGAAAATAAAGTTGCAAAGCCGTTCTCTTTGATAATATTATAAATAATATTTTCATCATCGATTTTAAACTGTTTAGGTATATACATAATAATCCCCCTTTCAAAAAATTTATATAAGTGTTTTGGTCATTATAAAGTCTATTTGTTCTTCGTCCCCCATATAGAACGAGTGGACTCCAGTTTGAACAAACCCCATTTTCTTATAAAAAGCAATCGCATTTTCATTTTTTTCCCAGACGCCTAGCCAGATCTTGGTCTTATTTAGTTCCATTGCAATTTCCAGTGCTTTATTTAGCAGATATTTACCAAGCCCATGTTTTTGAAATTTATTCTTTATATATATCCTCTCGATTTCAAGTGATTCCTCCCCCATTTCTTCAGACTGAGCATCCTTGGTATTGACTTTTAAATATCCAGCTACTTCGTTGTTAAAATAAACAAAAAAGAATTGCGAAGAAATAATGGATAACTCTTTTTCTAATTGGTTTAAGTTAAATGCTCTTTCCAAATAGGCAATCATATTTTCGGGTGAATTCTGATCCTTAAATGTCTCATTAAATGTTTCATAACTAATTTCTTGAAGTTTGCGTGAATCCTCAAGGGTACACTTTTTAAAAATGATAGTCATTTTTCTATGTCGCTCCTTATCTAATCAATAATTTCTCCTATTTCCCTTTTTGACAAATTCCCAATCTATTTCTATATTTTTTCTAACTCGTTGAAGAAGATTAAAAATGGTATCAACTTCTATTTCAGAAAATCCCTCTAATGCGACCATATTGGAATAATCGTTTTCACTTCTTATGAAAGGATACACATTTTTCCCTTTCTCTGTTGGAAAAAGTTTTTTAATTTTTTTGTTATGTTGATCTTCTTTCTTTTCAATAAAGCCATTCATTTCGAGTTTTTGTATAGCACGAGCTGCCGTTGTTCGATCTACTTTTATCATCTCAGCTAACTTTTCTTGAATGATTCCTGGGCTTTCACATATTCGCACAAGGTACAAATACTGCCCTTTTGTAAGGTCATACTCTTTAAATTCTATATTACTTATCGAATCCAATGCCCTTGCTATCATTCCAATTTCACGAAGAATTTCTTTCATGATTATCTCCTTAACTAACTTTATTGTTGCATTTACTACAAAAGTGATATAAATTTAATTTAACCTAATTTTATTGCATTTGCAACAAAATTATCATGATCATATTAACCTAAAAGGACTGAAAGAAATGTATACAAAAAGAATAACTATAGATAAAGAATTAAAGGTAGCTTTTGCGATAAGGAAAGAAATATTTGTGAAGGAACAAGGCGTACCACTAAAAGTTGAATTTGATCAATTTGATACACTGGATGGAATTTGCGAACATATCCTAGTCCATTATAATGAACAACCAGTCGGAACTGGTAGGATAAGGTTTATTAATGGAGTAGGCAAATTGGAACGAATCTGCATCCTCGAACCTTACCGTAAATTTGGTCTTGGAAAAATCATTATAAACGCGTTAGAAGAAATTGCGGAAGAACAGGGAGCCTCACACGTTAAATTACACGGACAAACACAGGCAGAAGGTTTTTATAAAAAACTAGGGTTTAGGACTTCATCCAATATCTTTATGGAAGATGGTATCCCACATATTCTCATGCTCAAAGAATTATCTTCTAAAAAATGAACATGCGGGAGAGTAGAGCCAAATATCTTGTTTATGTATTCGGAATTTTCATTTATACCCTTGGTATTGCTTTCACTAATGGAGTCCATCACCTACTATTGATACTGATAAAAACCATTCCTTATAATTAGAATGGTTTTTGCCTTTCTTATTAACTCTGCAAGTGTTTCTGGTCCACGCGAGTTACGCATAACAACTTCAAGATTGACACGGACTGCAGGCTGTATTCTGACTATCCCTTGTATGCTCTCTGTAATTCCAAAAGATCAAACTTCTTCATTTTTAGAAATGCTTTCGTTACGCGGGCTAGTTGCTCAGGTGTGCCCTTTCTCATCATCTCGTCCATCCCACTTGGTGCAATCTGCCAAGACACACCAAACTGATCTTTTAGCCAGCCACATTGCTCTGCTTCAGGAACTGCAGAGAGTTCTTCCCAGTAATAATCAATCTCTGCTTGTGTGTCGCAGTACACCATAAATGAGATTGCCTCATTAAAACTGAATTTATGCTCATGTGCGCTATCCATTGCGGCAAACCACTGATTTTCAAGCATGAAATCAGATGACATGATTGTTCCTTCTTTGTCAGGTTCCATGCCTTTAGGGTAACGGGCGATAAGTCCCTGCTTTGAATTCTTAAAAACTGATAAATAAAAGCGAATCGCCTCTTCCGCTTTACCGCATTTATCTCCGACAAACAAGAGTGATGGCACTATTGCAGGTCGCTCTTCAGCTTCTGGATTGGTTAGGATTAACTGCCAGGACAGACCATATTTGTCCTGAATCCAACCAAACCTCTCACTGAACGGATACTTATCAAGTGGCATTAACACTGTGCCAGCTTCTGTCAATTTGTTCCATACTTCATTTAATTTCTCTCTCGCATCTTTTTCCCTCGATGGGTCGAAATTTACTATAAAAGATATCGACGGATTGATCTTGAAAAAAGGTCCTGCGCTGATTGCCATGAACTTCTGCCCCCATAGCTCAAAAGAGACGATATCAGAGTCTCCTGAGGGTGTATTGTGGATTGTAGTTACACCCGTGATTTTTGAGTCTGGAAATATGGAAGAATAAAACTCGGCTGCTTCTTTTGCCTCCTTGTCATACCATAAATGTGGGACAATTAATTGATTTGTTTTTGACATAGTTATACCTCCTAGGTTTCTGATTTTTTTCCTTTTTAAATACGATGTCTTGTTATTAATCGATTAACAGCAAAAGTAAAATAAGCGAAGATTTTCCGGTTATATGAAGATTGGAGCTCGTTTCGGGGTATATAAGCGGAGGTTATCCGGTTATGCAAAGCAAAATCTCCCATTTTTGAATTTTTTGAGTCAATAGGCGGAATCTCTCCGTCTATATTAGCTTTTTTTAATAATAATTACTAGTTAAGCGGAGTTTTTCCGTCTATTTATCAGCTCGGGCGCTTTACCTGCTCCCCCACCGATGAATCCATTATTCGAAAGTAGTTCTTCGTGATTTCCACATTCAATAATGTCTCCGTCCTTCAAAAAAACAGGCCCCTCCCTTTGTCTTAAAAGGATTGAGCCTGTTACTATTTTACTCTAATTTGATTTTTTTATATCTTCCATTTCTTTATTTACCTTTCCTTCTGCTATCTTTAAGTGAAGTCCCGGGCTTTGTTACTTTGAAAAGCCTAATAGTTGGGCTTTCTTCAACCGAAGGTCGAAGCGATCAGCATTCATAACCTTGACCCAGGTAGCTATAAAATCACGCACAAACTTCTCTTTGTTATCATCTTGAGCATAAACTTCTGCTATGGCACGTAGAACGGAGTTTGAACCAAACACTAGATCAACACTAGTTGCTGTACGTACTACTACCCCTGTCTTGCGATCACGTCCTTCAAATACGTCACCGCCAACAGGCGTCCACGCTATTCCCATATCAAGTAAGTTAGTAAAAAAGTCGTTAGTAAGTGTGCCTACACGCTCAGTGAAAACTCCGTGTTTTGTACCACCGAAGTTAGTCCCTAGAACACGCATACCGCCAATAAGTACAGTCATTTCTGGTGCAGAAAGACCTAGCAGTTGTGCCTTGTCAATTAGCAGCTCTGCCGAACTTACTCGATACTGTTCCTTCTGATAGTTGCGGAAACCATCAGCGATAGGTTCTAGCACTGCAAAGCTTTCTAAGTCAGTTTGCTCTTGGGTTGCATCACCACGTCCTGGAGCGAAAGGTACAGACACATCAAAGCCTGCATCTTTTGCAGCTTTTTCTATTGCGACACTACCACCAAGGACAATCAAGTCAGCCATGCTCACTTTCTTTCCGAGATGACTTTGAATGCTTTCTAGTACAGTAAGTACTTTTGTAAGTTGTTCAGGCTGATTTACTTCCCAATCCTTCTGTGGAGCAAGTCGGATACGAGCACCATTCGCACCGCCACGCATATCTGAGCCGCGGTAGGTACTTGCTGAAGCCCATGCAGTTGATACTAGTTCGTTGATCGTAAGTCCTGAGTCCAGGATCATAACTTTGATCTTTTTAACTTCCGCATCTGTTAATTCATACTCAACAGCTGGTACAGGATCTTGCCAGATAAGTACTTCTTCTGGAACTTCCGGGCCTAGATACCTAGAACGAGGCCCCATGTCACGGTGTGTTAGTTTAAACCATGCACGAGCGAATGCCTCAGCAAACTCTTCTGGATTCTCATGGAAACGACGAGATATCTTTTCGTAATCTGGATCATAACGCAATGCCATATCAGCGGTAGTCATCATAGTCGGAACACGAACGGATGGATCTTCTGCATCAGGTGCAAGATCCTTCTCATCAGGATTTACAGCAAGCCACTGATAGGCACCTGCAGGACTCTTTGTAAGCCACCATTGATACCCAAACAATAGATCAAAATAACCATTATCCCATTTTGTTGGATTAGCAGTCCAAGCACCTTCAATACCGCTGGTGATAGTATCATGACCTTTACCACTGCCATGTGTGCTTAACCAACCTAAGCCCATTGCTTCAAGTGGAGCAGCTTCCGGTTCTGGACCAATCTGAGCAGCATCTCCTGCACCATGTGCCTTACCAAAAGTATGGCCGCCGGCTATTAAAGCTACTGTTTCTTCATCGTTCATTCCCATACGTGCAAAGGTTTCGCGTATGTCACGACCACTTGCAAGCGGATCCGGATTACCGTTTGGACCTTCCGGGTTAACGTAGATAAGCCCCATCTGAACCGCAGCAAGTGGGTTCTCAAGTTCACGATCACCTGTGTACCGCTTATCACCTAACCATTCCGTTTCAGTTCCCCAATAGGTGTCTTCCTCCGGATGCCAAACATCTGCTCGTCCTCCACCAAAACCAAATGTCTTTCCACCCATTGATTCAATCGCGACATTCCCTGTAAGAATAAATAAGTCAGCCCAAGAAATCTTGTTGCCATACTTTTGCTTAATCGGCCAAAGTAGTCGACGAGCTTTATCAAGGTTACCGTTATCAGGCCAACTGTTAAGTGGAGCAAAACGCTGTGTGCCAGTACCACCGCCACCACGGCCATCACCTGTACGATATGTACCTGCAGAGTGCCAAGCCATACGGATAAAGAATGGGCCATAATGCCCATAGTCTGCTGGCCACCAATCTTGACTGTTGGTCATTAAATCGCGAAGATCCTGTTTAAGAGCATAGTAATCTAACTTTTTAAATTCCTCTGTATAATCAAAGTCTTCCCCCATAGGGTTTGATTTTCTGTCATGCTGATGGAGAATGTTCAAGTTCAACTGGTTAGGCCACCAGTCTCGATTTGACGTACCCATAGAATTGTTACTAGTAGCCCCGCCGTGAAACGGGCACTTACCAACATTAGCATTTTCTTTAGCATCCATACATTTTTCTCCTCCCTGTTCAAGTAAATTAAGTAGTAAATAATTATGTCTCTAGTGGTAAGAAACTTATAAACTGGTTGTATTAATTATTATGTTTTAATTCTACTAGACTATTACTTAAAATTAAAAAAATAACCTACGTTATCACATATTTGTAATATTTAGGAGACGTTTCCTTAAATCTTCATTGAAACAAAAGCTTTAGGTGACAGTGCCACTGGTCCTACCTGAAAAATCTTGTGTTCAACTATTATTTGGTATGGTTCAATTGCTGAAATGAAGGGTTTGGTATAATTACGCCGAATATTAAACAGGTGTTTGTTAAGACTAGCCTTCGCAAACATCTTTTAACAATCAAAATTTTCTCTTGAATCATTTTTGATATAATATAGAGTAGATAGGCGATTAATTTGAAGGTTGTCTATATGCATGGTTCTATAATTGACTAAAATTTGTATTCCCAAAAGAAACAACTTGAAATTTAAGAGAGAAAAGGGAGATGTAAATGTCTTATATCGTTGATTTTAAAAATGTGTCTACCGTTGGATTAGAATCTTCACCTGTAGTAGAAGCGCTTGCTGGTTTACGTGCTAATGAAGCCCGATACTTTATGAACAAATACAAACATGAATTTACGGTTGTACCTGCCAGTGAAAGCCAGGAGACCCTTGATTATGTGAACCGAATTTTGAAAGAAGAACGTGACATAGAGTTTGCAGCCAAACCTTTAGAAACGTCGCGTTTTCAAGTGGAAAATATCAAAATGGCCTACGTCTTTTATGAAGACGGCCTTTCGATCAACGTCATGTATACGGTTGATGACCCCAAGCCAAAGCGGGCCGTTGGTTTTAAGCTTTCTGAGGGGATGGACATACCAAAGGAGTTAGAAGGGAAGTTTAAGTTTGCCAGGCAGAAGTCTAAACTAGCTGGAACCATTCGGGGCTCGTATTTTGTGATTAAAGGAGAATATTAAAGTAAGAAAAAGCGCAAGTGGAGGAATTCAGCCACTTGCGCTTTGAGTCATCTACGCTGGAATCATGCCTATTTTATACCCACTGAATAGACCCAAACTCACCATGCGGATGGTTTTGTAATTTAAATCTTCTATACTCATATTCTAATTTCGTTAGTGGCAACTCATAAAGCTTATGATCTTCTTTGTTATATACGTTTAAAAAAATTAATTTATTGATAAGTTTTTGTCTCTTTTTTTCATCATTATTTCTCATCAGAAACACTCCTTTTGTTTTACAAAAACTTTCTCTTGAATACAACCACTTTTAAATTCGTTTATTTGATTAACTTCATTATAAACCTATAATTCCTATCCGTAAAGTTGGAATTAGAATTAAATAAAAAAGAAGCATGTGTCATGTAGGGTGACTTATGCTTCTTTTTTTGTTGCCCCTGCCAAGGAATATAATTATACCATATTTAAAGTTGCTCATTATTTATTGGACCAAACTATTGGAAACACAAAAACCGTATAGTAAATATTTCCGGTACAGTTAAATTAATATATGTCTGGCGTGACTGCGTGGGAATCGAACCCACCAGACCTGGCACGCAGGTCTGAAGCAGTTTTGAAGTTTGCTTGCACCTGTTTTCCTAGTAGCTTGATGTACCCTCTAGTACTGATAAATCAGGCTTTCTTGCTTCCTAGTGTTTTCTTGTGATTTATAATTTTAAAATTTGGGCACCAAGCATGGCACCAATGATCACTTTTAAGAAACGGCATAAGCATCCCACTTATATGATTTCATTCATATATTAGCTTTGCGTTCGTTACCATGAGTTGTTAATATCTAATTAAACGTCGTTTTTTTTATGTAATAACTAAAAAAACTATCTTATAGTTCCAAAGGATTACTACGGGATAGCCTCACATTATTGTTTAAAATTATTTATCTTATAAGCTCTGATTCGGTTTCGAAAAAGAGTTACCTAAAAATTGCTGAAAAGTTTTCGAGCTTGCATTAGCAAATCTGATGATAAAAAGGCACCAACCGGAGGAAGACTGCCTGTGTATTTCGGTGGTCCAGTAAGTTCTCTATTAGTAGTTGCAATCCAAGTTCCATACTGACCTGCCTGGAAAGAAGGTGTCTTCATGACCAACTGTCTACTTAACATGAAATGACGAACTCTGATGGTTGCATCATCAAATATTTGTAATTGACCAGAAAACGATGCAAACGGTGAATCAAACCTTAGTTGTTTGGTATTTTCATCCCAATATCCATTGATAACAATCGGACTGCCTCGAAAATTGGCTGTACCCCTTACTGTGTTGCCAGAGACTAAATCAATGGTAAGTACCCCCCTTACCAGCGGTCTTCCTGCTATATCGGTACTAATCCTCAACTGTGTTGGAAAATGGGAACCTTAGCATATTATTTTGAACTGCATACAAAATGACCTCTCCTCATTCCTTTACTTTTTAATGCTCACCACATCATATTCGCTAGACTATTGCCTAACAACTTGTACTTTCAAAAATGTGTGTTAACCAAAAAACTATTTTTTCTTAGTATTTACCTTAACCTTAATAAAGTACAATAAGTTTATTTAATTCAAAAAGAGGTAACTACAATCCGAGCACCTGAACATCCGATTGGGTGACCTAATGCTATCGCTCCTCTATTAACATTAATAATCTCCTCTGGCAAACCTAATTCCTTATTTACTGCCAACACTTGAGCTGGAAATGCTTCATTTAATGACGAAGCATTTCCAGCTGTCACTGTCCCATTCTCTTTAAAAGCTGGTTTCAGAGACCATCCTGTCCCAGCTTAGCAACCATAATTCTAGGTCGGCGTCCTTCCCTCGCTTCAAAATCATGAGTTTGTTGTCGTACGTCATTGATTTCTTGCTTAATAGCATATTCGGTACTATATACTCCAATGACCGAGCGAGAATTTGCTTTGTGACGCCCAACAACTTTTTCATATGCATCGGAAATCTCACCAAGATTTGCTCTGGCCCTTGCTGCTTCAATTGCAAGGACTAATAAATTACCATGTTCTAAATCATTTCGTACAGCTTGATTAAACTCTTCTGGATCCGAATAGGGTAATTCCTGACACACTTTCCAAGGTTCATGCTGATTACCCATTTCATCTGTTCCACGTAAATAGGGGAAATCTCCTGGCAATGTAGATAAAAAAGGATATTTTTCAATATCCTCAAGAAGATACAAAGGTTGAAGACGAATTCCTTCATAAGTATCGGTAACTAGATTTTCTTCAAAACTAGCACCTTTTAAGGTTTTCTCTTCCTCTTCCTTCCACTGTTGAAAAGTTGTGTAGAAAAATCCTCAAACATTTTAGATTCTGTAATTTTACTATCAATGGTCACAGTTTAAAGACACTTCCTTCTAATCTATAATTCAGTAATCATTTATTTTTGTATTTTTAACCTGATTTTTGCGAGGAAGTTTTTGACAAAGAATATATGGATTGTCTTAAAAAATGGTAAGTTTGGTAATTATAATAAATTTTTGCAATCGCAAAATTTTCACAAAGGGAACACTTAATTTGATACGATGCTTTGCTAGCATGCGGAGCATCTAACAATGGCAGTGCTTCTTTCATGTGTGTTTTACATACCCACATAATTTCACCTCTCTTACTACTTTTTTATTCATTTATTCGTTTGAGAGCACCATATATTTATTTAAGGGAAAGAATACATTCTTAAATGGATTTGTTAAGAAGTTACGGAATGTTCTCTGATTTTTTTGGATAATAGAAAATGTTTCTTTTATATTTTTCACATACAAATTTCGATAATTTCGTCTTTGTTCAATATATTTATCTAGTTTGTTTATAATTGTATCGGAATAATCACCTTTTAATAGATTATTTAAAGGACTTGTAAGAAGCTCTGATGATAAATTTTTAATATGATCCACTTGATTATTAATTTCCTCAAATGAATTTAAAAGGAATAAATTGTGCAAGCCTGTAGTTGATGTCAAAAGTTGTTCTCGAGACATTTCTTCCCATTCAAAGAGTTCTTTTGTAATTTGATTTATGAGTTCGTTTACATTTTTTTGATTTTGTTTCACACTTTCAGCCAATTGTATTGAAGATTGCAAAAGAACTTCCTCTCGAAAATACTCTCCTTCGTCCCAATCATCTATCATTTGAATCGATTGATTCCATAATTGGTCTATAAATAAACCATTTTTTTTGATATTAACTAAAGTCATTTCAATTCCTCCTATAAGGACATATTTAACTAGCCGATGGTAATGTAATCTCAATTAAAGTTCCTTCGTTCACTTTACTTGCATAGGTAATACTGCCATTGTGCTGTTTAATAATTTTATGACAAATCATTAATCCGAGTCCGGTTCCCTTTTCTTTTAAAGTGTAAAATGGCTCACCTAACCGAGGAAGCAGCTCTTCAGGTATACCGCATCCCTGATCTTGAAATGAAATAATACACACGCCATCTAGGCCATTTCTTAAATTGATGAAAATTTCACCTCCTACTTCCATTGCTTCTATAGCGTTCTTAATTACATTAATAAATACCTGCTTTATTTGGTTCTTCTCACAAGTTATATAAATAGGAGATTCTTCAACAATCAGATGAAATTGAATATCGTTCAAAATGAACTGAGGAGAAAGTATATCAAGCGTATTTTCTATTAGTTCTTTTACATTCATACGGATTAGTTGAACAGCCTGTGGTTTTCCCAAAGAAAGAAGTTCGCTCGTAATCGTTTCAATTCTATCCAGTTCACCTAAGAGCAATTCAGTATACTTAGTAGATTTATTTTCATTCTTATAAAGTTGAACAAACCCCTTTATGGTTGTAAGTGGATTTCTTATTTCATGTGCAACTCCCGCTGCTAATTCACCGACAACGGATAGCTTTTCAGATTGCAAAAGAATTTCTTCTGATTTTTTACGTTCAGAAATATCTCGGCTAATCTTGACAAAATGTTCAATGGAATCGTCATCCCCCTTTACAGGTATAAAACGGGATTCTACTTCAATCCAATCCCCATTTTTGTGTTGTAAACGGAATTCAATCAACTGTGATTGTTTATTTTCAAACATCCCATCCCATCTATTTTTTAACGTACAAACATCATCAGGATGAATTAAAGCAGAGAATTCGACACCTGTTAGGTCATTTTCTTCGTAACCTAAAATATATTTATGTGAAGGAGAGATGTAACGAAAAAAATATTCTTTATCCATTACCGATATTAGGTCTACTGTATTCTCGGCGATCAGTCGATAGTTTGATTCACTTTCCTCTGCTTTCTTATACATAAATGATAATTGGTAGTTTAATCGATGCAACTTGACATACGACTCAATTAGTAAGGCACCAATTACTACTCCTACTACCATAAAAAGTAAATATTGAAGATGAAAGAGTAGATTATCATTAATAATGTGAAAGATGGATACATATAAAACATACATACACACAAAAGTAATAAATAGATGGACAACTTTTTTTATTGGTGTAAATCGAGAAATAAATATATGTGAAACAGAAAAACTAGCCATGACAATTGTAAATCCAATAATGGCTTGGAGCCACTGACCACCTACAAATAGTCTTGCCAGCAATGCAATTCCCCCGGTAATTATTCCCGCATTTGGTCCAAGATAGGCAAAAACAAGCATAACTGTCGCATATCGAAGATCATAAGCATACCCTTGTTGCTTTATAGATAGGAATACAAGGATGATTGTAAACATTCCGGCATAAATACTGACCCAAAGTCGAACTTTATTAATTGGCTTATGATTAATAAATGAACGGATAACGAGAGGCAAAATTACAAAAAGGCAAAATATTGATAGATTAACAATGTAGTATAAAAAATTCAACCTAATTCCCACCTATACTTAAACCTTCTTTTGTATTGTTATTACATGGGGTGACAACTTCAAATTCTGGCAAGTCTAGTAAAATTAAAAACCCTTACAGACCTCCTGTTATGTTTAGCAGTAGCAACATTAGTGCCGAGGTCTGTGATTGGTTTCAATATTATTCTTCTAAACAAATAGATTTTAGCTTTTCACAACTACTTCAATTTGTAAATACAGATCTTCTCATTTGACAGTATTTACGGTTAGTTTGATCTCTCTTCTAACCAATCACCAATCGTGGGATAAGTTATTTTTGAAGCTTTACTCCCAAAAGCAATAGACGTATGCCCAACCGGTAAGTTTATATATTGTTTGTCTTTACTGGATATGCGATTCATTAATGCTTCTACTTGATGCGGTGGAGCAATGTTGTCAATTTCACCCGATAAGTTGAGGACATTAGCAGTGATTACCTCAAGTTTCACCTGACGTCCACGAATAACTAGTTCCCCTTTAATCAGCTTGTTTTTTTGATAAAATTCGCGAATCCACTGACGATAGGATTCACCCGGAAATGGAACGCCGTCGTTTAACCATTTTTGCAAAAGTTTAAAGCTCGTTACAAAACTTTCATTCTCAGCACGATCAAAAAGACTAACATAAGGGCCATAAATGTTTGCCATGGGTTTTAGTAATTTGTTTCCAAAGTCAATCATTTCAGGTGGAATATTTCCGAGCGTTTGGACCAATTTATCAATATCAAAATGTTGCTCATCCAGCATAGCACCATATATGCCTGTATCTTCAAAATCAAACGGAGTAGTCATAAAGATAAGGTTACGAATTGGCAATTCAGGGTGCAGAGTAGCAAATATTGAAGTAATTGTACCGCCCATGCAATATCCCAGTATGGAGACTGCATCCGCATTTGATTTTCGTAAGACTTTACGTACCGCTCGTGGGATGTAGTCCATAATATAATCGTCTAATTTCATATTTTTATCTTCAATGCCCGGTGTACCCCATTCAAGGAGATAGACGTCAAATCCTCGATTTACCAGATATTCAACTAAACTGCCACCCTTTGTTAAATCCATGATATAGGGCTTATTAATCAGTGCATAAATCAAGAGAAGCGGAGTTTTATGCTTTTTCGGTTCTTCTGAAATATAGCGATATAGTATGGTTTTATTCCTAGTCCAAATTACTTCTTTCGGAGTTGGCCCGACCTCTGGTTCGGCATCCTTCATTAACACTTGAGTTACGCTTTTTAATCGTCTATACATCTGTTGATATTCTTCAGGTACCATTTCGATAAAATTTTCGTATTCACTTGCCATGAGATTACTCATAACTCCACCCCTTTACCATATTTAATTGATAAATTAAAATATCTCAGATTGAGAGTTTACTAGTACTATTTTTAATTGAACTTACAACGGAATATTTCCATGCTTTTTTTTCGGTCTTACTTCTTTTTTTGTTCTAAGCATCTCTAAAGACTGTTTCAGAACTTTCCTTGTATCCCTCGGATCGATTACGTCATCCACCATTCCATGAGAGGCTGCAACATAAGGATTGGCAAACAGATTTCGGTATTCCTCAATTTTTTCCGAACGAGTCGACGCCGGATCACTGCTTAGGTTAATTTCTTTTGCAAAGATAATATTTGCTGCTCCCTCAGGACCCATAACGGCAATTTCCGCATTAGGCCAAGCAAATACGATATCCGCACCAATTGCTTTTGAATTCATAGCGACATAGGCCCCGCCAAATGCTTTTCTTAATATGACAGTAATTTTTGGAACAGTTGCTTCTGAATAGGCATAGAGAATTTTTGCACCATGACGAATGATTCCTCCGTGCTCTTGATTTACCCCGGGAAAAAACCTGTAACATCCTCAAAGGTTATGATGGGGATGTTAAAAGAGTCACAGAATCGAATGAATCTGGAAGTCTTATCCGAAGAATTAATATCCAGACCGCCGGCCATTACTTTAGGCTGATTAGCAACAATCCCCACACTTTTTCCGTCTATTTGTCCAAATCCAACCACGGTATTTCTCGCATAGTCCTTATGAACCTCCATGAAATCACCGTGATCTAGAACTTGTTCTAACACCTTCCGAATGTCATATACCTTGGTTCCATTGAGAGGTACCAGGTTAAGCAAATCTTCGCGCCAATCACTGTCTTCACAATGTGAAAGAGCCTGAGGAGTTTCCATATTATTTTGAGGCAGAAAGGAAATTAATCTTCGTACTTCCTCTAAGACCCCCTGTTCAGAATCACCGGTAAAATGTGCACAGCCACTAATGGAGGAATGAACCTTTGCACCGCCCAGATTCTCTGCAGAAATTTTCTCGCCGGTAACCGTTTCAATGACCTTTGGACCTGTAATAAACATTTGACTGGTATTTTCCACCATAAACACAAAATCAGTTATGGCTGGAGAATAGACTGCCCCACCAGCACAAGGACCCATGATCACCGATATTTGCGGGA
This sequence comes from Neobacillus nitrireducens, assembly GCF_030915405.1. Taxonomy (GTDB): domain Bacteria; phylum Bacillota; class Bacilli; order Bacillales; family Cytobacillaceae; genus Neobacillus. The sequence continues at coordinate 1,240,954 of NZ_CP133262.1, forward strand.
TTACACCAGAGTAGATGGCATTTCGATAAAAAATTTGACCGTATCCGTCTAAAGAAACGACGCCTTCTTGTATCCTGGCACCGCCTGAGTCATTTAATCCAATAATGGGTGCTCCATTTTTTGCAGCTAAATCCATAATTTTGCAAATTTTAGTTGCATGCATCTCTCCTAGTGCTCCGCCAAAAACAGTAAAATCCTGGGCAAATACGTATACAAGACGCCCATTAATTTTACCGTAACCCGTCACAACACCTTCCCCCGGGCTTTCCATTTTATCCATGCCGAAGTTGGTTGCTCGGTGCTTGATGAATGAATTTAATTCCACAAAGGAGTCATTGTCCAGCAATAGATCAATTCGTTCCCTTGCAGTAAGCTTCCCGCGATTATGCTGTGTATCAATTCGCTTGTCACCGCCGCCAAGCACGATTTTACTTTTCCGATCCCATAGATCATAAATCTTCTCATAAACTGTGCTCATTGGAAATCTCCACTTCCTCTCTGCTCGAAATATGTTATGATGTCTGCTTCACCAAGAAAAGAGGTTGGCCGTATTCTACGAGCTGACCATTTTCAACTAGTACTTCAACGATTTCTCCATCCATTTCTGCTTCAATTTCATTAAACAATTTCATAGCTTCTAAAATGCAGACAATTGTTGATTTCTCAACTTTTTCACCAATTTTAACAAATGGTGCGGCATCCTCTCCTGGTGCTCTGTAAAATATGCCTACCATTGGAGAGACAATTTTTGAAAGGTTATTGATTTCCTCATTTTTTTGTGTATTATGCACCTCCTCTAGATTATCTCTCGTTACAGCTGCTTGAACATGTCCTTCTGATATCTCCTTAACCGTGGTAGTTGGTAATACGGCTGTATTCTCAATAGCAACCTCATTTGCCTGACTCTTAGCAGTGTTAATCTCCTGGGGAACGACTGCTGCTGCCCCCAACTTTCTACTAATCAAAATTTTAGAATTACCTTCTTCTATTTCCAAAACCTCTATAGAAGAAGCATCAACTAGTTTAATCATTTCTCTGATTTCTTGGATTTTAAACATTTTCTCTCTCCTTCATAATCGGTAATAAAGAATCATACCTCTAACTTCAATGGATTCGTTTCAAGGAACTTTGTATTAAACTGACCCTTAACAAAGGATTCATGTTCTAGTAATTTCTGGTGGAACGGGATCGTCGTTTTAATTCCACTTATGACAAATTCATCGAGCGCCCTTTTCATTCGCTCAATCGCTTCATCACGATCTTTTCCCCAAACGATCACTTTTGCTGCCATCGAATCATAAAAAGGTGAAATTTCATAACCAGGATAGACAGCACTATCCACTCGTACACCATACCCCCCTGGAGGATGATACATTTCGACTTTTCCTGGTGAAGGCATAAAATTCTTTGCCGGATTTTCTGCATTTATACGGCATTCAATCGCCCACCCATTTATTTTTATATCACTTTGGTTGAAGGAAAGCGGATATCCTGCCGCTACTGAAATTTGTTCTTTTATTAAGTCAATACCAGTAATCATTTCTGTAACAGGGTGTTCTACCTGAATACGGGTATTCATTTCCATGAAATAGAAATGGCCGTTTTTATCTAAGAGGAACTCAACAGTACCCGCGCCATGATAATGGACAGCCTTTGCAGCCGCGATTGCTGCACAACCCATCTGTTCACGAATCTCTTGCTCAAGGGCTGGTGACGGAGCTTCTTCAACCAGTTTTTGATGTCGTCTTTGGATGGAACAGTCTCGTTCACCTAAATAAACGATATTTCCAAGCATATCTCCCATGATTTGAATTTCCACATGACGGGGTCCCTCAATGTATTTCTCGAGATACACACCCGCGTTTCCAAATGCCGTTTCAGCTTCTTTCTGTGCTTGACGGATGGCTTTGCGTAATTCCTCCTCATCCTCTGCAACTCTCATTCCCTTTCCTCCACCGCCAGCTGTTGCTTTAACAATGACCGGGAATCCAATTTCCTTCGCTATCATAATAGCTTCTTCAAGATCTTCAATTAGACCATCTGTTCCAGGAACGGTAGGCACGCCTACACTTTTCATGGTTTCTCTCGCGACCGCTTTATCCCCCATTTTATTAATGGCGTCTGCATCTGGCCCAATAAATGAAATGTTGTAATCCCAGCAAATTTCAGCAAAGGTACCATTTTCCGCCAGAAAACCATAACCAGGGTGGATCGCATCCGCATTCGTAGATTGAGCAACGCAAATTATATTTGCAATATTCAAATAGCTTCGCGTGGATGCAGTGGGTCCAATACAATATGCTTCGTCAGCCATTTGCACATGCAGGGCTTCACGGTCTGCCTCAGAATAAACTGCAACCGTGGATATCCCCATTTCCTTGCACGCCCTAATTACACGAACAGCAATTTCTCCTCGATTAGCGATAAGAACCTTTTTAAACATGTACATGTTCCTTTCCAATAGTAATTTTATAGAAGGGTTGCCCATCAATGGATCCATTCATGCAGATTGTTATTGAGAAGAAATTTCCTTTACAAGAGTAATGCCCTGTTAACTAAACCCATTGATTTTAAGAGTTTACTAGTACTTTTTTGAATTCTTCCGCTAGTAGAGGAACCACTTCAAACAAATCACCCACAATACCGTAGTCCGCTATTTTAAAAATTGGGGCTTCCGGATCTTTGTTAATCGCCACGATCAGTTTTGAGTTAGACATCCCGGCTAAATGCTGAATGGCACCAGAAATTCCACAGGCAATATACAAATCAGGGGTTACAACCTTTCCAGTCTGTCCAATTTGCAGGGAATAGTCACAGTAATCAGCATCACATGCACCCCGGGAAGCACCGACTGCTCCCCCCAGGACATCCGCCAATTCCTGAAGTTGCTTGAAACCTTCAGGGGATCTAACCCCGCGTCCGCCAGAGATAACAACTTTAGCTTCTGATAAATCTACACCGCCAGTTGTTTTACGTATTACTTCCTTAACAATCGTCCGTAAGTCTTTGATCTCAGCATAAAAATGCACAATCTCAATCGTTCCGCTGATTTCTGCGACCGGGATATTATTTGGACGCACTGTTGCGAATGGGATGCCAGATACTACTTTCTTTTTCTCAAACGCTTTTCCGGAAAAAACAGGACGTGTAAAAATAACGTCACCATCCTCTACCTGAACATCAATGACGTCAGATACAAGTCCCAGCCCCAAACAGGCTGCAATGCGCGGCGCAAGATCTCTCCCAATTGCCGTATGCGGCATTAAAATAGCATCTGGTTCCACTTCATCAAATACCTGTCTCAAGCTTTGAGAATATGCATCCGTTGTATACACATCGAGTTCTTCGTTGCCCACAATATATACTTTATTTGCTCCATGTTTCCCTAAAACATTTGCATAATGAGCTGCATTATTGCCGAAAGCCACAGCTATAATTTCTCCGCCTTCCGCAATGCGCTGCGCAGCTGTCAGGGACTCCAGCGAAACACCTCTTAGGTTCCCAGACTTAGCTTCCGTCACCACCAGTACTTTTCTCATGTTAGTTCGTCCTCCTGTGTGTTAGTTTACCTTCGCTACACTGCGAAGAAGTACAGCCAGTTCAGAAACTTGAGCTTCGATATCCCCCTCCAGGATACGTCCTGTTCCTTTTTTCGGCGGAAAAAATGTCTTGGTAGTTATTGTCTTTACTTCAAGGATGTCATGGATATTTAAATCATCAATCTCTATTCGCTCAATTGGCTTTTTCTTCGCTTTCATGATACCGGGCAAGGAAGGATATCGCGGCTCATTTAGTCCCTGTTGGGCTGTAACCAATACTGGAAGAGATACCCAAACAACCTCTTTATCTCCTTCAACGTCACGCTCGATCACCGCTTCATTCCCGACAATTTCCAGCTTTGTGATCGACGTCACTTGTGGAATATTGAGTTCCTCTGCAAGGCGCGAACCAATTTGTCCACCGCCATAATCCACTCCCACATTACCAGCTAATATGATGTCAAATTCACGATTTTTAATAACGGCCTCAAGAATTTTGACTGTACTGTATTCATCAAGATTTAAATTTTCACTATTAACCATAATCGCTTTATCCGCACCCATCGCAAGCGCCGTTCGCAGCCCATTCTCTGCACGTTCCGGTCCTACCGTGATAACTGTTACCTCTCCACCATGTATAGCTCGCAATTGAAGAGCTTCTTCAATCGCATATTCATCGTAAGGATTGATGATGAAGTTTACCCCTTCTTCACTAACGGTGCCGAAATGGAACGCAATTTTTTCCTCCGGATCAAACGTTTGTTTCATCAATACTAAAATGTTCATTTTTTCGTATCCCCTTCTGATGTAATATTATTAACGCACCCGTGCTAAACGATTTGTGGGTTCCATACTCAATTTCGGTTTAAACCAAATATAAGTCCCCTCAGCAATTTATTTTGTGCTTCCTATTTCGCCCATTAGTAATTGAGCGAGCGATTGCTCATTTTTAATCAAAATCGAAGTTAGCTGTAAAAACTCCCACCCTTTAAGGATGGGAATTTATTGGCTATTTACACTTTTTGCTCGATCATCTTTCGGGTATAGATGGTTACCCACTTCCTTGGCAGCAGTCCCACAGATTTTGCCATGAGTTTATTTTTAAAGCCTGGGATGATCACCGTTTTTTTCTTCATTAACCCTTCAAAGCCGCACTTGGCAACTGCTTCTGGTTCCATCAAGTTCTTAATAAAAATTTTTGTTCCTGTTGCGGCCAGGCCTTCCGTGAGCGGCGTTTTGGTTGAAGGGGGACATAATACACTAACTTGAACTCCGGTTCCTTTTAGTTCTTCCGCAATCGCTTCTGAAAAGGTTAAGACGTACGATTTGCTCGCCCCATACATCGACATCCCTGGAGTTGGCTGAAAGGCCGCTGTTGAAGCCACGTTTAAAATTTTACCTTGTTTTCGTTTTACCATTTCATCCGCTATAAGTTTGGTTAAATACGTGAGCGAAATCATGTTGAGCTGCAGATATTCCAATTCTTTTTTAATATCCAATTCCGTCATTAACCCTAATCCGCCAGCCCCGGCATTATTAATCAAAATATCGATGTTGATTCCTTCGCTTTTCAATTGCCGATGCAAGCTCTCTACTGTTGCATGGCTGCTTAAGTCACCTGCAAAAGTATTTACTTGCACTCCATAATTATTTTTTAAATTCTCGGCTTGTTGTTCCAACAATGTTACATCTCTGGCAACTAGTACCAAGTTATATCGATGGACTGCGAAAACTTTTGCGAATTCCAAACCGATCCCTTTAGTAGCGCCTGTAATCAAAACTGTTTCTGTTGGCATATGTTTTTTAGTCCCCTAACGTTTGGAATATTCTAAAATTTATAAATACTATTATGTTATTGATTATACTCATTAGTAATAATTAAATAAAATTAAAGATTTTAATATATAAGTAAGTATTACTAATATTCATATAGTGAAAATAGTGAAAAATATCAATTTTTCAAATTTCCTGGAATTAGTAAGAGTTGCGCATAAAAAAAAGAAGCCTCTTCGTCACTTAGACACCGGGCTTCTCTATTTATTACAGATTTATTTATTAAAACGCAGTTACATTAGCGGGTTCAATTCCTTCAGCCTCGCAATAGTCAAGGTATCTTTTCAGGAATGATTCCCAATTATCTCGTGCAAGAATTTCTCCATTTTCACCGATATAGTCTAATGTTCCTTCCACAATATTGAAGGTAATAACGTCTTCATCCCCTACAGCCGTAGGTGTATGTGTGGAGCCGGCAGGTTCAAAAACCATGTCGCCAGGTTTGGAGATCCAATCCTCCTCGAGATATCTCCAAGACCCTTGTACGGTATAAACAATAACTTGTCCAGGATGAAAATGGGCCGGTAGCTGCATTTTCGCAGGTACATATAATAAGGTAATATTCTGTCCTGTCACAGGGTTGGCTTTAAGCAATTTAAATTTCGCATCTCCGAAATAAGGAACCCAAGGCAATTCATCTACATTAACATTACCAGCATGATATGCTACTGCTTGTTGGACATTTTTTACGTTACTCACTAAAATCCCCTCTTCCAATGTTTGTTTTTTAAATTCGCACGCTGTTAACGCTTACATTAGCCAGCTAATTAACTTTTTCGAATTTATTAATTTCAGTATATTTGTAATTTTCAGCTAAGTAAAATTGTTATTTTTAACTTGCAGTTAGGTATAATTAATTTACACAGTACAGTTATTTGGATGAAATTTACTTAGCCCCAAGTCCCCCATCAAGGACCAAAATTTGTCCCGTACAATAATTAGAAGCTGCTGAAGCAAAGTAAAGGAGAGCACCTACTAAATCATTGTCACTGCCTAACCTTCTAACTGGAACTTGGGAAGCAATGAAAGGTCCTGCTTTGTGTACAAGTGTTCCCGGTATGTCTGGGTTATTCATTCCAGTAGTGAAAACTCCAGGAGCAATTGAATTTACATACACTCCATGGCGGCCCCACTTAACTGCTAGATCCTTCGTTAAAGTCATAACTGCACCCTTACTTGTTGTATATCCCACAGAATCTACTGCTTCTGGGTCAACACCTTTAAAACCTATACTTGAAGAAATGTTAATGATTTTCCCGTATTCGTTATTGATCATATGTTTTCCAACTGCCTGACACATTAAGAATGTTCCTGTTACATTTGTATCAAGCATAGCTTGCCATTGTTCTAAAGGCATTTCCGCTGCAGGCGTTTCAAAAACCGTTCCGCTGCTGTTGACTAAAATATCAATTTTCCCAAAACGAGAAACCGCTTTCTCCACACCTTGAACAACAGATTCAGGATTTGTTACATCCAAGGCTAGGGCAAGTGCTTGTCCTTTTAACGCCTCGATTTCTTTCACTACTTCTTCACAAACCTCTAAACGGCGCGAACATACTACAACGTTTGCTCCGGCTTCTGCCAACGCCAGTGCCATTACACGCCCTAACCCGCTGCCGCCTCCGGTAACGATGGCTGTCTGTCCTGTTAAATCAAACAATTGATTTACTGTCATTCTAATTTTCCCCCTAAATTAAGAATATTCAAAGATTTTAAAATCTTATTGATATTAAGTATACTTATAAATTATAATTAAATAAAATTAAAGATTTTAATGTGTAAGTAAGTATTACTAATATTCAAAAAAGGGGTACAGCCATGAACATTGAACAATTACTATATATTGTTGAAGTTGCAAAATATAGTTCTCTATCTATAGCAGCACAGAATCTTCATGTGACTCAATCAACCATAAGCCAGTCCATTACTAACTTTGAAAAGGAGCTAGGGATTAAAGTTCTTAAACGATCACGTGGACACGGAGCTGTACCAACTGATGAAGGCAGAATCATATTAAAGCTTGCCTACGAAGTACAGAAAAAACTGGAGGAAATAAAAGAAGCAGCCAACCTATTGAATTCCACTGAAGTAGGAGAACTAAAAATATCTTCTTTACCCGGCTTGATGACATTTCTGGTAAAAGCTATAGCCGGATTTAGACAGGATCATCCTCACGTAAATTTAGAGATTGCCGATAAAAGTGGATCTGCTGTTATTGAAGATGTTCGACAGCATAACACTGATTTCGGACTGATTACTTATTCAAGTGACTTGAATATAAACATGGAAGGAATTGCTTTTGAAGCTCTTATTGAAGGGAAGCAGAAAGTATATGTTTCTAAGCATTCTCCAGTAGCGTTTCTAGGTACCGTATCACCGAATGATATTCTTGATCAAACTCTCGTTACATATAAAGGTGAATTAATGCAGTATTTTGTTCAAGATTTCTTTAACAAATATAAGCCTATGAAAATCCTATTTACTTCAAATAATATGGATGGAGTTCTTCAAGCCATAAGTGAAAATTTGGCGATTACATTTGCTCCTGATTTCGTAATGAAAAACTATCCCCCTGTCATCAATGGTGATATCATCCCAATTGATTTGATGAATCATCCCACGGTTAATATTTCTTTAGGGTTAGTTCGATCAGAGAATAAACATTTATCTACTTTTGCCCACAAATACATACATTATCTAAAATCAGAAATACTTAATAGTTAAGACAGAAAAAAGAGAAGCAACTTCGCGTAAGTGAACGAAAAGCTTCTCTTTTTTACGAATCTATTTATACCCCCAACAGGGATTAGCAGTTTATTCCTTTTACGTGGTGATAGGAGCTTTTTGAACATACCCATTATCGGAAGTCAGATTTACGCTGATCGTAAACGAAGCCTCCGTCTTCTCTATTACTTCATCAATTGTAACACCTTCTTGAGTTTCTAGAAGAATCATTCCCACGGGTGTAAAATCAAACACAGCCAAATCAGTAATCAGGCGATGTACAACCTTTTGACCTGTCAATGGAAGGGTACAGCTTTTTTTGATCTTGGATTCATTGTACTTATTTGTGTGCTCCATAATGACCACAATTCTTTTGGCTCCATGGACAAGATCCATTGCTCCTCCCATACCTTTGATCATTTTTCCAGGGATCATCCAGTTTGCCAAGTCACCTTGTTCGGAAACCTCCATGCCGCCCAGGATGGCTAGGTCGATGTGTCCTCCTCGAATCATGGCAAAGGACTCCGCACTATCAAAGAAAGATCCACCGATCACCGCTGTAACCGTTTCTTTCCCAGCGTTTATAAGATCAGGATCCTCCATCCCTTCAACAGGATATGGCCCGATGCCAAGCAACCCATTTTCTGATTGCAATAATACATGAAATTCCCTCGGAATTTCGTTAGCGATCAGGGTTGGCATTCCAATTCCGAGATTTACGTTCATTCCATTTTGAATCTCTTGAACCGCACGATTAATGATTTTTGTCCTGGTATCCATCCTTTTATCCTCCTGAAAAATTGCCTAGTAATTTTTTGATATGTTACTATTCAAAGGTATATTAAGTCCGCATGACGGTACGGCGTTCAATTCTTTTCACATAATTCTTTCCTTCCAATATCCTTTGGACATAGATCCCAGGTGTATGGATCTCATCCGGATCAAGAGACCCCACCTCAACCATGTGCTCCACCTCGGCAATCGTAATCCTGCCGGCCGTTGCAGCGAGTGGATTAAAATTTCGCGCCGTCTTCCGGAAAACAAGATTTCCTAACGGGTCACCTTTCCATGCCTTTACGAAGGCAAAATCCCCAACAATTCCTTCTTCAAGAATATGCGGTCTACCATTAAATAATCGATGTTCTTTGCCCTCTGCAATCGGGGTACCTACGCCAGTGGGCGTATAGAATCCAGGGATCCCAGCTCCGCCTGCCCGAATTCTTTCTGCCAAAGTACCCTGGGGAACAAGCTCTACTTCCAATTCTCCACTTAAAAATTGTTTTTCAAAGATTTTGTTCTCACCCACATAGCTTGCCACCATTTTCTTAATCTGCTTATTGGCAAGAAGAAGACCCAGACCCCAATCATCCACTCCACAATTGTTACTTACAATCGTTAAGTCTTTAGTTCCCTTTTCCCGTAACGCCAGAATCAGATACTCAGGTATTCCCGATAAACCAAACCCACCAACAATGATGGTCGCACCATCTTGAATATCTTGAATCGCTTCATTAAAATCTGTGATTATCTTTTCTTGTCCAGCCAATATTGTCACTCCTTGCGTATTAACTTAATTTTTAGAATTTTTATTATGTTATCGATTATACTCATAAGTATTAGTTAAATAAAATTAAACATTTTAATTTATAAGTAAATATTACTTATATAAAAAAACCAAGGATCTAAAAAATAATTAAGGACCTCCAGAATTGGAGGCCCTTTTACAACTCAATTCATGTAGTCATTTTGCAAAGAGGCTTAATCCGTTGTATCATTCCACTTCAACATGGTCATCAGCGTAAGTCTCCGATATCTTATCCAGACAATTCCAGCACTTACTGCGATTTCGTTCCATAATGGCTAATTCATCATGACAATCTACACAGCGATCAATTTCAGTAACGGCGTTTAAATCTTTACACATATTTTTTTCCCTCCTGGTTCATGTAGAAATGTTTGTTAAATTATCACTTGTTCCTCTGCTTTTATCGTAGTGTCAGTCTGCTTCGCGGGACGTACCATTGTCCAAAACAGTAATCCGAAAACAAACATTACCAAAGAAGTTACTTGAAAACCATATCCATACCCAATGGCCTCAGTTCCTGCATATTGGATAAGATACCCGAAAACAAGCGGTGCGATGATACTTGTTGAACTTGAAAGAGCAACGTATGTCCCTTGTGCTTTTCCAATGTTTTTAGTTGAAAAGAAATCCATCAACATCGCGGGTGCGAGTGTAAGAATAACAATTCCAAAACCTGGAGCAAGTATAAAGAACACTATGGAGATAGCACTTGAGCTCATGCTATTGGCAAGATATAAACAAATAGATGATAGCACCATCGTAATACCAGCAACATTTATTCGGGCTTTACGAATATCTCCTGTTTTGCGATAAAGCCGGTCTGAAATCAAGGCAAATACAATTTGGCAAATAGCAGCGAAAAGAAACGGTAAAGACACGGCCAGTTTTAATGTTTTTCCATCAAAATGTTGAATTTTGGTAAAGTAAGCAGGAAACCATACGGCTTGAACTGACAATAACCAATAGGCACAACCTGCACATAAAACAGTAAAAATGAAATTTTTAGAAAAAAGGTGCGGAAGAAATTGACGCCAAGAAACCTTTGATTGGATTACTGAGTCCTTATCCTCTTGCTCAATTGTAGGCAACCCTATTTCTTTTGGATTTTCTTTTCCGAAAATCAGCCATAAAACCAGCACAATGAGTCCAACAATTCCCATTGCTATAAAAGCAGATCTCCATCCATATCGACTGATCAAGGTGATTAATAATGGAGAAGCAATTGCAGGCCCAATTGTTGCCCCAAAGAGTACAGCGCCAAAGCCTATTCCGTGTCTGTGTTTAGGGAACCATTTTCCTATTAATGAAGTTGATATAGCAACGGCAGGTCCTTCACCTGCTCCCAAGATCATTCTTGTCATCACTAACAAAGACAAACTGGAAATAAAAGGTGTGGTAAATTGAACCACCAACCATATAAACGAGATCCAGGTAAACATTTTTTTCGTGTTTTTGGAATCGGCCATGCCTCCAATAATGAAAGAGGAAAAGGTAAAGAACCAAAAGAAGGAACTTCCAACCACTCCCCATTGTGAAGGACTTAAATGTAACTCATTCATTAAAGGAACGGAAACCAAACCAATGATAATTTTGTCAACTTGGTTAACCATACCGGAAGCAACTAGAATTAATAATATAATCCAAGAATATTTTGGTGTCTTCAATTTAATAATCTCCCCTTCACATGAAACAATTGGTGATTTTTTCGAAACGTTTTATAAAAGGAAATCATACTTGGTTATTATCACAACTACACTCCCGATCATTCATAAACCAATAACTCATTTTTTCAGCAATACCGCTAGCTGTTTTTTCACGTACGGGAATACCACCGCGCCCAGGTTTACCGGTTTTCTCATCAATAAACATAGCAAAATCGGGCGCGATTTCTCTTCCATTTGGCATCGTAAGCCACAATCTTAATAAATGACGTTTGCGTTCCGGTTCTTTGTAATCTTCATAGACAGTACGAGAATGAAGAACGGTATAATTATTTACAAATTGCATATCACCCGGTTCCAACATCATATCGATATGCATGTTTTCATCATGAAGGAGAGAATCCATTAAGTCATATGCTTCTATTTCAACCTTTGACAAATGGATACCTGTTTTAGCTTGGGCTGATTCGACATATCCGCGATTATATCGGCAGCTTAGTTTACCTTTGTAATAACTAAAGACTGGTGATGAATATACTGGAGATTCACCAGGAGATTCCTCACCGCGGCGATCTAAGAAGTATGGTCGATAGAGAATTCCAAGATACTCTGGGTACCTCTCGAGAATTTCATTATAAACAGCAATCGAACTCACGATACTGCTGAACCCACCTGATTTAGCTTTTTGAAGACTTAATAATCCGACTACGTCAGATCCATCCGGATGAAAGGGAAGATGTGCGTTCGTTTGGTAACCGCGTACATTTGAATCATTAATGTCGAGACCTTGGTCAATGACATGCCCTAAAAGATCACCTTTTGCATTTTGCGTCACGGGGAAACCCATATGTACTCCGAGGCCCCAATATATGATGCTCGCTTCTTCATCTGTATACCTATCCATTGGTAATCCACGAATGAGTAGAAAACCTCTTCCATTTTCCAACTCTTCAACGAAGTAAGCGATTTCATTTGAAAGATCAGGAATTGGGAAGTCGTCCTTGTTAAAATCAGGTGCCTTTAACCCCTTTTGTTTTACATGAAATAGTGCATTCTCAAGAGCTGAAATTGTTTGCTCTGACAAATAATAAATCCATGTATCATCTTTAGCTAGATCAATACCTTTCCAAGCTACTGGTCCTTGAATTTTTTCCTTTAATATGGACGGCATAGATACTCTCCTTTTTTTTTATTGCAATCCCTTTTTCAGACAATTATTACTTATTAAATGATGTCCCCCCTTTATTTACCTAGAATCGATTAAATAACATTGTGACAGTACTAATAGTAATTACGTTAATTATATTCATAATTTTCAGTGAAATAAAGTTAAAATATTTAATTTGAAAGTAAATATTACTAATATACAAGAAATAGTACTACCATGTACATTAGAAAATAACGTTAATACAGTATATTAGTACAACTTAATTACAGATTAATATCTTTAATTTTATATAATTATTATTTATAGGTAGAATCAAGTATAGAAATGAGTTAATATTCAAAAAAATCATTGTTTGAGTGATGAAATAGAAACAGGAGGAAGTATTATGGACTTAAAGTTATCTGGAAAAAAAGCGCTAATAATTGGAGGAAGCCGGGGGATTGGTAAAGCCGTTGCCCGCCAGTTGGCTCTGGAAGGTGTAGATTGTACGATTTGTTCTAGAAACGAATCATCACTAAAAATCACTGCAGCGGAATTAGCCCAAGAAACAAAAAGAAATATCTATCCGATCGTGGCAGATACCACTGATCTTGACTCTATCCTAAATTTAGTTGAAAAATCAGCGGCAGCGATGGGAAGCATTGATATTTTAATCAACAGTGGAGCCCGTGTTGGCGGCCATGAGCCAGAGGATTTTCATAGTATTAAAGATGAACTTATTTTGAAAGATTTTGAAGAAAAGTATATGGGCTATTTTCGTTGTATCCGAGCTGTTGCACCATATATGATTGAAAATAATTGGGGGCGTATCATCAATATAAGTGGTCTGGCTGCCAGAATTGGCGGTAATTATTTTAGTTCCGGTCCGCGTAATGCATCTGTTGTCCATATGACAAAATCCGCGTCATTGGAATTAGGAAAGCATGGAATTAACGTTAATGCTCTTTACCCAGGGATTGTAGATACGGAAACGTTTCGAGGCCGTGTCACTAGTGAGGAGGCTATACGCCAGGTAGAATCACTAAATTCCCTCGGCCGCTTGATTACAGCAGAGGAAATTGCCAATGTCGTTACCTTTCTAGCCTCACCTTTGGCGGCATCGATTACTGGGGATGTCATTTCAGTAACTGGAGGTATTGGAAATACAGTTTATTACTAAAATGCCAGATTAATATTATACCTTAATAGTAGATTACAAAAAAATAAAAAGGGTTATATTAATAACAAGCCTCACTAAAATGTGAGGCTCGTTTAATTTAGCATGGTTTAATTTTAATCTGTCCCTACTGTATATTTAGCGGTACTCAAGAACTTATCGATCCTAGATACAGTTGATTCAATGTTCTTAGAGAAAATAGCCATGTGTGCAAAAAAACCGTGTACCATACCCGGTTCACATGCATATTCCACGTTTACACCAAATTTCTCCAGAAGTTCAGCATAAGCCCTTCCTTCATCCCGAAGCACATCATTTTCCGCAGTAATCACAATTGCTGGCGGAAGACCACTTAAATCTTTAGCAACCAAGGGGGAAGCGTACACATTACACCTGTCCTCCTCATTCCTCAAATAGTGATCACGGAACCAAACCAGCTGTTCGCGATCCAAACCAAATCCTTTTGCAAATATTTGATGGGATTCCGTATTGAATAGAAGGTTTGTAGGAGGATAGATCAAGACCTGTGCAGTAATGTTGGGACCTTTTCTATCTCTTGCCATCATGGTAACCACTGTCGCTAGATTTCCACCTACGCTATCCCCTCCAACTGCCAACCTAGAAACATCTCCGTTAAAGGTGGTCCCTTTTTCATTAACCCATATCAATGCAGCATATGCGTCTTCCACTGGAGTCGGGAATTTATACTCTGGAGCAAGACGATAGTTTACGGAGACAACAATACTATCCGTTCTATTAGCGATCATTCGGCAACTGGCATCCGTCGATTCAATGTCTCCCAAGACCCATCCTCCACCATGATAGTATATAAATAGAGGGAAGGGACCCTCTCCTTCAGGGATGTATACCCTGCATTTTATTTCTTCATTTTGGCTTATCGGGATCATAATATCCTCGACCTTTGAAAGCGGATCCAATTTTACAACAGGACGTGGGGCATTTGAAAGCATTTCCCGTACTTTCATAGGATCCATTTTATTAATAGGAGGCAACTGATTAAATACCTGTAAATATTTTTCTGCTTGCGAATCTAAATTTGCCAAGAAACATCATCCTCACTTCAATTAATTTTATATAAACTCCGTTGACACCATCACATTTCCTTCATTATTAAAAAACATAAAATGGTGATTTTATTCACCCTGTCTCGTTGAATAAAATCACCACACTACTCGATATAAGGGAAAATGGTAAAAATAATAACACTAGCTTTTTATCTAGTTACAGGTGCTCCTCCAATATAAAACTCGAAATCTGGGGCAATTTTACGACCATTGGGCATCATGAGCCATAGTCTTAATAGATGGCGTTTCTTGTCATCTTCTTCGTAATCTTCAAAATGAGTCCGTGAATGAAAAACGGTATAATTATTAACGAATTGCATATCACCCGGTTCCATCATCATATCAATATGAAAGTTTTTATCATGAGTGAGGGAATCGATAAAATCAAATACTTCGATTTCCTCTTTCGACAAATAGCCACCTGTTTTCGTTTGTGCTGATTGGACATATTGGCGAATATATCTGCAGCTTAATTTACCATCGTAATAGCTAAAAATCGGTGTTTGAACTACTGGCGATTGACCTTCTGCTTCTTCCCCGCGAAGATCATGGGCGAATGGACGATAGAGAATTTCAAGGTATTCTGGGTGCTTTTCCAGAATTTCATTATAGATAGCCATCGCACTTGCGATACTGCTTAAACCGCCAGATTTCGCTTTCTGAAGACAAAGTAAACCGACTACATCAGCGAGATCTGTGTGATAGTCAAGATGTACATTCGTTTGGTAACCACGAACTTTTGTATTATCATTAAAGTCTTTACCAACGTTTTTGATATGCCCTAGGAGCTCCCCGTTTTTGCTTTGGACTATTGGTAAGCCCAAGTGAAGTCCGAGACCCCAGTAAATAATGCTCGCTTCTTCTTCCGTATATCGTTCCATCGGCAATCCACGAATCAATAGAAAACCTCTGCCATTCTCAAGTTCATCAACAAAGTAAGTGATTTCGTCAGCAAGATCAGGAATCGGGAAATCCTGCTTTTGAAAATCAGGCGCTTTTAACCCCAATTGTTGAACATGTAATATGGCCTTATCAAGAGATGCAATCGTTTTTTCAGACAAATAATAAATCCATGAATCATCTTTTGCTAGATCAGTACCTTTCCACGCAGAACGCCCTTGGATTTTTTCATTTAAAATGATCGACATAAATAATCCTCCTTTATTAATTTGATTATTCTATTAATCTGAATGACTCTCTCACTTTTACTATATAAGGAACACCTTTTCCTGAAATCTGAAAAGGTGTTCCCACTAGTTTTAACAGAACTATTGATGCACAATTACTTTAAGGTTTCAACAATACCGCCAGCTGTTTTATTACGAGGAGGTACACCTCCGCGACCCGGTTTTCCCGTATTCTCATCAATAAACATCGCAAAATCGGGGGAAATTTCCCGGCCATTTGGCATCGTGAGCCACAATCTTAATAAATGACGTTTTCGATTCAGTTCTTCATAGTCTTCATATTGAGTACGTGAGTGAAGAACCGTATAATTATTAACGAATTGCATATCGCCTTCCTCCAGCAGCATATTATAATGCAACTTTTCATCATGAAGGAGTGTATCCAGTAAATCTAATGCTTCAATTTCAACCTTCGACAGATGGATACCTGTTTTCGCTTGTGCTGATTCGATAAATAAACGGACATATCGGCAGCTCAATTTTCCATCATAGTAACTAAAGATTGGTGATGTAAATACTGGAGATTCTCCTGGCGCTTCCTCTCCACGACGATCAAAGTTGAATGGACGACAGAGAATTCCTAAATATTCTGGGTTCTTCTCCAAAATTTCATTATAAACAGCCATCGAGCTTATAATGCTGCTGTAACCTCCGGATTTCCCTTTTCGCAGGCTTAACAATCCAACTACGTCAGATCCATCAGCGTGAAAAGGAAGATGCAGTTTTGTTTGGTAACCGCGTACATTTGAATTTTCCAAGCTAAGACCTTGATCCCTAACGTGACCTAAAAGATCACCATTAGCATTTTGCGATACCGGTGTGCCCATATGAAGGCCGAGACCCCAGTAAATGATACTGGCTTCTTCATCTGTATACCTTTCCATTGGTAATCCGCGAATTAATAGGAACCCTCTCCCATTCTCAAGCTCTTCAACAAAGTAATCGATTTCATCTAAGAGATCTGAAATCGGGAAGTCCTCCTTGTTAAACTCAGGTGCCTTTAAACCCTTTTGTTTGACATGTGCTAAAGCGTTCTCAAGTGAAGCAATCGTTTTTTCGGTCAAATAATAAACCCATGATTCATCTTTAGCCAGGTCAGTGCCTTTCCAAGCTACTGGCCCTTTAACTTTTTCCTTTAAAATGGTTGACATAATTAATCCCCCTTTAATAATTTAGTTAGTTTCTTACTTTACTTCAGTCAATTCTCTTAACTCTCTGCGCAAAATCTTCCCTGTTGAGTTCTTTGGCAGCTCTTTAAAAAATTCTACTTGTTTAGGAAGCTTGTACTTTACCAGTTTATCCTGACAGAATTGGATAATGTCATTTATGGTGATCTGCTCATCCCTAACGACAACATAAGCTTTTACGTTTTCCCCGTAGTCTCCATCAGGTACTCCAATTACCGCCGCCTCGACCACGTCAGGATGCTGGTAAAGGACTTCCTCCACTTCACGAGGATATACATTGTATCCACCAACTAAAATAAGATCCTTCTTGCGGTCAACAATGAAGATGTATCCATCTTCATCCATTGTTGCTAGATCTCCGGTGTAAAACCACCCATCTTTAAATGCATCTGATGTAGCTTCCGGCAGCCCCAAATATCCCCTCATTACATTAGGTCCTTGAACAACTAATTCTCCGACTACACCTCTCGGCAATACTTTTCCGTTCTCATCTACCACTTTGCTTCTCACAGCTGGTATGTTCAGCCCGATAGAGCCTGGTTTACGGATTCCCTTTAAAGGATTGATTGAGACAAGAGGAGCCGTTTCTGAAAGTCCATACCCTTCCAGGATACAAACGTTAAATTTATTTTCAAACTTATGGAGCAGGTCGACCGGAATCGATGCACCTCCAGAGATACACAAGCGAATGGACTGGAAATCCTCCGCAGTTGCTTCAGGCAATTGATTGATAAAGCTGTACATCGTAGGTACCCCAGCAAACATGGTTGCGGCCCTTTCTCGAATGGTGTTGACCACTTCATGAGGGCTGAATTTAGGTTGGATCAAAACTGTGGCCCCACAAGCAATTGGCGCATTCAGACAAACTGTCATACAGAATACATGGAACATTGGCAAAACAGCTACAACACGATCATTATCATTAAGCTCTAGCAATTTTGAAATGGAGTCCGCATTCGAAGCCATGTTCCGATGCGTTAACATCGCACCCTTAGGTTTCCCTGTTGTTCCCGATGTGTATAGAATGACTGCAAGGTTATCTGCATCAATGTAAGGGCTTCCAAAAACATTAATGCTAGTTTCCATGAGATGCTCCCATGTCCATTCTTGATTCTTAGCATCGGTATAAATGACTAGCTTTAGATTTTCCAATTGTTTCTTTACTTCTGATAACTTCGGCTCTACAGATACATGAGAAATGACCGCTTTGGCTTGACTATTGTCCAATATGTAGCTGATTTCCCCTTGGGTAAACAAAGGATTGATCGGAACAACATATGCACCTAGTCGTAAAATACCGTAGTAAGCAATGAGAAATTCAGGGCTGTTACCTAATATAAGAGCCACTCCATCACCTTTACCAATTCCATGGGCAGTCAAACCAGCAGCCAATCGCTTTACCTGTTGATTAAGTTCTTTGTAAGTAACACTTGTATCTCTATAGATATAAGCGATACTTTCTGGGAAATTACTACTACTTCTGATCAGATTTTCATTTAAATTGTAACTCATAATGATTTCCACCCCTTTTACTCACATGCAAGCAAGCTTTAGTATGCCTACTATTATGAATTTTTAAAATATTAACAAATTAAGTATACTTATAAATAAAAATTAAATAAAATTAAAATATTTAATTTGTATGTAATTGTTACTAATATAAAAAGGAGTTCAATATGGTATATGGACTTCTTCATCGTCTCCACATCAACGTGTAAATAAAAAGACAAAGCCCTGATTGAGAGGGCTTTGTCTTTTTATATCTATAATGATTTTATTAGTAAGTTAGAGCTATTCCTGCTATTGATTCTTGAGAAAATCTTCAATTAACTTAATAAATAAGTTCATCGATTTCGTATGCAGTTCAACAGATTCTGTAATAACGGAAAAATTTCTCTTTATCGGTGTCCCTTTAACATTTAATATTTGGATGGTACCAAGCAGCCTTTCTTTTTTAACCGTAAGTTCAGATAAATAACTAATACCAAGCCCCGCTTCGACAGCTTCTTTAATTAGTTGTGTGCTGCCGAATTCCATTAACCTAGTAGGACGTATTTGCAACGTTTCAAATAATTTTTCTGTTGCATCTCTTGTTCCGGAACCCTCTTCACGAACAATCCAATTCTCTTGTTCTACCTGGCTTTGTGTAACTTCCTTATTGAAATATATTGGATATTTCCCTCCTGCTACGATAAACATTTGGTCCGTTGAAACTGTTTTAATATAGATATTTCGATGAGATATCTCACCCTCTACAATTCCCACATCGATCTCATGACTTAAAATTGCTTTTGCTATATCTCTTGTGTTGCCAATCTGTACCGAAGGTGTGATATTAGGAAATTGGCCCTTCATTGTTGCAAGTATATGCGGTAAAACATATTCACCAAAGGTATAGCTGGCCCCAATTTTTAATAGACCTGTTGGCTCGTTATTTAATTCATTCACTAACATAGACATTCTTTTATATAGACCTGTTATTTCTTTAGCATGTAAATAGACAATTTCACCAGCTTTAGTGAGCTGTACATTTTTGTTTGTTCTTAAAAGCAGCTTTGTACCTATATATTTTTCTAATTGTTGAATTTGCTGGCTAACAGCAGGTTGAGTCATATGAAGCTCTTCCGCTGCTCTGGAGAAATTTCTTTTATCTGCTACAGATATAAATACTGATAATAGTTGATCCATTGAGTTTACCTACTTTATATCGTTTTTACTTATTATAACTATAATAATCATTAATTTCCCTTATTGTAAATCATTCGGTACTATAAATTTAAATAATGCAATTGAGGGGATGAAAAACATTGGAACAAAAAGCATTAATACTCACTAGTACAACTAATCATAAAAAATCTAAAAAAATTCTAAATGTATCTTTGATACTTGGAATTGGTTTTACCATAATTATTGCCATTTGTGGATTTTTATTGGCGACATTGCCAGGTGTAAATCATATTGGAGCACTTGCATGTGCCATTTTACTTGCTATGGGGTATAGACAAGTTTTTGGATACCCAGAGAAATTACGTACTGGGATACAGTTTTCATCTAAAAAATTATTAAGATTGGCCATCATTCTTTATGGTTTAAAGCTAAATATGATCATCATATTTCATCAGGGTTTCCCACTATTACTCAGAGGAGCAGTAACAATCATTTTTTCAATTGCAGTTTTGATGATACTTGCAAAATGGCTCAAAGCAGATCTTAATCTTTCTTTATTATTAAGTGTTGGAACAGGCATATGTGGTGCCGCTGCCATCGCAGCTGTTTCGCCAATTATAAAGGCAAAAGATGAGGATACGGCTATGGGGGTCGGCATCATCGCATTAGTAGGCACCGTTTTTTCAATTATCTATACGTTAATATATCCCATATTACCTATTAGTCTTGTAGATTACGGAAAGTGGGTTGGAATCAGTCTTCATGAGATCGGCCATGTTGCTTTAGCAGCTGCACCTGCTGGTCAGGATGCTCTTGCAAACGCTTTACTCGCCAAACTTGCTCGAGTGTTTCTATTAATTCCTGTTTGTTTTGTCCTTATGTTTTGGATGAAAAAGAAAGGAAAATTGGAGGGTGAAACAAAATTCGAGTTTCCATGGTTTTTAATCGGTTTTATCGTAATGAGTTTTGTGGGGAGTTATATTATCGGAAATGAGTTTGTAGTATCAAAAAAACACATGTCAGATATTGCAACTTTCACATCATTTATTTTAACGATGTCTATGACCGGCTTAGGATTAAATATTAGCATAAAAGAATTACGCACGAAAGCAATCCGTCCACTTATTGCTATTATCATTACATCTATTCTTTTATCGTTTCTAACGTACGCCTTTTTATAATTAACCAAATAATCTTATTCATAGATTTTTATGGTTAGGTGGAGTAAATGCTCCACCTATTTATAAGTTTTTTACTAAGTAATTAATAAATTCCTTTGCTACCTTTGTTAAACCTTTTGTTTCTAAATATATAAGCCAGAAATCAATTGGAAAATAATTTTCTTCCCTTAGAGGGATAATTTTAATTTCTCCATTTTTAACCATTTGGCTATAGTTAATAGAAAAATCATGCAAAAATAAAACGGCCTGACTTTCTTTTATCAACTCAAAAAGTAGGCTGCTGCTATTCGATCTAATTAAAACTTGATGGGGGTTCAGTTTTATTAATTTTAATATCTTTTTATAATCCGATGAATTATATAAAACAAATTTTGAATTCTCTAAATCATTAAGAGTTACATAATCAAAAGAATAATAAGGTGAATTTTTACCAACCGCTATACATATGTGACCCTCATGAATATGTTCAAAACAAATATTTTTTTCTTTTTTTAATTCATCTATAGATGCATGTATTAAAGCCAAGTCATAGTTTTCTTTGTTGAAATTCTGAATAATATCTGTAGGGTTTTGCTCTACAAATTCGAATGTAATATCAGGATTTCTTGAATTAAACTTAACCATTGTTTCTTGAATTAGATAAGAAAAGGTGGGCGCTGTAATAATTTTCAAATGAGTTTGATTACTATTTTTATAATCATAAATTTCTTTGTTCAGTTCTTTAATGGTCTTAAGTAAAGCGATAGCTTTGGAAATAACTATTTTACCTTCAAAAGTAGGAGTAACTCCTTGTTTTGATCGGTTAAAGACTTTTATACCAAGCTCATTTTCTAGCTGTGTTATTGATTGACTCATCCCGGAAGGAGATATAAATAATTTTTCTGCTGCTTTTGTAATTGACATCTCATTTGCAACATTGACAATATACTCCATTTGTTCAAAATTCATTTTATCACCTCAACTTCAGCTGATCCGATGCACATTAAGATCTATGAAACCATTTTACATTTGATTCTTCTTCTCCTCCAGACACAGTTATTCTGTAAGGATTTTCTCAAAAAATAAATAATTTTGGTCATTCATTGGACGCGTTCTCCAATCTGAGTACGCGTCCAACCAAGCTATTATTCTTCCGAGTTAAGGATCTGCACATCGAAGTTCGGTTCGATCGACATATCCGGAAAGTCTTTTCGCCAATTTAATGACTTCCAAATGTTCGGATGATATGCTTTTAATTCCATTCCAATGCCGAGAATGTCGCAATTCGCTTTTTGCAAAGTCTCTATCATCGCTGCCGCTTTTTCTTCCAGGTGTTTACTCAGTTCTTTTTCCATTCGATTAACGTAATCAGCCTTAAGCATATGAACTGACTTGCCAAGTCCGAATACATTAATTCGCAATCGGACTCCGATAGTAACTTTCGGCAATCCTCTTGATTCAGGATGTACTGATATCTTTGAATTCCCTTTTTTGACGGAAAACCCATATTCGATGTGCCGTCCCTCACCGTTTTCCGACATCTGTCCGGTATATCTTTGCCTCCCTTTGCCCTTCCCTAATAACAGCATAGACATCTGGACTTGTTCTTTGCTGAGACTCACCCCTGTATTCTTACCTTGACGGAATAATAGAGCGCCGCTTAATTCCATTCCCGAATTGAACTTTTTCAACACAGGCAATGCGATACCTTCCAATGGTTCTTCACGGGACAGAATAAAACGCATCATAGAAACGGTGGGCATCATTCCGTTCCTTTCCGAGGATAAAATAAACTCATTTAGATTTTTCGTAAAATCTTTATTATTTTCCGATTGAGTTTTCAAAAGCTTTGAAACGTTCCCGTCAAATACAATTACGGGGGTGTTGACCGACGAATAGGGGGTGTTAAGTAAAAAAGTAAGTGTTGAAACAGGATTTTGCGCAGCAAACCTCTTGCTTATCATATAGATTCTCGTGTTGATCCCTAAGAAAGGAGAGCGATCGGTGTAGTCTCCTTGACCGACTGCTTCAATTAAACTAGGTTCTCTGATTTCCGTCATTTGCAAATTCGGCTCCCCTTCTCCTTGGCCCGAATTTTTGAGCTTGGTGACAATAATAGAGAGTTTTACGTCCCCACTCTCCTTGTCCAAATCCAACCCGGCAATGTCCACCAGTTGAAGATTACGCAGCAGTAATCGATCCCAACAACCGGTCAAGAGCAGTAACGACAAAATTCCAATTGCGGCTTTTTTCATACTCCCGCCGCCTTTCCCCGTGCCAAAGAAATGAGAAGCAGAATTGTCGGCACAATGGCAATCATAATACCAGTAACAATATTATGATAGTCTAATATTCGGGACTGCAATTGCCGGTCGGAGCACCATAATCCGGCCCCGAAGCAAACGATTGCAAGAATCCATACCAAAAGAGAATGGTTGCGGATTTCCTTACCTCTGATGAACGCCAAATGACGTGCGGCTATAAACAAATAAACATACTGCGTTACCAAAACCACAGATAGCCAAATCGTCATAAATAGAATATCGAGACTATGAACGATTGGCCAATTGAATACACGGAGAATGAACACCATCGGCTCCGGGATGGACTTCAATTGATTTTCGCTGAAGTTGGACGTAACAAGGACTGTTATCAACAGGTAAAAAAAGGTCGTAAATCCATTGGCAGCCGAAATTGCCATTAAGATATCCTTCTTCTTACGGGATCTTACAAATGGGAAAACGTACATGAGATGCTCATATCCCGAGTACAACCAAAACGAAGGGAGAGCACCCTTAATAATCGGTCCAATCCCGTGAGTGCCTATTGGCAGTATATGACGGAAATCAATTTCTTTTGAAAGTCCACTTATCAATACGATCACAAAACATATCAGAAACATAAGCATAATCATCTGCGTAATGGTAGCCATTGACCGTAGGGTAGATGAAGCGATATACGCTCCAATTGTGAAAGATACTCCGATTAACACAGACCAGGGAGTCTCAAATAACACCCAGCGGTTGATGACATCAGTATACGTGATAATAACCATAAGACCATTTTGTGCGAAGTAGACTGCAAACAAGAAGTTTAAGACCGATCCTAACGGCTTTCCAACAATTGTAGAAATATACTGGGGCAACGGCCGATCCGCATATCTCTTTCCAAGTTGATAGATGATCAGGATGACCGCTTGAGCAATCACTCCCCCGATCAATATGGACATCCACGAGTCGTTTCCCGAGTCACGGATTTGTGCATAAGGAACCGTTAAAACACTAACGCCGACTTGGGTCAGAATAACAAGGCAGATAAGTTGGTTGATAGAGATTTTTTCTAAGTGTATCATTTAGTCCCTTCCCTTCGGCCACTAATTCTGATTTCATCCTTTGCCAAGCTTTCCATCGGGCGTTTTTTCAAACTCCTAATTGGTCCTCTGAACCATGTATCCTTGATGGTATCGCCTCTAATCCCCGAGTAAAAGTACGGTATGCCCATCGTGTTTAAACGGGCCAAATGCGTCAGCACCAAGAGTAATGAAAGCTCCAAGCCGATCAGCCCGAAAATCGAGGCCATGACAATGAACGGGTATGTCAAAAATCGAGCCGCGGTACTCATTTCGTAGGAAGGAATAATAAATGAAGCAATTCCCGTAAGCGCCACTACGATGACCATCATGTTGGAAATCAAATTAGACTCAACCACTGTGGTGCCGATAACGATAGCCCCAACCACGCCGACCGAATTGGCGATTGAGGTTGGGAGACGGACGGTTGCCTCTCGCAAAATTTCGAGTATGAACAGCATAGTTAGCGCCTCCAGTACTGGTGGCAACGAGATGTATTGCATAGAGCTTTGCAGCGTCAGTGCAACTTCGAACGGGAGAATACGTGGATCGAAGGTGACAAGGGCAACATAAATGCCAGGCAGGCTGATCGCGAAAAGAAAACTGAAAATCCGAAGAAACCGCAAGGCGCTGCCCCACAGCCAGCCAATTTGGTAATCGTCGGGGGTTTGGAAGAACGCCCAGAACGAAACCGGAAGTATCAGGCAATTTGGCGAACCGTCAGATAAAATGGCGATTTTCCCATCCATCAGGTAAGATTTTACCCGGTCCGGTCTTTCAGTAACAAGCATTTTTGGAAACAACGAGAATTTTTTGTCTTCAATCATTTCTTGAATAAACCCGGGCGCTTCGACGTAATCAATGTCAATGCTTTTTATCCTGCGTTCAAACTCCTTTAAGACATTTTCGTTGGCTAGGGACCGTAGGTAAAGTACGCCAACTTTTGTATTCGACCTGCGGCCAACCTGATAGTACATTATAACAAGATCGGGCGACGCGATCTGCTTGCGGATCAAATTGAGATTCGTATCCAGGTTTTCGATTAACGCTTGGTTGGAACCACGCAGTGTCCGTTCGTTCAACGGAATATTTACCGCACGTTCTTTATTAAGCTCGGTTCCAAGCAAATAGAACTTAGCTTCGCCTTCAATTTGAACAATCGTCTTCCCCACGACGAGCGCTGTCGACGCTACCGTGATAAGATCGGTCTCTCCATAATCTAGGATAGAAACAGCTTCACGGACGCCAACGTCCGTTTTACCAAGCAACGGGCGGATAATGTGTTCCTGTACCACAGAAAGTTCGATCATTGTATCCAAATAAAATAGCCGAAAATGTCGGTCGCCGGCCACGAAATCACTCGATTTGAAATCTGAGCTATGAAATAGCATTTCCTGCAGCGACTTCTCGTTCTTGTCTAGGGATCGATCGGCTTTCATTAGAGGTACCTCATTTCTCCAAATCGGAAATTTTTACATATTTTACCCTGAGCTTCTTTTCCTATTCCGTTTCAAAGCTATTAAAATGAACTTTTCGCTACATCGAGTGGCACCTTTATTTTTTGGATATTTCACTTGAATGTCTTCTTAAGTATTACTTCACAAGATGATCCATTTTCCTAAATGTACTTAATATTTCGAAGAATATAGAATGTTATCTGATAGGTTGTTTCCTTAAGGGCAAATTGGCCAGGGGGGCTTTTAGTTATGTATGAGGGGAAAATCATCAAGTTTTATCGTGAAAAATACAAATTAACTCAAGAGCAATTAGGAAAAGATATATGTTCTATCACATTACTAAGAAAAAGCCATCAAATAGTAGAGGATCGTGCATAAAAAAAGCAATTCTCATTATTAGGAGAATCGCTTTTTTGTTATTTAGAAACGGATTGAATACCTAAATATTCTTCAAGTGTAATGCCGCGATATTTAATTGGTTTTGAGATATGTCCTACGTAACGAAGATGCCACGGTTCATACTTATAACCTGTAATAGGTTCTTTTCCTTTTGGGTAACGAACAATAAACCCAAAATTCGCACTGTTTTTACTTAACCAGGCCGCTTCTTTTTTGCTTCCAAAACAAGATGAAACTGCGCATATTCCATCTGCTCCGCTGACATCAATCGCTAAACCTGTTTGATGTTCACTGGTTCCCGGAATCGCACTATATGTTAGGGCTTTTTTAAATCCATCTTTTTTAACATACTTGTTAAATAATACTTTTTGTGTTGCATAAGAACGATATGCAGATACCCCGCTCAAATTAATTCCATCCTTTTTAGCAGCGGCAAACATCTTTTCTAAATCTCTTGCGGCTTCCTGCCTCATTTTACGTTTTTCAATTTTTTCTTTGAATAGAAAAGGTACTCTCGGATATACTAAATTCTTCGGCACATAAGTAATAGGTAAATAATATTTTTTATTTACTACGGAAGCTAGCGAAGTTGGATAGGGGGTTAATGTAACAGCACTTATTCTAGTTTTTCGTTTGTTATTAAGGTTCTTATCATAAGGGTTCGATATGTTCATTTGATTAAATTTGTTTTTCTTAGGTGATGATAATTCATTTGAATTTTTGTTACATCCTGTCAGACTTATTATTAAAAAGAACACCAATAAGAAACTGATGTTTATTTTAATCATGTATCTTAGCCTCCTTTACAATTACGCTTATAATGCCTTATAAAAGGAGATTTATTCTTAGAAAGAATATCGTTTTATTAAGGTATCGATATAAAATTTGAACTGAATTGAATCAACAATATAAAAGAGTCAGTCCCTCAATGCTTTACCACATTGGTGAACTGACTCCTAATAGGTATATAATGAAGAATCTTGGGTGTATATGGACAGAGATAGCACTTTTCTTTGTTTCGACATTAAACATTCATCAAAACAATAATTGAAAAAAGAGTAAGTCTACCTTCCGATATAAACACTTTCACATGTTCCAGGTTTTGGTTCATAAAAACAATGTTCTTTAAACTGACCAGCAAAAGGTTGACCATACCATGTTGGAGGACAAGCACCACTTGGATTAAAATACCAGAGGGAATATTTGGCTGGATTTTCTCTCCAATAATCTAAATTTTTTTGTGCTAATCTTTTTTCAGCAGTCCTAGCTCTTTGATAAAACACATTACCTTTTTGAACCGCTTCAAAAGAATAATTTCCACCTTGCACATGAAAAATTGCTTGTTCCACCGTCCTTATATCTTTAAAATCTAAACACTCTGCTTTCACACGATTTACAATTACGTTCCCAACATATAACATTCCTTGTTTTCCTTCACCTTCGGCTTCTGCTCTCATCATTCTTGCCATTAAATCGACTTCATGAATTCTGTAATTAATTCTTGTCATTTTTTCACCCCAAAATATAGTATGAAAAAAAGCCTACATTGATGTTATTGTTTTTAAAATATGAATGTATTATCAAATTAATTTTAATTCCTCCGTGAAGGGAGCAATAATAATCATACTCATTAGTTTTACTATAGTAGGTATTCCTACTTTTTTTAAGCTTTACACCAAGCATTTGTTTGAACCTCTGTCCAATAAGGGTGACCTCTTTATTGCTGAGGTGATAGGTCAATCTAGTTTGTTGCGGTCCGGGGTGGTATGGTATGGGTTTTAACATTATTTCATTTGATTGAGCTTATAAATTATAAATAATACAAAGAAACAGCTGACCCTTATCTTTTTTTGGTCAACTGTTTGACAATTAATTATTAACCAAAGTCAATATAATTCTATAAATAAAAATCACCAATATAAATACATTGGTGATTACTTTTGGACTACTATCTAACTTAAGAGTAAGCCTTCTGTCCGAGGGTCCTTGGCTGTATTCTCTTTATCTAATATAACAGCCCGAATCTGTTCTGCAATATCAATATCCACTATACCTAAGTCTCTAGAACCCATTAAATTTCCGCAATCGTCCCGCTATCCACAATAACAGTTATATTCGGATGGTTTTTTAGAATAGAAGCTGGAAAATCTTCTGAGATTTCTCCTTCTAGCAGTCGCTTAACCGCTTCAATTTTCCCCTCACCCGAAACTAATAAGAGGATTTCTTTGCTAGAAAAAATCGTATCAATCCCCATGGTTATCGCTTGCTGCGGGACTTGGTCTATCGAATCAAAGAATCGAGAATTAGCCTTCCGAGTGGAGTCATCTAGGTCCACAACATGGGTTTTTGATTGAAACGATGTACCTGGCTCGTTAAAGCCTATATGACCATTTCTTCCCAAGCCCAATAGTTGTAGATCAATCCCACCATGGTTAGCAATCAAAGATTCATACTGATGACATTCGGCAGAAAGTTGTTCTGAAATACCGTTTGGTAGATGAATATTTTCTGGCCATAGATCCATATAGTGAAAAAGGTTTTCCTCCATATAATAATGATAACTGTTCGGATCGTCAGGGGATAAACCTACATATTCATCAAGATTAAAGGTTTTCACATGGTGGTAGGAAGTATGATTTCGAAGATGGTCATCGACTAAATAACAATATAAGCCGATGGGTGTACTTCCCGTTGCCAAGCCTAAATTTATTTTGTCAGCCATTGCCACTTTTTCGATGATGATCGCGGCAGCTGTTCTACATAATTCTGAGTAGTTATCGACTTTCATGATCTTCATTCAAACAGCTCCTTTATGAAGTACTCATGTAACTTGATACGATTATTTTTTATTATCAAGAAATCAGATGAATATCTGACTATCAGATTTGCTATTTTTTTAAAAACCTAGGTAAATATTCTTTGTGCGCCTCCAGCATTTCGTCTACAATAGCTATCGCCACTTTATCGTTAGCAACAAGCGGATTAATAGTCAATGCAACGATTGCTTTTTCACGACTTCCTTCTACCGCCGCCTCAATGGCCACTTGTTCAAAAGATTTAATCGTTTGTATCAATCCACGAACGGGAACCGGCAATTCTCCCATCGTTAATGGAACCGGACCATCCTTTGTGATGACACAGCTAACCTCAACAGCACTGTTATACGGCAGGCCTGAAATTGCCCCTTTGTTCATTGTATTTAATGGTTGAATATCTCGCTTATCATTGTAAATAGAGGAGATTAAACGACAAGCCGCGTCGGAGTAGTATGCTCCACCACGTTGTTCTAACTCAGGTGGTTTTACATCGAGCGTTACATCTTTATATTTTTCAAATAAAGAGGCTTCAATCCGTTGTACGACTTCTGCACGTGTTTCATTTGACTCAAATTCTTTCAATTCTCTTGCCAACATCTCAGACGTTTTATAGTAGTAGTGATGGTATGAACATGGGATGATATTGATACCCTTGAGGAATTCAGGTGCCCACTCCTCTGCGTCAATATTTTTTACAAAACTTGCATTGGCAGGGTCCATTATCATTTCAAGAACTTTATCTTTTACACAAACCCCGTCCAGATAAACTTCTAATCCAAAAACCATATGATTCAGACCTGCAAAATCAATTCGAATACGAGAGTGATCCACGTTTAAAAGGTCTGCAATCCCCATTTCCATTCCAATCGGAATATTACATAGGCCAATAAATTTCTTTATATTTGAATATCTTAAGGCTGCCTCTGTCACCATACCTGCAGGGTTTGTGAAGTTAAGTACCCACGCATTTGGACAAAGTTCCTCCACTTCCTTGCAAATATCCAAAATGACCGGAATCGTTCGGAGCGCTTTAAACAAACCACCTGCACCATTGGTTTCTTGACCAATGACACCATGTCTTAATGGAATTCTTTCATCAAGTGCACGTGCAGCCAATTGCCCAATACGAAGCTGTGTAGTCACGAAATCAGCATCTCTCAAAGCTTCTCTACGATCATACGAAAGGTGAATCTCCATTGGAACCCCGGCTTTTTTTACCATACGCTTTGCTAGTGCTCCAACAGTTTCTAACTTTTCGCGGCCCGCTTCGATATCCACCAGCCAAAGTTCGGTAACTGGAATTTGATCATATCGCTTGATAATCCCTTCAACTAGTTCCGGCGTATAACTAGAGCCCCCGCCTATTGTCACAATTTTAAATTTATCAGGCATTTTTAAAGCCCCTTTCATACAAGTCAACGATCTCTTTTGCCATATCTTTTACGGTTATAGCATTCATCAAGTGATCTTGTGCATGAATCATTAAAAGTGAAATTTCTGTTGGAGTTCCACCAATCTCGGATTGAATTAACGTTGTTTGAATATGATGTGCCTCATTTAAAGAATCACTCGCTTCTTTTAATTTCTGGCGTGCTAATTCCATATTCTGTTCTTTTGCGGCATGAATGGCTTCCATAGCAGCACTTCGACCATTGCCACCATGTAAAATTAATGTAAAAATTTCTGTTTCATGTTTTACCATAAAACTGACCTCCTCTCTCTTTCAAGCGAAACTTTGAAACTCTGAATTCTATACTATTTATTTTCGATTAGTTTTATTGCTTGCGCGAGAATTGCTTCACCATTACACATGCCGTAATTCATCATATCAATGACTTCAACTGGAATGTTTTTCTCATCACAAATATTTTTCATTTCTTTCAAAAGGAAACGTACTTGCGGCCCTAACAATAACACATCAACCGCGTCGATTTCCGAGCGCACAACTGATTCAGAAACTGCCCAAATGCGGGCCGAAATCCCTTTTAACTCAGCGGCTTTTTCCATTTTTGTTACGATTAGACTAGTAGACATGCCGGCAGAACAACAAAGTAAAATATTCATTATTATTTCCTCTTTCTTTATTCAGCTTTTTTGACGTCGTTTTTATTAACAACGACTAATCGAGCAACTCGATCGTGTGCAGCTAATGACTTGGGATTAGCAAATATACTTATAATAGATATCAAGAATGGGATGCCTTGAAAAAGAAACATCGTTAAAAATTTAATGAAACTCCTAACAACCACTAATAATGCATAAGCAAGCTTACCTTTTTTGTTATTGAGGTAGGTTAATTTTAATTGAAAGATCAATTTCCCAATTGTAGCTCCCCTGAATAAAAGCGTTGTTAAGAAATCATAACAAAACCAGATAATCAGCGTTTGGAGATAGGCCTCATTAAAAAGAGCCATTACCTGTACAGTAGCATCTTGACTAGCAGCTTCACTCATTATTTTTTGAACTTCAATCATCCTTGTTAAGACTCCAGGAAAGTTTGGAAATCCGGTAATTCGGTAAATAATTGAAAGTAGGATAAAGACAATCACCGCATCTATAACAAAAGCAGCCATTCTTTTTAATCGAAACTTAGTAAATAATTTCTTTTTGGTATCCATAATAAGTATTCGCTAAAAATTAAGACGTCTATTTGGATCCATCATGTTCACCACGAACATGATGGGTGTCAAACTTGAAAAGATTGACACCCCTAAAGAAGACACGCCTTAATTAATTATTAGCTTTCTCCATTTCTAAATTTTTCTTATCCCACATCTTAATGAATGGGAACCAAATTGTAAAGGCGACTGCAAAGGCAACCAATTGCATGACAACACCCATTAGTTTACCACCAGTCATAAGATAACCACTGATGAAATATGGTGTTGTCCAAGGAGGCATTGTTCCGTTTGTATAAGGGAAAATCCCTAAATCTGTTCCAAAATAAGTGATAGTTAAAACGGCGATTGGTGCCAAAATATAGGGAATCATTAAGAATGGGTTTAATACCACTGGAAGACCAAACATAATTGGTTCATTTACGTTGAAGATAGATGGACCAATTGCTAATTTTCCGACTTTCTTCAGTAGATTCGATTTTGCAAAGAACAACATGTAGATTGCTACTGGTAGAGTAGCCCCCGATCCGCCCATCCAAATACCATTCTCATAGAAAGAATAAGTAACAATATGCGGTAGAACTTTTGAACCTTCTTTAACAGCATGTAAGTTTGCGTCTGAATTTTGAATCCAAATTGGCTCCATGAAAGCTGTAATGATTGATGAACCATGGATCCCAAATGACCATAAAAAGTGCTCCATGAGACACGCGATAAGCGTACCGATATAAGTTGACCCCGCTAAAGTGAATGGCTTTGAAACAACTTCTCTAATAAAAGTGGCTAAGTTTTCCCAACTTGTATACGCAAATCCAAGTCTTATGAGTAAAAATAACACAATAATAACAAAACCAGGAATAAGTGCTGTAAATGAACGCGCTACTGTTGGTGGAACAGTATCTGGTAAAGTGATAATGATCTTCTTCTGCAAGAAGAAACGATATATTTCAGCTGTAATGATGGCAACAATTAACCCAACAAATAAATACTGTGCAGTAAATAGATCAGGAGACCATGCGGATACTTGCTCTTTACCTAATTTAAAATTACTTAAAAAGCTGATAATAAAATAGCCTGATAAAGCTAGAACACCTGCTGGTATACCATCAATGTTTTTATTGTCGACTTTATAGCTTGAAGCTAAAGAATAACCAACACCAAAAACCGCAATTATCGTAAGGATACCTAGTGTAGCATTATATACGACATCACCAAACGCACTCCAATTATCTCCAAAAATACTAGCCATGAAGTTTTGGTACTTTTCTACTTCTAACCATGCCAATGTGATGAAAATAGAACCAATAATCATAAGCGGCATGGCAAACATAATACCGTCACGTAGGGCAAGCAAATGTCTTTGATTACCTATTTTTGAAGCGATCGGTAGAAATTTCTCTTCAAAAAAGTTACTTTTCATTTAATGATTCACTCCTTTATGGATCTTGGTAAATTAGGAAATTCCCCTTCTACCAAGATCCTTTTAAAACATTTTTTATTTAATTTAGGAATAATATTAATGAGCTTTTGCAAATACTAAAGTTTTCTAGGTGCACCAGTTCATTTCATTTAATTATTAAAGTTTGAATGGTACAACTGTTGTGTAATTACTGTAAACTTTAACCTTACCAACAACAGTGTAAGCACGAGCTTTAAAGTAGTAAGTTTTACCTTTAACTAGTCCAGTAGCGGTAAATGTTCCTGTTGTGGTTGTTTTCGTCACTTTGCTTGTGAAATTGCTTGCTGATGCGCGATCAATTTCATAGCCAGAAACACCATTTACTGCAGTCCAAGTTAACTTAATTGAAGTCGGACTTGCTTTCGACGCTTTTAGACCTGTTGGTGACCCAACTTTCCATTTTGCGTAAAGTGTTGTATTTGCTGTCACTTTATCAGTTGTAAAGTTCCAAGCTGTTTTAAACGCTGCATCTTTGTACCAACCAACAAAGACAAATCCTTTTCTCGTAGGATTAGCAGGTTTTGTAATTACAGTATTGTAATTTGCTTTTTTAGTAGTAACGGTAGATCCACCATTACTGTTAAATGCCACGTTATAACTATTGATTTTCCAGTGAGCAGTTAACTTAACACTTTCTGTTACCCCTGCACCGAAGTTAAATGGTACAGTTGTTGACACGGCATCATTGAACCAACCAATGAACGTGTAACCTGTTTTGCTTGGTGTTGTTGGTGCAACAATAGGGTCCTTATAACTTGCAGTTACTGAATCAACTGTAGAACCGCCATTTGAATCAAATGAAACTGTTTGTACCGCATCCCTTGAAACAGTTCTTTCAAAAGTCATGATATGACTATCGTTTGCAAAAGTAGGAGAATCGTCTATTTGTACAGCTGAGTAAGTTACTGTTGCCATAATAGTAGCTGGCTGGTCAGTTATATAATTAACCGCTCCAGTTTCCGAATCAACTACCACATCAGATGGAGAAGATGACTCAAAAGTAACCTCCACATGTTGATTTCCATCTGTGTTTAAGTCAGTTGAAGCCATTGCTTTTTTCAACCAAGTTGGGTAAGCAAATGTATCTGTATCTACAGAAGTTGGTGCAATTAGTTCTGCTGAGTTCTTTGCATCAACTACGTTGATTGTGTATGTTACTTTTTGAGGAGTTCTAAAGAATCCGTCAATAACATATCCAGTTACAGTAACCGTTCCAGGTTTTAAACCCGTTGCGTAAGCACCATAGTGATCACCGTTAACGCTGATTCCATTTGCGTCTACATTTCCAACTTCTTTATAATTTGCTAATGCTCTTAAGTCAATGACATCTGCTTTACTACTGTCTGCAATAATCTTTGTTGGTACTCCGTTAACATATCCTGTTTGAGTCCAAGCATCTGTTAACCAAGATACGTTCTTAATATAACCTTTAGCTGTTGCATCAAGTTTAACTGAATCACCTACATTGATGGTAAAAGTATGTGAGTCTGCATCATATTTGGCGTTCGGGTTCAATTTTGCAATGTTTGTTGGATAAGTTAAACTTTCTGTTCCATTGTTAACTGGAGCAGTAACTTTTGAACCTAAGTCAGCAATATAATTCGCATCTTCTGGGTTCTGTGTGATCCAGTATGGCATAGAAATGACTGTTGAAGATTCCAACGTATTGCTTGTACCAGAATCAACGGTTCTTCTTTCATGCGTTCCAAAAATATTCGTATTGTATTTAGACATCTTTACTTCATCTCGTGGGATTAGTTGGTCAACCATTAAGTCACCAGCTTCATGAGTCACGTCGTTTCTGTTTGCAGAAAGGACATCCCAGTTCATGTAGTTGTTTGGAATGCGTTTCATTCCCCATTCTGAACCTGCACGATCAACGGTTGCGTCCCCAATATCGAATCCTTTAGCTTTCAATGCACCTAGAGAAGCTGCATAGAATTCTGTCATAAATGGATTTTTCTCACGTTTTTCGTTATACCACCATTGCTTCATCCCGTATAAGATTGCAGGAGCAGTTGCTTTCTCCGCATGGTGAGATAGCGTGTAGTATGAAAGGGCAGCTTCTTCTTCATCAGAATAGTTCATATACGAGTCGTAAGAAACACCGCTTACCCCCATATCGTCTCCGTTATGCGCAGAAATACCAAAGTATCTTGAAACGTATTGCTTTGTCATATCTAGAAGCGATGTTGAGTTATAAGACTTCGGATACCTTTTTTCATAATCGTTATGGGTTGTATCAGTTGTCGAAACTTCCTGGCCTGTCATCACTTTGTATTCGTTTGCGTAATCAAGTGGTGCAATAACATGGATACCTTGTGCCTCAAGCGCTTCTTTTTCAGCTGGAGTATAATTCCCCATATCTCTTGCAGTGACAAGCATTTGCAATGCTAGTGTTGCGTTTAGAGGACCGTCTTCATAGTCACCATCTACCCATGCACTTGGAACACCATCAAGGAATTCAGGGTTCATGTTCCCCCATCTTGTTGGCGAAGAAGTAGCATTCAATCCATTTCCTGGAGCAACTCCATTGTAGCGAGCTTCGAGTGCGTTTTCTCCAGTAATACTCATTTGGTAATAATTGTTCAATATTACGCTGTTTGTATGGTTGATTAAATCATTCTTTATAATAGCTGCTAATTCAGGGTCACTATCCTTGAATGCATTATATGCAAGGTCAAGAGCGAAGTAGTGTCCAACTAATTCATCCGTTGAAGTAGTTGCTTTGTAATAAACTTTATCTGAATCAAGGTCTTTTGTATCTTCATCTAATGATGGATTTTGATCATTTACAATTTTCGTTAAACGTGTAGGTATTGCAACGGTATCATAAGCTTTTACATTCGTTGCTTGACCATTTTTAAACTGTCCAGGAACAGAGTAGTTAACCGATTTTCCTGTAATATCAGTCGTTGTTCCTGCTTTCTTTTTAAGCCAAGCAGTATCAAAACTTTTTGCTTCAGCAATGGTAGCACCATTATTCGAACCATCTACTTTATATGTTCTAGCAAAGAAACCAGCAGAAGCAGGTTTTCCTGTATCTGTTAACGTGTACTTACCATTATCATCAACGAAAACTGGTTTCGCTTCATTCGTTTTAAGCCATAATTTACCTTGTTCAACCGTTTTCACATTTCCACCCAACGAATTTACCACATAAACCACATCGTTCACGTTATTCTTGGAAGGTACTTTTAATTGCATACCAGAGATATATCCAAGCGTTACGATCGACTCGACTGCACGAACAGCAGAAGCTTTCGCATCTTTTGTTCTTTCATCGGATTCGCCGAATGTTTTTTTCATGTAGTTGTATCTCCAGATTTCACCTGAAGCGTACATGGTAGTCCAAAGACCATCGTTATCCGTGTCATAGTTTCCACGTGCTGCATCTGTGTCCGCAGTCATCAACGCTTTCATCATTTCAGCTTGATTTGTAAAACTCATATTACCAGATTGGAAGCCATAGCGGTCAGTAAAATTCCTAGAAATTTCCTCTTGAAGCAATGCCTTACTCATCAATGAAACTTGTTTTCTAGCGATATGTGTTGCATTTCCGGCTGAACCTAACACCCAAAGTCCATTGTCGCCGTCAGGCATGATGTTAGTGATAACCTCGACTGCATTCGTTCCTGGTTGAGAAGTACCCGTTTGTGGAATATATCTTCCGCCTTGTAAATATTGAATTTGATCGGCTGAAGAAAGATTTGGGTCGTAAAGTGTAACCGCATCCGACACGATACCAGAAGTAACATTCATAGGGGCACTCGAAGTAAGATCGACTTTGCCACTAGACATCATTAAAGTATCTTTGGATACCAACCATTTTACTCCGTCATCACCATCAACATATCCTAAATAGTTTTTAGAAGGAAATGTCTTTCCTTCTGGAGCCGTGGGAATGTTTGTTGTTTGCAATTGTGAATCTCTAAGTTCTGCAGGGATCGCTGGATCATTCGCAGCATAATAGTAAACAAACTTATCTAAAAACGTTTTATCTTGTGTTTCTGCTACAGTAACTGTGATCGTCACTGTTTTAGCAGCACCACTAAAATCCACACCAGTACCAGTGATAATTG
This sequence comes from Neobacillus nitrireducens, assembly GCF_030915405.1. GTDB lineage: Bacteria > Bacillota > Bacilli > Bacillales > Cytobacillaceae > Neobacillus. The sequence continues at coordinate 1,278,086 of NZ_CP133262.1, forward strand.
CTGTACCACCAGTTACCCCTAAAATCTTTCCGCTGTGATCACCGTTTGCATTGCCAACCTTATCAACATAGGCAACATAAGGATCAGAAGTTGTCCATTTTACTGGCTTTGATGTATCTAAACCAGTAGGTTTTGCGTGAGTGATTTGTGTAGTATTCATATAAATGCTTCTGGCAGTTGAAATACTTTTTACATTAAAAGCTTGAGTTGAAACAGTAGGAGCAGCTTTAACAACTAAACTACTATAATTACCTGCAACCATTGAAAGAGCTAAAGCAGCAGTCGTAACCGTTTTACTAAAACGCCATTTACTTCTTTTCATTTATCTTCCTCCAAAGTAATATATTCGAATCAATTTTCTAACTCATAGATTTAACAATACATTCTAAACCCTTCATTCCCCTTCTGCTATCAACCCCCTTAAGTAATGGTGTTTCAAAAGTTTTTATATTATTGTTCCTTCTATCGAGCCTCGTTTACAAAACTCTTTTGTTCATTGCGATAAAGGAACAAATCATAACAAGTCTAGCAAAATAATATTTTAGAAATCTCGTACTGAAAATCATTGAAGTTATTTGACTTCAGAATTCTCTGTTTCGCCTCGGGATGATCCATTAACTGTAAAACTAGTCGACTTAACTCCTTGTGTAAAAACAAGTCTCCAGCACGTAGATTAATTAAAAAAAGTATTTGTACTACCTTTCCATCGTAAGTTGGTGGATTCTTAAATATCACAACACTTACAGAATCTTGAATAGCAACCATTTTTAATGCATGTGGCACTGCAATCCCATTTTGAAGAATCGTCGATATTTTTTCTTCCCGTTCGACAACCAAATCAGGATAGTCAGGTGTTGCAAAACCCAGTTCAACAACTCTTTTTGCTTTTTCTTTAATGAAAGCTTTATAGTCAAAAGACTCTCTACTTTCTTCTATATAAAACAATTCTGAATGAAACAGAGATAAGAGTGATGGCACATTTTCCTTAACTTTACTCGCTGGGTACCTTGTGAGCGTACGACGAATTCTCTGGATATCCGTTTCAGATAATATTGGTCCTACTTGAATATACGGAATAGAACTATTGTCAAAACGAATTGGAATGGATGAAACTAATAAATCATATTCTTCTAGATGAACCGTTTGAAGGTCACTATACAGAACGATTTCAATTGTTGCCCCCTGGAAAAGTGTTGCGAGTTTCATTTTTAGTAAATCGGCCGATCCTGCTCCTGATCCGTACGATAGTAGAATTTTTTTGTAGGAACTTAATTGTTTTTGCTTCTCCCTTTCCATATGGGCTGCAAAATGCATTGTAAGATATCCCATTTCATCACTAGAAAGTTCGAATCCCCATATTTCCTTTATCATTTCAGAAAATTTTAATGCAATCATAAAGACATCGGAATATCTACTGTATACATCATCTATCAATGGATTTGAAAGCTTTAAATTGAAATATAACCTTCTTAACAAGGGATACATATGCATCAAAAGGTTATCCAAAAGTTGCTGATCACCTGTAAACTGTGTCAAGAAAGTTTGATCTAATTTCTCCAAACACTGCTTTAGTTTTTGTTTCAAATCATTCTTTTCTTGTTCCTCAATATCATCCACACTCGATTTACCACTTAAATGTGCAGCAAGATAGATAATCTCACTCTCTGGTAGTAAGACATGATATAGTTCAGAAAGGATTTCACAAATTCTCTTGGCTATATTCATATACGATGGCTTGATCAGGGATACATCTAAATTCTTTTCCTGATTAGGCAATATAAAGTTGTGTTGAGTTACTCGAAACGAGAGTATTTGAATATGTCCTAAAATGTTCTCAAGTGCAAAATAACTCAATTTCAAATGATTGTTTTGTACCTCTTCACTCAAAACAGTTCTAATTTCTTCAAAAGGAAACGCTTTCTCGAAATTTAGATAATTAGATTTCTTTAACAATCCTGTTTCTTTTTGACTTAAGAAATAGGAAAACGCCCTTCTAAAATTTGTTTCGTCACCTAGTAAACGAACACCGTAACGTGATTTTGTTTCTACTTTTAAATCAAAAATCCTAACTAGTTTTTCAACTTCAACCATGTCGCTCAAAACTGTCGATCTGCTTATCATTAGGCTTTCAGCAAACATATCAATGGTTTGAAACTCAGTCGTTTGAAGCAGGAGCATAATGATATTGATTACACGAACACGAGGTAAATCCGGGGCTAAAGCTCCCTTCATTTCTTTCAGATACGATTGAACCATTTCTTGATTTACTACATGAAGTAAAAATCCTTCACCACGTTTTTTCTGAATAACAAATCCAGACTTTTCACCAATAACGTTTAATTCTTTCAATTCATTTCGTAATGTCCGATTTGAAATGGCGAATTCTGATTCAAGTTCATGTGATGTAAGTGTTTTGCTTTTTTGATACAAATATTGCAAAATTAGATCTCTTCGCATACATTACCTCGTCACTCTAGATGCTACTCTAGTTAATTTAAGTTTACTTTCCACCAAATATATTTAACAGTTTGATTTTTTCCAACATACCTAGCAATTTGAAGCTAAATAAGCACTTTCAAGACTTTTAAAGATGACCTGACCGAATCTTATCATAGATCTACTTGTTTAAAAATTTAGCGTTTCTTCATACTTGTTAAGTAAAACTTATTTATCCCTTAAAGTTTCCTCTATGCCCAGTACGTGGTAAATTTCGTATAAGTCAAAAAAACGTTCCCATGGCCCTGGAACGCTTTTCTCATTAAACTCCTATTCACTATGCTAGTAACAGATATGGGGCTGAATTACACACCATAATACTTCGCAAAAAGTTCTTTATTCCATTCTTCTCCGCCATCAACATTAGAGCTCTTAAACACAGGAGGTTTCAGTCCAGCTTGATGGTATTTTTTTGCTAACAAAATAGAAATGGTTTGAGCAACAAAAGCTCCCGCCATCGTAGAAGTTGCCCCCATACCTGTGTTTGCTTCTTCAACATAAAAAGCAGCATCCCCGGGTCCAGTACAACTATCAATAACTACATTACTAAAGTCACAAAGATATTTTCCGCTACTGTGTCTGGATTTTGAGCCTGCAGGATGAATCGGATTTGTAAATGCAATGACCTTTGTACCGCATTCCTGTACCATTTTTGCAAGTTCAACCGTCATTCCATTTCTACCTGAATTAGAAGCAATGACAAGTACATCCTTTGAGGTAATTTTATATAAATCAAAGATAACTTTTGCATAGGCTTCTATCCGTTCAATCACAGTACTTTTTAAAGGATGATCGTGTAAAAAAAACTCATTCGGTAAAATAGGCGAGACCTGTGCAAATCCACCCGCTCTTACGTAAAATTCTTCAGCAAACATATGGGAGTGACCTGAACCTGTAACAAGAAAGCGACCTCCATGTTGGAGTGCTTCAAAAATGCATGTGGCTGCTTCACCCATTTTTTCAATCTGTGTCGTATACAGTTTTTCGAGATTTGCTGTCACATATTGATAATAACTCTCCATTATAACTATTACTCCTTATATTGATTTGTTACCACCCGTACTTATTTTCGCTCCATTTTTTTATAATTAGATCTTGCTTCACAAAAACAAGACTATTCTTTTCGATATCTTTATCTATGATTGCACCAGCTCCGAGAACACTATAAGCGCCTATTTTACAACCAGGCATAATAATCGTATTTACGCCCGTTCTGCAATAGTCACCAAGGTAAGCAGCATTTGAAAAATGTAACGGTACTTCTTTTCGTCCATTTACAACGTGCTCAGTTTCTCCGTCATCAAACCGTAATGTTCCGCAAACGGTTGCTGCTCCGATATCCGTATGACTGCCAATTGCACCATAAAACTCGCCATAATGGTAAAGATATACCTTATCCATCACCATTCCACCAAGGAACTCTGCACAATGGTCGAATATACAATTCGATCCTATCGATACTCCATCGTAAATGATGCAGTAATTACTAATTTTTGTATGATCACCAATCACAGCATTGCCATTAAAAATGGCTCCATTATCAATGATTGTATTGTCACCCACAATCAGGTTACCGTAAATGACAACTCGGTCCCCAATTGAGGAGTTCTTGCCCAGTTTTACATGGCCATGAATGGTTGCATTCGTAGAAATTGTCGCACCTTCTGCTAGTTGGTTCTCTTGTAATGCATTACAAAAATAATCCACCATAAATTGGTTCGCCTCTAACATATGCCAAGGCTTGTCAATATCAAAGAAATATCCACTACATTCGATAGCAGTCAATTTTACTTGATTAAGCGATTTCAGAAGTCCGGCTTCAATAAATCTCTCCTTTGGAACACCTACACCTACTTTTACATCAGGAAAATAATCTGGAGTTCTTTTCACATAATCTAAAAGTGTGTCGTCAAAGTGAAATCCTGCAAATTGGTGGGTAATGCTGTTCCCACGATAATGGGCACCGATCGACTGAACGAACCCATTCTCAATACTCGCACCAATCCAGTTTCTTGAGGATTCCTCTAAATTTTTCAACAATACAGCTGGCTTTGCAGAATTCACTAAGTTCTCTAAATCCTTTTGTTCAACGATGGTATCCCCATAGAGGACTAAAACGTCCTTCGTATCCGAGAGATTCTCAGTTCCTATTACTAGACTTTCAGCACTTCCGAAATTTGTTGGATCACTTACATATTTAATGTTTTCTATATCTGATAAAAGATTCTCTATCTCTCTTTGATGTTCTTCATGAACGACAACAACAATTTCTTCTATTCCCATTGCCACAATGGATTCAATGTTATAGCGGATTAATGGCTTCCCTGCGATTTTTATTGTTGTTTTGGAGCGTACCGCGTTGAAAGGAAACATTTTACTACCTTTGCCTGCCGCAAGAATAATGGCGCTTTTCACCATTCCATCACCTCCGGTTTCATTCACGTTTTATAACCTTGTATTAAAAACAACAAAATACAGTCTAAAATCATTTTTTACCATGGAAATTTTTCACTTATATTCTACTAACCGAAATTTATTTTTGCCTGCTAAAATATAAGGTAATAAATCTTTGGCAAACGGATGAACAAATCCAATGACATTGTGCTCCACCGATTGTCCTAAATCTTTCAATGAGATTTGCACTTCCCCTTCATATTGAGCACTTCTATTATTTAAAACAGAGATTGTATACTTTTCCCTTGGTGCACAGAAGCAAGGAGGCACTTCCATTCCTCTCGTATCAGTCGCCCGGATTAGATTTGCAGGCTGATCCACTCTTGAAATGAGGACTGAATCTTGAATTTGCATTTTTGTATTTTGAGAAACAAACGGATGGAATACAACTGGAATCTCTATATAATCTTGTTTGTAACACCTCGACATTTCAATAAGCTCTGAAAGATCGGCAAACGAGTCACCAATTAGCACATCATCAAAACCATTTGCAAATAACTCTAGCATTGCAATATGGCAAGGCAAAAAGCGGTGTTTTTCAATCGTGCAAACCCCATGACCTAAGTAGTGCAAATCTTTAGGCGAAAGTTGCGATGCAATAAACCCTCCGACTGGCACACCAAATGAGGCAAACAAGTCGTTAATTGGGCGAATGTCCCCAAGAGACAATGCTGTATCTGGTAGTGGGAAAAAATTGTGACAAGCGGTTAGTTGACCAATATTTCCTTCTTTTTCTACCGTTTCTAAAAATTCACGATACTCACGTAAAGCGCCTCCATTCTGATTATCAGAAGAGGACATCGAAGCGTTTACTTCTATTTGAATCCCCTGTTGATTTTTTGAAAGAAGTGCCATTTCTTGGCTCGTAAAACCTCCATCAATACGGAGTTTAGTGATGCCCATATTTTGTAACGCTGTAAGATCGTTTAATGTACAGCCCAACTCGTTGAAAACCTCATCATTCATATCAGCCGATACAGTCATACCAAGTTCTTTACAGTACCTCAGTATGTCCTTCCAAGTGTTCACACTTACATCGTGAGCACCTTCAAAACCATGATTATTTAAAATCAGAGAAACAAATACTTTTTTAAAACCAAACGAATTGGCCTTTTCCAAATAATCTTTGATTTGACCTACTGGATAAAAGTTGGGATACACACTAATTCCTATTTCACGCATATAAAGTCGTCATTCCTTACTATTATTAATTTGTATTTACTTGTACCCCCGCACCAATTATGATGGCACCAAATACTGGATCATAAAGTGGTGCAGAAATCTCTACTTGTGGTAAAACCACACGTAACTTCTCTTTTAACGTACCCAAATAATCTGTTGATTTCGTCAACAAACTGCCTGCAACAGAGAGACGGAATTTTTCTGACCCCATTTGTCGACTGATTCCAACGACTAAACGGACTAATTTCTCTAGTTCTGCTTCAACAATCGTACGAGCAGCTTCGTCTCCTTTTGCCCATGCTTCTAGAATAAATGGTGTACATGAAGCTACCTTGTCAACGGGTAGCGTATCTTCCAAATATAATAAATCCATAAAATCTTCTGGAGAAGTCAACTGAAAATGAGTGAGCAACTTTTCTGTAAATGATGTAGGTGCAATAACTTTGTCGTACTCTTGCATTACAGCTGCAATCGCATGTCGACCAATTTGGAAACCGCTTCCTTCATCACTTATCAATCCACCCCATCCACCAGAGCGTACGATTTTTCCTTTTGAGTCAATTCCCACAACAATGGAACCTGTTCCAGCAATCATCAAAGCATCTTTTCGATCTCCGTTGCCACCAACAAGGGCAATTTCTGCATCATTCACTACTTCTAGTTGGCAAGTGAATCCGCCTTCTTTTAATGCAGACAGATAGACTTCAACATCCTTCGGTCGATCGACACCTGCAGAACCTAGTACGAGAATCGCATCTTGCAGTCGCTCTTGAAAACCAGAGACCAATGCTTCATAAATTTCGCAAAATACTTGCCTAAGACCTTCTACTCCGATGTTATTATAATTAGACATCCCAAAATTTTGATCAAATAGCGTTTCTCCATCTGGTCGTTCTTTGACCATGACTCTTGTTTTCGTTCCTCCGCCGTCCATTCCAATAATCAATCTATTACTCATTATTTGTTTATTCATCCTTTCATTACTCATCGAATCAACCTAGTTACTACTCTAATTTATTTAAGTATACTTACCACCCCAATTATTAAACAGTTGGATTTTTTCCAACAAATTTAGCAATATTATTATTCATATTTCCTGTTGACTAAAGGGATACCATGGTAGATTAGGGGACTTTATTGTATCCTGCGAAAAATTGGATGTTATAATGTAGGAATTGCCAGTTGTCCTTCCAACACAACCTGAAAAACACACGGCACAAGTACTGATAAATCAAGGTTTCTTGTTTTCTAATGTTTCCTTGTGATTTCTAATTTTAAAAATTTGGGCACCTAGCATGGCACCAAAAACACCTACCTATTTTTTTCTGCACTGGCAGCCAATTACTGAGCGGCAGATGATAATAGAAAGATCAGAAAATCATATCCGCAATATAATTAGGACTTCTGTCGGCAAAAAACAAAAGGAAACTAGAATCACAAAAAAAAAATCTGCTGTTTTATTGATATCTTTTAGGTCATGTAGGTCAACAAGGACCTATATGACCTGATAAAACTAGTTATTAGGAAGTACATCAATCAAAACTTGAGGAATCCTTAAAAAATGCCTTTATCATTTGGGGTATTGTAAAAATCCTACTAACAATAATCATCGGAGAAGTTTTTAGCAACAAAATTAAAAAAAGGCCCTGATAATATCAGGGTCTTAATAACTATGTTCTATGAAGGGTGAACCTGTGACCACAACCCTGTCAAGGAAGTAAAGTGAATCTGATTATAACAGTTTAGTTATGAAAACGTTGATTTAAAAGGATATTATTTCATCCATAAATGGTTTAATAAGGTGGAGTTGTGGCATAATGTTAGAGTTTGCCACCAACTTGCCAACATTGTTTCTATATACATATGTGTCGTAAACTGGTCACTACTTCCATTGACCAGAAAAGGGTTAGAAAAACCGTAGTGCATAATAAGATGCTTTTTTCCCTTCAGCTTAATTTTATGAATAAGCTTATGAAGTAACTCCGGGGTTATATCATTTATATTTATTAGCTTCTTTAGTTCATTTTGGGCTTTTCAACCATCTCTGTACTTTTTGTGTATAGTTTTAACATATCCTTCTTTTCAAGAATTTCTGATTGTAGCTTTTTTATTACATTTCTATTTTCATTAACCGCTTCATCATAATCAACTTTTTCTAATACTTCATTCGCTGACAACTTTAGAAATTTCTTATTTTCCTTTTTCAGATTGTTTTCCCTGATTCCTATTTCTTGACTGTATCGCTACACTTTGAGTTATGTAAGCTTCAAGCTCACTAATTTTATCCAACAATTCCATTACACTATCTGGCGACCCTTTCACTCGGTATATCTTCAAGCTCTTTCCCTCCACCCTGCCTTTTTAAATAAGCTTCCATTAAACTAGTTTATTCAGCATGTAGAAAAGCTGTGAAACTTGAGAAAAAATTGCAACCGTTCATACGAAAAAAGCCAGGCCACATTGAAGAAGGCCTGACGCTAACTAAGAAGGAATTCTTCCCAAAGAGTAGTAATGCAGATTATCCTCTCGATTACGAATACGACTCCGTGATTTTTTAGTTGCTGTAACACGACCATGTTTTCTTGTTCCTTTTCTCACGACAAAAAAACCTCCAAATAAGTAGTATTTGAAGGTTCTGAACTCACACAGTTTTGTATTCTCGGACTCACACAGACTCAATAATAATTACCAAAAGACTGCGGGTGTTTGAAATTGTTCATTTGACAAGAAAGTCAGTATTGGCTGGACTGCGTGGTAATCGAACCCACCAGACCTGTCACGCAGGTCTCAAGCAGTTTTGAAGTTTGCTGGCACCTGTTTTTTTAGTATCTTTATATATTCTCAAGTATTGATATATCAAGCTTTTGTACTATGTAGTATTTTCTAGTGATTTATAATTTAAACATTTTGGGCACCAAGCATGGCACCATTACCGCATGATATAGTATTCGAACAATTAGTCCGATGCAGTTTTTAATAACTAGGCTGTGCTAAATGTAAATGTGATTATTAATTAAAATTAAGTAAAACCCGAAAATAAAGATTTCCAAATATTTAATAGCTACATTTAATGAAAAACATCATACAATCTCTCCACAGCCCCGGCTACATTTTCTTCCCTAAGATTAGCAAATCCCAATATTAAACTAATCCTGTTTTCATAATTAACGCTCTTTTCTAGCATAAACCGCCGCATCGAATAGATTTCTAGCTTTAACCGTAACGCGCGCTCTTCTATTTCCTGATACCCTTTCCCCGTATGAAAATGGGCGAGAAAATGAAGGCCTGCCGAAACATCTTCAATATCGATTTCCTCTTGAAAACGCTGTTGAAGCTCCGCAATTAACAATTTTCTTCGTGTATCATACTGATGGTTCATCCGTTTTACGTGTCGTGCATATTCACCGCTTTCAATGAAAAGCTTCAACGTGAATAACATAAGTGAGTTACTGTATTGGATGAAGTTTGAATAATACTCCCTGTATTCCCCTATGAGCTCAGGTGGCAAAACCATATAACTAATCCGCAAACCTGGCAACACTGTTTTTGAAAAAGTCCCCATGTAGATGACTCTTTGGTTTCGGTCTAAACTTTGCAAGGATGGAATATTGTCTGTTCCATATTTAAATTCGCTATCATAGTCATCTTCAACAATGTATCTGTTTTCGCGTTGTGCTGCCCAGTTTAACAGCTCGATTCGTCGGGAAATTGGCATGATTTTTCCTGTAGGGAATTGGTGAGACGGGGTAACAAACACCACATTTGCCTTTACTGACTCAATCTCGGTCATGTTAATACCTTGATCATCCAATGAAACAGGGTGAACAGTTAAATTCATCTTTTTCAGGAGCTGGTGAAAGCGGACATACCCCGGGTTCTCAATAGCAACAACTGTTCCTTTGCTGTTCATTTCCATCAATTGACCTACCAATAACTGTGTTCCTGCCCCAATGATGATTTGCTCCGGCTCACATTCCACTCCCCGAGTCAAAGCAATCATTCGGCAAATAGTCTCTCTCACCACATAAGGCCCCTGGGAATAAGACATTTCTGAAAGTTCTCTTTTATACGATTTAATTGCTTTCTCCTGACACTTTAGCCATTCCTTAAAAGGAAATAAAGAAGTATCTGATGCCATATGGGACAGTGAAAGCCACCCATCTTTGTTGACAGGCTCCTCCTTTAGTTCACTTGGTAGCTTTTGCTTCCAATGCTTTTTTTGTTCAATAAACTCAGTAATATTTTCAACAAAGTATCCACTTCGTTCAATCGTATAGATATACCCCTCAGCAAGCAGCTGTTCATAGCCAAAGCTGACGGAATTAATACTGACATTTAATTGTTCGGCTAATGACCTTTTAGAAGGAAGCTTTTCATTTGCTTTTAACTTTCCTGTTAAAATATTTTCTTTGATCCCTTCGTATATTTGTTGGTAAATATAATTAGAATCCCTCTGTTTATCGATCAGTATGAACATTCTATTACTCCCAATCTGGTACCTATTTTTTTTCGATTTTGGTACTTTTCATTATACCAGATCCATGGGATACTTTTCCTATAATTCAGAAAATTATTGAAGGAGCGATCAGAATGCTAGTCTCTTATTCACAAACTGCAGCATTACAGGAAAAAAGAAAAAAATTTGTCCCAAAGGGTGTAAGCAATGGCAATTTAAACTTTGCCCAGCATGCCTCCGGGGCAACCGTAACAGATATTGATAATAATGAATGGATTGACTTTGCAGGTGCAATTGGAACGTTAAATGTAGGCCACTGTCACCCTAAAGTATCCGAAGCAGTCAAGATCCAAGTAGATAAGTTTTTACATCCTGGATTCAACGTTATCATGTATGAAAGTTATATCAATCTTGCTGAAAAGTTATGCCAAATCACCCCTGGGGAATTTGACAAACAAGCGATTTTCTTTAACTCAGGTGCAGAAGCAGTAGAAAATGCGATTAAAATTTCCCGCCGCTACACGAAAAGACCCGCGGTTGTTTCGTTTGTCCGCGGCTACCATGGACGAACCAACTTAACAATGGGCATGACAAGCAAGGTAAAGCCATATAAATATGGGTTTGGTCCCTTCGCTCCGGAAATTTACCAAGCACCATTTCCTTATATGTATCATAAACCAGCCGGGATGACAGAAGAAGAATATGTGGATCAGGTCATTTCAGACTTTGAAGATTTCTTTATCTCCACAGTTGCTCCGGAAATGGTAGCATGTGTGGTAATGGAACCTGTTCAAGGCGAAGGCGGTTTTATTATTCCACCGAAAAAGTTTATGCAAGCTGTGAGCCGTTTCTGTAAGGAGAATGGAATTGTGTTTGTAGCTGATGAAATTCAAACTGGATTTGGCCGTACTGGCAAATTATTTGCCATCGAACATTTTGATGTAATTCCTGATTTAATTACGGTTTCAAAATCGTTAGCGGCTGGTCTGCCGTTAAGTGGTGTTGTCGGGAAAACAGAAATCCTAAATGTTGCAGATCCCGGTGAACTTGGCGGTACTTATTCGGGGAGTCCTGTCGCCTGTGCTGCAGCTTTAGCCGTAATTGATATTGTGGAAGAAGAAAATTTAGTGGGGAAAGCTGAAATCCTTGGGCAAAAAATTGAAGCGAAATTACAAGACCTCAGCATAAAACATGATTTTGTAGGTGATATTCGCCGTTTGGGTGCGATGGTTGCTTGTGAGATAGTGGAAGACCGCTTCAGCAAAAAACCAAACAAGACGAAAACATCACAGATTGTCAAATATGCAAACGAAAATGGATTATTACTCCTTTCAGCCGGCATAAAGAGTAATGTCATTCGTTTCTTAGCCCCATTAGTGATTACAGATGAAGAATTAGCAAAAGGATTTGCGATTTTGGAAAAGGCTTTTGAATAAGAATTAGAGACACCCGGTCCGATATTGGAAGGATCGGGCTATCTTCATAAAAACATTGGATGGTGTATATAATGGCAGATCTATTACAAGTGAAGAATCCGGCAACAGGTCAAGTAATTAAAGAAATCCGGATTAATACAGAAGAAGAAATAAAGCAAGCACTAAAAGCTGGGCATGACAACTTTAAAAAATGGGCAAAGGTTAATGCCCATGAACGTTCCCGATTATTAAGAAACTGGGCACAAATCATTCAAGAGCATAAAGCAGAAATCGCTGAAATCATGACATTGGAAAATGGCAAGCCGTTGAGTGAATCACTCGGTGAAGTAGATTATGCCACTAGCTACATTGATTGGTATGCAGAAGAAGCAAAACGCATCTACGGAAGAACAGTCCCTGCGTCTTCTGAAACAAAAAGAATCACTGTTACTAAACAGCCGATTGGTTTAGTGGCTGCAATTACGCCGTGGAATTTCCCGGCAGCAATGATGACAAGAAAAGCAGCACCTGCTTTGGCGGCTGGCTGCCCATTTATTGTAAAACCTGCAGTCGAAACACCTTTAACAACGATTAGATTAGTTGAACTGGCCCACGAAGCTGGAATTCCTACTGATGTCATCCAATACGTAAATGGTTCTGGCTCGATGGTCGGCGACCTTTTTACAAGCAGTGAACACGTCCGTAAAATTACGTTTACTGGATCTACTCCTGTCGGAAAGCAATTAATCAAAAACAGCGCTAATACGGTGAAACACGTAACGATGGAATTAGGCGGGCACGCTCCTCTTATCGTTGCCGAAGATGCGGACCTGGATTTTGCTGTCCAGCAAACGCTCCTCACTAAGTTTCGGAATGCAGGACAAACATGCGTATGTGCAAACCGGATCATTGTCCATGAAACGATTGTTGAGGCTTTCTCTGCCAAATTAGCAGAAGCAACAAAAAACTTAAAAGTTGGCAATGGACTTGATAAAGATACACAGGTAGGACCTATTATTAACGAAAAGGGTTTCAACAAAATCGTTGACCAAATTAATGATGCGATTGAAAAAGGGGCAATGGTCCTGGCTGGAAATCAATTCAACGCCGATAAGGAACAAGGGTACTTCTTCGTCTCCCCTACTGTCTTATCAAATGTTACGCTTGATATGAACATTATGCAGGAAGAAACGTTTGGTCCGGTCGCTCCGATTATTACCTTTAAACATTTAGAGGAAGCAGTAGAGATTGCCAATAGTACTCCATATGGGTTAGCTGCCTATTTCTTCACCAATAACTATAAAACCGGCACATATTTAAGTGAAAATCTGGACTTTGGCATTGTCGGCTGGAATGACGGGGCACCATCCGGAGCTCACATTCCCTTTGGTGGCATGAAGGAAAGTGGAATTGGCCGCGAAGGCGGGCTCGAAGGGATTGAACCCTACTTGGAAACGAAATATTTATCTATAGGAAATCTATAGAGCCTCTCAACAAAGATATATAATAATTTTTTTACTTGCCAAATACAGTTTTTTGAAGAAATTTATTACCATAAAATTCAAACAAGACTCTTACGTTGGACATATTAACAACGTAAGAGCCTTGTTTTTTCTATATTTCAATTCATTTCATCTCTTTCTTAACAGCTATGGACACCCTATAACATATTCCCTAACTTCTTTAACTCGGTTTCGATATATGATCTGCTATGATCAAACCCAATAATGGCCAAAACGTTTCCGTTATGGTCCGTTAAGGGAGCAAAGCTGGTTTTCCATTCTCCATAAATATCTTCATATAAAGAAGTGACTCCTGCTTTCCCATCCATCGCCTCAAATGCAACTTCCATCATTTCAGGAGGCCCTTCATATATATGCCCAGGTGGAATGACGAAATCTTCACTTGCTACAATCGTTAGCATTTTATTATTATCTAAAGCTTTAAAAATATAGACCCACTCAATGATTCCTTCTTGTTCACGTATTTTCGTTAATTTTTTCTGAACATTTTTATACGTCAGGTTGGATGGCGACATATTATGATTTACTAATTCAAAGATTTCTTCTGGAAGAATGACAGTAGATGTCACAATCGCCATGGATCGTAATTGTTTATTTAAATGTTCTTCTAGTATCTTCCTTTTATTTAGAGGTGAAAGAGTTTTGTGTTGCATTTTCTCGCGGATTTTTTTATATTTTCTACTCATTGTAGGTTGACTAATATCCAATACTTTTGCTGCAAGCTTAACTGATTTATATTTATCGATCGCCATTTTTATCAATTGTTCTTCAATCATATCCACCGCTTCTTGCATCGGGATAATGTGATGAATTATAGGAGGATCCTTTACAGCAGTCTTTTTCGGGATATATTTGTAGACTAAGCTTGAGTCTACATTCAATTCTTTACTAGTCACGACGATTCGTTCAATCGTATTCTCTAATTGCCTGACATTTCCCGGCCAATCGTAGATACATAATAAATCAATAGCATCTGGTAGAATATTGATGTTTCTATGGTATAACGAATTATATTTTCCTACGAAATGATAGATTAGGTAAGGAATCTCTTCAGTTCTTTCCCTTAATGAAGGAATTTCAATTGGTACTACATTTAAACGATAATATAGGTCTTCTCTAAATCGTCCCTCTCTGACCATTTTTTCTAATGATTGATTCGTTGCAGCTATTATTTGGACATCAATATGAATCGGTTTTGAACTTCCTAATGGTGTGACTTCTTTTTCCTGTAAAATTCGCAGTAACTTAACTTGCAAGTTCAGTGGCAATTCTGCAATTTCATCGAGGAAAATAATTCCTTCATTTGCTAATTCAAATTTTCCGGGAGCACCATTTTTGTTTGCACCACTAAATGCCCCGCCCACATAACCGAATAATTCACTCTCTAATAAATTTTCCGGAATAGCACCACAATTCACTGCAATAAAAGGTTTAGATCCCCGATTACCTAATTGATGAATGGTTTTAGCAAACATTTCTTTCCCTACACCTGATTCTCCTAATAAGAGAACTGTGGTTGAAACTTTTGAAACCATTTCTATTGTATGGAGTACATCTTTCATTTTCTGACTATGGACGACCATTGAAGGAATGTGTTTTATTTCCGGCTCATCGTTTATTTCAATGGAATTCCTTAAAGGATCGGAGATACTTTTTAATCCCCATACCATTAACTCTTCCATAGTATCCTTTGATTGGAACACGGTTATGAGAATCGTACTGCCATTCCAAGCCTTTAATTGAAGAGAGTGTGCCTCTTTATTTAATAATTGTAAAATGGGAGCACCAAAAAATGAAATTTCCTCTAATTCAGTAAATGTTCTACCTATCAATGAGGTTGTGTTTGTTGACCAAAAGTTTTTCAATTTTCCACCTAGAAATAAAATCGTTCCGTTTACATTGGTGACAATCATTTCATCGTAAATAGATAGAAAACTAGATTGAAAAGCTTGGATTAATTGATCATTAGTCATAATCATGGAAATCACACATTTACCCCTTCATTCGCTAGATTTTTAAATTTTGGGATTATTCAAAATGAATTATTTCATATTTGAATAAAGAATTCAAATTTGAATTTAACAAATACTAAAAAATTAAAAGAATATTGAATTGTGGCTATTTTGTGAACACTTTCAATCTGGCATAAAACTTGCAAATGTTTATATTAGAGGATTAGAAAAGAGGCGGTCTATAGAACTGGAACGATTTATTGCATGAACAGCAAGTAAAATAAGATTATTTTCCATCTATTCAATTTAAAAGTGAGTTTATTGTTCAAAAAATAAAGGAGGAATTTTTCATGTACAAATCTACTAAACTGGATTTATTTCCATATCCTTTTCGAAACATTAAAGAAGGTACCAACTACCGTTATTCAAATGACTTAAAAAAACTTGAAAAGCATGAACAAAATTGTGTTGTCATAACACCAGAATATGAAAAACAAATAAAAAGAAAAAGGGAATTACTTAATGAACAACCTGAAGTAAGATTCCAATCCTATCCACATACCATGGAAATGCAATGGGAAGTAGCAGAAATGCTGATTAATATGGCGGTTGAACGCTACCCGGAGCATTTCCAAGTTGAAAAAAATGGTAATTACTGGACTTTTCATAATTTAATCCTAAATGAAACGGAATCTTTCAAATTTGGTGATGAATCTAGCATCGAGCTAGAGCCGCTTGATCTAGTTGGCCGTCATTTCGCCACTGACTTTGTATTAATGGTTCTTCGGGATGACAATCTTTATTTGGAAGTTGCTCAAGAATCCTATGCAGCTTTATTCTCCCCTCACTGGAATAAAGGAATGTCCTTTGACGAAATTCATGGACCGGTACCATTTGTATCACGCACAGGTGTACCGCTAGTTGAAAGAGTTCGTAATTTCTTAATACGCAATGTTTTACCAGGTGAGCCATGGACCAGAATCAATTGGAATTTGATGGCAAACCGTTGGGATGTAAATTATGAAACATATGATATATGGGGACCAACACGCTCTCTAGTCACTCCAGAAAATGCCGGTAAACTAGTAAGACTTCGTGTAGAAGAACAATTTTTCTATCGTATGCCTAGAAGTAATGCGATTTTGTTCGTATTAAATACTCAATTCCTGCCAATGGAAGATTTGACATTAAAACCAGAATGGCTTGAACAAACCTACTCTATCCTCTCGGATATTCCTAAACCAATGGCTGATTATAAAGGATTTACCCCATTTATCGAACCTACTGTAGAATATTTGAAAAACTTGGTTGAAAAAGTAAAATTACAAACTAACTAGCGTGCAATGATTGGAGGTATGTAAAGTGGTATACAACAGCCCAGTATTATTTGATCAATCAGAAACAATTGTAGAAAAATTCACAGTAAGACATGATAGGAGAAAATTACTTATTATTTCTGCTGAACCAAGAGAAGCAGTAACAATCCAACAATTTACGAACGAAATAAATGACCAAAAAGAATATGAACTTATCGAAATCAATGATGAATTACAATTAAAAAATATTAGCGAAGTGTTTGATCGTCAAAAAATGGGGACACAACTTTATATCTCAGCTAAATGGGAGGATGCGGTTCCTATTTTTTCTTCAGCGATTGAGGCTGGGTTTTCAGAAGATGGAATTCAAACACTTATTTCTGGCGAGAAGAGACGATATGTTTATTGTATGAAATGCTATCATCTACAGGAAGTTGAACCTAAAGAATCAGATACAATTTGTTGCCATTGCCAAATCAGCTTAGAAATTGGTCCTTTCTTCTCCATAGAGCGAAAAGGATATATTGGATATCCTTACAACCCAGCTTTCGTAACATCAATTTAATAGTTACATGAGAAGTAAAAAGTAGAATTAAAGTCATAACGATGGGAGTGATGTTTATGAGAGCATTCGGAAAGATTAAAGTTTACGTAGGAAAAATAGTACAGGAAACAAGAACGGTAAGGCGCTTCCACTTGTATCCGGTTGATGTAGAATTACTGCCTGCATTTACAGGTGGTTCCCATATCGCTACATTTGTAAAAAGCGGTAATGGCGTTATTGAAAGAAATTACTCTCTTGTCAGCCATCCAACCGACCGTACTCAATATGCAATTGCCATTCGGAAGGATGACGCTTCAAGAGGTGGTTCCGTTTATTGGCATGATCAGATCAATGTGGGCGATCATTTAGAAATCAGTTGGCCTAAAAATCATTTCCCGCTGGCTTTCAAAGGAGCTAAACATCATGTATTTTATGCAGCTGGAATCGGTATTACTCCATTTATGACCATGATGGAGGATTTAACAGCAGAAGGAAAATCATTTGAATTACATTATTCTGCAAGAACGAATGAAGATTGTGCTTTTTATGACGAATTGCAGTCAAAATATCCCGGTAAATGTCACTTCTATTTTTCAAGAACAGAAAATCCTACTAGAATGACACCTGTAACCATGGCGGAACATCGGATTGGCACACATGTGTATTTCTGTGGACCCGTTTCAATGGTGAAAGAATACAAGGTAGCAGCGGACTCATACGGTTACCCAAGTCATTCCATTCATTTTGAATTATTTGCCACGACTGATGAAGGAGCGAAAAATCCTTTTGTTGTAAAATTAGCGAACAGCGGGAATCAGGTGGAAGTTTCTGAAGAAGAAACGTTATTAGAAGCCCTATTAAAAGCTGGGATAGAAGCTCCCTATTCTTGTAAGGTAGGTGGATGCGGTAGCTGCGAAGTACAAGTAGTTGAAGGTGAGGTTGATCATCGAGATCACTTCTACAAAGATGAAGAAAGACGTACGAAGAAAGTTATTTTAACCTGTTGCTCGAGAGCAAAAGAACTTGAAAAAGAGCTCGTTTTAGAACTATAATAGTGACTTTTTTCTGTAATAGATTCATAATTTTCATCTTTGGTATCTAAAAACGCTGAGGCGTATAAAATTGGAGGCAATTCTTATGACAACAACCACTCAAGTATTAGAATTAAAGATGCTTATTAATGGTGAATGGAGACTTTCTAGTAATCCAGATTCCAATAAGGTAATTAATCCGGCAAATGGTGAATTAATTGCGATCGCTCCTAGAGCAACAGTTGAAGAAACCAAAGAAGCCATCAAAGCGGCAAAAGAAACGTTTGAAAGTGGGGTATGGTCTAAGCTAAGTGCACAAGAACGTGCTCATTACCTATTGAAAATTGCTGATAAAATTGATGAAAAACACGATGAACTAGTAGATCTTGAGGTAAAAGATAATGGAAAAATTAAAGCCGAGGCTGATATTGATATAAGTGATGCTGCCTCTTGTTTCCGCTATTATGCCGGCCTAATTAGGACTCCAGATGGACAAACATACCATGTTGCCGATCCAATGCAAACGATGGTAGTACGTGAACCAGTAGGGGTTACAGGGTTAATTGTTCCTTGGAATTTCCCATTCTTAATGAGTGTTTGGAAATTTGCTCCTGCGTTAGCAGCTGGAAATACGATTGTGTATAAGCCAGCTGAAGTAACTCCGGTAACTGCGACGAAATTAGTTGAAATTATAGAAGAGGTTGGTGTCCCTAAAGGTGTAGTCAATTTGGTATTAGGAAAAGGCTCTGTAATTGGCGAGGTTATCGCAGCCAGCCTTGATGTAGATATGGTGTCATTTACAGGAAGCACTGAGGTAGGAAGAAGCATTATGCGTAACGCTGCAGGCAATTTGAAAAAAATCTCCCTTGAATTAGGTGGAAAGTCACCAAATATTATATTTGCTGATGCTGATTTTGAAGCTGCTGTTGATCATGCATTATTAGGTATTTTTTATGGCTCTGGTCAAGTATGTTCTGCTGGAAGCCGAATTATTGTTGAAGAAAGCATTTATGATCAATTCGTTGAGGAGTTCGTAAGACGCGCCAAAAATATCAACGTAGGACCAGGATTAGAAGAAGGTTCTGAAATGGGTGCCATTGTCAGTGAAGCACAGCTTAATACTATTCTAGAATATATCGAAATCGGTAAAAAAGAAGGCGCAACATTAGCATGTGGTGGAAATCGTCTTACGGAAAATGGTTTAGATAAAGGATTCTTTGTTCAACCAACCGTATTCATTAATGTATCTTCAGAGATGAGGATCGTAAAAGAAGAAATCTTCGGACCTGTGGGCGTTATTCAAAAGTTTAAAAATGAAGAAGAAGCAATTAAACTGGCAAATGACACAATTTATGGTCTTGCCGGCGGCGTATTTACTTCAGATGGAGCAAAAGCACTGCGAGTAATTAAACAAGTACGTGCTGGGATAACTTGGATTAACGCTTATGGACCAACTTACAACGAAGCGCCATGGCATGGATATAAACAAAGTGGCATCGGTTCAAGCCTTGGAACATTTGGATTAGATGAATTCCAAGAAGTGAAACAAATTAACATAAATCTTGCTGTAGGACCAACAGGCTGGTTTTCAGACGATAAATAACGATTAAAATAAATTAACTTTCTAATTAACTAAAGTTTACTGAATATTAGCATAACTATACATTGGCACAGTACTGGCAAATAGAATTTAATTACTATTTAAAGGAGGCTCAAAAATATGCAAAAAAATCAGAACAACATAATTGATGGATCTGCGACAGAACATCATGATAGTGATGCTGCGCAACTGGCATCGCTTGGATATAAATCTGAATTTCGCCGCGACATGAGTCCATGGGCAAACTTTTCGCTTGGGTTCACATATCTATCTCCTGTAGTAGGTGTGTACACACTATTTGCATACGCACTTGCGGTTGGCGGGCCGGCAATGATTTGGAGTTTTGTTATTGTCGGACTCGGACAATTACTAGTGGCACTTATCTTTAGTGAGATAGTTGCTCAATACCCTGTTTCAGGGGGAGTTTACCCTTGGGCCCGAAGATTATGGGGCCGCAAGTGGGCTTGGATGACTGGCTGGGTATACTTGATAGCTTTGCTTGTGACAATTGCCAGTGTTGTATACGGAGCAGGACCTTTTCTAGGACAAATTTTAGGGTTTCAAGCATCTGTGGACTCCACGATAATATGTGCTCTAATCATTCTTGTACTTGCGACTATCATTAATTTTCTTGGTACAAAGGTTCTTGCAACTGCAGCCATAATTGGTTTTGCTGCTGAGATTATTGGTGCGCTTGTTGTTGGTGGCTGGTTGCTTTTAACGGAAAGACATCACGGTCTTAACGTGCTCTTTGATTCTTTTGGTGCTCAAGGTAGTGGCAGCTATTTTATTGCATTTGCAGCAGCTTCATTAATTGGAATTTTTCAATATTATGGGTTCGAAGCTTGTGGTGATGTAGCTGAAGAAGTACCGAATCCGGGTGTTCTTATACCGAAGGCCATGCGTCGGACGATTTACATTGGCGGTGCTGCGGCAACTTTTGTTTGCGTTTCTTTAATCCTTGCCGTTGCTGATATCCCAGCTGTCATCGCTGGTGAGGACGTAAACCCTGTGGATACAATACTAAACGATGCTTTTGGCCCTATTGGAGCAAAAATTGTACTGGGTATTGTAGTGATTTCTTTCCTTTCATGTGCAATGAGTTTACAGGCGGCAGCAAGCAGACTTGCTTATTCGTATGGACGTGATGATATGATTATAGGAAGCCGATTGTTAAAGAAGTTTTCCGCTACTCGCCACATCCCACCATATGCACTTCTCCTTGCGGCTTTTGCGCCTGCCATCATTGTGCTTGGATCAAAAGTGTCTGCAGATGCAATCACAAAGATAGTCAGTTTTGCGGCTTTTGGCATTTATCTTGGATTCCAACTGGTTGTCCTTGCTGCGCTTCGAGCTAGACTTAAAGGATGGAAGCCAAGTGGGAAGTATCAATTAGGCAAGTGGGGACTGCCTATCAATATTGGTGCACTTATTTACGGAATTATCGCTATGATTAACATGTGCTGGCCAAGAACGCCAGATGCACCGTGGTTTGATAACTATATCGTGCTCATTTCAGGAGTGGTAGTTGTTGTTACTGGACTAGTGTATATGATGATTCATCGCAGCTATGGACATAGCAGTATGCCGTATAATGATGCAATACCGAAAAAATATATCTCGGAGCAAAACGAGCCCAAAGACATATCAATGTAGAATTTATGCTAACTCATATTTGGTGAGTAGGTTACGTCAAGTTCCACAGTGTCCGTGTCACTACAATTCATCTGATTCCATCTTTAATTACAAGGCTATGTTAATGAATAATGTTGATTTTTAAATAAAAGTCAGGGACTCTAATGTTTACGAGTCCCTTAATCCTTAATAAGAATCCCCTTGTGATAGATTTACCTTTTCAAAATGTTCAACTGTCGGAAAAGGGTGATAGAAACGGTGTAATAACGCTTTCCATTCTTGATACTCATTTGATTGTCTGAATCCTACAGTGTGGTCTTCTAAACTCTCCCACTTAACCAAAAGCAAATATTTACCCTCCACTTCCATACAACGCTGTAATTCGTGTGAAATATAGCCCTTCATTGTTGAGATAATTTTAGATGCTTTGCGAAATGATTCTTCATATTCCTGTTCCATTCCTGCTTTCACTTGAAGCATAGCGGATTCCAGTATCATTGACTCTCCCCCTAATAACAATGCTATTTCCTAATGGAAAAATTTGATAGTCTTAGGCTATCATTAGTCACGTTGTTGTAACATAGCCAAATACAAAGAAGGCAACTTCATAGTTAGTTGCCTTCTTTGTATTTGAGTTCCGAGATAAATATTCACTTACCCCAAGTATAAGGCATAATGTGGGTAACCGTGTCCAGAAAGTAATACCAGCTGTAGATAATAATTATTGGTTAAATCGCCCACGTTGGCGAAGTAACTCTCGGTATAGATTCGGATCTTTTTCAAATGCAGCACGCCCATGAAGCCAGAAAATATTATTGATCACGACAAGATTTCCAACTGGTAGTTCCAATTCTATTACATGATTATCATTTTCCAATGATGCAGAAAGATCACGAAGATATTTTGCTTGCTCAATGGTATCAGGATAAACAAATTGATCGATAAAACATATACCAGGCTTGTTATTATAATTGAAGAAAGTTAATCTTTCAATCTCTTGATCAATGTTTTTACTTTTTGGCGCTTTATACATAAATTTATGATTTGCTAACGGATGTTTGACATACTTGTCCATTTCATTCCAGTCATCAAGATGCAATAAACGTGATTCACCACCGCGGGCATTTTGTTCCACCATCTTCATCATTATCAGCCAATCTGTCGGCTCATCCACAAACGTACCATCTGTATGAAGTGTAAATAACCGATATGCTTGACGAAGATACGAGTCGCTGCTATCCGTATCTTTTACAGTGAAGCGTGCATAATACTTTCCCGACATTGCATCATGATTTGGAGCTCCCAATAAATGAGAAATAGCGGTTGAAAAAATTACATATTCGTCAGTATTTTCAGTAACACCTTCTAAACCAATAGTAAAACCACCGGATTGTCGATCATGTAAAATGCTCAGAAGAAGTTCAGCAAACTCTTCCCCGACTTGATTCAATAGATAAGAAGCAACAATATGGCGAGCAAATGGCGTATATTCCAAATGCCGAACGGAAATATCGTCCTGTTTTACTGCTTCCAGAAAATTAGAAAGCGCATTTGTTGAAATATTAATGTGATATAATCGGTCACTTTGAGGATGCGGTTCAATTTCATAAGCTTGTGTTTTTTGAACAAATTTTAATGCTTTCTTTTCGATAACATTCATCAATAAAACCTCCTGAATAATGATTAAATTATCTGTTATCCACTTGAAAACAAAAATAGCCAGTTATTCTGCTCAATAAAGACACAGTATAACTGGCTATTATCTACCTTATTGCCCTACATTAATAGAGTCATAGTAAATTTCACAGTTTTTTATTAAATTAATTTCCAAGTTTATAACAAACATGATCCACGTTTTTGAAAAGGTGACTATTCAAAAGGCGAATATACATTTTATTATCTATTAAAATATTAATCTATTTTTTCAATAGTGTCAATATTAATAATATTGTTTCATTTAACTGCTTTAATCTCATTTTTTTGCTGGTGATAGTAGAGAGAAAGGTCTTTTAGAGCAGCAATCAGCGCATTTATTGCTTTCCCGCGGTAATAATACTGAATATACTCAACATGTTTGTCAATTTCCTCATTCAAACTGATTCCCTTCAGTAAATTGCCAATGAATTCTCTCCCGTGCTCCGTTGCAAGTGTACAAGATGCTTCTAATATAACTCCATATTTAGTTTCCACTTCTGCCGTAATCGTTAATGTATCAAACACACTTTTAGCCGCCATCCCCTGTGGCAATCTTGCATGGCCAGCAATAAACATGACATTTGGATTTATCATAATTTTCTCCCTCAATTAAGCTTTATATTTTTATTTTGGTCTTACAAACATCTGTTTATTATAATGCAACAGACATTTTTAAATGACCTTGAACCGGTATTCGATTAACGACTTCCTTTCCGATTTCAATCGAAGCTGTTGCTGCAGGAGAAGGAGCATTACATACGTGAACACTGCTCTTCCCCAGAATAATATGGAAGTCATCAACCATGACCCCATCATTTTTCAAAGCTTGTGCACGCACTCCCGCTGGAGCAGGAACTAAATCATCTGCTTGAATTTCAGGAATTAATTGCTGAAGGCTTTCAACAAATTTTGCTTTGCTTACAGAACGAACCATTTCATCAAGGCCCTCTTTCATAAATCCACTTGCAAGCTTCCAAAAGCCTGGATACCCCATTACTTCTGCAAAATCCTTTAGATTGAAATCTGTCTTTTTGTAACCTTCGCGTTTAAAACTTAAGACTGCATTCGGCCCTGCATCTATTTCTCCGCTAATCATTCGTGTAAAGTGAACACCAAGGAATGGAAACTTAGGATTAGGGACCGGATAGATTAAGTGCTTAACAAGGTATCTTTTTTCTGGTTTTAATTTAAAATATTCGCCGCGAAAAGGCACAATTTTCATATCTGTTTGGTATCCAGCAGCTTTTGCTACACGATCACTATGTAGACCTGCACAGTTGATAACTAGACGGGCTTTATACGTTTTTATATTCGTTTCAATCAACACTTCGCCTTTATTCTCATTTATTTTTTCCACTTTCGTTCCTAGCTTGATTTCACCTCCATGTTGCAAAATAATTTCGGAGAATTTTTCGCTCACTTGACGATAATTAACTATTCCTGCCATCGGGACACGAATCGCCCCCAACCCATTGACATGAGGTTCAATTTCCTTTAATTCTCCTTTGCTGATCTTTTGAATGGCCAATTCATTTTCAAGACCACGTGAAAATAAGTTCTCAAGATGCGGCAATTCTTCTTGCTTAGTGGCTACAATTACTTTACCGCAGATATCATGTTCTATATCATGCTTTCGGCAAAATTCTATCATCGAACGGCTTCCCGCTTTAGCAAAACGCGCTTTAAAACTCCCCGGCTTATAATAAATCCCAGAATGGATAACACCGCTGTTATGGCCTGTCTGATGATCCGCTACCACATTTTCCTTCTCTAGCACTAAAACTTTCGCATCCGGATAACGTTCATAAAGTGCCATTCCCGTTGACAATCCCACAATTCCCCCACCGATTATCGCAAAATCATACATACTTTTCTCCTCAATTGTTGATTATTTTTTCTCTTTTCAAGACTTTTAAAAATAGCTTTTCCATCTGAGTGTATAGCAGATAGAAAAGCCAAATATTCTTCATAACAAATTTAATTAAAATGAACAGGTAATAGGCTATTCCCCTGAAGCTTGAGAAGTTGGTTTCGAGGGAACGGCTGTCTTACCTCTACGCAACATAAAGAAAGTGATAATAACAAATGCTGTAATTGCAAAGGTTGAGATAGTTGCATGCGCCAATTCTTTTCCAGCGAAAAACATTGCAACTAATGTGACGATTAAAAGTAAGATGACCGCATAAGATAGATATGGAAATAGCCACATTTTGATCGGATAGTATTTACCTTTATCACGATTGCGCAAGCGGATATGTGACATGGCAATAATCAAATAGACTAGCAGGCAAATTGCACCTGCAGCATTCGCTATAAAACCAAATAAATCAATTTTTATATCCAGGAATTTTAAGATTACTGCCAAATACGCAAACAATGTACTAGCCCACACCGCTCGTACTGGTACACCACTTTTACTTAATTTCGCAAAATATCTTGGGGCATCTCCTTCTAAGGCAAGAGAAAATAACATCCTTGAATTTGTGTAAAGAGCTGAATTTAAACATGAAAGCACTGAGGTTAACACAACAATCTGAACGATTGTGCCTGCATAAGGAATGCCAAGCGTGTCAAATATAGATGCGAATGGGTTTTGTAATTTAGCGGCATCAGATGTTGGAATCAGCATGGAGATAACCAAAATCGACCCGATATAGAAAACTAAAATTCTCCAAACAACACTGTTGATTACTGTATGAACTGCCTTTTTAGGGTTTTCCGATTCATTGACAGCAATTACGCCAATTTCTGTACCGAAAAAGGCAAACATGATAAATAACATTCCAAGTAAGATAGAGTTAATGCCTTTTGGCATAAAGCCACCGTGAGCTTCATTTAGAAGATTCGAAAACCCAGGAGATTCAACACCCGGAAAAATCCCTATTATCACCATTGTGCCTAAAACTAGGAAAACAATAATAGCTGCTACTTTAATAATCGCAAACCAATATTCAAATTCTCCATAGGATTTAACCGATACTAAGTTTGTAAATGTGAGCAGCAATGTTAGCACTAAACTCGTTAGCCATTCAGCGGACATACTTGGAATCAAACTATGCAAAAGATCAGCTCCTACCGAAGCCTCTAACGCTATAATATACATCCAGAAAAAATAATACAGCCAACCTATTGAATAACCGGCAGCGGGTCCAAATGCTTCAGTCGCATACGCCTTGAAAGATCCAGGCACTCCTACTCGCACACTTGTCATTTCTCCCAACATTCTCATTACCAAAACAACTAGAATTCCAGCAGTTAAGTAAGATATTATTACAGCTGGACCATATTTATTAATATCTAGACCACTGCCAATAAAAAGTCCAGCCCCAATGACACCACCAATTGATATCATTGTAATATGCCTTTGCTTAAGATTACCTTGTAACTTTGTTGGATTCTCCAAACATACCAACTCCTTTTAATTGCTAAATTTATTTTCTGAACAGTTTTTATTTACATTAAGAATCATTTTTACTTATCTGGTCTTTAGAAAATATTTTAGTTCATTTAGCTGATATGCCACATTTGATTGTCAGATATATTTGTTTATTTCTATAACTCGAAAATTCAGAAATCTATTGACGCGGACAGGTAAAGATTTTATTCTTCACCTTGCTGGGCTACATTTTTGTGGTAATTGTCACTGTTTTATAAGAAGTAAAAAACTCCATTGCAGCTTGTCCTTGTTCACGGGTCCCGGAGCTGGATTCTTTCATTCCACCAAATGGTGCTTGCGGTTCTGCCCCACCTGTTTCTCCATTAATTTGAACAAGACCAACTTCACTGTTTTTAATAAAATGAAAAGCTTTATCAAGATTTGTTGTAAAAAGCGAAGCACTTAATCCATAAATAGTATCATTTGCTTTTTCTAGTGCTTCTTCATAATTAGCCACTCTTATTACAGCTAATACGGGTCCGAAAATTTCCTCTTTAGCAATCGTCATCTCATTTGTCACATTGTCAAAAATAGTCGGTTCAATAAAATAACCACCCTGATAATCCGGACCTTCTAAAGTTTTTCCGCCATAATAAAGATTCCCCCCTTCTTCTATTCCCTTTTCTATATATGAACAAACTGTTTCATATTGTTTCTTCGAAGCAACTGGTCCCATGGTCACAGACTCATTAATCCCATCCCCAACCTTAATATCTTTTACGATTCCCATGATCTTTTCCATAAATAAATCATAGATTGCTTCCTCAACATACACTCTGCTAGTTGCAGTACATCGCTGCCCTGTCTGTTTCATACATCCCTCCACTGTCAGCTTTGCTGCTAAATCAATGTCCGCATCCTTCAAAACAACCACAGGATTCTTCCCGCCAAGCTCCAATTGGTATTTTTTATTTTGCGCCACTGCTCGAATACCGATAGCTCTTCCTACTTCGTTAGAACCAGTGAATGTAATGGCAGCAACATCCTCATGTTCAACTATGGAGTTTCCAAGAGCACTTCCTCTTCCATTTACTATATTTAAAACTCCTGCTGGTAAACCAGCTTTATCGAAAACCTCCGCAATCTTCACTGCAGTAATTCCTGCATCCTGAGCAGGCTTCCATACCACGGTATTGCCATATACTAAAGCTGGTGCTATTTTCCAGATAGGTATAGCTATCGGAAAATTCCATGGCGAAATCACCGAAACAACACCTACAGGCACTCGAGTGGTATAAAGTGTATTATTAGGATTGGCTGACGGTAGCATTTCCCCTGTTTTCCTCATGCCCTCTTGTGCAAAATAGCGTAAAATCATCGCCCCTCGCAATACTTCACCTTTTGTTTCTACGATACGTTTGCCCATCTCTTTTGTAGCAATTTCAGCAATTTCTTGTATATTTTCTTCGAGAAAATCTGCAGCCTTGCGCAAAATTTCTCCTCTTTCTACTGAAGAGCGTTGTTTCCAGTCAGAAAATGCTACTTTTGCTTGTTGCACTGCTTCTTTTACCTCTTCAATTGATGAGACTTGAGTAAACCCAATACTTTCAGAAGGTTTGGCAGGATTGAAATGTTCATGTTTCTCTCCTGTTGACGATTCCGTCCAGCGACCACCAATATAATTTAAATAATTACTCACCATTATCTTCTCCCCTATAATCACGACTGTTTTTTCCCCACTTCTTGAGCAATGACATTTTCCAAAATAGATAAGCCTTTCTCCAATTGTTCCTCTGTAATTGTCACAGGTGGTAAAAAGCGTAGAACATTTCCATAAATTCCAGCACTTAAAGAAATTAGTCCTTGCTTCCATGAAGCTTCAACAATAGCCCCCGTCAATGCCTTATTCGGTGTTTTTGTCTCACGGTCTGTGACTAATTCAAGTGCACACATTGCTCCTAAGCCACGTACTTCACCTACAACTGGGAACATTTCCTGAAACTCACGCAATTTCGCTTGAATTTTTTCGCCAAGCCACGCGCTTCTTTCTACTAAATTTTCTTCTTCAATAACATTTAATACAGCTAAGCCAGCCGCACATGCTAACGGACTTCCTGCAAAAGTTCCACCTAGTTGTCCTACGCCAGGAGCGTTCATTATTTCTTTTTTTCCTGTCACTGCGCTTAAAGGCATGCCTGCAGCCAGGGATTTGGACATCGTGATTAAATCAGGTTCTACGCCAGAATGTTCAATCGCAAAAAGTTTTCCAGTACGGCAAAAACCCGTTTGAATTTCATCTGCAATGAAAAGAATATTATTTTCTTCACAAATCCGTTTCAGTCCTTGAACGAAACGAGCTGACGGAACAATAAATCCACCTTCACCTTGTACCGGTTCCATGATAATGGCTCCAATTGCTTCTGGTGAAGCTTCGGATAGGAAGAAATCTTTAAACTTGTTAAGAATTTGATCATCTATTTGCTCATTTGTCATACTATAATCACTACGGTAATAGTAAGGGTAAGGCATACGATAGGTTTCGTTTGCGAAAGGACCGAAGCCTTTTTTATATGGTTCAACCTTACTTGTCAAGCTCAATGTTAATAATGTGCGGCCGTGATAAGCTCGGTCAAATGATACTACCCCTGATTTCCCAGTATATTTCCTTGCGATTTTAATGGCGTTTTCTACAGCCTCAGATCCGCTATTTACAAACATTGTCTGCTTTTCAAAATTCCCTGGTGTCACTTCATTTAACTTTTCTGCTAATTCAATATAGCTTTCATAAGGAGCTACATGGAAACAGGTGTGAATAAATTTAGATAATTGGTTCTGAATAGCTTCAACTACTTTCGGATGATTGTGTCCAATATTTTGAATACCGATTCCTCCGGCAAAATCAATGTATTCTTTTCCATCAACATCTTTAATAATGGCGCCTTTGGCAGAATCGACATAAATTCCTGTCACATGATATGGACCTCTTGGAACCGCTTTCTCACGCCTTTGCTTTAATTCAGCTGATTTATTAATTTCTACATTCGTTACTTCCTTTACATTTACCATGGTTTCCCCTCCTATTAAATATGACACTTAAACTGCAAAAAAAGAACCAGCCACATTAATGAATAGAACACCTAAAAAAGGTATCTCATTTCATTAATACAACTGGTTTTTAATCTAAGTTTTGCTTCGTTTCTCAACAAAGTCAATTAGATTTGGCAGTTACTTTTTGAATTTCCCAAAACTTACTTTACTCATAATTAAAGAAATATAAACTACAATATTATGTTTTTAATTTTACAAACATTCGGAATAGTTGTCAATAAAATTCTTAGATCACCCTATTTTCTCATCTTCAATAGTTTATTTAATTACTTTTGATACGACGGCAAACATAATCTCAAGAAAAATGTTAATAATCATTATGCTCCTCCTATTTTTTTTATAGCAATCCTAATTATGATAAAAGGATGATATCTATTTATTATCAGATTGATTTCAGACCGAATAATCTTATCGTGGTTTAGAATCTATGACCGTGATATCTGTCACAATGAAAATGCTATCAATATGAAGGTTTTAAGACAAAAGAAAAAAGTTGCTCATTGGCAACCTCACTTATACTTCCATTCATTTTCCTTATTATTTGCATAAAAAAATCCACCTTTCATTCAGAATTTGGTGGATTTGACACACTAGTACAGACAAAATCAGTCGCACTAGTACTATATAATTTCAGAAAAAAAACTGGTAACTTTTCACTCGTAAATATTGATAAATCAAGTCTACGTGGATATTCTCAAATAGGTAAGTACCGGAGACTTTAATTAAGAAAATGAATTTGTCTTTCACTAACTCCCAATTCCTTTAGTGATCGATTGATTGCAATCATAAACGGTACTGGACCGCAAAAATAAAAGTCGGCATTTTTAACATGATTACAAAAATATGGCTAATAATTCACCTTTCGTATATTGTTTTGAGGTTCCACTGATTATTTCCTTCCTGTAATTAAATAGAACAATTCATCACGATCAATAAAACTCCCTTTAAATTCATGTGTCAACCCTTGCTGTCCGACAATTTAATCTGAATCGGAAATGATTTTCCAGGGGTAAACGTTTTAGGTGTATAAAGGTTCACATTATACTTTTCAGATCCACAGCTTGCTAGTAGAACTAGCATTAGACTACATATAATAAATAGGAATCTATTCATAATTATACAACTCCTGTATGTGTATAAAAATCTGATAGAAAACGTTTTGCAGTCATTTTCATTACCGTTTGATTCTCGATCAATATAACATGAGTCCCTACTCTTTGGATTTCAGAAAGATGATGCGAAGAAAAAATAACAGTTTTCCCCATGTCATTAAATGACTGAATAATATCAATGATTTCTTCCCGACCATATGGGTCGATACCAGAGGTCGGTTCATCCAAAATAATAAGCTCTGGATCCCCGAGAAAGGCGAGACTTAAGCCAAGCCTTTGTAGCATTCCTTTTGACAGTTCTCTTGCCTTTTTACCTTTGTGCTTGTCCATCCCGGTTAGTTGCAAAACTTTTTCTATATCATCCAAATGACCTTTTTTCAAAGCAGTGAAAAATTCAATATTTTCAAAGACTGTAAGTTGAGGGTAAAGTTGAAATTTCTCAGGGAGGTATGATATTTTCTTTATCCATTTCTTAGATTTTTTTACATCATTCTCCATCACTTTGATCGTGCCCGTATAACCAGGTAACATTCCAAGAATGGTTTGTAGTAATGTTGATTTACCTGCACCATTTCGACCAGCAATTATACAAACTTCTCCCCTTCCAATCTGGAGGGATACATTTTTTAATACCTGAAAATTTTTATGCCACTGATTAACTTCTTCGAGTTCAATCATTCTTTAAAGCCCCCTTTCTTTAATGCAAGCAATCCCAATCCATAAGAGATTCCTAGATAAAACAAGAGATTCAAAAATAAAATTAAAGTGGGAGAGTGAAAAGTAACATGGTCAAACATAAGGCTAAAGCTATCCATATCAAAAACATTAAGTTTAACGTTTAAAAAATAGCGCATCGTATTAATAGGCGAGAGAAAATAAAATATAGAAAATAAAAAGACATCACTTGAATGAATACTCGGAACGAAGTAGATTAATATTAAATCATAAATAAACAAATAAAAGAGCCAAATAATCAATATATATGAAAGAAGACGGATCCGATTTTCGGTAATAAAACCGAGGAAGCACCCCAATTGGTTAAAGATCATCGATATAAAAATGATGGATAATAGGAAATATATAAAAGGCATGAATGAAACTTGGACATAGAACTTACTAAATAGGGTTATTAATAAATAGGAAATTCCTATAATAGAACCCATAATTACATGGATAGATAAAGATTTTTGCCAAAAAAACTGCATAGGCGAAACGTAACGCGTCAATAAAATGGGCATAGTTTTTTGCAACTTTTCTTGTTGAATGGAGAATGATGCAATAATCATAGAAAGTAAAGGAATGAAATACATATTTGCTTGAAATAATGGAACAAACAGTTGAGACAAAGTTATCTCAGAATTATAGCTTATCATCTGGCGAATAATTAAAAGGGAGACACTAAGAATTAAAAATATAGAAGAACCTACAATTTTACTCCGATACATTTCTTTCCATTCTTTTAACAGAAATAGCATGGGCAATTTTCCTCCTAAACTGTCGAAATAACAATACTACCAAAGTACTGATAATCAATATATTAAAAACATTCATGTTTTCTTTTTTCCATTGTAAGGATATCGGATGGGGATCCTCTATCTGAACCTGATCTTTTGATATAGTTTGTTTAACAGTCTCATAAATTTTTAGGGAAGGACTATCCAAAAACAGATATCCCAATTGATTCTGGGCTAAGATCTCACCATACGAGGATGAATAGGTATATGGTTTATCACCGACCCCATTGTCGTCTAAATCAAACAAGATGCTGTCTGACCATGCATTTCCGATTCCTTGGCTACTCCAGCGATTTCGATCAATTTTTCCATTTGAGCTATATTGAATTACATTAGAATTAAATTGATTTTTCGTAAAACGGTTTTGAATGGAACTAGTCCAGATTTCAATTCCTATATTGTTATGGACAATTTCATTATGAGCAAACAAATTTCGATTCGATTGGTCTACAAATAAACCTTTTTGATTCATCATCATATAGTTATTTTTTACAACATTATCATTTGCTGTTTGTAATAGTAATCCAAATGATAATAAACCCCGATTGTTATAAAAATAGTTTTTTTCCAATTTAATCCGATTGGAGTACATAATAGCTGCACCACCGATATTATTAAAAAAACGGTTATTGTAAAAAGAATTTTCATTAGAATACATATAATGCAGGCCATATCGAACATTAAAGATCCTATTTCCTTTTATAAGGTTTTTTTCTGAAAACGAAAAGTACATACCATCACGGCTTTGTGTGATGCTATTGTTCTCCAAATGATTTCTGTTTGAATAAAACAAATGAATACCATTACCGCGATCCGCAGAACGCAGAGATTTAATTCCAATGACCTTATTTCCATCCAAGGTATTATCATTTGCCTTTTCAAGATAGATACCGTGTAGAGTATGATCGATTTTGTTTTGAACAATGTAATTCTTGTCCGATCGTACTTTGATACCTGCATCGTCATGTGTTAACATTCTACCGCTGTTCTTAACTGTAAACCCCTTAAATGTTATTCCATCAGCCGATAAAGTAACTACATTCCCTTTCCTATTCCCTATAATCGTGACATTACCATTTGCAATTAATGAAACCTTTTTATTAATGTTAAGATTTCCGTAATATATGCCTTGAGGAACCTGTATCTCATCTCCGATGCCAACTGATTGAATCAACTCTTGAATATCATTCGTTGTTTTTTTTTCCACAATCCTTGCATATGATGTAATCGGAAAAGCCATGAAAAAGACGATCAAACAAACAACTAATTTATTCATCTTTGAACCTCCAAATGGCAATAACCATAAGGAAAAAAGATGCACCCAATCCGTAGGCACCTAATTTAAATCCCATTGACGTATGAAAATTTGCAATTTGATTTTCCCCAACCATTGGCGGTATAAACGGCTTGTAATCTATTGGGGCCTTCGGATCTAAGTTCATACCGAAATCATATAGCCAATGGTATATATCAAATAAACCTATTACACCCGCAATACAAATCAAGCCTGCAGCGATAACTCCGTACTTTATCTTTCCAGTAAAAGTGACTATGAGAGACAATAAGGCTAAAATAATAAGAGCAAATGGAATAACTTTTAATTCCGCAAAATCCTTTGCATGAACCTCTTTCATGCCGATATAATGGTTTAAGGTATTTAGGATTTCCATATCTGCAATATTTCCTAGTTTTGTTGGATAAACTAGTAATCTTAATCCTTCAGGGTATTGAGGAGCGACTAAGGTCATTCCCCACCAAGGATAGAATATTGACAAAATCAATAATACTCCAGCAACCCCAAACATTATCCTTCCGAATAGTAGCAATTTCCCTCTCCATATTCTACTCAAATAAGACCCTCCCTCATTAAGTTCCTATGGGCCCTAAAAAGGGCCCATAGCCCCACCTAATTATTTAGGTGATACCAATAAGTAACCTGTCATTTCCTGGTGTAAAGCCGAGCAGAAATTGGTGCAAGCAAGCGGGAAAACCCCTGACTTGTCAGCAACAAATTCAAGCGTATTTGTTTCCCCAGGTTGAATTTCCATATTTTGGTTGTATAATGATATACCTAGTCCATGTGTAATATCTTCATCCAAGTCGATATTTGTAATATGGAATATTACCTTGTCACCCTGTTTAACTCGGACAACATCAGGCGTTTTACTTTTAGCATCGAAAACAAAACGCGAACGCACTGCAATACCGTATACATGGACTTCATTCCCTTTACGTTCGATATGGGCATTTTCTTTTTTCCAGACCGAGTTTGGACGTGAAGTTTCCTTCGGATATATTTCTATTGGCTTAATTTTATCCGCCTTTATCATTTGAGCATAATGCGGCTCAGGATCAGCAGGTGCACTGTAAAGCATTTGCATTTTTTCCTTAGAAATATCTATCAACTGTAGGCTTTCCGGATGGGACGGGCCAACAGATAAATATGAATCTTTCGAAAGTTTATTCAAGGATACTAAATAATTACCATCAGGTGACACAGAATCTCCTTCTGCAGCTGCTGCGTGACCTGGCGAATATTGAACAGGAATTTTGTCGATCACTTTTCCTGTTTTAATGTTAAATTTAGTAATCGCACTATCAATAAACAAAGTGGTATAGGCATTTCCACGACCATCAAACTGCGTGTGCAATGGTCCTAATCCTACTTCAACTTCTTTATGGCGGACTGATTCATACTTAATGACGGGGAGACCTCTCACCTTACCTTGAAAATCATTATTTTCCACCGCTTTAAAAGTCTTTTCCCAGTCGTAAACTGTCACTGTAGGTGATAGCTTCCCGCTTGAAAGATAATACTTTCCATCTGGGGTTACATCCACTCCATGAGGACTTTTAGCCACCGGAACAAGGAACACATATCCTGGGTCTTTACAGGATCGAACATTTTTGCCCCATTAACGATTTTGTAATTTCCTTTCGCAACTTCTTTTTCTATCCCTTTCCAGTTGAAAATAACAAGATAATCGCGATCATTTTGGGAAGCCCCAACCTCAAGGGTTGTATTTGCTTCTTCCGTGTTATACGTGGTCATGACAGCCCAACCATCAGATATTTTTTTACCTGCATCTGATAAATCGTAAGACCAAGGCGGAAGATCAATTTCCCATGCGAGATTCATCTTTTTCTTGTCAAAATCATATTGAACAGCTGCGGTAACCCCCCTATATTTATTACTAAATTCACTAACATCTGCATATTCATTTCCAAGTGGTGCTGAAAACCGAGTTGGCAAAAATACGTATTCCGAATTGGGTGTTACAAATGCTGCACAATGGGGACCATTTACATTTGGAATCGGCCCCAAAATGTCAACCGTATGAAAAGTTTTCAAGTCAATTACTGCTGCTCGGTTATTTTGAATATCAGTGGCAAATAGAGCACGGCCATCATACTCACCCTTTGTCTCACTTATCGCAACATGGTGAAGGTCGCCCCATGTAAAGTTACCCAACATCGATTTTGTGTCTTTACTCCAACCGTAACCAGATGCTGATTCAGGGGTGAATACCGGGATCGTACGAATGCGCCTCATCGAAGGTACACCGTATACAAAGACGTTCCCGGAATGACCTCCAGATGCAAATAAGTAATATTTGTCTAAGCTTCCTGGTGGAACGTACGTTTTTTCAGCGGCTGATCTAGAGGATTCTACCTTTGAACCACTTCCTGCAGCAGGTTGATGAAAATCTACAAAA
Source organism: Neobacillus nitrireducens (assembly GCF_030915405.1). GTDB lineage: Bacteria > Bacillota > Bacilli > Bacillales > Cytobacillaceae > Neobacillus. Next base: position 1,314,211 of record NZ_CP133262.1, read on the forward strand.
AACGCAAGTGCTATAACAACCCCTGTTAACAGTCCCGAAAACAGCGGTGTAAGCCATCTTTTTTTCTTGACATTCATGATTTTCCTCCTACTTCTCTGTTAATAGTTTACTAATTTTGTCTTTTACTTCGTCCGTTAGTTTTAAATTAGAAAGAACTCCTGACATAACTTGACTTTTTGGATTATCCAGGTAATCTCGGAGGGAAATCTCATACTTTTCTTCTATAACGGTTCCCATCATAGGATTCGTTAAATCTGGGCCTTGTTTCCCACCCTCTAAACCATACTTAGACATTGAATGACAAGTAATGCAGGTACTTTTTACAAAAATCTGGGCTTCTGGATTGCTTGCCGTTTTTGTCTTGTTATCTTGCCCTTTAACCTTTTCTGACTTTTCTTTCGGTATATCCTTTACTGTTGATTGGCCAGATTTAGCAGCACTTACCGATGTATTTGTGCTGAATGCCATTTTTCCAATCCCAATTGTCAAAGCCAAACCAAGAATAAGTCCTATAGAAAAAATACTTAGAAATCGTGTCATACTCTCACCCCCCTTCGTTGAATTTATTACCTTCTGGCAGTTATAAAATTACTCCTGAATGCTCTATCAAAGTGTGAGGTTTACCACAGTTCCCCCAGTATTCAAAGAATGTTTCAAAGTTTGTTACAGAAGAGATAAAATTAAAAATTGGACCTTTTATGAATTAGAAAGTGGACTGTTACAATAAAGAATAAAGAAAATTCTCGTTCTCTATTTAAGCTTTGTCCTACTGATTACCTCGACTTACCTGTTTAGTAATACATATCAAAAAGCCCACCACCCAAAGGATGATAGGCATAAATATAATTGAAATATTCATAATCTAACTTTTGAACTTGCTCCCCTAGTATCCGGCTCGTTCTTCTCTCACTCCCACAGAAATTGGCTTCCTTCGTTATCCTCCAATAAAAGGACTTTTACCCAATCTCCTTTTTGGAAAGCGCGGGTACTGGCAGGCAAGATGATCAATGTATCTGTTATTGCAAGGCTTAAGACAATATTAGACTTGTCCATACCAACAGGTCCAGCTAGTATCTCTCCATTTTCATAGAATAACCGACCTCTTATAAAGCGGGTAAAAGGATTAACTTTTGGAAAATCAAAAGTCAACTTGGCCGAAACCACTTTTAAAAAAAGGTTTTCACAATATAACATCCTCTTGAGAATCGGTCTTACGAACAAATCAAAACCAACATAGCTTGCTGAAGGATTGCCAGAAAGACCAAATAGCAATTTACCTTCAAGAGCTGTTACAGTAGTCACACTGCCAGGACGCATTGCCACTTTATTAAACAAGACTTCTCCATTTAACCTTTTATAAACCTCCGGCATAAAATCGTAATCTCCAACTGAAACACCCCCAGTTGTGATGATAATATCAAACTTTTTTAATGCCGAAGTAATAGAATTAAAGCAGGTTTCAATCTCATCAGGGAGCAATCCAAGATAGACAGGGTCTGCACCAATTCTTTTGGCTTGAGCAACAATCATATAGGAATTACTGTTTCTTATTTTCCCTTCTTGCATAGCCTCATTCACATCAAGTAGTTCAGAACCAGTAGCAAAAATCCCTATTTTCGGTTTGACTGCTAAAGGAATACGAGCATATCCGAATGTAGCAAGTACAGCTTTTACCCCTGGGTTTACTCGGGTTCCTTTTTTTATGATTGTTTCACCGTATTTCGTCTCTTCTCCTTGGAAAGAAAGGTGTTCTCCCTTTTTCACTTTTCGTTTTATAGAAATGTATTTCTCTCCATTCCTATTAAATTCCTTTACTAACTCCAGCATAATGACGGCATTTGCCCCTTTTGGAGTTTTCGCCCCAGTCATAATTCTAGAAACTTCAAATGCACCTATTTCTTTTGTAGGTACCCTTCCAGCCGGTAATTCCTCTACCACTTTAAATTCTATTGGCGTAGTTGAAGAACAATGTTTGGTATCTTCCGCTCGAATTGCATAACCGTCATAACCAGAACGGGTAAACAATGGCACATCATGGGTTGCAATAATATCTTCAGCCAGATAGCGATTGTCACAGTGTTCGATCGGAATCATTTCGGTTTTTCCAACAAGACAATGTGCCATTAATTTATCTATAGCTTCGTTAATTTGCATCGGGTATCGTTTCTCCATCTTTTCGTTCACCCTTCCAGTGATTAACCCATTCCCTGTTGATCTTTTTTATAAATATAGATTCCGATTGGAAAAAGTAAAAGGTTTAAAAAACAAAATAATAGAACCTTTCCATAATTTTGATAGAAGTATTGATGAACCATATATTGAGTAAAGACAATATTCAACATTAATATTCCACAAAGCAAAAGTAAACTTTTGTATCTATACCTCATATCGTTTCACCCCAGTTGCATAAATTGACCCATTTTCTACTGTTACATATATTTCAGGAAGGGGACGTCTTGGCGGACCAGCTATAGGTACACCTGTTTCCACATCAAATTTTCCATGGTGGCAAGGACAGAGCATTTCTCCGTCTTCCTTCTTCCAAAATACAGGACAACGGAGATGGGTACAGGCATTTTGATAAGCAACATACTTATTTTCTGATAAACGAATTAATATAGCACTGTCATGTTCACCTGGAAAAGCAAAGTCCACCGAATCACCAACAGCCAAAGAATCAACCTTAATAATTTTCTGCATAGGATACCTTTTGTCACTTAGGCCTGATAATTCCTTTGCGGCTAATACTCCCCAGGGAAGAGATGAAACGGCGAACATTCCTGCTGCCCCTACCAAGGTTTTCATGAAGCCACGTCTGTCAAGGTTTCTCTCAGTAGAACGATTTATATTATGTGTGTAATTATCTTCCTTGAATGGGATTTTATCATTCTTCTCTATCATTTGAATCTCTCCTAATACAATTTCGTGACCCCCTGTAAAATTCCAGGGAGATTCACTTTTACATTTGTATCACCTTCTAAATAAGGCATACTTGTCACCCATTTACCGTTATCAAGATTAAATTTATTTCTCTTTTGTTCTATTTCTTTATCCGTCAACCATTGGAGTGTGTTGGTAGGGCATACACTTGCGCACATTGGCGGGATTCCATCCTTTGAACGGTCGATGCAAAGATCACACTTATACATTAGATTTTGTTCTGTATCAAACTTTGGAATTCCGTATGGACAAGCAATCGTACAATTTTGACAACCGATACATTTTTCAACTAACGCCGATAAAACAGCTCCCGTTTCATGAATTTGAATCGCCTGTGCTGGGCAGCTTCTAGCACAGGCGGGATTTACACAGTGAAGGCACATAAGAGGCATTGTTTGACGATTAACCAGAGGATTCACATCATAAACATAGTTGCGATTACGCTCTTCATGACCTCCACACTGTGTGCAAGCTGCCAAACAAGAACGGCAGCCTATACAGTTTTCAAGTTCTAAATAGAGCCTCTTTTGCATTTACTTCACCTTCCTCATTTCCAGTTTTTCAATCTGTGCGGCACAAGCCTTGAATTCAGGCATTTTGGAGATTGGATCAAGAGCAGGGTTAGTTAGATTGTTCGCAGCTAGTTCAAAATCCCAGTGATAAGGAACAAATATGGTGTCCTTACGGATCGCTTCCGTAATTTTCACTTTATAAATGACTTCCCCACGTCGTGTGAACAGACGGACTCTTTCTTCATGTTCAATATCATATTTTTTGGCCGTCTCTGGGTGTATTTCGACAAATGGTTCTGGACACATATCTTTCAAGAATTGAATTCTTCTAGTTTGATTACCAGATAGATAATGGTAAACCACCCGCCCGGTTGTTAAGCGGAGCGGAAATTCTTCATCTGGTTCTTCAGCTGCAGGAACATAAGGGAGTGCCAGAATTTTGGCTTTACCATCTGGAAAATAAAACTTTTTATCTAGGAACATATGAGGAGTTCCCGTATCTTCTTCATCCTTACATGGCCAAAATACTCCATCTTGTTTTTCGATTTTTTCCCAAGTAACCCCGTAATAATCTGCTTTTCCACCTTTAGAGGCTAACCGCAGCTCATTAAAGACATCCTCAGATGTTTTTAAATGGGAGAAGTATTTGCCACGGCCAAGACGTTCCGCTAATTCCACTTGAATGAGCCAATCTGGCTTTGATTCGCCTAACGGCATTTGAGCACGATTAATTTTAATCACACGGCCTTCGACGTTTGTAGTTGTCCCTTCATCTTCCGCCCAAGTTGTGGTTGGAAGCACAACATCTGCATATTCAGCGGATTCAGATAAGAAGAAATCTGAAACGACCATAAAGTCAAGCTGTTTTAATACCTTACGTACATAGTTTGAGTCTGGTGCAGAAACTACGGGATTAGAACAAAGCAGATACATAGAACGAATGATCTTTTTCTCCATTAATCCAAATAATTCAAAAGCAGATACTCCTTCACCAGGCATCTCTTCAGGTTCAATTCCCCAAACTTTCGCTACTTCCTTCACATGCTCAGGATCAGATAATTTTCGATATCCAGGTAAAGCGTCTGCTTTTTGGCCGTGTTCCCTTCCACCTTGGCCATTTCCCTGTCCAGTGATCGTTCCAACTCCCGCTTTTGGGCGGCCAATATTTCCTGTTACAAGTGCTAAATTAATGTAGCCGGAAACATTATCTACACCTTTTACCTGTTGTTCTATACCTCTGGCAAACAATAGAATCGCATTCGGCGCTTTTCCATAAATTTCAGCAGCCTTGATAATTTTTTCCGGTGCAATACCCGTGATTTGACTAGTATATTCAGGTGTAAATTCTTTTACTAGTTCCCTTGTTTCTTCAAAACCGTTTGTATGGTTTTGTACAAAATCTTCATCGACATGACCGTTTTTGATTAATAAATGTAATATTCCATTTGCTAGTGCTAAATCCGTCCCAGGTCTTAAATCAAGATGGACATCGGCCCTTCTGGCAACTGGGGTTTCCCTTGGATCAACCACAATTAAATAGCCGCCTCTTTCTTGAACTGCCCATACACGGAACATCATCGTTGGGTGACACTCTGCCGCATTACTTCCTGCAAGGAATAAGCAATCTGTATCTTGGATGTCTGTCCAAGGCACTGTCGATCCCCTGTCGATCCCTAATGAGCGGTTGATTCCACTTGCCGCACTCGCCATACAAAACCGTCCATTGTAATCGATATATTTCGTTTGCAGAGCAACACGAGCAAATTTCCCATTTAAATAACATTTTTCATTCGTCATTGAAACTCCGCCGTATACGGAGAGCGAATCTTTCCCATAGTCATTTTGAAGTTGTTTAAACTTTCTCGCAATTAAATCATATGCTTCTTCCCAACTTGCTTCACGGAATCCGTGTTTCGAACCTTTTAAGGATTTGTCATCGCGGATTAATGGCTTTAAGATTCGATCTGGGTTGTTTACCTGCTGATAAGCGGTAACGCCTTTGGGACACATTTTACCAAGCGTAACTGGCCAATCGTAACGAGGTTCCACCCCGATTATTTTATTGGTTTTTGTATTTACCCTTAGGTTCATACCACATTGCATTGCACAATAGCTACAGTGTGTTTTGATTAAAGCTTCATTTGGATGATTTAGATTTTCGATATCTTTAAAAAATACATCTCTTTCGTTCTTAAAATTTTCCCTTTGCATTCTGGTTTGCCTCCTTGACCTTAACTTGATGTGTTGCGAAACCTGAAAATCTCGAAATTCTATATTTTCTGCGACACGGCAGACAGAGTTCTGCAAGATTAAACCCATCCTGCATATTAAATTCCATTTCATTGACACCTAAAACTTGAATGACATCATTCGATTGTTCCACTGATACAAAATGATCGCCGCATACTTTACATTCTTTCATTTGCTGCTCACCATGATGTTCACGATAATTTCGAGCAAGTACGCTCATTGGGCGGAATGGAATATGGGCAAGCTTTCCAAATGGTAGATAAATTAGTGTAACAATAACTGAAAATTGATGAATCAGTGACATTTGCGGCTGCATCCAGCCATGTAGGAATACGTTTTGGACCGTTAATAAAAGTCCAGTAACGGAAATAAATAATAATAGATAAAGCGGTAAGAAATCGTAGATAAACTTTTGTTCTGCTCTGGCTTGCATATTTTTTAAGCGGCGGTTTAGAGCCATACAAACTCCTACTGTAACCATGATGGCAGCAATATTAAGTGCGTTATAAGATAACCAAGCGATGATTCCATCTGCTTTCACATTCATTACATTCATTCCAAATAACACAATGGTATAGAAGCCATTGCCATCCATCGTAAAATACATCCAGCTGAACACTAGCGGGAAAGTTACCAAGCATGCAAGGACACAGCCCCAACCGATTAAAATATGCTGAACCCAGCGGTACACCCCACGGTTACGAATGAATTCGTAAATAGCTAAATGATTTACTACTGTTTTAGGTGTACTTTTTCGCAATAAAAGCTTTAAGCCTTTTTTGATAAAAATTTTGGTAGGAGGTCTTTCCCCCCAAGCAATAAATCGGTAGAAAAAACCTCCAATAAATACCATGGTTCCAATCATGTATCCATAAAGATTTAAGTCGATATGTGTAAACATTCTCGTACCGATAAACGTTAAAATCGCTACTCCAACAACCGTCAGAAACATTGATTTGGCAAAGTGAGACGCAAAAGCACTATTTGTTGACTTTTGGAGTTCCTCACTTATTTCAATTTGTTCAATCAAAGCATTTCCTCCCTTTATTAAAACTACTATTCTTTCGATTTCACTCTTAACGAAGAGATTACACTGTCAAAAAGATGTAAAGTGTGAGGTTCTTCACATTTTAATAGGACTTCAACGAATGTTAACAATCTTTTGTCAGAACAAAAAAAATTGAAAATTGGACCTTGAGCACGAGGATAAAGTGGATTAGTAATTAGAAAAAAGTTGTTTCAGTAGTGAACATCTTGACAATAAGATGGGGATATGGATTTAATGGTTATATGTTTAGTTTTAGACCCGTTATAAAAACAGATTGAAAAATATCAATGAAAATTTTGGTGAAAACAATGGAATGGAAACCGGATAAACAAAGTGATATTCCTCTTTATCAACAAATCGCTAATTACATACAAAAAAGAATTGCTTACGGTGAGTATCCGCCTGGAACAATTCTCCCTCCAGAAAGAACTTTAGCAAAAGAATTAGGTGTAAACAGAGGCACCGTTGTAACTGCCTACGACGTGTTATACTCCAATGGAATGATTGAACGGATAAAGGGGAGTGGAACAAAGGTCCTTTCAGACGTATGGGGGTTAACGCGCTCTCGAATTCCCAATTGGGATCTGTATGTTGAGCGTGGATCGTTTCTGCCTAATCTTCCTTTATTTCAACATATTCGTAAAGAAATTCATGGAAAAGATCTGATAAACTTTGCAAGTGGGGAATTGGCACAAGACTTGATGCCCTATGATATTTTCAAGGATATAATGTCAAAAAATGAATTCAAGCAATCTCTCAGTTATGAACATCCCCAAGGCAATCTTGGACTTCGAAATGAGATCGTTAACCATTTAAAGGAGTACAGAAACATAAAATGCTCCAGTCAATCTATTTTGATAACCTCTGGTGCCCAGCAAGCCTTACATCTTGTTACTCAATGTTTGTTAAACCGGGGGGATGCAATCGCATACGAGGATCCCTCATATGCTCATTCACTCCCCATTTTTCGTTCAGCAGGTTTAAAGACGCATAAACTACCTGTTGGAAGAAATGGTATAGATCCAGAGGATATTTTATATTTATATCAAAAGTATAAAATAAAAATGGTTTTTCTTAACCCTATCTTTCAAAATCCAACTGGCAGTCTTTTATCTTTGGAAAATAGGAAACGAGTACTGGAAATTTCAAAAGAGATAGGCATCCCTATCATAGAGGATGATCCCTACAGCTTAATTTCATTCTCAGATGATTTAAATACATCCACTCTCAAATCTTTGGATCCAGGTGGAAATGTTTTATATATCAGCTCATTTTCAAAAATAGCTGCTTCAGGATTACGCATAGGCTGGATTGTTGGGCCAGATAATGTCATTCACCGATTGGCCGATGCCAAGCAGCAAATAGATTTTGGTCACAGTATTTTACCTCAATGGCTCGCTGCAGAGTTTTTACATTCGGATTCATTTGGTTCGATATTACTTGAGTTAAAACAGAAGCTTATTGAAAAAAGGGATACACTTATTACTATTTTGGAGGAAGAAATGGACGAATATCTATCTTTTCATATTCCAGAAGGCGGTATTCATTTATGGTGTCAATTAAAAATTGAAGTCAATGAATATCAATTACTAGAAGAAGCGTTACGAAACGGGGTTGCCTTTGTTCCCGGGTCCCTTCTGGGAACAAAAAAAGGGTGCATTCGGCTAACATATGGACGAGTAGAAACCAACCTGATCAGAGATGGAATATTAAAGTTGAAAAAAGCAATTCTTAAATTGACAAACTCGGCAATAATCTAGATAGGTAAAAAAACATGAATTAATAGATATAAAAACGCAAGCGCTATCTAGGCCTTGCGTTTCTTTATTATCTATGTTCTAGTAATTGAATATTAAAAGTAATTAATGTAAAAAGTGGATGTGAATAAAAGATGCAAATTGGATCTTTTAAAAATTTCAATATCTTCTATGATTAAAGAATAGCTTCTATTGCAACCATTATATAAATGAATAAATCCGAGCGAATGGAACTAATAGAGGAACTTTTTAACTAAGAAGGGAAATAATTTGTGAATCGTACCCAAGAAAAAAGCAAATGGAGAAGGAATATATTATTAGATATAAATACCAAAAATATAGCTGCAGGGACCGTTGCAGGAATATTCGTGATAACAGGACCATCTGCTCTAATACTAGAAGCTTCATCAAATGGGAATTTTAGTGCAGCACAAACCATACTTTGGATATTTTCCGTTTATGTATTCGGAGGCTTATTGGGAATTTTCTTACCATTATACTATCGAATTCCTATCGTCGGAGGTCACTCCTTAACAGGAGTTGCATTTCTTGCCACTATGACAAACCAGTTTTCTTTCAATGAATTAATAGGGGCATACATAGTTTCAGGGCTGTTGTTATTATTCGTTGGTTTACTAAGTTTTTTTTCAAGATTAGTGAATTTGGTACCTAGGGAAATTATTTCGGCCATGCTGTCAGGAATGATTATGAAATATATGGTGAATTTTATTATTTCCACAACCCAACTTTTGCTCGTTGGAGCTATTTCTTTGATCACTTTTTTTGTTTTTAGTAGGTGGAGGACAAAAATTCCTCCTGTGATTGCAGCAATTATCATTGGGACGATTGTACTATCCCTAACCTATCCCATAAATATCGGTGATTTGGTTCCAGGAGAGTTTCTTCCACAAATTCAACTACCAAATTTTAATATAGCCAGCTTTTTTTCTGTATCAATACCACTTGCATTACTAATTTTAAGTAACGATGTGGCAGTTGGGATAGGTGCATTAGAACAAAATCATTATCATACCCCTATTAATCGAATTGTTTCCTTTAGTGGAGTATTTTCTGTGATCTCAGGCTTCTTTGGGGGGCAATCGGCAAATATCGCCGGTATGGCAACCGTCATTTGTTCGGATGAAGAGGCAGGTCCGAAGGAAAAAAGATTCATGGGGGCAGTTGTTTCAGGTGCTCTCTTATTAATTTTTGGCCTATTTTCATGGAAACTCGTTCCTTTTATTCAAGCCTTACCGAAAGAATTTATCTCTATCATTGTTGGATTTTCACTTCTTGGAGTGTTCAGCAAAAATATCCATCAAAGTTTCTCTAGTCCATCAATAAAAATAAGCACAACCTTCGCCTTAATTATTGCATTATCCAATATTACAATATTAAATATAAGCTCTCCTATTTGGTCCTTATTGATAGGTACTGTAATTGCTAGATATATTGAAAAGGATACAATGGGAAAAATTGAGAATGATGGAAAAAGATCTGCTTAATTCATTGGGTGATTTCTATCCTAGTTTTTTTAATGTAGAAAGTGTTTTATACCCTCTAGAAGCAGTCTAAGATTGTTGAATCATATTTATAAACGTTTCTTTCATCCCTTGTTTCTCGGCTATTTCCAACAAAGTTTGTGCTCCAATTCCTGTCGTAAAAATTGCCCAATCTGTCCCCTTCTGTATAAGTTTCTTAAGATCCAGTCCGACATTTGTTTCGGCTAAAAATACAGTTCCTTGAAGTGAACGGACGATTGGGACTCCTCCCTGTTTTTTAATAAGCATACTGATTTCTTCTGTATTACGCGATGCACTTATAGCAATACGTTTTCCCTTTAACCCTTTTACAATATTACGACCTTCTTCGAACAAAATATTTTTATCCCCTTTCAAATAAGTAAATAAGCCGATTTCCTATTAATAAGAAAACGGCTTTATTACTTAAATAGATATATGGTGCTATTTCTGCCAAAGTGTGCTCTCTTGTTTTTCATTGTTAACTAACAATTTAAAAACGTCCGGTCTGGCATAATGACCTACGGGATCAAAGTCAAATTGGCTGTATGCGATTTGTTTCATATCAAGGTCAGCAATAATGATATCTTCTTTTCCCCAAACGGGTTCAGAAATGTATTCACCCAAAGGTCCAACAATTGCACTTCCACCATTACACATCACTTCGGGAGCAGACTTTAAATCATCATAACAAGCTAAATCTTCAGGATACATATCCTTCGTTACATATTGATTGCAGGACAGAACAAAGCATCTTCCTTCCATTGCAATATGGCGAATGGTTGACTGCCATGACTCCCTAGCATCTGCAGTTGGTGTAATATATAGCTGAACACCCTGAGCATACATGGCGGCCCTTGCTAGAGGCATATAATTTTCCCAACAAATCAATGCACCAATCTTTCCATAGGGGGTGTCAAAAACAGGGAGTGTACTTCCATCACCCTCACCCCAAACAATTCGTTCTGCTGCTGTGGGTTTTAATTTACGATGTTTTCCTAAAAGCAATCCATCTGGACCAATGAAAATAACTGAACAATAAAGAGTTCCTCCACTATTTTCGCTATCTCGTTCTATTACTCCCATAACAAGGTAAACGCCAGCCTCTCGTGCGGCTTCCCCAAGTATTTCTGTCGCTTCACCTGGTACAGAAATCGAGTTCTCCCAATATCTATACCAGTCTTTCCTTCCGTCTTCCGTACGGCTTCCTATAACCGTACCAAAAGATAAGCCTCTAGGATATGCAGGGATAAACGCCTCAGGAAAAACAACAATATTAGCCCCCTTTTTTCCAGCTTCCCTTATCAACTTCACTGATTTTCCTATGGTTGCGTTAAGGTCCATTAGAACAGGAGCAGCTTGGATAACAGCAACCCTTACACTTTGATTTGTATTCGCCATATTTAAAGCACCCCTAGTAGCTATTTTACAAATATGATAATAGAATGATCATAATAGTAGAACCTCCAAATACGATGAAATTCACCCATCCAATTCTCTTGTTCTACTAATTTCCTTTAAATAGGAAAAATTATACATTCCTTAATTCGTTATTTGATTGTAATCATATAATATAATGCTCTATGCCCTCTATGTAAATAAATGAAGAAAGAGCGTTAAAAAACGCCCCCTTTCTACTTACATATCCCATAGGAAAATAAGCAATGTACCAAAAACCGTAATTAAGGCCATGCCTATCATAAAATAAACTTTTCCATAAATAATCCACTTATCTTCAGTTTCTCCAGCATGCATGAATACAACAAATTGAAGGGAAGCTTGGGAAAAGGCAGTAATTATAAGTACCGTCATACCTGCTGCAAAAGACAAATCCAAAAAGTAAACTGTTAGAGCGACTGCCGTTAGAACGAGGGAAGAAACAAATCCCATTATTTGATTTCGCGGAAATAATTCGCTCATATTACATCATTCCTTTCAAATAGATGAAGCTAAAAATAAAAATCCAAACGACATCTAAGAAATGCCAGTAAAGAGAAAAGATAAATGATTTATTGGCTGCCTCCGGAGTCAGCCCCCATTTTTTTATCTGGATAAGTATAGATGCTCCCCAGAATAAACCGAAAGTAACGTGTGCACCATGTGTACCTAATGTAGTCATCAAAATGGCGGTAAATGCACTGGTTTGCAGTGTTGCTCCTTCATGAATATACGTAATAAATTCATCTATTTCAAAGCCCAGAAAAACCAGACCAAGAAGAAGAGTAATCACAAAGAATGTCAACATTGCCTTTTTGCGTCCAATACGCATGGCATGTATGCCAAGCCCAATTGTAAAACTACTTGTCAATAATACCAATGTTTCAATTAAAACTGGGGTCATCTCAAAAATTCCAGCCCCCCCTGGACCATTTCCAACTCTATGTTCTAATGTAAAATACGAAGTAAAAAGAGTGGCAAATAGCATAATTTCGGCTGCTAAGAAAACCCAAAAGCCGAAAATATTCAGTCCGTTTTGCTTTGTACTATATTCTAAGGGTAGCGAGTGATCAATTTTCATTAGTTAGCACCTCGCAATTTTGTTTCAGTTTCTTTGATTTCTTCAACAGAAATATAACGACCATTATCTCTTTCAAATGAACGATGGAACATACATGCAAATATAGCAATGATTGAAATAATTAATGGAATCCACAATGAGAATATAAATGAGAATCCAAAAACAAAGAATATTGCGCTCATAATAAATGGAACTCCGCTGTTATTTGGCATATGGATTTTTTCAATTTTGCCAGGAAAAAGCTCATGCCCTTTTTTCTTAGCATCCCAGAATGCCTGACTGGAAGCAACATTAGGTATAATGGCAAAGTTATATTCCGGTACAGGAGTAGATGTAGCCCATTCAAGGGAACGTGCATCCCATGGATCTGCACTAATATTTCTTGGTGAAAAACGTACACTGTAATACACGTTATATACGATCAAAACAAAGGCTAACGCCATAAGATCTGCACCGATAAATGAAACCATATTTAACGGTCCAAAGCCAGTTGCCCCAGAATAGGTGTACATACGGCGTGCTTGTCCATCTAAACCAGTAATGTACATTGGGAAGAACGCTAAACAAAATCCGATTGATAGAAACCAGAACGTCCACTTTCCAATTCTTTCATTAAGCATAAAACCAAACATCTTTGGCCAATAATACGTAAGTCCGGCAACCATCGCAAATACCACGCCAGGGATAATCGTATTATGGAAGTGAGCAACTAAGAACATAGTGTTATGGTATTGATAGTCAGCTGCAGACATGGCAAGCATAACCCCTGTCATTCCTCCTATAACAAATAGCGGAATAAAACCGATTGAATATAGCATTGGGACGGTAAAACGAATCTTACCTTTCCACAAGGTGAATAACCAGTTAAAAATCTTTACTCCAGTTGGAACAGAAATAGCCATTGTGGTGATCGAAAAGAAGCTATTGGCAAGTGCCCCTTGACCCATTGTAAAGAAATGGTGAGCCCAGACCATACATGAAAGTCCTGAAATAATTACCATGGAGGCAACCATCGATTTATAACCATAAAGATTTCGCCCAGCAAAGGTTGAAATAATCTCACTATAGATTCCAAATGCAGGTAACACTAAGATATAGACCTCAGGATGGCCCCAAACCCAGAAGAGGTTTGCCCAAAGCATATCGACCCCGCCATTTGTTGTTGAAAAGAAATGTGTACCAAACAATCTGTCCATTGTTCCCATCCCAAGTGCAACGGTTAAGACTGGAAATACTGTTACAATAATAAGATTTGTAACTAATGAAGACCATGTGAACATCGGCATTTTCATTAAATTCATGCCAGGCGCTCTCATCTTAATAATAGTAGTAATCATGTTAATTCCTGTCATCAGTGAACCTAGGCCGGATATTTGAATAGATAACATATAATAGTTCGTTCCGACTGACGGACTAAATTCATTCCCAGCAAGCGGAAAATAAGAAGTCCATCCTGCATCTGGTGACCCACCGACAACAAAGGAGATATTAAATAGCATCGCTCCAAAAAAGAATAACCAAAAGCTTAAGGCGTTTAATCTTGGAAAAGCAACATCACGCGCTCCAATTTGTAATGGAACAAGATAGTTCATAAAAGCAAAGATAAATGGCATGGCCATAAACATAAGCATGATAACCCCGTGTGTTGAGAAAACTTCATTATAATGCTGTGCATCCAGCAATTTATTATCAGGTACAGCAAGCTGTGCTCGCATCATTATCGCGTCCACTCCACCTCGAAATAACATAATTAAGGCAGAGATTAAATACATAACACCAATTCGTTTATGGTCAACCGTGGTTAACCATTCACACCATAAATAATTCCATCTTTTAAAATAAGTTAAGCCCGCAATGATGGCGAGCAATGTGAGACCAATGGCTGCCATAGAAGCATAAATCGCCAATCCTGGATGCGGAACTGCAAAACGGTCAAAGAATTCCATCCTTAATTGACTCCTTTCGGGATATGAATCTAGTTTATTTAACTCTGAATTATTATTGATAATTTTCATTTTTTGAAGGTTTCTATTTTGTACCTTGGTTGTTACCTTCTGCCGATTCAGAAGAACCGCTTTTGTATGGCCCTGGTGCAGGGCTAAAACTTAAATGAGTACCTGTAAATGTCATCTGTCCAAGATGTCCAGGTTTTAATAAACCTTCAAATTTTTTCTCTGTTAGTGGATCCGACGTTTTCTTGACATCTTTTACCCACTGATCAAAATCTTTTTGCGACACTGCTGTGACATTAAACGTGTTTTCAGCAAATCCCTTACCGCTGAAACTAGAGTTACGTCCTGTCATTTCACCAGGTTCATCAGCTGCCAAATGTAATGTCGTAATCATATTCGACATTGCATACTTTTGCCCGCCAAGTTGCGGAATCCAAAAACTTGTAATTGGCCCATATGAATAAAGTTTAAATTCAATAGGACGATCGGTTGGGATATACAAATAGTTAACTGTTTCAATATTTTCTTCTGGATAACTAAAATGCCATTTCCAGTCTGATGATGCTGCATAGATAACTATTGGTTCTTTATCTTGATATGCTATTGGCTTTGCTTCCACAATATAATTACTTTGAACAGATACAATGGATAAGTACGCAACAATAATCACAGGAATACCAACACAGATTGCCTCGACCCAGTTCTTTCCTTCAATGTGAGGCGGGTAGTAATTCGGACCTTGTTTTGAAGCACGATACTTGACTAACATATAGCTCAAAATAGCAAAGACAACAATCACAATAACTGACATAATACTTATAGATAGAATAATATCATTGGCTTGCCTCTGGGCTTGAGGTCCTTTTGGATCAAAGACCAATAGCCGCCGACATCCTGTAAGCACTGTGATTATAGTGAAAACAAGTACTAATATAGCCGGTTTACACTTCATTCTAGTTCCCCTTTCCTTTTTTAGAATATATTAAATTTAATTTTTAATAAAATGTGAATTATTTCACAACTATTTACAAATAGAATCGTTAAATATCAATTTAATAGATAGATATAAAAATATCGTCTATAATCCAAAAATCTTAACCCCTGAACTTATACCAATTCTTGATGCTCCTGCATCAACCATAGCCATAATATCATCCAGATTACGGACTCCTCCTGATGCCTTAACCCCAATATTTGGTCCAACTGCTTTTCTCATAATCGCTACATCTTCAACAGTTGCTCCGTATAAAGAAAATCCTGTAGAAGTCTTGACATAGTCTGCACCAGCTTTTACAGAAATTTCACATGCACGTATTTTTTCTTCATTTGTTAATAGGCATGCCTCAATAATAACTTTTACCAAAGCCTTTCCTTTTGCAGCATCTACGACTGATCGAATATCCTCCTCAACAAGTAAATCGTTTTTGTCTTTCAACGCCCCAATATTAATGACAGTGTCTACTTCTACAGCGCCATTTTCAATTGCATTTTTGGTTTCAAATGCCTTTGTTTCGGGTGTGTTCGCACCTAAGGGAAATCCTATAACCGTACAGACATTTACTTCCGACTCGCGCAAAAGTCCTGCTGATAGTCTTACCCACGCAGGATTTACAACGGTTGATGCAAAACCATATTGTTTTGCTTCTTGGCATAATTTAATAATTTCCTTTTCGTTTGTGTCAGCTGATAGTAATGTATGATCGATTAGTTTTGCGAAGTTCATTTAATTAACCGCCTTTTGTATTTTTATTTAATAGCTAAGTATTCTTTAATTACACGTATTTTCTTTAGTTCAACATCATCAGCACCCTGAACAGGAAGTCCAGCTTCAACATTCTTCTTTGTATATACCAGATTATCCCTGGTGATAATTTCTCCTGGTATGAAAATAGGAATTCCAGGTGGATAAACCATTACAAATTCTGCAATAATTCTTCCGGCAGACTTTTCGAATGGTATCACTTCCGTCTCAGCGTAAAAAGCATCACGTGGCGTTAATGCTAACGGAGGAATCTCAGGTAACAAGACAGAACTGTTTACATTCATGTCCGCTTGAAATTTGTATACCTGTGACAAGTCAGTTAATGCTTTTATAAGCGTGTGTAAATCGTTCTGTGTGTCCCCAGGAGTTACAATACAAAGGATGTTGTACAGATCAGACAATTCGACTTCAATATTAAATCCATTTCGCAGCCACTTTTCTACATCATACCCTGTAATACCTAACTCTTTTACAGATATTAAAAGCTTCGTAGGATCCATCGCGACTGCAGCACTTGAATCCAAGATTTCATGACCCATACAATAAAGATGAGGAATTTCATTGATTTTCGAACGTGTTTCTTCAGCTTTACGAATGGTGTCTTCCAATAGTGCTTGTCCTTCAGTAGCTAATGATTTTCTCGCCACATCTAATGAAGCCAGTAATAAATAAGAAGTCGAGGTTGTTGTTAACATACTTAGAACAGATTGTACCCTTTTTGATGAAACAAGATTTCCTTGTAAATTTAAGATAGAGCTTTGAGTAAGAGAACCGCCTAATTTATGCACACTTGTAGCAGCCATATCAGCCCCTGCCTCCATCGCAGACATTGGCAGCTCCTTATGAAAATGAATATGAGCCCCATGTGCCTCATCAACAAGTACAGGAATATTTCTGGAATGTGCAATTTTCACTATTTTTTTCAAATCCCCAGATACGCCATAATACGTTGGATTGATAACAAGCACAGATTTGGTATCTGGGTGTAACAATAATGCTCTTTCAATCGAATCTGGTGTAACTCCATGAGAAATACCAAATTTGGAATCTACCTCTGGATGAATAAAAATTGGGACAGCACCCGAAAATACGATAGCACTCATGATGGATTTGTGAACATTTCGCGGAACTAATATTTTATCCCCAGGTCCACAAACTGACATGATCATTGCCATAATGGCACCACTAGTTCCCTGTACAGAAAAGAAGGTATAATCTGCACCAAATGCTTCGGCCGCTAACTCTTGTGAATGTTTGATAATTCCTTTAGGGAGATGGAGATCATCAAGAGGGCCAATATTAATTAAATCTATGGAAAGTGCATTATCACCGATAAATTCTCTAAACTCAGGGTCGATACCGTTCCCTTTTTTATGACCGGGAATATAAAATTGGATCGGGTTTTTTTCCGCATGTGTTTTTAAGGCTGTAAATAATGGTGTATCAAATTGGTTAACCAATGTGTAAAACACCCTTTCTCATCTTATATTTTGTAAATTCATAGTTGGAGTAGATGATTAACGAGTTCTTCAGACAGGTATTTTCCTACATAAAAAGAACCAAACTCGCCAAATCGGGCGCTTACTTCATCGAATCGCATTTCGTAAATTAGTTTTTTAAATTGGATTGGGTCCTCCGCAAATAATGCTACGCCCCATTCATAGTCGTCAAATCCCACTGATCCTAAAATAATTTGCTTTACCTTACCGGCATATTTTCGGCCAATTAAACTATGGCTTCGCATCATTTTCTTGCGTTCTCCTGTTGATAACTTATACCAATTATCACTTCCGCTACGCAGCTTATTCATCGGGTAGAAACAAATATATTTCATGCTAGGAATTTTCGGATACAGGCGTTCTCTTATTTCTGGTTTAGCATATGGATCTTCCCCTTTTGGAAGATAATTGCTCAATTCGACTACTGAAACATATGATGTCGTTTGGACCGTATACTCAGCAAATTTAGTTTTATTAAATTCTAGTTCTATTTGAGTTAGTTCATCAAGGGTCGGACGTAGAAACATAAACATAATATCAGCTTTATGTCCCAATATTTGATAAAAAGCCTGACTGCCTTTCCCTTGTTCTTGAATACCATTCCATCGATTCCACAACTCAATTAACTCGTTAAGCACCTCTTGACGTTTGTCATCCTTTAAGGATTTCCAGCCCTTCCAATCAATCTTGCGAAAATCGTTTAGGCAGTACCACCCTTCCAATGTTTCGGTTGCATTAGCCATTGTTTTCAACTTCCTTTGTTAATAAATCTTTTATACCTATATAAATTAATTCAAAGAGTTCTTCTAAATCTTCTTCTTCTACACAAGAAAAGGCGATTCTTAGGTCTGTCGAGTTTATGGCTATTGTGCCTACCCCATATTGATTTAGCAAATAAAGTCTTAACTCCTCTGCATCTACATCTCTAAGCTTTAAACACATAAAATAGCCTGAATTAAATGGATAGAAACTCCAAACAGTCTGATACTTTTTATTTCGAACAATCTCTTTTACCTTTAGGGCTCTTCGTTTCATTACTTCATGCTTTTCATGTTTCTCGATTTCAAAACGAGTGGATTGCAGTGAATGTAAAATAATGGTCTGAGACAGATGGGAACTACTAGAAATGGTTCCTCTGATTAAACCTTTTGTTTTTTGCTCTAACACATCTAATATTTCCGGGCTTTCAGAAGCAAAAGTAAGGAATCCCACTCTTAAACCCCACACATAATTCTCTTTCGTTGCCCCGTCAATTTTAATCGGTAATAAATTCGGATGAAGCCCCGCTAGCCTACCAAACAACGATTCTTTAACCGAATTCTCATAAAATAGCCCAAAATAGGCATCATCGAGGATTACTGCTACATTGATACCTGCCGCCGCTGCTTCTTTTAATACGGAAATAATCCCTTGGACTTCTTCTTCGCCTGGAGTATATCCAGTCGGATTGTTAGGGAAGTTAAGCAAGACAATGGCTTTCCCTGTATCCTGATGTTCCATTAATCTTTCCCTTAATGCCAGGATATTAAATTTATTTAACTTATCAAATAGGGGAAATGACTTAAGCTCGCCCCCTCTTCGGATATGAAAAATGGACTGATAGTTCCCCCAATATTTATCTGGAAGGATAATCACATCATTTTCATCAACAAAAAGATCAGCTGTTATGCTCAATCCGTGGGTTAAAGCATTGGTTGTAATTGGAAGACCCATATGTTTTTCCTTTAAGGAAGGATTATCTCTTAATAATTTCCGTTTCCATTCCAAACGTAAATCAAATTTTCCGGGTGGTGGGGCATAGGGGTATACATCATCAGGTGAATACCCCTGTAAAGTTTCTTGAATATGGTCAAAATGCATAGGCACATCATTTTCAGTTGCAATTCCTATCGTTGCATTAAAACGTGTAGCCTTTTTACTTGCCTCAGCACTTTGGCTTAAGATTCCTTTTGGATAATATAGTTTTTTTCCCAAATTAGATAATAATTGATAGATAGTAGGATTATATTTTAATAAGTCATCGTTAAGCTTCTTAGCGAGTTCGTTCATTTCACATCTCCTTTAAAGTTAACTGACCTTAATTTTAAGAGAATGGAACTAATGGCTTCTATTAATATAGTAAATTCTTCCTGTGTACCAATAGAAATTCGGATATGTTCCGGCAAGCCCCATATATCACCATAACGGACAATCACTCCATGAGTTAGAAGCTGTTGGTAGACATCATTGGCATGAACCCCAAATTTAACTAGAATAAAATTCCCCATACTCTCTGTATACTCTAACCCAAGCACAGATAGTACCTTGTACAGTTGTACACGACCTTCTGTATTTAATTGTCTTGATCTTTTTACATGTTCATGGTCTCTTAATGCAGCCACTGCGGCCGCCTGGGCAAGGCTATTAACATTGAATGGTTCCTTAACATGTAAAATACTTTGGATAATGGATTTAGGTGCTACGCCAAAACCTACCCTTAAACCGGCAAGACCATAGATTTTAGAAAATGTTTGTAATACTATAATGGGATCATCTGAACGTACAAATTCCAATCCATTTGTATAATCTTCATTTGTAGCAAAATGACTATATGCACTATCAAAAACAACTAAAATATTTTTAGGCAGTAAATGAAGCAGCTTTTCTAGCATCGACTTTGGCATGTAAGTACCAGTTGGGTTGTTAGGAGAGCAGATATAAATTAATTTTGTATGTTCTGTCACTGCTGCTAAAATGGTTTCAATATTAAATTGATATTCATGATCAAGCGGTACTGGAACGACCTTTGCACCCATTAAATGTGCACCAAAATCATATTCACTAAATGAAGGAAAAGGGACAATAATCTCATCACTCGGTTCAAGAAAGGTTTCTGAAATTAATGTAATTAATTCATCTGCTCCGTTTGTAATGATTAATTGTTCCGTTTTTAAATCAAGGCGGGAAGCAATTATCTTTTTTAACTCAACGGCATGTGCATCAGGATAACGATTTAATTCATTAAGTATGTTAAAGATGGCTTCAATTGCTTTCGGTGAAGCTCCAAGAGGATTTTCATTAGCTGCTAATTTAATTACTTCTTGCAAGCCTAATTCATCTTGTAACTCCCATAAAGGTTTACCTGGTGTGTAAGGCTTAATACTATCTAACGCCTTACGTTTCAATATCTGATTCATATGAAACACAACCTTTCCTTCAATCATGATAATTGTGAATCAATTCACTCATTTACATAAAAAACTTCATAAAACATTTACAAAAGTAGACATATAAGAATCCACTTCTCCATATTATCGGATTTTAAATTTTTATGACCATCCAATGAACTGCTTTTTTCACCCTCCATTTGTTGTTTATAAAAAAAGGATCACGTTCATAACATGATCCCTTCAAACTTCAACTATTAGTAGACGCAAGTGCTTCCGTAAACCTCTTAATTCCTTCATCAATTAATTCTTCATTTTCCCTAGCAAATGTAAAACGAACAAAACCTTTTTGAGAACCCATGGTATATCCTGGGACATAAATGACTCCCTTTTTGATGGATTCCTCCAATAATTGCGTATCATTCATCTCTTTTTTTATCCTGCACCAAATATGAATGCCTCCCATAGGGGTGAAATAATCAACTTCATCCTTTAAATAAAAATTAAGACTGCTAATAATTTGATTTCTTCTTTTTTCTAATTGTTTGTTTAAATTTGCAATATGAGAATGAAAATTTTCGGATTCTAAAAAATCATTGGCAATCCACTGTGTAAAACTTGCATGACCAAAATCGATTTGCTGTTTCGCATCTGAGAGTCTTTCAATAACAGAGGTTGGGCCTATTATCCAACCAATCCTTAACCCTGAAGCAACGATCTTTGATAAAGAGCTTATATATAAAACATTTCCATTGACATCCATTGATTTTAAAGTAGAGACCTTCTCCCCTGTAAAGGATGTTAAACTATAGGGGTCATCTTCAACGACAGGGATACCGTTTTCTGATGATATTTCAAGTATCGCTTTCCGTTTCTTTTCACTAAGTAAGGCACCCGTTGGATTTTGAAAAGAAGGATTCAAGAATATCATTCGTATTCGATGCTTTTTATGCAAGGAAAGTAAGTCATCCGGGTTTATACCATTCTCGTTTACAGGGATGTAAAAAGGTCTCAGTCCTGCTGATTTAAATATGGGAAGATTATAGTTGTAAGAGGGATCTTCCAATGCCACTGCATCACCTTGTTTCAATAGGCATTGAACCACCAAGTGTAATGCTTGTTGTGCGCCAGATGTAATTAAGATGGATGAAGGATTCGTTTCAATTTTTCGATATTGCTTAACATGCATTGCAATCGTTTCTCGTAATATTGCGTTTCCCTGCGGATGATCATAACCCAAGCTTCCAATAAACGATCGAGAAGAAGTAATCTCTCTTAAGTAATGCAACGGAAAAAGATCCTCTGACAATTCTCCGCTAGCTAGATTGATTATCTTATGTTCTACCGCTTCTCTTCTAATCCTCTGCGTTACAGGTAAATTAGGTAAAAACGATCCTGCTTCAATATATCTGTTCCAGGATGGGATCCGTTTCCTAGTAATTCCCCAAATATCTTTACTAATAGTCGTCCCGCTACCTCTATTTCTTTGAATTAGCCCATTAGACTCCAATTCATCATATGCAGCAATTACTGTACTTCTATTAACGTTAAGGTCCTTAGCTAAAGTTCTTTCAGAAGGCAATGGTTTATCAGGAGGAAAAGTACCAGCCGCAATTCCATTTTCGATATATTCAGCGAGTTGTTTATATATAGCTTTTTTGGCTTGGCGATTAGGTTTCCATTCCATAAATTTCAGTCCTTATGATTTAATTTAGTCTAATTATTATTTTTCTCTTTTTAAACTTTTAGTCAGGTGCACAAGTTTCTAAAAAGACCTATCGCTCAACGATAGGTCTTTTGTTAGATTACTAGGTAAAAAACACAATAAATACTCCCAGAGCAATCAAAACTATAGGAATAAAGATGGCATAAATTAAGATTAAATTGGTAGTATTTCTTTTTGCAGAACTACTATAGTTCTCGTCACCTTTTCAAGCTACAACTAATGTAGCAATTATTGAAATTGCTATTACGATAAATACTAAGATGGTTAATATCCTCATATAACACATCCCCTTATAACATTAAAATCTATCATATTAAGGATATAAACTTAGTACGCATTTTAGGATTATATTAATAATAGTAGTTTCTTAATAAATTTCCACCATCCAATTCTTCGTGATTTTCACCATCCACTTTTTCTAGTTTAAGTATATGTATTCCTTCATCAGATAAATCAGCTTTAGAGGAAAACTACTCGATCTCCATCCTTATATTCCATATGATCCATAATGCGTAAAATACTTATCATTAATCTCAGATACTTTATCTCCTAAGAAATACATCCGATTCTGAAATATATCCTTAAGTTGATTTAAAAGGACTGTGTGTATATTTCATCATCTTCCAAATATACTTTTAAGTGGGGAAAATGAATTATGTTGCCTTTTAACGTCAGAATCTGTCATCTGAATATATTTTCGAACCATTGACATATCACAATGCCCTAAAATCTTTTGCAAGGAGAATGGATCACCACCATTCTCATAATAGCCTTGGATTGTAGAATTTTCCAAACCCTCAGTTTTGTTTGAAGGCCATAAATCGCTCAAACATTTCGAACAGAGTCATCTTTGCTCAGTTTGTTTGAACCGTTTAATATTCTGTGTACTTCTGAACCTTTTCGTTGGGTTTTCCTTATTGTTACATAAAAAAATCCACCTTTCATTCAGAATTTGGTGGATTTGACACACTAGTACACCTTCAATCAGTTGCACTAGTACTATGAAATTTTTAGAAAAAACACTGTTGACTTTTCACTCGTAAATCACAGTTTAAACTGTTGACAAAACACCTACAAAAAACAGCTTAAACCCTTGATATGATTGAGTTATCTTGGCGGGACTGCGTGGGAATCGAACCCACCAGACCTGGCACGCAGGTCTCAAGCAGTTTTGAAAACTGTGGAGGATACCAGTACCCAATTCAGCCAAATAAGTCCTTTTATATCAACGTGTGTACTATATTCCCGCTGACTTCCTTAAAAAAGGTACCCCCTACCTTTTCAATAAAAAGCTACAAATAAAAAACAGATACCTTGTGTGGATATCTGTTTTAGTTCCTGTTTCTTTTTTCGCTCGGATAAGTGTTTTCTTACTGATTACAGTTAATAATTCCACTTATTTATATATCAATGATTATTCAGTAATGTTTAGGCGTGCATTCAGAAACAATTGTAACTTGTGTAATTACGGGAATTATAGATGATGATCTATTACTTTTACATTCCCTACTCTTACAAAGGATCTCTATCATTTATTAAAATAGCTTGAAAAACATGGAGTAACCCATACTGCAATGGAAAGTATAGGTGTATATTGGTATATCCTAAAAGACTTTTTTGATATTACACTTGTAACTTTTAGTATTAAACAAAATAGTAATTAAGCTTTGACTTCTTCCCAGTAATATTGAATCGCCTGTTTTTTTACTACCTCCGGACAATCAACTTCATCGTCCCAATGATCGTAATTATTTTCTCCATTTACATGTTGGATATCAACACTATAATATTTTTCTTTATATTTGAAAATAATTACTACCATCTCGGAAAAACCTGCATCGTCGTTTCCAAGTTCCTGGACAAATTCAAGTCCGTAATTTAGGTCGTTTTTTCGTTCAGCAACAGAATCTAATATAATGCTTTTAGGAAACTTCATCTTTCTTGCTCCTTCATTTAATAAATAATTTTAATTGAATAATTGAGAATTTTAAGCTCTAACAATTTATTTTTTGTACGTAAAAAAAGGCCCACTAGACTCACTAATTAAATAAGTGATTGAGCGTTTACTTAAACGTATTTTGGCGGGACTGCGTGGGAATCGAACCCACCAGACCTGGCACGCAGGTCTCAAGCAGTTTTGAAGACTGTGGAGGACACCAGTACCCCATTCAGCCCCATGGATGTAATTTTATCAAGATGTATGGACTATGGTAACACAGTCTTTTTACTTCTCTATCATTTGTTATCATATTACTATTTAATATGGTGGTAATCAATAGTTTTGGCGTATTTGTCAATTTTTCGACAAGCTTTTCATCATTAATATATGTAATTCGATGATTCGATTTTTGCTAAAGTTCTTGGTATAAATTTGATCAATTGTGTCCAATACTTGTCTTTGTTCATAAAAACAGACTATAATAAGAAGAAAATATAGTTTTTTGTAGGTGAATAGAATGCTTCATGGTTGGTTTTTATGGTTTATCCTGTTTTGGGTATTTTTCCTTGTCGGATCATTTGCGATCGGTGGATTTTTTATGTTCCGGAAGTTTTTGAAAAAGATGCCGAAAGAAGACGGCAAGTCCGTTATGGATTGGGAAGAACATTATGTAAATGAATCACGTCATTTATGGGGGCCAGAGGAGAAAGTACTTCTAGAGGATTTAGTCAGTCCTGTTCCTGAGCTTTTCCGTGATGTTGCCAGACATAAAATTGCCGGTAAAATTGGCGAAATAGCCCTTCATGAAAAGGCATCTCAAATTACTCAAGATCTCGTCATTCGTGGCTATATCCAAGCAACACCAAAAAGAGATCATAAGTTTCTACGTAAAAAGCTGTTTGAAAATCGAATCGATGTTGCTCCTTTTGAGCATCTATTTTAACCGTCTAGCTAATAGATGGTTTTTTATTTGGGCTGTGCATTTACCTTGAACACTTCTTTTTTCACTTTTCGGTAAATGCACCTTCCTCTCATTTACCCACAGCACTCTTTTTTTCACTCCATCGTAAATACACCGCCCTTTCATTTACCCTCAGCACTCTTTTTTTCACTCCACGGTAAATGGACCGCCCTTTCATTTACCCTGAGCACCCGCTATTTCACCCCACGGGCAATGAACCGATTTTCCTTTTAGCATAAGAACTCTCCGATAATCCAATATGGAATCTCAAATTACCATTTTATAAATAAAAAAACTGATCCAAGAATGGACCAGTACCCAACACAAATCTATATCTGTTTACCGCCATGTAACTGTTTAAACAGCTTTTTGTAGTCCAGATACATCGCAACACGCCATGGCACAATCATACAATAGGCCAGGAAGAAGAACATACCGCTTAGTTCCCCAAAATCAATGGTTGCACTTAGAACAGATTTCATAACGAGTCGAACAACTAATAACCCAATTAAGATAAAAATAAATGCTTTGGAACGCTTTAGATAAATATCATTATCGCGGATCTCAAACTTTGAGGTTTTGATTAGTAAGATTGAAAAAAGCATTCCTACTATTGCTGCCTCGATCATTTCTGCTCCACTTAATCTAAATTGCGGTTCAATATACATGAATGCCCCACTTGACATGAAAAGTGGCGGGAGGATTATCTTCAGTGCATTCGTGGGTTTCTTTGCAGCTTTCATACGGACAACCAAGGCGAGGGTGCCCATAAAAACAGCTCCAATTGAAGAAGCAACTACCAAGTTCATTAGATTCATTCCTTATCTAATATATTTTCTAACCCATTATATCTCAAAAGAATACATTTGAAAAAGTTAAACCCTTGATAAACGCTTCCCATTTTTAACGATACTGGCAATTGCTAGTAAAAAGGAAAAAATCCTTTTAGGAATTTTCCAATCATTGAAATTTATATTTTAATATAATTACTTTTTCTATCTTATTAAGATACATTAAAACCCTGTAAATCCTCCAAACATTTCTGAAAAGAATATAATAATTTTTGTCATCCAGTCAAAAAAGAGGACAATCCCCATCACAATCATTATGTAGCCGCCAACTTTAACAATTTTTGCACTGTTCTTCTTGATCCAATTCATGCGGCCAAGGAAGAATGAGAGGATGAAGAATGGTATCGCAAAACCTAGTGAATAAGCAATCATGTACAACATGCCTGAACCTGGGTTTGTAGCTGCCAAAGAGATAACGAAGGATAAGATTGGACCAGTACAAGGCGTCCAGCCCGCTGCAAAAGCCATCCCAATTAATACCGAGCCAAAATAGCCTGAAGGGCGATTTTTAAATTCAATGCGGCGATCTTTCATCATAAATTGCGGATTTAAAATTCCAACGATAACTAATCCAAAGAAAACAATAAAAATTCCGCCTAGTTGACGAATAAGGTCCTTATACTGTAAGAAGAAACTTCCTAGGAACGAAGTCCCAAAACCAATGGCGATAAAAATAATCGAAAAGCCTAATAGGAAAAATAATGTGTGGAGTAGACTCCGCTTTTGAAGCATGGCATTTTCGCT
This sequence comes from Neobacillus nitrireducens, assembly GCF_030915405.1. Taxonomy (GTDB): domain Bacteria; phylum Bacillota; class Bacilli; order Bacillales; family Cytobacillaceae; genus Neobacillus. The sequence continues at coordinate 1,341,336 of NZ_CP133262.1, forward strand.
TTTCAGTTCCCCTACTGACATACCAGTAATGTACGAGAGAAATGCAGGATAAAGCGGTAAACAACAAGGTGATATAAAACTTAAAAATCCTGCTCCTAATGCTAAAAATATATTTACATCTGACATATTAACACTCCCACTATAGTCGATACGTTTATATTCTAACAAATGTTTGATATAAAAGATAATGGTTAACTTGAATATTTTGTGTCGCCGCCTGCTTTTTTGATTCCCTAAAAAAATCCCATTATTAATGTATATTGGATATTTATTTACAAATGTCTTTGAAAAAATTTACATCATAGGTTATACTAGTAAAATCAGTCCAAATTTGATATATTAGTATTCTATTCATACCATAATTTAGGAGTTATCCGGAAAGGACATCAGCCGTGACAAAAAATGATTTAGTGACATTAATTGAAAAAAAACGTGCTGAATTAATTCAAGTCGCCATTACTAACGGCTTGACATCCTCCGTTGCTATTCGTTACAGCCAGGAACTCGATCATCTTTTAAATGAATATCACAGAGTCTATATAAAAAATATTCCATCTTCAGCCTGTTAACAGAAAAATTTTAAAGTAGAAATAAAAATTAAGAACTAGTAAAAGCCTGGCAAATACGCCAAGCTTTTTTAGCATCCAAAGGCTAGTGTCTTTCGCTTTCACTTTATGCCTTCTGATATTATTTCACAACATCCTTAAGACGTTCCACTGATCCGTTTTGTAAAAGAAACATTTTATGATACAAACCACCTAGTGCAAGCAGCTCCTGATGGTTTCCTCGTTCAACGATTTCACCTTGATGTAATACTAAAATTAAATCCGCATCCTGAATGGTAGAGAGGCGATGGGCAATTGCGATCGTTGTTCGTCCTTTTCGCATTTTCGATAAGGATGTTTGAATCGCTTCTTCTGTTTCTGTATCAATATTGGCAGTTGCTTCATCAAGAACCAATATTTTGGGATTTGCCGCAATCGTTCGCGCAAACGCAATTAACTGCCTTTGACCACTTGAAAATGTGGTACCCCGCTCGACTACCTTGTGGTTAAATCCGTCGTCTAGTTTTTCGATGAATGTATGGGCCTGGACAAACCTTGCTGCCTCTTCCACTTGTTCATCCGTCATGTTTTCTTTGTGAAGGCGGATATTCTCTTTAATCGTCCCGTAGAATAAAAAGGGATCCTGTAAAACTAGGCCCATTTTCTCCCTAAGTTCTGCTTTTGTAAAATCACGAATCGATTGACCATCTATAAAAATGTCCCCTCGTTTATATTCATAGAACCTCATCAACAAATTAATAATCGAGCTCTTTCCGCTGCCAGTGTGGCCAACGAGTGCAACGGTTTCACCTGGATTGGCGGTGAAGGTAATCGATTTTAGCACATCCTGTTTACCATTATAGGAAAAACTTAAATTCTTAAATTCAATCTTTCCTTCTTGAATTGAAATGGTCCTCTCTTCCTCTTGCAGCGGTGCTAATTCATCCTCATCCAACAGTTTGAAGACACGCGAACCTGCCACAATCGCTTGTTGGTACAAGGAAAGCCTCATCATCATCTGATTGACCGGTTCGAAAAAGCGATCCAAATAATTAATGAAGGCATAAACCAAACCGATTTCCACGACATTTTTAAAAGAAGTAATCCCAAAATAACTTAATACAATGATTAAACCTAAAATATAGATTAGATCAATCGCAGGTCTTAACAATAGACCATCAATTTTGATATTTTTCATTCCTGCCTGGTAGTGTTGGTCATTAATAGCTCCAAATTCAGCCCGGAGCCGTTTTTCCTGACGAAACACTTGAACAATTCCCATACCTGATAATGATTCACTGAGCTTGGCATTCAACTGGCTTAGTCGTTCACGCATATCGAGGTAAAATCGTGAACTTAATTTTCTATAAAGGTTCATGACAAACATTAATAACGGCAGAATGACGATACATAATAATCCTAGTTTGATATTCAGAATAAACATCGCAATAAAAATACCAATTAATAAAAATCCACCTTGGATAAACGTAGCAATTACAGTAACAAACATATCTTTAATGGCTTCGGTATCATTGGTTACCCTCGAAACAATGCTTCCTGCAGGTGTTTTATCAAAGTACTTTAAGCCTAATGATTGGACTTTAGAAAACACATCAATGCGAAGCTGTTGGATAATTTTTAAAGCAAGCTCTTGGAATTTAACAAATTGAAAAAACATCAGGATCGCTTTGATTATTTGAATGGCCATATAGGTGGAGCCTAGAATTAGTAGTGGCTGAAACGCAAGCTTTCCAGGGGTTAAATAATCATCAATGAATATTTTCACGATAATTGGCAATACAATATCTCCGACGGTTGTTAAGAGTAAGAAGATAAAGGCCAGTACAAGGAGTTTTTTATGTGGGCTGGTATAGGACAGAAGCCGGAATAAAATCTTTCTTTGTTCACGTTCGGTGAGCTTTGTGTTTTCTTCCATCCTAATGGCCCCCATGCTCAACCAGCTCTTCTAGCTGCTGGCGTAAATACATTTCCTTATACCATCCATCTGATTCCATCAAATCTTCATGCTTACCTCTTTCAACAATTTTTCCATCCTCAAGAACAAGAATAAGATCTGCATGTTGAATGGCGCTTAATCGATGTGAGGTAATGATGGTGGTCTTGCCTTCTCTGTTCTGTCTCAAGGAGGAAAGAATGGCTGCTTCCGTTTTCGCATCAACAGCAGACAAGGAATCGTCGAGGACCAGGACTTCTGGATTCATCAGCAAAGCCCGCGCAATCGAAATCCTTTGTTTCTGCCCTCCCGATAAAGACACACCCCGTTCTCCAACAATCGTATGGTACCCATTCATGAATTGAAGGATGTCGTCATGAATATTTGCAAGCCTAGCAGCATTCTCGATTTCTTTCGTAGATGCGTTTGGGTTAGTAAAGGCAATGTTTTCACCGACAGAGGCCGAAAACAAGAAATGATCTTGCGGAACATACCCGATAGCTTCGCGTAGTTTTTCGAGTTTATATTCTTGCAGAGTCTTTCCACCGAACATAATTCCCCCATGATAACGATCAAATTCACGTATAAGGAGCTTTAAGAGAGTTGTTTTTCCAGCACCTGTTTTCCCAACAATCCCAAGAGTTTCCCCTGTATGTAGTATAAAATTAATATCTTTTAAAACCGGTGTTGTTTCTCCGGGATAAGTAAAATCCGCAAGCTTGAATTCGATATCACCTTCCGGCACGACATTTAAAGCTTTCTCGTCATTGGTGATGTCTACTTTTTCTTGAAAGAGCAAGGAAACACGGTCATATGAAGCACTCCCCCGCTCAACAATGTTAAATAACCAACCAAAGGCAAGCATTGGCCAGATAAGTAACCCTAAGTAAGTAGTAAACGAGAGTAATTGTCCAATTGTTAATTCCCCATTTAGTACGTACTTCGCTCCAAACACAATCGATAAAAAGAAGGAGATTCCCACAATAATCGAAATCGTTGGATCGAAAAGAGAATCAATTTTTGCAACTGTAATATTTTTTTGGACAACGTCCTCAGATTGCTTACGAAAATCCTCAATATCTTCTTTTTCTTGACCAAAGGTTTTAATTACTTTAATCCCAGTGATACTCTCCTGAGTCTTATCATTTAAAGATGAAAACGCTTCTTGTGCTTGATAAAAAGTTCGATGGAGCATCGTTCCAAACCAGCTCGTAAGGATGACCATAAAGGGCATCGGAATTAAACAGATTAATGTTAATTTCCAACTGATTGTAAAAGCCATCGCAGCGATGACAAACCCGCCAGTTGAAAGAGAATCAACGAACGTTAACACACCAACACCCGCTGTCTGCTGAATTGCCTGCAAATCGTTAGTGGCATGTGCCATCAGGTCTCCAATTCGACGTTTTTGGTAAAAGGCTGGTGACATATTTGTAAAATGTTGATAGAGACGATTTCGAAGCAATTTACTAAGCTTTACCGATGATCCGAAAATCATAATCCTCCAATAATAGCGAAGGAAATACATGGCCAAAGCTACAACGACGAGCACTCCCATCCACTGTCCAAGTAATCCAATGGTCATCGAGCCTTCGTTAATTTGGTCGGCAATGACTCCAATTATTTTTGGCGGCACCAGCTGTAATACCGCTACAATCATTAAGATGAATATCCCTGAAAGATACGCTTTTTTCTCTTGTTTAAAATACCAGCCTAATTCTAAAAATACTTTCATTCAAACGCCCCCAAGATAAAAGAAAATCGTTCTCTTAAATTTTCTTAATTAACAATGGTGTACGGAAAAATTATCCAGACTGACTGAGGTTTTATTTTACCAAATTTTTATAAAATGATAAAGATTTAGAATTTATATTTGAGCACGAAAAAAGCACCCATTATTATATGAGTGCTTGTCCGTTTTATTTTGATTGTTGCTTGTTCATTGCAGCCATCATTTGGTTGATTTTCTTTTGTGATGGTTTTTGACCCATTTGCATCATCATCATTTTCAACATTTGTTCGTTGATTGGCGGATTTTTCTTTAAATAGCTCATCATATATTTACGAGCAATGAAAAATCCTAGTGCTACACCAGCTGCTAATGCTAGTATACCAACTAGAATGTAATATAACATATTCAACTTCCTCCTTCGTGTTGTCTATCTTACAGTGTACTAAATTATACACGATTAGACAATATCTGCGATTAGATAAATTTTCTTTCCTTTATTGGCTTTAACCAGCCGTAACGTTGATGTTCAAGGTCTATCGCCAAAAAAGAGGACTCACACTTTCTTAATACTTCAAAAAAAGCCGTCTCTGCTTCATAACTGCCTTGGGCATCAATTGTAATTAGGTCTTGGAATACTTCTAACTTTGCCGTACTTAGTTTTCCACTTAATTCAATTGAATATGCACCATGCTCTGCTTTAAATCCCTTAATTTTTCCAAGCTGCTTTTGAATAAGCTGATGAATTTTAAGTACCTCTACTTTTTTGGTTATATAAGAAATTTGTTTTTGTGTAATAAATTTAAGCTCGCCGTTTGCTTTTTGATGTTCCTTAAAAAGCTGAAAAAACAATCGCTCTCTTCCGAAGTAATGGGTCGCAAATTCATCTTCTATTAAATATAGCTGATATTTTCTCACCACTGTTCTCTCCTTCGTTGATTACCCTTTTTACTATTATAAAAAAAGTCAAACGTAACTTTTGTCTTTCGGCGGCAAAAACTTTCACTATTTTTGTCGATTAGCAGGATTCTAAGCTAATCTTTATAAATTCGGTAGATTTATTGAATTTTCCTTTTAAAAAATGGCATTGTTCAAAAAAATGTAAAAAATAAAGTCAAAAAAAGAAGAACGGATTTATCCGTTCTCCCTTATGCCAAAATATTAATTATTGTTGCAAAAGTACTTTCACACGAGCTACCACGTTGCTTACCGTGAAGCCAAACTCTTCCATAATCTTTTCTCCAGGCGCTGAAGCTCCGAAATGATCGATTGCTAATACATCGCCTTCGTCACCAGTATATTTGTGCCAGCCAAAGGATGCTCCCACTTCAATTCCAAGACGCTTTTTCACATTTCTTGGTAGCACAGATTCTTTGTATTCGTTGGATTGCTGCTCGAAACGATCCCATGAAGGCATACTTACAACTGAAACATGGACACCCTCGCCCGCTAGAGCCTTTTGAGCTTCAACTGCAAGACTTACTTCTGAACCAGTTGCGAGTATTAATGCATCCGGAGTATCCCTTTCTGATGGGGAAACAACATATGCTCCTTTTGAAACACCCTCATACGCATTTGTATCCGTACCTTTTAATGTTGGCAAATCTTGACGAGTCAAAACTAGTGCTGTTGGTTTGTTAGTTGACTCAACTGCAAGTTTCCAAGCGGCTGCTGTTTCATTGCCATCAGCAGGACGAATAATTGATAATCCTGACATCGCCCGTAATGCTGCCAGCTGTTCAACCGGCTCGTGTGTTGGTCCGTCTTCCCCGACAGCAATACTATCATGAGTAAATACATACGTAACAGGTAAGCCCATTAATGCGGCTAGACGAATCGCAGGACGCAAGTAGTCGGAGAAAACAAAGAAGGTTCCGCCAAATACTTTCACCCCGCCATGAAGAGCTATACCGTTCATAGCTGCTCCCATTCCAAATTCACGAACGCCAAACCAGATATTGCGGCCTTCATAGGAACCAGGCATAAAATCAGTTGTACCTTTAATCATTGTTTTATTCGAGCCGGCAAGGTCCGCTGATCCACCAATAAAAATAGGTAAATTCTTAGCAATTCCATTTAAGACTTCACCAGAAGAAGCACGACTTGCCAGGCTTTTTCCTTCAGCATAAACTGGAATATCTTTATCCCAACCTTCAGGAAGTTCATTATTTAATGCTTGTTCTAACTGTGTAGCAAGTTCAGGGTACTCTTTTTTATATTGAGCGAATAGATCATTCCACTCTTTTTCCTTTTTCTCACCATTTTCAACGATGAGCTTCTGGAAGTTATCATAAACCTCTTGCGGCACATGGAAATCTTCTTCAAAGGTCCATTTATATGCCTCTTTTGTAAGCTTTAATTCATTTGCTCCAAGTGGTGAACCATGTACGCCTGAAGTTCCGGCACGGTTTGGTGAGCCGTATCCAATGACTGTTCTTACTTCAATCATTGTTGGTCTGTCTAAATCATTTCTCGCTTCTTCAAGAGCTTTTGCAATTTCTTCAAGATTGTTGCCATCTTCGACACGAACATATTGCCATCCATAGGATAGGAAGCGATCTTTGACACTTTCTGAAAATGACTTATTTAAGTCTCCATCAAGTGAGATATCATTTGAATCATATAGGACTACCAATCGACCTAGTTTCAAGTGTCCTGCTAAGGATGCTGCCTCAGCAGATACACCTTCCATTAAATCTCCATCTCCACAAATGCTGTATGTAAAATGATTCACAAGTTCATATTTGTCTTTATTATAAACACTTGCTACATGGCGTTCTGCCATTGCCATACCAACTGCCATCGCAATCCCTTGGCCTAGTGGACCAGTGGTTGCTTCAACACCTTCAGTGTGACCGTATTCCGGGTGACCAGGCGTTTTCGAGCCCCATTGACGAAATTGTTTTAGATCATCCATTGTTAAGTTGAAACCAGACAAATGAAGCATGCTGTATAGCAATGCTGAACCATGGCCAGCCGATAAGACAAAGCGGTCACGGTTAAACCAATGTGGATTTTTTGGATTTTGGTTTAAGAACCTCGTCCATAAAGTATAAGCCATTGGCGCCGCACCCATCGGCATCCCTGGATGTCCTGAGTTTGCTTTCTCGATCGCATCAATCGAAAGTGTTCGAATTGAAGTTACAGATAAATCATCAATAGTATTAAACATAAATTACATCCTTTCCTAATCACAAGGTTACTAAATACATTTCAATTTTATATTGCTACCGTTATTTATTCAACAAATAGCATAAAATAAGAACAAAATGTCACTTTGCTTCTTATTTTGATACAGAAATAGTCACAATATGTAATAAAGGAATACAAAAAAATGTATTCCTGAACTTTTAATGAAGTGTATTTTTTTTCCTAGCTTTAATTTTTTCTGGAGTTACATCATTTCCTTCGGGATCAATAAACTTGGTGTTGGTAAGAGTATCTAGCATATTCGAACGGAAAGTAGCTAAATATTCACTTCTAAGTCTCGATTGCTCTTTAGCTTCTATTTCAGTCAATCCTGTTGCCTTTGCTTTACGTGCCAGTTCATTAATTCTAGCCATCTTTTCTTTTGAAAGCATTCAAGGACCTTCCTTTCAACTATTTACATGACACCTGATTTTACTAAAAAATAAACCTAATGACAAGGCATTAGGCTTACTCTTCTTGTGATTCAATATATTCCTGATACCTCCTATGAACCGTGGCTTTAGAAATATTAAACCCAAATCCTCTAAGGGTTGCGGCTATTTCTGAAAAAATTAATCCATTTTTTCTTAACCGGACAATTTCTTCAATTGGTACCTCAATTTTCTCCCGTCCGGAAGCTTCTCCGAGGTTTTTTAAATTTTTTTCTGGTTTATACCCTTTCTGGACCGCTCGCTTCATTCCACGCTTAATTTTGGCATTATGTAGCTTTCGTTGGTACTCTTCCACCATACTTACGATATTCAAAACCATGGAATCCGATTCTGAAAGCTGTAATTCTCCACTATGGGAGATACTATAGAGTTTTATATTTTCTTTTAATATGCAATGCAAAAGGGCAATTTTTGCGTTTCCTCGTCCGAGTCGAGTTTCATCTTGTATTAAGATAGCTTGTACTTGCTTTTCTCTAATACGTTCTAATAATTGAAAAATCCCTTCCCGGTCGAAATCATAGCCACTCGCCTTTTCTTTTATTACCCGGTCAATCTCAAAGTGATAGGTGTTGGCTAATTGGATTAATTCCTCTTCCTGACGCTTTAATGATGTTTCTTGAGTTTCTTTATTGGTACTGACACGGCAGTAAATAATTGCTTTCATAAAAATCCCTTTCTATTCTTCAAGCGCACTAGCTAGTTCTTTTGTTGATGAGGCTTCTTTACTGACTGGAATGATGATTTCTTCACCAGGAAAAATTTTATCTTCATCTATTTCATTATGCTTTTTTATCCAAGCAACAAATTCCTTATTTGATAATGAATGCTGACTTGAAAATTGATCAGAGATTTCCCAAAGCGAATCTCCCTCTGCGATAGTAACTTTTAAATACTCAACCTGGTCGTTTGCATGATGTTGAATCGATAATATGAATGAAAGTGAACAACTTAATATTATAAGAGTAATAGCATAGGAGTATTTGTTCCATAATTTTTTCATAATAAACACCTCGAATAGGAATGTACGTTCGTTTTATATTTTTATTATAAACCGAACATTCGTTTGTTGTCAATTATTTTTTCGAACTTATGTTTGTATAAAAAAAGCGAACATGTTATAATAAAGTTAACATTAACCAGGCGAGGTGGATTTTTTCATGGCTAAAATATCAAAGCGGCAGCAGGATATTCTAGATTTCATTAAAAGTGAAGTTAAGAGTAAAGGATATCCCCCTTCAGTAAGGGAAATTGGGGAAGCAGTTGGACTTGCATCAAGCTCTACTGTTCACGGTCATCTAGCAAGATTGGAAAGCAAAGGACTTATTCGGCGAGATCCAACTAAACCAAGAGCAATTGAAATATTAGAGGCAGATATCGCTGCACATATACCAAGGAATGCAGTAGTCAATGTTCCGGTGGTCGGTAAAGTAACTGCAGGAGTACCAATTACCGCTATAGAAAATGTAGAAGAATTTTTCCCGCTTCCAGAAAGACTTGCACCTGCTGATGAGCAAGTTTTCATGCTGGAAATCATGGGTGAGAGTATGATAGAAGCAGGGATACTAGACGGCGATTACGTGATTGTTAAGCAGCAACCAACCGCAAATAACGGGGATATTGTTGTAGCGATGACCGAGGAAGACGAAGCCACCTGTAAGAGATTTTTCAGAGAAAAAGATTACATACGCCTACAGCCGGAAAATTCTACAATGGACCCGATCATATTAAGGAATGTATCCATTTTAGGGAAAGTCATTGGGGTTTACCGACATATACATTAAATTTAAGAGAGTTGGCATTTTAGTTGCCAGCTCTTTTTTGGTTCGTGTTCCTATCGCCAAAGAAAACAATTATTATGAATTCGGACAATATGAATAATTAAAAAGGAGTAGCTAGAAAGCCACTCCCTCAAACCGCCTTATTTTGCTATTCTCGCTTGTATTTCAGATAATCTCACCTTAAACAATACTTTATAAACGATTGTACCCTCTTCAATAAAGCTGGTATGTGAAACATACACTCCTTTAAAGGTTCTACATTGTTCATCAAATAGAAAACATTCCTGACCTTTTGTGCCTGATTCTATCAAACTTAAAATAAGGTCAGGCTTCTTATACGTCTTTACTCGTAGTATTTCTTGGGTTAGAGCATTACAAATTTGCAATTTATACAATTAGAGCACCTCCCAAATGTTTTCAAGTTAAGCATATATTATTTAGGATTAAAAGAACGGTAAGAATTGTGAATTTTTAAAGAACATCACAAACTCTTTACTAATACTCTATTCCTTTAACTTTTAATTAGAATGATTGGGGAGGATTAGTTTGAAAAAGAGCAAGACATAGAAAAGCCCTGACGCTAAGCGCCAGGGCTTTGAAAATATTAATACATGCTCATATATTGATCGCGTTCCCATTGGTGAACGACTGTCCGGAACATGTCCCACTCAATCTCTTTTGCTTCAACAAAGTGTTCCATAATGTGGTCGCCAAGACCGGAAACAATGACTTCGTTCGCTTTTAGTTGATCTAACGCTTGATCAAGTGTTGCTGGAAGATCGATGATGCCTTCTTCAATTCTTTCTTCTTTGCTCATTACATAGATGTTTCTGTCAACTGGTGCCGGAGGAGTTAATTTATTTTTAATACCGTCTAATCCTGCTTTTAAAAGCACAGCCATTGCTAAGTATGGGTTTGCTGCAGGGTCAACGCTACGAACCTCAACACGAGTACTTAATCCACGTGAAGCTGGGATACGAATTAGTGGTGAACGGTTTCTAGCTGACCAAGCCACATAACAAGGTGCTTCGTAACCGGGAACAAGACGCTTATAAGAGTTTACAGTTGGGTTTGTTACAGCTGTAAAGGCTGGAGCATGCTTTAGAATTCCAGCGATGAATTGACGTGAAGTATTACTCATGTCTAAATCGCTACCTGGCTCATAGAATGCATTTTCTCCATTTTTAAATAACGAAAGGTTCATGTGCATTCCAGATCCGTTTACTCCGTATAATGGTTTTGGCATAAAGGTTGCGTGCAAGCCATGTTTACGTGCAATTGTTTTAACAACTAATTTAAACGTTTGGATTTGGTCACATGCTGTTAATGCATCTGCATATTTAAAATCAATTTCGTGCTGGCCTGGAGCTACTTCATGGTGAGAAGCTTCAATTTCAAAGCCCATTTCTTCTAACTCAAGAACGATATCACGACGGCAGTTTTCACCTAAATCAGTTGGTGCTAAGTCAAAATAACCACCTTGGTCATTCAATTCTAGACTTGGTTCACCTTTTTCATCTAATTTAAATAAGAAGAATTCAGGCTCAGGTCCTAAGTTAAAGTTAGTGAAACCTAACTCTTCCATTTCTCTTAATACTCGTCTTAAGTTGTTACGAGGATCGCCTTCAAATGGTGTTCCTTCTGGAGTGTAAATATCACAAATCAAACGGGCAACTTTCCCTTTTTCTGCTGTCCACGGGAATACCACCCATGTGTTAAGGTCTGGATATAGTAACATATCAGATTCTTCAATTCGTACGAAACCTTCAATGGAAGAACCGTCAAACATCATTTTGTTATCAAGTGCTTTTTCTAATTGACTAATAGGAATTTCAACGTTTTTAATAGTTCCCAGAATATCGGTGAATTGTAAACGAATAAATTTCACGTTTTCCTCAACTGCTAATCTTTTAATGTCATCTCTTGAATACTTTGCCATTTTCTTACCCCCTATTTTTTAAAAAGAAGCTCCACTATTAATGGAAGAATCTTGAAATATCTCCTTGACGTAATGAGGATCGATTATTTCGACCTGAATGCAACATTTCGTTTCGAAGTAGCTTTCTAAGCTGTTCATCTGTTAATTCACGTTTCGTCCTATCTGTTTGTTGCTCAAGAATGATTGATTGCTGTTCTTTCACTAGGAACAATTGTTTAATGCCAGCCATATTCACACCTTGATCGATTAAATCCTTAATTTCTAGAAGCGTATCAATATCATTCAGACAATATAGACGTCTATTCCCTTCGGTTCTTGCAGGAGAAATCAATTGGTGTTCTTCGTAGTAACGAATTTGCCTGGCTGTAAGCTCGGTTAGCTGCATGACTGTTCCGATCGGAAACAGTGGCATCGAGCGGCGAATTTCCTTTCCACTCACTTAATTCCTCCTCCCTTTGGGTTATTTATATTGTTATTATATTTCGTGTTAGAAAAGTTGTCAATGGTATGTTAGGTTTTCTTACATGAAATTTTTAAAAAAGTTGGACAACTCAAAATTGCTGTCCATTTGCTATTATTTCTAAAACAGTTCGATTAATCCTTTATCCGTTAAGTGATCGATGGCTAGGCAAACAGCCATCTTAACGTGTGCGTATGTTAAACCACCCTGTACATAAGCAACATAGGGCGGTCTAATCGGTCCATCTGCTGTCAGTTCAATGCTCGCCCCCTGGATAAAGGTTCCTGCTGCCATAATGACATCGTCCTCATACCCAGGCATATAGCTGGCGTGAGGGGTGACATATGAATTAATCGGGGAGGCAAATTGAATAGCCTGACAGAAAGCAATCATTTTTTCTCGGTCATCAAACTGGACTGACTGGATTAAGTCAGTCCGTTTCGCATTCCATTTTGGAGAAGAATTCATGCCTAATTTCTCCAACATTGCCGCTGTGAATACTGCCCCTTTTAGAGCCTGACCGACCACATGAGGTGCCAAGAAGAAGCCCTGATACATTTCTTGAAGACTATACAGGGACGCTCCCGCTTCCGCTCCGATCCCTGGTGATGTCATTCGATAGGAACATGCTTCTACCCATTGTTTTTTACCAACGATATAGCCACCAGTTTTCGCCAGCCCGCCGCCCGGGTTTTTGATCAGTGACCCTGCCATTAAATCCGCACCCACATGGCACGGTTCAGTCTCTTCCACAAATTCCCCGTAACAATTATCCACAAATACGACGACATCCTGTTTTATTTCTTTTACAAATGCAATCATTTCAGAAATTTCAGCAATCGTAAAGGATGGCCTTGTCGCATAACCTTTGGATCGCTGAATCCCAATCATTTTCGTGTTCGATTTTATTTTCTCAGCAACGGAATCCCAGTTTATTCTTCCCTCATGAGTCAGTGCAACACTATCATATGAAATCCCAAATTCTTTTAATGAGCCTACACCGTTCCCGCGAATGCCGACAATTTCTTCAAGGGTATCATAGGGTTTTCCCGTTATATAAAGAAGTTCATCCCCAGGACGAAGTACGCCAAATAAGGCGATCGAAATGGCATGTGTACCGGAAATGATTTGCGGACGAACAAGTCCTGCTTCTCCCCCAAAAACGTCTGCATAGACTAATTCCAGTGTATCTCTGCCAATATCGTCATAGCCATAGCCAGTCGACGGAATAAAATGCGAATCACTGACACGATGTTTTTGAAAACTCTTTAAGACCCGAAATTGATTAGTTTCGATTCTACTGTCTATTTCTTTATGTACTATTGCGATTTGTTGTTCGACTGCTTCTACAAGCGGCTGAAGCTTTTCCCCATTTTTTAACTGTTGAAACATGTTGTAACTCCTATCTATAGTGTAAATTTCTGTAATTGACCTGTAATTTGATGATCCTTTAAAGTATATCCTTTGCAACGATAGAATTGCTCCTCTTCATCAAATACCAGTTCTCTTAAGATTGTCTCATTTTTTAATAAAGAAAGCAGCTTCCCCTCTGTGGATGGTACCTGTACATCATATGTATCCATCATTTCCATAACCACATTCTCCATTTGCAACTTTAAGGATAGACGATCGCCTTCATCAAAGGCACTAATAAAAGCAGTCGGCGTATCCGCAGTAGGGACAAAATCTGCATGCTGAATATCTTTTTTATTATAAACAGTTATTTGTGGAATATCTTTCACTTCCAAGTCTTCGAGCAGCTTTTTCACTGTTTTTTCATGATGAAAATAATCCGCGTTGGACATATCGACTACATGGAGAAGTAGGTCCGCCTCCTTGACTTCCTCAAGCGTGGAGCGAAAGGCAGCGATAAGTGCGGTAGGTAAATCTTGGATAAATCCAACCGTATCTGTAATCAAGGCGAGGAAACCACTAGGTAAAATCAATTTACGTGTCATCGGGTCTAGAGTTGCGAACAATTGATTTTCCTCATAGGACTCAGCTTCGGATAATCGATTAAAAAGTGTCGATTTACCGGCATTCGTATAGCCGACAATCGCGACCTGAAAGGTTTTATTTTTCTTTCTTCTTTCTCTGTACCTCTCCCTGTGCTGAACGATGACCGAAAGTTGAGTTTTTATTTCATCGATTCTGCGACGGATGTGCCTGCGGTCCGATTCTAACTTCGTTTCACCTGGTCCCCGTGTTCCTATCCCCCCACCGAGACGAGATAATGCAATTCCCTGACCCGCAAGACGTGGAAGCATGTATTGCATTTGGGCAAGTTCAACCTGTAATTTACCTTCTTTGGAGCGAGCCCTTTGTGCAAAAATATCTAAAATAAGTTGGGTTCTATCGATTACCCGGGCATTTAGTTCCGTCGAAAGGTTTCTTTTTTGGCTGGGTGATAGTTCATCATTAAAGATGACGATATCTGCCTCAAGCTCATCAACTAGGATATTGAGCTCCTCCACCTTCCCTTTTCCTATATAGGTAGCCGGATGGCGGCGGTCCCGTTTTTGCACGACTGACATCAATACGACACCCTGAGCAGTTTCTGTCAATGCACCTAACTCTTCCATTGAATATTGAAAACGCAAATCTTCCTCCCCATTGGTTTGACAGCCAACGAGGATGGCTTTCTCTTTTGTGTCTTTTTGTTCCAAAAAGCATCTTTCCTTTCCTAACTTCATTCATTCATCATAACAAAAAACAGTTGCATACTCTAATTTTCCCATTATCACATAAAAAGTCATTGTAATTTTTCTAAATCATGATAAAATTTTACTGTTTTGATATAATTATTTTTCACTATTTTTATAGTATTAATCAAATTAACTTTAAGGAGAAATCAGTTTAAAATGACTTGGGATGTTTTGAGTATGATTGGAACCATCGCCTTTGCCGTTAGTGGCGCAATTGTTGCGATGGAAGAGGAATATGATATTTTCGGCGTATATATATTAGGAATTGTCACCGCATTTGGCGGTGGGGCGATTCGAAACTTATTAATAGGCGTGCCTGTTTCAGCCCTTTGGGACCAAGGGTTATTTTTCCAAATTGCTATATTATCTATTACAGCAGTGTTTTTATTTCCAAACAATTTATTAAAGCACTGGCAAAAATGGGGGAACTTATTTGATGCAATTGGCCTTTCCGCCTTTGCCATCCAAGGTGCCATCTACGCAGTTAAAATGAACCTTCCGCTTAGTGCCGTAATTGTTGCAGCAGTCTTAACAGGAATCGGCGGCGGCATTATCCGAGATTTATTAGCCAGACGAAAACCAATGGTCCTAAGAGCAGAAATTTATGCACTATGGGCGATTCTTATCGCTCTTTCCATTGGACTAAAGATAACAGCAACTTCATGGCAGTTATATACGTTATTTATTCTCGTGACAGTGTTACGCGTCTTTTCGTATACCTATGATTGGAAGCTGCCAATTCGTAAGATTGAATCCCATTTATAAAATCATCCAAAGAAAAACGGCAGATTGCTTAGAATCTGCCGTTTTTCTTAATCTTCCTCAAACACGAGGTCATTGCTTCTAAGTGTCATTAATTCATGCCTGTCATAGCTATTTAACATCAGGAGTCTCATCGCTTGGGCACGAATCGATTTTTCAATAATATTTCTGACATACCTCCCATTTGAAAAACTATTGGGACTTAATACCGCTTTAACCCAGATTAAATGTTCCTTTAACTTTTTCTCCGCCTCATGACTAAAGGTGTATTCCCGTTCAACTAACATTCTTACTGAAATTTCCATTAACTGGTTGATGTTATAGTCTGGGAAATCAATTACTAATGGAAAGCGTGAATGGAGCCCTGGATTAAGGGTTAAGAAATAATCCATTTCTCGGGAATATCCCGCAAGAATAAGAATAAACTCATGCTGCTTATCTTCCATATGTTTCACAAGTGTATCGATTGCCTCTTTCCCAAAATCCTTTTCACCGCCGCGCCCCAGTGAGTAGGCCTCATCGATGAACAGTATTCCCCCTTGAGCCTTCTTGACTAAATCCCTTGTCTTCTGTGCAGTATGACCAATATACTCTCCAACAAGGTCAGCACGTTCCGCCTCAATTAAATGCCCTTTTGATAAAACGTTCATTTTTTGAAATAATTTACCTATTAATCTAGCGACTGTTGTTTTACCTGTGCCTGGATTTCCTTTAAACATCATATGGAGGGCTTGTTTTCTTGCTTTTAAACCCATTTCCTCACGTTTTTTATTGACGTAAATCCAAGCATAGATTTCTTTTATCATCCTTTTCATTTCTTCCATGCCAACCAAAGCCCCTAACTCCTCTTCAATTTCCTTTAGAGCCGAATGCTCAACTGGAATGTCCTTTGGAACCACTTGAAAGTCAGGTAACTCTTTTGAAATTGTTTTTCCTTTTTGTGAATTGAGGACAACACTTATTTGGCCGTTACTTTTCATTCGGATGGGTTGGTCCAAAGCTTTCACCTCTCATTTTTGCCAACGGATTACATAGGATGGTTTTTATGGCCACTCAGAATTAATATTCTGAACTCATTTATTTGCGCAAAGGAAAGCATAATCCTTCATTTTATATGTATTCAAACACCTTGAAATTCATTAAAAAAGTTTTTTATAAATAAAAAAAGCCCATAGGTATGGGCTCCACAGACATGTTTATTGGTTTTCCAATTCAAGATGAACGTTTCTTTGCGGTGCAAAGGTTGAAATCGCATGCTTGAATACTAATTGTTGTTTTCCTTCGGATTCAAACAGTACTGTAAAATTATCAAAGCCCTTTATCTGACCTCTTAATTGAAATCCATTAAGTAAAAAGACGGTAACATGTATATTATCTTTGCGGCACAGGTTTAAAAATTGATCTTGAATATTGATTGTTGTTTTCATTGGTATTTCCTCCTCTTTTATCTCTACTAATATGTATTCGATTTTACTTGAAGCTTTCCTTCAATACAACGTGAAATTTCCGTTATTTTTTTTGAGGTGTCCTCCACATGGGTCATATCAAACCATGATACCTCCATTTTGTTCCGAAACCAAGTAAATTGCCTTTTGGCATATCTTCTTGAATTTTGTTTTAAATTGGCGATAGCTTCTTCTAAGGTAACCTTCCCCTCTAAATAGGCATAGATTTCTTTGTAGCCAATTGCCTGGATTGATTGACAATCACGTAAACCCTGTTGATATAACCCGTTTACTTCCTCAATAAGCCCTTCCTCCATCATTAAATCCACCCGATAATTAATGCGCTCATAAAGTTTCTCTCGCTCCATCGATAAACCAACAATGGCTGTATTGTACAATAGGTCCGGTTCTTGAATGCTTTGGAATTCTCGCATCGTCTTTCCGTTAAGATGGAAAATCTCAAGTGCACGAATGACTCTTCTTATATTATTTGGATGGATTTGTGAAGCACTTCCCGGATCCACCTCCAACAATTCTTTATACAGTGCTTCATTTCCTATTTTCTGCACTCTATCCTCTAGCATAAGACGGTAGGACTCATCCCCTGGAACATCAGAAAATTGATAATCATAAATGACGGACTGAATATACAATCCTGTTCCACCGACAATAATGGGCAGTTTTCCTTTTTTAGCAATCTCTTCTATTTTAGCCCGAACTAGGTGTTGAAATTCAGCAACGGAAAAATTTTCAAAAGGCTCTTTAATATCAATTAAATAGTGAGGAATCCCTTCCATTTCATCCTTTTTGATTTTTGCCGTCCCAATATCCATGCCACGATAGATTTGCATAGAATCTCCACTGATAATTTCACCATTATAGCGTTTAGCCATTTCAATACTTAACTTTGTTTTTCCCACTGCGGTTGGTCCGATGATGACTAATAATTTTTGTTTTGAATCCAATATTTTCACACTGCCTTATCCCGTTTTCAGTGAAAGCAGGGTTATTATTCCACTTCCACCCCTTTATCGTAACATAATTTTTAAAAGCAGTTGAACATCAAACTAGTATACACATAAAAGTTGTTTTCTATGCCGTATATCTAACAGGATTTTTTTATCTAATCTCCTTCCATAATAGGAATATTTTACATGTAAGTTTACAAAAGAATAACGGTTCATTTACAAAGCGCTTACCACCCCCACATTTATGTTAGACTAACGCGTAGCTTATTTTGAATGAAAAATAGGGAAATTAGGTGAATGAATATGTTATCTACTTTTGATATTGGTATTGATTTAGGTACTGCAAATATACTAGTTTATAGTAAAAATAAAGGAATCGCTATTAATGAACCATCTGTTGTGGCGATTGATACTGTTACGAAAAATGTTGTCGCTGTTGGTACTGAAGCGAAGGAAATGATTGGAAAGACACCCGAAAAAATCGTTGCGATTCGTCCAATGAAGGATGGAGTCATCGCTGATTATGATGTAACAACTGAATTGCTAAAACACATTATGCGTATGGCATCTAAAAAGATTGGCTTTGCGGTTCGTAAACCGAATGTCGTGGTCAGTATTCCATCTGGATCAACAAGTGTGGAAAGAAGAGCGATCCAAGATGCAGTCAGACAGGCAGGGGCAAAGAAAATCAGCTTAATTGAGGAACCAGTTGCAGCCGCAATCGGTGCTGGATTGCCAGTCGATGAACCGGTAGCCAATGTAGTAGTGGATATTGGCGGCGGCAATACTGAGGTAGCGATTATTTCCTTCGGCGGGGTAGTTGCATGCCATTCTATTAAAATTGGCGGTGACCGCCTCGATGAAGACATTATTCAACATATCCGGAAGGAATATAATATCCTGATAGGTGAAAGAACCGCAGAAAACATCAAAATGGAAATTGGTTTTGCTCTCATTGACCATGAAGAGCGTTTCATGGATGTCCGCGGGCGCGACCTTTTAACTGGACTGCCAAAAACGATTAAACTATCATCCTATGAAATTCGCGTGGCCATCAAAGAAGCCTTATTGCATATTCTAGAAGCCATCCGTGCGACCTTAGAAGATTGTCCGGCCGAGCTTAGTGGAGACATCGTCGACAGGGGCGTCATTCTGACCGGTGGCGGAGCTTTATTAAACGGGATGGAGGCATGGCTAAGCGAAGAGATTGTCGTTCCTGTCCAGCTTGCTCCTAACCCGCTTGAATCGGTAGTAATCGGGACTGGAAAGGCTCTTCAATATATGAGCAAGCTTCCCGTTGCCGTGAAATAAGGAACAATTTGTGGGGAGATCATCTCCAGTGCTTGCACGCATAATAATAGAAGTATCAAAGCTGCAGAATCATTTTCTGCAGCTTTTTCTTATAGGTTCGTCTTGAGGAACCTCTCTACGAGACCATAGGCAATGGTTTTGCTCTGGTTCGGGCACGTAGACCCCTTTTCAACAGAAAAATTTGATGAATGCTAAAAATAAAAGAACGTTCCCAATTAATAGGAACGTTCTCCCCTGTTACATCACCCGTTTAAACATCTTTTCCATCTCATAGACAGAATAATGAACAATAATCGGTCTGCCGTGCGGACATGTAAATGGGTCTGACGCTTTCCGCAGATCATCCAGCAGCGCTTGAATTTCATCATTTCGTAAATGACGATTTGCTTTTATCGACGCTTTGCAGCTCATCATAATCGCCGCTTCTTCACGCAGTTTCTTTATATCCACCTTTTTCATCAATAAAAGCTGTTCAATCATGTCTTCGATGATTTGTTTTTCCTCCCCTTTTGGGAACCACTGTGGATGGGATCGGACAATAAAACTATTCAATCCAAACTCCTCAAGAAAAACTCCGACCTTTTCGAGCTCAGCTTGGTGTTCATTTATTTTCAAAAATTCATCAGTCGAATATTCAAAAGTTATCGGCACAAGCATTTCCTGCAGTTCTGATTGGACCTGTCCTACTTTCTCCCGGAAATACTCATACTTCAACCGTTCCTGCGCCGCATGCTGATCAATGATATATAAGCCATTTTCATTTTGAGCAAAAATATACGTGCCGTGCATCTGACCAATTGGATACAACCGAGGAACCCTGCTCTCTGAAGAAGCATCACAACCAGCCTCACTCGAATCAAAGTTCGGTTCAAAACTTGTGGTGGGACTTTCATCCAACCTAGCCTGCGACTCACTAAATGGATTGGACTCGTACCAGGTGTCAGGCACCAACGGCTCTTCGATTTCAGATTGATCTGGTAATTTTGAAATTGGTGGTTCCACTAGCATTTCCAGCCACGGACGCCTCTCTTGAACGATTGCTGCTGATGCAGGTGCAGATTGGTTCCATTCCAACTCTTTTCGCTCAGTAGAAGGCTTTGTGCCTTCATCTAGAACTAAAGAGGTCTGTTCTTCCTTCGGTACCTCTTTTTTCACCGTAGTATAGGCTGTCGGGATCAGGATTTTTGATTTAAACACTGCTTTTATCGTCGTTGTGACGAGCTCATTCAATTCTGCTTCTTTACTAATACGGACCTCCATTTTTGAGGGATGAACATTCACATCCACTAATAACGGGTCCATCTCAATATTCAGAAGAACAATTGGAAACCTGCCAATCGGAAGCAATGTATGGTAACCTTCCTGGATGGCCTTGGCTAACGGATAATTTTTTATAAATCGACCATTAATCATCGTCGAAATATAGTTTCTAGAAGCTCTCGTTACCTCAGGCATCGAAGCAAATCCGTTAATTTTATAATCAAGCGATTGGCCGGTAATCGGAACTAGCTGCTTAGTAATTGCCATCCCATAGATGGATGCCAGCACCTGGCGAACATCCCCGTTTCCATTCGTTTGCAACAATTTCCGTTCATTGTGTATGAGACGGAAGGCAACCTCTGGATGAGAAAGGGCCAGTCGATTCACGACGTCGGTAATATTCCCAAGTTCCGTATGAATCGTCTTCATATATTTTAAACGCGCCGGTGTGTTAAAAAATAAATCAGTAATCGTGATATCGGTCCCGCGTCTGCTCGATGCTTTTTCGAACGTTTCAACCTTACCGCCTTCAATCACTAATCTGTTCCCGGCTCCTTCACCTGTAGAGGTCTTCATCTCAAGTCTTGAAACGGAGGCGACACTTGGCAGGGCTTCCCCACGGAAGCCGAGGGTGCGGATCCGGAATAGATCATTTTCATTTTTGATTTTGGATGTCGCATGGCGTTGAAAGGCGAGTAAAACATCCTCTTCCTCGATCCCGTTTCCATTATCAGTAATGCGGATTTTCGCGAGTCCCGCTTCCTCTACCTCAATTTCAATCACCGTACTTCCGGCATCTATCGAATTTTCAACCAGTTCTTTGACAACAGAGGCTGGCCGTTCAACTACTTCCCCTGCCGCAATTTTATTGGATAAGGCATCATCTAATTGAATAATTTTACCCATTCGGATTCACCCCTTACTTTAACTTTTTCTGGAGCTCATACAACATGTTTATCGCTTGAAGTGGTGTTAAATCCAAGATATCTAATTCCTTCATCTTTTCTACTACTCGCTTCTCCTTCGAGGAGAGTTCTTGTTTTTTCACATCTTTTGGTTCATCAAAGAAAGATAGCTGGGCAGGCTGTTCTTGAACGGATTCCACCTTAACTGCTTCAGTTTTTGGCACCGCTTGCTGGGTATCAGACTGCTCAAGTGCAGTTAATATTTCATTGGCACGGCTGATTAAGTCGGAAGGAAGTCCTGCCAACTGGGCCACATGAATCCCGTAACTCTTGTCCGCTGGTCCTTCTTTTATTTTATGAAGAAAAACGACTTTTCCTTGATGTTCAATGGCACTGACATGAATGTTCTTTAACTTGGTCAAGTCTTCATCTAATACCGTTAATTCATGATAGTGGGTAGAAAAAAGAGTCTTTGCTCCTATTTGTGTATGAATATATTCAATAATCGCCTGTGCAAGTGCCATTCCATCATAGGTAGAAGTTCCGCGTCCTATTTCATCAAATAAAATTAAGCTGTTTTGTGTTGCATTGGAAATAGCATTTTTGGCTTCAAGCATTTCGACCATAAAGGTACTCTGCCCTGAAATTAAATCGTCCGCTGCACCGATACGAGTAAATACTTGGTCAAAAATCGGCAGAACCGCTTCCGTCGCCGGGACATAGCAGCCAACTTGCGCTAAGATTGCAATCAATGCGATTTGGCGCATATAGGTACTTTTCCCCGACATATTCGGGCCCGTGATCAATAAGACTTCGCGGTCAAAATCCATGATGCAATCGTTTGGAACATATTCCTGGGCATTTAATACCTTTTCAACGACAGGATGGCGTCCATCCGTCACAACCACACGGCCTTCCATTGAAAATTGCGGTTTTACATAATGCCGGTCTTCACTAACTTGGGCAAAGCACTGCAGGACATCTAGCTCACTAATTGTTTTTGCCAAAGCCTGCAAGCGTGGGATTTGTTCTTTGACAATCTCGCGAATCTCGGTAAACAATTCATATTCAAGCTCACCGCATTTTTCTTCTGCCTGTAAAATTAATGCCTCTTTTTCTTTTAAATCTGGTGTTATAAACCGTTCCGCATTCGATAGGGTTTGTTTCCGTTCATATTGACCTTCTGCTAAAAGATGCAGATTGGCACGAGTAATTTCAATATAGTAACCAAATACGCGGTTATAGCCAACCTTCAGTGACTTGATGCCAGTTTTCTCCCGTTCTTCTCGTTCCAGCTGGGCAATCCACGTTTTCCCATTACGGCTGGCATCACGGTATTGATCAAGCTGGGCATTATACCCGTCGCGAATCATATTGCCTTCTTTTAAGGAAAGTGGTGGATTTTCTACTATCGCTTGTTCCAATAAATCAGTGATTTCTTCACATGGATCAAGAAGTTCAGCCATTTGGTTCACTTTGTCATTCTTCATTCCTTGCAGGATTTGTTGTAAAAATGGAACCTGCATTAACGAACGCTTTAATTGCACCAAATCACGGGCATTTATATTCCCAAACGCTACCCTGCCCGCTAATCGTTCTAAATCATAAACTTCCTTCAGCTTTTCACGAAGCTCTTGGCGTTCAAAATAATAAGACATCAGGACGTCAACGATTGATTGACGTGATTCAATTTCTTTTTTATTGATTAACGGCCGGTCAATCCAGTGCTTTAACATCCTTCCGCCCATGGCGGTCATCGTCTCATCAAGTAGCCATAATAATGAACCTTTTTTCCCTTTGGAACGAATCGTTTCCGTTAATTCTAAATTGCGCTTTGAATAGTAATCAATTTTCATATATTGATGGATTTGATAGGTGGTCACTGGTTGAAGGTGATCCAAACTTCTTTTTTGAGACCGATATAAATAGTTAAAAAGCCTCGCAATTGCTGTCTTTAACTTTTCTTGATTTAAATCTTTGAGCAGATGCGCATAATTCATATCTATTGAACTATTATCTTCAAATGAAATGGCAAGGACATCCCGTTCACGAAGCTTCTTCTGAAGTTCTCCGTCAAAGCTGCTAGCGACAACGACTTCCTTCGCACTTAATACAGCTAGCTCATTTAAAACTTCATCAAAATTATTCGATAACAATGTTACGCGGCTTTCACCAGTTGAGATATCATTGTAGGCAAATCCATAGGTTTGATCATCAAAGCTTGTAATCGAGGCAATATAGTTATTCTCTTTGTCATTTAACCCCTTGCCCTCCATCACCGTGCCCGGTGTGATCAATTGGACAACTTCCCTTTTAACCATACCTTTGGTCAGCTTCGGGTCTTCAACTTGCTCACAAATGGCCACTTTATAGCCTTTGGAAATAAGCTGTTCCACATAGTTCGCTGCTGCATGGTATGGAACGCCGCACATTGGAATCCGTTCATCGGTTCCACCCTGGCGGCTTGTTAACGTTATTTCTAATTCTTGAGATGCTTTAATCGCATCATCAAAAAACATTTCATAAAAATCGCCTAAGCGAAAAAATAAAAAGGCATCTTGATAATCTGCCTTAACGGTTAAGTATTGCTGTATCATCGGCGTATATGCAGCCATAATGACCTCCACTATAAAAAAGACTTTCGAGTATGTTCGACAAATAATTATAACATACTTCGTGAAGAGTTTTTTAGGAAGAATAACCCTAATTATGCAATAGGAAAAATGGAAATAATTATCATTTCAGAAGAGGAGTAAACGTAATTCTAACGAATATAATTACATATAGAACAACATGTTAAAGGAAAACAATGATAAAGGTGGTGGCAAAATGAGTGGAATATTTGGCCGTAGTTACCAAAACTATGATTTTGAAATGTTTTCAATCAGTCATTTGGTTATGATTGCAATCTTACTCCTCGTATCTACCTGCCTTTTCCTTTTTAGAACTAAAATGAAGGACATGCACTGGAGACGAACGGAAATCGGGGTTGCTATATCCCTCATTATAATAGAAGTTTCTTATCATTTATGGATGATCCTGACTGGAAGCTGGAATGTTAGTCACGCCATCCCTTTAGAATTGTGCAGCATTAGTCTAATATTAACAGTCATTTTATTGTTAACTAAGAAAAAAATAATCTATGAAATTTTATTATTCACAGCATTATTAGGTGCGACTCAGGCATTTATTACTCCATCACTAAATTACGATTTCCCGCATTTTCGGTTTTTCCATTTCTTTTATACACATTTAATGGAAATCTCGGTGCCACTTTATTTTACATGGGTAAAGGGCTATCGACCGACGATCTGGTCTGTATTTAAATTATTTATCTTCTTGAACGTGTTAATGCCGATCATTATGTTGATCAATAGTCTGGTAGACGGAAATTATATGTTCTTAAGTCATAAACCGGACACTGCTAGTTTAATGGATGTTTTAGGACCTTATCCGTGGTATATTTTTTCGTTAGAAGGTTTATTAATAGGGCTCAGTTTAATCGTCTGGTTGATATTTCGTGAAAAGACGGCGAGAAAAACCAAAGTAGCCAGACACCTACCAATTCAATAACATCAATATTTTTATTGACCTTTTGCCATTAACAAATTATAATAAATAACGTTCCTTAATTAGTTGTCTCAGTAGCTCAGTAGGATAGAGCACGATCGAATATGCTTCATTGATTTACTTCAGCGTACTAATCGAGCTGCATCTTGAATAATCTTTCAGAGATTAGGACGACATTTCTAATTGTGAGTTAGGAACAAAGTAATTTTTCTTTATATTTGTCTCAGTAGCTCAGTAGGATAGAGCAACAGTTTCCTAAACTGTAGGTCGGAGGTTCGAATCCTCTCTGGGACATACCAAAACCCTTGCCATGGCAAGGGTTTTTTGTTTTACAAAGTTCATTATTTGAGCTAACCTTTTTCTTCAGTGAAATAAACAAAGGATTGTCAGGTAGTTTTACAACTACAAACAATCCCTTTTGTGATTTTCAAAATAAATTATATTTGTTTAATAGCGTTACCTTTTTTTAAATGCTTTTTCATCGCTTTAATCAAGTAACCGCCTTTAAATTTACGTGGTTCGTAAGAGATGATGAATGCTTTTGGCTCGTGTTCTTCAATTAAATCCATTACTTCATTTTCGCGGTTCCGCTTTGTTAGTATTTCTAATTGAAATCTTTTACTATCACGACCCATCCCTTCAAAGACGGTAACTCCGAATCCTTTATTTCTTAATATAGAAATTAGTTCTTCATTCATTTCCATTAAATTTACAACTAAACAAGTGTAACCAATAGCTAGCTTATTTTCTATCCTTGTTCCAATAAATAATCCTACTCCAAAACCTACAGCATAAACGATCATTTCAGCCATGCTTTGATGCCCCGAAAAAACTAGGGAAAGACCGAATACATAAATTAGGGCCTCCAATGTTCCAAATGTTGAAGCAGCAACACTCATATTCTTGACTAGAAAGATGGTCCGAAGTGTCAAAATAGGGACATAGAGTAATTGAAGAGCAAAAATTAAAATAATATTTGTTAGCATATGTAACTCCCCTCTGTTAATTGAACTTTTATGTATTTGTGTTTCATCAATATAAGTCCATTCATTTTACCATGAGAGGGAAGAGACATCATCTAAAATATTTCGAACTTTATGCCCCTTTTTACAAACATAGAATTTCAATTATTAAGTTTCTTCACTTTATGGAGCCATGTTTAATCCTACTCTTTATCGTGCAACTTTTGGTGGTTGGCACACGTCACATTTGCGCTGGTTATTATTTTTAAATTTCGTAAATGTTTTTTCAAAGTTGCTGCCACATGCACATTTAAATAATAACTTTTGAGAAAAACCGTGATATTCCGTCGATAATAACTTACTTTCTGAATTGTTCTCCACAAATTCTTTAATTTTACCAATCGTCCATCGTTTATTCATTCTCTAATTCCTCCAAGATTTTATGTTTTATATACCTTAAGTGGTTTGCTCTCTATATTCCTTTGGCGTCCGACCATACTTCCCTTTAAAAATCCGATAAAAATAACTGATATTATCATAACCCACTTGCTCCACTATTGCCCCAATCGATAAATCCGTTCCATCTAGCAGTTCTTTCGCCTTAACCAATCGTCGCTCCTGTAGCAGCTCTTTAAATGTACGAGTAGTCCCCTTTTTGATTGTTTTACTTAGACCATAGTGAGACTGTTTTAATCGATCTGCTAATTCATATAACGAGGCATCCTTGAAATGGTCTTCTATATACTTGAGTGATTCTACGATCAAATAATGATGGATGGAAGCCTCCTCTTTTCGCTCTACCTTATCGGAATTTTTGATGAGCTCAATCATGAAAAGACCCATATAAAGCTTAATGCTAGACTCTGAGAACGTAGATGAATGCATTATTTCTTCGATTATTTTCCCAATCAAATCTTGAATTGCGAGTACATCAGCAACCTTATAATAAAGAAATTGACCGTTCTGTGTATTGTTGTATAAGCTATTGATCAGAAAATCACTAACAATGTTCTCGGAACTTAAAAACGAAAAAATAAAGTCGAAAAAAGCAGGACGAATGATGAAATTAATGACAATGTCTTCCTCGGTACAGGCTTTAATCTCATGTTCAATGTGCTGATTTAATAAGAGAAGTTCTCCTTTTTTTAAGGTAATCTCTCTTCCGCCAACGGTTTGATTCAATTCCCCGTTATAGACATAATTTACTTCGATATAATCGTGTTTATGTAAAGGAAAATCAACAAATCTAGTATGTTTCCGTACCATGATCATCTTATCTTTGCTTAGGAACTTTTCACTTTCAATAATAAAATTAGTGTTACTAGTATAAAGATCTTTACTTACCTTCGTTTGCTGTTCAAGGATAATTTTCTCCTCATCTGTTATCTGCATAAGCTCGTTTAGAAGATCTTGATTCATTTATTTCACCTGTTTCCCTAGTTCAAAGTTCGATGTTTCTTAACTATAAGTTAAATGATATTACTCTTCAACCGCCTATACAAAAAAATGTGCTCCTTTTTCAGGAACACACCTTGAATATATTGTTATTTTATTTATTTATAAAATCTCCATAAACATTGCAATAACTTCTTCTTTCGTTGGCTGGAATGGATTGCCTGGTGCACAAGCATCGTTTAATGAGTTTACTGCCAGTTTTTCTAGATCCACTTCATTTACACCTAACTCCGCTAGTTTACTAGGGATTCCTACTTCTTTTGAAAGTGCCTTAATGGCTTCAATTACCTCTTCAGCACATTGTTCATCTGTTTTTCCTGCTACGTCAATGCCAGCCGACTTAGCGATTGCACGGAATTTTCTAGGTTCACGTTTGGCATTTTCTCTTTCCACAATCGGCAGAAGCATTGCATTACATACACCATGTGGTAAATCATACACGCCTCCAAGCTGGTGAGCCATGGCATGAACAAATCCAAGGCCTGCATTGTTAAAGGCAATTCCTCCTAAGAACATAACATAGGTCATTTGTTCACGAGCTTCAATATCATGTCCGTTTTTAACCGCACGCGGTAAATAATTAAAGATGATTTCAACTGCTGCAAGTGCAGTTGCATCGGTTACAGCGTATGCACCTGGGGTGACAATTGCTTCAATCGCATGTGTTAAAGCATCCATTCCAGTTGCGGCTGTTAATGCTGCTGGCTTATCCACCATCAATTCAGGATCATTGACAGCGATTGTTACTAAACTATTTTTATCAACCATAACCATCTTTACTTCACGTTCTTTATCGGTGATAACATAGTTAATCGTAAATTCACTGGATGTCCCTGCTGTTGTATTTACTGCAATAATTGGAATCGATTTATTTTTTGTTTTTCCAACACCTTCATAATCACGGATATCTCCGCCATTAGTTACATAAAGACCTACTGCTTTTGCTGTATCCTGTGGTGAACCACCGCCAACTGATACAAGACAATCACATTCATTTGTTTTAAAAACATCGACACCGGTATATACGTTTTCAATGGTTGGATTTGGCTTTACTTCATCATAAACAATGTATTCAAGACTAATAGAATCTAATTCAGCTAAAACTTTTCCAGCAACTCCGTTTTGACTTAAAAATTTATCAGTAACTACCATAGCCTTTTTAAAGCCAAGGTCTTTTACTAGTGGAGCTAACTCCTTTAAACAGCCTCTACCAAACAGATTTGTACTTGGAACATAATAAACACTCACAATTCTTCCTCCTTTAGTTTGTTCATTATTTCACAATTTTATTTTTAAACGAAGGGACAAAAATGTCCCTTCATTTTGAAAAACCATAACTTATAATTTTAGGATGCCAGCTCTTGGAACTACCTTGAATGCATCAGCCAAATCTTGAAGCTGTTGATCTGATATTGTTTGTTTCTTTCCACCTTGGGCACAAACAATCGTATAAACCTGGGCCGCTTTTTCAGCTGTTTCAATCAAACCAAATGTTTCATCCATTGTTGCGCCAGCTCCGAAAATACCATGATGCGGCCAAACTACTAGGCGGATATGTTCCATTTTCTCTGCAGTTGCTTCGCCAATTTCATTGGTTCCAGGTATAATCCAAGGGATAACACCGACACCATCAGGAAAAACAACAATACATTCGGTACACATTTCCCAAAGTGTTTTCGTAAATTCTTCTTCCTTCAAACTATGTGTAAATGTCATCGCTAAGAGATGTGTGGCGTGACAGTGCATGATCACACGATGATTTTTGTCTACTGCTAATCGCTTCATATGATTCATTAAATGTGTTGGCAACTCACTAGTTGCTACACCGCCATCTTCTAGACCCCACAGAATTTCGTAGCTTTTGCCATCTGCAGCAATGCGAATGACTCCCAGGTTAGAAGCAGGATCCTCTTTTACATTTTTAAAGAACTTCCCTGAACCTGTTACTGCAAAATATCTTCCTGCCAGCTCAGAAGCATCAAAATTCATGGTTACTGTTCTTACAACATTATCAACGTCCAAGTAAGGTAAAACTTCATATTCATTTAACAAGTAACTAATATTTCCGCCATTCCGTTCATCCCAGCCTAATCGATATAGGTTCGAAGTTGCTTCAATCATTTCATGTAAAAATGGTGCCGTATATATTAAATTCCTCATTGCTAAACTCATGTATATTTCTCTCCCTTATTAATAAATTGTTTTTATATTATTTTCTTTACTTATCTTCTTCACATTTACATCATAACTCCACAACCAACATAAATCAACATAAACAAAGATATATTCTTTGTATATTTTTGTTTAATTACCATTTTTGTCACAAAAGTTATTTTGTTTACTTTTGATTATCCGAAAAAACAGACCTAAAAGGTCTGTTTAGTTTCACCATTTATCCTAACTCTAGTATTTTTAGTTACTGTAACAAGTGCTTCTACATCCTCAGGCAGGGTAATTTGCAAATCAATATACTCCCCTGCATTTTTACAATAAATATCAATCTTACCTTGTGGAATGGGTACGGATCCTTTTATCCACTTCAATCCGTTTAAGTTTGGAGAAATAGCTACTTTGGTAAATCCAGGCTCTAATGGTTTTACACCTAAAAACAGATTTCCAAATACATAAGTTGGGGCTGCGGACCACGCATGACAATGACTGCGGCTATAGTCCCCTTCAATTAATTCCCAGCCTTCCCAGCATGTAGTTGCGTCATTTTCCAGCATATAACCATAAATATCCCTGATATTACAGAGCACCATTTCATTTTCATCTAATCCCATTAAAGCTTGATAGTAGAAAAAGAGAACAAAAGGACTCTTCATTTGGACGATACTCTCAGGGGGAGTTATTAAGTATTTTTCTATAACAGCTTTACGCTCTCCATCAGCGCAATCTGTTAAATAGACCATTAGATTTGTTTGAATACTACTAATTTTAGAGCCCTTTCCATCCTCATGAATGCTATCAATAAAAACTTTTTCTTCTTCATCCCATAGATGTTCGTTAATCGCTTGTTTCAATTTATCTGCCAAAGATAAAAACTTCATTTCATCTTCATTTTCCCCTAGGATGGATGCTATGTAAGCAGTTTGTCTCAATGCATCAACCAAGAGAGCATTTTGATGGGTTACGATTTTATGCTCTGTATCCATCGGTGCCCAATCTAACATATTCCAAGCAGAGATTTCTACTAAACCATCTTTATTAATAAATTCTTGGAAACGTTGAACCGTTAGCTTTAATTCGGGATAAATCTCTTTGATAAATTCCAAGTCGCCCGTGTATCGGTAGTATTCACGGCATGCCTTCATCCACAAAATCGACCATGCGGTCAGTACATTCTGCCAGCCACTTGGAACATGTGATTCTGGAAGCGGGGACCGGTAAACAGATTTAGAAATTAACTTTAAACAGCGTTTGACTAAATCATAGTTTCCAAATGTATAGTAATTCATTAGGGAAATGTTATAGGAATCGCCAGTCCAAAGTGCCTGTTCATAGGCTGGACAGTCGATGATTGTATCTTGCGCACACATTCGAATGGTATGTTTTGAGATATCCCAAATTTGGTTTAATAGGTAATCTGAACTGCAAAATGATCCTATGTTTCCAGTCGGGAATGTCGTTACATCTACTTTAACCATAAATATTTTACATGGTGTTTTTAAGTTTCTTATCGTCAGTAGCATATATCGGAATCCTCGTGGAATAAATGACCGATACACTTGGCGACCGTCTCTTGAGACATATCTTAATGAATTGTTCAAGGAAAAAGTATGCTCGATCCTACCATCTTGGTGGATACTTTCAAATAAAAAGAAATCAAAAATGGTTCCTTTTGCAGCTTCCACCTCGAATTCGATATGACCCAAGTATTCCTTGCCAAAGTCAATAAGATATTCTGTATCCCCTTCTTCCTTAGGTGAGACATACGTAAAACTCTGATTAGCTAATACCATATTCTGATGCTGAAAATCGATTGGATATGTTTTCAGGTCATCTTTAAAAATAGAAAGAAGGCTTACATTGTCAGTACAAACATGATCGTTTTGAATAGGTAACGCCCACTTTTTAAACGCTTCCAATTCGCTTAGGTTTGATACTTGCTTCATTTCTAAATATTCCTTAACGAAGGGAATTGAATTTTGGAAATAGTTTCCTATTTGAAGTTGAGTGTCAGAAAAAAAAGGACCGATCGCTAAAAATCCAGATTGACTTTGGCCAAATGGTGCTTTCAAATCGATTTTATCAGGGAAATCAAAAGTAAGATGCATCGTTGGTTCGTGAAAAAATCCGCCCACATCAACGATTAATAAATTAGCACCTTTTCTAAGTCTTACTTTTTCATATTTTCCATTCTTCGTTTTATACCCTTCTCCATTAAGGGTGAATTCCCATTTAGCCTCTGCATGGGCATCAAAAGTCAGCGTGATTACCCCTTCAGTATCTTCTTTTGAATGGAGTTCCGTAACTAAATAACCCTGCATAAGTTTTCCAGAATTACAATCCATTTCACCGGGGAAATAGGTCGGTTTTAAATCAATCGAATAATGTTGTGCTACAGGTCTCACCGCTTTTAACGATTTTACACTATGCGGAAAGATGGGTTCATTGGTTAAATGGGGAATATCCCTAGGATTAAGGTCCATCCATGGGCTTATCCCATACGGACCAATGATTTCTGCATTATCCCATTCTGAATCGTCAAAAGAAAGCTGTTCCCAATCACAAGCAAATCGATTGGCATTATAAATTTCTGCCCAAGATAAACAATTGGACATTTTGACTGATTCTTTAACAAAGCCATTATGGGTGGCAGTCTTCCACTTCTCATTGGATAGTAGCCGACTCATCACCTGGCCATTATTATAGAAATCAATTTGCGCTAATAACCCGCCGCGCCCTTCAATATAATGCATCGTTCCCATTCCATAATGATTAACCAAAACAGCAATGACATTTACCCCTTTTTTTAGGCCATATAATTCATATTGATCATAATACCATTCCGAGGTCCAGCCCCGGACAGGACCTGATCCAATTTGTTCCCCATTCAGGTAAACAAAATATTTCGTATCGGCTGAGATTGATAATCTAGCTGATTCATATTCCGAATTAACAGAAAAGGTTCTTCTAAAACAAGTCCATTGATTCCTCGGATGCTCCCCGCTCCTATCCCAAATCCAGTTTGCTTTCCATTCCATCGTTCTACCTCCCATGCGTAAGACCCAGTTCACTCAGACTGAATTCCCCGGGCCCTTTTTATTTTCCCCCTACTTAACCGACCCCGCTGTCATTCCGGCAACAATTTTCTTGTTAAAGATAATAAATAGGATAAGAGGTGGAATAGAGATGACTAAAATATTTGTAAAAAGTAAATTCCATTTCGTAATGTACATACTCATAAAGTTATAGAGTGTTAACTGTAATGTCGCGTTTTCCGAACCTGGAAAGAAGTATAAGGGATTAACAAAATCATTGTAGACACTCACTGCTGTTAGAACAACAACTGTAGCTGAAACTGGTTTTAGCAATGGCAAAATAATATGAAAGAATAATCGAAACCTCCCACACCCATCAATTAATGCAGCCTCATCGAGAGATTTAGGAATCGTAACCATAAACCCACGAAACAATATAATCGTAAACGGTAAGTTCAGTGCCACCTCAACAAGGACAATCCCTGGCATTGTTTTAAATAGACCAATTTCTTGGAGCACCCAAATGGTTGGGACAACTGCTGGAGGGATGATCAGCCCCGCTAGGATTAAAAAGTTTATAAAGGGAGTTATTTTTGATACTTTACGTTGTAATACATAACCGGCAGCTGCACCAAGTAAGATTAGGAGAATAATTGATAATCCCGTGATCATCACACTGTTATAAAAGGCACGAAGAATCATTCCATCTCTGGCACTTAGGACCTCTTGTAAATTCTCGATGATATGGGAAGCACTTGGCCAATCCATATTCAACAATGATGATTCCTGGATATCTTTAAAGGCATTTATAATAACAAAATAAAAGGGTATTCCAAAAATCCCCAATGTCGCGATAACTGCAATGCATTCAACGAGAAGCTTCCCTAGCTTTTTACGTGTCTTCTCCTTGCTTTTCTTTAGAACTATAGATTTTGTTTCTAAATTACTGACAACAACTTTACTCATTACAAGTCCACCTCTTTACTATTGAGATAAGCATATAGAGGGAAGGCTAAAGCAGAAACTAATACAAATAAAATGACATTTCCAGCTGTTGAAAGGCCAAAAAAACCTGACTGGTATTGCTTATATATAATCGAGGCGATCAGGTCGGTACTAAAACCTGGTCCTCCTTTTGTCATTGTCCAGATTAAATCAAACGAACGTAATCCGCCAATAAAAGATAGAATGATAACAGTATTCATCGCTGGCCGGCTAAGGGGTAAAATGATACTCTTAAATTTATGCCATGCATTTCCTCCATCAATCATCACTGCCTCATAGTAGTCTTCTGGAATCGACATAATCCCAGCAATAAAAATGACAGTTGCCATTCCGACGCCTTTCCAAACATCCACCACTGCAACAGATAATAGAGCAATCTTCGTATCTCCTAGCCAGTCCGGACCAACAATTCCCATACCGTTAAGGACAATATTGATAAGTCCTTGGGATGGATGCATCAACATGGTAAATGCAATACCAACGGCAATTGTACTTAACAAAGTGGGGAAGAAGATCATTGAACGAATAAAACCGACTGTTTTTAGTTTTGAACTTAGGAAAACACCGAGTAAAAGGCCAAGAACTACTTTTAAACCACATGTTATTAACGCGTAAATAAGAGTATTTTTAAAACCGATATTTAAAGAAGGTTCTGATAAGAATGTTTTAAAATTTTCAAAACCAATAAATTTCCAATCGGTTAACGTCCACCATGTCATACTGAAAAATAGAGACATGATGGTTGGCAACAAGAAAAAAACAAAATAAACAATGCCCGCTGGCAATAGGAAGTAATACGTATATGTTTTATTTGATAACTTATTCATCTATTGCTCATCCCTTCAATCCTATATAAAATACTGGCCCTGCTAGAAATTAGTCAGGGCCAATAAATGCATAGATTAAATAAATATTACCAACCTTTAAGGCCTAGTTGTTTTGCTTGTTTTTCCACATCTTTGTCATATAGCTTTGCACCATCTAAAGCTGAGCTGATTCCACTACCCACTTGTGTGGTAATTTGCTCAAGATTAGGCCCTTTAACCGGGCTAAGGAATTCAAGAGCTGGAGCAGTTTTTCCAGATTCAAAATATGGAAGCATGTCCTTAACTGCCGGGTAAACATCGTCAGAAAGCTTGATACCCTTTATCGCAACTGGTCCAGTCGGTTTGATTTTGGATGTATATAAATCTATACCTTCCTGAGAAACATAGAACTCTAAGAATTTCTTTGCCGCATCGATATGCTCACTATTTTTATTGATAAAAATTCCAGCAGGCATCCACACCGTTAAACCGTTCTTATCAGCACTATCGCTTGGTTGTGGGAAGAATCCAATATCCTGCATTTTGTCTGGGTAGGTTGTCGCAAGATTAGCCAACGCGAAAGTAATCATCGGGTAGTGCGCACCAGTACCGTCAGCTAACATTTTTAAACCTGCATCATAGCCAGTGGCAAGGAAATCCTTATTTAAGTAACCTTTTTTATGCACTTCTGCTAATTTCTCGAAACTACGAAGTGCAGCAGGTGTTGTTGCATTTTTTGCTTTATTTGCCGTAAAGTCTTCTGCAAAATTCGGATTTTCTGCCAAGACATTGTAGTTATCTGCTAGATAAATTACTTGCGATGTCCAAGTATCTTTATACGTCCCAATCACTGCCGTTTTGCCAGCCTTTTTAATTTTTTCGTTATTAGCCATCAATTCATCCCATGTTTTAGGAACAGAAAGACCAAGTTCTGCGTACACCTTTTTATTATATAACCAGCCTCCTGCATTGGTTGGGGTGCCCGGGATTCCAAACACTTTTCCATTTGAGGAAACTGCTTTTTGGTAATCGTCCATGATATTTGCCATGAAAGGTTCTTTACTAAGGTCAACAAAGTTTTCTTCTGGGTTAAGTGCCTGTAACTGTGATCCTGAGTTATTCCAAACTAAATCTGTCATATCACCAGTAGCTAATCGAGTTTTAATGATATTATCACCCTCTGAGCCACCAGGACGAGTCTCAATTTCTACTTTTATATTATTCTTCTTTTCAAATTCACCGATAATCGCATTAATTCCATCTAATTGTGTTTGATTGTCAATTAAAAAGGTTACTTTTTCTGTTTCTTTACTATTATTCTTTGCACCACCCGAAGTAGCTTCTTCTTTATTGCTGCATCCCGCTAAAATACCAGCCATTAGCGCACTGCTAAGCAATAACGAAACCATCCTTTTTCTTTTATTTTGGATCATCTTTTCTCCCCCTCTTAAAATCTCTAATCATAACCACTAAGATTTTCTGTCGAACCTTAGTAATTAACTTAATTTTAAGCGCTTTCATATAAATATTTAAGTGATGCATTTTTTGGAAATACGTCCGTTTTTTTTGGAAAATTATAATAATTAGAATATATTTTTGAATACTGTATAGTTTTTGAGATAAAAAAATAGCCTTTCTCTCATTGAATGAAAGAAGGACTATTTTTCTCTGGAGTTTACCAGCCTTTAAGACCCAGTTGCTTTGCTTGCTTTTCTACATCTTTATCGTATAGCTCTGCACCAGCCTTTGCTGAAATTTGTCCACTGCCTACCTTTATGGTAATTTGCGGTAAATTTGGACCTTTTAAAGGACTGAGATATTCAAGGGCGGGCGTTGTTTTTTCCTCATTAAAATAAGGAAGCATATCCTTAACTGCGGGTATAGTATTATTTGGGATATTTATACCTTTGATGGCAAGCGGACCGACAAGACTCTTCTCATCAAGGAACGTTTTCACACCTTCGGAAGAAACAAAATAGGCTAACCACTTTTTGGCCGCTTCTATATGCTGAGTATTCTTATTTATATAAATTGCAGCAGGCATAAAAACAGTCAGTCCATTTTTATCAGGATCGTCTCCAGGCTGAGCAAAGAATCCAATATCTTTATATTGATCTGGATAATTTTTTTTCATCGTCGAAAGCATTGCTGATAACATAGGGTATTGGACACCAGTGCCATCTATGAGCATTTTCAAACCGTCTTTATTGTCAGCTGACTTAAAGTCCTTATTTAAAAACCCCTTTTTGTAAACCTCCGCTAATTTTTCAAAGCTTCGTAATGCCGCAGGTGTAGTAGTAAATTTAGCTTTATTAGCTGAAAAATCTGCCGGAAATGTTGGAGCCTCAGAAACAACATTATGATTATCAGCCAGAACTATTAGCTGTGAAGTCCAGTCATCCCTATACGTACCAATGACTGCTGTTTTACCAGCGGCCTTAATTTTCTCACTATTTGCGATTAATTCATCCCAAGTCCTCGGAACAGAAAGACCCAGCTGTTTATAAACCCTTTTATTATACAGCCAGCCACCAGCAATAGCGCTACCGATTGGGAGCCCAATGACTTTTCCGTTAACAGTAACTGATTTTTTAAAAGGACCTAATATTTTTTCCATAAACGGTTCATTTGATAAATTGACAAAGTATTCCCCCGGATTAAGAGATTGTAAAAGAGAACCAGA
The DNA here is from genome assembly GCF_030915405.1 of Neobacillus nitrireducens. Lineage (GTDB taxonomy): Bacteria > Bacillota > Bacilli > Bacillales > Cytobacillaceae > Neobacillus. The sequence goes on from NZ_CP133262.1 coordinate 1,378,423, forward strand.
ATTATAAATAACCAAATCGGCCATATCTCCCGTTGCCAATCTAGTTTTCATTACCTGATGACCTTCCACTCCGCTCGGACGTGTTTCAATTTCCGTTTTTATATGATATTTTTTTTCAATATTCGCAGCAACGGCCCTAATCCCGGTCTGATCCGCCTGATTATCTATTAGAAGAGCTAAGGTAACCTCTTTTGAATGCGTTGATATACTTCTATTGTTTCTGCTGCAGCCTGCTAAAATAGCAGATAATAATAGTACACTTGATATGAATAACAATATTTTTTTATTGGTTAACATACTCATTTCCGCTCTTTCTCTCATCTGTTTTGGTTATATTTTATGAGTATTAAAAAGAATCTCGATATTGACCAGGATTTACCCCTGCATGTTTCTTAAATAACTCAGAGAAGTGTCGATAGGTATGATAACCCACTTTTTCACTTACATCCGCTACTTTGTTCCCCTCACGTAGAAGTTCCTTAGCCCGCTCCATACGCAACTTAGTCAAGTATTTAATATATGTTAACTTCATTTCTTCTTTAAAAAGAAGGCTAAAATAGGTAGGATTCATCCCAACATACGCCGCAACATCTTGTAAAGTCAAATCCTTTGCAAAGTTTATGTCTAAATACGTACAAGCTTTTTCTACTGCATCATGCTTTTTATCTTTTCTTATCCGAAGGAACCAGTCCATAATCATTTCCATTTGGACTTTAAGCCAACTGAACATTTTTTCTTTCGTATTCAGCAATCTTATGTCTACGTGCGGCAGGTAATTTCCTTGACTTATTTTTGAAACATCTTCCCCTGATTCTTTGGCTACTTCCAATCCTAGATAAATTAGTTTTAATATTTCACGTTCGATCACATCTGGGTTTAAGCGTTGTAATTGAATTTTGCTAATAAACTCATCAAGTTGTTGGAAAAGCCCTGCTTTATCACCCGTTCGTAAATAGAAAATAATTGCTTCTTCTAGTTCTGATAGATCACCGGGTATATTAGGGTTTTCTCCAATTTCCTCAAAACGTGTCCATTCTCCTTGTTCCATAAACTGTCCATATCGTAAGGCCTGTAATGCTTCTTTGTAGCTTTTGGAAGCATCGGTAAGTTGATGATAAGTCCGTCCAGATCCTAATGTTATGCCGTATTCGCTCGGCCAATATAATAACTGATTCATCCATTCTATCGAATCATCTTCAAAATGATAAATGACCAGCAAGTGGTCTGCACCATTTCGAATATATACAGGAAAGTAAGAAGAGTAACTTAATAAGTCAGGACTTTTTTCTGAGAGAGCCAATACGGTAACCGCCACGATATTCTTCGCTTCTTCCTCAAAACTTTTCCGCCACTTAGGTAACGCCTCATCCCCCTGAAGAAGTAAATCCAAGGTTGATTTTTCAATCAGATCGCTCCGACTATCCTCCCATTTTTCCTCTAGGGAAAGAACTGTTTTCTGATGATGTAACTTATCTAGAATTTTCCGAATGGTATCCTCCATGATTGGGATGGTGATCGGCTTTTCTAGATAGTCTGATACCCCTAGTTTTAAAGCCTTCTTTACATATTCAAATTCATTGAATCCGCTGAATACCACACATATAATCTCAGGAGCAGCCTCGAGAATCTTTTCAACAACCTCTAAGCCGTCCATTCCAGGCATGCGGATATCCGTAAAAATAATATCAGGAGAATGGGTTTCAACTAAGTCGATGGCAGCATACCCGTTATTAGCAGTACCTACCAGTTCAATTCCGTACATTGACCAATCAATCATCTTTTGCAACCCTTGAAGAACAATGTATTCATCATCAAATATGACTGCTTTTAGCAAACCATTACTCCTCCTTTGCAACATCACGAAAACTAATCTCGATACAGGTTCCTTCATTTATTTTACTTGTGATGCAGAGTGTACTGTCTTGCCCGTAGAACAATTTGATTCTCTCATGTACATTCTTTAGACCATAGCCGCTTTTTGTTTTCTCTAGATCCTCGATTCCCACTCCATTATCCCTGATGATAAATGTGATCCAACCCCCAGAGATGCTGCCAGTTAACTTAATTGTACCTTCCCCAACCTTTGGCTCTAGTCCGTGATAAATAGCATTTTCGATAAACGGCTGTAGCAACAGCTTGAGAATGCGTTTATCTAGTAGAGCAGAGTCCACATCCTCAATGTATTGAAAACGATTCGGATAACGGAAATTTTGAATCGTCATATAATGGTGAATATGCTCCAACTCCTTTGATATCGGAATCAGATCTTCTCCATTATTTAAACTTAATTTAAAACTTTGTGATAGGGCTATAGTAATTTCTGCGATATCTTTATTGTTTTGCAGAATAGCCATCCAATAAATAGAGTCTAGTGTGTTGTATAAAAAATGGGGTTTAATTTGAGCCTGCAATGCACGAAGCTCTGCTTCCCGCTCTTTTAACTGTGAATGAACAAGCCGCTCATTTAATACCTTATTTTCAACTGTTATTCTTTGGAATGTTTCCCCAATGACACCAATCGTGTCACTTTCATTATTTTCGCCTGATCCCCAAAGCCCTTTAGCCCAATCAACCGTCATTTTCTTTAATTGCACCCATGGCCGTGCCACTGTGCCTGATAGAATATAAGAAATTAATAAAGCGATTAAAGCGATAATCGTAGAAATAGTAATGGTTATGATTCCAATTTTATTAGATTGCTTTAGCAGTTCCTTTTCTTTTGTTATATTCGCAAATGTCCATCCGGTTGTATTATTCGTGTAACTACTAATTAGATAACCATTTTGTTCTAGGATTCGAAACATGGATAAGCTACTCTTCCCTAGAGAAAATTCCTTATTCAATGTAGTAGTATTATTAAAAACAGTAGTTACTCCATTCTTAGAGGAATCGATAACAGCCATCACACTGTTACCCTCATCATTTAAAACTCTAGAAAACATTGATTTTTTAATATTGACCACTAATAAGCCAATTTGCTTGGGGTTAAACACATTTTGTGGGTCACGTAATAGTTTAACGGAAGAAAAAGTAGTATTATCCTCTTTCTTTACCAATACATTATAACTAAAGAAAATAGGCCTCCCTTGCGCCTCAACACTCTTTTCAAACCAATCCGAATGAAGAATCTCCCCGTACCTATTGTTCGTGTCATAGCTGCCAATGCTATTATGATTTCCAAAACAAACAGGGCGAAAATGAACATCAAATAAACAAACAGAATCGATATCTTCAGTATCTATAAAATAACTAGAAATTAAATCTTGCATTCGTTTAGTCGTATTCTCATCTATTACATTCTTTCCTACTTCTGAAAAAGCAGCACTGTCCACTAATTCTTCGCGGACACTATTGCTCCATGAAATCACTCGTTCCATATTAATGATATTTCGAAATAAAAGGTCAGCCACTTCACTAGAGGTTCGAAGATTATTTCCGGTGGTTTCTACCTGATTTTGAACAAGTGTATTTTTAGCGATATTGAAGGAAATAAACCCTAGTAATAAAAGGGGGAATATGGATAAGCAGAGCATTATTAAAAAGTATTTGTATCTAATTTTGTCACTTCGAAAGTGATTTTCGACTCTTCTGAATACTCTTTTCATAATTGTCCACCCTTAACTTGAATTACTTATCCACTTTCAAAAAGCTTTGCCTTTTTTATAGTTTAATATTTTCATCATAAACCCAAATGAAAAGCATTTCTATATGTAAACAGAAAAATTCCTTTGTTTTTATTTGTTTACTCGCTAAATAATGTTAATTTACTTCCGTTTTCCAATAAACTAATCAAAATACCACAGCCCATGCCTTCAGGCATGGACTGTGACTCCTATATATTCTGTGTTATTTTACCTCGAATGCTAAGCTGTCAATTCGAAGGTCTGGTGATTCAAATACAACATAGAGCGTATGCTGCCCTTTCGGTGCATTTTTACCCAAATCGACAGTTACATTTGTATAGCCCAACTCGTTAACTTGCACTCCGGCATTGTCAATTGAGTACGTATTTTTCTCAGTCTTTGGAACATTGATTACGGCATAAGGTGCGCTATCCACGGAATCAGCATGTAAGGTTATTTTACCGCCGCTACCATCCGAAGCAACGGATGCTGTTACTGATCTAGATCCAGTTAACACTACTTTTGGAAGTGCCACCCACGAACCATTTTGTTTAGAACTAACAGCATAATATCCGCCAACAACCTTCTTCTCTTTTAAGTTTTGAGCCGTTCTGGCTTTAGATACTTCGTGATAGAATACCTCATTCGAGGCAAACGAATGGTCGAAAACATTAAACGGTTTATTTGTTGGGAGCGCTGCAAGGGAGTCTGCAGAAATTTCAACTTGTTTTTCAGCTCGGATGTCCTGTGAAGAAGATCCTGCCATAAGCGCATAATCCCCATCCTCTACAATGAAACCACCTGCATTTACGTCCCAAATAGCAAAATCCTTTGGATTGACGGAAAGAGTCACTGTTTTTGTTTCTCCAGCAGCTAAGGATACTTTATCGAATGCTGCTAATTGCTTTTGCGGTGCATGAGTACCATAAACAGATTTTTTATTTTTGACATATAGCTGAACTACTTCGGAAGTGCTTACCTTTCCATCATTTTTGACTTTTACTGTTACATTGAAAGGAGCCTTTCCGTTAGCAGTTTTCGGTGCAGTGAAATCACTGTAAGTAAATTTACTGTATGATTTACCGTATCCGAACGGATACGTTACCTTTGCCTTCGTATACATATATGTCAGCTTTGATTCCTCTGGATCGGCATTCGTCATATCCACTGTATAACGAGGATCAACCCCATCCAAAGTCACTGTCGTATTCCCTTCAGGAATCGAATACTTATTGATTGCAGGGAATGCGGACATATCTGCATACCATGTTGAAGATAAACGACCAGTCGGTGCATAGTCACCATACAGAACCTGAGCCAAGGCGGAAGAATCGTATTGACCACCATATGGCTGGTAAAGAATCGCAGATACGTTTGGATTGTTTTGAATCCTTTCCATACCGACAGGGAAGCTAGACTTTACTACAACCACTGTCTTTTTGCCCTGCTCGGCAAAAGCGGAAGATACCTTATCAACTAATTGGTAATCAGCATCGCCCATATTCAAATCAGAGCGATCAGTGCCTTCGCCTGCACTGTGACGCGGAATTGCGCCGACAAATACGACGGCGTAATCGTCTGTTTCTGCGCGTTTAACAGCATCTGAGCCTACTTCCTTCACAACTGTTTGTTCAAATTTGACATCATTATTTCGGTTGGCTGCGTTTGCTTTGTTTGTGAGTGTTGTACCCGCGGTTTTCAGTTTACCATCTGATCCAGTGGTAATAAAGCGGCTGTTAGCGTAATACCAATTTGAAAAGTCTCCGGAAAATCCTGTTCTATAACCGTTGGCAATCAAGGATACAGTTTTGTCTGAATTCTCTTCGACCCGGATTGTTGGTGGAATTGTACTTGTACTTCCTAGCATCTCAGCTAGATTCCAATCATTATTTGTTAGGTTTAATGCTGTATTATTTGTATTTGCAATAGCAGCATTCGCACCAGTCGGTGATGATACCCAACGGCCATTTTTTTGTGAACGTAAACTGTAGCCCTTTTGTCCCCAATCAAACACTTCAAACAATTGAGCAGGATTATTTCCATCCACAGGATCTGCCGTTGTTACCAGCTGAGAACCTGTTGTAACATCCGCAGCATTTCCATCAGCCGTGACGGTTTGGCCGTTTAGCTTGGATTTCAATGCTACGACTTTAGCTCCAGAAGCGTATGATACGTTATTAGCCCCATTTGCTTTTATAATTGCCAGTAACGGGGAGATTCCAGAGTTTTCGATAGCTGGTGTCGTTCCTACAGAGTAAGTCGTTTTGAATCTTGAATCCGCATATACTCCAGAAACAGCCGCTTTCTTGTTCTTTTCCAGTGGCAGAGTACCATCGTTTTTGAGCAATACGATGCTCTCCTGTGCGGCACGTAACGCCACTTGTTGATGCTCAGGCGTAGTAAAAGTGGCTGGTTGCGCCCTCACGTCCTTAGCTTCTTGAACGAATGGGTAATTCTTTGGAATTCCGTTTTGGTCCACTTCGTTAAAGATACCGACACGAACCATTTGATTTACATGTGGACGGGCAGCCTCAATAAGGTCTGCTTTGGTAAGGCCATATTTCCCTTGTTCGACGGCATTCACGATAGCAGCAACATCATCTTTTGCATTCTGTTCGTTGGGACCCGGGCGTCCTGCGTTCGCTTTAGCCAAAATCATTAAGATTGATGCGTTGGTACGGTCTGTTGCATATTTCGTATCGTACCCATTCCCTTGCATACCTTCTTGGAAGACGAGTTGGTCACCATTAAAATCCGGAGAGCTATAGACTCCGTACTTCGAAAAATTATTGGCATGACGTTGGTACGGAGAGAGAATGTTTGGAATCCCGTTAGTTCGACCAAACGAGGTCATCACTCCCCCGACTGATCCAGAGCTAAGCGCTTTTAAAGGACTCTTTGTCTGATATTCGAAAATTGACCGTGCGCTAGCACTGTTACTAGATGTTTGACGGAACCACTGCGCGTTATAAACGGAAAAATGCTTCGTTCCTACCACTGCTCGTGTCCAAAACCCATTATCACTCTTTTCTTGATCGGTGCCGCTTAGACCAGCTGCCATGCTATCGACCATCGTTGCAGCCATATTTGGATCTTCTGAAAATCCCTCGTCAAATCTTCCGCTTAGCGGATTAATGCGCATATCGCTGACAACCGTGAAGGCAACGGTGGCAGAAGCATTTGCACCGCCGTGAATATTAGATTCACCTTGTTTTACTTTTAATGTACTTATTTTCTCACTCCCCATTACTTTTCCGATATCAGAAAGAAGAGCTTTGTTCCAGGTTTGTCCCATACCGACTAGGGCCGGGAAATCAGTGGATACACCTTGAACGTTGTCAGCTGCAGAAAGAGCACCAGGTATAGCTTTCCCGGCATTCGGTCCCCGCTGTAATATATAATGATTCCTTGAACCTGTAGCATAAACTGCTGGTCCTTCTATGCCCGTATAATCAAAATAAGCATCGACATATGCATCAAGATGCTTAGGAACACCATCAAACAATGGCATCCCGTCAAATACCCCGCCGACTTGTTTATTAAATACGGGTAATACTTCTGCTTTTTTCGAAGGTGCATTGAAACCAACTAAACCTGCAGCTAGCGTCGTAACAAGCATTAAAGATAAGGTTCTTTTTCCCATCTTAAAGAGGTGGGATTTTTTCATAGATTCATTACCTCCCCTGAGTATAAAGCGCTTCCAATTTCTAAAAAATAAGGACCGGTCTCCTATACGAATATCATAGCCTGCACGATAATAGTTCGATAGTGTCTAATTTTTCTGATTTGTGTACGCATTTTTCAGAATGGAATAGATAAACATAAACAAGTAACATGAGATTTGTCCTAAATGAAGGACAAAAAGCTCCGCTGGAACGGGAGATTTGTCCTTCATAAGCGGGATGAAGGACAAAAAGCTCCGCTGGAACGGGAGATTTGTCTTTCATAAGCGGGATGAAGGACAAAAGTCTCCTCTGGAACACAAGATTTGTCCTTCATACTTTTTCAAATAAACAAAGATTACTAAAACAGCAAAACAAAAAGAACAACCAATAATAATACTTGGCTGTCCTTTCAAAATAGAGTCCTCTTATAAGTTATACTTCCTTATTAAATATGTTGGCGTACAGCTCCACGCATGGCAATAGCTGTTGATTAGATGGCTTCCATAAGGGGAAAAGTCTTTATTCTTGGGATCATATAATTCCCAAAAGGTATCAGCTCCATCTCGAATCATTCCACCCCAGTAGGTTTTCATTTCTGCAATTGCCTGCACTTTATCTCCTGAAATCAACAATGCTTCAATAAGATGATGATACATATATGGAGTAGCAATACCAACAGAAAGATTTTCTGTTAAAAGGCGCTTCATAAGTTTATTATTTTCTTCCTTTGGCAAAACACCGGCAAGCACCATCCATATTTGGCTTGCCCAAGATACTTGACGATCCGAACCACTTACAAAAAATTGCTGCTTATCATCCCATAAATGGATTTTGGTAGCTTCCACAATCTCCGTTAAACGGTCTATCAGACTATCCCTTTCAGGTACATTTAATTCTTCTGCAAGACGTATAGCTTGCTTCATCGTATAAATCAACACGGCTTGAGACGGAGTTTGTTTGTTTAATCCTTCCTGCCAATCAATGAAAGACCACCAATCGGACGAATCTCTCAAAATATTATTTTTATCCAATCTTTCAAGGGCAAGTTCAACCTGGCGATAGGCAGTTGGCCACAGCTCTTTTAATGTTACTAGATCGTTTGTTGCTAAATAATAATCATGTAGTGTTCCCACAAAAAATAAGGAATAATCAAAAAGATAGGTATCATCGGCAACGAGCTCAGGAGCAACAAAAACATTAGCGGGAACCTTACCTTTATCATCTGGAACACCTGCAAAAAGGTAGAGACACCGTTTAACTAGGTCATTATTTCGGAATGTTTCATAGTTTGCTAGGGCTTGTAATCTCAGGTCACCGAGCCAAAGTCTGCGATCGCGTTTTGGCCCATCTTCAAATACATCCTGCATGCAATCTGCAAGTGTTTTAATACTAATATCATCTATTTTTTGAAGTTCCTCATCCTGATGTAAACTCTTTTTAACCGTACTTATATTGGCCGAAGTAACAGCTCTACACTCCACATTTTCAAAGACAACTCGATATTTAGGTGATGTATCAATCACGTCAAACTTTACATATCTAAAGCTGTAACGACGAGGCAGTGAGATAACAGCTGGCAATACATCAACAAAAATAGTCTCTTCCTGCAACCATGAACTACTAAGCCATCCATTATAGTTTTCAAAAGGTTCGGCCATCTCAACTGGCATCTCCCCAATGGTGAGTTTTAGTTTGAGCGGCGCATCAGGCGGACTACCAGCTGAACGAATCTTTACGGTTAGATACCCAACCTGATGACCACCAAAATCTAGAACAAACGAATCATTTTTCCCATATTCAGAGTCTGTAAGAGATGTAGCCGGTGCAACAGTCTTCGATTTCCAGCCATGAATTACTTGTGAATCCGCTTTTATTTCTACGATTGATGAAGGCTTTACAATTGTTTCGTGAAGTTGTGGCTTTAATTGTTCCGCTGTTTCAATAAATTTTTCATTCCTTACAATCACTTGATTTTCTAGTTTTTGAATACTCATGCCGTTATTCCCTACCTTTCGAGTTGGATCGAGTAACTTCCCGATCCTACCATACAAACTAAACCATCTGATGTATCTGAAACTGAAATATTATTTTCTTCATCTGGAGTGAGTGACTGAACTGTTAACTTTTCTTTTTTACTACCATTTAACAAAATCTTGGCTGTTGTATTTACTGGAATCTCCACATAAATGTCCGTTTTTTCTTCTGTTCGTTCCCAAGAGCAAACAATCGTACCATAAGGAGATTCCAATGAGGCCTTTGCTGAAGACAAGCCATACTTCGAAATATGTGGCTGAATTTTTATTGTCCTATAGGCTGCTTCCTCAAGGTCAATACCCGCTACATATCTGTAAAGCCATTCCCCTATTGCCCCATAGGCATAATGATTAAAGGAATTCATATCGTCACTCCAGAAGGACCCATCTTCTTTGATACCATCCCAGTGTTCCCAAATCGTAGTAGCACCTTGTAAAACAGAAAATAACCACGAAGGATAGCTTTCCTGTAAAAGCAAACGTAGCGCCGTTTCATGATAACCATTTTCAGATAATGCAATACATAAATAAGGAGTACCAACAAATCCTGTAGATAAATGATAGTTTTTATCTATTATCAATTGGTTTAAGTCGGCTGCTATTTGTTCACGAATCTTTCCATCTACTAGATTAAACACCAGTGGAAGGATATGAGCCGTTTGAGTATTCGCCTTCATTTTCCCATCAACTGATATAAATGTTTTTTGAAATTCCCGAATAATTCCTACCAAATGCTGATCATATTTCATTACATCTTCCTCTTTATTTAAGACATGTGCAGCATCTCTTAAGATTTGAGTAGAATAAGCATAGTAGGCAGTTGCCACTAAGTGTTCGGGTGTCGCTCCGAAATAGGGATCTTCTTCCGCATCAAGCGCCAACCAGTCACCAAAGTGAAATCCCGTATTCCAAAGATTTGGATTTGCTCCTTGTGCTCGGATATAGTCAACCCATGCTTTCATACTTTCATATTGTTCCCCTAGGAGTCTTTCATCTCCAAAGGTTCGATAAATAGTCCACGGACAAATGGTTACAGCGTCACCCCACGCTGAAGAGGTATAATTATAATCCCCCCACATTTCGGAAATGTAGTCTTCAATAACGTCTGGAATCACAAAAGGGACCGTTCCATTTGCAGTTTGATCGCTTTTTAGGTCCCTAACCCATTTGGTGAAAAACGGAGCCACATGATAGTTGTAAGCTGCCGTTCGAATAAATATTTGTGCATCACCAGTCCATCCGAGGCGCTCGTCTCGTTGCGGACAATCTGTTGGAACGTCAACAAAATTTCCTCTCTGCCCCCAAAGAATGTTGTTATATAATTTATTGACTAGTTCATTCGAGCTCTCAAAATATCCCGTTCTTGGCATATCAGAATGTATGACCTCTCCTACAAAGTAGTTTAGCAACTCTTGTTCAGATAAGCCTACTAAACCTTCTACTTTGACATAACGAAAGCCTTGAAAAGTAAAATATGCTGCATATGAAACTGGACCATTACCATTGGATATATACTCAACCTTTTGAATGGCTTGACGTAAATTGCCTGTATAAAAATTACCTTCTTTATCTAAAACTTCCGCATGGTATAAAACAACCTTCTCACCCACCGGTAAGTTAACATTCATTCGAACTCTGCCAACCATGTTTTGTCCCATATCAAGGATGGTTTCGTTCTTTGGAGTTTTAATAACTGCAATAGGCTTGATAACTTCTGTTACTTTTGTAGGCCAGTTTTCTTGAGAAACAAGTTGGTTAAATGGGAGTTCACAAGCCCTTGTATTTTTCCAGACAGAGTCATCCTCAATGAGCCAATCCTTTATCTCTAACCGGGCATCGTAAGTTTCACCTGCATAAAACTCTGATAATAAAATAGGGCCTATCGATGATTTCCACGTTGGATCTGTCATAATTACCTCTTCTGTTCCATCCTCAAATAAAAGGTGCAATTGCAAAAGAAGTGCTCGTTCCTTCCCATAGATATTTCTTTTTGAGAGCCAGGTTAATTCCCCTTTATACCAACCATCTGCTACCATGGCGCCGATAACGTATTGACCAGGAGATAACATGTCTGTAATGTCATACGTCTGATACTGATGACGATGTTTGTAACTGCTCCAACCAGGAGCAAATAAATCATCACCGATTTTTTCATTATTCAGGTAAAGATCATAAAGCCCGGCAGCTGTTCCATAAATCCGGGCGGACTGAACCTTTTTTTCAATCAAAAATGATTTTCGAAATACTGTAATAGGCTTTGATTCCTGATTAAAGAAAGCAGGGTCAGGAGTGATCCATTTTGCTTGCCAATTCTCTGAAGACATTAACCCAGTCTCAAACCAGATAATGTCGCTCCAATCTGATTCACAACCATAATTATCCCAAACACGAACACGATAATAATAACGGGTTCTTGATTTCAAATCTGGTCCAGCGTATGGAATATGAATAGATTGCTGCGATTGATGCTTACCTGTATCCCATAATAATGGCTTCTCAAATCTCTTTTCTGATAAAGAAACTTGAATTTGATAGAATTCTTGCATTGTATGATTTTTATCAGAAGTTAGTTTCCATGAAAACCTTGGATGAGAAAGATCTGTCCCCAATAAAAAATCTCTGTATTCACATGTCAGCGTGTTTAGTTTTAGCACACCACTCTACCTCCCCTTGTTTTCACTAATATATTTGAAGCTATTTTATAGACATCAATTTTTCTCCAAAGCTTCCAAAATAATAAATTTTTTATTTATATGCCAATAAGTAAGGAATAAACAAATGCTAGAGAAAAAGAATACGAATATAACAGGAAACTTATAAGCAATAAAAAATATCATATATATACAAATCATATTTAATAGGGTTATGTGGAATTTATAAAAACTAAATTTCACAGCATTCATCAGTAACTGTTTATTTGTATAGTAGCCGTTAACCATTAACGGAAACACATGTAAAATCGCAGCTATATAAAATACCATCATAATGCAAAAAAATAAATATAAAGCAATTCTTAGATTCGAGTGGATTTGTGTAGTAATTTGGAAATCAACATAAAGTAACAAACCAAATATAATGATGAAAATACCGACTATCATACTTTGTCTAAAATTTTCTCTAAATATTTTAAAATATGTTGAAATGATTGGTGGATCATTCTTTTTTATCCATTGTCTTGAAACCCCAAAAGCAGCAGCTAAAGAAGGGAATAATGTAATAATTGGAATACAGGTAATTAGGAAAAGAATGTTTAATAGTGTGAAGTGATAAATCCAAACACAGGTGCGATATAAAAAGCCTTCTGTCGAAAACATCGTTTAACCCCCTTCATCTTTTTTATTCTAGACATAGCTTTCCCAAATAAATCGTCTTCCTATTTAAATTATAACGTTTCAAGCAGTGTACTTTATTTTGTCTTTTGGGTATATTATTTTTAGGTTATAATGAACGGATAGTATTCGATAAAGAAGGGGATGAGACCATGTATACCTATATCATTGTTGATGATGAACCTCTAATTAGAAGAGGGATGTTAAAAAAATTAAAAGCGTTTTCAGAGGAAGCCCAATTTGTTGGGGAGGCGGACAATGGCATCGATGCCCTGGAATTAATCCGTGAAGTAAATCCTGATATTATATTTACTGATATGAGAATGCCAGAAATGGACGGAAAAGTTTTCTTAAAGACACTACAAAATGATTTCCCCGAAAAAAAGTTAATCGTCATAAGCGGTTACAGCGATTTTGAATATATGCAAGAAGCCATCTCTGCAAAAGTTGTCGATTACTTATTAAAACCTTTTAATCGTGAAGAAATTCATTCCGCCTTACAAAAGGCCATAAACTTAATTAATCAGGAACGCGCCTATCAACTAAAGCTGGAAACAACTGAGACGGAAAATGAAAAGATAAAATATCAGTCTGACTTACAAGTTTTAAATAACGTAATCTTAGGTATCTCGAAAAATTTCGAACCGAAATCTACTATATTTCAAACCTTTGATGAAAGTCATCAATTTATATTGTTTACACTTTATTCAACTATCGGTCTTGTTGAATATTTAAATAATCCGGTTTTAATTGAAAATATAAGGACGAACGGCATTATTAACATACCAAATACCGAAAACGATAATATTTATTTCTTTCTTTCATACTATGAAAAGAATGCCAGAGACCTCCAACAATTAATAACATTGAAAAGTGATCTGCTTTATGAAAGTGTTAGCAGCAGTGGAACTCCCAAAGATTGTATCTATCTAGGAATCAGTAAAACCAAAAAAACATTATTACAGTTAAATGAGGCGTATACCGAAACGATTTCGGCATTAAATAATAGAGTGGCAACGGATATAAACAACATCTTGTTTTATCTTGAAGGACAAATAAACACATTTGAAAATCCATACTGGGAAAAAACCGATGAATTGCTTTTTCACATTGAGTCAGGACACACAGGCAAGGTTCTTGATCTTACCACCGAGTACTTTAACTTTATATGCGAAATACCAGCCTTAACTATTTTTTCTCTAAAGAATTTATGTAATGATTTAATCCATGAAGTTAGAAATATGCTTTCAAATTACTTTGATTCAATAACAAAAGATTCTCCTTCCTCTAGCTTCGAATCCATGCTGGAAACAGTATTTGACATTGAGTCCATTAAGACATACTTCTTTCAAGTCTTACCCAGCTTAACTGAAGTGTTTAGAGAAAAGAATATTTACGGTTCGGAAAACCTCATCGACAATATAAAAACGTATGTAATAAAAAACTATAACAAGGAAATAACGCTAAATAAAATATCTACCTTGTTCTTTATCAATCCAAGTTACTGCAGTTACTTATTTAAAGAAAAAACAGGTGAGAATTTCAATGATTTTGTTAATAGAATAAGGATTGAAAAAGCTAAGGAACTGTTAAAAAGTTCTCCAGAAAAAGTCTATAAAATCGCAAAAACATTAGGGTATGATAATACGAAATATTTTTTCAGAGTATTTAAAAAGGTGACCGGTTACACCCCGGAAGAATATAGAATGATGTAAAAGAGATAGCTGAATTACTGCTATCCCTTTTTGATTCTTTTATTATTTTAAAAAAATGTTTAAGGTATACTTTAATTAGGTTTATACATCTGGAGGCTACCGATGAAATCTCTTACTACCCGAACAAAATTGTTCCTTGTATTTATTGCCATTTCTATTATTCCTATTATTATCGTCACAATTAACTCTTACAGTAGCTATACTAAGATTGTGAATCAACAAGTATCTGTCGTTACCTCAAATACAATAGAGAATTCATTAGAAAAAATCGATGGAATTTATCAAAATATAAAACGTATTACGTTAACATTTCAACAGTTCTCAACTATACCTGGATCCCCTACTGTTGCTGATCAATTATACAAATTGAATAACAATAAAAACGCGGGACCATACGATCTTTATCTTGCAAGAAGGGACATGCAGTTCTTTTTTAATAATTTAATTCTAAGTAATGACTATATAAATGGTATCTATCTATTCCTTCCTGACGGCAAATCAATCACTTACACGATCAACAATACAGATCTTCACTTTGGCTATGTACCACTCAAGGATGATTGGTATAAACAAACACTACATCAAAAAGGTGGACTTTATGTTAGCAATGTTTCTACAAAGCCTTTTATAATTAATGCCCAGCCTTCCGTCACATTTGCACGTGCAATTTATGATTTTAATACACACAAATTACTTGGTGTTTTAATGTTGGATTGTGATATTAAAATATTTCAAGCCCTTGATAACGATATTATCCCAAATATGACAAATCTCTCCTTGGTTAATAACAAAGGACTAATCCTTTATGACAATACATTGAGCAAAATCGGGAAAACCCTTCCCAAATACTACCAAGGTAAACTTTCAAGTAACCACGGAGGTACTAATCAAGAGGTGAAAGATGGTCATTTAACTGTCATCGCACCATTTCCTGACAACAATTGGAATATTGTAGCATCCATTCCCATGAATGAGTTATATAAACCATACAACCTTTCAGAAAAATTAATTATTTACATATCAATAACATGTGCTGTTATCTTTATATTACTTTCCTTGCTCCTATCAAACCAACTTACAAGACCCACAATTGAGTTAAGTAAAATTATGCGTACCAACAAACAGTTGAAGAAAGTTTCTAATGATAAATACCTAAACCGCAAAGATGAAGTCGGTATCCTTTATACCGAATATAACAATATGATTGAGGCTATTCAGAAGTATATAAAAGAAAGTTATCAAAATAAATTGATTACATTAGACTCCCAAATGAAATCATTAGAGGCTCAAATCAATTCCCATTTTCTATATAACACGTTAGAATCGATTAATAGTATTGCTGAAATTGAAGAAATTGAAAGTATATCAATTATGACTAAGGCTTTGGGGGATATGTTTAGATATAGCATCAAAACAGAAAGTGAATTAGTTCTTTTAAACGATGAGATTGATCATGTAAAAAATTATATTACAATTCAAAATATAAGGTATGATAATAGCATTGATTTTAATCTTGAAATCCCTAGCAAATTATCTTCATGCCGTATTCTAAAATTAATACTTCAACCAATTATTGAAAATTCCATTCTTCACGGACTTGAAAAGAAAAAAATGAAAGGCACCGTCAAGATAAAGGCATACGAGATTAGCCAAAGTAGAATCGTTTTTGAAATTTCAGATAACGGTATTGGTATTGAAAGGGACAAGTTATCTGATATAAGAAATTTCTTACAAGAACAACCTGAATTTAAGGAGCTAGGAAAACGGAGCAAAGAAAGTATAGGTCTTAAAAATGTCCATTCTAGAATTGCGCTTTATTATGGTTTGGAATATGGGTTAAATGTAGAAAGTGAACCTAATAAAGGAACAACAATTAAAATCTGTGTTCCTAAAATTGAATAAGACCAAACAGAAAAACGGACCACTTGCAATATGGCCCGTTTTTCCTATTTAATTACCGATTAGGAATCTATCTCATTTTGCCTAATCAACCCTTTACAGATCCTACAGCTAAACCTTTGATAAAGAACTTCTGCAGAAAAGCAAAAATAACTAAAAGTGGTAATGCACAAAGGAAACATGCTGCAAAAAGAACGTTCCAAGCAGTTGGATTCGTTTGGTCACCCATAAATCCTAGCATGGCAAGTGGTAATGGAGTCAAATCTGCTTTTGTAATAAAAATCATATTAAAGAAATAATCATTCCAAATCCATACACCCTGAGTAATGACAACTGAAACCGTCACAGGTAATAATAGCGGAAATACAATCTGCCAGAACCTTCGAAATAAACCGGCTCCATCTAGAAGTGCTGACTCCTCTACCTCAATTGGTACACTGCTCTTAATAAAGCCTGAGTATAGAAATGATGAGAAAGGTATACTACATGTGATAAACATGATAATCGATGTTAGCTGTCCACTTGGAATATTTAATGCATTGAATGTTTTAACTATTGGAATGATGACCATCTGACTTGGAACAACAAGCCCTGCAAGAAAAAAGATATATAAGAACTTACTTAACCGAGTATTCATTCTTGCAATTGGATAGGCGGCCATAGATGTAAAAATTACAACTACAATAACGGAAACTCCCGTTAGCAGAACGCTATTCATCAATGCCTGGAGAAAATGCATTCGCTCAAAAGCTATCTTGTAACTTTCCAAGCTAAATTGGGAAAATAAATTTAAGGGATTCGTCATATTATCCGGTGTTCGTAATGAACTTGAAAGGGCAATCAAAAGTGGTAAAAGATTTATTAACATAAGTGCGGTTATTCCTATATGGTAACAAGTTTTTTTAACAAAGGATTTTCTTTTCTTAGCTTCATTCAGTTTTATACCTGCATCATAAGAATTAATTTGAATAGCTGTCTTACTCATCATACATTTACCTCCCTCTTATTTAATTTCGTCACGAGGAATACTGTAACGGCTATTATTATGGCAAAGGAAACTACTGCCAATGATGCAGCCTTTCCATACTGCCCTTCTGTAAATGCCATCCTAAAAATATCATAAACCAATGTGCTAGTCGATCTGCCGGGACCACCGTTCGTCATAATAAAAGAATAATCGAAAGCTTTCAGTCCATTGATGATACTTAGCGTAACGTTAATTGTAATAGATGTTGCTAATAATGGCAGGCGAACAAACCTTGTTAATTGCCAACCGTTAGCACCGTCAATTTTACCCGCCTCCAGCAATTCTTGTGGAACAGTCTGCAATCCAGCAAGGAAAATGATCGTACTGGTTCCAATTGTTTTCCAAATATCTACAGCGGTTATACCATATAGGGCAGTCTTGTAATTACCTAGAATGTTTAAATTTTCACTGTGAATGCCAAACCAACTCAGTACTGTTGGGAGCAGTCCAGATTCAGGCATGTAAACATATGACCAGATATAACCCACAACGATAGCACTAAACAAAGTAGGTATATAAGCTACTGTACGATAAAACCCTAACCCTTTAATTTTTGAATCCAAAACAAAAGCTAAACCAAGTGCAATAAGATTGCCCAGGACCGTTGAAATCATCGTAAATATCAAAGTATTTGATATTGATGAACCTGCAACTCCTTCCTGGAATATTTTCACATAGTTGTCTAGGCCAACAAAGTTTAGATTTTGCTGTACCCCGTTGTAATCTGAAAAACTATATTGAAAAAGTCTCAAAATGGGAAAGATCCAAAATGTCAAATATACAATCAACGCAGGCAAAACAAATAAATACATTGATTTTTTCATGACTGTAGAATTCATGGTATCTTATTCCTTTCCAAATTTACTTGAGGTGGGGAAACTCCCCACCTCAATTTCATTTATTTTTCAATCTTGAATATTTAGGTTGTCTTGATCTTTTTTACTTTTTCCAAAGTTCGTCGAATTTGTCTTGCATAGCTTTTGTTACGTCTTTTGGTGTTGTTCCTTGTCCACCAATAATCTCAGCAAACTTTGATTCTAAGGTTGCGTCTACCCCGCTTGGCCACATTTGGTTAGCAAAATAGATTGCGTTTCCAGTACTTGTATACTGATCATAAGCATCTTTATATAATTCGTTAGTTAATGGAACTCCGTTATATGCTACGATAGAAGACGAAGTTTTTACCCATTCTTGAAATAAGTCAGACTTCCCATCAAACCAATAGTTCAGGATTTGTTTTACAGCATCGACATTTTCTGATTTTGCATTAACTGCCCAACCCGCTGCAGTAGCAGCCGCTTGATATACAGGTTTACCTTTTTCATTAGCAGGTAGTGGGAAGAAACCACGTTCAAAATCAGTGGCACCTTTCGCCGTTAATGGGGTGTAATCCCAAGTACCGTCTAACGTCATAGCAGCTTTACCATCGATAAACATTTGAATTGCCTGTGGTCCGCCTAGTCCAAGAGTATTCTTTGCAATGTACCCTTTTTTGTATAGATCTTGGTACATTGAAACAGCTTTCTGCCATTTCGGCCCGTTGAGTGAGTCTTTTCCATCTTGAAGTTTAGTATCGAATTCTTTGTCATCCGCATAAACAGTATTTGCTGCAATTTGATATAATCCAAACTGAATTACCCAAGGATCTTTATCCCCCATCACAATTGGAGTGATCCCTGCATCTTTTAACTTTTGGCAAGCTGCAAGGAAGGCATCCCAATCCTTCGGCACTTCAGTAATTCCAACTTTCTGGAATAAGGCTTTATTGTAATAAGTACCTAACATATCAAACCCTTTAGTAATCGCATAAATCTTTCCATTATATGACATATCATCTCCCACAGTTTGAGAAAGATTTCCCATAAATGGCAGATCTGAAAGATCAGCTAAATATCCGCCTTTTCCAAGGTCAATGACAGAAGCGGCGTTTGCCATTCTTGGCCATACGCGAAAGATATCAGGTGCTTGGTTTACTGCAAGTTTAGTCTTAATTGAAGTTGTATATTGATCATCAGGTAGCTTTTGTACCTCTAATGTAATGTTCGGGAACTTTTTATGAACTAATTTCGGTAAAATATCTACTTCAAAATCTTGACCGGAGGCCGCTTTATTTCCAGAAACCAGCATTGTTATCGTTACATTTTTTGAATTAGATGAACCGCTGCTTTTTGATTCACTAGAACTTGAGCTTGTACAACCAGCTAATAGTGCGATGGTAAGTATCATAACTAATGTTCCAGATAGAAACGCTTTCATTTTTCTCATTAAATTCACCCCACGAGTTAATATCATTAAAAGTTCTTGGCCATTTATTACTTGTGCACATCTTGATTGTAGCGTAATATTGGGTACATTTAATTTAGTAATTTGAGTGCACAATTTTTAGATTAAGTACCCATTTAATCAATATCGTGAAATGATTGGTGCTTCGATAAGATGATAATACATATATGGTGCAACCATACCAAAAGCGGGAAACAATTTACAGACGGTATATACAGACTTTCCCTACAAAAAACAGCCAAACCTATTTAGAGCAATATTGGAGATTCTTTTTGAAATGAGTGCGGATTTTTTTGGAGGGTGAAAGGGTTTTGAGCGAACCAAAATTTCATTAAAAATAGAGATGGAAACACCCCCCATCCCTGTTTTTAATGACTATTAAATTAATTTTAGGTCTTGATTTATTCGCTTATCTTTATTACTTATCCCTCCAATAATAAAGAGTGAGGATCTTCCAACAATTCTTTCACGGCAACTAGGAAGCTAACGGCCTCTTTGCCGTCAACAATTCGATGATCGTAAGACAGGGCAATATACATCATCGGGCGGTTTTCCATTCGTTCCTTATCAATCGCTATTGGTCTTGTCTGGATTTTATGCATTCCGAGAATCCCTACTTGCGGGCTATTCAAGATCGGTGTTGACATTAATGAACCAAAAACCCCACCATTGGTAATGGTAAATGTTCCACCTTGCAAATCATTTAACGTAAGGGCATTATCACGAGCTTTTTTACCAAGATTACTGATATCCTGCTCGATTTCGGCAAAGTTTTTCTGATTTGCACTGCGAACAACTGGTACCACTAGACCCTCTGGTGCTGCAACGGCAATTCCAATATCATAGAACTTCTTGATAATCAATTCATCGCCTTGAATTTCGGCATTTAAAAGCGGGAATTGTTTTAATGCTGAGACAACTGCCTTGGTAAAGAATGACATGAACCCAAGACGAACACCATGTTTTTCAAAAAAGGCATCTTTCCGCTGATTGCGTAAATCCATAACAGCCGACATATCGACTTCGTTAAATGTAGTTAACATCGCCGCTGTATGTTGGACTTCTACTAGGCGTTTAGCGATGGTTTGACGCCGGCGAGACATTTTCACCCGTTCTACTGGTTTGTCAAACTCTTCATCCATTTGTTTTACAGCTTGTTTTGGGCTTGGCTTTTCCATCTTTGGTTCTTCTTTAACCGCAGGTGTCGGTGTGTATGCTTTTACATCCTCTGATCTAATTCTTCCGAGTGGATCCCGGCTGCTTACTTGGGTTAAATCGATTCCCAATTCTCTTGCCAATTTTCTTGCCGCAGGTGAGGCAATCGGGCTATTTGCTTTCGGAAGTTCCGGCTCGGTTTGAGTGCTTTGTTGATTAAAGGTTTCAACTTCGGCAGATTTTTCCGGAGTTGTTGGAACAGCCGAAGTGGCTTCTGCAGCAGTATTCTCTTCGATAATCGCAATAACATCTCCTACTTCGACGATATCTCCAGGCTCTTTTAAAACCTTGGTGACTACACCTGAGTATTCGGCATTTAATTCGATATTCACTTTGTCTGTTTCTAATTCAACAACACTATCTCCTTTGATTACTTTATCACCAATATTAATGAGCCATTGTGCAATGGTTCCTTCTGTAATCGATTCTGCCAGTTCAGGTACTTTGATCTCAATCATGTGCCATATCCTCCTAGGTATTAGATTAAATCTTCTTTTAAATTAATATCTCAGTTCTTTGCCTGTAATTATCTGCTATCTTGTTTCTGATTAATTACTATACTATTAGAATTCAAGGCCTGTTCGATAATACGTTCTTGTTCCTTCTTATGAACGATTGGGTCCCCGCCTGCCGTGCTTGAACGGAACTGACGCCCGATGTAATCAACAGCCAGACTGCCTGCAGCAAGCTCAAAAAGAGTTGGGGCAATATAATGCCATGCTCCCATATTCTTCGGTTCTTCCTGTACCCATACGATTTCCTTCAAGTTAGGATAACGCTTCAATATCGCTTCCACTTTTTCTTTTGGAAATGGATACAATTGTTCAATTCGAGCAATGTGAACCGCTTCTAGGTTTTGATATTCTTTCTGTGAGTCGATTTCTACCTCCAGGTCGATAGCCATCTTACCCGTTGTTAATACCAAACGCCTTACCTTTTCTGGCACTTTTCCGAGCTCAGGCTGCTCCAAAACCGTTTGGAAATGACCTTCACTTAGTTCCGTACCAGTAGAAGCAACTAACGGGTGACGGAGCAGGCTCTTTGGCGTCATTATCACCAATGGTCGAACAAACTCTGATCCTAAGATGGAGGCTTGGCGGCGTAAAATATGAAAATATTGGGCTGCACTTGTCAGGTTGGCAACCGTCCAGTTGTTTTCAGCTGCTAACTGTAAAAACCGCTCAGGTCGAGCACTGGAATGCTCCGGACCTTGGCCTTCATACCCATGAGGCATCAGGAGAATAAGACCTGATTTTTGTCCCCATTTTGCCCGTGCAGATGAAACAAATTGATCATAGAGGGGCTGTGCCGTGTTGGCAAAGTCGCCATATTGAGCTTCCCACATGACAAGTGTTTCAGGAGCAAAAACATTATATCCATATTCAAAACCTACAACAGCTGCTTCCGATAGCGGACTATTATGAACCGAAAACGAAGCCCGTGCTTGCGGAAGATGGTGCAGTGGTGAATACGTTTCGTTTGTTTCCTCGTCGTGGAGCACAATATGCCGCTGTGCAAACGTTCCACGCTCAGAATCTTGGCCGGTTAGACGAATTGGCGTTCCATCTTTTAATATCGACGCAAGTGCCAACACTTCTGCTACCGCCCATTCTACTTTCCCATTCTCTTCTAATGCCTTATCACGGCGCTCCAGAATCCGTTTTAACTTTGGATACACTTGAAAACCTTCTGGCCATTTCAGCAAATTTTGGTTTATTTCACGAAGAGTTTCAAGAGGTACGCTTGTTTCCAACGGTGGTATTCCTTTGGCGATAACCATCGGAACCTCAGCATCTGCTGGAGGTTCACTTTGCTTCTTATCTGACACTTTTTCAAATTCAGCTTGTAACATATCATGCACATTGCGTTTAATTTTCTCAACTTCTTCTTGATTGAGAATGCCTCTCTTTTGCAACTGTTTGGCATACACTGTTCTTACAGTTGGATGGTTCACAATTTTTTTGTATACCTTAGGCTGGGTAACCGCTGGGTCGTCCATTTCATTATGGCCAAATCGACGGTATCCAACTAAATCAATCAAAAAGTCTTTTTGAAACCGAGAACGATACTGATAGGCCAATCGAACAGCGGCCAGACATGCTTCTGGGTCGTCCGCATTGACATGGATAATCGGAATCTCAAATCCCTTTGCTAAATCACTCGAATATCTCGTCGAACGAGAATCGTGGCTATCTGTTGTAAAGCCTACCATGTTGTTGGCAATGATATGGATGGTTCCACCTGTTCGATATCCTTTTAAACCGCTTAAATTCAATGTCTCCGCTACAATTCCCTGACCCGGAAAGGCTGCATCCCCATGAACCAAAATCGCAAACGCCCTCTTAACATCCTGCTCAGGGTAACCGGCATTCTTCCGTTCTTCTTGGGCCGCTCTTGCAAAACCTTCAACTACAGGATCGACAAATTCAAGATGACTCGGATTATTGGCTAAGGTAATCCGTGCACGAACGTTACCGGGGCCTTCTATGAATCGATTTCTGCCTAAATGGTATTTCACATCTCCAGTCCAGCCCTCACTAATATCAAATAAATCTTCTGAAGGACCTTGTTGTTTAGCGGACGAATGTTGAAATTCAGAAAACATCTTGCTGTATGGTTTGTTTAACACATGCGCAAGGACACTTAGGCGGCCGCGATGCGCCATTCCAATCACGACATTACGTGCACCATCCCCGACACCTTCACCCACCGCTGCATTTAGCATCGGTACTAGCATGTCAACGCCTTCAATAGAGAATCTCTTTTGACCGACAAAGGCTTTGTGCAAAAATTGTTCAAATCCTTCAACCTCTGTCAAACTCTGCAGCAAGGTAGTTTGTTCTTCTTTAGATAAGGATCGATGCAAGGAACCTGTCTCCACCATTTGAGTTAACCATGCCCGTTCATCCATATGGTGAACGTGGTTAAATTCAAAGGCTAGTGTGGAGGTATATATACTCTTTAAATGGTTGATTGCATCCCATGCGGTTTGAATGCCTGCCGGGGCCTCTTCCCAAACAAGTTTGGCTGGAATCATTTTCAACTCTTCCACACTTACCCCATGTTTTTCTGGATGAAACAGCTCTTGATTTTGCACATTCCCCTCTAATGGATTCATGTTTGCCGCTAAATGCCCATTTGAACGAATGTCTTCAAGCAGTTTTACTACTTTTAGCACTTTCTGTATATCTGCGGAATTATTAAGATTGACAGATTCTTTATTGAATGTTTTATCGGCCTGACTTTCCTCCAAAGGTAAAGGTGAGCCCCATTTAATAAAAAGTTCTTTTAATTTTGGATCAATGGAATCTTCTCCGTCCATATACCGTTCATATTGTTCGATTACATAGCCAAGGTTTGGACCAGTAAATTTTCTCCAAGGATTTTGTTGGCTCTCCTGTACTCTCATTTACAATTCCCCCATTGTTGTCTTACTCTATATGATTTACTTCAGATTATTTATTAAGATATTTGTCGATTGCTATAGGTTAAGGATAATGTAATAATTGAAATAAATAAAATGATAAAAAATTATATTAATCTATAAAAAATATTAATATCAGATAGATGGGTGGAATTATGGATTACCGTGATTGGGAAATATTAAAGGTGCTTTATCTGCAAAAAAATCTAACTAAAACCGCTCGCCTCTTATTTCTTACTCAACCCGCATTAACGACGCGATTAAAGCATATGCAGGAAGCACTCGGCGTTAAAATCGTAACTCGTGAAAGCAGAGGAGTGCATTTTACCCCACAAGGAGAATATCTTGTCCAATGTGCTGAGGAAGCCCTTGCTCATTATGAAAAGATAAAAGAAAATGTTCAAAATATGAGTAATAATGAAAGTGATCAAGTGGTGGGTACGTTGAAATTGGGGGTATCTAATTTTTTCGCAAATTATGAACTTCCCCATGTTTTGAAACTGTTTAAAATGCAATATCCACATGTGGAATTCAAAGTAACTACTGGATGGAGCAGAGACGTAACTCAGCTAATTCATAATAAAGATGTTCATATCAGCTTTGTGCGAGGAGATTATGGCTGGCGGGGATTATCGAAACATCAATTATTTGAGGAAACCATTTGCATTGCTTCAAAAAATGAGTTTGATTTGAAGGATCTCCCTCGTCTCCCTAGAATCGAAAATCGAGGCGATTACTTATTAAAATCAGTCATAGATCATTGGTGGGCTGAAAATTATGCGCAAGCCCCCTTTATAAGTATAGAGGTGGACCAAGTTGATCCTTGTAAGGAAATGGTCAAAAATGGTTTAGGCTATGGCATTTTGTCCAGCAGGGTACTTTCTGGGATCGAAGACTTATACAAAATCCACTTAAAAGATCAAGAAGGAAATCCGATTTTGCGAAGAACCTGGATGTATTATCATAAGGAATCTCTGGAATGGAATGTGGTTAAGGCGTTCGTACGCTTTATTGAAAACATTGATTGGAAAGATAATTAAATGAAATGGATTGGGTCACGCAGGGGAAACACGAAAATACCAATGAAAAATATTACCCCTTTTTAGTCATTACCTGACTTTTTTACTTATTAACAAAACGTGCGTTGTTGAAGGAAAACCGCTCTACAACGCATGTTGATAATAATGATGATTTATATTAATAATAAAACATCATGAAGTTTTATCATGGTTTCAACTCCTAGTCTCATTAACTTCTAATAACTGATCAATATCCAAATTAGTTAGGTCTTTTAATTTCAAATCCGCATTTAAACATGTACTTGCTGAACCTATTCCCACTGCCTTCATTCCTGCCGCTTTAGCCGCATCAATACCTGCCTGTGCATCTTCAATAACTGCACATACCGTTGGGGTAACTCCCATCATGTCTGCTGCTAGTAAAAAGACCTCCGGATCAGGCTTACTATTTTTGATGCTATTTCCATCGGCGATCGCATCAAAATTTGAAGTTAATCCTATTTGTTGTAAAATAAATGGAGTGTTTTTACTAGAAGAACCAATGGCTACCTTTATATCCCTAGCTTTTAAACTCAATAATAGATTAATAACCCCAGGTAAAATGTTGTTTGGAGACAAATTGTTAAGCAATTTACAATAGATTTCATTTTTTTGGAGAGCAAGAAGTTGCTTTTCATTGTCATTGTATCTTCTATCAGAACGACTCAAAATAATATCGAGACTTTCCATTCTGCTAACACCACGAAGTGTTTCATTAATTTCTCTATCAAAATATATTTTTTCTTGGTCGCTTATTTGTTTCCAAGCTTGGTAATGGTATTCATCTGTCGACACAATCACACCGTCTAAATCAAAAATAACTGCTGATATTTTCATAGTTACCATCCTTTGATTAATAATATGCTACGTTGCCCCCAATTACAGCAACATATGAAAGCGCCCCCAATACAATAATTATATATGAAATGACATCTAAGCGCTTTCCCCTTTGACTGAAAATAGGCCAACTTTTATTCTTATTTCTATTATTACGCTCAAATAACAAGTACAAAGAAAGCAAATCAGCAGCATAGAGTCCTTTTGAATATTCTGGAATATGAAAAAGCTTACTCAAAGAGTAAGCTTTTTCTCATCTATAGACACTATCACATGTTCCAGCCTTTGGTTCATAAAAACAATGTTCTTTAAATTGTCCAGATTGAGGTTGACCGTACCAGGTTGGAGGGCAAGCAGCATGTGGATTAAAGTACCACAGAGCATATTTCGCTGGATGGTCTCTCCAATAATCCAAATTTTGTTTTGCTAATCTTCTTTCAGCGGTTCTTGATCTTTGATAAAATACATTCCCTTTTTGAACTGCTTCAAAGGAATAATTCCCACCTTGTACTTGATAAATAACTTGAGGAACTGTCCTTAGTCCTTTAAAATCTAAACAATCTGCCATCAAACGATTAACAATTACATTTCCAACATATAACATGCCTTGTATTCCTTCACCTTCGGCTTCCGCTCTCATCATCCTTGCCATTAAGTCCACATCTGAATTCCGGTAATTTACTCTTGGCATTTTTTTTCACCCCAGAATATAGTATGAAAAAAAGCCTACATTGATGTTATTATAATAAAATAAGAACCAACTTAGTAATTAACGCCCAGGTTTGCTAGTTTACAATGATTACCTTAATCATTTTTCCATCCAGATCATTTTTAATTTCTTCATCTATATTAGAATCGGTAATAATGCAGTCAATACTGGACAAGGGAGCAATTTGCGAAAAAGCACGGGTCCCAAATTTACTAGAGTCCACCATTAGGAAGGTTTCATCGGCTATTTCCATCATCTGCTTTTTTAATAATGCTTGTGACTCATTGAAGTCACTTAGCCCTCTTTGAAGGTGTACCCCTTTGCAGGAAAGATACACTTTATTCACGTGGTACATACTGAGAGATCGTTCTGCGAGTGGTCCAACGTATGAAAGGGATTGTGACAGTAATGTTCCACCAGTAGAGATCACTTTGATTTGTTCTTTTTTACTAAGCTCAATCGCAACTTTAATCGAGTTTGTTAATACTGTTAGAGGCATATCAGGCAGTTCTTTTGCCACATACCATGCGGTTGTACTAGCATCTAACACAATTTGATCACCCGTCTCAATCGAACGAACGGCAGCTTTCGCAATTGCTCTCTTTTGTTCCGCGTTAGTGATTTCTCTTTCCAAATAAGAAATCTCCCCTTGGTCCTTTTCAATACTAACCGCACCTCCATGGCTGCGCATTAATAAATTCTCTTTTTCAAGCTTTTCTAAATCACGGCGAATCGTTTCTTCTGTTACAGAAAAAATCTTACTAAGTTCTGTCACCCGAATACTCAAGCGTTCATTAATTAATTCCACAATCTTTTTTTGTCTTTCTGCTACAAGCACTAGTTCTACCCCTTCCTGTTCCGGCAATTTTTATTTATGTTGTTTTATATTTGTTTTATACTTATTATCACTATAACTATAACATATATTTTTGGAAAACAAACATAAATTATTTGAAAAAACAAGATACAAAAAGGAAATTAAGTGACCTGAGTCTTCCGAACATTTTACAATTATCTTTTCAATAATACCTCTTGCTCATACGCTTTTACTTGTTCCAACCAAGATTCTCTTACTGGAACGCCCATTTTTTCGCAGTAGTAATCCCAAACTGCCCCAAATGGATAGGTCTTGAATTCTTCCATTAACGCTAATCTTTCAGTGAAGTTGCCTTCTTCTTGAAGCTGTTTTAAATACTCATTTGGGACTAACATCGCATAGAGTAAAGCCTTAATCATGTTGCGTGTGCCGATGGTCCATGCGGCGACACGGTTGATGCTTGCATCAAAGAAATCAAGTCCAATGATGACACGGGCTAGGGCATCATTTCGGACAATTTCTAAGGCAATTTCTTTTAGCTCATCATCAAGAATCACAACATGGTCACTATCCCAACGAACTGGTCTTGAAACATGCAGTGCTAACTTTTCACTAAATAACAGCATCGAAGAGATTTTGTTTGATACGGTTTCAGTTGGATGGTAGTGACCAGTATCCAGTAAACATAATTTATTATTTTTCATCGCATAGTTTAAATAAAATTCATGGGATCCGACTACATATGATTCTGAACCAATCCCGAATACTTTGCTTTCAACGGCATCTAAGTTATAGTTCTCATCTGTTTCCACGGCAAAAATCTTATCTAATGAATCTTTTAATCTCTTTCTTGGTGTCAGGCGGTCACTCGGAATATCCTTGTACCCATCTGGAATCCAAATATTTGTTAGAGCAGGTGTACCAAGCTCTCTTCCGAAATATTCACCAATTTTCCGGCTGCCAATACAGTGATTTATCCAGAATTCACGGATTTCTTCATTTGGATGAGATAGTGTTAAGCCATCATCTGCTTTCGGATGTGAAAACAATGTTGGGTTGTAGTCTAAGCCTAAGCCATTTTCCTTTGCCCAGTTTACCCAGTTTTCAAAATGCTTCGGTTCTAATTGATCTCTTTCCACTACTTCTCCATTTGTTTCCGCATAAATCGCATGTAAATTAACTCGATGCTTACCTGGAATTAGTGATAAGGCCTTCTCTAAATCACTTCTTAACTGTTCAGGAGTTGTTGCTTTACCAGGGTAGTTACCTGTTACATCAATGCCACCTGATAATTCTTGTTGGTTCACTTCGAATCCAGCTACATCATCCCCCTGCCAGCAATGAATAGATACAGGTACATTTTTCAACTTTTCAACTACTTCATCAACATTAATTCCCCATTTTTCATAAGCCTTTTTAGCAAGTTCGTAATTTTCTTGAATAGACATATATTTCTTCCTCTCCAAAGTTAGTTTGTAATTGGTGCAGTTGGTAGGTATTTCTTTACTTCAAATGAATTTTTGACAATTGTGCGTGCTTCTTTAATATCTTGAATTTCGTCGAGGGCCATCAACTGTGCGACGATATTGCCGATGGCAGTCGCTTCAACAGGTCCAGCAAATACTTCTTTCTTCGTTACATCGGCCACAAGTTGATTCAACATTTCATTCTGACATCCACCGCCGATGACATTGATTTTCTCAAATCGCTTTTCAAAAATTTCTTCAATTTCATTTACAGCATCCTGATAGCTAACTGCTAAACTATCATAGACGCAATTTGCGACTTCACCTGGTGTGCTCGGAATCGGCTGTCCAGTTTCCACACAATAGTTCATAATTTCTAGAACCATGTTTTCAGGTTTTAAGAATCGGTCATCATTAACATTTACCACTGCCTTAAAGTCCTTAGCTTCTCTAGCCAAATCGACCAACTTAGCAAAAGAATATTCATTATTGTAGTTACGTCTTACCTCTTGGATCATCCAAAGACCCATAATATTTTTCAAGAAACGGTATTGATAATCGATGCCGCCTTCATTCGTGAAATTGTAGTCCAGTGCTTTGGTAACACAGATAGGGAAATAGTTTTCGACTCCAATCAGTGACCATGTGCCGGAACTGATATAAATGGTTTCATTTTCTTCAGGTACGGCAATCACCGCAGAACCTGTATCATGTGTAGCCGGTAGAATCACTTGAAGGTCAAAGCCTAACTCTGAAACTAGTTCTTCCTTTAATGATCCAAGAATGGTCTTAGGCGTTTTAATATCATGGAACATTTCTTTATTGATACCCAACGCATCCAATAAGTCATGATCCCATTTTTTCGTAAAGGCATTGACTAGTTGTGTGGATGTGGCATTGGTGTATTCATTTGCTTTTTTTCCTGTCAGTAAATAATTGAAGTAATCCGGAATCATTAAGAATGATTTTGCCTTATCTAAGATTTCCGGAGAGTTTTGTTTAATAGAATACAGTTGATAAATGGTATTAAATTTTTGGAACTGAATGCCTGTTTCTAGATACAAACGCTCTTTCATAATTTTCTCAAAAACCAGTTCCATCATCCCGTCTGTTCTAGGATCACGATAGGAAACCGCCTCTGTTAATGGTTGGTCGTTTTCATCCAATAACTTAAAGTCGACGGCCCAAGTATCGATCCCAATACTATCTGGTTTAATGCCTAATTCCTTGCACTTTTTCAAGCCGTTTTTAATCTCTTGAAAAAGCTTATCGGCTTCCCAGCAATAGAAGTCACCTTTTCTAACAATTTTATTTTCAAAACGATGAATTTCATCTAGTTTTAGCAGCCCATTTTCTAGATAACCTAAAATAAGCCGGCCGCTTGAAGCACCAATATCAACAGCAATACTGTATTTAGTCATTAACATCACCTCTCGGTTGGAAACGCTTACTGATATCTCTATCTTACTAGAAATTTACGATTTTCCTATAACGTGATTCGGCTATTTATTGTCCTTATTTGCCAACAAAAGAATGGCTTAACTAAAAAAGCCTGCAGACTTGGATACAAAATCTGCAAGCTTCTCTCATTTAATTATTAGTAAACTTCCTTCCACTCTGCAATATTGCTTGAATCGAATTTGAAAGGATCGCCTAGCATGATTTGTGTTCCGTCGCCATCTTGAACCACTTCTTTGTCCCCAAGATCTCCTGCTGAGAATTTATCCCCAATCTTACCTGAGATTTTACCGTTCACAAGGGCATCCGCTGTGTAACCGGCAAGATATCCTACATCAATTGGATTCCATAGGTACATCCAATCACAGACACCGCTTTCAATATACTCCGCCATTTCACTTGGTAGGCCAAGACCCGTAAGTTTTACTTTACCTTTTAATCCTTTATCTGTTAACACTTTACCTGCCGCTGCAATACCCACTGTAGTAGGAGCAATGATTCCTTTAAGGTTAGGATAAGATTTTAATAGAGCCTCTGTTTCAGAAACACTCTTGTCTCTTAAATCATCACCATAGGCAACTTTAACAAGTTCAATATCTTTGTATTTCGGGTCTTCTAATTCTTTTTTCATCCATTCAATCCATGTATTTTGATTTGTGGCTTGAGAAGTGGCACTTAAAACAGCAATTTGTCCTTTTCCGCCAATCATTTCAGAAATTGCCTGAATTTGGACACGGCCGATTCTTTCAGGATCCGCCTGGTTTACGTGCACCATCCGGCTCTTTGCGTTAACAGCAGAATCAAGTGATAGAACTTTAATGCCTTGGTCCATCGCCTTTTTCAATGCAGGTTGGAGCGCATCCGGATCATTACCAACTATGGCAATACTGTCTACTTTTTGAGAAATAAGTTCTTCAATCATTTGAATTTGTGCTTCAGCCGTAGGCTGGTCTGGAGCCTTTAAGATCGCTTCATGGCCAAGCTCTTCAATTGCATTTTTAAACCCTTCCATTTGCTTTTCCCCATAAGGATTCCCTGTGTTTTTGAATACGATGGCAAATCTTTTCTTACCATCTTTTGCGCCTCCGCTTTTTTCGCCGCTGCTGCTTGGTGCAGATTGACTGCAGGCTGCTAATACTGAAAATACCATGAAAATTGAAAGAAATAACATACCTAGCTTTTTCATAGATTGATCCCCTTTTTCGTTTATTTTTTTTACATAAACAGTCAATGACTGATTTGTAACAAATGAAAATTATCCAGCGATTTGTTTTGACTGAGACTTAGATGATCTACTCTTTGTTTTGGCTTTTGGCTTTAGGTTCGGAACCATAACTGCGAAAATAAGAAGTAAACCAATAATAATCATCAGGACCTGCGCAGGCATATTGATTAAGCCAAGACCATTACGGAGGAACCCAATTAAGAAAACAGCAATAATTGCACCTAACATCCGTCCTTTGCCACCTGCCGTACTGATGCCGCCTAATACTACCATTGCTATCACGTCAAGTTCATAGCCTGTTGCCACGTTAGGTCGGGTGCTTCCCATTCTCGATGTTAAAAACAGAGCAGTTATCGCAGCCATAATGCCTGCTAGAGTAAATACAATAATTTTAATTTTATCCACCTGAACCCCTGAAAAATGAGCAGCTGTCGGGTTGTTCCCGATGGCGTACACCCTGCGGCCAAAGGTTGTTTTATGCAAAAGCAGGCCAAAAATCACCGCCATCGCAATAAATGTAATGAGGATAAATGGAATTCCAAAAACATAGCCCCATCCAAGGAAACCAAACCATTCAGGAAATGCCCCAGCCGATTGATCTTCCAGGATGATATAAGCAATTCCGCGATATATGATCATCGTAGATAAAGTAACAATAACAGCAGATAACTCTTTGAATTTCACAATTAGCATACCGTTGATTAAGCCGCAGATCGCTCCTACAGCAAGACAAATAACTACAGCAATTTCCATCGGTACACCCAATGAATAAAGATGCGCCATGATCACGGAAGCAAGAGCCACAATGGAAGCAACCGAAATATCAATATCGCGGAGAATGATAATAAAAACCATTGGAAAGACCATGAATGCTTTATCAAGGAATGTCATCGTTGCATCTCGTAAACTATTAAAATCAAGATAGTATGGTGATAAACTGGTATTAATTATGTTTACTAATATGAATAGCAAAACGAGCAGCCATTCCCATTGAAGGAAGAATGTTTTCAACGAGAAGCTCTTTTTATTTAGATTCTCCATAGTTAGATTTTCCTCCTCATGAGGGCATTTAAATCTACTCCTCTTTTAACAAGGGCATTTAACATCACCGCAATCAAGATAATGGAACCTTGTATCCCCATTTGCCAGAACGGTGAAACGTTTATGAGCGGCAGGGCATTGTTCAAGATTCCAATCAGTACGGATCCCAAAATAAGTCCTGAGATCTTGCCGGAGCCACCGGCAATGTTCACACCACCTAGCACACATGCCGCAATGACGGTTAATTCATAGCCTGATGCGGTATCACCTTGAGCTGAGGCGAATTTCGATACCCATAAGACACCGGCAAGTCCTGATATGCCACCCATCAATGTGTACACTAGCCAAATAATACGGTCATGATTAATACCGCTAATCTTTGCAGAATCAGGATTACTTCCGACTGCGTAAATTTGCCTTCCTGTTCTGGTATGATTAATAAAATAAAAGAAGGCGAGATACGTAATGACTGCGATTAAGATTAAATTATTAACCCCTAGGAAAGATCCTGTTGCAATTCCTTTAAAGCTCGCCGGCATCTGATGGGCACTTACCCATTTACCACCGCTCACCATAAAGGTTAAGCCTCTAAAAATGTACATCATCCCTAAGGTTGCAATAATAGGTAATACACCCCCTTTGGAAATAATCACTCCGAGAATCCCCCCGCTTACAACACCTACGAGAATTCCTAATAGAATGGCCAAAATGGGATTTAGGTTTGGATATGCTCCTACTGTCAGCGCAGCAATCATTCCTGACAATGCTAATGTGGCCCCAATGGAAAGGTCAATTCCACCTGTAATGATTACTAGCATCATACCAATCGCTAGAATACTTAAGATTGCCGTATTGGTAATCATATCGTTAAGATTTTCAAGTGTTAAAAAACTTGAATTCCTTAATTGAACCACAATTGATAAAAGAATAATAAATCCTAGTAATCCAACTTCCCGAAAACGAGCAATACTTGCACTAAGTGACACCTTTTCTGTTACTTTTTCCGCCATTTCTCATCTCCCCCCTTTATAAACCTGCTACTTCTCGCGAGTCACTGATAACGTTGTCCTCTTTATTCATCATCGCGGCTTCTAAAATTGCTTCTTGTGTTGCAATCTTGCTTTCGATTTCTGCTGTAATTCTCCCTTCACGCATCACGAGTATTCTGTCACTCATACTAAGAACTTCAGGCATTTCTGAGGAAACCATAATCACTCCGTATCCCTGACATGCTAGGTCGCTGATAATTTCATAGATAGCTGATTTTGCTCCAACATCAACTCCCTTGGTAGGTTCATCCAGAATGATAATATCTAAATCAGTAGTTAATAGTTTTGCTACAGCTACCTTTTGTTGATTTCCACCTGAAAGCGAACTGGCTAGGTTATAAATACTTGGTGTTTTTACATTTACTTTTTTAGAAAGGACGCTGGCAATCGCTTCTTCTTTCTTCTTATTTAACCACCCTTTACTTGATAAACGGTCTAATGTAGGCAGTGTAATATTCTTATCGATGCCCCAAGAAAGAATGAGTCCCTGCTGTTGCCGGTCTTCCGGCAAATAGCCAATTCCTTGTTTCATTGCCTGTAGTGGACTTGTAACCTTAGTTTCTTTTCCTTTTATTAGGATCCTTCCTTTATCTGCAGGTTCTATTCCAAATAAAGCCTGACATACCTCACTTCTACCGGCACCTACTAGACCGGTAAGACCTAAGATTTCTCCTTTTCGGAGTGTAAACGAAACTCCAGCAAAAAATCCTGTCCTCCCCAGGTTCTCTACACTTAATACTTCTTCTCCAATTACTGCTTCCGTTTTAGGGAA
Source organism: Neobacillus nitrireducens (assembly GCF_030915405.1). Lineage (GTDB taxonomy): Bacteria > Bacillota > Bacilli > Bacillales > Cytobacillaceae > Neobacillus. The sequence continues at coordinate 1,413,068 of NZ_CP133262.1, forward strand.
CAGCTGCTTGATTTCCCGCCCAACCATAGCTACGATAAGGTCTTCATTAGAGATATCATGTACTCCCCAAGACCCAATGTATTTCGAATCCCGGAAAACCGTCACTTTGCTTGCAAGCCGGTACATATCTTCAAATCGATGTGAAATAAAAATCACGGAAGTCCCACTATCTCTGAGCTTCTCTGTAATCCGATACAGTTCTTCACTTTCATTTCTGGTTAAGGCGGCAGTAGGTTCATCCATGATGATGATTTTTGCGTTTGTTGAAAGTGCCTTGGCAATCTCTACAATTTGCTGTTCGGCAACACTAAGGGCCCCCATTAGCGCTTTTGCATCAAAGTTTGCTCCCAGTTCCTTCAATAGCTTATTTGCTTCGGCATGCATTTCTTTCCAGAGAATTCTTCGCGTCCTTTTTTGGATTTTTTCATGACCCATAAAAATATTTTCGGTTACATTTAAATCTGGATAACAGGTTACATGTTGATAAATTGCGGCAATCCCCCAATTTTGTGCATCCTTTGGATTTCGAAACTCGACCTTTTCACCATTAAGGTAGATTTCCCCTTCATCCGGTTGATGAACACCGGTGATTACCTTTATAAATGTAGATTTGCCTGCCCCGTTTTCTCCCATTAGAGCATGGATTTCACCTGGTCTTAATTGAAAATGAACATTATCGAGAGCTTTAACACCCGGGAAGGTTTTCGTGATTCCCTTTAGTTCGAGCACAAATTCAGACATTATTTCCCCCCCTAACAACTGCTTAAATTCATTCATCCCAATACTTTTAATCTATGACATCACTGAGATTACTTTTTCGAATCCGCTTACATTTAGATTACTCATTCTCCCTTCCAGCGAAAAGGAGATAACTTTCGGGTTTGGGGGTCAATTCTCGGCAAAATACAGAAAATTAAAAAAAACCCCCAAATTGGGAGTTAGGAGTTATATTTTGCTTTTTCCTTAAATTTTGAAGGTACCTCCCCAAAATATTTTTTAAATAGCTTGCTAAAATATTTGGTATCAGAATATCCTACATGCTGAGATATATCATAGATCTTAAGATCTGTGGCAATTAATAGTTCCTTTGCTTTTTCTAATCGAACCATTGTTACATAATCAAGAATAGTCTCACCTGTTTGATTTTTAAAATATTCACAAAAATAGGTGGGATTCATATGGATTGCTTTAGCAATTTTATCGATGGTAATGCTCTCACCTAAATTGTCCGTTATCCATTTCTTTGCTGTTTCAACAGGGTCAGGAATTTCACGCTGGTTCATTTTTTCCAGTATTTTAAATACCTTTTGCATCCAATCTTTAATATTATTCTTTAATTCTTGAAAACTCGGTGACTTTTTTGTCAGTTGGAATCCATCTTGGATCAAGGAAAGTTCATCCTTTGCCTGTGCATTCTTCAGTAGAAAATTTACAGTCTGGATCGACATCGATTGGATATTCCTTTCAATTTCTTGCGGCGAAGCTAGCTTTTCTAACTCCTTTAGAAACTGATGTAAAAGCCCCAATGCTTCCTCCTTTTGAAAACGTTCAAGAGCTTTTAATAGCTTGTTGACCGTTATATCTAACTCTTTGAAATCCTTTATTACAGCCTTATTAGGTATGTTCTCCTCCATGAATGAAAAGGTATAGATTTGATTTCCTCCAAAAACTAAACGGAATTGAAGCAAGGATAAAAGTTCATCCCTCATATTGGGAAGTAATGCCACATCATGAAACACTCTGCTAATGGCAATGGTTGCGGATTGCTGATAGTCGTATTTTATTTTTGACCTCAGCTTCTCAGCAATTAAGTTTTCCTGCAATTCATCAGCTCGGTCATTTTGAATTAACACCCATGAAGATAATTCTTCACCCTTCCAGTACCAAAACCGAGTTGCAGTCCCTTTATTAAATTTTGTTAAAATCGAGTTTATCTCTGTCTCAACAATTGTAGTCCAATTTTCAAGTAAAGCATCTTGTTTTACAGTTACTACATAATCTTTTGAGATACATAAGAGATAATAGGAACCCAACGGAAATTCCTTCGTCCACTCCATTTCTGATAGATCAATATCTTGTCCTCTAGTTAATTCACTCAGTCTTTGGACTTGCTTTACAAAGTTGAGTTGGATATCCATCTCTTCCAATTTCTCTTCGTCTTCCCACTTTAGTTTAATTTTCTCTTTAATCTTGTCTAGCTGCACCCGGAATTCATCTCTCATTAGTGGTTTTACCATATAATCAATTGCACCTTCACGAATTGCCGTTTGCACGTACTTGAAATCGTTAAATCCACTAATCACAACTGCTTCGAATGAAGCCCAATTTCTTAATTCCCTTATTAATTCCAGCCCATCCATGCCAGGCATTTTTATATCGGTAAACAGTAAATCAAAACTTATGCTTTTATTTTGAGTACATTTGATTAATTCGATCGCGCTTTTAAAACTCCCGACAACTTCATATTCCTCACCACATGATAATATTAATCTCTCAATTCCTCGCCTAATCCTGTTTTCATCATCGACCACGATCGTCTTTATTTTCCTAGTTTTCAATCTCCCCATCTCCATCCATATCTACTGCAAGCATTTCGGTTTTCATTAAAGGAATTGAAATAGTAACCTCTGTTCCCTTATGTATCTCACTTTTTACTTGTAGGCCATATTGATTCCCAAACATCATAATTAATCTTCCATGAACATTGATTAAGCCAAATTTAGAATCCCTTTTCCCCATTGGATCTGACTGAAGATATTGATTGAGTTCGGATAAGATGTCTTCAGGAATCCCAGGACCATTATCCCTAATTTTAAAGTGTACTTTTTGTTTTTCTATTAGCGAGTCACCACTAGCAGTAATAAAAATTTCAATCTTAAAATCTTCTTGATGATCTAACCCATGCTTAATCGCATTTTCTACAATAGGCTGTAGAATAAATTTGGGGGTTATATATTCCTTGATATCGATCACTTCGTGAATGGAAAATTCGATACGATCTTCAAATCTAATTTTTTGAATCGTTAAGTAATCCCGTGTTTGCTGAATCTCTTGTTCAATTGTTACCATCTTTTCTTTATTACTAATGGAGTATCTTAACATTCGCCCCAGCAGTGAGACCATTTCCACAACTGTGTCGTCTTCATCTTCTTCTACTGCCATACCGATTGTTTCCAGTGTGTTGTACATAAAATGCGGATTGATCTGCGACTGAAGTGCATATAATTCTGCTTCTTTTTGCTGTAATTTAATTTGATAATTCTGCTTGATTAAATCTTTGATTTCCAGAACCATTGAATTAAAGCTTTTTGCAAGAATGCCAACTTCATCCCTACTCTCTATAGGAAGATCTACATTAAAGTTTCCTTTTTCCACCTTTTTCATTAAATTGGATAACCTGTGGATGGGTCTGGATACACTCCATGCTAGAAATAGTGAAAATAATAGACTTATCAACACAACCACGATAAACACAGCTATTGTTGCATTACGTACTAAATCGGTTCTTTTCGTAAGATTTTTCAATAGTACACTATGGGCAAGAATCCATTGATCAGGACCGGACCTGCTTATACTGATCAACTTACTCTCTTTCTCCGAAGTAGTGCGAAAACTGCCGTTGATTTGCGGATACTCTACCAAATCTTTATTCATTCTGCCAATATATTGTGGCTTTGTATGATAAATAATCTTTCCACCTTTATCCATCAACCAAATATCTGCTTTGTTAACGGTTTCAAGATTTTCAACAATATTTTTAATAAACTTTAAATCAACAGCAATGAACATAGTGCCTAAATTCATTCGGTTTTCTGTATCAATAATTTGACTCATCAACAAAATATAAGGTCGATTGTTCTTAAACTTTAAAGTGGTTTGACTTGGAAAAATAATTTCCTGTTTGCCTTTCAAGTCCAAATCCTGTCCCAATGGCAATGTCTTTTTTTCAAAGCCTGTATAGGAATCTTTTGAACTCTCAAAAAATCGGTTTTTTGATAAAATAAACACACCAAGGATATCTGAATTCCCGCCATTAATATAGGTGTTCATTAAATAACTGTTAACCGAGAATTTATCATGTAATAGAGAGGAATTGTTTTGGTAAGTGTCTTTACGCAGCACCTCAATTACTTGGTTAGAATTATAAAGTAGGTCTGGGAGCTGTCTGATTTCACTTAATTGATCGGCAATCCGCTCATTTGCTTGGTCTAATACCTTAGGGATATATTCACCGACCTGCTCTTCGATGGATCTTGTATATTGTGTATAGGCAACGTAGCCCAGGAGTGATATGGGAATCACAGTAATTAATGTATAGGTAATAATGAGCTTTGTCATTAATCCGGAATTCTTGAACCGTTTCCATTTAAAAATCATACTGGTCCACATTTTCCTTTGTAAAGTCAATAGGTTCTCCCATGATTACCAAATCATCAATTACTCTTATTTTCCCTACTTGTGGAATGTGCTGCTGGTCATATGGGAGGGTTCCTTTTAAAAGGTTGTCAGCTAGTACAACCGTAAGATATCCTAACTTCTTTGGACTCCACAATGTTACAACTTGTGCATAATCCTCTTTCAAATATTTATTCATTGGATTAGGCGATGATAAACCTACAACTGCTACCTTTCCAGCTTTGCCTAAATCTTTGACAGCCTGCGACGCTGCGGGTGGGCCAACTGAGGAGTTTCCAATAATGCCTTTTAAATTTGGGTAGGTGGATAATAATTGTTTTGCTAAGAGATAGGCTTTATGCGGATCATCATCTGATGCGACGACTTTAACAAGTTTCATTTTGGGATAGTATTCACTTTGTTGGATTTTGATCCAATTTAACCATATATTTAAATTGGCAGCAGATTTTGCACCTGTGATAATTGCAAATTCTCCTTCTTCGTTAACATTCCATGCTAGTGTATCCATTAGATGTCTACCAAGGGTTTCAGGGTTCACCATATTAATGAAAAATCCCCTTGAACTTGAGTGAGTATCTGCATCCCATGTAATAACTTTTATATCGTGACTTCTCGCCTTTTTTAAAACGGGGGCTAGTTTGACTGGATCATTTGCAGACACAGCAATGACATCTACTTTTTGGTTAATTAAATCATTAATAATATTGATTTGCTGCGTAGCGTCGGCCATAGTGGGACCTTTATAAATTAGATTTACTCCAAGCTCTTCACCAGCTTCAATAGCCCCTTCTTCCACTGCGTTAAAATAAGGAATATTAATTAACTTAGGGACAAGGGCAATCGTTACCTGGCGTTTTTCACTCTGTTCTTGAGGAGTCTTTACCTCTCCCTTTGAATAAACAACTTCATATTCCGTTCGTTTACTGCAACCGCTTGCAATAATGAAGAAAATTAGCGGGAAAATAATATAGCCCCGTTTAATCATTCTTTCCCCCCTAGTGCTAAATAAATAGTATTTTTGTATTAATTTTATCAAAAAACCAGGTTTAGATGTTAATATATTCTGATATTTTAAATCATTAATCATCAGTATCCACTTATTTTATAACCAATAAAAAAGATGACTCACAAGATATTATATGTTAAGTCATCTTTTTTCTTATTATTTTAAATAGAAAACTTCTCGTAGTGGTTTGATTGGATCAGGTTCATTAAAATCAAACGAGCCTTTGACCATTTTTGATGTTATTGCATTCCAGCGATTACAGGCATCACTTTTGGCTATGTAGTCAAATGCTATTTCTACATCATCACATTCAAAGCAATAGAAAAACTGATTTCCATTTTGAAAGATTGAGTAATTTTTAATTCCTGCCTTGCTATGTTCTTCAAGAATCTCTTGCCAAGGATTCAAATGCAGATTGATATATTCTTCTAAATGTTCCTCTTTTATTTCCCATATCCATGCGTATTTATTACTAGTTTCCATTTTCATCAACCACCCAATATTTTATAGTGTAACAGTCTTACAACTTAATAGCTCTCCTACTTTAGTAAACAGAGAGGCATTATGGCCATGTGACATGGCACAATGGTGTGTCGGTGCTTCATTGAACCATCTTTCCATATAAACATCTGGATGCTCTCTAAACTTTACAGGAGTTTGTGTGTTGCCAATTTGCATGATTGGTCCGTTCGTGGAAATTCCTTCACTTATGATAAACTTTAGCTTCCCATCACCCGTTTGGGTAACATTTAAGGTTGTTACTGGTCCAGTTTTGACTTTCGCTTCAACTGAAACACCCGTCCCCTGCTTGCCATGATATAGCCCCATCCCCCTTAGGATTGGTTTTCCATCTGAAATAGCTAAATGAAACGGTCCATCATGTCCGAGGAGTATGGTTTCATCAATATAATCAACAACCACTATTTCTGAAAAACTACCGCCTGTTCCAAGAATGTCGCAGATTTTCATCGCAATGGCGGTCTTTAGATCACCTTCACCTGAGCATGGAATCCCTTTAGCAGTTAATAAGGAATGACCAACAATGAAGCCTGATTGGAGCTTTTCATATTCACTATTTGGGGTCCCATGATAATAGTAAGAAAGAGCATCCAGATCAAATTCTCTTACCAACTTTTCTTGGGCAACTGCCACTTTACAAGACCACTCCATTTGTTCAGACGTTGGTTTCTTAGCAATCGGGTCAGATGGGGAATCACCACTACTATCAAAAAATTGATAAACTTCCTCCAGTTTACTTTGTACTTCAGTTGCAGTTACTTCCTTTACTAAACGGTCTAGATCACACATCTCCAGGATCTCAATATGAACACCGGATTGTGCTTGGATCATTGTGAAATCACTATACATATCCAACATGCCGCTATAGGTGTTCCCCAGAAATCCAAATCGGCTATGTCTTAATGTTCGTGGGACTGAAGCTGCCTGGATCCATTCATGAATCTGATTCCATGCAGTAATCGCTTCTTTTCTATCATCTGTCTTTTCATTCGTAAGGGAAATTGCCGGAGTATATTCTAAGCCCAGCAGTCCATTGACCACTCTGAATTTAATGCCGCTTCGGTTAAAAGCGTTCGCAATCTCTGGTGTTGGACAGGCACCACAATGGGCCAGCCATTCACCAGTGGTTGTTTGCTCATAATTCATTCGTTCAGTTGGCTGCAGGTTCAAGATAACTGCCGGTGCTTTACAGATTTGATGAACCGGAAGAATGGCCGAGCTCGTTGAATAGGTTCCGGAGTGGCAAAATACAATATCAACATTTCTTTCATTGAACCACTCCCCAGCACGTCTTGCTTCGGTTTCAGAGTCGACTAAACCATAATTATATACTTCACTGTATTGGGACATTTTTGTTTCGATAAACTTACCATATTCTATTAACCTTTCTTTTAATCCGGAAAATTGATTCCAATAAGCTTTCAAGCCAATGGTATATAATCCGACTCTTGCCCTTTTTATCGGCTTAATAGGTGCGAGCATTTGAATTCCTCCTTAATAATTTGAAAAATAATACTTTTTTTATTAAGTGTATTTGCTTACAATCTAAATAACATCCGATTATGTTGTTCGTTTATAACAGTATCTTGCTTAGGAGGTTGCCATGACAAAATTCAGAGAGCGAGCGTCCTATGATTGGACCGAGGATTCTTTACGAATCTTGGCTACTCCGAGTTCAATTGCCCGAAGTACATTCTTTTATGTTCAGGAGATTGGCAGTTTTCGGACTAGACCCACTTATTTTACAGAAAGAGAGCATCTCCCTTCCTATTTAATCGTGTTCACCCGGAGTGGAAAGGGGTATTTAAAATATGAAAATAAAAGTTATCTACTACTTCCCAATCAGCTATTTTTTATTGATTGTATGAAATACCATTACTACGAAACCGATAAGGATGACCTATGGGAGTTAATATGGGTTCATTTTGATGGTCCGGCAACCCAGGGTTATTATCAATTTTTTCAAAAACACGGTTCTCCTGTTGTAACCGTGAATGGCAACTCTTCCATCGATAAAATCATGAATGATCTTCTTGAGGTACAGCGAAAAGCCCATGACATAATGACAGAACCAACTTCATCAAAATTGCTGACAGATTTACTAACTGACTTACTGTTTGCTGTCAATCCAACGGTCTCCACAAATGCATTCGTTCCAGATTTTATTAGTAATATTGTGCGAGACCTAGAAAAAAGGTTTAATGAACCAATTTCTCTCGATCAATTATCCGCTGACTTTGCCATTAGTAAATATCATCTTGTACGAGAATTTAAAAAATATACCGGCTATACACCAAATGAGTATTTAATCAATTGCCGTGTATCCCATGCAAAGAAGTTATTAAAATACTCAGATCACTCCGTTTCAGAAATTTCTTATTCCGTTGGTATTGATAATGTCAGCCATTTCATTAATCTCTTTAAAAAACGAGAACAAATGACTCCACTCTCTTTTCGAAAGCAGTGGAAAAACTGAATTATTATTTCAAGATAAACATAAAAAAGGCAACCAAATGAGTTGATTAGGTTGCCATTTTCGTATTTTCAAAATTATGATGGCTGTTTTACCCTATCTTTAGATGGAACGAATAGTGTTAAAACAAATGCAATAATAGCTAAGATTGTCATGAAATAATAGGCATCGCTTGATCCTAGAATTGAAGCAAGTGTACGGATTGCTTTAACTGTAGCATTTGGTGTTTCTACTAGTAATGTTTTTGCATGCTTTGTTGTTTGTGCTGTAAAAATGGTAATAACTATAGCCGTTCCAATTGCACCTGAAATTTGGCGTACGGTATTATTCACTGCCGTACCATGTGTCACAAGTGATCTTGGTAAGACATTCAAGCTAGCTGTGTTCAATGGCATAGTAATAAAACTCAATCCTATACGTAGAAAAATGGTCCGTATCATTAAGAAAATAAAGGTCGTTGTTTCCGTTAAATCTGTTACAACCCACATTGAAGGGATGATAAAAAGCAAACCGATAATAAATAACGGCTTCGCACCAAGACGGTCATACATTTTCCCTGTTACTGGCGACATAAAGGCATTGACAACAGCACCCGGTAATAATAGTAAACCAGCTTCAAACGCAGTAAATCCTCTTCCATTCTGTAAATATATTGGTAATAAAATCATATCCGCATACATCATCATTGTGACAATAATGTTAAGGATAGATGTTAGCGTAAATACTTTATTTTTAAAAACGGATAAATTAAGAAGCGGATCAGAGGACTTAATTTGTCGTAGACAGAATATGGCTGTAGTTACTATTCCTACAAGTATGGTACCTATGACAAGTTTATCATCCCAACCTCGGCTGCCTGCATTACTGAAACCATACAAAATAAGACCGAAGCCAATTGTTGAAAAAATAACACTCATTACATCTAACTTAGTTTTTGCTGTTTCTGAAACATTGATTAAATATTTCATGGCTAATAAAATAACTATCACAACTAATGGAATTAGTCCAATAAACAACCAGCGCCATGAGGAATAATCTATGATAAAACCTGCTAATGTCGGTGCAATGGCTGGGGCGAAAATAATTGCCAGCCCAATTAACCCCATCATACTGCCCCTTTTTTCTAGCGGAAAAATAAACATAACTACGGTCATTAACAAAGGCATAATAATTCCTGCTCCAATGGCTTGAATCATACGACCACTTAATAAGGTGGCGAAGTTTGGTGCTATTGCACACAGAATAGAGCCAATTAATAAAAACAGCATCGAACTTATAAATAATTGGCGTGTAGAAAACCGTTTCATTAAATAAGCAGTAATAGGGACCAACACCCCGTTAACTAACATAAAACCTGTAGATAGCCACTGAACAGTTGTAGGAGATACAGTAAATACGTCCATCAAATTACTTAATGCGACGTTTAACAGGGTTTGATTTAGTGTAGATAAAAAACACCCTAGGATAAGCACTGTTAACAATACTTTTTTATTAATTGATTCCGACATAAACTCTTCCTCTCTCTTGTTGCCTTTTTAACACCGTGTCAATAAAATAAAGAATAACATTATATTTTATTGCTGCCTATTTACAATTTTTAAAGATGTGTTAATTAAACAACATATTTTAAAAATGTGTAATTAAAGTCAAGTTTAATAGATAAAGGAGAATAAATTTGATCACACAAAAAAAGCAGGACCCACGCGCCGTTCGCTCTAAGCAAATGATGAAGGAAGCTGTCGTAAAAATATTGATTGAGAACCCGGATATTTCGAAACTTACAGTACAAAAAATTACCCAACGTGCCGAGCTGAATCGAGCAACTTTTTATTTACATTTTTTAGATATTAATGATTTGTTAAAGCAGTTGGTTTACGATATTTTCGACGACCTGTTGTTGGAATTGTCACCAATTTTACAAATTGATACTTTAAATAATCAAGAACAATTAATTACGTTTTTAGATTACTTTTATAAGCATCGAAAAATTTTAGCAGTTCTTTTTGAGCACCCCGGCTTCAAAAAAAAATTACATATGATATTAAAGGACTCGATTTCAATACAACGTGAAAGAGAAGTTACTGATACTACGGAAATATCTCTATCAAGGGATATACTTGCATCCTCCATACTTGGGATCATCATGTGGTGGCTCAAAGATGGGGTTCATTTTAGCTCTGAATATATAGCAAATCAAATTATTGTTTTGTATCGATAATGAACATAAATGATTTTGTGCGGATGTTGTGAGAGGATGTATTTTGATTGGAGAAAAGCTTTTCACCAAAAAACAACGAAGACCTACTCCTAATTGGAGAAAAGCTTCGTTGTTTTTTATACACTCCTTTTTAAAAGATTAATGCTTCATAAATTCGCCCATTGAAACACGAGATTCGCTCATTAAAGCCCTAAATTCGCTCATTGAGATCCAATATTCGCTCATTAAACACTAAAATCCGCTCATAGAAGGGATAAATCGTTAAATAAATCATGAATGTTCAATGTTTAAGTGTAATATTACACAAAATTTCAACTTTAATGATCTGCCCATTAATTTATAATAATCTTATTTATGAAAACAACCTTTATATTAATCTTGTTTTAACAGCTGTTAAACTTCTAAGTCTAATTTCTTAGCAAGTTCAGGATTATAGGTCTTTTCATATTCTGCTTCAACGGTTACCCTTCCACCATAGAACATTACATTTTCTACTGCTTCAATCTCGATGGTTACTACACAAAATTTCATTGTCCGTTCTATGACAATTGAAACGGTACCAGTCCCACGTATCTCAAAACAACCTCCAGCTCCAATGACCCCTAAAACCACGGTCGGATTACTCCGCATGTTATCAATACCTGACGGTGAAGGCAAACGCATAGACTATGCGACAAATTCTAATGGAAATGTGGTCAAAGTCACGGAAAACCCACTGGATGCAGCGAATAAAGCCATTACACAGTATTGTTATAACGATAATAATGATTTAACGACTGTCATTGATGCCAATTTAAGTAAAAACTCTAATAATACCTGTGGAAATTTTAAGGCCCATCCAGAGCTAGCCAAGGGTTATATCTATACCTATGATGGAAATGGGAATGTAACAGCGGAACAACTCCCAGAAAACCAGAAGGCAACATATGAATATGACAGCCAAAATAATTTAACAAAAGAAACAGATTTTAAGCAAAATGTAAGCACTAATGATTTTGATGAAAAAAACAATCAAACGGAAGCGACAGATCCAAACGTTCAAACAACTGCCACCCGGTATGATTCGAAAGGAAATCTTCAGTACGATACCCATCCAATGTCGGCGGCTGATAATCTGTTGGCCAACTCGAGCTTTGAGCTGGATAAGACTAACGATAACTGGCCAGATGGATGGACTAAGTATATGCAGGACCAAACAACTGCCACTTTTGGTTGGTCTACTACGAAGAAGTTTGGCAATAAGTCGGTTAGCATTTCCAATCCAACCGGTTGGGCGATTGTTAGTTCCAAGCAGATTAAATATACGGCTGGCGAGCAATTCATTGAGAGTGCCTATATAAAAACTGAAAACACGACCGGCTCTGCTTTAATGAAAATTGAATACCTGGATACTCAAGGAAGTCCAATTAAACCTACATCCTATTCATTTGGTTTGAAGGGTACTCATGACTGGACAAGAGTTCAAGCTGTAGTTACGGATGTACCAAGTTCTACAGATACGATCCGTATTTCAGTCGGTTTGAATGCTGGTTCCGGAACCGCTTATTTTGACAGGGTTCAGTTAGAAAAAGGGACGACTCTATCTGCCTATAACTTGGTTGATAACTCAAGTTATGAAAGAACGGATTCTACTACACCAAGTATGCCTGAAAACTGGGATACTAGCGGCAATCTATCTGCCAATGACAAAATCGTTCAAAACGTTAATCAAGGTGATGACAACGTTTAAACTGGCAAATCGTCCTTCCAAATGACCGGAGAAACTGGTAAGGATAAATACATCAAACAGCGTATCAACGTGTCAGGCGATGCCAATACGAAATTGACGCTTTCGGGAAAATTGACGTTAATTCCATTTTTCAAAACTCCTTTGTTTTTTGTTTTTTTATTTTCCATTTTTTCTTTTGCCTTGCGAAGCGAGTGTGTTCCCCAAAGGGGGATTATTTTTCCCCTTTTGCAAGTAGAACGAAAAACACGCATAGGCAATGGGTCAAGGGCGTTCTTAGCACAAAAAGTTTTTTACTGTTGCGAAGCGCCCTTAAGTAAAAAAGTTTTTGCCCCTTGACCGATTGACTTGCCTTCTTAGCTTCTAGCCGGGAAGGTTCGGGTGTCCTACCGGCTGGAAGGTTAGAAGGCCTGCACTGTTTTACGATTCGGAAGGCAAAAGGGAAAAATAAACAATAAAAAGCAGCCGTTTCGGCTGCTCTCCTTTTGTCTTTCAATCTTTTGACTTTACGGTTTTCGGCTCGTTCGGTATGGCGGCGTTAGCCGTAAATGGAACAGGAACCTACGGAATGTAGGCGTGAGCCGTACAGTCCGTGGTTATCGGTCCATTTAATGCTGAAGCGACACGTACGGAATGACAGAAAGGGTGCATTTTCCTTTCTGATCAGACCGTAGTGCTGCCACCCAAAGTCGTCTGTTTACCGTTAACTTACGATGATAAAGTTCTTATTTCTGAAGAAAAACCGCAGCCTTAAGGCTGCATGACAGAAAAAACTGTACAGGGATAAAGGAATATCAAAGGTTTTGTAACATACTCCTTGAATAACAGGAACAAACGTTTCTAAGGTATGTAGAAGAAGGAGAATTTTTAATGAATAAAGATCATAAAAATTATGGTATGAGGGAATGGAATGGGTTTCATGCCGAAATCCATAAAAATGTTGAAGGATCTTTAGGAGGGTGCTTATCGGCTGCACCTTTAAGCTTCTCTTCGGTTTCTTTTCGAACCTGAATTTCTTCTTTTGTTAAATTTTCACTAATAACTCTTACGTTTTTGCTTGGTCTTGCCACTTTCCTCACCACCTCTAATTTCCATTTCGGGAATTTTTTTTGCGTGATTTTTGATGCGTAGTATCCAAGATATTAAAAAAATTAATTTTTCAAACTGGGGGTACTTGAATGAATTGTGTATATTTCAGACACAATTTAGATTAGCTCAGTCTTGTCTATCTCTCCACACTCGGCCATCTTGTGATGTGAGCTACAGAGGCAGATGAGGTTGTCATCATCCAGCCTCTTGTCCCAGTCCACAACAATGGGAATAATATGGTAGACCTCGATGTTCGTAAAGCTATATTTTAATTGAGTGTTATGCAGCTCTCTTAAACAGACCTGACACAGATAATTATCACGCTCATTGATCTGCTTACACTTAGTAGCCCACCGTCTGGACCATCTAAACTTATCTATATAAGTAGGTTCCTTGATTCGCTTTTGCTTCCTTAGGCATTGATACTTACTATCATGAATACCACACAATACTTGCAGCTCTTTAACATTCATCATCAGACTCAATGATAGTATTAACCTTATCCATTATCTCTTCTCTTACTGCAGCAGGTACCCGTTCATCTAAGGTAATATCTTTAATCACTTGAAAGATTTGTTTAATCATTTCTAATTGAGTCGCTACTACTTTGATTGTTGCTAGTGCCATCATTACAACCTCCTTCTTTCATATAATACCAATCCCCATTACAGTGAAGAAGATCAGCTACATTACATAATCTGTAGAACAAACATGACTGGCATTTACCATCTAAGTTATGGTTCATTTCCTTCTCACAGCTCCATTCCTTCTCTCATAAGTGTCTCGCCTAGTACCCATGATATCTTCCCAGTCCCTACGACTCATCGGCTTTCCTGTTTTACCACCAGCTTTTAATCCTGGAAGTGATTGTTTCATCTTAGGTGACTTCATTTGCTCTAGCTGTTTATGTTTATCCGATAATTGATCAGCAAACTTCACAACATCGCCTTCTCGTATGCCATATTAAAAAGCGCCCTTCATTTATGAAAGACGCTGTACCGAACTATAAATTTCTCAACTATTAACTATCAGGCTTTTGGTGCCCCGAATATATGATTGGGTTAATGATTTAAGTGACTTCTTCAAGTTAAGAAGTAAATCTTTTTCGTAAACTTGTTTCATTTAACAAATAATTTAAATGACAATCCACTATTAAACTAAAATAATAACCCCTGAATCTAAACTCGGGGGTTTATGTAATTTATAGAAATCTTGGTTATTTTTTAGGAGTTTGACTTAAACCAATAGATAAATAATCTGTCTGTGAGATCACATCTACTTCTTGATTGTTTTTTTCATAAACCGTTAAACTACCCTCTTGCTCCTTTTTTTTCCAACCATTTAAGTTTATTACTATACGATATCTTAAAGGAATTCCATTTTCTTCTGATGCTGGAGACCATTTATATGCTTCGAACTCATCCTTTTCCTTAAGTAACTCAGCGGATTTAGGAACCGGAAAGCCCATAAATTTTTTTGATTTTTCAAAAGAGAATATCGTTATTGAAGAAAACAGAATAATAATCAGGACAATTAATCCGGCTAATATTTTCTTATTAATTTTAATTCTCCTTCCTACTACATCTTTATTATTCTATATGTTGAATAGGATGTTATAGCATTGAAACTTCTTTTCAGGTAATCATTTGTATGTCCAGAAAGTAGAAGGTTACTACTTTGTTTTTCGTAAATCCACATTGTGTGAGAATACCGATCAGCCCCAGCTTTCTTAAACTGAATTACATCTCCTGATTTTGCATTATTGATTATATTTGTTTTACTTGTACTTGAGTAAGAGCTCTGTGTTCTAACTAAATGGGAGTACAAATCGGTAACCACAGTCCAAGAGGCACTTCGGCTCCATGCATAATTTGGCAAGCTACGAATATACCAATAATAATTATCAGAAATCAAAGGTGCAGTAGAAGTAGACATAACCATATTTTTCCCGCTATTAAGTAATATTTGAGATACAAAATTTGTACAATCATTTGAATAGGCAGGATAATACCGATTGTAACTAGAATAATACCTCTCTGCGTAGGCTCTTGCATTTGCCAAGTTAATGGTTCCCGTGGCCATTGTCCCTATGCTTCCACTTTCTAGAACTGGAGACTCTTGTGCTTGTATTTCGTTTTTTATTTCCCCTAATGTTGAACTATTTACTGATTCCATATTAAAAGGTACACCAAAATTATTCTCATCTGATTCATATACAGACAATCTATACGCGTATTCAGCTAAGTACGCACAAATAAGATTATAATCGCTTCGGTTAGCTAACACTTGATCTGCATCACTATCCAATTGATTCATAACATAATTATTAAATTCTGGTGAACCAATCTCATTATTAAGACCTTGTGACCCTAAATAGGCAAGTAATTTCAACTCAATTATCCCAAAAGTATAATCATCCCTAGCAGTTTCAGAAGCTGAAGCTTGATCCTCAAATGTAAATAAACCTAACATTAAACTGACAGAAAATAATAAAGCAAAAATCTTTTTCATATAAACCCTCCTCCTCTATATTACTAATTCTCTATTTCTCTCTTTTTTCCTTTGAACTTAATAAAAACGGTTACTTATACCCATATTTACCTAAATTGGAAATTTTACCCTAATGCTTTATAAATAAATTTACGAAATATAAAATACATAATCTGTTTGCAGCCATTCGATCTCTTTTTGTTTCAGTTTAAAAATTTCTCTGCAATCAAATGCATTTCATTTACTGTCTTGAATCTATATACTTCCGAAGCAACCTTGCAAATCACTTTTCTATTACCACTTTCTTTCCATTCTCTTATGGCATATAAAAAAGCACCCGTACGGATGCTAATAAACTTTATGAAGGAATAGCAATATTCCACCTAAAACTATAACAACAATAAATCCTCTTCTTAACCATTTAAGATCAAGAGTTACTTCCTTAAGTCATTTTTTCTTAAAAAATACAATTTAATTTTCTTTTTTAATTAGCTATAAAACATATTCAGTACAATTCGCTATACACAGTCGAACTTAGTTAAATCAGGCCTTTTCTGTCAGTCTGAACTGAAGGGGGATGTTCAATTGATATCTCGCTGCAATTCCCACAAAAAAGAAAAGAAAACACTGTTCTACAATGAGAAACAGTGTTGTTTTAAGCTAATTATTAATGGGATCTTTTTTAATAATACATACGCCTTTTTGGCAGACGTGTAGGTTTATTAATTGCAAATACACTTTCTAGGAAAGTAAATCCCTTCTTACTGAGAAGAATTAAAATTTTCATTCATTTCCATCAATGCGAATATCAATTTCGGTATTTAATCTTATGTTCCTATTAATAAAATTATTTGATTCTAATAGATTAGTAACTTCATCATAAACATTATGATTCCGATAAGGATCCCGAATCGTAAGAATCATACAAAAATCCTGTGATAGTCCAAATCTTTGGAATTCGGATTGTGATTCAATAAATTCACGATAAAGTCCCTCTATTTTCAGGTACCATTTTTTGGGAGATTTTACAAACTTTTCTTTATTCCCTTGTGTTAAATCTGAAATGTCCACCGCGTATTTCTTGTGAGGGTAAAACTTATCACCATACTGAATTAATATTTTTTCTGAACGAGAGAATTCCTTTTTATCTAAATCTTTTTTCTTACTATAGTTGTTTGAAGTTAAGAGGTTTTGACTACCCGTCCGACCTACAGGATTTCTTACTGTTCTTATCCTGGTATCTCTTTCCTTCTTTTCGTCATATGTTCCAAAATATACTTCAAGGTTTGATTGGCAGTATTCAGGTCCTTGACCTTCAGCAAGTATCGGAGTATTTACAAGTGTAAGAAAGATCTGGCCATAAAAATAACCCTCTTCATTTACAAGAGATGTTGGGAATGGAAAATCCAAAATCTCCATAAATTCCCCTTTATTAAGTGTATCTCTTAGTACAAGTGTAATTTCATGTTGATTGTTAAAAAGAATTTCATCTGCTTTGCTAGGAATCCCAAATCCTAGCTGATTAATTTTTTCGTTAATCGGTAAATCTACTTCAACGGGATATTTTGCAGAATGTATAAGAAGGGCTTTTAATAGTACAGGGTCAAATTCTTCCTTCAACTTATGATTTAAATCAGCTGCGATTGCTGTCACCCTGGGTGTGGAGAAACTTGTCCCTATGGCCTTTTTTAAGCTTCCATTGATATTTAAGGAGGTAACACCATTTGGAATAGCTTGTCCATGTTCCACTCCTGCATTTCCACCATAATGAACAAGGTCCGGTTTTATAATATTGGCTGGTCCCGGACCAATCCTACTGAAAGGTGACCGATGATTAATATCTGCAATATCTAACGTCTCTTTGGAATGTGCAATGGAGCCGATCGTTAATGACCTTACTGAATCAGCTCCATTTGCTATCCTTCCAACTGGTTTTCCATCTATAAAGTTTGAGCAATTACTAGCTGACTTTATAATTAATACATCATACTCATCTTGAATATTATCTAACGCTATACCAAATTCAGAGAAATCAGCATTTTTAATTTCAACATTTGTACCTAATGAAAGATTCCAAATCTTTATTTCAGTTGCGTTCGATTCAACAGCATCCCTAATATTATCAACTAATTCTGCCTCTGGTATAGATTCGTATCTTCTATCTGGAAAAACAGCTGCATCAAAAAACTTAAACCCTTTGACACCGGTATAATCCTTTTCTTCCAACATATCACCAAAATTGATAATTCCAGCAACAAAAGACCCGTGCCCCGGATGAATTATATGGGAAGGATAATTAGAATGCCGCCTTTCTAGCGTCCATGCATCTAGTGGGTATTCTGATGCAATACCAGAATCTAAAACACCAATTATGGGATATTCTTTATCATCTTTTGGCTGCGGAAAACGAAGGGTATTATCACTAAAAAAATCATCTTCAACTATTTCTATCATTGGCATCGGTTCTATAGACATAACAGGACTAAAATCATTAAATATGTCTATTTTCTCTAAAGAGTCAGTGACTACTTGGTGGATAATTAAGTTTTCACTGTATTTGATTGATTTCTGTAACTGAATATTTTTCTCGTTATTCATAATGTCAGTGAACAAATTAATTACATGATTATTTATTTGAAAATTATTAAAATCAAACAATCTAATTTTGAGTGTATATTTTCCATTTTTCTGCGGCTTTATATCGTTAAGGTTTATTATCGGTTCAAAAGATTCTATTGAATCAATTCCAGAGATAGCCTTATCATTTCGTTCAAATTGACTCAAATTTTGTTTTATTCCGGCTAACTGTTTGGGATTATCTATTTTTATTAAAAACTCTTGATTTCCTGAAATGCCAATGAGTTTCTCTTCCTGTGAATTTGGTGAAAAAAATTTCGATAGATCTTTCCTGTGACTTTTTGCAATGATGTTATCACTAATTTTGGCTTTTAGAATGGCTGGTGTTCCTTTATATTTACTTAATTTCTTTTCAATTTTAGATTGTGTCAAATCTAAATCATCGGAAAGGATGGTTGCTTTATTTTTAAGATCTTCACCTTGTAACACCCATTTAGGTTTATTATCATTTCCACCACCTTCTGTCAGTCTTTCATCCATCTCCTGACGCTTCTCAAATATTTTTATCGGCAATTTTTTACTTTCGTCCATTTTTCTATAGCTCCTTTCTTTGTAGAATATTTCTCACTTGTCTTTGAGAAATATCAAGTGTTTTTGAAATATTAATTTGTGAAACACCTTTTGCATTTAAAAACAGAATCAATTCATCTAAATCATTGTGATATCCATTACTTATATAACATTGATATAAGAAAGTAGGATATGATAATGAATCTTCATTTTTTAAAATACTTCGTTTAATGCCATTGAAACATATAGCTTTAATATCAGATGGGGACAATCCAGTTAATATTTCTGATATCGTCTTTATTTTTTTTATATCTTCAATAAATTCAACGTTTACGGATTTTAGATAAAGCTTTAATAACTCTGGAATCTCATCCTCAGTTGGCTTTGGAACCTCAATTTGATTCGTAAATCTTCTCCATACAGCTGGATCAAGTAATTTTTCGTGATTTGTTGCAGCAATTAGAATATTGTTTTCATTAAACGTATCAATATTTTGAAGTAAACTATTTACCACTCTTTTTAATTCTCCAACCTCTTGTGAATCGTTTCGTGCTTTTGCAATGGCATCGAATTCATCCAAAAACAAAATACATGGCCGTTCCTGTGCATATTCAAATACCTTTCTTATATTTTTTGCCGTACTACCAAGTAATGATGAGATCAATCCATCAAGTTTCGCTGTTACAAGGGGTAATCCCGTTCTTTCAGAGATATAATGCGCAATAGTCGTCTTACCACATCCTGGTGGACCAAACAGCAATAATGATTCAGGAAGATTTAAACCTAATTGTGAAAACTTATCCCTTTGACTTAGTGATTGAATATAATCCTCAATTTTATTTTTAACTATGGGTGGTAATACTACATCCTCGGTTTTAGTGTCAATATCAATATCAACCATTGGAAGTCTACTATCGTTGTCCATTGGTTTTGATAGAAACTCATCTAAATAAACCGGGTGTATGGTTTTTTTATTTAATAGGTTGTTAATTCTATCAGCGAATTTTTCTTCTCCCGTTTCACGAAGTTTTTCAGAAATCAACTTGGCATAACTTTTCACCTTTTCTGGATTCCTTTCAAGGCCGCCTTCAATTATCTTGATTAATTCTGTCCGCATTTTCACAGACACACTCACTCCTCATTATCCAATAAATTTCTTTATATAAATATTACCACTATACAATAATTTATGCACGTTTATATTAATTTTATGTACGATTATCAATAAAACGTGTACGTCTTTTAACTTTTTTCATCATTTTCGATTGACTTCAAAATAAAGAACGTGTTAACCTAACGATAGAAAAAGACTCCGCTAACGAAAGAAGGTGAAATCATGGCTAAAAATGGACAAGCAGGAAATGGACGAGTCGGGGCTGTTAAAAACAGAACTCAATTTGAGACACCCTCTGGTCACTATGCAAAAAGAGATTCCGACACTGGCAGAATCATGGATGTCAAAACGAGTAGTAAAACTCCATTTAAAGGCGTAACAAAAGAAAAGTAATTCGAAATCAAAGAAAAATCATTTAAAGAAGGGTGGAATAATCATGAGTACTTTTGAACGTGCAATTCTAAAACAAGATACGGTTGTATCAATCAGTGGGACATCACAAATAGCTGGAGGAAAAACTGGAGATCTTGTAAATATCGACACTGTTGTTCATTTAACCAATCCTGAGCCTCAAGAAATCACTCTTGTCCTTCCTAGCATCTCAGGAGATCCACAGAAAGCGTATATAAGAACGATGGATGAAGTTGAAAATAGACAGGATTTTAGTTCACCTATTGATCCTGAACTGCTTTCTAGTATGAGAGAAGAAGATCGAAAGGCTTTTGAGGAGTCCATTGCCGCTAACAAAGCACAGTGGGAAGCAATCAAAGAAAAGGCTAATGGGGTTGCATTAACTAAAATGCAATTAGAAGCAGGAAGCCAGGAATTAAAATTTTTCTTACAAAAGGAAATTTCACCAAATCCCGAAAGCGGTCTTTATGAATTGACATTTGTTGCCCCCTTCAGTAACTTCCAAGTCAATCAAGGTCAATTCACCATGTCATTAATCATTATTTTGCCAAGGGATGCACAACTAGTCGAGCAAAGTGTAATAAATCCTCAAGGTGGCCCATTACCAGAACTGCGCAGTAACGACAATCATGTAAATCGGCAGATCTTACAATATTGGATGCAGTATGATCCAATATTCACCATTAAGTATCGGTACTAATCGAGAAGGCGGGAGTTATCCCTCGCCTTCTCTCACCTCTGTACGACATTCCTTGTTGAGGGGGAGGAGTTTTGAAAATCATTATTTTAAATATTGTTAAATTCATATTTTACTTAATTGGCATTCCAGGTTTGATTTTATTCTTTTTTGAACTTTTTCACAGCCCCAAAATTTTTATGACATGGGTTATCACATTGTTAGCTATTTATATGTATTGGGTAGTATTAATTTGGATTTCAAAAGTTGAAATTCCGTTAAATTGGATACATAGAAAGATAAGCATTTATCAATGGCTTGACAATTTAACAAATCATGATGAGTCACTTATTTATCTTCTTAGTTCCCAAAAAGTTAAATATAAAACTTTAGAGAATTTACAAATAGTAAAAAATACATTTATAAATTTAACCCGTGGAAATAAAGAAACTTTAAAATTATATAAAGCATACTATAAACAACTTTCCAATGAAAATTCCGATCAAATTTACTGGACAGCATTAATGACAATGTTTTCATCATTGGTAATATTGGTCTTAAGAGAATATGTTCTGAAAAAAAGTTTTGAAATATCCCTTGTGAGGAGTTCTGATTATTTCTTATTAATAATGCTTATCGTAACTACAATTGCCTATATGGTATCGCAAATTCAAAGAAATAAGAAACGATTTGGAATTATCACGGATATACTTGAAATTTGTATTGAGGAAATTCAGGAAAAAGAAGATAAAAATAAATGAATACTTTTAGTCCAGAAGAGATTAAATGAACACTATTAATTACTGAGATATAAATAGTACTTTTAATAATACCATCTGAATTAATCTAGTTGGTTCTCTTTACTAAAATTCCATATTTTAATACCGACAACAAAATTGGATTTACAATGTTAAGGATATTCCAGTGTTAAAATCCCAATCTCTTTATGTTATAAATGAAAAATTGGGATTTAAGTCTTCAATAATTGAGCCTGATTGTTGAAGAAAGAATGTTTAGTAAACAAATAAAGACGAGATTTACCAAATAAATTGCACCACAAATAAATTTAATGTAGTCTAGGTTGCTCAGAATAAATATTGGAAGCTACATCCTCGTTAGTCAACTTAAATAGAACTAATAATTCCTGAATTCCTTTTTTCGATAAATTTTCCAGATCAAGACCGTTGAACTAAAAATAAAGTCAAAACCGACCTGCATTCGAACGGCATTGACCTTATCAACTTTGACGTAATAATTCTACATAACAAGGTGGTAACAGGAACGGAAATTAAAATGCGGCACCATATGTCGGCCGCATTTTTGCTATTTGTATCTTTGGCTATTTCTCATGCTAACCCAATAATTATTTTCACGACTTTAACGCTTAAAGCTTTTCCCCACTTTGGGTCAGGCGCCGCAACTCAATTGATCATGTTTTCTAATTTTATTCATTTCGGTTAGCACTATATTTAGCGAAATAAGGGAAGAAAGCAATGACAATTAAAAAGAACGTAATTATTAAAACTAATTCTAAATAGAAAGGAAGATTAAGGAGTAAAAGAGGGAATAGTATTATCCCTACAATAAAAGATATTGTTACTTTTGTTTTCATAGTAGGATTATGCTTAGTTCCACATTCCTTGCATACAAGAGGTTTATATGTCCAACGAATAGACCTCTGTATTTCTTTCCATGTAAATTGATGGCCACAAGTTACACATTTTTGCATTTTCAGAAAACACCACCATTATATTTTTCACAAACTTAAACTATTTCAACATTGAAATTACTCCTACACAAAGTAGTAATTAAACGTTTTTCTAGCTATAAGTTTTTTGACCTCTTTCTTTGACTTTGACTTTTTCTTAATATAGGATGAATATATTTCAAATCCTATTGCTATACCCTTTGCAATTGAAGCGGCAATTGTTGTTATTGCTAACGCTGTCCAAGGTCCATAAAATGATGCTGCTATTGCTGCTTGGGAAACAATCACAGCTTTTGCGGCAAACAACCCCCATTGCAACATACTAGGTTTATACCAGAAGATATTCAATGCAAAATCAACAATTATGTTAATAATAGCTCCAACCGTTCCGGCACCATATTTCAGAAACCACTGCTTAATTGTTAAATGACCACTAGGGTCTACAGACATTACTGGATTATTACCAGAATATGAATACAAATTATTATTTTTTGGTTCATATTCTAATCCACGGTAGGTATCCCTTGAAATAAATCTTCCATTTTTCGAATCGTAGAAACGAAAAGTCAAATAGTATAACCCTGCGACTTCATCATACCGGTACCCGGCATACCTGTATGGATTTAATGAAGCCAGTGTACCTGATTGAGACAGGATATTCCCCCATGCATCATAAGTATATGATGCCACAATATTTCCATCCTTATCCGTTAGTGCAAGCACATCACCATGTCCATTAAGATGATAGTAATAGGTCAGACTATTTTTAATCATCGTTACTGGTCGATTTTCATGATCCCAAGTGTATTCCACAAGAACGGCACCTGATTGATCGGTTTCAAAAATAACATTATTTCCTTGATCATAATGAAAAGTGACTGTTCCGCTCGTTGTGGTCATTGTTTTGCGTCTACCCTGATAATCGTAACTGAAAGTAACGGTGTTCCCTGTAGCTTTTTCTTTCACTTCAATCAAACGATTATCCGCATTAAAAGTGTATATACTTTTCCCATTATCCACCAAGTTACCACTTAAATCGTATAGATATGACTGATTATTTTCAGATATTAGTTGATTTGCTTGATTAAAGCTATAGGTCGTGATGGTGGAACTAGTTCCTTTCGTAACGGTTTTTTTCGTCCGATTTCCTACAGAATCGTATTCATGGGAAATTGTCGTTCCATCTAATAAAGTCTCTTGTGTCAATTGATTTAGCTGATCATATTGATAATTCACCGTTCCTTTCGTTGTTTGGACACTCATGATATTTCCATTTGTTGCAAACGTGTATAAAAAGCGTTCCATCACGATGCCATTGACGTTGTAATTAGTGAGACTTACTAATTGGTTTGCTCCATTATACTCAAATGATGCGTACGTACCGTTAGTGAAATATATCGATAACACTTGCCCATTCTCGCTGTAAATATAGTTAGCTATGGTTGAGTTGTTTTTTAGAATCGACCTTAGTAAATTTAATTTATTATAAATAAAGCTGGTTTGACTTCCTCCTGGAGTCGATAATTCCTTGATATTGGAATTACCATCATAGCTATAACTAGTCGAGTTAACTCCTTCTGTTTCTGATTTTAAACGGTTATTCAAATCATAAGTAAAGGTGGTGATGGGACCGTTTGTTTTCGTAACTTTTGTGATATTGTCATTCAGATCATATTCTAAATCAAACTGTTTGACCTCATTATAAGAAAGCGAGGTTAAACGATTAGAAATATCATAGGAGCTTGAAACAGCTGTATTATCAGGATTGCGCACTTTTGTTCGATTTCCAAACTTATCGGTTTCAAAAGTGGTCGAACGATTAAGCGCATCTGTCCACTTAGATAATTGATTAATCTCGTTAAATAGATACGTTTGCTTAAACCCCTTCGCATTGGTTACCTCGGTTAGATTTCCCTCCCCATCATATAGATAGGAAGTAATAAACCCTTTCGCATCCGTGACGGAGGTGAGCTCATTCTCTGCATTATACGTATAAGTTGTTCTATTCCCGTTTCCATCAATCAACACAGTCCGATTCCCAAAAAAATCGTAGGAATAATTAACCGTGTTTCCTAATGGATCCTCGTTTGATGTAAGGTAGTTTTTTCCGGCATCATAAAAAAAGGAGGTATGAGATGGACCTATTTCAAGTCTTATCGCATCAAACCATGCGGCTCCAGTTTGGTTATAATATAACAAGTAAACATCAATTGATTGGAAAGTTTTATCTTTGGCAGGTTCTACCTCTACGGAAAGATGCTGCCACCCCTGCATGGTTTTACTAAAATCATTAGCAAATCTCCAATCGGTTGTGCCGTCAGTATAATTAATTCCAACTTGTAAAGCGTAGTCCCCACCAGCAGGATCGGCTCCTTCCTGATAGGACCATCCTGATAAAGTCATTTTTGTATTGGCATCTCCCGAAATAGGGATCCTCTGAACCAAATACTTATTCTTCCCTTTTTCACCCGTGAGTTTGAAGGAATTATTGCCAACATACACTCTTGGATCCGTACTATCCGTTTTTTGATAACGGCCATCAGCTGATGTAACATTTCCACTTGTAGACCAGTATTGGGGTATCAAATCGGTCGGATTGCTAAATTTTTCATAACTGGAATTTTCAATAAGGTTATAAGCACTTACCACATTTCCTATTTCAAATTGAATCGCATCAAAGTAAGCCGTCCCCTGCCCCGCATCTAATGCGGCTGATAAACGGATGGTTTCCGTAGCTGTTGGAATATTGGAAACAATCGTCTGCAAACGGGTCCAATCATGCGTTCCTGTCAGCCCATAGGAGTTTATTTGACCCAGCAAATTGTTGGAAGCACCGAAGTATTCCACCTTTAAATAGGCTTTTCCAGTCGTAGCCAAGGTTTTTACATAGCCACTGAAGACATACGTATCCTGAACACTGAATTTGATCGTCTGATAGACAATTGCCCATCCGGTTGGATTGGAAATGCTAATGGAACGAGTTCCAAATTTGGCAGTCGTTGCCCCAGCAAATTGTGCGGATTTTCCATATTCAACCCCTTGCTTCCAATAATCTGGCCACGAAGCTCCGTATTCAAACCCTGAGTTGGGCAAGAGATTATCTGAAACCGACATAGGATTCGTTTGATATAATAGATTACCAACCAAATCGTATCTTTTTGAAACTGATTGAACATAGGGATCAATCGATTCCGTTTCATTATTACTCACATCATAATCATGCACCTCTTTATTCTGATTGAAGTCTTGCTCTGTTATGAGATTGTTTTGATTATCAAATGTATAATACGCCATTTGATTTTCAGGTAATTTTTCGGATGTTAGATTCCCTTGATCATCGTACTCATATACGTACGATTGATTTTTTGGGTCTAGTACTTGGACGACCACATTATTGTCGCTAAAGCTAAATATTGACGTTTTTTTATTAACAGGGTCTGTAATGTTTTCAATGATTTGCTTGACCCTGCCCAATGAATCATAGCTATAGTCTGTTCGTTGATTAATGTTAGAATATCGTGTGCTCCAGGTATTTACAGGATCATAACTAAATGTAATAACACTCTCACTAGCTGTGCCTTCAATCGTAATCGGGCGGCTAACTTTACTGACCCTGCTTGAAGCATCGTAGGTGAAAGATGTTGTAATACTTCGACCATCTTTCCTGCCAGTTAATCTGCCTATCACGTCATATACATAATTTTTAGTGATATTTTTCGCATTTGTATAAGACGTCAAATAGCCATTAGCATCCTGTAAATATTGGTAACTACGAGTTTCAACCGTGATCGTAGAAATATATCCACTGCTCCCGTAGGAAATACTTATCGTCCGATTTGAAGCGTCCTTTATGCTTTGTAACTGACCTGAAAGACTATAAGTAAACGTGGTGACATTGCCATTAAGATCTGTAATGGATTGTATACGCCCATTATTATTAAAGGTTATGTTTGTTGTTTTATCTTCAAGTGTTAGAATAAAAATTCCATCTGATTGCCTCGTTAAATTTAAATAGCTCCCACTTTGAGCTATATAACCACCTTCGACTGCTTCTCCAAAGAAGTGCCTGGTTCCATCACTGTCCGTGTAGACGACAGGACCCGATGCAGCGTAGTTGAGCCGGACATCCAAATTACTGGACCATCCATACCCAAATAACCCTTTTTCAATGGTATTTCGACTATTGTAAGTTCTTTCAATCGTGAGTGGAGTTCCACGACCAGGAATGACGAAATCGGTTTCTGAAAGGGTTAAATTCCCGTTGCTTGGATTTACACCCTCCTCTGTTTGATGCCAAAAATCTTCAAGACCAACCGGATCGACTTCATACGTAATCGAAAGTTTTGGTACATAAGCCGCTGTATTTTCCTTTGTTGTAAAGGACGCCCAAGGTGCTGTGCTTTCATCCCTATTTCTTAGCATCAGTCCATTATTGGATTGGACCCCATTGTACCAATCTTGTGTCAATTTTGTGATGTACCATACCCAGAACGCATTGTAAGTATTGGGCGCTAAACTTGATTCTGCTGTAGCTGCAGCCAAAGGCTGGGTGTCCCAAGTTACAGCATCTCCCCAGGATGAATTAAGTCGATACAAATCCACAGTTGTATTCGATACGCCAGTGTTAGTTTGATATGCTTGGAAGGTAGCTGTTGTAATTCGGCTATTACTAGGCAGTGGGGGCAGAGCAAATCGAATTAAAGAACGAGTAACCCCGTAGGATGGAGTCATGCCTGTATGCATATACGTACTACTTGAATAAGAGGATTGGGGATAGCGATTGGAAATAAACGTGTCTCGAATTAATAAAGTAGATTGAAAGGAAGGGTCAATCGTGACAGGGTAGCTTCTACTAGGATTATTTAAATAGCTGGTATCAAGGATAATATCAATAAACGTTCGATTGCCCTCTTTACGAATATTAAAATAGGCATTATCCGAATATATCCCATTCGAATCAATCATTCTAGGCTTTTCGAGAATCCACAGTAGGTCTCCAAATTGGGAGGAAATAGTGATATTGCCATTCGTCAACAAACTTTCTGTTAAATTTGCTGGTATTTTTAGCTCAAAGGAATATTGACTTTGCCCCGTTGGTGTTTTTAAAATAAGAGATTCTTTTATCTTATCATTTGTCACTACATAAGATAAATCAACTTGTGGAAGGATATCAGGATAATTGATTTCATCATTATTAATGACCGATTTAACTTTTCTCGCCCCAACTAGTAGCATATCTAAATTGTATCCTTGCTTTTGTACAGAAACTAATTTGCTTATATCTGATTCTTCTGCGAATATCGACTTAAATTCATTCGCAGTGTTGATAAATTTATCTGGAGCTAGAAGACTCTTCTTTAGGGTATTATCAATCCTTTTCAATTTTTTATCACTAATATCTTGGTAGAAAATTGGCTGATTGTAAATTTCCTCTGTAAAACTACCATCAGGATTGATAAACCGGGTGGAGTTCCGTGTTCTCTTATTTGTTAATTCCATTTTTGTTTTTGGTTTCTTTTCAGGAAGTTCCCCAATGTCAGGCACGATATCGTATGTTTCAATTTTCCTCTGGACTTCACCAAGTAACATTCTATCCCCCCTAAACATGTAAATCTATCCATAATTATTCAGATTGGCAGAAAAATATTCTAAATTATTGAAATGTAATTTGATATCACATGAATTCAAGCTTATCAACTTATTATACTCATTTTTACTTATCGTTTATAGAAAATTTCCCCAATTATATATTTAAAAGGCCCTTATTTGAAAAGAAAAATACCCAAGGGAATGGCACTTGGCTCCATAGCTCTTTCACCGGCAATATGCCATAAATCCAATCAATCATTTTTTAATATTGACATTATCGCTTCTTAACATTTCTCCTTCATAAATCAAAAAACAACAACTATCATTGTTGCTCTAGGAAAGAACCTTATTAAATAAATAATAAAAACGAACATTATGGTTCACTTTGTTTTAACACAGTTCACTTATTTAGGAATGAATTCTTCTTAAAATTATTTCTTAAGAAAAAATTCAGCCTTAAGGCTGTCTTGCTTATAATATAGAATAATAAATTTGGGGCATTTGAGGCAAAGGTAAAGTTATTAAAATTATTGATGACTGTTGGTGCATCTAAATAGGCCTCTTTTTTTATATTAACTGAATTAATTAATCGAAAAAAACCATTTGCCAGGGCAAATGGTTTCCTTTCCTTCCTAAATCATCTTTCAAAAGGTTGCATTGGCGACGTCAAACAAGCTCGATGTCTGCGTCAAATAATAAAGAAAAATATACTCGCGTTCAAGCTTCCCCATGTACTCTATCTAGCCCCAACACTTGATTTTTTATATTGAGAAACACAAGAAGCACTTCCCCCTCTTCACTAAAGCTATGTTAAACCGCTGGAAGATAAAAAATGCAACATTTGTTTGTTGGGGTAGTTTCCTTACTTTAAAACAAGTTGCGAGATACACACCACATATCTAAACCAAGGAAACAGGTTGTATTATACACGGTAAACTTTCGCCCCTTTGACGTTTTTCTTCCATTATATATAGATTTATATAAAACTGCTTACGTGCACCTAAAATAACTAAAGTAAAATTGATTATTCGGTGTTGCAACAAATAAAAATTCCAAATTCATAACCAAATGGTTCTCTAGTAAAATTAAAATTTCGGCATCGCTTCCACAGCATCCGCCAAATCACTATAGGAATCTTTTAAATATCTTGCAGTGGTCGAAATATTACTATGACCCGCGAGTCTTCTCACCTTTTCAATGTCATTGTTTGTGGCTTTCAACATCCATTTACAAAATGTATGCCTGAACATATGGGGGGTTAATTTTTTCTTTGGAGAGCTGTAACTTTCAATCATAGTCTGGATCCCACGAACCGTAAATTTGGGTGATCGCTGACTATAAAAAACATAGTTTGACTCTTCCACATGGGGTTTCTTGTTTGACATTTCCGCCCTAAACATCAACCAATCGTAAAGTTCCTGCCATAAAGTATTAGACATGGGCACTGTCCGAAGCTTCCGTCCTTTTCCAACTATCCGAATACGTCTTAATTCCAAGTCAAGATCAGTTAACTTTAAGTTTGATAGTTCATCTACCCTCAAACCAGCGTATGTCAATAAATAAATAATTGCCCGATCCCTTCGGTACTTTTCTTCGGGATCCACTCCTCTGCTTTTGACAGGTGACTTTCTCACACGATTCAATAGATCTTCAAACTCTTCTTCTGTCAGCCACATGATTTTCTCAGAGTCTTCATCAGCCGATCTGATATCCTGAATTTCTTCCATCGGGTTATGCTGCAGCTTTTTCTGTTTAACTGCCCAGGAATAAAAACTACGCAAAGCATTTAACCGACGATTAATGGTGGTAATCGCCAATGGTTTTCCTTCTTGTGGATTTAACATGCCCTGGATCCATTTTCTTACATCGGTTGCTGTCACAAATTGATCCGGCTGAATATGTAAATCTTCCAAAAATTTATGGATATCATTCCGATAAGAAATAACGGTTTTCGGAGATTTGTCTTCTTTTTCTATTTTAGAAATATATTCCTCAATCACATTTCTCACCTCTTAACTTATATGCCGAGTTTAATCATTAGAATATGATATGAAATAGAATCAAAATTGAACATTATATGACGAGTATACCATACCTTTTCGGGAGGTTAAACGTATATAATGTATATTATATGACTAGTTAAAACTAAATTATCTAGCAGCTGTAAAACATCTCCTATATAAACAATTTAGGAAGATTTTTAACTCTTGAACCTAAATCAGGAGATAAAGAAAATTAAATAACAGGGGGCTGTCCCATAAGTAAGAATAATTCACTCATAAGACAGCCCCTTATATGGATTTCCTTACGTATACAGTTAGAATCACTCTATATGTTCAATAATTAGCCTAGTCCCAAGGCGACTGGCTATTTTTCTCTGGAAGTTGACGATTTTAATTTATTTAAAAAATATTTGCTAATAATGTGCGGTAAAAGTCGTCATCCCAGGGAGATATCAATATTTGCATCAGCAATTATTTTAAGATCAGGACTGGCGAAAGTAAAGATTCTAATTTTATCCCTTTTTTTTAGGGATAGGCACTGTAGTAATAATTTTTTCACATTCATAATTAGATTCCTCGTTCAAGATTGATGTTAAATCGTGGAATTTTCCATAATAATTTGAAAAATAGTCGGGCAAAAAGATAACTATTTTACCCAGAGCTTCAGCTGTATAGTCCCGACAATCCTTACGGTAGTTACCTAAGGAGGGCAATTTCAAATCCTCTTTTTAGGTTCAACTCTCCTGCAGCTGACCTTCTGAAATCGTACTTCTAAATGATAAATCTGTTCGAAGAGATTCGTTTTTTTAAATGCAAGTAATTATCATTGATAATAACTATTTATTATACTTTTCATCCATCTTTTATTGGAGAAATCCAATCCTCAATAAACAATCCACTGCTTTGAATATTATTCCTCAATTTTACACATTCCATTTCACAACCTATAAACATATAGAAATCATGACCGAAATGAAGATACATTCTTGGGTGGTTTAACCTACACCATAAATTATTACGTAGTATCAATCTAGATAAATCTCCAACATCTTTTTGATGAACTAAACTCTCCTCAGAAATATTTTCATATAAATTGTACATATTCGCATTATATAAATCAGGGAATTCTTCTATTTCTAGCTGTTCCTCCCACTTTTCTAGACCGGACACGGTCAAATGTGGAATTTTATTACAGTTTACTATGTTTTCTATTGCAAAAATATATTTATCCTCAATATCTAAATATTCTTTTACAGTTAGTTTTTTATTATCATGAATACTTCCTATATCATATATCGATGTCCACTCATCTTTATTATATATTCCATTTTGATCTCTGTATTTAGGGTTATATTTTGTTATTCTCCACTTAAACTTCATTTTATCCTCTTTCTATTTTTTTAAATAATTTAGAAGTGCATCATACGTACCCATCCGCTTATCTTTTTTTAGATCTTTAATTGATTTGGCTTGTTTCCATATTCCACCTATATGAGATGTATTATCAGCAGTTATAAATGTTTTCCCATTTGTAAAAACTAATTCACCATGAACTTTTACTCCCCTTTCTAATCTAAAACCTAAATACTTTGCCAAATCTGTTGCCTGTTTATTAGTAAGTGGTAAAGTTGTACCGATGACTTGAGTTTTAAGAGAACCAACACCCCACGGCATTATTTGTTTATATACCTTGAGTTTAATGTTATATTTTTTCGATATCGCTCTACATGTATAACATGTACCCCCTTCTACAGGAATTGCATAATTACCATCAGGATCATATAACATTACCGGGTTGTTACTTACATAGTTAAACCCATTTTGAGTTAATGGTTTAATTTCGTTCCCCGGGTCTGGGTCAGGAGATAAAAACACACCAGTATTAGAATTGTAATATCTAGCTAATAAATAATATAACCCTGTTTCCTGATCATAATGATAACCAACCTACCGATAAGGGTTAGTATCCTTCATTGATCCTGTTGAAGAAGTAATTTTCCCCCAAGCATCGTACTCGTATTGGGCAACTACATTTCCATTTTCATCTGTTAAAGCAGTAACATCCCCATGCCCATTCAAATGATAATAGTACGTTTTACCATCCTTTACCATAGTTATCGGGTGACCTTGATCATCCCAAGAAAATTCTGCAGTAATATTATTGCTGAGATCAGTCTCAGCAATAACCTTATCACCATTATAATAGTAGTTTGTTGTTCCAGCAGATGTGGTCATACTTGTTCTTTTACCTTCATGATCATAAGTAAACTTCGATAAGGAACTCCCGCTTTGATCTTTCACCTCAATCAACTGGTTCTCCTCATTATAAATGTACGTTTTATCACCGTCATTGGTAAGGTTCCCATTTAAATCATACGTATAGGCCTGACTATCGACATTAGTTAACTGGTTTCCAGCATTATACTTATAAGCTGTTATTGTAGTAGTTGTACCTTTGGTGACAGTTTTCTTAGTACGGTTTCCAATTGCATCATATTCATAGACAATGGTTGTCCCATCCGTTAAAGTCTCTTTCGTTAACTGGTTGAGAGAATCATACTCATAGGAAACGGTGCCTTTATCTGTTACAATACTTGTCTGGTTCCCGTTAGGGTCATAGTTGTATTTGTAAGAATCCAATACGTCCCCGGTGTTTTTATAATTTTTTAATTCATTTAGGCGATTACTATCATCGAACTGTAGTGAAGTATAGGAATTATTTGCACGTTTGACAGAAGTAACATTCCCACTTTCGTCGTAAACAAACTTCGCCCGGTTCGAACCATTTCTTGATATCGCAATTAATTGGTTTAACTTATTATAAGCCAATTCAGTTGAAACACTCGGTGCTCCTGCTGTAACTTTTACAGAAGTGAGATTACTATTTGAGTCATAGCCATAATCCGTTGAAAAAGAACCTTGGGTTTCTTTAGTCAATCGATTGTTATTATCGTAGGTATATGCGCTTTGTTTTCCTGATGCATCCGTTACGGAAGTCAGATACCCATTCGCATCATAACCGTAATCCCATTTCTTTACTCCGTTGACATAGGTGCCGTTTAAACGGTTCAGGGCATTAAATGTGCTAGTGAGGACGTCCCCTTTTGGATAAACTAGCTTATTTTGTTTGCCATTTTTGTTGTACTCAAATTGTGTGAATTGATTTAATGGGTTTGTGATTTTCGATACGAGATTAAACTCGTTATAATCATACTTCGTCAAATTCCCTTTTGCATCTGTGACAGTCGTACGATTTCCATTTCCGTCATAACCGTAAGAAGTAACACCCAATTTTGCATCGGTTACTTTTGTTAATAAATTACGGGAGTCATAATCAAATGATGTTATTTGTTTTTTCCCATCAGTTATACTTTTCTGATTGCCAACCTGATCAAAACTATAAGAAACCGAATTTCCAAGAGGATCTTTGATACCAGTTACATAGTTTCCACCCGTATCATACGTATTGGAAGTGATCGATGCTCCAATTTCGAGACGCATTGCGTCAAACCAGGCTGTTCCTGTCTGATTTTTATAAACCTGTAAGGCACAAGAACTATTAATTTCGACCAACTACTTTATCATTGGTAAAAACCTATCAGTCCATAAATAATTATCTTACTCTTAAATTAAAATACTCATTTGAGTGACCATCTCATCCACTCTAAAGAATTATTGTTTTATCACTTGTGTCATTTTCATCCTGACTAAATACAATTTGATTATAAAACGTAGCCATAGCTGTGGAGACATAAGGAACCAACCACAAAAACCCAATTCCTAATGTAAACAAACAAAGAATACCCCAACCAATAAAACTTAGTCCTAACAAAAAATATTTCCACTTATACCCATTCATCATTTTTCTGCTTTCAGTTATTGCTTCAAACATTGTATATTCAGAATGATCGCGCAATAAGAAAAATGTTTGGGAGTAAGATAAACTTTTTATAATACCAGGTATTATCAGTAATAATGACCATAAAAACAGGAAAAGACCTTGTAATAAGGATGCTCCAATAATTTTAAATAAAGTTTTTCCATATTTATAGATAGAAAACACATGTTACAACGTTTGCTGCTATCGGTGTCTCCTCTTGTTCCATCCATGTCGTAACCCCACCACTCATAATAACCCTTGGTCATCGTAACTGGATTCCCTTGATTGTGTCCCAAGTATAATCAGCAACAATATTATTATTGGAATCCGTTTTATTACTTTATCTCCATTGTAATGGAAATTAGTTGTTCCACTTGATGTTGTCATACTAGTTCTCTTACCATCCGATTTCTTTACTTGAATCAAATGATTTTCAACATCTTAGAAAGTATTTCTACAATATTAACATTCATGATTTAATAAAAGAGCAAAACTGCCTCAAAATCACTTGAGACAGTTTCAATGTATTTATTAATCTTTTTTTCCAAGAGTTTCACGAATTCTAAAGGATGACGTCATTGCTGTATACCCTATAAATCCGAATGAGATAATAATTAATAAAGAAACTAATATTGTTGCTTGTGAAATGATGGATAAAACTAAACCGGCTAATGCTCCTTGAATTGCAGTTATTCGAATAAGTTTTTTCTTAACGTTTTTCCCTTTCTTCTTTACTCTAAAATACAGTATCATCCATACTATCCAACCAATCATTAAATATCCCAAATAAATCATAAAAATCCTATCCAGTTTAATTCCCTCCATCATTCACTTGAATTTGGCTTATTGAACATGAAATTTTTTTAACCAATATTTCACTGAATCTATAATCAAAGAAGCATGTCCAATTCCAAACGTAACAAGGTGTTCAAGGCCTTTTACTTTACCCCCGGCATTCCAAATATCTAAACCAATATAACTTACTGATTTTCTAAATGAATATTTATGTCGAATTACATAATATAAATCGTAACCCAATATAGCAAATCTCAAAATAGTAGAAGTTGCACCTACCCAGACCGGAGCCCCTAATAGTGCTGCAACCGCTAAGCCGAAGGCGATCCATCCTGCTGTTAATTTGTATGGGAAATGCCCTCCTGGATCAACCATAATTACTGGATTATTCTCAGTGTACGTATATTGATTTAAACTCAATGGTTTATTCGGAGATCCATTGAACGAATCCCTTGTGATAAACCGGCCCACATTAGGGTCATAATAACGAGCCATGAGATAGTACAATCCAGTTTCATTGTCATAACGATAACCAGCATAACGATAAGGGTTAGCATCTTTCATTGATCCTGTCGAACTAGTAATGTTACCCCAAGCGTCATACTGATACTGTGCAACGATATTACCACTCGCATCAGTTAATGATGTTACATCTCCATGACCATTCACATGATAATAGTATGTTGCCGTATCCTTAGTCATCGTTACTGGATTTCCTTGATCATCCCAAGTATAATCAGCGACAATATTATTATTTGAATCTGTTTCATATATCACTTTATCTCCACTGTAATGGAAATTAGTTGTTCCACTTGAAGTGGTCATACTAGTTCGCTTACCATCTTGATCGTACGTAAAGGTAGCTAAGCTCGTACCATCCGATTTCTTCACTTGAATCAAATGATTTTCAACATCATAGATGAAGGTATTCGTACCATTGCTAGTCAAATTACCATTCGCATCGTACGTATATGCTTGGCCATTGACAGCTGTCAGCTCATTGGCAACATCATACGTATAATTTGTTGTTGTGTTTGTTTGACCTTGGGTCACTGTTTTCTTTGTACGATTTCCTACTGCATCATATTCATATGCAATAGTTGTACCGTCTAATAGGGTTTCTTGTGTTAATTGGTTTAATGCATCATATTGGTACGAAATGGTACCTGAACTTGTTACTACACTAGTTCGGTTGCCGTTCGCATCATACGTATAGCTGTATGAATCTAACAAAGAACCGGCATTGTTATAGTTCTTTACAGATTTCAAGCGATTAGCATCGTCATATTCATATGACGTATAAGTGCCATTTGAACGATTCACAGAGATGACATTTCCCTGTTCATCATAAACGAACTTCGCTTGGTTCGCTCCTTTTCGAGAAAGAGCAGTTACTTGATCCTGTGAATCTAACGTATATCCTGTGGAAATGGATGTTGCTCCTGCTGTTACCGTTAACGAAGTAGGATTCCCATTATCATCGTTCACATAATCAATTTTGTTTGACGCGCCTTCAGCCATCTTAGTTACACGATTATTTTTATCGTATGTGTAAGTCGTGGACTTTCCACCTGAATCGGTTGCAGAAGTTAGGTTTCCATTCGCGTCATAGGCTAAATCCCATTTCTTTACTCCATTGTTGGAAATGGTATCCATCCGATTCAAGCCATTATAGGTATAGGAAACGGAATCTCCTTTAGGGAAGGTTACCTTTGTACTGTTTCCGTTCTTGTCATACCCAAATTGAGTGACTTGATTTAACGGGTTTGTGATACTAGAAATCAAATTCCACTCGTTATAACTATAATTGGTTACATGATTGTTTGCATCTGTTACCGAAGTTTGATTCCCCACTCCGTCATAACCATAGGAAGTATCTCCTAAGTTAGCGTCAGTTACTTTCGTTAACCTATTTAACTGATCGTAAGCAAAAGAAGTGTTCTTTCCTTTTCCATCCGTCATACTTGTTTGATTTCCGACACCATCATAGGAGTAGGAAATACTGCTTGCTGAATTATCAACATTGGTGAGATAGTTTCCACCAGCGTCATACGTGTTAAAAGTAAACGAATTTCCTACTTCTAAACGCATGGCATCAAACCAGGCTGTTCCTAATTGATCATAATATAGATATAACACGTCTATAGAATTAAAGGCATTAGCCGGTTTTATCTTTGCTGCGACATGCTGCCAGTCTTCTGATGTTTTGCTGAAATCATTCGCAAAAGTCCCTACAGAGTTATCGGCATAATTGAGTTGGACTTGAAGAACATAATTTCCACCGTTGGCGTCAGCCCCTATTTGTTTAGACCAACCGGATAGTGTCAATGGGGTGTTCTCATCACCGGAAAGATTAATATGTTGTTTGATATATTTGTTTTTCGTCTTTTCACCAGTAAGTTTAAATGCATACGTCCCAGTGTAAACCTTGTCATCACCTGAATTTACGTTTTTATCGATTCCATCATTTGTGGAAGACAAGTTCCCACTAGTTGTCCAGTTATCCGGAATACTGTTTAAACCTGAATTGCGTTCAAAGCTTGAATTATCTACAAAGTTATAAGCAGAAAGCGTTGTTCCTTTTTCCAATTGAACACCATCGAAATATGCAGTACCAGATCCTGCGCTAAGCCCAACAGACACTCGAATAGATGCAGTATTCGCTGGTACGCTGTCAATCACCGCTTGAATACGAGTCCAGTCTTGCGTTCCTTTTAATGTATAAGCTTGTTTTTCACTAATCCATCCCCCTGTTGAATCCAAAAATTCTACTTTGACAACGGAGGTACCTGTTGTTCCGGACGTTTTTACATACCCGCTAACAATATATTTATCACCTGTTACGTAAGGAGCCTTATCCGATTGAACAATTGCCCACCCGGTAGGATTAGAGATACTAACACTCTTACCACCATATTTGGATGTGGTTGACCAAGCAAACGTAGCTGTTTTCCCAGTTTCGGTTGCTTTCGTCCAGTTATCCGGCCAGTTATCCGTATTGTTATCAAGTTCAAAACTAGAATTTGCCAATTTATTATCTGCAACAGACATTGGTTTTGTATCATATTGCATATTTCCATTTGCAGCATATCTGCTTGCTGATGTTTGAACATTGGCATCAGTCGATTCGGTTTGATTATTATTTGAATCATAGTCGGATGAAGTGATATTACTATTAAAATCTTGTTCTTTCGTTAGATTGTTTTGACTATCGTACGTGTTATAGCCAGTTTGACCACCTGGGACCTGTACCGCTGTAATGTTTCCATTCCCATCGTACGTATAAATATACTTACTCGTGCCACCCGTTTTATTGGTGTTTGGATCTTGAACTTGGGTAAGGTTGTTATTATTGTCATACGTATACGTAGTAATGGCTTTGTTTGCAGAATCCAATGGATTTTCTGTCACCTGAGCCACATTGCCATTTGCCGTATAAGTGTAGTCAATTCGCTTTCCTTCCCCATCCGTCACAGACGTCACGAGATTCGTCGTGTCGTAGGAGTAAGTTGTTGTGCTCGTTTGCAAGGTCCCATTGATAGTAATGGGTTTACTAATAGTCTTAACCCTATTGGCTGTATCGTAACTAATCGTTGTTGTGATGTTACGTGCATCCTTAATGCCTGTCAGTGCATGATTAGAATCATAGGATAATGTGGTGATTTTTCCAGCTGCATCCGTAACAGTTGTTAAATTACCAGATCCATCAAATCCATAATTGATGGTATGATTTGCTGGATCGGTCATGCTAGAAACATACCCATTGGTCCCATACGTCAAGGTTGTACTTCTTAAGGACGCATCCTTTATCGTTGTTAATTTTCCGCTTCCATTATAAGTGAACGTCGTCGTATTTCCATTGGTATCGACAATGGAGGACAACTTTCCACTCGTATTATAGTTCTCTTTTGTTCCGTCCGTTTGCGTGATGGTATAGGTTCCATCTCCGTTTTTCACGAGCGTTAAATAATCTCCTCCAGCAGCTACATAGCCTCCACCAATCTTTTGTCCAAAGATATGTTGTGTATTGTCTTCATCGATCAGCGTAATGGGGCCAGTTCCACCATCCACAAGTCTCTTTTCGACATTACTAGTCCATCCATATCCAAACATTCCGGCAACATCGGATTTTCGATTGTTATACGTACGAGTCATACTGACTGGTACGCCACGTCCTGGAATTGATAAATCATTTTTTTGATAAACTAAGTTTCCATTAGCAGGATTTACGCCATCCTTTGTAAGGCCCCAATAATCTTCTATACCAATTGGATCAACCGTATAGTTAATGGTTAATCTAGGCGTATTGTTTCCACTGTTGACGGTATTAAACGACCGGTAGGGCGAAGTCGCTTCGTTTTGTTGTTTTAACATGAAACCATAATTCGCCTGATTACCGAAGTACCAGTCTTTGACAAGAGCTGTGATATCCCATTGCCAATACGCATTTGTCGCATTATTGGTTATTGTCGAATCCCGCTGGTTGCTAATGGACGGCTGTGTGTTCCATGTGACATACCATTCCAATTACTTGTGATGCGATATAAATCAATCGTACTATTCGTTGCATCTGTTTTCGTTTGATACGCATTAAAATTGGCACTTTGAATGATACTATCACTCGGAATACTTGGTAAATAAAATTGGACGAGTGAGCGTGTTGTTCCATTGACACTGTGGTATCCAGTCATCATATACGTTGGACTAAAAGCGTACGAATCGGGATAGCCCGTCGAGATGAAATTATCATGTTGCACATCCCAGGTATCTATGGATGGATCTATTGTAACTGGATATTTAGTTTTAGGATCTTTCAAGAAATTTTCGTCCGCTACAACATCAACATAGGTTTTTCCTTTTTCTTCATGAAGCTTGAGGTTAACCTTGTCTGAATACTTGCCATTGGCATCTGTCATAAATAGGTTTTTAAAATACCAAACTTTGTTACCTTTTGAATCTGTAAAGCTAATAGTCCCATCTTTCCCAACCACAGGTTTAACCCCATCGGCCTTCAATTCAAAAGTAAAGGTGTTTTGGTGATATTGTTGCAGGATAAGATCTTCTTTTAACATATCCCCTTCTATACGATAACGCACATCGGTATCTGTATAGATTTCTGGATAAGTGATTTCGTTTCCTTTGATACTACCCTTTACACTTTTCGCTTGAACAGGAACAAAGGAAACACTTTTCCCGTCTTTTTCAATAGACGCTAAATCGCCTGTTCCAGCTTGATCAGCTAACCAAGTCTTTACCTCATTGGCCGTGTTTTCTAATTTCCCAGCTTTTGTCTTACTTACTTTTAGGGTATTATCAATCTTTTTCCATTTCTTATCGGAAGGATCTTGATAAAACTGAGGATCTAAGAAGATATCTTCTGAAAAGCTCCCATCAGGATGAAGATAACGAGTCGAATACTTGGTTCGCTTACTTGTTAATTCCAGTTTGTTTTTAGGGAGCTTATTCGGGATATCACCTATATCTGCTTTTACAGTTTGTTTCTTAGGGGTCCTGCCGGTCACACCTGGCGCTGCCTTCGTAAAATTTGGCCCTACTAAACTGAAAATCAAGCAAAATGAGATGATGATTGCAAAATAACGACAGAAAGACCGAAATGATGAGGACATGAAATATGTTTCTTCCTCTCTCAAACTTTTGTACTATCCGGAATAGTCGACATAATTCTACTCCCTTTTTTAAATACTGGATATAGAGGAAATAATGGTAGAAAAGTAAATGATTTACCACTATTTGTGTAATCTTAATTGAAAGAAGAAGTTTTACCTTGAAATCACCACTAGCTCTCTCAAAAGATAAATCTCCCATGAGTCTTCTTCCCTCCATCCTGAATCTCTTCGGTTCATCATCCAGCGAATCTTGTCAATATCTAACATTTAGAACACTCCTTCATTTTGTTAAGGACACACTTATTTCTCTTGCAACAGGAACCTCAAATGGAAGTTTTGGTGGTTTACGGTTTAGATCAATACGATATTTGCCAAACCGATTGACATGTGCCGTAACATAAGGGCTTAAATAGGAAATCAACTCTTCATCATATTCATTTCCATCTTGCATGTAGTCATGAAGAATACGAGATAAAGAGAACACATTATAAAAAATGAGACAATTGGCCACAAGATGGTTATATTTAATAACTTTACGTTGTTTTTCCCGGTCATTTTCAGCGATAATTCCTTCGCCACAAAAGAAGATCCACTTGGTAAACCCATTAAAGGCTTCACTTTTGTTAGTGGCTGCTTGAATGGTACCTCTCAGTTCTTC
Organism: Neobacillus nitrireducens; assembly: GCF_030915405.1. Taxonomy (GTDB): domain Bacteria; phylum Bacillota; class Bacilli; order Bacillales; family Cytobacillaceae; genus Neobacillus. The sequence goes on from NZ_CP133262.1 coordinate 1,454,613, forward strand.
GTCAGCCATATATTTTAACAGAAACATGGTTCTTATCACTCTTCCCAGCTCACGATGATAAATGGCACGATATGATTTATTTCGAACTTCATTAGCTGCATCCTTTAAGGTAATATAAACAGGTAATTCGTATCGTTTCCGTATTAATTCTTCAATAACAGCATTGACTAAGTCCGCCGGATCATCTTTACTAAATGCGAGTTTACTCATTGTATCAATCAAAATTTGATTGGCTTCATGATTAAACGGTCGTAACTGAAGATAATCTCGAATAAGGCGAAAATGCCGTTTGGCTGTTCTCGTTTCACTATACATTTTCCACTCTTCTTTGGTAGGCATAGGTAAGCGCGTTTTTTTTCTCAATATGTATCACAATCACTTCCGGAATATCAACAACACGGATAATAAATCCAAGATTTTGCACGGTTTTAATTAATACTAGTAATGCTAATTGCTGTAAGATTCCTTTAGATTTAGCCTCTGCCCATTCTATTTCATTCATTTTTGGGGTATATACTTCTTCCAAGTTCTTTTCCGTTAGATTACTCTTAAATCTAGGGTAAATGGTATCCTGAATACTTGGCAATTTATATCCCTTCTTTATTTCTTAATTTTTTGACAATCATATTTTTAGGATAAAATAAAAACCTATCTTTTGATAGGTCTAGTTGATAATTCCATTATTTTCTAAAGTGACCCCTCAATCTGCGAATCGTTTCCGTACCCCTAAAGAGGAAAAAAGTATAATTATCCCCCATAATATGAGCATTAACCCTATTAAAGATGCCAATATTTCCACCAAATCCTTATATTTTAATGTAAATAGTTCGTTCTTGAATAATTATGATTTAATGTATCTGACACTTTGGTTCATGACCCTAAAACGAAAATCTTCCAAATCATACTTTTATTACCCCAATATTAATGAAAAAGCGACTGCTCATTGAACAATCGCCTTTTTTTATCATCTACATAGTAGATAAGATTTCTTGCATTTTATTTCTCACAAGAGGATAAAAATCATTTTTAGCATCTGTTGTACTATTACCTCCAAAAAATCCGGTTCCTGGGCAAGTTTTGACAGCATGTCCCTCACTTTTATCTAATACTCTTTCACCTGTGTTCATATCCCACCAATGATGGTATTGGATGGTATCAACGGAAGGGGTTAATCCAAATTTGATACTTAGTAAAGCAGCAACCGTGATGATGGTTTCTCTTTGTTCTGGAGTCATTTGATCATGTCCCTCATCAAAATTCCCGACATTTTCAATAGCCAATGCTTCAGCTTCAATCGATGGCATTACAGCTTTATTTAATAGCCCAAACGAACCTTGAGGAGGGGTGTTAAATGGTCTGCCCAGAACTACTTTTCCATCAGGGAATACGGTTAATTGCTGGCTTATATCTGACCATCCCATCTCTTTAACATGAAGATCCTTCATTTTATACATCCATGCAAAATGATTTGAACCGTTAAAGTCACTGTATGACGGCCACCATGTGTGATGTTCTTGGAAATACGTTATTTTTCTTGTGAATTTTTGGTTAAACAGCCAATCCCTAAATTGATCCCTTGTCATGAGCACAAATTGCCCATCCATCGTCAGTTTTGTGGGAATGATCTTTAATTTTTGCCCTACATATATGACATTAGAGGTAAGTCCGTTTGCCGTCCTAATTAATGGAACCGATGAATTAAATGATTGTGCAAGTTTCCATAAGGTATCCCCTGCCACAACCTGATACATAATTGGAACTCGTAATTTCTGGCCAACTACTAATAAATCAGATTGTAATCCATTTATCGAATTAAGGTCATTTATAGTGATCCCATAGGTTTGGGCAATTTTCCAAAGAGTATCCCCTGACCGAATTTCATACGTATTCCTAGGGTTATTAACAGCAAGAGCTGGAGAAATATTTACGAACAATATTAAGAACAAACTTAAGATAACAATAATGGTTTTGTTCATTTTTAATTTCCTTTCTATAGAAAATGCTCTTTAACATCTTATATTTTTTGGAAAAAGCCATCAGAATATCCTAGTGTTTACTTCCATATTCAAGTTTAAATTTCAATATGAGACATAATCCTTTTACCGAGAATATGATGGTAAAAATGAAGATCGGGGGGATATTTTATGCAAATTCATGTCGTACAGCTAGGTGAAAACTTATGGCAAATTGCCCAAAGATACAGTACGACGGTTCAAGAAATCATCCTCAGGAACAATATTCAAAATCCAAGCATGATTAATCCTGGCAAGATATTATCCATACCCTTTGCTGATGACCGGAATGTTCCCATTCGTAATTATTACCTTCCACTACAAAATTCAAAGCCTAGGACACAGCCTATAACGCATGTAGTCATACACTTTATTTCAAACGCTGTAAGTAAACCATATGATCCCTACAATGTGCAGGATGTGTATCGTATTTTTATTAACAACGGTGTCTCCTCACATTATTTGATTGGGAGAAGTGGGGAGGTTTACAGATTGGTAGATGAAAATCGCGTGGCATATCATGCGGGGAAAGGGGATTTGCCCGGGTTTCCTGCGTATAAAAACCGATTAAATGAGTATTCCATTGGGATTGAATTATTAGCCATTGGAACTCAGGATGAGATGTTACCAGTAATGTCAGCTCAGACATATCAGTCTATAGCCCCTTATAATATTGGATACACGGAAGCACAGTACCGTTCTTTAAATCTCTTATTAGATGATATCATTGGACGTCATCCCTTTATTAAAAGAGACAGACAACATATTGTAGGCCATGACGAGTACGCACCCGGAAGGAAGACAGATCCCGGGAAGTTGTTTGATTGGACACGAATTCGGTTTAGTGGGCAGTTAGTCCATACGGTAAAGAATGGAGAATCATTGTGGTCGATTGCCCAAAAATACGGCACAACCATCAATTCCATTGCAAGTGCGAACAATATTAATCCGACCGGTGCATTATGGGTGGGACAAGAGTTAATCATACCTGCCAAAAGTCAGGGAAGAAACTATACGGTGCAATCAGGTGATTCTTTGTGGAAAATCGCACAAAAATTTGGAGTTAGTGTTGCTGCTCTTGCCAAATTGAACAATATGAGTACCAATTCTTATCTTTATGTGGGGCAAAAATTAACCATTCCCTAATAACACATTTACTAGTTATGGCAAAATGGATTCAAAAAAACGGTTACCACAAGGTAAATTTCCTTTTGATAACCGTTTATTTTGTATTTGTAAAGGATTTCAATTTTATTTTCCGTCCTTGCTCAACATTATTATTTATTCCTCAATTTTTAATTCTTCCTCTGATACATAATAAATTTTCCAACCCTCTTCTGACCGTACCAGAATCATTTTACCAAAAAAGGTTGTCTGCTCTTTATTTTTATTAGTATGTTTCAACTTGTAATTGGCATAGGAAGTATACGTATTTATGGATAAAACTTTAAACTCCAACAAATCTACATAACCAAATTCGTCAATATTTTTCCTTATGAACTCCTTATCATCATAAGTCGATTTGATGAAATAATCGTCTAAGGTCTGAATATAACCTTCCGCATCTTTTTTATTTATTGCAGTAATCATGGAATAAACAACAGAATATATTTGATTTTCTTCAGATTTATCAAACCCTGTTAAAAGCACACAACAAACCATAGCAAGAAAAAGTAGGAGTTTCTTCTTGGAATAATTCAATCAAATACACAAACCTCTCTGGAATTAATATAATTTCAGCAACAAAAAAAGGGTTGATATAAACAAAAAACTTCAACTTAATGCTAAACTCTTTATTTAAATTTTTTCTGAATATAAACCAATGCTGCTCCAATTACAGATCCTAAAACACTGTATCTTAATATCCTAACAACGTATTCAGTAGTATTGATAACCTCGGTTATAAGTGTATCACCGTCATATTCAATGGATTTATATGGAACAAACCAAATAGATAACGCAAAGCTTATCAATAAGCCGTAAATTGCTCCTTTAATACAATAACGTTCCACATTCGAACCCCCAAAATTGCTGTTATATTTTATTTGGTGACTTTTTCATACTACCAAAACCATTCTACTTTTTAAAAGGGTTACCCCATTAAAGAGGATTTAAAATTTTTCTTTAGTGAAAAAGCTCCAAATAAAAGCAAATATAAAAAAACTGCGAAACAGACAATTAATTCGATTAACTGGTTAATTATCCATATATTCGATACTTGTATATCTTTCATTATGTCTAAAGTAATATATGTTAAAAGTATGGTTATAAAAAATTTTTTATCCATATCGTTATTTACACTCCTGACTTTTATTCAATTTTAATATTATATCCGTAAATCCTTGTTCAACTATTCGACCGTAAGTCAAATAAAAAAGCAATGCCTTTGTTAGGCATTGCATCCGTTCATAAAGCTAAAAAACAGTAAAGTAAAATTATTTATTATTACTCTTTATAACCAAATCCAATTATTTGATGGGATCTTATATCTGCAAAAGCAGTAATTCCACCCAAAGTGGGGTTATCGTTCGAAGGATAATCTACAATAAAAACTTCTTTTCCAATAAATGTTTTGTCTTTTATGATTCCCATTGTGTCTCGAAGGATTATTTTCTGAACACTTGCATCTTCCCACATTCCTCGAATATGTTCTTTTTCCTTTTCTGTTAGTTGATTCCAGACAGATTCCCTGACATCTAACTCCTTATATTTGTTACTTTGCTTTTCCTTTATATTTATATTTTGCTTGTTTTCACTTAAATGGTCGTCTGAGATTTCCTGTTGGCAGCCGTTCAGTCCAATAGAAAGGAGAAGGGAAGAAAATACAACCAGAGTAATCCTTTTCATAATTTTGACCTCCAAGGAATCCAAAATATAGTTTCGTATAAATATTATCTGTTGATTCTCAAATACATTGTTTATTTACCGAAGGAGATACTTTAAACATTAAATTTAATATAAAAATAATATTGATATTAATAAATGAGTTTATCTTTTTTATTTAAAGTTATTCCTTTTTAACGTCTCGTTATTTACTTTAGTTTCAATTCGGAAAAATGAATAGGCTTCTGCGATTTCAAGAATTTCGCAGTAACCCGTAAAAAAAACAAATAAAAATGAACTTCCTATAGCCAAATAATTAACCTAGACTAATATCACTACGGCACTTCCCAACATATAGTACATTATTGAAGTTTTGTTGGAGGAGATGCTTTTGCTTATACATGTTGTTCGTAGCGGAGAGACTCTTTGGCAAATTGCCCAGCGTTACAATGTGAATCTGAATGGAATTATTCAAGTAAATGGACTGGAAAATCCGAACCGGCTGTTGATTGGTCAATCATTAGTGATTCCTGTACCTGGCAAAACACATATCGTTAGAAGCGGAGAAACGTTATGGTCGATTTCCCAGCAATATGGTGTGTCGATCAATTCAATTGTTCAGGCGAACCAATTAACGGATCCGAATGTTTTAAATCCGGGGATGAAACTAGTAATTCCGCCAAGAATCCACGTGGTCCAACCTGGAGAGGCACTATGGTTTATTGCGAATCGGTATGGAGTAACGATACAGGCCATTATTCATGAAAATAATATTCAAGATCCAAATCTGATTTATCCTGGTTTACAGTTAAGAATTCCTCGTAGGAAACCAAACATAGAAGTAAATGCTTATTCGTATCAAGCTGATGCGTCAGGAGCACAAACCATACAGGAACTTGGTGATTTTCTTACGTATCTTAGTCCTTTTGCTTACCTCATTAACGAAAATGGGGATTTGCAACCGGTGAGTGACAATTTAATGATTGCTGCTGCACGAGCTAAAAATGTGGTACCAATGATGTCTATTACCAACTTTACAACAGGATCCGCTGGTTCCAATGTTGCCCATACCTTACTATCTAGTCCAGAGTTACGTGGAAAAATCCTAACCAATATTCTTCAGATAATGGAGGCAAAGGGATATAAAGGTGTTAACATCGATTTTGAAAATGTTTTACCGGCAGATCGTGAGAATTATAATCAATTTCTTCAGCTAACAGTGGACCGTCTGCATCCTAGGGGTTACTTTGTCTCGACTGCACTAGCACCGAAGCTTAGTGCTACTCAGGCTGGTCTTCTATATGAATCACATGATTATGAAGCACACGGAAGAATTGCCGATTTCGTGGTGCTGATGACCTATGAATGGGGATACCGGCTTGGACCGCCTCAAGCTATCTCACCGATTAATCAAATGAGACGTGTCGTAGAGTATGCACGGTCTGTTATGCCAGCAGAAAAGATCTTTTTAGGTTTTCAAATTTATGCAAGGGATTGGCTTCTGCCTCATGTTAAAGGTCAAGAGGCTGAAACTTTTAGTACCCAGGAAGCGGTTGCCCGTGCTGTAAAATATGGCGCCACCATTCAATATGATACCGTGGCACAATCACCATTTTTCCGTTACGTAGATGCACAAGGCCGTGGTCACGAAGTTTGGTTCGAAGACGCACGAAGCGCTCAAGCAAAATTCGACCTGGCTAAAGAATTTAACCTCCGCGGAATCAGCTACTGGGCACTAGGGTACCCATACCTGTCGAACTGGACATTACTAAACGATAATTTCAATATAAGAAAAATAAATCAATGATAGGTTAGGCATAAAAATCAGAAAAAAAGATTAAACAGTGATGGATAAATGGTGGCAGGCACCAAGCTTCCAGCTCTGTTTTTTTGTCCCTGGCACCTATAAAGGCATAAACCAGATATTTTCAGTTGTCCTTTTTTACTAAATACTCCTATTAAAATTGGAGTGTCCTTCTATATAAAATCAGAATGGCACTGCTTGTCGCCCAGACACTTTTTCTATTACATAAATTTATATAAAGAAAAGGAGTTAATAATCAATACTGATATTACTACCAAAAAGGGATCTTATTCTATATGTGTAGAATAGTCCGCCGTGACTTTTACTTCCAAGCAGAACGAGCTCGTTACCTCCCCATGCATTGCACTAGTCATCCGAATCGGTCAATTGATGACAGGAGACTATCACTCCATAAGATTCCCAGCCTTGACGGCTACTGCACCTAACTGTCTAGGCTTAAAGACTAAAGTTACCTTTAGCCCTCCAAGACTCGCTACGAGTGAATGGCTAGTTCCTACTAGAATGGAATCCCACACGCTATATGATACGACCTATGCTCAGCCGCACAAGCACCCGTCAGTTTAAAAATTATGCTGGAGGTCCCATTAAATATATAGCAAACATAACCCAAAAACTTATAAATAAACTTATAGCATTAATATAATCGATATTATTGAAAGCACTCGATTTTTATTTATCGATTTAATCGAATAAATCAAACCGAAAGCAAAAAGGATAACGAAGAAAATATAAATGAAATTAGCTGGAAAATTATATGCATTCAGAAGAAAAGTAGCATTTACCATAATAAGCAAAACCATTATGAAGTAATATTGCTTCATTTTCTTGCCCCCCTTTGCAGCTTGACTATGGACTAATAATACACTAATAGTACCCCTTTCTTATTAACTATCCCCCCGTTTGTCCACTAAGAAAGGAGTTGCTTGAGTATAGCAACTCCTAATTTCTATTTTACACCCGTTTATTTACGTTAAAATTATCTTCAATGAGCAGCCAGTTTTGTGGAAAGTCCCTGCCCAATACCCAATAAAAAAATCCTCTTAAGCCTAATTCCTTTACAAGATTAAATTTCGCTTGGATGCTTCTTGCGTCCTCAAACCAAACTTCATGTCTCGCCCCATTCTCGTCTGTATAGTGAAAAAATGGAGCCTGAGATATGGGATCATACTGAATATTTTGTTTATAGCGTACAGCTAATTGAATAGCATCTTGCGGACTAATTGATTTTGCCCATCTTCCTCCAGGAACATATGGAAGAGTCCAATCATATCCGTAAAGAGGAATACCCATCATGATTTTGTTACTAGGTACCTCTGAGAGTGCATACTCCATCACTTTGCGTACCTGATTAATTGGTGAAACAGCCATCGGAGGACCGCCGGACCAGCCCCATTCATACGTCATGAAGAAAATGAAGTCCACAATCGTCCCGTGTGCGGCGTAATCATGTCCTTCATATAATACCCCTTTCTGCTCATCACTCAACTTTGGAGCGAGGGCAGACGAGATAAAATATCCTTTTTCTTTTAATCTAGTTCTAGCCTTCCTTAGAAATGCATTGTACCGCTCTCTATTTTCTCTCCCTAAATATTCAAAATCAAAATCTAGTCCACGATAACCTTTTTCATCCATTATTCTGTCCTGTAAATTAGAATCTGTTAACACAGTTGTTGCTAGTTCTTGACTAAACGTACCTGCTTCAAAGTTAGTCAAAACCATTAAGGGAACAACACGATCTCCGTAAGCTGAATTAATAGACGGTTGATCTGTAACAGGAGTCAACGTACCGTTACGGTTAACCGCATAGCTAAAAATCGCCAGGAATGTTAAATGTTCTCCGACTTCGTTTACAATTTGTGGCGATGCCGTTCCAGTCATTCTAGGGTCAATATAAGCATTGACGTCTACAGAAGTCCGAGGTAGTTGAGGAATATATAATCGCAAACCAATTGGAATTTGGTTAGGATTAGATATCCTGTTGATTCGTATTAATTCATTTAAGGATATATTATATAGTCTGCTAATACTATATAATGTTTCCCCACGTGCAACCCAGTGATATCTTCCTGTAATCGGAATAACAATTGTTTGGCCAACAACTAATTGACTTGGATTAAGAATTTTATTTGTACGAATCAGTTCGTCAATTGATACACCATAACCTTGAGAGATTCTCCAGAGTGTATCACCAGTTTGGACAACATGTATTTGCAAATTTTCCCCTCCCCCTTTGGGTGAAAAAATAAACTATATTATTCTGTATTCGGGAAGTATCTTATCTATGAACTTTCTTTAACTTATCTGACCGTTAGTACGATAAACACAAAAAAGCGTCGATCCATCGTGGATTAACGCACCCTACAGTTGAACAAGATAATCTAAATAAAATGTTTTTCAATAATTAACTTCGCTCTTTCATCAAGTCGGGAAGGTAGCGCTTTGGTGGAGAAATATTTCTTAGAAGCAGCAATCTCGATTTCCTCACCTGTTTGTGGGTTACGACCTTTTCGAGCTGAACGTTCACGTACTTCAAACGTCCCAAATCCGATTAATTGGATTTTCTCTTCTTTAGCATATATTTGCATCTTATTCCATTTTATTATTATTCACGTCCAGTCAATTGACTAACAAACTCAACATCATCAACCTTCCAACCCTATTTTTCATTTATTCCACTCCTAAACAAATTTACATTCAGTGAATTTATTATCTTCATCAAACCTTACAAAGCTGCACCCTTCAAAAAAATTCGATATTTTTGGTGGGGATGCCTTATCAGCAGAATCTTAACTAACATGGCATAATTTAGAGCTTGTATTTTACTTTCTATTATTTCCTTTTTTTATTCAACAATCTGGCCCGTTTGTTGAAAAATAAAATAAACTCCTTAATTGAAAAAAGCATTTGCTTTCGTTGAGCAAAGGCTTTTTTTGACGAGATTCTTCTATTATATATTGGTACTTTTCAATTCTTTTTCGTACTCCTTAACTAACTTATAAAATGTTGTCTTTTTAACCGATATTTCTTTCATCGCTTTCACAGCTGTCATCTCTCCCGTTTTCCACCGATGATAAGCTTGTTTAAACTCTTCTGTAATAATAGATTTCGGTCTGCCAAAAGTTATGCCATTTTTCTTCGCCACATCAATTCCTTCACGCTGCCGTTTTCGAATTCGATTGCGTTCGTCTTCTGCCATCCAAGAAAGAATTTGTAAAACTAGATCAGCAATGAAGGTACCTAGACTGTCTTTAAATTGAGTGGTATCCAATAATGGCATATCCAGCACCACAATGTCGGCCTGGATATTTTTCGTAATTTCATTCCATTCTTGTAGAATTTCCTCTTTGTTCCGACCAAAGCGATCAAGCGAATGAATATAGAGTACGTCCCCTTTCCGTAAGATACGCTTGATTAATTGGTATTGAACTCTCTTGAAATCTTTTCCACTTTGTTTATCCATGAAGATGTCACGTTCATCTATCCCTTTTTCCTTCATTGCTTCAAGTTGTCGTAATTCATTTTGATCTTTGCTGCTAACTCGTATGTATCCAAACTTTCGAACGTCCACTTTTATCTCCCTCATTTTGATTCTTTTTCTCTTATTCTACTATAATACGTTCGTCAAAGTATAATAAAACTTATGAACGTTCGTAAATTATTTTTAAGCTTTTACGGACGTTAAAAACGGACGTTTTTGAACAAAAAATACCCGTTCGCAAAAGTGTACTTTTTCGAACGATCGCAACAATGGTATATATTCTTTCACATGAAGGTACAACAATTTTAGGTTAATAAGGGGTACTACCAATAAGCAAGTCTCTTAAACCTTCAGGACTTTCCACTACGACAATTTGATCCTTTGGGTTATGGAGGTTGTAAAAGATGGGGAGTTTATGGATTCACATATGTTAGTCATGTCGTATCCACATAGTAATGCGGCTTTTGCGGTACCATTACCATCTGAAAACCAAGAATGTTTTCTTCAGGGTCTAAAACTCTTATTTACACAATCGGGGGGGTTCCCTAGAAGAATTAGAATTGATAATTTGACTCCAGCTGTAAAGAAAGTAAGATCGAAAACCCAAGAGGCAAAGTTAACAGATGCTTTTATCCAATTCCAAAACCATTATGATTTTGAAGTTCAGGTATGTAATCCAAGCAGTGGGCATGAAAAAGGTTGTTGACACTGGAGATAAATCGTGAAGTAAACGAGTCATATAACAGGTCATCGATACTATTGCCCTCTTTCCTTTTCGCAGCCTAAATTCTATCCGTATAAAACCCCATTACTAATTAGTAATGGGGTTTTATAGTTTAATTCTTGTATTTTATATTTAGCATAATATTAATTTGCGAAATGGCTTCATTCTAACTTACAAAATATACCATTAAGCACTTGGAATACCTTGTACTATCATTATTATTAAACAATTAAAAACTACAATAAAATATTACGAGGAATTGCTTTCTCACATATCTCAAATACGATGTGAAAATATAAATTTAAGACTAAACAATTCGATTTGTTTATTATTTAATTAACCATTTAGTATGTTTATCAAACCATTCTGCCGATTTTTGCAGATTAGACTTTAAGTCTTGTTCTGTTTCTCCTTTTACTAAAAAAGAGGCAATATGATCAACACTTATTGTTGCTTCACTAAAAGAACTACCGATTTTTCCATTTAATTTATAATCAATAATATATTCTGGTGGAATCCCCATAGGTATATTACACAATTCACCTTTTTTTGGGGGAATTAATAACCACCCTGTATATTGATTTATAGTGTAAGACTGTTGTATTAGCTTAGAGTCAAGTAACCCACATTGAGACTGTATCCACAATTTAGTTATATCTAGATTAAAAGAGTAATTCAATACTTCATTTACTCTGGCTCCACCTGTACGGGAAGCAACTTCACAAAAGTAAATTTTATCATCTTTAGTATGAAAAACCTCCAAATGGAAAGTTGTATAACTAGGTAAAGGGAATTGCGACAAAACATTTTGACAAACTAATTTGAGTCTCTTATTCATAGGATTTTTTTCATCTAAAATATAGCTTCCTAGATAATTACCTGTTTGAAATGCTAAACATCCATTAACGTACTTCGATGGCCAACTAAAAATAACATCATTGTCAACAATCAAACCGTCGATATGATACATGTCTCCATCTATATATTCTTCAATCATAAGATCAATGAAGGTATTATTAGATATAAATAACTCCAATTCTTCACTATCTTTTAACACAGTTGTATTTATAGATCCAGATCCACATATAGGTTTAATAACTACTGGATACCCGTTTTGTTCAATAAATTTAAGAATATCTAATGTGCTATTAATCTCTTGAAACTTAGGAATATCAACATCATCAGATTTTTTTATGGTTTTTTTCATTAACATTTTATTTCGAAATGCTAAAGCACTATTATACGATTGCCCATCCAGCTTCAGATATTCTCGTATTTGAGCAGCTCTTAACAAATCAAGCTCTGAAATAGCTATAATGGTCTGAAACTGATATTCTTTATGCAATTCTAACGCTATTCTTTCAACATTACCATTTTTCTGATAATCCTTAAAGGGAATAACTTTATTGAATTTATCCTTATAATCTGGATAAGTTTCCTCAGATGTAAATAAAATAATATCATCATTTAATAAATTTAACCATTTATCGTAAGGACATTTTGAATAGGGGACACGATTAAGAATTAGAATACTCACGAGTTTTCTCCTTAGTTTCAATCTCAAACTTAATCTTCCTTTGAGCTTTCTGCATTGAATTAATTAACTCCTGATAACTATTACTCCTTCCAATAATATATGCCAAATGAGGACTAAAGTCTTTTGGTGGCAACTTAACATAGCTACCTACATTCTTGATCGGAAATACATATTTGATTTGTTCATCTTCTAATACTAAGTCTAATCCATCTATTTTGGTTAAGATTCCTTCTTTATCAGCTAATGGTTGTATCATTCCCGCATAGTATTTGTAATTTTTTTCAAAGTCCGGCCATTTAAAATCTAGATCCGTAGCAGCCCGGATAATTTGTTCATGTAAAGAACATTCTGTCGCATATTCGATAATATGAGAAGTAATAAATCCTCCACCAGCCCTTGCTGCTACCTCTAATATACGAACACCTTTTGATGAAACCCTACACTCAATGTGAAATGGACAGTTCTCTAAATCTAAAGCTTTAATGGCTTTACTTGCTTTATCTTTAAGTTCTGTAATTATTTCTTTAGAATGTTTAGATGGAAAAAAGGCAGTATATTCCAAGGAATAGTCTTCAGTAACATCCTTATCTGTGACTCCAGCTATATAAATTTTGTTGTCTTTAACCAAGCCATCTACCGATACTTCTGGTCCATCTATAAATTCTTCATAAATGTATTGATTAGGATAATAGGAGTAGATATCCTTTCCTGTAGGCTTAGTGGATTCATTCATTTCTTTATATAATAAATTTAAATCTGTATCGTGATCCACCCTAAAAATAGCTTTACTACCTGACGCTCCAACTGGTTTGAAGATAGCAGGAAATCCGATCTTACCCGCAGCTTCTTGTAAATCGTTGAATGTTTGTACAAATTGGAATTTCGGACATAGACCTTCTATTTTATTCATAGCCTCCCTCATCAAGTACTTATTCCTAGCTAGTTGCGCAGAACTTTCAGAAAGGGCAGGCAGTTCTAATTCTTTTCCAATTTTGGCTACTAATTCAACATCTTTATCAGACCAAGTTAAAACTCCACTAAGTGGATAAACTTGATTGTATTCTTTAACTTTAGATAAGGCTTCTTCATAATTATATGTATCAGCTATGATTAAATCATCTAATAAAGAAGAATCAATATCTGGTGCAGAATCAGCTAATAAAGCCACTCTAAGACCAAGCTTTTTTGCTTCATAAATAGGTTTTACTCTTTCAATCTTATGGGTTCTTAAATTAATAAACAGAACTGTTTTCTTTTTCACTTTTATCTCCTCCAAAAAATTATTATTTATATACTTCATCATACCATTTTTTGTCAAATGAATTTATCTTTACGTCTTTGTTTTCTATTGAAACAACATCTATTAATGCTTGATAATACTGTTTTAAATATGAAGAAAACTTTAATGATAATAAAAATTCTTCATGAGTAAAAGGAGTTCCCTTTTGTCTCATTAGCCTTAAGTCTGTAAAAGATATATACTCTTTACCTTTATATGTAATTTTTTCAGGTGATCTAATTGCATATTTAACTCCTGCATGTATATGTCCTTTATGATGTTGGTTGCTCCACTCTGTTGTATCAGGCATAACGGGAGGAAAGAAAAAATGTCGGTCAACTGGGATTTTATCATACGGTATGTTACCAGGAAGATAGTGCCACCCATTATATTGCATTCTTGCTGCAATTGATTTTAATATTCCAGAAAGAATCTTTTCCTTTCCCTTGAACATCTGTTTGATTTCAGAGCAAGGTACAACACAAGTGAAATAATCACTTTGTTCCCAACTACATGCTTGGTCGAAAAGTTCATTATCATTTGCATTAATAAAGGCATTTATATCTCTAATTCCTCTGGTCATACCTACATCTGAATTAGTTGCTTTTACGGCGCAATCCACTATATCTTGAAAAACTCTTTCAAGAGGGTGTATTATTCCTTCTTCAATACTCTTTGAATTTAAAATAGAAACTATTAAATCTCTAAATCCATTACAGACATTAGGGTATGCATTAAGATCTAACGAGTAATTTTCTAGCAATAAAACTTGTAATGTCGTATCAACATCGCTATCTTCATTATTCCCCAACAAAGACTTTGGCACAAACCTTTCTTCTTTATGTAGATTCAATCCGTTTATATGACGATAAAATACATATCGCTCTTGCATCTGTTTTCTTAACTCACTAACATATTTTGATTTCTGCTCTATGCCATGAACCACTTTTCCATTGCTAATATTTAGAGCATCCTGATAGATACTTATCTTTTCATCTAAAAAGCTATTTAGCGTTTGTGGAAGTAGTTGAACACCATTAAACTCCTCACCTCTAGCGGGGCCACCTGATTTAATTAACCAGTACATTAAGTATATGAAAACTACTTCTTTATCCTTCCACTCTATAACATCTTTTGTTTTTAACTCATCCAACATAAAATAAGTTGATTTCCCACCCATAACTTGTATTAAATTATTGCTCTGATAGAAGTTATTATATGTATATTCGTCAATATAAGTTAAAACCGGAGCCATATGATAGATTGTAAAATATACAAAATCTAGCATATCTTTTAATTTTTGTTGATTGTTATTTATAAACTGACCTCTAATTTTTTGGCATTCTTCAATAAAATATTTCCTTTTGATGGAAGTTCTTTTCTGTAGTTCCAAAGATTGCTTTGCATTTAAACTAATATAACCGATAGTAATAAACATATCAGTTTCAATATCTTTACTAATTGTCAACTTTCCATATGAAGTTAATCCCAACTTATAAACAAATGATTTTTCCTTTTCTAATAATCTGTATTCTGAAGATAAAGCTAATTTGTATTCATTAAAAATTTCAAAAAATTCATTCTGAAAAAAACTTAGACTCTTAATCCCAACATTATAGGGGATTCTATTATTAAGTGTTATAGCAATTTCAAAAAGTTGATTAGGTTTTTTCATTATTTCCTCTTGGACTTCCTCCAAAATACCATTAAATCCATTTTTGCGCTTAACTAAGGTAGCCTCAGTCAATTTTACCCCTCCATAAAATAATTATTTTGTTGTAACTGTCCTTAATATCAATATTTTCAAATAACTCTAATCCATATTAAAAGGAATATTAGACAGTTGTATTGCATCTGTTGGACAACCTTCATAAGCTTTTTCTACAGATTTTATAAAATCCTGTGGAACTTTTTTTAGGCCCATGTTGTTATCAAGGGTAACATAAGCTATTCCTTCGTCGTCATATTTGTAAACCTTAGGCGCATTTGTACCGCAAGCTTTACATGCAATACATAATTCTTGCTCAACGAAAGTATATCTTTTTTCCATTCAACCACTACTCCTTTATATTATTATAGTGTTACAGTATCACAGCGTTAAATTGATAAACTGTTAAATTGTTACAGTGTAATAATATATTGACAGATTTAATATTTCAATATTTTTACATAACATTAACATTAATTAGAAAAAAATATATATTTTTACTTTTAAAAAAATGATTTAAATATTATATTTAAGATATAAATCTTGCACATGAAATTTTTTATTTTGCTATTACCAATATATTTGGAAGGGATGTTCTATTTAAATGAACCCATTGGCAGAGAGTTTAAATGAAACGTTAAAAACCGAGAATCCGTACGTCTTAGAAATGCTATCAGATTTAGGGAAGAATTTTTATTATCCAAAGGGTATTCTTAGTCAATCTGCAGAAGCAAAACAAACCGCTCATAAGTTTAATGCTACAATTGGAATGGCTACAGAAGACGGTGAGCCTATGCATCTTAAGTGTATACAAGACACTTTATCGGAATATTCTCCAAAAGATCTTTACCCGTATGCTCCTCCTGAAGGTAAAAGGGAACTTAGGAGTGCTTGGAAAAAGAAGATGTTAAAGGAAAATCCCTCATTAAAAAATATGAATTTTAGTAATCCAATTGTAACTAATGCTTTAACACACGGCTTAAGTATAGCTGCTGATTTATTTGTTGATTATAATGATCCAATAATAGTTCCAGATAAATATTGGGGAAACTATAATTTAATTTTCGGATTAAGAAGAGGAGCGAAAATGACAGAGTTTCCATTATTTAATAATAATGGTGGTTTTAATACCGAGGAATTTAGAAAGTCCATATGGAGCCAAAAAGATTACGGTAAGGTCATTGTGCTATTAAATTTCCCTAATAACCCTACAGGATATACTCCTTCTGTAGAAGAGATTAATGAAATTTCTTCAATCCTTTTAGAAGCTGCAGAAAGTGGTATAAACATCGTTTGTATCATAGATGATGCATATTTTCAGCTATTTTTTGAAGACTCCATAAAAGAATCAATCTTTAGCTTGTTAGTAAATCTTCATC
The DNA here is from genome assembly GCF_030915405.1 of Neobacillus nitrireducens. Lineage (GTDB taxonomy): Bacteria > Bacillota > Bacilli > Bacillales > Cytobacillaceae > Neobacillus. Next base: position 1,471,378 of record NZ_CP133262.1, read on the forward strand.
CTAGGATCCTACCAATTAAGATTGATGGTGCTACAAAGGAGGAGTATGTATGGGGATTTAGAGTTGGATTTATTACTTATGGGAATAAAAATAATAAGGTTTTAGAGGTTTTAGAACAGAAGTCAAAAGGTTTAATACGTAGCACTATTTCAAGCGCTTCACATCCAGCACAGACTTTTGTGCTGAAAGCAATTAATTCACCAAAGTTTTGGGAAGAGAAAAACTTAAAATTTGATATTTTGAAACGACGAGCTAATAAAGTAAAAAAAGTACTTTTAGGAGAACCAAGATATAATAATTATTGGTCATTTTATCCTTTCAACTCTGGATATTTCATGTGCTTAAAACTTTTTAAAATAGATGCCGAAGTTCTACGAAAACATCTCTTGAAAAAATACCAAATTGGAACTATTGCAATTAATTCTACTGATTTGCGTATAGCTTTTTCATGTGTAGAAGAGAATGATATAGAGGAATTATTTGAATGTATTTACCAAGGCATACAGGATCTTTGCAGTAATAGTGTGCTAATAGAGTAAATCATATTGTATTTTATTGAAAATCAATTAAGGTTATTTTATTCCAAAAAGAAAAAAGAGGTTATCTATAAGGTCCATAAAAATAGTTAAGAAGTTGGGGAAAAACGTTTCGTTTTTCCCCAGCTTCTTTTTCGTCCTTTTTGGTTCGAGGAAAGTAACCAGATGGATCCCCCCCCACTTTCAATTGGTTGTGCGAGTACCACAATCTGAGCTTCGCTACACAAAATAAGAAATTGAACGCGCATGTAAAATGGTGCTTTCTATGACTAAAAGACCGATCATTTTCATTTACCGAAGAGCACATAAAAAAACGAGACCCATTGGCGTTGTGTTTAACTAACTAAAGCTAATGATTTATTACTATTTTTCATCTTTGTTTTTCTGCTCCAACCAATCCCATATGTACCATAAACCTCGTCATGAAGAAATTCCTCTTCCTCATCTTTGTCTTTGGGCCTTCTTAGTGTTAATCCAAGAAGGGGCATATAACAGGAGTATTTATCAAGCATTTCCCAAACAAAAACCGGAATAAAGACGATTATAGGTATTAATTATATAGAGCAGATTTTTCTTCATTATATCAATTCCTGTTTTAAACATGGTTGCTGAAGAATGTTAACCTTTGTTCAAAGTTTTAGTTTTTAGCAAATGGGAAAGATAGTGTAATGAAATTGGAATAGAAGGAATGAAGAAATGGATGGTTTATTATCATCAAAGGAAATCATTACTCAGACCCAGAACCTACAGAACGAAGGCAATTCTCAACGGAAAATGAGCATAGAAGAAAGTAAAGTAGGTTAGAGTATCATCTTATATCAAGAATTAAACAACATGAATTTTGTAAACAAAGGGGGCATCCAAACTGGATGTTTTTTTCTATATGGAAGTTGATACCTATGTTTTTATAAAATAATCAAGGGGGGTGGAAAGGGTTCCTAAATCCATAAGCCTTTTGTATTTTTCAGTTCATAGACCCAGCGTCTTTGAATATAATTCCTATTTGTGGTTCAATGTTCTCCAATTCCTATATCAGAATATATAACTGTCACATAAAATGTGCTTTCTCGTTTAAGGGTATTTATTGGATCTATATAGAGTTTCTTGATTTTCGTTTGAAAACAGTTCAGCCCAAGGAGATTATAGGGTTTGGAATAAATTTTTGTCAATCTTCGGACTACCAATTCCATTATTTTCAGGCTTATATATTGTTTCATTTCCACGTCAAATTACTTTCGCACAAAAACTTAAAATATGTTATTATAGCATTGTTGCAATATTTTGGAATTATTTAACTAATGTGAAAAATCAAGAAAGGAGAAACAATGTTTAAATCCATTCGTTGCTTAAGATTAGAGACTAAAATTATCCTAATAGGGATAATGATTACTTACTTTAGTACCTTTATGCTTACACCATATTTAACAATTTTTATGAATTCTAACGGTTTTTCTGTATTTGAAATTGGGATAGTACTTACATCAGGTGTTATATTCCAACAAGGCTTTACCTTTTTTGGAGGATTAGTAGGAGATAAGTGGGGATACAGAGGAACAATAATAATTGGTATCTTAGTACGAATAATAGGGTATTTACTTTATTTAGTTGCAGGTAATTTCTATATGCTAATCATTGCTTCTTCTTTTTCAGGTATCGGTGGGGCGCTAATTGTACCATCTACTAAGGCGATTATTGCTTCATTAGAAGTAGATCATAGAACAGAAGCTTTTGCTCTAAGAAATACTGCTTTAAATATGGGGGCATCAATCGGCCCGTTAATCGGTGCTATATTGTATAAGTTTTCTTTTAACTTTATTTTTATTATAGTAGTTCTGACTCATTTATTTCTTCTTATATTAATATTAAAATATGTGAATAAAATTAAATCCGATAATGAAAATAAAAATATATTTAATGATTTTCAAACTGTTATCAAAGATAAAAGAATTATTTATTTAATGTTAGTTAGTATAGGTTTCTGGTTTTTGTATACACAACTTACTTTAAGTATTCCTTTATTTATAACAAATAATTTACAAAGTGAATATCTAATTGGCATAGTATTTTCAATAAATGCAATTTTAACAATCTGTTTGCAATTTTTTTTAATACAACTTACTGCTCAGAAATTTAGCAGCCTGCAAATTATATCTTATGGAATGTTATTTATGAGTGGAGCCTTTATTATTATTCCTCTGTTCTCCTCAAGTCTAGGGATATATTTCTTTATATTCCTTTTTACAATTGCTGAAATCTTAGTAGCACCAACTATAGATAATGTAGCAAGCACATTGACGCCAAGTAATAAGTTACTAGGTAGTTATTTGGGATTTGTATCTTTAGGATGGGCAATTGGAGGAAGTTTAGGAAACACTTTAGGTGGGTATCTATATAATTTATTCGATAAATTAAATCATATTTCATATTTATGGTTAATATATTCCTTAGTTGGATTAAGTACTGCTTTATTGTTTAGAAATAATTTTCTTAACGAAAAAGGCAAAGTAATGGTAAGAGCTAATAAGAGTATATAAAGAAAAAAAGGGGCTGTCCAGAAAGTGGGTTTTGGCTGATTTTCTGGAGTGCCTTTTCTATTTCTAAAAAAGCACAAAAAAAATTGTCTCTTCTAATAAGAGGAAGTTATCACACCAACATTTTATTAAGGACGTTTTTTATGTGCAATATTGCGTTTACTATTCAAAATTATACCACGTAAACTATTCTCCTCTTGAGGTAAAAAGAAGAAAATATTGTTTCAAAGAGACAATTATCCGTTACATTCAAACATCAAACACAACAAAAATCGTCATGTCCAGGTCATCTTCGATATCAAAAAACTTATCCCCGTGCATTATTTCTGCCGTGTGGTGGAAGGCCTCCGTTCATCCTTTTTGGTTACTCCCAAAAAGTGTACTCTTGCCTCGGCATCATGAATAACTTTTTCACCACGGCTTTGCCGTTTTGTTTCTGAAGCTCCTCTTGTTGTTTCCGACTTTTTGATTGCAAGGTTAAAATTTATTTATCCTGGATTTCAAATGCTATATCTACTGAATCTTGGCATAACAGTGTGAAACTTATGTTTAACTGCCAAACAACTCACTTTATTCCAGATACTTGGATCCCCAAAATTATCAGTTAGTAGAAGCAGATACAAACGAAGAATATTTACTAAAACTTTTTGAGAATGAGATCATCCACCTAGAGGAAAGGAAAGTAAATCTTCTACTAGGCCAAGCGACGTTGCCTAAAGTATCAGGGAAGCCATTTGGTTGGAAAGAAGTTCAGATGGCACCTGGACTTTCTAAGGAATATGTAATAAGCGTATCAACGCTTATCGCTTTGAATTTAATAAAAAATAAAGGTAAAAAAGTGAAGTTTTATACAGTTGCTGGTCTAGTAAATGCCCTCTTAGAGGCAAATGAGAAGGGATTATTAGGGCGATTCTTTAAACAAATTGAAAAGCTTGATCTATTAATACTGGATGAATTATGTATAGCTTTGCATAATTCATCTATGATAATCAAATTATATTTGAGCCACCGTTTTTCCAATGCACCTAGCTTGTGTTCTTCATTGGCCAAAAGGAGTTCTTCTACTAATTCGGCAGCTGAGATAAACTTAACCTTATAGCCATTTTTAATCATTTCAATGCCGAACCCCGTTGCTAGATAGTCTCGATATTCCAATACCTGAAAACCTGACTCCCGAAAAGATCAGGTACTTACAGAATCACCGGACAAAAGCGCTTATTGGACAATTAATTGTACAGCTCCTAAAAGATCCAACCTCAGAAATTAAAATAAATTCCTCTGAAGAGGAAAAAACCGTCATTAAAAGTACACAGGATGAAGAATCCGAAAAGGAATTTGTCGATAACGAAACACTACGAGAATTTACCCAAAACACCTTTTTGAATTTTGATGATGACGATGACTAAGTTAAGGTTTTCTTATTTGGCTTTCTAAGGTTTTTAAGAAATTTTTACCGTCCCCATTTTGAGGCGGTTCTTTTTTGTTGTGGCCATGAAGGATAAAAAGGTTGGCATTAAGGTAACCCATTGAGCGATAAGGAAGGATTTTACCGAGAATATCTAGAACTTTCATAAAGAGGTGATAAACGCTATGGAAAACGCTAATCAATTTGGCTATTTCGCTAAGGATGTAGCTTCCGAATTAGAAATAACCACTTCAACCTTGAGAAGATGGGCAATAGAATTAGAAAAAGAAGGCTATTCTTTTGAACGGAATGAAAAAGAACAGCGTATATATTATGAACGCGATTTTAAGGCGTTTAGAGAATTGAAAAAATTACTGTCTAATTCAGTCCCCTTTGTAGACGCCATAAAAGCAGTTGTATCAATGGATTTGGAGAATAAAAACGCCTTAAAAACGCCTAGCGTTTACACGGATGAAATGCGTTTATCAACGCGTGAACTAACTGAAATTGTAAATAAAGCAGTTAAGGAAGCCATCAAGGAAGAACGAGAAATGATGTTCCAAGCTTTCGAGAATAAAATGAATGATGTTGTAGAAAAAAGAGATCGAATTCTAACTCAACAATTGAAGCGATCATTTGAAGAAAGGCGATTAGAGATCGCAGCAGCACAAGAAGAGGAAGAAAAAAAGCAAAAGAACAAGGGCTTTTTTGCTCGTTTATTTGGCAAATAAAAAGGGGAGACTCAAAATTGTGCTCCCTTGAGACAGTGCGGAAAAAGTTGTGTAAATAAGTTTGAAATCAATCCTCCTTGGCGAGAATTAGGATAATAATTTTTGCTAAGGAGGATTTTTTGACATGAAACTACCAAAGGAATTAATCAAAGAAATTGTAAAGGAACAAAAATTCACAAGTACCAATCAAATCATGGAAACAATTAAAGAAATGTTTTCGGATATTTTGGAAGAAGTTCTTCAATGTGAAATGGATGAGCAGCTTGGTTATGAAAAACATCAACGCCGGAGTGATGAACCAAACAATTACCGTAATGGATCTACTAAACGGAAACTAAAAACACAATTCGGTGAAGTGGAAGTTGATGTTCCTCGGGATAGAAAGGGCTCGTACGAGCCCCAAATATTGGACAAATACCAACGAAATGTGGACGGTCTGGAAGAAAAAATCCTGTCTCTTTACGCTCACGGTATGTCCACTCGAGATATCCAGGAACAAGTAAAGGATCTCTATAATGTTGAGATTTCTTCTGAACTAGTTAGTAAGATTATTGAAAAAATTATGCCACAAGTAAATGAGTGGCAAAGTCGTCCGCTTGAAGCCTATTATCCTTTTATTTTTATGGATGCCATTCATTATAAAATTCGAGATAACCACCAAATTGTCTCGAAAGCAGCCTATGTTGTTTTGGGAATCAACAATGAAGGATACAAACAAATACTTGGTATCTGGGTTGGAGGAAATGAGAGTAGTAAGTTTTGGTTAGGTGTGTTGAATGATTTGAAAACGCGAGGAGTTAAAATCGTTAATCTTTTCTGTGTTGATGGGCTTTCAGGCTTTAGAGAAGCCATTCAGGCGGTGTATCCTTTTGCAGGTATTCAACGTTGTATCATTCACCAAATCCGTTCAAGTACCAAATATGTTTCTTATAAACATATAAAAGAGTTCGTTGCAGATTTAAAAAAGATATATACATCAATTAACGAAGAGTTCGCCTTAGAAAGACTCCTAGAATTTAAAGAAAAATGGGGCAAAGATTATCCTTCTGCGGTTAAGTCTTGGGAGGAGAATTGGGATATTTTGTCTACCTTTTTCGCATATCCGCAAGAAATTAGGAAAATAATATATACTACGAATATTATAGAAGGGCTTCACCGTCAATTTAGAAAAGTGACAAAGACGAAGTCCATTTTTCCTAATGATGATAGCTTAAGGAAAATGCTTTACTTGGCATCTCAAAATATTACGAAAAAGTGGACAATGCGATACCGTAATTGGGACATGATCTTGAGCCAGCTTGAGATTTTGAACCAAACATCATAATTGGGGACTCTGTCCCCAAACCCCTGAAGTTTATCGCTTTTGTTTTCCCTAAAACGGACAAAAGAAAACGGACAGCATAAGTCCGTCCGTTTTAGTGTAAAAGCCATAAAACCGCTCGGGTTGCACTTCTGCATTGCCCTATCCTGTTTTATGGTAAAAGCTTTTATTATTTTTAACAGTTAGTCATTTTCTATACCTATTACTTCTTGCCTTGCGAAGATTGTCAGATATTACTTACACAAGATTTTCCGCAGACCATCCCTTGAGCCATACATATTTTGGTTACTAGTTAGGAAGCTCTTATGTCTACATGGCGCTTACATTTTGTACACTGAAATAGGTTTGGCTGTATCTCTTTATGCCTTTTCAACTTCCTACAAGTCTGACAAGACAATGTCACTAATCGCCCCGAAGGCCCATTTACTACCATGTTTAATTCTGTTTCATTCTCTGCTTCAGCTAATTCCATTTCTTCCTCTTCGTTACCAGTAAATAAAGCATACGCGAAAAGCACAGTCACACCACCTGTAACAAAGCTAATCCAGCTCACAAGTCTTCCCTCCCACTCAGAACATAATTAAGCTCCCCTTTATTATTAATGACCAAAGCTTTATAAGCTGATTGGATGCAATATTCTTTTTGCAGCGCTGCAACCATTTGGGAGGAAAAGAAAATGAAATGGTTTGGGAAGGATAAACCAAGACTAGCAAAATACTTGGCAAGGCACGGATTAAGTCAAAAAGATTTAGAACAAGGATCCGGAGTATCCAGGGCTACGATTAACCGTTTATGTACCGATTCGGAACATCAACCTACAATTGGCACGGCTAAGAAGATACTTAATTTCCTTAAAAAATTCGATAGCAGCGTAACATTTGACGATTTTTTTGATATGTAAAAGGTGCCTTAAGAGCACCTTTTATAATGGATTTCAACTCGGATTGAATTGAAAAAGTGAGGTTTTTTAATGGTAGTCCAAAGATTTTTATTTTTCTTCTTCTAGTTGCTTATCACATTCTATACACTTTAGAGCAATACCAGGTTTCGTAGATCGAACAATTAACTCACATCCTGGACAAACCCATTTATAGGACGTTTTCTTTTTCTCTTCCGCTTCTGCTCCTTCCTCACTCCCTTCCGTTACACCTCCACTCCTACTCCTCCGAGCAATGACAAACACTATCTCATCAATGCCTAATCCCTTAATTATTTTCTTAGTTTCTTCTGTTAGCTTTGGAAACGCCCAACCGTATCGATCATCCTTCTCACTCGTAAAATAGAATCCCCGTCTTTCACATTCTTCCTTAAACCGTTTATTGTGGTAGGTGCCATTCCGTGAACAGTCTTGCACTCCGTTTATGGCGTTATAAAGATGAACCATTTCATGAAGCATCGTGTCCATTGTTTCCATGAACTCAATATCTAAATATTCAGCTCCAATATTCAACTCATATCGCTTGTTTTTTCCTTCTTTGTCTCTCCATACTTCATTAGTGGAACACCAGCCCATAGATTTTCTTTTTCCTCCACTTTGAATCGTGATGGCTGGTTCTGGAAGCTCCCCTTTAAAAAATTCCTCATTTAGTTTTTGAAAAGCAATATGCAATTCGTCAATCGCCTTTTGAATGTTAGCCATTTTTTACCCTCCAAAATTTGAATATTAATATTCAAAAAAGTTTGTTCGCTTAATTCGGACATAGAGATTAATTTTTAATTGATTTAGGCTGCTGGATAACCATATCTTTTTTAGCGGACTCTGCCATTTTTCCTGCAAGAGTTTGAATATAGGATTCTGTCAGTATAGCAGGATAGTATCCAATCCTTTCACGGATTAGATTTTCAAGGACAAAGCATTTCCGAGTGGCTTTTTCATATTCGCTAAAGGTGTGTTCCTCCGCTTCTATAAATTCGTCTGCCCCTTCTTTCATGGCTCGAATAAAAGTGTATCGTAGCTTATAAATGTCCGCTCGTTCCTTTCTAGCAAATTTCAAAAGGAATAACAGTTCAACTGTTGAATAACACATCAGTTCTGGCGTGCTTTTATTTAAATCAGACAAAGAAGGCTGTGAAGTTGGCAATAAGTTCTTTCTTTTCCCATTTTCCTGAATATCCTGACAGTTGATCTTCATTGAGCAAAAGGAACAATAATAATCATATGTATCTACCGGAACTACTTTACTTCCGCAATAAGGACACGTTTTCATTTTTAATTCATCCTCTCCTCTGTTTATTAATTACACTCCCAAAAGGTGTTGCTTTTAATGTTTTCCATCTTTTTTGGTTTCCTCCTTTTAACTTTTTTCCCTTTTGATTTGCGAAGCGATTCAGTTCCCCAAAGGGGGATTTTTTCCCCTTTTGCAAGTAGAACGAAAAACACGCATAGGCAATCGGTCAAGGGCGCTTTTAGCACAAAAGTTTTTTATGTTGCGATAGCGCCCTTAATAAAAAAGTTTTTGCCCCTTGACCGATTGACTAGCCGTCTTAGCTTTCAGCTGGAAAGGTTCGGGTGTCCTACCGGCTGGAAACTTAGTCGGCTTGCGCTGTTTTACGATTCGGAAGGCAAAAGGGAAAAATATCAATTAAAGCAGGCGTTAGCCTGGTATCCTTTAATCGTTTAATCGTTTAATCGTTTAAACTTTTAATCTTTTAATGCTTTATTCTTTTTATATTTTTTTAGGTTTTCGGCTCGTTCGGTATGGCCGATAGGTAAAGGAAATCGGAACCTAGGGGGAGTTTGACCGGAGGGAATTACTCCCCCTGGTTAGCCTTTCCTTTAATGCCGGAGCGACACGTAAGCGTAGCGTCAGAATGACAGAAAGCGTTCTTTGCTTTCTGATCAGTCTGTAGTGCTGCCGCCCTCATGCTCTCATTTATTATTTTTTTATTACTGATATATCTACTATGAACGCGTTTTTAAGGCGTTTAGAGAATGAAAGAAACTGATTAAAAAGTAGTTTTCTTTATAGACGCCATAAAAGCTGTCGTATTAATGGATTGAGGGTGTAAAAACGCCTAGCGTTTACACAGATGAAATGCGTTTATTAACATGTGAACAAAATCAAATATCCACTAACTGTAAACATAACCAATAATTGTAGTAATAGAGAATGTAGGATGTCTAAAAAGCGAAGATTTAAAAGAGGAATTGTTCAGAAACTTACCTTGATGATCTCGTTGTTTAGTAGTCTGAGTGTGAAGTTGAAGATGAATCCATAGACAATGATTGCTCCTATTTTGATTGCTTCATCAAAATTAAACACTTGTTTGTTCAAATTGGGTATACTCAAAATGAACAAATAGCGTAAAAATAAAAAGGGCCTTTAATATTAGACCCGTCTGTGCGTATAGATTGAAGAAGTTTCTGTATAAGCAACTAAACCTCTATTAGGGGTAGCTCCAACATTTTGACATAAAACCCACGGTAAGACAATAAATGGAAATTGAAAGCTGATTTATCCAACTCTAAGGAAAAATCAGCCCCTAATCTTTATATCCTTAATGGACGCAATTCATTTGAAGGTACCTTTTTTACATCAAATGTATATTCTCCTAACAAATTAATGTGTTCCCAACCTAATGGAGAAATGTGAGGTAATAACTCCTCTTTTGATAGTCCCTTAGCTTTTAATATCTTTGTGGCTTCTGTGAGATAAACTGTATTCCAAACTGTGATAGCATTTATAAGAATATTTAAGGCACTAGCCCGTTGAAGTTGATCTTGCAATCCTCTTTCCCGTAACTCTCCACGTTTCCCAAAAAATAAGACTCTTGCCAACCCATTCATAGCTTCGCCCTTATTTAATCCTCTTTGGACACGCCGACGTAAGGTTTCTTTGAAATATAGTCTAATATAAAGATTGTTTTTTCAATTCTGCCCATCTCACGCAATGCTGTTGCCATTTTATTTTGACGAGAATAAGACCCTAACTTTCCTAAAATAAGTGAAGCCGACACTTTACCTTCACGTATGGAATATGCTAATCGTAAGACATCATCATAGTTATCTTGAATAACCTTAATGTTGATTTTTCCTCGTAGAATGCTATCAATCTTTGAATAATCATTGGATTTATCCATGACATAAAGTTTAGAGTCTGATAGATCTCGCATTCTAGGAGCAAAGCGAAAACCTAATTAATCCAAAAAACTGATCAGTGTAACCGGCTGTATCCGTATAAGGGGTATAACCGAGATACGAGTAAAATTAGGTCATTAGATGGTTTTTTTCATTTAACTTTCAATATCAAAGTGTTTTCAGATCCTTTAAACAAAAATATGTGGAATACTGTAAACAAAAGATTGATGAAGAAATGCCGATTTTCCTCAAAGGAATCATCGGCTTTTCATTATTGGATAGGAGAACGCAGCGAATATAGTTTAAAGGTTATAGATTTATAGAAACCATAGGGATTCATTTCCTTACAAACTACTAACTCTAAGCGTGTACAAATATTCGACTACTATTATTTTTTTGTAGTATTAATAACTTCAGCCAATTGAATAATGACTTCTCCTAATTTTTCAAGTTTCTTTTCAAATCGGAGAAATAGATAAATTGTAATTGCTATTGGAAATCCGAAGTTTCCTAACAAAGCCACCCAAAGGGGAATTTCTGCAGGAGTCATTGTCTCACCTCTTCTTTAATAATTTTATTTAAAAAGAAAATTAGAAATTTATTTTTATAACACAAACCAAATTCATGATAAGTATAATGCTCCACATCCTTCGATTTCTTTATGTCCCAAATTCATAGGTTTTGTACTTTTGCATAACAGGGAAAATATCTCGCTTTCATTTAAAGTTTTCCCTTTTCTTCTTTCTTGATCTATTAACAAGGCGATTGCACCAGACACATGTGGTGTAGCCATTGAAGTGCCGGATAAAGCAATTAGACTCCCATTTAAATAAGATGACATTATCTCAACACCGGGAGCGTAAATATCAATTTGTTCATTTGTATTTGTAAAGGCAGTAATTTTATTATTTTTATCAATAGCTCCTACTTCAATCACTTCTTGATATGCACCGGGGTACAAATATTCTCTGCTAAAAATATTGCCATCTCCATAATTTCCTGCTGCGGTTACTATAGGTATTTGAGCCTTAACAGCTCTTTTTACAGCTTCATGCAGATCGGAATTGTCAATTCTAACTCCTAATGATATATTAATCACACCCACTTTTTCCTGATTTGGACCACGCCAATCAATAGAATAATGTATGGCTTCAATCAAGGATTTAACATCCCCTGCACCGTCTTCATTCAATACTTTTAAAGCAAGTATTCTAGCATCAGGTGCTATTCCTATTACTTCATTATCGGTACTATACTTTCCGGCGATAATGCCAGCAACATGAGTTCCATGGCCATTGTTATCTTTATAGATAGATATGTCTCCTTTATAGTCATTGGTAAAATTAAATCCATCAATAACCTGTCCTTTCAGATTCGGGTGTAAATCGTCTACTCCTGTATCAATCACTGAAACAATTACATTCTTACCGGTTATATTTTGTTTCCATTTATTATTAGCTCCCACCTGATTAATATTGGATAAATATAAATCTTTAAAATCCATCGTTTTTAATGGATATAGATGTATTCTATTGCTCACTTTAACCACCTCCTTTTTTAAAAATAAAGGGTGGTTAATAAAAAAAATTACAACCTTTTAAAAGTATATATACTGCTTGTAAACATTTTTTATAAGACTTTCAAATCATATATAGATATTTAGTCTTATTTTATTATATTAAATATAAAACCCTGCCATTATATGTTAATATTAGGTAAATAGTTGACAAAATGAGGTGAGCAGTATGTTACTTTTACTTATTCCATTAGTTTATTTTATTATTCTTGGTATATCCATAAAGAATGGAACATCTAAAACGCAATTACCTTCCTTAATTATTTTTGCACTAGGATTAATTATTACCTTATTTTCTAGGGGAAAAGGCTTTGAGTTGGCACCGATTACAACAACAGGTATAGCAATAATGCTAATTGCTATAATAGTTAGTTTTGTTACACTATTCGTAAAAAGACAAAGAGCACAATAGTACGAAAAAGGAGCAACTCAACAATAAAATCCCGTTGAATTGCTCCTTTTTTCAGTTTTTAAGGCAAGACCTATATATCACTTTATAGAGCTTAGAACAACCCCTTTGTATTCTAACAGAAGTAAAGTTGAATCATAGTGGAAGCAACACCAAATGGGTCTACCCGGATCGAACATGAGCATAGCGAATCATCACATGATGCATGTGTCCTTCCTTCGTAGTAGCAACAGTCATGAATTCGGCAGCAATTGTCTAAATCCGGATTATTAGGATTGTAAACATAAGGTCCATTACATCCATTTCCATCAATGTAACAACCCTTTCCGCACCATAAATATCCTCCCGTGACACACCCATCCCAGAATCCTTGAGCCGATGCCTCGTTAAACAAATCCCCCGGTTGATATGACTCATCTGGAACGAGGTCATCAAATTTGTCTAGACTTTTCTTCCAAAATTCCCGCATCTCTTGTTTTGTTAATGGTACCGTTTCATTCTTTTGTACCATCACATCAAGCTCAGGATGAATGATAATACGATTTAACTCAGTTCCTTGTTCTTGAATAGTGACACCGAATACTTTAGTACGTGCATCTGTACTATCATTAGTGGTAGCCTCCGTGTATTTGATGAATGCATCATCCATTACTTTAAATACCGCAGTTTGCACCGAATAAAAAATATTATCATTAACTGAGTCAAATTTTAATGGTTTTAACACATCAATAAGGGAAATTTTTGAGCCGTGAATGTTCTCCAATTCAGAAAGAATAGTTTTAAAGTCAGAATTGTTTAAGGCTCTTTCTTTTAACGATTGTATTTCCTTTTTTGTAAGGAAATCCCCTTTGACATTTTTTTGTTTTTCCATTTTTTTATCTCCTTTATTAATTATTTGTTGATGGCCATCTATTATTTAAAGAGATAAAAAAGGGAAGAAATACAACCCTTTTATAAAAATTATGAGTTATTTCCTATTTCCATATCGTCATTACCAGCTTTGAAAAGAGGAAGGTTGCAATTAAATTTATCAGATTTGGAGAAACAGTCTCGATAAAAGACACTTTTTCTGTAAAATTAAATAGAATAACATGATGCCAATTTGGAAATGTACCAATTGTAATAAAATCTATTAAACAGTATAAACTTACAGCTAAAACAGATATGTCTGTATTTTTTAAAAGCATCGTAATGAACAATCCTAAAGATGAAAAGAAACAACATTGAAAAAGCAAGAACGAAAAAAATGGGAGAAATGGTAGACTATACTGAAACCAAAGGGTGATACAAATAATAAGTAACAGAGCTGCATAAATTATCATGAAAAAAGAATAAAATTTTTTATGCGCATATCTGTAATTCACTAATAGAAAATCGTTTTGTTCCCGAAAAAAAATATCCCTATAAATATTACTAAACCACCATGCTGCTATTGACCCCATTGATACCTGTATTAACACGAGTAATTTTTGTAAATCCTCTTCCCGGTAAAACCCACTAAATATAATAAAAATTATTATCAAAACTACTAAAAGCGGCACATAAAATGAGAATCCTATTGATTTTATTTTTAAGTAGTAAATATTCATTTTGAAGCCTTCTCTCTGTTTAGAAGAAACTGATAGCTTTCATGAAATCCTTGCTTGCATTGTGATTGAGATAATTTTAGAAAATTATCTAATGTATCGTTGAATAAAACATTTCCTTTGACCAACATAGTCACTTCTTTACATAATTGAGTTATGTCCTCCACTTCATGGGAAGCTATAATTATATTCACATCTTTACTTACCATTCTTAAAAAGTTCCGTATACTGATCCTTTCCTCTTGGTCCAGACCAGTTGTTGGTTCATCAATAATCAGATAGTGTGGATTATTTAAAAGAGCTTGAACTATGCCAATTCTTTTTATTACACCTTCCGATAAATCGCTCAATCGATTGTCTTTATATTCAATCAAACCTGACATTGTTAATAACCTGTTGATATTATTATGATGATCATTTCTGGAATTCCTTAATTTAGAAATGAAATACAAAGATTCTAGAACAGTCAATTTGGGATATAAATTAAACTGGTTAGGAACAAAACTAATTATATTACGCATTTTCTGTTTATCTGTAATTTCTTTTTCAAAGACTATTTTGCCAGTATCTGAGTTTAATAAAGTGGAAATAATTTTTAATAAAGTAGATTTACCTGCGCCATGAGGACCAATAAATCCATGTATACCGTCATTTATTCTAATATTTATATCATTTAATACTTGTTTTCTATTTATTTTTTTATTAAGTTTAATAATTTGTATCACTATTTATTCTTCCTTTCATCTCCAAAATGTAATAAAAAATCACCATATGTCCTTTTTCCCTCGTTTAGCCCTAATTTTTTATTTAACTGAATACCAGCTTCTGCAGTTGTATTCATTATTCTTAAAATTCCATTTTGCGTTACATTCATTAATATCCTTTTTTCAATTGCAAAGGGGAGTTGATAAGCTATTAATGGAATAGGTTCTTTTAGCATTGAAACCTTGCTTGGCTCCAATTGCACAATGAGAAGATTATTTGTTAAAGACATATAATCGATTAAATTACTATTAGAACGGTCTAATAAAGGCATCATGTAAATTTTTTTGGGTAATTCATAATTTGTGTTATTGCTTTGATTATAATCTTTTAATACTTGTTGCAATGTTAATAGATACTTATCTAAAAATGCTTCCTCCAATAGCCATGTATAGGGATATATAAAAGAGTATCCTTTATAAAATTTTGTTTTTAAGTTGCCAGCAAAAACACTTAGACCATCGGAATAACCTTCATAAGCTCCTTCACTTGTTTTGTTAATATTGGTAAAAATAGGTTTTTTACTTTTGTGAATTTTTAATGTGTACTTTCTTTGTAGTTGATCTAAATTTGGTTTTTGCATAGGTTGATCCATTATTCTCAGACGAGTTGGAAGGATAGAATTAGAAGGCAACCATCCATAATTAATAGGAAGGAATAATCCTGTAGATTTTTGATTTTCTATATAACTAACTTCTATTGAAAAACTATCAAGCCTTTCTGGAAGCTGAACTATTATAAAGTCCCCAACAGTGTTAAAATGCAGTTTTTTGTTATTTAAAGTAATATTAAGAACAGAAAATCCTTGATACAAACTAAATATTATTTTTTTACTTCTTAGTTGTGTTATTTTCATATTTACTTTATAAGAAGGTCTTTTCTCCATATAAATGTCAATGTTATATGAATTAATTTGATACTTGAAGCTTTCCTTCTCAATGTCTACTAATGGTTGATAATAACTGTCTGCCGATTTCTCATTTTTAAAAACATAAGGATTTAGGGAGTTTAGTAATAAAACACTGATAATTGATAAAAATAATAAATTCCTACTTCCATTGCCCACTTGATTCCTTAATGCCACTATCACAAAAATGATTATCAAAAATATAGTGAAAATGAGCTTTTTTAACCAGAATATTTCTTCTCCAAAATATGTGTTATATGGCATATCCGGTTCTATTATGGAAACATTTATATTGTTAAAGTAGGAAAGTAACTCATCTGAATAACGTATATTCATAGCACTGAACAATGGGATAAGTACATTATTAATTGGAGTTAGCAGCAGACAGATTATTATAAGCATTAAAAAACCAAATTTTTTAAAATTTAATAAGCCTATAGTTAAACCTAAGATGCTAGATATAAGAAATGGAAAACACCAATTATTTAACAAATATAGAAGTGTATCGATATATAAATTTATATTTGCATGAGATATAACATAATAGATCAGAATGTATAATAAATTTATAGATACGAACAAGAGGTTAATTAAATTTACAATAATTAGATTGACTACATTCCTTAGCAAGTATGGAACATTAATTGAAGAGAAATAAACATTGTATCCTTTATCTTGCAAAGAATTTCTATACCCGAGAATGGTAAAGTTGAGCATACCTAAAGTAACTATATAACTTGAATATTTAATTGTACTACCCGGATCACCTTCCAGATATAGATAGTAAGTAATACAATAAATAGAATAGGCTAAAATAAGAATTTGAATCACCCAAAAATACCATACTCTTTTCAGTAGATTCAGCTTTAAACACATTAACGCCAACACTGATCTGATCATTTACATTCCTCCTGAAAGTGAATATATATTCAAAAAAAGGAACCATCAAAGACGATTCCTTTTTTTGATATTCTAATTAATAATGATAATCTGAAATTTTCACATAACCATTCGTAATTAGGTAGTCTCCGGTAGCAACTGCACGATACTGACCGGATTCTAATGGTACAGCTCCTCCAACTGAGTATCCCGGTTTAACTGTTTGAGAATAAACAATATCATCAATTAATAATGCTCTGGAATGTTTTACTTTTGCATACATGGTGTCTTTGTCATCACCATTATATGCATTCATTGTTGCTTCCCCATCATAGACGGATATCCAGCCACCCTCATTGTAATTGTTAATAGTTAGTGTAGCTTGTGAAGTAACCGTTCCTGCTTTTGCTCCAATAGCTACCATCAACAAAGACATTGCAATTCCAAATAAAACCATATACTTTTTATTTAATACTTTAAGGTTGATTGCCATTTGTATTCACCTCCTTTCATTTAAAGATAATAAAATACTCCTAATTTAATTTGACAACTGCTTCAATAATTTTTTGAAGGCAGTACCCAGATTTGAACTGGGGTTCAAGGTTTTGCAGACCTTTGCCTTACCACTTGGCTATACTGCCACTGGAAAGTTAGGAATGGCTAGTCCTAACTTTTAATTAATTAACAACTCTTCCAGCTTTCTTTGATTAAAACCCCTAACAATCGTGTCTTTGCCGTTACTTTTAATAACAATTAGAGGAACACCTACTCCATTCAAATCATTGAATTCTTGCTCATGTTCTAAACTATTAATGATGTTACGTTCTTCGTATTGAATTTGATTTGTTTCCATCCACTTTTTTAGATTTATACAAAAAATACAATTAGACATGGTATAAACTATGATTTTTTTCTCCAAGTTTTCATCTCCTTTCTTATACTTTTTAAAGAATAATAACTTTCAAATTTAACAACCCTAACGTTAAGAAATTTTATTTTGCACCATTTCTTGAAACTCCCAAAAGCCAACCACTTTGTCCAAATCGTACATTTTAATCAAATTCACCAACTTAATCTGAAGTTCTTGTTCCAGGTCATCTCTATTTTGTAAACCAGTTTGGAGCAGAGTCTTTTTTATTTTAGGTTTGAATATCTTTAACACCTTTTCAATTGCCTCATTATCTTCTTTTGATTTAATTGCTAATTGATATAAAGTTTTTTCCATGTAAATCGCCCCTAATCTATTTTGAATTACATAGTTTATTTCCCTGAATTTCCTTCAATATACTTCCGGACTTTCTTCAACGCTTTACTACGTGACTTAGAAACCGCTTGTTGTGATTTGTTTAAAAGAATACTAACTTCTGAATCTGTAAATCCTTTTACATACACAAGGTACAAAATTTTCCTTTGATTGGATGTTATGTCCTGTAACGCCTTATAAAGGTTGGAATCGATTATATAATCTAAAAGATTATATGATTCTATTTCGAAATCTTCGCGATGCTCGGCTAAGTCCTTATAGGATATCTCCGAATTATCTCCTATAGGTTGATCTAACGTTATTGGAAAACGATAATTTGTTTCTCGAATCTTTTTATCTAAATTAATCCCATGAAAGTAAAGTGTTGAAGATACATATGCAGTAAAACGAATATAAAAATAAAAAGCCCGAAATGTCTGGTCTAACAGTTCTTGGTTTTGCAAAGTCGGATAACAAATGGACTTTTTTAATAATTGATAATTCTCTTCCTTAGATAAAAAAGCTTTAATTACTGGATTATTTAAAAATTCTTCATTTTCCTTGATAAATCCGAAAAATTTATCGCAACAATCTTCTTTATTTTCCATTTTTAAAACCAGCTTTCTGGAACGTATGTTCGAATTTAGTATAAAAAAATTTTACACTATTATCATGATTAATTCATAGAATAAAAGTAGATTATTTTTCCTTTTTTTGAATTAATTCACAAAATGCTCTAATTTCATTAGATGTTTTGGTTGCAGACTTTACTAATTCTGCTAAGAATTCTTTTTCCTCATTAGTAACAGCATCATTTAAACAATTTGTATAGAAGGCTTGTGTCCGCCTAGCTTCACAAAAACACTGTAATAACTTCATAGACATCAATTAGATCACCTCGTATATAACTTTTACACCTATTAAATAAAGAAAGGTTTAGCGAATAAATAACAACCCTTTCCAAAAGGTTTACAGTTTTTCTCCAAAAATTTAATATAAACATATTCCGATCTTTACATTTATTTAAAATATTCCCTGAAACGAACGTTTTAGGGAATTTTTTTGCACGCTTATATTTACATAGTTTTGAACTGTTTACCGTTCCCTAAACTATTCCCTTTAACTTTTTCCCTAAAATTGACGGTACATCTGTATTAGGGAATAATTAATTTCAGGAGGGGCATAGAATGGGGGAAATTTTTGGATATGCCCGAGTTTCTACTAAAGATCAAAATTTAGAATTACAAATGGATGCCTTACAAAAAGCTGGTGCAGCTGTTATCTACAAGGAAAAAATGACGGGCACAAAAAAAGAGCGTTTAGAATTAGAGCAACTCTTAAAAGCAATAAGTGAAGGAGATACAGTGGTTGTCTATAAACTAGATCGTATCTCAAGATCTACCAAGCACTTAATTGAATTAGCAGAAACCTTTGAGGAAAGAAAAGTGAATTTTGTTTCTATAAGTGACAACATTGATACGTCAACTGCAATGGGTCGTTTTTTCTTCCGTACCATGGCAAGTATTGCTGAGTTAGAACGGGATATCATCAGTGAACGCACTAAAGCAGGATTACAATCTGCAAGAATTAGAGGTAGAAATGGCGGAAGACCAATTAAGGATCCAAAATTAGTAGAACGAGCATTAAAACTACATGCTTCTAAGGAGTACAGTATAAAAGAGATTTCAGATATGACTGGTGTTAGTAAATCTGTATTGTATCGAGCTATAGAACGTATATAGAAATGAACAGGAGGCACTATCTTGTATTTGAGAGCAAGAGAACTACTTACACCTGAACAACGCATAGATTTCATGACAATTCCAGCTGATATTAGTGAGTGGGAAATAGCTACCTCCTACACTTTATCACCACATGATTTAGAAGTGATTAAACGTCGAAGACGAGACTATAATCGACTTGGATTTGCCGTTCAGTTATGTCTGTTTCGCTTTCCGGGATGGACATTATCGGATGTTAAAGAAATACCTAAGTCAGTTTTACGGTTTATTGCCAATCAAATTAAGGTTGATCCCTTGGAATTTCAATCATATGCCGAACGGGAACAAACTAAGCATGAACATATGGTTGAAATTCGGAAAGAGTATGGTTATAAGAACTTCTCAACAAGAGAATATCGTAACATCTCTTCTTCTTTACTAAGTCATGCAATGGAAAATGAGAACTCAATGTATTTGATTAGGACGGCTATCGAAGAAATGAAGAAGCGAAAAATTATTCTTCCAGCTATGTCGACTATTGAACGTCTGGTTTGGCAAACACGTCATCGAGCTGAACAAAAAATATATAAGATATTATCGCGGTCTCTATCCTCTTTGCAAAAGGAAAGTTTGATCCTAATGACGGAGCCTACTCTGGATAGTGGAAAAACACCTCTTGCTTGGTTAAAAGAAATCCCAGGACAATCTTCACCTGATGCCTTCTTAAAAGTCATTGAACGATTAGAGTATGTGAAAAAACTTGAGTTATCTATTGATTGTAATGACATACACCCGAACAGGCTTCTTCAATTGTCGCGTTTAGGTGCGCGATATGAACCTCATTCCTTCCGAAGATTTAATGAGTCTAAAAAATATGCCATTCTTGTGGCTTATCTCTTAAATCTTAGTCAAGACTTAATTGATCAAGCCATTGAAATCCACGATCGCCAAATTATGATCTTGCAGTCAAAGGGCCGTAAGGCCCAAGAAGAAATGCAGAGACAAAACGGTAAAACAATTAATGAAAAAATCATACAGTTTGCTGACATCGGTACTGCACTAATAAAGGCAAGAAATGAAGGATTGGATCCGTTTACTACATTGGAAACCGTCATGTCCTGGGAGAAAATGATTGCATCGGTGGAAGAGGCCAAACAATTATCACGTCCTATCGACTATGATTATTTAGATCTTTTAGAAAGACGATTTTTTTATCTTCGAAAATATACGCCTACCTTACTTAAATCACTAGAATTTCAATCGACCCAATCAGCAAAACCATTGATAGAAGCACTAGATATTATTAAAAATATGAATGATTCAGGTAAACGAAAAGTTCCAGAAGGAGCTCCTCTTGGGTTTGTCTCTAACCGGTGGCAGAAACACGTATATGACGAGGATGGAAGCATCAATCGACATTATTATGAAATGGCAGCATTAACTGAATTACGAAATCATATTCGATCTGGAGATGTATCTGTTCGAGGCAGTAAACAACATAAAGATTTTGAAGAGTATCTAATTCCAAAAGAAGAATGGTTAGAAACTGGATTACATCATAATCGCCTTGCTGTAGGCAGTTCTGCTGAAGAATATTTGACCGAAAGAATGGATTCTCTACGAAAACGGCTGCAAGCCATGTCCGATAACGTTGATGAACTAGAGGGTGTCAGTATAGATAAGGGAAAATTTCGCATTGACCGTCTCGAAAAGGATACTCCAGAAGAAGCGAAGACGTTTAGTTCATCCCTATACAGCATGTTGCCACGGATAAAACTAACGGATCTGCTAATGGAAGTTGCAAGTTGGACAGGTTTTGATGAACAATTTATTCATGCTTCTTCAAGCCGTCCTCCCAAAGGAGAGGAAAAGTCGATCTTATTGGCCACGCTAATGGCGATGGGGACAAATATTGGCTTAACAAAGATGGCAGATGCTACACCCGGAATTACCTATCACCAAATGGCTCATGCTTCTCAGTGGCGTCTTTATGATGATGCGATGAATAAAGCTCAGGCAAC
Organism: Neobacillus nitrireducens; assembly: GCF_030915405.1. GTDB lineage: Bacteria > Bacillota > Bacilli > Bacillales > Cytobacillaceae > Neobacillus. The sequence goes on from NZ_CP133262.1 coordinate 1,493,084, forward strand.
ACTTGTGAATTTCCATCATCAGCTTGCTTTATCTTCATATTGGGGAGATGGAAGTACTTCCTCTTCAGATGGTATGAGAGTACAAGTTGGCGTGTCTTCTCTACATGCAGAATCAAATCCTCATTATGGTTCTGGTAAAGGAGCTACGATTTATCGCTTTACAAGTGATCAGTTTTCTTCTTACTACACAAAAGTCATTAATACCAACGCTCGTGACGCAGTTCATGTGATAGATGGGTTGCTGCATCATGAATCTGAATTGAATATTGAAGAACATTATACAGACACGGCTGGTTATACCGATCAAGTTTTTGGACTGAGCCATCTACTTGGTTTTCGTTTTGCACCTCGCCTTCGAGATCTGTCTGATACTCGACTATATGTAATAGATAAACCTGGTGAGTTTCCAACAATAGAAAAATTACTACGAGGGCGTATTAATACAAAGGTTATTCTAGAAAACTATGATGATGTTTTACGTCTAGCCCACTCCATTCGGGAAGGGAAAGTTTCTGGTTCACTTATTATGGGAAAGTTGGGGTCCTATTCAAGGCAAAATCGTTTGGCTACAGCACTCCGTGAAATGGGTAGGATTAAAAAAACAATCTTCATATTAGACTATATTTCAAATGAAGCAATACGTCGTCGAATTCAACGAGGGTTAAACAAAGGGGAGGCTATGAATGCCTTAGCACGAGCCTTATTTTTTGGAAAACGAGGTGAACTCAGGGAAAGAGCGTTACAAGACCAGCTTCAACGTGCAAGTGCATTAAATATCATCATTAATGCTATCACTGTATGGAATACAGTTTATCTCACAGAAGCAACAAAAGTTCTAAGTGAAAAAGGGATACTACGAGAGCAAATGATAAAACATATTTCACCATTAGGATGGGAACACATTAATTTCTTAGGAGAGTATACTTTTGACATAAAAAAAATGACAGGACTCAACTCTTTAAGACCATTAGATCGATAAACTCCTGAGCCGGTACCCTTAGAGTAAAGGATATCGGTTTTTTATATGGTAAAAAATGTCTTAACGTGGGTTTTATGTCAAAATGTTGGCGGTACCCCTATTATTTTGTGTGTCAGTCAGTGCAATTTAAGGTGGAGAACTAGTTCTTAAGTTCGTTTCGCCCTGGTAGTGCGTTTTTAATTATTTAATGATGTCAGATATAATCTATAATATTACAATTCTTTTCTAAAAAACGTAAAAAGCCATACCTACAAAAACGAGGATGACTTTTTATTTTTTATTCTATAAAACATTCTACTAAAGTTATTTCTATTTTTAAATTTTAATACACGGAATATGTAAAATTAAATGACACATTTTTACGCATATATATTTCAGAACCATATGAAGCAGATATACTAAAACCAGCTGCTTCCCAACCAGCTTGACCTGAAACGGTTGTTTTAACTTCAAAAGTTGTAGCACCTACAGTTTGAATTTGGGTAGTAGGAAAACTTCCAGTTGATGAGATGGTGTCTGCATTTGAATTCACTAATTGGTGTACCCCAGAAACAGTCGACCAGTTATTACTTAAAACACTTTGTATTTGAACAAAAGAACCAGAAGTATATACTGACATTCTTGTAGTTAATTTGGCACTTGCCGAACCTGCCTTTTTGGTTTGGCTAGCTTCCCTTATAACAGTACCAGTGGTAGCCATTGCTGCCATTGTTTTAGTGCTTGGCACTATATCTTCAACTTTATATGTATCTAAAAGTTCATTTGTATTTTTATCATAGACATTAATTTCCCCAACTCTATTATCACTTGAAACAGATTTCTCCATCCTCACAGTTTCTTTATCATAAGGAATAACAAAATAAGTCCCTTTTATATTCTCCTTAAAACCAATTTGTTTAGTTGGTTCAGCAGCAGATGCTTGGAATGAAAAACCTGTACCGAAGAGTGAAACAATTACAGCAAATATAGATGATAGAACCAAAATTTTTACCCTTTTCATACTATTCCCCCTAATTTTGTATTCTATTACATTATTAGACATTATTTCTAAAAAGTAAATACATTTTTGTAAAAAAATGATATATTAAGTATAATTATGGGAGGACATTAAATGTTTTCCCATAAAAATTTTTGTGGAGGAGATATTAATGCAAGTTGATACCCAAAATATTAATAATTTTATACAACAAATAGGAAGAATAGCAGATAATCAAGCTGAATTTATGAAAATACAAAATTATTTAGCAGAACTTCTTAAAACTACAAATATATTTTTAGGCATTATTTCTATATCATTAAGTGCTCTTGCAATAGTAAAAATTTATGAAGTAATACAGAATAATAAAAATAAAAAAAACTAAACGATATAGAAACAACAATTCTATTCTGACTCTTCAGCTTCGTGATTTAGCTGATGCCAAATTATACACGATTCAAACAAAAGCCGAGTGAATTCCCCAGTCTAGAAAATTTACTCCGTGGAAGAATCAATATAAAAATTATTATAGAATATTTTGATGACATACTCCGTTTAGTCCATTCTATTAGAGTAGGAAAAGTGTCCGGGTCGCTTATCATGGGTAAATTAGGATCCTATGCAAGACAAAATAAACTAGCTACTGCTTTACGTAAAATGGGAAGGATAGAAAAGACCAATTTTATTTTAGATTACTTATCTAATGAAGCCTTACGACGTCGAATTCAGCGAGGATTAAATAAAGGCGAAGCCATGAACGGACTTGCGAGAGCCTTGTCTTTTGGGAAACGAGGCGAATTACGAGAAAGAGGATTGCAAGATCAGCTACAACGAGCCAGTGCTTTAAACATTATAATTAATGCCATTAGCATATGGAATACCGTATATCTTACCGAAGCCACAAAATCACTTAAAGAAAAAGGAAATTTACAAGAAGACTTACTAAAGCATATTCCCCCCTTGGGATGGGAACATATTAATTTTCTTGGAGATACACATTTGATATGAAGAAAGTAGCTAGCTTAGAGTCACTCAGACCTCTTAATCAATGAATTAAAGCCGATGATTCCTTAGTGTAGGAAAAATCGGCTTTTCTTATGTCGAAATTTGCTTAGTATATAATATCTGCGTTGTGTCAGTAGGACCCCCTTTTGCAGCCTATTTTCAACTTCCTGCAAAGCATCAGCAGTTGATTTCATTGATATCACCGTCCAAAATTGAGACATCTTATATTCGACGGGTGATACCAAAATCCTTCAAGACGAGTATAAAAAAAGAAAAGTTTAAGTTCAATTTATACAGAATCGCCTCGGTATTTATTTTGCAAGAATCAAGTTAATAGAAAGTTACTTCAATTCTTTTTTAGAAAATCCCGATGATTTACTGATTTTGACTTTTTAAAAAAGCTAAATTATTTTCTCAAGTTTAAAATTATTAATTCTATAGACACTGTCGCAAAGTATGTCAATATCCTCTTGATTATGACTTGTAATCAGAATAGTTCTTCCCTCTTTTTTATATGATATCAACAAATTTCTAATATCTCTTACACTATCAGCATCCAAGGCATTAAACGGTTCGTCCAAGATTAGAACTTGTTGATCCTCCATTATTGCTTGAGCAATGGCCAGTTTCTGCTTCATTCCCAAAGAATAGTTCTTAACTTTTTGGCTGGATTCTGGTTGTAATCCAACTAACTCCATTATCTCCCAAATTTTCACTTCATCAATTACCCCTCGAATTGAAGCTAACTCTTTAAGGTTTTGAAAACCTGTTTTATTAGCTATATAACCAGGACGATCGATAATAATTCCGAAATTATTCGGAAATCTATTTTTATTTTGGCCTATTGGTTCACCTTTTAAAATAACATTACCTTCATCGGGAAAAATAAACCCGCAAATCATTTTAAAGAGGACAGACTTGCCTGACCCATTTGGTCCTACTATGCCATAAATCCTACCTTTTTCAACATTAAAGTTGACATGATTGAATAAGGTATTACCTTTAAAACTTTTACTTACGTTTTCTAATACGATTATAGACATATAAACACCGCCCATTATTTAAATTTTAAGCTTTTCTTGAAAAAGTATCTAATTATTAATAAGGATGCGATAATCATAAAAGTTAAAAGTGTCGCCACGTATATGATTGAATGGTCAATTAATGCTGAAAAACTATTAATACCAACGGGATTAAATTCAAAAGAATTCAATCCCGGTAACATTAAAACCATAAATAAACTGATTAATATTAATACGTATGAGGAGTCTTTACATGACCAGATTAAGATAAAAACAGCTAATATATAAAATGTTAATTGTAAGAAACTATTTATTAAAAAGTGCGTTAACAAGTCACTTACGGGTATTGAAAGCATAGTGGTGTTGAGGTTCATTTTCAATCCCATACTCAATCCAATTGTAAGAGTAATAAAGGTTAATCCGACAATGAATAGGATAACTGTAATTAATAACCTCTTAAACCACGACCAAAACCATCTGTATAGACTTTTATATCGAATAAGTTTGTAATATCCCATTAATTCAATTTCATTAACTAAGAATAGACTAACTAAATATATAAACCCAAAAAACACAATGCAATAAAAGAAATAAGACGAATAGGAAAAACCTGCAGCACCCGTCCCTCTATAAGATAATAAAAAAAGATCCCATATAGTAGCATCAGAAGAACGTATTGAGTTTGCATTTGACAGGATTCCAGATAAACACAGAATTAAATAGACAATCATGGGACCAAATTGTTTAATTAGTGAATAAAATTTCAATTTACTTATATCAACAAAATTCATTAAAAATACCGTTATTCCTATAGAAATTAGTATAATTAAGAACACGACAGGTACAGTTAATGAAGATGTTACTTGTATGAGGGAAAAATAAGAAATAGGATTTAAGAAAGAAAGCTTCACAGGTAGCAGTTTAAAAGCGCTCACTCCTCCAAAAAAAATGAGTGCACAAGCAAAAAGAATAAAACTCCTATTTTTTACAAAAAGATAAATAAGTGCTATTAAGGTATGTAAAAGAGATGCTGTTACAACCAATAAGAATAATTGCAATATCAAAGCCAAAACAGGCTGCTGAACAGTACCTGCTACATCCGATAGGGTATTTAAAAAGATCTCTGACTTGCTAAACTGGCTCCATATTGAGGAGTATGGCAAGCCTATCATCATAAAAAAAGAAATAAATACCCAAATGAATAACAAAGGGCTGACATTTCTCCAAAAATGCTTAATAGAGTGAAAGATCCATTTTTTATAAGAACCGATACGAATTAGTGCTTGTTCACTAAATTGATAATGAGTTGATTGAAGAGAAAAAAACATTAGTAATGGAAAGATAAGATACACAATGAGATACATATCATTCATTAACTGTAATGTAATATCCCAGCCATTAATTAAGAGGCTGTGTTCTTGAGAATACCCTAAAATGGGTTTCCTGAGTAACGAACCGTAACAATAAATAATCACTCCAAATAGTAACCATTTAATACTTATGAGTTCTTCAAAAAAATCTTTAACCTTTTTCATATCTTTACGTCACCTCATTGCTACGCCGCAGAGAAACCAATAAAATAATTAAGATTAATAATAAAACTAAAAAAGGAATAAGAACTGTCCATAACGGCTGCTGTTCAATATTAAATGGAAAAACTGTACTTATTGGTGAGAATCTGGCTACTCCCAAAACACCTGCTATAAAGTTAAAAATATGGTAGAAAAGAAAGGGTGCAGATAATGCAATAAACCGGGATTTAATTAATAACAATAGAGAAAAAGAAATAGTTGAATATACTACCGCGTTGATGGTGACCCACAATGAATAGATTACCCCATAAGACATTTTCCCTAAAAACAGAAATTGAGAAAAGGTGACGTCGGACGAACCTTGAAAAAACGATGATGGAGCGTATTTTACAATGCCGAGTTTGGGTTCGATATATACTGCAAAAATAAATGGTATAAAAATCATCATGAATGTTACCAATGCAGTTAATAATGCATTAGTTATTCCCTTGCTTAATAGATATACGTTCTTTGGAATTCTAGGTTGAACATAAGTTATGTAATTATTTTTAAGTTCTTGTATAAATGTTTGCAAGAAAATAAAAATAACTATTACAGGGAAAAGTAAAGGAATTATACCTGAAACTATTGATTGGAATAATTCAATTTGATTGTAAAACATATAACCGTCTTTATACTGAAAAAATGAAATAGCAGGTATTAAGATAATAATAATTGCCCAAATTAATAGATTTATACTTGTAATACATCTTTTCAATTCTACCATTAAATGATTTTTTAACATTGTAAAGCCCTCTCTTAACTAAGTTTACACTTCCGACTAATGGATTATAACATTAATTGGTGAAAATATAAATATTTACAAATATTCTATTATAATAGTAATATAATAGCTGTAATTAACAATTTTAGGAGGAAATTACATAAAAAAGAAGAAACTAGCAATTTTAGGGTTATCAGTTTGTTTACTATCAACAGCGGGAATCGCACAAGCTGGCTCCTATGGATTCAATGAAAATGTAGGAGCATTCAATGGATCAGCTACTACTGATTGGAAAACTGATCCAACACCTGGTGATTTGAATGTTTTTGTTAATATGTCGAATGTGGGTGGAGACTATACAGTTGATGTACGAGATAATATGAAGAAAACCGCCACAGGTGCTACTTCCAATACCGGATGGGTACAATCAGTGGGAGACGAAGAAGCATTTAGATGGACAGGAGCCCGCACTGGTGCTTATCAGGATCGCATTCAGTTTAGTAACGACCTTACAACTCCTGTTATGGTAAATGTATATGGAATTTGGGAGAACAATTAAAAACTTAATCTAAGAGACAATTTACATATAAATAAACTCCTCTGGACATAAAGCCTAGTGGAGTTTTCCTTTTGATACCTCTTTAAAATAGGGTGCTATTTTCATGCCCACCTGATTCATAAAATTTGCAGCTTTTAACTGGCCGGACTTCCCACTAAATTCAAGCTGTTAACTTTTTTAGACCTATTTGAAAAAATTACATCGCCAGTGTTCATTTACTTATCGCCTCTTAGATAAAGTTTCAAAATTAATACGTTAATATTTATCAATCGTAGCACCAAGGACCGATGCTCGGATGAAATCAAGGTTTTGGAAACGTTTAAGCTCCATTGCAGTCCCGGTTACAACGGCTCCGTTAATTCGGATTTTTCCTTTTGTCGTTTGGGTATTGTCTTTAATTCCCTTTAGAGCATCTTTAATTGAACTTTTATGGCTGCCTTTTTTGATTAATTGTTCAAGAATGTTGATAAACCGTTGCCCATTTTCTTCAGAATAAGGAGGTTCAGGTGTGACCTGAAACCCAAAGGCGCCTCCACCTCCCTTGGTCTTTAAACTATCCCTATCTAGATTCCTTTCCATTCTTTCCATTTGAGTGGCTGTCGTTGTATCGACCCATAGCCAATTGACGTTTTCGTGACCAAGAATATCAGCTACCTCCGAAATTGTCATAGGTTCCTTAAAGGAAAGAGCAACCTCGATTAACGCATTATTCTCCAAGTTAACTGTGCTATCGAATTCTTGTGGCAAATAGTCATAAGACAAACTAGGATAATAGAAATCAATTTTTCTTTCATTATTAAAGTCATTATAGCGAACGTACCTTTTAGCTTCTTCATTTAATGTATTGACTTCAACCATTCCGCTTCCTTTTTCGATGGTGTCTATCTTTCCGAAAAGAGGGATTTTTTCAGTCTTTTTATCCCAAAGAATAGAACGATCGCCAATAGTTTTACGATATGTAGTCTCTTCTGTTATGCTAAAAAGGTTGTAGTTATAGGTAGTACCCCCATCTGAAATATTGGCTCCGTGAACACTATTGTAAAGAGAATCCTGATTCTCTATTCGTTTCGTTAGAATATATTGACTACCCATAAAAAGAATGGTTAATAAGATGGTAGTTGTAAGAACCGCAATGAATACATATTTAATTGTTTGCTTTCTTCTTGATTTTTTGACGACCTTCTGAAAAGAAGGACTACTCATAAAATTGATTTCCTCCCCTTTTTTTGGTTTGTTATTATCGGTCATGATTTACCTCCTTATAAGTTTTCTCTAACATTTTCCTAGCCCTAAATAAATTCGTTTTAATTGAACTAACACTTATTTCCAATAGCTTCGAAATTTCTTCGTATGTTAAACCTAATTGATACTTTAAAAGCAACAACTCTTGGAAATGTAGTTTTAACAGTGAAAGCGCTTTTCCAAGCTCCTCGTTCCTTTCCTTTTCGAGAAAAATTGTCTCTGGAAGCTCTTTTATATCTACTTTTAAAAGCCCCACATTTAAATTCATGTCATACTTCCCATACTTCCGGCATTGATCATAATAAAAATTTAATGCCACTCGTATTAACCAACTACGTATTCTTGAAATCTGGATTGAATCGCAGTAAAGCAGGTATCTATAAGCAGCTTCCTGAACAGCATCTTCTGCATCCGCATGTGGAATATTCAATTTTCGTAGATACCTATACACGATATTAAGTTCTGAATTGAGTTCTTTATGCTTATTTATTCCATCCATCATCGTCCTCCTGCTATCTAGACGTACAGCATAACAAAAAGTTTACAATTGTTTTTTATACTGTTATAAAAACAAGAGTACCACCAACACACATAATGTTGGTGGTACCTATTTTCAATGTATAGTTTAATAAGACGGTAGAAAGTAAGTATTGGAAATTCGGCAGTCGTCGTATTGTAGCCCTAATTTCTCGTTTCGATTATCCACATTAGTTTTAGTTTTAGTTTTACTCTCTTTTTAATCATACCATTCTGTAGTAACACTATCTAATGGATTTGTTAATTTATTCAGGAATAGTTCTGCTTTTCCGGAAACTCCATCACTATCAGGTAAACCACTCACATCAAATGTTACTCCATAGGTCCCGGACGAATAAAGTTTAAAATCAGATACAAGATCATCATCTATCGGGTCGTCTTCATATAATTTATACCACCAAGTACCTGAAAAGGGTTGAGAAATATGAATTAAAAGATTTCCTCCACCAGAATAAAATGTTTTTGACTGACTTTTAAAGGTGGATGTACCCAGGTAATCCCATTCACCTGCACCTAGTATAGAGATGCCTGAATTCGGCGTAGACATTTGTGTTGGAATTGAAACATCCGATAGTTTACTAAGTTGAATAATTCTAGCATTAATTTTATCATAGGTTGCATCTTGATTTACGTTTGGGTTAGTATTGTTTTTACTTTCGTTTAATTCAGCAGCACTAGCATGGTAACTAAAATTTGTTACACCAATCACAAATAGAGTTACAAAAAGAAATACTAATTTTTTCAAATTTTATCCCCTCCAATAAAACATTTTTTACTAATTAAACTATTAGGGCTCATTTACTCCCTATTAGACAATTAATTTCCTCCTATCATTTACTATATTTTAATAATTTACCTCTTTAGTATATTATTACCAATATTAATTTTCAATAACATTTAATGTAATTACCATATTGCGAAAATTTAATATTTATATAATCGCAATATACTAAAGTATTTTGAACGATAAAAGGTATTTGTTGTATTGAACATATAGGGAGCCATAACAATTTTCCCTAGATTTAATTTAAACTTACGAAATCCTATTAATACCACTTAAAACAAGAATCTAGGAAAATAGATATAAAAATAATAATAATTACCAAAATAGCTCCTTTCATTTGTTGTTTTTCTTCCTTTTTTTGCTGTAATTGCTCCCTATATTGGAGTTGTATCTTCTTTTTCTTATAATCTAATTTCATATGAACTCTCCTTAATAAATAAAATTTCTATTATATTATTCCATCACCGTATATATACAAATAGAGTTTAAAAAGATTATGTGGAATAATTGGTAAATTCTCATTAAAGTTCTTACCCTTTTTGTGTTAGTAATCAAAAAACCGATAATTCCTTATCTAGGAAGAATCGGCTTTTTATTTCTATATTTTATATTCGTATACTATGGGATACTAATTTTAAAATCTTATTTTCTTTATTCATTAAAATCCACCGGGTAGAATTAATATCTACTGCTTCAGGATGGACCTACCGAAAACTTTTTTAAAACCAGTTTATTAGTCGAATTTATTTTTCAATGTGGTGTCTTTTTTTCATTATTATTAAAAGATACATAGCTACAGTGAACTGAAGGATAGATAAAATTAATAAAAATTGACCTATAGACTGGGGAAAAATGCAAGTGACTCCGAGGTTTATTATACTACCTATTATGATAATTAATCAATGCGTGTTTTGACGGTATAAATACTATTGATTTTTCAAATCAATACCTAAGGTTCTACGAAGCTCAATCGGAATAACAATTCTCGCTAATTCACCAACTTTACTGATAATTCCAGTACTTTTCATTGCCTTCATTCACTCTCCCTTTTATCCTCCTACTAATTCCCCCATATACTCAACATCATCAATCTTCCACCCTTTGTCTTTTACGTAAATTAGAGAAGTTTTAACAATAATGGTTTCAGTGTTTGCCACATTGTTAAATTCTGTTGTGAGCTTAAATTCATTAAAAAATTCAGCTTCAGTCTTCGAGGACTGATATTCAAATGGCTTCAGTCCTACCATTGAAGACTTGACAGATTGCTCTGAATCTGGAAGTTCCGTTCCAGATGGATGGGTAGCCTTATATCCCTGATCAGTCATAAACGGCTTAATTTTCTCATATCGTTCTGCAGTTGTTTGATACGTGAAAAAGCGTTCAAGAAACTCACGGTTTATCTTTAATGCGTCCGTATTCTGAATGGAGGATAGAGATTTAATCTGATCTTCATAGTTTTCCTGGTTGGCCCGCACTTCCTGCAGCTGTAAGCGCAAGCTGAAAACGTACATAATGACCATAGCTGCAACGACAAATCCGATCATTAATAAAAGGAATTTTTTCTTGTTGGTTGGTTCCATGGTCTCACCTCCATTACTGAATACGTCTAAAACCTAAAAAGGGATATAAGTGTTTCCATTCCTCTACAGAAGAATAGAAGGTACCACTACTATTTGAATTAATAAATTGATCGTTACCTACATACATACCTACGTGTGAAGCCCCAGACTTATAGGTGGAGAAAAAAACTAAGTCACCTGGTTTTTTCTGATCTTCAGGAATCGGCTTGGTTTTATTGTATTGGGTTTGCGCTGTGCCGGACATATCAATGCCAATTTGCGCAAAGGCATATTCTAATAGTCCGGAACAGTCAAACCCTCCTGCTGCTGGTGTCCTTCCACCCCACACATATGGCCTTCCAAGAAATTCTTTCATGATATGATGAACTTCTTCCACATTAAATGATTGTGTTCCGTCACCTACGACAGCCACGTTTCCGTTTCCAGCGTTATAATAACGCATGACATTCTCTACATAGTTCACATCACCGTAATGGCCCCATCCTGTTTTTACAGCCATCATATGACTAAACTGAATAGCTACTTCCTTGGAATAGCCTCCACGTTCTAAGGCGTACCCAATAAATCCATTTCCAAAATTATAAGCTTGTAAAGCTAAGTTAATATCACCTTTAGCATGCTTCATCACTTCAGAAAAATATTTCACGCCGATTTGAATGGAATATTCAGGGTCAGTAATGGATCCTGGCGAAAGTCCAATCGATTCGGAAGACTGCATCACATCCAACTGCCTGCCGCCTGATTCCTGTTGAATAAGAGCCATAATAAGTCCAACATATTCTCCAACACCGTTTTGTTCTGCATATTTCCTTATAAGAGGTTCATACCGCAATACTTCAGCCGATACTTGCGCTGTTCCTCCGGCTCCTTCTCCTGACATGCCAGAATCAAATTGATTCTCTCCACCCAGGCTAATAGAAATAAATAAAGCAATTCCGAAAATAGATGTGAGAAGAAGAAGGATACCTGCAAGTATCCAAGTAAGAGGGTTTTTAAGAACAGCTATGGCTCCAGCAACTTTTGCACCTTTCTTTAAAACACCTTGCATATGCTCTCCCTTCTAAGAGCTGTTCTGACGCAACGAAACAGGTCATTGTTCATGAAATGAAATGTAAGAACGTCAAAACACTTTTCTCCCACATCATTTTCGTTGTTTAGAATCCTTTACTTTGGGTTCTCTACTTTCTGACCTCTTTATATTTTCAGTAGATGTATTCGCATTTCTCAATTTAATCTGTTGTTGAGCTTCCCATTGAGTGAGATGTTTATCCGATTCTCTTGAAGCAGCTACTTCATTTCTACTGTCCATTCTTCCTGACGGCTTACGGTGAGGAGGAGAAGGTTTAACCTCTTCGTTTTTTCTACCTTCTCGACTAGAATTTCGGGCCGACTGACTAGGATTATTACTCTTACTAGAACCTTCACCTTTTCCACTTTTGTAATCATCTAAATGCACAATAGCAGCACCAGCATTTCGTGAAGCTGAACGTGGGGCTGTTCCTACTGTCAATGCTGACGTTGCATTTTTACCACTTTTGCCCGTAGCTTGTTGCCCTGAATTGTTGCCGGGTCCTTGTTTTTGCGGCGTATTCTCTCCTGCTGCATTTCGGTGTTTTGATCGGGTTCCACTAGTTACCGCACCAGTTGTAGCCGTTTTCCGTCCTGCTCCTTCTTCGCCTGACTGAAACCCTTCTTGACGCTTTTTATGTTTATAATTTTTATATGCTTGTCCCACCATTCTTTTTGCCCCTTTGAACCCTTTTTCGCCAGCGTCACCCATTTTGTTAAAGGAGTTTGTGGTCGCTCTCTCGACGATTTTCTGACCTTGTAGCATCCCTACTGAAGCAACTTCGAATAGTTCAGAACGGTATTTAAATAAGCCCCACATAGTAATACAGATCAAGAAGACGACAAATGCATAGCCTTCTACTCCATTCGTAACTTTGACCGATTCATAAAGCAAGCTAACAATTCCCGTAATGACAGCGATTAAAAGCACCAATCCTGCTTTCATCAGTAACACGCCTACTATCTTTTTTCCGTGATTTAACGCACTTTCACTGTAAGATGGGATTAACGAAAGAACAAGTGGAATTCCTGTGAAGACCACTAATGCTAAGAACCATACTTGAAGCAAAAACTTAAAGATTCCTAACAATAAAACAGGAATCGAAAGAGCAATAGTGGAAATAATCGTGACGATTAAATACCCAAATCGTTCACCGCTAAAATCCGATGTCATTTGCTTGTTGTCAAGTTCCGAAACTTCATTACTAACAATCCTTTTTCGTTCTTCTTTTCCTTCTTCTGTATAAGGCTTAATTTCCAAAAGGTTATCTACTCGATTTGGATCCTCACTTACTATGTCAGCTTCCTTTGTTGAGCCATAATTTAAAAGTAAATACGGGCTTTTGACCATTAGATTAAACAATTGATTTTCTAATATGGCCATTCCTTCTTTTGAATTATAGGCTGCGTTGCTGTCAAATTCATCAGAACTAACAAGAACATTTGCTGAGCTGGCAATCCCTTCAAGTTCTGCCCCTCTGTCATTCAGCCATCTGATATTTCCTGTTGCATCAGAATAAAACCAAAAGGTGAGAACCATGATGGCCAAAGCACCAACGATTGCTTTTACCGCATGCCCGGCTTGTTGATTGACAAAATAACGCCATGCTGCAGCTCCTCCTACAAAAATGACAAACAAAGATAGGAAAGTCCCCGACATAATTTCATAGATTCGTTGACTCATAATACCTGCTTCGACTGTAATGATGCTAATTAAATCGAAAGACATGAGCTGATCAATAGAATAAAGGGTAAAGCTAGCAAGTGTTTTATTAAACCCCCACATCCCTTGATTAATGGCATGTAGGGCATTATCACCAGTATCTTTAAGGCCGTCCCCAATATCTGCTTCCATCCTGTAATGATCGAGAGGATATTCCTTACCTTCCAATGTCACACGGCCAACGGTTACTTCCTTTTTCTGAACAGTCGGTGAGATATCATCCGCAAGTGAAGCTGTTGGCATTAGGAGGAAAAAAAACGCTAAACACATGCCTAATCCCCGTTTCAGGAATTTCATCCAATCCCTCCCTATTTACAATGGATACAAGCTTTCCGTTCAAATTTCTCTTTAATTTCATCACGGTTAATATCCAAACTTTTACTTGTATCGACTTTCCACACATCAGCTTTTTTACGAAAAACAATACTGTCCTCTACTGCATTATCACCCTTTGGATTATCGAAATCTGCAAAAACATAGTAGTTCTCTAATTCTTTGTCATAGTAAATTTCAAAACGTATATCTTTATATTCCAACCCTGAATCTACCTTCTTTGCGGTTTTATCAACCTCATAAGAACCTTTTTTATAAATAAATTCTTGCTGTTTGTCATACTCATTATCGAAATTTGCCTTTTCCCACTCATATGCAATTTTTGCAATCTCCTCAGGAGAAGTGCCCTTGTTACACCCCGCTAATAGTGCAATCAAAGCAATAAATAAGATTAATAGTTTTTTCATCAAATAAATGCCTCCTCAGTTTCAGCTCTGCCTCGGTCGTTTTCTTTTGTATTGAAGGCACTAATCCATTCGTTAAACAACACATCGGTTTGAATTTTGGCCGTACGGCCGTACATATCTTCTACAATACACTGACCTTCTGTCAGGTTTTTCAGCATATCCCGATTAGCTTTGTTATCCTCCATGCCAAGAAACTCAATGATATTAGCTGCTTCTTCTGTCGTCTTCGCTTTAAAGGCAAATTTTGTTCCGATATTTTCTTTAATTTGTGGCTTGTTGTATTCATAAGTGGACTGTGTAATGATATAAACGGCTGACCGTAAGGAACGGCCGGTACGCAATAATTCATTAATGAGTCGGTCACCAGCACCCGTATTCATCAGCATCCATGCTTCCTCAAATATCGTTAATTTCACGACCGAATCATCACGGGCGAATTTCGTGGCGAATTTTGCTAATGGCTGCATGAGTGCAACGGCAATGTGTTCATCTCGAGTGGCAGCCTTTTCACCTTCATCTGGAAGATTCAAGTTTTGAATCTGCAAGATATTTACTTGTTCATTAAGGCTAATCCCTTCCACATTACCATCTGAAAACATTAATTTTGCAATCCCATTTGTGCCGATTTCATAAAGCAAGTCGCCTACATTTTTAACATCTTGATCATCAGAATCTTGTAAATAGCGAACAACCTTTAAAAGCCCTGGCCTTTTGTCCTGCTGCATAATATGACGGACACCTTTATAAATGGAAGTTTTAACATTCCTTTCATTGGACTGAAGCTCGGATAAATATTCAAGAACGCCTACAGCTGCATCCTGAGCTTCCTCTCCTTCAAGGAAGGTAAGAGGGTCAAGCTTCCCGGCATCCTTCCTTTCACTCGATAGAGTGATATAGTTAAAGCTTTCAATTAATTCTTTGAAAAATGGAGCTGTACGCTCCATTTCAGGCGTAAGCGCCTGTTTGAATTTTTTTTCGACTTCGTTTTTTGGATCCGTCATAAGGATTTTGGCTCCAAAAAAGACGGAATTTAGTAAGATATCCTTTAGAAGATAAGATTTCCCCATCCCCGTTGGTCCCGAAATCGTGACATGGGGAGATGAGTACTTGGAACCTTTCAAGCCCAAATGAGCGAGAAAGGGATGATAAAAAACAAGAGATTGAGAGCTTTCAATGCTTTCTCCTTCATGCGATATGTTTTTCCCTAAATAAAAACCTACCGTATTACCAATTTTACGTGTAAGAGAAAAAAGGGATTCCGCAAACGATTCAGGAGTAAGAACTTGTTCCCAATCCTCGGCTACTATTTTGGCTGCTGGTAACGATTGATGGAATAAAAGGAGTTGATCGGCTAATGGCTGCACAAGTTCAATTTGTTGGTCTTTAAAATCGATGATGAGCCTTCTGGCTCTTTTTCGGGCTTCTTCTTTCGTCTGACCGTATACAACAAAATGGATGTGAGTTCTAAGAAGTGGTTTTCCTTGATTTTTAATTTGATTTTCTAATCCATGTAAAAGTTCTCGCCCTGTATTAATCAAGCTATCGTCATCTTCATTCGCTTCGATCAATTGAGCGTCTTGGTCGCGAAAACGCTTTTTAATCGTGTTGGTTTGGTTTTCATCCTCCTTCTTCTTTTTGTAAATCGTCCGCATATTCACTTCTACTGGAAAGTTATAGGACTGGAAGAAATACGCCCATTCTTTATAGCTTAAATCAATCGGAAATTCTGAAACCGGAAGAAACGCACACCAAGATTCATCATCTAACTGGTTAATATGTAAATATCCTGCTTTTCCTGGGTCAAGAATACCTTCCGTCAGGCCATAAATACTTCCCTCTCCGTCAGGTTGTTTCTGACCTCTGACGAACTGATGACGGATAATATAGCGTAATTCTTTCTCTTTTACTCGGTAAGCCCCTAAATAGTTAGTAAGGGTTGTATAAGCATCTTCTTCCGACTCTTCAAACAGGCTGACGGTTAAATCATCAACCTCATGTCCTCCAAAACCCGCAAGCTTTTGTATGTATCGATTCATACTTTTAAAAGAAGAAGAAAAGGCACCAATGATACTTTCATCAAGTTCTCGGCGTTTCAGCTTCACACCGACAAAGAATTTGTATTCTACAACATTTTTGACCTCTTCACGCAAAATCTCCTTTGTTCGTTCCGCATAATATTTTCCTATTTCCGCATAGTTGCCTTCATACTGTTGTTGAAGACTATTCATCCGTTTATCAATATCAACAGGGATGGGAATGATTTTATAATCAATTTCCTCGAAGGCCGCTAACTGCCATGTAAGCCTTTGAAGACGGTTCACAAGATGATTTTCGGCTTCTTGCTCATTTACGCCTACGGTGTTTTCGTATAAACGATAGTAAGACCAGGCTTCCATTTCATGAGTATAGATAACATTTTCTTTATAAGATTGAATCGGAAATTGTAACATGGATCCACCACCTTATTGGAATCGCTCATAAGACTGTGCTTTTTTCATTTGGGGCTGGTAAATAGGTTTATGGCTGCTATAACTGAATCGTTTAGTAAATAAATATCGAAAGTAACCAATAAAAAAACGGTCTAAGCGTTTCCCATCTAATCTACTTCTACAAATAGCTCCTGCAATCATCCACGGCAACACGGCGTAAAAAGCCAGTTGCAAGGTCGTGGGTAAAACGTGATTAATACTTCCTCTAAAAAGAAAGAAAAACCCGAAAATTAGAAGGGCGACAACTATTTGCCTAATTTCAATCCCTTTGGAAAAGACCAGGGACTTATCACCTTTTCCAATTTTCCATATTTTCAAGGGATATTTGAAGAATTTTCGGTAACTATAGGCTTCTGATCTCAATTAAGACCACCGCTTTTTACTTTGTTCCAAATAGCATTTGCTATACTTTCAAACTCCCCTGGACTCGCAACAATCACATAGCAGACAACCGCAAAGATAAAGCTAGAGAAAAACATACCCCACCGTTGCGAAATAAACGCGCGAACAATCATGATAATCATGATGATAAACAAAACCGCAGCGACTTGTGATGAAGCATAATCCGTAAGACCTGTAATATCTGGCATTTAAATCATCCTCCTAAAGTATGTTTTAATTCTTGAATATAAAATTTGTTGTTCTCTTTGTTCACAACAAGGGTAAACGGATGTTTTGTTTGTAACCCTGTATTAGCTTCCTGAAGCAGTACAAGGGTCTTCACAATGTATTGACCCTCTTTCTTTCCATCATAGACGACAAAGTCTTCCAATCCCTTGTACTCGTAAAGATCTTTAAGAGACTCAGGATTTTCCATTAAGTAAGACATCTCCTCAATAGAATTGGTTGTATAAGAAGTGAAGAACTGTGTAGCAAACTGTTTCATTTGATCTTCCATTTTCACATTCTTTTTTGATTGATCGGTTTGATCTTGGACGGCCGCGATTCGCGTTTCGCTCGGTAGAGCTTGAAAATAGGGCTGTTCGATCACATTGAAGGAGTTCCCGTCAGTTCCAAGTCGAACGACAATCATTTGACCTTTAACTCCAAGCGATTCGTCACTCTTTGTAACATTGTCCTCTTTTACTACCTCTTCTTTGCCTTCATTGTTTATCTTTTTTACGTCTACTTGTTCTTTTTTTTCAACGACCTTGAAAAGCTCATATTCGATTGCGTACACATAACTGGCTGCCTCTTCGTTTACGTCCTCCACATCATATAAGCTAGCACTCTTCAAAACTCGTTTTCCTTGAAACGCTGTAAGATTCTCTAGCTCTCCTACTTTTAGGCCTTCAGCTAGGAAATGTTGAAGTGTTTTTGCTCGTTCTTTTTGCTCTTCTTTATCATTGGATACATTGATATACGTATCAATGAACTGATTGGCATACGTTTCACCAGCAGGCGAATTGGAAAAACCCACCTTATTTAAACCGGCGATTTGCGCTGCCGCTTTGGCCTGGTATCCATTTACTTTTTCATTTAAAAACCCTGTCCTAGCCCATGATTGAAAAGCGAAAAAAATGACTCCCACTAGCACCAACCAAAATAGGATGGAGAAGACCCTTCTTCCATTAAAACGAGAGGATCTCAGACGTCTTTCATCTTTTAGGACTTTCTTTCTGCCTTGTTCTGCATTTTTTTTAAGCCCACCCATCAATTTGCCGAAAAAACTCATTTAATCCCTCCTATTTCTAAGGCATTCCGGACATATACACGGCGGAAATAGGTATCACTTCCCTCTTCCTCAACCATTTTTCGATTAATAAAAATTTCACCGATTTGAAGATTTTTTATTTCGCTTGGATTGGCTTTAAATCGTTCTACATCTCTTACAGTCCCCATATTGGCTTCATAACGTAGATGAGGATATTTTTTCTCAACCTGCTGCGTAATTTCCCGATCGGAGAAAGTACCGAAAACCTGCGCTATTCGCTCAGCATCCTTAGATGAATTGACACGGCCAGTGGCAATAATGTTACAGTTTGAGATAATCTGTTCCGTCATAATCGGGTCAACCGCATCAATATCGGACAATGTTTGTGTAGAAATAATACATTCGAAGCCGGCTGAACGTGATTTATTAACAATGTCTACAATTCGCCGATCACCATAAGCAGAAAACTCCTCGTATACCCCAAAAATGGATTTTCGCCCCTTGGCTTGTCTGTAAGCTACCAAGCTATTCACATCTAAGATGATCATTTTCCCAATTTTCCGAATATAATCCGCATAACGACTCCCTGAAATACTGAAAATCACGACGTCGTTCTGATCAGTAATCCTTTGAAGGTCAATACCTTTATCACTTTCTACAAACAGATGACCTAAATCGGATTCTAGCAACTCACCCAATTGCATTTTCAGACGGGTAAGACACCCTTCCACAATCGATTCGGGAAATTCATCATCCAATATTTTCTTGATACGTTTCATTCCCTCTTGAAGTTTCGTTACGGACCGCTTACGCTTCTCCAAAACCATTTTTTTAACCGTCTTAACCTTTGGCTCAGAAGGAGCGACAAAATCGCTTAAATCATCATCCAGAGACATTTGTTCAGGATTTCCGATCACAACCTTCTCTTCTACCTCAACTTCGATCTCTTCCTCAATTTCTTCCTCTATACTGTGTGCTTTAAAAAATTCATTCATATACTTAAAGTTCGTTAATCGCGCAATGGTCTTAAAATCTCTTGGAACACCCGCTTCATCGATAAGTTTAACGACCAGTTGCAGATAACGGGAAGCAATATCCGTATAATAGGCCCCGTCTCCCTCACTCGAAAAACTAAACAAGGACATAAGCTTATCTCGGGTTTCAGTAGGGGTTCCGTTTTTAATAGGGTTATACGTTAAATTGTCCATTTCTGAAAACAGATAGACCTTTTTGCTATATGCTTCACATAAGGCTTTAAATTCAAGCATGGATTTTCGTTCGCCCTTGCCGTCAACAAAAATAACAGGCTTATTTTGTTGCAATGCGGCTTCCATTAAAGAAGCAATTAATGTCGTTTTACCTGTACCTGTTCCGCCTGTAGCAAGCATGTGATAGTTTAACTCTTTGGATCCAAGAGAAACACGCTCTTTAAAATCGGTGTACCCTACAAATACTTCTTCAGAAGGCTTTTCTCGATATGTTTGCTGCTTCTTGTCCAAAAATTTCACTCTGTTTTTACGAAATGCTTTATATTTCTGTTCTGTCTTTTTCCTCTTTACCTCGCCAGATTTGGTTGTCACTCTCTTTTTCCAAAAAAACTTCGCAAAGATAAAGTACCCAAATGAAAATAACAACGCTAATCCTACTAACATCACATATGAGGATGTTTTGACTCCAATGACATTCCCTTCATTAAAAAGACGTTCAGCACTCGTTGATAGATAAGGGATATTCATTTCTGAAACAAATCCAAAATAAGTAAGTATGTTACCTGATTGAAATTGCCACAAAAGAAGAAAAATCCCTACTCCAAGAGCAACATAAGAAATCCAATCTCGGTTAATAATATGAATGATCACAAAGATCAACATTCCCAATAAGACAGGGAGAAAAAAGATGATCCCAATAATCCCAATCAAACCATAAAGAACAAGCTCACCAATTATATGATCCGTTTCAGTCTGCTGTGTTTGCTCCTGGCCCTTCGCCATCGGATCCACTTGGCATCACCTCTTCCCAACGTTCTTCCACAATAACCGAAGGAATTTTACGTACTGAAATTTTACTAGCGTTAATTAACCGTTGCTTCGCTTCATTGATAACATTGTGTATTTTGACATCATGAGCAAAATAAATAACTTGATCATAAGAATAAGGCTGGTCTTTTAATCGTTCACTTGAAAGCAATTCCTCAAAAAACGAAAACTTTTCATCATATCGTTTTCGTTCTTTCTTATTCAGTTCCAGCTCTACCCAAGTTGTCGTAACCTTTCCATCAGCCGATTTGAAAAAGAACACAGCATCAGGTATTCGGTCCCTCATTGCATTG
The DNA here is from genome assembly GCF_030915405.1 of Neobacillus nitrireducens. GTDB lineage: Bacteria > Bacillota > Bacilli > Bacillales > Cytobacillaceae > Neobacillus. Next base: position 1,514,066 of record NZ_CP133262.1, read on the forward strand.
TAAGCCTTTAATTTACTTTGATTATCTCCCTCCCCAATCATAGAGTGACGAATTTCTCTTTCCGTCCGATATTTAAATTCAACACCCTGTTTATTTGCTTGAAACTCATAAAACAAAATAAGGTCAGTGATAAGAAGATCATGCTGCATGGTGTAAATAGTTGCTTTATTTGGAACAGTTACATTCACATTCGTAATCTTCCTGGCATCAATTGTGCCGAGATACACTCCAACCTTATGCGCGATGCGTTCATGTTTCACATACTTGTATTGTTCCAATTTCCGAAGCCTTCGATATACTCGGTGAATATTCGGCTCACAAAATTTCAACATAATCTGTTTGGCCGTCACCATCCCATTCCTCAAAATAAACGAAAGATATTCTAAATCTTTTTCTTTTAACGAAGTGTACTTTAGCATCATAAAAATATCATCCTTTACCACCAAATATAGGAATCACTCTCCCTTTTAGAAGTTTACCAAAACAATAACTAATTGCATAAACAATAATTACAATTAATACCGCAAACAAGAGTACAACTAATTTAAGCATTTTCACGCTCACCCACATAAGCTTTAATCCATTAATTTTCAGAGTAAGAATCACTGGATATGAATAATTATGCATCCAGAATTTTTAAAAGATATACAATTCTCCCCTGACAAACCTTAATAATACTTACCTTGAATCATAATATTCAATTTTTCCTATTTTACCATTAAACCTTATCGTTCCTCTTTTTGACCTAGCACTTGACCTTGTTCTTGAACTTACTTTTTGACTTTATTTTTAAGCGCTTACATATTTTAGTGAGCCATATTGTATAGTTTTGCACAAAAATCATCCTCTTTCTCGTCACAAGAAGATCAAGCTTTCAGAACTTGCAGCAGAGCCTTTTATCATCCATAACCGCCATGATTCTCCTGTTGGCTCCTATGATTTTATTGTGCATTTGTGTGAACAAAACGGATTCACTTCAAAAATTGTAAGTCAACCTCGATTTGTCGATACCGTTCCAATTCTGGTGGAATCAGAACTCGGCATCTCGATATTACCTAAAAGTTTTGAAGCTATCTCCAGTCCAACACTTCATTTTATCGAAATTGATGGGGAAAATGGTCATCATTGTGAGCTTGTATTAGCTTGGAAAAAAAATAATTTGAATCCATCTTTTCAGCTCTTTTTCGATGCTCTGACCAACTTAAATGATTCTTTTGTTGTAATTTAATAGGAAAAACAAAGCTTACCGAAGTTGAATCCATTCTTTAGCAAGCTTTGTTTTACGTTATATTTCATTTATTCCAAAAATCTATCTTGTAAATGCAGCAGGCACCCCACCATCCACAGTCAGCATACAACCAGTTGTTCTATCAGATTTTGATGATGCAAAGAAGGCAATCGATTCTGCAATATCAGCTGGATAAATATTTACCAGAAGTGTCGTACGTTTACGGTAATGCTCTTCTAATTGGTCAGGTTCGATTCCGTAAGCAGCGGCACGTTCCTCACGCCATCTTGAGCCCCAAATAGCTGACCCTTGAAGGACAGCATCCGGCAGTACAGAGTTCACACGAATGCCGAACTCGCCGCCCTCTGCTGCAATACATCTTGCCAGATGTGTTTCAAGAGCTTTTACCGAGCTATAAGCTGCCGCATTTTTCCCAGCATAAACCGAATTTTTAGATCCGATAAAGACCATATTCCCTCCGATGGCTTGTTGCTTCATTTGCTTGAATGCTTCGCGGGCTACTAGGAAATAACCAGTTCCTAGCACATTCATATTTAAGTTCCACTCTTGCAGAGTCGTCTCGTCAATTGGACTTGATGTAGCAAGGCCAGCATTGTTTACAATGATATCCACCCCGCCAAACGTAAGGGCTGTTTGGTCAAATGCTGCAACCACTTGCTCTTCTTTTGTAACATCCATTTTTACAGCAAGGGCACGATTCGCCCCGTACTTTTCATTAATTTCAGCGGCAACCTTTTCTGCTCCTTCAAGATTTAAGTCAGCTACAACCACATGTGCGCCTTCAGAAACAAAACGTCGGCATGTTTCACTTCCGATTCCGCCAGCACCACCGGTAACAAAAGCTACTTTTCTAGAAAATTCTGCTTCTGCTGGTGCAAGCGATAATTTATATAATTCTAATGGCCAATATTCTACGTTGTAGGATTCATTTTCACTTAAAGAAACAAAGTTTCCAAGTGTAGTAGCACCTTTCATAACAGCAATCGCACGGTGGTATAATGCACCACTGACTCTAGAATTACTCACATCCTTACCAGAGTTTATCATACCAACCCCAGGAATCAGGATTACACGTGGAGCTGGTTCAAACATTTTATCGCCTTCATGTTTGTTTCTCTCAAAATATTCCTTGTACTTCGCTTTGAAGCTGGCAATTCCTTCTCTTACACTAGTAATTAGCGCTTCGACATCTTTCGTTTTTGGATCCCAATCGATATAAAGTGGGACCATTTTTGTGTGGACAAGATGGTCCGGACAAGCAGCACCTATCTGTGAAAGCTCTGGTGCTTGATTACTGTTTACAAATTGAAGAACATCTTCCCCTCGGTCAAACGTTAACAGCATTTTCTTTTCGTCACTTACGGCTCCGCGGATGACAGGCATTACTTTTGCTAGAATACTTGTTGCATCTTCTTCCAAGAGAGATTCATATTTTTGACCGCCAAATACAGAAGCTTCATCTATTCTTTCATTTATATACTGTTCTGCTTCGTTAATGATTTCAATTGTTTTTGCATAGGATTGTTCAGAAGTTTCTCCCCAGGTAACAAGTCCGTGTTTTTCCATTAAGACAAGCTCCGCATTCGGGTTATTTCTAACTCCTTCTGCGATCATTTTTGAAAGTGTAAAGCCCGGGCGCACATATGGAACCCAAACAAAACGGTTTCCAAAAATCTCTTCTGCAAGCTGCTTCCCATTATCAGCACAGCATAGGCTAATAATCGCATCTGGATGTGTGTGATCTACATGGTTATATGGTAAGAACGCATGTAGTAATGTTTCGATCGATGCTCTTGGATGTTTACTGTCAATCATGCAATGTGAAAGATAGGACACCATATCCTCATCTGTCATTTCATCACGTTCAAATAGTGGACGGATATCTTCTAGGCTTAGCGCTGTAAAGTTATGAGCCTTCATTGTTGCCAAATCGGAACCGCTTCCCTTTACCCACATTACTTCTATATCACGACCGCGAAAATCCTTTTCAGTTGTCTTCATTGATGTATTGCCGCCACCCCAGTTACATACGGCACGATCAGTTCCTATTATATTGGAACGGTATACTAATTCTTCTACCCCTTTTGAAACCTGTGAAGCCTTATGATTATCCCAAAGATTCTTTACCATCTAAATTCCCCCGTTTGTTTGTATATGTGTTTATAATGTTCTGAATTTATTATAAATCATTTTTGTTTATTTTTGAATATATAAAGTAATATTTTATTATTTTTATTTGTTTCTGTTTTATTTACTTCGGTTTTTGCAAGGATATCATTTATTGTCGTTTTATCAAATGAATAACCTAACCTTATTTTGGAAATATAATCATACACCTATTTTCTACCAAGCAGATAAAATTATTACCCTTTATTGATCATTCGAACTGGGAGGGGTTAATGAAATGAGCTTATTTCATATCATTAAAAAAAATGCAAAAAGAAAAACAATGCAAAGTTCAGAAAATGAAGATGCCATTTCTAATGAACTTCTCACTGGTGTTTTTTCAGAAGACTTGCAGAGAATTACTAAAACATTTGAGAAAAGTTCTGATGTAGGGTTTAGAGAATTTACAATCGGCAACGAAGAAAAAACTAAGGCTGCGATTGTGTATACAGATGGATTAGCTAATAAAACTTCTATCCAAACCTTTATTCTTGACACACTAATGAACGAACCAAAACAATTAGAAAATCGCAAAGAAACCCTTTACAGCAGTACGTTTTTTGATTGGGTTAAAAATAGTATTTTAACTGTCAGTACAATTTTGGAAATTAAAGACTTTGAATCCCTATATATCAATGTTCTCTCAGGAAACACGGTTATTTTGATTGAGGGTTATAAAGTGGCATTAGTTGCTTCAACTGCAGATTGGGAGGAGCGTGCCATTTCTGAGCCAACGGCTGAAACAGTTGTTCGTGGACCTCGTGAAAGCTTTACTGAAAATATCCGAACGAATACAGCGCTAATTCGGAGGAAAATTAAAGATTCAAATCTCCTTTGCGAACAAAAGCAAATTGGGCGCGTCACAAAGACAGATATTGCAGTTATGTATATCAGTGGAATTGTTAATGATAAGGTGGTTGAGGAAGTACATACACGCTTGGACCGAATTGATATTGATGGCATTTTGGAAAGTGGATATATTGAAGAATTAATCCAAGATGTAACGTTCACACCTTTTCCTACAATTTATAATACTGAACGTCCTGATGTGATTGCAGCAGGTCTCCTTGAAGGACGGGTTGCTATCCTAATTGATGGCACCCCATTTGTTCTACTAGCTCCATCACTATTTATTCAAAACTTCCAGGTTCCAGAAGATTATTACCAGCGTGCGGATATTAGCAGCTTTCTAAGAATACTCCGCATCGTTTGTTTCTTAATATCACTGTTGGGCCCATCCTTTTATATTGCGGCTACTACCTATCATCAGGAAATGTTACCCACGTCGCTATTAGTTAGTTTGGCTGCCCAGCGGGAAGGAGTACCTTTCCCAGCATTTGTCGAAGCAATTATTATGGAAATCACCTTTGAAATCCTTAGGGAAGCTGGAATCCGGATGCCGCGCGCAGTTGGTCAAACGGTATCGATTGTAGGGGCCTTGGTCCTTGGTCAAGCGGCAGTTGAGGCGGGGATTGTCTCAGCTTCGATGGTCATTGTGGTATCAATTACAGCTATTTCAAATTTTGTCTTCCCTGCATATAACATGGCAATCTCCATCAGGATGCTTCGATTTGGAATGATGATGTTGGCCGCGTCATTTGGTTTGTATGGAATAACAGTTGGAATATTAGCCCTTCTGCTCCACCTTAATTCTTTACGATCTTTTGGCGTTCCTTATATGGCACCTTTCAGTCCCTTGATCAAAGAAGATATCAAAGATACAATTTTCCGATTGCCGATAAAATACTTAGTTACTCGCCCTAGGCTTATTAGTCAAAATAATAACAAACGTAATACAACTCCTCCTTCATCAAAGCCAGAACCAAGAAAATAGTTTCCATTGCAAAGGATGAACTAAAATGAAAAAGTTATCTTGGTTATTGATCATTGTGGTTTTCATTCCGCTTCTATCAGGATGCTGGAATAGAAGAGAATTAAATGAGCTTGCTATCGTTGCCGCTGTGGCCATTGATAAAGCAGGTGACAAATATCTTGTCACGGCACAAGTAATTGATCCGAGTCAAGTTTCCACTAATGCTAATGGAGGTGGTCGAGCACCTGTTACAACCTATTCTGATAAAGGAGACCATATATTCGAGGCCGTTCGCAGAATGACAACCACTACTCCGAGAAAACTGTATTTTTCACATCTTCAAATGCTTGTCATCAGTGAGGAAGTGGCTAAAGAAGGCATGAATAATACGTTAGATTTTTTAACAAGGGATCCGGAATTTCGAAATGATTTTTACATTGTTGTTTCCAGAGACATCAAAGCGTCTCAAATACTTAAAAATTTAACATCTATTGAAAAAATCCCGGCACACAAAATGCGCTCCTCTCTTGAGACATCTGAAAAAGCATGGGCGCCAACGGTTGCTATACAGATGGATGAATTAATTTCAGCATTAACTAGTGATGGAAATAATCCCGTCCTAACAGGGATCAGCATAAAAGGAGATGAACCGGATGGACAAACAATAGATAATGTCGAGAGAATTGAACCATATGCCCGTTTAAAATATAAAAACATTGCGGTATTCAAAAAGGATAAATTAATCGGATGGCTTAACGAAAAGGAGAGTAAAGGGTACAACTATATTAAAAATAACGTAAGTAATACCGTTGGCCCAATCCCTTGTGAAAAAAAGGGTGAACTTATTGTAGAAGTTATCCGTTCCAAAACAAAAGTCAAAGGAAAGTTGATTAATGGTCAGCCAAGAATTGATATTTATATTAGTTCTGAGGCTAATATCGCAGAAGTCGCTTGTCAAATCGATTTAACGGATCCGAAATCAATTAGGAAGATAGAGAATAACACGGATAAAGTTAATGTTGATGTCCTTCAAACTTCCATTAAAAAGGCTAAAAAATTAGGGGTAGATATTTATGGGTTTGGTGAGGTCATTCATCGCGCAGATCCAAAGGCATGGAAAAGCTTAAGAAATAATTGGGATCAAGAATTTGTTCAAATGCCTGTAACGATTCATTCCAATTTCAAAATCAGGCGAACGGGAACTGTAAACCAATCATTTCTAAAAAAGGAGTAATCCATTTTTGTTCTATAGTATTTTAATCCTTATTATCTCTATCTTGATTACTTTATTTGAGTTACCGCACTTGATGAAGAGCAAATTAGTAAAGGAAAGCCTGTTCTTTCTACTGATTCTCTCATTTGGAACATTCTTTGGTATTCTTTTAGCCTTAGATATTCACTTTCCGAATCCAATAAATTGGTTGACAATATTCATTAAACCTTTAAGTAATTGGTTTTATCGTTACTTATAGTAAACGGAGGGACTATCGATGCTAGAAAAAGGAGTTATTTCTCAAGGTCAGTTTATCATCTTGGCCGTCTTATATATCATTGGGACCTCCATACTAATCGGTCCGCCTTTGTTTGTTGCAGCCGCTAAACAAAATGCTTGGATTGGGATAATCATTGGGATTAGTTTTGGTTTCCTTCACGCCTATATGTACGGAATACTTGCGAAACGATTTCCAGACAAAACATTGATCGAATTTAATGAAAGTATCCTAGGAAAATGGGTTGGTAAAGCCGTCTCATTTCTGTTTTTTATATTTTTTTTAGTCCTTACATCAGGGTTACTTCGGATTATTGGTGATTTTATCACCACCAACATTCTTACGGATACTCCTATTGAAGCCATTGAAATTACGTTTATGTTACTCCTTATTTTGGCAGTGCGCCTTGGCCTGGAACCTTTTTCTAGAACGGCAGAAATGGTTGCCCCCTGGGTACTTATATTTTTTTTTCTACTAACTTTTTGTCTTCTACCTCAAGTCGAAATATCAAATTTATTCCCTGTGCTAGAAGATGGAATGAAACCAATAGTAAAAGCTAGCATCTTTTCACTCGGTGTTCCCTTTTCGGATTTAGTCATTTTCCTTATGATTGCACCACATGTTTCCACATCAAAAAAAATTGGGAAAGCGTTATTTATAGCAACTTTTACAGGGGGGTTTATTCTACTTACGATCGTTCTCCTTTCAATACTTGTTTTAGGATCTAATTCAATTATCCAAATGAATTATCCCTTTTTTATATTAGCTCAGAAAATAAATATCGGGAATTTCATTCAAAGAATTGAAGTACTAGCCGGGGGGATCGTTTTTATTTCGACATTTATTAAATCTACAATTAGTTTTTATTCAACAGTCATAAGTTTTGCCCATATTTTTCAATTAAAAAGATTTGATATTTTAACCCTTCCTTTTGGCATGATTATCATTGTCTTAGCAACGGTTATGTTTCCGAATACAATATATTTCAATCTCTTTCTTTCAACAACGTGGGTCCCCTTAGCCGTTTCATTTGGCCTTTTTATTCCTTTGATTTTATTAATGATCGATACTATTAAAGTAAAACTAAGAAAGAATTAAAGTAATCAAAGGGGTGTTATTATCAATTGAGTGGAGAAAAGATTAGCCCTTTTCAATTATTTTGTCTTATGTATTTGTTTGAGCTTGGAAGTGCGATTGTGGTTGGATTAGGTTTACAAGCAAAACAGGACGCTTGGTTAGCTATTTTATTAGGTATGGGTGGCGGGTTATGCATTTATCAAATTTATACTTACCTCTATTTGCAATTTCCTGAGCAGCCACTAACCAGTTACATTACTAAAATTCTGGGAAAATTTATTGGGACCCCTATTGCTTTTATCTATTGCTTGTATTTCCTATATATTGCCGCCAGGGTGTTGAGAGATTTCGGGGCTTTGTTAATCACTTCAGCCTTAGATGAAACTCCGTTACTTATTATAAATTGTTTGATGATTCTGTTAATCACATATGGTTTGTCGAGAGGGATTGAGGTAATTGGAAGAACAAGTGAGTCTGCGTTTCTTATGATGCTTTTATTTGGTTTTATTGGAATAACACTCACTTTTTTTTCCGGAATTATCCAAGTTAAAAATTTAGCTCCATTTTTTGAGAGTGGTTGGAAAACATTATCTTCCACAGTGTTTAAACTAACATACACTTTTCCATTTGGGGAAATGATTGCTTTTACCATGATACTCCCTCATTTAAATAATCATAAGGATGGTAAAAAGATTGGCATTTATGCACTGCTGGCTAGTGGACTCACCTTAAGCATCACCATAGCACTAGAAATAGCCGTACTCGGTCCAAAAGGTGTTGGTTTTTCACAATTCCCTTTACTTGATACTATTGGAAGGGTAAATATAGGGGATTTTATTCAGCGATTAGATATCATCGTAGTTGCCACGTTAATTATCGGTGTTTTTGTAAAGATTACGATTTTTTTTTATGCCGGCTATATTGGTTTAGTAAATATTTTTCACATCACGAAAAAAAACCATAAGACAGTTAGTTTACTACTTTTAGGGATACTGATTTTAGTTTCTTCATTAAAAATGTCTAGTAACTTTGCAGAACATCTTGAAGTAGGATTAAAATTTGTTCCAATTTATCTTCACTTACCATTACAAACTGGTGTTCCAATCCTATTGTTCATTATTTTCTGGTTACGAAAAACCTTTAAGAAAAATAAACGAGAGATCCATGAAGTAGAGTCTTAACATCATCTTGGTAAAACTTAAAACATGTTCCAGCAAAAAGACCGCTACCATGAAAGATAGCGGCCTTTTTGTTATTTTTCCATTGTTACAACCTGATACAATTCATTACGATCGATGTTGCTGCCTGAAAATTCATGAGTCAACTTTCCATCCTGATTAAAAATAAAGGTTTTATTCTCATGTAATACTTCTGCACCCTTTTTTTCGAAATGTTCACCAAGGGTGCCTGCCAAGTTTTGAATCTCCTTCAGGTCACCCGTCAACATTTTAAGGTAGGACATATCAAAATTCATTTTCTTTGCATGTTCCTTCATCGCTTCTGGAGTATCATTTTCTGGGTCGAGTGAAACAGAAACGAGTAATAGATTATCTGAATTGTTTCCCTGCGATTTCAAATCCTGCTGCAAGTTGCTAAAATTCCCTAATAAAACTGGACAGGCATTTGGATCGACGCAATTCACATATGTAAAAGTTATTACGACGGTTTTTCCGATCAGATCCTTTTTTGTCACTGGCTTTCCGTTCTCGTCGATTAACTTAAAATCTGGTATGGTAACTTCTTTTGTCACTTTATGAGCATTTTCCAATGTTTTTACTTCGACGGAAAATTCCTTTTCATCCTCTACCATTTCCCCATCATGTTCCACCTTAATGGAAGCTACCCAGTCACCGTTCATTGCTAAACTGGCCGTTCCAATATATTTACCCTCACCTATTTCTTCCACAGCGACAGGAGTGGTTCCGTGATCCATGTTTTTCATCGTTAAATCAGCACTTACTTTAGCATCTTCAACAGGTTTTCCCTGTTTGTCCAAAACGGTAAATTGCATCGCATATATTTTTTCCGGTGTAAACGTTTTTGGCGTTGAAAGCTTCACCGTGAGACCCTTCGATGCTCCACAGCCCGAGATAATTAGTATGATAAGACACATTATGAAGAAAGATAATTTTTTCATTTTGGCCAACCTTTCAGTCAGAAATATTTTCATTGGATAACTTAGCCCCTTTCCACTATATACTACAATCTTTCTTAACTCTGTGAAGTTTTATACATTAACCGAAAAACAGCAATTTTACTTTTAAATGCGTAACCGCAGTGCAATTTCTCTTTTCGAATTTTTTTTGAACATTATCAAAATAAGAGTGATTCGCCAAATTTCTCCTCACCTTTCAACAAATTTCTACGAAATTCATTGCTATATTTTATGACAGGTTAGATTGAATAGTTTATTTTATGGGGAGGAATTTTTTATGGCAGTAGACGAAAAGGTGCTCGAACAAAAGCAAACCGGTGCGATGGTAGATCATCTAGCCACTAAAGGAGCGCAGGCGTTAGTGGAATTCCGCACTTTTACCCAAGAAATGGTCGATGAAATTGTCAAAGAAATGGCCCTTATTGCACTAGAAAACCACGTACATCTAGCAAAAATGGCTGTTGAGGAAACAAAAAGAGGACTGTTTGAGGACAAAATATCTAAGAATATGTTTGCAACTGAAATGATTTATCATAGTATCCGTGACCTACGAACGGCAGGAATTATTAGTGAAAACGAGCATGATGGAACCTATGAAATGGCCGAACCTGTCGGTGTGATTGCTGCACTAGTTCCTGTTACAAATCCCGCTTCAACGGTCATTTATAAATCCCTTATTTCCTTAAAAACGAGAAACCCGATTATTTTTTCTTTTCACCATTTGGGTCAAAATACTGGTATCGTAACAGCAAAACTGTTAAGAGATGCAGCAATTAAGGCTGGTGCTCCTGAAAATTGTATTCAGTGGTTGGACGATACCTCCCGTGACTCCGTACATGCACTTATGCGGCATCCCAAAGTCTCACTTATTCTTGCGACTGGCGGGTCGAGTATGGTAAAAGCTGCTTATAGTTCAGGGAAACCCGCAATTGGTGTCGGACCTGGAAATGTCCCTTGTTATTTTGAAAAGACAGCCAATATCAAGAACTCTGTTCAAGACTTAATTTTATCAAAAACCTATGATAACGGAATGATTTGTGCATCTGAGCAAGCACTCATTATCGATAAAGAAATCTATTCCGAAGTTGTCACAGATATGATGGCCAATAATTGTTATTTTCTTAATGATGACGAAAAACAATTGTTAGAAAAAATCGCCATTAAAGAGGTTACTAGCTCACTTAATCCGATGGTTGTCGGATTGCCTGCCTCGCAAATCGCCGAAATGGCAGGGATTGATGTGCCTGCTGACACAAAGATTTTAGTCGCTGAATTAGCTGGAGTAGGTCCACAATATCCCCTTTCTTGTGAAAAATTAAGCCCAATTCTAGCTTGCTATAAAGCAAATAGTTTAGAAGAAGGACTAAGAATTGCCGAGGAAACATTGGAATATGGAGGGCTCGGTCATACCGCCTCCATTCATACCTTTGACGATGATGTCATCGAACTGTTCGCATTAAGGATGAGAGCAGGCAGGATTCTTGTGAATACACCCTCCGCCCAAGGGGCAACCGGAAATGTTTACAATGATTTTCTACCAACCCTGACTCTTGGCTGCGGCACCTATGGAGGAAATTCTGTATCTACGAATGTAGGTGCACTAAACCTAATTAATATTAAAAAGGTGGCAAAAAGAAATATTAATGCCCAAGTTTTACGGACACCGCCGCAGATTTATTATAAGAAGAACTCTGTCCAAGCTCTCGAGGTAATCCCTAACATTACCAAAGCATTTATTGTAACAAGCCCTAGCGCTGTTAAAAATGGTTACGTTGAGAAGATTCTCCATTATCTCAAAAAACGTCCAGATTTTATCGAGTTCGACATCTTTTCTGAGGTAGAACCAGATCCGAGCTTTGAGACAGTCCTAAAAGGTGCAAACCTAATGAGGCACTCTGGACCAGATGTCATCATTGCTCTAGGCGGCGGCTCTGTATTGGATGCTGCAAAAGGAATGTGGCTATTCTACGAACATCCTGATACTGACTTCTCAGCCTTAAAGCAAAAGTTCCTAAATCCAAGAAAACGGGTAGTTACCTATCCAAAGCTAGGAACGAGGGCGAAGCTTATTGCTATTCCAACTACTTCTGGGACTGGCTCTGAGGTTACATCGTTCGCCGTCATTACAGATAAAAAGACAAATATTAAATATCCACTTTCTGACCCAGAACTTTTACCGAACATCGCAATTATCGATTCACAATTCGCAAGGACCGTTCCTAAGCATATTACAGCTGATACAGGAATGGATGTACTTACACATGCACTTGAAGCCTATGTGTCCGTGGTATCAAACGACTTTACAGACGGTCAAATTATCAAAGCAATTCAGCTAGTTTTTGAGTATCTGCCAAGGGCCTACCGGAATGGTCTTGATGAAGTAGCCCGCGAAAAAATGCATTATGCTTCCACCATTGCCGGAATGGCGTTCAATAATGCATTTTTAGGTATTAATCATAGCTTAGCCCATGCGCTAGGAGCAGAGTTTACTATTGCACATGGCCGTGCAAATTCCATCTTACTCCCGCATGTTATTCGTTTTAATGCAACTAAACCAACTAAATTCACGCCGTTTGCCGGCTATCAAAACTTTGTTGCAGATAAACGCTATGCAGAGCTTGCCAAAATGCTTGGCTTACCAGCCCAGACCACCGAAGAAGGGATTGACAGTCTAATCGGTGCCATTCTCGAGCTTGCCGAAGAACTAGATATGCCGATGAGTGTGGAAGAATGCGGCGTTGCCCCTTCTGTATATGAAAACAAAATAGACACTCTGGCCTTACATGCCTTTAATGATCCAGATACAAACGTCAATCCGAAGCGTCCGCTTGTAAAAGAACTAGCGGAAATTTTGAGACAGGCTTATAAAGGTATTCAAATTTCATGATAATAAAAGTGGGCGCATGAATCATTCATGCGCCTTTTCAATTTAAACCAGTACCTTTTTCAGTTTTTCTGTAAGTGCTGGTATTACCGTCTTATAGTCAGCTATCACACCGAGATTGGCCCTTTTAAAAATCGGCGCTTCTGAATCTGTGTTGATGGCAACAACAGTCTTCGCACTGGTAATGCCTGCTAGATGCTGACTGGCACCTGATATTCCGATCGCAATATAAAGGTCCGGTGCAACAACGGCACCCGTTTGTCCTACCTGCAGGTTAGAAGGAACCCATCCAGCGTCACATGCTGCCCTTGAAGCACCGATAGTCCCGCCCAGCAGTTCTGCAAGAGACTGCAGTTCTTGAAAGCCTTCAGGTCCGCCAAGTCCACGACCTCCGGCAACGATAATTGTAGCATCCTCAAGACGAATATCTGATAAGGCAGACCGTATTTTCACAACCAGCTTAGTTAGGACAACATCTTCTGGAACGGAGTAATCTACTGAAATGATTTCACCTGTGCGTGTTGAATCTGGTAATGCTAATTCCTGACTTTTTTTGCGAATGCCTACAACCACCTGCGAACGAGTGGTTGAATATTCACCATATCCTTTATCACCATAAATAGGGCGCACCCATGTAAGCTTGGAGCCTTCAGTTCTAAAATCAGTCACTTCGGTTATGGCTGACGCACCAATGCGTGTGGCTAATCTGCCTGCTAGATCCTTACCCATTCGATCAAAGGAGAGAAGCAGCACATCGGCACCAGATTGTTGGAATACCGTGAACAGGCCTTCTACGAGAAGTTCAACCTGATATTCTGCAAATATAGGATTCGTAACGGTATATACCTTGCTTGCACCAAAGGCAATAGCTTCCTTGGCACCTGTTGTATTTTCGGATCCAACCAGGACAGCTTCTATACTTCCGACGGTGGCACTCGCCAATCGACTGCCAAATGACAGTGCTTCTTTAGCACCCGAGCTTAAGGAATCATCCTGTTGTATTGTTGCAAAGATAAGAATTTTGGACATAGTATCTGCGACCTCCTATACAATCTTGAGAGCTAAGAGCTTGTCAGTCAATTCAGCCGCGAGCTCCGAACCATCGCTGCCTGAAAGGATCTCGCAATTGACATCTCTGTTTAGGACGTAGGCCCGCTCCAATTTAACCCCAGGCTGACAACGCACAGGGTCTAAATCAATATCATCTGATTCAAATTGAGTGATAGGCTTGCTCCTTGCTAGTCGAATATCTTTAACCTTAGGGAGGCGTGGGACATTTGTCTCAGAACTGATAATTGTAAAAACAGCTGGAAACGGAACGCTCATCACAGTATAACCACCTTCCGCTTCGCAGGTAGACTTTACACTTTCTTCATCCAGTTCAAGTTCGGAGACAAGCGTCACACAAGGAATCCCAAGTTCTTCAGCCATGATTGGTCCAACAAGGCCCTCTTCAATGTCACTTGCTTGATATCCAGTCAGCACAAGCTCGGCACCACCAAGGGTTTTGATTGTTTGCGCAAGGATGTGTCCAACGGCCTGACCGTCGAGATTTCCCCACTCTTCATCCCAAACTCGAACGGCTGCATTAGCCGTGAATGCAAAGGCTCGGCGCAGTACCTCCTCCGAGGATTCGTCTCCTAGGCAGATGGCAGTCACCGTAGCTCCCGGTGTTTTATCCCGAAGTTGAATTGCCAGTTCAAGCGCATTCTCGGCAAAGGAATCCAGAACCATATCAGAATCTCCATTTTCCGGACGATTGGTCTCTGGATCAATTTGAAAATATCTCGGAGTAATTTCCGGATCCAGAACATGCTTTAGGCATACGACGATATGCATCTCGTGTTCACCCCTTTTTTGTTTATTTTTTTAACCTTTTACTTCTACCCCGGCCCTTACTGCTAATCCTCGTTGGTTATTAGGATTAGGGTATGGGTCTAATCCATACATTTCTCGTAATCTTGCAACTGCTTCGGCAGGTGGTTTGGAATTATAGTAGCCGCACCGTGTCATATAAACTCCTGATACCCTCTTTAGGTCCGCTAACGATTCGCACATCTTAATTCCAGCGCCAAAAGAGTCAACGACGGGTACATCACCAATCCTAGATATTCCGAAGGTTGCGAGGAAAACATTCATCGGTCCCTCACCTGGGACAATCACATCGGCTCCTTGAGAAATGGCCGATTCAGCTGCTCTTTTAAAAGCTTCAATTACAGGCTCTGGATTATTGAAGCCCGCAAGCACATCATCAAAGCCTGACTCGAGCTGAACAATTGGTCCAAGTTTTTCACCGAGACCATACCGTGCAGCGTTTTGTCTAAGTTCATCGGCCAATGGGGTTAAAAAGTTGACGACTCCGATACGGTCCCCGAGCATAGATGCCATATGGAAGGAGGCCTGCCCATAACCAACCACAGGGATATCCACGAGGGTGCGGGCCTCAAGAAGCCCCACATCTGGAATGGTACCGATAAACATTGCATCGTACCCTGCAGCTTCAGCCATGAGTGCAGCACGAACGAACTGCTCACGATGCAGGTTCTGCAGGTACGAGTGGGTGATAAAATGCCCAGGGTAATGTGTAGGATAGGTTTCTTCAGACATCCCATGTAAAACGATTTCTACGTCCGGGCGTGCGATTTTTCGCAAGTGGTTCACGATAGCATCCCGGTATTTTGGAACCCGGTCAATTGTAGTTAGGCTCTGATGCCAGATTTTCATAGAAATGACCTCCTTTTTGGTGCTATTTTTGAAAAAATCATTAATTTTTATATATTAATAGGCTATGCATGCCTATTTTTTGGGGAATTCTTCGTTCGGTTGTGAAACTAAATTGGCTTATGAGCGGATTTGCTCGTCCAATGAGCGGATTCCTCAGTTCTATGAGCGAATTCTTCGGTTTAATGAGCGAATTTACCAATTCTATGAGCGAATCCAATTTTGCAAGTGAATCACTTGGTTCTATCAGTGAATTTCCCGGTTCTATCAGCGAATCATCTGGTTCTATCAGCGAATCCAAATCAAGGCCTTTCTCGCGATTCATTTTGAACCCATTATTTTACCGTTAACTCGCTAAGTGCCTCTTGAACCGCAATCCTTCCAAACACTGCACATTTTCCTAATGAACTTCCCGTCATATACCCTGCCCCGTGGAATCCACCAGTTACCTCTCCGGCTGCAAACAACCCTAGGATAGGCTCACCATATGGATTCACCACCTGTGCTTTGGTGTTCACCGACACCCCTGCATAGGTTGCCAGCATTGCACCTGTCGACTCAAATGCATAGAATGGTGCCTTCTCAATTGGTGTTGGTTTTCCATAGTTATGTGTTAATGACTTCCTGCCGAAGTCAGGATCTTCTCCGTCCGCAACCCCTTGATTGTACCTAGAAATCGTTTCCTCCAAAACCTCAAGCGGTACATCAATACATTCAGCCAAGTCCTCCAACGTGTCTGCTTGATATAGAAGTCTGCGTCGCTTTAATAATTCCAAATCATAGAGAGGATCATCGTGAACGCTTTTGTCCATCACAGTTTGGTCCCAAACCTGAAAACTCACTTGGTCAGGCTGCTCGAAAGCGGCTTTTCCTAATAATTTGTAAGAGATTGACTCGTTAACAAACCGTTTCCCAAGTTCGTTGACCATGATCGCTCCCTTGTAAAAGGCTAACCCCTGAGACTTTACTGTTCCGGCAGCGGTGGGATGAAATCCGTATGTCCCATTTAGGTAAGGTAAATCCTTTAACCAGGCCCCGTGCTCACAGGCCATTCGTATGCCGTCCCCCTGATTGCCACGACCGCCAATTCTTAGCGCTCCCTTTAATTGTGGAGCAAACTGCCCTAATAGCTCCTCGCTTTTTGCAAACCCGCCTGAGGCGATAATTACACCTTTTGAAGCATGTACAGTGCGTTCTTCGCCCTCAACCTCATACAGAACACGGTCAATTCGTCCGTCATCATTTTTCAAAAGCCGTTGAGCCGGAGCATTCAAACGAATGGTCACGTTTGATAGCTGCTTGATCCTTCGGTAAAGTGACTGAATCGCCTGATGTGGGTCAATAATATGTCCGCGGGGAACACTGTGCCCGCTCACCGCTTCGAGCGAGCGGAACTCAACACCGTGCTCAATAAGCCAGAAATAGGTCGCTAATTGCTGCTGCCCATAAGCTTCAACAAGATCATGGTCATTCACCCCGCCGCCAACCTCAATCATGTCCTCCAATAAGGACTCAATTGAATCGATTATGCCTGCCTGCTCTTGCATATCTGTTCCGGCAAAGGCCATATACCCTGAACTAAGAACCGTACTGCCGCCAAGTTCATCCTGTTTCTCAAGGAGCAAGACGTGTGCACCCGCTTCACTTGCCTCAACTGCAGCACACATCCCTGCTAGACCGCCGCCTAAAATAATCAAGTCATAGGTTTCCATCCGTCAACACCCTCTTACTCTAGGTTATTTAGCACTTCTAATGCTGCCTGGCATACCTGCATATCGTGAGTATAATGGCCGCCACTAACCCCAACGCCGCCAATCAGTTCGTTATTGATTTTAATTGGATAGCCACCGCCGAAAATAATGAGCCTTGGGGTGTGAACAATTCCATGCAACAATGGTGGGTCATCCTTCAATCTGTCGTACCATTCGTGTGTTGCTCTATTATAAGTTGCAGCAGAAAAGGCTTTATTTTGTGCTATCTCCAAGCTTAATACTGGTGCACCGTCCATGGCAGCAAAGGCTTTTAGGTTCCCAACGCGATCAACGATTGAGATGCTAAACGGCATACCTAGTTCTTTTCCCTTTACAAGTGCTGCCTCAAGCATTTTATTAGCAAGTGCTAGACTGATATTTTTTGATTCAATTGCTGGAATTAATTTTTCCATGATAATTTCCCCTCTCAGTTTTTTAATAGTATCTATAAATTTACCGGACGCCCATAACCAAATGCTTCGATAGCAGTGGCAGTTATGGCTGAACTCTTTGGTAAACAAAGATCGACGATGACATGAGCAAGGTCAAGTGGATGCAACCAATTGTCTTTATTCACATCAAAGTCGTCCATCATCTTTGTATTAACAGGGCCTGGACAAACCGCATTCACTCTAATCTTGTATGGCTTCAACTCTTCACCAAGCGCTTTGGAAAACCCGAGACATGCATATTTAGACGCAATGTAAGCACTTCTGTCGGGACCGCCTTTTGTTCCCCAAATCGATGATAGATTGATGATCACACCGTGTCTTTTCTCGATCATTTGCGGTACAACGGCCCGAGAACATAAATATACTCCACGAATATTTATATCTTGTACATAGTCCCATTCTTCAACCGTCATTTCATGAAACGGCTTAAGAAGCATGACACCGGCATTATTGATTAATATATCAATCGAACCCAAACTTTGTTCTGTTGTCAGGACTGCTTGGTTTATATCTTCTTCTAAACGAACATCCCCGTTCAGGGCAATTGCTTCGCCCCCTACCACTTCAGAAATATAGGAAGCAGTTTCTTTGCTTTCAGATTCGTTGTTGGAAAAAACAGCCACTTTAGCACCGTGTTTCGCGAGTAGAATACAGGTTTCTCTTCCGATTCCTCTTCCTCCTCCTGTTACTAAGGCTACCTTGTCCTTTAATTCCAAAATACTTCACCCTTTCCCAATTAAACCAAACTACTTAAACCTCTAGTTTCTTTGAATCAGTTACGTATGCAACCGCATGATCACCGGTACGACGGCCAAACACAAGACCCCTTAGCACAGATGTCCCTCCTGGATATTTGCCGTAATAAAGACCAGCTGTTTCACCGACTGCATATAAACCTGGAATTGGATCATGATCTTGAGATAAGACGCGCCCATCCGTGTCGGTAGCTAAACCGCCATTGGTAAAAACATTAGAGCAGATAATTGGATAGGCGATAAATGGTGCCTTATCAATTGGGATTGCCCAATTAGACTTTGGCGGCAAAATTCCAAGCGTCTGTTTACCGTCTTTTTTATCCCAAAGAAATTCACCTGGTTGAACAGCTGCGTTAAAGGATTCAACTGTAGCCGTTAATTGACTGACTGGCACGCCAATCTTATCCGCCAACTCTTCAATCGTATCAGCAACAATGGCTGGTTTATCGGTTTCCACTGCCCGTTCATAGTTTGGAATATCATACATTTTTTGATCGCCAATCATATAGGCAATGTGACCAGGAAGGTCATGGAATATCGTTCGTGCCACTTCTTCATATTGCTCATCGACTGTTGTTTTTCCCTCATCAACGAAACGGTTTCCATTCTGATCGACTAGGATAAAGTAAGGATATGTCATAACAGCAGCTTCTTCGCGCTTGCTTCTCGGGTCCACCGGTTCGGCATGAAAAGAGTCGAACTGACCAGCCGTTTTTGCCCCTAGCTCCATGGCCATCCGAATTCCTTCACCTTTGTTAAACAAACCACCTTCAGCTACTGTTCGGACCTTATGAGCATCTCTGCCAACATATTGGGCCATCATCTCCTGATTTCCCTGGAATCCACCTGACGCTAACACGACTGCTCCTACTTTTAATTGAAGAGATGTACCGCCCTTCACGCGAACCATCAGTCCATTGACGGCACCCTCGTCATCAAGAAGTAATTTCCAAGCAGTTGCCTCGTATATAATCTCTACGCCAAGTCCTCCGGCACGGCGGGATAGGGTGTCAACGATGGCACGACCGCCGCCTACTGGAAGCAAACGAGGTCTTGATGCAGTTAAAAACATCGTTGGCAAGTAGTCAAAATCAACCCCTTTTTCCTGCACCCAGCGAAGTGTGCTGCCTGCATCCTTGGCGAGAGTTTCTATGTACTCCCGATCGGAATAATTATCTGAAAAAGCCATCATATCTTCCACAAAATTATCGGCTACTTCATCGAGATTTTTCATTCGCATATAGGAGGCTGTCCAACGGGAATTTCCACCTCTATGGTCATAATCAGCTCTTTCTAGAATCGCTATTTTAAGATTCTTATTTTCCTTTTTAGCCGTTTCAGCAGCCGACAATGCGGCTGAGGTCCCAGCCACTCCACATCCTATGACGACGATGTCATAATCTACTTCTCTCCCCACAACTAAGTCCTCCTTTTAATTTCCTAATTTATTAAAAAAGTAAATTTACTTTTTTATTAATGGCTGATTCTCTGCATACTTGTTTTCCCACTCTTTAATCTGATGGAGTTTAAAGAGTGATTGCCGCTCTTCCCACGTACAAATTAACTCGTGAATATTTTCGTGTGACCCTTCGGCTTTTAATATTCTTAACGACTCTGTGATTCCTTTGATTGCCGAGCGAAGGACAGTATTTGCACAAAGCATGATTTTAAAACCAATCTCTTCGGCCTCTCTTAACGAAATAAGCGGGGTTTTACCGCCTTCTACTAGGTTTATAACTTGTGGTATCCCTTTTAACGAGCTGGTAAGTTGTTTCAATTGTTCTATTGTGGTTGGCGCTTCAACAAAGATAATGTCGGCCCCAGCTTCTGCGTAAGCATTTGCCCTGTCCAATGCATCTTCCATGCCATTTACGGCTAATGCATCCGTACGGGCGATGATGGCGAGATTTTCATCTCTCCTTGTGTCAACGGAAGCCTTGATTTTACCAATCATTTCTTCTTTGGAAATAACATCCTTCCCATTGAAGTGACCGCATTTCTTAGGTGAAACCTGGTCTTCCATTTGAATAGCAGCTACACCTGCTCTTTCAAATTCTCGAACGGTACGGATTACATTAATCGCATTACCAAAGCCTGTATCGGCATCCACAACTATCGGAATTGTCGTCACATCCGCCATCCTTGCGACAATATCAACCACTTCTTTTAAGGAAGTTAGCCCAACATCAGCCCACCCTAATTGAGCATTGGATATTCCGGCACCAGTGGCGTATATCGCTTGAAAACCGATTTCTTCTATTAATCTTGCAGACATGGCATCGTAAGCACCGGGCAAGAGAAATGTACTGGGTTGGTGTATTAGTTTTTGGAACACTTGAGTTTTATTCACTTTTTATAGCCCCCCTTTTTTAAAATTATCTTTATTCAAACTTCTTGTTATCCAATTTGGACAACCCCTTGAATCCATCCATTCTCTTGATAAGAGTTTTTCACGTTTTCGATGATTTGTTCATGCCAAATGATCGAAAGAACATCATTATTTTTGGAGGCTAACTTTGAAAAAGATCTTACCGGAATTAATTCTTTTTCTTCTGTCACAATCATTTCTAGCACTTGCGATTGATTCACTCCTCTTACCGTTACTACATACTTTCCCGGAGCAGGCAAGGTATAATGGGGCCTGACAGTTAACGAAGTACCGTTCCATTCACATCTCACTTCATAAAGACGTCCTAAAAATACTGGCAGATCCTCAATATTTCCACTTGCCAATTTTTCACGTATGCAGGTTGAACTAATTTTCTCCCCCTGGTATTCCACTTTTTCTACCTTCGTCACTTTGAGAATCCCGCCTGAATCACTTTTTAAGCGGTCCATATTTCCATCTCCACGAAAACCATAGGTATAATCAAAGCCGGCAACTGCATGGACGACACCAAGATCAACTAAATACTTAGCTGCAAACTTTTCTGGAGAAAGTGACGCAAATTCTCTATCGAATTCAACGATATAAAATATGTCGACCCCGAGTTCATGGAATATTTTTTCCTTATCAGAAACTGGCATCAGATAGTCAACCTGTGTCTTTCCATTGGATAAAACGGTTTTCGGATGTGGAAAGAAACTCATCACAGATAGTGAAAGATTCCTATCTTTTGCTTTCTGAAAAGCAGTTTTAATCACTTCACGGTGTCCATTATGAATACCATCAAAAAATCCTAGGGCCATGACGCTGAGACTTGCTTTTTGCTGATAGTCCGCTAGATTTTCTGGGTTCAAATAAATCGTCTCCACGCAGTTCCCTCCCTTACCAAATTACCCATTAATCGAAACATCAAAGCCAAATTGTGACTTTCCAAACGATTCAACCGAGTCTTCATAAAGATTGGATCGATGGGTGCATACTGCCAAAAGATCGCGTACGAATATTTCAATTGGATCTCCTTTAAACATGGAAAATCCGCCAAGTGTCAATAAAACTTTTACCGCAATATCTGTTACGTTCTTTGTAATTTTTGCCCGTATCGCAGCGAATTCACCACGCTTATCTTCTTTTCCCATTTCATAGTTTTCCAATAAAGAAATATATTTGTCTAGTAGACCTTCTGATTCATAATATTTTATTGTTAATTCAGCCAATACTCCCTGATGACGGGAATCTTTAGCGGAGTTTCCTCCCATACGGACCCGCTTTTCCGTTCGGTTCTTAAATTCCTCCAATAGGCGCTCAGCCCCACCCAATGCAACCATTGGGAAACCGACACAAAAGGAGGAGAAGAACGGAACATCATACAGAGGATAGTCCTTATCATAACCCTGTGGCGGTCGGCCTGTACGATCGGCAATCGTAAGCCGAATTAGATGGTGCTTTGGAACATAGACATTATCTACAATTACCTGGTTGCTTCCCGTCCCTCTTAGTCCTAACGTATCCCAATTTTCAACTATTTCTACATCAGCTATCGGTATATTTAGCATGCATAGTTCAGTCTCTTCACTATCATCCAGTTTCATTTTTACTGCAAGAGCCACCCAGTCACTATAAAGAATACCGCTTACAAAACTATATTTACCTGTAATTCGAAAACCGTCCCCATCTTTTTCCACTTTCCCAATAGGAGCAAAGATATCGGCAATTAATCCTCCTTGATTCACCACTTCTTCTGCTGCCTCTTTGGTCATAAATGCTACCAAACTATTATGAATGGAATATAGAAAGGTTAACCAAGCTGCAGAAGTATTATATTTTCCAACTGTTCGAATAATTTGGGAATACTCTCTTAAATCTACTTGTGGCTCACCATATTTTTTTGGCAGTAACAACTTAGATAATCGAGCCTCTTTTATTGCATCAATGACATTTTTTGAAACTGTTTTGTTTTGATCTGCTTCTAGTGCTTCCAATTCCGCAATTTCCCCAACCTTTTCTGCCCCTTTTAATAATTGGTTTAAATCGGCCTTGTTTTCATCCACTACTTTACTTACCATATTTTGCACCCCTTTTTCATTTTATTGATCACCCTTCCTTAAACCTTCAAAACATTTCCTCTTTTTCTTTTATTTGAGAAATAAAACGCGAGGCACTTTCTCCAGCAATTTTCCCAAAAACTGATCCTGCCATTAAACCAGCACCACCAGGGTAGTTAAAATAGAATAGGCCGCCTACCAGCTCTCCAGCAGCATACAGGCCTGGAATCGATTGGGACATTACATCTTGAACTTCGGTACTCGTATTTATTTTTAAGCCGCCAAACGTAAAGGTAATTCCGCATGTGACGGCATATGCCTCAAATGGACCTTCATCCAAGGTATTGGCCCAATTGGATTTCCGCACCGCTAACCCATCTGTACAACGGCCATCCTTAATATTTGGGTTGAATGGTTTATCTTTACAGACAGCCTCATTGTATTCCGCAATCGTTTTTAAAAAGCCTTCCTTATCCACTCCGTCAAGCTTTTCAGCCAATTCTTCCAATGTATTAGCCTTGACTTTTGTAACCTTTCTTCCCCGATATTCTTCACGTAAAAGCCCTGCTACTTTCGCATCGTATACCTGCCAAGCAAACTGCCCCGGCTGCTCAAGAATCATTTTTCCATATTTCGCATAGGTATAGTTTCGAAAGTCAGCTCCCTCATCAACAAAACGGTTTCCTTCTGCGTTAACAATGATGCCAAACGGATAGCTGAGTTTTTGGAACCCTTCTGTAAATTCAGGTAAATAACGATCTCCTCCAACCGAATGACAACCTGACCAGTTTCCAGCGGCAAGAGCTCCAATATTTAACGCCATTTGAATGCCCTCGCCGGTATTAAAACGGCTTCCTCTTGCTTTAGCTAAATCCCAATTGGGACCTAAGTATCGAGTTCTCATTTCCGGGTTGGCATGAAACCCTCCCGATGCTAAGATAACCGCTTTCGCATGGACTTCTGTTGTTTTTCCATTATGCTTAAAAACGACTCCATGAACTCCATCATCATCGTGGATGAGTTCGGTCGCCATCGCATTAAATAAAACTTGAACACCTAAACTCTCTGCTTCAGCATGGAGAGCTCCAACTAAACCCGGACCACCACCGACGGATTCAACAATCATACCGCCCCAAAATTTAAAAATACCATCCACTTTAAATGCTTGGCGGCCGTATATAGGCACCCACCTGACTTTATGGGAATTCATCCATTTCATTGTTTCAAAGCTTTTACTTGTTAAGAGGGAGGCAAGCTCTGGGTCGGTACGGTATTCCGTGATCCGGCACATATCTTCAAAAAATTCCTCCTCCGGATAAGAGCCAAAATCTGTCATGGCTAGATCTTCCTCGGTCAGGTCCGGCATAATTTGTTTTAACTCTTCAACATCCTTGTAGGCAAAACGAATCGAGCCATGGGTGTAGGTGCTATTCCCCCCTTTTTCAGCCTCCGGAGCTTTTTCAAGCACGATGACATTGGCACCATTTTCCCGTGCAGCGATAGCAGCACACATTGCTGCATTTCCTGCCCCAATTACAACAATATCAGTTTCATAGATTTTCTTTTCCGTCACAAGATTGACCCTCGCTTTCAAAAAAACTGACTCAAGCAATTTCCTGAGTCAGCCTATACATCACGCTTCGATCGTTGGTTTATTTAATGCCTTATCGCTTACGGTTTCTCCCCAATAGGTGTTTGCAATCGAGTGATCTTCCTCTGTCCACTCGACCGGTTCCCAGTCTGGTTCAAAAATTAAATAGGATCCGCTAAATAACTCTACTCGGCAGCCGCTGCCTGGGTCACATACATAGAGATAAAACGCTTGAGATACTCCGTGTTTGCCAGGGCCAATGAATTTAATGCCTTCTTCAGCTAGAATATCAGCAGCCCTTAGGATATCTTGGGCATTATCGTGCCAATAGGAAATGTGATGTAGTTGGTTTGGTGTTTCTGCCTGCGGTCTTGAAATAACTGCAATATCGTGAACTAAAGGAGTAACACTCATCCAGCCTGCAACAGTTGTTTTTTCATCATATCTCACATATTCACGAAGCTTAAATCCTAATTGGCTGCCTAAGTAATCGAGAATTTCAGCGACATCCATGGAAGTAGCAATATTTACATGGTCAAATCGCCTTGGCGAGCAGCCGCGCGCCCACGCTTTGTACGTTTGATTTTTTAAGACAGAACGTCTTTTTTCATCTGCTTTAGGCTTTTCTACATCATAGTAAATTTCAAAAGAGTGCTGGCTTGGCAGTTTAAAGCGTATCGCTCGTCCTTGACCAGCTTCTTCACCCGCTTCAATCCAGTTGACCTCTGTTCCGGCTTTTTCCAGCAACTGGGCAAATCCTTCCACATCTTCCGGCCGTTTCGTCCTCCATCCAATATGATCAACGTACCCTTTCTCTCCTGCTGTTAAAGAAAGGGAATGATGTTCAAAGTCACCCCATGCACGTAAGTAATAGGTTCCGTCTTTTTCTTCAGTTACTTCCAATCCAATGACATCCCTGAAAAACCATAATGATTTTTCCAAATCCGGTGTGACGAGTGCCACATGTCCTAACTTTGCAATCTCTGGTAAAGTCATCTTTATACCTCCGCATCCTAGTATTTTTTAGATAGTACTTGAGAAATAGTTTTGGATTAAGTTATTAAAGCTTTCTTGGTTCTCAATTTGCGTCCAGTGACCACACTTTCCGTATACATGCAATTGAACATTCTGGAGATGCGAAAGTAGGTAATAGCTAGATTCAACCGAGCAAACCATGTCATCACGTCCATGAACAAGTAAGATTGGGTTTTGGATTCGTTTAAGTGCTGTTACTGGCACAGGAACAGCTGCTGTCGCAAAGATAGATTCGTTGGAAAGATGGATTTCTGGACGCATCGCTGTTTCATATCGTGTAGCAGCGAGCGAATTTATTTCTGGAGCAAGTTTTTCCACATCATACACGAACCAGCCCATTATTTGACGCATTTTCTTTTCGGATGGATTATCGTAGAATCCCTTAGCACGTGCTAGTTCAGGACTTAACTTTGTATTCGGTGTCCCTCCAGGTCCCATTAAGACAACTCGGCCAAAACGTTCTGGATATTCTAGTAATAGTTCCAATGCAATGGAACAGCCCAATGAATTCCCAACCACGTGAGCCTTTTGTATCCCGTAACGATCCAGTAATTCAATCAGCTGATTTACCCAAAGGTCCATCCATCCCTGTCTGTTCTTTGGAAGTGCCTCAGGATGTCCACTTTGTCCAAAGCCAAGCAGATCTGGAGCAATACAGTCATATGTTTCACCGCAAGCATTTAATGCGTACCGCCAGTTCGCCCATGCGAAAACACCTGGTCCAGAGCCATGTAAGAATAATATAGTTTCAGAATTGCCCTCACCCGAACGATTTACAAACGTTTCAAACTTATCAGTTTTAACTAGTTGTTGAGTAATGTTTGCCAATTTGAAATTCTCCTCCTTCTGTAAATAAAAAATTCATAGGAACATCCAAAGTAATGTAACCCTTTTCATTTCTACATATTTTAACCTTACCTAAATTTTAGAAAATTCAGCATTTAAATTCTAGAGAAAAAATCATCTGACTTCCTACCACTTTTAGATAGTTTTTATTGGTTTTTAAATGATGAATACAATAAATAAGAGCAATCCATTTAGGACTGCTCTTAATTGTCTATATTTTTAGCTCTCCCAACGCCATGAGTGAGTCAAGAATGAGCAATAGTTGATAGCTTTGGGAAGAATCTCGCAAATCTTTTTGGATAAGCGTTTCAATCTTATTAATTCGATACATTAGACCACTCATAGATAAGGAAAGGTCATCCATCGTCTGCTGAAGTTTCCCACCATTCGATAAAAAGACATAGAGTGTTTTTAGTAACTCTTTTTGTTTCGCATCATTTAATTTATATAGTGGTCCTAATTCTTGTTTTGCGATTTTCTTAATCCCGCTTACGTTTTTTGAATTTATTAGCACACCAACGATCCCTAAATCTTTAAAACCATTAATTTTTTTATCCGTGGACATCCTTAAGGCGATTAATGATTCTTCGAAATAATCTAAAATACTCTCAATATCCTCGGATTTATCACTAATCCCGACTTTATATTGATAAGTTGAATACGTGGTTTCAATATGTTTCAGGATCTTTTCCATAATAGCGATAATATTTGCTGTTTCGGGGATCAGCATAATAATCTGCCCCTCATACTGACCAATTAACGCTTTATATCCTTGGATATCGAGATACTTGGCAATGGTCTCTAATATTTGCTCAAAGTGATCAAAGCTATTCTGGGTGATCTTTCCCTTCTCTTTATAATCCATGGCGGCGATATAGAAAGGGTTCTCAAGATCAAAGCCCATATGCCGGCCACGCTTAACAATTTCCTCCTTGGAGGAATATTGTCCCTTAAGTATTTGTTCTAAAAAGTACCCCTTCATTTTTTCAAGTGCTTCAAAACTTGTTTTTTCGTTTAAAAGGTACAATGAGGCGGCATTGGCAACCCTCTCGATAAACATAATATCAGTTTCAGCACTTTTCCCTAATTCATTTATATAGAGAAAGGTACAATACCCAATAACTTTTTTTTGGACAATAATGGGAGTAATTAAACGTTCCTGATTTCCTGTCACTATTCTGGTCGTTTCATTAAATAATGGCAGCAAGTTGTGATTATTTCTATTTTTTCGAATTAAATTCTCTTTTAGGTTGTTATTAAGACTACTATATTGCTCTTCTTTCAGCCCTGAGTATACAATCTTTTGGAAGCTTAGATCTTCAATAGAAATGGGGATTCTCAATAATTTAAACGTGCTATCAGCAATATCCTGTAGATTGCTTCCATTCGAAACACTTTCCGTTAATTTCTTATGAAATTTAGAAACAGTTTCGATAAAATTCCGCTGCTCTAACAATTGCTCATAAGTATACTCCAATTCATCAATGATATTACTTTCATGATAGAATTTAAGTTCCTCTTGAATTTCATATCCCCAATCCTCTTGTGGTCTTGCTTCGAAACAGCATTCAGCATCTCCCATAGCAATACAGCTAATTTCCTTTACAATCACACTCTTCCTGCAGACCGTCGACATGTAACCGCTTGCATATCCTGTCAAGGTATGGCATACCGGTGCTTCTGATTGACCATGGTGCTTGATATGCTCCATGGCTTCAAATGAGTCAATCCATTTTCCTTTGCCAAGGATCGATTTAATGGTTTCTGAATCACTCATTTCAATTATTCTTTCGGACTGTATATCTCTAAAATGCCCGGTACTTAAGTGGAGAATCGAAGCTTGATTAAGAAGTTCATTTATTGAAGAACTAGTTTTCATGGCTTCTTCTGCATCACTTATCCCTAAATTCCAACCATAGCGAAGAAGAAATCCTTTTGCTCTTTTGGTACCGAGATTCTCAATTAATCCTTTTCTCAGCAGGCCAAATGCAGCAGCCGTGGAAAGGATTTTTTTATTACCATCCATGGATTTGCCCGGTATATAAGATTTAGCTAAGCCAGCCAACATTTATTCCCCCTCTCTAATAAGAGTTATTAGGAGTTTACAAGGGTTTTACCTTTGCTAGGAACCACTTTACTCATTTGCTCTCCAAGATCAATTACACCATTCGCACTTTTGATCTGGCAGCGAATGACATCGCCATCCTTAAGGTATTTGCCGCTGATTAATTGCCCCTTTTCAAGTAAATCCAACTTTTGTTGATAAGGAATAGCCATGTTTGATAAAAGTTCCAATACTTGTGGAGTTAGACTTAGAGCAACCCCACCTGCAGTTCCAGTAACAATCAAATCCCCTGGGGAGAAATCCATAATCCCAGATAACTCTGTAAGGGTTTCTGCTGGTTTGTAGAGCAGTTGATTTGAATTGGCGGATTGCCTTAATTCATCATTCACCCAAAGATTTAACTCAAGATCATGAATCAATGGCAGTTCTTCCTTTTCAAGCAAATAGAAATAAGGACCTGTTGGACAAAAAGTTCGGTAGCTCTTCCCCTTCAGCCATTGCCCTTCAGAAAGCTGAACATCTCGTGCAGAAACATCATTAACAATGACCAGACCGGCGATATACTGATGAAGGTTTTCGTCCGTTATATCTGAAGCTTCTGATATCTCTGTTCCGATAACGAGACCAAGCTCCAATTCATAATCTAATAGTTTTACACCGCTCGGCCTTACAATTTCACTCGTGGCACCGCAAAGGGAACTGTCAGCTTTACTAAAAATCAAATTAAAAGGAGCTCTTGCAGCATCCATTCCCGTCTCAGAACGATGCTCTGAGTAATTTACTCCCTGACATACAATTCGTGCTGGCTTTGTCACTGGACTCAAAATGGTCACTTCATTTAATGGGACAAATTCTGTGTTTTTTTGTTTATTGATGGCACGAGCTTCATCTTTCCCATGCTCCAAAAAATCAGCTAAACTCTGGTATGTACCTGATAAAAGGTGGATTTGCTCGCCAGATACAACTCCCCATTGCTCTTTTTGTTTATGTTCGAATCTAACCACTTTAATACCCATTATAGCTACCCCTCATTTTATGAAATTTATTTACTTACAATAAAGACTCCTTACATAACGACATACAAGGAGTCTTCAAATATACTTCGTACGAATACTTTATTTATTTTTAAAGGTTGCTTTTAAAGCTCGCTGTTACTGCACCTATATGGTCAAATTCTGCGGTGAATGTATCCCCATCCTCAATGACAATCGCCTTTGAAAGAGCCCCAGCAAGAATAACTTCACCCGCATATAGAGAGATACCATAATTACCTAAGGCATTAGCAAGCCAGGCAACGGCTTCGGCAGGATTGCCCATTACGGCCGCACTTACAGCGGAGTCCAAAAATTCATTATTCCTATATACATTCATGCCGATTTTGGTGAGGTCAAGCCCATCTAACTTTGCAGTTGTTTTACCGATCACTGCCCCTGCTGAAGAACCATTGTCTGCTACCGTATCCTCGAATTTGATTTGCCAGTCTCTAATCCGACTGTCAATGATTTCGAGTGCTGGTACGATGTAATCGGTTGCTTCAATGACATCATTCATTGTTACTCCAGGACCCTTTAGGTCTTTTTTTAAGACAAAGGCAATTTCGAATTCAATCTTTGGCTGGATATACTGATTTAATCCGATCGTCTCTCCATCCTCGTAAATCATGTCATTCAGAAGATGCCCATAATCAGGCTGGTTCACATTTAACATATCCTGCATCGCTTTACTTGTGAGACCGATTTTTTTCCCAACAATTTCTGCACCCTTTTCCACTTTTTGATGAATTTGGCGCAGCTGAATTTGATAGGCTTCGTCTACAGAAATTTCCACTGTGGATGAAGTAAAGGGAGCAATCGGCTGTTTCTCACTTTCTGCTGCCATTAATGCTGTCGCAGCTTTTTGTATATCCATTACCATTGCTCCTTTGGGCTCATTTGATTAAAGCATAGTTGTGACTTTTTAATTTGATGGAATAGTTGATTCATCTAAAAGCGTACGGTAGCGTCCGCTATAAAAAAGAAGTGGCTCAGTATCTTGTAGTTTAATATCAGTTACCTTGCCAATAAATAGGGTATGATCCCCTTCGACGTGCTCCGCAGATACTTCACAGGCAATTTGGGCAACGGCACCGGCTAATACTGGTTTACCATCAAGTCGATCAAAAATGACTTCGCGCGGCTCTTTTATTTGTCCAGCAAAAATCATTGAAAGTTCCTGTTGTTCAGCAGCTAAAATATTAACTGAAAATGTTTGACTTTGTTTTATTTTCTCAAGGATTTTAGCGTTTTCTCCAATCGAGATTACCACTAGCTTTGGGCTGAGTGACACAGACATGAAAGCATTCGCAGTCATTCCATGCACATCACCCTCTACATCTGTTGCAATAACAGTTACACCTGTTGCGAATTTCCCCATTGCGGTTCTAAATAATCGATCATCCATTCAAACGACCCCTTTCAATGTTTCTTAAATTGTAATAAAAATTGACTATCTATTAAACTATTATGCTTCGATCGTCGGATTGTTTTCTGGCAGTGTGTCCGTCTGGTCACCCCAGAAGGTAAAACCAAGATCCATTTCATCCAAAGTCCACACGATAGGCTCCCAGTCTGGTTCAAAGATTAAATACCCATTGGTAAACAACTCTAAGCGTACTCCGCTGCCCGGGTCGACAACGTAAATGTACATAGCTTGGGAAATACCGTGTTTACCAGGACCTTTAAACTTGATCCCATTCTCAGCTAGAATATCAGCTGCACGAAGAAGATCTTGGGCATTATCAAGCCAGTATGACAAATGGTGTATTTGATGTGTTGATGGTGAAAATGGATCATGGCTTACTGCGATATCATGCACCAATGGTGTGACACTTAACCACGCACCAATTAATGATTCATCTGGAGCTTGAACACATTCCCTCATTTTAAAACCTAGCTTTTCTATTAAATAATCAGAAATGACATTTGCCTTCAATGACGTAAGGATATTGACATGGTCAATTCTTCGCGGAGAAACACCACGTGCCCATGATTTATACGTCTGATTCTTTAATACGGACCGTTTGGATGGCTCTGCTAATGTTTTTTCCATGTCATAATAAATTTCAAAGCGATGTTCACTTGGTAATTGAAAGCGTATCGCTCTTCCTTGGCCCGCTTCGACACCAGCTTCAACCCAATTTACTTCTGTCCCTGCTTCCTTTAGAAGTTGGGCAAATCCTTCAACATCTTCTGGTCGTTTTGTCCGCCAAGCAATGTGGTCTACATATGACTTTTCTCCTGAAGTAATTGAAAGCGTATGATGTTCAAAATCACCCCAGGCACGTAAGTAATGGGTACCGTCCACTACTTCTGTTTCTTCAAGACCAATTAACTCCTTGAAGAACCAAAGTGATTTATCAAGATCTGTTGATACTAATGCCACATGCCCTAATTTTGCGATTTCCGGTAAACTCATACTATGTTCCTCCTAATTTTTCGAAATATTAATAATAAAAATAATTAAGGTACTAGTCAGATAATTCAAGTTGCAGTTTTGAATAGATTTGTAGAAAAGTTTTTAAACAAAATAAGTATTTGGTTCTTGTCCGCACAAGACTCTACCATAAGTTTCAATTAAACTTGATGGAGTGATAAAGCCATGTAAATGCATCGTTAGAAAATCACGATAGACTCTTTGAATCGGGTTTGTCTCATACGTGAACATCGAGCCCACCCCAGCTACTAATAGATCAATCGCTTCTTTGCATAATTGATTTACGTAACCAAAGTCTGCTTTTACTTTGACGATTTCACTTTTATCCATTACCTGTCCACGCTCAGCATAAGAATCAATTTTGTCTACTGCTCGATAAAGATGCATCTCAGCTGAATCAATTTTCAACTGCGCTTGAGCAACCTGGTGATGTGTGATCGGTGCTTCCGCTTGTTTGTTATAGAAGGTATTTCCTATTCCTGCTTTTGGAAGCCTTTCCATAAATAAATCCATTGCTGCTTTTGCGAGTCCCAACGCAGGAGCTACAATCGATAAGGTTAGTGAAGGCACAAATGAAGACCTGTATACTGCCACTTCTTTTAGTGGCTCAATGAGGTACTCGCCTTTACTTGCGAGACGATCTAATGAAACACGGTGATCTGGCACAAATACATTTTTAATATGACAGCTATTACTGCCCGATCCCTTTAGGCCCATTACATACCAGTCGTCAAGGACCTCCAATTCGTTCCGGGGAATAACCATAATAGCCATTTCTACGCCACCGTTTTCATCGAAAATAGGAAAACCAAAGTAACACCAATCCGCATGTGGACTTCCTGAAACAAATGGCCATTGTGCTTCCTCGATATAATAGCCGCCATCTACCTTTTTGATGTCACATTTGATTGGTTTAAAGTTCCCAGCTAGGACAACATCTTCCCCTTGTTTGTAAATTTCGCTTAAAGCTTTCTCTCCAAACGTATAAGAAATCATATAATCCCTAATATTGCTAAGTGCGACGAACCAGCCTGCCGACCCGTTTCCACGAGAAATTTCAGTAACAACCTCTGTATATGTCCGCATATCTGTTTGATAACCACCAAACAGATGTGGACGTAATACTTTTAACGTACCTTCATTTTGCAAGTCATCAATAATCTCTTTAGGTAATGAATTAGTCTTTTCTATTTCTTCCCCATATTGACGTAATTTTGGAATAAGAGAACTGGCCTTTTCCACCAATTCTTTTTTTGTGTCCAACACGCTTTGTTCCATTCGATTACCCCCTGCTAAATAGTGGTTATTCCTTTTTTCAAAAAGCCCTTGATATTATTAGTTAAACACCCGTTGGTTTAATTCAATGTCCTGATATTTTTCCCCTACTAACTTGGCAACTCGACGCATATGTTTCTCCATCAATCTTTTGGCCATTTTACTATCCTTTTCTCGCAGGCAATAAAAAATGATCCAATGTTCCGTTTGCGACTGTTTCCGTCGTTCATCGGTGAATAATTCTTCCGGGTTGCCTACAAAATTCAGGTAGTCCCAAAGCGTCTTCGCAAGATTAAAGGTATAAGCTAGTTTTGAGGCTTCATATATGGAGCGATGAAAATCAATATTTAAGCTAGCGTATTCATCAGCTGACAGCCTAGGATTATCCATTTTTATTAAGATTTCTTCCAAATAACAAAATTCTGCTTCGTTTAGGTTTAATGCAGCCTGCTCAGTCATTAATGCATCTAAATTGGCACAAACCAATAATCGTTCTATAACCTCTTCTGGGTCTGGCCTTTTTACAAAGACACCAACCTGAGGAATAATTGTAAGAAATCCTTCTTGCTCAAGTTTAGATAATGCTTTGTGGACGGGTGTCCGGCTCATATTTAGTTTTTCGGTAATCTCATTAACATTGATCGAGGTTTCAGGTTCCCAGATTCCTTCAATGATTAATCTTTTAATATAGCGATAAGCCTTATCAATTTTCATAGTATACACCTGCTATTTTCTAGGATTAGATACCCCTATAATATGGTATTTTGCTAGCGAGTGTCTATTATCCACTTAAGAAATACTAGATTTTGTTTATAAGTCACCATTGAAAAAATCCGATGTTAATTTGATAAATTTTTCTTTTTGTTCAACTTGCGCCCAATGTCCACAGCGTTTAAAGATATGCAGCTGTGCATTGGGCAAATAGTCCATTACGTATAGGCTGCTTTGGAGTGGTACAAAACGGTCACCGTGTCCGTGAATTAATAACACAGAATGGTCCATCTGTGTTAGTGCTGAAGGTGGGATCAGCATATCCGTCAAATGTGATTTCGAGAAATTCTCCTCATATGACCGGCGAACTTCAGGCTTTAAAAATAGCTCTAATCGCTCAGACACAATGTTCTCCAATTCATCTTCAAGGATGCTTTTGTCAAATAAGAACCAGCTTAATAAATTTTTGAAAGCGACTGGATTTGGGTCCTTATGGAAGTTTGCTAGTTTTGCAAGTTCTGGCGTTGGTTCTGTTAATCCGCCGCCCGCACCCATCAATACTACTTTATCAAACCGATCCGGTGCATACATGAGTAGGTGGAGGGCAATGACTCCACCGAGAGAATTTCCCACTAAATGGGCTTTTCCAACCCCCAAATTATCCATCAATGTTAAAACTTGCTTGATTCTCTCGTTCATCCATTCCACACCATTGTTCGGATAGGTATCTGGATGATCGGTATTGCCAAAACCGAAAATATCAAGTGCCACTACGTGAAATTTCTCGTTAAAATGTGGTAATATGTGCTGCCAGTTTGATTTAGCACTTACCCCTGGTCCGCTCCCATGAAGAAAGATAATCGTTTCAGAGGAGTTGTCACCACCTTCATGGATAAAAGTTTGATAATTCCCTGTTTGTACCTTCTTTGTTTCAACTGCTGTCATATTCATTTACCCTCGCTTTGTAAAAAGATTTTTCATTAATTCTCTTGCATCTAAAATTTCAGTCCTTGTTATTACTATGAATACAGTGAATAAAATGCCAATAAAAGCGCTTTCTTTAACTAACTATAATTTTACTTTGGTTCATTTAACCTTGTCAATAAATTCTGAATATTTTTATTTTGAAACCACTCCCCTTTCAAAAAGTAATTCTTTTCATAGAAAAAGCTAAAATGATGAATGCTGCATTCAACATTTTAGCTTTTTGATTGTTATTGACTTACAGTAGCCTCTATATCCCTTTTCGGTCTCATTACCGATATTGCCCAAATGAGTGCTAACAGAACTAATCCAATCGCACTAACGGCTAATGGGAATCTGCCAATATCTTGGTTAAATATATTTTGAATCACCTGAAATCCAAATGGGCCTAATATCCCTCCAATACCTTGCCCCGCAACAACTAAACCTACACTTGAAGGAGCACCGACTGGAGTCAACTCAGAAACTCTCGTAAACACTCCTGGAAGGCCAATTCCCATTGCAAATCCACCGAAAACACTTCCAATTAAGATCATGGTTAAGGTTGGAGCGTAATAACAGATGGCCATTCCAACACCAGTCAATAAAACAGCAAGCGGTAAATACATGGTTGGAAATTTGTGTTTTATCTTCCCAAAAAGGAAACCAGCTATTAATGTACCAAAGGTAAAAACGGATATAGCCAAGCCAGCTTCTGTGGCATTGCCTAATTTATCCGCTTGGATGACAACTGAAATATTTACTACATAGCCAAAAATTAGGCCTGAATAAAGCACCTGAGCAAGACTTACCCAATAGATTGCTTTTGGCTTCTTTATCTTTACGGCTGCCTGATTACTATCGACTTTAGCTACCTGTTTCTTCTCAGGCTCGGGTAGGTAAAGAATTGTAATCGCAAGAATCCAAATTGGGAACAGGTAAGTTAGGAAACCATAATGCCAACCATAAGCATCCGCTAAGATCCCTCCAACTAATTGGAAGAAAATCGCTCCAATACATGCAATTGTTGAGGTACCAAATCCAATTAAGAAATCTCTTTCTCTGCCTTCAAAGAAATCTGTAATTACATCTACTGACAACGGCATGGTGATTCCGACACCTAAACCTAAAATCCCCCTCATTGCAATAATCACCCAAAGGTTATCTACAAAGGTTGGAAGGACTCCACCGATGATGAAAAGGCTTAAGCCGACAAACAAGAGTGTTCTCTTCTTGAACATTTTGGAAAGTTTACCATAAAAGAGTGCTGGAACAATTTGGATTAATCCTGGAAAAGTAGCAACTAACATAACAATCGTGGGGTCATATTGTGGAAATGCCTTAATGATGTCAGCCATTATTGATCCTGCTACCCCTGCAGCTACATCTTGAAAAGCGAGAATAACAACCAAAAACTTAAGAAAGTTTCTGCTGATGGTCTTTACTGCCATTGATAAACCTCCCTTATCATTTCATAAATGTTTTGAAAAAGATAATGAATCCGCTTTCGAAGTAAAACAAAAATTTCGTACAGATTGTATTGTTGGCCATCAAAAACAACTGTACTAAAATTTCAATATTACAATTATAGCTTTAATAATTGTATAAAACGGTAAAGATGGCGCTTTCTTTTACTAACTGTAATTCTACATACCCACTAAATACTTGTCAATATATTCTAAATATTTTTTATTTTTAAAATAAAAATCGGTATTCTGCGAAAACATTAAAAAATGCCCTGAATTCTCCAGGACATTTTTTAAAAATTGTAATCAAGTAAAATTTTACTGTAATTCTTTGTTTATCCATTCAAATATTTAAAATTCTTTCAAATAATAGTTAAAAACTAACTAAACTGCTTATCTCATTATTTCCACCTAAGCCTAATATCGATATTTTCCACTAAAATAGATTAACTGTTATTTTTCTTTGTTGCTTTCTTTTTCAAACGACGATACATCCGATATCCTTTTCGTACCGCATCGACGATAAAAAATGGGATAGGTGGATGATATTTATATAAATAAGGTAAATAAATCTTGTAATAAGCCTTTTTTAAATCCTTCCATTTTCTGCAGTAACCTTGCTTATAAAAGTCGGAAATATCAACAATATAACCTCGCCCCTCATACATGACGACATTTTTGCCGTGAACATCAAAGGGATTTAATCCAACCGACTTCGCGTAATCCAAACCTGAATCAATATCCTTAATGACAGCTTCAGGGATCTTAATTCCTTTCACCACTGCATCGAATAGAGTAACTCCGTTAAGCTTTTTCAAGATTAAATAGTTGTCACCATAATCATATAGGGATGAATAACTTTCATGACTTCCTAATTTTTTATAAACATCAATTTCCTTCTTAAGTTCCTCAGGATTTCGTCCATAAACTTTCACAACCCACTCGGGGTGAGAATCAAGGGAAAATACCCCTGCATAATTGCCGCTGCCAATGGTTTTCCATTTAGTTGACTGATTGTTTACGATAATTGGATCAAACGGACTGGGTGTGGTTAATTTTATTTTCGGTAATAATTCTGTTTCTATTAAATTTCGATACTCAGCTTTTTGCATTCGTTTCACCTTCTAATCTATTAACAGCCCATTTTTACAGGAATACGTATTAAAAAAATGATTTATCAACATATCTTACCATTAACTATGAGAAAATGTTAAACCAAAATTAATTCAAAATTTAATGGAATTTTCTTATAAGCCATTATACACTATTACTTACATAAAACATTTAGCATTCATTTGGAAATCCCCTAACTGATTCTTAGAAAGTAAAAAGTTTTTAGGGTTTTAAAGAGAGGATATACCATGACTTTTCCCATTTTAGAAACGAAAAGACTCAAATTAATTGAAATTACCCACCAGCATGTTGATTACCTTTATGAAATTTTATCCTTAGAGGAAGTGACCCGTTTTTATGGAACAAATCGCTTCACTTTACCAGTCGAAGCCTCAAGATTAATTGATATGTTTCATAAGAACCTTCTCGATAAACGGGGGATCCGCTGGGGCATCAAGCTTAAAGAAAATCAAAGAATCATCGGTACTGTTGGTCTTAATGGTTTACAGTTACAAAATAAACGTGCTGAAATTGGCTATGAACTTCATCCATCTTATTGGAGGAAAGGCTTTGGTGAAGAGGCCATTAAAGAAGTGCTGCGCTTTAGTTTTAATCAATTGGGTTTATTTCGGATTGGGGCTGTCGTTTACCCTGAAAATGAGGCATCGATAAATTTACTACTTAAGCTGGGCTTCACAAAAGAAGGATTACTTCGAGGCTATATTCATCAAAATGAGCAATTTCATGATACCTATGTATTATCATTATTAAAACCGGATTGGATTAACAGCCAGGCATAGTTCCTGGCTTTCTTAAATTGAAATAGAAAAAAACTAGGAAGTAAAAACCTCCTAGTTCACTTTATTCTTCTTCTGAACCGACTAAGAAATCCGGATTTAACTCCTCGAATTCTTCGTCGTCTACGTCCATTTCCCAATCATCGTCACAGTCCTTGCATCCTTCAGAACTGACTCGAACACAAACCTTTGTTTCGCCAATCACTTCTACAAGGAATTCTCTTTCGACATGGACGATGATACGATTGCCATTCGGGGAAATAACCGCTTCAACACAATTTGGCTGTTGCAGTACTCGAGCACAGATTTCATTGTCATCGAGGCAGTCATGGTCACGATACTTTAACTTAATGACGTCTGTATATTGGACACGTTCCGTTACAACCTCTGTTTTGGTATTATCATTAAATGAGTACCAAACATTAATGTCATAAGAGCCGTGTATCTCTACAGTTTTGCCCACCTTTTTCGCATTGTATTTATGGTTGATGATCCAACAGCCAAGAATACTTGTTGGACTGTGCGCCGGGCTAATCGTATGATTGGACTGGGTGAATTTACGTCCTTTCGCTACTACGGCCTTCGTAATTATCTCTCTATATTCTCCCATTTCGCGCGAACCCTCCTCATTCATTTTCATTTCATCGTATGCAAGATATTAGACTAGTGTGATATTTATTTTGATGAGTACTGGATAAAAGTTTAGTCATAGTTCATTTTATGCGGGATCTATAGGTGTGTGCCTTCCATGCCCGTACTTTAAAAAAGGAGTGGAATAAGATTTAAAATGCAGGGGAAAATAACTGAAGAGTAAATAAAAAAGGCCAGGCTCCGAAAAGCCTGGCATGTATCTTAATGTTCGTGATCGCAATCGTCGTGGCCTTCACAAGCCCCGCCGCCATTTTGCATACTTGAACCTGTTTCTCCTAATAATACATCGCCGCCCGTTGAAATGATAATTTCATCGGTTACAGTATTTGAAATGGTTGAAGCAATAATTTGAAGCAATTCATTTACTTCTATTTGTGACTGCTTGAAATCCTGGACAACAGGTATTTCATCCAACTCTTGCTCAATGGAAGCAATTTTATCTTCAACCTTTTTTAGTGCTTCTGGTTTTCCATAATGCTGAAGATTTACAGCTTGCTTTTGCAATCCTTTAATGTCAGCAATTAATGTATGAACTTTCTTATTTTCATTTAATTGAGCTTCAGCTCGTTTAAAGAAGTCAACTTCCTCTGTTTCTGCAATCATTCGTGCTATATCCATTGCACGAGCAACAATATCGTCTTTAGTATATTTTGCCACTTTACTTCACCTCTACTGGTTCTTTTTCTTCCATCATTTCTCCGTTTAATGACCATGTTCTTGCTTCTGTAATTTTCACTTTTACAATTTTGCCAATTGCTGATTTTGGTGCAACAAAGTTCACAAGCTTACTCCTGGAAGTGTATCCTGCAAGGACATCAGGATTATTCTTACTTTCCCCTTCAACAAGAACATCAAGAATTTGGCCTTCATGTTTTTTCATAGCTTCTAATGACATCTCATTCACAAGAGCATTTAAGCGTTGTAAACGTGCTTTTTTCACTTCCAAAGGAACGTTGTCCTCCATTTTAGCAGCTGGTGTACCTTCACGCGGAGAATAAATAAAAGTATAAGCTAATTCATAACCTACTTCACGATAGAGGGACATTGTTTCTTCAAATTGCTCGTCCGTTTCGTTTGGATAACCAACAATAATATCTGTTGTTAAAGCCACATTAGGAATAGCCGCTTTTATTTTTCTCACAAGCTCTAAATATTGTTCTCTTGTATATTTACGAGCCATAATTTTTAATACATCAGTCGATCCTGATTGAACTGGCAAATGGATATGATCCATTAAGTTTCCGCCTTTTGCAAGGATGTTAATTAAACGATCATCAAAATCACGGGGATGGCTTGTGGTAAAACGAATCCTCGGGATATCGATTTTCCGCAATTCATCCATCAGTTCACCAAGTCCATAAGTACCGTCAATGTCCTCTAAATCTTTCCCATAGGCATTTACGTTTTGACCTAGCAATGTAACTTCTTGATAACCTTGTGCAGCTAGGTGGCGTACTTCTTGGATAATTTCTTCAGGACGACGACTTCTTTCTTTTCCACGGGTAAAAGGGACGATACAGTACGTACAGAATTTATCACAGCCGTACATAATGTTAACCCATGCTTTAATCTTCCCACGACGTACTTTAGGAAGGTTTTCAATCACGTCGCCTTCTTTTGACCAAACTTCGACAACCATTTCTTTTGACATATAGGCTTCATTCAAAATATTTGGCAGGCGGTGAATATTATGGGTGCCAAAAATCATATCCACTTGGTGGTAGGTTTTTAGAATCTTGTTAACGACAGATTCCTCTTGAGACATACATCCACAAACCCCGATAAGTAAATCAGGCTTTTCCAATTTCAAAGACTTTAAATGACCAAGTTCACCGAACACTTTATTTTCTGCATTTTCCCTAATCGCACATGTATTTAACAGAATGACATTAGCATCCTCCGTATTGTCGGTTGGCTCATAGCCCAATGCTAGGAAGATTCCTGCCATAACTTCTGTATCATGCTCATTCATTTGGCAGCCATAAGTTCGGATATAAAATTTACGTCCCATACCCATGTCACGAAATTCTTCAGGAATAGAAAAGTCATTTTGGTACTTTACTTCTTCTTTTCCACGTTTTTTCGCTTCTGTTAATGAAGGTGCAGTAATTACTTGTTCAAAGTACTTGCTATAATCCTTGGCGGATTTTTTGTCCGAAGAATTAACAGACTCGACTTTTTGACCTTCTAAACGTTGTTTTTCATTCATTGTTCAAATGCCCCTTTCTATTCATTTACGTATTGCAGCTTTTATCCGCACATTATTATAGTATAAAGGTTAACTGACCTGAAAACAATAGAAAATCCCGTGACGGCAAGTCACGGGATTTTGCTTAGTATGATTAGATAAATTCAGAAACTAATTTATCAAAGTAATTTTGATCAAGATCAAGGTCTGCTTTTGATAAAGGACCCTCAGAATAGCCAGTGACTAATTCTTGATATGACTTCCGCTCTGTATTTTGATAAATAAGTCCTGTAACTAGACCATTATGCTTCATTAGTGTTTGCATTGCATCTTCACGATTTGATGGGTCATAGCCCTCAATATCGCTAAGTTTCGTTAGATTTTCCTTAAACCAGTCATATGTGTTGACCTTATTATAAGTAACACACGGGCTGAATACATTGATTAAAGAAAATCCTTTATGGTTAATACCTGCTTCAATTAAAGCAGTTAAATCTTTAAGGTCTGTAGAGAAACTTTGTGCGACAAATGTTGCTCCAACAGTTAAAGCCATTTTCATAGGAGAAATGGATTCCTCAATTGATCCCATTGGTGTTGATTTTGTTTTAAAGCCTGTTGCTGAACGTGGTGAAGTTTGACCTTTGGTCAAACCGTAAATTTGGTTATCCATTACGATATAAGTAATATCGATATTACGGCGAATGGCATGAATCGTATGCCCCATTCCAATCGCATAACCATCACCATCACCACCGGATGCGATAACAGTTAAATCACGATTAGCCATTTTAACACCTTGTGCAATCGGAAGTGAACGACCATGAATACCATGGAAGCCATATGAATTAATATATCCGGAAATCCGTCCTGAACAGCCGATTCCAGAAATAACAGCTAAGTTTTCTGGCTCTAAGCCTACATTTGCTGCCGCACGTTGCATTGCCGCTTGTACGGAGAAGTCGCCACAGCCAGGGCACCAGTTCGGTTTTACATTGTTACGAAAGTCTTTAAAAGTGGCCATTTAGAACAACTCCTTACATTTTGTATATACTTCGTGTGGTAGGAACGGATTACCGTCATATTTAAGATGCTTTGTTATTTTTTCAGCGTGTCCAACATTCATTTTCATGATATTGGCTAATTGGCCTGTTGCATTGTTCTCAACGACTACAACCTTCTTCGCAGAACGAACGAGCTGAAGAACTTCGTCAGTCGGGAACGGATGAACCAGACGAATATGTGCGTGATTTACTTTTAAGCCATCGTTTTCTAATCGAATCATCGCTTCTTCAATTACACCGCGTGTAGAGTTAAAACCTACAAATAATACATCTGCATCCTCGTGCTTAGCATTTTTATACACTGGTGTATTAAAGCGAATATTTTCGACCTTACGGAAACGCTTATCCATTTGTGCAATCCGGTTAGCAGCAGATTCGGAAGGTTTACCTTGCTCATCATGCTCAACACCCGTTACGTGATGAATACCATTTTTCATTCCAGGGATCACACGTGGAGAAACCCCGTCTTCTGTCACTTCATAGCGTTTAAAATAGGCATTGTCGTTAGCAGGTATTTCTTTTGCAACTAATTTTCCACGTCTAATTTCAACCTTGTCATAATTTAATGGTTCAACCGTTTGTTTCCCCAAAGATAATTGAAGGTCAGTTAAAATAATAACTGGACATTGATATTCTTCAGCCAAATTGAATGCTTCAGCTGTATCGTAGAATGCTTCTTCGACCGTACTTGGAGCCATGACAATTTTAGGAATTTCTCCATGAGTTCCATAAATCATCGCCATAAGGTCTGATTGTTCTTGTTTTGTTGGCAATCCAGTAGAAGGACCTCCACGTTGTGTGTCAACAATGACAAGCGGTGTTTCGGTAATTCCAGATAGGCCAATTGCTTCCATTTTTAATGATAATCCAGGACCAGCTGAGGCAGTAATCGAACGTACACCACCATAGTTAGCTCCAATTGCCATTGTACAAGCAGCAAT
Source organism: Neobacillus nitrireducens (assembly GCF_030915405.1). Taxonomy (GTDB): domain Bacteria; phylum Bacillota; class Bacilli; order Bacillales; family Cytobacillaceae; genus Neobacillus. The sequence continues at coordinate 1,557,181 of NZ_CP133262.1, forward strand.
TTCATCTTCTGTTTGTATGACAGCCCCACCTAGTGCAGGAAGCTTTTTAATTAAATATTCCATTATTTCAGATGCTGGTGTAATTGGGTATGCAGCCATAAAACGGCAACCGCCTGCAATAGCTCCAAGTGCAATCGCATCATTTCCAATCATAAACATCCGTTTTTTGCCGTCAGCCTTTTCAAGCTCCATTGTTTTGATACCTGTGGAAAGATTTTCCTTCATCTTATCAAAACCGGCTTTAATTGCATCCATATTTTTTGCGACTACCTGGTCACCTTTTTTGCCAAAAATCTCGCGAACTACCACTTCAAATACATTAATATCTAAGTCTAATACTGCAGATGTTGCACCAATTGCCACCATGTTTTTCATTAATGAAGTTCCTAATTCAGTAGCTATTTCAGTAAATGGTACCGCATACAATGATGCTTCAGTATCTTCAGGTTTCTTTGGTGAAAACTTAGCATCAGCAAGAATTACACCTTTGCTATGGAGCTCTTTGTAGTTTAAATCAATAGTTTCTTGGTCAAAAGCTACCAGGATATCTAAGTCATCAGAAATAGATCGAACTTCTGTTGTACTAACCCTGATCTTATTGTTGGTATGACCACCTTTAATACGTGAAGAAAAGTGACGATAACCGTACAAGTAATAACCTAAGCGATTTAGTGCGATAGCAAAGATTTCCCCTGTACTTTCAATACCTTCCCCTTGTTGTCCTCCAACTTTCCATGAAAGTTGATTGATCATGACTTACACCCCTTTTGGATATGTAAAAATAAGTAGATTAGATAGAATCCATTATAGTCTAGCACTATTCCGAGTAAATCACTAGAAATTAGCTCAATATTTATCTAAATAAAACTAATAAAAGCTTTCAGAGATATGTACTAAACGCTTACAATTCTAGACCTATGCACAAAAAAATGCAACCCTTTAACGCGAAATATTGTCTAAAATATGAATATTTTTTTATTATTTGAAATATACTTGCATTCGATAATATCGACCCTTACCTTAACATTGATTATTCCCCGTTATATGCTAGTTTTTCAAAGTCATACTAAATATCAATATTCAATATTTATATTCTAGAAATCATCAAAATATATATTGGTATAATGTTTTTAATTTATCAAAACGAAAAAATACCTGCTTGTTGAACAAGCAGGTAACATAAATTCCTTATCGTCTGATCTCATGTAATAGTCTATCGCTTTCAACGCGGTTCTACAATTAGCTTGATAGCTGTGCGTTCTTCTCCGTCAATTAAAATATCGGTAAACGCAGGGATACAGATTAAATCAACTCCGCTAGGTGCTACAAATCCTCGAGCAATCGCTACTGCCTTAACGGCTTGATTCAATGCACCCGCCCCAATTGCCTGTATTTCCGCTGCACCTCTTTCACGCAGAACCCCGGCAAGCGCACCAGCTACAGAATTAGGATTAGATTTTGCTGAAACTTTTAATATATCCATTTCTAGCTCCTCCTTAGAAAATCCCGATCCCGCATGAGCAGTTTCATGAACAAATCAGGTTATAACATTCCACTGCTACTATATTCAGCTGTCAAAAAACATATTCCAGCTTGGACGAAAAAATTAGAAAAGCGGATGCCCCTTTTAATAACTCATGGAATTCAAAGAAAGTTAGTAATAATAAAAAAAGAGCAAATCAAATTTGCTCTTAAGAGTAAAACGGATGGTCATCATTAATTAGAATAGGTTGTATCTTTTTAGTGAAACCTGTTTTTCGATCAAGTTCAATTACTACTGCACTTAACTGACTTCTACCTGAGGTTGGAACTTCAAACCGGACTGGGAGGCTGGTAAGGAACCTTTTAAGGACAGCTTCTTTTTCTACGCCTAATATCCCATCATAAGGCCCCGTCATCCCTACATCAGATAAATACCCCGTGCCATCTGGCAGAACCCTGTTATCAGCCGTCTGAACATGTGTATGTGTACCGACGACAGCTGATACTCTGCCGTCTAAATACCATCCCATCGCCTGCTTCTCACTGGTTACCTCCGCATGAAAATCGACAAAGATAAATGGCGTTCTTTCCCTTGCAATTTCAACCAATTCATCAGCTTTCTTAAATGGACAATCCAGTGGTGCCATAAAGGTTCGTCCTTGCAAATTAATAACAGCAACTTCTAAATCATTTACTTTAAAGTATGCCATCCCCTTCCCAGGAGTACCTTCTGGAAAATTGGCTGGTCTGACCATATTTTTGGCACTATCGATAAATTCAAATATCTCACGATTATCCCAGGTGTGATTGCCTAGTGTGACAGCCTGTGCACCATAGCCTAAAAATTCGCGGTAAATTTTTTCGGTAATCCCTTTGCCACCTGCGGCATTCTCCCCATTTATAATCGTAAAATGAGGGCGATATTTTTCTTTTAATTTAGGCAGGTATTCCTTCACCATGTCCCGTCCTGGTGAGCCGACGACGTCTCCAATAAAGAGTAGAATCATTATTTGTCCCTTTCGTAAAAAAATTGTTATTGTTAAAATAGTATCACAAAATGGATCTAGTTAATCGGATAGGATATTGCAAAAAACAAAGCGGTGCATGTGCACCGCTTTATTTCGCGTATTCTACAGCCCGTGTCTCACGGATGACTGTCACTTTAATATGTCCCGGATAATCGAGCTCTTCCTCAATTCGCTTACGAATATCGCGCGCTAATCGATGTGCAGCAAGGTCATCCACTGAATCTGGTCTTACAATAATTCGCACTTCACGACCAGCTTGAATGGCAAAGGATTTCTCTACACCTTCATAAGACTCAGAAATCTCCTCTAACTTTTCAAGACGACGGATATAGTTCTCAAGCGTTTCACTACGTGCGCCTGGTCTTGCTGCTGATAAGGCATCCGCTGCAGCTACTAAAACGGCTATTATTGATGTCGCCTCAGTATCGCCATGATGGGAAGCAATACTATTGATTACTACCGGATGTTCTTTATATTTGGTTGCAAGTTCAACCCCAATTTCAACATGGCTGCCTTCTACTTCATGATCGATTGCTTTTCCAATATCATGAAGCAGGCCCGCGCGACGTGCTAAGGTTTCATCTTGACCAAGCTCAGCGGCAAGTAACCCAGATAGCTGTGCTACTTCCATTGAATGCTTTAATACGTTTTGACCGTAACTTGTACGGAATTTTAAGCGGCCGAGAATTTTGATTAAATCCGGATGAAGTCCATGAACACCCACTTCAAATGTGGTTTGCTCACCAACCTCACGAATATACTCATCTACTTCACGACGTGATTTTTCTACCATTTCCTCAATTCGCGCTGGATGGATACGACCGTCTTGGACTAATTTCTCAAGTGCTAAGCGAGCCGTTTCACGACGAATCGGATCAAATCCTGATAGAATAACTGCTTCAGGAGTATCATCAATAATCAAGTCAATTCCTGTTAATGTTTCAAGCGTACGAATATTTCTTCCTTCACGGCCAATAATGCGGCCCTTCATTTCGTCATTTGGTAGGTTGACGACAGAGACAGTCGTTTCCGCAACATGGTCAGCAGCGCAACGCTGGATTGCTAGCGAAAGTATTTCCTTTGCCTTCTTGTCAGCTTCCTCTTTTGCACGATTTTCGCTTTCCTTAATCATTATTGCTGTATCATGGGTTAGTTCCTGTTCCATTCTATCAATAATGATTGTTTTTGCTTCCTCGCGCGTTAAGCTCGATATTCGTTCGAGTTCAGTTTGTTGTTTTCTTACCAACTCGTCCACTTTGCTTTCCATCTCTTCAATATGCTGTTGTCTTTGGTTTAGAGAATCATCCTTCTTTTCTAAAAGATTTTCACGCTTGTTTAACGTTTCCTCTTTTCGATCTAAATTCTCTTCTCTTTGCAGTAAACGGTTTTCTTGTTTTTGCATTTCATTTCTTCGTTCACGAACCTCACGCTCTGCTTCTGTGCGAAGCTTGTGAATTTCATCCTTTGCTTCTAGCAAAGCTTCTTTTTTCAATGAATCAGCATCACGTTTCGCATCTTCAAGAATCTGCTCTGCAGCATTCTTTGCACCTGCTACTTTTGCTTCAGCAATGGATTTATGAACAAAATAGCCAACAACGGCACCGACGATAAGGCCAAGCAAAATGGAGATGATAGTCATTGGTTCCAATCGTTACACCTCCTCTTGCTATGAACTTTTGTTACATTTTTCAAGTGTCGGCATGTACATTGTTTAGACTCAACATACAGCAAGCACCAAGGCTTTTTCGGAATATAATAATACCAAAAATGTAAAATATACATGTTAATTGTAAAGGTGGGGATATTCATTGTCAAGGCTTAGTCCTATTGGCTTTTTGAAATATTTAGAATAGGACATCATTTAATCGAAAAAAGGAGCAAAACTTTATTTAGCTTTGCCCCTCAACTTTAGTCTATTAATTCAAATTGTTCATCGTCATCTTTCTCAGTGACAAATTTTTCACCATCTAAACCATAATGTTCACGGATTTTCCCTTGAATTTCGAGGCGAATATCTGGATTTTCTTTCAAGAATAACTTTGCATTTTCACGGCCCTGACCTAATCTTTCACCATTATAGGAGTACCATGATCCGCTCTTTTCAACGATATCTAAATCTGAGCCAAGATCAATGATCTCACCTTCTTTAGAAATTCCTTCACCATACATGATATCTACCTCTGCAGTTCGGAAAGGAGGAGCAACTTTATTCTTAACTATTTTTATCTTCGTCTTATTACCTACGATATCAGTTCCCTGTTTTAACGCCTCTGCACGTCGTACTTCAATACGGACAGTGGAATAGAATTTTAACGCGCGTCCACCTGGTGTTGTCTCGGGGTTTCCAAACATAACACCAATTTTTTCACGAACTTGGTTTATAAAGATAGCAATGGTCTTCGATTTGTTGATGGCACCAGATAATTTACGCAGTGCTTGTGACATCAAACGAGCTTGTAAGCCCATGTGAGAATCTCCCATTTCGCCTTCAATTTCCGCTTTTGGAACTAAGGCTGCTACTGAGTCGACTACAATAATATCAATTGCACCACTTCGGACTAATGCTTCTGCAATTTCAAGTGCTTGTTCACCCGTATCAGGCTGTGATAGCAATAACTCATCAATGTTAACACCTAATTTTTGGGCATACGCCGGGTCAAGGGCATGTTCAGCATCAATGAATGCTGCTTGTCCACCATTTGCTTGAACTTCAGCGATTGCATGCAGAGCAACTGTTGTTTTACCAGAGCTCTCAGGGCCATAAACTTCAATAATACGGCCCCTAGGATATCCACCCACTCCAAGTGCTGCATCAAGCGCTAAAGAGCCACTTGGACTCGTTAAAATCTTCGTATCTGTTTTCTCTCCCATCTTCATGACGGAACCTTTACCAAACTGCTTTTCTATTTGCTTTAACGCCATTTCTAAGGCCGCTTTACGATCATTACTCACGAATTATTTCCTCCCTTATATATAAACACATGCTAATTGCTATAATCTATTAAATAAATACCTATTAATAATATAACCGCTTTTCGGATATTTGTCGAGTAAAAAAACGAACATTCATTCGTTTATTTTCACAGCTAAATTGATGTAATAAAAGGGAATTCTCCCTGCTTTTTGCATATATTTGCAATTTTTGTTGGCTGATAAAGCTAAATTCATCCATTTTCAGAATTCCTTCCATTCTTAATCATTCAAAAAAAAATCACAGAACACTAATTAGCATTCTGTGACTCTTTTATGATGCGAAGAAGAAAATAGCAGCCAAATTTTACTGCACGATTCCGATTCGCTTCTCTCGTTCCGCCTAGGGTAATCTTTTCAACAGTGGTTGGTCTCCCCTTAACCGCAATTCCAATAAAAACGGTACCAACTGGCTTGCCTTCAAGTTCTTCAGGACCAGCAACACCCGTAAAGCTAATTCCGATATCGGTATTAAATAGCTTAGAGGCATTTTCAGCCAACTCACAAGCACACTGTTCACTTACGGCACCATATGTTTTAAGCGTTTCTTCCTGCACCTGTAATAGCTGTTGTTTTACTTTATTTGAGTAACAAACCACACCACCGTAAAACACGGAGCTTGCACCAGAAATTGTTGTTAACTCCTGTTGAAATAGTCCTCCTGTTAAACTCTCAGCGGCAGTAATCGTTAACTTTCTTTCTTTTAAATTTTTCATTACCTCTTTCAATAGAGACGTATCATCATAGCCATATAAAAATACCCCTACACGTTGGTTTATCGTTTTTTCCAACTCATCAAGCATCGATTGTGCAGTATTTTCATCCGCGTGGTTAGCAGTCAGCCGTAAAGTAACCTCGCCGTCTCCTGCAAGTGGGGCAATCGTCGGATTGCTTTGCGCATCAATTAAATCGATAACTTCAGTTTCCAACGCTGCTTCTCCAATCCCAAAAAACCTTAACACCCTTGAGACAATTTTCTCATTAGATTTGTTGACTTTAGAAAGAGCTTGAACGCCAAACTGGAGAAACATCGGCTCCATTTCCTTCGGTGGGCCAGGCAGTAACATATATGTATGACTTCCAAATTCTAATACCATGCCTGGAGCCATCCCATGATTATTTGGGAGAATATGAGATCCTGCTAAGACGAGTGCCTGCTTTCGGTTATTTTCCGTCATGACTCGATTGGTTCGCTTGAAAAAAAGTTCAATCGAAGCTAACGCCGTTTCATCGATAACGAGTTCTTTACCAAGATGACGAGCAATGGTTTCCTTGGTCAAATCATCTTTTGTAGGTCCAAGACCGCCTGTAAATATGATTACCTCAGCACGATTTTCAGCTAGTTCAATTGCTGATTTTAGCCTATCGGGATTATCACCAACAACTGTATGAAAATAAACATTAATACCGAGCCCTGCTAATTGCTGAGATAAAAACCTCGCATTGGTATTCACAATCTGTCCAAGCAATAATTCCGAACCAACAGCAATAATCTCAGCATTCATAACAACACACCTTCCTAGCCTTTAGTAAACTTTTGCTTACTTTGAATTTTTAAGTACATGACTATTTTTCACAAAGTAATCCCACCCAGACCATAAAGTAAAAATTAAGGCAACCCACAATGACACGACATCAAAACGAAATGGTATCATTGCAAAAATAATATTATGTAATAAAAGCGATGAAATTGCGACAATTTGTGCCCATGTTTTAATTTTGCCCAGCATATTAGCCGCGACAACTTCGCCTTCCCCTGCGAGCAATAGACGTAAACCAGTTACTGCAAACTCCCTGCTAATAATAATAATTACTAACCACGAAGGTGCATAAACATCATTCAGTTCAACTAATACGATCAGTGCAGCTGACACGAGTAACTTGTCCGCAAGTGGGTCTAGAAATTTCCCCATATTTGTTACAAGGTTATATTTTCGGGCATAATGGCCATCAACCCAATCTGTTGCAGACGCTAAAATGAAAATTAATGCACCGACAAAATGGGTAACGGGAAGGTCAGCCCCAAGAAGATGCATGTCACCCCATTTAAAGGGAACAAGCATAATAATCAAGAATATTGGAATTAATAATATTCTTGATACAGTAATTCTATTCGGAATATTCATAGTTTTCCTCCGTTTAATTAATAAAAGTGAAAAATAGTCATCAATAGATGACTATTCTTCTTTCAGAACATATTGAATCGTTATGTTCTGAACATTCGCAGTTGCTGGGACTGCATACTCAAGCTTTTGATCATTAACATAAATTTCAGTGTCAGCAGCGTTTCCGACTTTGATAACAGCCATACTTTCTGCTGATAAATCTTCTGTTTGGCTCTCCGTCCCACCTGTTTTAAGTGTTCCCTGGAAGAAGGATTTCCCTTTTCCATTTTTAATACTAACCCAGGTTTGACCGTTAGAAACCAACTTCACGACAAATTTATCTGCATTTTTTAATTCATACGTTGAATTCCTGCCGCTGCTTTGAACCGCTGTAATTTCTTGTTTTGGAGTCTCATCTACCGCTTTTTGTTCCTCTTCCTGTGTTGTAATATCCTTTTGTTCCTTATCGTCTTTCTTAACCACTTTATCATCTGGTTTGTCTTTTTCAAGATTCTTGGATTTTACAATTTTAGCCGGTTCAGTTTGCTTCCCAATTGATTCATTAGAATTTCCGCCAGCATGATTTGAAATAAAATAATATAAAAGGCTCGCTACCCCAATCACAAACACACCGATTAATACCTTTGGCAGAATAGCAAAGATTTTGGAATTACCTTCTGTAAGCGTTTTGTGTGTTTTCACTCTAGATAATTGCTGTGGTAAATCCTCATTATAAGTAGCAGGAATTTCACCTTGATAGGTTTCAAAAATCTCATCCGGGTTAAGGCTTAAAGCCTCTGCATATTGCTTAATAAATGCACGCACGTAAAAATTCCCGGGCATGCTCGAATAATTACCTTCTTCAATACCAATTAAATATCGCTTTTGAATTTTGGTCATGGATTGTAAATCATCCAAGCTTAATCCTTTAGCTAGTCGGACTTCTTTAAGTCGATTCCCTAATTCAGACACCTGTTAACACCTTCCAATTTATTAAAAATCAAAATCTCCAAAATCAGATCCGGAGAACATGTTATTCTGGTCAACGACCTCATATGTAATCTCTTCTTCTGCGTCATTCCTAAGCTCGATAATATAATCAAAATCCTCAAGCGTATATTCTGAGTTTTGTACAAAGATATCCGGATGCTCGATTACTTTTACTGACGGAAGCCGCATGATTTCGCGGACAAGTTGCCAATGACGCTCATTTGCTCGTCTTGTTGAGACGATTCCATCAAGAATAAATAAATTATTTTCGTTGTACTCATCCTCAATTAGTTGATTACGGATGGTTTGTTTTAACAGAGTAGAAGAAACAAATAACCAGCGTTTATTTGCACAAACACTTGCTGCAACTAATGATTCTGTTTTTCCGACCCGAGGCATTCCGCGAATACCAATCAACTTATGCCCCTCCTGCTTAAACAATTCTGCCATAAAATCAACCAATAAGCCAAGCTCATTCCTTACAAAACGGAAGGTTTTTTTATCATCAGCATCTCTTTGAATATAGCGCCCGTGTCTAACTGCGAGCCTATCACGCAGTTTCGGCTCTCTAAGTTTAATTAATTTTATTGTGTCCATAGTATGTAATATTGACTCAAGTCGTTTAATTTGATCATCGTCTTTTGCTAAAATGAGCAATCCTCGTCTGCCTTCATCAACCCCATTAATCGTTACAATATTTATAGAGAGCATTCCTAACAAGGATGAAATGTCCCCCAATAGCCCTGGACGATTTTTTTGTATCTCATATTCTAAATACCATTCTTTTTTCAAGATATAAACCTCCTTTAAAGAAGTTTCGACATATTTTTTACAATTCCTCATCTAAACCCTATAATAAATGATTTTGGTTGAAGATGAAAGTAAAAACAAAGATATTCGTTCTTTATCGGTGGTTTTAGAAATTTATGCACAGAAAAAGAGAGGAGAACCCTCCTCTCTTTTAGCAGCCGCCGTTATTCTGGATAAGTTTAATCATCATATTAGCAATCGCCTGTTGTTCATCCTTATCAGCGACTGACCAAAGGTCTGAAAGAATTCTTTCCTGCTCATTTTTAGGTTCTACCTGATTTGCTAAATAATCTCCAATTTGAAAGGCGAGATTACTAACTGCTCCCTCACTCATACCTTCATTTTGTGCATGGTGCAGACGATCAGCTAGAAAGTCCTCCCACTGTTTCCAGTTTTCTAAAACAGACATTGTTTTCCCTCCTTTGAATTAGTACATGGTTATTTTGTGATAAAGTGAAGCGAACTATACATGAATAAATATGAATTTTAGGTATACCATCCTCCATTTAATGAAAGAACTTGACCTGTCATATACGAGGATTCCTCAGAGAGTAAAAAGGCAACACTCCTAGCTACCTCTTCTGGCATCCCTAATCTTCCCATTGGAATTTCATACGAAATCTGATCCACCTCTTCTTGGGTAAAACCATCCATCATCGGTGTTGCAATCGCTCCAGGGGCTATTGCATTAACACGAATCCCATTTAGTGCTAATTCTTTGCTTAACGCCTTTACGAAGGCAATTTGGGCACCCTTGGCTGTTGAATAAGCGACTTCACATGCCGCACCTGTTTGACCCCAAATAGATGTAATGACGACAATGCTCCCTTTTTCTTTACTAAGTAATTTTGGCAGCAGTTCTTTTGTGAGCATTAATGGATTTAGCACGTGAATATTGAGTAATGCTTCCGCTTCAGTATGCTGCAAATCAACAAGCAGTCCATATTGACTGTTTCCACCGCAATGGATAATAGCATCTAGCGAAAAAATCTCTGAATAAACCTTCGTATATCCATTCGGAACCGCAAAGTCTGCACAGATAGGAATATATTCTCCACCGTAAGGCTGTAGTTTTTTGATTAATTCTCTGATTGATTGTTCATTTTTATTATAATGCAGATACAAATGATAGCCTTTTTCTGCTAGGTTCAACGCAATCGCTTGTCCGATTCCACCACTAGCACCCGTTATTAGTACATATTTCATTTTTCCCACACACTCTTTCTAGAAACTTAAAACAGAGAAAAAAGCGCCGGGTTTACGACGCTTCCTCGTTTGTTATTTTTTCTTTGGGATTACTTGACATACTGAAAAGCGTTCTTCCGAAATTACCTCAGATGCTAATGATTGTACATCGTTTAAGGTAATTTGTTCAAGTGTTGGAACCACATCAAACAGGTTCAAATCATTAAAGGCATAACGAGTAAATTGATTGGCAATATATTCAGGTGAATTGACTGCCCGTAGAAATCCACCTATCTTCTTTCTTTTCGCTCGTTCCAATTGCTCTTCATTAAAAATTGCTTGCCCTTTAGCTTTTAAAAGCATCTCCGCAATCGTTTCAGCTAGCTTATCTGGTTCCCCGGTATCCCCGCCAATCATTGCAAACCCAAAGCCTTGTTCTTGCGTGTAATCAAAGGAAAATGTTTCATCAATTAATCCTTCATTATAGAGCTGATTATAATTTTCTGAGCTTTTTCCAAACAAGAGATCAAGTAGTATATTCATGGTTAATTCATTCTTAAGCAATTCGTCGCCCGTTTGGTCGACATGGAGTGCTTTAATACCTAATAAACATTTTGACGTTTGCACATTCATTTCAAGAACTTGTTTCTTTTCAGCCGCCTGTGAAGGTTCTGTTTCAAATTTGCGCTTAATTTCAGGCATGGCCTTGTAATCCTTTTTGGATTGATTTTCTTTTACTTGATTCATAAAGCTCTCAGGGTCCACCGGACCAACAATAAATAAAAGCATGTTACTCGGATGATAAAATGTGTTATAGCATTCATATAGCCAATCTTTTGTAATATGTGAAATTGACTCGATTGTTCCTGCGATATCGATCTTAACCGGGTGATTTTGATAAAGATTTTGAATGAGCCCAAAATATAAACGCCAATCCGCATTATCATCATACATCGTGATTTCTTGCCCAATAATCCCTTTTTCTTTTTCTACCGTTTTTTCGGAAAAATAAGGCTCCTGAACAAAATCAATAAGTGTTTCAAGATTTTTTTCTACATCTGACGTGCTTGAAAATAAATAGGCAGTCCGTGTAAAGGATGTAAAAGCATTTGCTGATGCCCCTTGACGGCTAAATTGCTGGAATACATCACCGTCTTCCTTTTCAAAAAGCTTATGCTCTAAAAAGTGGGCAATCCCATCCGGGACTTTTACAAACTCTTCTTTGCCTAATGGAACAAATGTATTATCAACCGATCCATACTTCGTTGTAAAAGTCGCAAAGGTTTTATTAAATCCCTTTTTCGGCAATATATATACATTAAGTCCATTGGATAGTTTTTCATGAAATAGCTCTTCCTGAAGCTGGTCAAACGATATTTTCTCCATTTATTTGCCCGCCTCCGTTCCAGTTAAGAAGTATATGGTATCCATTTGAATTTTCTTCGCAACTTCAACAATTTCCTCTTTCGTTACCTTCTGCATTTCTTCGAGCCATGTATCCAAGTTAATATTCGTGGCGGCCACCACATTATGATAAAGAATTTCCGTTAACCCTCTGGAGGTGTCAATTGTTTCAAGGATTTGATTTTGAATCACAGCCTTTGTTTGTTCTAACTCTTGGTCTGTGAAATCACCATTTTTCATTGCTTCTAATTGTTCATGAATAATCCCTACAGCCTGATCATAATTCTTTAAATCAATTCCTGACATAACCATCATCAAGCCTTTGTGACTTTCAAGACGGCTCGCTGCATAATAAGCAAGACTAGCTTTTTCTCGGACATTAATAAATAGCTTGGAATGCGAAAACCCGCCAAATATTCCATTAAACACTTGCAAGGCAAAATAATCTGGGTCACCGTAGACAATATTTGATCGATACCCAATATTTAATTTCCCTTGTTTTACGTCTTGTTCTTCTTTTATCTCTTTTACATCATTAGCTCTGTTTATTTCCTGTGGTACTAATTTTTTCGATTCTCTGTCCTCAAAATGTAATAGTTCAGAAGCGTAACTCTTTACCTCTTCTTCATTTACATCGCCGATGATAAATAAATCCATTTCATCATTTAAGAAGGCACTCTTATAATATTCATAAAGATTCTCAGCTGTAATAGCTTCTACATCTTCTGCATCGCCGTTTACTTCTAAAGCATATGGTTCACCTTTACACATTTCTTGAATTAGTCGGACATTCGAGTAGCGCATTTTATCATCGAAAACTGATTGGATCCTTTGTTTTTGTGTACGCTTCTCTTTTACTACAGTATCTTGGTCAAACGCATTATCTTTAATATTTGGATTGGTTAATATTTCGGCTAACAATTCAAATCCTTTTTTTAATAATGGACTTGGGTCACTTAGGAATTTTTCATTAGCAATTTCGATGGAAAAACTCATGATATGGTATTCGCCTTTTTTAGAGAGGTCCACAAAAAATGTGGCACCATACAACTCATCGAGATACGACCGAAGTGCCGTAGTTGTAGGATACTTTTTGGTGCTGCTTTGCAATACCTGCGGAAGAAGTGCACGTTTGGTTACATCTTCCTTTGTTAATGGTGCCTTCATCTTCCATATCAGGGTATTCGTTTTATATTTTTCTGTTGGTATAATGTGCAGGTTATATCCCTTAAGTGGTGTTATTTTTTCTATAGCAGTGGCCATTTACATTCCTCCTTATCGGTTCAAGGTCATACATAACAATATGTAAACATTTTTCTTTATATCTTTTCCTTTGTAATAAAACCTATACTTATTATTACTATAATTTGACAGGCATGTTCATTACAAGTAATTATACTTTTTTCCATAAAATGAACCCCCGAAATTAATCAGGGGTTCGTTTTCAATAATATTATCGATTACCTTTGATATAGTGGGTTCCACTTGCTTTTGGTGCATCGGCTCGTCCGATGAATCCAGTTAAAGCTAAGATCGTTAATACATATGGAGCGATTAACAAGTAAACATTAGGAATTTCCTTTAAGAACGGTAAACTTGAGCCAATGATACTAATACTTTGTGCAAAGCCAAAGAATATTGCCGCACCAAGTGAGCCAAGCGGATGCCATTTACCGAAAATCATTGCAGCTAACGCCATGAAACCTTGACCACTGATTGTCGAGTGGCTGAAGTTAGATGTAATCGATTGTGCATATACTCCACCACCAAGTCCACCAAGTGCTCCAGAAAGGATGACGCCATAATAACGCATTTTCGTTACATTGATACCCATCGTGTCTGCTGCCATCGGATGTTCACCGACTGAGCGAAGGCGAAGTCCAAATGGTGTTTTAGCAACAATATACCAAACAATAATAGCAACAAGGATAGCAAGGAACGATGTCCAGTACGTATTTTGGAAGAAAATTTTACCAATGACAGGAATATCTTTTAAAACAGGAATATCAATTTTGCTAAACCCCTTACTGATAATTCCTGTTTCACCTTTATCAAAAATAAGTTTTACAAGAAACAGAGTAAGACCTGTAGCCAGTAAGTTGATGGCAACACCGGAAACCGTATGGTCTGCACGGAATGTAATTGCCGCAACCGCATGTAAAATCGAAAATAATGCTCCTGCAGCCATTGCTATTAATAGGGCAATCCAAGGTGTGGCACTTCCAAATGTGTCAAATGTAAATAAGTTAAACACAATCGCTGAAAATGCCCCAATGACCATTAAACCTTCAAGTCCAATATTTACTACCCCGGAACGTTCTGAGAAAATACCGCCTAATGCAGTGAAGACAAGAGGAGCAGCCCATAATAATGTGGATGGAACAAGAATGATTAAGATATCCATTAAACTCAACTTACTTCACCTCCTTCTTACTAATTCGGTCAAGAAATACTCTAATGAAATAACTTGATGCAACAAAGAAGACGATTAAAGCAATGATAATATCTACTAATTCATTTGGTACCCCAGCTTCAAGCGGCATGTTTAATGCTCCCACTTTTAGAACACCAAAAAGTATTGCTGAGAAAAAGACACCCAAAGCAGTATTTCCGCCTAGTAATGCAACAGCAATTCCATCGAAACCAACGCCGGAAAATCCACCCTTTACTGCTGCGTATTCGAAAGTACCCAGCCCTTCCATTGCACCTGCTAAGCCAGCAAATGCTCCGGAAATAACCATTGATAGGATAATATTTTTATTAACATTCATCCCCGCATATTGAGCGGCATGTTGGTTAAACCCTACAGATCTTAATTCAAATCCTCTTGTTGTTCTTTCTAATAAGAACCACATAATAAAGCAAGATATAATTGCAAGAAGAATGCCCCAGTGAAGTCTTGAATAATCTGTTATACTTTCTAACCAAGGTGAACGTAATGTTGCAGATTTATGAATAGGGCCCGAATTATCCCCATGATTTGTAATTACATTACGAATCAGATAGTTTGAAACATGTAAAGCAACATAGTTCATCATAATGGTAACAATTACTTCATGAACACGAAAACGAGCTTTTAATAGACCTGGAATGTATGCCCACAGCGCACCTGCAACTATAGCTGCTAGGATAGCCAGTGGTAAATGGATCACACGTGGCAGGTCAAAAGCTACCCCTACCCAAACTGAAGCAAGCCAGCCTACTAAGAATTGCCCCTCAACCCCGATATTAAATAACCCTACACGAAATGCAAAGGCAACAGCTAATCCGGCTAAAATATATGGGGTAAATTGTCTGACTACTTCCCCAATATAATAGACTTCTCCAAATGCTCCATTCCATAGTGCTGTAAAGGCTGCAACCGGATTGTACCCGCTGACTAACATGATAATTGTTCCAACAATGATGCCTAATAAAACAGCGATGATTGGAGTTAATATACTTTTAAACCGCTTAGACATGTGATTGTTCACCTGCTTCCTTTCTATTCGATCCAGCCATCAATAATCCAAGTTCCTGCTCCGTCGTTTCCTTTGGATTAACAATAGCTACGATTTTCCCTTCATATATAACAGCAATACGGTCACTAACATTCATAATTTCATCCAATTCAAAGGAGATAAGCAAGACACCTTTCCCATGATCGCGCTGCTCAATTAAGCGTTTATGAATGAATTCAATGGCTCCAACATCCAAACCTCGAGTTGGCTGAGCCGCAATCAATAAGTCAGGGTTCCGATCAATTTCACGTCCAATAATCGCCTTTTGTTGATTACCACCAGAGAGAGCACGTGCCAAAGTGTATTCACTTGGGGTCCGAACATCAAACTCACTTATAAGCGTTTTTGCTTTTTTATAAATTTCACTAAAGTTTAAGATTCCGTTCTTTGAGAATGGCTTTTTATTATAAGTTTGTAAAACCATGTTCTCGCCAATTGGGAAGTTTAAAACTAACCCATGCTTGTGTCGGTCTTGTGGAATATGAGCAACGCCCGATTCAGTAATTTGCCTTGGTGTATGATTGATTAATTCTTTGCCATTTAATTTTACACTGCCACTTTCAGCCTTGCGTAAACCTGTAATGGCTTCAATAAATTCAGATTGCCCATTCCCATCGACTCCTGCGATCCCGACAATCTCTCCAGCACGAACTGATAGATTTAGTCCATTTACTACCGTAACACCACGTGGGTCTTTAACGACTAAATCCTTGATTTCAAGTACTTCTTGTTTTGGAGTTGCTTCCTTTTTATCAGTTTTAAAGACAACCTCACGTCCGACCATTAAGCTGGCAAGTTCATTAGGATTGGTTTCGCTAACCGTTACAGTTCCAATCCCCTTCCCTTTACGAATAACAGTACAGCGGTCAGAAACTTCCATTATCTCTTTAAGTTTATGGGTAATTAAAATAATTGATTTGCCTTCTTTGATTAACGTTTTCATAATTTGGATTAATTCTTTAATCTCTTGAGGTGTTAATACAGCAGTTGGTTCGTCAAAAATAAGAATTTCTGCCCCTCGATAGAGTGTCTTTAGGATTTCAACACGTTGCTGCATACCTACGGTAATATCGGAAATCTTCGCTTGTGGGTCGACGGCTAATCCATAACGTTCAGAAATTTCTCTAACCTGCTGCTCGGCCTTTTTAATATCGATTTTTCCGGCAGATGTAATTTCTCTACCAAGAATAATATTTTCAGTAACTGTAAATGTGTCAACCAACATAAAATGCTGATGGACCATCCCAATTCCAAGGTCGTTTGCAATATTAGGGTTTGCGATGTTCACTGGTTTACCTTTAACACGTATTTCTCCTTGTTCGGGTTGGTATAATCCGAAGAGAACATTCATCAAGGTCGATTTTCCGGCACCATTTTCGCCTAGCAAGGCATGAATTTCACCTCTTTTTAATTGGAGGGTTATGTTATCATTCGCAACGAAGCCATTAAACTCTTTACGGATGTTGAGCATTTCAATTACATATTCCATTCTTTTTCTCACTCCCTGTGATAAGGTAAAAGGAAAAATTGACCAACAGTAGTAAGAGGTCAGACCTTTCCAACGTTTTAAAAAAACAGGGATTTCCTCCCCACTAAAATCTTAAATGAAAAGTAGAATATTTATTCTACCCTTCAGTTAAGATTCATAAGGAAGGAATAAGCAAGATGATAATCAATCCTGCTTATTCCTCACAAAAATTATTTTGCACTAAAATTCTTTAATTCATCACGAGTTCCTGGAACTTTTACTGCACCTGATTTAATCTTTTCAACCCAGTCTTTAATCGAAGCTTCAATCTCAGCTTTTTTATCTGCTTTAGCGTTAATTGGGGCTACGCCAACTCCATCTTCAGTTAATCCGTATAATGCAACTTCCCCACCAGGGAAATTACCATCCATTGCTTTTTTAGATAAATCCTGAACCGCTACGTCTACACGTTTTAATGCTGAAGTAAGGACAACATCTGGACCCATATCATTTTGGTCACGGTCTACGCCGATAGCCCAAATTTCCTTGCTAGGATCTTTTGCTTTTCTGTCAGTAGCTTCTTTGAAAAGACCATTACCAGTACCTCCAGCAGCATGGAAAATTACGTCCGCACCAGAAGAATACATTTTAGAAGCAATATTTTGTCCAAGTTCCGCTTTATCAAATGCACCAGAGTATTGAACATCCACTTTTACTTCTGGTTTTGCAGCTTTAACACCTGCTAAGAAACCAGATTCAAAGCGCTCAATTACAGGAATCTCCATACCACCGATGAAACCGATATGATTAGATTTTGTTTGGAGTGCAGCTGCTACACCAGCAAGGAATGCCGCTTCTTGCTCCTTGAAAAGTACACTTGCTACGTTTGGTTGTTTAACCTCTGCATCAATGATTGCAAATTTTGAATCCTTTTGTTGTTTCGCAATCTCTTCAACTGCAGCTTGCATTAAGAATCCAATTCCGTAAACTAAGTCAAAGTCTTGGCGTGCAAGAGTATTTAAGTTTGTAGAATAATCAGCATCTGATTTTGATTGAAGGTAATCATATCCGCCTTTACCTTTTGTCATTCCATTATCTTTACCGAATTTTTGAAGACCTTCCCAAGCAGATTGGTTAAATGATTTGTCATCAACGCCGCCGACATCAGTAACCATTGCTACAGAGAAATCAGTTTTCTTTTCTCCACTCTTTGCTGGTTCCTTAGTTGTGTCATCACTTTTCCCACATGCTCCTAAAAGTGTACCAGCAGCTAGAACTAGTGATAATGCCATTCCAATTTTACGCTTTTTCATGGTATTGACCCCCTATGAATGTGTTTGATTTAGTAAAAATGGTTATGTTGCAAAACTGTTTGCGTTTTCATTATGGATAAAAAAAAATTATATTCTTTTCCTTAAGACATGAAAACTAAACTTGTCCGCTTTAAAATAGTTTACCGAAAAAAGTATGGGTTCATCCATTTCATCGAAATGCATTTGTTTTAACACTAACAAAGCAGTTTCTGGGTCGCATTCTAGAATTGGGGAGATTTTGTCATGATAGCCAATTGGCTCGATTTGGGCAACCGCGTATGTAATTCTTCGGTTTGCCTCCTCATCCAAAATACGGAAAATAGATTCCTCTGTATGGGAAAAGGTTTCCGGCAAAATTCGTTCTGGCACCTTGTCGATACAGTAGACGACTGGTTCTCCATTTGCGGTTCTTACCCTCTCCATCACGAAAATCTCCTCACTAGTAGAACATGAGAAACGACGAATATCCTCTTCGGTCGGACCTTGCGTTGATGATCTAAGGAAAATTGTTCCTGGTATCATTCCAGCTTGTTTTATCATGGCAGTAACACTGTTAAGTTGTTCAATCCCTGACGTAAACAATGGCTTAACGTTAACAAAGGTTCCAACACCATGGCGCCGAATGATAACGTTATCCTCCTCAAGAATGCGTAATGCTTCCCGAAGCGTTGCCCTGCTCACACCAAGCTGTTTAGCAAGATCAAACTCAGAAGGTAACTTCTCTTTTTCTTTGTATACTCCTGTTGCAATATCTTGCTTTAACCGATCGATTACTTGTAAGTATAAATGCCGGTTATCTGATTTTATAGACATGCTGCTTCCTCCAGCCTTATTCCTTAGACATCAGACATCTGATATCATTTCTACTAATCGAAATTTATCTTAACATTATTTTTGGGATAAATAAATAGCTAATAAAAAAATTTGATTAGATAGGATGAATGGTGCTGTCACAAATAAAGCTAGGTACTTCCAACTATTTTTTAAATGGGAAATTCGAAGGAATTTCTTAACATATGTATATTTTTATTATGAACATTTAGTACCAAGTTCTATATTATTAATAACTCCTACTAAATTATTATCACGAAAAAAAACCTCTATTATGTATTTTTCGCATGAACATAATAAAGGTTACTACTTTCTATTTAATTATGAACTTTGTTCTTCTTTATCTTTAGGTTTTGATTGGAGAACAGCCCGTGGCTTACTGCCCTCATATGGACCAACAATACCACGTGCTTCCATTTCATCAATTAACCTAGCTGCTCTTGTATAGCCTATACGGAACCGTCTTTGTAACATCGAAACAGATGCTGTTTGCATTTCAATAATTAGCTCAACTGCCTCATCATATATATCATCATCAACCACACCTGATACTTCAGGGATATCATCAGGAATCATATCTTCCTGGTATTGCGCTTTCTGTTGGGAAATAACAAATTCAACCGTGTCCTCTACCTCTTGATCTGATAAGAAAGCTCCTTGCACACGAACTGGTTTGGCCTCTCCAACCGGAAGGAATAACATATCCCCTCTTCCCAATAGTTTTTCAGCACCACCCATATCTAATATTGTTCTTGAATCGGTAGCACTTGAAACTGCAAAGGC
Source organism: Neobacillus nitrireducens (assembly GCF_030915405.1). Lineage (GTDB taxonomy): Bacteria > Bacillota > Bacilli > Bacillales > Cytobacillaceae > Neobacillus. The sequence continues at coordinate 1,577,050 of NZ_CP133262.1, forward strand.
AATTCTAGATGGAATATTCGCTTTAATTACCCCTGTAATAACATCAACTGATGGACGTTGCGTTGCAATAATTAAATGAATTCCTGCAGCACGCGCCATCTGGGCTAGGCGGGTAATCGCATCTTCCACATCGGAAGAGGCAACCATCATTAAGTCAGCCAACTCATCGACTATAACAACGATATATGGCAGCAAAGGCTGCTTATCGTTTTCCTCTAAATTATGCCTTCTAACATGGTCATTATAGCCCTCAATATTACGTGTTCCCGTATGGGAGAACAATTCGTAACGCCTTTCCATTTCACTTACTACCTTTTGCAGAGCTTGTGAGGCTTTTTTTGGATTCGTTACAACTGGCGCTAATAAGTGTGGAATACCGTTATAGACATTTAATTCGACCATTTTAGGGTCAATCATCATTAATTTTACTTCATGAGGCTTTGCTCGCATTAATATACTTGTGATAATACCGTTTATACAAACACTTTTCCCACTTCCCGTTGCACCTGCAACCAGTAAATGGGGCATTTTATTTAATTCAGCTAACACGGCTTCACCTGTAATATCCCTGCCTAAGGCTATAAGAAGCTTTGAATCCGGCTTGTCATTTTGCGTAGCTTCAAGCACTTCACGAAGGGAAACCATGGCCACTTCAGTATTAGGAACTTCAATTCCTATGGCAGATTTACCTGGAATTGGAGCTTCAATTCGGATACCCTTAGCAGCTAGTGCTAAGGCTAAGTCATCGCTTAAACTGACAATTTTACTAACTTTAACCCCGACATCAGGATGAACCTCATATTTTGTAACAGCTGGTCCTAAGTGTACTTGTGTAACACGCGCTTTCACGCCAAAACTCTGGAAGGTCCTTTCTAGTTTTGCCGCATTCGCATGAATTAGTTCATACTCCCCACTTTGATCTGTTTTCTTGGGTAGCTTAAGCAATCGAAGCGGCGGCAGCTCATAGGAGGTATTTTCCACCTCAGTAAAGGTGATGGGCGGAATCGGATCATCGTTCTCTTCATGGGTTCCTTTTGCCTTTGTTTCCTCACTAGGATGGGAATCGTTCTCTAATTCTTCTATATTTGCTCGATCAGCAAAACTAGATATAATAGGTTCCGTTGTTAGGATTTCCTCCTGAAGAGATGGTGTTTCTACATTTGAGACAGGATGATTTTGTTCACGGGTTTCCTGCGCTTGTCTCTTCTGAGCTATTTTTTCTGCCTTTCGCACTTGTTGTTTTTGTTTCCAGTCTGTCATGTCCATTTTAAAGGCATCCCACTGACTTTTTGAAAAATCAGCCATTACAATCATGATCTTCCCAATAAAATCTCCAAAAGATTTACCTGTAAGTAAAATAATTCCAATTAAAATAAAGATAAATGCAATAATTTTCGTACCTGTTTCAGCAAATAAATAATGGAATAAGGCAAATAAAATTGCCCCTATCATTCCCCCGCCAAGATCGGTGGTGCTTGTTTCACCTCTAAGTTCCATCATGAACAATTCCCATGTATTTCCGATCACACTAGGATCTTTAAATTTCCCATCATTGGTCAGCAAATGAAAGAGGGTTACATGGCTTAAAAGTAGAATAGCAGAAGTAATAAAATAACTTCCTACCAATTTAATATGGAAGAAAAAAGGAATTGTTCGTTTCCACATCAAAAAAACACTTAATACAATTAGCCCAATTAAACTAAGCATATACCATTCTCCCATCCAAAAACGGAAGAAAATAACGGTTGCCTTGCCTACTGCACCGAGTTTTGCTATCGAGATGATCGCTATTGCTAGAAGAGCCAGTGCGGATAATTCAAATTGTACAGTCTTTTTGAGATGGTTATCTCTCTTTTTTGGTTGTCGTCTTTTTTTCTTTGCCATTTAATCACCTTGTTATTTCGTTATGGTATATTCATTTCTTATTTATTAATTCAAGATAAAAGGGTAAAAAAGGAAGAAAGCAGCCTAAGGTGGCTGCTCTTTTATCTTACCTGATTATACCATAATCTCCTATTACAATGCGGACAATCCTTCTAGGTTCGCGAAAGAAATTTTTGCACCCGGGCATATTTGATTGTCCATATAATGCTGTGGATCAGTACTCAGAATCCGGACAACTTGAACATTTTGCCCATCCATCATCTCTACTAAGAGTGGTATGCCTTGATAGCTTACCATTTGTTGATTACTAGGTGAATCGGCCTCATATGGAAAAATCAGTTCAGACGGCATCATTGTATAAAGAATCATTGAACTAACCCCTCGTTCTTTTCTTTATGAAGTTCCATCAATTCATTTAACTTTTTCATGGCCTTGCCTAGTCCGCCTACTTCATCAATTAGCCCTGTTTTCACGGCATCCACACCAATGACATTCGTTCCAATGTCTCTTGTTAAATTCCCCTTAGCAAACATTAGGTCTTTAAAGGTTTCTTCCGTTATTTTGGAATGCTTAGTTACAAAGTTGACAACCCGCTCTTGCATTTTATCCATATACTCAAAGGTTGCCGGAACTCCAATCACAAGACCTGTCAATCGGATCGGATGGATGGTCATTGTAGCGGTCTCCGCGATAAATGAATAGTCACAGGAAACGGCAATCGGCACCCCTATTGAATGCCCTCCTCCTAATACAATGGAAACAGTTGGCTTTGATAATGTGGCAAGCATTTCAGATATTGCTAGACCAGCCTCAACATCGCCGCCAACCGTATTTAAAATAATAAGGACTCCTTCGATTTTTGGATTTTGTTCTATTGCAACGAGTTGGGGAATTAAATGTTCATATTTTGTCGTTTTATTTTGTGGTGGAAGGGCTAAATGTCCTTCGATTTGTCCAATTATCGTTAAACAATGAATTTTAGAGTCTGTTGAAAGCTGTGGTACATTGGTTTGTCCTAGTTGCTGAATTTTTTCCATTAAAGTTGAAGAAGGTTTATCCTCTTTTTGAGGCTCCCCGCCCTCTTGATTTTCAGCTTCATTTTTTTGTAAATCATTATTCATCCTAATACTCCCTTCAAGCATGATATAGGTTAGTATTTACCTATATGAGGTAGTTTCATGCTTAAAATAAAAAGCACTGGATCGACCCAGTGCCTTCTTTTTAGATTTCCATAATGATTGGGAGAATCATTGGTCTTCTTTTCGTCTTTTCAAATAAATTTCGATTTAATTCTTCTCTGATATCCTGCTTCAAGCTTGACCATTCAAAGGAATCTTTTGCAATATTCCTTTCAACAATGTCCCGAACTAATTTGGTTGAATCCTCCATCAATTTTTCGGATTCGCGAACATAAACAAACCCTCTAGAGATTATTTCAGGTCCTGCGGCTATTTTCCGCTCATGTCTTGTTAGGGTTACTACCACAATAAGAATTCCATCCTGTGATAAAAGCCTGCGATCACGAAGGACAATATTTCCTACATCTCCAACCCCAATACCATCGATAAGGATATTCCCAGATGGTACTTTCCCGGCAAGTGTAAGTTTCCCTTCCTTCAATTCCACGATATCGCCGCGGTCAGGAATTAAAATTTGTTCATTAGTAAGTCCACATTCCATCGCCAATTTCCGATGAGCCTTCAGCATCCTAAATTCCCCGTGAACAGGTATCAAATATTTGGGCTTCATCAAGTTAATCATAAATTTTAATTCTTCTTGACTTCCATGACTTGAAACATGGATGGTCCTTTTCCCAGATATAACATTGGCACCAGCTCTAAAAAGCATATCAACAGTTTTAAATAAAAATACTTCACTGCCTCTAAGTGGTGAGGCCGCAATTAATACGGTATCACCCTTTTGAATATTAATCACTTTATCAATTTGTTTCGCCATTTTTTGTAAAGCCTCTATCGGTTCACCCTGACTTCCTGTCATTAACACGACAATTTCACGGTCTTGATAGTCTTTTATCTCACTAATAGGAATGATTAAATCCTCTGCAACTTCTAAATAACCTAAATCAAGGGCAATATGATAAATTCGTTCAAGACTTTTACCTACTACTGCTACTTTACGTCCGTTCTCCTGTGCTGCATCAAAAATATGCTGGATTCTATTAATATCAGAAGCAAAGCACGCAGCGATGATTCTCCCTGGTGCATTATAGAAAGCATTAGACATTTCACGCTCAACAATTGCTTCTGATGCCGTGTAGCCAGGCTTTTCTGCTTCTGTACTATCCGATAACAAACATAATACTCCTTGTTCCCCAATCGATGCCATTTTGCCTATCTCTGGTTTATAAAGCTTTGTCGCCGCTTGATCGAATTTAAAATCACCAGTATAAACAATGATTCCTTCAGATGTATGAATACAAACACCAACAGAATCAGGGATACTATGATTTGTTTTAAAAAAGCTTACTTCCACAGAATCCAAGTTAACAATCGTATCCGAATTAACCTCAATAAAATGTGCTTTACCAAAATAATCTTGCTCTTTAAGTTTGGCATTTGCAAGGGCAAGGGTTAACTTGGTTCCATACACAGGAACATCTAATTCACGAAGTACATACGATAACGCCCCGATATGATCTTCATGTCCATGTGTAAGGAAAATTGCTTTTACACGATCCTTATTTTCTCTTAAGTAGGTGAGATCCGGAATCACTATATCTATGCCAAGCATTTCTTCCTCGGGGAACATTAAGCCGGCATCAATGACAAATATATCCTTGTCCACCTCAACAAGATACATATTCTTTCCGATTTCTCCTATACCACCAAGTGTGATTAACTTAATGGAATTATTTAGTTTCTTTATCAATTTGTAAATCCTCCTATGCTGTATCATAATTTATATAATTGATCTCCGAAAAATGTCTAGCTCCAGCTCCGCTAAACGGCTGCTACCGCTTTTCTTATTTCCGTTCCAAATCAGTTATGATTATTATACTTGATTTTAGAAAACCTTTCCAACATTAATAATAATTGGTCTAATTTTATTAAAAAAATAAGCCAACCGAATCATTATCCGGTTGGCTTTAGTTATCTCTTATATCTTATTTAATAGGGTAATTAACGCTGAACGTTCTTGTTCTGTAAGGCCTACGAGAGGCAGCCTTACTGATCCAACATCTAATCCTTTTAGCTGTAAAGCTGTTTTAACAGGAGCAGGGCTAGGTGCAGTAAATAAACCTTGCATGATAGGAAGGAGTTGCTGATGCAATTTTGCTGCCTTTTCATTCTGTCCGTTAAGAAATGCGTTAACCAATTCTTTCAATTGGTTTCCAATGACATGGGAAGCAACTGAAACTATGCCTGCACCGCCAATGGAAAGAACAGGGATTGTTAGACTATCATCCCCACTATATAAAACAAAATCGTCCTCTGTATTAGCAATGATGTGTGTCATTGCACTTAGATCCCCGCTGGCTTCTTTTACTGCAACAATATTTGCTATCCTCGAGAGGCGAATAATCGTCTCAGGATGGATATTAACTGCAGACCGCCCTGGGATATTGTAAACCATCACTGGCAAGGAAGTGGCTTCCGCAATGGCTTTAAAATGCTGATATAAACCTTCTTGGCTTGGTTTATTATAATATGGTGCTACAGCCATAATCGCATCTACGCCTAGTTGCTCCGCTTTTTTTGTCAATTCCACAGATGCATAAGTATTATTACTTCCTGTTCCAGCAATGACAGGAATCCGTTTATTAACCGATTTTACTACATGATTAAATAATGCCAGCTTTTCTTCCTTAGATAACGTAGGTGATTCACCAGTGGTTCCAGCAACCACAAGTGAATCCGTTCCATTATCAATTAAAAAATTCACTAATTGCGTCGTCTTGGCTAAGTCAATATGCCCCTTCTTATCAAAAGGGGTAACCATTGCCGTCGAAACTCGCCCGAAATGAACCATATTCTTACTCCTCTCGATACAATCCATCATACAAATACACTAATCGCCTCTTCCGATTCGTTTGAATGATTTACCCATTCAAAAGTAAATTATAAATCGAAAAGATTAAATTCCAATGATTCTTCTTCTAATTGAAAAGCATCATGGAGGGCATTAACGGATTTAACCAAGTCCTCCTGCTTTACAAGTACCCAAATCGTCGTATGACTGTCTGCAGATTGTAATATACGAATTCCATGATCCGATAAGGCAGTTACAATTTTTGAAGTAACTCCAGGAACTCCGGCGATACCTGCACCAACAACTGAAACTTTTGCACAATGTCGCTCAACGACAGGGTCATGCCCTAATTCATTTAAGACCTGAATGGCACGATCGGTCATTTCTTCTGTTACTGTATAGATTACACCGTTCGGTGAGATGTTGATAAAATCTACGCTGATTCTTTCATTGGCCATTGCCTTAAATACTTCCGCTTGCAAATAATATTGATCCTTTTTAGCGAAAACTTTTATTTGGGTAACATTTGAAACATGTGCAATCCCTGTAACTACTCGTTCCTTAATATCACTGCCACGATTATTTTTATTTAATGAGGTGACCAATGTTCCTAAACCTTCAGAGTAAGTTGATCGAATCCGAATCGGTACTTTTGCCTGCATCGCAATTTCTACTGCTCTCGGATGAATGACCTTAGCCCCTTGATATGCCATATTACACACTTCGGTGTAAGTGACTATGGAAAGTGGTCGTGCATTTTCTGCAATGCGTGGATCAGCAGTCATAATTCCTTCCACATCAGTAAAAATGTCAATCCATTCCGCATTAAGCGCAGCACCGAGAGCTGCAGCAGAAGTATCACTTCCGCCGCGCCCAATTGTGGTCACATCTCCATTTTTTGCGGCTCCTTGAAAGCCCGCAACCACTACAACATCATTACTCTCTAATTCTTTAAGGAGTCTATCGCATTTCATATCATTGATTTTTGCATTTGTATGGTCATTGTTGGTTCGAAAACCTGCTTGAGCACCCGTTAGTGCAACAGCTTGAATCCCTTTTGCTAATAACATATTCACAAAAACGACACTAGAAATAACCTCACCACAAGACAATAATAAATCCAGTTCCCGTTTTGAGATTTTGCTTAAGTTTCCACCGATTAACGAAAGTAGTGTATCAGTTGCATAAGGGTCACCTTTTCTACCCATCGCGCTTACAACCACAACCACTTTATAGCCATCAGCTAACGCTTTCTCAATATGGCCTTGAGCATATTTCCTGCCATTTTCATCTTTTACAGATGTACCGCCAAATTTTTGAACAATAATTTTCATGGTGACACCAAAACCTGCCTTTTTTGTTGTAGCTTTATTTTACAATACCTAATTTAACTAAACTTTCCGCAATTTGAACTGAATTCCATGCTGCACCTTTGAGCAAGTTATCGGAAACTACCCACATATGAAAACCACGAGGTTCATCAATGTCTCTTCTAATTCGTCCAACAAATACATCATTTTTCCCAACGCAATTTGCTGGCATCGGATATAGTTGGTTTTCCGGATCATCTTGCAAAATAACACCTGGTGCATCCTTTAATAGTGCCTTAATGTCATTTGCACTTACATTATCTGCCTCTATTTCAAAATAAACAGATTCAGAATGACCCACGGCAACAGGAAGTCGAACACAAGTAGCGGAAACCTGTAATTCTGGCAAGTGCATGATTTTTTTTGTTTCATTAATCATTTTCATTTCTTCAAATGTGTATCCATTTTCTTGAAATTTATCAATTTGTGGAATGGCATTAAAAGCAATCTGATAGTGATTTTTATCAGATTTTACTGGTAATATCTTAGGCTCATAAGCTTCACTGTTTAAAATCGCCTGAGTTTGCTCCATTAATTCTTCAACCGCTGCTGCACCTGAACCCGAAACAGCTTGATAGGTTGAAACAATTACCTTTTTCAAGCCGAAGTGTTGACGGATCGGCTCAAGAGCAACCACCATTTGAATGGTAGAACAATTTGGGTTTGCAATAATCCCATTTTGATTGTGAAGGTCGGCTTCATTTACTTCAGGTACAACTAATGGTGTATTCTCATCCATTCTAAAAGCACTAGTGTTGTCCACCACAATCGCACCACGTTTAACAGCTTCCGGACCAAGCTCCTTTGATACACTGCCACCTGCACTAAACAGGGCAATCTCAACACCTTCAAAGCTCTCAGGCTTAGCTTCTTCAATGATATATTCCTGACCATTAACATCTACTTTTTTCCCTGCTGATCGAGCTGAGGATAATAGAGTTAGTTTTCTGATTGGGAAGTTCTCTTTAATTAATGTTTGTATCATTTGTTGTCCTACTGCTCCTGTTGCTCCAACAACAGCAACGTGAAATCCATTTTGTTGACTCATTACAGGTTCCCCTTCCAACTAGCTGGTCATTATATCAAAAAAAGGAATTGGCCTTTATATAGCTGCCAGCATGTTATCCATAATTTTTATTATCTCATCAGCGGGCAAATGATCTTCCCACTGATGATAGAATAATTTATTTTAACATATTCCATAAAAGAAATAACCTTTTTTGATGAATGAGGGGGGATAATTAGTCAGAATCTTTATACCTTTCTACTAACACAGGTTGAATTTGTTTTCCTTCGATTGCTGCTTCAACAGTTTCAGTGAGCAATGCCATTCTTGCAACCATTGAATTTGGCTTATTTTTGGGGTCATCCTGACCATAGGGAATAAAATATATATTCTTTGTTGCCATTAACCTCATTAAGTTTACACCATTTAATCCGAGTGCGTCGTTGGTTGAGATTCCAAGGACAACCGGCTTTAAATTTCGGAGCGTGGCTTTTGCAGCCATTAATACTGGGCTATCGTTCATGGCATTGGCAAATTTACTCATTGATACACCTGTTAATGGAGCAATGATCATACAATCAAGTGGGATTTTGGGACCGAGTGGTTCCGCTTTTACAATTGAATCAATAATCTTATTCCCTGTTAAATCTTCAATTCGCTGAATCCAATCCTCCCCTTTACCAAATCGAGTATCTGTATTTTTTACTGTAAAAGTTACAACTGGCAAGACCTCAGCTCCAGCTTGCACTAATTTTTCTATTTCCGGGAATACTGCATCATACGTACAATGTGAACCGGTTAAGCCAAAGCCAATTCTTTTACCCTTTAAACTCATTTCACTTTCCCCTTTCGCTTTCTTAAATCATCTTGAAGCAGTTGGGCAAGAACATTCGCCAGAATTTGACCCGCTGTTTTCGGCGCTACAATTCCTGGCAATCCTGGGGCAAGTAATGCCTTTATTCCCCTTTTTTCTGCGTATCTAAAATCAGTTCCACCCGGTTTTGATGCAAGGTCAATAATGAGCGTGTGTGAAGGCAATTTAGAAATAACTCTTGCTGTTACGATTAAATGTGGCGCTGTGTTTATTAAGATATCGCTATTATTCACTTCATTTTCCAAATCCTTCAAATGAAAAGGCGTTAAGCCCATTTCAGTGATTCTTGCCAAATGTTCACTCTTTCTAGCTCCAACCTTCACATTTGCTCCAAGTGCCGCAAATGTTCTTGCAACACTCATTCCAACTCTACCTAACCCAAGAACCGTAATATTCGACCCATGTATGGTAAAATCAGTGTGTTGGATCGCCATCATAATTGTCCCTTCTACTGTAGGGATTGAATTATAGATAGCCACATCATCCCTTTCAAATAACTGAATAAGAGTCCGCTTGGCTTCCTTGGTAATCCCATTTAAATAGGCATTGCTAATTCCTGAATAAATCGTACAATGTTCTGGAGTCTTAGAAATTATATCTGCAGTCAAAATAACCTTTTCATTTGAAAAGATTGTTTCTACCTGTCCTTCTAAGTTAGTACCCGGCACTGGTAGGATAAGGGTATCCATTATTGAAAAATCGACTTCATCCAGTTTTTCCTTGACCGCACCCGTAAAAGCATGGTCAAGCTGTTCAAAACCAATAAGCGATAGTCTCGCATCTAATTCGGTTAACTTGCGGATGATTTCCAGCTGTCTGGCATCCCCACCAATCACGGCAATTTGCATCCCTGTCAGCATGAAAACATTCACCTTCTTTTTTTTAAAATCCTACTATGAATTCCCTTTTCTTTATATCACTTCACCATATTATGTCGGTTAACTTCATTCGGTGAGTTTTCCATCCATACTAAATAAAAAAGCCCAAGCAAGTTGACACTTGCTTGGGCTTTTTTGCCACAGTACGTTACTGTTCTTCATCTGGTACATCGATTATGATCATATCAGAGCCAATTTTTTTAATGTGCTGCCAAGGGACCCTGATTTCTTCCCCTTGTTTTCGAAAACCAAACCATTTAATTGAAGGTATTAGCAGAGCCTGAATTTGACCGGTGCCTTCATTAATTTCTAAATCGGTTTGGCCAAGTACACCAAGTCGTTCTGCCTTTTTTACATCAACAATTTCTTTTCCGCTTAGTTCACTTAACCTCAATGCTTTTGTCCCTCCTTCATTACCCCTTACTATTAGTTTATAAGAGGAAGCTCCCCTTTAGACTAACTAAAAAAAGAGGTAATCCAACTGTGTGGATTACCTCTTTTCTGTTATGTTAATGAAGTTGGGAATTCTCCGTCTGGACTGATTAGGGTTACGGAATAGTTGTCATTAAAGACTGCCTTGGTCATTTCGTCTACACTCTGTTTGGAAACTGCATCGATCTGATCGATAATTTCATCGAGTGAACGGTGACGTTTCAATAAAAGTTCATTTTTACCATTACGACTCATCCGGCTGTTTGTACTTTCCAGACTTAACATCAAGCTGCCCTTCAGCTGCTCTTTACTATTTGTTAATTCTCGTTCAGTAATTCCTTCTTGCTTTAATTTATTGAGTGTTTCTTGGATGGTTTCATATAGAACATTAAGCTGTTTAGCCCCTGTTCCACCATAAACCGTCACAATCCCACTGTCTTGATAGGCAGAATGGTACGAGAAAACTGAATAAGCTAAGCCCCTTTGCTCACGGACTTCCTGGAATAATCTTGAGCTCATGCTGCCGCCCAAAATATTATTTAATGTAATTAGGCTGTAGATATCTTCATGCCCAACCTTTAATCCTTCAAAACCAATACATAAGTGGGCCTGTTCCGTATCCTTCTTTCGAGAAATCCGATTGGAATGGAAGGTTGGAATATTTTCAACTGCTTGGTTGTTCGCACCTTTATAGGATCCAAAATATTTTTCGACTTCTTTAATAAAGGATTCCGATACATTACCTGCAATTGAAATGACAACATTTTCAGGAGTGTACCTCTCATGAATATATTCCTTTAACGTTTGGCCGGTAAACGTATTAAGTGTTTCTTCTGTTCCTAAAATAGGATATCCTAGTGGATGTTCTCCATAAACTGCTCTGCTCAGTAAGTCATGAACAATATCATCAGGAGTATCTTCGTACATTTTTATTTCTTCTAAGACTACATTTCTCTCTTTGTTTAGTTCCTCTTCCACAAAAGTTGAGTTAAAGAACATATCAGCTAACACATCTAATGCAAATTGGGAGTGTGTATCAAGGACTTTTGCATAATAGCAGGTATACTCCTTTGATGTAAACGCATTCACCTGTCCACCAATACTATCAAAGGATTCGGCAATTTCTTTTGCTGACCTTGTATTTGTGCCTTTAAAGAACATATGCTCCAGAAAATGTGAAATACCATTGTTCCCGGGGTTCTCATCTCTAGATCCCGTACCAATCCATACACCAATTGCAACTGATCGTACAGTTGAGATATTTTCTAAAACAATTCTTACTCCATTTTGGCATGTGTATTTATTAATCATCGACTTCCTCCAGTCTCTATAACAGAAGCTGCTGCTACTCCATTTATCATTATACTTATTAAAATGTATTTTCTCCAATTTTCAGTATATCTTACTACGATTATTACTCAACTCTTTCTTCACTCATTAATTCAGAAACTGTTCCAATTTCTAAGTTTTTTTGTTTAATTTGTGTGATTAAGCGATCGAGCGATTTCGCAGTCGATTCTGTTGGGTGCATAAGGACCATTGACCCGTTGTTAATCTTTGACATCACACGATTTACAAGAACATCTGCAGTTGGTTTCCTCCAGTCCACGGTATCAACTGTCCACATAACAGTCTTCATTTTTAATTCACTGGCAACTTTTATCGTCTCATCTCGATAACTGCCACTAGGAGGAGCAAACCAGACGCATTTCTTACCTGTAGCCGCTTCGATAATTTCATTTGTTTTCACGATTTGTTCCCTGGCGCTACCACTGGTTAGTTGCTTCATATCTGGATGAGAATAGGAATGGTTCCCAACCTCATGACCAGAACTAACAATCATTTTTGCTAGATCGGGATTTTTTTTGACCCAATTTCCTTCAAGAAAGAAACTAACCGATATATTATGTTTTTTTAGAGTTGCAAGCATCTCTGATAAATATTCATTTCCCCAAGCCACATTAATAATAAACGTTACCATTGGTTTATTTGGATTCCCTTTATAAATAGGAGCTGGCGGTAAATCGTTGAGATGAACCTTTGGCTTTATCTGAGTAAAGATTAGTTTCTTTTCATTAAAAACGCCTTTTTGTTTCATATTCTTATATGAAGCTGGAATATCAACCTTTCGCCCATTATAGCCAGGAATAGCTTTCCAGACCCTGTCATTGGTCGCATCGATAGGCGGTATTTCGTATGTAGGGGCTTTTTTAATAATACTCTGATAAAGAGGGTCTGACTCTTTCGCTGCGGGCAATGCTGTTTCCTTTTTTAAAGTTAAATATTTGCTAACAAATGGATTACTTACTGCGATCCATCCTGCTAAACAAATCATTATTTTGATTGAAACTTTTTTCATCTAACCTTCCCCCTTTCCATACAGAGTATGTATAAAAGGGACAAGGTAGAACTGTAGGTTCACTTATACAACATATGTAAAAAGCCAGGGTAATTACCCTGACTTGCCTATTTATTATTTACTTTCTTCGGCCTTTTCACGCTGTTCTTTTAAGACGGCTTTGCGAGAAAGGTTTACACGACCCTGTTTATCAATCTCAGTTACTTTAACTAATAGTTCGTCCCCGATTTTGATAACATCCTCCACTTTACCTACTCGCTCTTCAGCAAGTTCAGATATATGAACGAGACCATCTTTACCAGCAAAGATTTCCAAGAAGGCTCCAAATTTTTCAATTCGTTTTACCTTACCAAGATACATTTCGCCTACCTGAACTTCACGAACAATATCTTCAATGATTTTCTTTGCTTTTTGGTTCATTTCTTGATTTGTGGATGCAATAAATACGGTACCATCCTGCTCGATATCAATCTTTACGCCAGTTTCTTCAATAATCTTATTGATTTGCTTACCGCTCGGTCCAATAACATCACGAATTTTATCTGGATTGATTGTCATCGTCAAGATTTTCGGTGCAAACTGTGAAAGCTCTGCTCTCGGTTCAGAAATAGTAGCCAACATAGAATTTAAAATATGCATCCTGCCCACTTTTGCCTGCTGAAGGGCCTCTTCTAAAATTTCACGGGAAAGACCTTCAATCTTAATATCCATTTGCAGTGCAGTAACACCTTTTGCAGTACCCGCTACTTTAAAGTCCATATCTCCTAGATGATCTTCCATCCCTTGAATATCAGATAAAACGGTATAATGCTCTCCTGATTTTACAAGTCCCATTGCAATACCTGCTACTGGAGCTTTAATTGGAACACCAGCATCCATCATAGCTAATGTACTAGCACAAATACTTGCTTGAGAAGTGGAACCATTCGATTCAAGTACTTCAGATACAAGACGAATCGTATATGGGAAATCCTTTTCAGAAGGAACAATTGGCTCAAGTGCACGTTCGCCGAGGGCACCATGACCAATTTCACGACGTCCCGGACCACGGATTGGACCGGTTTCTCCAACACTGAATTGAGGGAAGTTATAATGATGCATAAAGCGTTTTTCTTCCTCAATTCCAAGACCATCAAGGATTTGTACATCCCCCATTGCCCCAAGCGTACAGATACTAAGCGCTTGAGTTTGTCCACGTGTGAAAAGACCTGAACCGTGGGTACGAGGCAAAATACCTATCTGTGAGGACAATGGTCGAATTTCATCAATTTTCCGTCCATCTGGACGAACCTTTTCAACCGTAATTAATCGACGAACTTCACCTTTAACAATCTTGTCCAATATTTGTTTCACTTGCTTCATATCTTCATCTGTGGCTTCTTGTTCCACATATTTGGAAATAACCTGGTTTTTGACTTCTTTAATGGCATCTTCACGGGCATGCTTTTCTTGTACCTGAATGGCATTTAACATATCAGCTTCACAGATTTCCCGAACCTCAGCCTCGAGTTCTTTATCAATTTCATAAAGAGAAATATCTCTCTTTGGTTTGCCAATTTCAGCGACAATTTTTTCTTGAAACTCAATTAAGCGTTTTATCTCATTATGACCAAACATAATGGCTTCAAGCATTGTTTCCTCAGGAACTTCTAACGCCCCTGCCTCTACCATGTTGATTGCATCCTTAGTACCGGCAACAGTTAAATGAATGTCACTTTTTTCAGCTTGTTCAACAGTTGGGTTAACGACAAATTCATTGTTAACTCGACCTACAACCACACCTGCAATTGGACCTTCAAACGGGATATCGGATGTACTTAGTGCTAATGAAGAACCAAACATTGCAGCCATTTCTGTAGAACAATCTTGGTCCACACTCATGACAATACTAATAACTTGAACATCATTGCGAAATCCATCAGCAAATAGCGGACGAATGGGTCTGTCAATAAGCCTGCTTGCTAATATTGCCTTTTCACTTGGACGGCCCTCACGTTTAATAAAACCGCCCGGGATTTTTCCCACTGCATATAACCGCTCTTCATAGTTAACTGTTAATGGAAAAAAGTCCAAGTTTTTTGGTTCTTTTGAGGCAGTAGCCGTACTTAATACTGCTGTATCTCCATAGCGTACTAGGACCGCACCGCTTGCTTGTTTAGCTAATTGTCCAATTTCGACAGTTAATTTACGGCCTGCCCAAACAATGGAATACTCATGTTTCAATTGTTCCATATTTTTACCCCTCTCTATCTAAATCACTTAGGAGGATGATGCGAAAATTTTCACTCCCGCTATACTCATCATACTAAATTTACTTTTATTAAAAAGCTTAAAAAGCTGTTGTTTCAATAGGTAATCACCTTAATAGTATGCACAAAAATTACTGACTTAAAAATATGTATAAAAAATTCTTTATTTTCTTTTCTTCTTTTTAAGGCTAATAAAAAAGCGGGAATAATCCCGCTTCTGTAAATTAACGACGTAGACCAAGCTTATTAATTAACACACGGTAACGTTGTACGTCTTTGTTACGTAAGAATGTTAAAAGATTACGACGTTTACCAACCATTTTCAAAAGACCGCGACGTGAGTGGTGATCTTTCTTATGAGTACGTAAGTGCTCATTTAAATTGTTGATTGATTCTGTAAGGACAGCGATTTGAACTTCTGCAGATCCAGTGTCGCTTTCATGAGTTTTAAACTCATTGATAAGTTCATTTTTACGTTCTTGAGTGATTGCCATCCGGATTCACCTCCTAAATTTTACAAATCCCCTGTTACTGAGCAAGCGTTGGTGATTCGCCTTGCCAAGTAGAGGTTATTTTTAATACGTTAATAAGAATACAACTTTTCTCGTCAAAAAGCAAGGCTATACCTAAGTTTATTGTAAGAAAAACACTTTTTTAAGATTAGAATTAAGAAGATTGTCTTATTTATAGTCTCTGTTGATTTCCGCTCCAGGCGCTCCCTCAACATGGCAAGCCTAATTTTTAAAATAATTTAATGAATTTTGCTTATCTTTTTCTATTTGGGCAACCAACTCTGCAATACCTGAGAATTTCTGTTCTTTTCGTAAGGGAAGATGCCACTGAATGACCACTTCTTTACCATAGATATCCTCATTAAAGTTGAATAAATGTACTTCGACAGAAGTATGTAAGGCTTCCTTATTAAAGGTGGGTTTGTAACCAATATTACAAACTCCATTGTACCATTGCGAATCTGTGTCTACTTTCATTCTTACGGCATACACACCGAGCGGCGGGATAATATAATCATCATTTATGTCAACATTTGCCGTTGGAAAGCCAATCGTTCTGCCTCGTTTATCTCCGTGAATGACAATGCCCGAGGTAGTATAATATCGACCAAGAAGTGAAAGAAGCGTGTCTGTTCTTCCCTCTTTAAGCAGCTTTCGAATTCTAGTTGAACTAACCTTTTCGTCTGCCTGAGTGAACTTTGGAACGACAGAATAAGAAAATTGATTTCTTGAATGAAAGGGCAATGTTTCCATTGTTCCTTTTCCCATGCGCCCATAAGTAAAATCAAAACCAGCAACCACGTGCATTACGTTCAGTCCAATCACGTATTGGTCAATGAATTCCTGTGGCAGCAAATTAGCAAATTCAGTGGTAAAATTAATGATAAATAAATAATCAATACCAAGTTCTTCAATGATTTTTATTTTTTCAGTTAATGGGGTTATATACTGAATCTGCTGCTCGGTTTTTCCTAATACAACGGAGGGATGGGGATCAAATGTCATGACCGCACTGCAAATACCCTTTTCATCAGCATGCTTTTTTGCCTCAAGAATCACTTGTTGATGTCCACGATGCACTCCGTCAAAATAACCCAGAGCCAGAGCTAGGGGTGGATTTTCAGCATTTATGTTTTTATATGGAAATCTAAGCCTAATTACTTCCAATGAAACTCACCTTTTCTATACCGTACCTTTTTAATCTAAATCATTACGTAACACTTTAACTGGTTTAAAGAGGTCTGGCTTGCTGGGATGTCTTGAATAAATAGCCAGAGCTAGTCCATCAGCAGTTTCAGTGACAATTGGTCCGTTACTTGTTGATAAATGTTCTGGCATCTGTAATAATGCACCATTTTTCACTTTCTCTGCTACTTTATCATTAATTAGTAATTTCGGCAAATCAGAAAGTGCAGTTTCTAGTGGTCTTAATACACTCGAAATTGTTCCTTCTTCCATATGTCTTTCAATCTCTTCGAAAGTCAAACAATCTTCTAATGAATATGAAGCTGATTGAACTCTTTGTAAGTACGACATATGTGCGGGGTAGCCTAACATTTCACCTATCATGGCTGCTAAGGTTCGAATATAAGTTCCTTTACTACAACTGACTCTAAACCTAAATGTAATGGTTTCACCAATAAATTCAGAACGATCATCTAATAGTACAATTGAATAAATCGTTACCTTCCTAGTTGGCCGTTCGACCTCAATCCCCTTCCTTGCTAATTCATACAGACGGACCCCGCCTACTTTTACCGCTGAGAACATTGGTGGGGTTTGTTCAATTTCACCTGTGATTGATTGAAGTATTTGGAGAATCTCTTCTCGTTGAATGATTCGGTTTACCGGTTTCTGTGCCACTATTTCACCTGAGGCGTCTTCCGTTGTGGTCGAAAAACCAATCGTTACTTCTCCCTCATAAGTTTTACCAGCCTCTGTTATGTATTCAGCAACTTTTGTCGCCTTTCCTATGCATATAGGAAGCACTCCAGTGACGTCTGGATCTAATGTGCCTGTATGACCTACTTTTTTTGTTTTTAATATTTTCCGTAACCTAAAAACACAGTCATGGGATGTTAAGCCTGCAGGTTTAAATAAAGGTATTATGCCTTCCAATCAGTTGTCCTCCAATCAAAAATTTCATCGAAAAAAAAGGATAGACAATGTCTATCCAATTATTCTTCTTCACTTTTTTCTAAAGGTTTTTCATCCTTATGGAGTTGATGAAGAAGTGTATCAATTCGATTTCCGTAATCAATAGATTCATCCCATTCAAAGATGATTTCAGGTGTTTTACGAAGACGGATACGGTGGCCGATTTCAGTTCGAATAAAGCCTTTTGCTTTGGCCAAACCTTTTAACGTATTTTCCCTTTGCTCTTCATCGCCTAATACGGAAATATATACTTTTGCTTGTTGTAAATCTCCTGTTACTTCAACGTCGGTAACCGTCACAAAACCAATCCGTGGATCCTTGATTTTACGTCCGATGATGTCACCTAGTTCTTTTTTCATTTGTTCGCCTACACGATTTGCTCTGTGGCTCATCACATTCACCTCTTAACTTAAAGCCATTCAATCTCGGTGATCGTTCTCTCTATTTCTGGAAAAGAATCGATTAATTTCAAAGCATTTTGCAACTCATGTTCCGTCGTTACACGTGTGGAAGTGACAACAACGATGGCAATTTTCGTTCGTTGCCACATATCTTGAAACCCCACTTCTGATACAGAAACATTATATTTCTGTTTTAAACGTGTAAGAATCCGTTGCAGAACAGCCCTTTTCTCTTTTAAAGAATGAGCATCATAAATCAGACATTCACAAACGGCCGAACTGATGATCATTTCCGTTCAATTTCTTCCATTACATATGCTTCAATGATGTCGCCTTCCTTAACATCATTAAAGTTTTTAATGGTAATACCACATTCGTACCCTTGGGCAACTTCTTTTACATCATCCTTAAATCGTTTTAACGCGTCAATATTCCCTTCAAACGTAACAACACCATTACGTATTAAACGAATACCGCTATCCCGAGTAATTTTACCATCTGTTACATAAGAACCGGCAATTGTTCCGACCTTTGAAACTTTAAAGGTCTGGCGAATTTCTGCTTGACCAATAATTTTTTCTTGGAATTCAGGGTCTAGCATACCTTTCATTGCTGCTTCTATCTCTTCGATTACTTTATAGATAATCCGGTGAAGACGAACGTCCACTTTCTCCGCTTCAGCTGCGCGTTTTGCATTTACATCAGGGCGAACGTTAAAACCGATAACAATCGCATTTGAGGCAGCGGCAAGACTAATATCTGATTCATTAATCGCACCTGCACCACTATGGATAATTTTGATGTTAACACCTTCAACATCAATTTTTTGCAATGAAGCGGCAACCGCTTCAGCAGACCCTTGAACATCGGCTTTAAGGATGATATTTAAATCCTTCATTTCACCTTGCTTCAATTGGTCAAATAATGTTTCTAAGCTAACAATCGACTTTTCACCACGCTGAGCAACTAACGCTGTTTGAGCGCGCGCTTCGCCAACTTGACGGGCAGTTTTTTCGTCCTCAAACACAACAAAACGATCTCCTGCTTGTGGCACGTCATTGAGTCCAGTTATTTCAACTGGTGTTGACGGACCAGCTTCTTTGACGCGGCGCCCTTTGTCATTCACCATTGCACGGACACGACCAAACGTATGCCCAACAACAATTGGATCACCAATCTTTAGAGTACCGTTTTGAACGAGTAAGGTTGCGACAGAGCCACGACCCTTATCTAATTGTGCTTCGATAACAGTACCAACGGCTTTACGATTTGGGTTGGCTTTGTATTCCTCTACTTCACCAACCAGTAAGATCATTTCAAGAAGCGTGTCAATTCCTTCTCCGGTTTTTGCAGAAAGAGGTACAAAGATAGTTTCCCCGCCCCATGCTTCGGATACTAATCCATGTTCCGTCAATTCTTGCATTACCCGGTCAACATTTGCAGCTTCTTTATCCATTTTATTAACAGCTACAATAATTGGAACCTCAGCAGCCTTCGCATGGTTGATTGCTTCAACAGTTTGCGGCATAACACCGTCATCTGCGGCTACAACTAAGATTGTAATATCAGTAATTTTAGCACCACGTGCACGCATCGTCGTAAATGCAGCGTGTCCAGGTGTATCAAGGAAGGTTATTTTTTTGCCATTTTCCACTACTTGGTAGGCACCAATATGCTGGGTAATTCCCCCAGCTTCACCTTCTGTCACCTTTGTGTTACGAATGGAATCGAGCAAGGTTGTTTTACCATGGTCAACGTGACCCATTATTGTTACAACAGAAGGTCTTTCAATGAGTGATTCCTCAGAATCCTCTGTAAAATACACTTCAAGATCTGTTGTATCTATTTTAATTTCTTCTTCCACTTCAACCCCATACTCACTTGCAATTAATTCAATCGCATCTTTATCTAAGACTTGATTAATAGTTGCCATGACACCAAGTAAAAAGAGCTTTTTAATAATCTCTGAAGGCTCACGATAAATCTTTTTCGCTAATTCACCTACAGTTAGAGATTCACTAAAAGTAATTTTAGCTGGAAGCTCCTTCTCTTTTCTTTTCTGTGGCTGGGCTTGCTGTACTGGAGTATGAGTCTTCTTCTTTTTATTATTATTATTGCGATTTTGATTAAAATTATTATAAGGCTTGGCCTTAGCTTTATCAGCATTGTTGAAGACCTTATTTTCTTTCGATTGAGTTTCCTGGTTTTGCTTCTTGCCTTCGACCGTTTTTGGAGGAGAAACAACTTTAACTTTGCTAGGAGCGGCATTTTTATCTGCAGCCTCTTCAAATGCTTTAGGAGTTTTCGTCTGAACTTGCGGCCTTTGCGTTGACTGTGCAGGTCTTTGGTTTTGACGCTGCGCTTGAGTTGGACGAGAGTTTGTAGATCGTTGTGGCTGTTGTCCAGTTTGACTATTCTCTTGTTTTTGCTGTGGTGCCTTGTTATCCTTTTTAACGAATGTTTCGTCAAGCTTTTTAACTTCTGCGTCTTCTATTGTTGCCATATGATTGGAGACCTCTATGTTCATTTCTTTTAGTTTTGTGATGATTTCTTTACTTGAAATGTTGTGTTTTTTTGCATACTCATATACACGTATTTTACTCATCTTTTCACCCCCGCTAGATTTAATCGAGCAACGTTACCATTTTCTTGGCAAATCCAACATCCAGAACAGCTACAACAACGCGGGCTTCCTTGCCAATTGCTTGACCAAGAAGGTGACGATTTTCCACAATTTTATATGGAACCTCATACGAATTACACTTATCAGTAATCTTTTTTGTCGTATTTGCAGAAGCATCTGCGGATAATAAAATGAGATACGCCTTTCCGCTTTGAATCTGCTTCACGGTTAGTTCCTCACCTGATATGATTTTGCGTGCTCGATTGGCCAAGCCAAGCAATGACATCCATTGATTTTGTTTCATTTGGATTGTCAGTTCTCCTTCTCTATAAGCTCAAGTAGCTCTTCGTATAACGAATCATTTATAGAAACCTGTAAGTGATTAGATAGGGTATTCTTTTTCTTGGCAAGTAAGACAGCTTCCTTGTCCCTTGAAAGGTAGGCACCCCTTCCGGATTTCTTCCCCGTCAGGTCAATGGATACTTCCCCTTCTTTTGAGCGAACGATGCGAACAAGTTCTTTTTTCGGTTTCATTTCACCGGTTGCCACACATTTGCGCATAGGAACTTTTTTCTGATTGTTCATTCATCATTCACCTCACTTTTTAGTCCAACTCTTCTTCATAATCGAAATCAGTGTCAACTTGATCATCAAAAAGTCTTATGGTTTCTTCACGTGGATAAATTCCAATCTCACGTGCATCAGTTTCTGATTTAATATCAATTTTCCAGCCAGTTAATTTTGCAGCTAAGCGGGCATTTTGTCCGCGTTTCCCGATTGCTAAAGAAAGTTGATAATCAGGAACAACAACTGTTGTTGCTTTTTCATTCTCGTTAACCATTACATCTAAAACTTTTGAAGGGCTAAGAGAGTTTGCCACAAACACTACCGGGTCTGCTGACCACTTGACAATATCTATTTTTTCACCCTTTAGTTCATTGACTACCGCTTGAACTCTAGCACCTTTAGGTCCAACACATGAACCAACCGGGTCTACTTCAGTTTTGTCAGAATGAACTGAGATTTTCGACCGATCTCCGGCCTCACGGGCAACTGACTTAATTTCAACAGTTCCGTCATAAATTTCCGGAACTTCAATTTCAAATAACCGTTTTAAGAGTCCGGGATGTGTCCGAGATACGAATATTTGCGGTCCCTTCGTCGTCTTTTCAACTTTGGTAATAAATACTTTTATTCGATCATGAGGCTTATAACGTTCATTTGGCATTTGTTCATTTACAGGTAACAATGCCTCAATTTTCCCAAGACTTACATAAATGAATTTCGAATCCAGTCTTTGGACAATACCGGTCATAATATCTTCTTCACGGTCGATAAACTCTGAATAAATAATTCCACGTTCTGCTTCTCTTACACGCTGAGTAACCACTTGCTTTGCCGTTTGAGCAGCAATCCGCCCAAAGTCCTTAGGTGTTACTTCCATTTCGACAATATCTTCCACTTGGTAATTAGGTGTGATTTGTCTGGCATCCTCTAAGGAAATTTCGAGACGAGGGTCAAAAACTTGATCGACCACTTCTTTTCTAGCAAAAACACGCATGGATCCTGCCTGTAAATTCAAATCAATCCGAACATTCTGGGCCTGATTAAAGTTTCGGCGATATGCCGATACAAGAGCTGCCTCGATTGCCTCAATTAAAATATCTCTGGAAATACCTTTTTCTCTTTCCAGTATTGTAAGAGCATCTAATAATTCGCTGCTCATCTGTTTGTATCCCCCTATCCTTTATCTATTATTTCATTACGAAAAAGAGACGGCTAATCGCGCGTTGGCTACTTTTTCATAGGGAATTTCAATCGTTTTCTTTCGTGTTTTAATCTTCATTTCGATTTTTAAATGTTGACCGTTAAATTCTAATAATTCCCCTTCGAAGCTTTTCTCCCCATCGATTGGTTCATAAGTCTTGATAAAGACGTTTTTCCCGATTGCCTTTTGGAAATCTTTATCCTTTTTCAATGGACGCTCTGCTCCAGGTGAAGAAACTTCAAGAAAATAGTTATGGGGAATCGGATCAAGCTCATCGAGTTTTTCGCTGAGTTTTTCGCTAACGAGTCCGCAATCCTCAATATCAACACCGTTGTCTTTATCGATATATACGCGAAGAAACCAACTTTTCCCTTCTTTCAAATACTCAATTTCCACTAATTCTAAACCAAGTTCTTGAAAAATAGGCGTGGCTATTTCTTCTACAACTTCCGTTACCTTGCTCATGCTTTACCTCCTTTTTCCGATAATTTCACCCATATTGTATGTAGTTCACGGAAAGTTTTATCATGTTACACTAAGAAAAAACATTTATACAAAAACGAAAGAGCGGGTTTCCCCACTCTTGATCACGAGAGTATTTCTTAGTATTTCCAATAAAACTATACCATAACCAACATTTTTATGCAAATAGCATCGAGGTTTGTCAAGTATTTTCCTATTTAGAACAACGATAACTGGTTTTGCTCCGGAAGAGCTGCGAGACATCCTTGTTTGTCTAAAAACTCAAGAATAGTCTTTGATACTTTTCCACGCTGCTGCAAATCTTCTTTCGATAAAAATTCACCTGTTTCCCGAGCCTTGACAATATTATAAGCCGCATTTGTCCCTAATCCCGGAATGGAATTAAAGGGCGGTATTAGGGTATTGCCTTCGATGGTGAATTCAGATGCTGATGATTTGTATAGATCGTAGTTTTGGAAAACAAATCCTCTTTCTGTCATTTCAAGTGAAAGCTCCAAAACCGTTAATAAGTTTTTTTCTTTATTAGAGGCTTCTAAACCCTTAGCATTAATTTCTTCTATTTTTGCCCGGATTGATTCTGAACCACGTGACATGGCTTCAATGTCAAAGTCTTCCGCACGGACAGTAAAGTAGGCTGCGTAATAAAGTAATGGCAAATGGACCTTGAAATAAGCAATTCTAACGGCCATCAGTACATAGGCAGCAGCATGTGCCTTTGGAAACATGTACTTAATCTTCTTACAAGAGTCAATATACCATTCTGGAACTTCGTTTTTCCTCATTTCCGCTTCCATTTCTTCACTTAAGCCTTTACCCTTACGTACAGATTCCATAATTTTAAAAGCAAAAGAAGGGTCCAGTCCCTGATAAATAAGGTAAACCATGATATCATCACGACAGCCAATTACTTCACTTAAATTACAGGTTTTATTATGAATTAGCTCTTGAGCATTCCCAAGCCATACATCAGTCCCATGAGATAATCCCGATATTTGGACAAGTTCTGAGAAGGTAGTTGGCTTTGTATCCTCAAGCATTTGGCGGACAAATCGTGTTCCGAACTCCGGAATGCCGAGCGTCCCTGTTTTACACATAATCTGTTGTTCTGTTACGCCCAAGGACTCGGTCGTGCTAAATATTTTCATAACCTCAGGGTCATCTGTCGGAATCGTTTTTGGATCCATTCCGCTCAAATCCTGAAGCATCCTTATGACAGTGGGATCATCATGTCCGAGTATGTCTAGTTTTAAGACATTATCATGGATGGAATGGAAATCGAAATGTGTTGTCTTCCATTCTGAATTTCTATCATCGGCCGGGAATTGAATCGGTGAAAAATCATAAACATCCATGTAATCCGGGATGACGATAATTCCACCGGGATGCTGTCCCGTTGTTCTTTTTACTCCTGTACAGCCCGAAGCGAGCCGATCGATTTCAGCTCCACGAAGTTGAAGGTTGTTATCCTGTTGATATGCCTTAACATAGCCAAAAGCTGTTTTATCAGCAACTGTTCCAATCGTCCCTGCCCGAAAAACATATTCTTCTCCGAAAAGAACCTTCGTATAATTATGGGCCCGCGGCTGATATTCACCAGAAAAGTTTAAATCGATATCGGGAACCTTGTCCCCTTTAAAGCCAAGAAACGTTTCAAACGGAATATCGTGTCCGTCTTTATGGTACTTCCCACCACATTCTGGGCAATCTTTATCAGGCAAATCAAAACCGGAACCGACAGAACCATCATTAAAAAACTCCGAATGTTTACAGCCTGGACACACATAATGAGGCGGCAGCGGATTTACTTCGGTAATTTCTGTCATAGTCGCAACCAGAGAGGATCCAACTGACCCCCTTGAACCTACTAGGTAGCCGTCGTCCAAGGATTTTTTAACCAGCTTGTGAGAAATTAAATAAATAACCGCAAATCCATGTCCAATAATACTTTTCAGTTCTTTTTCTAACCGTGCTTCCACAATTTCCGGTAAGGTATCACCGTATATTCTCCGTGCCATCGAATAACTCATTTCACGCATTTCTTCATCGGCACCCTCAATTTTAGGTGTATATAAATCGTCTTTAATCGGTTTTATTACCTCAATCATATCAGCGATTTTATTCGTATTCGTTACGACAATCTCCTTTGCCTTCTCTTTTCCTAAAAAGGAAAAAGCGTCAAGCATTTCATTCGTTGTTCTAAAGTGAACGTCTGGAAGTTGATGACGATTTAAAGGGTTTGCTCCACCTTGAGAGTTTATTAAAATTTTTCGATATATTTTATCATTTTCATTTAAGTAATGAACATTTCCGGTGGCAACAACTGGAAGTCCTAATTTATCGCCAAGGTTTACGATTTTCGCAATAATGTCTTCCATTGCTTTTTCATCGCTAACCAATTCCATTTCAATCAATGGTGCATTTACTTCTTTCGGCATAACCTCAATATAATCGTAGAATCCAGCATGGGCTTCCACTTCTTCTGGAGATTTTTGCATCATCCCTTCAAATACTTCACCTTTACTGCAACCAGAGCCAACGAGAATCCCTTCCCTGTATTTTTGCAGGACAGATCTTGGTAATCTAGGAACACGGTAAAAATATTCAATGTGAGATATGGATACAAGCTTAAACAGGTTTTTTAATCCTGCTTGAGTTTGGGCTAATAATGTACAATGATAGGGTCGCGCCCGTTGATAGGCATTACCTTTTCCCATATTATCATTAAATTGGTCATGGTATTCGATTTCCTTTTCGAGTGCATCCTTTAACATTTTCAAAAGTAAATAACCGGTAGCCTCAGCATCATAAATGGCACGGTGATGCTGTGTTAATTCAATGTCAAACTTCTTGGTTAATGTATTTAAACGATGGTTTTTCATTTCAGGATAGAGAAACCGTCCAAGTTCCAATGTATCAATAACAGGATTTTTTGCCCTATCAAAGCCGATCTTTTTATAACCGACATTTAGGAAACCCATATCAAACGAAGCATTATGTGCAACAAGAATGGAGTCGCCAGCCCATTCTTTAAAATTCCGAAGAACTTCCTCAATTTCCGGGGCAGTTTGGACCATATCATCGGTAATGCCAGTGAGGTTGATCGTTGTTGCCGATAAACGGTGATGCGGATTAGAAAAGGATTCGAAACGGTCAATGATTTCCCCGTCATGTATCTTAACAGCTGCAAGTTCAATAATTGAATTATACACAGCTGAGAGCCCTGTCGTTTCAACGTCAAATACAACATAAGTGTCTTCTGCAAGCAAACGGTGTGTGTCATTATAAGCTATCGGTACCCCATCATCCACCAAATTCACTTCAACGCCATAGAGAATTTTTATATCATTTTTCTTCCCAGCACCATAAGCTTCGGGGAAGGATTGGGCAACGGCGTGATCAGTTACCGCAATTGCTTTATGTCCCCACTTACTCGCTTGGGCAATCAGTGTACTAACAGGTGTAACTGCATCCATTTGACTCATTGGTGTATGAAGATGGAGTTCTACGCGTTTTTCATTTTCGGGTGCCGTATCCTTCCGGCCAGCAGGCTTTATTTCATTAATATCATTACCAATCATCACTAAGTCACGGACAAAAGTATCATTCTGAATACTGCCTCGAACCTTTACCCACATTCCTTTTTTAACAAGTTGGAATAGGGCTGCGTCCTCTTTGTCACGTGAAAACATTTTTACCATGATAGAGCTGGTGTAATCTGTGATTTTGAAGGTCAACAGTGAACGGCCGCTCCTTAGCTCACGTATCTCAGCATCAAAGATATACCCTTCTACAGCTACTCTTCTTTCTTCGTCAACAATATCAATCAGACTGCGGAAGTCGTTATTATCCTTTATGGTTAGACCAATCGTAAGTGGTCCAGATGGCAATTCACCGGAAGCTTGATCTTTTTCAGCTTCTTTTTTCTGCAATTCCACCATTGCTTGAAGTCCACGTTCTTGGTCTTCCTTTTGCTTGGCAAGTAAAAATCGTTGGTAGTCCTCATTTTCCTCTACATTTTTCAATTCTGTCTCGATCGCTAAATTGGGAAATCCAAACGATTGATATATCTTAGAAATCGTCTCGGCATATTTACGCTTTAATGCTAGCCCTTCTGTATCGTTACGAACAGAAACAGTAAGCTTATTTCCGTTCACTTCGGGAAGTTGTTCATGTAATAGCTTTAAAAGCGGCGGAGCAATTCCATCAATTTGCTGAATGCTATAACTCCAATAATCTCGTATTAATTCTGGAGAAATGGTTTGATTTGTCACATTGATATGGTATGAAACCGTAGCGATGCTGGAAAATGCTCGTTCGAGCTGTGACGAAAACAGAACATAAACATTATAAGGAAGGATATTTTCAAATAAAAATTGAAAATGCCACTTTCTATTCTTTTTCTCAACTAATAACCTATCTATTTGCGCATTGTTGAAATGCACTACTACAGCATCCTCAATCAATTGCATCTGCTGGAGCAAGAGTTGGAATCGCTCTTTTTTGCCTATGGCATCTTCGCTCATCGTTCTCTCTCCCATCTATAAAAAATGACTATTATGATCTCATCAAAAAATAATTATATCATATGGCACGAGATGATTCGGTTTTATTTTTTTCCAAAATAATGCCCCCGTTTCAATTAACAGGGGCATTAAAAATTCCAATATTACAAGAAAAACCTTTGAATATCATTCCATGTTACCACAAGCATAAGCAGCATCAAGAGTGCAAATCCAATAAAATGAACCATACCTTCTTTTTGACGGTCAATTGGCTTGCCTCTAACAGCCTCGACAGCGAAAAACATCAATCTTCCACCGTCTAAAGCGGGAATAGGTAATAAGTTCATAATACCTAAGTTAATGCTTAAAATCCCTGCCCATTTCATTAAATAATAAATTCCCGATTTAGCAACGGAATCTGTTGCTTGGTAAATACCAACTGGTCCTGAAAGTGCATCAATTGAAAATTGACCTGTAACTAATTTACCAACCATGACAAAAATCTGTTTCGTCCAGAAATAAGTTTCAGTGAATCCTGACTTAACTGCTTGAATTGGTGACTTTTCGACAGGGCTATAAACACCGATCAGCCCAATTTTCTTTCCTTCTACCGTTTTTTCAATTGGGGTTACCGTGATATCTAAATCCTTTTTGTCACGGAGAATCGAAAAATCTAGTTTCTCATTTGGGTTTTTCCGAATGACCTCGACAACATCAGACCAACTAGAAATTTCTGATCCATTGATTGTCTGGATAAGATCACCTTTTTTAAGTCCCGCAGTCATTGCGGCCCCGTCAGGTGTTATCTCACCTAATTTAGGTTCATTCGTAGGTACACCCTGTAAAAAGGCAATAATAATAAATACAAAGAACGCAAGCACAAAATTCATCATCGGACCTGCAAAAATAGCCATCGTTCTTTGTCCCAATGTTTTTGATCCGAATTGACGGTCAATTGGAGCAATCTGGGATTCAGTCCCATTTTCAACAATGACAGCTTTTGGATCTATCCTAAAGGTTTTTAATACTTCGTCTTCATCGTCAGGAAATCCTTTAATAATTAAATCCTTTTCGATATCTGCAAATTCTACTTCAACAATCCGGCAGTTTGGAAACTTCTCTTTATTATTTAAGATGATTTTATTTACTATTTCATCCTTATCCAATACCAAGCCAATTCGATGCCCAGGCTTTATTTCAATCATTTCCTGGTCTTCCCCAGCCATGCGGACAAATCCTCCGATCGGCAGTAACCGAATCGTGTAGGTTGTTTCCGCTCTTTTATGGGAAAATACTTTTGGACCAAAACCAATGGCAAATTCACGGCATAAAATCCCAGCCCTTTTTGCGAAAATCAAATGACCTAATTCATGAAAGAATACGAGTGCGCCAAAAATCACAATAAAGGCAATAACTGTAGTCAAAATAAAACCACCTTTTTATCAGGATAAGAGAGATTCTTTTACTTGAGTTTTAAGTTTGTTTTAGAGGAGCGAATGTACATACTCCCTAGTTTCTTTGTCTATCTCTTGGATTGCAGTAAGGCTTGGGTGATTCGTAATTTGATGAGCGGTTAATGCTTTCTCAATCAAATCTTCAATCTGTAAGAATCGAATTTTCCCTTCTAGGAAAGCTGCCACGGCCACTTCATTAGCCGCATTCAGTACCGTTGGCATTGACCCGCCTTTTTTTCCAGCCTCATAAGCAAACCCTAGGCATCGGAATCTCGCCATATCCATTTCTTCAAAATGTAATTTTCCGATACTCGCCAAATCCAAACGTTTGGATGAACGCAATGGCAGTCGATCAGGATAGGTGAGTGCGTATTGGATTGGGACCCTCATATCCGGTGTTCCCAGCTGGGCAATGATACTGCTATCATGGAACTCTACCATTGAATGGATGATGCTCTCTTTATGAAGCAGGACATCAATCTTTTCATATGGCATATTGAATAGCCAATGTGCTTCAATAACTTCCAAACCTTTGTTCATCATTGACGCGGAATCAATTGTAATTTTTGCCCCCATTGACCAATTGGGATGGTTTAGTGCCTGTTCAACGGTAACGCTTTCCAATTCATTCCTGGTGAAATCACGGAAGCTTCCCCCTGAAGCAGTTAAAATTAATCTTTCGATGTTTTTTTCCTTTTCCCCCTGCAAGGCTTGAAAAATGGCAGAATGCTCACTATCGACTGGAAGGAGTGGGACATTATTTTTTTGGGCGGCCTCCATAACTAAATGACCTGCAGTAACCAGTGTTTCTTTATTAGCAATAGCAATTACCTTCCCGCATTCTATCGCTTGTAGAGTTGGATGTAACCCCACACTTCCAAGCACCGCATTAACAAGAATATCCGCCTTTTCATATACGGCTGTCTCAATAAGTCCTTCCTGACCAAAAGTGAACTTAATAGTAGGAAACTCTGCTTTTAATGTATTACAGTCATGGTAGTCTTGTACAGAAACTAGCTCTGGCTGAAATTCAACGATCATTTTTCGAGCCAAGTCCATATTTTTCCCAACTGAAATAGCTGCTATTGTAAATTCAGACGGATGTTCACGGATAATATCTAACGTTTGGGTTCCAATCGATCCTGTTGCACCCAATAAGCTAATTGTTTTCAATAAAAAGTCAACTCCTATATGTGAAGCGCACGCGCTTTATAACCAAAGGTGAAAGAAATGTAACAAGGGCCATACAAATAAAAGGCTGTCAAATCGATCTAGAATACCACCATGACCCGGTAAGATTTTACCAGAATCTTTGACATTAAAGTGACGCTTAAATGCCGATTCAACTAGGTCCCCGATTTGTCCAAAAATGGAAAGTACAACAGTTATCCCCATTAAGGATATAAGTCCAACGCTAATGTTTGAGAAGAGTACAAAGAGCACTGCAATTACAACTGCACAAACAACACCGCCTATCGAACCTTCAACCGTCTTATTAGGGCTTATTTCGGGCCATAGCTTAGTTTTACCAAGCGCCTTTCCAATAAAATAAGCACCAGAATCCGTTGCCCACATAATAAATAAAGAATACAAAATATAGACAAGGCCACCATCCTGCCTCGTTTCAAAGAAAAAGTAAAAGCCAATACCTACATAAATGGCTGATAGAATCGAAAATGAAACGTCTTCAAATGTATATTGATTTTTGGTTATTACCGTGAGAGTTAATAGCAAAAGAATTAATGCTATGCATATCTCTATTTTTGAATAATAAAAGGAAGCTAAAATATGATGATACTTTGCAGGGAATAGAAGCACCCAGAGAAACAAAAGTGCTAACACACCATGGACTGAAAAAATAGTTAACTTTTTCATTTTTAATAACTCGTACAAACCTATCGTTGCTAAAAAATAGGTTAAAATCACCAGCGGAAATCCACCAAAATAGACTATAGGTAAAAATAGGGCAGCTGCAATGACTGCTGTTATGATTCGTTGCTTCATTAATTTTTCAACACCTTTGTTGTTCTATATGCCACCAAATCGACGCTGGCGTTTCTGGAACGTTTCAATTGCTTCAAGTAAATGTTCTTCATTAAAATCCGGCCACAAAACATCAGTAAACCAGAACTCTGAGTAGGCCAATTGCCAGAGCATAAAGTTACTTAAGCGGATTTCACCACTCGTCCGGATTAACAGATCCGGGTCGGTAAATTCAGCTGTCATTAAGTAGGAAGAAAAGACTTGTTCGTCTAAGTCTGTCTCCTTCAGTTTACCACTTTTACAATCATTTAAGACTTGCTTCACACCATCGAGTATTTCAGCTCTGCTCCCGTAATTTAGTGCAAAGTTTAAGACTAAACCATCATTATTTTTTGTGTCCTCTATAGCTTTTTCTATTGCACGCAGTGTATGTACAGGAAGTTGATTTTTATAACCCATCATTTTGACTTGAACATTTTCTTTAATTAAATCCGGCAAAAATGTTCCTAAAAATTCGTCAGGCAGACTCATAATATATTCAACTTCATTTTTTGGTCTTTTCCAGTTCTCAGTTGAAAAAGCATACAAGGTTAAGGTTTTTATCCCGAGTTCACTTGCTAACTTCGTTGTTTTTCGAACAACTTTCATTCCCTCGTGATGACCAGCAATACGTGGTAATGCCCGTTTCTTAGCCCATCGTCCGTTGCCATCCATTATAATAGCCACATGCTCAGGAATAGGCGATTTTTTTATATCATCTATTTTATTTCGGAGTGTGGAAGTGTTATTTCGGTTCTTCCCAAGCCTTAATTTATTAAACATAACATTGCTCCTCCATTTAATTAATCATTTCCTCCGAAAATAAATCATCGATCAAATCCATTGAAGCATGTGTGTTGTTATGTAATGGACATTTCGGGGTAGCATGTTTTTATCATACCAAAAAAGCAAAAAGATATCTCTAATAATTAACTTATGTAAAATAGCAGGAATTAAGAATTATATTCAGACAACTTTCAGTGGACAATTAAAACTCTTAAAATTCCTAATAAAATAGTGAAAAACCCCCTAAAAAGAGGGTTCTTATTTAATAATTATACTTCCAAAATTTCCTTTTCTTTCTCTTTAGTGATTTGATCAATTTTGCTAATATATTCATCAGTTAGTTTTTGCATATCTTCAGAATGTCCGCGAAGACCATCTTCTGTAATTTCACCATTCTTCTCGAGCTTCTTTAATTCGTCATTCCCATCTCGACGAATATTACGGATCGCTACTTTGGCTTCTTCTGATTCCTTTTTGACTAATTTCACTAACTCCTTGCGGCGCTCCTCAGTCAACTGTGGAATTGACAGGCGGATTACCATCCCGTCATTGGTCGGATTTAGACCTAAATCAGATTTCAGAATTGCTTTTTCAATATCCCCAAGCGTTGATTTATCATATGGTTGAATAACAATAAGCCTTGCTTCAGGTGTTGAAATACCAGCCATTTGATTGACAGGAGTCGGAGCACCATAGTAATCAATTGTAATTCTGTCCAACAACGAAGCGCTCGCTCTTCCCGCTCTGATGCTGGCAAGCTCACGTGAATATGACTGAATCGCTTTTGTCATACGTTCTTTAATGGTAGAAATGACTTGTTTTGGCATTAATGTTTCCCCCTCACAATTGTTCCTATTTTCTCTCCCATAACTGCTCGTTTAATATTACCTTGTTCCATGATTGAGAATACAATCAACGGAATATCATTGTCCATACATAAAGAGGAAGCAGTAGAGTCCATGACTGCTAATCCTTCTTTAAGAACATCTAAGAATGATAAATCTTCATATTTTGTAGCAGTTTCATCTATACGAGGGTCTGCAGAGTATACTCCGTCAACATTATTTTTCGCCATTAAGATGACCTCAGCATCGATTTCTGCTGCACGTAGAGCTGCTGTTGTATCCGTTGAAAAATATGGATTCCCTGTACCAGCCGCAAAAATAACGACACGGTTTTTCTCTAAATGCCTAATTGCACGTCGTCTAATATAAGGCTCTGCTACCTGGCGCATTTCAATAGAAGTTTGCACCCGTGATTCAATCCCTAAGTGTTCCAAACTGTCTTGCAGTGCTAATGAATTCATAACCGTTGCAAGCATCCCCATATAATCAGCTGTTGCCCGGTCCATCCCCATTTCACTGCCTATTTTACCGCGCCAAATGTTACCGCCGCCAACAACGACAGCTACTTCTACACCAAGCTCTGCGATTTCCTTTACCTGAATAGCAATCGATTTGATTACTGAAGGTTTAATTCCAAAGCTTGATTCACCTGCAAGTGCTTCTCCGCTCAACTTTAATACCACGCGTTTGTACTTAGGACCGCTCATATAAACCTCCATTTATGTATGTAATTCTTTTTAAAAAAGGGAACACACCGTGTCCCCTATTTAAAAACTTATTTCATTAACATTCCCTTAAAACGAATTATTTTAAACTCAAGAAAAGTTATAAATTATTTTTTAATTTGATTCATAACTTCTTCAGCAAAATTGTCTTCGCGTTTTTCGATACCTTCTCCTACTTCGTAACGAACGAATTCACGGATTGTAGCACCTTTAGACTCAACAAATTGACGTACTTTTTGATCAGGGTTTTTAACGAAAGTTTGATCAAGTACACAAACATCTTCAAAATATTTTCCAAGACGGCCTTCAACCATTTTTTCAACGATTTTTGCAGGCTTGCCTTCGTTAAGAGCTTGTTGTGTTAATACTTGACGCTCATGCTCTACTTCTTCTTGAGAAACTTCATCACGTGAAACATATTTTGGCTTAAGTGCAGCAATATGCATGGAAACATCTTTTGCAGCGTCAGTTTCAGTTGTACCTTCAAGAACCGATAATACAGAAATGCGTCCACCCATATGAATGTAAGCGCCAAATGCATCATTGTCTGTTTTTGATAATACTGTAAAACGACGAAGTGTTAATTTTTCACCAATCTTTGCAATTGAAGCATTGATATGGTCTGCTACTGTAGCACCATTTTCCATTGTTTGAGTGGATGCTTCTTCAACAGATGCAGGCTTGTTGTTTAAAAGATGTGTAGCTAAATCTTTAACAAGCGCTTGGAAAGCTTCGTTTTTCGCAACAAAGTCAGTTTCAGAGTTTACTTCTAGGATAACTGCATCGTTTCCTTCAGTTACAACATAAGTTAAACCTTCTGCAGCGATACGGTCGCCTTTCTTAGCAGCAGATGCAATCCCTTTTTCGCGTAAGAAATCAATTGCTTTTTCCATATCCCCATCAGTTTCAGTAAGGGCCTTTTTGCAATCTAACATACCAGCACCAGTTTTTTCACGTAATTCTTTTACCATTTGAGCAGTAATTGCCATAATGTAAATTCCTCCTTTATTTTACTATGTATCCATATCTTAGCCAATGACAGCTAATATAAAACTTTTAATAAAAACCTTCTTTAAAAAAAGGTGATAAAGGGTCTCCCTCTTATCACCTTTATTTTTAATTAAGCTTGAACTTGAACTTCTTCGCCTTGTTTCGCTTCAAGGATAGCATCTGCCATTTTACCTGTTAAAAGCTTAACCGCACGAATCGCATCGTCATTCGCAGGAATAACTACATCGATTTCGTCTGGATCACAGTTTGTATCAACAATACCTACGATAGGAATGTTCAATTTCTTAGCTTCTGCAACTGCGATACGCTCTTTACGAGGGTCAATAATGAAAAGTGCATCTGGAAGTTGTTTCATATCTTTAATTCCGCCTAAGAATTTCTCAAGACGTTCTTGTTGTTTCTTTAATTGAACAACCTCTTTTTTAGGTAAAACTTCAAAAGTACCGTCTTCAGACATTCTCTCAATATCTTTTAAGCGGCCAATACGCTTTTGAATGGTTTCAAAGTTTGTTAATGTACCACCTAACCAACGTTGGTTAACATAGTACATACCTGAACGGCCTGCTTCTTCTTTAACTGAATCTTGAGCTTGTTTCTTTGTACCAACAAAAAGAACTGTTCCGCCGTTACCAGCAAGTTCCTTCACCCAGTTATAAGCTTCTTCAACCTTTTTAACTGTTTTTTGTAGGTCAATGATATAGATACCGTTACGCTCTGTGAAGATATATTTCTTCATTTTCGGGTTCCAACGGCGTGTTTGGTGACCAAAGTGTACACCAGCTTCAAGCAATTGCTTCATAGAAATGACTGACATGTTTTTTCCTCCTAATGGTTTGTTTTCCTCCGCTCACTTCATTTCTAAACAGAAACTGTTTTTAAGGCAGCACCATCTGTTTGGATCAATGAGCGTGTGTATTAACACCATGAAATAATATAGCATATCTAATTCTAACAATCAAGCATTAGTTTAATAAAAAACAAAATCCCCAGAATACTGGGGATTAGTTTTTATTAATTTGATCTTAATTTATCCAATTCCATCAGAAACTTATCATTTAAGACCTTAATATATGTTCCTTTCATACCTAGGGAACGTGATTCAATGACCCCTGCACTTTCAAGCTTTCTCAGTGCGTTAACAATTACTGATCGAGTTATTCCAACACGATCAGCTATTTTTGAAGCTACTAATAATCCTTCACGACCATTAAGCTCTTCAAAAATATGCTCGATTGCTTCAAGTTCACTATAAGATAATGAACTAATCGCCATTTGTACTACCGCTTTGCTTCTAGCTTCTTCTTCGATTTCTTCTGACTTTTCACGTAAAATTTCCATCCCTACAACTGTTGCCCCATATTCCCCAAGAATTAAATCATCGTCGTGGAATTTTTCTTGTAATCTTGCAAGGATTAAGGTACCAAGACGTTCCCCACCGCCAATAATCGGAACAATCGTAGTTAACCCTTCTTTAAATAGTTCTCCATTTTCTACTGGAAAAGCTGTATATTGGCTTTCAATATCAAGGTTTGATGAAGTTACTTGAATATTAAATAAACTATTTGTATATTCCTCAGGGAATTGACGATCCTCAAACATCTTTTTCATTCTTTCGTTTTCAATTTGCTGATAAATTGAAAACCCAAGAAGTTTACCGCGACGGCTTACAATGTACACATTTGCTTCAATTGTTTCACTTAATGTTTCGGACATTTCCTTAAAGTTAACTGGTTTACCTGCCGCCTTTTGCAATAATACGTTAATTCTTCTAGTTTTTGTAAGTAAATCCATCTGTTTCTTCCTCCTAATTAGCTGCAACCATTATTAAATTTTAAATTAATTTTATAAGATAAACTGACTTAAATCTTT
Source organism: Neobacillus nitrireducens (assembly GCF_030915405.1). Taxonomy (GTDB): domain Bacteria; phylum Bacillota; class Bacilli; order Bacillales; family Cytobacillaceae; genus Neobacillus. The sequence continues at coordinate 1,613,250 of NZ_CP133262.1, forward strand.
ATTTTTTGAAATTGCCCCAAGTTTATCGTCTACATATTTTGGAGTAATATCAATCTTCTCCATAGAAATATCCGGAGCTTCAAAAGATAAGTCTTCTAAAAGCTTTTCGAGAATCGTATGAAGTCGTCTTGCACCAATATTATCAGTGTTTTGATTCACTTCAAACGCAACTTCTGCAATTCTACGAATAGCATCGTCAGAAAATTCAATTTGTATACCTTCTGTTTCCAATAATGCTTGATATTGTTTAATGAGCGCATTATCTGGTTCGATTAGAATCCTGAAGAAGTCATCCACAGTTAGCTTAGTCAATTCAACTCGAATCGGGAAGCGGCCCTGAAGTTCCGGGATTAAATCTGAAGGTTTCGCCATGTGAAATGCTCCGGCAGCGATAAATAAAACATGGTCAGTTTTTATTGAACCATATTTGGTCACCACTGTTGACCCTTCTACGATAGGCAGAATATCTCGTTGAACCCCTTCTCTGGATACATCTGCAGAAGAGCCTCCTGAATTTTTACTAGCAATTTTATCAATTTCATCGATAAAAATAATTCCAGCTTGTTCAGCACGATAAATGGCTTCAGAATTTACTTCATCCATATCAATAAGCTTAGAAGCTTCTTCATTCGTCAACACCTTGCGAGCTTCACGTACAGTCAATTTACGCTTTTTACGTTTTTTCGGCATAAAGCTGCTTAAAGCATCCTGCATATTCATTCCCATTTGCTCAATCCCTGAGCCCTGAAGCATATCAAACATAGAGGGTGCCTGCTCATCTACTTCAACGGTAACAATTTCATCCTCGAGCTGACCAAGGGATAATTTTTCTTTAACAATTTTCCGTTTTTCAGTAATCGAATAATCTTCTTGATTTGTTTCTGGTTCGGTAGATGTATTCCCTCCGCCAAATAACATTTCAAGGGGATTTTTATAGTTATTAGCTTTTTTTGCTGATGGAACAAGCAAATCGACTAGCCTGCTATTAGCATTCTCTTCGGCACGTTCCTTAACATTTTGCATCCGCTCCTCTTTTACTAAGCGAACAGAGGTTTCAGCAAGATCTCTAACCATGGATTCTACATCGCGTCCAACATAGCCAACTTCAGTAAATTTCGTTGCTTCTACTTTAATAAAAGGGGCACCAACTATTTTTGCAATCCTTCTGGCAATTTCGGTTTTCCCAACCCCAGTCGGACCAATCATCAAAATATTTTTGGGGATAACCTCATCCCTAAGCTTCTCGTTCAATAAACCTCTTCTGTAACGATTCCTTAAAGCAACAGCTACTGCTTTCTTAGCATCTTTTTGTCCAATGATATATTGATCAAGTTTTTCAACAATTTGACGAGGGGTTAAGTTTGTTGTTCTTCCCATGATAATTAGTCTCCTTCCGGTTATAGCTCTTCAACAATAATGTTATGGTTTGTATATACACATATTTCTGCTGCTATTTCTAAAGAAGCTTTCGCAATTTCCTTGGCAGATAAGTGGTCTCCAGAATATTTCTTTAAAGCACGTCCTGCGGATAATGCATAGTTTCCACCTGAACCAATCGCAAGAATCCCATCGTCAGGTTCGATGACTTCACCCGTTCCTGATACAAGCAGCAAATATTCATGATTCATAACAATAAGCATCGCTTCAAGCTTTCGGAGCACTTTATCACTTCTCCACTCTTTGGCAAGCTCTACAGCAGCTCTTTGAAGGTTACCGTTAAATTCTTCTAATTTCCCCTCGAACAGTTCGAAAAGAGTAAACGCATCCGCAACAGAACCAGCAAAACCGGCTAATACCTTTCCATTAAATATCTTTCTTACTTTTCTTGCTGTGTGCTTCATCACTACCGCATTACCAAATGTCACTTGTCCATCACCAGACATTGAATATTCACCATTATGATGGATTGCAAAAATTGTTGTTGCATGAAATTGGTTCATTAAGATGAGCCTCCCTTTGGAGTGATATATATTCACATTTCCTCGCAGATAAAGTATGTAACCTGTGAAAGGACTTTTTACATGAAAGTTTATAAAGAAATTTTACTGATATCATGTTGATAATGTTCAATAGTTTATTTTGAGTAATTAATTTCTATTTGTAAATACTCATTAGTTAATTTTAAAAAAACATTCACATTTGTCATAATATTCACCTCGCAAGGGCTACTAAATCGTAACATACTTCCAATGCCCTTGCAATAAACTTTACAAAACTTTCACAAAGTTCTGAATTGTTTCTAGTGCTCTATTTGCATGTTCTAAATTTCTTTCTTGCTTTCCTTTAATTCTTACCGCCAGCTCCGGAAATAAACCAAAGTTTGCATTCATTGGTTGAAAATTTTTAGCGTTTGTAGTTGTAATATACCGGGCCATGCTTCCAATCGCAGTCTCTGCAGGAAATTCAAGCGGCTCATTTCCTTGTATTAGACGCGCTGCATTTATACCAGCGACTAATCCGCTAGCAGCAGATTCTACGTAACCTTCTACCCCAGTCATCTGACCAGCAAAAAACAAATTTTCCCGATTACGGAATTGATATGTTGCATTTAACACCTTGGGCGAATTGATAAACGTATTACGGTGCATGACACCATAACGGATAATTTCTGCATTTTCTAGCCCAGGTATTAATTGTATTACTTCTTTTTGAGCACCCCACTTTAAATGTGTCTGAAAACCGACAATATTAAAAAGAGTTCCAGCAGCATCGTCTTGACGAAGTTGTACAACAGCAAATGGCCTTTTTCCTGTTTTCGGGTCCTCTAAGCCAACTGGCTTTAACGGTCCGAAAAGCATGGTTTTCTTTCCCCTTGATGCCATCACTTCAATTGGCATGCACCCTTCAAAAAAGACTTCTTTTTCAAATTCCTTTACAGGGACTGTTTCAGCAGATATCAGTCCATCATAAAAACGATTAAACTCTTCTTCAGTCATCGGGCAGTTAAGATAGGCTGCTTCCCCTTTATCATAACGGGATTTTAAATAAACTTTATCCATATCAATGCTATCTTTTTCTAGAATTGGCGCCGCAGCATCGTAAAAATAAAGGTAATCCTCACCTGTCAAACCTTTGAGCTGTTCTGATAGATCCGGGCTTGTCAATGGCCCTGTTGCAATTATAGTTGTTCCCTCAGGAATTTCAGTTACCTCTTCATTTATGACCGTAACATTTTCATGATTTTTAACCAAGTCTGTTACTTTCGCAGCAAACTCATGGCGATCAACCGCTAACGCACCTCCAGCAGGAACAGAGCAGGCATCCGCAGCAGCAATAATAACAGAATCAAGCTTTCGCATTTCTTCCTTTAACACGCCTACTGCATTCGTTAATGTATTTGCCCGTAAAGAATTACTGCAAACCAATTCGGCAAATTTATCTGTATGATGTGCAGGTGTTTGTCTCACCGGTCTCATCTCATATAAGCGTACCTTAACTCCGCGCTTGGCAATCTGCCACGCTGCTTCACTTCCTGCCAATCCAGCACCGATAACATTTATAGTTGTGTCTTTCATTTAGTAACCTCCTTATTTTAACCTTTGTTTAATCTATCAAGGGATGTGTATGTACCTATCAATACTCTTCCCACATTTAAGTCCATCTTGCATTGTACTATACGAATAAGAAAGAAAAAAGTTTTAAGTATTTCGGAAAGGTTTATTTAAAGTTATTTTGCAAAATGAAAAGAGTGGACTTTGTCCACTCTCCCCTTAACTTTGCGGCTCTTCCTTGTAATCACACTTAACACATTGAACTTGAACACCTTTTTTTAATTTCTTTTCTACGAGCAGCCCCTCACACTTAGGGCATTCCCTTGGCAGTGGTTTATCCCACGAGATAAATTCACACTCAGGATATTTGGTACACCCGTAGAACAGTCGCTTCTTCTTGCTTTTCCGCTCAATAATTTGACCCTCTTTACAGCTTGGGCAGGTAACACCGATTTCTTTAACAATTGGTTTAGTATTTCGGCAATCAGGAAAATTGCTGCATGCCATAAATTTACCATATCGGCCCATTTTGAAGACCATTGGGTGCCCGCAATTTTCACAATCTTCACCCGCTGGCTCATCTTTAATTTCAACAAATTGCATTTCTTCCTCTGCTTTTTTCAAATGAATATCAAAGTCTTGATAAAACTCATCGATAATATGGACCCAGGGAACCTTTCCATCCTCGATATTATCTAAACCTTGTTCCATCTTAGCTGTAAATTCGACATCTACTATATCGGGGAAAAACTCTAAAATCAACTCATCAATAATTTCACCAAGTTCGGATGGAACAAATCTTTTATTATCAAGTGATACATAGCCCCGTTTTTGTATTGTATCAAGGGTAGGTGCATAAGTTGACGGACGGCCAATCCCCAGCTCCTCTAGCGTCTTAACCAGCCTTGCCTCTGTATACCTTGGCGGTGGCTGCGTGAAATGCTGCTTCGGCTCGATGTCCTTCTTAAACACTTCATCTCCTTCTTTAAGGGCTGGAAGCATTTTGTCCTTTTCATCTACCTGGTCATCTGACCCTTCAACGTAAAGTTTCATAAAGCCGGGAAACTTAATTTTTGAACCATTGGCACGGAATAGAATGTTGCCATTTTGTAAATCTACACTCATTGTATCCATAACAGCCTGAGCCATTTGACTAGCTAAAAACCGATCCCAGATTAATTTATATAAGCGGAATTGGTCTCTCGATAAAAATGACTTTAGACTATTAGGATCCCTTAAAGTACTGGTTGGACGAATCGCTTCATGGGCATCTTGAGAATTTGCCTGCTTTTTCTCTTTTCTTTGTTCCTCTTTTAAATAATCTTTCCCATATTCAGAGGAGATGTAATTAGCCGCTTCCGTTTGAGCAACTTCAGAAATCCTTGTAGAATCCGTTCTCATATAGGTAATGAGACCAACCGTTCCCTCTTTGCCAAGCTCAATTCCTTCATAAAGCTGCTGTGCCAGCATCATCGTTTTCTTTGCTCGGAAATTTAGTTTTCTGGCTGCTTCTTGCTGCAAGGAAGAGGTAATAAAGGGCGGTGCCGGATTTCTCTTTCGTTCCTTTTTGGTAACAGCTACAACTTTGAATTTATTTTCATTCATTTGCTTTAAAATCGTTTGGACATCTTGTTCAGATTTTAATTCAAATTTTTCCTTGTCTGCTAATGAAAAATATTGTGCGCTAAAATGATCTTTCCCCTTTAAAAATTCCCCATCTATCGTCCAGTATTCTTCTGGGACAAAGGCTTTAATTTCATTCTCTCTATCAATAATTAAACGAACAGCAACAGATTGGACCCGACCTGCACTTAACCCTTTCTTGACCTTTTTCCATAGCAGCGGGCTGATATTATAACCAACAAGTCTGTCAAGGATTCTCCGAGCTTGCTGAGCATCCACTAAATCCATATTGATTGGACGAGGATGTTTAAATGACTCTTTTATTGCATCTTTTGTGATTTCATTAAAAACGACACGGCAATCTGAATTAATATCAACAGATAAACTATGGGCTAAATGCCAAGCAATAGCTTCCCCTTCGCGATCCGGGTCAGCCGCGAGATAGATTTTTTTTGCTTTTTTTGCTGCTGCTTTTAATTCCTTTAATACGGGGCCTTTTCCGCGAATGGTAATATATTTTGGTTCATAACTATTTTCTACATTGACCCCCATTTGGCTACGTGGCAAATCGCGAATATGACCCATCGATGCTTTAACTTTATATTTATTCCCTAAATATCGTTCAATCGTTTTTGCTTTTGCCGGCGATTCAACGATTACAAGAAAATCTGCCATTTAAAAATCCTCCTTAAGAGGGAAAGCGTAGAAGTGCCCCGAATCTAGCAAATGTCTGTTTCTAAGAAGCTTTTCATTTGTGAAGCTTTCCTAATTTCAGTTTTACCTAATTTGACCGGAGAAAATACTTTACAAAACTGCCCTATCCCAAGTTTTTCATTATATATTAATTTATTTATTATTTATTCTATTTCCTAATATTCCTTTTTCGAACATCTGTTGGAAAATGTATAACAAATTAGAAAATAATGCAACCTTTTTTAGGTAAATTCTCCATTAATTCATAAAAACCTTTAAAATTCACAACTTTTTTAAGCAAATTTTCTTTAGATAACTTAGATTCTTATCTAATTTCCTCTAAAATATCCTCTGCACTTGTTACAAGTTTAGCACCTTGTTGGATTAATTCATTTGTACCGATGGAATATGGATTAAAAATATTCCCAGGTAAGGAAAATACCTCTCTACCCTCATTTACTGCAAAATTCGCTGTGATTAATGATCCGCTTTTTCGTTTTGCTTCTATTATAAGTGTCCCCTGGGACAAGCCGCTAATAATTCGATTTCTGGACGGAAAATGCCATCTAAGCGGCTTTGTATCCGGAGGATATTCGGAAAGAACTAGCTGGTTTTTCATCATTTCTAAAGCTAAACTCATATTTTCCTTTGGATAGATATGATAGAAACCACCTGCAATCACTGCAATTGTCCTCCCGCCATTTTTTATCGCATATTCATGGGCAAGGGCATCAATTCCCCTTGCTAACCCACTCACAATGAGAACACCTTTGTCAACTAAACCAGGGAAAATTGACCGGATTGCATTTTTCCCATATTGGGTCGCTTGACGTGAACCAACCACCGCGAGTTTTGGGACAGTTTCAAGAAGCGAGAGATCCCCTTTGATAAACAACGCCCATGGTGGCTGGTAAATTTCTTTCAATAATGGCGGATATTCCTTATCAATAATTGTAATGACTGTAATTTCGTTTGTTTTATATTGACGAATTTGATCACGGATAATGTCAGGATGAAGTGGTATATTTGAAGGCTTTTCTGAAGGGTTGTTGGTTACCAGTGGCGGAAACAAGAAGGTTTGCTGTGGAGGTTGCTTTTGTAACTGATATATATTTCGCAATGTCGGGTCTTTTTTTAAAACTTGCAAAACAGTATTCCAAGATATATCGGGATAATGCAGCAAGGAAATAAGTCTTTCTTTGAATTCATCCATGTGAATATTTTTCCTCCTTAAGATATAGAAATAGTATAAATAGCCCCTCAATTATGAGGGACTATTCGATAATATCTAGTTGCACATTTATTAGTGTGTTTTACACTTTTCGTAAAGACCTTGTTCTTTTAAAACTTCAATTAATGTTTCACCCATTACAGATGGAGTGTCAGCAACTTTAATACCGCATTCGTTCATTACGCGGATTTTTTCATCTGCTGTTCCTTTACCACCAGAAATAATTGCACCTGCGTGACCCATACGTTTCCCTGGAGGCGCTGTACGTCCGCCGATGAAGCCAACAACTGGCTTGGTCATGTTTGCTTTAACCCATTCTGCTGCTTCTTCTTCAGCAGTACCGCCGATCTCACCAATCATGATTACCGCATAGGTTTCAGGATCTTCATTAAATGCTTTTAATACATCGATGAAGTTTGTTCCGTTCACAGGGTCGCCGCCAATACCAACTGCAGTACTTTGGCCAAGTCCGGCCTGAGTTAATTGGTGCACCGCTTCGTATGTTAATGTTCCGGAGCGAGATACAACACCTACATGGCCTTTTGTATGGATATAACCAGGCATGATGCCGATTTTACACTCATCAGGAGTAATAACACCTGGGCAATTCGGGCCAACCAAGCGGGTCTTTTTGCCTTCCATATAACGTTTAACTTTAACCATATCCAAAACTGGAATATGTTCAGTAATGCAAATAGCAAGATCTAATTCCGCATCAACTGCTTCAATAATCGCATCAGCTGCAAATGGTGCAGGTACGTAAATAACGGATGCAGTAGCACCAGTTGTGCTGACAGCATCTTTAACCGTGTTAAAAACAGGTACACCTTCTACTTCCATACCGCCTTTTCCTGGTGAGGTACCGCCAACAATTTGTGTACCATATTCAAGCATTTGCTTTGTATGAAACAGGGCAGTTGAACCTGTAATCCCTTGAACAATAACCTTTGTATTTTTATTAATAAAAACGCTCACGTTAATTCCCCTTTCTTCGATCCTATTTCACTAATGAAACGATTTTTTGTGCGCCGTCAGCCATGGATTCAGCAGCAATTATGTCTACGCTTGACTCTGAAAGAATTTTCTTACCTAAGTCAACATTAGTTCCTTCTAAGCGAACAACTAATGGAACACTTAGCCCAACTTGCTTAGCTGCTTCTACAATCCCCTCAGCAATAACATCACACTTCATGATTCCACCAAAGATATTGACGAAAATACCTTTTACGTTTGGATCAGAAAGGATAATTTTGAATGCTTCTGTAACCTTTTCAGCTGTCGCACCGCCACCAACATCAAGGAAGTTAGCGGGATCTCCGCTGTAATGTTTGATAATATCCATCGTTGACATAGCAAGTCCAGCACCGTTAACCATACAGCCAATATTTCCATCTAAAGCAACGTAGCTTAAATCATATTTAGATGCTTCGATCTCCTTTGCATCCTCTTCTTCAAGGTCACGATACTCTAAAACATCCTTCTGACGATAAAGGGCATTTGAGTCAAAGTTCAATTTTGCATCCAGGGCCATTACTTTTCCGTCACCTGTAACTACGAGCGGGTTAATTTCTGCAATTGAACAATCTTTTTCGATGTAGGCGCTATACAAGGCTGTCATAAATTTTACGGCCTGATTAATTAATTCTTTTGGAATATTAATATTGAACGCAATTCGGCGTGCCTGGAATGGTTGTAATCCGACGACCGGGTCAATTTCTTCTTTAAAAATTTTCTCCGGAGTTTTTTCAGCAACCTCTTCGATTTCTGTTCCGCCTTCTTCTGACGCCATTAAAACAACACGTGACGTAGCACGGTCTAAAACTAAACCAACATAATACTCTTTTTTGATGTCACAACCTTCTTCGATAAGGAGGCGCTTGACTTCTTTTCCTTCAGGACCTGTTTGGTGTGTTACAAGTGTTTTACCGAGGATTTCGCTTGCATATGTACGAACCTCATCAAGGTTTTTCGCAACTTTAACACCACCGGCTTTCCCCCGTCCACCAGCATGAATTTGTGCTTTTACCACACAAACCTGTGTGCCTAGTTCTTTTGCTGCTTCTACTGCTTCTTCTACAGTGAATGCTACTTTCCCATTCGGAACTGCAACCCCGTATTTTCTGAGGATCTCTTTCCCTTGATACTCATGGATATTCATTTCCCATCCTCCTATTCAAACTCTTCTAAAAACTGACTCCGTTTTCATTTTATATAATGACAGATACCTTGTCTACCATTATGCTAAAAAATTATATACATCTTTAAAATATTCGGAATAGTCAATCACTTAATTCTAATAAATCAAGGAAATCGACTCCTTAATTGGTACAATTTGTTTTCTACAATAATAAAAAAAGCAGGCACTGCCTGATTTTTATTATCGGGATTTAAATATAATCCTTGACTGGTGCGAAGCTTTTTCTGTGATAGGAGGTTATGCCATGCTTATGGATCGCCTCGATATGTTCTTTTGTTCCGTAACCCATGTTTTGCTGAAATCCATAGACTGGATAGGTTTGTGATAGTTCTTTCATCAAATGATCTCTTGCCACTTTTGCGACAATCGAGGCAGCTGCGATTGAGATACTTTTGGCATCACCTTTGATAATAGATTCAGAGGGAAACGGAATATCAAGTTTCATTGCGTCAATCAGCAATAAATCTGGTTTTGGCTCTAATGAAACAATAGCAGCATTCATTGCTTTTTTGGTCGCTTCATAAATATTCATTTCATCAATTTCCTTCGCATGAATCATCGAGATGCTATAGGCAATTGCCTCCTTACGAATGATTTCATCGAACTCCAGACGTTTTTTTTCAGATAGCTTCTTAGAGTCATCTATCCCTGCTAAAAAAAAGTCTTTTGGTAAAATAACAGCTGCAGCCACTACTGGACCAGCTAGCGGACCTCTCCCTACTTCATCGACACCCGCAATTAATTCATATCCTCTATTGTGCCCTTTAAGCTCATATGAACTCATTTCAACAAACTTTTCTTTTAATCGTTGATTTTCTGCCAATTTCTTTTTCCATTTATGTACAAGCTGTTGGACACCCTTTCGCTCATCATGAAGGATGCCCAACAAGAACGGATCATTTTCTTGTACGACGTTTTCTAATTGCTGTTCTATCTCTGTAATGGTTAATAGCTTCATTTTATCTCCTATGGTTACGATAACACTAGGTCTTTTAGCTTAAAGGTTTTACTTTCGCCAAAGATTTCCTGTTCCAGTCTTCTTCCTGTCGGAGTTGCTGCAAGTCCACCCTCTGCCGTTTCCCTTAAAGAAGATGGCATGGATTGGCCAATTAGGAACATCGCATGAATGACCTCATCACAGGGGATTCTGCTTGTAATGCCAGCTAGTGCCATATCGGCTGCAGTAATGGCATTGGATGCGCCCATTGCATTTCGTTTCACACAAGGAACTTCCACAAGGCCTGCTACAGGGTCACATACCAATCCCAGCATATTCTTTAGTGTAATTGCCATCGCTTCTGCAGCTTGCTTTGGTGAGCCGCCAGCTAGTTCTACAATTGCAGCAGCTGCCATTCCACTTGCTGAGCCTACCTCTGCTTGACACCCGCCTGCCGCACCGGAAATAGAGGCATTATTAGCGACAACAAAACCAAACGCTGCTGAGGTAAATAAAAATTCGATCATTTCTTCTCTGGTTGGATTTAACTTTTCTTTTACTGCAAATAATGTACCAGGTACAACACCTGCTGAACCAGCTGTTGGAGTAGCACAGATTACTCCCATTGCGGCATTAACTTCATTGGTTGCTACCGCTTTACTGACCGCATCTAATAAAACTGTCCCGCCTAGGGCCTTGCCGCTTTTAATATAGTTTTGAAGCAGAACAGCGTCTCCACCGGTTAGGCCTGTATGGGAATGCACACCCTTTAGACCTCTTTCCACTGCTTGTTCCATGATTGTTAAATTATTATCCATTTTTCCAATTACTTCTTCTCTACTAAGACCTGAAACTTCTATTTCTTGACGAATCATGATTTCAGCAATTTTTACTTGATTGCTTTCTGCAAGTTGTACAAGTTCTGCTACATTTCGAAACATGAATATTCCCCCTGATGTGTGCTCAATTTATCTAAACAACCATACGAATGATTTGCGATACATTTGAAAGATTTGTTAATTCCTCAATAACTATATCTTCAATTCTCTGGTCGACTTCAATAACCATTAAAGCCATTTCACCTTTTTCTAACCTCGAAACCTCCATATGGCCGATATTAATCTCATAGGATGATAAAACATTGGTTACCGCAGAAATGATACCAAAGCGGTCTTGATGAACAACCAAAATGGCAGGATGTTCGCCCGATAACTTTAACGGGAAAGAATTTAATTCTGTAATTTCAATGGTTCCACCGCCAATAGAAATCCCCACCATTTCAAGGTCGTTTACCTCATCATATAAGTTGATTTTTACCGTATTTGGATGATCCACTACTGCATCTTCCGTTCGAAATTCAATCGCTAATCCCATTTCATTTGCGATTTCCAAAGCTTTAGGCAATCGTTCATCCTTTGTATCAAAATCTAACAGCCCTGCGACAATAGCAAAGTCTGTTCCGTGTCCCTTATAGGTTTTTGCAAATGAACCATATAATGAGATTATGGCTTTCTTTGGTAATCTTCCGAACAAGGTCCTTGCCACCCTGCCAATTCTTGCTGCACCTGCTGTATGAGAACTTGACGGCCCAATCATAACTGGACCGATAATATCAAAAGCGGATCGATATTTCATGTATAACGGCTCCTTTTTTTCTTCAATATTTATGATTTCCATAATAATAAGGTCTTTTTAATCAATTTTACTAGGAATGCTACGAAGTAACTAGCGATAAATCTTGGTAGTATTCCAACCGTTACCTTTTTTCCCTTATTTTTGAAATCTCGTCAATTTGGTATTCATTGTGTGTTCGGATTTTTTGAAGGTAATTGTAGATTGTAAACTTTGACACACCTAATACGGTAGCCAAGTACTCAGTCGATCCCTTTATCAAGAAAGCCCCTTTTTCTTCTAATCGAGCAACACATTCTATCTTTTCTTCAAGGGTGAATCCACCCGGAGCTTTTTTAAATTCATGAATGACTTGGTCGACCATATTCTGAATAACATCTTGGACAGTCGAATAAAAATTTTCAGATTTAGTTTGTTCCAAATCATAGCTAATAAACTCTTCTAATTCCCCTCCAACTTGCATCAACAGAGAAATATCGTAATTCATACATAGGGCACCTATCACCTTCTGCTCATGGTCACGTAAAAAGACCGTTGAAGACTTCATAATATTACCTTTACTTGATTGTGTTTTATAGTTAGGAATATCATGTACTTCAGAAAAGGGCTTAGCTAGTTCGGTTAGAACTAAATCTGTTATTGGCGAGCCAATTTTCCTTCCTGTTACGTCACCCGCTAAATAAACTAATGACTTTTTCAAATCACTAAAATCATGAACAGCAACCTCACAGCGCCTGCCAAACATTTTCACTAGCATATCAGCCGTTCGAAATGCTAAATTAAAAACGGGTTCATTCCTGTCACTCAAAATTTTCCCCTCCCGCTATTGAAAACGATTACAATTGTAAACTTACAAATAGAATCGGTTAAGTCGTTTTTCAATTACATTAACAATCAAGATTGTATCATATATTCTCTAATATTAAAATAAAATTGTAATAGTTACAAAAAAATTGTAATAACAAAAATTCTCCTTATTACTTAAAAATCAATAAGGAGGGATGACAAAAAAATAGGCTCTCCAATTGGAGAGCTTGATGAAGTCAATATTCTTTATTCAACAATAAAATCAGCTGGTCGTTCAAATGTAACCCGGCCAAATTTTTCTGACCTTATTTCCTTGATGACCAACTCAGCAACTTTATCATAATTTACGATACCACCTGCCATTAGGCAACCACGCAGTACGCCAATTTTGTCAAACATATCGACCACATCTTCTGGAAGACTGTCAAGATTGTAACGTTCTTTTAAACGCTCTGGATATTCTCGTTCTAAAAACCTTAGCGTATAGACCGTGAGATCCTGAAGATTTAATAACGTATCTTTGATTGCGCCTGTGACCGCAAGTTTTTTACCGACTTCTTGGTCTTCAAATTTTGGCCATAATATCCCAGGGGTATCAAGCAGTTCCATTTCCTTCCCCACTTTAATCCATTGCTGGGCCTTAGTTACACCAGGTGTATTTCCTGTTTTAGCAATATTCTTCTTTGCCAATCGATTAATTAACGTCGATTTACCTGCGTTAGGAATTCCGACAATCATCGCCCTGATTGCTCTTGGATTAGTTACACCTCTAGCTCTTAAACGGTCAAACTTTTCCTTTAAGATTTCCTTAGAAGCGTTGGCAATATCTCTCATACCTTCACCCGCAAACGAATTAATCGCAAGTGCTTTTATTCCCTTTTTAGCAAAGAACTCTATCCATTCCCTAGTTGCTCCTATATCAGCCATATCAGCCTTATTTAATAAAACAAGTCTAGGCTTATGCTGAATAATTTCATCTATCATCGGATTTCTCGAGGAATAAGGAATCCTCGCATCTACCAATTCAAATATAATATCTACTAATTTTAACTTTTCCGTGACCTCTCTGCGAGCCTTAGCCATATGGCCTGGAAACCATTGGATCGTCATCGTTGGCCACCTCCTTTAAGGTCGTAAGCGCCCTGTCTATTTCACTGTTACAATATGTGCATCATTTAACGGCCAGTATACGAAACTTGTTTTCCCGATAATTTTATCAAACGAAACGGTTCCGATATGGCGACTATCTTTACTGAAGCGGCGATTGTCACCCATGACAAATAATTCACCTTTTGGAACAGTTTTACGGCCAATTTTTTCTTCCAAGGTAAAAGGATCTGTTAACGGTCCATCCTCTACTTCTTTTTTATATTTATCCAAATACGGCTCTTCATACGCTTTTCCATTAACAAATAATGTATCATCTTTATACTCAATGGTGTCACCTGGAAGTCCAATTACACGCTTTATGTAATCCTTTTGTTCTGGTGCATGAAAGACAATGATATCAAATCGCTTAGGCTCACCAATATTATAACTAAACTTATTTACAATCATTCGATCCTGATCCTTTAAAGTCGGCATCATCGATAATCCATCGACAACAATCGGTGCAAAAAGAAAGTATCGAATAACCGCAGCTAAAATAACGGCAATCAAAAGGGCCTTTGTCCATTCCCAAAGTTCATTTTTCTTTTTTGTCATAACAATCCCCGCCAATCTCTGCAAAAAATGTTTTATCAAACTTATTTTACATAACTTCAACAAATTTAACACGATGGGATTCTATTTTTTAATCAAACTTTAATTATTTGTTAAAAAATCAGCAACAATTTGAAAACCCCATAATTTTATGGTTATAAGGCAGCAAAACGAAAATATAAAAAAAGAGCCTGCTCCCGAGCAAGCCCTTTTTCTTTTCATATTATCGAATCTCTTTAATTCTTGCTTTTTTACCACGAAGGTTACGCAAGTAGTAAAGCTTAGCACGGCGAACTTTACCGCGACGAAGTACTTCTAGCTTCGCAATTTTTGGTGTGTGTACTGGGAAAGTACGCTCAACGCCTACTCCGTAAGAAATTTTACGAACTGTAAAAGTTTCGCTAATTCCACCACCACGACGCTTAATCACAACACCTTCAAATAACTGAATACGCTCACGAGTACCCTCGACAACTTTAACGTGTACACGTACAGTGTCACCGGGACGGAATGAAGGAAGATCAGTACGAAGTTGTTCTCTTGTGATATCTTCAATCAATTTTTGCATCGTTTTCAACTCCTTCCAACAGACGCTCATGCACATCAAACTCTTAAATACATTGCAGCGGAACATCGTTATAGGACCATAATCTGATTTGTATCAGTTCAAGTCACAAGTAGTATCATAACATAATTGCTAGGACCGCGCAATACTACTCGTATTCTTTTTTTACTTCTTTAAGCCATTTTTCCTGTTCCTTTGTTAATTCTATTTTCTCCAATAAATCCGGGCGTCTTAACAGTGTACGCCGTAATGCTTCCTTAGTGCGCCATTCTTCTATTAATTTATGATTACCTGATATTAGTACATCAGGAACCTTTAGACCACGGAAATCAGCTGGTCTTGTGTAGTGCGGATGTTCAAGTAGTCCCGTGCTGAAAGAGTCCTTCAAATGTGATTCCTGATTTCCGAGCACTTCCGGCAGTAGTCGGACAACGCTATCAACCACAACCATCGCACCAAGTTCACCGCCAGTCAAGACATAATCACCAATCGAGATTTCATCTGTTACTACATGTTCACGAATTCGTTCGTCATACCCTTCATAATGACCACAGATAAAAATCAAATGATCTTCTTGTGCTAACTCCTCTGCTTTCCGCTGCTCATATCGTTCACCTTGCGGACAAAGAAGAATCACACGTGGCTTCTTACTTATTGCTTTTTCCTTAAGATCTGATACTGCATCAAAGATAGGCTGTGGTTTTAGGACCATTCCTGCCCCGCCACCATAAGGATAATCATCAACAGTAGAATGTTTGTTATCTGCATACTCGCGGAAGTTAACAACGTTATAGCAGACCGCCGATTTCTCAGCAGCCTTTTGCAAAATTGATTGACCAAGTACCCCGGAAAACATCTCCGGAAATAATGTGAGAATATCAATCCTCATCATGAAAGTAACCCTTCCATAGGATCGATTAGGACGACTTTTTCTTTCACATCTACTTTCTTGACTACATCATGGATATAAGGAATTAGTAAATCTTTGCCGCCCTTACCTTTGACAACCCAAACATCATTGGCACCAGGAGAGAGGATTTCGGTTACTTTTCCAAGTTCTTCTCCGTCGATAGTAGTTACCAGACAACCAATCACTTCATGGTAATAAAATTCATCCTCTTTTAATGTCCCTAGCTGGGACTCAGGAACTTTTATAATTCCATCTCTAAACTTTTCTACTTCATTGATATTGTTATAACCTTCAAAGCTAAGTAATTCAAAATTCTTATGGGTTCTGTGGCTTTTGACAGTTAATTCAATTGGCGAACTGGAATTCGGCATAAATAAATATAATACATTTCCTGTTTTATAACGTTTCTCAGGGAAATCTGTCTTTGATATGACCCGAACTTCACCTTTAATACCCTGTGTATTTACAATTTTCCCGACATTAAACCATTTTTCCATTGTTTTACACCTCTAGCGTATATCTTCTATTATTCCATCTTTAATAATAATTGTAGGTTGCCCAATCTGCTCATTCCATATGTCACCTATCTTTATCTCTACAAGCGCTTGGACTTCCTTTTCCTTTAATTCACTACCTAATGGGAGTATATGTAATTGTTCGATTTGAAACTCAAGCAGCTTTTCTTTTTCCGACCGCTTATTGAATTCTTTTTCATAATGATTCTTCAATGCGCCTGGCGAAAAGTTCTTGGTTTTATCTATACGTTTCAATTCAAATTGAAGCTGATTTTTTTCTCTTTGCAGCTGGAGTTTTTGTACTTCAAAATGATTAAATAATTTTTTTTTGCTATTTTCCGTTAGAATTTGTTTTACCACAACGGTCTGAATAATTTGCACAGAAATACCTCCCATTTGCCTCACATCGTATGAAAAAAAGGGAGGAATAAATTCCTCCCTTTCCTCTAGATGCAATAAGCTATTCACTAATTTCTAGAAATATTTTCTTTTGTTGTGATGATCCTGCTGCATATACAACAGTTCTAATGGCCTTTGCAACACGCCCCTGTTTGCCTATCACTTTACCCATATCTGTTTTATTAACAGATAGCTGATAAGTGATACGGCTGTCGTCTTCCTTAACATCCACACGGACGTCTTCCGGAAAATCAACAAGAGGTTTAACAATCGTTTCGACTAATTGCTTCATAGTCGATTCTTACTTACTTAATTTTGCATTATGGAATTTTTCCATGATGCCTTGATTTGAGAAAAGGTTACGAACTGTATCAGATGGTTTTGCACCGTCTTGTAACCATTTAAGAGCTAATTCTTCGTTGATGTCAACTTTTGCCGGTTGTGTAACTGGATTATAAGTTCCAACAACCTCAATGTAACGTCCATCACGTGGTGAACGAGAATCTGCTACTACGATACGATAAAAAGGAGTTTTGTTAGCTCCCATACGCTTTAAACGAATTTTTACTGCCATTTTAAATAAGCACCTCCGAATAGTTTCACACAAGATAGTATAATATCAATTCTTTTATAGTTTGTAAAGTGTTTTTTCTTTACATACAGCATTACCAATAATTAACTAAATAAACAGATAAAAATTTGAACTTAGATGACTGTCTAGCTCCAGCGCCCAACGGCTAGTGGCCTTCGCTCTCCGCCCTACGATAAGTCAACATCGAATCGCAATCGCTCTCCGTGTTTCCTTTATCTCAGTTGGAGTGCTCTAGGCCATACGCCGCTAAACGGGCGCTTCCGCTTTTCGATTTTAAAACGGCTTAAAAGGGAATTTAAACCCGCCCTTTTTCTTGCCTTTTTGCTGCATACCAGTCATTTGTTTCATCATTTTTTTCATATCTTCAAACTGCTTTAACAAGCGGTTTACTTCTGTTACAGAACGACCGCTGCCTTTGGCAATACGATTTTTCCGTTTGGCGTTTAAGATTTCCGGGTTATTCTTTTCTGCCATTGTCATTGAACGGATGATTGCCTCAACATGAGCAATTTGCTTTTCATCGATTTGAAGATTATTTAACCCTTTAATTTTGTTTGCACCAGGCATCATCTTCAATAGTTCATCAAGCGGTCCTAAATTACGAACCTGGCCAAGCTGATCCAAAAAATCCTCAAGCGTAAAAGAAGCTGTCCGCATTTTTTGTTCTAATTCCTTAGCCTTTTCTTCGTCAACATTAGCCTGGGCCTTCTCGATCAACGTCAGCACGTCACCCATACCAAGGATTCTAGATGCCATTCGTTCAGGGTGAAAAGGTTCCAACGCGTCTAATTTCTCGCCTAAACCGACAAATTTAATCGGGGTTTGCGTTACAGCGCGAATCGAAAGTGCCGCACCACCCCTAGTATCGCCGTCTAGCTTGGTTAATACAACCCCAGTTAGGCCGAGCTGCTCATTAAAGCTTTGAGCCACATTGACCGCATCTTGACCCGTCATTGCGTCGACGACTAAGAAGATTTCATCAGGTTTTGTTAATTCTTTAATGTCCTTTAACTCACCCATTAATGCTTCATCCACATGGAGTCGTCCTGCAGTATCAATAAGGACATAGTCATGATGTTCTTCTTTTGCTTTGGCAATCGCCTGCTTGGCAATTTCAACAGGGCTTACTTGATCACCAAGTGAGAACACAGGCATGTCTAATTGTTTACCAAGTGTTTCAAGCTGTTTGATTGCAGCCGGTCGATAAATATCGGCAGCAACAAGCAATGGCTTACGGTTATACTTTTTGCGAAGCAAATTGGCAAGCTTTCCGGAGGTTGTCGTTTTACCGGCACCCTGTAAGCCAACCATCATAATAACGGTTGGGGGGCGATTAGACGCGGCGATTTTGCTTTGTTCCCCGCCCATCAATTCCGTTAATTCTTCATTAACGATTTTAATAATCTGCTGACCGGGTGTTAAGCTTTTCAGTACTTCCTGCCCAATGGCACGTTCACTGACCTTTTTCACAAAATCTTTAACAACCTTGAAGTTTACGTCTGCTTCTAGCAAAGCCAGGCGTACTTCACGCATCATTTCTTTTACATCCGCTTCTGAAACTTTCCCTTTTCCACGGATTTTTTGGATTGTATTTTGCAGTCGGTCGGCTAATCCTTCAAATGCCATTCATGCCGCCTCCTAATCTAAATTCTCCAGCTCAGCAACGGCTTCTAACATTGCCTGCTTTGAAGGGTGATCCTCATTGAGCATTTCTTTTACATTTCTTAAAAGTTTGCTGCGCTCTTGAAATTTCTGAAATAATAGCAGCTTTTCCTCGTACTCCTCGAGCATTGTCGCCGTCCGCTTAATATTATCATATACGGCTTGGCGGCTTACATCATACTCTTCAGCTATTTCACCTAAAGAGTAATCATCGAGATAATAGAGAGACATATAGCTTTGCTGCTTTGGGGTTAACAACGAATGATAAAAATCATAAAGATAGTTCATTCGTGTCGTCTTTTCAAGCATGCAATCCCCTCCAATGAGCATGTTAAGTGAAAAGCCTTTACAAAAGTAGTTTACAGGGTCAGACATTATCTGTCAAGATACTACCTTTACATCCATTACACTGTTTTTTCCACTTGATCTGCAAATAATCCATACACATATCTTTCCGCGTCAAATTCCTGAAGGTCATCCATTTTTTCGCCTAAACCTACAAATTTTACCGGGATTTTTAATTCATTACGGATGGCAAGAACAATTCCGCCCTTTGCCGTACCATCTAATTTTGAAAGAACAATTCCGCTGACATTTGTCACTTCTTTAAAGGTTTTTGCCTGGATAAGAGCGTTTTGACCTGTTGTTGCGTCAAGGACTAATATTACTTCATGTGGAGCCCCGGGTATTTCTTTTTCAATGACTCGCTTGACCTTTTCAAGTTCCTTCATTAAATTCACTTTGTTCTGTAAGCGGCCAGCGGTATCACAAAGCAATATATCTGCTTTTCGAGATTTTGCTGCTTGAATGGCATCGTACATAACTGCGGCAGGGTCAGAACCTTCTGCCTGCTTAATAACATCAACACCGACTCTCTCGCCCCAGACTTCCAGTTGTTCAATCGCTCCGGCACGGAAGGTATCACCTGCTGCTAAAAGTACTTTCTTTCCTTCATTCTTAAACTTGTAACTTAGCTTACCGATGGTTGTTGTTTTTCCAACCCCGTTGACTCCAACAAATAAAATGACGGTCAGGCCATTTTCTTGAATATTTAATTTTGAGGATTGTTCTTCCCCTGCATTATAGATATCTACCAACTTCTCGGAAATGA
This sequence comes from Neobacillus nitrireducens, assembly GCF_030915405.1. GTDB lineage: Bacteria > Bacillota > Bacilli > Bacillales > Cytobacillaceae > Neobacillus. The sequence continues at coordinate 1,633,316 of NZ_CP133262.1, forward strand.
CACTTTGGACTTCCTGAGGATCTTGTATGTTCCGGCGTTTGACTTCCATTTTCAACTCATCGATTAGTTTCATAACTGTATCAAAGCCGATATCGGCCTGAATCATGATTTCTTCTAATTCTTCGAAGAAATCTTCATCCACTTTGCGGTATCTTGCGACAAGGTCGTTTACTTTACCTGAGAAATTATCCCTTGTTTTCGTTAGACCTTCTTTAAACTTCTCGGTTACTGCATCCGTTGATTTGGTGATTTTTTCTTTTAATTTTTTAAAAAAACTCATATTATCACTTCCTAATATTAAGATTCAACAAGCTCTTTTGTGTCTTCTAAGCGGACGGACACTAGTTTTGAAACGCCTGATTCTTGCATGGTTACCCCGTAGAGGACATCTGCTTCCTCCATGGTCCCTTTGCGGTGGGTAATCACTATAAATTGCGTCTCCTTGCTATATCGTTTTAAATATTGGCTGAAGCGCTGGACATTTGCTTCATCCAAGGCCGCTTCGACCTCATCAAGGATACAGAAGGGAACTGGGCGTACTTTTAATATGGAAAAAAGAAGGGCAATCGCTGTTAATGCTCGTTCTCCACCTGATAATAAGCCCAAATTTTGCAGCTTTTTCCCCGGTGGCTGCGCAACAATTTCAACACCTGTATTTAATAAATCACCTGGTACGGTAAGCACCAAGTCGGCTCTTCCACCGCCGAAAAGTGTTCTAAATACCGGTTCAAAATGTTCACGAATCCCATTAAAGGTCTGTTCAAAGCGTTTTTTCATTTCTTCATCCATTTCATCAATTACCTTGAATAGAGTCTCTTTTGCTTCTTGGAGATCGTTTTTTTGTTCATTAAGGAACTCGTATCGTTCGGAGACACGCTCATACTCTTCAATGGCACCTATATTGACATTCCCAAGTTCTTCAATGGACAACTTGATTAGCTTGACCTTTTTCCGCGCTTCTTCAATGGATATCTTTAATGGATATTGTTCTTTTGCACCTTCAAACGATAATAGGTATTCCTCTCTTAAGCGGGCAAAACGGTTTTCGAGATCGACATCCAAGCGGTTGATTTTCACTTCCTCGTCTTTTAAAACGACAGTCATTCCGCGGTGAAGTCTTTTTAATTCCTTGACTTCCAATTCTAAGTCTTCTAAAGCCGATTTTAAGGATAGGCGTTCTTCTCGTCTAACCGTAATTAACTGTAACGCGGCTTCTTTATCCTGTTGTTTTCGAATAGCAGCAGTTTCTAACTGTACCTCTCCAGACGAACTATTTGTCATTTCCGAGGTTAACAAATTTAAGTCTTCTGTAAACAGTGAAAGCTTTTGTTCACTCTCTTCAAAATCTGCTTTTAGATTTGTATAACGTTCCTGTGTACTCATATACTGTTCATTTTTAGAAGCAAATGCTACTTTCAAATCACTTATTTCAATTGTCAGCGCTTCTTTCGAGGTTAAATCACTCGACTTACGTTCAGTAAGTTTCGCTATTTGAGCCTCCAGCTCAGCTATTAAAGTTTTATAGGACTCCATCGAAAGGGTTAATTCATTTTTTCTTTTTAATAAAGTTGTTTTCTCATCAGTAAATTGCCCTTTTTCTAAATCATAAATAGCTAAACGTTCGTTGATATTTTTTTCTTCTTGTTCTGCTTGACGAAGGTCACCCTTTAAAGAAAGTTCATTTAATCTCAATTCTTCGCCATCTTTGCGCAATTCTTCAAGTAGTTTTTCTGAGAGCTGAACGTCATCTTTTAGTGACTTGACCAGCTTTTCTAGTTGGGTTGTTTTTTCTTCCATCAAATTAAGCTTATCTTTTAATTCCTCAAGCTCAACTTTGCGCGTTAATAATGAAGAGTTTTTTTGTTTAATGGCACCACCGGTCATGGAACCGCCTGGATTGACGATATCACCATCTAACGTGACCAGCCTACAGCGATATTGTAGAATTTTAGCTAATTCATTGGCACCTTTTAAGTCACTCGTAATGACTACATTCCCCAACAGATTGCTCATGACCTCCAAATATTTTGGATCAAATTTAACAAGACTTACAGCGGTTCCAACAAACGATGTATGCTTTTGAATAGAAGCTAACTGAGCTGCTGATAAGGGTCTTCCCTTAATGACACTCAATGGCAAGAAAGTAGCCCGGCCAAATGAATTCTGTTTCAAATATTGAATGGCTGTCCGTCCATTTTGCTCATTATCTACAATGATATGCTGCAGAGCTCCGCCAAGGGCTGTTTCTAATGCCGTTTCATACGCTTTCGGGACCGTCACAAGCTCGGCAACCGCTCCTTCAATTCCCTTTAGGTTTTTCCCTCTAGCCTTAAGGATTTCTTTTACCCCTTGAAAAAAGCCTGAGTAATCCTCTTCCAGCTCTTCAAGCATTTCTTTTCTTGACTTTGCCTGTTGGAGAATTTGATAAGCCTGGTACAGTGTCTTTTCTTGTTTTTGATAATTATTCTTGGTTGTCTCCAGCTTTCGCTGCCGTTCTCGAAAGGAATCTACCTGCTCTGCTATCTTTTGTTGTATATCTTCTAAGGCTGTTTGGATATTCGCTTTTTTAACCTTAGCAATTTCCCGTTCCTCGATAAACTTGTCATTCTCAGAATCAAGACGTGAACTTTTTCTTTCCTGCTGTTCAAGCTGCTGTTCAATGTATTTCACTTCATTTTTTGCAGCAGCTTGGTTGTTTAGCCACTCGATATATTCACTTTTTAATTCTTCTATTTTGTCTTCAATATTTTCGGTAAATAACTGCAGCTTTGCTTGTTTTTCTTTTAATTGAGTTTGCAATTCGCTTACTTGCTTCCCAAGGTCCTCGGCAGATGCTGCAAGTATGTCCCGATTATTTTTTAGCTGGGTAATTTTATCTGTTAATTCTAAGATATTCGTTTGAAGCTGCTCTTTATTTTGGGAGGCATTTTTCTTCCGTTCTTTTAAGACTTCTTTTCGGCCTTCCAGTTTTTCTAACTCCTCTGTAGCATAGAGGAGTACATTCTGAAGGTCTGTTATAGACTCATCGAACGCGGTGATTTGATCTCTTTTTTCAACTATTTTTGCTTCCTTTACTTGCAGTTCAGAAGAAAGCCGAAGCTCTTCCTCCTGATGTTCGTTTAACTGTTTGGAAAGACTTTCCCATTTTTGATGAAGATCCTCAATTTCGTATACTGTTAAGGCCACTTCAAATTTTTCAAGTTCCTCTTTCTTCTCTAGAAAATCCTTTGCCATCGATGCCTGGATTTTTAATGGTTCAACTTGGCTTTCGAGCTCATGTAAAATGTCATTTACCCGGTTTAAATTGTCTTGAGTTTCAAACAGTTTTACCTCTGCTTTTTTCTTTCGCTGTTTATATTTTAGAACACCGGCAGCTTCATCAAAAATGGTTCTACGTTCTTCGGCTTTACTATTTAAGATTTCTTCCACTTTTCCTTGGCTAATAATTGAAAATGCTTCTCTTCCCAACCCGGAATCCATGAATAAATCAACAATATCTTTGAGGCGGCATTGCTGCTTATTAATTAAGAATTCACTATCACCAGAACGGGATACTCTTCTTGTGACACTTACTTCATTATAATCAAGTGACAGGCCTTGCTCCTGATTATCCAAAGTTAAAGTTACTTCAGCAAAATTTAGGGGTTTACGGGAATCGCTTCCTCCAAAAATAATATCCTCCATTTTACTGCCTCTAAGCGATTTAGCCGACTGTTCGCCCAATACCCAACGAATAGCATCGGTAATATTGCTTTTTCCACTGCCATTTGGACCTACTACAGCTGTTACTCCCGGTACAAAATCAACTCCAATACGATCAGCGAAGGATTTAAAGCCAATAATGTCCAACCGTTTTAAAAACATTTCTTAATCCTCCCTATGCTTGCAAGCTGGACTACTTGCAAACATTTTGTCATTTCTAAGTTGTTTTTTCCTTTAAAATATCGAGAGCCATCTGGGCGGCATGTTGTTCGGCTTCCTTCTTTGATTTCCCGGTTCCTACACCTAATTCCTTACCATTCAAGGAAACTTTCGAAACAAATTCTTTATTATGGGCAGGCCCTATTTCTTGAAGAACACGATATTCAATCGCGCCTGTCCCATCCCGTTGAATAAGTTCCTGCAACTGGCTTTTATAATCCATCACATGAGAAAAAGCACCAGCATTAATCTTTGGAAAAACAACCTTCTCGAGAAATTTAATGACTGTTTCAATTCCTTGGTCTAAATAAAGGGCTCCAATGAATGCTTCAAAAACATCCGCTAGAAGAGCGGGACGCTCCCGTCCACCTGTCATCTCTTCCCCTTTACCCAACAAAACTAATTTTCCAAAGTCAAGTTCATTGGCAAATGCAACAAGAGATGGCTCGCATACAATAGCAGCTCGAAGCTTCGTCAATTCTCCCTCTGTCATCGTAGGATATTTTTTGTAAAGGAATTGTGAAACAGTTAACTCAAGAACGGCATCTCCTAAAAACTCAAGCCTCTCATTATCTTCAAAAGGCTTTCTGCGATGCTCATTCACATAAGATGAATGAGTAAATGCTTGTTTTAATAGTTTTTCGTTTTCCAGCCTAATACCAATCGTATTTTGAAAATCTTTAAATAGATTTTCTTTTGCGCGGTTATTTAAATCTTTTTCCTTATTGTTCTTGCGCATAAAAACTTCTCCACCTTGCATCAAATAATTTACACACCACTCAAGTATAAGTTTAAAAAAAATATTTAGCAAAACGCAAAGAAACTTGGCATCACATCGGGAAGCCAAGTTCTATTTTACAGAATAAAGCTCCGTTTGAAAACGGAGCTTTTGTGAATAAAATCTAACGATTACTTTATGCTTTGTATGTAATTAACAGCGTCACCAACTGTGCTAATTTTTTCAGCGTCATCGTCAGAAATTTCCATATCGAACTCATCTTCTAATTCCATAACTAGTTCAACTACGTCAAGGGAATCAGCACCAAGATCATCTTTGAATGATGCTTCAAGTTTAACTTGAGATTCATCCACGCCTAAGCGGTCAACGATGATTTTTGTTACACGTTCTAATACCTCTGCCATGCCTGTTCACCTCCCCTCAAGCTATTATAGAGTATTTCAACAAAATAATACACTAAGATTTTATTAAAATTAATTTTGAACCTATATTACTGTCTAGCTACATTACCATGCCGCCATTTATATGCAATGTTTGTCCAGTCATATAGGCAGAATCGTCAGATGCAATGAATGCCGTGATTTTAGCGATATCTTTAGGCTCTCCTAATCTTGCTAACGGAATTTGTTTTAACATTTCTGTTTTTACTTCTTCAGTTAATTTATCAGTCATATCTGTTGTGATGAAGCCAGGTGCAATCGCATTTACGGTAATATTGCGCGATGCAAGTTCTTTAGCAGTTGTTTTTGTTAAACCAATAACTCCGGCCTTTGCAGCGACATAGTTTGCCTGTCCGGGATTCCCGCTTACACCGACAACCGATGCAATATTAATAATGCGCCCTACACGTTGCTTCATCATTTGTCTTGTTACCGCTTTTGTACACAGGAAGACACCTTTAAGGTTGATATTAATGACGTCGTCCCATTCTTCTTCTTTCATTCTCATCAATAAATTATCTTTTGTAATTCCAGCATTATTTACGAGAATATCAAGTTTTCCAAAATTGTCGATCGTCCCCTTAACCATTGCTGCAACTTCTTCAGTGTTTGATACATCGCATTTTACAGCAAATGCCTCTCTGCCCAAAGCTTTAATTTCATCAACAACCTCATTAGCCTTTGCTTCACTACCAGAAAAATTTACTGCAACATTTGCTCCTTGACGTGCAAGTTCAAGGGCAATTTCTCTGCCAATCCCTCTCGATGCACCTGTTACAAGAGCTGATTTCCCTTCAAGATTCATAGTCTTTCCTCCTTTAGCGCATCCATAACAGCTTGTGCACTTTCCTCATCGGATACTGAATAGGTTGTAACTGTTTTATCAATTTTTTTAATTAAGCCTGAGAGAACTTTCCCAGAACCAATTTCTATGAATGTATCGACACCCAAATCAATCATCTTCCGAACAGAATCTTCCCATAAGACAGGGGAATAAAGTTGTTCAATTAACTTATCCTTGATCTCTGATGCAGAACTGATTGGTTCTGCAGTGACATTGGCCACGATTGGGATGCTGGCATCTTTCATCTCAATTTCATCTAATACTTCTCGCAATTGTACCGCGGCTGGCTTCATTAATGCGGAATGGAATGGACCGCTCACGTCTAATGGAAGCACTCTTTTTGCCCCTGCTTCTTTTGCTTTCACTGCTGCAAGCTCTACCCCTTTTTTAGAGCCTGAGATAACAATCTGACCTGGACAGTTTAAATTTGCTAATGATACTGGATTACCATCATCACTAATTTCTGTTGTCACCGTTGAAAGGGGTGCACGATCAAGACCTAATACCGCTGCCATCGACCCTTCCCCATTTGGAACGGCACTTTCCATAAACTCGCCCCGTTTTCTAACCGCAAAGACTCCTTCTTCGAAAGTAAAAGTGCCCGCAGCAACAAGGGCCGTATATTCACCTAAGCTATGGCCAGCAACATAATCAGCTTTAATCCCAGATTTTTGGAAGTATTCCAATATAGCAATACTGGTTGTTAAAAGGGCTGGCTGTGTATTATAAGTAATTGTTAATTCTTCTTTTGGACCCTCAAAGATTAATTTACTTAGTTGCGTATTAAGCGTTTCATCCGCTCTATTAAAATAATCCATTACATCCGGATGGTTGTCTGCTAACTCTTTACCCATACCGACTGCTTGTGACCCTTGCCCAGGAAACACAAATGCTATTTTGTTCATTACCTTACTCCTTTACCTTTCAACTTTTGTGGTACCCGCTTCTTCTGTTGAAACTTTTATTAATCCAACAACATCATTGCTTACCATTTCCCTTGTTTGCCGGATTGCGCTAAAAATAGCTTGCCCATTCGAAGAGCCATGAGCCTTAATAACCGGTGCATTTAAACCAAACAGTGCAGCACCGCCATATTCGGAATAATCCATTGTATTCTTTAAGGTTTTTAGATTTGGTTTTAAAACAGCGGCCGCTAATTTACTTGTAAAACTGCTCATTAACGCCGTTTTTAACATTTTAAACATAGATAGTGCCGTTCCTTCAATTGTTTTTAGGACCATGTTTCCCGTAAATCCATCGGTAACAACCACATCAGCAACACCATCTAGCAAATCTCTTGCCTCAACATTCCCTACAAAGTTAAGATCGGCATTTTTTAACATTTCAAAGGCAAGCTTGGTCAGTTCATTCCCTTTCTTTTCCTCGGTCCCAATGTTTAACAGACCTACTCTTGGCTTCGTAATGCCTCTTACTTTTTCACTATAAATAGATCCCATCAATCCGTATTGGAGCAGATGCTCCGGCTTGGCATCTGCATTTGCCCCAACATCTAGTAACAGAAAGCCTTCACCGCCAATGGTTGGAAGTGTTGGCGCTAAGGCTGGACGGTGAATCCCATTTATTCTGCCAACCACAAATAGACCCGCGGCTACTAAGGCACCTGTATTTCCCGCAGAGATACAAGCATCCGCCAATCCATCTGCTACTTGCTGTGCGGCCAACACCATAGAAGCATCTTTTTTACGGCGCACCGCTTTTACAGGTTCGTCCGTACCAAGGATAACTTCGGTGGTATGGATAACTGAAATCCGTTCATGATTTGTTAGTGTTTCTTTAATTTTATTTTCATCCCCAACAAGGGTAATATGTAAATCTGAAAATGCTTGTACAGCTTTAAGTGCCCCTAAAACGATTTCTTTTGGAGCATTGTCGCCGCCCATTGCATCAATTGCTAGTTTCATTTTTCTCATCCTTTACCGATTTTTCGAACGGTACATTTCAAATTCTCCGGTAAAAACAAGTTCATTATTCACAAAACTTGTGACTTCGACACCTGTTCTGCCTAAGTTCCCATCAATTTTTATTACTTTTGCTTTGGCAATCACACGCTCGTTCAATTTCACCAAACGATTGAATTGAATATTCGCTTTTGCTGTTAATGCTAATTCATCGTTAATAACGGCTACAGCGAGGGAATTAGCCTGGGCGAATACATGATGGCCACGAGCGATGTTATTTCGTTTAAAGACATGTTCTTTTTTTACATCAAAAATCGAAATGGCATTCTGATCCAGTTCTATATGAATAATTTCACCGATGACTTCTTCTAGCGGTAAGGAGCGGACTTCATCTTCAAACCGTTTTTCTGCAACGGTCTTAATTCGTTCCCGAAGTTCAGGAATGGATAATTCTAAACGGTCTAGACGAATTGTTTGTACGCTCACTTCAAATTTTTCTGCTAAATCCTCATCAGTTATAAATGGATTTTCATTAATTGTAGTAGTCAATAATTGTTGCCGTTCTTTTTTACTTTTTCTCATAATTTTTTCACACCGTCCGAGATCTTATGACTAGGTACTAATAGTAGTATAAAATTAGAAAAAGCAGATTGCAAGAATTTGTTTTCTATTCATAGCATCTACTTTTTCTATTTAGAAATTCTTAAAAAGGTAAATGAACTGATTTAATCTAGCTTTTCCCCTTCTAAAACCCCTGATTCCCCAAGCGCTTCTCTTAAGAATAGATACTCAGGGGCTGTCCAAAAAGTTTTTGACTGGATAAGAATCATTGCATCATTTCTGGCTGTTTCTAGCGCACGATAGTCATGGACCATATCTGCAACCTTAAATTCAGGAACACCGCTTTGCTTTCTGCCAAAAAAGTCACCTGGTCCTCTAAGTTCTAAATCCTTCTCACTTAGAACAAATCCATCATTTGTTTCCGTCATGATCCGCATTCTTTCTTGACCCACTTCTGATTTAGGGCTTGCAAGTAAAATGCAGTAGGATTGATCGCTGCCCCGTCCAACACGTCCACGCAGCTGGTGGAGCTGCGAAAGGCCGAATCTTTCTGCATCATAAATAACCATCATCGTCGCATTCGGAACATTTACTCCTACCTCAACTACTGTGGTTGAGACAAGCACCTGTACTTCGTTGGCACTAAACGCCTTCATTACTGAATCTTTTTCTTCCGAGCTTAAGCGACCGTGCATAAGCCCCGCCTTATAGCGATTTTGAAAGAAGTGACTTAGAGTAGTGAACACATCAATCGCGTTTTGGACATCGAGCTTTTCTGATTCTTCGATCAGCGGACAAATAACATAGGCCTGATGCCCTTTTTGTAATTCCTTTTCTACAAAAGCTAGGACGCGTTCGAGCATTTCCGGTTTTGCCCAGTAAGTTTCAATTGATTTTCGCCCTGCAGGCATCTCATCAATTATGGAAACATCCATTTCACCAAATACCGTGATGGCAAGGGTTCGTGGAATCGGTGTCGCAGTCATAAAAAGAACGTCAGGATTCTCACCTTTTTCCCTCAGCACTCTTCGCTGTTCCACCCCAAAGCGATGCTGTTCATCGGTGATTACAAAGCCCAATTTTTTGAAGGTGACCTCATCCTGTATAAGTGCGTGTGTACCAATCAAAATATCAACGTTACCATTCGCTAGTTCTTGAAGAATTTCTTTTCTGCGTTTGCCCTTAATAGAACTTGTCAAAAGTTCGCACCTAATATCGAATGGATCTAGCATGCTTTTTAAGCTTTGTGCATGCTGCTCTGCCAGAATTTCTGTTGGTACCATTAAAGCTCCCTGAAACCCCGCAGTCACACTGGCATATAAACCAATCGCAGCAACAACCGTTTTCCCTGAACCCACATCCCCTTGTAACAATCGATTCATCCGGAGTGGTGATTTTAATTCCGCTAATACTTCATTGACTACCTTAGTTTGAGCATTTGTTAACGGAAAAGGAAGACTTTTAATAAAACCTTCTACCTGTAACTCATTATAATTTTGGCAAATACCCGGGGAATGTTCACGTTCAAACTTCCTTAATGCCTGCATTTTTAGTTGAAACAAAAGAAATTCTTCATAAACAATGCGCCTTCGTGCTTGTTTGACATCTTCTTGGCTACTTGGAAAGTGCATTGTTTTAATCGCTCTCTGTTTATCAAGCAGGCGATATTTCTTTAAGAAAACAACTGGAAGTGTTTCTTCTATGAATTGTCCATATTGTTGGAATGCATTGTTGATAAATTTGCGAATACCCTTTGTTGTTAATTTCCCTCGTAAGGAGTATACCGGCTCAAAATCCTTTGTCTTTGTGTTTGTGCCTTGTTGCATTTCAGTTGCTGTGATTGTTTGCCGATGGGCATCCCATTTTCCAGTGATCGTTATCGTTTCATTGATAATAATTTTATTTTTTAAATAGGGCTGGTTAAAAAAGACTACTTTAATTAAATGAGAGCCAACGAAAAGCCGGATCATTAGTTTGGATTTCTTCCTTCCAAAATAGCTAAGAGAAGGTTCACTATGAACCTTCCCTTCTACTGTTACTTTCTCATCATGCTGCACCTCTGTTATATCACGAAGGCGGTAATCTTCATAACGATAAGGAAAATACTCCAATAAATCTTTTATCGTAAAGATTTTCATTTCTGAAAAAATCTCAGCAGTTTCTTCACCAATTCCCCTAATAACGGTTATTGATTGATTAAGATGTGGATTCACTTTTACAAGACTCCCCCCTTAGCGCTGTTATATCTATTGATATTGTTCTAATTTACTCTTTCTAACTTCTTTTTCACAAAAAAAGAAGGGATCTCCCCTTCTATTTTAGCGGTTCATTATTCAATTGAAAAGATAAATGAATACAACGGCTGGCCGCCATTATGGATTTCAACCTCAACATCTCGATAATTCTCTTCAACAAATTGGGTTAACTGGCTTACTTCTTCTTCGCTTACGTCTTCCCCATAAATAATCGTCAAAATTTCGGAATCATCATCGAGCATTTGGGAAAGTAACTCTTCAGCTACTTTTCCTTTGTTCTTGTTCTTAACAACAATTTTCCCTTCAGCAATACCCATGAAATCATCTTTCTCAATGTCTAATCCATCAATTTGGGTATCTCGTACAGCAAAAGTAATTTGGCCCGTTTTAACATGTTCTAAGGCATCATTCATTGATACTTTATTGGCTTGAAGCTCAGCTGACGGATTAAATGCTAAAAGAGCTGAAAGTCCTTGCGGGACAGTTTTGGATGGTATGACATAAATATCTTCTTCTGAAACATCGGCCGCCTGCTGGGCTGCCATGATAATGTTTTTATTATTAGGTAATATAAATACCTTCTTAGCGTTAACTTCTTTAACAGCCTTGACGATATCCTCTGTACTCGGATTCATCGTTTGCCCGCCTTCTATGACGGCATGTGCCCCAATACTTCTAAATAGATCTGCAATGCCTGATCCCATCGATACCGCAACAATTCCGTATTCTTGCAGCTCTTTAGGTGACCCCTGCTTTTCAGTAACGGGCGCAACATGTGTTTCGCCAACAATATTGGTATGCTGTTGACGCATGTTTTCAATCTTCATATTAATTAAATTTCCGTACCTTTGCCCGTAGCTTAGTACATCGCCCGGTTGCTCGGAATGGATATGGACTTTCACAACTTCTTCATCGGCAATGACTAATAAAGAATCTCCTAATTTGCTGAGGTCATTGCGGAAAACGACTTCACTGAAAGGATGCTTGGCTGTCTTTTCCTGTTCAAAACGAACCATAAATTCAGTACAGTATCCAAATTCAATATCTGCCGTGTTTATATGTCCTTGGACACTCTTGTGATGTTCCGTATTTACCAATTCATCCATAGAAAGTGATGCAGAAGGTGTATCGGGCAGCATTTCGCCTTTTAGGACTGCTAGAAATCCTTCATAAACAAATACAAGCCCTTGTCCGCCGCTGTCAACCACACCGACTTCTTTTAAGACTGGAAGCAGGTCAGGAGTGCGTTTTAGTGATGCCTTTGCTTCTTTTAATACTTCTTCCATAATGACAATAATATCGTTTGAATTCTGGGCAGCTTGAACGCCCTTCTTAGCTGAATCCTTAGCGACGGTTAAAATGGTTCCTTCAACAGGCTTCATGACTGCTTTATAAGCAGTCTCTACCCCTGACTCGAGGGCATGTGCAAAATCATTCCCTGAAATTTGCGCTTTCATTTCTACTGCCTTCGAAAAACCGCGGAATAATTGGGAAAGGATGACACCTGAATTTCCGCGTGCTCCCATTAGTAAGCCTTTAGATAGAGCTATTCCAACTTTACCAATATGTTCTTGAACATTATTTTTTACTTCTTTCGCCCCTGAGGTCATTGATAAATTCATGTTCGTTCCAGTATCACCATCGGGCACGGGAAAAACGTTTAGAGCATCCACCATTTTTGCATTTGCAGCCAAATGATTTGCTCCTTGAATCACCATCTCGGCAAAACGTTTTCCATCTAAAGCTGTTATTGACACAAACTTTCCTCCTCACTTGAGGTTCGGAGCGAACTTAAGTGTTCGTCACTCGAACTCCCTGAACGTAAATATTTACCGATTCAACGGCAAGTCCAACAGTCTTATCGAGGGTGTATTTAACCTTTGATTGCACGTTGTGGGCAATTTCGGAAATTTTTGTTCCATAGCTAACAATAATGTACATATCAATATGTAATTCCTCATTTTCTTGGCGGACAATCACGCCCCGAGTAAAATTTTCTCTTCGTAATATTTCCGTAATTCCGTCTTTGATTTGATTCTTTGAGGCCATACCGACGATGCCGTAGCATTCGATTGCTGCTCCTCCGGCGATGGTTGCGATTACTTCATTTGAAATATCAATTTGTCCGAACTTTGTTTTTAATTCAATGGACATGAATCGTTCCCCCTCCTGAAAAAATTGCTCCTTGACTACAGTCATTTTACTATAGTCAATGCAATATTGAAAGTTATTCCTGCCTGTTTACTATAAGAGCATTTTATTAATAGTCATGTCAAGGTATTTTTCTTGAAAGCTAACTATTGCAATCAAATACGTTGTATGATAAATTATTAAGGTATCTCAAGACTAGAAAATTTGTTCAGCCAATTTTCTTTTTTCTGATGAGGATCTTAAAGATAGCTGTATAAAGCTTTTGGTAGTTAAGGAGGGAAATCATTATGCCACGTCAATGTGTTGTAACTGGAAAGAAAACAACAACTGGTAACGCACGTTCTCACGCTATGAACGCAAACAAGCGTACATGGGGTGCTAACCTACAAAAAGTACGTATTCTTGTTGATGGAAAGCCTAAACGTGTTTGGGTTTCTGCAAGAGCGTTGAAATCAGGTAAAGTAGAACGCGTTTAATATGGAATGGGCATCCGAATCGGATGTCTTTTCTTTTTGTCCAAAAAATAAAATTTAACATAACAGCACTACTCTTTATTATTCCCAAATAACCGAAATAAAAAGCACCCAAATTTATCGGGTGCCATTCGTTAAGAAAAGGTTATCAACACTAATACCTATGCTATTCGTTCTTTTTAAACGCCCCAATCATCGCACGGACAAGTCCGCCTAAAAATTTCGGCAATTTAATTGTATAGAATTTCATACTGTCCCTCCTCATAAATCTCCCCAGCTTATTTCAACTCAACTTTTTTCGAACGCCCTACCATTTTATTCAAACGAACGAAATCAGTACCTAATTGTATTGCCTATTAATCATGACTTCTTATCACTATTAATATGCCTTCAGAAAATGAAAAAGTACCATAATCACTATTAAGTTCATTACTAATACATAGTGTGGACCCGATTGAAATATGACGATTTTCCAAAGGAAATTTAAAGCCCTCAAGGGTGAGATTCTGTACATTAAGTGTTAAAGGAACGAAGGAAATATATTTTTTTGTATTTATTTTTTCAATCGTATAACGACCAGGTCCTTTAATAAAAATGAGATTATATTTATCAATTAAGCAGATATTCGCTGATTTTTTAGTTCTAAGCGGATTTACTAATAAGTGGACATTGGCAAATAAATGATCGAGCCGGCCCCCGGTTGCACCAAATAACCGGATCATACTTGGATTTTGATCAAGTGCCCAATTGAGGGCTAACTCCATATCTGTTTCATCTTTTTCAGGCTTATACTTCTTCAATTCGGTTACGCGTTCTTCAATAAACATCAATTCTTCTGCTGATACAGAATCAAAATCCCCAAAAGCAATCTTTGGAGTAATATTTCTTTTTAACAAATAATAGACACCCCGGTCAACTCCAACCCAAATCGAGTCTTTCTCTAAGTACTCGCTTAAATCAGGCAAAAGGCTTTCAGGGCCGCCGGCTAGAATATTTATAATCATAAAAAATCTCCTTTTCCATATGCAAAAAGCCAGCACGAAAGCTGGCTTTTTGCATTAACCTCTTATCAGCGAAATTGCCTCCGCATAATCTTCTTGATTATATATAGCTGAACCCGCGACTAACACAGTAGCTCCTGCTTCCACACACAGTTTTGCCGTTTCTGAATTGACACCGCCATCAATTTCAATCTCAATGTCTAAGCCTTTTTGCTCAGCCATTTCTTTAACTTTCTTTATTTTCGGAAGGATCTCTGGAATGAATTTCTGCCCGCCGAAACCTGGATTGACAGACATTAATAATACCATATCAATATCTCCAATGATGTGTTGAATACTCTCAACGGGAGTAGCAGGATTTAAAACCACTCCCGCTTTGATACCAAAGGACTTTATATTTTGAATTGTGCGGTGAAGATGACGACATGCTTCCACATGAACTGTAATATAATCGGCTCCAGCTTTAGCGAATGCCCCAATATATTGATCCGGATTTTCAATCATTAGGTGGACATCAAGTGGCAGCTTCGTGATTGGTCGAATGGCCTCAACAATGAGTGGACCAATCGTAATATTCGGTACAAAGTGACCATCCATGACATCAACATGAATATAGTCTGCTCCACCTTTTTCAACAGCAATAATTTCTTCACCCAATTTCGAAAAATCGGCAGAGAGAATCGAAGGTGCTATTTTTACCATACTTAATACCTCGGCTTTCTATCTTTTATCTCCTGGAGGAAATTCAAATAATGTTCATATCGATACGCTGGGATTTGACCAGCTTCAACTTCCTTTTTGACACCACATTTTGGTTCAGTTCCGTGCAGACAGGCTCTGAATTTACAATTCTCACTAGCTCTTTGTATTTCAGGGAAACAAGAAGTCAAATCTTCCACTTCAATATTCGTAAATTCCAATGAGCTAAATCCTGGTGTATCTGCGATTAGACCATCTCCAATCTGAATTAACTCCACATGTCTTGTTGTATGCTTTCCTCTGCCTAGATGCGAGGAAATATCATTTGTTTTTAATTCAAGATCCGGTCTTAAGACATTCAGCAAGGAAGATTTCCCCACTCCTGATTGGCCGGCAAAAACGGATATTTTATTATTAACGTGCGGACTTAAAAGTTCGACGCCTGCTTCTGTTTCGGAAGAAGTTAAGATTACTTGATAACCTGCAGTAGTATATTGCTCTGCATATATCTTTATCTTCTTTTGTTGCTCATCGTTGGTCAGATCCATTTTGGTAATACATATAAGCGGTTCAATCCGATTAAACTCAACCAGAACAAGGAAACGATCTAAAAGAACTGTACTAAAATCTGGCTCAACAGCCGAGAACACAAGAATTGCTTGATCGACATTCGCGATTGGCGGACGAATCAATTCGTTCTTGCGTGTCTTAACTTCCATAATATACCCTTCCAAGTCATTTTCAGCTTGAAAAACAACCTCGTCACCGACAAGAGGGGTAATTTTATTTTTTCTAAATACCCCTCTCCCACGGCATTGAATCATTTTATTGTCATCAAGTACATAATAAAAACCGCTTAATGCTTTAACAATTTTCCCTTCAGGCATAGTCACACTCCTTGTCTTTCAATAAGAAAACGTCAACTTATCATTCATATTTTGCGGGAAAGCTGATTTTTATAAAAAGCAAAGAAATATTGTTTATTCTGATTCCGGGTAGTTAATTACGTCCTCTGCTATTACTTTCTTGTCGCGAATAATCTTGTAACCGGCTTTACCACCAAAAGGAATCGTAAGTTCAATTTGTTTTTTTGTTGTTTCAGTAATAAAAAAGGTTTCAGCAGGTTCTGTCATACTGTGATTCATATCTTCGATGTAGATAAGAACTTCTTGTTTTTCCACTGGTTCACCAGGCACTGGCACAGGGACAGTTGGTTCGTAATCAATTGTTATGTCTTTAATTACCGTTTTAGGCGGTTTTTCTTCTTTTCCTTTTGAAATAATAACTGAAACCTTATCGCCTTTTTTCAGTTCTGTTCCAGACGATGGTGTTTGTGAAATCACCATGCCAGCAGGTATTTTCTCATCATATTTTTCTTCTGAGACGTTTAATGACAACCCTACTAATGAGGCATAATCCTCGGCCCCTTTTAAATTGTACTCGGTTAGGTCCCTTAGGACAATTATTTCAGGTCCTTTACTGACTTCAAATTCTAATTCAGTATCTTCTGGAATAATTTTTTCGCCACCTGAAGGGTTTTGGCTAATAATAGTCCCTGGTTCACTATCATCGTATTTCTCAGTTTTTAATATATCTTTAAAATTCCCATCTTCTAATAAATGGAAAATATCATCATAAAGCCTGCCTACATAATTAGATAGTACAATTTTTTCTTTTCCGGTACTAATATATAAATTAACTTTTGCGTTCTCCTTGACTGTATTGCCAAATTCGGGGTCGGTCTTGACAACCTTTCCTTCAGCCACCAAATCATCAGAAATTTCAACCTGTTTGTCAACCACTAATCCGCTGAGTTGAAGCTCAGAAATCGCATCATCTGCATCCATCCCACTTACATCAGGAATTTTGACGTCCTTAGCAGACAATAAACCAGGTAAAAATGTAACAGCTAATATTCCAAGAATGGAAAGAATAAGGAAAGTTGATATTAACACGATCGGCCATTTTTTTCGCTTTTTCTTACTACTTTGCTCCTTTTTTTGTGCATCCTTTTTAACAGGAGATATTTTTTCATTACTATGCACTAATGTTTCATCCAGGTTTTTATGTGGACGGTCATCAGTTATAATTGGAATGGCTTTGGTTGCCTCATCATCAATTGGAATAATAAACTTTGGTTCATTCATTCTTTCAGGATTTAGTGCCGTCCTTAAATCCTCCTCCATCTCATCAACACTGTTATAACGATGGAATGGGTCCTTTGCCGTTGCTTTAAGGACAATATTTTCTACACTTTGCGGGATATTTGAATTCCACCTTCTAACAGAGGGTGTTTCGGACTGGAGATGCTTTAATGCAATCGATACTGCCGATTCCCCCGAGAAGGGAAGCCTGCCCGTTAATATTTCGAACATGACAATTCCAAGTGAATAAATATCCGATTTTCGATTAGCCATTCCGCCACGAGCCTGTTCCGGCGATAAATAGTGGACAGAACCTAAAACAGAATTGGTTTGGGTAATGCTTGTTGCGCTTAATGCCATGGCTATTCCAAAATCAGTGATTTTCACATTGCCATTCCGGTCAATTAGTATGTTATGCGGCTTGATATCACGGTGAATAATATGATTTTGATGGGCATGGGAAATTGCAGACGTTATTTGCATCATTATATCTAATGCTTTTTCGACACGGAGTGACGAATGTTGATTTATGTATTGCTTTAATGTTTGCCCATTCACGTATTCCATGACAATATAGTATAAGGAATCCTCTTCACCCACATCAAAAATACTAACGATATTTGGATGGGTTAGACTTGTTGCTGATTGTGCTTCTCTATGAAAGCGTCGAATAAACTCCTCATCATTGACAAAATCGAGGCGGAGCATTTTTACGGCTACTTCTCTGTCTAAAATCATATCATGTGCTAAATAGACATTGGCCATTCCGCCTCCGCCAATCATTTCAAGAATTTTATAGCGGCCGCTTATTCTTTTTCCAATAATCACTGCTCATCACCCAATTCAATATCATTAGCATACTCTAATATGATTAGGGTAATATTGTCTTCTCCGCCATTCTCATTTGCGATGTCAATCAGTGTGGAAGCTTTTTGTTCAAGCGAATCTTCATTTTGAAGTATATTAACTATTTCTTTTTCATTAACTTTATTTGACAACCCATCAGAACACAACAGGAGAAAATCTCCTTCTTCGAACATAATTGTTTTAATATCAATTTTTACATCTTGTTCCGTTCCTAACGCTCTTAGTATCCAATTTTTCCTTGGATGATGTTCGGCATCTTCTTTGCTGATTTGTCCGGTTCGAACTAATTCATTAACCAGTGTATGATCCTCAGTTAACTGCTTGAAGCCTGAATCATTTAAGATAAACACACGACTATCCCCTACATGTGCAATCGTTGTAAAGTTATCTGCAGCAATCACAGCTTCAATAGTAGTCCCCATACCTTCACATTCCACGTGACTTCTTGAATGGTCAAACAATAATTGATTAACCTGAAGAACATGGGTTTTCAGCCATGCTTCTGCTTGATCAGCTGTTTGAATTCCTTCGGATTGCTCCCACATTTCTTGAAGATGCGATACTGTCATTTTACTTGCAACATCACCGGCAAGGTGTCCGCCCATACCATCTGCTACGATGGCAAGGCGGTGTCCGTCCCGATTAACAAAAGTACCACCACTATCCTCATTGTTCTGCCGAACTCTACCCTGGTCCGTTTTAAATACAGCCTTCACTTTTGTCACCTCGTCTCCTCTTTCCGCTCCTTTGCACGAAGTTGCCCGCATGCTGCAGCGATATCTGACCCTTGCTCCCTGCGAATGGTTACGTTAATTCCTCGGTTTTTTAATGTTTTTTCAAAAGCGAAAATTTTGTCTCTTGGTGTCCGAACATAATCTCTTTCAGGAACATAGTTTACAGGAATTAAATTCACATGGCATTTTAAACCTTTTAATAAAACAGCTAACTCCTCCGCATGTTCGACTGAATCGTTTACACCGCCAAAAAGACCATATTCAAAGCTTATTCTACGTCCTGTCTTATCGATATAATACCTTACTGATTCCATTAAGTCATCAAGTTTATATGCCTTGTTAATAGGCATTAACCTTGAGCGCAATTCCGTATTAGGAGCGTGCAAAGAAATAGCAAAATTAATTTGTGTATTTTCATCTGCAAATTGATAGATTTTTGGAACAATACCGCTTGTCGATACGGTTATATGGCGTGCTCCGATATTAAGAGCCTTTTCATGATTAATTATTTTTAAAAATGAAAGCATGTTATCGTAGTTATCAAATGGTTCACCAATACCCATGATGACAACGGAATTTACACGCTCATCTGTTTCGTCAAGTGTTTGTTGTACTTTTACAACTTGAGCGACGATCTCGCCTGCTTCTAAATGTCTTTTTAATCCGCCTAATGTGGAGGCACAAAAAGTGCAGCCAATTCGGCAGCCAACCTGTGTCGTAACACAAACGGAGTTTCCATAATCATGGCGCATTAGCACCGTTTCGATCGAATATCCATCATGAAGTTCAAACAGAAATTTGATTGTTCCATCAGATGATGTTTGTTGAATCGCCGTTTTTAATGTTGTAAGGTCAAAATGACTTGCAAGCTTATCACGTAAACCTTTTCCGACGTTACTCATATCCTCAAATGATGTAATTCGTTTTTTATAAAGCCATTCAAAGATTTGTTCGGCACGGAATGGCTTTTCACCATTCTCTGAAAGCCAATTCTTTAATTCGTTAAGCTGCAATGAATAAATTGATTTCTTCTTTATTTCCTTAGCTGTATTTGTCTCAGTTGTATTTAATTGTTCCAACCGTTACACCTTCTTCCTTAAAACTGCAATATAAAATCCATCTGACCCAATATCTTGTGGGAATATTTGCAAATCAAAGCCCGTGATTAATGGCTGGATAGCTTCAGGCATCCTGCTTTTGAAGGATGCATCTCCTTCAAATTGAGGGTTATTCTGAAGGAATGTCTTAACCGTAAATTCATTTTCCTCTTTATCTACTGTACATGTACTATAGACAAGAATGCCGCCCTTTTTCAATAAGGGGGTTACGGACGTTAATAAGTCTTGCTGAATTGTACTTAACCGCTGAATATCCATCTCGGTTTTAGTATACTTCATATCTGGCTTTCTCCTCATGACCCCGAGACCGGAACAAGGAGCATCAAGAAGAATCCGGTCAAATGATTCAGTTTGGAACTTTTCTTGTATTTTTCTTGAATCAGATACACTTGTTTTAATATTTTCTAACCCTAAACGTTTTGCATTATCATTAATTAATCTTACTTTGTGCTGATGAAGATCAACCGAGATAACTTCACCCGTATTATTCATTTTCTCAGCAATATGTGTACTTTTACCACCCGGTGCCGCGCAGGCATCGAGGATAAATTCGTTTGGCTCCGCCCCTAATGCATAGGCTGCAAGCATTGAACTTTCATCTTGTATCGTAAACATTCCATACTTAAATGAGATTGTCGATGCTAGATTTCCCTTTATCGATCGAATTGCCTCAGGAATAATAGGACTCGTTTCGATTTGAAAACCATCCTCTTCTAAAATTGCAACACATTCATCTCTTGAAACTTTTGTAAGATTAACTCTGGCTGTTTGCAATGGAGCTGTTAGGTTGATCTCACACATTTCTTTCGTTTTTTGGTAACCAAATTGGTTTACCCATCTAGTAATCAGCCATTCAGGGTGACTCGTTTCAAGTGATAATCTTTTGTTTGGGTCCGTGACAACCTCCATGGACGGAAGTCCTTCTCTTTGAATGCTCCGCAACACTCCATTTACTAAACTTGCTATCCCTTTATGACCACGACTTTTAGCAATTTCCACTGCTTCATAGATAGCAGCTCTATCCGGTATACGATCGAGATAAACCATTTGATAGAGCGTAAGTCTTAGTAAATGATGAACCCAACTGGCTAACTTCTTATTATCTTTGACAAACGGCTCTAAATAATAGTCAAGCGCCATTCTTCTTTGTAATGTTCCATACGTCAATTCAGTAAGAAGTCCGACATCCTTAGCAGACAAATCGTGTTTTTCAATTGTAGAATTAAGCAGTAAATTACTGTAGGATTGGTTTTTTTCAATCGCAACTAAGATATCCATTGCAATTGCTCGTACATTCGTTATTGTTGAAGTCATTTTATTCTCCCAGCTTGGTGCCAATTGAAATTTTTGAACCTCTTAAAAATTGTTCACTCATCATTTTTGTTTTTCCAGAAGGCTGTAGCTCAATGATTTTGATGGCCGTTTCATTACCGGTACTTACTGAAAACCCGTCAGGTTCTATCGTAAGAATTGTTCCAGGTGTAACGCTCTTTTGTCCTGTTAACTTTTCTGCCCGCCATATCTTTATGACCTGACCATTCAAGGTGGTAAAGGCAACTGGCCATGGATTTAGGCCGCGGATATGATTATAGATTTCTTCACCTGTTCTCGACCAAATAATTTTTTCTTGTTCGCGCTTAATATTGGCTGCAAACGTGGCTTCTTCATTATTTTGAGGCTTGGGGGTCAGACGGCCATCCAATAGAAGCGGCAAGGTTTCAGATAACAATTTAGCTCCGGCTGTGCTCAATTTGATATGCAGTGTTCCCACATTGTCCTCTTCTGCAATCGGGACTTCAATTCTTGTTAAAATATCACCTGCATCTAATTTTTCCACCATATACATGATGGTGACACCAGTTTTCTGTTTTCCTTGCATAATAGCATAATGGATAGGAGCACCACCGCGTAGTTCCGGAAGCAGGGAGGCATGAACATTTATACATCTGTACCTAGGAGCTTCTAGCAGCTGTTTAGGTAAGATTTGGCCAAACGCAGCCGTGACAATTAAATCCGGATTCAATGAAAGGATTTTATCAAGTTCTTCTGCTTGACGAATTTTTTCTGGTTGATAGACGGGAATATCGTGCTTCAACGCCTCAACCTTCACAGGGGGAGGGGTTAGAATCCTTTTTCTTCCCACCGGTCGATCTGGTTGGGTAACTACACCAATGACTTCATATCCATCCTGAATCAATTGTTGTAAAATCGGGACAGAAAAATCTGGAGTACCCATAAAAACTATTTTGGTCATTCAGTTTCTACTCCTTTTAACTCATCTTCCTCTAAATATCTCGTTACTTTGGTTATAAATAAAATCCCATCAAGATGATCGATTTCATGTTGAATCGCCCTTGCCAGGAACTCCTCTGCCTCTAACGTGTATTTTCTGCCTTTTCGGTCAAAGGCATTAATTTTAACAAAATTCGGCCGTGTCACTTCTCCGAACAATCCAGGGAAACTCAAACAACCTTCTGGTCCAGATTGTTCTCCCGAGGTCTCTATAATCACAGGGTTAATCATTTCAATTGTCCCTAATTCATCATCAATATCCACAATTGCGATACGTGCGTCCAATCCAATTTGCGGAGCAGCTAGTCCCACCCCGTCATATTCAATCATCGTGTCATACATATCATCAAGTATTTTTGCAAGCTTTCTATCAAACTTAATCACTGGTTTACAAGTCTGCTCAAGTATCTCAGCAGGGTAATTTACTACTTTGAGTACAGTCAAATTCTTTCCCCCATTAATGCCAATCTTTTCAAGGCTTTATAAATTTATTAATTGCTTACATTTTCACCAAAAAAGCGAAATAATAACCTTTTATAGCATGATTATCTAAGGCTTGCCTTACATTAAAATGAATGGGTTAACATCTATTGAAACCAGTAAGCCGCTTTTGGTATCTTTTTGATATTGGTCCAAGATCGTTTTTAACATTTTTGTCATGTTCGGTTCCCGCTTGTATTTTATCAGACATTGATAGCGATATCTATTATTAATCTTAGGTATTGGCGAGGCTGCAGGTCCTAAAACGACAGCATCCTTTGATACTTGCGAACGTACATAATTAACAATTTTCTCTGTCGCCGCTACAACTGTCATCAACTTTTCATGGCTGACTGTTATCAAGGATAGATAATAGAAGGGTGGATAATGACGGATTTTTCGAATCATCATTTCACGCTGATAAAAGAGATCATAATCTTGTGTTCCCGCAAGCTCGATACTGTAGTGTTCCGGCGAATAGGTCTGAATAATGACCTCTCCCGGCAACTGATGACGTCCCGCCCGACCGCTTACCTGAGTTAATAATTGAAACGTTTTTTCAGATGCACGGAAATCAGGTAAATGCAGCATGGTGTCAGCTGAAAGCACACCAACCAAGGT
The DNA here is from genome assembly GCF_030915405.1 of Neobacillus nitrireducens. Classification (GTDB taxonomy): domain Bacteria; phylum Bacillota; class Bacilli; order Bacillales; family Cytobacillaceae; genus Neobacillus. The sequence continues at coordinate 1,656,575 of NZ_CP133262.1, forward strand.
GATATTGGGGAAATCCAACCCTTTGGCAATCATTTGGGTCCCGAGGAGAATGTCTGCTTTGCCATTCTGGAAATCAGTTAATAATCGTTCGTGTGATCCCTTGCGTCCGGTAGTATCGACATCCATGCGAATAACTCTTGCCTCAGGAAGTATCTTACCAAGTTCGTCTTCGACCTTTTGAGTACCAGTCCCGAAATAACGAATATAATCACTGGAACACTCCGGGCATTGATGCGGAACATGACTTTCATACCCACAATAATGACATTTCATTTGTTCATTTACCCGGTGATAGGTAAGCGAAATATCACAGTTTGGGCAATTCATTACATAGCCGCAATCACGGCACATGACAAACGAAGAATGTCCCCGTTTATTTAAAAATAAAACAGATTGTTGTTGTTTTTCTAATCTGTCCTTGAGCATGTCAAAAAGCTTTCGAGAAAACATGGACCGATTTCCGTCACGAAGTTCCTCGCGCATATCAATGATCTCCACTGCTGGCAAGGCTTGATTATTCATCCGGCTTGGGAGCGATAATAGATGATACACCTTCTTTTGAGCCCTGGCAAACGACTCAAGTGACGGAGTAGCACTTCCGAGCACAACCGGACAGCTATACGTTTTTGCCCTTTCTATTGCCACTTCTCTAGCATGATAACGGGGCATTTCCTCTTGTTTATAGCTGGTTTCGTGCTCCTCATCAATAATAAGAATGCCGAGGTTTTCAAATGGGGCAAAAATGGCTGATCTCGCTCCAACAGCTACTTTTACTTCTTTTCGTTGAATTTTACGCCACTCATCATATTTCTCCCCCGCAGACAAACCACTGTGCAAAACTGCCACTAAGTCCCCGAATCTCCCTTTAAATCGATTCACCATCTGAGGGGTGAGTGAAATTTCCGGTACGAGTACAATGGCTTCCTGTCCTCTTTCAATAACTTCCTGAATAGATTGGAGATAAATTTCTGTTTTGCCGCTCCCCGTTACACCATAGAGCAAGAATACTTCATGTCGTTTGGTTTCAATTGCGTTTAGGATCGGTCCAATCGCTGTTTGTTGGGAATTTGTTAGTGGTAATGGCTTGGTTCGTTTAAAAGTCTTATGTTCAAAAGGATTGCGATAAACCTCCATGTCATACTCAATAAGCAGCTTTTTTTCAACCAGCACCTTTACTGTTGCGGAGGTTGTTTTTACTTTAGCGACAAGCTGTCTTAATTCGACTGGCTCGAAATGCTCGGTAAAATAACTCAATACCTGTTTTTGCTTTTCCGCTTTTGCCGGGAATCGGTCTACTTCCAATTTTAATTCTTCCAGCGATACAAGCGGTCGAACAAACTTCCGCTGCTTCTTTCTAACCTTTTCCTTCACAATGTAAATGACTTCAAGCGTCCCTTTTGCTGCTTCCTTTAGTAATAAAGGAACGATTCCCTGTTTCAAAGCATCTTCCCAGTCAACCATAAGATTGTTCTCAAAAAGAGTTTGGAGAGGTTCTGATGATAAAGCAGACGCCTCCACCCCCTGAGCAAGTTTAACTTTTTTTTCGTATTTAGCCTTTAACGCCGCAGGAAGCATAACCTGGAAGGCAAAGATTTTAAAACATAGCGTATGCTCAGTCATCCAATCACCTAGTTCAAGTAATTCCTTGTTTAAGACTGGCTCGAAATCCATCGGCTCGATAATTTCTCTTAATTTTTCAAATTCAGATTGTGTTTTAAGTGAAGTGACAAATCCTTGGATTTTTCTCGGACCAAATGGAACGATCACTCTCATTCCCGGCTGAATTGTACCACTCCATTCAGCTGGAATTAAATAATCGAACGCCCTATCGGTTTGTTTTGCCGGGATATCCACAATCACATTAGCGATTTCCATTTTCATCCATATCCTTCAAAAGGAAAGTAATTTCACCGATAATCCTTTTTGCCACTTCACTTTTTGACATAAGCGGTAAATCCAAAACAGAGCCGGACCGTTTGAAAAGAGTGACAATATTTGTATCTGTCCCAAACCCCGCTCCTTCTGCTTTCACGTTATTCGCAACAATCATATCTGCATTTTTTGCCGTTAATTTTTTCCTTGCGTACTCTTCAATATTTTCCGTTTCAGCTGCAAAGCCCACCAATACTTGGTTCTTTTTCCGTTTTCCCAATTCTAACAATATATCTTTTGTTCTTTCTAATTCAATACTTGAATCACCGGCCTGCTTCTTAACCTTATGGTCATATGTGATTTTTGGACGGTAATCGGCAACTGCAGCTGTTTTAATGACGACATCAGCAGTGTCATAGTATTTCAAGACTGCGTTGTACATTTCTTCGGCGCTCTCGACTTTCACCATGTCCAATCCCAATGGAGCTGGCAACTCAACTGGACCCGAAACTAATACAACATGGGCTCCTTGTTTTTTTGCCTCCTCAGCCAGTGCATACCCCATTTTCCCTGTGGAATGATTGGAAATAAAACGGACCGGATCAATCTTTTCCCGGGTAGGCCCTGCTGTTACGACTACTATTTTACCTTTTAAATTTTTGTGAGCTTGATTGGTAAAAAACTGTTGGACAAGCTCGACAATCTTTTCTGGTTCTTCTAATCGGCCCTTTCCGACATAGCCACAGGCAAGATACCCTTCACTTGGTTCAATAAATTGATATCCGAAATCAGCTAAAATAGAGAGGTTTTTTTTCACAGCTGGATGGTCGTACATATGCACATTCATCGCAGGGGCAATCCAAACTGGTGATGTAGCTGCTAGCAATACCGTTGTGATCATATTATCGGCGATTCCACCAGCTATTTTCCCTATCGTATTTGCAGTTGCAGGGGCCAAAAGGATTAAGTCGGCCCAATCAGCTAAATCAATATGAGCAATTACATGCGGATTTTTTTCATCAAAGGTATCAACATATACCTCATTACGTGCTAACGCCTGAAAAGTTAATGGGGTAACAAATTTTTGTGCAGATTCACTTAAAATGACTTTTACATGGGCTCCCGCCTGTACTAGCTTACTTGTTAGTGCGGCAGCTTTATATACGGCGATTCCGCCTGTAACACATAATAATATTTTTTTATCCTGTACCATTATTGGATTCCCCCGCTTCTCGTCCATTTCACTCTTCCTTTATTATGCTAGAATGAAAACAATTTTTCATCTTTTTCCACTCGTAATTCGACAAATTCTACATAATCAGGATAACCAAAATAAAAAAGGCTGACACGTAAGGATTACCCCCTTTTGTCAGGCCTTCTCTCAGAAAATCTCTGTCAATTTATCATTGATGAAAACTATTCCGCAGATCCTTCAGCTTTTTTGGAAATCCGGTAGGTTAATTCACCGCTATATATTTCCTCAAGTGCCTTGCCAACATGCTTGTAGGAAACATACTTTGGCAATCTTTCATCCTTTATTTGGGACATAACACGTGCACGCTTCGCAGCAACAGATACAAGCGAGTATTTAGAATCAATTTTTTCAAGTAGCGAATCAATAGAAGGATATAACATTATCATTCAACCTCCAGCAATTTTTTATAACGGTGTTCAACACGTTCCCTACGGCAATGCTCCGCGGTAACAATACATTTTACGCGTTCACATGCGCGCTCCACTTGGTCATTTTCAACAACATAATCATATAGTTCCATCATTTCAATTTCCTCGCGTGCAGACAGCATGCGGTTTTGGATGATGTCATCTGTTTCTGTCCCTCTGGTGACAATCCGATTCTTTAATTCGGATAAACTTGGTGGCATAAGGAAAATAAATAAACCTTCAGGGAACTTTTCTCGAACCTGACGGGCACCTTTTACTTCGATTTCTAAAAAAACATCCTTACCAGCATCTAAGGTTTCACGCACATAGTCCACAGGGGTCCCGTAATAATTACCGACAAATTCGGCATACTCCAACAATTTCCCCTGTTCTATTAATTGTTCAAACTCTTCCCTTGACTTAAAGAAGTAATCGACACCATCAATTTCCCCTTCTCGCGGTACGCGGGTTGTCATCGAAATAGAGTATTCAAAAGCTGTATCCGGGTGGGAAAATATTTCTTTCCGAACCGTTCCTTTTCCAACACCTGAGGGCCCAGAAAGTACAATCAGCAATCCTTTTTCCTGCATTTTAAAAAATCCTACCCTTCATCAATTATTTCGTCACGATCAGCTAAGCGGTGTGCTACCGTTTCAGGTTGTACAGCTGAAAGAATAACATGATCACTATCCATAACAATTACTGCTCGTGTCCGCCTGCCGTATGTGGCGTCAATTAATGCACCCCGGTCCCGGGCATCTTGTATTATTCTTTTTATTGGAGCAGATTCAGGGCTGACAATTGAAATAATTCGATTGGCAGAAACGATATTTCCAAATCCAATATTAATTAATTTAATCGACATGGTATTCATCCAATCATTAATAATATATTTTGACCGTCCCAAACAGTTTCTAAACAAGATTACTCGATTACTCGATATTTTGCACCTGTTCTTTCAGCTTTTCAAGTAAACTTTTAATATCGACAACCTTTTTTGCAATGTTGGAATCGTTCGCTTTAGAACCAATCGTATTGGCTTCTCTGTTCATTTCCTGAACGATAAAATCTAACTTTCTCCCGATTGGTTCGATACTATCAAGGGTTTGCAAGAATTGCTGCAGATGGCTCTTTAAGCGAGTGACTTCTTCATTTATATCTGCTTTATCAGCAAACACAGCTACTTCCGTCAATAGTCTCGTCTCATCCAATTGCCCATTAACAAACTCTTCCATTCTTTTGGTTAAACGCTCTTTAAAGGATTGAACCACGAGTGGAGCAAATTTCTGGAGTTCTAATACATGGGTATCTAATTGAGATAAAATGGCGAGCAAATCTTTTTTTAATTCTTCTCCTTCTGCCATTCGCATTTTTTTTAACAGCCTGGCAGCTTCTTCTATTGCAGCTAGAACTAGATTCTCAAGCTCTTCATTACCAGTTTCACTTTCTTCAATATGTAAAAGTTCACTTCTATTAAGCAAGTCCTGAAGCGTTACCGTTCCCTCAACGTCATATTTTTCATGAGCATGTTTAATCACTTGGTAATACTCATCAAGCAATTTCCAGTCAACGTGGACTTTGCGGGTTACGACACCTTCACCCTCCAGGCTAACGTAAACTTCTACCCTGCCACGGCGGATATACTGATTAAGTTTCTTTTTCATACGATCTTCTATTTTTAAAAGCTGCCTTGGCATGCGGATATTCATTTCACAAAAACGGTGGTTCACTGTTTTTACTTCCACATTAACAGAGAAGCAATCTGATTCTGTTTTAGCTCTTCCAAAGCCTGTCATACTTATAACCATTTAGTGCACATCCAATCTCCTGAAAAATTGATCGGCTTGCTAAAAATTCTTTAATAGGCAAAAGGTAATAGAGTGGAATCTATTACCTTTTGGATTATAACACACTTTATTTTGTTTTTCTTAACAAAAATGACCCTGCTAGTAAAAAAGTTGGTATGGATGATAATCCAACAATCAACAGCCAATCCTTAGCTGCTATCGGCAGTGTATGGAAAATAGGCTGTAGCGGCGGGTAATAAATGACGACAAACATCAATGCAAGCGAAGATATAACCGCCCAAACTAGATACTGATTTCCGAAAGGATTTCTTGAAAGGACTGATTTTTCACTGCGACAATCAAAGACATGAATTAATTGAGCCATTACAAGTGTAGCAAATGCAACGGTTTGTGCATACTGCAACTCGGATGGATTATTATCGTAAACAATCATAAAGGAAATCAATGTGACGAGCCCGATTAGAAACCCCCGTGACACTACCTTCCAGCCTAATCCTCGTGAGAAAACACCTTCATCGGGGCTGCGCGGTTTGCGTTTCATTACATTTTCTTCAGGACGATCGAGGCCTAAGGCCATAGCCGGCAACCCATCTGTCACCAAATTCACCCAAAGAATTTGGATCGGAATGAGCGGCAGCGGCAGTGCTAAGATCATCGCAAATAGCATGACCAAAATCTCCCCAACATTGGAAGCCAGTAAGTAACGAACAAATTTCCGAATATTTTCATAGATATTTCTACCTTCTACGATTGCAGCCTTAATTGTGGCAAAGTTATCATCCAACAGGATTAGAGCCGATGCTTCTTTGGCGACATCTGTACCTGTAATCCCCATTGCCACTCCAATATCAGCTGCCTTAATGGCCGGAGCATCATTCACTCCATCCCCTGTCATCGCGACAATATGACCGCGATTTTGTAAAGCTTTAACAATTTTCAGTTTATGTTCAGGTGAGACCCTCGCAAATACCGACACATCATCTACGACTTCTTCGAGCTCATCGACTGACATTTTAGATAAAGCATTCCCATCTATGACCTTACTTTTATTGGTTATGATCCCAAGTTGTGCGGCAATCGCTTTTGCCGTAATCACATGGTCACCCGTAATCATCACTGTTTTAATACCCGCTTCTTTACATTCCTTTACCGCCTTTTTCACTTCAGGTCTTGGCGGGTCAATCATTCCCTGAATGCCAATAAGGGTTAAATTTTTCTCTGCTTCATGTTCACTTAAAATGATCGTGTTCGCTTGAATAGGTTTAAACGCAATTGCAATCGTTCGAAGTGCCTGTGAGGCTAGTCCGTTTATTGCCTCTTGAACGTTTTCCTGTGTCTGCTTATTTAAAAATTGTGTCCGCTCGTCCCAAAGGACCGACTCACTAATTCCTAAGATGACGTCCGGGGCCCCTTTAGTAACAATAAAATGCCGGCCCTGCTTGTCTTTCACATGTACGCTCATCATTTTCCTGGCTGAATCAAAAGGGAATTCATTAATAATCGTAAATTCATCTAATAATTTAGTTCGAGCAAAACCTGCTTTCATAGCGCTTACCAACAGTGCCCCTTCTGTTGGGTCTCCGTCAAGAAAATATTCATCATCCCTCACGATTAAATCTGAATGGTTACATAACATTCCAAAGATCAGCATTTGCTGCAAGGCCTTTTCATCGCGTGGATTAATATTTCTTTCATTTCTATAAAAATTACCTTGAGGTTGATAGCCAACCCCGTCAACCGTCCACGTTTGACCCCCACTCCACAAATGAGTAACCGTCATTTTGTTTTGAGTCATTGTACCTGTTTTATCAGAACAGATGACTGATGCACAGCCAAGGGTTTCAACGGCGGGCAGCTTCCTGACAATTGCATTTTTCTTGATCATTTTTTGAACTCCGAGCGATAATGCCACGGTAACAATCGCCGGCAGTCCTTCCGGGATAGCTGCAACCGCAAGAGATACACCGGCTAAGAACATTTCATAGAGGTCATGTCCACGTAAAACACCAACTACAACCACAAGAACGGTTAGCAACAAGGCGACCGTTATTAGGATTTTACCCAACTGCTCTAAGCGGCGCTGTAATGGAGTATCCTGGGACTCAGCATTTTGGAGTAAATCAGCAATTTGCCCCATTGCTGTTTTCATGCCTGTTGCAATAACGACGCCTATCCCGCTTCCCCGTGTTATCATCGTCCCCATAAACGCAATATTCTCCATGTCGCCAATTCCCGGGTTTGGGTTCGTCAAGGACTCAATATGCTTTGAGACGGGGACGGATTCTCCTGTAAGTGCGGATTCTTCAATTTCTAAACTTTTTGACTCAATTACCCGGACATCCGCTCCAATGCGATCTCCGCTAGTAAACTTCAAAATATCCCCTAATACTATTTCTTTTGAAGGAATTTTAATCCATTGACCATCACGTAGAACTGAAACCTGTGGTGCCGATAATTCCTTTAAAGCATCAAGCGATTTCTCTGCCCGCCTTTCTTGAAAAAAACCAAGAAATCCGTTGATTATGACGATGGCAATAATCGCAATCGCATCGATATATTCACCAAGCAATCCGGAGATCAGTGTAGCTGCAAGGAGAACCAAGACCATAAAATCCTTAAATTGACTAAAAAATAAGAGTAAAGCGGATTGCTTTTCTCCTTCGTCCAATTCATTGAGGCCGTACTGATTTATTCGTTTTTTTACTTCTTCCTGTGATAATCCAGAAGAAAAGTCGGTTTCTAAGGCCTTTTCTACTTGTTCTATCTTCATTTCATGGAATTTCATCCGACCATCTCACTTCCCCCATTATTGTATGAGACTTGCTCTATGGAAAGCTTATTCAGGGTCGTCCAAAAAAATGCTATGATATGGTGAAAGTTAAATTAGAATAAAGTTAAAAATAAGACAGGATTTTTTTAAGTAGGATATAATGAATTCATATGAATGTAGTAAAGGATGTTTTCCATGTCATTTGATGGTTTATTTACAAAAGCAATGGTCGATGAACTTGTTCGTTCCTTAAAAGGCGGGCGTATCAATAAAGTTCATCAACCCTATAAAAATGAAGTGATTCTCACAATTCGTGCGAATGGAGTGAATCAAAAGCTGCTTTTATCCGCTCACCCAAGCTACGCACGTGTCCAATTTTCTAATGAAGCCTATGAAAATCCAAGTGAAGCTCCCATGTTTTGTATGCTCCTTAGAAAACATATTGAGGGATATATTTTAGAGGATTTATATCAAGTAGAAACAGACCGGATGATTGTCCTAGAAATTAAGGGCAGAAATGAGATTGGCGATATCAGCTATAAACAATTAATTATTGAAATTATGGGCAGGCATAGCAATATCGTTCTGGTCGATAAAACTCGAAATGTCATTCTTGACAGCATCAAACATGTTTCCTTTGCGGTCAACAGTCATCGGGCCATTTTGCCTGGGCAACCTTATATTTCCCCACCTGAACAACATAAGCAAAATCCGTTTACTGCCACGGAAACGGATGTATTAAGAAAAGTGGATTTTAATGCAGGAAAAATTGACCGCCAATTAGTTGAGCAATTCGCTGGTGTCTCTCCTCTTTTTGCCAAGGAAGTTATCTTCCAAAGCGGCCTTGCGAATCGTGCAACTGTTCCGGAAACATTTCTTAGCATGGTGAAAAATGTTGAAGCGGGTGATATTTCCCCTTCGATTGTCTCAGCAGGCGGTAAGGATGCTTTTTACTTATTTCCACTTGAGCATTTAAAAGGAGAAATAAAAACCTATCATACACTAAGTGAAATGCTTGACCGTTTTTATTTTGGCAAAGCGGAGAGAGACCGGGTAAAACAGCAGGGGAATGATATTGAACGGTTTATTGATAATGAGATAGAAAAGAATGTAAAGAAAATTGACAAGCTCAAGGCTACTCTAAAAGAAGCTGAGCGTGCCGATCAACATCAACGCTTCGGCGAGTTGTTAACTGCCAATTTATATGCCGCTAAGAAAGGAATGAGTGAGATTGAAGTTCTCGATTATTATGATGAATCCGGTGGCACTCTATTAATTCCGCTCGATCCCAGAAAAACACCATCTGAAAATGCCCAAAAATATTTTTCTAAATACCAAAAGGCAAAAAATTCTGTTGAAATTGTCGTTGAGCAAATTGAAATAGCACAAGTTGAAGTAGCTTATTTTGATAATTTATTGCAACAGGTACAAGCTGCTTCTCCAAAGGATATTCAAGAAATTCGTGAAGAACTAGTTGAGGGCGGTTATATCCGTGAACGGCAGAAAAAGAAATTGAAAAAGCCCCAGAATGCTAAGCCGGTTTTAGATCAGTTTGTATCTAGTGATGGGACAGATATCATCGTCGGGAAAAATAATAAGCAAAACGACTATTTAACCAATAAGCTGGCCGCAAGGGATGAGATTTGGTTGCATACGAAGGATATTCCCGGGTCTCACGTGGTGATACGCAGCAAAGAACCGTCTGACGAGACGATTCGGGAAGCTGCTGTTTTGGCCTCCTATTATAGTAAGGCAAGAAATTCAAGCTCAGTTCCTGTTGATTTCACTAAGGTCCGGTTTGTTAAAAAACCAAGCGGTGCTAAGCCAGGTTTCGTGATTTATGATAATCAACAGACCGTTTTTGTCACACCGGATGATGAATTGGTGCTTAAATTGAAGAAATAGGAACAAAAAGCGCAAGCGCCCGTTCAGCGGCGTATGGCCTGGAGCACTCCAACTGAGATAAAGGAAACACGAAGAGCGTTAGCGAATTCGTGCTTGACTTATCGTAGGGCGGAGAGCGAAGGACACTAGCCGTTGGGCGCTGGAGCTGGATTCAAAGAGACTAAATCAATTTATCCACAATTAATATTTTATAATTTCCTATACAGCAAGGAAAGAGGATGTCCGGAAGATCTTGGACACCCTCTTTTTCTATTTATCAGCGGGAATTACCTGTTTATCAGCGAAAACACATGATTTTTCAGCGTTAATTAAATTTTATCAGCGATTCTTTTTCCACGAACAGTTTGCTCCATGTAGCAGGATCCTTGCTCCATGAAAGTAGACTTTTCTGATCTTCTGCAGTAACGTTGCCATTTAAAATCGCTACATCTATTAATGTGGCAAAATCAGTTAGAGAAATACTGTTAATCCCGTTTTCTTGTAGCAGTTCTTTTCCCTTTTCAAGCCCATATGTAAAAATGGACACAACTCCAAGCACTTCACAGCCTGCTTCTCTTAACGCCTGAACAGCTGTTATCACACTGCCGCCTGTTGAAATTAAATCTTCTACAACAACAACTTTTTGACCCGATACAACCTTGCCTTCAATCTGATTACCTTTACCATGTCCTTTTGCTTTGGAACGTACATAGCACATAGGCAAATTCATAAGTTCACTCACCCATGCGGCGTGTGGGATTCCCGCTGTCGCGGTACCGGCAATAACTTCTGCTTCTGAAAAATTCTCTAGGATAAGTCTTTGCAACCCAGCTGCAATTTCTCTTCTAACTGCAGGGAAAGAAAGCGTTAAACGATTATCACAATAGATTGGCGACCGAAGCCCTGATGTCCAAGTAAATGGTTCCTGCGGCTTTAAGGCCACCGCATTAATTTCTAATAATTTTTCGGCAATTACGTGTTTCATCGTCTGATCCCCTTCCATGCTTCCATCCATTTTTCATAGCTTTTTACCGGGTCTACTGACCTCGTAATTGAACGCCCGACCACAATCGAGCTTACACCTGATTTTCTCGCGAATTCTGGTGTAGCAACTCGTTTTTGGTCTCCAACCTGATCCGATGACATTCGTATTCCCGGGCATACAGTCAAAAATGCCGGGCCGGCATTCTCCCGAATATATGCCGCTTCCCATGCCGAGCATACCACTCCATCCAGGCCTGCTTCTTTTGTAAGCAAAGCATAATGCATAACGGATTCTTCCAATGAAACAGGAATGAGCTGTTCCTTCTTCATTTGCTCTTCCGATGTGCTTGTCAACTGGGTTACGGCAATACATGCCGGCCGCTTCCTTCCAGATGTGCTCCCCGCTTCCAGACCTTCAAGGGCGGCTGTCATCATCTCTTTTCCCCCGGCAGCATGAACATTTACTAAGTCACATTCCAACCGAGCCAGTCCCTTCATTGCACTTTTCACCGTATTTGGGATATCATGAAGCTTTAAATCTAGAAAAATATGATGACCTTTTTCTTTTATTTGATGAACGATTGAAGGACCTTCCTGATAAAATAACTCCATTCCAACCTTCACAAAAAGCTTCTTTCCTTCAAAAGGCTGCAAAAAACGATTTACTTCGCTGCCATTGGCAAAATCAAGCGCGATGATAAGCGGGTTGTCCATGTTTCTTCCAGCTCCTTCCTGTACATTCATTGATGTGTTCAAACCCTAATTTTTCTAGTAAATCAGGTAGTTCTTTAATAATCGTCGGGCAAACGAATGGATCCACAAAATTTGCAGTCCCAACCGCTACCGCACTTGCGCCAGCATAGAAATACTCAATTACATCTGCTGCTGACTCTATTCCACCCATGCCAATAATCGGAATGGATACCGCTTGACTGACTTCATAAATCATTCTTATTGCAACAGGCTTAATGGCCGGACCCGACAAACCGCCTGTTCGATTGGCTAAAATCGGTTTACCCGTTTTTAAATCTAGCCGCATTCCAACAAGTGTATTAATCATCGTCAGACCATCCGCACCTCCGGCTTCAACTGCTTTAGCCATTTCCACAATATTCGTCACATTGGGTGACAGCTTCACGTACACCGGCACTTCGGAAACTTCCTTAACCTTCCGCGTTAATTCCTTCGCTACTTCTGGTATCGTACCGAATGCAATCCCGCCTGTTTTTACATTTGGACAAGAGATATTCAATTCCAACGCATGCACATTTGGTGCTTGGGAGATTTTGCGAGCAACCTCTACGTAATCCTCCTCGAGAGACCCGGCCACATTGGCAATAATCGGTGTATCGTACTGAGATAACCAAGGAAGTTCCTCGCCAAGTACTTTGTCTAACCCGGGATTCTGCAATCCGATCGCATTTAGCATTCCTGCTGTTGTTTCTGCCACCCGCGGTGTTGGGTTTCCGAACCTAGGTTCTAAGGTTGTTGCTTTAATCATGATCGCGCCAAGAACACTCAAATCATAAAATTGGCTGTACTCCCGTCCAAACCCAAAACATCCTGAGGCAGGCATAATTGGATTTCTCAGTGTTAAACCTGGTAATTCAATGTTCAATCGGCTCATATTAATACCTCCCCGGCACGAAAAACAGGTCCATCACTGCATACTTTTTTATAGGAAACCCCTGTAGGATCATCTGCACGTTTACAAACACAAGCAAAGCAAGCACCAATTCCGCAGCCCATTCTTTCTTCCAATGATAAGAATACCTTTTTATCGGAATAGCCTTGTTCAATTGCTTTTAACATGGGGGTTGGACCGCATGTATAGATACAATCAAACTCTAAATTTTTCATAACATCTGTGACAAACCCTTGTCGCCCGTAAGAACCGTCCACAGTAGTAACATAGGTTTCACCATTATTTAAAAATTCCTTTTCGTAAAAAACTGCCTCTGCGGTTTGAAAGCCGAGGACATGGATAACCTTTACACCTTTAGCAACTAATTGATTAGAAAGTTCATACAGTGGAGGAACACCGATTCCACCACCTACCAGTAAGGCCGTCTCACCAACGCTGACTTCATTGACAGGAAATCCATTTCCCAGTGGTCCAAGGATGTCAATTAACTCCCCTGGACCTGATTCTGCAAGTAACGATGTCCCCTTACCATCTTTCCGATAAATCATCGTCATGCTCTTTTGCTTTTTATCGAAGGAAGATATACTAATGGGTCTTCTTAAAAGCGGATCCCACCCATTTGAGACTCGTATATGCACAAATTGACCCGGAGCACTAATTTGATCGACTAATTCTCCTTGTACAGTAAGCTCATATATATCTGCCGCTATTTCTTGTTGGCTGCTAATTTTGCATAACTCTTTTCTAATCATGCAAAAACAGCCTCCTTTGTCACTGAAGCCATCGCTTCTGCTGAAAAGTTCATCGATTCAATTACTTTTAAGATTGCGTCTGCCGTGTCTAGTGAGGTTAAACATGGAACACCATTTTCTACGGCCTCCCGGCGAATCCTAAAGCCATCACGCTCCGGCTGTTTTCCTTTGGTCAGTGTATTGATAATGAATTGCGCCTCTCCATGTTGAATGACATCAAGAAGTGTCTTTCCTTCCGAACCAATTTTCCCAACCACCTTGACTCTGAGTCCGGCAGCTTCTAAGACAGCCGCTGTCCCACTTGTTGCCATTAAACGATAGCCGTTAGCGGAAAAGCGCTTAGCCAGTTTTAACGCTTCTTGCTTATCTTTATCCGCGACAGTAAACAAGACTGTGCCAAACTTTTGGATGGTCATTCCAGAGGCAACTAATCCTTTATAAAGTGCTTTTTCAAGTGTGACATCCTTACCCATTACTTCTCCAGTCGATTTCATTTCCGGCCCGAGTGTTATATCGACACTTTTAAGCTTCGCAAAGGAGAATACGGGAACCTTTACGAAAACTCCTTCTTTTTCAGTGACAAGTCCCGGAATGTACCCTTGATCTACAATCGATACGCCTAAAATAGCTTTCGTCGCAATTTTTGCCATCGGAATATTTGTTATTTTACTTAAAAACGGAACCGTACGGCTTGAGCGCGGATTAACTTCTAGTACATATACTTGGTTTCCTGCCAGAACATACTGGATATTTAGTAATCCGATAATGTTTAAGCCTTTGGCTAATTTCTCTGTATAGTCTACAAGTGTTTGTTTTACGATCTCCGAAAGAGTTTGCGGCGGATAGACAGCGATGGAATCACCAGAATGAACCCCTGCACGCTCGATATGTTCCATGATTCCAGGGATTAATACATTTTCCCCATCACAGATGGCATCTACTTCGATTTCTTTACCTGTTAAATAACGGTCAATCAACACGGGATGATCCGGATTAATTTTCACAGCATTTTTCATGTAATGCAGCAATTCCTCTTCATGGTAGACAATTTCCATGGCTCTTCCCCCAAGAACATACGATGGGCGGACAAGGACGGGATAACCGATATCATTGGCAATTACGGCTGCTTCTTGAGCAGATAGTGCTGTTTTTCCTAACGGCTGCGGGATATTTAATTGTTGAAGCGCATGTTCAAACTTATCTCGATTTTCAGCGCGATCTAAATCCTCAAGGCTTGTTCCAAGGATTTTAACCCCATTTTCAGCAAGCTCTGCGGCTAAGTTAATCGCTGTCTGCCCGCCAAATTGGACCACTACTCCAATTGGATTTTCTAACTCAATAATACTCATGACATCCTCAATTGTCAGTGGTTCAAAGTAGAGTTTATCGGAAATACTGAAATCGGTGGATACCGTTTCAGGATTATTATTAATGATGATTGCTTCATAGCCTGCTTCCTTAATGGCTTTAACAGAATGAACTGTTGCATAGTCAAACTCAATTCCTTGACCAATTCGAATGGGTCCCGATCCAAGGACAATGACACTTTTTCTATCCGTTACCACTGACTCGTTTTCCTCTTCATACGTGCCATAGTAATAAGGTGTTTCTGATTCAAATTCTGCTGCACAGGTATCAACCATTTTGTAAACCGGGATAATTCCGTGACTTTTACGCAGATTTATGATCTCTTTTTCTGTTGCTTTCCAAAGTTCAGCTATTTTTTTATCGGTAAATCCTTTTTGCTTTGCTTCCATTAAGATTTCCTTTTCAAAAGGATTGGCAGCAATCTTAGCTTCCAGCTCGATGAGTCCTTCCATTTTCTTCAGGAAAAATAAATCTATTTTACTCCATTGATGCAAGGTTTCAATGGTTAAACCACGTTTTAACGCTTCTGCAATGTAGAAGAGACGCTCATCGCCTGCTTTTCGAATCCGCTTTTCAAGCAATTCATTATCGATGTCCTCTGCACCGTTTAATTCAAAATGGAAGACACCCGCCTCAAGGGAACGAATGGCTTTCAAGAGAGATTCTTCAAACGTGCGGCCAATTGCCATGATTTCGCCTGTTGCTTTCATTTGTGTTCCTAATGAACGATTTCCCGATTCAAATTTATCAAACGGCCATCTCGGGATCTTTGTTACGATATAATCGAGAGCCGGTTCAAAGCTTGCGTACGTTTTCCCCGTAACAGGATTCAGCATTTCATCCAGTGTTAAGCCAACGGCAATCTTCGCTGCAAGCTTTGCAATCGGATAGCCCGTTGCTTTAGAGGCTAATGCCGATGAACGGCTGACACGGGGATTTACTTCGATAATATAGTAATTATAGCTATATGGATCTAAAGCCAGCTGAACGTTACAGCCTCCTTCGATTCCCAAGGCACGTATGATTTTAAGTGATACATTCCGGAGCAGTTGATATTCTCGGTCACTTAAAGTCTGGCTTGGTGCGACAACGATGGAGTCCCCTGTATGCACACCCACCGGATCAATATTCTCCATATTACAAACAACGATGGCATTGTCGTTTCCATCACGCATCACTTCATATTCAATCTCTTTGAACCCGGCGATACTTTTTTCAAGCAAGCATTGCTTCACAGGACTGTGCTTAAGTCCACTTGAAACGATTTCCTCAAGTTCTTGTTGATTATGACAGATTCCTCCGCCCGTACCTCCAAGTGTATATGCAGGTCGGACAATTACTGGGAAGCCAATCTTTTCTACAAAAGCATTCGCTTCAGCTATTTCATGGATAATTTCACTATCAGGGACCGGTTCATTTAATTCATTCATTAAGCTGCGGAATAAATCGCGGTCCTCTGCTTGTTTAATTGCTGAAAGTTTCGTACCAAGAATTTCAACCTCGCACTCAGCCAAAACTCCTGATTCAGACAAGTCAACAGCAAGATTTAGACCTGTTTGCCCGCCAAGAGTAGCTACAAGGGCATCCGGACGCTCTTTCCGAATAATTCTGCTGACAAACTCAACGGTTAATGGTTCGATATATACGGCATCAGCAATTTCTGTATCTGTCATGATCGTTGCGGGATTAGAGTTTACTAAAATGACCCGATAGCCTTCTTCTTTTAGTGCAATACAGGCTTGGGTACCGGCATAGTCGAATTCTGCTGCCTGCCCAATGACGATTGGTCCTGAACCAATTACTAATATGGAGTTGATATCTGTACGTTTAGGCATTTGCTGTAACCTCCTGTTTGTTCTCTTCCATCATCGCAAGAAACTGATCAAATAAACCGTTCGCGTCTTCTGGTCCCGGAGAGGCCTCTGGATGGTATTGAACGGTAAAAGCCGGATAATCTAAATGACTTAGTCCCTCGACCGTATTATCGTTTATAGCAATGTGAGTGATCGATAATCTTGTATCTTTTATAGACTCTGCTTCCACTGTATAGCCATGATTTTGTGAGGTAATCGCTATTTTCCCTGTGGACAGATCTTTGACAGGGTGATTCGAACCGCGATGACCAAACTTCATTTTCTCTGTATTAGCCCCGCAGGCAAGTGCAAATAATTGATGACCTAAACAAATGCCAAACAATGGTACACGACCTAAAACCCCTTTTAACATATCAATGGCTTCGGGAACATCCTTAGGATCCCCAGGACCATTGGAAAGCATAATCCCGTCCGGACTTAATTGAAGAATTTCATCAGCCGTTGTATGATAGGGAACCACGATGACATCACAATCGCGTCGGTTTAGTTCACGTAAGATACCGTGCTTCATCCCGAAATCAACAAGGACAACTCTTTTCCCGCGCCCCGGACTTGGATAAGCATTTTTGGTTGATACTTGTTTTACTTGATTGACTGGGAGCGACGATTTTCGTAATTTATTTAAAACCTCGGTCGGATTTTTTTCGATACTGCAAATGGCGCCTTTTAAGGTTCCATATTGACGGATGATTCTTGTTAATTTTCGCGTGTCTATCCCGGCAATTCCCGGGATTTTTTTCATTTCAAAGTATTCATCTAATGTATATTCACTTCTCCAGTTCGATGGGAAGTCAGCTGCTTCCTTAACCACGAAGCCTTTGACGGCCGGGGTGATTGATTCAAAGTCGTCACGGTTTATCCCGTAGTTCCCAATTAGCGGATAGGTTAGTGTGACAATTTGCCCGCAATAGGATGGATCAGATAGAATTTCTTGATAGCCCGTCATACCTGTGTTAAAAACGACTTCACCAATCGTTTCAGTATCACTGCCAAATCCTTTACCGATAAAAATTGTACCGTCTTCTAAGATTAGTTGTTTTTTCATGCTAGTACACATCCTTTTTCCCAAGCTATTTGCCCACAAGCTATGGTCATCTCTGGCCAGCCTTTACACTTCCAGCCGCCAAATGGGGTATTTTTCCCTTTTGATAAGAACTCTTCTGGCTTAATTTCACTTTCATCCTCGAGGTTCAAGATAACTAAATCAGCTGGTGCTCCTACTTCTATTCTTCCGAGCGTCAGCCCGAACGCCTCTGCTGGTTTTATTGTTAAAAATGCGATTAATTGCTCGAGTGAGATGATATTTTTTAATACAAAATGAGTGTAAAGCAGTGGGAATGCTGTCTCTAGTCCTACAATCCCGAATGGGGCGAGAATCATTCCCTCACTTTTTTCTTCTGCCGTATGCGGGGCATGATCGGTTGCAATAAAATCAATCGTTCCATCAAGAAGTCCCTCAATAAGGGCTGTTCTGTCATCCGTTCCGCGCAGCGGAGGATTCATCTTGAAATTTGTATCAAGTCCCGGGATGTCATCTTGAGTTAATAATAAATGATGCGGTGTCACTTCAGCAGTGACATTAATGCCTGCCCGTTTTGCATCCCTTACCACCCGGACCGATTCCTTTGTACTGATATGACAGACATGATAATGACAGCCTGCTGCTTCAGCTAAGAGGACATCTCTGGCAATTTGGACTGATTCACAGGTGGAAGGAATTCCATTTAGTCCATGTTTCTCCGAAAATGATCCTTCATGAACACAGCCTTTATTTATTAAGGTGTTTTCTTCGCAGTGAGCAACGATAGCCATTTGGTTAGCTGCAGCCTTACGCATGGCCGCAAGCATCCTTTCTGCCGACTGAACACCAACACCATCATCAGTAAAAGCAAACGCTCCAACTCTTTTTAGTGCCTCAAAGTCTGTTAAATCCTGCCCCAGCTGTCTGGTTGTAATTGACGCATACGGCAATACCCGAATAGATGCCGTATCTTGAATACGCTGTTGCAGCCATTCCATTTGTTCTTTGGTGTCAGGCACCGGTCTGGTATTTGGCATCGCTGCTATCGTTGTGAACCCGCCCCTGGCTGCGGCACGTGTCCCTGTAGCGATGGTTTCCTTTTTTTCCCCCAGGTTCGCGAAGATGAACATGTAAATCGATAAATCCCGGTGAAACAAACTTCCCGGCTGCATCCACTTTACGATCAACATCTTCATCTATATGTGATTCAATTTTCGTTATCATGCCGTTTTCTATTAAAATATCAGCTTCGTTCGTTTCACCATTAAATGCTATGTAACATGCGTTCTGTATAAGTAGTTTCATATTGTTTTCCTCCTTCAAGACTCTCAATTGACCTTTTAATGGCTGCCATTCTGACATATACACCGTTTTCCATTTGTTTGAAAATTCTTGATCGCTTGCACTCCACAAGACTATCAGCTATTTCAACATTTCTATTAACCGGAGCAGGATGCATAATGATGCTTTCTGACTTCATCATTTTTTCTCTCTCTAATGTAAGACCAAATTGTTGATGGTACTCATTTGCTGTAAAACTGCTTTTAGTTTGGTGCCGTTCATGTTGAACGCGGAGCAACATCACAACATCACTCTCTTGTACTGCCTGATCAATGGGCCTATACCTGGATATATCTACACTTCTAGTATCAAACCATTCTTTTGGACCTGAAAAAATCACCTCAGCACCCAGCCTTGTCAGAACATCTGCATTTGATCGGGCTACACGACTATGTCGAATATCGCCGATGATGGCAATTTTTAAACCTGAAAATTGGCCATACTCTTGCTGGATGGTCATCAAATCCAGAAGTGATTGTGTGGGATGATGTCCGCAGCCATCCCCGCCATTTATGATTGGAATCTTTACCTTGCCTACTAGTTCGTCAAAGTAACGATCCTGTTCATGACGAATGACGATACTATTAACGCCAATCGATTCTAATGTTTTCACTGTATCGTAAAGTGTCTCCCCTTTTTGAACACTTGAGGTCAAGACTTCAAACGGGATAACCTCTAAACCTAATCTTCTTTGCGCCACTTCAAAGCTGCTCTTTGTTCTAGTGCTTGGTTCGAAGAATAAGTTAGCAGTAAACATTTGGCTTTCGGGTTTCCATCTCATCCCGCCTGCAAACCTCTTGGCATCTGTTAAGATTTCATAAATCTCTTCCACCTTCAATTCATTCGTGGTCAGTAAGTGATTTACCATCCATCATCCCCGCCTCTCAATTGTTATAAAAAAACACTCTGAACATCGGTTCAGAGTGTAAGAAATCACAACTTATCTCATGATTCAAAATCATGGAACTAAGCTTACACCCTTATAAACCTCACAGGATTTATTTAAAGAGTTGAAACTTTATTATGCAGTTTTTCGCTTTTCAGAGATTTTATTATCCTCAAGCATATTTTCATCGATTGGTTCTTTGCCAGGCAGGATGATATTTAAGAGAACCCCGCAAATGGCTGCCAAAGCCATACCTTGAATTTGTAATGATTCCGATACCTTGATCACAGCACCGCCGATTCCAATCACTAGGATGACGGAAGAAATGACAAGGTTGCGTTTGTTTCCAAAATCAATTTTGCTATCAACCAGCATTCGCAAACCAGAAGAAGCTATTATTCCGAAAAGCAGAATCGAAACACCTCCCATAACTGGGGTTGGAATAGTCCCGATCAAGGCTGTAATTTTTCCAATAAAACCAAAGATAATCGCGAAGACTGCTGCACCAGCAATAACATAGACACTGTATACTCGGGTGATGGCAAGGACTCCGATGTTTTCACCGTACGTTGTTTTCGGTGGACCACCAATCAACGAGGAAATAATTGTTGCTGTTCCATCCCCTAATATCGACCGGTGCAAGCCTGGTTCCTTAATATAATCACGGCCAACTACTTTACTAAGCACCAGTTGGTGTCCAATATGTTCTGATAAAGTTACGATTGCCACTGGTACCATTAACAGGGCCAAGTCCCATGTGAATTTTACTTTATAGCTTATGAAAGGAAACATAAATTCAGGCATTTCAAACCACTTCGCATCTAGGACTGGTTTAAAATCGACGACCCCGACCGCAAACGCGTAGATATATCCAACAATAATTCCTGCTAAGATAGGAATCATGCTTAACATTTTTTTTGCATAGATTGAAAAGATAATGGTTGCTATTAAGGTGACAAGTGCGACAGAGAAATGAAGCATACTATACTTTCCACTTGCAGGATTATTCATCGCCATATTCACAGCAGTTCCTGATAGCGCTAATCCGATAACAATGATAACTGGTCCTACCACAATTGGCGGAAGCAGGTTCATGATCCAACGATGACCCGCCTTGCTAATTACAAGGGAAACTATTCCATAAACAAGTCCCGCAAGGAACGTACCTACCATGGCACCGCCAGGTCCTCCTGCTGCTTTTGCAGCAATCACCGGGCCGATAAAGGCAAAGGATGAGCCCAAGTAGGCTGGTACTTGGAATTTTGTTATTAAGAGAAACGCCAATGTGCCAAGTCCGCTTGAGATAAGGGCAATCGATGGGCTTAACCCCACAAGGTAAGGGACAAGAATGGTTGCTCCAAACATAGCGAATAAGTGCTGTAAGCTCAAGGTAATCCATTGAAAGGGTTTAGGAATCTCTTTTACGTCTAAGATTGGTTTATTGTTCATTATATTTTCCCCCATTTTTAATACTGGATAATTTTTTTCATAAAAAAACCTCTTTGTCCGTGAAGGTACAAAGAGGGTATGGATATGCCTAATAAAGTTTTAATTCGGCATAATCCCCTTTGTCAGCCTCACAGGACTACATTTAAAAGGGTCTGCTATTTATTTTTCAAATATACTTACTTGCTCGATTTTATCGACTTCGGTTAGCTCGACAACAATTTTTTCTTCACTAGAGGTTGGGATATTTTTTCCGACATAATCTGCCCGGATGGGAAGCTCCCTGTGTCCCCTATCAACTAAGACTGCAAGCTGAATCACTGCAGGGCGTCCTATATCGATTAAAGCATCAAGTCCTGCCCTGACTGTTCTACCCGTATATAAAACATCATCAACGAGTATCACCTTTTTATTATTTATGCCAACCGGAATATCCGATCCTTTAACAAGGGGCTCTTGGTTTTCCGTCTTTTTTGTTAAATCGTCGCGGTATAGGGTAATATCTATTTCACCTACTGCAATTGCCTTTCCCTCAATCTCTTCAATTTTTGCTGCAAGTCGATTGGCAAGATAAATTCCTCTTGTTCGAATCCCAACCAGTATGCAGTCATCGATCCCTTTGTTTTTTTCAATAATTTGGTGAGCAATTCTAGTCAACGCTCGACCGATTGCTTGTTCATCCAGGACAACAGCTTTTTGGTTCATATTACACCTTCTTCTTTTGTAAAAATAAAAAACCTCTCAGCCAATTTTGGTGAGAGGTTAACGAGTTAATTTAAAGATATGGACATAATTTATCCATAATCTTAACCGTTTCCTTCTCAGCCTCACGGGACTGTTTTAAAGGCTTATTAAGCTAAAATTATCTTACTTTAAATTAACGACTGTGTCAATGATTATTTCGAAGCTGTGTAAGCAGCATTTCCATATCTTCAGGAAGCGGTGCTTCAAATTCTAAATATTCGTTTGTTCTCGGGTGGTTAAAGCCAAGCACTCCTGCATGTAATGCTTGTCCTTCAATTTCCAGCGTTTTTTTCGGTCCATATTTTGGATCTCCAGCAAGCGGATAGCCAATATATTTCATATGAACACGAATTTGGTGTGTTCGTCCTGTTTCCAATTGACACTCAACAAACGTAAAATCTTTAAACCGTTCAATCACATGGAAATGCGTGACAGCATGCTTCCCATGGTCAACTACTGTCATGCTTTGGCGGTCTTTTGTATCCCGGCCAAG
Source organism: Neobacillus nitrireducens (assembly GCF_030915405.1). Classification (GTDB taxonomy): domain Bacteria; phylum Bacillota; class Bacilli; order Bacillales; family Cytobacillaceae; genus Neobacillus. The sequence continues at coordinate 1,679,125 of NZ_CP133262.1, forward strand.
CGGGGCATCCACTGTTCCAAAGTCATGGGGAATGACACCATGAACAATCGCTTTATATTTACGGGTAACCGTTTTAGCTACTAATTGATTCACAAGGCTTTCGTGGGCCATATCATTTTTGGCCACCATCAGCAGTCCCGTTGTATCCTTATCTATCCGGTGAACTATCCCTGGTCTTAATACACCATTGATACCCGATAAATCATTACAGTGGTACATTAAACCATTGACTAATGTCCCTGAGATATGCCCGGGAGCAGGATGAACGACCATCCCCCTTGGTTTATTTACAACCAAGACGTCTTTATCTTCATAATAAATCTGTAAGTTTAGATCTTCAGGTAAAACATCTAGTTCTTCTGGGTCTGGAATGGTGATCACAATTTGATCATTTGTACTGCATTTATAATTGGTTTTTATCTGCTGCCCATTCACAAGGATATTACCTTCTTTTATCCATTGCTGTACTTGTGTTCGGGACCATTCGGGGTCAAGATTAGAGATCACCTTATCAATCCGATCTCCTTTTTGCTCCTCAAGAATGGTGTGTTCCATTTTCTCCATATGATTTCTCCTTTGATTCTCTCTCTTCAAGCAACATTTGAATCATTAACATGATAACACCGATTACTAATGCAGAATCCGCAATATTGAAGACAGGGAAATTATAACCAAAAACATACGTATGAATGAAGTCAACAACTTCCTTACGAATCACCCGATCAATAAAATTGCCAACTGCACCTCCAAGCATCAGAGCTAACGATACGCCTAGCATCCATTTACCTTTTACTGCTTTATAAAGATAATACATAATTGCGACGATAACGATCACAGTAATTACATAAAAGAGCCACATTTGACCTTGCAAAATCCCCCATGCTGCTCCACGATTTCGGTGTGAAGTAATATAGAAAATGTTATCAATGACGGCAATACTTTCTCCTAGATACATGTTACTTACAATTAACCATTTCGTAATTTGATCTAATAAAATAACAAAAAGAGCGATTAAGTAATAAAACACTAAGAAATACCTCCACATAACCTGGGACTTACCATTCCAGGCGCTTTTACTTTTCATACTTCTTAAGCATTTTAGCATACTTTATCGCTAAACGAAAATGGTACTTGATTAAAAAGAATGGTAAATCGTTTTTTTGAAGTAACTCTCCAAATACTCTGAATCCTTTTGTGATTTTAATGTTGGAATCATGTTTAATAAATCATTGGATAAAAATTCACCGGAAATTTCACATAGGCCATAATTTCCATTTTCTAATTTGTTAATAGCAGTCATAATATCTGACAATTCTTCCTCTAAAATGGTTATTAACCATCCTTGGGATTGTTTGTTTTTTAAAGAATCTTCGATTTCTTCTTTCGTTTGACGGAGTTCCAAGAACAGCTTTTCCTGCATGGCATTCATAGTTGCTACCTCCGTTAATCATTTGTCTTATTATTTCCGTGACCTATTACTTCACACGGAAAAACATTTAACAACTACTACAACAATTAACGGAGAAGGAAAAAATTAAAAGCCCCATGCAAAATGCACAGGGCTTATGATTTTAATTATGGGTGTAGTTAGCTTTCACTACTTCGGCACAACGTGGGCAAAGTGTTGGATGTTCTGAATCTTGACCAACATCTGGCGTAACAATCCAGCAACGCTCACATGTTTCACCTTCAGCTTTTGTAATAACAATCGCCGCTGTTTCTAATTTCAGCGCATTTTCAGGTGCTTCCTCATAGTGACCTGCTACTTCGAAGCCTGAGATGATAAACAACTGCTTCATATTTTCATCAATTGAATCTAAAAGTGCTCTCGATTTTTCATTAACATACAGGGTTACTTTTGCCGTTAATGATTTTCCGATCACCTTTTGATTCCGGGCTTCTTCAAGTGCTTTTAATACATCATCACGCAGATGCATAAATTCAGTCCACTTATCTTCCAAAGCTTTTGCATTCGTTAATTCCTGATACTCCGGAAGGTCTGTCAATTGTACACTTTCTTCAATAACGGATGGGATGTACTTCCACACTTCATCAGCAGTGTGAGATAGAATAGGCGAAACCAACTTCGTTAAAGCAAGAAGTGATTCATATAAAACAGTCTGGATTGCACGTCGTTCATGATTATCTGTGGCCTCAATATAAAGGACATCTTTTGCAAAGTCAAGATAGAATGAACTTAAATCAAGGGTACAAAAATTATTAATAGCATGATAAATACCTGCAAATTCATAGTTTTCGTAGGCATTACGCACATTTCTGATCAGCTTGTTTAATTTGACCATCATAAACTGATCGACTTCCCTTAAATTTTCATAAGGAACTTTATCACTAGGGGTAAAGTCTGCTAAATTTCCCAATAAGAAGCGGAACGTGTTACGGATTTTCCTGTAAACTTCAGCCACCTGTTTTAAAATCGGATCGGAAACACGAACATCCGCTTGATAATCTACAGAGGCAACCCAAAGTCGTAAAATGTCTGCGCCCAACTGATTCATTACCTTCGCCGGTACAACCACATTTCCTATTGATTTACTCATCTTTCTTCCTTCACCATCAAGTGCAAAGCCGTGGCTTAATACTCCTTTATATGGTGCTTCACCTGTAACAGCGACAGCAGTAGATAATGACGAGTTAAACCAGCCGCGATATTGGTCAGATCCCTCAAGATATAAGTCAGCAGGACGGACTAAATCATCTCTTTCAAGTAAGACCGCTTGATGGGAGGAACCGGAATCAAACCACACGTCCATGATATCCGTTTCCTTTGTAAATGTTCCGTTTGGACTTCCTGGATGTGTAAAGCCCTCCGGAAGTAAATCTTTTGCCTCACGTTCAAACCAAATATTGGAACCATTCTCGCGGAATAAGTCAGATACATGATTGATCGTTTCATCCGTAATAATTTCTTCCCCATTTTCTGCGTAGAAAACAGGAATAGGTACTCCCCAGACACGTTGACGAGAAATGCACCAGTCCCCACGGTCACGAACCATATTAAATAGCCGTGTTTCGCCCCAAGCTGGTACCCATTTGGTTTCCTTCACAGCTTCGAGTAATTCATTGCGGAAGTCCTTAATAGACGCAAACCACTGTGCTGTAGCACGATAGATGACCGGCTTCTTCGTTCTCCAGTCATGCGGATAAGAGTGAGTAATAAACGAAAGTTTTAGTAATGCACCTGCATCTTCTAAAGCTTGTGTAATAGGTTTATTCGCAGTATCGTAAAATAATCCTTCAAAGCCTGGTGCTTCAGCTGTCATTACACCTTTATCATCGACAGGACATAATACGTCTAAGCCGTATTTTTGACCAACATAAAAGTCATCTTCCCCGTGACCCGGTGCTGTATGAACACAACCCGTACCGGCATCTGTTGTTACATGTTCTCCCAACAAAACCAATGAATCACGATCATATAGAGGATGACTCGCTAAAATATTTTCTAATTCATTACCCTTTAATTTATTAACAACCGTTGCATCTTCCCAGCCAATTTCCTTCGAAACAGATTCAAGAAGAGCTTCTGCAACAAGATATTTGTTCCCATTCACAGAAACCACAACATATGTTAAATCAGGGTGAACGGAAATACCTAGGTTTGCTGGAATAGTCCATGGTGTTGTTGTCCAGATAATAATTTGAGTATCAGCTTCTAAAACACCTTTTCCATCTTTCACCTTAAAGCCAACATAAATAGATGCGGACTTTTTGTCTTGATATTCGATTTCAGCTTCAGCAAGTGCTGATTCACTTGACGGTGACCAATAGACAGGCTTTAGACCTTTATAAATATACCCCTTTTTTGCCATTTCGCCGAAAACCTTAATTTGTTGTGCTTCATATGCCGGCTTAAGAGTAATATACGGATTTTCCCAGTCACCACGGACTCCAAGACGTTTAAATTGTTCACGTTGATTATCGATTTGCTCAAGGGCGTATTTCGTACAAAGCTGACGGAATTCTGCAACCGTCATTTCCTTACGTTTTACTCCCTTATTAGTTAAAGCTTGCTCAATTGGAAGGCCATGTGTATCCCAGCCAGGTACGTATGGTGCATGATAACCGCTCATTGATTTATAACGGACAATCATATCCTTTAAGATTTTATTAAGGGCATGCCCCATATGGATATCACCATTGGCATACGGAGGACCATCATGTAAAACAAACATCGGACGCTCTTTGGTTCGCTCCTGAACCTTTTGATAAATATTCATCTCTTCCCATTTTGCCTGAATCTCTGGTTCTCTTTGTGGAAGATTACCACGCATTGGAAATTCTGTTTGTGGCATTAACAACGTATTTTTATATTCCATCTCTACTTCCTCCTGTAATCCTCTTCATATAACAGAATAGCCAATCGACAAACAAAAAAACCCTCTCATCCCAAAATAGGGACGAGAAGGTTTTATTCCCGCGGTACCACCCTGATAAATAGAACAAAATAATGTCCCATCCTCTTAAAGATTCGTAACGTGAATAACTCGCCTAAGCCTACTTTTCCTTTAGAAGGAGGTTCGACTGCGGAACTCGAGGGTGATTTTCCAATTTCCCAACTTTACCGGGCTTCCACCACCCCCGACTCGCTTTATAAAGCCTTAGAAAATTGTACTGTCCCTTTCATCGTCGTTGACCATTCTTTATAACTGTTAAGAAATTATATGCTAAAAAAACGTATTTCGTCAAGCTAATGAATCTTCTTCTTGATGAACTTTTAACTCAGTCGCATCTAGCTCGTACTCTAATAAATGATCCCAATCATCCGTATTCAACATATCCAACTGCGCTTCGATTAACATTTTAAAACGGGTTCGGAATACTTTTGATTGCTTTTTTAAATCCTCAATTTCCAGAGCAATTTTCCTTGCCTTTGAGAGGGATTCATTGACGATTCGGTCCGCATTTTTCTCTGCTTCCTTAATAATCAGCTTTGCTTCCTTTGAGGCATTACGTTTTACATCTTCCCCAGCTTCTTGAGCAATGATAATTGATTTATTTAGAGTATCCTCAATTGTGACAAAATGAGAAAGGCGCTCATTCATATCGTTCAAGCGCTCTTCCATTTCTTTTTTCTCTCTGAGCACTAATTCATAATCTTTGATGACTTGATCAAGAAATTCGTTCACTTCATCTTCATCATATCCTCTAAAACCCTTATTAAACTCTTTATTGTGAATATCCAACGGTGTTAACGGCATTGATGCCACCTCCATAAAATCTCTGATTCTATATGTATAAGCAAATATTCGACAGCATTCTTCGAATTTCCTTCTTTATTTATGTAGTTATTTTTGTTTTCCGACATTAATTCGCCATTTTTCTTTTTTTGTTTTCCCTTCAATGGCGAGAACTTTTGCTCTTCCATAACCTCTTACCGAAAGCATATCACCGATTCCACATTCAAATGAAGGGTTTTCGGTTAATGTCCAATTTACTTTTACAAGCCCTTGTTGAATAAAAAGCTGTGATTTTTGCCGTGATACATGATATATACCTGAAATAACCGTATCAAGTCGTAAGGAAGATACTGTTAATTCACTCTCAATCAATAATTCTTTGGTTGGAATTGCATTCTCAATATCCGTTTCAATCAGTTTTACCCCTGCCCTGCCAATTGTTTCAACATTGCTTTTAATATAATCACTTATTTCTTTTGCAGCGAAAAATTGGCACTTACCATCTTTTGTAAGAATGTCACCGAATTTCCCCCGCTTTAGTCCCAAGGACATGAGCGTGCCCAAGACCTGTCGATGTTCAATCGTGACGAACTTGACGGGATATTGGATTTCAAAAAGACTGATTTGAAATTCATCTTCAGTAACGGGTAAATAATCTGGAAAGATTAGGGCTCTTTTCCGTTCAACATCAGGGGTGCCGCCAAAAAGTTTGTAGTTCACATCACCATGTTCACCAATTAACATTTTTAGGATATGCTGCTCCCTTGGATCAAGAAAATCTGTTAACTTTGGAGAATAGGTTGTCTCGACATAATCCTTCCAATTTAACACCTGGTCAATATAATCTCGTTCTTCCGGACGAAAGTGCTGATATATGTTCATTTTTCATTACACAACCTAGACTCAATATTCTTAAGCTAGCCAGCCATATACGCTGTTTAACCCACTACTAGCGAAATTTAAAACAAGAAATGCAACAATGGGCGAAATATCCATCATCCCAATCGGAGGGATTATTTTTCTAAATGGCTCTAAATATGGTTCACAAATCTTCGCTAGAAATTGACCAATCGCTGACTCCCTGGCATTAGGAAACCAAGACATTAATATATAAATAATTAAAGCCCACGAATAATAATAAATTACCTTACCAAGTATCACAAAAATTAATTCCATTAGGATCTACCACCTCGTATTTTGATTATCAAAATCAGGAATCAAATCGGATATATTTCCTGATACCTCAACATTATCAGGTGTACATAAAAATATACTTAAACCAATTTTTTGAATGTCTCCCCCGAGTGCATAGACAACTCCACTTAGAAAGTCCACAATTTGCCTTCCTTGTTCACTATCAATTCGCTGCAGGTTCACTACAACTGCACGGCGATTTTTTAAATGGTCAGCAATATCAGTGGACTCCGAATATGTTCGTGGTTCGACTAATATGACCTTGGACGACTTTGAAGAGATGGGCGCTTTTTGGACACTTTGTAAGCTAACTACATTTTGATTTTTTACCACTGGCTGCAGCTTTTGTTTAACAGGTGCTAGCTCAGCTGTTTGTGCATAATCTTCATTATTATCATCATATTCCTCATCCAAAAAGAAAAAGGTTTTTAATTTTGATTTAATCGTCATTATCTTCTCTCCTAACCATCTTCACCAACAAGCGCTGTACCTATTCTTACCATTGTAGCCCCTTCTTCAATTGCAATGACATAATCATTAGACATGCCCATTGAGAGCTCTGTACACGGGGCGTAATCCAAATCTAAGGCCTGAACTTGATCGCGAAGTTCTCTTAATTTCCGAAAACATTCTCGAATTTGATTTTCATCATTTGTTAAGGGAGCCATTGTCATTAATCCTTCCACACAAATCTTCTCAAATTTGTGAAGCGATTCTATAAATAATACCGCTTCCCCAGAACTTAAGCCGTGCTTAGATTCCTCCCCGGATACGTTAACTTGAATCAGACATTTTACCTTTTGCTCAGCTCGTTTATTAATTTCTTCAGCAAGTGAAATCCGGTCCAAGGAATGAATATATTCTACTTTATTAATTATATTTTTTACTTTACGTGTTTGCAGTGAACCGATATAATGCCAGGTAGGCTTGTCCTTTAGAACTTCCCACTTTTGAAGAAGCCCTTCATCACGATTTTCACCTAAGTTTGTTATACCTGCCTCTAAAGCTTCACTTGCTCTCTCTGTACTAACATATTTTGTGACGGCTATTACTTTTATTTCCTCAGGGTTCCGCTTTGCTCGAAGACAGGCGTTAATAATTTTTTGTTTAATTTGTTCAAAATTTACTGCTACCCTCATAAATGTTCCGTTGTCTCCTTCCAACCAATAAAACTTAACATTCTTCCTGTCCGACCTTGATCACGACGGTGGGAAAAGAACTCCTCATCACAACTAGAACAAAATCTAGTCTTCAGGATATTAGACTCTGGTACACCAGATTTCATAATAATATGCCGATTTACTTCACGTAAATCTAAAGAATATTGACCATCATTAATTAAATTATAGGGTAATATTTCGACATCTTCTAGTGTATTTTCAACCATATTTATGACATGCTTATCAACAATATAACATTTTTCACATATCGATGGACCAATTGCGACTAAAATTTGTTGAGGATCGATACCTTCGCGTCCCCATGCAATGATCATTTCCTTAGCAATCTGACCTACGGTCCCTTTCCAGCCAGCATGTGCAATTCCAATCATCTTTGATTCAGGTGCAATAAAAAATAGAGGGACGCAGTCGGCAAAGCACAGCGATAACAGAATGCCCTCCTCATTCGTATAAAAACCATCGGTGTCTTTAATTGAATTTTCATAGGAATGGGACCCTTTCCCACGATCTGCTTTGGTTATTTTCTTCAGATGAATACCATGTGTTTGTTCTGCCCCCACCCAGGTGTTTAGAGGAAATTCCACTAGATCAGACACTATACTTCTGTTGGAGCAAACAGCACTTAATTCATCACCAACATGAAAGCCAAGGTTTAAGGTATCGTAATCCCCTCTGCTCGTTCCTCCATGTTTGGTGGTTATACCGACAGCCAAACCGGGCAATTGTTTTATCCAGTTTTCTATTGTGAAAAACGACTGATTCTTTAAAACAAAGGGTTCCATTCCCATACCTCTTTTGTTTTTCTATAGTTTACCATGAAAAGAAAAAATGGTCACCGTTAATAACTAATATCATCCTTCAGTTTCCGAAGGTAACATCTCCTCACTTCCTCTATATCGAACCAAAATTACATCCTGACCAATTTTTATGATATTTTTCCAAGGAATAACGACGTCATCATCTTTTCCAAAGAACCCTAGTACTCTGCCGCTGCCGCTAATCACAACCGCATCGATTTTTCCTGTCGTTAAATTTATCTCAATATCACCAATATTTCCAAGCCTTTTTCCATCTGCTACATTAACCACATCTTTTATTTGGAATTCGGATATTTTCACCATCATCTCTCACTCCCAATTTAATTACTATAGAAAATATATGATAGTTCCACCCATTTTAGTAAAAGGAATAAAAAATAAAGCTGCCCAAAGGACAGCTTAACTTTGAATATTTTTATTCATTTGTCTGATAGCCGCCTTCTCTAGTCGAGAAACCTGAGCTTGTGAAATCCCGATTTCATCCGCGACCTCCATCTGGGTTTTTCCTTGAAAAAATCGTTTACGTAAAATTAATTTTTCACGATCGTTTAACCTTCGCATGCCTTCTTTTAAAGCAATTTCTTCAATCCAGTGGATATCTTTATTCTTCTCATCGCTTAATTGGTCCATTACATAAATCGGATCGCCGCCATCATTATAAATTGGCTCGAAAAGGGACACTGGGTCCTGTATGGCATCAAGGGCGAATACAATTTCTTCATGTGGAACCTCTAAGACCTTGGCAATTTCTTCTGCAGTCGGCTCCCTTGAAGTCTCGCTCATCAATCGTTCCCTTACTTGAAGGGCCTTATAGGCAATATCCCTAAGGGACCTTGACACACGAATTGGATTATTATCACGAAGATACCTTCGAATTTCTCCAATAATCATCGGAACCGCATAGGTTGAAAACTTTACGTTTTGGCCTAAATCAAAGTTATCAATTGACTTCATCAGCCCTATACAGCCAACTTGAAACAAGTCGTCAACAAACTCTCCTCGATTGTTAAAACGTTGAATGACACTTAATACGAGTCGTAAATTACCGTTGACGAGCTTTTCTCTGGCATAAATATCGCCCTCTTGCATTTGCTTGAAGAGTATTCTCATTTCTTCGTTCTTTAAGACAGGAAGTTTTGCTGTGTCCACACCGCAAATTTCAACTTTATTTCGAGTCAATCCTTTTCCCTCCTCACAGGAGTTGCTGTACAAAAAACAGTATCTCCTTGAGAAGGAAAAATATGCACTTATCCACGTTGGTGGACAAGTGCATATTTGTCGAAAAATGGAATAAAGTCGCGAAAATCTTAGGTTTTTTTTATGAAAAAAAAATTCTTTTCCCGCGGTAAAAATAGTAATTCGTTTTACTTAGACAACTGTCTAGCTACATCGCCCAGCGTCTAGTGGACTTCGCTCTCCTCCCTACGATAAGTCAACATCGAATCGCTACGCTCTCCGTGTTTCCTTTATCTCAGTCGAAGCGCTCCAGTCCATACGCCGCTAAACGGGCGATTCCGCTTTTCTTATACCATTTTATTAAATTCTTTTCGTAGCCTTTTAATAATTCTTTTTTCTAAACGGGAAATATACGATTGAGAAATACCCAGCATATCAGCTACGTCTTTTTGTGTTTTTTCTTCTCCATTTGTAAGGCCAAACCGTAGTTCCATTATTTGTTTTTCACGGTCTGTCAGTTGATGGAGAGCTTTAGTCAAAAGCTTTCGATCCACGTTCGCTTCTAAGTCCTTTGTGATAATATCATCATCTGTTCCTAATACATCAGATAATAAAAGTTCATTCCCATCCCAATCAATATTTAATGGCTCATCAAAGGATACTTCAGATCTGATTTTATTATTACGTCTTAAGTACATGAGAATTTCATTCTCGATACATCTAGAGGCATATGTAGCTAGTTTTATTTTTTTCTCAGGATTAAAGGTGTTTACAGCTTTTATTAATCCAATCGTACCAATACTAATTAAATCCTCGATATTAATCCCTGTATTCTCAAATTTCCTAGCAATATAAACAACCAGACGAAGATTTCGCTCAATTAATATCGACCTTGCAGCTTTGTCGCCACCGGGAAGTTTTTTTAATAGCATCTCTTCTTCATCTTTATTCAAAGGAGGCGGTAATGCCTCGCTACCACCAATATAATAAACTTCATCTGTTTTTAAGCCTAATTTCATTAATAGTTTATACCAGTAGTAGGATAGGCGAAGCCTCCATTTTTTCATGCGTGTTCCTCCTTCTAAAATATGTTTTTCTGAGTATAGTAATATTAACTTACCTTAACGGTATCTGTTTGGTGCTTTTGTCCTGTCAGCATCTTTGGATGAACAATACATTGAAATGCATCCTCACTAGAGAGTTGCTTAATTGTGAAAGATACAAGTCCCTTTTCACATAAATACTGAGTCCCATTGTGTTCAATTAAGATACTTTCAGGTTTAACTGCTATGATCAGCTGATGCTCTTGTCCAATAACTCGCGTAGGAATGATTCTAAGCCTATTTTGCCATTCCTCTGGGAGCTCCCCGCTGCCATTAATAAGGGCATCAGGATCGTCTGCAAGTTTCCTTATTATCCCAGAGATAGTGTCTAACTGGTTTTTAATTGATACAAACATAACAGGAAGCTTTGACAATGGATCATAAAGTTGATTTCCACTATCCACTAATCCTTTTAGAGTAAGGGTTTCGTTGTCAATTTTCACAGTTACCTTAACAATTTGATCAAATTGTATTTTGGTCATCTCCATACTTTCAATATTTTTTCTAGAGAAGTGCCATGCGACAGGAAATCCAATAAAGACAAATAGCCAGCTAATTGGATCCCCGAACCCTTTTACACTTGTCATTAGGACTCTAGTGGTCAATTCAGAGTCATATTGAATAAAATAATGGGTCCCCATTAATGCCCCGCCAATTAAAAAAGTTGAAACATAAAGTGTCATTAAGGCTTTAAAGAAAAAAGTTAACCGTTTATACCCAAAGGCTATTAATACCATCACGATTGAAAATAAGAATTTTGAAATTGGGTGGCTTGTGTAGACATTTAATGGTGTAAATGATAATAAAATGATCAATGAACCAATAAAGCCACCAGCAAACAGCCGTGCTAATTTTACTTCTCTTTTTAGAAAAATAGCTGTTAAATATAGAAGCAGGCTATCAAAAAACAAATTTAGTGCCCAAATCACATCTAAATAAATAGTCAGGCGAGCTTCCTCCCTTTAAATTGTCAGCTTTTCCTTTCTGTTTACGAAAAAGTATAACGTACTTGTATGGCTGAAGTGTGTCACTTTCTGTAATCAAAAAAACAGAATTTTCCACTATTCACAACGGATTTTGTCAGATAGATTTGGTTGCAATAAAATAGAAAAAGACACGACCTATTGTTGGCCGTGTCTTTTTTGTTGTATTCAATATTTATCTTCTCCGATTACGATTGCGTAAGAAGGTTGGAATATCCAATGTTTCTTCTTGGGAAACTTGACTGTGGCGAACTGGTTCTTGCTGAACCTCTTCACGTTTTGGCTGTTCCCTCTTAACATTGCCCATTGTCGGCTTAGCTTGTCCAAATGTCGGACGAGTAGCTTTTTGCTGCGTACCTTCTTCTTTAAATCCAGTCGCAATTACTGTAACAATAATTTCATCTTTAAGCGCCTCATTGATAACCGAACCAAAAATCATATTAACTTCCTGGTCAGAAGCAGTGGCTACTATATCGGCAGCTTCTTGTACTTCGTAAAGACTTAAATTTGTTCCGCCTGTAATGTTCATTAGAACCCCTTGTGCTCCATCAATTGAGGTTTCTAATAAAGGAGAACTAATAGCTTTCTTTGCAGCCTCCGCTGCACGGTTTTCACCTGCAGATACACCGATTCCCATTAATGCAGAACCCTTATTAGACATAATTGTTTTCACATCTGCAAAGTCCAAGTTAATTAGACCGGGGACAGCAATTAAATCCGAAATACCTTGAACACCTTGGCGAAGCACATTATCTGCTTCACGGAATGCTTCAAGCATCGGCGTGCTTTTGTCAACGATTTCCAAGAGTCGATCATTAGGAATGACGATTAAAGTATCCACAGCTTCTTTCATTGCACCGATACCGCCAGATGCTTGACCTGAACGTTTTTTACCTTCAAATGTAAACGGGCGTGTAACAACACCCACAGTCAATGCGCCTAAGTCACGGGCAATTTGAGCAATTACAGGTGCAGCACCTGTACCAGTACCACCGCCCATTCCAGCTGTTACAAATACCATATCTGCGCCGCTTAACGCTGCTTCTAGTTGTTCTTTACTTTCTTCTGCAGCTTTCTTCCCCACATCAGGATTTGCACCTGCTCCTAGTCCGCGGGTAAGCTTTGCACCAATTTGCATCTTAACTTCTGCTTTGGAAAGATTTAATGCTTGAGCATCTGTATTAACTGCGATAAATTCTACCCCTTGAACGCCATGTTCAATCATACGGTTTACCGCGTTATTACCACCGCCGCCAACACCGATTACTTTTATTGTTGCAAGAGAATCTAAATTTGTATCAAATTCTAACATGACAATCCTCCTAATTCGTCGCTTCCTTTTTCGAATTTCTATTCAAAAAAGTAACCAAGGAATTTCTTTACTTTTGATGACATCTTATCTTCCGGATGTTTTTCTACTTTTGGTTTAGGCTGTTGTTGTTTTGGTACTCTCTTTTCGACAGGTTCAGCAATAGTTGATGAACCAATGGTACCACCTGGTAATCTAGCATTCTTGTAGGCGTATTTAATTAAACCAACAGCCGTAGTATATTGAGGTTCTCTCACACCAATATAGTCAGGCACGGCAATTCGGACCCGGTTTTGCAAAATTACTTGGGCAAGTTCTAGAACACCTTGCATATTTGCAATTCCGCCAGTTAAAACATAACCGCCGGGGAGATCACTTAATCCTAAGCGTTTCATCTCATGTAATACTAGTTCAAAAATTTCTTCCATTCTAGCTTCAATAATATCAGAAATTTCCAGCTGATTAAATTGCTGATGTTGATCACTACCAATTATTGGAACACTAAACACTTCATCTTCTGAAGCCTCATCATAAAAGGCATGTCCATGTTTAACTTTAATTTTTTCAGCATCTTCAGTTGAGGTTCGTAATCCTACAGAAAGATCTTTAGTGATATAGTCTCCACCAACTGGAATGACACTAGTTTGAGTTATAAATCCCTCTTCAAAAACAGCGATTGTTGTTGATCCTCCACCAAGGTCAATAAGAGCTACCCCAAGGTTTTTCTCATCCTTTGACAAAGCATAATCTCCTGCTGCCAAAGGTTGAAGGACAATGTCTACAATCTCGAGTCCGGCGCGTTCTACACAACGGAGGGTGTTAATGATAATGGATTTAGAGCCGGTAATGAGTGTTCCGTCCATTTCCAAGCGGACACCAATCATTCCGCGAGGATCATTAATTTCATCTTTTCCATCCAAAATAAATTGTTTTCGAATAACGCCAATGTTCTCTCTTTCAGGTGGGATTGATCCAACATGTGATGCCTCAATAACACGAATGACGTCCTCATTCGTAATTTCTCGGTTTTGGCTTGAAACTGCTACAATCCCATGACAGTGTTGCAGCATAACATTGTTCCCGGAAATGCCAACCACCACATCCCGAATTTCCATCCCAATCATTCTTTCCGCTTGTTCAATTGCCCTTTTAATCGAATGAACGGTGTCGTCCATGTCTACAATGGAGCCTTTTCGTAATCCTTCAGACTTCACATTTCCAACACCAATTATATTTAATGAGTCTTTACCCGAGTCATTGACCATTTCACCAATGATAACTTTCACACTGGATGTACCGATGTCAAGACTAACATATATTTCATTGCTGTTCATTCTTTGGCACCTCCTTTAGATTTCCTTAAGTTGAACAACAACTATATTTTTTTGTCCAAGAAAAGTTTCCATAGTCATATTTTATTAAATTATTCGTCACAACTAAATGATTCCCTTTAAAAAATTTCAATTTTTTTCTACTTTTTCTTTGTTTGTTGACCATTTCGTCAATATTATTCGCCTTATTACGGCAATATTCTGAAATAATCTAACACCAAACGCGAAAACTGCCGCTAAATATAAGTCTACACCAAGATGTACACCGAGAAAAGCTAAACTTGCAGCAAGCATAATATTAAAAAAGAATCCTGATACAAACACCTTTTCGTCATATATATTTTGCAGGTAAGCCCTGATTCCACCGAAAAGAGTGTCGAATGCCGCTAAGACAGCAATCGACAAATAATTGGAATATTCTTCAGGAATTCGTATCTCTGATAATAAGCCAAGAATGATCCCAATTATTAATCCAATGAATGGAAGCCACATTAAGAATCGCCCCCTTCTTTTTCCGGTTCCATGTAGCGGATACGTATGGAATTATCATAGGCTGGTACCGTTATGTTCAGATTTGGTCTTGAAACGGAAAGTTTTAGATTTTCAATAAAAAATTCTTCCAAAGATTTGGATACTTTCATCCGATTGTATAGTTTTTCAGCTGAACTATTACCATCAACACCCACGATAATTTCAATTGGCAGACTATTAATCGTATGTCCATCGATTTTTGTGACCCCATTGATGTCACGAATCACAGTCGTATTAATAACTCTTTGGCCATCAATCGCCACATATTTTGCTTCATACATATTTAATTCGTTAAGTAACCTTTTTAAAAGTTCTGGAGAAACAACCTTATTCACTGGGGTACCCGGCTTGATTTCTTCGATTACCGGCTCTATATGTAATGTAATTCCAGGAACATTTATTTCAGTTAAACCAGCTTCAATCTTTAATTCCTTTAGTGTATCGATTAAAGTTTGTTCTTTACTTTGTTTTCGCTTAGATTCATAGGCTGCCAGCTTTTCTTCATTCGAACGGATTTCACTTAACAAATTGGATTGAAGTTCTTTTTCTTTAAGTAATGCTTCACGCAGCTGCCAAATATCACGTGTGTCACGTTCAGCAGGTTCTTTAACCGTTTGAAATTGGACAGCAATCATGAAACCAACCAAGACTGCTATCAATGTAAAACTTGCATTAAGTTTTTGGTTGTCCACTTTTTTTCACCTAACCTTTTAAATTATCAACTCGTGGACAGTACTTAGAAATAGCCTAACTCCCTAGAATTGGATTTAGGACAATTTCATCGTCTTTTTCTAATGTAAAAACGATATTATCATTCACTAGTTGATCCTTCACCCCTCCAATTAGGTTTATCGATGACGAGAGGACGTCAGGGTCTCCGATGGCTGTAATTGTAAATGGTGCCGGATGTTCAATACCATCAACCGTTATAACCGGTCCATTACAAATAATATAAGAATGGCTAGTCAGCCTTTGTCCATTTATGGCAACTGCTGCAGCTCCTGATATATATAGTTCATTGACCACTTTAAATACGTGATGTTCATGAACGAGGTAATTATTGATGTTGTCTTCTTTTGGGTCGTATGCACCATCAGTGAGGGTAACCTTGACCCCTTTCCCATGGACTTTCACCTTTCCTAAAAACATTCGATATTTTTCAGCATCTTCTGCAAGGTTAAGAAAAATCTGTGCTTCCTTCGAAAGTTCCTTTTCATTTTTAAGAACCATATCTTGTTTTTGGTTTAACTCCTTTTGCAGTTCACGATTGCTTTTTTCTTCTGCAATTAATTGATTTCTTAATGCAAGCGTCTTCTCCCATTGTTTACCAGATACGTTGGGGTTTTTTTCTTTATTTTCTATTTGCGTCAAATGATAAGAAAAAGCAATCATAAATCCTAATACAAGGCAGACTAGGGATAAAACAACATGTTTACCCCTTACCTTAATCTTGCTCAACTTTTTTTTCCTCCACTTCCGATTCAAAAGACTTAAAATATGATCCTACTTCTAAGTCAATAATCCCCTTTTGGTTAGGGTCTAATTGCGAGATAATTGAAGGATAATACAACATCTTTTCCGAAAAACTTCTTAATGTCGCACTCACCTCAAATCCATCATTCATAAATAATGAAATATGGTAGGGATCTGTTTTCTTCGGAGTGTAATGGATTTCAGAAATAGAGTTTGAAATTTCGCTAGGAAGATTTTCTAAATCTTTAACCATTTGATTAAGGGCTCCCCCTTCTTTGAACTCAAATAAAATTGGAGAGTTAACAGGAATTTTATTTGCCTCTCTATTTTTTATAATTTTCCCATTATCCATAATCGGAAAAAACTTATTCCCTTGTTTAAGATAGGCAATTCTTTTATGTTCTTTTACAAAAATAATCACTGTATTAGGCCAACGAATCTTTATTTCTGCCTTTTTGATTTCAGATAATCGCTGTATTTTAGAAACAGTTTCTTCCTTTTTTATTTTCCAAATATTCGTATTATTCGAAAGTCCGCTCTGACTGACTACTTCCTCAGCGGAATACACTCCATTACCTTTAATTGTTATCGTCTTCACATGACTTAAAGGTGATTGTGAATAAGCGATAACAACTATCATTGTAAAAAACAGAATTAACAAGAGCACAAGTCGTCTATTTGCTTTTCGTCGTCTTTGCTCCTTTAACTTAGGGATTCGGTCCTCGAGAGCAACAATTTTTCCTTTTTCCATTTATTTTTCCTCCAAATAAAAAGCAGCTGCCTCAGGAAAAGCTTTCTATGCCTGTCCAAACATTCGATAGTGTTACCTCGAAAAGAGAAACAACGGCACGAAAAATCATGCCGTCTGTTACTTTTCGAGGATGCACCTATAATATTATCAGTAATTATAACACAATATTTGTCATTCGTACGGGAATTATGATAAGAAATGAAAGTATTATTTCTTGGAAATTTTGCTACTTGTCTTATCCCATCGTCCGAATAGCGGCTAGTATACTAGCCGCTATTCGGACGATGAATATTTCTTACTTTCTCCCTACTATTTCTACTTCTGTTTCCATTTTTACTTCATATAAACTGTAAATGATATCCTTTACATGTTGAATTAAGGCAAGCACATCACCTGCTGTTGCATTTCCGGCATTCACGATAAAGTTCCCATGCATTTCTGATATTTTTGCGCCGCCGATACTATATCCCTTTAAGCCAGCTACTTCAATTAATTTTCCAGCGTAATTCGGCAATGGATTCCTGAATATACTTCCCGCACAAGGAAAATTCCACGGCTGTGTTTCTTTTCGATAATCCTTATTCTTAATCATTTGTGAAACAATTACTTCTTTATCACCTTCAACAAGCTGAAATGAAGCTTCCACAACAATGCCGGGTCGGATTTTCTGGAGGACCGATGTTCTATAAGAAAACTTCATTTCTTCATTCGAAAGCCACTCCATCGTCCCATCTTCAAATAAAATATGAGCCCGTGTCAGTATTTTGCTAATATCAGATCCATGTGCACCTGCATTCATATATACTGCACCGCCAACAGATCCAGGGATTCCACTAGCAAATTCCAGACCGGACATCCCTTTTTTACTAATAAGGGTAGCCAAACTTACCAAGGAATGTCCGCCGCCTACTGTAATCTCTGTGCCATTGATTTTGAGTTCATCAATTCCGGAACCGAGTTTAATTACTGCCCCTTCAATGCCCTTGTCAGAGACTAAAAGATTAGAACCTCTCCCAATTGCCCGCCAATTTAAGCTGTATTTTTTCACCAACCCCATAACCTGTTTTAAATTTTCTACAGATGAAGGTTCAATAAAAAGATCAGCAGGGCCGCCTATTTTAATCGTTGTGTGGTTGACAAGCGGTTCATTTTTTTTCACTTTACCAATCTTTAAATTTTCTAATTCAGTTATAATTGCGTCCATATTAATCACCCTAACTTTCCAAGATGCATTTATTTCAGTTTATGCTGCAAACTATTTTGGGCTACCCTTGTTTTGTCTTTACAAGCTCCTGCATTAAGGAATAAAGTCGAAAGGCTGAATCCGGAACACCCATTTTTTTAGACTTAAGCTTCATTTCCTTTAAATTATCCTTATTTAAAAGAATACGATCTATATGATTTACAAGGCTTTTATTATTTAAATCCTTTTCTAGGAGTAATTCTGCCGCGCCATGGTCACTTAATGATCTTGCGTTTTTCTCTTGATGATTATTTGTAACATATGGGCTAGGGATAAGAATGCTGGGAATACCGAGCGAAGTAATCTCTGCCAGTGTCGTTGCTCCTGCTCTTGAAACCACTAGGTCAATCCCCGCCAGAACTTCTGGCATATTATGAATAAAAGGTTTAATTACTACGTTTTTAGGGTTTCCAATTAAGTCCACTTCTTTTTTGACATCTTCAAAATGAACGTCACCTGTAATATAAAGAATTTGATATGGTTTTTCAGCCAATTCTGCAAATGCCTTTACGACAGCTTCATTTATAGGTCTTGCACCACGGCTGCCTCCAAATACTAAAACAGCTGGCATTGTTGTACTAAGTCCTGCCGCAAGCCGACCTTGAATCCCATCCTTGCCAATTACTTCAGATGCACGAGGATTACCTGTGAAAACCGTCTTCTCTTTCGGAAAGAATTCTTTAGCTTCTTCAAAGCAGATTGCAATTTTGTTTACATAACGGCTTAAAAATTTATTAGTTAACCCGGGAACACTATTTTGCTCGTGGATGATTGTCGGGATTCCTAGCTTTGATGCAGCATATACAACCGGCCCGCATACATATCCACCTGTTCCTATGACAATGTCCGGTTTGAACTCCCTTAACATTCTTTTACTGTCTTTTACACCTTTTAGAAAGCGCAGGACAGTTTTAATATTTTCAAAGGAAAGCTTTCTTTGAAAACCAGTAATATGAATGGATTTAAAAGCTATATTCTCCCTAGGAACAAGTTTACTTTCCAATCCGTTACGAGTCCCTATGTATAAAAATTGTGCATCTTTATTTTGTTTTTGAATTTCTCGAATGAGTGCAAGGGCCGGATAGATATGTCCACCTGTTCCTCCACCGCTAACAACTATTTTCATTTTTTCCACCTCATTAACTATTTAACACCAGATTGCCATAACTATCTTACTATAAAAACGAACGAAATAACTCATATGAAAAAAGAATGTTATCTAATTGTAAAGTTATCAATTACATTTCTTATTAAAATAAAAAGAACCCTGCCACTAAACAGGGGGAAGGTTCAAAATCGTGAATACCTGCTAATATTAAGGAGAACCCCGATAGCCATTAACATTAACGTCAATGAAGAACCTCCATAGCTTAAAAATGGCAAGGTAATACCCGTAACGGGCATAAGCCCTGTAACAACTCCGATATTAATCATCACTTGAATCGCCACCATGGCGATAATTCCCACCGCCAAAAAGCTGCCATATAAATCTGGTGCACCTAATGCAATTCGAATCCCTCTCCATAACAACAATGCAAATAATAGTAATATGAACGATCCACCAATAAAGCCCAATTCTTCTGATAAAATCGCAAAGATAAAGTCCGTTTGTGGTTCTGGTAAGTAAAAGAACTTCTGCCGACTTTCGCCAAGTCCAAGTCCAAACAATCCGCCTGGACCTATCGCGTAAAGCGACTGAATAATTTGAAAGCCACTATTTTGCGGGTCGGACCAAGGGTCTAAAAAGGAGGTTATCCTTTGGATTCGATACGGTGCCGAAGCAATTAAGCCCACGAAACCGGCGACACCTAATAGCCCAAGAAAACCAAAATGGCTAACCCGTGCACCTGCAATAAATATCATCACGACACAGGTTCCCATCATAACCGTTCCTGTACCTAGATCCGGTTGAAGCATAATCATTGAAAAGGCAACAAAGGCAAGCCCTAATGAGGGAACAAGACCTTTTTTAAAAGAAGTAATCAGCTTTTGTCGTTCTGAAAGATATTTCGCCAAAAACGCAATCATCGCCAGCTTCATAAATTCTGAGGGCTGGATGGAAAATGCTCCTACCCCAATCCAGCTTCGAGAACCATTTCTCTCATTACCAATCCCAGGAATTAAGACTAAAATTAGTAGGACAAAACAAGCAATAATGAAGGTTTTCGACCAGGTCCGCCATGTCCAATAGTTAATGTTCATAATAAAAAACATGGCAATTACTCCAACCCCTGCAAAAAGAGTTTGTCTTTTTGCAAAGAAAAAGGAATCATTAAACTTATGTTCAGCCCAAATAGCACTTGCACTGTACACCATGATAAGCCCTATAGCCAATAGCGTGAATGTTACGATCATTAAAATAAAATCAGGAGTTGTTCTCTTTGTCGGCACAACATACACCTCAACTGCTAAGTTTTAGGGCTCCGTTATATTAACATAGATAATTGTCTAGCTTGAGCACTAAACGCGTGCTTCCGCTTTTCTTGTAGACAAGCCCTTACTTAAGCTTATGCACCGCTTCGATAAAAATGTCTCCCCTGACTTCAAAAGTTTTATATTGATCCCAGCTTGCACATGCAGGAGATAACAATATAACATCACCTGTTTCGGAGTAGCGATAAGCTTCAGGCACTGCCTTGTCAACATTATCGACACGTACGATTGTTTTTATTCCAGCCAGTTTCCCAATGCGTTCCATCTTGGGCGCAGTTTGCCCAAATGTAATCATCGCTTTTACATTTTTTAAATAGGGCAGGAGCTCATCAAACTCATTACCGCGGTCTAACCCGCCCGCTAAAAGTATAATTGGAGCTTCAAAAGCAGCCAACGCATTAATCGTTGCTAGGATATTTGTCGCCTTAGAATCATTGTAAAATTTCCTTCCATCTACCTCTGTAACATACTGGAGTCGGTGCCTGACACCAGTAAAGGTTTCCAGAACCCTTTGTATGGCTCTGTTTTCCACTCCTGAAAGCTTTGCTGCAGCCATAGCAGATAAGATATTTTCTAGATTGTGGTTGCCGGGAAGAGCTATATTTTCGATTTCCATCACTTTTTCTCGTTTAAACATTATCCAGCCATCAGAAATATATGCACCTTCCGGAAGTTCCTTCTTTGTCGAAAAAGGAATGATGACGGCCTTAGAATGCCTAGCAACCTCTAAGGTCTCTTCTTGATCGGCATTGACAATTAGATATTCGAGTTCTGTTTGATTTTTTGTGATATTTGCCTTTGCTGCAATATATTCCTGTTTAGTCCCATGATAATCTAAATGGGCATCATATAGATTGGTTAGAATGGCAATCTTTGGATTAAAATCAACAATTCCCATTAGTTGAAACGAAGATAATTCAATGACAATCGTATTTTCTGATGTTGCTTCTTCGGCAACCCCTGATGCAACAGTACCAATATTCCCTGCAATTAGCGGATGCTTTTGACCCGCTTTCATCATTTCATAGACTAAGGTAGTTGTTGTTGTTTTTCCATTTGTTCCTGTAATCCCAATAAACGGGGCTTCCGATATTGCATACGCAAGCTCCACCTCCGTAATGACTGGTATGCCTTTTTCAATAGCTCCTGCAATCATTGGGTTTTTATAAGGAATACCAGGATTCTTGACGATAAGCTCGAATCCCTCATCAAGAAGTTCAATTGGATGTTCACCACAAATGACTTTAATCCCTTGCTCTAACAACCCCTGAGCCTCAGGATTCTCCGAAAAAGGCTTTTTATCATTTACGGTTACAAATGCACCAAGCTTATGTAATAATGCGGCTGCTGTTACCCCGCTTTTAGCTAAACCTAGGACTAGAATTTTTTTATGACTGAAAGAATTAATCTGTTTCACTTATAACCACACCTCAATATAGATTCCTAGTATCGCAAGAATTAATCCAACACTCCAAAAAGTGACGACGACCCGCCATTCTGACCAGCCTACCAATTCATAATGATGATGCAACGGACTCATACGGAAGATCCGTTTCCCAGTCGTTTTAAAGGAAATAACCTGTAAAATAACAGATAAGGTTTCAATGACAAACACGCCGCCAATAATGATCAGCAAAATTTCAAGCTTAGTCAGAATAGCAATCGTAGCAATTGCTCCTCCGAGAGCAAGTGAACCTGTATCTCCCATAAAAACCTTAGCAGGGTGCGCATTAAACACTAAGAACCCTAACACTGCCCCTACAACTGCTACAGAAAAGATTGCAATTTCCATTTGAGATTGATTCCAAGCAAGCACTGCTAATGCACCAAAAGCAATAGCTGCGGTGCCTGACACCAAGCCATCAAGTCCATCTGTTAAGTTGACTGCATTTGAGAAGCCTACTAGCCAGAATATGACGAAGAAGATGAAAAACCAGCCTAAATCAAATGTGGTTTCAGTAAATGGAAGGCTAATTTCAGTAGAGAAGCCCTGTTGTTTGTAAATAAGGTAAAAGATAATGGAAATAATGATTTGACCTGCTAGTTTTTGTTTAGAGGTTAACCCTAAATTCCGTTTTAAGACTACTTTGATAAAATCATCTAAAAAGCCAAGTAATCCAAAGCCAAGTGTTACGAGAA
This sequence comes from Neobacillus nitrireducens, assembly GCF_030915405.1. GTDB lineage: Bacteria > Bacillota > Bacilli > Bacillales > Cytobacillaceae > Neobacillus. The sequence goes on from NZ_CP133262.1 coordinate 1,701,988, forward strand.
GCAATAAATACGTTTTAACGGTTGGTTCTGAAAATTTACCTGTCATTACAAGAGTTGTAATGACGATTGAAAACATAATCATCACACCGCCCATGGTCGGTGTGCCAGATTTTTTCTGATGGGATTTTGGTCCTTCTTCACGAATGCTTTGTCCAAATTTCAACCTTCTTAAGAAGGGAATAAAAACAGGAGAAAGTAATACCGATATAAGAAAACCCATTATAATTGTGAAAAATATAACTTGCTCAAGCATTTTATTCCCTCCTTTCTGGTTTGTTTTTACTCGTGATCTCGTTTAACATCACAGCTATATCATATGTTTCATTATTTTTATTAAGAAGTTTTTTATTTGAAAATTTAAAGTTAGTTATCTCCATAATTTTGTCTGTTTCTCCATTTAATTTTTCAATATATCGTTTTAAAATAGTTACGATTGCAGCAGCAGGATCGTTTGTAAAGAATACTGGAAATTGATTCGGTATATACCTTGGAAGATCGTAGTTGATATTCCAAATGGCTGCGATCGCCCCATTCGAAATCGCTTCGGAAAGCTCCCCATCCGTTCCATTAAATGATACAAATAATCCTTTTGGCTGTGCTTCGTTTGCTTGGTCGCACACGGAAGCAAACGAATGGTCGTCTTGGATGCCACGGCTATCAAATAGACTCCCCAAGTCTTTCAAAGCTAAATACATAGCTATCTCCCCTCAATTGCTTCTCGTGCCACGAGTCTATCATCAAAATCGTGAACTATATTGCCAATAATTTGATATGTTTCATGTCCTTTACCTGCAATTAAGACCACATCATCTTTTGATGCCTGTTGAATTGCTGTATTAATTGCTTCTTTGCGGTCAGGGATGATTTTATATTTCTCACCCTTAACCCCCGCTTCCATTTCCTTCAAAATTGCTAAAGGGTCTTCACTTCTAGGGTTATCCGAAGTAAGGATTGGATCAGTAGCCCATTGGCAGGCTATCTGAGCCATTAATGGCCGCTTGGTACGATCGCGGTCTCCACCGCAGCCAACAATGACAAAAACTTTTTTCTTCGCAATATGCTGAATCGTTTTTAATACATTTTCAAGACTATCAGGTGTATGGGCATAGTCAACGATAACGGTAAAATCTTGTCCTGCATTTACAAGTTCAAACCTTCCGGAAACACCTTCTACACTTTCAATAGACTTGATAATTTGATTAATTTCGATTCCTGACACAAGGGAAGCAGCTATACTAGCTAAAACATTATAAACACTGAATTTCCCAATTAATTGCATTTGAACCGGATATATTTCTGTTTCAATTATAAGATTGAAACGAGTGCCTGAAGAAGTCATTTGAATATCCTTCGCCTGAATATCAGCCCTCATGTCAATACCATAGGTAACTATATGTGCAGCGGTTGCCCTGCTATACATTTCTGATGCTTGGTCATCTGCATTTAAAACAGCAAATTTGGGGTGTTGATGATTAAATGTATTCCCAAGCTGGGCAAATAATAAACTTTTGGCACGCTTATATTCGTCCATTGTTTTATGATAATCAAGATGGTCCTGCGTTAGATTTGTGAAAACTGCCACATCATAATCACAGCCATGTACCCTGCCAAGATCTAAGGCATGCGAAGACACTTCCATTACTGCTGTTTCTACCCCTCTATCAACCATTTGTTGAAAGGTTTTTTGCAATGTCAAGCTTTCAGGAGTTGTGTTTTTTGTTTCAATGGTCTCTTCAGCAATTTTAGTGTACATCGTGCCTATCAAACCTGTCCTTTGACCGGCATCTACCATTATTTTTTCAATTAAATGGCTGGTGGTTGTTTTCCCGTTTGTTCCTGTGATTCCAATTAAATGCAGCTTTTTGGTTGGCTGCCCATAAAAGGAATCAGCAAGCACAGCCATTGCTCTTGTTGTATCTTTCACAAGAATTACCGGCACATCAAGTGCTATCGGACGTTCTGCAAGTATGGCTGCTGCACCGTTTTTAACAGCTGCTTTCGCAAAATCATGGCCGTCAACTGTGTAGCCTTTAATACAAATAAATAAGCTCCCGTTTTGCACCTTTCGATTATCGTTCTCAATCGATGTAATTTCCAAATCCTCACCTTTAAAAGGAATTAAAAGATGCAAATTCTTAAGCAGCTTTTGTAGCTTCATTTCACTCAAATCCTCTCATAACCGTTCAAACAAAATACCGGTATCTACCTTAGGGATCTTTCCCTAACGAAAGTTCCATCTTATTTTACATTAAAATATTTTATTTTGCTATTTAGTAATCAAACCTTAATGAAAAAATTAGGCGGCGGAAACCATTCCGACCGCCCTGCCACAAAGAATTGCATTTCCCCCGAATTAATCTTCCTTCCCGAAATATAGCCTTATTTTCGAGCCTTCTTTGACTTTGGCTCCTGCTTCAGGTGATTGTCTAATCACCACATCTCCCTCTCCACTTGCATCCACCTTTAAGTTAATAAGCTGATCCATTAACTCCATTTTCGTTAAACCAGTAAAATCAGGGAGCTTTATTAAAGGGGTATCCGGCCATTTTAGTTCTTTTTCAATTTGGTCTTTTCTCGGCTTAATACCCATTGCTTTCATGCTATCCTTCATAATATTACCTACGATTGGAGCCGTGATGGTTCCCCCAAATGCCGTTACTCCTTTCGGATTATCAACAGCAACATATACGACAATCTCTGGGTCATCTGCAGGAGCAAAGCCCATAAAAGAAACAATAAAGTTATTTTCTAAATATCTCCCGTTTTGTGCTTTTTGCGCTGTACCAGTTTTACCACCTACACGGTAGCCTTCAACAAATGCCCTACCACCTGTCCCTTGGGCGACAACACTTTCAAGTGCATGGCGAATTTCTTTTGAAGTCTTTTCGGAAATTATTCTTCTTTTTTCAACTGGAGAATTTCTCATCACAATCTCTTTTGTTACGGGATCAATTAACTCCTTCGCAATAAACGGCTTGTATAATATTCCACCATTGACCGCTGCGGACACTGCAGTTACCTGCTGGATAGGTGTTACAGATACTCCTTGTCCAAAAGCAGTCGTTGCCTGTTCAACAGGACCTACTCGATTCAAATTAAATAATATCCCCGTACCTTCTCCTTGTAAATCAATACCCGTTTTCTGTCCAAACCCAAAATCCTTAACATATTTAAAAAGCTTCTCTTTTCCCAAACGATCACCTAATTCAACAAAGCCAGGGTTACACGAGTTTTCAACCACTTCTAAAAAGGTTTGATCACCATGACCGCCCCTCTTCCAGCATTTTAACCTCGCCCCGGCTACCTGAACCGAACCAGAATCATGGAAATGTTCCTTCTCCAAGTTAACCTTTCCTTCATTCAATGCTGCAGCCAGGGTAATGATCTTAAAAGTTGAACCAGGTTCATAGGTTGACCAAACTGGCAGGTTCCGGTTATAGACCTCTTGGGGGACATTCCGGAAATTTGCAGGATCAAAAGTCGGTCTGCTTGACATGGCTAAAATTTCACCACTATTTGGGTTCATGGCAAGTGCAATAATACCATCTGGATTGTATTTCGCCTCAGCAATATCCAGTTCTCTTTCGACAATAGTTTGTATTTTTGAATCGATTGTCAGTTTTAAATCAAGACCGTTAATTGGCTGTTCATAATCATCTGCCATACTATTCATTCTTTTTCCTTTGGCATCCGCATAAAACTTAACTGCTCCACGTTCACCGCTTAACTCTTTATCATAGTACTGCTCTAGCCCCATCAATCCTTGGTTATCCACCCCGGTAAATCCAAGCACATGAGAAAGATAACTCCCATTTGGGTAATGGCGCTTGGAGTCTTCCCCAATATAGACGCCATCTAGACCAAGGGCTCTGATCTCTTTTGCCTTTTCATGGGAAATTTTTCTTCCTTCCTTTATCCGCACGGAAGAAGCACTTTTTGTAATTTCTCGATATGCTTTCTCTTTTGGCATATTTAACACGGAGGCCAGCTTCTCTGCTGTTGCAGCCGGATCTTTTACTTGTCTTGGCATAACATAAACAGTTGGCGCACTAATATTTGTTGCCAGTGGCACCCCATTACGGTCAACAATTTGTCCACGCTCAGGTTCGAAGGGGATATTACGACTCCATGAGTCCCTTGCCCCAGAAGTCAGCCAATCCCCCAAAACAAATTGAACATATCCAAGCCGTACATCAATAATTAAGAAGGTTAGAATACCAACAAATAGAGCAATCATTAAACGTTTGCGAACAGTTACATTAGAAACACGCATTTTTTGAACGAACCTCCTTTTTCTATCGTTCATTTATATGCTTGTACTCCCTGTATTAGAACGCAGCTTAACGTGTATAAAGAAGAGAAAATCCCACTTAAATAAGCGGGATTAACAATTAATCTTGGACTTTTACTTCAGTTTTTTCTTGGACGTCTGATCCAGCCTTATTGTCTAAATTCCATTGCTCTTCAGGGGTTTTTAAATCAACTATTAAGAAATCACCGTTTCGCATAATAGTCTTTGGTTTGATATTCTGCTGAGCTACGTAGCCTTGGCCCTTTGAATTTAGTTTTAAGCCTGCAATATTAGCAACTTTCATGACATCTCTAAGTGACCATCCTGTCATATTTGGGGCAAGTTTTTCTCCATCAGTTTGGATAATTACCTTTTCACCTTCTAAAACAGTCGTTCCTGACGCTGGCAGTTGTCTGACAACCTTTACTCCCTTACCAATTACAACCGATTCAATACCTTTTGCCTTTAGTTCCTTTTCAGTTTCATCGGCCGACTTCCCAATAAAATCTGACAGTTTGTTTAATTGTGCTTTTTGACTCTTAGAAGGCTTAATATTTAAATATTGCAGGCTGTTTTTCATGACAGGGTTAAAAATACCCGATACAGGAAGGGCACCCATCCCAGTACCGTCAAGATCAGGCTGCTGAACAGCAACATAGACAATTAATTTGGGATCATCCTTAGGGGCCATACCTAGAAACGAAAACATATAATTATCTGCCCCTTGTAAATACCTTCCGTTCGGCCCTGGTATATTAGCGGTCCCCGTCTTCCCGGCAACACTGTACCCATCGATTTTATAACGGCCACCCGTTCCATTTGGTGAGGTAACAACGGTTTCAAGGATATCGCGGACCTGTTTTGCTGTTTCTTTTGATATTGGAGTTGAAACTACTTCAGGAGAGTTTGATTTAATTGTTTCTCCTGTATCATGATTAACAATTTTTTTGACAACATGCGGTTTTATCATTTTCCCGTCATTAGCTATTGCTGTTGCCGCTTGAATTTGTTGAATCGGTGTTATTGCCGTTCCTTGTCCGTAGGCCGTCGTAATTTTTTCAATCGGATAGGTAAACTGAATCTTTCCAGATGTTTCATCTGGAAGGTCAATGCCTGTAGGTTTATCAAAACCAAACTTTGTTAAATATTCTCTAAACTTTTCAAATCCCAACTTCTCTTTTGCGATTTTCGCAAAGGCAACGTTAGACGAACGTTGCACACCTTCAAGATAAGAGATCGTTCCCCACCCTGAGTAATTATGGTCATGAATTGCTTTGTCCTTATTAGTGACTTGATAGGAGCCAGATTGATAGGTTTCATTCGGATTAAATACCTTTTCCTGGACAGCTGCTGCAAGCGTAAAAATTTTCATCGTCGAACCGGGTTCAAATGAGGTTTCAATCGCTTCATTATGCCAGCCTTTATCAATCCCTTCTTTTGTTTTCGGATGAAAGGTCGGGCGTTGCCCCATCGCTAATATTTCCCCCGTTTTCGGATCTGCAACTATTGCAATAATTTTTTCAGGTTTATATTCCTTGTCTACCTTGTTCATTGCATCTTCTAGAAAGGTTTGTATTTTTTGGTCGATGGTCAAATAGACATCATTCCCATTTTGAGCAGGAGAAATTTTTTCCTTCCCATCAGGAAGTATATACCCCCATAAATCGCTCTCAAAATTTACCTTCCCATTCTTCCCTGTTAATTCATCGTTAAGAATTTTCTCAATTCCCATTTTCCCAATCGATTTAATCGTTTTATCTTTTTGCTCAATCCGGTCTGCATACCCCACTAAATGTGAAGCGAAAACTCCATTTGGGTAAAAGCGTTTGGAATCACGAATAAAAGTGATTCCTGGCAGCTTCAAATCTTCTATCTTTTTCTTTGTTTGATTTGTAATATCTCTGCCTGACTTACCAAACTCAACTTGAAACTTTTTACTTTTTTTCCCTTTGGATAAGATACTATAAATCTCTGATTCATCCATTTCTAGGTACTTTGACAATTCTCTTGCTGTTTTGTCCAGATTTTTTACATGCTGTGGTTTTTTTGGATTTGTTGTCATCTTCTTATCTAAAATTGCAATTATGGTATATGCATTGGTATCCTCTGCAATTACTCCGCCATTCCGGTCAAAGATATCGCCCCTTAAGGCAGTCAAATTCCCTTCTCTGCTATATTTTTCTTGTGCTTTCGCCGCTAGCGGCTGCCCGTCAACCTCTCCGGAGATTTGAATAGAAAAATACCTAAAAATTAATACAAAAAAGAGCAAGCCAAAAAATCCAAATAAAATGGCTGCTCCTACATTCATATATGGCTGTTTCTTGTTCATTTTAATGCACTACCTTGACATTATTTTCATCTTTAATAAGGCCCATATCCTTAGCCTTTTTATAAATCCGGTCGTAAGCACTTAATTCGCTTACTTGTACCTGTAAATCGCTATTTACCTTCTGTTGTTCAGATACTTTTGCTTCGATAATCTGAATATCTTTATTGACCTCGTAAATTTTTGCTTGGTTCGAAATAATATGAACGGCACCAAAACACACAAATCCGGCAAAGGCTAGTCCAATTATTTTTTCTCCAGGAGTGAGCCAGGATTTTTTGATTAGTACTTGACTCTTTTTTTCGACTTTCTTCTCTGTTAGTTGCTGCTCTAAATACTTCCTGGCAAGATTACTCAAACATTTCCCCTCCAGATTTTTTCTTTTTCTTTTTCTGTCACGGCCTAGGCGATGGCATTTTTTATAATTTTTCTGCTATACGGAGCTTTGCAGACCTTGCACGATTGTTTTGTTCCAATTCTTCTTCAGAAGGAAGAATAGGTTTCCGTGAAATTAGCTTTAAAATCGGTTTATACTCATCTGGAATGATTGGTAAACCTGGAGGTAAATTAGGAGTTTCACTTGCTTTCTTAAAGGCTGCTTTACAAATCCTGTCCTCTAGAGAGTGAAAGGTAATAACACTTATTCTCCCCGCTGGGTTTAATAAATCGATTGCTTGATTTATTGACTTTTCAAACACAGCTAATTCATCATTGACAGCAATCCTGACTGCTTGAAAAACCCGCTTGGCAGGATGTCCACCTTTTCTTCTAGCCGGCGCCGGGATAGCATCCTTTATCAATTCAACTAATTCTGCTGTTGTCTCAATCGGTTTCAAAGCTCTTGCCGCTTCAATTTTACGGGCTATTTGTTTAGAGAATTTCTCTTCACCATAGCGAAAAAAGATGCGAACTAAGTCTTCCCATGCCCAATGATTAATCACGTCATAGGCAGAAACATCTGCTTCATTATCCATCCTCATATCGAGTGGTGCATCATGATGGTAGCTAAAACCTCTTTCCGGTGTATCCAATTGTGGCGAGGATACCCCGAGATCGTATAGAACTCCGTCCACCTTAGCAATTCCTCGATTTTCTAGTTCTTCTTTTAAATATAGGAAATTGCTTTTAATTATCTCTAATTGGTCTCCATATTGCGCTAACTTCTCTTTAGCATGTACAATCGCAGTTTCATCCTGGTCAAATGCAAAGAGTTTTCCTTGGGGCCCGAGTTTTGAAAGAATCAAGGCACTATGTCCTGCCCCACCCAAAGTACAATCAACATAAATACCATCTGACTTAATATTTAATCCTTCAACAGCTTCCTTTAACAACACAGTTGTATGTTCAAACATGTAGTAACCACCTTTTCCAATCGAACGATCTATAACAGAAATTATATTAACATAATTTATCCATTATATATCAAAGCCAATCATATTTTCTGCAATTTCCGCAAAAGATTCTTCTGACTGTGAAAAATAGTCTTCCCAAATCTGTTTGCTCCAAATTTCAATTCGATTGGAAACACCCAAAATTACACATTCTTTTTCTAGCTTTGCATATTGCAATAGTGGTGCTGGGATATTAATTCTTCCTTGCTTATCAAGTTCACTTTCTGTTGCTCCAGAAAAGAAGAAGCGAGTAAAAGCACGGGCATCTTTTTTTGTCAGAGGTAAGCCTTTTAACTTTTCTTCAATCAGCTCCCACTCTGATATGGGGTAACCAAATAAACATTGATCCAATCCACGCGTGATTATAAACATCTCACCAAGCTCATCACGGAATTTGGAGGGCACAATCATGCGGCCTTTATTATCAATGCTGTGATGGTATTCACCCATGAACATACCCATGACCCCCACTTTCTATTAAAAATGTACCACATTCCCCCACTTTCCACCACCTATTTTTTAACTATTCGCCTTAATTCTTAATATTCCTTTTTCATTATGTTATTTTTTTACAAAAAAAGAAAAACTCCACTGCTTAAGTGGAGTCAGGCTTTCGAGAAACTCTCGACAGCCTCTTATTTTATTCAGATATTTTAATAATCCACTGCATTAATTTGCTTAAATATTATTAGTTTAAGCTTTGGGACTTGTCTGTTGATTGGCACTCCAGACACTTCGCTTTCCGCGGGCGTGCCGGGGAGCCTCCTCGGCGCTGAAGCGCCTGCGGGGTCTCCCCTGCCCCGTACTCCCGCAGGAGTCTTCGTGTCTTCCGTACCAATCAACAGAGTGTTATTAATAAATCTTAATAATCTACCAATATCTAATAAAAAGTGGCGAAATCAAAGTTTAAGCTAAAAGAATCTAACCAAAAAGAATATGAATTTATTTCAAATGATGAATTAGGTCCTGATCATCACCTTCTTCGTTTGATTGATAAATTTATTGATTTTTCTTTCCTTACTGAAAAAATTCATCCGTATTATAGTGATGACAATGGACGCCCTTCCAACCCACTTATTCTATTTAAAATGATGTTTATTGGTTATATTTACGGTATCCGTTCAGAAAGACAATTACAAAGAGAAATTGAAATGAATGTTGCTTACCGTTAGTTTTTAGGTTTTTAGGTTTGAAGTTCAAAGATCCTGTTCCACACCACTCTACGATCAGTTGGAATCGCCAGCACCGATTTAATGGTACCAATATTTTTCGGGAATTATTTGATGAAATCGTCCTTCATGCAACGCTCCAAAAATAAGGTAAAAGTAGTGACACGTCATGTTTGGGAGGAGCACAAAGAAAAGGTAAGGAAAAATCGCTTATCTAAATCTGGAAAAATGCTTTATAAATTTAGGAAGGAAAAAATTGAGAGAAGCTTCGCAGACTCAGGAAGAGCTGCAAGGGCTTCGCTATTGCCGGTTACGGGGATTAAAGAATGCAAGTGAACAGGCTCTCCTTACGGCAGCCTGCCAAAGTATGCCACTTAGCCAAGTTGGAAAAATTGTGTGGCGATTCTTCAGGTTGATTTCTCCCTGTTGATTTGCGCGGAAGGCACGAAGACTCCTGCGGGAGTACGGGGCAGGGGAGACCCCGCAGGCGCTTCAGCGCCGAGGAGGCTCCCCGCCACGCCCGCGGAAAGCGAAGTGCCTGGAGCGCAAATCAACAGGATCATTAGCAGGGACAAAAATCAATAATTGGTTTCGGTGAAAAAAAAATTGCCGAGAAAAGCACCCTTTCTCGACAATCTGACTCCACTTCTAAAGTGGAGTTTAACTTAAAATTTCATAACCTTGTGCCGTCCATCAAATTCGAAACTTCCTGCCATTAAGTCATTAATAATGTTCAATCCATATTGATTGAGATAATAAAAGATATTCCAAACCCTTTCTTGAGGAAAGCCGTCTGGTCTTAAAGCAAGATCAACACGTGCATATTTTTTAATAATATTATCGTGTTTTAATCGTACCGATTCATCTAATTTCTTTTCCAAAAACTCGATTTCTTTTATTAAATAACTTTCGTTTTTCTTTAACAAAGGTAACAGTCCGCGGTCCAACTCGAGCGTTTTTGCTTCTAATTGACGATACTGCTTTACTAATTGGTCTTTCGTCATTGAAAATAGTGACTCCACTTCTTTATCCTTAATTGATTCTAGAAATTGGTGTCTTCCTTTTTCCGTACCACCGCTCAATACGTCTGCTAAATTTAGATGTAATTCTGCCACATCCGTTTCAACTGATCGGTCAAGGATAGTAATATTCAAACGGGGTACTATCGGCGGCATTTTAATATCAAAATGTTCAAAAACTAATTTGAGTTCTGCCCAGTATGCTATTTCTCCTGGACCCGCAATAAAAGCAATTGTTGGAAAAAGCCATTCCTGCATTAACGGCCGCGTCACCACATTATTGCTTAAATAAGCCGGATTCTCCTCAGCAAGCACGACTAAATGTTCTCTCGTAAATGCCAAGGAACCACTTTTCCCCACAAAACGATCCTTCCCTCGATCGTATTCAAGTAAAATCCGTTCACCCATATTTTGATCATAGTAAAATAGGTTTGCATTTTCTTCACTTGCTTCAATCGTAATTGGAAAACCACTTTTTTCAATTTTCCTCTGTTGTTCCAATAATTTGTCTGTTATTGCTTCATGTTGAAAAATTTGACTCTTGAAAAATTCTTTCTGCAGCTGACGAAACTCTTTGTTACCAGAATCGACAATTAACAACCCATAATCCTTAAACAGTTCCATAATTATATTTGCAAAAAAGTCAACGAAGGTAGCTGAAATCGACACTTGTTCTTTCGCAAATTCTAATAATTTATTCGTGTGCTCGGTCTCACCGAAATTCTCAATTAGATTTTGCATCCATGTAAGACAAACCTCTTGATTTAACTGTATATCAGAGACCATTTTCTTCTTAACTACTCTTTCCGGATAGGTCCATTTATCCGCCTTTTGATTAACGGGCACAAATACATGATTAACTTCTTGGAAATCATGATCTTCTCCCGCAATCCAAAATACAGGAACAACTGGTATTCCTAGCTGCTTCTCCTTTTGTTCCGCTAACTTAATAATTGAAATAACTTTATGTATTGAATAAAGCGGTCCTGTTAAGATACCTGCCTGCTGCCCCCCAATAACTACGAGGCTATTATTTGTTTTAAGTTTATCAATTGACTTTATAACAGCTTCAGACGATGGAAACCGCTTCATAAAGCTCTCAATGTGTTCAGCAACTTCCACGCGAGGAAAGGACCGGTTACTTAGTTCAGAAACCCTTTTGTCATCATCAGTAAATTCATTATACCTGTAATGAAAAAAAGACTGGATTTCAGGAGATTGTTCCAAATAATTCGACGCAAACCGATTTGTTGCTGGTAGAGAGAGATTTAAAATCTCCATTCATGTACTTCCTTTCTGATCACCCAAATTCATTCTTTTAAGAGTATACCACTACCAACCGCATTTGAAAAAAACTTTGGCTTACTATTCAGTTGGAAAAGGTAAATATTATTGCCCGATGAAGTAATCCAAATAGAGTTAAGGTAATATATGCCAGGAGGAAGAGAATAAAATTAAATCGCCAAAAACCCTTCAACACTTTTCTCAAGACAATTTCTTCTTTAACCTTCCAATGAACAAACACAAAAATCATTGCAATTAAAATCATTATCAGTATTATTAACCAAAAAAGCGATTTCCCCCAAATAGTTTCAATTAAAAAATGAACTGAAATAACAAATAAAATTGTTGTGTAATCAAGAGCCTTGTGAACTGATTTCCGGTTATTGTTTGTCACTAGTTTTGTAATAATAAACACAAGTAGAAATCCTAAAAATGGTAATGCAAAGAATATAGAAATTATAGAGGATAAAAAAGCCATCAAGAAGTTACCCCCTTTATCCACTCTTTCCCTTTTATTAAATAATAAAGGGTTTCAATGGTAGGTGCCGTCATTTCTTTGCGTTGTGCTTCCCCTAAAATATAACCAAGGATTGCATCTACTTCTGTCATTCTGTTTGCTTCAATATCTTTAAGCATGGAGGAGCGGTTTTCGGAAGTATTTTTACAAATATCAATAATTTGCTGCAAATGATCTTCAACATTTTCCAAAGTTAATACTGTTGAAATTTCGGAAAATAATTTTTTTAATACTTGAAGGTAGTATTGATTTTTTATTAATTCACCATTGTTCACCTGAAGGATGGCTGTTAATGGATTAATCACTGCGTTGACAATTAATTTATTTTGCAGCATTCTCATGTAATCTTTTTTGAGAATCACTGGAAATTCATTTGGCGCTGAGGAAACAAACTCATTCAAAAGAGTTGGATCCCCCTTAAAAACAGCAACATTTGTTATTCCCTCACCATTATGAGCTAGAGTAAATAAATTCTCTTTAAGTGCTCCGTGTTCCACAGACCCCACAAAAATATTTGTATTCGAAATCACTGACAGCTGTTTTAAATGCCCCATACCATTCTGTAAAAATAATAGATTGTTAGGAGTTATCGGGAACCGATTAATTGTCTCAATGATTGGATTAAGTTGATACTGTTTAACGGCGATTATTGTTAGATCCTCCGCTCCCGTCCACTCTGAAATGGGCAGGGCCTTTACAAAGGAAATCGTTTGTTCTCCTTTTTTCTTTAGAACGATCCCATATTTATTTAACTCAGATGCTTGCTCTGTCGTTCTTGTGTAGACTGTAACCTCAAATACTCTACTAATATAAGCGGCAAATAATAAGCCAATCGAACCAGCACCTATAATTCCTACCCTCATGGAAACCCCTCTTTTTAGTCAACTTTACCCATATTTTATCAGAAGCTGTCGATAGTTTGTTAGAAAGATTAGAAAAAAAAGCCCTATTCGATAATCATCGATTAGGACTTACAATCAGACAGGATAAACCGGATGCTTGCGGACGCTGAAAGTTATTTCTTTTGTTTCATAGTAAGTAAAGCGTTGAATAAGCACATTTCGTAATTCAGATGGAGCAACAATTTCATCTACAATAAGCTCGGATGCTAGCTTATAAATATCGATATGTTCTTTGTATTCTCTCTGCTTCTCTAGGACAAAAGCATTTTTTTCTTTTGGGTCTTTTATTTCATTAATCTTATTTGAATAAACGGCATTGACAGCAGCTTCCGGCCCCATAACAGCAATCTGCGCAGTCGGCAACGCTATGCAGCAATCCGGTTCAAAAGCAGGACCTGCCATGGCATATAAACCGGCACCATATGCTTTCCTAATAATGACAGATATTTTCGGAACGGTGCTTGAACTCATTGCAGCAATAAATTTTGCTCCATGACGGATAATCCCAGCACGTTCAACCTTTGTTCCGATCATAAAGCCAGGTACATCTGCCAAAAATAATAATGGGAGATGAAATGCATCACAAAGCTGAATAAATTTAGCAGCTTTATCAGCAGAATCAACGAATAAAACGCCGCCTTTTACTTTTGGCTGATTAGCAATAATTCCAATCGCTCTTCCATCGATTCTAGCTAATCCAGTTATCAATTCTGAGGCAAATAATTTTTTAATTTCATAAAAACTATCTTGGTCCACAAGCCTATCAATACATTCATACATATCAAACGGGGCGTTCTGGTTTTCTGGAATGATTGCTTCTAATTCACGTCCCTGTTTCGCAGCAATCCCATTAGTCATCTTTGTTTTTTCTTTAAAACTGCCTGGAAAGAAGCTGATATACTTTTTAGCTGATTCTATCGCTTCTTCCTCATTAAAGGTGAGTACATCCCCACAGCCACTGACAGAACAATGCATCTTTGCACCGCCCATTTCTTCAAGCGATACCTTTTCGCCGATAACCTTTTCAGCCATGCGGGGTGATCCCAAATACATAGAAGCATTTTGATCGACCATAATTACAATATCGCAAAATGCAGGGATGTAAGCTCCACCTGCCGCGGATGGGCCAAACAGAATACACACTTGAGGAATCATCCCGGAAAGCTTCACTTGATTATAAAAGATTTTTCCAGCGCCACGACGATTTGGAAACATCTCAACTTGATCTGTAATTCTCGCTCCAGCAGAATCGACCAGATAAAATAACGGAACTTTTAATTTCTCGGCTACTTCTTGAATGCGAATAATTTTTTCAACCGTTTTTGCTCCCCATGAACCTGCTTTGATTGTCGAATCATTTGCCATGACACATACCGTCTGGCCTTTAATTCTACCAATCGCCGTTACAACACCATCAGCAGGAAGATCCCCGGCTTTAAAATTGGCAAACTTACCATCTTCTTCATAATTTCCTCCATCAAACAATAAAGCAAGACGTTCTCGAACAAAAAGCTTTTTTTGTTCTTTAGCCTTCTCATGATATTTTGGATGTCCGCCCGCCTCAATCATCTTACGGTTCTCGTTTAAGTGATTATTCCATGTGTTATTTACAGCCATAATTCCCCTCCTCAAAAAACTTCCGTAAATATGTTTCTGAATCATTCTCTACCTACCATGCAAATAATGAAAACGCCTTGAACTTATTTGAAGAATTTTTTGAGTTTTTGTTATATAATGATAGTGATTCATTTGAATAATCCAAAAAATGTTTCATATCATGATATTCAGGGACAAATGAATATATACAAGGTTATGAGGTTCTCATTTATAAGGGGGTTTGGCTATGGTAACAAAGGTGGAAAAACTAAAAGTAAACTTTAAAACACTAGAAGAATTTAAAAAATTTAAAGAATATGGGATTCAAGAACTATCAATGTCGGAAGACCTTGAAGAAAATTTGGTCGATAACGATAGCGACTCTCCATTTTACGGAATTTACTTTGGGGACAAATTAGTAGCACGGATGAGTTTATATCAAATTGAAGCAAAATTTGACCGCTACTTCTATCCACCGCAAAACTACTTAGAGATTTGGAAGCTTGAAGTATTACCTGAATATCAAGGTAAGGGGTATGGGAAAGTACTTGTAGAATTTGCGAAGAGCTTTGGTCTCCCAATTAAGACAAACCCTAGAGTCCAATCAAGAGACTTCTGGGAGAAGATGGACTTTGCCAATGTAGAATACGATATGGAGCGTGACCGTGGGGAAAATCCATTGGTTTGGTATCCAACCGGTGTCGAGGCACAGCATAATAATTAACATATAAAATAAAAAGCGGACGATTAGTCCGCTTTTTCTACTTTTCTACTCTTTCAAGGTTTCCATTTTTGTCCATTTGAAATTTCACCTTTTGTTGTCGGTCCTCATCCTGCAGGACGACCATTTTCCGTGCTCTTTCCATAATTTCAATTAACGAACGATAATCCTCTTCAATCGCTTTTAAATTTTTGGCTAATCTTTCATTCTCCGCAGCCAAATGGTATGCCTTCTTTTCCAACTCTTTAATTTTTTCAGTAGAACGCTTCCGGTCTGCTTCAAAACTGGTTGAGGCTTGCGCTTTTTGTTGGAGACCTTCTAAGAAATGAATAACAGTCGCAAACGTGATTTTGCTGCCTTGCTCATTAACTACGGGTGATGGAACGACTTCTTCCTTAACGGCTTCATGAACGGATTCTTCTTCATTATAGGCTGGTTGCTTTTTCAACTCTTTACGCTGCTTTTTTGCTAGCTCTATTCCCGATTTATATTGTTTTCTGACAAATGAATTCCAACGAAAGCCACAGGCTGCTGAGGTACGCGTCAGCTGCTTCCCTACTTCCTCAAAAGCTTGAAGTTGTGTCCCGCCTTCTCGGATGTAACGTAACACAACTTCAGCAAGCAACAAGTCTTCGTCTTGAGACCATGCATCTTGTCGAGTCGGTGACATAAAATCATCCCTCCTAGTGTTTTTATAATACATATGCATCTACTAGAAAAGATAGACTTAATCAAGCCCTGTGTTTTCATCTTAAGTCATTGTTTTTTTCGTATAAAAGCTTTTACGTATTCATGATGAGCATCGCTTTCCCAAAGAACAGCACAATTTCTTACCTCATCCTCCATTCTTTCACGCAGTTTTGTTTCCTCCCACTTTCTAATCCAGATCTTTTTATAGGAGTTTAGCACACTTAAATCGTTCGATAGCATTGTTTCAAGATATGATTCACAAGCCTGAAGAGAGTTATCCGTATATAAAGAGTTGATAAAGCCAATTTCTTTTAAATAGGCAACTGTTTGGAGTTCAGCTTCCATTAAAAGTTTCATAGCAATCGCCGATGGCAGCCTTTCAGCTAAAATTGAACCTCCTCCCCAACCTGTTGTTATTGCTTGCTTCCCCTGGACAAACCCTGCTTTTATTCCTTCTCGGGCAAGACGAAAATCACAAGCCGCTGCAAGTTCACACCCCCCACCGACTGCTGTTCCATTAATAAGAGCAATAGTAGGGATAGGCAAGGTAAGTAGAGAATAAAGGATATTTGCCATTTTTGAGAGCATGTTGTATGCCTCTTCCTTTGTATGAAGTTGGTGAAAAACAGATAAATCTCCACCTGAACAAAAAGCCTGATCGTCTTTTCCGGTAATAACAAGTGCCTTAATATCAGGTTCAGTTGCTTTTTTTATCGCTTCTGCCAAGCCTTCCATCACGTCAAAATTAATAGCATTTCTTTTTTCACTTCTATTAATCGTAAATAATAAATAACCCTTTTCGTGTTTTTCAATCGAATATGACATACTGTCGCAACCTTTCATTTTATATTTTTTTATGTAAGTATTTATCTAAAAACGACAAAAGCACAAGGACTCTTAAGTCCTTGTGCTTACTATCTTACCTTAAAATTAGTCGTTTACTACATCTTTTCCTTTGTATGTTCCGCAAGCTTTACATACGCGGTGTGAAAGTTTCATTTCACCACAGTTTGGGCAGCTTACCATACCAGGTACGTTTAATTTAAAATGAGTACGACGTTTTCTTTTTGCAGTTTTAGAAGTCCTTCTAAAAGGTACAGCCATTCTTCCCACCTCCTTAAAGAGTATTAAGAAAGTAATGAAGACCAGGAACACTGGGCTTCACTTTGCTTCTTAGATTTGTCGATTAGATTTACGAAGAAGAATTGTTTTCGTCAAAAAACTTTGCAAGACCTGCAAGCCTTGGATCCATTTTTTTAGATTTATCTTCCTCATGAACAACTTCCCAATCCTTGCCAGACTGTGGAGCCGCATCTTCATGATTAACATCTTCGCAAAAAACCTGCATTGGAACTTCAAGTAAAAGAATCTCTCGAAGGATTGGCATAATATCAATCACATCACCATTTACTTGATATGCTTCCTCTTCAGTTTCATATACTGAAGCTTGTAAGAGGAACGTTTCAGTTGTTTCGACATTAATTGGAAGTCTAACATCCACTAAAGTACGAGAACAAGGAAGTATTAAGTAACCTTCAATTTTTAAATGGAAAGTTACTTTTGTTGAATCAATATCTCCCCGACCAGTAATATGCATCGGAGAAACTTCTCGAATGGTTGGATCATCTTGTATAATCTCATCCACACGAACTATTTCATCAATCAAAAAATCCTTGTTTCGATATTTTTGTAATTGACTTAATGTCCATTTCAATTGAATCACCCCAAGGCAACAAAAATAATTATAGCCTTCGATAAATTTTTTGTCAATGTTTTTTCTTTACACCCCGTCAGGTGATTAAAAAAGGCAAAACGCTCACATGAGTTTCCTATACTAGTTTAACCAGATAAGCTATTTGCAAACATCTTTAATATCTTATCATATAACTTGATTGATTACCTTAAAATTTTGCTATAATATTAGTACTTTTAAAAAAGGGAGAGAAGATATGAAATCTGTTGGTTTAATCGTGGAGTACAATCCTTTCCATAATGGACACGCCTATCATTTGCAAGCGTCTAAAGAGGCAGCGCAGGCAGATGTTGTCATTGCTGTAATGAGTGGGAACTTTTTGCAGCGCGGAGAACCTGCCCTTGTATCCAAATGGCAGCGCACTAAGATGGCCTTGCTTAATGGAGTTGATATTGTTTTTGAACTTCCGTATCGTTTTGCTACTCAAAAAGCGGAGACCTTTGCCTTCGGGGCTGTGTCAATTTTAGATGCTGTCCACTGTGAATCCCTTTGTTTTGGAAGTGAAAGTGGAGATTTATCCGACTTTCTTCAAACGATTGATTACTTAAAAGAACAGCAAAACCCATATAATGAAAATATCAAAAGTCACTTAGATACTGGTGTCAGCTATCCAAAAGCCCTATCCCTAGCTTTTCAACAATTGCCTGCTGCAGATAATTATTTGGATCTAGCAAAGCCCAATAATATTCTGGGACTTGAATACATAAAAGCAATCCAACAGCAAAAGTGCGCAGTCAGACCGCTGACAATCGCTCGGAAAAACGCTGACTATCACGATGAGCATTTCGCTTCGGCAACAATTGCCAGTGCAACTAGTATCCGTAAAGCTATTTTTACAAATGACAATAGCCAAACAAATATTGATCAATATGTGCCAGAGCAAACGAAAATTTTGTTAAAAGAGTATATTCAGCAATATCATGGATTTCACCAATGGGAGAATTATTGGAACTACCTGCAATTTCGCTTGATTCATTCTAGCCCTGGTGAACTTAGGGAAATCTACGAGGTGGAAGAGGGGCTTGAAAACAGGCTTCAAGCTGCTGCTCTTGAGGCAGATAATTTTCATCAATTTATGCAGAAAATTAAAACAAAACGCTATACTTGGACAAGACTGCAAAGGCTATGTGTTCATATTTTAACGAATACAAAAAAAGAGGAAATGGCAAGACATTCGGAAAAAGCCACTTATTTAAGACTTCTAGGAATGACCTCTACTGGTAGAGAATATTTAAATAAAAAGAAGTCTCACCTTAGTTTGCCGCTTATTTCGAAGCTAGCTTCGTTTAAGGGAAATGAAATAAACCTCGATATTAAAGCTGCTCGTATTTATTCGCTCGGGATTCCCAGTCATTTAAAAGCAAAGATGCTTCGGCAAGAATATGAGCAGCCGCCTGTATATATAAAAGGGAAATAAAAAAGATGATGCAGCCGCACCATCATTTTTTATTTTCCTTCAAATTTTCTAAATAATTTACCGCGTCATCAAAGGTATCAATTGGAATGATTTTCATTTTAGTCTTAATATCCCGAGCTGTCTTTACAGCATCATGGTAATTAGAATTCTTTATCCCTTTTTCATTAGGGGCTAAAAAATATTCTGCACCCGCCTTATCAGCTGCAACAATTTTTTGTTCAATTCCTCCAATAGGTCCGACTGTACCATCCCCATCAATCGTTCCAGTGCCAGCAATTTGATAGCCTTTAGTTAAGTCCCCTTCTGTTAACTGGTTATAGATTTCTAATGAAAACATAAAGCCGGCAGATGGTCCACCTATTTCATCCGTCTTTACCCTAACCTTCGGCTCCACTACTATTTCTTTATCGTCCACAAGCGAAATCCCAATACCCACCTTTTGAGGATCCTCTTTAAAAGGCTGAAGTTCTAATGTAACGGTATTTGTGCTTTTATTTCGCTGATAAGTTAATTTTACTTTGTCACCAGCTTGTTTTTTGCTTACGTAATCAATAAATTTCTCCGAAGAAGGCAATTGCTTTCCATCCACCTTAAATATGCGGTCCCCCGCTGAAAGGTTCCCATCCGCAGGCATATCTGGAATCACCTGCATAACATAAATCCCCTTATATTTATATTTCACAGGCAATCCTGCTTTACGGTACGCAACCTCAATCGCGTTAAGTTTCGACCCGGCCATCAAATGAAGTTGTCTTGTATTGTATTCTTCCTCAGTTTCTTTTTTATTTAAAATCATATCTAATGGATAGAGTTCTTCATATTTTCGGCTTTTTGCTTCTAAATAGGAGTAAATATTTGCCCTGCCCATCCTAACTGTTGTAAGCATAAAATTGCCTACATCCTTTTCACCACCATCAACCGTGATGATGGGTCCAAGTTCTTTTGCCATTCCAGGTTTTGAAACATAATAAGGTAAAGAATAAAACATTCCCCAGATTAAAATAATGGCAACAAATAGTGTAGATCCTATATATATTTTTTTTCGCATGGCAATTTCTACCCCTTCCACTGGTCAATCACGGTTTTTATTTGATGTAAAGATTTTTTTGCTTCTTCCTCACCAAGATTAATGATTTCATCAATATTTGTGAAGGCTCGTGAACTATAAATTTCCACTGGGGGTCGAATCATTACACTAGCTGCAATTTCCCTATTGTTAATTATTTCCGCTTGCATAATGTCTATACTTTGCATAATTACATCATAAATAGATAGAATCTCTGCGTTTCGTTTCACCCTGGAAACATCTACTGCGATCACTATATCCGCCCCCATCTCTTTAGCAACAGACACAGGAACCCGGTCAGATACACCACCATCCACTAGGATTCGTCCATTATATTTTTCCGGAACAAAAATCCCGGGGATAGAGATACTTGCTCTAACTGCATCAGCGACTGGTCCTGTTTGAAATACAACTTTTTCCCCTGTCAGCAAATCAGTGGCGACGATTCCAATTGGGATGTCTAGCTCCTCAATGTTTTTTCCATGTGTAAAAACTTTAATAAATTCCTTTACTTTTTTCCCTGAAATAAACCCCATTTTCGGAACAGTAAAATCCAAAAAGTATTTTCTTTTAAAGGCAGTCGATAGTTTATATAACCGCTCCATGTCAATTCCAGCTCCGTAAAAACTCGCAACAAGCGCTCCCATACTGCTTCCTGCAATAAGATGAATCGGAATTCCAGCGTCCTTTAATGCTTTAATAACTCCTAAATGAGCAAACCCGCGTGCACCACCTGAACCAAGCGCCAAGCCTATTTTAGGGTGCTCCATAACGAAAGACCTCCTATTTAAAGCGATTGAAAATTTTATCATCTTATCAAAATGGACCCACCGAAGTCTATTCCACGGAAATGAGAATTCTCGTTCAATCTTATGGTCTAAATATACGTTCTATGAGTATATTTGTGTTATATGAGGACAAGTCAGGATAAGAATATTTCTTATTTTAACATTCAATTTATTGATTGCACAGTTTCAGGCGATTCCCCTCGGAAGGAGGCCCCCTCATTGTTTCGGTCCAAACTAAAAACTATTTTTTTATCCGTTTCTGTCACCATTTTAGCTGCATCACTTATTTCATTTCCACAAGAGTCTTTAGATGCTTCCATACGGGGACTAAATATGTGGTGGGAGATTGTCTTTCCTTCCCTATTACCTTTTTTTATCGTTTCTGAGATGTTGATTGGATTTGGGGTTGTCAAATTTATTGGTGTATTATTGGAACCATTGATGAGGCCTCTTTTTAAGGTACCTGGTGTTGGCGGATTTGTTTGGGCGATGGGTATGGCATCAGGATTCCCTGCTGGTGCGAAATTTACCGCCAGGCTGCGGCAGGAAGGCCACTTAACACAAATCGAAGCAGAAAGACTCGTTTCTTTTACTAATTCATCAAATCCTTTATTTATCTTTGGAGCTGTATCCGTTGGATTTTTCTATAACCCACAATTAGGTGTACTCCTTGCCATAGCCCACTATTTAGGAAATATTTGCGTTGGATTAATCATGCGTTTTTATGGAAATGAATCTCCTGACGAACCTAGTACGAAAAATAAGAAATTCAAAATACGATCGGCTCTTTCTACTTTACATCAAACCAGATTAAAAGATAATCGACCCATTGGTAAACTTCTAGGCGATGCAGTCAATTCTTCCATTCAGACTTTATTAATGGTTGGCGGCTTTATTATTTTATTTTCCGTAATTAATAAATTACTTTATCAATTACATATCACAGCAGCACTGGCAAAAGCAGTTGAGATATTGTTATCCTCAATGTCTTTCCCGGATATGTTAAGTATTCCCTTTATTTCCGGTTTATTTGAAATCACATTAGGCAGTAAGCTAACTAGTCTGGTACAGGATGCTACTCTAGTGCAGAAAGCAATGATTACCAGCTTTATCCTCGCCTTTAGTGGATTTAGTGTCCAAGCACAGGTTGCAAGCATCCTGGCCCAAACAGATATTAGATTTAAGCCCTTTTTTATTGCAAGAATCCTTCAAGGTATTTTCGCAAGCTTGTTTGCCTTGATTTTGTGGAAACCCGTTTACTTGCGCTTCAGTAGGCAAGAGCAGCCTTCTAATGCCCTGCCCGTTGGTTTTTTCGAGGAAGGTTCCTGGTCAAACCATTTTTATCATAAAATGATTGACGTCGGTCCTCTTGTCACCATCTGTTCTCTTTTAGTGTATGTGCTTATTTTGTTTTCCCGCTTAAATAAAAAAAGAGCCTAGCTCTTTTTTTATTTATCTTTATATTTCTTTTTTAGTTCTTTTTCCACAATTGGCGGGACAAGTGACGAGATATCGCCATTATATTTTGCTACTTCTTTTACAATACTAGAGCTTAAAAATGAATATTGATTGTTGGTCATGATAAAGAAGGTTTCAATATCCTCATTTAGTACTCTATTCATCGAAGTGATTTGCATTTCATACTCAAAATCTGATACCGCCCTTAATCCACGAATAATAGCACTAGCATTAACAGCCTTTGCATAATCCACAAGTAAGCCCGAATGGACATCTACTTTAACATTAGTTAGATCTTTTGTTACAGCCTTAATTAGATTCATTCGCTCTTCAATAGTGAATAAAGGATTTTTCGATGAATTGTTTAAAACGCTCACATAAACAGTATCAAATACTTTGGCACCTCTTCTAATAATATCTAAATGGCCATATGTAATTGGATCAAAACTTCCCGGACAGACAGCTATTCTTGTCAAAATGACTCCCCCTTATTCAATATCTGTTTTTATATAAATAGTTACCGCGATCATACCATATTTTTCATGTTTTATTTGTGTCAAACGCCCCGCTGATTTTGGTAACTCCACATCAAAACTATGTTCACAGACAATTATGCCATCTTTTTTTACAACATCCTGTTTATCCATTTTTTCCATTAAACTGACCAGTTGTTGTTTTTTGTATGGTGGGTCTAAAAATATGTAATCAAAGCAGATATCTCTTTTGATGAGAGCCTTTAATGCTCTATCTGCATCGTTGCGATAAACCTCGGTTTGGTCCTCAAATTTACAAGCTTTAATATTTTCATGAATTACTTGAATAGCCTTGGATTCCCGGTCAATAAAGATCACTTTATCCAATCCCCTGCTAAGTGCCTCCAAACCTAATCCACCACTGCCAGCAAATAGGTCCAACCCTATTCCGCCATCAAAATAAGGACCAATCATATTAAATAAAGCTTCTTTTACCTTATCTGTTGTCGGCCTTGTTGTATTTCCTGGAACTGCCTTTAAAGGTCTACCTTTACAAACACCTGAAACCACTCTCACGTACTTATCACCACATTTTTTCATAAATAATTTCTTAGTACATCCTACCATAATTTATAAAAAGTAGACAATTCTGCGGATGATATCTTTTCATTACGAATTTTTATTATAAAGTACGTATAAGCTTTTGGGTTGTGGAAATAATGAAAGTAACAACATCAATTCGAGGATGTTGTTGCCAACCGCGGAGAAGACTTACGTTTCCCCATAAGTTCTTCCTCCGGTTTCTCCTCTCCCTTTGCCTTCTATCCTTTATGAGGATGTGGAAGGACCCTGCAGAATTTTCTGCAGGTTTTTTTTATTTTTATTTTAAAAATGAATCATCCATGATAAAGTATTGATTAATTGCCCCATTTTAAAGGAGAGTTTTCAGTGATCCAGCGTTTTATTGAATTAGGAGAAGGATATTCAGATTTATATGAATTGCTAGAGCTTACAGATGCGAATCAGCATCGTCTTCAACACATGCTCGCACTAAATACAAAGATTGATGATAAGGAGAGAACTTCCCTGGTTGTGATTTTAAAGCCAACTGACCCTGGGAAGTTCCAAGCACTATATATTTGCCGCGAGGGTGTCCCAAACCCCAATTTTATACCTAATAAAAGATATGACCTCTTTGCCGCTGCAGCTGATAAACATGGTAAGAATATACACGAGCTATCTGTAAAGCCATCTACCATCTTTTATGAAAAAGAACTATATTACCAGCACCTTATTGGTATTCTCCGTCTAAATCATTATTTATTGCCACTACAATAGGAAAAGCGGAAGCGCCCGTTTAGCGGCGTATGGACTGGAGCGCTTTGACTGAGATAAAGGAAACACGGAGAGCGAAGCGCATTCGTGCTTGACTTATCGTAGGGAAAAGAGTGAAGTCCACTAGCCGCTGGGCGCTGGAGCTAGACATTAGGAAAAGGTGAGGGATTTCTCCCTCACCTTTTTAAATACCCATTTTATAATCGTATTCTTTTGCTTTATCTGGTGATGAATTCTCATATTCCATTCTTAAGAATGGTTTATAGGAAGGTTCTACTTTCTTTACAAACGAAAAAGAATTCAACTTTTCCATTATTTCATTCACTTCTTCTTGATTACAATACAGAACGACATATTTCAACTTTTTTGAAACGTAATGTACATTTCCGAACCGTCTAAGCATTTTGGCTTGTTTTAAAGAGTAAAGCCAAACAACCAATCCTTGTCTTTGAACAAACATACTTTTTTCCCCTTCAACAGAACCATCATTTTAACTAAGTCTAGCATATCAAAACGCTTCATTTCAATTCAAACTTTGATTCTTTTCAATATTCTATGATTGCAACAGAATAAACACTGCGATTATAAAGAAAAAATCAGCCTTATTTAGCTGATTTTTTTACCCGCAATTACAACTGCCGCCTCCGCCGCAACCACTGCTATGACTGGTTTGGGTTTCAAAAAACTGGTTGCCTGTTGGAACTTTTATATGTTCAGAGACCGAACCGCCGACAATGATACTAATCGCATCCAGCAGATCTTGCAAATCATTTTCAGCTAATTTAAACTCAGCTACAAGAGGATCCAAATCCATTTCCCGCTTATTTTCACGGATTTGAGTCATGACTTTTTTATAATCAGGATGGTATTTACCAAATCGCTGAACTTCTTCATATAGTTCCTTTAAACTCACAAATCGGTTTATTTTCCGTTGTGATTCCTTGTTATTTTGCAATTTATATAAACAAATTTGATATTGTTCAGCTATATCAGATTCTAAAACCATTTTTGCTAATTGCTCAGCTTGTTCTAATAATTCAATACTTTCTAACGTAGCAAGCACTTTACGCCCACCTCCACAGATATTTTAACATGAAAGTGTTAGTAATGCGAAAATTTCCTATTATCTAGGGATATTTACCATAAATTCTTTTGCAATTCCATAGGATTCATTCTTTAAGTTGACAACCTCGAGCTTCACTATATGTCTACCTGGTGATAAGTCACTAATAATAAATGCTGCTGAATTAACTTCGGTTTTCTTCATCCCATCAACCCAAACCAAAATCTTACCAATTCTCTGCTTGGATTGGTCTGTTTCCCGGAAACTGACTCCTGTAACGATACATTCAATCAATACTTGTTCACCCTTTATTTGATGGTGAACAACTACCGAAGGAAATTCTGTGCTTGGCAATACATGATTAAATCCCGAAAGTATGCCTATCAATAAGACTAGTAGGATTAGGTACGGAAAACGATTTTTCATTTCATTTCACTCCTTCTTTTGCTTGTATTGTTCGCCCTCATCTAATTTTTTAGTCTCCACTTCTCTTTCTCGCACAAAAAAAGCCACATGATGGATAATGTGACTTAAGTTAATTTTGATTTTTCATCGCTTGAAACATGTGATACATCATCGAAGCCATTTGTACACTATTTGAAAATTTATTAACCTGGTCTGGAATGGTCTTTTTATAATAATGTAACGATTCAATTTCAAGTGTCTGTAATTCATAGGGATTCCGAGAAAGCTTTCGATACCAGATTGGCTGTTCACGAATAAATTGTTTTAGGTCCTTTTGACCTTCGATATATTCAAGCACATCTCTTCGCATTAGTTTAAATTTCCTTTCTCTCAATCTTTTCTAAATACAAATGGATTTTTAGGTCCTTCCGACGGCTTCACAGACCCCACTGCCGGATTATTCCCTTGAAACTGTGTAATTACTCCTTGAATTGCACCAAGTGCCTGACTTAAGTTATTAATATGGTTTTGCACTTGATTTGGGTCCATTTTCTTTACCATACTAACAATACTGGACATCCAATCCCCTTTAGATTCTACGCTGCTGTCACTTTCTGAAACATTGACAGTTCCAATTGTTTCCCAGTGACTATCATCCTCACCTAATAAATACCAATCTTCATATAACTCCTGCCAGGTCGATTTCCCTTTCCGGACTTCTTGGATAATTTTCG
Source organism: Neobacillus nitrireducens (assembly GCF_030915405.1). Classification (GTDB taxonomy): domain Bacteria; phylum Bacillota; class Bacilli; order Bacillales; family Cytobacillaceae; genus Neobacillus. The sequence goes on from NZ_CP133262.1 coordinate 1,728,386, forward strand.
GGTTATTTTTTACAAATTCTTTAAATTGTAACACGGAAGGGTGTAATTTTTTTTCCGTCACTTTTCTCACCTCAGCCCATATTAATGCCAATAATAGAATATGAAATAATTTTACAAATGTGATTGCTCCCATCAAGTTGAATATATTTAATAATTTCCTGGTAAATGGTAAGATGTCAAAAGACAAAGAAATGTGGGAGGAAAAGATTTTGAAAGATGAATTACGTCAATTATTTGAAACTTGTATCGAAGGTGGTTCAGAGGAAGACTTAAATTCCCTAGCCCACTTTTTAGAAGGATTCCAAAGAAAAATTCAGAACAACAGCACCTATATTGACGGGATTCTCCACATGGAGAGAAAAATAGATGAGACAAGTTGTGAAATAACGATTCCTTTACACCCAGTTCTCAATAATAACCTAAATATACTCCATGGAGGAATGACGGCAACCGTCCTTGATACAGCGATGGGGAGTTTAGCTAATTATCTTCAGCCAGAAGGATTTGGGGCTGTAACAAATCAATTAAATATCCATTACATTGCACCAGGTATTGGAGAAACACTTCGATGTAAGGCAGAGGTTGTACATAAAGGCACTAAAACGATGGTTATTTCAGGGGAAGCTTATCGTGCTGACGGAAAAAAAATCGCTTATGCAACAGGTACTTTCTTTACCATCAGTAAATAATGATTGAAGGAGTTTGATCAAACATGGTCACCGCTATTGTTATCCCAATAATTTGCCTTTACTTTTTTTTCCTTACAAAAAAAGAAATGAGGGAGAATGATAGGAAGTGGCTTAATTCTGGCTTTGTAAATCAAGAAGCAATCTTGACGGGGGAAATTAAAGACATTTCAGAGGAAAAACAACGTTTTTACTATCACCGCAACATTTATGTCCAGTCATTAAAGCTGCAAACAGAAACAAGATTAATAACAACTCAAAAGATAACACCCGTAACCAACCACTTCAAAAAAGAGTCCTTTCAAATAGGGGATGTGATACGGGTGTATGGAACCTGGGATAACAATAAATTTTTATTTAATGAATATAAAGTTGAAAAAAGGTGACCAAGTGGTCACCTTTTTTCATTTATTGTTCTGTTTTTTGAATAAAGTTTTGTGTATAGTACTTCTGATATACTCCAACACCAAGGTGTGAAAAATCCTTATTTAACAGTGATTCACGATGTCCCTTACTATTTAACCAACCCTCGACAACTGCAGGTCCATCGGTATAATTGGCTGCAATATTCTCCCCGGCTGCTTTGTAGACCACCTGTGCTGTTTTCAATCGCTTGGAAAGGTCTCCAAACTTCTTAGAGGTGTGTGAAAAATCATTGTTTTCAGACATATCCTTACTATGCTTGAACGCAGCCTCCGCTGTATTTTCATCCCATTTTAATTCATTTAGTTTATGCCTTGCCCGTAAGACATTGGTTATATCAAATATCTCTTGTTCCGCATCTTCTTCAATTGTACGCTGTAATTCCTCGGAAATTACAGGGGCTTGAATTAAGATTCCACTATAAACAAGTTCATATGGGCGTTGTTTAATTAGTGTTTCTGCATTCAGGAAACGTACACTTGAAAGATTGCCGGTAAACTTATCAAAATATAGCTGGACGTATATATCACCTAATTGTACCATTGGCCGAAGATTTAAATCGGTATCGTTTAATTCAAAGCGATAGGTGTTCCCTCTATATTCAAGATTAATATTAGTATCAATAAATTGGGTATTAAAAATTTCCTCAACAGGCTGGCCTATTTCAAACGGGGCCACATCTAGATTTTGACCAAGGGCAAAAATCGTCACTACACGCTTATTTTCAACACCAACTTGCAGATAATTTTTATGGTCGTGATTATAGATGTACCACTGATAGCCATACATGGACTCATCAATTCTCGTTGGTGTTCCAAGTTTTTTTTGTAGTTCAGATAAATTTTTCCCAATCAATATTGCTAAGCCCTCTTTCGGTTTTTCAGAGGATATTTTTTTACTTTGCTTTAAATCAGGAATTTGTGTGTTGGCTGGTTTCATTTCTGTCGTATGATCTTCTTTGATCAAAATATTACCATCATTATTATCATTTATACTTGCATAAAAACCAATGGTTAAAAAAACGGCTGAAAGGATAAGTATTCTAGACAGTATACGCAGAGGCATTCACCCTCTCTATTACTTTTTCTATCATTATATGTATAGATAAAATTATTATATCATTTATATCATGAATAGTAATAGGCATTATCAAAAATGTCAGTCAAATGAAATGATTAAAAGAAAACAGGTACTATGAGTACCTGTTTCATTTTCGTAAAACTATTTTATTTATATAATAATTTTGATTATTGGACTCCGTTAAAGCTTTGCTCAGATATTTCCGTTAATGCTACTTTAGCCTGATCATCCGTTAATTCATGAACGGCGAAATCTCCAAGGGAAACGATCCCGATTAACTTTCCTTCCTCTACCACTGGTAATCGTCTAATTTGATGTTCTGACATTAACTTTGCAGCCTCTTTGCTCGTGGCATCAGTTGATATGGTAATAAGGTTATTACTCATGATATCCTCGACTTTGGTTGAACCAGGATGTTTTTCAGCAACTCCTCGAATAACAATATCACGGTCTGTAATCATACCTACTAGCTGTTCCTTATCAACAATCGGAATGGCCCCTACATTAAGCTGTTTCATTTTTAAAGCAACTTCATAGACATTATCCAATAACGTGCAACTTTCAACATCACTTGTCATGATATCTTTGATTTTTTCCATATTAATACCCCCATGTATTTTTGCTTCTTACATTTTTCTAGTTTTTCCAATCAAGAATGTTTTATTCGTTGTATGAATTCATTGCAAGTTGCTACATTTTCAACTATTATTAAATTGAATTATATTGCTTTACTATTGAAATAAGAAACATAGGGGCAATGGTATTGTTTTTAGGAGGGATTAATGATGAAATTCGAGAATACCGAATTTGAAAAGTTAAAGGCTGACTTAAACCGTTTAGATGAGGTAATGCTAGATCACGGTTTAGTTCGAGAGGGACAATGGGACTACGAACGTGTTACATACGACCGCAAGTTTGAATTAAGAGAAGGTGTATTTTACCTGCGTGTTCGTGGCCATGCAATTGAGGGCGACATTGGTGCTGATAAGGCAACCATTCAATTAATGACCCCACTACTTGGCAAACATTATTATCCACATGGTGTTGAATATGGTGAAGGCGAAACTTTCCCAACCTCTCTCGTGAATCAATGTAAAAAAATACTTGATGATGTTAAAACTGAGATCAGTAAATTCGCCTTATAAGCAATAATAAAAGACGCATAGATTTATGCGTCTTTTATTATTTTACATATAATTTATTCTAGAAGCCAAGAATTGCTTTTATCATCGATGTTGTCTCGCCACCTTGATAAAATACGTATAGCAATAGGTAAACGGCTACACCCGTGATGGCAGTAAAGAACCAAATAAAACTAGTTAATGGTCCAAGCTTGCGATGGATAGTAAGTTTGTTTTTGTATCCTGTCATGATAGATACAATCCCGAATCCAGCCCCCGTAGTTGCAAGAGTAATATGAAATATTAAAAATATAGTGTAATATTTTTTAATATCATCAGGACCTCCAAATGAAGTATTCCCAATAAATAGTGTTCGAGATGCATAGATAATAAAGAAGATAACAGCAAAAATAGCCGCAATAAACATCGTCTTTTTGTGAGATTCAATCTTTCTTTGCTTGATTTGCCACCAACCAATAGCAACGGTAATAGCACTTAATACAATAAAGGATGTACTGATTGTCGGTAAAATCGGTAAGGAATTCATTCAAAAATCCTCTCTTTTCATATATTCTAGAACAATCTTAGTGTAACTAAACTAGTTTTTCAACAAATAACATTTAAATCATAGTAATCAGTAAAAAATCTCCCTATAAGAGGGAGATTTATTTGATTAGTGATGGATTTAAGGTTTGTTTCATTTCTCGTTCAGAATCAGCCTGGTCCTTACGGTACCATTCAAAGAAAACATGCCCAAGGATAACTCCATAAATGATTTCTTGAATAATCTTCATTAATACTCCACCAAGTTGCTGGTCATGTAGTAAGGACATGGAACTAAAAAGTTCAGGACCACTCAAATTTAAGCTTTCGAAATTGGCAGTACCTACGCAAAGGCTCATAACTTGTCCCCACACATGTGGATCAGAATAGGTCCCATACATGGGTGTATCTGCAAAAATAATTAAAGCGCAAGCAGGGGTTAATAATATTCCATCAGCAAAAATATATCCAACCTTTTTCAGTCCACTTAAAGTCTGATGATCAGGCATTTGGTTAAGTAAAGGCCACCACATGAAGGTGGCTACAATAAATAGAAGTATAGAGTAGCCAGCATGCAACCATACATTTTGCATAACATGATCGAAAATCATAGGCACATGATAAAAGGAAAATAATCCATTAAAAACTATCAATGCAATGAGTGGCTTGGTTAACACCACAAAAACGGAATTAACTACCCCATTGCTAAATAATTTTCTCCAAAACCAGTTCGGAATACTTAAGATAAAAATTGGTGGAACGACTAAAACTAAAGCAGCCATTTGTATCATGTGGACCCAAAACATAAGGTGGGCTAATAAATCGATTGGAGATCCTTTAATAGCATAAAGCAGGATCATCGATAATAAAAATAAACCACCTTGTTTTTTTGTTAAAGGCTCACTATCTAAAAATAAGCTTCTGTATTTTGTGGTAAGAACAAAATACCCTACAGTAATGGCTATTATAATCAGTAAAAAATACGGGCTCCAAAGTGCTTTAAAACCGAATATATCTAATGTAAGCACCCAAATCACCTCATTATGAATTAGAAGAATTATTGACTATATTATACCCTTGGACAAAACGATTAGCAAAGAAATGGAACCTTCTATATACATACTGTTAAAAAAGAAAATCGGCCTAAGCCGATTTTCTTTTTTACATATTACCACCAAATAATAGTTGTAAATGCAAGAATAGTGACTGCACCTACCAACACACCTGAGTACAAAAAGAGTGAAGGAGCTTCATGTCCTTTGTGACTCATATGCATGAAATAATATAATTGAAAAATTACCTGCACAACAGCTAAAAGGATAATAAATGGAACTGTAAACCATGCAGTAAATCCTTTTATATAAACAGCGGAAAAAGCAATGAGCGTCAAGAAAATCATTAACGCAAATGAAACCAATTGATATCTCATTTCTTCTGCATTTTTCTTGCGACGATATTCAATGTCAACTCTTGGGTTACCTGAATTTAACTGTTGATTTGCCATCAGCTTATCCCACCATTCCCATTAAATATACTACTGTAAAGATAAATACCCAAACAACATCGATAAAATGCCAATATAAACTAAATACATAGAATTTCGGCGCGTTGTAAAGGTCTAAGCCACGTTTAGAATTTCTAAACATTAATGTTAGACACCAAAGTAGACCAAAAGCAACGTGACCTCCGTGAAAACCAACTAATGTGTAGAAAGCAGATCCGAAAGCACTACTTGTAAATGTATGCCCTTCATGAACATAATGGGTAAACTCATAAACCTCAAGTCCTAAGAAACCTGCACCTAAAAGTGCTGTAAGTCCAAGCCAAACCATCATTTTTTTGAAGGCAAAGTTCTTCATATGGTACATCGCGTAAACACTTGTTAATGAGCTAGTTAACAATAGCATCGTAGCGACAAATGTTAACGGTAATTCAAATAAATCCTTTGCTAAATGGTGAGTTGTACTTGGAACTTTATCCTTTAATGCAAGGTAAGTGGCAAAGAGAGAGGCAAAAAGAACCGTCTCTCCACCCAAGAAAAACCAAAATCCTAAGAATTTATTTTTTGATTCAAGGGTTGATTTTTCTGGCGCAGCAGGCCAAGTTTCATAAGTAAATTTTTCATCAGCGTGCATTATGCCTTAACCCCCTTATCATCCTCATCCATTAAATCTTCCTTATGAATATGGAATCCATGATCATCCTTCACTGAACGTAAGAACATGGAACCAAAAGTTACTAATAATCCAATGATCAATACTGGTAATGCCCACGCTTTATCATTTACATGGTACATTGCACCAAAGGCTGCAATGAATAATCCCATGGCCATAGTAAACGGTAAAAATGAAGAATTTGGCATATGAATATCACCAAGAGGTTCAGCTGGAGTCATTCCCTTTTTACCATCCATTTTTTCTAACCAGTAAGCATCTAAACCACGAACAAGTGGGAGTTGCTTAAAGTTATAAAAAGGAGGAGGTGAAGGAATAGACCATTCAAGTGTTCGGCCATCTCCCCATGGGTCATTGCCAACTCTAACATTTTTCACGGATGTCATAATGACGTTATAGAGAAGGACTAATACTCCCAACGACATAAATAACGCACCCACGGAACTTACCATATTTGCAGAGCTAAATCCTTGGCCAGGAAGGTATGTGAATACACGTCTTGGCATTCCCCATAAGCCTAAGAAATGCTGAATAAAGAATGTTAAATGGAAACCGATAAAGAATAACCAGAATGTAATCTTCCCTAATGTCTCATTTAACATCGTACCGAACATTTTAGGCCAATAAAGATGTGTCCCTGCAAGGACTGCAAATACAACCCCACCAACAATTACATAGTGGAAGTGAGCAACTACGAAATAAGTATCATGATACTGATAGTCAGCTGCTGCAGATGCAAGCATTACACCTGTTACCCCACCGGCAACAAATGACGGGATAAAAGCAAAAGCGTAGAGCATTGGAGTTGTAAATTTAACACTACCGCCCCACATTGTTAACAGCCAGTTAAAGATTTTAATACCTGTAGGTACACCTATAGCCATTGTTGCAACAGCAAAGATTGCATTAGCGACTGGACCTAAACCAGTTGTGAACATATGGTGTGCCCAAACCATGAAGCCTAGGAACCCAATTAAAACAGTTGCAAAAACCATTGATGAATAACCAAACAACCGTTTTCTTGAGAACATTGGAAAAATTTCCGAGAAAATACCAAACGCAGGGAGTACTAAAATATATACTTCAGGATGTCCGAAAATCCAGAAAAGATGTTCCCAAATAACGGTATTACCACCCATAGTGACATCAAAGAAATTCGCGCCAAACAATCGATCAAACATCATTAATACTAAACCAACTGTTAATGGAGGAAATGCAAATAAAATTAGAGCTGAAGTTACAAAAGTCGTCCATGTAAACAATGGCATTCTCATATACGTCATACCCGGAGCACGCATGTTAATGATAGTAACCAGGAAGTTAATACCACCAATCAAGGTTCCAATACCGGAGATCTGTAATCCTAAGATATAGAAGTCTACACCATGCCCTTGTGAATGAAGTGCAAGGGATGCGTAAGATGTCCAACCTGCATCAGGTGCTCCTCCTAAAAACCAAGAAAGGTTTAAGAAGATTCCACCAAAAAAGAACAACCAAAATCCTAGTGCATTAACAAATGGAAAGGCAACATCGCGTGCTCCAATTTGTAATGGCATGACGGCATTCATAAAAGCAAAAACCAATGGCATTGCCGCCAAGAAAATCATCGTGGTTCCATGCATTGTTAAAATTTCATTATATAAACCTGCACTTACAAAATCATTATTAGGTACTGCAAGCTGGATACGGATAAATACTGCCTCAAGTCCGCCTACTAAGAAGAAAAATCCACCTGCAATAAGATATAGGATGGCGATTTTTTTATGGTCCACTGTTGTTAAAAAGTCCCATAAAGTCGCGCCAAATCCCTTTTTTTGAGCATAGGTACTCACAATTTTACCTCCCTTTCTACCAATTCCCCTTTTATTGCTGAGCCTTTAAGCCCATTAAATACTCAGCTAATGCATCAAGCTGTTCTTCAGACATTTCCGGGTATTTACCAGTCATCATGTTACCTGGTTTATAGGTTTCTGGATTACGGATCCAATTTTTTAATTCTTTTTTATTATGGTCTAAAACACCGGCTACACGAGATCGATCACCAAAGTTTGATAAGTTTGGTGCCAGACGTGCAGTTTCAGGCATTTTATTTGAAGGTGTAACGGCATGACAGCCAATACAGCTTTGATTAAATATTTCTTGACCTTGAGCAGCCACAGTACCTTGAGCTTTTTGTGGTTCTTTCACATTTTGCATCGAGGTAACCCAGGCATCAAATTTGTCTCGACTGATTGCTTTAACTTTAAAGTCCATCAAAGCATGTGATGGTCCGCAAAGTTCTGCACATTTCCCATAAAAAAGATTACCTGCTTCTTTTGCTCGTTTATCATCAAACTCTAACCAGAATTTATTAACATTTTCAGTATTCGTATCCAACTTACCACCAACTGCTGGAATCCAAAATGAATGTTTAACATCGGAAGATTTTAAATTGAAATAAACTTTTTCATCCGTAGGGACGACTAAATCCTGACTTGTCACAATCTTCTGACCAGGATACTCAAAATCCCACCAGTATAAATGTGATCGAACATTAATAACAAGCGCCTTAGTATTTTTCTTATCCATTGGAGATACATCTGCAAGTTTAAATGTTGCAGCTACAGTAGGAACGGCAAGAATTAATAGTAAAAGAATAGGTACAGCAGTCCAAATAATTTCTAATTTGTGACTCCCTTCTACCTGTTTTGGAATCTTGTCATCCTTCCTTCTAAAACGAACCATTACTATAAAGAATATGACCATTACAATAACGATTACCCCAACCATAATTAATGTACTTAGCTTCATTAAATCATATTGCATGTCTGCAACTTCACCGGCTGGCTTTAACGCGGAAAGGTACGGTTCGCCACATCCGGAGAGTACAAGCGCTAAAATTCCAAACAACGAAATCAAACGCCACTTTGCAAGCCTTTTCATAGCTTAATCAAACCCCTCTTTCACTAATGTATTCTTAAAAATATTTTTGATTGATCAAAGAAGTATGTAGTATGGTTGTTTCCTCGTTTTCATTAGGAAACAATCATTTGCAAAACTAAATCAATGTAACTATAACCATTGCTACAAAAATAATAGTTAAATATTGCAAGGAGTAAACAAACATTAGTTTTGCCCACTTTATGTCATCTTTGATTCTATATCCATAAATCCCTAATGCAAGCCACCCGATATTTAATACGATGGCCAGAATTAGAAATGGGATTCCTAATTTGGTTAGAAAAAACGGAATAGGCTGAAGTGCAGCTACCCAAAGGATGATGTGAATTTTTGTAGTTTTAAAACCCTTTACTACAGGTAACATCGGAATACCAGCTGCCTTATATTCTTTCACCCTTCTCATCGCCAGTGCATAAAAATGCGGAGGCTGCCATACAAACATTAATACGAATAATGACCACGCCATGATATCAAGATTTGCATCAACTGCTGCCCAACCGATCAGCGGAGGCACTGCACCTGATATGCTCCCAATAATAGTATTGGAAACTAATTGACGTTTTGACCACAATGTATACAGGAAGACATAACTAAAAACTCCAAGCAGTCCAATTACTGTTGCAGTCATGGTAGTAAAGAATAAAGACAGTGTTCCCAGTCCAATAAGTAAAATACCTAACGAGAGAACTTTTCCTGGACCTACTTTCCCTGTAACAGTTGGTCGTGCTTTTGTTCTTTCCATTAAATGATCAATATCACGATCAACATAATTATTGATTGCACATGACCCAGCAATGATTAAAGATGAACCTACTACTGTAAAAAACACAATATCTAAATTATTTAGAAAACTTTGCCCTGAAAAATGAAGCGCGAGCCATAGTCCGGTAAACGTTGTAATTAGATTTGAGTTTACAATCCCAATTTTGATTAGGGCCATCAAGTCTTTCCATGCTGTGGTTTTTATATCGGAATGCAGGCTTGCAGTACCATTTTCTATGGCAGCTTCTCCAAAAGCCTTAGAGTTTGGCATTTGTTTCTCCTCCTAAACCTAAAAAACAGTTCAATTTTATCAATTCGAAAAAATAATTAATTATAAAGTGCAGTGAGAAATAAAACACTTTCTCTGTATATTAAATCACACTTTCCGATATTTTTGTGAACTTTTTTTGAATAATTTAAAACTAAATTGTGACAAAGTTCATTTTCGTAAAATATAGTTGCATTTTTTTACAAAAATCTAAACCAATTAAATTTATTATCTCCAAAATTCGTTATAAAACCTTGTATCTTTAAAAAATTCATAGTTAATTTATATGAGTACTAATTAGGAATAATTCTAATTAAAATGCCTCATATATATTTCTAACAGACTCTAATCAAAGTTTCAATGGTTTTCACTATAATAATAGTGTAAATTATTTATTATTCATCAGCTTGGTTTAATTATAAAAGTTATCTTAAAATCTCTCCTTAATTCCTGTTCATTTTCGACTTTATTCGTTATTATTAATAGGGAATTTAATTTACAGATGACTTTTCCATTATTATACTGTTAGGCTTAACTTATGACAAATTTTTGAATTTTTTAAGAGGTGAATTTTTTGAGGCAATCTTTGAAGTGGTTATCGGTTGCCACTACCATTGGAATGATTTTTATCTTAATAGGCGGGGCTTTAGTAACAAAGACAGGTTCTGGTATGGGCTGTGGACGATCTTGGCCCCTTTGCAACGGAAAATTTCTTCCGTTGGAAATAACCCCGGAATTAGTTATCGAACTATCCCACCGACTTGTTTCCGGTGTAGTAGGCATCATGGTTCTTGTACTTTCTGTTTGGTCATGGAAGGCGATAGGCCATATTAGAGAAACGAAATTTCTTTCCTTCCTTTCCTTTTTCTTTTTACTTTTACAAGCACTAGTTGGAGCAGCGGCTGTAAAATGGGGGCAATCGGGATTTGTACTCGCTTTACATTTTGGAATTTCACTTATTTCCTTTTCAGCGGTTTTATTGTTAACACTGCTAATTTTCGAAATTGATAAGAAGTTTGATGCAGAAAAGCTCTATATTGATAAGCGAATGGGGTTTCATATTATCGGAGTCTCCATTTATAGCTATCTTCTCATCTACACAGGCGCACTTGTTCGCCACACAAAATCGAGTCTTGTTTGTCGAGACTGGCCATTATGTTTAAATGACTCTCCTTCCTTGCCCTCAAACATGTACGAATGGGTACAAATGGGGCACAGAGCCGCTGCCGGTTTAATTTTTCTATGGATTGGTTACATCCTTTATTTGGTTGTTCGACATTACAAAGACCAAAAGATACTTTATTGGGGCTGGATTATATCCTTCATCCTAGTTTCCTTACAAGTTATTGCGGGAGCATTCATTATTATCAGCAGACTAAACTTGTATATCGCCCTACTGCATGCATTCTTTATTACGTGCCTGTTTGGCGTTTTAAGTTACTTTATTTTGTTATATTCTAGATCAAAAAGAAATAATCAATAAAAAAGCTGCCAGGGATACCCATACCCTGGCAACTTTTTTATTTTAGGCTTTGGTTAGTTCAATTAAGAGGTCACCAGTTAGTATCGCATCACCATTTGTGACATAGATATCCTTTACCACACCTGAAAAAGGTGCTTGAACCGTTGTCTCCATTTTCATTGCTTCGGTTATCATTAAATGATCACCACGTTCAACTTTTTCCCCTTTTTCAACGACCACCTTAACCACAGTTCCCGGCATCGTCGCTGCAAGGTGATTTTCATTTTTCTCATCAGCTTTTAGCCTTGATAAAACCGTAGATTTTACATTCTCATCCTTTATGAATACTTCTCGCGGCTGACCGTTTAGCTCAAAATAGACAACCCTCGTACCATCTGCTCGAGGATGACCAATTGAAACAAGCTTTACAATTAATGTTTTCCCTGTTTCAATTTCAACCTCTATTTCTTCACCCAAGCGCATTCCATATAAGAACGTTGGTGTATCTAATACCGATATATTTCCATACAGTTCATCCGTTTTAATATAATCCATAAATACTTTAGGGTATAAAGCGTACGAAATTATTTCAAAAGAGGTAACCTGGCGGCCAAGTTCTTTGTATAGTTTTTCCTTCAGTTTTTCAAAATCAACCGGTTCAAGTAATTCACCTGGACGAACTTCCAACGGTTGTTTACCTTTTAATATGACCGTTTGAAGTTCCTCTGGAAAACCACCATAAGGCTTGCCAAGATACCCTTCAAATAATTCAACAACGGAATCAGGAAAATCGAGCATATGCCCCTTTAATAGTATATCTTCTTCATTAAGATCATTTTGAACCATAAAGAGTGCCATATCACCAACTACCTTTGATGATGGCGTCACTTTAACAATATCCCCGAACATGTTATTAACTCTCGAATACATTTCTTTCACTTCATCCCAACGCTCGCCTAGGCTAACTGCTCTAGCCTGTTGTTGGAGATTGCTATATTGTCCGCCCGGCATTTCATGTTGATAGACTTCAGTATGAGGGGAGATCATTCCGCTTTCAAAATCTTGATAATATTTGCGGACATCCTCCCAATAATACGACAATTTTTCAAGTGATTCTATGTTTACTTTTGGTTTTCGAGGAGTACCTTCAAGCGCATAATATAGCGAATTAGCACTAGGCTGTGAAGTTAATGCAGCCATTGACCCCAAGGCAGTATCAACAATATCCACTCCACCGTCAATCGCACGCGCATAAGTAAAGAGACCATTTCCGCTTGTGTCATGTGTATGGAGATGAATTGGAATATTAACCGTTTCTTTTAACTCAGAAACAAGTCTATAAGCTGCTTCAGGCTTCAATAATCCTGCCATATCCTTAATGCCTAGGATGTGGGCACCTTGTTCTTCAAGCTCTTTGGCCAACGCTTTATAATAGTGTAGATTGTATTTCGTCCTAGTCCCGTCTAATATATCCCCGGTATAACAAATCGAAGCTTCAGCTATTTTACCGCTTTGACGGACGGCATCAATCGCAACTTCCATTCCTTTAACCCAGTTTAAGCTGTCGAATATTCGAAAAACATCTATTCCAGCGGACGCAGATTGATCAACAAATTCACGAATTAAATTATCCGGATAATTTTTATATCCCACTGCATTGGCACCACGGATTAACATTTGGAATAATACATTTGGAATTTTCTTACGCAGTGACACTAATCTATCCCAAGGGTCTTCTTTTAAGAATCTGTAAGCAACATCAAATGTTGCTCCTCCCCACATTTCAAAAGAGAATAAATCAGGCAAAAATTTTGCAGAGTGCTCAGCGATATGGAGAATATCTGTCGTCCGCATCCGGGTAGCTAATAGCGACTGATGGGCGTCTCGAAAAGTGGTATCGGTTAATAATACCTGTTTTTGATTTTTCACCCATTCCACAAGTCCTTCGGCACCATACTTGTCGAGAATTTGCTTTGTCCCTTCTTGATACGGTAAATCATAAGGTAAATTAGGGATCCTTGGCTTTGGAAATACCGGTCTCTTCTTCTTTTCAACACCTGGAAAACCATTTACAGTGACTGTACCAATGTATGAGAGCATTTTAGTCCCACGGTCTTTTCGGAATGGGAAAAGAAACAATTCAGGTGTTGTATCAATAAAGGACGTATCATATTCACCATTCCTAAACTTCTCATGCTTCACAACGTTTTCTAAGAACGGGATATTTGTTTTAATCCCTCTAATTCTGAATTCCTGCAGATTACGAACCATTTTTGATGCAGCTTGTTCGAAGGTTAAAGCCCATGTTGAAAGTTTTACTAATAAAGAGTCATAATAAGGTGTAATTACTGCACCTTGAAAGCCATTACCAGCATCAAGCCGTACCCCAAAGCCGCCGCCTGAGCGATAGGCCATTATTTTCCCGGTATCAGGCATGAAATTATTAAGCGGATCTTCTGTTGTTACTCTTGATTGTATCGCAAATCCATTAATTTGAATTTTATCTTGTTGTGGAATTCCAATAATTGGACCATGTAATTCATGGCCCTCTGATACCAATATTTGTGTCTGGACGATATCGACACCTGTTACCATCTCAGTCACAGTATGTTCAACTTGAACACGTGGATTTACTTCTATAAAATAAAAGTCATTTCCTGAAACTAAAAACTCGACCGTACCAGCATTCAAGTAATCAACATTTTTCATCAGTTTTAAAGCAGCATTACAGATCCTAGTTCGTAACTCATCAGAAATGGAAACACTCGGAGCAACCTCTACGACCTTTTGATGGCGTCTTTGAACAGAACAATCGCGGTCAAAGAGATGGACAATATTCCCATGCCTATCCCCAATGATTTGTACTTCGATATGCTTAGGATTTTCAATTAATTTTTCAAGATAGACTTCATCATTTCCAAAAGCTGCTTTTGCTTCCGATTTTGCCCGATTGAAGGATTCCTGGATTTCCTCTTTCTGTTTGACAATCCTCATTCCGCGCCCGCCTCCGCCAAGAGAGGCCTTTATGATAATAGGTAAATTATGAACTCGGGCAAAATCCTCAACTTCACTAACCTCTGTAACCGGTCCGGGACTGCCCGGAATGACTGGAATCCCAGCTAGCTCAGCCTGATGCCTTGCTTTTACCTTATCACCAAACATATCAAGTTGTGTAATTGACGGACCGATAAATATAATCCCTTCCTCTTCACAACGTTTGGCAAAATGGATATTTTCTGACATAAAACCATAACCGGGATGAATAGCATTTGCCCCACTTTTTTTGGCAATTGCAATGATGCCATCAATGTCTAAATAAGCATCAATTGGTTTTTTTCCTTCCCCAACCAAATAAGCTTCATCTGCCTTATAACGATGATAAGCCCCTGAATCTTCTTTCGAATAAATAGCAACAGTTCGAATATTCAGCTCAGTACAAGCGCGAAAAACCCTTATCGCTATTTCTCCCCTATTGGCAACCAATACTTTATTTATCTGTCTTGTCACTTAAAGCACCTCATATTCTATGTATTTTTATAAAAACGCGGAGTGCAAAAAATTTGTCCTCCGCGCTTCGATTAAATATAGAAAACCTTACCATCTTTTGGACGAATCTTTTTATCAACTTGTTCCTGTTTATTTTTATATTTTTTTTCATATTTAGTGAACATAGAAACATTTACAAGTATTCCAGTCGCACCTGCTAACATTAAGAGTGAAGAACCCCCATAGCTAATAAATGGCAGAGGTACACCAGTTAGCGGAATTAGCCCTGAAACACCCGCAAGATTGATAAACGACTGAATTCCTATCATGCTCGAAATTCCAATCGCAAGCAGACTGCCAAAAGGATCTTTACATTGCAGGCCAATATAAATTCCCCTTAATACAATATAGAAAAGGAGAATGATAACGAAACCTACACCCCAAATCCCTAATTCCTCTGCAATTACCGCCATGATGAAATCTGTATGTGATTCTGGCAAATAGCCCAGCTTTTGAATACTTTTCCCAAGACCTAATCCATTCACTCCGCCGGAACCAATCGCAATATAGGAGTTTGCCAAGTGAAACCCTTCATTATTAACGTATTTATCCGTAAAGGGATTATCTAAAACCGCAAAACGGCTTTGTTGTTCTTCTGAAAAAAACTTCCCCCAGGAAACTAAAATAAGCGGCAGCAGGACAACAAGCGCCAAAATAAGTAATTTACCAATACTTTTAAAATTCATCCCGGAGCATAAAACAATCATACAAGCTATGGCAATGATAATAGCTGCTGTTCCGAAGTCCGGTTGAAAAATAATTAGTGCACATACAATAAAAAGATATACTAAAGGCGGGAGAACTCCTTTATTAAATTGATTGATATAGGCTTGCTTTTTTGCATAGACAGCTGCTAAATAAATGATGGCTGCAAGCTTAACAAATTCTGATGGCTGAAATAAGAAAGTGCCTATGGGGTACCAGCTTTGCGCATTATTTTTTTCTACCCCAAATACAAATAATCCTAATAGAGACAAAATAGATGCCAGCACAATCAAAACCATAACTTTTTTGAACATCATAATCTTATATGGAATAACGGCTGCCAATAAGAAAATAACTGTAAAAATCAGCAACCATACTTTTTGTTTTTGGTAGAAAAAATCAGATGGATAACCATATCGTTGAACGGCGGAAGCCATGCTCGAGCTATAGATCATCACCAGTCCAAAGGCACACAAAAGGATGGTGGCAATAATTAAGGTATAATCATATGATTTCAATATCTTTTTCAGCATATAGAAGGTCCTCATTTTCAATATTGATTTATATCATTCTATTATAATAGAAAATAAACATTATTACTTGAGGAAAAGTTAATTTGTTACAACAATTTAACAAAGAATATTCTGAAGTAGAAAGTAGTAAACGCCTGTTGTGTCTTCCTTGGAATAATAAAAAACCCAAACAATGAACATTGATTGTTTGAGTTCTTTTGCTCCTATTTCCTTAACGAGGCATCGTGAAGTGCTGATAATTCACTTTCTAATGCATCTAGGATTGTCTTACCATCTTTACTATCAATTAAGCCTAATCTAACAGCAAAATCTATTTCTCTTGATAAACCAAACATCTGCGTATCCAATACCTCTTCATAAAGTGGGCATTGAGGCATCGTGAGATTGTCCATTTGCACTTTGATTAGCTTTAATATTTTTTCAGCGTCAGCCTGTAGTATGGCATATGCTTTTTCCTGATGATTCACGATCATTTCAGACGCCAACATTGATCCCCCCATTTCAGAGCGATAATTCAACTTATCTATAAATTTTACCGTTTACACTGGAAAATTGCAAGAACATAAAGTAGATTACATAAAGGAGTTATTTAAAAACGGCTGCTGTTTTCAGTATGATCCCTCTTCTAACCAAACCAGCTTATGCGATTATGACATTTACTCAAAAAAAAGTTATACTAATTAAAGAAGGGTTTAGGGGGAATGAAAATGGAAAATATCATTATCATATCAGGCGAAGTGAAATATTCGATTACACTTGATCCGGGTGTGTGGATTTTTGATGACAGACGAGTTGATTTAACCACCTTTTTTTCAAAAAAAATAGAGAGTTCCAATCCTATAGATGAATATACTAAAGCCGTTTCAAAGCATTGGGACCGTGAAATTATCGAGGGAGCAATTTATCCTCCTACATTGAAATCCGAAAAGAAATTTGAAAAGGAAAAGGTGTTGACTGGCACCTTTGGAATTCCGTTGAAGCCTTTTTTATTAAACTCTGAGCCAGCTAGTGATGCTCACACTTTTGTCATTCAATGCACAGAGGGTGAATATGAGTATCCACTTGAAACGGCCTATGATTTTATATTGGGATTCTCCAATAAAGGAAAGCCACTAACGGCAGATGGTCCCATTCATGTCTATTTAGGTGATGGTTCAAATCTACAAAGTCCAATAAAAAATGTAATGAGTTTCATCATAAAATAAGACGGGTGCCTTGGGCGCCCGTTTCTTTTATGGATATTTACAGCAAATCAGCTGCCAAAAGTGCCAATCCTGACCTCTCCCCTTTTAATAATTTTACATGCCCGGAAATTACTTGATCCTTAAACTTCTCTACAACATACGTTAAACCATTGTTGTAAGCATCAAGATAGGGATGGTCTATTTGTTCAGGGTCGCCCATTAAAACGATTTTACTGCCTTCCCCGACACGGGTAAGGATTGTCTTCACTTCATGCTTCGTTAAGTTTTGTGCTTCATCAATAATGATAAACTGCTTCGGTAAACTTCTCCCTCGAATATACGTTAATGCCTCCACCTCAATTGAACCCATTCCTGCTAAAATAGCATCTAGTTCACCAGGCTTTTTGGTATTGAAAAGATATTCAAGATTATCAAAGATGGGCTGCATCCATGGTCTAAGTTTTTCCTGTTTTTCTCCTGGTAAAAAGCCTAAGTCTTTTCCGACCGGTACAATCGGCCTAGCCACTAATAGTTTCTTATATTCCCTGAAATCTTCTGTTTGCATTAATCCTGAAGCAAGTGCTAGTAAGGTTTTCCCTGTACCTGCTTTCCCTGTTAAGGTAACTAGATGAATATCCTTCCGAAGTAATAATTCAATGGCCATCGTCTGTTGAACATTCCTTGAATGGATTCCCCACACATGATCTTGATTTAGTGCTAATTTTTTTACCTTCGTGCTCGTTTTGTCGACCATCCCAATTGCTGATGCTGAACTGCCAAGGGCGTCCTTCATAACTAGAAATTGATTTGGATAAAATGGGTGATTTGCCAGTTCAGAGAGATTTAACTCTCCTTTCTCATAAAAGCGTCCTAATAATTCAATTGGTATCAATACTTCAAAAAAGCCAGTGTATATATGATCTATATCTACTACACGATCACTTAAAAAATCTTCGGCCTCTAAACCAATTGCATCCGCTTTTACCCTGACAAGAGTATCCTTACTTACTAGAATAACCGGCTTCCCATTTTCCTTCGTTTGTTCCTCTAAGAATAAATTCTTTGCCACTGCAAGAATGCGATTATCATTTGTTTTTTCAATAAATATATCCTGAAGTTCATGAAAGCTACGATGGTTTAATTCAATTCTAATTGTCCCCCCGCTCTCTAGTGGGATTTTTTCATGAAGCTTTCCTAATGCCCTAAGTCCATCAATTAACCTTGATACATGTCTTGCATTTCTCCCGACTTCATCCATATACCTTTTCTTTGAGTCCACTTCTTCAAGAACCACTGCAGGAATAACAACTTCATTATCTTCAAAAGAGAAGAGGGAATACGGGTCTTGTAATAAGACATTTGTATCTAACACGTATATCTTACTCAAAGCAACGCCTCCTGCTTTACTTGTTGTGGGATTGCCAACTTGCAAACAACCCTTTTGCTAGATTGGACTTTGGTAAAATATATGTTTATTGGAATAAAGATAGAAGGAGTTCCGCACAATAAATGTTAGTGAGACCATTCAAGACAGAGGATTGATCATAGTTTTATCTCAATTATTTATTAAGCTTTACGGAGGTGGATGATACATGAAGAAAGCCTTAATTATCACAACGTTATGTCTGATGATAGCCGGTTGCAACACCAAAAATGATCTGACAAACAATGGGAACGATAAATTTGTTAAGGTAAAAAACAGCTATATTGAAAATGTTGACCGGAAATCCGGTCAAGAAATCTCCAAACGGTTAGTAAAACTTGCAACCAGTATCCCAAATGTTAAAGATGCCACAGCTGTAGTGATAGGCAGATATGCGATTGTCGGTATTGATGTAAATTCGAAAATTGATCGTTCGCAAGTTGGATCGATTAAATATTCTGTCGCTGAAAGTTTAAAAAAGGACCCATACGGCGCCAAAGCAGTCGTCGTTGCTGATGCAGATACCACACAGCGCTTAAAAGAAATACAAGCAGACATCAAAAAGGGGAGGCCGGTACAGGGCATTATGGAAGAACTCGCCGATGTGGCAGGCCGACTAATGCCAGAAATACCTGGAGACTTAATTACACCAAGCCCTAAAAAAGCTCCCGAAAAACCTGATAAAAAACTCCCTGCAAAAGATGATAAAAAGTTAGAAAAGGAACAAGAAGACCAATCCAACCATTATAAATAGAAAAGCGGAAGCGCCCGTTTAGCGGCGTATGGACTGGAGCGCTTCGACTGAGATAAAGGAAACACGAAGAGCGATAGCGCATTCGTGCTTGACTTATCGTAGGGAGAAGAGCGAAGTCCACTAGACGCTGGGAGCTGGAGCTAGACAGCGAACAAATTTCAAAGAGAAATTCTGAGTATAAAATGTGAAAAGAAAGGCTTAGGAATTCCTAAGCTTTTCTCATTGCTTCCATGACTTGTTTATCTAGCTTTTGGGCAGCGTTCTTATCATAGGTTTTATCATACTGAACATCAGAAACAATTTTAGACCCATAAAACATAACATCCCTGACCGCTGTAATTGAAACTTCAATCAAAGCAAGTTTCAATGGTACATCCTTCAGACGTTCTTCCTTTACCTGTGCCAGTCCTTGAATTGCATAGGTAGATTCGTTTGCAATCAAATTAATAACCACTTGATTATTTTCACCTAAATTAGCAAGTATCCTCGAACGATTATCCACAGCAAAATAGATTGTACTTTCATCCTTTGCAAGCACCCAAGAAATTG
Source organism: Neobacillus nitrireducens (assembly GCF_030915405.1). GTDB lineage: Bacteria > Bacillota > Bacilli > Bacillales > Cytobacillaceae > Neobacillus. The sequence goes on from NZ_CP133262.1 coordinate 1,748,539, forward strand.
CGCTGATATTTGGCCCACCTGTTTCATAATCAACCGTTGCCAATGTCACAAACCGCTCCTTTTGCAGTTCATCATATAAAGGCTTAATTAGCTTTGGTTCAACTTGATTAACCATTAAAACATCCCCTTTATTTCTTCATTTACCCTGTTTAAAAACAGATATTCTCATATTACTACTATCCCATGCTTTCATCAAATTAAACCAATTGATTACTTTCAAACTTTCTGCCATGATATAGTAGAGGAAATAAACGGCTTTAGAAATTGTTAAAGAGGTGTCTTAATGAGAGTTAAATGTGTAATTTGCGATATAATCGAAGCGATTGAAGATGAATCTTTTGAGGCTAAGCGTCTGCGTAATCGTCCCATCCATACATATATGTGTAAAGAATGCAAAACAAGAATAACTGAAAAAACAAACGCAAGATTTGAGACAGGTAATTTCCGATTATATCGTACAAAATCGGAAGAGGATGACTGGTAAAAAAGGAAGCGCCTTTTGGCAAAAAAACCATCATGCACAATCCAAAGTGGAATGTGCATGATGGTTTTTTATTCTTCTTCAATTGGGTAGTTCTCATATTTCTTCGGGTCTTGATTAATTTGTTTTAGCATGATATCAATTAATTCCTGAGGAAATCGAGCTTTTTTTGTCTCTTCCCCCTGTTGGTAGGAAACATAATACATGAGATCATCTTTCGTTACCACAAGGTTTGAGAGGTGAAGATCAGCTATCATTTCTTCAAAAAGCATTAGAGTATCCTTTGCCGCTGTGTCATCAGGCCGTGCGTCGCATACAACCTTAATTGTAAGCCAATTATATAGTGTATCCTGTACGGATTTCATTTCAATAAACCCCCGTTATTTCGCTTCAGCCTGATGCTTTTTGGTTTGATGTAAGCGTATTTTATAAATTATCAATAACACCGCAGCACCTGCTAGTCCTTCCGCAATAGGCAGAGCATAAGAAAGAATAAGCATTACAAAGCACCCAATTAAGAGGCAAATATAAATCACAAAGTTTTTCAAAAGAGGCAATTTTTTTGCAAAGCCTAACTTATAGACAATTGCTGCTAAAATTACAATATAAACATACTGTAACCAAACAGCAGTTTTGACATCTGTTAGCTCAATAAAAAATCTAAGACTGGGAGAGAATCCTTCCATCTTCATGCACTCCTTTTACTTAACTTTGCTCTGCATATTTTTTCTTTTTAGCGGCTTTTTCCCGTTCATTCTTGTCAAGAATTTTTTTACGAAGACGAATCGATTCAGGTGTAACCTCACAATATTCATCTTCATTTAAATATTCTAATGACTCTTCTAATGTCATGATGCGCGGTTTTTTAATAACAGATGTTTGGTCTTTGTTTGCAGAACGAACATTTGTTGCTTGTTTCATTTTTGTAATATTAACGGTGATGTCATTTTCACGAGTGTTTTCGCCAACGATCATCCCCTCATATATTTCAGTACCCGGCTCAACAAAAATGGTTCCACGGTCTTCAACTTGCATGATACCATAGGTCGAAGCTTTTCCAGATTCCATGGAAACAAGAACACCTTGATGTCTTCCGCCTACTTGACCTGGTAACATTGGCTGGTAGCTGTCAAAGGTATGATTAATAATTCCATAACCGCGTGTCATTGTTAAAAACTCGGTTGTGTATCCAATTAATCCACGAGCTGGAACGTTAAAGATTAAGCGTACTTGACCTGAACCATTGTTTATCATATCAATCATTTCACCTTTACGGGCACCGATTGATTCCATCACTGAACCTGTATGTTCTTCCGGTACATCAATTTGAACTCTTTCAACTGGTTCACTGCGAACACCGTCAATAACCCTAACAATTACTTCAGGTTTGGAAACTTGAAGTTCATAACCTTCACGGCGCATGTTTTCAATTAGGATTGATAAATGAAGTTCACCACGGCCCGAAACAATCCAAGCATCCGGTGAATCAGTGTTATCAACACGTAAGCTTACATCTGTTTGTAATTGCGAGCGAAGTCTTTCTTCAATCTTTCTTGAAGTTAAATACTTTCCTTCTCTACCCGCAAATGGACTGTTGTTTACAACGAAAGTCATTTGCAGTGTTGGCTCGTCGATTCTTAGAATTGGCAGAGCTTCCTGATGTTCAACAGGACAAACGGTTTCACCAACATTTATATCTTCCATTCCTGAAACAGCAATCAAGTCACCTGCTACTGCTTCTTGAATTTCCTGACGTTTTAAACCAAAGAAACCAAAAATCTTGGTAACGCGGAATTGTTTTACTGTACCGTCTAACTTCATGAGGGCTACTTGTTGGCCTACATGCATCGTTCCACGGAATACTCGGCCGATCCCAATTCTGCCAACATAATCATTGTAATCGAGAAGGGCAACCTGGAATTGCAACGCTTCCTCACGATTATCAACTGGTGCAGGGATATATTCGACAATGGCTTCATACAAGGATTGCATGTTTTCATCTTGCTTTTCCGGGTCAGTACTTGCAGTACCATTAATTGCAGAAGCATAAATAACTGGGAACTCAAGCTGATCTTCATTTGCACCAAGCTCGATAAATAAATCGATTACTTCATCAATTACCTCTGCAGGTCGAGCAAAGTCACGATCAATTTTATTTACAACTACAATTGGAGTTAAATTCTGCTCTAATGCCTTTTTAAGTACAAAACGAGTTTGTGGCATACAGCCCTCATAGGCATCAACTACAAGCAATACTCCATCAACCATTTTCATAATCCGTTCAACTTCGCCGCCAAAGTCTGCGTGTCCCGGTGTATCCAATATATTAATCCTTGTTTCTTTGTATTGAACTGCGGTATTTTTCGCAAGGATTGTGATTCCACGTTCTCTTTCTAAATCATTGGAATCCATAGCTCGTTCTTCTACGTGCTCATTGGAACGAAACGTCCCTGATTGACGAAGTAATTGATCCACTAACGTCGTTTTTCCGTGGTCAACGTGGGCAATAATTGCAATATTACGTATATCATTTCTAATTTCCAAAAAGTTCCACTCCTACCTATATTCTAAAAATAAAGCTATTTATAGTTTCCCATTTATAACTAAAACATTATACCACAAATAAAGTGGAAACTCCTAACCATTTTATTGTAGAATAAAAAATATACTTAAAACAGTGATACTTTAAACTGTATTTTTATGATAAAGGGGTATAAAAAATGAAGAATGTGAAATGGCCTTTACTTGTTTATGCAATCCTTGCAGCAACAAGTATCATGGGAATTGGTATTGCAATAAGTGAAAAAAGCATAACAGGAGCAATCGGCTGTATCGTTGCCATTGTTGTTATAATGGGAATGGGCTTTAAAACAAAAAAAAGAATGCGTGAAAATGGAGAAATTTAAAAAAGAAGCCTTATCGGCTTCTTTTTTACCATTTTCCCTCTTTTAGGTAATCATTTAAAATCGATTGATGTAAACCGGGTTTGGCTGCAAATAAAGAGTCCTGCGAAAGGAAATTCAGTTTTTCTCCCCTCAAATTGGTCACAATTCCGCCTAGTTCTTCTATGATTACCGCCCCTGCTGCAAAATCCCATGGGGATAACCGCATCGAAAGATAGGCGTCAACTCTTCCCGTCGCAACAAAAACCATTTCGAGGGCGGCAGAACCATAGGACCTTGTTCCCCTCGCTGCTTTAACCAGAGGAATCATTAATTTATGATCAATACGATGATTTTCCATCACCCATGTTGCATTTAATGCAAGGATTGATTCCTTAACAATTGATTCCTTTAGTGCATTTAAAGGTGTTTCATTTAAATAAGCTCCATTTCCACTAGTAGCATGGTATAATTCGTCATGGACGACATCGTAAATGAGTCCTATCTTACCCACGCCATTTTCATATACACCAACGGAAATAGCAAAGTTTCTTTGTTGATGAACAAAATTCAACGTTCCATCAATTGGATCAATCATCCATACAATTCCCTCAAGACTATCAAGTGAATCTCCAAATCCCTCTTCCCCCATTATTTTATGATCTGGATAAGCTTCTCTAATTTTACTAATAAAAAATTGCTCAATTTCTTTATCAATATTCGTCACAAGATCATTAGCGTTACTTTTCGTTTCAATATTTAATGTTTGATTAAAAGAAAGCCTGATTTTAGCTCCTGCCTCATTTATCCATTCCTTAGCATGAGCATAAATTTGGTCCAAATTCATGATTCTCCTCCAAATAACATATTTCCATCTTAGCTTTCAATTCAATGTATGTAGTATGATTCATGTTAATTTAAATGATGTACCTTTAGCTTAATCAAATTGTTATAATACAGCAACTTATTGGCTTTATGTGAGTTCTAATTAATGGACAATAATAAACGAACCCCCCACATTTTGCTGGAGTTCGTTTTAGATGTGTATAGGATATATTCTATTTTGATTCATTCTTATTTATATCTCCTTGGATAAAAAAACTGTTTTATTTATCAAAGAGCCTTTAATCGTAATAGTTCTTGGCGGATTTTTTCTAATTTTTGTTTGCACTCTCTCATTTTTTTCTCATTTTTTTCTTCTATCGCTTCGAACAATGTTGCTAATTCATAATCCATTTCTAATCTCAAAACCGCTGTTCTTTCCTTTTCGCCTGCTTTTTTAAGTGAGGTATTCATCAATTGTTTCACGTTTCTCCTCCCCTTCCTAAATTTAACTAATTTTTCAGATTATTTTTTTACTGTATAATATGAGTAAGGGAGATATGTTGCAACAAATATGTGCTCTTACCTAGAGAGCATCTAACTACTTGTCTTCCAAAATGATATGCTACAATAAAGGACAAATGTTTTGTTGGAGGTTTAAATTTATGAGCTTCAAGGGATTTACTAATGAGGATTTTGATGTATTTTTAATAGATGGCTTAGAGGCTAGAATGTCTGCTCTTAAAGAAACCGTTCGACCAAAATTGGAAGGTTTAGGAGAATACTTTGCGCCCATCCTCTCAGCATTATCAAACGATGAAATGTTTGTTCATGTTGCCAAGCACGCTAGACGTACTATTAATCCGCCAAAGGATACATGGGTGGCTTTTTCGAATAACCCTCGCGGTTATAAAATGATGCCCCACTTTCAAATTGGCATGTGGAACACCCATTTATTTATTTGGTTTGCTGTTATTTATGAAGCACCCCAAAAGCAGGTAATTGCTGAAAGGTTTTCAAAAAAATTAACGAAGATTTATAAAGAAACACCAAAAGATTTTGTTTGGTCTGTTGATCACACAAAACCAGAAACCATTGAACATCGAAAACTGAAAAAGGACGATTTAGGTTCGTTTTTTGACCGTCTGCAAAATGTAAAGAGCGCAGAATTGTTATGTGGTTATACAATCGACAGGGAAAGAGTTATCCAGTTAGGTTCAGATGGGTTAATTCAGCAAATCGAGGACGTTTTTAACACAGTAACCACACTTTACAAAATATCTCAAAATAGGAAATAATCAAAAGAAGCTCCCCGACCAAATGGTTTGGGAGCTTCTTCTTATTTCATTTTAATTCTATCCCCGGATACGGAATTTTTTGCCTTTTTTATGGTTTGATAGGACGAATAGCCACTCATTTCTTCAAATTCACCGCAAATTGTTTTTTCTTCCGCTTTACTTGGGACGATTTCTTTAAAGCGACGATATACCTTCATTACGGCATCACGATCAATTCCTTGTTCATAAGCCTTCTCAATTGATTCAAAAAATGCGATTACATCGACTATTTCATCTGTACTCCAGTGGTAATCTATAGGGTATTGGTATTCCATTATTTTCACCTCTAACTAGTTTAACTAATATGCATCATACAATTATTTTCCCCACTTTGCACGAATTTGTTCAGCATCGCAAATCATTCGATCAAACAATTCTTGAACGGCAGGGACATCTTTGATTAGACCCATTACTTGTCCCGCCCAGGCGAAACCTGCTTCCGGCTCACCATCATAAATATACCGTTGATTGGCCCTTCCACTAATAAGATCTTTTAATTGATCATAACCACCATTGTTCTTTTCAATATCGATTATTTTTTCTGTCCAGCTATTGGCTAATGCTCTTGCCGGAGCTCCTATAGTTCTCTTGATAACTACCGTTCCAGATTCGTTTCCTTCGACTAGGGTTTTCTTATATAACTCGTTTGCGTGAACACATTCTTTAGTAGCAATAAATCTGGTGCCCATTTCAATCCCCTCTGCCCCTAAACTAAGGGCTGCCATAAGCCCTCTGCCGTCTCCTATCCCACCTGAAGCAATAACGGGTATAGAAACCGCATCTACCACTTGAGGAACCAAAACAAGCGTACCAATATCATCTCGCCCTAAGTGGCCTCCACCTTCCTGCCCCACTACCATAACTGCATCTGCACCAAGTTCTTCTGCTTTTACTGCCTGTCTCCTAGCGGCCACAAGAACCAAAGTTTTTATTTGAGTGCCTTTTAATTGGTCAAATATTGGGGCAGGGTTTCCCCCCGTCATTGAAACAACTGGTACCTTTTCATCAATAGCGACCTGAAGAAAATCAGAAAATGGTCTACCATGCTGTCCAATGGCAAAATTAACACCAAAGGGATTGTTCGTCATTTTTTTCACCTTACGTATTTCAGTTCTTAGCTGTTCAGGATCACCTAATGACATAGCCGTAATTTGGCCAAGCCCCCCTGCGTTCGATACTGCTGCAGCCAATTCTGAATAGGCTAAATAGGCTAGACCTCCTTGTATAATCGGAAATCGTATATTTAGTAATTCAGTAACACGAGTTTTCCATTCCAAATTAATCCCTCCTAAAAACATTCTATTTTGTTATTTCGTCTCTTTCGGGTAATTTTCCTTTCTTAATGGAAAACTATTGTTAACAGAATAGGAATATAATATATATTTCTTTGCAAGGCATGGGAATAATGCTATAATTCCTATGGTTTTTATGTTATAAAAAGCAACATATTTAGAGTATTTTTATTAAAGAGGTGTGGTTATAAATTGTCTCAAAATCAAACACCGCTTTTTAGCGGTTTATTAGCACACGCAAAAAAAAATCCCATTCAATTTCATATTCCTGGGCATAAAAAGGGAGCCGGGATTGACCCAGAGTTTCGAAACTTTATTGGGGACAACGCCCTGTCTATTGACTTAATTAATATTGGACCATTAGATGATCTCCATCAGCCAAAAGGCATCATTAAGCAGGCACAGGATTTAGCTGCAGAAGCTTTTGGAGCTGACCGAACCTTCTTTTCTGTACAGGGGACAAGCGGGGCAATTATCGCGATGATTATGGCAGTATGCGGCCCTGATGATAAAATCATCGTTCCAAGAAATGTTCATAAATCCATTATGTCCGCCATCGTTTTTTCAGGCGCTATTCCCGTGTTTATCCAACCTGAAATCGATAAGGACCTAGGAATTTCTCACGGGATTACACCCGATGCAGTTGCAAGGGCCCTGCATCAACATCCGGATGCAAAAGCTGTGTTAGTAATCAATCCAACTTATTTTGGAATTTCCGGAGATTTAAAAAAGATTGTTGAAATTTCTCATTCTTATCATATTCCTGTCCTTGTCGATGAAGCTCATGGTGTTCATATTCATTTTCATGATGACCTTCCACTTTCTGCGATGCAGGCCGGTGCAGATATGGCCGCTACTAGTGTCCATAAATTGGGCGGGTCGATGACCCAAAGTTCCATCCTAAATGTAAAAGAAGGACTTGTTTCTGCAAAGCATGTCCAGTCGATTCTAAGCATGCTTACTACTACTTCCACTTCTTATTTATTACTTGCTTCACTTGATGTGGCACGTAAGCAGTTGGCTACAAAGGGAAGGGAACTAATTGACCAAACCATTAAATTAGCACAATCCATGCGGAAAAGAATTAATGAAATTGAACATCTACATTGTATTGGTGAGGAAATTCTAGGCTCAAAAGCAACCTATGATTACGATCCAACCAAGCTGATTATTTCCGTTAAGGAATTAGGATTGACTGGATATGACGTTGAAAAATGGTTAAGAGAAAAACACAATATTGAAGTGGAACTTTCTGATCTTTATAACATTCTTTGTATTATTACGCTTGGAGACACAGAGGTGGAGGCAAGTTTGTTAATTAATGCCTTAAAAGATTTGGCAGACGAGTGTGAACATCGTACCGAAAGAATCGAACCGGTTGAAGTTCTTCTTCCTGAAATCCCCGTGCTCGCTCTAACACCAAGAGATGCATTTTATTCGGAAACAGAAGTAATACCTTTTGAAGAATCTGAAGGAAGAATTATTGCTGAATTTATTATGGTTTATCCACCTGGGATCCCAATCTTTATTCCCGGTGAAATAATTACAAAGGAAAACCTTCACTATGTTCGGAAAAACCTTGAAGCAGGCTTACCCGTACAAGGTCCGGAAGATGAAGAAATCAAATCAATTCTGGTCATTAAAGAGTACAAGGCAATAAAATAGAACAAAAATACAGGATTCCGTTTATCGGAATCCTGTTTTAATTTATGTTTTCTTATTATAAATCTTCTTCTGTATGATGTCCCTCGCAACAATTGCATTTTGTAGAATAAAGGACCGTTACTTTTTCATCTTCAAAATGATCAATAGTAGAGTTACATGTTTGGCATACTAAAGTACCCATCTGTTCAATCCCCTTTTCATTATTGAATTTACTCAAAATGAAGCATTTATATATCACAATTTAATAATAATATATCACATTAGAAATATCAAGCCTAATTTGTATGTCACATTTAAAAAAATTAGATCATTTAAACGGGTTGTTGATTTCAGCTCCCTCTAATCAACTTGTCCAAAAAAATTAAATGATACCCATAATCGGAATAGAGTAGAGGGAAAATAATTAATTTATTTATTTACGCCCCTCTCACACCACCGTACGTACGGTTCCGTATACGGCGGTTCAATTTATATTACAGTGTGTACTTTTAGATAATGTTCTAAAGCAGAGGGAAGTCCCCTCTGCTTTAGTCTTTTATTTGAGATTGCTCTTTGTACGACTTTCGATAATCCGATATACCGGTAACCTCTTCGACAGAAAGTTAATCCTTTCGCCTCTTCCTCAGGAATCCCTAATTGAACAAGCGATTTGATTTGTTTCCGTGATACCTTCCATTGCTTCCAGATGATAACTCTAATTCTGGAGCGAAGCTTCATATCTATAGCAGTCATCGCTTTTTTCATGTTTGAGATTCTAAAGTAATTGACCCACCCAAGTATGACCTGTTTTAGTTTTAAAATTCGGAAGTCTAGCTGTACACTCCAATTTCGCTTTGTTAGTTTTCGGAGCTTCCTTTGAAACTTCTGTATTGACATGAGATGGGGTTTTACTTGATACCTCTTGTTATTGGTATCGTAATAATACCCAAATCCTAAGAATTTTAAATCTTTTGGGCGAGAGATTTTGCTCTTTTCCACATTGACTATTAATCCTAGTTTTTCTTCTATAAATCTCACGATTGATTTCATCACTCTGTTTGCTGCTATCTCACTCTTTACAAAAATGAGAGCGTCATCAGCGTATCTCACAAACCGTAGTCCTCTTTTCTCTAGTTCCTTATCGAGTTCATTTAACATAATATTACTCAATAATGGGCTAAGGTTCCCTCCTTGCGGAGTCCCGACTGGTGTTTCTTCATATTTCCCTTTCACCATGACTCCACTGACTAAGTATTTTCTGATTAACGAGATGACATCGCCATCATCTATTGTGTTGGCAATTATTCGCATGAGTTTGTCGTGATGGACTGTATCGAAGAATCTTTCGAGGTCAATGTCTACCACCCAATCGTGTCCATCGTTTAGAAATTCCAAGCTTTTTATAATAGCCATCTCACAACTTCTTTTTGGTCTAAAGCCGTAACTGAATTCGCTGAATTGCTTTTCAAATATCGGATTGAGAACTTGATGAATGGCTTGCTGAACTACCCTATCCACTACTGTTGGTATTCCCAACTTGCGCATCTTACCGTTTTCTTTTGGGATTTCCACTCTTAAGGCAGCTTGTGGTCGGTATTTTCTTGTTCTGATGCGCTGACGTAGTTCATCCTTGTTCTCTTTCAGATATTGATTTAGTTCGTCGACTGTTACTCCATCGACCCCACTCGCACCTTTATTTTTGTAGACACGTAAGTAGGCTTCATTCATATTTTGATTGCTTAGAATCTGTTCTAAAAGTTCCACACTCGTTTCTCCCTTCCTCTCACGTAATAAGTGATAGCTCCATTTTGGTTATCCTTTGAGATACGCTCATACTTTCCCCATTAACACATTCGGAGTAGGTCACTTATGCATTCGTGGTGTTGAAACACTATAAATTGTTCAGCCCTTCATGAATTACTTCATTACTATGGCTTCTGCTGACTTCTTGCGGCAAACCTTTTTCGACTGTACCTATGTACATCCGCAAGACCTCCCAGGGTAAGACAACTATCTTTCCTCTTTTACTCGCCTGATTTACCCTACAAAGTTACGCACATCTTTTGGACTTTGACTTGCTTGGGAGCCTTATCCCTTTGTAGAGCCTTAGTATCAGATTTCTGTTCGTCGAGCCAAGATTTTATTCCACGCTTCCTCCAGCCCTTACCTCACGGTAAGTACCTTGCGCTTCCTTAGTGGTTGGTCGATGTGTACCCCCACAGTGGACTTTCACCACCTAGATAGTTGCCATGCCTGGCACACCAAAGAAAAAAAGGCCTCATCGGCCTTTCCTTGAAATTATTCGTACTGGGTTACAAACGGGATGGATGGCAGTGTTTCGCTGAAAAACTCTGCTAAATCTGCAGCTTGTTGATGGTCAGGGATACGGAAAACGGTTTGAAGGTATTCAATATCTTCGATGTCTTTGGGGTCAAGGAGGGTGGAACGGCCAGTTTGCATGCAGACAACTAGAGGTTTACCAAAAAACATATTGGTGTAAATGATTCCGAAATCATAACGAGTATGTTCCGTTGTAAAACCGATAAACCTTACTTTTGCATTTTCATGTTCATCGTAGAGCTTATCAAATAATTCCATATGGATCCTCCTTTTTTAAAAGAATGTTTAGAATATTATTATAATTGATATTCACAAAAGAAACAAGAAAACTTCTACTTTTATTTAAAGCATAGTTGTCATAAGATTTAAATAAATGCTAGAATAGAGAGGCATATATTATTGGACTAATGGGGGGGAATGATGATGGCTGTCAATGCATATATAAAGCTAGTGCCTTCATCTGCTAAACAAACTGTAACAAGCGAAGAAGTAAAAGAATTATTTTATGACTATAAAAATAACACGACAAAAACCGGTAATCAAATTGGGTGGCAATACGGAGAATCTGCCTTTCCGTATGAAATTAAAGAAACTGTCGAAGCCAAAGGAAAATGGTTCTATCTACACTCTAATGATGAACGCTATTACGCCATCTTAATTGGGGTTGATCGGGAAACGATTAAAAATGACGATGGTCAAGAACTGGAACAAACTTACATACAAGTCACATTACCGGAACAATCTACGTATGGTGATAAAGGAAAAGCGAATGAGTTTTGTAAATACCTCGCGAAAAAGCTTCAAGGGGAGCTCCATCTTTTTAATGAGAGAGTCATGTATTATTATCCACGAAAGTAAAAAAGCTCCTTTGGGGCTTTTTTTTTAATGAATAAATAATTCCATGGTATAGTGAATTGATGTATAAATAACAAGGCTTAAACTAGTGATAAAAAGCGTTTTACGCACTGATTTTGTTACTTGATTTCCTAATAAAAATGCTAAATAATAGAACACAAAAAACATGATGACTTTATAAATCAGCTGGTCATGCGTTGATAACCATTCAATAAATGTATATCCGCTCCAAATGATAAATTGTAGTATCACAACAATATAGACCTTCATATTTATCACCACTCTTAATACTTCATCTTCTTTTTAAAATGCTAGTATCTTAAGTATATGTTCTAAAACCAAGAGTTATATAATATTTTTTGGATGACAAGGATTTTTTTGCTTAATCTTTTTTAAAGATACAATTCGCTAAAAACAATAAAAGTCCTTTCCGTTTTTTAACGAAAAGGACTTTATTATTTATTTTTACTTAATGATGTGTATTGGGCTTCCGATTGCAACTTCGGCAGCTTCCATTGTAATTTCACCAAGTGTTGGATGTGCATGTATGGTCATCGCAAGATCCTCAGCAGTCATACCTGCTTCAATCGCAAGTCCTAGTTCAGCAATCATATCTGATGCACTAGTACCGGCAATCTGGGCTCCAATTACTAGTCCATCTTCTTTACGAGTAATTAATTTCATGAATCCATCACCACTATCAAGTGATAACGCACGACCATTGGCAGCGAATGGGAATTTAGATGCATTTACTGCAATTCCTTCTTCTTTTGCTTGGGCTTCTGTATATCCAACTGAAGCTAATTCAGGCTCAGAGAAAACAACTGCAGGAATACCTAAGTAATCAATCTCTGCTGCATGTCCGGCAATTGCCTCAGCGGCAATTTTAGCCTCATATGATGCCTTATGGGCCAATTGAGGACCAGCAACAACATCACCAATTGCATAGATATTGCTGATATTTGTCCGGCATTGTTTGTCAATTTCAATCAGGCCGCGCTCAGTTAATTTGACACCTGCCTGCTCTAGACCCATTTCATCCGTGTTAGGACGTCGACCAACCATTACAAACACGTAATCAGCTTCGAGTTTTTTCTCTTCGCCTTTTGTTTCGAATGATACTACAACACCATTTTCGGTTTCTTCTACACCCTTAGCAAATGCCTTTGTATAGAATTCCGCACCTTTTTTCTTCATACTCCGCTTAACAAGCGCAGCCATTTGCTTATCGAAAACACCAAGTCCTAAAATCTCTTCGGCACCTTCTAAGATAGTCACTTGGCTGCCAAAGCTTGCATAAGCACCACCTAATTCAATTCCGATTACTCCACCGCCAATGACAATGATCTTTTCAGGAATTTCCTGTAAATTAAGTGCACCTGTCGAATTAAGAACACGTTTCGAATATTTAAAGGCAGGTAACTCAATCGGACGTGATCCAGTCGCTATAATGGCATTTTTGAAGGTATAAGTTTGAGCTGAATTTTCATCCATAACACGTAGTGTATTGGCATCCACAAAGAAAGCTTCACCACGGACAATATTTACTTTGTTTCCTTTTAACAACCCTTCAACGCCGCCGGTTAATTTATTGACAATACCCGATTTAAATTCTTGTACCTTTGAAAAATCAACTTTTACATTTTCAGCAGTAATCCCGAATGCTTCTGAATGCAACGCTGTCTCATAGCGGTGACCTGCTGAAATTAAAGCTTTAGAAGGGATACATCCTACATTTAAACAAACGCCGCCTACATATTCCTTTTCAACAATCGTAACTTTTTGTCCTAACTGGGCAGCACGAATTGCTGCAACGTATCCGCCGGGACCAGCTCCGATGATTATAGTATCTGTATCAATTGGGAAATCTCCAACTACCATAATATTTTAAGCCTCCATTAACAATAGTTCTGGATCGTTTAATAAACGTTTAATATGATTCAATGCATTTTGTGCTGTTGCACCGTCAATCATCCGGTGATCAAAGCTTAATGATAAAGCTAAAACTGGTGCCGCAACAATTTCACCGTTTCTAACGATTGGCTTTTCTGCAATTCGGCCAACGCCCAAAATGGCAACTTCTGGGTGATTGATAACTGGAGTAAACCACTGGCCACCAGCTGAACCGATGTTTGAAATAGTACAAGATGCGCCCTTCATTTCATTTGGAGCAAGTTTTCCATCACGTGCTTTTCCTGCTAATTCATTAATTTCATTAGAAATAGTGAATACTGACTTACGGTCTGCATCTTTTACCACCGGAACGAGCAAGCCTTTTTCCGTATCAGCTGCAATTCCAATATTATAATAATGTTTATGAATAATTTCGCTTGACGCATCATCTAGTGATGTATTTAAGGCTGGGAATTCACGTAATGCACTTGTTAATGCTTTGACGATGTATGGTAAGAAAGTAAGCTTAATGCCCTTGGCAGCTGCAACTTCTTTAAATTTCTTGCGGTGAGTAACTAGTTTAGTTACATCCACTTCATCCATAAGTGTTACGTGTGGTGCAGTATGCTTGGAATTAACCATAGCCTTAGCAATTGCTTTCCGTATTCCACTCATTTTCTCGCGAGTTTCTGGGTATTCACCTTGTGGAATCGCAACAGCTTCTTGCGTTACCTCCACTTTAACTGTTTCAGCTTCTACATTAGCAGCTGCTTGTGGTGCAGGTGCTGCTCCGCCGCTAACATAGGAATCAATATCACCTTTAAGAATACGCCCATTATTTCCAGTACCAGGTACCAAATTGATACTAATACCTTTTTCTCGTGCATATTTACGAACAGAAGGCATAGCAATAATCCGTCGACTTGGATCAACATCTGTCTGCTGCACCACAGCTACCGCTGCCGGCTGTTGAGCTGCATCTTGTTTAACCTCAGGAGTAGGAGCTGCTGGTTTTTCCTCCTGTTTAGGTTCATCAGCATGTTCATCGCCCTTAAATTGAATGTCTTCGTATCCTGGGGCATCAAAGGTTACTAAAACCTGTCCCACAGTTGCGACTGTACCTTCTCCAACTAAAACATCAATAACTGTTCCTGCCACAGGGGAAGGGATTTCAACCACTGCTTTATCATTTTGAATTTCGCAAAGTACATCATCTTCGGCAATTTTGTCGCCTGGCTTTACGAACCATTTAACAATTTCGCCCTCATGAATTCCTTCACCGATATCAGGCATTTTAAATTGAAATGACACTAGGATTCATCCTCCAAAATTACATGTATTTTTGAGCATCGAAATTATAGTAATTAGATCGTCAAATTACGGATTTAATTAAAAGTTTAAAACTTTTTTAGCAGTTTCAATTACATCCTTGTAGTTTGGAAGCCATGCAGCTTCCGCCTGAGGGAATGCAAAGACAGTATCTGGTGCAGCCACACGCAATACAGGTGCTTCTAAGCTTAATATTGCTCGGTCATTAATTTCTGCAACAACGTTGGCAGCAATACCTGCTTGTTTTTGTGCTTCTTGAACAACAATCGCACGACCGGTTTTTTCAACGGAAGCAATAATTGTTTCAATATCGATAGGACTTACAGTTCTTAAGTCGATCACCTCAGCTGAATGACCTTCTTTTTCTAATTCTTCAGCTGCTTTTAATGACTCGTGAACCATCGCTCCATAAGTAACGATCGTAACATCTGTTCCTTCACGTTTTACTTCAGCTTTTCCTAATGGAATGGTATATTCGCCTTCTGGAACTTCTTGACGGAAAGAACGGTATAACTTCATATGTTCTAGGAAAATAACTGGGTCATTATCACGGATTGATGAAATAAGCAGCCCCTTCGCATCATATGGAGTTGATGGAATAACAACCTTTACACCAGGCTGTTGAGCCATAAGGCCTTCTAGGCTATCAGCGTGCATATCAGGAGTATGTACGCCGCCTCCAAATGGCGAGCGAAATGTTATCGGCGCGTTAAATTTTCCGCCTGTACGATAACGAAGACGAGCAGCCTGACCAGAAATAGAATCCATTACTTCATAAACGAATCCAAAGAATTGAATCTCTGGAACAGGACGGAATCCTTGTAAACTAAGACCGACTGCTAAACCGCCAATTCCGGATTCAGCAAGCGGTGTATCAAAAACACGATCTTCGCCAAATTCCTTTTGTAACCCTTCAGTTGCACGGAATACCCCTCCGTTTACACCCACGTCTTCCCCAAATACTAATACATTCGGATCATTGCTTAATTCCACTCGCAATGCATCTGTAATTGCTTGAATCATTGTCATTTGAGCCATGGCTTACTTCGACTCCTTTTCTTTATATATTTCATACTGTTCTTTTAGATTTTGCGGCATTTCTTCATACATAATTGACATTAGATCAGTAACCTTTTGTTTAGGCGCTGTATCAGCTTTTTTAATGGCTTCTTTAATGTCTTCTTTCGCTTGTTCAATTACTTCATTTTCCTTTTCCTCGGTCCATAGACCTTTCTTTTCAAGGAATTTACGGAAACGTACAAGTGGATCTTTCTTTTCCCATTCATTATCAAGGTCGGCAGTACGATAGCGTGTTGGATCATCTCCAGCCATGGTATGAGGACCATATCTATAAGTTAAAGTTTCAATTAATGTTGGGCCTTCTCCGTTTAGGGCACGGACGCGGGCATCATGTACAGCTGCGTAAACAGCAAGTGGGTCCATTCCGTCTACTTGAACACCAGGAATTCCGGCAGCTACTGCCTTCTGAGCCAATGTCTTTGCAGCTGATTGCTTGTCAACAGGTGTTGAGATCGCAAAACGGTTGTTTTGAACAATAAAGATTGCCGGAGCTTTATAGGCACCTGCAAAGTTGATTCCTTCATAGAAATCACCTTGTGAGGTTCCACCGTCACCTGTATAAGTAATCGCTACAGATTTCGCACCTCGTTTTTTCATTCCTAGCGCTACACCAGCTGTTTGAACATACTGAGCACCAATAATGATTTGCGGGATTGCTATATTAACACCATCAGGAATTTGTCCACCTTCAAAATGACCTCTTGACCATAAAAATGCCTGGTATAAAGGTAATCCATGCCAGATAATTTGCGGTACATCACGATATCCCGGTAAAATAAAGTCTTCTTTTTCAAGTGCAAACTGTGATGCTAGTTGTGAAGCTTCTTGTCCAGCAGTCGGAGCATAGAAACCTAATCTTCCTTGACGATTTAATGAAATAGAGCGTTGGTCCAAAATTCTTGAATAAACCATACGGCGCATTAATTCTTGAAGCTGTTCATCAGTAAGGTCCGGCATTGCTGCCTCGTTTACCACTTCACCAACTTCATTTAGAATTTGAAGTGTTTGAAATTGTTCTTCGACAACTTCGAGTGTTTTCTTCGCGTCAAGCTTGACGTTCTGAGTTTTAGAAACCATTGTGGTCACCTCTTCCTTTCCATTCAAAGCTTAAATTTTTTTAATTACCCACTAAGTTAGAATGCCCAAAACATTTTCCACTTATCATTTGGATAATCTTGTGATATTACATTGGATTTGGTAGGCAAAGTGCATGAAAGATACTCTAAGTAGTTTTTCACATAAAAGACCCATTAAGCAAAAGATCTTATATCTACCATCATCTTATTCTGTACCACTATTTTTTGTAACATCATTAATACAATTAATTAACTCATTTCAAAGTTTACATCAATATTTTTCACGCGTCAAATACTATGTTTTAAATTTTTCAACACAAACAAGTTGTTAATGATTTAATCGTTATTTTTTCTGTATTACCTTTTCTCAACTTCTGTTATATAAGATTTACCTCTTAAATCAGGTGTTATAATATAAAAAAAATCGGCCTATTCAGCCGATTACTTTGATGCCATAACATTTATTTGCCCGATTTTAGACCTGCTTGCTTATAAAATGACAACTTTTTATTATTGTATTGATCTGTTAGCATATTAAATTTTTCATTGGCAGTATAAACCCGCTTATACGTTTCATTTAACTTAGTTACTTGTGCTTCAAGATCTTCAAGAGGTAAATTTTTATTTTTAAACATTCCATACAATTCTTTATCGTCTTTCAGCGCTTCATTATATTCTAGGTATAAAGCGTCATGCGCTTTATATCTTTCCATCATAATTTCATATAATTCATTGGCTAATTTCGTCAAAGCAGGATCTTCAAATTTATCTTTAATATCTCTAGCCTTTATGAATTCTTTCTGAGATTCTTTAATACTGCTCGTTTCCTTCTCCATTAACTCTTTTCTTTCATCGGCCAAAAGGACAGCTTCATCTGAAAGCTTTACGATTTGATCATATTCTTTCATGCCCAGTTTGATTATCTGATCATAAATTTCTTTTTCTCTTTTTTCCAGAGTAACAAGTGGATTCTGTTGTTCCTCAAATATTTTTTCTGCTGAAACGACTTTTTCTAACACATCATACATTTTTTCGACTGGAGTCTTTTCTTTCGTACATCCAGCAATAATAACAATTAAAATGGATAAACATAATAATAAACTACACTTAACTTTTAATGACAATTTATAAACCTCCTGCCTATTCCAAATTTAACTATATCGACACCTTGTTTGTTTGACAATAAAAAAATCAGATCATTTAATCGCATGTTAACTTTTTATTAATTGTCTGATAGACTATTTATTATGAATTAAGTTAAAGTACAGGAGTGAGTGGAATCATGATTACGATGGAAGATATCATCCGAGATGGCCATCCTTCCTTAAGAAAAGTGGCAGCAGCAGTATCCATGCCGCCATCAGAAGAGGATAAACAAATACTTTCTAGCTTATTAGAATATGTAATAAATAGTCAAACTCCAGAAAAGCAAGCCCAATTTGGGTTACGCCCAGGTATAGGATTGGCTGCACCGCAAATAAATGTTCTAAAAAGAATGATAGCCGTGCATCTTACCGATGACACAGGCACTCTTTATAGTTATGCATTATTTAATCCCAAGATTATCAGCCATTCCGTTGAAAAGGCCTACTTAGAAGCAGGGGAAGGCTGCCTATCAGTTGATCGAGTGATTCCCGGCTTAGTCCCACGGCATGCAAGAATCACTGTAAAGGGGACAACGCTAAACGGGGAAGAAGTGAAACTAAGGTTAAAGGGGCTTGCTTCCATTTGCTTTCAACACGAAATCGATCATTTAAATGGTATAATGTTTTATGATTATATCAATAATGAAGATCCTTTAAAACCAATAGCCGGGGCAAAAGCGATTGAACGGTAATCAAACAGGGTTGTACCTTAATTTTATGGTGTAGATATAAAGAACCGACCGCTTGACAGGGTCGGTTCTCTTCTTTGTTTATATTAATTGCAGTTCTTTTAACCCATTCCAAATGCCATCTTCGGAAACATCACTTGTAATAAGATCGGCAAGTTCTTTGGCTTCAGGGACACCATTGCCCATTGAAACTCCTGTACCAACCGCTTTCAACATTTCCAAATCATTTAGACCGTCTCCGAACGCATAGACATCTTCCAACTCAAACCCTAAGCGTCCGATCATTTTTTTGATACCTTCTGCTTTTGAACCACCTTTCGGTAAAACATCGACAGAATATGGATGCCATCTAATAAAATCAAATTGAGGATAGTTTGAGAAATATAAACTTTCATCTTGATTTTCACAAAAAAGGAGGCTCTGATACATCATTCGGTTTACATAAAAGGAGTTGTCCTCCTCTGGATGTGGGAAATTCAGACTCCCCATGCTTTTTTCAATAAATGGATGATGCTTCACACTTGCCTTCATTGTTTTCTCGTTCATAAAAACTAAGGGATGATTGTTCGACTTAGCCTTGTTATAAAGTTGTTTAAGCTCATTTTCATCCAAAGGGTTCTCATAGATTACTTCATTTTCAAAAACTACAAATTGACCGTTAAAACTCACATAGGAGTCAATGTCAAGCGCTTTCCGCAGACCTTCAAACATAAATGGAGCTCTCCCTGTGGCAATTGCGACAAATACGTCGTTCTTCTTTAGTAAATTGATTGCTTTTTTCGTACTTTCAGGTAGGTTTTTTTCATGATCGAGCAAAGTGCCATCTATATCAAAAAATACAATCTTCTTCATTTTATTATGTACTCCTTTTCCAGGTATCTCTTCTCTCAGTACTTATTTTTAAAAACACTAAACTTAATATTAAAAAATGTCAATTTAACATTTATCAATGGAATTCCATGTTTAACCATGATTGAATCAGCAATTTTAACATATAATATAGTAAAAATACTCTTATTTTAAAAAAACTTCAATAATCTGCCATCACTTACTTTACATTGGACAAGGATTGTATAAAATAAGAGGTAAGGAGATGATCCACTATGTTAAAGAAGCTAAGGAAAAAGCTTTTAAAACAGTGGAAAGAATTACTGCGAAAGAAATCGATTGCCTAAATTTTTTAGGGCCCTTCAAACTTGCGAAGGGCTCCTTCATTATTGTAAATTGTAAAAACAACGATTCTTTTTTACATACTTTTCATATAAGTCTAATGGTTTCTAAAGAAAATAAATGAAAAAGATGAAAATGTTTTATATAATAGAAAAAGTTATGAACTCAGTTGGGAGCGATATTGTAATGATATTTAAAGTTTACTATCAGGAAAGCAACAAAGAAGTACCTGTCAGAGAGAATACCAAAACTCTGTTTATTGAAGGAGAATCGGTAAGAGATGTCCGCTCAAAAATTGCCGATCGCGGGTTTAATGTTGAATTTGTACAAGAAGTTACGGGAGCTCATCTAAACTATGAACTTCAAAATGAAGACTATAAAGTATTGGAGAAATGATAATTTATGAAATTTGTTAAGAATGATCAAACTGCGGTTTTTGCCCTGGGCGGTTTAGGCGAAATTGGCAAAAACACGTATGCAGTTCAGTTTCAGGATGAAATAATATTAATTGATGCCGGAATAAAATTTCCTGAGGATGAACTATTAGGTATTGATTATGTTATCCCTGATTATACCTATCTGGTTAAGAATCAAGATAAAATAAAAGGTTTATTTGTTACTCACGGACATGAAGATCACATTGGTGGTATTCCCTATCTATTACGCGAGATTAATGTTCCAATTTATGGCGGGAAACTCGCTCTTGGATTAATTAAAAATAAATTAGAGGAACACGGCCTATTAAGAAACGCGAAGCTGATTGACATTAAAGAAGACGATATCATCAAATTCCGCAAAACATCTGTCACTTTTTTCCGCACCACCCACAGTATTCCTGATTCCTATGGAATTGTCGTTAAAACTCCGCCAGGGCAAATTGTCCATACAGGAGATTTTAAATTCGATTTTACCCCTGTCGGTGAGCCAGCCAATTTAACAAAAATGGCTGAAATAGGCAAAGAAGGCGTTTTATGTCTACTTTCAGATAGTACGAATAGTGAAATACCTGAGTTCACCATGTCAGAACGTCGGGTTGGCGACAGTATTAACGATATTTTCCGTAAAGTAGACGGCCGGATCATATTTGCTACCTTTGCATCTAATATCCATAGATTGCAGCAAGTCGTAGAGGCAGCTGTAGTATACGGTAGAAAAGTAGCGGTATTTGGCCGCAGTATGGAAGCAGCTATCAATATCGGACTTGAATTAGGATATATTAATGCACCTAAAGAGACTTTTATTGAAGCGAATCAAATCAATCGTCTTCCTGCCGATAAGGTAACAATCCTATGTACCGGAAGTCAGGGCGAAGCAATGGCTGCACTTTCAAGAATAGCTAATGGTACCCACCGACAAATTCAAATCATCCCTGGTGACACCGTGGTATTTTCATCATCACCAATTCCAGGGAACACGATTAGCGTGAGTCGAACGATTAATATGCTCTATAGAGCTGGTGCGGAAGTTATTCACGGTAAGCTAAGTAATATTCATACGTCTGGTCATGGTGGTCAAGAAGAGCAAAAGCTAATGCTGCGGTTAATACGTCCAAAGTTCTTTATGCCAATACATGGTGAATATCGCATGCAAAGAATGCACGCCAAGATTGCAGTTGATTGCGGTGTTCAAGAAGAAAATTGTTTTATTATGGACAATGGTGAAGTGTTAGCACTTTCTGAGGATACAGCACAGGTTGCAGGGAAGATTCCATCCGGTTCTGTTTATATCGACGGTAGTGGTGTAGGTGACATTGGAAATATCGTCTTACGTGACCGTAGAATTCTTTCAGAGGAAGGTTTAGTGGTTGTAGTCGTAAGCATTAATATGAAGGAATTCAAGATTGCTTCAGGACCAGACCTAATTTCTAGAGGATTTGTCTATATGAGAGAATCTGGTGATTTAATTAATGATGCTCAGAATTTAATCACAAAGCATTTAAATAGAGTGATGGAAAGAAAGACAAGCCAATGGTCGGAAATTAAAAATGAAATCACAGATACATTAGCACCTTTCCTTTACGAAAAAACAAAGCGCAGACCAATGATTTTACCAATCATTATGGAAGTGTAAGCATAAAAAAGCGGAAGCGGCCTAAACAGCCCGCTTCCGCTTTTCTTATTGTCTAGCTACAGCGCCTAGGGGCTCGGGGTCATAAGCCAATCAGACCTGAAGGTTAAAGAGCAACCTTCATGCCTGCTCGTCTTATGCCTGACGCCCCTGAGCAAGGCGCTTCCGCTTTTCTTATTCTAATACCTTTTTTTCAAATTTATTGATGTCTTGGTCGGTTCCGATCACAATTAGAACATCCATCGCATGAAAGGTTTCTGTTGCTTGGGGAGAAACAATAATTTCTTCTCCTCTTTTTATTGCTACAATATTCAACCCATATTTCTTGCGAATATCCAAATCCATTATCGTGTAACCGTTAAGTTTTTCATTCGCCACTATCTCAACAATACTGTGTTCATCCGAAAGTTCAAGATAGTCAACCACATTACTTGAAGCAATATTGTTGGCAATCCGTTTTCCCATATCTCGCTCCGGGTGAACAACACTATCTGCACCAATTTTCCTCAATACTTTTTCATGGTAATCGTTTTGAGCCTTTGCTGTTATACGCACCACACCTAATTCCTTAAGAATAAGAGTTGTTAGTATACTGGATTGAATATCATCGCCAATCGCTACGATTACATGATCGAAGTTACGAATCCCCAGGCTTTTCAAAACAGCTTCATCTGTTGTATCGCCAACAACCGCATGAGAAGCAATCATCGCAAATTCATTTACACGTTCCTCGTTTTTATCAATTGCAAGGACTTCCATCCCCTCATCTGTTAGCGTGCGACATATACTACCGCCGAATCGACCAAGCCCTATGACAGCAAAACTTTTCTTCATATCTAATACCCCCGGCTAAATCATAATCTATCTTGGTTCCATTTTAGCATCATTCAGTAGATTAAAATAGAGCAAGCGATTCTTCTAATCCTGTCCCTGTTTTGATTTCCTCTTTTTAAAATAGAAAAGGAGAAAAAATCCGATAATAAATATTATCGCCAATACTGGAAGGTTACCTACGATAAAAACAACCAAGCCTGATAAACCAACTAATAACATATTGATGCTTTTCATAAATTGTTTTTTTGTTTTCTCCCAAGTATTTAATTTGTCTTTATCAAGGCTCGGAACCACAACGGTTTTTTCGTAAAGGGTGATGTTAATGGTTGATAGAGAGGTTTGATTTTTTAAGTACTTCATTTTTCCTTCAATGGTCTCAATTTCCTCTTGAACCGCTCCTAAATCAGCTGAAATCTTTAATAAATCTTCCGTTTTTACAGCACTTTTCATAAAAGTGGTTAACCTTTCTTCCACGACCCTTTTTGATTTTAATCTGGATTCAAGGTCAACATATTCCTCGGTTACGTCCTGCCCTGTTATGCTTCTTTGTAGAACCTCTGCCGCTTGGCCCTCAGCATCATGTAGAAAGGCCTGAAAATGCTTTTGTGGGATTCTAATCATCATGTTGCCACTCACCTGCTCGCTGCCTTCTTTTGATACATTGGACTCTGAAATATAGCCTCCGTATTTTATTACCTTTTCTTCAAGGAGACGGACCGTTTGATCAAATTTCTTTACGCGCAGCTGGAGATCCGCTTGATAGATAACCATTTGATTTTGGACTTTTATTATTTTGGCAGAATTAGCTGCTTGTTGTGATTTATCATTTTCACCGTTGTATAAGTCAGCTTGTTCACCGCCACTTGATTCAGCTGAGTTCGTTTTAGCATTATTACTGTCAGCCATATCCGCACTTTTTTCTTCGCTGCCGGCACTACACCCTGTTATAAAAATGACTAGGAAAATAAAAAAAATAGTAAACAAACGGTTTAGTTTTTTCACTTTTAGACACCCCTTTTTGTCTGGTGATTACTGCATGTATAATCTTATCTTTATACATACGGACGAGTAAAAAGAGGTTAAGTTACAGTTATAAAAAAATAATAAAGCTGCCCGTTTCATCTCACGGACAGCTTTTGATTGTTTTATTCTGTTTTTTCTAACTCATCTAGTACACGGTTAACACGCTTTTCGAGCATTTTCATGCCGCTTCCACCAGCTTGGAAATGACGCAATTTCCCTTCACGGTCAAATACGTAATAAGCAGGTACATATTGATTATCAAGGGCTTCTGTTAACTTGTGGTCACTGTCGACAAAAATTGGTTGATTAATACCATGCTCAGCTGCAACTTGTTTAATTTCTTCTATGTTTAGATCATTTTCTGAACGTGGCATATGAACAGCAACCACATTTAACTTGTCCTTAAAATCATCACGAAATTGATTTACCTGAGGCATAGCTTCCTTACATAAATGGCAGCTAATCGACCAAAAATGAATCAAGGTTGGCTTTTCTCCAATTAAGTCTGCTCTTGTTACTTCACCGTTTAACCACTCAGTAGCCCCGGTTAGCTCCGGCATTGGTTCACGTAATTTCATTGATAATCCCCCTATTAAAAAGACCTAACACTATAAAAGGTTAGGTCTATCTATTTTGTGTCAATTATACGTTCAATGTAGCTTGTCCAGGCTTCCAGTTTGCAGGGCATAGACCGCCTGTTTGTAATGCTTGAAGGACACGTAAAGTTTCATCAACGTCACGGCCAATATTGTTGTGATTCACAACTGAATACTTTAATTCACCTTCAGGATCGATGATGAATAAACCACGAAGTGCGATACCTTCTTCTTCAATTAACACTCCATAATCACGAGCAACTACATGATTAGTATCTGCAGCTAATGGATAGTTTAAATCGCCAAGACCATTTTCTTTACGATCTGTTTTAATCCAAGCTAAATGAGTGTGAATTGTGTCTGTAGAGACACCAATTACCTCTGCATCTAAATCATCAAATTCTTCATAACGATCAGACATCGCTGTAATTTCAGTTGGACAAACAAATGTAAAGTCCATTGGATAAAAGAACAATACTGTCCATTTATCATTTTTGATATTTTCTTCAAGGCTTACTTTTTTAAATTCTTTGTTCGGCATTACAGCATCCATTTCAAAGCGTGGTGCTTGTTTACCTACCATACGTTCTGGCATTTAAATCCCTCCAAATAATTATTTAATCAGTATTAATAGCAATTCTTAGTTGCTATCCTTTTCACAATTCTCATTATAGGATATATCTAATTTTGAGTCAATATTAAATTATAATTATTTTAATTAGATACTAATTATAATTATAACCTTATTTCCCCTTCATAAGTTTTCCCTAATGGATTGAGAATAAACGACGATATGTAACAATTTCCCTTTTAATTCTCTTTAATTTTATCACATTTGTAAAACGGGACAAAATAATTAGCCTGCTTGTTATTAATTAAATTTTATTCTCCAGATGAGTAATATAGCTTGTCATTACACTAACTGCTACATCTAACGCGGCCTCATTCGGAGTTAATTTAGCATGGTGTAAACCGTATGGAGAATCAACGCCTAGCCAAAACATAAGACCAGGAATTTCTTTCAACATATAACCAAAGTCTTCTCCCGTCATTGCTTCCTTGCACTCAATAACTTTAACCTCTGTTTCATTTTGAAGATAGTTCATGAAATCTCTGGTGACTAATTCAGTATTATATACTTGATGGTACATCGAACCATAATCGATTACAGCTTCACATTCAAAACCTGCCTCTATCCCCTTCACAAGTGCTGCGATACGATGTTTAACCATTTTCATCGATTCAGAAGAAAGCGTCCTGATGGTCCCCTCAAGTCTTGCATTTTCTGCAATAATATTTTGAACGGTTCCTCCAGTAATTTTCCCAATGGTAATTACTGCACTATCTAAGGGGTCTACATTCCTTGAAATAATCGTTTGCAATTGATTGACTAGCGTACAGGCTGCGACTACCATATCATTCGTTTCATGCGGTCTGGCAGCGTGTCCTCCCTTGCCTTTTAGATCGATAAACAGTTCAGAAGTATTGGCAAATAACAAGCCTTCCTTAACCGCGATCGTTCCAACAGGATATTCAGGTGCAATATGTAAGGCAAAAATCAAATCAGGTTTCCATTCCATCATTTCTTCAGATTTCAACATCGGCTCTGCCCCGCCGGGTCCTTCTTCCGCTGGTTGAAAAATAAACAAAAGGTTATCTGCAATGGGGTTCTCCGTAAAATATGTTAATACCCCAAGTGCAATGCTCATATGAAAATCATGACCACAGGCATGCATGTGGTCTGCATGAGAAGATGAAAATGGTAAACCTGTCTCTTCGTTTATTGGAAGTCCGTCGATGTCTGTTCTATAACCAATTGTTTTTTGTGGATTTATGCCCTGAATCTTTACAAACAGCCCCGTTCTCCATTTTTTTATCGTGATACGGTCTTGAGGTAAAGACTTAAGGTAAGATAATAAATAGGCTTGGGTCTTAACCTCCTGAAATCCTAGTTCTGGAATTTGATGGAGGTCACGGCGGATTTTAATCAATGGATTCATTTACTATTCTCCTTTTAAAAAAGAAGCGTGGATAGGCTCCACGCTTTGTTGTTGTACTTCGAGAACTATCTAGCTCCAGCGTCCCAACGTCTATTGGACTTCGCTAAACGGACGCTTCCGCTCTTAAAGTTGACGAAGCTCTTGCATTATTTCAGTTTTTGACTTCGTTTTTTCATCAATATCTTTAATTTTCCTTGCAGGCATCCCTGCCACCACTGTATAAGGGGCTACATCTTGAGTAACTACTGCACCGGCAGCAACAACTGATCCTGTTCCAACAGTGACTCCTTCAAGGACTACAGCATTTGCTCCGATAAGGACATCATCTTCAATGACCACTGGTTTTGCAGAAGGTGGTTCAATGACACCTGCTAAAACAGTTCCAGCCCCTATGTGACAATTCTTACCGACAGTTGCTCTGCCACCAAGGACAACACCCATATCAATCATAGATTTTTCTCCAATAACAGCACCAATATTGATAACTGCACCCATCATAATAACAGCATTGTCACCAATTTCTACTTGGTCACGAATAGTAACGCCTGGCTCAATTCTGGCATTAACGTATTTTGTATCTAATAATGGAATTGCTGAATTTCGACGGTCATTTTCAATGACTTTATCTTCAATTTTCTCTTTATGCGCTTCTAATACTTCATTAATTTCAGACCATTCACCAAATAGGACACCGGTATTTCCACTAATAAAGGTTTTTGTATTGCTTCCAAAATCTATTCCTTCTAATTCACCTTTTAAATAAACCTTAACAGGTGTGGATTTTTTACTATTTTGGATAAAAGAAATAATTTCATTTGCATCCATCATCTTCATAAATTTACCCCCTATGTTGTACTAAAAAATACTTTAACAAACAAAAGAAATGAAAACAAGAAAAACAACCTTATTCTTCTGAAGATTCAGCGATGTATTCCTTAATTAACTCCACAAAGGCATTAACTTGCTTTAGTTGAAAGGAAGACTCATAGCCTAAAAGCCATGTATCACGTTGTAAAGGTTCATTATTTTCATCAACAAGGGGAATTTTGAAAATATCCCTGTCAGCTTTTGTTAATGTTATTGCTGGTAAGATCGCGTAACCAATACCATTAAAGGCCATCTGTTTGCAGGTCTCAATTTGATCTACAACAACCGTTCTTTTGGGTGAAGTCTTAAAGTTGCGCATCCACCAATCTTGAATTTCCTGATAATAATTTGAATCACTTTTAAATTGAATGAAGGGGCGGTCAGTATTTAAAACTTGTTCCGGACTGGTAATTTCCCTATCAACTAAATAAAGCGGGTCATTAAATAGATGAACTTTAATTCCTTTCCAATCAGGTGTACCACGTATAATCCCAATATGAACCTGGTCGTCATATAAGCATTTTAATATTTCACTGCTCCAGCCGGTTACTAATGAAATTTTGGCTTGCGGATATCGATCAATAAATTTCTTTAAAACCTGTGGAAGCCAGTTTTGGCCAACAATTGAAGCAACAGCAATCTTCAAAGTGCCTGACACTTCTGATTGAAGTGAATAAATGGTTTCACGCACCTTTTCTTGCTTGGATAGGACTTCATTTACAAATTGAATGACATGTTCACCAGAAGGAGTAAGTGCTAACCCTTTTTGAGATCGAATAAATAACTTTGTTCCCCAATCTTTTTCGATTGTTTGTAATCTCTGCGATAGAGCTGGTTGTGAAACAAATAGTCTTTCTGAAGCCTTTCGCATATTCATCTCCTGAGCCAAAACAGATAATAATTGAAATTCTGATAATGAGGACAAGATATCCCCTCCTTAAAAAAGACTCTGTGAAGGTTACACAGAGCTATCATTCCTTTTCGGTATAAAGTATATTAACAATAAACTAATGATGGCCAATGCGAGAACGGCATAATAAACAGAGTGCAAGGAAAAAGTTAGCCCATTCTGCAATACACCTCGGACTGATTCAGAGAGCTTTTCTCGCTCAGCTGGTTTTAAGAGCCTATTTACATCTTCTATTGATAAGGAAGGATCTTTCTGACTTAAATAAAGACTTAAACGATTATTAAGGATCCCACCCATTAATGCTGCACCCATTGTGTTACCAAGATTTCGCATAAACATATTCGATGCGGTTGCGATACCTCTCTGTTCCCAACCGACAGTACTTTGAATCGAAACAATAAAGGCAGTTGATGTTAGACCCATGCCTAAACCAACCAAAAAGGAACCTACCGCAGCCCATAATGGGCCTGAAGAAGCTGACATCGTCACAAATGTAATGCTTCCAATGATTAACAACACTCCACCGATAATAGATGTTTTACGATAACCCATGGAAATCAGCATTCGTCCAGCTAATGTCGATGCTATTGGCCAGCCAATTGACATAGATGTCAACGTAAATCCCGCAACAATAGGCGTTTGTTCCATAACACCTTGTACAAAAGTAGGCAAAAAGCTCGATATTCCAATTAACATGATACCCGTTGCAAGCGATGTGGTGTTTGCGATGAGTATCGAGCGTTCCTTCCAAATTGAAAAAGGCATAACCGGTTCACTAGCCCGTCCTTCCTGAAGGACGAACCCCAGTAAGGTTAAAGCGCTAAAAGCAAAAAAGCTTAACGACTGCCAAGAGCCCCATGCAAAATGGTTCCCACCTTCTACAAGGATAAACATTAACGAAGAAATTGCTACTGTTAACAGAATAGCTCCAAGGTAATCTATTTCATGTTTTTTCCTTTTGACATTTTCATGTAAGAACAACCATAGTCCAGTTAAAGAAAGAATCCCAAGTGGGATGTTAATCCAAAAAACATAATGCCAACTTACAAATTGGACAAGTAAACCTCCCACTGCAGGTCCGGTAATCGCTGAAATACCCCAAACACTGGAAAGATAACCTTGAACCTTTGCCCTTTCTTCCGATGTATAGATATCACCAATAATGGTTGTCGCAATCGGTGTGACTGCACCTGCTCCAAATCCTTGTATTAAACGAAAACAAATGAGCATCTTCATTGAAGTGGCAAATCCACAAAGAATAGAGCCAATTAAAAAGATGATTATTCCAATCGTAAGAATTGGTTTTCGACCAAATAAATCAGATAATTTCCCATAAATAAGAACGGTGACTGAATTCATTAATAAGTAAGCAGAAAATACCCAGCTATATAGTTTAAACCCGCCCAAATCTGCGACAATTGCAGGCATAGCGGTCGAAACAATCGTTGCTTCAATCGCACCCATAAACATAGCTAACATGACGGCAACTAAAACTAGTGTCTTTTTCGTTTGCCGTTTTTGGAGCTTTCCTTTAGATATGTCCTCAGTAGAACTACTCATATTCGCACCTCTAACTTTAAAAAAATCAAGCCCCCTTCACGGGAGCCTAAATGTGTTATTTTCCATTCTTTTTTAATATTTTAGTTAATTGATTTAATAAAGTACTTCTAGGCAAAATTCCTTCAAAGTAACCATCCTCAGTCTCCACACATAGAAATGGCTGGGTAACGAGCAACTCAAGGCATGTTTGAAGAGATGCTGAAATTTTAACTCGTGGAATTGAGCTTTTCATAACCTCTTCCACTCTTTTTTCTCTAATTGTTCAAATTCAATTCTTTCTAGACCAAGGATAGAATCCATTATAATCGGGGTACTAATTAACCCATGAAGCTTGTAATGAGGGTCTAATACAGGTATAGCTGTATAACCGCTTTTTGTTAAGACTAATAAGGCATGTTCGAGATTATTACCAATCTGGACATGGGCTACACGCTCGGATGGTATCATTAGTTCTTTTATCGTTAATTTTAAAAATTCGCCATTAGGAAGACTGATCATTGCCGAAAACTCCTCAAAAATTTGTTTTTCCACAGATACATTCTACCACAGTTTTCGGGTGTCTGTGCTAATTTTGGAAACGTAATAAAAGATACATTCAAGCGAAAATCCGCATCTCTTGAATATAAAAAGAAAGGAACCCAAAAGGTTCCTTATTGAATCAAATCAAAAATTTCAATTGTAATCATATCAACATTATCAAATTGATATCTTTTTGGTTTTTCCTTTTCATTGTATACTTCTAATTCGAATGTCTCCGTTTTCGGATGAAATGTTACTTGACACTTTCTATCCCCGTTAACCTCGAAATAGCGTTGTGCTGGTTCACCACTATTAGCTTGTTCCTGAAGATTTTTTAATCTTGTTAATATACCTTGAAGCTGTGACATCGGCTCCGTCTCCTTTCAAACCCAAACAAACATCTACAATTATGTTTCTCAATTGGCACATTTTCTATCCGAGTGGGTTACTTTCATAATTTTCCAACCTATAATTCAATATGCCAATATTAAAAGAATAAAATAACGTTGCCCATTTGTCCAAGTAAAAATAAAAAAATAGGGTTTTTTTTTTAAATCCTCATAAAAAAAGGTAATCGCTAAAGTAATTGGTCGTGTTGAAACAAATATTGATAGGCTATATCAATAAACAAATACTCTTCCCCATTCATGGGGAATGAAAACGTGCGAATGGTCTCCCCGGTATCAATATCACAATACAAATCAGATAAGATGCCTTTTCGTTCATTTCTCATTTTAATAATATTTTCTAAAAAGTAAGGCCGCCAACTCCAATTTTTTTGAATGTACTCGGATTGGGTAATCCAACCCTCTTTTCCCTTAAAAATATTGGCGGATTTCTGAAAACCATCCTCATCGCAAACATACATTCGAAAGGCAATTTGATCTAATTCCTTTATAAGATTTTGAAATAGGATTTGATAGGTTGCACTTCTGTTTTTTATCACAATTTCTTGAACCTTGGCTTGAAAAAATTCAGCAGTAGTATATACAGCTTCTAATTTCTTTTTCTCATAGGAGATAAAGTCGTGAAACTTCTCTTTTAAGCGATCTTTTAGAATTTCACGTGAAATGAATTCGGCTGCGGGTGGCTGCAAATAATAACCTTGATAATATCGACCGCCATTTTTCCAAGCAAATTGAAGCTGGTAGCTCATTTCTATATTTTCAAACAAGAGCGTGGCACCTATTTTCCTTGCCAAAAGGGATAAGGTAAATAATACATCGTTAAAATTTATTCCTGTTGATGTTGACTTTAAAGCCTGCAAGCTAATCTTTAAAATATCTGGTTCAAGTTGTCCAAGCCGTTCGAAGTAACTACTTTCACTATCAATTCTTGCAATCGCTATTTTAATCCCGTAGGTTCGATAATATTGCAATAAGTGATCAAATTGGTCTAAATCTCCAGTATAATTCCGATCAGAAATTTCTAGAACAATTCGATTTAACATAAACCCCTTTTTTTCAAATGCAAGCAGCTCTTGTAAGAAAGGCTCACCATGCCCATACATTAATAAATCAGCATTCCGATTGAGAAATATACTTATATCCTCATCAAGCTTTAGCGCTTTTTCCAGCGCCATTTTGACTATTAACAAATCCACCTCAAATTTATATTCATCAGGAATTTGGTCATCCTGAAAAAAGGTCCCTAAACTAATGATGTTCCCTTCTGATTTATATCTCCCCAACACCTCATAGGCAATTACACTTTGTTCATCGGCACTAAAAATCGGTTGAAAATAGGGAAATACATTTTCAAGATCCGATAGTATTTCCAATGCATCCATCCAAGTACCTCCAAAATTTTTTTCTTATTATACCATACGCTGAACGGCGATACCCGTTCTTTTCCAAAAGGATACCATTATAGTCGCTTATAAACAATCATATCCTATATATAAGCTGTTCAATAAGGAGGATAAGTTTCTGAAAAAACTTTGCTTATTAGCCTCGATCCTTCCCATGTTTGGATGTAGCCACTCTCACGCGGATACAAATCTTAGCACGGAAAGTAAACAGCCTCTTTCCACGATATCCGTGAAAGAGAATACTCAAAACACATCATCAGTAGACTTAGAAAATAAACGTTTCACCATAAAGGAACTAAATAAACAAGTGATTAGTGTTAAAAATAAACAAATAAAAAATGATTCAGTTACTGCTGCCCCGAAGAAGAAATCTGCCATGCTAAATGTCGTTTTAATTAGGCAAAATCCTGAACTTAAATATGGCTGCGAAGTCACAAGCTTGGCAATGGTACTAAATTATGCTGGCGTAAAAACAACGAAAATGGATCTTTACCGATCTGTCCGGAAGGATTTAGACCCGCTCATTAAATCCCCAAAGGGTGATATTATACGTTGGGGAAACCCCTCAGATGGATTTGTTGGGGATATGACAGGCAGAAGAGCAGGGTATGCAGTATTTGATCAACCAATGATTGCCTTAATCAACCAAAAACTCCCTGGAAGAGCCATCAATTTAACTAACCAGCCCTTTGATCAGGTCTTAGAGCATGTTTCAGCGGGTTATCCAGTAGTTGTATGGACAACCGGGGATTACCGTTTACCAGACCGCCCTGAGGGCTGGTATCACGGGAACCAATATATTAAAACACCGCTCGATTTACATGCCGTCGTCTTAGTTGGATATGATTCAAAATATGTCTATTTAAATGATCCACTCTCTGGTAAAAAACAAGTAAGAGTTGGGAAGCAACAATTTATTTCTTCATGGAAGGCATTAAGGAGCCGAGCCGTTAGCTATAAATAAGATAAGCAGCCATATTGTTGGCTGCTTTTTTGAATGTTTTACTTTTTTATGAATAAAGGTTACAAAGGACCTTTTCACTTGCAATCTGGTTAGTTTTTAAAGAAAATACAAAGGGACTCTTCTCATTGGTAGAAGGTTAATAAAAGATAGGCTGGTTGAAAAAATGGCTAATAAACAGACGAGGAGAATTTTTTTAAAACGAACATTTGGTTCATTTCTTACTGTTCTTGGATTAAGTTCGGGTGGCTATCTTTATGCCAATCGAATTGAGCCTTCATTACTCGATATTCAAAAACTTCAAATAAAACATCCACTTATCCCTAACAGTTTTGATGGAATAAAAATCATTCAATTTAGTGATACCCACCTTGGTTTTCAATATAACCTTCATCAATTTAATAAATTAGTTGAAAAAATTAATCTTCTTAAACCAGACATTATCTTATTTACCGGTGATTTAATGGACGAGCCAAATCAATATACAGAAATTAATAAATTGATTCCTATTTTGAAGAAATTACATGCTCCGCTAGGAAAGTACTGTATCTTTGGTAATCATGATCATGGTGGGTACGGCTCTGACATTTACAGAAATATCATGGAAACGACAGATTTTACCGTACTTTTGAATGAATCAGCACCCATTAAATTAAAGGATGGAAGTACTATTTATCTCCTTGGAATTGATGATGCGATGTTAGGGAAACCTAATTTACCACTGACCCTAAAAAATGTACCAAAAGACACTTTTAAAATATTATTATCTCATGCCCCAGACCTTGCAGAGACCGCTTCTCAGTATCCTGTCCATTGGCAGCTTAGTGGTCATAGCCATGGAGGGCAAATTAAGATTCCTTTTTTCGGGGCACTTGTGACTCCTCCTTTTGCTCAAATATACCCAGAGGGTCTTTATTCAATTGGCGAGAATAATCCTCTTTCGCTTTATGTCAATCGAGGAATTGGAACAACACGCCTCCCTTTTCGCTTTATGTCCAAACCAGAGTTAAGTATATTTACATTAAAAGCAGAAAAGTAGCATCAAAAAAAATCCTTATCATCAATAGGTAAGGATTTTTTTTACAATAAGCATTAACTATTTGATATTTATTTCACTAAAAGATTACTGCTTTATTCCTATTTCTTTTAAAAAAAGGTATAATATAGATGTTTTATATAACTGAAAGGAGAACATATTTTGAATTATGACCAGAAAGACCCTCTAACAAACCTAAAACTAACCATCGAAAACCTCGCTCAAGCTATCTTTATTGTGAATCGCCATGCGAAAACAGCTCCAAATCCCAAATTATTGTACAAATTAAAACAGGAAACATTAAAAAAATTGATTGAAGAAGGTAAAGCTAAAAAAGTTGGTCTCCATTTCTCTGGAAATCCACGAAATAGTCAACAGCAGTCGGATGTGTTAGTTGAATGCGGAAGGTATACATTTCATATTCCTCCCACCAAGTCCGATTTTTTAGAACTACCACATTTCGGTAAATTAGATGAACGGGTACGAAATCCAAAGGCAACACTCTCACTAAATTCAGCAAAAGCATTACTCCAGCTATATACCGGAATTTCAGAACTTGATCAAACCCCATCTAATAAAAAAAGCAAAACTTATCAAAAGCCTATTTTCAAAAAACTAGGTGAACGATATTCATGAAGCCAGGATTCCTGGCTTTTTCTTTTGGAGTATCCATCCTAACAGTTAGTGATGTTTTTGTGAACAACATCACTAACATATAGACTCTTTATTGATACGGAATTACAATATAATTATGAGAAGATACTTAGTTTGAAAAAATTTAAAAGAGGTGCTTGACCAATGAAAGGAACAGCGATTCTTTTTCAAGAACAAAAGGTTACATTTATTGAAGATGTGGATCATTCCATTTATGAAGAAATTAAAGAGCAATGCGGCTGCGAGGATTGTAACTGCAAGCTAGAAGATAAAATAGTTAATTTCGGTTCTGTGTCACCAGTTTTTTGGCACGAGGACGAGGTTGACTGGGATTATGGTTATTAAAACACTTTAATTTGAAATAAACTCCCCTTCCCTTAAAAACGGTCTGAGTAAAAACTTAGATCGTTTTTTTATTTCTCTTTAGTAGTACCTTCAGCTAAAAATAGTCTATAATCATTATATTCATAAAAGGGTAAACTTCAATTGGAAGGATGGACAATATGGAACAATTAATTAATCAACGTGTAAAAGATATAGAAATCTCAGGAATTAGAAAGTTTTTTAATATGGTATCCCATATTGAAGATTTGATCTCATTTACGATTGGACAACCTGATTTCCCAACTCCGGAGCATGTGAAGAAAGCTGGTATTACTGCGATTGAGCAGAACTTTACCTCCTATACCCATAATGCAGGGACGATTGAATTAAGGGAAGCTGCGTGCAATTTTGTAAAAAAAAATATGGCTTACTTTATAAACCTGACTCAGAGGTGATTGTTACTGTAGGTGCAAGCGAGGCTATTGACATTGCTTTTCGGACAATTTTAGTTGAAGGGTCTGAAGTCATATTACCAGGTCCTATTTATCCAGGCTATGAACCGATCATTAAAATGATGGGGGCTACACCTGTACATGTGGATATCCGGGAAAATCAGTTTCGCTTTACTTTAGAAATGATAAAACCTTTTATTACTGAGAAAACCCGTTGCATCGTCCTGCCATACCCCTCTAATCCGACCGGCGTTAGTCTCTCTGAGTCAGAGCTAAGGGAAATAGCAGAGTATCTTAAAAATAAAGATATCTTTATCCTTGCAGATGAAATATACAGTGAGCTTACCTATGACCAACCGCATATATCCATTGCTTCCTTTCTAAAAGAACAAACCATCGTCATCAATGGGTTATCCAAATCCCACTCGATGACTGGTTGGAGAATTGGCTTTTTATTTGCACCTGAAGTCATTTCGAAACATATTTTAAAGGTTCATCAATATAATATATCTTGTGCGACGTCCATTGCCCAGAAAGCAGCCTTTGCGGCAGTTACTAAAGGGATGGATGATGCGCTTGTGATGAAAAAAGAATATTTAAAAAGAAGAGAATTTGTTTACAAACGCTTAACTGCGATGGGACTTGATGCTGTCAAGCCAGACGGAGCGTTTTACTTCTTCGTAAAGATTCCTAAAACCATTCAATTAAATAGTTTTGACTTTGCCCTAAAGCTTGTCCAAGAAACAAAAGTGGCCGTTGTTCCCGGCAGCGCTTTTTCAGAATATGGAGAAGGCTATTTCCGGTTATCGTTTGCTTGTTCTATGGAAACTCTTGAAATCGGTTTAAACCAAATAGAACAATTTTTAAGGAACGCATAATAATACCCTCACCTTTTACGGTGAGGGTATTATTATGCGTTCCTTAGCTCTTCCAAAATTTATAAAGGGCATGGGTCCCGCTGTTTTCCTCTCCTTTTTCGACTAATTGGTC
The DNA here is from genome assembly GCF_030915405.1 of Neobacillus nitrireducens. GTDB lineage: Bacteria > Bacillota > Bacilli > Bacillales > Cytobacillaceae > Neobacillus. Next base: position 1,785,177 of record NZ_CP133262.1, read on the forward strand.
ATACAAAGATTTCGCTAATGAAAGTCCCGGAACTTCCATCTCCATTTTTTCAGCTTCATCTATCGCGATTTTCATATCCTTAATAAAATGTTTTATGTAAAAACCAGGTTCAAAGTTTCCTGCTAACATTCTTGGTGCAAGATTACTTAGGGACCAGCTCCCGGCTGCCCCAGTTGTAATACTTTTCAAGACATTCTCAGGGTCTAACCCGGCTTTTTCTGCATATATAACTGCCTCACAAACACCTATCATATTTGAAGCAATGGCAATTTGATTGCACATTTTTGTATGCTGCCCAGCACCTGGTTTTCCTTGATAAACTATGTTTGTTCCAAGCAATTCTAATATAGGAAGAACCCCGTCAAATGCTTCCCGTTCACAGCCAACCATAATGGAGAGCGTAGCTTCCTTCGCACCCACGTCTCCACCTGAAACCGGTGCATCTATTGCCTGAATTCCTTTCTTTTTAGCCTGTTCATAAATTTTAATAGCCAGTGATGGTGCAGAGGTTGTCATATCGATAAGGTAGCTTCCAGATGCCCCATTGTGGATTAAACCATTTTCGCCAAAATATATTTCCTCCACATCCGTCGGATAGCCTACCATAGTAAAAATTACCGATGCTTTTTCAGCTACTTCTTTTGCTGTTGCGGCCCACTCTGCGCCGTTATCCAATAGGTCTTGTGCCTTTTCCTTTGTTCTTGAATAAACAATTATGGAATAGCCGGCATTGATTAAATGTCCTGCCATGCTCTTACCCATAACACCTATCCCAATAAAGCCAATTACCGTATTTTCTGGAGTAAGCAAAATAATCCTTCCTCTCTATTTAAATATTCATTTATATTTTAGCATTAAGTTTTGATACCTGAAAAAATAAGCACAAGAAAGACCGGAACGTCCCAGTCGCTCCGGTCTTCATGCTCCTTCTCTCCAAAGTTATGCACAAATTTATTTTGCCCTTTTAGAAGAGAACATAATCACTTTTACAACTCTGAAGAAAAGTTTGTTAAATAGGCACGACCGAAAACTTCTTGATTATTAAATACTTCAATCGAGACGGCATTATTCTTTTCAATCATATTTTTAAGTTCATGAATATGTAAATCTACGTTTAGAGGAAGCGGGTCCATAAAAATATATTTTTCACCTTTTCCTTCAACTTCCAAATATTCTCCATTCTGCACTTGCTCTTCGCCGTAAACTATTTCCCGTTTACCAATTGCTGCTGCTAACTTGTCATCATGAATAGTAACCTTCACTTTATATAATTGTTGACCTGCTAATATTTCACTATTGATTCGAAACCGGAATTGTAGTTCATTATTTTTTGTTAACAAAGCATCAGCATACCGATTGACAATTAATTCATTGGAAAAAAGTAAGCCGCAGCCATTTAATAGCGTGGTTACAGACAGTAACAAGAGCAAAACAGTAATTAATCGAATATTCTTCAGCATTTTATAACACTCCCTTAATATTTTTACCATAGCCAAATTACATCGGTAATAAACGTAAAGAAAGGTTAATATAGGAAAAAATAAATCATATGTTTCTAGATTGCTTTGACCATCCCTCCGTCTACTAAGAATGAACTGCCCGTCATATAAGAATTAGCATCAGATAAGAGGAAAGCAGCAACATTTGCAAATTCCTCCGGGGTACCGTACCGCTTTAAGGGAATTCCTGCTTGTGATTGTAATGCAATTGTCTCCCTGTCCACACCAAACTTATCAGCATTCATCTGATCTAAATGACTGATGCGGTCTGTTGCAATTCGTCCAGGCGCAATTGTATTAATCAAAATATTATATTGAGCCAATTCTGAAGCAAGTGTTTTTGCTAGTCCAACTATGCCCGTCCGAAACGTATTCGAGAGAATAAGACCCGGAATTGGTTCTTTAATAGATGTAGAGGCAATATTCAAGATTTTACCACCTTGCTCTTTTAAATAAGGCAGTGCCGCCCGAATCATTCGGACGTAAGATAATAAATTCAATTCAAAGGAATTCTGCCAGTCTTCATCACTCAAGTCTTCAAACGAACCTGCAGGAGGACCTCCGGCATTATTAACTAGCAAATCAATTGTTTGAAATGTTTCTGCAGTTGCTTTCACCAACCGATTAATGTCATTTATATCTGTTATGTCTGTTTTTTGATAAGCTACTTTTCCTAAACCAATAGATTCAAGCTGACTTGCTTTTTGTCTCAGCTTTTCCTCATCGCGGCCGGAAATCATAACATTGGCTCCTTCTCTAACTAAACGCTCAGCTATTGCAAATCCTAAGCCTTGGCTCGAAGCGACCACCAAAGCTGTTTTACCAGTTAAATTCAATTCCATTAACGTTCCAATCCTCCTTGATAAATAAATATAATTATAGTATACAGGATAATTGAAGGGAATACTTGTCAAAAGAATATAAAATAAGAGATAGATTTGCTCTGCCTCTTTTCAAAAAATAATCAATGCCATAGAAAAGACCGACTAATAAATCAGTCGGTCTTTTTCTATATCATAAATTTACTTTGTAGCAGCATTTACTGCTTCAATAACCTGAGCAGTAGTTTGCATGTTTAATACTTCTTGAGCAAGCTTCTCCATATCAGATTTTTTCAAATTCCTGATTTGCGAGCGAGCTTTTAATATGGAAGTGGCACTCATTGAAAATTCGTCAAGTCCAAGTCCTAAAAGAAGTGGAATTGCTGTTTCATCCCCTGCCATTTCCCCACACATACCTGTCCATTTTCCTTCTGCATGTGAAGCATCAATAACCATTTTTACTAAACGTAAAATAGACGGGCTATAGGGCTGATACAAGTAAGAAACACGTTGGTTCATGCGGTCAGCAGCCATCGTATATTGAATTAAATCGTTTGTCCCGATACTAAAGAAGTCTACTTCTTTTGCAAATTGATCCGCTAGAATGGCCGTTGAAGGAATTTCCACCATGATACCAAGTTCAATTTCATCGGAAACCTTTTGTCCTTCAGCAAGAAGCTTTTGCTTTTCTTCTTCAAGGAGCGCCTTTGCAGCACGGAATTCATCTAGGGTTGCAATCATTGGAAACATAATTTTTAAATTCCCATAGATACTAGCACGTAACAGTGCTCTTAGCTGGGTACGGAAAATATCCTGCTCTTCTAAGCATAAACGGATTGCCCGGAAGCCTAAAAACGGGTTCATTTCTTTTGGTAAATCCAAATATGGCAGTTCTTTATCCCCGCCAATGTCCAAGGTACGAACAACAACTGGTTTTCCTGTTAATCCTTCTAAAACGGCTTTGTAGGATTCAAACTGTTCATCCTCTGTTGGAAGTTGATCTCTTCCCATGTAGAGGAATTCAGTCCTATAAAGGCCTACACCTTCCCCACCATTTTCAATGACTCCTTTTAAATCCTTAGGAGTACCGATATTGGCAACCAATTCTACATGGTGATTATCACTTGATACAGTTGGTTCATTAACAAGCTTAGCCCATTCAGCCTTTTGAGCTTCATACCCTTCATGCACTTTACGGTATTGCTCAACAAGTTCTGGAGTTGGATTAATATGTACTTCACCTTTTAATCCATCAACAATAACAAGATCCCCATTATTGATTTCCTCAGTAGCTGTCTTTGTTCCAACAACGGCTGGAATTTCCAGAGAACGAGCCATTATTGCTGAATGTGAGGTACGTCCGCCAATATTTGTAGTAAATCCTAAAACAAATTGTCTGTTTAATTGTGCGGTGTCTGATGGGGTTAAGTCCTCAGCCACAATTATCACTTCTTCAGCAATCATGCTTGGATTAACCAATTGAACACCCAACAAATGGGCTAATACACGTTTGGTTACATCTCGAATATCTGCTGCACGTTCCCGCATATATTCATTATCCATTTGTTCAAACATCATAATGAACATATCTGCCGTTTCCTTTAGAGCAGACTCAGCATTCACTTTATCAGACTGAATCTTATCTTCAATCGGTGCATTTAATTCAGGGTCGCTTAGGACGAGTAAATGTGCTTCAAAAATCGCAGCTTTATCTGCGCCAAGGTCGACTTTAGCCCGGTCTCGAATCGCTTCGAGTTCTGCTGTTGATTTCGACATTGCCTGTCGGAAACGGTCAACCTCCGCATTAGTATCTTCAATTTTTTTTTGTTCAAATAATAAATCCGGTTCGACAAGACGGTATGCTTTTGCAATTGCAATCCCGTTTGATGCAGCTATACCATGTAAAAAAGTCATTATTCTGCCAATCCTTCTTTTTTCAAGGTTTCTTCAAGGCTATTTAATGCATCGTTTGCATCATTTCCTTCTGCTGAAATGGTGATATCAGCACCCTGGCCCACACCTAAAGACATAACACCCATTATTGATTTTAAGTTAACTTTCTTACCTTTATATTCTAAATGAATTTCAGAATCAAATCGGCTAGCTGTTTGCACTAATAATGTTGCTGGTCTTGCATGTATACCTGTTTCTGCGACTACTTTAAATTGCTTTTCTGCCATGATAATCAAACTCCTTTAATATTTATATAAAAATATAAACTTGCTTTATTAAAAATAAACATTTCTTATCATTTAGTCAACTAAATCAATAATTGACTAAAGAGTGAAAGTGAAATATTTTTCGTTTATTTTTTCCAAAAAGAAAACAAACATGTATTGAATTTTCACTCTGATGATAATGTTTTGTTTATACAAATGCTAGAATATCACTTTCGCCTTTTTCAGACAACTGAAAAATCTATTTTATACCACATGTCACAAATCTGTCACAAATCTGTCAAAACCAGTCACAAACTTTCGTTTTAAAAATTAACTTCTTGGTTCTTTTAGGTATTGATACAAAACATCGCCGCCCCTTTGACCTATTCCACGAAAATGCTTAAAATCTTTTCTTTTTACTAATACTTGACGAAATTCCATAAAATCATCATTTTTAACATAATACTCCGATAGTTCTCCTGTCATTAATTGATTCAAGATTTCTGAAATCATTTCTTCTTTCATCTTATTGCACCACCTTTACCTAGTATTTTAACGTTATGGCTTTTCTTACGCCAACTTCAAAAAAATGAAAGCGCTACCGATTCTTTCGCGGCCCTTTTTCTCATATACTAATAATGTTTAAAAGAATTAACATAATTGTCAAATAAAAGCCTTTACGAATTGAATAAAGTAGTGCAAACTGTTATTTAACTGGATTTTATTTATAGTTTTTGAGGTAAAGGAGAGAGACTAAAATGAGAAAAGCAGAAGTAGGAAATATCATAGAATTCCGTGGTGGTTTGAAGGGGATTGTTGAAAAGGTAAATGAAAATTCTGTCATAGTCGACCTAACATTTATGGACAATTATCGTGATTTAGAATTGGATCAGCGCACAGTTGTCAATCACAAAAACTATAAGGTTGTAAAAGAAAGCGCTTATTAAATTAATAGAATTCTAGAAAAGGCAGTCCCAACATGGCTGCCTTTTCTTTTTTTGATTCCTACCCGAATCGTTATTGACCTTTTCCAGTTTCTTTGGTTAATTCCTTTAAAGATTTTACTTTTCCATGGGGATTTTGATCTTGCTTCCTGACTGTCCATTCACGTTCTTGCTCACTTTTTGATTTGCTCATTCTTTTCACTCCCTTCCTTATTATTTTTTTCTTTTCTTTTTGTTCTAATCAAACGAATTGCTGAAAGGGGCAATGTAATGATTTCCATTTGAAAAACTTATTTGTTAAAATAAGTTCTATTGTTCCTAAAAGGAGATCATGATAATGAAAAAATTCTTCCAAGACCCTCGCATACTTATTGGTTTACTTATTGCTCACGTTCTTTTATTTTTTTCATTTCAGGATCGAACGATCTTTTGGTATATATTTTCCGGATCCATTTTGGTGTTAATCGCATACTCATCCTTTCAGGAAGATGTCGATGATAAGTTATCAGTTATTCAATTTATCATTTTTGGAGCACTGTCAGGTTTCTTATTATATTTCGTTTTTTGGCTTGGCCTATGGGCAATGAAGATCCTTCATCTCCCGTTTGATACGAGTATTAAGAATCTCTATAATTGGTATGCGCCAGCATTATTTTGGCAATACCTAGCTTTAGTTTTAGTAGCAGCACCGGGAGAAGAACTTTTCTGGCGTGGATTTATCCAAACAAGATTGAGTAAGTACTTTAATCCAATTGTAAGTATTTTAACTGGATCGGTCCTGTACGCTTCCGTTCATATTTATTCCGGCTCGTTTTTGTTAGTTCTTGCTGCCTTTATTTCAGGTCTTTTTTGGGGATATCTTTATTTTTTGAAGAAATCTATGCCACTTGCAATTGTATCTCATATTATCTTTGACCTGATGATATTTATTATATTGCCTATTAAGTAGAAAAAGCAGTGTGTCCTTTTTAGACACCTGCTTTTCTATTTTCTTACTCTTGGTGTAAATGGTTTCATCCAAAGTAAGATAAAAAAAATCATGCAGATGTACCCAAACAATGGATATAAATAGGATAGAAGCGTACCGTAATTCACAAGACTAATCAGATAAGAAACGGCAAAAATCAGGGTCACCGATAGCATGGTCGGTATGGTCAAATATTGCTTTAACTGACGGTCCAGCCCAAAGACATTTCCAATCACAGAAGTGAAAATCTCCCCATAAATTACGAGAACAAAGATCCAATAAAGAAAAGGTGCTAAATTTTTCATGACAATCGCCATCGGAATATTATATAGTTCTAAATTTGGGAGCATGATTAACGTAAAGTGACCGGCAATTAATATTACAGTTAAAGCCGCCCCTCCAAGAAACCCTCCCCACTTAATCGTCCAATCATCCTTAACCTCTGTGGCGATCGGTACTAAAACAGCTTGGGCCAGACCTAGATTCAATGCCACATAGGAAAATGGGGCAATGACACTTTTCCAACCATCATCGGCAGGTGGAATAAATAATAATTGATCTAGGAAGTTAGGCATTTGAACTGAAAAGAGCATTAATATTATGCTAAAAGTAATCATTACCGGAACAACAAACGTATTAACAGCAAATAGACCTTTAGTACCAACTATCATGACTAAATAGGATAAAAAAATAGTCAGGAAAACACCGACTGCTTTTGGCAGATTTAACTGTTCCTCAAAAACCGCCCCCGCCCCTGAAAGCATCACTGCACTGACACCCAAAAGCATAAAAATCATAAAGATATTAATGACACGACTTGGCCACTTACCAAACAAGTACTCATTAAACTCTTGATAAGATTTTGCCTCTATAAATGCAGCCATTCTCATTAATTTAGAGCCCAATGCAATAAAGAGATAACCGCTCATTAATATACTAATTAAGCCAAAGAAACCAAACCGCGAAAAAAATTCAACGATTTCTTTTCCCGTGGCGAATCCAGCGCCTACTACTGTCCCCACATAGACCGCCGCAATCTGAAATGCTTGAGTCCAATCCCTCTTCACAACATCATCTCCTTATCATCAATATATGATGATAAGGACAAACAAAGACGAGCTTTTTTCCTTAAATAGAAAGCATTACCATAAGTAAAGCACTTGAAAGTCAAAAAAGGTCAGAGTATACTAGCGTCACAAGGTCAAATATAGTCAAAGTCAAACTAATTATTAATTTTCGAGGAGGTTATTCTCTTATGCTTTGTCAACAATGTAATGAACACAATGCAAACATCCAATTTACAATGATTATTAATGGACAGCGTAAGGAAATCAGACTCTGTCATGAATGCTTTACTAAAGAAAAGCAAGCTCTTGGTGCAGGCTTGGGTCCAAATATGAATTCCTTTCCAAGCCTTCCATTTGAAAATCTATTCATGAATAACAATATTGATAATGGTTTTAGCAGTCAGCCTGCACAACAAACTCATAGAAAAACCGAAAAAGGCGGCTTAATTGACCAATTCGGCCGAAATTTAACTCAATTGGCGAAGGCTGAGTTGATAGATCCCGTCATTGGCCGTGATGGAGAAGTAAAGCGTGTCATTGAAATATTAAACCGACGGAATAAGAATAATCCAGTGTTAATTGGTGAACCAGGGGTCGGGAAGACAGCCATTGCTGAGGGACTAGCCCAAAAGATTGCTGAAGGAGATATCCCAGGCAAGTTACGGGGTAAAGAGGTCTATTTGTTAGACGTCGCTTCCCTTGTAGCCAATACTGGCATACGCGGCCAATTTGAGGAAAGAATGAAGCAAGTCATTTCCGAATTAAAAGAGCGGAAAAATATCATCCTTTTCATTGATGAAATTCACCTGCTTGTAGGTGCTGGTTCTGCTGAAGGTTCCATGGATGCTGGAAACATTTTAAAGCCTGCCCTAGCTCGTGGAGAACTACAAGTGGTTGGTGCAACCACATTAAAAGAATACCGCCAAATCGAAAAAGATTCTGCATTAGAACGGCGTTTTCAACCCGTTCATGTATTGGAACCTACTACTGCAGCTGCGATTGATATCTTAAAAGGGATACAACAGAAGTACGAGGATTACCATGAAGTCGTCTATTCCGATGAAGCAATTCTTGCTTGTGTTCAATTATCTCAGCGCTATATTCAAGACCGCTTTCTACCTGATAAAGCGATTGACTTATTAGATGAAGCAGGTTCGAAATTAAACTTGATCTCGGATTATAAGAGTAATGAACAAATTGAAATACGTCTAAAAGAGATTGCTGTAGAGAAGGAAGAAGCCCTTAAAAATGAACAGTATGAAAAGGCCGCATCCCTTCGCGATGAAGAAACAAACCTTGAGAAGTCTTTAAATTTAATTTCAGGCACCGAAAGACCCATGGTCGATGCAGCGCTTATCCAAGAAATCATCGAACAAAAAACAGGGATTCCCGTTGGAAAACTGCAACAAGATGAACAGCAAAAAATGCAGACATTAGAGGAGGATCTTAGCCAAAAGGTTATCGGCCAGAAAAAGGCTGTAAAAAAGGTAGCAAAAGCGATTAGACGCAGTCGTGCCGGACTAAAATCAAAACATCGGCCAATCGGTACCTTCCTATTTGTCGGACCAACCGGCGTTGGGAAAACAGAGTTAACTAAAACACTTGCTGAAGAATTATTTGGTTCGAAGGATTCGATGATCCGCCTTGATATGAGTGAGTATATGGAAAAGCATAGTGTTTCCAAATTAATTGGCTCGCCTCCCGGCTATATTGGGCATGAAGAAGCAGGTCAGTTGACCGAAAAAGTGCGGAGAAATCCATACAGCATCATTTTATTAGATGAAATTGAAAAGGCTCATCCAGATGTACAGCATCTGTTCCTACAAATTCTTGAAGACGGCCGACTCACAGACAGCCAGGGCAGGATTGTCAGCTTTAAGGACACCGTTATCATCATGACAAGCAATGCGGGTGCAGGTCACAAAACAGCTCATGTCGGCTTTGGTACCAATAATGCCATCGAAGAGGCTAGTATCCTTGATTCCCTTGGCAGCTTCTTTAAGCCAGAATTCTTGAATCGCTTCGATAATATCGTTGAATTTAATTCTCTCGGCAAAGAACATATTCTCTCTATTGTTGACCTTATGATTAACGAGTTACAAGAGTCATTAACTGAACAAAATATTGAATTAACGATTAGCAATGAGGCCAAAGAAAAACTTGCAGAGCTTGGGTACCATCCTGCATTCGGAGCACGACCACTGCGCCGTGTCATCCAAGTACAACTTGAAGATCAGATTGCTGATATTATTTTAGAAGAACCTGATGTAAAAAATCTAAACGTCGTTGTTGAAGATAATCAACTGACAGTTATCTCGAATCTAATAACTGTTAAATAGCTTAAAAGCGAAGCCTAGGCTTCGCTTTTTTTAATTTTATAGATTTTTATCCTCGATAGAGTTTAACCAGCCATCAATAACACCCACTACTGACTCTACACACCCCAGTTCAAATGGTGAGATTAAATTGGCTGCCTCAACAAGCTTTGTGAATGACATACTGCCACCCAGCTTACAAAGCTTCACATAATCTTCCCAAGCTTCTTCTTGATTCTCTCTTGAGCGCTTCCAAAATTGGAAAGCACAAATTTGAGCCAGTGTATAATCAATATAGTAAAATGGTGAATTATAGATATGACCTTGGCGCTGCCAGAAACCGCCATTCTCTAAATATTCATTACCATCGTAATCTTTATGCGGCAAATATTTTTTCTCAATCTCACGCCATTGAAGCTTTCTCTCTTTCGGGGTAGCTTCTGGATTTTCATAGACCCAATGTTGGAATTCATCAACGGAAACCCCATATGGCAGAAATAATAGTGCATCACTCAAATGTGAAAACTTATATTTATCAGTGTCCTCCTTAAAGAACAGGTCCATCCATGGCCATGTAAAAAATTCCATACTCATCGAATGTATCTCACATGCTTCATAAGTGGGCCACGCATATTCAGGAATCTCAAAATGACGGCTTGAATACACTTGGAAGGCATGACCTGCCTCATGTGTTAGGACATCAATATCCCCGGACGTACCGTTGAAATTAGAAAAAATGAAAGGAGCTTTGTAATTCTCTATAAAAGTACAGTAACCTCCACCAGCCTTACCCTTCTTGGCAACAAGATCCATCAAATGATTATCTTGCATATATTGAAAAAATGCCCCTGTTTCTTCTGAAAGATCTTCATACATTTTTTGTCCATTTTCAATAATCCATTCCGGATTACCCTTTGGTGTCGCATTTCCTGTTTGGAAATTAAAGCTTTCGTCATAATATTTTAATTTATCCAATCCGATTCTTTCTTGTTGACGACTTTTTAATTTTGTTGCAAGCGGAACAATAAATTCCTTCACTTGATTACGGAAATTTGCGACCATTTCTGCATTATAATCTGTTCTCATCATCCGGTAATAACCAAGTTCAACAAAGTTTTTAAACCCAAGTGATTTGGCAATTTCTGTCCTTACTTTCACCAAATCATCATAAATCCGATCAAACTCTTCTTCATGTTCAACCATAAAACCAAATTTTGCTTCATTGGCTTGCTTTCTCATTTTTCTGTCAGTCGATTGGGCGAATGGTTCTAACTGTGCTAATGTTCTCTCTTCACCTTCAAATTCTATCTTTGCTGAAGCCATTAACTTGGTATATTCCGTTGATAGACGATTTTCCTTTTGAAGTAAGGGCACAATTTCAGGTTTAAAGGTTTTAAGTTGTCCTTCAGCAAGGGCAAATAGCTGACTACCCCATTTTTCTTCTAATTCGGGTCTGAACTTTGAATTTACTAGTACTTGATAGTACTTTGTCACTAACCCTTCCACTTCAGGCTGGATTTCATCAATATAATCTTGTTCATCTTTATAAAAATCATCATTCGTGTCAATTGAATGACGAATATACACAAGATTGAACATCGTACCTAAGTCATTTCTTAGCTTATTAATCTCATTCATTACGGTGCTTTGCTCTTCTGCTGACTCAGCCGTTTTTAGGACTTCTAGTGACAAATAAAATTTTTCTGTTACTTCTTCTAAATTTGGACGTATGTATGTATAGTTCTCAAATCCCATTGAGACGTCCCCCTTTTAAATTTTTATAATATTCCAATCTATTCTATTATATACTATCCCCTAACATGCCTAACAATAAAAAAATACGACCTATTGGCCGTATTAAAACTTACCTGCAGGCAAACCTAATTTTTTCAACAAGTCAATTGCTTCTAGTTTTTCAGTTTCAGTCAGTGTTGACATGAGTTTATCGATTTGCTCGGCATGTTCAGGAAAAATGTTCTGAATGAACTTTTTCCCGTCTTCCGTTATTTGTGCATACGTAACCCTGCGGTCTTTCGGACAGGCTATCCTTTTTAACATCCCTTTTTGTTCAAGCTTGTCAACCACGTAAGTTATACTGCCACTTGCAAGTAAGATTTTTCCGCCAATTTGCTGCATTGGCTGGTCACCTTTATGATAGAGGAGCTCCAGAACGGCAAATTCAGTTGGATTTAAACCACTTGATTGGATTACTTTATTTACATGTTCGTTTATTGCTTTATACGCTCTTGAAAGGACAATAAAAAGCTTTAATGAATTAGCTGTTGAATTATTTTCCATAAAAAACTCATCCTTTTAGGTTTAATTAATGATATTTACTAAGAATGCAAAAATAAAAAAATATCTTGATTTCAAGATTATTATAAAAAATAATTGCTGATTTGTCAAATCAACCTGAAAAATCATCAATATTTTGTAAACATAGGTATCATGGCATACTAGGAATTTTCAGAAAATAAATAATAAATCTTTCTTATTTTTATCGTTCGGTAGTAAGATATGGTTAGAAAATAATTTAGTCACACGAAAAAGAAGGGATAATTATGAGTTCACAAGCTGTTTTACCTGCTAAAGCACCAAAAACTTCTGAATCAACCATGTTTAAAATTCTCTTTATTATCGGATTGTGCCATTTATTGAACGATGCAATTCAAGCTGTAGTACCAGCTATGTTCCCAATTTTAGAATCTTCAATGGGCTTAAGTTTCACACAGCTTGGAATTATTGCTTTCTCATTAAATATGGTCTCATCAGTCATGCAGCCCGTAGTCGGCTTTATAACTGATAAAAAACCAATGCCTTATGCCCTGCCGATAGGACTGACCTTCACGTTAATCGGTATTCTTGGATTAGGGTTTTCCTCAAGCTATGGATTAATTGTCTTATCAGTCCTTTTCATCGGTCTTGGATCAGCAATATTTCATCCTGAAGGTTCGCGTGTTGCCTATATGGCTGCAGGCAACCGTAGAGGACTTGCACAGTCAATCTATCAGGTAGGGGGTAATACCGGTCAAGCATTAGCTCCAGTGATTACCGCCTTAATATTGGTTCCATTGGGGCAGATTGGTGCATCCTGGTTCACAATTGTTGCAGCACTAGCAGTCATTTTACTAATTTATATTGCAAATTGGTATAATAATAGGTTGATAGCTTCTCCAACTATACGCAAGAAAAAGGGCGTCAGCTTAGCTACTAAAGTAACGATATCTAAAGAAATAAAAAATACCTTGGGGTTGATATTATTATTAATATTTGCAAGGACATGGTATTCATCCGGGATTACCAATTTTTATACCTTTTACGCGATAAAGGAATATGCCCTTACGATTAAGCAGTCACAATTATTCCTGTTTGCTTTTTTACTTTCCGGGGCTGTTGGCACATTTTTTGGTGGTCCACTTTCTGATCGCTTTGGAAAGAAAACAATCATTTCCTTTTCAATGTTAGCAACCATTCCATTTTCAATTTTTATTCCACATGTAACACCAACGCTGGCGTTTATTTTCCTCATATTGACTGGGTTTATTTTAATGACTAGTTTTTCTGTAACGGTAGTATATGCACAGGAATTAGTCCCTGGAAAGATTGGAACGATGTCTGGTTTAACTGTAGGACTAGCGTTTGGAATGGGGGCCATTGGTTCTGTAGGACTTGGATATATTGCAGACTGGATTGGATTACCGTCGATGATTAGATGGCTTGGAGTTCTTCCCTTGCTAGGCTTAATCGCATTTCTTCTTCCAACAGACCAAAAGGTCAGAGAGTGGAATCAACAATCAAAATAAGGATGGGCACGATGCCCATCCTTTTAAATTTCCTGTATTTTTTGATATAATTCTTCTTTTTCCTCATCTGTAAGCATTCTTTCTGCCATTGGGAACAAAACGTTTTCCTCTTTAGAAAAATGCTCAGTTAAGATAAAGTAAGCATTTTGAATCAGTTCTGCCGTTTTTTTCTTTTCTTCTGTGGACGCTAGACCACCCTCTGCCTTGGCAAGAAATGCTCCAATATTGGTTTTTGCCTGATCATGTTCATATTCCATAACAGCTATTGGTCCGGAAGTAGTCCCGATGTACACGCCCATCATTGGAAAAAGAACGCCTTCTTCTCGTTCTGAATGGGGATCTAAGGCAGCCTTAAATTCTTTTACTTTTATTATTAATGCATCAAGGTTTGTTTCTACATCTATTTCTTGATCAATTTTTTGTGTTAAGTCATACAATCCCTCTAATTGTTCTAATAACGGAGGATGTTCACTTTTTAATTGCTTAAGTCCCTTACTTAATTCAGCTTGGGGCATACCACCAAGAGCACTCATACAGCCACTCATCAACAATCACCTCTATCTCATTCTATTGCTTCAAGTATAAAATCACCCATTCGTTAATGTAGTGACTTAGGTCACAAATATATAAAATTATAAAACAGAGGAAGAAGTTTTGTCAGTTTCATGAAAACGCTATATTTTTTTTTGAAATTTTAACATTTATCACACAAAAAAAGTTTAAATGTTTCATATAATAGAGACAGGAACATATTAGGGAGGGAAAATATATGAAAACCCCAAATTATCACGACTTTTATCAAAAAGCATTAATACCCATTGGTGTAAATGACCTTGTTTCCTTACAGGAATCCGAAGCATTCTACCCAAATTCTCCTTCGACACATTGGCTTATTGCCGTAGAAGGGGTTCAACTCCCGCAGCAAAAAATATACTATCATTGGAAGGTAAGTATCTACGCTGCTGATTCTGAAGGAGATTTCAATTGGAAAAAACCATATTATTGTTCACCAAATATGGAGTTAATCGATCATGCCAACTCATTTGCAGCTTTACTAGTTAACGCCAGTAAAAACGATAATCTTTCTTCTGTTGCTTTATTAGAGAAAATAAGCTAACCCTCTAAAAATATACCTTCTGCTTCACCTTCTTTTTACCCTCACTTGTGAAATAACCCACATATAGTATTAATTAAAAAATTTACATAAATTAAGGAGCTGTTTGCATATATCGCAAACAGCTCCTTATCTTCTAGCTAGGTATAAGATTTGAACCTGGATAACTGTCTATCTTCCGCGCCTAGGAGCTATAGCTTTTCCTATGCTAAACGGAAAACAATTCCGTGTCCGCCTTTTGGATATTCCCATTTTATATTCTGGTATGGACAGCCAATCCGGCAGCTTCCACATTCATGGCAGCCTTCGTAGCCTACCTGCATCCGTGTTCCTTCCCACTTATAAACCTCTGCAGGGCAAAATACTGTACAAATTTTATCGGGACATTTTGTCATACAAACATCATGATCCAGTACGGTCAAATGAGATTTTGTATCACACTTAAAACGGAGAAGATACTGTTTTTCCTCGATATTTTTCGTTGACATTATTTCACCGCCTTCCAAGCTCGATAGATATCTTGCAACACTCGAATGGTTCCTCGTTCAGAAGTCACACTTTTCATGATTTGTTTCTGTTTTTCACGTTTTGGTGTTCCATCAACAGTAAAGAATTTGCTCATTGCTTTATTCATCATTGGAACATATTCATTAAAGTATTGTGGATATTTCTCAAACGTATGGGCAGCATCTTTATATTTCTCTAAATCCTTCATTATGAAACTACTATTAAGCGCTTCACGGTAACTATTTAAGCTGGATTCACTAAAGTCCCCACTTTTATGCGCCTTAACCACAGCTTCAGCAGCCATTTTACCAGATGACATCGCCATGTTCGAACCTTCACGATGAATGGCATTAACAAGCTGGGCAGCATCACCGACGACAATCACTCCATTGCCAGCTACTTTAGGTACTGAACGGTAGCCGCCTTCAGGGATAAGATGGGCAAGATACTCCGCAGATTCCCCACCAGCAAGCATTGGCTTGACCATTGGGTGAGTTTTCAAGTAGTCTAAAAGCTCATATGGCTTTATTTTTGCTTTGATCATGCTTGATAGCGTAGTACCAACTCCGATATTCAAGCTATCTTTATTCGTGTAAACAAAAGCTGTTCCAAGATTACCTTTTGTAGAATCACCAAAGATTTCAATTGTACAACCCTGGTTGTCTTCCAAATTAAAACGGTCATTTATTTTTTCTTTTGGTAAATTAATAACTTCCATGACTGTCAAAGCTACTTCATCTGGCCGAAATTCTTTATGGAAGCCTAACTGCTTAGAAAGGAGTGAATTAACACCGTCAGCAAGGACCACAACATCAGCATATACCTCACCATTTGGACGGTCCGTACGTATCCCGACAACCTTGCCATTTTCAACGATACATTCCGTTACTACTGTTTCATTGATAAGAAGTGCCCCAGCTTCAACTGCTTTTTTAGCAAACCATTGGTCAAACTGAGCCCGAAGGACTGTAAAGTTATTATATGGTTCCATTCCCCATTCAAGACCCTTATACCCGAATTGAACGACAGATTCTTTATCCAACATCCAAAAGCGCTGTTCAATGACAGGTCTTTCAAGTGGAGCTTCCTTCCAAAACTCAGGAACTAATTCTTCCATTTGCTTGCGGTACAATACCCCGCCCATTACGTTTTTCGCTCCCGGGTATTCTCCTCGCTCAATTAGCAAGACGTTTAGTCCATTTTTTGCACAAGTTAGAGCACATGCACTTCCTGCTGGACCTGCCCCCACGACAATCACATCAAATTTTTCAGACATAACTTATTTCACCGCCTTTTTCAGTTCTAAGCTGCTTAAATTGTTCGATTAATTTTGGTAAGATTTCCATTGCATCTCCAACAATTCCATAAGTAGCAACATCAAAAATTGGTGCATTTGGATCTTTATTAATTGCAATAATAAAATCCGAATTTTTCATGCCGACAACGTGTTGAATAGCTCCGGATAGGGCAACTGCAAAGTAAATTTTGGGTGTAACTGTTTCACCTGTTTGACCAATTTGCAGATGGTGTGGCAGCCAGCCTGCTTCAACCACGTCACGCGTACCACCGACCGTTGCTCCAATGGTTTCCGCAAATTCATAAAGTAGCTGGAAGTTTTGCAAATCTCCCATCCCTTTTCCACCACATACGATTACATGTGCATCGGCCAAATTAGCTTTTTTTGTTACATCATTCACAATTTGGAGCACTTTTGTGCGCATATCTTCTTCTTGCAATGATATAGTCTCTTCGATAATCTTGCCTGTTCTTCCAGACACAGGTTCTAATGCCTTCATAACCTTTGGCCTAACGGTAGCCATTTGCGGTCGATGTTTTTTACAAAGGATTGTTGCCATAATATTTCCGCCAAAAGCTGGTCTGCTTGCTTCTAGCAATCTATTATCAATATCCACATCAAGCATTGTAGTATCTGCAGTTAGACCTGTATTTAAATCCGTTGCTACAGCGCTGGCTAAATCTTTACCGTTTGGCGTTGCACCGTAAAGGATAATCTCAGGTTTATATTTTTCAGCGAGCAGCATTACGCCCCTCATATAGGATTCAGTCCGGTAATTCTTTAATACAGGATGGTCGACCATATATACGATATCTGCACCATAAGAAATAATTTTGTTAGCTAATGGTTTGATTTCATTTCCTAGTAAAAAGCCAGCTAAAGGAACTTGTAGTTTATCTGCTAACTTCCTTCCAGCACCAAGTAATTCTAGAGAAACACCTTCGATTTTACCATCGTTTTGTTCGATGAATACCCAGACTCCTCGATAATCGTCTAGATTCATGTAAAATTCCCCCCCATGACAAAAGATTAATCCTTATTATTTAGTTGACTGGATTGTTAATAGGTCCTTCTTTTCCATCAACAGTTCCATTAACTGCTTAACTTGCTCATTAGTCGTACCTTCTAGCCTTTTTCCACCTTCTGGACGTGGTGGTGTAAACATCTTTCCAACAATTGTTGGTGAACCTTTTAGTCCCATTTGTGACCGATCTACATTTTCAAAGTCACTTACCGCCCAAATAATGGGTTCGTAACGTGCCGCCTTAATCATGTTTGTCATTGGCGAATAATCGATATCATTAATTTCTTTTTCAACTGTTAATAAGCAAGGAAGATTGGATTGAATCAATTCATATCCATTGGTTAATTTCCGCTTAATTAGAACCGTATTTTCTTTCTGATTGACTTCAGACACTTCAATTACATTTGTTATTGGCGGGATATCCATTCTTCTTGCAATACCTGGTCCAACTTGTCCAGTATCACCATCGATCGCGTGCTTTCCGCAAATAATCATGTCTACTGGATGCTCATTATTAATTTTTTCTAATGCTTTTGAAAGGGCATAACTAGTGGCCAGTGTATCTGCACCCGCAAAGGCACGGTCAGAAATTAAATATCCTCTATCGGCACCTATTTCTACACTCTTCCTAATAATTTCAGTCGCTTGCGGTGGTCCCATTGATAAGACAGAGATGGTCCCCCCTGTTTTTTCCCTGATTTTCACGGCCTCCTGAACTGCATGAGCATCGTAAGGGTTCAAGATGGCTGGTGCACTGCGTCGGTCGAGTGTGTTAGTTTTTGGATTAATTTTAATAATTTTTGTATCGGGTACTTGTTTGACACATACGACAATATGCATGTAGGACTTTCCCTCCTCCATATGATCTAAGATTATTGAAAGCGTTTGCTTCCTTATGGTTTAAAAATGCTTTTATTAACGATATATGAATCGCAACACAAGCATAGTACCAAACAATGATAGTTTTCTTTTTTTTCTTTCTTGTTTATTAAACAATCCTTACAAGTCACCTTGTGCAGTAGCTAAGAAGTAGTTTTAAAAAAGTTGAAGTTATTATAGAATGTGGTAAGATATGTAGTTAATCGTGATGTAAATTAAAAAAGTAGTACTAATATAACTATAAGAAATATTTAGATATTAACAATGATAAAAATCACAGCTAATGTCTAAATTTGTAGATATTTGAATCGCTTTAATTGGATAAGAAAGGAGATGTGTAATGGCTGAAGTTTTTTTGGGAAGTGTACTTTCGGCACTATCAACAGGGGCTGGGGCACTAATTATTCTATTTATTCATCAATCCATTACCCATCGATGGAAGGATGTTTTATTAGCTTTTAGTGCAGGAATTATGATGTCTGCTTCGACGATAGGGTTGATTCCTGAAGCCTTAAAAACTGGGGGATTTGGTCCACTTTTTGTAGGTGTTTGTTTAGGCGTATGGGCGCTGACTCTTTTGGAAAAAAATATTCCACATATTGACTTACAGCATAACAAAAAGGGAATTCAATTTGATGAGAAGGCATTATTGATTATTTCTGCAATTACCCTTCATAACATTCCTGAGGGACTGTCAGTTGGCGTAAGCTACGCATCCGAACAGGGGGACACCGGAAATCTAATCGCTTTAGCGATAGGCTTTCAAAATGCACCGGAAGGCCTTCTTGTCGCATTATTTTTAATCAATCAGCGAATTAGTAAACTGAAGGCCTTCATTATTGCAACTTTAACTGGAGCCATTGAAATCATTACTTCCTTATTAGGGTATTTTTTAACCACATATGTTCAGGGGCTTGTCCCATATGGTCTATCTTTTGCAGCTGGTGCCATGTTATTTATTATTTATAAAGAATTAATTCCTGAAAGCCACGGGGACGGGAATGAGCGGATATCCACCTATGCATTTATCTTGGGACTGCTTGTCATGGTGTACATAATTGATATTTTTTCGTAGCAAGGTACTTTCAAATTATTAGACTAAAATTTTTGGCCAAATCATGATCATTTGTTTAAAGGCAAATTTAATTTCTTCATTTGGCCTAGGGATTTGCTCCATCACTTTTTGATATTTATTTATTAATTCATCAAGCTCCTGGCTGTATTGTATCGTCATCTCATTGGTAAATCCCTGGGTATTGGCACTATTTATCATTAATTCTCTTTTAAGCTTTATTTCCTCAATCATTTCCATTTGGGTATTACTATACTCGCACACAATTATCCTCCTACCTCTTACTCTATTACTGTAAATTATTAAAAATTAGACTACTTGATGAATTATGACAAGAATTAATATAAAAGTAAATACAATCGCAAAAGTAGACAAAACAATCTATTTCTTTCGTTTTTCGACAAAATCCTTATTTTTTTTCGTAGTAATCCGACAAAAAATGAGGAATTGT
Source organism: Neobacillus nitrireducens (assembly GCF_030915405.1). Taxonomy (GTDB): domain Bacteria; phylum Bacillota; class Bacilli; order Bacillales; family Cytobacillaceae; genus Neobacillus. Next base: position 1,805,096 of record NZ_CP133262.1, read on the forward strand.
CCAAAATAAATTTTGAAATTTCAAAACGAGGTGAAGAACTGTGAAATTAAAAATTTCATGTATACAAATGGATATTGCTTTTGGTAACCCGCAAAAAAACTACCAAACTGTCGAAAGACTTTTTGATAAAACTCACACTGAAAAACCCGATATTATTGTACTGCCTGAACTTTGGACGACAGGATATGACTTGACACACCTTAATGAAATTGCGGACTTTAAAGCAGCACAAACGATAGAATTCTTGCAAAATGCAGCCCAAAAATATCAGGTACATTTAATTGGCGGTTCTGTTGCCAATCGTGTGGAAAATGGTGTAAGGAATACACTCCTCATCATCAATAAAGATGGCCGGCTTGTGCACCAGTACAGTAAACTACATCTATTTAAACTCATGGATGAGCATGTTTATCTAGAAGCTGGGTCCGAAAAGGGGCTTTTTCAGCTTGATAATTATCAGTTTGCTGGGGCAATCTGTTATGATATTCGTTTTCCAGAGTGGATCCGAGCTCATACATCAAAAGGTGCAGAAGCTTTATTTGTTGTGGCGGAATGGCCAGCACAGCGTCTGTCGCATTGGAGGGCACTATTGGTTGCCAGAGCAATCGAAAATCAATGTTATGTTATCGGATGTAACCGTTCCGGACAGGACCCAAATAACCACTTTGCCGGGCACTCTTTGATTATTGACCCGTGGGGAGAGGTTATAGCAGAAGCGGGTGAAAATGAAGAAATTTTATCAGCAGAGATTGAGATGGACTTAGTCAAAGAAGTCAGGAAACAAATTCCTATCTTCGCGGATAGAAGACCTGAATTCTATAAATAAACTCTCAAGCAATAGTATTTTAGAAAAGCAACCCAACAAGGATGGATTTTTCGATCTATCTATTGATTGGCGCTCCGCAAAAAAACACTTCCAAGATGGAAATCAGATTGTCGAGAAAAGGGTGTTTTTCTCGGCAATTTTTCTTTTCACCGAAACCAATTATTGATTTTTGTCCCTGCTAATAGTCCTGTTGATTTGCGCTCCAGGCACTTCGCTTTCCGCGGGCGTGCCGGGGAGCCTCCTCGGCGCTGAAGCGCCTGCGGGGTCTCCCCTGCCCCGTACTCCCGCAGGAGTCTTCGTGCCTTCCGCGCAAATCAACAGGGAGAAATCAACCTGAAGAATCGCCACACAATTTTTCCAACTTGGCTAAGTGGGTGGCAATCTTTTTCATATTTTGGCAGGCTGCCCGTAAGGAGAGCCTGTTCAATTGCTTTCTTTAATCCCCGTAACCGGCAAAAGCGAAGCCCATGCAGCTCTTTTGAGTCTACGAAGGTTTCGCTCTATTTTTTCCTGCCTAAATTTATAAAGCATATTTCCAGATTTAGATAAGCAATTTTCCCTTACCTTTTCTTTGTGCGCCGCCCAAACATGATGTGTCACTACTATTATCTTATTTTTGGAGCGTGTACATTGGGAAAGAAGCGGACAGGTTTCACACCTCTTCGAATCAGATTTATATTCTTTATAGCCCTCACGGTTTGTTGTACTGTATGGTAATTCCCAATTGTTACTTCAACGTCTTTATTTAATTCATCAAAATATTCACGCGTCTCTACTTCAATTTCTTGTTTTGAATATTTATGTTTATTAGCGTTTGCCTTTAAATGGGTAGTATCCGAAAATAAGACACGACCACCTACCATTTTGTGGTTCATTGCATGAAGGACGATTTCATCAAATAATTCCTGAAGAATATCGGTACCATTAAATCGGTACTGGCGATTCCAACTGATCGTAGAGTGGTGTGGAACATGATCTTTGAACTTCAAACCTAGAAACCAGCGGTAAGCAAGATTCATTTCAATTTCTCTTTGTAATTGTCTTTCTGAAGGGATACCGTAAATATAACCAATAAACATCATTTTAAATTGAATAAGTGGATCGGAAGGGCGTCCATTGTCATCACTTTAATACGGACGAACTTTTTCAAGGAGGAAAGAAATATCAATAAATTTATCAATCAAACGAAGAAGGTGATGATCAGGAACAAATTCATCAATTGAAACAAATTCATATTCATTTTGGCTAGCTTCTTTTGGCTTAAACACTGATTTCACCACTTTTTATTAGATATTGGTAGATCATTAAGACTTTATTTATAACACTCTGTTGATTGGTACGGAAGACACGAAGACTCCTGCGGGAGTACGGGGCAGGGGAGACCCCGCAGGCGCTTCAGCGCCGAGGAGGCTCCCCGGCACGCCCGCGGAAAGCGAAGTGTCTGGAGTGCCAATCAACAGACAGGTCCCAAAGCTTGTACTTATAACATTATAGCAAATTAACGCGGTGAATTATTAAGGTATTTCTATAAAATAAGAGGCTGTCGAGAGTTTCTCGACAGCCTGACTTCCAAGAGGGAAGTGTTTTTTTGTTTGATATTTTCTGCTTCTTATAACATTGGATTTTCGTCTTTCGCTTTGAGACGACCCCATCTTTTCTCAACTTCTGCTTCGAATTCTTCTAACATTGGTTTGTTTTCTTCTTTTAGAAGGTGTTTTGTTTTACCCATATATTTTAACCATTCAGAAAGTGGAATGCGTTTATTCTTTTCTTCAGGATTGTAAGTAATTGTTGTCACACCTTGTTCCACTTCATAAAGTGGGAAGAAGCAAGAATTTACTGCAGCTTCGATAATGGTGGCACCGAAACGGTCATCAGATTTCCAGTTAAGTGGGCATGTAATGAGAATTTTCCCATAAACTGTTCCGACATTTTGGGCATACCATTGTGCTTTAGCGCCTTTTTTAACTAAGTCCTGCGGGAATGCTTCCGAACCGGTAAACACATAAGGAATATTCGTTGCTGCCATAATTTGGGCTGTGTCCTTATGATGGAATGCCTTACCTTTCTGTGCTTTTCCTACTCCAGATGTACTTGTCATATGACCAAGTGGTGTAGAATAAGACATTTGTGAACCTGTATTCATGTAGCCTTCATTATCATATTCAAGCATAATCAGTTTATGTCCACGAAGAGCAGTACCAATCGCTGAACCCATACCGATGTCCATACCGCCATCACCAGTAATCATAACAAATGTAGCGTCATCTGAAACTTCAATTTCACCGCGGCGTTTTAATTCCATGAACGCTTCAACCGTACCTGAAAGCGTTGCGGCACCGTTTTGGAACAAATTGTGCATCATCGTTTGCTTATGTGATGTGCTTGGATAAGATGTTGTTGTGACATAGGCACAGCCTGTTTGGAATAGAGTTACAATGTCTCCCTCAATCCCTTTAAAGAATAACTCAAGACCAGCAAAAATTCCGCATCCTGGGCATGCCCCGTGACCTGATGCAATTCGTTTCGGTTTACCAGTTAAGGCACGAAGCGGCGGGATTTTCACCTTTAATTTATTGGTTTCTTCATCCATTTTCACATCAATTAGACCTGTTTTAAATACATCCCCATGCTGTGGTAAAATAACCGGCTTAAGGATTTTTTCAGGATTGCCGGGAATATGACCATAGTAATCAAATGGCTTTTCCGCATAGCCTTTTTCCATTGTATCAATTGCCATATCAAAGAAGGCCTGGGCATCACTTGCATAGAAGTCCTTGCCGCCAAGACCGAATACGCGGCTTAACACGATCGTCTTGTTATCTTTATCATCTTGAAGTGCAGATTTCACTTCATGCGTTAAGTTTGGACCATTTGCTCCGTAAGAATCCGCACGTTCCCCAATTAATAATGATTTTACATTTTTAAGGGCTTCGCGAATTTCTTTTGCAGGGAATGGACGGATAATATTCGGGCTAATTACACCAGCCTTAATTCCTTTTGCGCGAAGTTGATCTACTACATCTTTGGCTGATTCAGCAGCAGAGTTTAATAGGAAAAGGGCTACTTCTGCATCTTCCATTTTATATAAATCTAGAACAGGATATTCTCTTCCGGAAAGCTTAGCATATTCCGCTGCTACCTCTTTAAAGACCTCACCTGCATTATACATTGCTTCTGACTGTTGGTAGTGATTGTTAAGGAAATCATCCCCACTCATATGTGCACCAATGGTAACTGGTTTTCTTAAATCCCTAACAAAGTTGTAATCAGTAGGACATTCACCAACAAATTGCTGTACAACACTGCGGTCCTTAAAGAATTCCACCCTGCGTTTTTGGTGGGATGTAAAGAATCCATCATAAGCAACAATAACTGGTAAGCGCACTTTTGAGTGTTCAGCAATTTTAAGTGCCATGATATTCAAATCATAAACAGCTTGTGGTGTTTTAGCTGTCAATATTACCCAGCCAGTATTTAATGCATAATAGAGATCCGAATGATCTCCACGAATATCAAGTGGACCACTGACGGCACGAGTAACGAGATTCATAACCATTGGAAAACGAGTTCCTGATTGTACAGGCATTTGTTCAAGCATATATAAGAATCCATTTGCACTCGTTGCATTGATTACCCGGGCACCTGTAGCTGCAGCACCGTAACAAATACCTGCTGAACCATGCTCGCCATCGGCAGGAATCAACTTAATATCATGCTCCCCGCGGGTTTTCATTTGATCTAAAAATTGTGCAACCTCAGTGGACGGTGTTATTGGGAAGTACCCCATAATATGATAATTGATTTGTGCGGCAGCCATAGCGGCCATTTCATTTCCTGATTCAAAGGTAGAAACTTGTTCTGCAACACTTTTTGTTATTAATTTATCTTCTAAAGTAGCCATTATTGGATTCCTCCTGCAATATAAGGAAAGTTATGCTTTACGCGGTTATCATCTGCATATCCGAGCAGTTCACGAAGATCACTAAGTGCGTCGGTTGGGCATGCTTCTACACATTTTAGGCAGCCTTTACAGTATTGGTAATCAATACCTTGAAGGAACATTTGTTTTCTGCCACGCTTATCTTCTCCTTCTTTCCAAACGAAGCAAAAGTCAGGACAAACATTGTCACAAGCTGCACAATGAATACATTTGTCTTGTTGGAACTCGGGAAGGAATCCTTGGCGTGAACCACTTAGATCTTTTAAAATGCTATTTGCTTGAGTAACCATGACTCCACCGATTTCTTGAGTCATGTAGCCTAGCTGTGGTTGTGGGCGTGAGAAGGCTTTCCCTTCCGCCCCTGCTGTCACTTCATATGTTTTAAATTGAACCTCATTATACCCGCGGTCAAAAGTACGGATATTCGGCTCAACAAGATGTGGGTATTTTTTAGTAAACGTTTTCCGAATTACATCTCTCATTGATTCAGGATCTAAAAAGTCACATAGACGATATAATGCACCAAGCATTGCCGTATTTACTTTGGTTTTTTCCTCTACGGCAATTGATAAGGCATCAACAATCGCAAGTGTTCCGTATTCTAATTGTAAATCTGTTTTAACTTCATCAAAATCCCTAGCTGTATTTACCAAAACGATACTATCAGCATTTAAGCCGCTGACAACATCAACAGTTCTATATAATGCTTCATGAAAAACACCAACAATATGTGGTTGTTCAATTGGACTATGATCTCTAATTTCTACATCTGGTTCACAAAAGCGAATGAAGCTCTTTACTGGAGACCCCTTTTTTTCAGACCCATAAGATGAAAAATTAGAGCCTTTCAAACCAAGACTAAAAACTCCAGCCTCTGCTAACATTTTTCCAGCTAGATTAGCTCCTAGCCCCCCAATTGATTCAAGACGGATTTCAAAAAATCCTAGTTCATTTTTTTTCGGTAAAATAGACATAATGTCCCTCCCTAAATTCGTTCAATAAAATAACACGAAATAGACATAAAAATTTAACTTCTTCACAACAACTATTGTAAGACAGCTATTTTTATTTTGCTGTGATAAATGTCAAACATCATAATATTTATTTTGAAACACAAAAAAATACTTTCGGATAAATGTTGCCCTATATGATTTTAAAGAGCTTTCATAATTATATAACAGGATAATCAATGTTGTATAACAGATAAAAATAGCCTGCACCCAATTTAGGATGCAGACCATTTTATATCATTTATAAATCGTTAATAACAATATACGACGCTTTAACTGGTCCGTGGACACCAACGACTAAATTCAATTCTATATCTGCAGAATTACTTGGTCCGGTAATAAAGTTGATACACGAGGCAACATGACCCGTTTTCTTGTGGATCTCCCGCATCTTTTGAGCCGCTTGAGTGATTCGTGGGACTAATGTGCTTTTCGGTATAAGGGCAATATAGGTTGCAGGTAAAAAGCTCACCGTTCTCCCTTTATTCTCATCGCTATACAAAACAACCGTTCCCGATTCAGCAAGTGTCACTTCACTAATTGTAATCCCTACATTAGCCCTCTCCGCTTTTGCGATGTTCTCTTTCCCTTTCAGGTGATCCCATTCGTAAACTTCGATCTTCTGATCAGACCATACCTGATTAAAGAGTGGGTCTAAGCCCCACTGCGAAAAGCGCTCATCCTTCCAGGTTACAATTGGACCTCCACCATAATCTGAAACCACGTTGTTAAGAGTAGCTGCTAAATCCTTTTTGTCAGTTACGTGGATATTTGTATGGATTTTCTTACATTGCTCCGTTAATACTTCTAGTAATTCGTCCTGAGTAGCATTTTTGAGCACTTCATATTGGGGCTGAAATTTCCAGATCGGCCTTTCCACCGAAGAGGAAATTCTCGGGCGTTCCAAACGACTGGCAATTTGATTTAAAAATTTATCCCGATTTTGAATCATCCCTGCCATGATTATTTGCCTCCCTTTTCACGGTTTTTAAACCAATCTCTGAATCGTTCTTTATTTGGTGCTGGAAAATCACGAATATCTGTCCATGCTTTTAAGGGGCCTGGTCCTTTGGTGATCTTCTCTCCAACAGTAAATGGATTCATTGCAGCAGGTGCAATTTTAGACCCAATGTTATACATAAGTGGCGATGCTGCCCCTAAACCAAATGCTTTCATTAATAATTTTTCGGATATGGGTGCCTTTCCCTCTTTTTCAACTATGACTTCACGGTGTTTATGAAGAAGGTTATGTAACGGTATTTTTACCGGACATACTTCTGTACAAGCACCACATAGAGTTGATGCGTAAGGTAGTTCTTTAAATTCATCATATCCCCCTAATAATGGAGACAAGACTGCACCAATTGGACCTGAATAGATAGAGCCGTATGCATGTCCGCCGACATGACGATAAACTGGGCATACATTTATACAAGCTGCACAACGAATACATTGTAGGACCGACTGGAACTCGCCCCCAAGAATTTTGGATCTACCATTGTCAACAATGACAAGGTGAAATTCCTCTGGACCATCAACATCCAATGCTTCTTTTGGCCCTGTTAACACTGTAATATAACTAGTTAATTTCTGTCCGACCGCACTTCTAGTTAATAAACTAACTAGGACCTCCATCTCTTCAAAAGTAGGGACAAGTCTTTCCATCCCCATAACAGTAATTTGTGTTTTAGGTAATGCAGTCACTAGGTCAGCATTTCCTTCGTTTGTCACTAAACTGAAAGATCCGGTCTCTGCGACGGCAAAGTTACAGCCTGTTATCCCGATATCCGCTGAAAGGTATTCCTTTCGCAGCATTTGACGAGCATGCCAGGCTAATTCTTCAGGTTTTGATGTTTTTGTATAACCTAGCTTCTCAGTAAATACGTCACGAATTTGCTCTTTATTTTTATGTAAAGCTGGTACAACAATATGAGAAGGCGGATCATGATCATCAATTTGTAGAATGTATTCGCCTAAATCCGTCTCAATTACCTCACAGCCTTCTTGCTCCAACATTGCATTTAAGCTGATTTCTTCGGTTACCATTGATTTTGATTTAACAATTTTCTTTGCTTCCTTCTTTTTTACAACCCCACGGATATACTCGTTAGCCTCTTCCTTGGTCTGAGCAAAAAATACATTTCCGCCGCGTTTGGCAACATTCTCACTTAATTGCTCCAAGTAATAATCCAAGTTTTCTAGTACATGCTGACGGATTTCTTCCCCATGCGAACGCCATTCTTCCCAGTTGCCTAATTCCTCAGTTGCAACTCGTCTTTTTACTCCCATACCGTCCTGTGCTCCTGCAACGGCGCCGCGCATGAAGTCATCATGAATCCCTTTATCAACACGATCTTTAAATTGATCCGTGCTAATCTTCATTGACATACAATCATTCCTCCACTCTCTGAATTTACTAAACAAGTAAGAACAATCATCGACTATTTAATACCTCAGCAATATGCATCACTTTGATTGGCTTTCCTACTCGATCAATCCGCCCGCCGATATTCATTAAGCATGCCGCATCAGCACCAATAAGGTACTCTGCGCCTGTTTCTTCTACATGGCGAACTTTTTCATCGACCATTTGCTCAGAAATTTGAGCCATTTTTACGGAAAAGGTCCCCCCAAATCCACAGCATTGTTCCTTCCCGGGTAATTCTGTAAACTTAAGACCTTTTACATTGCTCAAAAGAATCATTGGAGCTTTTTTAACACCTAATAACCTCGTCATATGACAAGAAGTATGGTAGGTAACACTACCTTCAAAACGGGCACCAACATCTTCAATTTTCAAAACGTCAACAATAAATTGGGTTAGTTCAAATGATCTTTCTGCCAATCTTTTTGCCTTAGGTTCCCAAACTGGGTCACCCTTAAATATGTGTTGGTATTCATGAAACATCGTTATACAAGAGCCTGATGGCGAGACTATGTACTCCGCATCTTTAAATGTATCAATCATACGTTTCATCGCTTCTTTTGTTTCTTTTACATAGCCACTATTGTATGATGGCTGACCACAACATACTTGGGATTCAGGAAAATCTATTTCACATCCAAGTCTTTCAAGCAGCTCAACCGTTGCTTTTCCTACATTACTTTGAAACATATCTACAATACAGGTTGCAAAAAGTGTTACCTTCATGTCTGTCTTCCTCTCCTACATATCAAATTTTCATAAGTCATACAGTAAACAGGTCATCAGATGACTTGGTAAAAAAAGAAATAATTTTTATAACATTTATACTACTATAAAGTTAGTTACGATTGAAAGGGTTTGCAAAAAAAAATATAAAAAAAAAAACATGCGGTCCAAAATAATTGGCTAAGCATACTTTTTTTAGAAATATATGGATCATTTCGAAAAATCTGCAGATAGAAAGTACTTTTGTAGAATTATTTCAACATTCTCCAAATGAATAAGCATATATTTGCTCGCTTTTTCTTCATCTTGCTCCTTAATCGCCTCATAAATATCATTATGTTCTTCATAAAGTTGTTCAACTGTTCTTTGTTTAGAAAAGAGCCAAACCCGTCTTGTTTCTTTCATCGTTTCTCCCATTAATCCAGAAACTTGATTCATCAAACTAAGCAAAAGAGGGTTTTGAGCTGCCTCTGCTAGTACAAAATGAAATTGTAAATCTGCCTTTTCACCTAGCGTCTCATCCCCATTGGCATGTTTCATTTCATCTAGAGCATTCTCCATCCTGGTTAGATGCGAACTTGTTCGTTTTTTAGCTGCTGCTGCTGCAGTACCAACTTCAATAATCTTACGAACCTCTAAAAGTTGTGCGATATCTTCTTTATTCATTAAAATAGCTGTTGAAAGTGGGAAAGTAATTCGATTTGTTTCAAATTCGTTTACATAGGTACCTTCCCCTTGCTTCATTTCAACAAGGCCCATCGCTCTTAATGATGTTAATGCTTCGCGAATCGCAGATCTCCCCACTTGAAAGTTTTCCGCCAACTGTTGTACCGAAGCAAGTTTCTCACCAGGTTTAACTTGGCCCGATCGAATCAATTCATAAATAGCCTCTGCTACTTCTTCATATATTTTTTTTGGTTTAATTTTTTTATATTTCACACAACCAACCCCTAACAAGCAATTCCTCTTTCAGACACCCTCTTATTATACCGTTTTTTCAAAAAATGCATATACCATCCAACATCAGTCCACTAAAACATTTTTACACTACCATCATATGAAAATGCTATAAAATATTAATATTTTCAAAAAAAAGATTGTATTTCTACCAATTTGTCACTTATAATTCATTTTAGCACCGTGATACATCTTATCATCAGATGACCTAATCACCATTTGTAAGCGGTTACCGATTTTAAGGAGGGTAGATATTATTTACTTAGGGGAAAAAACAAAAAAAAAGCTAATTCGGGGGGATTAAGCGATTATGACATTTACTCAAAATTTTACCGCAGTGGGAGATAATCTCGCACTTTCAGCTGTTGTTGCACTAATTCCAATCATTTACTTTTTCTGGGCTTTAGCAGTCAAACGGATGAAGGGCTATCTAGCTGGAATATCTACACTAGCAATTGCCTTAGTCATTGCAATTTTTGCCTATAAAATGCCGGCTGGGATGGCATTTATGTCCGCATCCCAAGGTGCCGTATATGGTATTCTGCCAATTGGCTGGATTATTATAACTTCAGTATTTTTATACAAACTTACAGTAAAAACGGGACAATTTGATATTATTCGAACATCTGTTGTATCCATTACTGAGGACCGCCGTTTACAGGCTCTTTTGGTTGCCTTTTCTTTCGGGGCGTTCCTTGAAGGTGCTGCAGGTTTCGGTGCACCAGTAGCAATATCTGCTGCTCTATTAGTAGGTTTGGGTTTCAATCCTTTATACGCCGCCGGGCTTTGCCTAATTGCAAATACTGCACCTGTAGCATTCGGAGCTATCGGTGCCCCGATTATTGCTATGGAAGGTCCTACCGGAATTGCGGCTACTGAAATCTCCAAGATGGTAGGCCGTCAATTGCCGTTTCTATCTGTCTTTATCCCGTTCTATTTAGTATTTATTATGGCAGGCTGGAAGAAAACGAAAGAAGTAATGCCCGCCATTCTTGTTTCGGGAGTAGCATTTGCTGGTACACAATTTTTCACTTCAAACTTTATGGGACCAGAACTTCCCGATATCTTATCAGCATTAGTTTCATTATTCGCACTTGCAATCTTCTTGAAATTCTGGAAGCCTAAAACGATTTTCCGTTTCACTTCTGAACAAGAGCTTGCTGCAACCTCAACCGTAAAGACTCTAAAAACCCAAGATGTTAAACATTCAGGTGGGCAAATTTTCAAAGCTTGGTCCCCTTTCCTATTGTTAACAGGAATCATTACTTTATGGGGTATGCCTACTATTAAACTAGCTTTAACCGGGCATTATGAAGGAGCAAATGCAATCTTAAAAGCTCTTAATACCATCGGACATTCACTAACGTTTATTCCAAATGTCCCACTAATAAACAATAAAATTATCAACACTGCCGGTGCTGCTGTTCCTGCTATATACAAACTTGAGTTGCTTGGAGCAGCAGGGACTGCGATCTTGATCGCAGCCATCTTAACAAAATTCATTGTTGGGATTTCCTGGAAAGATTGGGCAATTACGTTTGGAGAAACCCTTAACGAGTTAAAATATCCAGTTATAACAATTGCTTCTGTTGTTGGTTTTGCTTATGTCACCAATTCCTCTGGTATGAGTACTACTCTTGGAATGACACTTGCAAAAACAGGTTCAACGTTATTTCCGTTTTTCTCACCTTTCCTTGGCTGGCTTGGGGTGTTTATTACTGGTTCTGATACATCGGCAAACTTATTATTCGGTAACCTGCAAAAAATTACAGCAACTTCCGTCGGCATGAATCCAGTCCTTGCCCTTGCAGCTAACTCTTCAGGTGGGGTAACTGGAAAAATGATTTCACCGCAATCTATAGCTGTTGCCTGTGCAGCGGTAGGTTTAGCAGGAAAAGAATCCGATTTATTCCGCTTCACGATTAAACATAGCTTTTTCTTAGTTATTATTGTGGGGATTCTTACCTTCCTACAAAACGGTGTATTGTCTTGGATGATACCTTAATAAAAATATAAGACGAAGGCACATGCTCAAACAGGGCATGTGCCTTTTGTTATGGTTAGTCTTCTAGTCTTTTGTCAAAAATAAGCTATAATAGTTAAGGTTCTCATATAAACAAAGGAGTTTTTTTATGAATGTAATTTGTTCCACTTTGAATGCTAAGTTTATTCATACGAACCTAGCGATTCGATATTTAAAGGCTTATGCAGCACCTGAATTTAACATACAAATTAAAGAATATACGATAAAGGATCCCGTCTTAAATATCGTAACAGATCTATATCAATTGAAACCAGACGTCATTGGATTTAGCTGTTATATCTGGAACATCGAAGAAACCATTAAAGTGGTTAATTTGTTAAAAAAAGTGGATCCATCACTTATTATTGTTCTTGGCGGTCCTGAAGTTACATATGATACGCGTGAATGGATAGGAAAAATTCCTGAAGTTGACTTTATTGTTATCGGTGAAGGAGAACAAACCTTTAAACAACTTCTAGTTGAAATTGAAAGAAATCATAATTATAACAAGGTACCTGGCATTGCCTTCCGTGATAATGACCAGATCATTATCACTCCCCAAATGAATAAACTGGATCTTAAGGATATACCCTCTCCTTATCGATTCCCAGAAGATATCGTTCATTTAGGCAAAAGAGTCACCTATATTGAAACTAGCCGCGGTTGTCCATTTAGCTGCCAATTTTGTTTGTCATCGATTGAAGTAGGTGTCCGTTATTTTGATCGTGAAAAAATTAAAGATGATATACGTTATTTAATGGCTCATGGTGCAAAGACGATCAAATTTGTGGACCGAACCTTTAATATTAGCAGGAGCTATGCAATGGAAATGTTCCGTTTCTTAATTGATGAACATCTGCCCGGCACCGTCTTTCAGTTTGAAATTACTGCAGATATTATGCGCCCTGAAGTAATTGAATTTCTAAATCAAGAAGCCCCTAAAGGACTATTCAGATTTGAGATCGGTGTCCAATCAACGAATGACTTTACAAATGAACTTGTGATGCGCAAACAAAATTATTCTAAACTTTCTAGAACTGTTTTAATGGTGAAGGAAGGTAATAAGATCGATCAGCATCTAGATTTAATTGCTGGTTTACCAGAAGAAGATTACAATTCTTTCCGAAAAACGTTTAATGATGTTTTTGAGCTGCGACCTGAAGAACTGCAGTTAGGGTTTTTAAAAATGCTTCGGGGAACGGGAGTCCGCCTTCGTGCTGCTGACCACGAATATGTTTATATGGATCATTCTCCCTATGAAATCTTAAGTAATAACGTTCTCTCTTTTAATGATATTGTTCGAATCAAGCAGGTGGAAGATGTATTAGAAAAGTATTGGAATGACCATCGCATGGATGCAACTGTTGAATTCTTAATATCCAATGCTTTTCCATCTCCTTTTGATTTTTTCCAACAGTTTGGTTCCCACTGGGAAAAGCAAGGCTGGTCCAGAATTGGTCATCAACTGGAGGATTTATTCCGCAGACTGTATACCTTTTTGGAACACAAGGGCGTTAACGACCTTGATGTCATTGTTGGCCTAATGAAATATGATTATCTCAAGAACCATAAATATAAACCGAGAAAACCTTGGTGGGAAGCTAGTTTTGATAAGGAAAAGCGAACACAAATTTACAAACAAATTTTCGAACACCCATCTATTTTAGGACAATCGTTTGTTGACCTTGGCTTAGATGAAAAGGAATTATATAAACATACCATGCTTGAGGAAATTCCCTTTGATTTATCACTGTATCAAGCAACAGGACAGATAAATAAACATCCTTCATGTTTATTAACCTATTTTGACCCTATGAATGGGAGAACACTCATATTTTCATTTCTCGAGAACTAACAAAGCCGGCATAGCCGGCTTATTTCTTTTTATTATTTTTCTTCTCTTTCTGTGACACCTGTAGAGTATCATACAATTTTGTGCCGTTAACATCGCCAAATTCAACGCTGAATTCTTCAGTAGGAATACGTGGTGGGGTTTTACGGCGGTTTTTCATCAGCTTCTTCCCTTTTTCCCTAATTTAGAATTTCGGTTCTGAAACCTTATTGCATTATTATTATCTGTGAATTCCGCTGAAAATTCACTCTCCTGAACATTTTTATGGGGTGTTTTTGTATATTTTTCTACTGCATCAAACTCCGCTTTACGCTTAGCCATTGAAAATCCTCCCTTAAAAATTTATCTTACTACCATAGTTTTAAACAAATATAGAGTAATCATTCCTTTCCTTATTTTTCATTAATAAAATTGCAGGACTCGAGGAAAATAAGAAAAAACAGGAGTGATGTGAAATGAAAAAATCGAAAAATACTCAGTTGACAGATCAGGTTAGCATGAATGAAACGATGCCACATCAAATAAATTCGCCCAGCTTTGAAGGTACTGGAATTAAGATGGAGCCTCCTTTTGTGAATAAACATGGTGTTATTATTGGTGATAGTATTTATTCCTCTCCTAATTCCCCATTAGAAACCTGGACAAAGGATACAGACCCTTCAATCATGGCTGGAGATGATTGGGTTCACCCTACAAATGATATCGGCTGGAACACATCCGAAAATCGTGAGTTATTAGAAATGAAAAAGAAACCGCAGGCCTACCCTTTTATGCATCCTACAAAAGATGTTAGTAAAGGTAGCGATTGATGGATATTAAAATTTTGTACACACTCCGGGGTATCCACTCCGGAGTTTTTTAATACACCTCTAAACAAACATTGATATAATAAAGATAAGGATTTTTCGGAGGTGCAAACGTTGCTATTACCTGAGTTAGCAGAAAAGGTCGTTAAAGAAGTAAGAAAGTTAATCGGAGAAGATATTATTGTTGTTAACATTGACGGGTATATCATTGCAAGTACAGACATCAAAAGAGTCGGAACTTTTCATGAAGGAGCATTGGTCTCCGCTCAAAAAAAGCGAAAGCTAACGATTACTGATGAAGATCAATTAAAATTAATGGGTGTGAAAGCAGGAATTAATTTACCAATCTTCTTTCAACATGATGTGATTGGAGTTATTGGAATCACCGGTGAACCAAATAAAGTCACTCCATTTGGAGAAGTAATCCGGAAAATGACCGAACTCCTTATTAGTGAAAATTATTATGCCGAGCAGTTTGATTGGCACACGCGAGCGGTAGAATCCTTCGTCATGGATTGGGTTCAAGCGAAAGAGTGGACAGACTCTTTTTTAAGTAATGCTAAGCTTTTATCTATCGATATTGAAGTTAAGAGAGTTGTGGTCCTTATTGAATTTTTAGAATTAACCTCCCCTCTCTCTAGAGATAGTTGGTCTTCCATCTTTAATCGGTTTCAGCAAAATACAAAAGAAGTGGTTGCCAGGTCAGGCAATGAAAGGATCGTTTTACTGATAAATTGCTCAAATGGTCGAAGTCGAGCTAGTATTGAAAAGCGCCTAAAGCAATTTTTTCAGTTCTTAACAACTAACTTTGGGATACAAGCGGCGGCTGGAGTTGGGCAGGCTTTCGAATCAAAAGAAATTAGCAATTCTTATCGCCAAGCAGAAAAATCATTGAAAATTGCCAAATTAAATAACACGATCACCTTTGATGAAGATCTAACCCTTGAAATGATTTCCGAAGACATCAACCCAAAAACAAAAGCTGATTTTGTAATGAGAACAATTGGACCCCTTCTGAAGGAAAAAGAACTCCTTGAAACTTTAAAGGAATTATTTAAGCAAAACCATTCATTAAAAAATACGTCTAATCAATTACATATACATATTAACACCCTTCATTACCGCTTAAAAAAAGTTGAGGAATTAACACAATTAAAATCAAATAATATTCATGATCTAGTGATCCTCTACCTAGGGATTCTATTTTTAGATGAACAAACAAAAATAATAAATTATAAGTGACTTTTTTTAGATGTTTATCCATAGCAGGCTGATGCCTGTTTTTTTTATACTTTAATTAGGTAAAAAATTTAAAAACAGTGTGAAGAAACTTGTAAGCGTAACCAATGAATGGGGGAAACAGAATGCTTTCCAAAGTTGTGAAGGAAAAGTTAGTAGCTATTGTTTCGAAGGAAAATTTTGATGATGCCAAAACTGAAAGACTGGTTTATTCCTATGATTCAACACCAAATTTGCAATCCATGCCGGATGCCGTTGTCAGTCCAAGAAATACAAAGGAAGTCTCTGAAATTGTTAAGGTATGTAATCAATATAAAGTGCCCATTGTTCCACGGGGTTCGGGAACAAATTTATGTGGAGGAACCTGCCCGACTGAAGGTGGAGTTGTCATTCTTTTCAAATATATGAACAAAATCCTTGATCTTGATGAGGAAAATTTAACCATTACTGTCCAGCCAGGGGTCATTTTAGTTGACGTGGCGAATGCCGCCTCCGCAAGAGGACTTTTCTATCCACCTGATCCAGGTTCAATGAAAATTGCCACAATTGGTGGAACTATTAATGAAAACGCCGGCGGATTGCGTGGACTTAAATATGGTGTCACCCGTGACTATGTAATCGGTCTTGAGGTTGTCATGCCAAATGGTGATATCATCAAAACAGGAGGGAAACTGGCAAAAGATGTGGCTGGTTATGATCTCACACGTTTAATGGTTGGCTCAGAAGGGACACTTGGTATTATCACTGAAGCTATCTTAAAACTAATTCCTATGCCAGAAACAAAAAAGACGATGCTTGCCTTATATCAGGACCTGGAGGCCGCGGCCAAAACCGTTTCCAAGATTATTGCTAATAAAATTATTCCTATCACCCTCGAATTTCTTGACCAGCCTACGATTAGGGTAGTTGAAGACTATTCAAAAATCGGCCTACCTACGGACGCAAAGGCTGTCCTATTAATTGAACAAGATGGCTCACCTGAAGTAGTCGACCGTGATATTGAAAAAATCATCGAGGTTTGTAAGGAAGAAGGTGCGGTCTCCGTCCAAGTTGCCTCTACTGATGAAGAAGCACTTGCCTTAGCGGCTGCAAGACGAACCGCTCTTTCAGCTCTGGCACGGCTTAAGCCAACCACTGTACTTGAAGATGCTACTGTCCCGAGATCTGAACTAGCGAAAATGGTAAGAGCCATCAATGAAATAGCTGATAAATATAAATTGCAAATCTGTACCTTTGGCCATGCTGGTGACGGAAATCTCCATCCAACCTGCCCAACTGATTCAAGAAATCATGAGGAAATGGAACGTGTGGAGATGGCATTTGCTGAAATCTTTGAAAAAGCAGTCGAGTTAGGTGGAACTATTACTGGTGAGCACGGTGTCGGTGTGATGAAAGCCCCCTACCTAGAATTAAAGCTTGGCAAAGAAGGCATTGCTGTAATGAAGGCAATCAAACAGGCATTGGATCCTAATAATATTATGAACCCTGGTAAAGTCTTTGCAAAAGAGGACAGGAAGCGCGTGGTGGTTACAAAATGACAACAGTGAAAGAGAAGGAAATCATCCAAGAACAGTTTAAAGAGAGAATGAATGAAGATGACCTATTAAATTGCATGCGTTGTGGATTTTGTTTACCTGCATGCCCAACCTATATTGAATCAGGCTACAAAGAATCTCACTCACCTCGAGGAAGAATCGCCTTAATGAAGGGAGTTGTTGATGGACTAATTGAACCAGATGAAGATTTTGAGCGATCGCTTAACTTATGTCTAGGCTGCGTGGCATGTGAAACAGTTTGCCCATCTGGAGTAAAGTATGGCCATATGCTTGAAGAAGCACGTGATATTGTCAGTCAAAATAAGAAATACTCATTGCCGACTCGTATTGTGCGAAAAACTGTATTTGAGGGATTGTTTCCACATCCAAATCGTATGAAAAATGTTACAGGGCTTATTGGATTTTACCAACGGTCAGGATTACAATCTATTGCACGAAAAATCGGATTTTTAGGTATTTTGCCTGAGCATTTAGCATTAATGGAAAAAGTCCTGCCAGAAGTAGCAACTATGAAGGAAATGAAAAATAGGCCAGTACATGTAGAGCCTATTGGAAAACAAACACATCGTGTTGCTTTTTTTAGCGGCTGCTTAATGGATTCAATGTTTATGAAAACAAATGATGCAACCATTAAGTTACTTCAACTGGCTGGTTGTGAAATTGTCATTCCAGAGGACCAAACATGCTGTGGTGCCCTGCATGGTCATTATGGTGAAAAAGGTGGTTCTAAGGAGCTGGCAAAAAGAAACATCCAGGCCTTTGAAGACTTAAATGTTGATTTTATTATTACAAATGCAGGCGGATGTGGCGCCTTTTTACTTGGTTATGATCACATTCTAAAGGATGATCCTGTTTGGAGTGAACGAGCCAAGAAATTTACAGAAAAAATTCAAGATGTCTCAGAAATTTTAGTTTCTGTTAATTTCCATAAGAGGGTAAAGCTCGAGCTTTCTTCACAGATCATAACTTATCAGGATTCATGCCACTTACGTAACGTGATGAAAACAGCTTCTGCCCCTAGACTATTGCTTCAGTCTATTAAGGGAGCAGAGTATGTGGAAATGAAAGATGCCGACCGCTGCTGTGGTTCAGCAGGGATATATAATATTATCGAGTCAGAAATGTCGATGAAAATGCTTGATTACAAAATGGTACAAGCAAAAGACACACAAGCAGCAACTATTGTCACAGCTAATCCCGGCTGCTTATTGCAAATGAAGGTTGGGATAGAAAAAGAAGGACTCTCAAAGAAAATGAGAGGCATTCACATTGTTGACCTGTTATTAGAAGCAGTGAAAAAGTAAGGAAAAAGGAGCCGAAGGGCTCTTTTTTTATTATGTATGAAATAATTAATATCCAATACCGAAAAACATTACCACTTATAAATCACTAAAATAAATTCATAATACTTATACAGGGAACAAATTCTCTGTACCTAAAATAAGGAGTTGAATAAAATGGCCAATAGCAGTAACAAGTTGTTAGTGCCTGGAATTGAACAATATTTGGATCAGGTAAAATACGAAATCGCCCAAGAATTCGGCGTTAATTTAGGGTCTGATACAGTTTCAAGAGCAAACGGATCTGTAGGCGGCGAAATTACAAAACGCCTTGTACAACAAGCACAAGCACAACTTTCTGGACAATCCTCACAAAAATAACTAAATAAAAATGGAGAAAAGTCCGGATTAAATCCGGACTTTATTTATTCTTTTTGATTAATTATATTTTCTATGAGGTTTTTGGGGACTATACTCCATATTTTTGTCTCTTACATTAACCTTGTCTTTTTGCTTGTCTTGTTGCTTATCTTTTTGCATGTCTTTTTTCTTGTCTTTAGTTTTAGGGTCCCCGACTTTTTTGCTGTTCCCCTTTAGATTGACTTTCTCTTTATGATTTTCGTTTCTTGTGGTTTTTTTATTCTCAGAAGGTTTTTCCCTTTGATTATTTTGTTTTTGGTGCTGTGGTAGTTTCTTTTTAAGTTCAGCCGCTTCAACCTTTTTTGGTTGTCCTTGTGACTTTAATTTTCCATTCAACCTAATTTTTTCGGTTATCCTTTTATTTTCAGAAATCCCTTTGTTTTGAATGGCTTTATGGTCTGATTGCTTTTTGAATTGCCCCGGAGGAATTTTGCCTGCTGGATTCTTTAGTACGGCTCTATGCTCCGTTTTTTCCTCTACAGCTTTAGTCTTCGCCTTTTTAATTAAATTTCCCTGGATTTTATTTTCCTGGTATTTTCCAGTCGTTATTCCAAGTTTATGAGCTTTATTCATTTCACTTTCAGATGCTTTTAACACTGTAAGCTCTAGCTTTTCTTTATTTACTGACGCTTTAATTTCTTCAATGTTCTCTAGAAGCTTTTTTTCAATCCTATCATCAG
Organism: Neobacillus nitrireducens; assembly: GCF_030915405.1. Lineage (GTDB taxonomy): Bacteria > Bacillota > Bacilli > Bacillales > Cytobacillaceae > Neobacillus. The sequence goes on from NZ_CP133262.1 coordinate 1,824,839, forward strand.
ATTCTTTCGTCCGTACTGTGGAAATAATAACGTGTTCCTGTGTCTTAAAGAAGCCTTCCTCTTTCATTTCAGCTAAAATAGATTGAGCTAATTTTGAAACATCCTTATTCCTCCATTTATTCAATTGAGAAATAATTTGTTTTCCTTCCTTGTTATAACCAGTTATCTCTACAACCTGCATTTTCTTATTTATACCTAGCTCAATGCTTGGATTTACATCAATAGACATATATGCATATGCCTTATTATTTTGATACATTGGAAAAAACGAACCAAGGAAGATCAATAATGCAGCCATTAAAGCCCAAACTGGTTTTAATTTAAGAATATTTATTACTGTATTATATTTATTAGTTTTAACACTTTCCATTGGAAAAAAGTGTATCTCTTCACCAATTAGATATGGCTGATTTTGTCTCCTTGCATGCAAAAATTCACCTTCAGGGGTTAAAAGCGTAAGGCATGCATCATCAATTTCCATAACAATTCCCTTTTTCATGTTTCAAGCACCCCCTTTATATAATCTTTCATGTAGACATAATCACTAGCTAAAATAAGTGCAATTGCAATAATGTATTTTCTGTTTCGTTCAATTGTCTTTCTGCTGACATCTACCATGGTTTCTAATTGCTTAATTGGAAGACGTTTGTTAGTAAATAACATTTCTTTCAGCTCCTGATTATCCACTAACATTTTAGCTGTTAAAATTGCACTTTTTCGGGCATCGAAGTGCTTTGGTGAATTCTCAACCAAGTCACTAAAATTTAAATCAAAGGAAGTTAATAGTTTTTGAAAGTGAAGAATCTCATCTTTTCTCAATTGCTCATCATTTTTTTTATTGTACTCATCTAATGAGAGCTCGTTAACGATGATTGATCCTGCTGATTCTTCGTCGTTCTTTTCATCAGTTAAGTCAAAACTTAAATGTTGATTTTTGGACTGTTTACGAATATAGTCAATAACTCTTCGTTTGATTATGACTTCGGAAAAACTCAATAGAGAGCTGCCGCGCTCCGTTGAATATTTCTCTATCGCCTCGTTAAATGCGATGAGACCAATGCTAAATTCATCATCGGATTCATAAATATATCGTCTACATACAGAAGACACTGTTTTTGCAATAAATGGCTTATATGCACGGATTATTTCATCCAGTAGATATTGATCACCTTGTTGAATTAAGAGTACGGTTTCTTCCAAAGTTCGCTTTTTCTTTTTGGCCATAAACAATAAACTTAGCATTCGCTCACCTCTATTCGACCAATTATAACATACGAGTGTCGTAATTGAGTCCATGAGTTTTGGCGAATGCTTTTTTCTCTACATAGTTACGTTTCTTCTTAATCAGTTTGTGGGGGTTCTTATAAAAAATTTTTTCCCAATATAAAAGCTTCAAATCAGAATAACCTGATTTGAAGCTTTTATATTAAAAATATTAATTTTTGTCCTTTAAAAACAAGATCGATTGAATCAAAAAACCAATAAGTAAACCGGGAATTAAAAATAACATCGGTAAAAATATAGGACCGGGATGTATATGAAAAATCGTCACTTTAGGAGATACCATTAACCCCACCGTAACAAAGTAGGCACAAAAGACAAATGGTAAAAACGAATATTTTTCATTATCCGGCATGACAGAACGGTAACCATCCCACATAGAAAACATGTAGACACATGGATAAAACATAAGCCATTGATAGTTAATAACCGCTTCTGCCTGCTCAATTTCACCTAGAAAGCTGTACATAATCGCTGTGTTAAAACGACTATAAACATTTATTGTTACCTCTAAGGTAACAAACAATATCCCCTTGATATACTGACCCAATAGTAATTGACTAAAACCAGGAAAAGCAATATTCCATAAAACGGCTTCGAGTTTGCTCATTTTTTTCATTATAATCCCGCTTCTCAGGCATATTTTTGGTAAGCTAAAAAAACACCTCATCTTAGCTTATCCAGTCTATGCCTAAAAATATCGAAAAATAAATATTTTTCCCAACAACTTAATTCTTTTTTAAGATGCGTAAGTAGTTTTTTACAAACCCAACCCAATCTCGATTTTTCTGGAAATAACTCTTAAAAAGTTGTAGAAATAACGGAAATTTGTCAGAATAGGGATACCAATGTATTTCACTTTTTTTTCGACCGTTATCCTCAACAATTGCTTTTTCGTGGCAAAAAATTCTTAAGCCTGCATCCCCATGGTATCTTCCAATTCCACTTTGTTTAGCACCTCCAAAAGGAAGACCATGATTTGCAATACTAATAATTGCGTCATTAATAACAACTGCACCAGATATAAGCTTTGAGGCTACCCTTCTTGCTTTTTCTTTATCATTTGTCCATACGCTGGCATTTAATCCGTAAACTGTATCGTTTGCGAGACCTATCGCTTCCTCTTCATTATCAAAAGGCAAGACAGGAAGAAGCGGCCCAAAAGATTCTTCCTGAATAATTTTCATTTGATGATTTACATTTGTTACGACAGTTAATGGTAAATACATTCCGTTTGCCCACCTCTCAGGTGGGAGCCCTGTTTCTAGTCGTGCGCCTTTACTTAGAGCATCTTCAAGCTGGTCTTTAACGATTTGTAATTGTGCCGGGAACGTCATCGAACCAACATCTGAATTTTGATCATTTCCCTGTTTAAGATTCTTGATTTCTTTTTTTAATAAGGCAAGGAACTGTGGAAAGATTGTTTTTTCAACATATAGCCGTTCTGCACTCATACATACCTGACCGCTGTTGGTAAATGCAGCCCATGCCGCTCCTTTTGCGGCTCTTTCTAAATGAGCGTCAGCAAACACAATCATCGGGTCCTTCCCGCCAAGCTCAAGCGTTGTCGGAATTAGGTTCTCTGCAGCAACCTGCTGAATAATTTTTCCGGTTCTAACGGACCCTGTAAAAAAGATATAATCCGGTTTTCCATTTGTAAATGCTGCCCCTACCTCTTTTCCGCCATGGGCTACTTGCACGACCCCCTCTGGTAAGCCTGCTTTCTCAAATAGCTCCTCAATACATTTTCCGACTAGGGGAGTTACTTCCGATGGTTTTAGAATCACCGTATTTCCTGCCGCCAAAGCACTGAGCATGGGGACCATCGCCAGTTGCATTGGATAATTCCAGGGTGAAATAATTAACACAACACCTCTTGGCATATATTCAATAAACGATTTTTTACCAATCAATAATAGGGGTGTTTTTACTTTCTGGCGACGAAGATGTTTTTTGCCATGCCTAACAATATGATCAATAGCGTCAAGGGTTGGCATAATATCAGCAACCAGTGCTTCCGTGACTACTTTACCACTGTCCTCCGCGATAATTTTCCCTATTTCCTCCATCTGTTCAACAATAATCTCTTTAAGCTTCAAAAGATAGCTCGCTCGGTCTGAAAAAGTCAGATTACTCCACTGTTGAAAAGCCCCTTTTCCCCTTTCATAAAAGCTGTCAACTTTACTGATCGGTGTTTCCGCAATTTCCCCGATTTGTTTTCCTGTTGCGGGAGCTATCACCGTTAGTTTTTCTTGAATTGCAACAATAAGTCGTCACCCCTTTATTATAAAATGTTTATTTGATAGGTTGGGTTATCCTTTTGTTTGATGTAAAAAGCTGTCATAGGCTTAATCCCATCTTTAAAGTCAGGACAGGTTATCCCTGAACCCTCTAAATCAGATACGGTCTGTTTGCAATCATAGTGCCCTTTCCAAGTAAAATAATCTAAAGCTTCTTTCTCCACCCTAAGATATTTTCTCATCGGTTTAATGGATAAGAACCATTTACCTAGGGTTAGCGGAATCATTCCTTTTGGCTGTTTGTTCAGTAATTCTTTCATCATTATTTCATATATTTCAGAAGCACGGTAGGGGTGGGGGTCTGTTAGATGATAGGTCTTTCCAGCAGCTTTGTCTAAATGGCTCAGATAAGTAGTTGCTTGAATAATATAGTCAATTGGAACAAGGTTTACATAGGCTTCACCTTTTCCAAGTCGGGGTATAAGCGGGAGAAATTTTAATCGATCTAAAAAGTTCATAATAAAATACGGCCCATCAAATTTAATGGTTTCACCTGTATGGGAGTGACCTTTGACAATCCCAGGACGGATAATGGTAATAGGTACCTCATCTTTTAGTTTATCCACTAAAACTTCTGCTTTATATTTTGTTTCTTCATAGTGATTTTTAAAACTCTCCGGAGCGATGAGTTCCGTTTCATATAGAGTCCCTTCTCTATTTCCAACAACATACGCTGTACTAAAATAAATATATCTTTCTATGTTTGGTAACTTTTTCACCCACTCATTTACGTTTTCTGTACCTTTAACATTGACTTTATAAGCAATTTCTCTAGGAACAGCTAAATCATAGATCGCGGCTAGATGGTAAACATGTGTAACTTTTTGCTGTAATTCCTGATTTTCCTCTGGTGTAATCGCAAGGTATGGTTTAGTGATATCCCCAATAATAATTTTGAAGGAAGACACCTCTAACCTATATTCTGAAATAATAGCCGTTCGTTCTTTATTTGCCTTCTCCACCATTTCAGGCAGGACAAGAACATAAACAGTTCCATTGAAGTGATTTCTTTTTAGGACTTCACGAATCAATTGGTTACAAATAAAACCGGGAAAACCAGTAAAAAAATACCCTTTTTCCAACGTATCTCCTCCTTAGTCTATAACTAGACGATTGTAACCATTGTAAAGTCCCATGAAAAGATTCGTCCATGGGTAATTAGCCTGAATTTTCTGTTTAATGTTATTTTAAAAGAAGACGGGTTTCAATCCCGTCTTCTTTCTATGCTTCCTGATCCATTGGATTATAGAGTTTGACCGTTGGATTTTTCTCCTGGAACCATCTGAGCGCAAAGTCGTTTTCAAACAAAAATACATATTGGTCAAAACGGTCTTTGACTAGAAGTGACCGGGAACTAGATAAATTTTCATCCACCGTTTCACCTTCTACCCAGCGTGCTATTTTAGAGCCCATTCGTTCCATTAATACTTCAGCATTATACTCATTTCTCATTCGATGCTCAAAAACCTCAAACTGCAATTGACCAACTGCACCTAATAAATAGTCATCGGTTTTAATGGTTTTATAAAGCTGGATTGCACCTTCTTGGACGAGTTGCTGAATTCCTTTATAAAAGGATTTTTGCTTCATTACGTTTTTGGCTGAAACTCTAACATACAATTCTGGTGTAAACTGCGGCAGCCTTTCATATTGAAAGTCATCCTTCCCAGATGTTAAAGTATCTCCTATTTGATAAGTGCCGGTGTCATACAAACCAATAATATCACCACTGACCGCCTCATCCACTGTGCTTCGTTCTTCAGCCATAAAGGATGTCGATTGGGAAAGCTTTATTTGTTTATTTAAGCGAGGAATATTCACTGTCATACCACGCTCAAATTTCCCGGAACAGACACGCACAAATGCAATTCTGTCTCGGTGTGCAGGATTCATATTGGCCTGAATTTTAAAGACAAAGCCAGAAAATTGTTCCCCTAACGGATCAATTTTCCCAACGGATGAATTACGTGCCTTTGGCGCCGGAGCAAATTCCAAGTAGGACTCAAGAAAGGTCTGAACACCAAAGGCAGTTAAGGCACTCCCAAAGAATACAGGTGTTAGGTTACCTGCGGCTATCTTTTCAGCTGAAAATTCATTTCCAGCCTCATTAAGCAGCATAATTTCATCAAGTGTTTGATCATACAGTCCTGACGTTTTTAAGGGATGTTCCCCAGCAATTTCTCCATCTTCATTGAGTGGAATAAATCGTTCACTATCCTCGACACGGAACTGTTCCACCCGATTGTTAAATCGATCATAAATACCAAGGAATTCTTTTCCCATACCGATTGGCCAGTTCATTGGATAGGATTCAATGCCGAGAACCTCTTCTAATTCAGCCAAAAGTTCAAGCGGCGGCTTGCCTTGGCGATCGAGTTTATTCATAAATGTAAAAATCGGAATACCGCGCATTCGGCATACTTTAAAAAGCTTGAGTGTTTGCGCCTCGATCCCTTTTGCAGCATCGACAATCATCACAGCACTATCAACAGCCATTAAGGTGCGGTACGTATCTTCACTGAAATCCTGGTGCCCAGGAGTATCCAAAATATTCACTCGAAATCCATCATAGTCAAATTGCATTACACTGGAGGTTACGGAAATACCCCGCTGTTTTTCTATTTCCATCCAGTCACTTGTTGCAAACTTTCCCGTTTTCTTCGCCTTAACAGTACCTGCATCACGAATGGCACCGCCGAATAATAGTAATTTTTCAGTCAGCGTGGTTTTTCCGGCATCCGGATGGGAAATAATCGCAAATGTCCGGCGTGACAATACATCTTCTTTAAAATTGTTACCCATTTCGTTTTCCTCTCTTTTGACAATAAATATTTTTGTCCATAACTTCAATCTTATCTCTCAAACGGAAACTTTGCAATATTTCTTTAAACACATGGGCATAAAGAATATAATGAAAGAAAGCGGTAATGAGGAAAATAAGTACCGTAAATACATAACCACAACGGAGGTACATGTCTTGGAGATTACTAAAATTGATCAGCAGACTTTAAATTTTTTGCATAAAGCATTTGAAATTGTTCTCAATGAGAATAAGATTCCTTTTAATAAAATTGGCATTGCAGAAGAAGACGCACAATTATTATTTTTGTATGAAGGAAAAGATGAAAAAGTTCATGTTTTTAGATGGAATAAAGAATCATGTATCGGTGCGAGTATCGGCGCAATTGCTCAAAGTGTATTACTGCCAATCATTCCACATCTTCGTTTATTATCATAGCCCTTCTAGCCCACACCAGCATTTTTCCCTAACCGCGCTGGTGTATTTTTTTTGATGAAGGCATTTGAGTTTCCCACTAATTCCCACATCCATTTTTCTGGAAATCCCTTTATAATAGAGTATGACTCTGTTGAAGGAGATGAATGCATTGAATCAAAGTATAAGAAAAGTATCTAAATTTATTCCGCACATTGCAGCGTTCATATTAGTAATTGCAGGCATTATCTGGATCGTTCAAACAACAAATAATGAAATATCTATTCCATTTTCCTCTGTTGAAAAAACAATTCAGGAGCAAAATGGAAAAACAGTCCTATTAGATGAACAGGCGAACGGTAAACTCTATATTAAAATTGGAGAATCAGAATACGTGTCTCATGTCCCTCCAGAGAGCCAAATGATTGACAGGCTAGTTGGTAAATATAATATTGATTATTCGTATTCAACAAGCAGTCGCTATGGGAAGTGGATTTTGGGCGGCGTTATTCTCTTGCTTGTTGGAGCTGCCCTTGCACTTCAAAAAACAAAAGGCGGCTTTGGTCTAAATAATTCAATGAAAAATAGTGTGGCAAATGCTCGACCACTTCCACAAATTAGTTTAAAAGATGTAGGTGGCCTCGGGGACGAAATGAAGGAAGAAATCTTACAAACCCTCACAACCCTAAAAGAACCGGAACGAGCAATAAAGTTGGGGATTAAACCACCAAAAGGAATTTTGCTGTACGGGCCTCCCGGAACTGGCAAAACCTTGCTTGCTCAAGCAATTGCTCGTGAACTAAATGCTTCATTTTTCACAGCCAGTGGATCAGCTTTTAATGAAATGTTTATTGGTGTAGGGGCAAGCCGGGTCCGTTCCTTGTTCAAAACAGCAAGAAAACAAAGCCCCGCTGTTATTTTCATCGATGAAGTGGATGCTCTTGCTGCTAAAAGAAAGGCCCATGGCGGCGAGGAAGCAGAAAAAACATTAACTGAGTTACTTGTACAGTTGGATGGCGGACATTCTAATGATGGAATTCTATTTATTGCTGCAACCAATAGAAAAGATTTGCTCGATGAAGCTTTTCTTCGACCTGGAAGGATTGACTTCTCCTTCCAGGTACCGCTTCCCGATACAAAGGGAAGAAGAGAAATTATTACTATTCATGCGAAAGGGAAATCCTTTGCATCCGATGTACTTCCACAATTAGATGCATTGGCAGAAAGCACCTCTGGTTTTTCCGGTGCAGAACTTCAATCCCTTTTTGAAACGGCCAGTAGAAGAGCTGTTCGGAACGGACAGGATATGATTAAGAAGCAAGATCTTGACTACGCCCTTGATAGAACCATTTTGGGGAGTACTTCCCGTTCATTGCAAGACCTTGAAACAAAGCGAAGAGTTGCCATCCATGAAGCAGGACATGCCATTGTAGCCTCTTTAACAAAGCCAGGTTCTGTAAGGAAAGCTACAATAATCCCTCGCGGAGAGGCATTGGGGTATGTTGCACCCATTCCAAAGGAAATGCAGCTTTCGACAACCAGTGATTTACTAGAGCGTGTGGCAATGGTCTTAGCAGGCGGAGTTGCCGAAAGAATGCATCTGGGTGAACATAGCATCGGTGTAAGCGGCGATGTTGGACAAGCAAAACAAATGATTGAGCAGATGGTGGATTCCGGAATGCTTGAGGAAGGTTTCAGCTTGACTTTCAATAAACAGGATAAAGAAGAAAAAATGAAAGATCTATTTGGAAAAGCGTTAGAAAAAGCAGAAAATCTCATGAAAAGCTATCATGATCAATACCAACATTTAGTTGAAGCATTATTAAAAAAAGAAACACTTGAAGGCTCCGAAATCGAAGAGATTGTTTGGGGAAAGAAGACTAATTTAAGTGAAAAGATTGTTTAATATAGTAATAGAAAACCAGGTTCTAGCGCCTGGTTTTATTTTTATTTGCGATTTATTATTTCATGGTTTTTTAATTTGGTGGAACACTAATTGTAGTTCACAAAAAGGAAGTGGGTATAATGTTAGGCAGTCATATGATTTTTGAAAAAGAGCAGCATAAATATAGTGACAAAGCTAAAGATTACATTGGCGATCAGCAAAAAACACAGGGCTTATTAAATAGAGCAATAAAAATGGCGAATAATAAAAAACAAAATTTAGAAGAAGTATGGGAAAAACTGCAATTATTTTTTGATCTTGTTAAGGCTTATACAAAGGGCGAATATAAAAATGTCTCTCCAAGTACCATCCTTACCGTTGTTGGAACTTTGCTTTATTTTGTTTCACCACTTGATTTGGTACCTGATTTCATAATTGGGCTTGGCATTTTAGATGACGCTGCTTTGATTGGCTTTACCGTAAAGAAAATTTCCAGCGAGCTTGATGCATTTAGTAAATGGAAACGAGCCAATAATTTTGCACAAGAGAACCCGCTTGATTAACCAAGCGGGTTCTCAATTTAATGTTATTATCTAAAACAGGCTGCACCTACAATAATCAAGAGAATAAATAATACTACGATTAAAGCGAAGCCGCCACCGTAACCGCAGCCGCCGCCATATCCGTATCCATATCCACAGCCACCAAATCCACCGTATCCAAACATTTTCATGACCTCCTTTTTATCTTAACTTGAAAAGCTTAGTAGCACCATGAAGCCCCAATAATGATTAACAAAATAAATAAAACGACTAGTAGGGCAAATCCGCCGCCGTAGCCACCAACTGCACCAGACATTTACATTACCTCCTTTTTCTGATTTCCATATATCCTATTCACACAGATAAAAATGTGCGATAGACACATATCCAAATTACCCAGTTTTGGAAAAAAGAAGAAGCCCATTCTTTTCCACTAAAATTAAGTATTAAAATAGAAAAATACGTTCTAGTTGAATTCATTTTTATTAAATTCTTGGCATTTGATTGACAATTGCTACTGTTTTTCATAACATGTTCACATCCAAATGTAGATAGGAGTCCCTAACTTGAGGAATATCGTAACCCTTTTGTTTTTGATATTCATGGTAACTTTTCGAGTGATTACACGTTTAAGTTTAAAAGGAGAGAAACATAGTCCGTTAAAAATTGGTCATAGAGGTGCAGCAGGATACTGCCCAGAAAATACATTTGCTTCTTTTAACAAAGCCATAGACTTAGGTGTAGATTATCTTGAAATTGACGTCCAAATGACAAAAGATGGGGAATTGGTCGTGATTCATGATACCACTGTCAACAGGACAACGAATGGAAAGGGGAAGGTAAAGGATTACACCTTAAAGGAAATTCAAAACCTTGATGCAGGAAGTTGGTTCGATTTTAAATTTGCCGGGGAGAAAATCCCTTCCCTCTCTGAGTTTCTTGATGAGTTTGCAGGGAAAGTTGGAATTTTACTTGAATTAAAAAAACCATCACTATATCCGCAAATTGTGGAAAAGACTGCCGAGGAACTAATCAAAAGGAAATTAACAACTGGGGATAATCAAATGATTGTTCAATCCTTTGACCGAGATTCACTTAAACGTTTTCATGAACTGCTTCCCTCCATTCCGATTGGAGTATTAGTAAAGAATGCGGGAGTAAAAATGATTACGAACAAGGACTTAAGATCATTTACTAGCTATGTTTCTTATGTAAATCCCAAAATAACGATGGTTAATAAAAGACTTATTAAAAGGATTCATCAACATGGATTAAAAACGATTATTTGGACCGTTAAAAAAAAGAATGAAGTAATGACGTTAAAAAAACTACATGTCGAAGGAATTATCACTGACTTTCCAGATTTGTGTGAAGAACTCGATTAGGGTCTATTTTTACTTCCTGATCAGACCCTAACCTCCTCTTTTTATTAACATTTTGGTTCAACGATGGGCAGTTCCCGATTAACCAATTTGGGGGATAAAGGTTGAATACTGCAAAAACAGGATAGATCAACTAATATACAGTTATTTGTTCTTACTAATGAAAACACTTCGTCACAGAGATCAATCGGAATACCATCTATATCAACAGGTATAAGCATCGAAAGCTTCGCACAGCAATTCCTTGTATCAAGGCTTTCTAATCTAAATACTTGAGTAGTAAAAAATATACCACTCTTCGTTCGCCCGAATACTTCAAATGCACATTTATCATTAGAGAGGACAAATGGAATGGTATCATATCCAATTTTATCGCAAACAAATCGAAAATCTTCTAAAGATAATCTTTGTTGCTCTTCAAGCAACTCTTCCATTTCATTACATAAACAGTGCTTTTCACACCGTCCTTTTTCCATGTCTTTCCCTCCCTTCGTTCCCATTTAAGCAATCCCCTATTTTAAATTATTCTATTTAGTGATTATGGTATAGGCTGCTTTCTTATGAAAAACAGGTAAGTGACTAATTATTTCTAAATAGGTTCCTACCTAATTATTTTTTTATAAGTAAATAAACAAAAAACTGGCAGCAAAGAAATCCTTTTCTTCACTACCAGTTTAGCTATTACCCTTCTATAGATACCCATTTCGGGAAATAAAGGCTAAATATCGTCCCTTTATTTAAATGTGATGCAACCTCCACTCGGCCACCCATAGATTCTGTTATTTTATAAGTGGATGCTAGTCCCAATCCTGACCCGTTCAATTTACCAGAGGTTAGCGGTTTTCCTATTTGTCTGATAACATGCTTCGGTATACCATTTCCATTATCCTCGATTACAATAAAAACATCTTTAATCATTTCATGAAGTGAGATATTGACACAACCTTTTGGCGAACAGGCCTCTACCCCATTTTTAATAATATTCAATAGGGCAAACCGTAACATCTCGGGATCACCCATTATGGAAACATCCTCCTTAACTGTAGATGTGAATAAAAGCTCCACTTGATACATTTGAGCATAGGATTTCATTAAATGAACAACGTCTTGCAATTCTTTCATAAAACTCATTTCCCTTTGTTCATTCCACTTTTCATTTAAATAGGGATGATAATGATCTAAACCATATTCCACTTGTTTTAATTCATTTTTTGCTTGGATTAGATTAAATGACTGTTGTTTTGTTAACGGCTCTTTTGCAAGTAAATCCAAATAACAAGTTGCCGATTTTAATGGCGGTAACATTTGCTGTGAATTATTGATAAGCAAATGATTAATCGTATGATTTTTTTCAAACTGGATCACTTTTTTGCTCATCACATTCATTTCTATAAAGTAATTCAGAAGATAAATAACAAGTGAAAGGGTTATATAGTTTAAAATAAATACAACTATCATCGATATAATCCGAAATGCTAATTGAGTGCTATCAGAAATTAAAATTGGGAAAGAAAGGAAGATAATGATTGATAGTCCATTCAATACAATTAAACTTATCCTTTTGAATTTTTTATAATGGAACGTCTTGCGAAAATAGGATCGGCATAAAACCATTGGAATTAAAAAACATAAAATTTGCAGAAGCCATAAACCTAAATAAGTCGGAATAATTAGCAAATTTTACCCTCCCTTCCTTATTAAATCAAGTTTATCCCATTCCTAAGAAATATACCGTTAGTTTTGTCACATTTTAGACAAAATTTAATTTTTTTATAAAAAAATACAGCTCACGTTTAGTAAGCTGTCTAATTTAAAAGAATACAATATACAGAATGAGCGCTAATACAATTCGATAAATGGCAAACGGCAAAAGTTTTATTTTATTAATAAGCTTTAAGAAAAAGCGAATAGACAGTAAAGCAAAAACAAAGGCACTGATAAATCCTGCAATGAAGATTGGTAAGGCATCCATCGTCATATATTCCCAATTCTTTAATAAGGACAGAAAACTTGCACCTGCCATAATTGGCACGGCCATAATAAAAGTAAAATCGGCTGCTGCTTTGTGGCTCATCCCCATCAATACCCCTCCCGAGATGGTTGAACCTGACCGAGAGAAACCAGGCCAAAGGGAGAAACATTGAAATAGACCAACAGCCAGGGCTTGTCGGTAGGAAATTTGATCAACCGTTTGCGTTTTCGGCTGTTTTGGACCAATAATATCTGCAATAATCATTAAAAGAGCACCAATGACCAATCCTATCAAAACCGTTGATGTTGAAAATAAGTGTTCGTCAATATAGTCATCAAAAAGGACACCTAATACACCCGCAGGGATTAATCCAACTAAAACCTGGGTTAATTTAAGACGTCCTTGTCCCGAACCTGTTAGCCTGTTGATACGACCTAGCCCCAATAGATCAATAAATCGATCTTTAAATGTAACGACAACCGCAAGAATCGAACCAAGCTGGATCACGATTTTAAACGTATTAGCTCCTTGTTGTGTCAAAAACGTTTCAGATCGCAGCCACATATCATCAACAATAATCATGTGACCCGTTGAAGAAACTGGTGCAAATTCTGTTAATCCTTCTACTAATCCAAGCAAAATAGCTTTAATAATCATAAGTACTTCCATGTTGTGGGTTTCTCCTAACTATTGCGTCAGTATCGTAAATCATGATGAATTATAACCTAATTATTCTACTGATAAACTAACTTTATAGCAATATCTTTTTATTGGCATTTATATTATATATAACGAAAAGAACAGATAATAGTTTCATTTACTTTTTCCAAACGTCAAAAATGCTTCAAATGAAAACATATCTACAGCAATTAATAAGCAGCACACCATAAAAAATAAGCGATGCATCGACAGCATCGCTTATTTTTTATGGTGTGTCGCTGATAATTCTCATTACACGTCCATTAAATTTCTTTTTATAGAAACCGCTCGTTAGATCCGCAATCGCAATCCCTGTTGAGCTTTGTGAACCAATGAATTTACCTCCACCAAGATAAATTCCAACATGCCCATCAATCTTATAAGTATCAAAGAATACTAGATCACCAGGTTGTGCTTCACTAATTGATACTCTTTTTCCAGTATTTTTTAAAATATCTGTATGTGCTCCAACATTAATTCCTGCCTGTTTAAAGGCCCAGGCAACAAAGCCAGAACAATCAAATCTGCCATGTTCAACATCATAAGAATTTCTTCCCCCGCCAAAAACATAAACAGAATTCCCAATATACTTATCACCTGCGTGGATAACAATATTAGTTGTTTCATTTGTGGTAGTAGGTATTAAAACATTAATCTTATTAGTTTCATTAGTACTATCCTTGTATGTATTACCATTTATTTGTGCCTCTTTCGATGCAAGCGTACCATCTTTAATTTGTAAATCTGCCATTATAGTAAGTTTTTCTTGCTCTTTTAATTTTAGTTCTTCTTTTAGTGTATCATTTTGCTCTTTTTGTTCTAAAATTTGGGCTTGCATTCCAACAAGCTCTGTTTTCACATTTTGCAAATCATTTAGCTTTTTTACTACAGAAGATTGTTTCTTTTCAATTTCCTTTTGGTCCTCTATATGCTGTGTAACAAGATCTTGGTCTGCTTCCACCATTGTCGCAATGGCACCAAGTCGACTCACGAGGTCACTAAAACCTGTTGCTCCAAGGATTACATCTATATAATTAACCTTGCCACTTACTTGAAGGGATAAGGCACGTTTTTTTAATAATTCATTTCGTTTATTGATTCTTTCTTGAATTGTCGTAAGATCCTGTTGAAGGGTCTTCACTTCGAACTGAGATTCCTTCACTTTTTCTTCCGTTTGAACTATCATTTTATTATTATCTTTAATCGCCAACTCAACTCTAGTGATTTGTTCTGATAATTTTGTATATTCTTTTTGTATCTGTAATATTTCCTGATATGTTTTGGAGATGTCCGTTTGAAGACCTGAACGCTGATCGTGTATTTTTTTAAGGTTCTCTGCTTTTGCATTCACTGCTGAAATTGAGAATACACTTCCTAGCCCCATAATAATGGTCGTACTTAGTACGATTAACTTCTTTTTCAATTAAGTTCCCCTGCCTTCTTAATATCCAAATCACCGCATATTTCCAATCTTTTCTTAATTAATAGTATAACATCTAGATTTGTCAACAAAGTAATATTAAAATTAAATTTCTATTTCAATGGTTTTTATTGGAAGACATTTAACAAAGTGTTCAATTTTCACTTGAAATTGCATACAAAAGTACAAAAATAAAAGACCACCATCTCTTATTTTTTAGTGAAAAGAGATGGTGGTCCTTATAATGTGTTCACTGTTTAAGTTTCAAAACTGCTATTTTCCCCTTAGTTGATAAAAATAATTAATTAGTTTTAATTAATTCTTTAAAGCCAGACTTGCCTCTTTCAACAAGATTCAAATGAGAATCTTTTGCTAATTTAACATAATGCTTTCTTACTTTAAGCCACGCATTTCGACGGTTACGCTCAAAAGCTACACCCGATTCTGCATTTTTTTCAAAATTATCTTCCATCTGATCAACAAAATGAACGAACGACTTAATTGGAGTAAGCGCGATTTTCTCTAATTGACCTGAAACCTCAACAAATTGGTTCTTAAGCTCTTCTCGTTCGATTGGTGAAACCTCTTCTTCCTTTGATTCCTCTTTACCAAATGGTAATTGATTCATCAGTTCTGAAACCATTTCCTTGTTGGTTTTTTTAGATTGTTGATACAAATTCCCAACTGATTTCCTAAATTGCTTATTAAACTTTATGACTTCCCTTAATGCATTAATATATGCATCTTCCCTATTTTCCCGAAGCTGTTCAGCACGTTCACGTGATAACTCAAATTGATCCCAAAATGTGTTTACAAATGAACCTACGGCTACCGATTCCTCTGCTGATGGATTAATTGTTTCTACTGCAGATAGAACCGTTTCACTTTTCTTCTGTGCCATCGTCTTTCCTCCTCTTACTATTATTGACTTTCTCTATTGGATCCTTCTTATGAAATGAAGGCATATAGAGCTCAAAGAAACTTGAATACATTTTGAAAAATTGATCCAATAACGATTGGTAGGATTCTAGTTGATTGGCATAGCCTTTTAAGTATGTAATACCAGCTTTAGTTATTGAATATCTCCTTTTTGCAGGGCCACTCCCAGTCGTATCCCATTCTGAAGATAGAAGCTCTTCCTTTTCAAGCTGTCTTAATAATCTGTATAAATTCCCTTGATCAAGTGTCTTAAAACCAAACGCCTCTAGCTTCTGGCTGAGTTCGTATCCATGAAGTGAAACCTTGCTAAGAAGCAATAAAATAAATGGTAGCACAAAATTTTTCGATGGATTAATTGTTTGATTGTCTTGATTCACCATATCTTTATCACCTCACCCTATATGTATTTTACACCTATAAGTAATATTTTGTCAACCGAGTAAATAAATATGAATAAAAGTTATATAACAGCGTTTACAATTTACTTTATTTGGTAATAGACTATTAAAAATAAGAAGGTGGTGTGAAATGGAAAAAGCAAAAATGAGTAAATTGGGAGTTCCTTATTTACGTTTAGGCAAGGGGGAACCATTGGTCTTAATCCATGGTTTAGGTGAAGTTAAAGAAGGATGGGAAGACCAATATGAATTAGCAGACCAATTTGAGCTAATCATCCCCGATTTACGCGGTCATGGAGCATGCCATAAATCGGATGGAATTTCGATTCAAAATTTTGCTTCGGACATAATTGGGTTATTAGAGGAGTTAGAAGTTGAAAACGCACACATTCTAGGTCTCTCGATGGGTGGTGCCGTTGCACAGGAAATGTACCGTCAGGATCCAACCTGCTGTCGTACACTCCTATTAATAAGCTCATTCCACTATTTCCCTAAAAAACTAAAGGGTTTATTATTTGATTCACGAAAAGAAAAACTGGAACGCATATCAGCATCCGGAAAACACTCGGAATTTGCTGCACGGATGGCACTTTACTCTTGGGATAAAGAAACGGTTGAAAAGTTCGATAAGTTTTTCCAACCTAAACGTGGTATTTTTATTGACTCCCTGCTAGCATGCTTTGAGGTTAATAATTTAACCTTACTTCCGATCATAAATGTACCCACCCTAATTGTTGGGGGACAATACGACTCAATATTGCCTATATGGATTCAGTTGTGGATGCATAAGCTAATACCACATTCAGAATTTATTATTATGAGGAATACTGGTCACCTTGCTAAACTAGAAGCAAAAGATCGGTTTAATAATCTCTTGCGAAAATTCCTTGATCAACAAAAAACTGCCTAAAGAATTTTAAAGCGGGAAGGACTGATCCTTCCCGCTAATAATTTATCCAAACACAACTCTATCTATGAGTGAAATTCCTAAATTTCTTGTGAACGTGTAGACAGCCAATTATCTGCAAATGTGGCAAACTTTCCTGTTAAAGCTAATGAGACATGGCCGCCTTCAAAAACCTGGTATGTTTTATCTTTACTAGATACCATGTCGATAACAGGAAGACTTTGTTCCTCTAAGATCAAAGTATCTCTTGAAGTGGAGAAGACATAGAAAGAGCAAGTGATATTTTTTAAATCTACTGTTCTCCCACCAATTTTAAGCCCGCCTTTGAGAAGTTTGTTATCTTTATATAAATCATTAAATAATTGTTTGAAGGCTGCTCCTGAAAACGATGCAGCGTCTTTTGTCCACTTGTCCATCTGCCGCCACTTTTTAACATACTCTGCATCATGCGCACGGGAAATCAGGTTAATCATTGGACTCACATAAACCGGAGAGAGTCCTCTGAACATTCCATACATAATTTCAGATGGGATTACTCCATACACCTCAGAAAGACGATCAAAGTTAATAATCCCTTTTTGCAGCCCTTTTAACCACTTATCTGGAACAATACCAACACTAAAGTCAATTGGAACTGTAGCAAGGACTAAATTCTTAATTGGCAATTTCGTAAGTGAGGCAAAGATTGCCGCAATGGTCCCTCCTAAACAATAGCCAATCATCGAGATTTCTTTTGCTCCTGAATGCCTTAAGGCTCGTTTGACGCCCTTTTCTAAATAATCAAGAATATAATCGTCTAGTGTAATATCATTATCCTCGTATCCGGGCGAACCCCAGTCTAGAAAATATACATCGTATCCTCGTTCGGTTAACCCACCGACTACACTGCTCCCTTCCCCAATATCTAAAATATAAGGTTTATTTAGGAGTGAGTAGACTAAAAATATAGGAATCTGATACTTTTTTTCTTTTGCCGGATGATAATATAAGGTTGATTTATTTTTTTTCCAAATAATCTCTCTTTGTGACGAGACAATATCCGGCTTCGGTTCTGTCAAGACTTTATAGACTGTATTCCACCTTGCAGTTTCTTTTTCAATATCAAGAAGTGGTACTAAATTAGTAACCGATGCTATAGGGCTCATCCTTTTCAGCTCCTTTCTTCCTTAGTGCCAGCACCAGTAAGAACTAGCTCTTTTTCTTTATCTTTTGTCTTTCCTTTTGGTAAAAGGTTTTTCAATGTGGCCAATTCTTGCTTAATTTCCGTTAAATCTACAAGACCCTGCCGTAATTCATGAATTTCTTCTTTCAGTCTTTGTGTCTCTGCTACCTCTTGGGCCATTTTTGGGAATTCGTCCTTCATTTGTTGGACGATGCTCACTATCTCTTGAAACATAGCCAAGTTTTCATTATTTAACGAACCTAAACTATCCTGTAAATTCCAAATTTGCTCTTCTAAAATATCAATTTTTTCTTCCGTTTGAAGAGACAGCTTTGCTACATTTGCAACATCTTTTTTCGTTGGAATATTTATTACTCCTGCCATGAGTTCTTGGTTTTTTCGTAACAATTCCATGTAACGAGCATGACTTTCCGTCCCAACCTTCAATAACCGAACGAACTCATTGTTGTCAGTCATCATGTATAACAGACCATTCAAACGTTTTTCCCACCTACCACTTATTTTTCTGAATCCTAGAAAAGGATCATATATTTTATCCTTAGACATTCATTATCGCTCCTTTGTAATTAGGATTTAGTAAGTTCTTCTGCTTTTTCCATATATTTATTTAATGGGAACATCAGTGTTTTGATTTGTTTCGCAAAAAGATTAACAAAACCCTTTTGATTTTCATAGATAAGATTTCCTGCTTGTTTAACGGTTTTGATATATTGATTCCTGCTTTTTTTCCTTATAGCAATATATTGATCAATAATTTCAAGGTATTTATCCATAGCTTGATAATTTGTTATCTTTAGAAAAGGTTTGTGTAGAATCGACATAGTTCTTTTTTGAATTTGATTAATCTGGGCATTGATTTCTTCATATGATTTTAGCGGGAAGAAATGTTGCAAACTTGTAGTGGACATCAAGAATTCTTCTCTAGCTGTTCTTTCCCATTCGGCAAATTCCTTATTAAATTTTTCGGATAACGCCTTTATATTTCCTTGATTTCTTTGAATGTTATCTGCAAAAAACATGGCCTCTTTAAGGAAAACCTCATCCCGGAAATCACCTCGTTTTGCCCATTCGTCTAATTCATTAAAAGCATTGTGCCAGAGGGTATCTAAGCTTGATAGTTGTGCTTCTCTAGCCTCTTTTTCGGTGACCTTTTCCTCCACTATCTTAGTTTCAAGTACGGGCCCTTCTACCTTTTCTTCTACTGCTTCTGAATCTAGCTCCTGTTTTGCTTCAATTTCGTGAGAGGCTTCAACTTCTTGCTTTTTCTTCTTTGATTTTGTTTCTTTTACTGGTTCCTTTTCTATTTCGTTTTTGTCAGTCATCTTACTCGCATCCTTTCAATTTAATATTTTTTTAAGAAATCGATCACTTTTTCATCGACAGCTTTCTGCGCTTCTGTTAAGTAAAGGTGCCCTGCGCCGGGGACAATATAAAGCTCTGAATCTTTAATTCTATCTGCTAACATTTTCCCATTTTCAACGGGAATGAGCCTATCTTCATCTCCATGGATGACTAATACCGGGATACTGATTTTGGTTAATTCCTCATACGTATCATGGGCAAGACATGCTTGGAGCTGCTGCATAAAACCATGGGCAGGTGTTGGAATCTCTATCATTGTTTCAATATGTTCTGCAATGGAATCTCGATGGTTTTCTATGAAGTATGTGCTGTAGAGTATGGGAACAGATGCCCATGCTGCTTCTAGGGGTGTGGTTGGAATAGAAGCACCTGAGAGTAATGTCATAATAACTTCTGCATCAGGTTGAACTTGATTAATTCCTCCTGGTGATGTACAACCGAGAATCAGTGATTTGATGCGTTCTGGGTAGTTTATTGCCAAACGCTGGGCAATCATTCCCCCCATTGAGATCCCATATACATGTGCCTGCTCAGCACCTGCTGCATCTAAAACTGCTTTTGCTTCTTCTGCCATTAGTTCTATCGTATAAGGGGTTTCTGGTTTATCGCTTCTTCCCGTCCCACGATTGTCAAAAATAATCACCTTAAACTGTTCGGCCAATGCTGGAAGACTTTTTTTCCATGATAATAAATTATGGGCTAATCCCATTATTAATAACAAAGGTTCTCCTTCACCATGGACTTCATAATAAAGATTGATACCATTTGCATTTGTTATTGGCATGATAAAAACTCCTTTTTATATCTCCACTTTTTCCTTTTCTTTGCGGAGCATTCTTCTAAGCAGCTTGCCTACTGATGATTTAGGAAGCTCATCTAATAATTCAATTTCCTTTGGCACTTTATATGGTGCAAGATTCATTTTGGTAAACTCAATCAGACTTTGTGGTGATACTTGAGCACCCGCTTTTAGCTTTACAAATGCCTTTACGGTTTCTCCTCTGTACATGTCTGGAACTCCAATTACAATTGCTTCCTCAACAGCTTCATGCTGATAAAGCACTTCTTCTATCTCACGTGGATAAACATTGTATCCGCTTGCAATAATAATATCCTTCTTACGGTCTAGTATATAAAAGTATCCGTCTTCGTCCATTTTGGCAATGTCTCCAGTATAGAGCCATCCGTTTTTCAATACTTGATCCGTATCTCCCGGTCTTCGCCAGTAACCTTTCATGACTTGTGGACCGCGGAGGAGTAACTCTCCCGCCTCTCCAATAGGCACATCAACTAATCCTTCCGGTGTTTCTTTTACAATTCGCGCCTCGGTACCAGGGAGCGGGATCCCTACACTACCCAATTTCTGTGCAAGGAAGGGAGGTGTTGTGATCGCTGATGGTGCCGTTTCTGAGAGTCCGTACCCATCTACCACTCTTGCCCCTACTCTTTTCTCAAATGACTTTATCTGCTCGACAGGCAACGGTGCACCACCACTGTTCAAATAGAAAATTTCCCCAATATTGCTTTCTTCTAATAGTGGGTGGTTGTTTAAAGCAAAAATCATTGTTGGGACAACTGTCATATGGAATGGCTTCTCTCTTTTAATAAGCTCAAGCAGCTCGGTTGCATCGAATCGCGGCAGGATTAATTGATTACAGCCGATCCTGATTGCGGCAAGAGCATTACACGAGAGTCCATATACATGAAACATTGGAAGGACACTGACAAGTTTAAAGTTTTCCGGTTTCTCATCAACAGCATTATAAGTAAAATCACATACTTGAATAGTATTGGCAAGAAGATTGTAGTGAGTAAGCATTACACCTTTAGAAACCCCTGTTGTACCACCAGTGTATTGTAAAAGAGCTACATCTTCATGTATATTAATCGGAATTTCAGGGATAACATTGTCATGGGTAAGGAAGTCTTCAAAATAAATATCCCCAGCTTCAAGTGGTATTCTGTTGCCGCCAAAACCAACGACAATAACCTTTTTCAAAGAGGTTTTTGGCTTTACCTGAATAACTTTTGGATAAAAGGCTTCAAATACAACCATGTACTCTGCTTCTGAATCATTAAGAACATATTCAATTTCTCGCTCTACATACATTGGATTGACTTGAACAGTGATTCCACCCAACCGGAACCCGGCAAATAAACTAAAAATATAATGAGGACAGTTAGGAAGCATTATTGCCAGACGATCACCTTTTTTAAGACCTATCCGATATAAGGAAGCTGCAAACCATTCCGTGATCATTCTAGTTTCTTTGTAGCTCCAAGACCTGTCAAAAAAAGTAAGCGCCGGTTTTTCATTATGAATATTTGCCGCTTGCTTCAATAGGTCAAATAATGAATCGTAATCTACAGAAACTTGTTCACTAATTCGAGGATCATAACACTTCAACCAAGGTTTATTCATATATACCACATGTTTCCCCTCCTTATTTCTCCCTCTAATTTATTTAAAATAAAATTGAAAACTAGTTTGAGAATCAGTCCCATAATAGCCGGGACTGATTTTTTATAGCCTATTCTCCAAAAAATGCCTGGTGGTAAATTTCTTCCAGTTCGCTAATAAACGGTTGTTTCGGATTCGCAATCGTGTCTTGGTCGTCGAATGCAAGTTCAGCAAGAGCTGTTACTTTGCTTTCAAATTCTGTTTTATTGACTCCATTCGCTTCGATACTCATTGGAATTTCCAAGTCTTTAGCCAGCTTAATAATTGCCTGAATTAGGCTTTCAACACCTTCCTCTGTTGTTCCTGCAGGCAGGCCAAGCATTTTGGCAATTTCAGCATAGCGCTCGTCTGCAATAAAACTTTCATATTTAGGATAGGTCATGAATTTATTTGGTTTAGCAGCATTATAACGAATGACATGCGGCAAAAGAATCGCATTGGCACGTCCGTGCGGGATGTTAAATTCTGCACCTAAAACATGGGCAAGGCTATGATTAATCCCAAGGAACGAATTGGCGAAGGCCATCCCAGCGATTGTCGATGCGTTGTGCATTTTTTCGCGTGCAAGCTCATCACTGCCATCCCTATAAGCCATTGGCAAATACTTAAAGACAAGCTGAATTGCTTTCAATGCAAGTCCATCTGTATAGTCATTTGCTAAAACTGAGACGTACGACTCAATTGCATGTGTCAGGACATCCATACCTGTATCAGCAGTAACATGCTTTGGAACGGTCATGACAAACTGTGGATCGATGATTGCGACATCAGGTGTCAATTGGAAATCTGCTAGTGGATATTTCATATTTGACTTTTTATCTGAAATAACAGAAAAAGCGGTAACCTCTGAACCTGTCCCGGAAGTAGTCGGAATCGCAACAAATTTTGCCTTTTCACGAAGAACTGGGAATTTTACCACTCTTTTACTTGGGTCAAAGAATTTTTGTGTTAAACTGTGGAAATCTGTTTCTGGATGCTCGTAGAATAACCACATTGCTTTCGCTGCATCCATAACAGAACCGCCGCCAAGGGCAATAATACAATCCGGCTGAAACTTTCTCATTCTGTCAGCACCTGTCATAACCGTTTCAATGCTCGGTTCCGGTTCAATATCGGAGAAAGTTTCAAATTGGATTTTACTTGGATTCTTATTAAGATAATAAAGAACCTTGTCGACATAACCATTTTTCACAGGGCTTCCACTTGTAACAATAAACGCTTTTGAAATACCTGGGATTGAAGCAAGTGTTTGAATTGAATTTTTCTCAAAGAAAATCTGTGAAGGCACTTTAAACCACTGGGTAAACGTTCTTCTTTTGGCAACCTTTTTAATATTTATCAGATTTTCTGCTCCTACATTTTGCGACACAGAGTTCCCCCATAAGTACCACATCCGATTGTTAATGAAGGCAATGATGTGTTATAGATATCCCCAATCGCCCCATGGGTCGATGGTGTATTAACCATGATTCTGCCGGCTTTCATACGAAGTGCGAACATATCTACTAAATTCTGATCAGCTGTATGAATCGCAGCAGAGTGTCCAAGTCCACCGTATTCTAGCGTTTCCTCAGCAATTAGCATACCCTCTGCAAAACTATTAACCTTGTAACAAGCAAGAAGAGGACTTAGTTTTTCACATGAAAGCGGATATTTTGGACCTACTCCCTCTAATTCGGCTATGAGAATCTTGGTATTAACCGGGACGTTTACTCCAGCCAGTTTAGCAATCATCGCAGCTGGCAACCCGACGATTAAGTGATTGATTGAATTGGTTTTTTCAAAAACTGCAACCTTTTCCACCATTAATCTTTCTTCTTCATTAAGAAAATAACAATTATTTGCTATCATTTCTTGCTTAACTTCTTCATAAATTTCTTGATCGATAATAAGAGCTTGTTCGGAAGCACAGATCATTCCGTTATCAAATGTTTTGGACAAGATAACATCATTGACTGCCCTTTTAATGTTGGCGGTTTTTTCAATATAACAAGGCACATTTCCAGCGCCAACTCCAAGTGCCGGTTTACCGGAGCTGTAAGCTGCCTTGACCAAATTTGGTCCACCTGTTGCTAGGATCAAGGATACCTTCGGATGTTTCATTAAGGCCTGAAAGGCTTCGTGGGAGGGGACTTCGATCCATTGAATACAATTCTCTGGAGCACCCGCCTTAATGGCAGCTTCCTTAAGTAATTTTGCTGTCTCAGTGCAGCATTTTTGCCCAAACTGTGGGAATGCAAAAATAATTGGATTCCTCGTTTTAAGTGAAATCAGTGATTTAAAGATAACAGTAGACGTTGGATTTGTAATCGGGATGACCGCTGCGATCACACCAACTGGTTCAGCAATCTCTACCATTCCTTCATTTTGATTTTCACGAATAACACCCACAGTTTTCATATCTCGAATATTGTTGTAAATGAATTCTGTGGCAAACATATTCTTGAAAACTTTATCTTCATAAACTCCTCTTCTTGTTTCTTTAACTGCAAGTTTTGCTAAATTCTTATGATTTTGAAGGGCCGTAAGAGCCATTTGTTTGACGATTTCGTCGATCATTTCCTGGTTGAAACATCGAAAATCTTCGAGCGCCTCTGCAGCATTATTAGCTAATATATCAATCATCGAAGCAATCATTTGTTTTTCTTGTACTGCCTTTTCTTCAACTGCCATTTTATATCCCTCCGTATTCATTACTACTTTAGAAATTTGACTAGAATCAGGCTTGTTTACTAAGCAAATGGGTTTAAACTCACTCCCTTTTCTCTAATGGCTAAAATATATCACGATAGATAAATCGAAATTTGTCGAAGTGTGCAAAGAAATGAATGAGTAGCCATTCATTTTTAAAAAGTTCATAAAATGTTCATAATTATTCGGATCACTTAGTTATTCAATTCCGTTTCAGGCATGTTGGAATGAAAAAAAGCCATAAACTCCTTATTGGGAAGAGTTTATGGCTTTATCCTTATTATCAACCAGTATTTCGTAGCCCTGCAGAGATCCCACTAATTGTCAGCAATACTTCCGTTAGCAAGTCTTCATTAGGTTCGTCTTGATTTCGTAATTCTTTTATTAATTCTACTTGTAAAAAGTTAAGCGGATCGACATATGGATTTCTTCTATAGACCGATTCCTTAATATTCGGTGTGTGATCTAGCAATTCTTTATCGCCAGTAATGCTAAGAAGTATTTCTTTTGTTCTTTCATACTCTTCAAGAATATTCGTAAATATCCGTTCTGCAATTCTCTGATCCTCAACAAGCAATAAATATTCTCTAGCCGTTGTTATGTCTGCTTTCATTAATGCCATTTGCAGATTATCAATGGTTGATTGGAAAAACGGCCATTTTTCATACATTTCCTGTAGAAGTTGCAAATTTTGTTTTTCATTTGCTGCATAACCTGCTAAACCAGTACCGGCAGCGTACCATGCAGGCAGCAGCTGACGGCTTTGTGTCCAGGCAAATACCCATGGGATTGCCCGTAAATCTTCGAAACGGCCTTGGTTTTTTCTGCTCATCGGCCTTGAACCAATATTTAAATCCCCGAGTTCTCTGAGTGGTGTCGCTTCTGAGAAGTAGGTAAGGAAATCTGGATCTCCAAACACAAGTGATTGATATTTAGTCAACGCTAGGCTTGAGATTTCTTCTATCGCCTCTACCCACAAAGAGTCACGTGTCTGTCTTTGCTCCGCTTCTTTTGATAAATGTGTGGCTGCTAAAAGGAGTGTGGAAGTTGCCTGTTCTAAACTGCGATAGGCAATATCCTCGAGTAAATACCGTGATGATAAAACTTCTCCTTGCTCAGTGATTTTTACCCCGTCGCCAATAGTCTCTGGCGGTTGGGAGAGGATACTTTTGTTCAACGGACCACCACCACGTCCTAGCGAACCACCACGGCCATGGAAGAACTTCAGTCCGATTTTGTACCGATTCGCCATTTCATGGATTTCAATTTGAGCCTTATAAAGTTTCCAGTTAGCTGTCAATGTCCCCCCATCTTTGCTTCCGTCTGAGTAACCGAGCATAATTTCCTGCCGGTCGCCCATAATTTGCAAATGATTTCGATAGACAGGCATCTCAAATAGTGTTTCCATAATTTTTGGTCCGGCGGATAAATCGTCAATTGTTTCTAGCAATGGCGCCACATGTAGATGGCTTTCTAAGGTTCCATTTGCATGAAGGCGATAAATTCCTGCCTCTTTCGCAAAAACCAGTACTTCAAGCAAATCACTTGGTGATTTTGTCATGCTCACAAGATAAACGGATATAGCTCGTTTGCCGAATTCCTCATGTGCCTTCTTGATCATTTGAAACACTTTAATCATTTCTTGTGTTTGCTCCGAATAATCTTCATTTAATAATAGTAGTGGGCGAGGATCATTTAGAATATTTTGCAGTATTTTTAGTTTTTCTTCTTCGGTTAGCTCCGCATAATTTTCTGAGATACTAACTTTGCGCAAGATTTCCGTCATAGCTGCCTCATGTTCACCGCTATGATTCCGAATATCGAGTGTGGCTAAATGAAAACCAAACAATTGTACTTGTCGGATTAGCTTTTGAATCGTCCTTAATTCATGTGCAGCTGGATGATGCTTTTTCAAGCTCTTTCTAATAATAAATAGGTCTTCTAATAATTCATCGGAAGAATGATAACCCAAGTCAGTTTTCCCCACTTGTTTTACCCTTTCAATAATAATTGCAAATGCGCGGCGGTACACTTCCCCTTGTATTGGCCATTTTTTCTCTTCTGTTAAATAAGTATCTTCTTGTTCAATCAAATGAAGTAGCTCTGTACTTACCTCCACTCTTGAAGTGGAATGACTGTATCGTTTCATTAGATCTACCAGAACATTTTTATATTTTTTTAAGACGAGTCTTCTCTGCCTGTTTAGTGTCTCCCAAGTAACATCGTGTGTAACATGGGGATTACCATCGCGATCGCCACCGATCCATGAACCAAAACTTAAGAAATTCGGAACTTCCCATTGTGTTTGAGTGAAGTTTTTCTCTAAGCAATCTGCGACTTCTTGATGGATTTCAGGAAGAACCTCGAAAAGTGTCTGATCAAAATAATACAAACCATTTCGAACTTCGTCTAAAACAGTCGGTTTCGATTGCCTTAATTCATCCGTTTGCCAAAGAATGGAAACCTCATTAAACAAACTTTCTTCAAGTTTTTTTCTCTCTCTGCTTGTTAATAACGGGTGATTGAGGCTTTTTAGGATAACAGCAATTCTCTGCTGAATTTCAAGAATGGAGCGCTTAGTTGCCTCAGTTGGATGGGCTGTAATAACAAGTTCAAGTGACAATGTATTAAGGATATCTTGAATGACATCTTCCTTAATATTATTTTCTTTAAGCGAAAGGATTGCACTTTCTATTGATGAGGGTTGGACAATATTTTCATCCTCGAGTTGGTATTGTCTCCGTCTTCGGATACGATGATTCTGCTCAGCGGCATTAATCAGATGAAAATACATAGAGAACGCCCGAATAACTTGTTTCCTCATCGGTGCACTAAGACTAGTAATTTCTTCCTTCAAGGCATCATAGATAGCTTGGTCGAAATGTTCTCTTAATGTCTTACACATTAATCGAATTCTTTCCACTTTATCAAGTAAATCGGAACCACCATGATTGAGCAGAATTTCACCTAGCATTTTGCCAAGTAATTTTACATCCTGTCGCAACGGAAGACTGCTGTCAGTTAATTTCAATTCTGTAGTCATACGGCCACCTTCCTTTAATCGAAAAATTCGCTAAATTTTTATTTATTAATATAACATAATTTTTTACTTGATGTTAAAAAATAAATGTTCTTTTTTTAAAATAAAGTTTTTCTATTCAAAAAAACCTGCCAGGGCAGGTTTTTATAAAGTTATAAAAAATATATATTTTAAGATTCTTTATCAAACACAAGCACGTACGTTTTTCGATCATCACCGTTCGATACAACAATTGAAATAATTGTTTTCGAATCGTTTTCTACCTTAATCGTTTGACTAGTGCTGCCTTCAATCAAAATTTCTGAACTGCTGTATTCTGCAATTGGTTTTAGTGTTACTGCGTCCACATCATTTGAAACTTTTACATGGTAGGTAAACTCATCATTCGTAAAAGTGCTATCCCATGATCCTTCAGAAACTGACAGTGAAGAAAGCATAGCTTTACTTGTTTTTTCCTCGGGTGAATAACTCACTGGTTGTGTTGTTGAGTTGGAAGAATTCGTGCGATTATTTGGTTGTGTTGTTGGCTGAGTGGGACTCGGTTTAGGATTATTTATGGGATTCGTAGTTACCTCCGCAGCAGCTTTTGTCATGTGCAAGGTATAGGTTTTTTTCTCCCCATTTTCTGCCGTTACTACGATAATAGTATCTGACTTACCGACGGAAATTTCTACTACAACTCCATCTTTTGTGGCTGTTCTTTCATTCACCTTTATCGTTGATGTGTCTGCAACAGTTGTAGGTTTAATAGTAATTGCTTGAACGTCCTTTGGAACATCCACTTTATATTCCGTTACTTCAGAAGAAAATTTTGGTGATAACTGTCCCTTTGATAAATTGATACTTTGCAAGAGACTATTGGTGTTTTCCTCTCTCTTAATAGTCAGTGTATAAATATTTGTAGTGCCACTTCCATCATTTATAGATATAAGAAATTTATTCTCACCTGTTTGAATCGAATATTCCCCCGCAACTCCACTTAAAACCAGCTGTCCATTTATGGTTATCGATGAGTTGGTATTACTGCTTTCTACTACTAGCTTTATTGCTTGAACCTCATTTTTAACTGTTGCAGAGTATTCCTTTAAATTGGTAGAAAACAGCTGGTCCAGCTTAATCCCTTCTATTTCTAATTTTGATAGTGTATTTTCAAGTTGGTTTTCCTGGTTTGGAGCCGTATTAGTTTCCGCATATGCAGTGGATATGTAAGCCCCTCCCCCAATCCAAACCATTGAAATAACAAGCATCACATTTAGGGCTTTGTTTTGCATCGATTGTTTCATAGTCAATCCTCCTGTCTACTATCTCCTAAGGATAGTGGAATTTGGACTAACTTTATCAATCCTAGCTTAAGTTTAACTTAAGTTTATTTTTTACTTGCGATGAAATTCTTCCAACTTTGAAGAAATAACTGATGCTACCTCTTCATCCGATTTTTGGAGTGCTTTTTTGAAAAGAGAATTCGCTAATGTACCCATTGGCCCCGTTGCATTAATTTCAAGAAAGCCTGTCACACGTGTTTTATTTTTATTTAAAGCTTTTGCTTCAAAGTAACCTTCACCCAAATACTTTTCATTGGACCGTTTTAATTCAAAACTTACTCGGGCAGGTTCATTCCATTCTTTAATATCAATTAATAAACTTACCTTCTTTTTCATAACGCCGAGGTCACTTTTAAATTCCCAACAGATTTGACTGTCATTTATTTTTTCATGTTGAATATAACCAGGTACAAGTGGTGCCCAATTGTTTTCGTCTCGGATAAAGTCCCAAATTACTTCAATCGGGATATCTAATTCTAGATGTTGTAAATCGCTTAACATTTGTATCCCTCTTTCGTATTCAATATAAAAGACCTTCGAGTGGCAGAAGGTCCTTTCAAAAAATATATGTAGATTAACCATTGATTATTACCGAGCAATACCTTAGAATCTTATGATAGATTATAATATTCAGAAAATACATAAGAAGGGGGGGTACCTAAGGTTGAAAATCTTTCAATATTTCTTATTTTTTGGGGGTTTAACCTTTTTCGGATTAGGAAATGCAATTGCCGTAAAAGTAAAATATGTAGGGTTACACCCATGGGAAGTACTAAATGTAGCTCTATATGAACATTTTGGTTTAACTATTGGTACTTGGGGAGTGATTTGCGGGTTAATCCTGATTCTTATCTCTTTTTTGCTGCCCGGAGTTATATAAGCATCGGTACCGTCCTAAACGCCCTTTGTATTGGACCAATCATGGACTTTTTCCTCTGGTTAGATATTCTTCCAAAAGCAACGGGTACTTGGGTGGACTACCTCATTCTCTTCAGTGGGATTATCATTACAGGGATCGGTGGCGGAATGTATGTAGCAGCAGGAATTGGTGCTGGACCACGTGATGGTTTTATGCTATCCATTTCTGATAAAACAAAGCTGTCAGTAAGCCAAGCACGTATCATTGTCGAAAGCATGGTATTAATAATCGGTTTAATATTAGGTGGTCCTGTATTTATTGCAACTTTTCTATATACATTCATTCAAAGTCCAATTTTCCAGCATTCTCTTAAGCTATTTAAAATATTAGTGGAAACAGTCAAAAGGAAAAAAAGCAAAACTCAAGAAAGTATGGTTATCTAAATAAACAGAAGATGCCGGTGGCATCTTCTGTAATAAACTTTAGTCTGTTATTTTTTGCGAATTGCAATAATAATTGATGCTAAAGAAAGTAACGCAGCTATTCCTGATAAAATTAGCGATAAAGAATTGGAAGTTTCTGTTGTCTTCTTAGTTACTTCTGTTTTTGCTTTTTCAGTTTCTTGCTTCTGAGTCTTATCACTATCTTCTGTATTTTGAGTGGCATGGTGATCCATGGTTGTTGCCGTTACAATATCTGTAATCGAATGAGGTGCATCTGATCCTTCGTCACCTGTCCACTCGACAACACTGCCATCCTTGTAATATTGAAACGCATCCCACGCAGCTTTTGCGGCCTTTTCAGGGTTTTTCCCGACAAACACAAATTGTTGAAATTGACCAGCTTGAATTCCTTCCCCTGTCGCCTCAAATGTGAAGGTTTTAACTTTTCCACTAGCATCCTTTTCAGAAGAATAAGTCCATCCGGGAACAGGCTGATAGGACATAATCTCTACTCCTTGAGGAGCCTTGATGGTCACTTTCGTTGTAGCCGCTTCTTTTTCAACTGGCACTTTTAGAGTATAGGTTTCCCAAGCACCTGTTGTAGAAGTTTTTGGTATGACGGTAACATGAGCACTTGCCAAACTTGAAAAGAAAAATAAACTTACTACTGCTGGAATAAATAATTTTGAAATCTTAATCATCATTTTGTTCAATTGAATTCCCCTCAATTTTTTATTGACTTCCCACTAAAACTTTAAAATCCGTATCGATACTTTCTAGCGACTTTGTTAGCACATGGACATGTACATTCCATCGACCTGCCATGCTAAAATGCAAACCTTTTACTTCATATTTGCCTTCAGCAATTTTTGTTAAATTAACGGTTTCTTTTCCCATGTCCATTTCAAGCATGGTAAAGGTTAAGTGAATTTGTTCAATCTCCTTGATTGGCTTCCCTTCTCGGTCTTTTAAGGTAACCAAGAATAAATTCATTCCGATAATATTAGGCGTTGCTTTCAATGAAACTTGCATATCTTGATTTACTTTTTTGGTTTCATTGAAAGGTCCCGGTGACTGCATTGCCGTTGGCAAATTGGTTAAAACAACTGAAAGGACTAGGATGATCAATCCAAGTAAAAGTTCTCCCTTTAGTGTTGCCCATAGGCCTCCAGCTCTTCCGCTTTTTCCTTTAATAAAATTCAAGGCTGCCAGTATCAACATTAGCAAAAATAGGCTTACTTTGCACAATAACACCTGCCCATAGTTCGTTTGGAAAAGTGCCGAAAAGTTTGGAATATATAAAAAGCTGCCATACAATCCTGTTAACGTTAGAATAAGAACGAGCAAGATTCCCCATTTGGAGAAACTTTTGACCATTTTTAGATACTCCTGCTTTAATTCTGGCTTCTTACTGAATGATAGCAATCCGACAAAACCAATTAAACTTCCTATCCAAATCGATGCGGCAAGTAAATGGAGAAAATCCATTGCTGTCGCTAATACCTGATTGGTTTGCCCAGATGCATGACTTGTCACTGCTTTTGTCAAAACCATAGCTGCCCCTAAACAAAAGCAGGCCCACAATATGATTCGTTTTGTGCTGTCGGCCAAACCAATAAAAGAGGTGAGTAGGGTAAGAGTTAAAAGAAGGGCTATCTGTATAAGCCACGATTGACCATAATTTGTGTTCATTAGCATATTTTCGAAGGTTGAGAAGGTAAACACTTCACTCCAAGGAAGACCAATTTCAATCGTCGCCTGTAATGGCAGGCCAAGCAGTATAATAATGAATAAAAGTATCAAACCTGCGCTAATCAGTTTACGGAACCGCTTATCAACTAAACCTGTTTCCCTTAGTTCCTTAGGCAAAATAACCATATAAAAAAAAATGAGCCCGACGTAGCACGCATTGCTTAAATATTGCAACCAACGAATAATAATTAAATCTGCTTTCGGTGTGTAGCCTTTCGTTTCATTTCCTATCGCAGTAGAGTCTTGTCCTTTTTCACCAATTTGAAAAGGAATAACTCCTTCAACGGGATGACCGTCGCTTGAAACCACCTTCCACTTTATTCGATAAGAGCCATTGGGGAGATTCTTTTTTAAATCACTCTTTAAGATAAAAGGTTGCTTCGGATCAATCCGCCCATTTTTTTTATCGACTCGATTACCTTCTGAATCAAAAACCTTTATGGAGTTAAAGGAAGGCTGGATTGATTCATCAAATTTAATCGTTACTTTGGTTGGCACTTTTTCTACCGTCTCATTTTCTAATGGTGTAGATTTTTTAATATAAGCGTGTG
The DNA here is from genome assembly GCF_030915405.1 of Neobacillus nitrireducens. GTDB lineage: Bacteria > Bacillota > Bacilli > Bacillales > Cytobacillaceae > Neobacillus. The sequence goes on from NZ_CP133262.1 coordinate 1,857,442, forward strand.
CTGATGAAATAGACGGAAATAAAAATAAAAACAGCGATAGGATAACAAGCAATGAACTGGCTTTTTCTTTAATATGCAATCCATCACTCCCTTTACTTTCGAATCGTTATAGTGGTTCATAAATACATTAAATGTAATAAAATTTTCACTATCGATACTATGATAATGATAAATAAGAATATTAACAATATCTTTATAAGAACAACCTGTGAATAATTGTTGAACTTTCATCATTATAAGAAGGAGTAATCACTCTTATATAATAAATCTTCATAAGATTAACATAGAATCTCCCAAGTTTCTGCAAATTTTTGATTTATGATTAACTAAGAAAAGAAGGGAGTTGGAGAATAATGAAAAAATTTGTTGTTGGAACTCTTAGTGCTGCACTTATTCTTGGAGCTGGGACGGCTGTATTTGCAGCCGGAAATAGCCATTCTAGTGATCGTGTAAATTTTGAAAAGATGTTGCCGTTTATGCAAAAAATGCATCCAGATTCTTCGAAGGCTGAATTAAAAGACATGTACAAAGCTTGTCATGAAGGAGAAGGGATGATGGGTGATACAAAGGGAAAGGAAAATATGATGAATAGTTTTTAAATCCTTTATTAATTCATCTATACTATCTTCGAGGTTTGGTATTATTACCAGGCCTTTTTTGCATAGTATCTAATCCCTCAAAAAAACCCGTATAGAATTAATAATTCTACACAGGCTTTGGAAAATATATGAGTATAAAAAAAATCAGTGATTATTCAATTGATAATCACCTTTTTTTTACGTTTATTTTAATTTTCCAGTTGTAATAATTGGATCCCAATTCTTTCTTTCGTCTTTCGTTTCATATAAAGATGTGGCAAAAGTGGAGACCGCTATTGGTTTTTCATCCTTTTGATTAACTGCAATAGTCTAGGATTTCATGCCAATCCCTATTTTATTAAATAACTTCTTTAAAAAGTCTTGTGGTTGATTCTTTGCTTTTAATGTTGCCTTTCTTTCCCTCTCCATTTGGTGCAGAGTAAATTTCATCGGTTTCTGACACATAAAGAGCCTCCTCAGTAGTCCTTGGTAAATTCCTACAGCCTATCTTTTATCTGCTTTGAGTGTATTAAATAAGTTTGCAGAAAGTAACAAGAATCTATTACAATTTTTAAAACGGAGGGTTTTCAAAAAAGCCTAATTTATAGTTACTTGTAAACAAAAAAAACAACGTCATTCTAACGGGTTCCGTTTCCTATCGCAAAACGTCAATTTGCACAGTGAAATGCAAACCAAAATGTAATCCTTTTTGCACTATAAAATGTAGGGCAATTTGTAAGGCTAGAGGGATTAAAAAACATTGAAATAGCAAGGGTTTCTATCCTTGCCATTTTACTTTTAATGGCTAATTCATCGGATTGTGTATTACGAAGAAGTTGGCAAACCATTTCCTCCTTCTCGTATCGATTTTTCGTAGGTATGAGAATTCATAGGCGGAAAATTTCCGCCTAATGTTTATGGAGGAGGCTAAAGAAGCAGATATAAGCGGAGATATTCCGGTTAACTCCTCTAAATAAGACAAAATCTAAAGATTTGGATCATATAAGCGGAAAAACTCCCCTTATTTTTAAGGGAATATGGGTATTTCCCAATTTAGCAGGATTTTCTCCGTTTATTTTTCAAACACAATGAAATCAACATTCAGTTATAGCAGAGCCTAACCAATATCCTCTGTAAATAAATTTGTAAGTAAAAATGAAGTGTATTTTTCTGAGGTACACTGGCTATTGTACCCCCACATTTTAATATACAAATTCTCCCGAAATAATTATCGAAATCCCTTTTTATCAACAAAAATAGACCTCCAAATTACCATACAATTTGAAGGTCATTTTGTATTACATTTTTAATGTTTGCAGTAGTTAACGGAACCAGTTAACTTCATTCGTTGTTTTTTTTATCATTGTTATAAAGTCCAATAAGTTAATGTATCAAAAATTCCTAATAGTAACATCAGCACCCCAGCAATCCTTTGAACCACTATCCCAAACTTTCTCCCTATTTTCATTATCACTCCACTAGCGCCGAGGTACCAAATGATAAAAATAAAAATCAATAGTGGAATAGCCGTTCCAATGGCAAATATAGGTGGCAATATAAACCCATAGGCACTAGACAATACGACTGGCATTAAGGTGACAAAGAAAAGTATAAACATAGTAGGACAGAATGCTAGTGAAAAACTAAATCCTAACATAAAAGAACCCAGAGGATTATCACTCTTGTATTCTTTTGATCCTTTTAATAAATTTATTGTTCCTTTTAATTTGATAAAACCCAACATAAACAACCCAACAATAACTAATAAAGGTCCCATAATCTTCCGTAGCCATGGAAAATATAAAGTAAGATTTTGTTCAAATCCCCTTCCGAGCAGCCATACCAAAACACCTAACAAAGAAAATGCTACTACCTTCCCTAAAGTGAAAAAGAAAACATCTTTCCAAGCAATTTTCTTTTGAATAGAACGGTTACCATAAAGTGTTACAGCACTTATATTACCTGTGAGCTGACATGGTGCAAGAGCTCCTATTAGGCCTAGAATAAACGCAAAGACTATTGGCCATGATTCTAAGCTATAGGCTATATTGGTAAATGGTTTACTTACAACTGAGCTAAATTGACTTAAAATACCGTACATTTAATCACCTTAAATCATTAATTGATAGACAAAAGCTTAACATAAAGTGATGCAGAAATTATGAAGAACAACCTAAAAATCATCAATATTCTGTTGAATCAATTCTCACAAAAGGATCTAGATTTATTTATACCATTTTTATTTAGGCCCAAACCTCTTCAAGAACTTCTCGGAATAAATCATCCAAAAGTGGTGTCATATCCTCTTTGGACACTTTAAGCGTTTTGGTGTATTCCTCGAGCCGGTTGATTTCTTTTTCTAAAAAATCATTAATTACCGTCACCTTTGGCTCGAGATCTAACTCCTCCCCGCTGATTTTCCTCTCAAGCAAAGTATGGATTTCCTCCTTTAGCTGACCCTGTTCTAGAAGTTCTTCTACCAATGTTTGAAATTCAATCGGCGGAACCGAATTATACCTTTCAATCCAAATACATGCTAAAACTGGTCGAAGGACATAGAAGTACTTTTTAATCTTCACAGAATCACCACGGAGATAATCACGAAAATTACCTTTTGCCATATTTAAATAATGATAGAGTGCTGATTGCGGTAAAAACACTTGATTTTGGATGGCTTTCAATTTATCTGTTAATGAAAAAGCTTGATAATAAACAATGCCTGAATGGAGCCATTCCATTAGCGGCGGATTGGATTTGCGGAATAACTTGAGTGCTTTTCGTAATTCCCAGCCATTAATGTCAAGAAGGTTATTTATCGGAAGTTCAATGACATCACGCTTTTGATCAATGCTTAAATACCAGTCCTTTTTGTGGACATAAATAAACCGAACATCGTAATCACTATCCTTGGATGGAAAGCCCCATGCTCTGCTCCCAGACTCGACTGCGAGACAAATTTTCACATCAAACTGTTCTTCGATTTTTTTAATTTCTGTGAGGATTTTTTCTTTCATAGGTATTCACTCCCTAAACAATGCCTTGACCAAAGACTTTTACAATAATAGCGATAGTCATGATGGAGCTGTTGAACAATAGGTCCCTTTTTGCCAGGCAATTTATGCCCTTCAAAAGAAGTAATTGGTACGATTTCTTGAATGGAATTGGTGACAAACAGTTCATCTGCCTGAAAGGCGTTCTCAACGGTATAAAACCCCTCTGCCACACTTAAATTATGTTTCTTCCCTAATTCAATGACAAACTGACGCGTAATTCCATTTAATATACCGGTCTCTACTGCCGGGGTAAATATGACATTTCCTTTTAACCAAAAGATATTTGAGACAATCCCTTCAGCCAGATATCCATCTTTGGTTAAGAAAACTCCTTCCACGTCAGCGGCATTTCCGATTTCTCTTTTTGCCAGGATATTATTCATAAAATGATGGGACTTTATTCGTTCCTTACCTTCTGGGCTGTTTCGTCTTAGCTTCAATAAAACAGCCCTTTTTTCCACTAAGTCCCCAGCAGGTGGTAACGGCTTAGGAAAAATAAGGATGTTCGGTTTCATGTAAGGTTCCACCTGCAAACCAACGTCACCAATTCCTGCAGAAACATTTAAGCGGATATAGGCATTGGTTAAATTGTTTATTTCTAGTAACTCCTGCAAGTTTGAATACACTTCTTCTCTATCAAACCGGAAGTTAATGTTCAGCACCTCTAACCCCTTATTTAGACGCTCTAGATGATCATCTAATAAAAAGGGATGCCCTTCATATACTCTAAACGTCTCAAATAATCCCATCCCATATAAAAAACCATGATCAAAAGGTGAGATTTTTACCTCTTCTTTTTTTACCAATTGACCGTTAAAGTAGATATGCATTTTTAATACCCCTGATGAATGGGTGCCGGTTTATAGTGATGGACAAAGTTCTGCAAAAGCACTTTCCCTGAAGTAGTCATAATCGATTCCGGATGAAATTGAACTCCTTCAATAGGTAATTCCTTATGACGGATCGCCATAATCTCCCCTTCTTTTGTCCAGGCAGAAATCTCAAAGCAATCTGGCAGAGTCTCAGTTTTGACAATCAATGAGTGATATCGTGTTGCCGGAAAAGGATTCGGTAAACCTTGAAAGATCGTCTTTCCATCATGATACATATCAGATGTTTTACCATGCATAAGCCGTTCTGCTTGGACTACCTCACCTTGGAAAGCTTGGGCAATCGCCTGATGACCAAGGCAAACGCCAAATATAGGTATTTTTCCTTTGAATGCTTTAATTGCCTCAAGGCTGATTCCCGCTTCATTTGGACTGCAAGGGCCTGGAGACACCATTAAGAAATCAGGCCGCAGTTTCGAAATTTCCTCAATTGATGTTTGATTATTCCGTTTCACCACCAAATCTTCTCCTAGTTCCCCTAAATATTGAACTAGGTTAAAGGTAAAGGAATCATAATTATCTATCATAAAAATCATCGCTGCTACTCCTCTGCCATTTCTTTTGCCTTCCATAATGCGGCCGCTTTTTTCATCGATTCTTTATATTCATGCTTTGGATTAGAATCAATGACAATTCCAGCCCCTGCTTGAACATGTGCCATTCCATCTTTAACTAGCATCGTTCGGATAATAATATTTAATTCCAGATCACCGCTGAAATCAATCCAGCCAAGTGAACCTGTATAAATTCCGCGTTGGACAGGTTCAAGTTCCTCTATTATCTCCATTGTCCGGACTTTAGGGGCACCTGTGATTGTTCCACCTGGGAAAGCAGCATTAATAATATCAGAGTTTGATTTATCATCCGCCAATTCCCCTCTTACATTAGAAACGATATGCATCACATGGGAATATTTTTCAATCACCATAAATTCATTGACCTCAACGGTCCCATACTTACATACCCTGCCAAGGTCATTGCGCTCTAAATCCACCAACATGACATGTTCCGCTTGTTCCTTTTCATTTTCAATTAATTCATTCGCAAGCATCGTATCTTCTTGGTCGTCCTTACCTCTAGAACGAGTTCCAGCGATTGGACGTGTACTTACTTCCTGTCCGTTCTTTTTAACTAGAAGTTCTGGTGATGCACTTACGAGTTGAAATTCTGGTGTATGGAAATAGGACATGTAAGGTGATGGATTCAGGGACCTTAAGTGTTCATATACTTGAAGTGCCTTTACTTCTATCGGTTTTGATTGGCGAACAGCAAGGTTCACTTGGAACACATCACCTTGAGAAATCTATTGTTGAATTTTTATTACTGCTTGTTTAAATTCCGCTTCCGTTAATGATACCTCTAAATGGTCAGAAGTTATTTCTGTTGTCTTTGGCTGTTTATATTCGACTGGTTCTTTAAGCCAGCATTGTTCCCAATAAGATAACCGCTGATCAATATCGTGTTCATTTTCAGCCAAAATCATTATCCATAATTGTTCTTGGTCATGGTCATAAATAAACCATTCCTTCACAATAAAAAAGTAAATTTCCGGCATGCCTAAATCATCTTTTGCTATTTCAGGAAGTTCTTCTACGTATCTTGCATAATCATAGCTTATGTAACCAATCCCACCACCGAGGAAACTAGGCAAACCTTCTATTTTATCTACATGATACTGGCTTAGCCAATCTGTTAGTAAGTGAAGCGGATTACCAATTAACTGTTCCGTCTTATTTAAAGTATTAATTTCAAGCTGATTGTTTTTCCCTTTAATAATCGTTTCGGGTTGAAAGGCAGCAATACTATAACGCCCCCCACGCCCACTCTCCAATAACACAAAATGTGTACTATTCTCACTAAGCGAGCGGAACTGACTAAAGAACCTTGAATAAGAATAAGAAATTTTTTTACTGTACAAATGAAGTTGACGCAAACAATCCACCCCTTACTGTTTCTCTTTATCCATCATACTTGAAATGGGTGTCAGGCACCACTGAAGATTGGTGTCTGACACCGTGGAGTGAATTATTTTTTCGGTCATTAATGAAGGATTAATTGTACTAGCTGTGGAAATTGGTAAATGAATTATTTGAATTTTCTGGAGGTTCACTTATGAAGAAGGATTCCATTTTGATTGTTGAAGACGAAGAAAAGATTGCAAGGTTACTGGAACTAGAACTTGAATACGTAGGTTATCATGTTACGAAAGTAATGGACGGATTGGAGGCTTTTGCGGCCTATAAGAACGGAAACTGGGATTTAATTTTGCTGGATGTTATGCTTCCCGGCATAAGTGGGATTGAACTCCTTCGCCGTATTCGGCTAACTAACAAGTCTACACCGGTTCTTTTACTGACTGCTAAGAGTTCTGTAGAGGATAAAGTTTCCGGTCTGGATTATGGGGCAAATGATTATATAACTAAGCCATTTCAAATTGAAGAGGTACTGGCTCGAATCCGTGCTGCTTTACGGGTTAAAGTAGTCGAACAAACAGAAGAAGATGGCATTAATTTGACATTCGCAGACTTAAAAATCAATCCAAAAACAAGAGAAGTCTTTAGAGGTGAAGAATCAATTGATTTAACCCCTAGGGAATTCGATTTGTTGGTCTATTTAATGATGAATAAACGCCAGGTACTAAACAGAGATCAAATTTTAGAAGCTGTCTGGGGTTATGACTTTATTGGAGACACAAATGTAGTTGATGTCTATATCCGTTATGTCAGAAAAAAAATGGAACAGCCGAATAAACCGGCATTAATTCATACGGTCCGTGGTGTTGGATATGTCTTGAAGGAAGCAAAATGAAACTGAGCAATAAAATAAATTTGTACACTGCTGTATTATTTACCGCCCTATTAATTATCATGAATATTTCTGTTTATTTCACCTTTAGCAAATTAATTCTCGATAGTGAGCTAAACACCGCAACAAAGGAAATGGAAAAAACCGCGAATGATATTGGGAAATCACTAGGTTCCATTTCTGAAGGTGAACTTTTACGTTCTTACGTACCCCTTAATGGGATGATTCAATTTGTCACCACTGAGAACAAGCCCATATCAACAGTCACAAGTCCGACCGAAAAAAATTTAGTTGAACGAAAAGTGAAGTTTTCTAAAGGAGAAGTTAGTAACTTTATCGTTTTTCAAAAAAAGGATTATACCTTTGAGTCCGTGCCGATTATATTATTAGACGGAAGTGTAGCAAATCTTCAAATTACAAAAAGTATTAAATCGACAACCGATAACTTAGAAATTTTGCGGCTGGTCCTGGTTTTAGTGACACTTCTCGCGATAGTTCCAGTGGTTATTTCAAGCCGGATTCTTAGTAAACTGATAACTAACCCCGTTACTTCGATGATTAGGACAATGACAGAAATTAAACACAGCGGCCATTTTAAGCGTTTAACTCTTGAAAGAAAATCCAAAGATGAACTGAATCAAATGAGCGAAACCTTTAACCATATGATTGAATTACTTGAAACAAATTACGAAAAACAAAAACAGTTTGTTTCTAATGCATCCCATGAATTTAAAACCCCACTAACAATTATTGAGAGCTATGCAAGTCTTTTAAAGCGGCGTGGTTTAGCTGAACCAGAGCTTTTCAACGAGTCAATTGAAGCTATCCATTCGGAAGCAATTCGCATGAAAGAAATGACCGAGCAATTGTTACTGTTGGCCAAACATCAGGAGCAGTGGAATATCCAAAGAGCTCCCATACATCTTGGTGATTTCCTACTTCAAACCATAAAGGACTTCCAAAGTGCATATAAAAGAGAAATCCAATTTCAACCAGGAAACATTCTCCATAAAACTGTTGTTACCGATGAAAAAAAACTAAAGCAACTATTGTATATCCTGCTAGATAATGCCCGGAAATATAGTGATAAAGCTATAACAGTCAGTTCTGACCTGGAACAAGGTGAGGCTTTTATTAAGGTAACCGACAAAGGAATCGGCATCAGTAATGATGAAATCCCCAAGGTCTTTGATCGATTTTATCGTGTTGATCAGGCGAGAACCAGGAAAAAAAGCGGTTCGGGGCTTGGCTTATCATTGGCAAAGGAAATTGCCGATGCGATTGGTATCCGGATTCAACTTGAAAGTGAGGTGGGAGTTGGAACCACGGCAACTCTTTTTTTTAAAACAGATAAAAATTAATCCATTTCTTAGCATTTTCTAATCTTTATATTAGAAAATAAATGTACTAATCGTGGTGGGATGTGAAAAAATGAACAACAAAACAGGGATCTGGATTCTGTTAGCCTCTCTATTTATTGTTGTCCTTCTCTTTATAAGTTGGCAAAAATTCGGAAATACCAATGTATCTGCTCAAATTTTAACCAAAGAGGAAGCACAAAAACTGGTCCAAGACCGCTATCAGGGAACAGTTACACAAATAAAGCGAACCGACGAGCAATATGATATTGAATTAGAAAAAGGAGATAATTTATATCATATCAGTATTGATCCATTAAGTGGAAAAGTCTTACTGTTTTCAAAAAAAGGAACAAAGTCACAATCTCCTGTTCCTTCGACAACTACGCCCCGCAATGATTCTTCTAAAAAACTTACTGAGGAAGAAGTTAAAGAAATTGCAAAAAAACAAGTGGATGGCGCCGTCGATCATGTTTGGCTCGAGACAAAAGGGGAACAAACCTATTATCTTGTACAAATTAAAACCAAAGATGACCGAGAAGCCATTGTTCAAATACATGCGATTACCGGCAATGTTATGTCTGTTACATGGGATGATCATAGCAGAGATGATGATCATAAAAAGGATGACTCTAAAAATCGGAGCGAGGATGATAAAAAAGAAGATTGATGACTAATTAATCATAGAGTTGAAAGTTATACACAACAATAATTCTCACTAATTTCTAATGTTTCTCCCCTATTTGCTCTAATCTTCAGTGGATATTCTGTAAGTGTAGGAACAAATACAAAGGAGGAATTATTAATGAAAAACAAACTTATTGTTGGTGCTTTATCAGGGTTACTTATATTGGGTGGAGCATTGGGTGTGGGAGCTTCAAAAAATGATACACGAGTAGAGGACTCGATTCATAAAGAGGACAAAAACAGCAACACTAGGGATGATGCTAAGGCTGTTGATGGTGCTCATCAAAACAGACACAGCGGCTATGCCTATAACAAGGCCGCTGACGGCACTCATCAAAACAGACACAGCAGCGATGACGATAACAAAATCGATGACGGTGCTCATCAAAACAGACACAGCGGTGATGACGATACAAAAGCAGATGATGATAAATAAACAATGAAAAACTTGGGGAACATACCTCGGAATCTTTTTTAATAATGAAGGAGCCCATCCAATTGGATAGAGCTCCTTTTTTCACTTATTACATGTGTAAAAATTAAGATTTTAAAATTTTCCGTGCTTCCAATAATCGTTGGATTCCCGTTGTAATTTCAACACCAATAAAAATGATTGTCCAAAATACGAGATGGGATTGAAAAAGTACCAATAAGGAAAATAGGATAAAACCTTCTGTTCGTTCGGCTAAACCGGGCTGATAATAAAAAGATTTATAGCTTTCTTTTTCAGACAATGCCCCCACCGTAAGGAAAATGGTCATCGTAAAAATAATCGAAATAGCTAACAAGAGAAACAGGATTAGTACATTTGGTTCGGGGTGTCGAAGTGCTAAGGCAACTAGGATCCCTGCTTCAACTACACGGTCAAATGTGACATCAAGGACTGTTCCCCAGGAAGATGAAGTTTTGCTCTGCCTTGCCATACTCCCATCCACTGCATCAAGGAAACCAGATAACCAAAGCACTGCAACCCCCACAATCGGCTGTCCTAAATAGATTAGAACGCTCGCGATGATTCCAATAAAAAATGCAATATAGGTTACATGATTGGCACTTAAGCCAACTTTTAATAGGTTGTGAGCAGTTTTTGAAATAATAGGTTGAACGGCTGCACGTCCATGAGTATCAAGCATAATAATCCTCCCCCTTCCAAATTATTCAGTATACCAATGAATTTTCTCAAATGGCACGATAATGCTAATCTTCTCGTCTAGTTTAGGAATTTTATTCCACCCCAACGTATTAACATCAAGCAAATTGTTTTCCGATGTTACTTGGATTGAAAAGCCCTCCCTGTTAGGTCTTACTTTTGTGACGATACCTGATATGATGCACGATGAAACTTCTTTATTTATATCACTCAACTGGCAGCCTCTATCTATTACTTGTAGATGATTGGGGTCAATCCATCCTCTATTTTGTGTTGTCGGTAGATTTAATTCACTTTGAAACCATTTATTCCATTGTTTTCTGGAGATTCGATTTGGCAGCGATAAGAACTGTGCGATTTTTTCAGTGGCAGGATTTTGAAAAAGTGCAGCAGGTGCAGCTATTTGTTGAATTGCCCCTTCAAACATAATCCCGATACGGTCAGCAACCGAAAGTGCTTCATCTAGATAATGTGTTACCCATAATATTGAAAAACCTAGTCTTCTCTGCAGTTTAGATAACCACTCAATTAAATCTTGTCTAAGTGATGTATCCAAGGATGCAAACGGCTCATCCAACAAAAGCAGGTCAGGTTTTAAAATCAGCGCACGCCCTAAGGCAACACGCTGTTGCTGGCCTCCTGATAACTGATGAGGATAACGACTTTCCAAACTTTCCAACTGCAGATTTTTCAAGAAATCAAGTGCTTGGATTCTTCTTTCCTTTACTGGAATACCTTTGACTCTTAACCCAAACGCAATATTTTCCAATACAGTCAGATGAGGAAAAAGCCTGGGTTCTTGAAAGACAATTCCCGTAGTTCCATATTTATCTTCCCATCTTAGTTTCCCTGAGGTAAATGGGATAAGTCCTGCAATCCCCTTTAAAAGGGTCGTTTTACCACTTCCGGAAGGACCCATTAACACAAAAATTTCCCCTGAATTAATTTGCAAATCTATCGAACTAATAATTATAGATTGGTTTATTTGAATCTTTATTCGCTCTAACTGCACTCTTCCTCACCCCCTTTTCATGAATTGTTTTCTTGAATTTATCCGCAATAGAAGATAATAAACCAATAACAGAAACAAGATGGGGATAAAAAACATAAGACTATAGGCTGCAACAATCGATGAATTACCACTGTTGGCAAACGGAAAAATGACCAAGGGAATGGTCTGCAAAGTACCCCCGCTCATAATCCATGTCGGTAAATACTGACTAAAGGAAATGACAATGACTAAAAAACTCCCTAATAAGACCGACGGAATAAGCAATGGGGCTTCAATCCAGATAAAGACTTTCCATTCACTTGCACCAAGACTGAGAGCAGCTTCTTGAAGTTTGTTTCCAATTAAACGAAATTGAAACCAGATAGTCGCAATAAAATATGGCAGTGTTACTAAAAGATGGGCAAAGGCCACACTTACATACTCATTTAAAAAATCAAACTGAATCGCTAAATCATGCATGCCAATGATAGAAACGGTATAGGGAATGAACAAGGGGGCGAGTAGAATCGCAAAGATTACTCTCTTCCCTTTAAATTCATTCTGTGCCAAGCCTCTCGAAGCAGGAATTCCTAATAGTAAGTTTCCGATTAGTGTTAAAATAGCCACGATCCAACTGTTTAATAGACCTTCTCCTGCCCTGCCTGAAACGGAAAACAGGTAATTCCATGAATCCAAACTCCATTTTTCAGGTAGAAGTAAAGGCCAAGGCCACTGCTTCGTAAAACTCCAAATTACAAGGGGAATAAAGGGAAGAAAGAGAAAAAGTGATAACATCGATATGAAAAGAACTTTGGCTATCAAACTAGATTTTAGACTTTTCACCATACTCTCCTCCCCTGCTTGTACCATCGCAGTTGTAAAAATATTAATATACTGCCAACCAAGAAAGAAATGACAGCCAGTACCATATTCATTGCAATTGCAATCGGTTGGCGTTCCAAGCCAAATTGAGAATACTCCTGAAACGCTTCTACGGGAATGGAGCCGAACGATGTACTAGCTAACAGTGCGGGAATTTCATATGCGCCTAACGTGAAGGCAAATACTACCCACATCCCTCCAACCCACATCGGCAAAAGAATCGGCACGATGACCCAGCGGACGGTCTGTGAAAATGATCCTCCTAATGCGATTGATTGCTCTCTCCAGTCAGAGAGCAGTTTCAATATAAACGGACTTATTAATAAAATAATAAACGGAACTTCCTTCCACATATAAGCTAATATTACGCCAACACCCCACTCATCGTGGACCAGAACGGGAAATGCTTCGATTGAATCAATCCAGCCTATTTGATAAGCAAATCTAGAATACCAACCGCTTTGCATTAATACTTGCATGAAGAGATATGCGGATAATAAATGTGGAATACCGACCGGCGCTTGAAAAATAATATTTAGCCACTTCCAATGACGTGAACGTTCAACAAGGAATAATGACGCAATTAACCCGGTTACACCGGATAATACTGATACAGCCGCCGCAATCCCAATCGTGACACCGATTGATTGAAGAAATGTGACATTAAACAATTCTTTATATGCCCAAAATTTTCCCTCTTGCGAATCCAAAGAGAAAGTTTCCTGACTTTCAAAACTTAACGAAAGTGAATGCAATGTTCCACCTAGAAAAAAGATTAGCATAAACAAAAGGGCCGGCAGAATTCCCAGCAGCCCCTTATATTTATTTAATTGATTGCTAATTTTAGTCGTTCGCGACATTTTTCATCCATCCTCGTTCCAGCCATTGGACATATTCAGCACCAATCTCCGGTATCCGATGACTAGACAATTCCTGCTGGGTTAGGGTAGCAGGCCCTCTATCAATTGCATCCATTGTTTTTTTATCTTTTTCAGACAAGCGATCCACTGAAAGAGACATATTTTCTCCCCAATACTCCAGTTCCATTTTCTTCATTTGAGCAGAAGGTGAAAGCAGGGTATTAATGAGAATTAATGCGCCATTTGGATTAGGTGCATTATATGGAATAGCAAGAAAATGGGTATTCGACAGCGTTCCCTGGTCAAAGACAAAGGTATTAGTTGAAGCAGGAAATTCACCACTCTTGATTAAGTTAGAGGCATTGGCTTCATCGTATCCCATCGTCATCCAAACTTCACCATTCTTATATAATTGCTCTAACTGAGAAATGGATTGAGGATAAGATTTGCCTTCCCTCCACAAAAATGGTTCTAACTCGTTCAATGCATTCCAAACTTGGTCCGCATCCGCTTTAATCAATGCTTCATTGTACCCATTTAAATACGCATTATAGTCTTTACTTTCTTCATGGAGAACATGGCGAATAAATGCACTTCCCGTAAAATCCGGTGGAGCAGGATACGTAAATTTACCTGGATTTTTCTTTACCCATTCTTTTAATTCAGCAATCGATTTTGGAGGGTTTGAGATTTTGTTACCATCATAGGCAAAGACAAACTGTACCTTTCCCCATGGAGCTTCATAGCCTTCTGTGGGAAACCCAAAGTCGTAATTAATATCATTGCTTTTGGTATCAACAAATTGGTTAAAGTTAGGAAGCTTCGAAGTAAATGGTCCAAGGAGTAATTCTTGTTGCTTGGCAATTTTAAAATTCTCTCCATTCACCCATAAAACATCCATTTCTCCTGAATTTTTATTAGCACGCTTTTCAGTCATTAATTTATTGATAAATTCTGTTGCATCCATTGGATAGCGTTTAACTTCAACCCCATATTGCTCTTTTACAAGCGGTGCAACCCATTCGTCTATATAGCGATTAATGCCTTCATCCCCGCCCCACATAAAGAAATTAACCTTCGACCCTTTTGCCTGAGCAGTAATTTCTTTCCAATCACTTTTTAAACTGGTTTCTCCTGCTTGTTTGGTATTATTCTTTGCATCAGAACTACATCCTGATAAATTCAATAGAAACAATAAAACTACAATCATTAATTTTTTCATAAACATCCCTTTCTAGATTTTACAGCTAGAAATGCAGTTAAAATATCGTTCCCACATTCCTACGAAAAAGTATAATGCACTAACTAAACCATTGATAGGAAGAAATGATGACATTTCGAAGGCAAAATTCAAGCAATACAGATTATAAATCATAAGTCCGGTTAGAAGCAGCCACCGAAAATGCCAGAGGTTCTTTTGAACTAATTTTGCTGTTTTAACTTTCATTGTTTACCCTTCCCTTTCCATTTATAAGGAAGCTTCACGATCGTTTCCGGGGAATGAATCTCGCTTAAATAGTGAATCGCATCTTGGAGGATTTGAGTCTGCAAATGGTGTTCCCCTGCTCTTCCAAAGCTTCTTCCCAGCGGAAAACGTAAATGTAATGTCCTTGGAACCCTTACCTTTTTAGTTAAATCTGCTAAATGAGTAATTGAGATTGTCGGAATTCCTGCTTTTTCGATTGCATATTGAATCAATCCCACGGATTGATGGCAGATATATCAGCCTGGATTCAAAATAACGGCATCTACCTTGTCTTCGAGCAATTGTTTAAGAATTAACGGAATCGTCTCTTCAACCAGCGGTGTCGTATTAGGAATATAACCCATTAGTCCATAATGATGTCGAGCAACACCACCGATACTACCTTTAAGTGCTAGTTCTTTGAGGCGGAATAAAGGAAAGACACAATTAATGTCTTGGTCTGCATCCATTCGGTCAAAATGCGTATGGCTGATCATTAAATCCTTTTCTTGGATTGATGATGGAATAAACCGGACTGAGGAATCACCAGCTTCAACCTCAAAAACAGGCTGTATTTTCATATGGACACCAGCAGTTGTGATAAGGGCAAACACTGCTTCCTTTGCTGGCTTTGTGAAAGGTACTAAAGGAATAATCCCATGAATTGGGCTAACCATATGCTTTGCCTTTAGACTAACGAGTGATTCAATGAACCGATTTCCAGCTAGTTTCACTCTGTTTCCCCCTCTCTGCGATCCAAAATAAACCACCGGCTAAACTTGATATTGAAACAAAAATAAAAAATAATAGTGAAATAGTTAAGGCAATCTCAGCAGGTACACCCATCCCTTTAAAAAATAATACATAACACCCTTCGCGAACCCCTAAACCATTTACACTGATTGGCAGCATAGTGATCACTGAAATAAGTGTAATAATCATTAACAATTGAATCCACGGGATATTAATACCTATAGACAAAAAAAGTAAATCATTAATCCAAGCAAGACCGACCTGAAAAAAGATGGAGAGGATGGTAATCTTTAAACACCACTTATAATCTTCTTTTCGATAATTCAAGGCAATTTGACTTGTTTTAACAAGCGTGTTTTTAATTTTTAGGACCCAACGATTGGTACCAGAGTCAGTCATTTTCTTTTTATCTACTTTACACTTTTTTCTACGTTTGACCACTATACAAATTAGGTAAAACAATAGCAAAAGCATCCCTAAAACAAACAGGATTGGTAAAAGAAATGGTCTCGCATCTTCCACAAACAAGGATGAAAAAACGGCAATTACTACTAGTGCAGCCCCACTTGTTATCCGTTCGAATGCTACAGATGCGGTGGCGATGGGAACTCCTGTGATTCTTCCTAAATAGTAAACACGGACAACATCTCCACCCACACTGCCTGGTAAAAAATTATTGAAAAATAGACCTATATAGTAGAAACGCCCCAATTTAGATAATGAGGCGTCTCGCTTTATTTCTTCATTTAATGATGAATCGACAAGCAGTTTCCATTTTAAGATACTCGAGACAACGGTAATTTGAATAGCAATAAATGCTGCAATAAAATAAATGAACGAGCCCTCTTTTGCAACCTCAATAACCTTACTCCACTCAATTTTTAGTAGAATCCAATAAATTAAACAAGTGCTACCCAAAACCCTTATAATTAGATCTTTATTTTTCAAGATAGAGGCCATTACCCTTTTGCTCCTTGTTTTCCTTTACCCCAGGTTTGTAATTTTGGGCGCAGTATCATACCTAATACTGCTAATGCAATCACAATTGTAAAAACAAAGAACAATATTTTTACGGTGCTTGTTGCATTTTGACCAAGATAGGAATAAAGAAGGGTTGCAGGTAATTGACCAAGGCCTGTCGACCAGAAAAATTGCCAAAAAGAGATGGATGTTACACCTGCAGCGTAGCTAACTAAGTCAAAGGATACAATTGGTACAAGTCTGGCTATAAAAACCGCATGCTTTCCATATTTATCAAAAAATTGATCCCACCAGGTTAATGCTTTTTTCGTGACGATTTTTTCAACGACTGGTCTACCTAAAATTTTGGCTAAATAAAAACATAGGACTGCTCCTGCCATTGCGCTGCTCCAGGAGAGAATAGCTCCCCCAACCCAGCCAAATAATAATCCATTCGCAAAGGTAATTACAAATGCCGGGAGAGGTGCGATGATGGATTGGAAGACCATCAATAATCCAGAAACAACTGCAGCTAGAGAACCAAATGATAGAAGGTAATCACGGAAGCCCTCAACATCTGCCTCTTTTAAATATTGAATCGACTGGTTAAGCGAATTCTGAATTTCACCCTGGGCTAGATAGATTAGCAAAAACAAAGCAATGAGTCCATATAAAAACATCATTCCAAACTTTTGATACCTTGATAATAAATTCCAGCCTGTGTCGGACGCCATTTCGGGATTCCTCTTTTTCAAAAGAGTGATGACCATAATGGCAATACTAATTGGAAAAACAACTAGGAAAATCTGATTCATTTCGCTTAGAGTAAAAATTCCTTCTAAAAACAATGATTTCCTTACTACATAGGCGGGTAGAATTGCTAGACTCCCCTTAGTAATTGTAAAGTAGGCGATAATTGCCATGCTTGAGATTACAATTGCGGCTGTTGCCTTTGCAGACTCCCAGAGCGCAAGTTTTTTTGCGCCCATAAACGTCCTTAAAAAGTAAAACCATGCTCCAGTTAGAATTGAAATCGTTACAAAGTATTCACTATTAAAACGCATATCTAGCCATGAATTCTGAATCAACAGAATAGCAATCGCAAATCCCATAAGGAAGAAGAGGAATAACGACGCAATTAATTGACCGAAGGCACGAATGACGTTTTTCATTTTCTCACCCCTATTATTGTACGATTGAATAAGTTAAAACTAGCGGTGTGCCGTCCTCAGGCAGTACATCCGGATTACCATGGAATTCAGCATGACCACCTTCAAATGTTCCAACAGGGTGGGTAGAATTACTTGTAATACCAGCCGGGCAGCTATCGAAGCACATATAACAACCAGTCATTTTTGCTTCCTGAGTATCGTAGTTTCCACCAAATTTATAAACGATTTTTTTCCCTGAGCTATCAACCATTACATCATTAATGTCATACTCCTTACCCGCATTTTCCCAAGTCACTGTAACTTTTACTTCATCACCTAAGATATATTTTCCGTCAGCCTTAGCTTCAAACTCTTTACTTACATCGCCGCCTTTTGCAACAGCTGGCACTCCGCCAATTTCCAATAAAGCTTCATTGAATTTAAGAGGATTCGCATAAGCTTTCAAGACTGCTTGATCGCCATATTTTCCTTCTATCCAGTTTAGCCCATGGCGTGTTGGGCTTACTAAATACTTCCCATTCACAGTTGCATATACCTTTACAACTTTATTTTCTTTATCAACAAAAATAGGGTTTTCTTTGGATACTTCATTTTGGACCTTTTGTTCTGTCTTTTTCTCGTTTTTTGATGCTTTCGCAGTGGTATCGCTATTGGATTTTGAACTACATGCTGATAACACAAGCATTGTAAGTGTTGCTAGAATAATGAATTTTAATAAAATTGATGATCTACGTTTCATTGCCTATCTCCCTTAAAATAATGATTTCGATGAATAATGATGCGTTTAAACAAACTAATATTGCCCAATATTGTAAGTTTTTAACTTTACTAAGAGTAATATGATAATAACACTCCAATAAAAGGAATAGTTTAATTGCTGAATTTGTTCGAATTTTTGACAAAAACTTATTACAATATTGTTAAAACCT
This sequence comes from Neobacillus nitrireducens, assembly GCF_030915405.1. GTDB lineage: Bacteria > Bacillota > Bacilli > Bacillales > Cytobacillaceae > Neobacillus. The sequence goes on from NZ_CP133262.1 coordinate 1,875,975, forward strand.
AATGCTCTATCAGTTAACCAATTAAAAACTTTTGAATCAAATCCAGCTATATCTTGAAAAAAGTAACACTTACATCTATCTGGGCTAATATATTATATTGAATTACTATGCTAAGATAAAATCATATTATCTATTTATCCGTTAGTGTGTAATCGCCTTTTTCGATATTTAAATTTCGGCTTGAGGACAGAAAGAAGCCCATCCAAGGTTTGGATAGGGCTTCTTTTTTAATAGTAATAAGTTCGCTAGGAAATGAGTTAGGAAATTTTCTTTAGTTCTTCTGTTAGCTTCAGGAATAATTCTTTATCCCCATGTTGTAAAGTGTGGTCGATTTCCTTGCGGATTTTCTCCCTCTTAAATTCTAGCAGGGCATTGTTTAGAAACATCTCAGCAACGACAGCATCTGTATTCTCATCCGAATGTTGTGGTGAATTAAGTAATTTCTTTTCCATGGAAATCAACTCCTTACGTTTTTTCTAATTATACAAGGAGTTTTCTAAAAATTCAAACACTTTATTTCAAAAATCAAAAAATAATTTTACAATATATTCAAAAACACAAAAATATAGTGTCAGGCACCACTTTTTTGGGAACATTATACTCATCTATTTTATTACAGAGCAGGTGACGGTTTTGATGGAACAAGCACCATTTGCAGGTGTTCAACCAATTAATAACATTAATGTTTATTATGAATTTTATCCCAATCAAGCATCGGAAGAAACGTTTGTTTTATTACACGGCTTTCTTTCGTCCACCTTCACTTTTCGCCACCTTATATCATTATTAAAAAAGAATTACCAAGTATTATCGATTGATCTTCCCCCGTTTGGGAAAAGTGCAAAATGTAACCGTTATGTTTATTCCTACAAGAATATAGCCCAAACAGTCATTAAACTTACAGAGTCTTTGGGGTTAAAAAAAATGACCTTTATCGGTCATTCTATGGGCGGACAAATTGTGTTAAATATCCTTCATATGACGCCTGAACTCGCAGACAAAGCTATTCTACTCTGCAGTTCCTCCTATCTTAAACGATCGAAATTGCCCTTAATCTTAACTAGTTACCTGCCCTATTTCCATCTCTTCGTAAAATATTGGTTTGCACGAACCGGTGTTAAAAAGAATCTTCAAGATGCACTTTTTAATCATACGATTATTAACGAGGAAATGATTAATGGATACTTACAACCCTTTTTAGAGGACGAGATTTTCGTCGCGCTTACAAGAATGATTCGTGACCGAGAGGGCGACTTACCCGTTGAAATCCTTAATGAAATCAAAACACCTTGTTTATTACTATGGGGGGACCATGATAAATCGATGCCGCTTAATGTGGGTGAAAAGCTAAATAAAGACCTGGTTAATTCTGAGCTGATTGTATTAAAAGATACTGGTCATGCCCTTCCGGAAGAGCGCCCAATGGAGGTGTTTGAATATATTAAGGGATTTATTGAACATTACAAAACGGCAGCTGAATCCTAGCTGCCGTTTTTGTGTTGGTATCCCTGAAGTATATTAGTAACGGTGCCTGACACCGTTAAAACATTCTTTATTTAAACCAGCCCTTTTCTTTAGATTGGGTGATAGCCTCAATTCGGTTTTTAACTTCGAGTTTGTCGAGGATAATGGAGATATAATTTCTGACTGTTCCTGTTTTGATGCTTAGCTCTTCAGCGATTTCTTTTGTGTTTTTACCATCTGCAACGAGTTCCAACACTTCTTTTTCTCTGTCGGTTAACGGATTTTCTTCCCCATATACATCGTCCATTAATTCCGGTGCATAAATTCGTCTTCCGGACATCACACTTCGGATGGAATTTGCCAACTCTTCACTAGGACTATCCTTCAACAAATAGCCGCTTACACCAGCCTTTATTGCCCGTTGGAAATAACCGGTTCGGGCAAATGTGGTTAAAATGATTACTTTGCAGCCCAAACCCTTTAACTCTTCAGCTGCCTCAAGTCCGCTCTTACCCGGCATTTCAATATCCATAATACAAACATCCGGTTGAAGCCTTTTTACCAGAGAAACCGCCTCTTCCCCATTTGATGCCTTACCGACAACTTCCATGTCATCTTCCAAATTTAGCAGCGAACCAAAGGCTCCCAAAAGCATTTGCTGGTCTTCAGCAATTACAATCTTAATCATTTTTTATCCCCCTGTTCTTGGCTTGACATCATTCGGTACACTAATAATTAATGTTGTTCCACCTTTTGTCAAAATGTCTATTCTTCCATTTATAAATTCCAGCCGTTCTTTCATGCCAATCAGCCCATGCCCTTCAGCTAACTTTTCCATCTCACCCTTAAAAATGCCATCATCATTAATTTTCATAACCAATTCCTTCAACGATTGCTCAATGGTTATGGAACACAATTTTGCTTCACTATGTTTAACGACATTATTTACAGCCTCTTTTAAACACATGCTTAGAATATTCTCTGTTAATAGCGAGACACAGGTTGGTGAAAAATCTCCATCCTTGAAAAAATTAATCTGTGCTGCCTTAAGGATTTGTTCCACCCGAAGGATTTCATCTTTCAAGCGGATCCCTCGCATCGAAGAAACCATCTTTCTAACCTCACTTAAAGCCGTTCGAGCGGTTTGCTGAACATCCCTCAATTCATTCCTTGCCTGTTCAGGGTCTTTTGAGATTAATTTTCGTGCTAAATCTGATTTCAACCCTATAAGTGAAAGTTTTTGTCCAAGTGTATCATGAAGGTCCCTTGCTATTCGCTGCCTCTCTTCTATTTTGCCAAGTTCCGAAATCCGCTTATTTGCATCACTTAACTTTTCTTCAAGCTGTCCTCTCTCCTTGCGATTATGAATGCTAAACGGGAGAAGGATCACACTAATCCAGATAATAATAACAAAGGGTAATTGTTGTAGAAATAATTTTTCATGCATGACGATGCTGAAGTTGATTGAAACAGATGTGCTAAACAAATGAATAAAATACAAGGTCAAAAAGGCAACCCTGTCTTTTATATTTCCTATAAAGTAGGCAAGGAAAAAGGCAAAATAAACGTAATTGAAAAGGCTGTTTGCAGTGATCGAAATTCCAATCAAAATCAACGTCCATAAATAAACCGGCCATCCTTTGGAAATAAACGCAATCCGGTAAAAGATAAAGAATAGCAGTGTCAGTAAAATCCCAACGACTATTTCAATCGTAGAAGGTGATTGAAAAATAAAGTAAAACGGCAAAATACCAAGAATCGTCCATATATACGGTGCAATCCCATTATTTTTTTGAAATGTCATATACTTTTTTATCATGAACGAAACCCCATTTTCACCTTTAATCCTTCATTCTCATATCATAACTCAAAGTAGCAATGGAATGAAAATTTGTTCTACCTAGCTCATTCCATATATGTTGTTTACACCCATATGTAATATTTTCCCACAGATAATTATATAATACACTAATCAGAACTTTATACCCGTTTAGACCGTTCGAATATTGGAAATAAAGGTTGTTATAAAACAACTAGGAGGAATGGATGTTGAGAGATGTATTCAAATGTTGCTCCGAAATCCCTTATTTGCGTCTTGGTGCCGGTGAACCATTAGTTTTTCTTCACGGACTTGGTGAAGTGAAGGAGGGGTGGGGAAATCAGTTTGAATTTGCAAATCAGTATGACTTAATTATCCCTGATTTACGAGGTCATGGAGAGTATATTACACCTGGAGAGATATCAATAAAAAACTTTGCTTATGATGTTATTAGCCTATTGAAAGGACTTGGGATTGAAAGCGCGCACATTTGTGGGTTATCCATGGGTGGAATCGTAGCGCAGGAAATCTATCGCCAAGCACCCGAAATGTGTCGTTCCTTAATGCTGGTAAGCACGTTACATTTTGCTCCGCATCATCTTGGCAAACTATTTTCAAACTTTCGGAAAAATCGATCAGAAAATAAATCTCTTGAGGATATAGCAGAAAGGTCTGCGAAGGTTTGCCTCTATTCTTGGACAAAAGAAAATATCGACAGCTTTTCTCAATTTTACAAACCAAATAAAGAATTCTTCTATAAATCCGCGGATGCCTGTCTAAAAGTAAATAATATCACATTACTACCAACAATAAAGGTTCCCACCCTAATTATCGGCGGCCAGTATGATTCGGTGATCCCTGTTTGGGTACAATTCATGATGCACAAACAAATTCGCCACTCCGAATTTGTTATTTTTAGGAATACCGGCCATATTGCAAAGTTAGAGGCGAAGGATGAATTCAATCAAGTTCTAAGGACATTTTTGAACAAACATAGAATGGCAAGTTAAAGGGGAAGGTTAACCTTCCTCTTCTCTTTGCCTCTACTTATTATATATTTCCTTGTACCATACTTTAGTACAAAATCATTTTGAGACCTGTTTTGAGCGACTGGATGCCCATTGATCAACAATGCCCGCAAACATGCCGGATAATGCAAGTCCAACATGCCCTGATTCCACGCAAAGATATGTTTTATCCTTACTTGATACTAAATCCATAATTGGCTTACTTTGATTTTCTAAAACTAAATTATCTCTAGAACCAGAGATAACAAATAGATTGGCATCAATATTACTTAAATCCGCCTTTTTATTTCCAACTAAAAATTCCCCTTTTACGAGCTTGTTATCTCTAACTAGGTCATTACCTAATTGTTTATAAGCCTCCCCCGTAAAAGAAACCTGATCAAGCGTCCACTTATTCATTCGACGCCATTTATCCACATAACGCTGATCGTGGGCTCGATTTAAAAGCATGGTATAGTTAGTAAAATAGATAGGTGATCCAACCGCTCTAAACATCATCTCAACATATTTAGGTGGGACAACTCCATAAATATCGAGGAGATGTTCTATCGCAAAATCCCCATTCCTGAAGCCCTCGGCCCATTTCTCCGGACCGATTATCGTGGAGAAATCGATTGGTACAGTAGCTACAATTAAATTTTTAATTGGTTCTTCCGCAATCGATGCATAGATAGATGCAATCGTACCGCCTAAACAGTAGCCAACTAATGTAATTTCTTCAACATCAGAATGGCGTATCGCGCGCTTAACAGCTATTTTTAAATATTTCTCAATATAGGTATCGAGACCGATTTTTTTATCCTCATAGCCTGGTGTACCCCAATCCAATAAATACACGTCATAACCCATATCCGTTAGTTTTTTAATAACGCTCGACTTTGGATCAATATCTAGAATATAGGGTTTATTAAAAAGTGAGTACACGAAAAACAATGGAATTTCATATTTTTTCTGTTTGGCAGGATAATACCATAACACTGATTTATTTTTTCTCCAAACTTCAGTTCTTGGAGTCTGACCTATCTTGGGCTCTGGTTCACTTAATAGCTTAAAGACATTAGCCCAACGTTCCATTTCTTTCTGGTAATCCACATCGGGAATTAGCCCTTTGAAAGGTGTTTCAGTTGCCACTATCCTACCTCCATTTCAATTTTATTTTGAAACTCCTGAACTGGTTAGCTCACGTTCCACACCTTTGTCTTTATTGATAAGAGATTTTAAACTCTCAAATTCCTCTTTGAAATTTGATAATTTAGAAAGTTCAAACCTCACTTCTTGAAGTTCTGCATGTAGTTTTTTTGATTCTACTTGCTCTTTTTTCGATTTAACTAACTCTGTTTTAAGCTGCTTTGTCAGTTTAATAATTTCTTTGGAAATTTCTACAACACTTTCAATTTCTTTACTTTGTGTTTTCATGGAATCCTGCAAGTTCCAAATTTGTTCCTCAAGAGCTTCAATTTTCTCTTCTGCTTGAATGGTTAGGTTTGCCACATTAGAGACATCATTTTTGGTTGGCAGATTTAACACATTAGCAAGTGCTTCATGATTCTTTTTAATTGCATCTAGATAACGGGATTTAAGTTCTGTTCCTACATTGGATATTTTTACGAAATCCTTGTTATCCGTCAAAAGATAGAAAAACTCATTCATCTGTTTTTCCCATAATAAACTAAGCTTATGAATGGATTCATATGGATCGTAAGGTTTATTACCCGACATTACTTCCACTCCTATGATGAAATTATTTAGATTGATTGTTTGTAGTTTTCATATAGTTTTGAAATGGGAGCATCGCACTTTTCACTTGCTTTGTAAACATATTCACAAATACTTTTTGATTTTCATATAGAACATTGCTAGTTTTCTTCACACTTTCAATATATTTTTCTCGGCCATTTTTTCGATAGGCAATATATTGTTCAACTGTTTCTACAAACTTATCTAGAGCTTCCAATTGACCCGTTATTAATGATTGGGTAGGGGTTAACAATAGATGAGCTGTTTTATTTTGAATGTCTTCCACTACTTTGTTAATTTCTTCATATGATTTCACTGGAAATAAATTCTGTAGGGAAGTTGTTGTTACAAGTAATTCTTCGCGAGCTGATTTTTCCCACTCCTTGAGTTCCATTCCAAATTGTGCCGAAACCGTGATAGCATTTTCCTGATTCTGTTTAAGCTTTTCCACATAGTTCTTTACATTTTCTAAGAAAAGTTCATCCCGTCTGTTAAAACGTTCTGTCATAGCATCTAATTCATTAAATCCAAGCTTCCATAGAAGGTCCAAACTTGTTAAATCCTTCTCCCCATCAACCTTCGTTTCTTGATTTTCAACCTCTAGTACAGCTTCAGTTTTTTTCGTCATTGTTTTTCTCCTCCATTTTCATGTGATCTGAATGAAATAATTGTTTTAAATCTAATAACTCGGATTCTAAGCTTTTTATCTTGCAGTCGTGGATATCCCTTGCCTCCATTTCTAAAACAGATAGCAGGGCTTCACATGACATCCGAACCATACTTAACTGGAGATTATTCTTTTGTTGGCTTTGTTTAATCTCATAGATTGTTTCATCAAGAAAATCTAATTTCCCCTCATAATCTACGATTCTTACAGAAATAGCACTTATTTCATCTTTATTCGGAAGGTCTAAATGCTTTAACCATCTTGTTGTTAACCTTCTGTGAATTCTTAATCGTTTCACGTGTGCATCCAGTGCCCTCCCAAGAGCCAATGTAAAGCTGCGTGTATTGGTATGGGCATGAATTTGTTCATTCCATTTTTTTTCTAACTTTTTATAAAAAGCATCCATTTCTTGGTGGGTGGACTTCATCTAAACCCCTCTTAACTAACTGGTCATTCTCTACTTATTACTGTACACTGGCAGTTGTGCCTCCGTCAACGACAAGTACATGACCATAAACATAGTTGGAGGCATCCGAAGCTAAGAAAAGTGCAGGACCTTTCATATCATCATCGGAACCAAAACGTCCCGCTGGTGTCCTCTCAAGAATTTTCTCACCTGAGTAATCCAGGATGGCTTTTGCCATTTTTGTTGGAAAAAATCCCGGGGCAATTGCATTCACATGAACATTAAAAGGAGCCAATTTAACAGCTAAATCCTTTGTTAATGTTATGACAGCACCCTTGCTTACAGCATAACCTATTGCATCCATGACTAGTGGATCTTGACCACCCATACCGGCAATCGATGCAATGTTGATAATCTTACCTGATTTTTGCTCTACCATAATTTTACCAACCGCTTGGGAAAATAAGAAGACTGCCTTAAGGTTAATATCCATTACCTTATCCCACTTTTCTTCAGGCATATCTAATGCAGGGGCTCCCCAGCTAGTACCACTGTTATTAACCAAAATATCAATCCGGCCAAACTCCTTCATGGTTTCGTCAACAACAAGTTGGATATCGGCGGGGTTAGCAACGTTACATTTTACTGCAAGTGAACGAACCCCTTTTTCTTTGAGCGCTTCGCAAAATTGTTGACAAGCATCGAGATTTCTCGAACAAACGACCACATTCGCTCCTGCTTCCGCATAAGCGACAGCGATTTGCTGGCCTAGACCTCTTCCTCCGCCTGTAATAATAGCAGTTTTACCTTTTAAACTAAAAAGTTCTTGAATATTCATCGGTTTCTCCCTTCCATTAAGCTTTAAGCTTTAACCTTTAATTTCTCTTGGTCTCTTAATACTCTTCTGAGTAGTTTTCCCACAGATGATTTTGGCAGTTCTTCAAGTATTTCTACTTGTTTTGGAGCCTTGTAGGGTGCAATGTTTTCTTTACCAAACTGCAGGATTTCCTCTGCGGTAAGGGAGAATCCCCCCTTTAGTTTAACGAAGGCTTTTACCGTTTCCCCACGGTAGGAATCAGGAACTCCAATGACAAGTGCTTCTTCAATACCTTCAAGCTGATATAGCACATCCTCAATTTCTCTCGGATATACATTGTATCCGCTTGCAATAATCATATCCTTCTTGCGGTCAACAATATAAAAATAGCCGTCCTCATCCATTTTGGCGATATCACCTGTAAACAGCCAGCCATCCTTTAATACATCGGCTGTATCTTCCGGACGGTTCCAATAGCCTTTCATAACCTGTGGGCCTTGAATAATTAATTCTCCTGCTTCTCCTATTGGAGCATCGACATACCCATTGGCTGTTTCATGAACGATTCTTGCAACCGTACTTTGAACAGGAATCCCAATACTCCCAAATTTTCTTGGTACGAACGGCGGACTAAAAATTGCCGTTGGGGCTGCTTCAGAAAGACCATATCCATCAAGCAGTTTTGCACCTGTTTTCTTTTCAAACATTTTTACTTGTTCTACAGGTAGTGGAGCACCTCCGCTGCTTAAGTAATACATGTCCTTAAAACTACAAGTAGCTAAATCCGATAAGCTATTTAATGCAAAGTACATGGTTGGTACAGCTGACATTTGGAACGGCTTTTCACGATTAACCGTTTCGATTACTTCCCTTGCATCAAATCGAGGTAAGACAATCTGATTTGCCCCTTCCCTTATTCCACATAGCGCGACACTTGATAATCCATACACATGGAACATTGGCAAAACGGTTATCATCTTTAAATTTTCCGGTTTATTCTCACAAGCTTTATAAGCAAAATCACAAACTTGATTGAAATTAGCTAGGAGATTACGATGAGTAAGCATGACACCTTTAGATACACCAGTTGTTCCACCAGTATATTGTAAAAGGGCAACGTCTTCGGATGGCTTTATCTCTACCTCTGGAATATTTACATCCTCTTCTAAAAATTCATCAAAATAATGATCTCCTTCTACAAGGTCGACTTTTGCACCACCGAAACTTACTGCGATTATCTTCTTCAAGGATGTATTGGATTGTAATTCCTTTATTCTTGGATAAAATGCATCAAACGCTACTATGTACTCAGAGCCAGAATCATTTAAAACATGTTCTATTTCTTTTTCTACATACATTGGATTAACTTGAACAGCTATTCCTCCTAAACGAAAGGTACCGAATAGCGTGAATATGTAATGCGGGGAATTAGGAAGCATAATCGAAAGTCGATCACCCTTAGTAAATCCTGCTCGATGTAAAGCTGCAGCAAATTTATCGGTAATCGCTTTTGTATCGTTGTAAGTCCAAACCTTTCCATAGAAGGTAAAGGCAGGATTAGTTTTATAACGATTGACAGAATCATGTAAAAAGTCATAAAGAGAATTATGTTCAATATTCACATGCTCGGTAATTCTTGGATCATAAATTTTTAACCACGGCTTTTGCTGATAAACCATTAGATACGATGCCTCCTCAGGAATACTAAAATTCAATAGTAATTATTCCATTTAAAAATGGTGCAATAACTTTGAAGCGTTCGTCTATATCAGTAATTAGAATATTAATATAGTTACGATTATTGTTGTAAAATGGGAATTTGTAAACCTTCCTCTTTCGACAAAATTCCGCAAAAAGTCTGTGATTCCTAAATAAATAAAAATACCAATCTCCATAAATTAACTATCAGTTTTATAGGCATTTCCAAAAGCATAAGAAAAATGACGAAAAGTGTCGGAATATTTTTTCAATCCAGCACACTCCCAAGAATAAAAATTCAATTAAATAAACAAACATACCTATTCCTAACCTCCTTCCAAATTAATACATACATAGAAAGTAGTATCTTTCTATAACATTCCAACTAGGTGTCAGGCACCAGAGGAATACATTTGTCCGCATAGAGAGGACATCAACAGAATGGCTCTTTTGTATTATTCTGAATTTTATGACAACAATTACTTTACAAATAGTGGTAACCCCCTTTATAGTAAAAATCAATAGGAGGGGTTAATTTTGAGTGAAATGATAATTCGTTACTCTGAAATTCCTTACTTACGTTTTGGTAAAGGTGAACCTCTGGTCTTTATTCACGGTCTAGGAGAGGTAAAGGAGGGCTGGAACAATCAGTTTGAATTTGCAGATCAGTATGACTTGATTATTCCTGATTTAAGGGGACATGGTGAGCATATCACTACTGAAAAGATTTCTATACCACACTTTGCTCGTGATATTATTAATCTATTGAAGAAACTCCAAATTGAAAGCGCACACATCTGTGGTTTATCCATGGGAGGAATGGTGGCGCAGGAGATTTATCGTCAAGCACCTCAGATGTGTCTCTCTTTAATGCTCGTAAGTACATTTCATTTTGTGCCAAAACCCTTAGCAAAGCTAATAATAAACTATCGAAGGGTTCGATCACTTTCGAATAACCCCAGTCTCCCAAAAGAAACGGCAGCACGTATTTCACTTAATTCATGGAAGGGCAAAGTTTATGAGGATTTCCTTAAATTTTACAAGCCTAATCATGAGGTTTTTCTTAAATCAGTAAAAGCATGTCTCGAAGTAAATAATTTAAAACTACTTCCTAAAATTAAGGTCCCCACATTAATCATGGGCTCACAATATGATTCAGTCATCCCTGTATGGATGCAACTTTTAATGCATAAAAAAATTCGTCATTCTGAGTTTGTTATTATCAGGAATACAGGCCATATAGCCAAGTTAGAGCAAAAAGATGCATTTAACAGGGTTCTCCGCAACTTCTTAAAGAAACACTCAAAAGTAAGTTAAGGGAAGAATTCTTTCTTCCCTTCTTCTAAGTTCTTTCCTACTACTAATAATCATATAATTTACCGTATCTTTAAAGAGGAGGATTATATTAAATGCCACAAACTACTGGGAATGGTATAAATCTCTATTATGAGGTTCATGGAGAGGGGGAACCCTTACTATTAATAATGGGGTTGTCGCTTAATTCAAAATCTTGGTTCAGAACTCTCCCTGCTCTAAGTGAGCATTATAAAGTAATTATTTTTGATAATCGCGGTACAGGTCTTAGTGACAAGCCTAATACCCCTTATTCAATCGCGCAAATGGCAGAAGATGCTAAGTGCGTCATGGATGCTGCCGGTGTCGAGTCTGCCCATGTTTATGGTATTTCCATGGGTGGGATGATTGCACAAAGATTAGCGCTTATGTATCCCGAAAGAGTCCGATCCCTTATTTTAGGTTGTACAACCTCTGGAGGGGTCAATCATGTACAGCCTGGTGCAGATGTCTCGATGTTAATGCTTTCGAGGGGTTCTTCTGTTGCAACACCGGAAGAAATGGCCTGGGCAACTGTTCCAATCCTTTACAGTCATGAATTTATAGAGAATCAGCGGGACTTAGTTGCAGAGGACATACAAAAAAGAATAGAGATCCCTGTGCTTCCCTATGCCTATGTGCTTCAGCTTCAAGCCTGCTTAGCTCATGATACCTACAACAAGATAGACCAAATTAAGGCTCCAACCTTAGTTATCCATGGCGATGAAGATAAATTAGTTCCCTACCAAAATGGGGTAACCCTTGCAGAAAAAATTCCAAATGCGGAATTTTTGACGATTCAAGGTGCAGGGCATATCTATGTAACCGAAGCCAATGATTTAGTAAATGAAAGAGTGTTAGAATTTTTAAAGAAACTCTAGTTTCTTTAAAAAATGCCCGGTCTCAAAGTGGATCGGGCATTTTCGTATAATAAGATGAGATTTTCCTGCTTTCTTTTAAGCTTTAACCTTCGAAATCGCTTCATCTCTAAGTACTCTTCTTAACAATTTACCCACTGACGATTTTGGTAATTCAGCAAGAATTTCAACTTCCTTTGGTGCCTTATACGGCGCAAGGTTATCCATTGCAAACTGTATGATTTTGTCCACAGAAAGTGTATAGCCTTGTTTAGGTTTTATATACGCCTTCACGGTTTCCCCGCGGTAGGTATCCGGAACACCAATGACAATGGCCTCTTCGACCCCTTCTAACATGTAGAGGACTTCCTCAACCTCACGTGGATAAACATTGTATCCGCTCGCAATAATCATATCCTTCTGGCGGTCAAGGATGTAAAAATAGCCGTCTTCACCCATCTTGGCAATATCGCCAGTAAATAACCAGCCATCTTTTAATACCTCTTCTGTATCCTTTGGCCGATTCCAGTACCCCTTCATTACTTGAGGACCACTGACGATTAGCTCACCAGATTCACCAACGGGAACATCAATATATTCACCGTCTTCTGTCTCGCGAACAATCCTTACCACCGTGCTTGGAACAGGGATCCCTATACTGCCGTATTTTCTTGGGACAAACGGTGGATTAAACGCCACTGTTGGTGCTGCCTCAGAAAGGCCATACCCATCAAATAGTGTTGCCCCAGTTAATTTTTCAAATGTTTTTGCTTGTTCAACTGGTAATGGAGCACCACCACTGCCAACATACCACATTTTATCTAACCAAGAATTCTTTATTAATTCCGGCTGGCTATTTAACGCAAAATACATAGTCGGGACGCCTGCAAAAAGGAATGGTTTTTCCCGATTAATCGTTTCAACTACTTCTTGTACATCAAACCGTGGTAAGACAATCTGATTGGCACCTTCTCGAATTCCACAAAGGGCCACACTCGAAAGTCCATAAACATGAAACATAGGCAGAACAGTAATTATTTTAAAAGATTCTGGGATATCTTCACATGTGTTATAGATAAAGTCGCAGACCTGATTAAAATTAGCTAATAGATTATAATGTGTCAGCATCACTCCTTTAGGAACACCCGTTGTTCCACCGGTATATTGTAAAACGGCTACATCTTCATGCGGGTCAATCTCAACTACTGGAATATCGATGTCCACCTGTAGTACCTCTTCAAAATATTGGTCGCCTTCTCCTAGTTCTTTTCTTTCCCCTCCAAAACTAACAACAATAACTTTTTTCAAAGTTGTGTCTGATTGAACTCTTTTGACTTTAGGATAAAATGAATCTAACGCTACCAAGAACTTGGCTCCTGAATCGTCCAAAACATAGGCAATTTCCCTTTCCACGGACATCGGATTCACTTGTACTGCAATTCCCCCTAACTGGAAAATAGCAAATAACGTGAAAATATAATGAGGACTATTGGGAAGCATAATCGCTACCCGGTCACCTTTTTTAAAGCCTTGCTTATGTAATGATGATGAGAACCGATCGACAATGATTTTTGTTTCTGTGAAACTAAAAACTTTTCCATAAAAAGTAAATGCCGGTTTATCTCCAAAACGTTGTACTGCGCCTTCTAAGAAATCATACAACGACTCATGCTTTACACATACATTCTCAGATACTCTTGGATCATACAATTTTAACCAGGGCTTTTGCTGATATACCATAAACAAATCCTCCTCAGGTATTCAAATTTTTAAATCCATTTAAATTATTGTTTCAATCGAGAATTTTGTAAACGTGACATTCTCGACAATATTCCTCAATAACTTCAGGGTTTTATAAAAATAAGAATACCGCTCAGTCTACTTCCCCGTTTTCCAAAGCGCATCTGTCGAACAATGCCAGAATTGTATCAATTGTTCACAAAATCATAACAATTATTTGTGAAATTTATTTGAATACCGACCGAATCGAATTTGTAAAAACTTCGTTAAATAAAGTGGAAATACTACCCGAACTAGTGAGCCTGAATCGTAATATCAATCGTCTTAAACGCAATCAGATAGGTTGCCAATGAGTATATTGCCTCAGTTAAACCAAGGATGGTAATGGAGAAAATAAAGATAAATAAGTTAAAGAATAAAATAAATTGTCCAATCGAAAAAGTGCTGCGTTTACTAAAAAGAATTGCTAAAACTTCCGTACCATCTAAACAGCCTCCACACCGAATCGTTATTCCGACCCCCAATCCCAAGCTAATTCCTCCAAAAATAATCACTAAAAAAGGGTTATGTGTAATGACAGGAAAATTCTCTAATAGGTGTGTTCCAAAGGATAAAACAAGAATGGCAAAAAGACTCAACATTAGAAATCTTCTTCCTAGAAATGAATAGGCTATTAAGAAAAAGGGAGTATTTAATAGTAATAGATATAATCCAATTTCTTGATTTGTAATATGGGAAAGAAGGATGCTAATTCCAATAATCCCTCCATCTATAACGAAATTTTCCACTAGAAATAATTGCAGTGAAATTGCAACAAGTGATACCCCGCATAAAATAAACCATAGCCGTTTAAAAAGAGAAGTTTCACTTGATCTAGAAAAGTCAGAATAATATTTTATGCGTTTCCTATTCATATTTACTTGTCCCCTTTTTGCCCTTAAATGAAGTGACACGTGTATTAAATATATTCGGTAAAAATATAATCATTCGCTATGACTTCAATTGTAAAAATAAAAGAGCCGCTAGGAACAAACTTTACATTTGTTACTAACTGCTCTTTAGGTGAATTTTTATGAAACAGATTCTAGTATAATGACTCTATCCAACTATTGAAACAACAAAAGGACGAGCCCTTTATCGACTTGTCCTTTTATGTGTGATTACTAATTTAGCATCTTAAATACTTGCTCCACATCTTTATCGCCACGACCTGATAGGTTAACAATCAATATATCGTCGGTAGCTAATTCTTTAGCCAGCTTTATCGCATATGCTACAGCATGAGAACTTTCTAGAGCAGGAATAATGCCTTCCGTCTTACTTAACACTTGAAAGGCCTCTAGTGCTTCCTGCCCTGTTACGGTTACATATTCAGCACGCCCGCTTGTTTTCAAATGGCTGTGCTCTGGTCCGACACCAGGATAATCAAGTCCTGCAGCAATTGAATACGTTGGTTTAGGCTCGCCCTTTTCATCTAGTAATGTTAAACATCTAAAACCATGGATTACACCTGGCACACCTTCAGTCAGAGTTGGTGCCTCCGCGGGTTCTACCCCAATTAAACGCACGTCTTTTTCATCAATATAATGGGCAAAGGCCCCAATGGCATTACTTCCGCCTCCCGCACAGGCAATCACCGCTGTCGGAAGCCTGCCTTCTTTTTCAAGAACCTGGCGCTTCGACTCTTCACTAATAATTGATTGAAAATGTTTGACCATCGATGGATATGGGTGTGGACCCACAGCTGAACCTAATAGGTAAAAGGTATTTTTATAGTTTTGGACCAAGTCGCCTAATGCTTCATCAACCGCATCCTTTAAGCGGGCCTGCCCTTTTTCTACTGGTACAACTTTCGCTCCTAATAATTCCATTCGAAAGACGTTAAGCGCTTGACGTTCCGTATCCAGCTTGCCCATATAAATGATGCATTCCATCCCGAACATGGCACATGCGGTTGCAGTTGCCACACCGTGCTGACCTGCTCCCGTTTCAGCAATAATTCGCTTCGCTCCCATTCGTTTGGCTAAAAGAATCTGACCGATGGCATTATTAATTTTGTGTGCCCCCGTATGATTTAAATCTTCTCGTTTCAGATAGATTTTTGCCCCTTGATTTTGTTTCGTTAAATTTTCAGCAAAGGTTAACGGATTTTCTCTGCCTATATATTCCTTTAAGTAATACTTAAATTCCTCAATAAATTCCGGGTCATCCTTATAACGGAAAAATTGTTCTTCTAATTCGTTCATTACAAGTTGTAGCTCCTCAGGTACAAAACTCCCGCCAAACTCTCCAAAATACCCTTTCTTCTCTACACTAACTCTTTCCATGCTCATCTCGACTCCTTCTAAACTATTATTTGAACTAGTCTCTAACTAATTAACTGAATATTCCTTTAATTATTTTACCATACTGTCTATTTTCTGCAACCAATAACTTTCCTGATCTAATTGAAAAAGCCTGCAAAGTAATATTTGCAGGCTTTTTCACTAGATTCTTGCATTTTCTCTTTATTCATATCTCAAGGAATCAATAGGATCTAGTTTAGATGCCTTATTTGCTGGAAGCAGCCCAAACAACACCCCAATGACCATCGAAAATAGCACTCCGCCTAGCACTACTTGCCAAGATACCAAGGCTGGCCAGCCTGCAAAGAAACTCACTATTGTTGACGTTCCCCAGCCAAGTAAGATTCCGAGGATTCCCCCAATAAAAGTAAGTGTCATCGATTCAATTAAAAATTGTGTTAACACCTGACCTCGTGTGGCCCCCAGTGCCATCCGGATTCCTATTTCTCTTGTTCTTTCGGTCACTGATACGAGCATAATATTCATGACGCCAATCCCGCCAACAAATAAAGATATCCCCGCAATACTGCCGATAATTAAGGTCATAATTTTTGTGATTTGTCCTACTCCTTGAGCGATTTCTTCCATATTGATAACCTGGTAAGATTTTTCCGTATTATGCAGGTTATTTAAAAGCTTTGCTGCCTTTTTACCTGCCACCTGCAATTGGTCAGCCGAAGCAACTTGCAGGGTTACTTGGGTAAAATCGCTGCTACCGTATATAGTTTTCCAGGTTTGGAATGGGATATAAACCTCCATTGAACCAAAGGAAAAGAGACCGGTTGGTTTTTCCAGGACCCCAATAATTTCGATTGGCTGGTTAGCAACCATAACAACATTACCAACTGGATTTTTCCCTTTAAATATTTCCTCTTGTAATTTATTACTAACTAGCCCTGCCCTCCGGCCGCCTAAAAAATCAGAAACAGAAAAATTCCTTCCCTTGTCAACCTTCAGCTCATTTAATTTAAGATATGCTTGATTAATACCCGTTGTCGATACATCCCCTGTTTCCTTTTGGAATCGAATGGCTGACAATTTAGTGCTGGATGCAACTACACTCTTTATTTCCGGAATTTGTTCAAGCGCCCTGATATCTTCCTGTTTGAAAGGAGCTTGTTGAAATATATTAGGGTTTGCTCGAATTTCCTCATCTGAAGGCTGATAAAACAATTGAATTGTATTTCCCGGACCTGTAATCTGTGTTTTTAACATCGCCTCTCCGCCCTGCCCGATAGCTACCACGATGATGACAGCACCGACACCAATAATAATTCCAAGCATCGTCAGAATACTGCGCATTTTATGAGCCTTAAGGGAGCTTAATGCCATAAACAGATTTTCCATAAAACTCATTTACTTTGCCCCCTTCCACCCTCAGAAGGAGACAGAATCCTTCCGTCTCTAACCATAATCGTTCTGTTTGCGTATTCCGCCACTTCAGATTCATGGGTAACAACGATAATGGTTACACCTTCCTCATTCAGTTCCTTAAATTGTTCCATTATGTCCTTACTGGTTTTTGAATCAAGAGCACCCGTTGGCTCATCAGCTAAAATTAGTTTAGGTGTATTGACAATCGCTCTAGCAATCGCAACCCGCTGCTTTTGTCCCCCTGATAGGGCATTAGGAAGATGGTTCATTCGATCGATAAGTCCGACTTTTATTAATGCTTCTTCCGCACGGGCCTGGCGCTCTTTTTTGAGATTCCGGCATAAATCATTGGTAGTTCGACATTTTTTAAAGCTGACAAACGTGGCAGTAAATGGAACTGTTGAAAGACAAATCCTATTGATTGATTTCTAACCCGTGCCAATTCCTTGTCATTATAATGCGATACATTTTCACCGCCAAGTAAATACTCTCCTTCAGTCGGTTTATCCAGACAGCCGATAATATTCATTAAGGTTGATTTACCTGAACCAGATGGACCCATAATGGCAGCAAATTCACCTTCGTGAATCATGAGATCGATACCGTTTAAGACAGGGACACTTTCTTTACCAAGCAAAAACGATCTAGTGATGGATTCTAGCCGGATCATTTGACTGTCACTTCCAACCCATCCTTAATAATATCAGGTCCATTAACAATGACTTGGTCTCCTTTTGAAACACCTTCAAGGATTTCAATCTTCTTCCCTGATGTAATGCCGGTTTTGACATTCTGCTTTCGGGCTTTTCCATCCTTTACAAGATATACATATGGCTTATCCCCATCGTCAAATAATGTATCTAGCGGCAGGACCATCGCTGTTTTTTTATCTGTTTCAATCTCCATGATGACTTGGAAGCCTGGTTTTAACGTTTTGGTATCACCAGAAATTTTTACGGTGACGGGATACTGAACGGCCTGGGTGCCATTTTGCAAACTCGTTTGGCTTTGATCAGGTAAAATAGCAGTCTTGGTAATAACACCTTGCCACTCTTTGCCAGGGACTGCATCCGATCGAAGAATCACTTTTTGTTCACTGCTAACTTTTAGTGTGTCGTATTCTGACAAAAGCCCCGATGCTGTCATTCCTTCTAACTTACCAATATGTATAATAGGCTCATTTGCTGCTTCGATCGAAGATGATGATGGCTTCTTTGCGGTTAATACGATACCTGCGATTGTACTCTTAATCTTTAATTCATCTTGTTTTTTACTTATCAGGTCTTTTTGAAGTTCTGTTTGCTCTAGTTCGATGTTAGCTAACTTTTTTTCCATCTCAAGCTGTTCAAATTCAGGAGCTAGCTGTTTCTTTGCTTCCTTTTTTCCTACTCCTACTTGCTCACTTAACGTCTTTTCTTTATCTTTCAATTGATCAAGTTTCTTATCTATTTGGTCGATCTTTAAATTTGCAGATTCGACAGATAATTTATTTTGCTCAATTTCAAGCTCAAGCTGTGCGTTTTGCAGTTTGGCCAGGACAGTGCCTTTCTTTACTGTCTGGCCTTCTTTGACTAGTAGTTCCTTGACTTCCCCTTTTTCAGGTGTTGCATATACCATTTGCTCCTCCGGAAGTTTCACCGTTCCAGGAATCATTAATAGTGAAGAGATTTCCTCTTGACTGATTTCTGTGGTTTTAACGGAAGGTCCTTTTGCAAAAACCTGCCGGTAGACACTAACGGAAATCATAGAAATGACCAAAATAATTACACCAAGCGCAATCCAAGTTTTCTTTTTCATTATAACTTCGACGCTCCTTGTAGGAGAGTTCCAATCAAACCAAAACCAATACTTATGAGGAAGAATATGATGGCTATCGTCCATGCGAGCCCTTTAGAAAATTGTGCTGTTTTATTAAGTCCAAGTGCAGTCAACACCACGGACCAAATCCCAAATACCTCGATGGAACCTAGTACACCAGCTTTTTCCTGATTCAGCACCCCTGCTAAACTAGTAATATATATTTCCGGATTTCCACCAATTGCATAGCTAATGGCCATATTTAAAATTAAACCAGTTGCCCCGATAATCATAATATACGTATTCATCGAGAGTAATTGTTTAAAAGAAACCGTTGAACTTGCAATTCTTGCAATCGCTAATTGAATAGCACAGCTGATTAACACTCCAATAATCGGCGTAATAATCCCTGTTACCATAACTGTTACTTTAGTAATTGTTAAAACCAAATCTATCTGGTCTTTTGGCACTCCCTGTTCAATTAAAGTATCTGCATCCAAAGACAGTGCCATAAAAGCCATACCTATCACATAGAGGAAACTAATTATAATAAGCGGTACCCATATTTTCGGGCTTTGCTTAATCCTCTCAAACTGCAAACCGGGACTTGTAAACATTCCCAATAACTTCGGGTTCTCATTCAAAATATTCACTTCTTTTTGCAATTCCATGTTTAACACCCCTATTCCACTTATGTAAAATATTCCTATTAAGTATACGATAAAATGAGACGAAAGTTTCATTTTTTTCTAGTGGTGCCTGACACCAAAAATGATTTCAAAAATATACTATAGTTTGGCTTCTATTCCATGTTTTTGATATAATTTTAGCTATTAAAAGTAAAAGGGGAATATAATGTCAAAAAGAAAATTTCAGTACGGGTTAATCCAAATACTTTTGATTTTAACAATCATCTTTGTTTCAACAAAGATATCATTCTTATTCATGCCCATTGGCATCTTTTTCTCGACTATTTTTTTTCCTATACTGATTACAGGATTTCTTTTTTTCTTACTAAATCCTGTCGTTAATCTCCTTCATCGTCACAAAGTGCCCAGACTACTTGCTATCCTCATTATTTATGTCGTGTTTATAGGCATTCTGGTATTAGCAATTGTCAATTTGGTCCCTGCCATTACAGAGCAATTTACCGCCCTTGCCAATGCGCTTCCTGACTATGCCAACAAAACAATGCAGTATTTTGACAAGTTATCACGAAGCACTGAATTCAAATGGGTCATGAACGAGCAAAACGACCTTTTAGAAACTGGGAAACAAAAACTGATTGCCTACGCAAACACCTTACCAGACAGAATTACCGGCGGTATTACAAATATTCTCGGTGTGATCTCTAATATTGCAATCATTTTAGCAACCGTACCTTTTTTATTGTTCTATATGTTTAAGGATGGACATAAGTTCCCTAAGGCAGTCACTAAATTCCTGCCTGCAACTTATAGAGAAGCCGGGTTGATGATGTTAAAAGAGACAGGTGAAACACTTTCTTCCTATATTCAAGGACAAGTCATTGTAGCCCTGTCAGTAGGAACACTTGCTTTTGTTGGTTACCTGATTATTGACTTGCCATTTGCGTTAGTTATGGCTTTGATTGTAGCGTTTACGAACATAATTCCTTATGTCGGGCCCATTCTCGGTGGTGCCCCGGCGGTGATTGTTGCTCTTTTTGATTCTCCTACCAAAGCCTTATTGGTTATCGTGATTATCGTTATTGCACAGCAAGTTGAAGGCAATGTTTTATCTCCGCTCATCCTCGGAAAATCATTGGATACCCACCCTGCGACAATCATTATTGTCTTGCTGGCCGCCGGAAATTTGGCTGGTATCTTGGGAATGGTTTTGGCTGTACCGTTTTATGCAGTAGTTAAGACGATTGTTTTGAACGTATTAAAGTTTTTAAAAGCTCGAAAAATGGCAACGATCACTGACCAACCCTAAGAATACAAAAAACTGTTAAGAGAAATGTCTCCTAACAGTTTTTTTACGAATTTCCAGCTAAGATGTTACCATCCCCGGCCTGCACCACCGCCACCGGACGAACCTCCTCCGCCCCCTCGAGAACCACCACCGCCTCCTCTGCCCCCACCTCTGGAGATAATAGACAAGAGAAGATAGGTGAGTGTACCTCCAAAAAACTTGAAATCTAAAAATACAACGCCAATAATAACAATGACCATTAACCAACCGGGAATACCTAATCCTTTTTCACCAGCTGCCTCTGTCTGCTTATTAACGTCTCCTTCTTTGCCATACTCAGCAAGGACTTCCTTTGCTAAAGCTTTATAGGTTTCAACAATAGCTGTGTTCGGTTGTTGATTTTTTAAATATGGAATGGCATATTCATCAAGAATCCGGCCTGCTTTTCCATCTGGAATTCTTCCTTCAAGTCCATAGCCTACTTCAATTCTCACTTTGCGTTCTTGCAAGGATATGACGAGCAATACACCATTGTTTTTCTCATTGTTTCCGATTCCATATTGACGAAAAGCAGCATTCGCAAACTCTTCCATCGGTCGATTCCCGATCGTACTTACAGTTAGAACAGCGATTTGTGCCGTTGTTTGGTCTTCAATGTTTCTGCCTAAATTGATTAATTCCGTTCTTTCTGTTTGGTTTAATACATTAGCAAAATCCTGTACATATATGTCTCCAACTGGAGCTGGAATTTGGACTTCTTCAGCATGTGTATTTACAGCACTTATAAAAAAAGTGAAAAACACCAATAAAAGGCTGAAGACCCGTTTCGCTTTCATTATTCATTGCCCCCAAAGTCAACTTTTGGCGCTTCTTGCGCACTAGGGTCGGCTTTAAAATATTCTTTTTCATCAAATCCAGTAATACCTGCAATCAAAGCACCTGGAAAGCTCTTTATTTTCTTATTATAAACAGCCACTTGATCATTGTAATCTTTGCGTGCGACTGAAATTCTGTTCTCCGTCCCTGCCAGTTCATCCATTAATTGAGTAAATTGTTGATTGGCTTTTAGATCTGGATAATTCTCAACTACGACAAGCAATCGGCTTAAAGCACCTGATAATTCTGAGTTTGCTGTCGCTTGTTCCTTTGGCGTATTCGCACCAGCCAGTCGGGCGCGGGCATCCGATATCGATGCAATCACTTCTTTTTCATGAGAGGCAAAACCTTTAACTGTATTTACTAAGTTCGGAATCAAATCAAGTCTTCTTTGCAGTTGATTTTCAATTTGTGCATAGGACTGATCTACATTTTCTTCTAAATTGACAAAAGAGTTATAGCTGGAAATAATCATGGCACCAAAAATAACAATAACCGCGACAATGATTCCAATCACCATATATCCTTTTTTCAAATTCATCACGTCCCTTCCTACTTAGTATATTTCAAAATTAAATATTATTCATTTATCAACACATATCATTTATACTTTATTTTACATTTCATTCGTAGATAACGAGAAATAGAGCCCAATCCAGTTAGAAATGGGCTCATTATTTTCAACCAATCATTCATATTTCGTTGGGTCAACAAAGGCGACATAGACCAAATAAATAACCATACAGATTGCTGTTGTAATAAATCCCCAGCCAAGTGTGATTTGTTCAATGATTAAATAGTTGTTACATAGTTGCACAGGGGAATCGATATATAACCAGCCCATTCCAAAAAACATGAAAATAAAAAAATAAAAAACGATATTTTTCACAATTGGTTTAAGTTTTTTCCAACTATCCCTTAGTGGCACGCCTGCTAATATTGGTAAACTGATAAATTTAAAAACTTCCATCCCTTGTGTCGTCAAAGCTTCATCCATTGATCGTGGCATTGTCCAATAGGTGACGATCATAACAAATAAGATAATTCCCGGTATTCCATTCCCATTCCATTTTTCAAAAAAGCGAGGCAAGCGCTGTTGGAACAAGCGAGCAAATAGAAAGCCTGTAAAAATCAAGAAGGGCATTTGCATATGCATGTGTATAATCATCACTGATTCCATTAAGTTCGCGACAGGAGGCAGTGCAAGGAAAACAAGGATCAATAGGCCATATAGGAATTGCTTCATGACTATTCACCTGCTTCCTTGTCAAGAATCCCTATGAGCTTATTAGCAGCTTCATCAATTCTTTTATAGTCTAAGACATCAAGCAGACTGCCTTTTTTATCCACTAAATAAAAAGCCGAATTATGTGCAAAGTTTCCATTTTCATCAGGAATCACAATGACTCCAAACGCTTTTAATAACGAATCTAACTCTGATTGATTAGCAATTCTCGCCATCCTCCAGGTTTCACCATCACTATTAAAATAGCCACGGTATTTTTCTAATGTCGATGGATCATCTCTAGTGGGATCGAAACTAATACTTAAAAAGACAACATCTTTGCCTATATATTTGGATGGTACCTTATCATAAACTTTTGACATGTTCATTTCCAGCTGCGGGCAAACCGTTGTACAGGATGTATATAAAAATGTAATAAAAACATATTTATCTTCAAATTCAGTAATCGAATATTTCCGCCCCTTACTATCTTCAAAGGTTACATCTGGAAATTTAGGTTTCTCGTCTATTAGTTTATTTACTCTAGCAGATTCCGCGGTAAATGCCTGAAAGCCATCGGTTCCAAAATAGAATAAGGCGAATCCAAATAAAAGGACAAGAAAACAAGCAAATGTATTATGCCAGGTTTTGATCATGAAGATCACTTCCCAAGTCTTTTGATTTTCCACTTGCATACTAGCTCTAAATAACTATAAAGAGATAGCCCAAAATCAACGAGCTACCTCTTTACTTTTATATCACCAAGTCTTAAATGGAGGTGACCCCGGTGGTGCATTGACGATAAATTCCGTTAATGGAATGACATAGGCCATTGCGACAACTAAAAGCATGACAACAATCCATAAGCCCCAGCGTTCAGTCCAATAGGGAGTTTTAGATGCAGTTTCTTCTTCCTCAGCAATCGGGAATTCTGTTTCCCCTTTCGGTGCAAAGAACATCATATTAACAACGGCATACACTTGAAGTAGAACGCCAATAAGTAACAGTGTTCCCCCTACCGCCAAGCACATTAAATAGGGACTCCAGCTTAATGCAGTTGCATTGTCTCCATACGTTGTAAATGAAGTTCTACGCGGAGAACCAAGTAATCCAACCCAATGCATCGAGCCCGACATAAATATCATACCTATTGTCCAGATCCAAGTTTGAATGACACCTAATTTGTTAATTTGTGGTGTTAAGACACGTTTTGAAATATATGGAACTAACCAATAACTAATTCCAAAGAATGTCATTACAACCGACATCCCAAGTGTTAAATGGAAATGACCAACAATCCACATTGTATTATGAACGACCTGATCTAGTTGATTGGTACTTTGAGCAATTCCACCTGCACCGGCTGGAATAAAAGCAATCATCGCAATCATTGGAGCTAGGAAACGAACATCCCCCCATGGCATTTTTTTATACCAGCCAATAAGTCCTTTTCCGCCTTGCTTTCTAGCTGTTTTCTCAAATACTGCGAACATAGCCCATGCTGTCATTAATGATGGGAAGCCGATAGCTAAGCTCATAAATACGTGCATAAATTTAACGGATTCTGCAATTCCCGGGTCAACAATTTGGTGATGGAATCCACCAGTAATGTTCATGACGACTAAGCCAATAATTACGACACGAGTTAATGTATCACTCCAGCGTTTTCCACCGATAATTTTTGGTACTACTACGTACCATGCCGAAACGGCTGTTAAATACCAAATATTAACTAATGTATGACCAAAAGCCCAAAATAGTGTACGAGCAACCATGACGTTGATGGTTTTAACCCAGCCAAATGACCAAGGAATAATCATAACGATTACTTCTATAGCAACAGGCACCGAACCGAAAAATAATAGGATAAATACACCAGTAGCAAAGTAAGCAAGGATTGGTACATGTTGCCCTTTGTTATTCTTTCTCCAATTCGCCACTTGGATAAAGGCACCGAACGCACACATCCAAACCCCAACCACAATTAATGCTAACCCAATATAAAACATTGGGGCAGCTGCCATTGGCGGATAAAAAGTATACATTACAGATGCATCACCCATGATGATTGGAATTACGGCCAAAACAAACCCGACAATCTTCAATCCAAAGCCAATCCACGCCATCGTTCTCACTTTTGGAAGAAGCCCTCCTAAAGTATGTGAAAGACTGGCATAAAAATAGCCAATTGTAAAGAAAGCAGTTAATACGACAACTAATATTAAACCATGAGCGGTTAGGACTTGATAATAGTTTAGCCAGGATGGCAATTCTAACAGTCCTGCACGGTTAAGCCCTTGGATAAGTCCTAAAATTCCGCCAAGCAGTAAGGCTGCAAATGCTACAAATATATATGATTTCGTTAATATGGCATCTTCTTTGCTTATTCCCATTACTTTATTTGCTTTATCTTTTAATGTTTGCGATTTTGCTGTTTGCATCTTATTTCCCCCCTTTATTTAACCGTAATCGTTGTACTCATTGCTTGGTGTCCAGCCCCGCAATATTCATTACATAACACTAAGTAAGTTCCCGGTTTATTAAACTTTTGTGTGATCTTTTGAATATGGCCTGGCATAACCATTGCATTCAGGTTTGTTCCGGCAACTTCAAATCCGTGTACAACATCTTTTGATGTTAAAGTAAAATGCACAGTTGATCCTGCTGGCACCTCAAAATTGCCTGGATTAAAACTGAACGCTTGTAATGTCATAACAACTTCATATTCATTTTCACCAATCTTATTAACACCTGGTTTATCGAATGGCGCTGTTTGATCTACTTTTTGTGGATCAATGATTTCCTTATTGCTTGGTGGTGCCATATCCAAGGCAAATGCCTGATAGCCTGTGAAAAACATAAACATCATAATTATCCCAAAACTTATGGTCAGCCAAATTTTTTCATCAAGATGCATCTTCATCCCTTTTCCCCCCTATACTCTCGCCATATAAAGCCCATATAATAGGAAATACGTAAGTACAATAACTGCTCCTACTACACTTACGGAAATCCATGTTCCTTTTAACGGTGCTTCTTGTGCTTCACCCGAATTCTTTTTGTTGTTCACTTTTGCAGCTCCCATCCAACCCCATCCCCTTTATGTTGTTTATACTTATATCATAGTTGGGAATTATTCTCATCGCAGTGAACCGTATCACACATTAAGGAATTTTTATAAAAATAAATAATTTAAGATATCCCTTTCATAAAAAAACAAAAAAGTCTGAACCTTATTTGGCGATACTGCCAATAAGGTTCAGACTTTTTCTTGATATTATCCTTAGCGATTGAATATCGGCAGGGTAACAATAATCATCATGAGGAAGATAATCGTTATATAATTAACAGAATATAGAAAATTAACATGTGCCCATTTAAGGTCATTTTTTGTAAAAAATCCGCTTATACTAACAACTAACCATCCAATGTTAAGTAAGGTAGCTATGACCATAAAGGTAATTCCTAGTGGCGCCAGAAAAAAAGGTAATGGGAATAAGCAAGCAATATATAACGCCATTTGCCGTTTAGTCACTGCCAACCCTCGAACAATAGGAAGCATCGCAACCCCTGCCGCTTTATATTCTTTATATTTCTTTACGGCAATGGCAAAGGTATGGGGCATTTGAAAAATAAACAAGATTAAAAACAAGATGATTGGTACCTTTTGAAATCCTGGTGCGATAGCAGCCCAGCCAATTAATGGTGTTACAGCACCAGAAACACTTCCGATTATCGTGTTAAAGGTATACTTCCGTTTTGACCACATGGTATAGGGAAAGCAATAGGTAAACCATCCCACGAAAGCGTACAACGCTGCTTCAACAGTTGTTAAAAGTAAAAGAATAAAACCTAGACCTGAAAGAGAAATCCCCATCGTTAACACAACTTTCAATGAAATATTCCCCGTTACGGTTGGCCGGCTCTTTGTTCGATCCATTACGGTATCAATATCAACATCGTACCAGTTATTAAGTGCAAGAGCACCTGCAATTACCATAGTACTTCCGAAAATTGTTAATAGTAATACATCAAGATTTGTTGAAAGTGAAGCGTTCGTAAAATACAATGCTAACCAGAAACCCGAAAAGACAGGCAGGACATTAGCGATTAATACATTGGCTTTAAAAAGTAACTTTAAATCAGTTATTATACTAGCTATATTTCGTTGATTTGATATTATCGATCTTCCGTCCTTCTGTAGAGAAGGTATTTCATTATTACTCATTTAATATCCTCTCCTAGGAAGTAATTCAAAACAGATATAATCTATCATACCATATTAAAATCATCAAAATAAGTGTCAGGCACTGGAAATGACTGTTGTTTACTCCAATCGAAACTGCTAGGTTTAATGTCATGTACTTTCTACAAAAACAACTGGAAATACCTTCCGTATTTTCTTGCGTTTTTAACGTATTTTACCATATTCCCCATATATGTGATAATAATAGAATATAGAATAAGGAGGTGTGAGATCTATTGTCCAACCTATTAGGGGAAGAAATCAACGAAGTCAATGAAGGGATTGTCATTCCATTATCTGAACCGTTTGACATGAACACCAACCTTGGCTACCTTAAGCGTAGTACTAATGAATGTATGTTTAAGGTCGAAAATGATGCCATTAGAAGAGTGATAGTAATTGGTAAGACTCGAACCTTAGTACAGATAGAATACTCCGATAATAAGCAGTTGAATGTCCACTTCATAGGCGGTGCTCAACCTACTAAGACTTGGCAGTGTGCGGAAATTGTTAATTACATTCAAGAATGGTTTGATCTTGATAACGACTTATTTCCTTTTTATGAAATGGCCAATGCTGATCCCTTACTTAAAACGACTATAAAAGAGTTTTATGGATTACGCCTCATCGGCATTCCTGATTTGTTTGAAGCTCTCTGCTGGGGAGTCTTAGGCCAACAAATTAACTTAGGATTCGCCTACACATTAAAGCGACAATTTGTTGAAAAATTTGGTGAATCAATCGAATCGGACGGCAAAAATTATTGGATATTCCCGTCCTATGAACAAATTGCCCAACTCACACCTAATGATTTTGCAGATATTAAAATGACCGTGAAAAAGAGTGAATATATTATTGGAATTGCAAAATTAATGGCGAGTGGAGAATTATCCAAGCAGAAGTTAATCGAAGCCGGTAGCTTTAAAGAGGTCGAAAAAAGTTTAATTAAAATACGTGGGATCGGTCCATGGACGGCCAATTATGTGCTGATGCGCTGCCTCCGTTTTCCGAATGCGTTTCCTATCGAAGATGTTGGTTTAATCAATGCAATCAAAACATTATTAAAAATGGATAGAAAACCAACCAAAGAGGAAATCCTCGCCTTATCAATTCCATGGGATAAATGGGAATCCTATGCAACCTTCTATTTATGGCGAGTTCTCTATTAGTCAAAAAAGTATGCTAATTAAGCAAAAAATAAACGTTTGAAACACCGTTCCTCGTAGATAAATGAAAAAAACCTTGCAAAGTTATGCAAGATTTTTTTGCGTCAGATGTGAAATCTCAGTATCTCTATTTAGATGTCAGCTCTTCAAAAGAACATTCCTTTAGTGGAACGACCTTCGATTTATGAAAAAATTTATACCCGAGCCATAATGCCAAAAAGACCGGTAAACCAATATAAGACACAGCTACTCCATACCAATCAATCTCACTAGTTATAAAAGCTTGATAATTTTGGCCGAAAATGACAAAGACACACATCGCAAAAGCTAGAATCGGACCAAGCGGGAACCATTTTGCTTTAAATTTTAAATCATTCATGTCCCTGCCCTGTGCCATATAGGCTTTTCTAAAACGGTAGTGGCTGACTGCAATTCCCAGCCATGCAATAAATCCAGTTAAGCCTGACGCATTTAATAACCATGTATACACTTGGTCCCCAAAAATGGACGTTAAAAAGGCCAAGCCTCCGATAATTGTCGTTAGGACAAGGGCATTCATCGGAATCCCGCGACTATTTACATTTTGTAAAAATTTAGGTGCCTGACCGTCTTTTGCCATGGACCAAAGCATGCGTGTCGATGCATATAAACCGGAACTCCCCGCCGATAAGACCGAAGTCAAAATGACCGCATTCATAACAGATGCCGCAAATGCAATGCCCACTTTCTCAAATACAAGGGTAAAAGGGCTGACAGCGATGCTGTCGACATCCCTGCCTAATAGGTTGGGACTTGTGTATGGAATTATCAGGCCAATGACTGCAATGGCAACGATATAGAATAAAAGAATACGCCAAAATACCTGTCGAATCGCCTTTGGTACGTTTTTCTCCGGCTCTTCACTTTCTCCTGCAGCAATCCCCACGAGTTCCGTTCCTTGAAAGGAAAAACCTGCAATGAAAAAAATACTTAAAATGGACAAAAGACCGCCATGAACCGGAGCATCTCCTATCGTAAAGTTTTTAAACCCGATAAACTCTCCGCCAAGAATACCGAAAATAGTGAGTAAACCGACTCCAATGAAAACAATGATAGTCACTACTTTAATTAAGGAGAACCAATATTCGGATTCTCCGTAACTTTTAACCGACAATGCATTCAATAAAAAGATTAGACCTAAAAATAGTGCACTCCAAACGATGCTTGGTACATCCGGAAACCAGAACTTCATAATAATAGCCGATGCAGCTATTTCAACCGCCAGTGTAATAGCCCAGTTGAACCAATAATTCCAACCAAGTGCAAAACCAAAGGCAGGATCGACAAAACGGCTGCCATATGTTGAAAAGGAACCCGAAACTGGCATTAAGGTAGCCATTTCTCCAAGACTTGTCATCAAAAAGTAAACCATGATGCCGATAGCTCCATAAGCTATAATCGCTCCACCAGGTCCAGCTGTTTGAATGGACGCACCTGTTGCTAAAAATAAGCCTGTCCCGATTGACCCTCCAATCGCAATCATCGTCATGTGACGTGCCTTTAGATTACGTTTAATATGCTCTTTACCTTCTCCTCTATTTTGACTATTCTGATTATTCTCGGTATTATTATAGCTTTTGAGTGCTTCCATACTTGTCCTCCTTCAATTTGAACTTATAAGCATCTGATAAAATTCATCTCCCGCTTACAATTGAAAAACGGGAGATGGCTTGCCAGTTATTTCGAAAAATCAAAGTAGTTTCGCTTCAATAAGCGTGGAGCTGCCATAAGTGTTTCATACGTCATACTTTTTTCGAGCTTTGTGCAATCTATTAAATATAGCTGATCCTCAATTTCTTTCACCGTATGATCGGTTTGATAGGTCATTCCGCATTCCAAGCAATGAATGGTCGGTGTGTCCTGAATCTCGATTGCTTTTGTTCCATCTGGAAGTTCCCAATACACTGAGTTGCTCGTTTCACGTGCTGTGTCAGATTCGCACCATTGACAAATCAAAATTATTCCTCCTTTGCTCCCACAGTTTCGTACTTACTCATTTGCGCCTGGAATTTTTTCTCTTTTAATTCGTCACGTTTTTCACGTTTATCTTTTAATGAACTATGCTCAGTGTTTTCCTTATACGTTTTGCGGCGGTCTAAACGTTTTAATCCTTCAGGTGTAAGGTTAAATTTCGTATCGTCAATAATCGATAGAACGCCATTACTTTCAAACTTTTCAAACACTTCAGGATATACTTTTTTGTAGTAATCCTCTGCACTGCCTGACTGATAATTTGTTGGTTCTGGATAAGATGTAATAACACCTTCAAAGTTACGTAATACGACTTTATTAGAACTTTGAGAAATGATATAGTTCGGTTGCAATGGAATTTTGCCTCCTCCACCTGGGGCATCAACAATAAATGTCGGAACGGCATAACCTGATGTATGACCGCGAAGTCCTTCCATGATTTCCAATCCTTTACTGATTGGTGCACGGAAGTGGCCGATCCCTTCTGATAAATCGCACTGGTAAATGTAATATGGACGAACACGAATTTTAACAAGATCATGCATAAGCTGTTTCATGATTGGTACACTGTCGTTAATGCCTGCTAAAATAACCGCCTGGTTACCAACAGGCACCCCAACATTTGCAAGCATTTCACATGCACGCTTCGATTCTTCCGTAATTTCAATAGATGTATTGAAATGTGTATTCAACCAAACAGGATGATACTTTTTCAAGATATTACAAAGATTTTCGGTAATACGCTGTGGGAATACGACAGGTGCTCTTGTACCGATACGAATAATTTCTACATGCGGAATCTCACGTAAATTCTTTAGAATATATTCTAAAATATTGTCATTAATGAGGAGCCCATCTCCTCCGGAAATTAACACATCTCGGATCTGTGCGTTGGATGCGATATAATTAATTGCTGTGTCTAACTGTTTCTTTGGTACCCCCATTCCGATTTGTCCGGAGAAGCGCCTTCTCGTGCAGTAACGGCAGTACATAGAGCATTGGTTTGTAACTAAAAACAACACGCGATCTGGATAACGATGTGTTAACCCAGGTACTGGTGAATCTTCATCTTCGTGAAGGGGATCTTCTAAGTCATATCTTGTTTTATGCAATTCCGCAGAAATCGGAACAGACTGCATTCGAACCGGACATCTTGAATCATCAGGATCCATAAGCGATGCATAATATGGCGTGATGTTTAATGGGATTGTTTTTGTTGAGATTAAAACCCCTTCCTCTTCTTCTGGTGTTAAGTTAACTACTTTCTTTAAGTCTTCTAAATTTTTAATAGTATTCGTCAGCTGCCAAACCCAATCATTCCATTGCTCATCCGTTACATCCTTCCAAAGCTCGATTTCTTTCCAATGTCTTTTTGGTTTGAATAAAGTGTTTCTCATGTTTAATTCCCCCTAAATTGGTTGATTTTTTATGATCCCTTAAATAAATGCTCTATTTATTAAGAAATGGTGTATTCCATATAGTAGCGATTTTCGCCTTCTCCAAACTCATCGAATCTCGTCTCTTTTATAGCAAATCCCATTTTTTCATATAGCTTGACAGCTGACTTATTCTCAACATTGACCGTTAAGCATACTTTTTGAAATCCATCTTGCTTCAAAATCGGATAAATCTCCTGTAAAAATAATTTCCCTATGCCTTTTCCTTGCTGATCAGAACGGACATAGAATCCAAAAATATAGACTTTATGACTATCATGGTAAGCTCTCATCAATTCACAAATCGCAATCGGTCTTGGATCACTTTCCTGACGATATTGAATGAGTTTTCCATAACGTGTAAGCGGGACAAGTGTTTGTTCATCTATTGCCCCAAATCCCGGAAATGCATCTTTCTCAAGCTCCATCATCATTGTTAGCTGATCCGGCTTCAATGCTGCCGGTACTTCGATATAATAGGTATTTTTCATCGTTTCCATCGTTCTTCCCCCTCCGTTCCACTTCATATTCGATATCATCCAGCGGCCAAATTGGCTTAGGAATGTTTTGATACGTAAAAGTTGTTAAACGATTGGATGCAACACCAGGTGCATCCACATAAATGATACGGCCAACCATCGGCTCAAACGCTGCCCGGAAATGATTTTTAGCCTTTAACCCAAGAATTCTCTTTGCCTGCGGCTCAAGACCAATATGACGAAACATTTCCGGATCATTCGCTGACATCGGCCTTCCAATGAGGAGGATATCCATGTTGCCAACGCGAATGTGAGCCGCCCCCTTTAAATCGACTCGTAAATGCTGGTTGAACGGTCCAGAATTGTGAAATACACCGTCTGATAAAGCCATTACCGTTGCTTCAACCTGTACGGGTTCCCCAAATTCAGGCGATACTTTTCCTCCAAGGGACAGCATTACCTTATTTCCGGCTCCCTTCTTGCGACAAGCCTCAATGGATTCTGGATCGTAAAGTCCTCCAAACAGCGTGTCGGGAATGTTCATCTTCACCATCTCCCGAAGCAGCTCTGTTGTATCCCCGCTCCCGCAGCTTAGAGGATTATCCGAGATGTCCGCCAGCACGACCGGTTTGTCGTCCTCAATCGACATAGCCAAAGCGAGCCCTTCTTTTACACCGGGCAAATCCATGATAAATTCTTCTCTTACGCTCCAGAATAAGGAAGCCATCTTTTGGGCGGTCTCTTTTCCTTTTTGCGAATCGATCGAAACAACAAGTACACTTGCACCGACCATGGGAATATCCGAGTAAGGAAAGCCTCCAAATACGGACACATGATAAATACCTGCTTCCTCTTCGGCTTGTTTCGCCCACTCTATCATTTTGTACATCGGCCCTTCTGCCGTTCTCATATTGATAGAGGGAGGCATCATCGGCAACTTTTCAAAAGAAGCGTAGTAAGTCACACCTTCCTTTAATTGATTTAACAAAGCGATTGCCGCATGAATACCTTGGTCGTACATATCAATATGCGGATATGTTTTAAATCCAAAATGAAGCGGTGTGTAATCAATCATTCTTTCGCTTAAATTGGCGTGCATGTCCAGAGTCGTACCAATTGGAATATTCGGTCCGATAAGCCCACGAATTTTTCCTAGTAAATGCTCTTCCGGGTCAAAGAGGTGCTCGACGACCATCGCTCCATGCAGTGCAAGCAATAATCCATCCAGCCTCCCCGCCTGCTCGATGGACTCCAGCATTTGTTTTTCGATGATGGAGTATGCTTCTGTTGATACTGCGCCCGATGGGACCGCTGCCGCACAAAGCAGCGGTACGATATCAACATCCTCCTCTTGTTTCAATACATCCAGAAACCCACCCACTTCTGTTTTCGTTCCGGTATAGGCATCATAAATTTCATCGCCGATAAAGTAGCCTTCATTTCGAAACTGTTCGATTTCTGTTTTCATCGGGCTGAAACTGTGGGATTCATGGTAAAAGAAGGCAATACCAATACGATGTTTTCTCATATTCTCCCACCTTATAATAGATATGGTCTGTTGATTAATAGTTCGTATAAATGGACTTCCACTCAGTCATGACATCAAATGCATGATGGGAAACTTCACGGTGACCGTTTCCGGACATCTTCATACCCCCAAACGCCACTCCCATCTCGGCATTAGAAGTTCCGTTATTTATATAGACGAGCCCACTTACCGCTTCCTTTGCGGCACGGTTTGCATAGTGAAGGCTCTCTGTATAAATGGAAGTCGATAGCCCATAAATTGTCCCGTTATTAACCTCCATGGCTTCCTCATATGAATCTACTTCAATGATGGCAAGAACTGGACCAAATATTTCATCCTGTGCAACGGTATCATTCGGCTTTACATTCTCAATGATTGTCGGCTCATAATAATAGCCGCCCAATTCTTTGACACGCTGACCCCCCGACACAATTTTCCCACCTTCTTCAATCGCTGTTTTTACATATTTTTCGACTGTATGAAGCTGGTCTTCATTTACAAGTGGGCCCACTTGTTTCCCTTCTTCAAGTCCATTTCCTATTTTCATAGACCTTGTTAGATCTACTACTTTTTGTACGAGCAATTCCTTTACTGGATGCTCGACGATTACTCGGCTTGCCGCTGTACAGCGTTGACCAGTTGTTGTAAATGCTGACTTTACGATTCCGTCTGCCGCCTTGTCCAAGTCCGCATCCTTCAAGACGATCACGGCATTTTTCCCACCCAATTCCAATGAGATACGTTTTAACGTTTTACTGCTCATTTCAGCCAGCTTTTGTCCGACTTCTGTTGAGCCCGTAAACGAAATGATTTTTACATCCGAATGCTCTGCGAGTGTTTGACCGACTGTTCTTCCTGAACCGGTAATTAAGTTCACAACCCCTGCCGGCAATCCTGCTTCGTCTAACACTTCCACAAAAATCTTTGCCGATAGCGCAACCTCTGAAGCAGGCTTCCATACGACAGTATTACCAGCAATCAGGGCTGAAAAGATTTTGTAGGAAGCAAGTGCAACTGGGAAGTTCCAGGGGGTAATGCACGCCGCAACTCCAAGAGGTTCACGAACCATTCTTACGTTTCGGTCTGGGAAGCCGGCAGGTACTGTTTCTCCAAAGAGGCGTCGTCCCTCGCCTGCCATATATTCAGCAGTCGCGATGACCACTCCCACTTCGCCTAAAGACTCAGGCAGCACTTTGCCCATCTCCATTGTCATCACACGAGCAAGTTCCTGTTTTCGTATTTCAAACAAATGGGCTGCTTTTATTA
Source organism: Neobacillus nitrireducens (assembly GCF_030915405.1). Classification (GTDB taxonomy): domain Bacteria; phylum Bacillota; class Bacilli; order Bacillales; family Cytobacillaceae; genus Neobacillus. The sequence continues at coordinate 1,911,223 of NZ_CP133262.1, forward strand.
AATAAGCTGCTCGTTCTGGAATGGGGGTGTTCTTCCATAGTGAATACGCTTTATTCGCTTTTTCGACAACCTCATCCACTTGCTCCGTTGTGGCGGCTGCACATATGCCGACAAGTTCCCCCGTTGCCGGATTGATGCTTTCAAAGTAGGACTGATCGGGGGCACTTACCCATATACCATTGATATAAAGATCTCCCTGAAGAATATCTGTTTTGATTTGACTAGACATAAACTTGACCTCCTTTTTGGTGGTATTTCGAGGAAACGAGAATTAATTTCCTGAAATGGTCTCGGTTATCACATCTTCTAAAATAGTTAATCCTATATCAAGCACATCTTCTTGAATATTAAGAGGCAGCATTAATCGGATGGTTTGTCCGCTTACACCACAGTTCATAACAAGCAAGCCATTTTCCAGTGCTTTCGATTTAATTTTCGGTACAAATAAAGCAGCAGATTCGGAATCGAATTCAATACCGATCATCATGCCGACTCCTCGGACTTCAACTATGCCTGGTAAATTTCCGACCGAGTTATGAAGTCGGCCAACAATCTCGGCACCGAGTTTAGCGCTGCGTTCCACTAACTTCTCTTCCTCTATAACCTCAATGTTTGCCAATGCTGCAGCACAAGAAATTGGATTTCCTCCAAATGTTGAACCATGACCGGCCGTCGGCCATTTTTCATGAAGTTCACGACTTGCTACAATGGCACCAAGAGGCATGCCGCCTGAAAGGGCTTTTGCCAGTACTAAAATATCGGGGGTCACATTCGCATGCTCTGCCGCGAACATTTTGCCTGTACGGCCAAATCCTGTTTGTACTTCATCAAAGATAAGCAAAATGCCGTGTTCCTCTGTCATCTTCCTTAACTCCTGCAAAAAGCTTGGCGGTGCAGGATAATAGCCGCCTTCACCCATTACCGGTTCAATAATGATGGCCGCTACACGGGAAGGATCCACACGTAAATCGAACAATTTTTGAAGCTGATTCAAGCAATACTCTTCAACTTCTTCTTCTCTAATGTTTTTCAGCTGGCTAGGATACGGATAAGGAACATGGTACACCTCGCCTAAAATCGGTTCATAATAACGACGGTATTTAGAGCTTGATGCCGTTATGGCAGTAGCCCCTAATGTACGGCCATGAAACGATCCTTCAAAAGCAATGATGGCGGGTCTTTCTTTGGCCGCCTTTGCTAGTTTAAGTGCCCCGTCAATAGCTTCAGCTCCCGAATTGGAGAAAAAGACCGTGTCTAGATTTCCTGGTGTGATCTGTGCAAGCTTTTCCGCCAAATTCGCTGCCGTTTCATAATAACCATAGTTCAATCCAAGATGAATCAAGGCTTCCGCTTGCTTTTTAATGGCTTCCACCATTTTCCCGTTCGTATGCCCGACTGCGTTGACAGCTACTCCTGAAACAAAATCAATATATTCCTTTCCGTCTGTCGTCCAAAATTTGGCGCCATGCGCTTTTTCAATGACAAGCTCCGTTACCCTTGTCATAACAGGTGATAAATGTTTTTGTGCTTTTTTTTGAATTTCTTCTGTTTTATTTTGTAATTTCATATAGCTCATCCTTTCTTAATTGACCTTTAAATATCGTAAATGATTCATCTAAAATTCTAACAATCTCATCAATTTCTTTTCTCGTAACATTTAAAGGAGGGCTGATGATGAGGTGCTCCCCCTTTGTTCCGTCAATTGAACCGGTACCGGGATAAAAAACCGCACCGAGTTCCATTGCAATTGCATTCAATCTTTCAGCAGCTTTTTCAGATGGATCGAACAGCAGGTCCTGTCCACGATTCTTTACAAGCTCCATACCGATTAAAAGTCCTCTGCCCCTAACATCAGATATATAAGAATGTTTTTGCTCAAGCTCCATAAGACGCTGGACAAGGTAGGTACTTTGTTGTTTGACGTTTTCTAGCACCATATCTCGCTCATATACCTCCAATGCAGCAAGACCAGCTGCAACAGCAACAGGATGCCCACTATAGGTGTAACCGTGAATGAATTTCCCATCGCTGTTTTCAATCAAACCATCAATTAACCGATCATGAACGATCATTCCGGCGAGCGGAGCATATCCAGCTGATACCCCTTTTCCGAATGTGATGATATCAGGCTTGATTCCAATCTGTTCTGTTGCGAAGTTGGTACCAGTTCGGCCGAATCCAGTCATCACTTCATCGATAATTAAGACAATTTCGTAACGGTCACACAGCTCTCGGACTTTCTCAAAATACCCCGGCGGCGGTGGAACAGCACCTTGCTGGCTTCCGACAATCGGTTCGGCGATAAATGCCGACACGTTCTCAGGGCCAAGCTCTAAAATGGATCTTTCAATATCCGTCACACATGTCCAGTTTTGTTTAGAAAGACAATCCTCTTTTTGACGATCGTATGGACATCGGTGGCAGTACGGAGAATAGACATGGGCATAGTTTAAAAGATTAGGAGTGTATGCATGTCTTCTTTTAACGTCTCCTCCTGCTGATAAAGAACCGATGGTGTTCCCGTGATACGATTGCCATCGCCCGATTACCATATGTTTTTGGGTTCTGCCGGCATCTCGATGATATTGCCGCGCCAGCTTCAAAGCACTTTCATTAGCTTCTGAGCCTCCGGATGTAAAATACACTTTATTTAAATAATCTGGGGCCATTTTTCCGATGGTTTCAGCCAGTTCATGCAACGCTTTCGTCTCGAAACGCATAGAATGGACAAAAGCTGCCTTTTTTGCTTGTTCTGCCATAGCCTCCCCTATAGAAGTAATCCCATGGCCCAAGTTAGCTGCAACCGCACCCGAGCAGGCATCCAAATATTTTTTCCCGTTCTCATCGATGAGATAAACCCCTACACCGTGGGTAATAATCGGATACTCCTTTTTTAAATCACGATGAAACACGTAGTCTTTTTTTATTCCATCCATCTTTCCACCACCATTGCCATTCCTAATCCCCCCGCCACACAAATCGTCGCAAGGCCATATTGTCGTTTTTGTTTTTCAAGCTCATGACATAATGTAGTCACGATTCTTGCACCGGAGCATCCAAGTGGATGGCCTAAGGCAATCGCCCCTCCGTTGACATTCACGTTGTCTCCTTTTATGCCCCATTCTTTTAAACAAGCAAGACTTTGAGCAGCGAATGCTTCATTTAATTCAATTAAATCGATATCTTCCAAACGAAGACCTGCTTTTTTCAACGCAATTTGGGATGCTGGAACCGGGCCGATTCCCATTTCTTTTGGTGATACACCCGCTGCAGCAAAAGAACGAATCCTTGCCATTGGGACCACTCCGAGTTGTTTTGCTTTTTCTTCAGACATCAACAATAGCATCGAGGCCCCATCATTTCTTCCGGAGGAGTTTCCAGCTGTTACCGTACCGTCCTTTTGAAACACTGGACGCAATGTTCCTAACTTTTCAATGTCCGTCAATCTTGGGTACTCATCGATCGCAAAGTGTCTTATTCCCTTTTTACCTTCCATTACCGGAACAGGAATGATCTCTTCTTCAAAATGGCCCATTTCAATGGCACGTTTCGTCTTCTGCTGACTCATGAAGGCAAATTCGTCTTGTTCACGGCGGCTAATCTTATATTTTTCAGCCAGCCATTCAGCTGTTTGCCCCATTGTGAAACGACCATATATCTCCTCTGGCTGGGATTTTGGTTGACTCTCCGTATTCGAATCATACAGCGTTATATCTCCTATCTTCTGGCCGAATCGATTACCGATCATATAATGAGGAGCTTGTGACATGCTTTCGACACCTCCTGCTAAAACGACGTCCGCCTGACCTGTCATAATCGACATCGCCCCGTTAATGACGGCTTGCATACCCGAACCGCACTGACGATGAACGGTATAAGCAGGAATCGATTCTGGAAAATGGGCCTGTAACGCTGAGACTCTTGCAATATTCGGTGCATGAGCACTCTGCTTTGTTTGTCCGACAACGACTTCATCGACAATATTGGCGCCATAACCGGAAGCAGAAAGATTATTTTTCATGATGAGAGATACAAGCTCCTCTGGAGGCGTATCTGCCAGTGATCCGCCGTAGCTTCCGATAGCAGTCCGAAATGCATTTACGATTACAACCACTACGCGGTCACCTCTTTGCCTTTATTGAAAGATTCAGCCATTTGAAAAGATGCGTCCGTTTTCTGTTGAACTTCCTCAAGAGAAACTCCAGGTGACAGCTCAATAAGATGAAGCCCATCTTCCTTAACAGCGAAAACCGCCAAATCGGTAATAATTAAATCCACTATTCGTTCCGATGTGATCGGATAGGTTAATTCCTTGACGATTTTTGACTCTCCCTGGTTAGACGTATGCATCGTTGTTACGATTACCTTTTTGGAGCCTTCCAATAAATCCATCGCCCCCCCTACACCAAGAACACTTTTTCCTGGCACTGCCCAGTTGGCGATCCGCCCAATTGCATCGATTTGCAGCACACCAAGAATCGAAACGCTTACATGTCCTCCACGAATCATCGCAAAAGAGGAAGCACTATCAAAAAAGGATGACCCTTCCAATACTGTGACAGGCAGTTTCCCTGCATTGACAAGATTTTGGTCAATATGCTCTGGATCAGGGGTAGGACCTACTCCAAGGATGCCGTTTTCCGAGTGTAAAAAAACTTTAACATCTGATGGAATGTAATCAGCTACCAGCGTTGGAATCCCTATGCCCAAATTGACGATATCGCCATCCTTCAATTCCTTCGCCGCTCTTTGTGCAATGTATTGTTTCACGTTCAAGCTAGTTCCCGCCTTTCACTACGATAAAATCAACGTATAAATGAGGGGTCACAATTTCTTCAGGAGAAATTTGCCCTACCTCCACAATCTCATCCACCTCTGCAATAACCACATCCGCGGCTGTTGCCATCATCGGATTGAAGTTTCTTGCCGATTTGTTGTAGATGAGATTTCCTAAATGATCGGCTTTTTTCGCTTTAATGAAAGCAAAGTGGGCTTTGAGAGGCTCTTGGAACACATATTTTTTACCGTTAAGGATACGCTCCTCTTTGTTTTCGGCGATTTTTGTTCCTACGCTGACCGGCGTATAAAACCCTCCCAGTCCTGCACCACCCGCTCGAATAGCTTCAGACATCGTTCCTTGCGGGAGAAGCTCCACTTCCATTACCTTTTCCTGATAGGATTTAACCACCTCCGGGTTGGATGTAAAATACGATCCTATCGCTTTTTTTACTTGTTTTTGCCGCACTAATACCCCAAGACCTCTACCTGGTTCACCAAGATTATTACTAATAATCTCTAAGTCTTTCACTTCCGACTGAGCCAAAGCGGCTATTAAACTAAGCGGACTTCCGACAAGTCCAAATCCACCTACCATAATTCGGGAGCCGTTTTTAACCATTTTTACAGCTGCTTCGCATGTAATCAGCTTGCTCATGTTTTTTATCCCTGCCTCTCCATCGACTTTTGTGGATGTTAACCGTTTGGTAAAATAAAAAACCGAGCAAAACATAAATCTCTATAAAGAATGTCGTTCCAACGAACATTCCTTACAAAGAGTTCATGTTTGCTCGGTTTTAATAAGACCATGGGAAGAGGTCATCCTCCCACTTTATTATAACCAAACGTTATGTATTCATTTGCTTCACATTATCCCAGTAACGTTGAACTGCAGCTTGAAGAGCCACAATGATCGCTTGCTGGGATGGAGCAAAATAAAAACTTTGAATTCGTTTAATCAACTGCTCAACACCGTCTTCTAAACAGTAGCCTATCAGCAGTTTTTGAAAATAATTTTTTGTTAGTTCAGTTACGAATGTGAATTCAGCTCCGATAATCTTATGATCTTTCAGATTTACTTCGAGGACAATTCCCGCATGCTTATACATTTCATACATGGAAGTTCCCTGTGGAGCTTTTGCATATCCTGTAACAATTACTGTTTCCAGTGTTTGCATGCCCTTATCCACCTTTCAAAACCCACTGAACATGTTTCTAACACGAGTATACGGGTCAGAGTAAACAATGTCAATGTGAATATTTTAAATTTTCAAAAACGTTGAAGCGCCTTCAATTTCAAGAAGGCTTACGACTATTTTTTAGACCTATACACAATAAATAGATTATTCTGCCTTAGATGTTAATATCCTTCTGGAAAGGTTAGAATTTTTTACCACCCACGTTCCTGCATACGCAATCCGTTCCTGTTTTCGTTGTTAAGCCTCCTTAGATAAAAAATGGATACCCTTACAAATTTATCAAAAATTTAATTTTACTATTAAACTTGCAATTACTGTGCCAACATTAAAAACACCTATTTATTCACCATTTGTGGAAAAAACATGAAAAATTTATTGGCACTACCCTAGTTTTTTTGCACTAAAACTGCAAAAATTTTCTTTCTAAGAACAAAAGGCGCAAGCGCCCGTTCAGCGGCGTATGGCCTGGAGCGCTCCAACTGAGATAAAGGAAACACGAAGAGCGTTAGCGCATTCGTGCTTGACTTATCGTAGGGCGGAGAGCGAAGGACACTAGCCGTTGGGCGCTGGAGCTGGATTCAAAGAGACTAGATCAATTTATCCACAATTAAATATTTTATAATTTCCTATACAATAAAAAAATCCTAACATCATAAAGACGTTAGGATTTTAAATGATGATCTGAGAGGGATTCGAACCCCCGACCCCATCCCTGTCAAGGATGTATTCTCCCGCTGAACTATCAGATCGCTTATTAAGTACAAATTTAATTATATTGAATTTTTCTAGAATGTCAATATCTTTTCAGCTTTACTGCCTAAAAACAATAAAAGGGAAACATTTGTTCTAATTTTCTTGAATAAAGAACAAATGTTTGGATATAATAATAACATTCAGTAGAAAGGAGTGATTCAAATGGATGGTTTATTTATGCGTTCTATCGAGGAAAATATTCCATTAGAAATGATTTACCTAGCAGAAAACCAAGAGTTATCACAGCGTAAGCTAATTGTGAAGGAAGTTACCGACGAATACATTCGAGCCTATTGTTTGCTGCGGAAACAAATGCGCACCTTTAAACGTGAAAACATTTTATCGATTATGCCTGAATCCCGTTACAAAAACCATCACCTCCACTAATCCTCTTCCCTCCTACAAATCACATCACATTAGCTTCCATTCCCCCTATTATTAAAAGCATTTCGACTTTAGTTTTGTTATAATGCAGTAGTAGAAATCGAATCATTGGGGGAATAAATGCATGGAGTTTCCAAAAGGAACCATCAAAGAAGTTACCATCCAGAGCAGCGAACTTGGTGAGGATGTGCAGCTTCTAATCTACCTGCCTGCAAACTTTTCGCCACTATATAAATACTCACTGTTGATTGCCCAAGACGGCCAAGACTATTTCCAACTCGGCAGAATCGCACGATGGGCAGACGATTTTCTTTTCCAAAGAGAAATTGAAAATATAATCATTGTTGGGGTACCCTATAAGGATGTAGAAGACCGCCACAAGAAATACCATCCCTGTGGCATACAAAATCAACAATACATACGTTTTCTAGCCCATGAATTAGTTCCTTACCTTGATAAAGAGTTTCCTACTTATCAAATGGGATCGACGAGAGCACTGATTGGTGACTCGCTTGGTGGTGCTGTTTCGCTAATGACAGCGCTTCAATATCCACATACATTCGGAAAAGTCCTGATTCAGTCTCCTTATGTGGATGAGTATATTTTGAATTCTGTCGAGAACTTCTCAGAAGGACAGCTATTACAGCTCTATCATGTAATAGGAAATCAAGAAACAGGAGTCGAGACAACAGATGGAAGCTTGAAAGATTTCCTAACCCCAAATCGCAGGCTTTCAAAAATAATTTCAGAAAAACCCATTACCTATTTCTATGAAGAATTTAACGGAAATCATACTTGGACTTACTGGCAGCCAGATTTAAGAAGAGCCCTTAAAATGCTTTTTTAATCTTCCTAATATGGACATCAACGATAAGTTGTTTAATATATTTCGAAAATTTGTTATAATATTAAGAAGGTTAATTTTTGTATCTAAAAAAAGTCCTGTTTATCATAATGGAGGTATTCGAATGAAATTTGGTGTTGTTATTTTCCCATCAAAAAAACTACAAGATTTAGCTAATTCCTATCGAAAGCGTTATGACCCGCATTATTCTTTAATTACGCCACACCTCACACTGAAATATTCATTTGAGGCGACCGAAGAAGAGGCTAAAGAATATGCTGAAAAATTACGGAGAGTCGCTGTAAACCATAATGCTTTCCCATTAAAAACTTCTAAAATCAGTTCCTTTCAACCCGTTAATAATGTTATTTATTTTAAAGTGGATAAGACGGAAGAACTTTCCGCCTTGCATAATGAAATCAACCAAGAAGTTTCGGAGCAAAATTCAGATTATGCATTTGTTCCTCATATTACGATTGGACAAAAGCTATCAAATGATGAGCATTCTGATGTATTTGGTTCACTCCGGATGACCAAAATAAATCATGAAGAAACGATTGATCGCTTCCATCTCCTATATCAGCTAGATAATGGTTCTTGGACCGTTTATGAAACATTTCGTCTTGGAAAGGAATAGTTTAAGTGACAGTAAAGATTGTTGAAAATCAAAAAGAACGTGAAGATGCTTATTCCGTTAGAAAAACTGTTTTCGTTGAAGAGCAAGCAGTTCCACTTGAAGAGGAAATTGATGCCTACGAGGACGATGCAGAACACTTTATCATGTACGATGAAGGTTCTCCTATTGCGGCGGGCCGATTTCGTTTCGTTGATGGCTATGGAAAAGTTGAGCGAATTTGCGTATTAAAAGTGGCTAGAAAAACTGGTGCAGGTAAAGCGATGATGAATGCAATCGAGAGTTATGCCATTAAAAAGGATATTCATAAATTAAAGCTTAATGCTCAAACCCATGCCATTCCCTTTTATGCCGGACTTGGTTATGAAGTTGTCTCAGAGGAATTTATGGATGCTGGAATTCCCCATAAAACGATGTTAAAAGAAATATAAACATAGGAGGCACTTGGCGCTTTAAGCGGCAAGTGCTTTTTTGGTAATTCCATCAATGTTCGGGAATCCCTTTTAGTTCCCTTCAGGTTTTGATATGATAGAACATGTCTTGATTTTTGGATATAGAGGGTAAAAACTATGAAAACAGCGATTTATCAAAATCAGAATATTCTCCTTGAACAATTAAGCAGGGATCAATATCAAAAAATATTTCTGGCCGGAAAAAATGGTCAACTGAACTGTTCTATATGTAAAGAGACCGTTCGATTGTTTTTAGGTATTCAGAAGGAACCACATTTTTATCATATGCATTCACCCGATATACATTGTCCAGAGCCCACTGTAACTGCGTTGAAATTAGATTCCCACCAATCTACGGAGATAAATGGATTTCACATACCAAAGGGCAGGACGATTACAACGCCCCCACCAAGCATTGATAAGTTCAAAACTGCCACAAACATTGAATATACTGTTCCATACAAACAGCCAATGTGTAACACCCCTGTGGAGCGCTCACCTTACTTACAGGAGCTTGCCGAAAGTGGCGTTATTTTAGATGAAAGTCAGGCAGCCGCAGTCATGGAGACTGAAGGCTCTTTAATAGTCCTTGCAGGTGCCGGGAGTGGCAAAACTCGTGTATTAACTGCAAGGACAGCGTTTATGATGAATGAAAAACACTTGGATCCAAGGACAATAATGCTTGTTACTTTCACATCGAAAGCGGCTGCTGAAATGAAAAACCGGCTGCTTTCGTACCCGCAAATGAAACGAGAAAAAGTCACGCAACTTGTTACTGGTACCTTCCATAGCATTTTTTATCGAATCCTTATGTTCCACGATGGAAGTAATTGGTCATCAAATAAATTGCTGAAAAAAGAATGGCAACGGGATAAAATTTTGAAGGAATCAGGAAAAGAGCTCGACTTGTCGGAAAAAGAATTTGCCTATGATTTGGCCCTTCAGCAAATCGGCCTTTGGAAAAACTCATTACTAATGCCGGATGAAGTGAAGCCTGCTTCCGAATGGGAAGAAAAAGTAGTCTTTTTATATAAAAGATATGAGGAATATAAGAATAGTGAGGGTTTGTTTGATTTTGATGATATGCTGATTGGCTGCTATCAGCTGTTTGTCTCGACCCCTGCCCTGCTTGAACAGTATCAAGAGCGGTTTCATTATTTCTTAATTGATGAGTTTCAGGATATCAATAAGGTGCAGTACGAGCTCATTAAACTTTTATCAGGTAAACATAAAAATGTTTGTGCCGTTGGTGACGACGATCAAGCAATCTATTCCTTTCGTGGTAGTGATCCTAGTTATTTGTTGGAATTTGAAAAAGATTTTCCATATGCCAAAATGGTCACACTTGACCAAAATTACCGATCGTCACATGAAATAGTTACTGCCGCTAATCAAATGATAGCTGCCAATAAAGTGAGAAGAACGAAGAAAATGAAGGCACAGTTTTCAGCCGAAAGACTCCCGCAGTTATTTTTCCCCTTTGATGAAGAGGAAGAAGCAACAATGATTCTTACAGATATACAAGAGCAGATTTCACTCGGAGCCAATCCGTCAGACTTTGCGATTCTTTACCGGACCAATGCCGGGTCTCGCGCAGTCTTTGAAAGGCTGGCTGGCTCCAACCTTCCTTTTAAAATTGATTTAGATGCAGAGGCTTTCTATGAACGTTATATTGTGAGAAGCGCTCTGTCATTTCTAAAGGTAAGTTTAAACGAAGAGGACCCGCAAGCAATGGCAGACATATTACCATTACTTTTTTTAAAACAGACAATCCTCAAAGAATTAAAAGCACAAAGCATCCTAAAAGACTGCAGTCTTCTTGAGGCACTCGCACACTTAACAACAGCCCATGCATTTCAGGAAAAGAAATTAAAAAAGGCTGTCACGATTATTCGAGGATTAAAGCATACTTCACCGCTAACAGCGATTGAAAAAGTAGAGAAAGATATTGGCTTTCTTGATTTTCTTAAAAAACGCGGAAATGAATCGAATAAACTTGAAAAAGGATCGGACGACCTTAAGGATTTAAAAGTGGCAGCCAAAAGTTTTGACAGCCTTGAAGCGTTTCTGGCACATACAGAGCATATGTCGGCGATGAATCGAGAAATCAAAAATTTAAGTAAACATTTTCAAGAAGCCATCAGCCTAAGTACAATCCACCGCTCAAAAGGACTTGAGTACAAAACCGTTTATATTATCGGCGCAGTCGATGGCAGCCTTCCTCATGATTTTGCCCTAGAAGCTTATCGGAATGGTGACTTTAATGCACTTGAGGAAGAAAGAAGATTATTTTACGTAGCGATGACTCGTGCAAAGAAGCAGCTGTTTATTTCTGTTCCACAAAATAGAAGAGGAAAAAAAGCCAATCGATCACGGTTTATTGCTCCGCTTAATAAAAAGAAGAAGACCAATTCCTAAATTAGGAAAGTGGTCTTCTTTTTTTATTTCTTATTGATCATATTCGAGATTGTATTGAGGTCAAGTTGTTTTCCATCGTTGATGATCGATTTAACAATTTGATCTTCCATTTCCTGATTTACCGGTTTATTGGCAATTTGAGACACTCGACGGATCACATTACGGACAGTTTTTTCATCTTTAAAATTCGCATTTTGTAATGAATTGGCTAAATCAAAGATATCTTTCATATTAACGCCCGTTTTCTTTTCAATGTTTTTAAAAAATCCATTATCCATGTTCAAAGATCACGCTCCTTCATAAACTACTCTTATTGTATGAAGGAAGCGCAAAATGGTGAATAAAATAGGAAAAGCGTAAGCGCCCATAGGCACATACGTTATTGAAGCAAAGAAAGGGCCGGCCATCTTTTTTGGCCAACCCCTTCCATTAATACAAGCTTATTGTTTATTAATAGAAGCTTGCACCAACAATGATTAAAAGGATGAATAATACGACGATTAATACAAAAGTTGAACCGCCGCCATACCCACCGCCGTAGCCGTAGCCGCCATATCCAAAGCACATAGAATGTCACCTCACTTCTGTAATCTCATTAATAACATATGAAATTACTTTATACTGTGTGTAGGCAATACATCTATTTCAGTACTGTGGAAACAAAAATGTGTAGGTTATCCTTTCGGTTTAAAAATTAGTGCACCTATAAATCCAAATATTATTGCTGCAGAGATACCGGAACTTGTCACTTGAAACATACCGGTCAATACTCCGATCAGCCCATGTTTCTCTGCATCCTGCAGGGCTCCGTGGACTAAAGAATTACCAAAACTGGTAATTGGAATGGTAGCTCCAGCCCCTGCAAAGTCAACCAGTGGCTCATACAATCCGAAACCATCCAATATTGCTCCAATAACAACAAGCAAACTTAGTGTATGACCTGGGGTAAGCTTGGCAACATCAAATAAAAGCTGCCCGATAACACAAATTAGCCCGCCGATAACAAATGCCCAGAAAAACATCGCTAGCATTTGATCACTCCTTATCTCCATTCATTTCGATTGCAACCGCATGTGCAATACAGGGGATCGATTCGTTTTGCTGAAAACTAAGCGGTGACAGCAATGCTCCTGTTGCAACTACGAGGATTCGTTTAAATATACCCTTTTTCAATTGGTTTAATAAATGTCCATATAAAGCTGTTGCTGAGCATCCCGCGCCGCTTCCACCCGATTGTACAGGCTGATCATCTTTATACATTAATAAACCACAATCCTGGAATTGTTTCCGCTCTAATTGAAGACCACTTTTGTTGATTAACTCGAAAGCTGTATCATGACCGACCCTACCCAGATCGCCGGTTACAATTAAATCATAATAAGAGGGATCTAATTGAAGATCACGGAAATGGGCCATTATTGTATCAGCTGCCGCTGGTGCCATTGCCCCACCCATATTAAAAGGGTCAGATAATCCCATATCGACGACTTTTCCAATCGTTGCCGAAATTGTCACCGGATGCATCTGCCCAGGTTCATTTGGTTGTACTAAGGCAACCCCAGCACCTGTAACCGTCCATTGTGCAGTAGGCGGCTTTTGACCCCCGTACTCAGTAGGGTAACGAAATTGTTTTTCAACTGCAGCATTATGACTTGATGCACCCGTAAGCACGTACTTTGCGCCATCGTAATTAACTACAAAAGATGCTAAAGCCAAGCCTTCCATTGAAGTTGAGCAGGCACCAAAGAGTCCAAAGTATGGAATCTGCATCGTTCGTGCCGCAAAGCTGGTTGGGGTAATTTGATTAATTAAATCTCCGGCAAATAAAAATTGAATCTGCTCTTTCTCAATTTTCCCCTTTTGTAAAGCTGTTTTAATCGCTTCTTCGATCAGTAACCGATGTGCTTTTTCATACGTTTCCTTTCCCATCCATAAATCCTCAAATAATAAATCAAAATCATTAGCTAAATTTCCATTTGCTTCAAATGGTCCGCCGGTAACCCCAGTAGCAGTGATCATTGGCCGATTTGTAAAGATCCAAGATTGGTGCCCCTTTAACAATTACAAAACCCCCCAAATCACTAGCAGCGTTTTAACCAGTGCGACTACAAAGGCCGAGAAAACACCGAACAGAATGACTGACCCGGCAAGCTTAAACATATTTCCACCTACTCCTAAAACAAAACCTTCTGTTCTGTGCTCGATTGCCGCCGAGATTACGGCATTTCCAAAACCAGTAACCGGGACTGCACTACCAGCTCCTGCAAACTGACCCAGACGATCGTAAACACCAAATCCCGTTAATAGCATCGATAAAAAGACCATCGTAGCCACGGTCGGGTTGCCTACACTCTGTTCCGTAAAATCAAAATAATATATATAAAAATAACTGATGGCTTGGCCGACAACACAAATAATTCCGCCAACGAAAAACGCCTTAATACAATTCTTTAAAACAGGCCTTTTAATTTCGTGCTTCTGCTGAAGCTGTTGATATTTGCGCTGCTGGGGCGTCATATTTTTCTGCTTACTGGTCGCCATCTTCAATCTTCCTTTCTTACTTCATTTCTTTCGTCATTTTAACAATGTCGTTAAAGCGCTTTTCTGCTCTCTGATAAGAAAATTTAGAGGATTTCATTCGCTCTTCAAGTCTTACTGCTTCGAGAAATATTTTATAGTCACTCGAAATTGTAAAGTTATCATTTGGATATTTTTCTTCAAGCATGTTGTTGATGTCCTTTTCAATTTTTTTCATTCTAAAACGAGACAAATGCTTAACCTTATAAACAATCAGGGTGTCTTTTTTCCCTTTTAAAACCGCAACATCATATAGTTCTGGAAATGAGCTTACATCCTGTTCAATTTCTTTTACCTTACTTTTACTTTCATTCTTTACTGTCACAATCGGGCCAGGATTCGTTGTTTTCATAAGGGTCAATTGGCTATCCTTAACCTGCTGATTTTGAGAACAGGAAGAGAGTAACAATAAACAAGCAAATAATATCCAATAATGAATTACTTTCATTTGATTCCATCCCTTATTCCGTTTTTTTACCATCACTATAGGTAGTTTTTTCGACATTGTCTAAAATTATGACTAGCTGTGCGTAATTTATCTATATTCCTCAGCAAATATAAAAAACTGCCAGTTAATCTGACAGTTCCCAATAGCTTACTTTGAAGTCTTTTTGCCACAACCGCACCCTTTTTTCTTTATCGATTTAGATGGTTGATACATTTGGGTTGTTTCGGATGACTGTATGGATTGTGAGTAATCAGTAGTTTGATTTCTCCTTTTTTTCTGACCCATTTATCTCTCTCCCTTACGATTAATTTATTATTTGCTTGTATTAGAATATGAGCAACTGCGAAGTCTTGTCTCAGCGAACACCTTTATTTTTCGATAAAATGCTGTACAATTGCCTCCAATATCGATGCGAAGCCAGCCACTGCAAAAATTAAAATAATCGGAAAAGAAAAGTCGGGGTATAGAAGAGATATAGCTACGATTCCTGCAGAAGCCCATATCCCTGTACACCAGTAACAGCTAAGCAGCTCACCGATAAACTTTTTGTACCCTTTTTCCTTCGGTAGATAATAAATCTCGATTTCACCCTCCTCATTTTCTTCTTTGATTTCATTGAAAAAAGGTTCCCGAATAAACTCAGTTATTTTATCAAAAACAAGGAGCCTGGTCAGCCTAAAGCTTGCAAGCGAAAGAATAAGAATTTGTAAAATTGTTATATTCATGTTGAATTTCCCTTTCCAACTAACATGAAATATTTTAATTGCCTAATTTTTCTAAAACAAGGCTATTGTCCGTTACCCAAAAGTGCTCTGTGAAATATGTTAGTAATGTAAGATATATATCACGATTAAGGAGGAAAAATAAATGGGTTGTGGAAATAATAATCATGATTTTCGTAACGGTAATTGTGTTTGCGAAGTCGTTCGTGCAATTAAAGATATCCAAGATAATGCTGTAGAAGAAGACGATTGCCCAGAGTGTTCCAGTTGTTTCGCTGAGCCTCTAGGTTCTTTGGTGTCACCTGCGAGGAGAGATCCTGTAGATACTCGTGTATTTGTATTAAGTACTGCGGATGGTTCTCCATTCCATGCATTCTTTAGTAACGAAAACAATGCATGTGTATCCATCTACTTCCGCGTAGAAGATGTATTTGACAACTGTTGTGCGACACTTCGTGTCTTAGTACCAGGTCGCCGCGAAGGCGGAACTTTTTGCCCGGTAAACTTAGTTTCAGGGGGAGATAAGTGCTGCATTAACCTCGATAAAGTTTGTCAGGTTGAACGTTTCCGTGCTAGTAACGACTGCATTACAGTTGACTTAAGTTGCTTCTGTGCAGTTCAATGTATTGCTGATGTTAACCTTGGAATTTGCAACTAAAAACTTAGCCAGTCGGTAATTCGGCTGGCTTTTTTTGTTTTGGAAGAACGAAGAATTTACGTTTGCCAGCTATTTTTTTATCCCGATTAGCATTACATTTTTAAGTGTATTGACTGATACTGTTTTCATCGTTTGGTCATGAAAACGGATCGTTACTTCGCTTCCATCATACTTAGTTAGGTACCCCTGATAATTTCCTTCGTCGGTAATGAATACACATGGGGGAGGTGGAAGGACTATTGGATAGTTGATTAGATATTCTAATCGTTCGATTACATTCATTTCTTTGAAGGGTTTTACCCGTTTAAATGTTGAGTGATGCTTATCTGATATTGATGTTTTTTGCGGATTTTCTAATTTATTTTCTTCCATATTTTTTGGCTCTGGTTCAATATCCTTCTTGACTAAGGAAATTTTCTTTTTACTTTCAACTTCTATTGGCATTTCAACCTCAATTAGCACTTCATCCAATTTAATTGAATAAGTATCCTGCATGTTAGTTGCAGGAGTCCTTGCAAACGGCTGATGTATATAGAGTAATGGTCCTTTACTCTTCTTTTTCGACATGCTCTAAACCTCCATTTACGTAATCCTACACATTATATTTATGCTAAATGCCCAAACGGGTTCATAGGAAATTAAAAAATTTGCATGCAAAAGGCCCGCATCAGATGCGGGCCTGCATTTTTATAGAATATGATATCCGGAATCTACATGGATGTTTTCACCGGTAATTCCACGGGAAAGGTCACTGAAAAGGAAAAGGGCTGTATCGCCAACCTCTTCGGTAGTTGTTGCTCTTCGTAATGGGGCTCTTTCTTCCACTACTCTTGTGATTTCGTTAAAATCACCCACGCCTTTAGCTGATAACGTCCGAATCGGACCAGCTGAAATAGAGTTAACACGAATGCCTTCAATTCCAAGATCTGCTGCTAAGTACTTGACACTTGCATCAAGTGAAGCCTTAGCCACTCCCATAACATTATAATTTGGAAGGGCACGCTCACCGCCAAGGTAAGTCAACGTTACGATGCTTCCACCCTCTGTCATCAATCCTCTTGCCTCTTTGGCAACAGCTGTTAAAGAATATGAACTAATATTATGAGCAAGCAAGAAGCCCTCTCTTGTAGTGTTCAGATATTCACCTTTTAATTCTTCTTTGTTTGCAAAAGCAATACAATGTGCTACACCTTGAATTGTTCCAACTGCTTCTTTAATTTCAGCAAAGCACTTCGCGACAGCTTCATCACTTGTAACATCACACGGTAAAACAAGAGTCCCTTCAGCTTCTAACGAATTAGCAAGTTCACGAACACTGCTTTCTAATCTTTCACCTGCATAGGTAAAAATTAATCTAGCTCCTGCATTGTGCAATGAGCGGGCAATTCCCCATGCAATACTGCGTTTATTGGCAACACCCATTACTACATAAGTTTTTCCGGATAAAGAAAGATTCATATTGAAAAAGTCCTCCTACGATTACATGAGTTATTAGTACTTGGTACTAATTTTACACTAATTTACGATAAATGAAAAGTTCAACACTTCAAACAAAATTTTTTCAATAATATTTTAACAGGTTTCGCAGAATTCCAGCTCTCTTTTCAGTTCATCCACATATTCCTTCGACCCAGTAACAATCAGGCGGTCATTCATTAGCAGCTCTGTATCTCCATGTGGGACGATAGAATCCTTGCCACGGAAAATCCGGACAAATATGATATCACCTGTAAAAGGAAATCGCCGTAACGACATTTCATCAAATTGCTTATTCAACATTACAATTTCATAAAGTCCTGTTTCCTGATTGGTTAATATGTTTAACAAGGTTGGCGATTCAATTAAGGCTCGAAGCAATACTTTGGTGGACATAAATGTAGAAAATACCTCAATATTATGCTCACGTAAGTTTTCCTCTAATTCAGGACTTTCTATTCGCGCAATGACCCTTGAAACTCCTTTTTCTTTTGCAGCTACGGAAAGAGTTGCATTGACCCGCTCATCACCTGTTGAAATCACCACAACATCAGATTGAAAAACCGATGTCTTCTCCAACGTTTCCGGTGAATAATCAGGTATCTCAACTATTTCAAAAAGAGAATTAGCAATTTGTTTTTCTGATTTCTCCATTTGTATATGATAAAGTATTGGGTCATACAGGCCTATTTTTAATTCCCGTGAAACAGGCATTGTCGTCTGGTTTGCACCTAAGAATGCCACACTAACCCTTTTATTAGCGATCACTTCTTTAGGAAATAACTTTTTAAAAACAATCGGTGTAATTATAGACGTAATTACAGCAACCAATATTAATGTACCACTCATCTCCGGGGTTATGATTTCTAATCTCTCTCCTATTGTCGCCGCTGCAATGACAAGTGAAAGTGTTGAAGTGAGTAAAAAACCCGCTGCAATGACTGTTTTTAACTCATACCAAATTTTCAATATATACACGGGGATAAGTTTTGATAATAATAGTCCTATTAATAGAAGTGGTATCAATAATAAAAGTTTTTTTTCACTAAATAGGGACCAAATATCAAGATTTACCCCTACCATTACAAAAAAGATGGGAATCAAAAATCCATAACCGAATGAATCCAGCTTATGTACAAGCTCTTGGTTCGGTGATAACAACGAAACCAGGACCCCCGCTAGAAATGCTCCTAAGATGTTTTCTGCACCCACTGTTTCAGACAGGCCAACTAAAACGATGATTAATGTAAATACGGCTCTCGTCCCAATTTGAACGGTTCCCGTTGAAAGTGTTTCGATAAATGTTCGATTTTTAAATCTTTTTCCTAGAAAATAAAGAACTATACCTGCTGCAAACAAAATAAGTAGCAGCCACGTATTTCCATGACCTGATTCATTAAGAGATACGAATACTGCTAGTAAAATCATCGTCACCAAATCAGCAATGACCGCCACCAATAAGATAATTTGGCCGATAACGGTTTTCATCAGGTGTGCCTCTTTCAAGGTGGGTACAACAACCCCCAATGATATCGTTGAGATAATCAAGGTCATTAAAAAGGCATTATCAATAAATCCTGCCATTACAAACAAATGCGATAAACCAAGCGAGAAAATAAAGATACCTGCAAAGATTAGCCCCGCGACAACGAATGAATTGGGCTCGATTTTCCCATTTGGGAGCTTTTTACGTAATTTTCTCCCCGCAAAAGCCGTGAAGTCTATCTCCAGTCCGCTTAAAAACATGAGAAAGATAAACCCTAATGTAGATAGGGTTGAGATCCACATATCTTCGTGAACCACATCGAATCCGCTTTTTCCAATGACAAGTCCCATAATGATTTCTGCGACAACCACAGGGATATAATTCAATTTAAACCGATGTAAAAGAATGGGTGTTAAAAAGGCCATCGTCACAACAATTAATAAAGAAATGACTGATACATGTTGCTCCATTCATGTAACTCCTTTCCATTAATTTATAGTTTAGAATCCTTTTTATAAAAACTAACTCTAAGGCAAAAAATATCGATATAAGGGAGTTGATTTAATGAAAATTGATATAATCGGTGATATTCATGGCTGTCTTACGGAATTAAAGGAACTCACTCTAAAACTAGGTTATCAGTGGGAGAATGGAATACCAATCCATCCCGAGGGTAGAGTACTGGGATTTTTAGGCGATTTAACGGACCGCGGCCCTGCGTCACTGAACGTAATAGAAATTGTATGGCAACTGGTTCTTAAAGAAAAAAAAGCCTATTACACACCGGGAAATCATTGTAATAAGTTATACCGCTTCTTCCTTGGTAACAAAGTTCAGATTGCACACGGACTAGAAACAACAGTTGCTGAATATCAATCATTATATAAAAAAGAGCAGCAATCCATTCGAAAAAAATTCACCGAACTTTATGAAAAGGCTCCATTATACCTACAATTAGACAACAATAAGCTTGTGATTGCCCATGCCGGGATTAAACAAGAATTTATCGGACAATCGCATGCAAAAGTCAAAGAGTTTGTCCTTTACGGAGATATTACAGGAAAAAAACACCCTGATGGATCACCGATAAGAAGGGATTGGGCCAAAGAATATCACGGTGAAACATGCATCGTTTACGGACATACACCAGTTCATGAGCCAAGAATCATTAATAATACGTATAATATTGATACCGGGGCAGTCTTCGGTGGAAAACTAACCGCGTTAAGATATCCAGAAATAGAATTGATTTCAGTTAAATCAACTATGCCATATGTAGAAGAAAAATTTAAGGAATTTGATTAAGAAAAGCGTAGGCGCCCTGTTCAGCGGCGTATGGCCTGGAGCGCTCCAACTGAGATAAAGGAAACACGAAGAGCCAGGGGCGATTCGATGTTGACTTATCGTAGGGCGGAGAGCGAAGGACACTAGCCGCTAGGGCGCCGGAGCTAGACAGTTATCTAAGTTCAAAAACTCATGCTTCTTATCTTGAAAAAGGCTGCCTCCTAAAAAAGCGAGTCAGCCTCTAAGATTTCACCCATATCATCTGGAAGTGGTGCAGTAAAAATCATTTCCTCTCTCAAAAATGGGTGAATAAATTTTATTTTTTTACAATGAAGTGCCTGCCTTGAAATTAAGGATCGATCTCCTCCATACAAATCATCACCAAGCAAAGGATGCTTTAAATAAGTCATATGAACCCGAATTTGATGGGTTCGTCCAGTATCAAGCGATAGCTCTAAATAAGTAAAACCATGATTTCGCTCAAGTACCCGATAGTGGGTGCAGGCAAATTGCCCATCCTCACGAACTTCTCTCTCAATTATACTGTCATCTTTGCGTCCAATTGGCGCCTGTATAGTACCACTTTCTAACAAAACTCTGCCTTCTGCAAATGCTTCATAAGTCCTCTTAACCTCACCACTGCGCTGCATCATACTAAATAAATGGTGGACATGACGATGCTTCGCTACGAGAACAATTCCTGAAGTATCTCTGTCTAGCCGAGTAACAATATGGGAAGTAGTCTGTAGTCCAGTTTGCTGATAATAGCCAATTAGTGCATTCGCAAGGCTGCCGTCAGGATGCTCCCGAGACGGAATCGTATTCATTCCTGCCGGCTTATTTATTACTAAGAGATACTCATCCTCATATAGGATTGTTAACGGGATTTCTTCTCCCTTAAGTCCCTCACTAGGATACTCCATTGGAAAAGAAACCGTTACTTCCTCCCCTATTGATAGTTTGTATCGAACATTTACCTCTTCTCCATTTACTTGGATACTCCCACCCTTGAACTTAATATCCGTTAAAGCAGTCCGAGAAATCTCTTCCTTCTTTAAAAATTCCCTTAATAATTTCCCTGCATCACCTTCATTAATAATCCACTTCAATTTAAAGAGAGAATACATGACCATGCCCCTTTCACGTCAATCGGAAATAAAGGAATCATGTACTCTTTTCCAAAAAGGAAACGGCCGGAAACGGGCAAAGCGAATTTTTTCCTCTGGCACCCTAAATTGAATGGATTTTACATCCTTATGAAGCAGTGTCAGATGGTCGATTGTCACTTGAAAATCAGACCGATTTACCGGTTTAAGCATACAGGTATGGTGTGCAGGGAGAATAAGCGGCGAGCCTATGGTTCTAAAAACTTTGTTATTAATCGATGCCATTTCAGCCACTTGGAGGGCAGCAATCGACGGATGGATAATCGCCCCGCCAAGCGCCTTATTATAGGCAGTACTTCCTGATGGAGTTGAAACGCATAAACCGTCACCACGGAACCGCTCAAAATGCTGTCCACGGATTTCCACATCCATCACGAGTGTCCCTTCCACACTTTTAACCGTTGACTCATTTAAGGCAAGATACCTTGATTCCTTGCCTGCATGAGAATAACGGATAATCACCTCTAACAATGGGTATTCCACGACATGATAGGGGGTTTTAGCAATCGCAATCACTAACTTTTCAATTTCATCGGGAATCCAATCTGCATAAAAGCCGAGATGACCCGTGTGAATTCCGACAAAAGCCGTTTTATCCAATCGGCTGCTATAGCGATGAAAGGCATAAAGGAGTGTCCCGTCACCACCAATGGAAACAACTATATCTGGTTGGTCCTCATCGTACACAAGATCAAAATCAAGTAAATAGGTCCTCATTTTGTGCATTAAGATATTTGATTTCTGATCTCCTTTTGATGTAATCGCAAATTTCATAGTATTTTTGCTCCTTGTGGCTTGTTTGGCTATTCAAAAGGCGGTATTGACAATTAATCCTTTTCTTCTTGTTTCAATTCTTTCTTTCTTGTAAAAAATGCTTGAGCATCCTGTATTTCACCGCGAATCAATGACATTTCCTCGTCTAAACGAAATGCTGCTTCCGCGGCTCTTTGCAAACGCATTTGAATATCACTGGGGAAAACGCCCTTGTACTTATAGCTTAATGTATGTTCAATTGTCGCCCAAAAATTCATTGCAAGCGTTCGTATCTGAATTTCCGCTAAAATCTTCTTTTCTCCATGGATGGTTTGAACTGGGTAGCGAATAACAACATGGTAGGACCTATACCCGCTTGTCTTTTTATGTGATATATAATCTCTATCCTCGACAATTTCAAAATCATTGCGGTTTCGTAATAAATCGACGACCGTATGAATGTCATCGACGAACTGACACATAATACGCATACCCGCAATATCTTGCATTTCTTCTTCCAATCTTTCTAGTGGTATTCCTTTTTGATTTGCTTTGTCAAGAATACTTGCGATTGGTTTAACTCTTCCTGTAACAAATTCAATTGGTGAATGAGTGGCATCAAGTTCGAATAGACCTCTCATCCCCTTTAATTTTACTTTTAATTCTGCTACAGCCTGTTTATATGGGGCTAAAAATTGGTCCCAATGCTTCATGATTTCACCTCAAACCAAATTATGTTAAGAATATTCTCTCTACCTTTGAAACCAATTCTTTCCCATAATTACTATTTCCTTTAATATTAGATAGGACATAATCAAATTCCTCATGGAAATTTACCAATTCTTTTTGCTCATCATTAAAGGAAATCCAAACAGGTAACCTTTTTTCATAGGCATTATTTAAAAGCGGCCAGATTTGTTCATGTAAAACGATATATGTATAATCATTTTTATCTTCCATTAAGTAAATGAAAGAGTATTGGATAGAATCAACAAGAATCTGTTCCTCTGGAACCAAATCAATAATTGACTCATTCGTTTCTAACATTAGTTTATCTTCAAGTATGTATGCTTTTAGAATTGTAATATTTTTCTTCATCTCTCTACCTCCATTATCTCCCTACTTATTTTAGCATAATTCATGCATTTCTCCCAAGAATTGATATTGAAGTCGGTACGGATAATCGAGAAAAACTCTAGGTTGAAAGGAAGTTAAACCATGACGCAAAATATCGAAATCGAATTTAAAAATATGCTGACAAAAATAGAATATGAAAGCCTCCTTAAGTATTTCAAGATCAGCCAAAGCCAAATATTCGCCCAGGAAAACCACTACTTTGATACACCTGATTTTGCTTTAAAAAGTAATAATTCTGCACTAAGAATTCGCAAAAAGGGCGGAACCTACGAAATGACATTAAAACAGCCAGCAAACGTGGGGCTGCTTGAGACCAATCAAGTCATTGGGGAAGAAGAGGTCTTAATGGCCATTCATCAGGGCATCCTACCAACTGGAATCATTCGATCTCTTATCGAAGAATACCAAATTTCTTTTTCTACTATTGAATATTTTGGATCATTAATTACGGAGCGAGTTGAGTTGGAATACAAGCAGGGGTTACTAGTGTTGGACCATAGTATCTATCTAAGCAAAGAAGATTATGAATTAGAATATGAGGTTGAGGATTATCAGTTTGGAGAGAAAATTTTTTTGGAACTCCTAAAGCAATTAAAGATTCCTTCTCGAAAGACAGAAAATAAAATTGTCCGTTTCTATAAACAAAAGTTTGATCAAACGAACGAAAATAAAATCTTGTAAGAAGAATTAGAGCAGTTTTGAGATTTGGAGTTATTTCCAACATACTCCTTTCTATTTATTCTATTAAAATTTTCTCAATTGGTATACATTAATAATGCCTTTAGATACAAATTCGCATTTTCAAAGCAATTAATTTGAGATATGAAATGGGCATTGTTAAAATTAATTTACATAATACTTTAGGGGAGTTGTCAACATGATTGAGAGAAAGCTTTCACCATTTGAATCCATAGGTGAAGATACCTTACACCGTCTTGTGGACACTTTTTATGGCCTTGTTGCACAACATCCTGATCTTGCTCCTATATTCCCAAATCAATTTACTGAGATTGCTCGAAAACAAAAGCAATTCTTAACTCAATATTTAGGCGGACCTGCATTGTATACAGAAGAGCATGGCCATCCGATGATGCGTGCTCGCCATTTGCCATTTCCGGTTACTCCAATACGAGCGAGGGCTTGGTTATCATGTATGACTCAAGCAATGGATATAATTGGCTTACAGGGGCCGATAAGGGACGATTTTTATTCACGACTTTACCTTACTGCCCAACATATGATTAACACGCCTGATGGCGCGATATCAGGTGAAGATCGTGAATAGTTCAAGATTTTCGGGTTCGAAGCAGCAGTGCAGTGGTAGTGAAAAAAAGCCGATTGAGATTTATATGTTTATTGACCCATTATGTCCGGAATGTTGGGCATTGGAACCTATTTTAAAGAAGCTTCAAATCGAATACGGTCGTTATTTTTCTATAAAGCATATTTTAAGTGGACGATTAGCCGATTTAAATTTGAGTAAGAAAAAGAATTTTGAGAATATCGCTCAAGTTTGGGAGAAGACTGCTAGCAGATCTGGTATGTCATGTGATGGGAGCCTTTGGTTAGAAAATCCTGTCGATTCACCTTATACAGTTTCAATTGCTATAAAGGCAGCTGAGCTGCAGGGAAGGCGTGCTGGGCTTCGTTTCCTGAGAAGAATTCAAGAAGGATTATTTTTAGAAAAACGAAATATTTCTAATCTTGAAGTGTTAAAGGATTGTGCAAGGAGTCTAGGTTTGGATGTGGAGGAATTCATGGTTGATATCCATTCCGATAGTGCCGCGAAAGCCTTCCAATGTGATTTAAAAATCACATCAGAAATGGATGTACAAGAAATTCCCACATTAGTATTTTTCAATGAAAATGTTGAGGATGAAGGAATTAAGATAACGGGTTCTTACCCATATGAAATATATGTCCAAATTTTAGAGGAAATGCTTTCTGAAAAACCAGTACTGACTCCCCCGCCTCCGCTAGAAACGTTTATGAGATTTTTTAAATTTGTTGCCTCAAAGGAAATTGCAGTGGTTTATAATATGTCTATTTCGCAAATTGAACGGGAAATGAAAAAACTACTTTTAAAGCAGGTGGTCGAACAGATTCCCGCTAAATATGGGACCTTTTGGAGGTATATCGAAGAATAGAAAATGCCGGAATTAACCGGCATTTTTACTTTTATATAAAAACGAAAATGCCTTGCAGCTGTTACACTGCAAGGCATTTTTCTATTATACGAACAAAGGGGATGGGAGAAATTTTTCACGGTTCAAACAAAGGGGTATATGTTTGTTGTGATCAACTTCACGTATATAATATAGCATGGGATCAAAGAGGCTGACAATAAGTTTGTGCCTTATTTCACATAATTGTCAAAAATCATAATTCCATTGAAAGGACAATAAACATAGTAGTACAAAGAATAAAAACTTACTTTTAATAAGGGTGGCAATATACTATGAGAAAATTCCCTTTCGTTATTATGGTGCTTTTTATGTTCATTGCTTTTTTCCTTCAAATACTCGCTTTGTTAAAGATCTTTCCTCTATTAGTTAGTACACCCATTTTGTTTGTATCCATCTTTATTTTCATTTTTTATCTTAATGACCGAAAGAGGTTTAGAGGATTTTAAAAGGGATGGCTGCCAACAGGCACCATCCCTTTATTTATACTTTTGATAATAATTGTTCTAATTCATTCAGTTTCTCTTCAAATACCTTACAAGCATTCTTGATTGGATCAGCGCTTGTCATATCTACACCAGCTTTTTTCAGGACTTCGATTGGATAATCTGAACTTCCTGAACTTAAGAAGTCGATGTATCGTTTGACTGCCGGCTCACCCTCTTCAAGAATTTGCTTACTTAACGCAGTAGCTGCACTAAAACCAGTGGCATATTGGTAAACATAATAATTATAATAAAAATGTGGAATTCTTGCCCATTCTAACCCGATTTCCTCATCAATTACAATATCCTCTTCACCGAAATATTTCTTATTTAATTCATAATAGCTTTCGGTTAATGCGTCTGCAGTTAACGCCTCGTTATTTTGGGCCTTTTGATGGATTATGTGTTCAAACTCTGCAAACATAGTTTGCCGGAACACGGTGCCTCTAAAGCCTTCTAAATAATGGTTGAGTAAGTAAATACGTTTCTGTTCATCATCAATTGTTTTCAATAGATAGTCATTAAGAAGTGCTTCATTACATGTTGAAGCCACTTCAGCAACGAAAATAGAATAGTTGCCATAAGGATACGGCTGTGATTTTCTTGTATAATAACTGTGTACAGAATGGCCAAATTCATGGGCAAGTGTAAATAAATTATTTACATTATCCTGCCAATTCATCAGAATATACGGATGTGTACCATATGCCCCTGAAGAATAGGCCCCACTCCGCTTTCCTTTATTTTCATGGACATCGACCCAGCGATTTTCAAAACCTTCTTTTAATATATTCGAATATTCCTCACCTAACGGGGCTAACCCTTTAATAACTAAATCTTTTGCCTCTTCGTATTTAATTTCCATTTTCACATCTTTGACAAGAGGTGTAAATAAATCATACATATGAAGCTCATTAAGCCCTAGGACTTTTTTACGAAGCTTGATATAGCGATGTAATAAATGAAGATTATCCGTAACCGCATTAACAAGGTTATCATAAACGCTTTCTGGGATATTGTTTGCAGAAAGGGCAGCATGTCTGGCTGAATTATACTTTCTTACCCTGGCATTAAAATTATCCTTCTTCACATTCCCACTTAATGTACTTGAAAATGTATTTTTAAAATCACCATACGTCTTATATACTGCCTTAAAGGCCTCTTGTCTTACTCTAGGGTCTGCGCTTTCTAAAAAGCGGATATATCGGCCATGAGTAATTTCTACCTCTTCGCCATTTTCATCTTTAATTGTTGGAAATTCGAGGTCTGCATTGTTCAACATCCCAAACGTATTGCTAGAAGCATCCATCACTTCACTCGCCTCAGCGAGCAATGCTTCCTGTTCCGCTGTCAGGACATGCGGTCTTTGCAAATTAATTTCAGCTAAAGCATGCTCATACAATTTTAATTCCGGTTTCTCATTTAAGAAGCTAGTTACTTTGCTCTCATCTAGTGAGAGAATTTCTGGAACAATAAATGCTAACTGGCTCGCTGCCTGTGAATACAGATTCTTCATTCTGTCATCTAAACCTTGGTAAAATGAGTTCGTGGTGTCTTGGTCATAACGCATATGTGAATATGTATAAAGTTTTCCAATCCGTTCTAACAGTTTATCTTGGAATTGAAGAGCTTCATAAAGTGTTTCTGCACTTTCTCCTAATTTCCCTTCAAAGTTTTTTATCCCAGGGATTTGGCCTTTTACCTCTTGAAACTCCTTTTCCCACTCCTGGTCACTTGAGAAAATATCTTCTAATTTCCATGTATCTTGCGCTGGAATCTCATTTCTTGCTGGCAGTGATTTTACTGCAGTTTCATTTGCCATCCTTCATCCTCCATTCTTTTTTTAGGCTTCGAAATATAGTTATCATTTATTATATTCTCCCTAACTTTTCAATCTCCTCTTCCGATTAGGCAGATAGGATACTATTTACACCTCTATATAGTATGCCCTTATACCTGGTTTCATTTATTTAATTGATTGTATTCGATAATATTTTTGAAAAAATGCCAGCTTTGCTTCCTCTCTTTCACGATTAGACTTGGGAATGGAGATGGCCTTTTTCAATTGGAAAGTAGTTTCCCCTTTTTTTGCTAGAATACCCAATTGCTCTAAGAGTAAAAGATAATCAGTAATTGCTAATAATGGATTCACCGGTTCAAGTTGTGGTAAATTTCTTACGACAATTTGCTTTTTACTCAGCCTCTTTTGTAAATGGAAGTTTATTTCATGAAGGGAAATCAAATCATCGGGTCTTTTTTCGGCAATAAAATCCATATATAAATACGTTTGCCATATGATCGCAGGAGTCTGGAGAAGTAATGAGTGTGAGACGGGCAGGCCAATTTCAGGTGGCAATAAGAAAGGATTTAGATTTTTGTTATAAATTTCATGTAGGAAGGCTTTATGCTGTTTATTAGGATGAATAGTCCAATTCAGAATAAATTTTTCAATTTCCCGTGTCCAGCTTGATGAATCAAATGAGAGCTTTACCTTAGGTTCCACTATGTCATTTACGTTCATTTTCATTATAGGGTGAAAAGTATGATGGGCGAAGGCATTTTTAATGGAGTAGGGGTGAATTGAATCAATCCGATGAAATTGTTGTTTTTCGGGGCAATATGCTGGGATATAGAACTTTCCTGAGGATGTTGTCCGTAAAAATAAATACTGAAAGTTTGACAATGCAACAATATTCTTCTTTTTATTGTGTATTTGACTACTAGCAAGAATCCATATTGGAATGTACCCTTTCTGCAGATATGAATTCGTCCGCTTGATAAAATTACTATCTGAAATAGTTGAGCATTGATACTCTAATGCGTATTTCTTTCCATTATGATGGAAAATGATATCAGGCCGCTGCTGAATTTCTCGATCATAATATTCTAAAATGGCAGGAATCTTTTGTCCCACTAGCCACTGATAAAGTTGACGTTTTCCCTCCATATGGGATATTGATTCATTTTCATAAAAATTACGACAAGTTCCCCCTTGTATATGTGCAAAATGAAAAATCCGCTGATCTCCTAATTTCAGCAATACCCTTTCCCCACAAATAGGGCAATAAAATTCTTCTTTGCTTCGAAGGTCCAAAAGTGCGTCCTTTTTGTAATCAAATCCTAGACAAATACTTTTACCAGTGTTTGTTTGCGCAGTTAACAATTATTTATCTCCTCCTTTTCTTTCATAATTCGCTATATCTATCGATAATTCCTTTTAAAATCAAAAAAACTCGCCAATTCGACGAGTTTCTTAACATGATTCTTACAGTAAGGGCGAGAGTAACCGCGCTGTTGATTCTAGGACTCTTAATCCTAAGTGTCTTTCCTGAAACGTTTTTTTATCCAACTGGATAGAATATTCAAGGTCATTTATATATTCCGCAACGAGCTTTTGGGTACTTTTCGTTCGGAATAAAAAGGCATTTACTTCAAAATTCAAATGGAAGCTCCTCATATCCATATTGGATGTTCCAATCGAAGCTAGTTCATGGTCAACAATCACAATCTTACTGTGCATAAAGCCCCGCTGGTATTCATATACCTTAACCCCCGCTTCTAAGAGCTCTGGGAAATAAGATCTTGAAGCATGAAAGACGATCCGTTTATCAGGTTTATTAGGGACCAGGAGGCGTACGTCTACACCACTAAGTGCTGCAACTTTTATCGCCGAAAAGATATCTTCATCCGGAATAAAATACGGTGAAGCAATCCAAACTGTTTTTTCCGCACTTGCAATCATTGAGAAAAAGATATTTTTAATAACACTCCATTCATTGTCCGGCCCTCCAGCGATGAGTTGGACACCACCATGACTTTCATTATCATTTTGGGGGGATAAATATTCGGCTGTTAAGAAACTATGATTGGTCATATAGTACCAGTCTTGTAAAAAAATTAGCTGCAGCGTTCGAACAGCTTCCCCACGAAGCATTAAATGAGTATCACGCCAAAAGCCAATGGTTTTATCCCTTCCTAAATATTCATCCCCGATATTGAGCCCGCCAACAAATCCAATCGTCCCATCTATTATGATCATTTTCCGATGATTGCGGAAATTAAATTTATTGTTTAAAAAAGGAAGTTTTACTGGCCCGAAAGTCACCATTTCAATCCCAGCATTTCTTAGATCCTTAATATAAGACTTAGAAAGCTGCCAGGAGCCAACTGCGTCATATAAGAAACGAATCTTTACTCCTTGCTGAGCTTTTTCAATAAGTAAATCTTTAATTTCCTGACCAATTTGATCGTGGCGAACAATATAATATTCAAGATGTATATGATGCCTTGCTTTTTTTAACTGTTCTAAGATATGGTGAAATGTTTCCTCTCCATTTGTTAAAATCTTTGTCGAAGTATCGAAGGATATTGGGCTATTCCCAAGTTTTTGAGCCAAATTGAATAATTTCCCTTGATGTTCTCTCATTAAACTAAGCTTTTCTTCACTTCTCGGGTCATCCTCGCCTTCAACTGTCAAAAACGCCTGTTTGTCTAAGAAATATTTCTTTCTAAACATCTTCTCCTTCCGATAATTACGACCGAAAAGGATATAAAAAATAAAACCAACCAATGGGAAACTTCCTAGGACAACTAACCAAGTGAGTGTTTGTGTTGGATGGCGGTTCTCAAAGAATATTACAAAGGCAATAAAGATCACTGAAAGTGTGACCAATACACTCAAGAATCCAAAAATCCCACTTGCTAATTGATCATTAAAGAAAAACAATAGTACGGATAATACCCCCAAAAATATAATAACCCTTACTGTGTTTTTCAGTGTACTCACCTGCCAGATTATTTTCATAAACTATTAATGTTAAAAATACCGATTTCAATATTGAAATCGGTACATTTATTAGCGAAAATATTTTCGTATTTCAGCAAAAACATTTTCGGCAATTATTTCTTTTCCATATTCCTGAATTCGATGAATGGTAAGTTGTGTTTCAAAACCGTACTCAAGTAAAATACTCAAAATATCGTCAATTTCATCTTCTTCAAATAAATCTTCTGGGAATTCTGTATAAAGATAGTATTTTCCTTCAAAATGATAAAGCATCGTCACTAAATCATCCAATCCAGAGCGATTGGATAAACTAATAACATCCTCAAAGTCTTTAAAGCCAATCAGGAATTCTAATGTTTCTTCCTCAAGCAGGATACTTTCCTCATCGGAATGATTGGGATTGAAATGATGATCCAAAAGCTCTTCAAGCTTATCCTCAGCAGGAAAATCTTTACCTTTTTCATTTGGGATAGGAAGTTCAAACTTTTGCCCATCCTTTGATAGCTGAGCTTTAGTAACAAGAACCTCTAAGCCTTTATCAAGTGCTTGGACTTGAATCCAAAGAGGACCTTCAATAACAAATTCTTCCTCATCATGGACTTCATCCATCATTTCCCAAAAGAGTTCTTCACTCCGTTCCCTATTGTACCAAATTTCTTCGCGATCAAAGCCTCTTTCCTCTATATCACCATATGAAATATAAAATTTAACTGTGTAATCATTAATGCGTTCAATCTCCATCAAAAACCTCTCCCTTCCGTTTTCCAGATTGAAGGGACAAAATACCCCCAAGCAGATACTGCCTTAGCATTTACTGAAATCATAAAGAATTTTCATAACCTGAAAAAGTAAATACTCGTGTACTTTTATTTTATGACAAAAGCACTTATAAGGGAAATAAAAAAGGCTAAAATCTAAAAAACCGTGTGAATGCCTACTCGCTTGCATTAAGATTTTCATTATATTGTAGCAAAATCAAATAGAAACTACAAACGATATCAACTATTCTTTATATACAAAAAAGGCCTCCAAAAGAAGGCCTATTTATTTAATTAACCATTCGCTGTGCTTCGCGGAGCTGAAACGTTCTAACTCTTCTTGGGAGGAATCGTCTGATTTCATCTTCGTTATACCCAACTTGCAAACGCTTTTCATCAATTATTATCGGCCTACGTAATAGACCTGGATTCTCTTTTATTAATCTGAATAAATCTTGAAGAGGCATTGCATCTAAGTTAACGTCAAGTTTTTGAAATGTCTTGGATCTTGTTGAAATAATTTCATCCGTCCCATCTTCCGTCATGCGAAGAATTTCTTTTATCTCTTCCATTGTTAATGGCTCTGAGAAAATATTTCTTTCTGTGTATGGGATTTCATGTTCTTCTAACCATGATTTAGCTTTCCTGCATGATGTACAACTTGGTGAAGTGTATAGTGTAACCATCCGATTTTCACACTCCTCTTTTATTTAAGTCATAAATTAATAAATTCAGTATATTTAAATAAGCGAAAGTTTATATGATCTTGTTAAAACATTTTTAATAATCATTATAAATAAGTAATTTATATCATTAATTATACACCACTGTTTCTTAAAAGGGTATCTTTTTTTAAAAATTATATTGATGGACAAAAACAATTCAAATTTATCTATTTCACTATATTAGACGAATAATTCTTCTAAAAGTTTCATAATTAATTATAATTTTATCTTGAATTTTTTCAGAACTCATTATCCCACTTGCTATATTGTTCGTCAATTAAGGAAGAAAAAGTGTGGGTCGTCAAAAAAATAAAATTTTTCTTATTCTGATAATCATTATTTTCACCTGACATAACAATTAACTAAAAACTCATTCTCAATTAAAGGTCACCAATGAAAACGCATTCATTATTTTGTAAATTCTTAGTGAAAGTTATTTAATTTCCTCTTTAAATAAACAGCAAGTTCTTTTACAATAAGGGAGGGGATATTTAATGTCACGCTACAAATAATCAATATAGCTGATAAATGAAGGGAGTTAATACCATGGGCGCATACATACTCGATTTAACTATGGTTGCTTTACTAATTGTAGGGATTACTGCCTTAATGGGTGTTATTACAAACAGTTTTGGCTGAAAAAGTGTTTGGTGGTAAAAATCGTAGTGAATTTGTTGATGAAAGTGCAAAATACCAGACTGGTTGGAAAACTGTCGGGGGCATCAAAAAATAAAAATAAAGTCTATGTTAAAGATAATTGTTGATTTTTATATCCTACTTTAATTGGAGCGGAAATCAACAGCCCAGTCTAATACACAAAAAAACGATCTTACAGCAAGATCGTTTTTTTATGTTTATTTAGTTTGGACTTTGAATTGCTTGAATTCTTTCTCTGAGCAAAGCACAAAGTGACCAGGAGTAACCTCTCTAAATTCAACGGCTTCATTAGGTTCGTAGTTATGACTTGCCGGATCATATGATTTTCGTTTCCGTGTCCGTTCACTGATTGGGTCCGGTGCAGGAATCGCTGATAAAAGTGATTGTGTATACGGGTGAAGTGGATTTTTATAAAGTTCATCCGCAGGTGCTAGCTCAACCATTTTACCAAAATACATAACACCAATACGATCACTAATGTATTTAACCATTGAAAGATCATGGGCAATAAAAAGATAGGTTAAGTTTTTCTCTTTTTGAAGCTTTTTCATTAAGTTAACAACCTGAGCCTGGATTGAAACGTCCAACGCTGAAATAGGTTCATCTGCAATGATAAATTCCGGTTGAACAGCAAGGGCGCGTGCAATTCCAATCCGCTGACGCTGACCACCACTAAATTCATGTGGATAACGGTTCGCATGCTCTCTATTCAAGCCAACGGTTTCTAAGAGCTCATAAACTTGCTCCATCCGTTCTTGTTTTGTTTTCGCCAAACCATGAATGTCAATTCCCTCTGCAATAACATCAGCTATTTTTAATCTCGGGTTTAATGACGCATATGGATCTTGGAAAATCATTTGCATTTTTCGGTTAAAATCTTTTAATTGTTTTTTAGATTTTTTGCCGTGGACATTTACGCCGTCGTATAAAACTTCGCCGCCAGTAGCATCGTACAAACGGATGATTGTGCGACCTGTTGTTGATTTACCACAACCTGACTCCCCTACTAATCCCATTACTTCACCTTTAAAAATTTCAAAAGAAACATTGTCGACTGCTTTTACTTCGTTCACTTTACCTTCATTAAAATATTGCTTTAAATTTTTTATTTCAAGTAATTTTTCACGCTTAGCCATTTATTTCCCCTCCTTTTTTCCAGGGAATTGACCTTGACCAGTTTTCTCTAAGGTAGCTGTTGGTGCATTTCCAGCAAATTGATTTTGCCGTCTTTTCACAGCTTCTGGAGGGTTAACCTTTGGTGCATTAGGATGTAAAAGCCATGTAGCTGCGTAATGAGTGTCAGAAACTTTAAAGAATGGCGGCTCTTGCTCCAAATCTATTTTCATTACAAATGGATTACGTGCTGCAAACGCATCACCTTTTGGAGGATCTAATAAATCAGGTGGTGTCCCTGGAATAGAGAATAATTCCTCGTCATGGGTATCCATATCAGGCATAGAACTAATTAAGCCCCATGTGTAAGGATGTTGTGGGTTATAGAAAATCTCATCGGCAGTGCCAATTTCAACAATTTTCCCACCATACATTACTGCAACGCGATCGGCTACATTGGCAACTACCCCAAGATCGTGCGTAATGAAGATGATCGATGTATCAATTTTCTTTTGCAGATCCTTCATTAACTCAAGAATTTGCGCTTGAATTGTTACGTCAAGCGCAGTTGTCGGTTCATCGGCAATGAGGATTTTAGGATTACACGCCAATGCAATCGCGATAACAACCCGTTGTCTCATCCCTCCGGAGAACTGATGTGGATATTGATCTACACGAATTTCCGCCTTAGGAATACCAACTAGCTTTAATAAATCCACTGCTCTTTCTTTGGCAGCATGTCTGCTCATGTTTTGATGCTTAATAAGAGGCTCCATAATTTGCTTGCCAATTTTCATTGTTGGATTCAAGGAAGTCATTGGATCCTGAAAAATCATAGAAATATCTTTTCCACGAATTTTCTGCATTTCTTTATCTTTAAGTTTTGTAAGGTCTTTTCCTTCGAAAAGAATTTCTCCACTTTTAATTTCGGAATTATGTTCAGGAAGTAAACGCATGATTGATTTTGTTGTAACTGATTTTCCAGAACCTGATTCACCAACGATTGCTAATGTTTCACCATTATATAAATCAAAGTTTACACCACGAATCGCTTGCACTTCTCCAGAAAATGTATGAAACGATATTTT
Organism: Neobacillus nitrireducens; assembly: GCF_030915405.1. Lineage (GTDB taxonomy): Bacteria > Bacillota > Bacilli > Bacillales > Cytobacillaceae > Neobacillus. The sequence goes on from NZ_CP133262.1 coordinate 1,946,185, forward strand.
TAAATCCTTTACTTGTAAAACTTTCTCCATTTACATACACCTGCCTTCTAATCACGCATTTTTGGATCCAACGCATCTCGTAATCCGTCCGCCACTAAGTTAAAACAAACCATAATAATTGCTATCATTAAAGAAGGAATTATCATTTGATAAGGAAAAGCAATCATAGATTTAAACCCTGAATTGACTAATGTTCCTAAAGATGCATTCGGTTCTTGTAATCCCAACCCAATAAAACTCAAAAATGCTTCAAAGAAAATAGCATTTGGGATGGAAAACATCGTATTTATTATAATGACACCAAACATGTTCGGAATCATATGTTTAAAAATAATTGAAGAATTGGAGGCACCTAGTGTTTTGGCAGCTAATACAAATTCCTGGCCTTTAAATTTCAACACCTGCGCTCGAACAACTCGGGCCATACTAGTCCAGCCAGTTATCGTTAAAGCGATTATGATTGGAATAATACCTGGCTTTAACACCAAAATCATTAATACAACAACAATCAAGTTGGGAATACCAACAATAACTTCTATAATACGTTGCATAACACCGTCCACTTTGCCGCCTAAATAACCAGAAACAGCTCCATACGCGACTCCAATGGCCATATCAATTAATGCTGCCATGAAGGCAATAAATAAAGATACTTGTGTACCTTTCCAAATACGAGCAAATTGATCACGACCTAAATTATCAGTACCAAACCAATAATAGGCATCAATTTTCCGGACTTCATATGCGTTATAAACTGTGCCGTCTCTTCTGGATAATGTTCCGTCAAAGGGGAGCCATTCTACATCTTCCAAACCTTGAATACGCGGCGGCAGGTTATTATGCTTTGTGTCTTGTGTATCGAAATCATACGGCGTAATCATCGGACCAACAAATGCCATAATAAGCATGATAGCTAAAACCACTAAACTAACAACAGCACCTTTGTTCTTCCGAACTCTTAGCCATGAATCCTGCCAAAAGTTCAGGCTCTTTTTGGCAATCTTTTCACTATTTGCTGGATCAATATGGGCAGGAGTAAACAGATCCTTTGATATGGTAATGTCTTTGTTGCTCATTTAGTTTTCCCCCCGATATACGAATACGTGGGTCGATGATTCCATAAAGAATATCAACAATCAAAATAACTACCACAAATAATACTGCAAATAAAATATTAGTTCCCATAATGACAGGGTAATCATTCATATTAATTGATTTAACGAATTGCTCCCCAAGTCCTGGAATTCCAAAAATCTGTTCAATTACTAGTGAACCTGTCATCAGACTAACTGCTAGAGGTCCAAGAACAGTCACAACTGGTATTAAAGCATTTCGGAGTGCATGTTTTAGACTAATTTGCCAGCGGCTTGCTCCCTTAGCTCGTGCTAAGGTAATATAATCGGACCCTAAAACCTCGATCATTTCAGTCCGCATAAACCTTGCAGCAATTGAAATTGGAAACATAGCTAATGCAATGGTAGGAAGAATCGTATATTCTGGTCCTTTCCATAACATAACTGGCAGCCAATGCAATTTAACAGAAATATAAAACTGAAGCAAACCGGCAAAAATAAATGACGGTACTGATTTACCAACTACAGCAATAAATGTAGACCCATAATCTATCCATGTATTTTGCTTTAAGGCAGCAATTACACCCAAGAATATGCCAATTATTGCACCAACTATCATTGCTTGCAAACCTAATTGTGCTGATGGCCCAATGCGGTTAGTAATCAGTTCTGTTACAGGGGTATTGTCAAATTGAAAGGAGATTCCTAGGTCACCTTTTACCAAATTCCTCATATAATTAAAATATTGAACAGGCAGAGGTTCATTCAAACCATATTTATCCAGCAAAATTTCCCGCTGAACGTCGTTGAGCTTTTCGAAGTTATTAAAAGGGCTACCTGGAATTAGCTTCATGAGGAAAAATGTAAGTGATGTTACGATTAAAAGTGTAATTATCATATAGCCCGTTCGTTGTAAGATATATTTTGCCATGCTTACACCTCCTAATTTTTTAAATAGTCGACGTTTTTCGACAATTCCCATACAGGTAAAAAGAGAGTATATTTCTTCAATATACTCTCTTTCTATTTGATTAGTATAGCTACTATTTTGTGATTTTAATCCACTGGTAACTATAGTCTGGACCAAATGCATGGTGAGCAAAGCCTTTAACCTTTGGATTGATAAGAAGGTTAACTGAACGTTGGTAAAGTGGTGCAATTGCTGCATCATCTTCTAACAAGATTTTTTCTGCATCTTGAAGAGCTTTCCAACGATCTTGTGGCTTAGCTACAAGTTCTTCACTAGCTGATTTAATTAACTTATCAAATTCTGGATTACCATAATCCATGTGGTTTTGTCCGCCGCCTGTAACCCATAGATCCATGTATGTCATTGGGTCAGCGTAGTCAGGTCCCCAACCACCCATTAATAAATCGTAATCTTGAGCGTCTTCACGAGCGATACGAATTTTAAATGGTACAGCTTCAACAGTAATTTTTAATCCTGGTAAGTTTTTCTCTAATTGGTCTTTAATGAAGGCATCTGTTAATTTCGAAGTTTCAGTATCTTGACCAACATAAGTAAATTTCACTTCTTTAAGACCTGTTTCTTTAAGACCTTTTTCCCAAAGCTTTTTAGCCTCTTCTTTGTTAGTGCTTAAGTAAGTTCCAGCAGTATCACGGAAATCTTTACCGTCTAAGTATGAGAAACCTTTTGGTACAAGGAAATCTGCAGGGATTGATCCGTTTGCTAATACATCGTCTGTTAAAGCTTTTTTATCAACAGATAATGCAATTGCTTTACGGATGTTAACATTTTTCAATGCTTTGTTCTTTTCGTTCATTTTTAACCACCAGATAGATGGCTCTTGGTAACGTAGTAAATCTTTTTGTCCTTCAAATTGAGAAAGAATCGCAGCTTGTGCAAGCTTTCCTGTGATATCAGCTTCGCCTGCAGTGTATGCATTTGCAGAAGCTTGTGGATCTTTAGAAACGTTAAAGTTGATTTTCTCTAGAGTAACGTCTTTAGCATTTACGTAATCAGCATTCTTTTCTAATACCCATTCAGTTCCAGTTGGGCCATCCCACTTAGTCATCTTAAATGGACCATTGTAAAGTAGGTGAGTAGCATCTTTCGCATAGTTAGCGCCTTCTGCTTCAACAAACTTTTTGTTTTGTGGGTAGAACAATGGGAATGTTAGGTATGATTCGATGTATGGAAGAGCTCTAACTAAAGTGATTTCCACAGTATAATCATCTAATGCTTTAATACCTAAATCATCAAGTTTTGCTTTACCGGCAACAATTTCAGATGCATTTTTGATTTTGCCTTCCATGAAGTATGCGCCATATGGAGCAGCAACTTTCGGATCAATTGCACGTTGCCATGCAAACACAAAGTCATGAGCAGTAACTGGGTCACCGTTTGACCATTTTGTATCTTGTTTTAATTTAATTGTAATTACAGTTTTGTCATCATTGTATGTTGGTGCACCCTCAGCAACGCCAGGGATAACTTTTTGGTCGGGATCTAAACGATATAAACCTTCATTTGTAGCATTTAACATGGTGAAGCTTAATACGTCTTGAGACATTACGCTGTCCATTGATGGAATTTCAGCAGTTTCAAGAACATTAAGAACTTGTTCATCTGCTAAAGTTGTTTCCTCAGTACCAGCATTTTTATTGCCTTCATCCGTTTTCTTGCCTTCATTCTTGTTTCCGCCTGAACATGCTGCTAGAAACATGCTTAGAACTAGTGATAGTACTAAAAGTAGTGAAAGTTTTGATTTCTTCACTAGTAGACCTCCCTTTTCTATTATTCTGAAAAATTACTACATTCTCTATTATACATATTTTCTACCAATTGTACATTATTTTTTTGAAATTTATTTACAGATTGGCAACATTCTTTACATTTTCATTACGATTTCTTATGGTATAATTTGAACTTACACTAATTTTTAGTATAAAATATTTAAGTGAAAACCCTATTAAATTAATCTTTTGGAGGTTATTTAGTGAATTATCAACTTAAGAAAAGACTTGTTGTCTTGGCCTTATTACAACTTTTCATATTAATTGTCTCCATTCTTCTTGATCACAAAATCGCTTTGTTAATCTATATTAATATATCTTTTTATTTCACTTCTGCCCTTCTTTTATTATCTTTACTTCTATTTACTATTCATTCCGGTTTTTTTGATGCCATATCAAGGTCCTTCAGTTTTGCTTTTCAAAGAGGGCACAACAAACGAAGATTTGATGAAATACCTCCTCTCTCAGAACTAATTACAGTTAATCAGCGTCCATTAGTGTTTTACGGCATAGGAACTGGACTGTTCATGGGTATTGCTTTATTCTTTTATTATTTTTTGCAGACTTGAAATTAAATATGCAGTTCCTATATAATAATAAGCAATTGTATAGTACTTTAAAGGCTATGATAAAGAGTAGTACGTATTTCCCTTCGTCTTAGAGAGTTTGTGGCTGGTGTAAACAAACACGAATAAATACGGAATGGACTTTTGAGCCTCGGTCTGAACATTTAAAATGGTTAAAAAGTAGGATTTGACGTTTTCCTTGCGTTAAAAGGACTCCTGATTGTCTTGTTATGAGACGATCGTGGAATTGAGTGACTCATTTTTGAGTAATTTAGGGTGGTACCGCGAAACCATTCGTCCCTATTAGTTTTCCTGGGATGAATGGTTTTTTTATATATTCTTTTAGGAGGAAATTTATCATGAAAACAATTTTTTCTGGTATTCAGCCGAGTGGAACCATTACCCTTGGCAACTATATCGGAGCCTTAAAACAGTTTGTCGAAATGCAAAATGACTACAATTGCTTCTTTTGTATCGTGGACCAGCATGCGGTTACGGTTCCACAAGATCCAATAACACTTCGTAAAAATATTAGGAGTTTAGCGGCGTTGTATCTTGCAGTTGGAATTGATCCAGAAAAGGCTACATTATTTATTCAATCTGAGGTCCCAGCCCACGCACAAGCAGGATGGATGATGCAGTGCGTAGCATACATTGGAGAATTAGAAAGAATGACCCAATTCAAGGATAAATCTACTGGGAAAGAGGCTGTCCAGGCTAGTTTATTAACTTATCCACCTTTGATGGCAGCTGATATTCTCCTATATAACACGGATTTGGTACCTGTTGGAGAAGATCAAAAGCAACATATGGAATTAACACGCGACCTTGCGGAAAGATTTAATAAAAAATACAGTGACATATTGACCGTACCCGAAATCAGTATTCCAAAGGTTGGAGCAAGAATTATGTCCCTACAAGAGCCAACGAAAAAAATGAGCAAATCTGATCCAAATCAAAAAGCAAATATCACACCTTTAGATGATCCGAAGCAAATTGTGAAAAAGATTAAAAGTGCGGTTACAGATTCCGAAGGGATTGTTAAATTCGATAAAGAAAACAAACCCGGAATATCAAACTTATTATCAATATATTCGATCTTGGGTGGAAAATCTATTTCTGAAATTGAAGAAATGTATGATGGAAAAGGCTACGGTCAATTTAAAAGTGACTTAGCAGATGTCACAGTTAATTTCTTTAAACCAATTCAAGATAGATATTATGAGTTACTTGAATCTCCTGAACTTGATCGTATATTAGATGAAGGTGCTAAAAAAGCAAATCTAGTGGCTAATAAGACTCTTAAGAAGATGGAAAATGCCATGGGACTCGGCAGAAAAACTAGGAAGTGAAAAAAAGCCTGACCCACAAAAGATATGGAATCCATATCTTCTGGGTCAGGCTTTTAATTTACTTTCGGACCGTGCTCCATTTCCCATAGTTTTTCAAAAAATGGCTGCCCTTTTATTAGGTTTTCACAAAAGGTTTCGTGACGCTTAGACCATCCATACTTCGTTTCTTCAAATAACTGTTCCCACGCGGCTTCAAAATTTAATTCCTGTATAGTTGAATAATGCTCTGGACACCATTCTGTATACCAGTATCTAACTTCTGCTTCATTACTGGATGATAGCAATTGATCTAGAGCCATAAATAAAAGTTGTTTTAATTGGCGTTCTTTTCTTGTTAATCCTCTCATTAATTCTGGTTCAGGTGAGAGAATATGATAGTCCTTCATTTTCTCCTGCTCATAAAAGTGATATTTATTAGCCTCATGTTGAGAAATCATTTCGTACACCAATTGTTCCTGTCTAGGGATTAACCGACTTTTTCGAATTGGAATATTATAGCCGATTGTATCAATTGCCAAGATTCCAACTCCATCAGTTACCACGAAGCAATAGTCGAGTTGAACTCTCTCATGGTTTTTCCTTAAATAAGCTTTCTGAAAAATATCATCTAGAAGCTGCTGAGGTAATTCTGACAAATCATTTTCAATGTAATTAAACAATACTGGTTCAACTTTCAAAAGTGGTACCTGGTCTAACAATTCCACCCCGTCATCCTTACGCCATTCATGAAAGTGGCATACATTATAACCGTTTTCTTCCCCTTCAAACCAATTTACCCATACATCATGAAGATACAACATTCTACAACCCCTCACTTCAAGAATCTGTTTGTAAATCAGTATGGGCAGTCCTTAGTTAAATTATTCCTTTATATATATTTTACTCCAGTAACCATTACAAAAAAATCCACCACATTTATGGCAGATTTATCTTTTTGATTTTGGATTGAAGGCATCCTTTAGACCTTCGCCGATAAAGTTAATGGATAAAATGGTAATCGTAATAATTAATGCCGGTGGTACCCATATCCAAAGCTTAAATTGGAGAACATCCGGTTCGTTTGCTGAATTCAACATGTTTCCCCAACTTGGAATTTCCTGCGGAACACCAAATCCTAGAAAACTTAAACCTGTTTCAGCAACAATCATCGTAGCAAAGGTGATTGTCGCCTGAACAATAATTGTTGATAGAATGTTTGGAAGGAGATGTTTCATAATTACTTTAGCCGGTGAACAACCAATCGAAATAGCAGCAGTTATATATTCATTCTCTTTTTCTGCAAGGATTTTACTACGAACAATCCGCGCAATGCCACCCCAACTTAGCATGCTAATCGTTCCAATTAAAACCCAAAGCCCATTTACTTTTCCAAATAGAATCGCATTTAGGACGATTACGAAAACTAAAAATGGAAAGTTTAAGATAAAATCGGTAAACCTCATTAATATGCTATCAACAGTTCCACCGAAATATCCTGAAATTGAGCCAATCAAAGTTCCAAGGGCAATGACAAATAATGTACAACTTATTCCAACTAGTAACGATATACGGCCACCATATAGTAATCTTGTAAACACGTCTCGACCGGCTTTATCCGTTCCAAGCCAATGTTCAGCCGATGGCTCTAACGACATTTGTCCAATGTTAATTCTTGTAATATCTGCAGTGGTAATAAAAGGTGCAAGTATCGAAACAATAGAAACTATCATTAAAAAAATAAGGCTAATCATTGCAAGTTTATTTTTTATAAATTTCTTCCGCGCAATTGCCAAGGGAGAGAAACTTTTTTTCGGGGGTGTTACTAGCTTATGATTATTCTGTGTTACGATTTCCATTTTATCTCCCCCTAATCCAGCCTAATTCGTGGATCTACTACACCATATAGAACATCTGCAACTAAGTTGCCAATCAGTGTTAAGAATGAAAATAACATGGTCAATGTCATCAGAACTGGATAATCTCTTGTCCCAACAGATTGAAGAAATAATTGTCCAAGACCAGGATACGTAAATATTGTCTCGGTAATAATTGCACCACTTATAATGGCGACAATATCAAAACCTAAAAAAGTTATTAGTGGAATAATTGAGTTTCTTAAAATATGAACATTGTAGATTTTTTTTTCCGGGGTCCCTTTTGCACGAGCTGTGCGAACATAGTCTTTGCGGCTATTTTCAATAATATCGTTTCGTAAAAATTGAGTATAACTGGCTGTACTTAATAACCCAAGCACAACTGCCGGTAAAAATACATGGTGAAAACGGCTGAGCCACCATACGAATGTTCCATCTGTTACACCAATATCCACCGATCCATTGGATGGAAACCAACCTAACTTAAATGAAAAGAAAAATATGGCAAATACCCCTGCGATGAAGGATGGAATCGCTAAACCAATGTAGTTTAATCCTCCAATAAGGTTGTCCATCAACGTATATGGTTTTCGACCTGCATACGACCCCATAAAGAAAGCGAGGATATAAGTAATGAAGATGGCGGAAAGTCCCAAAAGTATAGTATTAGGGAGTCGTTCTCCAATAACCTCAGATACCTGTATTTTGAAACGTGTAGATTTTCCAAAATCCCCCTCCACGAACCCACTAATCCAACGGAAGTATTGCTGTGGCAATGGGTCATTATACCCCAACTTTTCACGCATATCAGCGATATACTCAGGATTTGTATTTCTTGGATCAATTTCTCCACTTAGAGAGTCACCCGGCATTAATTTTGCCAGCGAAAATACTACAATGGAGGTAAGGAGTAACATTGGAATCATTCCCAATATTCTTCGAAATGCATATTTCATCATGTGCATTCTCCTTGTCTATAAGCTATGTAAAGACAGAAGCTGTGTTTCTCGCCCAATCTATTCAAATGGGAGAAGCTAAGCCATCTCCCATTTGAAACCCAAAATTGAGTTGTTTGTATTAATCCTTAAAACAGATAGTAATGACCTTTAGGAAATTATAACTATTGTTTAATCCACCATTCATTTGGACGGTTCATTCCGGATACATCAAATTTTACGTCTTGGACCCGTTTACTGATAGCCATCGTTTCCTCTAGTTCAGCAATTGGTAATGCCGGAAGATCTTGCATGAATAGTTTTTGCCACTGGACATAAAGATCCTTACGCTTGCCGTTATCTGTTCCAACTACACTAATATCAAGTGCTTGATCCAATAATTTATCACTGTCAGCATTTACCCAGCGTGGATAGTTCCAAATTGCTTTTGATCCCCAAAGTGGAGTTGGGTCCGGATCTGTCCCCGTTGACCAGCCGCCAAAGAATACTTCCATTGATTTATCAGCTTTATCTAGCATTTCATAATAAAGGTTTACATCAGTCATCGTTAATTTCGTTTTCAAACCAACTTCTTCCCAATATTGAGTCATTGCCTTGGCACGTGCTTCAAACGTTGGGTTATCAGTGGCATAGTGGCTGAAGTTTACAACAAATTTCTTACCATTCGGATCTTCACGGAAACCATCACCATTAACATCTTTATATCCAGCTTCATCTAATAGGGCCTTCGCTTTTTCCGGATCATATTTGTATTGCTCTAATTCTTCATTAGGTGCAGCAATCCAATGATTGGTTGGAATTGGACGGTTAACTGGCTTTCCTACACCAAAGAAGAACGCCTTAACCCATTCTTCACGGTTGATTGCATAATACATAGCTTCACGAAGCTTCTTCTCTTGGTATTTAGGTTCATTCATGACATTTTTCTCGCCATCCCAAGTACCTAGTCTAAAACCAACATAGTAATAGCTTACACCGGGATAAGTTACAGCATTTACATTATCCAGGGCTTTTACTTGATCAATAATACTTGGATGGAAAGATGTCATATCAAGCGTTCCGTTTTTAAGTTCTCCAACAGAAAGGGATGGATCTATTACTTTAATAACCACCTTTTCAATATGCGGCTTACCGCCAAAATAATCATCAAAGCGTTCCATTTCTACAGATTCACCTGGAATAATCTTTGTAACTTTAAATGGACCTAAACCAACAGGTTTTGTACGAACTTGTTCAGAACCCATCATATCTTTTACGGCAAGGCCTTTAAATTCAGTACGATTCATAGGGTATGTCCAAAGATTATCCAAGTTGTTAACACGAGCTTTATCAAATGTAATTTGGATATGGTAATCATCTACTACCTTAATTCCAGCGATTTCTTTCGCTTTTCCATCATGATAATCCTGTGCACCCACGACATTTCTTACGTTATCAAAACGTGGACCATCATAATCCCTATCAGCAATAACTTTCAAAGCGAATTCCCAATCCTTTACAGATAATTCTTCGCCATTGTGCCATTTAACTCCTTGTTTGATTTCGAAGTCAAACACTTTATTGTCTGCTGTTTTCCATGAGGCGATATGCGGCTGGGCCTTTAAGTTCTCATCGTAATCGATTAGATTTTCATCAAAGAAATCTATTACATATTGATCAGTTGCATTTCCATAAAAAGAATAGTTAAATTTCCCCTCAGGTGCAGAATCCAGTGCATATACTAGTGTTCCGCCATCCTGTGGTTTCCCTGCTGTTTCGCTCGGTTTACCCTCGTTTTCATTTTTGGTTGTACCTGTTTTTTCTCCGCTGCTGCAAGCTGCTAAAAACGCAGCAAGAACAAGCATTAATGCTGCTAATATAAGCATACTTCTCTTTTTCATTTGTTTCCCCCCCTATTAACTTTGGATTAGTTACTGTCTATCTCCAACGCCCAGCTGCTAGTAAAGGTGGCAAGCTACTCGATGTGAGGGCTTCACCTCCTTTAATACTGGCTTGCGTCTGGAACATTCCTCCAATGCCATAGGGCAGCGCGGGTGGAATGTACATCCGGCAGGAGGATTGATTGGGCTTGGCACATCCCCTTTTAAAATAATCCGCTCCTTCTTCACCCTCGGGTCAGGAGTTGGAATTGCTGAAATTAATGCTTGTGTATACGGATGAAGAGGATTCGCGTATAAGCTATCTTTATCCGAAACCTCCACCATATTCCCTAGATACATAACACCAATTCGGTCACTCATATGTTTAACAACACTTAAGTCATGCGCAATAAAAAGAAAAGTAAGGTCAAATTCTTCCTGTAAATCTTTTAACAGGTTTAAAACCTGTGATTGGACTGACACATCAAGTGCTGAAACAGGTTCATCGGCAATAATTAATTTTGGTTTTAATGCAAGCGCTCTCGCTATTCCGATTCTTTGGCGCTGCCCCCCGGAAAATTCATGTGCATATTTGTAATAGGCATCTGGGGGCAAGCCTACTTTTTCTAACAAACCCATGACTTCCTGTTTTAACTCAGCCATGCTTTTTTTTGAAAAGTTATAAATAGGTTCAGCGATAATATCTCCAATCATTTGCATAGGATTCAAAGAAGCATACGGGTCCTGAAACACCATTTGCATATTTTTTCGAATCTCTCGAAGGGATTTACCAGATACTCTGGTGATATCCTTACCATCAAAAAGTATTTGGCCCTCGGTTGGTTTTAATAGCCGAAGAATAGTTCTCCCCGTAGTAGATTTACCACAGCCGGATTCACCAACAAGTCCAAGCGTTTCTCCTTTTTTTATCTCAAAGGAGATATTATCAACCGCTTTTACATTTCCAATTGTTCGTTTTAGAAATCCCCCTTTAACAGGGTAATAGGTTTTAAGATTTTTAATCTCTAATAGGTTTTCAGATTGTAAGGATGAATGGTCTCCCTGCTTATGTACTGAAACAATACTCATTTTCTTACCCCCTCGTTTGGCTTACTTGTTTCAAAGAGTAAACAGGCAACTTCGTGACCTTGTTCAACGTCTTCAAGTAAAGGGGTAATTGTTGTGCATTCAGGCATTGCTTTTGGACAGCGATTCGCAAAACGGCAGCCTTCTGCCGGCATATTTATTAGGGAAGGGACGATGCCTTTAATTGAACTTAACCTTTCTTCTTGTCCATCCATTTTCGGGATTGCCCCTAAGAGCAAACTAGTATATGGATGTTTAGGATTATGGAAAAGTGTATCCACATCTGTATGTTCTATAATTCTGCCAGCGTACATGACCATTACTTCGTCACACATTTCAGCAATAACCCCCAGGTCATGTGTAATTAAAATAACAGACATGTCATTAACTGCTTGAATATCTTTTAATAGTTCGAGAATTTGAGCTTGAACAGTAACATCGAGGGCTGTGGTTGGTTCGTCAGCAATTAATAATTTGGGTTGACAAGCAATAGCAATGGCGATCATGACTCGCTGCCTCATCCCGCCTGATAATTGGTGCGGATACTCATCAATGAGTTTTTCCGGCCTAGAGATTCCCACACTTTTTAATAAAGCGATTGATTTTAGCCGAGCTTCTTGTTTCGTAATCTTAAGGTGGTTAAAGAGGACTTCCTGGAGTTGATATCCAATTGTAAAGACTGGATTTAATGAGGTCATTGGTTCTTGAAAAATCATAGAGACATCTTTCCCACGCACTTTATTGATTTGCGATTCCGACATTTTCTCCAGATTTAATCCATCAAAAATGACTTCACCTGATTTAATTTTTCCGCTCTCTTTTGGCAATAACTTGATAATGGAGAGACTCATAACAGATTTACCGCAACCCGACTCTCCTACAATGCCGACAATTTGCCCCGACATTACTTTAAACGAAACATTATCTACTGCATTATAATCAGTTCCATCAATATCAAAAGAAGTTTGTAAATTTTTCACTTCGAGTAGTGGGGCCTCTTTGTGCAGCTTTTTTTTTGTGCTCATAGTACACCCTCTAACGTTTAAAATTATTCTATTTATTCAGTATATTCAAATAAATTTTATTATGTAATTGTAATATTTGCAAGATTTTTTTGTACAACTACCTGTTAGTGTTAACTAATATTAAAAAAAGCCCGATTTTACTGGCTTTTTTTGTTGAGATTATAAAGGTTTTCAAGATACCTTAGCGCAGGATACGTAAATGATAGTTTTGTAGAAAAATTTTTATTTTCGTAAAAACGTTCAACAATATTATATCCCACAGCATAACCTAGTAGCTTTGGCAGCCTTCCGACCCCGTAAAGTAATTCATCGTGCTTTCTTTCATGTTTTTTTGTATTTAGCTGTTCTTTCAAATATTTCTCCCAAAAATTTAATAGTTCCTTTTCTTTATACATACGACACCAATCGGCTAAATATTCCCGTCCACAATATTTTAAAACTGCATATTCAGCTAAACCTTCTATAATAATTGAATCAAGCAAGCTATATTCTTCGATCCTTTTCCCTAACATTCTAAGTCGGCAGACATGGTGGTATTCATGAACGAGCAAGGCCTCTACCTCTTTTGGGTCATCATAATTAGAGAGAAAGAGAAACATTTTATCGGGGAAAGAAACGCCAGCTTTACTTTTTACTTCTCTGAAAAAAAATCCACCAGATTGGGCTACTGGAAAAAGAAAGACTGGTATATCCGGACCATGCCACTTTTGCTTATATTTATTAAATAGTTGTTCCACTTTATCCCAAGCATTTTGTTCTATTAACCAATCGAAATTTTCTAAGGCAGACCTAGATGGCCGGTACATCCCAAAATCCACTAATTGATTGTAAATTTCCTTAGGTTTTTGTCTCTTAAAATAAGGCATTAATTTTTCACAAATTTTTAAGGGACTATCAAATTCCTCCTCTAACCATTGATCAGTTCGAATGATTCCCATCACTTCACCCCATTTACCTTCAATTCACCCTCTGATCAGTTTATTACTAATCACAAGAAGGGGTTCTTGTGATTAGTATCAAAAAAAATCGACCAGATTTCATCTCTGGTCGATTGGTTTACTTATTCGTATTTTTTGAACACAATTGTTGCGTTGTGTCCGCCGAAGCCTAGTGAATTACTCATGGCTGCTTTAATTTCCTTCGGACGTGCTTGATTCGGTACATAATCTAAGTCACATTCTGGATCTGGTGTTTCATAGTTAATAGTTGGCGGAAGCATGCTGTCTCTTATCGCTAATACCGAAAAGATTGCTTCTACACCACCGGCCGCACCAAGAAGATGTCCGGTCATCGATTTAGTTGAACTTATTGCTAATTTATAAGCATGCTCTCCAAATACTTCTTTAACGGCAAGGGTTTCAAACTTGTCATTATACTCTGTACTTGTGCCGTGCGCGTTTACATAATCAATTTCCTCAGGTTTTAACCCGCCATCATTGATAGCCATTTTCATTGCACGGGCACCCCCCTCACCACCTGGTGCTGGTGCAGTAATATGATAGGCATCACCAGTTGCCCCATAGCCGACTATTTCAGCATAAATTTTTGCACCACGTGCTAAGGCATGTTCAAGTTCTTCTAGAACAATAATCCCTGCACCTTCACCGATAACAAATCCATCACGGTTTTGATCAAATGGTCTGCTCGCCGTCTTTGGATCCGGATTTGTGGAAAGGGCAGTGTTTGCACAAAAACCTGCAACAGACATTTTTGTAATTGGTGCTTCTGCTCCACCTGTTACCATTGCATCTGCATCGCCGCGTTGAATTACTTTGAAGGCATCACCAATCGAATTTGTTCCTGTTGCGCATGCAGTTACCGTACAAGAATTAAAACCTCTTGCACCGAGTGTAATGGAAACTTGTCCAGTTGCCATATCTGGAATTAACATCGGTACAAAGAATGGACTTACACGTTTATATCCTCTTTTTTGGAAAATCTCAAATTGTTGTTCAAAGGTTTCCATTCCGCCGATCCCCGAACCAATCCATACTCCCACACGATGGGAGTTATCTTCGTTAATTGTTAAGTTTGCATCCTTCACTGCCATTATTGCCGATGCAACTGCAAATTGTGTAAAACGGTCCATTTTGCGCGCATCTTTTCTTTCCATAAATGCTTCAGGATCAAAATCAGTTGATTCTGCGGCAACTTTTGCCGGATATTCATCAGCATTGACTCTCTTCATCGGGCCAATCCCGGATTTGCCTTCTAATATGTTTTTCCAAGTTGTTTCGGCATCATTTCCAAGCGGTGTTACTGCACCTATGCCTGTTACTACAACTCTGCGCTTTTCCATTTTATCTATCTCCTTCATCTTTTTCCATATTGATATTTTCAACTTACTTTAACCTGCTTGTTTATTTCTGCTCCATGTGTTTCTTATTTTCCCCACCTGATAGCAATGGCTCCCCATGTTAAGCCACCGCCGAAACCGACCATAACAATGAGATCATCATCTTTAATTCTTCCCTCTTCCAAATCTTCCACAATCGAAATTGGAATCGATGCTGCAGACGTATTACCATATTTATTAATCGTTTTGGACATTTTTTCGACAGGTAGCTCTAATCTTTGTCTAGATGCTTCCATAATACGAATATTAGCCTGATGTGGAATTAAGAAATCGACATCATCTTTTGTCAGGCCTGCTTTTTCGAGAACATTGATGCAGCTTTCCCCATTTGCCTTACAGCAAATTTGAACACTTCTCTACCATTCATAATTATATATTCATCCTGGTAAAGGTGTTTTGCCCCCGTACCATCTGCTCCAAGCTCAAAGGAAAGAATTCCCCGATTTTCTGAAACAGGGCCAATAATGGTAGCACCAGCACCGTCTCCAAATAAGACTGCTGTATTGCGATCATTCCAGTCAGTTACTTTAGAAAGCTTTTCTACGCCAACCACTAATACATATTTATAAACTTTAGACTCAATAAATTGTTTAGCAGTCACAATTCCGTACATAAATCCCGCACATGCTGCACTAACATCCATTGCTGCTGCCTTTTTTGCCCCAAGTCTTTCTTGAATTCTACACGCAACCGAAGGAAAAGGAGTATCAGGTGTAACTGTTGCCACCAAAATTAAATCAATCTCTTCTGCAGTAATTCCAGCATCTTGAATGGCCTTTTTAGCTGCTTCAAATGCCATATCTGATGTATTCTCATCATCAGCTGCAATTCTTCTTTCTTCGATCCCTGTCATCGTACGAATCCATTCATCAGAGGTATCCATTATTTTTTCCAAATCCTTATTGGTGACAACTTTCTCTGGTAAATATCTGCCGATACCAACAATACCTGCTTTCATAAGATCCAGCTCCTTTTTTTTTCACAATTCTCTATATCACAAAGTTTAATATCAATTATTATGACTTGGTACTAATTTTATCAAATAAAACCTATTTTAAGCAACTGTTTCTTCACATTTCTCCCTCTGCTAAAGGACAATCTTTTACAAAAGAAATAAGCTCCCGATTTTGAGAGCTTATTTCCTCTTTATATTTCTTTTCGCCCTTCAGCCAGACCAAGTTCATAGGCTTCTTGCATGACCTTTGTAAAAAGATTCATAAAGGGCTCGATTAATTCCATTGATAAATCCACACCAGCCCTATCCAATTGTTCCTTTGCTTCTGGTAAGTATTTCATTGCAATCTGCATAAATTGTAATGTATTATCTTGACTATTCATATGTACTGCTCCTTCAATTTCTCATTTTGGCAATTTTCCTGTTTCCTTATAGATGTCAATTTGCTTATTTATCTTTTGAATAAATTCTTTATTTACATTGGGACTATATTTACCAAGTGAAATAACATTATCTTGAAAATCATAGGAAAGATTACCTGATTTTAATAACCCTTTATTGTATTGCCCTGCCACTATTTCATATAATAGATCGACCTGTTGTACGGTACTTGTAAGTACCGTAGATTCACCTAAATCTGATTGATCAGAAACGTATCCTATAACATACAATCCCCGTTCTTTCACCCTTTCTATTACTGGTACATTATACCCGTCACCGGCAGGGTAGATGACATCAATTCCCTTATCCATCATGTCATTTGCTAATTGAACTGCCTTTATTTCATCATCCCAATTTCCAACATATTCTATACTAACGTTTGTGTTTTTATTTTCTGCCATTGCCCCTTGATAGAAGCCTTCAATCTCCGGCTGCCATTCATATGCGGCTATAACACCTACATTTTGTGTTTTTGACATATGTGCTGCGACCATTCCACCAAAAAACCCCATCGCGTGACCTTTAAAATTCAGACTTGTTGTATTCTTGTTTTTAGCATCACCATTAAAACTTATAAAATGGATATTAGGATATTCAGATGAAATATCATTAAAATACTCTGCATATTCAGATCCATGACCAAAGATTAAATTTACCCCTTTTTGGTCAAATTCTTCAACAGCACGCCGGGCAATAGCTTCTGAATTCATACCTTCTTTATAAAACACATCTACATTAATATTCTTTTGAATTTTCAACAAGCCATTAAATCCCTTTGTCCCCCATACCTGGTCATTGACCGTTTCGGGTACTAACAATCCAACCTTTTTTATTTTACCTGCAGGTTTTGTCTCTCCACAGGCTCCAAGTAAAAAGAGGCATAAAAGTATCATTCCGAAACGGTATATCATATTACGCATCTCCTCTATCCTATTGCCATTCCTATACATGTTTCCTTTACACTTATAATTTACTTGACCAAGGACCATAGGTATATGACTCTATTTTCCAGTTTTATTCTAACCTTTCAACAAATAAATGAAAAGATAATTTTCCACTAGCCAACTAAATACATTATCTTACAAACGATTGGCATACAAGCGTTGAATATGTTCTATTTGTGTAATGATAGACTCTGCAATTGGACTAACCTTTTTTACAGCTACTTTTTCAAGTGGATCGTTATCCTCTATTGGTCCATTGCTATTTAACAATGCCTGATTTTCATCAATATTTAGATATTCTGCGCACCTATCCCAATGATCTTCATTTCCGCTTTCAATCAAGTAACTGCCCGGTCTCCCGCTCTCTATGATTTCTAACATGGATTCGATAGCGTCATCAACAAAAAGACAATCGTTAGTCCATTCCCGTATATCAGTTATTAAATTTACTTTTTTGTATTTCGAAACAATGGCTTGTTGAAACAAAAAAGCTGATGGCTGCCATGGACCATAAATAGCAGGTAGGTACAATAATTGGATATTCGTTGCTAATCCTTTTATATTCCCTATAAACCCCTCTATTTCTTTCCCCCTAAATGTTCGAGTAAGCATTTGAATAGGTAGAATAAAAACAATTTTTGCTTTGTTTTTGTTCCCCTCTACAAATTGAATGATTGGCCGAGTAACTTCCTCCATTTGTAAAATTTGTTCTTTTTTAAGCATAAATAGGTCATATATTGAAAATATTAGCCTTGAACTACTGATTTCATGTTGCTCATTTTTACGCCACTCGATTAATGATTGTTCTAAAAAGTTTGCATTCCGACCAACTTCAAGCCTTTTCTCATCAATAAAATGTATATTATCAGGATTTTCAATATGAACACCCTTGACCTCGATTCCTTTATTCAGCAGGTGCTTACCAACATGAAAACCGACAAAGTCGAACATTCCAAAAATAATTGCCTTGTCCATAAAATCTTCCTCCCCATCCTAACCTTATTGAATCCTATGCACATCGATAAGGAAATATTTCTTTTTGGGGAGGACCAGACTATAGGTCTGATTCATGGCTGTTGAAGAACTTAATCATCATATTTCCAAGCTGTGGTTTTTTTTCAGGGAGAATAAATGTAGGGTTTATATCTGAATCACTAATAATTTGGTGATATAGTTTCGATTGATTGTATGATTTTCCTCCTGCCAAGACATGAATTATTTTAACCGGACATTCAAATTGAAGATTAACTTTATCTTGGCTGCTAAAAACATTGTTTTCAATCACTTTTTGGTCCATTTGATAAGCTGCAACTAATTCTCTCATTAACTTTTTATAAAAGAATTTATGTTCCTTTTCTTGTTCAAGATGGTCTTTTAAAGAAATGATTGGGTTGAGCAGAATAATCGATCTTATACGCCCTTTCATTTTTTCCAGTAGTCTTATCGCAACCAGTGCACCCATACCTTCAGCTAAAATATGGATTTTATTATTAAGAATTTCACTTCTTATTACATGGTGGTATAATTTCTCGGCAAGTTCAACTGCAACATCGCTCCCCCAGTTGCGTCCATAAAGATTTGAGGAAAAAATGGTGTACCCTTTTTCTTTAAGCTGGTTAACAATAGCTAGCCTTCCTTCATTTTGTATCCAAAAACATTTGCTTTCATCTACAAAATGTCTTTCATCTCCAATGATTAAAACCCCAAATCCTGTAGGCTTTTCAGGGTAGTGAAGAATATTCCATTGGGTATCCATCTGAAAGTTACGATTTTCCATAGATAAATCTCCTTTTACATATTTCCTCACGGTATTGTATGCTGTCTCATTAAAGATGAAAGGGGGTTTGCCTATTTATAAGATATTATAGTTTCACTTTATCATTTCAGAATCATATGATAATATTAATAAAGATGTAAAACAGGTTAGAGGTGAAGAAATATGCGATTTTTTTGGACCTTTTTCTGGTCATTTCTATTAGTGCAAATGCTTACATATGTAGTAAGTTCAATGACTCCAGGTGCTGAATATGAATTTATGCCTGCAGCTATCGCTTCAGTTGTTGTGACAATCTTAATTTTCGTTGTAACTACTGTGATTCCAAACGAACCTGCTGCAAAACATTAAGAAAAAAGGTCATCCTTTCAAACGGATGACCTTTTTTCTTTAATGATTTTTAGTAAACAGATACTAGAACCTCACCATTGTTGATATTTATTTCAACTTTCGACTGATCATGTACCCTGCCGGCAATAATTTCACGGGCAATCTTTGTCTCAATATTTCTTTGAATAAATCTTTTTAAAGGCCTGGCCCCATAAATAGGATCAAATCCGTTAACAGCAATAAATTCTTTTGCATCCTCGCTAATATGAATATCAATTTGTTGATGTTTTAACCGATTTTGAAGCTCCCTCATCATTTTGACGACGATATTCTTTATTTCATCTATTGATAGTGGCTTAAAGAGGATGGTCTCATCGATTCGATTTAAAAATTCAGGACGGAAATGCCCCCTTAATTGACTCATTACTTTCTCTCTTACTGAATCAGAGATTTCAACCTCATTATCATTTCGTTCAAGTAAAAAATGCGAGCCAATATTAGAGGTCATAATGATAACCGTATTTTTAAAGTCAACTACACGCCCTTTAGAGTCAGTAATTCTTCCGTCATCAAGCGCTTGTAAGAGAATATTAAACACCTCTGGATGAGCCTTTTCAATTTCATCCATTAAAATAACAGAATAAGGTCTTCTTCTAACCGCTTCTGTCAACTGTCCGCCTTCCTCATAGCCAACATAACCTGGAGGAGCACCAATCAAGCGGGACACAGCATGCTTTTCCATATATTCAGACATATCAATCCGAATAATTTGTTCTTCACTATCAAATAAAGATTCAGCCAACGCTTTCGCAAGTTCAGTTTTCCCAACACCTGTTGGACCTAAAAATAAAAATGATCCAATGGGTCGATTAGGGTCTTTAATTCCAGCTCGCGCTCTGAGCACGGCATCCGCTACTAAATTTACCGCCTCATTCTGGCCGATGACTCTTTCGTGTAGAATGGATTCTAATTTTAAGAGCTTTTCTCTCTCGCCTTCGACTAGTTTAGCAAGTGGTATACCTGTCCACCTTGATACAATATTAGAGATTTCTTCCCCTGTAACTTCTTCTCGCAGTAAACGTTCGTCCTTGGCAGTCGCCGTTTCGAGTTCCTTTAACTCTTTTTCTGCTAACGGAATCTGACCATGGCGAAGTTCTGCAGCACGGTTTAAATCATATTTATCTTCTGCTTGTTGAAGCTCCCATCGAAGTTTTTCTAATTGTTCTCGTTTCTCCTGTAACTTCTGTATACTTTGTTTCTCCTGGAGCCATTTTGCCTTCATTTCATGGGCTGATTCTTTTAAATCCGCTAGTTCTTTTAGAAGAGAATCCAGCCTTAACTTGCTCCCTTCATCCACTTCTTTACTTAATGCTGCTTCTTCAATTTCTAATTGCATCACCCTGCGAGTTACTTCATCTAATTCGGTAGGCATGGAATCTATCTCGGTTCGTATGAGTGCACAAGCTTCATCAACTAGATCAATGGCCTTATCCGGTAAAAAACGATCAGTGATATAACGGTCAGATAGTGTTGCTGCCGCTACCAAGGCATGGTCATGAATTTTAACGCCATGATGCACCTCATATCGTTCTTTCAAGCCTCTTAAAATGGAAATCGTATCTTCAACGTTTGGTTCTTGGACCAGAACCTGCTGAAATCTACGTTCAAGTGCAGGATCCTTTTCGATATATTTCCGGTGCTCATCAAGTGTGGTTGCTCCAATACAATGGAGTTCACCACGTGCAAGCATCGGCTTTAACATATTGCCTGCATCCATTGCACCTTCCGTCTTACCTGCCCCGACAATCGTATGAATTTCATCTATAAATAACAATATTTGTCCTTCACTTTTCTTGATTTCATTTAAAACAGCTTTTAATCTTTCTTCAAACTCACCTCTAAATTTTGCTCCGGCGATTAACGCACTCATGTCCAATGAGAATATTGTTTTATCCTTGAGACCTTCCGGTACGTCTTTCCTCACGATCCTTTGTGCCAAACCCTCTACAATGGCCGTTTTCCCTACTCCAGGTTCACCAATTAAAACTGGATTATTCTTTGTTTTTCTCGATAATATTCGAATTACATGACGGATTTCAGAATCACGGCCAATCACTGGATCCATTTTTCCTTCTTTAACCTCTGCAACAAGATCCCGGCCATATTTTTTTAGGGCTTCATATCCCGCTTCTGGATTTTGTGATTTCACTCTCTGGTTCCCCCTTATATCTTTTATCGCGTGCAAAACTTTGTCAGGTTGAGTTCCAAAAGTTTGTAAAAGCCTCTGCATTTCTGATTCATTCGAGTTGACTGCTGCTAACAGTATATGTTCAACCGATAAATACTCATCTGAATACTTCTTGGCAAACTCCTCGGCACTTACAAAAAGTTTTTGCAGCTTTGCTGTGATATATAGTTTCCCTTGTTCTACCCCGCTTCCAGTAACCGTTGGTTTTTTAGCAAGGGCAGCAGTAAGGTGGTCTCTTATTTTTTCAGATGGAATTCCTGCCTTTTCTAATATGGATAAAATAAGGCTATCCTCTTGTTCCATTAAACATAAAAACAAATGGGGTTCATCAATCTCTTGATGATTTTTTTTGACAGCTAATGACTGTGCATCCATCAGTCCTTTTTGTAAACGTTCTGTCATTTGATTCATGTCCATTTTAACAGCACCCTCTTTGACCATTTTTGACCTTTTCTTTTATTATAAAACTTCGATTGAAAAAAGTAAATTTTTGCAAAGAAGAAATGCAGAGTGCTTTAATTGCAACACTGGGGTAGACAAAAGAAAAAGCCACCCAATGGATGACCTTATCCTTATTAAATTTATGGCTTCCGCTGATATGTCCAAACTCGTTCATCATTTGACGTTTCAGGAAATGCATCCCCTGCTTTAAGCCTAATTTTTTTGGGATTGTTAACATTGCTTCCTGTATCTCCGACCTCAATATAAATACCATTATTCGGGGCTTTACTCCCTGACTTAAACTGACGATTTTGTCCCATTCTTTTCCCTCCTTTACTTCACATACCTTATTATTACCTTTTCACGGATAGTCATTATAGGAATTTCTTTCAAAATAACCTATAAGTCGACATTATTTCCTAAGAAATACACTGGAATGTGCACGAACTTTTGACGATTGTATGAACTTATTGCTCATTTGTTGCTAATTATTCTTCGTTAACAATATAATTATAGTATTATCTAGTAAATCAAGATCTTGACTGTCATTTTTAAAAATAAATTTGTTTTGAATTCGTACCTTTAAAGGTGGTTATTAGTATGCAGTCAGTAAAAGAATTGCCAGTAACACTGTCCCATCTTTTTGATACAGTTCACCATATAAGGAAAGTTGAAAAAGGTACTTTTTTATTTCAAGAAGGATCTATGGCTGATGAATTGTATATTATTCAAAGTGGAATTCTTCAAATTAGCAAGATCATTCCAGATGGAAGAGAACTAACTTTAAGAATGTGCTCAAGTGGTGACTTTGTCGGTGAATTAAACTTATTCTCCCCTTCTTCACGCTATTTATTAAGCGCCCGAGTAGTAGAGAGTGGCGAAGTAGCCGTTATTATGAAAGATACGCTTGAAGAAAAACTTTCACAAAATCTTGCGCTTTCTTTTGAATTCATAAAGTGGATGAGTCAACAATATCGAAAAACCCAAACCAAATTTCGTGATTTGGTTCTTCATGGTAAAAAAGGGGCTCTTTATTCCACACTCATTCGAATTACCAACAGTTATGGTATTAAAACCAATAAAGGAATACTAATTGAATTACCACTAACCAATCAGGAACTAGCCAACTTTTGTGGTACATCCAGAGAAGTAGTAAATCGTTTGTTAAGCGATTTACGAAAGAGTGGTATCCTATCGATTGATAAAGGAACCATTACAATTCACGATTTAGAGTATTTAAAACGCGAAATTGATTGTGAAGATTGTCCAACGGAAATCTGTAAAGTAGACTAGGATGACTGCTGGCAAACAATTTAATATAGTACAAAAAAAATCGGTCATATTGACCGATTTTTTATTTTAGTATGAGTATTTGAATCGCCATAATTATAAAGAATATTGCTGAATTAATTATTTCATAAATGCCAATTTGTTTAGGTGAAAATGATCTTCCGTAAAAAGTAACAGCTCTCAACAGACTTGGGATCAATGCGAATGCAACCATCCAATAGCCAACCCCGAACCACACGGCCACTAATAGAAAATGGTAAATCCATGAAATCCATTTAAATTGGATATTCTTCTTCTCCCTAATCATTGACTTGACATAAAACGTACAGCCCACAAAAAACAGTACCGAAGTTAAAAAAGTGAATACAAGGGTCTCGATGTTCATCACACCATGACCTAAATAACTGCTTGCGAGGCCAGCTACTGAAAAAGCAAAAATAGCAGATATATCATTCATAAAAGCACGGTCTTGATTTTTGGAAGTAAAGTAAGCATTTATCATAAAAAACGGAATCATTAGTAGACCGAAATAAATAATGGTTGGTCTTTCCAAAAGCGGAATAAGTAAAAGTATTAGGGCAGGAATCATATATACCAGTGTCCATTTTGTATAGTACTGAAGTTTTTTCCTTTTAAATAAAAGAAGCATCGGATAGGTTGCTAAGTACAATAAGAGCCAACCAATGAAAAATGGGATATGCTTCCACATAAACCCTCCTTCAATGACACCAAGCCAAAACGGGATGATTAGCATTGCCCATGCACCATGTTGTTTCGGTAAAAATAACTTCATCATGTTCACTCCTTTTCCTTGCCTAACCTAAATATAAGCCAGCTAAGCGGAAAAATAAGTGAAACACATCACAAATTAAAGCAAAAAAGAAGGCCATCGCCTTCTTTTTGTGACAATTTTGTATAGGTTAAAATGGAAGTCCAACAATTTCAGATCATCTACAAGATAACTTCAGTCATCTCTAGGCCGGTTATCTGATGAGTGTTTGCCGTAGTTCCATTAAAAACCCATGATTCTATTTTAACAAACAATATATCCCCTAATTAGTATTATAGAGTATATCCATAGATCAGGCTGTGATAAAAGTAACAGATTTGACAATTTTATTAACTTTTTTAATCAATTTTATGAACAAGTTCCTGAAGTAAGTGCTCGGTCCAGATTAATGCACCTGCATCATCGATCTGAAAGCTAGGAACATTGATTCTTGATTTAATTTGCTGACACATTTCTTCCTTCCAATACAAAATCCCCAAAACATTACTTACGGTATTTAGCAAGGAGAGGTCAAATTCATCCCTTACTAACAGTAATTTGGGATAGGACTTTTGCTTATAGCCTTCGATTAAGATGATGTCTGGATGAAAAAATTTCATCAACTCAATTTGATCCTCTAGTGTTGGATAGAAATTGTCAGCTTGTAAGATTAGACTTCCTTCTCCTTCAACAATCGAGGCAAACGCCCCCGCATTTAGATGTTTTTCTGTATCTTTCTGCGGGAGTGCTGCTAATTTGCCACCATGTCCGTGATGCTTAATAGTAACTGTCTTTAGCCCCTTTTTTACTAGGTCATTGATCAGCTTGGTTGTGATTGTGGTTTTCCCACTATTTTGATATCCAACTACTTGAAAGATGACAGGCTTTACCACGGCCACTCACTGCCGACCTGGTCTTCAAGCAAGAGGACCTCCACTTCACATCCGGCTGTAAACCCTCTAGTTCCACCTGGAAGAATCATTAGCGAATTAGCTCCAGAGAGGCTCATAATTATGTTAGACTTGTCGAGTCCACTCGGTGTCGCCTTTAGTCTACCTGCATCAATAAACGTTGAACTTCGAACAAACCTTGTAAACGGATTTGCTTTAGGAAAATCAACTTCTAATAGGGCATGTTCTTTACGAAGATGCGGTTTATCTGAGAAAAGCATTCTACGGATAATTGGACGCGCAAACAATTCAAAGCCAACATAACAAGCCGATGGATTTCCCGATAGTCCAAAGAGAAGTTTCCCATTATGTTGTGCAACCGTCGTAACACTTCCAGGGCGCATGGCAACTTTATTAAAGAAAACCTCTGCTCCAAGCTTTTCATAAATAGCCGGAAGATAATCAAAATCTCCCACAGATACCCCGCCAGTGGTAATTAACAGGTCTACTTCATTGATTGCATTTTGGACTGCTTCAAAGCAAGTGTCGAATTCATCTGGAAGCTTCCCGAAATAGTGCACAATTCCTCCCGTTCTTTCGATTTGAGCAGCAATCATATGTGAATTACTGTTTCGAATTTTTCCGGGTACAAGGGCTTCATTTACTTCTAAAAGCTCAGTCCCTGTTGCAAATAAACCAACACGCGGTTTTTTTGCAACAGATACTTGTTCATATCCAAACGTAGCAAGCATGGCTTGAATACCGGGATTTATCAATGTACCCTTTTTTACCAAAATTTCGCCTTGTTTGGCATCTTCACCACTATACGAAACGTTATCACCCTTTTTAAAGCTGCGTTTAATCGACATATATGGAATACCATTCTTTTCGTAAGCCTTAGCCACCTCAAACATCACAACAGCATCTGTTCCCTCCGGCATCATCGCACCCGTCATAATTCTAACCGCTTGATGCTCTCCAATTAATTTGGTGGATACCATTCCTGCTCCGATGTGATCAACCACTTCAAATTCAACTACATTCGTTAGCGCAGCCTCACGAGTATCAATTGACCTAACAGCAAAACCATCATACGGTGCACGATCAAAATGCGGGACATCGCTAGTTGCGATCAAATCCTCTGATAAAAAACGGCCGTAGCTTTCATTTATTGGAACTTGTTCAGTTACACCAAGTAATTGATATTCCATTATTCTTTTAACTGCTTCACCAATTGGTATTGGTTTTCTTCTTTCGAACAAAATAATCACTCCTACCTTATACAAATATCTATCCATTGTGTTATGTACTAATCGTCATCGACTATCAACATTATAAGCTTATTAAAAACCAACTGACATATCAAATGTCACAAAATAAAAGTATTCTCCCATAAAAAAGAAAATCATATCGAATGTGTGATTCAGGTCACCTAGTTTTTTTTCTTTTTACTTTATTCTTAGGTTAGATTAAATCTTGCACTTAGGGAGGAAATAAATATGACTTTCACAATTACAGCAAATTCATTAGTTAAAGATATCGTTAACGAATTACCTAAAACAAGTGATGTTTTCAAAAAGAACCGGATTGATTTTTGCTGCGGTGGTAATATTTCACTAACAGAAGCGGTTGCCCAAAATAATCTTAACTTGGATACATTATTAGATGAACTAAAAGTTGTCTTTGAAAAATATGAAAACACTGAGAAAGATGTAGAGGTTTGGACGAACTCTGATTCCGCAACCATTGTTGATCATGTTATTTCAAATTACCATCGTGTGTCTGAAGAGGAACTTACCACGTTAAGTCCCTATGTAACAAAAGTTTCACGTGTCCATGGCGACAACCATCCTGAGTTACTAAAGGTTTATGAGCTTTTCTATGAATTCAAAAAAGAATTGATGGAGCATATGGAGAAAGAAGAAGCAGTTGTATTCCCTCTAATTAAACAACTTGCTGATGGAACGGTAGAAAACCGTGAAGAAGCCATTGCGATGATTGTTGAACTTGAAAAAGAACATGACCATGCAGGTGAAATATTAAGAGAGATACGTGCAGTAACTTCTGACTATACTCTTCCTCTTGATGCTTGTGGTACGTACCGTTTAGTATATGCTCGCTTAGAGGCGCTAGAAGGATTAACCTTTATGCATGTACATCTTGAAAATAACATCCTATTTCCTAGGTATCTTTAATAAAATCAACAGTCCGCTTTTTCTTAAAGCGGGCTGTTTCTTTCTACAAAAAAAATACTCTCTTCATGGAAGAGAGTTTAACCACCAATATACGACATTTCGATTTTTTTACGGTTTTTGTGTGTTTCAGCTGTTCTTTCGTCTGAATATCTGTCATCTCGTCCATTCCATATTGCGCTCACACGTTCACGGATTTCTTCATCGGAAGCACCGTTTCTCATGAAGTTACGGATATCATGTCCATTCCCATTAAATAAACAAGTAAAAATCTGACCATTCGCCGAAAGCCGAGACCGAGTGCAGCTTGAGCAAAATGATTCAGAAACGGATGTAATAAATCCTACATTCACATCTTTATCTTTATAGCGGTATAATTTTGCTACTTCTCCGTAATAGGCTGGGTCTACTGGTTCAAGCTCAAATTGTTCCTTTAATAAATAATATATCTGTTTTTTAGTAATAACATCATCCATTTTCCATCCATTGGTTGAACCCACATCCATGAATTCAATAAAGCGAAGCTCAAGACTGTTCGCCTTGCAATACTCTGCCATTGGAATAATTTCAGAATCATTGAGGCCCTTTTTGACAACCATATTAATTTTAACCCCAAGACCTGCCTGTTTCGCAGCTTCAATGCCTTCTAGAACAGGCCCAGTTCCAACCCCGCGTCCATTTATTTTCCCAAACAACTCATCATTTAACGTATCAAGACTGACATTTACCCTTTTGAGGCCAGCTTCCTTTAAATCTTTTGCAAATTTCGGCAGAAGCACACCATTCGTAGTCAAACCGATATCAAGTAAGCCTTCAATCGCTGACAGCTTTTTAACAAGAATAGGCATATCTCTACGAAGAAGCGGTTCTCCTCCGGTTAGGCGAATTTTTTCCACACCTAAACTAACAAATATTTTTGCGAGGCGATCAATCTCTTCATAAGTCAGCAAAGCACCTTTGGGAAGAAACTCAAAATCAGGACCAAATTGATCTGCTGGCATACAGTATTGGCAACGGAAATTACACCGATCAATCACAGAAATTCTTAAGTCATGTAAGGGTCTATTTAATTTATCTTTAATAATGGTTTTTTCCATTTATATCAACTCCATTATTTTAAGGAACCTAATTATAATAAGTGTACCAGTCTTTAGTTAAAAAGACTGTTACTTTATTCACTATTACAATACTTTATAATACCATTCTTATCTTAGCAGATATTTCCCATTCAATAAATAACTGTTTTGAAAATACCGTTCCTGCCTGTTATTTATTTTTTGATTATGTAAACCTGTCTGCTGATTTTGGCACCAAGTTTATAATTTCAAATGAGTTTTCACTATATTGTCATTGTTTACTTCTTTTTATGGCTTCCATATAGGATAGAATAATACTAACAAACTAAAATGAACACGCTGGTAATATGATAGTTGAGAATATGAATTTTAGAGGTGAATTCGATGACAATGATAATGAAACCGACTCATTCAATTGAAATAAAAGAATTACTTAAATTTGCAGACCGGAAATTTAAAAGTGAAAGAGGAACCTTTTTATTTCAAGAAGGAATGCTAGCAGAAGAACTTTACATTGTAATTTCAGGCAAAATTCAAATCAGTAAAGTTACATCAGATGGGCGTGAACTTTCATTAAGAATTTGCGGGGAAAATGATATTTGCGGAGAATTAACTCTTTTTACGGATAACCCCAGATATTTATTAAGTGCAATGGTTCTTGAGGAAGGAGAAATCGTTGCAATAAAAAAAGATATCATTGAAAGTGAAATATTCCAAAATAGTAAGCTTGCCTTTGAATTTATGAAATGGATGAGTGACCATTTCCGTAAAACGCAAACAAAATTTCGTGACCTCGTCTTAAATGGAAAACGGGGTGCCCTTTTTTCAACTCTTATCCGAATGTCGAATAGTTATGGTGTTCAAAAAGGTAATGAAATCTTAATTGACCTTCCTTTAACCAACCAAGAACTTGCCAATTTCTGTGGTACTTCACGTGAGAGTACAAACCGTATTCTTAGTGAGTTAAAGAAAGATAACATTATTTCAGTTAAGAAAGGTAAGATTTCAATTTTAGATTTACAATACTTAAAAAATGAAATCGACTGTGAGAATTGTTCTGCCGTCTATTGCAGTATTGAATAGAATGGGCAGCCATCCTTTTAGGGCATTTATTTTTTAAACAATAGGCTGTCTCCTAGTCGGGAGGCAGCCTTGTTTTATCGCTTTTTACTGAGCTTGCTTTTCTCTTAATGATTTAGGTACATAAACGCAGAATGGCTCGCTTTCCAGATAATCTCCTGTCATCGCGTATGCTCTAGACCTGGATCCCCCACAAACGTGCCGGAATTCACAGACACCGCATTTCCCTTTAAACAGATCTGGATTTCTAAGCGATTGGAATATCGGTGATTCACGATAAATCTCTGCTAATGGCGTTTCACGGATATTACCCGCTTTAACTGGCAAGAGTCCGCTTGGATATACATCCCCAATGTGAGAAATGAACACAAAACCATTACCATCATTAACACCTTTTGGTGCTCGTCCTAGACCATCAATAGATCCCGTTAAGCCTTTTTCTGTTAATGCACTTAGATACTCGATTTCATCTGACGTTTCCTTCGCTTCACGCATTTTTTGCTGAATTACAACCCGGCGGTAGTGCATTGCTTCAGTTGTTTTAATATCAAAGGATACACGCTTGCTTAAATCATAAAGCCATCTGAATACTTTTTCATGTTGGACCGGAGAAATCATATCGGATTCTTGGCCTCTTCCTGTTGGGACAAGGAAGAAGACACTCCATAATACACACCCTAAAGATTCAACCATTTTGGCCATATCATCAAGGTATTCAATATTATAACGTGAAATAACCGTGTTAATTTGAATCGGTAATCCAACTTCATGCAAATATTGTATTTTTTCCATGGTAAGATCAAATGATCCAGCTGTGCCTCTAAAATGGTCATGAATCTCAGCCGTAGGACCATCAATACTAAATGCCCAACGAGCGAGGCCCACTTCTTTAGCCTTCTCAATGGCTTCTTTTGTTACATTTGGTGTCGCGCTTGGGGTCATAGATACACGTACACCTTTTTCAACTGCATATTTCGCAATATCAAAAACATCTTCTCTCATTAAAGGATCCCCGCCTGTGAAAACAAGCATTGGATTGTTCATTTCATATATTTGATCTATTAGATTTTTGCCTTCTTCAAAAGATAGTTCACGTGGGTCCCTTTTATACTGTGCATCCGCACGGCAATGCAAGCACTTTAATTGACAAGCTCTAGTGAGTTCCCAAATTACGATAAAAGGGTCTTTATTAAAATCACGGATAATAGCCATATGAAACGCCTCCTACTAACGGCTACCTGAGAATTCAACAGCCTTAATAATTTGTATTATAAAGGTGTTTATATTCGAAAAAAGTGAACTATCTCACATCCATTCAGATAGATATGTCTGAATCGTGAAGAAAAAAGTAAAAAACAGCAGAGATTCTGCTGTTTTTTACAAGTGGTGAATAATTCCATTTTTCCGCTGAATAACCTTTAGTTTTTCTTAACGAATTCCTAAAGCAATCTTTGCATAGCGTGACATCATTTCTTTAGTCCAAGGTGGATTGAAAACAATATTAACTTCTACGCCTTTAATTTCTGGAATGTCAGCCAATGCTCGCTTAACTTGATCCACAATCGTACCTGCAAGCGGGCAGCCCATTGAAGTTAATGTCATCGTAATGGTAACATTCCCTTCATCATCCATTTCAGCATTATATACTAAACCTAAGTTTACAATATCTACACCTAGTTCAGGGTCAATTACTAACTCTAAAGCACCCATAATATTTTCTTTTAATTCTTCATTCATATTCGATCCACTCCTTAAATTTCTTTGTCCCAATTTATTATAACAAATATGTAAGCCTTTCTTTCTAGATTGAGACTTCGTTTAAAAAAGTATATAGTTTTTTTATACCTTTTGGTGTGAATTTTTTTACAGTTCAGATATAAAATTGTTAACATAGTGAATATAGAAATAATAATTTTCATTTATATTCGCAGTGTAACATATATATTAATTTTCCCCTAAAACCATCACCTTTATTAAGGCTGAAAATTATGATTAAAAGGAGTATTTATGACAGATAGACATTTAATTGCATTAGATTTAGATGGGACATTATTAAAAGATGATAAAACGATTTCTTTAAAAACAAAGGGCATTTTAAAAAAAGCAAGAGAACATGGCCATATCGTTATGATTGCAACAGGAAGGCCTTATCGTTCCAGTGAGATGTATTATCGGGAATTGGATTTGGACACACCCATTGTCAATTTCAATGGAGCCTTTATGCATCACCCTCGAAATCCTGACTGGGGATTTTATCATGAACCCTTGGATGTGAAGGTAGCAAAAGAAATTGTTGAAGCATGCAGAAGTTTTCACTTCCATAACATTATTGCCGAAGTAATTGATGATGTATATTTCCATTACCATGATGAGAAGCTTTTAGATATTTTTAACTTTGGAAATCCAAAAATCACTACAGGTGATTTAGCAAATTATTTGAATGATTCGCCCACTAGTTTGTTAATTCATACCGAAGAGGATCAATTAAAAACAATCCGTGATCATTTATCGGCTGTCCATGCAGAAGTGATTGATCACCGCAGTTGGGCCGCACCGTGGCATGTGATTGAAATTATTAAGGTGGGCTTAAGTAAGGCTGTTGGGTTAAAAAAGGCTTCTGATTATTATGGCATTCCTTCAGATAGAGTGATTGCCTTTGGCGATGAAGACAACGATCTAGAAATGCTTGAGTATGCCGGACACGGTATTGCGATGGGTAATGCCATTGAAAAAGTTAAAAATATTGCAAATGACGTCACTTTGAGCAACGAAGAAGATGGTGTTGCTCAATATTTGGCAGATTTGTTAAAGCTAAATTATTAACATTCATTCACCATTGTTTACCTAAATGAACCTACCTCTTTTTGTACATACTATTTTTTGAGGCAGCGTTGCTGTTTCAATTTGAGCTATGAGCATATTGGAGGGATTCGAATGGGTAAACGAAACAAATCAAAACGCTTTGTCCAGCAAGGAGTTGATACGGTCAGCAAGCATGCGGAACGTATTCCTTATCACATGACCTACGCTGAAGCAGAAGCTCAGAAGATGGCCAATGTGCAAGAATCCTCACTTGGAGGAATATAACATGGGAAACCAATTGTTCCAAGAAGCACGAAGATTTGTTGAAATGGCGAAGTCTGCCAACCCAGCTGAAACTGATTCTGCTGTTGCGAAGGCTAAAAATGCATTAAGTTCTGCTTATGCAAATTCGACTGTAGCAGAGCAAGCACAGCTCCAACAAATGCAACAAGAGCTTGAACAGATGACTTAAAACAGAAAAGCGGATGCGCCAAGGCGCTTCCGCTTTTCTACTCTTTTCGAAAAAATCCATAGATATTTGTCGTTTGAATGATATTTGTAAAGGCCCTTGGATCCACTTCCTTTAGGATTCTTTCTAAATCATAAAGTTCATAGCGGGTAATCACCACCATTAACATTTCTCTCGCTTCGTTTGAAAAAGCCCCTTTTGCAGGAAGGATCGTTATCCCTCGCACAAGTCTCTCCTGGATAGCCTTTTTCATTTCATCCGTCTTTTTGGTAATAATCATGGCCGTGAGTTTGGCATGTCTAGTATGAATGGCGTCAATCACTCTAGTTGAAGTATATAATGTTACAAGCGTATAAAGAGCTTTTTCCCAGCCATACAAAAATCCCGCTGTTATAATAATTACCCCATTTATAACCAACATATAGGGACCAATCGGCTTATCCTTCATTCTTGATAAAACCATGGCAATGATATCTACACCACCTGTTGAGGCCCCCCATTTCAACGTAATCCCGACACCCACGGCTTGGATTACACCTCCAAAAACAGCATTTAAAAGGATGTCTCCTGAAACTTCCTTTATCGGAATAAGTGTTAAAAATAGTGAGGACAGAGCAACACTTATAAAGCTATAAACTGTAAAGGATTTCCCTACCTTTTTCCATCCTAGAATGGCAACAGGAATATTCAATAAAAATAATAAGAAACCTAATGAAACTTGAATGCGAGTATAGTCACTCAACACCTTTGAAAGAAGTTGTGCTATTCCAGTGAATCCACTTGAATAAATGTTTGCCGGTATTAAAAATAAATTCATCGCTAGCGCAACTAACAATGAACCAGCTGTCACCACTGCCAGTTTTTTTGTCTGGAGCCATATCATATTAATTTCTCCTTTATAGTGAAATTGTGAACTGTTTTATACTTTGTGGTGAATGATAATTGTATTTTAAGTATGAAACCGATAAACTGAAACTATAAATTAGCTTGAAAGCAGGTGAGCTTCATGCAGGTAAGAGTACTGGCTGATAGCGCATGCGATTTACCAAAAAGTTTTTATGAAGAGAATCATGTCACACTATTTCCATTAAAAGTTGAGATTAACGGCAAGGAATATGAAGATGTAAAAACAATTGATCCAAACACCGTTTATGAAGCAATCCGAACTGGCATTGTTCCAAAAACCTCTCAGGTATCTCCACTTTTGTTTGAGGAAGTATTTACCGAAATGGCTGAAAAAAAACAAGACGGGATATACATAGCCTTTTCCTCCGAATTATCTGGTACATATTCCACCGCTGTTATGATTCTTGACCAAGTGAAGGAAAAATATCCAAATTTTAATTTAACGATTGTTGATACCAAATGTGCATCGCTTGGGTTTGGTCTTGTGGTTAAAGAAGCCGCAGCTCTCGCCCTGAAAAGTGTAAGTAAAGAAAAGATCTTAGAAGATGTTCTGTTTAGAAGCCAGCACATGGAACATCTGTTTACTGTTGAAGATTTAGATTATCTAGCAAAGGGTGGCCGTGTATCAAAAGCCTCTGCTTTCTTAGGGGGATTATTGAATATTAAGCCCATTTTAAATGTGGAAGACGGGAAACTTGTCCCCATTGAAAAGATACGCGGGAAGAAAAAAGTAATGCGTCGTATCATTGAAATCATGAAGGAACGCGGGGCAAATATGGAAGACCAAGTAATTGGGATTAGCCAGGCCGATTGTGAAGAAACTACATTAGAATTGAAAGCCATGATTGAAGAAGAATTCCATCCCAAAGAAGTATTCATTACTTCAATTGGCTCTGCCGTTGGGTCACATACAGGTGCAGGAACTATCGCTATTTTCTTTTTAAACGAAATACCATCTTCAAATTAAAAAAATGAGTGGGGTTTAAACACCGCACTCATTTTTCATTTATCTATTTATGGTCTGTCTTCTTGGAATATTGATTTTTTCCAGCTTGACGATTTTTTTCGCGCATCATATTCTTTTCATGGCGAAGGGCATTGTTGTCTTTTGCTTTTTTATCGTTGTCTGATGTGTGTGGCATAAGCTTACCCCTTTCAAATGGATTCACTTTAGTTTCTGTCAATTTGAAAAGAGTATGTAAAACACCTTAATCTTTCTTCTCATATGTCCAATTGCCCTCTTGGTACACCCTGCCCTCTTTCATAAGCTTTCCAAGTGCACGTTTGAAGGCGCCTTTACTCAAATCGAAACGATCTTTTATGTCTTCAGGCATGCTTTTATCGTTATATGGCATGGCACCATTTCTGCTCATTAGGTATTCATATATCCGTTCTGCATCTAGATCCTGCGATTCTTCTTTCCTTGCTAATAACGAAACGTTAATCGTTCCATCTTCCTTAACGTCAATAATCCGTCCCTCAACCTTTTGACCTATACGAGGCTCTTCCAGTCTTTGTGATTCATGAATAAACCCTTTGAAGCCTTCTATTGTATAAATCCAACTGCCTACTTTAGCTGTACGATAAATATGGCCCTGCACATTTTTATTAAAGTCTTCTCTTGTTGCTTCAACGGATATAGATTCAATCACCTGGTCACTGGCCAGCTTTGCATAAAGAAGATAAGTACTGCTAAGCTTTAAAGTAATATAGACTAAATCGCCTGGCTTCGGCCATACTGACTTATGCACAGGCAAATCATCGATTCCTAATAGAATATCCTTTGGAAGCCCAATATTTATGAAGACGCCAATTCTCGGATTTACGTCTGTTGCTTTAACCCAAGCATAGCGTCCAATTGCTACCGCTGGAGTCGTAGTTGATGCGGAAATTCGACCTTCTGAATCAACATAAAGAAACACTTCAACTTGATCTTCTACTTCTAATTCTTGGTTGGCTTGATTTGTATGCAGCAGAACATCTTCATTTCCATCAGTTAAAAAATAGCCAAATGAAGCCTTCCGGGCTACAGTTAATGTGGTCATTTGACCGATAAGTTCATTTAATGACATATATAACTCCTTCTTTCTTTTTCGGAGAATTTTCCTAAGCGGTTGTTACAACTGCTATATTTTACTATAATGTACCCATAAAGGGAAACTATAGCAGGATTAGTTTCAATATATAGTTATAAAATGGAGGTTTGTTTATGTCAAAAGATAGCTCATTTGATATTGTTTCTCAAGTCGATTTATCTGAAGTTTCAAATGCGATTGCGCAAACGATGAAGGAAATTGGCACGCGTTATGATTTTAAGGGCAGTAAAAGTGAAGTCTCACTTGATAAAGAAAAAGAAGAGCTGGTTCTTATTTCAGATGATGAATATAAAATGGACCAGCTGAAAGATGTTTTATTTAGCAAATTAATGAAACGAAGCGTTCCGGTTAGAAATCTTGACTACGGGAAAGTTGAAAAGGCATCGGGTGGAACAGTTCGTCAAAGAGCTAAATTGGTTCAAGGTATTGATAAAGAAAATGCAAAAAAAATCAATACCATTATTAAAAACAGCGGCGTCAAAGTAAAAAGTCAGGTACAAGATGACCAGGTCCGTGTGAGCGGGAAGAACCGAGATGATTTACAAAAAATAATCTCCCTTGTTCGCGATGCTGACTTAACTGTGGATGTACAGTTTATTAATTATCGATAAAAGCAAAAGGCAGAAGGATTTAAAATCCTTCCGCTTTTTTATTATCTTTATTTTTCATAATTTGAACTATTTATCTAAAACTATTAGGGAGTAAACACTTGGAGGTTTTAGTAAATGAGTAACAATCAAAAGCAACAAAAGCAGACCTTTCCCCCCAGCATCAGAACCACCAACCAGGGATAGAAAGTGAAATGAATCCTCTGCCCATTTCAGTTGATCCTAATTATAAGCCTGGAGGAAAATTAATTGGTAAAACAGCGATTATTACTGGAGGCGACAGCGGGATTGGCAAATCAGTTGCGATTTATTTTGCCAAAGAAGGAGCAGACGTAGCAATTGTCTATTTAGAAGAGCATCAAGATGCAGAAGAAACTAAGCAATTGATCGAAGCCGAAGGTCGAAGATGTCTTTTATATTCAGGCGACGTTGGCAATGAAGATTTTTGTAAGGAGACTGTCAATAAGATTCATTCTGAATTTGGCAGATTAGATATCGTTGTCAATAACGCTGCGGAGCAACATCCGCAAAAAAGCTTATTATCGATTACTTCACATCAATTGGAAAAAACATTCCGAACCAATATATTCTCCTTTTTTTATATGACGAAAATGGCCCTGCCTTTTCTAAAACCGGGTGCATCCATCATAAATACTGCCTCGATTACTGCTTATAAGGGGAATGAACAATTATTAGATTACTCAGCAACAAAAGGTGCGGTGGTTTCCTTTACCCGCTCATTAGCAATGTCGCTCGCACCTCAAGGGATTCGCGTGAACGGTGTGGCCCCGGGTCCGATTTGGACACCACTCATTCCATCGACTTTCCCGGCTGATCAAGTTGCTGTTTTTGGGTCAAGCACCCCAATGGGTAGAGCTGGCCAACCCTATGAATTGGCTGCGAGCTATGTTTACCTAGCTTCAGATGACTCATCCTATGTTAGCGGGCAAATGATTCACGTAAATGGCGGGGAGATTATCAATGGATAAAAAAATGTCGAGGGGATTAATAAGGTCCCCTCGACACTTTATTTTTTTCGTTTCCTTATTTTATAAAGAAATATGAAACACAACAGGTATACAACGACTAAGCTTGCGATTAATGAAAATTTGATACCACTTTTCTCAGCTAACACATATATTTCCGAATTATCCCGATCCAGAATTATCATATATTTATTATCTTTACTAACAATTTTGTCTCCGGCAAGCAAGCCTCGCAGCTCTTTCCCACCTTCAATCTGACTGCTTGTTAAGGTAACACTTTGGGATTTGCCCGTATTATTGATTGCAATAATGGACGTTTCATCTTTATATACTCGTTTATAAACAGCCATCCCGTTTTGATCATAAAGCATTTCCATTGTCCCTCTTGTTAAAGAAGGAAGTGTATTTCTTAATTCCCCCAGCTTGGTTATATAATCAATTAGTTCCTTTTCCGCCCGAAAGCTCATTTGCCCGCGGTTATCCGGGATTTCTCCCCCATTTAAGGCAATCTCTGTTCCATAATAAAAAAGAGGAATTCCCGGGGTTGTATATAAATATACCAATGCTGTTTTCCAGCGGGAGCCTGGGAATTGTTTCTTTGCGACAATGTCACTTGTAAATCTTGACGTATATTCGTTATCCATAAAATTAGCTCTTAAAAAGGATTTCTGACCATTATCACCATCTGAATAAAGTTCGCGGAAAGACTGATCTGTTCCTGCAAATGTTTTTCTCAACTTTTCACTGTATGAGTAATTAACTATGCTGTCTATTCCGGCACCTTCATACTTTTTCAAATCAGTTGAATTATTTTTTGACATTACTCCCATTAGAAAGAAGTTCTTCTTTTCTTGCTTAACTTCATTTGAAAAATCATTCCAAAAACTTATGGGAACATAATTTACTTCTGGTAGACTCATCCCATCTATATCTGTTTTATCAATCCACCATTTTGCTGCATCGATTAAATATTTTTTAACTTCCGGGTTGTCCTGATTCAAGTCAGGTAATCCTTCAATCCAGCCCTTTTCAAGTACTGCCTGATTTTCATTTGTACCTGGGATAGACTGTTTTTTATGGAACCAGTTCTTCTTGATAGGATCACTTAACCACGGATGGTCTGCCGCTACATTATTCGTAACAAAATCAATCATTACCTTCAACTTGCGGTTATGTGCTTCTTTAACTAATGTTTGAAAAGACTTCAAAGTTCCAAAATGCTCATCCACTTTGTAAAAATCATTCACCCAAAAGCCATGGTACCCATTTTTCGTATTGTCAAAAATGGGTGTTAAGCGAATTGCGGTGAATCCCATTTCATGTATGTAATCCAATTTATCAATAATACCTTTAATATCCCCGCCGTTATATGCTAATGGATCTTTTGCGTTTACATCCATGTCATTATTTCTATCTCCATTGTTGAAACGATCGACCATGATAGAATAAACGGATTCATCCTGCCACAAGCGGTCTTCCTTTTCAACCGCAGCATGGGCAGGAAGCGATGAATGAAGTAATAACAGAATTAAAATGAGTGAAATTTTTTTCATATAGTTATATCCCTCCTCTAAAAAAGAGAAGAGGATATCCCCTTCCCTACACCCATTTTAATCTAATCAAGTTTTTATTCCAAATATTAAATTCTTGGATGTAACAATATTTATTCTTAATTCACTATGTTAATATTGTAATCCTTAAACCATGTGTGCAGTTGCACAAGATAGGCCAATAACTGTGGTCCTGTCATCAATTGGCCAAACCAAGGTTCCTGAAAGGAATTTCCACCCGATTTGACGATACTCTCAAGCTGTTCTTTATTAAAAAATTCATGCAAGGCTGAGGATTTATCTTTTAATATATTTTCCACCAGCTTTTGAACTGCAATGGTATAGGCAGGATTATGTGTCTTGGGATAAGGGCTTTTTTTCCGGTACAAGACTTCCTCAGGTAAAATACCTTCAAAGGCTTTTCTAAGAATACCTTTTTCCCTGCCGCGATACATTTTCATTTCCCATGGGATATTCCATACATATTCGACAAGGCGATGATCAGCAAAGGGAACTCTAACTTCTAAACTTGCACCCATGCTCATTCGGTCTTTTCGGTCAAGTAATGTTGTCATAAAGCTAATCATATTAATATAAAATAATTCTCTCCGTTTTGCTTCTTCTTGACTTTCACCTTCTAACTTAGGGGTTTCAGCAATCGCTTGATAATACCTATCCATCACGTAATCATTTAATTTTAGTTTTTCCTGCCAATGAGATTTCAACAAATTATGTCGTTCTGATATGGAGCGCATCCATGGAAACCCAGGCCGCTCTAAGTCTTGTTTGCGGTGGAACCATGGGTAACCCCCGAAAATTTCATCAGCACATTCCCCAGAAAGACTGACAACAAAGTCCTGCTTGATTTCTTTACAAAACCAAAGTAACGATGAATCCACATCTGCCATTCCTGGAAGGTCTCTTACATGAGTAGCCTCCACCAAATCATTGACCAATTGCTTTTGAGTAATAATTTTGTTATGGTGCTTTGTATTAAATTTATCGGTTATCATTTGAATAAATTTTCCATCCGCATCTGGTTGAAATTCATTGGATGAAAAGTATTTGTCATTGCCTTCATAATCAATAGAATAAGTGTGTAACTGCCCCTTATTTTGGTCCTTGAATCCTTTGGCGGCAATCGCTGTAATGATGCTCGAATCCAGCCCTCCAGACAAAAAGGTACTTAGGGGCACATCTGAAACAAGCTGTCTTGTTACCGCGTCTGTGACTAAATAACGGACCTTTTCAGCTGTTTCCTCCACGTTATCCTTATGTTCTTCACTTTTCACATTCCAATAGCGCCAAATTTTCAAACCATTCTTTGAAAATGTTAAAGCATGCGCAGGTCTTAACTCATTAATTCCTTTAAACACCCCAGAACCAGGCGATCTAGAAGGACCAATTCCAAAAATTTCTGCAAGACCTTCTTGATTAATTTCCGTCTTTACCTCAGGATGGGCTAAAATAGCCTTGATTTCAGATGCAAATAAAAGGCCTTTTTCGTGTTCTCTAAAAAATAATGGTTTTACCCCTAAGCGGTCACGTCCAATAAAAAGTTGTTCCTTCTTACTATCCCAGATGGCAAAGGCATAAATCCCATTCAGATAATTTACGCACTCTTCCGCCCATTCTATATAGGCAGTTAATAGAACCTCTGTATCAGAATGACCTTTAAATGAATATCCTTTAGTATGGAGAACTTTGCGGATATCTTCGGTGTTATATAATTCCCCATTGTAACAAATGGTGTAATGGAAACCGTCTTTTTGTTTAGACATTGGCTGCCTTCCCCCTTCAGGGTCGACAACAATAAGTCTCTTATGGCCAAAAGCCACATGTGTCTCAGACCAGATGTTGGTTTCATCAGGGCCTCTTTTTGCTAATGAATTAGTCATTTTTGTAAGTGTACCCGCTTCGTTCTTAATTGGTTTATTAAAATTAATCCAGCCTGTAATACCACACATTTCCTATCTCACTCCTCATTAACAGAACTACTGTACATGAATTCATGTTTTTATAGTATTCAGCCCATGGGAAATGGTTAATTGTCCGAAGAGAAATGCGGATGGGCATGTGGCAAGCAAACAGTTTATTTGATTTAAAAAGATAATACTTTATCTTTCAGTTATAAAATTTCATGAAGATGTCTAAAAAGAATATGACAGCATCTGGTACGGAGGGTAGAAATGAGTCGACAACAACGAATGAGACTTTACGATATACAGGAAAGAGCCTACACGGAAGGAACAGTTGAACAAATTAATGATCAGTGGATTTTCTTTGATGAGGAAACAGAAGAAGCGGAAATGTTAGATGATTACCTTCAGCAAGAAATAGAAGTCTTCAGAATGAATCGTTGGAAGAAAGGTAAATTGTATGAAACAGGAAAAGTACGAATTGGAAACGATGCCACTATGCTCCGCAATCATGATTTAGTTAGGAT
Organism: Neobacillus nitrireducens; assembly: GCF_030915405.1. Taxonomy (GTDB): domain Bacteria; phylum Bacillota; class Bacilli; order Bacillales; family Cytobacillaceae; genus Neobacillus. Next base: position 1,987,361 of record NZ_CP133262.1, read on the forward strand.
TAGGAAGCATTTAGTGTATTCACTTGAAAGGCTTTTAGATGGAATCAATGATGATGCCTTTTTTCAATTTGTTACTACTTTAAACTCGTTAAACTTTTCCATTTACGATTGCATCTATTGTTATAACCATTTATCCTTCTTATCGGATGAGAACCGCAAGGATGGAGTCAATTTTCTAGTATTCGATAATCAGGAGCAAATCTGTAATGTCCAACACCACTTTTGTTACTTTGAAAAAGTGAATGACCGATTTGAATTTACATTAAATACAGGAAAACGACTAGTAATTGAAAAAATGATTTCATAAAACGCAAACAGGGTGTCAGGCACCATGTGAAAATTTCACATGGTGCCTGACACCCATTTTTTACGGACAATTTAGTTCCCGATATACTTTGAATAAAGCATTTTAGCTTTGACCACATCATTTGTTCCATGAACCAATACACGTGCATCTCTAAACACGACAATTGAAATTTCTTCGTCAGGAGCAAAACGGAGTAAGAAGTCATTTCCCGAAACATTACCACTTTTCTTGAGCCGCATTGCTAGATTTTTTACATCTAGGTCACGCTTATTTCTTGGATTAATTTGGACTGTATTTCGCCCACAAAGTGTCGTATAGACTACTTGGAGTTCAGACGACCGATTTAAAAAATCAAATTGATGGTTCACACATGTTGGACAATTAGGATTTCTTCCCTCAGAAATATCCATTTGCATGGAGGTATAATCCCATATATCAATTTGCTCTAAATTAGGTGTAGTTTTCTCACCCATTAATATTTTCATTGTTTCCATTGCTTGAAAGGAACCGATAATATCCGTTAATGGGGACAATACACCAACTGTATCGCAGGTTTCCCCAGTCGCAGTCGGGACATGCGGAAAGAGGCATCTGTAACAGGGGGTGATTCCGGGTATAATCGAGGCAAACATGCCTCTTGAACTTACCGCAGCCCCGTGAATCCAAGGAATTCCGTACTTTACAGCCACATCATTGATTAAAAAACGTGTGTTAAAATTATCGGTGCCATCAACGATACAATCAAATTCTGTTAATAATTCTTCGGCATTATCTAGATTTAAATCGGCAATTACCGCATCAACAATAACCGTCGAATTAATTTTATTTAATCTATTTTGTGCGGCAATTACCTTTGGAAACTGTAATCTTGCATCCTCTTCATCAAAAAGTGTCTGCCGCTGCAAATTAGATAGTTCAACTAAATCCCTATCAATTAGCCTTATATAGCCAACTCCGGAACGAACCAGGTGATTTGCAATTACTGTACCAAGCGCACCGACGCCGACAATTGCTACTTTACTATTTTGCAATTTTATTTGTCCGGTCTCCCCTACCTGTTGAAAAAGAATCTGTCTTGAATAACGTTCTAAATCACTCATGATCCACCACTTTCCTAAGTTAAACTAGAATTTTACTCCTCAAACGGAAAATTTATATTACTTTTATCTTACCAAATTATTTCCGATTGTCTTTTAGAAATAAATAATTTAATTTTAAAAATAATTGAAAAAGTATATAATAAATAATGAGGTAAAGTATAAATTTGGGAGGAATCTCTTATATCAATAGCTAATATTATAAGAGATTAGTATATATTTTTTTCATATGAGAAAGTGGGGGAAAACTTTGAATTTAGGCGGATTTAAAAACAAGGAAGTATTAGTCGACTTAACAAATGGTGTTGTTGATTACAGAGGAATCAATGAAGAGGATGCAGTTAAGTACATAGGCGGTCGTGGGCTGGGCGTTAAGTATGTATTAGATAACGGTCCTGAAGTCGAGCCATTATCTGCAGAAAACATTCTATGTATTATGACAGGGCCAGTCACGGGATCACGTTCTTCAATGAGTGGACGCCTTTGTGTTGTTACCAAATCACCGCTAACCGGCACGGTTACGGATTCCCACATCGGTGGCTGGACGGCTGCTCGTCTCAAGTGGGCAGGCGTGGATAATATTATTTTTTCCGGAAAAAGTGACAAGCCTGTATACCTATTTATTGAAGATGGGAAAGCAGAGCTTCGTGACGCTTCAAACCTTTGGGGAACGAGCACACGAGCATTCATTAAAGCAATGAAAGACGAACATGGTGAAGAAGACCTAAGTGTCATGACAATTGGTCAAGCGGGTGAGAATACCGTACGCTTTGCCGCATTTATTAATGAACATGATCGTGCTGCAGGCCGTGGCGGTACCGCTGCTGTTGCCGGCTATAAAAAATTAAAAGCAATCGTAATCAAAGCTGCTCAAAAAGGCAATATGCCACAGCCAAAATTAGATACCGATTACAAAGATGCCAATAAAAAAGCGGTAAAAGCAATCCTTGATGGCGGCTTAACAGCACCTAATAAAGGCGGATTATCTGTCTATGGTACAAACGTTTTAACCAATTTAATCAATGAAGTGGGAGCGCTCCCAACCAAAAATTCCCAATTAACACACTGGGATGAAGCAGAGAAACACAGTGGCGAGTATTACAACACGAATTTACGTGTAGCTAATAACACCTGCCATGCCTGCCCAGTTGGCTGTAAGATCGAAGTAGAGGTTAAGGATGGAAAATATAAAACACGTGTAGAAAGCATTGAATTCGAATCCGCTTGGTCACTAGGTTCCAACTGTCTGTTAAGTGACGCAAAAGCGATTTCCTATATGATCGACCGCTGTAATGAATATGGTCTTGATACAATTGAGCTTGGTCACTGCTTCTCTGTAACAATGGAGGCCTACGAAAAAGGAATTATTAATGAGGAACTAATCTGGGGCGATGCGGATTCCATGATTGACTTAACCAAGAAAATTGCTTTCCGTGAAGGATTTGGCGGCGTACTTGCAGAAGGACCAGCACGTGCCACTGCACTTTGGGGTGCACCTGAACTGTCCATGTCTGTTAAAGGTCAGTCAATCCCAGCCTATGACCCACGCGGCATTCAAGGAATTGGACTTGGTTATGCTACAAGTAACCGCGGTGCTTGTCACCTTCGTGGATACACTGTTGCCAGTGAAATTGCTGGGATTCCTGAACCTACTGACCGCTTAAAGCCAGAAGGTAAAGGTGAATTATTAAAAGTATTCCAAGATATGCTTGCATTTTCAGATTCTATGAATATTTGTAAGTTCTCCTCCTTCTCCGAAAACGCTGAGCATTATGCTGAGCAATATAGTGGGATGACTGGAATTCAATTAACAGCTGAGGATGTTATGAAGGCTGGGGAAAGAATTTATAATCTTGAACGTTATTACAATAATCTTGCCGGATTTAATAAACGCGAGGATGACTTCCTTCCAAAACGATTTACAGAAGAACCAGCGTCTGGAAACAGTGCAGGACATGTAAGCCATATGGATATTATGCTTGAAGAGTACTATCAAGTACGCGGTTGGAAAGATGGACTTGTAACAGATGAAAAACTTCGTGAATTAGGGATTATTGACCCAGAAGTAAAACAAACTGTATAGGAGAATATGAGAAAAGCTTCTGCAAAAAATATGCAGAAGCTTTTTTTACCCGCCAATTCTCGTTGTTTTATAACGGTAATTTCTTATTAACTCATTCAAAATAGATTCCTCGTTTGCACAAAAACGCACTTGGACGGTATTTACTTTAAAACTTGAGGTAAATGAAATTTCCTTTTCTGATAAAATTTGACCGCTCCAGCTTTCTGCTTCATAAACATAAGGGAATCTACCTGTTATTTGTTTCGCACCAAGTTCTTCAAAATACAAGCCCAGATGGTCAATCCTTATACCGCGAAACTCTAAATCTTTTTCTATCATATCAACCACCTGCAACTGGAGGAAAAAGCGCAAATTGATCCTTTTCATCTACTTTTGTTTGAAGGTCATCAAGGTGAATGATATTTCTTCCATTGACATAGACATGAACAAATGGAAGCAGTTCCTTTTCAGTTGAGAAAATCTCATCTTTTAATGGAGGAAACATTTCAACCATTTTATCAAGCACATCGATTACTCGTTCACCATCAGGCTGAACATTTACCGTTACCCCACCACATATTTGCCGGAGATTAGCAAACACTTTTACGAGCATATGTATCCTCTCCTCTCTACCTAATTCAATATTAAAACCTAAAGTACAAGTTGTCACGATGTTTATCATTTCTTACCAAAACAAAAAGGCTACCGATGTACTCGTGCAGCCTTTTTTAGTTAAGTTAATATTATGGGTGTAAAAATGACATTGGCAGTCTTCCGCCTAGATATAAAACAAGAAACCATGCAATGGCAAACTGAATCCAAAATACAGAAGTTCTTCTGTTATTAGCCACACGACTAAGGATCATTTCAAATAATCCGATTACCCACAAACCTACAACTGCTTTTAAAATATACCAAACATCAATTTTGTAAACCGAAAAAAGAAGACCTACACCAGTTGCAATGATAATCAAATATAATACTCGTAAAATCATTTTGATGATTTTAGCACCTTTTTCTTTTCCACCTTTATGTAAGAAAAGGGCGACAACAAATAAGATTAGTGCTAAAAGCCACGCAGTAATATGTCCGTGAATCAAAATAGTTCCTCCTAAATGTATGTAATTTCATTTATTTCGAACCTATCATACCATAATCAACCTATAAACACGAAGAAAAGTAAGGCAAATATAGTAACAAACATGAAAATGTATGCTCACGTCAGCCTTCAATTTATTTGGGCAATTGAATCACATAACCATCGCCCATACATAGGATGTAGGAGATACTTTGAAAAAAAGGGTGTTGAAAATGCCAGCGATTGTTGGAGTTGCACAGGTCATTACACTTGGAAGCAGTTCGGTTTTCCATATTGGTGATGTTTATAAAATTATGCCATTTTCTACTGCAAAAACCTTTTCAGGTGCTGGTTCCTTTAACACTGGGGAAAGCTTACAGCTCCATAATAATGTTAGTTCTACAAATACCAGTGATTCTGATGTTTACGACCAAGGGATTGCTCTTAATGCGTAATGAATGGGTGATATTTAAATGAATTTCTATATTCAACAGTCCATTCAAATAAATTTTATTAAGATTGGCGGGATTACCAATTCCTCCGTCTTACAAATCGGTAGTGCCGGGATTATCAAACCTTCAGCTCATTTATATAATACCGGCGGGTTTACACAACCAGCACCACATATAATTAAATCCTCCGGCTCTTTATTAGGGGCACCAGCCGTACCGTTACAGGCTGCCGTTCGAAAATAAGATAAGATGTAAGCCCGACCCCCAGTAAATAATATTGGGGAACCTATTGGCGAAATAATTGTGAGGTGATTAAATGTATCAGGATTATTCCCAATATCTTCAATGGCTGCAGAGATGTATTCAAGCACAGGAGCAAAGAATTCTTACTTTAGAGAATGCTCTCCAAAAAATGAGAGAAGATATCAAACTAGTAAATGAAAAACAGGCCGTCCATATTGACAAAATTGAATATAAATTTGATCAATTGAAGGTTGAGACACTTGAAGGAACATTAAATATTGGTCTAAACCCTTCCGAATTATCCGGAATTGAGGACTTTGCTGTACAAAACCAATCCTTAACTACCCCAATTTCACCCAAACACCAAATGCAGAGATCAATGAAAATCGAGGAAGCTATTTACAGATATCTAGAAACGGATTTACCGCTAGTAGTTGAAGCTGTCCAGAGGGAATTAAACGTACAACCAAATGATGAATATTTATCTTTTGTAAAACAAGACATTATTAAACAGCTTCCTAGCAGGATTGAACATCATTTAGCCGCCATTTCCGCTAGCAGCCGTTCATCTGAAAATACACCTTCGGACGAATTAATTATTGAAGCACTTAAGAAAGAAATTCAAAATGGTGTAATGGTTTTTTTCAGCAATTTACCTGAAAATCTGAAAGGAATGAACTAAGAATGAACTTCCAAGTTTATAACCGAGAGTTGTTTGTCGAGACCATCAAAATCACCGGGGTGGCCAGTTCATCGTTAGTATTGGTGGGCGATACGGAAACGATTCAGTTGGCATCAACTTTTGATACCCCTGCGGAATCATTAATCATCGGCCCATTTGTTCCTTTATCAGCGGAGTGACCATTATGCTGCAGAGGACCTCTTGTGTTGATAATATAAATATTAAAATAGTCTCGTTTGCATCAACGGTACAGTTAGGGGATTCATGTATCATAAATGGACTTTCTACAGCACTTGCTGTCCAAAGGGAAATCGAAGAATTTTATGGAAATGAGGGCAATTTATCCTCATACCGAGTTTTTTCTGAACCTATTCCTTTTCTGCCAATTACGGAACCTTTCACCTACTCGCGTCAAAATCCAAACCCGCTCATTAAAGTTAATAAGATTGATATTATCGGGATATCTTCTTCATCCCTTTTACACGTTGGAAACAGCCGGAATGTTTCCATGGAGGCTAGAATTAAGCATATTCGACAGTTACTCCCAACTCCTAGACATAATGAAGAAGTAGAATTAGAAGAACAGGGACAGAATTAAACACATAATCTGTATTACAGGAAAAAATAGTTTACAAAAAAGGATGTTTTTCATGCCGGCGATTATTGGTCCAGTCCAAATCGTTACCGTTAGTGGGGGTATTGTGCAGTTTGGCGATACCGTGTATATCTCGCCGAAGAGCGCCTCTAAGACAAATGCTGGTTCAGGTGCATTTAATACCGGTGGATTTATCGTATCAAATTCCGGGTTAAGCGGTACCAATGTACTTGATACTAAAGTAATTGACCAGCCAATTGCAGGGAATAATTAAAAAATGACATACACCATCCCATATGGTCTATGTCATTTTTTTATTAGATTAATCTTTATTAACCTTTAAAATATGGGCCCCATCAAAGAAAAATAAATACCGTTCTGTGACCTTTTTCTTCCAAATTTGTTCGATTGCTCTTGTATATAAATTAATTTGCAGCTTGTATCGGTCTTCAAGGATGGTTTTCGCTTGTTCAAACCCACCTTTATAGCGGTCAGAAATTCGATCTGATTTATAATCAACCAAAACAAGACCTTTTTCATCCTCAAAAACACAGTCAATGATTCCTTGAACAAACACAGATTCTTCCTCATTCTCCCAAGCAGGGTACACATCCCGAGCAGCCATGGAAAGTGTAAAGGGCACCTCTCGGTTGATTGACCTGGCGTTAAAATATCGATTTCCTAACTCTGATTGAAAGAATTGCACAATTAAATGAGTGTCAATAATCTCAGCTTGTTCAGGAGTTAATAATTCATTGGTCAGCATCCATGTTACCTGTTCCTGAAGAGTGTCTTGACTAACCGATTTAGTTAAATCTACATGCTGCATGACCATATGCATGGCCGAACCACGTTCAGCAGGACTTAATTGTTTTTCCTGCATAAACTTCGGACGTTTTACAATCGACTTTTTAAAGTGTTTCACAAGGTCCGTCCCACTTTGTTCATCTGCCATTTCTCTTTGGCGTTTCATTTCAGAAACAGATTGCTTCGAACGATGGACAGCGGCATTTGGGAAGGAATACTCCCAGTCTAAGCGCGTCTTGATTTCGTCCAGAAATGGAGAAGTGGTCGGGATATGCTCCCCTTTTTGGACCAGTTCAAGAAATTGGTCTTCTATCATTCCTGCATCTATTTCCTTCTTCTTTATTTCATCTGCACTTATTTGTGAAACTTTCCATAAAGAAGAATGATTACTAATTTCCTCTGGAACAAGGACATTTCCCGTACTGCCAAGCCTTAATTCACTGGCATCGTGATGGCGGACAAGCGCTGGTCCAATCCAATCAATATAGCTTGTAACCGCTGCCCGTTCATAATCCTTTAACAACCACTCTGTGTTAGAAACAACGTCATTCCATTGGTCGAATTTTTTTAGCGAATCCTTCAGAGTTGCCGTTAAAAACAGTTTTTCCTTCGCCCTTGTCATTCCCACATATAGCACGCGCATTTCTTCCGCAAGCATCTCCATTTTCTTTTTTCGTTTAAAAGCAATTTGTGGTAAGGAAGGATATGAAATTCTTTTTTCCGCGTTTACATACTTAGATGCAAATCCGTATTCTTTATCGAGCATATATGGTTTACGAACATCGGCCATATTAAAAGTTCGTGCCATGCCCGCCATGAATACAACTGGAAATTCCAGCCCTTTACTACTATGGATGGTCATAATCCGAACCACGTCTTCTTGCTCACCGAGTGCCCTTGCAGCCCCTAGATCGTCCCCTCTTTCAATCATTCTTTCGATAAAGCGAAGAAACCTGAAAAGTCCACGAAAGGAGGTTTGCTCGTATTGTCTAGCTCGGTCGTAGAGTGCTCGTAAATTAGCTTGCCGCTGCTTCCCCCCTGGTAAACCGCCAACAAAATCATAAAATTGAGTATCACGGTAAAGCTGCCAAATTAACTCGGCCAACGAACCTTGTCTTGCCATTGACCGCCACTCTGTCAGAAGGTCATAAAAGCGGCGAATTTTTTCGTAAAATACGGCCGTATTTTGAGCCTCCTTACTCCTACAAAAAGAACTAACAGCCTCCCAAAAAGAACCACGCTTCTGATGAATACGGATTTTTGACAGTTCTTCTTCGTTCAACCCAACGATGGGTGATCGTAAGACCGCTGCTAGCGGGATATCTTGGAATGGATTATCAATAACTCTTAGTAGTGAAATCATGATTGCCACTTCAGTAGCATTAAAATAACCTGTCGATAGGTTCGCATAAATCGGTATCCCTTGCTGCTTGAACTCTTCAATGATTTGTGGCGCCCAAGTCATTGAACGAAGCAGGATTACCGTATCTCGGTACATAAGTGGCCGATTGGATTTCGTTTTTGTATTATATACTGGTGTTCCACTTGCGACTAGTTCCTTAATTTTCAAAGCAATTACCCGGGCTTCTAGTTGGGATTGTTCTAAACCTGCAACATCAAATTCCTCTGGAACTTGTACCTCTGTCTCTGCCTCAGCTGTATCATCCGAACCATTATCTTTAACATTTTGATTAATAAGCAGCAGTTCTACCGGATAAGGCTCATCTTCTGGATACGGTGCACCGGCACGCAATTCAGCCGCCTCATCATATTCAATTTCGCCCACTTTGATTCCCATAATATGTTTAAATAAATAATTAGTTGCATCGAGCACTTCTTTTCGGCTACGAAAATTTCGTGCAAGATCAATCCGAAGTCCTGTAGAATCACCGTCTACTTTAAAGCGGTTATACTTGCCTAAGAAAAGGTTCGGCTCAGCTAACCGAAAACGGTAAATGGATTGCTTAACATCCCCAACCATAAACATATTACCATTGTGCTCATCTTTCTTTGTTACAAGTTTTAAGATAGTTTCCTGGACCATATTTGTATCTTGATATTCATCGCAATAGACCTCTTTAAAATGCCTTTGGTAAGCGAGTGCTGCCTCCGATGGAAGAAATTCTCCTTCTGTTGAGATTTCCTTTGTCAAAATTCCCAGGCAGTAATGCTCTAAATCAGCGTAATCTACGATCCCTTTTTCTCTCTTTACCCTTTCAAATCGCCGTGAAAATTCCTTCACAAGATGAACCAACGTTTCTATTAACGGTCGCATTTCTGCCATATCTCGTAAAAAGCTTTCAGGTCTTCGAGAAAATAACTCCTCTTTTAAATCTTGTAGTTTTTTCTTTGCTTTATCGCGAAGTTTTTGGGCTTTCTCAGTAAGTTCTTTATCATAGTGATCACCCTTGACCTGTTTTGCTCGTGAAAAGGACCAGTTCTGCATTGCTTGATAAAGTGTTTCCCAAGAATCCTCCTTGGCAAGCAGAAGGGTATCAATCATTGTTAAGTCATCCAGAAAATTTTCGGCTCTTGGGGCCGGTCCGCCTGGGAGCTTTGTAACTTCCATTCCTCGCTTAATCATTTCCTTAGCAGCTCCTAATTGAAGTTCAATATCAAAAAGAAGTGCCTCTATAAAGGTTAGGTCCGCTATATTATGAATAGATGAAACATCATACATAGAAATGATGGACTGCAAATACTGGTCCGGCAAAGGATTTGACCGAGCAAAATCATAAATAGACCGAACAATATTCATTAATGCTGCATCACTTCGATCACTGGTAAATGAATCAACCAAGGTGAAGAATGACTCATTTTCCTTTTTTCCATATTCCTCTTCAAATAATTCATCCATCACTTCATCTCGGATTAACTGTGCCTCTGTAACATCGGCAATTCGAAACCCGGGATCAACATCGATTAAGTAATAATATTTTCGAATGACCTCCATGCAAAAGGAATGAAGTGTTGAGATGGAGGCTTTATTCAATAAACTGAGTTGCTTTCTTAGATGCCGCGACCATGGATCTTCATCTATCGCTTTTTCTAACGCTTCTCCAACCCGATGGCGCATTTCTGCTGCAGATGCGTTCGTAAAGGTTACCACCAATAATTCATCCACATCAATCGGGGCTTCTTTTGAAAGGATTTTTTGGATAATTCTTTCCACTAAGACAGCCGTTTTCCCCGAACCTGCTGCTGCAGCAACTAAGATATCTCTATCCCTAGTCATAATTGCTTTCCACTGATCATCAGTCCATGTCACATTTTCAGGCTTTGGTGGTATTCCGAAATTACTCATGATTCACGCACCTCCTTCCTAATTAAGTCCAAAACATCATCCTTTGAGTGTGGTGTGAGAACCCGAAATTGATTCGCTTCAATCGTTTCATCGATTTGACAGACCGATTTAAAGGAGCAGAACGTACAAGGCGTTTTATCCTTTAATTGATAAGGTGCGATGTCTATTTGCCCATCAATAATGGCATTACCTGTTTTCTCGTATAATTTTCGAACATAAGTTTTCAGGTCGTCAAATTCTGATAAACTGGCCACCTTGGACCTTTTTGATAAATTCCCGTCTTTTTTGATACCAGCTGCAATAATTTGCGAATCACCTGATTCAAGTGACTTGTCCATAAGCCGAATTACATTTTGGTCACTTAGCATTAATCCATTCATTTTAAACTTTTTCATCATTTCCGTTTCTATCTCATCTATCGTCAGCATTTTAGAAGTATTAATGAATGGATTATGAACATGGAAATAGAGAACGCCTGCAGGACTGGCTTTCATTTCTACCAATTGATTTGAATGGGTCATGACAATATCAAGATAGGTTAACATTTGCAGGGCAAGTCCATAATATACTTCGTTAAAATTGATATCCTTTTCACTCGATTTATAATCGATAACCCGTAAAAAGACGCTATCGTCTTCCCCTTTTGCCTGATCAACTCTGTCTATTCTGCCCGCCAATTCCATTCGTTTTCCGTTCTTTAGAGAAAATGATAATGGCGGCAGTTTTCCATTTGGTCCAAAGCCTAGTTCCAAACCAATCGGTGAGAAACCACTTACTTTAGCGTGCTCACTCAACACGACAGATGCCCGGGTAATAATTTGCTCCAATTTTCGTTTAATATAATGATGGCGCTCCGAGCTTAACAATATTTCGTTTTGCAGCTTAGGTGCTATCGATTTGACTGCTTCCTTCGATAGGTCTTCACATTGCTTCCTCGAAAGCTCAGCCCAAGAAAGATTTTGTTCATTAACAATATCAGCTATCTGCTTTAATGCTGCATGAAATAGTTCCCCAATATCCGGAGCCTCTAAGCGAAAAACTTTCCGATCTCGAAGCTTAAGACCGTGCTGAGCGAAATGAGAAAAAGCACAGGAGTTATATAGCTCCATCCTCGAAACACTGGCTTGTATGGTCTCACCATATAATTCATCTGCAGTATCTTTAGAGAGTTGGACAGCTGTGTTTGAATAAAAAAGACTCGAAAACACTTTTAGGGCTTTATCCCTTCCTGAGCTCCTAAGGTAATAGTTATATACATCCCACCATAAATCTGAAATTGGATACCCTCTCTTTTTCCATTGAAGCTGTGCATTAAGATAGGATAACGTCGTCGTAAAATTTGAAATAAAGCTTAGTTGACTGGGCTCCGACACTTGTGACGGATCTGTCACATAGAATAACTCCAACGCATCAGGAAACATATCTTTTATTCTCTTAATATACGAAGATGGAATTAACGCTTTTCCTTCATCATTCGCCAATGGATAACTAACATAAAGAAATTTTGACGGTGCTGTAAAAGCTTTATATGCCAGAAAATTTTCATCGAGTAAACGCGTCTTGCTGCTTGGCGCAATTTTGACACCTGTTGCAAGAAGCATTTCCCTGTCTTCATCAGAGAGGATTCCTTCATCCGATATTTTCGCAGGCAAAATTCCCTCACTGACACCAACTACGAAAACGACCTTCATATCATTCAGCCTTGATTTTTCTAAATCCCCAATTAACACCTGATCAAGAGCCGGCGGAATAAGTGAAAAATGTAAGGATTCAAATCCTGACTCTAGAACTGCAGCAAATTCCTTTAGTTTGATTGGCTCTTCTCCAAGTATTTCTACATATTGGTCCAGAAGATCGATTACTGCATTCCATACTTGTTCATGCTCACGCATTTTCACAAGATTACCTTGTTCATCAGCAGCTGCTTTCCATTTTTCAAGCTTGGCCGGGACATCCAATTCCTCTAGTAATAAATAAATGGCTTCGCAGAGTTTTCGTCCGGAATCAGCCTTTTTCAAGCGTCTTGATAGCCGTAATAACGGTGCACTTACCATAAGTTTTAATTCATTTAACTCTTGTTCCATTTCTCTTTCCGCATCAGTTTGAGAGTTTACTTCTAATTCCAGCCCTCTAATCCGTCGATAACTCCAGCGATCCTTTTTCGTCCATTTACTTCCGTTAATTCCGTATGCTAAACAATAATTTTCTAGTTTGTCCATTTTCTCACGCATTTTTGCAGGATTTTCCTGGAGAGGGTATAACAGTTCTGTCTTAATTGCTCTAAACACCGGTTCATAGCGCCAGAAGGAATTAATGACTTCAAGGCTTGAGCGAATTAACTCAATCAGCGGATGGTTCAGCATGGTTCTTTTTTGATCAATAAAATAGGGAATCTGATAATCGTCGAAAACCGGTTCAACAATTTCATGATAATCCCCGCCATTCCGGATTAATAATGCAATTTCCCGGTAACGGTATCCTTTTGTCCTGACCAAATGGCGAATCTCTCTGGCAATCCCTTCAATCTCAGCTCGACGGTTTACCGCTTGGCAAATTGTAATTTTTGTCTCACCAAAATAAGATTTGATAGGGCGTGCATCAAAGTTTTCTTCAAAATGACTCAGCGACGGCTCAGTCCATTTTTTTTGTTCTTTTAGAACGACTATCGGCTCAATTTCAATACCATTCGCTTTAGCTAAATCATAGAGTGAATAGCTAGTATCACCAGATAAGCGGAACAAATCGAGCTCGTCCGGCGGGGAATCAACAGAGTCCTGATCTGTCGTCAGTGCGATTGAAACGTTTTTACAATGCTTCATCAATTCCAGCATTACTTGATATTCCTGCGGTGAAAAACTATAAAAACCATCAATATATATTTCTGCATTTTTTAAATAGGTTGAGAAGGACACTTTCTCCGACAGGAGTTGAAAGTAATCCTCCGAATCAATATATTTACCAAAGACTTCGTCTTCAAACTTTTTATAGATAATTTCTAAATCCTTAAGTTTATCATTGAGAGCATTAGACTCCGTCGCTTCTCCATCTGCTTTGGAAAAACCTTGAATTAGTTCATCTGGACTGATGCAGTAACGTTTAAATTCGGTTATCATTTGTTCAAGCTGCTTGATAAAACCATTCTTATCTGCAGCTCGTTGAAAAAGTTTTAGTTGATCCTTTTGCTCTTCGATAATTTTACGAATTAACATACTCATCCCGACACTGCTTAAATGAGTTCGGCTAATTCCACCTGTTTCTTGCAAGATACGCCATGCCAAGCGAGAAAAACTATAGACTTGAGCACGAATCATTCCACCAATTGCCGGGTCCGTTGCCAAGCGATATTCAGATAAAAACGTCATCTGTTCCGGAACAATATAAATAATCGGTGCCCCCTCGGGATTTTCCCCAAGCCGCTTCTTTATTTCGTCCAGAAACATAGCTGTTTTGCCGCTTCCTGACCGCCCGATTACCATTCTTAATGACATATTAAAACCTCGCTTTCCACACCCACTCATAAACTTTGTATCTTTCATTCTACCATAAAATAAGCACAAACGTTTGGATTACTATCAAACAGATTAGAGCCAGAAATGGTAATTCTAACATATTAAATCAAAAAAACACGATTGAATAATCGTGCTTTTTACTGCATCTATTTATTTAAAAATGTACGTCCATTTCGTTTAATGGCCAGTAGCGTAAATCAACTTTACCGACAACTTGACTTGCTGAAATGAAACCGAATTGACGGCTGTCCCAACTACCTAATCGATTATCACCTAGGACAAATAATTTCCCATCAGGGACTGTATTTTCACCGGTAATTTCCATTAAACTGAAATCTCCCGTTATCCTGATTCCCGGTGACTTTTGTTTATAAACATTTAAAAATGGCTCTTCATACTTGTGACCATTGATATACAATACATCATCACGATATTCAATCTTATCCCCAGGAAGCCCAATAATACGTTTGACAAAATCCTCTTTTTCATTGGCATGAAACACAATCACATCAAACCTGTTCAATTCACCAACTTGATAACCAAGCTTGTTAACTACTAGCTTGTTCCCATCCTGCAACGTCGGCATCATGGATTCGCCTTCTACTACATAATTTGAAAAGAAAAATGTGCGAATAAAAGCAAAAATAATGATTCCAATCGCAAAAGCCTTAGCCCATTCGATACCTTCCTTTTTCCATTCAATCTTCATTAAAGCTCCTCCGTTTCTCCTGCTTATAGTTTCTATCTATTTCACCATTATGGTCAGTTTCCGTGCCCTTATTCATTCGGTTTTCAATTCTTTTGCCTACAAACCACAGAATGAATATAATAAGCAATACTACAACAGTCCGAAGAGGCTTCGTCAGCAAGGATTGAATATCATAGCCAACGAAACTAATCGTGAAAATCATCACCATTTTCCCAATACACACGGCAAGCATGTATTGGGAAAATCGAATTTTGGAAAGACCAGCGACAATGTTTACAACAGCCGAGGGTGTAAATGGAAAACAAAGCAGTAAAAAGAGCGGGCCAAAACCATGACGATCTACCCAGTCCATTAACTTACGGACCTGAGGGTGCCTTGGCAAAAAGGATAATAACCTTTTTTGCCCGTACCTTCTAATTAGCGTAAATACGAGCAATGCTCCGATACAGGCTCCAAGCCATGAGTACAAAAATCCTAACCAAAGTCCAAAGGCACTGGCATTAGCCATTACAAATAAAAACAATGGGAGAAATGGCAGGAACGCTTCAATGATAATAAGCAATATCCCTGGAATGGGGCCTAGGGATCGATATTCTTGAATAAGACTCATAATATGTTCAAGCGTAAACCACGCTTTTAGTGATTCCATATCCATCCGGTTTCTCCTCATTTTTTTACTAAGGCTCTTTTCGTAAACTTGGTTGCTTTTCGAATATTATAAGCGTCCTAAACTAAGTTTCTGGGCAATTTTCGCAAATGTTCTTACGAAAAGATGCCACGATACATCAAGTTATACGGGTTGATGAACGTATACGAAAAACAACAATCTATGCAAAATAGCCTTTACTAATTAGCTCTGTCAATGATTATTTTGTAATAAATTGATGGAGGGCTTCTTTATTTTTTTGGACATTGATATCTAATACTGCTCCCTCCCCAGCTATTCGAGCATCTGAATAGCTATTTTCGACAGGAATCCGTAACGTATCAATAGTTCCACGGTTTTTCGAAAAGAAATCCTTCGCCATAAAGGTTATGTCTGAAGTGTTCATATTTGTATTCACATAAGGCTTGACGACTCCAATTAGCTTAGGAAGTTTTGGAATTGTTTGTAAACCCATCAATTGATCTCCAATCGCCTTTACTGCCTTTTGTTGGCGTTCTACCCTTCCAAAATCACCAATGGCATCATGACGGTAGCGAACATATCCAAGCATTTCCTTTCCATTTAATTTTTGCAGACCTGGCTCTAAAGTTACATCAATATTTTTAGACATTTTTTTCTCAACATCTATCTCGACCCCATTCGGGAATGCCTCATCTATAAGTTGTACAAAGCCTTGAAAATCCACTATGACATAGTATTGAAGGTCAATATCAAAATTTTGCTTAATCGTTTGTCTCATTAATTCTGGTCCGCCGCGTGCAAATGCGGAATTAACTTTATGCTTCCCATGCCCGGGAATCTCGAGGTAACTATCCCTCATAATTGAAGTTAACTTAAAGGTCCCTTTGTCTTCATTATAATGAACAATCATTATCGTATCTGCACGAGACGTTTCCTTCCCCCTTGCATCACTTCCAAGCAAGAGGATATTCGTACCTCCGTACTGATCCTTTTGTCCTTTGAAGGTATAGACAACATTTGAAGCTTTTTTATCCATTTTTCCTAACGATTGGTTTACACCCTGCTGGTATTGAAAATATGCATAACCTGCCACTGCCCCGATTAGCAGTAGGAATACTAATAAAACGGATGGCCATCTTCTTTTTTTCTTTACTTGATGTTTATCAGATCTCATTGTTAATCACCTATTCATTCATGTTTTTTATTCTCCTGTATATATGACTGATGTATCTTTTTAGTGGTTTCTTCATTTAATTCATTTTCCCCTATCAGATATCCTTCTATTAATAAAAACTTTCTCATATATCAACGGAACATTTCAATAAATAAAACTCGCCAAATGACGAGTTTTTGTAAATGTAATGCACTATTGCTTTTGAAGGTTCTTTTTTGTAAAATAAAGAGGAACGTTTGTTCGTGATCGATGAAAGGTGTGAATGAAAAAATGACCAGAATCCCCGATGATGATCGAGATATAATGGAAAAGGCTATGTATTTACCAATGGTTCTAATTATCTTAAACCGGGATATAACCGTCATAGAAAATAGTCCGTTTAAATTAAAACAACCATATTTGGATTTGATTGAAGAAACGATGAAGGAAATCCAGAGGGAATTGGCTGAGGTTAAACTATATATGAAAAAAAATAAACTTCAGGTAATTGAAACAAAACGGGACGATGCTTTTACACTGTACAGGTTTATTTATAAAGGCTATGAAGAAAACCATAATTACTTTAATCCAAGAATCCGCAACAAGGTCCAAGAATTAATGGAGGCCTATTTATTAAAAAAACATCTGTCCCGCTAATAGTTTTGAAATTCGTACCACTTATTTCGGGTCGTTCGGATAAAAATCATCACCATAATCATTGGATCTTTCCAAGGCATTAAACATCTGGGGCTCGTTTGGCGTATAAATTGTCTTTTTCCCATTACTTTCTATTCTTTGCAAAAGTTTTGTTTTTAGTAATGAGGTCCTTAACATTTGCCCCTCAATTGTACAGATAGAAACTGGAAAAATATAGGATTGTTTATTGCGGAATAAAACCATTGTTTTTTTTGAGGATACCCGGCGATAACTCTCAATATGCCCAAGCGAAATCCATATACACTCCGGAACTAGCGGCGATGCAGTTGGAAAAAAATAGATGTGGTTAGTTGCTTCAATAACAATTGGGATTTTTCGATCATAGCCAATTAATTGTCTTGTTCCCCTTTTCCTGCTTTCGTAATCGACACCAAAATAACTACAGCCTTTTTTGATAATATCCAGTGGTTTAAAGGGAGATAAAAATTCATCTTCTACTTCTACAGCACGTGAATAAACTTTACCACCATATACAACTGGTTCTACAAACATCGTACACGTATTTATTTCATATTCTTCAATTTGCGGATGCTTCAACACATTCAACTCCTTTATATTATACCCACCATATCTTACCACTACTGGTTTTTAATTCCTCCACTTTTCTGAATTGTTCTTAATTTATTCACAAAATTTACGGAAAAGAAATATTTATCAGAGAATTATAAAAACTAATGATATTCTTCAAAAAAAACCATATAATTTTAAAAAGCATCAGAGGTGATTTTCATGAATGAAAAATCATACACGGAATTAATGAAACTTGGTGCCATGAAACGAAATCGTCTGAAAGAGAACTTCGTCCAAGATTTGTACATCGAAATGCTGTTGTCCGAAATTCAACTGACAGTTGAAAAAGAAAAATTATTACGGAAAATTGATTTGGCGATTGATGGTCGAGATAAAAAGTCATTTATCCATCTGTCCGGACAGCTCAAAGAAATCAACAAACGATTTGGGACCTAACATTTTTTTAAGCCGTCTAAGTTTGACGGCTTTTTATTTGGTAACGAACAATGGCAAAAAAAGAGCTGTTGACAGAAACGTCTACTGCTCTTTTTTTGCCATTATTATCATTTATTTCTATGTTTGACCTCATAATCTTCAAGCATCGATATCCTGTCGAGCATGGAAGGATGAGTGTACCTGAAAATCTTCACCAAAAGCGGCGGGTTCACTTGACTTAAACCAGAGCGGGTTAACTCCTGGAAAGATGTGATGGCTGCCTCTGGATTTTTGGTCATTTCAATCGCATATTTGTCGGCCCGTGTTTCTTGATAACGAGAAGTAAAATTGGTTATTGGACTTGCAGCAAACAAGAGAATCGATAGGACCATAAAAAATAATGGCAGAGAGCGGATATCTCTTGTGTCTGAGATTTTCAACTCATTTCCCCAGCGTTTTGTTACCCAATTCATAATCCTATAGGTCAAATACAATCCCAGCAGTGAAATCAGCAAATAGCCAGCGATTCCAAAATAAATATGTTTCTCGACATAATGGCACATTTCATGAGCCATTATAAATAAAATTTGACTATCAGTTAGTTTATTTAATGTTGTATCCCACAGAACAATTCGAGCATTAGTGCCAATCCCCGTTACATAAGCATTTAAAGCATTCGTTTCATCTGACATATTTACTTCAAATACATGCTGTGCCGGAATTTCAGCCTTATCAGCCAGAGTCAAAATTTTTGTTTCTAATTCTTTATTTTTTAATGGATAAAAGTCATGGTATAACGGATCAATTACGACTGGCTGGAGAAACATCATAAACAATGTAAACGGTATGGATAAAAGCCAACCATAAAGCCACCATCTCTTTTGACTTTTCTTCATTAGCCAGTATAATACCGGGACAATAATCAGCCAAGTCCCATAATTAAGCCAAAAGTCGATCAACTCATCCTTCATCCAGGAAGCGAAGCTTTGGGTTCAAATATTATACGTTTTTGATAAAGAAAAACTAATATAGCTTAAAGGGAATGTCGCCAAATAAGCGAAAAAAGATAACCAAATAAGATAAATAGCTGTTTGAAGCAACTTATACTTTGAAGAGTTTTCTGCCCAGTTCTTGAACGCCTTTGAAAATCCGAATAATAAAATTAAGAAATAAAATAGCCATTCAAACGGAGTAGATAAGAAAAAAAGGAGGTTTCTTATTTTGGAATACTCCTCACTCAGCATAAGTTCCCTTCCATTTAAAAATGTCGACGGGTCAGCTTTAGACCCCTCATATTCAAACGGCAGGTTTGTATCCGCGAAATAGAATAAATACCAATAAAAAAATAAGCCATATAGAATGTAGCCCAAAACCGCATAGACTCCCATTTTCCTTACCATGTTTTTTCCCCCTTTGTGTACAAACTCTCTATACTTAGTTTAGTTAAAAAAGGGCAAATTAGAACAAAAACAAAAGCCGGTTTTAAATACCTGCTTACATAAAATAGGAATATAGGGACAGGATAGCGATTGAACCGAGGACAACAACTATGACGTTGGCTCCCAAAAAGGCAGCGACAAAGGCAGCTGCAGCTCCTAATCCCCCATACCAAATATCATCCTTTTGAATAAAGAGAATCGCAGGGAAAATTAATGCCCCTAAAGTGGCATAAGGTACATTTTTTAATACCCCTTGAATAAAAGGAGGGAGTTCTTTCCCTTTAAATAAAACGAAAGGTATCATCCGTGGAATATAGGTAACTAATCCCATACCAAGAATCATCCAAACTATTTCAGTCTTCATGATGAACACTCCGATTTCTCATTTTTATTACTTCAGCTATTTCGATGATTATGGCTGATAACAGGGTAGCTGTAACAATTGCCCAGCCTTGAGCCATGAAATGACCTATTGTAAAAATAGAATTAAAGATGGCACCAAGTATCGCCAAAAAAACTACTTTTACACTTTTTTTCATCGAGGGGACCAGGAGTCCAATAAACATCGCATATAGCGCGACCCCCATGCTTTCCTGTAGTGTTTTGGGGAGGCCTGCCCCAATCAAATGACCCAGCCCGGAAAAAACTACCCAACTCAAATAAGAAACCGAAATAACACCGAATAAAAAGCCTGTTGCCGCCTTTCCCTCTTTAGTGGCGACAACTGAAAATGTTTCATCTGTAATGCCAAACGAATAAATCAACTTATTAAGGAGATGGTCCTCCTCCACTTTTTCATTCAATGAGGTACTCATTAGAAAATGCCGAATATTTACAATGAAGGTTGTTAAGATAATTTCAAATATTCCTGTCCCGTAGGCGATAAGGCTTAGTGAAATATATTGGGAGGCACCTGCAAACACAATCAGACTCATTAAAACTGTTTCATATATGGATAGTCCTGAAGTTTTAGCAAGAAGGCCAAAGGTCAACGCAATCGGAAAATAGCCAATGCCAATGCTTATCCCTGCTTGAATACCTTTTTTAAATTCCGACGATTCTCTACTAATTACTAGATCCGACAACTCTCTTCCCCCTTGTTGCGTTCGCTCATGTAAATATAAATATTAACAAATATTCAGTAAAAATAAAATAAAAAACATGGCTACAATAAACCATGTTTCGATTTTTATATAAAACTTACTTACTTACAGTTTGTTCTACCTGAACCTTTAGGGCCCTTCTTAAAATTTTCCCAGTTGTATTCTTAGGCAGTTCTTCAATAAATTCAATTGATGAAGGAACCTTATATTTAGCCAAATGCTGACTGCAATATATCAGTAATTGCTCTGCGGTTAGCTGTGGATTCTTGCTGACAACATAGGCTTTAACAGCTTCACCGAGATTTGGGTCAGGAACGCCGAGTACGGCCACCTCTACCACATCAGAATGATTATAAATGACCTCCTCTACTTCACGTGGATAGACATTATATCCTCCAACTAAGATGAGATCCTTTTTTCGATCGACAATATAAAAGTATCCATCTTCATCCATTCTTGCAAGATCACCAGTATGAAGCCAGCCATTACGAATAGCGGCACCCGTTTCTTCAGGCATTTGATAATATCCCTTCATTACATTAGGACCACGAACGACAAGTTCCCCGACCTCGCCAACGGGTACTTCTTCACCCAACTCATTAAAGATTTTATTTTCAACACGAAGTATTGATGTTCCGATTGAACCAGGTTTGCGCGGTCGATCAAGCGGATTAAAGCAAGTAACAGGTGAAGCTTCTGATAGACCATAACCTTCAGATACAACAACATTAAATTTTTGTTCAAAGTTCTTCAAGAGAGCAACAGGTAACGATGCACCTCCTGAAATGCATAACCGCAAGGATTTCAGATCCTCAGTTTTTCCATCAGGGTTTTGAAAGAGAAAATTATACATGGTCGGCACACCTGCAAAAACTGTGGCCTGATTTTCTTTGATTAACTCAAAAATTTCCCTTGGACTAAATTTAGGTGCAATTAATAGTGTTGCACCGCTTAATAAGGGTGCATTTAGAGCAACTGTTAAGCAGAAGACATGGAACATTGGCAGAACCGTTACTACTTTATCATCTGAATTCATTTTCAAATATTGGCCCACATCTTTAGCATTACTATACAAATTTTTATGGGTTAACATTGCACCTTTTGGTTTGCCTGTTGTCCCTGAGGTATAAAGAATAATGGCTGTATCATCATCTTTAAGCTCCGGTCCCATAAAGGTTATTTCACCAGAAGTGACCACTTCTGCAAACGATTTCATTTTTGAAGAAGCTGATAAGCTCTCAAATTTCGATTCAACCCTGCTATTTGGGTCTGTTTCACAAAAAATATAGTGCTCTATTTTTGGAAGGAACGTGTGCATTTTTTCTACTAATGGGATGGCCATGTCGAGCGCAATCACTGCCTTGACGTCACCGTTATTCAATATATAGCCGATTTCATCAGCAGTATAAATCGGGTTCACGGGAATTACTGTTACCCCTAACCGTAACGTTCCGTACAAGCTGATCACAAAGTGTGGTGAGTTACCTAACAACAATGCAATATGATCCCCTTGTTTTACTCCTAATTTTTGGAGACCCGATGCAAATTTTGTAATCGCACCTTCTAATTCAGCATAAGTACAAGATTGATCCATAAAATAATAGGCTGGTTTGGCGGCATAGTTCATGGCAGTTTCTTTAAACTGTGTTAAAAGATTCATTGTTCTCCCCCTGAGATGAATGAACACTCATTCACAAAATAGTAACAATTTTCTAAATATATTATATTAAAAGTAATGCATCTATTCAAGTATAATACTAGAAAGTTCAGACAAAAAAAGAAAACACAGCGTTAAAATGCTGTGTTTCTCTTCTTAATATAAAAGATTTAAAAACTCATCTTTCGCTACATTTCCAAAATAGTGGGTCGTGTCAATATCGGCAAGTGTCTTCTCGATTTCATTTTTTTCGTAACGTGCGCCTATTAATTTATCCTCAATCTCACTTACCTCACCCACGCCAAAAAAGTCGCCATAGATTTTACAATTTTCGATGACCCCTTTATTTACTTCAAGACGAACATCAATTGAGCCTACAGGAAAACGATGAGAATGCTGCAAATTAAACTTTGGTGACCTTCCATAGTTCCATTCCCAGTTTTGATAGCGTTCTTTCGATAACTGATGGATCTTTTCCCAATCCTCTTCCGTCAGAACATATTCGAGAATTCCTTCTTGTCCTTCAAAAATATTCTTTAAAAGTAGAGACCGGAATTCACTGATATCTAACTTTTCAGTGAGAAACTCAGAAATATTGGCAACTCGGCTGCGGACTGATTTAATTCCTTTTGATTCAATTTTATCTTTTTTAACTTTCAACGCTGAGACTACGTTATCTATTTCTGAATTAAGCATTAGCGTACCATGGCTAAACATTCTGCCCTTCGTTGAAAATTGGGCATTACCGGAGATTTTTCGTCCTCCAACCTCAATGTCATTTCTGCCGCTTAATTCCGCATTTACGCCTAATTTTTTTAATGCGGTGACAACTGGCTCTGTGAATTTACGGAAATTATGGAAACTCTCCCCGTCATCCTTGGTAATAAAGCTAAAGTTTAAATTGCCCAGATCATGATAAACCGCTCCACCGCCAGACAGCCTGCGGACAACTTTAACTCCATTACCCTCTACATAATCCGTATTAATTTCTTCAATTGTATTTTGATTTTTGCCAATAATAATCGATGGTTCATTTATGTAAAATAATAAATACGTTTCATTTATATCAAGATTCTTCAGAGCATACTCTTCAATTGCCAAATTTATCTGCGGATCGGTAATTCCTTTATTATCGATAAATAACATTGTTTACTACCCCTTCTTATAGTGAAATAGTTTGAAATTCTTCTGCAAGCATAATTATACCAGTAAATTCATTAGATGCCTCAGTAATTAACTCAGATACTGACCCATAATGAGGTAAATGTGTAAGAATTAATTTTTTAACACCAGCTTTTTGCGCAAAGTTTCCGGCGTCGATACTGTTCATATGTCCTGCTGACTTTCCGTCCTGGTGTCCATAAAAGTTGCATTCACACAATAATAGATCAGCATTTTGACCGAACTCAATGAATTCATCCTTAAAGGAACTGTCAGCAGTGTAGACAATCGCTTTTCCAGCCGCTTCAATTCTCATTGCATAGCAAGGGACCGGGTGATCTGTTTTTAAAAATGAGACTTGAAATGGACCAACTGTGAGTATCTCACCAGGATGATAAGCAACACCTTTTGTAATCTCTTTATAGGTTAATTTACTAAATTCATTTGGATCGAGCTCATGACCATATAGGGGAAGGTTTGGAGTCTTCTTTCCTAAAAACCCTTGGATTAATCTCGCATGCTGCAGGACACCAATATCCGCGATGTGATCGGGGTGATAATGCGAAAGTAAAACAGCATCAAGTGCTTCGGGTTGAATAATGTTTTGGAGCTTACTAAGGACTCCACTCCCACAATCAATTAAGAGATGAAATCCCTCATGTTCAAGTAAATAACCGGAACTAGCCGCATTCTGTTTCGGATAGCCTCCCCAAAAACCAATCACAGTGAGTTTCAATTAAATTCCTCCCATTCAAAGTTTATATACCTAATATACTCTATCTTTTCATGAATGAACAAAAACCAGCCGAACTTTACGGCTGGTTTTTGTTCATTCTTATTCACTCATTTGGTGTCTATATTTATGATTATATCTAATGGTAAAATATGCGGTTGTTCCTAAAGAGAATGCAATCAAATAACCTAATAAAATCATGAAATTTTGCCACATGAAACTGAAGTCCCCACTTGATATCACTGCTTTAAAGCCTTGTACCGAATAGGTCATTGGCAGAATGGCATTAAAATGCTGTAGGAAGTTCGGGATTAATTCAAGTGGGAAGGTTCCCGCACTAGTGGTCAATTGTAAAATTAAGATAACAATCGCAATAAAGCGTCCTGCATCAGCGAATACCGATACAAGGAGCTGTATTAAAGCAATAAACGCTAAGCTCGTCATGATCGAAAAAAGAATAAATTTGGGTACGCTTTGTACATCGAGACCTAACCCACCAAGAAGAATCACATCTGCCAGTAGCGCTTGAAATACTCCAATCCCAGCCATGATAGAAAACTTACTAGAAAACCAGTTAAATCCATTGGCTGGAGCAACCGCAGTATCACGAAGTGGGAAGACGATGGATAGAAGCAGTGCACCAACAAACAAACCTAAAGAAAGAAAATATGGTGCAAAACCGGTTCCATAGTTTGGAACATGATTAATTTTTTCTTTATCCAGCTTGACTGGGTCGGCCATCATATTATAGGTCTTTTCATCGGAGTGGACTTTGGCCACTTCTTTGCTTCCATCAGATAACTTATCAGCTAATTCTTTTGCCCCATTAGAAAGTTTGGATGTACCGTCTTTTAACTGACCGGAACCTTTAGCCAATTGACCGGCGCCGGATGTTAGAGCAGAAGCACCGCCTGTTAATTGATTCATTCCATCTGTAAGGTCAGAGGCACCTGCTTTCAACTTACCGGAACCTGTGGCTAATTTGCCTGTTCCAGTTGTAATTTTATCAGCACCAGCTGCCAGTTGACTCATCCCGGCAGAAAGATTATTGGTGCCATCAGCTAATTTTGATGAACCAACATATAAATCATGAATCCCTTTTTGTAGTTCCTGTTGACCGCCATTAATTTTACCAATGCCTGTGATCAATTGATCAAAATAAGGGGTTGTTTGTGCTTTAATTTTATCTTCCAATCCCTTTGATGATCCTGCTAATTTGCCATCTACCCCTGTTTTAAATTGATTAAAGCCTGCATCTATTTTAGGGCTAAGTTGTGATAAAATTTGCTTTTCTACCTGTTCTTTTGTTGGTGCATTTTTTTGCTCATTAGCCATTATTCCTTGCACGAGTGCAGGGTCTACTTTATTTTCAATTAAGGTTTGGGCTAATTTCTGCATTTTCTCTGTTTGTTGAGAAATCGTTTGATCAGCTATTTGGGACGCTAATGTGGTCGTTAGCTGTGATTGAAATTGATCGATGCCCGCATTAAGTTCTCCGACACTTCCAGTTAATTCCTTTTCAATCCCTGAAGCAATCCCTGCGGGAAGGTCCCGTTTTAATTGTTCGGCACCTGCTGATGCTTCTTTCGTT
This sequence comes from Neobacillus nitrireducens, assembly GCF_030915405.1. Lineage (GTDB taxonomy): Bacteria > Bacillota > Bacilli > Bacillales > Cytobacillaceae > Neobacillus. Next base: position 2,013,333 of record NZ_CP133262.1, read on the forward strand.
CCTGCAATTAGCAACGGTAGATTGGCATCCGCTTTTGCTAGTCCGTTTTTCAGCTCTGTTGAACCTGTTGCTACTTGCCTGGAACCTGTAGCGGCTTCTTTCACACCATTGTCGAATTCAATTGACTTATCTGCTAAAGTTGCCAGCCCGTTATATAGTTCCTTCGAACCAACCGCAAGCTTGTTAGAACCTGCATCCGCTGACTTCATTCCATCGTTAAACTCAATTGATTTCTCTGCAAGTGTCGCCAGTCCTTTATTTAATTCCTTAGAACCTAAATCAAGGTCAAGCGTACCCGCACTTAATTGACCGGCACCATCACTTGCCTTCACAACACCATCGGCTAGCTCACTGATTTTGTCAAACATAGTTTCAGCATACGTTTCCGTAACTTTTTCAGCCACCGCTGTTTTTATTTTTTCTATAGCTGTGCCGCCAATTTGAGCGGACAGGAAGTTATACCCTTCGTTAGGGGTATAGATTAATTCCAACTTTTCCGGTTGCTCATCCAATAATGTCGTTGCGTTTTTAGAAAAGCTTTTCGGTATTTCAATGACCATATAATACTTTTGATCTTTTAAGTTTTGATAGCCCTCTTCTTTATTTACAAACTCAAAACCAAATTGCTTATTTTTCTTAAGCTTTGAAACTAATTCATCGCCAAGCTTCAGATGATTCCCATCCAGCGTTGCCCCTGTATCTTCATTTACAATGGCAACGGGAAGATCATCCAGTTTGTCGTAGGGGTCCCAGAATGCCCACAAAAACATTCCCGCATATAATACTGGTACAAACATGACAGCAATAATCGGGATTAACAATTTTTTATTTCTTAGAATCGCAAGGAGCTCTTCCTTAAACAATATGTTTTTCACTTATGATGCCTCCTTTTATATTTATGACCATTTTGTTCATTTAGTCATTTCCTTTCAAAAAAGTATGGAATATCTCATTGATACTCCAATAATTTCTACTAATCAAAATCACAAAAAGTGACTGATTGAGTAATTTGGTCAGTTAATACTTTTAGAGTATACATCGATTCATACCTGTTTGCAAGCAGAAAAAAGAAGCTGTTATTTATGAACAGCTCCTGTTGAGGTATCTTTTCTTTTTAAATAATCAAGGACGTCTTTAACTGCGGCCTCACCCTGGTCAATACAATCTGGTAGACCAACACCGCCATAGGAAGACCCTGCTAAAAATATACCTGGTAATTCCGTTTTCAATTGCTTATCAATGTCTATTAACCTTTGCTTATGACCCACCGTATATTGTGGCATGGAATTTTTCCATCGGGAAATGATTGCAAAATCCGGATTCATCGTGATATCCATGGTTTTTTTCAAATCATCTAAGACAATCTTTATAATTCTATCATCTGAAAGGTCGACGATTGTTTCATCTCCAGACCTCCCAACATAACAGCGGAGCAGCACTTTCCCTTCTGGAGTAGAATGAGCCCACTTTTTATGGGTCCAAGTACATGCTGTAATTGAATAGTCACTATTTCTAGAAACAACGAAGCCTGTTCCATCAATATCATTTTTCACTGCTTCTTTAGGAAATGCTAAAGCTACTGTTGCTACTGATGTAGAAGGGACCGATTTTAACGGATCAAAAAAACTATATTCTGAAAACATCGCTTGCGTTATTTTATGAGGCGTCGCCGCAATAATGCTATCAGCAACCAATGTTTCCCTATTATTGAGATAAACTTCATACTTATTCCCATCTTTAGTGACTTTGTCTACACGGTGCCCTTTTAAAATTGACCTTTTGTCTAACTTTGCTTCTATGGCTTCAGCAAATGATTGAAGCCCAGTTTTAAATGTTAAGAAGGCACCTTTAACTTTTTCATTATTTTCAGGTTTTTTGGGTTGTGAAGGGGCAGATTTTTTCATCCCAATGATCAGGCTTCTGTATTTCTGTTCTACCTCATAGAATTGCGGAAAAGTGGACATGAGACTTAATTGATCAATATCACCCGCATAAATCCCTGATAATAATGGTTCAATTAAATTCTCGACCACCTCATCGCCTAGCCTTCTTCTGAAGAACTCTCCCAATGATTGGTCTTTTCCGCTTTCGGACCGAGGTAAAATGAAATCTGCCGCAGCTCTTAGTTTGCCGGGAATAGAAAAAAGACCTGTGGTAAGAAAAGGTCCTACTTCGGTTGGAATTCCCATGATCGAACCACCGGGCATTGAATGAAGTTTCTCGTTAACTAACACGAATGATTTTCCCGTGGAATTATGGACTAATTGATCCTCCATCCCCACTTCCCTTGCTAACCTAGTAATACTTGTCTTTCGGGCTAAAAATGAATCCGGCCCTCTCTCAATTGTATAACCATCCCTGATAACAGTTTGCATCTTGCCTCCGAGACGGTGTGAAGCTTCGATTAGTTGGATCTCAATGGGGAGATTATGTTCCTGAATTGCTTTTTGAAGATAAAAAGCTGATGTGAGCCCAGCAATTCCTCCCCCAATGATGATAATCTTATGTTTTTCTTCCGCCAAGGTACTCACCTTCTTCCACTAATCTGAATCTTACTCAGTAACCATCTTAAGAACGACGGTCGACAATGCATCAATAAATTCTTCCTTTGCATTTGGCATTTCTGGGCGGTAGTAACTTGCACCCACTTCTTCCGTCACTTTTCTACATTCATAATCATTATCATAAAGCACTTCAAGGTGTTCACATACAAACCCTACAGGTGCATAAACAAACGCTTTATAATGATACTCATTATATAAATCCCGAGTTAAATCCTGAACATCCGGGCCAAGCCAAGGTTCTGGAGTTTGTCCGGCACTTTGCCAGCCAACCACATAATTTTGTATTCCCGCCTGTTCAGCAATTAAGTCCGCTGTTTCTTGCAATTGGCTCGGATATGGATCACCAAACTGGAGGATTTTCTCAGGCAGACTATGTGCGGAAACAATCAGGACGGCCTCGTCCCTTTCCTCTTGCGGCATCCTTAAAAAGACTTTTTTTACCTTATCAACCCAGTATCCAATAAACTTTGGTTCTTGATACCAGCTGTCAATTGTTCTGATTTTTAACTTTCCACCCAATTTTTCTGCTTCTTCTAAAGCTCTTCCATTGTAGGACTTTATGCTGAAAGTTGAAAAATGAGGAGCAAGAACGATACTGATAGCCTCTTCGATGCCGTCAGCATCCATTTGTTTCACTGCATCTTCAATAAAAGGAGTGATGTGTTTTAAGCCAAGATACATTTTAAATTCTATTTCCTGTTGAATATTATTTAGATGTTCTTCGAGTTTTTCTGCTTGCTCAAGGGTAATCTTAGCTAACGGAGATATCCCGCCAATCGCTTCATACCTGCCACGAAGTTCTTCGATCATTTCTGGTGTTGGCTTTCGGCCGTGTCGAATATGGGTATAGTATCCCTCTAAATCATCTAATGTATATGGAGTCCCGTAAGCCATTACTAACAGGCCCATTTTCTTTTTTGTCATGTTCGCACCTCATTTTCAAATCTATTCGCTTTTTCCCATTTAAAAAAATCATTTGGGTCCGGGCCATTAAAAGCTGTGTTGCCCTCAATGACCCATTATAAAGCAGCCGATATTATTGTGCCAAAAAATTGGACTGCTTACCAATTTTAAACTTAAGATGGGAAATTAACGACTTAATTTTGATGCAGAATACTCATGGACAAATGAAGCTAATTTTTTCAACGTTTCAGGGTTAACTGAAGGGAATACACCGTGCCCTAAATTAAAAATGTAGCCATCCTGTTCCATTCCTTGGTCTAAAATAGCTTTCGCTCTTTCCTCAATGACTTCCCATGGAGCTAACAGAATAGCCGGGTCAAGATTCCCCTGAATAGCTTTGTTAATACCCATTTCTCTTGCCTGGTGAATCGGCAGACGCCAATCCAACCCAACAACATCCAGTGGCAGGTCATTCCATTCTAAAGCAAGATGACTAGCACCGACGCCGAACATAATTAATGGAACATTTTCCTCTTTTAATGAAACAAAAATACGATTCATAATGGGCTTAATGAAATACCGATAATCCTCTACATTTAAAGCCCCCACCCATGAATCAAAAATCTGAATAGCCTTTGCACCAGCTTTAATTTGCGACTTCACATATGTAATGATCATGTCGCCGAGCTTATCCATAAGTGCAAACCACGCCTTTGGCTCGGTGTACATAAACGCTTTTGTCTTATTATAGTTTTTGGAAGGACCGCCTTCAATCATATAGCTGGCAAGGGTAAATGGAGCACCCGAAAAACCGATTAATGGTACGGATAACTGCTCTTGTGTTAATAATTTAATCGTGTCCAATACATAAGGGACATCCTCTTCAGGATTAATTTCACCTAGTTTTTCAACATCTGCTAAAGAACGAATTGGATTGTCAATAACAGGTCCAATCCCTCCTTTTATTTCTACCTCCATCCCAATTGCTGGGAGCGGCGTCATAATATCTTTATATAAAATCGCAGCATCGACGTTATATTGTTCAACAGGCAAGCGCGTTACATAAGCACAAAGCTCAGGCTGATGTGTAATTTCAAATAAGGAATACTTTTCTTTAATCGCTCTGTACTCTGGCTGCGAACGGCCAGCTTGACGCATATACCATAAAGGTACATGATCGGTTTTTTCGCCTCTGGCTGCTTTTAATAATGTTTCATTAATTGGTCTTGTCATTAGTGTTGTCCACCTTTCAAAAACGTGTCTGTTGTCAATTTTAATATATATAGCATAAATTTAAAACTTACTCATTCTTATTAAACTGTATTTACTATATCTATTTATCCTATTTGTGTATAGCTAACGATATTAACTGTCAAAAAAAAGTCGTTTTTTCGTTTTTAAATTTGTTAAATCTGCAGGCATTTCCCCAATAATTTTTTCACTAATTCCGCTCACCTCTTGATGCAATTTTCATATTCTGTATTACATCCAACAGGGCTATAGCCCTCCCTGGATGATAGAGAGGAGGGAAATACATGGTTGTCGAGCTTACTGCTCTTCATTGGATCTATGTGACCTTTATTGTTCTTATCATTGGATTTATGGTCATGAGAAGGGACACATCCATTGTATGTATCGTCGGGATATTCCTAATTGCTATCACTGCAACCGGGTCGTTAAGCCATTCAATAAGCAGTATTTTCAACAGTTTCAGTTATGCGATTACTGAATTATTATCTACTATTCTTGTTATTTCAATAATTGTTGCCATGAGCAATACTTTAACGGTAACTGGAATTAATGATGTGATGATTTCACCATTTCGAAAACTAATCCGCAACCCAACACTCGCCTATTGGACAATAGGAATTCTTATGATGATTATATCCTGGTTCTTCTGGCCATCCCCTGCTGTTGCACTTTTAGGTGCCGTCCTTCTTCCAGTTGCGATTCGCGCTGGACTGCCAGCTCTTGGCGTAGCCATGGCAATGAACTTGTTTGGTCATGGTATCGCTTTATCTGGTGACTTTGTCATTCAAGCTGCTCCTAAACTAACCTCAGATGCAGCGGGTATTCCCATTCAAGACGTGATTAATGCCAGCATTCCATTAGTGTTTATTATGGGTCTTGTTACAACTGTAACCGCATTCTACTTCTTAAAAAGGGATATGAAGCGGGGAATTCTAAAAACGACAACTTCCGAAAGCGCGGATTCGCCTGCTGGTGGCACTGACCAGCCTGCGCTTCTATCACTTGCTCAAAAACGCTTTTTCGCCCTATTAGTACCCTTATTATTTGCTGCAGACGTTGCGGCGATGTCCATTCTTGATTTAGCAGGCGGCGATGCCACAGCTTTAATTGGCGGCACTTCGATTCTTATACTTTTATTAATTGCCTTAACAAGCCATAAAAGTAAAGGCTTAGAAAAAACAACACAATATCTAATCGAAGGATTCCAATTTGGTTTTAAAGTTTTTGGTCCGGTAATCCCGATTGCTGCTTTCTTTTATTTGGGTGATGCCGGATTCGGGAAAATCATTGGTGACTTTTTACCGAAGGCTTCTCAAGGAATTGTCAATGATTTAGGAGTTTCTCTCGCTAATATCGTCCCATTAAGTAAAGAAGTTGGGGCGATTACCCTGACTACCGTTGGGGCAATCACTGGTCTCGATGGTTCAGGCTTTTCCGGAATCTCACTTGCCGGTTCTGTTGCCAGCCTATTTGCCATTGCCATCGGTAAGGGTGCTGCCACATTGACGGCACTCGGGCAAATTTCTGCCATATGGGTAGGGGGCGGAACTCTGGTACCATGGGCGTTAATCCCGGCTGCAGCTATCTGTAATGTCGATCCATTTGAACTAGCAAGGCGAAACCTTCTTCCTGTGGTGATTGGGCTCGTTGTGACAACGATTGCTGCGATGTTTCTCATTTAACCGAAGCAAAGAGGCTGATCCTATGAACAGCCTCTTTGCTTAATTTTGCCGCTTTTTAAAATAGTTATATATTAGAATCCAAATAACTACCCAGATATAACCTAATGCATAGCCTCCAAGGACATCTGATGGATAATGAACCTGTAAAACAATTCGGCTTGCACCTATTAATAAGAGTAAGATAGCTGTAATAACCGCGATTGTGATCTTTGCTGACTTTGATTTTGCTTCCTCCATTAGAAGATACGCAATCATAAAATAAACAATCATCCCCACCATCGCATGTCCACTCGGAAAGCTGTAGCTTTTCACATCGACAAGATGTTCAAGGTCTGGCCTAGGGCGTACAAAAAGATTCTTTAAAAGCTTACTAACTTCATTTCCTATTGCTACTGATAAGGCAAGGGCACCCGCACCAACGTAGTTCCTCTGTTTAAGTAATAACCACGCTAACGCAAGTAAGGCAACAACCCCAATCCCCTTTTTATCGCCCATTTCTGTTACTTGAATAAAAAATGGAATGACTGCTTTAGGCACATGTGCAAATAGCCTTGCCACCTTGTCATCGATCCAAAAATCGCTGCTCATTGCAACCTTGATGGATGTAAGCAATGCGCAAAAAAGTGCAAAAATAAAAAATAGATAAGAAAAATTCCTGTAGTTCTTTTGTTCCATCCCCCAAACCCTTTCCTGCTCATATCTAATTGAAATTCTAGTAAAAAGTATAAAGAAAATGCCTATAAAAATCTACTTTAGAGGATATAAATGTTAAAATAGTTTGAAAATAGATTCTATATCACTGATATGTTTGGAGGAATAGATTTGATAAACAAGTTGTTTGCAGCCTTAGAAGGGTCTTATGAAGAGATGGTTGATATCCGCCGCTTTATGCACCAACATCCGGAATTATCCTTTCAGGAATATAATACCGCCAAATTCATTCAGGCTTTTTATGAGAAACTCCAAATTGAAGTAACAGGGAATGTTGGCGGGAATGGTGTGGTTGCAAAGGTTTATGGAAAAAAACCAGGTAAAACAGTAGCACTACGGGCCGATTTTGATGCACTGCCCATCCAGGATGAAAAGGACGTTCCGTACAAATCCTTAGTCCCCGGGGTGATGCATGCCTGTGGACATGATGGCCATACTGCCACTCTCCTCGTCCTTGCCAAAACTTTGAATGAACTAAAAGAGGAATTAGAAGGCACCTATGTATTTATCCATCAACATGCGGAAGAGTATGCACCAGGTGGCGCAATTTCCATGATTGAGGATGGCTGTTTGGAAGATGTTGATGTTATTTTCGGCACTCATTTATGGGCAAGCGAACCGACGGGGACGATTCAATATCGAACCGGTCCAATAATGGCAGCAGCTGACCGTTTTGAAATTGATATTCAAGGCAAGGGCGGCCATGGAGCCCAGCCGCATAAAACGCTAGACGCAATCGTAACTGCATCCCAGATTGTCTTAAATCTACAGCAGATTGTCAGTCGGAGAGTAAATCCCGTTGATGCGGCCGTGGTCACGATCGGTTCTTTCACCGCACAAAATGCATTTAACGTTATTGCAGACAAAGCAAAACTAATTGGCACGGTTCGTACATTTAATGAGACCGTCCAACAATTGATCGAAGTAGAGATGGAAAGAATAATTGCGGGCACATGCTCCATGTCAGGCAGTACTTATGACTTTAGATTTGTGCGGGGCTATCCGGCTGTGGTCAATTCGGAGAAAGAAACCGTGTTTTTAACTTCCTGTGCACAGAAAGTCGCAGAAGTGACCAACATTGAAGAAACCGAACTCCAAATGGGCGGTGAAGATTTTTCCTATTACTTACAAAACGTGCCAGGTACATTCTTCTTCACAGGGGCAAAGCCGCTTGGTAACGACACGGGGTACCCACATCATCACCCTAAATTTGATATCGATGAAAAAGCAATGTTAATTGCAGCAAAAACATTAGGGGTGGCAGCTATTACCATCCATGGTAATGATTAAGAAAAAATCCCCTCGACTCAAATTGGGTCAGGGGATTTTTGCAGCAGTCTTAATCGATAGGCATTCATAGCTGTTTCACCTAAATGCTTAAGGAGATTGTTATTGGCATAGGCACCAACAAAGGCACCAATACCCGGCACTAATTGGAGCATTTTAGCCAGGTCAATATAATCCCGATACTCCTGCTGAAACTTGCGCCAATCCATTTCCACTAGGACAGTCTTTCGAGTCTCCCAGTTTTCAATTTCAGCTAATGTACTTTTTCGAATCTCCTCACTTGAAAATGCCAGCTGAAATACATGAAGAATAAACAATCTTTCTGCATATTCCTTTGTATTAAAACCATAGATAGAAGCTGCTTCAAAAAGAAATTTCATCTTTATGGAAAGCAGTAATGGAAAATCAGCCAGCCCAAGTAGAATTCCACCAGCTCCAGTCCCCGCCCCTTCAATCATCGCCGTCTTTTGAAAAGTAGCCATTTTTTTAACTGCCAATTCATCTTTTTCAGCAAGGGTTAACCCGTGTGCCTGATCCCTATTCGTTGTAATTTGCGAACCGAACAGCGTTGCTTTAACCATTGCTTTGATACTATCTGTCATTACTTCGTGAACCTTTTCAGGAATAAATTCATTTATTTTTCCTTGGGCTTTTTTCGATAATCGATTCATCATTCCTGAGCGTCTCGTTAATTTCCGTTTCCACTCTTCGACTTCTTCATAAACCTTTAATTCATACTCGTTCATTGGTCACCCCTCCACTATAATATTATGCATTCATACGAAGTTCTCCGCTCAATAGTTTCAAAAAAATCCCCTTAAATTTTCAAGGGGATCTGGATTATACTTTCAATCGATTTTTAGCGTAAAAATAAACAAAAACATAGCTAAACACAATTCCTGTAATTATGGATAGCAACGAGATGAACAATTCGCCCTTCACTACTATAAATAAAGAAAAAATGACTGTTTGAATCGCTAAAATGGTCATTAATAAAGAGTTGAATGCTATTTTTTTATATTTTTGTTCAACAGGATATAAGTCTACCCACAATTTGTTTTGATGATGATTCCACAGTGGAAGAAGCTGAAAACCTGTTAAATATAAGAATAAAATCCCAAGTAATATTTGACCTACACCAAAAGAGATAAAATAAATTGCAAGAACACCAATTACTGTTAAACGTATAAAAAGTCCAAGATAATCCGATGACCTTAAAAATGCTCTCGAAAACAAATATAAATAGGTCTTATCTCTGGAAAAAGCCATTCGATTAATAAATAGATCTAACCATTTTCTTCTTTTAACTGTATCCCTTAATTGAGGCACATCGGTAAACATATTCGCAAGCCGATAAAAGGATGCCATTCTTTTCTCTTCCTGGCTAATTAATAAATCCCATTTAAGGCCCATTTTCTTAGTTTGAGCAGAAAAGTAAAAGTAATACAAAGCGCAAACGATCACAATGAACAACAGGATAAAAATATCGGCTTGTTTAAATAGCAAATAAGTAAATATCGCATTAATTAAATAACGAACGACAATGTCCCATCTATGGATAGAAGCTTGGACAAAAAAATCGATCCGCCAACTCGTTGTTAAATTCCAGGCCTTTAAGACTAACAGGATCACTAAAAAAGGGAAAAATGATTGGAAGCCATTACTGCTTATCTTGGCATACATGGGCATTAATACAGCCAATACCATTAGAAGCAGGTAACCTTGAAAAACAAGGCTCGCCCCTCCTGAACGAAGGAAATACCCTCTCAATTTATCCTCAAGCGGGAGTATAAACACCTGATCCGCTTCTAGCAGGAAATTAGATACAGGACTATATGTTAACAAGGATCCAATCAGAATAGCGATAATTAATTCTGCAGGAAAACCTTCAGAAAGGGATTCAATCCACTTTTGATAATAAAATGAAGCCGTTCCAATTAAAAATAATAAAACAACAACCAGATGCCCATTGAAAATATAGCGTAAATACCTTCCTAAGTCCTTCATTCGACCGCTTGCTCGGTCCTTCCAAAGCTTTTTTTCATCAAACATAATTTTCTTCCTTTGTTAATTGAATATACAAATCATCTAAAGAAGCCCCTGGCATTGAGAATTGCTCTCTCAACTCTTCTAGGGTCCCTTTTGCACGGATTTTACCTTCATGCAGAATCACAAATCGATCACAATATCTTTCGGCTGTGGCCAAAATATGTGTGGACATTAAAATGCCTGCACCGTTATCTTTCATTTTTTTCATTAAATCGAGCAGGGATTGGATTCCTAGCGGATCAAGTCCAACAAATGGTTCATCAACAATATACAGTGACGGCTGAATTAAAAACGCACACATAATCATTACCTTTTGTTTCATGCCTTTTGAAAAATGGGCTGGAAACCACTTTAACCGCTTTTCCATTCGAAATTCTGTCAGTAGTGAAGTTATACGCTCTTTATAGGTGGCCTCATCAAGACCATACGCCATTGCTGTTAGTTTCAAATGCTCCTCAAGAGTCAATTCTTCATATAAAACAGGTGTTTCAGGAATAAAGGTAAACAATTTACGATATGCCTCTTTATTTTCTGTGAAAGTATGACCATTTATTTTTACTGAACCTTTGTGCGGTTCCATTAATCCAATAATATGTTTTATGGTTGTACTCTTTCCCGCTCCATTTAAACCAATAAGTCCGACCAATTCTCGTTCCTTTACTTCAAAGGAAACATCTTTTAAAACAGGGTTCCTTGTATATCCTCCGACGAGATTTTCAATCATTAATAAAGACATTTGCAACGTCCTTCCTTAACAGGATTATCTTTTTTTCTGATAAGATAGTATAAGTTTTTGAACTTAGTTTACATTCTAGCTCCAGCGCCCTAACGGCTAGTGTCCTTCGCTCTCCGCCCTACGATAAGTCAACATCGAATCGCTAACGCTCTTCGTGTTTCCTTTATCTCAGTTGGAGCGCTCCAGGCCATACGCCGCTGAACAGGGCGCTTGCGCTTTCTATTTTATCAAATTGTCTTTGATAAAAATAGTTTTCAAATTTTTATCATTTTTTTTGTATATTTCTTTTCACATCGGACATCATAATATTCGAAGGGGAAATAACTTACTTCGATGAAGAAATTCATCAAAACTTGAGATGAGGTGTCTGTCAAAGACAATTTACATTTCAAACAAGTGAGCTTCCAATTCGTTTCAGATAAGGGGATGGTTGTTTTGTACAGCGTGCACAGTAACCATTTTGAGTTCTAGTACACCAAGTCATTGTTTATCTTAAAAAAATAAACATTAAATGAGGTGTTTACCGCAGATCGCTACCTGTTTTTATAAGTTGGTAAAACATATAAAAACAACATAGGGGATGGTCAGCTTGAACAATGATGTCTCTTTATAAAAACACTCTATGAAAAATGAGGTGTTTATCAAAGAACACTCCTAATGAACGTTCCAATTGAAGCAATCCCCTTCGAGAGGGCAGGATCCCATGCGGATCCTGTCTTTTTCTTTTTTTAGATTTCATGGTAAAATAATACAAACTATTTAGAAGGGATCGTGTATCGAATGAGCGATTGTATTTTTTGTAAAATTGTTAATGGAGAAATTCCATCTGCAAAAGTTTTTGAGAATGAGCATGTATTAGCCTTTTTAGATATTACACAGGTGACAAAGGGACATACTTTGGTTATTCCAAAAGTACATAAAGAAAACTTATATGAATTAACGCCGGAAATGGCCAGAAACCTTTTTGAAGTAGTCCCTGCCATTGCAAACGCCTTAAAACAAGAATTTGATCCAATTGGATTAAACACCATTAATAATAATGGTGAACAAGCAGGCCAATCTGTCTTTCATTTTCACATGCATTTAATTCCTCGTTATGGAAAAGGCGACGGATTCGGAGCCGTATGGAAAAGTAATCAACATGAGTATACTTTTGACATGTTAGAGGAAATGGCTGCAAATATTAATAAACAAGTATAAAAAATATTTTTATAATTATCAGAAAACTATATCTTTATTATTATTATATTAATATGGTATAATGAATACAGGTTTTTCGCTGCAGGCAACTAGCGCACTGCAGGAGAAACAAATAGATTAGTATAGCAGAGGAGAGATGAGAAATGAATACGAAGAACATTGTAATTTTAGCACTATTGGCGGGGATTGGGGTGGTCTTGCATACGGTAATGCCAAGTTTTCTTGGAATAAAACCTGACATGATGCTGGCTATGATGTTTTTAGGAATAATTCTTATTCCTGAGATCAAGAGTGTCTTGCTCTTGGCAGTTGTGACTGGAGTACTATCAGCATTAACAACAACTTTCCCAATGGGTCAAATCCCCAATATCATTGATAAACCTATCACTGCATTAGTCTTTTTCGGTTTATTTTTAGCTTTAAAAAAGTATCGAAATTCTGTTGTAAGTGTTGGAATATTAACTGCTGTTGGAACACTGATTTCAGGGACCATCTTTTTGGGAGCAGCTAATTTTTTAGTGGGCCTACCCGGTAACACTCCTTTCACAGCATTATTCGTAGTTGGTGTTCTACCAGCTGCAGCACTCAATACCGTAACAATGGTTATTCTGTATCCAATTGCTCAATCAATTGTTAAGCGAACTAAATTAACATCCCCTTCCGTCATTCAAAAATAATGCACGGGATCCTTATTAAGAAAAGAACCCCCGATGGGTTCTTTTCTTAATATAACTCTATAAAAAATAAGTAATCATTATGGCAATTAGCATGAAGATCCCACCGCATCCAGCTAGTGCAACAAATCTTTTCTTTAAAATATGTTTAGGTGGATATACTCCAGATCTTGTTAATATCAAAAAAACCTTAATTGCACTCAATAAAAGGATTGTACTAAAGATAAAAAAAATGAGAGCTGTCATCTTCATTCTTCTTGTCCCCCTATTTAATCTCAAAAAAGCGACTAATTGTTGTAACTATTTATATGTTTACCCGTCCATTCCTATGAACAAGGGCTGACAGATTAATGAGAGGGATTATTGACTGACTAATTAGTAAACGATTTATAAGTTAAATATTCTAAAATTTCCTATTATTCAATGGATGCATTTCAGGTAAAAAACAAAGAAATTTAAAATTCAATAGATTATTATTCTAATTTTTAAAAATTTTGTGAATTTATATCTTTATTAATTTTTACTTTATTGGCATAATGAAAATACAGAAATAAAAAAGTAGGTGAAAATGGGGATGACCGAGAAACAATTTACAATGAAGGAAGCGATGATTTTTACTCAGAGAGTTGCACAATTAAGTAAAGCCTTGTGGAAAGCAATTGAGAAAGACTGGCAGCAATGGATAAAACCTTTTGATTTAAATATTAATGAACATCATATTCTATGGATTGCCTACCATTTAAACGGTGCCTCCATCTCGGATGTGGCGAAGTTCGGCGTCATGCATGTTTCAACGGCATTTAATTTTTCGAAAAAGTTAGAAGAGCGAGGATTACTTCAGTTTTCAAAAAAGGAAAATGACAAACGCAATACTTATATTCAGCTTACTGATGCAGGAGAAGAGATATTGCTTCAATTAATGGAAACCTATGAGCCCAAAGGTAATGCTGTATTTTCTGGAGCTTTGCCGCTTCGTGAATTATACGGGAAGTTTCCTGAAATTGTTGAAATGATGGCAATTGTCCGTAATATTTATGGAGAAGATTTCATGGAAATCTTTGAACGTTCTTTTCATAATATTGAAAGTAAGTTCATTGAAGAAGATGGAAAACTAAAAAAATCGAAAAATATTGAACAAGAACTCGTTTAAAACTGGACTATAAGTACTTTTCCAACTCTTGAAAAAGGGGCATATAAAGCTTCTGCTTTAAACAAGCATTTATTATTGCTCTCATATTAAGATTGGAAGGTAAAGAGACAGATAATTCATGAAAAAGCGGCTGGAAGTATACATATCCCTCCGCTTTTTGTTCTTCCAATTTTATGCTCATTTTGTTACATAAAGAATAAAACAGCTTTACTTCCTGTTCGGATATCCCATTTTCAATAATAAGTTTATATAAATCAAGCGTTGAATCATTGAGCAACTTTAGCAACAGTTTTTGGTGATATTCAAGGATTTTAATTCTTTCTAGTAATTCTTGTTCATTCATCCAATCGCCCTCTTTTCATTATTTTATATGGTATATGTATATTATTAACCTTTTAAAACATTGGGTAAACTATTTTAATCCCTAGAAGGGGAATTTTTTTATGCTTTTTTCCCTTTAGAATTTAATTGGTTCATGCGGTTCCCTTAAGAGCCTAACATTCTTCCATTCTTTTTGACTATCTTTTTTTTATAATATTTGATAATGTATTAAACATAACACGAACATCAGGGAGGGAATCATTGATGATCTCCATTTTTATTGTCTTAGCAATTTTCATCTTGTTTTATGTAAATAAAATGACCAATTCACTTTGTATCCAAAAAGAAATTCCTGAAGAAAACCAACATAAGGTGTTTCGTACTATAAATATCCTAATTACGATTCTTCTGATATCTTCATATTTGGAAATTTTATATACATGAACCAAGGGGAATACTACGCAAACGATGGCATTTGTATTAATAAAAAAATAGAAGCGATGAGATTTTCTCATCGCTTTTAGTTTGCGATTTTTATTAATAAACCCAAGAAGCTCCGATGATTATTAATAAAATAAATAGGACAACCACTAACGCAAAGCCTCCGCCGTAACCTGCTCCACCAGACATATATTCCCCTCCCTTCATAAAGTACTATTTGGCCTTAATAAATCCAAGAAGCTCCCACAATAATTAATAGTATGAAAAGTACTACAATTAGAGCAAAGCCCGCTCCATATCCATGGCTCATCGTAATACCTCCTTTTCCATTTACTACGATATACTATTCAAACTGAATTCATTTCGTTTAGGCACTTCCCAATTTTTTTTGGATTGTTTTACGTTCACTTTTTTGAAATATTTAAAAAAAATAATCATAGTATTATTTTTGCAGGAGTTCCCATTTATGTTATAGTAGAGTTTGTGGACAAGAAATTACGGTTTAGGAGAGATTTCATCATGAAAAAATGGTTATTAGCCCTTACATTAGCAGGCGGCGTACTTGCATTAACTGCATGTAATCAAAGCGGTTCTGATACAGTGGCAGAGAGCAAAGTTGGTAACGTAACTCAGGAAGAACTTTACAATACAATGAAGGATAAATACGGAGACCAAGCCCTTCAGCAACTTGTATATGAAAAAGTTCTAGCTAAGAAATACAAGGTTACGGATAAGGAATTAAATGCAAAAATTGATCAATTAAAAACCGATCTTGGTGCAAATTTCGAAACGACCCTTGCACAATATGGTTATAAAAGCGAAGCTGACTTAAAGAAAACAATGAAGTTAGGCATGATGCAGGAAAAAGCTGCAATGAAAGGCGTTAAAGTAACGGACAAAGAATTAAAGGATTATTACGATAACTATAAGCCGGAAATTAAGGCGCGTCATATCCTTGTTGCTGATGAAAAGACTGCAAAAGAAGTGAAGAAAAAGCTTGATGGTGGAGCAAAATTTGAAGATGTTGCAAAAGAGTATTCAACTGATGAAGGCTCTAAAGCAAACGGCGGGGATTTAGGCTGGTTTGGAACTGGTAAGATGGATCCAGACTTTGAAAAAGCTGCCTATGCTTTAAAAGTCAATGAAATCAGTGCTCCAGTAAAATCACAATTTGGTTATCATATTATCCAATTAACAGACAAAAAAGAGAAAAAACCATACGCAGAGATGAAGGACGAAATCGTAACCCAAGTAAAGTCCTCTAAATTAACAACAGAAGAAATTAATAAAGCTATGCAGCGTGAACTAAAAGCTGCAGATGTTAAAGTTAGTGATAAAGACTTAAAAGATGCACTTAACCCACAAACAACTGCAGCAACGGCAGCACATTAAAAAAATGAAAAAAGCGGAAACGCCTCTAAACGAGCGCTTCCGCTTTTCTATTCTCCAGTAACCTTTAATTCTTCCTTCAATTCCTTTTCTCTCTCCAGGCGTTTCATATAGATTTCGCCTTCCTGCTCAATGTTTTCCATTTCCATCAATCGCTCTTCTCTTCCTGTTTTCAGTGCCATTAGTGCACTTACTACAATTCCAACCACAACAGCATATACCCAAATAGGAATAGTCATATTTTTTGCTCCTTCCCTTAGTGGTTGTCCACTCTTTACTACATGATATTCCTTAGAAATGGAAATATTCATATTACCCTTTAAATGCAAAAAAAAATAACCCAAAAGAGGGTTATTTTATTTATGAAACGCTGGCTTATAAAAGGAACGATTATCAAGCGCAAAAATCCGCTCAGTAAATTCACCTGGCTTCACTCGATCTAGTGCCCGGTCAAGCATATTCATTTTCGCATCAAGATTATCGATATAATGTAGAATTTCGGCTTCTTTAATCATTGGCGGTTTAGGACTGCCCCATTCCGCTTTTCCATGATGGCTCAGAACAAGATGTTGAAGTATAAGGACTTCTTCCCCAGAAATGCCAAGTTCTTCAGCCGCTTTGCCTATTTCATTAATCATAATCGTAATATGCCCAAGCAGGTTTCCTTCAATCGTGTAGACCGTCGAAATCGGACCTGATAATTCCAATACTTTCCCCATATCATGTAAGATAACCCCTGCATATAGTAAATCCTTGTCGAGGCTTGGATAAAGCATAGCAATCGATTTAGCCAAATCAAGCATACTCACAACATGAAAGGCAAGCCCAGATACAAACTCATGATGATTTTTAGTGGCTGCAGGAAACTCTAAAAAAGCCTTCTGATGCTTTTTGATTAAGTGTCGTGTAATTCTTTGGATATTGGGATTTTTCATTTCAAAAATATACTGAGTGAGTCTACCTGACATTTCCTCTTGGCTTAATGGTGCGGTCTCCAAGAAGTCATCCAATTTTACGCCATCTGACGGCCCGGTCCGGCGTATTTGACGGATTTTAAGCTGGCTTTTCCCACGATAATTTTGTACATCCCCTAGTATTTTCACAATACTTTGTGGGGCATAGCTCTTTCCATCCTCTTCATTAACATCCCAGAGCTTTGCTTCTATCTCACCGCTTTTGTCTTGGAGAATAAGGGTTAAAAAAGGTTTGCCATTACTTGCAATACCCTTTGTAGAACTTTTAATTAGTAAAAAAAGTTCTACCTGTTCACCTACTTCATGCTTTAATATACCTTTCCCCATAAATTCACGTCCTTTCCATTAATAAGAGTATAACATATCCAATTAGTACTCTATGAAATTATCTGTACAGCACCTTTTTCTAAAAAAAGAACATTTTCCCTTTGGAAAAAAGGCAGTAAATGTTTATGACAAGTAAAAAATAATAGTTGATTCCGCTTCATCCCTTTTAGTAGTTCTATCACTTTTTCCGTTCTTTTTGCATCAAAGTTTACAAAACTATCATCAATAATAATCGGGAGGTGATGTTTCTCATATAACGTTACCGCAAAGGCAAGTCGTATGGCTACGTATAACTGTTCCGTTGTTGCTTGGCTAAGTTCATTTGCTTCAAAAATAGTATGATCCTTACGTTCAACTAAAAAACCCGAACCGGAGTCTCGTAAGTGAATCCTATGATAATTACCATCTGTGAGGAACGACAAATATTCTTCCGCCTTGGAGAGCATCCTTGGTAAATGGATGTTTTTATACTTTTCAATTGTATTTACGAGAATCTCTTGTGCGATACAAAAGACGGACCACTCTTTTGCAGCCTCTTCTAATTCATATTTTTTCTGTTTGTATTGATGGAGAATATCCGAATAAACGCCTCCCTCTTCTAAAACTTGAATTTCGTACTTAATCGATGCTTGCTCTTCCAAACGTTTTTTTAAGGCTGTTTGCAATAAATGGATTTCCTGATTATATTCAGTAATTACTTCATCACTAGGATGGATTTGGAGGAAGTTTTCCCGGTCCTGCTCCGAGAGAATTGAATATTGTAATTGACTTTGCAGTGATTCTAACCTTTCGATTAACTTTTCTTTCTTCTCTGCCTTAGCCCCAAGTTCGTAAAATTGCAACTCTGTCTCCACCTTTGCAGAAGAGATTAGTTGGTTATATTCTAATTGCAGATGAGCCAACTCCTGCGATTTCTGTTTTAAATCAGCTTCAAGATCATTAAGCTTTGCGAGTCTCTCTTGACTGGTTATTTGCTTGCCATGTTCTTCTTTCAACTTGTTTCGCAATACATAGGCTGCATTATATAAATCTAAACCTTTTTCATTTAAATAAAGCTGCTCATGATAATTAAGACTCTTAGTTACTTTCTCCTGCTGCAGATTTATTTGCTCAAGTCTTGTCTGCAATAGTCTTTTCTCTCTACAATTCATTTTATATTGTTCAATAAGTTCAAATGCTTCAAGTAAAAAGGAATTGGCAATATACTCAGGTACTTTTAATTCACGGCTAATTGATAACAGCTTTTCTTTATTTTGGGCGGACTCCAATTCCCATTGTTCGAATTTTGCAATCACCTTTTCGTATTGAGCTTGCTGCTGTTTTAACTTAATCTTTACAACTTGAAGTTCTTCTCTCCGCTGTTTATCAAGTATTAACTGCTCCTCAAGTTTTGTAATTTCCAGATATTCAGCTGATTGGAGTTTTTGCTTTAACTGCTTTTCCTTGTCTCGTAAACTGGTCAATGTTTGATTAAGGTCCGCATCCTGCGATTGTTTCTTACTATTGGTCATAAAAAGGGCTATAAAAATGCACCCTAGTAAACCAATAGTAACTAGAAACCATTGCCTTGACAGCACACCATATAGGGTTACTGAAGCCAGGATAAACTCAAATAGATAAAACTGAAGTTTTCTTTGCTTCACTAGTGTAGCTGAAGCGGCTTTATCTCGTTCATTTATTTGTTGATAGAAGTCTATTTTATCTTGTAAGGATCTTAATTCTCCTTCCAATCCCTTTTTATCATTTGCCGAATTTACCTTATCTTCAAGCAACAAGCGTTCCTGTTTAGATAGAACTAGCCGTTCTACAAATCGGACTTCTTTTTCTACTTCCTCTAATACACCCTTTTCTTCTTGATAATGAGTCTCTAATTCTTCCTTTACCTCTTCTAGCTTTTGAGTTTTCCTAGAAACTGCTTCCACTTGATTTTTCATATAAATATTTGTATTAATTGAAAAGATATCTTCTTCATTTAAGTTTATATGAAGCTTCTCTTTCGTCATAGAAATCTCTTCTTCAATAGCTAAAAGTTTTGTTTCACATTTCAGTTTTTCCTGCTTCAATTGTTCGAAAAGTGGAACTTGATCAAGCAAGGATAAGATGGCTGGCTCATTTTTAAGAAAAGCTTGGTCTGGTTGAATCAGTGTTAATTCTTTATTTAAATTTTCGATTCTATCGGTTATGCTGTTAATCTCTGCTTTATAGGGATGGATAAATTGAGTTATTTTTTCAATTCTTTCAATTCCACGTACTGGAAACCCAATTTCCCCTAATTCCTTAAGCTCATTCATGATCCACTTTTCATCTTTGACGATGGTTTCGATTCTTTTCCACTCATTTAGTTTTTCAATCTTTTCCCCTAAATCCTGTAATGATTTGTTTATTTCCAGCATTTCTTGGTGGAGAATTTCTTTCTTCTCTACTAAATTTGTATAATTTTTATTCTTTGCTTCTGCTATTTTCAATTCTTCATTGATTCTATGAAGTGCTTGAATCTTTTCATTTAATAATGGTTTCTTTCC
This sequence comes from Neobacillus nitrireducens, assembly GCF_030915405.1. Taxonomy (GTDB): domain Bacteria; phylum Bacillota; class Bacilli; order Bacillales; family Cytobacillaceae; genus Neobacillus. The sequence goes on from NZ_CP133262.1 coordinate 2,033,514, forward strand.
AGTAGGTTTAAAGCGCGTGTCTAGCTCTTTCTGTAGGAAATCTTCTGTTTTTGCCAGACTTTCCGTTCCTAATGTTCCAGCAGAGAATAGGAACTTGCCTATCTCATCATTTTTCATTTGATGAATATTTTGCAAACCATGCAAATTAAAAGAAAAAATAGCTTGGTACAAACTTTTATCAAAGTTCCCTGTTAATTCTTTAAGAAGTTCCTCGCCACCCATCCTGCCATTGTCCATGGCGACCTTCACATCGCCAGTCGCTTTTCCTCTCACACGTTCTATCACTGCTCCGCCGTGACTTTCATGAACAATCCTAATTTTCCCGCCATATTTTGTACTATGTTTTGGCTCATAACGGAGTTCTGCTGATTGTTGTTTTGTAGGAAAACCAAATAAGATGCAATGGATAAAGGCCATAATTGTGGACTTACCTGCTTCATTTTCTCCATAGAATACTTGAAAATCATGAAGGTCAACAATTTTGACATTCTCTAATTGACCAAAACCATATATATGTAGTTCGAGAACTTTCAATCTTCTTCACACCTTCCTTAAGCCTGGTAAAGTAATTGAATCAGCAATTTCTCTGCTTTTTCGACTAACTCTTTCTGCTCTACAGCCGTTAAATGCACTAAATATTTTCTCCCTATTTGATGGCCGTACAAGGGAGCCAAGCTTTGCTCCACATCCTCAAAATGATCAATAGTTTCAAATAACTCCGCATAAAAATTAGCATCCCTTTTCATTTGTTCTTTGTCTATTTGCTGGCTCACTACAATGGTTAGGTCCACCACCCAGACAAAGGATTCCTCATCTTTTTCATCCTCTTGAAGAAGCTCTAAAAGTTCGGAATCAACACTTCTTTTTTCACGGGTATCATCTAATTGAATATTTTTCAAAACCAGAGATAATAGTGTTGCTTTCAGTTCCTTTCGTACACTATTGATTGTAGTCTGGCATAATAGCAACAACTCGTGGAAACTTTTTGCTGATGATGCATCAACAACTACTTCCTCCCAAATAATATCTGACGTCTCTAAAAAGTTCATTTTCGTATCATGTTCGGATAACGTTACATGATAGATCCCTTTTGAACCGGATTCTTTTTTATTCCTACCCTGGATATTACCCGGATAAATAATTGGCGGATTATTAGAAAGAATAGCCCTTTTATGGATATGTCCCAAGGCCCAATAATCAAAATCCTTTCGAAGCAAATCATTAACCGTAAAGGGAGCGTAATTGTCATGCTCCACCCCTGCACTCTCATTACCATGAAGAATTCCGATATGAAAATCTGCTCCTTCTTTCTTTATATAATCATCGATTTTTCTATCAAATACATGTCTGGTTGGATAACTGAAGCCATACAGATGGATAATTTCGCCATCCTTTGTATGTAAAACTTTGGTTTCTACCTCACTTTTAAAAATATGAACATTTGAGGGCATGTCAAGGTGAACCCAGGACCCATTTAAATGATCATGATTCCCATGGATGATATAAACAGGAATTCCCTTTTCTGCAAGCTTAAGCATCTCTGAACGAAAGCGGGATTGTGCACGCAGGCTGCGGTCCTCGCCATCGAATAAATCGCCTGCTAAAATGACAAAGTCAACCTGCTGATAAATTGCTGTCGAAGTAATTTGTTTTAATGCAGTAAAGGTACTCTCTTTTATTCGCATAAAAATGTTTGTTGGTAAATGCTTTAATCCAACCATCGGACTGTCCAAATGCAGGTCTGCTGCATGAATAAAGCTTATCTTTTTCATAAATAATTCCTTTCCACATCTTTTCTCCATTGTAGCACCTCTTAAATACGAATGCACGTTCTAGAAATAAGCTAACTAAAAAATAAAGAACCATTACCAGCAGGTAATAGCTCTTCGTTTTCTCATTCTTTCTTCGTTAACTGTAATGCTTTTTTAATATCTTTAAAAGAGTTTGACTGTCCATACATTAAGACGCCGCCACGGTATACGCGGGCACCAAATATGGCTAATATAGTAATTGTTGCAATAAGAATTGCAATGCCTAATACTGCTTCCCAAATTGGGATTGTTAGCATTCCAACACGTAAAAACATAATCATCGGTGTAAAGAATGGTATAAAGGATGTTACCGTAATAAACGGTGCATCCGGTTTACCTAAGCCAAACATTGCAATCATAAACCCGGCAACAACTAACAACGTCATTGGCGTAATCATTTGCTGAACATCTTCTATTCTGCTGACAAGGGAACCAAGAAATGCTGCTAAAGTTGCATAAAGGAAATAACCTAGAATGAAGAAAATGACTGCGTAGAGTATCGTCTCAAAAGGGATGTCACCAAAACCATAAACTCCCATAAAGCCTTCTTTTAATGATTCCATATTCTGTTTAAACGAGAAATAGCCAACAGACAGAAATACTGCGAGTTGTGTCAGACTTAACAACCCGATTCCGACTATTTTTGCAAACATCTGTTTAATCGGTGAGACACTGGAAATTAAGATTTCCATTACTCTTGATGATTTTTCTGTTGCCACTTCCATCGCAATCATATTTGCATACATGATGACCGAAAAATAGATAATAAACAGCAGGACGTAGACAAGTCCTCGTGCTTGGTTTAATTCTTCTTCTGTTTTTGCATTCTTCTCGAGCGCAATTTTCTCAAAAGAAACCGGTTCATAAAGCTTTTCGAGCTGGGCTGTTGCCAATTGAATCTGGGAAGCAGCAAGCATTGTTTTTACTTGCTGGAGACTTGTATTGAGATCAGTAAACATGGAAGAGTCCGCAATACTCATTGCCTTATATGTAGCTAATGGCAGGTTTTCCTTATTCATCCCTAGCAGAACAATGCCTTGATAACGCCCCTCTTTCACGGCTTTTTCTGCATCAGTAACACTTCCTTCGAAGGGAGATAGTTTTATATCTTTATTGATTAACTTAACTTGTTTTTTGAAAGGTTCGTAAAGTTGACCTGTTTCATCAAGGACTGCAACATTTTCTTTCCCGCCATCTTTATCAAAAATGTCAATGATATTATTTAAGTTCGTTAAGGCTAAGACAATTATGACTGTTAAAAGAGTGGTAATGATAAAGGATTTTGTTTTTAACTTGTTTATATAGGTATGGAATAAAATAATCCAAAAACTATTCATAAGAGTCACCTACTTTCTCTATAAAAATATCATTTAAAGAAGGTTCTTCCAGGGAAAATTTCCGAATAAACCCCTGATTTACTATCTCTTTAAGGATTTTTTCGGCTATGTATTCTCCCTCAATTTGCAGATGAATTCCTTCCATCGTAGGTTTGGACTTAACAACACCCGGATAATTTTTTAAGGAATCCAACGAAAAATCGGCATGGATAACCAAGTTCTTTTTACCAAATGATCGCTTTATTTCTTTTAAAGATCCATGTACCACCGGACTACCTTTTTGCAAAATGCATAGATGCTCACACATTTCTTCTACATGCTCCATCCGATGACTCGAAAATACAATGGTTGCCCCACTTTCTTTTAAAGATAAGACTGCTTCTTTCAGCATTTCAACATTTACCGGGTCAAGCCCGCTAAATGGCTCATCCAGAATTAGTAACTTCGGTTTGTGAACGACAGCTGCAATGAATTGTATTTTCTGTTGGTTTCCCTTTGAAAGCTCTTCGACTTTTTTATTCTCATACTCCGGGATCTTAAATCGATCAAGCCAAAGTTTTAATTCTGTAATTGCCTCGGTCTTTTGCATACCTCTTAATCTGGCTAAATAAACGATTTGGTCACGGACCTTTAGTTTCGGATACAAGCCCCGCTCCTCTGGAAGATACCCAACCAAATGACTAGTTGAATAATCAATCGGTTTGCCGTCCCAGGTAATCTTCCCACCGCTAGCATCAAGCAAACCTAAAATCATCCGAAATGTCGTTGTCTTCCCTGCACCATTTGCCCCTAAAAAGCCAAACATTTCTTTGTCTGGTATCTCTAAAGATAAATCGTCCACTGCAGTAAAATCCCCAAACTTTTTCATGACATGTTCAAGTTTAAGAACCATTTCACACACTCCTCTCCATTTTAGTACGAATAAACAATAAAATAGTTTCACATTCCTTTTGAACTTCTTTTTAAGTTGTGTGAAAATATAAAATATAACAACAAAATATAGAAAGGGGTTTGTAGCATGAAAACGTATAAATTAACTGCATTTGAAACCAATGGAGAAAAAATTTTAGACGAATCCATCCAGGCTGAACATGATGATGCTGCAAAAGAATTAGCAGAAAAGCTGTTAGCAGAGAGAAAGTTATTAGAATCAACACATCGCTTCACCTCACCAAGCGGAAAGCTATTACTGTTTCATTCCTAATACTACAAAAAAACAAAGAAGCTGAGGGCTTCTTTGTTTATTTTCCAATAAATCTAGGAGGTCTTTTTTCAATAAATGCTTGAATTCCTTCTTGATGATCAATTGTTTCACGCATTTTTTGTTGAGAGTGTTTTTCTAATTCTAAAATTTTTAGCAGGTATGGACGATTCATGTCAGCTAAGATTTTTTTCGTTTTTATCATCGCTTGAATAGGTCTCGTTAACCAATCTGCGATTCTAGCATCTAGTGTCTCCTGCAGATTTCCAGTCGCCACTTCTTCAATTAACCCTAACTCCAATGCCTTATCAGCATTCATCATTTTCCCATCCCAGATTACCTGTTTCGCCTTTGTCTCTCCCAATTTTTTCTCTAGAAAGAAATGGGCCCCGCCATCAGGAATCAAACCGATTCCGATAAAATTCATGGCAAGCTTACTAGTCTTTTCAGCGATAATATGGTCTGTAGCTAGGGCTAAGCTAAATCCCAAGCCTGCTGCGGCACCAGATACAGCGCTAATCGTTAATTTAGGCATGCTGTATAGGGTAATAATCAGCTCACTAATGCTATCCATGACTGGAAAAAATTCATGTTCATTCATGTTTGACAGCATTGTTTTAATATCGCCGCCTGCTGAAAAGGCTCTTCCTTTTCCTGTTATTACAACAATATCAATTTCATCTGACTCACTAATTTCTTTAAGCTTACAGACAAGCCCCTTAATCATATCTGAATCCATAGCATTTAACGCCTCGGGTCTGTTCATTTCTAGCATTGCAACCCGACCTGTAACCTTCACATTTACCTTATCAGTGATAAAATTGATTGACATTCCAAGCCCTCCCATCCTCTTCCATCACCTTCATTATATATGGAAATGAGGAGTTAAATAAATAACAGTTTTTTAAATATAGCGAATTTTCTTCCACCAAACTTTTTTCATAGATAATAGGACAAAAGAATAATCCCTTGTCCTCTATAGCTATCTTTTTCTAAGCACATCTTTTTGCACTTGGTCCCTTAACGACATCTTTAGGAATTTACCCACAGAAGTCTTAGGAATATTATCTAGGAATACAATATCATCAGGAATCCACCACTTCGCAAACTGGGGCTTTAAAAAGTCAAGCAGTTCTTCTTTTGATGTTTTCCCCTTCCATGCCTCTTTTAATACTACACAACCTATTGGACGTTCTTGCCACTGCTCGTGTGGAACTGCCACTACTGCTGCTTCAAAAACAGCCTCATGCGCCATTAATGCATTTTCTAAATCTACCGAGGATATCCATTCGCCACCGCTTTTTATTAAGTCCTTTGTGCGGTCGACAATTTTAACAAAGCCTTCTTCATCGATTGTGACAACATCACCAGTATGAAGCCAGTCATCACGGAATGCATCCTTTGTTCGTTCATCATGATAGTATTCAGATGCAATCCATGGACCCTTAATGCACAATTCTCCCATTTCTTTTCCGTCCCATTGGACCTCACCATTTTGGCCAACTACTTTTATATCAAGTCCTGGGACAAGAATTCCCTGTTTGGCTCTTATTTCTAGCCTTTCCTCTGCATCTAACCCTTCCTGGTAACTTTTTAAATTAGAGATAACAACTAGTGGACTCGTTTCTGTCATTCCATAAGCATGCATGAATGGGATGTTATGCCGTTGTTCATAGGATTTAATCAATCCTTTAGGGGCTGCTGATCCACCACATAATACTCCTCTTAAACTGCTCATATCATAAGAACCTTCATCGAGCTCTTTTAATAATCCAAGCCAAATAGTTGGGACCCCAGCGGTGATTGTCACTCGTTCCTGTTCAATGAGTTCTGCAATCAATTTAGGTGTGAAATATGGACCAGGTAAAACTAATGAGGTTCCAAACCAAACCGCTGCAAATGGCATCCCCCATGCATTTGCATGAAACATGGGGACAACCGGCAGTGCAATATCCTTTTCACTTAAGGCTGCACTATCGGCTAGTCCGAGTGCCATGCTATGTAGAAAAATACCTCGGTGTGAATAGACTACCCCCTTTGGATTACCAGTGGTGGCCGATGTGTAACACATTCCAGCCGGATCATTTTCATCAATATCGTTAGGATATTGGAATGTAGGATCAGCTTCAGATAGTAGATTTTCATAATGATAGACTGGGGAGAGTGTTGTTTCAGGAAGTTCCTTTTCATCCGTCATAATAATATAGGCTTTGACAGTTTTCAATTCTGAGGCACATTTTTCGAGTAAGGGTACGATGTCTGAATCAACGAGGAGAATCTGGTCTTCTGCATGATTGATAATAAAAGAAATATGCTGGGGAGAAAGGCGAATGTTAATCGTATGTAGAACAGCCCCCATACACGGAATGGCAAAATATGCTTCTAAATGACGGTGATGATTCCATGCCAGTGTCCCGATCCGTTCGCCTTTTGAAATACCCAGCTTCTTCAGGCTGCTTGCAAGCCTTCTCATTCTTTCAGTAATTTGTTTGTAAGTAAATTTATGGATGCCACTTGCCGTTCTTGATACAACTTGTTTCTTTGGAAAATACTTTTCTGCCCTTTCAATCATTTGAGTCATTGTTAATGCGGTTTGCATCATTTACATTTCCCTCCAATTATGAAAGTGTTCTCCTTATGCAGCATCAAATGTGGCCAACTCTATAAATTATTCGTCATTACGATACCTTATTCCTTTAGAAGAATTGAATAATAAAAAAGATATCAAAGGAAATCACCTCTGATATCTTCTCACCTTATTTTTTGATAATGTTCATCCTTCTTAAAAACTCGATTGGCTGCTGTTTCCTAAAGTGTTCTTTGACCATATATGCAACACCATGTTCATTCTCTGACCTAGTAACCCAATCTGATGCTCTCTTCACTTCGAAATTGGCATTCCACATCGATACTCCAAGTCCCACGGCCTCAAGCAATGGAATATCATCTAGACCATCACCGATATAAACCATTTCTTTTCTTTGGATTCCCAGTTGGCTCCCTAGATAGGATAGCCCTGATAACTTTGAAACACCCGCCGGTACAATATCTAACCGTAACGAGTCGAGCTCAATCATGTCAATCTCGGTAAACATTTTCCTTAGTGCTTTTTTCGCATCTTGAAGGTCACTCTCATCTTCAAAATAAACTTCAATCTTCGGCGGGCTGACCGGCTGATCATGTAAATATTCAGTAAGGGACGAAACAAACTGCTGTGAGTAGAAAACTGGGTCCCCTGAGGTAAAAACCGTTTTAGCCAATAAATTATTACTTAGTTTTAATTTATTGGCTAAAGAAAATTGTTCATGGACCAGGCGAATTTGACATGGAAGCGCCTCTAGAAAACTAATGGCATCGTAGGTTATATCCTCATTTATTCTCTGAACATATATTGGTTTATCCTCAGAGCTGGCAATAAATGCGCCTTGAAGGGTGATAAGTGGGGATTTTATTTTTAACGCTTTAGCTACTTTTCTTGCAGATGGGAAACTCCTCGAAGTTACAAGGGTGACATAGATACCTTTTTGCTGAACATATTCAATTGCCTCTTTTGTTGATTTATGGATTTTTCCATTTGTTTGAAGAAGCGTGCCATCAATATTTAAAGCAAGCAAGCGATAAATCATAACGTTGCCCCCTGTTCTTGGTGAAATAGCCTTTATATCACTTTTATGATTTTTTATGCATTTATAGAACAGAAAAGCTGGAGCTGGACAATTTCCAAAGTCGAAATTTATGATTTTCTATCATATAAAAAAAAGCCTTCAGTCACTCCGAAGGCTTTTCTACTTAAGTTTACAATTTCCCATAAAGGTCTTCTAATGGTTTCATAATTACTTTGTTTAGTTCTCCAATGACCATGCTCATCCGTTGTTCAGCTTGCATAAGCCGAGAAATTTTTTCATTTTGCTGAACGACTCCAACGGTGGACTGGGCTTGCTGAATCTCTTGTTCTGATATATCCTGCCCCATCATTTGCTTCTGCTGCAGGTCCATTTGGATTTTGCGGAACTGATCAAACATTTGTTTTGCTGCAGGGTCTGCATTTACTTCTTGGTAAGCTTGCTGTAATAGTCTATATTCGTCACTTTGACGAATCGCTGTTTCTAATGCATACGCGGAATCATATAAATTAACTGGCATTGGTAACCACTCCTTTTAAATAATAAGCTTTTCTAATCCGAATCAACTATAACAAACTATTCACCAAAATGCGAGAATGTTAATATCACCATCTAGATTGATTTTACATACATTACTATATCAACTAATGCCTATAGGCTCTGGGTAGAAATTGAGGAATGCTTATGTCTTTTCCATTAACCGCAATTACGATTAAGCCGAGGAAACCTATAAATAAAAAAGACTGTCAAGTGCAAATGTCAAACCAATTGTATACCAATTTACTAAAGAATCATAACCTTGACTTATATATTAAATTAGGAAACAAGACAATAAAGACAAAAGTTAAAACGGTAGAAATGGAACCGAATATGATGTTAATCCCCGAAAATATCCTAAAGGATTTTTGTCTCCCCGTCCAAAGCTATAAATTTCAGGCCATCTATAAGCCTGATCTATCTACTCTTAAGCTTGGACCTGTGATTGGACTATTGACTGATTTTCCTTCAAATCAGGAAGAGGAGCCCCATTTTCGCTCTATTCACGCTTTTTGCGAGGAGCTTCATCATGGAATTTCCGAAGCTGGCGGGTTTTTTTATGTCTTTTCATTTAATCATTTTTTAAATCGCGGATATTACCTTATAAATGGAAAATGGAGTCCTTTCGAACATCCTTTACCAGATGTGATATACAACCGAATCCATTCCCGCAAGCTAGAACACTCGAAGTCCTTCCTGCATTTTCGTCAAAGACTTGAAACCTTGCAGATACCACTTTTTAATGAGGGCTTTCTTTCAAAATGGGAAGTTTATAATCAAATATTTCAAGAGAAACGTCTCTATCCGTTTTTACCAAAAACAAAAATTTACACGAAAGAACACTTATATGAACTTGCACAAGAATTTGGAACAGTGTTTATTAAGCCGGTTCATGGCAGTCAAGGAAGAAATATTATTAAATTAAAAAAGGGGGAGAATAACCACTACTCTTTGCACACCTCTCTCGCATCACGCAACAGCAACTCTAGAAATCAATACGAATTAGATGAAATTCACCAATATATTCAGCCATTAGTAGATAATCGATTTTATATTATTCAGCAGGGTATAGAATTAGTTACTTACGAATTCTGTGCAATGGACTTTAGAGTCTTATGTCACAAAAATCAAAACAATCATTGGCAGGTTACATCGATTGTGGCCAGGGTTGCAGCAGAAGACGAGTTCGTTTCCAACATCGCAAGGGGCGGGAGAATTCTCAAACCCCTAAACGTTCTACGCACCTGTTTAGGTCCTAAAAAATCGATAGAAGTACTTGCACGTATGAAGGAATTGGCGATCAAAACGGCTGAGACTATTAGTTGTTCTTCACCTGGGATTACTGGAGAATTAGGGATTGACATAGGGGTCGACCCAAATGGGGAATTGTGGATCATTGAAGTAAACTCGAAACCTTCGAAAAACTTTGAGGACGGGGTAGGAAAAATTAGACCCTCTGCTAAGGCGCTAATTCAATTTTGTACATCACTTGCATTTGAATCGACCATGATAAAGGGGGACCAATAAATTGATTGCATTTGGAATAATGACAGTAAGCATGGAAAGTGAACAGCCCTATATAAACGAAATCGCAAAGCTTGCAGAATCCTGTGGAATGGAATGCTTTCGCTTCCTTCCTTCAAAAATAAACCCACTGACATTACAGATAAACGGGGAAAAATTTAATTCAATTTCTAAATCTTGGGTCAAAAGTGAATTTCCCATTCCTGCGATTATTTATGATCGGTGCTTTTACGGTGATGATGAGCATTCCAAACAATGCATTCCAATCGTATCTTGGCTAAAAACCAGAACCGATACCACCTTTTTAGGATATGGACTGCCCAATAAACTTGAACTCTATGAAGTATTAAGAAAAACAGTATTATCCCCCTACTTACCTGTGACTCTATTTGTTTCCGATACGAACATAGTGTTAAATGAATTAACAAAAATGAAAAGGATTATTTTAAAACCGATTAACGGTTCGCAAGGGCATGGCATTTACTATCTGAAAAAAAATGAAAAACCCTTTCATGTTAAAACTGAAAAACAAAAGAATATTATCTCTCGGATTTTCCCAAATGAAACAAAGCTAATCCAGTGGTTACAATCCCTGATTGGGAATCGTCAATACCTAATGCAACCGTATCTAGAGTTATCTAATACCCAACTTCAGCCATTCGATATTCGCATCCTCCTCCAAAAAAATATGGACGGAAAATGGAATGAATTGGGGAGAGGGGTTCGAAGGGGAAATACTGGCGGTATTTTATCAAATTTAAGTGCAGGCGGGTTCGCCCTCCCCTTTGCGGATTGGTCTAAATCTCTTCCTTCTGCTACTAAGGAATATATGAATCAGGAATTAGAATACATTCTCACCAATCTTCCTCCACTCCTAGAAAGTGCATTTTTGCCATTATTTGAGCTTGGTGTAGATATCGGCATAGCAAAAAATGGTTCAATTTGGATCCTGGATGTAAATTCAAAGCCAGGGAGAAAGGTGCTTTTGCAAACCCAGCCAGACTTAGAGGATGCTCTGAATCTAGCCCCACTTCTTTATGGGAAACACCTTACTCAGATAGATTCAAAAGAAAGGAAGAGCTATTATGAGAAAACATTATCTCATTGAAGTTGCTCAAAATGATCAATTGATTGTTTTCTGCCCTCCAACATTTCTTAAGGATAAAGAGTTAACACGGATTGCTTTTGGGTCAAGATCAATAGAAGTTGATTTTATCCCTCATCCAGATCAAAATGATCGAATTTCGATTAGTAGAGAAATTCAAAAAGCACTCCATTTCCCTAACTTCAACACTCCACTACATGTTTTTTTCGATAACCATAGTCTTATCATCGGTCCACTTGTAGGTATTTTCACAGCAGGATTTACCACGATACCCTCAGAACCAATTGGCGAAAGAACAGTGTTTTTTTCAAAACTTCTTTCCGTCAATAAAATCGTTGGGGCCTTCCCTTTTATATTTGGTGAACAGCATATTGATTGGGAACAAGGTATCATAGAAGGGTACCTTTTTCATAATGATGAATGGGAGACGGTGGAAGTTCCCTTTCCTAACGTTATTTATGATCGGCTCCCCAATCGGAAAAGTGAAAGTAACCCCATATTAATTAAGGTAAGAGATCGCCTGCAAAAGGAATACCATATTCCATGGTATAATCCCGGATTTTTTAATAAGCTTGATATTCATGAAAGGCTTATTCAAGATGAAACAGTTGCCAAATTCCTGCCCGAAACGCTGCCATTTACATCCTTCTCCTCTATCGAGACGATGCTTTCCACCCATGGCCATGTTTACATTAAGCCCAAAAATGGCAGTCTTGGATTAGGTGTTCACCAATTAATATATGACAAGTACAGTGATGATTATTATTGCCGCTACCAAGATGAAAACGGGGTAAATCGTTTGCGAAAATTTTCAAGTTTAGAACGATTGATGAGTAACGTTTTCTCTAATCAATCACTTGAAAAAATGGTAGTACAACAGGGAATTAATTTACTAAGAAGAGAATCTAGAACGATTGATTTTCGTGTTCACACGAATAAAGATGATCTGGGAAATTGGCATGTATCCGCGATTGCGGCAAAAATTGCAGGGCCCGGCAGCGTGACCACTCATACCAGAAGCGGTGGTGAAATTAAAACAATTGAAGAAATTTTCCCCCTTGAAGAAAGTACTTTGCATAAAGAAAGACTTTCCGATGCCGCACTACTTTTAAGCAACTCTTTGGATAGGCACGTGGAAGGCATTATCGGAGAGATTGGTTTTGATTTAGGGATCGACCGAAATGGAGATGTTTGGCTTTTTGAGGCAAATTCTAAACCTGGAAGAACGATCTTTTCTCATCCCGGATTAAAGGATTTTGATTTGCTCACCCGCAAATTATCCATTGCTTTTGCTGTTTTTCTTACCGAGCAATCCTTACTACATCCAGAGGAGATTTTCACATGAAAACCAATCAAACAGGTCCATTGATTGGGATTATGTCAGCAACCACTTCCAACGGTTCCATCGCAGGGAATCGACCGCTTTTTATAGCATTACAAAAGAAGCTTATTTCACTAGATGGAATAAGCTTTGTCTTTACTCCGGAAGATGCTGAATCAGATTTTATTACAGGCTATACATTTTTACCTGATAAAAATTACTGGATTAAGGAAAGCTTTCGTTATCCAGACCTCGTCTATAATCGGGTTCCGTTCCGAAATTCAGAAAAAAATGATCTATACCGAACATTTTTTTCGATTTTAAAGGAGAAAAATATCCCCTTTTTCAACCCATGTTTTATCGATAAATTTGAGTTATTTGAATTACTTAGAACCCTTCCATTTTTGCAAAACTTTTTGCCGCAAACCATTGTCATCCAGAAAAAAATGGATTTGTTAACTTTTCTAAAGAGGCAAGGAAGTATTTACTTAAAACCTGCTCAATCTTCAAAAGGGAAAGGCATTTTCCGCTTAAAATTGATGGATTCTTCAAAAGTTCAATTGGAAGGAATCCAGATTCATGCAAATTATCAATCCTTTAATCATTTTTGGGAGAAATGGAGCAAGAAACTTCTTGAGCAAACTTATATAGCACAAGAGGAAATATTATCTGCTGAGTATGAGGGTAATCGTTTCGATTTTCGTATTCTTGCCCATGCAAATGATGGTGAATATATGATAACAGGGGTTGGGATTAGACAATCACAACAACAAAATCTTACAACGCATATTCCCTCCGGCGGCAGGCTCCTGCCCTATGAACTGTTGAAAACAGCGGAGCATGATGATTTTATTCAAGCAATCGTCCCGTCTATTGGAAAGGCATTATCTAATCGTTTTGGCTATTTCGGTGAATTTTCTATTGATGCTGGTGTAAGTAAAACGGGGCAGTATTATATTTACGAGGTAAATTCCAAACCAATGAGCTTTGATGAACTAGAAATTGAAGAAAAGAAGATTGAGCAGCTTTGCCGTTTATTCCTCCAACTCTCAAATTTTCAGAACTAACAAAATATTAACAGAAAATTCTATTTAAAAAGTCTCCCAAACAAGGTAAGCTAGAAGTAAGTAAAATAAAAGGGGGATTTCACGATGCTAATGCACTTTCAATTCAAGCCACTATTTGAAAATAAAAATATTCCGGGCTGGAATTTTTCCTTTTACCATAAAAAGCAAAGAGTCACAGGAGTCTATCACCAAACTGGGAAAATAGAGTGGACAACGAATGTACCAGAACGAGAGGAAATTGAGGCATTATCAAGTCAAATCCATGAGCTAATGCTTTTCCACGTATATGAGTAAGGACCTGTCAGGATCTTAACAGTGCATGAAAACTTACCTTTTCCACAAACTAAAGATAGTTAATGGAAAGGGATGATCGTTATGGACAAAGGAAAAGACAAGGTAACTGATTTAGGTTCAGCTTATGAAGGCAGAGATAAGTTGTTCATGGATGTTGATCGAATGATTAACGAAGGTATGTCAGGTGGTTCTGTCCATTCCCGCCACGATACAACTAATATCGAAGAAGCCCATGAGTTCCACGAAGAACAACCACCCTATGAATGCGATTAATCTATTTTGACTTCTATATATGACAAGCTAGCCTAAAAAACATAGGCTGGCCTTTTTTATTTTCATGCTTACATTAACTACTGTTATAATAAGTTAAAAGAAATTTTTAATAAACGGGGAAATTAATCATGCTAAAAAAATTATTGTCTATTTATAAAAATTCTATTTTATTTCCCGATAAACCAGTGAATCCCTCTGAACAGTCTTATCTCTTCTTCAATGAGGTGGAAAACGAATGGATTAGCATTCCGAAAGGAGAGCTAACTGAAAAGGAATTAACCCTTCTTAAAACGCTTTATCAATTAATTGACTTTCAAACTCCTACCAGTAATTCGACTGCAAAGGGTTGGGATCTGTATTTATTCTCGGATGGGCCTCTCCCTAATTATAAACCTGAAACATACCTTCGGTTCATTCAGATTCAATTAAATAGTACTGATGCGGTTCAAACCGAGATTGAGTCTGCTTTAAAGGGATTTTTCAGCGAAGAAGTTATTATCATCTGGGAAAACAACAGTCGAGGTATTGTCATTGAAAAGGGTAATACGATTACTCTAACAGATGAAGAATTGATTTCAATGACAGAAACACTTGAAAGTGACCTTTATATAAAAATCTCCTTTTTTATTGGAAAATTCCATCCTATTTCCGATCAACTTCGCTCCAAATTTCTTGGGGAGAAAGAATACTTTTCTTTTGGATTGGCGAATTTAATCACCAACCTGAACATCTTAACATTCGAGCGCATCTTCCCAGCTTATTTAGCTTATCACTTACCACCTGAAATCAAGCAAAGGGTCATTCAGGTAATATTTAGAGTTTTTAAAGAGGATCATGAATTGTATTCAACAATCAAAGTTTTCCTTGAAAATAATTTAAATGCCAGTTTGACGGCTAAAAAACTATATATCCATCGAAATACACTACAATATCGAATCGATAAATTCATCGATAAAACCGGTATTCAATTAAAGGACTTTTATGGTGCTTTTACCGTTTTTTTAGCTTGCCTCCTTTTTGAGCAAAGTTTAGATAAATAACAACAATCTGCCTAAAAAAGCGTTTTCAATCTTTGTGCACTCTGTCCATATTGATTTTCTTCCTCTGAATGTAAACTGATACTTAACAAGATTAAGGGAGGCTTTCAAATGGCAGAGTTAAAATTAGACCACATTTATAAAATTTATGATAATAAAGTGACCGCTGTCCAGGACTTCAATTTACATATTGAAGATAAAGAGTTTATTGTGTTTGTTGGACCATCAGGGTGCGGCAAATCTACGACGCTTCGTATGATTGCAGGGCTTGAAGATATCTCCAAAGGTGAATTCTATATTGATGGAAAAAGAGTCAATGATGTAGCCCCAAAAGATCGAGATATCGCAATGGTTTTCCAAAACTACGCGCTTTACCCACACATGACTGTATATGATAACATGGCGTTCGGATTAAAACTTCGCAAGTTTCCAAAAGATGAAATTGAACGTCGAGTCAATGACGCGGCAAAAATTCTTGGTTTAGAAGCATACTTAACACGTAAACCTAAGGCATTATCAGGTGGTCAGCGTCAGCGTGTAGCATTAGGTCGTGCGATTGTCCGTGATGCCAAAGTATTCTTAATGGATGAACCATTATCAAATCTAGATGCTAAGCTTCGTGTGCAAATGCGTGCTGAAATTGCTAAACTTCACCGTCGCTTAGATACAACTACTATCTATGTTACTCACGACCAAACAGAAGCAATGACAATGGCCACACGACTTGTTGTTATGAAAGATGGTATCATCCAGCAAGTTGGTTCACCAAAAGAAGTATATGAAAAACCTGAGAATGTTTTTGTTGGAGGCTTTATCGGCTCTCCGGCAATGAATTTCTTTAACGGAAAACTGGAAGATGGAAAATTTGTCATTGGAAAAATATCGATGGCTGTTCCTGAAGGAAAGATGAAATATCTTCGCGAGCAAGGTTACGTTGGAAAATCAATCATTCTTGGAACTCGCCCGGAAGATATTCATGATGAGCCGGTTTTCATTGATGCATCTGCAGGCTCTAAGATTAATGCAACTGTGGATGTTGCCGAGTTAACTGGAGCGGAATTAATGATCTATTCAAGTATTGCTGACCAAGATTTCGTAGCCCGTGTAGATTCTCGAGGGGATATTCATCCGGGAGATACAATAGAACTAGCGTTTGATATGAACAAAGCACATTTCTTTGATGTAGAAACGGAATCACGTATTCGTCCATTATAAGAATATCGCAAGCGCCCGTTTAGCGGCATATAGAATAAGCCCCGTTTTCAAAGCGGGGCTTATTCTTTTATAAAAAAAATATCCTCTTGATTACAAACTGGGCAGCGATACACATGGGGGCACTTCTGACCCGAGTTCGTATCGGGATATCCATCTTCCATTTTCATTAAGTCTATTTCCATATATGGACTATAATCATCATAAAAATCCATAAGACGACCACTTTCCATCATAGGTTCACCGCAATTTGAACATAATAAATAGGCTTCTCGAAAACCATTACATACTGGGCATTCTGACATTCCATTCACCCTTTTAGTTTAGTTCTTACCCCTAGTTTGTGTTAACCTGCCACCTATATGTAATGGAATAAATTACTAATTAACTTTTTGAATATCTCCGTCCGTTTGAATCATAATAAATATTACAAAGCAAGCAACAACAGCTACTTACAACGATGGATGAAACCAACAAGGGTAATAGCCGGTGCAAGTCCGACTCATCCAACCAAAATAAGATAATGAATGAATCTCCAATTTGTAAAAAACTTATCAAAGGTAACATTGATAATTATGGGTTAGGCCAAGGCGGCAATGGTTTAATCTCCATTATGGTTCAATTCCATACTGACCCCAAACTTATTAAGAGGAGTGTTATTCAACTATGGCAAGTAACAACAACTCTAATCAACTACTAGTACCAGGCGTCGAGCAAGCTCTTAGTCAAATGAAGTATGAAATTGCTTCTGAATTTGGTGTAAATCTTGGTGCAGACACTACTTCACGTGCCAATGGTTCTGTTGGAGGAGAAATTACAAAGCGTCTTGTAGCAATGGCTGAATCTCAACTTGGCGGATTCCAACGCTAATTTTTAGAAAAACCAGTAAATACAAATAAATATTATGGCTAAGCCCCCTTCTCACGAAGGGGGCTTTCATTTTGTCAAATCATATTTTCCGGCCGAACCCAGTTTGAAAACTGTTGTTCTGAAACATAGCCTATTTTTATAGCTGCCTCCTTTAATGAGCAATTATCCTTAAATGCAAGTTTGGCAATTTCTGCAGCCTTTTCATAGCCTATATGTGGATTTAACGCTGTAACCAGCATCAATGAGCGGTTTACATGTTCCTTAATAATTTCTTCATTGGCCACGAGACCTAATGCACAATTTTTATTAAAGGATTTGATTCCATCAGAGAGGAGCCTGATTGATTGAATGAAATTATTAATAATCACTGGTTTAAACACATTTAACTCAAAGTTCCCTTGACTTGCAGCAAAACCAATTGCTGCGTCATTTCCAAAAACCTGGCACGCAATCATCGTCAACGCTTCACTCTGAGTAGGATTTACCTTTCCAGGCATAATTGAACTCCCTGGCTCATTGGCGGGAATACTAAGTTCGCCAATCCCACTGCGTGGTCCACTAGCAAGCCAGCGGACATCATTAGCTATTTTCATTAAATCAGCTGCCAAGGCTTTAAGAGCACCGTGGACATGTACAATCTCATCATGACTTGTTAAGGCGTGAAATTTATTTTCTGAGGAACGAAATGGATAACCTGTGAGAGTATAAATCTGCTCAGCCACCTTGTCACCGAATTCCGATGGAGCATTGATTCCTGTACCAACAGCAGTCCCTCCTATCGCCAAATCAAGCAGATACTTGCTTGCCTCTGTGATCATCCTTTCACACTTTTCAAGCATAACCCGCCATCCGCTGATCTCTTGTCCCAACGTTAATGGGGTTGCATCCTGCAAATGCGTTCTCCCTATTTTAATGATCTTTGAAAAATCCTTTTCTTTTCCAAGGAGCGTGCTTTTTAATTCTGATATAACAGGGAGGAGATCCTTAACGATTATTGTATAAGCTGCAATATGCATAGCAGTTGGAAAGGTATCATTAGAGCTCTGCGACATATTGACATCATCATTCGGGTGAATTTTTTCAAAGCTGACATCCTGCTCTTTTAACCATTCATTTGCCCGATTGGCTATGACTTCATTAACGTTCATATTAGATTGTGTACCACTGCCGGTTTGCCAAACGACCAACGGAAAATGTTCATCCATATCACCGTTATGAATGGAATCACATACTTTTATAATCGCCTTCATTTTTTCTTCGCTGAGTTTTCCTAATTGAGAATTGACGATGGCTGCAGCCTTTTTAATAAAAACCAGACCATAAATCACGCCCAAAGGCATCTTTTCAGAACCAATTTTAAAATTTTCCTTGCTTCGTTGTGTTTGCGCTCCCCAATATTTATCCACTGGCACACGAACCTCACCCAGGGTATCTTTTTCGATACGATAATTCTTCATGTCTCATCCACACCTCACAAATTCATATACTTCAATATATATACCCATTCCTATCGATTTTATTAAAGAAATAGCATTTTACTATATAAAAAAACTGCAGACACTTGTCTGCAGTTCAAAATTTAATGTTTAATAATTGTATATCCGATATAATAAGAAAGAATTAAAAAACTACCGATCAATAATACAATTGAATACTCTGACATAAACTTCCCACCCCTATAATATTTAATTGCATGCCTAAACATTTTTAAAATATCACATACGTCGGGGATGGCAAGTGATGATTATTACACTTGATTGACTAAGAGGTGAACTTTTTGTGAACATTTGCCTTTTCGGTGCAACAGGCAGAGTTGGTACAATTATTTTAGAGAATGCTTTATCTCAGGAACATAATGTCCGTGTACTGGTGAGGGATAGTAGAAAACTTAAATTTAGTGGAGATGGTCTTCTTGTTAAGGAAGGAAATGTGCTAATTGAAAAAGACATTTCAAATTGCATATCTGGCTCTGATGCGGTAATTTGTGCATTAAATACAGATGGCACCACCACTCTGTCTGAATCCATGCCATTCATTATAAAGCAGATGAAAGAGCAAGGCATACAGCGAATAATTAGCATTGGAACAGCAGGAATTCTTCAAGCCAGGTCTGTACCCTATTTATATCGGTTTCAATCTTCTGAGTCGAAACGGAAAAGTACACGGGATGCAGAAGAACATTTAAAAGCCTATTTAATATTAAGGGATTCTGGCCTAGATTGGACGGTCGTCTGTCCTACCTACTTGCCTATAGGAGAAAGAAAAGGGCATTATAGGTACGAAAAGGACTTTCTTCCTGATAATCCCTCCTCCATCTCAATTTTTGATACAGCTGATTTTGCGTTTGGGCAGCTATTTACCAATGAATTTATTGGTTCCCGCGTTGGAATAACTTATTAACAAGAAAAGCCCCTTAACAAGTTTCGTTTAGAGGCTTCTTTTGTTATCCAGCCAGGTCAGTGCTCCCCAGTTGGAGTTGATCCAAAGAACGATTAGTAACCATTACCTTTCCCATTATTCTTCCACTTTTTATTCCACTTTTCTTTTTGTTTATTCCATTTTTCTTCCCATTTCTGAACCTCATTATTAAAGTTCTCTTGAAAATTAAACCGATTCTTCTTTTCTTCTTCTTGCCTTTTCTTTTCAATCAAGGCAGCGATATGCGGGACATTAAAGCTTTCGTTTGGTTCATTCTTTAATGCTTCCCTCATCACTTCACGAAAAACAACCGCTGAACCTTTATTGCTCATTGGCTTTAAATAATGCTCTTCATCTGTTTTATCATAGCCAACCCAAATGGCACCAACCAGTTGAGGAGTATACCCTACAAACCATTGGTCCTTTACACCATTGATTCCTGTAATCGGCACCTGAGTGGACCCGGTTTTTCCTGCGGTTTCCCGACTGGGTATTTGTGCAGCACTACCTGTTCCTTGCTCCACCACCCCAAGGAGCATAGTCGTCATACTGTCAGTAACTGCTTTTGTTGTAACTCGCTCCTTTTTGGGTTTCCACCGGGTGATAACATTCCCTTCTGCATCAACAATTTTCTTAATTGCATGGGTCTTCATTCTTATCCCGTTATTTGGAAAAACAGCAAAGGCTTCTGCCATGTTTAGGGGAGAGACGCCATTATGCAAACCTCCCAAGGCTAGAGATAAATTGCGATCTTTTTTGTCTAATGAGATTCCAAACCGTTTAACGGAATCTAATCCTTCTTCAATTCCTAATTCATTTAAAAGCCAAACAGCAGAAACATTCTTTGATGCTTTCACAGCTTCATACATGGGTACTTCCCCGGCATATTGATAATCATAATTACTAGGTTGATAATCGCCAAAAGTCATCGGTTCATCTTTTAACATATCGGTAATTTTCCAGCCGTTTTCCAGAGCAGGTGTATAAACGGCTAATGGCTTAAAGGAAGAACCGGGCTGCGCTTCTAATTGTGAAGCACGATTATAGCCTCTAAAGATGTGTTTTCCTCGGCCGCCAACAATAGCCCTGATTCCGCCTGTCTTTGGATCCACTAAAATACCGCCACTCTGAACAAGACGATCTTTTCCTTCTGGAAAAAAGGAATCATTTTGATACGTCTCTTCCATAGCAGTTTGCATCACTGGTTCCAGCTCTGTATAAATTTGATAGCCGCCTGTTAGTAAGTCATCCTGTGACAATCCATAATGGTTAATTGCTTCATCTAATACCTGATCAACATAGTATGGAAATTTACCTCGGAACGGGTCGCCGCCCTTATCATCCAATACCACTTTGTCGTGCCGTGCTTTTTCATATTGCTGCTTTGAGATATACCCTTGCTTTCGCATTTGGGTTAATACGAGGTTTCGCCTTTCAGTCGCCTTCTCCATATGTTCGTATGGGTTTAAGGCTGATGGAGCTTTAATTAACCCTGCAAGTAAGGCAGATTCACTAATGGACAGGTCTTTTACTTCTTTGGCAAAGTATTTGCTGGCCGCAGTTTTAAGACCCCATGCACCATTTCCAAAATAGATTTGATTTAAATACATTTGGAGGATTTCGGGTTTCGAATACTCCCGTTCAATTTGCAGCGCTAAAAAAACTTCTTCCATTTTTCTATTTAAAGTCTTTTGTGATGTGAGTAATGTATTCTTGGTCAATTGCTGAGTAATGGTACTGCCGCCTTCTACCATTCCCCCAGCTTTTATATCACGCATAAGCGCCCTTGATGTTCCGACAAGGTCGACACCGCTATGTTGATAAAACCGATGATCTTCAATGGCAATGATGGCATTTTTCATGGAATCTGGAACTTGCTTGATTGACACCCCTTCATTTTTATTAGCCGAAACTTTACTTGCTACATCCTCATTTACATCATAAAACACGGTTGCCTGGGGCAGTTCGTTTTTAAGTCCTGATATATCTGCATCCTTGGAAAAATAATATAGAAGACCGAAGAAACTTAATATGATAGTCAACACAGAGAGCACTAATATTTGAAGTAAATGCCACTTTTTCCAGTTCTTAAAAATGGACATGAGCTTATGTTTAGATACCAAATGAAAAACATCCTTTATCTATAATCTCTAACAACGATTAGTATTCCATAAAAAAGAAAAAAGATGGGCGAATTCCCCATCTTTTCCATGTCTAATATTCATTTTTAGTCAACTCTTTAAAGCGTTGTCTTGAAAGCTTCTCATCAATACTGCTAAAGATTCGGTAATTTCTCTCATCCAAGATTCGAAAATGTTTACTAAGAATATTTTGTTGAAGAATATATCCATTTTTCTTTGAAACTATTCTCCACCAAATCCTGCCGCCGAATGTTTTTGATTTACGAATATCTATTCCTTCGCGGGCAACCGTTTCTAACACTTCGAGTGGCTCATTTCCAAATAAAAATTGGACGGTTTCCGTTTCACGGAAAAGAGCACAAATAGAAACAGCCGTAGACCAGTTGGCCAGAACTCTACCCTTCTCAATTTGAACGAGTGTTTTCTTTGAGACTCCAATGATTTCTGCCATTTTATCCTGAGTATAACCTGCTTCAGTCCGGATAAGACGAAGCTTTTCAGAAACCTGCATAATAATTTCATCCCTGGTCACGTTTAGCCCTTCCTTCAATGGTAACTAGTGTAATTTTACACTAGTTTGGTGAATCATTCAAATTTTTTCACAAAAAAACTGCTACCTCTAAAGATAGCAGTTTTAATTAGTTATTGAATTTTGGGCGGGGTCCCACAATTGCTTGAACATGAATTTTTCACTTCACATGCAGCGCATTTTCCCTTTTTCGATTTATTAATAAACCTGACTAAGGCCCAAGATGCGTATCCAAAAATAGCGGCCCCTATTACTATATTGGCAATCATTTCTTCACCTCATTTTTAAGTTTATACAAGTCCAAACAATTTTCCACCTTGATAGATAATCAAAGATAAGACATAGGCAATCGCAAATGCATAAATCATTGAAAAAGCTGTCCACTTCTTTGAATTCGTTTCTTTATAGATTGTTGCTACCGTCGCCAAACATGGAATATATAACAAAATAAAAACCATAAAACTATAGGCAGCCAGCGGAGTATAATAATCGGCCAGCAGCCCTTGCAGATTAGCATCGTTCGGAACAAAATAGATGATGTTCATAGTAGAAATAATGGCTTCCTTTGCCAAGAACCCAGTAATTAACGATGCGGATGCCTGCCATGTTCCAAATCCAATCGGATCAAAAATGGGTGCGATAACATTCCCAATCGCCGCTAAATAACTATGATCCATATCAACCTTTAAACCACTCGGACCTGCATAAGATAACAACCAGATAAAAACTGAACCGGCAAAAATAAATGTCCCTGCTTTTCTTACAAATCCTTTCCCTTTATCCCAAGTACTTCTCCAAAGTGATTGAAATTGGGGCAGTCGGTAAGGTGGAAGTTCTATAACAAATAATGAAGTTTCTGATTTAAGTACTGTAGATGAAAAGACTTTTGCCAAGGTTAATGCAACAATAATACCTAGGACATACAGGCTCAAGACCACCAATGCTTTATTTCCTGCAAAGAAGGCACCAACGAATAATGCATACACCGGTAAGCGCGCTGAGCATGACATTAATGGGGTGAGTAAAATGGTTAACAGCCTCTCCCGCGGTGTTTCAATTGTTCTTGCTGCCATTATTCCCGGGACATTACAGCCAAAACCAATCATCATTGGAATAAATGCCTTTCCATTTAAGCCAACTGATTCCATAATCCGGTCCATAACTAATGCGACACGAGCCATATATCCTGAATCTTCTAATAAAGAAATAAAAAAGAAGAGGATGAAAATTTGCGGTACAAAGACGAGAACCCCGCCTACTCCAGCAACTAAGCCTTCAATAATTAACGCATGGATAAAATCTGAGGCATGAATAGCAGTTAATACCTTCTCAAAGCCTACCGTAATCGGTCCCGTTAAAAATCCATCCAAGAGATTAGATAATGGCGTGCCTAGCCAATCAAAGGTCAGCATAAACATAAAATACATTAGCAGCAAGAAAATTGGCATTCCTAGAAACCGATTCGTAACGATACTATCAACTTTTTCTGAAAGAGGAATATCCGAATTACTTTTCCTTGCAACTTCAGCGGCAATCCCCTCGATTACTTCTTTTCTTTTTTGATATATATAGTTTGCTAAGGATTTTACCTCATACTGTTTTTGTAGTTTTGATTCTAGCTTTGCCTTTACAGAATTCAGCAATTGTGGATCGTCAATGCTATGAAGATAGTTTCTAACGTATTCATTTCCTTCAAAATATTGAATCGCCAAAAAGCGTTCAGAAAGGTCAGTTTTTCCATGTAACATACCAGTCAATGTCACAATTGCTTCTTCAACCTCTTTTCCGTAGTAAACGAGGTTCTTTTTAACAGGCTGGATTGATTTTGTTGAGATGGCATCTACTAGCTTGTCACAGCCCTTACCGCTTCTTGCTACGACAGGTACTACGGGAACCCCGAGAACCTCCGAAAGCTTTCCGGCATCTATTTGAATCCCACGCTTATTCGCTACGTCAATCATATTAAGTCCAATAAGTGCAGGCTTTTCAAACTCTAGCAATTGTAAGGTCAAATGTAAATTACGTTCTAATTGAGAAGCATCTAATATATTAAGGAGCCGGTCAACAGATTCATTTAAAAAGAAGGAAGTAACAACTCCTTCATCCTTTGACAGTGGATTAAGCGTATATACACCTGGTAAATCAATTAATTGATCAATATTATTTTTAAAAATACCAACTTTCTTTTCAACGGTTACACCGCTCCAGTTCCCAACATATTCATAGGATCCTGTTAAGTTATTAAACAATGAAGTTTTCCCGGTATTGGGATTTCCAATTAAAGCGATTTCCATTATAATTTCACCACTTCAATCTGAACTGCTTCCCTGCGACGGATACCAACACACTGTCCGCACGATTCAATCATTACTGGCCCGCCAAATGGCATCACACACTTAACGCATATCTCTGAGCCTTCTGTAATCCCTAAGTCAAGTAAACGTCTTTGTACCAAGTGACCAACTTGAGAAAGATTAATAATCTTCCCTTTCCCCCCTGCTTTTAACAATCCGAACATTTATATCACCCTATCTACGTTAATTGAGAATGATTATCTTTCTATATCGTCATTTTAACACTTTTTTTCGGTAATAAGCATAATAAATTTGTCAAAAGTTTGAAAAATATTAATAAAAAAAGAAAAGAGCGAGTGGACTCTTTTCTTTTTAACTATGTTTATTAATTTTTTTGTGTAAATAATCGCTTTTGAACTAACAGGTTCATAGGGTCAGAACTCAAGACGCTCACTCTCAGCCACATAAAATGCAGCTCCCCTTGTGGAAATATTCAATTGTTTCCATAAAAATATACTATTCTTTTATTGCTTTTTCAAGGAAAATAGAAAATAAAGAAGGAATTCTACACTATTCATCGAATTAACACTTAAAGCAGTTTTGTCAATTACATAGGGGGAAAAACGGCATGTTCACGGAAAGCCAAACGGATTTAATTGATTTTTTCGCTCAAAACAAACAGAAACTGATACAAGAGTGGGAAAATGCCATTGTTATAACTAAAGCAGACCCATTTAAATTGAAGATTCAAGAAAACGGAGCGGCC
The DNA here is from genome assembly GCF_030915405.1 of Neobacillus nitrireducens. Classification (GTDB taxonomy): domain Bacteria; phylum Bacillota; class Bacilli; order Bacillales; family Cytobacillaceae; genus Neobacillus. The sequence goes on from NZ_CP133262.1 coordinate 2,058,874, forward strand.
TTACTCGATGTCTTGCTTCATATGCATAAAATGACGAAACCAGAGCTTTTAGACATAATTGAAAAGCTTGCTATAGAAGTTTCACAAGAAAGAGTCTTGGCCGATATTAACCTTGGAGATTTTGTATATAATGTGAATCTAGGTAGAACCGTTTTATACAGTTATCTAAGTAATGTTGGGCTTCCATGGTCTGATATGCAAGAAGCGGTAAACAAAATTAACTTTTGCTTCGATAAATTTTTATTCTATGCTGTATCACATTACTCTGAAGCAAAAAACAAAATAATTGAGGAAAAAACGATGCACATCGATTCTACCCATCAGGATCGATTGACGCTACTTGGCCAAATGACATCAAGTTTTATCCATGAGTTTAGAAATCCACTAACATCTGTTCAGGGATTTATCCAATTGCTTAAAGCCGATTATCCGAATATGAAATATTTAGAAATCATTTCAAGTGAGTTGGATCAACTTAATTTCCGTATTTCGCAATTTTTACTTTTATCAAAAAAAGAGTTAATTGGGAAGGAAAAGGATTACTTCAATTTAAATACGCTAATTGATGAAGTTTTAAACTTTCTCTACCCCAGCATCCTCGATGGAAAAGTAAAAATAAAAAAGGAATTAAGTGAAGAGATTACTTTAAATGGGTATGCAGATGAAATCCGGCAAGTATTTATTAATATTATTTTTAATGCAATTGATGTCCTAAATCATGATGAGAATCCAAATCCAACAATCGAAATCTATAGTTGTCTTGATAATCAGTCGATCAAAATCAATATTTCTAATAACGGCCCCGTCATTCCAACGGAATTAAGAAAAACCATTTTCGAACCATTCTTCACAACAAAAAAACTGGGGACAGGTCTTGGTTTGTTTGTATGTAAAGAGATTATTGAAAAACATAAGGGGGTTTTAGAGTGTGAATCAACCCCGGATAAAACAACATTTTCCATTCTATTACCTGTCGCCCCAGTTATTCCGAAGAATCATGAACAAGAAATTTTATAGTTCTTTTGACCAATCCCACTTTAATCAAGCTGGGATTTTTTTATTTCTCATCGATCAATCTTCCACAAGGGTCCTATCGTGCATATGATGAACTAAAAATTTTTATCGGGAGATTAGACCAATGTTTACATTAAAGGTAGATAATCAAATTGAACTCCAGTTATTTCAGCAACATCACGCCTTGAAGTTATATCAACTGGTTGAGGAAAATCGTGAACATTTACGCGAATGGATGCCCTGGGTAGATAGCATGAATTCCCCCTATCAGTTTGAATCGATTATTCCGATTTGGCTCTCCCAATTCGCGGAGAATAACGGATTAAACGTGGGGATTCTCTATAATGGAGAACTGGTTGGCTCGATCGGATTACATCAAATTGATTGGCATAACCGAATGGCAAATATCGGCTATTATCTATCCAAAACCGCAGAAGGTCATGGGATCATGACTCGTACCGTCCAATCTTTGCTAAACTATACCTTTTTCACCTTAGGATTAAACCGTGTAGAAATTCGTTGTGGTGTAAAAAACAAAAAAAGCCGTGCGATTCCTGAAAGACTCGGATTTGTTAAGGAAGGAATCATTCGGGACGGAGAACAATTATATGGAAACTTTCATGATCTCTTTGTTTATGGAATGCTAGCCAGTGAGTGGAAAAAAAGAGTTCCTTATTAGAATTTCTTTTGCTCATGTTCAATTGATGCTGCCTATTAGGCAGTCTTTTTTATGTGGTGATTTGCTAATAGAATTTTTTTTTGAAATAATGGGTTCAGTACAACGTAAGTGAGGTGGCATACCTTACCTCTAGTAAGGTGATAGATGATTTGGATGAATGTAATAATAATTATTATCTTGATAGCCTTTACCGCACTTTTTGTCGCTTCTGAATTTGCGATGGTAAAGGTTCGAACAACGAGAATTGATCAATTACTATCAGAAGGAAATCCAAAAGCAGAAGCAGCTAAGAAAGTCATTTCGAATTTGGATGGATATTTATCAGCTACACAGGTTGGAATAACAATTATCTCCTTGATTTTAGGATGGCTGGGTGAGCCCACGATTCGAGAGCTGCTAAATCCCATTTTTCAATGGATTCAATTACCTTTATCTTTAAAGCACATTATCTCGTTTATAATTGCTTTTATTGTCATAACCTATTTCCATGTAGTCATTGGAGAATTATCACCAAAAACGATTGCGATTCAAAAAGCAGAAGAAATTCTTTTGTTTTTTGCTCGACCGTTAATCCTATTTTATAAGTTGATGTATCCATTTATTTGGATTCTTAATCATTCGGCACGTTTTGTAACTGGACTTTTCGGAATCCAACCAGCATCTGAACATGATATGGTTCTCTCGGAAGAAGAACTGCGGTTAATTCTCTCGCAAAGCTATGAAAGTGGGGAAATAAATCAATCTGAATACCGTTATATGAACCGAATTTTTGAATTTGATAATCGGATAGCGAAAGAAATTATGGTTCCGAGAACTGAGCTTATTACTCTTTCTAGGGATGCCTTAATGGATGAAATAATTGAAATCGTCAAGGAAGAAAAATACACTAGATATCCCCTAATTGACGGTGACAAAGATAATATTTTGGGGGTAGTTAATATTAAAGAGGTCTTAACCGATTGTATCCAGCAAAAATGTACTGGCGAACGACCGCTTATTCCCTATCTAAAGCCAGTTATCCATGTCATTGAAACCATACCGATTCAGGAACTTCTTGTTAAACTGCAAAAAAACCGTTCACACATGGCTGTTTTATCTGATGAATATGGAGGGACAGCAGGTATTGTCACTGTCGAAGATATTCTTGAAGAAATTGTTGGTGAAATACGAGATGAATTTGATTTAGATGAACTTCCGCTTGTTCAGAAGGAAGCAGATGGACATTTTATCTTAGATGGAAAAGTACTGATTAGCGAAGTAAATGACCTCCTCGGGACCACACTTGATGAAGAGGATGTTGATACGATCGGGGGCTGGTTTTTAACTCAAAAGTTTGATGTACATAAAGGAGATTTCATTGAAAACGACGGATTTGTTTTTAAAATTAATGAGATAGAAGGTCACCATATTCTGTATATTGAAGTACACAAACTAGAAAACAACCAAGAAAAGGCGGGGCCGGCTCCTGAATAGGAGCTGGAATTTATTTTGCGTAATTTTTGTAATATTTCGTCATTAATGTTCATATTCACTTTGTTTTCCCATAAAATATAGTTATCAACCAATATACTAACCAGAACGTTTGACTGTACAGTTCAAATTCTTTATAATTATTGTTAATTTACAAAATTGTCGAGGTGGTATAATGACCATTAGACGAGATTAGAAGAAAGCTAGATATGAGTTGATTGTATTACGAGTTGATTTTTTTTATCAAACTGGGAGGTGACTCCTTACCTGTCTAAAAACGGGATAAGGGAACTTATTTGGACATATTTAACTTGGTTATTATAGCCATTTTAATTGCATTAACTGCTTTTTTTGTAGCTTCAGAATTTGCTATTATCAGAGTAAGAGGTTCAAGAATTGATCAGTTAATTGAAGAAGGAAATTCCAGTGCTGTGACTGCTAAAAGAGTAATTTCAAACTTAGATGAATATCTTTCTGCTTGTCAGTTAGGAATTACCATTACTGCCCTTGGATTAGGTTGGCTTGGTGAATCGACATTTGAAAAGATACTCCACCCTATTTTTAAAAGCTTGCATATTCCTGAAAGTTTTAACCAAATATTGTCTGTGGGGTTAGCTTTTGCCGCAATTACATTTTTACATGTAGTTATAGGTGAACTTGCACCTAAAACCTTGGCAATCCAGAAAGCAGAATGGATTACCCTGATGATGTCACGTCCGCTCATCCTTTTTTATAAGATTATGTTTCCTGTAATTTGGCTGCTTAATGGGTCTGCACGAATTACCACAAGATTTTTTGGGCTTAAGCCTGTTTCAGAAAACGAAATTGCCCATACAGAGGAAGAGCTCCGAATTATCCTTTCAGAAAGCTATAAAAGTGGTGAAATTAACCAATCAGAGTTTAAGTATGTAAATAAAATTTTTGAATTTGATAACCGTATTGCCAAAGAAGTAATGGTCCCAAGAACGGAAATCGTTTCGTTGTCTAAGGATGATACATTAGAGACTTTTCTTCAGGTGTTACGCGAAGAAAAATTCACAAGATATCCGATTATTGATGGTGATAAGGACCATATCATTGGGCTTATTAATATAAAAGAAGTGATGACCGATTTAATTGGTAATGAGAAACTAGCCGAACGGACCTTAGAAAACTATACACGACCAATTATTAGAGTAATAGAAACGATTCCTATCCATGACTTATTAGTGAAGATGCAAAAAGACCGTGTCCATATGGCGATATTAATGGATGAATATGGCGGTACTTCAGGGCTTGTTACTGTAGAAGATATCTTGGAAGAGATTGTTGGGGAAATTCGTGACGAATTCGATATGGATGAAATTCCAGAGATACGTAAAATGAAGGAAAATCACTATATTATCGACTCTAAAGTATTAGTTAGTGAGGTCAATGATTTATTGGGAGTAGAGATTGACGATGAAGATGTGGATACGATTGGCGGTTGGATACTGACCGAAAATTATGAAGCAAAAGAAGGAGACATCCTGCTTCATGACACCTATTCCTTTAAAATTCTCGATATGGAAGAGCACCATATTAAATATATTGAGGTCATGAAAAATGCCAATAACGGTGAGGCAACCAGCCAACAAGTTTCAATACCCAATTCCGAAGTGCTATCTTAATATGTTCTAAAACAGATCGATTTTCGGTCTGTTTTTTTGTGCAGAAAAAAAATAGTAAAAAAGATCAGATTATCGTTATCTGATCTTTTTTACTATTTCGAGGAATTATTCTTTTGTTTTAATAATTATTATTTCCTCTTCAACTTTTGCGATTTTAACTAAATGCGAATCAAGACGTCGGTTCATATGCTGTATTTCACTTTTGTGAGAATCTTCAATTCGTTGAAGTGAATCTTTAATATCGGAAAGGTCGATTTGGTTTACTTCTACACGATGTTCAATGCTATCCATTTTTTCCAGCCTGGATAATCTTTTTTCAATATTATCTAACGTTTCATTAAATGTCTGAAGTAAACTTTTAATATCATTGTCATATTCTGTTAACTTATCGAACTCCTTCACCATTTGTAAAACCCCCTTTTTGCTTGCCTTTATCTTAACATTATTTTCATTATATATATGTTACAATATCAGTAACACTGTCTATTTGGAAATAATCACCAGTTTCTCCAAACTCTTAATACATATCCGCCACATCCACACTGATCAATGAATTTAATCTTAACCTTTTCAGGATACAGCTCCTCAATTAGTGGCTGTAGATAGTCAACAGGATTTCCAAACGTTTCAGCTGTTACCAGATTTACAAAACACCCCTTTTTCGTTTCTTCCACCGCCAATAGTGCATCTTTAATAATTAGGTCAATATTTAGTTCGTATTCATCATGCTCTAAATCTTTCGTCCAATCTTTATCCATATAATCCTCCATAATAGAAATATTTATTAGTTATATTTATTAGTTATATTTATTAAAACCGTTTTTGAAAAATATGTAGTGATTCAATGCATAAAAGTGAACGTTTTAAGGAAAAAATTTGAACATTTTATAAAATGATTATATTTGATGACAGCCCGTGAATAATGTCACATGCAAAACTTCTTAAAAGTTATACTCTTCCAATATAGAGAAATGGTAAATAGTAATTATCTAGCTGTAATCTTAACACCCATTTCTTACTTATGAATCATTACCTAAAAGGAAAAGGTTGGTGCATTTAGATGTTCATTTCAATAGACGAAAGAGCTGCCTCATGGTTCACAAGAGAATTCGAATTAAATAAGCCTTTTAGTATTCGGATGTTTCCTCAATATGCGGGTTTTGGAAATAAGCACAAAGGATATAGTCTTGCCCTTTCAGCTGAAAAACCTTCCAATGTTGGTTATACAAATGTTGTAAATGGAATTACCTTCTTTGTCGAAGCCAATGATGTTTGGTTTTTCGAAGATACAGAAACTTGCTTAACGATTGATAATGACTCAGAAGAACTATTGGTCCAATATAATGAACTTGCAACTGCTGCCGTATCTTAAAATCAGGATAGTTACTAACTAATTTAAAGTATAAAAAACAAGCCCTATGGCTTGTTTTTTGATTTCAATTAGTTTCCTTTCTCTAATCAATATTCTTCGGTTAAAGTTCCCTTTTATCACTTACATATCTTTCCAATACTACCGAACTTATTATTCAGAAAATTAGGAATAAATTGTGAACTGTGTTACAATATTGAAAGTTTTTGTTATAATAAACATGACATATTTCCTATACTTAAGGTCGTGATTTCTCTCTTTTCCTAAAATAAAAGAAAGGGGTTGGACATCATCGAACACTCAAGACCGCAAGTAGTTTGGTTTAATTTAACATTTGACTTATCGATAATCCTAACAAGTACAATTGCCGCAATCATTGTCTTCCTCATAGCCTTCTTAACTACAAGAAATCCCAGCGTAAACATACCAAAGAAATGGCAAAATTTTATGGAATGGATTATGGAGTTTGTAAAAAATATTATGAACGATTCCTTGGTTGTTTCAAGCAATCTCTTTATCTTGTCAACCGGTGTATCATTATTAATGTATTTATTTATTTCCAATCTTTTAGGCATCCCCTTTTCAATTGAAACAGCCGAACCCCATCCGGTTTCTTGGTGGCGATCTCCCACGGCTGACGCACATGTTACCATTACCCTTGCCATCATGATTATTGTTTATACACATTTCATTGATATCCGATTACACGGTTTCAAACATTTTTTCCTGAGTTTTTTCAAACCCTTTAAATTCTTATTTCCTATTAACGCTGTCGAACAACTTGCCACAACGTTAACTTTGGGACTACGTCTGTTCGGAAATATCTATGCTGGAGAAGTATTGCTGGCTCTCTTAGCTAGTTCTGTCTCCCAAGGATTTGTCGTCGCAGCCCTTGCCACTGTTCCAATGTTGCTTTGGCAGGCATTCTGCATTTTTATAGGTGCCATCCAAGCTTATATCTTCGTTACACTAACAATGGTTTATATTGCTCACAGGTTAACATAATAGTATTGAAGGAGTTGAGTTGTTTTGGGTGATCTTACTTTATTTGGTCTGCCAATTTCATTGGGGACGATGATTTACCAAGCAAGTATTTTTACAATTTTAGTATTAATTTTAAAAAAGCTTGTGTTTAAAAAACTAGTAAATATTTTAGATACACGAAAACAACACATCGAAAATCAGTTACAATTAACAGAAAAGTATAAAATTGATGCAGCCAGGAACCTTGACAAAAGTGAGGACACCCTCAAGCAAGCAAGACATGAGGCAAGAGAAATATTAAAACATAGTGAAAACGAAGCAACATTAATAATTAATGATGCTAGAGAAAAGGCCAAACAAATTTTAAAAGACGCAAATGAAGAAGCACATCATACACGTACCCGATTCATTACAAAGGCAGACCAAATTAAGGGGGCCTAAAACCATGAAACATAAGTTTACAATATCCTTGAACAAAGTAACTGAGAACTTAGAATTAGCATTTGAAGAAAAATGGATTTATGCCCATTATAAAAAAGGAGCAATTGAAAAAACTGCATGCCTATTAAAAAATGATAACAAATCAGAGGAAGAGTATCTTGATGCCTTTTTTGAAGATAATCAGGTGTCCGAAGAAATGAAAATGGAGGTTAAGAATTTTTTAAGAAGTGGAATAAGTCACAAAGATGAACATTGGAATGAATTCACCAATTTTCTTATTAAAACGCTCTCATTAAATATGGTTTTCGGAATTACAATAGCACTATGTGTTTTTGGTGGTTACAGGCTGGGTGCATTATTAGATAATCGCTATGGTATTTATCCTACTTTTACATTAATAGGACTATTTTTCGGAATTGGAATTGGCGCAATAACTGTTTATTCAATGGTTCAAAAGTACTTTAAAACATCTATTCAAAAAGGAAAAGGTATAAAAAAATCTTTAAATAAAGAACAGGAAAATGATAAGAGTTACCCTATTATTGATGTTACGATGGATGAAGTTCGTAAGGCAATAAGAACTTTTTCCGATAATTTACCAAAAGGAGTTTACCGGACGATTCTTGTTCAAGATGATAATTCTATTGACTTTAATCAACTTGCTCCACATCTTGGCGGGATTCCATCAAAAAAGTTCTATATGTCTAAAGAAACGTACGATTTATTTGAGGAAAATGAAAAGCAAATTCCCTTAGAAATGGATATCGTGCAGAAAGCGGTTGATTTGTTTGTAAAAGAACATAAGGAATTTCCTATGTTAAAATTCGACCCACTTCACAAGGTGAATTATTTTCAGTTAAAGCAAGAGCATTATCTTAAAGAAGAACCTAAAATACAATTTTATATTACCGACCTTGATGGATTAATTACACATATAAAACCTCGGAAGAAAAAGATGGGAAACACCTCTCACAGCTGAGAGGTGTTTTAACATATTAAATTCTATTTCCTTAAATGGAATGGGACTGTTGTTACCGCAATATCCTTATGGCGTAAGAACCAAACCCGTAGCATTAATGCGCTATGGTTATGTAATAGATGATGCCACCATTTAATCGGGATGAATTGGGGTATTAATATATGAATCAATTTTTCTTCATGTTTTTCTTCAACCACTTTTATTAATCTTGATAAAGGTTCAAGGAGGGACCGGTATTTGCTTTTTAGGCAAATCAACCTACATGGACTCCCCCATTCCATCCATCTTTGCTCCATTGTTTTTATCGCTTCATCGTCGAATCCTACATAGACTGCAATGACATCTGAATTTAGACTTTTTGCAAATGACAAGGTATTGTTTACTACTTTGTGGACTCCAGATATAAGAACAATCGATAATACATTCTTTGTTATTGGAATGGTTTCCGGATTAAGCTTTAGCTCATATGCTATTTCCTCATAATGTCGATGGATTGCGAATGAAAAGAAAATAAAAATTGGTAATACTATTAAAACAATCCAAGCTCCCCCCATAAACTTCGTCACTGCAAAAATTATCGCAACCAGAGTGGTAATGACTGCACCAACTATGTTTATAGAGAGCTTCAAATGCCAGTGATTCCCCTTTACCTTCAGCCATCTTCTTATCAAACCAAATTGTGCGATGGTAAACGATAGGAATACTCCAATTGCATATAATGGTATGAGAGCATTTGTATGGGCATTGAAACTAATAATCAGTAAGCTAGCAAATGAGGCTAAAACAATTATTCCATTTGAGTACCCTAGACGATCCCCTCTATTTAATAAGCCCCTAGGTAAAAATCCGTCAGCCGCCACTATTGCCGCAAGCTGTGAAAATCCTGTAAAAGTGGAGTTTGCAGCAAGAATTAACACAATAAATGTAAACCAAATGATTATCTGATAAATGATTCCATCCCCAAAATAAGTACTCGTTAATTGTGATAACATCGTATTATGCGGATTCACGGAGATTCCATTAATAAATATATGGAGAGAAAATCCAAGTAAGGTGATTGCAGTAATGATACCCAGGGCTATGTAGGATTTTATCGCATTCTTTTTCTGAGGTTCACGAAATACAGGGACAGCATTAGAAATAGTCTCAATACCTGTTAGGGCAGAACATGCTGAGCTGAATGCCTTGAGGGTTAATAGAATGGATAAATCCTGCGGGAACGTGCCAATCACTGGTGTTGAACCTTTAATAAATCCATATTTAAATTCATCAATAAATCCTGCCATGATAACTACTATCATACAAATCATAAAACCGATTGTAGGCCAAGCTAATACTCTTGCAGATTCAGCTACTCCACGTAAATTGATGATAACTAGAAGTGCTACACAAAGAATTGCTAGTACCGTTTCATATGGTGCCAAAATATGATAGGCAGAAACTAGTGCTTCCATTGCAGCAGAAATAGAAACCGCAACAGTCAAAATATAATCTATTAATAATGAACTCGAGGCAACTAATGAGATCCAAATCGGTTTGAAATTATCCTTAGCAATCGCGTAGGCTCCCCCGCCATTAGGATAGGCCAAGATTCCCATAATATATGATAAAATTAATATTCCTAATAAAAAAATAGTAGCCAATGTAATGGGGATAATAAGCCATTTCGCGTCTTCTCCAAGCGAAGCCAGTTCAGTTAATCCTGATTCCGGACCGTAAGAAACAGACGAATACAAATCCGCAGATAAAATTGGCAACGCAATAAACCACAATAACTTTGTATGTTTGCTTTGTAATTCTGCTGTACGCATCGGACGGCCAATTAAGACTTTTTTTACGTTCTTTAGTTCGTGGATTGCATAACAAATGAAAATTATTGCCACAACACCTAAAACCCATTCGAGTACTTTCACCCAATGGACCATAAAAAGGACTCCTTTCTATTCCTCCCATACAGTTGAAAACTATTTATTTAGAATATTATCTAATAAAATCAACCCATTTCCACTTTAACTTTGTGAAATCTTTATGTTATTTTTTTCCTATCTATCTGAGTAATCAACAAAAAATCCATTATTAAGTATTTTTTTTTGCTTTTTTTTCAGCAAAATTGAGATAATAGCAATAGACAATAATATTCTCTAAAGACGAGGGGTTCATGATGTTAAATCGTAAAAATAAAACACAGCATTTAGCGACTATTTTTCTTGCTGTGATGGGTATTGGCTTCCTAGCAACTATTCCGATACAGGATACTTTCTGGGGGAGGATCCTGCTCGGAGGATTTGAAGCTGGTCTTGTAGGAGGACTAGCGGATTGGTTTGCCGTAACAGCTCTATTTCGTCACCCACTAGGTATTCCTATTCCACATACTGCTCTGCTCCCAAAAAATCGAAGTAGAATCATTACTGGAATAATCTCAATGTTAGAAAATGATTGGCTCACAAAAGAAAGTATTCATAAAAAATTGGATAACATCAAATTTACCGAAAAACTATTTGAGATAATCTATAAAGAATTACCTTCACCAGCAGTAGAAAAGAATTTCATCATGATTTCTAAACACTTGATTACGACTTTTGATTTAAAAAGATTCGCTCCATTGTTAGAAGAAGAAATAAAATCTAGAATAGATGCTCTAGATAGTAAGAATTATCTCCCTTTGCTGATTGATCAGGTTGCCATTAGAAAATATGATGAAAAAGCCCTTGATTACATACTTAAAGAAATTGATGACTGGGCAAGTAAAGAGAGCACAAAGTATAAGTTAGGCGGATTAGCAGTCGATGCGGTGGAAAATATCAAAGCGGATGGTTTTATGCAATTTGCTTTAAAATCATTTAGCAACCTCGTAAATGAAGAAAAATTGGGTAATATTATCCAAAGCTTAATTTTAAAAGGTGTAGATAGCTATCGAGACCCCATGAACCAGAATAGACAAGGCTTATTGACTCATATCCAGAATAAGCTTCAAGTCATTAAAAGTGATGAAAAGATACAAGATGAAATAAATAATTTAAAATCTCAGCTAGTCGAAAAATGGGAGCTTCAAGAGCAAATTTCTGAATTATTAAGCCAAATTCAGCAAAAAGCTTATGACTTTGTTGAAAAACCATCCTTTTATGGAGATTATCTCCTTCCTTTAATTAAAAAGGGCTTAGAAGGAGTCGAGTCAAATCCAGAGAAAGTGATTCTTTTAGAAACTTGGATTAAGGATCATATTATTAGTTTTATTGATAAAAATCATTCGAAAATAGGATTACTAGTAAAAGAAAATTTAGAAAAACTAGATGATAAAACACTTATCGAAATGGTTGAAACAAACGTTGGAAAAGACCTGCAATGGATTCGTGTCAATGGGGCTGTATGCGGCTTTTTAATAGGAATTGTTCTAGTTGGTATTAAAGCCTTTTTTTAATCTTACGGAAGAAGCTGCCCTTAGAGGGTAGCTTTTTTGAATATGAATTTCTAACTTGTCCTCTTGAACCTAAAGTTATTTTTCAGAATTTTCCCGCATAATTAGTGCTGTAGTCATAACTTTTAAAGTAAAAAGGGAGGCTGGAAAATGGGAATAAGGTTGATTAAAATTTCTGTTGTGTATTTTGTTATTGGGGTTTGCATGGGTATGTATATGTCAATGACGCAAAGTTTCGACTTCACCCCTGTACATGCCCATATTAACTTATTAGGTTGGCTTACTTTGGCTGTTGCTGGTCTCATTTATGTTGCTTTTCCAAACGCAGCAGAAACTACACTCGCTAAAGTTCACTTCTGGATTCATAATATTTCTCTGCCCATTATGATGATAGGACTCGCTTTTTATGTTTCTGGGACGGAAAGTGCCGAGCCCGCGATAGCTACTGGTGGTACATTAATGGTCTTAGGTATCATTGTCTATGCAATTAATATCCTAAAAAATGTTAAGGGTTAAATTGCACTTTTAGTCTATTAATTTATTCATCAAAACTTGTCCAAACAAAAGACGCCAGTGGCGTCTTTTTATTTCTACCGATATATCTCTAAGAATTTCTTTCTTAGTTTGGCTTTTTCTTCATCCGTTTTCCTGTAATCGAAATTATAAATAGCCCCTTCCCAATCTCCATACATTGGGTTTGGAAATAGAATTAACCTTTTACCGAATTCCTCTTGATACATGTCCACCGCTTGATTTCTTCCCGAGACTGATAAAGCATCAAAACCCCTGAAATCTCCAAGATTATCTCCAAAAAACAGAAGGATATCATGTGTTCTCGCTACTTGCTTGCGGCGCTCTTCTTTCCCTTTTTCACCAGGCTGCAGTAGAAGTACATGATCAGCATCTGCTTGTGGTGCACCCACTTTCTGCAAATTTCTTATTGTTCTTTCTTTTTGTGATTCATAACGGTTAGAAATATAATAAATTGCCACCCCCAATGAATTTGCATAATGTAAAAACTCAATTGCCCCAGGCAGCGGCTTTGCTTCAGCTCTATTGAACCATTCATCCCATTTAAATGGAAGTCCTTTCCCTGCTAACACATACCAAGCTTGATGTGGGCTATTATTTAAAATCGTCTCATCGATATCAAGGACAATTGCCGGCTTTAAGCTTATCTTTTTCCTTTCTTTACTCAAAATTTGGTCTAATCTCATTCTTCCAATATTATAGCCTTGATAATATAACCCTTTTGCTTCCCCGGCGCTTTGAAACCAAAGGACAGACATCGTATTTTGCTCAGACAAGTTTGCGGTTGTTTCTGCATTTGGATGAACATTCTGAAAGGATATTGTTAAAAAGATAATCATGATCAGGACAGTAATTCTCCTCGCGAACAAAACGCATTCCCCCTTAAATTAATAAACTTATTATGTGAAATTAATAAAGATCTCAAACCATCTTTTGGTTATGTTATTTTTACTTTACTTTACTTCTTTTCGTTGATTCGATATATTTAACTTATCATCCGATAAGTTAAATGATGGGAGGGATTTTTTTCAATGGTAAAAGCAGATAAGCAAATGGAAGCCGCGAGCTACAAAGAAACATACCAAACAATTATTAAAACGGCTCAGCGCTTGTTCATGGAGTTAGGATATCGTTCAGTATCTACCAGACAAATTGCACAAATTTGCGGTGTTACACAGCCTGCTATTTATCATCATTTTAAAAACAAACAAACTCTTTATGTAGCTGTTATTCAACAAACTCTCCATCATACTGAATCAGACCTAAAAGCAATCTTGGGCAAATTTTCTACCTTTCAAGAAAGGCTAACTCAAATCGCATTCTACATGATGATTCATTTTGAAATGGATCTGGTACAAATGTTTCATGATATATCACATGAATTAGGCCCTGATAACCAACAACTCATTCATCAATGGTGGATTGAAGGTTTTTTTATGCCGATAGTAACTATGATTAATGATGGAATCATAAATGAAGAAATTAAAAATCCAGAATCGCTTAATACAAACTCTACCGAGCTAGCTTATTTAATATTAAATGTGATTAAAGCAAATCTACAACCTGAGACTACCGCAGTATTAACCAAAGAGGAACGGAAGATAATAGCTGAGAAAAAAGTCAAATTAATGGTCGCAATTTTTATTAATGGAATAAGAGGATAGTCTTTTTTCGTCCACGACTTATCAATTGATAAGTAAATAAGATTGGAGTGAACAATATGAAGAAAAAATGGTTAAAAATTTATGGCAACACTGTAAGCGGAAAAAAAGGCAGATGGGTTGTTATTTTTACATGGTTATTACTTGCTGCCGTTTTAAATATGGCCCTTCCACAAGCAAATACCCAAAAGAATGAGATGGCCGCCAATTTAGAATCAACTTCACCATCACAGCAAGCAAAAAAAGTAGCAGACATGGAATTCCCGGCAACTTCTGGCACTCCTGCCTTGTTAACCTGGTATAAATCAACTGGAATTACGAATGAAGACCTTTCACTCATTCAAAAGTATTCAATGGAATTAGATAAAAATCCCGTAAACTCCCAGGATTCCGTTGTGCCATTTTATCAATTCCCTCTTCCCGTTCTTAAGCAACAACTTTCACAGGATGGCACCACGTTAATTTTACCTGTTACTTTCAAAAAGGGTACAGACAAGGGGATTATCGCAGACGGAATATCTGCATTTAAAGAAAAAGCCTCGTCCATCTTCCCACAAAATCCAAATAAAGCAAAAATTGTTGATAAGGATAAATTATTATTAAGAATCACTGGACCTGCCGGTATATCAACAGATGCAACTGCCTTATTTAGTCAAGGGGACCTTTCCTTATTGTTTGGCACGGTAGCAATCGTTCTCATCCTATTATTATTAATCTATCGCTCTCCTATTTTAGCTTTGATCCCACTGTTAGGTGTAGGAATTGCCTACGGTGTTATTAATCCAATTCTTGGCGGAATCGCAAAGGCTGGCTGGGTCGAGCTTGACTCACAGGCCCTTTCAATTATGACTGTACTTCTCTTCGGAGCCGGAACAGATTATTGCTTATTCCTAATCTCTCAGTTTAGAAATCATTTATTGGAAGAAAAAGATAAGTTAATAGCCATGAAGCTATCTCTCAAAGGTGCATCAGGTGCGATTGCGATGAGTGGTCTAACTGTCGTATTTTCGTTATTAATGCTATTACTATCCAAATACGGTGCGATTCACCGTTTTGCCATTCCATTTAGTCTTTCTATTCTCATTATGATGTTGGCAAGTCTAACACTAATTCCTGCACTTCTAAGCATTATTGGGAGAGCCTCCTTTTATCCGTTTCTGCCACGGACACGGGAAATGCAAGAGGAGAGGGCCCAAAAGAAGGGAAAAACCTTACCTCCTCAAAAAAATAAACAGGGAATTGGTTTCCGACTAGGAAACCTTATCGTAAAAAAACCAATCCACTTGATGGTAATCACGTTATTATTTTTAGGTGTTTTTGCTCTTTTTTCAGCCAAAATTGTCTATACCTATGATACTTTGTCTGCTTTTCCAAAAGATATGCCATCTAGAGAGGGCTTCAATATCATTTCAGAACACTTTAATCCTGGTGAACTTGCACCTGTGCAAGTAATCGTTCAAACCGATGGGAAAACAAACACGGTAAAGGATGATTTAGAGAAACTAACTTATGTAGAACTTATTTCAGAGGGAAAACAAGGTGCCAAAAATTTAAATATTATTAGCTATAATGTTGAGATGAATATCAACCCTTATTCCAATAAAGCAATGGCTCATATACCAGAACTTCGCAAAACAGTTAAGGACAGTTTAACAAGAGCCGGCATTACTAATGCTTCTCAAAAGGTTTGGATTGGTGGCCTAACGGCTGAACAATACGATACTGAGCAAACAACCAATCAAGATAGCAATATCATCATCCCGATTGTCCTAAGTATCATCGCTGTTTTATTGCTCGTATATCTTCGTTCAATTACAGCAACTGCCTATTTAATTGGAACAGTTTTATTATCATACTTTAGCGCACTTGGACTCGGCTGGGTTCTCCTTCATTATATTTTCGGCGTTGAGGCAATCCAAGGGTTTATTCCGCTTTATGCCTTTGTATTTATTGTTGCATTAGGTGAAGACTATAATATCTTTATGATTTCAAGCATTTGGAAAAAAAGCAAGGTGCTGCCTCTATTTCAAGCCATTAAAGAAGGAGTGGCTGAATCCGGGTCAGTTATTACTTCAGCTGGACTGATTCTTGCCGGAACCTTTGCCATATTAACCACCCTGCCAATTCAAGTACTTGTTCATTTTGGAACGATTACTGCTATCGGTGTGTTACTAGATACCTTCATCGTCCGCCCGTTACTTGTACCATCGATTACAGTCCTACTTGGAAAATGGGCCTTCTGGCCTTCCAAAAAGCACATTGAGGCTGAAAAACGTATTACTGCAAAGGAATAATCCATAACGTTAATTTTTTATAATAATAAAGGATATTTTGCTGTAAAATTATACCGTAACATTAGAACATTCATGATATTTTAATCGTTTTTTCCTCCAATGAGCGAATTTTAGAGTTTTATGAGCGAATATTTGATTCCAATGAGCGAATAATGGACTTTAATGAGCGGATTTCGTGTTTTTATGAGCGAATTTATGAGGCAACTATTTTATAAAAAAAAGCGTTTTTTTTGATGAGTTGAAGAGCTTAAATTGATTACTTCACCGTTGATTGGAGTGGAAGGCGCGAAGACTCCTGCGGGAGTACGGAGCAGGGGAGACCCCGCAGGCGCTGAAAGCGCCGAGGAGGCTCCCCGCTACGCCCGCGGAAAGCGAAGCGCCTGGAGCGCAAATCAACAAACAATTTAACAAAGACATAAAAAAGACTGCCGGCAAACCCAAGTTTTAGGATTTGACGACAGTTTGAAAGCAGTGGGCTCCCCCACTGCTTTTTCTTCTACCTATTTATTTAACTAACACGTTCTTCCGCGTTATTTTGGACTGTACCTCGTTTATGGAATCCTTTTGCATAGTAAATAGCAACCAAGAAAACCAGGAATAACGGTCCAATGACTAAGGCAATCCTTGTATCCGGATTATAAGCCATAATGCCAATAACAAAAGCTAAGAAGGCTAATGAAATATAAGAAGTTATAGGAAAAAGCGGCATCTTATATTTCAGTACTTTTACCTCAGTCGGTTTTAAGGATTTACGATAGCGAATTTGCGATAAGAGAATGATTCCCCACGTCCAGATTGCTCCAAAGGTTGCAATGCTCGTGACCCATGTAAAAACTTTTGCAGGAACAATATAATTTAAGACAACACCTATTAATAATGCGCCAGCAGAAGCTATAACGGCAACTCCTGGAACACCA
This sequence comes from Neobacillus nitrireducens, assembly GCF_030915405.1. Lineage (GTDB taxonomy): Bacteria > Bacillota > Bacilli > Bacillales > Cytobacillaceae > Neobacillus. Next base: position 2,076,277 of record NZ_CP133262.1, read on the forward strand.
CTTTTTGTTACTTTTGCAAAATTCTGTGGTGCCTCACCGTGTTGAGCAAGGTTAAATAACATCCGTGCCGTACTAAAAATCCCACTGTTACAAGATGAAAGTGCAGCTGTTAGCACGACGAAGTTAATAATACCTGCTGCTCCCGGTATTCCAATTTGTTCAAAAGTAAGTACAAATGGGCTTCCTTTTGTACCAATTTCCTGCCATGGATAGATGGACATAATGACGAATAAAGCCCCCACGTAAAAAATTAGAATACGCCAGAAAACAGAATCTATTGCTCTTGCAAGTGACTTTTCAGGATTTTTAACCTCTCCTGCTGTAACCCCAATCATTTCAATTCCCAGGTATGCAAACATGACCATTTGTAAAGATAATAAAACGCCTTTAATTCCATTAGGGAATAGCCCGCCATGTTCCCATAAATTCTTAATTCCTGTAGCGATACCACCGTTCCCAAAGCCAAAGAAAATCATGCCAATACCGATAGCAATCATCGCAATAATTGTTACAATTTTAATTAGCGCAAACCAAAACTCTAATTCACCATACGCTTTTACAGCCAGGAAATTGACTGTTGCCATGATCACTAGTGCTGAGAGTGCCCAGATCCAACGCGGAACATCTGGATACCAATACTCCATGTAAATTCCTACAGCTGTAATCTCTGCCATACATGTTACAACCCATAAAAACCAATAATTCCAGCCTGTTATGTACCCAGCAAGTGGCCCTAAATAATCACGTGCGTATTTACTAAACGAACCTGCTACTGGTTTTTGAATCGCCATTTCTCCGAGCGCACGCATAATAAAAAACATAATTAGTCCAGCAACTGCATATCCAACCAAAATACCTGGTCCTGCCATTTTAATAGCTGTTGCAGAACCAAGAAATAATCCCACCCCGATGGCTGCCCCTAAAGACATCAAGGTGATATGCCTTTCTTCTAAACCGCGATGCAACTCTTTTCCATGAGTGTTTTTACTCATATAAATCCCCCTTTATGAATAAACTTCAACATCTCTCTCATCCCAATGAAATAATTTCATCACTCTATTAATATAGCAATATTAGTCTTCACTTTTAAGCTTTTTTATACTAATTCCTCCTATCTTCCTAATGATAACGCTTCCAAATAAGGAGTTATTAAAATATTCATCCCTTTGGGACTAATCGAAATCATTTTAACATTATTATATATTAATTATTTTGTTAAAATACATGAAATTTTTTTATATTTTTTGTAAAATTAAACAAAGACAATTTTTACCGTAACAATAATATCAAAGAGCTTTATAAATTAATCTGGGGGTAATCATTTTGAATACTAGACTACATGATCCATTTAAGACAGCCTTTGATAGTTTAGATGAATTTGCCGACCTTATTAGTCAGGTACTAATGTGCCCAATTACCATTGAGGATGCCAACCATCGTCTGCTTGCTTATAGTACACATGATGAACGTACCGATCCTGCACGAATTTCTACCATCATTGGCCGCCGGGTACCGGAAAAGGTCATTAATCAGTTATGGAAAGAAGGAACGATTCCAGCTTTACTTAAGACCCAAGACCCGATCCGTGTTAAAAACATGAATGATATCGGTCTAAATCATAGAGTGGCTATCTCAATTTGGAAACAAGATGAAGTGATTGGATTTATTTGGGCTATCGAAATTGATAAATTATTAACGGATGAAGATTTCATTCTTTTAAAAAAAGCAGCTGATGCGGCTAAAAATAAACTATTGCAGCTGCAGACGCGGAAAAATAAAAAAGAAGAACGTTCTCAAGAATTTCTTTGGAAACTATTAACGGGTCATTTAAAAACAACAGAAGAGATTGTTGACCACTTCCATTCTTTGCAGATAACACCGCCCACTTCATTTGCGGTTCTTGTTTTTCAGTTTCATGAAAACATTTCGAATAAAGTAGAGCAATCCATCTCTTATCTTTTACAAACAAATCAAAGGATAAAAATTACTCTCTACACAATTGACTGTAATCAGTTGATTCTATTAGTATCCGCACCAAATTTTGAGAGTCCTTTCAATGATCTTGATCAGTTTGCAAAATACTTTGTCTTACAAATGAGTGAAAGGTATGGAATTAAGGGAATTAAACCTGGTTATAGCAGTATTTTTGAGGACTATCAAAAAACCAACAAAGCCTATAAGGAATCCATATCAGTTTTATCGATTAAGGAAAAATTCCCTTTGGACACAAAGGACATTTTTAATTATCAAAAACTAGGAATCTATCAAATTTTAGATATGATTTTAGAAAAAAGACAAACCGAGGCCTATGAAAATTATTCCTTGAAACGACTGCATGAATATGACGAAAAACACAACAGTAATTTAATTGAAACATTGGAGGTTTTTTTAAATAAAGATAACAACATTAATGACGCCGCTAAAGAATTAAATGTTCATGCGAACACATTAAATTATCGGCTTAAACGAATCACCGAAATTGGCGAGGTGAATTTCAAGGATCCCAATCAAAAAATGGTTCTCTACCTAGATTTAAAACTTGAAAAATATCAGGGGATTTGAACTTTTTGTGAAAATCTCCAAAAAGAATGAAAATCTTTCTCTTTTCTAAACAAAGAAATTCTCTGGCAAACATTCTATACTTTAGCCATAGCAAAACATTTTAATGTAACTAGGGGAGGAAAAAAGATTATGTTTATAGGTGTACCTAAAGAAATTAAAAATAATGAAAACCGTGTAGCACTAACTCCGGCAGGTGTTGTTTCATTCCTAAAGTCTGGTCACTCTGTGTTAGTAGAAAAGGACGCTGGAATTGGAAGCGGTTTCACTAACAGCGATTATGCTAAAGCTGGTGCTGAGATTATCGACAGCGCTGAACAGGTATGGACACGAGCAGATATGATTATGAAGGTGAAAGAGCCTCTTTCAAGTGAATATAAATACTTCCGCCAAGGGTTAATTTTATTTACTTACTTACACTTAGCTGCAGAGCCAGAGTTAGCAGAAGCTCTTAAAGATAAAGGTGTTATCGCAGTTGCTTATGAAACAGTATCTGCAAACAGAACTCTTCCGTTGCTTACTCCAATGAGTGAAGTTGCCGGTCGTATGGCTGCCCAAATTGGGGCGCAGTTCTTACAAAAAAATAATGGTGGACTTGGAATTCTCCTTGCCGGTGTTCCAGGAGTTAACCGTGGAAAAGTTACCATTGTCGGTGGTGGAATTGTTGGTACCAATGCAGCTAAAATGGCGATTGGTTTAGGTGCAGACGTGACAATTATTGACCTAAGCGCAGACCGTCTCCGCCAGTTAGACGATATTTTTGGAAATCAAATTAAAACATTAATGTCCAATCCTTTCAATATTGCTGAAGCAGTGGCAGAAGCCGATCTTCTCATTGGTGCCGTTCTAATCCCGGGTGCAAAGGCTCCAAAGCTAATTTCAGAAGAAATGGTGAAATCAATGAAACCTGGATCAGTGATTGTCGATGTTGCGATTGACCAAGGTGGAATTGTGGAAACAATTGACCATGTAACAACACATGACAATCCAACATTTATCAAACATGGTGTTGTACACTATTCTGTTGCAAATATGCCTGGCGCTGTTCCAAGAACTTCAACAATGGCACTAACAAATGTTACCGTTCCATATGCATTGCAAATTGCAAATAAAGGGGTTTACAAAGCCATTTCTGAAAATGCTGCATTATATCTTGGGCTTAACGTGGCCAACGGAGAAATCACTTATGAAGCAGTAGCAAAAGATCTTGGATATAACTATGTAACAGTAGAAAAGGCATTAGAAAAAGAACTTGCAACTTTATAGTTGCTCTCTTCCCCTCAAGAACGCTTGAGGGGATTTTTGATTATGGGGGATGGTTTACTTGAATCGATTAAGTTACCGCGATACATGGGCAGAAATTTCACTAGATCATATTAAAAATAATTATCTTCAGTTTAGGCAGTTTGTCCAGCCTCAAGCAAAAATCATGGCAGTGGTTAAAGCGGATGGATACGGGCACGGGGCATATGAAATTGCAAAAACAGCGATGGAGGCCGGAGCAAATTACTTAGCAGTGGCCCTTTTAGATGAGGCTATTGAACTTAGAATGTCAGGGATAACCCACCCTATTCTTGTACTCGGGTATACTCCGACACGCTCAGTCAGGGCCGCAATTATCGAGAATATCTCATTAACCGTCTTTGATCATGAAGTACTAGATGAAATTATTTTTCAATCGGATCGTTTACGCAAAAAAGCTATTATTCATTTAAAGATAGATACTGGTATGTCCAGGATAGGTGTTTCTACCCCTAATGAAGCATTGATTCTTGCGAAAAAAGCTTCTAACGCAGCATATGTATATCTTGAGGGGATTTTCACTCATTTTGCCAATGCTGATCATGAAAATAGTGCACCCACCTATTCACAGTTTAAAAAATTTCAAGCAATTGTGGAGCATTTGGAGAGCCATTACATCAATATTCCGATTAAACATTGCTGCAACAGTGCCGCAACAATGAAATTTCCGGATATGCATCTTGACATGGTTCGCATTGGGGTTGCCTTGTATGGTTTATATCCTGATGTTTCGTTAAAAAACCACTCCATTAAGCTAGAGCAAGCGATGAGCTTCAAAACGAAAATCGCAGCGATAAAAAAAGTGGCGGCTTCACAGGCAATCAGCTACGGATGGACTTGGAAGCCAGAAAGGGAAAGTCTCATCGCCACCCTTCCGCTTGGGTATGCTGACGGACTTTCCCGCCTCCTATCAAACCGCGGGAAGGTTTTAATCCATGGGTACAAATCGGCAATTGCAGGAAGGGTGTGCATGGATCAAACGATGATTGATATAACGGATATACAAAATTGTTCTGTTGGTGATATAGTCACCATATTTGGAGAATGCTGCTCTTCATTTCAGCCCGTGGACGAAATTGCCCATTTAATGGGCACCATCAATTATGAGGTTGTTTGTTTAATTGGGAAAAGAGTTCCCCGAGTGTATGACAACTACAGTGAACTAATCAAACTTCCTGGAAATAGGCAAAGTAATTTGTTTACATAGAAACAAAGGCAGCTATCTAGGTAGCTGCCTTTATCATCGCACCGTTATTGTTTCTCCAACTACATTAGGTCTGCCAATTGAATAATATTCAACCGGATATTTTTTTATAGCTTCTAATCGAAAGCAATTTCTCCCGTCAAAGATAACGGGTTCTTTCATTAACTCATGGAAGAGATTTAATGGAACATTTTTAATTTCATCCCACTCAGTTACAATAAACGTAAGGTCAGCATTCATTAGAGCTTGTTCAACCGTTTCTGCATATGAAATTAGCTCTCCTAATACCTTTTTTGCATTTGGAATGGATACAGGGTCATAGGCAATTACTGTCGCCCCTTCATGAACTAGATGCCTTGCTAACTTAATCGAAACGGCTTCCCTGATATCGTCCGTATTAGGTTTAAACGAAAGGCCCAGTAATGCAACTTTTTTTCCATGTAAACTTTGAAATCGGTTTAGGGCCTTTTCCACTAGTTTATGTTCCTGTCTTTTATTCACTTCAATAACCTCCTCAATGAGGTTAAAGGCTTCTCCCGCATCATTACCCATTTGAACGAGTGCGTGGGTATCTTTTGGCAGGCATGAGCCGCCAAAACCTACTCCAGCCTTAAGAAATGATGAACCGATCCTTGAATCCATCCCCATTCCAAATGATACGTCTTCGATATTTCCGCCCATCTCTTCACAAATACTTGCAAGTGTATTCACGTAACTAATTTTTAAAGCTAAGAATGAATTTGATGCTACTTTTATTAACTCAGCACTATTCATATCCGTTTTAAAAATGGGAATCCCAAACGGCTGATATAATTCTTCCAACAAATTGAGGGCTTCCTTACTATCAGATCCAATAATTATCCGATCCCCGTGAAAAGTATCATAAATTGCCGACCCCTGGCTGATAAATTCAGGATTAGCAACGATTTTAAATTTAAGACTTGTTTGTATTTCTGATTGAATCCAATTTTTAACTTTTGCATTTGTTCCCACTGGTACCGTACTTTTCGTAACGACTATGACGTTATTCCGCTTTATTGACCTGCCAATTTCTCTAGCAATCTGTTCAATATACTGTAAATCAAGAGTGCCCTTTTCATTTGGGGGCGTTCCTACTGTAATCATGATAACTTCAGCATCTTCAAACCCGATAGAGGGGCTAGTTGTAAACCGTAATCGCCCCTCCTCCATATTTTTCAACATTAGTTCATTTAATCCCGGCTCATAAATTGGAGGATACCCATTGTTTAAGGTACTTACTTTATGATGGTCCCGGTCTACGCAAATCACATCATGGCCGATGTCTGCTAAACAAACCCCTGTAACCAGTCCAACGTATCCTGTTCCAGCTATGGCTATTTTTTTCAATGAATATTTTCCTTTCCACATTGAGTATTTCTCATTTATTCCTACTTAGTTTATTTTGCCATCCATTTATATAAAATTATTTCATGATAAACCGGTTCAAAAAGCTCGTTGGAATGAAAAGTTGCTATCTTTTTGATTTTCCCATCTATTGAAATACCTTGTGACCTAAATCCTTGAATTACTTTATCAGTAAGTAGTACTGTCCTGCCTTGGAAATATTTTGCATCATACCGGAAATATTGATAGGTTTCTATCCTTTTGTGTATATATGGAACATCTAAATACTGCAGCACCCTCGTTTCTTCCCATGTGTAGAGTATAACAGGCTCATTCATTTTCTCAATATATGTATTCATTTGGTAGACAGCTGGAGGTTCTTTAGCTTCTGCCTTTAAAAGGGTCACATTTTGATTCACCTGATGGCATAGGACGAAAATACTGAGTCCCATTATTAAAAAAGGGATTCTTTCTGAAAAAAGACGTATACACAGGAAAAATATCAACAAGGCCGAGAGCGGGAGCACATGCCTAGCTTTTTCAACATTTTGAGCCAATAGCGCCCACCCAAAATAACTGCTAAATAATAGATATAGGAGGTTCATAAATGGCCATCTTTTTTTTACTTTCTTGAATGCATTATAAAATATATAAATAAGAAAGAAAATATAAATGACAGCACTAAGCACTGATTCCGTTGCAATCCCTGTCCATAAGATATTCTTTAAGGAAAAAAGGAGAAATCTATCAACAAAACCAATATCAGCTGCCTCTACCGTTCCTCCCCAATCATTGAAGTGACCACTGGTAAACGCTAAAGAAAGCTTAATAAAGCCAATGATACTCCCCTCAGAAATGACAAGACCAATTACCCATATGGCTTGAAAGATGACTCCTAAGATCAAGTAATAGATGATCTCTTTCATTTTTAAAAAATCTCTTTTTAATTTCCAATGAAACAGAAAGATTATACCAATCGCAAAGGGCATGTAGGAAAGGCGAATTCCTAGCATAAGACTCAAAAAACCTAACGGGATTAAGATTCTTACATTATTTTTGTTGAAAGCAAAAAGAAGGCTCCATAAATACCACCAAAATGCAGCCAATGCTGCTCCTTCTGACATTGGCTGATTTATCATAATAACACTGTAGCTTGCTGAATATATAAGTGCTGTAGATAAACTAGCAAAGGATCTCTTTATAAATCTTCTGGACAACTTATATATGGGAAAAATAGAACTAGCATAGCAAAAGACATTAAAAATCGTTAATGCTTTTGATGGGTTCATCACAAACAAATGAATGAATTTTCCGCCCAAAATAAAAAACGGATATCCTGGGAAGTGCGGCTGCATGGCCATTAAATCATAGCGCTTCACGGCAAGGGCAAAATCTACCTGATCCCACGAGGCGGTATATGGATTAATAAAATAAAGTTGAGATATAAAAACAATAATTATAGCTACAGTACTTATCACTATTAAAAAGGTATTCTTCCAATCACTTTTGAACAATAAATATCCACCACCCCATCTAGAGAAAAAGTACAAGGCAGCAGCCTTGTACTTTACATGTTCAAAAATTTATTTCACTTCTGTCTTTAGAATCTTGCTTGTCTTTGAATTCGTTTTATTAGTTTCCCTTCTTCCTGCAGGTTTGGAAGAGGTTAGCAATAAAATGGCGGCAAAGTATCCAATATAAGCCAGTACTTCTTCAATAGATGGCATGGAAGAATAGCCGAACAGTGCTTTTAGAAATATTCCAATATCCCCAGATAAAAGCGGAGCCGAACCGGTATCACGAAGATAATGTGTGTAATCAATCGGGTGCTCCGGCAGGAACCAAGTAAGATCATAAACATGAGGAAGAACACTGCCAATGATATTAAGGTCCTGCATCATGGAAATCGCTTGTACTAACAGACCGGCAGATATAAGAATAATAAACGCACCGGTGAGCTTGAAGAAAGTGCTCAATGGTATTCTCATCGTTCCTTTAAAGAACAAATAGGAGACAACGATGGCTATGGCTACACCAGTTAGCGCGCCCCACCCCTGCATGGCTGCACCGATGTTTCCACCTGTGATTGCGGCAAAAAAGAATACGGTTTCTACCCCTTCACGAAGGACAACCAGAAATGAATGGATTACCATGCCCACTACATTACCAGTAGAAATAAACTTATTCATTTTCCCTTCCATGTTCCCTTTTAAATCACGGCTGTGACTAGCCATCCAAAAGACCATTTGGGTTAATAATACGGTTGAAACGAGCATTATGCCTATTTTCAAGTACATTTCGCTTCCCATTGCCGCAAATCCTGTAAACACAATTTGGAATAGGAGGGCTACCCCAACACTTGCCAAAACTGCCAGACCTGCTCCTAACCAAACATATTTATTATACTGCTTATGGTCCACTCTTTTCAGATAGGTAGTTATTATGCCAACAATTAATAAAGCCTCTAACACTTCACGAAATGTGATTAATAGAGCCTGAATTTCCACAGCTGCTTCCCCTCCCCAATGGTGTTGTCACTTTATTTCTATTTCCTTCTTCTACGGATAACAACGATGATTACCGCAATTATTATCGCTGCAATTAATACAAGCGGTATCCAGTTTCGGATATTCGAAATATCCGTCCAGTCTTTTTTTTCAGTTCCTGATTCTGTTGCACTTTCAGAAAAATGCCCGACTTCGAGACTTTTTAAATTGAATTCAGTTTTCAATGAATTTAGAATTTCGTCTTTATTCTTCTTAAATCCATCTAAATTTGCTTCTTTTTTTCCGACACCAAATAAGCCTGGATTCCCCAATGCTTCAAGGGCCTGATCAAAATCCGTTCTGATTTTCTTATCATTCTCAGGTTTTTCTGCTTCCACTTTAGGTGACAACGCATCGTATGTAGCAAAAGCTTTAGCAAGGAGTCGCTTCGTTGTGTCGTATTCAGCAAAGTCCTTTTCAATGCTCTCGAGACGCCTGGCAATATTTAAAACCAGAAGTTTTTCCATATTGTTAATGGTAGCTTCTTTGTCCTTATCTTTTAGGTTACTCAGAATTAACTTAGCAGGCTCTTGGCCCATATGCATATCAATCTCTTCTTTAACAGTTTCAAAGTTCTTTTTAGCAGAATTGAAATTCGGAGGGTTCTCATCAAGCTTCACTACCATCTCTTTGTAGACCTCAGCTACCTTCTCCTCATTCGGATCGCCATAGGAATAGGCAAAAGCACTACTTAGAGGCATGCTGCAAAAAATTAATGCAAAAGTAAAAAATAATCCAAAAAATTTTTTCATTAAGTATTTCCCTCCTACATGGATAATGATAATGATTATCATCCTCGCTGTCAATGCAAGGATTTAGAATGTCACATATTTAACATATTTATCTTACTTATTAATCTCTCTTGCACTGCTAAGGTGTAATTCCCTGTCTTCTGCATAAGATGTTGTCCTATTATCGATCACCTTTTTCACCGGCCTTCTCATTTCTTTTAGAATGGCAGGCAAGACCGATGTCATATAACTACGAAACTTGATAAAAGATTCCCCTGCTTTACGGACCTGATAACGAATCGGGATTTCTTTCATCCGAAAGCCTTTTCTTATTAGATTTAGCGTAACTACTTGTGCATAATTGTAATTATGAACAATTTCTGCTTCTTCCATCGCTAGCCTAGAAAAAGCTCTCATCCCAGACTGTCCATCATAAATCCATTTTCTTAGTAAAAGAGCTTGTAGAAACGTAAAGCAATAATTTCCAATTCTTCTATTCCACTTCATTCCTTTAATAGTTCCAAGGAAACGGGAACCCATTACATAATCAGCGGTCCCCATTAAGATGGGTGAAACAATATCAGGAATCTGCTCAGCAGGGTATTCATTATCGGCATCTATCATGACTCCAATATCTGCTCCATTTAATACACAAAGCTCCAGCCCTTTACGAACAGCCGCACCTAATCCCTGATTTTCAGCAAAGGTATGAACATAATCTGCTCCAGCATTCCAGGATCGTTCTACCGTTCGATCATTTGATCCATCATTTATGACCAAAACTTCAACCTTCACCTTTGGGTCGAAATCTCTTGGTATTTTCTGAATGACTTGGGCAATCGACTCTTCTTCATTAAAAGCAGGAAGAAAGACAATTACTTTTTGCTGCTCCATTGATTAAACATCCTTCCTTATTGCGTCTATTAATACTGGTCCACGGCTGTGACTAGGATATGGTGCTCCTAACAAATAGGAAATCGTTGAAGCAAGGGATACTAAACTATGTTTTTCCTCCACACTTTTTCCTTGTTCAATGGCCGAACCATACATAAAGAATGGTACGAATCTTTCACCTTCATCGAGGTGGCCATGTCCGCCAATCCCATCAGCCTGACCATGGTCAGCACAAACAATAAACGTGTAATTTTCAAGCATACCTCTCGCTTTTAACCACTCAAAATATTCTTTAACTAAAGCGTCAGCCTCTTCAATTTTTTGAATATATTCGTCATATAATACTCCCCGGCTATGTCCAGTTTGATCTGTACTTATTAATTGCACAATTTGCAAATCGGGATTTTGTTCTTCCATGATATTTTTCGCTCGTTCAATAATTTTACGATCGACCAGATCATTGTGCATCACCGCTGTATATGTCTCTACGTCCTTTCCAAAGGAATCAACGAGATGGGCGACCGCTAGTAATGAACCCTTCTTTCCTACTTTTCTTAAAGTGTCGAATACACTCTCAACTTTAATACCCTGCTTCCACACCATATTCGACTTGATTCCATGTTCAAATGGGTAAGTCCCTGAAAACATTGATGAAAAACAAACTACGGTTCTTGCTGGATACACGGTTTCCATTCGAGTATAGTCTGTTCCATTTTTTCTCAAATAATCGAGAAAAGGGGTGTTCGCTTCTTCAAAACGCTCTTTCCTCATTCCATCAATGACCATAACAATAACTTTCTTATTTATTGCATCTGTCCGCTCTTCAACATTAGAAGTAAAGGAAGGGATAATCTTCGGCTTCCAATCGAACAGATTTTTATGGAGAATCCAAGAAAATAATAGAATCCCTAAATAGAAGAAAACGATGACTCCTATTTCACTTCCCGACCAGGTTTGCTTCTCTATAGTCAAATTCCAAAGTGATAATAACAACAGAAACTTTGGCAGTTGCTCTTGGGCATTCCCACTTGTTGAATCACTATTTTTTAGAACGAGCTTCCAGAATCGGGTAAAATTCAGCCATGAGGTACCAATTCGCAAATGATAATAAAATGTACCCCAAAAAAAGACTGTAAAGAAGAAATATAAACCGATGCCAGTAAAAAGCAAACTAAGATTCACATGATCCCAAATGATAAGAAAGGCTATAAATGGGATCCATAAATAATTTCTAAGAAATAACGGAAAATCGTAGAGATAGTAAATAATTAATAGAGGTAAAATGGCTAATAACCCTAAGAGTAGATCTAAACTGTAAGAAAGGGATCCCAACTTAAATAGGGAATAAATCAGCATGGTACCGATCGTAAATATTGGAGTAAACGGCTTCCCTTCATTCAGTAGGTTCCAACACCTCGCCGCCACTTTTTCAAAAGAAGATGCTTTTTTCATTTTTGTCTTCCTCTCATTCTTAAAAACAAATGTATTTGTCTAATATTTAATGCAGGTGATAGTATCAAAAGCAGAATCCCAACAAAGTAGGAGAAAATAAACTTATAGCTATGGCTAATAAGAGCAACCATATATCCATCCTTTATCGGAAAGCCAAAGCTTGTTAGTGCCGCGGTCATGACTGATTCGTATGTAGATATTCCTCCGGGCGTTATTTGAAATACCTGCCCGCCGACAGTAATAGAATTAGCCCAAATGGCTTTATAAATAGAAAGACCATCACCTAACGAAGCTGTTACTCCCCACAATACAGCGCCTTCCATAGCCCAGCTTAATCCAATTAAGAAAAAAATATAAACAAAATTCCAGCCCTTAAAGTTTGTTCTTAATATTAAGATATGCTTTTCCACAAAGTGTGGACAGTATTTAAAGAATATAAATCCACCTATTAGACTGCTTAAACCTAAAATAAGTACAACTGCTAAAGACAAGTGGAAGATAAATACTTTGGAAAAGGCAACCAGTCCGATCATGGAAAATAACATCAGGAACAACATATCAAGCGATCTGAGCACAACTACAGAATGGGCAGAAATATCAGGCGTAATGTCTTTTTCCTTCCAGGACAACACCCCGACCCTGACCGCATCCCCAACCTTGATAGGAGTAATATGATTTACAAAAAGACTTAAGAGAATGCCTTGTAAACAGCTAATAAATTTGGCTTTCTTTCCTAGATATAATCTCCACGCCTCAGCTCTTAGCATAAATGAGGATAGATAACTCACACTAACAAGGATGATAATCAAAGGATGATCCAAGAAAAACTTTTTGGAACTATTTAAGAAGTTTTCAGCATGAAAATATCGCCATGACAACATGATAAAAATCCCTACTAGGATTATTCCTGTCACTTTAACCAAAGGTTTAACTGATTTCCGAAACATGGTTTTTGGCCCATTCTATCGTTTTAGCAAGTCCCTCTGAGAAAGATATAGATGGGGAAAATCCAAGCTGTTGATGTGCCTTCGAAATATCCGCCCAGGTGGAATTGACATCCCCTTGGCGAATTCCTCCTTGTTTTACAGTTACATCAGGGAAGTGCTCCTTTAAATACTCAACTAGTTCTTCAATAAAGATCGGTTTACCAGACCCAATATTATAGGTACCGACTCTTTCAGGTTGGTTAAAAGCGCTAATAATCCCCGCTATGCAATCATCTATATATGTATAGTCTCTAGCCGTTCTATTTCCAAACAAAGTAATGTCCTTTTTATGCAGCAAATTTTTAATAAACCCTGTAATGGCCATATCGGGCCTACCCCATGGTCCATAAACCGTAAAAAAGCGAAGAATGGAAATTTTATAGTCAAATAATGATGAATAGGCATGACAAAACGATTCAGCCCCAAACTTAGCTGCCGCATAAGGAGATACCACCTTTCCCATCGCCATCTCTTCTTGAAGCGGAGCGTTCTTTTGTTCACCGTAAACCGATGAGGAAGAAGCAAAAATAAAATGTTTTACATTTGATTGACCCGCAAATCGCAGTGCATTAACGGTGGCTTTAATATCGTAGTCAACATACTCATTCGGGGCCGATATTGAATGTGATACACCGGGAATTGCTGCTAGGTGGATGACCATTTCCGGCTTGTAGGAAAGAAAGATTTCCTTTACTTCCGCTTCGTCATGTAGAAGACTTTTTTGAAAGAACGCGAACTCTCCTGCCTCACGCACAAATTCCAGCTGTCGTTTTTTCCTGGCAACAGAATAGTACGGATGCAGTTCATCGATGATTAAAACCTCATGACCTCCCTTTAACAATCTCCGCGTAAGATGAGAGCCAATAAACCCAGCTCCCCCAGTTACAATTACTTTCACTGAAATACACCTCTATACCTTCTCATTTCAACTCATTTTATAGCCTATTCTCTCATATCCGAGAAAAAGGAAAAACCTTGTGTTTAATAACCAAGGTTTTTCCTCTGCATTATTTCGCTTTTTCTACGATTGTATTCAGAGTGGAAATTAACTCGTTCAATTGTGCTTCACCGGCAGCTTTATCTTTAGCTTTTGCTGTTTCAACATATTTCTGTGCTTTTTCAGTTAACGTCTTATAAGCATCTTCTCCAAGAAGTGTCTTGATATCTTCACCGATGATATCAATAAATAACGCACCCTCTAAACCAGTAATAACTGCTTTATCTTCACCGAATAATTCTTTACTTTCACCATACTCAGAAATGGCAGTTTTCGCAAAGCCACGAACGAATGCTTTATTAACACCAGCTGGATCAATAGCTTTTACATCAGATTCAAGATTAAATTGTTTTTCAATCAATGCAGCTTCTTCCGGTGCATTCTTGTTCATATAGCTAGATAAAGATTGGAAGAATGCCCAGCCTTCGGCCTGTTCTACTTTAGCAAGTGCTGCGTCCTTCCCCGCTTCAGCAGCCGTCTTTGTCGCGTATCCGTTTGGAAGTGCGCCAGTGGCTAGATAGAAGGTCTTCATTAATGTTTTGTCAACCACTTGCTTACCAAGGTTAAAGCTTAGTAGATCATTGTTTTTAACCGCTGTTTCAATTTCACTAAATCCGCCATCAATTACACTTACAAGGGTAGTTCCATATGCAGCATCACGTTTTTCTACAGTTGTTTTAAGAATCGCATAATATCCTTTTGCTTCTTCTAGTTCTTCATTCACTTCTTCTGTTTTACCCCATTTTTCAGTTACTTCGGTAAAATCGTGTTTAATAGATGTATAAAATACCTTTTGCATTAATTTATCAAAGAGTTGTTTGACAACTACTTTGTCCATTGAACCGTCTTTACCTGCCGTAAGGGCTGTAGTGATTTTTTCATCGATTGTGTCTTCAAATTCTGCGTCTCGCTGTTTAACCAACTCTTTTAAATTCTTATTATATAAATCTGTAACTTTATCAAAATCTACTTCTTTTCCTTCTTTTGCTTTTTCCAGTTCCGTAACAGCTTCTGTAAATACAACAGAATACTCTACTTTTTCTTTTTCTTCAGCTTCTTTCTTCTCTGATGCTTTTTCCTTGTTCTCTACCTTTGGTTTACTAGCGGTTTCTTCCGCTTTCCCACAAGCACCAAGAACTAATGAAAGTGCTGCCATTGCTGCTAGAAGTTTAAATTTGATTGACATCGTGATTCTCCCCCGGTTTGTATAATTTTTATATTTGATAATGATTATCATTCACAATTATGATTATAAAGAGAATGATTATCAGTGTCAACCGGTTTATTAATTTGTAACAAATTAGTCACTTTTTCAACCTATTTATATTAAAAAGCTATCTTGGCTTACAAGATAGCTTTACAGATTGTCGGGAAAGGTTATTTTTCTTGGCAATTTTTTATTTCCCAGCATTAAATTATTCATTGTACCTGCTAATGGGCCTGTTGATTTCCGCTCCAATCAACAGGGAGGTAAAACAACCTAAAGCATCGCGACATACTTTCCCTACTAATTGTGTTGCAATCTTTTTATTTTGACAGGTCGCGGAATAGCTCCTTCTTATTGACCTCGGCAGTGACTTTTTAACGGGAATAGGCTTTATAAACCCTTTTTATCAACATCGCCTCTTTGGGCTTAAACATTGACTTCATCGCTTATTCTTTATTTTTTTTCATGAGTTGAGGGTATTAAATTAATATTACACTCTGTTGATTGGCACGGAAGGCACGAAGACTCCCGCGGGAGTACGGGACAGGGGAGACCCCGCAGGCGCTTTAGCGCCGAGGAGGCTCCCCGGAACGCCCGCGGAAAGCGAAGTGCCTGGAGCGCCAATCAACAGACATGTTCACAGTCTAATGATTTGTTAAAGTTCTAATAGAAAATAAGAGGCTGTCAAAAGTTTCTTAGACAGCCTAAAAAGCTATCTTGGCTGACAAGATAGCTATAACACACAATAAAAATCGACTCTTATTTCACTTTCTCATTAATGATTTCCTCAAGGTCACTCCAATTTACTATTCTCGGTAAATTTAAATGCCGATTATAGGATTGATCCCTGAGAAAAATCTTAATTGATTCGTTTAATAATGTATTTAAAACCTCTGGTTTATCGTCAAAGTAATATTCAAGATTTAATTTCTTAATGATTTCTACCTTTTCATGATCCTGCATTCCATAAAAGAATCGCTCATCGTGAACAGGAAAACCGTTTTCTTTTAACCATTTCTTCGTTCGTTCCCCATGCTCTTTTGGTCTTGCAGTTATATAATAAATTTCATGGCCCATCTTCTCTAGTTGTTGTAAAGTTTCAACAGCATCTGGAAAAGGAGGACAAGATGTATAATAAATTTCTTCTAAAGAACTGCGCCACATTTCATTCCCTTGTTCATCATCTAATCCAAAGGGTTCATGTATCTCAACACGTTTTAAGTTATGAAAAACTTCGATTGGTACATTTTGATTCAACCTTTGATTATAAATATTAAAGGCATGTTCGCGCAGATTTATTAAGGTATCATCAATATCAAAACCAAATCTCATCACAAAGTTCCCTCTTTTGAATAACTCGGATATCCAATAAATTTAAAGTCTTTTCCTATTTTAATGATCGATGTATCGATTAAATCCACTGCATCTGCCATTTTCTCAATTCCTGCCCCTTCCAAGAAAGTAGGTGCATCCTTTCCACCAATTAGTTTTGGTGCAAAATAGAGGATGACTTTATCAATACATTTCTTTTCAAGGAAAGCTGCGTTAATACTTCCTCCGCCTTCAATTAACACCGAGGAGACCAGGTTATCTCCTAATATTTGAACAACTTCTTCTGGTTCAACTTTTTCCAATCCATTCGTTGCAAAAACTTTTATTCCAAAAGACTTTAATATTTTTTCCTTTTCCTGATCATAATTCTTACTTGTAAATATCCAAGTTTCTGCAAGATTATCGGTAATTACCTTTGATTCTAAAGGAATTTTTAAAGTAGAATCCAGAATCACTCGAATTGGATTTCTCCCATTTGGAATTCTCGTCGTTAATTCAGGGTTATCTTTTATTACTGTATTGACGCCTACGAGTATGGCCATATTTTCATTTCTTAGATGATGGACATCGTTCCTGGATTCTTCCGAAGTAATCCATTTACTGTTTGATGCGTAAGTTGCTATTTTTCCATCTAAAGTAATTCCTGATTTTAAAGTCACAAATGGTTTTTTCTCGACGATGAATTTATTAAATACTTCATTCATCCTTTGAGATTCCTCTTGATGAACCCCAATTGTCACTTCGATTCCTGCATCTTTTAGGATGTTGACTCCATTCCCGGAAACTACAGGGTTCGGATCTAGTGTCGCTATAACCACTCTTTCAATACCAGCTTCTACGATTGCGATCGCACATGGGCCTGTCCTGCCATAATGGGAACAAGGTTCTAACGTGACATAGATGGTCCCGCCCTTTGCAGCTTCGCCAGCCATGCGAATGGCGTGAATCTCAGCATGCGGCTCCCCAGCCTTTAAATGGGCTCCTATTCCCACAACTCGGTTATCATTCACAATTACAGCCCCAACTAATGGATTTGGGTCTGTTTGGCCTTTCATTGCTTTTGCATTTTTTAGTGCTAATTCCATATAGAATTCATGATTAGTCATTTGGACCTTTCCCCTTATCTCTTATATGTCCAGATTTATTTACTTTGGTCTGCAGATATTTTTCGTTATACTCTGATACATCCCCCCATAAAGGCTTTCTGCTTGTTACCTCTAAACCGGCATTTTTTAAGGCCTCCAACTTTTTAGGATTGTTCGTCATAAGTGTGATAGGTTTAGAGCGCAGTGCTTTAAGGACCTGAATCGCATCTCCGTAGTTTCTGGAATCATCTACAAAACCAAGGCCTTCATTTGCTTCAACCGTGTCATACCCGTTTTCTTGAAGAACATAGGCCATAGCCTTGCTAAATAAACCAATCCCTCTTCCTTCATGGTTTGCTAGATAAAATAGGGCTCCATTACCATGTTCTGAGATCATTTTCATCGACTGTTTTAATTGGAAACCACAATCACAACGCTTGCTCCCAAAAATATCGCCCGTATGGCAAATCGAATGAAATCTTATGATTGCATCGTCTGCATATTCAAAGTCCCCGTATACTAAAACGCTGGATTGTTGATATTCTGCTAAATTTGCTGACGATAATTTATCAATTATTCGTTCAAAATCCTCTGTTACTTCATCACAGTTTAGCCAGCAATACCATTTAAAAACTACGGTTTCTCCATATAAATTAACTGGAAGTCTGATCGGACCTACTAAATATATCGCCCCTTTTTGTGTTTTAATTAATTGAATTTTATCTTCTAATACAGAGAGAACATTAGGGCTGAGCGTTTGTTTCATCGGATTTATCCCCTTTTTAGTATAGTGTTTACTACATTAACCGATACATTCATGAACAATTCCATCCTCAATTGCGAAGAAATTAAAATAGGCTATCTTGATAGTACAAGATAGCCCGAATAAATTACAAATATTTACGATGGACTCCTTTCCCATCATAAGAAAATAACATTCTTCTGTCTTCAATCATTGATTCGATATGAACAGGTCTTCCCCATAGCTGCTGGATATAAGGGAGAACTTTTTCTAGATATTTCACGTCTAGTTCCACTCCCTCGTACCAGTGTTTTAAGTATAGTTCTCCATTTTTTAAATAATCACCATCATTAACAGTGATGTAAGGGAAGCCTCCATTTACGCGCATATTTACTAGTTGATCACGCACTTGTTCCCATTGCTTATCAACAATTTTATAATCCCTTCCTTGTTTTTGGAAAAGGTACATGTCTTCACGCATGACAAGGTCCTTATTTAGATAATTTCGAAGGAAGGAAATATCTGATTCCACTTCTCGGACCTCAAATATCTTTTCACGCCCGGACCCTGGTACTACTCCTCGTCGCTTCATATCATCTGTTGGGTTATTATAACGTTCTTCAATATCCTCAAAAATCTTTATTCCTAAGTAATATGGGTTGATACCTGTTTTCGATGGCTGCACAACTCCTGCATTTAATTTAGCAAACTCGATGGCTTCACCACTTGTTAAATCCATTTCTCTAAGAATGCGTTGATGCCAATAGGATGCCCAGCCCTCGTTCATAATTTTCGTTTCAAGCTGCGGCCAGAAATAAAGCATTTCTTCACGCATCATCGTCAAGATATCTCGTTGCCAATCGGTTAACTCTCTACTGTATGTTTCGATAAATAGTAATAAATCCTTCTCCGGCCTTGGTGGAAATCTTTTTTTCTGAGGTTGATTCGTCTCCTTTTTATCTTTTTCATCCAATTTCCATAGATCATCGTATGGGGTTGCTGCTAGTGTTTCATGATCTTCATCTTCCTCGTGGTCTCCAATCGACCAAGATAGCTTAGGTCTCATAAGTGATGGGTCAATATGTTCGTCAATGGCCAGTACTGCATCTAGAAAGGTTTCTACCTCTTTTTTTCCGTATTGAATTTCATATTGGTGAATCCTTTCAGCGGTGGCTGCCATACTTTCGACCATGTCGCGCTTTGTATTTTGAAAACGAACATTGTTTTTAAAGAAATCACAATGTGCTAACACATGGGCAACAATTAGTTTATTTTGAATGAGTGTATTGGAATCAAGTAAAAATGCATAGCAAGGATTTGAATTGATTACTAATTCATAAATTTTACTTAGCCCTAAATCATAATGAAGTTTCATTTTATGAAACTGTTTACCGAAACTCCAATGTGAAAATCGGGTCGGCATTCCGTATGCACCGAATGTATAAATAATTTCGGCAGGACAAATTTCATAACGCATCGGATAAAAATCTAAACCAAACCCGGTTGCTATTTCAGTGATTTCACTAATCGCATATTCGAGTGAATTACGACCTTCCACATCCATTTGCCATTCCCCCTTTTCCTCTTACCACAATGTATGAAGTAAAAAGAGGAATGATGAAACAAGATAGAAAAAACAATAGGCAAGTATGGATTTAATCAGGGATTTTTTTGGCCTCTGCAGCAAGCTTAAGTCCTACATACCTATTTCGTCTCCATTCTTTAGTAAAAATAGATAAAGGCGGATTTGTTTCACCAACGAGATAACTTATTTCAATAGTTAGAGCAGGTCTATGATATGTAGTGATAAACCAGTCTGTGAATCCGCCGCCCACTGCCTCTTTAGCTGGTTCCGCTAATTTATAACCCGTTAATTTTGATATTTTTTTTGCAATAAGTTTGTCGCGCTTCAGATATTTGCCATTTTTATAATTCCAAAAAATCTCTCTGCCGGCGGTATGATATGCGACGGCAATGGAAGGGTTGATCTCTTTTATAAACCTCGTGAGCGAACGTACCTCTTTGGCCTCTAATGGTTTTTCTCCTTTATAAAATTTATTGCTAGGGGCAGCGGGGTCTCTATTAAGACTTGCCCAACCGGCAGGGTATTGTCTGTTTAAGTCTATTCCCAATCCGTTGGACTTCCAACCTTCAAAGTTAGTCGAGCCCCCATTCATTTTTACCAAAAGTTCTTGATGCGTAGGCGGAAATCTTTGTAGGTCATGCTGTTGTACGGCCACACCATCTGGATTTAACATCGGTACAAACCATAGGGATACATCATTAAGAATATGATGGGACTTGAATCCGAAAAGGCTCTTTTCATCATAAGAGGCCGCATAAGACTCGAGCATTTTCATTAACAAGATACTTGTCAGCCACTCTCGCCCATGATGGGAACCAATCAAAACCACATTTTTCTTCCCATTTCCAAGCTTTATTGCCCAAATATCCCGATTAAAGTGAGTGGTTCCGATTGATTTAATTTTAATTTTCTTGGGATACTTTTTTTGAATTTTTGCAAGATCGTCTTCTAACATTTCATAAGTATAGGGTTTATTTGCTTTGACAATTTTAGCGCTTACGACATTATTGTGTTGAAAGGTAAAAAAGAGGATAACACAAGTAATAATTTTAATCATCTGACCTCCACCTTGTTCAAAGTAACAACAATATATACAGGTAAATGTTGAAAACAGCGTAATCATTGGGTGTCCAACATTTTCTGTGAAAGTTATCGTCAAAATATCATACAATAATCTCAACTCCTAATAAGGAGGAGAGATAAACAAATGAATAAAATGGATTATGATCGAGCGTTATATTACACACATCGTTCCGAGTGGGATAATTTGCTGATTTTAATGGTACGAACAAAAGACCAATTTTTATCAAAAAGAATTGAACAATTCCTGCATGCCTATAATTTCGAACGTGATTACAGTGTGATTGAAACCAAATTATATAATCTTTTGCGCTACATCGACCATGCGAATGAAACCGTTCAGCCTGACCCGAGTGGGATACCGATGTATAGTCTTTCCTAAAATGTATGGTGAATACTTCAGCCAAAGAAACTTTTATCACCAGACCAATGAATTCCACCAAAAAACACGGCTTCCAGATTGGAGGCCGTGTTTTTAAAATTTCCGGATGATTAAGCAATTGGATATTGTTGAGCGAATGGATGGATCACGATTTCATCGATGATCATATGTTTAGGGGCAGAAGCCATGTATACCACAGCATTCGCTATATCCCCTACCTTCAACCAGTCTTCTTTTTCAGGTAAACCTTGAGTAGATTCTGCGAAATACGTATCAACCATGCCTGGATTGATGGTTCCTACACGAATTCCGTATTCCCTGACTTCTTGGGCAACTGAGCCGGAAAATCCTTGAACTGCATATTTAGTTGCAGTATAGGCTGCCCCATTAGGAATGGTATAACGGGCAACGTCAGATGAAATATTAATAATTGTTCCTGATTTTTGATCTTTCATATGCGGGAGAACAGCCTTTGTAGCAAGGAATACACCTTGAACATTTACTTCAAACACCTTTTTCCATTCTTCCAATGAGACTTCCTCTGTTAATTTAAAGAAGCCTAACCCGGCGTTATTTACGAGTAGATCAATTGAACCATATGCTTCGAGTGTCTTTTTCACAACTGCCTTCATGTCTTCTTCCTTGGAAACATCCGCTTGTACTGGCAGTACATTGTCATAACCCATTTTCTTCAATTCTTCGGCTGTTTCAGATACTTGTGTAGAACTCCCGACAATTGTAAGTTTCATTCCACTTTCAGCTAATTTCACAGCAATTTCCTTGCCAATTCCTCGAGACCCGCCTGTAACAATCGCAATTTGATCTTTAAGCATATTTTTCTCTTCCCTTCATGTTGATGTTCTAGGTGTTTTATTAAATATTAACTAAATTTCTTGAACCAATTTCATTTTACTGTCCGCTAACTCCATAAAATCATTCTCAATCGTACGTAATTTGGCTTTACTTTCTTCAAGACTTAAACTATTTACCCCAAAATAGAATTTGACTTTTGGCTCCGTTCCAGATGGTCTTAAACAAACCCATGAGCCATCAGTGAAAGTATATTTTAAAACATTCGATTTTGGTAAATTAATTTTTTCTTCTCCGCTATTCGCTACACGAATGCTTGTTAAGTAATCTTCCGTTGTTGAAGTAGTCAAGTCGCCAAGACTTGTAATGGGCTCCTTCCGGAACGATGCTAATAATTGTTGAATAGTCTCTGCCCCTTCTTTTCCTTTTAAGGTTAAGGAACGAAGGCCTTCTTGATAATACCCGTACTTTTCAAACACCTGCATCAGTCCATCATAAAGGGACATGTCTTGTTTTTTATAAAATGCACACACTTCTGTCGCTAAGAGGGCTGCTTGAACCGCATCCTTATCACGAGCAAAATCACCGATCAAATATCCATAGGATTCTTCATACCCAAATAAGAATTTCCGATCACCAGTTGCCTCATATTCATTGATTTTTTCAGCGATAAATTTAAATCCTGTTAAGACATCAACCGTTTCTAATCCATAAGCAGCAGCAATTTTCCTACCAATTTCAGATGTTACAATTGTTTTTAAAACCACTCCATTTTCCGGCAGATTTCCTTTTTCCTTTTTCTGCGTAAGAATATAATCAAGAAGTAGTGCACCTGTTTGGTTTCCCGTGAGTACAACGTATTCTCCTTCAGGATTAAGAACAGCAATTCCTAACCGATCCGCATCAGGATCCGTCGCAATGAGCAGATCCGCCCCTGCTTTTTTTCCATCGCGAATGGCTAATTCAAAGGCTGCATGTTCTTCAGGATTAGGACTTTTTACAGTTGAGAATTCCGGATCTGGAAGTTCTTGTTCTTTTACTACTGTTACATTTTTATAGCCCAAGGCAGCTAGCGCAGCACGGACAGGCTTATTAGCGGTACCGTGTAAAGGGGTAAAGACGATGTTAAGCTCTGTTTCTTCCGCAAGGGTTGGATTCTCTGAAATAGTTCTTAATTTTTCAATATAGGCATCATCAATTTCAGCACCGATTGTTTTAATTAATCCGGCAGCTTGCAATTTTTCTTCACTGTCAACTTCTATTAGTAATTCATTCTCGATCTCATTTACCTTGGCAATAACCTGATCAGCACTCTCTGGCGGAAGCTGACCACCGTCCGAGCCATAAACCTTATAGCCATTATATTCAGGCGGATTATGACTAGCGGTAATGACAATACCTGAGAAGGCATTTAAGTATCTAAGTGCAAATGATAATTCAGGGGTCGGTCTTAACTCTTCAAAAACATAGGTTTGGATTCCTTTTGAAGCTAAAGTTTTAGCTGCCTCCATTGCAAATTCAGGCGATTTATGACGTGAATCAAATGCAATCACAACACCGCGTTGTTTTGCTTCGATTCCTTGGTTTTCTATGTATGAAGCTAGACCAGCTGAGGCTTTGCGCACAGTATAAAGGTTCATTCGGTTAGTTCCAACCCCGATTTCACCTCGCATACCACCAGTTCCAAATTCTAAATTCTTATAAAAAGCCTCTTCTAATTGTCTTTCATCCTTGAAGATTTCAGTTAATTGACTTTTTAATTCAGTATCTAATCCTTCAAAATCTATCCAACCTTTAGCTGTTTGTTTCCAATCCATAGAATTCCCTCCAATTTCTGTCTACTTATATTGTTTCTAATTTCATTTTTGTTACTCCTCTTAAAATGCCTTGAAATTAGCCGACAATTTTCGCAGTATTAAACGAATGATTATTTTACTTTCATTAACTATATTACATTAAAATTAGTCATAATTAGTATAAAAAAAATAAAAGGCCTGCAATTTGCAGACCAGAACTTTTCTTCTTTATATGAGCAACTCATTATCAGCATTTGAATAAATACTTAGCATATGATTTTTAATACATCTTTCTTCTTGAAAATGCTCATATTTAAATGGAAACAATAATCCAAATTCCTGTAACGTCTCAACATTTTTATCAAATAATATTGAGTACTGACCATCGGGTTGAGTGGCCTCGAGAATAGATATTAATGTTTGAATACTTGTCATTACCAGAAAGGCATCTTTTAATGTATTAAAATCTTCAGATGTATGCAAAACTTTTAATTGTTCAAATTGACAAATCTCCTCATCAGAAAAATAGAGAGGAAAAATATTCGAATAGATATACCTCACCAGCCCATTTATTTCCTTTTCTTGACTTGGTGTCGAGGCAAAAACAATTTTCACTAATATAACCCACCTTTGCCATCGCTAATTTCTGTCTAATTGTATATCATTAGAATAACATAACTAAGTCGGCAGTTACGGTGGTAATTATAACCTGAAGGAGAATTAAATGCTAAAAACAACGCGAATAGGGGATTGGTTTCAACTAACAATTCCTTTAGAATGGAATGGAAAAACTGTTGCAGATATTTTTCGGAATGTTTGGGAGGCCCCCAAAAAAGTGACTCATTCTTTTAGAATGGATAATAAGGTATTAGTAAATGGTGACCCGGCTAATTGGAATACCCCACTCAGCCAGGGTTCAAAGCTACAAATTAACCTTTTTGGGGAAGAAGAATTACAAATCACACCCAACTACCTAAATGTTGATATCCTTTATGAAGACGACCATGTAATCGTCCTCAACAAACCACCTTTTATGAATACTCATCCAAATGACCCAAAAGCAGATATAAATACTCTTGTTAATGCGGTTCAATATTACCTGCAAGCAAATGGGGAAATAAGAAATATACGCCAGGTTCATCGATTAGACCGCGATACCTCAGGGGCTATTCTTTTTGCTAAACATGCTTTAGCAGGCGCTATTTTAGATAATATGCTTGAAAAACGAGAGATAAAAAGAACCTACCTTGCTTTGGTTCATGGGGTTGTAAAGCAAAGCAACGGAACTATAAAGGCTGCAATTGGCCGGGACCGCCATCATGCAACAAAAAGAAGAGTTTCTCCAACAGGCCAGGACGCACTTACCCATTACATAGTTTTAAAGGTAGACAAAGCCAAACAACTGTCCTATGTAAAATGTTGGCTCGATACTGGGAGAACCCATCAAATCAGGGTCCATTTAAGTTATCTGGGCCATCCCCTTGTAGGAGATATTTTGTATGGTGGTAAACCATTGGTTAAAAGACAAGCTCTCCACGCTGCCAAGCTTACATTTATTCATCCATTTACTCAGGAAAGAATTATTTGTCACGCCCCATTTTTAGATCAACCTATTATTTTTAAAGATATTGATATTTATTCACTTTAAGTAACATTGAAAAAGCCTCCTGATATCGGAGGCTTTTTCAATGTTTATTTATCTGTCTGTTCTTCTAAAGGATCGCATTATGAAGCTTAGTAACAGGGCTAAGACTGCAGACCCAATGATTGCTGGAATTATCGCAAAATCAGCAACCCTTGGCCCCCAATCACCTAGAACCGCTGTCCCAAGCCATGCCCCAACAAAACCTGCAATGATATTACCAATGATTCCTCCCGGTATATCTCTTCCAACGATAAGACCTGCTAACCATCCAATAATCCCACCAATAATTAATGCCCAAATGAAATTCATTCAGAACACTCCTTTTCAGTATTCAATTATTTTGTCTCAGGTAGTATTGGAAAAGTAACTCATTTTTCATGCTACCTGTACCATTAAAATACCCTATTTTTAATTTTATACTCAAAAAGAAAAAAATCCTTCAAGGTAAGCTTTATACATAAATCATTGAATTTGGGTAAAATTAAAAAAGTCTATAACATAAAAATAAACTATTCAAAACATTCTAATGTTAAGTTTTTGTAAATTTTTTATGAAGTTGTTTCTTTTTTCGACATTTTTCCATAAAATTATTTGGGTTGGTGTACAACACTTGTTTATATGAAAATGGGGGTAATAACATGGCATTCAAAAAAGCTGATAAATTTATGGTTTTACTTAGTCATATTTCTGCTAACCTTAAAGAAAGTGCAAATTTCTTCACTGATTACAAACTAAAAAATGTGAGTGATTTGAAAATCTTCTCAGAGAAGATGAAGGAACTTGAAACAAAGGGAGATTCATTCGTTCATGAAGTAATCAAAGAATTGAATGATGCTTTTATCACTCCAATTGAACGTGAAGACATTCTTCATCTTGCGATGAGCATGGATGATGTACTCGATGGGCTTGAAGGATGTGCAGCATTATTTGAAATGTACTCAATCACAAATGCTGATGACTATATGAAGAAATTTGTGGATGCCATTCAAGCTAGTGTCCATGAAATTGACAAAGCGGTTGAATTGCTCTCTAATAAAAAGTTACAACAAATTAGAGAACATGCGATTAAAATAAAGGATTACGAATCTAACTGCGATAATATCTTGCGCCAGTCGATTAAAAATTTATTTACGGTCGAAAAGGATCCCATTCGTATTATTCAATACAAGGAAATTTACGAAAATCTTGAAGATATTGCAGACTATTGCCAAACGGTTGCTAATACACTCGAAACCATTATTATGAAAAATGCGTAAGGAGCAAAAATATGAGCGTTGTATTAATTCTAACAATATTAATTGTAATTGGTGCTCTCGCATTTGACTTTATTAATGGATTCCATGATACCGCAAATGCAATTGCTACCTCTGTCTCAACAAAAGCCCTAAAACCACGCCAAGCAATTTTGTTAGCAGCAGTAATGAATTTTATTGGCGCATTGACATTTACTGGAGTAGCAAAAACTATTTCTAAGGACATCGTAGATCCATTCTCACTTACTGGTGGTCATACAGGATCAATTGTTATTTTTGCAGCTTTATTATCAGCTATTATTTGGAACTTACTCACATGGTATTATGGTATTCCCAGCAGCTCTTCCCATGCAATTATCGGTTCTATTGCTGGTGCAGCCATTGCTGCCAAAGGCTTTGAAGTGATAAAATATGAAGGTTTTTTAAAGATTCTTGAAGCTCTAGTTCTATCACCTATTTTGGCATTTACTGTTGGTTATATTGTTTATAGCCTTTTTAAAGTCTTCTTCAAGAACTTTAATTTAACTAAGACCAATCGAAACTTTCGTTTTATCCAAATTGCTACAGCGGCCTTGCAATCCTATTCACACGGGACCAACGATGCACAAAAATCAATGGGGATTATTACTATGGCGTTGCTGGCTAATGGTTATCTGACAACTGATGAAGTCCCTTTTTGGGTTCAGGTTTCCTGTGCGATTGCAATGGGGCTTGGTACCTCGATTGGCGGATGGAAGATCATTAAAACAGTGGGCGGGAAAATCATGAAGATTCGCCCAATAAATGGTGTTGCAGCTGATTTAACGGGTGCAGCGATTATTTTTGGAGCAACCTTCATCCATTTACCTGTTAGTACTACTCATGTCATTTCTTCAGGGATACTAGGTGTAGGTGCATCCCATCGTCTTAAAGGAGTAAAATGGGGTACGGCTCAGCGGATGTTAATTACGTGGGTAATAACACTTCCAATAACGAGCGTATTAGCAGGTATCATTTATTTCATAATGAATATTTTCTTTTAAATTCAACCAGAGATTCTGGTTGTTTTTTTTGACTCGTTTTCCTGGCTCTTTTTTTGTAACATCACTTCTAAATGGATGAAACCTTCATATTTTATCTAGGAGGACATGTTTTGGGGTGAAATTGTGAAGGAAAAAATCGTTGCTATGCTACTAGGAAGTTTGCTGCTGAGCCTTGGGGTCAATGGGTTCTTAGTACCCTACCACCTGCTGGATGGAGGGGTAATTGGCTTAGGATTAATCATTCATTATTTTTACGGGTGGCCGACTGGACTGAGTATTATTCTATTAAGTCTTCCTTTATATGTTCTAGCATGGATCTTTGAGAGACGTTATTTTTACTATAGTCTTCACGGACTTATCATTTCTTCTTTTTGTATTGATTTTCTTTCATTCATGAATGGAAAAATCCATATGGGTATATTACCAAGTACGATAATTGGAGGATTACTTGTCGGTGTTGGTATAGGTCTTATGCTGCGTTATGAAACAAGTACGGGTGGGACAGATTTACTTGCCCAGATTTTAACTAAGTTTACTTCCGTAAATGTCGGCATCATCATATTCATTATTGATGGGTTGGTGATAACGAGTGGGCTTCAGGTGGTGGGATTAGAAAAGTTCTTCTATTCCCTTCTTACGATCATTTGCGTTGGATTAATGACAACCTTAACTGTTAGTGGTAATAAGAACGAACATTTCCCGTATTATTAAAAAAAACGCTGGCACCTAAGCCAGCGTTTTAATCTGTATTCTTACTCACCTTAAGATCCGTCGTTCTAAAGACCTCTTCCATGATTCCATAGGATTTTTTCAATCGTTCATAATAGGTTGGCTTCTCCCACTTATTCCAGTTGTAGAAAAATACATCAGATTGTTGAAGCTGATTATTAACTGCTTTAGGCAATGTTTGCTTGATCGCCCCTTTTTCTGTTGTCACTAAAGCAACCCTAATCCCAGTAATCTCCGCACTTCCTGCCAACCCACTTTCCCATAAATCTCCCATTACTTCTTTTAAACTAGGGTCTTTAACATTCAATAACTGCCACGCGATCCTGCCTTCAATAACCTTCTTATCATTACTGATACTAATATCGGTTAAAGAATCGAAGTCTTTATTTTGGGGATTAGCATTTCCAAACTTCAGTTTTCCAGTCTCGTAGCCCTCAAAAGGAATAATCGTCTTTGTTGATGGAATCCTCAATTCTTTATTTAGGGCAAGTCTAATTGGATGAAAAACTCCATTATTTTTCTTGCTTACATAAGCCTGTTCGTCAATCATCTTCAATAGGTGCGCATACTGAAAATAGAAAGTATCATAGTAACTATCTACCAATATCCTTGAATGATTAGTTCCTGCCAGTTTTACCAAAAAGTCAATACCGAAGTCTGTCTTTACAGAGTTCTTATCTGTTAATGATATAGTGGTTTGGCCTTGCTTATTGATGGTATCAAGCAACAGGAAAGTTCCTTGGTTAGCAGAATCAACGGGTCGATTATACTTTAGAAGAAAATAGAAATACCCGTTATCCGAGGAAAACCGAACTTCCTTTATCGTTTTTTTCTTTTCTTTGGCTAGATAACCTTTCCTAACTCCTGCCAAATCCCAATCCTTAGTGACACCGTCAACAAGGATTACTTGTTCCTTTTTTCCTGGTTCAAAACCTTTGATACCAAAATGCTGTTCATTTGTCTGTACGTTGTTCCAATAGGGCCTTCGATCCGGATTATCAAAATCCATAGTGTTCCACGTCCGTTTAAACCATTCATCCTGCCAAGAAAAGACAAGCCCGCCCATATAACCTTCAGAAACAATCGATTGATAAAGATATCTATTAATTTCCCCTTGTTCCTCCTCTGAATGAAGGCCTTGGTTCATTCCATAAGCGTTCTTATGTGTTAAACCTCTTGAAGCCGGCACACCATATTCTGCAACAAGTACAGGCATTTGATGGGCTGAACGCAGGTCATTTAGATAACCGGCATAATTGTTTTTCTTCCCCTTTGAATCGACATAGTTAAGGTATGACTTCTCATAGTTAAGAAAATCAGGATAATAGGGATATATATGATAGGAAGCGAAGACCCCTGAAGAAAATTGCTTGGCTGCTTTAATATGGTTAGGATTAACCGAAACCATATCCTCATTTTCAAGCGGTTCTGCCGGATGTTTCAACAAATCAGTTGTTACCCAGTTTGTAAAACTCATTGAGTGTTGCCACTGGTATTGTTTCGCTTCATAATCAGCAGCAAAATCCATTAAGCCAGCCAACCAAATTTCAAATGGATTTGCCTTTTCTGTTTTAAAGTAATTGCCAGTAAATTGACCAATTTTTGTGTGCTTTGCATTCGTATTCTTGACCAGCGCGGGGTCCCATTCTGTACCGACTATTATTCCTATTACATATTTTGAAATATCGTGTGTATAACTACCTGAAGCATGTCCAGGTCTGTCAGGAATCACTGCTTTACCATGTATACTATCTATCATATTTTTAATTTCTAACTTTGCATCTTCTAGATTAATCTTTGCAAATGCATCTTGAGTATGAATAAGATTCTCCTCATTTACCCATGTACCATGAAATAGATACAACGGCTTTTTCGCGATTTGATTATATTCATAAAAGGCTTCATAAAATTGAGGCGGATGAAGCGTATAAATTCTGATAGCATTTGCATTCATTGCGCCAATTTCTTTAAACCAACGGAAGTACTCCTCTTTTGTTATCGCCGTCTCACCAGGAAAGTATCCTGGCTTTCCTATCCCCATATTCACTCCTTTAATTAAAAGATTCTCCCATTTTCCATTCTTCCGGACCTGTATATACGAATCTCCTGTCTTGCTGTTTATCTTAATCCCATCATTCTCTGCCAATTCCACATTTTCTTGATTGTCTACATGGTGCAATCCATTTTTTAAAATATCCTTCATTAATGGAACGTACGTTTTCCAATAAAAGGAGTTGTTTGCTCCTATATTTCTTTTCCATGCATCAAGCCCTTTTGTTTGGTAAATCGCAGGAACATCGGATTCATCTGCAAAATCTCCTGAAAAATAGTAGGAGGAGTATTTTGCATTTTGGTGATAAATGACTGCTGGGAAATTTGCTGGAATACCGAAACCTTCAAGTGTTTCCTTGGCTTTTTTTGAAATCGGCAATTTATATGAAGCAAGAACTTCATCCTGATCTTTAGCATCAATAATATCAAACCAATACTTATAATTCCCCTGAATATCTTTCTTAAAATATTTATTTCCTTTATTAGTTAATTGAAAAAGCAGCCCCTCATCTTGAACCTCTTTATTGCCAATAACAACAACATAATTATTTTTACTAACAAAAACGAATCCCTCACCAGTAAATGACCATTTCTTGGTTTGTTGTTGATAACTTTTCTTTACCCATTCAGGTACTTCCTTACTATTTAGGTCGGAAAAATAACGTCCAATCCAACCGGACCATTCTACATTTAGTAAATTAGAAATTTTCGCTTTGGAGGTTTCTGAAGTTGGACTAGCAAACGTATTAAATTCTGCAATTAACGTCTTTCCCTTCGATTGGATAAGGGCCTTTTCAATTTGATTAATTTCATTGGATTTTAGTCCGCCGTAAATTTTTTTCGATCGTTTTCCAGACGGATTCTGTCCGAAAAACTCCTCTTTATATACCCCGTATTGATCCGTTAAATAGAAAACATCATATTTTTGTAAATCCTTCGGCAGAGGTGCAATTGTATATTTCTTTCCCTCCTGCGGTTTAAAACCTCTGTAATCCTCGGTATCAGAATAAGGAACTTGTCCATTTTTAAAATATTTATCATTGTTTAATATCCAAACAAGCCCCTTATGTTCCCTGTAGGAAGAATTAGGGACCGTCTTGTCGACAATTAACACATTTAACTTTTTTACTGGTTGAATTTTCCATAACCAAAAAGGACATGTCAAAATTATCAAAAAAAGAATGGTATAGATGATTAAATACATAGGTTTTTTCATTCAGAAACACCTTTTCTTTTCATTTCTCCCCAACTTCTATCCCCCATTATCATTTGCCATATCCCCTCACAACGCCAAAATACGGTCAGCGGCCGATACCAAATGGTTTCAGTTAGAGAGTATAAAAACAATTTAACAATATCAGATACTTTCGGATACTTTGTTAGGCTCCATTCTTCTAGCAGAACCGCTGACATGGAAAAAATAGACCCGTATAAACAAGATAGAAGAAATAATAAAATAGAAAATTCAACATAAATGCCCCCTAAAAATAAACAGAAGAACATAAATAGATATCCCGATAGCTCGATCACAGGTCCAAAAAATTCAACGATCCAAAAGTATGGGAACGATATGAGACCAATCAATCCGTACTTCGGGTTAAAAGTTATCTTTTTATGTGTCCATAGGCTTTCAAACAGGCCTCTATGCCAACGTCTCCTTTGCCTGCGTAAGAAAGTAATGTCTTCAGGAACCTCCGTCCAACAAACCGGGTCAGGTACATAAACAATCTTTTTCTTAATATTTTTTTCCTTTAAGAATCGATGGATTCTAACGACTAATTCCATATCTTCCCCAACTGTATCTGTTCGATAACCACCTGCTGTAATTACCCAATGCTTGGAAAAAACACCAAAAGCACCTGAAATGATTAATAAGAGATTATGACGACTTAAGCCAATTCTCCCCATTAAAAAAGCACGTAAATATTCGATGATTTGCATAACGACTAATGGATTATTCGATAAACCAATTTTTTGAATATGCCCGTTTTTGATTTGACAACCATTTGCGATTCGAACACTTCCGCCCGAGGCAATTACCTCTTCGTTCGAGTCAATTATAGGCTTCATTACCTTTAAAAAAGCATCCGGTTCTAGTACTGAATCTCCATCTAATGAACAAAAATAGGGGTAATGGGAAAAGTTTAAACCCACATTAAGTGCGTCCGCCTTCCCTCCATTTTCCTTGTCAATCAGAAACAAATTGGACAGAATGGCTGATTGATAGATCTTACGAATCGGTTTTGTTTCGACCTGTTTTCTTACCACTCGTTTTATTTCCTTCATATCGTAGTGTTCAATTACTTTTTCAAGTGTTTGATCGGTTGAACCGTCATTCACCACAATCACTTCAAATGTAGGGTAATTAACGCTTAATAATGAGCGCACACTCTGAATAATACCAGCTTCTTCATTGTAAGCTGGGACGATAATGGATACCGGCTTGGTATAAAATTCATCCTCGTAATCCTCATAGGCTTGAACTCTATCCAGCTGATATTCCTTCCTAAGATGGAAAAATGAGATAACCAAAATGGCAGAATAGAAAATAATGACAACGACCATATAGATAGCTATAAACCACGCAAAAAAAGTTACCACATCTCCCCATTGCAAAACAATCATTGTCTATCCCCCTTTGTGAAGCCATTCCCAGGCCATATCTTTCGCAAATGCATCTTTGGAAGTTTCTAATACTTCCCGCAAAATATCGTACCCATTTGGAAATTGACAGATTGCCTGACCAGCCTGCGACCGAACCCACCATGTTTGGTCATGCAAAAGTTCAATCAGCCTCGAAATCGCTTTGACTTCTTTTATTGAACCAACTAATTTAGCGGCAACCATTCTCTCTTCCCACTTGGCGGAATAAAGAAGTTCTAGGTAAGGTTCTATATTTTTTACATAACCAATTTCAGATAATGCCTTTAAGGCTCTAAGCCTAATTTCCCCTTTATAGGAAGAAAAAACATTTTCAAGGAAGGATAGATACTTTAGGCCTCTTTTTATCGAAATTACATCAAGAATTGCTTTTTGTAAGGGAGGACTACTTTTATGAAAATGAAGAATAAACTGCTCAAATTGATGTTCGTCGAGGCGGATTATTATGATACGATACTCAAATTCAGAGAAAGGCTGATAGTAGGTTGTTAACAAATCAAATAATGGTCCAAATTGGAATAAAGCAAGGATTCTTAAAGAATGAATAAGTTCTGTGTGGGAAAGATTTTTTTTCTTTGTTAGCGTGTAGATATCATCGATCAGGAGATTCAATTGGAAATCCTCAATATGATAGAGGGTATTCATCCGTTGGCTCCACCGCTTACTTTTTAGTTGCTTTCGATAATAATCAGCCAAATACATGGAAGCTAATTCTGATAAACGTTTCTTTTCATCTACCCCCTCCAAAACTTTGCTATACTTACTTAGAAGTTCTTCGATCGCTCTCTGTTCTAGGACGGATTTAGGGTCCAGCCCCCTTGAATACCCTCCCTCCATAAGCATTGTAAAAAGGATCGATTGGTATTTTTCAATATATTGTTTTATCGCCTTCCTATTTTCTATCTCTATTGCTTTCCTTATCGTTAAGTATATTAGTAAAATCACTAATATTCCTAAAACGGTAACGGTTAGAATTGTTAGGAAATATAACTCATTTTTCAGCATTCTATTTCGTCCTTTTAATTAACCTTTCTATCCTTGCTTGAAGTTCTTTAATACTAAAAGGTTTGGTCATATAATCATCTGCACCATGCTTTAATGCTCTTTCAATATCCAATTTATTTTTCCTCCCAGTCAGCATAAGGACATGAATATTTCCCCATACTCCTACCTTTTTAACCTTCTGGAGGACTTCCATTCCATCCATGATAGGCATAACACCATCAATTATTAATAGGTGTTCTCCCTCTGCCTCTAAGCGCCTTGTTTCAAAGAATTGTAGACCATCTTCAAATACTTCCAGATTTAGTTCATAATCTTCAAAAGCCATCGCCTTAATTATTCTTTCTAGTATTGTTCGAATAATTTTATCGTCATCAATGACTGAAACGTTCAAGGGCATTTTAGTACTTCGATTGTTTAAGTCCATAAACGACCTTCTCTCTGATTCAAAAAGATAAACAGACTTTCTCTGTATTTGATTCATTTCTGTTACTATTCCCTATTTTTTGCACAGATTGAATGTATATAAAGTTTATTATTAATAAATCCATCTGTCACGCACAACATACAAAAAAAGTCGAATAATATTAATATTTGTCGAATATTTCGGAATTGGATGAAAGAACAAAAGGCGCAAGCGCCCGTTCAGCGGCGTATGGCCTGGAGCACTCCAACTGAGATAAAGGAAACACGAAGAGCGTTAGCGATTCGATGTTGACTTATCGTAGGGCGGAGAGCGAAGGACACTAGCCGTTGGGCGCTGGAGCTGGATTCAAAGAGACTAAATCAATTTATCCACAATTAATATTTTATTATTTCCTATACAACAAAAAAGGATCCATTGAACTGGACCCCATGCTTATTATATTAAGTTTTTAACCTTATTCGTACAGCTCTCCATTGCAGCTGTAATGGATCCCCGAAATTTCTTTTCCTCAAGGGTAACAACGGCTTCAATCGTTGCACCTCCAGGAGTACACACATTATCTTTTAATTCGCCAGGATGTTTTCCAGTCTCAAGGACCATTTTAGCCGCTCCTAGTACAGCTTGAGCAGCAAGCCGATAAGCCTGTTCCCTTGGTATTCCCTGCCTAACCCCTCCATCTGCCATTGCTTCAATGAGCATATAAACATACGCCGGAGAAGAGCCACTGATTGCAGGTACAGCATCCATTAGTTTTTCATCTAGCCGCTCGGTCTTACTAAAGGTGTGGAACAAGCGCTCCACCTCACTAATTTCAGATTCATCAAGATAAGTATTAGCACAGATTGCACTCATTCCTTCCCCTACTAGTGAAGGAGTATTAGGCATGGTTCGCACGGCCTTTACTTGGAATCCAAATGTTTGTTCGATATCCATTAATGAAATTCCAGCTGCAATCGTTATAATAATCGCAGATGGTTTAATCTCATTTTTTATTTCTTTTATTACATTTACATAGAGTTCAGGTTTCACTGCAAGTATTAGTATGTCTGCATATCCAGCAATATCTCGATTATTTAATGTTGTGAAAATCCCGTATGTTTTTTCAATGATCTCGATTGTTTTTTCTGAATTAGCGCTAGCCATAACGTTTTCTTTAGGAATTAGTTGTGATTTTATAATTCCCTCAATCATGGCCTGAGCCATTTTTCCAGCTCCAATAAAACCTATTTTCTTATTCATATTTTCTCCCCACTTACTTATACATTTCATTCTCAAGGACGATAATATTTTCTTTGTAATTTGTTCTCCCAATTTCTTTTGTATTCTTAACCAACCTATATATATTATCACAACATTGTTTAGCACCAATAACTAATAATGGCACCCCAATGAAATCGATTTTTAAACCCCTTGAGAAAAGTCCACCCATTGACATGGCAAAAGGCACCGTTGGCGAAGTATTGGAAAAGACAATTTTTTCCTCAAATTTAAATTTTTCTTGCAGCAATAAACTCATTTCTTTTAATGCTGGGACCACATATTTATTCCTTTTCCGTCCAATTGTGTATACAGGATGACCCTCCTCATCATTCCCATGGAAAATGAGTTTTCCAAAGTCTTCCTTCGTTAATTTATTGAAATAATTCACATTTAATATTTCTTCTTTTGTAAGTTTCCGTTCAGATTGTGGTAATTGTTTTAAATGATAAGCAGCTGCTAAAGACGTTGTATGCGTTCCACCATAATCATTATAGATATAAATCATAGCAATCATCCTTTTTTTTTACTATGTATAATATGCTCAATAAAGCAACTGCCAATTCTAGGTATAGACCATGTAAAAAAAGAAGTTTATCGCAAAAGGATAAACTTCTCTAGAACTTACTTATTTAAATCTTTAGGTGAAAAAGCTCCAGGAAGTAGGTCTTTCACTTTGAGTTTTAAAATATCACCCTTTAAATTTGTCAACACAACTTCCATTTCCGAATCACAAAGTTCTGAAATCACCTGACGACAGGCTCCACATGGAGAAACTGGTCCCTCAGTATCCGCCACTACAACGAGTGAATCAAATTGTGTAACACCCTCCGAGTACGCTTTAAACAATGCGGTTCGTTCCGCACAGTTAGTCATGCTGTATGCCGCATTTTCGATGTTACAGCCATGAAACACCTGACCATCTTTTGCCAAAAGAGCTGCACCAACTTTAAAATTTGAATAAGGCACGTAGGCAAACTCTCGCGCTTTATTCGCTTCAACAATTAAGCTGTTTTTTTCCATCATCTTCACGCTCCGCCAAGGAAATTTAATGCTGAACTAATTTTGTAATCCATTCGAATAGGATTCCGCCAAAATACACCCCGAAAATTCCCATTACTCCTGATAATACTGGGGGAGCAGGTATTGGAAGCTTTAAAAATTTAAACAACAAGCCAACTATTAATCCGGCAATTAATGCCAATATTACATCTCTCATATAATTAACCTCACAAAAATATTTTTAGTAATTGCTTAAAGACAGCTCACCCTTACTGATTGAAACACCAGAACTTGCACCAATTCGAGTTGCTCCAGCTTCTACCATGGCAAGTGCATCTTCACGACTGCGGACGCCACCTGAAGCTTTTACGCCAATTTCAGGTCCGACTGTTTGACGCATTAAGCGTATATCTTCAACTGTTGCACCGCCTGTCGAAAAACCTGTAGATGTTTTTACATAGTCTGCCCCAGCTTTTACAGAAATTTCACAAGCTCTTATTTTTTCTTCTTTTGTTAATAGGCAAGTTTCAATAATTACCTTTACCAATGCTTTTCCTTTTGCAGCTTCAACAACAGCTGCAATATCTCTTTCCACCAAATCATCCTGCATATCTTTAAGCGCAGCGACATTAATTACCATATCTATTTCATTTGCACCGTTTTCAATTGCATTCATTGTTTCAAATGCTTTGGTTTCTGGTGTAGTTGCCCCCAGTGGAAAACCAATTACGGTACATACTTTTACTTCTGGAGTATCTGCAAGCATTTTAGCTGCTGTATTTACCCAAGTAGGGTTAACACAAACAGATGCAAATAAAAGCTCTTTCGCTTCTTCCACTAATTTTATAATTTCTTCTTTTGTTGCATCTGCTTTTAATAATGTATGATCAATCATTCTGACAATATTTTGAGACATAAAGTTCGTCCTCCCTGTTTCCTGTTTATTTATTTATTTAAAGATTTTAATGTTATTTATCACAAGGTAACTATACCAAACTAATTGAACATTTGTAAATACATTTATGAACAAATGTAAAAAAATTTATTTAACTTAATGCTTATCAAGCAAGAATTGCGCCGTAAACTGATCCGTCACTAGCACATTGGCGTACCCGCCTTTTAATGCGCCGTAAATTCCCTCAATTTTATTCGGTCCACCAGCAACAAGAATCGAATGGTCCTTTTTCTTTAAATCATTTAGATCTACGCCAAGCGTTCTTTCATTTAAGCTCTCGTTGCAAATTTCTCCTGATTCATTAAAAAAACGTGAGCAAATATCACCGACTGCCTTACCGGACAAGGACTCCAAATCACTGTCTGTAAAATAGCCGAGCTGAAATAATAACGAGTCGGTCTTGATCGGACCAATCGTAAATAGCGCTATATTAGACTGACTACCTAACTCAAGGATCTTGCGAATATGGCGATCCGCCTCCATTGCCTGTTTTACAACAACGTGATCAACAATTGCCGGGAGGGGAAGATTGTGAGGCGTTGTATGAAATGCTTTACCAAAAAGATATAAAATTTCAGATGCATACGTATTTGTTTCCGAGTGGCTCACGCCGCCCTTTAGTTGAACAACCTTCACACCTTTTACCAACTTCTGCTTGAGTTCAACTGCCACATGGTATAAAGTAGTTCCCCATGTCACTCCTATTATGTCATCATCCGTAACAATTTCATCAAGATAAATGGCTGCCTTTTCACCAAGATAATTCTTAATGAAATGATCTTCATATTGGGGAATTGAAGCGACAATCGCCTTTTTAAGGTTAAACTTTTGTTCAAGTTCCGTTGCCAGATTCTCTACATCTTCTGTCGGATCCATGATACTAATTTGAACAATCCCATCACTTTTCGCCTGCTGTAATAAACGGGATACAGTAGGGCGGGAAACACCGAGCTTCTTGGCAATTTCATTTTGATTATAATCCAATAGATAATATAGCTTAGCTGCTTCGATGACTTTTGTTAATTTTTCACGGTCCACTGTTATCACCTAGTTTTTTAATATTTTCTTTATTGTAACAAAAAAGATGATTGATTTCATTTTGTTTTACATTTGTAAAAATTAATTTGAATTTTATTTCATTCTTTTAAGAATAAGGCTATCCTCATCTGGTGAATTTTCATCCTCTAAAATGGGGAAGATTTATTAGACATCCATCTGATTAGATGACTTACGAAAAAGACAACAAAAAGTCATCCGCTGTTCAACAGTTCTTCTGTATACTGAAATAAGGAAGAAGATTCCTTTCTGAGGAGGCGATACCTTGCTAAAATTAGGTGGATATATTTATCAAAAACGAAAATGGGTCCTGGCATTTTGGATTATCATTATTTTGCTATTAGGATTTTTTGCTCTAAAATTACCTAACGTTCTAAGCGGAAATGGTTTTGAGTATAAAGGAGAATACAATCAAACACGAAATATCCTTGAACAAGAATTCGGGCATCCGAAATCCTCGATCATCCTTGTGTTTGAAAAACATAAAACCGTCAGTGATGATATCTTTAAAAGGTTCATTTTAGACACATTTGATAAAATTACCACAAAGCATGTTGGAAAACAGGTTATTTCCCCTTTTGAACAGGAAGGGATGGTAGATGATAATTATGCCTACGGGCTGATTACTTTTAACAAGAATGCAGAAAGCCTGGGAAAAGAAATTAATCAATTAAATGCGCTGCTTGGAAATAAAAAAGGCTTAAAGGTCACTATGACCGGTGAACCAATTATTGTTCAGGACCTAAATACCGCAAGCCAGGAAGATTTAGCGAAAGCAGAAATGATTGGTCTGCCAATTGCCTTAATCGTTCTGATCCTTGCGTTCGGAGGTCTCGTTTCAGCATCCCTTCCAATTGTGATTGGGGTTGTTTCTATATTATGTACAATGGGAACCGTTTACTTTTTTAGTTATGGTACAGATTTAACCATCTTTATATTAAATATAGTCCCAATGATAGGGTTGGCCCTTAGTATTGACTTTGCCTTGTTGTTTATCAATCGATACAAAGAAGAACTAAAAACAAAATCCATACAATCTGCTATTGAAATAACCGTTTCAACGGCGGGACGATCCATCATCTTTTCAGGTCTATGTGTTTTTATTGGCTTATCTGCCCTTTGGTTTATTAAAATCGATATATTTCAAAATGTAGCACTAGGCGGAATGACCGTAGTGTTACTCTCTGCTTTTTGTGCATTAACCTTTCTCCCTGCACTGCTCGCGGTATTGGGAACCAAAATCAACAAATTAAGTTTACTGCCCGTTCGAGACGAGCAAACAAGTATCTGGCATCGATTTGCAAAATTTGTGATGAGACGGCCTATTCTCATGACAATTACCGCCCTTGTGATACTTTTGTCTGGATTGGTGCCCCTTAAAGAAATGATTTTAGCCATTCCCGGAACTGAATCTCTGCCGCCAAATTACCCTTCACGAGATGCCTTAGAAACATTTAAGGATCATTTCGTGGCAAAAGAAAAACGTGATGAGAAAAAAGTGACGATGGTCCTTGAAACAAAAGGTAGCGTTTCTGAAATAAACAATCTAAAAAAAGTCAAAAAGGTGATTAACGATCTTGATGCAGATGTGCATGTAAATTCAGTAGATTCACCATTTTCAGCGACTGGAATACAAGATGTGAAACAGCTTAATCAATTTCTCACCTATGGAAAAAATGCCAAGAGTTCCCCAATTTCTAACTACTACATTAGAGATAATAAAATGCTTTTAGAGGTGTATTTAAATACTGGTGAACATTCCTCAAAGGCACGACAGTGGGTAAGCGCTTGGTCCAATAAAGATTTAGGCCTAAAAGCTTCATTTGGCGGACCGATTAAGTTTGAGCAAGAAATTTTTTCGGAAATATTCCAAAAAGCTCCTTATGGTTTATTATTAATTGTCATTTCTACGTTCGTGATATTAATGGCAGCTTTCCGCTCCATTCTTATTCCATTGAAAGCTATCCTTATGAATATGTTAAGTCTTGGCTGCACCTTTGGAATAGTGGTATGGATTTTCCAGAAAGGGCATTTAGGAATGGCACCAGTTGATATTGCTCTCATTTTACCTGTGTTTGTCTTTACACTTGTTTTTGGTCTATCAATGGATTACGAAGTATTTCTCATTTCGAGAATTCAGGAATTCTATTTAAAAACAGGTGATAATAGTGAGGCGACCATTTCCGGTTTGACCTATACCAGTAAAATTATCACCTCAGCTGCTGCCATTATGATTGTCGTTACCGGTGCATTTGCATTTACCGGAGTTATGCCTGTCAAACAACTGGGGGTAGGGATTGCGATCGCCATCTTCATTGATGCCACCGTTGTCAGAATGGTCTTGGTCCCCGCCCTAATGAAATTACTAGGGGATTGGAACTGGTGGTTTTTTGGCAAGGAAAGTAAAAAACAACCTAGTACAAGTAGAAAACCAGCCTGATATCAGGCTGGTGGACATTTCTTCTGCTTTTCAACTAAGTTTTGTCCTTCATCCGCTTTATGAAGGACATTTCTTCTGCTTTTCAACTAAATTTTGTCCTTCATCCACTTTATGAAGGACATTTCTTCTGCTTTTCAACTAAATTTTGTCCTTCATCGGCTCTATGAAGGACATTTCTTCTGCTTTTCAACCAAGTTTTGTCCTTCATCGGCTCTATGAAGGACATTTCTTCTGCTTTTCAACTAAATTTTGTCCTTCATCCGCTTTATGAAGGACATTTCTTCTGCTTTTCAACTAAATTTTGTCCTTCATTGGCTCTATGAAGGACATTTCTTCTGCTTTTCAACCAAGTTTTGTCCTTCATCGGGCGACTCTAAGGTTCATTGGTTATATATTCTTTGCATATTGTTCGTTTGGAATTTTGCTTAATACGACATACAAACTTACAGGTTCTTTACCGCTATTATTAAAAGACATTTCTTCTTCACTGCTCACGTGAATCAAATCTGCCTCTGATACTTCTGATTCTTTTCCATCTATAACAATCGTACCGTTTCCTGTCACGACATAAAGATAAACCTCTGTACCCGGATGCTTATGTATTGGCAGTTGCTGCCCTGGTAAAAAGTTCAAAACAAAAGCGGTTGTTTCTCCTTTTTTGTAAATAATCCGTTTTGTAAATTTCTCTTCACTATATTCCATATATGCTTTAACTGAATTCTTTTCCATTTACTATTCCTCCTTGGAGATCATTATATATCCATCATAATTGAAAATGATTTTCAATTAAGTGAACCTTATCACTTTACATATTATGTCACAAACTTATTTTTTTATCATAAAAAGCTAGCTTTGATACAGCTGACATTCCTTTTAGGATATAGTGACGTTGACAAGTGATGCCCCCTTTTTTAGGGCCTGTTTATTTATATCTAGTAAATGATGCTTATCTTCAGAAAGGACCTTTTTTAATGACTCTATTACAGAATCCTCTGTAACAATCTTCGTTTGTTCCAAAAACGCCCCTAATAAAATCATATTGGCTACACGCGCGTTTCCAAGGTCGTTTGCCATATCGGTTGCGTTTAATTCAATTATCTTTAGGTCCTTTCGGTCTGAAATTCTAACAACTAACGATGAATCAATAATTAAAAGTCCACCGGGACGAACCTTAGGCTCAAACTTATCAAATGAAGGATTATTTAAAACGATGGCAGTCGATGGCATCGTAATGAGCGGAGAACCGACTGGTTCATCGTTTATTACAACCGCACAATTAGCTGTCCCACCCCGTTGCTCCGGTCCATAAGAAGGGAGCCACGAAACTCCTTTTCCTTCTAGCATCCCTGCATAAGCAAGAAGCTGTCCCATCGACATAACACCC
This sequence comes from Neobacillus nitrireducens, assembly GCF_030915405.1. Taxonomy (GTDB): domain Bacteria; phylum Bacillota; class Bacilli; order Bacillales; family Cytobacillaceae; genus Neobacillus. The sequence continues at coordinate 2,119,217 of NZ_CP133262.1, forward strand.
TGTCCGCCAAAGCCGGCAATGATAATTTCCTCGAGCATCAGTTTTTCCCTCCTTCTTTATTTTTGTATATACCCAGAGGATAAACCGGAACCATACAATCCTTCACCCATTCTAGGGATTCCGCAGGGTCTAGTCCCCAATTGGTTGGACATGTCGATAATATCTCTACCATTGAAAAACCTAATCCTTTTTTCTGTGTTTCAAACGCTTTTCGTATCGCCTTTTTTGCCTTTTGGATATGAGGAACATCATGTGACGAAACCCGCTCGATATAGGCGGCACCATCGAGTGTGGCAATCATTTCACATACCTTAATTGGTGAACCTTGGAGGCTGACATCTCTCCCGAACGGGGTAGTGGCCGTTTTTTGACCAATCAGCGTTGTCGGAGCCATTTGCCCGCCTGTCATGCCATAAATAGCATTGTTAACGAAGATAACCGTTATATTTTCCCCACGGGCTGCAGCATGGATCACTTCACTTATCCCAATCGAAGCAAGATCTCCATCACCTTGGTAAGTAAACACAAACCGATTAGGCAAAACCCGCTTTACTCCTGTCGCTACGGCCGGGGCCCGGCCGTGAGCTGCTTGGGTCATATCACAATTAAAATACTCATACGATAACACGGAACATCCGACCGATGCTATTCCTATTGTATCTTCCAAAATATCCATTTCCTCTAAAACCTCAGCCACCAGACGGTGAATGACACCATGAGTACAGCCGGGACAATAATGTGTAGGTTTATCAGTCAAACCGCTTGTTTTTTTAAACACAGTCTTCATTGTCATACTGATACCCCTCCTGCAGTGGTGATAATCTTTTCATATATTTCTTCTTGTGTTGGTACTACTCCGCCAGTCCTGCCGTAAAAGTCGACCGGGGCGTGACCATTTACCGCAAGCCTTACGTCCTCAATCATTTGCCCTGCGCTCATTTCAACGGAAATATACGCTTTAACCTGATCCCTTGTTTCAATAAATGGCTTCTCCGGAAACGGCCAAAGTGAAATGGGCCGAATTAACCCAACCTTTATACCATTTTTTCTGGCTTTATTTATGGCATTCATCGTGATTCTAGCAACCGTTCCGAACGCTACCATAATATAATCTGCATCCTCAGTTTGATAGGACTCATATCGAACTTCATTTTCTTTGATTAAGGCAAATTTTCGCTGTAGACTCCAGTTCCGCTTTTCTAACCCCTCTGCATCTAGTTCCAGTGAGGTAATAATCCTCGGACCGCCATCACCGCGTGTCCCGGTTGTTGCCCATGCCTTTTCAGTCTTTTCTTGTTCGCTCCGTTCCTTGAATTCAACTGGTTCCATCATTTGTCCCAGCATACCATCACCCATTAAAATCACCGGTGTCCGGTAGCGGTCTGCGATATCGAAAGCATCCTCTGTTAATTCAACTATTTCCTGTAAACTCGCCGGTGCAAGAACAGGAATATTGTAATCTCCATGTCCTCCGCCTTTTGTTACTTGGAAATAATCGGATTGTGCAGGCTGAATATTACCTAATCCCGGACCTCCACGGACGATATTACAAATAACAGCTGGAAGCTCGGCACCCACCAAATAAGAAATCCCCTCCTGCTTTAAACTAAAGCCCGGACTTGAAGAGGAAGTCATTACTCTCACACCTGTACTTGCTGCACCGTACACCATATTTATCGCAGCAATTTCACTTTCAGCTTGGAGGAATATCCCTCCAACCTCTGGAAGTCTCCTTGCCATATAGGCGACAAGCTCACTTTGTGGGGTGATTGGATAGCCAAAGAAATATTTACATCCCACATGAACCGCTGCCTCAGCAATTACTTCATTACCTTTCATTAACACTTTCCCCATCGATAACGCCCCCTCCTAATCACACAGTTTGCAATATCTTTACTGGCCTATACACAGCAATAACAGTATCCGGACATATTTGGGCACATTTCGCACAACTGATACAATGCTCTTGATCAACAACTGCAGCCGGTCGATAGCCTTTTCCATTTAAATAATCTGCCAGAAATATAACGTTTGTTGGACAGACCTGAACACAAAGACCACAAGACTTGCAAATGTCTTCGTTAAAAATGACCTTTTTTTCCAAGACAATCCCCTCCTTTACCCTTCCCAAGGTAATTTCATAAATCTTTCGATAAAGATTACATCATGATGATTCGCAAATTCTTCTGCTTCCTTTTTCAAATGGTTTGAAATAGTTGTATATAAAAATGGGATTTCAAGTATTTCTGCCGCTTGGCAACATAACTCAAAGCCTGTTTGAACATCTTGCATGGTTGTTTCCATGCCAATATTTGAATTATTTATAATTCCTGTAATGTTTAATCGGGAGGCTTTTTCAATCTGTTCAATCGTATACAATGCCCCCTCTATGGTACTAACGTAAGGGCGGTTCTTATTAAGGACAAAAAGGAGCTCTGGGCTAAAATCCTTCCATTCATGATAATATTGCCCTAAAGCTGTAGCACCATCTTTATCCCCCCCGGCATCAACTATTAATCTATACCTATGGTCATGTAAAACTCGATAAATCTCACCAGATACAATAGGGAGGTCAGATGTTGCGAGATGACTTTTTGGGGAAATTAATTCAATATCTTGCTGTTGGAAAATACTTGCCACATCCCGCGTTCGATAATATGGGTTAATAATATCTAGATCATTAATCGCAACTTTTTCATGTTTTTGCCTTTCAGATAAAGCTAAATTAATAGCAATCTCCGTTTTCCCGCTTCCAAAATGACCCGATAAAATGGTTATCTTTCTAATTAGATTCACTTAGAGTTTCACTCCCTTATGACATGTAAGCGTTTCCAATTAAACACTTTGGGAAAAATGCCAAAAATAATTCTCCTTACATTATATGATAAATATCCCACTATCCGCTTTGACCAAAGTCACATGTCACTTGATTGTCAAAAAGAATCATAATTCTAGTAGGAAAACGAATACTAAATATACCTTTGAAGCACGATTCTGAAGGAGGTATTCTATTTTGTATAAAAAGACTTTGTTATTCTATTTCATCCTATCTCTTTTGAGTCTATCCCAGACTTCCTTTTCATCTAAAGCCGAGAACACTCCTAAACAACCAGGTGTGGTTGATTTACGTATCTTAGAAACAACCGATTTGCATGCATCCCTAGTGAATTATGATTATTATCAAACAAAGGCAGACAATCGAATTGGCCTTGTTAAAACAGCAACACTTATCCGGGCTGCAAGGAATGAAGCCCAAAATTCTTTATTGTTTGATGATGGTGACCACCTAAAAGGAAATCCGCTTGGAGAGTATTTGGCAAGAATTCGCGGTATTCATAAGGGAAAAATCCATCCGGTTTATCGCGCCTTTAATTTTTTGAATTATGACGCTATTGCCATTGGCAATCACGAATTTAATTATGGACTTGATTTCCTCAATGCAGCTATTAAGGGTGCAAAGATGCCAGTCATCAATGCCAATGTCTACTCCGTAAAAAAAAATAAACACTACTTCACCCCGTACGTTATTTTAAAAAGAACTGTAGTCGACCAGACTGGTGAAAAATTTGAACTAAATGTAGGGGTCATAGCTTTTATGCCTACCCAAATTATGAAATGGGATAAGGCTAATCTTGAAGGCAAGGTTATTGCTAAACCTATAGTTGATACAGCCAAAGAAATGATCCCGATTATGAAGTCTAAAGGAGCGGATATTATCGTCGCCCTGGCCCATACAGGGATCAGCTCTGAGCCATATAGTGCAGACTCAGAAAATACAGTCTATTATTTAACAAAAATCCCCGAAATTGATGTCGTACTGGCAGGGCATTCACACAATGTCTTCCCAGGATCTGTTTATAAAAGCATTCCTAATACTAACCTAAACTTAGGGAAAATAAATGGAAAACCTGTAGTTATGGCCGGCGCTTTCGGAAGTCGTCTAGGAATTATTGATCTCACAATCCAAAAAAGCAGTAACAGGTGGAAAATAATAAAAGGAATCTCATTTACAAGGCCAATTGCAGATGAGTCAGGGAAATCCCTTGTAAGGAAGGATAAAGGCCTATATAAGTTAGTTAAACCTGAGCATCAGGAAACCGTTGACTTTATCAAAAAATTGGGGCTCTAATAAGTAAAAGATGTTCTTTACATCCGAAGTATAGTCTAATAAAATAATGTATAATATATATAGGGTGCTTTATTAGGGGGGAGTCTGACAAACAGGCTCCTTTTTGTTATTTTTTCATCTACGCACTTTATAAATAATACAAGGGAGAAGGGGTCGATATATGTCAACTCAAGCACTAATCGCAATTGGTGTATTTTTAATTACATATGCCTTTATCGTCACAGAAAAAATCCATCGCACAATCATCGCCATGACGGGCGGAATCATGATGGTATTACTTGGAATTATCAGTCAGGAAAAGGCGCTTCACCATATTGACTTTAATACACTCGGATTGCTAACCGGTATGATGATTATCGTAGCTATAACATCCGAGACTGGACTGTTTAAATACATAGCAATATGGGCGGCTAAAAAAGTTAAAGGGGATCCTTTAAAAATTTTGCTTGCGCTTGGTACCATTACTGCATTGGGTTCAGCGTTTTTAGATAATGTGACAACGGTACTCTTGATGGTTCCGGTAACATTCAGTATCACAAGGCAACTTCGAGTCAATCCAATTCCTTTTTTAATTACTGAAATTATCGCATCAAATGTTGGAGGAACCTCCACACTGATTGGGGACCCGCCGAATATTATGCTTGGCAGCGCTGTAAAAGAACTCACTTTTATGGCATTTATTAATAATCTTACAGCAATTACATTCTTTATCTTATTTATTAATATTGGAATACTAGCGTTCATCTATCGAAAACAGCTTCGAACATCAGAAGAACTAAAGGCCAATTTAATGGACCTAGATGAAAAAGAAGAAATAACAGATAAAAGCTTATTAATCAAATCATTAATTGCCCTGCTGCTAACTATTTTGGGATTCTTCCTACATCAGTTACTTCACATAGAATCCGCAACTGTTGCATTAGCGGGTGCCTTTTTGCTTCTTCTTTTAACAGGAGAAAAATATTTAGACAAAGCATTTTCAAAGGTAGAATGGACAACCATTTTCTTTTTTATCGGACTGTTTGTATTGGTATCCGGTTTGATTGAAACTGGAGTGATTTCGTTATTAGCAGATTACTCAGTCCACCTTACCGGGGGTAATCTGACTTCAACATCGATATTAATTCTCTGGGTAAGCGCAATCGCATCTGCCTTTATAGATAATATCCCTTTTGTCGCAACGATGATTCCGATGATTAAAGATATGGGAGAACTAGGAATAAATAATTTGGAACCACTTTGGTGGAGCCTTTCATTAGGGGCATGTCTTGGTGGAAACGGTACATTAATTGGCGCAAGCGCCAATGTAATTGTTGCCGGGCTGGCAGCGAAGGAAGGCCATCCAATTACTTTTGGTAAATTCTTATTGATTGCCTTCCCATTAATGATTTTATCGATCATAATCTGTACAGTTTATATTTATTTAAGATATCTAATATAGGGGGAGTATGATGAAAGTAGCGTATCGATATAATGAACAGCTTCTCGGCATAAAGGAAACAGCGAACGGCGAGGATTATGAATTTATCCTGACTTTTGATAATAAAAATTGGAAAAGAAAAGTAGAAAAAATCCGCGAATATTTTGATGAAAATAATATTTTAACGGATATCCATTTCTATATTCACCCCAACAATAGATTTCAAATAATCGTAAGAAAAGACTTTTATAATGAATTTATAATCCAGTTGTTTAGACAGCAAATAGTTGAAGAGATTAAATGGATTTAAGAAATGGCTGCCATTATTCTATATGGCAGCCATTTACTATACTAGAACGCAAACATTTCCATCAGGAGGTTTCTTCATTAACATATCCATTTGAGCATTGGCATGAGCCTTCATTTCAGGTATATATAGAGAATAACAGTTTCTTCCCTTTTCCTTCGACTGGTACATAGCAAGGTCAGCATTTTTAATTAGCGTATTAATATCTGTCCCATGATGAGGGTATAAACTTATTCCTATACTCGGGGAAATGTTAAATTCTTGCCCGAAAACAGTAAATGGCTCTCCCATTACCTGCAATATTTGCCTGCACATTTCACTAGCGTCCACATCACTGATTAAATTAGGAACTAAGATGATAAATTCATCCCCGCCAAATCTTGCAAGGACAGTATCTTTGCCAAGTGCCTCTTTTAATCTTTGGGCAACCGATTGCAATAATACATCTCCTGCTTGATGGCCTAAACTATCATTGATTACTTTAAAATGATCTAAATCAAGGAGAAACAACCCTACACCTGAGTTTTCCATTTCATGATTTACTTCGTAGGTTTCAAGATAGGATTTGATAAACCAGCGATTAGGAAGACCGGTCAAGGCATCATGATAGGCCATATGCGCAATCCTTTTTTCTGCCTTTTTTAATTCACTAATATCCATACCAAATCCCAATAAAAATTCTTCAGTTGATTCCGGTACTTGAATAATCGTTTTACCGGTGAACATATAATATTCCTTCCCTTGGAAACCTGCGATTCCTTCAGACGTAATAAGACTTCGTTTCCGCCATACCTCAAGGTCTATTTTTCGGTTTACTTTAGCAATAGCCTCGGGGAAAAGGTCAAAAACAGTCTTACCCAATAACTCATCTAAATTCATACCATTTAACTCACATGCCTGTTTATTCGCAAACATCGTCCGACCTTCAGGGTCTTCTAAAAAGACATTAATCGGCAATGCATCGAGAACCATTGAATGTAAGGAAGAATTAAGACGGAGTTCTTTTAATAGCTCCTGTTCTCTATTTTCAAGTTCTTCTATCCTTAATTGTAATCTTTTTATTTCTTCATATAATTGGGAATGGTTTTTCACTAAGTATCCCGCCTTTGATAAACAATCTACAAAAATAGATATAAAATCTTAATTATATTTTATATCTATTTTTGCAGCTGTTATTGTTGATTTCTAACAATTTAATGAAATTCGTAAGAATAGGCTATGGATAAAATAAAAATTGCTGCCAGAATTACCTGGCAGCAATTTTTTATTATTAATAAGTTAGTTCTTTAAAGCGTTTCACAACATTCTCAACGGAGAATCCATATTTTTCAAGTAATATGCTTTCAGGTGCAGATGCACCAAATTGATTGATGGCTATGACACTGCCATGGTCCCCAACATATTCTCTCCAACCAATCGATGAACCCATTTCAATCGCAAGCCGTGCTTTCATATGTTTCGGCAGAATCGATTCCTTATATTCAACTGTCTGCTTCTCAAATCGGTCCCAGCTAGGCATACTCACAACAGATACATAGATTCCTTCGTTTTCCAGCACTTGTTGAGCAGCCATCGCCAATGAAACTTCGGAGCCAGTTGCGAGCAATAAACCGCTCACCTTGCCTTTCGCTTCTGAAACAACATATGCACCTTTTTTCACACCTTCATAAACCGTTTGTTGAGGAAGTGCTAACGTTGGCAGGTCTTGACGTGTTAATACAAGAGCAGTTGGAGTATCTGTACTTTCAATGGCCAATCTCCAAGCAGCAACTGTTTCTTTCGCTTCTGCAGGACGGATAATTGAAAGTCCGGGCATAGCACGTAATGCTGCTAGCTGTTCGACTGGCTCATGAGTAGGTCCGTCTTCACCTACAGCGATGCTATCATGTGTAAATACGTAAGTAACTGGAAGTTTCATTAAGGCTGCTAACCGAATTGCTGGGCGTAAATAGTCCGAGAATACAAAGAAAGTAGAACCAAATACTTTAACTCCACCATGAAGTGCCATCCCATTTAGTGCAGCTCCCATCGCGAATTCACGAACTCCAAACCAAATATTGCGGCCTGCATAGCTATCAATATAGTAATTTTTTTCAGATGTAATCAGTGTTTTGTTCGAAACTGCTAAATCCGCAGACCCCCCGATAAATTGTGGGACAACATTGGCTACGGCATTTAGTGTTTTCCCTGATGATGCACGAGTTGCTATCTTTTCACCTTCAGTGAAAGTAGGCAATGCCTCTTCCCAATCTTTTGGAAGTTCACCAATACTAGCTGATTCAAATTGCTTTGCGAGCTCAGGATAATCCTTCTTATAGCTTTCAAATAATTCATTCCAAGCATTTTCTTTCAGTTGTCCATCTTGTGTAAATTGATCAAAGTGATCTTTCACTTCTTCTGGAATGAAAAATGGCTCTTCATTATCCCAATTATAGACAGCTTTTGTTAACTTAATTTCTTCTTTTCCAAGTGGAGATCCATGAGAAGCGGATTTACCGGCTTTATTTGGAGAACCAAAGCCAATCACTGTTTTAACCTCAATTAATGTTGGGCGATTCAACTCTGCTTTTGCTTCTTGCAATGCCTTTTGAATTGAATCTGTATCATTTCCATCTTCAACACGAATCACTTGCCATCCATAAGCATTAAATCGATCCTCAACACTTTCAGAGAAGGATAAATGTAAATCCCCGTCCAATGAAATATCATTTGAATCATACATGACGATGAGTCTTCCAAGTTTAAGATGACCTGCAAGAGATGCTGCTTCAGCAGATACTCCTTCCATTAAGTCGCCGTCTCCACAAATACTATAGGTATAATGGTTAACAATTGGATATCCTTCTTGATTGTATGTAGCTGCAAGATGCCTTTCCGCCATTGCCATCCCCACAGCCATAGCAACACCTTGTCCTAGGGGCCCTGTCGTTGCTTCAACACCCGGAGTATGACCAAATTCAGGGTGCCCAGGAGTTCTGCTGCCCCATTGACGGAAGTTTTTCAAATCATCAATGGTTACGTCGTAACCAAATAAATGTAATAAACTATATAAAAGCATGGAACCATGACCTGCAGATAAAACAAACCGGTCCCTGTTAAACCAGTTAGGATTCACTGGGTTATGATTCATTTCTTTTGCCCAAAGCGTGTAAGCCATTGGTGCTGACCCCATAGGCATCCCAGGATGACCTGAGTTTGCCTTTTCGATGCCATCTATCGATAATGTCCGAATCGTATTAATGGCTAATTGATCAAGTTTTGTTTCATTAACTAGTGTTTTCATAGGCTATGACACTCCCAATCTATCAATTTAATAGGCAAATCTTATTATCTTATGGTATGAAAGGCTTAGTTTTCACTGCCCAAAGCCTTCCAAACCATTTCGTAAACTTTTTTCAATGGAATGTTATGTATTTGTGCAATGCTTTTGCATTCCTCAAACTCTGGAGCCCTTTGCACAACGTGTCCATTATACATTCCTTCTTTAACTGTCACAGGACCACACTCGGTTGTAACCAACCTAAACTTTCTTTCTAACCGGTGTACTGTTAAAGGATAATAACGTACCCCTAGTGTAGTGGTTTCTTTAAAAAGGATTTCCTTTATATTAGTTACCTGCTTCTGGGAGCAAAGTAATTGAAGTAATACACCTGGTCTATTTTTTTTCATATAGATTGGTGTATAGAAAACATCATTTGCCCCAGCATCAAAAAGGAGATCCATTACATAGCCAAGCCATTCTCCGGGAATATCATCAAGGTTAACTTCCATTTTGACCATTTGATCATCGATATGTTCATGATTGGCGGGATGTGATACCAAGAGACACTCTCCTTTCATTTAGCATTTTTACGTAGGAGGTAGATTTTTATCAGACTGAAACAGACAAAACCTTATTCACCGATAATGACGCGGAGTACATTCGGATGATTTTTAAATGTTTTTGTTCCCGCACCGTAGCCAATTGAATTGATTTTCATTGAAGGAATCGAACAAAACTCCTCTGCAAGGACAGAAACTATCGCTGCACCTGTTGGCGTAGTTAGCTCAAATTTAATATCTGACTGTTCAATTGGCACCCCTTTTAAAATTTCTAATGTTGCAGGTGCCGGGACAGGATAAACTCCATGGTCAATGTGGATACGACCTGTTCCCACAGGGATGGGCGATGATTTGATTATGTCAATTTCTAATTGATGTATCAAGATAGCTGCCCCAATAATGTCAATAATCGAATCGACTGCCCCTACTTCATGAAAATAAACCTTCTCTAACGGAATTCCATGGATATGTCCTTCCGCTTCACCAATTCTTTTAAAGATGTTTAAAGCAGTTATTTTCACAGGCTCATCAAAACCAGCTTTTTCAATTAAACCAACAATATCTTTATATGGCCGGTGGTCATGATGGTGGTGGTCATGATGGTGGTGCTCATGAACGTGGTCGTTGTCGTGAGCGTGCTCATGGTCGTGATGATGGTCATGAGCATGCTCGTGGTCGTGAGCATCCCCATGGTCGTGATGGTGTACATTGTTCATTAACACCACATCAAATTTTGTACTAGTAATCCCATTTTTCACTAGCTTGTTCCATGTTAACTTATACTCATCCTCTATATGCAGCTTTTTTAATTCCTCTGCTAAACGGTTAGGATCTGCCCCAGCATCAATTAGGGCACCAATCACCATATCCCCACTGATACCTGAAAAACAATCAAAATAAAGTGTTCTCAATTCTTCCTAGCCCCTTTTTGTGCAAGTTGATCAATTAATACTGCGTTATAACCTCCGCCAAATCCATTATCAATATTCACGACACTAATCCCGGATGCACATGAATTTAACATCGTTAACAAAGCAGATAATCCATTAAAATTGGCCCCATACCCAACACTTGTCGGAACAGCAATTACAGGATGTGATACGAGCCCGCCTACTACGCTTGGAAGAGCTCCTTCCATACCTGCTACAACAACGGAGACCGTGGCATTTTGAATTTCTTCAGCGTGACTTAACAGGCGATGAATACCAGCAACACCAACATCATAGAAACGATGTACCTTACTGCCTAATACTTCCGCAGTAACTGCTGCTTCCTCCGCAACCCGTAAATCCGAAGTTCCTGCACAAATCACGGCAATATATCCTTGGGGATCCGCTTCTTTCGTATTGTCGTCTTTCCAAAAAAGAATTTGCGCATCTTCTTTATAGGTAAACTCAGGGCACGAACGTTGAACTACTTCTGCCTTTTCTTTGGAAATTCGAGTAACGAGTACTTGATTGTTTCGGGCTCTTAACACTTGGATAATTGAAATAATTTGTTCATTTGTCTTCCCTTCACCGTACACGACCTCGGGTAAGCCTTGCCGTTTTTTACGATGATGATCAATTTTAGCAAATCCCAAATTCTCAAATGTTGCTAGTTTCTCCTTGGCTTCTTCGACACTTAGGGTACCTCTTTGAACCTGCTCTAAAATTTCTTCAAGCATTCGTTCTCCCCCTCAATATATTCTTCAAAAATTTTTAGACATTCCACTTGCCAACTTTTCATAGTTATCATATATTACTTTATATTTTTCACTAATTTCTTTATTTGGAAGGATAGCTTCACCCATAGGGATATTCTCTTTAATATCTTCAAAAGATTTTACCTTACCTGAAGCAACTAGCGCTGTCCAAGCTGCTCCCCAGGCTGCACTGTGGTAGCTCTCTGGAACATAAATTTCCGCTTCGAATACATCTGCCATCATTTGCAGCCATAATCGAGATCTCGATAACCCACCGTTAACATATATCTTTTGATGCTTCCCTGCTAACCTCTCTAATGCCTTGCCGATTTGAAAGAGGTTAAAAGTAATCCCTTCTAGAACAGCCCGTATAAAATGTTCTTTTTTGTGTGTAATAGATAATCCATAAAAGTTTCCTTTTGCCCGTTGATTCCAAATCGGTGCTCTTTCGCCATTAAGATAAGGTAGAAAAAGGATTCCATCTGAACCCAGTGGAACTTTTTCAGCATCTGCAAGGAATTCTGTGAAGCTTCTTTGGTCGTTCAATAGGTCCTTTAACCATTGTAAGGCAATCCCGCCATTATTCGTTGGACCGCCTATGATAGAAGAATCTTCAGTAAAGGAATAACAAAAGGTTTCTTGATTATCACTTATCTTAACGCCTGAAGCGATTTGCCTGATGGCCCCGCTAGTTCCTACGGAAACCGCTACTTCACCAGGGAGAATCGCTCCAATTCCCAAGTTAGCCAACTGGCCGTCAGCAGCACCGATGACAAAAGAAAGTTCAGGGTCTATGCCCATTTCTTCTGCAATTTGAGGCTTAATTCCCGTTAGCACCTCTGTTGGCGGGACAATTCTTGAAAGCTGTACCTCATGAATACCCGTAAGCGTTAATAATTTTTGATTCCAGGTATGTGTGGATGGGTTAAATAACCCTGTCGCAGATGCCATCGAATAATCAATTACCCGCTGATTAAACCAGCATTGGAGTAAATACTCCTTAATCGACATAAAGTACTTAGCTTGTAGGTAAGGTTCATATTTTGTTTCTTTCATCCATAACAACTTAACGAATGGTGTCATCGGGTGAACCGGTGTTCCTGTTTCCGAATAAACCTCGTTACCCATTGTTTCTATCACTGATTCTGCTTGTGGATAACTTCTTCCATCAGCCCAAATTAAGGCTGGAGAAATGGGAGAACCGGTCTCATCTACACAAATAAGTGAATGCATGGCCGCAGAAAATCCAATGGAAATTAAATCATGTTTTTCAATACCAGATTTATGAATCGCCTCTTTTATAGCTTGTACAGCGGATTGTTCAATCTCAATGGGATCTTGTTCCACCCAGCCTTGCTGTGGGTAATTAAACGTGTTCATTCTCTCTGCTTCAGCTATTAAATTCCCTTTTAAGTCAAATACGCATGCTTTAACACTTGTTGTTCCGATATCTAGTCCAATTACAACTTCTCTTGACATACTTCCTCTTCCTTTTTACATAGTATTAAATTATATTATCATTTTCCGCCATTTTATTATCGTTATAATAAAAGGCTTTGGAACACTCCAAAGCCTTTTTTAAAAAGCACTTTCCTCAATCATATCGACGAAGCAGAAACTATTAGGATAACACCTTGTTCATACTTCCACTCTGGTATCCAATTAAATCTAACGTAATATATTTGTAACCAAAATTCTGGAGTGCTTTCACGATTGAGTCATGATTCTCAAGAATCTCCTTCATATCCTTTGGTTCTACTTCGATTCTTGCAATATCCTGATGTGTTCGTACCCGAACCTGATGGATATCAAATGTTTTTAAATAAGCCTCTGCTTTTTCAACCTTCGTCAGCTTTTCTTTTGTAATATATTCACCGTACGCAATTCTTGAAGACAGACAAGCTAACGATGGTTTATCCCATGTTGGCAAATTAAATTCCCGGGATAATTCTCGAATTTCTTGTTTAAATAGATTCGCTTCTAGGAGTGGGCCGCGTATCCCCTTTTCCTTAGCGGCTTGCATTCCTGGTCGAAATTCATTCATATCATCGGCAATGACCCCATAAACCACATTTTGAAAACCCTTTTCTTCCATGACTGGAATTAGATGTTCAAACAAACTGCTTTTACAGAAATAGCACCGATTTTTATTATTTTCCGCGTACCCCGGAATTGCGAGTTCAGATGTTTCAATTACTTGGTGCCTGACACCAATTTGATTTGCCAGTACTTTTGCCTCTTCAAGCTCACTAGAAGGGTAGCTTTCAGTGTCTGCTGTAACGGCGAGAACATGGTCCCCACCTAATGCATCTACAGCCGCCTTTAGTAGAAATGTACTGTCCACTCCTCCTGAAAATGCTACAACCACGGATTCCATTTCTCGGAGAATAGACGTTAATCTTTTGTATTTCTCTGTTAGCATGGCCCTTTTCTCCTCCCATCCCTTATCTTAATTAAAGTCAGCCATTGTTAATTTATTTAGTAGTCTGTAAATTTATGTTTACCTTGGATTATATTGTCATGCTGCCAAAGCCGCCGTCCACTCGAATAAGCGTACCTGTTACAAAACTTGATGCTTTATCAGAGGCAAGCCAAACCGTTGCACCTTGCAATTCATCCGCTTCCCCAAAGCGATTCATTGGAGTATGTCTCATGATTGATTCAATGCGTTCTTTGTCTAATATTTTTCGATTTTGTTCTGCAGGGAAAAATCCCGGAATAATAGCATTGACCCGAATACCATTCGGAGCAAATTCACGTGCTAAAAATTGTGTCACACTATTGATACCTGCTTTTGATACGGAATACGTAAACACTCTTGAGAGTGGTGTTGTTGAAGAAACAGATGAGATATTAATAATGCTTCCTTTTCGGTCCTGGTCAATCATTTTCTTCGCAAAGATCTGGCAGGTTAATACAATGCCTTTTAAATTTATATCCATAATTTTGTCCCATTCATCCATACCAAGTTCAAAAAATGGAGTAGCACTGTTTGTACCTGGGGCATTTAAAAGAATATCCCAGCCGCCGGACCATTGTTCGATTTCATTCGCAACGTTAACTAAAGAATCCTTTGAACTTACATCTGCAGAAAAGGCTTTTGCCTTTCCACCACTTTCTACGATTTCCTTGACAACTTCCTCTGCCTTTTCAAGATTACGTCCTACAATCGCTACTTTTGCACCATGTTCTGCCAAGCCTTTTGCCATTGCTGATCCTAAAACACCATTTCCACCAACTGCGACAGCAACTTTTCCAGTTAAATCAAATATTTTTGACATCATTTATCTCTCCCTTTTTTCTATTAAAATAAATCCCCATTTTCATTGAAAGGAATTTCATAAAGATCTGAACTTACCTCCATATTCGGATGCTGCTTTACATATTCGAGTAAAGGCTCAGACACTTCAATTTCACTTAACACTAAGGTATTTTTAATGCGGACTAATTTAACATTTCTAAAATCTAAAATATTACAAGTTTTAATTGCTGCTTGGATTGCTTGTTTATCATTGGGTAATGTTGTAGCAATTTTTGTAGGAGCAACAACTGTTGAGGTTAACCCATTTGCATAAGTTCCCTCTTTATCCATCTTGTCTACTAGCCGTTGTGTTGTAAAATCAGCCGTCCCAACGCCATTGGCATTTCCCTCGGATTGATGAGTTACATCGAGTACCACCATTTTATTTACATCTGGTCCGCCAGTTGCATAAGGTGTTGGATACCGCCCCGTAATATTTGGATCCATGCCATCCCCACTAATATTTTTACCGATTTCATCGATGACAAGGACATCTAATTGATCAAAGAAAAGCTTTGGTAATAACTCTTTTGCTTGCTTTTGAAGTTTATGTTCTTTATTAATTATCTCTTCTGGAGTAAGAACATCAATAATTGCTACTTTATCAAATGCATTTTCAACTGTTGCCACTCCGAAAAGTATCGGTGTCTTTTCCATGATGATTTTCGCCATTGCTGGGACATTTTCTGCCATATATTTAAAACCCATTTGATGACAGGCTTCTGCCCCTTTTTGCTTCCCTAATCCAATGCTAATCATCTTCATAATTCCACTTTCAACAGGTCCACGAAAGGCTGTATGTGGTTTTACTCGGTTAATAATAACAATTCCGTCGGCTTCAGAAGCAAATTTATCCACATAAACAGGTAACCCATTCGGAAGCTCACTAATTTTCACAACCTCCATTGAGGAGCGAATCTCACACCCAACGCTATCCTCGGTCACCCCTAGATGGGCTAAAACTTCGCGTTGCCCCTCTGCTGTCGCACCTCCGTGGCTGCCCATACTTGGGACAATAAAAGGTTTTGCTCCTAAGTCTTTTAGAAACTTGACCGTCACTGCAGTAATTTCAACGAGGCGATCGAGGCCTCTGCTTCCAACTGCTAAGGCGATTTCCATCCCTGGCTGAATTTTAGTCTGAATATGTACTTGCTGTAATTGTTCAATAAGCGCAGAGCCAAGATCATCAATCTTTTTGTTATCAAAGTTAACTTTGACTTTGGCCATTTTAGGAACTGGAATATCTTTTAATAATTCCTGAAGAATACCCATGTTTACTTCACTCCTTTATTTACTTATTAAGTTTCCTCATTCGTTACTTTTCCATGTATTTATTAGGATTATTAACAGTTCTTCTGTAATCCCTTTCAAAAGAAGTTTTAAAAAAATAAGGTTATTTTCCTTTAATTTGTTTACCAAACAAACTAATTACCTGTATAATATCATTATGACTAAAATACGTCAATATTTATAACTTATTTCTTTTTTTTAATAGCAAGGAGGTTCTTTATGCTCACTGGAGATGCAGCATTTATCAAAAAAATAAACAGATCTTTGATTTTAAGTAAAATTGTTGAGCATAAATTGATATCTAGGGCAGAGCTTGCCAAAATTACAGGATTAAATAAAGCAACCATTTCTGTACAGGTATCAGATTTATTGGACAAAGAACTAATTTATGAAACACAGCAGGAACACAAAAGTTTGGGAAGAAGGCCCATCATGCTCTCCGTTAATCGAGAAGCAGGGTTTGCCCTGGGAATTGATCTAGATAAAAATTCAATTACTTTTACCATTTCGGATTTAATTGGTACTTCTATACACACAGAGATATTAGAACTCCATGTCTCAGAATATAATTTCATTCTTAAGATATTAATCGATCAGATCAATAATTATAAATACAAATTCAATCATACTCGTTACGGTCTTGTTGGAATTGCCATTGGAATACACGGAATTGTCAACAAAGATGAAATAATTGATTTTGTCCCACAACACGGCTGGAAAAACAAAACCTTAAAAGAGGATTTAGAAAAGGCAATCGGAATTAAGGTTTACATCGAAAATAATGCTAACCTTTGCTCCATTGCAGAAAAAGTCTACAAGCACCACCAATGCAACAACTTATTATCCGTCAGTCTGTATTCGGGAATTGGTCTTGGTTTCATTATTAATGATACATTATTCAAAGGATTTCACGGTTATGCAGGCGAGATAGGGCATATGATTGTCGTCCCAAATGGACTCCCCTGCCGTTGCGGAAATTTGGGTTGTTGGGAACAATACGCTTCCGAATTAAGTTTTATTACCCAATTAGCTAAGGATCAAAAGAACCTAGCTTTTAACTATAATGATTTCCAAAATCGGATGATTGAATATGACCCTGCCTTACAAAAAGAGATTGATCGATTTATCATGTTTATTTCAATTGGTTTAAATAATTTGATTAATCTTTATAATCCTGAAATATTAGTGGTCAATAGTGAAATCCTCCGATTATATCCTAATGCAGCTGAAGAACTTAAAGCCCATCTCACATCTTCCATTAGTCATTATTCGGAATTGGTGATCTCACAATTTGGGAAAAGGGCGTGTATCATGGGAGCCTGTGCATTGGCAATTCAAAACTTCTTAGGAGTTTCAGAGCTTTGTTTAACTTTGAGTGAGGAAGGCTTTCTCGATAAATAGAAAAAGCAAAAAGTAACAAAAGCCCTCACTTCCGAGGGCTTTTTCTTTTTCCTATAGGAATTTACGAAAAAACGAGGAAATCAACGCAATTATAAGAAAAAGATTGATGGTTACACTTTCATGCCAAATGTCCCCGTTTTCATGACGTTTGTTTCCGTTTTCAGTGAGATTGTTTAAAACTTGATAATGAATGATAATAAGAGTATCAAATTATTAGGAGGAATTGTAATGAAGAAACTAATTAATTTAGTAGTTAAACAAATCGAAAAAAATAGTGAATACATTCCATTTCATTTAGCTGAACCAGTCAGAACCAATTCACACAAATAAAATGTGAATTGGTTTTTTTTGTTTAAAATTTAAAAAAAGTGCCTGACACTCTAGTGTCTGACACCCATTTTACTTAAAACCAATCGCTATAGCCTAATTTTCTCAAGTGGTTTGCTGATATTTCTAGACATTCAAATGGATCACGGCCATAGGTATCATCTTGTTCTACCAAGAAATACTGTGCTCCACTCTCAAGTCCAGCTTCCATGATTGATTTGATATCAAGATTTCCTTCACCAAGTTCAGCAAATTCAATGGTATTCGTGAATATGTCAAAGAATTTAGCCATGTCCTTAAAGTCAACATCGCTTAAATCCATTTGTCCAATTCGATAATCCTTTAAATGTAATAGTGAAATACGGCCAGTATAGCCTTTAACAAATTCCACAGGATTTACGCCTGCTCTTTGAATCCAGTGAACATCCAATTCAAATCCAAGCTTAGTGGTATTATTTTTAATGATATCTAATAAATATTCACCATCGAACTTTTGGAATTCTAAGTGGTGTGTATGGTAATACAATTCAATTCCATATTCTGCTAATCTGTGAGCCATCTCTTCAGCTTTAGCAATAAACTCCATGATTTGATCTTTATTCCCCATAGCCATTAACGGCATCATGCCAATTCGTAAAAAGTTACAATCAAGAGTCTTGCAATCGTTTACGATTTTTTCAAAGTCATTTGTCAATGTCTCACCAGGCATACCAGGAAGCATTAGTTCTACCGCAGCAGAAAGAGCAGCAATCTTAATATCAAAATCTTCACTCGCTCTTTTTATCTCTGCTACGTTCTCTGGAGTCATAGGGATTTGAGAAATTTCAACGGCATGATAGCCAAGCTCACTTACTTTTCTCATTGTTTCATAGGCACCTAACTCTTCAACTTTCCCCTTTAGCATCATCATTTGGACACCTATTTTTCCCTTTTTCATTAAAATACCCCCATTTGTATGGATTGTTTTTTCTTTGATGACAGGTGAATCGCATCAATTATCGCAATGGATGCAAGGGCATCTTTTGCATGGATATAGTCTTCTGTGTTTTCGGTAATGGCGGAATAGAATTGATTAATTGTTTTTGCATGACTAGCTCCATAATAATGTTTCGAACCTGGCAGCTTCGCATCCCCCATTAATTCTACTTTTTCCCCTGCTTCATTCACTCTTGTGAGGATGCTATCTTTGATGGTGAACCTTTCTTTTTCAAAAAGAACCTCAAGTTCAACACTAGAATTATCTGCATTCGCATTGGTAGCAAAGAATAACCCCTTAGCACCATTTTTAAACTGCATACGGGCGGAAGCAGTATCCTCAACTTCAATGTTATAATCTAATAGTTGATCAACTGAACCTCTAATCCATTCAATTTCACCGCCAACCAGCTGCATTAGGTCTAATGTATGCAGCGATTGATTGATCATCACTCCACCGCCGGCATATTTCCATTGCCCACGCCACGGCCGGCTGTCATAGTATTCCTTTGATCTAAACCATGCTACTAGACCCTTAACCCCTTGGATAGAACCATATTCACCAGAGAGTACAATCTCTTGAAGTTTTTCAAAGGATTCATTGTTGCGATTCTGCAAACAGACACCGATATTAATGTCCTTGTGTTCTTCCTCTAATTTCACCAGAGCAAGCCCTTCTTCCGTATTCAATCCCAATGGTTTCTCTAGAAAAACATGAACACCTTTTTCCACACAAGCCTTCGTAACAGGATAGTGCAGGTAATGGGGCAGACATATATGAACACAATCCAATTCTTCTTTTTCAAGCATTACTTCATAGTTACTGTAAAAGGTTGCTCCTGGTACCGAATTCGATAATGTTTCGTCATTATCACAAACAGCCGTCAACTCAACATTTGGGTTAGCTTTTATCGCCGGAATATGAATATTTGAAATCGTCCCCAGCCCTATAACTGCAATCCTCAGCATTTGCCTATCCCCTTTTTTTTGAAACGAACTCGGGAGCTGCATAGCAATGAGTTCATTTCCTGTATGTTTAATTACTTTCTAACCGGATATTTACCTTCTACAGTAATACGTTTATTTAATTCTTCTAGGAATAAATCTTCATCAAATGGTACTTCAATTTCCTTATCTAACCAGCTTGACAGGTGCATTGCATTTGCAAGTCTAACACCATTAATACCGTCGCTGCCTGGTGCTAATAATGGTGTACCTTCTACGATTGCTGAAGAAAAGTCTTCTAATACTGCAATGTGTTGTTCGCCCCAAACATTGCCAAAATCAAGTACTTCTTCAGTGAAAATATCAGCTGCGCCTCCGCCCATAAACAGCTTCATTACATCTGACATATCCATTGAAACGCTCATTTCATTTTCAGATTGTTTCAGGCGTTTGATCGTTACTTTTTTACTATCGTCTACCACGATTTTTCCTTTATCACCTAAAATTTCTAAACGGTCTGTCCCCATTACATCGTGTGTACGAGTAACGAATACACCGGTAGCACCATTTCCATAATCAAATACAGCAGTCACATCGTCTTCAACCACAATATCTCTTTGATAGCCATAGTTTAATTTTGCATAAACCTTTTTCGGCATGCC
This sequence comes from Neobacillus nitrireducens, assembly GCF_030915405.1. GTDB lineage: Bacteria > Bacillota > Bacilli > Bacillales > Cytobacillaceae > Neobacillus. Next base: position 2,139,480 of record NZ_CP133262.1, read on the forward strand.
GCACATCCATTGAAGCAAGTCAATTTGGTGTGGCGCTTGGTTTACAAGGACACCGCCGCCTTCTCCACCCCAAGTTGCTCTCCATTCACTTTGGTTGTAGTACCCTTGTGGTCTCCACCATGTTGTAATAATCCAGTTAGTATTGCGAATGCTGCCAATCTCACCATTATCAATAAGTTCTTTAACTTTTTTATAAAGAGGATTTGTACGCTGGTTAAAGAAGATTGCAAACTTAAGTTCAGGCTTTGTTGCTGCAAAGTCGTTTAACTCTTTCACTTGTTTTGTATAAACACCAGCTGGTTTTTCAACTAATGCATGAATATTTCTTTTTAGTGATTCGATTCCCATTTCAGGATGTAGATAATGTGGAACAGTTGTAACAACTGCATCAACATCACCACTTTCAAGCATATCGATATAATTATCGTAGAAGGGAACACCAGGATACTTCTCTTCTGCTACTTGTTTTTTAGCAGGATCATTATCACAAATCGCACCAATCACCATGTTTTTTACTTTGCCTTCAGTGATAAAATTAGCGTACATACCACCCTCTGCACCTAATCCAATAATTCCTAATCTTACATTAGCCATAATTAAATTCCCTCGCTTTCAATTTTGTTAAGGATTTCCAAAAGTGCTTCATATTGAAGCTTGTAGCCGCCGGCACCATCCAGCCCTTTGTTGTCTTTAATGATCTCAGTTGCATCTTCAAGTTCTAAATCCTTTAAAGAATCAAAAAGAACGAGATGCGGCTCAAGGGTTAAAAAGCCTTTATAGCCGCTCTTAATAAAACGAGCTAACAATTCCGGAATTTTACCTTCTCCGGTTCCACAGACAACGTTTTCACTTTCAGCGGTTACAGCATCCTTTATGTGTATATAAACAATCTCATCTTTTAAGAGATCGTAACACTCCACTGTGTCTTCACCGCACTGAACGAAATTAGCGAAGTCAAAAATCCCTTTAAAGTATGGAGAACCAACTTCTGTTAAAATCTCCTGACAGCGTCTTCCGATATCACCAAAGATATCCTTTTCATTTTCATGCAGTAAAATTACATTGTACTTTTCAGCAATGGCTGCAAATTCCTTAAGCTTACGAACAACTTCTTCACGATATGGGTCGGCATGATCACTCTTTGGAATATAAAAACTAAATATACGGATATATTGACAATCTAAAAGGTTTGCAATTTTGCAGAGTGTGTTCAACATCAGCTTTTGTTTAGCAAAGCCTTCTTCATCATTAATGAACACTTTACCAATAGGTGAGCCGATGGAAGAAACGCCAATTCCCGCCTTTTGAAGCCTTGGCTGGACGTTTTCTTTGATTTCATCGACAGTAAAATCGCCTATGTTCTTCCCATCTATACCTCGTAACGAAATATATTTCATACCTAAATTTGAGATAACCTCAAGTTGGGTATGAAAATCAGATGAAATTTCATCTGAAAATCCTGAAATTAATAAATCTTGATTCATTTATGCTTTACCTCCTAATTAACAGGAATGTTGCGGCTAGTTTTTGTTTTACGATACTTGGACGGTGTAGTTCCAACCTTCTCTTTAAAAAAGCGGCTGAAATGAGCAACACTTTCAAAGCCTGATGAACGAGATACCTCTGTAAGAGATTGGTTCGGTTCCATTTCCAACAAATATTTCACTTGATTAAGTCTGCAAGCCATTACGTACTCCATTATCGTAAATCCAGTGACTTCTTTAAATACATGCGAAGCATAATACTTACTAAGATTTAATTCAGAAGCAATTCTGTCTAAACTAACTTTTCTTACATAATGATCATTTATCCAAGATGCGATTTCCTCGGCATGGAGTTCCTTTTCTGACTTTTTACTGGTGATTTGAGACAATTGCTTTTGACTCATCTTATAAATACCTAACAATAATTGAACTAACTCAAGTTTCACTTCAGCTTCTAAAAACTCATTCTTCTTCCCTATTTGCTGTGCTTCATCATCAATATGTTTTAATGAAGCAACGATTTCTTTAATCCGTCCATCCACAAATTGCCCTGTTTCATCATAACTTGTGCGAATCAGGCAATTGTTCAGTTTTTTAAACGGATCTAACAAATTGGGTATACCAAGAGCGTTTAATAACTCTTGCAGCCATGTCGGTGAAAAATGAAGTATACTTCTTGTGTAAGGACTGCTTGTTCCAGGATTAGGTTTATGCAATGTCATCCCATCCAATAGGATGATATCACCAGGCTGAAGTTCATAAATCCGATTGTTAATTAAATATTTACAATCCCCGGAATGAAAAAAATAAATTTCATACTCCTGGTGAGAGTGAAAATCAGAAATATAGTTTTCCATACCTTTTATTCTGTAGAAAGCATTTATCCACTCATCCATTATTTTTGATTTATAAGGAAAGTTGATTGGCTTATCCATGGCTCACACCCTTAAAAGTAACCGCTGTCAATTTAGTTTGTTAACTAAACATACTTATATGTTATTACACTTAGTAACAAAAATCATTCTCTTATCCTGCTGTAAAATACCTTTAATTTGTCTGAGATTGCTTTTCAGAAAAACATTACAGACAATTTTTATAAAAAATAGAGACAAAACTAACATTTAATGGCTAGTTTTTGTCTCTATTAGTAATGTTCTAATTCAATTCAATTATTCCATCCAGTTGGTATGGAAAACTCCTTCTTTATCAACACGTTGATAGGTGTGAGCACCAAAGTAGTCACGTTGAGCTTGTAACAAATTGGCTGGGAGTGTTTCAGTACGGTAGCTGTCATAATATGCAATCGCACTTGCAAAGGATGGAACAGGAATTCCACGCTCAATTGCCACAGCAAGAACTTGACGTAATGGCTGCTGATAATTCTCAACGATATCTTTAAAGTAAGGATCTAACAATAAGTTTCTTAATTCAGGATCGCGATCATACGCATCCTTAATTTTTTGTAAGAATTGTGCACGAATGATACAGCCGCCGCGGAAAATCATAGCGATATCACCGTAACGAAGATTCCAATCGTATTCTTCTGATGCAGCACGCATTTGTGCAAAACCTTGTGCATAAGAAACAATTTTACTCATATATAATGCTTTACGAACTGCTTCGATTAATTCTTCTTTATTGCCTTCAAAGCCCTTAACTTCTGGTCCATTAAGAACCTGACTTGCCTTCACACGTTCATCCTTCATTGCTGAAATAAAACGAGCAAATACAGATTCAGTGATAATTGGAAGTGGAACACCTAAGTCTAAAGAATTTTGGCTTGTCCATTTACCCGTACCCTTTTGACCAGCTGTATCGAGGATTACATCAACCATTGGTTTACCGGTTTCTTCATCCACTTTTGTAAAGATATCAGCCGTAATTTCAATCAAATAGCTGTCTAATTCGCCTTTATTCCATTCAGCAAAGACCTCATGAAGCTCTTTTGCATCCAAACCAAGGACATTTTTCAAAATAAAATAAGCTTCACAGATTAGCTGCATATCTCCATATTCAATTCCGTTATGAACCATTTTCACATAGTGACCGGCACCATTCGGACCAATATACGTACAGCAAGGATCGCCCTCTACTTTTGCAGAAATGGCTTCTAAGATTGGTTTAACAAGATTGTAAGCTTCTTCTTTACCGCCTGGCATGATAGAAGGACCTTTTAATGCGCCTTCTTCTCCACCTGAAACGCCAGTACCGATAAAATGGAATCCTGCTGTCTCTAGCTCCTTATTACGTCTGATTGTATCTTGGAAGAATGTATTCCCACCGTCAATTAGGATATCGCCTTCTTCAAGAAATGGCTTCAAGGAGTCAATTGTAGCATCTGTTGCAGTACCAGCTTTAACCATTAATAAAATTTTACGAGGCTTTTCTAAAGAATTAACGAATTCTTCAACAGTACGTGCACCTGCAAAGTTTTTTCCTTCTGCTTCATTCTTTAAGAACTCTTCTGTTTTTTCATAAGAACGATTAAAAACAGCAACAGAATAACCGCGGCTTTCAATATTTAATGCAAGATTTTTCCCCATTACTGCTAGACCAACTACGCCAATTTGTTGTTTTGCCATTCTAAATACCTCTACTTTCTTTATGTATTATTAATCACCATCATTAACATACCATCCATAATAACGATTAAAAGTGAGAACATCAAGCATTTAAGTTCCTCTTTATCCTTATCAAGGATTGAACCTAGGAAAGTAAGGAGGGGAACCTAACAGAACCCCTGCCTATAGTTTTTTTCAAAATTACCGCTTTAAAAAGTATTCTTCGGCATTATCATAGCAAATGTTCCGTACCATTTGCTCCATGTGATTCATGTCATTTGGGGCTAACCCATTTTCAACCCATTCGCCAAGGAGATTACACAGAATACGGCGGAAATAATCATGACGTGCATAAGATAAGAAACTGCGTGAGTCTGTTAGCATACCGATAAAGTGACTAAGTAATCCGACATTGGCAAAATCCTTCATCTGTCTCTCCATACCATCAATATGGTCTAAAAACCACCAGCCAGAGCCTAATTGAACTTTTCCCGGTATCCCTTCTTCATAGAAGTTCCCCATCATACCTGCCAGCATTACATTGTCTTTTTGGTTTAAGTTAAACAATACTGTCCTCGGCAATGCATTTTCTTGGTCTAAGGAATCTAAGAAACGAGATAATCCTTCTGCCATATTAGTTTCTCCAACTGAATCAAATCCTACGTCAGTTCCAAGAAGTTCTTTCATTCTTGTATTATTGTTTCTCATCGCTCCCATATGAAGCTGCATAACCCATTGTTTCTCCGCATACATCTTTCCAAGCTCTTTTAATAAGTAGTAACGGTAGGAAACCAATTCACTAGTTGTAAGCTCTAAGCCTTTTAATCCTTTATTGAAAATTTCTTCAATTTCCTGTTTTGTAGATTCTACGTATTCCATGCTCTGAATGTCATGGTCCGATGCACGGCCTCCGTTTTCATGGAAGTAGGCAACTCGTTGTTTTAATGCAGCCAGTAATGCATCAAATGAATCCACGTGGATACCTGAAACTTGAGATAACTTTTCAATCCAGCTAGCGAAAGTTGGACGTTCTATAAACATTGCACCATCAGGACGGAAGGTTGGAGCAATGATTGTTTTAAAGGTGTCATCATTTTTCAGTAATTGATGGTATTCTAGTGTGGAAATTGGATCATCTGTGGTTCCGATAAACTTCACATTTGATCTCTCAATTAAACCTCTTGCAGTGAATTCAGACGTTTGTAATTTTTGATTACATTCTTCCCAAATTTCACGAGCCGTATCTGGGCTTAATACTTTATCAATCCCAAAATACATTTTTAATTCTAAGTGCGTCCAATGATATACTGGGTTTCCAATTAAATAGGGAATTGTTTCTGCCCATGCGGCAAATTTTTCCCAATCACCTGCATCTCCAGTAATGTATTGCTCTCCGATACCATGCATTCGCATTGTCCGCCATTTATAATGGTCACCGCCAAGCCAGATTTGAGTAATATTTTCATAAGACTTGTTTTCCCAAACTTCCTTCGGGTCTAAATGACAGTGAAAATCAAAAATTGGTGAAGAAACTGCTGCATTTTCATAAAGCTTAACGGCCGTTTCTGTATTTAACAAAAAGTTTTGATCCATAAATTTTTTCAACGAATACCTCTCCTTTAGATAGAAATTCATACGGTTAATTCATTTATTCTGTAAACCCTTACAGAAATAAAAAAGTGGGTATAATATATAAACTCTCTTTAATTTGTTTATTAAACAAATTAATTACATTAATAATTTATCATGATTAATTTGTTAAGTCAATTAACTATTTAGTAAATATGAGAATAATAACGACCTTTTAATGAAAGAACTGATATAATAGTAATATACACACGTAGTGCGAAATGGAGGATATGGATATAGATGGTTACCGGTGATGCGGCATATATAAAGAAAATTAATCGCTCTTTAATTATTAGAGAAATTATTAAAGAAGGAATGATTTCAAGAGCGGATCTTTCCAAAAGCACGAACTTAACCAGAGCAACTATCTCTGCACAAGTTGCTGATTTGTTAGCTGAGGGGCTAATTATAGAGACTCATCTCGAACATTTCACAGTTGGAAGGAAACCAATTATGCTCTCTTTAAACGGACAAGCTGGCTATGCGCTTGGTATTGATCTTGATTTTGGTCAAATATCATTTACATTAACCGATCTTCTTGGCTGTCCTGTTACATCCCATATTATTAGAATTAGTACGGTGGAATATACAGAAATTTATCCACTTTTAGTTGAACAAATTAAGAAGTACAAAACTGAATTTAATGACAGTCGTTATGGCATAGTTGGAGTTGTAATCGCCATCCATGGCTTGGTAGGAAAAGATGAAATCATTCATTATGTTCCACGGTTTAAATGGCATGGTATCAATTTAATAAGTGATTTAGAAAGAGAGATCGATCTGCCGATTCATCTTGAGAATAATGCAAATCTAAGCTCTTTTGCAGAGCGTGTTTATATCCATCATGAAACAGACAATCTGCTATGTACTACCCTCTATTCGGGTATCGGTCTCGGTATGATGATGAACGATGATTTTTTCCGAGGCAAAGAAGGCTATGCCGGCGAAATTGGTCATATGATTGTTGTACCTGAAGGTAAACCATGTAATTGCGGAAATAAGGGATGCTGGGAAAAATATGCGTCCGAAACAGTTATATTTGAAAATCTGTCTGAAAAAAGACAAATCAAGAACCTTACCTACGAACACATTCAAACTTGGCTAGATGAAGGCGACGAGGAAGTACATGAAATGATGGAACAGTTCATCTTCTATCTATCGATCGGATTGAATAATATGATTAATATGTATAACCCTGATGTGCTCGTCATTGACAGTGAACTGTTGCGAATCTATCCAGACTCTCTTAATAAAATTACCAAGAATCTAAATTCTTCAATCAGTCATTATCGTGAATTAATGATCTCTACAATCGGAAATAAATCTTGTGTCCTTGGGGCGTGTGCACTTGCTATCAAACAATTTCTAGATGTCCCGATGTTAAATTTACCCTATGATATAAAAACCAATCAAATTGGAAGCGCACTCACCTATTGATGATCACTCTCCTTATATAACAAAAACCCCTTTATCTAAAAGGGGTTTTTTTGATGTTATTATGCACTTTTTAAATTATCATTAACCTTTTGTTTATCTTTAAGTTCATCAATAATCTTTTTATAAAGATCCTCAGTTAAATTATACAGAACAATTAAGATAACTGCTGCAATTAAGTTTAGTCCGGCTGGAACTAAGAACATTAATCCTTTTATACCAAGGAGTGTGCCTGCTGTTTGCTCTGCATTTGGAACATAACCGATTAATCCAAGGGCAACGCCAGGAATAAAACCAGCTAGCGCCTGTGCTAGTTTCCGGAAGAAACTGTAACTTGAATAGACAATCCCTTCTGTCCGTTGTCCTGTTTTCCATTCGTGATAATCCACTGCATCCGCGACCATTACCCATGGTAAACCTAGTGCAAAACTAAGACCTAGGCTTCCAATTGTAAGTAATATTATGAAAGTCGGTACATTTGCTGGTAAAACAAAGTTGGCAACATCTGCAGCAATTCCAATAAGAAGACCGATAATAAAGGTTTTCTTTTTTCCAAGTCTTTTAACAAGTGCTGGAATAAAGAATGAACCAATGACAGCGATTCCAATACTAGTAAATGAAAGCAAAGACATAAGACCTGGATTACCTAAATTATATTGTAAGTAATATAACTGTACAGCTGTGCGGAGGTTACTCCCCGCAACCATAAACAAACAAACGAAACATAGGGCAATTAGTGGTCTATTACTTAGCAATAATTTGAAGAGCTTTGACATCGGAACTTTTTCTTCTTCTTTTTTAGGCAGCCTAACAACATTTTCATTTGTATTACGATAGCAAATATAATGGAATATTACCCCAATTAGCGCCATCGAACCGATTCCTACGGTATATCCTAATTTTTGATCCGGAAAATATAAAACAATTGGGATAACAACCATCCCGGAAATAAGCATTGCAAATTGGCTCCCAATAGCGCGGAAGGATCCAAGAGATGCTCGGTCCACAGATTCTTGGGTCATGGAAGCTGCGAGTGACCCATAAGGAATATTAACAATGGAATACGACAACCCAAAGGCCATATAAGTTATAAAAGCAAAAGCAATTTTTCCTGTATCTGAAAAGTCAGGTGCCATGAAAGAAATAACCGTCATAATGGCAAGCGGAATCGATCCAAATAAAATGAACGGCCGGAATTTACCTCGTTTCCCTACCTTCCGTTTATCTATAAAAGCACCTACCGAGGAATCTGCAAATGCATCAAAAATTTTCGATACTAAAAATACTAGGCCGCCCCAATAAGCCGAAATCCCAAGAATATCTGTATAGAACTTCAGTAAATAAATTTGCCCCATATCAAACATAAATCCGTTACCCACATCACCTAAACCGTAGGAGACTTTTTCTTTTAAGGATAATCTTTTTTGGGCACTATTCTCCATCATGACTCCTTCTTCCTGTTAAATTAAGTTAAACTGTAACCCTTTTCAAAACTAGATAAAAAATATAAGATTTGAATTTAAACCTGAAAAAATTTTTTAATTTGTTTATTAAACTAACAAACTGTCTGCATAGATAGAATACCACCGTCGACAAATTCCGTCAATAATAATTTGTAAGCGGTTGTCATCCAGTTCCACCTATTTATAAATATTAATCAGCAAGATTCAATTTTGGAGTTCATCACATAAGCAGAAAAGGCTCCGATTTCCATGAAATCGGAGCCTTTGTTTACCTATTTAATTTCAGCCTTTTCTCTTTTCAGCTAAATCAATTGCAAGTTGCGCTGTACGCTTTTTGTTTAATGGATAACAGAATACAATGATTAGGAACACAACACCAAGTGTGATTGCAGGTACAAGAGTTCCAAGTGTATGAATTCCTTGAAGAGTATCCGCTGTTTGTACTTTAAGAGTTGGATTATAACCAACTGCTGCAATTGCTGCACCGCCAACACCGCCGGCAACTGCTTGACCCACTTTACGTGCCATCGAATAGATTGAGTAAACGGTTCCATCTTCACGTAAGCCAGTTAAATACTCATGATAATCAATAACGTCCGTAACGAAAGCCCAAATGACTAGGTTGAAAAGACCATAACCAAACATACCAATTGTTAAGACACTAATAAATTGTGTTCCAGTTAAATTTGGAAGGAAATATAAAAGCGTATATACAAGTGTTGCTAATAACAAACCACCGGAAGCTACTTCTTTTTTACCAAATTTTTCAACTAATGGTTTTACCATTGGCATACCCACAAATACTGCTGCTGCTTGAAGAAGACCTACCATACTTAGTGCTTTAGCATTTCCAAAGTAATCTTTAAATAGATAAACGTTTACTGCACCAATTAGCATAAAGACAACCAAGAACAATAATGAAGCAATGAGGAACCAAATTAATGGTTTGTTTTTTCCAAGACCTTTCATTGTTTGTTTTAAGTTCACTTTTGGTTTAGTTGTTTCATCCATTACAATTCGTTCAACCGATAATTTATAACAAGCCATATAACAAGCAAGTGCAAGTGCACCGAAAAGTAATGCAGCTAAGATGAAGCGATTAGCATCCGGTTTGTTGTTAACAAACAGAATCATTGGACCAGCCACGTTAATAATTAACCCAGCCAAATTTCCACCTAATGTTCTCCAGCTTGATAGTGTTGTACGTTCAACAGGATCGCCTGTGATAACGGAAGCCATTGATCCGTAAGGAATATTAACTGTACTATAGAGTGTTCCCCAAATAATATAGGTTACATAAGCATATGCAAGATAAAATCCATCTGACATTCCTGGGATGTGAACAAACATTAAAATACCAGAAATTATAAGCGGGAAAGACATCCTGAAAATCCAGGGCTTGAATTTTCCATTTTTCCCTGCTTTTCTTGTATCAATAAAACGGCCCCATGAAACGTCGGCTACTGCATCCCACAAACGAGCTAGTAAGAATAATCCACCGACTGCAGCAGGATTAATGTGAAAGACATCAGTATAGAAAACCATTAGGAATGCGGCAACTAGAATAAAGAAGAAATCGTTCCCCCAATCCCCAAACATATAACCAATTTTGTCTTTCATTCCAAACTTTCTAAATTCATTGGCAGAACCTTGAACAGCTGCTTTTTTTGCTGTTTGACTCATTTTGACCCCTCCATTATGCATTTATTTTGTAATTTGCCCTTATAACCTATACCTTTAAATCATTTAAATTCTTTGAACCTTTAATACTTTGAAATCCCTTTCAAACATTTTTAAAAAAAATATAAGTTCACTTCTTTAATTAGTTTAATGAACTAATTAATTTGTATAGATGTATATTATCATCGACTAATTACACAGTCAACAGATTTATGTAAGCGTTTAATAAAAAAAATTCCAATTATATAAAGCCCCTTTTCTTTAAGTAATCAAGTGGTTTAGTTTTGAAGCAAAAGTCCGACACGTAATGTTCAAGAACGTCACTTATTGTTCATTACTGAGCAAAGTTATTTTTTTTATAATAAATATATTGAACTAAATATATAAAAAAAGGTCGTGTATTTTATGGAGAAATTACTTTATGTAACTGCGAATCCAAAAGGCATCGAGAAGTCAAAGGGACTTAAAATAGGGGAAGCCTTCCTTGAGTCTTTCCAACAAGAGCGTCCCGACATTGAGATTAAGAAAATGGACTTATTTTCTTTGGAATTTCCGCAAATGGACGCCGATTTGGTTTCTGCAAGGGGGAAATTAGCCGGTTACGGATATACCTTAGATCAACTTTCAGAGATTGAACGAGAAAAGATACTTAAAATGCATGCTCTCGCTAATGAGTTTATCAGTTATGATTACTTTGTCTTTGTTTCTCCAATGTGGAATCTTAACTCCCCCGCCATTTTAAAAGCATTTATAGACAATCTATTTATTGCTGGTAAAACATTTGCTCATACCGTGAACGGACCAAAAGGACTATTAACAAATAAAAAAGCCATTCACCTCCAAACAAGAGGTGGTCAGTATACTGGTACTCCTATGGAAGCGTTGGAATCGGGTGATCGTTATTTAAAAATAGCTCTCCGTTTCTTGGGGATTGAGGTTATGGATTCTGTTATTACTGAAGGATTTGATATTAATCCGCTTAAGGTACCTGAAATTCTTGCAACAGGAGAAGAAAACGCCAGGCTTGCAGCAAAGGAATTCATGCGTAAGCCTGTCACAATCTAGGCTAAAAATGACATTGGGTTTCCTTTAATAGAGGGAAGCCTTTTTTTATTATCTATCTTTGTCATAAATATCTAATTCATAGTATAATTGGAAAGATGCATAAATTAGATATTTGATATTTTCAATAGTTAAGGAAAGTCATTCACAAAACCAGGAGAGTCTTCATGTTAAAAGATTTTGTCTCAAATGCAACACTATTAATTGCTTCCTTTTCTATTATGGGAGTGTTATTTAAAGATAAGCCATTATACACATCCTCACCACTTTCCACCAAACTTTATTGGGGCCTTTGTTTTGGAATTTTAGGAAATGTATTAATGGCATTTAGCATTCAAATAAATTCAAGTACTATTGCAGATTTACGCCATTTGGCCATTGTTATCGCTGCAATCTTTGGTGGTTATATACCCGGGTTGCTGACTGCAATTCTGATTGCAGCAGGAAGAATCATTCTTTTTGGTATTAATGAATCGTCAGTGCTGGGAGCGTTCGGAGCGATATTGACTGGGATACTTTATGGGGGCCTTTCAAATATAAATATTTCAAGAACCCTTAAAGCTTTCCTATTGAATTTAATCGGGGTGTTTATTACTTCCATCATTTTTATAATTAGAATTGATAATTCACATGTCCTTCAAAATGTTTTAATCATGCATAGTATTATCTCCCTCATAGGTGGTTTTTTTGCCTATCATTTTTTTGTTTTCGTGGTTAATTCGTATGAAGTACAGTCTCAATTAAAACAGAATGTTAAAAAATTGAAGGAGACGGAAGAGAGATTCCGACTCCTAGCTGAATATTCAAGCGACATGATTACCATGCACAATGAAAAAGCCGAATATATATACATTTCACCTGCAGTTAAAGAAATTATCCATTTTGAATATCCTGAACTTCTTGGTAAAAGGATGGATGATTTTATTCATCCTGAAGATATTGAGTATACAAAAAAGATGTTTGAAAAAGCACTTCTCAGAGGTGTGGCTGAATCAACCTACCGATACCGGACAAATATGGGAGATTACGTATGGATTGAATCCACTCTTAAAAGTGTCCATTTTGAGGAAGATGGAAGCAAAAAAGTGATTATCGTTTCAAGGAATATTACCGATCGCAAACTAACGGAACAAAAATTACAAGAGGCCAATGAATTGCTAAATCGTCTCTCCTATATGGATGGTCTAACAGGGATAGCCAATCGAAGATATTTTGATGAAACGCTTGACAAAGAATGGGCAAATTCTGTTACAACCCATTCACCGATCACCTTGATTATGTTCGATATTGATTACTTTAAGAAATACAATGATACTTATGGCCATTTAACCGGTGATTTTTGCTTACAATCCATTGCACAAGCTATTAACAATCAAATGTCTGTTAACTCTCATTATACTTTTTGCCGTTATGGCGGAGAGGAATTTGCTCTCATTTCCCCTTCCATAACCATCGAGGAAGGGATGAAAATTGCATATCAAATTCAAGAGACAATTAAGATACTCAAAATCCCTCATATTAATTCTAAGATTGCTGATATTGTTACACTAAGTATTGGAATAGCCACAATGGTTCCAACATCTATTGAAAAACCTCAGGCATTAATCCAAATGGCTGATTCTGCATTATATTTATCTAAAACAAAAGGTAGAAATACAATTTCATCTTCTCATTTAAGTTTGGAAGGCTTGTAAATAAACAGGCCTTCCTTTTTTTATCAAATTCAAACAAATTTTTCTAAATATTTTGCACACTTTGTTGTATAATGAAGAATATACAAGTAAAATTTTCCTTTCAGCCCTTTATGGATGGTGATGTTAATGGAAATTACGAGACATCTTTTTTTTAACCTTTCAATATATATCATCATTTTGTTTTTTTGTTTGATTCTTTTCGACAATTGTAAAAAAATCACCATTTCGAAGTCCTCACTTACGATTTTTTTTATTGCTATGTTATGGTTATGTATTCAATTCTCATACAATCCGACGCCTTCTGCCAGATATGATTTAAGGATTATTCCTCTTGTTTTAGGTGCCCTATATATTGGAATTGGCCCGATTCTAATTGGATCAATTATTATCATAAGAGGTTTCTATGGCTTTGATTTAGGCTTTTATTTAACAATGATGCTATATGCACCTCTCACAGTAGTATTTTGGCGATTATATCCATGGTTTTTAAAGCAAGTGGCCGCACGCCGTATTTTAGTGACCGTATGTATGGGAATAACCCTCGGCATATTGACAGTCATTGGGATGAGTTTCGCCCATCCCCATTCTAATTGGCTGGATGCTTGGATAGCGTTCCTGTTCCTTCCCTCACTCGGAATTGGGATCATTTCATATGGAATCGAATTTGTTAGAAGAAATAATGAAATGCAACAGGAGTTAATTAAAGCCGAAAAGTTAAAAGCAGTGGAACAAATGGGTGCAGCCATTTCCCATGAAATTCGAAATCCATTAACAGCTGCCAGCGGTTTTGTTCAGCTCTTGCAAGATGATTACCTTTCTAGACAAAAACGGAAAGAATATTTATCGATTGTAAAAGAGGAGTTAATTTCTGCTGAACGGGTTATTCAAGACTATTTAACCTTTGCTAAACCATCACTCGAGGCATTTGAAGAACTAAATGTAAAAAGTGAATTACGGCAAATCATAAATATACTTCAGCCATTAGCGAACCAAAATTCAGTCGAGGTTAATACGGACTTTTCCGTTATTGGGTTTATAAAAGGGGATCTCCAGAAGTTTCGGCAATGCTTTGTAAATGTCCTTAAGAACGCAATTGAATCCATGCCTAATGGAGGTTATTTAACAATAACCACTGAGTACAGTAAAAACTTCGTGACCATTAGTGTGAAAGACACAGGTGTTGGAATGACCATTGAACAGTTGGAGCGATTAGGGGAACCCTTTTATTCAACAAAAGGAAAAAATGGAACAGGCTTGGGGATGATGGTGGTCTATAGCATTGCTCGTGCAATGGATGGAACCATTTGGGCTGAAAGTGAAATAGGAGTAGGAACCACGTTTTATTTTAAATTTCCAACCATCTCTTCCATGATGAAAAGTGAAAATATTATCAGTTAAAACAAACCGACAAAAGCTAAACTTTTGCCGGTTTGTTTGTTTTTATTTTCCGATAAACATTTGGGTCCAGTGTTTGCCTGTCTGTTCAAATCCTACCCCAATATGAGTAAAATTTGAACTTAAAATATTTTTGCGGTGCCCTTCACTGTTCATCCAGGCAGTTACTACCTCTTGTGGTGTACGTTGTCCTTGAGCAATATTTTCACCTGCAGATTTATAGGTCACACCAAAGTCCCTCATCATGTCAAATGGAGATCCATAAGTAGGGCTTGTATGTGAGAAATAATTTTTTTGCTGCATATCCAGTGATTTTTTCTGAGCAACACCGCTTAGCTGGGTATCTGCCTTTAATGCCGGCAGTCCATTTTTACTTCGTTGTGCATTAGTTAAGTCAATTACTTGTTGTACGTATTGACTAACAGTACCAGTTGTTGGAGCATTTTGCGTTTGAGTTGTCTGTTTGGGAGCCGGTGTTGCTTGCCTTGTTGGTGTTGCTTGTCTTGTTGGTGTTGTTTGCTTTGGTACTGGTGCTGTGTGCTTTGGTACTGTTTGATGAATTGGCGCAGGTTGCCCTGCCGGTGTCTGTCCTGTCGGTCCTTGTTGTTGGATAAAGGGTTGTATCTGCTGAAACGCCCAATTTCTTGGGTCGATCGTAATATACTGGTATTTCGCATCCCGGATCAATATCGCTCTAGTATGAGGATATTGATTACTGTTCAATGATGTCTGATAGGCAGAAATCATATCATTATCATTGTTGTTGTTATAATTTTTCTTATATTTCCGTTTTTTATTGAACTGATTTACATCAAGATCCGATTCACTGTTATTATTGTTTGTATAATCCTCAGTTAATGGACCATTATGGTCAATCCCATCATCTCTCCCATTACGTACATCCATGTACGGGGTGTTATCTCTCGTATCGGTGTTCATTCCGACACGATTATTTGCCTGGTTATTAATATCATTCTTATCATTGTTATTACAAGCAGCAAGTCCCATTGTTAAGACCGCTGTTAACAGTAACCCCACAGGTTTTTTTATCAATCGAAATACCTCCTCTTGAAAATCTAGTTGCTCTCTTAGTTTTGATGTTTTTCAAAGAAAGTATTGATGGAAAATAAACGTATTCAAGTATCAGGCTGCCTACTTTTCCATAAAAAAAAACCAACAAATGCAACTGTCGGCTTCGTTAACAAACTTATTCTTATTAAGAGGTTTATTTTTCTAACATTGGAATCCGGCCTTTATATTTGTTAATAAGTTCGCGATTATGTTCTTCAGCACTATCAGCATTGCCACTTTTAAAAATTGGCGGTTCAAAATTATTTTCAATCATTAGACTGATGGCTTCTACCATTATTCCATTCACAATTGCTATTCCGACGACCGTTGATCCAGACCCAAAGCTTATGTCAAGATTCTTGTGCTCCATTAAGGCATCCCCCACCTTAATATGATTATCAATTGGAAGGTCAGTTGTATAATACAAATACTTACCATTTTTATGTCTTGAGGTCACATTTTGTGTATATATAAATGATGTAATTCCAATTACAAACGCACCCTTATTTTTAGCAATTTCGGCAACATCTATAGGCACGGGGTTCCTGCCTGAGGTTGATACAACAATGACAATATCTTGAGGATGAATCATTACATTGGTCATAAATTGTTCAGCAAAATCATTTTCTTTTTCTAATTGGGACGAACGAACAGCCCCTTTATGAAGCATTAAATCTTCCATAAGGATTGGGTTTATTGGCACTAGTCCTCCAGCTCGGTAAAATAATTCTTCCGCTAGGATATGGGAATGTCCGCAGCCAAAGACATGAACGATTCCATCTTTTTGGATGCACTGAGCGACTTTCTCTGCAGCTATTTTGAGGCTTTCATTTTCATCTCTTTCAATTGAGCTTAATAATTCTTTAAGCTCGTGGAAGTATTGTTTGTACATATTAAATAACCTCCAATATATGCTATCATCGTTTCATCTGAATCATAAACTTGTAACGATCTGCACGATAAACAGATTTAACGAATTCAAGAGGGGTATTATCGTTTAGAAACGTATTTCTTTGGATTAGCATAACTGGTGCTCCACTGCTAATTTTCAAATAATTCGCCTCACTTTGGCTGGCAATTGAGGATTCAATGATTTGTGACGCACTATGAATTTTTAGATCTAAATGCCCTTCAATGTGCGAGTATAAGGATCTATTCACAATTTCTTCTGTTAATCCTTTGACAAGATTCGCTGAAATATAATTTGTTTCTAAGGCCATGGGAACACTGTCTGCCATGCGAATCCGCTTAATTTCATATACAGGTCCATATTCAGAAATCAAAAGCTGTCCTGCGATTTGTCTTGTCGCAGGAATAATTTCAAAATGAATTAATTGGCTTCCCGGTTCTAGCCCTCTTGCTTTCATATCTTCCGTAAAGCTTGTCAAACCTTGGAGGGGCTGTTCGATTTTTCTTTCTGCAACAAAAGTTCCCTTTCCTTGCAACCGATACAAATAGCCCTCATTAACTAACTGTGTAAAGGCCTGTCTAACTGTCATTCGGCTAATTTGATATTTTTCGGCATATTCCCTTTCTGGAGGGAGAGCATCACCGGGTCGCAGTTCGCCGTTTTCAATTAATTCTTTGATATATTCTTCAATTTGATAATAAATTGGAATGGGAGAATTCTTAATAATCATTTTCCTCCAACTGCATCCTTTCCTTGAAATAGCCATCCTTACATTACATAAAGGTAAGCTGTTGAAAGAGAATCATGAATTTCTATTAACAGTTTACCTTTAAATCAGCTATTGCCACTTTATCTGCAATAATTGTAACATACGGATGATTTTTCAACACGGATGCAGGAAAACTTTCATTGATTTCTCCATTTAAAAGTCTAAAAAGTGCATCCTTTTTCTGTTCCCCCGAAACTAGAAGAAGAATTTCTTTGCTTTTCAAAATGGTCGAAATCCCCATTGTAATTGCTTGAGTTGGAACCTCTTCGATCCTGCTAAAGAATCTTGCATTTGCTTGAATGGTCGAATCAGCTAAGTTTACAATGTGTGTTGTTGAACGAAAGGAAGTCCCTGGTTCATTAAACCCAATATGCCCATTAGCACCAATCCCGAGAATTTGCAGATCAACCCCACCATGCCTAGCAATTAAATTTTCATAACGATGGCATTCTTCTTGAAAGTCGGCAGCAATGCCACTCGGAATATTTGTTTTAGCTTTATTGATATCTATATGATTAAAAAGCTGGTCATTCATAAAATACCGATAGCTATTTTTATTATTACCTGATAGCCCGATATACTCGTCCAAATTAAAAGTGGTTACCTTCTGATAGGACGTCCCGTTCTTTTGGTGATCCTCAATTAAGCTTTTGTAAGTCCCCATTGGGGTTCCGCCTGTTGCTAATCCAAGTTTAATACTTGGATTCTGAACGACCTTTTGGATAATATATTCCGCAGCCCTATTACTCATTTGTTGATAATCTTTTACTTCAATAACTCTCATTTTGATTTTTCCTCCCTTTTAAAAGCAAGTAATCCACGGCATAGAGTCATATAAACTTCCATTTCTTCATCTAAAATAACTATGTCCGCATCTTTTCCAACAGAAATACTGCCTTTCCGATCATAAATTCCCAATTGCTTTGCAGGGTTCACTGAAACCATTTCAATGGCCTCACCAAGTGAACAGCCAGTGAAAGCGATGATATTTTTCACTGCATGCCCCAGTTTCAAAATGCTTCCAGCAAGGGTTCCATCCTCAAGGATTGCTTTTCCATTTTTTACGGTGACTTCTTGACCGCCTAGATCATACTTACCATTTTTCAAACACTTTGCCCGCATCGAGTCAGTTATTAAAATTAATCCATCACTTTGCTTTTGTTTGAATGCAAGATTAACCATTTCTGGACGGACATGTACCCCATCAACGATAATTTCAGCTTTTAATTCTTCACGTAGAAAAGCTGCCCCCACTACACCAGGTTCGCGATGATGAAGCCCCCTCATTTGATTGAAAAGATGGGTGACGTGATTTGCACCAGCCTCAATGGCTTCGTTAACCTCATCATAAGTTGCATTTGTATGACCGATCGAGGCAATGATTCCATTTGCCTTTAGATATCGAATCATGTCTAATCCGCCTGGCCTTTCAGGGGCCAGCGTGACAAGTTTAATCGTTTTATTGGACAACTTTTGCCATTCTTTAAGTAAAGCAATATCTGGGTCGATTATATGTTGAATCGGCTGTGCTCCTGCCATTGTTGAATTTACAAACGGCCCTTCAAGATGAACCCCGATTATTTCAGATTTCCCTGGAGATTGTTGTTCTTTAATGTATTTCCCAGTATTTATTAAAGCATTTTCAATTTGTTTTCCTTCTTGAGTCATTGTTGTGGCTAAAAAACTTGTGGTTCCTTCTTTCGGTAGGCTCATGACCATTGTTTCCAGTGCTTCCTTAGTGGCATCCATTGTGTCGGCACCAGCCACACCGTGGATATGAACATCGATAAAACCTGGAACTGCATTAAAATGGGCAGGAATTTTAATCACATTAAAACCGTCCTGATCAGATAGCTCGTTTGATGAACCCATTTCAATAATTTTTTGATTTTTTATTTTTATATATCCATCATCAATTATTTTTTGGTCTGAATATACTCGTACACCCATAAGTAAAATATAACTATCGTCTGGAATCATCTTCGATACTTCCTTTCAGATTATAGCTCAATATTAACATCACCATATTCTAGTTGTCTATACCAATATCTTTATTTAGAAAGTTTGAAGAAAACCACATTTCTATGTATACCAATTGATACCAAAGTATTTCTATGGATTATAAGAATAGAAATGATATTTAAACAAAAAATTGGTATAGACATCTATAAATATTTAATGCTATAGTTAGAAATGGAAAAGCGCTTACACCATGTATCAATTATTCAGAAAATAATTCATTTTTAAGTTAATTTTATTTACAATTTATTGGGGGTAATAAGATGAAAAAATATTTACAAAGAATTGGCCGTTCATTGATGTTACCGGTAGCTGTTTTACCGGCTGCAGCCATTTTGATGGGTATAGGTTATTGGATCGACCCTACAGGATGGGGAGCAGATAGTCCGCTAGCAGCTTTCTTAATTAAAGCTGGTGCATCAATTATTGATAATATACCGATTCTATTTGCAGTTGGGGTAGCACTAGGGATGGCAAAAGAAAAAGATGGTTCATCTGCGTTAAGTGGTCTAGTAGCTTACCTGGTTGTAACAACCTTGCTTTCCACTGGTTCTGTTTCATTATTACAAGGGATTAAACCGGAAGATGTTGATCCTGCGTTTGGAAAAATCGGAAATGCTTTTGTTGGTATTCTTTCCGGTATCGTAGCTTCCATGATGTACAACCGATTTAGTCATGTTAAATTACCGGATGCTTTAGCATTTTTCTCTGGTAAGCGTCTTGTGCCAATCATGACTGCAGTATCTATGCTTGTTGTTTCTGCAGTTTTATTCTTCTTATGGCCTGTTATCTTTACAGGACTTGTATCATTCGGAAAAGGCATCTCTCACTTAGGTGCTTTTGGCGCAGGTTTATATGGGTTCTTTAACCGATTATTGATTCCAACAGGTCTGCACCATGCCTTAAACTCCGTATTCTGGTTTGATGTTGCCGGAATTAATGATATCGGTAATTTCTGGGCTGGAAAGGGAGTTAAAGGCGTTACTGGCATGTACCAAGCTGGATTCTTTCCTGTAATGATGTTTGGTTTACCAGCAGCTGCATTAGCGATGTACCATACTGCAAAAGACAAAAAGAAAAAGACAGTGGCTTCCTTAATGTTAGCAGCAGGTTTCGCAGCATTCTTTACTGGTGTAACAGAGCCAATTGAATTTGCCTTTATGTTTGTAGCTCCAATGCTATATTTGGTGCATGCTATTTTAACCGGGATTTCATTAGCCATCGCTGCTGCATTTCATTGGACAGCAGGATTTGGGTTTAGTGCAGGCTTAGTTGACTTTATTTTAAGTTCAAGATTGCCGTTAGCAAACCACCCTTACATGTTAATTCTTCAAGGTTTAGTGTTTGCGGTTATCTATTATTTCTTATTCAGATTCATTATTACGAAATTCAACTTAATGACTCCTGGACGTGAAGAAGACGATGAAGAGTCTTCTGAGGTTGTCGTTGCAGCAGGCGAAAGTAAATTTGCCTCAATGGCCGCTCAAATATATGAAGGACTTGGTGGAGACGCAAATGTTACTTCTGTAGACAATTGTGTAACACGCTTAAGAATGGAAGTAAAAGATATGAACGCAGTCGACCAACAAAAAATTAAAGCAACTGGTGTACCTGGCATCAATATAGTTGGTAAGCAAAGCATCCAAGTAATTGTTGGAACCAATGTACAATTTGTAGCAGATGAAATTATAAAACATCGTAATGGGACTACTAAATTTGATAAGACTAGACTTAATTCGGATTTGACACAAAGAGTGTCGGCTTCGATTGATTCTAATGAACTCTCACCACTTACTGAAAAAGATTTTGTCATGCCAATCGAAGGGGAAATTATTTCGATTTCTGAAGTGCCGGACCAGGTTTTCTCTCAAAAAATGATGGGTGAAGGCTTTGGAATTATCCCATCTAAAGGTACAGTCGTTTCACCAGTGGACGGCGAAATCATGAGTGTTTTCCCTACTAAGCATGCAATCGGAATTATATCTAAACAAGGCTATGAAATCCTTATTCATATTGGCTTGGATACTGTCAATTTAAAAGGTGAAGGCTTTAATGTACTTGTAAAAGAAGGAGAGCGTATTACTAAAGGACAGGAAATCCTGACCTTCGATCTAGAATTTATTAAGAAATCAGCACCTTCAGCGATTACACCAGTTATCTTTACAAACTTAAAAAAATTAAATGTAAAGAAACAGGGACACTCAGACCAAGGTCAAGACGGAATCCTATCAATTGAATAACAGCAAACATCGGCAGGTGCGCACCTGCCGATGTTTTGATATTTTTGGTTGAACCCCACTATAGTGATATTTAAATTGTTTATTTGGAGTCAGCAACTTAACAAAGCTCACCAACAATTTTTGTCCCGTGAACTTCACTAATATTTATCATACTTGCGATAGTATTTAGGTTCATATCAGTAATTCCCCCGCCGGGTAGAATTATAATTCGGTCCGCCGCATAATCCACAAATTCCTTCAACCGGCTAAGGTTTTCTTCGATTGATTTAGAACTTGGCCCTCCGTGAGTTAAAATTCGATTGACTTGATGTTTCGCAAGCCAATTAATAGCATCAAACTGATATTCACTTATTATCTGATCAAACGCCATGTGAAAGGTTACATCCAGCCCTTTCGCAGATTCTAACAGTTTGAGCATGGCCTCCTCATCAATCCAATCAGAATCATTTAAGCAGCCAATCACCACTCCATCTGTCCCTAACTGTTTGAAATGGGTTATATCATTTTGCATAATTTCAATTTCCTCTTTAGTATAAATAAAATTTCCGCCCCTAGGCCTGACCATGGTCATTACCTTCGTATTTTTGGAGTGACAATATGTAATGGTTTTTGCAGCTACCCCGTGACTAACAGTAGTCCCTCCAACAAATAAGTTGTCACAAAGCTCAATGCGATGTCCTCCCTTTTCAATAGCCACAGGAACGAATGTAAAATTCTCTACACAAACTTCTTTTAGCATATACACCCACCTTTCAAATACACCCCAAAGGATACCCCTGAACACTAAGCAAATCAAATCTTCTGCTTTCTTTCCCTCCTGTCATCTTTACCAGTTTAACAATTCTTCAAGTATAAACTTGAAGCAATAGCAAAAAAAAGACTGGTGCCTGACACCAGTCGTTTTTGCTAAGCGAATAATTTTTCTTCTTCTGCTTGGAAAAAGCTCTTCATGGCATGAAATACATCTGCTTTTTGTTTAAGGATATAGTAGCGGAATTGGTCATCTTTAATGTTTTTATAAGCTGACATTAAGGTAGAGTGACGATTATATTGATTTACCTCACCGTAGCCAAACATATTAGATACTTTCATTAATTCTTCAACTAGCTTCACGCAGCGAGCGTTATCCGATGTGAGATTATCACCGTCAGAGAAATGGAATGGATAAATGTTGAACTTACGTGGATTGTATTTGGCATCAATAATTTCTAGCGCTTTGCGGTAAGCAGATGAACAAATCGTTCCACCGCTTTCACCTTTGGAAAAGAAATCCTCCTCACTAACTACTTTTGCCTCTGTATGATGAGCAATAAACTCAATTTCAACCGTTTCATATTTCGTTCTTAAAAAGCGTGTCATCCAGAAGAAAAAGCTGCGGGCCATATATTTTTCCCATATCCCCATTGAGCCGCTCGTATCCATCATGGCGATGACGACCGCTTTTGAATCCGGTTTGATTATCTCGTTCCATGTCTTGAATTTTAAATCATCCTTGTATATAGGGTGGAATGCAGGCTTCCCAGTCATTGCATTCCTTTTAAAAGCAGACATCATTGTCCGTTTCTTATCGATATTTCCCATTAATCCTGTTTTGCGAATATCATTGAATTCAATGTTTTCAACAAGATGTTCTTGTTCTTCTTTTCTTTTTAGATTTGGAAGCTCCAATTGTTTAAATAATGCTTCCTCAAGTTCCATTAAGGATACTTCTGCCTCAAAATAATCTTCACCCGCTTGGTCCCCAGCACCTTGGCCTTTTCCAGGTCCCTTTTGACCACTGGAGCCGTCACGTGCTACTACATCACCTACTTGACTGTCACCATCACCTTGGCCCACGTGTTTGTTTTTGTCATAATTATAACGAATTTTATATTCGTCCAATGAACGAATCGGAATTTTTACTACATCTCGACCATTAGACATAATTATGCTCTCTTCAGTAATCAAGTCTGGAAGATTGTTGCGAATTGCCTCCTGGACCTTTTCCTGATGTCGCTGCTGATCATCGTGGCCTTTGCGGTGGAGGGACCAATCTTCTCTTGAAATTACATATTGATTGTTGTTAACTGACAATGTAAACCCCTCCTTAATTTATTAGTTTCAAAAATGCACACATTTTTATCAAATACATATTATAACTCGAGTGAAAAAATGAAGATAAATATGGATTACTTTATCCTATGCAGAAACATAGAATAATTTACAAATTATTTTGACAATTGTGCTTATGCCTATGAAAATGGACAAATTATTAATGTAGATGCAACACGGGTTTCTGTTGCCCTTTATAAGGAAAAAAATAGACTGACAGATTACCTTCTGCCAGTCCTAACTATTTTAATCCACTTATCTGTTTAATAGACTTCCAACATAGCGCAGTAATTCGTTAGCTGATGTTGTATTATAGCCATGCTCATCAACCAGCCTAGCAACCACATTATTAATCTTTTTCAATTGCTGTTCATCCGGAGTTTTCGATGAAGTAGTAATTTTTACAACATCCTTTAAATCGGCAAACAATTTCTTTTGAATCGCTTCACGAAGGCGGTCATGGGAGTTATAGTCGAAACGTTTACCTTTTCTTGCAAATGCTGATATTCTAATTAATACTTCTTCCCTGAAAGCCTTTTTCGCATTTTCAGAAATTCCGATTTGTTCTTCAATGGAACGCATTAGCTTTTCATCTGGATTGATTTCTTCTCCAGTAAGCGGGTCACGAAGTTTGGATTTATTGCAATATGCTTCAACATTATCAAGATAATTATCCATTAACGTTTTCGCAGACTCTTCATACGAATATACAAAGGCTTTTTGTACTTCCTTCTTGGCAATATTATCATACTCTTTCCGCGCTAATGAGATGTAATTCATATAACGTTCGCGTAACTCTGCCGTGATGGATGGATGTTGATCAAGCCCATCTTTTAATGATCTTAAAACATCAAGTGCATTAATGGATGGTATTTCTTTACGAATAATAGTAGATGAAATTCGATTAATCACGTAACGAGGGTCAATACCACTCATACCTTCATCTGGGTATTCCTTCTTAAGTTCATCCACATCCGCCGTATTAAAGCCTTCCACATTTTCCCCATCATAAAGGCGCATTTTCTTAAGTAGATCAATATCGCCTTTCTTTGGTTCCTTTAAACGAGTAAGAATCGTAAACATGGCAGCAACCTTTAACGTATGCGGTGCGATATGAACATCAGAAACATCACTTTCATTAATCATCTTTTCATAAATTCTTTCCTCTTGTGAAACCTTCAAGTTATAAGGTATTGGCATGACAATAATTCGTGAATGGAGTGCTTCATTTTTCTTATTGGAGATAAACGAACGATACTCTGTCTCGTTCGTATGAGCTACAATTAGCTCATCAGCACTGATAAGAGCAAACCTGCCTGCTTTAAAATTTCCTTCTTGAGTAAGGGATAGCAAGTGCCACAAGAATTTCTCATCACACTTTAGCATCTCCTGGAACTCCATCATTCCTCTGTTCGCCTTGTTAAGTTCACCATCGAAGCGGTAGGCACGCGGATCTGATTCAGAACCAAATTCTGCAATCGTTGAAAAATCAATACTCCCTGTTAAATCGGCAATATCCTGTGATTTTGGATCGGATGGGCTAAACGTTCCGATTCCAGTTCGTTTATCCTCGGAGAAGAAGATTCTTTCCACTAAAACATCCTCAATTCGTCCGCCATACTCCTGTTCCAGTCTCATCATATTCAATGGTGAAAGATTACCTTCGATGCGAATTCCATACTCATCATGGAAGTCCTTTCGCAAATGGTGTGGAATTAAATGCAATGGATCTTCATGCATTGGGCATCCTTTAATGGCAAACACAGAGCCTCTATCAGTGAGAGAGTAGGCTTCAAGTCCCCTTTTCAGCATAGTAACAAGAGTGGACTTCCCGCCGCTAACAGGACCCATTAACAATAAAATACGCTTCCTTACATCGAGCCTTTTTGCTGCCGGATGGAAGTACTCCTCAACAAGCCGTTCAAGCGATTCCTCTAAACCAAATAATTGATTGCTAAAGAATTCATACTTTTTCGTCCCTTTTTCTTCAGTAATTCCTGCATCTTTAAGCATATTATAAACTCGTGAATGTGCCGACTGTGCAACCCATGGCTTCTCTTTCAACAACTGTAAATAATCTGCGAATGACCCTTCCCAACGTAACTTTTCTTCTTCTTCGCGATACATCTCGATTTTTTTTAGAATATCCATAAGGCCCTCCCCCTGTAGGTTAATCAGAGACGATTAATATACTCTATGCTGATAAGCTATTGAACATGCGTAACCAATGCGAGTTAGCGTCTATCTTTTTTGTTACAATAAAAAGAATCTTCCTCTTTTCATTTTTCTAAGATAGGCTATAATAAAACTATATGTGTGATAAAAATGAAAAATGTATAACAAAGGGGGCAATACATAAACATGAACACTTTCATCGTAATATTAGTAATGATCACGTTTTTGACTGCAATCTTAACATCAGGTTATAATGACAAACCAGGTTCTTCAAAATAAAAAAAACTGCCGCTTGGCAGTTTTTTTTATTTAAGATCCAGTTTGTTTTTTTGAACAAATTC
Source organism: Neobacillus nitrireducens (assembly GCF_030915405.1). Taxonomy (GTDB): domain Bacteria; phylum Bacillota; class Bacilli; order Bacillales; family Cytobacillaceae; genus Neobacillus. Next base: position 2,165,498 of record NZ_CP133262.1, read on the forward strand.
CTTCATATACATCCTGCTCTTTCGATCAAGCATCTTTGCCATTTGTACACTCCAGCGGTCCTTTCTTTTCCCTTCGGTCCGCTCATTGTAATAGTTTGAAATTAAATCATCGTATTTTTGAAGCTGACTAACATATACCTGTTTATCTTGTTCATATTCATCTTCATGATAGATATGTTCAAACGGTAGCCTTGGTTTTTTATCTGTCAATTTTGTTGGAACTCCAACCGCAAGTCCAAACAAAGGAATCACCCGTTCAGGAGTTTTTAATAGGTTTTTAACCTCTTCAAGATTATTACGAATTCCACCTATGTAACAAATCCCCAAACCCATCGATTCAGCTGCAATTGCGGCGTTTTGTGCTGCCAAAGATGCATCTATTAGAGCAACCATGAACTTTTCCGTACTTTCGATAGAAGGAGTAACATCTGTTTGTACCATCTCCCCAATAATGGAATGACGATTAAGATCTGCACAAAAAATGAAAAAGTGGCCGTTTATTTCAACATATTCCTGGTTACCGGCAATCTCAGCCAATTTTTTCTTTTTCGCTTGGTCTTTAACACCAATAATCGAATAGGCCTGAATAAAACTCGATGTAGACGCTGATTGGGCACAAGAAACAATCGTTTTGATTTGTTCCTCTGTTAAGGGCATGTCCTCAAAATGACGGAGGGAGCGGTGGTTTAGAATCGTTTCAATTACTTCATTCATAAAAAACCCAACTTCCTTTCCATTAATCAAAAGGAGGCCCGATGGACCCCCTTCCATTATTTTAGATGCGCATAATTTTGTTGACGCAGCGCCTCATAGATAAGAATGGCAGCTGTATTAGAAAGATTTAAGGAACGAATATTTTCATTCATTGGAATCCTTAAGCTGACTTCTTTATTGTTTTCAATGACATCTTTCGGGAGTCCCGTCGTTTCTCGTCCAAAGATAAAGAAATAATCTTTGCTTGAATTACTATAATCAAAGCTGCTAAAAGCCTTTTGACCAAATTTGGTTATATAAAAAAATTCACCGCCAGCATTCTTTTCATAAAAGTCCTCTAATGAATCATAATAGACAATATTGACGTATTGCCAATAATCCAAGCCTGCTCTTTTTAACATTTTATCATCCGTCGAAAACCCTAATGGACGGATTAAATGTAAGTTGGTATCTGTTCCTGCACATGTCCTTGCGATATTTCCAGTATTGGAAGGAATTTGTGGCTGATATAATACTACATTTATTGACACGCTGCTCACCTCGGGTAAAAAACTCTACATGCCATTATACCACGAGGATTTATCCTTTCAATAAAGATGCAATTTTAACCAAGGATTGTATAAAACTTATATTTTATATTAGGTGTATAAGCAGATGAATCTTCATACGCCCAGTACCTCATCCGGCTATTATACGTATGGGCATTCACTAACGGCATTCCGTCTGCATCTTTACCCGTTACAATTGTATTATGATTAAACCGGCCATCCCCTTCAAAATCGTAACAAATAACATCGCCTAATAACAATTGATCAGGGCTGCTGACTTCCCTTGCATGTAAACCACTCTTTGAAAGAGCAAAGTATAGCTTTAAAGAATTTGCCACTGCCCAGCTATAGCTCCATTTTTTATTTTGGAGCCACCAGCCTGAACCCTGGACGGGATAACCTCTCATCGGTGCCCCGCCTATATGAAGGCATTGCGAGATAAAGTTGGTGCAATCATTTTCAAATTTTATATACGAAGGATTATAGCTATTCCACCACCGTTCTGCATACTGCACAGCTTTTAAACGATCGTACTGAAAGCTTAATCGCTCATCCGTCTCCTCTAAGTTTAGTGTAGTTGGCAGTGGGGGAGATTTTTGATACTCATAAGGGTTAATTTCCTCATCCATTACTAAAGCCTTTTTATAAAACTTTGCTAATCTTTCTTCTATTTCTTCCTCCATGTAAAGCATCTCTTTTTGCTTAATTAAATATTGATAATGGGCTTGATATTTTACCGTTTGAAATTCTTCCTCCTCATTCATCTCTATTATTCGACCTGCCGCTTTAACTTTGACAATTTCTGCATCCCTTTTTGATAATGCACTTTGTTTCTGTTCAGCCTTTGGAAAAAATACTTTATGAGTTCTTTTATCGGAAACAAATTGATTTACTCTCTTTTCAAATAAATCTTGAATTAAATGAAGCATACTCTCCACCCCCTTCTTTCATACATATGAAAGAAGGCCGGATTTAATCAAAAAAAATAAGCGAACTACTTGAGTTCGCTCATTTTTACCTATAAAAACTTAAACCTTTTTCTATTTCATTTTGTACTTCAGGATCTTTTTCATGCGCTTGAGCCCTTTCAAGTGCAGAAAAGGCTGTTTCACCGCCAATTTTGCCCAAGGCCCAAGCAGCTGTTCCTCTTGAAACCGGACTTCCCTCGTTTTCCAAAACTTCAACTAAATCAGGAATCGCTGTCTCATCCTTAAAATGTGCCAGCGCAATGATCGCATTCCGCTGAATGGGTTTCTTCCCCCTCCAAGAACCAGCTATGTTTCCAAATTTAGATTTAAATTCCCGATTGCTTAATTTTAAGATTGGCTTTAGCAGTGGTTTGGCAATATCAGGATCCGCTTCAAGTTCCTCATGGAAATGAAAGTGCTTCCCCTTGTTAACTGGACATGCAGTTTGGCAGGAATCGCAGCCATAGACACGATTACCAATTTTATCTCTAAACTCCTCGGGGATAAATGTTTTTATTTGAGTTAAAAATGAAATACAGTGCTGGGCATTTATTTGTCCACCTTGAACCAATGCCCCTGTTGGACATGCATCCAAACACTTGGTGCACGACCCGCATTGGTCTTCAATCGGGGTATCCGGTTCAAAAGGAATACTCGTAATCATTTCTCCAAGATATACATAGGACCCAAACTCAGGTGTAATAATCGCACAATTCTTCCCGCTCCAGCCAATTCCTGCGCGCTCTGCCACAGCGCGGTCAGAGAGTTCCCCAGTATCGACCATCGATTTTAACCGAGCTTCCGGCATTCTTGCTAAGATAAACTCCTCAAGTTTATTTAAGCGATCCTTTAGAGCATGATGATAATCAAGACCCCATGATGCCCTGCTGAAAATCCCTCTTCTCTCACCCTTTTTACTTTCTACGCGGTGATTCATTTTTGAAGGATAGGCAATCGCAATGGCAATGATCGAACGTGGTTCCTCTAATAATAATGAAGGGGTCACTCTTTTCTCAATATCTGGTTCTTCAAATCCTGATTGGAAGTTAAGCTCCTGCTGTCTTACTAATCGACTTTTCAATTCAGTGAACGTGTCAGCGGTCGTAAAACCAATTTTATCAATTCCAATTTTTTTACTATATTCAATTAATTCTTCCTTTAGCTTGTTTACATTCATAGAGTGAACCTCCCTTCTTAACTAGAATGAACGACATGGATATTTATATGTTTTATTCCAAAATAAAATAGGAAAAAACGCAATGCATCGTTCTCCTATGTAACGATACACTGCGTTAGTTAGTATGTATGGAGCGGGTGAAGAGAATCGAACTCTCATCATCAGCTTGGAAGGCTGAGGTTTTACCACTAAACTACACCCGCAAAGGATTAATATTAATGTCATCAACTGACCTTTTCAATATTACACACTATTTTTAACATCGTCAAGAGAAAAACGCATATTTTGTCGAATTTTTTTATGATGATAAAATCTTACAGCACTACTCTAATTCTTTAAGCTGAAAAAACCGGTCAATGACCGGTTTTTTCAATTTATACTCCTAGCAACTACTTAGTTACGGAAACTTGTTCAAAAGGCCATGCAGGCAATTGTTCACGAAGTGGTTTATCTTCCCTATAACCTAAAGCGTACTCTCCTTGCATAATCGTATGGATTTCTCTCGTACCTTCATAGATGACTGGAGCTTTGGAGTTCCTCAAAAACCGTTCTACTGGATATTCATCGGAATATCCATAGGCGCCATGGATTTGAACGGCATCATTTGCTGCATCAAAAGCAGCATTACAGGAAATCCACTTAGCAAGTGATGTCTCCTGGGTATTTCGTTTCCCCTGATTCTTTAACCAACCCGCTTTAAAAACTAACAGTCTAGAAATCTCAAGATTTGCACTCATTTTCGCGATCATTTGCTGTACAAGCTGGTGTCTTCCAATTTCTTTCCCAAATGTTTTTCGTTCATGGCAATACTTTAGGCTTGCTTCAAGGCTGGCTTCTATTAAACCAACTGCTCCTGCAGCTACTGTAAATCGACCATTATCTAGTGCGGCCATGGCAATTTTAAACCCTTCGCCTTCTTCACCCAATCTGTTCTCAATAGGTACTTTTACATCGGTTAAAAATACCTCTCCAGTATTTCCTGCGCGAATACCCAACTTACCCTTGATCGCCTTCGTTTCAACCCCTTCAAAACTACGCTCTACAATAAATGCAGTAATTCCTTTATGCCCAATATCATGGTCTGTTTTGGCAAAAATCAAGAAATGGTCGGCAAAATCACAGAGAGAAATCCATGTTTTAGACCCATTCAGAATATAGTAATCTCCCTTTCTAGCAGCAGTTGTATTCATCGCAGCCACGTCAGACCCCGCATTCGGTTCTGTTAATCCGAAAGCACCAATTTTGTGCCCTTGTGCTTGAGGGACTAAATACTTTTGTTTTTGTTGTTCAGATCCCCATTGCAATAGCGTCATACTATTTAGCCCTGTATGAACAGAAACGGCAGTCCGATAGGCAGTATCTCCTCGTTCTAGTTCCTCACATACAATAGCCAGAGTATTATAATCCATGCCAGCTCCGCCATACTCTTCAGGGATACAAACACCCATAACTTGCAAATCCGCCAATTTTTTCAAAATCGCAGGTTCAAAATGACCTTGGCGATCCCACTCCTGAATATTTGGAATGATTTCCTTATCGACAAATTTTCTAACCATTTCCTTAACACTTTGCTGCTCATCTGTTAATTCGAAGTTCATCATTTAATATTTCCTCCTAAATAATATTTTTTTGTTTTAAACTAGATATTTCTTCGGAATTGTATCCAATGCTCTCTAATAGTGTTTCTGTGTGTTCGCCAAACAATGGGGGATGTCTCCTCATCGTTACTGGTGTTTGAGATAGCTTCAACGGTGAGCCCGTTAATTGAAGTTTATCAATTAATGGATGCTCCATTTCGACTATCATCTCTCGCTCCTTTATCTGTGGATCTTCAAACATTTCAGCAATGGTGTTGATTGGGCCATTCGGAACGCCTGCTGCATCTAATCGTTCTTTCCACTCATTTTTCGGCTTTTTTGAAAGCAGTTCTTCACAAATGGCAATCAGTTTATCGGTATTCTTTAGACGCTGTTCATTATGAATAAATTCTTCCATTTCTGCTAATTCAGGTCTACCCAAAACAGCAACAAATTGCTTAAACTGCTGATCATTTCCTACGGCAATGACAAGCTCCCCGTCCTTGGTCTTAAACACCTGATATGGGGAAATATTGGGGTGCCGATTCCCCATTCGCTTTGGAATCGCACCACTACATAAATAATTACTCGCCACGTTAATTAATGAGGAAACCTGGCAATCCAGCAGTGAAATATCAATTTCCTGTCCTTCTCCAGTCTCGTTTCGATGCTGTAAAGCCGCTAATATTCCTATACAGGTATATAATCCCGTTAAAACATCTGCGATTGCCACTCCGACTTTAACCGGACTCCCATCAGGTTCACCAGTGATACTCATCAGCCCACTCATCGCTTGAATGATATAATCATAGCCAGGTAAATCCTTATAAGGACCCGTTGACCCAAACCCCGTAATGGAGGCCATAATCATTCCGGGGTTATTTGCTTTTAGCTGCGAATATCCTAAACCCATTTTTTCAAGTGTTCCAGATTTAAAGTTCTGAATCACGACATCGCTGTTTGAAGCCAATTTGGCAAAGATTTCTTTTCCCTCTTCTGATTTAAGATTAAGTGTCATACTTTGTTTATTCCGATTGGCACATAAATAATACGCACTTTCTCCATTTACAAACGGTGGTCCCCAGCCTCTTGTTTCATCACCTGAAGCATAGTGTTCAATCTTTATTACCTCTGCTCCCAAGTCCCCGAGAATCATAGAGCAAAATGGTCCTGCTAGTACGCGCGAAGCATCCAAAATTCGGATTCCATCAAGTGCCCCTTTCACACTTATCACCTCTTTCCGACTATAAAAAAACAAAAAGGAGCCAGCAAAACAAACAATGAAATATCCCATTGATTGATTTACTGACTCCTACTCATAGCTCGTCTTCCCGCAAAGGAAATTCAAGTGAATATAGTCAATTTTAATATAATCATTTTTTCATACGATCATCTGGTCATGCAGCAAGGACTTTGCCGTCACCCAGTTGTTATTTTAACTATATACTAATAATTAGAATTTTTCAACAATTACTTTTCAGTAGATTTGATTTGCTGATAATGGAGATCTAGATCTTTTAACGCCGCCACCAAAGCATTAGCTGCCTTCCCACGGTAATACATTTGCAGCGCAGCGATTGCTTCCTCAATACCGTCGTTTAAACTCATCCCCCTTAATACCTGGCCAACAAATTCGCGGGCATGTTCGGTAGCCAATGTACAAGAGGCCTCGAGTATGACCCCATAGTTTCTATCAATTTCAGCGGTAATCGTCAATGTTTCAAATACACTTTTTGCTGCGATCCCTTGGGGTAACCGGGCATGCCCTGCAATAAACAAAGTTTTTCCGTTCATCAATTGAATCTACCTTTCTATTAATAAAATGTAGTATAGGATATATCTTACATTAGTTACTGATCATTTGGAATAAGGGGAACGATGGGGGACTGGGGAAATATTCATTATCTTTTTTATGAATTTTCAACACCGAGGAGCACGAATCATGTCTATTCGTTACCGTTATCATGTTTTTTCATTTCTGATGGGCACGATTAGCTTCTATTCGTTACTATACAAGAGTTCTACCATCAATCAGAGTAACGAATAGATTCATCATTCTTAAACAAAGGAAAATATCCTAAGTTAAGATATCCATAAAGCGATAAAATTCATAAAAAAAACGCTTCTCAAGCGTTATCTGAGAAGCGTTTTTCTTTAAACAAATTGATACCGGTGATCGGGGTCGAACCGATACTCCTCACGGAACACGATTTTGAGTCGTGCGCGTCTGCCAATTCCGCCACACCGGCGCGTATAAAATTATTTTGATAAAGCAATGCCGAGGACCGGAATCGAACCGGTACGGTAGTCACCTACCGCAGGATTTTAAGTCCTGTGCGTCTGCCAGTTCCGCCACCCCGGCAAAATCTAATTACCTATTCTTATCCATACTTTGCAATTACTTAATGGAGGCGGCAACCGGATTCGAACCGGTGGTAAAGGTTTTGCAGACCTCTGCCTTACCACTTGGCTATGCCGCCATTACTATTGGAGCGGAAGACGGGATTCGAACCCGCGACCCCCACCTTGGCAAGGTGATGTTCTACCACTGAACTACTTCCGCAATTTGGCTGGGCTAGCTGGATTTGAACCAACGCATGTCGCAGTCAAAGTGCGATGCCTTACCGCTTGGCTATAGCCCAACGTTTTAAAAAAATTTCATATTATGGGGCGACTGATGGGAATCGAACCCACGAATGCCTGAACCACAATCAGGTGCGTTAACCACTTCGCCACAATCGCCACAATATAATTGGCAGGGGTAGTAGGAATTGAACCCACACCAAAGGTTTTGGAGACCTTCGTTCTACCTTTAAACTATACCCCTATAAATGGTGGAGGGGGACGGATTCGAACCGCCGAACCCGGAGGGAGCGGATTTACAGTCCGCCGCGTTTAGCCACTTCGCTACCCCTCCACATATAATATTCATGTTGCCAGCTTCTGGTGCCGGCGAGAGGACTTGAACCCCCAACCTACTGATTACGATTCAGTTGCTCTACCAGTTGAGCTACACCGGCAAAAAACTAAAGGTGGCTCAGGACGGAATCGAACCGCCGACACAAGGATTTTCAGTCCTTTGCTCTACCGACTGAGCTACTGAGCCTAATTAAGATCTAAGAAAAAATTAAAGCGGTCTGGACGGGACTCGAACCCGCGACCTCCTGCGTGACAGGCAGGCATTCTAACCAACTGAACTACCAGACCAATTGCGGGGACAGGATTTGAACCTGCGACCTTCGGGTTATGAGCCCGACGAGCTACCAGACTGCTCCACCCCGCGACAATAGAAATTAATAAGTTTTGTCCATGATCATAATTCCCATAGACTGTATCAATCTCAGAAAGCTAATTCAAGAAGCAACTCGATTGATACAACTCGCAGATTATTCATTGAAGCAACGCTCGTTGCTCCACCCCGCGACAATAATAAATTTAAACATATGGTGGAGGATGACGGGCTCGAACCGCCGACCCTCTGCTTGTAAGGCAGATGCTCTCCCAGCTGAGCTAATCCTCCACATTAAGGTAAGTCTTTTCGCTGGTACGAAAATGGTGACCCCTACGGGACTCGAACCCGTGTTACCTCCGTGAAAGGGAGGTGTCTTAACCGCTTGACCAAGGGGCCTTATCTCTTAGAAATATTATGGCGGAGAGCAAGGGATTTGAACCCTTGAGACAGGGTTACCCGCCTACACGATTTCCAATCGTGCTCCTTCGGCCACTCGGACAGCTCTCCATAATGGCTCCGCAGGTAGGACTCGAACCTACGACCGATCGGTTAACAGCCGATAGCTCTACCACTGAGCTACTGCGGAATAATAATATTTCAGCCTGGCAACGTCCTACTCTCACAGGGACGCGTGTCCCAACTACCATCGGCGCTGAGAAGCTTAACTTCCGTGTTCGGTATGGGAACGGGTGTGACCTTCTCGCCATAATTGCCAGACCATTTATTCGACACTATTTTATTATAATGTCTTTTTCATATTTTTCAAGAGGAAATTTTATTTTTTTCATTCCCTCAAAACTAGATAATGCAGAAGAAGTTTGTAAATACGAGTTATCATTGTCCAGCTTCAGCGTCCAACGACTAGTGTCCTTCGGTCTTTTCCCTACGATAAGTCAACATCGAATCGCTATCGCTCTTCGTGTTTCCTTTATCTCAGTCAAAGCCCTCCAGGCCATACGTCGCTAAGCGGACGCTTCCGCTTTTCGTTTTGGTTAAGTCCTCGAACGATTAGTATCAGTCAGCTCCACATGTTACCACGCTTCCACCTCTGACCTATCAACCTGATCATCTTTCAGGGTTCTTACTAGCTTGCGCTATGGGAAATCTCATCTTGAGGGGGGCTTCATGCTTAGATGCTTTCAGCACTTATCCCGTCCGCACATAGCTACCCAGCGATGCCCTTGGCAGAACAACTGGTACACCAGCGGTGCGTCCATCCCGGTCCTCTCGTACTAAGGACAGCTCCTCTCAAATTTCCTGCGCCCACGACGGATAGGGACCGAACTGTCTCACGACGTTCTGAACCCAGCTCGCGTACCGCTTTAATGGGCGAACAGCCCAACCCTTGGGACCGACTACAGCCCCAGGATGCGATGAGCCGACATCGAGGTGCCAAACCTCCCCGTCGATGTGGACTCTTGGGGGAGATAAGCCTGTTATCCCCGGGGTAGCTTTTATCCGTTGAGCGATGGCCCTTCCATGCGGAACCACCGGATCACTAAGCCCGACTTTCGTCCCTGCTCGACTTGTAGGTCTCGCAGTCAAGCTCCCTTGTGCCTTTACACTCTGCGAATGATTTCCAACCATTCTGAGGGAACCTTTGGGCGCCTCCGTTACTCTTTAGGAGGCGACCGCCCCAGTCAAACTGCCCACCTGACACTGTCTCCCACCCCGATCAGGGGTGCGGGTTAGAATTTCAATACAGCCAGGGTAGTATCCCACCGACGCCTCCACCGAAGCTAGCGCTCCGGCTTCTCAGGCTCCTACCTATCCTGTACAAGCTGTACCAAAATTCAATATCAGGCTACAGTAAAGCTCCACGGGGTCTTTCCGTCCTGTCGCGGGTAACCTGCATCTTCACAGGTACTATAATTTCACCGAGTCTCTCGTTGAGACAGTGCCCAGATCGTTACGCCTTTCGTGCGGGTCGGAACTTACCCGACAAGGAATTTCGCTACCTTAGGACCGTTATAGTTACGGCCGCCGTTTACTGGGGCTTCGATTCAGAGCTTCGCTTAGCAGCTAACCCCTCCTCTTAACCTTCCAGCACCGGGCAGGCGTCAGCCCCTATACTTCGCCTTGCGGCTTCGCAGAGACCTGTGTTTTTGCTAAACAGTCGCCTGGGCCTATTCACTGCGGCTCTTCGAGGCTATTCACCTCAAAAAGCACCCCTTCTCCCGAAGTTACGGGGTCATTTTGCCGAGTTCCTTAACGAGAGTTCTCTCGCTCACCTTAGGATTCTCTCCTCGCCTACCTGTGTCGGTTTGCGGTACGGGCACCATTTATCTCGCTAGAGGCTTTTCTTGGCAGTGTGGAATCAGGAACTTCGGTACTAAATTTCCCTCGCTATCACAGCTCAGCCTTAGTGAGAAGCGGATTTGCCTACTTCTCAGCCTAACTGCTTAGACGCGCATATCCAACAGCGCGCTTACCCTATCCTCCTGCGTCCCCCCATTGCTCAAACGATAAAGAGGTGGTACAGGAATATCAACCTGTTGTCCATCGCCTACGCCTTTCGGCCTCGGCTTAGGTCCCGACTAACCCTGAGCGGACGAGCCTTCCTCAGGAAACCTTAGGCATTCGGTGGATGAGATTCTCACTCATCTTTCGCTACTCATACCGGCATTCTCACTTCTAAGCGCTCCACCAGTCCTTACGGTCTAGCTTCAACGCCCTTAGAACGCTCTCCTACCACTGACATCTAAGATGTCAATCCACAGCTTCGGTGATACGTTTAGCCCCGGTACATTTTCGGCGCAGAGTCATTCGACCAGTGAGCTATTACGCACTCTTTAAATGGTGGCTGCTTCTAAGCCAACATCCTGGTTGTCTAAACAACTCCACATCCTTTTCCACTTAACGTATACTTTGGGACCTTAGCTGGTGGTCTGGGCTGTTTCCCTTTTGACTACGGATCTTATCACTCGCAGTCTGACTCCCACGGATAAGTCTTTGGCATTCGGAGTTTGTCTGAATTCGGTAACCCGATGAGGGCCCCTAGTCCAAACAGTGCTCTACCTCCAAGACTCTTACTACGTGAGGCTAGCCCTAAAGCTATTTCGGAGAGAACCAGCTATCTCCAAGTTCGATTGGAATTTCTCCGCTACCCACACCTCATCCCCGCACTTTTCAACGTGCGTGGGTTCGGGCCTCCATCCAGTGTTACCTGGACTTCACCCTGGACATGGGTAGATCACCTGGTTTCGGGTCTACGACCACATACTCATACGCCCTATTCAGACTCGCTTTCGCTGCGGCTCCGTCTTTTCAACTTAACCTTGCATGGGATCGTAACTCGCCGGTTCATTCTACAAAAGGCACGCTATTACCCATTAACGGGCTCTAACTACTTGTAGGCACACGGTTTCAGGAACTATTTCACTCCCCTTCCGGGGTGCTTTTCACCTTTCCCTCACGGTACTGGTTCACTATCGGTCACTAGGGAGTATTTAGCCTTGGGAGATGGTCCTCCCTGCTTCCGACCGGATTTCTCGTGTCCGGCCGTACTCAGGATCCACTCAGGAGGGAACGAAGTTTCGACTACAGGGTTTTTACCTTCTATGACGGACCTTTCCAGGTCGCTTCATCTACCCCGTTCCTTTGTAACTCCATATTGAGTGTCCTACAACCCCAAGAGGCAAGCCTCTTGGTTTGGGCTATGTCCCGTTTCGCTCGCCGCTACTCAGGGAATCGCGTTTGCTTTCTCTTCCTCCGGGTACTTAGATGTTTCAGTTCCCCGGGTATGCCTTCCATACCCTATGTATTCAGGTAAAGATACTGTTCCATTACGAACAGTGGGTTCCCCCATTCGGAAATCTCCGGATCAAAGCTTACTTACAGCTCCCCGAAGCATATCGGTGTTAGTCCCGTCCTTCATCGGCTCCTAGTGCCAAGGCATTCACCGTGCGCCCTTTCTAACTTAACCTAAAAGGTTTATAACTCTTACTTACATAAGAGAGAAAATCTAAAATGGCGATTACTCGATGTTTACTTTGCTTCTTCTTACGATTATCTAGTTTTCAAAGAACGATTATAATGAAAGTTATTTTGCTATTGCAAAATAATTTGGTGGAGCCTAGCGGGATCGAACCGCTGACCTCCTGCGTGCAAAGCAGGCGCTCTCCCAGCTGAGCTAAGGCCCCGTTATAAAGATGGTGGGCCTAAATGGACTCGAACCATCGACCTCACGCTTATCAGGCGTGCGCTCTAACCAGCTGAGCTATAGGCCCCCACAACGGAAATATAATAGAGAGATTATACTCTCAAAACTAAACAAACAAAGATCGCGTTACAAACAAACTGTTTTGTCTGGCTCACAGGTCCAGCTTTATCCTTAGAAAGGAGGTGATCCAGCCGCACCTTCCGATACGGCTACCTTGTTACGACTTCACCCCAATCATCTGTCCCACCTTAGGCGGCTGGCTCCTTACGGTTACCCCACCGACTTCGGGTGTTACAAACTCTCGTGGTGTGACGGGCGGTGTGTACAAGGCCCGGGAACGTATTCACCGCGGCATGCTGATCCGCGATTACTAGCGATTCCGGCTTCATGCAGGCGAGTTGCAGCCTGCAATCCGAACTGAGAATGGTTTTATGGGATTGGCTAAACCTCGCGGTCTTGCAGCCCTTTGTACCATCCATTGTAGCACGTGTGTAGCCCAGGTCATAAGGGGCATGATGATTTGACGTCATCCCCACCTTCCTCCGGTTTGTCACCGGCAGTCACCTTAGAGTGCCCAACTAAATGCTGGCAACTAAGATCAAGGGTTGCGCTCGTTGCGGGACTTAACCCAACATCTCACGACACGAGCTGACGACAACCATGCACCACCTGTCACTCTGTCCCCCGAAGGGGAACGTCCTATCTCTAGGAGTGTCAGAGGATGTCAAGACCTGGTAAGGTTCTTCGCGTTGCTTCGAATTAAACCACATGCTCCACCGCTTGTGCGGGCCCCCGTCAATTCCTTTGAGTTTCAGCCTTGCGGCCGTACTCCCCAGGCGGAGTGCTTAATGCGTTAGCTGCAGCACTAAGGGGCGGAAACCCCCTAACACTTAGCACTCATCGTTTACGGCGTGGACTACCAGGGTATCTAATCCTGTTTGCTCCCCACGCTTTCGCGCCTCAGCGTCAGTTACAGACCAGAAAGCCGCCTTCGCCACTGGTGTTCCTCCACATCTCTACGCATTTCACCGCTACACGTGGAATTCCGCTTTCCTCTTCTGCACTCAAGTCCCCCAGTTTCCAATGACCCTCCACGGTTGAGCCGTGGGCTTTCACATCAGACTTAAAGGACCGCCTGCGCGCGCTTTACGCCCAATAATTCCGGACAACGCTTGCCACCTACGTATTACCGCGGCTGCTGGCACGTAGTTAGCCGTGGCTTTCTGGTTAGGTACCGTCAAAGTACCGGCAGTTACTCCGGTACTTGTTCTTCCCTAACAACAGAGCTTTACGACCCGAAGGCCTTCATCGCTCACGCGGCGTTGCTCCATCAGACTTTCGTCCATTGTGGAAGATTCCCTACTGCTGCCTCCCGTAGGAGTCTGGGCCGTGTCTCAGTCCCAGTGTGGCCGATCACCCTCTCAGGTCGGCTACGCATCGTCGCCTTGGTGAGCCGTTACCTCACCAACTAGCTAATGCGCCGCGGGCCCATCTGTAAGTGTCAGCCGAAACCGACTTTCAGCTTTTCCTCATGAGAGGAAAAGGATTATCCGGTATTAGCACCGGTTTCCCGGTGTTATCCCAGTCTTACAGGCAGGTTGCCCACGTGTTACTCACCCGTCCGCCGCTAATCACCGTAGTGATTCGCTCGACTTGCATGTATTAGGCACGCCGCCAGCGTTCGTCCTGAGCCAGGATCAAACTCTCCAAGAAAGTTGATTAGCTCATTTGTTACGTTGGCTTAGTTTCATAAAAGAAACTAAAATTTATTGTTTGTTTGCACGATTTTGTTTGTTTAGTTTTCAAAGAACAATTTCAATATCGCTCGTAAGCGACTTTATTAATATAACATAAGACATTTAAGACTGTCAACATTTTTTTAAAACCGTCACTTACGAAAACAATTTTGTTGTTTGGCTCGCAGCGACGGTTATTAATATACCAAGGAATCATAAAAAGGTCAATATGTTTTATTGTTTTTTTACGATAATTTTTTACTAAGTCGATAACCTCTATGAAAAACCCCTTGCCCTTTCGTTTCAATATTAACTACATCAACTAAATGCTTTTCAATCATATATTCGAGCAGGACAGCAAGGTCAACTGAATAAGGGGTCAACTCTTCTTCATTCATAATTTCATTAAACTGCCATACTTCCTTACGACTAAGAATTTCTAAAAAATGATTCGTGCCGATAGTCGTTCTCGAATGGATCATAAACTCGCTCGCAAGGAATAAAAGCTCTAGTCTTTTCTCAAGCGTTTCTTCACTGTAGACAAGCTCTTCGTATAATTTAAATATTTCTGGTTCAATTTGTTTTACTTGGTTCCAAACCGTTAGCTCTGGGTGGAGTCCATTTTCTAATACCGCCAACCTTGCAAGATGGTGAAGGGAATGCACGACATAGTTATATGCATCTAAGAACTGATGTCCTTCAAACAATGCCTTTCCATCGACATAGCGCCGAATTAATTTTGCAAATTCTAAACCCATTTTTATTTTGCGTCCGTTAAATGGAAATTCTCGCAATTCCGTTTTTAACTCAGCAACGTATTCGTTTCGATCAAAAATGATTTTCGCCTCATGGAGCCATTCAAAAATTTTGCGATTTGTTCCTAATAGTAACCACTCCTGCAACTTTGCTTCCGTAATAATATGCATGGCAGCCTTTTTGTCATGGTAAGTATAGTGCTTTATAAATAAAGGCTGTTCCGCCTCTTTGACTAATACCAAGAGAATTACATCAAATGAATCCGTTATGTGGCTTAACTTTTGTTTTTTTTGCACCATTAATACCCCAAGAGTATTTAATTGGCTCGCCCTTTCTTGGTAAATAGGCCGAAGGATGTCTTCCATTTATCATTCCTCCATTTTTTTCAGGTAGCATTATAAGTTCGACAAGGAAAGCAAATCTCCTTCTTTATCCAAAGACAAATTTCGACATTATTCCACCTAGTTTTTTTATTCTCTCTATAAATATGGTATAGTTTTCTCGAGGAGGGAGTTATATGGCAAAATATTCGAGTAAAATAAATAAAATTCGTACCTTTGCATTATCATTAATTTTCATCGGCTTCATTGTTATGTATGCTGGAATCTATTTTCGAACTTCACCACTTATTATGACCATTTTTATGATTTTGGGCCTTCTTTTTATTATTACCAGTACAATTGTATATTTTTGGATTGGAATGTTATCAACAAAAACCATTCAAGTGAAATGCCCAAGCTGTGGGAAACATACTAAAATGCTAGGTAGAGTGGATATGTGTATGTATTGTCGCGAATCATTAACCCTTGACCCGAATCTTGTAGGTAAGGAATTCGATGAGTCCTATAATAAAAAATCCTAAAATAAAAAGAGGAAGAAGAAAACCACTTTGCAGAATAGCTGCCATGGGGTCCTTCTTCCTCTTTTATTTACAACAAAAAAGGCTGATAAAAAAATCAGCCGCCGTTCTATCAATGAACTTCTTTACTTGCGCATTCTGGACAAGAACCGTAAATTTCCATGCGGTGATTCTCCACTTTAAAACCTGTAACATGTGATGCCAAGTGCTCTACTTCATCTAAACCTGGATAAAGGAAGTCAACTATTTTCCCACACTTTTCACATATCACATGATAATGATGAGATGTAACAAAGTCAAAACGGCTTGAAGCATCACCAAAAGTCAATTCTTTCACTAAACCCACTTCACGAAATACTCGCAAATTATTGTAAACTGTCGCCACACTCATATTTGGAAATTTTCCCTCTAGGGCTTTATAAATATCATCTGCAGTTGGATGTGACATCGAGTTTATTAAATATTCAAGTATCGCATGACGTTGCGGAGTAATTCGTACCCCTGTTTCTTTTAAAGTATCTAAAGCTTCTTTTAACTGAGTAATCGCCATGCACCTTCTTTCTAAAAAGTATTCTTATATTATAATTGTTATAATTAATTTTACTAGGTAATTTGTACTTTTGTCAATATTGTTAGCTCATTAACTTAAAATATTAACTTCTTCTTTCATGCAATGTTTGTTCTTTTAAGCCTAACTCATGGTTCACATAACGTGCGGTCACGAAGAGTAAGTCAGAAAGTCGATTTAAATAGGCTAATACAAGGGGATTAACCTCTTCACCTAGTGAAACTGCACATCTCTCAGCCCTCCTTGCTGTTGTTCGTGCCACATGGAAAGCAGCACCTGCTGGATGACCACCAGGCAAGATAAAATTCGTTAATTCTGGAAGTAATTCGTTCCAGGCATCAATTTGCTTTTCCATTTCTTCTATATCTGATGTTACAAGTGTCCACTTCACTTCTTTCCCTTTTGGTGTAGCCAGCTCCGCTCCCACATGAAAAAGATTTGTTTGTATTTTATGATAAATAGTATCAATTATTTCTTTCCCTTGAAAATTTTCATTAAATAAGTGACTCAACGCTAATCCAATCATAGAATTTGTTTCATCACAAGTCCCATAAGCTTCGACTCGTAAATCATTTTTCGCAACTCTTTGTCCGTAGATAAGTGACGTAGTTCCTTTATCACCGGTCTTTGTATATATTTTCATTTTTTTATCCCCCTGTAAAATGATATGATACTAGCTTTCAACTCTTATGCATTCGCTTATTATGAGAGGTGTAATTATCGTCTTCATCATATCACCTGTATCTATACTTAGAAAACTTGAAATATGGAAACTCTATTTAATTCCATAAAAAAAGGGGCCACAATGGACCCAAAGTTTATCTGAGGAGGTATGCCCTAATAAAATGATATTCAATCCAACGTTTCTTGCATTGGACAAATGCCTTCTATGCACAAAATAGGCTTTGGTAAGTAAATTAACTGAGCTGTTCTCGTATGTAAGTTAGTGCCTCATCTACATGGCCTTTAACTTTGACTTTTCTCCATTCTTTGACGAGGTTGCCTTCCTTATCAATAATAAAAGTTGATCGTTCTATTCCCATATATTCTTTACCAAAGTTCTTCTTTAACTTCCAAACTCCAAATGCTTCCGCTAATTGATGCTCCGTATCTGCAAGCAGCAAAAATGGCAAACCATATTTCTCAACAAATTTTTGATGACGATCAACTGGGTCTGGACTCACTCCCAATATAACGGCATCCACCTCTGTAAATTGTTGAATTTGATCTCGAAAATCACATGCCTCGGTTGTACAGCCCGGTGTCATGTCTTTAGGATAAAAATAAAGCACAACATTAGTGCCCTTGAATTTTGAAAGAGTTACTGTTTCTCCACTATTGGTTTCTAACTCAAAATTCGGTACCTGCATACCAATTTCAACAGACATCCTAACCACTCCTATTGTAATTTATTCCTTAATGTCAGCGTATCAAAGTCAGGGCTCACTACACAAATATCCTGCATCACTAGCTGACTTTTTCTCGATCAAATACCACGCGAGCAACAAAGGCGGCTGGTAGTGTATAACCTATCAAGGCCTCGGTGACAGTAATAATTCTTCCTAAACCATGGGGAATGACATCCCCATTTCCAACTGAAAATAAAGTCATTGCACTAAAATAAAAGCTTGTTTCAAAAATATTCTGGTGATCTTGGGTATTTACCTCCCTTAACAACGGCATTCCGATCAATTCAAAAAGTAAATAAATAAGACCAAAACCAATAATAACAGTTAAATAAACTGAACCTAAATATAAAAAGTTATCAATGGATACTAATTTCCCTTTTACGGTATTTGGAACAAAGAGCGTCCTTAAGCTCATAAAGATGCACAAAATAACGAGTGGCAGCAAGAAAAAAAACACACAGATCACCTCAATTTAACATCTGATATTTAATTTCTATGCACGCTTGGCCAATATAATATCAAATTCTAGTTAATTGCCGGCACCTCGGTATTTTTTTACCCCTTGATTCCAAAGCATGACGGACAGGACGAAGAAAACAACTCCAATCACAGGAGTTAAAAAAGAGTACCAAAACCATTCCTTTTTGCCGAGGAAAAATGCAGCTGGATAAACGCCAACAAAAGCAAATGGCATCACCCACGTTAGTACAAAACGAATAAGTTTATTATAGATATTAACGGGATACCGTCCATAATTGCTAATATTGTACATCATCGGCATAAGCGAGGTGCGTGCATCTGCCCAAAAGCTAATACAGGCAATCATGATGAACACCCCACCATAAACCAATGCCCCACCAAGCACAAAAACAATAAACAAGAACGGGTCGAACCAATGGACCTCTAGCCCTAATCGACTACCTGCATAAAACATGACAGCAAGTCCCGTGATCGCCCCTAATAATGATTCCATTTCAATTCGTTCAAGAATAATTTGAAAGAGACTGTGTATCGGCCTGGTTAAGATACGGTCTAACTCCCCCTTAACGATATAGCGTTCATTAAAATCCCATATGTTAAAGAAGGCAGAAAAAACTGCAGAAGGAACTAGAAAAAATCCATAGATGAAGATGATTTCATCTCTATTCCAGCCATTTAGTAAATTGGTATGTCCAAAGACAACCAATATGAAGATAAGATTTATAGCTTGCGATAGTAAATCAGAAAAAAACTCTACAAATATATCTGCTCGATATTGAAGTCTTGTTTTTAAATATTGAGATAAGTATTGAAAAAACATCGAAATATAAAACAACTTTTAGCCCCCTTGAATAATCAGTTGTTTTTTCGCCAAGGACCAAAGGATTTGGATGGGAAAAAATAAAATGATTACCCAAACAAATTGTTGAGAAATTGCTTCAAGTGCTTGGGTATGGGAAAAACCTTTTGTAACAATCATACTAGGAAAATAACTAATTCCTTGAAAGGGAAGATATTTCATCACATCTTGTGCCCAGCCTGGAAAAAAACTAATCGGCAATAATAGTCCTGAAAATAAATCAATAACGACACGTTTTGCCCGAATGAGCCCGGAGTTATTATATAAGAAGAAAGTAGTAATCCCCGTTAATAAATTCAATTCAGTGTTTATAAAGAAACTTAACAGGATGGAGAGCGCAAATAATCCCCAGACACTTAAATCCCATGTAAATTCTATGGGAAAGACAAAATAAACAATCAGCATTCCAGGCATTGAAAAGAAGAATAGCCTAAAAATCCCTTCCCCCAAGCCCTGCATCGTTTTCATTCCGAGATAATTATAGGGTCGGATTAATTCAATCGCCACTTTTCCTTCCATAATTTCTAATGCCATTTCACGATCGAGATTGTTAAAGTAAAATGCACGGGCCATCCAGGAAATTGCTACATAGGTGGTCATCTGTGTGACAGAAAGACCAACGATATGTTCCTTAGAGCCATAGATCGCAGACCACAAAAAATAATAGGCTCCAATGTTAATACTATAGATTAGAATTCCTGTGTAATAGTTGGTCCGGTATGCAAGCATCATTAAAAAGCGGATTCTAATCATTTCAAGGTATTTATCCACTTACACTGCACCCTTTTCATAGATATTTCGAATGATTTCTTCTGTAGAGGTTTCGTTTATTTTAATATCTTTTATTTTAAATGCGGCGACTACCTTGGCAATGACCTGTGAAATAAGTTCATCATTATCTTCTAATGCTGCTGTAAAAATTTGCTCTTTTTCGTCCTGCTCCCACTTAACAGGTATCCCTCGGGTGAGATTTAGCAGTTCAGAAACTCCGACATGCTCAAGGAACTGAAACTGAAGTTCCTTTCCTTCTCCCCATTTCTCCTGAAGATTCTTTAGTGCACCATCATAAATAACCTTTCCTTCGTCAAGCATAATCACCCGTTCGCATAATGCCTCAATATCCGTTAAATCATGTGTGGTTAGGAGAATGGTCGTCTGATATTTCTCATTAATTTCTTTTAAAAAATCACGAATCTTTAACTTAACGAGCACATCTAAGCCGATCGTCGGTTCATCCAAAAACAATAATGGAGGGTTGTGAATCAATGCGGCTGCAAGCTCACACCTCATTCTTTGGCCAAGAGATAATTTCCGCACGGGCTTATCTAAGAGCGGCTCAATATCTAAAGTCTGGATGACATGATTCATGTGGCTGTTATAATCTTCATCTGACACCTTATACACCTTTTTCAAAAGGCGAAAGGATTCCTGAACCGCTATATCCCACCATAATTGTGATCGTTGTCCAAAAACAACTCCAATGGTTTGGACAAATCTTTCCCGTTCTTTATGTGGGTTCATTCCGTTTACGGTGATTTGCCCGGAAGAAGGTGTCAAAATTCCTGTCAGCATTTTAATCGTTGTTGATTTACCAGCACCATTTTCACCAATATATCCGACCATTTCACCCTTTTTCACTAAAAAATTAATATCATTTACAGCTGGAACCACTTTATAATTTCTTGTTAGTAAATCTCGAAATGCCCCTTTTAAGCCCGTCCGACTGGAATAGGACTTAAATTCTTTTCGTAAGTTTTTTACTTCAATTACATTTTCCATTTTTTCCTCCCGAATCAATGCCTAAAAGGATAGTTTAGCCAAATAAGACTGATAAAACAACACTCAAGCACTTCAATAACTTTCCGAAAAGTGAAAACACATTCGGGAAATGAGGAAAAGTGATAAAATAAGTAAGAATCAGATGAAGGAGGAAAAAATATGAAATTTACTAATTCAGAAAGATTACATAATGAAGCACTTGAACACATTGTTGGCGGCGTTAACAGTCCCTCTCGGTCCTACAAAGCTGTTGGCGGCGGTGCCCCTGTTGTCATGGAACGCGCTCAAGGTGCATATTTCTGGGATGTCGACGGTAATCAGTATATCGATTATCTTGCAGCCTATGGTCCAATTATTACAGGCCATGCCCACCCGCATATTACAGAAGCAATCAAATATGCGGCTGAAAGTGGCGTCCTTTATGGTACACCAACACCGCATGAAGTGAAATTTGCTAAAATGTTAAAAGATGCGATTCCTTCGATGGAAAAGGTTCGTTTTGTTAACTCAGGCACAGAAGGCGTAATGACGACTATACGTGTGGCCCGTGCTTATACCGGACGCGATAAAATTATCAAATTTGCCGGCTGTTATCACGGACACTCTGACCTCGTCCTTGTCGCTGCAGGCTCAGGGCCATCTACTTTAGGCACGCCGGATTCTGCCGGTGTACCAAAAAGCATCGCTCAAGAAGTAATTACAGTACCATTCAATGATATCGAGCCCTTTAAAGAAGCGATGGCTAAATGGGGCGACCAAATTGCTGCGGTCCTCGTGGAACCAATTGTTGGCAACTTCGGGATTGTTGAACCGAAACCAGACTTCCTACAACAGGTTAATGACATTACCCATACAGCAGGCGCACTCGTGATTTATGATGAAGTCATCACGGCTTTCCGCTTTATGTACGGCGGCGCCCAAGATTTATTAGGGGTTCAGCCAGATTTAACAGTGTTAGGCAAAATCATAGGCGGCGGCCTGCCAATCGGTGCCTACGGTGGACGGAAGGAAATCATGGAAACTGTTGCTCCGCTCGGACCTGCCTATCAAGCAGGAACGATGGCAGGGAACCCTGCTTCCATCCTTTCAGGAATCGCCTGTCTTGAAGTATTAAAGCAAGAAGGTATTTATGATTATTTAGACCGTTTAGGTGCGATGCTTGAAGAGGGAATTTTAGAGGCTGCAAAGGAAAACAATATTCATATAACAATAAATCGTTTGAAAGGAGCTTTAACGGTTTATTTTACAAATGAAAAAATAGAAAATTATGTGCAAGCTGAAAATACAGACGGTGAAACATTTGCAAAATTCTTTAAGCATATGCTGCACCAAGGAATAAACCTTGCTCCTTCCAAATATGAAGCGTGGTTCTTGACTATTGCACATACAAAAGAGGATGTTGAAGCAACTTTACACGCAGTTAGAAATGCATTTTCCTCACTTTCTAACGAATAAATATACACCATTTATGCAAAAAAGGAAGTGGATATCACTTCCTTTTTTTATTATTAATCATTTGAAAACGTTTACAATTATACATTTCCTCAATTATCCAACACAAATTTGGATCTATTTTCTTATCCAAAATAATGTATATTTATTTGATTTCTGAAAATTCTTATGATATTATTAATCTATTATTTTTACCCTTTTACTTTATACCTCGTTAAAGTATCAACCGAGTACAAACTACAACCAAATACAATATTCATAAACTTTAAGTTTCATAGGAGGTGAAAGAGGCCTTAGCGAAATTTGCTAAAGCCTAATATGATGACACAAAAATGGACCCCTTCCCTATTCAAAGATTTCCACAAACAAGAACATGATGCCTGCGGGATTGTCGCATGTCTTGAAAAATCAAAGCATCCAACCAGAAAAAATATTTTTGATTGTATAAACGCTTTAGTAACAATGAACCATCGTGCTGGTTTTATTAACGGAGAAGGCGATGGCGTAGGTATTCATACGGATATCCCTGTTGCACTTTGGAAAGAAAAACTGCTCCAGGCCGGTCAGGAACCAACACTTGCTGAAAAAGAGGAATTTGCTGTTGGTCATGTTTTTGTTAGCCAAAAAGCAAATTGGAAGACTACGAAACAAGAATTAATAAACAAGTTAGAAAAATACGGCTTTGATTTAATCTATGAAACAGATAAAGTAACCGATACTTCGGCTCTTGGTCCAATCGCTATTCAGGAAAATCCTGTGTTTTGGCAATTCGCCTGTCTTTCCGCTCAAAAGGGACAGGAATTAACGAAGGCCCTTTTCGATGCTTTAGTTGATTTAGAAACAAACGAACTAGTTCATGTCGCTTCACTAAGTCAGAACCATGTGGTTTATAAGGTAATGGGTGCTGGGGATATTCTTCCGCGTTTCTATCATGACCTTGCAAATCCACTTGTTGCATCAACAATGACACTCGGACATAATCGCTATTCTACAAACACACTTTCAAGCTTTTTCCGTGTCCAACCATTTAGTGTTCTCGGGCATAATGGAGAAATCAATACAATTGCAAAGCTTCGCGACGAAGCTAAAATGATTGGTGTACCGCTAGTCAAAGATGGCAGTGACTCTCAAGATTTAAGCCGGACAATGGAAACATTAATTTGCCGTGAAGGTTATTCTTTATTTGAAGCAATGGATGTTTTATTCCCGCCAATTATCAATGAAATTAAGGCATATCCTGAAAATCTACAAGATCTATATACTTATCTGAGGGAAGCCTGGGGACACTTTGCCCAAGGTCCTGCAGGAATTATCTCTAGATTTGGCGATGAAGCTGTATTCAGTGTCGATGCTCTCGGTCTCCGTCCACTTTGGATGCTTGAAATTGATAGCTCGTATCTGTTTTCCTCAGAACCGGGAATCATTTCTTCAAGCGAATATGTTAATGATCCAAAGCCTTTAGCACCAGGTGAAAAGGTTGGCTTTAAATGGAACGATGATACGCTAGAAGTATATGAACAAGCACGTTTTCAAAATGAGGTCTACACTCGCTTTTCTGAAAAGTTAAATATCAGCGAGGTGAGGGCGCGTTTGCTTCCTCCTTCATTAGGTAAGACAGTTACAATGAATTATCCTGACAAAATCCATAATGGACAATATAAAGCTTTCGGCTGGGAACGCGATCATATCCAATTAATCGAGCAAATGGCAGAAAAAGGTGTGGAGCCCATTCGTTCATTGGGCCACGATGCCCCACTTGCTGCGCTTAACCCTGAACGAAAAAATATTGCTGATTATTTTAAAGAGAGTGTGGCTGTCGTTACGAATCCTGCAATTGACCGGGACCGCGAAACTGAACATTTTTCCACTCGAGTAATTATTGGAAAGCGACCAACTTTATTTAATAAAGAAAATAGTGAGACTGTGATTGAATTGACCACTCCTTTATTATTGGAAGGAAAAGCAGGCTATAGTCTTTCCGAAGGTTTAGGGCAGCCAAGTTTTGATCAAGTTGTTCATCATTTTCAGGAACAAAAGCTAGTAACCTTTATTTCTACAACCTTCAAAAAAGAAGAAAAGTTGGAGCATGCATTAGAAAGACTTGCAACTGAAGCAGTCCAAGCGGTGCAGGCTGGGAAGACATTACTTGTCCTTGATGATGCAACAGCACATCAGGAAGATTCCTATTGGATTGACCCACATTTA
Organism: Neobacillus nitrireducens; assembly: GCF_030915405.1. Classification (GTDB taxonomy): domain Bacteria; phylum Bacillota; class Bacilli; order Bacillales; family Cytobacillaceae; genus Neobacillus. The sequence goes on from NZ_CP133262.1 coordinate 2,189,979, forward strand.
GTAACATCGGTCATTGATCAAGCACTTGTTAAAGCGGAAATAAGAAGAGATTGTTCTTTAGTTCTTCGCTCTGGAGCTATTCGTTCACTTCATGACATGATTACTGCTTTTGGATTAGGTGCCGATTTAATTAGTCCATATTACATGTTCCTTACAGTTCTTGACGAGACAACAAAGCCTTTAACAAATCTATATAGTGCTTTAACTAAAGGATTGGAAAAAGTAATTTCAACCATAGGTATACATGAACTGAGAGGTTATGGTCGTCTTTTCTCAAGTATCGGATTACATGAAGAAATCGCTAACCTATTAAACATCGTTAACTTCTTTGGATCGAAGGAACTTGAAACAGATTTTGAAGCGATGAAACTTGATGCTCTGTCCAGAGCTGAGGATTATCACAATGAAAAGGAAAGAGTCGGAAAGACGTTCCACCTCTTCCCACGGATTTGGAAAGCAATTGGTGAAGTAGCAGCTACAGGTGATTATAGTAGTTATCGTGATAAAATCTCTGAACAAGAAACAGAGAATCCAACAACAATTCGCCATTTAATTCAACTTAAAAAGAGTAGTAAATCGCTAACACCGGCAGAAGTGGATCTTTGTGTTGGAGACCATGATTTACCGTTCCTTATTTCTTCTATGTCCTTTGGTTCACAGAATGAAACTGCATTCAGAGCTTATGCCGAAGGTGCAGACCGGTTAAATATGGTCAGCCTAAATGGTGAAGGCGGAGAAATCAAGGATATGCTCGGTAAATATCCAAAAACAAGAGGACAGCAAATTGCCTCCGGTAGATTTGGCGTTAATGCGGAACTCCTTAACTCTTCGAACCTATTAGAAATTAAAATTGGTCAGGGTGCGAAGCCTGGTGAAGGCGGACATTTACCTGGTTCTAAGGTTACCGCAAAAGTTGCCGAAGCACGTAATGCAACGCTTGGTTCTGATTTGATTTCACCATCAAACAACCATGATATCTACTCAATTGAAGATTTAGCACAAATGATCCTTGAATTAAAAACGGCAAACGACCAAGCAAAAATTGCTGTTAAAGTTCCAGTTGTTCCAAATATCGGAACGATCGCTGTTGGTATTGCTAAAGCAGGTGCAGATATTATCACTTTAAGTGGTTTTGATGGCGGTACGGGGGCAGCCAGAATTCATGCCCTTCAGCATGTTGGTTTACCAGTAGAAATTGGTGTTAAAGCAGCACACAATGCCCTGCTTGAAAGCGGACTTCGTCATAAAGTAGAAATCTGGGCGGATGGCGGCATGAAGAGCGCTATGGATGTTATGAAAATCATGCTGCTTGGTGCAAACCGAGTTGGTTTCGGTACACTTTCCATGCTGGCAATTGGTTGTACGACCTGCCGCGGCTGTCATTTAGACACCTGTCATGTTGGTATCGCAACTCAAATTGAATCAGAAGCACAAGCAAAAGAACACGGCTTAAGACGTTTTGTTCCACGCCAATTGGAATTAGCAGTACAAGGAATTATGAATCTATTTACAGCTTTTGGGACAGAGTTGCAGACAATTGCAGCATCGGTTGGTATTCGTAATTTACAGGATGCAGTAGGTCGGTCTGATTTATTAGAACAAATGAAGGGTCAAGGTCAGCTTAGCCTCTCCTATTTGTTAAAGCCATTAGAAATTAGCCAATTTGCAATCACAAATGCCTCGAAATCAATTGAAGAAGTTCAAATGCAGGTTGCCGTGGGCGCAGAGTATCTTGATGGCAGTGTCGATCAATTACACTCTTCCCGTGAATTCGCAAGTGTCACATCGGAACAGCGTGTATTAGGCAGCCGTGTTTCCTGTCACCGTGTTCGCGGAAGACTTGATGGTTCTTACAAGCAGCTTCCAGCAGTGCAACTAAAATATAAGGGCGGTTCCATTCCCGGAAATGGTTTGGGTGCTTATAATAGTGAAGGAATTGACATCACTGTAAATGGCGGCGGTCAAGACGGAGTAGGTAAAACATCTTTTGGTGGAAATATCTATATCCTAAAATCAAAAGGTAAAGATGGTCAATTTTATAATGGTTCCGTCGGAAAAGGGTTCGGTTACGGTGCTCAAAAAGGGCTTCTTGTTGCACAAGGAAATGCAGATGCACGTGCAGGGATTAGACTTTCAGGTGCTGACTTAATCATCGGCGGAGCTGTGAAAAAGCCACTTCCAGAAAAAGAAGCAGGTAATATTGGTTCAAATGCTAATATTAAAGGCTTTGCCTTTGAATATATGACAAATGGCCGCGGCCTTGTACTGGGCGACCCGGGTCCATGGATTTGTGCAGGAATGACGGGCGGGGTTGTCTATATTCGCCAGCAACCTGATATGGGACTAACAAAAGATGCAATTCAAAGAAGAATTGCCAAAGGGGCAAAGGTTTCAGTTGTTGATTTAAACGAAAAAGGCAAACAAGATATTAACGAGCTATTAACCAAGTATACTGACTTGCTTGAACAGAATGGTCAGGCTGACGAAGCTAATCAACTTCGTGCCCTGCTAACAGATTTAGAAAAGCAATTTGTGCAGGTCCTGCCTGTCAAAGAACAAGCAGATCCGTCTGTATCAACGGAATGATTTAAAAATATTACTAGAAACGCCCGCTGCTCCCAGCGGGCGTTTTTTCACATTACATTATCCTTTCACAAATGAAATATAAATTCATATAATATCTCTTGATTCTCTTAGTTAATCCATGTATAGTAAAAATTTGCTTACAAGAAAACATTTTGAAAGGAAACCATTCTGAATGAAGTTAGGTGCCCGCATCTTAAAAACGGGAATTGCTATTGTATTATCCCTTTACTTAGGTCAATTATTACACTCGCCCTCACCTGTATTCGCTGGCATTGCTGCCATATTTGCCATTCAACCAACCATATATCGTTCCTATTTAACTATTATTGAACAGATACAAGGTAATATCATTGGTGCTTTACTTGCTGTTATTTTTGTTCTTCTGTTAGGAAATCATATTATCGTCATTGGCTTGGCAGCAATTATTGTGATAGGCATTAATTTAAAGCTTAAACTCGAGAACACGATTGGATTATCGCTTGTTACATTAATATCCATCATGGAAACACCAGGTGGCGATTTCATACCATTTGCCGGAATCCGTTTCTCCACTATTATGATCGGGGTATTTTCAGCATTTCTAGTCAATCTTGTCTTTATGCCACCCAAGTATGAAAATAAACTTTATTTTAGTGTAACAAACACAACGGAAGAAATTATTAGATGGATCCGTTTAAGCACCAGGCATGATTTCGATCATAATCTCCTTAAAACAGATATAGATAAATTAAAAGAGAATATTATCCAAATGAGTCAGTTTTATTCTATGTACAAAGAAGAACGCAGTTATTTTAAGAAAAATAGTTTGGAAAAATCACGTAAGCTTGTTATTTATCGACAAATGCATTCTGCGGCAAAAAAGGCGCTTGAAACGTTAAAAAAGCTCCATCGTTTTGAGAATGAGCTATTGCACCTGCCGGATAACTTCCAACTATCGATTCAGGAACAATTGGATTGTCTCATTTATCATCATGAACAACTCATGCTTAGATTTATTGGAAAAATTCCAAATCCTCCTGGCGATACAGAAAATTCAAATTGCCTGAACAATAAGGAATTATTCGATTTATTTCTACTTCACCAACAAGCATTTACCGATCATGATAATCCGCATCTTTATCATACTATGCAAATCGTCGCCTCAATTATTGATTACGGTGAACAGGTTGAACATCTCGATACATTGATTACAAGCTTTTATTCATATCATCATAATGAAGTATCAATCGAAAAAGAAAGTATATAAAAAGAAACCGAAGCAAATTAACTTGCCTCGGTTTCTTTATGTTCTAACTGCTGGACCTGAAAAAGTTTATAATAATTTCCTTGCTTCGCCATTAACTCCTCATGTGTCCCCACTTCTACGATTTGCCCATGTTCAATCAAGACAATTCGATTCGCATGTGTAATCGTCGATAAGCGGTGAGCAACAATAAACGTAGTTCTGTCCTTTGCTAGTTCCTCAAGTGACTCTTGTATCGCATGCTCACTCTCTAAATCTAGTGCAGATGTTGCCTCATCAAGAATTAAGATCGGTGGATTTTTCAAAAAGACACGGGCAATTGCCACACGTTGTTTCTGACCTCCTGAAAGCTTCACCCCACGCTCGCCGACCTTGGTGTTGTATCCTTCAGACAGATTCAAGATAAACTCGTCCGCATTTGCCGCTTTCGCTGCCAAGTATACCTCTTCTTTCGTGGCACCCGGCTTCCCTAACAAAATATTATCCATCACTGATTCACTAAATAAAATATTATCTTGAAAAACGACACCAATTTTGTCTCTTAAGGATTGAACCTTAAATTGGCGGATATCTACTCCATCTAAGGTAATATTTCCTTCGGTCACATCATAAAATCGGGGAATCAGACTGACAAGTGTAGATTTCCCACCACCGCTCATACCTACAAGAGCAATGGTTTCCCCCTTTTTTACATGTAAGGTAATCCCTTTCAAAACCATTTCCTCTTTTGATTCGTAAGAAAAAGATACATTATTAAACGAAATATCACCATGGACCTTGCTGCACACTTGTGCATTAGGCTCGTCAACGATATCATATTTTTCATCCAAAAATTCGAATACACGGTCCATGGATGCAAACGATTGAGTAATGGTTGTCGAGGAGTTCACCAATCTTCGCAGCGGACTGTATAGCTTGTCAATATAGGCAAAAAACGCAACCATCGTTCCAAGCGATAGTTGATGCAAAATGACAAGGTAAGCTGAATAGCCAATCACGATTAATGGAGCAATATCGGTAATGGTATTAACCGCGGAAAAGGCTTTTGCATTCCAGCTAGTATGCTGCAAAGCCTTTTCTAAAAAGTTTTTATTTTGTTTATCAAATTGACCTTGTTCATATTCTTCAATCGCAAAGCTTTTAATTACCGGCATCCCTTGGACACGCTCATGTAAATAGCTTTGAACCTCTGCTAGGGCTTGGGAACGCATGCGCGTCAGCCTCCGTAAATTTCCAAAGAAGTACCGGATCGAAAAGGCATAGAGCGGAAATAGTAAAATCGATACAAATGTCAGTTTAGCGCTCATAGAAAACATTAGAATAATTGCAATAATGATTGTGGCAATATCCAGCCAGAGATTCATTAATCCTGAAATGACAAATGTTTTTGTCTGTTCCACATCATTAATTACGCGTGAGATAATTTCTCCTGCACGTGTATTAGAAAAATACTTAAAGCTTAGCTTTTGAATGTGGGTATACATAGCATCACGAATATCATAAAGAATTTTACTTGATGTCCATTGGGCAAAGTATTGGCGGTAATATTCGATCGGCGGCCTCAAGACGACAAAAATAACAATCATTACACCCAGAACGAACATTAATTTATTAATTTTCTCATCACGGGCTAGACTGTGACTTCCAACAATGTCATCCACAACATACTTTATCAACATTGGGATCATAAGAGGAATAGAAAATTTTATGACTCCGATTATAATTGTCCCTATCACCTGCAGTCGATAGGGTTTTACAAATTGCAAGTACCTGCGAATACTGTTCAAGTTGTCCCTCCTTTCAGAATCTTCATTAATAAGCAAATAAAAACCTGTTGATTACATCAACAGGCGCTTATTCTTAGCTGCCATCCTAACGTCTGTAGGTTAAATAACGTTCATACCAGATATCGATAAAATCTGGAGCAAAAGGGCCATTCCGCTGCCGAATCCATTGAATCAGCTTTTCAACATTTCTTTTAAGAATTTGATCAATCGGAGCTGGGTAGTTCATTTCCCGACGATGGCGTTCATACTCGTCTTCGTCTAATAAATTAAAGGTCATATCAGGAAATACCTTGATATCGAGATCATAATCAATATACTTAAGTGCTTCGCCATCAAAAATAAATGGTGAACTGATATTACAGTAATAATAGATACCATCCTCACGAATCATTCCAATCACATTGAACCAATATTGTGAATGAAAATAACAAATAGCTGGTTCTCTTGTGATCCAGGTCCTCCCATCTGATTCTGTCACAAGCGTTCGGTCATTGCCTCCAATTACCAAATTCTGTGTCCCTTTTAAAACGGTTGTTTCTTCCCAGACGCGATGGATGTGCCCATTGTGCTTATAACTATGTATTTGCATTGGTTCACCTTCGATGGGTACGCCCATGTTTCTCCCCTACCTTCATTCCTGAACGCTTTGTAACCTATTCTTAACCAATATATAAATAAATAATGACAAAAGGTAACAAAGTACAATTCCTATTTCTTATTATTATAACGGTTGAGAGCACATTTTAAAACAAAAGAGCCATATTTCGATGGCTCTTTGTAAAAATTTGCGAATTTTTTTTGATATTTTTGCATTATTACCTAAAAAGATGATGATAAATTCATTTCCCGATAGGAATTAATTACCTCTTCTGTCTGCTTTTCAAAAATGGTCTGGATCTCTTTCAACTCTTTTTTCATCAGTTGAATATCAGATTGAACACTTTCAAGATCCGTAGCTTTTTGCAATGTCTGTAGTTCTTCTTCGATTTGTTGACAACGTTCAAGTTCTCCTTGAAGATATAGCAATTTGTCCATCGTCACCAATTGATCGGAAACTAATCGGTTAAAATGATCCATTTCCCTCACCGCCTTATTATTAGTACCTAATATGTATTCTCGAATAAGTTTTATTCTCCTTTGACAACATATGTAGACTTTAGAGAAGTTTTGTCGAATAAGAACTTGAACCAACAGAAGAAGACACTCTAAACGATTCTAGAGTGCCTTCTGGGTAACTTATTATTAGCTTTGACCAAATTGGCCATTGCCTTGGTTTTTACGTGCTTGTGACTGTTGGTTTTGTTGTCTTACTTCTTGAGCATCAGTTTGGCTCGCAAATTCAGTTCCAAACTGGCCTGAAGATCCTTGGGAACCTTGAGCTGAGGCTGCATTTTGTTTTCTTACTTCAGCAGCATTTGTCTCACTCGCAAATTCAGTTCCAAATGAGCCTTGCGATCCGGATTGAGATTGAGCGTTTTGTTGTCTAACTTCCTGGATGTTAGTTCCAGCTGAAGTTTTGTTTGGCTGTTGATTGAATTTTGCCATTGATATCACCTCCACGAATATAATGTAACCATGCTTCGAGGAGATTATCCGCAAAAAGTATTATTTAGAAATAATTAAACAAGTAATGAAATTCCACCATCAATAATAATGGTTTGTCCCCTGATCATGCTTGATTCTTCTGATAAAAGGAACATCACACAGTTAACCATGTCATCTATCTCGACCATTCTTCCAGCAGGAGTTTTATCCTTTGCTTCTTGAAGAAGTTCTTCCCGATTGGGAAAATGTTTTAATGCTTCCGTATCAATAGCGCCGCCTGAGACGGCATTAACCACGATATTCTTCGATGCCAGTTCAACTGCCAAATATCTTGTTAGTGCCTCTAAAGCTGCTTTAGAAACCCCTACAACGGTATAATTTTCTAAATAACGGATGGAACCAAGTGAACTGATGCTGACAATTTTTCCGCCGCCATTTCTTTCCATCAATTTTGCTGCTTCCTGTGCACAGAATAACAAGGCTTTGCTATTTATGTTCATAGTCCAATCCCAGTGGGATTCTTCTAACTCCATTACTGGACGCTGAACTCCTGATGCGGCATTATTGACAAATACATCCAAGCGGCCAAATTCCGCTTCGATTTGTGTGAACATATCTTTTATTTTTTCAACATCACCCACATTGGCTTTTACCACTAGCACTTTTCTTCCTAATGCTTCTATTTGTTCAGCTGTTTCAAGAGCACCTTTTTTACTTCTTGCATAATTTATAACGATATCATATCCAGCTGCAGCTAAGCGTAGTGCAGTCGCCTTGCCGATTCCCCTGCTGCTTCCTGTAATAAGTGCTACTTTTTGAGTCATCTAACTATTCCCTTCTATATTCAAGTATTGTTATCATTTTAACTTTTCCGGGAATAGAAGACAATTATTATAAAACACTAAAGAGTATATAACCCTTGAAAGGAAGATGCAGAGATGTATGTTGGACGAGATATGACTGAACTTTCAATGATGGCGAAATCCGACTGGAAGACGAGTGAACTTGCTTTTTTCCATCACTCCTTACAGCAAATTACTCCCTATTTAAATAGTGAGGGACAAACGATCCATCGCGAAATTATTAAAGAAATTGAAAATCGCGGCGGAATCAACCGTCACGAAGCAGATTATACCCATGGAACGAAAACAGTATATGATTGAAAAAACGCCGCTCATGCGGCGTTCATTCTATTTGATATTCGTGATAAAGCTTGAGCATTTTTTGTGAAGATACTGGGAAAGCGAACTCTTCCATTTCTTCGAATGAAACAAGCTTCCATTCTTCACTTTCCTGAAAGGCAGAAATTACCGTCCCTGAATACACTTTAATATTCCAGACTAAGTGCAAAAGGTATGTTGAATTTGTCCAATAATTCTCTCGAGTTTTACATTTACATCAAGCGAACTCTGGAACAATTCAACAATTTGCTCCCGCTCCTTTTGTAAGGGATGATGGATTTCTACATTAGGGAATTCCCATAAGTTCGCAAGTAGACCTGTTGATGGACGCTTGTGAATTAACACCTTTTTATTTTCATCCATTAATATCGCTGCAGCAAGTTGAACGTCTCGTGTCTTGGCTTTTTTTGTCTTTATCGGCAGTTCATTTTGAACTCCCTCATCAAAAGCTTGGCAATGGTCTCGTACTGGACATAATAAGCATGAAGGAGAGGTTGGCGTACAAATTAACGCCCCCAACTCCATTAATGCCTGGTTGAATGAAGATGGGTCTTCATGTGAAATTAACTGTCGCACTGCTTTTTCAAAAATCTTGCGCGAAGATGATTTGGCAATATCATCCCAGATGGAAAGGACTCTTGAAATTACCCTCATTACGTTTCCATCGACAGCAGGCTCAGGAATTCCGTAGGCAATACTTAATATGGCACCTGCCGTATACGGTCCAACCCCTTTTAGTCTGGCAATCTCTTCCGGGGTGTTTGGCACTTCACCGTTATATTTCTCGCTTACTTCCTGCACAGCCGATTGTAAATTGCGAACCCTTGAATAATATCCCAGTCCTTCCCAGGCCTTTAGCACCTTATCTTCCTCTGCCTTGGCAAGGTCTTCAATCGTGGGAAACCATTCGATAAAGCGATTAAAATAAGGAATGACCGTATCGACTCTTGTTTGTTGGAGCATAATTTCTGAGACCCATATTTTGTATGGGTCTTGGTCCTTTCGCCAGGGCAAGTCCCGTTGTTCCTGTTTAAACCAGGAAATCAAATCATTTTGAAAAGCATATATATTGATTTTTTCTAAATTTTTTAGTTCAATAATCATAACTTTTATTCCTCTCAGGTGTAGTTAAACTATATGAAAAAAGGCAATATAATAAATAATGTATTTCGTTTTACGATAATTCAAATTGTTTCGTTTGACAAGAACTATATTAAAGGAGGATTTCCTTTTGGATACAGGAACTCATGTTGTCATGGGTATTGCTCTTGGTGGTCTCGCTACACTCGATCCCGTAGTATTTAGCAGTCATGCAACCACGACGAGTGTCTTAATTGCAACCATTGCCGGGTCGCAAATACCTGATATTGATACGGTTTTGAAGCTAAGGAATAATGCCATATACATTCGCAATCATCGAGGGATTACCCACTCCATCCCTGCTGTAATCTTGTGGCCACTCGTCCTGTTAGCCGTTATCTATCCATTTTTCCCTGATGCCAATCTTTTTCATTTATGGGCTTGGACCTTTGCAGCAGTTTTTATCCATGTATTTGTTGATATATTTAACGCATACGGTACGCAGGCTCTAAGACCATTTTCTACAAAATGGGTGGCCCTGGGTGTAATAAATACGTTTGACCCGATTATCTTTGGGATTCATATCCTTGGAATAGCTATTTGGTTGTTAGGAGCCGATCCGGGTTATACTTTTTTGATCATGTATGCAGTTATTGTAGCTTACTATCTCGCTCGTTTTAGAGCAAAAAATAGGGTTTTGGGTGAGGTAAGAAGAATTATTCCCAATGCAACAGAAATAATTATTGCACCCACGATGAGGTTTCATCAATGGAGAATTGCTGCCATGAACAAGGAACAATTTTTTGTTGGAAAAGCAATTAATAACCAAGTGGAAATTTTAGATCATTTTAACCGCATTCCTGTACCAAAAACACCCGTAATCGAGGCGGCCAAAAAGGATAAAAACCTTTCTGCATTTTTATCCTTTTCACCAGTCTACCGGTGGGAAGTCGATGAATACATTGATTTTTACGAAGTGCGATTTATTGACTTACGCTATCGGAGCAATGGACACTATCCGTTTGTGGCCGTCGTTCAATTAGATTGTAACTTGAAGCCAATTAGCTCTTATACGGGGTGGGTGTTTAGTGAGAAAAAATTACGAAAAAAATTAAGCATCATTCCAAGTTAAAAAGCGGTGACTTTGTCACTCGCTTTTTTAGTTGAAGCTATTTTTATCTTGTTTTAAATAATCCTTATATTTAGGGTTTGTTGCTGCAAATTCATGCAGTTTATCCCCGTAGTTTTCAATCCATTGCCTTACAATTCTTTCAGCCATTTCACTGCCCATATATTCCCTGCCTGCCTTTGCATGGGTCGTTTCAAAATCTTCCCAAAGAAGCTCGACCCAGGTTCGTGCTTGGTTATAAGAGAGTTGCTTGTTTTTATCTAATAGCATTTTTGTTAATCGTTCATGATAATCATTCATGTCTTCACCTCATTGCCAATTTCTTTTAACATAACCTATTTTAAAAAAGCAGATACTATCTTTACGTGGTAAGCATTGAGAATGCTTTGCTTTTCACGTGTTCTCATTCCCTTGATGGAGGTACAGCATGAGAAATAAAGCAACGAATTTCCCAAATCAAAATAATAACAAGCTCGAGGGAGAGCCAAGAGCAAAAGCAGAATATGCTTCAAAAAGAGCAGACGGCACGATAAATACCCATCCACAAGAGCGGATGCGTGCATCAGGTGAACGCGATGATGAGTCACCACAAGTTTATAAATAATCGATTTTAGGTAAACACAAGACAAGCCAGAGGGGTTTACTCTCTGGTTTGTCCTATGATTACTTTTGCTTATTCAACAGTGAAATGGGTAAAGCCTCTTCTTTTCCATTCCCTGAAAGTCGGTACCCCCAAGCGAATACACCATTCATATAATCAATTTTAAAATATTGTCCCGGGTCCCCTTCAATTTCATAAATTTCCCCAGCTTTAAACAAGTTAGGGTCAATAAGGTACGCTCTCGCCATTTGAACTTTTCTTTCAAGCACGGCAAACTCATTCACCATACCCATTTGTTCGGCCTTTCTTGCTTGCTCTTGAAGCGTGCCAATTTCCTGTCTTAACTCATGTTCCGTCATCGTACTATATCGTTTCTCTTGTTGCATATTATCTCACTCCCCTTATACCTCTATTTTAGTATATTATAATAGTATTAATAAAGGCAGAACTTTTGTACAAAGGAGATTACTTATGAAGACGATCATTATTACAGGCGCAGGCTCAGGCTTAGGAAAAGAAATAGCGCATCTCTTATCGCAACAAGATTATCACCTACTGTTAACAGGTCGGGCACTTGAAAAATTAATCACAACAAAAGAAGAAATTATCGCGTTGGGAGGAAGAGCTGATATTCTCCAACTAGATATAGGAAAAGCTGAAGATATTTCGCAAAAAGTGGAAGAAATAAGCCACACATATACTAATATATACGGTTTAGTTAATAATGCAGGTGTGGGTCATTTTGGTTCATTTGTGGAAATGGATGAACATCATATAACTGAAATGATTAATACAAATATTTTAGGGACATTGTTAATGACTAGAGCAATTTTACCTCTGTTACTTAAGGGATCTGAGGGACGAATCATGAATATCATTTCCACAGCCGGTTTGCGTGGAAAAGTGAATGAGGCAGTATATGCTGCCAGTAAATTTGCAGTACGAGGCTTTACAGAGAGTCTACAGAAAGAGTACGAAGGTAGTGGGATTAAATTTAATGCGGTCTATATGGGTGGAATGGACACACCATTTTGGGATAATAATGACCACGTTAAGGATACCTCCCGTTTCCGTTCACCAAGGGAAGTTGCTGAAATTATTATCGAGCAAATGGACCAAGACGAAATTCTAATCGAAAGTAAAAAATCATGACGCTTTTGTCATGATTTTTTACTTTCAGATAAGTAGGTTTCAATGAGCTCAATCGGGAAGCCTTTTCGATATAAAGCCTGCTTCATCTTTTGTTCGTATTCAAAGCCATTGTATTTATTAAACTTTCGATGGGCCTTCTCAGCCTGAAATCGGATCGCTTCTATTTCCTCATCCGCTTCGTTATTTATCCAAGTTTCATTAACTGCAATATTTATGATTTCAAAAGAATACCCTTTTCTAAGGAGCAAATTCTCAAGCTTTTGTTTTTGAATCTTTAGTGAGTCCTTTGCTTCCTTATCAAAAAACTTAACACTTATTTTTGTTGCCTTCTCGATTTGCTGCTCCAAAGGAAATTCTTTTAATGACTGATTGAGAATACCTTCAGCAATTCCTTTTTCCTTCAGCTCCATTTTGATTACACTTGGACCTTTATCCGTGGTATTGGCTTGAGTTCGTACATAAGCTAAGGCGAACTCTTCGTCATTTATGTATTTCAGTGAAATTAATTTATGAAGAATTTCAGTGATGACAGGTTCATCTATTTCTTTTGTCAAAAGATAATCCTTTATTTCCTTTTCCGATCTCATTCTTCTAGCCAAATAATGAATAGCCTTGTTGTATGCTTTGCGAATGTCGTCTTGATATTGAATTTCCACAAAAGAAAAATCATCAAGCTCCATTCCCTTTTTTAATTGAAATTTTATTAGCACATCACTGTCAACACTAAAGGCAAATTCCTCACCCTTACCCTTGCCGTAATCCATAAAGATATTGAAGCGGTCCGTATTTTTCTGCTGTGTGGTGATCTTTGTAATAATAGCCACGTTATTCACCTCAATAATACTTTACCATATTCCACTTTATATATTGTAAGATTAACGTGATAAGGAGGCGAAAAAATGAAAATTACGATAGCTGGCGGAACAGGCTTTGTAGGCAAAGCTCTAACAGACCAATTGTTGAAAGACAATCATGAAGTAATGATTCTATCAAGACAAACCAAAGACACAAGTCCTGCCGATGGAATTCGATACGTTCCATGGCTTAATGATAGTTCAAGCTCTATTCAAGAACTCGAAGGTACTGATATTTTTATCAACCTGGCAGGCGAATCGATTAATAGTGGACGTTGGACAACACAAAGAAAAGAAGAGATCTTAAACAGCCGTTTAGCCTCTGTTCAAGCACTGTTAGGTATCATGAATAAATTAGACAGAAAACCACAAGCCCTCATTAATGCAAGCGCCATTGGGGTTTATGGAACATCTGAAGAAAAAACTTTCATTGAAAAAGATAACCATGGATTCGGCAATGATTTCTTATCTCAAACTGTAAGCCAATGGGAAAACGAGGCAAACAAGGCTGCCCAATTAGGGATACGTACGGTCTTATGCAGGTTTGGAATTATCCTGGATAAACAGCAAGGAGCCTTGCCAAAAATAGCTTTCCCTTATCAATCATTTATTGGTGGTCCGATTGGTAATGGACATCAGTGGATGTCTTGGATTCATATCGAGGATGTGATTCACGCGATATCTTTTATAATTGAAAATGAACAAATACAGGGACCCATCAATTTCACGGCACCGAACCCCGTAACAATGAGTGAATTTGGAAAAACATTGGCACAGGTATTACACCGGCCCTATTGGCTCCCCGTCCCAAGGTTTGCATTAAAACTACTCTTAGGTGAAATGAGCACATTAGTTGTGGAGGGTCAGAAAGTTTTACCAGAGATGCTTTTAGAAAATGGTTATCAATTTATGTATCCAGATTTAAAAATGGCTTTGAAAAATATATTTTCTTAAAAAAAGTATCATTCCTTTCTCCAAAGGTAAAAATGGAAATAAGTACATAATGTGCTTTTATTTTTTACCACATAGCTTGATGACGATTAACGAAAAAAATGTTGAAAGGAATGAGCAAAATGGCGGAAAAAAGAAAAAAGATAAGGATCGCGGCAAATACTCCCTAACGAGTATGCAGGAGGTCTCTTATCAAAGAGAATTTAAAATGGCAGACCGCGCAGGCGGATATCACGACAAGAAAACAAGACTTTAGAAAGAAAAGCGCAAGCGCCTTGCTGAAGTTTTTTCCATTCATGGTTAGCTTCCTAATTGTAAATGATAGTAAAGGGAGCAATCCAGCTCCTCTAAGTTAACCATGGAAGGGGTTTTTAGAAATGGGACGTATGCATAATAGTGGAACTGGTAATAGTAACAAAAGTTCACTTCCACAAACACCTAAGAACCTAAAAACGGATGGAAAAGACGTAGAATACTCGGCAGAATTTGCGGATCATGCTGACTTAGAGGCACTTGCTCGTGCCAACGCTGCAAATCAACGTGTAAAAACAAGAAAATAATTTAAGCAAAAAAGAAGAAGCAGGATCTCCTGCTTCTTTTAATATAATAAAGGGGGAAAACTAAAATTAGCGAGTTCAAAGAGAGGCATTATAATTGTTGAACTCGTTTAAAAACAAACCTGTTAAGCGAAAATATGTGAATTGCTTCACTATATTCTCTACTTTTTTAATATACTCTACTCATTATAAATTGCCAATGACTTTCACAGTTTTTTAACATATTAATGTTAGAAATTTGAATAGAATGTGAACTAAACAAGTTGATCGTATTAGTAATGCAATAATCCTACCAAGAACAAATAGTTGATAAAACATGTGAGGTATTGTGGGTAATGTGTATAAGTCTGTGGAAGGCTTATATTATAGGAATTTAGATGTGGATAAAAAGGTGGATAACTAAGTGAACAGTACTTCTAATCAATTGGGGCTATTTTTTGAAACTAGAGGTTTGTAATCATCTGTATAGGTGATTGTTTCTCCCCATTCCATAAGATCATTATCGGCAATCTTCCAGGTATGGTTTTCGGCATCATTCCTAATAACCGCGAAATGATAGCGATCCGTTGAATAGACAGAAAACCCCTTTTCTTTACATTCTTTAATGAAAAAATAATCCTCTGCCCGATTGACTTTTTCAAATTGAACCTGTTGAAATACCTCTTTTCTAAACATTAATGTTGCTCCAGCAACGGTGTCAGTGACTGCATTCTCATTACCTGAAACATGGATCAAGGCCTTCTTATTTTTAAAATAAATATAAACTGAGCTTTTTCCGATAATAGAAATATCTTTATTATTAAAGGCACCCATCGAACTTTTAATGTAGTCAGAGCCGTAATAGTCGTCATCATCAAATTTTGCAATAATATCATAATTTGATTTCATTATCCCAAAATTTAAGCAGTCGCCTAAGGCTGCTCTTTCATGTAGTTGATAAATCTGGACATTACGATATTTTTTTGCCTTTTTAATCCATCGATCAATATCCATGGAATCCTTATTTAGGATGATGATAAGCTCCTTATCCTTCCAGGATTGCCGTTTATAATTTCTGAAAACATTATTGATATTTTCCTCTCTTATGGTACAAGTAATAATGGAAACCACACGCTCACTCCTTCAACTAGCTAGGGGATTTTTTGATTAAGAGTTCATGACCTTTTCCAAAAGGTAAGTTAAATTTGTAAAGTTTTTCATTCCCTTGATAGAATTAATATCCACTTGAAGCTCCTTTCTATCGACTGAGCTAAAGCCAGCAGCCCCCAAGATATTTATGTGGCGGATGTCGACTTGTAGTATAAGGATGATTGTTTCAAGAATATGAATGAATTTTTCTTGGAATTTTTGAAACCGCTCAGGATCGGATTGAAGGAGCAGTTTATACTCCCCTAATACCTTATTCATCGTTAATAAATCTGCAAGTCCGCAAATTTCTAATCCAAGAATAAGAATATCGATCTCATGATGCTTTTTAATAAAAAGTCCTAAGTTGTTAATCGCCTCTTCCCATTTACTTTCACCTACAGGATGTTCTTGATGGTACGTTTTCAAATCTTCTCTAATAATAAAGTTAGCACCCATTTTATATAAACGATATCCTAATTCCCAATCTTCATATCCGTACTGGACAAAATCTTCATCCAATAACCCTGCCTGAATAATCAGCTCTTTACGAATGGAAACATTCCCTGTAAGAAATGCCATCCAAGGAAATTCAAAACCTTCTAAGTCAGCAGCAAAGTTGCGTGTTATTGATTGGAACCAAGGGTAGGCTTTAACACCTAAATCCTTGAAAACCTGCTTTTCAATATCACTTTTTTTTAACAACGGGTACGGCTCTTTACATGGGTACTTTAAGTTTTTTAACCTTGAATAAATCTCTTTATTTCTTTTGGTTAATGACGTAATTTGGTTGATATTCTCTTTGGTGAATTCAGGAAAGATACTAGAGTAAATAACTTTTGAATGCATTGCTCCTGATAAAATTAGATTAGTTTTTGACTGGTGGAGCCTATAATGGTTTTCAACAAACTCAGGTTCTGTTATCATTTCAGCATCAAGAAAGATCAAAAGGCTCCCTCTTGCTGAACGAATACCTAAATTTCGAACCTTCGCTCTTCCTAGATTCTTTTTACTACGAATATACTTAAAATGGTATGGAGGAGTGTATCCACGTAGTTTTTCTTCCGTTTGGTCTGTTGAAGCATCATCAATAAAGATTACTTCCATTTTTGAAAGATTGAAGGTCTGCTGTTCTAGTGAAAAGAGAGTAAAAAGATTTAGTGGATATTTATTTAGAGAAGGAATAATAATACTGACTTCAATACCGTGGTTATTCTTTTCTTGGATGTTTTTATTTTGACTCTCCTTCGGGCTTGGGTCCGTTTTATTTTGGGAGTTTTTGTTTGGTGTATTTGTCCTTTGTGTATCAAGTTCATTAACAGGTGGGACCGGACAAATACCGTATAGTCCTGCTTCGCTTCCAGTAAGCTTTTTATTCAAATAGTCATTAAGATTATGTTCTGTTCTGCAATGATCCCAAAGTACAATCTCTTTGATATCTCCATTAAAGAATAGACCAGGCTGCCCACCTATCAGCCCAGCAGGGTAGACAAGAGTTTGAGGACTTTGTTCACCTTTTTTAACAAACTTACCATTGACGTATAGCTGCGGCTCTCGATTATCATAGACCACAGCAATATGAACGAGGTCATTAATTCTTCCTTCATAAACTAACACTGCGTAGATATCTTCCGAAGTATGTTCATAGACCGTTATGCCATTTAGTCCAACAGAAACACTAATCCCCGCATCATTTTCAGATAGCCCTTGTCCTGGCCCAATGATATAGTTTTTACCATTTACCCCTGCTGGCTTCTCGCGTGTTTGCTTATCGATGCGATGAACACTCTCAGGTAATACCCAAAATTCATAGGTGAATGTGTTTTTTAGATTTGTTAATAAACGTCCATTTAAGTTATTCCCTAACATGACGCACCTCTTCAATTTACTTTTTATGAATAACTAGTCCATTTGGTCGAGCTTTTACACAATATGAATACCATTTGATTTTGACTAGACTTCTCCCCAGATTTAAAATGATTTGTTCACTTTTTTTGAAGAAATGACATGCAAACAAAAAAAAGAGCGCCTTTCGGCTTCTCCTTTTCCAGGAATAACTGCTATTATGGTGATATTAAACTAGAGGGCTGCTAGTGTTATTTCTTCATATTTCCTTTCTATTTTATAGCCATCTATTATTTGAAAGTAGTACGCTTCCTCCTGCTGATTCATTACCTTTTCAACTTCTTCCCTAGCTGCCTTAATAATCGCGATCTCGTCGGTAGCTTGAGCCACCCATGTGATTAAAGGGTTTTTATTATTCTTAGGTAGACCTTTAATTAACCATAATTCTTTTACCTGTCCTATTTCCTCTCCATAATTTCCTGCTGTTGTTTTTGTAAAATTCTTATTTGACGGTTGATGTTGACAGACATAGACTAAATCCTCGATAACTGCACTTGCCGTTGGAAACATTCCCGCTCCAGGTCCTTGTAACGTAATGCTGCCTACAATATCGGATTGAACATTCACAGCATTTTCTACCCCTTCAATATGATAAAAAGGATGTGTTTTCCCAACTAGGACTGGTTTAACCGTTGCACGTATTTGATTACCTGCTTTAGTAATACTCGCGACATGTTTAAACCTTAAACCAAATTTTTCAGCGGCATCAATTAAATTACTTGTAATCGTTGTAATCCCTTCACGTTCAACATCCTGCCAATTTGGCTCTTCTCCAAAAGCAATTCTGCTGAGAATCATTGTTTTAAAAAAGGCATCAAAGCCCTCCACATCATTGGTTGGGTCTGCTTCAGCATACCCTTTCTTTTGCGCTAAACTTAGGGCATCAGCAAATGACTGCTTTCTCTTGCGCATTTCTGTTAGGATAAAATTCGATGTCCCATTTAGTATTCCTTGTATGAGAGAAACGCGGTTAACATTTAATAACTGCCTTAAGGTTTGAATAACAGGGATTCCACCCGCAACAGTCGCTTCATAACCTACTGAAACGTTATGACTGTCTGCTAACTCAAGTAGCTCTTTACCATGGTGAGCAAACATCTCTTTATTTGCTGTGATAATGTGGCAGCCTCTTTGAATCGCTTGTTTTAAAAATGTATAGGGTGGTTCCTTGTCGACGATTGCCTCGATCACAACATCCAACTGGGGGAGGTGTAAAATTTCATTGAAATCTGAAGTAATTAGAACCTCTTCATCAATATTTCTCTTTTTCTGCTTATTTCTAATTAGAACAGCAGCAACTTCAACCTTACTCCCTAACACTCTCTCGAGCTCTTCCCCATGTGATTGAATCGTTTGATAAACCCCTTCCCCGACTGTTCCAAAACCTAGAATTGCCACTTTAATTACAGACATGTTGATATCCACCCTTCAATTAAATTAGACACGACCAATAGTTATTTATTTTAATATCATATAAATAGGAAAAACCCTCTTCATAAGAAGAGGGTAGATTTCCTCCTCTTATCTATCAGGTTAAAAATAACCTGCAGGAATTAGCACCTTTTCAAGAAATATCTTGATGGTTGCCGGGCTTCATAGGGCCTAGTCCCTCCGCCGCTCTGGATAAGAGTTTTATTTAATTTTTCATTAAATTTCCAAGTTATAAAGAGTATTTTAGTTGAAACTAAAGTCATTGTCAATATTATTTGAAATTTCTTTTTATTATTACGGATTTATCAAACTCAAAAAATAAACCCACCAAATGGCGGGCTTGGTAAATTCATAATTATCGCTGTAGTTTTCCCTCAGCTAGCTTAATTTGCTTTTCGACTTGCGCTGGCGCTGTTCCCCCAAAGCTATTTCGAACACCCACAACATGTTCTGGAGCCAATACTACATATATATCTTCCTCAAATAGTGGACTAAAGCCTTGATATTCTTCAAAACTTAAATCTAGTAAAAATTTATTCGACTGGATCGCATATAAAACTATTTTCCCAATAACTTCATGAGCATCACGGAATGGCAAACCTTTTCTCACCAAGTAATCAGCAATATCTGTGGCATTAGAAAAGTCATTATTAATCGCCTTACGCATTACGTCTTTATTCACTGTCATTGTCTCAATCATTGGAGCTAGTAGCATTAATGATCCTTCAAGTGTTTCAACCGTATCAAACATGCCTTCCTTGTCCTCTTGTAGGTCCTTGTTATAAGCGAGCGGCAATCCCTTCATGACTGTTAGCAAACCAATTAAATTACCATAGGTCCGTCCTGTTTTTCCACGCAGCAACTCTGGTACATCGGGATTTTTCTTTTGCGGCATTATACTTGAACCCGTACAAAACGAATCGTCCAACTCTATGAACTGAAACTCCTGGCTAGACCAAATGACCAGCTCTTCAGATAATCTGGAAATATGGGTCATGATAATTGAACCGATTGATAAAAATTCAAGAATAAAGTCACGATCACTAACTGCATCCATACTATTAGGATAAACCGTTTCAAAGCCCAAAAGTTCAGCGACACGTTCACGATTGATTGGAAAAGTAGTTCCTGCCAATGCACCAGAACCAAGCGGAAGCCAATTGATACGCTTCAAACTATCCATCAATCTTTCCTTATCACGCTCAAACATCCAAAAGTAAGCCATTAAATGATGAGCAAAGGATACAGGCTGAGCGCGCTGCAAATGCGTATACCCTGGAATTAACGTTTGGATATTCTCCTTCGCTTGCTCTATTAATGCCTGCTGGACATCTTCTACTAATTTAATAAGCTCTGTCGTTTTTGTTCTTAAATACAGATGCATATCGGTGGCTACCTGATCATTACGGCTTCGCCCGGTATGGAGCTTACCACCCACGGGACCAATCTTTTCAATTAATAACTTTTCAATATTCATATGAATATCTTCATCTTCAACTAGGAACTCAGCCGTGTGGTCGTCAACCATTTTCTTAATAGAAAGTAGTCCGTCCTTAATTTTATTAGCATCCTCCATTGGAATAATACCGCACTCACCAAGCATTTGCACATGGGCAAGACTTCCGGCGATGTCTTCCTTAGCCAATTTTTGGTCAAAAGAAATTGATGCTGTAAATTTCTCAACTAGTTTATTGGTTTCTTTTGTAAAACGGCCGCCCCATAACTTCGACATGTAATTTCCTCCTTAGCCTTAGCCTAACAAGACAGCCCTCGAAAAGGATTCGAGGGCAATCCGACTTATTTTAAAATGGATTCCTTTTTATTCACTTCTGCATTGACCTTTGTTGGCAGACCCCAAATCTTGATAAATCCAACCGCTGCATTATGATCAAACGCATCACCTTTTGAATAGGTTGCAAGTTCCTCATTATATAGGCTATACGGCGACTTTCTTCCAACAACCGTATGATTACCTTTATGAAGCTTGACACGAATCGTTCCGGTCACTGTCTTTTGCGTTTCATTAATAAATGCATCCAGTGCAGGTTTAATTGGAGAATACCAAAGACCTTCGTAAATAATCTTAGACATCTGCTGTTCAACCTGTGTCTTAAATTGGCTGACTTCACGAGTTAATGTTAAAAATTCTAGTTCTTTATGGGCATTGATTAAAATAAGTGCAGCAGGATTTTCGTATACTTCACGAGATTTAATTCCTACTAATCTATTTTCAATATGATCGATACGGCCCACACCGTGCTTGCCGCCAAGAGCATTTAGAGTTTCGATTAATTGGACAAGTGGAAGTTTTTCGCCGTTAAGGGCAACTGGTACACCCTGTTCAAATTCGATTTCCACATATTCAGCGGAATCAGGAGTTAGCTCAATCGGATTCGTCCAATCGAAGGCAGCTTCAGGTGCTTCAGCCCATGGATCTTCCAGAACTCCGGCCTCGCAAGCACGGCCCCAGATATTTGCATCAATGGAAAATGGATTATCTAAATCGACTGGAATTGGAATTCCGTTCTCTTCGGCATATTTGATTTCTTCGTCACGAGTCATTCCCCATTCACGAACAGGAGCAACCACTTTTAAACTTGGGTTCAAAGCTTGGATGGAAACTTCAAAACGGACCTGATCGTTTCCTTTTCCTGTACAGCCATGAGCAACAGCAGTGGCACCTTCTTTTTCAGCTACTTCCACCAATAATTTTGAAATAAGCGGTCTTGATAATGCTGAGGATAATGGATATTTCCCTTCATACAAGCAATTCGCTTTTAACGCTGGTAAAATATATTCTTTTGCTAGTAATTCTTTTGCATCGATCATATAGGCTTTAATAGCTCCGACATTCAAAGCTTTATTTTTGATTGCTTCTAAGTCTTTTCCTTCGCCGACGTCAAGACCTAAGGCAATCACATCGTAGCCATATTTTTCTTGAATCCACTTTACTGATACTGATGTATCTAAACCGCCTGAGTAGGCTAGAATAATTTTTTCTTTTGTCATGATTATAATTCTCCTCTTACCGTTTGTGTATTTTTATTCAACTGATAGAATTATTATACAACAAGTCTCATAGAAAAGGAAACTATTTTGCTAGTAAAAGTTTTAAAATTGCTTTCTGGGCATGAAGGCGATTCTCAGCTTCATCAAAAACGACTGAATGAGATCCATCGATGACTTCTGCTGTTACTTCTTCGCCACGATGGGCTGGCAAACAATGCAAAAAGATAAAATCCTCCTTCGCCAATTTGCACAGTTCATCATTTACTTGGAATCCTTGAAATGCCTTCAATCTTTTTTCCGTTTCTTCTTCCTGTCCCATACTGGTCCAAACATCTGTCACGATGACATCTGCGCCTTTAACAGCTTCTAGCGGATCATTTGTAATCAGGAGTGAACATCCCGTTTGTTTTCCAACTTTAATAGCTTTTTCAGTAATATTACCATTTGGCAAATATCCCGGTGGACTCGCAATGCTGATATCCATTCCCACTTTCATTGCGCCCTCCATTAATGAATGGGTCATATTGTTATTGCCATCGCCAATATAACACATCTTTAAGCCAGACAGTTTTCCTTTATGCTCGAGTATCGTTAAAAGGTCTGCTAACACTTGGGTTGGATGCTGCAGATCTGTTAAACCGTTAATGACTGGTACTGTTGCATGTTCAGCTAATTCTTCCACTGAATCATGCGAAAAAGTTCTAATCATCAAACCATCCACATAACGGGACAGCACTTTTGCGGTATCGGAAATACTTTCTCCTCTTCCAAGCTGAATATCCTTTGAACTTAAGAAGATTGCGTGTCCTCCAAGCTGGAGCATCCCTACCTCAAAGGATACTCTTGTACGGGTGGAGGATTTTTCAAAAATCATCCCTAAAACTTTTCCGCTTAAATACGGATGCGGTTTGCCTTGTTTTTGGAGTTTCTTCATCTCTATCGCTTCGTTTAGAAGATAGAGAATTTCATCTGCACTGAAATCAGACAGCTGTATAAAATCTTTTCCTTTAAACTTCGGCTTGTGAATATTACTTATCTCATTTATTTTAATCGCCTCACCCATGTACAGCACCTCTTTCTTCCAACTTATAATATTCATTCACAGATCGAACCTCAAAATCAGATGGAGACCCTTTTTCCAGACCGATTATCGCTTCAATTGTATCTAAGTGTGTAAATACCGGTATCTTGTAGCGAACGGCATGTTCGCGAATTTGGTAACCAAATTTAATTTTATTACGCCCCTGATTCGGTATATTAATAACTGCCTTCATGAGCTGATTTCGGAAAAGTTCAATGACCTCATCTTCATTCTTGATCACTTTTTCAACCTGAATTCCAGCACTTTGAAAATATGCAGCGGTCCCTGCTGTGGCCGCAATCTTGTATCGTTTTTTTACAAGGTCCTGGATAATTGAGAGAGATGCTTGCTTATCTCGATCAGAGATGGAACAGAAAAGATAATTTTCCTCGGTTTGCCCGCCGAGTGATGGAATAGATTTTTCAAGTGCCTCTTGATAGGTTGCTCCCATGCCAAGCGCTTCACCTGTTGATTTCATTTCAGGTCCGAGCACATGGTCGACACCTTTAAGCTTACTTGATGAAAATACTGGTGTTTTCACTGAATAATAATCAGGTTCATCCAATAGTCCCTTTGTTGAACATAGGTCAGTGAGCATTTCTCCTAATTGAACACGCGTCGCCCATTCAATCATCGGGATTCCTGTGACCTTGCTCATGATTGGTACCGTTCTGGAAGACCTAGGATTAACTTCAAGTACATTAACCAGATCTTCGTAGATAACAAATTGAATGTTCATGATTCCAATCACCGGTGCAGAGTTAGCGATTTTCCCAGCGTAGTCAATTAATGTTTCTTTCATATTTTCGGACAGTGAAACGGGCGGGAACACCGAAATACTGTCTCCAGAGTGGACCCCGGCTTTTTCGATATGTTCAAAGATTCCCGGTACGACGATATCTTTCCCATCACAAATGACATCAATCTCGCACTCTAGTCCAGGTAAATATTTATCTACTAATAATGGCCACATCGTTGTCTGCGAATTTTTTTCAAGCTGTATTATATACTGGCTCAATTCCTCTTCTGAAAAAATAGTAAACATGGATTGTCCGCCAATGACATAGGATGGACGCACCAGGACTGGATAACCCAGTTTTGTAGCTGCTTCTATGAGTTCATCTGGATGAGTAACGGTTTGACCCACTATATGCGGTATGTCAAGGTCTTCAAGCAACTGATAAAATTCTTTTCGATCTTCTAAGCGATCGACATTTTTTACAGAGGTGCCTAATATTTTGATCCCTTCTTCTTCTAAATCATGTGCTAAATTAATGGCCGTTTGCCCGCCAAACTGAATCAACACACCTTCAACCTGTTCTTTTTCGATGACATGAAGTACATCCTCAGCTGCTAGGGGCTCAAAATACAGACGATCCGCAACAGAATAATCGGTACTAACTGTCTCAGGGTTATTATTTATCACCACTGCCTCGTAGCCCTTTTTCTTGATTGCTTTTGCCGCATGTACCGAACAGTAATCAAATTCAATCCCTTGCCCAATTCGAATCGGGCCTGAGCCAATGACAAGAATCTTTTTCTTACCTGTAACCTCAACCTCGTCAAACCCGTGCCAGGTTGAATAATAGTAAGGTGTAACCGCATCAAATTCAGCTGAACAAGTATCAACCATTTTATAGCCTGGTTTCCAGTCCAGTTCCTTCCACTTGTCTCTTACTTGTTTTTCTGGAATTGCATATATTTGCGATAGTAGCTTATCAGCAATATTATTTTGCTTCGCCTGCTTGAGTAAGGAAACGGGAACCTCGCTCCAATTATAGGAGGTTAATAAAGTTTCTAGCGTTACGATTGAGCTAATTTTGTGTAAAAACCATGGATCAATCTCGGTCAACTGTTGCACTTTTTCAAGTGTGATACCTCTTCTAAGCGATTCAGCAATGATGAATAAACGCTGGTCATTTGCCTGTTTAAGTAGTTCATTCAATTCCAGTTCAGCAATCAATTTATTTTTCTCGAGGCAAAGTCCATAAACATTCATTTCCATTGAGCGAATGGCTTTATTTAAGGCACCTTCAAAGGTCCGATCAATCGCCATAACTTCCCCGGTTGCCTTCATTTGCGTTCCTAAGGTCCGGTCCGCCTCAGGGAATTTATCAAAAGGGAAGCGAGGCAGTTTTACCACAATATAATCAATCGCTGGCTCAAAGGATGCAAAAGTATTCCCTGTTATTGGATTCACAATCTCATCCAAATGATACCCAACCGCACACTTCGCTGCCATCCGGGCGATTGGATAACCAGTTGCTTTCGATGCAAGCGCCGATGAACGACTCACCCGTGGATTTACTTCGATAATATAATACTGATTTGACTCCGGATGTAGAGCAAACTGGATGTTACAACCACCGATAATCTTAAGTTCTTTAATTACTTTAATAGAAGAATCACGAAGCATTTGATATTGAACATCTGTAAGGGTTTGCGACGGGGCTACGACAATCGAATCTCCCGTATGAACACCCACCGGGTCCATATTTTCCATATTGCAAACAATGATGCATGTATCATTTGCGTCTCTCATGACTTCATACTCAATTTCTTTCCAGCCTTTGATACTTCTTTCAACTAATACCTGCTGAATGGGACTCGCTGCTAAACCTTTCTTAAGAACCGTTTCTAGTTCCTCATCAGTATAAGCAAAGCCGCCCCCATCCCCTCCAAGTGTATACGCAGGGCGAATAATAACTGGGAATCCAATTTCTTTTACGAAGGCTATGCCCTCCTCAAAGCTGTGAATGATAGCCGATTCAGGAATTGGTTCGCCAATTTGAAGCATCAAATTACGGAACTTTTCTCTGTCCTCCCCATTTTGGATAGACTCAACAGATGTTCCTAATAATTCAACATTGTATTTTTCTAAAATATTTTGTTCATAAAGTTGCACGGTTAAATTTAATCCAGTTTGGCCGCCTAGTGTACCAATAATTCCATCAGGTTTTTCTTTCTTGATGATCTTTTCAATGGTTTCAACGTTAAGCGGTTCTATATAGACCTTGTCAGCTACGGCTTCATCGGTCATGATGGTCGCTGGGTTATTATTAATTAAAACAACTTCGATTCCTTCTTCTTTCAAGGCTATACATGCCTGCGTGCCTGCATAATCAAATTCTGCCGCTTGCCCAATGACAATTGGACCTGAACCAATCACTAGTACTTTTTTTAAGCTTTTATTTAATGGCATAAACAGTCTCTCCCATAGAAGCTATCTGAGTTACAAAATCTTTTAAGATATATTCGGTATCGCTTGGCCCTGGATGGGCTTCTGGATGAAATTGTACCGTTTGAATTGGGTAATTCTTATGCATTAACCCCTCAATCGAACGATCATTTACATTTCGATAGCTAATATCAAATACTTTGGTGTCAATACTATCATCAACAACAACATAGCCATGGTTCTGAGCGGTGATTTTCACTTTTCCTGTCATTATTTCCTTAACTGGATGATTGCCACCGCGATGTCCATAGGCTAATTTGGTTGTTTTAGCCCCGTATGCAAGAGCAATTAATTGATGCCCTAGACAAATTCCAAGTGTAGGATAATTTTGGGTGATCTTTTTTATTTCCGGAAACCATTTTTTTAATTCCATTGGGTCCCCTGGGCCGTTACTGAACAGAACTCCATCTGGATTCAGTACTTTTATTTTTTCATAAGATGTGTTGTAAGGAACAATTGTGACCGCACAATTTTCATCTAGCAGAGCGTTAAGAATCGACTTTTTAAAACCATAATCCATGAGCACCACATGCGGTCCATTGTTCTTGAAATATTGAATCTTCTTCGTTGATACTTTATCCACCCAAAATGATCGATTATCTGATTCTACATTTTCATTATTCTTTTTCTTGCTTAAATAGCCTTTTACCGTCCCACGGCTGCGAATAGTTTTTACTAAGAGACGCGTATCAATTCCTGCAATCCCTGGTACTCCTGCGTCTTTAAGTTTCTCAGAAAATTTATTAACAGATTGATAATGGCTCGGTGTTTCACATAAATCCCCGATTACTACTCCTGATAATGCAGGGGTGATACTTTCATTATCGAGCGTATTAATTCCATAACTTCCGATTATTGGGTAACAAAAGGTAATGATTTGTCCAGCGTAAGATGGATCGGTGATGATCTCTTGATACCCAGTCATGCTAGTATTAAAAACTACTTCTCCGAGAGAATCTTTATCGGCTCCAATTAATACTCCTTCAAAGACCTCTCCCGTTTCCAAAGTAAGGTATCCATTCTGCAAAATATTCACTCGCCTTTCTCTATACTCTGGAAAGTTTTTTCCAATGCTTTAATAAATTCATGAATTTCTTCTTTTGTTACTGTTA
Organism: Neobacillus nitrireducens; assembly: GCF_030915405.1. Classification (GTDB taxonomy): domain Bacteria; phylum Bacillota; class Bacilli; order Bacillales; family Cytobacillaceae; genus Neobacillus. The sequence continues at coordinate 2,217,546 of NZ_CP133262.1, forward strand.
ATGGAGGTAAAATCCTCACTACATTCGGGCCGGCTGTTAAAATAAGAAGCTGGTTTGCAATGGCTTTTTGAACAATTTCTAAAGCACTCGTTTCAACTACTATTCCCTTGAGAAGGCCGAGCCCACGGATATCTTTGATAAAAGAGTACTTTTCCTTCAGGCCTTGCAATTTTTTATCTAAGTACGATGAAATTTCGTTTGATTGATTTAAAATATTAGTGGCAACCATATGCTGAATCGTTGCGAGTCCGGCAGCGGTTGCTAATGGATTTCCTCCAAAGGTACTGCCGTGGCTACCTGGATCAAAACCTTTAGCCGCTTCTTCCTTAGCGATAATTGCTCCAATCGGGAATCCTGAGCCAAGGCCCTTTGCAATGCTAATGACATCAGGCTCTATACCGTATTGTTCATAGGCAAACAGTGTTCCCGTTCGGCCAATCCCTGTTTGAATTTCGTCAACCATGAGAAGAATTTCTCTATCCTGACAAATTTTTGCGAGTTTACTAACCCACTCTTGTTTCGCAGGTATGACTCCACCTTCACCCTGAACGAGTTCGAGAAGGACGGCAGCAGGCTCAATGGTATATAGTAGTTCAAGTGCTTCTTCATCATTAAATGGCAGATAACTAAACCCGGATACTAACGGGGCAAATCCTTGCTGAATCTTTTCTTGGCCAGTTGCCGATAAAGTGGCTAGTGTTCTCCCATGAAAGGATTGCTGAAAGGTGACAATTTCAGGTGATTCGTTACCCTTCACTTTGTTTGCATATCTCCGTGCCAGCTTAATCGCAGCCTCATTTGCCTCCGCTCCACTGTTGCAAAAGAAAACTTGGTCCGCGCAACTATTGGCTGTAAGAAGGGCTGCCAGCTGCTGCTGATTCGGGATGTTATAGAGGTTTGAACAGTGCCAAAGATTCTGTAATTGCTCCTCAAGTGCTTCTTTTACGACATCTGGAACATGCCCTAGGTTACAGGTCGCTATTCCGGAAGTGAAATCTAGATATTGAGTACCCTGATCATCCCAAACATAGCTGCCTTTCCCTTTAATGACTGTGACAGGGAAGCGAGTATATGTTGCCATGACTGGTGATGTTAGGGAGATGGAATTATTTGTTGCCATTACGCGATCCCCTCTTCTAGGACAATTTTTGTGCCGACTTTTTTGCCATCCATATAATCTATCAAGCTATTTTTCTCAAATCCATTGATAATACCAACCTCTGGGATGTTATGAACAAGTCCGTCTATCGCGGCTTTTACCTTCGGAAGCATACCACCATATATTGTTTTATTTTCGATTAACGTTTCAATTATCGATTTGGAAGCTTTATCAAGCTTCGTCTTAATTCCGTTTTTTTCGATTAAAATCCCTGGAATATCACTGATAAAACAAAGGTTTGCTTTCAATGATTTGGCAATCGCACTTGCTGCTATATCTCCATTAATGTTGTACCTCTGCCCGCTATTATCTATTCCGATGGGGGATATGACTGGAATGTATCCTTGTTCAATGATTGTATTTATTACATTGTGGTTTACTTCAATAACGTCTCCTACAAAACCTAAATTCTTTGAATCAGAAGTTGGCTCCGCTTTTAACAAACTCCCATCAACACCGCTTATACCTAGGGCTTCCCCGCCAACTTCTACAATGTTTCTAACAACTTGTTTGTTAACTGAACCGCTTAATACCATTTCCACTATATCTAATACTTCATGATTGGTTACTCTAAGACCATTCACAAAAGTGGTTTCAACATTTAGATTTTTTAATAACGACGTGATTAGTGGACCGCCGCCATGAACGATGATGGGTATACACTCGCCCGCTTTATGCATTTTTACGACATCTTCATAAAAGGATCTTGGAAGATTATCTAACACACTTCCTCCGCACTTAATGACTATATATTTCATATTTAGGTCCTCTCTTACGTGCGGTAGGATGCGTTTATTTTCACATAATCATAAGTTAGGTCGCATCCCCAGGCTGTTGCGCTATATTCACCTTGGTTTAATTCAACACTTAATTTTACATTTTCTGATTCTAAATATCCCTTTACTTCTTCCTCTACAAAGTTACTTGGAAGACCATTTTCAAATACCGTAAAAGGCCCGATCGACACCTTAATTGCATTAGGTTCAACTGGTACACCGCTGTATCCAATTGCAGTAACAATTCTTCCCCAGTTAGGGTCTGTTCCATAAATCGCTGTTTTTACAAGATTAGAAGAAATAATCGCTTTTCCGACTGCACTTGCCGCGTTTTGGCTGTAACCGCCATTTACTTGAACTTCTACTAGTTTTGTAGCACCCTCACCGTCTCTTGCAATTTTTTTAGCTAGGGATTCGCAAACGATTTTCAACCCCTGTTTAAAAGTATTCCATTCAGGGTGTTCTTTTGTTAGTTGATTATTCTCAGCTAATCCATTGGCCATGACTAAAACCATGTCGTTCGTACTTGTATCCCCATCAACTGTTATCATGTTGAAGGTTTGATTCGTTACCTCACGAAGTGCTTCAAGTAGGTCTTCTTGTTCAATATTTGCATCTGTTGTTACAAATCCAAGCATAGTGGCCATGTTCGGATGGACCATCCCAGACCCTTTTGAGGCACCGCCAATGGAAACTGTTACTCCATCGATTTTCATTTGCACTGCTGTATGTTTGATACAAGTGTCAGTTGTTAGGATAGCATCCATAAAGTTATTTTCATTTTCATACTCTTTATTTAGTATTTGCTTGATTCCATTTATCACTTTATCCATCTGAAGTAATTCCCCAATAACTCCAGTTGAAGTAACCGCAACAAGATGTTTTTGTATTCCTAATTCGTTCGCAAAGCCCTGTTGCATAGCGAATGCATCCTGTAGCCCTTGCTCCCCAGTACAAGCATTAGCGTTGCCTGAATTCACGATAATTGCTTGAATCTTTTTTTCCTGTGCGATACTTTCTTGGGTAACTAATAATGGAGCTGCCTGAAAGAGGTTGGTTGTATACACTCCTGCAGCAGTTGCCGGAACCTCTGAAATAACGTATCCGAGATCAAGTCGTTTTCTTTTCAGTCCACAGTGCATACCGCCAGCTTTGTACCCCTTCGGTAAAGTTACACTACCTTCTTCTATAATAATGATTTCATTAGATGATATAGCCTGCATCAATTTAATTTCCCCCTTCAAATCCCATTTTGATCTACACCTAAAAGGTAGTTATACTCATGGATACATTGGAATGTCTGTTAGCCCCGTTCGCTCTTCCCAGCCATTCATCAAATTCACATTTTGGATAGCCTGCCCTGCAGCACCTTTGACTAAATTATCGATCACTGAAACGATTGTCAGCCGATTGGTTCGCTCGTCAACATGTAGCCCAATATCACAATAATTTGAACCTAGAACCTCTTTTGTTGAAGGTATATTCCCCTCAGGCCGTACTCTTATAAAATGAGATTCTTGATAAAATTGTTTATATAAATCTATAACTCTTTTTGTAGAAATTTCATCTTTAAGGTTCACATAGATCGTGCACATAATTCCCTTTGTCATCGGAACAAGATGGGTTGTAAATGTAATCGTTATTGGATTTCCGCTCTCGTCAGAAAGTACCTGCTCAATTTCTGGAATATGCTGATGTGCTCCTAGTTTATAAGCTTTTAAGTTTTCATTGATTTCTGCGTAATGGGCTGTTAATGAAAGTCCTCTTCCAGCACCAGAGACACCCGATTTTGCATCAATGATAATCGACTTTTCATCAGCTAAATTTGTTTTTACTATCGGAATAAGACCGAGTGTAGTCGCAGTCGGATAACAACCTGGATTGGCTATTAAATTGGATGACTTTATTGAGTCGGGATATATTTCGCTTAAACCATAGGTTGCTTGTTTTAAATAATCCTCATCAGCTGGTTTATGTTTATACCAAGATTCATATTCTTCCATAGACCTTAGCCTGAAGTCCCCTGATAAATCTATACATTTAATCCCGCTCTTCAAAAGTGGTGGAACTAGCTTACTGCTAACACCTGACGGGGTTGCCAAAAATACGATATCGTTTTTTTCACTTAATGTATCTGCATCAAATTTCTCTAGTGGTTGATCAACTATTTCAGAAAGATGTGGATAAATCCCACTAAAGCTGGACCCTGATTGTGAGTTAGAAACAACTGAACCAATCTCCAAAAAAGGGTGTTTATTGATTAACCTGACTAACTCAATTGATCCATAACCAGTACCACCGATAATTGCAGCCCTCAATTTCTCCAACTCCTAAATTGCTTTAATAATGAATTATTATACACAACAATATATATTTATTCAATCAGAAAGTGGCTTAATTTTCTGTTTTTATTAAAAATAATCACCATTATTTTTGAAAACGCTTACATTATTGAATGTAAGATTATACAATTTTTATGCATATTTAAATATATAAAAAGACAGTGAATACAGTTACATTCACCATCTTAGAAACTTAATATAGAAATTTGCATTTACAAAGCTTGCGATTTCAAGTCCAAATCCCCAATCAGATTCAATGCTTGGATTGTTAATAAGAGTTGGTAACCTGTAATCGGGTCCCGAATATCTTTTTGGAGCAACTCTTCTATTTTAGAAATCCTATAACGTAGACCGCCGACTGAAAGTGATAAATCATTAGCTGTTCTTTCTAAACTCCCACCGGTTAATAGAAAGGCATAAAGTGTTTTAATTAACTCAATACTTCTAGGATTAGTTCCTTTTAAATTCCCCAGCACATTTACTGCCCATTTTCTAACTTCCTCTATATTATTTTCATTTACTAAAATCCCGATAAGCCCTAAGCTTTCAAATCCGATGATTGGATTACTTTTTGAAACCATTTTGCTTGCTGTAATTGCCTCTTGATATGCAATTGAAGCTTCCTTAATTGATTCTGACCTTTTACTCAGACCCATATAAAAATCACCATTTGGATACTTAGTCCGGAGAAACTGATATAAATCCCCAAAAATGAAGTTTTTTTCTTTTTTCTTTTTCTGTTTATCTGTTACTAGTAAAATAAACTGTTTTGCACTTTGACTAATTAAAAAATCACGCCTTTGGTTGGTGCAATAATCAGATATACAGTCCATTAGTTCTTTATGAATTTCTAATTGATTCATAAAGTCAGTATGTGGGATAGAATAGTCGATCACACCTACCCAATAAGGCATGGATAAATCCAGCTGGATTAAACTCGCCTTCGCAATGATTTCTTCATTCGAAGTGAAATGACCCCCAAGTATTTCATCAAAGAAGAAGCCTTTCATCCGTTCAAAAGAATCTATTTTAGTCTTTTCAAAAAATAAACAAAGCGAGATCACTGAAGTAACCTTTTCGATGAGCATATTAGATAAATGCGGTTGGTAATCTTCAAACTTATTAAAAATAAATACACAAACCGTTCCTAAAAATATTGACATTTGTGGATATTACTATCTATATGTTCTATATGAAATATATCTATTCCATTTAGCACGCAAAACGAACAGAGCTTTTTGCGAATGACGTTAGGGAATCACACCCTAATTCTAGAATGGAAACATCCGTCTTTAAAAGTTTTTCAACCCAACCAAACTTCAACGCTTCCGTCACAATGCCATGTCTTCCATCCATCAAATGAAATCCACGCCATAGGATACCCTTCGATACTCTAGACTGGCTGTTAGCCACGCTCTTTCTTACTAAAATAATCTTAAATTGGAGTACGTGGTCCTATTCTTCCTTCCAGGTAAATAAGAAGCGTTGCTCCAATCTCTCAATGAATTTTGTTAAATATCTGCTTTTAATAGTTCAATCTTATCTTGAAAGGTATATTCCTTCTTTAAATGTTTGGTGATTGTTCTCCAATTACTAGTATTGGATTTTTCCTTATCAAATTTCTTAGGAAGCGAAAGCACGGTATCATATTTTGGTGTTTCCATCCTAAAATAATATCCTCTTCTCGCAATCATACAGGCTGCCGAACCATGGGAACTTAGTCCGTATCTCGCCATAAATTTCATCTGCCCAATTTGACTCGTAAAAGCTGGGTTGATCTTTCGGATTCTGACTCCCTCTTTTTTTCCTTTGGATTCCATTAATTGATTAAAAGAAGAATAAGCAAATCCCGAAAGCATTCGTGCATATTTTCGACCCGATTCTCTTAATTGGATTTTCTTCTTGGAGAAGTCTAACTTTTCGATGACCACATCTTTTTGTACGAAAACGGCATAACCAAGAATCCGTTTAATCGCATCACTTAAAGAAGCTTTTACCTGTTCTGCTCGCCGATTGTACATGGGAACATTGATACGCCAACTTTTAATCGGGTTGCCGAATCGGTCAATTTCACACATCGATAAAAAACCGGCATTCACATCGATTCCAATTAGTCCATTTAAGTTAGATTTTCCTACTTTTGGAATGTTTCTCTCTACGGTTGCGTTTAGATACCATCCTTTTTTCTGTTTTAAGAAACGATAGGTGATGGCGGTGTAATATTTTTGGGGTTTGCCTGCTCGGGTAACCCCCATATAAGACACTTTTGCCTGATCCATCATTTCCTGCCCGTAGGGGAATTTCACTTCTGGAAAGGTGATATATTTCCCGTATTTTGGTATAAAATGATCCGCAACACGCAGTCGTAAGCTGTTTTGTAAATTGTAAGTGGCTGTTTGGTTCCCAAACGTTTCATCCATTGAACCAATGACTAAAAACTGGGAGCTTCGTGCAGCAATCCAATCCTCCCGCCATTGTCTGTGGTCGGTATATTTATTCTCTTCTAAATGAAATTGTTTATGGAATAGCTGTTTCGAACCAAAACAGAGAGGAATTCTTTTATTCGCTTCATTAAATTTCAGCTTATCTAATTTTTGTAGTAAGTTTCTTAGACGCCGCTTTTTCTGATGAAGATATAATTTGAGATTCTGATAGTTCTTCCTTTGTTTGAGAAAAATGGTGCTCGTTTGAGAGATCTGTAGGAGTTTTTTGTGCAGAAGTTCTTTCTGAGAGGTTTTCTTTCCGATGATATTTTGTAAGTAAGTCGTTTTAGCTTTAAGTTCTTGAATTTCAAGTTTTCTTTTCTCGAATATAGAAGAGACCTTTCCGTCCAATTGCATCCTTATGGAATTAAATTGCCGTGCCGTTATGCCATACCTCTTAGAAAAAGTCTTTTTTAGACTAGATGAAGGAATTCCTTGGATATGAGTTTGAACAAATAATTTCCTCTCTAACGTACCAAAAAACTTCCCATACTCTTCAAGATACATATCCGTAGTCCATTCTGTATTAAGAAAAATATTGCTTAGTTTCGTTTGGTAAGTTTGTAACATCTCCTTACCCCTTTCAATTTTTATAAAAATAGGAAATAAGCAAATCCATCCAAATAAGATGGAATCCCTTTTGCCCATCTTGAAAACCATCCCCTGTCTTAGTAACGAATTCGTACCCTAGCTTTATTAGAACTTTTCATGAAGAAAACGCGATAATTACAAACATACGTTCCCTTACTGAATATATTACTACAAAATTACCAGTTTGTCCATGAATAGACAATTATTTGGAAACTAATAGAAACCCCTAAATTGTATCCGTTTTCATTTCCTTTTTCCCAATGAAAACAATTACCTTTTTCTCTGGTATTTTTGAAAATAAGCATCACTTCCCTTATCTAAAAATACACATCTAATTAAATAGTAGTGGCTGAGATATCATTAAACAACGACACCAACTGTATGAAAATGTTCTCAAATTCAGCATGAGATGCTAGTTTTATAAACTCATGGTGAATAATATTATCGAAAAAAAATATTCACGGTTTCTTCTTTGAATCCATATCATCAATCGACTTCTCCAATGGAAAAAAGCTCCTGCCTTTGGCAAGAACTTAGATTTCTTCATATTTAATTGAGATATTAAATCCTCTTTGATATTTATCGGACCGATCGTCTATATTTATATTGTTTCCATTGGAAATGGATGAAACAACCAATACAAAAACCTAAAATGGCTACAAAAGCTGCGACAGCAACAAGAGCAGTGAAAATATACCCAACTGTGTTCCAACCAAGAATAAAGCTAAGGATGCCTATTCCAAGACATGAAACTGCAAGCTTCTGATTAAATTGCTGCTGCTCCCAATCTTCAGGAATATAGGACTTTGGGTCTTTTCTTAAAAATTGTTTTCGAATCTCCATAATTGGATTATAACCAAAGATAATCCCCATAAGCCCCGCAATAAACGGAATGAATAAAAACCACTCTTGCCCTGACATCCATGTCAACACCACACTAAGAACTATAATGGATTGATTTGTTCTAACTAGAGGCCGTGGAATCGAAAGAATCTTATCTGCCAACAGAATCCCCACCTTTCTTATTGGAATTGTATGCTTAAAGTCATTTTAACTTGAATGATTTAGATTGTATAGTTATTTGTTTTTTGGTAAATCTGCTGATTTTACTTAGAAGCCACTAGTAACCGTTGGGAGCTTATTCATGCCCGCCTCCCTACAAAAGAACTGCAGACGGGAACGATTGGCAATTATTCGTGCCCGCCACCCTATAAAATAGCAAAAGCACTCATTTTGAGTGCTTTTGCTATTTTTATAGACTTTCATGTAACAGATTTAAAACACTTCGCAATTCCTTCACATTTACCTGTCCGGGGGCTGAGGCTTTTTTTGCTGCCCCAAACGTAACTGCAGACCCGAATACTTCGCCTGCCAATCGACTTATGACCCCTCTACCTGCCATAGACATGGTAATAAACGGCCGGTCCGCATACTGTTCCTTCATTGTATTAGTTGCATCTAAGAGGGTTAGCACATCGGCTGCACTAGTTGGCATTACTGCAATTTTTGGAATATCTCCACCTAACGCTTGTGCTTTCCTTAACCGCGAGATAATTTCCTCTTTTGTAGGCGTCTTCTCAAAATCATGGTTTGAAATAATGACAAAGACATTTTTTGCATGCGCCTTTTCTATTATTGCTAGGACTTCCTGTTCATCATTGAATAGCTCGACATCAATAATATCCACCATGCCAGTTTCAGCGGCCGTCTTATTTAATTGAAAATAAAAGGAAGTGGATATTTCCTTATTGCCGCCTTCTTTATGACTTCGAAAAGTAAAGATGAGTGGTGTATTAGGCAGGAGCGTGCGAATTTCAACAAGAGCCTTTTTCACCTGCTCAATCTCTTCTACCTTGTCAAAAAAGTCGACCCGCCACTCTACCAAATCTAAGTCAATTGTTTTTAGAAATTCGGCTTCTTCCTTTATTTGTGCAAGTGTTTCTCCCACCAAGGGGACACAGATTTTTGGCGTGTCTTCCCCAATGACGATATCTCTAACCGTTACAGTTTTAGTCATTTGTTCCCACTCCTTGTCCCATCCTCCATAAGCTTTGCTGCCGATTTTCACCTAAATTGAATGTAATTCGACAATAATTTGGTCAGCAATTTCATTTGCATCCTTGCTATCCGTTGAAATCTTCAAATGATGGTTAATATAAATATCCTGTCTTTTGTAAAATAGCTCTTCCATTTCCTCAACTGACTTTCCTTTTAAAACGGGGCGGCTGTCGATAATCAATCCTAATCGATCCTTCCAGGCTTCCAAAGACAGTTCGATAAAAATAACAATACAAGATTCTAAACATATCTCTCTAATCTCTTCTTGAAGGAAGGCTCCGCCGCCGACAGAAATAACCTTTTGTGGCTGCTTTGCTAGATTTGCAATTAAACTTTTTTCTCTATCTCTAAATTCAGTCTCACCAAATTCAGTAAATATTTTGGACACTGGCATGTGGTATTCTTTTTCAATTACTTCATCAATATCTATAAAATCGCGATTTAGTTTACTCGCAACTAGCTTACCAATCGTAGTTTTTCCAACACCCATAAAACCGATAAAAACAATGCTCTTATCCCTGTTCTCCAAAATACTCCAAACCCCCATTAAAATAAAACAAATTATTAGTCATAATTATAATGCTATTTTCAGATATTAGACAATTATTAATTATTAAAGTTATCGGTGCCTGACACCAAAAGAAAAAGAAAGAGACCCACATAGGAGTCTCAATATCTATTGCTTCATTTTCGGATCAAGGATGTCCCTCAGTCCATCTCCCATTAAGTTGAATCCAAGTACGGTCAGCATAATGGCAACCCCGGGAAAGAAAAGCGTCCAGGGTGCTTGGGTGATATAATTTTTGGAATCGGCTAGCATTTTCCCCCACTCAGGTGTCGGTGCTTGTGCCCCCATTCCAAGGAAACCTAGAGCCGCTGCCTCAATAATGGCTGTCGCAATTGCTAATGTCGCTTGGACGATGACCGGTGATATACTATTAGGTAAAATATGGCGAAGTAGAATTCGTGTGTCTTTCATTCCGACGGCACGTGCCGCCATAATATATTCTTCTTGTTTCACACTTAATACTTTTGAGCGAACAAGTCGACCGAAGTTCGGGATATTAATCACCGCAATTGCAATCAATGCGTTTTGGAGTGATGGTCCTAAAATAGATACAACAGCAATCGCTAATAAAATACTTGGAAAGGCAAGCATAATATCAAAAATACGTGAGATAATTGCATCAACCCAGCGGCCGTAATATCCAGCGACAATTCCAAGTAATGTCCCTGCTACAACTGAACCTAAGACTGAGAAAAAGCCAACCCACAAGGATATTCTTGCACCATAGACAATACGAGAAAAAATATCGCGGCCAAAATCGTCTGTCCCAAACCAATGCTTACTTGAGGGCGGGAGCATTCGGTCAGCCAGCACTTGGTCTTTAAAACTATATGGAGCAATAATAGGAGCGATAATAGCAATTATGATAAAAAAGACAACAATTCCTAGACCTGCTAGTGCTAATCTATTTTTATAAAATGAAATCCATGCTTCCTTCCAGGGAGGTGTCAGCTTTTCTTCAACAATTATCGTTGCAATATTTGCCGGTCTTTTTGCAAGTTCCGCCACTTTCAAATCCCCCTCCTCTACTTGGTATATTTAATTCGTGGATCAACAAACACATATAATAGATCCACAACTAAATTAATGAGTACAAAAATTGCCGCAATGATTAATATCCCTGACTGGATCACTGGATAATCACGATAGCCGATTGCATCATATAGATATCTCCCGATTCCCGGCCAGCCAAAGATGGTTTCCGTTAATATGGCTCCTCCGAGTAAAAGACCAGTTTGCAATCCGATGATCGTAAGCACTGGGATAACAGCATTTTTTAAGGAATGCTTATACACTACCCAGAACATACTCAGTCCCTTTGCTCTTGCTGTACGGACATAATCTGACTTCATTACTTCCAGCATGGTTGCGCGGGTCATTCTGGCAATAATCGCCATTGGAATGGTCGCTAGTGCAATGCTAGGTAGGACTAAATGTTTTAATACCGTTATAAACTGATCAGGTCTTCCTTGTATAAGCGTATCAATTAAATAAAAATGAGTAATTGCTGCAACGGGGTCTCGAACATTCTCTCTCCCTGTCGTTGGAAGCCAGCCTAATTCAATGGAAAATACCCATTGCTCCATTAAACCAAGCCAAAAAATAGGCAGTGATACCCCAATAAGGGCAAGGACCATGGCAATATAATCAAACCATGATTTAGAGAACCATGCACTGACAATGCCAGCATTTACCCCAACAATAATGGCAATTAACATGGCTACTACTGTTAATTCTGCAGTGGCAGCTAAGTAGGACCAAATTTCTTCGTTAATTGGACCCCTTGTCCGTAATGAAACTCCTAAATCCCCATGAAGTAAAGAATTAATATAATCTGCGTATTGTATGTACCAAGGCCTGTTCAACCCTAATTCTTTTGTTAACGTGGCAATAGATTCTGCGGTTGCTCTTTGCCCCAGAATTACCTGCGCAGGATTCCCTGGTATAGCATGGATGATTGCAAATACCACCAGAGTCATCCCGATTAAAACGGGTATTAAAGAAAACACACGGCGGACTGTATAAGTAAACAAATTTTTCACCTCACTGAAAAGCGTTAGCACCTGAAAAGATGCTTCGGCTAAACAATTTTTTTACGAAAAAGACTGGATGGTCTAGTTAACAAAAGGGGAGGCTAAGCTCCCTCCCCTTTCAGCCATTATTATTTAAATTCAACTTTTGTCAGTGCTTCTGATCCAGTTGGGTGTGGTAAGTAATTTGTCACGTCTTTCCCTGCTGCTAACAGCGGAGTTGAGTGAACAAGTGGAACCCAAGGAGCATCGTCATGGATGATTACTTGTGCTTCTTCATATAGTGCATTACGCTTTGCTTGATCGATTTCTGTTTGTGCCTTAATTAGGACGTCATGTAATTTGTCATTGCTGTACTGGGAGTAGTTATTACTTCCAATGCTGTCCTTATCAAGCAATGTGTATAAGAAGTTATCAGGGTCACCATTATCCCCTGTCCAACCAAGCATGAACATGTCAAATTCGCCTTTTGCTGCTTTGTCTAAGTAAGTAGCCCAGTCCACAGATTGGATTTTGGCTTTAACATTGATTTTGCTTAAGCTCTCTTGAATAACTTCGGCAACTTTTTGTGCTTCAGGCATATAAGGACGAGCTACAGGCATTGCCCATAGGTCAATTGCAAATCCTTTTTCATACCCAGCTTCTTTTAACAATGCTTTAGCTTTTTCTAAATCATATGGATACGGCTCAACTGCCTTATTATAGCCTTCGATGGAAGGCGGCATTGGATTGACAGCAGGAAGTGCTTTTCCACCATAAAATGCATCAATGATTGATTTTTTATCGACAGCATAGTTAATCGCTTGACGAACGAGTTTATTATCAAATGGTTTACGAGTGGTTGTTAAACCGATGTAGCCAACGTTCATTGATGGACGTTCAATCACTTGGAGGTTAGCATTTGATTTAACAGTCGCCTCATCTGAATTATTTAATCCATCCATGACGTCAATCTCGCCGTTAGCAAGAGCGTTTAAACGTGCAGTATTTTCAGGAATTACACGGAAAATAACTTTATTTAACTTAGGTAAGCCTTTTTGCCAGTAGTCAGGGTTCTTTTCAAGCGTAATTGTATCGTTCTCTTTCCACTCAACAAATTTAAATGGACCTGTTCCAACTGGATTTTGTCTAAACTTGTCACCGTATTTTTTAACAGCCTCAGGGCTTGCAATACCAAACGGAGACATAGCCAGGTTCTTAAGGAACGGTGCCTGTGGACGTTTTAGCACAAATTGAACGGTATTTGCATCTACTGCTTTAACTTCTTTAATTACGTGACCCTCATCCTTTTTATATCCACCAAACATAGTGTAATAAGGGAAGCTATCGGCATTACCATTCATCCAGCGGTCAAAGTTAAATACAACCGCATCAGCGTTAAAATCAGTACCATCATGGAATTTAACTCCTTGACGCAGGTGGAATGTGTAGGTTAAACCATCTGGAGTAACTTCCCACTTCTCAGCAAGTCCCGGATTAATAGTGGTATCCTGATCACCATATTGAAGCAATGTTTCATAAATGTTTTCTGTTACTTTGAATGCTTCACCTTCAGTTGTTGTGATAGGATCTAAAGATGTAGAGTCTCCACCACGACCATATACGAGTGTATCTTTTTTTGATTCACTTCCAGCAGCAGGATCCTTCTTGCCTCCTGCTTCTTCATTCGTTTTACTGCTGCAGCCAACTAAAAACATACTGATGGCTAATAAAGCTATTAACAGCAGTTTAAAAGATCTCTTCTTCATCAATTTTTTGCCCCCTTATATTTTTGTTTTTTTATCATAGATGCTGCAAATCACTTGTTATATAAGTGACATGCGACAAAATGACCGTTAAGATCTTGCTCCACTGGTCTAGTTTTTTTACAAATGTCCATCACTTGTGAGCAGCGTGTATGGAAGGCACAGCCAGAAGGAGGATTAGCAGGACTTGGAAGTTCCCCTTCTATTAAAATCGTTTCCCTCTTTATATCAGGATCTGGTATGGGTACAGCCGAAAGCAGCGCTTTTGTATATGGATGTTTCGGATTTTCATATAGATCTTCACTTTCTGCTAACTCTATTAATCTTCCTAAATACATCACACCCACACGATCACTAATATGGCGGACTACACCTAAATCATGCGCGATAAATATGTATGTAAGTTGGAATTCCTTTTGAATATCCTTCATCAGGTTAAGAACCTGTGCCTGGATGGATACGTCCAGTGCTGACACAGGCTCGTCAGCAATGATTAATTTTGGCTTGGTCATTAACGCTTTCGCAATCCCAATCCGTTGACGCTGACCACCGCTAAATTGGTGCGGATATCGTTTGGCATGGTAACTGCTTAAGCCAACCACTTCCAGCATTTCTCTCACTTGCTTTTGGCGTTCCTCTTTTGTCCCAATTCCATGAACAATCAGTGGCTCTTCAAGAATCTGTTCGATAGAATGCCTTGGATTAAGCGATGCATAGGGGTCTTGGAATACCATCTGAATATCTCGGCGCGTTTTTCTTAATTCAGATTTTGACATACTAGTAATCTCTTGATCTTCAAAAACAATCCTGCCCTCACTTGCCTCAATCAATCGCATCAGGAGTCGGCCAGTGGTAGATTTACCGCAGCCGCTTTCACCAACTATGCCCAATGTTTCTCCTTTTCTAACATAAAAAGATACATCATCCACAGCTTTGACTTCGCCTTGTTTCCTTCCAAAAAGGCCGCCTGTAATCGGAAAGTACTTTTTTAACCCATTAACTTCAAGAAGTAACTCCGACATGGCTGGCACTTCCCTTCTTCAATGTATGTAGGAAACAACGCACTTCATGTCCGTCTTTTTCCATTTTAAATAAATCTGGTGTTTCTTCCTGGCACTCCGCGAAGACCTCTGTGCACCTGGCGGCGAATCGGCAGCCCTTATGAATCGACCCTGGAGTTGGAACTGTGCCTGGAATACTATAAAGCCGGTCTTTTTTCCCTCTTAAATCAGGAACGGATTTTAATAGGCCCTTTGTATAGGGATGCTGAGGATTTTTGAGTATCGTTCTTACATCACCCTGCTCTACGATTTGCCCCGAATACATGACGATTACACGTTCACATATTTCCGCGACAACTCCTAAATCATGGGTAATGAGAATGATCGTTGTATTTGTCTTTTTATTTAAATCCTTCATTAAGGCAAGAATTTGTGCTTGGATGGTAACGTCAAGTGCGGTTGTTGGCTCGTCTGCAATCAGCACCCTAGGATTGCACGCCATTGCCATGGCAATCATTACCCGTTGTCTCATACCGCCAGAAAGCTGGTGTGGATTTTCTTTTAGGATTCCTTCTGCTCTTGGAATCCCAACCAGTTTTAATAATTCGATACTGCGTACAATTGCCTCTCGCTTTGAAAGGTCTGTATGTAGTCGGATTGCTTCCATTAACTGATTTCCAATCGTAAACAGTGGATTCAATGATGTCATTGGCTCTTGAAATATCATTGAAATTTGATTACCTCGGATTTTCCGCCACTCTTTTTCAGAAAGATTTTTCAGGTCTTTTCCCTCAAAAATAATTTCGCCATTCTCAATTTTTCCTGGTGGAGAAGGAATCAGCCCCATGGTCGCTAACGAGGTGACGCTTTTACCACTCCCCGATTCACCGACAATCCCTAGAATCTCTCCGTCCTTTAATTCGAAACTGATGCCATCAACTGCAGGTACAAGTTTTTTCCCTGTTTGAAATGATACCTTTAAGTCTTTTATGCGAAGAATAGGATTCTTTTCCACACTTACACCTACCTGTACACGGATTAATTTATGTATTCCCTTTAATCAGAAATATAATAATATAGTAAATTTTAAAATTATTATGACATATATTACTTTAGTGGTATCACCCAAATTTGTCAATTACGTGAAAAAAGTTCAAAATTTCCCAGTAGTACTTAGCCGCGTTAATGTAATAAGGTGTTTTTTATAATGAGTAAAGCAACTTTATTCTTTAAATATTAAAATAATAAAACAATATAAAAAAACCTGTAAGACTATCGCAGCCTTACAGGGAATCTCAATATTTATATGTTTTTTTATATTCATTTTTGCACTCATAGATTTATCTCTAGTTCCTATTAAAAAAATTAATTCTTCATCCCAGTATAAATTTGAATGGCATCCCTTAAAAACGCAGCAGTACCAGGCTGTTCCTTGTCATAATAAGCAGTAAATCGTTCATCATCCACATACATTTGCGCAAGACCTGCATGTGCTTCCTTACTATATTCATTCCAATAATAGCTTAACCATCGCTTATGGAGGTCCGCAGCCTTTTGTGCTAAATCCCCTGCTGGGTCCCCAGTTTTATAGGCCTCCGCCAAAGTTTCTATGACCTGTTCGGCTAGCTTAGTAACCTCGTCATATTGCGCTTGTGTCATATTTTGTAGTTTGGCATTTGACTTGTTAACTGTTTCTTCCCCGTACTTTTCCCGAATTTCTTTTCCGTATTTCTTCTCATTCTCATCAATCATTTTCTTCTTAAAGCCCTCGAACTTTTCTTTGTTTGACATTTTCATTCTCCCTTCTGTTACTGCGATTGATTTATCCACATTCGCTATTAACATTTCTAATTGTTCCTTTTTCTCGAGAAGTTTTTCACGATGATCTCTAAGTGCAGCAGCCCCATCAAAAGAAGGTGCTGTAACAATTTCTTTTATACTTTCTAAACTAATCCCTAATTCCCTGTAGAATAAAATTTGCTGAAGTCGGTCCACTTCCGCTTGACCATAGATTCGGTATCCTGACGAATTAATTCTGGCCGGCTTAAGAATTCCAATCCCATCATAATACCGAAGTGTTCTAGTACTTACACCCGCTAGACTTCCTAATTTCTGCACCGTATACTCCATTCGCTAACCCCCTCATAAGCAACGATACACCTTTACGCAACGTCAATGTCAATTCGTATTATGCCTATTTTTGAAAAAAAATGCCTGACACCACAGATGGACATTTGTTCATCTGTGGTGTCAGGCACTCATATTAATTTAACTCTCCTTTCCCCCTCTGTTAATGATCATATTTCTATTATTCTATTATAACGAAAGTTCACTTTAGTCAGAAATCATTTACTATTTCAAAAAAACTTTCTTTTAAAAAAACAACTGCCTGAAATTCAGTAATAGCAATGTTTATAACCTTTTATAACTTATTTTCCAAAAAAAGTTTTTGACAATTCAAAACTCTAGAAAGTATTATAGTATAATAAAAGGGAGGTAATAACATGTCAAACATTAATAGACAGAAAATTGTGGATAGTGTCCCTCAAACAGGATTTTTCGGACATCCTAAAGGACTATCTACACTTTTCTTTACCGAATTCTGGGAGCGTTTCTCTTACTATGGTATGAGGGCCATCCTTGTATTCTATATGTACTATGAAGTTTCAAAAGGCGGCTTGGGCATTGATAAGAATCTTGCACTTTCAATCATGTCCATATACGGATCACTTGTTTATATGTCCGGTATAATTGGCGGCTGGATGGCTGACCGAATCTTCGGTTCTTCAAAAGCTGTATTTTACGGTGGAATCTTAATTATGTTTGGACATATTGCACTTGCTGTTCCGGGCAGTGTTTCTATGTTCTTTGTTTCCATGGTATTGATTGTCCTTGGTACTGGGATGCTTAAACCAAATGTTTCTTCCGCTGTAGGTGAATTGTACAGTGAAAAGGACGAACGCCGTGATGCAGGTTTCACAATTTACTATATGAGTATTAACTTGGGAGCATTCTTATCCCCATTAATCGTTGGGTCTATAGCCAACTTCCACATTGGATTTGCGATTGCAGCTGTAGGGATGTTCTTTGGATTAATCGTCTTCGGTCTAACAAAGAAAAAAAATCTAGGTCTAGCAGGAACGATGATCTCCAATCCACTATCACCTGCAGAAAAGAAAAAGACCTTCACTATTTTTGGACTAGCTGTCATTATTATTGCTGCTTTATGTGCAGTATTAATTCCAAAAGGACTTTTAACTTTTGCTAGCTTTATTAATATCGTTACTTTCCTAGGTATTTTAATTCCAACAATTTACTTTGTAGTGATGTATCGCAGTCCAAAAACAACTGCGGTTGAACGTTCAAGGATCATTGCTTATATTCCGATATTTATTGCTGCCGTAATGTTCTGGTCCATTCAAGAGCAAGGCTCAACCATCCTTGCAAGCTATGCAGATACACGTACGCAATTACATTTTGCTGGTATCGAAATTAAACCTGCATGGTTCCAATCTTTAAATCCGTTATTTATTATCATATTCGCTCCTGTATTTGCTTGGTTATGGGTTAAATTAGGAAAGCGTCAGCCATCAATACCTCAAAAGTTCTCATTATCATTATTATTTGCTGGTTTGTCATTCCTAGTGATTCTTATCCCAGCCTATTTTGGCGGTTCGGATTCATTGGTAAACCCAATGTGGCTTGTTCTTAGCTATTTAATTGTTGTATTTGGTGAATTGTGTATGTCACCTGTCGGATTATCAGCCACAACAAAATTAGCACCTGCAGCCTTCTCAGCACAAACGATGAGCCTATGGTTCTTAGCAAGTGCTGCTGCACAAGCACTAAATGCACAAGTAGTTAAATTCTACACACCTGAAACAGAAATGACCTACTTTGGTGTAATCGGCGGAGCATCAATCGTCCTAGGAATTATCCTTTTAGTGTTGGCACCTAAGATTCAAGGCTACATGAAAGGTATCCGATAATATAAGAAAAGTGTCCATTTTCTCATCTTTGTTAACAGATGAAGAAGGTAGGGCATCTTTTTTTTTGATAAAATATTAGGAGAATGGAGGATTTCATATGGAACTTAAAGAGAAAGTAAAAAATCTCCCCTCTTCCCCGGGAGTGTATCTTATGAAGGACTCCAGAGCACAGATTATATATGTAGGGAAAGCAAAGAATCTTAAAAATCGTGTGCGGTCCTACTTCCAAAATTCCCAAGCTCACTCTAAAAAAATCATTAAGCTTAAAGCAAGTCTAAAGGATTTTGATTATATTCTCACAGATACAGAATTTGAAGCCTTCATGCTTGAATGTCAATTAATCAGGGAAATAAAGCCTATTTTTAATCGGATGATGAAAAGTCCTCAAGCCTATATCTACATCGGGATTCAAATGGATGACGGTTATCAAAAAATTGAAATTTGCAGTAACCCTGATAAGCCAAATAGTCTCTACTTTGGGCCTTATACAAGTAAACATACAGTGGAAAGGGCACTTCAAGCGATAAAGGACTTCTATAAGATAAGCTGCAGCACTCCTTCAAACAAGAATACTCCATGTTTAAACTACTCCTTAGGGTTGTGCATCGGTATGTGTTTGGGAGGGGCAGCGCTCGACCAGTACAATGACAGCATAAACAAAATCATCGGATTACTTGAAGGCAAGGATACGAGCCTATTGGAAGTATTTGAGCGAAGAATGATAGAGGCCTCAGAAACATTCGAATTTGAAGAAGCTGTAAAATACAGGGACATATTAGAGACCATTCACTCGCTACTCAATAAAGAAAAAGTGATTGAATTTACGGAAAGCGATAAGAATATGGTCGTTATCGAATCCTTAACAGATAAGACTTTTAAGCTATTCCTGATCAAGAAAAACAAGATACTCTTTCGTGAAAAATATCAATGGTCTGAGCTGGAAACTTTGCGTGAAGCCATCAAGACCACTATATTAACTACTTTTAAAACTAATAAAGAAATATCAGCAAAAAAAATCAACAAGGATGAGATAGATGCAGCGCAGATTATCTATAGCTATTTAAAAGGAAGTAACAGTCGTTATCTCATCATTTCTGTACAAATGCTTGATTTAGTATACACAAATGATTTAGATGCGGAATTAATGAAATTCCTAACTTATCGTGAAACTGTTAACTGATAAATTAAAAATCTTTCATTAGAATTATGCTCATAAAAGTAAGGAAGCGTAATTTCCTTTTTCAAATCAAAAGAGGTATCATTTTCTAAATAATAAATATAATCTTCTGAAGGGTAGTATAAAATCAGTTCAATATTTCTTTGGAATTTTTCAACCGATAGTAATATATTATTAATGGTTTTCATAAAAATTTGAATGGAAAATGGATTAAAAAAGTAAAATCGATTGTCCAATTGATCAACCTGATAATCTTCGGCAAGACAGCAATAAAAATGAATAGGGCTATCAATTGTTTTAGTCTTCTTTAAATAACTATTTTGGTTTTCGATTGCTTCCTGATAGAATTCTTCATTCATTTCAATGCCAACAACCGTTGAACGAAAGTGATAATGAATAAAAAAGTTAAGTCGCCCTTTACCACACCCAAAATCAACAATTCGGTCGCTGCTAGTCAATTGATAGTTGTTAAATAATTCTTCTAGCGCACTATAGGGTGTGGGTTCATAACGATGGTAGTGAAAAGACTTATTAAATCCATTTTGGTCCCCTCCCGTTTTAATCCCCAATAATTTATCATAATAATATTCTTTCATCGTAAACTCCATTTCGAACGAATTCATCCCCCACTTGACGTGAGGGATTTCTTTTCAAGCAACCTTAATTGCTTTACCAAAAGGAACCCTTGGTAAGATAGCACCAGGTACAAGCCAAATCATTTCAAAACTAACCGAGTCAATTTCTTCCGCAATAAAACCTGTTACATCGGTAATGTAAAACAGCGTATCGATATTTTCTTCCTTTGCCCACTCAAGCACCAAAGTATATGAAGACTTCCCATGTGTATAGTATTTAATTGTATCACTTTTGACTGTTGAAGTACTCCTAATTTTAAAGTCAGCTTGCACCAGAATGGTATCTGGCTTTAGTTGCTCAAACAGTTTTACTATGTTATTGATTAAAATGCTTGGGGCCTCATTCGTGGAAGTGTCAACAGCTAACGCAACCTTTTTATCTTGGCGCTGTTGAATCATTGAAAGCATCGTTTTGTGCCATTTCAACACAACCAACTCCTTTGGAATGAATAAGTGAACCATCTTATTTTGGTATATAAAGAGAAGGTTTATGTTTGGATAATAGCGGTAATCAGAGCAACGATAAAAATGAATAAGGCTCATCCTAGTCTACCATCAGATGAGCACATTATTTTCCTATTCTTTAATATCATTCAATTCATCAATCAGCTGTTTGGTTCGTTTCGCATTTCCTTCGGCAAAGTTTTCGAGGCGTTCTTTTAGTTCATCATCATCATGAATTCGCTCTGCTGTTATAAGATATTCCCGCATTAGACTTTCTTCTGTTGCGATGGAATCCTCAAGAACGTCTTTTAGAATTTTCTTTTCTTCATCATTTTTATTATTAAATAAATTTAAATCCATCTGCAAAACCTCCTTTTCACCTTTATCGTTCTCTTTTATATTTTCAGCTATCCATCTTGTTATTAATATATTCAACTTGCCACTTTTAATTAAATCGTGTAAGATTAAATCGTAGACGATTAAATTAAATAAAACCTTTTGATAATCCAAGGAGGATGCTTAAATGACAACAATATATGATTTTAGTGTAAAGATGACTAATGGCGAGGAAAAATCTTTAATGGATTATGAGGGTAAACCATTATTAATTGTCAATACTGCTAGTAAATGCGGGTTGACACCTCAATTCAAAGGACTTCAAGAATTATATGAAAAATACCATGAGCTTGGCTTAGAGATTTTAGGTTTCCCATGTGACCAATTTGCCAATCAAGAATTTTCTAATATTGATGAGACGACTCAGTTTTGCCAATTAAACTATGGGGTAACCTTCCCGATTTTTGCAAAAATTGATGTAAATGGCACGAATACTGATCCGCTTTTTACTCATTTAAAAAACAAGAAACCAGGAGCCCTATCCAAAAATATCAAATGGAATTTCACAAAGTTTCTTGTCGACCCTAATGGTCAGGTGATTGAACGTTATGCACCAACGACGGAGCCAAGCCGAATTGAGAAGGATATAAAAAAGTTATTGTCATAATTAGTTAAAGTAAGGTGATCATCGTGGAAAACTTCATGTCGTTAAAAAACCAACTATGCTTTGCGGTTTACGAAACAGCAAGTGAATTCAATAAATTATATTCTAATGCACTTCAGCCCTTTGGGTTAACCTATCCTCAATACTTAGTGCAATTAGCATTATGGGAAAAAGATGGTGTAACGGTAAAAGAAATAGGAGAAATATTAAGTTTAGGGACGGGAACATTAACCCCGATGCTTACAAGGATGGAAGCAAACGGATGGATTAGAAAGGAACGTTCAAAAGCAGATGAACGAAGGGTCTATATCTATTTACAAAAGAAAGCACAAGATGAAAAGCAGGCGATTATAAAAACAATCAGTAACAAAATACAATCTTGTAATATTGAACTCGAGGAATACACACAATTAATGGAGCGTTTGAATCAATTGCATAGGAAGCTGAAAGAACGGGAACGTTAATTTCAAATAAAAAAACAACACTTTTTGCCCAAGTGTTGTTTTTTATTTGAAATATGCTCTGATATAAAAAGGGATTCTACTTATTCGGAAAAGAGACCCATATATTTTCTAGCCAATGATCAAAATCAGAACCCTTATTTCCTTCGTAGGTATCATACACATCAAGTCTCATCTTCTTTACTTTCTCTTTAAATTCTTCAAAGCTATGACCTTCAGGAAGACTTTTCTTAATTCTTAACAAAATTTTATTTATATCTTTAATAAATTCGCCTTTTTTCTTTTGCGGTAATTGTACATCTTCTCCTAAGTTTTTCAACTTTCGGAATGCCGCATCTTGAACTTTAAAGACTGTATCATTATTCATGATTCGTATGAGTATATCGATAACATGTTTGTTCTTCCAATTTCCTAACTCTTCAACCGCATCTAAACGCTCTCTCCAATTAGATGTTCGACTGGCTTGTTTCTTTAATTCCTCATAATTTTCCGGTAACGTACTTTTTTCTTCAGTTTTTTTCAAATAATCCAATCTCCTTCAGTCCATATAATATTTCGATCTACCTCTCCAAGATTTGAGTGTAATATTTCTAATCATTGATGTCAATTTTCCACTGTTTTTCTAATAGAAAAAAGCAAGTAAACTTGTCCAACTTGGACTTTATTTACTTGCACATGCCTCTATGACCCTATTAATCTATTTTTAATTAGCTAAAAATATTAAGCCAAAACGATTTTTGATTTGTTTTTAGCAATTTCTGCTGCTACTTCAACGATCATATCCTCTTGACCGCCAACTACTTTCCGCTTGCCCAATTCAATTAAGATATCACGTGAATCTACACCGAATTTTGCAGCCGCACGTTTTGCATGAAGCGCAAAGCTTGAATAAACACCGGCATATCCAAGTGTAAGGCTATCTTTGGTAATTTCTTGTGGTACTTGTAAAAGTGGTGCGACAATATCCTCAGATAAATCCATCATTTTATATAAATCTACCCCTGTTTTAATTCCCATCCGTTCACAAACTGCAACAAGTACTTCAGTTTGTGTATTACCGGCACCGGCACCAAGGCAACGAACGCTGCCATCAATACGAGTAGCTCCTTCTTCGATGGCGGCAAGTGTATTTGCCATGGCAAGCGATAGATTGTTATGGCCATGGAATCCAACATTAACGCCAATCGATTGTTTTAGGGCACGAATACGTTCGCGAACCTGATCAGGAAGTAAGTATCCTGCAGAGTCAACCACATAGACAGTGTCCGCTCCATAGCTTTCCATTAGTTTTGCCTGCTCAACTAACTTATTAACAGGTGCCATATGGTTCATCATTAAGAAACCTACAGTTTCCATCCCAAGTTCTTTTGCGTAAGCAATATGCTGTGGTGCCACGTCTGCTTCTGTGACATGTGTCGCAATACGAGCCATTTTTGCCCCTAAATTAGCTGCTTCTTTTAATTCATGCAATGTACCGATACCCGGTAATAATAGAACAGCAATTTTAGATTTATCGGCAACAGAAACAGCTGCTTCAATTAATTCCATTTCATTTGTACGTGAAAGTCCATACTGTAAGGAAGAACCTGCTAATCCGTCCCCATGTGAAACCTCAATATATGGAACATTTGCATCGTTTAATGCCTTTGTCACTTTAAGTACTTGCTCCACTGTATATTGATGATTGATGGCATGGCTTCCATCGCGTAAGGCTACCTCAGTGATAAGAATATCTCTTTCATTTGTCATTTTTATTTACCCCTTTCTACAGCTTAAACTGTTGCTTTCAATAATAGTTTTTTTGCAAACGCTTCGGCAATTTTAACACCAGCAGATGTCATGATATCTAGGTTTCCTGCGTATTTAGGTAAGTAATCTCCAGCACCTTCTACTTCAAGGAAGATGGTTACTTTATTCCCTTCGAAAATAGGTTCGGTCCGTAGTCGATAGCCGGGTACATAGGATTGAACAACTTCAGCCATTTCATCAATGGATTTTCTTATTGCTGCTTCGTCCATTTTTCCTTCTTCAACAAGTGTATAAACGGTATCACGCATCATAATTGGCGGTTCTGCAGGGTTTAAAATCATAATTGCTTTTCCTTTTTTAGCACCGCCAACCTTTGAAATAGCCAGTGATGTGGTTTCAGTAAATTCATCGATATTTGCACGTGTTCCAGGACCAGCACTAAGGCTGGCAATCGTCGCAACGATTTCTGCATATTCTACTGGAGCGACACGGTTAACTGCATGGACCATTGGTATGGTTGCTTGACCGCCACAGGTAATTAAATTGATATTATCTTTATCTAAATGTTCGTCAATATTTACGGCAGCACATACATATGGACCAACAGCGGCAGGAGTCATATCAATTACTTTAATTCCAGCTTCTTTTAATACTTTTGCATTATAAAGATGAGCCTTGGCCGAAGTTGCATCAAATACGATGTCAGCTTCTAATGTTTGGTCTGCAAGAAAACCATCAATCCCTGTAGCAACCCCTGCATAACCTAATTCTCTGGCACGACGTAATCCATCTGATTGCGGGTCAATTCCAATTACAGCTGTTAACTCTAATAATTCTGAACGTCCAAGTTTGACCATTAAATCTGTTCCAATGTTCCCTGAGCCAAGAACGGCAACTTTTACTTTTGACAAAATAATTCTCCTCCTAAAAATTAATGTATTTACTTTTTCCATCTAGTTCTTCTATATGTTGTTTTTACTTTGATAACCTAAACTTCTTGATATATCCGCTGCTGCTTTTTTAATCCCCGCTATGACCTTTGGAAGCCTAATTTCATCAAGCCTCATTTTTGGTGCAGCACAGCTGATTGAAGCGACTACATTTCCTTGATGATTAAAGATAGGAGCAGCTACACATTTCAGCCCTAACTCAATTTCCTCATCATCAACCGCATAGCCTTGCTCACGGATGGTATGGAATAACTCTTTAATCTTCTCAATATTTGTGATTGTGTGTTCTGTAAACGAATCCAAATTGATAGAAGATAAGATTCTATTTGCATCACTTTCATTTAAATGGGCAAGTACTGCTTTTCCCACGCCTGTACTATGAAAAGGAGCCCTTTTTCCAATATGTGAATAGATTGTAAGGGTACTATGGCCTTCTACCTTTTCAATGTAAATAATTTCATCACGTTGTAAAGTAACTAAGTGAACGGTTTCATTTAGTTCATCGACTAGGTCTCTTATAATTGGTCTGGCAACCTGCCCAATATCGAGATGTTTTCCGACAAAATTACCAAGTTCAAAAAGTTTTATCCCGGGCTTATACTTTAAATCTTCAGGATTTTGTTGAAGATACCCTCTATGTTCTAAGGTTTTGATGATCCCGTGGACGGTGCTTTTTGATAAGTTTAAATTCTCACTAATCTCCTTGATACTTAGTTCTGGTTTCGTCACCAAAAATAGTTCAAGGATATCAGCGGCTCTTTCAACAGACTGAATTAATCGTTCTGACACAACCATCCTCCTCTTGTTCGACAATGTCGAATGCCATTCGTAAATATTAAGGGCAATTTAATAGTACATCCTCGTTCATTATTCTGTCAATATTATAATGATTTATTTTGCTTCAAAAAAGAGCCTGATTTCCACTGGAAATCAGACTCTTTTTATATAATCTCAAATTGCTTAAAACCTGTTGTATCCGGGATAAAATCTAATGTTTTATTATTAAAGTAATGGCACTCCCCATTGTCAATAATAAAATGCAGCTCCTCTTTAGTAATTTCCGCATCATTTGGGCGAATTATTTCTTCTAAGGTTAATTTCACCTTCATAAAACAACTCTTTCGCATTTGTAAGCGAATAAATGGTTTTGTATCCGCTAATTTCATCCTATTTTTCAGTTCTGTTTTGGCATTCTCAGTTAAAATAAACACGTGTCTCCCCTCCCTGTATTCCTCGCTTCCCAACCTTTTTCTATGGGTTATAATTTTGTGAACCTCATGTCCCACAAAAGGTCCGGTAAGGCTGGGCAGTTTGGGCAGGCAGTGTCGAGTACTCAGATTGTTCCTCGGAGTGCGCGTATGGTGTTGATAATATGTCAAGCAGCCGTTTCAGCACACTGTAGTCTTCTTGTTTCACTGCGGCTTCTAATGCTTCTTCTACCCGGTGGTTCCGAGGGATGATCGCCGGATTGCTGTTTCGCATCAATTGTTTAGAAGAATCCCTCGAATCCTGCTGTCTATCAAGTCTCTCCTGCCATTGCTTATACCAATTTTTAAACTCCGGGGCATCCTTGAAGACCGTATCCTTCGGCTTTTCAAAAGTTAATGCCCGGAAGGTATTCGTATAGTCGGCCTTATACATCTGCATCATTTTAAGGAGGTCTTCAACTAAAGATTCATCCTGTTTCTCTTCGTTAAATAGTCCGAGCTTGGCTCTCATTCCAGTTAGCCAATTGCTTTGATATAACTCGATAAAATTTGAAATTTCATCCTGAGCCAGTTGGACAGCCTGTTCCTGATTGTCATGAATGAGCGGCAATAGGGTTTCAGCAAATCGTGCCAGATTCCAACCAGCAATATAGGGTTGATTGCCAAAAGCATAGCGTCCTTGCGTATCTATGGAACTATAGACAGTTTCCGGGTCATAGGTATCCATAAAGGCACACGGACCATAGTCGATTGTTTCTCCGCTAATCGTCATGTTGTCGGTGTTCATCACCCCGTGGATAAATCCAGCCAACTGCCATTTAGCAATGAGCGAAGCTTGCCGTTTGATCACTTCCTGGAGTAATGAAAGATAACGCCGCTCATCAAGGGCAACCTTCGGGTAATGGCGTTCTAGTGTATAGTCAGCAAGAACCCGAAGTTCCTCAACTGTGCCCCATTTAGCAACGTATTGAAAGGTGCCCACGCGCAGATGACTAGAAGCGACACGAGTTAGAATTGCACCAGGCAGGGCGGTTTCGCGGAGGACTGCCTCACCGGTTGTCACAACTGCCAGACTTCGGGTAGTTGGGATCCCAAGTGCATACATCGCTTCGCTAATGATGTATTCACGCAGCATCGGGCCAAGAGATGCTCGACCATCGCCTCCGCGTGAGTAGGGGGTTCTCCCCGGACCCTTGAGTTGAATATCAAACCGTTCACCTTTAGGGGTAATCTGCTCGCCAAGCAGAATAGCCCGTCCATCCCCTAACTTAGTAAAATGCCCAAATTGATGGCCGGCATATGCTTGGGCGAGCGGCTTAGCACCTTCAGGTAACTGGTTCCCCGCAAACACGGCTAGGCCATTTATATTTTCAAGCTCTTGTGGATTCAAGCCTAGGGAAGCAGCCAGTTGATTATTAAGAATAATTAACTGTGGTAAGCGGACAGGCGTTGGGTTGATGCTGGTAAAAAACATTTCTGGCAGACGAGCATAACTGTTGTCGAAGTTCCATCCTGGTTCTTTTATTTCTTCAGACATTTTATCCCCTTTTCTTTGTTTGTCATATTTTACTTAGTGGAAATTTCAGTGCATCCTATAATAATTTCCCCATATATTAAGCAAAATTCAAATCCTGTCCAGAAATTTTTCCAGCCTAGTCCCTATATTTTAGTGCTAATCCTTTTAAGAAATTTCGGGCGTATTTATCCCCGCATTCTTTATAATTCTTATGTCCCTTCTTTCGTAATAGTGCGCTTAGTTCTCCTTTTGTTATCTGGACACCTGCTTCATTTAATATTTCAATTATATCCTCACTAGTTAATGTCAGTGCGATTTTCAATTTTTTTAAAAGAATATTATTTACACTCTCATTTACAGGCTGCGCCGGTCTTTCAGGTTCTCCCGGGTTTGAATCTTGTTTTCCTCTTTTAAAAATAATAAAGCCGTTTAAAAAGGAATCTAGCATCTTATTATTACATTTTATGTGCGCTTCATCCTCAGCAAACTCACTTCCATTATCATCTTCATCATAATTGTCGGGTGATTTTGTAAGAATCTTAAGTACCTCTTCCTTGGTTACATCAATACCGCCCTGTTTAAATATCTCGACCATTTCTGTGTTTTTTATATCCAATGCATATCTTAATCTAATTAATATATCGTTATTCTCCATCTAAAAACCTCCTACGAAATAATTTACTAAGTTAGACAGTCATTTTCCAGCTTGATAATGCTAACCAGTTTTCCATTTGCACATAATCGGGGATTATTTTTCCAACAAGTCGCCAAAAAGATCGATCATGATTCAGATGAACCATATGGCACATTTCATGAACGACTACATAATCTATCACCTTTAATGGTGCCATCGCTAGCTTCCAATTGAATGTTAACTGCTGCCTGAAATCACAAGTTCCCCAGTTCTTGTTATTATCTGTAATACGAATAGACCTTGGTTTTGTTTTAAAGTTGCTTTGATAGGAACGAATACTTCTCTCTACTAATGTTTTACATTGCTGATAATAAAACCGTTTTAATGCTTGTTTTATTTTCTCATCTTCAAGTTGTTTCACATATATATTTAACTTATCCCCGTCAAACACTACATAGTCTTGCTTGATATCTATTTCTTGAGAGACCTGAATGGGATATTCGTTTCCTAAATAAAGAAAACTCTGACCTAAATAATTATGTATCATTAAATAAATCACCTACATTTATGACAATGGATAAAAAAGCGTTAAACCCTCAATATTCAAGGTTTAACGCTTTTGAGTTGACGATATTATACCATACCTTTCGAGCGATAGATGATGATTTTGAATATACAGTTAATCAATACCTATTATTAAAATGTTAGTCCATGACCAAGTTGATAGATATTACCATCGCTATCTTTATATGCATAGGTAAGTCCTTCAGGCATATATTTGTCCTTGTCATAGCCTGGTACATCATTTCTTGACACGCAATCTCCATTTTCATCAACCGCAATGACTGCTTCACTCGCTGGTAATGTTAACGGTAAAACACCTACCGGACGGCTATTGCCTGCAATTACCTCATAATGTGCCTTGTAGTAAGTATCGTATCCTGCGATTAAGACATCTGCAAGAGGTTCAACATTACCAAGGATCCAAGGTAGAATGACATTCACGCTTATGATTACTTTTCCACCACGAATATGGATACTGTCCGCTACTTCCTTTAAATGGTTCATACCAGTCAAAGTCGTTTCTTGATAGGTAGTACCATCCAAAGCGGATACCGTTTTATCTTCACAGATTTCAAGTTCTAATAGTCCTGGTGTCGCATTGAAATAAGCTCCGGATTTTGGACTTAAAAACAAGAAAGCTATGTCAGCTTCTTTATGGTTATCGGTCAAAGTAAATTGACCAAGCTCTTGACATTCCTGTCTTGCTTTTTCTGTATAAGAAGTGGCCCGCTCCGGTTCCTTATGGAACACCTCTACATAAACCTTCTTACCCTCAAGCTTTTCACCTGTTAATGGTAAGGTTTGATTGTGATTTTTAAGCACGGTTACTGATTTTTTATGCGCTTCATATGCCGCTTCCCAGTTAGCTGGGTTTTTCACTGCTTCAGCAGCCTGGTCGGGTGAAACATAGGTACGATCATCAAATAATCCTAAAGCAAACATTTCTGTAAGGAGACGTACATTTGCTTCATTAATACGCTCTTCACTAATCCAACCATTTTCGATCGCTGTTTTAAGGTTTTCAATATCATTCGTGTCAGAAATAAGATCTGTCCCCGCATTAATCGCTTTAGCAAAGCGTTCCGCCTCGCTTAAGGTTTCAACCCCCCAGCTCATTTTACTTGTGACGCCGCTATCGCTATTTATATAGCCTTTAAACCCTAATTTTTCTCTTAGGATCTTATTTAAGAAATATTCATTAAAAGTAAAACCAACCTCTTCGAAAGGAATGACTTCCCCTTCGAATTCTTGTTCTACACTTTTCCTAATACTAGGAATCGAATAATATGGCATCATGGAAGAAGTCCCGTGTTCGACTGCTGCCCGAAATGAAGGCAGGTGATACTTTTCTAGGCTTCCTGGAGTTGGGTATAGGTTCCATTTCCCCTCTTCATAATGGGGATCAAATCCATTTTCCCTTGGTCCACCGCCTGGAAAATGCTTGGTCGTCATTGAAATACTATGATTTCCAAGGGTCTTCCCTTGAAAGCCGTCAATGATACGGCCAATTGCATCAGTTATAAATTCTGGGTCTTCACCGAATGTACCATATATCCGCTGCCATCTCGGGTCCGTAACAGTATCCGCCATATACATATATCCTTTTCTTAAACCCACAGCATCCCATTCATCATGAGCAATTTGGGCGAATTGGCTAATAAGGGAGGCATCACCGCCATTTTTGATATCGCCCTTTGCCGCTGCAGCAAGTCCTAGCGTTCCAGGCCATGTGGAAAAAATCCCAGCCGCATCATTCATCCCAAAAATGAATTCTGTATTTTCGTTTCTTGAATTTGATGCGATTAAACACGGAATACCAAGACGTGACCCCTCACATACTTCATTCATGGTATTCACCCATTCTGCCATTTCAGATGGGCTCCAATTGTCTCTTAGAATAAAGTGGCGTAAATGCATGTTTTCAATCGTATGCGTTGTACCATATACTTTTGCCAAAGCAAAAATTGTCTCGCCCTTTTCGACAATCCCTTCATCCAACAAACCATCATGGCTTGTCTTACTCTTATCTTTTTGAGAAAGACCCATTTGGCGAGTATTAATAAGCATCATCCCGACTTTTTCATCAATATTCATCAATGAGACAAGGTTCTCTGCGCGTTCTCCCGGACTTAAACGCCAGTCCTTATAAGGTTCTAATTTCCCACTGTTATTTAAATCTTTAAATTTTAATCCATCCACTTCAATGATGTTCTTGACTCTGACTTCTAAGTTCGGTTGTTTATGCTTCTGTTCCAAATTAATGCCTCCTAAACTTTTTCGACCAGGGTATTAAAAGATTGATTTTTTAAAAAATTATTTCGGGAAAAGATCTATCTTGATTACTCATCGTTTTATTTTAGCAATAGGGATTCATTTTTACACATATTATTGCTTACAAGTTTTAAAACCTTTTTATAGGTATCGGAAATTCTTTAAAATAAAAGACCGCAAAAAAATAGAAAGGCAGATGATTCTACCTTTCTCTTGCGATTATGTACTACCTATTTTGCATTCGCATCAGGTTGATGAATTCCAATAATATTGCCTTCTGTATCAATATAGTATCCCTGCCAAGCCATACCAGGCAAAGCATATTTGGCCATTGCGACCTTGCCGCCATTCCCAATAATTTTGGCTTCCGTGACATCGTAATTTTCCACACCCATGGTACATGCAAATCCATTTAAAGGTTGGTTTGGTTCTGGGGGAGGACCTTGACGTTGCATTAAAGCACCATTGATCCCTGGCTCATTCTCATCGCCGGTCACCGCTCCAAAGTACGGCATACCTGCATATTCGCTCCAGTCTTGAAATGACCAACCGAATACCTCACCATAAAACTTTTTCGCTCGTTCCATTTCACTCACATGAATTTCAAAATGCACTAATCTTCCCATAATATCCTCCTATTTTTTCAAAAGCATAATGTGTAATTGACTATAATTGTCTATCATTATTATATCAATAGTGGAGTTATATTCAATTTCCACTAAAATATGGTGTTTGGAATGAAATACTTTAATTATTTTGCTCAAGGCATCGATAAACTGCCATCATATCCCGTTTATTTAACTCACGAATACGATTGTAAATTGGAATATCAGCAACAGCTTCTGTATACAAGCTTTCAGGAACAACATCCCTAACTTTACCCGTTAACCATGTTACTACTGGTATATCTTCAACCATTTCCTTGCGGCCTTCAGTATTGATACCACTTGCCTGACAACTCACACATGGTATCGTTAATTTAAACACGCCATCATGGAGATTCTCTTCTGTAATGACTTTCTTCCCTTTACAGAATCGACATGGATGACTTTTAATAATTTTATTCAATTGAGTGACTATTTTTTTGTAACCAAACGCTTCATAAACATACGTTAGTTTTTTGTATTTACCATTCGTGAAATACTTATCAATGATAGTTTCCCTTGTTTCATAGATAGTAGGAAAATCACAGATACTAACCTGATTATGGATGCTGATGGATTCGATATTGTCTTTAATGCATCCCCAGAATGGTAAGACATTTTGTAATACCATTTCATAACCTGTAAAGCTGGCGTGTTCCAATTCAAACATTTTCAATGCGACTTGTGTTTCCCTTGTCAGCAAGGAGACATCTTCCGTCAAAGTCATATCGCCACCAACAATAGACTTTAGCTTTACGAGTACAGGTAACTCACCAACTATTTGTAACACTTGATCGAGTGGCTGATTGATTATTTCACGAATATCTGTATCACCAAATATAAGTTGTTTATGATGATTAAGTACCGTTCCATGACAAATCGGACAGGTGATTTTTTCTTTTGATGCTTTCATTTTCTCTTTAATCACTGATTTTGAAATGACCATATACCCACCAACGATGGTATTAAAGCCTACCCAGGTCCTCTGTGTCTTGCCTGCTTTATCATAGAATGTCTTTTCAAAATATCCGTACCAAAAAATATGCTTTTCTTCTTCTGACATCTCGTTGTAACTTTTCGTCAGATCAAACCCGAGCTCATTCTTAATTTCCTCAAATAGAAACTCTATTTTTGGATATTGATAATATTTTAATACTTCCATCACTTCAGGATAAAATAGCCCATCCCAGAATGGAACGGTTTTGTCCTGAATGACAAGATCTTTATCAAATATTCCAATTTTAAGACGTCCTGAGCATGATGGACAATGATTGTCCTGTGAATAGAAATCGAAGCTTCTCGTATCTTTATTGGTCGGATGCGTCGCCACAATATGGTTGATCACACCGCCCAGTTCATAGAGAAAACTATATTGACTATACAAATGTCTTTCAAAATCTATAGCAATGACAGGTGCAATGGTGTCAGATTCGTATTCGCCGTAAATTAAACGAGCCATTGATGATAAGCTTTTTAAGATACCGCCCTTAAAGACATTTTCTGCATTTTTAAAATAGGCGATATGGTTTTCTCTTAAATAATTAATCCCATTTTGCGCTTTGAGTGTCGAAGTGATATGCGATGGAAGTGCAATAACTTCCTTATTTTTAAGCTGGAAATATTCGTTATGACTGACAACTTCAAGATGAGTGACAGGTTCAATCTTTCTTTTACCAAAATCAACGATAAAATCAGAGCTTTCTAACATATAGGGATTATGTTCAATCATCATGATAGAAACTGATTCATCATTTAGTATTCCCCTGGCACTATCAATGAATTGATTTAAAATATTTTGTGATAAACCTTTTGAAGGTTCATCAAAAATGAAAAGTGTATGTGGGTTTCTTGAGTTCGCAAACAACTCCGAAACTAAATGAACACATTGAAATTCACCAGTCGATAAGTCCCGAGTTTTTCTTTCTAATGTCAAATAACCTAGTCCCAGCTTAATCAGCAAACTCAACCGTTGATGTGCGATATCTTGATTTGGAAGTTCATCAATAATATCTTCAATCGAACGCTCGAATAGATCATCAATATCTTCACTATATTTTGTAATTTTCCTTTTAATATCAAGAAATGTCGCAACAGTTGAACGACTAGTAATCGATTGGTTCCGATCTTGCCCGACCATTACTAGTTTGTCTTTGGGATAACGCTTCTGAAAATCTTTGGCAATACATTCATTGACTAGCGTAGATTTACCACAACCGGATTCACCCGTAACGGTTACAAGTCTATTTTGGGGTATTTGAATTTCAGCCAGTTGAATATTACGGAAGTAAAGATCTTGAAAATGATAATAATCTGCTGGCACAGTCTTATTTCTTTCCCAAATGATTGGTTTGGGACGTGGTGATTCTTCTACAATTTCCCCGCCATATTTCCCACTGCCGGGGCCAAAGAATACTTGGTCATCCGTTGTATCTAGCACGGTGTCAGAATGATCAATGAACCAAATTTGGTTGTTATAGCCTAATTGTTTAATCTGTTCTAAAATTTTCAATAGTGTTTGGTGATCCAGGCCAACCGAGATTTCATCAATAATAATTACGGTATTTTCACTGGTTGCCATGAATTCTGCTAAGTATAGTCGCGTTAATTCTCCACCAGATAATGTACCCATGATTCGATTTAATGTTAAGTAGCCAATATTCATATTGATGATATTTTTGAGAATATGCTGTTTCGCTTCGCTAATATGTAAAACTTCTGCTAGTGATAAAATAGATTCCATGCTTAAGTTGTTGATATCGGAAATACAATGTGGTTGATCAAATAATTCAATACTATATTGTTCAACTTCTTGATTATAGCGCTTTCCCTTACACTTTTTACATTCGACATTTTTAGTAGTACCGCGTCCTTTACAATCCGGACACCAGCCTAACGGATTATTAAATGAAAAAACTTCCGGAGAAAGATTATACTTTTCAGCAAGAGCCACACGAATCTCTGTAAATACGCCAGTATGTGTACCAATTGTTGAACGCGGATTGGAAGAAATTGATGATCTTCCCAGAAAAAGTACAAGTGGCATTTCTTCCATTTTGATAGCACTAAAATTGGTTTCCATTATATTAGGAAATAAATACTGATAATCAGCCTTTGGCAATAAGGAAACGAGACGCTTCTTGGATTCTTCACCAATGGTTTGACAAAAAGTTGTCTTACCAGATCCGGACAAACCAGCAATTCCTAACGATTGATCAGCCGGAAGTGCTGCATCTAATTTGTTAATATTGTTCGCAATTAATTGATTTATTTTCATAGCACTCTCCTCCCCATTCTCTAACTCTAGTATTGCCATGTTAGCACAACTTAAAAAGTACCACTAATATAATTAGCGGTACTATAAAATCATTTTATAACCTTTGGAAAATCCAGCTTGGCAAATACAAATCTTTTCCAACCAAAATTTAGACTCTTAGCGAGCCTCGGAAACCCCTGGCAGCATAGTAGGATTCTGCTCCATTATGGTACACAAAGACAGTATCGTAGCGACGATCACAAAAGATAGCCCCACCTAGTTTTCTAATATTATCAGGCGTTCTCACCCAGCTTGATGTTTTAGTATCGAATTTTCCAAGTCTCTGCATCTCCCGGTATTGTTCTTCCGTTAAAATCTCAATACCCATGTCAGCAGCCATATCTAAAGCGTTGTTTTTTGGTTTGTGTTCTTTCCTTGACTCCAGTGCTTCACGATCATAACAAACACTTCTACGGCCTTTAGGACTTTCCGCTGAACAATCATAAAAAATGTATTCGCCCTCCTGTTTATCATGATCGATAACATCCGGTTCACCGCCTGTTCTTTCCATTTCACAAAGCGACCACAGTTTTTCAGTATTTGTTTCTAGCCTTGCTTGTATATTAGCCCATTCAAGGTCTTTATGGCGATCCATGTTTTTCTCAAAACGGGCTTTTAATATTCTAAGTATTTCTTCATGTTGTTCTGGTGACAACATCCTTTTTTCATTGTTCATACTAAACCTCCTATAGATTTACGGTGCCTGACACGGCCCGAAGTTTGATTATGTTTAATAACATTATATCCAATTAGTTTGCGAGAATATCAAACTTAGACGGAGAAAAAAAAGAAAGGGAGTGGGCACAAGCTCCACTCCATCTTTTAGCTTCGTATTTTAAAACAAACAGTTTTGAACACCTTATCTATAAATAGAATTCATTCGATTAATAGGAAGTTGACCGAGATACTCTTCCAAGGTTATGTTTCGACTAGCTATTTCCTTTGCTGCCTCTTTTCCTACATAACGAATATGCCAAGGCTCATATTGATACCCCGTGATACTTTCTTTTCCTTTTGGAAATCGTATAATAAAACCAAAATTAGGTGCGTTTTGTACTAACCACTTTCCTTCTTTTGTATCACCAAGGGATTGGCTGAGAGAATTACCTACTGATGGACTGGAAATATCTATGCTTAAGCCCGTTTGATGTTCGCTTTCGCCAGGTCGAGCACTAACTTGATTGGCGTTGGGATTCGCTTTTATATTTCTTGAGAAAAGATCGACTTGATAGTCGTAAGAACGGTAGCCCGAAACACCAGTTAAATTGATATTGTCCCTCTCCGCTTTAGCGAATAGAGCCTCAACCGCCTTAGCCGCTTCTGGTTGCATCAGTTTTTGTTGTCGGAATTCCGAAAAGTAAAATGGAATATCTGTTACAGTTAAATTTTTAGGGACATAAGAAGGAAGAAGAGCATTAAATTTATTTACTAACACCATTATATTGTCGGGATTTTGTACTACTTTATAGTTTGAAGATATAAGCTTTTGTAAAATTTCTTTTGTTTTGGGTCCATATACGCCATCAGCAACTAATACTTCCGGGTATTTTTTTTGTAAATCCAAGATAATATTTGAAGTGATAGGACCATAGACACCGTCCGGTTGAATATTAAAACCCATAGATACCAATGCCTGCTGTATTTTTACTACATTGGGACCATGGCTTCCAATACCGAATACTCCCTCCGGCAGGGTTATTCCAAGTGGTGCAGGGATTAATAATGTTTGTCCTGGATAAATTAAATCACTTGTTAAATGGTTTGCATTCTTTATATTCTGGACAGTAGTATTAAATTTATTAGCAATTGTATATAAGTAATCTCCTGGTTTTACAACGTAAGATATAGCTTCTGGAATAGTTAACGATTGTCCAGGATATATTGAATCGCTTATTAAATGGTTTGCATTCTTTATATTTTGAATGGTTGTATTAAATCTTTTTGCAATGGAATACAGCGTATCTCCCTTTTGCACAACATAATTTATGGTTCGATACCCTGCAGTCCAAGTGTGATTCCAAAACACATACCTCACTCCCTTAATAAATCCTACATAATAAGGTATGTATAATAAATGAGGGAGTGTTAAATTATTGAGATCCTCTTTGTAGCACAGAAAATCAATGTGTATATCAAAAACTAAACTTCAATCTCCATTAACGCTTCTGCACATTTTATCCCGTCAACAGCACTTGACGTGATCCCGCCAGCATAACCTGCACCTTCACCACAAGGGTATAACCCTTTGATGTTCGTCTCAAATGTCAGCGGATTCCGCTTAATTGTAACTGGTGATGAACTTCGGCTTTCGACAGCTGATAAAACGGCATCATGTTTGATAAAGCCCGCAAGTTTTTTATCCATGACTCGCAACCCGTCTTTTAAACTATCAACGATAAAATCATCAAGACATTCTCTTAAGTCCGTTGGTGTAACCCCCGGGGTATAAGTTGGAATGATATCGCCAAGTTGTTTACTACCCCTATTTTCTAAAAAGTCGCCGACCAATTGTACTGGTGCAAAATAATTACTGCCACCAAGTTCAAAAGCTTTTCGCTCAAGTTTTCTTTGAAACTCTATAGCCCCCAAGATATCTCCATTAAAATCATTTGGTGTGATAGAAACAAGCAATGCACTGTTCGCATTTTCACCACTTCTTGCGCTATAGCTCATACCATTTGTAACTACAGCATTTTTCTCCGATGCGGCAGCAACAACATGACCTCCAGGGCACATACAAAACGTGTAAACACCACGTCCATTGGGAAGATGGGCATTCAACTTATACTCAGAAGCACCAAGAAGTGGATTATTTGCAAAGCTACCGAATTGCTGTAAATCGATGTCTTTTTGGTGATGTTCAATACGCACACCTACAGCAAAAGGCTTCGGTATCATGTCTACACCTAAATCCTTTAACATATAAAAAGTGTCTCGAGCACTATGCCCAATCGCCAATACCACCGCATCGGTTTCTATTGTCTCAGACTCTCCTAGTCTTTCTAGCAGCACGCCTCTAACTTCACCATTTTCGATAATAAGTTCCTTCATTTTCGTTTCGAAACGCACTTCCCCACCCAGTCGTTCGATTTTTTTTCGAATATTTCTAACAACATTTATCAAAATGTCCGTTCCAATATGGGGCTTTGATAAATAAGCGATCTTACTAGGAGCACCCGCTTCTACGAATTCCTTTAATATTTTCGGAATTCTAGTATTTTTTACCCCTGTTGTTAATTTCCCATCTGAAAATGTTCCTGCTCCACCTTCACCAAATTGGACATTACTACTCGTTTCAAGTTCGCCGTTTTTCCAAAATTTATCAACAGCCATTTTTCTTCGATCGACATCCATTCCCTGCTCTACTACAATTGGGTTTAATCCATGTTCTGCTAATACTAAGGCACAGAAAAGACCAGCAGGTCCACTCCCAACTACTACAGGACGGGTGGTTTTTTGAGTTTTCTTGATCACATACTCTGATGGTTCAAAGGAAGAAACATTTTTTATTCCTACATACGATTTCTCGTTTTCAATTTCAACATCAACTGAATAAACAAGCTGAACAGTATTTTTTTCCCTGGCGTCAATCGACTTCTTAGATATACTGAAAAACGATATTTTCTCCTGTTTGACCTTTAGTATTTTTTGGATTTTCTGAGCTAAAAGATCCTTTTCCTTACTTGGGTCAAAATCAGCACGAAGCTTAATATTACTTATTCTTAACATGTTAAATTCCATCCTAAATTTATTTTTGCAGCTTTTATCATATCACTGTCCCCGTCCCATCAACATTCTTTTCCAAAGTTATCAAGCAATGTGCGCACTTCATCTGTTGATTTCGTGTTCATCAATTGATTTCTTAATCCACCAGCTCCAGGAAATCCTTTGACATAAATTTTGAAAAAGCGATGAAGCCCTGTGATTGAACGTGGCAGTACTTCCGCATATTGATCTTGAAGATCCAGCTGCAGTCTTAAAAGATCAAGGTATTCTTTACTGCTATGCTCTTTTGGCTCTTTTTCAAAAGCAAAAGGGTTTTTAAAAATACCTCGACCGATCATAACGCCATCAATACCATATTGTTCAGCAAGCTGCAGCCCAGTTTGACGGTCAGGAATGTCTCCATTGATCGTTAACAGCGTATTTGGTGCAATACGGTCACGTAATTTTTTGATTTCCGGAATTAGCTCCCAATGCGCATCTACTTGGCTCATTTCCTTTCTTGTTCGTAAATGAATAGAAAGGTTCGCAATATCCTGTTTTAAAATATGCGCTAGCCATTCCTCCCACTCAGTTAAATCCTTATCGCCAAGTCGTGTTTTCACACTGACAGGCAGTCCGCCCGCTTTTGCTGCTTGAATCAGTTCTGCCGCAACGTCTGGACGCAGAATAAGTCCACTCCCTTTCCCTCTCGATGCCACATTTGGTACAGGACAGCCCATATTAATATCGATGCCTTTAAATCCTAGTTCTGCCATGCCAATACTCATTTGACGGAAATATTCGGGATTATCCCCCCAAATATGTGCCACGATTGGCTGTTCATCTTCTGTAAAAGTCAAACGGCCACGCACACTTTTTATGCCCTCTGGATGACAATAGCTATCCGAGTTGGTAAACTCTGTGAAAAATACATCCGGTCGACCGGCTTCACTTACTACATGACGAAAAACAACATCTGTTACATCTTCCATTGGTGCTAGTATAAAAAAAGGTCGTGGTAAATCACGCCAAAAATTTTCTTTCATAGTAAATTCAAATCCTCCATTATGAGATACCAGGGCACCCCTTCTCTCAAAATTAAAAAAGCCGAAAGTCCTTGCTACCTTTACACTTATACCATGCTTTAGCACTTTTTATCAATCAGTTCGGGAATGTATATTATCACCAATTTCCTTCTTGATGCCCACACCATCCGAATTCCTGCAAAATATATATAGGTTAGCTAGATTTACATACAAAATAAACCAGTCTTAAAGACTGGGCCAGATCGGTTTTATTTAAATTAAAACTACAGGTGTAGAGTGTATGTGGACTCTTGTTTTAAAAAAAGTTCAAACTAGAACTGAACCAATTCTTTCATTTTTTGTACAGTTATTCCCACATGCGAATAACTCATACCTTCCCTACAGTTTGGGTTGTATAATAGACCTTTACCCAATTGTTAGATGTTCAAAAAATTTAATTCAATAATCTCATAGTATTAAGATGGGGCAGAATTCCAATTTAGCCCAAAAATCGAATGACATTTTTCACAAAAAATTACTTCAATATAGAAAAAGCAGCTAAAATCTAGTAAGATATCCACATGTGACATTAGATAAGGGGTTAGAAAAATGAGCGTATTAAACGTAAAGAATTTAAGTCACGGTTTCGGTGATCGTGCGATTTTTAATAATGTATCTTTTCGACTTTTAAAAGGAGAGCACATTGGACTAGTTGGAGCAAATGGTGAGGGTAAGTCTACCTTCATGAATATTGTTACTGGAAAGTTGCAACCCGACGAAGGGAAAGTTGAGTGGTCACGAAAAGTTCGTGTTGGTTATTTAGACCAGCATGCTGTACTTCAAAAAGGTACTACGATGCGTGAAGCTTTGAGTACTGCTTTTCAATATCTTTTTGATGCTGAATCAGAGATCAATGACCTTTATGCAAAAATGGGTGATGAAGGTGCTGATATCGATGCATTACTTGCAGAAGTTGGAGAGTTGCAAGAAACTTTAGATAGTAATGATTTCTATCGAATTAATTCAAAAGTGGAGGAAGTTGCTCGTGGTCTAGGATTAGATGATGTTGGACTCGATCGAGATGTAGATGACCTTAGCGGCGGACAGCGTACCAAAGTTTTGCTAGCTAAGCTTTTGCTAGAAAAGCCTGAAATCCTATTACTAGACGAACCTACGAACTATTTGGATGAACAGCATATCGAATGGTTGAAGCGCTATTTACAGGAATATGAGAATGCATTTATCTTGATTTCACATGATATTCCATTCCTGAACAATGTTGTTAACTTGATCTATCACATGGAAAATCAAGAGTTGAATCGTTATGTCGGCGACTATGATAACTTCTTAAATATATATGAAATGAAGAAGCAACAGCTAGAGTCTGCTTACAAGCGTCAACAACAAGAAATTGCTGATTTGAAAGATTTCGTTGCACGTAACAAGGCAAGTGTTGCGACACGTAATATGGCGATGTCTCGTCAGAAGAAGCTCGACAAAATGGACGTTATTGAATTGGGGAGAGAGAAGCCGAAACCAGAGTTTAACTTCAAAGAAGCTCGTGCAGCTAGTCGTTATATTTTCACGGCTGAAGA
Source organism: Neobacillus nitrireducens (assembly GCF_030915405.1). GTDB lineage: Bacteria > Bacillota > Bacilli > Bacillales > Cytobacillaceae > Neobacillus. The sequence continues at coordinate 2,259,179 of NZ_CP133262.1, forward strand.
TCTTGTTATTGGTTACAATGAACCCCTTTCTCGCCCTCTGAATTTGAAAATGGAACGCGGACAAAAAGTCGCATTCGTCGGTGCAAACGGGATTGGTAAGTCTACTCTTTTAAAAAGTATTCTTGGGTTGATTGATCCCATTTCGGGTAAAGTGGAACGTGGTGAGTATCAACACATCGGTTACTTCGAGCAGGAAGTTAAACAGTCCAACTACAATACTTGTATTGAAGAGATTTGGAGCGAGTTCCCAAGTATGAATCAGGCTGAAGTCCGAGCTGCTCTTGCAAAATGCGGTTTAACGACGAAGCATATTGAAAGTAAAGTTGAAGTCCTTTCTGGTGGCGAAAAAGCCAAAGTTCGATTGTGTAAAATTTTAAACACAGAAACGAATTTATTAATACTAGACGAACCTACCAACCACTTGGATGTTGACGCAAAAGAAGAATTGAAGCGTGCTTTAAAGGCCTACCGCGGAAGTATCTTGATGGTATCCCACGAACCTGATTTCTATCGTGAAATTGCGACCGATATTTGGAATTGTGAGGATTGGACTACGAAAGTGTTTTAAATAAAGAATAAGGGGTACCCACTGAATAAACATTCACTTGGGTACCCCTTTTTTAAAAAGGTTTTAAATCACAAATACAAAATAACCTATAAATGTTACACAAAGAACATACATAAACGGATGGACTTCTCTTGTTTTTTTCATTGCAATCATACTGATTGGGTAAAGGATAAAGCCAAGAGCAATACCTGTTGCGATACTATAGGTCAATGGCATCATAATAATCGTGATGAAACTCGGAATCACTATAGCCAAATTGCTCCAGTTAATTTTGCTTAATTGCGTTGCCATCATCGCTCCCACAATAATAAGAGCAGGTGCTGTTACCTCAGGAGTAACTATAGAAAGAACAGGTGAAAAAAATAACGAAACGATAAAACATGCTGAAATAATGATTGAAGTAAAACCTGTCCTGCCGCCAACCCCAATTCCAGCTGTGGACTCTACGAATGAAGCAGTAGTAGACGTACCTAAAATAGATCCAACAACGGCAGACATTGAATCTGCAAGAAGAGCTTTTCCTGCATTTGGAATTTGGTTATCTTTCATTAAACCTGCTTGGCTGGCAATGGCAATTAACGCACCAGCTGTATCAAAAAAGGCGACAAACAAAAAGATAAAGATAACAGCAAGGATTTTTGGATTGAAGATATCATCCAAATGGCCGAAAACTACCCCAAAGGTAGGATGAAGGCTAGGTATACTTCCCATAATGGCATGAGGGGCTTTTATGACCCCAAATACGATGCCAAGAATAGTTGAAAGCACCATCCCGTAAAAAATCCCACCCTTGACTCCCCTATTTAATAGAATAATCGTTATCATAAAACAAACAATCGCAAGTACTGTTGGTGCAGATTTTAAATTTCCGATTGTCACAAAGGTAGCTTCGCTGGAAGTAACAATTCCGGCATTCTTCAAACCAATAAATGCAACAAAGAAACCAATTCCACCGGCAATCGCATATTTTAAATCCTCCGGAATCATATTAATGATCTTTTCCCGAATTTTTAACAGGCTTAATATCATAAATAATACGCCCGCGGTAAAAACCCCAGCCAGCGCTGTTTCCCACGGTATTTTCATGCCCATGCATACTGTAAAGGTAAAGAAGGCATTAATTCCCATACTGGGAGCAATACCAATCGGATAGTTTGCGATGACTCCCATTAATAGGGAACCAATAATAGCCGAAAGAGCTGTTGCCGTGAACAACGCACCTTTATCCATACCTGTTTGACTTAAGACTACCGGATTGACAACCAGGATGTATGCCATTGAAAGAAAGGTTGTAATTCCAGCAATTGTTTCCTGTTTAAAGGAAGTTTTCCGCTCAGAAAATTGAAAGTAGTTTCTCATGATGCCCTCCGAATCTAGTAAAATAAGAAAAGCGCAAGCGCCCTGGTCAGCGGCGTATGGCCTGGAGCGCTCCAACTGAGATAAAGGAAACACGAAGAGCCGAAGGCGATTCGATGTTGACTTATCGTAGGGCGGAGAGCGAAGGACACTAGCCGCTAGGGCGCTGGAGCTAGACAGTAACCTAAGTTCAAAAACTTATACCTTCTTATACTATAAAAAATCCTCCGGCCAACTGCCGGAGGAATATTATCTACTAAGGTCAATAAAAAGCGCATGAATAGCCTAATTATCGCTCTTGTAGACAGGCTATTTACGGCAGCCGGGTAGAGACGTTCAATCCATATTATTGAACATATACAAGGTAATTCATTATTAATTTATTAAAAGAATAGTAGCAAGAAAAAAGTTTATAGTCAATATGAACTATCATATTCAGTTTATTAAGTTTATTAGCTGGATTTTCTCTCATACCTGTAAAAGCATAGTGCATGTTACATATTAAAAAAACAAGGTAGGTCATCCAAAAGCAAAAGATCAGTAAAAGCAATAACTAACCATAGTTGTAAACTTGAAGGCCACGGCCAAATGTGCTTTATTATTATTCTTGCCAGAGTTCAAGTTGATTTTTGCCGTGTTTTGTTCGATTTCTGCGGCAAAGGTCATAGCCAATCGTTATCCCGACAAAATTCTAGTTCATGCGGCGCACCTTCTCAATTAATTCTTAAATATTGATGCTTCGTATCGCTCGTGAGAGGATCGTAAATATCCTCTCAGTAATATTAATGAAGCTACCAGATACAGCGCGGTAAATACCACAAAGAAATAAGCATCATCCGGACAGAATACCATCGACAAATTAAAACAGAAGTGAACCCAGAAGGCATTAAAAAGGTTATCACACTTCTTCATAATAACTGCCATGATAAAGGTCAATGCTGTCAGGAGTACTAAATTTTCAATGATATAAAGAAGCAGCGACCATCCCATGTAATCGGTCGAGACAAACCAAAGAGGCGCGTGCCAGAACGCCCAGATTACTCCCAAGGTAAGGTTCCCTCTTATGAATCCAAATCGCTTCTCTAATTCAGGTCGTAAGTAACCACGCCAGCCTGATTCCTCGCCGGAAGCTCCCTGTAAAAGCGTAAACAAAAGAGCGCTCGGCAGTATGGACGAATCAAAGATAAGCTGCTCGTTGATGGACGTCTTTTGGGTTGCGGATATAATCAACGCCGATAATATGAGAACGCCTGATGCGATTACAAATACAAATAAAATATGGCCCATATGCAATTTCTCTTTAAAAGCCTTTTGATAAAACCCCTTTACTGTTATACCGGGCTTAAGCTTTTTCAACATCACAAGGAGCACAATCGTCGGGGACCAGCTACATATTACAACAACCCATTGCATCGCTGCGGGTGTACCGTGTAGTACCTGTGATACCAGCCCGCCAATCCCTAAGACCATTACCCAAAACAACAAGTATGCATTAATCACATACTTCCACATTTCATTAAACCTTTTCCCTTTCATGATACTTCGCCCTTTCTTTTTCATTTAAATTTTTATTTAAATTCTCTTTAAAGGGTTATTAAAAAATCATTTGGAGAACAAGCTTCGTGTATCCATATTTTACCACTTGTGTTGCATTATTCTAATTTTACTTATAAAAATACACAAAGTGTTCAACATTATTATTTTGTGAATTAGAATTGGATAAATGTTTTTTTAATTCAGTTGCTTAGCAACCAGCAGTATGCAATTTTTTCTATTTAACTCCCAATACGACCTCAAAAAGTTTGCATACAAAGTGCCAAGTTTTGTAACTTGGCTGAACGTTCTTTTTATTTTAAAACAAGCTGCGACACACACTCAACATATGCGGAGTGTATGTGGCAACTCATGGGGTGCTGGTGAAGATTCAGAGAGCTTAGAGATCTCATTCATTTCGATTCCGGACATAAATTCTAAGCTGAGTTGGTCACTAATCATTGTTATTCTATTTTCAAAAAGTCATTTGCATTGTACCATCTTGATTTGTGTTCAGTTTATAATTTCGCCTTTGTTTTTAGCTAAATTTTCGTGCCATTCGCGTCGCTCCATAGTTGTCAGTTTCGCCCATTCTGTTATTTCACCAATAATTCTTAAAGGTTCTTTTGAACGATAAGAACGTGTTAAGTTACCAGGAAATTTTTTGTCAGTAACATTTGGGTCGTTCTCAAATTCACCTGTTGGTTCTATTAGATATACTCGTTCACTTCCTTCTCCTTTTGCTAAAGCCGCTGCAAGTCCTGCGCCATTGGCATTAGCAGTGAAATAAATGTGGTTCATTTTAAGCCCAGATTGGTAATTTGAATTTCCACCTGCTGTTAGAAAATCACCAACCTTCAAATCTGCCTTTGTCCCATGGTAAAATGGTCCTGCATCAGAAGGAGCACCATTAAATGAATTTGACAATTCAAAATTTCTTTTTGCATTCTCAGTATCACACAACTCCTCATAACATTTGGCAATGTTTAAATATAACGTTGAGTATGCACTCTTCACATTATCATCATTTATTTTTAGTGCACACTGTAGAGATGTTTCCATCCATTTTAATTTGTCTGTAATACTCTTTTGTTGACGGGCTAAATGATAAGCTGCAATAAATCTTTCATAATCGTCTGTTGCTTCGTGCCATGCTTTATGAAACATCTTGACTGCATCTTCAATATTTCCACTATCCTCCAATCCCATTCCACTCATACAGAGTTTAATAACAACGTTATTTGGGTCAAATTTTATAATCATCTAATTACCTCCAAATTCATTGATTGTTATTATGGGTACACTCGGAAATTCAACTTCTCAAAATCTTTTCATTAGAAGAGTGATAAACAAAAGTTCCTTATTTTGCGCGAATGAATTCTTTGTTTGCGTTCTTTTCAGAAATAGTTCTTATTGGGGCTACTACATCGACAATTTTCTTGTCACCTTTTTCATGATAATCAAGAATTGAAACCAAAAGAAACTTATTTAGGAATAACTCCCTCGCTCCTTGCCATTTCATTATAGCCAGCCCCCCCTTACTTTTCCTTAAATTTATTATAATTGATTCAAAGGAAATATCATACAAAGCCATATAATACTTAGTTAATTGTCACACAAGCCCGAAATTATCACTCCTGTAATGTATGCACCTTTATAGACTAAAACCCAGTACTAAGACTGGGAATGAAAGTTCTTATCTTCAAAAAAATCGTTCTTCCATAATCGGACGCTTTAGTTTCACCACAATTGGGCTTTTTTGACCGTATCAATGGCAGGTTAAGAGGTGTTTGTATAAAATTGGAGAACTAGTAAAATAGACAAATAAATAGAGGTTCTATTTATGGTGAAAAATCGTTCTGTACCAACTGATCACATCCTTCCGCATGTTTATTATGAGAACGTTGCTGATGCCTTAGCTTGGTTAACTTCAGTGTTCGGTTTCGTCGAAGACTATCATTTCAATCTCCCCGATGGACAACTTCATGGCGTGATGATACATAAAGGCAATGCCTGGGTCATGCTTAAAAATTCGAGCCGAACAATGACAAGCCCTAGTAAACTTGGACTCCAAACGCAGTCCCTTATGGTATTCGTCAACAATGTAGATGAGCATTATAGGCATTCGATATCTTCGGGTGCACGCATTTTGGAGGAGATTTTCAACACGGAATACGGGGAGCGTCAATATTCAGCCCAAGATCTAGAGGGGCATGTATGGACTTTTTCGGAGCACGTTAAAGACGTTAGTCCTATTAGTTGGGGAGGGAAGATAGCTAACGAGAGGACAGAATCCACGAAGAAATAAAACTATTTTGGAAGATGGCATCATATATGATGCTTTAGCATTTTCAATAAGCTAAAGTAGCAATCAATAATTATCTTAATCTTCCGCAATCGGGCGCGTTTGTGGAGGTTCATTAGCCTAACTCTTCGCTAAAATACGGAGGGATAAGGCTTTTTTTTTACTTTTTAAACTCTTTAACGGTAACACATTTTCCAGACGATACCCATAGACAAATACATTAAAATTGGTGCCTGTCACGACCCGAAGTTTGCTAGATTTTGTCGAAAGTACAATATTTGAAAAAAAGTGCCTTTTCTATTTTTGAAATATACTCTTTGAATTTTTTTAATACTACTTTTGCTACACACTCCACATGCGTCATCACTTAGAAATGGGTGCCTGACACAACCCGAACTCTGACGCATTTTGTCGATAGAGATTCTTTTTAGGATATTTACTTTTAACAAACAGAAAAGGCTCAGCCCTAAAATGACTGAACCTGAAATTACTAATACTTATTATTTTAATATTAGCTGCGCCACACACTCCACGTGTGCGGATTGTATGTGGCAACACATGGGGTGTGGGTGAGTTTACTTGATGTCCGTTCTTAGATTAACAGTAAATGGTGTTAATTCCTTAACCTCGATATAGGTTAAAAGCTCAAATTGTAAGAATGTTTTTTCCGACTTAAAGTTTATAATCTTCTGTTCACTGTCTAGATTATACAGATTGAAAATAAGCTAATTCAGCATCGATTATTTTTACTTTAATTTAAGGGAATTTTTCTATACAATGTTACTTTTCACTATAGCGGATCATGCTCACCGTAGAAGGCTTTTAATGCCCAACCTGTGTTTGCGTGGTAGCATACTTCAATAAAAACAGCTGACTCTTGCCCAGAAATCCTATAGATTACAATTGTATTATGGATATAAGACCAATGATAACCGTTAAATTCGAAGTTTGGATAGTCTGCTGAACCAAAAGATTGACCATAAGGATTGCGTGATAATATTAACTTAGAAGACTTGTAAACTTTTTCATAATCTATGTTGTAAAGTTGACCCAACTGACGAAGTGCTGACCTCTCCCATTTGACAGAATAATCATTACCCATTTTTAGCCTCTTTAATAATTTGAATTGCTTCTTCATCGTTATCAACATAATTACGTTCAGTTGAAGCTTTTCGGAGTTGTTCTAATACATCTTGGTTAGAAAAAATTACTTTAGTTAATTTTCGCTTTTGGTCTTCAGTCGATTTTTCATAGTCGACCTTTTCCCTATATGGAATTAAAATGCCAAATTCTTTTTCAAAGAGCTCAGCAAAATCCTTCAATTCAATTACTGCTTTTCCCTTCACATATTTATCCAAAGTTTCCTTAGTTATGTATTCCATCATAACCACCGTCCTTTTCAATATTATACCATATGGTTTTAGCATAAAAAAACAAATCAAAAGGAAAGGTCACGACCAGAGGTTTTGCAAATTTTGTCGAAGCAATAATTTATTTCAGAAACTTTATCTATAATCAATCTTTTTTAAGATTCGCAAAAAGCCCATCAAAGATGGGCCTAAATTTAATTTAAATCACTTTAAATTTACCTCAATTTTATTCTCCACTGATTTTACCCTCTTCAAACCCGCATTCCTTCGTTCTCTAAGGTACATAAATGATTGAGTTGTAATTGGCGCCTGTCACGACCCGAAGTTTGCTAGATTTTGTCGAAAGTACAATATTTGAAAAAAAGTGCCTTTTCTATTTTTGAAATATACTCTTTGAATTTTTTTTATACTACTTTTGCTACACACTACACATGCGTCATCACTTAGAAATGGGTGCCTGTCTCAACTCGAACTCTGACGCATTTTGTCGATAGAGATTCTTTTTAGGATATTTACTTTTAACAAACAGAAAAGGCTCAGCCCTAAAATGACTGAACCTGAAATTACTAATACTTATTATTTTAATATTAGCTGCGCCACACACTCCACGTGTGCCGTATGCGGAAACATATCCACGGGTTGAATAAACTTCACTTCATATTTAGCACTCAAGGCCTGAATGTCCTTAGCCAAGGTTGACGGATTACATGAGATGTAAATGAGCTTTTTTGGTTCTGCCTGGAGGATGGTTTGGATTAATTGCCCCTCGAGGCCTGTTCTAGGTGGATCAACGACAATGACATCTGGCTTCCAACCCTTTTTGACCCATTTAGGCAGCACTTCTTCTGCTTTTCCTGGTACATATTTGGTATTCGTGAACCCATGACGCTTCGCGTTTTTCTTCGCATCCTCAATAGATTCCGTGATGACATCCATCCCACGGACTTCGCCTGCCTGGTCGGCAAGCCATAACCCAATAGTACCCACTCCGCAATACGCATCAACGACTTTTTCTTGACCCGTAAGTGCTGCTGCCTTTTTCACTTCGTTATAGAGCTTTACCGTCTGCACAGGATTTAACTGGAAGAAGGTCCTAGCTGAAAGCTCGAATTGCAGGTCTCCTAGTGTTTCCTGGATAAAATCTTCACCTGCTAACGGGAGTGTTTCCTCGCCAAAAATTAGGGAAGTTTTTTGCCCATTAATGTTCTGAACTATGGATTTCACATTCGGAAGACGTTTTTGGATTTCCTGAATAATGATGTCTTCTTTTGGAAGTTCCTTTTGCGTTGTGATGAGGACGATTTGTAACTCTCCCGTTTGAATGCCAACACGCGTCACAATAGTTCGAATGATACCTTTTCTAGATTTTTCATTATATATAGGTATTTTTAATTCCTCTAAAATCCGCTTCACTTCAGATGTTGCTTCATTTGTTTGGGCGTGCTGCACAGCACATTCGTCAATGTTAATTAATTGATGGGAATTTAGTCCATAAAGTCCAGCTAGTACCTTACCATCAACCGCCTTAAGTTGAAAACTGCTCTTGTTTCTATATCCCCATGGGTCTTCCATGCCAATGGTTTCGCGGATATCGAGCTTGCCAATGTCAACTTTTGTATGGCGCTCAAGTGATTGAATGATAATATCACGCTTTTCCTTAAGTTGTTGTTCGTATTTCAAGTGCTGCAACTGGCATCCTCCGCATTGATCATAAACCGGGCAAAGCGGCAGGACACGATGTGGGGATTTAATTCGGATTTTTTTTATTTTTGCCTCAGCAAATTTAGGGTTAATCTTTGTAGCCTCGACGACAACTTCCTCCCCTGGAAGAGCTCCTGGCACAAAGACAACCTGCTTTTTAAAATAGCCTACGCCTTCCCCATTAATCCCAAGCCTTTTGATCGTCAGCGGAAAGGTTTGATTCAGTTCAATTTTGATATTTTGATCAGTTTTCATCTATTTCACTCCAAATTATTCCATAAATTCATACAGATAGTTTCATTTTAATTTTCCCCGTATTATAGCATGTTTCACGCAGAAAAACCGAATTCCATCAGAAATTCGGTTTTACTTTACCTCCGGTTTTCTAAGGTAAAAGTAAGTAATCCAAACATATTGAATAGCTAGAACGATTAATATGCCAAGTATAAAAAAGTGATAGGCTTGCAGCTCTTTTTCAAACTGAATAAAAATGATTCCAATACTATTGACAAGTGCTGCAAATAAGACCACTCCGCCTCCTTTTTTTATCAACAGGAGGGCTAAACACACGATTGTCCCCAAAATCAAAAGGTACATTAAAAGATGCTCATTAGCAGGAGTAAATAGGGTCGATTCAAATTCTTGTTTTTTATAGGTTAGATATCTGGCAACTCCCATTTTTTTAGATGATAGATTTTCAAGGAAGATGGCTATGCAGATCTGAAAATTGAACGAGAATAACCAGAAAGTAGATTATTTTATTTATCATAGTAAGATCTCCTATTGTAGACAGAAAAAGACAATACCGACATACGGTTTGCCTTTTTCAATAAGCTATTATTTCTTGTTTGGTACACCCTTTTCAACTGGATTGGAGGAATCCATACTCCATTCATTCCAACCACCATCGTAAAGTGAAATATTTTTTAAGCCTAAAACGTCTGCATAAAATAATACTTCGGCAGCCCTCCAACCGGTTCCGCAATAAAAGGATAGCTTATTATCTGGATTAATTCCATCCTTTTCCCACATAGCCAAAACATCTGATCCGTTTCTCATCGTATGATCAATATTTCTGAAATCCTCAAGATTGCTTGAATCAGAACCGGCATGTCCCCAAACGGCACCGGCAGGACGCCCTTTTGGTTTAATATAATCATAACCTGATATTTTTCCGATGTATTCATCCCAACTTCTAATATCCACTAGGGTGCTCGTAGATTTATTAGCAAGAATCTCTTTTGCTTCTGGCAGGTCAATAATATAATCCGGATTTGCAGGAACCACAGCTCCAAATGCAGAAACGGATTCTTTAGCATTTACCTTTGTTTCAACATCGAAATTACTATTTTTCCAAGCAGTAAACCCTCCGTTTACAACTCGTACATCTTGCACACCCATATATTTCAAAATCACTGCAACACGAAATGCGGGCATGGAATCACTGCCATAGAGGACAACAGTTGTGTCTGTTGTAATCCCATTTTTTAATGCGAATTTTTCAAGCTCTTTATCTTTCAGGCGATTCCATACAGGTCCTTCTTCTACTTCATCCGTATTAATATGGACAGCCCCGGGAATATGGCCGATTTTATAATCCTTCGCTTCATCGCCCCAGCTGACTTCAAAAATTTTGTAAGGCTTTCCGTTATTTTTAGTCGTTGTTAGGTCGTTAACCCATGATGATGGAACTAGCATTTCGTAATTCGGATAGTTTTCCATTGCCAAGTCTTGATTGGCTGCCCATTCCTTCACATCATATTTATATAGGTTTTTGAATCCTTCACCTTTTAGATATTCTGCAACGCTTTGAGCATCTTTCCCATTGGCATCGTAAAGAACGACTTTTTTACCGGAAGTAATCCCTTTACTTTTCAGTGTATCTGATAATTTTTTATTTTTTTGATCAACTTCTACATTAAGCCAGTTAGCGGAGAAATCTACAGCACCCTTAATATGGCCGCCTCTTTTCACTCCATCTAACGCCCAACCATTAAATGCATCATTCGATCTTGTATCAACAATGACCCAGTCGTCTTTTCCAATATTCGCTTTTAAGTCTTCGGTTTTAATAGATTCTGCTAAATTGGTAGAATCCTTTTTATCAGGCTTTTCATTCATTGTCTTTGAAACATTAGAGCAGGCTGATAAGATTAAAAAACAGCTGAACAAAAGAAATATGATTGTTTTTCTATGAAGTACCATTAACGTTATTCCTCCTACAATTTACGTGTTACAAATATTGATTCCTTTACCATTATAAATAAATGAATTTCTTAAATAAATTCATTCTATCCATCAGACCAATGATAATTAATCGCTTTTATGATTAGAACTATGGCCGCGTTGTTTTCAATGCAAAAAATAAACCGAATTCCAGATAAGAATTCGGCCTTTATTTTATACAATTTACACTTTTCCCAAATAGCTTCGGGTGATATTTGGGAAGATAATTTGCCCGTTATTTCTATATTTCTCGCCCTCTTTTGGATAAAATTGTATATTATAAAATAAATCATTAAAAGGCAATTTAAATTATATTCACCTTTAGCTTTGATTATTTTTTTATCGGAAATTTATCCAGGCTTTTGAACTTGTAGCCTTTCTTCTTTAAATCCTGAATAACCTTTTCAAGGGCATCGGCGTTATCCTTTGAAACAGTGTGTAAAAGGATAATACAACCGGGATGGACCTGCTTCATGATATTGTCGTAAGAATATTGCCAGCCCTTTTGCGCGTTCACATTCCAATCGACGAAAGCGAGTGACCAGAAGACATGCGTGAAACCCTGTTCTTTAGCTATCTGCATTGTTCTTTCACTAAAAACACCGCGTGGCGGACGAAGGTATTTCATTTCCTTTTGACCCGTTAATTCTTTCGTTTTGACACGGACCTTTTCCAGTTCTTCCCGAATCCTTTCGTCGCTTACGGTTGTCAGATCGGGATGGTGCCACGAGTGGTTGCCGATTATATGTCCCTCTTTTACCATCCTTTTCACTATATCGCCTGCGGAAAGCAAGTAATGTCCCGTAACAAAAAATGTGGCAGGTACCTTTTCCTTTTTTAAGATATCAAGAATCTGAGGGGTATAGCCTTGTTCATAACCGTTATCGAAGGTAAGGTAAAGAATCTTTTTATTAGGGTCACTTTTATAAAAAGCACCATATTTTTCGATTACCTGATCAAGCTCAGACCCTGCTTCAGCTGGCTGTTCGTTTGCTCCTTTTTTAAAGCCCCAATGAATCGGCTGATTGGATACAGCCGCATATGTACTCTGAGATATTAATAAAAAAAGCATACTGAGGATGCACAATAATCTTCTCATCCATATTCCCCCTATTTAGTTTTTATTATTGTTTGTAATTGGGGAAAAAAGATTATTAGTATTTAAAGGTAATTTTCTGGTTGATAATAAATTCTGCCTTTTGTGGCTCCAGTAAAAGGAAAGTTTAAGGAAGAAATGAAATACGCGGTTTGTCTTGTCGATGGAAGATGGAGGAACGTTCGTATTTCCATGTTTGTAAATGATGGAGAGTATAGGAAGAAGTAATCTTTTATTGCATCTATATACGCATCTTGTGAAATAAATTGACAAGTCGGACATAGCCAGATTTTCCGCTTGTATTTCATTGCAAATTGGAGGCATTTAGGACATTGAACCCCAGTAATAATATCCGTTTTATGAATAGCAAACTTCTGAAGAAGGTCAGTAATTAGAGGCGTATGGTTCTTAATAAGGAGTTTTTTAATTTTTTCAATGGTTTTATGATCAAGAATGTTCTTATTATGTTGATGATAAAATTCATCTATTTTTCTAAGTATATCACTTACTCGGCAAACCTTTTTTTCAGCAACTGTGTATTCAGGACTAATACATACCTCTGTGGATGATTTACAAACAGCAACTAGGGAGTCAATTGGGACTGGAGGGATTGTGTGTTTTTCAAGAAAGTAAGTCAATAGTAGGTTGTGGCGGTGGGCTTGTGCGATTGGATTTTCATAAATAACTCTATTGCCTAAATAATCTTGAATCATCTGATTTTTTTCGATAGTCAGTATGCCAGAGTGGTTTTTTCCATCAATCATTAGAATACCTCTTGGTGAAAGCAGCAGCACGTCGATTTGAAAGTATCCTTTACCATATGGGAGACGCAAGTCGTGGAATATGAGATACCTTTTTGGGGGAATTTGTCCTAGATAATAATTTATATTTCTTTCACCATTATATCCAGATCGTAAGGTTTTGATAAATAGCTTTAAATCATTAAGTTTGGGGTGATTTGGGGGCATTCTTTTTTCCAAAGCTTCCGCTTTCATTAGATTAGGGGAATTGTTAGGTCTTTAACAAACAAATAAATACCTCCTTCATTAAAATAAGAATTCATTTCGCTTATTTATACCATATTTGCCCTAAAACTTGTATGGACTATTTATGAATTTTGTTAATTTTGAATTTTTTAAGGGGATAGACTTAATTTGAAGATGGAATTTTACAATTTAGGAGAACATTAGACGATAATAAAGATTTATTATACAATTTTTCAATTTATTTTACATAATAAGCAAGGGATTAAACAATTATTGTAAAATATTACCAACTTAAAGATTAAAGCTAGATTATTAGACCAAAACTCCAATTAATTTTACAAAAACGAGGATTTATTATACAAAAATTGGTATTTAACTTCCAGTTCATCATCATCCTCACCTCCTCCATACTCCAGAAACTAAAAAAGATAGACGCCATAAGCGCCTATCTCCAAAATACCCTATTTAAAAACCGGTTCCTTAAACTGGGCTAATTTCTCTAACGAAGATTTATCAACATCTGCATGCAAGCTGTTTCCATGAGAATCCATCGTAACAACGGCTGTGAAGCCCTCTACACGCAGATGCCACATGGCTTCTGGAATACCGAATTGCATTAAATCGACACCTTCAACTGCTTTGATGCAATCTGCGTAATACTGAGCCGCGCCGCCAATTGCATTTAAGTATACGCCCCCATGCTCTTCTAAAGCAGCCAAGGTCTTCGGACCCATTCCGCCTTTGCCGATAACAGCGCGGATGCCGAACTTCTTCATGATATCGCCTTGGTATGGCTCCTCACGAATACTGGTTGTCGGTCCAGCCGCTTTAACATGCCACTCACCGGCCTCATCCTTCAGCATTACCGGACCACAGTGATAAATAACTTGTCCATTCAAATCAATCGGTGCGTCGTGATCGCTTAAATATTTATGGATCGCGTCACGGCCTGTATACATCATGCCGTTAATTTGAACAACATCGCCAACTTTAAGAGAACGAATCTGTTCTTCTGAAATAGGCGCCTTAAGTGTGATAACATCCTCAGAAGTAGCCGCTGTTTCCTTCGCTGCCTCTCCCTCCGCAAAATCAATGAATTCCCCGTCTTGGTACATCCACTCATTAATTTCACCGGAAGCAGGATCCACACTCACGCCTAAACGGCGGAATGCCCAGCAATTGTAGGCCACAGACACATAAAAGCTTGCAGGAATACGATTCATGACACCGACTTTACAGCCTAAAAGGGTTGCTTCCCCACCGAATCCCATGGTGCCAATTCCTAATTTATTTGCATTTTCCATCACATACTCTTCTAACTTGCGAAGATCTTCATTTGGGTTCACATCTTCAACCGAACGGAATAGCTGTTCTTTCGCTAAATCGTATCCGGAGGAGCGATCGCCGCCAATACCAACACCGATAAACCCGGCGCTGCAGCCTTGTCCTTGAGCTTGATAGACAGAATGCATAACACACTTACGGATTCCATCTAGGTCACGACCAGCACGGCCTAGGCCGTCAATCTCACACGGCAGGCTGTATTGAATGTTTTTATTTTCGCAACCGCCGCCTTTTAAAATCAGACGAACATCGATATAATCTTTTTCCCATTGGTCAAATTTGATGACCGGCACACCTGCACCAAGATTGTCACCACTGTTTTCTCCAGTTAGTGAATCAACCGAGTTCGGACGCAACTTTCCTTCTTTCGTCGCCAACACAATGGCATGACGAATCGCTTCTTTAATTTCTAACTGATTCACACCAACTGGCGTTTTAATTTTAAAAGTTGGCAGCCCAGTGTCTTGGCAGATGGGTGACACTTGATCGTCCGCCATTTTAATATTGTTTGTAATCGTCGCAAGACTCATCGCTGCACTAGTTCCGGCATTTTCTATTTCCTTCGCCCTTTTAACAGCCCGGCGTACATCCTTAGGAAGTTTTGTAGAAGTTTCAACGACTAGCTTATACATACTTTCTTGAAATTTAGTAATATTCAATTCGAGTACCCCTCTCCCAATGTTCCCCAGTAATCTTTTTCAATTTTACAATTTTTTGCACGTTTATATTATACTCCTAAAACTACTTGAATTAAAGGATTAGCTTGGAATCGTTTACCTGTTTGCTACAGGAAATAAATACAATAAAAAGAGTCTGTTGATTAAACAGACTCACTCACTTCACGGTTATTAAATTCTCTGCATTTAGATTCCATATCATCTAACATTGAAATTAAGCGGTCAATATCATCGAGGTCCGTATCCTCTGGATCAATGGCATCGAGCACATCAATGAACATATTTAAGCGTTGTTTTAAAAAATTGACTTGTGAATTTTTATCTTCAATTGGACTACCCAAGCGGTTTCACTCCTTTTCGTTAACGTTCTCATCCTACCGAAAAATTGATACTTTGACAATCAATTAATCGTATTTTGCCCTATTTTTTAAAAATAAAAGGACTCCCACGATCAGGAGTCCTTTTAATTTAATTTCATCGTGGCCGTTCAGATGCTGCAAAGCCAAAGGAAACATAATCCTGCACTGGGATCCAAGCTCCTATTCCTTGCGAGGTGACATTTTTAATCACGATAAATTTTTTGCTTCCTTTTAGCATTAGGTATACTTCTCCGTAGGTTACTTTACCTTTTTCATTCACACCCGGAGCATAGGCATATAGATAGCCCAAGCGGTTTGGCGGGATGTTATAAATATGATCATTCTTCGTGCCTGCACCAATAATCGTATCGAATGAAAGGGGAAGATGCGTTTTTTCCATTGCCTTTAATAACATCATTTTTTTCACATCTTCGGGATTGGCGATTTTAGCAGTCAGCCCGCCTCTGATAATCTTTTGCGACTCCTGCACATATTTAATCTGATAGGGTGCTTTCCCGCCGCGATTATCAAAATAATTGGTGTTAATCTTTTGGAACTCCCAATTTGGGGAGGTCTCTGTGGATTCATAATTCAATGGCCACTGCCCCAAGTAGACGATGGCACGATAACCAATCGCAAATGGTGTGCTATTAATACTTGATTCATTCAGCATCCGGATTAAATCCGGGTTTTCAATTTTGACCTTTGAAGAATTAATCAACTTCTTCGTTAAATCACTGGGTTGTAATAATGGCAGGTCCTGGGTCGAATTCGGATAAGTATTTTCCTTCGTAATATTCCGAACCGAAGGCGGGACTTGATATTTCACCGAGACCTTTTTCACCGGGACCTTGTGGGCGTAGGCAGACGGAATAAAAGTTAACATTAATAGCATGGTGATTAGAACAGAAATATTTCTCTTCACGAGCGAAACTCCCTTCACTAAATAGCATTAATCAGTCTGCTACTAGTTTTTTCGGAGTTGATATATTTTATCCATCCTAGCAATAATTTCAATATTTCGTTTGAAGACGCACCATTAATTTTTCAAAAAATGGAAAAAATAATTGAATGGCAGGTCCAACCGTAAACGTGATAACTATGGTTCCATATGAAATAGGACCGTTTAGGAAAAATGCCGGAATTAAGGCGGTAATTTCCCCAATCGTTTTCGCGACCATTAAATTCACATGAAACCGTTCCTTTATCGCTAACATAAAATTATCAATTGGACTCTGTGGGAACTTGGCCTGAATATAAATAGATGCACCAAATCCAATGATTAAGATCCCCATCAATAACATCCCAATTTTCCCTATCATTTGGTTGACTTCAAATAATTCAAAAACAGTACCCAGCCAAAAATCAACCAGTGAACCGATGAAGATAATGGTAAGCAGCGAAAGCAAATCCGGTCTTTTTTTCAATAATAAAGACACAACGATGACTAAAACCGCCCCGTCAATCATCACCCATTTCCCTACGGATAACCCAACCTTTTCAGTTAGGCTTACATTTAAGGCATCCCAAGCTCCTACACCGATTTCTGCTACTTTAATTGTCATACAAACACCGAAAGTCATAATTGCTAAACCTAAAATGAAAAATAGAGCTCTAATAAGTAATTTCATGTGTCACTCCTTTATTTTTGAAAAAGTAACATAAATGTAATAAACAGAACATTTACAAAATTTTAATTTTAATTTATAATATACTTAATCTATCAAGTTAGGAGGGCCGTACTCAATTCGCTTACCATTAACCTATTTATTCATAAGGAGGTTGGGATTCCCGTCTTATATGAGATTCAACACTCGTGTTCATGTATCTAAATTAACATGAAGGATGGTGATTGATGGCCTAGAGAAAAGCGATTGATACTTAACCCTACAAAAAGCTATTTAACATTATATCACACGTCAAGTGATTTACTCTGTATATGAAGGAATTTAACATGTTATAGTTCAAAAGAGACTCCAAGCCATCAGTGGGCTTAGAGTCTCTTTTTTGTGTATTAGAGTAAGTAAAAGCCGATTCCCATTATCAAATAGGCAGCCAATAAAGTTAACCCTTCAAACCAATTGGATTCCCCGTCGTTGGAGATGACTACCATTAGAAGGACGGATGAAACCATTGCAATTAATTCCTGCCAGCTAAATAGAAGCGGCATCGTGGTTTCAAAGAATAGAGAAATAAGGACAAGTACGGGTAAAACAAACATGGCCACTTGCAAGGTAGAACCAATCGCGATTTCAACCGCAATATCCATTTTATTTTTAAAGGCCATGACAATCGCCGAGGCATGTTCTGCTGCATTACCAACAATCGCCACGATAATTACCCCAATAAACAATTCAGACCAACCGAGCGTCTTTCCAACATACTCAAACGTATGGACAAGGTGTTCAGAAATGTACGCAACTGCTATTGTGGCCACAAAAAGGACAGCAATCGCCTTCCCTTTACTCCATTCCGGTTCTTCTTCCTCATGTACCGGTTTTTCATTCCCGTGCTGATACACACCTCGATGGGTTACCAGTTTAAAGAATAAAGCAGCCAGATAAAGGATAATCAGAATGATTGAAATTCCGATACTTAACGAAAGAGTTTTCGTTTCATTCATATTCATCGAAAAAACTTCTGGAATGACAAAAGCAATAATAACAGCAAACATAAGCAGTCCCGAATTGTGTCGTGCATCGTATACATTAAAGGATTGTCGCTTAAATTTTATGCCCCCAATAAAAAAAGATAGCCCTGCTACAAGGAGTAAGTTTCCGAGCACGGAACCCGTTAATGAGGCTAGCACAATGCCAATAAGTCCGGCCTTCAATGAAAAGATAGAAATAATAAGCTCTACCGCATTACCAAATGTGGCATTTAATAGTCCGCCAATTCGCGGACCGGCCACGATGGCAAGACTCTCTGTTGCCCTCCCCATAAAACTGGCTAATGCTACAATCGTTAAACAATAAATGATAAATAAAATGATATTAGACCAATGCATAAGTGATCCAATCACTGAAAGTGGCACCCCAATAAGTGTCATAAGCATAAAAATCCTGTTCACTGTATTCCCTCCATAATCTATATGTAATTATTTAACATCTCTACCTATCATCACTTTTCCTTTTGTTCCTTAATTTACCTAAAAGATCTACAAATGTCTAGGTAAGAATTTTCGCTTGCAAATGGAAGTTTTTCTCGTTACCATCATTTAGGAAGTATTAAAAATAATGAATGACCTTACAGAATTGAGGAAGTTCTATGAATAAAAATAACCATCGTTTCTGGATTTTGGTTAGCATTGTGGCTATTTCCGGTTTTTCGCAAGGAATGCTGTTACCGCTTATTGCAGTCATTTTTGAGAAAAGTGGCATCTCTCCTTCATTAAATGGCTTAAATGCTACAGCACTCTATATCGGAATTTTACTCGTGTCCCCTTTTATGGAAATGCCGCTCCGAAAATACGGGTATAAACCAGTGATTATCTATGGGGGCGCGCTTGTCATTATCTCACTCGCTTTGTTTCCAATATGGAAGACCTTTTGGTTTTGGTTTGCTCTGAGGTTGCTGATCGGCATTGGCGACCATTCCCTCCATTTTGCCACACAAACGTGGATCACTTCCTCTTCTCCGGCTGCCAGAAGGGGACGAAACATTTCTCTATATGGCCTGTTTTTTGGGATTGGTTTTGCCTCTGGTCCACTAATGACACCATTAGTAAACGTAAATCAATCGCTGCCCTTTATTGTCTCCTCGATTTTATGTTTTATTGGCTGGGTGTTTGTTTTTACACTTAAAAATGAACTTCCTGAACAGGAAGCTGGTATCAATTCATTTTTAGCAACGATTAAACAGTTTAGAAAGGCATTAAAATATGGATGGGTTGCTTTTTTGCCGCCATTTTCATACGGCTTCTTAGAATCCTCCTTAAACGGCAGTTTTCCAGTCTATGCATTAAGAATGGGGTTAGACGTATCCAGTGTTTCCATGGTGTTATCGGCTTTTGCCGTTGGCAGTATTATGACCCAACTGCCATTAGGGATCATTAGTGATAAGTATGGGCGCAAAAATCTCTTAATGACTATTCTTTTTTTGGGATTTTTCAGCTTTACAGCTGCCAGCTTCCTGGAACACTCCTTTGTTGGGCTGTTTGTAGCTTTCCTCATTTCTGGGATGATAGTCGGTTCTACCTTCTCGCTCGGAATTAGCTACATGACCGATTTGGTTCCAAAGAACCTTCTTCCAACAGGAAATTTACTATGTGGAATCTTTTTTAGTCTTGGGTCTTTAAGTGGACCTATCATTGGGGGATTATTCATTAAATTCTCTGAAAATGTGAGTTTCTTCTTTATCATTAGCACAATGCTTTTAGCCTTATCTATCATCATCTTTGCTTTTGGAAAAAAGACTTTTTTGGCTTTCGAACAACAAAAATCTTAATCCATATTGTGGAGCAAATTCATATCCTAAGCATAAAATATGTGGTAAGATAAAGGAAAATAAAGTGAAATTTAAGAATGTTGCTGTCATCTCTATGATGACAGCTTTCGTGTTTTTTAAGGGGATTGACTTTGATTATTCTTATCAATTAGATCATGGGGAGGGGAGATTCATTGAATACCGAAGCAAAGACTCTAACAAAGAGTATAAACAAAGTGGGTTTCTTAGAAAAAATCAAACCGCACGCAGAATTAATTGCGGCTGGTTTAAGTGGTGGATTTATTGCGGCTGGCTGGATTTTTGATAAGTATGGAAATGGTGCGGATTCAATTATTGCTTACCTTCTAGCTTTTGTTATTGGCGGATTTGCGAAGGCAAAAGAGGGGATTGAAGCCACCTATGAAAATAAAGAATTAAATGTTGAAATGTTAATGATTTTTGCTGCTATTGGATCAGCCATTATTGGTTACTGGACAGAAGGTGCTGTGCTCATTTTCATTTTTGCTGTAAGTGGAGCATTAGAGACCTATACCATGAATAAAAGCCACAAGGAAATTTCTTCTTTAATGAAGCTTCAGCCTGAAGAAGCCTTACTAATCTCAAGTGGTTATGAAAAAAAAGTGCCGGTTTCCGTGCTTCGTGTTGGGGATTTAATTCTAATTAAACCCGGGGAACGAGTCCCATCTGATGGCCTCATCATCAAAGGACAAACGAATATCGATGAAGCGGCGATAACTGGCGAGTCCATGCCTGTCTCAAAAGGAACAGAAGAAACTGTATTTGCCGGAACGGTTAACATGACTGGCTCCATTACAGTCGAAGTCACAAAAGAAAGTCATGATACCCTTTTTCATAAAATTATTGAACTTGTTCAATCTGCTCAAAGCGAGAAATCTCCCAGCCAGCAGTTTATTGAACGTTTTGAAGGAACCTATGTAAAAGTGGTTCTATCAGTAGTGTTATTGATGTTCTTCCTTCCACACATTATATTAGGCTGGAGCTGGCAAGAATCCTTTTACAGGGCAATGATTTTATTAGTGGTTGCATCCCCGTGTGCCCTTGTTGCTTCCATTATGCCAGCCACTTTATCTGCTATCTCTAATGGGGCGAGACATGGGATATTGGTTAAGGGCGGGGTTCACCTTGAAAATTTAAGCCATCTCGGGGCCATTGCTTTTGACAAAACAGGAACACTGACTAAAGGAAAACCGGAAGTAACTGAAGTGATTGTTAAAGAAGGACTTGATAAAAACGATCTGATATGGAAAGCAGCTTCAATTGAAAGCCATTCAAATCACCCGCTTGCGAATGCAATTGTAAATTATGTAAAATCGAACATCAACAAGGAACTACTTTATCCAGAAAGCCTTGAGGATGTACCAGGCTGGGGTGTTCGAGCGACCATTAACGGGGAACAGTGGAAAATTGGAAAAGCTGCGTTTGTTGACAGTGAACATGTTGATACATTCGCTGAGGGTAGGGCAAAGGACCTTGCAGGTCTTGGCAATACACTTGTGTTTATTGAAATAAATGGTGATCTGAGCGCGATTATTGCCATGAAGGATGTCGTTCGTGAGGAAACAAAGCTTGCCATTGACCATTTAAAAAAGCAAGGTATCCGTACCATTATGCTGACAGGTGATAGTGAGAAAACAGCTCAAGCAATTGCCTCTGAAAGCCATGTCGATGAATTTTTCGCGGAATGCTTACCAGAGGTCAAAGTCGAAAAACTTAAGAATTTGAAAACAAAGTATACAACAGTGGCAATGGTAGGTGATGGGATTAATGATGCACCTGCATTGGCAATTGCTAATGTCGGTATTGCCATGGGCGGTGGTACGGATGTTGCTCTTGAGACTGCTGATATTGTCCTAATGAAGAATGACTTGCCGCGGATTGCCGAAGCGATTGATCTTTCGAAGCGTATGAATAGAATTATTAAACAAAATGTTATTTTCTCAATCACCATTATCATGCTCTTGATTTCATCTAATTTTTTTCAGATACTCGATTTGCCCTATGGAGTAATCGGTCATGAAGGCAGTACTATATTAGTTATTCTAAATAGCTTAAGATTATTAAAATAAACCATAAGAAGACCGGATGGAAATCATCCGGCCTTTTTTTATATGGGTTTTAACCCATTAGTGATAGCCATTTGAGCCGTTCGCAGAACCGGAAGTTTTATTTCCTTTACTTCCTTTACCTTTTTGTTTTGTACCGCCATCTTTTTTAGTCTTCTTTGTCATATTAGTGACCTCCTTGAAGTTAAATTAATTAGCCTTCTATCTTAGTTTGAACAGATGGGCTATTTTCATGAAGGTAACTATTAGCAGTTTTTACGGTTTTTTTCACTATAAAAGGCATTAATTTCTCCACCCAAAATAATAATAAATGCCGAAATGTACAACCAAACCATTAAGACAATGATTGCTCCAATACTGCCATAGGTTAGCGAATAGTTACTGATATTTCCCACATAAAATGTTAAGCCAAGCGAGGAAATAATCCATCCAATGGTTGCAAAAGCTGCCCCGGAAAGGCACTACGGCATTTTAATTTTACATTCGGTGCAATCCAATACAATCCTGTGAAAATAAGGAACAAAATAATCGCACTAACCAACCTGCTAAGCGTATCCCACAACTTAATAAATTCAGTGGTGTAGCCCATTCGAGAAAATAAAAATAGACCTATTTCTCTGCCGAATATCGGAAGAATAATTGCGAGAATTAGAACCAAAATCATTCCAAAGGTTAATAGGATAGCCATTCCCCTAGAGACAATAAATGAGCGGCTTTCTTTGACATTGTATGCCTTATTAAATGCCTTTACAATGGCCTCGATTCCGTTTGATGCCGACCAAATCGTACCGATGATTCCGAACGAAAGAAGCCCGCCATTCCGGTCGTCCATAATATCATGGACATTTTTCTCAATAAGGTCCATTGCCTCCACTGGTGCAAAATCTCTTATTAGCCCCAGCATATCTTGATGTGGTATCGGAATATAAGGCAGAAGTGTAAATAGAACAATCAGGAGCGGAAATAAGGACAAAAGAAAGTAATAGGCCAACTGTGCACTTAATCCAGGAAGATCATCTTCATCGATCCTATGCCAAAGTAATTTAAGTAAAGATGAGCGGACATTTCCCGCCTTTTCCATTTCCATCCTCCTTTTAATGAATTTTTTCTTCTTCTCCTACCACTTCTGCTAATAGGAGCTCTTCGTCACTTTTTGTGAAGGTATCCTTCGTTTCTTTCAAAATGTCAGTTACTTGAGGGGTTATTTCACGGAACTCCTCCACTTTATCTGTTATGTAAGAGATGTCTTCACTGACTTGCTTAACGGTCGTCTTTAATTTCTCTGCCGCCTCCTTTACCTTTTCAGTTACCTCTCCGGGATTTTTCAGAACATAGGTCACCTTTCTAGTAGTTTTTTGTACGTTCTCATACATCACTTCACGTGTTTGTTTATCTAATAGGCTAATGGCCCCTCCGGCAAGTGCCCCGAGTAACATTCCGCGCCAAAATTGATTTTTCTTTGTCATGTTAACGTCTCCTTTAATCATTATTATTATCATTTAATTACCACATGAAAAAAATACCAAACTTCCTCTTTCATTTATTTTGCTTCATAGCGGATTTCGACGCAAGTCCAGTTGATACTTTTATCCACTTTTTTGGCTAAACTAATTGAAGTCATTCAAGAAAGTTTATATTGACATATATTTTTCAACATGAAAAGATGAATATATTAATTCGAAAAGGGTGACCGAAATGAATTTATCTGAAAAATCGATTGAGAATGTCGAATATATGATTGAACAAATAAAGGAAAAACTTAAGGTCCTAAACCTTGGTGCCATAAAGCCTTCTCATTTTGATGAAGAAATGTACGAGGAATTAAAAGAGATATATGACATGGTACTTAGAAAGAATTCATTTAGTCCCAATGAAATGCAGGCATTAGTGGAAGAATTGGGAAGCCTTCGAAAAAAATAAGTCAAAAACCCGTTATTCCACATAACGGGTTTGTTTTTATTCTTGTTCAGTTAAGATAACAGTTCCATCTTTAGTAATTGCCAGAGTATGTTCGTATTGTGCTGAATATTTCCCATCGATCGTTCTTGCTGTCCAGCCATTAAGGTCCATCCTCGTTTGGTATCTGCCTACATTTACCATGGGTTCGATTGTAAAGACCATACCTTCTTTAATTCTTGCCCCTTTTCCAGGCAGCCCGTAGTGTGGAACGTCCGGTTTCTCATGGATTACTGCTCCAATCCCGTGGCCGATAAAGTCACGCACGACAGAAAACCCTTCCGCTTCCACATAGGTTTGAATTGCATGGCCGATATCCCCGATTCGATTGCCAACAATCGCCTGTTCTATTCCTTTATAAAGTGCTTCCTTCGTAACCTGTAATAATCGCTCCGTTTCCTCAGATACCTTCCCTACAGCATAGGACCAAGCGGAATCGGCCAAGGCGCCATTGTAGTTAACAACCATATCCACCGTTACAATGTCTCCTTCATTTAAAGGCTCCTTCCTTGGAAAGCCATGGCAAATTTCATCATTTATACTAGCGCAGGTTGCATATTCATAACCTTTATAGCCTTTTTGTTCTGGAGTTGCACCTTTTTTCTTAAGAAACTCTTCAACAAATTGATCGATTTCCCAAGTGGTTATTCCTGGCTTAATTAGTTTTCCGATTTCTTTATGACAAGCTGCAAGTATTTCACCTGCTTTTTTCATAGCTTCAATTTCACGTTGTGATTTAAGGACAATCATTTAGGAGGGTCCCCTTCCTTTTTGTTTATTTTTATGTATGCAATGCAAAAATGTTATTCAACTAATCGCAATACCTATAAGAGAATTATACAATAGTCCATTATTGGCAACACTTTTAATATTAACTCTTACCCGATAATTTTTCAAAATTACTTAACCTCCAATCAACTTTGCGGAGATTATTCTTAATGTTCATCTTTTTGTCATATTACTACGTTCTTAATATGGTACTTCTTAATTCTTTTTGATAGAATAAATATATATTTAATAATTTATTAGGTGTGTGAGGCTCATGATTGGTGATCGCGTTAAAAAATTTCGTTTAAATAAGAAAATGTCACTTTCCGAACTTGCTTCTCAAGCAGGGGTCGCAAAATCGTATTTAAGTAACCTTGAAAATAACAAACAAGAGAATCCTTCAATTAAATTTCTTGAGAAAATAGCTGCTGTCTTAAATATTCCTGTTGATCATTTAATTCATGAAGAAGTTAATAAAGAGGAATTAGATATCGATTGGATGAATCTTGTTAAGGATGCAATGAATTCTGGTGTTTCTAAGGACCAATTCCGTGATTTCCTTGAATTTAACAAGTGGCGGATCAATCAAAACGATAAGTAAGACGGGTTTGGAAATTCTTTTTTATATAAAAATAAAGCATTCTACAAAGAAACTTTTTGTAGAATGCTTTTTAATTTATGTACATAGTAGTCTCGCAATTAACTTATTACCTCTTTCTGGCTAAGAAAGTCACGAACTGCATTTATCGATAATCCCAAGTCCTTTGCTTCTAAAATAAGTTCCATCCATTCTTGGTCAATAACTTCAGCTTCATTTTTTGTAATTATCATTGTTATCACTCCTAAAATACATTATGTATTCCAGGCAGCCCGGCCATCATAACAAGTAATACCTGCCTTAGATCCTCGGCTTTGCGTCCCTGCTTTTCAACAGGTTTGCCTTTTTCTGTGACTCATACAACTTAAGTAGCAATGTATAAGCTATTTATTAAAATTAGATAGGTCGATTTACTTAATCCATACTGCTATTATAACTAGTGCTATTATAGTAGGGTGTTGTAATTTGTCGGATTATTAAAATTTTCTCACAATTTTTTCTAACAAATTATCCCATGAATCTACAAAAAATTTCCAATTCCTTTTTACAACCTAAAATTTCTTTTTGTCAAAGGCCTAGAGAATTAGGTGGAACTTCCAATCAATTCAGGAAAAATTTATGCCTCAAACATTTGTCTAAATTGTGACAATTAGCATATAATGTAAACAATATAAAAATAAACTTAATATTATAAATATTACAAATATGGTGGTGAAGCAATGCGATGACCCTTATTCATGTATTAAACTTTTCCATTCCGATTGCGTTTATTGTGTTTGCTGGGTACTTTTTAGACCGCATGTGTAAACCAGATCCCACCCCACAAAAAAAGCTGGTGAAGAGTGAACCAAGTTATTCGGTTCACTTTACCAGCCTTTTCTTTTTTAAGGGAAGATCAAAAAAGTATTTAATTTTGCTCCAATCAGGGAATGCTACTTGCGAGGACGAAAGGAGTGTTGAAAGTGGCACGTGGTGAACATTTTGAACATAAGAAGAAGAACCATCCTGGGAACTTCCCAGAAGACAGTTTAACGGAAAAACATGTGAAAGAAGCTGTGGGTGACGAAGAATTTCTAGTTGTACGGGAAGCATTTAAAAATCGAGTCGAAAATGAGGATGAGTATCGCGGAGATACAGCTCGTTTGCTCAATGATCAGAATGAATAAAAGCAGGCGTGAGTTCCTCACGCCTGTTTCCTTTTTCATACTTCAAATTTTCATTTTTCTATGCTTAATTTCCTAATAAACTGTGAAAATTCAATTGCTTTTAACCAATCAGCTGCTTTTTCAATATCCTTGGAAAACACCCTGTCTTGTTTAATGGAAGCCACTTGTTCACGGCCCTTATCGTAAAACTCTCTTGTTTGCGTGGCCATTTTTTCTACCCCGCGTATTTCTACTGCCTGCATGGCACAAATCAATTCAATCGCCAAAACTCTTCTTGCATTCTGGATTATTTGATAAGCATGCCTTGAGGCAATCGTCCCCATACTAACATGATCCTCCTGATTAGCAGACGAAGGAATCGAATCGACACTGGCTGGATGGGCGAGAGTTTTATTTTCCGAAACCAGTGCCGCCGCTGCATATTGCATGATCATCGCACCCGATTGTAAACCAGGCTCGGGACTTAGGAAGGCTGGTAAATCATTAAGCTGCGGATTGACTAATCTTTCAATCCGTCTTTCTGAAATATTTGCCAGTTCCGCTACGGCTATTTTCATAAAATCCATCGCAAATGCAATGGGCTGTCCGTGGAAGTTTCCTCCTGAAATAACCTTTTCTCCATCATCAAAAATTAATGGGTTATCAGTCGCTGCATTCATTTCGATTTCTAATTTTTCTTTCACATAATCCAATGCCTGCCATGATGCACCGTGAACTTGCGGAATGCAGCGAAGAGAATAAGCATCCTGAACACGCAACTCCCCCTGCTGGGTTGTTAATAGACTATCACTTAAATAACGACGGATTCTTGCCGCAGTGTCAATTTGCTGTTTGTAGCCCCTTGCAATATGAACCTCTTCCGCGAATGCATCGATAATTCCATTTAACCCTTCCATTGTCATCGCAGCGATCAGTTCACTCTCATGGGCCAGCTGCTCTGCCTCCAAGTAGCCGATAACACCCATTGCTGTCATCGCTTGGGTCCCGTTAATTAGGGCTAGACCTTCTTTTGCTTCCAATGTAACTGGTAAAATCCCTTCTTGCTGAAGCGCATCAAAAGCATCCATTTGCTTACCTTTGTAAAATACCTCTCCTTCCCCAATTAAAACTAGGGCAAGGTGAGATAGCGGGGCTAAGTCACCGCTCGCACCAAGGGAACCTTGCTGTGGGATAACAGGAATGATATCTTTATTCACTAACTCTAATAACTTTTCAATAACAATCGGCCTGACCCCTGAAAACCCTTTAAGGAGTGCATTCGCACGAAGCAGTACCATTGCTTTAGAGACAATTTCCGGAAAAGGGTCGCCTATCCCGCATGCATGGGAGCGAATTAAATTAAGCTGCAGGTCTTGAACATGATTCTTATCAATCAGGACGTCGCTAAATTTACCAAATCCAGTCGTAATCCCATAAACTACCTTTGATTCTGAAACAATTCTTTCTACGGCTTCGCGACTCTTCTTGACTGCTTCCATGCTCTTATCTGAAGCATGGACCTTTTGCTTGCGATATAATACATCTTTCATCTGTTCTAATGTTAAACTTCCACCAGTAAGTGTGATCATAACGTCTCTCTCCTCTACCACTGTAGTATAATAAAGAAAGAGGCTGGATTCCGAATCTACATGATTTGGAGTCCAGCCTCTTTTATAATTAAATGATTGAATATTTTTAGATGCCTCATGGGATCATTCCATTCTATAACTATCTTATTGATAATTATTGTATGAGATGAATAGCTAATCTGTCAATCAAATTTTCAGAATTTTAGCACGATAACACTTTAGTGGGATAACAAATGAAAGATGAAACGTTCATGTTACAAAGATATCTTGAGCTTCCGTTATACTATTTAACTAAATCCTTTTTGAAAATCTACTTCAAATTAAGTTTCTTTAAAGCATCTGCCAATGCTGTATTAATCGGCTCTTCTTCCTCGTTTTGGTTTTTCAAATATTTTTGCACTGTCCGTTTATCCACTTTACCAGTCGATTCTTTTTTACGTCGCGCTTCAAAAGCAGATAGTTTCTCACGATGACCGCATTTACAAGCGAATATTTGTCCATCCCCTTCACCGCGAAGCTCCAGTTTTTTATGGCATTGTGGGCAGCGCGCATTTGTGACTCGCGAAACATTTTTTCGATGTCCACATTCACGGTCTTGGCACACAAGCATTTTGCCTTTTTTCCCATTTACTTCAAGCATTGGTTTCCCGCAATCTGGACATGATTTTGTTGAAATATTGTCGTGCTTATACTTTTTATTACTTGCTTTAATATCCGCAACGATTTGTTTTGTGTAGTTTTTCATTTCGCTAATAAACACTTCTTTTTTCAACTTGCCATGTGCAATTTGATCAAGCCTTTGTTCCCACTCAGCTGTTAAAGTCGGGGATTTAAGCTCCGCAGGAACCAAGTCAAGCAATTGACGTCCTTTTGAAGTAATATGAATGTCTTTTCCCCGCTTTTCGATAAGAAATGAATTGAAAAGCTTTTCAATGATATCTGCACGTGTAGCAACAGTACCTAGTCCACCCGTTGATTTTAAGGTATCTGCCAATTGTTTATTATTCGTATCCATATACTTCGTTGGATTTTCCATTGCCGACAACAAGGTCGCCTCATTAAAGCGGGCAGGCGGCTTCGTTTGACCTGACGTTTGGGCGATTAATTTAACGTTTAAGGTATCGCCTTTTTCAATCCGAGGTAGAATCTGTTCCTTCAGATCATCACCTTCATCATCTTCATCAAGTCGATTATTGTATACTTCTTTCCAACCAAGAGATAAAATGGTTTTGCCTCTAGCAACAAAGTTTTCCTCACCGATTCTAGCTCGTAGCGTTAATTGCTCGTACTCGAATGCCGGGAAAAGGACAGCTAAGAACCGTTTAATAACCAAATCATAAATTTTCCTTTCCTTATCTGTAAAGGCTGAAAAATTTACATATCCTTCAGTTGGAATTATGGCATGGTGATCGGATACTTTGCTGTCATCAACAAAAGATTTAGAGGCTTTGATTGGCTTTTTTAAAACTTTGCTTGTTAGTAAACGATATTCGCCAATTCCACACGCCTTAAGACGCTCAGGTATAGTTGGAACAATATCCGTTGAAATAAACCGCGAGTCTGTCCGCGGATAGGTTAAAACTTTATGCTGCTCATACAGTTTCTGCATAATGTTTAATGTTTCCTTTGCAGAGTACCCAAAGATTTTATTCGCATCACGTTGTAGTTCTGTTAAGTCATATAGACCTGGTGAATAAGATTTCTTCGGTTTCTTTTCAATTTCTGTTACTTTAGCATTTTGGTTCCCAATTTTTTTTACAATCACATCAAGTTTCTCTTTATCAAAGCTGCGGCTGTTGCCTTTTACATCTTGCCAAGTAAGCTTTAATTGATCTACTGTTTGTGCTTCAATGCCGTAATAGGTTTGTGCTTTAAAGTTTCTAATTTCGTCCTCACGGGCTGCAATGATCGCAACAGTAGGTGTTTGTACACGGCCACAGTTTAGTTGGGCATTGAATCGTGTTGTTAACGCACGGGTTGCATTAAGACCAATATACCAGTCAGCCTCGGAGCGGGCGACAGCTGAAAAGTAAAGGTTTTCATACGCTTTTCCCGGCTTCAAATTATTGAATCCATCTTTAATGGCCTTATCCGTAACAGAAGAAATCCATAGACGTTTTATTGGTTTGTTTATTTTCGCTTTTGCAATTATCCATCGAGCAACTAATTCACCTTCACGACCACTATCGGTTGCAATTATTATCTCCCCTACATCAGAACGAAGTAATTGGCTTTTTACCGAATTAAACTGCTTCCCTGTTTGCTTAATAACTACAAGCTTCAAATCATTGGGAATCATAGGTAAATCTTCAATTTTCCAGGCTTTATATTTATCGTCGTAAACTTCTGGGTCAGCAAGAGTAACTAAATGCCCAAGCGCCCATGTGACTATATATTTATCTCCTTCAAAAAAACCGTTACCTTTTTTATTACAATTTAATACTCGTGCTATATCCCGAGCAACTGAAGGTTTTTCGGCTAAAATTACACTTTTTTTCACTGTATTTAAACATCCTTTCAGTAAGCCATTGAACTTTTAATATAACATACAAATTCGTGAAATGCAGAATAGTAACGTGTGGTCATTGATTCTGGCTATAGGAAAAAGACTAGGAATAATCATGAATGGTAAGCACGATTTAATGTGGATACCATTTATGTTGTAAGTTTCTCAATTAAGATAGTATGATAGTATCGTCAAAATACTAGAAACGAGGACAATTTATGAGAATTAGGGATTGGGATCCTAATTTAAAAGTTCGCTTATTTAGCGAAGCAATGATGAACATAACTTTCTGGATGTTTTTTCCGTTCTTAACGATTTATTTTGCTGAAGAGTTCGGTAAAAGCAAAGCAGGTTTATTATTAGTTTTTTCTCAGATCTTTTCAGTAATGGCTAATCTGATGGGTGGTTACTGTGCGGACCGTTTCGGACGGAAACGAATGATGGTTCTGTCGGCTATTGGTCAAGGGCTCTCGTTTATTGCCTTTGCCTTCGCTAGTTCACCTTGGTATCAATCCCCATGGATGGGTTTTACCGCATTTGCAATTGCCGGAGTATTCGGTTCCTTTTATTGGCCTGCCAGCCAAGCAATGGTAGCGGATGTAGTCGATGAAAAGGATCGTAGTAATGTATTTGCCATTTTTTATACATCAATCAATATTGCCGTTGTCATTGGCCCAATTCTAGGTGCTATCTTTTATGTTCCCTATCGCTTCCAACTCCTTTTTGTAGCTGGCGTGGTGTGTATTTCGTTAGGGCTTATCCTAGCCAAATGGACACGTGAAACGGTTCCGGTCAAACAAAACACTTCCTCGCCTGACGGGAAATGGTATTATTTTTTAAAAAATCAATTAATGGATTATTCACTAATTGTTAAAGATAAAACCTTCCTGTTATTTATCCTTGCAGGTGTTTTGGCTGGGCAAACGTTTATGCAATTGGACTTGTTGATTCCTGTCTATATTAAGGATGTTTTCAAATCTCAAAGTCTTTTTTCACTTGGAAATTGGTCGTTTTCGGTTAATGCTGAGCAAGCATTCGGATTGGTGCTCGCAGAAAATGGCTTCCTCGTTGCCCTGCTGACCGTAATCGTCACAAAGTGGATGAGTAACTATTATGAAAGAAATGTATTCGTTCTCTCGTCTGTTGTTTATGCCATTTCAATGATTCTATTCAGTCAAACCACTTGGATTTGGGGATTAATGTTCGCCATGGCGATTTTCACTTTCGCAGAATTAATGGGGGCTGGGCTCCAGCAAAGCTTTGTATCAAGACTCGCTCCTGAGCAAATGCGCGGTCAATACTTCGCCGCCGCAAGCCTGCGTTTTACCATTAGCCGGACCATCGCACCGCTTGCGATTCCAATGACGGTAATGCTCGGCTATGGGTGGACGTTTTTTGTCTTAACGATCCTTGCCCTTTTAAGTGCGGGAATATATTGGGTAATGTTTTATTCGTTTGAAAAACAAGAAATGGATTCACAAATGTAAAACTTGTCAATAAATAATTAAAATTTGTACTAAATTGTTCACATTTGCCTAATTTGTATTATAATTAACTTATAAAGGTAATTAATATAAGGGCGGTGGAATCAATGGAATTATCCCAGTTTATGTCTCCAACTTCATTGTCAGGTATTATTACATTCGTAGTCCTCTTTTCCGCAGGTGTTTATTTTAATATAAAGGTATACGGCAGCAAGTTGCAGTAGAGATGAAAATCTTTACTGTTTTTTCTATTATCAAGTGTCCTTTTGCTTAATGTGCTATCAGTTTCTTTTTACAATAGAAAACGCTACAATTAAGGAAGATTCAGAAAAAAGGAGACGTACATATGAGTGAATTTCAAAAAAAACTTGAAAAATATGCTGAACTTGCCGTTAAGGTCGGCGTAAATGTTCAAAAAGGCCAAACCTTAGTTGTGAACACCACCCTAGATGCTGCAGAATTTGTTCGTCTGATTGTTAAAAAAGCATACGAAACTGGTGCACAGAATGTCATAGTCAACTGGAACGACGATACTGTTACGAAAACAAAATATGATTTAGCACCAGAAGATGCTTTCCTTGAGTACCCTGTTTGGCGTGCCAAAGAAATGGAAGATTTAGCAGATCAAGGTGCTGCCTTTATGTCGGTTATTTCGACTAGTCCTGATTTGCTGAAAGGTGTGAATCCGGAACGAATCGCCAATTTCAATAAAGCTGCCGGGAAAGCACTTGCGAATTATCGAAAAGCAGCCCAATCTGATAAGGTGAGCTGGACTGTTATTGCTGCCGCTACGCCGGCATGGGCTGCTAAAGTATTCCCGGATGAGCCTGCAGAAAACCAAGTGAACAAGCTGTGGGATGCCATTTTCAAAGCTGTCCGTGCAGACCTTGATAACCCGGTTGAGGCATGGAAAAAACATGATGAAACCCTTCATGAAAAGGTTCATTATTTAAATGAAAAAAGATACCAAAAGCTTCATTACACGGCGCCTGGTACTGACTTAACGATTGAACTTCCCGATAAACATATTTGGGTCGGGGCGGGCAGTGTGAATGAAAAAGGCTTTGAATTTATGGCCAACATGCCGACAGAAGAAGTATTCACTGTTCCTTTACGAACAGGTGTGAATGGCACAGTTGCCAGCACAAAGCCATTAAGCTATGGCGGAAACATCATTGACCGTTTTTCAATTACGTTTGAAAATGGAAGAATTGTTGGCGTGAAAGCAGAAGAAGGTGAAGAAATTCTGAAGCGTCTGGTCGATACAGATGAAGGATCGCATTATCTTGGAGAAGTGGCCCTTGTACCAGTTAACTCACCTATTTCACAATCAAATGTACTTTTCTTTAATACATTATTTGACGAAAATGCATCCAATCATTTGGCAATCGGCAGTGCCTATGCTTTCTGCATTGAAGGCGGCAAGAAAATGTCATCTGAAGAATTGAAAGAGAACGGATTGAACGAAAGTATTACCCACGTTGACTTCATGATTGGTTCTACTGAAATGGACATCGACGGAATTACTGCCGATGGACAATCAGAACCTGTATTCCGAGGCGGTAACTGGGCTTTTTAATGTAAGCACAAAAAGAGCAGGACTCCCTGCTCTTTTTTCTAAAAATAACATAATAGTTTGGAGGATGTTTTTATGTGGAATGAATTTAAACAGTTTGCCATGAAAGGCAATGTGATTGATTTAGCTGTCGGGGTTATTATTGGCGGTGCTTTTGGGAAGATAGTTGCTTCACTTGTCGGAGATATTATTA
The DNA here is from genome assembly GCF_030915405.1 of Neobacillus nitrireducens. Lineage (GTDB taxonomy): Bacteria > Bacillota > Bacilli > Bacillales > Cytobacillaceae > Neobacillus. The sequence goes on from NZ_CP133262.1 coordinate 2,293,045, forward strand.
TGCCTTTGTTTGGATTACTTATGGGAGTAAAGACCTTTTCTAAACTTGCCTATGGAAGTATAAAATACGGTCTGTTTATTCAAACAGTTGTTGATTTCTTTATAATAGCATTTTCTATTTTCCTATTTATAAAGTTCCTTAACCGCTTTAAAAAGAAAGAAGAACCAGCTGAGGTTGTTGTAAAAGCAGACCCATCAGTAGAATTATTAGCAGAGATTCGCGATCTTCTAAAAGAAGATAGAGATTTTTTTAGAAAAAATGAAACATCTTGACCCATTCATCGTATATTCTAGTAACAAATAATTTTTGAGGTGAAAAAATTGTATACACAAACATCTAGTGAATTTTTGCCTTCTGTTATACGTACGTTTGCCCTTTCCCTTGCGATTGCTTTCTTAGGCACCATGGCAGGTGTGTTTGTACCAGATAGTTTATTTATGCCGCTTGCGATTCTAGAATTTGTGATGCTCATGATCGCATTCTTTTTCAGACGTAAAAAGGCTATTTCCTATTCATTCCTATACGTCTTTACATTTATCTCAGGAATTACACTTTACCCCATCGTCGCCTATTACACAGCTGCTGCAGGTGCGAATGTGGTCGTCATGGCCTTTGCTAGTACAACCGTTGTTTTTACCGGTGTTGCTATTTATGCCACTAAATCCAAACAAAACTTCACCTTTTTAGGTGGATTTCTGCTTGCCGCTTTACTTGCCTTAGTGGTGATTTCCATTTTTAACATCTTCTTTCCATTAGGCTCGACAGCTATGCTTGCCTTCTCTATTATTGGAGTGATCGTATTTAGCGGTTATGTTCTCTTTGACTTCAGCCGAATGAAGCATTACGGTGTCAGACCTGAAGAAGTACCATTGATGGCCTTGAACTTATACTTGGATTTTATTAACCTATTTATTAGTATCTTGCGAATCTTGGGGATTATTTCTAGTAGAGATTAATGGAGAAAGGAGCTTGGAATTCCAAGCTCCTTTTCCTTTAACTATTATTTAGTAAGATGAATCCGCGTTGAATCACTTGATTGACTGATTTTCCCCAGTTTTTATTTCCTAAGTTCTCAGTAATACTTTTTACATTAGGGTGGCTGTTATTTCTCAACTTATAGAGTTCTAGTATTTCTAATCTCAGCAACCACTCATCTGGATAGTTCTTATCGAGGGTCGCAATCACCTGATCCATTCTAGACCAACTCTGTTCATTCCACACCGAATCCTCACGTAAACTGCGGATTTCTACATAAAGGCTTTCTAATTCATTCAGTTGCTCATCTACTGAATCCTCGATACTGTCTATTTCATTTGTTGGCCATTCAAAATAAGCATCCGGATCTGCCGCGCCTGCAAATACAGAGGTTATGCCTGCGCCTACTGCCATATCATACGTCCCCCACGATGGCTCAAAAAGGACCTGATTCTTATATGTTACTTGGCAATCCTGAAAAGAGATTAAGATGGGCTTACCAGCTGATAACAAAATGGTCTTCACGACACCCGTTACATTGATACCACTTTCAAATTTCAACATACCTTCGCTGCCTTCAATTATGCCTAAAGCCTTTAATTGAACAGACGAGCAATTTTCTAATACTATTTTCCCATCAAGGCTCCCGATAGGTGTCCCAAAGCCTTTATGATGGGTATCCCTACCATGATCGACTAATTGCTTTTGTTCGAAAGATAATGCGGTCGGCCCTTTTGTTCTGATATAAATTGCTTCTCCCCTCTCATCCTTTACAATGGTTGCCAGTGTCCCCGTCACTTGCAATCCAGACGAGAATACAAACGTTGCAAGATTATCAGATTGCAAGGCTTTTTCCAGACTTTCGGTGCCGCCTTTCATAAATGCCATGGTCGAAGCAAATTGATTAATAGCGGAAGCCAATTCACCAAAATCTTTACAAACAAATAATTGCGGCTGCGGCTTGGTGACATCATATGGAGTTTGAATACATTCTTCAACTGAAAATGGAATCTTCTTTACATCATCAGCTAAACAGCTTTGGCTCTCCCCAACGGATGAGAGTAAGCCCGCTCCATAAATTTTCGGATGATTCAAATCTCCAACTAATCCATATTCTACCGTCCACCAGAAAAGTCTTGAAACCATATCAGCCTCGGATAACCCTTTCACCTTTTTTCTAGCTTCTGCTACCAGGTTCTCTGCCTCTTTAACCTGCTCTGTAGTTGACTTAGGATCCTCAGCTACAATGGTTAAATGGCGTACCGCCATAAACACCTCTAACTTCTCTTTACTGGAAAGTGCCTTTGCTCCCATCTCACCGATTTTCTGAACAAATTCCCGATAAGATTTATCTAATAAAATCGGAGCATGACCAGCTGCCTCATGAATCATATCCGGTGCAGGGGTATAGGCAATGTTTTGGATGTTTCTTATTTCTGTGGCAATCGGTAAAATCCCATTAGCCAAAAATCCATAAAATACGGACCCGGGAATTAACCCATCAATCGTAACGGCACCCCAGCCGATTTTGGCCAGACTTTTATTCATATCATCTACCTTTGGAATCGATTCTGTTTTAATACCTGAATCCCGCAGACCGTTTACGTAAGCAGGATGGGCAACATCTTTTAAAAAGTAATGATTTTGCTTCATAACGAATCTCCACACCGCGTGATCAATGGGCGTATAGCGATGGTAGTACTGTTTTGAAATATAGGGCTGTAAGTGCGCCTTGCTTCTTTTTGCTCCTTTTCCAGTCATGGTGAACATTCTCCTTCACAAAGAATATTTTACTGGTATTATCATGCGAGTGAGTGCATTTTTGGTCGGAGTCTTTCCTTTGCCCTTCTCATCCTTGTTTTGATCGTAGACATGGGCAGGTTACTTTTCTTCGCAATTTCGATGAGAGAATAATCTTGATAGTAATATAGATAAATAGGATTCTTATAGATATCTGGTAATAGGTTAATCTTTTCAGCCATTTGTTGTGCAGAAAATTTATGTAAGACTTCCTCTTCCGGGATTACAGTTGGTTCGAATGAGGCTGAATAGGAATAAACCTCTTCCCTCCAAAATTGCTTTGACTTATTTTCTTTCCGCCAATAATCACGACATTTATTGATGGCAATCGTAAAAAACCATCCTCTATATTTGGATTGCTCCTTTATTGAAGGATATGCTAAATAAGCAGCGAGTAATACCTCCTGATAGATATCCTCAGCAAGTTCTTTATGCTTCACCAAAGATAAAATATATTTATAAATAGCCCTTCCATGTTCGATGACAACTTCTTCAAATGATGGGGAGCATCCACTTTGCATAGTTACAATCCTTCCTTTTTTCGAAATATAATTCCTCATACTAATAGACGGAATGGATGGAAAAAACCCCTACACTTCTGAAGTTTTTTTACAAATTATCGCTCAGTGGAGTTTTGAATGATCCCCTTCATAAAAAAACTGACCCCGATTTTCCTACAAATCGTTAAGTAATGCATAAGCGCTAACAATACAGCTCCAGTATTCATCCCAATAATCACGCCATTCATTCGCCATTCAGGCATCGCGGCAAGCAAGAGGATGAGTGCAAAAGAGATGATAGTCGACCAAATGATATGAAAAAATGTCTCTTTTAGTAGATTAAGTCCAAACAAAAAGGCCTGCATCGGCATGATAAAGAAGTGAAATAAGAAAAATGGCCAGAGTAATTGTAAATACAGAGCTGGTGTTTCTGATTTAAAAAATAGCGAAGTTAATTCCGGTGCAAAGAAGTAAAAAATGGCCACGGCTGCGACACCATATACAAAGGTGAGCTTCATCACCTGTTGAAGCATTTTTTGGAGCCGATGATAATCGCCCTGTGAGTAGGTCTTGGATACAGCAGGAATGAGAACGACCATAAGCGAATGAGCAATAAATGCCGGGAAAAAGCCAATGGACATGGCAACTCCCATCAGTAGCCCAAATTGCTCGGTCGCAACGACTTCACTCATGCCGGAACGAATTAACGCTGCCTTAATTATAAAGGGCTGAATCGCACCACTGAATGCTGAAAACAGACGAAGACCCGTTGTTGGAATCGATACTGCCATTAAATTCTTCTGAACTACCTTTTGTTTCAAATTAGAAAATGGCTGCCGTTTCAATTGCTGAAACTGGATTATGAACATGTAGAATAAATAGAGGAACACAACAATCTCGCTTCCAATAAATGTCCCAATGGCGATTAACAATGACTCGGATGTATCAAAGGCAAACAAACGAAAGAGGAGAAATAATCCAGCGAGTTGAATGGTTTTCCTTAAAAAATTAGAAACGGCGATTTTCCCCATTTGTTGCTTGCCCATAAAATATCCCCTTGCGACGGACGTGAAGGAAATGATTGGGATTAAGATTAAAACAAGCCATCTAACGTAGGGATGGTATTTATCAAACACAGGAATAAACGGAATGATCACTGTAGCTGCTAAAAAAAGTACAGCTGAGAACACAATCGTAATCGAAATGGCATGATGAAGGATATTTCGGTGATAACGGTCTTCCCTTTCTGCAATAAATTTTGAAATCGATACGGGCAACTCAAAGCTGGCTAGTAGAACAATAAAAAATATCGATGGCAAAATAGACATATACAGTCCCAGACCGTGTGGTCCTAACTCTCTAGCAAGAATCATATTTACAAGAACTTCAATCCCTTCCCCCAAAAAAGCTGCAGCAGCTAAAAAGAATATTCCCTTATAATAAATTCCCAATTTTTTCTCCTCCATACTAATCTCACTTTTATAAACTTATGAGACAAGTTCCTTGATTAGTAGGAGAATTTTTTTTGATGCGCGAAAAAAAGGGCTCGAAGCCCTTTTTATACCTGGGTTTATTTTATTAATGAATGCTTAAATGCATAGATGACTGCTTGGGTTCGATCTTGTACGTTGAGCTTGCTCAAAATATTGCTTACATGGGTTTTGACCGTTTTAAGGGCTATAAATAGATCGTCGGCAATGTCCTGATTCGTTTTTCCTTCTGCCATCAAAAGTAATATTTCAATTTCACGTGTTGTAAGGTCTTCATGTGGCAGATGCGTATTCTTTTGGCGCATTTTCACCATCATTTTTCCGGTTACTTCCGGCTCTAGGACCGATTGCCCATGGTATGTAGCACGAACAGCATTGGCAATTTCACCCGCTTTAGAGGTCTTCAACATGTAGCTGGTCGCCCCCGCTTCTAGTGCAGGGTAAACTTTTTCATCATCCAAAAAGCTTGTGACAATAATAATCTTCGCCTCAGGCCATTGTTCAATAATTTGCCGTGTCGCTTCAATCCCATCCATTTCCTTCATCACTAAATCCATGAGAATAATATCAGGACGAAGTTCGAGGGCAAGCTCTACACCTTTTTTTCCATCGTCTGCTTCCCCAACTACCTCAATGTCTGGCTGCGCTGATAAATAAGAAGAAACACCGATCCTCACCATTTCATGGTCATCAACAAATACAACCCTAATCATTGGCACCATCTCCATTAATCATCACCGGAACCTTCACTTCTAGCCTTGTTCCTTGATTTTTTACACTTACCACTTTTAACGTCCCGCCTACTTCAACTGCTCGCTCATGCATATTTTGCATTCCATAGGAGCCTGCTTTCATTTCATTTACATCAAAACCAATTCCGTCATCCACAATTCTCAGGATGACAAGGTCATCCCGTTTGACCATTAGCACCTTGAGCTTGTTTGCCTTCGCATGCCTTAACGTGTTAGAGATAGACTCTTGCAGGATACGGAAAAGATGATCTTCCACACCTTTATCTAACGGAAATGCCTCGGTTTTCCATTTAATATCCATCTCAACCTTTTGAGATAATTCGATTAATAACTCTTCAATTCCTTCTTGCAGTGTTTTATTTTTTAAAGCAACAGGCCGTAAATGTAAAAGAAGAGCGCGCATCTCTAACTGTGATTGGTGGATCATCTCTTCAACTAATTTCAATTGCTTTGCTTCACGATCATTTTCTAATTCAGACTGTTGCTTTGTTTCATTGATTGCTGACATCATCATTGAAGCAGCAAATAATTGTTGACTGACAGAATCATGCAGTTCACGGGCGAGTCGGTTCCGCTCCTGTTCAATTATTTCTTGAATTCTTCCTTCCAGGTCTTCCACTTTTTCAGTAGCTAACCGTTGTGAAAGTTTGGCTTGCTCAGACATTTGTTTGCCGATTTTATCAATTCGATTGGCAATCAGTTGCATTTCCGAGATCACAGGTTTCTCCTTGACTTCCAACTGTTTTCCTTCCTCTAATAAATGCAAGGAATGTTCAACCGCTAGAAACTGACTTCTCCAATACATCCCCGAGACTGCACCTAAAAGAATTCCAACAGCAATACTAAAGGCAGGGATAAAGATCACAAAAGGTATATTCATGAAATGTTTACTCCACAATTCCGCCCAACTGTTTAGTGGGAAAACATAGATAAAAATGGCACCGACTATGAGGGCAATGAGGAAGGAAAAGCTGACACTCCAGAAAATTTGCCGCTGGGTTGTGCTCATATCCGGCTCACCTCTAAATTTCCAACAACGAGCGAGGTGAAAATTTTCACTTGGTGCTCTGCTGTATCATAACCAGGTGTTTTTAGGTGTAACACCCGATTGAATAGTTTAGAGTCATGCTCCTCGAAAACCGTTGATGAACCTACGATGCAAGAATGCCGGATACTTATATCAATATCATAAGGAACAAGGATTTGTATATTCCCGATGAGATTACGAATAAAGATGACTGTTTCACCTTTTGGCAGCATCGTAAAGCTCAAATCAATAATCGTATCACCAATACCTGCCTGGATATTAATATCATTCCATTCATAAGGACCCGGCGGGGTTTTTTGTTGACCAAGGACGATATTTTCAAACAACGGCTCCGTTCTAATCATTGTTTCTTCATGGAAAGTTGGTTCCGTTGGAGTGAACTCAGGCGTGAGCTTCTTAGGACGCTTTTTGGCATATAAAAACTGAATAAAAAAGTGCAGTAAAATCGCAATCAACAAAAATTTAAAGGTCATCATATTTACGATACTAAGGACAAAGAAGATAATCCCGCCGATAAAGAGGATCTTCCCCGTCTTTTTCCCGGCTCGCTTCCGTCCGAGATATATCATGCCGCCAGAGATAAAAAGAGAGAAAATAAGCCCACTATTGAAAAATAAGATTTCCATGACAAGGATAATCGCACCGAGAATGAACATCCAGCCAACATAATCATTTTTAGTATTTTTAAACATGGCCAACCCTCCCTTTTTATTTTCTGGCTTTCTTATATCTTTTCACGTTTTTTTAGTTTATGGTCAAAAGGCGTAGAAACCTACGCCTTTTTAGAATACCATAATAGTCATTAAATGGACTTGCTTTCTTCCAATTTCATTTCTTTTTCTAGCTGTGCAACACGAGCATCAATCGTATTTCGGTAGTATGAGCTATTCACTTGATGCTCTAAACGGTCAAGATAGTTTTCAATGTCCTTAAACTTTGAGTAGGATTTATCCGAATAGTTATTAGCATCAAGAACCTGATTAATTTGGTGGTTCGCACGAGTGACATTTTCACGACCCATTAGTTCCATCCTTCTTAGGTGCATATCTTTTAGCTTGTGCTTCATTTCTTCATATTTTCTTTCTAAGTCTACTAGCTGACCCTTAACTTGTTCAAGCGATGAACTTAAGCGGTTGGCACGGTCTGCATATTGCTGATATTCTGTTTGAGCAAACTGATTAAGCTCTGATTCACCTGCTTTCGAAGCAACTTCAGCTTGGTACTTTCTCTTTTCTGCTAACTGGCCAGCTTGGTGATATTCTCTTGTAAATTCATCTTTAAGTGTGTACTGGCGTTCCAATAGCTTTCTAACTTTCTCTGTCTCTTGCTCACATTGACGCAGGTATTGGTTTAATAAAGCAATCGGATTTTGTTTATCCTTTTGATCAAGCGCCTCATGTAAATCTGCTGTAATCGTATTTTTAATTCGTGTAAATAAGTTTGTCATGATTATTCGCTCCTTTTAAGTTTAATAATTTTTTAATTCATTCCACTGTTTTTCAAAGTTAACAAATGGGTCAGATTCTTCCTTGACGGCCACGTACTTTTTCTCGTTCCATTTTTTATAAACGAGGTATAAAACATACGCAGCAGCTACTCCAATGATGGCCGGAACGTTATGAATAGAAGCAATCAGGACAATAACTCCGATAATCCCCAGCCCAATTTTTTTACCCATAGATTCAGCTTTTAAAAACATTTTGAGTATGAAATAGAGGAGCACCAGACTTACAAGTAATCCCACCATTGGACCAATAGTTGAAAGCAAGATCATCGCTGCAATTCCGCCTGCTAACAGTAAACCAAATTTTTTCATTTTGTTTTTCTCCTTTCTTTATCTTGATTTCATCTTACCTTTTTTTTTGTTCTTCATAATTGCGCTTAAGCTTGATTTTTATATCGGTCCTAAGACGTAGAAAAGGTCAGCCCCTAAGCATGATGCTTAAGAAACTGACCAAAACTAACAACCGCAGGCCCCTGCATAAATGTATGGGGAAAGGTTGAAAAGGATTAAGGCGATTCAAAACACTGAATTATATAAGGAAACCGTCCGATTATCTAAAACTTCGGAAATAGACATAGAAAAGCGTAGAGCTAACTTTAAACATCTTAATGCGACATTTAGTTTTACAGATTATTCTATTCAATCCTTTGGGACAAAAACGAAGAATGCATCGAAGTTTATTGCGGGACATTTAGGGACGCACATCTGTCAAAAACTCGCAACAAGAGCCTTTAAGGCGGTGCAAAAATTTGCTTTTAAAAAGGCGAAAAAGGTAAGGTTTAAACGAAAAGGGGAGTTTGTTTCCTTAGAAGGAAAAAACAATAAAACATTTCTAACTTACTCCAATGGTTATGTTTATATCGGGAAAACTCTATCGTTAAAATGCCTAATTGATCCCAAGGATCAATGGATGCAGCATGCCTTAAAGCATAGAATAAAATACTGTCGAATCATAAAAAAAGAAGTGAAGGGAAAAAATCGGTTTTATGTTCAATTAATACTTGAAGGACACCCCCATCGTAAATATGAATTAGGAAAAGAAGAGATTGGGCTGGATATCGGTCCTTCCACGATTGCAATCGTAGGGGAATCTCACGCCATATTAAAAGAATTTTGTGAAGAAGTTGTATTATTCGATAAGGAAAAAAGAAAGATCAATCGTAAACTGGACCGGCAGCGACGAGCAAACAACCCCAATCATTATCAAAGCAATGGCGTGATGAAAAAAGGTAAAAAGAGGTGGGTTAACTCCAAAAGATACATAAACACACGTTCAGAGCACAGAGAATTGGAACGTAAGATTAAAGAAGTTAGAAAACAGCTCCATGGTCGAGATACCAATCAAATACTTCAACAAGCCTCTTCCATTCAAACAGAAAAACTCTCTTATAAAGCATTTCAGAAAATGTTTGGCAAAAGTATTGGTAGAAAAGCACCAAGTATGTTTTTGAACATGTTACAACGAAAAGTAGGATCGCAAGGTGGACGGTTCCGAGAGTTTCCAACCTACTCCACTAAGTTATCCCAAACCTGTCATTGTGGTGCCATAAAGAAAAAGAAACTCAAGGACCGCTGGCATAGATGTGAATGCGGGGTCGTGGCACAACGGGATTTATACAGTGCATTTTTAGCCAGATATGTAACCAAATCAAATCAAGTGCATCTTCAACAGGCTGAAAACGAGTGGTTTCAACTTTCCATTGTTTTAAATGAATGCATCTTAAATTTGAAAAACATGAAATCACATAGAAAATTCATCTCAACATTTGGTGTATAAATCCCTTAGAGATTATTAGGTCAAATCTCTCGGTGCAGACATACCCCGAAACAGTCAATAAGTTGTGAGTGGCAAGGGAATCCAAGCCCATGTAAATAATCATGTTTCGATTATGTGCATTCGAACGATTTCGGCTGTCGAAGCCTTTTAGACCAAAGTGAAGTCCATTTTATATATTCATTATAGATTTGGAAGAGCCAAGGTTGTTTAAGGGTGGAACCCCCTCCATTTATGGATGGGGGAGTGTCGGCCTGATGTGCTTACTTAGATATAAACATTTGGACCCAATAGTGTCGTTTTGAACCACCCTGTGAGTAGCCCACTCCAATATAGGTTGATCTGGTGCTTAAAATATTCGCTCGGTGACCGGAGCTATTCATCCAAGCTTGAACCACGGATGCTGGTGTGGTTTGCCCTGCAGCAATATTTTCCGCGGCAGAACGATAAGAAATCCCAAAGTTTTTCATCATATCAAACGGACTGCCATAGGTTGGACTTGTGTGACTAAAATAGTTTTTATCTCTCATGTCATTGGCTTTATAACGAGCGACTCTTGAGAGCTCCCAATCCGGTGTTAATGCCTTCAAACCATTCTTTGCACGCTCTTGATTGGTTAACTGGATGACCTGGCTTTCGATACTCTTTACCGTATCAAAACTCGGGATGGTCACCTTTTGACCTGGATAAATTAAATTCGGATTCGCAAATTGTCGGTTTGCCGAAATAATTTCAGAAATACCAACCTGATACTTGACCGCGATTTTCCAAAGTGAGTCCCCCGGCTGTACGGTGTAGATTTGCTGGGCAAAAGACACACTCGGAATACACAATAGTGATAATAAAAACAGAAAACTAAACCAAAAAGATTTTTTCATTTTTTCGCCTCCTCCGAATATATAATTTTGATTTCAGGCTCAAAATATACAATGGATTAAAAAATTAATTATTTGCTTTGAATTTTAATTTTTTCAGTCTTAAATCAATGCAGATTTATTGGAGGACATAAAGTGAAGGATATTTCTTGGATAACCTATATCATGTTAATTTTAGCGAGCTACCGATTAACTCATTTAATCGTCTTTGATAAAATTACTGAATTTATCCGTAAACCCTTTGTTAAAAAAGTAAAGGTAGAAACTGATGATGGCGTGAAAACCAAGGAAGTACCCACATCAATGTTTGGATATTTATTAAAATGCTATTGGTGTGCAGGCGTTTGGAGTGCCGTCTTACTTGGTGGTGCCTATCTATTATTTCCTCGCATTACTTTTGTCGTTATTCTAATTCTCTCAATTGCCGGGGGTCAGTCGATTATTGAAACCTTTGTCGGCGTAAATATAAAAAAAGTCGATTATTATTCTGAGCTGAAGAAAAAGGATTAATTCGTTTATTTGGCAAAATCCATCCCTTTTGTGCATATACCTTTAGAAAAGCATCCGAACTATTTATGTATTAAGCACAAAGGGGGATTTATCATGGCAGCTATTTGGTGGATTACAACCATTGGTTTTGTCCTTTGCCTTGGTTTTGTAGGAGGTACCTTCTTTCATTTCCTTAGGAACTCCCTTGATTCAGGGGATGCCAAAAGAGTCGATAAAATCGATTCCGATAAATAACGTTTGGAACCCTGACGCGGCAGGGTTTTTTTTATCTTTTGAAAAGTTTCTACCCCGACCACATTATTTTCTCACTTTAGGAAAAATTAAACATAATCACATTTATTATGGAGGGTACATATGAGTTCAACTGAGAAAATGCCTAAATTCCCAAAAACGTATTGGCGGGAAATAGAATTACCTGCTTTTAATCCATTAGAACAAGATCTTTCTGTCGATGTTGCGATTGTTGGTGCCGGGATCACTGGAATTACCGCTGCTTATTTGCTTTCCAAAGAAGGCTTAAAAGTGGCCCTCTTAGAAGCAGGCAGTGTCTTGAATGGTACTACCGGCCACACAACGGCGAAATTAACGGCACAGCATGACATTATTTATGATGAATTAATCAATCACTTTGGAAAAGAAAAAGCACGGCTTTATTATGAATCACATCTAAATGCCATTCGGTTCGTAGAAAACAGTGTGAAAGAAAAGGGAATTTCATGTGATTTCAGCAAGCAAGATGCCTTTGTTTATGCAACGACGGATGAGAATGTTGAAAAGCTTAAAACGGAATGGGAAGCGTATCAAAATCTTGATATTGATGGAGCTTTAAAGGATACGATTCCCTTTAATATTCCTGCTAAAGGCGCTCTCGTCATGCACAATCAAGCCCAGTATCACCCACTAAAATTTCTAAAAGCTCTTCTAGATGAGGCGGTGAAAGCGGGCTGCTCTGTTTATGAGAATACCGTCGCTTCAGACATTGAGGACGATGATACCGAACCAAAAGTTGTTACAAAGTCAGGGTATAGGGTCACATGCAAACAAGTAATCATTGCCTCCCATTTCCCTTTTTATGATAAACCAGGGCTTTATTTTGCGAGAATGTATACGAGCAGGTCTTACGCAATCGGAATTAAAACAGATAAAGACTACCCTGGTGGTATGTATATAAGTGCAGATACCCCTCCTCGTTCGATTCGTTATACACCGCTTGATGGTGAAAAAGAAAAGATCTTAATTATCGGCGGTGAAAATCATAAAACCGGGCAGGGTATGAACACGCTGGAGCATTATGAAGCGCTCCAAGCATTTGCTGAAGAGGTTTTTGGGATTAAGGAGTACGATTACCGCTGGTCTGCCCAGGATATGGTTACATTAGACAAACTCCCATATATTGGACATTATACGGAAGGTCGTGAAAATGTTCTTGTAGCCACGGGTTACAAAAAATGGGGGATGACAACAGGGATTCTTGCGGGTCACTTGCTAACGGATTATATTATGAAGCGGGACAACCCCTACATGGAGCTCTATGCACCGTCCCGATTCCAAGCTGACCCTGACTTAAAGAGTGTCATTACAACCAATGCAGACGTGGCTAAACATCTAATTAAAGGCAAGCTTGAATATACAGATAAGTCCCCGGATGATTTACAGGCGGGCGAAGGCTCCGTTGTCATGTATAACGGAAAAAGAGCAGGTGCCTATAAGGATGAGAACGGTAAACTTTATGTTGTCGACACTACCTGCACCCATCTTGGCTGTGAATGTGAATGGAATCATGCGGAAAAATCTTGGGATTGCCCATGCCATGGGTCCCGTTATGCTTACTCAGGCGATGTGATTGAGGGTCCTACTAAAAAAGCGTTGGAATTACTAGCAGAAGAGTGATTTGATAACCGGCAATTCAAAAGCGCCTCCTTACTCAATAAGGAGGCGCGCTTTCTTATTTACTATTTGGTCGATTGTGTTTTAATGCTTCACCCGTTGTAAATTCAACCAGTTCTTCACTATCTCTCATTGGCTTTTTGCGATTATTATTTCGCTGAGCATTTTGATTACCTAGCTTCTGTCTTCCCATACCATCAGCTCCTTATTGAGAAATACATTGTTAGTATGAGTGAAAATAATTAGTCTTATTCTTTTTCAAAGATAGGCACTACTTCCGTAATTTCTGGTCCCTTTGTCCCTCTTCAGCAATTAGACCTTTGTAAAACACTCTTTTATGCAAAGGAACATTTAGCTCACGGCAGTATTGTTTCAGCTCTCGTTCTTCCCTTTCGGTAACAAGCGAGATTACAACCCCATTTGCACCCATTCTTCCCGTTCTTCCCGCTCTGTGCACATATTGCGATATATCCTTTGGAGAATCGATATGGACCACATGGGTAACCCCTTGAATATCAAGTCCTCTTGCCGCCACATCCGTAGCAATTAGCATATTCATTTTTCCATCACGAAACGCCTTTAATGCAGCTTGCCGTTCGAGCTTTTTCATGTCGCTATGGAGAATTCCAATCGATAGATCTTTAAAATGTAATTTTTCCTTGAATATCTCAATTTCGCCGATATCATTAATAAACGCAAGTGATTTACTATTTTCTAAGCGAGTAATTTTTTCAAGGAGTTTAATTTTATCTCTTGGCTCACATAGAAAATAAACATGTTCCACTTCTCCGGAAGAAGCCAGTTCATCCTTTTCGATGCGAAGAACTTCCGGGTCCTTCGTCATTTCCTTAGCCAATTTTTCCGTTGCCGGTTTCATGGTAGCAGAAAACAAAACAACTTGGCGATCATTCATGGTAGATTTTACAATATTTTGCACTGTATTCAGATGCTCGTGAATGAGTAGCTGGTCTCCTTCATCGAGAACAACCAATTTTACTTCATGCATTTTTACTTTTTTCTGTTTGATCAGTTCAAATAAACGCCCAGGTGTTGCAAAAATAACGTGTGGGCGCTTTTTTAATTTTTCAAGCTGGCGCTTTATGTTTGCCCCGCCAATAATTGAAGTGCCTCTGACTCCACTGCCTTCAGACCATTTTTGGAATTCTTGAAAGACCTGCATGACCAGCTCTTGGGAAGAGGCTAACACAACAGCTTGCAGGGATTGTAAACTAGGGTCGATTTTATTTAATAATGGCAGTAAATAAGCGAGCGTTTTACCGGTACCTGTCGGTGACTCGGCAATTAAATTCTTGCCTTCAAGGATCATTGGAATGGCAGCCTCTTGAATGGAAGTCGGTTGTTGAAACCCCGATTTATTCCAAGCTTCCTGCAAGAAGGGATTTAAGGTATTTAACATATTGAACTCCTTTAATTAAAAATCATTTTACTTATTATTTGTCTTTCCATATCGTATTGATACTAACTGAATTACCTTGGAGTGTCTAGTGAATGAGGGTCATAATCATGATGCAGAATTAAAATAGAGGGCAATCCAAACCAGATGATAAACCAGGATGGAGAGATAAAGAACACAGGTGGAAACCAAAAGAGTCTTAATCCACCCTTTTAATGGACGCAGGTAAAACAAACCAAGTAACAGCAGAGGCAGAAAGATTTTTATGATGTAAAAATAGGACCAACTTTTTTCAATAACAAGCTTCATCATCGGATTTCCCTCTTCTACATAACCCGATACAATCCCAAAATGGGTCAAAACGGCATCCAACAATCCGGCAAATAGCAGGAATAGACAGAGTCTCATCATTTCACCTCAAATGAATTAGTTTTATAGTTACCATTATTTCTAGTAATTCCCATGCTGATACTTATAGATTTCTTCATTCGTTCCAAAAAATGAAGCACCGAAAAGATATAAAAGAGCTGCATATGATGGCAGCTCACATTTCTTCAAAATAACTAATTAACATATTTACCACTTTCAGGCCGGCCAATTTCCTCAAAGTGATCCACCAAATATGCTAGGTTCTCGGCTAGTTCAGCGCCGCTCATTGGAAGTCCATGCCCTGTCACCGCAGTTCCAGGCTTGAGTGCCTCTAACTTTTTCACGGATTCAAAAGCAGCATTCCAATCAGTCGTGTAATATTTTGGCGGACCGCTTATCTCTTGTGTTTGCGTTATAACTTTATAAAGCGATTCTTGTTTTACCGTAACAAATGCATCCCCGGCAATCAGAGCCCGGTCCTGTTCTCGGAATAAGGAGATATGTCCGGGGGTATGACCCGGTGTATGTAGCCACTTCCAGCCAGGCATATTTGGAACCGTTCCATCCTCAGGCAGCACATGAACATGAGCACTAATATCAATCCCATGATTTGGGAACAGCGGCGACAACTTTGCCACCAATCCACTAGCAACATTCGGGTCACCTGGCGGATAATCGCGCTCCCCTGTTAAATAGGGAAGTTCCAGTTCATGTGCATATACTGGAATATCCCACTCCTCTAACAATTCAGCCACTGAGCCGACATGGTCAAAATGCCCATGCGTTAATATGATCGCTTTAGGCATGACCCCCTCGCCAAATCGTTCTTCCACCATATCCCTTATTTCTAATGCAGATTTCGGCATACCCGTATCAATTAGCACAAATTCCTCCGACTCGATCGGATTGCCTATGAGGACTAGGTTCACTATTTGGTCGGTGTAACAATAAATATCCGGTAAGACCGCTATTCCAACGCCACTGCCCATCGAGGTCATTGGCAAAAATGTATCGTCAAATTTGCTATCCTGATTACGCTCCAAAACTATCCCTCCCTTTTAGCTTATTATTTAACTGAAAGGGGAATTTATTACACCTGCTCATCGCAGGTTTGTTTTTACAACAGGATACATAATATTATAACGAATCATCCGTTCTTAATAAAGGTTTTTATTTCCAAAAAAAAACTGCCCTCAATGAGCAGTATATTAATCAAAAGTTCTAAGTGTCATTTTATAAAGGTTCCGATTGATTTCCTCCGATTGAATAAGATTCTCGTTAAAGTTTATTTTAATTTTCCCACTACCTGATAGAATCTTTACTTTTTCAATCCCATTCGTCCTTTGCATCTCTCGTTTAATCTTCCCAATGCACCCTGAGCAAGCCACCTCATTTAAAGCTAATTCAATCATACTCATTAGAGCAGAACCCCTTTCATTTTAGAAATGATTTTTCTACAAATAACTTTCCAAATACACTACATTGTTCTATTTCTGCAGTAGTGGGTACGAGATCAATCTTTAAACCATCAAGAACAACATCCGCACCCAATTCCACTAATTTTTCAGTTAAAATTTCAACGGCCCTGCCCCAATGCTCATACGAAGAGTCACATGAGCCGAATGCGGCAGCTGCTTTTCCTGTTAAATTTAATGAATCCATTTCATGATAAAAATCAAGAAACTCATCTGGAAGATCGCCATCTCCCCAAGTGTAGGCTCCTAAAAGAATGGCATCATAGTTCCGAAGTTCTTCCACATCTATTTCTAAAATATCTTTAATAACCACAGTTAAACCCGCTTCTTCAATACCTTTTCCTATATGACAAGCAATTTCTTCTGTATTTCCAGTCATACTTGCATAGACAATTAAACAAGCTGCACTCATAATTCAATCACCTCTTGTTTTTCTTTTATTATATTGGGAATCATTCTCATTAACATTGATCTACATCAAGAAATGCATATTGATGTAAATCACTACAAAGCTGGATCAAAGCAGATACTATAAAATCATAAGTAATGTGGAGGAGTGACTTAATCATGTGTTGTGATCATTGCTGCGCTCGTGAAACATCATGTATTGCTACGGTACCGGTTTTTAAAGGGATGGATGAATCAGATTTACAACCATTACAAAAGGTGACCAGAAGTCGGAGTTTTGATAAAGGGGAGTTTATTTTTCGGGAAGGAGAACGTTCGGAGACATTATTCGTTGTCAATAAAGGGCTTATCAAGTTAACAAAAATGTCCTCCGAGGGGAAAGAGCAAATTGTCAGAATACTATTTCCCGGTGATTTCTTCGGCTTATTTTCATTATTAAAACAGGAAAATCACTATATGAATGCAGAAGCCGTCGGATCATCAACGGTTATTTGTTATATCGAGAAAAAGGATTTTCTAAATACCATGGAAAAAAATGCGGGATTGTCCTACCGATTCTTATTAGCTGTAAACGATCGGCTTTATGAGGCGGATGAATCTGTTGGTTTTTTAAGTTTAATGGAGGTGGAACAGCGGCTGGCAAGGGCACTTATCCTCTTTCATGATAAAATGAACGCCAATAACGGGGTATTTACTCTGCCAATCACGAAAAAGGATTTAGCCAGTTATATTGGAACAACTCCAGAATCGGTAAGTAGAAAGCTACTATCGTTCGTTTCGCAAAAATTGATTAGCATGAACGGTCGCCGACAAATACAGATTCTAGAGGTGGGCCAACTTAAAAAGATCGCAGGGATTAGTTAGTTAATTTCCTCGAGCTTTATTGCCATTAATCTAAAATGCATCGGTTCCATTTCATTGACAATTACATTCATTCCAAACGATTGTAAACTGGCAATAAGCGGCTCCCCACGATGTGGTAAGTGAATTTCAAATATAGTTCCTACCGGTGCAGCCTTTATAAAATTCATTATTTCTCGGCGTGGATGTTCACCTTTTGCAATTCGCTCCCGGATATCCATGACTGCTTTTTTATCAACGATTTCAAACATTATTCCCGTCCCCTTTTATTAAGAATTTCAGATTATTATTAGTTTATCACCCTAGGATTCTAATGAAATTGATTTATATCAAGTTTAGATTGGGCTATTCCTTACACTGAAGGTCCATATTTTGGCTTATATCAGGATTATTTTCAAGAAAATCATAATTTCGAAAGCTTTGTGAACATTACCTTCAATTTGATATCTCCCCAAGGAAACGGTGATAGAATGACAACAGTGAGATTTCATTATAGTGGAGTTGGTAATGATGTTTAATAAGATTTCTCTTATCGCATCACTGTTGTTATTTTTATTAGGAACAAATGTCTTTGCCGATTCTCAATCAGAGGTACCTTCCCCTCAAAATAATCCAGGATTAAGCCAAACAACTCAAATAGTTACCTTAAATTCAGATAGACATAAAATTGTAGCAGCAAATAAAAAGGCCACAACACAAAAGGAGCATGCCACATCCACTCTTTTTCAAGAGAAAGATGATCAGCCCTCCTGGAAGAATTACGTTATTCCTGTTTTAGTTGGTTTATTTTTTATCTTCGGATTTGGGAGTTACTGGTTGATTATTCGCAGGAAACATATTAAAAACGATGAAGCGTGAATCGAGTTTAAGATTCACGCTTCTGTTTTAATCCATGATCATTATCCATCATCCATTTTGGTGCCTGACAACAAATCTACTACTTACGTAGAACTGCGCGAACGGGGCTGCCATCTCCTTCTACTAGTGGGAGTGGCAGGGCAATGAGTTCGTAATCACCAGGTTCGATTTCATCTAACATGAGTGATTCAAGAATGTGAATGCCATGTTCATTTAAGCTATGATGGGCAGGCAGCTCTTTGCTGTCAATTGGATCGACGGATGGAACATCCAAACCTATCAGTTTAATCCCTTTGCTTTCTAAAAAAGGGGCTAAATTCGGCTCAATATGTGGAATCCTTTCAGGGAATTCATTGGGATTTTCCCACGCAAGGGTCCGAAACAACACCCGTTTGCAGCCATCAAGATCAGCTCCTATTAAATCAACCGCACCAATGCTTTCTTTACCAATCACATTTATCACTTTAGCAGGACCGATGTAAAGATTAAGGTCCAGATCAATGATTTTTTTCCCTTCATTATCAAAATGAAACGGAGCATCCACATGTGTTCCCGTATGGGTACTTAATTCGATCCTGCCCACATTAACAGAACCGCTTTCCTCCATTGGCCACGAGACCTCATATTGAAATGCCGTATCACCCGGCCAAACGGGCATTCCATTGATTAATATTCTAGAAACATCAAAAATCTTCATCTCACACACTCCTTAGACAATATCTTGCGTTTGTCACCATTATTTCATATTTCCGTTTCTATTTTCATTAATTTTCATGAAAAAAGGCAGGACTAGTTCCTGCCTCCTCAATGAAACGTATTCCAAAATTCGCTGTTGGTATTAATGATATCTACTAGGTCGTCAAACCGGATGGTAAAGGTAGGAAAACCTGCGGCAAATGCTGCGATTTCATATGGAAGAAAGTAGATATTCAGTCCTGCCTCACTAATAAAAAATGGTTGATCTGCCTTTATGCCATGGTATTCTTCAGGAAATAGGTAGGAGGCATATTTCTCATTATTTTTAATTTGATCGCCAATCCTATCGCTGATTATTTTCACATAAGAACTTCCAGGCTTAAAAAGGTCTTTTAATTGGTACATGGAACCAGTCTTCAGGTTCATGTGAACATATCTTTCCACTGGCATACCATGTGCCGCACAAAACGGATAGTCATACCCTGTAATTTTGATGACCAGTAGATTTTTCTTGTAAAAAGGAATCTCATAATCACCCGTATAATTCGATTCCAACTGTGCGTGTGCGGAAACAGGTTTTACACCCGCTAGTTCTTTTAAAGCTCGATTTACACGTTCAGGATTCTCCATTCCTTCAATCTGTGGATAGTAGACTAAATAGTCCTTATTCGGTTTGTATTTATGCTCGACCACAGAATACTGGTTATTTAGGGGCAAGATCGTTGCTTGTTTCCAGAGTAAATCACCTGTTCGATTAAAATAGAGGAGGCGGTCGTCAATATGACCCTTAATTAGAGTTTTCTCAAAGCGAAGCAAGCCGCTGCCACTGACCATCGGTAGATGTTCGTTTCTTTTTCCATGCTTGTCGATAAAGTAAGTATTCTGATCATCGGAGACAGAGGCAAGACCGTCCTGAAATTTATTAATCACAGTAAATATAAACCCTGTGAGGATTTGCCCTCCTGAATCTGCTAAGGCGTAAATGGACCTCATACAAGGCTGTTTCGGATCGATCTCTTTTCCGATGGCAAAGCGTCCCTCGTCAAGATATAAGATTTGATTATAGTTTGGCTTAATCACAAAATGACCTGTTCGATCAATTACACCATATCGGTCGTTATTATTCTCCGCCAAACTGACAATCGCCCGCCCTTCAACAAATGCCTCCCCATTTGAAAATTGCGGTTCTATGACTATTTTCCCCTGCTCATTGGTATATCCAATCTTTCCTTCATTACTTTTCTTATATGGGAGCAGACCTTCACCATAATTCCCTACATATGGAAAAGAGTACGTTTGAATAACCGTCCCGGTAAGGTTGATTAATTGGAACCTGCCTTCTTTTGTTTTTACAACCGCTTTCCCCTGGACAAAATCACTGGCCGTTTCATAGATGATCGGAATAACCTCTTTCCCGCGTTTATTCAAATAACCATATAAATACTGTCCATGCTCATCTAATTTGACCGCTCGGACACGTCCTTCCTTATACTCCCCAACAATGATCGAATACGCCTTTTCCGTGATTTCTTTGCCACTCTCATCTATCACCTTAAATCCACGAAGATCATTGACAACGGCCCGTCCTTCGGAAAATGGGTCAATCGTGTCGTATATAGGTTTTACTATAAAATACCCATTATCATTGATCACTCCTGATTTATCCATTAAACCAACAATAGCTAAACCATTCTCTTGAAAATCCTCGGCACGATTGAAGTTTTCAGGAAGAACCATTTTCCCTTTGGCATCCATATAGCCCCACTTGTTTCCACCTATTACCTTCCTAACAAAAGGGAAAAGATAAACGGCCCTAGTCTCTCTATAATCGTAAAGCGCTATGACTGCTTTTCTCTTCATTTCTGGAGGTATAGGATAATAATATATTAATTGACCATAGTAATTTTTAAGCACAAATAAATAGGGCTTTGTATTAAGACGATACACCCCAAAGATTTCAGGTAATCCATCACGATCGATATCCATATATTGAAGGGTTGCTTGTTGATCTCGATATTCCAGTTCTGCTCCAATTGGGAGATATGGCAATATCCAATTGATTAATTCTCTGTTCGTTCCAAGCATCATAACTCACTCATTTTAGTTTTCTATATTTATATGATAAATTGTGGGCGATGTGTTTAGAGCAGAGTTAAAGTCCGAATTTCTGAATCCTTTTGTAAAAAGTACTTCTTGGGATATCAAGTAGTTTGGCAGCGGCTGTAACATTTCCTTTGGTCTTTTGCAACGCATCAAGTATTAGATCTCTTTGAATTTTTTCACGGGCTTTCAGTTTTCTTTCCTGGCCATCAATTGGAACCTGTTCAGTAGACTTTGATTGTTCCTGTATAACCTCAAAATAATCTATTAATGTATCTTGGTTTGCCAATCCACTCGAGAACATAATATGTAACCTTTCTAATACATTCAGTAATTCTCTGACATTGCCCGGCCATTCATAGTTACTTAATTTATATAAAAATCGGTTCGTATCCGGCAGATTCCAGTTATGATTTTGACAAAAATATCGAACAAGATACGGGATATCCTCTTTCCTTCTCCGCAATGCAGGCACTTCAACAGGGTAGACATTGAGGCGATAATATAAGTCCTGACGAAATGTTCCTTCATTAATAAGCTCATTCATATCACGGTGAGTAGCGGTAATGATACGAATGTCTAATGGAATTTCCTTCGACCCGCCAATCGGAACAACCTTCCTTTCCTGAAGCAGGCGCAATAACGCTACCTGCATCGCCTCCGGTATTTCTCCTATCTCATCAAGAAAAATGGTTCCCTTATGGGCCAGTTCAAATTTCCCTTTATTTCCTTGGCGCTTCGCTCCTGTAAAGGCACCTTCTACATAACCAAAAAGCTCACTGCTCATTAAATCTTTAGGAATGGCCCCGCAGTTTAATGAAATAAAAGGCCCATTTTTGCGAAGGCTGTTGTCATGGATAGCTCGTGCAATCAGTTCTTTTCCTGTTCCCGTTTCACCCGTGATAAAAACAGTCGCATCCGTGGAAGCAACTAACTCTACTTGTTTTAAAGTATTTTGAAATACCTCACTTGTTCCTCGTACTCCTTTAAATAAAAATGATTGTGAAGGGGTTGCAGCAGCAAACAAGGAGTGTTGATTATAGCTCACCACTTCTGACAAAAATACAGATATCCCCAATATCCTATTATCTTCTTTTGAAAGGATTGGTGTTTCTCTATCAATTTGATAACCCTTTTTTATAAAATCGCGAAGTTCCATGCCATTTGCGTGGGGATGTTTTTCCCTGACTGCTTTACTAACGGAAATAATTCTGTGCCCATGATCACATACCACAAATGGGCGATGTCGATATGTATCTACTAATTCAACTGCGTGTTGGACAAGATCAATTTCATTTCTCCTATAGACCCTGCTAATATCGCGTTCAATTGCATAGGCAATCGAGGTGACCATGCCTATCATAAAAGGATGCGAACGTTCAACAGGGCATGAAACATCAATAACCCCCATTAAATTTCCTTTTTCATTTAGAATGGGAGTGGCCGTGCAGCTCCATTGGTGGGAAGCGACTGAGTAGTGTTCTGCACCATTGATGATGACTGATTCTGCCGTCTTTAATGCAGTCCCAATTGCATTTGTTCCAACCTCATTCTCTGTCCAGCAAACTCCCTCAATAAAATTGATATTCCGTGCATCCTTGAGAGTTTGTTCATTGCCGGTTAAAGACAGGACATATCCATCCGGGTCTACTAAAAGTGCCATCATTCCTGATTCAATAATTGCCTGGTTCATCCTACTTAAATGGGGCAGTGCCGTTTCCATCAGAAGTGAATGCTTGTCCTTTTGAAGGGAGAGGAGATCACTAGTTAATACACGGAGTCCTTTATTTAGGTAGGGATTTACCTCATCTTTCCTGCAGCGGTACCATGATTCAATAATTCGTTTGTTCAAACGTGCCGGGTCTAGCACTCCTTGTTTAATAAACCGTTTCCATGTATCTAAATAAAATGTAGTTGTAGTCACTCGAATCCTCCTCTAACCATTTGTTCATGAATTTCCAAATTGATTTGAGATAGACTTCTTGTTGTTTCCAGCGGAGAGCGTTATGTACGTGGATATTGAATGGCTTTATTCCTGAGGTTAATGCCCATCTATAATTATATTAGATAATGTTTACGCTTTCAATCATCATCGAAAACTTATTAGAAGATTCAAAATAAAAAAAAGCCTCGCGGATGTTTTCGCGCAGCTTCAATTTTCTTTTATGATTGTATTTTTATCAAATAATAGGCTCTTATTTAACAGACATGCCGTCCTTAAACATGAACGGCATGTCCTACAGCACTTAGCAACGCTTCATGAAGCGCTTCAGATAAAGTAGGATGAGCGGCAATTAAATCCACCATTAAATCAGTTGTTAATTCGGCTTGCAGCATAACCGTACCTTGGCCAATTAACTCCGTGGCATGCGGACCCACAATTGAAATACCTAGGATTTCACCAAATTCCGGTTCTATTGTTACCTTTACTTTGCCTATTTGTTCATTAGTAATTAGCGCCTTCCCGTTGGCGGAAAATGGAAATTCCCCGACCCTTATATCCCCATATTGCTCGCGCGCTGGTTTTTCCGTTAATCCAACACTTGCGATCTCAGGCGATGTATAAATACAGCGCGGAACAGCACGATAATTCACTTGTGTTTCTAACCCACAGGCATTAAGTGCAGCAACTTTTCCTTCATGAAAAGCAACATGGGCTAACTGGATACCACCTATAACATCACCACAGGCATAGATATTGGGTATATTTGTTTGCATTCGCTCATCGATATGAATCCCTTGCCGGGAGTACTGAACTCCAATATTCCCTAAACCTAACGCTTGAATTCTTGGCCTCCTGCCAATGGAAACTAGGACGAATTCAGCTTCCACTTCATGAATAGCCCCATCGTTCTCTAAAATGGCTTTCTTTTGAACGGCATTCAAATCGATAACCGTAGTGAAAGTATGAATCTTCACTTGGTCCTTCTTCAACTGCTTATGCAGGATCGATGCAATATCATCATCTTCACCCGGGAGCAGCTGCTCAGCCATCTCAACTATCGTCACTTTCGTTCCTAGCCTGCTAAAGATACTAGCAAACTCACAGCCTATTACACCTCCGCCAATAATCAGCAGCGAGGATGGGATCTTCGTAAGCGACATCGCTTGACTGCTATCGATGATCCACTCCTTATTAAACGGAGCAAATGGCAATGAGACTGGTTCTGAGCCTGAAGCTATGATAATTTTGTCTGAAGTCAATTCTTCTTGTTTGTCTTCAGAATCAATTCGTAAAACCCTGCTTGATAAAAATGAGGCCGTACCATTTATTACCTTAATTCTATTTTTCTTCATTAAATATTGGATTCCTTGAACAAGGCTTGAGACAACGGTATTTTTACGCTGCTGGACTGTGTCCCAGTCAACTTCGATTTGATTAGATGCTATCCGAATTCCAAACTTATTAGCTTGTTTAACAAGACTATAAACGCCTGCACTTTCTAGTAATGATTTAGTAGGCATACAGCCTTCGTTTAAACAAGTCCCTCCCAATGGTCCTTTGTCAATCAGCGTTACTTGCTGACCATGCTGGGCTGCAGTAATTGCCGCTACATACCCAGCAGGTCCACCACCTATAATTGCGATAGATGCCAATTATCTCACTTCTTTCTATATAAGCATGGTAATAGGCTCTTCTAAGTACTTTTTCACAGTTTGTAAAAATCCAGCCGCCGGAGCTCCATCAAGGACTCGATGGTCAAAAGTCAGACTAAGTGGCAGGATACTTCTTCTTTCTATCTTTTCACCTTTATAGACTGGAATATCATTAACTGCACCCACTCCAAGAATCCCTGTTTCAGGTGAATTTAAGATAGGTGTAAAGTGATCAATACCGTAAGCGCCAAGATTACTAATTGTAAAAGTGGAACCTAGCATTTCTTCATTCGAAATTTGACCTTGCCTAGCGCGCGCAGCACAATCTTTAATATTTCCGGAAAGTTCGATTAACGAACACTTATCCGCATCTCTAATTACCGGAACGACTAAACCTTTCTCCAGGGCGACCGCCATCCCAAGGTGGACGGATTTATGGAGATGAATTTTACCATCTAGATATGCACTATTCATTTGCCCATGCTCCTGAAGGGAGAGTACCACTGCACGAGCAATAAAATCAGTCACGGTTAATTTGTTCTGATAACGACTTTGTACGGTTTCAGCTGTTTGCTTTTGTAACGTAATTAAATCTGTTACATCCACCTTCATATTCATTGTCAGTTGGGCGCTATTTCGAAGACTATTATACATTCGTTCTGCAATCACTTTACGTATTCCACTTACAGGAATCTGCTTAGACTCTATAATTGGCTGCGCTTGAACCACAATATTTACTGGCTCCGGCCTAGGGGGAGTATCGAGTTCACGAGAATTCTTTATTGCCTCCTGAACATCTTCTTTTGTAATTCTTCCTCCAGGACCCGTTCCTGAGATCTTTTCAATATCCAGTTTTGCTGCTTCTGCCATTTTCTTGGCAACCGGTGAGATTTTGACTCTTCCCGGAAAGGTTTTGGTAGTTACACTTGACTCTGATTGTGGTATTGGAATTGCTTTGTTTTCTTTTACAGGCTCTGAAATTTCTTCAACAATGGTAGCATCTATATCTTCCCCTGGGGTTCCGATATAACAGATGACTGTACCAGGTGGGACACCTTCACCCTCTGGTACGGTAATTTTTAAGACGGTTCCTTCAGATGGGGACTCAACATCTATTTCAATTTTTTCAGAATTGACACTAGCAATCGGTTCCCCCTTGCCAACGCTATCACCAACTTCCTTATTCCAAATAGAAACAGTACCTTCCTTCATAGCCATTCCCAACTTTGGCATAACTACTTCTACTGCCATGAATATCTCTCCCTCCGTCTTTCTTCCTTATACTTCAAGAGCTGCTGCTTCACCTAATAGCTCTAGTGTTACTTCAATAACCTTTTCAGGAGTTGGTAGATAGATATCCTCCAAAGCAGGTGAGAATGGCACAGGCGTGTGTGGTGCAGTGATTCGTTTAATTGGTGCATCCAGGGTGTCAAAGCCTTTGTCTGCCACAAGTGCTGCAATATCGGTGGCGATACTGCATCTTGGATTTGCTTCATCTATTACAATTAGTCGATTCGTTTTTGCCACAGATTCAAGAATGGTATCTTCATCCAGAGGCGATAAGCTTCGAGGATCGACGATTTCTACTTCGATCCCTTTTGCCGCAAGCTCTTCAGCAGCTTGCAGTGCTGTATGAACCTGTTTTCCAATCGCAACAATAGTTAGGTCAGAGCCTACCCGCTTAATATCGGCCTTACCCAATGGGATGGTGTAGTATTCTTCTGGGACATCTCCAATCATATTGTAAAGTGTCTTATCCTCAAAGAAGACAACGGGATCATTATCTTCTATTGCTGCAAGCAGTAGTCCTTTTGCTTCATATGGGGTAGACGGTACGACCACTTTCAATCCCGGAATTGCAGTAAATAGAGCATACAGGCTCTGTGAGTGTTGGGCAGCCGCTCTGAATCCCGCACCATGCATTGTCCGGATGGTAACAGGTACCTGTGCTTTGCCTCCGAACATATATCGGAACTTAGCCCCTTGATTTAAAACTTCATCTAAACAACTGCCAATAAAATCATTAAACATTAACTCCGCAATTGGTCTTAAACCTGTCGATGCCGCAGCCATTGCCGCTCCCATATAACCCGCTTCTGTAATCGGAGTATCTAATATACGGTCACGGCCAAACTCCTGTACCAATCCTTTCGTAACACCAAGAACTCCTCCCCAGGCATCCTCATCCTGCAAATGGTCAACTTCAGCTCCACCGGCTACATCCTCACCCATTAAAATGACATTTTCATCTTTTCTCATTGCTAGTTTCATTGCTTCATTAATAGCTGCTGACATACTCAATTTTCTTGTCATGATTTGTTCCTCCTTATTATTTGCTGCAGGAATTTATCCTTATAAACTCTGAAATTATTTCAAACTACACCCTATCCTGCACACTATAGGAATGCTTGTAGAATCAGATCTTATTTATAGGAAACATAAACATCGGTTAACAGCTCAGAAGCATCCGGAAAAGGACTTTCTTCACTAAATTTAACGGCTTGATCAACTGCTCTATCAACGGATTCTTCTAGAGATACGATAGTTTCTTCAGACAAAATCTGTTCGTTCAACAAATATTGTCTAAAGAAAATAATCGCATCTTTCTCTACTTTATGTTCAAGCTTTTCTTGTTCTGTTTTATATTTTTGCGCATCTCCCTCAAAGTGGCCATAATTCCGATATGTAACACATTCAATTAGGGTTGGCCCTTCTCCTCGGCGTGCTCTTTGTACTGCTTCTTCAGCAGCTTGATAGACTGCCAGGACATCTTTCCCATCCACCTTAATCGCAGGGATATTATATCCAACTGCACGATCGACAATTGATTTACAGCTAGAAGCGTATGTGAATGGTGTAGCCTCTGCGTATCCATTATTTTCTGCAATGAAAACCACAGGAAGCTTCCAAATAGCTGCTAAATTCACTCCTTCATGGAATGTCCCATGGTTTTGAGCACCATCCCCAAAGAAGCAAATGCTTACATTATCAGTCTTTTTATACTTTGCTGTTAAGGCTGCCCCTGCAGCTAATGGAAAACCTCCACCTACAATTCCATTTGCACCAAGCATTCCTTTGTCGAGGTCAGCAATATGCATGGAACCGCCTTTCCCCTTGCAGAGACCTGTAACTTTTCCATATATTTCTGCCATCATTCCATTTAAATCACAGCCTTTTGCAATACAGTGACCATGGCCGCGATGGGTGCTTGTAATGCTGTCACTATCTGTTAAATGAGCGCATACTCCGACAGCAACGGCTTCCTCTCCTGCATATAAATGAACAAAACCTGGCAGGATTCCTGTTGCAAATAACTCATGGACCCTGTCTTCGAACTTACGGATTTCGAGCATTTTTTGGTACATCCACCGGGCCTTTTCAATCGTTAATAATACCTCTTTGCTTTCAACTGTTTTCATCATTTCAGCCTCCTATCAAAAATTTCATTCATCTATTTATAATGCAAGTATCGTACCAAAAAAGAATGGTGAGATTTCCACCTGTTTGCGATCTGAACCAACAAAAAAAGAGACAAAATGAGACGAGAGTCTCGTTTTGTCTCTTTTTGAACATATCTGTCCATTATATTTATGTATTAGCTCTTACAAAACACTTTTTATATTGTATTTCTTCACAATGCTTTCAATTTTAAAGCCTGTGCTAATATCTCCTTTAACCTTGACTTTTCCTGTCAATAAAGCCACCGAACCGTTTAGTTTACCCAATAAGGATTTTTTGAAATTATCAAATGACATCTGCATGGTAACGACTGGAGTAGTTTCTATTCCTTCCTTAATCGTTAATTTTCCATCATGAAAAAAGTGTTGATAGGTTCCTTCGGCATCCCCGTGAATATCGTATTGAACAATGGATTCAAAGCCTTGAATCGGGCCGGGATTTTCATTAAATATTTCTTCGATTCTGCACATGAGTTCAGTTAAAGAATATTCATTAATTGCTTTTGCCATTTACAAGTCCTCCCTAAGGTACCAAAAATTTCTTCTATTTTCATGATACTAATACGAATCCATGTCGTACAATGAAAACTTTTCGAACCTTTTTGACTTTTCCATACTTATTGCTTTTTAACATCTTCCCAGAAAAAAATAGCAACTGATATCAGCTGCTATGAATCAATTATTTTATGTTTTTTGCTTCCGGGATTAGTTGTTTCCATTCTTCATAGGAGATAATTGAATCCCAGTGACCGGTTATTTTTGCAAAAGTAATAATTACAAAAAACAATACGAAAAAGGTGACTGGAACAAACCATTTATTTACCTTTTTGCGAGCAACCGTCAAATTGAGTGTGTCTTTGACGGGACATGCTTCCACACAGGACATACAAGCGGAACAGTTAAGAGAATTTACCTTTTCAACTTTGTGGACCTTTAATCTTTGCGGACATACCTTTGTGCACATTTCGCAGTTCGTACAAGTATCTTCATTACGTTCAATTTTGGTAATTCTAAAGATGCTGCCTAGACCAATCAATGCACCATACGGGCACAAGAATCGACACCAAAAGTTTCTAAAGAATAACGACAAGATGAAGATTACAATGATAAACTTCAAGGCAAAGCCGCCAAGATTGACGAACATTAGAAGCATCTTTACATCCGAAATCTTATTATATGGCTCCTCAAGAAAGTTTTTCGCTGTAAAGACATCCATTTGAACCACCATAAGTACAAAAAATAGCATTAATAAGTATTTAATAGGAGTTAATAGCCAGGTTAACCATTGTGGAAGTTCAAAATTCCTTTTAAAAATCTTCCTGCCAACCCACGCAAGCAATTCATTTGCAGTACCAACAGGACAAATCCAGCTGCAAAACGATTTACGAAGGATAAGCCCCGCACCTACGAAAAATGCGATGAGGACAAGCCCAGCTGGATGAATAACATCAAAATCACCACTCACCAGCCAAACTTTCAAAGCGACTAGCCCGCTAATAGGCAAAAAACCTTCAACCGCAGATGGCCGTTCAACAAATGGAGTTTTTCCGAGCGTTTCAAAATGTAAATAAAATTGATAGAACTGTAGTCCAACATATAATAAAAACAATAAAAACAAGCCCTGAACGGTATATCTAGTAATCTGGACAGGCTTACGTTTCAACTGTTTTTGATACCATGCTTTTGATTTCATTACGTTTCCTCCAATCTTACTAATTCAACTATAATGAACTAACAAATCATGGCATGTGATAAAAGTCATTGAGAATATTGAATTCATAAATAGTTCACATTACCTGTTTCAATATTGACAAATACGTATTGGAGGAACTTAAACTCTCTTCAAAAACAGAGCAAAATTATAGAACTTCAGAAAACACGGACCACTTATCGGTTGGGAGATCAGGTTAAGATCCCGGGCTGATAAATAGACGGAAAAACTCCGCTTAATTGGTAATTATTATTAAAAAAGGCCTAAATAGACGGAGAGATTCCGCCTATTGACTCGAAAAATTCGAAAATGGGAGACTTTGCTTTGCATAGACGGAAAAACTCCGCTTATTTACCCCGAAACGAGCTTCATTCTGCAATTAACCGGAAAATCTCCGCTTATTTTACTTTTGCTGGTTACTCGATTAAGGACAAAACATCTTATTTATAAAGGAATGAGTTTTATCTCAAAAACCCAAGAGAACCTCATTTTGTCGCATTACGGTGAGGTATTATATAAATAAGGTATTTGTATTCCTACTAAAGAAACTCGCCAATTTACTATGGCGAGTTTTACTTTTATCCAAGTCATAACGATGCCAATACGACTGTCATTTCGGCACGAATTTTAAGAACAGTACCTATCATAAAATCAAGACTAAAATAATTAAAATGTAAGGAAATAAAAGGCTCTCACGTTGTGTATATGTACACAACGTGAGAGCCTTTCTTCAAATTTTCGTAATAAAGTTGTCTCCTAAAAGTTTTCATATAGCTTACCGTTAACTCTTTTAATTTCCTCTTTTAATTGCTTGTTTTCCTTTTCTAATTCTCGAATGCGTTCGCGAAAGACTTGAATTAAGCTATCTTTATTCTCAACATTCATATTCTTCTTTATATTCTTTGGAGATGCCACTTCTCGTTGTTGCTGACGAAGGGTTTCAATCCTTTCCCTTAGTTCAGTTTGGTTGTATAAATAAGACTTAGAAACTCCTGCTGCGATTGTAACAGTATTGAAATTTATTTTTTCATTCTGCTGGATCAATTGTTTAATCGTTTGTTCAACCTTATCAACTGTTTCTTCTTTTTTCTTTTTTGCATATGCAACGACTGCCTCAGTATTTCTTTTGTGTTTCATTATTTCACCACACTATCTTTTCTTTCCTGAGCTTGTAGTAATATTCTTTTGGCACTAGAACCACGGTGAGCTTTACCCTCGGTAAGTTGATCCCTAACTCTTGTTAGATTGTTCAATTGTTCTAGCGTTTTTTCGTTGTATATTGGGTAATGCCTCGTCATTTCTATATGTTCTTCAACCTTTTTGATTTCTCTGTTAAAATCGGGAAGATTTTCGGGGGTTCTACAAAAATTAGGACATGTTAAACAAGGTGTAATTACATATGGACAACCCTCTTTTTTAGAAGCCAAACAATAGCCTAAAGGAACACGTACTGCCTCAATATTACTTTGAATATATTCCCAATGGATAAGGTCCTCATCCAAATTCATTTCTGATACTCTCGCCATACCAAGGTCAACTCGTAAGAGTGGACCCTTTTTTTCTTGTGCCTTTAACCATTCTTTTCTAAGGGTATCATCGGCAATTTTGGCATACCTCATTGTCATTTCAGGTGAAGAATGGGCAAACCATTTCATAATGTGAGTTAAATTCATTCCAAGGTTGATTAATTCTACACCTTTTGTATGCCGGAATGCATGGTTTCCAAAGTGATAGACAGTTCCGTTTTGATCTACAATGGAATATCTTTCAGCCCAACGATTTAATGCATCGCGAATACTTTGGTCAGTGAAAGGTTTTCCCTTCCGTTTTCCTTTTGTTCGAACAAATAAATACCCTTCGGGATTGTTCTTATGTGTTGTTTTGTCTTTTGTTTGCTCTATAATGACTTGTAAAACTTTAGCTAGTTCCTTATCAATAGGCACTCGGTGTTGTTTCACATCTGTTTTTGGAATATCTCCTTGTAAATAATAACCATTGTTTGTGGGTATCAAACAATTTTGGAACCGGAGGTTCAAAATATCACTTATTCTCCATCCGGTAGCTATAAGTAATATCACAATTGGTACATATTCTTTTTCATTATCCTTCATAGGTGGATTAACGTCTTCTGGATTCAGGTTTATAAGAAGCTCCAACTGATTCATGACGGTTTCAGGAATATATTTAATTTGATTTTCATTTTGCTTCGGTTGCTTCAAAAAATCCTCCCTAAAAAATAATGTGCCGATATGCTTTAACGGAGCTTCAGATCGTTCAGAACGTTGAAGATACTCTAAAAAGTATTTAACAGATGAAATCAAAAAATTCCTATAATATGGGCTATAAGAGGAGTTACTCTGATTAAAATAAATTAAATACTTTTCAATGTCTTCTCTTTTTAATTGGCTAAAATCTTTCCAATCTGGATGTTGTCCCTTAACGTAGTTTAAATAACTACTGATCCCTATAATATGACCAGCTAATTTACCCTGACTTAAATAGGTTAATGCATAAGCACAATATTCCTTTACTATTTTTCGAAATGGTGTAGGGATTTTCTCAAAAGAAAGGAGATAATGGGTTCCGTTTATTGTATACCTTGCATTCGGTATCTTTCTCAAATCCCATACATCCTTCTCAAGCTCTTCCCGTGTATCATAGAAGTGAGATAAATATTTAATAATTGAATTAAAAACTGTAATATGTGAGGAGTTATTGCCACTCTTTGTTATTATTCTGATACCTGTATTGGTCAAAAAAGTTTTGTATTTCATTAAGCCCTGATTAAAAGGTATATCTACCAAACTCTCAATCTTAGAATAATATTTCTCCAAGAAATGACTTAAGTGTACAAGTGAAAATGAATACAACACTAATGTACTAAGGGATAAACTCTCATTCACCAATTTATTAGCGAAGAAAAATTTAATTTCATGTCTAATTGAATTAGATAAGAATGTAAAATCTATTTTTGTTTTCGAGGCGGACCAAGAACTACCACCACCGTATACCTTAAAAAAGGAGTTTGTTAAATCCCATACATCATTTTCAAAATACCCACACAATTGCTCTTGAATCACTGCCGTTTTCTCGGATGTTACGCAGGGTTGATAAGCAACAGTGTTACTCTTCATTTTTCTCCTCCCTTAATTGTTTTTGCATCATAGCTTTCTCCCAATCATTCCGTATATCATCTTCAGAAGGGTGAATATACATTTGAATTGTTGTTTGCACATGGGCATGTCCTGCTCGCTTTTGAAGAGTTTCAGGACGCATTTCACCTGTTTTCCATAACTCCGTTATATTTGTATGACGTAACATATGGGGTGTCGCATCTATTCCAGTTTTTGCTTTAAGACGATTAAAAAGTGCTTGAATGCAATGATAATCGAGGGGGCTCCCTTTTTGTTCCCCGCGAAGTTTTATAAAAACAAAATTTGTATCAATCTCGTCTGTATGAATATCTATGATATAAGCCCGGTAAAGGTTAGCTAATTCATTTGATATATCAAGCGTGCGGGGGCTACATATTGTCTTAATCTCTGCACCATTAATAAGTTCTCCACGATCTCGTATTGTGATCTTTTTTGCTGCTGGAACAATATCAGAAAGGTGAAGTGATAGGGCTTCACCAATCCTAATGCCTGTCTCATAAAGAAGTGCCAATAAAAATTTATCCCTGACGTTCCGACATGCATCAACTAATTTTTGTACCTGTTCTGATGTCAAAACTTTTAACTTTTCCCTTGGTTCCTTAAGTTTCAAAATCATAATATTTTTTGATTTATTTTTAAGTGTGTGGTGGAGAAAGCCCTTGAAACTACCCCTAGAGGCGAGTATCTGACTTTTCAGACGCTCAGATAAATCCAAAGCGTAGTCTTCATGCCTCATCAAATAATCATAAAATGAGTAGACCTTGTCAAGATAGATATTAATTGTACAAGCCTTTCTCGTTTTAACATCTGTTTGTTTTATATTAATTACCTTTAAATCCCGATAGGGATTCTGAAGCCACCTAACAAACTCCGCCATATTGTCAATTCCGATATCCCTGTAATCTGCCTGCTTTTGCTCCAGAAACTCAAAAAATAATTTCAATGCAAAGCAATAAGAACGGAGTGTATTTCTGGAAGATCCAG
Source organism: Neobacillus nitrireducens (assembly GCF_030915405.1). GTDB lineage: Bacteria > Bacillota > Bacilli > Bacillales > Cytobacillaceae > Neobacillus. Next base: position 2,327,246 of record NZ_CP133262.1, read on the forward strand.
TGTTGTCCATATACTTGAGGAATTTTACTACTGGTTTTACAAATTCCCCATGGTTATCTTGAAGTAAATATCTCTTTCTATTACCTGAGACAATGATCTCTTGGACTTTCATAACCAACCATCCTCTTTTACTTATTTAATGGGGAATTTACTCCATTAGTAAATTTCAATCATATTGGACTTATCCTAATTTCAACAAAACAGAATGTACCTTCGTAGTATACTTTGACTACTATAATTATGAAATAGGGTTTTACTGTCAATAAAGTACAATAAAAAGGGATAAACCCCACGTAGAATACGTTAAGGTCTATCCCTAATTATAGTTGTGTTTTAAAAACGGAACCCTTTATTAGATCCCCCCCTGGCCCTGTGTTTATTTTTCTTGATCAAATATAATGTTATTTTGTTTCCTTGCCTCTTCTGTGATTCGGAGAACTATTTCACTCCAGCTTTTTAATTGCTGATATTCTTGATCATTTTTCGTTTCAATAATCCTGACTATATTCGTACATTCATAAACCATGTTTTGTTCTTCAAGTTCAACACCCAAGATTTCGCGCTCTAATCCACGGTTGTCAACGAAGGTGATGTTTGAAATCGGGGCCGCGTCATCAAGGACAAAGGTTCCCTTTTCCCCGTGGATTTCACATGGTAATTCCGAATGAGATATTTTCGAACAAAGGATTGTACAAACAAACTCGTCATACGTTAAGACAAGCGTCCCGCTTCCATCTACACCGCTGCGAAGGAGAATCGGATGGTAGGTTACCTGCTTCGGTTCCCCAAATAATCCGACCGCTAAATAAAGCGGATAGACACCCAAATCTACAAGCGCACCACCGGAATACTTAGCAGAGAAAATATTCGGATCTTCCCCTTGTAAAAATAAATCATAGCGGGAGGAATACTTCATGTAAGGTAACATCGTGCTCCGAAGCTCTCCGACCAGATGGAGATTGTCCTTTAAGATGTTGAAATTTGGGGTATGAATATTACGAATTGCTTCAAATAAATAAACGCCATTTTCCTCCGCGGTCTGGTAGGCCTTCGACAACTCTGCGCTAGTTGAAAAAATCGGTTTTTCACAGATGACATGTTTTTTATTTTTCAAAAATGTTAGGGTTTGTTCAAAGTGGACAGAATTGGGTGATGCTATGTATACAGCTTCTATTTCTGAACTTCTCGCCATCTCCTCGAGGTCTGTATATAAATAGGATGCATTATATGTATCAGCTAATTGTTTTGCTTTATCCTCAGTTCTAGAATAGACACTTGTTAATTGTAACTGCCCGCTAAGCTGTGCTGCTTGGATAAAGGATTCTGTAATCCATCCTGTTCCAACTGTACCAAAGTTAATCATTAAATTTCCCCTCTCATATAGATCTTCAAGAAACCATTGTAGTCTTTTTCCACTATACTTTCCAATTCAAACAACCAAAAAATGAGTAAATATTCCTTTTCATCTGTGTTTTTCAGTTGATTTGTTGGGAACAATGGAAAAATATCAGTATTTATGTTATTTATAATGTAGGAAGAAAGATGAAATGCATAAGGCGCCTGCTTATCGGCGACAAGCATAAGACGAGCCGGCAGGAAGGTTGTTCTTTAACCTTCATGACGGATTGGCTTGTGCCTCGAGCCGATGGCGCCTGGAGCTAGACAGGATGAAAGAGGTTGAAAAGGGTGGACAATCACAATTCAAATTTTATTAAAGATATTATGATAAAAGATTTAGAATCCGGTAAGCACAGCAAAATCGTTACTCGGTTCCCGCCGGAGCCAAACGGTTATTTACATATTGGACATGCAAAATCGATCTTAATCAATTTCGGCTTAGCCGATGAGTTTAACGGACTGACCAATTTACGTTTTGATGATACCAATCCGTTAAAAGAAGATATCGAGTATGTTAACTCGATCAAAGAGGATGTAAAATGGTTAGGTTTTGAATGGGATAACTTATTATTTGCTTCCAATTATTTTGAAGAGATGTATAAACGCGCGGTTTTATTAATCAATAAAGGATTGGCCTATGTTGATGACCTATCAGCAGACGAAATTCGCGAATACCGTGGAACACTTACTGCGCCTGGGAAGAATAGCCCCTATCGCGATCGCTCCATTGAAGAAAACTTAGAATTATTTGAAAAAATGAGAAGTGGAATGTACGATAACGGTCAAAAAGTCTTGCGGGCAAAGATTGATATGTCCTCACCAAATATCAATTTACGTGATCCCGTTATTTACCGAATTGCACATGCAACCCATCATAATACGGGAGATAAATGGTGCATTTATCCGATGTATGCCTTTGCTCATCCACTCGAGGATGCGATTGAAGGGGTGACCCATTCGATCTGTACGATTGAGTTTGAGGACCAACGTCCCCTTTATAATTGGATTGTTGAAAACTGTGAAATGGAGAGTGTCCCACAACAAATAGAATTTGGCCGCTTAAATGTAACCAATACTGTAATGAGCAAACGAAAGCTCAAACAGCTGGTTGACGAGGGCTTTGTTGATGGCTGGGATGATCCGCGTATGCCGACCATTTCCGGAATGAGACGAAAAGGATTCACACCAGAATCGATCCGTGCGTTTGTTAGTGAAACCGGAGTTCATAAGGGTTCAGGCGCAGTTGATTCGCAAATGCTTGAACATTTTGTCCGGGAGGATTTGAAATTAAAAGCACCAAGGACGATGGGAGTCATCAACCCATTAAAGGTTGTGATTACGAATTATCCAGAAGGCCAAATTGAATTGCTGGATGCGGAAGTCAACCCAGAAAATCCTGAAATGGGCTCAAGGAAAATTCCATTCTCCCGTGAGATTTATATTGAACAAGATGACTTTATGGAAGAACCACCGAAAAAGTACTTCCGTCTGTTCCCTGGCAATGAGGTTCGCCTTAAAAATGCCTATTTCATTAAATGTGAAGAAGTAGTCAAAGACCCAAATGGTAATGTCGTTGAACTACGCTGTACCTATGACCCTGAAACAAAAAGCGGTACAGGTTTTACGGGAAGAAAAGTAAAGGGCACGATCCATTGGGTCGAAGCTGCCCATGCAGTTCCTGCAGAATTCAGACTATATGAACCACTAATTTTGGATACAGCAGAAGATGCTGACGGAGTTGAAAAGTCCTTCCTTGAAAATGTTAATCCGAATTCACTTGAGGTGCTACAAGGCTTCGTGGAGCCAAACATGAAGGAAAGCAGGCCACAGGAAAAATTCCAATTCTTTAGACACGGCTACTTCAATGTCGATCCAAAACATACAACCGTCGATAAACTTGTATTTAATCGGATTGTTTCGTTAAAGAGTTCATTTAAAATATAAAGTGAAAGAACCAAGCGCATGAAAACGCTTGGTTCTTTTTTATTCAGAAATTGAATCGGGTACTTCTAAGATAAGTTTGGTTCCTTGACCTGGTGAGGAGTTTATTAATAGTTCTCCGCCGACAGAACGAGCACGCTCATCCATACTGAACAAACCTACACCAAGGGATTGATTTTTAAAATCAAAACCTCTCCCTTTATCTTCAATCATTACTCTGACTACATCATCCAACTCTCTAATCGTGACAGTTGCTTCAGTGACTTCTGCGTATTTCCGGATATTTGTTAGTGCCTCCTGAATGATTCGGTAAATCGTCAGCTCAATGCGGATGTTTAAGCGACGATTTAACACACACTCAAAATAGACATCAATATGATAATGATCAGAATAACGGGAAAGAAATGAGCGGATCGCCGGAACTAAACCTAGATCATCTAGCACGGACGGCCTCAGCTCCCATGAGATTTCGCGGATTTCTTCGATTAATTGGGTTGCTTCCAATTGCATCTGCTGCAAAAGCGGATGGTCCATTTCAGCTAGAAGGCGATTGATGGTAATCAAATGGCTATAAAGATTTTGACCGATGCCATCGTGTAAGTTTCTGGACAAGCGCTTCCGTTCGTCTTCTTGAACATTGATGATGGTAGTCATCATTTTTTGAAGTTCTCGTTCGACTCGCTTTCGCTCAGTAATTTCATAGCGAATCGCTAAGTATTGGTACGGTTTTCCTCTTTCATTTAAAAAAGGAACAATTGTGGTATCCATCCAATAAAAGGTACCATCCTTAGCCTTGTTACAGATTTCACCCTTCCAAACTTCACCAGTTCCAATGGTTTTCCACATCTTATTAAAAAACGCCTTTGGATGGTAACTGGAATTTACAATTCGATGATCTTGTCCCAGTAGCTCTTCTCTTGAATATTTAGAGATATGACAAAATTGATCATTCACATATGTAATGATGCCCCGCGAATCTGTGATAGCAACGATAGATGATTCATCGAGGGCAAACTTTATGTCTACCAATTCTTGCAATGACCTTTTTAATTCTAACTCAAGGTTTGCGTGATTGTTTGCAGGCTGGTCCATTTCCTTTTCCATTAGTATCCCCCTGCGCCTTTCATAGTTTCTGAGCCTTTAATATCTGTTCCAAGGATTGAGCGGCTTCACTTACCTGCTGCTGATCCTCTTCAGAAAACAAAGTGGTTTTTCTATTCCCAATGAGCAAAACTCCTTTGGGAACATCATTGAAAAATAATGGGACGGCATAGGTAGAAACAAGTTTTTCAGCAAGCATAATTGGATGGTCAGTTACTTTACCGATAACATCTTTTGGGAAATCCTTCATCAACATTGGACTTCCGCTTGAAATGATTTTCCCGGCAATCCCTTTTCCGAAACGGACCGTTATTCGTTTGTATTTATCATTCAAGTTGCCGCTTGCATAATGCCACCTAACATCCGGGCCCACTTCATTTTGCATGGCTAGCGCAACAAAGTCACACCCAACATTCGCCATCAGCCGGTCGCACATCAGGGTAACCGCTTGGAGTTCCTTAATCTCTTTCATCCCATATAATTCTCCTTAGATACCATAACCTAATAGGCCTTTTCTAACGGCATATTCCACTAACTCAGGTCTGGTTTTCATTTGAAGTTTTTCCATCAAGTTTCCTTTATGGGTCTCAACCGTTTTAACACTTATAACCAGTTGTTCTGCTATTTCTTTATTAGAATAGCCCTTTGCAATCAATGTGAGAACTTCTTTCTCCCGGTCTGATAATAGATTGTACGTATCATTTCCATCATTTTTAACGCTGCCCAAATATTCCTCCATTAACCGTTTCGTTGCTGATGGATGAAGATAGGCATCCCCATTTGCAACTGATTCAATCGCTGACATTAGTTCATCATGTGGGGCACTTTTTAAAATGCAACCTGAAGCTCCCCCTTGAATGGCTCGAAAAAGGTATTCCTCATCGTCATGCATCGTGAGAATCAAGATGTTTATTTCTGGCTTTAGCTTTTTTAATTCGGTTGTTGCGGATAATCCATCTTTTCCATGTGGCATACTTAAATCCATAACAACCACATCAGGTTTTAACTTTAATGCCTTTTTGATTCCTTCATTACCTTCTGACGCTTCACCAATTACTTCCATTTCGGGATTTGTATTCAACAGCATTTTCAAACCCATTCTAACTACGGCATGATCATCAACCAACAGGATCTTTATCACTCTTAACTCCCCTTTACTCCCTACTTACTAACGGAAGGGATAGCACTATCGATGTTCCTTCTCCTATTTTAGATGAAATGTGACACTGTCCGCCAGTTAGAAGCATTCGTTCTTTCATGGCCGCAAGACCGTAAGAGGGATTTATATTGTCTTGTCCATCAGGGTGGAAACCTTTGCCGAAATCATCAATAGTAATTTTCAAATCTTTCTCAGACCAGAAAAAGTTAATATTAACATTGGATGTATCTGCATACTTGGCAATATTAGCAAGGGCTTCCTGGCATACTCGAAATACCGTGATCCTATTTTTTTCTGATATCCACTTTTCTTCTCCGATAGAATCTAAATCCACAAGGATCCCAAACGTAGATGTATATAACTTAATATAGCTCTTGATGGCCGGCAGTAAACCAAGTGTTGTCAGTGTAGGAGGATGCAATTCAACCGAGAGCAGCCTAATTTCTTGGATGGTCTTTTCAATCAACTGAGACATTTCGCGGACATAATTTTTCATAGGCAGCTCTTTTGCACCAGATTCGATAAACTGTAAACCGGTAAAAATACTGTATAAATTTTGTCCGACACCTTCGTGAAGTTCTAAGGCAATCCGCTTTATTTCTTCCTCTTGGGAATGAATAATATAAGAACTTATATGTTGTTTTGAATTTAATGAATCCATCCCGCACCTCCAATTATAAAAAAAGGCAGGTTCTTGTTAGAAGACCTGGACCTTTTTTACAGTATATGTTAAGCCGCTCTCCGAATCAAAAGCCGACCAATATCCTTCCGACTGACTGAGACTGACTCGACTATTTAGCGGTACAGCAAGAAAATAAAAATCATCAAAATATAAGCGAATATGGGTTTTATCTGGACAAAACTGTACCTTCTTGATGGTTTTCTGTACAATAGGGGCCTGGTCTCCACCATCCCCATCTTGAATAGCAATCGCAACAGGTTCACCAACAAAAGTATTCAAGTCTTCTAATTTAATGAGTTCCACAGCTGTTACATCCTCTCTTCACCGGATAGATGAACATCTTATAGCCCTGCAAATATTCCCAAAACTTCTCGCCGGCGTTTTCCTCGATGAATTGAATCGTTTCTTCTTCCGAACTCCAGTCACTCATTCCCTTCACTTCCGCAATGACCATTTCCGCACCATCAATTGACTTCTTTTCAAGAAACCAATTTAACCGTTTTTTTGCAAAGGTATTCTTCAATAACTCATCAATTTCTGCGGAAAAATCACCAGCCTCTGGGCGGACAAAACAAAAGTCAATATAGGTCTCACTAGTCATGGACATTCACACCTTTTTTATAGATAAGGAATGCGACTGGAAATAAAATAACATTGATGACCGCAGCGATGATGGTATTTGAGTAATTTTCATAGAAATATTGATGTACCATATATTGAGTGAAAATAATATTTAACATCAACACCACAAGTAGTAACGCAACAGGCAGATAACTACGCTTCATAACGTTTCACCCCTACTGCATATACTGCATCATTTTCAACCTTTACATAAATTTCAGGAAGCGGACGGCGCGGTGGTCCAGCAATTGGTGCACCAGTTTCCACATCGAATTTCCCGTGATGGCAAGGACACAGCATTTCACCTTCATCCTTTTTCCAAAACACAGGGCATCTTAGGTGGGTACAGGCATTTTGGTATGCAACGTATTTCGTTTCCGATAATCTAATTAAAATCGCACTGTCATGCTCACCCGGAAAGGCAAAGTCAACGGCGTCTCCGATTGGTAGCGCTTTGACATCGGTAATTTTATGCTTTGGATATTTTTTATCTCCCAATCCCGATAATTCTTTCGCAGCCAAGGCTCCCCAGGGAAGTGAGGAAACAGCAAATACTCCTGCCGCACCCACCAGTGTTTTCATAAAGCCGCGACGGTCAAGCTTTCTTTCATTATTTCGGTTTATATTATGTGTGTAATTATCTTCATTGAATGGGATTTTATTATTTTTATCGGTCATGCGAATCCCTCCTAAAACAATTTAGTGACGCCCTGCAGGATACCAGGAAGATTCACTTTTACATTGGTTTCGCCTTCTAAGTAAGGCATACTTGTTACCCATTTACCGTTATCTAGGTTAAATTGCTTTTGTTTGGCTTCAATTTCTTCATCTGTCAACCATTGCAAGGTATTAGACGGGCACACACTCGCACACATTGGCGGGATGCCATCCTTGGTACGGTCAATACATAGGTCGCACTTGTACATTAAATTTTGCTCAGTATCAAACTTCGGTATTCCATATGGGCAAGCAATCGTACAGTTTTGGCAGCCAATACATTTTTCAACAAGCGCCGAAAGCACCGCTCCTGTTTCGTGAATTTGGATCGCCTGTGCTGGACAGCTTCTCGCACAAGCTGGGTTCACACAATGAAGGCACATAAGAGGCATGGTTTGACGGTTAACAAGCGGGTTAACGTCGTAAACATAGTTACGGTTACGTTCCTCATGCCCACCGCACTGTGTACAAGCCGCTAAACAAGAACGGCACCCTATACAGTTTTCAAGTTCAAGATATAGCCTCTTTTTCATTTACTGCACCTTCTTCATTTCTAGTTTTTCTATCTGTGCGGCACACGCTTTGAATTCCGGCATCCGTGACATCGGGTCAAGCGCGGCAATTGTTAATAGATTAATAGATTTATCGTGGCCAAAATGGTAGGGAACGAATACAGTATCTTTTCGAATCGCTTCCGTGATTTTGACTTTATATTCAGCCTCACCTCTACGGGTAAACAGGCGCACAAACTCTTCATGTTCAATGTTATATTTTGCAGCCGTTTCTGGATGCACTTCTACATACGGCTCTGGGCACATATCTCGTAAAAACTGAATCCGGCGAGTTTGATTCCCAGAAAGATAATGGTAGACGACACGTCCGGTGGTTAAGCGCAATGGATATTCTTGATCCGGTTCTTCAGCGGGTGGACGGTATGGAAGTGCACATATTTTAGCTTTCCCATCTGGATGATAGAACTTTTTATCTAAGAACATATGTGGTGTTCCTTCGTCGGCTTCATCTTTACAAGGCCAAAACACACCATCTTGTTTGTCGATTTTATCCCAAGTGGCCCCGTAATAATCAGCGTAGCCACCCTTAGAAGCTAAACGGAATTCGTCTGCCACGTCTCTTGCTGTTTTCAAATGAGAGAAATATTTCCCTCTTCCAAGGTATTCTGCAAGCTCTGCTTGAATCTGCCAATCAGGTTTTGATTCACCAAGCGGCTCTTGAGCTTTATTGATTTTTATGATCCGTCCTTCTAGGTTTGTAACTGTTCCTTCATCTTCTGACCACGTAACTGTTGGAAGTATAACATCGGCAAATTCAGCTGATTCAGAAAGATAGAAGTCTGCACAAACCATGAAATCTAAACCCTTCATAGCTTTGCGGACAAAGTTTAAGTTTGGTGCAGATACTGCTGGATTTGAACAGAGCAAATACATAGCTCGGATTGTTTTTTGTTCCATTAATTCAAACATTTCGTAAGCAGACACACCTGGCTGAGGCATTTCTTCTGGAGTAATTCCCCAAACCTGACATACTTCTTCAACGTGTTTCGGATTCGTAAGTTTACGGTAGCCCGGAAGTAAGTCTGACTTTTGACCATGTTCACGGCCGCCTTGACCGTTTCCTTGACCTGTAAAAGTAGCAACCCCTGATTTTGGACGGCCAATTTTCCCAGTTACTAATGCCATGTTTGTGTAAGCCGATACGTTGTCGACCCCTTTATGCTGCTGCTCGATCCCGCGGGCAAACATTACAACAGCATTTGGTGCTTTTCCGTAAATTTCAGCGGCACGAATGATCTTTTCAGGTGCAACGCCAGTAATTTCACTTGTATATTCTGGTGTAAATTCCTTTACTAATTCTTTGGTTTCTTCAAAGCCATTTGTATGATTATTTACAAATTCTTCATCGGCATAGCCGTTTTGAATTAGTAAATTTAATATTCCGTTTGCAAGTGCAAGGTCTGTTCCTGGTCTTAAATCTAAGTGAACATCTGCCCTTCTGGCAATTGGTGTTTCACGAGGGTCTGCTACAATTAAGTAACCTCCCCTTTCCTGGACGGCCCACACTCGGAACATCGAAGTTGGGTGACACTCTGCTGTATTGCTTCCTGCAATAAACAAACAATCTGTTTCATGAAGATCTGTCCAAGGTAATGTTGAACCGCGGTCAACTCCAAAAGAACGGAGGAAGCCACCAGCTGCACTCGACATACAGAAACGGCCGTTATAGTCGATATAGCGAGTTTGCATCGCAACCCTTGCAAACTTCCCAGTTAAATAACATTTTTCATTGGTCATTGATACACCACTGAAGACCGATAAACTATCTTTTCCGTATTTGCTCTGAAGTTCAGCAAACTTTTTCGCAATTAGGCTGTAAGCTTCATCCCAGGTTGCTTCACGGAATCCTTCTTTTGTACCCTTTAGTGAGGCATCATCCCGGATTAATGGTTTCAAGATTCGATCATCATGGTTTGTTTGCTGGTACGCAGTAACCCCTTTCGGACACATTTTTCCGACGGTAACTGGCCAATCATAACGAGGCTCTACCCCGATTATTTTATTTGTTTTTGTATTTACACGTAAATTCATCCCGCATTGCATTCCACAATAGCTGCAGTGCGTTTTAACGAGTGTTTCATTTGGATGACGTAGATTCTCTATCTCCTTGAAAAACTTATCCCTTTGCATTCTGGTTTGCCTCCTTGACTTTAACTTGATGTGTTGCGAAGCCTGAGAATCTAGAGATTCTATATTTTCTGCGACATGGCAGGCATAGCTCTGCAAGATTAAAACCATCCTGCATGTTGAATTCCATTTCATTAACACCCAATACTTGGATGACATCGTTTGACTGTTCTACAGAGACAAAATGATCTCCGCACACTTTACATTCTTTCATGTGCTGCTCACCATAATGTTCACGGTAGTTTCTAGCAAATACGCTCATTGGACGGAATGGAATATGCGCTAGCTTTCCAAATGGTAAATAAATTAATGTTACGATCACAGAAAATTGGTGAATCAGTGACATTTGCGGCTGCATCCAGCCATGCAGGACAATATTTTGGAAAGTTAATAATAGTCCAGTAATCGAAATAAATAACAATAAGTATAGCGGTAAAAAATCATACATGAATTTTTGTTCTGCTCTCGCCTGCATATTACTTAAGCGGCGGTAAAGCGCCATGCACACACCCGCAGTCACCATAATTGCTGCGATATTTAGTGCATTATAGGAGAACCAGGCAATAATTCCTTCGGCTTTGACATTCATTACGTTCATTCCGAATAACACAATTGTATAGTATCCATTATCCTCCATCGTAAAATACATCCAGCTGAACACAAGCGGGAAAGTTACCAAGCAAGCGAGGACACAGCCCCAGCCGATTAGAATATGCTGTACCCACCGGTAAAGCCCGCGATTTCGAATAAAATCGTAAATAGCTAAATGATTAACAGCTGTTTTCGGTGTACTTTTTCGAAATAAAAGCTTTAAGCCCTTTTTGATCATAATTTTGGTTGGCGGTCTCTCCCCCAAGCAATAAAGCGGTAGAAAAATCCGCCAATAAATACGATTGTTCCGACCATGTATCCGTATAGATTTAAGTCAATGTGCGTGAACATTCGTGTGCCAATAAACATTAAAATCGCGATTCCGACAACCGTTAGAAACATTGATTTAGCAAAATGTGAAGCAAAAGCTTGATTGACCGATCTTCCTAACTTTTTATTCGTTGCAATATTTGCTTGCATCCTAAGTCCCTCCTAAAAAAATAACACCACCGTTTTTCTTACTCTAATTGTAAGAAAAATGGTGGTGTTATATATATCAGGGAGTTCCCCTATCATGGGGGAGAAAAACCCTTAGAAATGTTATTTTAGACAAATGTCTGTCACATTTAGTATTGGCACCTATTTTTGCGTGTATTTTTTGCGCCATGAATAGAATAGAAGCATGAACCCAATTAGTATTTGCAAGGTAAATAGGATGGCATCCCAAAACGGAAGAGAGGTCGGTCCTTCCAAGTAGCCTGGAATAACTTTTTTCACTGCAAACAATACTTGCGGGATATAAAAAATGGTATATAGGCTAACAGTCAAAGCTACACCTACGAAATAGAATATGGAATAAGCGAGAACGGTTTTTCTTTCCCCTGCAAAAACCATATCTTCTGTTGAGAGGGTTTTTAAAAATGGAAACCACTTTCTAATCACCTGCTGAGCATTTTCCATCAAGTTATAGCAACCAGAAACATTTTCAAACAAGTAATATAAATCGGTCTTCATATAAATGCAGCATTGGTAAACGAAACGAATAAATATATCTAAGACCACTACTGCCATGATACTCCGGAAAATCCCTGACCCATTAGCAAAAATTAATTGACTAATTAATGCAAATGAAAGAATAACGGTATCAAAACAAAGACCTGCTAAATATAAAACATTTCGATCTTTAGAGGGCAATTTCCATATCGATGACATATCCGTCTCAAGAACAACCAAGAATAAACGATGGCCTAGCTCCAATTTAGTTGGTAGATTCAGGGCTCTCATTGCTAAAATATGGCCAAACTCATGGATTAGAACAAGAAGGATTGTTATTCCCATCCATGCTGGGATATTCAAAACCATTAAATTAAAGATAAACATATCCTTATATTGAGGAAACAATGATGGATAATTAATAAAAAGTATAATATCGATGATTAATAATACCAGATAGATAAGTAACATGATTCTATTAAAAAAGAATTTTCCTAGCTGAGTCGGAATAAATAAAAAGCCTAAGTTTTCTCTTTCCTTAACCTGAGCATCTACTCTTACGCCATTCATTTCAGCAATCAACTGCAGTTCAAGTAACTGTTCTGAAAAACTAAGCAAATCCACTTCTTCTTTTGGGTATTTCACTTTAAGAATCTGCTCAATTACCCCTAATGTTTGTCCTTTATTAATTAAATTGATTGCGTCAATACAAACCTCTGGCATCTCATAGAACTCCCCTGAAGTTTTATCTTCAACAATGAAATGTTTTTTTTCTTTGCGAATCTTGATTGGAACTAACAATAGCGTCGAATTAAATGTCAGGCTCATTTTAACACCCTTTAACTTTTAATAAAAATAAGAAGGATGCCAGCTTTTCGCTAACATCCCACCTCCATATGGTTACAATCCTACCCAAGGACACCACCAGCAAGTTGTCTTTACTTTCTTCAGCTTACGAATTTTCATAATTCCACCTCCTTTGTTAATTCCCTTTCATTTGTCCACGGATATTTTTCATGAAATTCAACCCAAGCAGGGAATACTTTCTTAAATTCTTCCACTAACATTGGATCAAATTGGGAACCCTTACCATCAATAATACGTTGATAGGCTTCTTCAACTGGCATTGCTGCTCGATAGGACCTTGAAGATGTCATGGCATCAAAAGCATCTGCAATGGAAGTAACTCTGGCGAGCAATGGAATCTCTTCTTCCTTTAATTGATCAGGATATCCTTTACCATCCCAACGTTCATGATGGGAACGAATAACACAAATACAATCCTTGATTCCCTCAACATTTTTGACAGCTTCAGCACCTACACTAGGATGTGATTTAATAATTTCAAATTCTTCTACATTCAGTCTCTCAGGTTTCATTAATATTTGATCAGGAATATGTACTTTCCCGATATCATGTAATAAACAAGCATAATAAAATGACTTTTGTTCCTCTTTTGAAAACTTATCAATTTCTTTCGCTAAAAATAAAGCATAGCTGGCAACCCGTTCACTATGTCCTCTAGTATAAGGATCCTTCAACTCTAGGGTAGCAATTACCCCTTTCACAATGCCTTCCAACTGATTATCGTAAGAAATCTTAATTGCTCGAACATAGCCTTGAAAACGAACTAACAAGAAGAATGACATAATAGATATTATTGTAAATATTATAATTGGAAGAATAAGGTAGGTGTTATTCAAAATAATAGCAGTTAAAATGTATTTTGCAATAACTCCTAAACTCACTAACCAAAAGTATCTTGTATTTAGGAAAATAGGTAATGTAAAAACCAAAAACACTTCTACCACATTCCCACTTGTATAGGTTCTCCCGCTTCCATAAAAGGATAAAATATCAACAGTAAAAGCAGTCAGTAAATAACTAATAAAAAAAACATATTTGATCCAAAACTGCTTATTCATCTTATTTAAATAAATGATAACTGGAATCAATATTGCAAGTACGATATAGTTGAGATACCAAAAATTGCTAGGTAACCCGCTATTCTCATTCTTTACATGGACTGGCAAAAAATAATAATAGAAAAAGTCATAGCCCACCAGAATAATATAAAAAAATATAAGAAACCATTTGATGGTTCGTTGCTCTTCATGTCGTAACATATAAACCTCCAAGTGTGTCTAACACACTTACCTAATAAAAATTTAGACTAACTTTTATTAAAAATGTCATTTTATCACAAAATCTACTAATGTTCCGTATTACTCTACATTATATATTATTAAGATATCTCTTGAAACAATATATTTTGTTGAATTTTGTATAATTATAGAACTAATTATTGGCGACTGTTTTTCTGTGAAAGTGGTAAAGTTACATTAACCCCCGTCCCTTTTCCAATCTCACTTTCTATTTTTACAACACCATTGTGATCCTTAATGATTTGACTCGAGACCATTAAACCAAGACCTGTCCCATCCTTTTTCGTTGTAAAAAACGGTTCTCCAAGATTAAGGATGTTCTCATCAGCAATACCGCCACCTTCATCCTGAATAGAAACGGACATTTTGTTCTTTTCTAGGATTTTAACACGGATCTCAATCCTTCCACCCTCTGGCATGGCTTCAATAGCATTTTTTATTAAATTTATAAACACTTGCTTCAATTGTTTTTCATCACAATCAATAGGTGGTAATGGTCCTGCCATTATTGTTTCAACAGTGACTTCTTGTCTCTCAGCTTGTTGTTGGGTAATAGATAATGTATAAGCAATTATTTCTTCCATACTAGCTTTTTCAAATTGGATGACTCTTGGTTTACCAATATACATCAAATCATTAACAATAGAATTAATCCGGTCGATTTCTTGAATCATTATTGGATAAAATTCATTTGTATTTGGGAATCGTTCCTGCTGCAGTTGTGTAAATCCCCTTAAAGACGATAAGGGATTACGGATTTCATGACCGATACCGGCAGCCATTTGACCAATAATAGCAAGCTTTTCTTTTTGACGAAGTTCTTCGTGGACAGTAGTTATTGAATTAATATATGAATTAAAACGCAAAACTAAAATATAGGCTATCACAGTTAAGATAATGTATATAACTGTGGGGATTAATACGTTTAAATCTTGTAAAATTATCCCTAATAATACTTCCTTTCCTATCATCCCTAGTGAAACAACCCAAAAATACTTTTTATTTACAAAAATCGGGCTGAATAGGATAAATAATACCTCCACGATATTACCTGCACCATACGGTATCGATGTTCCCCAAAGTTTCAAAAGATTATCAATAATATCAATACCTAAATAACCAACAATGTAGATATATTTTACAATATAAGGATTTCCCTTTTTTATAAAATAAACCCCAATAGGTAATAATACAAATACTAGAATATACAACCATATTCCTAAACCAGTCTCGTTTGTATCAAAACGATTTTGTCCATTGGTTAATTTAGGCTTAATAAATAGACCATAGTATTCAAAAGAATAGTACATTAAATTAAATAGCCATAAAAATAATATTATTGCCTTTCTCTCTTCAAAAATAAGCTTTGGATTCTTGATGCCTTCTTTCATTTATGTTCTCCTCAATCTGATAATCTGGAAAAATATTAATTATAAAACCTGCTCCTATTTTACCATCATTCTTTCAATTAAATGACTTTATTTTTGTAAAAATGATGAATTTCGACATTTTTCGATAAAACCCAACAAAAAGGAGCTTACGCTAGGTAAGCTCCTTCACTGTTTATCATTTAGCTAACTTTTTCCAATGGATCCACTGTTTTATTCAAGGATGAATGTTTACGGCCATATCCGAAATAGACAAATAGTCCGATCACAAGCCAAACTCCGAAGCTAATCCACGTTGTTTTTGGTAACTGAATAATTAAATACCCACAGAACACAAAAGCAAGAATTGGAATATAAGGTACAAATGGAACCCGGAAGCCTGTTTTCGGTGCTTGTTTATTTTTGCGAAGATATAAAATCCCCACTGAAACCGTCATAAAGGCAAAAAGAGTTCCGATATTTGTTAGTTCTGCAAGTTTGTTTAAAGGAACTAAACCTGCAAAAATCGATACTAGTAAACAAATAATCCATGAATTTGTCATTGGTGTCTGCTTGTTCTTATCTACTTTTGAAAATACTTTTGGTAATAGGCCATCACGGCTAATCGCATAAAATAAACGAGATTGTCCATATAGTAGAACTAATAATACTGTGGTGATTCCTGCAATTGCACCAAGCGAGATAAAGCCGGCCACCCAATCCTGATGGATATAGTTAAGAGCAAATGCCACTGGGTTTTTTACGCCTAGCTCTTGGTAAGGAACGATTCCTGTTAGAATGGCCGAGACAGCAATATATAACACCGTACATACTAGTAATGAAACGATAATACCAATTGGCATATTCTTTTGCGGATTTTTCACTTCTTCCGCTGCAGTTGATACGGCATCAAAGCCAATATAAGCAAAGAATACCGTCGCCGCACCGGCAGTTACACCTGAAAATCCAAACGGCATAAATGGCGTCCAGTTGGAAGGCTTTACATACCAAGCACCTACACCGATAAACAACAAAACAATAGCTAACTTAATAATTACCATAATCGTGTTAAAGCGAGCAGACTTCTTCACACCCTGCGTTAAGAGTAAAGTGATAATTACTATGATAAGGACAGCCGGAACATCCACAAATGTTCCGTTTGCCGGATCATACGCACTTGTTAATGCCTTAGGAAAATGAATACCAAAGCCAGCAAGTAGTCCTTGTAAATACCCGGACCAGCCACTAGCAACAGCAGAGGATGCGAACCCGTATTCGAGGATTAAATCCCAACCCAATATCCAGGCAATTAACTCCCCAAAGGTCGCGTAACTATACGTATACGCACTACCTGATACTGGAACAGTGGAAGCAAATTCCGCATAACAAAGGGCTGCGAATGCACATGCGAATCCTGATAAAATGAAGGATAAAATAAGTGCTGGTCCTGCATGCTCTGCAGCTGCAACCCCTGTTAATACAAATATTCCCGTTCCTATAATAGCGCCAATTCCCAGCATGGATAAATCAAAGGCTCCTAAGTCTTTCTTTAAGACTACATCTTTTTGACCAGCCTCTTGAATGAGTTCCTGGATTGACTTTTTTCTAAATAAATTCATTATACTTACCTCCATAAATTCATGTCGGAATGTTCTGAAAAAATAACCCACATAAAATTGTATATCGAAATAATATAACCATTTTACTAAAAAAGCAATATATTTTGAAATTTTTAATTATTTGAAGATTATTCCATGGAAAATATAGTTTTTTCATCTTTATTCTTTCTGGCGAGTATCAGTAATGCTATTTAAATATAATAAAATTATATTCCAAGTTAACTTTATTCATGCACAAAAAAACCGATGGCTCCAAAATACTTTGAAGTCATCGGTTTCTATTTGTTATCATATTTTTCTCACCTTTAAAACGAAAATAGCAC
The DNA here is from genome assembly GCF_030915405.1 of Neobacillus nitrireducens. Taxonomy (GTDB): domain Bacteria; phylum Bacillota; class Bacilli; order Bacillales; family Cytobacillaceae; genus Neobacillus. The sequence goes on from NZ_CP133262.1 coordinate 2,344,622, forward strand.
ACGCATGTGTGCTATTTCCGCTTTAACGAGATTTCCCCGTATAACTCCCATAATAAACATAACATTTTCGATCTTCGTCAATTTCCCTCGAATCTAGGGTGAATTCCAGAAACCTACCATCATTCTGAATGTAAATGAAATCGGAGTGCAGAACAGCCAGTACTTCTTCATGGTTCCAAACTTCTTTTCTCTCGATAAGAACAGAGCTGTTTCTCTGAAGCTCTCTCACTTCAAAACCTATATGAGAATACTTATCATCCGTTTCCTCAGTAAATGACTTTTCTTTTTTTACATACAAGACAGTCGTGCCATCAGGGTCAATAGCAGTTGCCGTTACCACATACGTTTCAGCCTCTTTGACGAAGTATTCACAAGTCATTCTTGCTACTGCCTCACTAACTGTTAAATTTAAATAGCTCCAAAGGGCAGGAAACTTTTGATATTCATCATCCAGACGGTATTCCAACCTCAAATTTCATCCCTCTTTCATTTTTCTTTTATTTTACCATTGTTTTCCTATGGTTTAATTTTATAATAAAAATATAAATTCAATTAGGAGCGTGAAATGGTGAAGAAAACCCAATGGTTAGTGACTGGTGTTCTTACTTCCCTTATAGCTGGAACACTTTCTGGTTGTTCAGACGATCGTCCTCCCAAACCCAATGACACGAGCTGCCGAGATTGGGACTGGGATGATGATCAAGGGGTATGGCAATGTGACGATACCCGTTCAACTCATTATGGTCACTTTTTTTATGGAGGAAGCTATTTTCGAAGTAAATCATCTCTCTTGAAATCCTCGGCTTACAAGTCATACAAATCCTCCTCAAGCTATAAGAGTGGATTTGGCAGTGGCTCTAAGGGTGGATTTGGAGGGTAATATGTCGCTTTATTCTAAAAAACGAAAGATTTTTTATTCGCAATTTCCAACCTTTTGGTCAGATTTATACGATAGCGAGTATAGCCTTTATCATGTTTATTTGATTTCGAAGCATACCTCCTTACTTTTAAAGGAAGCAACGGAACGATTAGGCAGCATTTTTTTCAAAACTGCCCGACTGTTACGGAATCTGACTGATGAGCAACTCCTAGAACTTGGGTTCCCAACGGTTTGCCTTCCATTTTTAAGGCTGAAAAACTTTTCCCCTGAAAGCATTATCGCCCGGTTTGATTTTGCGTTAACCGCAGATGGTTTAAAATTGCTGGAATTCAATAGTGATACACCGACGTTTATTGTGGAGTGTTTTCATATCAATGGAAAGGTTTGCTCAGAATTGGGATACCTTGACCCCACTGAAGGAGGGGAACGTCTGCTTTCTTCCGGAATCACTCGAGCAGTAAAAGAAGCATCAAATGGGAAATTGGAGCCTAATATTGTGTTCACTGCCCACGCTGACCATAGTGAGGATTGGAATACGATTCAGTACCTAAGCAGGCTTTGTCAGGTTAACAATCGGACGGTTCCCTTGTCTGCACTGCGAATGATTGACGGTATTCTTGTCGACGATGAGGGTATCCCTATTGATGTGTTATACCGACAAACCTATCCTCTTGAACACCTAGTTGACGATTTAGATCCACTATCAGGTGACCCGGTTGGAATCGAGTTGTTGCAGCTGGTCAAAGACGGCAAACTGTCGATCCTAAATCCAGTCTCTGCCTTTTTGCTGCAGCCGAAGTCTATCCAATGTTTAATTTGGGGATTAGCGGAACAAGGGGCTTTTTATACAAAAGAAGAGCAGGGCTGGATTAAGGAATATATGCTGCCTACATACCTGGAAGCCGATTTATTCAAGGGACATCTTGCCTATGTTCAAAAACCGACTTTCGGCAGAGAAGGAGACACGGTAACCATATGGGATTTACACTCCAATGTTACCGACCAAAATTCTTTTCAAACCTATAAAGAGGAGCTTTCAGTCTATCAACAATACGTACCTCTCCCTACAGTTTCATTGGAAACTGAAAAGGGAATCGAGGAGCTTTCATTAGTGTTCGGCTCTTTTCTTATTGCGGGAAAGGCCGGAAGTATCGGCATTCGGGCAGGCGGAAAAATCACCGGAAACGAATCTTATTTCTTACCGGTGGGTATTAAAAACAAGGGGGAATGTAAATGACAAGTTTTTTATTATATTTATTGGTTTCACTGGTCCTTTTATTCGTTGGTCTGATTCTTATGGAAGTAACAACCAAGGTCAAGGAGTTTTCCTTAATGGCCCAAGGGAATAAAGCAGCAAGTTATGTCCTTGGCGGCAGACTTCTGGGGCTTGCGATCGTGTTATATTCTTCTGCAGCGAATTCGATTTCTCTTACTGATATGGCCATATGGGGTGGAATCGGAATTGTCGCACAGATTGTGGTGTTTTATCTTGCTGAGTGGCTTACACCTCGTTTTAATGTCAGTCAAGCAATCGAGAAAGATAACCAGGCAGTCGGACTTTTCCTATTGTTACTATCAGTCTCTATAGGAATCGTCATTGCCGGGTGTTTAACCTATTAAAAAAGCGCATCCTCGAGATGCGTTTTTTTACTTCATAGCGATTGGTATGTATTCTTATCGCAAATCACAAATAAGCGAGCTTCTTTTGGTATGGTTTCATCCCATTTTTTCAATATATTTAAATCACTTCGGTCCGCAATGAGCTGGGCCCCTTTTTGCTTTAAGTACTCATGCGCATCTCCGTATGTTTCCCAGTCGGAACGTAGGTCAACTTCCCATAAGTCACTACCCGCATCCCCATCCTTACGGCTTAATAATTGCGTAAATAAATGGCTTGCCCCATTTGTCTGTGCTGATTTCGCCATCAGGTTTGACACGGATTCATAGGAAAGGATAAATTCATCTATTTTGACATGCTTGAAATTGCTAACATGCTTTTCATTTAAAATTTCTGCAATGGTATAAATATTTTTTTCCGTTCCTTCATCATATCGCTCGATCGAGGACGCGGTTAATAATGTTTTTCCATCAGCTAAATCCGGGTTATCTATTCCATCAGGTGCAAAAAGCAAAACTGCTTTTGAACTTTCAATTTTTGCTCTTCTTAATGTGTCATCATCAGTTGGACTTCCCTGGATAAATAAAAACCGCTCATGTTCATAGGGTGACTTCTCTAATTCATCAATTAACACGATTTCTGTTTTTTCGTCGCCAATAAAAAGCTCTTTTATTGTATTTTTACTTTTGGAAGTCCAGCCAATTATGACGTAATGGTTTTCTCCTTTAAAAGTCATTTTTCCTTCCTCCTTCATCCGTTTGTACTGTGACACAGCATCGACAATCATCCCAATTACCACACCAAAAAGTCCAATCCCTGCTGTATAGACGATGACCATTGCCCAAATTCTGCCCAGTTGTGTGGTCGGGTACACATCCCCGTAGCCTACAGTAGTCATTGTTGTAAGAATCCACCAAACGGCATGAAAGGTATTTTCAAATGTTTTCGGCTCTAGTACTCTCATAACCCCTGCATTTATAAAAATATAAATGGTCGTAACAAATAAAACAGTCCGAAACCGATATTTCGCAGCGGTAAGGAACAACCTTCGAAAAAATATCATCGATTGACCTCCATTCCAATTTATTCTTAGAGTTAATTTTACAACCACTTCCATTCGAATCATCTATAAATATATTTCTGCTATATCTTTAGTTATTCCTTTAAGGAAGAAAGTTTTATTATTTTTATTGACAAACATCATATAGTCCTGTAGTATTAGTCTTTGTGCTTCACATTTAATTGTAACTTGTAAAAGAGAAAATAACGCAAAGTAAGAATTTTTCTGGCATTCTGCTTATGTTTTAAAATTAAAAACTTATTCACACTGGATCGGCTTCGGAGCCGTTAGGATGTAAGAGAGGTAGGGCTTACGTCGTTTAGGTATAAAACCTTCAGGTGGAAAAATAACCGCGGCAAACTTGTTTTTACAAACAATGATTATAATATAAGTTTTTACCTTGCGATGGCTGATTACACAGACAACCGTTCACAAGTTACGATATATGAATTCATAATATGAATAAAAGCTAAGAAGGCAGAGGGATATTTCATTCCTCTGCCTTCGCCCATTTTAGAGCATATTTTACGAAACTTACAATATTTGTTGGATATTAACTGGAAATCCCACAATTTAAAAGGCCTGATTCCTGATCAGCCTTTTCGTTTTTACTTTTTGATAACAATCGCTTGCTTCCCCATTTGCTCCCAAGCTTTAATAAAACTAGCCCGATTTAACTTCTGATTTTTTTCACCGTATGGATTATTAATATAGATATTCTTTTCATCGTACCCCGTGATCACAACACTATGTTCACTAAAGGTAATATTAATTTTTCCCTGCGGAGTATTCCACGTTTGAAACACAGAGACAGGTGCAAAACTTGATGTCGTAATAATCCAGACAGGAAGCCCTTGCCCTACTTGTTCTAAAACTTCATCAAACGAATGATTGGTTAAATTAACCGCTCGGTCACCAACGTATTTTTGCGCAAGCTCCAAAACGGGACCATTATAAACTCCTAATCCTGGTCCATTGGCCATATCACCGACAAACCCAGCATTTGGATTACCTTTTTTTCCGTTATTATAGGTTAACGGAACGGTTTTCACCTTTTTTGCTAACTCATTTTTCGTTACTTTTAGACCGTGAAAATTAAGAATCATCGCTAGGCTCGTTATTTCACAGCCGTTGTAGAGTTTTGGAGCGTCCATTTGATTAATTAACGGAACATCTAACTTGATACTATCAGGCAATTTCGGTGCCTCTTTTGAAAAAAGAGCCAAGGTCCGTGTTTTTAACGATGCAGCTTCAGTGACTTTTTCAACGGTTTGACGGTCAAACTTTCCCTCATAAATTGTTTGAGCACTGATACCTAGAATGAAAACAACAGTAATTGCAATTAATATTTTATTCATATATAAACGTACCATTCCTTGTTATAGACTTTGTTGAATGATAATTAGTACTAGTAATATACTACTATACTACCTTACTAAAAAACAATAAAGGAAACCAATTACCAATTCATGATACTATTTAAAACTTAAATTTTCCTTAAAAAAAATTCCCTTTAGTAGTTTGAACTAAAGGGAGTAGGTTAAATTCGTACCTTATTATGGTTAATTTTTCGAATGACTTGATTGATTACCTCTGAAAAGACTAACCCAAAGGCAATTGAGCCTGCCAGCATCAGAACTTTTGCAGCTAAGGCAAGTGCCAAATTATAATCGTTCTCAACAAAATTTCGCATCGCATCATAGGCAAGACCTCCAGGAACAAGTGGAATAATTCCAGCGACACTATAAATAATGACAGGGGTTTTATAGAACTTTGCTAATTGTTGACTGAGAACAGCGATAAAAACAGTCGCTGCAAGTGTGGCTAAAATCGCATTATTTGAGTAATCCTCCAGTAGATAATAAATTAACCAACCGCCCATTCCAATCAGCCCGCACCTCACTAAAGTTTCTTTCGGTGCATTAAATAGAATTCCAAAGGCTCCCGTTGCCAAAAAGCTTGTTATTGCCTGAGCAAGAACTGCCATCATAAATACACCACCCCCTTATAAAAATGATAAGACGACTGCAATTCCTGCTCCAATCGCAAATGCGGTCAGAAACGCTTCCGCCCCCTTCGATAACCCTGAAACTAAGTGTCCGGCCATTAAATCACGAATCGCATTGGTCAATAAGAGTCCGGGAACCAATGTCATCACCGACCCGATTATAATTTTATCTAATTGCTGACCGACTCCCATTTTCACAAACAAAAAAGACAGCAATCCAATCACAAACGATGCCAAGAATTCCGAGAAAAACTTGATGGGGACAAAGCGATGGAAGTATACAAAGCTTAGATACCCCATTCCCCCTGAAATCATTGCTGGAATAAAATCATTCCAGCCTCCCTCAAACATAATCATAAAACAACCGCTCGCGAGCGATGCTGCTGCCACTTGGACACGAAAAGGGAACGTTACATCTAAAGAATCTATTTCTTTTAGATGCTCCATTGCTTCTTCAAGGGTCACATCTCCACTCGTAATTCTTCTCGAGATGCTATTGACCATTGAAACTTTTTTCAAGTCGGTTGATCGCTCCGATATTCTAATCAGCTTCGTCTTTGTTGGCTCTGTACCTTCTGCTGAAAAGATAATGCCGGTCGGAGTTACATAGCTATGTGTCCGTTCTATCCCAAAGGCTGCAGCAATTCGCATCATCGTATCTTCGACCCGGTAAGTCTCCCCGCCGCTTTGGAGCATGATTTTGCCCGCGAGCAGGCAGACCTCCATAATTTCATAAGTTCGTTCTACTGGTTTTTCCATTATCTCACCACACACAATTCTGCACATTTTTTTCTTAGTTTAAATTAAAACTCAGGTTTAATCAAAATTGATATACTATAAAGCAAAATATGCATGCACAATTTAAAAATCCAATATTTTATAATTATGATAAATATTATCAAGTATTTCTATACAGTATAAGTAAACTTGTTATATAATATTATATAATGACTTATTGTTCGAAAGGAAATTTTATCATGAAATTAAACAATTCAATTTCCACTCCCTTATATGACCAGTTAAAACAAATTTTAAAAGAAGCTATTGACCAAGGGGTTTATAAATCGGGTGAAAGGCTGCCGAATGAAACCGAATTATGCGAGTTATATGGCGTTAGCCGAATAACCGTAAGAAGAGCCATTCAAGATTTAGCCGATGAAGGGTTTTTAGAGCGAAAACAAGGGAAGGGAACATTCGTCACAAGAACCAAAATTGCACGGGAACTGGTTTCCATTGATGGATTCACCGACTTTAGTAAGCAAATAGGAAAAAATCCTTCCAAGCGAATTCTCGCCTGTGAAGAAATGAAAGCGGCTCCCGATATTGCTGAAGCACTTCAAATCGCTATTGATTCACCAGTATTAAAGTTGGTCAGGATCATGTCGATCGACCAACAGCCGTTTGTTCTAGATGTAGCCCATTACTCGTTAGAACGTTTCCCAAATTTAATGTCACACTTTACCGAACATGAATCTACTTATGAAGTCTTGAAAAATATTTACCAAATCAATATTAAATCTGGCTCAAGTAAAAAAATTATCACTGTCATACCAGCTTCCACATTAGAGGCAGAATATTTGGATTGCGAAATAGGCGCGACACTATTTAATATTGATAAAACCGTCTACGACGAAACAGGAGTACCCATTCATATTTCAAACTTCAAGACACAAACCCAACTGATTGCACTTACGATAACAACGTAAAAAAATAAAAGGAATGAATATGGGTATCCATATCATTCCTTTTATTTTTATGTTGTTAATTGTTTACCATGACCGAATGCACCATTCACTTCACAAGTTCTTGCCGCAATTTGTGCCGCTGCTTTCAATGATTCTTCAATAGTTAACCCATTAAAATGATGGGTTAAAAACCCTGCAATAAAAGAATCACCCGCTCCTAGTGTATCAATCACATTTGCTTCAACTATTCCCTGTTCGTATCGTTTGTTATTATGAGACATAACTACGCCCTTTGAACCTCTCGTGATAATGATAAACGGCGTTCCAAGTCCATGTATTTTAAGGAATAACTCTTCTAATTCAACTTCAGTCAAATCACTTCCTGAAATAAACGCAAACTGGATATGTGGACAAACCCTTTCTAAAAGTACCACCGAAAAATGATTTGAAAAATCATAGGATACCGGTAAGTATTGTTTTAGCAATGGTAATTCTTCATCTAAATGACTATATAGACTGGTATGTACCACATCATTCGATTTGATGTATTCATAGTCATCCACTGTTAGATTAAGCTTGAGTTTAGCCTGTACTCCGCCCTTATTTGATTTAACAAAGATTCGGTCTCCTTCCTTATTTAGATCGACAAAGGCCTTTCCGCTATCCCCAACTGCTCTTCGTACATGACTCGCATCTACTAAGTTCTTGCTTAAAGAATCTAGAATATGATCTCCTTCAATATCCGTACCCACAATCCCTATATAAGCCGCGGACTCCGCTCCACTTTGTTTGGCTAATACCGCAACATTTAAGGCATTTCCACCTGGAAACATTTCGTTACGATCCTGGTAAATATCAACAACACTATCACCTATTCCAATAATTCTCATAATTTCCCACTCCTTTTTTATCCTTTAACACTTCCTGAGGATAAACCTCGAATAAAATACTTCTGCATGAACATAAATAAGAGAATAATCGGTAAAGCTGAAATCATTAGCCCGGCCATAAGAACCCCCCAATTGGTTTGCAAGGCATCCCTAAATTGCATCAATCCGGCAGGTATTGTTTTTAACGCATCTGAATCAACAAAGATTAACGCAAACATAAATTCATTCCAAGTATAATAAGCAGTTAACACAACAGCTGTTAGTAATATCGGCCTATTTAAAGGAATAAATATTTTCGTAAAAATGGTCCACGTATTACAGCCATCCAAAAAGGCAGATTCCTCTAATTCTCTTGGAACCTCTAGAAAAGCTGCTCTTATCAAAAGAATTGTGATTGGAATTCGGTAGGCTACATATGGAAAGATCATCGCAAAGTAGGTATCATGAATTCCTAATAATTGAATCAGTTTATATAGCGGAACTAAGCTGACTTGTGGGGAGAGCATCATTCCGCCCATACAGAAAACTAGCAGGATATTCTTCCCCTTAAATTCAAATCTGGATAAACTATAAGCGCCAAGTGCACTTATTAATACTGTGATGAAGCAGGTCGTAGCTGTAACAATTAAACTATTAACAAAATATCCAGAGATTCCAGTGTTCCAAGCCTCCGTATAATTGGAAAACAACCACTCCTTCGGTAATGCCCAGCTGCTGGAGAATATTTCTGAAGTGGACTTAAATGAGTTAATCACCATCCAAAATAGAGGATAAGCAATTACCACAAAATACAAGATTAGGATAGTAAAGATGGGCAAACCTTTAACAATTTTCGTCTGCTTCCTATATTTCGTTGTGATTGGAATCGAATGATGATAGTCCATTACTTTGCTTGTCTCCACTCTAAACATCCTTTCCTGTTTTAAATACTTTCAGCTGAACCAAGGAAACAATTAAGGTAATCATTAAAATTACGGTCGCCACAGCAGAGGCATAGCCCATTTGGTCTTTCCCAAAAGCGGAATGGTAGAGTAATGTTCCTAAAACTTCACTTGAGTTACCTGGTCCTCCGCCAGTCAATATATACGGTTCATTAAAAACGGTAAAGGCACCGGTTAAGGTGATAAGTGTTGTAACGAAGAACATCTCTTTTACTTGAGGAACAGTAATGGAAAAGAATTTACGAATTTTCCCTGCCCCATCAATCTCGGCAGCCTCATACAACTCTTGGGGGATATTTTGAATCGCAACAATAAATAACATCATAATGTAACCAATACTTTGCCACTGCGAGACTGCAATAACAGCGAAAATAGCTGTTTCAGATTCTCCCAGCCAAGCCCTGGTCAAATTTTCAAGTCCTAATATATTTAGGAGTCCATTTAAAATTCCGATATCCGGGTTATAAACAAAAGTAAATAGTAAAGCGATAACCGTCATTGATATCACAACCGGAAGGAAAAACACGGTTCTGAATATCCCACTAACGAGTCGAATCAATTTATCTTCAAGGATAGCTGCTAAAATAAGTCCGCCAAATACCTGAAAGATAATCGAGATTACTGCATACCAGAGATTATTTTTTAAAGCTATATAAAAAACATCATCTTTAAAAAGATTCAGGAAATTTTCGAAGCCAACAAATGTTTTTTCTACTGAAAACGCAGAGAAATCATAGAAACTATAAAAAAAGTTTTCAACGATTGGATAATAAACAAAAAGGGCCAAAAAGATTAAGCAAGGTGCAATATATAGGTATGGTAACCATTTGTTTGTATTTTGCATAATAACTCCCCTTTTTTTAAAAGGCGTATCTTTGGAAAAAAGGTGGTCAACTTACAACCACCTTTCTGGCTTCCTATTTTTTTGTTGACGCCTTCACTTCTTTTGCTGCTGCTCTGACATCCTTCATCACATCTTCAGGACTTTTCTTTCCGTCTAACATTAGCTGCGTCCCATTTAAATAAGCATCAACGATTTTAATATCAACTGCCGTATCAAACCATAAGTACGTTTGCTCGGCATTAACAATTAAATTGATGGCATCCTGTTGAAGCTTAGACGCATTCGCTTCTGTTGTTGTCCCTTTAACTGCACTATACTCACTAACTTCTTTTAATTGTTCTGTTCCTTTTTCCTTAGAGGTTAAGAATTTAACAAATTCCATTGCTTCTTTCGGATGCTTTGTTTTCGAAGAAATCATGATTCCTTCTGGGGCTGCTGTGATGGAGTTAGCATTTCCTTCTCCACCTTCTACTCCCGGTACATTAAATACACCTAAATCTTCTTTTAAAGATGGTTCAATCAGTCCGATTTCTGCAAGCTGGAAGAAGCCGATTGCTGCTTTACCGCTGTTAAATAACTCACGCGAATACTCATGGTCTACAGAGTTAACGCCTTTATTAAAGTACGGCTTAAGCTCCATGAATTTCTCTAATGCCTTTACGTAACCTGGGTGCGAGAAATCACCTTCTGAATTTTTAGGATCATAATCTTTATCAAGAACGTCCTGCGGTACCATCAATTGATTTAATGTTCCAATATAATGGGAAATCGTCCAAGGTGCTTTACTTCCAAATGCAATTGGTGTAAGTCCTGCGGCCTTTACCTTTTTAGAGACCTCAATAAGCCCAGACCATGTAGTTGGAACCTCAAGATTTAAATCCCTGAAAATTTTCTTATTATAAAAGAAGGCCTTACCGTCAGTGGACCACGGAATCCCATAAATTTTACTATCTAATGTGAAGGCATTGAACTGGGAAGCAATAATTTGATCCGACCATGCCTTATCTTCCTTAACATAGTTAGTTAAATCAAGCGATTGTCCTTGACGTGCGAAGTTATAAGCAAATTCTCCACTCCAAGAAAAGAATACATCTGGAGGGGTACTTGAGCCTAAGACAACACGAATCTTTTCCTTATAAGAGTCGTTCAAGACCGCTTCTGTTTTAATTTTAATATTGGGATGCGTCTTCTCAAACTCTTTTACTGCTTTTTCAAAATACTGCTTTTTAGGTTGATTCGGCCAGCGATGGAAAAACTTGAGTTCAACGATATCTTTTCCGTTCGTCGAACTAGAACTCTTAGAACAGCCAGCAAACAAAGATAGAAAAAGAATAGAAATAATACTTAAAATCAATAACTTCTTCATTAAGCTTCCCCTCCAGAAAGGAATACGTTTCTATAATTTAGCAGTCTAATGGTTATTTTATCTTGTATTAGTATTCAACTGTCCACATATATCTTCTTTTTGATAGCGGATGATTTCGAGCTTCCGCCAACTGATCCGCATATTTTCTTAATACGTAATTTAAGACTAATGGAGCAATGTATCCCTGTACTTCTTCTGCTACCCCAGTGAAATCGAAGTCTTTTGCGTCAAGGACAACCAATTTCTTGCCGTAACGCTTAGAGAATTCTAGTGCTCTTTCTTCTAATGGTCTGGTTTCATCTAAACCAAGCAAGATTATGAAAGGTGTTTCTTCATCAATAATTTCAAATGGACCATGGAAGTATTCTCCTGCATGGATGGCATGGGAATGAACCCATTGCATTTCCATTAGGATACAAATCGCATAGGAGTAGGCAACACCATAATTTACTCCGCTTGCCATTGTGTAAATGATTTTTTCATCTTTATAATCTTGTCCAAATACTGCTGCTTTTGATTGGTAAAGCGCTGCTGCTTTTTCGTAAACATTTTGTAAATTCTCAAGACTTTCTTCTACTATACTAGCTTTTTTGTTATTTTCAACAACTTTCAGTACACCAAATACTAGTTGATATAAAACAGAATAGTTAGTAGTGAAAGCGTTTGCTCCTTCACCCCATTGGTACTTCAACACGACATCAGAAGCTAGTGCTAGTGGTGATCCTTCCACATTTGTTAAAGAAACGGCCAATGCCCCTTTTGATCTAGCAAATTTTGCTGCTTCTACTGTTTCAGGTGTGGTTCCTGAATGGGAGCACAGGATAACCAAGGAACCGCTTCCAAGTTTTGCATGATTACGATAGATAAATTCATTTGCACTAAAAAGATGGGCATCAAGAACCTTTGCTTCACGGTCAATTACATACTTACTTGGATACATAATGGCAGAAGATCCTCCACATGCTACAAAGAAAACATTTGAAATATTTCTTTTTTCTACCTCTGCTAAAGCATGTTGCACTTGATTTTTAACGTCAACTACTAATTCAGTCGTCATTTTTGTTGCCTCCCTGATTTAATATTTTAGTGAATGAACACCAGTAATCCACCTAAACAACATACAACTTCATATAACGTTATATGTTGTTATATATAAATTACTATATTCTAAGACTACAGTCAATGTAATTGTCAGAAAAATGAAACGACATTTCTCGACAAAGAAACACCTTCCTCGTTGGAAGGTGTTTAAAAATTAGTAGATATTCGTAGTTAATAAACCATTATTGAATAATCCTGCTTATGCTACTTCAATATTCTGGTTTTCAGCTTAGTAAAATCAACATCAGGATAATAGTTGTTTTTCACAAGGATATTAGGTCCTAAACAAGCAACAGCCGGGCAATGACAGCTTAATTCTTTTGCTAAGGCTGATGACTGCCAGGTTTCATATGCATGTAACAGATTTGTACTCTGAATATTTCCAAGTGGTGGTGTATCACCGAAATCTGTCACAATAATATCTCCGTTAAAAATATTTACATTTAGTCGCGAACGACCATCAGGGTCATTTCTGACGGTGACATTTTTACTTGTATACAAGCGTTGAAGGAGAGTTAAATCCTCCTGTTCACTGCTGCATGCATAAAATGGGAGCGTGCCAAACAGCATCCACACCTTTTCATCTCTGATATCTAGTAAGTGATGGATCGCTTCTCTTATTTCATTAAGTGATAAGGTTTCGAGATTGCTAGCAAAATCGCTTGGGTACATAGGGTGTATTTCATGTCTCTGGCATAGCATTTCATCAACAATTTGGCGGTGGATTTTCTCTAAATACGGTAGGGTCCGCCTGTTTAACATCGTTTCAGCAGATACCATCACTCCTGCTTTCACCAGTTCACGGCTATTTTCTATCATTCTTTTAAAATATTTTTCGCGTTGAGCATAATCCGGCTTTCGTTCCATTCTCGCAAAGCCGCCCTCGACAAAATCATCAACGGTGCCCCAGTTATGCGAGATATGTAACACATCTAAGTAAGGAACGATTAATCCATACCGATCTAGATCAAGTGTTAAATTGGAATTAATCTGTGTCCGTACACCGCGCTCATGGGCATATTTTAAAAGGGGTACAACATAATCTTTTACCGAGGATAAGGATAACATCGGTTCTCCTCCGGTAATGCTAAGTGACCTGAGTGTCGGAATTTCCTCTAATTTTTGGATGAGCAAATCAAGAGGAAGCGCCAGTGGATCCTTTGTTTGGAGTGTATAGCCTACAGCACAATGCTCACAACGCATATTACAAAGGGTCGTTGTGGTAAATTCAATATTGGTTAACTGAGGCTTTCCATATTGCTCAATATCTAAATAGGCCTCCCATGGGTCATGTGAAGGGGTAATTTTTTTCAATTTCAACATAATGACTCCTTAAAATCAGAATTCAAAAAACTTCTACATTATAACTGAATTACGGGTGTTATTGCTATTTTTAACCATTACAAATGTTTATGTTTTAAAAAATGTAATTATTCTAAGCTTGTTTAATGAAAAATTTACCTACTAATACATAACCACCGCACTTTGGATAAAAAATAAAAGGATAATATCTAATTACGAATGGTGGGTGGGATTGACATGGAAATGCAGCCTTTAGGAGAAGCCGAGAAACTCGCCCTCAAAAAGATGAAAATCTTTCGGCAAAGCATCCTTCGTTATATTTTACGAGCGGCGCTTGCCAGTATGTTTATTGGCTTCGGGGTCATTGTAGCATTTAAAACAGGGAATTTCTTTTATGTTAAGGATAACCCGCTTGCCTATCCGATGGCAGCACTTACCTTCGGGGCAGCCATTATTTTAATTGCCTATGGCGGTGGTGATTTGTTTACCGGTAATACGTTTTATTACACCTATGCCGCCCTGCGTAAGAAAATGACCTGGATAGACGTTGTAAAACTTTGGATTTGCAGTTACGCGGGAAACATTCTCGGTGCAGCGGTTTTTGCCTTTATTATTTTTACTACGGGACTTTATGAAAGTTCCGAGGTTAACGGCTTTTTACTCCATGTTGTGGAAATAAAGATGCAAGTGCCAATAACACAGTTATTTTTCCGAGCTATTCTCTGTAATTGGCTTGTCTGCATGGCCTTTTTTCTTCCGATGGGGTTAAAAGGAGACGGACCGAAAATGTTTGCGATGATGCTATTTGTCTTTTGTTTCTTTATTTCCGGATATGAACACAGCATCGCTAATATGTGTACGTTTGCCATCGCCTTAGTTTTAAATCATCCGGGCACGATTTCGTGGGGTGGGGTCATTCACAATTTAGTCCCAGTGACAATCGGCAACCTGATTGGCGGCGCTGTTTTCATGGCGATGATGTACTATTATGCCAATAAGCCATTTTTAGATGAATATGATAAAGAACAGGGCAGCTAAGTTTATTCGCTGCCCTGTTCTTTAATAAAGTGTGATATCGACAAATTCCCGGGGAAATATCAACAATATAACAGGGATATCGACAACAATTATGAATATTCTAAAAATACAATTAAATGTAATATTTCTCAGATATGTGCCTTTTCTTTAGCAAAACCTATTTCTTTTTACTGATAAAATAAACATAGGCTTTGATCATAAAATAACTTACTTCCTCTGGAAGCAGTTCCTTGATAGGTTTGAGACGGTCTCTTCCTGCTTCTACCAAAGCATTTTCTAAAAGCGGCATATATTCTGCTGGAATATATTTGCTAAAATCGACGGCTAAACCTTGTTGCGCACATTGAAGTAGGTGGGTCTCAACCGTGCTAACCGCTAAATCCCGCTGCTCGGCAATCTCCGCAATTGAGAAATTCCCCTGATGTAGTTTTAATGTCTCCAAATGAGAGTCAGTTACCCCGGCTTTTTTTGCAGGTTTCTTTGGAGCTTTCTCAACAGGAACCAACTCACTTTGATAATCTACATTAGTTTCACAAAAGGTACGAATGGCTTGAATAAATTCAAGACCATATTTTTTAAGCTTCAGTTCTCCTACACCGCTGACGTGTAAAAATTCTTCTGTCGACTTCGGCAGTTTCGCACACATATCCTTTAGGGAAGCATCAGAGAAAATCACAAACGGAGGTACCTTTTCTGTTTCAGCAATCTGCCTCCGCACCTCTCTTAATACTTCAAACAATGGGTCATCCTTCGATACTTGTTTAACCTGTACCGTTTCACGGCGATGAACCTGCTCCTTACCTAACAAGATATCTTTCCCTTTTGGTGAAACGAATAGGGTTGGAAATTGCCCTTGTTCAATCGCAATTAACTCCTGTGATATCAGAAATTCAATAAAGTCACTAACCTCCTTTGAACTTCTATCCTTCATGATTCCATAGGTCGGAAGCCTGTCGAAGCCCATTTCTGTGACTTTTTTATTTTTCGATCCGGTTAACACTTGTGCCGTGATCGTTTTTCCAAACCGCTGCCCCATCCGGATCACGCAAGACATCACCATTTGTGCTTCTTTTGTTACATCGATGCTTGTCCTCGTGTCCAAGCAGTTGCCGCATCTGCCGCACGGTTCAGTCTCAGTTTCGCCAAAGTATTTTAAAATAAATTCCTGGAGACAGTTTTCCGTATGGCAATAATCAACCATTTGCTGGAGCTTTGCTAACTCTTGTGTTATTCGGCTCCGGTCACTAGACTGATCAATGAGGAAGCGCTGAATTTGCACATCCTGTGAGGAATGAAGAAGTATACATTCACTTTCGAGTCCATCCCTGCCTGCACGACCCGCTTCCTGATAATAGCTCTCCATGTTTTTGGGCTGCTGATAGTGGACTACAAAACGGATATTGGATTTATCAATTCCCATCCCAAAGGCAGAAGTGGCGACCATAACCGTTGCTTTATCCTCTAAAAATCGTTCTTGTTCCCTGTTCCGCTCGACATCCCCCATCCCGGCATGATAACGAGCCGCCTTAATGTTGGCTTTGAGTAATTTTTCGTATATTTGGTCAACATTTTTCCTAGTTGCTGCATAAATAATGCCTGCTTCTTTTTCATTCTTTTTTAGATAGTCTTTTAGATACTTATCCCGGTCCTGTCCCTTGATAACGGTAAAAGATAGATTTTCCCGCTCAAATCCGGTAATTATCGTATTTTCTTCATTAATGTCTAAGAGATTGCAAATATCCTCACGAACCTTTGGTGTCGCGGTCGCAGTTAGGGCTAAGACTATTGGCCTTTGCGGCAGGCTGTTAATTAATTGTTGAATATGGCGATAGCTTGGCCGAAAATCATGGCCCCATTGCGATATACAGTGGGCCTCGTCCACAGCTACAAGCGGGATGTCCATGCTGTAAAGGTCTTCCATAAATTCTCGTGATTCCAATCGTTCAGGGGCAATATATAGTAGCTTGTAATTTCCCTGAATGGCTTCATGCATCCGCTTATTTGCTTCACTGTAACTTAACGAACTGTTGATAAATGTGGCGGGAATACCGACTTGAATGAGGGCATCTACCTGGTCCTTCATTAAAGAAATCAGTGGGGAAATGACAATCGTGGTACCTGACAAAACAAGTGCAGGAATTTGATAACAAATGGATTTCCCTCCGCCCGTTGGCATGACAGTAATAGTGTTTTCGCCGGACAAAACGGAACGAATGGCCTGCTCTTGGCCTGTCCTGAAGGAGCTATAACCAAAGTGGGATTCTAGTAAGGGCAGTGCTTTTTCAAACAACATTTTTCCTCCTTTCGAAACATAAATAACCTATCAAACTTTTGATTAACTTACTCTATTATACTGCTTGTTCTTGAATTTTCAAAAGGCATTTATGATCCTAGGATGGTCATTATATAAAAGAAAAAACGTTTAACAAAGAAAAGACTGCCAAATTTTTTTGGCAGTCTAGTTTCTCTTTTTAAATCAAAATATTATTTAGTATTTCATCCCTGTGCTCATTTTTTTGAGGCGGCGGGGCAACTGACTCCAACTCAAGGTCACTGTGCATTTTCACCTGATAGTCTCCCCATGAAGAAGCAAAGATAAGCTCTTTTTCTCGAAAGTAGGGATTCGTGCGTAATTCCCCAATCTCCAATACTGGTGCCATACAGCAATCTACCTTTTGGGCAAATTCAATCCATTCATAAAAGGTTTTACTTTTAAAAAGTACCGTGAGTTCCTGAAAAACAGGGTTGGCATCATCTGTAGCGGAAAAATGTGCACTGTTCCAATCCTCATGTCCGTGAGCCTGGCAAAAATTAGCCCAAAATTTGGGCTCAAGTGCGCCAAGGCTCATGTAGCGTCCATCCCTTGTTTCATAAAGGGCGTAGGAAACGATGCTGCCGTTAAGAACCTTAATGCCAGTTCCCTCACCGTCTTCTTTTTCAACCATAATATGGTTGCCTAATAATGACACCAGTTGGTCAGTGATGGAAATGGAATGATAGCTTCCTTTTCCTGTTAGGACTCTTGAAACGAGCCCTGCTAGAATCCGTTCATTAGCAGCAAAACCACCTATATAATCGCCAAGCGTAATCGAAGGATGGACCGGTTTGCAGGTTCTATCCTTGAATTGGGTTAAAACTCCGCTTAATGCCATATAATTGAGGTCATGGTTCCCCAGTTTACTTAACGACCCCTTTTGTCCATATCCTGATATCGAGCAGTAGATGATATCAGGCTTTACAGTTCGAACGGCCTCATATCCTAAACCAAGCTTTTCCATGACACCTGGTCTAAAGCTTTCAAGAACGACATCTGCATTTGCAATTAATTTAAGCGCGGTGTCATAACCTTCCTTCTCCTTTAAGTTAAGGCTGATGCTTTTTTTCTGACGATTGTTTGCAATAAAAACTAGGCCATTCCCCTGTCCGGAAATTCCCATATGCCGGGCGGGATCCCCTTCAGGCGGCTCCACTTTAATAATTTCTGCACCTAGTTCTGCAAGTCGTAAGGTTGCGAAAGGACCAGGCAAATAGTTGGTAAAATCAATGACTTTTATACCTTTTAACATAGTCAGGACCCTCTTTTACGAATTTGTAGTGCCTGGGGTAAATAGCTCCTCCAATTGTTTTCTCAAGACAAACTTCATGATTTTTCCACTGGCATTCCGAGGCAGCGCATCACAGAAAATGTATTTCCGCGGGCGTTTGTAATTGGCAAGCTGATTGCTGTTTATGCAGTATATATCCAGTTCTTCATCAGTTACCTTCGAATCCTTTTTCACTACAAAGGCAGTTACAGTCTCGCCCCAGCGGTCATTTGGCTGGCCAACGACTGCCACATCAAGGACTGCTGGGTGAGCATGCAAGAGGTCTTCGACTTCCCTCGGATAGATATTCTCCCCGCCACTGATAATCATGTCATCAACACGGTCATTGACATAAAGATAGCCCTCGTCATCGAGATAACCGATATCTCCCGAATGGTACCAACCTTTATATAATGCTTTTTCCGTCGCTTCTTCACGGTTGAAATAACCAACCATCATACATGGTCCTTGAACAATAATCTCACCGGTTTCACCGACAGGAACGACATCATCAGGATCCGATGGACCGTCCTCCCTCGTGCGGACGACCCGAATATCGTGACTTAGGGCAGCCTGCCCTGCAGAACCTGCCTTCCTTAGTTGATCCATCTCCGATAAGAAGGTTATCGCCGGACCCATTTCGGTCATTCCATAGGCTTGAACGAGCGAAATTCCCAGGTTGTCATGGAGCGCATGAACAAGTGATGGGGCCATAGGAGCAGCGCCATATAAACCAAGCTGTATGCTGGATAAGTCATACTTGCTTAGGTCTTCTTGGAGGAGCATGTTCCACATCGTTGGTGCCGCAAAGAATTTTGAAATTTTCTCTTGTTCAATTAATTGAAGGATCGATTTTGGATTAAATTGATGCAGTATGACATTACTTGCCCCTGCATGAATCCGTGGCAGAAAGGCGCAATGGAGTTCCGCGCAATGGAACATAGGCGCAGTAACAAGTCCCACGTCCTCCGCACGAAGCTTGCACGAAGAAATACAGAAGACACTTTGATCCACCATATTGCGGTGGGTATGCATGACCCCCTTCGGCCTTCCCGTTGTCCCGCTGGTATAGATGAATGCATATAGATCGGTTTCCTTTACGTCCGCCTGGACATCCTCGGTTGATGAAGCGGTTAGTTTTTCCTGATAGCTAGCCGCATACGCGGGTGCTCCCGAATCAATGAACCAGAAGGTGGTCTTGTCGAAACGATTGGCAATTGCTGAAATAACAGGTTCTAAAGCTTGTTCAAAAAGAACAACCTTTGGGGTGGCATCCGAAAGAATATAGGCAACTTCTTCAGGTGTTAACCTAAAATTAATTGGATTGAATATCGCACCGATTTTCGCACAGGCGAAAAAGGTTGTCCCTAATTCTTCGGTGTTAAACATGAAGGTGGAAACACGGTCGCCTTTTTGTACACCCTCTTTCAGGAGGGCGTTGGCAAGACGATTCACCTGCTCGCTCCATTCCTTATAGGTGTAGCGGACATTTTTTCTGACATCGTAAATCGCTTGTTTGTTCGGATACTTTTTTACCGTTAAATCAAAGATTTTTCCAATTGTTGTCGTCATTGAATCGCCTCCATTACTGAAACTTTTATTGTCCTTCGTAAGTTTTGCTGGTTTATCAGCGAATCTAAATAACTCTCTTATTCTAAACGCTCAATGATTGTTGCATTTGCCATACCATGACCTTCGCACATCGTTTGTAAGCCGTAGCGTCCGCCGGTCCGCTCCAACTCATGCATCATCGTCACCATTAGACGCGCACCACTGCCGCCTAACGGATGACCAAGGGCAATCGCTCCGCCATTTGGATTTAGTTTTGCAGGGTCAGCACCTGTCTCTTTCAGCCAAGCAAGCGGGACAGAGGCGAAGGCTTCATTAACTTCAAACACATCAATTTCATCAATCGACAAGCCAGACCTTTCCAGTGCCTTTTGTGTAGCCGGTATCGGTCCTGTCAACATCAAAGTTGGGTCCGATCCTACCACCACCCGGGTGTGAACACGGAAGCGCGGTTTCAAACCAAGCTCTTCAGCTTTTTCGCGGGACATAAGTAATAAGGCAGCCGACCCGTCACTTATTTGACTGGAATTTCCGGCATGAATCACTCCATCTTCTTTAAAGGAAGTGCGGAGGCCGGCCAAGGCTTCTAAAGATGTTCCTTTTCTTGGACCGGAATCATCCTTGACGATAGTCGTTGTCCCGTCTGGAAGCTTTACCTCAAGTGGGAAAATTTCTTTTGAAAAATAACCTTCCTCCTGTGCCTTTAGTGCTTTTTGATGACTTTCAAGGGAAAATCGATCAAGTTCTTCACGGGTAAATCCATAGTTTTCAGCAATCCGCTCGGCCGACAATCCCTGATGAATCATTTCATACTTCGACCGTAAATTAGGACTAAATGGTTCCTCGACACCTTTGTAGTTGGACCCCATCGGAACACGGGACATGCTTTCGATACCGCCGGCAATCACCACATCCATATCACCAGCAAGAATGGCTTGAGCAGCGAAATGCACGGCTTGCTGACTTGAACCACATTGACGGTCAATCGTTGTACCCGGCACTTCGATTGGAAATCCGGCAATTAGCGCAGCCACTCTGGCTATATCGCCTGCTTGTTCCCCCGCTTGGGTAACACACCCCCAAATGACATCCTCCACGATCGCCGGGTCGATCCCCGCTCGATTGACTAGTTCCTTTAATGTGAGCGCTGACAAATCATCGGGACGGATATCTTTCAACACGCCATTTCTTCTTCCTACCGGTGTACGTACAGCTTCAACAATGACTACTTCACGCATCAATTTCATCCTCTCTATAATCCTAGATTTTTCGCAATGATTGTTTTCATTATTTCGTTAGTGCCGGCGTAAATGCTGGAAACTGGAATATCACGGAATCTTCTCGCAATCTCGTATTCTTCCATATATCCATAGCCGCCATGAAGCTGCATACATTCTGCGGCAATCTTCTTCGCGATATCGGTCAGCTTCCATTTTGCCATCGAGACCTTCGTTACGACGTTTTTCCCTTCAATATGCTCAGCAATTAGCTGATCTAAAAAAACTCTGCCCATTTCAATATCTGTAGCCATTTCCACAATTTTAAATTGTGTGTTTTGGAACTGGCTGACTGGTTTTCCGAACGCTTCTCTTGATTTTACATAGTCCATTGTCATTTTGAGCATCACTTCTGAGGCTGTTTGAGCTCCAATCGCAACAAGAAGCCGTTCCTGTTGGAGTTTTTCCATTAAATAAAGAAACCCTTTGCCTTCCTCCCCAAGCAGGTTCTCCTTCGGAACTCGGCAATCTTCAAAAACCAATTCCGCCGTATCCTGGCAATGGAGGCCAACTTTGTTTAACTTTCTCCCCCGTGAAAATCCGGGTGCATCTCTTTCAATAACGAGAAGGCTTACCCCTTTATGCTTTGGAACGGCATTTAGATCCGTTTTTACCGCGACAACGATGAGGTCGGACTGAATCCCATTCGTAATGAACGTCTTTTGTCCATTAACGATATAGTGGTCACCATCCAACTTTGCCGTTGTTTTAATATTGGCAAGGTCTGAACCTGTACCCGGTTCCGTCATCGCAATTGCAGTAATGATTTCTCCTGTAACGCACTTTGGCAGCCAGCGCTGTTTTTGCTTTTCCGTTCCATAGGCGGTGATGTAAGGGACAACAATATCATTGTGGAGACCAATTCCGATTAGCCCTGAGCCCACTCGTTCCAGTTCCTCATTAATGACGACCGCAAATCCCCAATCAACCTCGCTCCCACCGTATTCCTCATCGATATCTGGACAGAGGAAACCCTGTTCGCCCATCTTTTTCCAGAAGGAGCGCGGAATCATTCGGTCCTCCTCCCACTGCTCATAAAAGGGATATGCTTCTTTGTCCAAAAACTTGCGTAATGACTTACGAAAAATTTCATGATCTTCATTTAAATAGGGATGTTTCATTCAAATGTGCCTCTCTTTCGATTTGATAACGGTTACATTTTTTTAAAGTACGTGGAGCTTTTCCACAAAAATATGATTTTTCTACGTAATATTGGGGCTTTTTTACAAGTTTCCGTATTTTTAGACGTAAACTTGGGCCTTTTTTACAAAATTATGTTTTTTTACACATAAAATCGGATTTATTTTACAAATCACCACTGTTTTTATACAATTATTGTAAAAATATCCCAATTACACCTCTAAATGGTTACATTTCTCATCTTCTCACGAAGTTGATATTTCAGTACTTTCCCGGAGGCGTTCCTCGGCAGCTGCTCTTCGAAAAAAATCCGCCTTGGAACCTTATAGCCCGCTAGCTTCTCCCTACAGAAGTTCTTCAATTCCAACTCATCAATCACCGCACCTTCCTTTGGCACAATGATCGCACAGACCGCCTCTCCCCAGACCTCATCGGGTAAGCCTATAATGGCCGCATCGAGGACATTCGGATGTTCAAAAAGAACACCTTCAACCTCAACGGAGTATACATTTTCTCCACCCGAGATAATCATGTCTTTTTTTCGATCGACTAGCGTGATATAACCTTCTTCATCAATCATCGCTAAGTCACCGGTATAGAGCCAGCCATTTTTCAAGGTGTTCCTCGTTTCCTCCGGTTTTTTATAATATTCCTTCATCACCATGTCACTGCGGACAATAAATTCACCAATCACTCCAGGTAACACTTCATTGCCTTCTTCATTGACCACCCTTGTTTCCGTCAAGAAAATAGGTTTCCCCCCCTTGCCGAGATGACGTTTATGCCCTTCTGGATCAAGGAGAATTCCGCCTGGACCTGCTTCGGTTAGGCCGCAAAGGTTATAGAATTGATCTGTTTTAAAGAGCTGAATACTCTTTTTGACAAGCTCGGGTGCCATTGGGGCTGCCCCGTATCCGACTCTTTTAATAGAAGATAAATCATAATCGGCCGCATTAGGAACTTGGAGTAAAAAGTTATACATGGCTGGAACTGCAAAAAGGTGGGTAATTTTATGTTCTTGAATCGCTTGGAGCGTTTTAACCGGATGAAAGTCGCGATGAATGATATGGGTCGCACCTAGTGCAACTCCAGAAATAAGAAAAAGGTTCAATTGAGCTGAGTGAAACAGCGGTGCAAGGTGGAGAATTCGTTCATGCTGCCGAATCTCCATATTAATAACGACAGCAATCCCTACCTTAAAAATTTGACTATGGTCAAACAGCGCACCCTTCGGACGTCCTGTTG
This sequence comes from Neobacillus nitrireducens, assembly GCF_030915405.1. Classification (GTDB taxonomy): domain Bacteria; phylum Bacillota; class Bacilli; order Bacillales; family Cytobacillaceae; genus Neobacillus. Next base: position 2,368,170 of record NZ_CP133262.1, read on the forward strand.
TCCCCGAGGTGTAGAGAATTTCTAAATCATCCCGCTCGGAAACCTCCACATTCGGTTCCGCCAGGTTATCCGATAAAATACCTTCATATGAGTAGTATCCCGTTGTGTCAGGTTCCCCAATGGTAATGACGAAGCGAACATCCGTACCTAGCTTTGCAGCAGGAATAGTTGGCTCGAATTCCTTATCACACACAACCAAGACCGTATCAGATTGGTCTAAAATATAGTGAACCTCTGAAGCAGTGAGGCGGAAGTTAACCGGTACAGCAATCGCACCAATTTTAGCAGCGGCAAAAAAGGTAAAGACAAAGTGATCCGAGTTTTTCATCATCAATGCCAGCTTGTCACCTTTATTTATCCCAAGCATCAACAGACCGTTTGCGAGCTTGTTAACTTCTTCATTAAATTGCCGATACGTAAAGCCTCGTCCTTCGCATTCAATAGCTAGTAATTCAGGGAACTTTCGAGCACTTTGCACTAATAGACTTCCAATATTCATAGAAGGCATCCTCCTCCAAAACAAGACTTCCCCAATTTTAATGCAATTTTTATGCCAATATACGGGAAGTCATAATGTAGTCCATCATCCCTGAAAATACATCTGTTTAAAATAACAAACTGTATTCCCTCCAAACAAAGAAGACACTAACGTGTCCAATTTCTGGACACTCTTCTCCTTAGGTTGGCAGTTTATATTTTTTGATTTTTTCATATAAACCTGAGCGGCTGATTCCTAGTAATCTAGCTGCTTTAACCTTATTTCCCTTCACTTGGACCAGCGCCTTTTTGATCGCCTCAAGTTCAGCATTTTCGACTAGTGATACATGAAGCGAAGGATCTTTCATAGAAACCTGCTTCACCATATATTCGGGAAGATCCTCAAATCTAATTTTTCCATTTTCAGCAAAAGTCATTGCACGCTCCATGACATTCCGCAGTTCGCGGACATTTCCGGGCCAAGCATAATCTAGTATCACTTCTCTTGCTCTATCTTCCATTCCAGTGATGCTGGTTCCTAAAATTTGATTCAACTCAATCATGAATTGACTAATCAAATGATCCGTATCATATAGCCGTTCGCGCAGTGGAGGGACGTTTAATGAAATCACATTGAGTCGATAATATAAATCCTCTCTAAAAAGGCCCTCTTTGACCATTTCTTCAAGGTTACGATTGGTAGCTGCAATGATTCTGACATCGACTTGAATTCTTACCGTTCCTCCGACTCGGTAGAATTCTCTTTCTTGAAGCACACGCAGCAGTTTGGCTTGTAATGAGAGGGACATATCTCCTATCTCATCAAGGAAAAGGGTTCCACCATTAGCTAAATCGAATTTTCCCAGTTTTCCTTTTTGCCTCGCACCCGTAAAGGCCCCTTCGTCATAGCCAAAAAACTCTGATTCTAACAAATCCTCCGGGATTGCTGCACAATTCACGACAATAAATTTCCCGGTACTTCTTGCACTGCTATTATGAATGGCTTGGGCAAACAATTCTTTACCCGTCCCGCTTTCACCGCGGATAAGAATGGTTGACCTGCCTTTTGCAGCTTTGGCTCCACTTTTTTTCAATTTTTCCATATATGGGTCAACTGTAAATAGATGCTCCCAAGTAAACTTGGCAGACGCTGAATTTTGGAATTGCTGGTGATAAAAGCTCGCCTTATTCTCTGCCTTCTGGAGTTTTTTAAATAACTCACTGACCTCGTTTAATTGCCGGAACACTATTTTCCCAATCGCTCCGATGACTTTTCCATCCTCTAAGATAGGAATTCGGTGGACTATGTATTTAATCCCATTAATTTCAAGGAAACCGCTAATCTCGGCTGTTGCTGATTGATACACGTTGTCTAGATGAAGGTGCGGCAATACTTTCATAACCGGTTTGGAAAGAACGGATTCTGGTTGAAGATTAAATAATTCGAGCAGGGGAGGACTGACCATCTGGATGTTTTTCTTTTCATCTGTCATAACAATTCCGTCATAGGCATGATCTAATGCCGTTTCTAAAGTTCTTTTTAAGATCTTTACTGTTTTTAATTCTTGTGATGTTTGTAGGAGGGACATGACCATATCTGTTTTCGTGAGGATTCCAACGACATGGTGGTGCTCATCAATGACCACACCGGTACCCACCGGACTGTTTTTCACAATCGTTTCAATATTTTCATAGGGAGTGTCAATTGGCAGCGTTTCAACATGTTCTTTAATATATGATTTGATTGGGGTGATTAAGGGCTTTCTATCCATGATCATTTGAAATAAACTGCTCCGCGTAAAAACGCCAACCAGTTTTCTGTTTGTATCTGTAACCGGGAGCAGGTTCCACTTCCTACTGTTCATCAGACTGATTGCTTCAGATAATCTCGTCTCCTCGGTGACGATGCAGTCGACTGGCGTAATCAACTCGTTAAATTGGCTCATTTCATCCCCCCTTTTCTATATATCTATATTGTAACAAAAGTAAGGGATATTTTAACAATATCTATTTCGACTTATTCTTCGGAGGATAATGAGCTGAGGGGATTCTGAATTCCCCTCAGCTCCAACTTTTACTGTTTCCTAAGTTTATTTCGGCTGCATTCGAATGGCTCCGTCGAGTCGGATGGTTTCTCCATTTAGCATCGGATTTTCGACGATACTTTGGACAAGTTGTGCGTACTCACTCGGGTATCCAAGCCTTGATGGGAATGGCACCATTTTTCCAAGCGAATCTTTCGCCTCTTGCGGAAGTGTATTAAACATCGGTGTGTGGAACAGCCCAGGTGCAATCGTCATTACGCGGATTCCGTAACGGGCTAACTCTCTTGCGATTGGCAGGGTCATTCCAACAATTCCACCCTTTGAAGCACTATAGGCAGCCTGGCCGATTTGTCCGTCAAAAGCGGCAATTGAAGCGGTATTAATAATTACACCTCTTTCACCTTGTTCATTCACTTCATTACGGGTCATCTTCTCCGCAGCAATCCGAGTTACATTAAAGGAACCGATTAAATTCACTTGAATGACTTTTGAAAAATGGGATAGATTATGTATGCCATTACTGCCAATCACTTTCTCCGCAATACCAATCCCCGCACAGTTTACAACAACATTTATACTACCCATATATGCCGCTGCTTTATTTATTGCCTCTAGAACGTCCTCTTCTTTCGTGACATCTGTCTTTATAAACAAAACTGCGTCGCCTAATTCGGTTTGGATTCGCACACCATTTTCTTCAGATTGGTCAAAAATTACCGCTTTTCCTCCATTTCTTATAATATTACGAACCGTTGCTTCTCCCAAACCCGAAGCCCCTCCTGTAATAACTGCACGACATGCCTTTATTTGCATACAATAGCCCCCTCTATCAGAATTCTAAATTCTTATTTTGCAAGTATTATGCCAAAGATATTTTCTTTAAAAATAAGTTACTGATAACGAGGCTTACTATACTAATGTATAGTGTTTGGACAAAAAATGGAGAAAAGTGACCAGATATTGAACAGTTACTGAAAGGAAAAGCCTTATCATTTCCTAAAAATTCAGTTATCATTATTAATAGTAAAAATTGTTAGACGGAGGAATACTCACCTATGAAAAAAATGGTTATTACCCGCAATATCGAACCACATTATCGTGAACAAATCCAGGCGATTATTCCTGATTGGGAATTGATTGCCGGCAAAGATAAACATATTTGGCAGGACCATGCTAAGGATGCCGAAATCATCGCCGGTTGGAAGAACGGGTTAGAAGAATATTGCCTCACGCCGGAATCAAAACTAAAGTGGTTCCAATCTTGGAGTGCCGGTATTGATTACTTGCCTCTTCAAGAAATGAATTCCAGAGACCTTTACCTGACAAGTGCTAACGGCGTTCATGCCTACCCAATTTCTGAGACTATTTTTGGATTGATGCTCGCCTTAACACGAAAGATTCATACCTACGTCAAAAATCAGCAAAAGAAAACTTGGCATCATGCCCATATGGGACTAGAAATACATGAAAAAACGATTGGAATTATCGGTGTTGGAACAATTGGGAAAGAAACAGCGAAAATCGCAAAAGCATTTGGCATGCGCGTACTTGGTGTCAGGCACTCCGGACAGCCTGTTGACTATGTCGATGAAATGTATACTCCGGACCAATTAGACCAGTTGCTGCCAAACTGTGATTATGTGGTCGTTACTTTACCACTTACAAAGGAAACCAATCGATTGTTTGGTGCAGAACAATTTAAGCAAATGAAGGCTTCCGCATTCTTTATTAATATCGGCCGGGGTGAGATCTTAGTAGAAACTGACCTTATCCAGGCACTAATGGAAGGCGCGATTGCCGGGGCAGGACTCGATGTATTTGAAACAGAACCGTTAAGTCCAGAGAGCCCGTTCTGGGAGATGGAAAATGTGATTGTCACCCCACACACCTCCGGATCAACCGAAAACTATAATCAGCGGGTGATTGAAAATATCTTGATTCCTAACTTAAAAGCCTATCTTTCAGGTGAGGTTCCACCGATTAATCTTGTTAATTTTTCAAAAGGTTATTAACATAAACTAGGGTACCTCGAACATGAGGCACCCTAGTCTGGTTATTTTTTATATTTTCCAGGTGTATACTTTTCACTAGCTTTAAAGTTATAAACCGGTTTAATGAATTCAGCAATCCTAACGGTTTCTTCTACTTTTTCTACAATTTCTTTCATGGACTTATAGGCCATTGGCGCCTCATCTAAGGTTTCTTCTGAAACAGATGTCGTCCACACACCCTCCATTGTTTTATGAAAATCGTCCATATTGAGAGTTTTCATCGCTTTCGTACGGCTCAAGACGCGCCCCGCTCCATGAGGGGCCGAGTAATTCCACTCCTCGTTTCCTTTACCGACTGCTAAAATCGACCCGTCTTTCATATTTATTGGAATAATAAGTCGTTCGCCCCTTTGCGCGGAAACGGCCCCTTTTCGTAAAATCAGGTTATCGGTGTCGATATAATTGTGGACCGTATCGAAGCGGTCATCCTCCTCAAATCCCATATTTTCCGTAATTGCTCTAGCTATCTCTTCACGGTTTGCTTTTGCAAAAGCTTGAGCTAATTTCATATCATGTATATAGTGATTAAAATCTTCGCCTTCTAAATAGGCAAGATCATTCGGAATGACCGGATTTTTTTCTTTATAGCTTTGGATAGTTGCTTGGATTTCCTTTTGGCGTCCTTCAACCTTTAATTGGTCAATAATACCCGTTAAATCTTGCTGACGAAGGTTTGAGATTGCTACCTTTTGATAGTAGGTGGCAATCTTCGCTCCAACATAGCGGCTGCCCGTGTGTATAGTTAAATAGTGATAGCCATTGGAATCAACAGAAACCTCAATAAAATGATTGCCGCCGCCGAGTGTCCCTAAGCTATAACGGCTTCGATTCTCACTCAATATATGCTCTGCTTTAAATTCTTGAATGGCAGGAAAATTTGTGTGAATAAACCCGACTGTCTCATCTGTATGAATCTCCTGCCCACTCGGGACATGGGTTCGGATCACTTGATCCAACTTATTAAAATCGACTTTTTTATCCTGCAGCTTGACGGTTAATACGCCGCAGCCAACGTCCACTCCGACAAGGTTGGGAACAACCTTATCTTGAAGCTGAATGGTGGTTCCTATCACACAACCTTTTCCAGCATGATAGTCTGGCATAATACTAATCTTTGTATCCTTCAAAAAAGCTTGATTGCATAGCTCTTTAATTTGCTCCAGCGCCGTTTCCTGCGGATAGTTGGAAAATACTTTAGCCACTGTTTGAGTACCCGTTACCTTAATCACTCATTTCCCCTCCTTTAAAGCAGATTATGACTAGGCTACCATTTTATTGGAATTTGGGCAAAGGATTTTCAACGACAATTTTTTCTAAAATGAAGAGAAGGAGGATGTATGTGGACATCCTCCTTCTTCTGGACATTAGTATATGGTTTGCATGCCTTTGCCTGCTACGGTCATCCATTCAAACTGACGCAGCCTAACTTCAAACAGCGTTAAAGGATCGCGGAACATTTCAGGATTGGTATTCATATTCGTCAGCATTTCCTGGTTCGTCTGAATTCCTGAACGAGCTTCTTCCGCTGAACGATTTAACAAATTCAATGGTTTCTTAAAAAATAGGATAACATCTCGCTCCAATGATTTTTCAAACAGCTCAAATTGCTGGAAGAACTGGTGATTGACTGCTAAAATAGCCTCAATATAATCCTCATTTTCTACAAAAGCTTTGTATTTATTAAAGAGGAGTGCCTTATTTTGTGACAGGGCACCAAACAACTTCCCGGCGCTCTTTAGTAAAAATTGCGACGGTGTTCTGCGCAGTAGAATATTGATCGTTTCCAATTGGAAGCGACTTGTCATTCGATCGGTATCACGGTGCCAATCATCGAGCACCTTGAAATCACAATCAAGGACGAGGCGCTCTTCCCCATACATATGATTAAAACTTTCACCGATTTCATTCAAAAATTCCTGACTCTGCACAAACTCCTCTTTACATCCCTCAATCCAATCTTGGAGCAAGCGGTAATATTTAGGCAGTACCGTCTGATCTAGGTACTTCTCTAGTCTTTTGTTCATATCATCATTAAGTTCTAAGTGAATCTTGCTAAAATTGCTATCTTCCTTTATGAATGTAGAACACTCTTGAAGCATTTTTGGAACGGTCTCTGAAATATCCTTTTCGATTGTCTCTTTGATGGCACGGTATGACTGTATAACGTCTTTTGTTTTTTGTGTCTCCGTATCCTTCAATTGATTAACTGCACCTGTTAACTTCTGTAGCATTTCCTCGTTCCAGCGCACCGATTCTACTAATTGATTTTCAACATCCAGCCGTTTTTGCATAAGACCGGCGATTGTGGTGCGGATAAAGAATAATAGCTTTGCCAGACGTTTGTCTTCGATGTTTCTTGTATTTTTAATCGATTGGATAAACTCTTTTAAGTCCTTTAACTGTTGGCTGCTTTCATATTGTGAAGAAAAAGCAAACACTTCCGCATCAGGTAAATAGGATTGAATCCTCGTCCTGGTTTCATCAAAAACTCTTATCGCTTCTTGCTCATTGACTAGCGTATCCGTCTTACTGAGCAGAAAATGGACTGGAATATCAGGTGCTAACTCTTGGATTTTCGCAAGGACTGTCCGTTCCTTATCTGTAAACGGGGCATTGGCATCGAGCACAAACAAAACGGTATCGGCCAATTGCAGATTCTTCAATACTTCATAGGAGTCATTATAGTTTCCTTTTAATCCGGGAGTATCAATGAGCGCGATCTTATTTTCCTGCAAAAAGGTATTTGGACGCTTAAATTCAATCATCGACTCCAAGGCATTACGGCGGCGGTCCATCCGTTCCTGAAAATCAGAGAAACCGGATAAACTGGTAATCTCTCGGTCTGTAATTTCCAAGATTTCTTCTTCCGTTGAATCTTTAAACATCACTAACGAAGAGGTTGGACTGTCCTGTAAATCTTCTCCAAGCACCAAGTTAACAAACGTCGATTTCCCACTTCCGCCTAACCCGGTAATAAGGAGATGCTGCGTGTCAAAATCAACTAACTGCCGGACAATCCATTTTACACGATGATTCTCACCCATCTCATTGGCTTGTGCCCAATTCGTTATCGCATGAAAGAGTGTCAGGCACTCTTCTAATTCGTCCATATCAGATTCCGTCATGCTAATTAGTTTTTCAGCCTCACTTACGATTGACATGCTTATGCTAGCCGGAAAAAGCTCATTCCAGGAGAGAACGGCCGCAGCTGCAAGCACGGTATCTTTACGATCCGCTAGTCGTAACCAGTTGGTCAGGAAGTCGGGAATAAAATCCTGCAGACTTTTAATGAAAAACCTTCCATCAATTATGTTAAAAAAGGCTTCCTTATGAAGGCCCGAAAGGACAGATAAGTTTCCTGATTGGTTGATATCCAGATTTAATAACAGTTGGTTCATTTCTCTAATCCATGTAAAATACGATTCATCATTCTTATAACTGTCCCAAAGTGCAGAAACAAGTCTTTCAAATATTGGTTTATTCAGGCTGAACAATTCAAATAATGCTTGGGAAAAATAACTCGGCGCATGATTTCTTGTCACACCCTTTTCCACATAAGAAATGAGCATTTCATACCAGTCGAACGATTCCGTTCGTTTTGCTTCGTTAATTGCCAGTTCAACTGCATGATTCCAGTCCTGCTGTTCCTCAAAAAAGTTCCGCGCGATTTCCGTTACATTCGGATAATCCGGGTTTGTGCTGATTGTTTTTTTAATCACGGCTAAGGCCAAGTCGAGCTTTCCACGTTCGATATACAACGAAAATAATTGTAAGGCTACTTCTGTATTTAAAGTGAGATTATTAGTCGCAATCGCACAATAGAGATCTTCGGCCGTTGATAATAGACCTAACTCATAATAAGCATCGGCTGTATTTTTCTTCGCCCACGGCTCCAGTTCATTGATAATATTCTCCCATTTAAAAATGGCAGCCTCATAATCTTTATGATGGAAATACACTTCACCCTGCGCGTAGCGAATCGTGGATAAATCAGGTAGGTCTTTTACTGCTTCTTCCTGAAACAATTCACCAAGCACCTGAATCGGATGAATATTTTCATGTTCATTAATGAACATTTCATAATAGGTTTTCTGTTTTAATTGTGTCTCTAACGTCATATCTTTCCCTCCAATTACAACCACTCTCTGTCATTCTTATGGAAAAGAGGCCTAATTATTCTATATACTATTCGACCGATTATCTGATTATAAGTCCCAATTATACGATTCTAACAGAGCAATTTTTAAAAAAGATGTCAGTAGTATTTCATTTTGGAGACATATTACATATTTTTATTGAACTTATTACATATTCTCGGACTCTTATTACATATTTTTCGGAACTTACGACATTCACTGGATAATAATTGAAAATCGAATCAATTATTAGTCAAAAAATAAGCCTGCCATCATAATGGCAAGCCTAACTTGCGTTCATTTATCTTGCAGTCACTGGTTTCTCACTCTTTGCATCCAAAACAATTTCATCAAAATAATTGACAGTTCTCATTTCTTCATTGAATAAGTAAGCAGACTTCCAGGTTTCCTCTAAAAATACCTCCATTACCTTGATGGCACGACGTTCGCCGCTTGCTGCCTGTTCCAGCGCGCCAATGCTCTCAAAAATCTTCACCATAAGTTCGGATGCTTTTTTCGAGTGAAAGGTTTTATGGTCAGTCGATGCCGTACGTAATGATTTCGATAGGTTTTGTAATTGAATTAATTTATTTTCTACCAAGTTAGTCCACTCAGAAGGCAAATGAGCAACTCCCCGTAGGCGTTGAGTCATCTCTTCTAAAAACAGTTCATCTGCTTTATACTTCTCGATTAACCTTAGAACCTCTAACCCTAGAATATTGGCGGTTCCTTCCCAGACAGTCAGGACCTGGGCGTCCCGTAATAGTCTCGGCGTAACGAAGTCTTCGATATAACCATTCCCACCGTGAATCTCAATCGCTTCATGCGAAAAGTGAATTGCTTGTTCAGCTGTTTCTTTTTTCAAAAGGGCGATATAGAGACGATTAAGAATGGTCTCTTTCTGATTTGCCTGATTGTTCATGACCCGCTCAAATAATGGCAAATAGGTAAAAACGGTCCGGGTTTCCATTTCCAATTTTACGGCCAGACGGGTTAGCGTGTCCTTGACCATTGGATAGTCAGCAAGCTTACTTCCAAACGCATCCCTTCTAAAGGCATATTCTTTCGCTTCATGATAGGCCCGTCTCATAATTCCTAACGAGGCAACGGCATTGCAGACTCTTGATAGATTAAGAGCTTCCATCATATAATAAAATCCCTTCGTAGGATCGCCAACTACAAAAGCATCTGCACCATCAAATTCTACCTCCGCAGAAGGGACGGCCCTGACACCGAGCTTATCCTTTAAGCGGCGAATCCGAATTCCATTTAACGAGCCATCCTGGTTCCGCCATGGTACGGCAAATAAAGTCAGCCCCTTCGTTCCGGACGGTGCCCCTTCGTTCCGTGCTAAAACCATTGCCACCCCGCACATACCAGCGTTTGAGGCGAAATATTTTTCACCATAAAGTTTGAAATGGCCGCCTTCTTCCACAGCCTTTGTCTCATTTGCACCGACATCGGAGCCGCCTTGGCGCTCTGTTAAAAATGTCGCCCCCTCATAGAGTGGTACTTCACCTGTTGAAAGAACATGTGGCAAAAAGCGCTCCTTCATTTCGTCTGAAGCATATTGGGTAAGTAAATAAGCTGTTGCCATTGACAAAGTTACAGGGCAATAGAAACCAGGTTCTGTTTGTGAGAGGAGATAGCCTTGCGCATAAGAGTAAATGTAATTTCCCTTTTCCCCGAGCGCTGGAATTTCTTTATGAACATATCCGACAATTCCGGTATTGTAAGTTTCCTCAACCGTTCTCCTATAGCCTTCGTTCACCCAAACTTCAGAAATATCTTCACCGTACGCATCGTATTTGTTTAAGCGCGGCTGTCCTTCCCGGTCCGTAAACCTGGCTCGCGAATCAATGTCAGTGGCGCATTTCTCCCCAAAGATTGTCAGTTCCTGGTTTGCAAATTCGAAAAAGGCTGGATCGAGTAACTCTTTAAGCAATTCTTGAAAATGTACATCCTCTTTATAAAAATTCATCCTGAAGAACCTCCCTTTAGTTAATTTTTCAGAATAGTCAATAAATATATTATATCACTTTCTATTGCAGTTAAAAATAAGTTTACGGTAAATTGGGACATTCTTTTCTTTTTAATCAACTTTCAAAGTATAATTGGTCCAAAGACATAAAGGGGATATCAAAGTTGGAAAAGGACCAAGCTATTTTTTTAGCAAACTGTATCGAGACCTCTAATCCATCGCACTTTGGGATTAAAAAACTTGAAATTATTAATGGCAGCTTGCCGAAGTTCCATCAATGGACAAACGGGAAACCCACATTAGCAGCATATGAGGTAACCCGGCCAGATAACGATACGGGCTATTACTTTGTATTCATTGATTGGCATCGTAATGACAACTATTATTTAGTCATTTATGCGCATGATCGGTCCACGACTTGTGCAGAGATACGACAAACTCAGGAAATTGACGGAGTTCCACATATTATCTGGGCATACAAGCCATTTAAACGTGATGGAAAAAATGACCAAAGAAAAGCCTATTTTAAGCAAATGTTCGGTTCAACAACCGTTCAAATCCAACTGCCTTCTTCATCACTTGATGTGGAGGTATTTTTATCACAAATGTTTAAGCTCTGCCAGAACCGGATAAAAGCAGACCGAATCGTAGAAGTGTTTGACTAAGAATAAAGATTGGAGTGTTTTGAAGATGACTACATACAAAAGCTGTCAAAGCTGCGGAATGCCGTTGGCAAAAGATGAACTTGGGGGCGGAACGGAAAAGAACGGAACGAAAAGCGCCAAGTATTGCAGCCACTGCTATATAAACGGAGAATTCACTTTACCGAATATTACAGCTGATGAAATGAAAGATAGAGTAAAACAAAAGATTGTTGAATTTGGGATGCCGAAGTTTATCGCGGGGGTGTTTACAAGGAATATACCGAAGCTAGAAAGGTGGAAAATAGGGAAGTAGGAAAAAGGAGGCACCTGCGCCTCCTTTTAGTTATAAAACTTTACTTAAAAACGCCTTCGTTCGCTCTTCTTTTGGGTGATCAAATAATTCAACTGGAACATTTTCTTCGACAATCAATCCGCCATCCATAAAAATCACGCGATCGCCCACTTCTTTTGCAAAGCCCATTTCATGGGTGACGACTACCATTGTCATGCCTTCTTTAGCCAAATCCTTCATAACCTCCAATACTTCACCAACCATTTCTGGGTCGAGTGCTGAAGTTGGTTCATCAAAAAGCATGATTTTTGGCTCCATGGCTAGCGCTCTTGCTATTGCAACACGCTGCTTTTGCCCTCCGGATAAAGAGTCGGGATAAGCATCTGCCTTATCCTCTAAGCCCACTTTTCGTAAAAGCTCCAAACCCTTAGCTCTTGCTTTTTCTTTGGGAGTATTTCTTACTTTCATGGGTGCGAGCATAATATTTTCAATGACGTTTTTATGCGGAAAAAGATTGAATTGCTGAAACACCATGCCCACTTCTGTTCTTACTTTATTGATGTCGGTATTTTTATCAGTTAAATCGATGCCTTCAATTAAGACATGACCACCGGTAATCGTTTCCAGCATATTTATGCAGCGAAGGAAAGTCGACTTTCCGGAACCGGATGGTCCGATTACTACGACTACCTCTTGATTCTTGACCGTCACGTTGATGTCCTTGAGGACCTCGTTTTTACCAAAGGATTTTTTTAAATTCTTCACCTGGATCATTCGGTTGCCAACCTTCTTTCTAGGCGGGATAACAAGTAGCTTAGGGAAAGCGTTAACACTAGATATATGAGAGCTGTGGTAAGATACGGCTCCCACACACGGTAGTACTGTCCTTGCATCGCTCGGCCCCAATACATTAGTTCTGGTGCTGCAATAAGAGCTGCAAGGGAGGATTCCTTAATTAGAACAATAAATTCATTACCCAAAGGCGGGATCATTCTTTTGAAAGCTTGTGGCAGAATGATGTATCTCATAGCTTGTACATGATTCATGCCGAGTGAACGTGCAGCTTCCATCTGGCCCTTCTCAATCGATTGGATCCCTGCTCGTAATATTTCTGCTATATAGGCTGCTGCATTTAAGGACAGAGTTAAAATCGCTGCTGTTATCGCATTTGTTTCACCTAGAAATAGTGGTACAACCGCAAAATGAATTAACAATATTTGGACCATAAAGGGTGTACCGCGGAAAAATGTAATATACCATCTAAAAGGTAAGGCATAAACCTTTTTTTTCAACATTTTTCCTAATCCTATAAACAACCCAAGAATGGTTCCTAGTAAAATACCAGCAAGTGAAAGCCCAATCGTCAGTAACGTTCCTTTAACGAAAAATGAGCTATATTCAGCTAAAAGATCCCAACGAAAATCCATGAATCAATCCTCCTCATCAAAAACTATTACTTTTCTGTTAATAGGTTTAAATCAGGATTTACCTTGAACCACTCATTGTAAATTTTCGTATATGTTCCGTTTTCAATTACCTTTTTGATTGCTTTATCAAATTCTTCTTTTAGCTTGCTCCCCTTTGGGTACATAAGACCATAGAGTTCCTTTTCAAAGTTTACTTCGTCTTTAATTAGAACCACGTTCTCTTTCGGATTATTTTTCACATACTCCTCTACTACGGTGTTATCTGCGACAACTGCATCGGCACCGCCGCCTTTCATCTCCATAATAGCTAAGTTTGTGCTTTCAAATTTTTTAAGATTAGAGCTGTTTTTCCCAAGAATTGCTTCAACCACTTCTTGACCAGTAGTTCCATTTTGAACGCCGACTACTTTATCCTTCAAATCCATAGCATCTTTAATATTACTGCCTTTTGGCACTAGAATTTCATTCATAGAAATAAAGTACGGAATAGAAAAATCATATGTTTGTTGACGTTCTTCATTAATAGTAATGGCAGAAATCCCTAGGTCTGCAGTTTTCCCTTTAATTTCGACAAATAAAGGATCCCAGCCCACGTGCACAATCTTAATCTTATAACCTGCTTCCTTTGCAATCGCCTCCATCAAGTCAATATCGAACCCTTTTATCTTCCCTTTATCCAGATACTCAAACGGAGCATATTCGGCATTAGATACAACTTTCAGAGTCTTCTTTTCACTAGTATTTCCACTATTAGTTTCACTGCCATTCGTCTTACTTGTCCCACATGCGGATAGAATAACCATCAAAGAAAAAACCATAACAATAGATAATAATTTAAGCGCTTTCATAATTAACCCCCTCGTTTCTAGTAGAATGGTAGAAAGAATCATTAGTCCATCAAAACAAGTGACTAGAATTATTCTTATTGTGGAGCTGCCCTAAGCTTATTTTGGCAATGGGGCAGGTCTCCGCAGTTTGTCTAATTTAATACATTTTCACGCAAAATATATTGTGCAAGTTCCTCCATTTCATCTGAGATTGCTCTATCTCCTTCAAGCGGCGGACAAATTTCACGGATTTTCTCTAGGTATCCCCTTGTCGCTGGTGCTAATTCCTTTTCTGCTTTTTCCAAGTAAATCGCTTGCGAGGCACAGATCATCTCAATGGCAATTACTCGGGCTGAGTTGTGAATGATCTCCCGTGCTTGACGTGAGGCAATGGTACCCATGCTGACATGGTCTTCCTGATTGGCAGAGGTCGGAATAGAATCAACACTTGCTGGATGCGCAAGCACTTTATTCTCAGAAACGAGTGAGGCGGCTGCATACTGTGCAACCATCAAGCCGCATTCTAACCCTGGGTCCACTGCTAAGAATGGTGAAAGTCCACTTAATTGAGGGTTAACGAGCCGTTCCGTTCTTCGCTCAGAAATATTCGCCCATTCCGCTGCAGCAACCTTCAGAAAGTCCATTGACAGTGCAATCGGCTGACCGTGGAAGTGCCCCCCTGAGATGACCTCTCCGCTTTCTAAAACAATTGGATTGTCTGTTGCTGAGTTCATTTCAACTAGCAGTCTTTCATCTACATAATTAAATGCTTGCCATGATGCACCATGTACTTGTGGGATACAGCGGATGGAGTACGAATCTTGAACACGGATTTCGCCTTGATGCGTGATTCGTTTACTGCCTTCAAGCCATTTTCTCATTCGTGATGCCACGAATTCCAACTCTGGATGCGGGCGGACGGCTAATAATTCGCTGTCAAAAGCAGAAATAATCCCTTTTAGTGCCTCCATTGTTAAGCACGCAGCCATATCAGCAGCGAGGCCCACACGCTCTGCTTCGTTAAGGGCGATTACACCCACACCTGACATACACTGTGTTCCATTAATTAGGGCTAGCCCTTCCTTTGCCTCCAGCACAACTGGTCGAAGCCCTGCTCGTTTAAGCGCTTCGCCCCCAGGAAGGATTTGTCCTTTGTATTCTGCCTTCCCTTCCCCAACTAATACGATTGCGATATGTGAAAGTGGAGCTAAATCACCACTTGCACCAACGGAACCCTTACTAGGAACAACTGGATGAACACCTTCATTAATCATATCAACTAGAAGCTTTAGTGTTTCTTCTCTAATTCCTGAGAATCCTTTCGCCAGTGAGTTTGCCCTTAATGTCATCATTGCCCTCACCACTGGAGTTGGGAGCGGGTCACCTACACCTACCGCATCTGCCCGTAATAAATTCAGCTGCAACTTTCCTATATCTTCTCTATCTATCTCGATATCACTTAGTTTACCGAAACCAGTATTAACACCGTATACTACTTTCCCATCATTGATTTGTTTTTCAATTCGACTACGACTGGCCCGTACTCTCACAAGGCTTTTCTCCGGTATGGCGACCTTCGCATTTCCTTTAGAAACGTTTTCTACCTTGTGACGATCAAGCGTAAGACCATCTAACTCTATCAATTTTAATCCGACTAATTCGCTTTTACTCATCCTATGTCCAACTCCCTTGAAGAATAATTATCTGACTTTATAAAATGTTTTGAAGATACCGTTATAATAGCATAAAGAATATATTAGGATAGCGAGCACAAAAATTTTCATAGTTTACTATCAGTATCTAATCCAGGAACCCGGTTAAAATGTTCTAGATGACACCCTAAGTTCCAAATCCTTAAGAGTTTTTATGGTTGGCATACCACTGTTCAATTAAAGCCGCTGTCAATTTCCCTGTGTTAACAAGGTTTTCAATGCTTATACACTCTCTAAATGAATGGATATTTTGAAAACCTAGACCGAGTGTTATGCAGGTTAATCCATTTTCATTTAGTACATTTGTATCTGCACCACCCAATGTTTCTGTTAAATAGGAATTCACCTTAATACTTTTCGCCGCTTCTTCTACTGTTTTCACTAAAATGTCATCCTTAGGAATATCAAACCCAAGATATTTCTTCTCAATTCTGACCTGCACCTTCCCACCGTTCTTTTCAGCCACTTGCTCCATCACTTCTTCCATCTGTTTCAGTTGAGCATCTAACTTCTCTTTTGAAAAACTACGCACTTCCCCGGCAATGGTTACACTACCTGGAATAATCGATGTAAGTTCTCCACCCCTGATAATCCCGATATTTGCGAGCGTCTCATCATCAATTTCACCAAGTCTCATTTTTGCCAATCCTTCGGCTGCAATCAGAATTGCACTATTCCCTTCCTCCGCATTTAGGGCAATATGAGCGGCCTTCCCTTGAACTTCCATCCAGATCCGGCTGCTGTAAGGTCCCTTTAGAATGATTTGGCCGACATCGCCGCTGCTGTCGAAAATATATCCAGTTTTACTTTTTGCTTTGCTGTAATCCATATAGGTTGCCCCGACAAGACCAGGCTGTTCATTGACGGTTAGGATAAATTCGATCGGACCATGTGGAACCCCGCTGTCGATGATTGCCTGAATCGCTTCTAAATAAGCGGCCAATGCGGCACGATCATCGGCACCCAAAATCGTCGTTCCGTCCGAATAAATGATGCCATCTTTAATAACTGGCTTTAAGCCTTCGGTTGGGAGAACGGTATCCATATGTGTTGAAAAAAATAACGGTGGGATTGTTAGATCTGTTCCTTCACGCCAGGCAATCAGGTTACCAACTTCTCCATCAAATTTTTCATGTGCGTTATCAAATTCCAGGGTAAAACCGAGTTTTGGCAGTGCGTCTTTTAGATACTCTGCCACAAGTTGTTCCTTTGTGCTTGGTGCATTTATTTTTGCTAATTCTAAAAATAGCTCCTGTAATCGTTCTGCATTTACATATTCAGCAGCACTGGTTACTTGATTCATTTTCATTTATATTCCCTCCTATGAATCTATTAACTTACTGGCCGACGACGACTTTCCCGTTTTTGATAACAGTCTCAACGATATTTGTTCCAAGTTCGTAAGCGATGTGCTTATAAGTTGGTACATCCCAAATTTGCAGGTCAGCTATTTTTCCTGCTTGGACTACACCTCTATCATCGAGATCAAGTGCCTTTGCTCCTCCATACGTCGCTGCCTTTATCGCTTCCTCGACTGAGAATTTATATAATTTGCACGCTAAATTTATAACAAACTGCATAGATTCTGTGTAGCATGCGGGACAGAGATCTGTTGCCAGTGCGATATTCATGCCCAAATCGAGCATCTCCCTAGCGTCAAATGGGCGCTTATGCCCCACTGCGAAATCTAATGCCGGCATTAATACTCCCGTTACATTTGCCTCTGCCAGTTTTTTCATTACTTCTACTGGTGTATAGTTTAAATGGTCTACTGATACCATTTTCATTTTTGCTGCTAAATCTGTTCCACCAATATAAGAGTAGGCATCGGCATGAATTTTTGGTTTCATCCCGTATTCCAAACCAGCTTTCAAGATGATTTCAGATTCTTCAGCTGTAAAATAGCCATCATCACACCAAACATCACAAAATTCCGCTAATCTCCGCTCGCCTACTTGCGGGATCATCTCGTTAATGATTACTCCAAGGTATTCACTTTTTGTTAAATTCTCAGGAAAACCATGCGCTCCTAAAAATGTATTTAATACATCAAGAGGTGTTTCTTCATTCAGTCTCCTACTTACCTCTAGGATTTTAATCTCACTTTCAGTCGTTAATCCGTATCCGCTTTTGCTTTCAACAGTGGTTATCCCATATTCAAGCATTTTCAGTACGCGCTTCTTTGATTGATTAAATAACTCATTTTCCGGGGTATTTCGTGTGAGTTCAACCGTTCTATTCGGACCGGTTGTGATCCCTAGTTTCGCCAACTTTTCGGGGGTATCTCCGGCTAGTTTTGCTGCATACTCTTCAACACGTGTGCCAAAGAAAACTAAATGTGTGTGGGCATCAACAAATCCGGGGGCAACAACTTTTCCTGAGGCGTCAATGATAATTGATTGCCCTAAATCAAACTCTCTTTTAATCTCTGTTTCGGATCCAACACCAGCAATTTTGCCATCGTTAATGGCAATCCAGGCATTTTCAATGAGTCCGAGATCGCCCATGCCTGCCCCAGTACATGTAACGAGTTCCGCAGCATTGGTTATTAGTAAATCAATCTTTGTCTTCAACATAGTTTCCACGATCCAACACTCCTCTCTTTTCAAAGTATTCTATGTAGATTTGTCCTTTAGCCATATGGCCTAAGGGTCCAGAATACATAGATAGAGATCCTACTTTTTTAGAATCTCTACCTATATTTTTAAAAGTATTAAGACTTTATGTTTTCAGGCTTTAAATCTTTCGGTCCAAACGTCGCCTTTGGTGACCACCATAATGGAATTTTGATGCTTTCCTTCGTAAGTTTCCCTTTTCCATTAGCAACATCTTGAGCCGTTTCATAACCGGCTTGGGCATGGCGGACAACACCAATTCCAGAGTCCACAGTCATCGCCACTTCCAACCTCATGTCCGATTCTGCTGTTCCATCTGCAACCATCGTTACCCCCGTATGGACCGCTTCACCCATTGAATAGTTCGCTTGCAGTGCAATAAGATCACACATACCTACGGCGTTCAATAAACCATTCAATACCGGCCAGTCAGAGATGAGGTCCCCGCCATCTTTCATATTTTCAGACTCAAACGTCGGATTCACAATGGAACCGGAATCTAAGTTATCTCGTGAGAATGCTACAGGACCGGCAAGCTCGCCGCGTCTGATCATATCATTTACTTCCAATGCAAATTCCTTGCGCTGACCAAAGCCCATGTAACAAATACGTGCAGGTAATGCTTCAATTGGAATATGCTCCTTAGCAAGCTTAATCCAACGGGTAACAAGTAGATCATCATTAAACTTTTCTAAGATCATATCGTCAATTTTTCTTAAATCCTCTGCTTCACCAGAGAGACAGATCCAGCGGAAAGGTCCACGGCCTTCACAGAAGAGCGGACGAATATATTCTGCTACGAATCCTGGAAGACGCTTGGCTTCCTTCGCATCCATACCTGCGTCCATACACTCTTTGCGATGACTAGTTCCATATTCAAATGAGTGGACACCTAAATCCATAAATTTGATCAATGCTTTCAACTCACGGACCATCGTTTCCCGCGCTTTTTCTAAGTAAAGGGTACGATTAGTATCACGAAGTTCATCTGCTTCCTGAACAGTGTAACCAGAAGGTAAGTAGGAAATTGGATCATGACCAGGAGTCATCGATGTGGAAATATCCGGCAGGAATCCTTTTTGAATGACTTCTTCAAAAATATCAGCTGCGTTACCAACGACTGCAATGCCTAGCGGCTTTCCTGCAGCAGCATATTCCTTGGCCAATACAATTGCTTCGTCCAATGAATCTACTAAAACATCAATAAATTTCTTTTCAATACGGCGCTTTATAATTTCCACATTCGAATCACATAGAATAGCCACACCGCCGTGCATGGTCATTGCTCTTGTCTGATTTCCGCCCATTCCGCCAGCGCCAGCTGTTAGAAGAATTTTCCCAACTAGCGAGTCATCATAATGAAGGCGTGCAATTGCGGACAAAGTCTCAAATGTTCCTTGGATAACACCTTGTGTTCCGATATACTCCCAAGGGGCAGCTGTATAGTTCGCATACATTGTTAAGTTTTTATCTTGAAGATCGTAGAAAGTCGGCCAGTCTGCTTTCATAATATTTGTCGTTGCCATTACAACCGTTGGGGCATATTTATGAGTTTTGAAGATTGCTACAGGCATACCTGATTGAACAACAAGTGTTTCGTTATCTTCAAGTTCTTTTAAAGATTTCACAATCGCATGGTAGGACTCCCAGTTACGTGCCGCTTTACCAATCCCGCCATAAATGACAAGCTCTTCTGGTTTTTCAGCATTCTCCATATTGTTTTCAAGCATTCTTAAAATCGCTTCTTGTCTCCAACCCTTACAACGAAGTACAGGACCTCTTTGCGCTTTAACTGAATATAAGATTTCCGGATTTGACATGAGTGATTCCTCCTAAGATAAATGTTGTTTTGTTGTACTCACATTTATATTTTGCAAGTACCGTGCCAATTTGGCCGAATTGGCTAAATTCCTCTTAATAAACACGCTACTAGCTGATTAGACAGTCTATTTGATTCTTCCTATCTATTAAAAGAAGATTTGTTTTCCAAAACAAGCGCAGATACTTTTTGCATGGGTTATATTCATATCTTTCGACTTTGGATTTTTATATATAAACAGTTACAACTTTATAAGTGCAGATAGATTTTGCATGCAGGCTATTTATAATTTTTAAAATAAATGATATATTCTGAATATAGTGTTGTGAACTATTTATAGGGGGGCTGATAGACTTGGTTGAAGAATCAATAGGGTCGATAATTAGAGGATTTGTAGATGGAGTCATTGTATTAAACGATACCTACGAAATTTTATGGTATGACATCAATGCCGACATCCAATTAGACATTGAACTTGGCCTAAATTTCATAGATCTGTTTCCTTGCAGCCACGAACAAATAATAACGAATGGGAAATTTCTGCTTACAGTTACCGAGAAAAAACTTATGGTGGAAGTTAAAAAGTTCACCATGGATCATGATTATTTCATTCTCTGTGTTGAAGAAACTACGAATCTAACAGCAAATCTGAAAAATAGATTATATTGCCTTGAAAAAATTGTTGATACGCTTAATGAAGGCGTTATGATGAGTGATCATGAAGGTAAGATTATCCTTTACAATGATGCCCAGGAAAAACTAGAGGGGTTAGAAAGCCGTGAAATTATTGGCAAGCATCTATGGTCAGTCTATAATTATAATCCGCAATATTCCGAGCATAAACATACATTTAAAACGGGAAAACCAATTTTCTCAAGGTATCGGGCTCACTCCACTATAAATGGCGTTCCTAAGTATGTTAATTACAGTACGTTTCCTATCAAGAAGGATGGAGAAACGATTGCTGTTTTTTCACTAAGCACGAACGAATCAAACCTCAAGGATCGGTTGCACCAAACCATTGAGCTTAAAAGGCAAAACGTTCATTCGGAATCAAATAATCGTCCAAATAAAAATGGCACCTCTTTTACCTTTGATCATATTAAAGGCACTAGCCTTGCCTTAAAAAATTTAATCCATGAAGCGGAAAATATTTCAGTACATAATACAGACGTATTAATTGTCGGAGAAACTGGAACAGGGAAAGAGCTATTTGCCCAGAGCATGCACAATCACAGTCCCAGAGCAGCAAATCCCTTTGTTGCCATTAACTGTGCAGCCATTCCGGAAACCCTCTTGGAAAGCACCCTGTTCGGAACAGTGAAAGGAGCTTTTACGGGGGCGGCAAATCAAATAGGTCTGTTTGAATTTGCCAAGAATGGTACACTTTTTCTAGATGAAATTAACTCGATGCCCGTGACATTACAATCCAAGCTAATGAGAGTTCTGCAGGAACGTTTGGTTCGCAGGGTCGGTTCCAATGGAGTGACACCTGTGGAGTGTACAGTGATTAGCGCATCCAACGAAGATCCGGAGAAACTGATTGAGGAAGGAAGGATGCGCCTTGACTTATTCTATAGAATTGCGCCCACAAGCCTATATATAACTCCCTTAAGGGAACGAACGGAGGATATACTATTTTTCATTGATTACTTTCTTCATACATTCCAGAAGAAGTTCAATAAACAAGTCCCAGCTCTATCTAAGACATTACTTTCCATGTTACTGCAATATCATTGGCCAGGGAACACACGTGAATTAGAGCATTTAATTGAGAATTTAATTATTAGGTTTGGCGATACGGAGCAGGAAATTGACGTTGAACATCTCCCTGCATATATAAGGGGAAAAATCATTACCGATCGACCAAATAAAAATAAACAAAAGGAAATGAAAAAGCATCCATTTAAATCTATCTTTTCTACTTCCCAAGAACACTATATCCAGAAGGTTTTAGATGAAACAGAAGGGAACATCTCAAAAGCAGCCAAAAAGCTAGGAATCACCCGGCAAAGCTTGCAATATCATATTAAAAAACATGGTCTTAAAAAACAATAACTTGGAGGAAATTGGTAAGGTACGAATTTTCTACTTATTTTTGACTTATGGGTCGTTAATAAGTAAAAAAATACCCGGATTTCGAACACTTTTTACGGTGTGTGCAAAATCCGGATTTTTTTACATGTTTACAACACCTTGCTTAAGAAGGCTTTTGTTCTGTCTTCTTTTGGGTGATCAAATAATTCGACTGGAACATTTTCTTCGACAATCAAACCGCCATCCATAAAAATCACGCGATCGCCCACTTCTTTGGCAAAGCCCATTTCATGGGTGACGACTACCATTGTCATGCCTTCTTTAGCCAAGTCCTTCATAACCTCCAGTACCTCACCGACCATTTCTGGATCGAGTGCTGAAGTTGGTTCATCAAAAAGCATGATTTTTGGCTCCATGGCTAGCGCCCTTGCTATTGCAACACGCTGCTTTTGCCCTCCGGATAAAGAGTCGGGATAGGCATCTGCCTTATCCTCTAAGCCGACTTTACGTAAAAGCTCCAAACCCTTAGCTCTTGCTTTTTCTTTGGGAATATTTCTTACTATCGTGGGTGCGAGCATAATATTTTCAATGACGTTTTTATGCGGAAAAAGATTGAATTGCTGAAACACCATGCCCACTTCTGTTCTTACTTTATTGATGTCGGTATTTTTATCAGTTAAATCGATGCCTTCAATTAAGACATGACCACCGGTAATCGTTTCCAGCATATTTATGCAGCGAAGGAAAGTCGACTTTCCGGAACCGGATGGTCCGATTACTACGACTACCTCTTGATTCTTGACCGTCACGTTGATGTCCTTGAGGACCTCGTTTTTACCAAAGGATTTTTTTAAATTCTTCACCTGAATCATTCGGTTGCCAACCTCCTTTCAAGACGGGATAACAAGTAGCTTAGGGAAAGCGTTAACACAAGATAAATTACTGCTGCCGCAATATACGGTTCCCAGACACGGAAATACTGTCCTTGCATCGCTCGTCCCCAATACATAAGTTCAGGAGCTGCAATTAAAGCTGCCAGCGATGACTCTTTGATTAAGACAATAAATTCATTTCCAAGTGGTGGAATCATCCGTTTAAAGGCTTGAGGAAGGATAATAAACCGCATAGCTTGTACATGATTCAACCCTAAAGAACGAGCTGCCTCCATCTGCCCCCGATCAATCGATTGAATTCCTGCGCGGAAGATTTCAGCAATATATGCCGCCGCATTTAAAGATAAAGTAAGTATAGCAGCTAAAATGGGATTTGTTTTTCCTAGAAAAAGAGGTACAACGGCAAAATGGATTAATAATATTTGAACAAGTAACGGTGTGCCTCGAAAAAAGGTAATGTAAATGGTAAAAGGCCAAGCGAGGAGCTTATTTTTCATAATTTTCCCTAATCCGACTAATAAGCCAAGAATGGTACCAATCAAAATACTGGCGATTGAAAGCCCAATGGTTAGTATCGTTCCCTTAAGAAAAAAAGGAGCGTATTCGACTAAAATATCCCAACGAAAATCCATACGTAAATCCCCCTATTAACAACAAGCTACTTATATGAATCTTACTAGCAAAAATTGCGTAACTGCTATAATAAGAGTTACGCAATTTATTCACCAATGATTATTGTTGATCCTTCAAATTTTGTGTATCTGGCTCAACTTTAAACCACTTCTTGTAAACTTCTGCATAGGTTCCGTTATCAATAACTGCTTTCACAGCCTTATCAAAGTCTGCTTTAATCTTGCTGTCTTTTGGAAACATGAGTCCGTAAAACTCCTTAGCAAAAGCAGATGAATCCTCAATTACCACGAAATTATCTTTCGGGTTATTTTTTACATATTCCTCGATAACCGTGTTATCCGCAACGACCGCATCTGCTCCGCCGCCTTTAAGTTCTAAGATTGCTAGATTATTATTTTCAAACTTTTTAATTTTATCGCTATTTTTACCTAAAAGTCCTTCAACCGCTTCTTGTCCAGTTGTCGCATTTTGAACAGCTATCGTTTTATTATTTTTTAAATCTGCTGCACTCTTAATATCGCTATCTTTTGGAACGAGAATTTTGTTGGTCGATAAAAAGTATGGCACTGAAAAATCATAGCTTTGTTTTCTTTCATCATTAATCGTGATAGCGGAAATTCCAATGTCGGCGATTTTCTTATCTAATTCAACGAAGATTGGATCCCAGCCAACATGCTCTATATTAATTTTATAGCCGGCTTCCTTTGCTACTGCATTAAGAAAGTCGATATCAAACCCGACAACTTCCCCTTTATCCTGGTATTCAAACGGTGCATAGGCAGCATCTGTTACAACGCGTAATGTTTTCTTTTCTGCATCCCCACCCGTTGTTTTAGTACCACTTGTGCTTGTACTTTTACTCGTTCCACAGGCTGAAAGTACTAAGAGAAGTGCCACCACCAATACAGTCGAAACTAATTTTAATTGCTTCATTTTCCTACCTCCAATACTTTTTTTAAAAAGTAATTTTTTAAAAGATTGATAATATTTTGAATATAAATGATTATAACTTGTTTCGACTAAATATTCAATAAATTTAATATTTCACTATATTAATACTGTAATTAACTAAAGTGCCGTACATTTTAGAATAATAAAAATAGGGTGATTTCCAATTTTAAGAAATGGATGAATTTATTCCAAGTTAACGGGAATGATATTGGTTAGAATTTCCTACACAGGGAGTTCTATAGAAGCTAAATAAATCAGGAAAATAAATTCGGAGGTGTATGCATGCGTTATACAAGATTGTGGATTAGCTTAGCAATCGTATTTATTGTTTCTTTTGCAATTCTTGGATATTACGGAGGCAGACTTTATCAAACTATGCCGCCGATTCCAGATCGAGTTGTTTCTTCTGACGGTACTGTCCTATATACAAAACAAGATATTCAAGATGGACAAAATGTTTGGCAGTCCATTGGAGGACAGGAACTGGGAAGTATTTGGGGGCACGGTGCCTATGTGGCCCCGGACTGGAATGCGGATTGGCTCCATCGGGAATCGATGTGGCTGTTAAATTACTGGGCCCAGAAAGAACGCGGGAAACAGTATTCAGCCCTTGATGATGAAACAAAGGCCGCACTAAGAGCTAGGTTAAAAAATGAAATTAGACCTAACACTTATAATAAAGAAACAAAGGAAATTACCTTATCCCCTTTAAGGATTCAAGCGATTCAACAAGTGAGTAATCATTACGCTGCATTATTTACAGATGATACTTCAGTTGATAAATTGCGAGATGCCTATGCGATGCCAAAGAATGTCATCAAGGATGATACCCGCTTAGGTGCGTTTATCAGCTATATTTGGTGGACAACCTGGGCTACTGAAACCAATCGACCAGGCGATAATGTTACTTACACAAATAACTGGCCAAATGAGGACCTTATTGAAAATAAAGCGACTGGTGAAATGCTTGTCTGGTCGGTTGTCAGCTTTGTACTTCTGCTTGCAGGAGTTGGCGCTCTAGCGTGGTACCACGCCACTCAAAATCATCATGATGAGGAGGAGTCCTTTCCGAAAAAAGATCCGCTATTAGCTCTGGCTGCTACCCCATCGATGAAAGCAACACAGAAATACTTCTGGGTAGTTGCTGCTTTATGGCTAGTCCAAGTGTTACTAGGTGCCGTTACCGGTCATTATCAGGTCGAAGGAAGTGCCTTTTATGGCATCCCCATAGCTGATTATATTCCCTATTCTTTGACTAGGTCTTGGCATACTCAATTAGGTATTTTGTGGATTGCGACAGCCTGGCTAGCCACCGGATTGTTTATTGGACCTGCCGTCTCTGGCTATGAACCAAAATTCCAGCGTTTTGGCGTGAACTTCTTATTTATTTGTTTATTAATTATTGTTGTTGGCTCGATGATTGGACAATGGATGGCTGTTCAGCAAAAACTCGGGCATGTAACCAACTTTTGGTTTGGACATCAAGGCTATGAATATACCGACACCGGTCGCTTTTGGCAAATATTTCTAACCGTCGGATTATTTCTCTGGTTATTCCTGATGGTCCGGTCCATCTGGCCTGCTTTTAAAAATTTAAAAGAAAGCCGCCATTTACTGGCCCTATTTTTAATTGCTTCTACGGCCATTCCAGTATTCTATATACCGGCCTTATTATGGGGGCAGCATAGTAACCTGGCTATTGCTGAATACTGGCGCTGGTGGGTTGTCCACCTTTGGGTTGAGGGCTTCTTTGAAGTTTTCGCTACCGTGGTCATGGCCTTCCTGTTCACAAGAATGGGCTTACTGGGACTTCGGACTGCCACTACCTCTGTCCTATTTTCAACAATTATCTTCCTATTTGGGGGTATTATCGGTACGTTCCACCATTTATATTTTAGTGGTACACCTACCGGAGTCATCGCTTTCGGCGCAACATTTAGTGCACTTGAAGTCGTTCCACTCGTGTTAATTGGATTTGAAGCGTACGAAAACCTGACCCGGAGTCGCGCGCGGAAGTGGGTTTCGGCCTATAAATGGCCCATCTATTTCTTTATTTCTGTTGCATTTTGGAATTTAGTCGGGGCTGGATTATTCGGGTTCTTTATCAATCCGCCAATTTCCCTTTATTATATGCAGGGTCTTAATACGACAGCTGTTCACGGTCACACGGCCTTATTTGGTGTATACGGTATGCTCGGTATTGGTTTAATGCTCTTCTGCCTCCGTGGTTTGACTGTCAAGAAAGAATGGAGAACAGGGCCGCTTAAACTTGCCTTTTGGGCTATAAATATCGGGTTGGCCTTAATGGTCTTGATTAGCCTGATACCAATTGGATTAATGCAAACATGGGCAAGCGTCCAACATGGCATGTGGTATGCTCGATCTGCTGAGTTCATGTCACGGGATATTGTTCACTTCTTTGTCTGGATGCGCATCATCGGCGATACAATCTTTTCAATTGGGGCACTTGCCCTTGTATGGTTTATCATCGGTCTCAAAACAGGCTGGTCACTTACCAAGGACAGACTTGATTACGCTGAAACGGATAACAAAAACGTATAGAAATAGCCCGCCCGCCTTTAGGGATTTAACTCTGAAGGCGGCTTTTTTTATGTTATGACAAACGTCAGCCTTATACTTGTCATCTCCTTGTCATTGAATAGTTGGAGGTGTTTAGATATATTAAACTAATTGAGATTTCTTTGGAGGTTAAAAAATGAACGAATCATTTAAGGCATTTGTAGTCGACAAAACAGATAGTGACTTCACTGTAAACATAAAAGAATTAACCCTTCAAGACCTTCCGGCGGGTGACGTCCTAATCAAGGTCAGTTATTCAAGTATCAACTATAAGGATGGATTGGCTAGCACCCCTGATGGGAAAATTGTCAGAGCCTATCCCTTCATTCCGGGAATCGACCTGGCGGGTGTGGTGGTCCGTTCGAATGATACCCGTTTTAAAGAAGGCGATGAAGTGATTGCTACTAGTTATGAGATTGGTGTTTCCCATTTTGGCGGCTATAGTGAATATGCCCAGATCCCTGCTGATTGGGTTGTACCATTGCCTGAGGGTTTATCGTTAAAAGAAGCGATGGTTTATGGTACCGCTGGGTTTACAGCAGCATTATCGGTTCAACGCTTAGAGGAAAATGGAGTAACACCTGATAAAGGAAGTGTTCTTGTTACTGGGGCTACAGGCGGGGTTGGCAGTATTGCTGTGGCCATACTTGCGAAACGCGGTTATCATGTAGTTGCAAGTACCGGTAAACAATCCGAACATGATTTCCTTATTGACTTAGGAGCAAGCGAGATTCTTTCCCGTGAAGATGTGACTGGTGAAAAAATAAGAGCGTTAGATAAGCAGCTTTGGGCGGCCGCAGTCGATCCAGTTGGCGGCAAAACACTTGCCTCCATCCTTAGCAAAATATCTTACAACGGCTCGGTGGCAGTTAGCGGTCTTACCGGTGGCGGCGATGTCCCTACCACGGTATTCCCTTTCATCCTAAGAGGAATCAATTTACTCGGTATCGATTCTGTTTATTGTCCAATGGAAACAAGAATTGCCTTGTGGAAGCGGATGGGTTCTGACTTTAAACCAGATCATTTATTAAACGTTATGACAAAGGAAGTAACCCTTGAAGAATTGCCAAATTATTTATCAGCAATTCTTAAAGGTGAAGCACGGGGCAGAACCATCGTAAAATTATAAAAATTCGATTCTGAGATGACTTTGATCATCTCTTTTCTATTCTTTTAGGACAATCAGACATGGGCAGTCTATAGGCATTCGCCGTTACTCCTTTCAAACACCTACATAATCTATATGGTATTTACCACATAAGGAGAGATGCCTAAATGAATCCGTATGGTTATTATCAAATGCCTCAAATGCCGATTGATCAAAATGTCTATGTCCAACCAGAACAAATGAATTACTATGGTCAACCGGAACATGTAAATTACTACGAGCAACCAGAATCATTTAATCACTTTGTACAGACTGAGCAATTTAATCCCTATTTACCGGAACAATACGATCCTGCAAGACAGCCACAGCAGATTGAACGCAGGCTGAATCAACTGGAGAGGGCTAATGAACGCCAAGAACGGGAGATCAATCAACTACAACGCCAAGTAGCCCAACTTGACCGCCGGCTTCAACGGGTGAATCAACGCCTGCGTGCCGTTGAAAGAAGATTTAACTTCCCATTCACACCATTTGACGGAGATTATTAAGAAAAGCTTGAAGAACCGGACACGCGCCTAACGGGATCCGTTAACTATCGTAAACATTAAAAATGTAATGCAAAAAGACCTTCAAATTGAATGGTAATTTGGAGGTCTATTTTTGTTTTCGATAATTATTTTGGGGGGATTTGTAGTGCGATTTGTATTTTAAAATGTGGGGGTACAATAGCCAGTGTACCTCAGCAAAATACACTACATTTTTACTTACAAATTGATATACAGAAAATATTGGTTAGGCTCTGCTCTAACTGAATGTTGATTTCACTGTGTTTGAAAAATAAACGGAGAAAATCCGGCTAAATTGGGAAATACCCATATTTCCTTAAAAATAAGGGGAGTTTTTCCGCTTATATGATCCAAATCTTTAGATTTTGTCTTAGTTAGAGGAGTTAACAGGAATATCTCCGCTTATATCTGCTTCTTTAGCTTCCTCTCTAAACATTAGACGGAAATTTTCCGCCTATGATTTCTCATACCTAGGAAAAATCGATACGATAAGGCGGAAATGGTTTGCATTTCCCTGTGCAAATTGACATTTTACGATAGGAAACGGAACCCTTTAACACGCGTCCCGGTTCTTATTACGTTCCTTAACCTACATTGTCAGATTCTTTTCGTATTCTCAACCTACATCGTCAGATTTTTTCCCCACCCCAAGTTAAGAAATCAAATATCCTGTCAGTTTATCTAACAATACCCCTGACAGGATGTGAAAATTCAGTTAATTTCTTATTATAAACCTCATGAAAGAAAGGAAGATTTCAAATGTATCGAAGAAACGATATAAAACTCGCTGAAAGAATCCTTCAATTAGATAAATTAAGAGATGAGCTGTATGAAGAACTTATGAAAACAATGGGCTCGCAAGCGAACGAACTTTTAAGGAGATTACAAAATTATTAATTTCCGTTTGAAAATACTAGTCCCATGTAAGGAAATCTAACATATAATATAATAAAGAGAAAAATATGTAAAAATTAGGGTGTGGTGAGCAAATAAAATGGGAAAAGATATGTCTTATAAAGATAAAAAGGTTATTACCATCGGAATCGTCAGGGACCTCACTGGTCTCTCCGAACGACAAATACGGTATTACGAAGAACGGAAGCTTATTTTTCCTGAAAGGTCTGCTGGAGGAAGCCGCAAATTCTCCTTTTCAGATGTGGAATTACTGATGGACATCGCCAATAAGATTGAAGACGGAGTTCAAACACATGATATTAGGAAAGAGATGCTTCGCGAACAAAAGAAGCATAATCAAGAAGATGTCCGCAGAAAGATGATTCAAGGACAGCTAAACGCCCAATTTGGTTTACGGAAAAAGTAAAGAACTCATCTTTCTTCCCATTCCTTCTATAAAAAGGGATGGGCTTTTTCATTCCTTCCTCTCCAGCAACGAACAAGATGGTATTATCCCCCTCTTTTAAAAACCATGTTAGATTTCCTTCCAAACTTATAGAAACCATCACAGAATCATGTAAGAATACTAACATACCGAATGTTAAGAAAATTAACATCATTTATAAGGGGGAGAATAAATGGATACTTTATTCTTAATGAACAGTCTTTGGGTAATGCTAGGTGCGATACTTGTCATTTTAATGATCGGCGGGTTCATCCTATTAGAAACAGGTTCCACCCGCATGAAAAACGCAGGACATATTGCCGGTAAAACTATTCTCACATTTAGTATAAGCTCGATCGTATTTTGGGCAGTTGGATTCGGATTAATATTCGGTAAAGGAAATACACTCATAGGATTTTCGGATTTCTTATACTCCGGCTATGATATCGATACTTTATCACTCTCTGGGTCAGTTTTCTTTTTATTCCAATTAGCTTTTGCAGGGATTTCCTTAACGATTGCTTTTGGCGGTTTTGCTGAACGAGCAAAATTAGGAGTTTATCTCGTATTCGCAGTGTTATTTTCTGTCATTGTCTATCCTCCAATTGCCCACTGGATTTGGGGCGGCGGCTGGTTAGCTGGGATGGGCCAACAAGACTTTGCCGGTTCAACAGTTGTTCACTTAACTGGTGCCATGGCGGCATTGGCAGCGACGATTCTATTAAAACCACGGATTGGAAAATTTAATAAAGATGGTTCCGCCAATAATTTAGCGGGGCATAACCAAGTATTTACGGCATTAAGTGTTTTACTTTTATGGGTTGGCTGGTTCGGATTTAACGCAGGCAGTACATTATCCGTTGACAAAGGCTTCTTCGGTTTCGTCGCACTAAACACAAACCTTGGTGCTGCTGCTGGTACTGTTGCAGCCATGATTATTTCTTGGATCGTATTGGGTAAGGCTGATGTTCCAATGATGTTAAACGGGGCATTAGCAGGGCTTGTAGCCATTACAGCATCCTGTGCGTTTGTTGATACCTGGGCCGCTGTGCTGATTGGTTTTATCTCTGGAATTCTTGTATTTTACAGCATTATCTTCTTTGAGAAAAAAGGAATTGACGATCCGATTGCGGCCCTCTCTGTCCACGGTACAGCTGGTGTCTGGGGAACATTATCCACTGGTTTCTTTGCAACCAAGGAATTAGCCACAGTTGGAAAACCCGGATTATTTTATGGTGGCGGCTTCCACCAATTAGGGGTTCAAGCATTAGGCGTTATTGCCTCCGGTGCCTTCGCTCTCATTGCATCCTTTATCCTACTTGCTATTATTAAAAAAGCAATGAATGGCTTGCGTGTCACAGAGGAAGAAGAGATTATCGGCTTAGATATGAGCGAGCATGGAAGCTATGGTTACCCAGAGTTACTTAAAGCAGAACAAACAAATGCTCTTTAAATAATTCAAAAAGTGTGCAAGACCCATTTAGGGCTTGTACACTTTCTAGACTTTTTTAAGCGGAGGTGAACAATATGACCTATTCAGGAATTACTGATTATAAAAAGAATCATATGAAGGACGCTGCCAAGGATCATTTTAAACTAAACAAACTCCATGACATTTTAATCAAACAAGTTTTGGATATTTCCCTAAAAGAAGTGATCGCCAGATATGGTCCCCCGCCTGCAGCCTTTTCCTTTTTTGTAATGGGGAGTGCAGGACGTTTCGAACAATCCATATGGAGCGACCAGGACCACGGCATCATTTATCTCGATTCAACTACGGAAGCAAAGACTTACTTTTTATCATTAGGCAAGGAAATTTCAAGAGGCCTCTATCAGGTTGGTTATCCTTATTGCGACGGGGGTGTCATGGCCGGGAATCCGTTCTGGTGTAAATCAAATACCGAATGGCAGAAACAAGTAAAAAGCTGGGCACTAGACGCGTCTTGGGAATCGTTACGCTATCTACTTATTTTAATTGATGGACGTTCAATATATGGGCAGCATCAGCTCTTGGAACAACTAAAGAGCTTGGTTTATCAAACCGTTCAAAAAGAACAGCTTTTACCTAGACTGACAACCAATACGCTTCATATCAAAAAAGGAATTGGCGTATTAGGTCAGCTTTTAGTAGAGACACACGGGGCACATACCGGATCTCTCAATATTAAAGAGACTGCCCTCTTTCCATATGTGAATGCTGCTCGTTTAATGGCGGTGAAGGAGAATCTACAGGAGACCTCTACTCTATCAAGGCTCGACAAACTACAAATAGATAACAGGGGCTTATATAAAGCGATGTTTTTAAAATTATTAAACTATCGTCTTCTTCATGCCAGCCAGACAGACTATGACTCTGGTCACTATTTACCGATAGACATCCTAGCAAAAGAGCAAAAAAATGAACTAAAAGACATCATAAAGCACGGGGTGACTCTTCATCAACTCGTAAGAAAATTAGTCGAAAAGGAGGGATAACATGAGAATGAATGATTTGGCACAATATTTCAGGCAAATCTCCGGCAAAGTTAGTTCTAGTATTTATGCCGGGATTCAAGGGCAAGGCAATCTACAACATCGCTCATTCATCCGGCAGCTTCAGAAAGAAATGAAAGAAAAAAATAACTTAGATACCCCGCTTAACGAATTAGAAGTCGTCATATTTGATTTAGAAACGACTGGTTTTTACCCAGAAAAAGGAGATCGGGTCCTATCAATTGGAGCGGTTAAAATGATTGGTCAGCATATTGAAGAGGATGACACATTCTATTCTCTCGTAAAGTCAGACCTCCCCTTATCCGAAGAAATCATAAATTTAACCAATATTGATGAGAAGCATTTATGTGAGGCCCCGGAAGCCAAGGATGTTTTAATTCAATTTTTCAACTATGCAGAAAGCCATATTCTGGTCGCGCACCACTCAAAACACGAAAAGTCCTTTATGCAAAAAATGACATGGGATTTATTAAAGACTCGGTTTGAACATCGAATCATCGATACGTCTTTCTTAATTCGTCTATCAGATCCTGCCATGAAGTCATTGTCACTTGAGGAAGTTTGCAATAACTGCGGAATTACCATTAAAGACCGCCACCATGCACTTGGCGATGCGATCATGACAGCCCAAATTTGGGCAAACTATTTAAACATAGCTCAAAAAAGCGGATATAGTAATTTACGAGAAGTGTATGAACATCTTGCAAAGCTTTGAGCCTCAAAAAACTATCTTAAACTAGTTTTTTCTTGTAATGGAACGCACATTTTAGTGGTGAAATTCAAAAGGGTTTCTAACACGTTTATCTTACTTATCTCTGAATATTTCCCCCGTTTCAATCTATCCCATTGACAAAATAACCTCAAAATAAAAAAATTTCAAAAAAATTATTTTTGCTGTTTTCCTTATCACAACAATGATGTAAACGCTATCAATATTTTTAATTTATTTGAATTGTCAGATTTTTATGTTGACCATGTTTTCGATTGGTTGTATGATTATCGAAAATAATCATCTATTCAATCACTGCTATAACACCTCACCATTGGTGTTGGTATAGCAATTAATTTTAAAAATTTGGTTTAGACACTTAAAGCGTTCTATCACAAAAGAGGAGTGGTTAGGTTGGGGAGTCAATGGATTTTCCTTGGCGGCGAATTCGTCAAGAAAGAAGATGCTGTAGTCTCAGTTTTTGATCATGGTTTTTTATATGGTGATGGTGTGTTTGAAGGCATACGCGTTTATAGCGGAAACGTCTTCAGGCTCGATGCTCACCTGAAAAGACTATTTGAATCAGCACAATCCATTATGCTGAATATTCCATACACACAGGAGGAAATGACACAGTTAATCGTCGATACAATAACAAAAAATCAGCTGGATAGCGCCTATATTCGTGTCGTTGTTTCTCGTGGAAAAGGGAATCTCGGCTTAGACCCATCATCCTGCGCGAAGCCAAGTGTCATCATTATTGCTGAAGAATTAAGAATGTATCCTAAAGAGTATTACGATCGTGGAATTAAAATTGCATCTGTTCCGAGTCGAAGGAATCGTCCAGATGTGCTAAGCCCACAGATTAAATCGTTAAACTACTTAAATAATATTCTTGTTAAATTAGAGGCTAATCAAGCTGGGGTTGAGGAAGCATTAATGCTCAATGATCAAGGTTATGTTACCGAAGGCTCCGCTGACAATATCTTTATTGTAAAAAATGGTGTCATCTATACCCCTCCTGTTTATTTAGGGGCATTAGAGGGAATTACCCGGAACGCCATCCTTGATGTCGCAAGAGTCAAGGGATATGACGTAAAAGAATCACCGTTCACAAGACATGATGTGTATGTGGCTGATGAGGTGTTCTTAACAGGAACAGCCGTAGAAGTTATTGCTGTCATTGATGTGGATGGACGGAAAATTAAGGATGGAAAACCAGGCGTAGTTACGAAAGATTTATTAGAAGAATTCAGAAAAATTGTAACAACAGACGGTGTGGCTTGTTACCCAACAGGTACGAACCATGCAATTGTCAGTTAGGAGCTAAATAAATGCGTAGCGATATGATTAAAAAGGGAATTGACCGTGCACCCCACCGCAGCCTTTTATATGCAACAGGGGTAAAAACGAGTGACCTTGAAAAGCCATTTATTGGTGTCTGTAACTCGTTTATTGAAATTATTCCAGGACACAAACACCTTAATCATTTCGGTGAGATTGTAAAGGAAGCCATTCGTGAAGCTGGCGGAATTCCATTCGAGTTTAATACGATTGGGGTCGATGACGGCATAGCGATGGGACATATTGGAATGCGCTATTCCCTTCCAAGCCGTGAGCTGATTGCCGACTGTGCTGAAACTGTAATTAATGCTCATTGGTTCGATGGTGTGTTTTACATTCCAAACTGTGACAAGATTACACCGGGAATGCTAATGGCAGCGGCAAGAACCAACGTCCCTTCTGTATTTGTATCAGGCGGACCGATGGAAGCCGGCGTTTCACCTTCAACTGGAAAGAACCTTTCACTAACTTCTGTATTTGAAGGGGTCGGCGCTTACCACAACGGAACTATCAGCCAACAAGAGCTGCTGGAAATTGAAAACAATGCCTGCCCTACTTGCGGATCTTGTTCAGGAATGTTTACAGCCAACTCCATGAACTGTCTAATGGAAGTATTAGGTATGACCATTCCAGGAAATGGAACAATTATTGCAACTTCTGATGAAAGACATGAATTAATTCGTCAAGCTGCAAGGCACTTAATCGAACTAGTGAAAAAGGATATTCGCCCACGAGACATTATTACAAGAGAATCCATCAATAATGCTTTTGCCTTAGATATGGCGATGGGTGGTTCAACGAATACCGTACTTCATACATTGGCAATTGCCCATGAAGCCGGGATTGATTATGATTTACGCGAGATTAACAAAATTGCTGAAAGAGTTCCATATCTGGCAAAAATTATGCCGGCATCCGATTATTCAATGGAAGACATTCATCATGCGGGCGGAGTTAGTGCCATTATTAATGAACTTTATAAAGTAGAAGGCGCCTTACATGATAATTGCTTAACCATTACCGGGAAAACTCTTTCTGAAAATGTGAAGGAAGCAACAATTACGAATGAAAATGTCATCCGGACCAAAGACAATCCATATAGCCCAGTTGGTGGACTATCCATCCTTTACGGAAACATTGCTCCAGATGGCAGTGTAATCAAGGTTGGTGCCGTTGACCCTTCAATCAAAACCTTCCTAGGTGACGCTATCGTTTTTGAAAATCAGGATGACGCACAAGAAAACATCAATAACGGTACTGTTCAAGCAGGACACGTGGTGGTTATCCGCTATGAAGGACCAAAAGGCGGGCCAGGAATGCCTGAGATGCTTGCTCCTACTTCCGCCATTATGGGGCGTGGATTAGGGAAAGAAGTTGCCTTGATAACAGATGGACGTTTCTCAGGAGCAAGTCGCGGAATTTCCATCGGTCATATTTCACCGGAAGCAGCCGAAGGCGGTCCAATCGCCCTAGTTGAAAATGGTGATAAAATCTTAATCGATCTGGAAGCACGCTCAATTGAGCTTCTTGTAGATGACAAAGTTTTAGAAGAAAGACGGAAGGCATGGGTAAAACCAGAGCCAAAAATCAAAACTGGTTACCTTGCAAGATATGCAGCACTCGTTACATCTGCTAATACAGGCGGGGTCTTAAAAATTTAAAATCGTAATACCACTGGGAATCAGTAGTACTCCTCCCCTTCCCAAGGAAGCTAAGGTACTAGCGTTAAATGATAGTCATTTGACAAAAAAATATTCATAAATCGATGACGGGAATAAAGGAATAAGATTTCGTATTTTCAGAGAGCTGGGGTTGCTGGAAGCCCAGTAATACAACTTATTCCGACATCATCCCTGAGTGTTGAGCCGAACAGTCCCGACTTTAGTAGGCTCAACCGGGTGTCCAAATACTTTTAGGCACCTGTTACAAAAAGAAGCGTTCTTACCTTTAGTAGTTCGCTTCATAAGGCAGTATTCGTAAGGATACTGTAAAAACGGGTGGTACCGAGAAAAAAGAAAGGCCTTTTCTCCCCGATTATTCTGCTTTTGAGGTTCTTGACTGCAGTTTATTAGGGAGATTGGGCCTTTTTACTATGTATTAGCTGAATCTTTAATATATTCATAACCCTAAGGAGGGATTACGACGTGAAAGTAGAAGCAAAAAAGCTTGAGGTCCAAACTAGTACCGAGCCAAAGACCGGTGCAGACCTTCTCATCGATTTATTGAAAAAAGAAGGTGTGGAAACACTGTTTGGATATCCCGGTGGTGCCGTCCTTCCAATATACGATGCCATTTATCGCGCCCAGGGTACAATCGAGCATATTCTCTTCCGACATGAACAAGGAATGATCCATGCTGCTGAAGGGTATGCCCGAGTTACCGGAAAACCTGGTGTTGTCATTGCTACCTCAGGACCCGGAGCAACCAACCTTGTAACTGGGATCACGGATGCAATGATGGATTCCCTGCCTCTCGTTATATTTACCGGGCAGGTTGCACGAAGCGTGATTGGAACAGATGCCTTCCAAGAAGCGGATGTTATGGCGATTACCACACCAATCACCAAACATAATTATCAGGTACAATCGATCGAGGACTTACCACGCATCGTCAAGGAAGCATTCCATATCGCTTCTACCGGACGACCTGGACCAGTCTTAGTCGATGTTCCTAAAGATATTTCTGCAGGGTTTTTAACTGCAGAACCTGAAGAAGCGAGCATTAATTTACCTGGATACCAGCCAACAACAAAGCCAAATCCATTACAAATTAAAAAGCTTGCCGATTCGATTTCAAAGGCGATCAAGCCTGTCATTCTTTCAGGCGCAGGAGTTCTCCATGGGAAAGCGTCTGCTGAACTAACTGCTTTGGCAGAAAAATACCAAATTCCAGTGGTCACAACATTACTTGGACTAGGTACTTTTCCGGCAGATCATCCCCTTTCGTTAGGAATGGGTGGAATGCACGGAACCTATGCAGCGAACATGGCTATTTATGAATGTGACCTGCTTATCAACTTTGGAGCCCGCTTCGATGACAGACTAACAGGTAACCTTAAACACTTTGCACCTTTTGCGAAGGTTGCCCATATTGACATCGATCCAGCCGAAATTGGTAAAAATGTTCCAACAAGTCTCCCAATTGTTTCTGATACAAAAGAGGCGCTTACTGAATTGCTTGATCAAGAAATTGAATCACCCAATTCCGCTGAATGGCTGGTAAAACTGGGCCAAAACAAGCAGGAGTATCCACTTTGGTATAAACATGATCCAAACGGAATGTGTCCGCAATGGGTCATTGAAGCAGTCCATAAAGTAACAAACGGTGACGCCATCGTTGCAACCGATGTTGGCCAGCACCAAATGTGGGCAGCACAGTATTACACCTTTAAAGAGCCGCACCGTTGGATTACTTCTGGCGGACTTGGAACAATGGGCTTTGGCTTCCCTGCTGCGATTGGGGCACAAATTGCTGAACCAGACAGCACGGTCGTTGCGATTGTTGGGGATGGCGGTTTCCAAATGACACTTCAAGAATTATCGATTGTTTATGAAAGAAATCTTCCAGTAAAAATCATCATCGTCAACAATGGTGCACTCGGAATGGTTCGCCAGTGGCAAGAGCTATTGCATGGTAACCGCATATCTGAATCGATTCTTCACACTCAACCGAATTTTGTTAAATTGGCAGAAAGTTATTCCATTCGTGGCTATCAGGTGAACAATCAAGAGGAACTGATCACGATTCTTCCTGAAGTATTCGCCCATAATGGTCCTGTCCTAGTGGATGCACGTGTTCTTCAACAGGAAAAAGTCTTTCCAATGATTGCCCCTGGCAAAGGGATTCATGAAATGATAGGGGTGAAACCATGAAACGCATTATAACTGCAACCGTTCAGGACCGAGCAG
This sequence comes from Neobacillus nitrireducens, assembly GCF_030915405.1. GTDB lineage: Bacteria > Bacillota > Bacilli > Bacillales > Cytobacillaceae > Neobacillus. The sequence goes on from NZ_CP133262.1 coordinate 2,406,757, forward strand.
GTGTACTCAACCGCGTAACAGGACTATTGCAAAGGCGTCAATTCAATATTGAAAGTATCTCCGTTGGTCCAACAGAAACGGAAGGTGTTTCAAGAATGACCCTGGTTGTCGAGATTGAAGATGAACAGCGTCTCGAACAAGTAACAAAGCAGCTTAATAAACAGATTGATGTTTTAAAAGTTTCTGATATTACGGATAAAGCAGTCGTTGTCCGCGAATTGGCCTTGATTAAAGTAGCCAGCAGCAGCCAGCTTCGCAGTGAGATTAACGGAATTATCGACCCATTCCGTGCCATCGTTATTGATGTAAGCAAGGAAAGCTTAGCTATTCAAATTACCGGCAAACCTGAAAAAATCGATGCTTTACTAGAATTGCTTCGCCCTTATGGAATTAAAGAGATTGCCAGAACAGGGTTGACCGCGCTATTGCGTGGGCACCAACCGCAAGTAAACGAACTAGCTCAACACACCCTATTAAAATAATAACTTACCTTGAAAGGATGATCGATAATGGCAAAAGTACTATATAACGGAGATATTCAAGAAGAGGTTTTAAAAGGAAAGAAAATCGCAGTAATTGGCTATGGTTCCCAAGGTCATGCACATGCTCTAAATTTAAAAGAAAGCGGCTTTGATGTTGTTGTTGGCTTGCGTGGAGGAAAATCATGGGATAAAGCAGTTGAAGATGGTGTTGATGTTCGCACTGTTGCTGAAGCAACCGCTGAAGCTGATGTAGTAATGGTTCTTCTTCCTGATGAAATGCAGCCAAAAGTTTACAAAGAAAGCATTGAACCAAACCTTGAAGCAGGTAATTCTCTTGTTTTTGCGCACGGCTTCAATGTTCATTTTAACCAAATTGTCCCTCCTGCTGATGTAGATGTATTCCTTGTAGCACCAAAAGGACCAGGGCATTTAGTACGTCGTACGTATACTGAAGGTGCTGGTGTTCCTGCCCTTTATGCAGTGTATCAAGATGCTACTGGTCAAGCACGTGACCTTGCCCTTGCCTACGCAAAAGGAATTGGTGCTGCTCGTGCGGGAGTTCTAGAAACTTCCTTCCAAGAAGAAACAGAAACAGATCTTTTCGGAGAACAAGCTGTCCTTTGCGGTGGTACGACAGCCCTTATCAAAGCAGGATTTGAAACTCTTGTTGAAGCTGGTTATCAGCCTGAAGTTGCCTACTTTGAGTGTTTACATGAATTAAAACTAATCGTAGACCTTTTATATGAAGGTGGCTTTGAAAATATGCGTTATTCCATTTCCGATACTGCACAATGGGGAGATTTCGTTTCAGGACCACGTGTCGTAAATGCGGATACAAAAGCTCGTATGAAAGACGTATTAACAGATATCCAAACTGGAGTGTTTGCAAAAGGCTGGATCCTTGAAAACCAAGCAAACCGCCCACAATTTAACGCCATTAATCGTGCTGAAAACAATCACCAAATTGAACAAGTTGGCCGTGAGCTTCGTGCATTAATGCCGTTTATTAAAAACAAACCAGTAAATGCAAAGAAGGAAGTGGTGGTAAATGGTTCACGTTAACATCTTCGATACGACATTACGCGATGGCGAACAGTCCCCTGGTGTGAATTTAAACCAGCTTGAAAAATTAGAAATCGCAAGACAACTTGAACGGTTTGGTGTTGATATTATGGAGGCCGGTTTCCCGGCTTCCTCCCAAGGTGATTTTGAAGCAGTAAGAGCAATCGCCCGGAATATTAAAAATGTATCAGTCACAGGCCTGGCAAGAGCGACGAAATCGGACATTGACATTGCGTGGGATGCGTTAAAAGATGCTGCAGAACCAAGGTTGCATGTTTTCCTTGCAACCTCCCCTATCCATATGCAGTATAAACTAATGAAAACACCTGAGGAAGTCACACAAATTGCCGTAGATATGGTTTCCTACGCAAAACGAAACTTCCCTCATATTGAATGGTCAGCTGAAGATGCATCTCGCTCGGACCTTGATTTCCTTGTTCAAATTATTACCAAGGTCATCGATGCCGGTGCGACAGTCATTAATCTGCCTGATACGGTCGGGTATACCACACCGGAAGAATATGGACGCATGTTCCGCTATATCCGAGAAAACGTGCCTAATATACACAAAGCTGCCCTATCTTGCCACTGTCATGATGACTTAGGGATGGCTGTTGCCAATTCACTAGCTGCCATCGAAAACGGCGTAACCCAAGTCGAAGGTACCATTAACGGAATTGGAGAACGTGCCGGTAATGCTTCCTTAGAGGAAATAGCTGTTGCCTTAAATATTCGCAAGGATAAGTACCCATATACTACCAATCTCGTGTTGAAAGAAATTAAGCGTACCAGTGACCTTGTCAGCCGCTTTACTGGCATGCTCGTTCCTCCTAATAAAGCAGTCGTTGGAAAAAACGCCTTCGCGCATGAATCAGGGATCCATCAGGATGGCGTCTTAAAAAATACGTTAACCTATGAAATTATTACCCCTGAATTAGTCGGGGTCAAATCCAATGATTTAGTTCTCGGCAAACATTCCGGCCGCCATGCTTTCAAAGATAAAATTGAGCAAATGGGCTTTGAACTTTCGGATGAAAAACTGGCTGAAGCGTTCACTGCTTTTAAACAATTAACCGACCGGAAGAAAGAAGTTACCGATGAGGATCTCTTTGCTATCTTAACCGATATTCAAACGACAGCCGTTGATATTAAAAAATATGAACTGGTTGCCTTTCAAGTCCACTACGGATCAGCGAACTTGCCAACAGCCACTGTGGCATTAACGACACCGGAAGGTATTCGAGTAGAAACCGCCCGTACTGGTTCTGGTAGTGTAGAAGCCTTGATGAACACCTTAGAAGCATTGATTAAAGAAGAAATCCATCTTACCGATTTTAGATTAAGTTCGATCGGTCAAGGACGAGATGCACTGGCAGAGGTCCATGTGAAAATGACCGTGAACGGCACACCTGTAACCGGTCGCGGCTCAGCTCAGGATGTACTGGAAGCTTCCGCAAAGTCATTCTTGAACGCTGTGAATCGTGTATTTTTTAATCAAAATACCGCAGTCAAAGAAACTGCAGCATTATAAAAAACAAACAAAAAATGAGGAGGTTGCTTCTAATGAAAAAACGTATTGTCTTACTTCCCGGTGATGGTATTGGCAAGGAAGTTATTAATTCTGCGAAAGACGTGTTAAATGCAATTGCTGAAGAATACAATCATACATTTAGTTTTGAAAGCCATGAAATCGGAGGAGCAGCCATTGACCTTTATGGCACACCACTTCCTGAAACAACCGTAGATGCATGTAAGCAAGCGGATGCGGTATTGCTGGGTGCTGTTGGCGGGCCAAAATGGGATAACAATCCCTCCCACATACGTCCTGAACGTGGCTTGCTTGGAATCCGAAAGGCACTTGATCTATATGCAAATTTAAGGCCAATCAAAGGATTTAAAAACCTTCTCCATGCATCACCCTTAAAGGAAGAAGTAGTTTCTGGCAGCGACCTCCTTATTGTACGTGAATTAACGGGCGGCCTCTATTTCGGAACACCTAGTGAACGCCGTGATAACGGAAACTCCGTTGTTGACACACTTGTGTATTCCCGTCAAGAGATCGAGAGAATTGTTGATAAAGGCTTTCAAGCAGCTCAGCAACGGCGCGGTCTTCTAACTTCGGTTGATAAAGCGAATGTGCTTGAATCTAGTAAGCTATGGCGAGAAATTGTCGAAGAGAAAAAGGCTCAGTATCCAGACGTATCGGTTGAACATGTATTAGTCGATGCTGCAGCAATGAAATTAATCACGAACCCAACCCAATTCGACGTAATCGTTACCGAGAATTTATTCGGCGACATCTTAAGCGATGAAGCTTCTGTTATTACAGGATCACTTGGTATGCTCCCTTCTGCCAGCTTAAATGAGAATGGGGTCGGCCTTTATGAACCGGTTCACGGTTCTGCCCCAGACATCGCCGGTAAAGGTGTGGCTAATCCTGTTGCAATGATTTTATCAGCAGCACTGATGCTTCGCTATTCCTTTCAACTGAATGACGAAGCAAAAGTGATTGAGGATGCGGTTCAAGCAGTTTTAGATGCTGGTTTCCATACAGGCGACATTCAAGTTCCAGAAGGCCGTCTAGTTGGAACAGCTGAAATGACAAAACTGATTGCAGATTATATCAAATCACAAAACGCCTCAAAATGTATCGCCAGTTGTTATTTTTAAAATGATTGATTGATTCGGTGGGTAAATCGTCAATTGGGCGGTTTACCCCTAAATTTATCTAAAATAGGTAAAACTCTATTAATAAATTCATTATGTGAGGAAGGACGCTATGCATACACCAAAAAATATTATCCAAAAAATTTGGGAAAAGCATGTTGTACATCAAGAAGAAGGAAAGCCCGATTTATTATATATTGATTTACACCTTGTTCACGAAGTAACCTCTCCTCAGGCATTTGAGGGCTTACGAATGAATGGGCGTAAAGTGCGGCGCCCGGATTTAACTTATGCAACAATGGATCATAATGTTCCAACCCGCCAGCGTCTAGTGATCAATGACCCAATTTCCAAAAAACAAATCGATACTTTACAAGTGAATTGTCAGGAATTCGGGGTTACACTCGCTGACATTCATCATCCGGATAACGGAATTGTCCATGTAATCGGACCTGAACTCGGGCTTACCCAGCCAGGTAAAACCATTGTGTGCGGTGATAGTCATACTTCGACACATGGTGCATTCGGTTCACTAGCTTTTGGGATTGGTACAAGCGAGGTCGAGCATGTTCTTGCAACCCAAACCCTTTGGCAGGCACCGCCAAAAACGTTAAATGTCAAAGTCAATGGAAAGCTTGGTACGGGTGTAACAGCGAAAGACTTAATCCTTGCCATCATTGGAAAATTTGGTGTCCAATTTGGAACAGGTTATGTGATGGAGTACACAGGTGAAGCCATCCGTTCCCTTTCAATGGAAGAGCGGATGACCGTTTGTAACATGTCGATTGAAGCAGGTGCAAGAGCCGGGCTTATCACTCCAGATGAAACGACTTTTGAATACCTGCGTGGCAGACGCCATGTCCCTCAAGGGGAAGCATTTGAAGAAGCGATTGCGGAGTGGAAAGCTCTTGCTACCGATGAAGGTGCCGCCTATGACCATGTCGTTGAAATTGAAGCAGCAGAAGTGGAACCACAGGTAACCTGGGGAACAAATCCTGGAATGTGTATTCCAATTACGGCTAATGTTCCAAATCCAGACGAAACTGAGAAACCTAGTGAAAAGGACGAAATTAAACGTGCGCTTGAATACATGGGCCTTGAAGCAGATCAGCCGATCTCAAGTGTGAAAATTGACCATGTTTTCATCGGTTCTTGTACTAATTCTCGTTTAAGTGATCTACGAAGTGCAGCTGAGGTTGTCCGCGGGAAAAAGGTCAGCCCTACGGTTACAGCAATCGTTGTTCCGGGTTCATTTAGCGTGAAGCTTGCGGCAGAAAAAGAAGGACTTGATAAGGTCTTTACCGAAGCAGGATTTGAATGGCGTGAAGCGGGATGCAGTATGTGCCTAGCGATGAATGATGATATCGTCCCTTCTGGTGAACGTTGTGCATCTACTTCCAATCGGAATTTTGAAGGACGTCAAGGGAACGGGGCTAGAACCCATCTTGTTAGTCCTGAAATGGCAGCCGCTGCTGCTGTGGCGGGTCACTTCGTCGATGTTCGCCAATTCTCTGCAACACAGGAGGTTAGATAGTTTATGGAACCGTTAAAAATTCATCAAGGCCTTGTTTACCCATTAAATCGGTCGAACATTGATACGGACCAAATTATCCCCAAGCAGTTTTTAAAGCGGATTGAACGCAGTGGTTTCGGACAATTCCTGTTTTATCACTGGCGTTTTGATGATGAAGGAAATCTTCGTCCTGATTTTTCGCTGAATAATCCAAAATATAGAGGCGCCTCCATTTTAGTTGCCGGTGAAAACTTTGGCTGCGGCTCCTCACGTGAGCACGCTCCATGGGCCGTTCAAGATTTTGGCTTTAAAATTGTCATTGCCCCAAGTTATGCAGATATTTTTAAAAACAATTGCGTAAAAAATGGGATTCTCCCGATTCAGATAAGTGAGGACCAAGTTCAGTACATCATTAGAAAAGCTGAATCCGAAGAGTATCAATTAACCGTCGACCTTGAAAATCAAGTGATTTATGATAACGAGGGCTTCAAAGTTTCATTCGACATTGCCCCCTACCCGAAAGTCATGCTGATAAATGGCTGGGATGAGATTGGGGTTACCTTAACCTACGTGGATAAGATTTCACAATATGAACTAAGTAAATAACAAAAAATGAGCTTGGATATCCAGGCTCATTTTTTATTACGGTTAAAATTCAGGTAAGTGGTCTAGATTATTCTCTTTGATACCATCCGGTTCGCTTCGGATAATGTCACGGCCATATTTGTGGAAAACATCCACATGAGCAATCCTGCCTGCCTTAGCTTCATTTAAAGCCATAACATAATCCAACTCGCGTCCTGTACTCGTTTTAAAAGCAATAAGGTCTCCGTCTTGGTTCTTCCTAACCGACACGAACTCCTCTTTTCCATCAGGGTTGCTCTGAGCTGCTTCCACTTGGGCCTGCTGTTGACTTTCTTGCTTATATTCTTCATATATTTTTTGATAATCTTTGTCTTCCATCGCTTCCACCTCCGAACATTTGTTAGTATTTTTCTTTTTTTTAAAATTATCCCCACTTAGAAAAGTGTCGAAAATTCTTCAAATTTGATCAATATTGGAAAAAACTTCAAATATTCTTACGTGGTATAATTTACCTAATTGAGGGGGCGATCAATTGGAACCAATGGTGGGAAATGCATGGTTTTATATTCGAGATCATCATCAACAGGGGCCTGTGGGGTTGTTTGAACTGAAGAAAATGTTTGAACAAGGCGTTTTGTCAGGGGAAACATTTATTTGGTCAAAAGAAATGAAATGCTGGCAAATGGCGAAGAGCCATCCTTATTTTTCAGAAGACTTCTTTTTGTTGGATTATGCAGAACAACCACAAGAAAATTTAGCGGATCGATGGAAGGAACAACAAAAGGAAACATTTCCGAATGGAAGACCCTTTGTTCGTTACATTGCCAGACTGTTCGATCTTTCCTTATTTTCCTTATTTCTTATCACACTAGTATCCATCTTCTCACCAAAATTTGTGGTAAAATCATCACCCATCTTTATTTTTATCCTAAGCTTAATCCTCTATATTTTAGTAGAGGCTATTATCCTCTCCATCTTTGGGAACACCTTAGGGAAATCAATCCTCAATGCACGATTAAGAACGATGACTGGAGAGCCAATCAATTTTATCATGGCACTTAAACGAAGTATTTTAGTGACGGCATTTGGGATGGGATTTGGGATCCCATTGGTTAACTTCATTTGCTCTTATTTTTCTTATTTTGATCTTAGAAAGAATGGAAAATCAACTTGGGATCGACAAATCGGGACAGTTGTCTTATATGGTCAAGTTCATGTATCACGGATTCTTTTCGTAAGTATTTTTCCGATTGCGCTATCCATTGCAGGGATATTTATCTAGTCTTGATTATGTGAAAAAATGAACATAGGCAGCTTCCTCCTTCTTTTTTATAAAAACTGGCCCTTCCTGAAATAAATTGGAAGGGCTTCCAACTGACTTTATACTCTAATTTACATCTCATAAGATATTGCGGTGCCTGACACCTCTTTTACGTTTTTCAAGATTAAAAACATAAGATATATAACAATGGTATTTAGGAGCAGAACGAAAGCCATAACTATAGAACTTACTTCAACGCCCGCCTGAATTTGGAGGAAAATCATTGCTGATAGGGCTGTTAACAAGGTGATGTCTTTGATGATGATCACGGATGCGAGTAGATAGCCAAATGGCATGCGTCTAATGAGCAGTATTCCCGCGACAATGCCGACAGGAACAACAAAACCGAGGTCTAAGGCTTGGATGACGAGTGTAGTATAGTGCTCGATTCCTTCAGTTGGGCTGTGATTAATGAATGGCTGCACAATTTTTGCAAGCCACATCATTCCAAATACAAACGAAGCAAACAATAGGAAGCCTCCAATTAACTTCACAGGTAATTTTTCTTTGAAAAATAGCGGTAATTTTGCGATTTCAAATGACATCATTGCCAACGTAAAAGCAAAAAAGCTAGCTGACATTAGGATTACGTACACGAGGAACATGGAGTTATACATAGATAGAAATGAATACGAGACGTAGGTATATAAGAAATATCCCAACGTGCCTGTGAGAAGCAAATACCCCTTTAACCACCCTTTTCTAGACAGATACAGAGAAAACACTAGTAATGGGACACCTAGAAACAATGTCACATAATCCTGGGCGATTGCCTGCGCTGCCATTGATACCGAGTCATGTTTGTAGAGCCCCTTCCCGTAAATTGAAACGGTTTCTCCGAAAATAGATTGATATTCATACTCCCCCGGTCCTTGACTGGAAAAGATGGCGAAGGACGTCGCAATAATCGATAAAATGGTTATAATAAGGACCAGTATACTTATAGATTTTTGGTTCTTCATGGGTGAAATCCTCCCTTCTTAAATAAAAAATTTTACTCACAATTATCCTAATTACATCCTAAACTAAATAATTCTATTATACGAACCACTACCAGTTAGTTCACAAAAGATTCAGAACTTACCGTTCGCAAATCATTGAAAAGGGCCAAAATTAAGGTAACAGGTTCCGTTTTAAGGTGCAAGAAGACTAATTATCATATCAATACGCATTTGATTACTAAGGTCAAAACACATTAAAAATCATACTCAAAAACACCGTGCTTAGAAATAAAATCAGAAAATCTTCGGACATCGGGAAGCTAAATTAACACAGGTGTGTCCGAAGTCGGGTCTGCTTCGGACATCGGGAAGCTAAATAGACACAGGTGTGTCCGAAGGTTCATCTTCATTTCCATACCCTAATTCACAGGTAGCACATAATTTCACACGCGTATTCTACTGTAAAATTAAAGCGTGAATTCCGATGTGAATTCACGCTAAAGACTTATTATAATTTACCTTTTTACCCCCAACCCCGTATCGGAACCCGTTAGAATTAAGGTTGTTCCTTTTTTAATCATGTATTTTTTTAAGCTGTCCACTATGAAACGAATTAAAATTTTTGCGGGAACTGTTTGATGATTCCATCGGATATGACATCTGCTATTCTTATAAGGTGGATTTCCCCTTCATCAAAAGCACGAATTTCTCTGTTCCAATCCTTTTTCAATCTTGAAACCACACTATCTGTCACAATTTTTAAATGTGCATGTAGTAGCTGCTTCAATACATTTTTATTCCAATTTGGATTTATACTGCTCAGAAATGCTGCAATATCATCCGCATTTTTGTACCATGCACTATTGTACTTTTGCAACTGGGCTTGATTATTGGCCTTAGCTGCTTCGACCACTTGTCCTGCAAGAAGGATATGCTCTCTTAGCAAGTGGGCAAGCTTTGTTCCTGCCGCGTTCCCGTAAAATGGTTTGATTGCATTTCCGACTTCATCTTGGTTTTTCAAAAGTCTTGCAAGGACAATTTTTTGGTCTGGAAGATTTGCTTCCACACTAACAATATAACTTCTTGTCCAAATGGCGTGTTCTATCCATAATCTTCTGAAGTTAAACTTTAACTGGTGGGCAGACTCGCTCAGTGCCGGTTCCTCATGGACAGGTGGCGGCGGGGTTGCCTTTACGCTAATAGCAGGTAAAATTAAGGCAATAGACATAAGCAATACGATGAATTTCTTAGTTAATTTTTTCAATTAATATCTCCTTTTATCAAAGTAATTTCAGAAAGATTTTCCCCCAAAAATGTAAATATTATTTATCGTCCAAAAGTGTCATAATACTTTTAATAAGAATGTTGATGATTGGGGTGAGAAATGATTGCTAGACAAATATCATGATCCTAGAAAAAACGGTGCCTTGCTTAAACAATTAACGGACCAGCAGGTAGACATCACAAGTGCCCTGCAGGAAACAGAAACACTATTTAAACAATTTAGAAGAAAAGAGATTCGTCTTAGCCTGCATTCTGCACCTTCAAAGTCTTTATATCAAAAAGTGACAGAGGCTTTTTTTCGACCATTATCCACTCGTTCGTTTTCCAGTGAACAAGTTCAAATCAAAGTGGGGTCGGATGAGAACATTTATCCGGATTGGAAGAGCCTATTAGATGCGGAATATACTAATTTAGTAAATAATGTGATGAAAGAGGTCAATGTTGTAGACTTTGGGGCCATTGGCGATGGAAAAACGGATAATACCCTTTCTTTTAAAAAAGCGATTGGCACTGGCCGAGTGAAAATAGTTGTACCCGCCGGAGTATTTATTACGAAGGAAATCCGGCTGCCGTCATGGACCATTCTGGTTGGAGCGGGAAAAGGTGTAACGACCATAAAACTTCATGATTCAGCTAAAAAAGGCACCAGACTGATCACAAACACGAATCATTGGAGAGGGAACCATCATTTATTTGTCGGTGCTCTAAGTTTGGAATGGAATGTAGAGAGGCTTGGCGATGCTGCGAAAACAAGTACGTGGGGAAATCATTCGAGCTGCTTAACGTATGCAAATGTGACCTTTGGCTGGGTTAAGGATGTTGAAGGGATAAATCCAGGGCTGCACTGCTTTGATATCTCATCGACTTTGTACAATTATGCAGGTGACGGCTTACGGGCTCGGGGCGGCAGCAAGTATGTCTGGCTCGATAACTTAAATGGCTATGGCTTCGGAGACGATGGGATCACCACTCATCACAGTGATTTTATTTTCATCTCCCGCTCTCATATGTGCGACCCCAGTGGACGTGCACACCGAAAGGGCTTTTCGAATTCGAACGGGATTGAGATTGATGACGGTTCGAGGAATGTTTTGCTTGTCAATAATTCTTCAGCTCGGTGTTTTGGCGGGGTGGAAATTAAAGGGCACGAAAATTCCTCAGCCGCCTCCAATGTACAAATTGTCGGACATATTTCTGTCACCGATAACCGTTCGTTTAACTTCCGTCATATCGGACATCACAAGAGTACAGACCCTGAATCACGAACGGCCTACAATATTTGCGCCACCCATCTGGTAGCCCTCGCTCCGGTTTTTACTGAGTTATATAAAGACTCTACACCGCGTGGAATGGTGATCTCCGCTTATAAAAATGTTGTGATTAACCATTTTACTTTAATTGGTGATTCAGATTATGACTACAAAGGCTACCCAGTAATTGCTGTACAATATCGGGCCAGAAATATTGTTTTGGATAATATTTCTTTTCGCGATTTTAGAAAGGCTGGAAGTGATATTAAAATTTTCGGAGGCGAAAATCGAGCGGATTCTATTCAAATTAATGATGTGATAAGCCGAAATTCCGCGCCAAAACAGATTGATATCGGCTTAGGAGTCGAAGATATTTCCATTAAAAATACGAAAAGCGTCAATAATTATTTGTGACGCTTTCCTTCTTTTTCTACAGTCATGTCATCAACCAACTTTTCGGCGACTTTCCGATATAAATTACTCATATGAACAAGTGAGGAAATCATTAACACCTGTTCAAGATCGGCTGAGTTTCCTTTTTCAACCTCAGTAATCTCTTCATTCACATCCTTTACCCTTTCCGAAATGTCGGCTTTAAAATCCTCGACATTTTGTCGTGTTAAATTCAGATAACTAGAATAAAAGGACTCTAACTCCATCTCCTCTTGGATAATTTTTTGATTTATCCCTTGAAGTGTCACTTTAATATCATTGATGGAAAGTGCCCCTTTTAATTGGTAAATCAAGCTCATTAGGATGAGGTGCCTTTTTGAATACTTCTTATTCTGGATTGGAAAAATGAGTTTGCCTTTTGCATAGTTGTTAATCATTGTTTTGGTGAGAACCTTGTCGTCTTCATTCCGCTTCGTTTCGTTGAATTTGTTTTCAAACAACTGAATCACTTGGTCCATGTATAAATCTATTTGTGGAATCTCATCTAAAGTTAAGCCTACATCTAAGCCGAGTTTCTCAATAATTTGTTGGATATTTTCCATTCGTTTAACCCCGTTCATTGTCGTTATTTTTTTATTATACCTTAAGATATATGCATTGACTAGATGATGATATATAGGTATTATTATAAGTAGTTATCAAAACTACATGCAATGCTGGGAGGCAATTAAAATGAACAATTATATTCGCGAACCAATCAATGGACTAACCCATTTAGCCGGTGCCGTTTTAGCTTTTGTCGGGCTTCTTGCGATGGTTATCAAGGCGGCATCTACGACTCATTCACCGACTGCCATTACTGCAGTGATTATTTTCGGGGTTAGCATGATTCTGCTTTATTCGGCATCGGCTACCTATCACATGGTGATTGCTCAGGATCGAGTCATTGCGTTTTTACGAAGGCTGGACCATTCGATGATTTTCATTTTAATTGCCGGTACGTACACACCCTTTTGTTTTATAAGCCTGAACGGAAAAATAGGCGCCATTCTATTTTCGATTATCTCGGGGATTGCGATTAGCGGGGTTGTCTTTAAAATGGTCTGGTTTAATTGCCCGCGCTGGATTTCTACTGCCCTGTATTTAGCCATGGGCTGGATGATTGTGTTTGTTTTCTCGCCGCTAACTAGCAGTTTAAACCCGATTGGATTATTTTTACTCATTCTTGGGGGAATTTTTTATACCATTGGCGGGGTCATTTACGGTGCAAAGCCTAAGTTTTTAAAGTCAAAATATATGGGATTCCATGAGATTTTTCATATCTTTATATTACTTGGGAGTTTGGCTCATTTTTTAACCGTTTTCCTTTATGTTATTTAATTTTTAAAACGCCTTATTTGAAGGGCGTTTTTTTTTGAAAATAAACTACCTGCCCTTCGGACAAAATAACACCATGAAAGCACCACAATATAATCGAGGTGTTATTATTGTTGCGATTGTTTTTTCAAATGATTGTCATTGGACTTTGTTCTATGTTATTCGGATTTGCCTTTAACACCTTCCTTATTCCTCATCAGCTAACATCTGGTGGTGTCACAGGCATCGCCTTCTTTATTCACCATTTTTTAGATGTCAATACAGGGTCGATTATTTTGCTTATCAATATTCCTTTATTTCTATTAGGAGTAAAATACTTAGGTAAAAAGTTCATTTTGCTGACAGGCTATGCTGTTTTTGTTTTATCAATGAGTATGAAATTTATTCCCATTCACGCCATTAGCAAAGACATTCTTCTTTCTTCCATCATTGGAGGGGCTCTTTATGGTATTGCAGTTGGCCTTATCATTCGGATTGGAGGCTCGACTGGCGGAACGGATATTGTTAGTCTCACCCTCGCGAAAAAAAGGAACCTGCAGGTGGGCTTTTTAAATATTTGTATGAATTTTTTGGTGGTGGGGACTTCCGGACTGATTTTTGGATGGGGGATCACTCTTTATACAATCATTACGATTTATGTGTCCGGCCGTGCCGTAGATATGGTGTACACGAATCAAAATAAGCTAACGCTAACGATTGTGACGGAAAAGTTTGAGGAGCTGACGGATGCACTAATTCATTTGCACGCTCGTGGCGTTACGGTAACGGATGCAGAAGGTGCATACACCCATAAGCCCAAAAAGGTGTTAACTACGGTGATCACCAAATACGAATTAAATGAAACAAAACATGCGATTAGAACGGTAGATCCGAAAGCTTTTGTAAACATAATGCAGACGATGGAAGTAATGGGCCGTTTCCGCAGAGATTAATAGAGGACTGAAGCCCGTTTGGTTTATTTTTATGGTTGGTGGGCATTAGTCGCGTGGACTAGTTACCGTGGAGGCGATTTTTTATGCTTCACGGGCACTAGTCGCATTGACTAGTTACCGTGGAGGCGATTTTTTGCGCTTCACGGGCATTAGTCGTGTGGACTAGTTACCATGGAGGTTATTTTTTATGCTTCACGGGCATTAGTCGCATTGACAAGTTACCGTGGAGGGGATTTTTTGCGCTTAACGGGCACCATCCACTTCCTATGGTTACCGTTTATCCATTTTTTTCAGCCTTCGCGGGCACCGTACGCCGGACATCACTCCTATTTCATCGTTCCATCTCAGCTAATCTGCCTAGTTCCTCCATCAATACCAATGCGTGATTATGTACTGGGTCCTTTGCTCCATATAAGAGCGTTACTGGGCCCTGCACTGCCGTTTCAAAGATTTGCCGTATATATTCTTGCTTCTGTTCTTCCGTTCGAAGTTCATCAAGATATCTGTGACGAAATTCTTCGAATAACTCAGGTTTATGACAAAACCACTTCCGCAGTTCGTTGCTAGGAGCTAGGTCTTTATGCCAAAACGAAAGCTTCGCCGCTTCTTTCGAAATCCCCCTCGGCCACAAGCGGTCAATTAAAATACGGCATCCATCCGATTCGTCGTAGGGCTCATAGACCCTTTTCATAAAAATATTTTCCATACTTAACCTCCAATTGGTGTAAGGCACCACATCACCACTACGTCCACCCCGTATGGACAAATCCACGGATTTGTCCACGAATGGTGTCAGGCACCATTTAAGTGGCACCAACTTCTAAATATTAATCCTCATCCTTTACGTCGATGCTTTCTGGGATAGGTTCGTTTAGGATTTCTTCGATGAGTTGTTTGTATTTTTCCATTTGTTTTAGGTGGGTGCTGAATTGTTCTTTGTAGATTAGGTACTCTTCCCCATCAAATAGGGCGCGAATTTTCTTTTGTTGGATTAGACTTTTTACGGTAGCCTCTGGAACCGATAAATATTCTGCTGTCTCTTTTACTGTAATGTACAATTTATATACTCCTCTTTAAAAAATCGTTTTTCTTTACTGTCGGCAATTTTCCAAAGCTCATTCCCTTTTCTCAAACCTTCATCGTCCAACCCCTGGTCGATGGTCCAAGAAGTTTTGATAGGCAAAGCCGCGGACAACATCTTCACTGTAATATTTTAATAGCTCATTAATAAGATTTTGGCTTTTCGAGGCATCTTCCAAATTAGTAATAAAGGTTGCAATCCCATCCAAATCTGAGCCGAATCCAATCTGTTTGACCCCGCCTAATGCGCAAAAGTGATCAATATGTTTCACAAGGTCCGGAATCGTTACTTCGCCCGATTCTTTTACAAAAGGTGGATGGTAGACAACATGAATCAACCCGCCTTTAGCAAACATCGCCTGCGCCTGTTCATCTGTTAAGTTACGCAAATGGTTGCAGAGTGCTCGTGCATTCGAGTGACTCGCAATCGGATACTTGGCTAATTCAATGACTTCCCAAATCCCCTTGTCGCTTAAATGGGAAACATCGGTCAAGATTTGATGCTCGTTATTAAACTCCACAATTTCTTTACCGAAAAGGGTCAACCCAGCGCCGCGCGGTTCACCAGCACCATCTGCGGCAAGATTGGCTTGATTCCATGTCAAACCAACAGAACGTACCCCGAGTTGGTAAAGAATATGGAGCTTAGCTATATCATTGCCAATCGGGTCCACCCCTTCAAGCGTCAGCATGGCCCCAATTTGACCAATTTTTAAATCATCAAAATCCGCCCAGTCCTTGATATGGACCATATCCGGATTTTTACCAAGCACTTCCTTGTAAAAATAATCAACTTGCTCGAGCGCAACCTGAAATTTCTGATCCCCTTTAATATCCGGTTCGATAAAAATCGCAAAGCACTGCACCTTGATTTGGCCCAGTTGTAATCGAGTCTTATTTGTTTGTAATTCAGGTGCGTCAGCGTATCGCAACGCCCCCTTAGCTTCTTGAAGTTTCATTAGAGCATCACAATGTAGGTCAATTATCTTCATATCCAGCGGACTCCTTTTTAACAAAAGTTTACCATAACAAAGAGAGCTAGGGTGATAAGTTTCCTAGCCCAATAAGAATATAAGTTTTACGGAAAAACTAATTAGCTGCTTCCGCCATTTTTTTGATACTAGGTAGCACCTTGTCCCAAATCTCCGCACTTAAATCGCGATATTTCTTCCCTTCCGGTATCACAGAGAAATCTCCTTGTAAAATATGCAGAGTCGTTTTTCCATTTTTCTCAGACAAGTGGAAGGTAATCCCGTCTTCTTCGGTAACAAGTGCCTTTTCCGCGCTCCGAACGTCAAATACTGTAAAGCGGAGGATCTTATTTTGTTCGTTAGCTGTCACGTTCCCTTCAACTATGACCGTCCCATCCTCGCCTTTCCATAGAACAGGACTGCCAAGCTCCCAAGTGGAGTCGAGATGAAACTGTGGTCCACCGCTTGAAAATTCAGTCGCCCAATGGTTATTGTACTCACTGACCGTAAGAACCTCCCATACCTTTGAAGCCGAAGCATTGATTTCAATCGTTTGGTCGACAAATAGTTTATTCATAAATACCTCCTAGAGATGATATAACCATTATAATTCACCCGATATCCCTCATACAATTATAGACCAATAAAGTAAAGGAAACCCGCCGTTTGATTGGCGAGTCTCATGTTGTTTTAACAAATCTTTTGATGGGCTTATTTATTCACTTGGCTGCTATTTATATAACCGTTCCCTTATTTGGAAGTTATTTTACATTTATCGGAAAATTAATTCTCCTTTTCGTAGAATAATTTCGTTTTTTGTAAAATTCACTCCCCTTTTCGTAAAATCTACTCCCTTTTCCATAAAATTAACTTACTACTATTAGTTAACCCTTCCCTCCCCAAGCAAATCATAAAGTGTACAAGCAATTATTTTGGTGGCATCGATTAAATCCTCTAAACGAATATTTTCATCAGCCCGGTGCCCATTGGCATCTTCAAGCCTTTTTGGGCCGACACCAAACATAATCGTCGGTATGCCTTTTTCATAAAAATGGCGGGCATCGGCATAGATTGGGACTCCGTTAATGGCTAATTCACCCTTGCCCTTCATAATGGACTGCCAATTCGACGATAATGCGGCAATTAGTGGGGAATTTTCCGGAACAGGTCCGAAGCTTTCTGCATGAAGGATTTTTCGAATTTCTAGTTTAATTCCTTCGGTTGCCTGAACTGCTTCCTCAACGACTTTTCTAAATTCCGCTTCCGCTTGTGCTCCATCTTCACCTGGAATTAATCTTCGGTCGACCCTTATCGTACATTGATCGGGCACGACATTCGTGTTAATTCCACCTGAAATTAGTCCGATAACCAAGGTTGGATGGTCAATCCCGGGCACAGAAGATTTTTTAGCCGCGAGAGTCTGACGATATTCATATAGGCCATTTAATATCTTTGTCGTCGCCTCAAGCGCATCGATTCCTGTATGTGGCAGGGCGGCATGGGCAGACTTCCCAGTTGTTCTCACTTCAAAATGTAAACAGCCATTGTGAGCATTAACCGCTGAATAGGTAAAGCCAGCCGCAATCGCCATATCAGGACTTATAGATCCTTGTTCAAGCAGTCGCCTAGGGCCTAATTCTCCGCCTGTTTCTTCATCAAACGTAAACGCAAGGTCGATTTTCCCTTGCAACTGTTGACTAATTCCCGCAGCTTTCAAGGCTAAAACGGCGTAGGAATAGGCAGCAATATCTGATTTGGAAACAGCCACACCACGCCCATACATCTTTCCATTAATAATTTCCCCGCCGTATGGGTCGACACTCCAGCCTAGCCCCGGTGGCACCACATCACCATGTGCATTTAAGGCGACGCACGTTCCTTCTCCGTTCCCAAACTCGGTCCTACTAAGGACGTTAGCCAAACTAATCATTCCAGCGGCATTTACTTCTTCCTGGTCTACCTCTAATAACGAAACCTCCTCAAAGCCGAGTTCTTGAAGCTGTTCCTGTAAAAATGCAGCAATCGGGTAACAGTCACCTGCCGGGTTATCCGACGGAACTTGCACGATCCTTTTTAAAAAATCAATCATTTCAATTTGGTGTTCTTCAATCCACCGGACCAACCTTTCCTTATCCTGATTCATAATGCTCCTCCTTTTTGCTGTGGATACGCTAGTTGATGTAATAATTGGATTAGTACTTCAAGACCCTTATCTAAGTCGGCGGGGGATGTATATTCCAATGGTGAATGGCTGATTCCTCCCTGGCTTGGGACAAAAATCAAAGTAGTTGGACAAATTTGAGCAAACAACTGAGCATCATGCCCCGCCCCGCTGTTCATCACATGATAGGTGACCTTTTCCTTTACGCAAATCGTCTCTATCCTTTCATTTAGGCTTGGATCCATTTGAACTGGAAGAACCTCATGCCATTTTTCCATCTCCATCTCTAGCCCCGCTGATGCGGCAATCTCAAGAAATCGACTGGTAAATCGTTCACAAAAGGAGCTTAAAACAGACTCGACTGGATGCCTGGCATCGACTGTAAAAACGATTTGACCAGGTATGACATTTGAAACATTCGGCTCTACAAACAGCTGACCCACCGTCGTGACCAAATCTTCATCATATTCTTGAACCAGTTCATATAATTCATGAATCATTAACACCCCGCCACGCAAGGCATCTTTTCGCCATTTCATTAGTGTTGTACCAGCATGATTGGGTTCGCCTTTTACTGTGATTCGAAAGCGTTTTTGACCAATAATGGTTTGAACAATGCCAATCGACTTCGCTAGTTTTTCAAGGCTGGGTCCTTGTTCGATATGTAATTCAATGAATGCATGAATATCGTTACGGACCGTGTAATTATCAGCTTCAAGCCCAAAACCTGCCTCTTTCATCGCAGTTTCAAAGCCCATTCCATCCGAATCCCTCACACCGATTAAATCGGTAAAAGAATAGGTTCCTGTCACCAGCCCTGACCCCGAGCAGGCAATCGGAAAACGGCTACCCTCCTCTTCACAAAACGAAACCACTTCGAGATTTAGCAACGGCTGGCCATACTCTTTTTTTAGATGGCTTAAAGCTAGGACGGCAGCAATAATTCCATAGGCACCATCGTACTTACCCCCGGAAGCCACTGTATCAACATGAGACCCAACAAGGATTGTTGGAGCCTCTGGACTTACAGTCGGCAGTCGTCCAAATAGGTTTCCAATGGAATCGAACTTTGTCTCAAGCCCGAGCAGCTCCATCCATTCCCGTAATGCTTGCTGCGCTTCTTTCCAAGGTTTGGAATAGAGGAGCCGAGTCACTCCGCCTTTACTTACTGCGCCAATCGAACTGAGCCACTCAATGGCTTCAGCCAAATTATTAGGGAACTGCTTCATCACTCGCCCTCCCTTGCTTAAAGGCAGACACCTAATTTCTCCTTCATCACCCCGAATTGATCATCATAAATGACCTTTCCTCGTAAAATAGTTTTTTTTATCCTGAGCAAAAACTCCTTATTTTCATAGGGTGAGTATGCATTTCGAAAAGCCAATGACTGTTTATCAGCAACCGTTGATTCATCTAAGCGTATCAACACTAAGTCCGCATCTAAGCCTGGACGGATTTGACCTTTTCGATTAGCAATACCAAACCGTTCAGCTACATTTGATGTCCCTAATTGTAAAATTTCACCTAGGTCTATTCCCCGCTTAAGGGCTTCATCAAGAAGCGAAAGCCACGTATATTGAACGCCTTGAATCCCACCCCAGGCATCCCATATCGAATCGGTTGTTTTCATAGAATAAAGACACGGGGAATGATCAGAGCCAATCGTATCAATCCACCCTTTTTGAATACAGTCCCAGAGCCCTTCGACCTCTTCGCGCGGTCTTAATGGCGGTGCACATTTGAGAATGGCACCTTTTTCTAAAAAATCCTTTTCATCAAAAATTAAATAATGCGGGCAGGTTTCAACCGTAACATCTACTCCGCTTTTTTTAGCTTGTTCGATAAGTCCGACTACTTTCGCTGAACTGATATGAACAAAATGCAAGGCTGTTCCATAGTTTGCAGCAAGCTCTAGGGCATAACATACTGCTTTCTCTTCTGTCGATATAGGCCTGCTCGCGAGAAAGGCCTTTCGTTCATTCATCTCTGCCCTATTTTTATATAAAGCAGTCAATTTATTAATCTCCTCATCCCATTCCGCATGGAGGGCAAGAATTTTCCCATGCTCCTTTGCAGCCTTCATCGCTTGTTTCAACCCATCCGGCGATACAAACTTGAAATCCTCAATCCCGCTTTCACTCATGAACGCCTTCCAGCCAATGATGCCCTCACTCATTTGCGAGAGATCATGGCGGTTCTTGATGTTCGTGTCTGTCATTCCTCCCCAAAGCGCATAATCGATAGATGACATGGTTGTTAAATACTTCTTTTTATCTTGCAAACTCTTAAAATTAGTAACTGAGGGAGCACAATTCAGCGGCATGTCAAAAATAGTTGTAGTCCCGCCAATAGCCGCAGCACGGCTTCCTGTCTCGATTCCTTCCCAATCGGTTCTGCCCGGGTCATTGAAATGGACATGGGCATCAATAAAGCCAGGAACCACCAGGCAGCCGCTTGCATCAATCATCGTATCTGATTCCTCTTTCCACGGCTCTCCTTCATTTTTCACAAGAGAGTCTATACGCTCTTCAATGACTCGAATGTTTACCTCTCGAAAGCCCTCGTCGGTAAAAACTAGCCCATTCTTCACCCAAAGTTCATTCAATTTCATGACCCTCCTTAACTCCCGCGATACGTACTGTACCCACCAGGGGAAATCAACAATGGAACATGATAGTGGGAGGCGGGTTCTGAAATGCCGAAGCGAACGGGAACACAATCCAGGAATGAAGGCTCCTCGAGGAAAGTGCCGTTTCTCCGAAAATAATCTCCAACATGAAAACGAATTTCATAGATTCCTTTATTCATATTGCACTCCTCAAGGAGAGGGTGATTGACGCGGCCATCTTCATTCGTATAGGTAGTTAGAAGGACTTCGAACTTATTGTCTGAACCTACCCGCCACAATTCCACTAACACACCACTAGCCGGTTTTCCCAAACTTAAATCAAGGACATGGGTAGTTACTTTTCCAGTCATATCGGTGTTTCCCGGGATTTTCTAAATCCTCACGTGTCATGGAGAAACATTGAAACCCAAACGGAGGACGCGGTTCGGTAAAAACTTTTCCTTCTTGTGAGGCAGGAATATCATCTAAAATGGTTTCCCAGGTACGGTTATTGGATTCAAAACGAACTTCCACTAACTGCGGAAAGCGCTTTAATATCCGAAGACCAATCCGGTAGATTAAATTTTGAATGGAAGGAGAGTTCTCTTCATGAAAAACGGTATAAGCAATATCCCTGACTTGCTCTGCTGCAACATACCCATCTTTTGTACTTCCTCGAGCTCCTTCGAAATCGTTATAGCGCCACCCGATATTTAAAAAAATAAACAGCGGCCGGTCGTAAGATTCAGGTAATGTTGTATATTCATCCTTTACAAAGCCGAAAAATGAGCTGCCTCGTACTTTTAGAAGCTTTAGTCCTTTCAAACTGCTGAGATGATCGGCTGTAATGATCTCTTTTCCGGAGCGCTTCACTTCAACGGAAGCAACAGACTGTTCATTTAATGAATAGCGAAACACCAATGGACTCGGTTCAAAACGACCTTTCGTCGGCACTGGAAGCTCGTCAAAGGGGATTTGTTCGCCGGAAATATCAATAGCACTCATATGTGGATAGGTCTCAAGAAAACGGCGGGCGACGAATTCTAGGAACCCTTCTTGTGTCGAACCTTCATAATCGCCAGCGTGCTTAAGAATGAAATTTTTCATTGAATCGGTTGCTACCACTAAGGTATTATCTCCATCTTTAAAGGATGTTAAGAAGGCATCCCCTTCCACTGCTACCTTCACTTTCATTCCAAAAAGAATATTGTGTCGGCCCGTAAAGGCTGATTCAGGAATCGAACGGACTCCTGTAAGCGGGGCTGCATAGGTACGGTAAACCCAAACATCATCCTTTCCATAGCGCATCGTTCTCTTCATCTCATCATCTCCTTTATTGAATAACATCATTTATGCGGAACCTGGCAATTTTATAAACCTCATTTAAAGCTGTCTGAAATTCTTGTTCATAGGTATTGCCCACTCGTTCTTTCATTGCAGCTAAAATTGCTTCCTTGTTTTGTCCTTTAACAGCCATAATAAAAGGAAACTCAAATTGCTCAACATATCTTTGATTGAGTGAAACAAACTCCCCATAATCCTTTGTCGAGAGCTTATCAAGACCTACACCAGCTTGCTCCTTTTGCGATACCTCTGATATTTTTAATCTAGTACCGAGATCAGGATGGGCACGAAGCAGGGCCAATTGCAAGGTACGATCGGCATTTCCAACCATCGTCACCATAGATTGTAAGAGGTCCTCGCGGGATTTAAAGGGCAGACTCCCCCACGACATCGCGGCCACCCATGGGGAGTGCTCAAACACCCAGCCTAGTTTACTCACAAACTCTTCTTTATTCATTTGATTTAATTCCTCGATGGAAGTCCCCTGACGATTCACCACCCGTGCCCACAACCTTTCAGCCATTGATAGTCATATTTTGTATCGACATCAAAAAAGTCCGCTTCGTTTTCATAATCAACCAGCATCCCGGTTAATTCCTTTTTTTAAAAAGCTGTCGTGCGCCTGCGTCGCCCTCTAATTTCAGTAATTCAGGAACCATTTGTGGTGAAAAAATGATCGGTGGTCTTGGAATCCCCTGAAAACTGGCGGCTAGGAATGGTACATGATCTTGCTGTAGGTATCGGGATACCAACTCATTGATGATTCCTAAAGGTAGGAGAGGTTGATCAGCGAGAAGGACCATGATTCCCTTTGGTTCCATTTCCATCGCAGCCAGCAACCCAGATTGCAAGGAATGGGCTTGCCCTTTATCTGCTTCTCGGCAAATAACAGTTTTCCACCGTTCCCGGAAGGGTGGGGCAAAAAGGGTGTCGTCAATCCAATCGAGCTCATCCTCTTCCCTTTTCACAACTATCGTATAATCCAGTTTAGAATTCACTGCCTTTTCTAATACTGAATGACCAATTGTTTTCTTGCCAAAAGGGAGTGCCAGCTTGTTAACCCCCATCCGGCGGCTCTTGCCCGCCGCTAGATAGACTGCGATGACCCCGCATTTATCCCTCAAAAGAAACTACCCTTTCATACCGAGCTCGTAACATCTCAACCTGTGTCCTTTCCATTTAAGACCCCCTATTCTTTTCAAGCTATTTATCACTATATATATTGATAGACCCATCAAAATACACCTAAGTTCTTTTTCAATTTTCTAATGACCGGGTTGATTTATAGAAGTTAGTCGAACAATATTAGCGAGGCCCCTGTCATTTTTTTTCATTGTGAAAAATAGACTAATTGAAAAATAGAATGGAGAGGTTCTATGTCAGATTTGCACTTTATGGAAAAAGCGATTGAACTGGCCTTAACTAATGTGTTAACGAAACAAGGCGGACCTTTTGGAGCAATTGTCGTCAAAGATGGAAAAATAATTGGTATGGGTAAAAATGAAGTAACTGCAACAAACGATCCAACTGCACACGCCGAAGTGCAAGCCATTCGGGATGCGTGCCGATTTTTAAACGACTTTCAGCTTACCGACTGTGAAATATATACCAGCTGTGAACCTTGTCCGATGTGTATTGGCGCTATTTATTGGGCACGCCCTAAAGCTGTTTATTATGCTTGCACGAAGCAAGATGCGGCAAAGATCGGGTTCGATGACCAATTTATTTATGACCAACTCTCCCTTCCCGTTGAAAATCGTAAAATACAAATGCAAAAATTTTTTCCAACGAATGGAGATTTGCCGTTTAGAACCTGGGAGAATGCAAATGATAAAGTGGAGTATTAAATTGACAAAAGAGGATGTTGTTCTATGGAGGAAAACCAATTAAAAAAAAGAATCTCTGTAGCATCTAAACGAGAACCAGCAGATACTGTCATTAAAAACGGCAAAATTATCGACGTCTTTAATGGAGAAATAATCGAAGGTGATCTAGCGATTGTGGATGGATACTTTGCGGGTATCGGAGACTATGAGGGAAATAGGGTGATTGATGCAAAAGGCCGTTATATCTCCCCTGCTTTCATCGAAGGTCATGTTCATATTGAATCCTCAATGGTCACACCTAACGAATTTGCCAAGGTCCTTCTTCCGCACGGCGTAACCACCGCCATTGCAGACCCTCATGAAATCGCCAACGTATTAGGAGCTGACGGGATCCAATATATGCTTGATTCCTCTAAAAACTTACCGTTTGACTTTTTCTTCATGCTTCCTTCATGTGTCCCTGCGACCGAATTTGAAAATTCGGGGGCAACATTACATTCAGCAGATTTAAAGCCATTTTATCAGCAGCCACGGGTACTAGGATTAGCTGAGGTCATGAATTTCCCAGCTGTCCTAAAGGCCGAGGAAGATATGCTCAATAAAATCTTAACAGCAAAACAATTTAGCAAAAAAATTGACGGTCATGCGGCAGGGTTGTCTCCCAATGATTTGAATGTATATATGGCAGCAGGTATTCGAACAGATCATGAAAGCACAACGGCTGCTGAAGCAAAAGAGCGTCTCAGTAGAGGTATGTACTTAATGATCCGCGAGGGTACGGTTGCAAAAGACCTAAAGCAATTAATTCCGGTCGTCAATGAGCGCAATGCAAGAAGATGTTTATTTGTAACGGATGATAAGCATTTAGATGACCTCATCCAAGATGGCAGTATTGATCATAACGTTAGGCTTGCGATTGCTTCAGGTTTATCTTCAATCATTGCGATACAAGTGGCAACGATCAATGCTGCCGAATGCTTTGGGCTCGAGTCTAAGGGGGCGATTGCACCTGGATACAAAGCAGATTTCTTCCTATTCGATGATCTGGAGAAAATAAAGATAACAACCGTTTTTAAAGATGGCAGGGCAGTAGTTGAGAATGGAAGGCTAGTTATTGAATCACAGAATCCTACTTTGGTTGAAACTGAAAGGTTAAGACATTCCGTTCGTTACCGTTCGCTTACGGAAAATGATTTTCAAATGCCATTAAAAACAAACCACGCAAATATAATTGAAATTACTCCCAATAGCTTGGTAACGCGTCATGTAATTGAAAAAGTTGATAGGAGTGATTTGGGGTTATTTCAACCTTCCATTACCAATGACCAATTAAAGTTGGTAGTGATTGAGCGCCATCATCTGAAAAATCAAATCGGTTTAGGGATCGTCAAAGGTTTAGGTTTAAAATCAGGAGCCATCGCCACAACCATTGCCCATGATTCCCATAATCTTATTATGGCCGGAACGACTGATTTCGATATGGTAGTTGCTGCCAAGGCAATTAAAAATATCCAAGGGGGTCTCGTGGTTGTCAATCATGGGGAAGTGATCGCCTCATTGGAACTTCGCATTGCAGGTTTGATGTCTGATCGCCCGTATCAGGTGGTTTATGAAGGTTTAAATGAGATCAATCTTGCTCTCAAAGAGCTAGGTGCAAACAACCACTTTAACCCCTTTCTAACGATTTCTTTTTTATCACTGCCTGTCATACCGGAACTAAAGCTAACAGATAAGGGTCTGTTCCAAGTAAGCAAATTTCAGCATATAGATCTTGATGCATAGGAAATAATAAAATAGCCAGCATAGATGCTGGCAAGAAGAACAGATTATGTCCCCTTAACTTTCAATTAACCCTGGTTTGAAAGGATGAAACAATGAAGAAATGCATGTTTAATGATGGCGATGAAGTTCATATCCGTTCTTCGGGTGAATCAGTAACCATCCATAAATCTCAATATGTAAAAAACATGAAACGATACTCTTACATTGTCAATGAACATCCCAATACCTTTTTCTTTGAGGAAGAACTAACAAAAGAGTAGTTTATTTTGATGGAGACTTAATATTTGTTTAATTTCAAAGGAGAAAAGCCCCTTTCCGTCGAAGTTATAGTAAAGGGGTTGTTTAATGAATAAATCTGAATTATTAAAAGATCTACACTCTTCCAGTCGGAGTAATTTATTTTCAATTGAGATTCCAAAGGCTGCAAAAGAAGATGAAACACTTATTGATGGCTTGGTTAGTGAGTTAGTAAAAGATGGCAAAATAAAATTAAGAGAAGTTGTGCAAAGAGACTGCTCCATTTATTTATCCGGAATTATCAAGTATGCAACCAAGTAATCTCTACTTGTGAGGGTGTTCCCTCAAAAAACATCCCCTCGCAAATGATTCCGAGGGGATTTCTTCGTTTAAAACACAATTTTATAACGCAATAGATTCTTGCCTTTCGACTTTTTTATTATAGTATCGATTAAGAAAATACCCATTTAACGAGGCAAGGATTTGCTGAAACAACATACCGACAACTACCGGTACCGCAACTGCAGCCGGGAAGTAAGTAATGGCAATCACTGCACCTGCACTGATATTCCTCATTCCGCCAGTGAATGTTAGCGAAATGACAGTATCTCGCCCACCATTTATAAATCTCCCAATAATAAATGAAAACAAATAACCAGTCAGCGCAATCATAAAGACAGTTAGGGTAATCCCCACTAGTTTAAGGTCTATATGTTTTAAATAGGGTGCGACAACCGCCCCATTAAGCATGACTACAAATCCAATGCTGATTTTCGAAAAGGGAGCAAGCCGAGTCCCTAATTGGTCTTTAATTCTCCCCTTTGTCACTTGGTTTAGGTACATCCCAATGAGGGAAGGAACCACGACCATCCCCAATAGACCCTTCATGATATTAAAAAAGTCCATTTCAATTTTTCCACCTATAAATAACGAAAGTGAAAATGGAACAATAATTGGTGAAAGCAACGTATCAATCAAAATAATCGATAAGACCAATGGAATGTTTCCTTTGTAAATGGCCACCCACATGAAGCTAGTTACTCCTGTTGGAATGACCATGCCCAAAACAAGTCCGGTTATCGTAAAAATATCGCCGGAAAAGGCAATATGACCCACACCCCAGGCCCAAATTGGCATCAGGACGTGGAGAATAGCCATGGCAATAATAATTGGAAACGGATGAACAATTACTTCTTTTAATGAACGGAAATTAGAACCTAAACTGCCAGCAAAGGTCATAAATGCAAAAATCCATGGAATTAAATAGGAAAATTCCTTTAAGTGAACACTGAACAATACCCCAGTCAACACACCCACCGGAGTGATTAATGGCATAATTCTTTCTAGTTGTTTATTTAACTTTTGCAACAAAAACTCTCACCCCATTACACTTTAATTGGGTAAACTCCATTATCAAGAATACCACATTTATTTAGCTGGGGGCTTAAGAAATTTCGAGAACCTAATAAATACAATTACGCGTTGATTGGTTTGGGATTTTATTCAAGGGAACCAAATCCGCAAAAATTTCATATTTTATTCTGCCTTGTGTTTTAAATATGGAAGGAGAGTACCCATGCATTATTACCCTTATCACTACCCAATCTATCCTCCATTGCCCGTTTATCCGCCTCAATTAGTGGGGCAGACGTTCCCCAGGAGTTATCCGCCAGTAGATGTGAAAATATTTGAGAAGTCTGTTAAATCCTTTCGGCTATTAATGGAGCAAGGAAGTATTTTGCTTGATCGACTAGGAGATTCAGACTTTGCTCGCAAAATGATGACTGCAGCCCAGCAAGGAAAAACGGCGAATGTTGATCATTTAATTAGTAGCATCGGTTTAAAAGTCCCTGTTACCACAAAATTTACCCCAACTGGTATCGACTTCGAACTATTCACTCAACCAAACCCAAACACGCCTGGTAGCTGCTGTACCTTAAAGGTATTCATGAAGTGGGGAAATTAATTTATTGGGAAAAAATTCCTTCCAAAAAGACGAATGAAATGGAGCCAAAAAAGTGGTACCCCAATCAAATTGGGATACCACCATTATTTTCATTTCCTGATAATAGATATTCAACCATCTCATCCGCAGGAATGGGCTTACTAAAGAAATAACCTTGACCAATTTTGCATTCATTTTCCTTTAAAAAATGGAGTTGTTCATTTGTCTCAATTCCTTCAGCAATCACAGAAAAGTTTAAATTTAAACCCATAT
Source organism: Neobacillus nitrireducens (assembly GCF_030915405.1). Lineage (GTDB taxonomy): Bacteria > Bacillota > Bacilli > Bacillales > Cytobacillaceae > Neobacillus. Next base: position 2,434,791 of record NZ_CP133262.1, read on the forward strand.
CTATAATCGTTTTCACCATTTTCCCTTGATTGGAATGGTAAATGATATCATCGACAAATGATTTATCAATCTTTATTTTATCAATTGGAAGATGCTTTAAATAACTTAAAGAAGAATAGCCTGTTCCGAAATCATCGATTGAGAGAAGGACACCTAGTTCCTTTAATTCATTCAATATTATCGTTGAGTTCTCTAGGTTTTGCATAATACTTTCCGTTATTTCTAACTCTAAATGAATGCCCTTCAGATCAAATTCGTCCAATAAAGCGGAAATATATTCGATGAGATGGTCATCCTCAAATTGGCGAACCGAGACATTTACTGCGATAGGAAAGTCGTGGAAACCGAGAGTTTCCCATACTTTTCGTTGCCTGCACGCTTCCCGTAAAACCCATTTACCAATCGGAACAATCAAGCCCGTTTCCTCCGCCAGTGGGATAAATTCTAACGGTGCGATCAGGCCATGTTTAGGATGCTGCCAACGGATTAATGCTTCAATTCCCACTAATTCTCCTGTTATCAAGGACATTTGCGGTTGATAATGAAGCATTAATTGATTCTGTTCCAGTGCTTTTCTTAATCCATTCTCCATCTCCATTTTCCGAATGGAAATTCCATTTAAATTGGAGGAATAAAATTGAAAATTATTTTTACCACGTTCCTTGGCTTGATACATGGCAGTGTCTGCATTTTTTATTAAGGTCTCCACATCTACCCCATCGGCAGGGTAAAGGCTAATCCCGATACTTGGTGTGACAAAAAACTCTTGATCATTAACTTCGAGCGGATTTGTGAATTCAGATAGGATTTGCTGCGCTACAAGTTTGGCACGTTCTTTATCAATGCCCTCTAATAGGATAATAAACTCATCTCCGCCTTGCCTTGAAACAACCCCTTCATTTTTCACCGTGGCTGCTAAACGGGCGGCAACCTTTTGTAGAATGAAATCACCGACTGTATGACCCTTTGTATCATTAATAATCTTAAACCGGTCTAAATCTAAAAATAAAACTGCCAGCATTTTGTCATCTTGTTTAGCTAAGATTTCGTTTAGATGGTTTCTGAACTGATTTCGATTAGGCAAACCTGTCAATGAATCGTAGAAGGCCATATACTGAATTGTTTTCTCCGTTTTCTTTCTCTCCGTAATATCCCTTCCGACCACTTGCACAGCGGATCTACCTTCATAAAAGATGGAAGTTGCTGCCATTTCAACATCAATGGTCTGACCATCTAAGCGATTCACCTGGAATTCAAATCTTAATTTCTCTTGATTATGGCGCCCCAAACTGCCTACTTTTTGTCTTATCGAATCAACGATATTTGAAGAAGCAAATTTCAGGGCCGATTCACCAATTACTTCTTCTGGACTGGATGCCCCGACTAACATCCGACCCGCTTCATTCATATATTCAATTTTTTCCCTGCTGACCACAGCGATAATATCAGGTGACATTTCTACTAAACTACGATAACGATCTTCGCTTTCTTTCCGATCTGTAATATCAAACAGGACACTATTAAAATCTACAAAATTACCTTTACCATCAAGTGTTGGAAATCCTCTATCCGAAATCCAACGAACCTCACCATCCGGTCGGACAATCCGATATTCACTTGTGACAGCTTCTCCTCTTGCTAATTTTTGCGCTCTCTCATCTAAAACGGCTAAGTCATCCGGATAAATTACCCTTTTCCAAAGATCTAGGTCCTTATAAAAATCGATATAAGAATACCCATATAATTTTTCAATCCCAGGTGTAATTAATAAAGTGTCTGACTTTAAATCATGTGACCAAATAGCTATATCTAACGTATCAAAAATATTCTTAAGTTTTAGTTTATTTATACGAAGTTCATCTTCCTTCCTGCTCAATCCTTTTAAAAATTGAATGAGGAAGGGAAGGATGCCTATCAGAATAAAAATCGAAGTAAATTTGATAATACTCACGGATGGAAAAAATAAATCTAAAAACTCCGACAAGACAATCAGACTAAATACGAGCATCCAAATGAATATATAGTTTGTCTTTTTGATCCTCATTCTGGTTTCTCCCTTTTCTGCATCAGCTTTCAGTGCTTTTCGAGACCCACTAAACATAGCGTTATCTTTAAAATAACAAAAAATGATATACATAACAATCAAATCAAAACGATTACAACATTTACATAATTTTTATTAAATAATTACGTTGTTCAAACCTTCGTCAAAACATTTCAAACAAAATGTGAACTTATCACTATACCCATATTGCTAAACAAAAAAAGGGAATATAGTGGAATCATAAAGAACAAACAAAATTTGAAAGGCGGAATGAATTATGTTTAACAAATTTTTAAGAGAAAATAAAATTGCAGCGGCTATTCTTACTGTCTTACGTTTATATCTTGGCTATTCTTGGATTACAGCAGGTTATGAAAAATTATCTAGCGGCGGCTTCGATGCGGCAGGCTTCTTAAAAGGAGCAATCGCAAATCCAGTCAAAGGTCCAGATGGTGCCGTTGTTTTTGGCTGGTATGTTGACTTCTTGAAACACTTTGCACTGCCAAACGTTGATATCTTCAACGTAATCGTACCTTGGGGCGAAACTTTAATCGGCTTAGGTTTAATTCTAGGTTGCTTAACAACTACTGCGATGTTCTTTGGTTTAGTAATGAACTTCAGCTTCTTCTTAGCAGGAACAGTATCTCATAACCCTAGAGACATCTTCTTAGGATTTATCATCTTAACAGCTGGTTACAATGCAGGAAGAATCGGTTTAGACCGTTGGGTGGTTCCATTTGTTAGAAAAATAAGCAGAAAAGAAACTGGTCATGAAAATCATAAGTCAGTAGCATAACAGACGTAAAGAAAGGACGATTCAACTCATGAATCGTCCCTTCTTTATTTTTTTGCAAAAAAAATAAAGGGCTAGCAGCCCTCTATGAATTACCTTATCATATATACCCTTGTTTCATAAGGTCTTAAGGTGAAGTTTTTCGGTAATTTCTTTCCTACCAGCTCATAATTGGTAAGGACAAGCTCAGAGCTGGAATACGATAAACTCCCTGGGACACGAACCCTCGTTGATTTCCCACTAAAATTGTTAATAACAAGCGCCCTTTGCTTTCCCAAACTGCGAAGATACACAAACAGTTTGGGATGATTCGCTACTAATAGATCGTAAGTACCATAAACAAACACTGGGTTTTCTTTTCTTAAGTGAATCAAATTTTTATAGAAAGATAAAATCGAGTTTGGATCATCTATTTGTGCCTCAACATTAATCTCAGTATAATTCGGATTTACTCCCAGCCATGTGTGTTTTGCGGTTGTAAATCCTCCCATGTTAGATGCATCCCATTGCATCGGTGTCCGGGCATTATCCCGGCCCTTTTCCCAAATAACCTTCATAATTTCGTCATGGGAACGGCCTTTGGCTGTTTCAACATGATAGTAGTTAATCATGCCAACGTCGTTGTAATCTTCAATAGATGGGAATTGGACGTTTGTCATCCCAATTTCCTGACCTTGGTAAATAAATGGAGTACCTTTCATTAGGAAATATAGCGCTCCAAGCATTTTGGCACTCTCTTTCCAATACTCCTTGTCATTTCCCCAGTTAGATACCCGACGAGGCTGATCATGGTTTTCGATAAATAAGGCATTCCAGCCTTTGCCTTCCAAACCTGTCTGCCATTTGGTTAGAACCTTTTTCAACTTACGAACGTCAATAGATTCATCTGCATCCTTATCCCACAAATCTAAAAATTCGAACTGAAATATCATATTAAAATAGCCGTTTTCTTCACCCACCCATTGATCTGCTTCTTTTAGGCCGACACCATTCGCTTCTCCAACAGTCATGATGTCATAGTTCTTAATCGTTTTTTGCGAAAACTCTGTAAGAAACTCATCAATCCCATCCACATTCATCATTTTAGGAAAGCATGGAACATACTCTAATTGATCAGGGTTAGGCATATCTGGAAACCCTGGTTCCTTTTTAATATGTGAGATGGCATCTACTCGGAAGCCGTCAATCCCTTTTTCCAGCCACCAGTTCACCATATCGTATAAAGCTTCCCTTACCTCAGGGTTTTCCCAATTCAAATCAGGCTGCCGTGCAGAGAAGATGTGCATGAAATACTGTTCTGTTTCTTTATCAAATCCCCAAGCAGGGCCACTGAAAATCGACTCCCAATTGTTCGGTGCTTTTCCATCTTTCCCCTCCCTCCAAATGTACCAGTCACGTTTTGGGCTGTCTTTAGAGGAACGAGACTCGATAAACCATGGGTGTTCGTCGCTCGTATGATTGATGACCAAATCGAGGATTATTTTCATTCCACGCTGATGAACGCCTTCAAGCAGTTCGTTAAAGTCAGCCATCGTCCCGAAATCTTCCATAATATCTTGGTAATCGGAAATATCATAGCCATTGTCGTCATTGGGTGATTTGTACATTGGAGAGAGCCAAATGACATCTATTCCTAACTCTTTTAGGTAATCTAATTTTGCTGTGACACCAATTAAATCACCAATCCCGTCCCCATTGCTATCCATGAAACTGCGGGGATAGACTTGATAGGCGACACTCTCTTTCCACCACTTTTTGTTCACTTGTACACCTCATTTCTTAAAGCCTTCCATCCATTTTACACCCACCACATTTGCGAGACTGATTCTTCAATTAAGACCGATTTTAAGTTCGTTACTGCGCGATTGAACCCTTCGTTAATAGACATAATTGGATCCTCATGTTCGATACTGACCACATAATCATAGCCATAGGTTCTTAAGGCACTCATCATGTCAGACCATTCTTTCAGACTATGTCCGCACCCGACCGAACGGAAAGACCAAGCTCGTGATTTCACTTCCCCGTAGGGCTGCATATCCGTTAATCCATACATATTCACATTTTCCTGATCAATGTACGTGTCCTTGGCATGAAAATGATGAATTGCATTTTCTTTGGCTAAAATTTTAATCGCCGCAACAGGGTCAATCCCCTGCCACCATAAGTGACTTGGATCTAGGTTGGCACCAATGGCATCGCAGGTTTCTGCGCGTAGTTTTAAGAGTGTATAAGGTGTATGCACTAAAAAGCCGCCATGAAGTTCAAGGCCAATCTTGACGTTATGATCCTTAGCAAATTGGCCGACTTCTTTCCAATAAGGAATCAGTTTTTCTTCCCATTGCCACTTTAACACGTCGCCATATTCATTCGGCCATGGAGTAACAGGCCAATTAGGATATTTTGCTCCCTCATGGTCCCCTGCTGTACCTGAAAAACAGTTCACAACCGGCACTTCAAGAAGTGAGGCTAGTTTAATCGTCTTTAGGAGTGTTTCATGCGAGTTTTTCGCAAATTCCTTTTCAGGAGAAATCGGGTTTCCATGACAACTAAATGCGCTGATTGTTAAATTGCGCTCCTCGATTTTTTGGAGATATTGTTTCCGAGCTTCCTCGTTTTCCAATAACCCATCTAAATCGCAATGATTGTTACCAGGATAGCAGCCGGTTCCGATTTCCACTGCGTGCAGTCCTGCTCCTTTCACTGTATCAAGCATTTCCTCGAATGACTTTTCAGCAAATAATACCGTAAAAACGCCCAGTTTCATATGAAATTCCCCTCTCTTTATTGAAAAATTAATCTAGCTCGCTAACTTTAACAATTTGTTTAGTTTCATTTGATTGTAAAGCCGCTAAAATCACCGCTAGTGATTTTAGGCCTTCTTCACCAGGCACAGGTGGCTCTTGATTATGTATAACAGCATCGACAAAATGGTTGATCACATGTGTGGTCCGTTGTCCACCAGCATCATTGGACTGGATTTTTCCAAGTTGATAATTAACCACATCACCGTTGACATACTGAACAACAAGAGAATTATTAGGATCATCCTCTAATCGAAGAATCGCCTTCTCCCCATAAATAATCGTCGAGTTATCCTCCTTACTGACATAAGCCCAACTTGCTGCAAGTGTGCCAATAATCCCGGATTCAGTTTTTAAAACACATACTGCATTATCATCGACATCCGCGAAGACTTTAGCACTTGTTTCAACAAAGGAACCCACCTCGGTAATTTCCTCACCTAGAACATATCTTAGTAAATCCGTCTTATGGACGCCTAAATCACCCATTGCCCCAACGAAGGCTTTATCCTTTTCAAAAAACCAGCTTTCTTTCCCATCTACACTCCATCCCTCTGGGCCGCCATGCCCGAATGCTGTGCGGAAGCTATAAATTTTGCCAATTTCCCCGCTAGCAATCAACTGACGTGCTCGTTGATGAGAAGCTACAAAACGCTGATTATGAGCAATCATTAGCTTTTTCCCACTTTCTTTGGCTGCGGCAATCATGGCTTCTGCTTCCTGTTTAGAAGTGGACATTGGTTTTTCACAAAGGACATGTAATCCTGCATTTAGGGCAGCTATCGAGATTGGAGCATGAAGATAATTTGGTGTACAAACACTGACTGCGTCAACGGTGCCGCTGCTTAATAAATCTTCATAATTTGTGTAGGCTTCGACTTCATACTTTTCAGCAATTTGGTTAGCCCGTTCTTCATTACTATCACATACTGCGACTAGTTCTACGTTTTTATTGGCTTGATATTCAGGTAAATGGCGATGCTGGGCAATACTGCCGCAACCGATGACTCCGACTCTTAACTTTTTCATTATTTTTTGCCCCCCTTTGATTTGTTCTAGCGATTTCGCATTTCCATAAACAGGCCGTTCCCTTTTGACTGGAGCTGCCCATTTTACTGCATTGATAATGACACGTTGAATCTGTTCAACGACTCCTTTTCATGATTACTTTATAGTTAATTTTAGAGATTGATAGAATTAATGAAACGGCTTACATTGACTGATAGGGTGGAAAATATTGAACTCCACTCGTTGTTGTGCAATTTCATTTACCGTGGAGACTCTATTTTCCCCTTATCGGTCAATGGAACGCTTTTTCATTTACCACGGCGACTCTATTTTTCCCTTTTCGGTCAATGGAACGCTTTTTCATTTACCTTATCGACAATTTTTAACCCTTTTCGGTAAATGCAGTCTTTTAAATGGGATCAACCTTGTACGCATCGAAATCCCTTATCACTTCGTTCGCTTCTGCTGCTTTAAAAATCGTTTCAATTAATCGTAAGACACGGAGCACTTCCGCATTTTTAACAATCGGTTCAGCTCTTCCTTCAATTACCGAAACCACGTTATCGTAGAAACTTTCCATCGTTGGTGCTACTCCCGGTAAATTAGATGTGCTGACGGCGGCTTCTGAAGGAGGGGCCATTGTTTTCGTTAAGCCCTGCCCGGCTTGGATTGGTTTCGGGGCCTCAAAATCAACACCGAAATTTTGTGTCACCATTCTGCCCTCCATGCTCCAGTCCTTAATCACCGCTGTTCCGGCAGTCCCTTTGACATACCACCTAGGTAATTGGATAAAATTCGTTGTCCCCACTTCAATTAAGGCGGTGGAGCCATTTTCAAAGGTGATGATTGTCTGGAAACCATCATCCACTTCATCTCCTAAAACATAGCTTAAATTGGCATAGACACTGGTAATCTTACTATCTACCATAAACAGCAGTTGATCGAGTAAATGGACACCCCAGTCTAAGAGCATTCCCCCGCCTGGCGCTTTCAGATGACGCCAATCTCCCGGAATCCCATTGGCTCCTTGGACACGTGATTCTATGTGAAAGATGTTGCCGATCATCGTTTTATCGTATATCTCTTTTATAGTAAGAAAGTCTTTATCCCAGCGGCGATTTTGATGGACGATAAAGTTACGCTCAGTCGCTTCTGCAACCTTCATAATTTCTTCTAAATCCTCGCTATAAATCGTGACTGGTTTTTCACAAATAACATGTTTCTTAGCGTTCAATGCAGCAATCGCTATTTCTTTATGGACATCGTTTGGCGTTGCAATCAGAACAATATCAACATCGTGATCGGCTAGCACAGCGAAGTAGCTTTCATACGATTTATATCCATCGACCGTTGATGCTGTACGTCTTTCTTCTAAATTATCAAAGGTTCCAACCACACATAGGGTTGGGTTTTCCTTTAATAACTTCGCGTGATAACTTCCCATCCCGCCATAACCAACTATTACTAAATTATAAGGTTTATTTGTCATTTTCATTACTCCTTCTCAGTCCGATTACGCCTTACTTATTTGATTCCATGTTAAACTTTTTCTATACAAAGAAACATAGATGATATAATTGAAACATCGACTATTTTGCTATTTTATTTTTCCAGAAGGTGAGCATATGACAACAAATATATTATTTTGCGGCTATTCCTTTCACACTAATGGCTATCATTCGCAACATAAATCTGGATATCCCTCTTATCTATTTCGCCTGCAAGCAGAAGGACATTGTGAAGTTATCGTAAAGGGGAGAAAAGTAAATTTAGAGAAAGGTGACCTCCTGCTTATTAAACCAGGTGATCACTATGAATTATTGGTTAAGGATGGACAAATCAGCGGGGACTATCATTTAGTCTGCGATGGTACTTGGCTGGACGATTGGTGGAGCCGTTCTACCAAGCCGGATATCTCGCGAATCGATTTGGATGAAAAACTGCTCGCCCTATGGCGTCATATCATGATGGAAAAACGCCGCCCGGCATCGATTGAAAACGAAGAACTCACTGGCTATTTGCTACGTGCACTTTGTTTAACGCTGGAACGGACAGTCCAAGAGACAGTAACAACCATCAATCACCCCTACTCGGTAACTCGGATGATGCGCTATATCGAAGAGCATGCAACGTCCAATTTTAAAGTAGAAGAGGTGGCTCTTCATGCTGGACTCAGCGTCTCTCGATCCGTCCATTTATTTAAAAACAGCATCGGTAAAACGATGATGGAATATGCACTGGAAATTCGTATGTCTGCAGCAATTGAGAGGATGAAATATAGTTCGATGACACTCGAGCAGATTGCAGATGAATGCGGATTTGGGGCTTATTCTTATTTTCATCGAGTATTTAAAAAGAAGTACGGGGTCGCACCTGGGGAATACAGAAGAAGAGAATGTGAAAAGCCCTCCTTTAATTAAGAAAGGGCTGTACCTAATTTACTAACCTATTTCTATTATCTCAATCCTTTAAGTTCCAGTGATAAGATTGATTTCATCTCTTCCAGAACGGTATCTTCATAGGCATGTTTTTTCCCATTAAGTATATCTTGTACTTTAACGGGCTGGCCGATTGTTGCAGATTCAAGAGCAGCAAATACAACTCCTAATGCTTCCAGGCCTCTCATCGCACTCGAAATAGGTGTTTTATTTTCAGCAATGGCTTCCCATAATTCTACATAGGAATGAGCGAATGGATGTTCAACGATATTCGGGGCAAACCGCTCAATCAATTCCGGGATCAGAATTTTTTTCCCATCTTCAAGAGTTGCATGAAGCCCAGGGCGAAGGCATCCCTTACTTCCATAAATCCACACACCTCCGGTCCCTTCACCATGGGCTGATGTAGCACACATCCAATGACCGAGTCCTCCATTTGTAAACTTGAAGACCGTAACGGCCGTGTCTTCTCCCGTAGGTTTGACCGTTACATTCCCATTACTTAATTCTTTTTCAAAAATTTCCGTATAGGCAAAAACTTCATCAATCGAACCATTAATCTCAGTAAAAAAGTGAGTTCTATGAACTCCATGATCATTGATCCAGCCCGCCCCTGCTTGCCCTTTCATATGACGCCATGGCGTCCCGGCGAAAAATCCGCGATTTAGTGTAACAGTTGCATAATCAATTATGAAAGATACTCGACCAATCAGACCTTCTTTTACTGCCTCAGCAATTGCAACATTTTCTGCCCCTAATACGCTGGGTTCGGATAATGTTAAGACTCTATTATACTTTTTTGCATCAGCGATCATTTTCCGGCCGAAAGACGGGGAAATGGAAAGCGGCTTTTGCATTTGTACATGAAGCCCTGCTGCAAAGCAATCTTCTGCTACTGTATGATGCAAATCATGATTGATCGGGATGGATACGGCATTTAATTGTTCTTTTTCCAACATCAAACGATATTCCGTATAGACTGCAGGACGGTTGCCTAACCGCTTTTCCACCTCTGAAGCAAACTGCTCAGCCCTTTCCTGCTGAATATCACAAACCGCTGACAATTCAAATGTTTCGATCCCGTTTCTTTTTAACTCTTTCAATCCTTCAACATGTGCCATCGCAATAACACCACAACCAATAAAACCTAGTTTCATTACATACTCTCCCTTAAACTTATTAAACGGGCCTGACTTAAAGGCTTTTAATCAGTGTATCTTTAAAACTGTTTATTTCCACTTGGGTCGGCAGGGCAGAAATGGCCCCTACTTTCGTGCAGACCATCGCTCCCACTTTATTACTAAAGGAAATGATTTGTTTTAGGTGTGCGAAGTCTTCTAAAACACTTTTCGGCTCTTCTGCTTTCGCCAGCTGGTAAAGCGTTGCTCCTACGAAAGCATCCCCCGCACCGGTAGAATCGATTGCATCAACTACAATACTAGGGATGGTTTCGATGTGATGATTATTTGAAATCAATGTCCCTTCTTTCCCTAACGTAACGGCTACTGCTATTGCCCCTATTTGATGAAGGGCAGCGATTCCTTCTGTTAAATTATCTACTCCCGAGATAATCTTTAATTCATCATCACTGACTTTGACAAAATCAGCGATTGCGATTCCCTTTCTTACCAACTTTACAAATTGTTCTCTTCTTCCCTTCCAAAGGTCATGTCTAAAGTTAGGGTCAAATGAGATAAATTTCCCCTTATTTTTAGCATCCTGCATTAAATTTAAATAAGTGGTTTGAAATGGATCATCCAATAAAGCAGTCGCTGAGCCAAAATGTAGAATACTAGATTCCATTATTCTTTCTTTATCCAGATCGTTCTCCGTTAAGAAAGCATCTGCGCCACGGTTAAAAACAAAATCCCTTTCCCCATTTATTTTTAACGAAACAAATGCTAATGTTGTTGGATGCTCATCATCGAGCACAAGCATGGAGGTATCAACATTCACTTCATCTAATGCATTTTTTAAAAAATGCCCAAACGGATCATTGCCAACTTTTCCACTGAATAAGGCATTGCCCCCCAGTTTCACAATCGATGCACACACATTCGCAGGGGCTCCCCCAGCCTGTTTTTCAAAATTACGTCCTTTAACTAAGTCAATGTCCACATCTGTACAGAAAAAATCAATTAGTAATTCTCCGATACAAATGACTGATGAATTCGTTTTCATTCCCCTCAACCTTTCTTTGTTTAAAAATCATTCTTACTGCAAAAACAAAGCCCTAACTCGAGATATTCGATTAGAGCTTTGCTGTAAAATGCAATTACTTCACCCAAATGGAATCTAGCTCGGTTAATTTTAATGAGGATACTAGGATCTTTCCTTCATCCGAAAATAAAACAAGCTGTTCATATGGTTTTTTTGGAAAGATTAAGCTAGTGAAAGCGACTTTACCATCTTCAGCAAATACCTCTATAGATGAAGCATCGATAAAGATTTGTAGATTGATTTTATTATTCTCCATCTTTAAAAAAGCTTCTTGTACGGCCGCGAATGATTCTGAAAAACTATTATCCCCAGCTTCTGTACGGTCAACAAATAACTTTTCCATTTCCACATCGTAACGAATTACTGTCTTTTCATCGTCGGAACTTTGTAATACGATACCAAAGGAATTAGAAGTTTGTTTTTTTAATTCTATATTTACTTCCATTAGTGGACTGAACAGATTAAATATAGCAGGTTGGTTTTTTCCAATTGTTAGATCTTGAAAAACTTCTGTACCTTTTCGAATCGAATTAATTTCCGGTACCACTCGCTGTACCAAGCGAACTCCCTCCTTACTAGAAGTTAACGATAATTCTCTTGGCAAGGTCATCGCACTCCGCCATTCTTCCGTTGGTACTTGATTTGCGTAACGCCAGTTACTCATCCAGCCAATATAAATTCTTTTTCCATCTTCAGCTGGGATATCAGACCAACTTACGCCTGCATAATTATCCCTGCCATGATCCATCCAAAGTATTGTTTCATCTGAATTATCATTTACAAAGGTTGTTCCATCAAACTGACCTACAAAATACTGGGTCCTTGACCCTTCTTTGAAATCATGGTTATCACCAATGCTGACAAACATGACCCACTTTTGCTTGTTTTTGTCACCATCTACTGGCAAACGAAACAGGTCGGGACATTCCCAAACGCCTTCATGTGAACCAGCTTTATTTCCAAATTCACTAGCAAACTCCCAATCTTTTAGGTTAGCCGATGTATAAATGGTAACGGATTGTCCAGTAGCTAATACCATCACCCATTTATTCGTTTCATCATGCCAAAAAACCTTGGGATCGCGATAATCGGTTATATTGACATCAGAGAGGATTGGATTTCCCTCGTATTTAATCCACGTTCTTCCGTTATCATTGCTATAAGCAAGACTTTGGCGCTGGCGTGGTCTGTCGGAATCTGGATAGTTATCAGCACTAGTATAAATGGCCACTAACCCAGGTCCATCCTGAAAAAAACCTGATGTGTTATTCCAATCCACAATGGCACTACCAGAAAAAATCGCTCCATGCTCATCTGGATACAGCCCAATCGGTAGCTGTTTCCAATGAATTAAATCTTTACTAACCGCATGGCCCCAGTGCATCGGTCCCCATGTCGTACCAAATGGGTGGTATTGATAAAAAAGATGATATTCATCATTAAAAAAGACCATTCCGTTTGGATCGTTCATCCATTTTTCTTCTGGTGAGAAATGAAATTGCGGACGATGCTTTTCTTTATATAATTGTTCCATTATTTGTCGCTCCTTTTAATATTTTGATAGATGGAATTATCCTACTAAATTGGAACAAGGCTGTACGTATGCTTGTACTGTACAGCCTCAGCCAAATCTTTAATCTATTATTTTGTCGCTCTATCATATCCTGCTTGTTTGATTTTTATCCAATCTTGTAAACCTAAACGGTCTAATTCTTTCAAATATCCATCCCACTCTTTTTCCACTTTTCCATTTTGAATCCATTCCGCACGTTTTCTCATCACATAAGCAAACATATCTGTTTCAATGGTAGTCAGCTTGTCGCTATCTTCTAAGGAGAAGAATACCCTTGGATATATATTTTCTGCAGTCATATGAGGAACCATTACGTCCTTCATTAGCCCTAATCTCCATGCTGCATCATCTGGTTTGGTGGTAACCTTTCCATAGTACTCATCTAAAATCGCTAATGGTCCGCCGATATTTGTTTTTTGTCTTAATTCCACTGGTGCTGTACCTGATAAAGGTAAATGTTTTAACATTCCTGCTGCTTCATCTAATTCAAAAATATTTTGTTGAGTTTTATCACCATACGTACCCCAGTTATCTTGAACAGATTGTTTTGGTTCATATAATTGATCAATCCATTTTGCAGTCAGTTCAATGTTCTTATCCGAACTTGTGATAACCATTCTGCCTCTATCAAATCCCATTCCATTCGTTCTGGCTACATTCACTTGGCCATCTGGACCAGCTAGCGGTTTCATTAGGTCATATTTGTCATTCATACCAGTAATATTTGCTTTATCCCAAGTGAAATATAAACCATAACGATTATCTTTACCTTTAGATAAATAGGTGTTCCAATCTTGTTCAAATGCTTCCACATCGATTAGACCTTCTTTATATAACTCATTGAGAAATTTAATACCCTCTTTATATCCTTCATCTGATGCTGTAAACGTAACTTTACCATCATTGCTTACAACCGTATGATCCCAGTTTTCTCCTAGACCAAATGAGCCAAATAAGAATGCCAGGTCTTCCCCGCCTGCTTGCTTCCCAATAAACGACATCGGGATTTCATCCGCTTTGCCGTTGCCATTTGGATCTTTTGTTTTAAAGGCAATCAATACTTGCTTTAATTCTTCGGTTGTTGTCGGCATTTTTAAACCTAGTTTGTTTAACCATTCCACATTGATCCATGGGAAATCATCAACCGAGTGAATACTTTCTTTTCCTGAACCTAACTCCTCAATCCATGGGAAGGAATAAATATGTCCATCAGGTGCCGTCATCATTGCTTTATATTCAGGGGCAGCCTCTAGAACCTTTTGCAGGTTAGGCATATACTTCTCAATTAAATCTTCAACAGGAATAATTGCCCCATCTTTTGCTAGTTTCAATAGATCATGGTCATTAAACCCGGCATCCAGGATGGCATCCGGCAAATCGCCGCTCGCCATTGCTAAGTTTCTTTTCTCAATAAAAGCATCTGAGGTGTAGTTTTTCCATTTAATATGAACACCTGACTGCTTTTCTAATCGCTTATAAATTAACTTTTTATTAGGGTCAGCTGGAGCTAATGGCGAGCTTTGTGTCATAAAATTCAATGTCACTTTTTCCTTTAAAGGAAATGATACATTCTTTAGTTTATATTCTTTTGATGATGCTGTTTCACTTTTACTAGCGTTATTGCAGCCTGAAACTAGTAATACTGATGCAAGTGATACAGCTAGTACTCTTTTTACATTTTTCATTAAATAGCCTCCTAAGTGTTGTTGTAAGTATTTACATGTTTCTATACTAGCGGCTCATTATTTCAATGAACCTGCCATGACACCTTTTTCGAAGTACTTTTGGAAGAATGGATACATGACCATTAGTGGCAGACTGGAAATGACAATCGATGAGTATTTAATCATTTCAGAGAGCTTTTTAAGTTCAGCCATTGCCTGCTGATCACTAATCATTCCAGGACCAGCCTGGTTTTGAATCAATATCGATCTTAAAACTAATTGTAATGGGTGCAATTTTGGATCTTCGAGATAAATCATCGCATCAAAATAGGAGTTCCATTGACCAACAAATGCATACATCGCTAAAACGAAGATGATTGGTTTCGAGAGCGGCAGTACGATTTTAAAAAAGATTAATAGATCTGAGGCTCCATCAACCTTTGCTGCTTCATGCAATTCATAAGGAATGCTTTTAAAATAAGTCCTTGCCAGGATAATATTCCATACATTCACGGCTCCCGGTATTAAAATAGCCCAAGGGGTGTTTAACATTCCTAGGTCTTTCACTACTAGGTAAGTTGGGATAAGCCCACCGCCAAAGAACATCGTTATAATAAATAATGTCATGAAGAAATTTTTCCCGACAAAACCATTTACCGATAACGGATAGGCAGCGAAAATACAGACGACAACAGTAATAACGGCAAATCCTACCGAGTAAAGAATGGAATTGATAAAGCCGCGCACCATTGCATCATTGGATAAAATTAACTGATATCCTTTAAAACTCCAATCTGAAAAATTGAATGAAATCCCTTTGTTTAATAGAACGGTAGGATCCATAAATGATGCAAGAACTACATAAACCAAGGGAACTAACACGACTAATACAGCGATGCATAGAAAGATATTATTAAAGCCTAATATGATTCGGTCTATGCGGGTGTGCTTAATATTCATATCAAGACTCCTTTTTTGTTAATATAAACCTTCTCCTTCGTTTAATTTCTTGACAATTTTATTTACAACAATTAATAGAATTACGTTTATGACTGAATTAAATAGGCCAACTGCTGTTGAATAAGCATAGTCACCTGACTGCAAGCCTACCTTATATACATAAGTTGGCAGGATTTCAGATGAAGGTAAATTCATGGAGGTTTGCATTAAATAAGCTTTTTCAAATCCAATTGACATGATCCCTCCAGCAGCCAAAATAAATGTTACTGCCATTAATGGTTTCAGTGTCGGTAAATCGATATGGATCATTCTTTGGAGAATATTTGCTCCATCAATCGTTGCTGCATTGTGTAATTCAGGGTCAACATTCGCTAAAGCGGCAACGTAGATAATCGATGACCACCCTGCTGCCTGCCATATACCAGAGATAATATAGATCGATCGGAAGTAATCTGGATTTGACATAAACATAAGCGGCTTTCCTGTTATAAAGCTAACCAGTTGATTGATAGGACCTGTTGGTGATAAGAAAATAAATACCATACCAACGATAACAACTACCGAAATAAAATTTGGTGCATAGAGCACAAGTTGAATATTTTTTTTAATGGCTGCTCTGCGTAATTGATTCAGCATAAGCTGAAAGGATGATTGGGACTGGAAACCCTACGATTAATCCAAAAAAACTAAGTTTAAGCGTATTCATAAAGATGTCTGCAAAGTTCGGTGAAGATAAGAATTTAGTGAAATTATCAAAACCGACCCAATCACTTCCTAAAATACCTTTGATGGTACTAAAATCTTTAAAAGCAATAATCGCTCCATACATCGGTATATATTTAAAAATGATTGTTAGAATAACCGCTGGCGCAACAAGTAAATAAAGATGGTAATTTTTCTTGATATATTCGAGATTGTTTTTAAGTTTCGATGCTGCTTTCTTTTCCGCATGGATCTTTATAGCTGGTTCTTTTTGGACATTTACTATTTCTTGCAAGCTCTTAACCTCCTATCAATTGGCTTTGATTTTATTGCTTTATCTGGTTTTAACTTTAACAAATTTAGAATAGGGGAGAGTTTAATATCTTTGGAAAACGAGGTTTAAAATTTTCGGCAGTTGAAAACGGTTCCATTTTATAAGGACAATTAGACTCTCGATTTAATAAACATCTCAGGAGAATCAAAAAAATCTCCTCTAGTACCAGAACTAGAGGAGCTGCTATCATAAAATATTATTTTTTTACCGAACGGGTAATTTACATATAGAGAGGCATATTTTTCTAAATTGATGCTCCCTATTTATTTGATTTCTTTAAGACCTGTATTGATTTTTTCTACCGCTTCTTTCGCCGCAGTCTTTACATCCTTTCCGCCGATTCCTACATCCTCAAATAATCTCCTAATTGCATCACTGACAACGGGATATGCAGGAGTAACCGGACGGTTCTTTGAAAATTTTTGAGTTTGCTGTAAAAATATGTTCTTGGGATATTCATTCAGCTCCGGGAAATCTTTTGCTACAGAGTACCTTGCAGGAACATCACCTGTTATCGTTACATACCTTTTCATTCCTTCATAACCAGTCACATATTTAATAAACTCCCATGCTTCCTTAGGGTGTTTTGATTTTGACGTGATTCCAAGCGCCCATCCTCCATTTGGAACAAACTGATACTTCTCCTTTGGCAGTGGGGTCACTCCAAAATCTTCTCCCAGCTTGAATTCAGGGTGATTTTTTTCCAAATCTGCCAGTGTCCAAGAACCAAGCACAGTCATCGCAAGTTTGCCTGACTCAAACACAGCTGGGGGTAATTCAAATGCGGCAACACCATTTTTATGGTATAGATCTTGATAAAATTGAAGGGCCTCTAATGCTTCTTTTGAATCTAAATATCCACTTGCAGTAGTTCCATCCGGGCTTAAAATATTAGCACCAAACTGCCAAAGAAGCGGTGTTTTAAAATAAGCAGGAGATTCTCCATCATTAAATCCCTGTGCCGGGTCAATTCCGATCACGCCTTTTGCAGGATTATTTACTTTTTTTGCTATCTCTAATACTTCATCCCACGTTAAGGGGTTATTGGGGTTTTCTGAAGGAAGAGGTATTCCGGCATCTTGCAATAAATGTTTATTGTAGTATAAAGCAATACTTGACTCAACAATCGGTGCAAGGTAAATCTGCCCCTTATAACTAAGTCCTTTTAAAGTAGAAGCAGGAATATCATCAATCTTCCCCTCTTTTCTCATAAATGGATCAATAGATAATAGCGATCCGGTATTTGCGTATAGAGCCAGTGTAGGGCTGTCAATTGTCAAAATATCCGGAGGGTTTCCTGCAGCTAGTTCTGTTCGCAGCCTTATTTCATAATTACTATAGGGAATTGACTTCATATTCACCGAAATATTGGGGTGTTCTTTTTCAAAAGCAGAAACTAATTCTTCAAATGCTTTATTTTCTGCGACGTTCCCGCCATTGCGCCAGAAATTAAGGTGGATTCTGCCTCGAGCATTCGTTTTATCCACTTTATCTTTTTGGCTGCCAGAGAATGTATCAAAAAAGGACAAAGAATACACTAAAATACTCAAAAGTATAATTGCAAAAACAGTGAACCATTTTTTCATCTTCATTCCCTTTCTTTCTTTGAAACTTAGGAATCTAAGGAATTACGAAATTCAACCGGTGTTTGTCCCACGTGTTTTTTAAAAACCGTACTGAAATAGCCGGAGTTTGAAAAGCCAACTAAGTTTGCTACATCAATGATTTTAAGCTGTCGATCTCTCAGAAATTGCCGGGCCTTGTCCATACGTACCTTCACCAAATAATCACTAAAATTCTGCCCCACATAATTTTTAAAGGTTTCCGATAAATGAGCACTATTAATATGAAACAGTTCTGATAAAAGGGTCAAAGAAATTTCACTGGCATAGTGCTGGTCCAGGTAATGCCGAACACTATCCACAATTAATTTTCCATTTGAAAATCGGGCTAAACGTACTTTCTCAATAATTAACTGTGCTAATTGCAGTAGGTGTTCAAGCACTTTTCTTTGAGAGTTGAGCTCCCAGATACTTTGTTGGCAATTCCAAATCGTCTTTTGATTATCTAACGTTTCGATATCATATTTTCTTGCCAGCGACCCTAACAAAAATAACACTCGATTGGCAGCAAACGAAAACGATAAAATCGATTGATTCCTGTTCCCTCGCAATAAAGTGTGCATATATTCTCTAAACGCATCGAAATTAGCATTTTCAATGGCATTGGTTAACTTTCTTTCAAAATCAGGTGAAAACTCAAATGCTTCCTCTTTTGTGATTGCTTCATCAACCACCTGAGAATAAGAGCCTAGTTGACTTTGACTCCAAGCAAGCAAACTAGAAATATAACCTGTCTTAAAATTAGCTAGACCAGTGACCACATTGCCAATTCCGATCACCGTTTCTAAATTCAGCAATTCCTTCACATTCCGCTGCAAGGAATCCACTAAACGTGACGAATTATTAACACTTCTTAAATCAATCCTCTGTAAAAAATGAATCATATTGGCATAGCTTGGGTCGTAAAAGGAATAAGTTCCTACATGCTCCTTAGAGATCTCCTTGCATAACATTTGAAAAGGAAGCCAGAGCTCTTTTAATCGATTGGGATTACCAAAACTCTCTCTAATTTCGACGGTGATAAATTGTACGACTGCGTTCTCATTGACAAGTTCCTCTAGTTGAAGTTGACGGAGTCTTTCAATGACCAAATTAAGCTGTAACCATTCCTCTTTTACTAAATAGAGCAAGTATTGTTCTTGTACTTCTTGCAATTGGGTAAGAACAAGCTGACGCATCTGGGCCGTTTCAACTTGTTTTCTCCTCTCTTCCTCTATTACTTTTCGGACTTTTTGTAAGGCTTCTACTAATTCATCAGGGGCCACCGGTTTTAACAGATAGTCTTTAACCCCTTCCTTCATGGAACCACGGACCAATTCAAAATCGGAATACCCCGATAATACGATTACTTTTACTGTTGGGAATTCCTGCTGACATTGTTTAGCCAATTCAATTCCATCCATAATCGGCATTCTCATATCTGTAATGACCAAATCAATTTCCATAGTACGGAGTAATTCCAGTGCTTCTTTCCCATTGGAGGCCTCTCCTGCGATTTGGAATCCTTCCTCTTCCCAATCCACTTTCATCCGCAAGCCTTTACGAATTTGAATTTCATCATCCGTTATGATGACCTTCATCATGTATATCACCTCGATTAAAATTTATACACAATGTAATCCTCGTGCCAACATTCTTTTCAGATTCAATCTTATAGGTAAAGTTTTGACCGTAGTAAAGTTTTAATCGGCCAAGGACATTCCTGAGACCAATGCTATTACCTTCGCTCGCTAAGACACTAATCGTTTCATTCTTTGTTTCTTCACTCAATAAGTCTGCAATCACTTCTTCAGACATGCCGATCCCTTTATCTTCTAGAACTATCAATATTTGATTATTAACTTTTTTCGTTTTAATAAAAATTTCAGCCGTATTTTTTTCTATAAAACTATATTTGACAGCATTTTCAACAAGGGGCTGGAGAATGAATTTTATCATAGGAAGATTTTTTGTTTCCTGATCCTCCACAATATCTATCGTAATAGCATCCTCATATCTCACCTTTAAAATATCCGTATAACTGCGGATATAGCTGACCTCTTCACCCAATCTCACCACATCATTTTGCGTATTCAAGGAATACCTCATCATCCGGCCTAAGTAGATGCTTACATTCATGACCTCTTTATTTTTCCCTTGAACAGCTAATCCCCCAATGATTTCAAGTGTATTGTTTAAAAAGTGAGGATTGATTTGAAGTAATAGGGCTTTGTATTCTGCATCTTTTCGACGGATGTTGGCCTCATATTCTGTTTCAATTAAATTCTTCAATTGATCGACAGTATGGTCAAATACCCTTACAACGTAACCAACCTCATCGTTAGAAGATTTTATGGTTGGTAAAAAGCGTTTGGCACCAGAAAAATCCCCACGTTCAATAAATTTCATTGCTTTTGCTAGTTTTCCTAACGGGCTAACGATTTTAGATGAAAGCACGAAAGAAGCAACAATGGTTAATAAAAAAACGAGAGCACTGATTAATAGTAGGTTGCGTTGCAGAATATTCACTTTTGAGAATAAATCAGACTTGGTGACTTCACTAACTAGAATCCAATCACCAACGGCTAACTTTTGAAAAAAAACAAAATATTTTTCTCCGTGATAATCCGTTTCTAATAAACCTTTTTGCTTTTGATTGTTTTTTATTTTAGATAAACTATTTTTTAATACCCATTTCGGGGTATCGATCTTCCCCTCTAACACATTTGCTCCCTGCTGGTCCAATAAATATGCATTTCCTTTTTTTCCAATCGAGATTTTTCCTAAGGCTGTTTCCAGCAAGGTTGAAGGGAAATTCACCTTTATAAATCCGTAGGAAACTACCGTATTCAAATCAACGAGGGGCAAAATAAAACTATTACTATTTCCTTGTCCTGGCATATAAGGATCAATATGTGACTTTACAAATCGTTGTTCATGGATTGTAAAGTCTTGAAACCAATCTAGGTTGTGTAAATTAGGATTATTGCCCCATGCCCCTTCCCCATTATTCAGAACGACGGAGATAGACATCCCATTTGAATTGTTCACCATCATCGAGGATAGCAGCATTTTCAGTTGATTCTTCTGTAATAAGCTCTGTTCTCTTGATATTTCTTCATCTTTTTTTTCTAACCTTAACCACTCCTGTGTGGTTTGATTTACCAGAACCTGTTTTCCTAAATCCTCCGCCTGCGTGGTAATCGAGTCAATATAAAGCGAGTACTGATCCATCGCTTCTATCGTTAAATCCTGCGTCTGCTCTTCTATAATAGATGTAAACCAGCGTGGGATAATAATCGACAAAATCATTAATGGAATCGTCAATAAACAAGTAAAAATGATAAATAAGCGATTCCGTAAGGAAAAAAACATGGTATCCCTCCATAACAAAAAAGAAAACCCTTACATTCAATTTCTGAATCTATATATTTTGACTATTATTATCTATTCAATTTAACATATCCCTTTGGAACTTACCACGGGATGGACACCAATCTGTACTTTCGGCAGCAGGCTATGTGTTATTTTCATACCTTTTCCTTTTGCCAAAGTAAAAACGAGCAGAAACCCAGTGGCTCTGCTCATTTTAACTTCATATGTACTTCACGATATTCATTCGGGGTAATCCCCTCGACCTTTTTAAAGACTTTTCGAAAATATTTATCGTCTTGATAGCCTATTATATTGGCAATTTCATAGATTTTTAATTGACTGTTTTTTAGTAAGGATTTTGCCTTCTTCAACCGGAATTTAACGATATAATCTGAGATATTCACATTAAGTTCTTGTTTAAATTTTCTCGATATGTATTCTCTGCTGATATAAAAATGCTCGGAAATCTCTTGCAGTTTTACATCGCGGTCGAAGTTTGCTTGCAAGTACTTTTCGATTTCATAAATGATGTTACTATTTTTTTGAACAGTACTTTTCTTTACCTTTTTTAAAAAGATAGCAATCTCTCGTCTTTTTCTCTGAATGTACTCCTCCAGCTTAAAGGTACCATTTTCATCAAAGAATTGATCCATTCGTTTTTCGATTTCTTCTGTTGCTAAAACGGGAAGATGATAATGTTTAAACCAGCTATTGCTAATGACCAAATATTCATTTTCTAAATGTAGCAGCTGTTTTAATGTTAGAAAGTGGTCTGCTGCAAAATCAAACTCGATTTGGTGGATCACTTCAACAAAGGCCCCCATTTCCCCAGCATGTACTGCCATTTCTATATGAGCTGTGTAGTCCATAAGATTTCTTAATGAATGACTTGGCAGTTTATCCTCAGCATAGACGCGACATTCTTCAGCAGCCAAGATATTACGATTGAAATATAGCTGCTTGGCATAATGATAGGAATCCATTAAACTGTTGTTCTTATGTACCGGTTTTCCTAAAACGATCGGGCAAGAAATATTCATCGCTTCTCTTAGCAGCTGATAAATTTGTTTTAATAGTTTCTCGATTTGCTCAAATTTGTTCCAAAAGATAATGACTACTTCACCTTTATTGGATAAATAACGAAATCCAATTCCACACTCATTTTCCATCATAATTTCATTAATGACATTCAGAATTGTAAAATAGGCTAAATCTCGATCGTCATGAAATGCCTCAATTGTCTTTCCATAAATCCGAACAAGGGCTACTTGATATTGATCAGACGGATGAATTCCGAAACCCTCATATAAATCTTCCGTTATATGATCACGATTCATCAGCTTGGTAAGCTTTCGGTCCCGATAAATCGGTTTCATTTCATTAATCAATTGCGAGCTATTTTCTTTTCTTTCCCTGTCTAATTCCTCTTTTTTCCATTCCCCCACAGCTGATTCCAGGGTATGATTTAAGATTTCGGGGTCAATCGGCTTTAAGAGATAGTCAGAGCTGCCAAAATGAATGGCTTTACGCATGTAGTGGTAATCATCATAACCGGTTACAACGATTGTTTTGCCGGTCGGGTGATTTCCTTTGATCCATTCTAGAAGTGAAACGCCATCCATTTTTGGCATTTTCATATCTGAAAAAATAATCTCCGGCTTATACTCTTGAATAAGTTGAATGGCATCTTCGCCATTTCCAGCTTCATAAATTTCGTCAATTCCGTTTTGTTCCCAAGCACCTAGTATCTTAATTCCTTCACGAACGTGCTTTTCATCATCAACGATTAATGCTTTCATGAATGCTTCACCTCTTTTTGGATAACATTAGGGAACTGAACAATCACAGTAAATCCACTTCCTTCATTACTGTCAATCGACATATGCGCTTGATTGGCGTAATAGATCTGCAAACGGTCATATATATTTTTTAAACCAATGGTTTCTCTTTGTTTTTCTTGTTTGGATATCCCTGTAAATAATTCCTGTCTGATACAATTTAGCTGTTCCTCATTTACGCCCATTCCATTATCACTTACAGAAATTGATGCCATTCCATCCTCTTGCAGCTTCGCGTCAATGTGAATGGTTGCTTTTTTAATCTGCTGATCAAACCCATGTTTAAAACAATTTTCCACAATTGGCTGCAAAATCATCTTCGGTATAAGAATTTCTTGGACTTCTTTGGAGGCATTTATTTCAAATTCAAACTGCTCATCAAAGCGCTGTTTTTGTAATAATAAATAGGATTTCACATGCATCAGCTCTGAGATAAACGGGACAATGTCCTCTTTCATATTCATGCTGTATCGCATGATTTTGGATAAAGAAGTGAGTAAGGAATACACAGGAACCGCTTTCGATTTCAACGCTAAGGTACCAATTGATTGGAGGGCATTATATAAAAAATGCGGGTTAATTTGCGACCGCAAGACTCGCAGCTGTGATTCTTTATTTTCGATATCCAATTTATATTCTCGCTCAATTAAATCGTTGATTTTCGCAATCATTAATTTGAAATGTCTTCCCAACATTCCTATTTCATCCTTACCTAAGGAATCAAAATCTGCCTTAAATTCACCATTTTCTACTTTTTTCATGTTATCAATTAATACCTTTATCGGGGCCGTAATCTTAAAGGAAACAAACATGGTAGCTATTAAGACGATAACAAGCGTCACGATACCGATTAAAATATTGATAAATGCGGTTTCTCTAGCGCCTTGATAGAGTACATTGTAAGGAATTCGTTTAACAATATACCAATTCTTGTAGGGGGCAGAAAACTTATTATGAACAATCACACCCGAGAATTGTTGATCCTTCCATTCCATACTCTTACTAAAAGAAGACTTTTTCTTCAGTTGAACGAACCACTTCTCTTTATTTTCCTTACCAATAACGTTTTCATTTGAGGAGTAGATAATAACTCCTTTTTCATCCATAATATACAAGTCTTCCAAACCCTTTGTATATAAGCGGTCGGCCATCGCACTTATTTTTGAAAGATTGATATCAATTGACAAAAAACCTAATAGATTGTCAGATGGAACGTCTCGAAGAATGTTATGAAAGCTTAATACATTTTTCTTTTCCGAGTTTGGTATGACAGAAATATTGTTATAGCTGTAGATTTCATGTGGCGGTTCAATCAGTGAAAAGCCGTCATATCGAGTTAATTTGGAATAATAGGGATGCGACAAAATACTCTCATATTTTCCCCTCCCGCTTATTCTTGAATGATAATTCGTATACGAATCTTTTCCAATATCAATATATAAATGCATTTGTTCGATCTCTGGCCTTGTATTAAATAAATAGGCAAGTGCGCGGCGAACTTCTTCCTGATTCGCACCTAAATTCTGTGCTAGTCCATCCCTCATTACATTCATAAAAGGTGTGTAACGATATAGAACGGAGGACATTTGGGCCACATCTTCCAAATAAACTATTAGTTCTTCTTCTCCTTTTACAATAAGATCATGGTTGGTCGAAACAAAGCGATTATTAAGTGACTTGGTGGTTTGGTAATAAGTAATTGCAATTGAACTCCCGAAAGGTAGAACCGTTACCAGCAATAAAAATATAATTAACTTTTTTCGAATCCCCCACTGCATATATCAACTTAGTCAGTTCAGAATGAACTAACCTTCCTCCAATTAATGAATTTTCTCCATTGTAACAACATTCCTTTTTCATTGAAATGGCATATATTGACTTGTCTATCATGTTGACTGTTCAATATTTTCCACCCTAGTGGTCAATGTAAGCCGTTTCATAGTTTTCATTATTCTCTAAAATGAAAGTATGGAGGTGCAGGTAATGAATAGCCATAGTAAGTTGCAAAAAGTAGGAACCTCAGCATTAGAACTTCAAAAGAATACGAAAGCGTTAAAGTCAGTTTCCATAAATAATAAGAAGAAACTGAAGGATGCAGGATTATTTGCTCTATTCGTCGGACCCGTATTGTTAGCCTTTACGCTCATTGTTCTGATCCCTTTCTTTACAGGTATTTATTATGCCTTTACAGACTGGAACGGGATCACGGGGGCAGTCAAATGGGTGGGCTTGGACAATTTCAAGTACATCTTTACGGAGGACATGCAATTCCTGGATTCCTTCAAACTTACAACGAAATACACTTTAGTTGCCATTATCTTAACGAATGCGATTGGGTTTGGATTAGCATTACTTGTCACCCAAATGCTGAAGACGAGAAATATTTTACGAACAATTTTCTTTATGCCTAATTTGATTGGCGGTCTTTTATTAGGTTTTATCTGGCAGTTTATTTTTGTCAAAGGCTTTGCATCGATTGGTGAGTTAACCAAGATTCCTCTTTTTGAGTTAGCCTGGTTAGGTGATGCCAATACCGCTTTCTGGGGAATCGTGATTGTCAGTGTTTGGCAAGGTGCAGGCTACATTATGATTATTTATATCGCTGCCCTGCAAAACGTCCCTCAAGAATTAATTGAAGCAGCCAAAATTGACGGGGCCAATCGCTGGCAGATTCTTCGACACATCACAATGCCACTCGTAGCACCAGCCGTAACCATTTGTTTATTTTTAACAACGGCATCATCATTTAAGGTCTTTGATGCGAATCTTTCCCTGACAAATGGAGGTCCATTCAAGTCAACCGAAATGTTAGCACTTAACATTTATACAGAAGCATTTGTTAATAACCGCTATGGAATTGGTGAAGCAAAAGCACTTATTTTCTTCCTTGTCGTTGCTGCAATATCAGTTATTCAAGTAACATATTCGAAGAAAAAGGAGGTTGAGTCCTAATGGGAAGCAGGTATACAGGAAAAACCTTTATTGTTGAAATCCTTGCCATCGTGCTCGGTATCTCCTTTTTGGTTCCCTTCTATTATGTGATCTCAAACTCCTTGAAACCATTCGCTGATATATTATCGAACACATCGGCTTTGCCGCAGGTTCTGGAGTTTCAAAACTATGTGAGCGCCTTTGAAAAATTGAACTATTTAAAGGTATTTACAAACTCTCTAATTGTTACTATAGCAAGCAATGTTGTTCTAGTGATCTTTTGTTCGATGGCTGCGTACATGCTGGTTCGAACAAAAAGGAAGATCAGCCATGTAATTTTCATGACCTTTGTTGCGGCAATGATTATTCCCTTTCAATCGATTATGATTCCGCTCATCAAAACAGCCAGTACATTTAGACTATTAAACAGCATCTTGGGCCTAGTCATCATGTACTTAGGGTTTGGCTCAGGGATGACAATATTCTTATATCACGGTTTTATCAAAGGAATACCTGTCGAGCTTGAAGAGGCAGCAATTATTGATGGCTGTACAAGGTTTGGCGTATTCTGGAGGATCGTTTTTCCACTATTAAAACCGATTACAGTTACCATCGTTATTTTAAACAGCTTATGGATTTGGAATGACTTCTTATTACCATCACTCGTTCTTCAGGATCCGGAATTAAAAACGATTCCGTTAGCAACGTTCTCCTTCTTTGGACAGTATACAAAGCAGTGGGATTTAGCACTTGCCGCATTGGTCATGGGCATCATTCCGTTGTTAATCTTCTTCTTTGCGATGCAAAAACACATTATTAAAGGGATTACATCTGGTTCCATTAAATAAGGTACAACCTCAGCTATCTGCATGACAGATAGCTTAGACAACTATAAAATAGATTTAACTACCAGGAGGGAAAATGAAATGGGGATCAAAAAGTATTCTTTACTTGCAGGTGTATTATCCGCTTCACTTCTATTAGCTACAGCTTGTTCTAGTGACAGCACGTCAGGAAATAAAAAAAGTGGTGAAAAAGACGGTAAAGTAGTGGTCGATCTTTTTAATGGAAAGGTTGAAATCGCTGATCAATTGAAATCGTTAACAGACCAGTATACAAAGGAGCATCCGGACGTTACTTTTAATATTGAAACTGTAGGCGGCGGCGCTGATGGTGCTGCAGCACTGAAGGCGAAGTTTGCTTCCAATAAAGCTCCTGATATCTTTGGGAATGGCGGTTATCAAGAGGCTCAAACATGGAAGGATAAATTCGAAGATTTATCTGACCAGCCTTGGGTAAAGGATGCCTATGAGAGCGCGTTACTACCTATGACTATCGACGGAAAAATTTATGGCCAGCCTGTTAATATGGAAGGCTATGGTTTTGCTTATAATAAAAAGTTATTTGCAAAGGCCGGGATTACAGAACTGCCAAAAACCTACTCAGAGTTAGAAGCTGCCTCGAAAAAACTGAAAGCCGCCGGGATTACTCCTTTCTCAGTAGGCTATGCTGAATGGTGGGTGTTAGCAAACCATGGTCTTAATGTTCCGTTTGCTTACCAACAATCAGATGATGAGAACTTCATTAAAGGTTTAAACGAAGGTACAAATAAAATGGAAGGCAACAAATACTTCAATGACTACTTTAAGCTTGTCGACTTAACCATAAAATATGGTAATAAAAATCCATTAACAACTGATTACAATACAGAAGTAACTCAATTTGCCAACGGTGAAACGGCAATGATTCAGCAAGGGAACTGGATTCAGCCGATGTTGGATAAATTAACTCCAGGCATGGAGGTTGGTTTCATTCCATTGGCACTTACGGATGATGCCTCTCAAGCAGATAAATTAATGGTTGACGTTCCTACGAACTGGGTTGTTCATAACAAAGCACCTGAAGCTGATAAAAAGGCAGCAAAAGATTTCTTAAACTGGATGGTAACATCTGAAGAAGGAAAAACAGCCTTAGTCAAGGAGTTTAAATACATTCCTGCATTTAAAACCATTGAAGCAAAAGCAGAAGATATTGGACCACTAGGTGCAGATCTTCAAAAATATTCACAAGAAGGCAAAACTTACTCTTGGCAGTTCATGAAGTATCCTGATGGTGCCGGTCAAGAATTTGGTGCCTCCCTACAGGCATATGTTGGCGGCCAAAAATCTAAAGCGGAAACAGAAAAAGCACTCGATGCAACTTGGGCAAAATTAAAGAAGTAGGATTTACAGTAAAGGCTCCTCTCACTATGAGAAGAGCCTTTTTTATTATTCACGATCCGGGCTATTGACCATAATTCCAGCCACTTGCGTTAGGCGGTCATAAAATGCATGTCCAGCTGGTTGCTGATCAAGGCCAATTTCTTCAAATGCTTCTTTCATGCAGCGAAGCCAGCATACAGCTCTTCTCGGTGTTACTTCAAAGGGCATATGCCTGTGTTGCATGGCGGGCGGGCCAAATTCCTGACTGTAAAGGGCCGGACCTCCTAAAAATTGCGGCAAAAACATTCTCTGCTTGCGCTTTATTTCTTCCATATCCCCTTCAAACAATGGTCTTAATTCCGGGTCAGCATATACGCGCGGATAAAAAGCATTGACCAATTGATCAATCGTTTCCTGCCCGCCTATTTCCTCATAAAGCGAATTAAGTTTATATTCCATTTCGTCACCATCCACTTATAGTTTTTCCCCTATTTTTGATAATTATAAAGGTAAAGCCACCTTGTTTTTGTGATTTATATCACAGGAAATATAGAAACAGAAAATTTTCCATGCTTTGGAAAGGTGTTTAAAACAACTTTCTAAAAGATTGTGGTATCCTAATATAATATGCTGGGACTTCATTAAGATGGAACCAGCGTTCTTTTAAGAGGTGTAAGAAATGAATAAGGCATGGATTTACGTAGGTTTAACCTGTTTATTTGAATTAATTTGGGTATATGGATTTAATGAGGCACAAACGTGGTGGCAATGGGCCATCGTTGTTGGCGTTATTTTTTTAGATTATCATATTTTACCTAAAGCATGTGAGACTCTCCCTACCGGTACCGTTTATGCAATATTTGCCGGGATAGGTACCATTGGTACAGTGTTAATGGATATCTATCTTTTTGGGGAAAGCTTTAGTTTTGGGAAGGCCTTTTTTATCATGATGATTGTTCTAGGCGTGATTGGATTAAATCTCTCGGACAAAGAAGAAGCCGATGAAAAAGACGCCATGAAGGGAGCTGCCTAATATGGGCTGGTTGCTCGTCTTTTTAGCAGCTGCAAGTGAGGTCGCCGGTGCAGCAGGGCTTAAATTATATAGTCAGAAAAAAACATTCCGAAATGGAGTTCTCTATATTGGCGGATTCGGTGCATCGTTGATATTTTTATATATCTCATTTCAGTTTCTTCAACTAAGTATTGCCTATTCTGTATGGGTCGGAATTGGGACGGCCGGTGCTGTTTTTATTAATATGTTTCTATTTGGAGAGTCCAAAAACCTTGGGCGCATTATTAGTGTTCTAGTGATTATCGTTGGTGTTGTTGGATTGAGGATACTTTCTTAAAAGGAGACTGCCCCTAGATTCGTTAACGATTTAACTCATCGGGAGGCATTCTCCTCATTATTTCAGTGCCACAACCTCCACAATTTCTAAATGGTGCAGCAAAGTTTTAATCTCCTATCGGCTCACCTAATTTTTCCAAGCTCTTCTATAAGCGCTGGTCGGCGTTTATATTTTTCTCTTAATTCTCCAATTAGCTTATGTGAATGGATGGTTCCACAAGCTTTTTTGTAGGTTTTTATGATAGAACAAACCGTTCGATATTTTTTCCGATCGGTAGCCTCCTCAGCTGAGTACTCAATATACTTAATAAAAAGCTCATTCACTTCTTCTAAATAATCTTTAATTATATAGGGATACAGATCGATAATAGACCGAATATTACTCTGACAATAGGTTAAAAGCTCTGCCGTTAAATTTTCCTCTTTTAAAATTGACAGGTACACGGAGGGCTGGTAATCCATCTTGTTAAAATCATCGACAATCTTATTCAAAACAACATCCCATTCGTTTACAGGATATAATTCTTTGAGTTTTAAGTAATAGCTAAATTCATTTTTGAATAACAATTCTCTTGCTAACTGCTTTTGTTGTTCGATTTCTCCAAGCAATTCATAGGCTTGATATCGGTATTCCTTCCACTTATGAATAAGGCCTCGATACTCCTTGTCCGCTTCTTCCCCATCCAAACAAAGTTGAATCGCTTTCTTGTAGTCGCCTTTTTCCATTTCAAGAGCGATTGCCTTTTCACGAAACTCACTTTCATGGATATTTACATAAATAAATTTCTCCGCCAGGTCTGCCCCATCACATCGTTCAATGATTTCGAGTTGAAGCAATTTTATCTGTGTTCTTTCATATCTAACACTCCAGGAGGTATCTGCCTTCGACAGGAGGGATTCCAGCTGTTTTTCTAACTTTATTCTCAAATCCTTCGCAGGAGAATAATTGGTACAAGTTTTTAAGAGAGCATAGCGCCAATCGCTCCAGCCATCATAATGTGCTTTTAATGCTTCTTTTATAATTGCGTCAAAAAGCCCCTTATTTTCTTTGTCATTTAAATTAGGAGGACTATTAGTAACAGCATCGTCAATTGTTCTTATCGCCCAATTCATAACGTCACCGATCGACCCATTTGAGTCATCAGAAAAATTGAGCATTTTTACAACCGGCGGCATGACAGCAAGTGCTAATAAAACAGCACTCTCCCATTCACCTTTCTCAACTTTTTCCTGTGCTTTTTGGAGAGTTAATTCTGCTCCTTGTAGTGCTTGGCCAACGTGACGCCAATCGATAAATCCTTTTCTTTTTGCCCCATTTATAGATGCCGTAATAAGCTTTTTCGCAGATGAAATTTCGTCTTTTTGAGGAGTGTATTTGAAAAGCAGCTGTTTTTCAATATCGGGGTTATCTTCGGACAGGTCAAGAATAATCTTTATTAATTCTTCTTTATTTTGATACGACAAGATTGTATGTAAATCAATTTCGCTTGATCGTGAAGTTGGATTCGGATTAGATGGATTCATGTTTTTTCACCCCATTTGGATAATCTATACTATATTTTAGCAGTTTACATAGATTTGGGGCAGAAAATTAGACGCTAATTATATTTAAAAATTGTTTTTTTTAGATTCGCTCATTGGAGTTAAAGATTCGCTCATTGGAGCTAAAAATTCGCTCATTGGAGCTAAAAATTCGCTCATTGGAGCTTAAAATTCGCTCATTGGAGCTTAAAATTCGCTCATTGGAGCCAAAAATTCGCTCATTGGAGCCAAAAAACGTCGATAACCGCAGTGGTTATCGACGTTTATCTAATTACAGTTGTTCCCCATTAGTTGCGATGACATCTTTGTACCAGAAAAATGACTTTTTCTTCTTCCGGTCTAATGTCCCATTCCCATAATCATCTTGGTCCACATAAATAAATCCATAACGTTTCGACATTTCTGAGGTACTCGCACTAATTAAATCAATACAGCCCCAGCTAGTGTAACCCATAACTTCTACTCCGTCTTTAATAGCTTCTCCCATTTGTTCGATATGGGCGCGTAAATAGTCAATACGATAATCATCATTAATCGAGCCATCTTCTTCTAGTTGATCGTATGCACCCAATCCATTTTCTACAATAAATAACGGCACTTGGTAACGATCGTACATTTTCTTTAATGTAATCCGCAGCCCTTTAGGATCAATTTGCCAACCCCAATCAGAGGCTTCTAAATAAGGGTTTTTGATGCCACTGAAAAAGTTCCCTTTTTCTTTTAATCGATCAGGATTACCACTCGTCACCATCGTCATATAGTAACTAAATGATAGAAAGTCTACTGGATGCTGTAACAAAATTTCTTCGTCACCTGGTAACATATCGAGTTGAATATTATTTTTTTCAAAATAACTTAACATATAGCTTGGATAATACCCGCGTACTTGAACATCCGTGAAGAATAGATTCTTTTGATCTTCCTCTAAGGCAGCGAGAACATCATCAGGACTGCACGTCTCTGGATAAACTTCCATTCGAGCCAGCATACAACCGATCATGGCCCCTGGAATGATTTCATGACACGCTTTTACAGCCCGTGAACTTGCCACAAATTGATGATGGAGCGCTTGATATACGGCTTGTTCCTTATGCTCGACACGGTCAACAAGAATCCCACTGCCAATGTACGGAGATATGGTCGATACATTAATTTCATTAAATGTTAGCCAGTATTTTACTTTCTCTTTATAACGTTTAAATACGGTTTCAGCATAATGAACAAAGTACTCAACTACGCGGCGATCTGTCCACCCATTGTGTTTTTGTACCAAGTGAAGCGGCATTTCATAGTGCGATAAAGTTACTAAAGGCTCAATTCCATACTTTAATAATTCATCAAACACTTTATCGTAGAATGCTAGTCCTTCTTCATTTGGCTCCAACTCATCACCATTTGGAAAAATACGTGGCCATGAAATAGACATACGGAATGTTTTAAAGCCCATTTCAGCAAACAAGGCAATATCTTCTTTATAGCGGTGGTAAAAGTCGATGCCACGGCGTTTTGGGAAGTTTTCTCCTTCTTTCCCTGCTAATAACGCTTCTAATTCTTCTACACTTCTTACATCCATCTCAATATCATTTCGTTCTTCTTTAGGTACAAACGTAATCATATCAAAAATAGATAATCCTTTGCCACCTTCATTATAGGCACCTTCTAATTGGTTTGCAGCGGTTGCTCCTCCCCAGAGAAAACCCTCTGGAAATGATGTTCGTTTATCTATAGTCACAACAAATTCCTCCAGCCGTTTTTAAAGATTCCCAATGTTATTCAGAAATCTATTACTTTTAATGAAAAATACACCTTATTTTAAGTCTTCTCCATTAGTCGCAATGACGTCTTTATACCAGAAAAATGACTTTTTCTTCTTACGTTCTAATGTCCCACTGCCATCATCATGCTTATCGACGTAAATGTAACCATAGCGCTTTGACATCTCACCTGATGATGCACTAACCAAGTCAATACAGCCCCAGCTTGTATAACCCATAAGCTCGACACCATCTTCGATTGCTTCACCCATCGCCTTGATGTGTTCACGTAAATAGTCAATCCGATAGTCATCATTGATGGAACCGTCTTCCTCCACTTTGTCATACGCACCAAGACCATTTTCCACGATGAACAATGGAACCTGATATCTGTCATATAATTTGTTCAAGCTAACCCGTAAACCAGTTGGGTCGATTTCCCATCCCCAGTCACTTGCTTTAAGGAATGGATTTTTCACCCCGCCGATGATATTTCCTTGTGAGGCTTCTAGTTCTGACTTTACTTTTTTCTCAGTACGTGACATGTAATAGCTAAAACCAATATAGTCGACCGTGCCTTCTTTAATAATCTCTAAATCGCCTTCTTGAATTTCTAATTCAATATTATGCTCTTTAAAGTAGCGCTTGATGAACGCTGGATACTCGCCGCGCACTTGTACATCAGCGCAGAAATTGTTA
The DNA here is from genome assembly GCF_030915405.1 of Neobacillus nitrireducens. Classification (GTDB taxonomy): domain Bacteria; phylum Bacillota; class Bacilli; order Bacillales; family Cytobacillaceae; genus Neobacillus. Next base: position 2,468,620 of record NZ_CP133262.1, read on the forward strand.
AACAAACGCTCTTCCTGAAGGGCATACATAACGTTTTCTGGATTTGAATCGAAAGAGTAAACTGGCGCAAAGATAATCATACAGCCAATTTTCGCATCAGGAATGATTTTTTTACAGGCTTTTACAGCAATCGCACTAGCCACAAATTGATGATGGTATGCTTGGAATGTTGGCTGATATTTGTCTTCTTCTTTTTGGATTGAGAAACCAAGTCCCATTATTGGCATGACCAAGCCACTATTAATCTCATTGAATGTCATCCAATTTTTCACTTTATCCTTATAACGATTGAAAATAGCATTCACATATCTATCAAAGAAAGTAACAACTTTACGATTTCTCCAACCGCCATATTCTTTTACAAGGGTTACTGGCATTTCATAATGAGAGATCGTTACAACAGGTTCAATTCCATACTTGTGTAATTCATCGAAGACACGGTCATAGAATGCTAAACCTTCTTCATTTGCCTCAAGTTCATCACCGTTTGGAAATATACGTGTCCAGGCAATTGACAAACGAAATGCTTTGAAACCCATTTCCGCAAATAACGCGATATCTTCTTGGTAACGATGGTAGAAGTCAATGCCTTCATGATTCGGGTAGCTGTACTTTTTTTTATCGATTTCAAAATTAAAGCCGGGAGTCTGTAGAATGGAAAGTCGTTCTTTTCCACCAGGAAGAACATCTGCAATGTTCAATCCTTTATCTCCTTCATGAAATCCACCTTCCATTTGGTTAGCAGCAGTAGCACCGCCCCATAAAAATCCTTTTGGAAATCTAGTTTCATTTGTAGTCATTTTATTTTCACCTCATAAGTTTTTTATTTCAGTCTATATATAACAGAATATGTAAGGAGGGGAAATCCCCCCCTTATGAACCTACACTAGTAATGCTATGAAAGCTTCCCTGCTATTTATCTTGCCTTCTTTTACAGGGTTAATCGATTGATAGCGGTCTGGATTTGTGATGATAACCGGTGTAATTAAGTCAAAACCCTCAGCTTTAATCGCATGGATATCAAAGGTTACAAGGGTATCTCCCATCTCAACAAAATCACCGTCTTTCACATGAGATGTAAAGTGCTTACCGTTTAGTTTCACTGTATCGATCCCAACATGGATAAGAATTTCTGCCCCATTATCACTTGTGATGCCAATGGCATGCTTTGTTTTAAAAATAGTTGTGATTTTTCCAGCAACAGGAGAGACTACTTTCCCTTCTTCTGGTTGAATAGCGAACCCTTTACCCATAATACCGCTAGAGAATGTGGAATCATTAACCTCAGTTAATGGTTTTACTACACCTTTAATAGGGCTGTATACCTGCTCTGCAGCGACCACTAAATCGGATTGATTATTTGGTACTTTCTCATCTGTTACTGAAGAATTTTCTTCTTCACTTTCAACATCTTCAAATCCCATAATTAATGCTGCAATCGCACCTGCTGCAAATGCAATTGGAAATCCTAAAATGGCTAATACAAATGTTTCTCCAATAAATGAAGGTATACCTGGTAAACCTGCACTACCACCAAGAATAAAATATTTCACTCCAACGGCGCTATAATAGGCTCCACCGACGGCACCGCCTATTAATCCAGCGATAAACGGTTTCTTCAATCGCATGTTAACCCCGTACATGGCTGGTTCGGTTATCCCCATAACTGCCGTTATACTTGTTGTCATCGCTAATGATTTAAAAGACTTGTTTTTTGAACGTAAGGATACACCAAAGGTTGCACCAGCTTGCCCCATATTTGCCATGAACATGGAAGGCATGATCACATCGTAACCTTTTGTAGCAAGATTGTTCATTGCAATTGGTAAAAACGCATAGTGCATACCTGTCATAATAATCAATGACCATGTACCGCCTAAAATTAACCCTGCAACAATACCTGCATGATCAAATAATGCGCCAACTCCTAAAGAAAGCCAGTTTCCAATAAATGATCCAAGTGGTCCCACGGCAATTAATGTGACAGGGACAACAATTAATATCGTAAGTGTGGGAACAAGAATCAGTTTAAACATACTTGGAATAATACGGTCGACCCATTTTTCAACTTTGGCTGCAATCCAAATGGCTAACAGAATAGGGATAACAGTTGAGGAATACGTAACAGCTGTAACAGGTAGGCCTAGAAATTCGACTGGTTTACCTGCACTCAATAATGCTGTTAAGGTTGGGTGTAAAAGTGCCGCTGCTATGGTTGCTGCTACATAAACGTTGCTGCCAAATTTCCTTGCTGCGCTGACTGCTAGTAAAATAGGCAAGAAATAGAATGCACCATCACCAATAGCATTTAAGATGGTATATATTTGGCTCTTGTCAGAAAGCCAGCCGAATGCTAGGGCAGCCGCTAGGAGCCCTTTGATCATCCCGGCACCAGCGATCGCTGGCAGGATTGGTGTGAACACACCAGAGATCACATCAAAGATGGAATTGATGACATTTTTCTTTTTCCCTGATTTCTTGCCTTGGCTATCTGCTTTAATGGAACTGTTTCCTAAAATGGCATTATATACTTTTGGTACGTCATTTCCGATGATAATCTGGAATTGATCACCGCTGATATTAGTCCCCATAACCCCTTCAACTTTTTCTAACTTTTTACGATCTACTTTACTATTATCATGTAAGTTAAAACGAAGTCTTGTCATACAGTGGATAACATGTTGAATATTTACTTCCCCACCAACAAGCTCTAATATTTCTTTAGCAGATTTATTGTAATCCATGAGAAGTTCCTCCTTATTTGTGTAAAAAAATAACCTGAGCAGCAGGAGTCCATAAAAGTTCGAACTCGATCTACTCAGGTTTTGCCTGCCTTACCAGTAACAATCCTGTTTTGATAGTATTAAGTTTTGATGAGCCTACGATACATTTGAATGTGTTGGCCAGCACTTTCGCATGTTCTTTCATAAGGAATAAAAAAAACCTAAATTGCCCGCCATAATTGTATGACATCACAATTTAGGTTTTGCCTGCATAATCAGTAACAATCCTAATCAATTAATATTAATTTATAAGTTAATAATAGCATGCGTTTTCATTCCATGTCAACGCTTTCCTTTTTGAAAATTTTGACTAGCTTCGGTTAACAACACGTTCAATATGAATTGTGAGGTAGGCCATTTCTTCCTTCGTAATATTATAATTATGGGTCTTCTCAATAAATCCCTTTATTTTACCCGTACATACAAAGGCATCTGGATACTTTATTTTCACCATGTCATATAGATAGTCGTCTGGACTTTCCAAGTTTTTTTCACTAAAAAGGCGTTGTGCAAAAAACTTTAAATGGGTAAGAAAACGAAAATAATTCAACGATTCTTCATCCAATTCGATTTTGAAATGATATTTAACAATGTTTAATATATCTTGAATTAATTTTGTCATACTAACAACATTGGGCATTTCTTCATTGAGCTCTGCATTGACAATATGCATGGCAATAAATCCCGCTTCATCCTCTGGAAGAGTAATGCCAAGCATCTCTTCGATCTTTTTTATCGCCTTTAAACCAATGGCAAATTCATCACTATAAATTCTTTTGATCTCCCATTGTAACGCATTGGAAATTAGTAAACCCTTCTTGTTTCTCTCAATCGCAAAAGTAATATGATCCGTTAAAGATACATAAATACTCTCATTTAACTTTTTCCCTAGCTTTTCCTTGGCATAGGAAATGATTCTTTCTGAAACATCCATGTATTCTAGAGGGACTTCGTATAACAAGGTTTTAAACTTTTCGGACACATCTTTATTGTCCAATTTAAAGGTCTTCTCGATTTTACTTTCATCTACAACATCACCAGGTCTCTTTTGAAAAGCAATTCCCCTGCCCATTATCACTAATTCTTTATTCTGAGCATTTAAAACACTGATAACATTATTATTAATTACCTTCGAGATTTTCATATAAATCACCTTTTTATGGAAGTTTTTATAAAAAAAAACCTAAAACTAATAAAGAGTCTTATTAGTTTTAGGTTTTGCCTGATTTAACAGTAACAATCCTATTATTTTAAAAAGTTAATACAAATATTATCATTTTTTGAAAGAGCTTGCAATGGTTTAAATCCAAAGTTTATATCCTTCTATTTTTCATGAGTGTTGATTTAAGAAAATAACTTTTGAAAAAGAGACTTCGGTTTTTTCGTTAGTTTATTCGCTAAACTCTGAACCCCGTACATAATCACTGATTTACCCATAAATAATAGAACCATTTGGTAAGGTCTTAGTCTAATCAGCGAGGCAATTCCTAGTCTTTTTAAAATAAACATCCCTGGATAAGCAAAAAGAGTATCAAAAATTAAATTTAAAAAAAGGTATCTCATAAAATTACCTACTGTAAATTTTAAAATCCATAATGAACCGACAAAAAATGGACCTAGCATGAATGGCAATTCGCCTATTATTTTAGGACTAAGCTTTTCATAAATCCTCCACCACACTCTTTTTTTGGCGAGAATACTTTCAACTCCTACCCAGACAAACATAAATAGAGCCCCTGGATATAAACGCTTGATTGTTCGTTTCCCCAAGAAAGGCATCGACAACCAAGGAAGTATCAGGATAACTAGCAAAATCATTTTATTCTTTCTCATCTATATGCCATTCCTTTTTTTCTTTTAGAATGCACAAGATAAGAAAATTTTATTACTATTTTTGAAAAAATTTCCTTATTCCCAAAAAAGGTGTCATTGACTGATACAATTTTTTATAATATTATAATAGATTGCGAGTGGTTCGAGATCCTCCCACTAAAAAAAACTAAGGAGAAATGAAGTTGAAGAATAATACATTATCACAAGCACTAGGTAGCACCTCCAATGGGAATCCCACAACTGGCAAAGCACACAACAATGTGCAAGCAATTGTCATAAATGGGATTATCGCCGCATTGTACATTGCTGTCTCGGCGTTAATCCAACCCTTCGGATTTACCCAAGTCCAGTATCGAGTTTCAGAGATGTTCAATCATCTGATTGTTTTTAACAAAAAATATATTTATGGAATTATTTTAGGTGTATTTTTAACCAACCTTTTCTTCTCACCTATGAAGGCTTATGACCTTATTTTTGGTGTCGGTCAATCCGTACTTGCCTTGTTAATTACAATTGCGTGTGCACGCTTGATCAAAAATATTTGGACTCGTATGATTGTTAACACACTTGTTTTTACCTTCACGATGTTCTTGATTGCCCTTGAACTTCATTTGGCATTTGATTTGCCATTCATGTTCACCTGGCTCACAACAGCGGTTGGGGAATTTGTTGTAATGATCGTCGGTATGCCCGTCATGTATGCAATTAACAAGCGAGTTCATTTTGAAAAAATGGTTTAATCATATAAAGGTTGCTGTTATTAATGAATACAGCAGCCCTTTTTTTGTTCCATGTAGAAGATCTTTTTAACTATTACAAGGGGGAAAATGCAATTAAATCGATTCGATTATTATGAAGATTATGGTAGGATTGAAGTTGTTAGCGTCAGAAATTCTGAGAGTAGAGGGGAGAAAATCATATGCCGCAACGTCCTTTAGCAAGTGAATACCCAGAGTATTACAAACCGTATGTAAACTTAGTTCAGGAAGATGATTTAATTACACTTTTGAAAGAGACTTTGGTAAAGACAATTGAGCTTTTTGAGTCGCTATCGGAAGACGATGTCCTATTTCGTTATGCTGAAAATAAATGGAGTATCAAAGAGGTCCTTGGTCATATGGCAGATACTGAAAGAATTATGAGCTACCGCCTACTCCGAGTTGGCCGTGGTGACCAGACAGCTTTGGCTGGTTTTGACGAAAATGATTATGTTCAAGGTTCGCAAGTTAATATACTGCCAATTAAAAATATTCTCGAAGACTTCATTGCAACGAGAAAGGCTACCCTTACGTTAATTCAAAATTTGCCGGATGAGGCCTGGGCAAATATTGGCATTGCCAATAACACGGAAGTCACTGCCCGTGCCATTGCCTACATTATCGCTGGCCACGCTCTCCACCATTTTAATATTATTACTGAAAAATACCTTCCATTATTAAAATAAACATAAGTGAGCTCGGAGGAGATATTTCCCTTGGGCTCATTTTTCTTGTTGCGAACATTAGTTCCCCGTTTTATAATAGGAATATCGGTAATAATAAGAAGTGGGGCATATTGAACTGCCTGCCCAAGCTTATATCCAACCGAGGATATCAAAAAAACTTTAAAACTGAGGAGAGATTTTTGATGACATTACGTTTGATTCCCTATTTTGTGATGGATGGAAATGCAAAGGAAGCCATTCAATTTTACGAAAAGGCTTTAGATGCACAAGTTCTTTTTTCTCAATCTTTCGGAGAAATGCCAGAAAATCCGGATTTCCCACTACCTGCCGAAGCAAAAGATCGTATAAGTCATGCGACCATTAAAGTGGGCGAAACTGAATTAATGTTTTCTGATACCTTCCCTGGCCAACCACATCAAAGTGGAAATCAAGTGACCATCTGTATTTCAACGAACGACGCAGACCAAGCACATAAATTCTTTGAGGCCTTACAAGAAGGCGGGCAAGTGACTATGCCACTTCAAGAAACGTTTTTCAGCCCTGCATATGGCAGCGTTATAGATAAATTTGGGGTAAACTTCCAGATCTTCACTGAAGGCAGACAATAGAATTTTTATATACGAGATGCTTGCAATTTAGCCCGAGCCATATGTGACCGGGCTTTTTTCTATCCATAAAAAAAACTAATCAAACGTTTGATTAGTTTTTCAACCCATTTTTGTACGTGAAACAGTTGGTTGGTATTTTCTCATGGGTGACTTTTCTAGCACTTCCTGAAGATAAAAATTACCATTCGGACTTGTTTTCTTAAGCAATTCCAATAAGTATGTAATATCATCTAGTGCTCTATGTGTTTGATAGTCTGTAATGTTGTGCGCTTGTAAAAGGGTTAATAATTTTCCATTGGGAAAGCCGTAATTTTTCCACGGGATGTTTCTCATCGTGCAATACCACTTCAAATCGTTAACTTCCGGGTACATGTGATAAAGAAAGCTGCGGTCGAAGGAGGCGTTGTGAGCGAAGACCGAATCAGCGCGATGGAAATACGTTTTAATTTTTACATCATAGAAGCTTTTCCCTTGGACCAACTCATATGGGATGCCATGAACTCGGTAGGCTGTATCATAATTGTTCCTTGCTGAACGGGAAATTGGCTCACGTAAAAAGGAGTCTTCCTCGATAATATCGATAATTTCACCGGTATCTTCTCGATAGGAAAATAATTTTAAGGCTAGCTCGATTACTTCGTCCTTAGTAGGTCCTAAACCGGTTGTCTCCACATCTAATACCAAACCCAATTTTTCTGATCTCATCTTGATCATTCCTTAACACTAAACTTTATCCCATTATACCAAAGCAAGACATCAGTCTCTATCTCCAAAATGTACCTTAATATGAATTTAAAGAAGCGGATAGTGCCCACGGTTGCTATTTTTCCATGCGAAAGGGCACTGCGCACCTCTCAGAATGCCCGCGGCCAGGATTTTCCCTTGCGAACGGGCACTCTGCTCCTTCCACATTAGCAGCTACTAACCTTCCATTCATCTATCGATCTGCCCAATCCCAGCAAGAAATGCCTTAAGAATAATCAGCAAACTTTCATTCAAATCCAATGCCATCTTAAAGCCGCCTTTTTGCTCTAAAGCAGAAAATCCATGTAAAATACTGCGCAGACCCCTGACCGCATGGAGGGCTTGCTCCCCTTCCAAATGATATGCCTGCAAAACGCGGACAGAAAGAACAACGATTTTCGCCCCTGCCCTCTGCACATCCTCATCTTCTGGGTCCGGGGCGAGTAACGTCGCCTCATAAATCCCTGGATGCCTACGGGCAAAGTTCACATAAGCCTGACTTACCGCAATCACAGCTTCGGTGCCTGACACCCCAATTGCTGCATCTGCCATTACCTCATAAAGTTTATCGATTCCGTAAATAGCTAATTTCTTCCTTAAACCAGTGAGTCCATCAAAATGATTATATAAAGATGGCGGGCGAATCCCTAGTTTCTTTGCTAAGCTGGCTAAGGTAACTTCCTGCACCCCATATTGGTCGGCTATTTCTCCCGCTGCTTCTATTATAAATGAGATATCGAGACCGATTTTTGGTCTTGGTGACATATAAATTACTCCCTATCCTATTTTTCGTTCCAGATTTTTGATTGCCTGTTCCATTGCGTTTACTGGATTTATCATGATTTCCCCGTGACCAACCGCAAGTAATTCGGGTTGATAATTCACTAATTTCCGTGCACTCGTCCATGCGGTTTCCTTACTCCATGTGCCAAAGGAAGGGAATGGAAACAACGGCTTCATATCCCCTGCAACTGCGATTCCACCTCGTGTTTGAAAGGCATCCCCGGCAATCAATGCATTGGTGCGCAGATCCAAAAATGACATGGATCCTGGTGTGTGCCCCGGTGTTTCGATGGCAGTTATCGAACCAATCAAGTCGCCTTCCTTTAATAATATATTGGCCCGGGTTATTAACTTTTTCGGTACACCGCCTTTAATCGGGGTTTGTGCCTCATGAGGATCCAGGGATCGGTCACCATTCATTAATCTGTGGTCTCGATTCGAAATATACACCGGTACTCCCGGCAGCAATTCTTTAATTGAATCCAATGCGCCCACATGATCTTCATGAGCATGCGTTAATACAATTTTGGTAATCGGCTTTCCAATCGTAGCAGCAGCCTTCATTATCCCCTTTGTACAAAAACCAAGTGCTGCATCAATTAGCGTTAATCCATCCTCTTCCTCCACCAAATAACAGTTAACCGGGAAAATATTTGGCATGAAAGTAACTTGATACAAGTACCCCTGTTTAATCATCCTCACAGTTCCCATCTCCTTTTAACTAATACTGTTAGTTTAACATTAACTAGTGACATTAGTTTTATCAAGTCTTTTTTGTAAAAAATGTAATTTTATCCTATAAATGTATATTCATCACTCTTTCCAAAAGTAGCGAATGGAGCCTAAAGCCCCGTTAATAAAATGTTCACATCTTTATTACAAATATGTGAAATGGTGAACAATTTACCCTGATTTCAAAATAAGTTTGATATAGTAAGTAATGTAGTTAACGAACATACAAAAAAAACTAATTAACAAGGAGTGTTTCACATGGTAGTAAATTGGTTAAGAGAAAATAAAGTTGCTGCAGGGATTTTAACAGTTCTTCGCTTATATATCGGTTATTCTTGGATAACAGCTGGGTTCGGTAAATTAACAGGCGGGTTTGATGCTTCCGGGTTTTTGAAAGGGGTCATTGCTAATCCAGTAAAAGGGCCAGATGGCAGCGTTGTTTATGGCTGGTATGTAGATTTCTTACAGCATTTTGCGTTACCAAACGTTGATATTTTTAATACGATTGTTCCTTTAGGTGAATTTTTAGTAGGACTTGGACTTATTCTTGGATGCTTAACAACAGCTGCAATGTTCTTTGGTCTTGTGATGAACTTCTCGTTCTTCTTAGCAGGAACGGTATCTCATATTCCAACAGACCTTTTTATCGGAGCAATTATCCTATTCTCTGGTTATAACGCAGGTCGCATTGGTCTTGACCGTTGGGTAATCCCATTCATTCGCAAAACTGTATTCAATGGTAATAAAACGGTAAAACAAAACGGTTAATCTAAACAAAAAGCGACGCCATTCGGGTCTTCATCCCAGATGGCGTCGTTTTATTTATGTTATGAGTAATTTTTAAAAGCTCTTATCTTCTTTTAAACTTTCCTTGTTCTCGTACCAATTGGTTACCTGTGTAAGGATGGCAAATACGAAAAAGAAGTTCATAGCCCAGACATTTATAAACGGAGTTAAACCGCCATATTCAATTGTTTCTAGACCTTTTAGGTTCATTACAATCATTGATTCCACAAAAATAAGCACAAAACCAACAACACCAGCAATAGCCGCTCTAATCATATCGATTCCCCCCATAGATATTTATTTTTAATTTATGTACGTTAAGAACGTTGTATTTTTGACAATTTCGTGAACATCTTCCTCTATTATATTGCAAAAAAAGGATGAACAACACCCTGAAAACTAAAAAAAGTGCCTGACACCACATAAAATTTCATGTGGGTGTCAGGCACCGTTCTCATTTCATCTTTTTAATAAATACGACCTTTAAATAGTTGCCTTCTGGGAAGTTTTTGCTGGTCTTGAAATCTTCGGGTAGTGAAAATTGCTCCAAGAGTTTGTATCTGCTCCCAGATTCCTTAAAAGCAATATCAATAAAGCTCTTAAATTTTTCCATCCCAAAAGCACTGCTATTCGTGGATGCAACAATGGTTCCGTTGTTCTCTGTAATTGAAATGGCTTCTTTTAGAAGATCCTTGTAGTCCTTTTCTGCACTAAAGACAAATTTCTTTGACCGTGCAAAGCTTGGTGGATCAAGGATGACCACATCAAACTTCACCTGTTTTTTGACGGCATATTTAAAATACTTGAATACATCCTCAACCATAATGGCCTGCGTTTCAGGATCAATACCATTAATAGTAAACTGCTCACTCGTCTTACTTCTGCTTCGATTGGCTAGGTCGACACTTGTTGTTTTCGAGGCTCCGCCTAAAGCGGCAAACACGGAAAAAGCTCCTGTGTAGGAGAAGGTATTTAATACTGACTTCCCCTTTGCATATTCGTCTCGAATCGTTCGTCTTACATCCCGTTGGTCTAGAAACACCCCGACCATGGCACTTTCATTCAAATATACAGCAAAATTGACGCCGTTTTCTTTGACGATCAGCGGAAACTGCCCTCTTTCACCTGCAACAAAATCATCTTCCTCGATATATTGGCCTTTTTCATCAAAGCGCTTTTTCTGATAAATTCCTTTGAAATCAACCAGTTCCTTTAAAGCTTGAATGATTCTATCCCGAAAATGATAAATCCCCTTACTGTACCAAGTTAACAAATAATACCCGGCAAAATAATCGATTGTTAATCCACCGATGCCATCGCCTTCACCATTAAACACTCGAAACGCAGTCGTTTCTGAACTTTGGTAATAAAATTTCCGCTGCTCGATAGCCTCTTTTAGGCTTTTCTCAAAAAACTCTTGGTCAAAAGAGACATTTTCTTTGCTGCTCAGTACCCAGCCAATGCCCTTATTTTGCTTACCAAAATAGCCTTTGGCAATAAACTGGTTCCTTTCGTCGACTAATTTAACAATGGAACCCTCTTCTACGGAGTCGTCTACATTTATGACGGCTTCCTTAGAAATAAGCGGATAGCCGCTTTTTAATTTATTTACAAACTTTGATTTCACCTTTAGGTAGACTTCTTTATTCATCTTTTCATCCCATCAATTTTAATAATCCTACTCCTATTGTAGACAATTTCTCACCTGACAAATCAACAGGATAGCAACAACTTATCATATCATGATTTATCTATTGAAATCATAAAACTTTTTAGGCAGTTTTTTTTAAAATCTGATATTTTATTAGTATAGAAAAAAAGGTGGGGAGCAATTTGCTGGTAAATTTCCAGGAATACAATCATCAATCTTTAATGGAGGAAGCATTAAAAGAAGCAGAGGAGGCAGGAAAGCGCGGGGACCGGCCAATTGGTGCAGTTATCGTCCACAACGGCACCATTATATCGCGCGGATCCAATCGAATAAATACGGTGGATAGCGAGCTGGCACATGCGGAAATCAATGCGATGAATCAATGTGCTTCTTATTTACGAAAACATGCCCGGGAATGTGTTCTTTATACCACAGTTGAACCGTGCATGATGTGCCTATCAACGATTACACTTGCAAATATTCAGAGTGTTGTCTTTGCAGTGGAGGATAAATACATGGATATGGCACATTTTATAGAGTCAAATCCCTATATTAAAAAGCGGCTCCATCACTATCTGGGCGGAGTGTTAAGCGCAGAATCAACAAGAATATTGAAGACATACTCACCTTTTATGGCGGAGGTTGTTTTAAACGGACGTAGACCATCATAAAATAAACCGGTGCAATTTAAATCTTCACAACTTCCACACAACTTCACTATAAGTTCTACATATGTTTTTCTTATGATAAAGATAAGTTAATACGGAAATGGTTCAAAGAGCTCATTTCTTAAAACTTCCCATAATTTTGATTGGTGCTGACACCAATCTATTTTTTTGCCTTCAAATCAATCCCTACAAGAATCTTCACAACTTCCACACAACTTCACTATAAGTTCTACACATGTTTTTCTTATGATAAAGACAAGTTAATACGGAAATGGTTCAAAGAACTCATTTCTTACAACTTCCCATAATTTTGATTGGTGCTGACACCAATCTATTTTTTTTGCCTTCAAACCGATCCACCTCAATAACCTTCACAACTTCCACACAACTTCACTATAAGTTCTACATATGTTTTTCTTAATATAAAGGTAACTTAATTAGGAAATGGTTCGAAGAGCTCATTTCTTAAAACTTCCCATTTTGGATTGGTGCCTGACACCAATCTATTTTTTTTGGCCTTTTTATGGAAATCTATTTAAAAAAATGCCAGCCACCACATCATGTGATGGCTGACATCGGTCACTGTCTAGTTTACACCCACTTGTGTCCAAGCAGATTTAACGGCATTGTACTGTGTGCTCGTTGATCCATACAGATCTGCTGCGGCTGCAAGAAGAGCGGCACGTGCACCACTAAAGTTACTTGTAGGAGTTAGATAAACAGTTAGCGCTCGATAGTAGATTTTTTCAGCGACAGCTGTCCCCAGGCTTGAAATCGTTAAATAGGCTGCTTTGTTCGGAATTCCACTGTTCGTGTGAACTCCGCCATTATCAGAGGTTGTATTAACATAGCCGCTCATAGTCGATGGCTGTCCATAAAGTTCAGGGTTTGAAAGACTCCGAAGAGCATCGCCGGCTTGATTTGGTGTGTACACATCCTCACCTATTAAGTAATCCCCATTATCAAGGAATACTCCAAACGTATCGGAAATGGACTCATTTAAGGCACCGGATTGATATTGGTATTGCAACCCTGCTGTTCTTTCAGTAACCGCATGTGTTAATTCATGTGCCACAACATCAAGCGCACCAGACAATGAACGGAATGTTGTTCCATCGCCATCTCCATACACCATTTGCGATCCGTTCCAGAACGCATTGTTGTAATTTCTGCCATAGTGAACAGTGGAGCGAAGAGTAGCCCCATTATTATCAAAACTATTTCTATTAAACGTATTCTTATAATAATCATAGACGGCACCCGCATAGTAGTGCGCGTCTACATCAGCTCGCTGTGACGTTGCGTTAAAATTATTATCGGGGTCAACAGAATAATTACCAGGTAACCGGGTTCTATTTACTGCCGTTAAGGTTTCAATAACTCCTGTCATCGGTTTGGTCGTGTCATATAAATAGTACGTACCACTCGAATAATAGGTATTAAGCATTTTCGTATCGCCTAGAACACCGACTCCTGTTCCATCAGCGACTGCATTATAGGAGTTTAAGATATTCCCATTTACGGCATCCACATAAACGACCCAGTTTGCCGGGTATGGCTGAATAAATTGGAGATTAGTTTTGTATGCCAAACTAAATTGATTACCATTCTTATAAACAACTAATTCCGCCTTTTCAACTGTATCTTCTACCCTTTTACCAGTTGGGCCCGCTTCGGCATTGGTTAAAGTTTCTGCTTTGGTCAGCTTAATAGATTTCCAAGATTGACTAAGTGCAGCATCCTTGGATAGCTGTGCTTTCAATGCTCCTTTGAAATAGGAAGATGCTTCTGGGAACACATCTCCATTGACGGCAGTAACAATACCATCTTTATCGGTATGTACCTTAAACTTCGCCCCATCCAATGGTATCCCTTGAATGGATTGTACAAAGTTATAGTGGGTGCTGCCAAGCTCGTCTGTCTGAACATCAAGCAGTGTTAAATCTTTATCGGTATCGAGTTGATAAAGTGATTTATTTTCTTTTAAGAATTGCTTAATCGCATCTTTGTCTTTATAAACTTTGGTTGAAAGCTTCCCATGAACGAAGGATGGTACTATTTGTCCTTTTTTCCAGTTAACCTTTGCATCCTTACCGAACAGGGCCGCGTCTTTCTTTACGGTTACATTGTAGGGTACTATTTTTGCTGCAGCCGTAATCGGCAGCACAGACCCCATCGTTAATCCCAATGCTAGTACCAATGACGTTCTCTTTTTCAACTCCAACCGCCTCCTAATGATAACTATTTTTGAATTTTCTAAATAATCATAACATGGCGAAGCGATTAGGATAATTGGGAAAAAGTGAGGACATGGTGTCAGGCACCAACAAAAACCACAATCGAAAAGTATTCTTTACAATTAAAAATCCCAACACCAGGTTCCTTTTTGGTGTTGGGAAAATTTAATTGTTTACAGTTTAGGATAAATGGAAAAAACCATCATTTAAAAATGACGGCTTACAAAAAAATGATTTGATTATGTAACTTTAACGAGTTCCTAGCCCTGAATAATTTCATTACGATCATCTGCTTGTGGAGGTTTCTCCATCCACCCATGCTTAATCATAATCTTCGCTCCCGTCTCCGCATACATAGATATTTCCGGAACCAGCGCCGCATACTTTAGTGCAATATCCCTTCTTGGACTTGCAGCCATGGCCATCCCGTAATTTCCAATCCCTGCGGCAACCATTGATGAAACATTAAACATCATTAATTTATCTGAAAAAACAGGTGTGGTTGAATCAGTAACGGCTGAATCCCAGATCATTGGTGCAGGAAGATCCTCGCTTTTTAAAATCTCACTAAATAGATCGACATGTTGTTGCGCAATTTGTATACCTCTTACCATATAGTCTTTCACTTCTTTATCCTGCGCAATCTGTGCATATCCTGTGATTAATGCCTTACCAATTGTATTTGTTTGGATATTTAAAAATAAATGCGTGACTTCTACTGAAGTAATCGGCCGCTTATGACCGAAAAAGCCAGCCAAAAAATGCTCCCGCTTCACAAAATCAACCTTGTCGGGCATAGAAATGTAAGGAGGTCTGACGTATGTACCTTGCTTCAACATAAGATCCCTTGTTAAATCCTGCAACTTGATGGCAGCATTAGAGATACGTTTAAAAAAGGCAACTAAATCCGGTCGTGTGACCAATCCTAATGCCGCACCGCTAGCAGCCATAGCAAGAATAGACAGATTGCGATAAAACATTAAAACAAAAGTGTCTGAGAATAGTTTTGGGGCTTTTGGATTTACATCTTGTTCCGTAAAGCCATTTGGGACAGGAAAATTCTCTTTCTCAAACAGTTCCTGCATAATCTTAAGGTTGCCATTGGCCACATCTAGCGTAAATTCAATAATGGGGCGTACTTCCTCATCTTCCACCTTCTCTAAAAAGTAACGTCCCACACACAACGATAACGTGTCACTCAAATATTGGGTCCATAATCCAGACATTTCGGCGGCCGTTAATCGAATTTTTGTTTTATCTTCCATCGGATCACCTCTGTTCTTTAATATAAGATCGGATGATAAATTCCAGTTAGTATTAGAATCCACCAAAAAAGAATATTTATTATCTAAAATCAAGAATTCATACAACTTTTTCCCTTTGTATAACCCCAAATGTGAAAATACCACAACATTTTTTTTAAAAATGAAGCATCTTAAAACAATTGGATGCATTTTACAACAAAAGGTATATTCCAGCACCAAAAAAAATAGTAGAATAATGATAAACACATTTAGAGGAGTAGATTCAACTTGGTTGTCATTCGCATTCTTTCATCGATCCTGAAGAATAAGTTTCTAATATATCTACTTCTTACATTGATCCCAACGATAGCAATCAGTACGGACTTAGCGGAACACCAAGTAATATCTTTGGAAGATCAAAATCGAATGAAAGCACAAGAGTATGCCAACTTTCATACGAAGAACATTGAAAATTTACTAGGCGAAACGGTTGGTAGATTAGAAATGCTCGCTACCTCTATTAAATATCAAAAAAGCAACCTAAATGATGTGGAAAATTTACTTAAAGAAACAACAGGAAAGGATCCTCGTCTTTCAGGTTTTTTTTGGGCAAATGCAAATGGAGACTTATTACTTAGCACGAATACAAATTCAAAAAATATCAATGTAAGTGACCAACCCTATTTTCAACAAGCAATCAAAACATTGAATACAAGTTTTTCAAATGTACATTATGGCAGGGTCACAGGAAGGCAAATTATTTCCATCGCTACTCCCATTGTCGACCATCGTCAAGTACATGGGGTTCTGGTAGCCAGTTTACGAATAGATGGAATTGAAGCAGCAATTAAATCCAATGTTAAGGATGAGATGGTCATCGTCACAGATAGCGATGAACATATTTTAATAACAGCAGGATCTGTTCCTGAAGAAAGTTATATAAAATCCAGTATGCAGATAGCCAAAATACCTTTAACGATTTCTGTCTTAGTCAGGTCTGAAAAGACAATCGCTTTTTGGAAACCCTTTTTAAAATTCGTAATCATCTTTCTTACGATTTCTAATATTCTATTTATCTGGGCCCAGTACTTCCTTTTAAAAAGGAAAGTAAAACGGGAAAATGAACAAACTGAACATCATAAACTAGAATTAATCGGGAACTTGGCTGCTAGTACGGCCCATGAGATACGAAATCCATTAACTGGGATTAAAGGCTTAATCAAACTTTTAAGTGAGGAATATCATGATAAAAAGGCTCAATCTTATTTTGAAGTGATTCAAAAGGAGATTGATCGAATCAATGTAATCGTTAGTGAATTGCTTGTTCTCGGAAAACCGACAGCCTATACTCTTAGAACATATAATGCCAATACTATAATGACCGAGATTGAGCCGATTATCCTTTCCGAAGCCAATTTTATGAATGTGGAATTATTCGTTGATTATCATACCAAAGAATTGCCTATTTCTTGTGTCAAAGATCAGTTAAAGCAAGTCATTCTTAATTTAACAAAAAACTCCTTGCAAGCGATGCCGTATGGTGGGAAACTTTCTATTTCACTTGATAATCAATCAGATAAATGTTTGATTACAGTGACTGATAACGGTGTTGGCATGCAGAAAGATCAACTGAACCAAGCATTTAAACCCTTCTTTACGTTAAAAAAAGATGGCTCCGGGCTAGGATTAACGGTTTGCAAGCGAATCATCGATTCCTATGGAGGGAAAATTTCAATCAAGAGCACTCCAAATGTGGGAACTGAGGTAATCATTACACTGCCATTAGTGATTACGGAAATATAGTACGAAACGTAAAAAAGCTGCTCTATAAACAGAGCAGCTTTTAAATCTATACTTCTTCACTCTTATTCAGCATATTAACGGAATGCTTGAAAAGAGGAATGAGGATAATGACACCAATGATAAAAAGCAGGGCCGAAAATTCGTACATCGTTACTAAGGAAGTTGTTTTCTTCAGCCATCCGCTTGCGCTCATCGTAATGACCATTGTCCCCATAAACATCGGGTTTAATATACCATTGACTCGCCCAATAAAAGCTTCTTCGGTATTTTTCAAAATCATCGTATTAATTCCGATGTGGATACAAGGCATAAACAAACCGCTAATAAATTGGGCGGTCAATGTCAGCCATAACTGTTCTGATAGTCCCATCACAAAAAATCCTAGGGCACTAGCGCTCATTCCAATCGCAAGTAAGATTTGCGGGGGAGTCTTCTTAGCTAAGCCCATCGTGAGGCCCCCACCCAAAATCATTCCCGCTCCAAACGCGGCCATCAACCATTGAAGATCTTC
Source organism: Neobacillus nitrireducens (assembly GCF_030915405.1). Lineage (GTDB taxonomy): Bacteria > Bacillota > Bacilli > Bacillales > Cytobacillaceae > Neobacillus. Next base: position 2,486,447 of record NZ_CP133262.1, read on the forward strand.
TTTTGGTAAACCTAGTCTTTCCGTAATAAGGAAAACAGAAAGTGGCTGGGTTAGCCCTAGTCCCAGACCTGCTGCAGCAAAACAGCCCCCCAGCAAAGTGAGAGCCCGGCTGTTCCAAACATAACGGAACCCAGCTTTCATTTCCTCCATGAGTGTTGTTTTCACAGGTCCTTCCTCTAATTCACGGTCAGGAGGAAGCATAAATAGTATCGCTGCCGAAAGCAAAAAGGCAATCCCCATAATGGTTATCGCTGCACTGATGCCATAATGCTGATACACAAAAGTACCGATGATCGGCCCTAAAATCATAAACAAAGCAAACACCGTTTGGTACATCGACATCCCCATCTGGATCAGTTCTTCTTTTACATGAAGTTTAAAAAGTTTCATTCCGGATGGTTGTGAAAACTGTGAAAGAATCGATGACACCAGTGTGGCGAAGAAAATCACCTTCCAGCCCCCAAATACCAGTGTTAACAAGACAATAAAGATGGACACAGCACTAAGAAAATCACACCAAATCATCGTCCGCTTCGGCTTCCACCTATCTGCGAAGGTGCCTCCAATAAAGGAAAAGAGAAAGATAGGTGCGAATTCTGCCACAGAAATCAGTGAGACTGCAACAGGATCTTCATTTGTCTTTTCAATCACAAATAATAAAATCGAGTAATTCCGCACCCAAATACCGATTTGTAAAAATAACGTCGAGAATAGGATGGTACGTATGACTCGATTTCTAAATAAATCCCCCATCGTAATGTTTGTTTTTGTTTCATCCATAAAAAAACCTCCTCATCCATCATCTGGATAGGAGGTAGAGGTACTTAAGCAACAAACGGGCACAGTACACCAAGTACCTTCTTCTCCCCCTTGTCTAAAAAAGCCCACACTAATCCTATCCAGAAATATGTTCGTTTGCTTATCCGAATTTTTTTCTTTTAATAGGTTTAGTGAATCATTGGCTTTTTGGTCACCCTTTCAATTATCGTAGTTTCCATACTACTGGATTCATCTTATAGAATCAATAGCGAAGTTTGTCGTAAGATGATACCAATGAAAATCAGCTAAACCTAAAGCTTAAAAATCTTTTCTACTGTCTTCAGGGACTCTGGACCGCATATCTTAGCAAAGTGGTTTTTCAGATTGTCTCTTTATTTACTTCCCTATTAGTTTAGGTAAATCCTCCACATTCTAAACTCATATAAACCAGAACCAGACTTTTCTTGACCTTACCGGTCGTGTTTATCAGATATTGAGCGAAAAAATAACTGACCTTCACTTCCAGCTTGTCGAGGATGCAGAACACTCCTATCGTTTCTTTAGAAAAAGAATACCAAAAGTACTCTCCTATTTATATTCAGATAGATAGACGAATTCAAAAAGGTGTCAGGCACCATGATGGTGCCTAACACCTTTTTTGTAACACCAGATTAGAACGGTTTTAAGGTCATTAAGGCGATGATGATGAGAAAAATCACATTTTCAAGGTTTTCAAATCGAAAAAGGACCCTTGATAATTCCCAATATTCTTCGGGGATTTCTTCACCTTTTTGAGAATCTAGCAGTTCTTTCACTGGTTTGGACCTTGGTGATAATACGAGTGGTCCAATGGCTAGTGCAGCTAAGAAGAGAACGAGACTAGTTACATACCAGCCCATTCGAAACAGGCTTGGATTGATGATACCCATACTCACCCCTGTGATTAATAATAGCGTGCCGCCAACCATTACAAATATATGTAGCTTATGTCTAATCCTATATGAATGTCTTAATTCAGTCATGTTTTTACCGGATTTGACCACTGTCGTTAATATGAAGCCCGGTCCCATCCCCAAGATGGCTGAAAAAATATGTAGAGTTACAAGGATTTTATAGAAAGTAATCAATTGCTGCCAACCTCCATTCCTTCCAATTTCCATTTTATCATATTCTTAATTAATATATTAAAGGGAATTATAGTAGTTTTTGTGGCTGTATTTTTCTATGAATAAACATCATTTTAAAGTTAACCCTATATATATATGATGGATACAAAGGAGCTTATCTGTGAAACCTTATGAAATCGTTAATATGATCATTGATGAAGATGCCTATGACCAAGAAGAAGTAACAGCTGATTTTACCTACCAAAATCAAGATTATAGTATCACCTTTAAGAAAGAGGACCTCGAACTCGTTAATGCCTGGGTTTTTAAAAATGACACATCCCTGCCTGCAAATTTAGCTGAGAATATCATTGAACAAATCAGAGAAGATGTTAAAAATAGAATATAGTCGTAGCTTACAAACAGTTAAGGTCATCAGAAGTCTTCTGATGACCTTAACTGTTGTTTTATTTTGAAGGAATACGGAGTATCAGCGGGTTTCTTGGTTACTTTTTAATTGTGCAAATATCTTTTGATAGGCGGAAGCCTCTTTTACCAGCCCTTTAGATTGATACATTTTACTAATTTTCCGTACAGGTGATGGATTCTCTGGCTGCATTTCCATTTCCCAGAAGAAGCAATCGATGGCCTGGTCGAATTGCTTAAACTCTGCATAGTAATCGCCCAATTCCATCATCCGATCAGGATCATCTAATAATTTTACCATTTCCCTAATCTTTCTAATCACTTCTAAATTAGGGATTATTTTTGTAATCGGAAGAAGTTTTTCATAAACGGTTTTAAGGTCAAACTCTTTAAGGAGAATTTCAGCCAATTGAAACACCTTTTGTTCAAATTGCTTTGTTTTTTCTGAGTTTGGCAGATGCTGCAGCAATTTAATAAATTCGTCAAAATGATCCAGGACAAATTTCGGGTTGGAATGCTCCCATATTGTAAGGAGAATGGGATTATAGGAGGCTGGCAGGTCATCAATAAAATTCAATAAGCATAACGCCGCTTGCTCATATTTACCGGTTTGAAGCATTTTTTTGATCATCGATTTTGAATCAGGAAGGGCCTGAAATGGATTGATGTTGACCTTCCCTAGGATGAGCATCCATTCTTCCATCGTCACAAAACGTAAAGCAATACCAGTATATTTTTCAATAGAATTATTAGCCGTTTGAAGCTTATCTGAAGTTTCTAACCAAAGCAATAGCCCATCTACAGTGTCGTCTTTACTTAAGATTTCTTCTAAAACTATTCGTTCATTTGCTTTCGAGCGATTTTTGAAACAATGTAACTCCACAAAAAAGGGATCCTTTGCTTGGATTTCAGGTAAACTGGAGGAATGGTAAAAATGGTGGTATGAACTAAATTCTTGGGAGACCAAACGTTCTTGTGCTGATTTCCAGTCTGGTGCGAAAGCAGCTAACATTTGAAGGACCTGAAAGGATTTCATAAACTTTCCGTTTCGTCTAAAGTGGAAGAAAATCTTATCAATCGTCTTGATCAGTAGTTCTTTTTCAAAAAAAGAATCTAGTGTGGTGAGTATAAAGACCATTTCATAGGGTGAATAATGAAGTTCAAGATGAGAAAAAAGGTTACTTTTATTCGGAATTGTTACGTGTACGTGGGGGATTAAAGCACTTAAGATGGGATGCGTGGATTCAATTAGAATTCCTTCATGAATAGCTTTATGGATAAATGTCCCTTCTTCGACATGATCAAGTTTCCCGCCAAAAATGAGGGATTGTTTGTAGTAAATGAGATAATAGCTTTCGTGGTCTTCCGTTATGACCTCCATTACTTTACTACGTGAAAATACGGCTACCCTGATTACCTCACCTTTTAGCATATGTTTTTTATCTTTTATCGAAATTTTGGTTGGCATCATTTCTTTATTTTCCATTCACTTTTGCCCCCAATCATAATATAAGCATATTAAAACTATTTACTTCCTTGAATTCATTATACCATAAAATTCGCACCCTAATATGTACTGTAAAATGCATAGAAAAAGGCACCGCTTCATCTTGCGGTGCTAGTTGACATTGCTTCTGATTTACTGTTTTTTTACATAAGGATCGAATCCCCCCTACCCTATTTCAAATGAAGTACCATATGTTCATCATGATAAGAAACACCTTTCACCTTAAAGGCATTTTCCTCAAATCCATACACTTTAAAACCTAATTTTGTATAAAGATTTTTTGCCTTAACATTACTTGCCATCACTGATAAATTAATTTTTTCAATCTCCTCAATCGTTTTAGCTTTATTAATTGCCTCCAGCATCAAGGCTTTTCCTACGCCTAGTCCCTGTTTCTTAGGCGTGACATACATCGCAAAAATATTGGCACGATGCCGTACTTTCTCGGCACTTTCTTGCAGAAGGGTGACAACTCCGATTAATTCATCATGATCAAACGCACCAAACGTAAAGTTTCTCTCTGTGGTAAAATTTCGAGCAACCATTTCAATGGGATTTTCTCTTTTTATGGCATCCTGATAACTTGTTAAAAATGCCTCTGGATTCTGTTTAAGTGCTTCTAGTCTTAACTTCCAATAACGCTCTGCATCGGAAACTTCTAGTAATTTAATTTCCATCATAATCCCCTCCTCTTTCATTAATTCTACGATAGATGGAAGATTACCTACATAAGTTATTGCTTGAAATGAAATGATAAAAGCAAAAACAAAGAGGGTAATTACGTGAAAAAGGTCATGATTGGTTTTTATATAGCCTTACTTTTTTTCTCTGTAAGTGTACATCCACTCACTTCTATTCATACAGCCAATGCACAACATAAACCGATTCCCCCCTATGCCAAGTGGGGTACCTTAGCATTAAAGAAAACACATGAAAAATATCCACATGCTAAAATCATTGATTATCTCCATATTGGAAGAACGAGCGGGCCCCAAACCTCTACCGAAAAGTTCAAGCTTTGGTTAAAAGAAAACAATAAGGAATTCGGTGTTTTCATCAATATTGAATTTAACAATGAGACGGAAAAAGTCGTCAAGGTCACCTTTGAGGAGACAGCAAGGTAATTCACTATTCCAATTCATTTGGTCCAAATACACGACTTCGGATATTCGGGGTTTCCTTCAGCTCTACCCTTTTTGCTAACGTCGCTCTCATGCCCGGTGCAAGGAATTCACACTGGGAAAGCTCGTGTATTTCGTCAAAGTCCTGTGGCTTAGCATGAATTACTTGATTGCACTTTTGGATTGTCCACTGAGGAGATGGCCGGTCAACCAATGTAAAGGTCTGCCCTTCCTCAACAACCCCCTCTTGTAACACTCGAAAGTACCAGCCGGTCCTGCCGGTAGTTTGTAATAAAAGCGCCAAGTTTTTTACTTTAAAACGGCGTGCCGGTTTCCAGCATGGCTGCCTTGGCTGCGAAACTTGGATGACCGCGCCGCCGATCTGGAAGGTGTCACCAATAGAAATCGTATCCTCGGTAATGGGATCCATGACGAGATTTTCACCCATAGCGCCGGATGTGAGTTCAGTTATTCCTAGTTCCTTTTGCCAGTAGGAATAATTTTCAAATCCGTAGGCAAAAACAGCTTTTTCCGGTCCGCCATGATGTTCCAAATCCCATTGTCCATCACCTGCTAAACCCGTTTTTCCCATCCAAACAGAACCTTGTACCGGCTTTTTAAAAATAGCACTTGTCCATTCTCGCTCCATCGGAATTGTTGCCCCTTTATTACCAACCGTTTTCGGCAAACCTATAAAAACTTGCTTTAGAAAAATACTCATTATCATTTCCTCCTGAAAAAAATCCCAATATTTACATCATATGTTTTCATTCATGCATCAGCAATGTTGACTCTTCTTCATAATACCTATATTTAATAGATCTATATCAGACTATTTTTATTAAATTCGTTAAGAATAATTAATACACCTTCCCGGTCTGAGATGGGATATTAAAATAGCGCTTGCATTTTTTAAAATATATCCTATAATACTTGTATACAAGTATACTTGATTTACAAAGAGGTGAGTTTATGTCCGAATCAAGAGGATTTCTATTTCCTGCAAAAATGCTTTCAAAGGCTGGAGCGGGTGAGCGTATTGCATGCGAACTTAGAATGCGGATTATTTCAGGGGCAGTTGAAAGCGGTGCCATCTTATCTGAAAATAAATTAGCTGCCGATTTTGCTGTAAGCAGGTCACCGATTCGTGAAGCTTTAAAAGTACTAGCATCCGAAAAAATTATTCGATTAGAAAGAATGGGTGCAGTTGTCGTTGGTTTAACAGAAAAGGAAATACAAGAGCTATATGATGTTCGTCTGCTAATCGAAACGTTTGTGTTTGAACGCCTTGTAAGAATGGAAACAGATCAACTCTCAAGGGAACTTAGTAAAATACTAGAGATGATGAAAATTGCGATAAAATATCGTGATGCTGACGAATTTGCCCTTCAGGACGTTTTATTCCATGAAACGATTATCGGTTCCATTAATCATTCCTACATCCTGATAATTTGGGATAATATAAAGCCTGTTATGGAATGCTTAATCCTTTTATCGATGCGTATGCGCATAGAAGAAGAGTATGAGGACTTTACAAGGATTATTAAAAATCATGAAATTTATATTGAAGCGATAGAATCAAAAGATAGAGCCCTCATGATTGAATCTCTACATTTAAACTTTGATGATGTTCAAGTTCAAGAAAAAGTAGAAGACCTTTGGAGATCTCAACAAATCCTATCTAAAGGAGCAGTGGAATAAAATGACTAGCTACATGTTAGGTATAGACATCGGTACGACAAGCACCAAAGCAGTATTATTTACTGAAAAAGGTGAAGTTATCCAAACTGAGAATATTGATTACCCTCTTCACACACCGGATATGTCCACAGCGGAACAAAATCCAGAAGAGATTTTTCAAGCAGTATTGCAAGCGATTACGAATATCACAAAACATCATTCTGATAAAAAACCAGCTTTTATTTCATTTAGCAGTGCTATGCATAGTGTCATTGCCATGGATGTAAATGACCAGCCGCTGACACCTTGTATCACCTGGGCTGATAATCGCAGTGAAGCATGGGCACATAAAATAAAAGATGAGTTGAATGGCCATGAAGTTTATAAACGAACAGGCACACCCATTCACCCCATGTCACCATTAAGCAAAATTACCTGGATTGTGAATGACCGTCCTGAAGTCGCAGTTAAAACGAAAAAATATATCGGTATCAAAGAATATATCTTTAAAAAGTTCTTTGATCAATATGTTGTCGATCATTCACTCGCTTCATGTATGGGTATGATGAATCTCAAAACACTGGATTGGGATGAAGAAGCATTAAAAATAGCTGGTGTAACACCTGCTCAATTATCTGATCTAGTACCAACAACTAAGATATTTAGCAACTGTAATCCAAATTTAGCCAAACAGATTGGGATTGATCCACAAACCCCATTTGTCATTGGAGCAAGTGATGGAGTGCTTTCTAATCTAGGGGTTAATGCAATTAGTAAAGGTGAGATCGCTGTCACTATTGGCACAAGCGGTGCAATTCGAACTATTATTGACAAACCGCAGACAGACGAAAAAGGAAGAATCTTTTGCTATGCCTTAACGGAAAAGCATTGGGTCATTGGCGGACCGGTCAACAATGGCGGAATGGTCCTTCGTTGGATTCGTGATGAACTTGCATCATCTGAAGTGGAAACGGCGAAAAGACTTGGAATTGATCCTTACGATGTATTAACCAAGATTGCTAAACGTGTGAGACCTGGTGCAGACGGATTGTTATTCCATCCATATCTCGCAGGTGAACGCGCGCCATTATGGAATCCGGATGTCCGTGGCTCATTCTTTGGTTTAACGATGTCACATAAGAAAGAACATATGATTCGCGCAGCCTTAGAAGGAGTTATTTATAATTTATACACCGTATTTTTAGCGTTAACCGAATGCATGGATGGTCCTGTGACCCGCATTCAAGCAACCGGAGGCTTCGCAAGATCAGATGTTTGGCGGCAAATGATGTCCGATATCTTCGCATCTGAAGTAGTTGTTCCTGAAAGCTACGAAAGTTCATGCCTAGGCGCTTGTATTTTAGGTCTCTATTCATTAGGAAAAATCGATTCTTTTGAAATCGTTTCCGATATGATTGGCAGCACCTACAAACACACACCGAAAGAGGAAGCAACAAAAGAATACAGAAAATTATTGCCGATCTTTATTAGCTTATCGAGAGTATTAGAAGAAGATTATACAAGAATAGCCAATTATCAACGAGGCTTAATAAATAAAACTAGATAAACATTCGGAGGAAATAAAAATGCCATTAGTTATCGTCGCAATAGGAATTGTAGCTTTACTCATCTTAATCATGGGTTTTAAATTAAATACGTTTGTCTCACTCATCATTGTCTCATTCGGAGTTGCATTAGCACTTGGAATGAAACTAGATGATATTGTCACAACCATTGAAGCTGGATTAGGCGGAACACTTGGTCATTTAGCCTTAATCTTCGGATTAGGTGCGATGCTAGGTAAGTTAATCGCAGATTCCGGGGGCGCACAACGAATTGCCATGACCCTCGTCGACAAATTTGGCGAAAAGAATATTCAATGGGCTGTCGTTGTATCTTCGTTCATCATTGGTATTGCTTTATTCTTTGAAGTAGGACTAGTGTTATTGATTCCAATCGTATTTGCTATTTCAAAACAATTAAAAGTTTCTATTTTATATTTAGGTATTCCAATGGCTACCGCATTATCGGTAACACACGGTTTCTTACCACCACACCCGGGACCAACAGTTATCGCTGGTGAATATGGTGCCAATCTTGGTGAAGTACTACTTTATGGAATAATTATTTCGATTCCAACTGCCATTATCGCCGGTCCTGTTTTTACAAAGCTTGCAAAAAAATTAGTCCCTGCTTCATTCACTAAAACCGGTAGTATTGCCTCTCTCGGCGAACAAAAAACATTTAAACTAGAAGACACACCAGGTTTTGGTATCAGCGTATTTACAGCCATGCTTCCCGTTATTTTAATGTCAATTGCTACCATTATTACATTGCTTCAAAAAACAATGGGCTTTGAAGATAATTCCGTACTCGCTCTTATCCGTTTTATTGGCGGGGCCTCTACAGCGATGTTGATTTCTTTATTAGTCGCTATCTATACGATGGGCTTGGCAAGAAAAATTCCAATCAAAGAAGTAATGGATTCTTGTTCAACAGCAATTTTGCATATTGGTATGATGCTCTTAATCATTGGAGGCGGCGGTGCCTTCAAACAAGTATTAATTAATGGCGGTGTAGGTGACTACGTAGCCGAGTTATTCAAAGGAACTTCATTATCACCAATTATTCTGGCATGGTCCATTGCAGCCATTTTACGTATTGCCTTAGGATCTGCAACGGTTGCCGCGTTAACCACTGCCGGTTTAGTGATCCCAATGTTAGGCCAATCAGACGTGAACCTTGCCTTAGTCGTCCTTGCGACCGGAGCGGGTAGTTTAATTGCTTCCCATGTTAACGATGCCGGTTTCTGGATGTTTAAAGAGTATTTTGGTTTAAGCATGAAAGAAACATTCGCAACTTGGACATTACTTGAGACAATTATCTCCGTTTGTGGATTAGGATTTATTTTAATACTAAGTTTATTCGTTTAAGGTTAATAACCGGCAGTGGGAGATAGGATTTATCCTCCACAGTCGGCAGTTAGGTTAAGGCAGTATCCCCCTTCTTTTACTTAGAATCTATTAAGTATGAAAAGCGGTGGATTTACTGCCCTTTCATTTTTTTTAAAAGGAGAAGAAAGTTCAATGGACAATACAATTGGAGTTATTGGTTTAGGTGTAATGGGCAGCAACATTGCCTTAAATATGGCAAACAAAGGTGAAAAGGTAGCTGTCTATAATTACACGAGAGATTTAACAGATATACTTTTACAAAGAATTGAAAATCAATCGATTGACCCCTATTATGAAGTTCAAAGTTTTGTTCAATCCTTAGAAACCCCTAGAAAGATCTTCCTGATGGTGACAGCAGGCGCAGCGATTGATTCAGTGATTGGTTCATTAGTTCCCTTTCTTGAGCGGGGAGATATTATTATGGACGGCGGGAACTCCCATTACGAAGATACGGCCCGACGATATGATAATCTGAAGTCTAAAGGAATTGATTATTTAGGAATTGGTATTTCCGGTGGTGAAGTCGGCGCTTTACATGGTCCTTCGATCATGCCTGGAGGAGATAGAGAAGCTTATGATAAGGTAGCGCCGATTCTCACAAAAATAGCTGCCCAAGTGGATGAAACCCCTTGTTGTACGTATATTGGTCCAAAGGGAGCAGGACATTTTGTGAAAATGGTCCATAACGGGATTGAGTATGCCGATATGCAGTTGATTGCCGAAGCCTATACATTTTTAAGGGAAAGGTTACAGTTATCAGTTAGTGAAATTGCCGATATCTTTGAAACATGGAATCAGGGTGAGTTGAAAAGTTATTTAATTGAAATTACGGCGGATATTCTAAAGAAAAGGGATGAAAAGACAGGTTTGCCACTGATTGATGTAATCCTTGATAAAGCAGGGAATAAAGGGACGGGAAAATGGACAAGCATTCAAGCCATTGATAACGGTGTCCCTTTATCCATCATTACCGAGTCTGTGTTCGCTCGTTATGAATCCTCTTTAAAAGAGGAACGAGTTCTTGCTGAAGAAATATTAACAGGTCCAGTTGTTGATCAGCAGGTTTTAGATAAGGATCTGTGGATAGAGTACATTAGACAGGCATTGTATATGGGCAAAGTTTGCGCCTACGCTCAAGGCTTTTCACAATATAAATCGACTTCAGACCTCTATAACTGGAACTTGCCTTTAGAAGAAATTGCACTTATATTCCGCGGCGGCTGCATCATTCGTGCCGAGTTTTTAAACGTCATAAGTGAGGCCTATCAAACACAAGCAAATCTGAAGAATTTATTAATCGCTCCATTCTTTGCTAAAAAAATTAAAGACTATCAAATGGGACTGAGAAAAGTAATAGGCGAGGGAATAAACTCCGGGATTGCCTTTCCATGTTTAAGTACCTCCCTATCCTATTTCGACAGTTATCGGAAGGGGAATTCTAATGCCAGTCTCCTGCAAGCACAACGTGATTATTTCGGTGCTCATACGTATGAACGCAACGATATGGAAGGCATCTTTCACACAGACTGGAACTGAAGATTAAGGGTTCCATCTACTATTGTTTAAATAATAGAATAGGAAAGACGAGCTTGAAATCAAGCTCGTCTTTTAAGTGTGGTTTCCAATGGTGTCAGGCACCATTTGCTTTTAAATTGAGTAATCCTCGGGAATAAAAACCTTTAGTTGTTTAGGTTTTACAAACACTTCTTCGCCTGTTTTTAGTTTAAGGTTTCGATATTGTTCTTTGGTTAATTCTACTTCCAGATACTCGTTATTGTCTCTGCGAATCAGTTCGAGCTGTACGGCGGCTCCAACTAAATGAATATAGTTAATTTTTGCAGATACGGAATCTACGCTCCTTTTTCTTTCGATGTTTATATCATGCGGCCGAACGTAACCTACCGCCTCCTTATTATCTGCACCCAAGTATTCAGGAGCATCGACTACAAAATCACCCTGACGTAATTTCCCGCCATGAAGGCGCCCCTTAAACAAATTAACATTTCCTAAAAAGTGATAAACAAACGGACTATTTGGGTTTTCATAGACTTCCTCCGGGGTACCGATTTGCTCAATCTTTCCTTCATTCATCACAACCACTCGGTCGGCAACATCGAGCGCCTCCTCCTGGTCGTGTGTCACAAAAATACTTGTAATCTCATAATCATCATGGAGCTTTCTTAGCCATCGGCGAAGATCTTTCCGAACTTTGGCATCTAATGCACCAAACGGTTCATCTAACAAGAGAACCTTTGGCTCAACTGCTAGTGCTCTTGCTAATGCCACGCGCTGCCGCTGCCCCCCGGACAAATGGGATGGGTATCGATCAGCAAAGGACTCTAGTTTTACTAGATTCAGTAATTCCATGACCTTTTCTTTTATTTCATTTTTGGAAGGACGCGTTTTTCTTGGTCGGACTTTTAATCCATACGCTACATTTTCAAAAACAGTCATATGACGGAACAACGCATAATGCTGAAACACAAATCCTACTTTCCGTTCCTTTGTGCTGATATGTGTGATATCTTCTTTCCCAAACAGAATGGCTCCCTGATTAGCCTTTTCTAAGCCTGCGATGATTCTTAGCAGCGATGTTTTCCCGGAACCGGACGGACCAAGCAGCGCGATGAGCTCCCCTGTTTGAATTTCGAAATGAATATCATCAAGGGCCTGGAAGTTTCCAAATGATTTTGAGATATTTTGAATTTGAATGCTCATTTTAGTGTGCTCCTTCTTCAGGTTCAAATGACTTTTTGGCTTTCCATTCAATGATATTTTTAACAACCAAAGTGATGATAGCGAATAATGACATTAAGGAAGCAACCGCAAAGGCTGCGGAGAATTGATATTCATTGTATAAAATTTCAATATGGAGCGGCATTGTATTGGTCATACCCCGGATATGTCCCGACACAACCGAAACGGCTCCAAACTCCCCAATCGCTCGAGCACTACAGAGAATAATTCCATATAATAATCCCCATTTAATATTCGGCAAGGTCACCAAAAGGAAGGTCTTCCAACCGCTCGCCCCTAACGTCAAGGATGCTTCCTCATCAGCCGTCCCCTGGGTCTGCATTAACGGGATTAGTTCCCGGGCAACAAAGGGCAGCGTCACCAAAAGGGTCGCCAGTGCGATCCCGGGTACCGCGAAAATAATTTTTATATTCTGTTCGATTAACCATTCTCCAAATAATCCATGTGCACTAAATAATAGGACAAATACCAATCCCGCGATAACCGGCGAGATCGCAAACGGAAGATCAATAATCGTAATCAACAGACTTTTTCCTTTAAAATTGAACTTAGTAACGGCCCAGGCCGCAGCAATACCAAAAATGGCATTGAGTGGCACAGTGATTAGGGTAATGATTAAAGTTAGCTTGATTGCAGATAAAGCATCTGGATTGCTAATCGCTTCAAGAAAAACGGCGCTCCCCTTATCAAACGCTTTTATAAAAATAGCAGCCAAGGGTAGCACCAAAAACAAACCTAGAAATGCTAGAGCGAGTGTGATTAGTATCCAGCGCACGAGTCGCGGCTCAGAATTGCTGGCTGTCGTCTGAAGTGGTGGATTTGTAAATTGCAATGGAACATTTCCGGCCATAGGTACCTCCTCCTGAACCAAATAGTTGAACTTTATCTTTTCGATCTTTTCTAAAAAAATGTTGCTTGGGTTAATTCGCTCATTGGAGTGCGGAATTCGCTCATTGGAGCATGGGATTCGCTCATTGGAGCACGGGATTCGCTCATTGAACTCTATAATTCGCTCATTGGAGGGTTAAATCGACTAATATTTCAGGAACTTTCCAATTTGTTTGCGAACTGAACCAGTTTGTTTTGCGAAACTACTCGATTTGTTTGCGAAACGGCCTCTTAATCTACTAAAAACTAAATAAATTTCCGATTTGTCCACCATTGCAAGAGGTTAATAAAAAGCAGGATCGTGAAGGAAAAAATCAGCATGACTGCGGCAATGGCGGTCGCCCCCGCATAATCATATTGTTCTAACTTAGTCATGATTAACAGCGGGGTAATTTCCGTCTTCATCGGCATATTTCCGGCAATAAAGACCACCGACCCATATTCCCCAAGCGCACGAGCAAATGCAAGGGCGAAACCAGTAAGTGCAGCCGGTAATAATTCAGGAAAAATAACTCTTATAAATGTTTGTAAACGGTTCGCCCCCAAGCTAGCAGAAGCTTCTTCCATTTCTTTTTCCAAGCTTTGCAAAACGGGCTGCACGGTCCGGACTACAAAAGGCAGACCGATAAATGTTAAGGCTAGTGTAATCCCAAGCGGAGTAAACGCCACCTTAAAGCTTAAAAACTGCCCAATCCAGCCATTTTCCGTATACAAAGTGGTTAAAGCAATCCCGGCAATCGCTGTTGGTAAGGCAAACGGCAAATCCACCAACCCATCAATAATTCGTCTGCCGGGAAACGGATAACGTACCAGCACCCATGCAATGAGTACACCAAAAGTCACATTAATAGAGCCCGCTAAAAAGGCGGCACCAAAACTCAGTTTATAGGAGGCAACCACCCTTGGGTCAGAGATCGTCCCCCAGATTTTCGACCACTCAACAGTTACCGAATTAATAAAGATCATCGATAACGGAAGAATGACAAGGAGGCTTATATAAAACATCGTAAACCCTAGCGAAAGACCGAAGCCCGGCAGCACACTATTTCTTTTCATATTCAAACCTGCTAAACGAGCCATGAGGTTGACCCCTTCCGGATGAGATACATGGAGGGCATCCCAAATTCCTTACAGTTCAGGACACCCATTACGAACATTACCGCTTATTAAGGCTGGTAAATTTGATCAAACGTTCCGCCATCATTAAAGTGCGTCTCTTGTGCTTTTTTCCATCCGCCAAAGTCTTTGTCAATTGTCACTAGATTAATTTTTGGAAAGACATCCGCATACTTATCAAGAATCGCTTGATTCCGAGGACGATAGTAATTTTTCGCGATAATCTCCTGACCTACATCACTATATAAATAGTTCAAATAGGCCTCAGCTACCTCTCTGGTTCCCTTTTTATCCACGTTCTTATCCACCACGGCAACCGGTGGTTCGGCCAGAATACTAATGGATGGTACAACAATCTCAAACTTATCTTTGCCTAATTCATTAAGGGTCAAGAAGGCCTCGTTCTCCCAAGCGATCAAGACATCCCCAATGCCCCGTTCCACAAACGTTGTGGTTGCCCCGCGTGCGCCTGAGTCCAGAACTTCCACATTTTTATAAAGTTGGCTCATAAACTTCTTAATTTTCGTTTCATCACCATTATATTTATCCTTCGCATACGCCCATGCTGCTAAGTAATTCCATCTTGCCCCGCCAGACGTCTTCGGGTTCGGGGTAATAACGGAAGTGCCCTTTTTCGTTAAATCATCCCAATCCTTAATACCCTTTGGATTGCCCTTTTTAACTAGAAATACAATCGTCGACGTATAGGGTGTCGAGTTATCCTTCAGGTTCTTTTGCCAATCCTTCGAAAGTAAACCGCCAAGATTGGCAATCTCATCAATGTCATAGGCCAATGCCAGCGTCACAACATCTGCCTCAAGCCCATCAATAACTGCCCTGCCTTGTTTCCCTGAGCCGCCATGGGACTGTTGAATGGTTACCTTTTGGCCGTTTTCCTTTTCCCAATACTTAGTGAATTCTCCGTTAAACTCTTCATAAAGCTCCCGCGTAGGGTCATAGGAAACATTTAACAATTGAACAGGTTCCTTTGTTTTTGCCGCTTCTTGTTTGGTTCCCCCATCCTTTTTCTCAGTTACTTGATTACTAGACTGACTGCTGCACCCCGCTAGAATTAGGGCGATGAGCATAAGTACCGTTGTAAATTTATAAGCTAAATTCATTTGTCAGTTCCTCCTTTTTTTAAAAAAATTACTTATTCTTAGCATTATCTTTAGAAGTACTTTTTTTTAGTGCAAATCTAGTCTTCTCTGTTTTATCAATTTGGGTGATGGTGCCATCATGAATAGTAATAACTACAGAACCATACTCCAAACCCTTTAGTATCGATAGAATATAGTTTGCTTTTGCTTGATCCACGATTGCCATAATATCATCCTCTCTTAATCTCCTAATATCACATAAGATTACTTGGTTTTATTGTAAAAAAGAACTTATATTCCTACACTTGAAGATACAACAATACGGACTATACTTACTTATCGGAAAATTCATGATTAGTCCCCTTTCTATAAAAAAAAGGCTTATACCCTTGAAAAAGAGTATAAGCCTTTGGTTTTCCAATCGGCTTAATATTAAATTAATTGTTTTCTTTGAATTATTTACATTTTATTCTGACTTTTCCCACCTGTCAAGTGGGGTTTTTGAAATTATTTTTAGTAGCTATTTTCAAAAACAATGAGATACGTCGGCCGGCGTTGATGATGCTGCAGTCATTTAGAGGTTGAAAAACAATGAAAAGGACATCTCCATTTCGAAGATGCCCTTTTTTCTACAAATTAAGCTACCTTTTGTTCCTGATAATCTTTAAGCTCATGGCCTTCCCATTTGGTAATAACAATGGCAGCCAAAGAGTTTCCGACAATGTTTACACAAGTACGTGCCATATCAAGAATCCGGTCAATACCAGCAATAAATGCTAGTCCTTCTACAGGGATTCCCACGCTTCCTAATGTAGCAAGCAATACAACAAACGATACACCCGGTACACCGGCGATTCCTTTAGAAGTTAACATCAGTACAAGAACTAATGTGATTTGATGTCCAATACTCATATGAATTCCATACATTTGCGCAATAAACAATGCGGCAATCGCTTGGTAAAGTGTCGAACCATCTAGATTAAAGGAATATCCAGTTGGAATAACGAAGGATGTAATCGATTTTGGACAGCCCAGTTTCTCCATTTTTTCCATGATTTTTGGAAGAACTGTTTCAGAACTTGCTGTCGTGTAACCTAATATTAATTCATCTTTTAAATATTTAATGAGATTAAAAATGTTAAATCCTACAATTTTTGCAACTAATCCTAGGATAACTAGAATGAAGAAAAACATTGATCCGTATACAACAAGGACTAGTTTTCCTAGTGGAATTAATGAGGTGATACCAAACTTCGAAACCGTCACACCAATTAACGCAAACACACCGAAAGGCGCTAGTTTCATGATTTGATTCGTGACATAGAACATCGCATCGGCCGTTCCTCGGAAGAAATTGATTATTGGTAACCCTTTCTCTCCAATCGCTGCTAATCCAAGTCCAAACATAACGGAAAAGAAAATAATCGGAAGCATTTCCCCGTTTGCCAAAGACTGAATGATATTCGTAGGAACAATATTCACAACCGTGTCAATCATAGAATGGGACTCTGTATGTTGCGCTGTCTCAACATAACTGTTTATATCTGTTTTGGTAAGTTTCGATTTATCTACGCCATCACCTGGCTGGAACACGTTAGCTGCCAGTAATCCGACAACAATCGCAATTGTGGTAATGATTTCAAAATAGAGCAGCGTTTTTCCGCCCAATTTCCCCAAAGACTTCATATCACCTGCGCCTGCAACACCCACAATCAGGCTGGAGATAACGATAGGAACAACGATCATTTTAATTAAGCGAATAAATATATCGCCAATTGGCTGGAGATAAGTTGCCACATGCGGATTACCGTAAAAAACCGCTCCAACAATAATACCAAGTGCCAAACCAATGAATATCTGCCATGCTAAACTAATCTTCTTCATTTGCATTTCCCCTTTTTTAATATAATAAATGTTGATTACATTGAGGTACTAACTAGGAAGTACAATTCTCTTATTGTCCAGCTCCAGACTAAACTCCGCTGAACAAAGCGCCTTTGCTTTTTCAATAAAATGATGTTTACTCTTTTACAATAATGATTAGCTTATTTAAGTTTAATTTGTTTTCGCTCTCTTAACAATCATTTTTTATTTGGGAATTACTCTCATTCCAACCTTCTAAATTTTCAGAATCCATATCTACCAATGCTTCAACCTCATTATTCCTATGTAATTTGAGGATTTAATTCAAATATTTTCCTTCACAAAATGTACACATTTATCCAAAAGAATAGAGTGTCAGGCACCATACGTGGACAAATGTCCTCGTGTGGTGCCTGACACTCTTCATTGTTGTCGCTTACAAAGAATAATTATTAAATAACTTTTAATTATTCTGCTATTTCAATTTCGATTTTTTTTGCTGTAAAGTAATTCTTTATGTCTTCTGAAACATCCTCATCTGTAATAATTTGATATTTATTTTTTTACTAAGAAAACTGGAGTAATTGGTTCATTCCCCTTTAACACATTTATCATGTTATCAGCCGCTAGATGAGCCATTCGCATTCTTGTTTTAACACTAGCACTACCAATATGAGGAATGGTTACAACATTTGGCAGGGTGAGTAATGGATGATCCACAGGCACCGGTTCTTGTTCAAATACATCTAAACCGGCCCCCCAAATCTCACCATCCTTCAATGCATGAAATAAAGCATCCTCATCAACAAGCCCTCCTCGACCCGAATTAATAAGAATAGCATCGTTTTTCATAAGGGATAACTCTTCTTTACCAATTAAGTGATGTACCTCTGGACTATACGGAAGAAGCAAGCAAACATAATCCGATTGCTCTAGCAAATCCTTTAGCTCAACATAGTGGATTTCCAGTTCTTGTTCTTTCTCGAGTTTTCGTGTCCGATTATGATAAAGAACCTTCATATCAAAGCCCTTCGCCCGCTTGACCAGTGCTTCGCCAATTCTTCCTAATCCAATAATCCCCATGGTTGCACCATAAATATCCTGTCCAGTTAGCTGCATCATGGACCAAGAACCCCATTCGCCACGACGCAAGTAATCTGAAGCTTCCACAACTCTTCTTGCAGTTGCCATTAAAAGAGCAAATGTTAAATCAGCCGTCGTTTCAGTTAAAACACCCGGCGTGTTGGTAACAATAATCCCTCTCTTTGCTGCCGCTTCAATATCGATATTATTATAGCCCACAGCTACATTACTAATCACCTTTAACTTTTCCGCCTTCTTTATAACCTCTTCATCAATCGATTCTGTAAAAAGACAGATGAGGCCGTCTACATCTTCTATTTCTTTTAAAAAAACATCCTTCGGAACCGGGATGTCTTCCTCTTCCCACATTCTTACATAAAATTCACCTGAAAGTTTATCCGTAATTTCTTTAGGAAGCATTCTTGTAATATAAATTTTCGGTTTCAATTCATTCTCCGCCCTTTGTCAATATAATGTAGTTAGCTCTATCTCATTCCTGTTTCCTGGAAGAATATTAATATTTTTATTATAACTTCCAACCATTTTATTGGGAAAAAGATTGACTTCTTCCGTAAAAAATAGAGTAGGAATCTCGAATCCCTACTCTAACGTTTATACTACTCAAAAAACTCCAAGACCTTCTTAACCGCAGCTTCCCCTTGGTCAATGCAGTCCGGGATACCCACACCTTCATAAGAACCTCCGGCTAAAAATACTCCTGGCAGCTCCTTGGTAAGTGATTCCTTGACGCTTTTCATCCGTTCAATATGACCGACATTGTATTGTGGCATCGCCTTTTTCCATCGTGTAACCACATGAAACAGCGGCTTTTCGGTTATGTTCATCGTTTTATTTAAATCACGTAATGCAATGTTAATAATTTCTTCATCCGATAAATCAACGGCTGCTTGATCATTTGGCTTACCAACATAACTGCGTAATAATGCCATGTCCTTTGGAGTCGTCCCCGGCCATTTTTTATGCGTCCATGTGCAGGCAGTAATTCTAAAGTCACTGTTTCTTGAAACTAAAAAGCCTGTTCCCTCAATATCCTGTTTAATTGCCGACTTTGGAAAGGCCATCGCAACGTTGGCTACAGAAAAAGAAGACATATCTTCGAATTTTTTCATGAACGAATACTCAGAA
This sequence comes from Neobacillus nitrireducens, assembly GCF_030915405.1. Taxonomy (GTDB): domain Bacteria; phylum Bacillota; class Bacilli; order Bacillales; family Cytobacillaceae; genus Neobacillus. The sequence goes on from NZ_CP133262.1 coordinate 2,505,953, forward strand.
AGTATTTTTTGGGCATGAAAATGTTCTGTTGCGATGACTACACTGTCCGCCTGTTCAACTGTTCCATTGGCTAGAGTAATCGTATAGCGGTTTTGTTCCTTCACTATTTTTTCAATCGGTGTTCCTTTGCTGACAGTTCCTTCGTCTAGCCTCTTAACGATTTCATCAATTAACGATTCCAATCCAGTTGATAAGGAAATAAACATTCCTTTTTTGGAAGGCTCTTTTTTTGCCGATTTAGGTGGGTTTGGCATGGTTTTCTTCAAGCCGAGCACAAGGCTTCGATGTTTTTGCTCCATGTGATAGAACATTGGAAACAATGACATTAAGCTTAAGCGGTCAATGTCCCCGGCATAAATGCCCGACAATAAAGGGTCGATTAAGTTATCGACTATTTCATCACCAAGCCGTCTTCGGAAAAACTCACCTAGCGATTGATCTGCCTTTTCTTTTCCTTTTGGTAAAATAAAATCACCAGCCGCCCGTAGTTTACCGAGTGGAGAAAAAAGCCCGGAAAGCGCAAACGGTGTAACCTGGGTTGGGATTCCCATAAAAGCTCCTTCCGGCATCGAGTGAATCTTGCCTCTGGCATAAATATAGGATTTTCCGGCTGTATTGGCGACTACCTTGTCTTCAAGACCCACTTCTTTAATTAATTTGAGCGCACTCGCTTTTCGAGCCAAAATGGAATCTGGACCCTTTTCAATAATAAAGCCGTCCTTTTTAACTGTGTTGATGACACCGCCAAAACGATTACTCGCTTCAAATAACTTTACTTCTACTGGCAGAGCTTTCTCTTTGATTTCCTTTTGCAGGTAGTAAGCTGTAGCTAAACCTGTGATTCCTCCACCTATAATGACGACTTTCTTTTTCTCCATTTCCGTAACCAGCTCCAGTTAATAATTTTAGGAAAATACATATATAAATTGAATGCTTATTATTAATTTTACTAATCGATCATTCTTTAAGGGGTAAGCTTTCCTTATACCTACATTCATCATTTTAAACTATTAAAGCAAGAAATTGTGGTTATATGAAAGTTGTCCGAAAATGTTCATTAATGTATTAGCCTAGCTATCCATGAATAGCTTTATTGTATATGGACCTTTCCATACCTTTAGAAAGGGGGGATAGCAATTGGGTTATTATATTAAAGTGGCACCTGAAGTGAATATATATGTTGAGGATATTAATCGCAAGAGTAGTAGGACCATTCTCTTTGTCCATGGATGGCCTGCAAACCATAAATTATTTGAATATCAGTTTAATATCCTTCCTGCCATGGGGTATCGGTGTATTGGAATTGACTTAAGGGGATTTGGAAAGTCAGATAAACCGTGGGAGGGTTATTCCTACAACAGACTCGCTGACGATATTCGACAAATCGTTAAAGCACTTCGATTACAGAATTTCACACTTGCTGGTCATTCTGTTGGCGGCGCGATTGCCATCAGGTATATGGGGCGTCATAATGGCTACGGGGTCTCGAAATTAGCTCTTTTTGGTGCAGCGGCTCCTAGCTTTATCAAGCGGCCAGGTTTTCCTTTTGGTATAGAAGCGAAGGATGTTAATGCCCTTCTGGTGCAAATTTATAATGACCGTCCGAAAATGCTGACAGACTTAACTAATATGTTCTTCCATCAGGCTCTCACTAAACCTTTCTCAGACTGGTTCTTTCAATTAGGTCTTGAAGCCGCGGGACATTCGACAGCAGGCTTGCTGACTTCCTTAAGAGATGAGACCTTATTCGCTGATATAAAAAAAATCCGAGTGCCTACCTTGATTCTTCAAGGTCAACATGATCAGATTTGTTTGCCTCCATTGGCTTCCGTCCTTCGTCAGGGAATCACAAACTCTAAGCTTGTCTGGTTCGAACACAGCGGCCATGGCTTGTTCTGGGAAGAACAGAAGAAATTCACAAATGAATTAGCTCATTTTATTGGGTAAAATACTGCTTCCCAACCGCTGCTTTCTTACTCACTGCTTTTCGAATTTGGATATTTTTTTTGCAAAAGTTCGACTGATTGGGTAATTAGCTCTATTAGTACATTGACATCTATATCTGCTATCTTATTGATGTAGACACAACCTTTTCCAGTGGTGTGTTTCCCAAAGTCTTTTAGCAATTCGTCACGCTTGGTTTCTCCTGGTGCAAAGTATAAACTAATTTTTGCTTTTCGGGGCGAAAAGCCAACCAAAGGGGCATCCCCTTCATGACCTGATTCATACTTATAATGATAGGAACCGAATCCAATAATACTTGGCCCCCACATCTTTGCCTCATAGCCAGTCGTTTCAGTAAAAACATCGATTAATTTATAGGCATCTTCACGTTTTTTCGGATTATCAACATTTTCAACAAACTCAATCACACTATGATCCGTTTCTTTTGTTTTTTGCTGATAGCTCATTAAATCCCCCCTATTCTTTAAATTAGACGCTTAAATTCATTATAGGCAAAATGACCAAATTATTTACAAAAACCACTAGTTTTCATAGAAAAAGCATAAATAAAGGAGAGTATCATTACTCTCCTTCGTTTACCACAACTTTATAACCGTTTTGTTGTGGTCCATCCTTATACACTTCCCTGCTGACTATGTAATAATTTTCCCCAGTTTGGTCTGTAATGACCATTTCACTCGGACTTTTGTCCACTGCGGCTGCTTCTAAGCTAAAATATGGTAACCCGAGTACAGAGTTATCAAATGACATGGTTATCCCCCATTTCTATCCTTTAACATGTGCATTACTTAAGAAAAGTATAACAAATTTCAACCATCGATGGGAACTTTGGTTTCTTTTTCATATCATCTTGTGGTAATCTCATTAAATATAAAATCATACTGTTATGAAAAGAGGGATTATTATTTACATACTTTGGGATTTCGATGGAACACTATTTGATACCTATCCGGCACTTGTCGAGGGATTCATCAAATTAAGTCAGCAAGACCTTGATCGGACAGAGGTCCTAAGCTGGCTAAAAAAGGATTCCAAAACCGCCTTTAAGCATTATGGAATTGAAGAAAAACGAAGAGAAGAATACCAAACCTTACATAACTACTATTCAAAAACCGAAAGCAAGCCCTTTGAGTATCTAGAGGAGGCGTTATCTTCTGTTGAAAACAATATTATTGTGACACATCGCGATAAAGAATCCACTATATTTCTACTTGAAAAATACAACTTAGCAAAATACTTTCGAGATATTGTTTCGGTTGAGGAACAAGGATTTACTAGAAAACCTCATAGTTCTTCCTATGAATATGTTTTAAAAAGTTACCCGATTGATTTGGTCGTCGGTGACCGTGACCTAGATTTAATTCCCGCTCGTAAATTAAATATTAAAACGGTAGCCTTTCAAAATAGAAATATTGACGCTGATTTTCATATCGATAGTTATGCAGATTTTATCCCCGTAGTCCTTAACCCGCTACAACAAAAATAAGACCACACAAGTTGTAGGAAAAAATTTAGCGCATCTATTGAAACCTTTTTGGATATTAATCGTATGAATACATAGGTATAATAGTAATTAAGTTAAAAAAATTTCAAATAGAATGGAAGATCATATTGGGTTCTACTATTTTTCAAATTGGACAGTACGCTTTTGATGCATATTATTGGTTAATTTTAATATCAATTTTCGGTTCTTGGTTTCCTCAATTTCAATCATCTAAGGTTGGTTTATGGATTTCCAAGGTTGTCGAACCTTATTTAGGATTGTTCAGACGGTTTATCCCGCCTCTTGGTCCGATTGATTTTTCACCGATAATCGCATTATTTGCCTTTAAGTTTATTCGTCAATTTGCGTTACTAGGTCTCAGCCAATCGTTGACTGTCATCGGAGCTTAAGAAAAGCGCAAGCACCCTGTTCAGCCGTATGTGTTGAAATCTTTATTAAAAAAGGAGCTGACATACAGCCAAGGGGTTCCGTTAACTATGGGAAACATTAAAAATGTAATGCAAAAAGACCTTCAAATTGTATGGTAATTTGGAGGTCTTTTTTTGTTGATATAAAGGGATTTCAATAATTATTTAGGGAGAATTTGTAGTGCAATTCGAATATTAAAAAGGGGGTACAATAGCCAGTGTACCTCAGCAAAATTCACTACATTTTTACTTACAAATTCATATACAGAAAAAATTGGTTAGGCTCTGCTCTAACTGAATATCGATTTCAATGTGTTTGAAAAATAAACGGAGAAACTCCGGCTAAATTGGGAAATACCCATATTTCCTTAAAAATAAGGGGAGTTTTTCCGCTTATATGATCCAAATCTTTAGATATTGTCTTATTTAGAGGAGTTAAGCGGAATATCTCCGCCTATATCAGCTGCTTTAGCTTCCTCTATAAACAATAGACGGAAATTTTCCGCCTATGAATTCTCATACCTACGCAAAAATCGATACGAGAAGGCGGAAATGGTTTGCAAACGTCTTCGTCATACGCAATCCGAAGAATTAGCAATGAAAAGCAATATGGCAAGGGTAGAAACCCTTGCTATTTCAATGTTTTTCTAATCCCTCTAGCTTCACAAATCGCCCGACATTTTATTGAGCAAAAAGTATTACATTTTGGTTTGCTTTTCCTGTGCAAATTGATGTCTTGTGATAGTAAACGGAATCCGTTATGACATGCAGCTCCTTTTATTTATATCATCAAAATCTCTCGAATATCTTCTTCCGTAAGGGTCGATAGGACTTTCTCATCAGAATCAATGATTTCTTCGATGAGGTGTCGCTTTTTATCTTGCAGTTCATTCATTTTTTCCTCTATCGTCCCACGGGCAACCAGCTTGATCACCTGGACGACATTTTGCTGACCCATCCGGTGGGCGCGATCGGCTGCCTGCTCCTCGACAGCTGGATTCCACCATGTGTCATATAAAATGACGGTATCTGCACTCATCAAATTAAGACCTGTCCCCCCGGCTTTCAAAGAAATGAGGAAAAAATCCCGTTCACCACGATTATACCGATTGCAGATTTCAACGCGTTCTTCTGATGGAGTCTGACCATCCAGGTAGAAAAAAGGCAGACCTCTCGCAGTTAACGCACGGCCAATCAGTTCAAGCATTTTTGTAAACTGTGAAAAAATTAACACCCTTCTACCAGAAAGCTTTGATTCTTCGATAATATGTAAAAGTTGTTCAAATTTCGCCGATTTCCCTTGATAACCATCAACAAACAAGCCTGGATGACAGCAAATCTGCCGAAGACGAGTCAAACCTGCAAGAATTTTGATTCGATTTTTCCGAATCGTATCCTTGTCCAAATTCTTAAACGTGTCATGTCTCAACTTCGCCAAATAGGCAGCATACAGCTTCTTTTGTTCAGGAAGCAGCTCCACCGATTCCAATGATTCCATTTTCTCCGGAAGCTCAACAAGTACATCCTCCTTCAACCTGCGCAGTAAAAAGGGACGAATTCTCCGAACAATATTTTTCCTTGAAAGTTTACTGAATTCCTTCAACCCAAGGAAAAGTTCAGGAAAGACAACGTGGAAAATTGACCATAGTTCCTCCAAAGTATTTTCCACCGGTGTACCCGTAAGAGCAAAGCGATGATCGGCCTGTAATTTCTTTACCGCACGAGCGGTTTGAGTCAACGGATTTTTAAAAGCTTGCGCTTCATCAAAAAACACCGTATGAAACGTTTCCTTTTCAAACCAGCTAATCTCACGGCGTAATAATGGATAAGAGATAAGCAAAACATCGGCATCCATCTGTTTTTTCAGCAGGGTGGTCCGCTCTGCTTTCGTTCCATCAATGACAATCGCCTTTAACTGGGGCGCAAATTTCCTGATTTCACTCAACCAATTATAGGTCAAGGAAGACGGGCAAACCACAAGGACCGGCTGGTTATTTTTACGGACATCAGACTGTACTGATACGATGAAGGCGATGCTTTGAATGGTTTTTCCGAGTCCCATATCATCAGCTAATATTCCACCGAAACCATAGTAGGCCAATGTTTTCATCCATTTAAACCCATGCTTTTGATAGTCTTTTAACGTCGCGTCTAAACTGGCTGGCACCTCGAACTCCAACATGCCGGGATCTTTAAGATGATCTAGGAACTGCCGAAAGGATTCTTCTAGCTTGAACGCATCACTAATCTCAACGGTATCAAGAAGTTGCAAGCTTTGTTCAATTGGTAAATCCAAACCGCTGGAGAGATCCTTATTCTTAGCGAGTGGGGAGTAAAGAAAACGCTGGATTTCATTAAACTCTCTGGTCTGAAGCGAGAGGAGCGACCCATTCGGCAAACGATAATATTTCCGTTTTTCCTCTAATGCCGCCAACACTTCACGGATTTGTCTTTCAGGGATGCCATCCATTTCAAATTTGAATTCGAGCCAGTTCGTACGCTCCTTTTTGACCCGAACCCTCACCTGCGGCCGAAAATTATCCCTCGAAATTCGATTTCGGACAGCACTTGTTGCATAGATTCGAACTAGCTTTTGGAGCTTTGGCACGATGTAAGATAAAAACTCATATTCCAGTTCTTCATTGTGGAGGTAATATCCTCCGTCCGTCTTAGCAAATGAGCTATCTTCAAAGAGTTGCAGGATCTCCTCTTCCTTCACCACATCCCGAATCACTAGTGATCCCGCCGGAAAATCTCTATTTTCCAATGGATTAATGACCCAATTGTCGTAGTGAAATTCGAGCCCTGCAAGCAAGCGGTTTTTCACACGATCCAGGTAAAGCTTGGCCACTAGTGGGGTATTCAGCAATTGCTTCGAGATTTCTTCAGCTATGTTCACTTGCCCTAGCTTTTTCAGGCCTGGCGCTACTTTTTCCAGAAAAAAGCGGATTTGTTCATGTGGAATGGGAATTTGCTTTGTTCCTGAAGTATCCAACATCTTTTTGAGATCGGAAAGACGTTTATAGTCCTGATCTTCCAGCTGCTTTAATTCCCCTTCATATAAAACGGTATGATAGGCCTCAAGGAAAATCATCCGATCGAGGTTTGTAACCTTCAGTTGATAGCTGTTCTCTTCCGCTTTTGTAAAATCAAACTTTAGTGGCAGTGACTCAGTCGATAAATGAAGTCCGGAAAAGGATTGTCCCTCATACTCCAACATCGCCAATGGTACCCTTATCAGCAGCGGAAGCAGGCGCTCCCAAGAGGAGGATGGAATGAACAGCAGCTGCTGTTGATTGGTGTCAGGCACCACATCCACATCCACATCCCGATAAACCTTTTCATCCCGAAGGACTTGGATGAGTTGCTCGATTACGCTGTTGGTTTCTTTTTGAAAACAATGCAGCTTGGGGTCGTATGTGAATGAACTGGATATTGCGTATGTCTGTCCTAGACTAACTCGCTCCAAAAATATACGGATGTTTTGGACAGGAGTTGACGCGAGTGTCATGGTGATAGCGAAAAGGTATCTGCCCATGCCGACATCCACAGGTTTACAGGTAAACCCGATTTCAAGGACTTTTCTTTTTTCAAAGTGAAGTTGATGACCGCTTGATTGGATTGGCTGATCAGAAAAGAGGTGGAGCAGCCCTTCGGTCAGTTCTTGATTGGCTGAATTTGAAAGGGCAGGGCTGCTGCCTTGCTTTTGATGCTCGCAAACGGCTATTAATACAGCGGCTATATGCTGACAATCCTTTGAAAAAGAAGCAAGCTTTGGGCAGGAGCATTCCGTTCGAATCTGATGATTGGCACCTGCTTCGATCGAGACATGAAAGTCTTCTTCTCCTATGACGGTTGCTTGACAACGATGAGGAAGATATTGCTCAAAAGTTACTTTATTTGTTTGATAAAAATAATCTCCTCGTTTGAAGGAGACCGTGCCACACATTTCTTGGATGAGCTTATGATTTAACTTGATGTTCACGGGGCTTTCTCCTTCCTGATGAAAATTAGTTTATCGCTACTGTTAAATTAAGATATAGAACATTATAGCATAATTCCTATTTTACTTTTCCACGGAAAAGCGTCTGCCCTAGACCTGCAGGCAGACGCTTGATATTTGAAAACTATTCCACAAAGCCGACACTCATTGTATCCGGATGGGATCCGGCACGGCTGTCTTGATTTAATCCATCGATTTTATCCATATCTTCAGCAGACAATTCAAAATCAAAGATATTTGCATTTTCAATAATGCGATGCTCTTTGATTGATTTAGGAATCGTAACCACTCCATGTTGCAGATCCCAGCGCAGGATTACTTGAGCAACCGATTTATTATATTTATGCGCCAAATCCTCAAGAACTGGTTCACTTAGAAGTTGACCTTGTTTTAAAGGCGACCATGCTTCCAGTTGAATGCCTTCATTTTTACAAAAAGCAAGCAGCTCTTTTTGAGTTAAATGTGGATGGAATTCCACCTGGTTGACCATAGGTTTAATCTCTGCAGAACTGAGTAAATCTTCTAAATGGTGAACCAAGAAATTACTTACACCAATCGCGCGCACGCGTCCGTCTTTGTATAGCTTTTCGAATGCTTTCCATGTATCTTTATATTTATCTTTACCCGGCCAGTGAATTAAATAAAGGTCCAAGTAATCCAGTCCTAGCTTGTTCATGCTTGTTTCGAATGCTGCTAAGGTTGATTCATATCCTTGCTCGGAGTTCCAAAGCTTTGTCGTAATAAATAATTCTTCACGGGGAACACCAGATTCTTTTATGGCTTGACCAACGCCTTCTTCATTACCATAAATAGCCGCTGTATCAATGCTTATGTATCCATTTTTTATGGCTGCCTTTACAGACTGGATAACCTCTTCACCCTCAGTTACTTTAAAAACGCCTAACCCCATCCATGGCATTTTTACTCCATTACTTAATGTAGTCGTATCTTTTAAATTTGTTGGCATCCGTAATTCCTCCTTATTATATTACTCTTACCAAGGTAAGGTACTTGAAACCAGCTTAAACTTGAGTAAAGCTTATCTTCCTCGAGCGGCTTTGACCTTTTCGACATATTGTTTCGCATAGGCGGTAATTTGGTCAAATTCTCCAGTTTTAGCCGGCGCTACTAGATTACCACCTACCCCAACAGCCACACAACCATTTTTAATCCATTGTTCAATATTATCCAAATCAACACCGCCAGTTGGCATAATATTTACTTGCGGAAGTGGAGCTTTTACTGCTTTGATAAAATCCGGACCAAATGCACTTCCAGGGAACAACTTCACGATATCAACTCCAGCCTCTAAGGCACGTTTCATTTCGGTGATTGTCATGCAGCCTGGCATATAAGGTATTTGATAAAGGTTACAAAGTGTTGCTGTATCTTGGTCAAAGGTTGGACTCACAACAAACTGCGCACCCGCCAAAATCGCAATTCGAGCTGTAGTTGCATCCAGAACTGTTCCTGCTCCAATAACCACCTCGTTATTATTTTGATAAAGGTTGGCTAATTCTTTTATGACTTCATCCGCGCCATTTACCGTGAAAGTCACTTCAATCCCTTGAATACCGCCTTTTACACAGGCCTCCGAAATGTTTATTGCCTCTTCCTTAGAGTCTGCCCTTACAACGGCAACTACTCCACATTCTGTAATCTTCGTTAACGTATTTATCTTTTTCATCATATTGGTCACTTCTTTCTTTTAATTTTGAAAAATTATTTTTAAATAGTTTTGTTTTGTAGTATTTAAATTTACAAAAGATTCCTCATACCGTATCATATAGTAGAACAGTGTTCTAAAATGTAAAATGAAAACCACTAAAAAGAGGTAGAAAAACGATGTCTAATGTTCAATCACTGGAAAGAGCTTTAACAATATTAAACAAGCTATCTGAATATCCAGATGGCATCCAAATAACACGGCTATCAGAGCAGATTGGACTAACCAAAGGTACCCTTCATAGACTGTTAGCTACGTTATCCAATATGAATTATGTTACGAAAGATGAAGAAACCGACAAGTATAAACTTGGATTACAAGTCCTCTTTCTTTCTAGAAATCTTTTAAATAACACGGATGTTGTAACCGTTTCAAAACCCTTTTTAGAAAAATTATCACGAGAAGTCAACGAAACCATTCATTTATGCACCGAGGACCATGGCGAAGTGGTCTATATCGATAAAATTGAAAGTTCGCAAACCATTCGCATGTATTCCCGCATTGGCAGCCGTGCTCCCATGTATTGTACCGGAGTAGGGAAAATATTACTTTCTGGTATGACCCCAGAAGCAAGAGATACAATCATTTCAAATATGACCTTCATTCCAAAGACACCATCCACGATCACTTCTAAAGAAGAATTATTAGAAGAAATTGAACGAGTTAAGAGCCAAGGCTATGCATTAGATGACGCCGAGAATGAAGAAATTTTAAGATGTATTGCCGCTCCAATTTTTGATCACAAAGGTAAGATTATTGCTAGTTTTAGTATTTCCGGCCCAAGAAATCGAATAACGATGGAAGTAATCAACGATACATTAATTGAAAAAATGAAACAGTATAGTTTGGTCATCTCAAGAAATCTTGGTTACACTGGTTCACTTGAAATACAAAAGTAAAGAAAACCATTAAACGGTTTTTCTTTACTTTTTTTATTTCACCTTATGTTAAAGCTTGACCAAAGAGTCTACTATAAAAGTATTCAAACGGTCTCTATCTGGTAATCCGTCATTATCCCCTGGCGACATAACGGCAAGTGCACCAATGGCTGCTCCTCGTTTGACTGCCTCTTTAATCGCTAGACCTTCCAATATTCCGCTAACTACTCCAACAGCAAACCCATCACCCGCACCGACTGTGTCAACCACTTTATCTACATGAAAACCCTCTGTGTAGAACTGCTCGCCTTCAGAGCTTGTGAACGCACCCTTTGCCCCGAGCTTGATTACGACCGTTTTAACCCCAGCCGCATGATAATAAGCAGCGATTTCTTGAACGTCCTGTTTACCTGTTAACAACTTTCCTTCTTCAATGCCCGGAAGAACGATGTCCGCACGACAAGCCAGGTCGTTAATGACTTGAGTCATCTCTTGCTTGTCAGTCCAAAGACCCGGACGCAAGTTAGGATCATAAGAGATTTGTACACCTCTCACACGTGCCTCTTTCAACAGTTCATAGACCATCTCTCGGCATCCAGCAGATAAGGCAGGTGGAATTCCTGTCAAATGAATATGGTCAAAGCATTCCCAATTAAGGTTAGCAATAGTTTCCAAATCCATATGGGAAGCAGCTGAATTTTTTCTTGCCGAAAATACTTCCGGATCACCGCTTACGACCTTTTCCTTCCACTGCATGCCGGTTAAATAGTTGGCATCATAGGTCACATACGAGGTATCGATTGCATTTTGCTGAAGAAATTTTTCAATATTTTTTCCAAATGGATCCAATCCCAATTTGGTTATATACGTAACTTGATGTCCTAAACGGGACATACCGATGGAGAAGTTGACCTCGGCACCTGCCACAAAACGGTCAAAACGATCAACATTTTCTAAGGAACCTTCTTGCTCCGCTACAAACAGCGCCATAGGTTCTCCTACAGTAATTATTCTACTCATACGGATCCTCCTATAATTGAAAGAGAGACATACATGAATATGTCTCCCTTGATTTAATTATCAAGCAGTTGCTTTATTTCCTTCAGTTACAACGGGGCCCTTGTTTTTCTTTTTCATATATTGGGACCAATAGGCAGTTAATATCGGTACTAAAATGGATGTTATAATTACCGATGCTGCACATAAAGCCGTAGCTGACTGCGCAATTGGGAGAAACTCAGGCTTCATTGTAGCAATGATCATCGGATTGGCCACCGCTGCTCCAGCTGTACTAGAAGCTGCAAGTCCTGCTGTACCGTTTCCGCCGCCGATAAATTTATCAGCTAACATTAATGGAACACCTGTGATAACGATTACAAGGAGACCTAATAAAATTCCAGCAAGACCTGTTTTCACAATCACTGTCAGATCAATCGAGTTCCCTAGAGCAAAACCAAAGAACGGAATCATTGTAGTTGTAGCTTTACTAAAGAATTCACGGAAATCTTTATCTAGGTTACCAAGAACGAACCCTACTAAAAATGGTAAGACAGCGCCTACAAATGCATGTGGTTGGAAAGCTGCAATGCCTGTAGAACCAAGAATTAACATCGTTACTAGTGGACCAGATTCAAGTGACATTAAGACGAATGCACCAGCTTCTTCTTTTGAACCATATTGCTGCATAATGGAAGCGTAAAGTCCACCGTTTGTCATATCCATACATGCAATTAATGCAAGAACAGAGAATCCAGCGAAAAAGCCTGTTTGAATTCCGCCATCTGGAATAAACATAGAGGCAACGATCGCAACAACCCATGCAACCGCTATCTTTGTTACCACTAGTGTTCCTGACTTTCTTAATACCGTACCTGTTGCTTTAATATTAATACCAGCACCCATACAGAAGAACCATACTGCTAAAATTGGAACCGTACCAGTCATTAGACCATTTGTAAATGAACCGAAATACTCACCAGATTTTGGAGCTAGTGTGTGAAGAATTGCACCTAAGAATAGCGGAACCAGCATCAGACCCCCAGGGATCTTTTCAATTGACTTCATAATTTTCATAATTTGCATACCTTACCTTTCGGTTAAAATGGGTAATTTTTAGCAAAAAATTGAGATGGTTGATTTAGTTAGTTCATGCTGTGTTGGAGTTCCTGAATCAATATGGAAGCCAAAGGCGGCCTTCATATAAATTGTTTCTGCATAAACCGCCTTTGACTTTTGACCTCAACTTTTTACAATTTAAACATTTAGATTTTTACTTTGAGGACAACTTTTCTAACCTTTTGTTTTTTCTCGGCTATAATACCAGCCATATGTGAATCTTCAGGAAAACAGATCATGACGTCACCAGGGTTCATGGTCATCATAGAATGTACATCACCTTCAAAAAAGATAGCATCCTTCTCTTCGTTGTAGGTCTCTATGATTCTCTGATTCTCAAAATGGTCAACTGCAATGTTTTCTTCACCTTCTAAAATATAGTGAAAGTCTAGATACTTTTGGTGAGCTTCCCAAAAGCAATCCTCTGATTCTTTGGTTTCATATTCATTTAAGAAAAAGAACAAATCTTCACTAATCTCATGACGTCCTGCAGGAGCTTGAGAAAAATCAGCTTCTTTTAAGAATAGTAATTTGGATTGTAATTTTTCAGTGAAGGCCTTGCTTTCGACTAAGTCATTTAATCTGCCAATAATCAACGAGATCAAATCCTTCCGGGTGAAATGATATTAGCGCGCTAACCAGCCGCCATCAACTGCAAGAATATGACCATTCATATAGTCGGAAGCTTGACTAGATAGGAAGACAACTACTCCCATTAGGTCTGCAGGATTTGCCCATCGTCCGGCAGGGATTCGGGAAAGAATTTCTTCACTCCGTCCTTCATCGGCACGAATTGGAGCTGTATTTGCTGTTGCTACATAGCCCGGTGCAATCGCATTGATTTGAACATTATATTGACCTAATTCATTCGCAAAAGCTTTGGTAAGGCCTGCTACTGCACTTTTACTTGCTGTGTACGGAGGAACAAATTTACCACCTTGGAAAGATAGCATCGAACAGATATTGATGATTTTTCCGCTTTCTTGCTCAACCATTACTCTTGCAACGGCTTGGCTCAGAAGATAAACAGCGTTTAAGTTAATTTCCATAACCGCATTCCAATCTTCCTCTTTATATTCGAGTAACGGGCTGCGGCGGATCGTTCCTGCATTATTAACTAGAATATCAATTTTCCCATAAACACTTAGACAAGTATCAACAATTGTTTGCAGGCTTTCTCTATTTGTTAAGTCTGCTTGGTGGAAATATACTTTTCTTCCTGTTTCTTCGATTAACTCTTTTGTTTCATCCCAATTGCTATCATAAGAAACAATAAATAGATCGGCTCCTGCTTTCGCTAACGCAACTGCATATCCTTGGCCAAGACCCGTATTTCCTCCTGTCACGATTGCAACCTTATCTGTTAACTTGAAAAAATCTAATGAAAAATCTCTTAAACTCATTTTTAATAGCACCTCTTCTTTTATTTTTATCCTAAACTTGCATTTAGGAAATTTATCGCAATTGATCCATGGTGACTTGATCCATGTCATTATAGGTTTTGTTTTCCCCTGCCATCGCCCAGATAAAGGTGTAATTGCTGGTTGCACCTCCGCAATGAATCGACCATGGCGGTGAAATAACTGCTTGTTCATTCTTCATTACAAGATGACGAGTCTCCGTTGGTTCCCCCATCATATGGAACATTCTTGCATTTTCATCTAAATCAATGTAGAGGTAAACTTCCATTCGACGGTTGTGCGTATGTGTTGGCATTGAGTTCCAAACGCTTCCCGTATTTAATTGAGTCAGACCCATGACCACTTGACAGCTTTGGATACCTTCATTATGAATCATGCGGCGAATCACTCGATCATTTGCATTTTCAAGAGAACCTAATCGGTCACCTTCAATATCCTTAAACGCAACGTGTTGAACCGGATACTCTTTATGCGCAGGTGCTGAGAATAGATAGAATTTTGCTGGATTTACGGTTGATTCACTTGTGAAAAGCAATTCTCTTTTTCCTAAACCAACATACAAGCAATCTTTGTTTTCCATATCATAGGACTCACCATCGACCGTGATTTTCCCGGTTCCACCTACATTGAAAATCCCCACTTCTCTTCGCTCTAGGAAGTAATCGGCTTTAATTTCATCATAGCCCTTTAATGAAACTGCCTCTCCCATTGGGGTGATGCCGCCCACAATAGCACGGTCTTCCATTGTATAAACGAGCCTAATTTCACCTGGTACGAATAACTCTTCGATTAGATAGTGCTTACGAAGTTCTTCTGTTGTAAATGTCTTTGCATGCTCCGGGTGTGTTGAGTACCTAGTTTCCACAATCTACATCTCCTTATATTTAACTGCTATCCGTTTGTTTTTTTGTTCCACATCGTGGTACGGTGTTTCATAATTTAATTATAGCGGTTTCATTATAGAAATGTCCACTCATATTTGACAAAAAAGTGAATCTTATTTTTAGAAGAGCTTCTTCCCTTTTGAAGCCTCAAGTGGAAAATATAGCGGGCATTCGTTCAATTTGGTAAAATTGTGTAAAAGTGGTTTACGTTCTAAGGACAAACTCAAATTAGGAGGATTACATGTTTTTATCCTATCCCATTTTAGCCGCCCTTTTAGGTATGTTGATTGCCCAATTCGTAAAAATCCCGATACACTATTTTGCTTCAGGGGAATTAAGATGGAACTTGATGTTTAGCACTGGTGGCATGCCTAGTTCTCATACCGCTACAATTATTTCATTAACTACGGCGATTGGATTAACTTCAGGACTCCATTCGAATGAATTTGCGATTTCTGTGATTGTTTCACTAATTGTCATGCATGATGCGACTGGAGTTCGAAGACACGCAGGGTATCATGCAGAGGTTTTAAATACATTATTAGCTGATTTCAATCTTTTAATTGATACTTTAAAAAATCCGAAGTTGAAAAAAACGGAGTCCAGAGAAAAGCTGAAAGAACTGTTAGGGCATCAACCTGCAGAAGTATTTTTTGGATTGATCACAGGAATCATTGTTGGGATTCTAACTTTTCAGGTCTACCCATTTTAAATATTTGTGTTGGACTGATTATTGACATGGAGAGGAGCAGTACCGATGAAATACAAAATTACCGAAAGAGAAAGTTTTCAAGTGGTTGGGATCAAGCGTGAGATATCATGTGTCAATGGGGCAAACTTAATTGAGATCCCAAAAATGTGGGCGGATGTTCACGCAGACGGAACCAACGACATGTTATTTAAGTTGAATAACGATAGAATTAATGGCGTCCTTGGGGTATGTGTCGTTAAACAAGACCCACAGTCGGAATTAATGGATTACTGGATTGCAACGGAATATAACGGTGATACTCCGGAAGGTTTATTGAATCTCGAGATACCAGCTTCCAAATGGGGCGTATTTGAAGTTCACGGCCCCATGCCTGATTCTATCCAGAATGTATGGAAACAAATCTACTCTGAATGGTTTCCATCGAACGATTACAAGCATGCAGGCACACCTGATTTAGAAGTCTATTTTGCTGGAGAGCCTTGGGGTCCTGATTACTACTCAGAAATTTGGATACCTTTAACATAAGAGGATGTTTACTTAATCAAATCAAAAATTAACTAATATTAATATCCAGTTCATAGTTTATTAATATTTGACTGTTATAGTACATATTAGTGGGGATAGCACGCGTGGCTATCATGGTATTAGGCGTAGGCGGAGCCGATACCTTAGGAAGAGCACCCGTTAAACAGATGCTTCCTTAAATATATAGATCTATTACTTACTAGTTTATACATAGGAAAACTAACTAGGAGTGCACCTCTTTAAGAAAGAGGTGCACTCCTTTTATTGCTATTACCCATATAAAATTACGGTTTATAATAAGGCGGAATACGCAGCCACTCATGATGATCTAAATACTGCTTAACGATTAAGCCAGCACTGGTCTTCTTCAAGATGATTTTTGAAAAAATTAAACCAACATCTGCCCGGATGGATTCTGTAAGGCCCTTGGCAGCATAATTAACCCCCATAGCTAGGTTATAAGACATTAAATTAGCCATTTCTTCATCATTTAATTTAGCACCTTCGGGGATACTTTTAAAATCTCCCACCGGTTTTTCCGGTGTCGATTGAGGAAAGGGGACACCCTCTTTCATAAGAAATTCTTTTAAATCATCTCTGATCGGAATATGGACGGTTTCTCTTATATCCTTTAAAATTTGTTTTAATTCCGGATCTAGGGCAAGGTTGTAACCGATTTCTTCATTACGCATGGTCGTTTCCGTTCCTAAAAGAAAAAACCAAAGATTGGATACCTCCATCACATTTAATGGTCTTTTCTCTCCGTCCATAAATGGTTCAAATACATCTTGAACTAAGTCAAATATTTTCATGTTTTCATGCCCCCACCAAACTTTGTATGATGGTAGGATTTCCAAGCATGCTAATTAAAATACTTATTGAATAGTTTTTCTGCTGTACGGGTAGCTAAAGCCTGCGTTGTAAGAGTAGGATTCACTCCTCCCAAACTGTTATAATGGACACTATTGTCTGCGATATATAACCGCTTCACTTGGAATGCTTCACAATTCTCATCCACGACGAAGCCTATTCGCATCGTACTTTCCAGATGAATCATCATTCCAGCCGGCCAATTTGACCAAATAATTTTTTTGGCCCCCGCTTTTCGTAATAAATCCGCTCCTATCTGCATCAGCTCACTACGCTTCCTCCTGGATAGTTTGGTCGGCTGATATGTCACAATAGGAACAGGTCCATTTTCATCACTAACGACAGGGTCGAGAGTAATTCCGTTTTGCTGATCAACTTCATCATCAGTAGTAACTAAAATATTTAAGGTTCGACGGTAGGAGTCCATTGTTTCTTTTAAATCATAACCGAAAAGTCGCCCTTTGATATCCCAGGGATCACCCTTACTAGGCTTATTTAAGAAAGAGTACCCAGACTCACTCACCCCATAAAAAGAAGCAGTTAATCCCGGACTCATCCCAACCGTCTGCAGTGCCCCAAGTCCAGGATAGTCCATCCTTGCCCCGCACGTATTACCTACAAAGGGATTAATTTCTGACGTTCCCAAGATAGGAATCAAATCCTTCTCATCAAATATTCCGGATAACCAGTCCATATAATGATTTACCAAGCCTCTTCCTACCCATGGATTGTCAGGCAGTTGCGAATTTAACCAGAGGCGTGGACTTTCAATGCCCCCGGACGCCATCACCACGATTTCTGCTCTCAGTTCTTCCTGCTCCCCTGTCCAGGTGTTCCTTATTTTTACTCCCACGGCATGGAGCCCTTTGGCAGGATTATTTTCTGTTAATATTTTTATCGCAAAGGTATTTGGTCTAATACAGACATTGCCTGTTTTTAAAGCATGCGGAATATAACTGATATTTGTGGAACGCTTTGCCATTTTATCTACAGATGGTCCATGCGGACAACCGTTGATACAATGGCCCGAAAGAGTGCAGCCTTCCATCCAGGATAGTTGCTCTAAGGAGAGGTTAGGATTTGTGATGTTCTCATTTGGGGGCAAAATGGCATTAGGCTGCGGCCTATATCCAGGAACGGTCACATCCAGTGTAGGAATCAAATTCCACCCAGACTTCCTCGCACCATAATAAAATAATTCTTCCTTTGCCGTAGTTACGGCAAAGTTCACCGGTAATATCGCTTCAACCTTTTCATAATAAGGAATAAGGTCTCGATAAGAAAGAGGCCAGACATTATCTATTGCAGCTGGATATGCCCGGGGGCAATTAGCCGTATAGGTTTGGGTGGTTCCACCAACACCCGCACATTGCCAAATGACCCCCTTTTGATTCGCATTCCGAAACCATTGGGGACGACTGCGATCCGCCGGACCCCACCGATACCTCCCTGAAACTAAATCATTCATATTCATTTCATGCTTGTTCAACAATTGTTTATAAAGCATGATATCCAAATCAGCAGGTGTCGAACTGGATTCGGCGCCGGGCTGCAGATTGGGATTGGGCCACTTTTGGTTGCCGTACCAGGGGCCTGCTTCTAATACCAATACCTTTAATCCCATTTCTCCCAACTCTTTGGCGATAACTGCTCCTCCGCCGCCTGCCCCAATGACAATCACGTCCTGATTGGCCATTAGTTATTCACCTTCTTGTGTTGAATGATTGCTAAGAATCCACGAAAATCACGATATCCAAAAGCGGGACCCGGATATTGGGTCTGGAACCATCCTGTCGAAAAAAATTCCACTCTTCTGTACTCAGGAGGAAATAATCGTGTGGTTCCGTATGCTGTCCATTCCGAATACTGGCCAAACATAGGGAGTTCATTTAATACATCCATCATATTTCGAACAAGTTCCGGATGATTTTTGTAAGGAATACTCAAGGTTTCAAGATTAATTTCAAGCAGCTCTATAAGGGTGATAGCCCTTAACCTGTCTAGCGGCGAAAGCGCTGCGAAGAGACCTCCGCCAGGAAATGCATTTACAGTAAGAGGATATAGAATCTGTCCCGTCTGAATTAACCGAGCAGCACCTGCGTCCAACAATTCAGCGGTAGCTTTCGCCATGGACTTGTAATCGATTAAATTTTGTTGCGCTTTTACCGGGAGAGCGACCGAATGCTCCAATATCCAAATGATATATTCATACACTTGTAATTCCAGTGCCCCGGCTACATGAACAGTTCCTATTGAATCTTTCTCTCTAAAATGGGGTGGAATAATAGCCTGGACCAGTGCTTGAAAAGTAGACTTGATAAAACGATTTATGGTTCGCTCATTCCCACTTTGTGCCGTCATTTCCTCCCCCCTTATAGGTTTGCAAAATGATTACTTACCCTTCCTAATAATATTTAGCTGGTCATTTTTCTATGTCAGGTAGTATCGATATTATTTCTACAAGTTGAAAATTTGCATGTAAACTACAAAAAAAGCAGACTCAAAATTTTAAAGGGTTCCGTTGGTCGATAAAAAGCTACTAATTCCTGCATCTAGCATCCGAGGGTCCGCACTTATCGGTTGGGTATCGGGTTAAGCTCCCGAGCTGATAAATAGGCGGAAAAATTCCGCTTAATTAGTAATTTTTAATAAAAAAGGCTCAAATAGACGGAGAGATTCCGCCTATTGTGTCGATGAATTCGAAAATGGGAGACTTTGCTTTGCTTAACCGGAAAACCTCCGCTTATATACACCGAAACGAGCTCCATTCTGCATTTAACCGGAAAATCTCCGCTTATTTTACTTATGCTGGTTTACTCGATTAAGGACAAGACATCTTATTAAAAAGGAGTGAGCTTTATCTCAAAATCCAAGAGAACCTCATTTTGATGCTTTACGGTGAGGTTTTATATAAATAAGGTATTTGTATTCCTACTAAAAAAACTCGCCAATGACTATGGCGAGTTTTACCTTTTAATATACCAATAACGATGCCAATACGACTGTCATTTCGGCACGTATTTTAAGAAAAGCACCACATAGCAAAACACAACTATAATTAGGGATAGACCTTAACGTATTCTACGTGGGGTTTATCCCTTTTTATTGTACTTTATTGACAGTAAAACCCTATTTCATAATTATAGTAGTCAAAGTATACTACGAAGGTACATTCTGTTTTGTTGAAATTAGGATAAGTCCAATATGATTGAAATTTACTAATGGAGTAAATTCCCCATTAAATAAGTAAAAGAGGATGGTTGGTTATGAAAGTCCAAGAGATCATTGTCTCAGGTAATAGAAAGAGATATTTACTTCAAGATAACCATGGGGAATTTGTAAAACCAGTAGTAAAATTCCTCAAGTATATGGACAACACTGGATCTTCCAGAAATACACTCCGTTCTTATTGCTTTGCATTGAAATTATTTTTTGAGTTTCTGGAGCAAAAGCAGGCAGATTACAGGGATATCGGAATTGACAATATGGCGGAGTTTGTTAGGTGGCTTCAGAATCCCTATCGGGATTTAAAGGTAATTAATATAAAACAAACAGATGTTAAAACGAGAAAGGCTTGTACAATTAATATCTATCTTGACAAGGTCTACTCATTTTATGATTATTTGATGAGGCATGAAGACTACGCTTTGGATTTATCTGAGCGTCTGAAAAGTCAGATACTCGCCTCTAGGGGTAGTTTCAAGGGCTTTCTCCACCACACACTTAAAAATAAATCAAAAAATATTATGATTTTGAAACTTAAGGAACCAAGGGAAAAGTTAAAAGTTTTGACATCAGAACAGGTACAAAAATTAGTTGATGCATGTCGGAACGTCAGGGATAAATTTTTATTGGCACTTCTTTATGAGACAGGCATTAGGATTGGTGAAGCCCTATCACTTCACCTTTCTGATATTGTTCCAGCAGCAAAAAAGATCACAATACGAGATCGTGGAGAACTTATTAATGGTGCAGAGATTAAGACAATATGTAGCCCCCGCACGCTTGATATATCAAATGAATTAGCTAACCTTTACCGGGCTTATATCATAGATATTCATACAGACGAGATTGATACAAATTTTGTTTTTATAAAACTTCGCGGGGAACAAAAAGGGAGCCCCCTCGATTATCATTGCATTCAAGCACTTTTTAATCGTCTTAAAGCAAAAACTGGAATAGATGCGACACCCCATATGTTACGTCATACAAATATAACGGAGTTATGGAAAACAGGTGAAATGCGTCCTGAAACTCTTCAAAAGCGAGCAGGACATGCCCATGTGCAAACAACAATTCAAATGTATATTCACCCTTCTGAAGATGATATACGGAATGATTGGGAGAAAGCTATGATGCAAAAACAATTAAGGGAGGAGAAAAATGAAGAGTAACACTGTTGCTTATCAACCCTGCGTAACATCCGAGAAAACGGCAGTGATTCAAGAGCAATTGTGTGGGTATTTTGAAAATGATGTATGGGATTTAACAAACTCCTTTTTTAAGGTATACGGTGGTGGTAGTTCTTGGTCCGCCTCGAAAACAAAAATAGATTTTACATTCTTATCTAATTCAATTAGACATGAAATTAAATTTTTCTTCGCTAATAAATTGGTGAATGAGAGTTTATCCCTTAGTACATTAGTGTTGTATTCATTTTCACTTGTACACTTAAGTCATTTCTTGGAGAAATATTATTCTAAGATTGAGAGTTTGGTAGATATACCTTTTAATCAGGGCTTAATGAAATACAAAACTTTTTTGACCAATACAGGTATCAGAATAATAACAAAGAGTGGCAATAACTCCTCACATATTACAGTTTTTAATTCAATTATTAAATATTTATCTCACTTCTATGATACACGGGAAGAGCTTGAGAAGGATGTATGGGATTTGAGAAAGATACCGAATGCAAGGTATACAATAAACGGAACCCATTATCTCCTTTCTTTTGAGAAAATCCCTACACCATTTCGAAAAATAGTAAAGGAATATTGTGCTTATGCATTAACCTATTTAAGTCAGGGTAAATTAGCTGGTCATATTATAGGGATCAGTAGTTATTTAAACTACGTTAAGGGACAACATCCAGATTGGAAAGATTTTAGCCAATTAAAAAGAGAAGACATTGAAAAGTATTTAATTTATTTTAATCAGAGTAACTCCTCTTATAGCCCATATTATAGGAATTTTTTGATTTCATCTGTTAAATACTTTTTAGAGTATCTTCAACGTTCTGAACGATCTGAAGCTCCGTTAAAGCATATCGGCACATTATTTTTTAGGGAGGATTTTTTGAAGCAACCGAAGCAAAATGAAAATCAAATTAAATATATTCCTGAAACCGTCATGAATCAGTTGGAGCTTCTTATAAACCTGAATCCAGAAGACGTTAATCCACCTATGAAGGATAATGAAAAAGAATATGTACCAATTGTGATATTACTTATAGCTACCGGATGGAGAATAAGTGATATTTTGAACCTCCGGTTCCAAAATTGTTTGATACCCACAAACAATGGTTATTATTTACAAGGAGATATTCCAAAAACAGATGTGAAACAACACCGAGTGCCTATTGATAAGGAACTAGCTAAAGTTTTACAAGTCATTATAGAGCAAACAAAAGACAAAACAACACATAAGAACAATCCCGAAGGGTATTTATTTGTTCGAACAAAAGGAAAACGGAAGGGAAAACCTTTCACTGACCAAAGTATTCGCGATGCATTAAATCGTTGGGCTGAAAGATATTCCATTGTAGATCAAAACGGAACTGTCTATCACTTTGGAAACCATGCATTCCGGCATACAAAAGGTGTAGAATTAATCAACCTTGGAATGAATTTAACTCACATTATGAAATGGTTTGCCCATTCTTCACCTGAAATGACAATGAGGTATGCCAAAATTGCCGATGATACCCTTAGAAAAGAATGGTTAAAGGCACAAGAAAAAAAGGGTCCACTCTTACGAGTTGACCTTGGTATGGCGAGAGTATCAGAAATGAATTTGGATGAGGACCTTATCCATTGGGAATATATTCAAAGTAATATTGAGGCAGTACGTGTTCCTTTAGGCTATTGTTTGGCTTCTAAAAAAGAGGGTTGTCCATATGTAATTACACCTTGTTTAACATGTCCTAATTTTTGTACAACCCCCGAAAATCTTCCCGATTTTAACAGAGAAATCAAAAAGGTTGAAGAACATATAGAAATGACGAGGCATTACCCAATATACAACGAAAAAACGCTAGAACAATTGAACAATCTAACAAGAGTTAGGGATCAACTTACCGAGGGTAAAGCTCACCGTGGTTCTAGTGCCAAAAGAATATTACTACAAGCTCAGGAAAGAAAAGATAGTGTGGTGAAATAATGAAACACAAAAGAAATACTGAGGCAGTCGTTGCATATGCAAAAAAGAAAAAAGAAGAAACAGTTGATAAGGTTGAACAAACGATTAAACAATTGATCCAGCAGAATGAAAAAATAAATTTCAATACTGTTACAATCGCAGCAGGAGTTTCTAAGTCTTATTTATACAACCAAACTGAACTAAGGGAAAGGATTGAAACCCTTCGTCAGCAACAACGAGAAGTGGCATCTCCAAAGAATATAAAGAAGAATATGAATGTTGAGAATAAAGATAGCTTAATTCAAGTCTTTCGCGAACGCATTCGAGAATTAGAAAAGGAAAACAAGCAATTAAAAGAGGAAATTAAAAGAGTTAACGGTAAGCTATATGAAAACTTTTAGGAGACAACTTTATTACGAAAATTTGAAGAAAGGCTCTCACGTTGTGTACATATACACAACGTGAGAGCCTTTTATTTCCTTACATTTTAATTATTTTAGTCTTGATTTTGCGTCGGAACCCTTTATCAAAATTTAAGTCACCTTTTTACGCGGTAAACTTCTCTAAGAATTGTTCAATAACAATCGAGGATGTGCCTAAGGCGGGAGCATTTTTTCCTAAGGAAGACAGTAATAACTCATGACTGTTAGTAAATTTTTCATTACTCCTTGATGAGATCGAATTTCTAATCGAGTTCAGAACCATTGGCACAGCTTCAACAATGTCATTTCGGATAATGACCGCTTGTGGGTTAAATGTATTTAAGATACTTGTTAATCCAATCCCAAGGTAAAAGCCAAAGTTTTGTAAGGCCATTAATATTTCAGGATCATTTTGGTTGGCCAGATTAATAATTTCCTGATAGGAGGAGATGTTGCCGTTGATTTGATAAGGAGTTAGCAATGCTTTTTCAGAGGCGTATAATTCCCAGCACCCCCGGTTTCCACAACTGCATTTGAGTCCGTTAAAATCGATTGTTACATGACCCATCTCTCCGGCAAAACCATCAACACCTCGATACAAATCATTATTAATAACAATTCCAATCCCGATTCCCGTACCTACGCTAACGTATATGATGTTTTCAAAATTTTTAGCAGCCCCAAATACTCTTTCACCATATGCACCGGCATTGGCTTCATTTTCAATAAAAACAGGCACCTTAAATTCCTGTTCGATGAGTGATTTTAAGTCTAGATTATAATTCCAGTCGATGTTTGGCGTGAATATGACCTGTTGTTCTGTATTGACAAGACCCGGAACACATAAACCAATGCCAATCAATCCGTACGGGGAATCTGGCATTTGCTTGATGAGATCCTCAATCATTGAAAATAAAACATCTTTGTTCTTATCAAGTGAAGGCTTTTCTAGCTGTTGATATTGATCCAGGACAATGTTTCCTTTTAAATCCGTTAAAATGCCATTGATAGAATCAACACCGATATCCAACCCGATGGAATAACCGGCATTCTTATTAAATACGAGCATGACAGGCTTCCTTCCACCGCTAGATTGCCCCTGTCCGATTTCAAAAATAAGGTTCTTTTCAATTAAGGTATTCACTTGGGAAGAAACAGTCGATTTATTTAAACCTGTTATTTCAGATAACTTTGCCCGTGAGATAGGTGAATTCGAAACGATTTCATTCAGTAGTACCTTTTGATTCATTTTTTTGACTAACATTTGATCCGCAATAATCACAAATTCGCACCCCGTTTGTATATTCAATAAACTAAGTTCCATTAACTTTATAGTAGTATATTCCCATTATAAATCAATATTCAGCGAAAATATACATAAAATATTCAAATAAAACTATTGATTAAAGCGTTTTATTTTTGTAAGATGTAAATAGATTAATGTTAGTTTATCCGAACAACAAACTAACTTGAATAAACATCTACTGAGGCTACATAGTTGTAAATAACATTTAATTTATTTCAGGAGGGAAAAGACATGGTTCAGACAATGACGAATACTTATTTTGGAAGCGTAAACAAGGTGGTTTATGAAGGAAAGGATTCTACAAACCCATTAGCATTCAAGTATTATAACCCCGAGGAAGTAATTGGCGGCAAAACCATGAAAGACATTCTCCGTTTCTCCGTTGCCTATTGGCATACCTTTACCGCAGATGGAAGCGACCCATTTGGTGCTGCGACTATGGAAAGACCGTGGAACCAATTCACTGGTATGGATTTGGCAAAAGCTAGAGTAGAAGCTTCCTTTGAACTTTTTGAAAAACTTGGTGTTCCATTCTTTGCTTTCCACGATCGTGACGTTGCTCCTGAAGGCCGAACTTTAAGTGAAACCAATAAAAATTTAGATATCATTGTCGAGATGATTAAAGATTACATGAAAACAAGTAATACAAAACTATTATGGAACACAGCGAACATGTTCACCAACCCTCGCTTTGTTCATGGTGCAGCTACATCTTGCAATGCGGACGTATTTGCCTATGCTGCGGCACAAGTGAAAAAAGGTTTAGAAACAGCTAAACTGCTTGGCGCAGAAAACTATGTTTTCTGGGGCGGTCGTGAAGGATACGAAACCTTATTAAATACCGATCTAAAACTAGAGCTTGATAACTTAGCAAGATTTATGCATATGGCGGTTGATTATGCGAAGGAAATCGGCTTTACGGGTCAATTCTTAATTGAGCCAAAACCAAAAGAGCCAACCACTCACCAATATGATACAGATGCAGCGACAACCATTGCCTTCTTAAGACAATACGGTTTAGAGGATTACTTTAAATTAAATCTTGAAGCAAATCATGCAACACTTGCCGGACATACATTTGAGCATGAATTACGTGTGGCAAGAACGAGCGGCCTGCTTGGTTCCGTTGATGCCAACCAAGGAAATCCTTTACTCGGCTGGGATACCGATGAATTCCCAACGGATTTATATTCTACTACCCTAGCAATGTATGAAATTCTCCAGAACGGTGGTCTTGGCCGCGGCGGGCTAAACTTTGATGCCAAGGTGAGAAGGACTTCTTTTGAAGCGGAAGATCTTGTCCATGCACATGTAGCTGGAATGGATGCCTTTGCCCGAGGCTTGAAAGTGGCTCATAAATTAATCGAAGACCGTGCTTTTGAAAATGTGATTGCCGAACGTTACAGCAGCTTTACGAAAGGAATTGGCCTCGATATCGTTCAAGGCAGAGCCAACTTCCACACCCTTGAAACCTATGCACTTAACAATGACACCATTAAAAATGTTTCAGGTAAAACGGAACGTTTGAAAGCTTTATTAAACCAATACCTTTTAGAAGTCTAATATAAGTCAATAAGCCTTGTCCTACTCAATGGGCCCGCCAACTGAAGATAGCCAAATTTTGTTGCGGGTCCATTTTTTGAATTTTAATTTCATCCATATAAAAGGAGGATAAAGACAGCCTTTAGGATATCGACTAGTACCATACTTCATTTTTTCGACAAAATGACAACGCTTTTATACATACTATAGTTGAAGTATAGTTTCCTAAAATGTAACCTGTCTTTAAACAATACGATGGAGCAAAAAAAGAACTCACTTTATCTATTTGGAATTACACTGGTGGCTGCCATTGGCGGCCTGCTTTTTGGATATGATACTGCTGTTATATCGGGTGCGGAGGAGTCATTACAAATCTATCTAATTGATAGTCTCCATTTAGGTGCATTCATTCATGGCGCAACCATCTCTAGTGCACTAATTGGTTGTATCATCGGTGGTTTCATTTCCGGTGTTTTTGCTTCAAAATTCGGTCGGAAGAACTCACTCATTATTGCATCAATCTTTTTCTTAGTATCCTCCCTGGGTGCCGCTTATCCGGAGTTTCTATTTTTCGAAAAAGGTGAACCAACGATTGGTTTGTTAATCGCATTCAACCTTTATCGAATCTTAGGTGGGATTGGCGTTGGTTTAGCTTCTGCTGTTTGCCCAATGTATATTGGAGAAGTGGCTCCAGCAAACGTCCGCGGTAGATTAGTATCCTTTAACCAGTTTATGATTATTCTAGGAATGCTCGTTGCCTATTTCGTTAACTTTTCAATTTCGAGCGGTGAAAGTCAAGCATGGGTCAATGATATTGGCTGGAGATATATGTTTGCATCCTGTGGTGTTCCGGCTCTCTTGTTTGGGTTATTTTTACTAATGGTACCTGAAACACCCCGCTATTTATCTTTGAAAAATCAAGATGATAAGGCCCTTGCTATTCTTACAAAAATTAATGGCTCTGCGGCAGCAAAATCAATTTTACAACAAATCAAGCAAACAGTAGATGCTTCTTCTGAGAAACTATTTACTTACGGAAAAACAGTGATCGTGATTGGAATCTTGCTTTCTGTATTTCAACAGTTTGTTGGAATTAATGTTGCTTTGTATTATGCACCAAGGATCTTTGAAAGCATGGGTGCTGGAAAAGATGCTTCAATGTTACAGACAACCGTTATGGGATTAATCAACGTGGTTTTCACCCTGGTAGCGATTATGACTGTCGATAAATGGGGCCGTAAACCATTATTAATTATTGGCTCTATCGGAATGGCAATTGGAATGTTTGGGGTTTCTAGTCTGGCCTATTTCGATGTAATCGGAGTAAGTACTTTAATTTTCATTATTGTGTACACAGCTTCCTTTATGATGTCATGGGGTCCGATCTGCTGGGTTCTGATTTCTGAAATCTTCCCCAATAATATCCGTGGACGTGCAGTTGCGATTGCAGTAGCAGCGCAGTGGGCCGCTAACTATCTTATTTCCTCAACGTATCCAATGATGATGGAATATAGCGGTACTGTAACCTATGGTTTTTACGGAATAATGAGTGTTCTTTCTGCCATATTTGTTTGGAAGTTCGTGCCTGAAACAAAAGGAAAAACTCTCGAGGAAATGGAAGGAACTTGGAAAAAGTCAGCTTAATAAGAATAGGACGCTATCCTTTGGTCATACAGGAGGGATGGCGTTCATTTATCACCTGTTGAAAAACTTAAGTGGGGGAATTCAATATGAAATATGTAATTGGAGTAGATTTAGGGACTAGCTCCGTTAAAGTGCTACTCGTTGACCAAGAAGGCATCGTTAATTATTCAGTTTCAAAGGACTATCCATTAATCCAGCAGCACCCCGGGTATAGCGAACAAGATCCCGAAGATTGGGTTGAAAAAACTATCGCTGCCTTACAACAGTTGGTAACTGAATCAAATATAACCCCTGATGCTATTGAGGGACTTAGTTTTTCCGGCCAAATGCATGGATTAGTCCTCCTCGATGAAAATAACCAAGTAATCAGAAATGCGATTCTATGGAACGACACCCGAACCACACCACAATGTAAAAAAATAGATCAGCAACTAGGCGGCAAATTGCTTGAAATCACCAAAAACCCAGCTCTAGAAGGCTTTACTTTTCCTAAGATTCTCTGGGTAAAAGAGAATGAACCTGAAAATCTAGAAAAAACAAGCGTATTTTTACTTCCAAAGGATTATCTCCGCTTCCGTTTAACGGGAAAAATAAACATGGATTACTCGGATGCTGCGGGTACGCTGATGTTAGATATCGTAAACAAGTCATGGAGCGCTGATATCCTCCGGACGTTTG
The DNA here is from genome assembly GCF_030915405.1 of Neobacillus nitrireducens. Classification (GTDB taxonomy): domain Bacteria; phylum Bacillota; class Bacilli; order Bacillales; family Cytobacillaceae; genus Neobacillus. Next base: position 2,534,915 of record NZ_CP133262.1, read on the forward strand.
AAATTCCTTCCACCATTTGCCCTCCATTAGTGGAAACTGAAGACTACGTCGGAACGCTTTTACCAGAGATCGCGGAACTTACTGGTTTATTTTCAGCAACTAAAGTATTTGCAGGTGGAGCGGACAATGCCTGCGGTGCGATTGGAGCAGGTATTTTATCTGAAGGAACAGCCCTTTGCAGTATCGGAACATCCGGTGTATTCCTTTCCTATGAGAATGATAAAAACAAAAACTACGGCGGGAAGGTTCATCTTTTCAATCATGGACAAAAAGACTCCTACTATACGATGGGTGTCACCCTTGCAGCAGGCTATAGCCTAACTTGGTTTAAGGACACCTTCGCCAAGGATCAATCATTCGACAGTCTGCTAGATGATGCTGCACAATCGACAATCGGTGCAAATGGACTGATTTTCACTCCCTTCTTAGTTGGTGAGCGCACTCCTTATGCGGATGCTAAAATAAGAGGAACATTTACTGGAATTGATAGCTCTCACCAAAAAGGTGACTTTACTCGGGCGGTCATAGAAGGAATTGTTTTCTCGATTAATGAGAGTGTCGAAATCTTCCGCAACTATGGCAAGACCATCGACACCGTCATTTCGATTGGCGGTGGTGCGAAGAGTGAATTATGGCTTCAAATACAAGCGGATGTCTTTAATACACGAGTCGTAAAGCTGCAAAATGAACAAGGGCCGGGTATGGGGGCCGCAATGATTGCTGCAGCCGGATTGAATTGGTTCTCCTCTCTTCAAGAATGTGCAGAGGTGTTCATAAAAGTCGATAAGGTCTACGAACCAAAACCAGAAAACGTTCAGCGCTATAAAGAATTCTATCAGGTGTACAAAGATGTCTATCCGCATACCGTTGCGATCAATCATCAGCTATTTGATCTTCGAAATGGGGAAAGTTAACTAATTTTAATATCTAGTTAATAATTTATTAATAATCAAGCGTTATAGTACATGTTAGAGGGGATAGCACGCGTGGCTATCATGGTATTAGGCGTAGGCGGAGCCGATACCTTAGGAAGAGCACCCGTTAAACAGATGCTCCCTTAAATAGAGCTATTACTTACAATCAGCGGATTGCGAACGGTGCCTGACACCGTTCGCAATTTATAATATCGAGAAGAAAGGCAGGATGATTATACATAGGGTGAGGAATAAAACGGCCACTGCACTCATCTTTTGTTTGCCCTTCCATAAGGAGACAGCAAATCCGAAAGTATATACAGTAATACTAAATAGACTAACATAAACAAAAAGACCCATCCTTCTACCCTACCTTTTCAGTAGTTTAGCTTGTTTCCCATAATCAATTATTTGAATACTGGGGTGCACACGTATATCAGCATTATCCTTTGTATTGGACTGTTCTTGAAATTGTGGTTCTGTATTGAATTTCTTAAAAAGCGTCTTGACGATTCTTTTCTTCAATATAAACCACCCCCAATTTTTTTATAGTTTTCCAGTTTTAGGAGTCTTTATGTATATCTGCACATTATTTGTTTTGAAGCTATTTTCATTGACATTCAATTTCAATTGTTTTAAAGTAACAAAGTTAAATTAAATATCAAAATTTATTTGTTCGTGGACTTTTCTAGAGGTATCTCTATTTTCGCCACACAGCTTTCAATGAGAGCTGTGTGGCTTTTTTTATGGACTGAAAGGAGTAGAAAAAATGAAAACTTGGCAATACGCACTCATTGTTTTTTTAGGGGGATGCAGTTACGGAGTATTATCGACCTTTGTTAAGCTTGCCTACTCGGCTGGTTTTACCGTGACACAGGTAACAGGATCTCAATACTTACTTGGGACCTTGCTCATCTGGGGAGTCGCTCTTTTTTCGAAAAAGAAAAAACTTACGCTGTCTAAAATAGGAAAATTACTATTATCAGGAATTCCACTTGGTTTAACAGGAGTATTTTATTATCAGTCCCTGCAAACCCTTGATGCTTCGCTTGCAATCATCTTTTTATTTCAATTTGTATGGATTGGTACTTTTTTTGAGTGGATTGTTTATAAAAAAATACCAAGTAACGGGAAAATGGTTTCGATTGGTATTCTAATCATCGGCTCCATTCTAGCAGCGGGCATTATTGCTGAAGGCGGCGTCGAAATATCATGGCAAGGGACAGTTTGGGGACTGCTTTCTGCTATAACGTATACCGCTCTCATCTTTGTTAGCGGATCGGTGGAAAAAGATACACCACCTGTTCAGAAAAGTGCACTGCTCTCCACTGGCGGATTGATCACTGTTTTCTTGTTTTTCACGCCAACGGATTTAATCCATTTACCCGTTTTACTGGGCGTAGCACCGTATGGATTGTTTCTTGGATTATTTGGAGTAGCCTTACCGCCGCTCTTATTTTCAATTGGAATGAAGCATATCGGCCCAGGGCTTGGAACGATATTAACAGCCTCAGAACTCCCGGTTGCTGTTATCTTGTCATCACTCGTTTTAGCCGAAAACGTAAGTTTGTCACAATGGCTTGGAGTTGTCCTTATATTAGGTGGAATTGCAGCGGGGAATGTTCAAATGCCTAAAACAAAAGTGGAGTCAATCTCTTTAGAAAGTAAAAACATTGGGATCTAACTCCCAATGTTTTTTTAGTTTTTAAAAGAAGAACGGTGAAAATCCAAATCCAACAAATGGGAAAAAGACAGGTGGTCTAAATCTTCTAAAAAATGGGGGTCTAAAAAACGGTCTCCGACCAAAAAAGCCAAATCCATATCCATCATTAGCACTTGAAGAATTTAATTCTTCGATTTCAAGACCATCACTTTTTACCTTTGCAACCCTTCCAATGGACCATTCCCCTTGACTATTTTTAAACTTTATCATTTGACCCTCTAAACGACGCGCTTGCTGATAATCTAATTGCATGTAAATCCTCCTTCATAAGTGAACTTACTCTTAAAATATGAAGCAAGTCCTTAATGTGTAAAGGCAAACACCCTAAACCTGTCCAATTATATAAAGAGAGGAGTTTTATTCCCTTACTTCTGTTTGTATAATGGTAATATGTCATCTTATGGATTAAAAAATGGAGGAAATCGTCTTGAAAGGGAAAATGAGACTTATCATGACCATGCTTATTTTTGGAAGCATCGGGGTATTTGTAAAAAATATTGATCTATCTTCAAGTGAAATTGCATTCTTACGAGGGGTAATCGGAAGTCTCTTTCTGCTGATAGCAAGTTTCCTTGTCAAACAAAAGCCATCTTATCAAGCATTAAAAGATAATGCTCTGCTGCTGTTATTATCAGGGGCAGCGATTGGCCTTAATTGGATATTTTTATTTGAATCCTATCGGTATACGACGATATCCAACGCCACCATTAGCTATTACTTTGCGCCAATTTTTGTAATGATTTTAGCACCTTGGGTTCTGAAAGAAAAACTAACGAGTGTAAAAGTTATTTGCATCATTACGGCAATGATTGGTCTATTTTTAATCGTTAATCCTGGAGCTGGCAGTGCTAACAGTTCGCAGAATCATATCATAGGTATTATCTATGGTCTTTTAGCGGCCGCATTATATGCAAGTGTGATATTAATGAACAAATTCATCAAAAATTTATCCGGTTTTGAAACCACGTTAGTGCAATTAATGGCGGCCGCTTTGGTCCTTCTTCCCTATATACTTTGGCAGGGAAATCTTAATTTTACTAGTCTAAACTCTACTTCGATTATTTTTATCTTCATCCTTGGTATTGTGCATACGGGTTTCGCATATTTTTTATATTTTACTTCGATTCGAGAACTAAAAGGACAATCGATTGCGGTGCTTAGTTATATTGATCCGATATCAGCCGTAATCATCGCCGCGCTTTTTTTACATGAAGGCATGACATGGATACAAATAATTGGCGGCATGCTGGTACTTGGCTCCACTTTCTTAAGCGAAAAACGAGAATTAAAAGTTGCAAAAAAAGGGCAGACTTCCACTACCTCACCGTAATGGAAGTCTGAAAGGAAACCAAAGGAAAACCTATTAGTCTTCCTCCAACGTTAAATCCTTGACCGGCAGTGGCTCATTTTCACCATGTGTCGGTTTGCGAAGATTAAAGAACACTTTTATACAGAAGTAAACTAAGCCAATTACCCCAAGCAAGAAAATCGTATCTGGAACCGCACGTATTAAGAGCAAATTATGCACCAAATCTTGACCATAAAAGATTTTCGGATCACGCGAAGCCCAATAGCCCTGTTCATAAGCAAGCTTCAACTGAACCAAACCGATTGGCAGCAAGGTAATGAAGACCATCCCTGCTAATCCAATGTTTAACAACCAGCAAACAATTTTGAGCAATTTGTCATTCCAGACCTTCGGATCGACTACATTTCGTAAAGAAAACAGAAGTAAGGAAATGGCGAACATTCCATACACGCCCATCATCGCTGCATGACCATGAGCAGGGGTTAACTGCTGACCATGTTCAAAATAATTGACAGCGGGAAGGTTAATCAAGAATCCTAAGACACCTGCACCCACTAAATTCCAAAGTGCGGTTGAAATTAAGAACCAAAAAGTTGATTTATATGGGAAATCGACTCCGCCATCACGAAGCATTTTATATTGTTCATAGGCTTCAAGAATCAGTAAGGTAAGTGGAATAATCTCTAACGCCGAGAATACAGAACCTAATCCAATCCAAACTTCTGCTGAACCATTATAGTAATAATGGTGACCAATTCCGATTACACCACTGCCTAGTAATATCGTAATTTGGAAATATAAGGACTTAACCGTGGATTTCTTTGTTACCAGCTTCATTTGAACTAATAAGAACCCAATAATAACAACGGCAAAGACTTCAAAAATCCCCTCCACCCACAAATGAACAATCCACCAGCGCCAGTAATCTGCCATCGTATAGCTAGTATCTGGTTGAATTAAAAAGGCAAATCCATAGAATAACGGCACGGCAATTGAGGCATAAAAGAGCAGATGAACAAGACCGCCTCGATCGGACTCACGCTTTAGCGCGCTCCTTATTCCTCTATACACAATGAATAACCAAATAATCATTCCAAGTGCTAAAATATACTGCCAGAAGCGCCCTAACTCTAAGTACTCCCAGCCTTGGTGGCCAAACATAAACCAGTTGTTACCTAGGTATCCTTTTACTCCTAACCATTGCCCAAGCATACTGCCAAACACCAATACGACTAATGCCCAGAATAAAATATCGACAAGCAGCCCCTGGCGCTTTGGTTCGTGACCGCCCACAAGCGGGGCCACATAAATACCTAGTCCCAACCAGGACGTCGCAATCCAGAAGATAGCAAGTTGGAGGTGGATTCCTTTCGCGATGCTAAACGGCAGTAATTCTGCAATCCACTTTATTCCAAAGAAGCTCTCAGGTTCCGTATAATAATGAGCTAGAAGCGCCCCGAACATAACTTGAATAAAGAAGAGCAACGAAACGATTACGAAATACTTAACCGCTTTAACTTGTGATAAAGTAACAGGGATCGTATTCAAGTTTATTTTTGGAAAATTACCAGGCGTATACGCCTCTTTCATTCCTAAATGATATCGGTAGAACACATACAAAATCAACGCCATAAAGAGTGAAAAAACGGTAATACTGACCCCACTCCAAAGAATGGATGAGTAGGTCATTACATTCCCCGCATCTTCATAATAAGGCCAGTTATTAGTAAAGGAAATTTTATCGCCTGGACGGTTGGTACTTGATAACCACGCAGTCCAGAAGAAGAAATCGGCAACTTGTGTAATTTGATCACCTTTTGCTACCCATGCACGGTTAGTACCAGGTAAATCCTTTTCTTTAATTAACTTACCCTGTAGGCCCCAGCCATCACCTTTCGTAAATACTTCGTGATAATAACTTCTGACTTGTTGTAAACCGTAAACCTGCGCCTCTGTTAAAACAAGTGTATCCTTGTTTTTATGATAACGATTATGGCGCATTTCCTCCTTTACCGTTTCACGGATGACTATTTTCTCTGCTGCTGTTAGATTCTTAAATGGAGTATTTTCATTCTTTTGAGCATAGAATTCATGCATACCTTCTGTATAGATTTTTAATGCTTCCGCGGTATAATCTGGACCCATGTACGAACCATTACCTAATACACTTCCATAATCCATCAGGGCATATTTTTGAAAAACTGCTTGTCCGCCTTTAATAGAGTCTTTCGTAAAAAGCACTTCTCCATTTTCAGTGACCACAAGTGGTCTTGGTGCTTCTGATTTAAAGATCCAGAATCCACCAACTAAAAGAACAGTAAAAACCAATAATAACGTACCGACACAAATAGATTTCAAGAAACTATTCCTCAGGCCCTCTTGCCTTTTCCCTTGGTTTATACCCATTTTTTTCATTTCCATAACTAGCACCTTTTTCCGAAGTAGTTTTTCCACCCTTTAAAAGTTATAAGTTTGTTAAATAAATCACAAACAATTTTACGGGCATCTTAACAATGTTAAACACTAACTAAATATTCTTTTAAAGACATCTCACAAGTATATTCGGTAACAAGTGCCCCGTTTGAAGAAACGCTTAAATTTAACGGGGTAATTCCGTGATTTCGCCAAACATTATTTAATTCCTCTGCCTGATTTTCTTCTTCCATGAAGGCAATACCACAATCCCCGCCCCCGGCCCCTGATGGTTTACCACTGCCATACTTTTCAGCGGCATCGCATAAATCCTTTAATTTTGATGTTTCCAATCGGATATTGGCCTGTTGACTAAGCATCAACAACGCTTCCCGATTTTGTCTTATGCTTGAAATAGCTTCGAGACGATCGTCCTTCTGAAAGCTCTGCACTAAGCGGTCAACTGCCATTGAGCTTTCCACTAAGAATTGGTCGTATGGTTCTCGATTTCGTCTACGAAATTCTTGGACCATCTTAATCATTGGGGCTGTTGATGACGACTCCTTCGTCCAACCAACACTTAAATGGAAATGTGCTGCTGGTTTTATCGGGGTAATCGATAGATTAGGCCAAGTTTTTTTTACAAGCGCTCTTAAGGTGTTCCCTTCCAATAATTGCTTCAACACCCACTTAGCGTTGAAGGCTGAATAGACTAGCCATCCTCCATATGTTGAAGCGGCAATATCAATTCCTGAACCATTTTTTTGCGATTTTAAATGGGCGATTGCGGAAAGCTTAAAGATTTGATCAAGAGTAGGAGGAACATTCCCCCCACTATTTAACCGTAAAATGGCTGAAATGACGGCAACTACAAGAGCGGCACTGGATCCAAGCCCATATTTACAGCCCGTTGCGGGATCATTTAGCTCACTTCTAATCGTTAAATGAAATGGCCTTAGTGGGATTGAATTTTCCTGTAAAAATCGACAGGCCACTTCGATTGAACTTTCAATAAAGTGTAAGCGTCGATCAGAAACACTAAAGTGAACCTTGCTATGATTGAAATCCCAGATCACATTCTCCAATCCAAACAGTGGAAGCGACAGCTGGTTCTGCCAGCATGGTTCTATCGTTGCTGTTATATATCGATTGACGGCCATCACAATTGCTTGCTGCTTAGGTTCAAGAACAGCGTAATCACCAGCAATGACTAGTTTTCCGGGTACAGAAACCCGATAGCTTGAATAAGTCATATTTTCTCATCCCTTCGTTAGTACTCGATTAAGGTCTACTTCCAATTCCAGTGTTACGATTACAAATAGGTAAGACCAGGTCCCGGATGGCACAGGTAGGTATTTTGAACATTAGGTAATTTTTCTAGGGATTCCCTTACGGCCTGCTCATCTTTAGGTTGACAAAGAACCTTGACATTAGGCCCAGCATCAATCGTAAAATAGGCTTGGATACCGCCGGAGCGAAGCGATTGAACCTCTTTAATCACATCTAGTGTTGCACTATTCCAATACATAAAGGGAGGATTGGCTCCTAGGGTTGTTGCATGCATCTTTAATGCGTTTGACTCGATGATGCTGCCCAGTAATTCAAAATCATGATGGATTAGTGCTTCTTTTGCGTGTAGAAAATCTGCTTCAACACTGTCCAGCCAGCCCGAATAAAAGGGAGAAGTTTCAACTGTTCGTTTCATTCCCTCTCGACTAGAGACCGTCTTAGGTGTATCGGTTACTAGAACAGAAACGATACTTAAATCCCAATCCCCCCCCTCTAGAACTGGCTTGGCAAAGGAGTCCGTTCCATCATTCTTTTCACCCTTTTGCCATTCAACATACCCTCCATAAATGGATCGGCATGCGGATCCAGATCCCAGCCGAGCCAATTGGGATAAGGCTTTATTACCCAAATCTAGACCAATAGCTTTTGTCGAAGCCGCAGCTAATGCTGCATAACCAGATGCAGAAGAGGCAAAACCAGCAGCGGTGGGAAAATTGTTTGTAGAATGCACGACTGCATGCCAACTTTTTCCTGACATACCTCTGACCCGATCTAGAAAATGTGTAATCCTGGCCATTTCCGTGCTACTTGCTAATTGATTATTCATAATAAACAGATCAACTGGAAGACAGGGACAAAATTCAACCGCTGTTGTGGTGTGGAACTTATCCAATGTAATCGAGAGGCTGTTGTTCATTGGTAAGAACAGGGACTCATCACGTTTCCCCCAGTATTTAATTAATGCAATATTTGTATGTGCTCGTGCAGTCGCCTTCAAGTAGACCCCCACTTTCCTCAATTTTGAATCAGCAATTCCTTGTTTCCGCTAAACAGATGCCAGATTATCCATTGCCATCTAAGCGAAAATACCAGGTGTTTGATGCCCCAGCCTTTATTAAGGTATTGGCTATCCTTTTTGCATGTGCTAGATTCTTAGCAAGCGCCAGGACACAGCCGCCCCGGCCGCCACCTGTTAATTTTGCTCCGAGTGAGCCTGCCTTTTTGGCCGTATCTACTAGTCTATTAATACTGTCATCACTGACGCCAAGATCGACTAACTCAGCTTGAGCCTGATCAAATAAGCTTCCCAGCCACGTCAGATTGCCGGCTGAAAGTGCTGCCCGTGCCTCAAGCGTAATAGCTCCAAGTTGATTCACTGATTTTTGTGTACTTTCAGGGGAAGCTCTAAACTTATCCCTTACACTTAACACCGCAGCACGTGTATCGCCAAAATGACCTGTATCAGCGACAATTAGAAAAAGCGGCCCTCCCAATTGCAAATTCCTTATCTGTTTTCCTTTTTGAAACCAAATCGGGGAATCACTAAGCGCTGCAGCCATGTCTATTCCGCTTGGAGTTCCATGCGCAAAGGTTTCTGCCTTGTGGACAAGGGACATCAACACCTTCGGATCAAGATTTTGCCTATAGAAAGCAAACAGGCTTTTGACAATCGCAATCGCTATGGCCGCACTTGAGCCTAATCCGCGGCCAATCGGAATCGAGGAATGCAGTCGAATCAACAGTCCCTTCTCAGGCTGATTTAAAATGTGCAGCGTCTCACTAATACATGAGGCTATTCCTCTTAATTTTTGCGGGACTTGCCCAAGAGGACCACGATAGTAGTCACATATAAGCGTTATTTGATCAGATATTTCCTCAACGGTAGAAACCACTTCTAATAGCGGGAAGGGCAGGGCAATTGCCGGCATTCCATAAACAACGGAGTGCTCACCCAGTAATATCAACTTACTATGTGCACTGCCAATGGCGGGCCTTTGCGTGATTTGATTCATAGTTTTCTTTCACCTCATTAAAGGGGATTTCCCCCCAAAGATTTGCCTTACCCAACTAGTTCCGTAATGATCCAGGGAGCCGAGTGGATGTTGACAAGATCCTCCCATACTTCAATATTATTCTTCTCTTTCTCATCTCTTTGAGAATCACTATAATCTTTTTTGTAGATATCAATCGTATTACTGTACCTACATTATAGTGATAATGATTATCATTGTTAATTGACCTTCATCAAGTTTTCGTTTTTTATATATAAAAAGTCTCTGTTATTATTCATTGTTGATTTTCGTGTAGGTATGAGAATTCATAGGCGGAAAATTTCCGGCTAATGTATATAGAGGAAGCTTAAAAGCAGATATAAGCGGAGATATTCCGATTAACTGCTCTAAATAAGACAAAATCTAAAGATTTGGATATTATAAACGGAAAAACTCCCCTTATTTTTAAGGAAATATGGGTATTTCCCAATTTAAACGGAACTTTTCCGCTTATTTGATAGTCTCTTGCTGGATCCCCATTTGAATGGAAGATCGATAGACATAAGAAACCCACATGATTTGTCGACTCACACCCCTGGATGAAAATATTTCATCAGGGGTTTTTCTTTTTGCCTAATTCCCCATACTGATTAAGGCTATGGGAAGTAAAGTTGACGAGCGCTTTTGTGGTGGTTCTACCCTGTATAAGAAACTGTTTGGAATTTGCCTTGTGTACACCCCTATGTCGACTCTTTGTTTTTTGAAGATGTTCACGGACAGAAAAATGCTGTTTGACCAAGCTTATTCCACTTTCCATAGACACTATTTGGAGGTCGTTTCATTTGGAAGTTTTATTAACCAATGTCGCTGGCATGGATGTACATCAAAAGGAAATTGTCGTTTGTGTTTTATCAGGTACGGAAGATGGCTCTCTTCAAAAAGAAATCAATACCTTTTCTACCCTTACTAAGAGTTTATATGAACTATTAGAATGGCTAGAAGAAAGGCAAGTCACTCATATTGCCATGGAGAGTACCGGAATTTACTGGAAACCTGTTTACAATATTCTAGAGGGTTACTTTGATATTACCCTTGCGAACGCTCAAAGAATAAAGAATGTTCCTGGACGCAAAACAGATGTCTCTGATTCCGAATGGATTGCCAAACTTCTTCGTCATGGATTAATTGAGAAAAGTTTTGTCCCTTCACAGGATCTTCGTGAATTACGGGATTTGACCCGTTTGCGAAAAAAATGGATTGGCAACTTAACCGCTGAGAAAAATAGAATATCTAAAGTTCTTGAGTGTTCAAATATTAAACTTGGGTCTGTTATTTCCGATATTTTTGGTGTTTCAGGACGTAAAATGCTTACTCGTTTAGTAGACCAGGGCTACCTAGACCAAAATGATGTGGATGCATGTATACATCATTCTCTAAAGAAAAAGGCTAACACAATCTCCGAGTCACTTTTTGGAACTTTAAATGACCATCAAATTTTTATGATTAGAAGCTCTTGGAATCATATTGAATATATAGAAAAATCGATCCAAGAGTTAGAAAAAAGAATTGATGCCTTACTTCAATCTTATCAAGAAGAGAAAGAACTCCTACTATCTATACCAGGTGTTAAGGAGCATACAGTAGCTTGCATCATAGCTGAAATAGGTACAGACATGAGTCAATTTCCCACATCACGGCATTTAGCTTCATGGGCTGGAGTATCACCTGGCAACAATGAAAGTGCTGGTAAAAAAAAAGTGGAAAAAGTGTTCAAGGAAATCCCCATATCAAATCAGCACTTTGTGAAGTAGCTTGGGCAATATCAAGGACAAAAAGTACTGGAATGTCATCAACCTTTTGGGCATTATCCGCAAGGAGAGGAAAGAAAAAAGCATTACATGCCATAGCACACAAGGTACTTAGAATTATTTATACATTGTTAATTAATAAACAAGCCTATACTGAACCACGACTAGCAGTCTAACCCATAGAACCAATACTTTTCCAAGGTTGTGTTTTTTTAAAAATTTTAATTACACACCCTTAATTTCCTATTGCTTTTTTACCCCCCAAACCGTTTCCCTAAGAGAAGATCTATGCCCCAGTTTTGTTTATTTTCACAGAAAAAGCGCAAGCGCCCTGTTCAGCGGCGTATGGCCTGGAGCTCTCCAACTGAGATAAAGGAAACACGAAGAGCCGGAGGCGATTCGATGTTGACTTATCGTAGGGCGGAGAGCGAAGGACACTAGCCGCTAGGGAGCTGGAGCTGGACAATTTTCAAAGTCGAAATTTATACTTTCTTATCTACAAAATAAAAGCTCCTTTACACAAGGAGCAGTCCATCTAGATCTAATATTTCAATGATTTTGTGTGGCTTTTGTTTGATTAAACCCGCTGCTTCTAAGTCAGCTAACCTGCGGCTGATCGTTTCGGGCGTCGTCCCCAAATAAGAGGCTAAATCTTTTCTACTCATCGGTAGTTTAACCTCTTGTGGTTGGCCTCCATTTGGCAGACACTCTACTAAGAACAGGGCAATTCTTGTGTCCACTTTCTCGGTTGCAAATCGGGTCGTTTGTTTTTCCGACTGCTCCAATCGATTTGAAAACTCTGCTAATATTTTTAATGAAATCGAAGGGTATTTTAATAGAAACTCCTGTAAGTCTGAACGATTGATCATACAAACTTGGGTCTCTTCCATTGCTTCAGCAAAAGATTCATGAAGGGCTTCATTAAATAAAGCCAGTTCTCCCGTAAAATCGCCCGGATTGAGGATACGTACCAACTGCTCTTTACCCGATTCAGCTAACCGGTAAATTCTTATTTTCCCTTTATTTACAATATAAAGAGCGTCTGATTTGTCTCCTGCTTGGTAAATAATTTCTCCTCTTTTATAAGAAACGGAGTTTGTCGTCTTCATAATCTCGTTCATTTGTTTTTCTTCTAAGTGATTAAAAATCGGCACCAAAGAAACACACACTTTATGTGTTCCTTTGGAATCGGTATGATTACAGCAGTAGGCATTCGTTTCTACCATTTCCTTCACTCCTAGCTTTTAGATTTCATATGGATGGATGGATAACAGGTACCTTTCTAGACTCTTTTGTTCTTCTATTATTAAAGCGAATTAATCTCATCGCATTCAAAATTACTAGTAATACACTTGCTTCATGGATGAACATACCAGCGGCCAAGTGGACGGATCCAACCAAAACACCAATTAGTAATACAACTACAGTCAATACAGCAAAAGTGGTATTTTGTTTCATATTCCGCATCGTTGCTCTGGATAAGGAGTAGGCATGTGACAATTGCAATAACTTATCCGCCATTAGAACAATGTCCGCTGTTTCCATTGCTACATCCGTTCCACCTTCGCCCATGGCAAGTCCGATATCTGCAATCGCAATAGCCGGGGCATCATTTATTCCATCACCGGCCATGGCAACCACATAACCTGCTTCTTTTTGTTTTATTACATAATTGGCTTTGTCTTCTGGGGACAACTCGGCAAAAAAGTCATCTAATCCTAATTTCTTAGCTACCAATTCTGCTGTATGTTGGTTATCACCCGTTAACATGATCATCTTCTTTATACCACTGTTTCTCATAGCTCTTAGGGCTGCATGGGCATCCTCTCGAATTTGATCGGCAATCGAGATAATCCCCTCTAACTCACCGTCAACTGCTGCAAAAACAGCCGTATTCCCTGCCTTTTCTTGACTTTCCACATACTCAGCAGCCACTTGTGAAATGTGTATATGTTTGCTATCCATCAATTTTCGGTTCCCTGCAGCAAGGGTATGGCCATTAATGGTTGCGAGGATTCCACGCCCCCTAATGACCTCACCCATTTCCGAATCGCTATTCCAAGAAACGTGTAATTGTCTTGCCAGGGCTTCTTTAACAATCGTTTGCCCTAAATGGTGTTCTGAAATGGTCTCGGCTCGGGCTACCAGCTGCAAAAGTTCATTCTCTGGCCTTTTGTTAAACGTCTTAATAGCTGTTACTTCGGGCTTTCCTTTTGTTAGCGTTCCCGTTTTATCAAAAATGATCATATCCACCTTGGAGAAGGTATCGATGATTTCCCCTCCCTTCACCAGGACACCATTCTTCGCGCCATTTCCGATACCAGCGACACTTGAAACGGGCGCACCAATAACTAAGGCACCTGGACATGCAATCACTAGAAAGGTGATCGCCAATCTTAAATCCCTTGTGATCACATAGACCAAAACAGACAAGATAACGATCGTTGGGGTATATATACTTGAAAACTTATCAAGGAACTTTTCGGTCTTTGTTTTTGATTCCTGTGCCTCTTCAACCAGTTCAATAATCTTTGCAAAAGTAGTGTCATCCCCTACTTTTTCAGCAACAATCTCAATATATCCATTATCCACCATTGTACCACTAAAAACTTGGTCATCCGCTCTTTTGGTTGCTGGAATCGATTCACCCGTTATCGCTGCTTCATTTAAAGCAGCTTGTCCAGAAATAATCCTTCCATCAACTGGGACCTTCCCCCCTGAACGAACAATCACTTGGTCCCCTACTACTACTGCTTCGACCGGGATAATCGTAGTGGTTCCGCCCCGGATAACGGTGGCTTCTTGTGGGGCCATGTCAACTAGTTCCTTTAAGGAGGATCGTGTTTTTTCTAATGTACGTGCTTCCAAATAGTCTCCAAACAAGAAGAGAAATGTGACAACAGAGGATTCGGTATAGTCTTGGAGGTAAACCGCGCCAAGTACGGCGATACTCACTAATAAATCAATACTAAAAGCTTTCATTCGTAATGCTTGATAGGCTTTCATGAATATGGGGATGCTTGCTAGAATAGTAGCGGTGATTAACGCAAGATCGCTTATTTTACCACTTCCCATGACACTCGCTAAAAAACCAATCACGAGTAAAGCAAATGAGATAGCGGTAATATGGTTTTTATGCTTGTTAATGGTCTCCATTATTTATTCCCCCTGTAGCTCTTATTATTCTTATCTTAAATGGAACCTGTAGAAATGTAATTGACCGCCATCAAGTACCGTTTTTATTTAATAAAAAAAGACTTATTCCTAGTTAGGATGGCTCCTAAAACAGGAATAAGTCTTATCTATATCCTCGGGGGAGGGAGGTATCCATTGAATTGTTAATTTAAGAAACCTTTGATGAGAGCACTGGATATCCTAATTTTTTAATAGTTTCTTCTAATTTACTTGCTTTCACCTGAACCTCATCAAATTCTATTTTCACTTTGCTTGTATTGAATAGCACTTTAGTAGATTCTACTCCATTTGTTTTATTGAGCGTTGTTTCAATTTTTTTAATACATGATGGGCAAGTTAATGATTCTAATTGATAAACTGCTTTAGACATTTTCTTATTCCTCCTTGATTGGGTATGACTTTATCTTACTTCATACCCTTTTATAAAAAATTGATAAGAAACAAGATTTAACGGTTAATGGTAAATACTTTTCATCATTCTTGCTTCCTCTTCCATATCAAGGATGACAAAGTTTAGTTTAATATCAGTTAATTGTCTAAATGACTCCAATTCACTTTTTGAAATAAATCCTTTCATCATATAATGCATGAGACGGCCAATGTCCGGTTTCCCATATTCAATAAGTTTATTTATCGCTTGCTCATCGGTTATTTTGCGACAATTATAGACGATTGGTTTTTGGATTCTTGCAACCGAGCCAAATTTATGTTTGATTTTTCCAATGAGAAACAGTTGCTGACATCGTTCCATTTGCTTCTTTAACGCCTCATACTCCCCTTCAGCGGCTCTTAACCACAGCCAATTTGCCCTTTTTCTTATGGATGCCTCTTCTAGATCTAATTCAATTTCCAGAGGTTCTTCCACTCTCACAAATTCTCTACCCGCCTTATTAAAAGAAGGCTTGATATAGTAGTTCGGTTTCTGACTATACGGTTTAAACAGCTCAAGCAAATCTGGATTCTTTTGAAACTTGGAGCTCGACAGCTTCGTTAGTTTCTGTAGGAGACCTCGATCGTACAAGTACTCATTTAAACCCAGATAATCATAATTGAACTTCTTGACGGGTATAAATTTTGCTACTAAATTATTACCTATTTCATGCCTTTTGGTTTCATGATCCTTGAGATGCTGATAAATATTCCTATTAAGGAGATCCTTTTCGTGTGAAAGGATTTTCAAACGCTTATAGAAGCCTGATTCAATAAATTCCTCCATAAGCCTACCGGCATTTTGGTTGATAGGATCTACATTATCGATCGACAAAGCATCAGCCATTCTAACACACCTCACACCTGCTACCTCTAATGGGATTAACATTCCTAACCCCTCAACAGAATGATATTCCTCGATAAGAAAAAGAAAATTGATTTCAATCAAGTTCGCTTTGTTTTGTTATGGAACGATCACAAGACGAGATCCGGAATGTCAATTATGTAGTCGTTAAGGGGTATCTTATCATAAAAAAGAACCGTTCCAATTTCCTGAAACGATTCCCTAGTAAACTTAAGACTACTTTTGAATTTCGGAAACTTTATTCCCTTTCACAAATGGCAAGGTAAACACCTTCTGTTTCTCACCGCTGCCGCCAAATTTAAAGACGATAATTCCGCCCACAATAACCAGCACACCCAGCAACTGATTGAAAGTAAACGGGACTTTCGTCAACCCCAGCCAGCCTAACGTATCCCCCAATAGAGCAAACAGGAGCTGAGAGGTCAACGCAATCGCGATGGCATACGTTGGTCCCAGCCGCTTAATCCCTTGGACGAGACAAACCACCACACCGACTCCAAGCAATCCACTGAACCAGTACCACAGCTTCATATTTTCTAAGTGAAATAACTGTCTGCCTTCAAAGAGGAGGCCGAATGATAGCGAAGCGAGGAAGCCCATTCCTAATACCAAGGTAGTCGTTGCCCATGAACCCGCACGTTCATTGACCTTACTGTTAAAGATATTTTGCAAAGCTACCAGTGAACCGGCAATAATCGCAAACAATAATCCTAGAATCATCTGATTTCTCTCCCCTGTGTGCTATTTTTCAAGATTACTCATAAATATTGTCTCCTGCGAGATCCCTTAATCCGTTCCGATCCTTCACCAGAATGGAACCTCGCTTCCGCTCAATTAGACCATCTTCGCAAAATTGGGTGATAACCCGATTTAAATGACGATAACTTGTTCCAATTAAATTGGCTGCATCCTTGATACTGATCCGCAGCTGGTCTTTATCATCTGTATCTAATTCGTCAAAGGATACAGACAAGAGATAACTAGCCAAGCGCACTTCAACGGGATACATAATATTAAAGCTCATCGAATTGTTCTTCAGATGGAATTTTTTCGTAATAATATCCAATAAAAATTGCAGAAGCGGGGCATGGTCGCTTCCATATTTCTTCAACCAGCGATGGTGAATACCAATCATACAGACCGAAGATACCGCCTCCACCGTGTTAATAATATCAATGCCGCGGACATACTCAATATCCCCGATCACTTCCAGTGGTTTTTTAAAAGAAAGAATTAGTGTTTTTCCCTCAGGCGAGCTGGTATAGATTTTGACTTTTCCTTTAACAAGGACATACAAATTCTGTGAAGTCTCCCCTTGAGAACAGATGAGTTCCCCTTGGTCAAAGCCGACCAGCGATAAATGCGGAATCAACGGTTCATGAAATATCGAATCTAGTTGATAGGTTTTCATATAAGCGAGCAATTGCTCCTGATCGTTTAGTTCCTTCACTCGGATTCACCTCCGCCTTTCACCTGCGATTATGACCTTAGGATGACCACACCAGCGATCATCATCCCGATACCAATCAATTGTGGCAACTTCATCTTCTGCTTCTCCAGGCCGAACCAACCGTTACTGTCTATAATAAATGTTAAGGTTAGCTGAGCAATCAGGATGGCCGATATACTAAGGGTCACGCCAATCCTCTGAATAGAGGTGACATTGCTAAAAATAACAATCGCCGCAAAGGCGCCCCCAATTAAATATAATGGCTTCACTTGTTTGAAGTCCTTCCAATTACTATCTCGAACGAACATTAAGATGATGAAGGCCATGATAAAACCAGTGAACTGGGTAATGGTCGCTGCTTGCCAGGTGCCAATGTCTTCGCTAATCCGTGTATTGGCAATCCCTTGCAGGGTAATAAAGGCCCCGCCTATAAATGCAAAGATAAATCCCTTCATTATTTTCTCCCCTAATTTAGATTTCTCTTTATATTAAAGGATAATTCCAAGTAGTTTGGATAGGACATATGTCCTCAAATTGTAAAAATTTTGGAGGACGACACATTCTTCTCTCGTTCCGTCCACTATGATATACTGGAGAAAGTTTGTTTTAAGAGTGGGGGTTTATTATTGGAGTTACTTAAATCAAAATCATATACACAAACGAAATCAACCTATACATTTTGGCTCGTTGCTGGCATTATTCTCGTAGCATTTAATTTACGCCCAGCTATCACTTCATTAGGTCCGTTAGTTGGAATGATTCAGAAGGATGTTGGACTTGCCCATTGGAGTGCGGGTTTATTAATGAGTTTACCCTTACTTGTCTTTTCCATCATGTCACCCATCGTTCCAAAGATCGCCAATCGGTTAACTAATGAGCTGACTTTGCTTGCAGGTTTATTCTTACTTTTAATCGGAATAGGTCTAAGATTCATTCCGATGACATTTTTCCTATTTACAGGGACACTTTTTGTTGGAGTGGGTATAGCCGTCGGAAATGTTCTTTTGCCCGCCGTTGCGAAGGAAAAATTCCCACAGAAATTTGGTCTTATGACAAGTGTTTATTCCACCTCAATGGGATTATTCGCATCCTTTGCGTCAGGTGTTAGTGTTCCATTAGCAGTCGACATGGACCTGGGGTGGCAGGGGGCATTAATTGTCTGGGGAATTCCGGTCCTCTTAGCTATCTTGGTGTGGGCCTTTATTTTTAAAAACAGTCATGGAAGTCAATCCGAAATAAAAAGGATGGGTTCGAGCACTACTCAAATGTGGCGTTCCCCGCTCGCTTGGCAAATCGCCGTTTTTATGGGGCTTCAGTCTTTTTTATTTTATGTAACGATTTCCTGGTTACCAGAAATCCTTCATAGTCATGGAATGAGTATGGCGACCGCCGGGTGGATGCTTTCCATCTCCCAATTAGTCGGATTACCATTCAGTTTCTTCATCCCTGTCATTGCTGGACGTTTTCAATCACAAAAATGGATAGCCATGATATTAAGCATGTGCTCATTTATTGGTTTCGGGGGATTACTGTTTGGCTCATCCTATCCGATCTTAATCCTGAGTATTATTTTCATTGGAATTGCCTTGGGAGGAATCTTTCCATTATCGCTAACCTATATCGGACTTCGCACGAAGAATGCCCGTCAGGCAGCAGAGTTATCTGGAATGGCACAATCTTCCGGCTATATCCTTGCAGCCGTGGGTCCCTTTTTTATTGGGTTTTTATTTGATAAGACCCATGTATGGACCGTTCCACTTAGCGTACTCATCCTTATTTCTACAGTTGTTATGGTATTTGGTATGTTAGCAGGTCGCAATCGATATATTTAAAAAGCGAACAGTGTCACTGCTCGCTTTTTACTTTATTTCTAGATAACATTGGTTGAATTCACATCTAATAAGGCGGAACTTTCAGTTTTCTTAGGACGGACGGCCAGCCAAACTAATCCACCGAAAGCAAGAAGAATCAGCCCGCATAACTGGAACGCGTACTGGAACCCAACGGCTGGATTTGCTGAGTGTTCAATGAAATAACCTGTTACATAGGGTCCGACAATCCCTCCCAACGAAGTAAGCGCCATAAACCATCCTTGAATTTTACCTTGATGTTTAGGTGAAACCAAATCTACTAGAATTGCAGGTCCCATAACCAAGGTAATACATCCAAACGTCAAACCAAGTGATAATAAAACAATAGCAAGAATATTAGAGCTGACCATGGCTCCAACAAAGTAACTGACTGCTCCGGCTAACATGACTGGTCCAAGGACAAAAATTCGTCCCTTTACCATACTTTTCGTCTTATGATAAAGTCGGTCAGAAATGGTTGAAAAGATTATTTGAGATAGGGTAATCATAATCCAAGGCAAGGCTACAACAATTTTTAAAGTACCTTCGCTTAGATGGCGGACATTTTCTAAATAATTGGGAAGCCAATTCAGCCCAATCGTAAAGGACCAATACGTAGCAAAACCACATAGGGCAACTAAGATGAAATTTTTCGAAAACAAGACAGAGGTGAATTTTGTTTCAGTTTGAATAGTTGATAACTGTGCACTGCCTTTTGTGGCAACAAGTTCAGTATCTGTAACTGCCTTCTCTTTTGCAATCCATAACCACACGATAATCCAAAGAAAGCCTACTACCCCAGTTGAAATAAACGCCGAACGCCAGCCATAATTTATGATGAGGTGCATTAAGGCAGGGGCTGAAATGGCAACACCAAGCGGTCCGCCAACTGAGACTAATGTTAACCCAATCCCCAACTTTTCTTTAGGAAGATACTTTGAAGCTGCTGTCATCGCTAATGCGTAAGACGGGCCTTCCCCAGCCCCTAAAATGATTCGGGTTACCAATAAATAAGTAAAACTGCTGACAAAGATTGTTGAGAATTGAACGATGGACCATATTGCGACCATACCGGCAATGACCTTTTTCGCTCCTATTTTATCCGCAAGACTGCCGCCTAAAATAGCTGAAAGCGAATATAGTAAGAAGAAAACACTCCCAACAACTCCCCATTGCTCGGGCGATAAGCCTAATTCCTTGATAATGGATACTGAAGCAAATCCAATAATCGCCTTATCGGCATTACTAATGACCGTTAATAAAAATAACAAGAAGATGATCACCCATGTTTTTTTTGATACTTCATTTTTCTTCTTTTCCATAAAGGACCTCCTTAAAATTTCACCCTTTTCCCTCGTTCGTAATCCTACCGGTTCACGCAATTTCAAGGCCCTTCCTCCCTAATAACGGAAAGATCCTTTTAGGTATTTACTTAAAGGTAACTTCCACCTTACCAATATGTGAAAACCCTGCAGTAAACCGATCCCCTTTTTCCGCCACCACCGCTGCAGATAGTGCCCCTGATAAAATCACTTCTCCAGCTTTTAGAACGACATTGTATTCGGATAACTTATTTGCTAGCCAGGCCACACATTTAGCAGGATGCCCGAGTACATCTGAACCATATCCTGTATTGATCAGGACACCATTTTTAAACAAATTCATTTCAATCGATGGTAAGTCGAGATCCGTTAACGAGAATCGCTCATCACCAATCACAAACAATCCACTGGATGCATTATCAGCAATCGTGTCTGCTAAGGTAATCTTCCAGTCAGTTATCCGGCTGTCAACGATTTCTAAGGCTGGGGAAATATACTCTGTCGCCTCAAGGACTTCCTCGATAGTTACAGAGGGACCCTTCAAATCCTTGCGGAGGACAAAGGCAATCTCGCCTTCAACCTTTGGCTGGAACAAGTCATCTAAATGGATGATTCCGCTATTACTTACTTCCATGGAGTTCAATAAATGACCGTAATCCGGCTGGTCTACACCTAGCAACTGCTGCATGGCAACAGAGGTTAAACCAATTTTTTTCCCAACGATACGCTCGCCGCTCCCAACCTTCTCATTAATTGCGAGAAGTTGAACTTGATACGCCTCATCAACGGATAATTCTGGATACATATCAGAAAGTGGTATAATCGATTGCTTAGCAGCTTCTGCCTGCTGCAAAAGTTCATATACATGTTGAACTCGATGAATGACTTGACTGCTCATAGAAAACACTCCTTTAACAAAAATAGAGAGCACTTTTTCATAGATTCAAAATCATGTTAAACTACGAATCATTGAATAGCGCTCTCAAAGGTTGGTCTGATTATTTGGTTACGAATGCTGTTTCATCTTGTTTAGTAGCTTTCTTTTCGCTTTTTAATAAGAAGTCTATTAATACAGTGTTAAACTCTTCTGGTTTCTCCCATTGCGGCCAGTGTCCGGCGTCTTTGATGACAACCAACTCACTATTTGGAATCATATCCTGTATCGGTTTGGCTTCTTCAACAGTGGAAGTTGGGTCATGGTCTGTCCATGCTAACAATGTCGGAACATTGATTTTACCGCACCAAGATGGGTCCCAGCTGAACAGCTTTCTAACTTCGATATCCTGCAGGCAGACGATATGATGTACCGCCTCTTGATAAGAGGGCTGTGTATAGATTTTGTAACGAGATTCAATTAATTCATCGGTTACTTGGCTCTTATCATACATTAACCACTGAAGTCTTGTTTTGACATTTTCATAGTTGGCTTCAAGAACCGCTTTTAACGTGGAATCCTTCAGCTTTTGCATAACTTCAGGTTTGTTATTAACATTTCCTGGCGTGTTTAACACCATGGCTTTCACATATTCCGGATAATCTGCCGCAAACCACGCAGCGACCCAGCCCCCTAATGATTCCCCTGAAAGATATACCTTTGATAACCCTAATGCTTGAATAACGCCCAATAAATGCTCACTATAATAATCAATTCCGTATGGGCGATTTGGTTTGGCTGTGTAGCCGTGTCCTACCATATCAATGCAGATTACTCGGAAATGCTCACTTAACCCTCGGATGTTTCGGGCATATGCCTCAATATGACCGCCAGTACCATGAAGCAAAATCAATGGCTCCCCTGTTCCAGCTTCTAGTACTCTCGTTTTAATATCATTTGCATTAATATAATAGAGTTTATATTCCAAATCAGCTAAGTCTGTCCAAATTGTCATCTATAAATCGCTCCTTTTTTTAATAATACTGATATCGATGGAGATTCACCGCCTCCTCCACTGAAGTACCAATCCTGCCTTCTACAAGTAATGAGTTGATTAAATGTTGACCTCGTATGGTGTTGAATTCTTTGGATTGGTTTGCTCAACCGGCTGTTTAAACTGAACAATCGCCATACCTGTTACCCATTCTGGAATGGGCTCATAGCAAGCAACACTTGCCTCAAAGCTTTGCAATACACCAAGCAGGACCAGCCAGTTGCGAATTTCTTGTCCGCCGTTTCCTAAGTGTTCCTCGATATAATCAGCACTCCAGTTTCTTAATGCCGGATAATCCTTTTCGGTAATCAAGCGTAAAAACTCTCGGTCTATTTGCTCGTTAACTGGACCAGATTTAATTCGTGTGACATTTGTTTCCCTTAATTTTAAATATTCGTCAAGCTGGTCTATTTCCTGGCGGCCATTTTTCAACACCTGGATTAACGATTGATCCTCTGGTCTTTCACTCTCAATCTTTGGAATCGGCACCCAGTGAGATAAACCACCCGAAGCGACAATCGCCACCTTCAAATCGGTATCCCATGATTCGATCGCTTTACGGATCACTTCGCCGACTTGGAAACATCGGTCCATCGTTGGCAGCGGCGGCGCCGACGTATTTACAGCAATTGGCACTACTGGAATTTTTAAATCAGAATTTAAAAAATAAATTCCTTGGGTATGGCCGTGATCGACTTTCATTTTTAACGTAAAAGCAAAATCAATATTGTTTTCCAAGCTAGAATGAAGGATATGCTTGGCTAAATCTTGCTGAACAGGGATTTTGTATTTTGGCAGCTGCCAGTCTCCCCAGCCTTCACACTCGCCAACCCCAATCGTAAACGAAGGCATATGATCGTAAAAATAACTATTAAAATGATCATCAGATACTAATACAATCACATCGGCTTCTGTATCTTCGAGATACTGCTTCATTTCAGCCGCCGTTTGGAGAAAGCGCTGTCCCTTTTCTCCTCCTCCCGCTTCATTAGTCATGATCATCGGACTGTGCGACATTGCAACCCCGGCAATAATTTTAGCCATTCGATCATCTCCTTTTTAGTTTTTAAGATATCCGTAGTTTCCTAGATTCATCAATTTGTTTCTCCCAGACAATCGCTAGTTTTCCTTTTAAAAATAAGGGAATATCATCCGTACATTTGAGTGTTGTGCCATCGTTCATAACAGTGACTTCTGTTGGGATCGAACCGCTGCGATTTTCAAGTGTCACTCGATAGTTGCCTGGACCTGGAAGCGTATAATACGGATACAGAATGAATTCCGCTCCATTCCATTCGCACTTTGTTTCGTAGAAATGACCGAGTAAATCAGGCAGTTCCGCCACCCTCCCGTTTAACAGCCGTTCGCGAATACAGGTGGAACTGATTTTCTCGCCCCTAAGATCTACCTTAGCTACCTTCGTAACATCAATCCGGCCACTGGAGTCGTGCTTTAACCGATCCATATTTCCGGCACCACGAACGCCATAGGAAAAGTCAAATCCGGCCACTGCATGAACGACACCTAGTCCATTCAAGTATTGAGCAACAAACTGTTCTGGCACTAGTCCGGCAAACTCCTTATCAAATTCCACTATATAAAACGTTTCGACTCCCATACTCCGAAGTTTTGCCTCCCTTTCAGCAAGCGGCATTAAATAATGGACGTGAATTTTCCCATTAGAGATAACAGTCTTCGGGTGAGGGAAGAAGCTCATGACAGCTAGTGGTACCTGTTTTTCCCTTGCCTTTTGATAGGCAGTGTGGATAACTGCACAATGTCCATGATGGAGACCGTCGAAACAACCAAGTGCCATCACATTTGGCCTCGCCTTTTTCTGCCATTCTGCCAAATTACTCCGGTTTACACGAATTGTTTCCATAACAGTCTCCTTTCATCTTCCTTAGTTTGTCACAGGCTTAAGTTCTACTAGTGAACGATACTTTCCATTATAAAAAACGAGTGGTTCGGCATCTTCAAGGTGAATATCCGTTACTTTACCAATAAACAAGGTGTGATCCCCTTCCACATGTTCAGCTGATACTTCACATGCAATCTGTGCGACGGCACCAGATAAAACCGGCTTTCCATCCAGGCGTTCAAAGGTTACTTCCTTATGCTCCTTCAATTGTCCAGCGAAAATCATCGAAAGCTCTTCCTGGTCAGCGGCTAAGATGTTAACCGTGAAAATCTTACTTTCTTTGATTTTGTTTAGGACTTTTGCCTTTTCCCCGATGGATATAACCACAAGCTTTGGATCAAGCGATACGGACATGAATGCATTTGCAGTCATTCCGTGAATTTCTCCTTCTACTTCTGTTGTAATTACGGTTACTCCTGTGGCAAACTTACCCATTGCACTTCGAAACTGACGATCATCCATTTTAAAAAATCCTCCTGAAAAAAATTCTATTTAACTTGTTATCTATAATTTCATACTTAGGAATTTATCCCCTCACTCCACCGTCAAAACCAAATAAATCCTTACCGTATGCTGCAACCGCATCTTCGTATAAAGAGGTTTTATGCGTGGCAACCGCGATGACATCTCTTAAGAATAATTCCATTGTTCCGCCTTTATAAAGAGCGCCTCCACCTAAAGTTAACAGTGCTCTTACGGCAATATCCGTGCACATCTTAATCGCTTTTGTACGAATCGCAAAAAATTCAGATGGAGGAGTGATACAGCCATCTTTTTCATAGTTTTCTAGCAGATCAATATATTTGTCTAACAAAGCTTCCGCTACGTGGAAATCTGTTGTCATTTCGGCTAATACCCGCTGACTTCTTGGTGACTCACTTTCCCTTACTCCATCCATTAAGCGCACACGTTTTTCAGTAAGCACTTTAAATTCCTTAAGGATTCGTTCTGCCCCGCCCAGAGCCATGTAACCGAATCCCAAATAGAAGGAGGGAAAGAAGGGGACATGATAAAAAGGATAGTCTGTGTCATATTCTTCTACCGGTGGTCTTCTGGTCAGCTCTGCTTGATCTAAACGTAAAATCCGCTCCATTGGGACATACACCTGATCGGCAATAATTTGGTTACTGCCTGATCCTCTTAACCCAAATGTATCCCAATTATGGATTACTTCCACCTCGGATGTTTTTAACATGGGCAAACAATAGACAGGTTTTTCGCTATCAGGGAATTGAATCATAACCCCAACACCCACCCATTCACTATAATTGACGCCGCTGACAAAACTCCACTTGCCACTGATACGATAACCATCGCCATCTCGTTCTGCTTTTCCTAAGGCAGCAAAGATATCGCAAATTAATCCGCCTTCATGAATAATTTCGTCTGCACCTTTTTCTGGAAGAAAAGCTGGAAGCATATTGTGCAGCGGATAAAGATAGGTCAGCCACGCAGCTGAAATATTGTAATTGGCCACCTTACGAACGACCTTAGCAAATGTTTTCAAATCTGCCTGTGGTCCGCCATATTTTTTGGGAAGCATCATCCGTGAAATCTGCGTTTCTTGGATGAGGTTCACTACATTTTGTGATATCGTCGCATTTTTCTCCGCTTCTGGCGCTTCTTGCTCGGCCAATTTTCCGATTCGTTCTGCTCCGGCTAGTAAATCTTCAACTGTAACATCTTTCCCTTTTAATACTAAACTTGCCATCGTTCTACACCCCTTCTGTTTTAGTAGATAGAATTGTTGAGTAAAATAATAGGTTATGGACAACCGTCCGTTGATCATGGCTGACATCGCTTACATTTGCAATTGAATTAGGTTTTTACTATTTGAACCTTGTAAATATAGTTTATATAATTTGGAATTTTCAAACTAGAGCAAAAAATGTCTATGTTTCTTAATTTACTAGACAAAATTTGTTCATCACTGAAAAATCAGCGGTCGAAAAAGGCAAAAGAAAAACCACCCGGTTCCATCCGGATGGCTCTAATCTAATGTGAGTTCCCCTACTGCAATCAACGATTTGATAATCAGTAGTAATTGATGCATTTCATCTGAATCGCGAAGGTCTTTTTCTAATAAGCTTTCGATTCGGCTGATCCTATGCCGAAGCCCGCTCATCGATAAAGACAGATCACTCATCGTTTGCTCAAGCTTCCCCCGTTTAACAAAAAACTATACAAAGTTTTTAGAAGCTCCAGGATTTTTGGATCGGTCATGTTATATAGAGTTCCTAATTCTTGTTCAGCAATCAGTTTAATCCCGCTTATATTTTTCGAGTTAATCAGTACCCCGACGATTCCTAAGGATTGGAACGGGACGATAGGCTTCTTAACTGCTAATCGTAAAGCAATGGTTGCTTCCTCGTAACATCTGGATGCTTGGCTAATATCATCCTCTAATTGGCTGATACCGCATGTAAAATGGCTTTGTGGAAATTTTTTCAACAGATAATCGAGATATTCCTTGATCACATCATAGATTGCTTTCTTTTGAATCGTTTCATTGGTAATCAATAACACCATATTTCCATCACGGTGTCCAACCAAGATATTATGCTTTTTCTCATTGAAATACTGAAAGGTCGTTTCAAAAATCTGTTCCTGCAGAAGAAAGTCATCTTCAATCGAACGTTGGTTTTTTTTATATTCCACTACCGATAGATAATATTTCTGTTTAAGATCTACACCCGTATATTTCCCGCGATTGATGATCTCGTTTGTAGACAGCCTGCCCTCTACTATTTGTTCAAGAAAATTCCCCTTCATTCGCTCAAACGTTTCTACCTTTGTTTTCTCATTTAAGAGAATAAGTGAGGCCGCATTGGCAAATCGGTCTAAAAACAAATAATCCTCTTCGTGATGATGATTTTCCATTTCATCATAAAGTAAGGAACAATACCCGATTACTTCCTTTTGTAAAAGGATTGGGGCGATGAGACGTTCTTGAATCGAAGTTTTGATCACCTTTTTTCTAAAGGGTAAAAGTGACTTCGTGCTTAATCTAGTTTCTTGAAGATAAACTTCCATATCGTCTTGATAATCCAAAAGTTGTTCCTTCGATAGCCCTGAATAGGTAATCGTCCGATGTAACGTATCTTCAACGATAATGGGGATTTGAATCATTTTATATACCATAGCAGCCAGGGTTTGCAAATCACTGCCATTAATAATTTCTTCTGTTAATTTGTTTTGAAAATTGGCCAAGTGAGTGACGACATTTTTTTGATCCAATAATTGATCATAGGTTAACTCAAGTTCTTTTACAATCGGTGTTTCATTATAATAATCGAGTTCATGTTCATCTTGAAGTTCCTTTTCCCATTCTTTCTTGGGTTTCATCACCCATCGGCACTCCGAATCACCCTTCCCCACACATGAGATTTCTCTTGATAAAAGCGGTTCTCCAAAAATCGTTGTCATAAAACCGCTCGCAAACCCGCTCAATGTGTGACAAACCGGACCATCGGATACTCCGAGATGCTTTAAATGCTCCTCTGCCTCATAAGAATCAATCCATGTTCCGGATGAAAAGAAAGAATGAATCCGGTGTTGTTCATCTAATTCATAAGAGCATTCATGTTTAATCCCTCTGATATGCCCATTTTGAATGTGGAGAATCGGCCCATGTTTAATAAGATTTTCTAGTGAGGATTCGGTTTGCACCACTTCACTGGCAATTTTGGCACCCATTTCCCAGCCATAATGAAATAAAAATCCCTTTATCCTCTTAATGCCAATATTCTTTGCCAGCTGCTGCCTAAGAATCCCGAAAACGGATGCAGATGTAACAATCTTACGGTCACCTACAACTACCTCGTGGCTATAACTCTCCTCCGAAACTTTGACGCACATGCTAACACATCCTGTTTTCATGATCGATCAACAATTTGATATTTGTTCTATAAGCTAAAAAGTAAATGCATTCCTATTAAGAAAGCGCAGACACACTACTTCTTATTTTAATTCAAAAATTTACATAGTTCAAAATATTTAATGTATGCAAAAAAATAGGCAGCCTTTACTCAGGTGACGTACCGAGCAAAAGCTGCCAAAAATCATTTATAATGAATCGGATTCAACTGGAATCCAGGTTTGCGACCATTTTTCAATTTCTTTCACGATGGGCTCTAAGGCAAGTCCCTTTTCTGTAAGGGAATACTCAATTCGGACGGGCGTTTCCGGAAACACCACACGTTTAACAATCCCATGGTTCTCCAAATCCTTTAATCGCTCTGAAAGGACCCTGCCGCTCAACCCAATCGAAGATTCTAACGCGCAGAAACGTTTCGGCCCTGATAGCAGCTGATAAATGACTAATCCTGTCCAACGCTGGCTCATCATCCCCATCGCTTTTTGAAACCGAGGACACATGACAGACTCTTCCATTGTTCCTTCCCCTCCCAGCTCAGTGTGTTTTACACTATAATCACATTGTAAAACTATTTTAATTGACACAAATAAGTTTTAAAAATATAATTACTTACATAAAGTAACTAACTGATTAATATTTAGTAACTATAAATAGTTTACTTTAACTATTTGTGGTTCGTCAATATATCACCTAGAAGATTGGTTTTATAAAAAGCGCAACGATGTGATCCACAGAAAAAATGGTTGCCGTAAAAATATAAATTGGGGGAATCCAAAGTGGAACCAATACAAGTTCAACCAAACGCTCTTTCTATTTTAGAAGATAAAATTAAATTGATAAAAAAAGGCGAAGAAGCAATTTACCTAGTCGGCCCGATCAAACTTCCGGTCAATTTATACGGAGAAACGGTTGAATTTAAATGGTACAGCTGGTTAAAGAGTGAAAATGTGACAGAAGATTTCCAACAAGTCATTGATCAATTATCCTCTGCGAATTTAGCGGAATTTCAACAGTCAAGTGTGCTTGTCTATGGGGATTTCGAATACGGTGCGGATGCCTTAATCCGAATGCATTCAATTTGTCATACGGGGGATATTTTCGGAAGCAAGCGCTGTGATTGCGGCTTTCAGCTTAAACAATCGCTGAAAATGATTGCCGAGCATGGAACCGGGGCGTTATTTTATTTGGCCAATCATGAAGGCAGAGGAATCGGCTTATTTAGTAAAGCGATGGCTTATATTCTCCAAGAAAATGGCTATGATACGGTTGATGCCAATGAGGGACTTGGTTTCCCGGATGATTCGAGGAATTACGATGAGGCCATTGAAGTTCTTAAAGCGTTAAGAACCAAACCCGTCACCCTCATCACAAACAATCCAAAAAAACTCAAAGCCTTAAAAACAGCTGGTGCACCCGTCTCCGGGCGGACTCCACTATGGGGCGATGTTTCCGAGTACAATGAAAAGTACTTACAGACAAAGGTAAAAAAATCCGGACATATGGCGTAGTACCTACTATTTTTGCCACACAGTTCTCGCTAGAGAGTTGTGTGGCTTTTTTGAGGTTTCGAAAAGCTACTTTTAGCTGGAATTCACTTGGCTCATTACCTCAACAACTAACCGAGATAGGACGGTCTTTTAAGCGAGCATTTACTTGCTTCTTCCTGCAATCTTGGAGCATAGTAACTTAGCTTTTTTATAAAATAACAGGTTTCTGGAAAATGATGTTCTAAAAATCGCAACGTGGTTTTATTAAGCAATTTATTTTCCTTATATTTAATCACCATGCTGTAAACAAATTGGCTCATTTCCAATGTTGTTTTTCCGACCTCGTTAGCGAATTCTGTTTGGCGGGCAAAGCCAGGCTGTTTGAACCGCAGATAACCTTTCAAATGGTGATTTTGAAGGATAAACACTTGAAATCTGCTAATATATCCCTCTGCTTGCTTACTAGCAATAACTTCAATTGGATCAATAAGATTTTTAAAGAGAACGGCATGTCCCAGTTGGTCCTCAAGCCATAAATCCATTAGATCCTCTAAAGGAAGAGGTGCAGGTTCCTTTCCATGAATCAACTGACTTAATAGCCGCAGATATTCCTGATTTTCAGCTAACGTTCCGTTCAGGTAAGTTGGCGATAAGTTTAAATTCACCTGATTATCTATTCTAAGCGATTGCAACTTCCCTTCAAATTCGAAATATCCTTTGGCGATCGGCCATGCCCGCTGGGAAAAATAAATCATCGCTTCATCTGAATAAGTAACTGAACGAGGAATGGTACTTAATGTCGAAATTAAATCACCGAATAACTTAATATACTGTTGCGATGTGTTAACATATTCAACCTCGCTTGCTGAAAGATGGTCTCTTACAAAATAAGCATGATCTTGTAAAACCCCTAACCAAAATAAATGTTCGTCCCATAAAGGTATCATATTCCTGTTCACCTGTTTTCCCCCTCTATTCCCATATATATATATTTACAGAGGGGCTATGAAAGAATAAGTTTATTTTGGAAAACGCCACACAGTGCTCCCGAGAGAGCTGTGTGGCGCTTTGTTGTTTGGAAAACTTAACGATTCATCCCTCCTGTCGTGATTCGGAATCATGTTATTTGTTAGGGTGTCTTGCAAATTCATTTTTTATTGGCGGTGAATCTAACTACTATATCTCTTTAGCGGAAATGTCTTCAAAACAGCCACTCAAGCCTCTTTTGTCTAGCTCTAAAAGGTGCCCAACAAACGAGATTTCTTTAATCGTTACCTGAAGTTCCCCGGTTGGAATTTTCAGCGATATCCTTTCACCGATATTCTTAAAAAGAAGCTGCCTGCCTACAGGAGATAAAAAGGAAATAAAACCACGATCTGGATCAATTTGTTCCGGGAAACAAATGACAAAATCCTCTGTTTCGCTTTCCTCATCGTACAATACCGTAACCTTTGTCCCTATAACCACTTTTGGAAAAAGGGAAATAAAATTGGTATTTTGATTTACTTTTAATAAGTCCTCAACTTCTAACACGTATATATTAAAAAAGTGCTTTAATCGTTCTTGTATAGGCGTCGAAGAGATATAAAGGTTCGTTAATTCCTTGATGTTTTCATCAATATAATCTAACTGCTGCACGAAGTATTCTTTACTTTGATGGAAACTATGGTTCATAGTAGATAACCCCCAAGCTTGGATTAAACCTACTGCAAAACTTCATTGATTTTTTCATTATTAACTCCTCCTTAATAAAAAAATAAACCTTCGTACAAGAAATCAAATACGCAAAGGTTACATTGGCATTATTTGTATTTCAGGACAATAAGGGAGGACTATGCTCCTTTATCTTTTTGAAGGTATTAGAACTAATCTTACCATATATACACAGGAAAATCTTGGGGCATAGTTTTTGAATGATTATGGGATGAATTAGTTTTTTATTTTGATAAATACGGCATGAAGGACATAAGGGGCCGCAGAATCAAAGGTTTTGTCCTTCATAAGTGGTATGAAGGACAATAGTCGCTCCAAAATCAAATGTTTTGTCCTTCATAAGAGGTATGAAGGACAATAATCGCTCTAAAATCAAAGGTTTTGTCCTTCATAAGCGGTATGAAGGACAATAATTGCTGCAAAATCAAAGGTTTTGTCCTTCATAAGCGGTATGAAGGACAATAATCACTCCAAAATCAAAGGTTTTGTCCTTCATACTGGTCGCGTATATGCTTTTTATATTTATCTATATTTTAAATTTGTATTCTGGTTAGTTCCTTTCGGCGATATGCTTAAGAAATTAATTTCCATATAAAGTATAGATAACACAAAAAACAGCAAACCCTGGTCTGCTGTTTTTTGTGTTTTATATAGAAAACTCATTATGATTTTCTTCCGTCCCTTTCTTTACCCGCTGTTTTTTCGCTTTTCGGAAATGGAACAGTTCGTAGAACGTTGGAATGACGATCAGAGTCAGTAAGGTAGACACAATTAGTCCAAAAATAACCACGACGGCAAGTCCTTTGGAAACCAGATTCATACTCATGGCAGATTCATGCGCAAAAAGAAGCGGTACCATGGCAAATACGGTAGCCAGTGCCGTCATCAAAATGGGACGAAGGCGGACCGTTCCTGCTTCCATAATCGCTTCCCGAATGGTCATATTTTCTTCGTTATGACGGATTCGGTCGACCAAGACAATGGCATTCGTCACGACGATCCCGACAAGCATCAGCATGCCAATTCCA
Organism: Neobacillus nitrireducens; assembly: GCF_030915405.1. GTDB lineage: Bacteria > Bacillota > Bacilli > Bacillales > Cytobacillaceae > Neobacillus. Next base: position 2,567,427 of record NZ_CP133262.1, read on the forward strand.
GAAGAGATATCAATGCTCGATTTTGAGACGACGAGTCCTAATAGCGAACCAATCGCAGCAAGCGGCAAGGATAGCAAGATCGCGAAGCTGGCTCGGAATGATTTTAGAGTGATTAATAGAATCATGAAGACAATTCCGATTGAGAACATCGCGAGCTTTGCCAGTTCCATTAAATCATCAGTAGACTGCATAGAGCTTCCCGTGAGTTCAGCACTTGTTTCATTCCCGAAAGTCTTGTCTTTATCCCATGTCAGTAATTGTTTGTTAATTTCTCCGGCCACGTTGACCATTTTCTTCGGATGAACCGTTGCATTCACCTGAAGATAATGTTGACCGTCTTTAGAATAAAGAGTGCCTGGCTGTTCAATCTGTTCGACTTCAGCCACTTTTGATAACAATACCGGACCGTCTTGTGTAAAAATCTCTAAGTTTTCTAGGTCTTTGGAGGTACGGATTTCCTTTAACGCACCGAGCTTTACCATTGTGGTCCGTCCGTCGATCTTCATGTTGCCGATAACTGCCGGCTGCAGCATTGCTTGAAGAGAGCCGGAAACTTCCTCGGCGTTTGCAACTTTCGAATCGACGGTGATGTTTACCGTTGGTTTCTTGTCCGCATCATTACTTTCCACTTTTTGAACACCTTTAATGGTGTTTAATTTTTTTATAATGATATCGGCTGCTTTTTTAATATCCGAATCGTTTTTACCTAGCACATCCACTGAAACAGTGGTTTTGTTTTCACCCATGAGCCCAGCTGTATTCGCGATTAACTCGGCCGTAGGGAATTGATTTTTTGTTTTCCTTAATGCTTGTGCGATCTTAGCGGAATCGACGCCTTCCTTCAAAAAGACCATGAATTGCACTTGATTTCCGTCCTGAAGCTCCCCAAACTGAGCTGCATCGGCATTGTTGCCAACCTGAACAATGTTATTGGTCACGCCTTCCTGCTTTGAAAGAATGGTTTCCAACTTGGAAAGACCCTCTTGAATGTCAGCAAATTTCGCCCCGTTTGGATACTTTAATAGAACGGACAGGTAAGCACTGTCTTTTTGGTCTACCGATCCTTTGGGAATCATGGTGAATAACCCGACAGCTCCGATGACCACTACCACCGACAGGACAATCGGAAGCCATTTATGGTTCAAAGACCACCGAAGAACTGAGGGATAAAAGCTTTTTGGTTTGTGTTCTTTTGTTTTGACATTTTTCATCAATCGTCCGCTCAGTGCAGGCACAACGGTTAAGGCCACAAGGAGGGAAGACAGCAGCGAACAGGTAATGGTAATCGCAAACGGCGCGATTAAATCTCGTAAACTGCCAGATGCCAATGTCATCGGAAGAAACACGGCGACCGTCGTAAGCGTAGATGACGTAATCGCAGCCGCCACTTCCTTTACCGCATCGATGATAAAGGACGGTGTCAATTGATTTCCTTGTTTTCTTCGGAAGATATTTTCCACGACAACGATACTATCGTCCACGAGTCGTCCGACAGATACGGCGATTCCGCCGAGCGTCAGAATATTTAAAGTGACCCCAAAGAAGGATAATAAAATCATCGTAATACATAGAGAAAGCGGTATGCTGATGATTGTAATTAGAGTCATGCGGAAGCTTTTCAGGAACAGCCAGATAATCAAAGTGGCAAATAAGGCTCCTGTCAGTACTTCTCTCGTCATCGAATTTATTGAATTCAGAACCGTATCGGCTAAGTTAATAAATACCGTTGCGGTTAATGTTCCTTTATAGTCATGGTTAATATCCTTTGCTAGCTTTGCCACTTCCTTACCGAGAGTGACAGCATTGCTGGTTGAATCTTTCTGGACGACGATTTCAATAAAACTCTTTCCGTTCATATGGGTAATACTGGTGGTATCTTTCTCCAACGTCACATCCGCAACATCTTTCAGTTTAGTACCTTTGTTTAACTGAAGGTTTTGAATGTCTTCGAGACTTTCTAATTTGCCTGTCACGATGATGCTGGTTTCTTGATTATTCAGGGTTTGTTCTCCGACGGCAACCGATGCATTTTTTCCTTTTAGGACGGTATATAGCTTTTCAAGAGGATATTGGGCAGCGGCAAGTTTGGCTGCGTCGACTTTAATCGAGACCTGCTGATTTTTACCACCATAGGTGATTACGTTTCCGACCCCTTTAACGTCTTTGAATAGTGGAAGGATCTCGTTGTCGACGAGGTTCAGCTCGTTATTTCCGATTTCTTTATCGAATGTGAGCCCTAAGTAAACAACTGGAATTTGCGATGTATTGAGGAGCACAACATACGGTTTCATGACTCCATTTGGCAGATTGACCATTGAGATGTTATCTTGAATCTGCTGCCTGGCTTCTTTCAGATTCGTGTCCGATTCAAATGTCACCGTCATCTGAGAAAAGTTATTGCCCGTTTCAGCAACCACATTTCGTTTCCCTTTGATCCCGGTTAACACCTTTTCAATCGGCTGCGTGACCTGTTCGTCCATACTGACCGCATCCATGCCGTTACCTACTACGGAAATCGTAATAAACGGCTGGTCTGCTGAAGGCATGAGCTCCATCGGGATCCGAGTATAACTGAAAATACCGAAGATAATTGAGGCAATAACAGAAAAAACAAGCGCCGGCCTGTTCCGCAATGCCCATTTGGTAAACCATATCATAAATAAACCTCCAAACATATAAAATTATCAAACTAGTTAAAATATACCATCCACTAATAGGTATTCTATCACAAAATTGTTAAAATTTACAAAAATATAATAATTGCTGATTTAGAGGAGAGTTGGATATACAAATTCCTGAGGATAAGTTAGTGGAAGATGATTTATTTTCTAAAATAAAATAGCGCCAAATAAAAAATGAACACGGCTACCTAAGCCAGTGTTCATTTTGTTCTCACCTAGTGGTCGCGGTCAAATTCTTCTTTCTTTTAATCCCTGGACCACATTATTTATTTTTCTTTTGCAATTTCTTTTCTATTAGGAGCAAGTGGTGGTTGTTCTAACCACTTATTTTGAACCATAATATTAAACCACTTCTTGGAGATTATAAGGTTTTTTAGAATTGTCGCCTCATAAGTAGTTACAAGGTCTGTTCGCATGGCAGATGCTAATCCTGCCCCATGATAGTTTTGTGCTGCTTGAAACAAGAAACCGATATGATACAACATTAACTTATCGGAAAAGGGAGAGTTTGTTGAAGTGGTTACTTCGGTTTCCCAAGATTTCGGCACTGGCAAATTATCCAATTGCATAATTTTTGTAAAAGATTTTATTTGATGATCAGCCGTTTTTTCGGCATCCTCTAAAAATTTTCTTACGTCTTTTGATTGTGCAATTTGACTGAATGCGATGGAAAGAGTTTTTGCCATAATACTCTTCTTAAGGTTGAAAGAAATACTAATAATCTCTATTGCAGATAAACGTCTCCCTTTCCCAAAAAATCCATCGGAATAATCTTCGCTGGAAATAAACTCTGGGTTCTCGGAAGGATAAAATAAAGGATCTCTCTGAAAGCTTCCTTTCTCAAGCAATAACTCAATGGTCAGATGATACATTCTTTTCGCGTCGTTATCACATGAATCGTAAAATAATCTTAAGTCCTTTCTGACAGAAACACCCAATGAAGTGGTATGTCCTAGCAAACCATGTAAAGTCATAATGTGTAAATAATTCAGGCAAAATATATCTGTGAATAAACGCTGTTTCCCTTTAAAGAGGTCTGATTCTGTAAATCCGATTGGAACGGGAAACCCTTCGTTCTCAATAAAAGTAACAATTTGTTGCTTTTGCTTTTCAAACGTCTGAATGGCATCCTTAAAAATAGTTTTAATGGACTCGTCCTCGATAATAGAAACCATATATCTATTGATAATATCAACGGCTGTTCCGTTTATATACTCTCCCCATAAAGTTCCTATTTCGGATGATGTGAGTTTTAATTTTTCCTTTTCCATTCTTTCACCTCTTGGTTATTATTTACCAATTCATCTTGGAGTATGAAAAATTTTATTTGATTTTTACGAAGCGAAAAAGGACTCATTAGAAAGCGAAATTACACCAAAAAAAGGTAAGCATAATTATGCTCACCTTTTTCTACAATGCGAAATCGTCGACACTTATAGAATATCCTTGCCTAAGTGAAAGATGGCATTCTTAACAAACATTTTAATCTTGCGGTCGTATGACTGATTAAGAATGCTGCTCTAATACCCATGAAAATTATGGTTAAAAATAGGCTAAAAAGAATATTCAAAGTCTATCCCTCCACATTGAAGTATAGTGCTAAAAGATAACACTATGGTTATTATTCATCTGAGAAACATATTTATTCATCGACATTCAGCTGCGACCACAAGATTTATTTGCTCCTAAACCTTGTGGTCGCACTTTCCACTTTAAAATAATTTGAAATTGTCATATAATAAAGATATTTTAATATATAAATAATTTCAATACAGTGAATATGGTAATAAATAAGACAGAAAAGGTGCGTGTTATTTTCGGCCTATGCTTGGTTTGAAGCCTACATCTTTTCTGCAAATTCCAGGAGAAAAGGTTGATAAAAATGAGCTACAGTGAAACTAAAACGGACGTCATATTAATTGGTGCCGGAATCATGAGTGCTACTTTAGGAACACTCTTGAAAGAATTAGTACCGGAATGGGACATTACAGTTTTTGAAAAGCTCGCAAACGCTGGAGAGGAAAGCTCCAACGAATGGAATAATGCGGGAACGGGGCATGCAGCACTGTGCGAGCTTAACTATACCGTCGAAAAACCAAACGGTTCGATCGATATTAGCAAAGCTATCAATATTAATGAACAGTTTCAGGTTTCTATGCAGTTTTGGTCATATCTAGTAAACAACAATCTACTAAGTAATCCGCAGGACTTTATCAGACAATTGCCTCATATGAGTTTAGTAGAAGGGGAACAAAATGTATCATTTTTGAAAAAACGTTTTAAAGCGCTGTCAAATAATCCCCTATTTCAAGGGATGGAATTCTCCGATGACCATGATAAATTAATAGATTGGATTCCGCTTATTATGGAAGGGCGTACTTTGAACGAACCGATAGCGGCCACAAAAGTCGATTCTGGCACGGATGTTAACTTTGGGGCTTTAACGCGCATGTTGTTTGACCATTTAGAGAGTAAAAATGTCGAGATAAACTACAATCATAGTGTTAATGATATTTCACGGACGAGCGATGGCTTGTGGGAATTGAAAGTGCAAAATCAATTCAGTGGCAGGATCGAACGCCATACGGCCAAATTCGTGTTTATCGGGGGCGGTGGAGGAAGCCTGCATTTACTTCAAAAATCTGGGGTTCCTGAAGGAAAACATATCGGAGGATTCCCGGTAAGTGGACTATTTATGGTATGTAACAATCCAGAAGTAGTCTCGCAGCATCATGCCAAAGTGTACGGAAAAGCTAAGGTTGGTGCACCGCCAATGTCTGTTCCGCATCTTGACACCAGATTTATCGACAATAAAAAATCATTGCTTTTTGGACCATTTGCCGGCTTCACACCTAAGTTCTTAAAAATGGGTTCCATGTTTGATTTAGTCACCTCCGTCAAACCGAATAATGTCTTAACGATGCTGGCGGCGGGCGCAAAAGAGTTGTCATTGACGAAATACCTGATTCAACAAGTCATGTTATCAAAAGAACAACGCATGGAAGAATTACGTGAGTTTATCCCGACCGCCAAAGCGGAGGATTGGGATTTAGTCGTAGCGGGCCAGCGTGTCCAAGTGATTAAGGATACGGAAGCCGGCGGCAAAGGAACGCTTCAATTTGGAACAGAAGTAATTACCGCCGCTGATGGGTCGATTGCGGCATTACTAGGTGCTTCTCCGGGTGCCTCTACTGCTGTTCACGTTATGCTAGAGGTAATCAAAAGATCCTTCCCGCAACATGTGAAAGAATGGGAAGCGAAAATCAAAGAAATGATTCCTTCTTATGGCCTCACATTAATGGACAAGCCAGAACTTCTGCACGAAGTTCATACTACAACAGCAGCGACGCTTGGTCTAAGCGAAAAAGAGCTGGTGTTTAGTTAAGACTGTTTCGTAAACTTTGTTATTTTAATAGACATACAATACCGTTATGGAGTATCTTTCCTTGATTGAACAATTTGAAGGACACCTCTCATGCTCCTGAGGCGAATTTTGTCCTTCATACGCTTGTGAAGGACATTTCTCTTGTTCACGAGGCAACTTTTGTCCTTCATACCGCTTATGAAGGACATTTCTCTTGTTCACGAGGCAACTTTTGTCCTTCATACCGCTTATGAAGGACATTTCTCTTGTTCACGAGGCAACTTTTGTCCTTCATACCGCTTGTGAAGGACATTTCTCTTGTTCACGAGGCAACTTTTGTCCTTCATACCGCTTATGAAGGACATTTCTCTTGTTCACGAGGCAACTTTTGTCCTTCATACCGCTTATGAAGGACATTTCTCTTGTTCACGAGGCAACTTTTGTCCTTCATACCGCTTATGAAGGACATTTCTCTTGTTCACGAGGCAACTTTTGATACTACGTCAAGAAAACGGACAAAATAAATTGAGATTTTTATAATAAAAACCCTACCGCACTTCGTTTGCTAACCTGTTAGAGTAGTGAGCCTTTTTAAAGGCTCACTACTCTAACAGGAAATAGTCCCAATTAAGCCAGAGGTAACTTTAATAAATACTGCTTTTCAAATGTATTTGGTAATACATATCCTAAAGTAGAATGAATACGTTTTGAATTGTAAAATCCCACCAAGTAATCGAAAATGCTCATTGTGGCCTCATCACGGGTTTTATATTTTTTTTGATAAATCAATTCTTTCTTGATCGAGCTATGAAATGATTCTATACAAGCATTATCATAACAGTTACCTTTACGACTCATACTAATGGTTATTTCTGCACCCTTAAGCTTATTAGTATAATCAATTGATGCATATTGACTTCCTCGATCAGAATGATGAATAAGTCCCTTTCTAGGCGGCTGATTAATCATAGCTCTTTCTAAAGCAGTAATAGTCAATTCTTTCGTCAAACGATTCCCCATATTAAATCCAATAATCTTTCGTGAATACAAGTCCATTACTGACGCTAGATATAGCCAACCCTCCTTAGTCCAAATATAAGTAATATCAGCCACCCAAACTTCACCTGGCGCTGTCGTTGTAAAATCTTGATTTATAATATTAGGATATAATGGGTTATTATGGTCTGAATTTGTTGTTGCTTTATACTTTTTTATAGTTTTAGAACGTATAGATTCATTTGCCATAATTCGTTGAACAGTTCTTTCGGAAGTATTTATTCCTTCATTTTTCAGCTGTTTCTGAATCTTAGGACTTCCATAAATTTGATTTGATTCTTCATGAACCCGCTTTACTTCTTTCGTCAACTGTTGTCGACGCCTTGCCTGATTACTCAAAGGTCGCTTTCGCCAGTCATAATAACCACTTTTTGAAACATTTAGCACCTTGCACATCTTCGCCACTCGAAACACTTTTACGTGCTCCTTTATAAACTTATAAATTACTTCGGGCTTTTGGTGAAGATGTGCATCGCCTTTTTTAGAATGGCATTCTCCTCTTCTAGATCCTTAACCTTTTTTTCTAAATCCTTTTGTACCTTAAAATCCGGATGAACATTTCCACTTCCGATAAAACCATTTTCCGTCTGGTCCCTATAAATTCTAGCCCACCTGCCCAATGTCTTGGGTGAAACATTTAACTCATCCGCTAACTGAGTTATCGTTCGCCCTTCCTCTACCACTAGCCTGGCAGCTTGTGTTTTGTACTCTCTATCATAATGTGTTCCCAATCTCGACACGTCCTTTATAAATTGGATATTTTTACTATTATGCCCAATTTATCGTGTCCATAATTTAGTCTAACATCAATGAAGGACATTTCTCTTGTTCCTGAGGCGAGTTTTGTCCTTCATACAGTGGAGTTCCGTTTAGTAAGAAAGGGGGCAATCGTTACTTTTTTCATTACATCAAGTGCTTCTTGTTCATTTTTTGAGTTGATAATTAAATCCAGTGCCACTGTTCCGAGTTTTTCGTAATCATGGTTAATGGAGGTCAGGCTCGGTGTTAAGATATCGGCGACAAACGAGTCATCATAGCCCACAAAGGCAAAGTTCTTAGGGTCAATTTTTTGATGATTGCACGCAACTAAAGCTCCAGAGGCAATCATATCATTCATACATATAATCGCTGTTGGCAGTTTCTCGTTTTCCAGCAGCTTGTCCATCGCCTTTTGTCCGCTTCCTACAGAAAATCCGCTGTAAATATGCCATTCAGGATGATAAACTAGCCCCTTCTCCATGAGGAGCTGCTTGAATCCTTCTACTTTGATATCGGTTGAAGTGATCCCCTGCTTTCCCCCCAGCAAGCCAATATTTTTGTGACCTATCTCAACCAAATGCTCCATTATCATTTTCATACCCAATCGCTCATCAGATCTCACTTGATAACATTCGACGCCCGCCATCGCTCCATTGACCATCAACACCGGGATCTTTTTCATAACCTCCAGTACTTCATCCGCCTCTTCCGTATCGGTTACCGATTTATTAATCCGGCCGCCCATCATAATAATCCCCTCGACCTGGCGCTCTGAGAGAACCTTTAGGTAAACCGACTCCATCTCGCTATCGTTCATGGAATTACATAAGAAGATTGTATAGCCCTTTTTTTGAGCGCATTTCTCCAATTCCATGCAGAAGCTTGAAAAGAATGGATTCGTGATGTCTGGTAATATCAACCCGATCATCTTAGTTTCTTTTTTTGACAAACTTCTCGCAATGCTGTTCGGCTGAAAATTATATTCTTGTATTTTTGCCAGTACCTTTTCTTTTGTTTTTCTGCTGACTGGATAATTACCATTTAGGACCCGCGATACAGTTGCCGGAGATACGTTTGTGGCCTCAGCTATATCGTAGATAGTAAACGTTTTTTTTTCCAATGGAAGACCTCCTTTCTTTAGAAAAAATAATAAAATTCATAGAAATCCGTTTTATCTTTCTTTCAATTGTATCTATTTTTATAGAAAAATGGTAGTCGATAAGGTGAAAGAGGGGACGGGGAGAAAAACGCAATAAAAGATCATAGTTAAGGATCTTGGCATCCTCAACTATGACCTTTTGGATTATCTAAATTTAACCGTATACGTTTCCGTCTGGAGCCCATCCTCCGATTTAACGGTGATCACAGCTGCGTCCTCTTGTTCAGATACTTGATAGGAAGCAAACAAGTCGTTGGTTACGGCTGTAACGACAGGTGATTTCGTTGCTTTATCGTTCACATCGTAGGTCAATTGGTCAGGTTGGAAATCCTTAAGCGGCTTTCCATCGATTAAGATGCTCTCAAGCGTAGCATCCTCACCAATGCTTGGTTCAGCTTTTGTGACATCTCCCTTTCCAAATACCTCTATTTCGGAAATTGCTATGCATGTATTTGGTATCGCCTTCATTACCACTCGAATCTTCGAGGTGGTAACTGGTGCAAAATTCACCGTTACGTCCTTTTTCGCCATTACATCTAATTGGGTAGCTTCGATGTACTTCCATTCGGTCCCATCCCAGTACTCCAGCTTTAGAGATGCAGGTGGTCTAGTGCCGCCCCCATCATCATAGAAATGGAAATCGAGTTTTGAAATCGTATCTGCACTGCCAAAATCGATTGCCACCCAATCTTCTGCCCTCCAGCTGTTGGGATCCCAATTCGTCCAGCGAACGGAGGAGATATCTCCATCATTGACATTGGTAGCTTTATCATACTGTCCAGTAAAGGAAGCAGATGCCTTTGGAAACTCATGCCCTGAGCCTGGAAGATTTAAGGCAATGTTCTGCAATGCCGGTTTAGTGACTTGCACATGGGCTGTTACTTTAACCGGACTCTTAGGAATCGAGCCTTTTACAGTAAATTTACCAAGAGTTTCATACTTACTTGGATCGATCGTTTCCCAATTCACACGGACGTTTCCTTCTGTACCATTTTCAAGTTTGGCAGGGGCAAATTCCGGCAGGACAGGCGCTTTGCCTGGAACAGTTTTCACTTGAACCGATTCCACGCTTTCCACCTTGCTAACTGTCACCTTTGCGACAGCAGGAATGTTCGTTCCTTCAACCGTGCCGTTCACGGTAAAAGTGGTTTCCCTGTCATATTGTTCAGGGTCAATCGACTCCCATTGCACGGCTTTTTGCACTCTTTCCCCATCACCATAAATTGTGGTAACAGTCTCAGGCATTTCTGGTGCAATTTTTTTCTTGATGACGACCACATTGACTGGCTCAATGTTCACAATTCCAGCCTTATGGATGATCCAGGTCTGATTCTTTCCAGCATTCGCTGACCAAACATCGACACCAGCATCCTCTTTTGTTGACGCACCGCCAACTTCAAGCAGCTGACCGTTTGCAGCGTTAATGAATGTGTATTGTTGATTGCCGGAGGTGGACATCATCCACTTTTGGCTCTTCGTGTTTTGATCGGATTGTACGACAGCTGCCCCATTATCTACACCAATTACTTTGCTACTGTGGGTGTCGACGATTTTATATAATTCTTTGGAGCTGTTTCCATTGGTTACTTTTTGAATGCTCCACTGCTGGCTCGCTTTATCGCGGTCATACGATTTTTGCACAATCTTTCCATCCTGAATGATATCGAGGACCTTGCCACTATTCTGATTGCTAATTTTGTAATGATCATCACTATTTATAAATCCAGCTTCGTTATTGACACCTGAAACACCGGATACGACGAATGTCGTAATCGATTGTGCTGGAACAACCGCCTCTAATGTATCTTCCTTTACCTTGATGTCTGCCTTTTTCTGTAAATTATCGGTGGCTGATGTTACATATGGCGTGGCCGTTGCTGTCTCATTTACCGTTTCAAATCCAGATAAGTCGAAGTCGACTGATTTTTGTTCTGCAGATGAATTGGTATAAACTACGACAACGGAGTCATCATTCTTATCAATCGCGGCTAGGGTATCCTTGTTGTTTGAATTTATAAACTGGTCGCCAGGGCGGATAAATTTACTGTAGTTGCCCACTGCGTAGTATTTTTTATTTTTGTAGATTTTAAATTTGCTGAAATCCTTTGCAGCAAAGTCAACCTGCATCAGACCCCAGTTCCCATTTTCATTTTCAGGTCTCATGTTAACTTCATCTTCAACTGCCTGCCAAAGTACCCATGCTTCCGGCTCGAGCTGCTGGATATCCGCCTGGATTCTTTCTGATATGGCAAGCCCTGTCTTGATGTCCTCATGATTCTGGCCGCCGACACTTAGGTCAACCTCAGACATCCACAGTCGTTTGTGCGCACCTTTGGCAATATCTCGGGCACCAATTCTTTCTCCAGTCCCGTACGTATGTACATTCAACTGCCCGATATTATTGCGGGTTTCCGTATTGTACGCATCCCAATTGGCGCGAAATTTTCCTGGATTGGTTTCGTCCATTGCCGATACAACGGTATCCAATCCTTTTGCGGTCAATTGTTTTTTCACTTCATTGATCATTTTCGCTTGTGATTCCGGGTTCCAGTGTGATCCTTCCTGTCTGCCCTTGGCTCCCCAGTAGTTCGTATTCGGTTCATTTACCGGTGAAAGCGTTTTAAATTGAATGCCAGTGTCTTTCTGCAGATGGTCGACAACTCCTGTTAAATAGCTGGCAAAATTCTTGTATTGATCGGATTTTAGGTTATCCTTATTTGAATCCCAGTTTCCGGATACATATCCGCTCTGTGTCATAAAGTATGGTGCTGAGTTCGAAAAGGCTTCAAACGTATCTGCTCCTCTCGACTTAGCTGCCGAGAGCCACCAGCGCTGGTTGGCATCAGCGTTCCAATTCCAATGGTCAGGATTGGTTGGGTCCCACCAATTTGGCTGCTCTGACCAGCCTTCTGTGTTGCCATTTGGCGGCCCAAATTGGGCAGGTCGATTCCAATAACCTGGAACTGCTCCGCCAAGGCGCATGTATGGAGCGGTCTCTGGTGAATCACCACCGCCTATATTATAACGAGCAATATTAAAATTAAGTCCATCCTCACCATAAAGAGCATCGGCTAATTGGTTTTTGACTTCATCTGGCCAGCCGCCCGTAATATTCGCAAACCATACAAGGGCTGTTCCCCAACCATCAAATGGTGCCTGTTGATAACTTGGGTCTAATTTCACCGTTTCTGCTAGTGTGCTAGATTGAGTTACTTCAGCGGCAGATACCTTGGGTGCTGCTGCAGGTGCGAGCAGACTAAGCGTAAGGGCCGTGGCCGAACCACATGTTAAAATCCTTTTAGTCATTTGTTTAAGATTAGCTTTTGCCATTTTGCTTCCCCCTATTACTATTTTTCCTAGAGTGAGACAGTTACGCTAAGGATCACCTCCTAAAAGTTCGGTATAGAAACCGGTTTCTATAAATTAAAAAAGTTCTTACTCCCTGATTAGCTGAGCATTTCTCTTTGATCAATTGAAACATGGATCTGCTGTATTTTTTCAAAAAAGAAACCGGTTTCTTTTTTGTCTATGTTTAAAGCGTGTATGTCTGTCAATTCTGAATACTTATCTTGTGTTTAATATAAAATCAGCTTTGGATGCTGTCAATATCAAAGGAAATATTCAGTTCATTGGACCTAGACAAAATAGGACTTGAGACCCAAAAAAAGTAGTTTAGAAGAAATGGAACAATAATACTAGTAAAAGAGCCAAAAAGATTATCCTTTGGCTTTATTTTTTTGTCCCTATATCCAACTGAAATTTATAGGAATAACCTTTTTATTTCAATTTCCAGTAAATGTAGTTAAAATAGGTTTTATATGATTTTAGTAAAGTAGGAGATAAATTGACTATAGAGAACAATAAGTACCAAGATCAATCATTGTTTCGCATCACATGGCCTCTTTTTATCGAAATATCGCTTCATATGGGTATGGGAATTGTTGCGACATTAATTTTAAGCGGATATTCAGACAACGCTGTTGCTGGAGTTGGGGTAGCCAATCAGATTCTTAATATTTTTATTTTAGTCTTTAACGTTACAGCCATCGGAGCGACCATCCTCATCGGTCAAAATTTAGGAGCAAACCGATTGGACCGGGCCCGACGCCTTGCAAGGTCTGCCCTGGGAGTAAATTTCTGGGTTGGAATTTTGATGACCATCGTTGTGGTTGCGTTTGGCGGTTTATTTTTAAAATTTTATGGACTTAGCGGCGAAGTTTATGATTTTGCTTACACCTTTCTGACCATCATAGGTCTATCTCTTTTCCTTGAAGCCATCGCCTTAGCATTAAGTTCTGTTTTGCGCAGCTACGGATATACCAGAGAAACCATGGTTGTTACTGTTATCATGAATGTGATTAGTATCATCGGTTCCTTTATCGCCATTAAAGGATGGTTCGGCCTTCCTGTAACAGGTGTTGCCGGGGTTGCCTATGCCATGTTTGCGGCCCGGATTTTTATCATTGCTGCACTTTTTTACTTTGTTTATAAACGACTATCTTTAAAGTTTCATATAAAAGATGTATTTAAAATCAATAAATCGGATGTGAAGGGACTTCTTTCTATCGGGGTTCCATCCGCTGGAGAGAACCTTTCCTACCAATTTTCACAAGTAGTAATTACAAGCTTTGTAGCACTTACCGGTGATGCAGCATTAGCAGCTCGGGTGTATATTTTAAATATATCGATGATTTGCTTCCTGTTTACCGTTGCCATTGCCCAAGGGACACAGCTCTTGATTGCTCGTTATATTGGAGCGAAGCAATATGACAGAGCCCTGAATAGGGGTCTTAAGACATTAAAAATTGCAGTGATTGTATCAGCTTCTGTTTCCCTTGCTGTTGCTCTAATTGGTGAGCCAATCTTAACTATATTTACCACCGATGCTAACATTATTGCTATAGCTCTCCCAGTATTATGGGCAATTGTGTTTATTGAACCCGGCCGTGCCATGAATATCGTTCTGATGGGTTCTTTAAAATCAGTAGGTGATGTACGATTCCCTGTTGTCATCGGTATGATTTGCATGTGGGGAATTGCCGTAGTATTTAGTTACTTTTTCGGAATTACACTTGGTTTAGGACTATTAGGAATTTGGCTGGCCCAAGGGCTTGATGAATGGGTCCGAGGATGTTTCGCCTTGAAACGCTGGGTCTCCAAACCTTGGGTAAAGAAGAAGGTTGTCAAACCAAATTTATCGTCAAGCGTGTCTTAGTTATCAATGGCAGTATTTTTATGAATGTAAAAAGAGCCAAAATACGCAAGTTGTGCATAAAAACTTGCATATTTTAGGCTCTTTTATATTAATCCTTATTGTCTTATCTCACCCATTAGCTTAATAGAAAAAGACTACAACCCACTATTTCTCCCAAAGCTCAATCAGTCGGCCTTCAGGATCTTTAATCCAAATAAACTTTCCAAATTCACTATTCTCTTCTTTCTTTACAAGAGATACACCCATTTGTTCAAGATGCTTAATAGTCTCGTTCATATTAAATACTTCGAAATTTAACATCACTTGTTGTTCTATTGGAAAATAATTGTTATCCTCGGTAAAGAGAGAAAAGATCGTCTCATTACCTGATTGGGGTTTAATCATAGTCATATTCCAATCATTTATTTCAATCTTCAACACTTCATTGTACCATTTTTTTACAGCTTCGAGATTCTTAGTTCTCCAAAATATTCCTCCGACACCTTTTATCATCATATCTAACCCCTGTCTTCTTTAATTTTTTAGTTTTTCAATTATTGTTAAGTTCCTTCTTCAACCAACCTGCCACGTTAGAGCAGTAAGCATCAGTTTTTTGTTTTCAATTATCTCCCGCCTTTGCTTTGCATAAACGCATAACTTAAAAGAAGTCAATAAATGATGATTTCAGTACCGGGACCTTTTTTTCAAAAAGTTCAATTTCAGGCTTGGATCCTTTCAGGTAGCCCATTTCATAAAGCTCCATCGGCCTTTTGTAACCAAATAGAATTGCGGAAAGGGAATTGATATTTAAGCGAATCCCTTTTTTAGGAGGATGAACACACTGACCTCCGGCTTTTTCTTTAAACACCTTTATTTCTCCCTTACCAAGTAAATAGCTCCCATTATTCCAAGGTGCATGCGAATCTTCAAGATGCAGGAATAGAGGCTCATTTTCATGTAGAAACGGAAATCTCCGCAGACAATCCTCCGCATCGACGACCCTTGCCATAAAATAAGGGTGTAGCTCTATTTTCACGTTGGGCTGCTGCAGAAAATAAGGGAAAGGATCTTGACTGGCAAGATGAATCGTTACGGTACCGACCATGGAATCATGCTGGCAAATGAAATTCCACAGACCAACTCTCGCTTCATGGTCAAGAGCAACCAGCTCCTGCACCTCCATTTTACTGTCCTTCACATGGTAAAGCATATAGCCCATAGCCTCTTTGTTGGGTTGATAATAGACTGCCATCTGCGAATCTTTATCATAAACATGTTGTTTCCACCAATAGGTCTCACGTTTTAACATCCCTGTAAATTGAGCGGAATATTGTTGATAAACTTTTTCGATATCTTCATTATGAGTCTCTCTTGAAAATCTTCTTATGAAACCTTGCTGGGGTTCGAGGAACCTTAAGTTCATTTTTTCAATCGTGACTTTTTTCGTTTCATTTAAGATCTCCCATCCATATTTTCGATAAAAGGAAATATCAAACGGGTGTAAAAGTGAGACAATCTGATCATTATTTCGCATATGTTCTAAGGAATCAATCATGAGTGTGTTTATATAACCGTTTCGTCTATATTCCGGGTATGTAGCAACTCCTGCGATACCGCCCATTTTCCATTCCGCATCTTTCATGAAAATACTAAGTGGGTAAATATGCAGTTTGGCAGCGAGTATGTCCTCGTCCCATATCCCTAAAACTTTATGGTTTCGCAATCGTTCTAATCTCGCTGGTATCTCTGATTCCGGAACCTTATATTGAAACGCATACTCAGAAAGTTTCAGTGATTCTATGTAATCCTTATCTGTCAGTTCTCTAACCAGCATAAAGCTCCCTCCCCTTTTCACGACCTGTAAATAATTAAATTAACTTATCCAAGTCTCTTTCGACTCTTTCAATTGCCAAGTACCATCTGTGTAGTGGACCGTACCTTCCATACCAATTGCACCTAATCCTGATCGATATTTAGAACCTTCAAAGAAAACATTATGATTCCATTTAAAATCAATTTTCTCAATCCTAAGAAGGACACCAGTCAAAGACATTTTATCGGGATCGTAGAATCCTTTTTCTTTCAGTTCCTCAAAAGTGACATCCATTACATCCACTTTATATTTATCTTTGAAAAAGATAAGTATATCTTTTTTATCCTTTTCACTTAATCCATCGTCGAAATTGCTCATATCAATCGCAATGAATTTCATATCACTACTCAACGCCTCGTCCTTTTCCATGATGGTGTCTAACGCAACGCTATAAATTTCACCTAAATGCTCCTTCGGGTCTACTCCAATGTTACAAGCCGTGAGAAAGAGCGAGAGAATCAATAAAATGGTCCCAAGTTTAATTTTCAATCTTTTGCCCCCCTTTTAATAAGAGACGAAACATATTTCCAAAGGTTCCAAAGGAAGGAGTTATTTAAACAACGTACTTGTTCACAAAAAACCGAATGGGTCCTTATGTCAGACGTCTTTTTAGATCTAAAATAGTTACTTACTACTATCTTTATTTTGCAAAAGCGAGATTATTTGTTTGTTTTGCTCCACTTGAATTTCACTATTTTTTTTAATTTGATAAACCCATCTAACAACAAATGCTAGGATGATTAGTGGCAAAAAGGTGATTAAAGGAATAAAAGAATTCATCATAAAAGACCCCTCCAGTTTTCTACTATTCTACTATTATTAGATCAACTATTTTTAAACCAACTCAATAATCGTTGAAACCTCTATTAGCATAAATTTTCCAAATGTTATCTCAATTATAACAAAAACCTCCAGACTTAATAAGAAAGGTATTTCTATCCTATAAAAAATTCTAATTTTATTTTCACTAAGTTATATCGTCTTTATGTCGTTACTAGGATATTTTAACTGGGCTACTTAGTATAAGAATAATGATAATAAGAAGGAACGAGGGAATTATAAGAAGAAAATAAGGAGTCCCTAATGATTATAAGTCCTTCCGATCAGGCAAGTCCGATCATTAAAGGGTTAATTAGGGGTGACAGAATTTCTAGCCGAATGTGATACGTAAGAAATATACAAATTAGAAGAAGGTGTATTATGGCGAAAAATTGTTACCGGTCATTCACCATCATTTCTTTAAGCATGGCATTATTACTAATGACATCCTGTAGTCAGTCACAAGCAAAAGAGGAATACAATAAGACTAAAACTCCTCGTGAAGTTTTAGGTTTCTACACAGAAAAGGAAGGATCGTATCCAGGATCTCAACCTACAGTTAACTCTCATTTCAACAGTTTAAGCATCATAGCACCCTTTTGGTATAAGCTTGATGATAAACGCCCGGGCAGTCTTATTGATTCCGTTAGAGCAGATCATAAGATTGAGGTTATTCAAAGTGCTCATAAAAAACATCTGAAGGTATATATGGTTGTACATAATCTCTTTTATGAAACCGTCGAGAAGGGCAAGCAGGTAGCGAGTAATGTACTCAATAACAATAACAACCGCAATGTTTTCATTCAGAACTTACGCAATGAAATGAATCAGTTTAAATTTGACGGTATTAATATTGACATGGAAAATTTGCATTTGACTGACCGAGATTCCTTTAGTCAGCTGATAAAAAAATTGTCAAATGCACTGCATCGTGATGGAAAGGTAGTTACGGTTTCAGTCCCGGCAAACACAGGTGATTCCCGTGCTAATCCCTGGTCTCCGTGGTTTGATTATGAAAAGCTTGGTCTATATTCAGATGGGTTAATGATTATGACATACGATGAACACAACCCAAGAACAAAACCCGGGTCAACTGCATCAGTTAATTGGACAGAAGCAACGATTCGTTATGCTTTGAAACATAAAGTACCACCATCAAAAATTTTACTCGGTATCGCTGGTTATGGATGGGACTGGGATACAACAGCAGGCAAAGCCAAATATAGCTCCTATGAAGAGTTAATTGGTCAGAAAACAAAATATAAGGCGAAAGTTCTATGGGACTCCCATTCGCAAACACCTCATTTCAGTTACGTAGATGAAGATCATCATAGCCATCAGGCTTGGTTTGAGGAAAGCCATAGTCTGCAGTTTAAGCTAAACATAGTAGAAAAATATAATTTACGGGGAATCGGGATCTGGCGGCTCGGTTTGGAGGACCCAAAGTACTGGAAGACTATACCCGAGAAAATAAAAGTTAAAAAGTAATGGAATGATCCCCCAAATCCTGTTGGGATGACTGCAGAGATCCCTTTTTACAAAGGATGAACACTTATTCTTAATCCACGAAAGAGCAGGATAATTGAACAAAGATACACAAAAACCCTAGCTTTTTAGGCTAGGTTATTTTTGTATCGGCAATTCCCCAAAAAATCATAACAACACTTCAACTAGTTATGAACCTT
This sequence comes from Neobacillus nitrireducens, assembly GCF_030915405.1. Classification (GTDB taxonomy): domain Bacteria; phylum Bacillota; class Bacilli; order Bacillales; family Cytobacillaceae; genus Neobacillus. Next base: position 2,586,017 of record NZ_CP133262.1, read on the forward strand.
TTCTAGTGCTAGTTTTATACCAAAACCAATCAGGATTGTACCTGTGATTCCTTCAATGATTTTTTTTGTTTTTGGCCTTTTCATAAAAGCACTGATACGATTAATTAAGGAGACATAAAGTAAAAACCACACGGCAGTCAATATAATATAAGTGCTGCCCATTATGAGGAATGGAAAAAACGTATTACTTCCAGATTCCACGAACTGAGGCAAAAAGGTTAAGAAAAAGACAGCAACTTTTGGATTTAATAAATTAGTAAAGAAACCTTGTTTAAAACAAGATGTGTTTTTAAGTTGTCTTTTTGTGTCCACTTCAACACTAGCTGTTGTTTCATCATTCTTTTTCAAAGACCACAATGCTTTAATACCAAGATAAAGCAAGTAAACAGCACCAACGTATTTCAAGACAGAAAACAATAATGCTGATTTCATTATGATTGCTGAAAGTCCTAATGTTGCAGCAGAAGTATGGATACAAAGGGCACAACAAGTACCTAAAGCTGCTTTAAAGCCGCCCGATTTCCCCACTGAAATAGTATTTTTTGTAACAATTGCCGTATCTGGACCAGGTAAAATAATTAAAAAAACACACAACATGACAAACGCATAAAAGTTTACCATTTTACTTCTCCTTTCGGAATATTACATAGTAAGAATTCTTACACATTATTATATAGTAGTTCAATATTTGTTTGAACATTTAATTTTTTCGATTAATTCCCGTTAAACTATCAGGATAATTGAAAAAGCTTGGTTAGTTTACTCAAGCATCACGGGTCAGGACCTTTTTTAGTAAGAGTGTCTCAAGAATTGGAAAAGTTACTCTTTCAGATAAAAATACTTTTCTTACTAGTTACTGAGAATTCAGTACATCCTACTAGTAGGAGGGATTAATAATGATATTTCGAGTTTTACTACTTTTCATTCTTATAGGTGTTCCTTCAACAACGATGGTACATGCGGAAGGGCCACTCACAGCTGCATTTATTCGAGACCATCAGCTATGGATCAAAAAGGGAGATAAAGAAATACAACTCACCAAAAATCGTTATGTGAATTCTCCAAAATGGTCCTATGATCGCCGGTTTATTGCTTATATTGATGGCGATAAAAAAGGAGAAAAATCAAATTTATTCATTTACGATACCAAAGAAAAAGAAAACTACCAGCCTTATGTAAGGGTGGAAACATCGAACTTTAAATGGTCCCCGATCAAAAATCAATTGGCCTACAATGATCAAGGTTTATTAAACGTTACGAAAGTAGAGAATGGTCGCCCGCAAGGATTTGAAAATGTCTCACTTGGGGTTGGTGATTTTGAATGGTTTCCTAATGGGAAAGAATTTATCGCCTCCTCCCCATCCAGTTTACGTCCTACTGGTTGGGGACCCATCCCGCTTTATAGAATTCCAGTCGATGCCAATCTAGCTACAGATAAAATGAAACTTTTTTACACCATTCAAACAAAGGAGCCTGATTTGTTTGCAATCTCTGCTGATTATTTTAAATGGAGTTTTGATGGGAAGTGGGTGAGTTTCTTAGCCATGCCAACAGCTTCTTTGTCAAATGATAGTAATACCTTATGTGTTTTGTCCGCACAGGGAGAGCGATTTCAATCCATAGGAAAAATGCTTTGGTACCAAGACTGGATGAAATGGGCTCTCTCCGCTAATCAACTAGCCTATATTTCAGGAGAAGGAAGATTTTTCGTTGAAAACAAGAAAACCATGATTGCGGACATGCCAACAGCTAAGCAACAAAAGGAATATACACCGAAAGGATATGTGGATCTTGATTTGGAATGGTTCTCACCGGATCAAGTGATTGTGGCTCGTGCAAGCGAGAATAAAAAGTGGAAGGAAGGGTCTGTTCCAACGATGTTTACAGCACTTTATGCGATCAATATTAAAACAGAAGATCAAAATCAAATCTCTTTTCCAAAGAAAAATGAACTTGATGAAGATCCACAAGTTATTGGTTCTCATCTTACTTGGCTTCGAAAAAAAGTAAAGGATCATCAAGGTGATGTATGGGTGAAGGATGGGTTAAGTGGTCAAGAGCGGATTTGGCTTAAGAATGTTGATTCAGCTCCTGTGTTTTTTTTCAAATAGGTATTTATATTTGGCCATGTAAAAAGCCTTTAAACTGTTCAAGTAATTATTAAAACTTGCTTGCATTGTTTATGTTTTTTAGATCAACTCAAGATCCATAAAAAGTTGGACCATGTTCCGGTGGGCGTTCCTCTAACTTCTCCACTATTCTACCTTCCTCAGTCGAAATGGCCCCGGATTTTTTATCAAAATAAATAGCTATTGCACTCAATATAACAACAGGTGTAAAAATATATATCCAAATCATAACAAGACCCCCATTTACATAAACAGTTTATTAATATTATACACTGAATTTAACTTTATTTTCCATTCATTCATTAAACTCAACTCAACTAATTAAACGTTTGGTTAGTTTTTTCACTACCAAGGGATTTATTTAATCAATCGTTTGGTTAGTTTATTCAAACTATATGTACCAAGGGCTCCATCGATTTAATCAATCGTTTGATTAATGACGATTAGGTTAGATGAATTCTGAAGGGAACCTTTATAAAGGCAGACAAAAGGCCCAGTTCTGTAGCTGAGCCTTTACGAATAACCTATTGTTTATTTACACGCTTCAATTAGAATGGGTTCGTTGCCAGCATGCTTGCTGTTTTCACATAAATACGTGGATGCAATTTTAATTGAGCAACGATAAATTCAGCAATGTCTTCCGGCTGCATATATTTCTCATCATTATTTTCAGCGATTAAGTTCGTTTTAACCGCGAGCTCCGTAGCCACGGTACTCGGCGTTAATGCGGTAACGCGGATATTATTTCTTCGTACTTCTTGTGCTAATGATTCCGTTAAGCCGATGACGCCAAATTTGGAGGCACTATAGGCACTGGATGTGGCAGCGCCGCTTAACCCATTGGTAGACGAAATGTTGATGATATCACCACCGTTTTTCTCAATAAGTTGAGGAATAACCGCTTTTGTTACATAATAGGGGCCCATCAAGTTAACATCAATGATTCTCTTCCATTCCTGTGGATCCATCTCTAAAAGTGATTCAAACTTTCCAATTCCTGCATTATTTATCAGAATATCAGCGGTGCCCAACTCGCCCGTTATTTTTTTAATCGCTTGCTCTACTTCTTCCTGAGATGAAATATCAACGGCCGCGTAAGCTGCTTTAACTCCTAAACCTTCCACTTCACTTACGACTTCCTTTAAGGCAGACTCTGTTCTTGCGAGTAAACCAATGTTTACCCCTTCATTTGCTAAAGCGATTGCAACTGCCTTGCCAATACCTCTTCCAGCACCCGTTACAAACGCTACTTTTCCTTTTAGTGATTGTGTCATTATTAACAACTCCTTCTAGCTCTTATTATAGTATTGTGGGAAAATTATTCTAACAGTATGCTCACAAAAATAAAAAGAGGAAGACAAACCCCTGTTCATAATAAAAGTGCACTGGCATCATCCGCATTTTACCCAAAATCTTAACTAGTTAATTACTAATATCTTTATTTTGCAAAAGCAAGATAATCTGTCTGTTTTGCTCCACTTGAATTTCACTATTTTTTTTAATTTGATAAACCCATCTAACAACAAATGCTAGGACGATTAGTGGCAAAAAGGTGAATAAAGGAATTAAGGTATTTCATTTAAAAGACCCCTCCAATTTTCTACTATTTTACTATCTATTCGATTCAACTATTCTCTTTTTCCATATATACCAAGGAATCAAGAATTTAATCAAACGTTTGGTTAGTTTTGTAATACTAGTTATTGTATGATTCAGCTGGGAAAAATCCGGCCTATATGTTTGGTTGCAGCAGCACCCATTAATCTATATCGTCCCCGCGAAACTCGTTCTAGTACTCGATAAACTATTAATTTTTCTTTTAATTTTGGCTATGTTAATTCTCAATGTTGATTTTCAGCCAAAACTATAACCGCCCCGTAATGAAGGGGCGGTTTATTAAACTATCGTTCTCCGTTAGAAGAACACCTTGTACGGCTATTTCTCTAACTCATAGCGGGCCGCGATAATGCCCGACTTGAGCGTTCGGCTGGACAGCAGCTTGAGCCTGATTTTCTCACCGCCGCCGTCGAATACCGATTTTCCGCCGCCCAGGATGACTGGACAAATTGTAAACAGGAATTCGTCGATCAGGCCGAGCTTAAGCAGCGTCTTTGCCGCTCCCGGGCTGCCGAAGATAACGAGATTTTTGCCGGGCTGCTCTTTGAGTACCTTGATTTCCTCTGCGATATTGTCCTTGATCAGCATCGTATTGTTCCATTCCACCTTGTCCATCGTGCCGGAAATGACAATCTTCTTAACATCCTGCAGCCATTTGGCATGCTCCATTTCGTGCCTCGGCACATCCGGATTGTCCAGCATCGTGGGCCAGTAGCTCTCCATCATGCGATACGTCGTCCGTCCGTAAACGGGGGCCCCGACTTCGGCTACGACCTCCTCGGCGTATTTCTCTAATTCCTCGTCGTACGGAATCCAATTGAGTCCTCCGTTCGAATCCGACGCATACCCGTCCAGCGACACATGCATGAACAATACGAGTTTTCTCATGTCCGTTTTTCCTCCGATTTCGAATTTATTTTGTTCGATTTTTTTGGCCGTTGGCCCGCATTTCATCCAGCTGTTACGTTCATAATAAATCATTACGTTATGTAAGGGCCAAGTGGAAATCTTAATTTTTTGACTGTTCTAAAACTTTCTGTTTAGATGCCTCATCTATCAATGCATAAATATAGGCAGTATTTTGTGACTTTTTGATAGCCTCCTGACGACCACTATGATCACCTTTTAACCATCGTTCATTGCATCTGTAGACAAACTCAAAATCCTTGTAAGTTATTGCTCGATCCATCGAAATTTTTATACTAGGTGTATGGTTTTCAGCTTTTTTAATTACGAGATGTTTATCCGAAACACCCACTAAAAACCATAATGGGATACTTTTATTTTGTGGTACCGTATGTATTTCAAATTCTGACAATCTAGCTTTCGCTCTAAGATTCTCCCATACTTGTGTTACGCCCATATTTTATCTAATCCCCTTTGCAGATTCATTAAATTTCTTTACCACCTAATAATTTTGGTTATTTCTTCCGCTTTTTCATATACTTGATTTTATTTTCGGATGTTATTCCATCTACATCTTATTCAAGTAAAGTTAAAACTTTCGCTTTAAATCCATAGCAACTCACCCTGTTCAACGATAGTTTGGGAGGACTACTTTTCCTCTTTGATTCATGCATATACCTGCCCATTCTAATATGCAAGCGATAGGAGTAATTCGACGAAATACAGTCTGCCCTAATTGTTTCCCGTAGACCTTAAAAGCTATTCTTCCTTCAACAGAATCAATTGGCAGTCCTGTTTCACCTAATTTATTACTCATTGCATCCCCCTTAATTGCACAGCCACTTTTCTCATTTAACAGCATAATCGTTTCTTCAAACACTGACCAGGGTAAAAAAGGTTGGCTGGCTAAATTGCTCACGCTAATACCATCTTCATTCAAAACTGCTTGAAATGTTTTCTTCCCTTTTAATAAAGGTATTTCTGTCGGATTACCATTTTCTAAAAATTTATCTTTAATTCTCTCAATTACATTTATTATTTCCAAAATATCACTCCTCTAAGCAGATCATTCTACTATTTTAATGATAGAGCATAAGGGTTAATTTTCCAATAAAACTTTCGCAATAGAATGAAAAATCCCATCAAAGAATTTCTCCACTAAAAGTGATATATTATGACTAGTAAATCATTCATCAAGGAGGATCACATTGAAAAAACTCGTGAAAGTTGTCGCAGCAATTATTGAAAATGAACAGAATGAGATTCTTTGTGCTCTTAGGTCCCCAGAAATGTCCATTCCAAATATGTGGGAGTTTCCGGGCGGAAAAGTGGAAGCAAATGAGGACATCTACTCAGCTCTGGAGAGAGAAATTGATGAAGAACTTGACTGTAAAATCAAGACATCAAAAGAGGTATTTAACGAAAATGTCCATGAGTACGAGACGTTTATCATTAATTTAATCTCAATTAAATGTAAAGTTGTCGAAGGAACGCCAACACCAAGTGAACATTCCAAGCTAATTTGGCTGAAAAGAGAAAATATAGATTCGCTAAAGTGGGCCCCGGCTGACATTTCAGCGGTTGAACAATTAATCCATGAAAAATAGTCTTCTCGAATGAGAAGACTACACTTTTTTTGTAAACTCTGTATATAGGTTTGCAGGGATTTCGTGCTCTAATTTGATTTTCACCGTGATCGGTTTTTCACCTTCATATTGGACTGAATCTCCTTTACCAATATATATGAAAGGCTCATTTTTTCCATCTATCTCCCTGTACTTCCTCACAAATAAATGTAGATTAACACCACGTTGCTTATTAGAAATAATATTCTGCCCTCTTTCAGAATGCTGGGCAGTACTATTTTGTGATTGCCATTGAAAGTATCGCTCATTTATAAATTTATCTTTATAGTTAATACTTTCCTTTACATCCTCTTCTTTATGCAAATCAATAAATAGGAAATACTCTTTTCCGTTAGCAAGCAACCCTGAACCCCTAAAGGAACTATGGATTTTCCGATAGTTGGAAAGTAATGCGGCATCCATCATTTGATATTGCTCATATAGTTTAAAGTGTGGAACACCGTAGTATTCTGCCTTAAACTCTTTTTCGTAACGGAAAATCCCGTAGGTAATGGCATCTTCTATATATTTACGGCACTCCCTATTTTTTAGTAATTCATTAAAAATGGGAGCCTTAACAAGTTTTCCGTCTATATAATTACATAGTTTAGGTTTACTCTTCAATTGACCGCTATCATAGTAGTTCTGATTCAGGCACTCAAATGCATGTAATACACTATCATTGTCAACATCCTTAATCATCTTTAGGATTTGATGCTTAGCAATTTCTAAATCAACCTCTGCATGTTCTATCAAATATCTAATAATGATAAACTCATAAATCCTGTTCAGAGGAAGCTTGCTAGATAATTCTTTTAAAGCTCCTTCGAAAGCTTCATTTTGTAGTAAACCTTTTAAATAATCATCTTTTTCAACTTTTGCTACAAATTGAAGATACGTTTTTTCACGGTCAATAAATTTTGTAGGATCGGGTGCTCCATCATACTTGAGATAATCCAATAACAAATAAGGAATTCTTCCTTGATTGAGCTTTTTAAATTCAAAATACTCTTCCTTCAGATACTTCATCGAATTGAAGTTTTCATTATCAATCTGTGCAAGAATTCTTTCCTGCGAGATCTTATCCATTTGGATATGAGTACACCCAGGAATATTTGCAAATCCAGTCGCAATTGCTACCTTCAAACTTTCTTTATCGTAGTACCTACTTCCGTTAAGTGCCAGTGCAATGAGAAACGTTTTATTATGGTTTCCGATAAAATCAAGAACCGTTAAAAAGCTTTTATCGGAATGCTTCCGCAATCCCCTTCCTAGCTGCTGAATAAACACAATTGGCGAGTTTGTTGGCCTCAACATGAGTACTATATTAATAGAAGGAATGTCTACGCCTTCATTAAAAATATCAACGGTAAATATGAATTCTAAATCATCTTGATCATTTTCTAATTGATTAATAAAACGCTCCCGTGTGTCCGGTGAGTCGGCACCGTATAAACAAACACTTTTATAGCCTCTTTTATTAAATTCACTAGCCATATACTGAGCATGTTCAATACTGGCGCAGAAACCAAGGCCCTTTCTTTTCTCGCCATCATGACCGTAAAAATCCATTTTTTCAATTATAAAATCGACACGCTCATTAACCTTTAATCTCTTGGTTATTTCAGCAATATCGTCAATATTAACATCACTTAAATCAATGCCTTCAATATCCGTAATCCCAAAGTAATGAAAAGGAATAACTAACTCGTCCTCTAAAGCCTCATGTAATCGCACTTCTAATGCCACATTATTATCAAATAGATCAAAAACATTATAACCATCGCTACGTTCTGGGGTTGCCGTCATTCCTAATGTAAACTTAGGTTCAAAATAGTCCAAAACGGTTTGGTAGGTTGGGCTGGTCGCATGATGTGCTTCATCAATGATTAGATAATCAAATTCTTCTTTTTTAAATTCATGAAAACATTTAGAAATGGTTTGGATCGTAGCAAAAACATAATCCACATTTTTTTGCTTATGATTACCTGTTAGCAGGCCAAAAGTATACCCCTCATTCGTGATGAGCATTTCAAAGGTATCTTTTGCTTTCTTCAATATCTCTTCCCTATGTACAATAAATAGAAGTTTCTTCGGTTTTAAACTTTTGACATCGAAAGCCGACATATACGTTTTTCCTGTACCGGTTGCGGCAATGACAAGAGCCTTCTTTTCGCCAAAGCTTCTTAGTCTATCTAAATTCTCGGTTGCTCGCTTTTGCATTCTATTTTGGACGATATATTGCTTGTTTTCATATATCAGCTGATGTTTCTTTTGTGTATTTTTGAGGCTTTTTAGAAACTCCTCATATCTACTAATAAAATCCTGATCAGCTTCTTCACTCATGTTCCAGAGATAGTCATATTCCTTTAGGACATCTTGTATAAACCTGCCATCCTCTTTCGTGATAATTTCAACATTCCACTCAATATTGCTTTTCAGAGCGCTTTGAGTGATATTTGAGGAGCCGATTATCACTTTGTAGCTATCTTTGTACTCAAATATGTATGCTTTCGTATGGAAACCAATCTCTTTATCCGTAACAAAAACCTTTAGCTCAACATTATTAAACTCTCTAATTTTCTCAAGAGCCTTTGCATCCGTAAAATTGAGATATGTGGAAGTAATAATTTTTCCTTTAATCCCCTTTGACTCGGCTTCCTTTAATGGATCAAGGAGAAGTTGGAGTCCACTAAAGTTTATAAATGCAACACTAAAATAAAACCGCTCACACTCGTTCATCGATTTTACTAGCTCTCTTAATAAATTCCCCTTATCGGAATTTACGATTAGCTTCTTTTCGACCGCTTCCATTGGATTACTCCTGACTATATATTAACTATCAATACTTGTATTGTTATTTATTGGATATGTGGAAATTGTACTATATTTTTGGGTAAATAAAAAGATCCACTATCCAAAATGAATTTGTGGATCCTTTTCTCTTTAAATGGATTTTGATCGCTTAAATGTATATATAGATACTTTATGGTACGGTTCACCGTAATGAATCTAAATGAGGTTTTTTCACTAAAATCTAAAAAGCCCAACACTCTTTAATTAGGTGCTAGACTTTTTAGGCTTCGGCGTTATTAAGCGTTTCTGAATTTTTTTCCAATGGTTTTTAACTTGGTATGCCATAAGGTTGTTCGTTGCAGAGTCTTTATCAAATACTTCTTGAGCCCTTTCGGCATAAGTTAAGAAGTTACCATAGCCTGCCTTGCCATTTCCGAGGTGAGTATATTTAGTATATAAGCTTTTCCTATGCTTTTTTACACCCGATTTTTCTGATTTCCAATTACATAATCGAACCTTTTTATACGCCCTGCAATAGTATTTGAATAAACTCTTTTCTCGTAATTTCACATTGTGACCATCAAATGCAAAACCTAGGTAATCTAAAATGCTTGGCTCAAAATTCTCGTCATATATTCTATCCCGATTATAGATAAACCTCTTTGTTTTTTCCTTTTGAATGATTAACCTTGGAGTTTGATTTTTCACTTGCTCAATTACATCTAGATGTTGGCTATAATCGTAAATGTTTGCTTCCCCCTCAAAAGGTATAACAATGATTAAATCATCGCAATATCTTCTGTAAAGCCCCCCACAGGATTCTACATAATTATTTATTTTCTCATCAAAGTCTAAAAGGTAAATATTGGAGCAAACTGAACTCAATCCCGCTCCCTGAGGTATTCCATAATTATTTTTATTGTACTCTACGTTTCGATTATTTGCCTTTCTAAACCTTCTAAAATCCTTCTCATCTAAAAGTCTAGACAGTTTTTTTCTCTTATCCCTATTTTTGTATTTCTTCTTTAATAATTCATCGATTTTTGCCTTATCAACCCAACTATATTTAGTAATATTCTTAAAAACAGCATAATAATCTTCCGGCAAAGTTTCCTTTTCTAAAACCGTTTGTAACTGGTTTTTAAGATACTTGTGGTCAAGTTCATCAAAAAAGGATTTGAAATCCGCTACGTATATGAAAGCCTGATTACTTCTTTTAATATAATCTATTACTTCTTTTGCAAAATGGATATTGCATTTTCCATCATTCTTTCTTCTATAGGCAGTTGCAACAGAATCTATGCCACGTTTAACAACTAATTTATTGTACATATTATTTAGCAAGTCACCGTAATATTTATAAATAAAGCTATCAATATGAGATGCATAAAAGATTTTTCTTTCTTTCGGTTCTGGTTTTTCCTTCCCTTTTATCTCATTATTATATTTATGTATCTTTATACTAAAATGAATAAACGGGTAAAATCCATGCTCTTGTACCCAGCATGGATTTGTAATTCTATCAACAGCATTTTTAATAGAAACTTTATTATCAAAATGCTTATATTTCTTAGTGTTGTATTTATCAAAATTAATATTAGCAGAGCTGGAAAGGGCATGTAATTTTAGCCTATTACTCTGATTCATAGTCAGTCACCCTTTCAGCTTACCGTGGTCTCAATTAAATCCTATAAATAGACTTCAAAAGGACCGTTTACATTGTATGTGATTTCGCACAAACAACAAGGCTGTATATAATATTACTAATCCTATATACTATTAAGTATACAGTGGAATGGTTGACTACAAATGGAGGTGTTAATTCCGATATGCAGTGTGGTTGCCTTATGTTATCCTTTGTTATTGCCTGCTGGTTCGTGATAGCAGCAAGAAATGTTGTTTGGATAAAGCTTGACAACCGTTCACCAGTCTCCCCCGCAACTATTTACGGGGCACTTTTATTATATCACAAATGGATTCTATTACCAGTAATTATATCAATGGCTATTTTATCTATGAAACCTCTAGTCAATTCAAGTTCGGCATTAGCAAAAATAAGTTATAACGCATTAAAAAATATCTGCTTAGTGTACCTTAATAAGTTCATGTGCCAGGAACCACACGAATATTGCCGAAGTTTGGTAGTTTCCAGTAGTAAGTAAAGGAGACCGAATAAATTAAAATGTTTGATTAGTATTTCCCATATTTAAACCTCATACATCTTAATGCTTACCATCTCTTCCATATCTATATCAATTTCCTTAAAAGGTAAAAGTGGATTATCTGTATATCGCCAATTTCGTGTATTCTTCTTATTACATTTCCATCCTACTCCCGTGGGCTATTTTCTGTGGATCTCTCTATTTAAAAATACCGCTGCCCCGAACACAGGTCTTTTACAATGTCGCGTTGCTCCTGCAGGTGCCTGTCCCCAAGTATGCTAAAGCTTTAATGCACCGGGGGACACCTATATTCCATTTTACTAACTAGCTCCATATTTATCCCTCCAAAGCTTGTTAGATTGATAATTTATAAAACACCAGACAAAAATCATGTTAATCAGGTATGGCGAATTCACCAGATTTGATTCTCATTAACAAGCCTTCTGCTTGAAAAGCAGCATCTGGAAAATCGTTACTTAATCTTTCAGAAGCAACTGCTACATCCAGTACCTCTATTACTCTCCCAGCTTCGATAATTCGGAATAAGCAATTGACCCTCGTTCTTGTACCGCCTTCTTCTTTATCAAAACCCTCACCATTATTATATATTTCTTCAATTAATTTTGTTTTTTTATTGGGATCACGTAGTTCATCAATTCTTAATAAGAAAGTTTCCATAAAAAGTGCAACAAACCAGAGCCCCGCGGAACGATATGAATTAATAAATTGCTTTTGATTTATTTGTTTTTTCATATAGGCTACTTTATCCTTTCACTTAAAGAGATGATAAGAAAACTCTATATCATATGTAGTCTCTACTCTACAATTTCCTCCAAACCTAATGCCACATCAATAATCATATTATTTACCTCATCAAAATGTCCTTCATGGAGGCTAATCAGAGGTTTAATGATGTATTGGTGGACTTTTTCCTGGTTGTTCAATATCTCAATTGGGAGGAAGTAGGATTTTGTGATTATTCCATCAGTAAATGTAGTTGTGCAGAGTTTACCGTCAAACTCTTTCGGAACTTCTTCGTGGTCAATCCATCCAGCCTTATAAAGACCATTACCCTTAGTAACTCTATCTTTAGGGTATTCCACAACACCGCATGTTAGAAATGGAATTTTATTTTCTAATCCATCATTGCTTCCATCAAACGTAATATTTACTCCGATACCCTTTTTAGAATTCTTTTCTTTTGTATATACTCGCTGTAACAAATAGGGAAGCCAATAATCTGGATACCGATAATGCCCTGATTTTCCGAACATCACACTACCATCACCAACTGCCAAAAACCCTTCATTCTCCATAATGTCATTAATTACAATCATTAATTGGCTGGTTTCTTGGCAGACTGTTTTCATCATGTCGTAGATTTCTTTTATTTCATTTCCGATTGCCATTCTTTATTCCCCCTCCAAAAATATTTTTCAGCTTTTGTTAGTTTACTAGTATCAATTTCTGAAAATAGTGGTTGGTCCACCTTCTCTACTTCTTCCCAGAATAAAAACTTTGGTAATGAAATTTTCTTTTGAGGTGTAGTAAATCCATTAAATGGAACTAAACCTTTCCTTTGAAGCAATGCCTTCAGATCCTCTAACAAGTAACGCATGGTTGGAGCACTTTTCCAGGTTTCTCTTGAATTCACTTCATCAATGACACCAATGATGCTTATCCAGTTAACCCAAAATAATCTCTGATAATTTTGATTAAAATATTGTTTTGTCCGTAATACTTTAAAGGTTTCTTCGATATCGTGCCTCGGTGAAGCATAGTGGGCCGTTACGAAAAAGAGATATCGATTGTCTGCCGATCGAATGTATTTGTCTCTTATGATGGGATCACCGATATAGACATTTCCGTCCTGAAGTTCCTTAAATAATTCGGCAAGTTGGTCTCCGTCTAAATGTTCCAATGGATTGTTTTCTTTATCAGTGGCGTCTTTTTCTCGATGAGTATTACTTTTTCCAGAATGATATTTTGCCTCTATTAAAATAGCCATTGTGGATTGGTCTTTTTTCGTTAGTATGATTAGGACATCGGGTTCTCTGTTTAGATATGTCGTTCTTGGCCAAAATATATAATCCGCTTCAACAATATCATCGAGAAAATCAGGTGGTGCATTGTCCTTAAAGCTTGTTGCCTTTTTCAAAAATGGGATGAGACCGTTGTTGACATCAAGATACTTGAATGTAGAAAATACATCTGAGCTTAGTAAATCTTCCATATGCTCATAAGGAGAAAGCTTTCCATGGATTTCAGCAATTGTCATAACATTACCACCTAATCGATTTAATCAAAAAACTTTCATGAGCTTTCGCGAGATTAATGACATACAGCATTATACTAAATTTCCTATCATACCTTTATTCTCTAGTTTGCCAAAATACAAAATCTGCTTTTTTGATATTGGTTATTCCTGAGTTTGGATACTCTTGATCAAATAATTGGATGATTAGCTTGCCCGTTTCTTCTGCAAGTATCTTTTTATATTCATTTTTAATATCTTCATATAATAAGATGGTTTCTTCCAACCTATTTTTCTTATAATAAGCGGGAGGCTTCTTATCTAAGTTTTTTAGGACCACTGTGTCCCAAATAGGCAGGTCCGGATTAATGGTTGCTACCAATTTACTCGAGAACGATGCTTCTACTCTCTCTAATTCTTCATATATGTATCTAAATGTCTTTTCAAAGGATGGCGTGCCGTTTTTGTTTTCTTCCATAAAATTATAGAACTTATTATAAAAGATAGGCGGTCGCTGCCTTACTCTATAGAATCCGTTAAAAGACTTTTGAAATCCGCACTATGTGAAACATCCACATTAGTAACCATGCTCATTATTTTTTGATACTTTTCTAATCCTCGCTTTGCTTTTACTATTGAATTCTTTATGTTTAGTTCATCCATTTGCATATGCTCCTAAGTCCTACAATCTAAATGTACTCCTAATTACATAGTTATAGGATTCCATTAATTTCAGTTTACATTATATTCCTATAAATGATTAAATAATTTTATAAAAATACTAATTATTGTAAAATTGATGATAGGATATTATTAAATCTGCTAAATAAATAGAGAAACGAAGTAAACTAGATGGCTACTATTTATTCAGACGAGCAAAATAAAGTTTTTGTCGACTGTATGGAGAAGTATCGGAATTGGGTTGATGGAGAAACAGCTAAAGAAACTGAAAGACTTACAAAGTCATTTGCAAGAGACCTAATAAAAGAGATTCCGCTTATTTCAGACCGAAAATATACTGGTGTAGCCGAACGTCTTGTGTATTTCGATAATCTTCTTGCTGGCGTTGAATTTCCCTTCGATTATTACCTAGCCAGCACCTTTGAACAATATTTTGGCGTTTTACCAAGAAAGAACGGTAGCAAGGAACCTAATAAGCGGAAAACACAACATGAAGGAAGACGAGAATAAGATTTTCAGAATATAATTTCTAACTTAGTACTAGCTATATATGAAGAAATTATATATCAGAAACATTTCATAAATTTCACGTTCAAATCGGTTAAAATATAGTAAGCCAAGTCTAAAATAATATATTGAACTCGTTCTTGCCAGGCTTACATTTAATTTGAGGAGAAAAAATATATGGCGAAAAAGAAGAAAAAACCGAAACAGAAGCAAAAAGAGGATTTCGGAAGTGCTGAATTTTACTGTTCTAAATGTGATTACAAGTTTGAAGTTGAGTGGGAAACAATTTGGGCCATTCAGGAATGCACCCATGGTTATGTAGGCTATCATTTAAATGATACTTTTATCAGCTGCGAAAAATGTGGTGAACTTTGTGTTGACGAAGATACTGTGGAAATGTCAAGGTTAGCACCAATGATTACATATGATAAACTTCCTTTTTAAATGAATAACATAAAGCGGGTTCTCTAGCATAAACGTCTGCAAGAGAATAATCCTTTAATTCAAAACAGTATATTTTTTTAAAAAAAGTAGTGCCTGAACCTCAGCGTGTTAAAGCTTAACGCCACGGGGTCAGCACCTATTTTTTTGTCTCGTTTTTATCTATAGGAGCTTTTTGCTCTTATTTGCTAATTCGTTGATTAATAGGATAATAAAAGACGGTTCGGATACCCAAACCGCCTATCTTTTGATAGTTATTTATACATTCACTTTTGCTTTTTCGTTGCCAGTACTTTTTTTGCTCATTTTTGCGATGAATGGAACGACCCAGCGGTCTAAACCAATTCTTCCTGCATTGTAACCAGCAGTTAAGATGATGAAACCAAGGAAAATGTCTCTTGGGTTATGAGATACGGTTCCTGCTAAGAAGAAGCTGAAATTCATCACTAGACCAAAGAACATGGCGGTTGTCGTTAAGCAGCCTAAGATTAAGCCTAAGCCGATCAATGTCTCGCCCCAAGGAACGATCACGTTCAACACATCAACATTTGGTAGTGCAAAGTGTTTTAAGAAGTCAACATACCAACCAAATACAACGGCACCATCTGGACCCTTTACTGGGTTCGCGATGGCTCCTTTTAAAAATCCAGCTGCATCGAAGCCGCCACTTGTTAATTTTCCGTAACCTGCTGTTACCCAAGAATAGCCAAGGTATAAACGTAAGACCGTAAGAATAGCCGCTGCCATTTTATTTTCTCTTAAAAATTTATTAAACATAAATCATTCCGCCCTTCATGTTTTGTTTGTTCTTTATGATTAAACTATAATCCCTTTTCAAGTTAAACAACATAGCTATGGTGTTAAGTTCACGATTTGTTTGAAATGTTTTGGCGGAATGTTGAACAGTATTTGAATCACCTAAGGGAATTCTAGGAGGGCGGGTCTTTTAAGTGTTTAGAACTTGTATAGCGGAAGATTCTCTAATCTAAGAACATTAACGATTCGCCCATAAAATTGAAGAATTCGCTCATAAATTTGTTAAATTCGCCCGTAAAGTCGGAGAATTCGCCCGTAAAATCGGATTCACTTATAGAGCATTAGTTAGGGTGCCTGTCATGCACCGGATTTTCTTGTTTCAAAACGATGTTCCATGAACAACTTTAATCTATATAATAACAGGCGAACAGCACTGTCACTGTTCGCCTCTTTTTTGTTATTCTTTGTCCAATTTTCACACTCAACCAACCGATTTGTTCCATTCCAAGCTATTTATTGCATCGGATTTGTAAAATCATTAACCAAAATTTGGTGGACGGGAAACGCTTGGTGTATTTATTACAAACTACTCGAATAGTGTGTTAGTATTCATTTTATCAATCAATTAATCCCAATACAAAGTAGGTGTTTACACGTGTCCGCTGAAAAAGAAGTGAATCTTTATTTTGTTCGGCATGGGGAGACCCATTATAATGTAGAGAAACGAATACAGGGATTTTACGATTCACCACTTACAGATAATGGAATTAAACAAGCTAAATCTGTAGGAATCGGTTTATCTGATATAGAATTTAAAGCCGTATACGCTAGTGAAAGCCAGAGAGTAGTAGATACAGCGAGGTATGCCATTGGCCATCAAAACATCCCCATCATTACTGATCCACGTCTAAAGGAAATGAATCTTGGTGTTTTAGTATCCCTATCAGAAACGGAAATTCTAGCTCAATATGGGAATATCCTAGAGACATTATACAGTCTTACCGATTTAAATATGTCAGCACCTCAAGGAGAATCCTCCTTACAGCTTTTTACACGAACAAGTTCTGCTATCGATGAAATCATTCAAAAGTATAAAAATGAAGGTGGAAATGTTCTAGTATTTTCACACGGGGTAACAATCGGCCACTACTTAATGCAAATAGCAAAATTGAGTGGTTATCCTCACCATGAAAATTGCAGTGTTTCTGTGATCAAATATTTGAACGGTAAATTTCATGTAGATAGGATTGCTGACACTTCCTTTAGAGATGAATACTACCTAAAATGAAATCCAATCACCTAAGGCAGCCAGACTCCATCACCGAGCCTTAATGCGAACGACAAATGTGCGATGTACTATCAGATTCCTTACCTGTCACTCCCCAAAAGTGGTGCCTGACCCCCTGTGAGTTAAAACTTCAACGCATCGGGTGTCAGGCACCTTTTTTAAACCGTTCCCACACCTCCAATTTAAACCATTCAACTATTCCATTATCTGTGTTATAGTTAAAAATTAACTTCTAACCAGTAGGCGAATGAAAATATAAAAATATTTCCACACAAAATAAAATGAAATTTAAATGAGGTTTGAATAGATGAGTATATTAACGGTTAAAGACTTAAACCACGGCTTTGGTGATCGGACTATTTTTAATAATGTATCCTTCCGCTTATTAAAAGGAGAACATATCGCTTTAATTGGGGCAAACGGTGAAGGTAAATCGACGTTTATGAATATCATTACAGGGCAACTTCAGCCTGATGATGGAAAAGTAGAGTGGGCAAAGCATCAACGAGTCGGTTATCTTGATCAGCATACTGCTTTACAACAGGGAATGACAATCCGTGACGTACTAAATACGGCTTTTCAATACCTCTTTGACGTCGAAACGAATATTAATACGATTTATGAAAAATTATCGGACGTTACACCTGAAGAAATGGAAAAATTGTTAGATGAAGTCGGTACATTACAAGAAATATTAACAAATAATGACTTTTATATTATTGATTCTAAAGTAGAAGAAGTGGCACGTGGGCTTGGTCTTGATGATGTAGGATTAGAAAAAGATGTTCATGATTTAAGCGGCGGGCAAAGAACAAAGGTTTTATTAGCCAAGCTTTTACTCGAGAAGCCAGATATTCTTCTTTTAGATGAGCCTACAAACTATTTAGACGAACAACATATTGAGTGGTTAAGACGTTACTTGCAAGAATACGAGAATGCTTTTTTATTGATTTCGCATGATATGCCATTTCTTAATAGCGTGGTCAATGTCATCTACCATTTAGAAAATCAAGAATTAAATCGCTACGTCGGTGATTACAATAATTTCCTTATTGTCTATGAAGCTAAAAAGTTACAAGTTGAAGCTGCTTTTAAGAGACAACAATCAGAGATTTCTAGTTTAAAGGATTTTGTAGCCCGTAATAAGGCAAGGGCATCTACTAGCAGTCTGGCAATGTCCAGACAGAAAAACTCGATAAAATGGACGTTATTGAAATTGCACAGGAACGACCAAAACCTGATTTCAACTTTAAAGAAGCAAGAACATCAGGTAAATTAATTTTTGAGACGAAAGAATTTGTCATTGGGTACGAAGAGCCACTTTCAAAACCGTTAAATCTTTATATAGAGCGTGGACAAAAAGTCGCCTTAGTTGGTGCGAATGGAATCGGAAAGACGACACTCCTTCGTAGCATGCTTGGAGAAATAAGATCTCTTTCTGGTATACTTGAACGCGGTGAACACCAGTATATTGGCTATTTTGAACAAGAAGTGAAAACAGAAAATCAAAATACGTGCATCGAAGAAATATGGAATGAGTTTCCTCATTTAAGCCAAGGACAGGTTCGCGCTGCTCTTGCAAGATGTGGATTAACTAGAAAACACATTGAAAGTAAAATATCGGTTTTAAGTGGTGGCGAGCAAGCGAAAGTCCGCTTATGTAAACTTCTTAACCAAGAAAGCAATATTCTTGTTTTCGATGAGCCAACCAACCATTTGGATATAGATGCAAAAGCTGAGCTTAAACGAGCTTTGAAATCGTATAAGGGAAGCATGCTCCTTATCTCTCATGAACCTGAGTTTTACCAAGACGTGGTAACAGATATTTGGGACGTAGAATCATGGACGACTAAAGCAATATAAACTTGAAAGATCGAAAAAGGTGCCTGACCCCTATTGTGCATAGAATTACATGAAATGATAAAAAGACGGTTCGGAATGTCCGAACCGTCTTTTACTTGAAACTATATTTATGCTTGCGCTTTTGCTTTATCGTTACCAGTACCTTTTTTGCTCATTTTTGCGAGGAATGGAACGACCCAGCGGTCTAAACCAATTCTTCCTGCATTGTAACCAGCAGTTAAGATGATGAAACCAAGGAAAATGTCTCTTGGGTTATGAGATACTGTTCCTGCTAAGAAGAAGCTGAAATTCATCACTAGACCAAAGAACATTGCGGTTGTTGTTAAGCAGCCTAAGATTAAGCCTAAACCGATTAATGTCTCGCCCCAAGGAACAATCACATTGAACACATCAACATTTGGTAGTGCAAAGTGTTTTAAGAAGTCTACATACCAGCCAAATACAACCGCGCCATCTGGACCTTTTACTGGATTGGCGATCACTCCTTTTAAAAATCCTGCTGCATCAAAGCCGCCACTTGATAATTTTCCGTAACCTGCTGTAAGCCAAGAGTAGCCAAGGTATAAACGTAAGACCGTAAGAATAGCCGCTGCAATTTTATTTTCTCTTAAAAATTTATTAAACATGAGCTCATTCCGCCCTTCATATTTTGTTTGTTCTTTATGATTACACTATATTCCCTTTTCTCGTTAAACAACATGGGTATGGTGATAAGTTCACAGTTTGTTAAAAATGATTTGACGGACTGTTGAACAGTAATTGAATTACCTAAGGGAACTCTAGGTGGGTAGGTCTTTTAAGTGGTTTATAACTTGTATAGCGGAGGATTTTCTAATCGAAAGCCATTTAACGGTTCGCCCATAAAATAGAAGAATTCGCTCATAAATTTGTGAAATTCGCCCGTAAAGTCGGAGAATTCGCCCGTAAAATGTTGAAATTCGCCCGTAATTTGGGAAACAGGCATTTTTGAACGGTTAAAGCCTCCTGTCGAAGCTATTAATCGCGAAGTGATCAGCTTTTCAGGCATCTCTAAGGAAAAAACGATTGGCAGAAATCCTGCCCCACCCGACATTTTGGCAAAATGAAGCATCACGTCGGTTTTTCCCATCGATGGCCTTGCCGCAAGAATCGCAAAACGTCATAAAAACACCCCCAAAAGTGATTTTTGGAGGCGTCTTTTGCATTTTGGGTGTTTTTTTACCCATTTTTTGTGTAAAGGTGTTTGTCTTTCTTAGGTTACTTTTAAGTCTTGACCTAACCATGATAATTTTTTTATATGTTTGCATTTAATTAGGATAATTCATCACATACTCTTAAATTAAACCTTTATGCTGGTTAGAAAGGTGCACTTTTGATTTCTTGTAACTTTCTTGCTTCTTTTTAAAGTATCCATTTATAATGTAGTATTAAATAATAATTCTTCCTTTTTCCTATCAAACTCTTCCTGAGTTAGGACACCCATGTCTAATAGTTTTTTGTACTTAAGTAATTCATCAGCTGCACTAAATGATGTATTATTATTATTATTATTTTTTTCTTCTGTGGTCTTATTTAAAATATCGTCTTCTACATCAGTAAACTCAGCATCTATGAAATCAGGCATCTCATTTTTCATTTCTTGGAGATCCTTTTTGAAATCATCTTTAGAGTAGTTATTTACGGATTCATATAATGTATTTCTTAAACGTGTTCCCATTGGTTTCATTGACGCATAGGTTAAACCACCCGAAATTACACCGCCTATTAATGGGATTGCTTTTGAAATACCTTGAGCAAATGTTTTCTTTGTTATTTTCACGCCAATTGTAGCTGCGACTTTCTTTATTATCGGGTAATAGATTGTTTTCATTAATGCTTGTTGAGGCAGCTTTTTTAATACTTGTTGTGCAACCTTAGATGACAATACTTTTAATGCTGAGGCAGTACCTCCGACACCAAACATGACTCCTAAAAATAAGGCTAGTTCTCCTCTAACTCTTTCACCATCTATCCTTTCAGCATCCCACAAATCTTCGTAGCCAAATAGATAGGCTAACTCCTGGGCCAATCGTAATGATACTCCATAGAATTGAAGAGTATCAGCAGGAATTGTAGCAGCCATTGCTAATCCACCTGGAATTCCAGCGGCAAAAGATGCTCCAGAACTCTGAAGAGTACGTTTTTCTATTAAAGATTTTGCTACTTTATCTAAAGTATTAATATTTACTCCTGCTTCAATAGGGCCCTTTTCCAATACCACAACAAGTTCATTGTAACTTACAGATTCATGAAGGGCTTTAGATAAGAATTCAGTACGATTAACTTTTACCCCTGGCACTTTTAATGCATTTGTCAATATTAATTCTAATGAAGTATTTGCTTCTGCGCTACTCATTTGGATGACTTCCTCTCGATATATTCTGGCACTCCTTTAGTTTAAGGAGACTTACAGTAAGTTACAATAAATATACATAAATTACTAGTTTCATCTTCCAGAAGTGGTGCCTGACCCCCAGCGTGTTAAAGCTTTAGCGTATCGGGGGTCAGGTACCTATTTTATGGTTCACTGTAACGTATCTAAATGAGTTTTTTCTATATGAGGACGGTTATGGGGTTCTCTACTTTCTAAACACTGCTTTTTCATTAAAATCAATGACTAGACCCGACTTAATCATAAAATCGACACCAAGGATTCCGTTAAACCCATAAGTCTCTTTTGTTATTCCTAATTGTAGCTGGAAGGAACCCAAACGGAAATTATCTATTTCCAACTCTTTGACGTTTTGTTCATAGCACAATTCACTTTCACCGCCGACTCCATACATCCTTCTAGGACTGCCATTTTTGCGGTCTATGATTAAACCTACACCTTCAACTTCATCTGTATCAAAGATTGTATTTGAACAACCTGTATCCAAAAGCACATCATCCAAAATTATTATTTTTCCTTTATATCCAAGTGAAACAGAAACTATCGGCAACCCATCTTCCAGTTGAATTTTCACTGGAGTCGTCTTCTTACTCCAATAAATTTCTGTTCTTTTACTTCAATTGTTTCATGGTCCGTATGGAAAATATAGTATTCACGAGAAGGGTCATCTAAATGTAGTTTTTTGTATTCTTTCCAAGCAAAAGTTGATTCGGGGAAATTTGATATGACGGATAGCTCTTCAAGATAGCGAATTGAATTTCTTGAGTATGCAGAGATGGCTTCGACAAGTACCCATTGTTCCGGAAATTGTTCACGAACTTGTTCCCATTTCACTTTTAACACCTCCATTTTATTTATTTCTAGTATATCACTTCATGGTAATAGTAGAGCGATAATCATTTTCTATTTTATAGGATTTATAATTGATAGCAGTAGCTTGGTGTTTTATGAAAAGTGTTGCCTGACCCCCAGCTTGTTAAAGCTTTTTACCATTCATTCCCCTTTGATCTAATTCCTAATTAAACTTAAATCATTCTTTTCTATTTTAGCTCGTTCTAAATAAGGAATGCTTGGCATCTCTTATATATTGTAGAATCATTTTATTTTTATTAAAGGGGGAACGTTATGGTAAAAATTAAGAAGTTTTTAAACCATTCCATTGCAAAAGGTGGAATGATTGGTGTTTTGGTAATGGCTGCAATTTTTGGTGTTTCAAGTGCTTGGGCACAGGAAAATAATGTTACCTATTATGCTTGTGTGAACAATAGCTCTGGCACAATCAAAATGGTAGATGAAAATAAAGCTTGTAGCACTAATGAAGTAAAAATATCTTGGAATCAAGTCGGTCCGAAAGGTGACACTGGTGCAACAGGCCCTGCAGGTCCACAGGGTCCAAAAGGAGATACTGGTGCTACGGGGCCTCAAGGTCCTCAGGGTCCCCAAGGAGTTTCGGTTCCTTCGGGTGACGGATCTGCTGCTCTTGATTATGATGTTTATTTGTGGTTAGACAGCATCAAAGGTGAATCGACAGTTAAAAATTATGAAGATTGGATTGCGCTAACAGGAGTTCAATTTGATGCTTCTGTATTATTACAAAGTACAAGCGGGGGCGGTGCTGGTGCAGGGAAACCGCAAATCAATGAGTTTGTGGTCAAGAAAAGCTACGATGCCTCTTCGATTCCAATATTTCAGAATATGTTGAAAGGTAACCATGTAAGGGGTGCTAAGATCGTGTTCGTATCACGTGGCACAGCTCCAACTCCTATTCTCACGATTGAGCTAGATAATGTTTATTTCACAAACTATAACTTTAACAATACGTTCGAAAAAGTCCAGTTGAATTTTGAAGGAATTGAGTCAACTTACACTGGAGTAACTCCTGCAATTAAAGGTAGTTTTGATTTCAAAGGAAATAAATAGGGCGCTGCACATTTTTGGGCCAGATTTGTAGATATATCAGAAAAGGTGGTTATTGAAAACCGAGCGCAACTTAATCATCCTATTAAAAGGGCAAGATGAATTGCTTACCCTCAAAATTAAGCAATTTCAATTGGTATATGAGGGCTCTCTTATTTTTTTTATATGGAATATCTAATAATAAAAAGCCCTATCCAACTGGTTATTGGATAGGGCTTGCTTGTGGTAATTCCATCCAAACTAAGCGGAAATCTGATCAGTTCTGACCTCCTCTTAGTGATGAAACCCATTATCACATTTCGTATCATGCGGCATAGGGCCGTCAAGGGAATCCAGAAAGGCAACTGCCTGTTTGAGGTTCATCAAAAACAAATGCGCGAGATCCATGGAAAATCCATTCCGAACCACAACGCGCATGATCGTCACCTCTTCCATATCTGGCGGCAATGGATAGGCGGGTACCTGCCAGCCAAACACACGCAATTGTCGAGACAAGTCATATAGATTCCAGTTTGATGTGTATCCATCTTTCAGCCGCCAAGCGAAAACCGGAATATCCGAACCATCGGACAAAAGTTCGAACGGTTCCATCTCCTGAATGGCCTTGCTAAGAAAATGGGCAACTGTCTGAGAGGCCTTTTGCACCTCATAGTACCCATTTTTGCCTAAACGTAGGTAATTGTAATATTGCAAGAGCACTTGTGCGCCGGGACGAGAGAAATTCAGGGCAAAGGTCGGCATGTTCCCGCCCAAATAGGACACGCGGAAGATGAGATCATCAGGAAGATCTTCAGCTTCCCGCCATATGATCCAACCCAACCCAGGGTAGACTAATCCATATTTATGTCCGGAAACATTGATGGACTTCACCCTCGGTAATTGAAAATCCCAGACCAAGTCTGGCTGAAGAAACGGTGCAATAAATCCTCCCGAAGCCGCATCCACATGCATGGGAATGTCGAGACCCGTCCTTTCCTGTAAACCATCCAACGCTTTCGCAATGGCAGCAACTGGTTCGTAAAGCCCAGTATAAGTTTCACCGAGAATCGGCACCACACCAATCGTATTTTCGTCCACGACAGCGAGGACCCCCTCTGGATCCAAGTGGGGATGCTCTGGGCTAACCTTCACATAACGAGGTTCGACCTCCCAATAGTTCGCGAATTTTTCCCAAACGACTTGAACAGCGGAACTAAACACGATATTGGGCCGATCCACTGGCTTCCCCTGGCTTTTGCGCAAGTTTTGCCAGCGCCGCTTTAACGCAAGCCCCCCGAGCATACAGGCTTCAGACGATCCTGTAGTTGAAACGCCCATCGTCGTAAGGGGGGCGGGCGAATGCCAAAGGTCAGCTAAAATGTGGACACACCGCTCCTCGATTGCGGCTGTCTGCGGATACTCATCCTTGTCAATCATGTTTTTGTCGAATGATTTGGCATATAATTGCTCAGCGGCAGGCTCCATCCATGTACTAACGAATGTCGCAAGATTCAGGCGTGCATTACCATCAAGGGCAATTTCATCATGGACGATTTGATACGCCGTTTCGGGTAACATGCCTTTATCAGGCATTTGAAAGCGCGGAACGACTATTTCTCCTTCGCGGGCAAACAGAGGATTCACAGAAAATTCGTGAGGCAGCTTCATTTGCATGTGACGCGGCAGCCATTGTGGCTTATCTGGCATTACCTCTTTTCCTTCGCTTCCATCGTTCTGAACTTCTGCTTTTCGATCCTGTGGCATACAAGTCCTCCTTCATCTATTGTTTAACCATCATATTATTTCCAAAAAGCCACTTGGTAAACTACGTGGACGTTTCTAATGGTTCAAGCTTTAGTGATAGGTGTTCCAGAAATAACCATGGGTATACAGCAGAACTAGATCCTTCAAAATACTTATGAACAAATCATCATGTTACTCATAAGGCTGTGTAATCCAATTGGGGTAAAAGCGAATGGGAAATATAATATAGACTTTCGATTCATTTCACAAACCGTGAGTTGGCCAACATGTTTGGCACAATACGAGAAACCATTAGCCGTACGCTCAGTCAATTTAAAAAGAAAAATTATATTATCCAAGATGAGGGCGGTTTTTATTTAATTAATCGCGAAGCACTTCAGCAAGAGCTGTTTTAATTTAAAAAGTAAAAGCGAAGTGCCTGAACCCCAGCATGTTAAAGCTTTATCGCATCGGGGGTCAGACACCGAATATCCCATGAACAAGACAGTAGCCTACTGGATATTTCCGCTGTAATAGCTGTAACTCAGCTGGAAGTTTGGGAGATAACAAATGAATATCGAATGATGGCTCTTACTGCTATATTAACCTATAACTCTCCACTTGCAGAAAATTGGTTCACTTTTGGAAAAAACGCACTTTTTGATGGAAGCAGCCATAAGTATGCCACTGACGCGGAGGAATATTTACTCAAAAAGATTGGAATCCACAGAAGATTCCTTGCTATGGAATCGACTTGGCAACCTTTATTATAAAGGAGGCCGAGCAGATTTAGCGGTTATTGCTTTTGAGCGTTGTAACCAGCAGTTAGGATAATAAACCTAGGAAAAATGTCTCTTGGGTGATGAGAAACAGTACCTGCTAAGAAGAAACTAAAGTTCATCACTAAGCCAAAGAACAATCGAATTGGATGTGCTGTATCCTTACGAGTTATGGAAAATCCCAAAAAAGAAGGACATGAGAATATCTTTATTGGTGGCGGATCCACTCAGGAAGAAGTAGGATGCAGAGGCGCGATAACGTTAGGAAAGATATCACAAGCAGAAATTGGTTTCTCTATCGATGTAGGAACTGCCGATGATATTCATGGCATGCCAAAGGAAGGAATTTCCTTAGGTCTTGGTCCTGAATTATGTGTAATGGATTCCTCTACCATCTCTAATCGCAAACTTTTAAATTTTTGATCAAGGTTGCGGATGAGTGCGGCATAGCTTATCAGGTTTCCATTATGAAACACGGTGGAACAGACGCCTCTAAATTCCAGAGCTCCAATTATGGGATGCCGGTATTATTAATCAATGTACCATCCCGTTATGCACATACCCCTACTTCGATGATTCATTTTGATGATTATATCAATACAGTGAAGTTAATGACCGGAGTCATCAAACGGTTAAATCGAAAGACAGTAGATGAAATTAGGAACTTCTAACTTGGAAATCCCCTTATCATTGATAAGAGGATTTTTATTACGCTCTATCACAACTAGCGGAAAAGGTGCCTGACTCCCAGTGTGTTAAAGCTTTAATGCACCGGGGGGCAGACACCTATATTCCTAATGCTTGCAAGGATTTTAAAAAAACTAACTTACTTTTACCGTTCTACTCTTACTCTTATTGCCTGATTTGTCTTGAGCGTATATCTTTAATGTTGAACCCGTCTTTTGTAACTCAATTTTCACTTTATAGTTTCCTCGACGATCTACTATTCCTTGCCCAATCTTCTTATTACCATTGTAAATATAAATAGTGGCTACACTTTCACCTTTACCACTTACCGTTACAGTTTTACTAGTTATTTTATTAACAGTCGGGACAACTGGTGGAGTTTTATCTATTACCTTAACTCTATTACTCTTACTCTTATTTCCTGCCATATCAACCGCATAAACAACAATGCTTGTACCTGCTTTTTGCTTTTTAACTTTAATGGTATATCTACCATTTTTTGCAGTTGCTTTGCCGATTTGTTTGCTTCCCACCATTGCATAAACTTTTGAATCTGATTCAACTTTGCCACTAATAACAGTAGCATGATCATTTACAGCATTGACTGTTGGAATGCTTGGTGCAAAAGACTTTATTACATGGTAAAGGACACTATGTTTTTTATCCAATGTTGACAAAAATTTATCTTCTGAAGCATCTTCACTCAAGAATTTTGTTCTATTAATTTTTTGTACTTTTACCTTTTTGTTAATATTCCAAACTTCTTGGGTAACCTTAAGAGTGATTCCATCCAACCCACCACTCTCTTCTGGAAGCTTTTTCAATCCAATCTCAGTGTAAGATTTTCTTTGGTTGAATTTTTTATCTATCAAAATATCGGTTTTAAGAAAGTTTCTTTTAGTCAGCATTCCTGATTTTTTCATCTCAGGTAATGACTGATTAAACTGAACCCTAACTACTTGTATGACTTGCTTAAGCTCCTCTACAGAAACAACCGTATCATCGCCCGACATTTTACTAACTTCATTAATAGTCTTAGCCAATTGTGTGAGCGCTTTTTGATCTTTTGATAGATTATCAAGGAATTTTAACAATAGACTAGGCAATTCATTAGCAAATACTACAGCATGAATCTTGTGACCTGTTATTTTCTCGCCATGTACTTTAAAATGTACGTTATTTTGGACGTTAATATGTTTTGGGTTTGGCAGATCCTTCACAACAGAAGGAAGCAATTTGGATTGAATAGTTTGAACTAACTTTTCAGTAGATCCCCCATCCTGCTGAACAGGGATGCGGATTGCCTTAGAAGCTTGATCTAATAATAAAACCATCTGCTTTTTATCAGCATATAACTGAAAGGGAATTTTACCTTGTTTAAGTTTGACAAATCCACCCATCGAGAACGTATCAGCATTTTGCATTTTGGTTTGAACCTGAAGTTCCATATTGTTCAAAAGATTTAATACTTTTAAATACTCTTTATCCTTTACATTTGATTTCTTATAAGAAAGATGAAGTGAAGCAACTGCATAACTCTGGGATGACTTAATCTTGGCATTATTCAAAATCATTTGATTTAAATTAACACCTTTTACCGAATCACATGCGGTCATTAAAAAGACAGAAGCAACAATAACTAGAAACAGTTTTTTAAACATCGAATTCTCCTTTTTCATTAGAAAATATACACTTCTCTTCTGCACAAAATCATGATGGAATTTTTTTATCATTCTACAAAAATATTACAATTCAAATATAATAATATCATAATTTTCATTTATGTTGAAAGCCTATAAAAGATGAAAAAAAGTGAAGAACCAAGATCCTGGCACCTTTCACTCACAACCTCTGTTCCGAACTACCCGAAAGGTGTGGTAAAATTCATTTTATCAATCAATTAATCCCAATACAAAGCAGATGGGATCAAAACACGCTTTTTCCATTTAAGCCACATATAAGACAACCTCTTGTTTCTTCAATGAAGCCTGAACATCAATGATACGTTGATTGCAACTACCACGAAAACGTTGCTTCGGTTCCATCTTCTCTATTAAAAACTTTCCATCTACTAATATATCTACTTCTTGTAGAAATGCTTGTACATCAGAATTCTTTTCAGACCAGCGTAAAAGTTCTTCAAATGTAAATCCTGTATAAGACCAAATATTTAATCCCGTTGCTTTTACACGTTTCACTAACGAAAATAGCTCTTGGCAATAAAGAAAAGGTTCTCCACCAGATAGTGTTAACCCATCTAAAAAGGGATTCTCTATAATTTGAGTATAAATATCATCTTCGACATACAGTTCTCCATAATCCCTATCCCAGGATTCTGGATTATGGCATCCCAGGCAGTGATGTGGACATCCTGATACGAAAAGAACAGCTCTCCACCCTTCACCATTCGAGATAGAATCAGAATAGAATCCTCCAATTTTCAATTTCGTTCCCCCTGCCTTTTATGAATGAATGACTCGATCTTGTAATTCCGCTTTTTTCCCTTCATTCCACTTGCCCGTTGTACCAACCAAGTATCCTGTAATACGTTGGATCACATCCACATGATCGCTATGACATGCTTCACATGTTATCGCTTCAGCATCGCTTGTTTCATGTCCGCAATCTAAGCAGCGACAGATCGTATGATTTAAGCTGAAATAGCCAATTTCTAGGTGATGTGCCATCAACACCATCTTTTCAATCGCCTGCCAGTTTTCGGATGCTTTTCCATCTAGTTCGATATAAGCAATATGTCCACCTAATGTGAGGGCATGATACGGTGCTTCAATGGTCATTTTCTTTACAGCAGATATATGATGCCAAACGGGGACATGGTTTGAATTGGTATAGTATTCCCGAGTATTGATTCCTTCCACTTCACCAAAACGTTCTCGATCAAGTTTAGGGAACTTTTTACACAACGATTCAGCTGGTGTAGCAAGTAAGCTATAGTTAAGTTGATGACATTCTTTTAGTTCCGTACATTTATCTCGCATAAAGGTGATAATTTCCAACCCTTTTGTTTGTGCTTCATCGGATTCTCCGTGATGTTTCCCCATTAATGCGAGTAAACATTCTGCTAGTCCAATAAATCCGATCGCTAAAGTAGATTGATTTATCACTTTTTCAATTGGGTTTTCTAGTTTTAATTCACTTCCACCTCGCCATAAATATTTCATGACCGTTGGAAATTGTTTCGCTAAAGCTTGTTTTTGGAAATCATAGCGTATTTTTAATTGTTCTCCAACTTCTCCCACTAAATTCTCAAGTTTCCCATAGAAATGGGCCCATTTCTCTTCTTCGGAAAACTCTTCTCTTTCGACTTCTTCCATTGTCTCTAATGCGATACGCACTAGATTGATAGAAGTAAAGGAAGCGTTACCCCGACCGACAGATGTCTTTTCTCCATGAATATTTTCAAATACACGGGTACGACAACCCATTGTAGCTGCTTCATACAGATAACGTGTTGAATCCTCGACAGTCCATTTTTCATGCTGATTAAAGGGTGCATCTAAGTTGATAAAGTTTGGAAAGAAACGTTTTGCCGTTACGCGACAGGCTAATTGGAATAAATCATAATTAGAATCGCCCTCTTTTAAGTTAACACCGTCTTTTACTTTAAAAATTTGAATAGGAAAAATAGCTGTTTGCCCATTGCCAACACCACGTTCTGTTGAAAGGAGTAGCTGCTCCATCACACAGCGTCCCTCTGGAGATGTATCTGTCCCATAATTAATGGAAGAGAAAACGACTTGATTTCCGCCGCGCGAATGAATGCTGTTCATGTTATGTATAAACCCTTCCATCGCTTGATATACAGTATTTATTGTACGATTTAAAGCATATTGAATGACTCTTTCATCTCCGGTCAAGCCATCCAAATCTTTTTCTTTATAAACAGAAATAGGAATAGCTATTAATTTGTCAAAATCACATCCCGTAAATTCACAAGCCTTCTTCAATTCTTTTTCGTACGTTACTTTAACAAATGGAGCCATATAGAAATCAAAAGCTGGAATCGATTGTCCTCCGTGCATTTCATTTTGAGCAGTCTCAAGAGAAATGCATGCCATTACTGCAGCCCCATGAATCCCATTGGGACGACGCAGTGCAGCATGATTAACCTCCATTCCATTTTCGAGCATTTTATCCAGCGGATGCTGTACGCAGGTTAAGCTTCGAGTTGGATAAAAATCAAGGTCATGGATATGGATTGCTCCAGCTCGATGCAAGAAATGATGTTCTGGTTTCAGTAATTCGGCTGACGTATAAGCTTTTGTCGTTTCGCTTGCGAACTTCATCATCATTCCAGAAGGCGTCTCCGCACTCATATTGGCATTTTCCTTTGTAATATCATTTGACTCCGCTCTAATAATCGACGCAATCGTATCAAATGATTTTCCATTTCTAGCTTTCGATCTTTCTTCACGATATAAGATATAGGCTTTTGCTACATCCGTTCTCTCACTCTTCATAAGTTCAATTTCTACTAAGTCTTGAATATCTTCTACTGAAATTCGAATGTGTTGAATACGTTCATTCAAATCTTTTAATATCTTTTGAGCTAGGTTCGGTGTAACTCCTTGTTCTGTAGCTTGTTCAGCCTTTTCAACAGCCTGTATTATTTTTTGAGGACAAAATGGAACAATACGTTTATCTCGTTTGATTACTTCTTGTATTTTATTCATTGTTAACAAAATCATCACGTTCTTTCGTATAAAGTATCTGTATGAAAAGAGTGTAGGTTGATTCATTTAAAAGGATTGTTTTCGGTTCATCTTCTTAAAATTTTATCTGTTCTTTGACTTAAATCATTAAAGGTTTCATCTGTAATAGGAGCCACTTTCGCTTTTGTATAAGTAGAACCCTTTTGTGAAAAGAAGTCATATGTAGAGCCTTCATTTCGAATACCATTCATCACAATTGGATTGACTTCTTCGTCTGGAAACATGGATTCGAAACCGACATTCATTAATGCTTTATTAGCGTTATAGCGTACATAGGCTTTTACCTCTGGTGATAAGCCTGTTTCCGCATATACATCTTCGGTATACTTTATTTCATTTTGATACAGATCGAGTAATAGCTCATAGCCCCATATTTTCAGCTCATCTTGCTTTTTCTTTGAGAAGTGCTTAAATATATTTTGAGCAAAAAAGCCTACTGCCACACCATGGATCGATTCGTCACGCAGAATAAGCGAAATGACCTCTGCACTATTACGAAGGAAGCCTTGTCCCCCTAAGTATAGGGGGTAGTAAAAACCCGAGTAAAACAGGAAGGATTCAAGCATGACGGAAGAAAACATGGCTTTCCATAAGCTTTCTGAATTTCCTTCTTCTATATTGTTATAAATATCACCAATTTTGTTTGCTTTATATTGAAGATACTCATTTTTCATCACCCATTCAAAAAGCTCATCGATTTCTGTATTGGTACAAAGTGTTGTAAATATATAGGAGTAAGATTTCGCATGAATGGCTTCAAAAGCTGCAAAAACAGTGAAAACAGCCTTTTCTTGTAAATCAGTTGCATAGGCAGCAATATGATTCATGCCAATATTGGTTTGAACCGTATCAAGTAACGTCAATCCTGCAAAAACTTTTTTATACGTATCCTGATGTTCAAAACTTTGCCACTGTTTGACGTCTTTACTGACGGCTATTTCTTCTGGAAACCAAATTTGCTTCCATTGCTGATCCCAAAATACTTGTGCGAGTTCACTTGTTGGTTTATTCCAATTGACCGCCACATACGTTAAATTTGGCATGCCACACACTCCTCTAATGTTTGTAATCGCTGACGCACATAGTAAACCGACTTAATGCCCTTCATCCAGGCATAAATATAAATTTTCGCTAGTTGCTCGGTTGTCCAATTGTCAGTGACATAAAGTGTCATCGAAATTCCTTGATCTACATGTTTTTGAGCAGCAGCATATACATCTATTAAGTCATAAGGATTGACATCGTATGCCTCCACATATAAATGAGTATTCTCGTTTGTTAAGTGCGGCATTGGATAAATTGTACGACTATCCGCATAATCACGTACCTCCACGCGCTCTGTACAAGGAGCAATGGAAGCTGTGCAGCTACGAATATATGAAATGCTGCCCGTTGGTGCAATGGCTATACGATATGAATGGAATAAGCCGTATTGCATGACGTCTTCCTTTAAAGACTGCCACATTTTTTGAGTGATGATTGGAATATTTCCCAGTGCTTTTAATACAATGGGTGGCCTTTCTTGTTCTTCTTTATCCAAATAAGGATCAAAATAAATACCTGATGCGTAATCACTATCCTCAAATCGATAGAATGATTCGCCGCGTTCTCTGGCAATTTCCATTGATGTTTTCAGTGAATAATAGTTTATCGCTTCCATAAAACAATCGATAAATTCAATAGATTCCTTTGATCCGTATAGGATACCCTGTGTCACAAGATGTCCGTGTAAATTCATGACACCTAGCCCGACAGAATGCATTAATTGGTTTGCTTTCGCCACAGATGGAACATTTTTAATGTTTGTCATTTGTGAAACATTCGTTAATAGGAGCATCGCAGTATCTACTAACTTTCCAAAATCATTCACTTTACTTGCTGCATGGATATCAATTGAACCTAAATTACAAGATACATCTAAGCCGTATTGATTTGGTTCATCTTGGTCAGTGATGATACTAGTATGCTGCACCTGAAGAATTTCGGTACACAGATTAGACATTTTTACACGACCAATATTTTTAAGTGGATGGTCTTCGTTGGCATTGTCATCAAAGATTTCAAATGGATAACCTGATTCAAATTGTGCTTTTTTCACTTCTGTATAAAGTTTTCGTGCGTTTACCCGCTTAATTTTACGGATATTCGGATTATCTAGCAATTCATAATACATTTTTGTCAACGAAATTTCAGACATACGCTTGCCATATTCTTTAAAAATATCATATGGACTAAACAACACAATATCTTTATCTCGTCTCATTAGTTCAAAGAAAATATTTGGAATAATGATCCCTGTTGAAAGTGTGGCTAGACGTATTTTATCATCCGCATTTGGCTTCTTAGACGAAATAAAGTTTTCTATATCACCATGGAAAATATTTAAATAGGCAACACCAGAACCATTTCGTTGTCCGAGTTGATTCGAATAACTAAATGAGTTTTCTAGAAGCTTTGCGACTGGTATTACACCACTTGCACGATTTAAAATCCCCTTAATCGGGTCCCCTAATGGACGCAAATCCGTTAAATTCACCCCAACACCGCCGCCAAGACGTGACAATTCTAAACAATAGCCAATATTTTCAGCAATACTATTCATAGAATCATCCATCGATAACTTAAAACAGCTCACCAACTCTCCACGTGCTTTCTTCCCGCTGTTTAAAGCTGTTGGTGTAGCAGGTTGATAAGCCTCCATCATTGCTTCCACTGCTCGTTCTGCTAGATCCGTATTTCCCTGAGCTAAATACAATGCAATAATCACCATACGATCTTCATATTTTTCTAGAATTTCTTCCCCGTCACGGCTTTTTAGGCCATAACTATCATAAAACTTGCTAGCACTCATAAAAGATGGAAAACGGAAACTATAATCATAAGCTTTTTTGTACATTCTTTTAATAAATTCCATATCGTACCGGTCGATAAATTCTTTTTCGTAGTAGCCTTCATCTACTAAATAACGAATTTTTTCTTCCATATCAATAAAGTACCGCAAACGCACATTTACATATTCTAAAAAGTAACGGCGCGTTGCTTCTCGGTCTTTTTCCAATTCTAATTGTCCTGTTGTGCTATAACGATTAAGGACATCGTTATTTAGCTTTAAATACGTTTTCATCCCGTCACCCTCGTTTCATAAAACTGTTGAATTGCATCATAATCGGCTTGATATCCTCGTAAATCTAATTTACGTACTAGGGGGATATGATATGTCGCTGCAATTTTATCGCCAGCACCACCAAATACCGTATGACCGAAGTTACTATTACCACTAACAACTACGCCTTTACAATATTTCGAATTTTGTTCTAAAAAACGAGCAACCTTTTCAGGAATATTACCTAGCCCATCTGTATAGGTAATTAGTAGATAAGGCTTTTTCAACATTAATTCTTCAGAAATTTCAATAGGCACTGCCTTTAATTTGGATGCAATATATCGTACATTGCCCGTTCGACTGGCATAAACAATCATTGTGCAATCAGCTCAATTTGGGAAATAACTTCCTTTACATCACCTATCAACTTTCCTTTGAATTCAAGAACAGGAACACTTAAAAAGCCTGCTTCAATGATTGTTTGCCTTGCATGTTCATCTTGATCAATGTTAATTATGTCTGCTTCAAGCCCGGCACGTTGTAATTCGGATTTTACCCAAAGGCATTTAGGGCAGATTGTTTTCGTATAAAGTTTCATGTAATCCCTCTTTTCGTAATATAAAAAGGCTACCTCTTCGAAAAGAGATAGCCTAAAATGGAAACGTTCAGAAATAAAAAAATGGTTACGTCTCCATTTCTCAATCCCCGAAGAAATGATTAATCTGTTTTATCAAGGCAGGTCTCCTGGCTTCGCTTCATTCTCTGATTCCCTTCCCATGCGAATGCATAGTGGCTTTGAATCATCGTCAGCTTCACAGTTGCGGGGACAGCGTCGGTATCACACCGAACTTCCCTATTAAACTACATATAGTAGTACCTATATAAAACGAATACAATATATTGTTTTTATAGAATCAAGTGTACCATCCTTCAAATAAAAAGTAAATCTATTAAGGACCTAATGAAAAAAGTAAGAATCGTAAAATGGAGAGATTCAGATATCCTCACAAGTCGAGCCAATTGATTCGAACGATAACCCTTAACAATTTATGCCCCACCACTAAGTGATTTATCTCATTTAATATTTTTATTTACACTCCTATAATAGTTTTTGACTATCAAACTATATTCAAAGAAAGTTAGTGTAAGTATGAAAAACAATAATAGTTATGTTCCATCTAGATTTAATGCTCTATCACATACTGATGACAATGGTGTTGTGCTTTTTAATAGTTATACGGGTGCCATTACCCATTTTTCAGATGAAGAAAAAGAAGCTGTCATAAATTCTTTAAAAAGAACTGGTACAGATAGTTTAGAAAATGAAATACATAAGGATTTATATAATAATGGTTTTTTAATTCCTAGCGATGTTGATGAACAGAGAAGGGCACAATTTCTTCATCAGTCCTTACACCGAACAGATATCATGCACCTTATCCTTTTACCAACCGAAGCCTGCAATTTTCGTTGTACCTATTGTTATGAAACGTTTGAACGAGGGAAAATGGATCGAAAAGTAATAAATGGTCTTAAAGCATTCGTACAAGAAAAGAAAGCAAATTTATCAACCCTGCATATTAGTTGGTTTGGTGGTGAACCCTTAGTTTCTTTGGATGTCATCGAGGAACTTTCCACTCACTTTTTATCGATTGCCAAAGAAAACAATATCCATTACTCTTGTGACCTTGTTACAAATGGTTATTTATTAACAAAAGATGTTTTTCAAAAATTGCTATCTTGGAATATTAATCAATTTATGATTACGATTGATGGAATTGGGGAAGTACACGATAATCGAAGACCTTTATTAGGTGGTGGTAAAACATTTGGTAAAATCATCAATAATCTACTAGCCATTAAAGATATCCCAGATTCATTTGATATCACCATTCGAACAAATTTCGATGAAAGTAATTTACAGGAAGCATCCAAGTTAACTGAGCTATTAGTAGAACATTTTGCAGATGATAAGCGTTTCGGAGTTTTGTATCGACCAGTTGGAAAATGGGGTGGAAAAAACGATGATGACATCCCTGTTTGCAGCCGCACCATGTCTAACAAAAAGATTTGGGAGCTAACTGATGAAGCTATAACACAAGGATTAAGTATGAGTCCCATGGTAACAGAGTCATTAATGCCATCTGCATCAGTCTGCTATGCAGCAAAACCACACTCATTAGTAGTTGGTTCTGATGGACAATTGTACAAGTGTACCCTCTCCCTTGATGAGGAATTTAATAAAGTTGGAAAGATACATGAAGATGGTAGTCTAGAACTTGATTATGATAAAATTGCCAGTTGGGTCACTTCAGGAGAGGAGACGGATGCAGTTTGCCAATCCTGCTTCTACCGTCCTGCATGCCAAGGCAATCATTGTCCATTATATCGGATCCGTACCGGAGAGAGACCTTGCCCTTATGAAAAACGAAACATTAAAAAGGTATTAAACTTAATATGGAAAAATAGTTTGTAATAGAGAAAACAGATATTGCAAATCGGTTTTACGCCCAATTAGCCATAGTGAAAGGGGGTGAGTTAAATGCGCGTATTACGTCCAGCTTCATCTCCAGTTAACAATAATAACACTGGAAAAATTATGAAATCAGTACCAGGTAACTTAAAATAAGAGCATATATCAACAGAAGGCAATTCCCCAAATAGGGTGAATTGCCTTCTAAATGCTACTATAAAAACGTCATTAGTCTACTATGAGAGTAGATCAAACATGATTGTTACCGCCAAAAGATCTGCTGATCCTCCAGGACTTATATTTCTACGAATGAATTCTTTGTCCAATTTATCAATCATCTGAACACCTTCTTGTGTTAGCATACCTCCAGCATCCAATACCCGTTGGGCATAAAGATGAACACGTTCCAAGGTTTCTAAATTATGTCTTGCAACTATATTTGTATCTTCATTTACTGCCATTAAATGAAAGAGTGTTTGTACATAAATGTCATTAATAGATATATTACTTAAACTTTTCAGCTTCTTCAGCACAGGAAGAGAGTAATTTCGCACCGTTGGGAATCCATTCTCGACTTCTCCACGTATACCTTTTAGCCCATAATTCACATAAAGTTTTTCCCCATAAGTTAGGTTTACCGTCTTTTTCAAGAGAGTTAGTTCCTTTAAACATAACCCCTGTGTCATCTTGGAAACTTTTGTGCAGATTTTTTCGGTATCAATAATTTTATTTTGACTCTCCATCATGCAGCAAGAAGCAGCAGCGCAGATGATTCCTAATGAAAAAATTAGACCTTTATGGGTATTAACGTTGTTGGTTGCTGCAAACATTGCCTTTTCTGCTTTAATGCCAATGCTTCTTAAGGCTTGGAACAATTGCTTTGGGTCTTTTCCTGAGAATTTTATTCCCTCCGTGACACAATCATTGAAGTAATTACTCAGTGCAGCACTGCTGGCCATAAATGTAAAGAAGTCCATATCCTGATGTGCTCCCTGGTTAAATCTGTCTACAAGCCCTGGTTTAGGACTAGCGGAAACCTCATAAAGTAAAGCAAGCAGCGCTTTTTGTGAAATAGTTTGAATCCACTGTTCTGCCATGTTCCACGTCTCTCCTTCTATTTATCCAAATTCACAAAAAGAGAATGACCAAACTCGGGTAAACTACCTGTATTTAACACAGAAAGCTTATCGTAGTTTGGCCCTATTATTTATATATAAGAATCTACCATACTTTGAATCTTTTGCGTCAGCGCCTCTAATGGATGCTTTCTGCTCCGGCCGCAGCTATGAGCATCCTCATCACAGAGCAGGCATTTCCGTTTTGAATGACCAAAGTCCTCCCTGGAAATGGGTACTCCATCCGATCCGATTACATCAAGATCAAACAGCCGCCCTAGCGGATGTTCGCTCTCAATCTCAAGCATATAAGCTTTTAATGACCGTTCATCTATTTTTACAACAAAATATGCCTCATATCCCGTAATCGGCATATTGGTTCCAAAATACTCCATGCAGAAGCCAGCCTTTTTTAGTTTTTTTACTATTGCACGGCAACCCTCTTCAAAAATAATGCTGCTCTCATATGTTTTCTTGACTGGACCTGGCATATTGACTGTGAAGGATACTAAAGGGAACCTATATTTCTTCATTAATTCCTTCTGATGAGCAGCCCTATATTCTCGAGCCTCTAATAATTGCTCCAGTAATAGTTCTTTGGCTATAATCATTTCCAAGCGTCCTTCTTCACTTGATGAATGACATCGATGACTGAACCATCCCGATACTTAACCACACCAACAATATTGTCTTCTACCTTAATAGACTCTGGAATTCCGACGATTTGGTTGGCCTTTGCCTTGAGCTCTTCAATAGACACGACAGGCAGGTTCGCTTTTTTAAGGTTATTATACAAATCCTTCCTTAGAGGATTAACCGCAATCCCTTGTTCTGTAACCAGTACATCAATCGAACATCCAGGGGTTACGACCGTGTGCACTCTGTCAAGAATGGATGGCATTCTGCCCCTGATAAGTGGTGCCACAATAATTGAGCAGGCCGCTCCTGCGGCTGAATCACTGTGTCCACCTGAAGCTCCGCGGATCACTCCGTCTGAGCCTGTGATAACATTCACATTAAAATCAAGATCAATTTCTAATGCACTTAATACCGTTACATCTAATTGATTAACCGCACTTCCTTGATTATCAGGGCTGGCGTAATACTCCGCACAAATTTGCTGATGGAAGCGATTATTTTTAAGGGAAGCAACTGCTTTCAAATCAAAGCCCTGTACATCTAATAACTTTTTAATCAGACCTTCCTCATGAAGATCTACCATCTGTCCAGTAATTCCACCTAATGCAAAGCTTGCTTTAATGTTTCTCTCAATCATCTTTTCTCTTAAAAATCTTGTCGCAGCCAGAGAAGCACCGCCTGAGCCCGTTTGCAGCGAAAATCCATCCTCAAAATAGCCCGAAGCAGCGATGACATCCGCAGCACTCTGAGCGATTAACAAGTCTTTAGGATTCTTGGTAAAGCGGGTTGCACCTGACATAATCCCTTTTGGATCGCCGATTGCATCCACAACCACAATATAATCCACATGAGATTCAGGAATACCAAATGGTGTATTCGGGTATTCAACCAAATGATCTGTAATTAAAACAACCTTTTTTGCATATTGGGCATCAACTTTTGCATATCCAAGCGAACCGCATTCAGATGCAGCAGAATTATCTCTGGAATATCCATTGGCATTGCCTGCAGGGTCACATGACGGTACGCCTAAAAAGGTAACATCAATTGGCAATTCTCCCGAGGCAATCGCCCTGGCTCTTCCGCCATGGGAATTGATGACAACCGGAATGTTCATCAAGCCGTTCGAAATTGCCTCAGCCAATTCCCCTCGTAGTCCACTCGTCTCAATCCTCCGGATTACTCCATTTTTTATATGATTAATTAAAGGTGCATGGATATCTATAAGAGAACTTGGCGCAATGGTAAGATCCTTAATTCCCATTCTTGCAATGGCGTTAAGCACCATATTAATGATATAATCTCCATTTCGGAAATGATGATGGAAGGAAATCGTCATTCCGTCTCTTAAACCCGTTTCCCTAATTGCTGTTTCAAGGGAATCCAGGATTTTATTTCGGTCTGAATTTCTAATGCGGTCCTTAGATCGCTGCGTATTCTTGACCAATCCATTCGAATCAAACAGCGGCAGAGTTCCAAGTCCGAAAATCTCTTCTGGTATATTTCGCTCAATTGTATTAAACATATTGCAACATCTCCTCCATGCTAACACTATTTACAGCCTTAGCTAGTTCAAGTACTCTGTACGCTCTTTCGACGATTGGCTTATCAATCATTTTGCCGTTCAGACTAATAACGCCCGATCCTTTTTGCTCAGCTTCTTTCGCTGCAGCAATCACCGCAAAAGATTTCTTAATTTCACCTTC
This sequence comes from Neobacillus nitrireducens, assembly GCF_030915405.1. GTDB lineage: Bacteria > Bacillota > Bacilli > Bacillales > Cytobacillaceae > Neobacillus. The sequence goes on from NZ_CP133262.1 coordinate 2,626,326, forward strand.
AGTTGGCGAATAGATAGTATGGACAATATTAATTTGTCTTGGGTTTATAAGGGATTTTCCGTCAAATCCCAATTGTTTAATCAGTTTGACTTCTTGGATAAATCCTTCTTCATCATCCACATCAGAAAAAACAGTATCGAGAGCATCTATACCGGCAGCCCTTGCAGCAAAGAGGATTTGGCTTCTTGCTGTCAGTAATTCAATGCCTTCTTTTGATCTTGTTGTTTTTAAATTTGTTACAAAATCCTCTGCACCAATAGCGATACCAATTAACCGCTTACTTGCTGTTGCAATTTTATAGGCATTAATAACCCCTAACGCACTTTCAATTGCAGCCATTAGCTTAATGGTTCCATATTCCATCCCAGCTTCTCTTTCAATTCGAGTAATTAATTCATCCGCTTCCTCAACATCTTGGGGTGTTTCCGTTTTCGGCAGACGGATGGCATCAGGTTTCGCTCTGACAATCGCTTCAAAGTCGTCTCTTCCAAATGGTGTATCTAAGCCATTCACGCGCACAAGTATTTCCGTCCGTCCGTAATCCATGGTTCTTAGAGCTTCATAGACTAATTGTCTAGCTGAATCCTTTTCATTAAGAGAAACAGAATCCTCCAGATCAAACATAATTGAGTCTGCTCCATAGATATTTGCATCTCTGATCATACCCGGATTGTTACCGGGAACATATAACATACTTCTTCTAAGTCTACTCATTTATCTTGCCTCCCATGGAATAGAATTTTGATGGGTGGCCCTGCCTACAGCAGTCTTAACTCTGGCCCGGATCGTACAATCCAAGGCCCCTTTATCTTTAGCCACCACAAGGGCATCCTCTATCCCTAATTCTTGCAGCGTATTGATAATGACCTTTTTAATCTGTTTTCCAAATTGATTTTCGACAGTGCTTTTAAGTTCAAGTTCTATTCCTCTACCTTCATTCTTTTCAATTTGGATAATGATATCGCTTGACTCAAGAGTTCCTGCAATCCCTACTTCTTCAATCTTTACTTTTTCTAGTAACATCAACATTTTTAGCAACCTCCTATTAATATTTTTTATGATTTGCCTGAATCTGTTGAATGATGACCTCAGCCTCAACTGATAAAAGAAATTCATATGTATGGTTAGGTACTAATTTTTTTACTTCAGAAAGCTTTCCTTCACCAACTAACTCTCTAACTCTTGAGGCACTTATTGGCATTCCCTCATCTCTTAGCCTCGGAATTATTTGAACCTCTATACCGTGAGCGGGGAGAATCTCTTGCATGACCGAGTTATATGCAGCGGTGACTTTGCAGCACGGTTCCTCACCAACAAATCTTTTTTGAATTTCAAGTGAAGGTGCAATATAACTTTTAAATATTTCTAAGTCTAGCTTTGCATGGGTTTCAACGATATCCTGATATTCTTTGATAAAGTAGGATGGGAAAGTTGCCTCCGATATGATATAGTCCTTTCCCTGATGAACAACCACATTATCGAGATGTTGAACTCCTTCTCTCACCAGCCTGTATCGGATGGCTGACGGAAATATTGACTTGTCCTCCTCGAGAACGAAGACGTGGAGTATTTGACATTTGGATGCTGCGTACTCGATTAAGTACCGATGACCTAAAGTAAATGGGTTGCAATTCACAACCACGGCCCCTGTACTTGTGTTATTACTAATATCAGATATACTATCTTTTTTCTCCTTAATGAGTTGATTCAGACAGTTTTTAATCCCATTCGGCCTGTTCTCCATCAGGATCACCTTTGTAGGAATCTCGACAATTGGATAAAAGCCCAAGTCAGTAAAGATATTCTTATTCTCTGGCTTCGTATAGATAAAGAGATGTGTCCTTCCCCTTGAGCAAGCCTCATGGATCAGATTGGTGACAAGTTTGGCAGATAACCCCATGTTCTGATATTCTTCATCTACAGCTATGCATTTTAAGATTTTCCCTCCGAGAGAACCTGTCGCAACCATCTTCTCGTTTTCAAAAAAGGCAATGGTATAGTCAACCTCAGGATCCAGTGCTAAATTCTGCCTTTTTAAGAATTCTTCAAGTTGAATCCTTTCTTCCTCTACTTGAAGGTTTACAGTTTGTTTACTAAAAGTGTCATACCACATCTTTAAATTCCCCATTGTTTGTATTATTCTACAAAAATATTTTTCTATTTTGCGATATGACTAAATACATTCCTCCTTCATAAAATTGTCAAATATGTCTCTTAATTTTGTGTATAATTTATACTAACTCATTTAATTTCATTGATATAGATTATATAATTAAGCGCCAATAAGTTTATTTATGTGAATTAAGTACCTTTTGTTCAACGGAAAAACACATCGAAGAGGAGCTATGAATGCGATTACAAACGAAGTTATCATTATTAATTTTATCCTTGCTGTTATTCATCATTCTTGTATTTAGCTTTTATTTCCATTCGTTAATTTCAAGTTCCTTAACCAACCAACTTGGGGATAGGGTCCTATCGATTGCCGAAACTGTGGCTTCTATTCCTGAAATTAAGCAAGCGTTTTCGGAAAAGGATCCCTCAAAAATCATTCAACCTATAGCTGAAAAAATCCGAAAGCAAACTGGCGCAGAGTTTGTCGTTGTTGGTAATACAGAAAAAAAACGTTACTCCCACCCCGTTCCTGACCGGATTGGCGAAAGCATGGTCGGTAAAGATAATAACGAGGCATTAAAAGGAAAGTATATTATTTCGCAGGAAAAAGGCACTCTAGGACCATCCTTAAGGGGAATAGTCCCCATCTATAATCAAAATGGGAAAATAATTGGAATTGTAGCGGTAGGTTACTCACTTCAAGATGTTGATGACATTGCGATGAATTATCGTAAAAAAATCATTCTGATCTCTTTGGGCGTTATTCTTGTTGGTATTATTGGTGCACTGCTAATCGCTCGTGGTATGAAGCGAGCAATCCTTGGATTAGAGCCGGAAGAAATCACCCAATTATATCAAGAGAATAAGGCCGTTTTGGAATCAGTCAAAGAAGGGATAGTTGCGGTAAATTTGAATGGAACCATTACTATGGTTAATCAACAAGCCATAAATATGCTCCAATGGCCAAATGAAAGGGATGTCCTTAGGGCGAACATCTTAGATATTTCACCTTACTCCCCTTTGTTAGAAATCATTGAAAAAGGGGAAGCAGTAACGGACAAGGAATTTTCACTTAATGATGAATTCTTTATTGCTAATTACTTGCCAATAATGTCTGAAAAGGGAAATATAACTGGCTGGGTCTCTAGTTTCCGAAGTAAATCCGAACTATCTCGACTTACACAGGAGCTCGCACAGGTTAGACAATATTCAGAAGCTTTACGTGCTCAAACACATGAGTATTCAAACAAGCTCTATATGATTTCAGGACTTATACAGCTTCAGTCGTACCAAGAAGCGATTGATTTCATTGCCCGAGAATTTGATATTCATCAGAACCTATTGAATTTCATTAAGCAAGAAATTTCCGATGTCATGATCGGTGGGTTGTTAATCGGTAAATTTAATCAGGCAAATGAATTAAAAATTCATTTCGATATTGATCGGGAAAGTAGTTTCAAAGAAATCCCAGAAGGTATTGAACGTGACAGTTTGACAACCATAATCGGAAATCTCATTGATAATGCAATGGAAGCAGTAATGAAACCTGGAGCTAAAGCAAAAAATATAAAAATTTACTTTTCCGATTTTGGAAACGATTTAATACTAGAAGTTGAAGATTCAGGAATTGGTATTTCACCGGAAATCGAAGATAAAATCTTTGAAAGAGGTTTTTCTACTAAAAAGTTGGAAAATCACGGTGTTGGTCTCTTTTTAGTTCAAAAAATCATAAAGAAATTAAATGGATACATTTCATATACACCTAACCCTGACGGTGGATCAGTTTTTACCGTTATTATTCCAAAATCATAGTATATTAGGAGGATCCCTGATGGCTTACCAACATCAAAGTGAGGAAATTTCCGTATTAATCATAGAAGACGATGTGCGAATTGCAGAAATCAACCGCCGGCTGATGGAAAAAGTTCCTGGCTACCAAGTCATTGGCATAGCCACAGATGGACAGGAGGCAAGAGATCAGTTAGCCATTCTTCGTCCCGACTTAGTGTTATTAGATATCTATTTTCCCGATATGAACGGATTGGAGTTTTTAGAAGTTATACGCCAGGACTTTCACGAAACAGATGTTATTATGATTACAGCATCTCGAGAAATTAGCTCTGTCAAAGAAGCTCTACGCAGTGGTGTTTTTGATTTTATCGTCAAACCTTTAGTCTTTGAACGTTTGAAAAATTCTCTTGAAAAATATCAAGAGTTTCATAGTAAATTAAAAAGGATCCAAAAAGAAAATCATCATGTAAACCAAGAAGAAATTGATGAATTAATGGATAGACAAAAAGAACAGCTTAATTCTTATCTTCCAAAAGGAATTGATAAGATTACATTACAAAAAGTGACAGAAGTATTAGATCATACAGATGAAGGTCTAAATGCAGAAAAGCTTGCCAAGAAAATTGGGATTAGTCGTCCTACTGCTCGTCGGTATTTAGAGTACCTTGTGGCAAAAGACCAAATTGGAGCAGATTTGTCTTATGGTGAGGTTGGACGACCCGAGAGAATCTATCGAAAAAAATAGGTTACTAGTTAAAAGGATGGTAAATTTACCATCCTTTTTATTTATTTACGGGCCGTTTCGCTTTTATCATGAACAAAAGGTTCAAAATATATCATAATAATCTTTTTAACTCTTAGTTTTATAAGATTCAATTTTCAAACTAATATTGCTATTTTATACCTAGCTTAATAATTTTAAAAAGACTGGAAAGGAGAAGGAAAGTGGAATACTTTCAGGCTTACTTTGTAAACGGTTTCTAACCTTTATCGCCTAATAGGCTATTATCTATTTGTTGTTGCCGTTATCCAACCTAGTAGATCTGGATCAACAATTGTAATCATTCTTACTTAAACTAATTGAAAAAAACTTAGGAGGAATATCAATGGGATTAAGAAAAGAAGTACCGGTATTCGAAGAGGTAACGACAGCGACCTCTACAAAGACAAGCTTTATAAGCTATAATATGTACGGTTTGCCTTTATGGGCATGGTTTGCCGGTGCACTTATTTTTGCTTCTGGAACAATGACAAAATCTTTCCCTGTAAGCTTTGCCGGGGATGTTCTCGTTTTAATTGTTGTTGGCTTTTTCTTTGGAAAAGTTGGCGACACGCTTCCAATCTGGAAGGATTATCTTGGCGGCGGTTCCCTGCTTGCTTTCTTGGGCGCTTCCTATTTGGTATCTACAGGAGTCATTTCGGAAGATGTAGCTGGTGGAGTTAGGACTCTTTTCGATGATATGGGTATGCTTGACTTCTTTATTGCCGTCATTATCACAAGTTCTATTCTTTCTATTAATCGAAAGTTTCTAGCTAAAGCAATCGGGGGATTTATCCCATTAGTTCTTGTTGGTACCGCTGTTGCCTTTATCATGGCAATTGTTGGTGGATTGATTGTAGGTGTCAATTATAAAGATGTAATCATGAATTATGCACTACCAATCATGGGCGGAGGAAATGGTGCTGGTGCCATTCCAATGAGCCAAATTTGGGGACAGGTTACTGGCAAGGATCCTAAAATCTGGTATTCTTCTGCCATTACAATCCTAACGATTGCTAATATTTTCGCGATTATGGTAGGTGCTCTATTAAATGGCATTGGAAAGAAAGTGCCGAAATGGACAGGAAATGGCGAATTAATTAAAGGGCAAATTACTGAGAAAAAGAACGGAGCAAAAGAAAAAAATACTGCAACGATGGAAGATGCTGGCTTTGGTTTACTTGTTGCAGTTGGTTTCTTTGGTTTAGCAAATGTAATTGGAGTTGGTTTAATTCCAAAAATTGGTCCATTCTCTATTCACCCTTACGCTTATATGGTCGTTCTATTAATCATCGCTAATGCACTTGATATCATTCCACAACGTGCAAAAGATGGGGTTAAAAAAGTTAATGAATTTATGATGGGTAAAATGTTATTCGTCTTCTTAGCAGGTGTTGGTATCACTTATACCGATTTTAGCGCATTAGTCCATGCACTATCACTTCAAACGGCCGTTATCTGTTTATTTACAGTTTTTGGAGCTGTAATTGGAAGTTGGTTATTTGCAAAAATGGTTGGATTCTATGAAATTGAAGCAGCAATCGCCGGAGGTTTATGTCACGTTAACCGCGGAGGATCGGGTGATCTTGAAATATTAGGCGCATCTAATCGAATGATTTTAATGTCCTATGCTCAGTTAGCTACCCGTTTGGGTGGAGCTATCATCCTTGTACTTGCAAGCCTTTTCTTTGGACTGTGGGCAAAGTAAGTTGTATAAAAATAGCAGACAAGGCTGGGAATCTACATCCTTCACAGCCTTGTTTTTTATCATTATAAAAAGGAGAGGTGCTTTTATATGTGGGTAATCACAGTGTTTTCAGATGGAAGATGCTCTAAAATATATGAATACGATACGGAAAATGAAGCTAGAGAAGCTTTTAATACTATTCATGGCTATAAGATCCTAACTGAGATGGTTTACCTTGAACCAATTTCCCCATTAGATGTAAATGTAAATCTTAATCAAAAAGAACTACAATTAAGTTAGATAGGAGTTTAAAAAAATGGTAATGCAATTGCTACAAAGAACACAAACAATCGTTCGTTATCAAAATGGTAACGGCAGAATACTTTACGGAATACTTGAAGATGATGAAATTTTACAATTGACTAGTAATTTTACTGAAATTGTAGACAATCAACTAAAATTTGACGGTGTAAGAGTTAAATATGATGATGTGAAAATCCTAGAGCCGGTAAACCCCTCAAAAGTGGTTAATTTCGGCTGGACATATGCAGCACACGCAAAAGAGACCGGGGGACAGCCAATCTCAAAGAACCTTTTTTATTTTTAAAACCTACCTCTTCCTTGATTCCAGACCGAGGGGAGATTATTCTTCCGTCAAATAACTTAACGCAGCAGGTGGAAATGGAAGGAGAAGTAGCACTGGTTATTGGCAAACGTGGCAAAAATATTAAAGAAGAAGATGCATTGGATTATGTATTTGGCTGTACTATATTTAACGATGTAACAGCAAGAGATCTTACGAAAAAAGATCCACAGTTTACACGAGGCAAAGGCTTTGACACTTTTGGTCCGTTGGGTCCTTGTCTTGTGACAGGTATAGATCCAACCAATTTACGTATAGTTACGACTTTAAACGGCAAGGTCGTACAAGATGGTAATACGAACCAGATGTCATTATCCATTCCTTTCCTTATCAGTTGGGTTTCACAAATTATGACACTGGAGCCTGGTGATGTTTTGGCTACTGGTTCACCTGCTGGCAGTTGTCCCATGAAATCTGGTGACATCGTTTCAGTGGAAGTAGAGAAGATCGGCAAGCTTTGTAATTATGTATTTTAGCTAGTATTTATTCTTCTTAACATTTGTTAACATATTATGAAAAGAAATTTGGCAGGCTCTTAACGAGTCCCTGCTTCTTTTTTTATTTGCAGTGCTCGTTAATAGTTTAACAAGTATTAAGGAGGGCAGCCGCAGCTTCTCTCCGTTCCTTAAAAAAGGAAGACGCCCTTTTCTTATTGTACAGCCAATCAATTAGCTTATCATTAATAAAATTTTGTCACATACCTTCCCCCTTCTTCGTCATACGTATGAACGAAATAAGGAGGTACATTTATGACTCAAAAATGGGATGTTGTGATTGTCGGTGGTGGATTGGCTGGTTATGTAGCAGCCAATTATCTAGCTAAAAGCAATTTGTCTGTATTACTTTTAGAAAAAGGAACTAAGGTTGGAGGCAGGGCCAGGACCGATAAGATGAAACAGCAATATTTTAATCTTGGTCCCCATGCCCTTTATAAAAAAGGAAAAGCCATACCAATTCTCGAAGAATTAGGAATAAATATTAATGGAACATCACCCAAACTAAGTGGAACGGTCATTGAAAATAATATCGAATATCCAGCACCCTTTTCACCTCTAGGAATTTTCACAACCAATTTTTTAACATGGAGGGAAAGATTAGAATGGATCAACACTATGACGAAAGTTATCCGTGTTGATCCCGAAAAGTTAGCGCAGCAAGCCTTCCAGCAATGGGTAGAGCAAGCCGTCCTATCAAAAAAGGTTCAGTCATTACTTTATTTATTAGGAAGACTAGCAACCTATTGTCACGCTCCTGAACAAGTTACTGCAAAAATAATGATATCTCACTTGAAGACAGCCATGGGCGGGGTCCTTTATTTAGATGAAGGTTGGCAGACGATCATTGACCAACTCCACAATAAAGCAGTTATTTCAGGTGTTCAGGTGCAATCCCATACAGCTGTAAAACTGATTGACCCAGTTGAACCTAATCATTTTAAAATAGTTCTATTAAATGACGTGGAAATTCGTTCAAAGTATGTGATTAGTACAACAGGGCCCCATGAACTCCAAAAACTGCTAGCTGACAAAGCGACCCATAACCAGAGTAATTTTTTCACTCAAATAAAACCTATCAAAGGCGCTACATTAGATGTTGCTTTAACCCAGCTACCTAATCCAAAACGATTGTTTGCCATGGGCATCACCGATCCCTTCTATTATTCCGTCCATTCACCTTATGCCCGCCTTTCTGATGATAAAAAGTGTGCCGTACTTCATGTATTCAAATACCATCACCCAGATGATTCCATAGACTCCCGTAAGGTAAAAACCGAACTTGAAAAATTCCTAGAAAAGATGCAGCCAGGATGGCAAAAATATGTGATTACCAGTCGCTTTCTACCCCAAATTTCCGTTAACCAACGCTTACCTCGAATAGGTGATGAGGAAGAGTTACACCGTTCTAAAACGGAAATTCCTGGATTATATATAGCAGGAGACTGGGCTTCTCTAGATTCCATTTTGGCAGAAGGAGCAACCAGCAGTGGCAAACAAGCAGCCAAAGACCTCCTTCTCATTTGTAACACTCATTAGGCATGGAGCCGCACAACGAACAGAGGTGAAATAAATGCAAATCGGTAATGAAGACTATCAACAATACAAACCATTGTTGTTTTCAATCGGTTATCGGATGTTAGGTTCGGTAGTGGACGCAGAGGACATTGTGCAGGATACTTTTTTAAAAGCGTTCCAACTAACGGAGCAAAACATAGATAACAAGAAAGCCTATCTCTGTAAAATCATGACCAACCGCTGTCTAGATTTATTAAAGTTGGCGCGGCACCGACGAGAGCAGTACGTGGGTCCATGGAATCCTGCGCCGCTCATGCATGAAAAAGCACATGAAATGGATCCATCCGAAGTGGTTCTACAGAAAGAGGGATTGAGTATTGCTTACTTACGGATGATGGAACATTTGACACCAGATGAACGAGCAGTCCTTCTTTTAAGAGAGGTAATAGGCTTCTCTTATTTAGAGATTGCAAACATCATTGAAAAAAAGGAAGAAAACTGTAGGAAGGTTTTCAGCCGAGCAAAACAAAAAATCTCACGCGTTGATGACGAAAGCTTAGATTATGAGAAGAATAAGTCGATGATCCATCGCTTTATCCAGGCCTTTCAAATGCAAAATACGGACGCCTTATTAGACCTCATTTCTGAAAAAGTCACACTATACTCGGATGGCGGTGGAAAAGTTAAAGCTGCCGTTCGTCCTGTTGTATCCCTATCCCACGTATTGGCCTTTTTATTTGGTATTCTAAAAAAAGCCCCAGACGATTATTATTTTAAGGTAAAAACAGTCAATGGTCAGCCAGCAATTGTGAATTACATGAATGGCACGCTTCAAAGCATTATTAGTTTTTATATAAGCGATGACAAGATTAACGAAATTTATATAACTATGAATCCCCATAAGCTGCCTATCTAAAAAAGAGAGGAGGTAACGAACTTTTCATCGTTTCCTCCTCTCTCATTACTAAGGTCCGCTACATTTCTCTGCTCTAAATCAGTATAACCCAATAAATATCGAGATGTTAGCAAAGGTTTGAGGTGCACTTATTACTGCTAGTATAGTTTGCGAGCCTTAGTTACGCAATGATTACAATGTTCGCACACTTTACTTGAATAATCGTCCTTTTTCTACATAACCTATTTCTGTTTAGGAGGTGAAACAAAATGTCAGACCAAACAAAAACTAATAATCAAAGTGTCTCAGAAGGCATTAAAGAAACTGCAGGTGCTGCGTTTCATGTCGTGCACAGTGCATTAGAAACCACTGAGAATGTTGCTATGAGTGCTGTAGATGCAACTTCAAATGCTGTATCCAATTTAACAGGCAATGCAAGCAATACGCGGAGAAAGCGTCATAATGATTAATGTAATAAGCGCCATTTATATGGCGTTTTTTTATGCTTTTAGAAGAGGTTTTAGATTCCGTGCCTTGTATAGTAAATAGGTTCAAATAATAAAAAAGGCAACGGGAGGTTAAAACATGGAATGGTTACCGATACTTTGGGTAGCAGTCGGAGTGATCCTGTTGTTAGTTCAAATATGAAATTTAAGCTTAATAGTTTCGTTGCTCTCTTGATTGTCGCTATCTTAGTAGGGATTTTAAATGGTTTATTATTAGAAGTCTCTTATGAAGTTTCACAGCTAACCAATCCGAATTCCCTCCTATTTATTGCATCGGATTTACATAATCATTAATCAAAATCTGAACATCATCATGCTCGTGAATGATTCCTGGCCTTTCTACTGCACATACGATCCCCCGCCGCTTATAACCTGCACGTACAAAACGGAGGGATAACTTCTCATGTTCTTCATAATGCTTTTGGATTTTATCGCCAGGTAAGGTACAAGGCTGGTTTTCACCCATACATATTAATCCTGCTCCACTTGGAAAAAGGATCCGTGAACCCATGGTGAGTTTTGTTAATTCCGGAAATCCCTTGACCAAGACATTAGCCCCTAACCACTCAGGCCGAATAGATGTAACCCCTAATTCTTCTGCAATCCTGTCTAATTCTTCCCCAGACACAATCGTTATTTGACGTCGGTTTAGAATTTCTGTTCCTTTTGGATACATCGGCTGTCTTGAATCTGCCTTACTGGTTATTCCAAAATGGCGGTCCCCACGAATCCCCCCAAATTCAAGATTGACTTCTGATGTTCTTCTAGTTATAAATGTCTTTGGATCATCTGCAATTAATACTGCATTTATTTTTGCCCATACTTTTTCCAAAAAGAAAACTCCAATCCATACAAACATTTCCTAAAGTAATACATCACCATCTTGATTGGATTGGAAATGCCTGGTGTATTTATACAAACTAATCGAAAGGTGTGGTAAAATTCATTTTATCAATCATTCAAATCCAATACAAAGCAGGTGGTTACACGTGTCCACTGAAAAAGAAGTGAAATTATATTTTGTCCGGCATGGAGAGACCCATTTTAATGTAGAGAAACGACTACAGGGATTTTGTGATTCACCTCTTACGGATAAAGGAATTAAACAGGCTCAATCGGTAGGTTTTGGTTTATCTGATTTAGAATTTAAAGCCGTTTACGCAAGTGAAAGCCAGAGAGTAGTAGATACGGCTAGGTATGCCATTGGCCATCGAAACATCCCCATCATTACTGATCCACGTCTAAAGGAAATGAACTTTGGTGTGTTGGAAACCCTATTACAAACGGAAATTCAAGCTCAATTTGGAGATATTCTAAAGACATTATTTAGTCTTAAGGATCTAAATATGTCAGCACCTGAAGGAGAATCCTACCTACAGCTTTTCACACGAACAAGCTCTGCTATCGATGAAATCATTCAAAAGCATAAAAACGAAGGTGGAAATGTTCTAGTATTTTCACATGGTGTAACCATTGGCAACTACTTAATGCAATTAGCAAAAATGAGCGGTTATACTCACCATGATAATTGCAGTGTTACTGTAATCAAATATTGGAACGATGAATTTTATGTAGACAGGATTGCTGACACTTCCTTTAGAGATAAATATTACCTAAAATAATATCCAATCCTTAATTTACTTGACCTAAAAAGGCGCCTGACCCCCAGTATGCTAAAGCTTTAATGCAATGGCGGTCAGGCGCCTTACCCTATTACCTACAATCCCATCTCATTCAACAAATCTCTCAAAGCTTTTAACTCCTCAGCCGTCAACGTAATACCCTTCCCCATCTTCTCATGTTCAGGTGCCCAATCACGTAAATCAAACTTTGGTTCTTTTCCGTTCCAACTGATAAGATTGAGTTCTTTGTTCCAGCCTTTAGGGGACTGAGACAAAGTCCCCACAGTTTCTTTTATTTCGAATTTGATTTCTGCCATTGCTTTAAGCCTCCCTTAAAATACATCACCATTCGCTTTATTAGAAAAGCTTTTTAATTAGCTTAAAAATGTCAAATGTGGTTCGATTATATACCTTTCAATTTTTTATCTGCTCTTTATGTTATGTTGGTCAAATCTCAACAAAATTGTTCGTAATAATCATATTTTTTTTGCCGTGTTATTTTATTTGGATATTTCTCATAGTCATTAATGGCATCTACAGGTAAAATGTTTATTATTGAAGCAAAATATCATGTTCAGTAGTAGAAAGCTCATGCATTTCTCAGAGGTGGAATAAAAGGTGAATGATCAAAGAATTCATAGTAAAAATGTTTTGTTAATCCGTATTTTATGGGGCTGTTTTATCCTATGTATGTTAGTCCAAATTTTAAAACATAAAGATCCTACTTTTATCAGTATCCTTTTTGGTAGTGGAATTTTAGTATGTGGAACCATATCGATTTTTATTTACAAGAAACTCTTTATTGAGCAGACAATGTATTTATGTGTACTGGGGATGTCATTTGTAACATTTGTACTTATAGATAATGAGCCTGTCATCTCTAATTTCTACCTCATTTTTTTAGTCATTTTTATTTTATCTTTATATCATGATTACCGCCCAGTCATTTTAATGAGTATACTTAGTATTTTTATAGGTGCTCATTTTTATAAATACGGTGATCGTCTTAATTATACTTATCACAATGGTGACTTTTTTTACTTTTTATTTACACTTTCTGTAACCTTTCTAGTAGCTTTCCTGCAAATTCGCTATAGCAGATCAGTAGAAAGAGACGATAATGCGAAAAAGGAAGAAGTAAGAAAGGACAATGAACAACAAATCCTAGCCCTTATCAATTCAATGCCTGATTTAATTTATATTCAGGATGGCACTGGAAGATTTATCGAAATGAATCAGTATGCTAAAGCCTTATTTAAATTGGAAAACATTGATTATAGGAATAAACATCTAGACGAACTTTTTTCCCAAAATGAATGGTTTAGAAACTTTCAAAATTGCTTTTCGGACGATGACATTTCATGGGATAAGGGTATAGCTTATCGATTCGAATTGGATCTTGCTATCGAAAATCAATTCTCCGCTACATTTGATATTATCAAGGTTCCTACTTTTTTTGCAGACGGCAGCAGGAAAAATTTATTGGTTATAGGCCGTGATATTACAGAACAAAAGAAGGCGTATGACCTAGTGTTAAGATCTGAAAAGCTTGCTGTGGTAGGTGAGCTTGCTGCTGGTGTTGCACATGAAATACGGAACCCGCTAACTTCAATAAAAGGGTTCATACAGTTAGCTAATCAAGAACGAGAGTTTAATCCCAACCACGTACAAATCATGTTAAGTGAAATATCGAGAATTGAGTCGATTGTTTCTGAATACTTATCATTAGCGAAACCAAACCAAAACTCACTAAAGTCTCTTCAAAATATTGATACTCTTGTTAGAAATGTGATTACTCTTTTTGAAAGTCAAACCAACCTAAAGAATATTAATATTCACTCAGAATTAGATTGTTCTTACCAAATAATGTGTAATCCAAATGAAATTAAACAAGTGTTTATTAATATCTTTCAAAATGCGATTGAAGCGATTGGAAGTAATGGGGACATTCATATATATTTGAGGAATGTTCCAGAAAGTGGAGTAAAAATTATCTTTATTGACAACGGATGTGGGATTAAGAAAGAACGCTTAAAGAAGATAGGTGAACCCTTTTACTCAACCAAGGAAAAGGGAACAGGACTGGGATTATTAACTTCCAACCGTATTATTGAAAAACATAATGGTACGATAAAGATTAAAAGTGAAGTAAAAAAAGGGACCGAAGTTACAGTTTTTTTACCCACTAGCTGATTTAAATACAAATACGACAAAGACAAACTTTCATGCAATGCAACAAATGGTCATCTAATCATCAATCATCAATAAGAAGAGACTTTTCAGATCCAGAAAACATTGCAAAACACATCACATTTTTAGTCACTAATATCAATGCATCTCTCGATGGAATTCTCTAATTAAATAATTATAATGAACGCAAAGAAGGGATAGCTTAATCGCTATCCCTTCTTTGCGTTTTCACTATCTAATCCCGTTGGTTGAAGAAAGTTGTTGTCTGTTTTTATTTAGGGTCTTCGTCACTTTTTTACTCCAAAATATCACCCGGCTGACAATCCAAAGTCTTACATATCGCTTCTGATGTTGAAAACCGAACCGCTTTTGCTTTCCCATTTTTCAGAATGGAGAGATTCGCCATAGTAATTCCAACCCGCTCCGAAAGTTCTGTTAAGCTCATTTTCCTTTTTGCCAATATCACATCAACTTCTTTAAAAAATAAGAAGCCTTGTCCATAATTGGGTAACCAACGAAAGTAAATAGGCGGAGGTTTTCCGGTTAAATGCAGAATGGCGCTCGTTTCGGGGTATATAGACGGAGTTTTTCCGGTTATGCATGGCTAGATTTCCCATTTTATAGTTTTTTGAGCTAATAGGCGGAATCTCTCCGTCTATTAAAGCTAGTTTTCATGCTATTTACTAATTAAGCGGAATTTTTCCGTCTATCTATCAGATCGGATGCTTAACCTGATCTGCCAACCGATAAGAGCGGACTCTCATGATACCAGATGCGGGAATCAGCATCTTCTTCACGACTAGTTGAGAAAGTACTTTTTTTACCGTCTTGTCACTTAGCTTCAAATACTTCTCGACTTCTATAGGGGATATGGCTTTTCCCATTCGAATCGCTAGCCGAAGCACTTCCTTTTCGATTAAGGACAGAGAGGTCTGGTCTAGTTCATTACCCAGCCATCGGCCAATCACTTGCTGAACAATCTGTTGGCATCGACGAGGTTCCTCTTTAACTTGATCATACGAAAAGCTTATCACGGTCCATCCGTCAATCACCAACTGATTCTGACGGACCAGGCTGTCGGAAAATTGCCATCTGCTTATGTTCTTCAAATGAGGGCCATATCCGTCCACCTCAAGACAAATCCGGATGGCGGGACGAATATAAGCAAAATCCAAATACCTTTTGCCATCCTTGAAATCATCGACTTCATATTATGGATGAAGATAGCTAAACTGGTAAAATGATGGCCACCACACTTGCTTCAAAAACAACATTTCAGCCTGATTGTGACCTTCTTGTAAGCGCCGAAACCGTTCACCGGTTCTTGCTTGCAAGTGAGCATTCATAAAGGACTGGTATTCTTCTTCAAAACCCATAGAATCCTTCCTCCTATCCAATGGTCATGTCTTTTACAGCACCCTTTAAATTCTTTATTTCATTTCCCAATATTAATATACCGCGCCCTCCACTCTTCTCTTCCTCAACATTGGCTTCGGTATATTTCTCAATTGTTTTCGAAACTCTAAATTCACACAAAAGAGGAATTTCTCATGAGTTTTGGAATATTCATTTTCAAATGCAGAACGTCCACAACACAGGTATTTAATAGCATACATATTCGATGCCACGATGCCACGAATGAATCATCTCCATTATTTATTCATTTGAACTTTAGACAGATTTTTAAAATTAATGAGTGTTAATGCGAGTAAAAAAAGAGGGTTAATGCGGCTTCAAGGGAGAAAGTGAAGGGCAATTGGAGACTTGTATTGTAGCTAATTAAAAAAAATGAATAGAACTATTTTTAGTTTAATAGAATCCCTAAATATGTCAATGTATTTTCTTTATATTTCGACAATACTATTCTTATCATTTCTATTTCCTTGAAAAAACTTATTATGTTCCAGCCTCCCCAACCTTAAGGAGAGGCATTTGGCTAAAAACTTCATTTACTTATGGTACGGTTCACATCGGTGCATCTATATGAGGCATTCCTAATTCTAGTCTACTTGTAATCATTTATTGGACCTTCATCCATTATAACTTCTACCATACCTGAAAACCCCATCCTAAGTTTAGGTCTATGCTCCGAGTTCGGTGTACTATAAAGTTCCAATGGGCTTATAATTACTCCTTCTGGTGTATTTTGAAGTATTCCGGGTACACAGGAATAAATTCTATCATTATTATTTGCATTTTTTGCAGATATGGTAACTGAGGTTCCATTATGATTATCTATACTCATGGACACCTTGTATCTATAGAATGAGCCTGTCCCATTTGACTGAGCAGAATAAACCACAGGAACAACTGCGAGAATATCATTATTTAACCTTAATTTAATAACTTCCGTCTTAGTTGATCCGCTATTCCCCCTAACATCCCCCATATGTTCCACTGCTCCGTTTCCAAAACTTCTGAGCGGAGGTGTTCCTTTTGCCCCAAACATAGCAACATCTATCTGCTTACCATTCTTTGTATAGACTAAAGCATATATATCATAATCTGTCCCAGTCTTCCAAGATACTGTAGCCGTAATTTCTGGTGTTTTTTCAATGATCACTGGCTTTTGACCTTTTTCGAGACTTATCTTACCCTTTACCTTTTCAAGGCTTATCAGTGACATAGTGTTATTTTCAGGAACAGTTTGAGGCGTATTAGGTTCTTTTGCGGTTTGTTTTTGAATAGTTTTAGGTTCAGATGGCATGGTTTTCTCATCCGCTTCAACCTCTACACCATAATTTTTACATAACCCTTCAAGCCCGGAATCAAATCCCCGCCAGATCGATTTTGCTTTTATCTGGCCATTCCTTAGGTATAATTCTAATACTACGATTCCATTTTCATTTCTGAAACTAGATGGGGTTAACTGAATAATATTTTGGTCGGTGCCTATCTCTGCCTTTAAATTCTTTACATTTGAAAATCCCGTACAATTATCCTCTGTAAGAGTTATAGCTATTTTTGAAATACCTTCAGGGGCTTTACTCAAGTCAAAATTAAGCTTATGTACTTTTGTATTGCCTACTTTCTCAGACGGTATTAAGGTAGCTACACCAGAAGAGCTCTCTGGTTGATTATAAAATATAATCCCACTATCTCCCTGTACCCTGTCTAAATCAGTTAAAAGGAACGCTGTTAAGGAAATCTCTATCGAATTGGAAATTTCGTAGCTAACAGTAATAGTACCTTTTGGGGAACTTAAAACTGTATTGGCACCCATCTGAAGAAATTGATTCATATAATCCACTCCCTATTCCTCTTACAATTTTCACCGAAAAATTTTCACAAATCTATCCTTCCACTCTACCCATAAATAAAAGAAAACTTCTAGATTACTCTAATTAATCATATCAAAAATCGACATAATACCCCAAGTGAAATTACAATTATTGGTTTTTTAATTTTCCGCTAAAAGATAATGGTACGGTTCACCGTGACGCAGCAAAATGAGGTTCTCTTGGAATCTATTGAAATAAGAAGTCTTGTCCTTAATTGGGGAACCGGCGAAATTAAAGGCGGAGGTTTTCCGGCTATATGCAGAATGAAGCCCATTTCGGGGGATATAAGCGGAATTATTCCGGTTATGCAAAGCTATATTGCCTTTTTTCTTGTCTTTTAAGTCAATAGGCGGAATCTCTCCGTCTATTGAAGCTAGTATTAATGCTATTTACTAATTAAGCGGAGGTTTTCCGACTATTTATTCTGATCGGGTGCTTAACCTGATCTCCCATCCGATAAGATCGGACCCTCATGATACCAGATGCGGGAATCAGCATTTATTAATATGGTACGCATCGGCCGCCACTTTAACCCACCTTGGAATTAGTAAATTCAAGTGCTAATAATAGAAAAATCCTAATTAACAGTAACTGAGTCAATGTTAATTAGGATTTTTTTAAGTTTAGGCTGCTTTCTTAACAGACGTAACTTTACTATATGTTAATTTTTCAAAAATACTTCCAATTGTGAAACCAATCAAACCAGGAATCACCCAACCAAAGCCTTTATCCTGCATTGGAACATAGGATAATACTTCTGAAAATGTACCATTAAAAAATGTTGAATTGGCGACATCAATCAAGCTAAATAATCCAACTAGGCCGATGGTTACTACATAAACCGGCCGATTATTAAAGGGTAATCTATCATGTAAAAGGCCTAAGATAATTAAGGTAATGGCCATTGGATACAATAAACCCAGCACTGGGATAGATACTTTTAATATTTGTGAAAGGCCAAGGTTTGCGACAAACCCACTGACCAAGCATAAAAGAATGGCCCATTTAATATACGATAATTTCGGGAAAATGCTTGAAAAATATTGAGCACACGATGTTATTAATCCTATACAAACACTTAAACAAGCCAATGTGAAAATTAATCCTAAAACAATCGTTCCACTTTGACCAAAAAGTTGTTGTAACACAGTACTCAATATTACTGCTCCATTGTCAACGTTTCCGATAATGGAAGTGGATGCTCCTAAGTACGCAATAATAAGATAACATATTGTTAAAAGCAGACCACAAATAAGTCCAAAACAGGCTAAATATTTAACTTGTAATTTTTGATTACTAATTTTTTTACTTTTAAAAATATTGATAAATACGATTCCATAAATTAATGCGCCTATGGCATCCATTGTTTGATATCCATCTAAAAACCCTTGTGAGAATGGATTCTCTTTATAAGCTAATGTAGCTCCTTTAAAGCTAGATAAATCTGTAAATAGAGATTTGATAAATACGATGATAATTAAAACTAATAATGAAGGAGTTAAAATCTTTCCAAATCTGTCTACCAATTTAGAAGGCGATTTGGCGAACCAAAAGACGATACTAAAAAATACAATTGTATAAACCAAAAGTCCGAATGGTGAAGACTGGATGGTACCTGGTAAAAATGGTTTTACTCCCATTTCAAATGCAAGACTGCCTGCACGTGGAATGGCCAGTCCAGGTCCGATCGACAAATAAATGGCCATTGGAAATAGTAAAGCAAATATAGGATGAACTCTATTTATTAACGAATCGAATGTCCCTGCCTTTGCAATAGCAATAAAAGCTAGTACAGCGAAACCCGCATCTGAAATGATAAATCCAATCACCGCTTGCCAGATATTTTCTCCAGCAGCTTGTCCTAAATATGCTGGGAAAATTAAATTTCCTGCACCGAATAACATTGAAAATAACATAAATCCAATAAACATAATTTCTTTTTTTGTTAAAGTAATCAACTCATTCACCTCACTTTAAAATAAAATACTTTTTATTGTATCAAATTTTATTCAATTAAGGTTTTAAAAATGAAAACGTTCTTAAATAATTCACTAAATAAGGCTATATCCCACATTATACTTTTTCTACCAATTGCAATTGAATCTGTAGATTAACAAGAGCAACTGTTTATTATCAAAAAAATCGTGTTTAAAAAAACCTTCATCAAATCTGAAAAGGGAAACTACGCTAATTGGTAGTTTCCCTTTTACTTTTTTGTAATCCATAAAGACTCTTGAGTATCATCTCAAGAAATTCTCTATGATGGAGATTTGCTCTTCCGTATTTAATGCTGGTGCGTGTCCTAGTTTTGGAATGGATACCAATTGACAGTTTGGTTTTTGTTGCATCTTTAGCGCTACATCTAAGGGCAATACATCTGATTTCTCCCCTCGGATGAGTAAAGTTTTACATTGAATAGCTTCCCACTGGCTCCAGAGGTTTAAATCCTCCGTGTGCTGAAATTGTAACACGATGTTCGGGTCGTAATTCGGACTAATTCCTCCCTCATTCGTTCGTCTGCAAGAATTTCGGGTAAAATCAGTCCATTCCTGCTCATTGGCCAGACCGAATGCCGCATAAATAGTTTGATAATAATTCTTTAATTCGGAAAAGGTTTTGAATTGCGGAGGAGTTCCAACATAACTAATAATTCGTTTGATACCTTCAATATCTTGAACAGCATTGTCAGATGCACCTGCACCAATGTCATTTAAAATTAAGCTGGTTATACGATTTTGATGAAGAGGTGTTCCGGCAATTCGTAACCCAATCGCTCCTCCCATCGAGGTCCCAATCCAACGGACCTGCTCAATCCCTAACTGGTCTAATAATCCAATAGCCACGTTACTGTAATTTTCAAAACAATAATCCTTATCTGCGGAAGAACTCCATTGGCTCCATCCTCGCCCCATCGTATCTGGACAAAGGATATGATAATCTTGTGCCAATTGCCGGGCTAAAATATCAAAGTCCCGCCCGTTCCGGGTTAAACCATGCCAACAAACCACCGTTGGTTTCTGTGGATCACCCCATTCGGTAAAATGAATTTCCATTCCATTAATGGTTTCAAATCTTGATTTAGGTGACAACATACTTCCTCCCCCTCATTTATAACATTCTATTAAGTATATATTCGCTTTAAGCGAATCTATCCCTACCTAAATACACTTTATAGAATTCAAAAATAAGACCTGCTAATGTTTACCGTACCTGGCACCGCCTGGGTGTTCACTATAAAAAAACCCTTCGTTCTAACCGGAACGAAGGGTGGTTGCTGTTATTTTTATACAAATCTCTTAATAGACATCACGTTGGTAACGACCTTGCTTCTGCATATCTTTTAGATAGGCCTCTGCTTCTTCGCGGCTCATTGATCCTTCATTTTCAATTACGTTAATAAGTGTTTCATTGACGTCTTTCGCCATATATTCCTTATCCCCGCAAACGTAGAAATAAGCGCCTTTTTCAAGCCATTCAAATAGTTCTTTACTATGTTCAAGCATTTTAGTTTGAACATAGACTTTTTGAGTTGTGTCGCGGGAAAATGCCGCATCTAGTTTAGTCAGTATCCCATCTTGCTGATATTTTTCCAATTCATCTTGATAAAGGAAATCTGAAGCCGCATGCTGGTCTCCAAAAAACAGCCATGACTGGCCTGTTCCTTTATTCACGGCACGTTCTTGTAAAAAAGAACGGAATGGTGCAATACCTGTCCCAGGTCCAACCATAATAATATCTTGGTCAGAAGACTCTGGCAAATGGAAATGTTTATTTGCTTGAACAAAGACTGGAATTGTATCTCCCTCTTTCAACCGTTCAGCAAATGAAATAGAACAAACCCCTTTACGATCCCGTCCATGAGCTGTGTAGCGAACAGCACCGATAGTCAAATGAACTTCCTCGGGATTCGCTGCAATGCTGCTTGCAATTGAATAGAGGCGCGGTGTCATTTTTCTTAAGATAGCGACCATTTCTTGGGCAGTAGCTTTCCATGGACCGAATTCACGTAACATATCAAGCAAATCTCGGCCATAGCAATATTCTTTCAATTGAGTTGTATTTTCAACCAAGAGAAGCGTTTGTAACTCTTCATTTTCTGTAAATGCAGCAGCCTGCTGTAAAATCTTTTTTGAAAGTAAGGTAATTTCAAAGTAATTGGTAAGCGCTTCCGCTAATGGTAAATTTTCACCTTGCTTATTGATCGTAACAAGTGCTTCTTCATCCCAATGCATTTCCTCAAGTAGTGAGGCAACCAGGTCTGGATCATTGGAAGGAATAATACCAAGAGCATCACCCGGTACATAAGAAAGGCCTGACCCTTCTAGTGATAACTCAATATGCCTTGTTTCTTTATTAGAACCTGATCCATTTAAATCAATATTCCGAAGAACTTTTGCTTGAAACGGATTTGTTCTTGAAAAGGTTGTTTGAACCAATGTGTCCTTTTGGGCCGTATTCGGGTTTTTCAAAGTAATTTGCATGTTTCTTAACCTCCCAAAAAATTTAATATAATATACATATTAACATGGATTATGGGATTTTAGATGTGTGTTTTCCCACAACCTATTTCCAACTTCTTTAATACCAAGAGAATTTACCTATTAATGTTAAAGTGCTGGTACCCTGGTATAAAAAAAGGCCGCAGTCAGGAGCTGATTTTCCTGACTGCGGCTTTAGACAGAGTCTTTTTTGTTTCTTCTAATTCCTCGAAATAAGGCTATTTACCAAGGGCATTATCCATCTTCTTTAACTTTCGATAAATAACCGATCGATCAACGCCTAATCTTTTTGCGGCTTCTGTCGCATTTCCACTATACGCGTCGAGCACATGTTTAATGTATCTTCCCTCAACAATCGATGTAAAATCTTTTAATGTACATTGTTTATCCAGATTCCTTTTAATAAAATGGTCAATTGCAAACCAATCAGTCACAGCATCCTCCGCAGACTGTTGGATGCTTTGCTGCTCAATGACAACCAGACGCTCGACATAATTTCTTAGTTCTCTGGCATTTCCAGGCCAATCAGATTTAAGTATTCTTTGAAACTCATCTGCACTAAGGACGACCTTATCTTGATATTTCTCATTAAATTCCGCTAAGAAGTAGGATATTAATCCAACAATGTCCAATTTCCGATTACGAAGTGGTGGAATATGAATAGGAATGACGTTAATCCGATAATATAAGTCCTCCCGGAACATTCCTTTTTTCACCATCTTCCATAAATCACGGTTGGTCGCAGCAATAATCCGGCAATTGATGGGCACATTTTGCACGCCGCCCACTCGTCTCACTTCATTATTATCGATTACCCTAAGCAATTTCGCTTGCATTTCGAGCGGCATTTCAGCAATTTCATCTAGGAACAAAACGCCATCATTCGCCAACTCAATGATGCCTTTCTTCTTCACATCTGCCCCGAGGAAAGCAGCTTTCTCATAGCCAAACAACTCTTGTTCAAATAAAGTTGGCGGGATTGCCGCACAATTGATGGTAACAAACGGACCTTGAGATCGATCACTTTTCTGATGGATATAGCGGGCAACTACTTCCTTCCCGGTACCTGACTCGCCATAAATTAAAACCTTGCTGTCATAGGAGGCGATTTGATTGCAGACCTTTACAATTTGCTTCATCGCCAGGCTCTCGGCGACAAAACTAATTTCTGCTCTAGTGTCCTGTATATCTGTTTTACTTTTACCATTTATATTTTGTATGTTAGTGGGTTCAGTGGCTATAGGGAATTTTCCGTTATATTCATTGGAGGTGGTGACCACAAGCCGGAGCTCTCCATCCTTTTGAAAGATAGGAGTTGCCGTCGATTTAATATGGAACCCTCGGTTGGTATCAACAGCCCGTGATACCCTTTGCTTGGTTTCAATTGCTTCCATTGTAATAGAACGTTTATAATAACCGGCCTTCACTAAATCTTGAACGTTCATTTTTAATAATTCATCTAGTGAGATACCAATTGTCAGTGCGGTAAAATCATTGGATATTAGAATATTTCCCTTTGCATCCGTTACGAATAAGGTAGAAGGCAAATCGTTGATGTCCTGAACCTTAAAGTTACTTTTAGATTTCTCAATCACCTTTTTCTTCATTCTTATCAACACCCTTCTGCTATTATTCATTCCTTAATTATAAAGATATAGCACTATCATGACGGTAGATATATTATGACAAATTCATTAAATACAAAAAAAACAGTACCTTAGACTTAAGGCACTGTTTGATTTAAAACAAAACTTTTAAACTAGTACTAACTCTTTTTCTTCTTCCATAACAGTAATTTTACCAAGGTTATTTAATACTTCTTGTGCTTCTGCAAACATACTAGTAATCATTTCTTCAACCGTTGTAATTTCCTGGACTAAACCACAAATTTGTCCAGCCATTACCGATCCACGATCTGTGTCACCTTCAAACACGGCTTTACGTAATGACCCTAATGAAATTTTTTCTAGTTCATCACGCGAAGCATTTTGTCTTTCAAGCTCTTGGAATTCAGCAATCATGCTGTTTTTAATGCTTCGTACGGGTCCACCTAGGCTGCGCCCTGTAACAGTAGTACTTGTATCATCTGCATTGATTACTGCAAGTTTGAAGTTTTCATGTGTTGGACATTCTACTGTTGCTAAGAAACGTGTTCCCACTTGAACACCTTGTGCACCTAAAGCAAATGCGGCCGCAATACCACGTCCATCTGCAATACCACCCGCACCAATAACAGGGATGGAAACCGCACTGGTTACTTGAGGTAAGAGCGCCATAGTTGTTGTTTCACCTACGTGACCGCCTGCCTCCGTGCCTTCAGCGACAATGGCATCAACGCCTAATGCTTCCATTTTCTTAGCAATTTTCACAGAGGGAACAACTGGAATGACTGTAATTCCATGTTCTTTGAAAATGGGCATATAAGGTGCTGGTGTACCTGCACCTGTTGTAACAATTTTTACGCCTTCTTCAATGACTACTTCAATTAGTTCCGGGATATTTTTCATCATTAGCATTAAATTAACTGCAAATGGTTTGTTGGTAATTTCTTTGGTTTTTCTGATTTCTTCACGAAGACGATCGGCAGTAAGTCCGCCAGAACCGATTATTCCTAAACCACCGGCATTGGATACCGCACCAGCTAAAGGGGCAAGCGCAATTTGCGCCATACCTCCTTGAAAAATGGGATATTTGATTCCTAATAATTTTGTGATATTCATGTCGTTTTCCTCCAATAAGTTAATAAGTTAATAGTATTTTAGTTAAGCCACTTTTGGTGTAGTTGTGTTTGTTTGTTTCTTCTTGTCCATTGCTTGGAACACAAAAGTTAAGGCGAAGCCTACAAGTGAAATCACTAACGCGATATAGAAAGCATTGGTGAATTGACCACCATTTGCTGCAGCCACTGTATTGGCAATTCTAGGGCCGAAGAATGCTGCACCTGAGTAGCCAATAAAGGTCACCCCATAGTTGACACCATAATACTTCATTCCGAATTTCTCACCCACAATCGAAGGGAAAATTCCCATTGTACCGCCAAAGCATAAGCCAATTCCTACAATCGCAACCGCAAAGCCGGCAATAGAAGTGGATAATGCGATCGTTAACATCATCGCAGCAATAACAATATAGATCATCATTAGACATTTTGTACGGCCGATCTTATCAGAGATTGCTCCCCAGAAGACACGTCCTGTACAGTTACTTAATGAATATAAACTTACAAATAATGCCGCAGTTGCAGGCGTTAAGCCAAACATGGTCTGTCCAATAACGGAAGCATTTGAGGTAACCATCATTCCGGAAAGAGCGCCGATTAAGAACAAACTTGCAATCACGTAAAAGATTGGTTTTTTAATCATTTCATTCCAAGCAATATTGACGCCGCCTTTATTCGGACCTGCTGCTGCAGGTGGAGTCCATCCTGCTGGAATAAACCCGGCCGGACAAGCTTTTACTAGAAAGCTGCAGCTTAAAATGACAACTAAGAAAGCTATTCCAAGCGTAATAAGTGCAAACTGAACACCGTTACTTGTAATTAGGGCGTTGGCAATTGGCGCAATGACAATGGTTCCACCACCATACCCTGCTGTTACAATCCCAGCTGCAAGACCTCTTTTGTCGGGAAACAGTTTAACAGAGTTACCAATCGTTGCTGAATAAACAATCCCTTGACCCAACCCGGTAATAACACCGTAGGTAATGTACAACATCCAAGGAGCCGTAGCTAAGCCTGATAGGATAAATCCTAAACCAAACATGGAACCGCCAAGGATAATCGCAGTCTTGGCCCCGCCTTTATCAACTAATTTCCCTCCCAAGATCATCGGGATAGGTGAGATCGCAGCATTAATAGTAAAGGCCATCATAATTTCCGGCATAGTCACATGGAATACGTTCGTTAAAGGCATGGCGAAAATACTGAATGCATAAATGGCACCAACACATATGTTAATAATCGTAGATGCAATAAGAATCTTCCAACGGTTAATCTGAATGTTCATCGCTTTTGTTTCCTTCCTATTTTGGATTAGTCGGCAAGGCAACCTGCTTTCTGCCCTGCCAACTGATTTATTCATTTCTACCCTGCTGGAACAAGCTCAGGTTCGTTACAGGTTTCCTTCTTCTCTTCAATGATTGCTTTCAATTTACCCCAGTTTTCTTGGAACATCGCCGGATCCATTTCTTTTAGTTCTGCTGAAATGACCGGAGTGAATTCCATTTGCGCCAGAATATCTTTCTGTAAATCTACACCTGGTGCCATTTCTGTTAAGGTCACTCTACCGTCAATCAGTTCAAATACCGCACGCTCCGTCACATAGACGACTGGCTGATTGATTTGTGAAGCATAAGAACCACTGAAAGTGACTTGCTGAACCTTTTTAATAAATTTCTTTGCTTTACCTTCTTGTAAAATTTGCAATCTGCCATCCTCCACCTTCACCTGCAGACCCCCTGCTGTAAAGGTTCCGGCAAAGACTAGTTTTTTGGCAGATTGAGAGATATTAATAAATCCGCCGCAGCCAGCGACACGAGTACCAAATTTACTTACGTTTACGTTGCCAAATTCGTCTGTCTGCGCTAATCCAAGAACGGATAGGTCAATACCGCCGCCATCATAAAAATCAAACTGAGAATCGTGGTCCACTATTGCTTCAGAGTTAAACGCATGGCCAAAGTCCTTCAAACCTGCTGGAACACCACCAACGGAACCGGCTTCGGTTGTCAGCATAAGTTGATCGTTCACACCTTCTTCTGCTGCTATCGTTCCAACGCAGACTGGGATTCCCACACCAAGATTTAAGATCGTATTGGGCTGAAGTTCAGCTGCGGAACGACGGGCAATGACTTTCCGTTCATCAAGCGGAAGTGCTTCAATCCCATCCACTGGTACTTTTACCTGGCCGGAAAAGGCTGGGTTATAATAGGTATTTTCTGTTTGGAAGTGATTTTCCGGTTTTGCTACGACAATATAATCAACTAAAATCCCCGGTACTTTAATATCCTTTGGATTTAATGTGCCATTTTTAGCAACTGTCTCGACTTGAGCAATGACGATTCCGCCGGAGTTGTGTACGGCTTGAGCAACAGGCAGTACCTCCATGTGCAATCCTTCTTTTTCAAGTGTTAAGTTGCCGTTCTCATCCGCTACCGTTCCGCGGATAAGGCCGACCTGGATCGGAAAAGATTTATAGAATAACCACTCATCTCCCTCAATCTCGATTACCTTGACGATATCTTCTTTAGTAGAAGGCGACATCTTTCCACCTTCAAGGCGGGGGTCGACAAAAGTTCCCATTCCTACTTTTGTAATTACACCAGGCCGTTTTGCTGCGATTTCCCGGTACAACTGGGTGATGACACCTTGCGGCAAGTTATATGCTTCGCATTTGTCTTCTTCGATTAATTTCGCCATGCCTGGAGAGGCAATCGCAATCCCGCCAATCCAGCGTTTTACTAATCCTTCATAACCTAGGTGGCTCATTCCTTTATCCCGGCGGTTACCAACTGCACTTGAATGCATAACCGTTAAGTTCTTGGGGTATCCTGTTTGTAAAAAACGTTCTTCAATGGAAATTCCCATTTCTTCTGCCCAGCAAGATAATCCAAAACCAGTTGCAGCTAGGGTATCGCCATCCTTAATCAACTCGGCAGCTTTTGCAGCTGAAATTACTTTTGACATGTCATCCACTCCTAATTTAGTTTCAGTTTTACTGTAAGTTTCGTTTTGTGAATTATTTCACAATATTTAATAAAAAAAATGGCTTTTTCTTTTTTGTAAGCTTGTCGTTAATGTTTGTGAATCATTTCACTAACATCCTATGATAGAAACTAATCCACGTCAACCAAGCCAAAAACCTTAAAATAGCTGCCTTTGATTGTGGCTTTTTTGCCTAAATCAAAACTAGCTTTCATGATGATTATTTTAAAAATCATGCGATTTCAGCCGTATTTTCTACACCAAAAAACTACAGTTCAAAAGTTCCCTTATGTTCCAGGCTGATATTGTTGACCTGTTGCAAGAAAACAACAACAACACAAACCTTGCTCGCCTCATTTAGATATTTATGGAGACTTTTATATCATAAAAATCAGTACTTCCTTTTACGATAAGATTTGTTTTTTTATAAAAAAATTTTTCCCACGGTCCTCTATCTTAAATATTGCAATTTTACATCAGCTAATCAACACAAGAATGAGGATACTTTCACTCTACTCTATGGAACAAAATTCTCTTTTGAATCAAAAAAATGTCCTTCATCTACTCAATGAAGGACAAATTCCATTTTTAGTTTTAATAAAAACTATTAATCATGTTTTACTTGGGCTCTATGAATCTTTTCACCGAAGCAGGGGGGTGGTTCTTGTGATTGGCACTAACCTCATTAATAACCATAACCATCCCTCTGGATTCAGGAATTTATTGATGGAAATCGTATGGTGACGGTAGTTCCTTCACCTTTCGTGCTTTCGAAGTCAATTGTTCCTTTATATTTTGCTGCGATATTATAGCAAATCATCATCCCTAATCCGGTCCCTTTACTTTTTAAAGAATAAAAAGGTGTACCAAGCAACTTAATTTCTGCTTCTGACATCCCCTGTCCAAAATCAACTACTTTAATCTCGATGAAATCTTTATTCCTACCAGCCGATACAATTACCGAATCGCCAACTTTAGAGGCCTCAATGGCGTTTTTTATAATATTTATTAATAATTGTTTAAACTCTATGTTGTTAGCAGCAATATAGCAATCTTCTACTAAAATTAATTCAATCTTATTATCATGTAAAAGCCCATAGGAATGAAGTAGGTCGGTTACACTCTGAAGAACAATCTTTATATTTACGGTTTCTATTTCTGTTTCTTTGCTTGGCTTGGCTATAGATAAAAATTGAGTAATTACTTGTTCAGCAGTATTTAATTCATCAACTAATAATGTAAAATTTCCTTTTATATCCTCACTAAATCTAGCGTCTTGTTGGTATAATTGCAAAAAACCTTTCACAACGGTCAAGGGATTTCTAATTTCATGTGCAACAGCAGCTGCTAGTTGTCCAGTTGTCTTTAAACGCTCTGCTTGCTGAATTTGTTCATAATATAATTGCTGTTTTTTAATTCTTCCTTGCGTTAAATAAAAAATAAAAGAGATTATCACTTGACTCCCGATAAAGTTGATAACATTTCCGATTAAATCCTGCTTTATATAGGGATACCCATGATCAAAAAGCATAATATAAATAAATGTAAACATGATGGCTAAACTGTTTAATAGTAAAGAAAAATAAAACAGCTTTGAATCAAAAAACAGAATCGCGATGGCTGGAATAAAACATAGAAAAATAAAGGTCGACCAAGTTTCTGGATATAGAAAGAACAGCTCATAAAAGTAAACGGACGCTGCTGTAATGATAATCAGTCTAAAAACATGAGTAATATATTTAAGATAAAGTAATAAACATACAGATAGAATGACAACAAGACCAATATGAAGAATATAACCAGCATCAAACTTCCCGAAACGCGGATTGTCCATTAACAAACCAATTATCATAATCGCTATTACGATTATTACTGTAAAATAATATAACTGTTTATTTACATGAGTATAAAATTCCTTCATACAGACTCCTTTTATATGATTCACTCCTACTATAAAGAAAAAATAATATGGTTTATATTACCTATTTTTATATTATCATATAAAATTGCTTATCTGTCACTCCCTGGTTTTAGTCATAAGGATGCGTCTCCTTTCTTCAATTTTATATATGGTCTTAATAAATAACTTGCTACTCTCAGTGGATTTATCCATTTGGTTTGAAACAATTTTTCACCCATGTCCCCTTGAAGTGCGTGGATAATTCGATTTAATCCTTCATTGGATAACTGTTCCATCGCCCTTCGTAAAACGAGCGAATTAGCATAATTTTGACGATGAGGCTTCATTAACTC
Source organism: Neobacillus nitrireducens (assembly GCF_030915405.1). Taxonomy (GTDB): domain Bacteria; phylum Bacillota; class Bacilli; order Bacillales; family Cytobacillaceae; genus Neobacillus. Next base: position 2,656,281 of record NZ_CP133262.1, read on the forward strand.
TTCATAATTCCCTAAACCACATAAATCATAGGCCGCATACACCCCGCTTATAATAGAAGCATATTGCCCAAAGCCCATAAATGGCATCATCGTTCCGAAACAATTCCCAACATAAAAGGTATTACCAATCCGTGCTGACTGACAAATTCCCATAGGATACTTAGTTATTTGAAACTGGTCGGTTATCGGTAATTCTTGATTAAGCTGAGATCGCACCATATCGTAAAATTTATCCCAAAGATTATTTATATTAAGATCCTTATTTTGGGGTAAGTCTGGAATGGCTAAAGAGATATTCGCTTCTTTTTCTGAATAGGGAATAAGGAAACAATAGCCAAAAGGTGCAAGATCGTAATCAAGCCATGCTGTGACAGAATAACGATTAAAAACCCCTTCAACTGTTGCTCCTTTTATGGAAACCGTTAAATCCTCTCTATAGTTCCTAGTCCTCTTCGAATATTCTCCGTCACCCGTTGCCAAAATGACATGGGAATAACTTGACAATAATTGTTCATAAGTTTTCTCGGAATTAAAGTGAATGGCTGCTTTTATTTGCTTTTCTAACTGCGATTCAAACGAATCCTGTTCCCTGCCTCGTACATTGGTAAACCCAAGGTGACCTTCGATGACTGCTTTCTCATTTTTTGAAAAAAGCTCCATTCTCTGGATATTTGAAGTAGTTTTAAGATAAATTCCAAATTCTTCTGATAATGATGCAATACAATCATGAACGGGTCTTGAAAAAATAGATAATAGCACCTCTCCATTAACAAATCTATCACCCACCCTGCTACGCTTTTCATATATTGTTGGGGTGATTCCATTTTTCTCAAGCGTAATAGCACAAGCTAAGCCAGAAAGACCTGCACCCATAATTGCAACATCCATATTTCTCCTCCAAAATGATTAATTACTTCTTAAAGTATCCCCAGAAAAAAGACAATCATTACTTGAATCTAGCGTGATAGCTACCCCTCCTTAAAAATAATGATACAAGGAATAGAGCATTTCTTTTGTAAGGAGAAATGTTTTTTTGTCTGACTTAACAACAAAAACATAACAAAATTTAATAAAAATTTATTGTAAAACAATAAATAGGATGTTAATATCAAATAAACAACATATAACATTGTGAGGAAAGTTGGAATTAATTTGACAATGATTAGGGGAGGTATTAACAAGGACATGGACATGAACCATTTGATTATTGAAAATATTGCTAACCCCCATGAACTGGAGAGACTGTTTAGAAAAGACCCCAAAGCCTTCAAAAAGTCATTCTCACACGCATGGGAACAAAATCCTGATTCACACGTACTCGCCGTTTGGAATGAAAGATTGAATTTCAAGGAAACAGCACATACAGAGGAAGCATCTTTGCTTCAGAAAGGTTTCTTATTCATGGGCATTTTAGCCATACTAGCCGGGATAAGCACCAGGACTATTTTCCATTTTGTCGAACAGCAAGCAATTGCTCCAATTAACCTTGCTTTCGGGATTCTACCCTTTATTGCAGCCTATTTTGTATATAATAATCCCCCTAAAAAAAATATTCTTTATATCCTTGCATTGTTGTTCCTAACCTCGGGGATTTATCTAAATATGCTGCCATTAAATGAGAAAGACAGTATGATTCTTGTTTACTTGCACCTTCCCATATTCTTATGGGGATTGATCGGGCTTGCATTTTCGGGAAATGAATATTCAAAAGGCCATACAAGGTTAGCCTATCTTAAATTTAATTTGGAATTTTTCATACTTTACGCCAGCATGGCGATTAGTGGAATGCTGCTAACCCTATTAACCCTGCGGTTATTTAGCTTTGTTGACTTGGATATAGAAGACTTTTATTTTAGAAATGTCGTTTTATTTGGTGCTGCTGCTCTCGCTATTGTAGCTGCCTACCTGGTATCAATGAATCTTAAACTTGCTAAGAATATTACACCATATATCGCTAAAATTTTTAGTCCTCTTGTCCTGGCCACATTGTTGGTCTATCTTATCACGGTTCTTTGGATAGGAAAAAATCCATTCATGGACAGAAATTTCTTGATAGCCTTTAATGGAATACTCCTTGGTGTTTTAGCCGTTACCATATTTTCAATAACCGAAAGCGGCACAGACGAGAAAAAGAGCATTTTTGATTATATAAATTTTGCCCTTATTGTTCTTGCTCTTATTATTGACAGTGTGGCTTTGTCAGCCATTATATTCAGACTTTCTTCTTATGGGATTACACCAAACAGACTTGCAGTTTTAGGCGTAAACATACTTATCTGGGGAAATCTAATTTGGATCATGATCTCCTATATGCGTTTTCTACAAAACAAAACCGGACCTTCAACCATCCAAGATGCGGTTACTAAGTATTTGCCGGTCTACGGACTTTGGGCGGCTTTCGTTACATTTACTTTTCCACTAATTTTTAATTAGAAAGGCTATGGATATGCTTCCGCCTAAGCGTCTTTTAGTTGAATTAATGCTGCTCGCGACTCAATTTAAATTCCAGTTTGCTTATGTAGAAAATCTCTCTAAAGGAAGAGGGATTTTTTTTTCGTACAAAAATTTGTCAATATGTAAAACATCTTTTGAAAACATTTTACATTATGTCTGATGATAATAGGGTCATAACCCTTCACAATAAAGATAGATGAAACAAATTTTAAAGGAGTGACTTAAGGATGGAAAATGTTCAAACAGGTGAAAATTTAGTCACGAAAGATGAGAAATACTTATGGCATGGAATGAAGCCGTATAACCCGCAAGCTACTTCCATCATTCAAAAAGCGGAAGGTGCTTGGCTGACAGATATTGAGGGTAATCGTTATTTAGATGCTATGTCGGGATTATGGTGTGTAAATGTTGGTTATGGAAGAGAAGAAATAGCCAAAGCCGCATATGATCAGCTTCTAGAGAACAACTATACACCATTAACCAATGGGCATCCTACAGCGATTTTACTTGCTGAAAAAATTAGCAAGTTATTAGGTGGGGATTATGTAGTATTTTTCTCCAATAGCGGCTCGGAGGCAAATGAAACAGCCTTTAAAATCGTCAGGCAGTATCACCAGCAAAAAGGGCAAGGCAACCGTTATAAAATCGTCTCTCGTTATCGCGCCTATCACGGGAACTCCATGGGAGCACTCGCAGCAACAGGGCAAGCAGAACGGAAATACAAATACGAGCCACTAGCACCTGGTTTTATTCATGTGAAAGCGCCTGATCAATATCGTAATAATGAGGATGGATTTGAGAAGGCAAGTGATTTACCTTCCGTTAAAGCAGTAGACGAAATCATGACATGGGAACATTCAGAGACGATTGCGGCGATGATATTGGAGCCGATTATTACAGGTGGCGGGGTCATTATGCCACAGGATGATTACCTAAAAGGTGTAAAAGAAGTTTGCGAGAAGCATGGCGCCTTATTAATTGTCGATGAAGTTATTTGCGGCTTTGGACGGACAGGTAAAGCTTTCGGCCATCAACATTATGGGGTTCAGCCAGACATTATTACAATGGCAAAGGGACTTACCAGCGCTTATATGCCACTTTCAGCAACGGCAGTCAAGAGAGAAGTTTATGAGGAGTTTACGAAAAGCGGGAATTATGACTTTTTCCGCCATATCAATACATTCGGAGGCTCTCCAGCGGCTTGTGCAGTGGCATTAAAAAATTTAGAAATTATGGAACGAGAAAATTTATTTGAACAATCGACCGAAATGGGTACGATTTTAATAGAAGAATTAAAAGCTAGAATTTCACATCATCCTAACGTTGGGGATATTCGCGGAAAAGGATTGCTGATTGGAATTGAGCTTGTCGAAGACCGCAATACAAAAAATCCTTTACCGGTAGACAAGGTCAATCAAGTGATTGCTAAGTGCAAAGAACAAGGATTAATAATTGGAAAAAATGGTGTAACCGTCGCAGGATACAACAACGTATTAACGTTATCTCCACCATTAAATATTACGCTGGAGGAAAAAGATTTTATTTTAACAAACTTAGTTCAAGCCATTGAATCATTATAAAGCTTTTAAAATCGAGAGGAGAACGGGTAGATGACTAACATTACTGACGTGAAAGAACTTACACATTTTATTGATGGAAAAATGATCAAAGGTGAAAGCGGCCGTTTTTCAGACGTGTTCAATCCAGCAACAGGCGAAATCATTGCGAAAGTACCATTGGCTTCCTCCAATGAAGTGAAAAGTGCCATAAAAAAAGCAGAAGCTGCCTTTCCGGCATGGCGTGATCTCTCCGTTGCAAAGCGTGCAGAAATTGTCCTGAATTTCCGTAACTTACTAAAGAATAATAAAGATAAAGTAATCGAATTAATCTGTACCGAAAGCGGGAAAACAGAAGAAGACGCAATGGGTGAAATTACTCGTGGATTAGAATCAGTAGATTTAGCGATTAATGCGCCTCATTTCATGAAGGGGGAATATTCAGTTAATGTAGGCGGACAAATTAATGCCTATTCAGCTAAATATCCACTTGGTGTAGTGGCAGCCATCTCTCCTTTTAATTTTCCAATCATGGTGCCATTAGCACAAACAAGCATGGCAGTAGCCGTTGGAAATGCGGTAATTTTAAAAGCTTCTGAACGCGTACCAATGACCGCTTTATATATTAGTGAATTATGGAAAGAAGCCGGCCTGCCAGATGGTATTTGGACAGTAATTAATGGTGATAAAGAGGCGGTAAATGAACTACTTGAAAATCCCGCTGTACAGGCCATTTCATTCGTTGGGTCTACACCAGTAGCACATTACATTTATGAAACCGGTGCTAAATATGGCAAACGCGTGGTTGCCTTAGGTGGCGGAAAAAATAATATGGTCGTTATGCCAGATGCTGATTTAGAACAAGTAGCGAATGCTTTCATTAGTGCAGGGTATGGGGCGGCCTCACAACGGTGTATGGCCATTTCTACCTTAATGCCAGTCGGACAAGAAACGGCTGATCGCTTGGTAGCAATTTTAAAAGAAAAGGTTGACCGCTTAAAAGTAGGTGCTTTTAATGACGGTGCAGATTACGGACCAGTTATTTCCTTGCAAGCAAAAGAAAATATCTTAAAAGCCATTGACCTCAGTGAAGAAGAAGGGGCAACCTTCGTTTGTGATGGCCGTAATAAAGACATTACCAAAAATGACGGCGGATTCTTCCTGGCACCAACATTGCTTGACCATGTGAAACCAGGAATGAAAATTTATGATGAAGAAGTATTCGGTCCTGTTCGTAATATTGTCCGTGTAGATAGTTTAGAGGAAGCCATCAAATTAATTAATCAGCAAGAATTAGCAAATGGTGTAACGATCTTTACCAATAATGGGCTGGCAGCTAGAAAATTCACAACTGAAATTGATGTAGGAATGGTTGGTGTAAATGTACCCATTCCGATCCCAGTAGGCTTTCATAACTTTGCTGGATTTAAGGGCTCAAGATTCGGCGACGGGCAAATGTTTGGCCCAGACCAAGCACGGTTCTATACGAAGACCAAAACAGTTTCAGAACGCTGGGTATCAGCAAGCGAAAACAGTAGTTTGTCATTTGCATTCCCTAGTAATAAATAATACAGTCAGTTCCGGTACACCACTGAGAAATGTCGATTAATTGCTGGACATTAGGGTCAGTCCCCCGCTATGATATCATGCTGAAGCAGCGGGGGATAATCTTTCATTACTTCACTTTAATGCATCAAGTTAGGGACATTTTTTGGTTCTCCGTGACCGTTTTTTTTTGCAAATTACTACTTTAATAGTTATTTCAAATCAGATTTCGAAATATCCGCCTCAATCCTGCTCATGAACTCTTCTGCTGCGCTGTAGCCTTGCTGCCTTAGATACCAATTATTAGCTGCTGCCTCAATTAAACCCGCCACATCACGTCCAGGCTGGAGTTGAATTTCGATCGATGGAATCTTAACACCCATATATTCTATATATTGAGGGTCCTGGTCCAATTCATTATTCAAGTCATCTTTTTGCCATTTCGTTAAATGAATATCAAGCACAATTCGTGATTCATCTTGAAAAGCTTTGCGCCCGTATAAGCGAACCACGTTAAGCAGCCCAATACTGCGAAGCGCCAAAAATTCTTTAGCTTTTTCATCATGTGTACCGAGAATGGTTTGCGGGCCAAGCTTCTTCAGGACAACAATATCATCAGAAACGAGCCGGTGTCCTCGAAGGATTAGTGTATGTGCTGTTTCGCTTTTCCCTACCCCTGAATTACCGCGGAGTAAAATCCCGATGCCGGACACATTCATACAAACGCCATGAACCGTCATTTCTGGTGCTAATTCCTTCACCAAATACGCATCCAATTTAGGGATAAACTCTGAAGTTGTCTCCGGCTTGTTTGTTAGTAACAACGGGATCCCTTGTTCAACACAATGATGTGTTAAGTAGGTAAGTCCCTCTTCACCAGCCGTCACAATAAAACATGGCGGGTGATAGTGAACGATATTTCCAATTCGAATTTTCCGTTCCTCTTTCGTTAACTTATGTAAATAGGTAATTTCCTTTTTTCCTAGAATTTGAACTCGTTCCATTGGAAAAAAATCAAAATGGCCAACAAATTCCAGGCCAGGGCGATGCACCCGTGATTGTGTAATCATTTTCTGCAGTTGATTTTCCCCAGTTACAACTTTCAATGAAAACTTCCGAACCAAGTCTTCGACTGTAATTTTTTTCACCTTATATTCACCGTCCTAAAAGCCTTTCTATAGTTGAATTATACTTAATAAAAGTGGAAACGTCATCCATTTATGAACTGATTTCCATGTGGCTGCTTTATTCTATGGACAACGTACCCACTTTTGTACAAGGCAATCATTAATATAGAGATTTTATGTAAAATTACGCTTCAATCGTGGAACATTCATCATCTATTAGTCGATTGAACTCTTCAATGAGCGAATTTTATAGTTCTATGAGCGAATATTGGGGTTCTATGAGCGAATATTGGGATTCAATGAGCGAATATTGGGATTCAATGGGCGAATTTCGTAGTTCTATGAGCGAATTTAAGAAGCAACATTTTTTTAAAAAAGTTGTAAGAAAAAACACCTTACTATTTCTGCTAAGGTGCCTGTTAGGTTTGAGTACTCTTTTAATAAGAACTGTTCCCATAGTTTCCCTATAAAATAAAATTTGCAAAAGTATATAATATGGCAATGCTAATTAAAATGGTTATATTTGATATGGTGGCAATTAAGCGGGTGCTGCTGGTGCTGTATTTAAATTCAACGGCAAAGGTTAAGGCGGATGCTGCAACAGGTAGTAACAGCCCGATTAAGACCGTGAATCGATACATCTGATTGTAAGGAAGGAATAAGTACAAACCAAATCCAAAAAGTAAACCTAAACCATACCGGAAGGTTAAAAATTTCAACATAGGTTTAATAAATTGTTTGTCCAATTTAAAATTTAAATAAAGTCCTAATAATAATAAGGATAAGGGCATATTGGCTTTAGAGATTGTACTTGCCACATTAATAATCGTATCCGGTAATTGGATGTGACTAAAATTTAAAATACTAGCAATTAGGTAGGTCATTAACGGAATCGACTTGCCAAGTTTTTTTAGAATTTCTATCGGTTTAAGTTTAAGACCTTCTGCCGAAAAATAGCTTCCTAAAATATAGGCAATACCAAAAACGACAAATGATGTTCCAACATCAAACATACTAAAATAGGTTAATCCTTCCATCCCCCATATGGCAAAAACTAAAGGAAAGGCAAATAAGCCTACATTAAATCCGGAAAGCATCAGGAAGGAACCTTTCAGTTCCCTTTCCTCATTTTTAAAAACCAATAAGCCTAGACAGGCGGTGATAAGGCCATAAATAAGGACGATCACTGGCAATAAAATTAATGATGTTTCTATTTTTACAGAATCGAATGTGACAAGAACTAAGGCCGGAAGGGAAATTTTAAAGATAATTTTTGAAATGACTTCTCCATCTTTTTCTTTTAAAATATTTAAACGCTTCAATAGGTACCCAAGGGCAATGATGATAATAATATAAAGAAATTCCTGATTCATTAAAAAAGTACGCTCCTCTATGATGGATCTTTGTTTTTCATTGATTTAAAATTGCTTGTTTAAATAGTTGCCTAAATTGCTCCCGGTCTTCAGCAGTAAAAGGCTTCGGTCCCTTAGTTCGTTTTCCACTTTTTCGAGCCATGGCACTTAAATAACGTGTTTGTAATAATTGATCAATATTTTCATTAGTATAGCGAAACCCCTTATGGTGAAGAACGATGCATCCTTTGGCTAAGCCCAGCGATGCAAGACCATAATCTTGCGTCACTATAATATCCCTTGCTTGGGCCAGCTTCATAATCCGATAATCGGCCGCATCCGCTCCAGAGTCAACATATATGATTTCCACTCCTTGAGGCTGCTCCGCATTAGAATAGTGAGAAAAGCTCGTCACAAGGATAACAGGTAACCCTGCATTCCTTCCTTCCAAAATAATAATATCTTTTACCGGACAAGCATCCGCATCCACATAAATTTTCATCTTTATCTCTCCTGTAACGAAGTTCGAATTAATGTGATACTATTGCTAAATTAAGCTTTTGTCAAACTTTGTAAGCACAGGGGCGCTTCTATTTACCAACTGGTGTCAGGCACCAAAAAGGCACCAAAACATAAAAAAATCCCCTTCCTCACTTTTGTTTACATTGGGTAAATAAAGTGAGAGAGAGGATTTGAATCTTCATTATTAAATAATTATAGGAACAAACCTATGATAGTTCCCGTTAAGACTGATCCCATTGTTGCAACTAACAATACCTTTAAACCAACTTTAGCTAACTCACTCGCTTTTTCATTATTAATAGCTTGTACAGTTCCTAAAATGATTCCAATGGAAGAGAAGTTAGCAAATGATACTAAGAAACCTGAGACGATCCCTACAGTCTTCGGAGCCAAGTGAGGGATCATTTTCATGAAGTCTAACATAGCGACGAACTCGTTAGCGGCTACCTTGGTACCCATGACTGAGCCAGCTTTAACAATCTCATTTGAAGGAATACCCATGATCCAAGCGATTGGTGCGAATACATATCCAAGTACACCAGTGAAAGAGATTCCGAAGATTGAAGTAAAAACCCAGTTAACTGCCGCGATCAATCCTACATAAGTGATAAGCATAGCGCCTACGATTAAAGCCGTCTTTCCACCGAGCAATGTCCAGTTGCCGATGGCTTCAAAAAGAGATTTCTCTGGAATCATTCCTTTAATGTCGATTTCTTCATCTTCTTCTTTTCGAACGGGACAAACGATCGTTGATAGGATAAGTCCTGAGAATACGTTAATTGGTAACGCCACCAATACGAACTCCGCAGGAATCATTTGCATGTAAGCACCTAAGATGGAACAACTTACCGCAACAAGAGAAGAAGTAACAACAACAAACAAGCGATTACCAGAAAGGCTAGGAATGAATGATTTAACAGAAAGAATGGCAGAAGTATCACCAAATACCATAGAATTCACCGCAACAAATGATTCCACTTTTGGTAGACCTGTTATTTTACTTACGGCACCACCAATGTATTTAATAGCTAATGGTAATATTCTTGAATAAGTTAAGATACCTAGAAGAGCTGTTACGAATACAATCATCATAAGAACATTTACAAAGAATAAATTCTTTCCTGCAAGATCACCGAATACGAATGAGATCCCGTCATTACCAAAAGAAAGAACTTTGTTAAAGCCATTTACGATCTTGTGCAGAACTTTTTGACCGATTGAAGTATTGAGCATAAACCAAGCGATAAACAACTGAACAGCTGCCATGATACCGACTGCACGATAGTTGATGTTTTTCTTATCGTTGGACATCAACCAAGCAATACCTACTAGAACTAGGATACCAATGATTGCGATTAGGATTGACATATTATTTTACCTCCAGAGGATGGATTTCTTGAATTTCTTGACCGATATTATCGTTTTGATCCGAAAACTTCAATCTGTAAAAACTAACAACAAAATAGACAATGGCTAGGATTAATACGCTAGTCCAAATTTGATGAACAATATGAGTATTCCAGATACTTAAAAAGTAAAGGAGCGACGGAATGGTCAACGTTACCCACGACTGAACAAATGCAACTTTCCCAATATAATGGTCGATTTTCTTACCTAGTGCATTTGATAAAAAGAACAGAAACCATAAAAATGCCCACATGCCCCATGTTAGTGCATTGACAACATCATGAAAGTGAATAATAGATGTAAAAGTATATACAATTCCAATAATAGCAACCCAGAGACTGAACCAACCAAGCCCGCTGCCTTCAAGTCCCTTCCATATATTGCATCCAACATATAAATAAGTTAACCCAAATAAGAATATAGATGCATCATTATAAAGCTCCCAATGATCTTGACCCGAAACAATGATTAAGTAAAATGGGATGATTATTTGAATCGTTCCTATGAAAAGATTAAATATCCCCACACTTTTTGCCTCTGCTTTTCCTAACAGCATGAGACTGTTAAGAAATAATACTGCACCTGAAAGAAATAAACCAACAAACCCCATATTAATTGTTGTGAAAAGAATTTTTCACAACTTTCCCTCCTTCACAAACAGGACTGAGTGAACGCTTCCATCTGTAGTTTCTAAAACACGTAAATAATATAACACAACTTTTGAACAAATGTTAAAACACTTATGAAAAAATGTAAATTATTTTTTCATAATTCCCTAGAAAATGTCCATTTCCATATATTTCATAAGAATTTTTATAAAAATTTTTGAATAAAAGTGAAATTTTGTAATATTTACTTTGAAAAAATGTAAATAAAACTCACATAAGATACACTATGCAATTGCACTTTTTAAACAAGGGAGGATATGAAAGTTTCAATTGTAGAGATACAAAAAGACCTGGAAGAGGAAATCCTCATTAGGTGTTATGAGATGTGTTGTGATATCAAGGCAGTATGTGCATGTGCTTAGAAATAAACTGGAGTTTTCAGAGGAGGGACAATAGGAAAAAGACCAAACGTCAAAGAAAAAATGTTGCGTCTTGGTCTATACAAATTTATAATAAATTTTTTAATAATTTCTGTGTTTCTAACTGGAAGGAATCCCTATACACTGGATAACCAGGTTGCGAGTTCGTCCGTATTTGGGTCTGAAGTAAGTCGAGTAAACCCTGCATATCTGGATCATTTCCCTTTTTTAATTCACCTTTCTGGAGAACGTTCAAGTTTCCAAAAAACTTACTAATAGTTTGTAAGTAAGTGCCGGCCTCCTTTTGATCTGTTGAAGATAAGTGTCCTTCCTTTTCCCATTCCTTTAAGGTCGTTACTATGGTCGAAATATAATCATAGCATTTGCTCATCTTTTTGAGCTCCATATCATAATTATTAAGCAGGGAATGATGCTTTTTGCCAAAAGGATTAAATTTCAAACTATTGGTTGCTGTACTTAATATATCCTTTGTAGAATGTAACTCCTGCAAAAATTGATTTATTTTGTTCTCTATGATGTTCCCTTTTTCTTGTCCCCATTCGACTTGGATCCAATTGGAAAGTTCACTAAGGATTTCTGAGAGTTGACCTGATAATTTTTCTAAAGATTTTGCTGCCTTCTTTGTAAAGTCTGGCGGGAATAAAAACATGTGAATCAAAATAGCCACTACTATCCCAATCATCGTATCCACTATCCGATCAAATGCATAATCCTTAGATTTTCTTTCAAATGTAAATATCAGAACAATGGTGAGAGCTACCTGATGTATAACCGATTCATCTAATTTTAACCACTTAGCAATAAAGGCTCCTCCTAATATTAAAAGACCCAATATCCAACCATTCATATCTAAGTGACTAACAAGACTAGCCGATAAAATGATACCAATAGCCGTTCCTACCATACGGTGAAAAGAATACCGAATCGACTGATCTATCGTAGTTTGCAAACAAAGAACAACAGAAATGGGTGCTAAATATGGGTGATCAGAGCCCACTAATTTTGCTAATTCCCAAGAAATTGCTGAAGCAATAGCCATTTTCCAGACCAAGGCTGTTTTACTTTCTAAGTTTTTCTTCTCCATGTTGATCTTCTTCCTTTCAGCCATCCATCTTCCTTATGTTTGTCCCACTCAGAACTTTTATACGGTTGTTTCAAAAACGCGCCGATAGAACTGTTCAACCTTCCCAAGGGCTTTTTTTGATCCCCTAATATTTTCCGACATTTTTTTTATTTTGCATATTGCCATTTATGTTTGTTACTGATACTATAGAAAGTGCGTAAATTGGAAAGCTAATATTCAATATATCTGGATCTTTCCAAGCAGATAATTTTTGACCACTTCGTTTACGAAGTTAAGGCCATACGGACAGCCGGGTCAAATGCCGAATGGCAACTTTAGTTGCCTTATTGATTGAGTTAGAAGCTCAAATTTTATAAGTTGGTTACTTTACAACCAGTGCATATTGCACACAACTTGTGAAACGGTCAATAAGAGTAGTAAAAGTGATTATTTGCTATATAGACTCTGATCCTATTATGATATATTTTGAATATTATTAAGCTTCCTTACTAATCCTTTAAGGACATTTATCGTATTAGTGTATGATTTCTATTACGGTATTCTTATGCTTTTTAATATTGATGATTATATCTAAAGCAAGTGTGGTGCGCAGGTTTGCGTTTTTACACTTGCTTTTTTTGTTGTGTTGCAGCTGCTTTAAAGAGGTTATGACTTTCGTCTTCATCGTTCGATCATCGTTATATTGTTATGGAATCCTCTTTGCTTTATCAAAAATTCTATTAGTTAGGAGATAAGAAAATGGGAAAAGCACTTATAATCGGGGCAGGCGGCGTGGCATCTGTTGCCATTCATAAATGTGTTCAAAACAGTGAGGTATTTGAAGAGATTTGTATCGCAAGCCGTACCAAATCCAAATGTGATGACTTAAAAGCAAAACTAGATGGCGGTAAAACAAAAATCACCACTGCACAAGTGGATGCTGACAATGTAGAAGAGTTAATCGCGTTAATTAATGAAGTAAAACCAGATATCGTTATGAATTTAGCTCTTCCATACCAAGATTTAACGATCATGGATGCATGTCTAGCAACAAAAACACACTATATGGATACTGCAAACTATGAGCCAGAAGATACAGCAAAATTTGAATACAAATGGCAGTGGGAATACAAAGAGCGCTTTGAAAAGGCTGGAATTACAGCTCTTTTAGGCAGCGGCTTTGACCCGGGTGTAACTGGCGTATTCTCTGCTTATGCACTTAAACATTATTTCGATGAAATTGAATATATCGACATCCTTGACTGCAACGGCGGCGATCATGGTTATCCGTTCGCGACTAACTTTAACCCTGAGATCAATATCCGTGAAGTTTCTGCTAACGGAAGATACTGGGAAAACGGCAACTGGATTGAGACAGAGCCAATGGAAATCAAACGCGAGTATAACTTCGCTGAAGTTGGCCAGAAAGATATGTATTTGCTTTACCATGAAGAACTAGAGTCTTTAGCTCAAAACATCCCAGGAATTAAGCGTATTCGTTTCTTCATGACATTTGGCCAAAGCTATATTACTCACCTAAAGGCCCTTGAAAATGTTGGTATGACTAGCATTGAGCCAATTGAATTCGAAGGAAAACAAATCATTCCACTTCAATTCTTAAAGGCTGTATTACCAGATCCAGCTTCCCTTGGACCTCGTACAGTTGGAAAAACAAATATCGGCTGTATCTTCAAAGGGAAAAAGGACGGCAAAGATAAAACTTATTACGTTTATAATATTTGCGATCACCAAGAGTGCTATAAAGAAGTAGGTTCTCAAGCTATCTCTTATACAACAGGTGTTCCTGCAATGATCGGTGCAGCGATGATCATGACTGGCAAATGGAACAAACCAGGCGTTTACAATATCGAAGAATTTAATCCAGACCCATTCATGGAAGAGTTAAACAAATGGGGACTTCCATGGGTTGAAGACTTTAACCCAGTGCTAGTTGATACTTTGCCTGAAGAAAAAAAAGATACGGAGCTAGTTCGTTAAGATGCGGTTCGAAGAATTACCAACACCATGTTATGTAGTTGATGAAGGGCTTGTCGAAAGAAATCTTAAAATCCTGAACGGGGTTATGGAACGTACAGGAGCAAAGATTGTTTTGGCGCAAAAGGCATTTTCGATGACTACCATGTATCCACTCATTGGCAAGTATTTAAGCGGTACAACAGCAAGCGGTTTGTACGAGGCACGTCTGGGTTACGAGGAAATGGGCAAAGAAAATCATGTCTTTGCCCCTGCCTATCGTGAGGATGAAATGGATCAAATCATCTCTATTTGCGATCATATCATCTTTAACTCGTTCTCACAGTTAGAAAAATTTAAAGATATAGCTCTTCAAGCTGGCAGGAAAGTTGGCTTGCGGATCAATCCTGAATGCTCCACACAAATTGGGCATGCCATTTATGATCCGTGTTCACCGGGTTCAAGGTTCGGTGTAACCCGTGAGCATTTTCGTCCTGATTTGCTCGAAGGTGTTTCAGGGCTGCATTTTCACACCCTTTGCCAGCAAAACTCAGATGACTTAGAGACCACTCTAAATGCTTTCGAAGAAAAGTTTGGGGAATGGCTTCCTCAAATGGAATGGGTCAACTTTGGCGGCGGGCACCATATTACGAGAGAAGATTATGATATCCCACGCTTGGAAGCATGTATTAAGAGAATGCAAGATAACTATGGTTTAGAAGTCTATCTTGAGCCGGGAGAAGCGATTGCTCTCAATGCAGGTTTCTTGATTACATCCGTTCTTGATCTCCATCAGAACGGATTGGAGATTGCGATTCTTGACACTTCTGCCAGCTGCCACATGCCTGATGTATTGGAAATGCCGTATCGCCCCCCTCTTTTTGGATCAGGCGAAGCCGGAGAAAAGCCATTTACCTATCGACTTGGCGGGCAAACCTGCCTGACAGGCGATGTCATTGGCGATTATTCTTTTGATCAGCCATTAAAGAGCGGCGATCGGTTAGTATTTGGTGATATGGCCATTTATACAATGGTCAAAAACACCACCTTTAACGGGATGCCATTACCAGCCATCGCTGTTCAAGATAAAGATGGAGATTGCCGTATCGTTCGCGAATTTGGCTATCAAGATTTTAAAATGAGACTTGCTTAACAGACGATTATTTATAAAAGAAGTGCATTCGAGGATGCCGCTTCTTCTACATAAATATCTATAAAAAAACCAGATTCTGAAATATGAATCTGGGTTTTTTTACTGATGAAAGTAATCTGAATCTTTTATGAAAATTAGTATTTTGATTGTTAAGGAGAATAGAAGTTCCGACTCCGATGGACAAAATCCCCTTTAAAAAACCCGGATGAGGCACTTGTTTAGAAGTGCCCATTATCCGGGTTTACATTCATCCCGACTGCTGCAGGGAGTGATTATAATTCTTGGCCATCTGTTTGAATGACGTTTTTATACCATTCAAATGAATCTTTCTTCATCCGTTTCATTGATCCATTTCCTTCATTATCACGATCAACATAAATCATACCGTAACGTTTTTTCATTTCACCTGTTGTGAATGAAACGATATCGATGATTCCCCACGGTGTATAGCCCAGTAAATCCACACCATCGTAATTTACGGCTTTTTCTAATGCTTCAATATGTGATTTTAAATATTGAATTCTTTCGGGGTCATGGATGCTGCCATCTTCTTCGACTGTATCCACAGCACCAAAACCATTTTCCACGATAAATAATGGAATTTGGTAGCGATCATAGAAACGGTTTAATGTATAGCGGAGTCCAGTAGGATCAATCGCCCAGCCCCAGTCGCTCGATTTAATATATGGATTTTCTACACCATTAGGTAATCCGCCATTCACGATATCTCCAAGGTTATCCTTTACCACATCGCTTTTAACGGTAGTAGACATATAATAACTGAAACCTAAATAATCAACCGTCCCATTTTTTAAGATTTCTGCATCACCATCTTCGAACTTGATATCATAGCCTTCCCTTTCAAATTCTTTTAAAGCGTAGCTTGGATAAGAGCCGCGGACATGTACATCAGCGAAGAAGTAGCGTTGTCTCATTTCTTCCTCCGCCAGCATCACATCTTCTGGGTTGGATGAATAAGGATAAATCGGAACATGCGAAACCATTGCCCCAATTTGGAAATCTGGGTTAATTTCCTTTCCTTTTGCCACAGCCAATGCACTGGCAACTAATTCATGATGACCTGCTTGGTACATGACTTCTTTTGCATTTTCGCCTTCTTCTACAGTAACACCTGAATTTGTCCATAAAAACAGGGGATTATTCACGTCCATTTGGTTATTAATTTCATTAAAAGTCATCCAGTATTTAACCTTGTCTTTATAACGATCGAAGCAAACCTCAGCGAATTTCGCAAAAAAGTCTACTACTTTTCTATTTTTAAATCCGCCATATTCTCTTGCCAAATGTAACGGCATTTCAAAGTGAGAAAGCGTAATAACAGGTTCAATTCCATACTTGAGCAACTCATCAAATACATCATCATAGAATTGTAATCCTGCCTCGTTCGGTTCCACTTCATCACCTTTTGGAAAAATCCGGCTCCAGCCAATGGAAGTTCTTAAACATTTTAAGCCCATCTCTGCAAATAAAGCGATATCCTCTTTATACTTATGAAAGAAATCAATGGCTTCATGATTCGGGTAGAATTCATTCTCTTCGACCATTTCTGTTATTCTTCTTGGTACGCCATGTGCTCCTGCAGTAAGAACATCAACCACACTTGGTCCTTTACCTCCTTGATTCCATCCACCTTCAAATTGGTGAGCGGCTAAAGCGCCGCCCCATAGAAAATCCTTTGGTAATTTTTCCATGTCCATTTCCCCCTTACTTCACTACCGTGAATAATTTCTGATCTAATGTAATGTCTTTAATATTTTCGATAATAATTTCTTTAAACGCATGTGTATTTGTAATGAAAAGAGCTTACTTTTAAAATTATAAGGTAATATTAATATTGTACGGGTATAATTCATTATAATTGTACCGGTATAATTTATCAATACCCAAATAATATAATTATAAGCACATAATATTTTTGTTCGGTTTATGCTATAATTCTAATAATGAAGCAAGTAAATTTAACTAATGAGGAATGCATATGTTAAAGTACCAGCAAATCGCATTTGAAATAGAAAAATATATTGAAGATAATTCCCTTCTACAAGGAGATAAACTTCCAGTTTTAGAAACTCTAATGACTCAATTTGAAGTGAGCAAAAGCACCATTACGAAATCTTTAGAACTATTGGAGAAAAAAGGGGTCGTTTTTCAAGTCAGAGGCAGCGGAATTTTTGTGAGAAGGCATAAAAGAAAAGGATATATTAGTTTGCTTTCGAATCAAGGATTTAAATCGGACCTTGAGGATTTCCATGTAACTTCGAAAGTAATTGAATTGGAGTTAAGAAAACCAACCCAAGAAGCAGCTGATAATTTAAATCTTACGCTCAATGATGATGTCTATTATGTAAAACGAGTCCGGTATATTAACGGACAAACCTTATGTTATGAAGAATCTTACTATAATAAATCGATCGTTACGTATTTGAATGAGGAAATTGTTTCAGAATCGATCTTTCATTACATTAGGGAGGGGTTAGGATTAAAGGTTGGTTTTTCAGATATATTCCTTCATGTCGATAAACTAAATGAGGAGGAAGCCGAGTATTTAGGGTTAGAGACTGGTGCGCCCAAACTTTACGTCGAAACGATCTTTCATTTAACCAATGGTCAGCCCTTCGACTTTTCCAAAGTAACCTATAACTATCAGCAATCCCAATTCTTTATTCAAGCGACTAATCATTTATTATAAAAACAAAGGATTGTAAAGCAAAAAATTAAACCTGAACAACATCCTCTAGTGACTAACGGGATGAGGTAGCATTCTAGACAAAAAAAAGTAAGCTGGACCAGATATGTCATTAAGATATATCTGGTCTAGCTTATTTTTTCGTTTTGCTATGGTCCTTATTACTTTCATTTGTTACCAAGGTGCTGGTTAATTGTTTGACATGTATTACGAAGGGCAGCCGCAAGCTTCTCTTCCTTGCCATAAAAACGAGAAGATGGGAGCGGAATCGATATCGCCCTTAAATTCCCCATTTGATCAGAAATAGCTGCACCCACCGCACATATTCCTTGGATATGTTCTTCCTTGGCAAAAGCAACTCCCTCTTTACGAACCACTTCTAGTTCCTTTAACAATTCATACCGGCTTGTAATCGTATGATCATTGTACCGTGGCAGTTCTTCAGGTAACAATCTCTCGACCTCAGCTATTGGCAAAGCGGCTAGTATGGCCTTTCCGTTTGCCGTGCAGTGTAATGGAAAGGAAACACCAGGTTGTGAAGTCGCTTGTAATGGATGCGGAGCAATAATTTGATCCACGAAAAGCACCTTCCCGTTATCTAATACGGACAGGTCCACTGTTTCATTGACTTGGCTTGATAATTGGATTAAAAATGGTCGAACTTCCTCCCTTAAATCACTCTGGACAGCAGCCCCAAGTATCGCAAGCTCAGGTCCCAGACGGAATCCTTCTTCAGAGGAAACGGCTGCTACAAACTTTTCCTGTTCTAGTGTAGCAACAATTCTTTGAACCGTAGATCTAGCCAGGCCCACTTCTTTGGCAATTTTCGACAGACTTAACCCTTTGGGATGATCTTTAAGTGCCCTTAGAATATTAGCCGCACGAGAGATCACTTGAACCGTAGATAGTTTCGTTTGATCCTGTTTATCATTGTTCAAGAGTATGAACTCCTTCCACAAATATATCCATCTATTATACCTGAAATATGAATCGCTTTTGTATATTGAATCGTGGAACGCATATGTTTTAAAGAATCATCAAGAAAATTGTGGAAAAAGTTAGTGATTGACAGATGAATTTCCTAACTAATATACTTTAGTTAACACAAATGATACAAGTGTACCACGATGTGGTTAATTTCTTCCTCATAAATATAGAACAGTTTTAAATAGATCCTCGTGTTTTCCTATAAAAAAAGAATCCTACAAAAGATGAGGGATAGATATGGGCTTAGTTAAGGTTGGCGTGATTGGAATAGGAAATATAGGCAGTTCGCATGTTCAATTGTTGAACAACGGACAAATCAAGGGGGCAGCTTTAACAGCGGTTTGCAGCAGAAATGAAAGCCGGATGGAATGGATAAAAAATCATACAAAGGGTGATGTGAAGGTTTTTAAGGATGAAGACACCTTTTTTAATGAATCAGGAATTGACGCCGTGCTTATCGCCACACCTCATTATAGTCACCCCGAACTCGCCAAAATGGCCTTTGCGAAAGGAATTCATGTCCTGATTGAAAAACCAGCAGGAGTCTTTACAAAAGATGTGCAAGAAATGAATGATGCCGCGAAGTTGAGTGGAAAAGTATTTGGTATTATGTATAACCAAAGGGCAAACCCGCTTTTTCAAAAAGTACGAGACCTTATTCAGTCGGGTGAAATAGGCGAGATCAAACGGACCAATTGGATTGTTACCGATGTTTACCGTTCACAAAGTTATTACGATTCCAGTAAATGGAGAGCCACATGGAGAGGTGAAGGTGGCGGTGTTCTATTAAATCAGGCGCTTCACCATTTAGATATTTGGCAGTGGACCACAGGTTTGTTGCCAAAGAGCATTCGTGCTATGTGCCGTATCGGAAAGTATCATGATATTGAAGTCGAAGATGATGTAACTGCATTTGTGGAATACGAAAATGGGGCAACAGGTGTATTTATTACTTCAACTGGAGAAGCTCCAGGAACGGATCGATATGAAATTGTTGGGGACCGCGGGAAACTTGTGGTTGAAAATGATGAACTTACTTTTTACCGATTAACACAATCTGAACGTGACTTTAATGCTACGTATACAGGTGGTTTCGGGTTGCCTGAATGGCAGAAAGTCGAGATTCCTGTAAAGTCCGGAAATGCAAATCATTCCATAATTATTCAAAATTGGATGGATTCGATTGTCACAGGTTCACCGTTATTGGCACCAGGTATAGAAGGAATAAAGGCATTAGACATTTCAAATGCCATTTACTTATCCTCTTGGCTCAACAAAACGGTAGAACTACCTGTCGACCCAAACCTTTATTATGAAAAATTACAAGAAAAAATCAGCAGCTCCACATTTAAGAAAAAGTCGGTCACGAATACAACATTAGATGTAACCGGAACACATTAGTGCCAAGGGAGAAAGTCTTTCTAATGGCTTATTTATGGTTGCTCCGATCAATAAAAAGCCATCGGAATCTTCCGGTGGCTCAATCCTAATTTGTCGGCAATCCTGCAGCAGCAAATTGGCGCTGATATTTACTAGCCAATGCAGGTACATTTCGAATATAGTTTTGGGTCTCAGAGATATACAAATACCTTAAGTTGAGCACTCTTCCGGGACCGGCATTATAAGCAGCCAACGCCAGTTCAAGACTTCCAAAACGATTAAGTTGAATGGCTAAATATTTTGTACCGCCTTCAATGTTCTGCGCAGGGTCGTAAGGATCAACGCCTAACCCCCGGGCCGTTCCAGGCATTAATTGCATCAATCCGATAGCTCCAGCCGGACTTTGGACATTTGGATTACCCCGGATTCTTGTTCGATAACCGCGGCTATTACAGCTGGGTCGATTCCATATTTATTAGAGGCGGCTTGAATTTCATTACCCCATCTCATTACTTTATCAGATGAATCAAAATCGACAGCGACAGGTTTGTTTTCAACAACCTTCACAATTATTGGTTTACCATCTTCAGTCATAATTCTAACAGTCAACATATCCTTAAGGGCATTAAAACCGTCGTTTAGGTTATTTTTAATAATACCCCAATCCGATATGGCAACTTTTGTATCCTCTGCCTGCTCATCCTCAAATTCTATTTCATTTACGAGTAGATCCTTGAATTTGCTATCCTTAGAGATCTCTTTCCTTAAACTTGTTAAGTTGTTATTTGGGTCGTTACTTTGAATTCCGACTTTTGAGGCTAACAACTGAACAGAAATTTTGATGTTGGTCTTAAACATCATATACTTTTCCTTTTTATAAGCTTTAGTGTCGATGATATCCACCTTATCTCGAAATAGCAGGGAAGATTGATTACCTATGGGTTCCTGATGGGCTAATTGGTCAATTACCCAGTTTTCAATAGGCTCCCAATTGATTTTCCCGGCAACATAAATCAATACAGCCAAAATGCCTATTAGTATTAAGACTTTGCGAAAAACTGGCCAAATCCAGCCTTTTATTACTAGATTGATATTTTTTTGTAGTGGCACAAGATATTTATTCAAAGGTAATTCCTCGCTTTTGTCTCTGACAATAGAAAAAAATCCACCCTATTTTCCTAAGAAATTTTAAGGTAGGATTTGTTATTTCATATTAATTAATTATACCATCTATTCTCTTACTATCTTGATGACATAATTTCGAATCTTTTTCGCTGTTACCTATGGTTTTTTTCCTACTCGTATGTTTTGATCGTCGGAGGAATATAGTTTACAAATTTATCGAGTAATGCTTCTGGCTTTTCTTCGATAATAGCCATCGAGCGGAATTTTTCCTGGAGGAATTTTTGCTCAATCATATGGTCAAACAGGCTGATCAATGGGTCGTAATAATGACTAATATTAAGAAGCCCGCATGGCTTTTGATGCAACCCAATCTGACCCCAAGTGAACATTTCAAAAAACTCTTCAAGTGTTCCGGTGCCTCCGGGTAAGACAACAAATCCATCAGCTAAATCAGCCATTTTCGCCTTCCTCTCGTGCATGGTTTCAACGGTAATCAATTCCGTTAATCCTTTATGAGATATTTCACGTTCCTCCAACACTCTTGGTATCACACCAATCGCATGACCACCCTCAGCCAATACCGTATCCGCGACCACACCCATCAAGCCGTTACTCGAACCGCCGTATACTAACGTAATGCCCCGTTTAGCAAACTCTTTTCCTAGTTGGATAGCTCCTGTTTTATATGCCTCTGAAGCACCGAAACTTGAACCACAAAAGACAGCTAATCGTTTCATATGCTGTTGCCTCCCCCTTTTTTCTATCTAATATAAAATATATATGATTCCCATTGGAACTAGAATACGGATATACTGACGATTACTGACTTCATTTCGGTGAAACAAAAACTTAAAACAAGAGAGCCATACCTAAAATTCATAAGCAAAAGACCAACAATAACTTCCCCTTTTGGATTAATGATTTGCTTGAATTTTTTTGCGTAGACTTCCAACAAACCATAGTAAAAGTGGAATACCCACCATATTGACAGGCAGGGCAAAATAGATCCAATAGGTATTATCAAAGATGTAGGTATAGGTAGGGTTTGGAAAAATGATGGCTAAAATAAAAAAGAATGTCGAAGTAACCCAGATTAATTTCCGCCATTTTTTTATATGGAACAATTGTGCTGTGCCATAATTGGCTAAAAAGAAGTAAAGCGATAGCTTAATAAAAACACTAAGGATCCAGATTAGAACCGCAATAATTTCTAAATTTTGAATAAAATCCATGACGGTAATGTAGCTGACTGCATCAAAAGCAGGGTGACGCAGTCCCGATGCAATCTCAGGGCCCAAAACCAGCAATACCCAAATCGCGACGGTACTCACTAAACAGGAGGCTGCGGCAATTCCCCAAACGGCTCTTTTTGGACCCTTGTTTGGCTGATCCATAAATGAGAGAAGCATCAACATCATGACTGACTCTCCCAAAAACGACAGCGGATGCAGGGTCCCTTTAAGTATAGGTACGAAGCCTGTATCTGAAAAAACAGGTAAAAAATTTTTGTAATTGAAAATTGACACGGATAAAATCAACAAAATCAATACAGATAGGAGGATGATGGGACCAAACACTTCGCTGCACCGTCCAATTCCTTCAATTCCACCGCTGTAAGTTATATAAATTAGTAACAACAGCATGGTTAATACCAATACCCACATAGGTGTGGTGGGAAGAAGAATCGTTATCGTGAATTCCGCAAATTCTCTTAAAATATCGCCTAATACAGAATACCATTGAATAAGATAGACAATCACAATCAGAATTCCCAGCCACTTGCCAAATATAAGCTTACTGTATTCAATAAGTGTCTTACCGGGATATAGCAGGGCTGCTTTAGAGGAAACAAACACAATTAGGATTCCCAATATGGCAGCGAGCAAATAGGAAATCCAAGCATCCTGTTTAGCGTCCTGAAAAGTTGGGGAAAGGGTAAGCAGAATCATATTTCCCGTTTCAAAAGTAAACATTAGCCAAAAAACTTGCAGCCCTGAAATTTTCATCTTTTTATCTCACTTTCTTTATACAATAATGAGGGTCCATCCATTCCAATCTCTTTGATCCTTAAGTCTGTTTTCACTAAAATGGTCGCCTCTGAAAATTTCTTGTCCCAATCATGCTTCAATAATTTCCATTTGTTTGGATTCTTTCGGTGGATCACTTCCCCCAATCCAAAGATATCAAGGCCGTATTCTTTTTGTACCTTTGTAACCATTTGTTGAACTTGTTTTTGTGAAGTTTTTTCAAATTCCTTTTCAAGCTGTTTAAGATTTTTTGGATTCCTAACGTCCAACCCTGAATTATTTTCCTTCAGGGAACCGTCACCTTTTAGGGTGATAGTGAATGTAATCTGCTGATTTTTACTTATATGTG
Source organism: Neobacillus nitrireducens (assembly GCF_030915405.1). Lineage (GTDB taxonomy): Bacteria > Bacillota > Bacilli > Bacillales > Cytobacillaceae > Neobacillus. Next base: position 2,680,057 of record NZ_CP133262.1, read on the forward strand.
GTTCAATTTTACTGCTGAGTTTGTCTACAGTGAGACTAGCGTTGACATCCTCTTTTTTAACTCCAATGGCTAAAAATTTTTGGATTCCCATCACCCAAAGCACATCCCTGTATTCTTCCATATTCAAAATTCCTTGCATTTTAAGGTTTTTATCAAATATAGCAACACCAGCAATCCTAAGCAGCGGGGGGTTAGCTGATTCTTTATCTTTGCGTTTCCCACCTTGGGTACTGCTGAATTCAAGAACAGGAATAGAAGGGCGTAAACCGTCACTGGTAGCGGCCATGAGGAGATCTAAATAAGCCGTGTTCCCTCTGCCGCCACTTTGTTCATGTTCACCTAATGGAGCAGTAATAGGTGGTTTTTCTAACGGATTGGATACAGAAAGGGCTTTCTTTGCTGTCGCCCCTTTAATCACAAAGACATCTGTCCGCAAATTGACCTCGGCACGCCGTTGATTGTTGTCTAATTCTCTTTTTATTCCCCGTCTAGCAAATGGTTCCCCGAATATCATCACACGCCGCTGTCCAGCTAAAGCCTGCCTTGGAAGTTTTGTCTGGATGTTTTGCAAGGCGTCAGTTAGATTTTTCCCAATTGCAGAGATCGTAAAAAAACCCTTTTGCATCGTTCCACCCCCACCGCCTTGGGTTTGAATGTTAGAGGGAATGACAATCTGTCCGCTGACTTCTATGCCGCCATTTTTAGCAACATCCCAACCTGACCCAATCCAAATGGCCTGTTCATTTAATTCCTTGCGATCCCAGCAACCAGTGATAAAAAGGACAGACAAACATAATCCTAAACGAAGAATGATCTTCTTCAATCGTCTCTTCCTCCTTTTTGGGAATCTGGCTTTTGACCGGGAGGAACCCGCTGTTTATTCCTGCCAAATGTAAAGATTGGACCAGTCTGTAAAGCCCATCGGGGTGACCTGATTAATACATCCTTTAAATCGCGGGGAATCTGTGGTGCCACCGGAGTAAAGTACGGAACCCCAAAAGAGCGCAGGTTAACCAGATGGATGGTCAGCGTAATAAAACCTAGGGTAATACCATAAAAACCGAAGATTCCCGCTAATATCAGCATGGCGAACCTAATAAGCCGGAGTGCAGTTCCCAGATTGTAACGCGGAATCGAAAAGGAGGCAATTCCAGTTGTGGCCACCACAATGACCGTCGGAGCGGAAACGATTCCTGCTTGTACAGCAGCCTGGCCGACGACAAGTGCTCCGACAATACTGACGGCTTGTCCGACCGCTTTTGGCAGTCGAATCCCTGCTTCCCTTAGACCTTCAAACACAAATTCCATGAGCAGTGCTTCGATGATTGTTGGAAATGGGACACCTTCCCGGGCTGCGGCTACACTAATAAGAAGTTTAGTCGGTATAAGTTTAGGATGATAGGTTGTAAGGGCGACATAGACAGATGGTAAAAAGAGAGTAACATTAAACATAACATAACGAACCAGCCGGATGAAGCTGGTATAGATAGGCCGTTCATAGTAATCTTCAACCGCCTGCATTCCATCCCAAAATGTCATTGGTACAATGAGGGCAAAGGGAGTGTTATCGACGAGAATCGCTACCTTTCCCTCCAGCAGGTTGGCAATGATAATATCAGGCCTTTCGGTATTTTGGATTTGTGGGAACGGAGAATGAGGCACGTCTTCAATAAATTCCTCGATATATTCTGATTCTAGTATGGCGTCAATTTTAATGCGGTTTAGTCGTTTGCGGACCTCATCCAACAGGGAATCACGAGCAATCCCCTCAATATAAGCAATTACAACATCCGTTTGAGAAAGCTCGCCAATCGAGAGGGGTTCGAATTTCAGTCTTGTACTTCGAATTCTTCTGCGTAGAAGGGTGATATTTGTCCGTATTGATTCAGTAAACCCTTCTCTCGGACCTCTAATAACAACTTCTGTCGCTGGTTCTTCTACATTGCGCTTTTCAAATCCTGTTAAACTGGCAAGTAAAGCCTCGGACTCTCCATCTATTAACATTCCAACATTCGCCTTCAAGATTCCGTTGACCAGGTCGTTCATATGTAAAACAGTTTTAACTGGAGTGGCAGAAAAGAGTTGCTCCTTCATTATTTGTACAATTGGACGAAATTCACCTAATTCGTTGGGAAAACCATCCGATAAAATAGGCTTTAACAGAATATTTTCCAGTGTTATTGTGTCTGTTAACCCATCTAAATACATTAGAAGTATTTTAGGTTTTCCAGTTATATAAATAGGACGAATAACAAAATCAGAGCATTTTTGAAACAAATCTCGTAAAATTTGCTCATTTTTTGAAAGATCCGAACTAAACGGTTCGTTATTTTCTTCTTCAGAAGGCAGTGAAGTCATCTTTTTCATTTCGTGAAACTTCATTCGTTTACGGAACCGAACCATCATCAAGGCCCCCTTTAATTAACTATGTGTATTTTTCCAATTAAAGGGATTAATATGCGCATTGGCCGAACCTAAGATGGAATATTGTTAAATGATATCTAGAAAACTTTCACTAATTTAAATCCTTTTTTTATAATGCTAGAACTATGCAGCATGTTTTTAAGTAGGATAGAATAGAATCAAAAGAAGGACAAGTACAATTCATTGGAAAGGTGATCCAAGTGAAAGAAATTACCTTTAAAGCATTTGCCATTACGCATGAAATTGATTTGAACAAGATTGCCATCCATTGCGGTATTCCTAAGAAATTCACCTGGGAACAGCCTTTGATCTTAAAAGGCGAGATTCTAGAATCGATCCTTGGTCAGGAAGTGGACGAATCGCAAATGGTGCTAGTTTTTTCGTTTGGCAGCATTGTCTTTACTAATCACAAACACGCAGATGAAATAAAGAGCTTATTGCACTACATCCATTCCTTTGAACCGGATTTTGACATTGAACAGGCCGATAGATATACCGATGATTACTGCCTTCATATCAGTGAAGCGGAGAGTATTGAATTAACCGACGAATATGTGATGGTGCCTGAATATGAGGATTTTTACCCTGAATTGATTTCTACCGTGATCGCTAAATCAGTGGCGCTTGAGAAAACAGAGGAACAACTCGGGAAAATCCACGATAAGCTCGAAACCATGATCGACCGGCTGGAGAAAGGCAAGCTTCGGATTGGTAACAAGGAATTGGCCAGGACCACTGCCAAAATCGTCCGCCACGAGTATAATACGCTAGCTTATATCATGATTTTGGATAAGCCTGATATAACCTGGACGAGCAGCACAGCAGGCGATTTCTATGACCGGATGGTTGAGTTTTTTGAGTTGAATGATCGATATAAAATTTTAAAAAGCAAAACGGATATTTTATATAATATCATGGATGGATTTTCCACCATTAGCCATTCGATCCGTGGTTTATTCGTGGAATGGATCATCGTAACTCTGATTGTCGTGGAGATTGCCCTGACATTATTACAAATTGGCGGCTGGCTATAAAGGATTTGCGTTTTAAAAAAGAGACACCATTGGACTTCGGCCGAGGTGTCTCTTGCTGTGATTTTGTATTACAATAAACCCTCTAGCTAAGGCTAGCTTTCATTTCTTCTACGGATTCTACTTCAAATCCTAAATCATGTAACATTTTGTGATCTTCCGATTCAGCTTGTCCGGCAGTTGTTAAGTAATCACCGACAAAGATGGAATTGGCTGCATATAAACCCAATGCTTGGAGTGAACGAAGGTTGACTTCTCGTCCACCTGATATTCGAATTTCCTTTGTTGGATTGATAAAACGAAATAACGCCAAAACCTTTAAACAATAAAGTGGGTTCAATTCTTTTACTCCTTCTAACGGAGTACCATCAATCGCATGTAAAAAATTAATCGGAATTGAATCCGCATTAAGTGCTTTTAAGCTGTTAGCCATATCGACTACATCCTGCTTTGTCTCCTTCATCCCTACAATAACACCTGAACATGGGGACATTCCGTATTTTTTTACCGTTTCCACCGTAGTGATTCGATCATCGTATGTATGTGAAGTTGTGATGTTTGCATGATTGCTTGCAGACGTATTGATATTATGATTGTAACGATCTACACCGGCTTCCTTCAGTCGCTTTGCTTGGTCAGGTTTTAACAGCCCTAGGCAGGCACAAACTTTCAATCCATATGTTGTCTTTATTTCTTTAACTGCGTCCACCACGTGATCTACATCTTTATTAGATGGCCCTCTACCACTAGCAACAATACAGTATGTCCCTATATTTAAATCATGTGCACGTTTTGCTCCTTCAATTATAGTATCCTTATCTACCATTCTGTAAGAATTAATCGGTGCTGTCGAAATCGAAGATTGAGAGCAATAGCCACAATTTTCGGGACATAGTCCGGATTTTGCATTCATGATCATATTAAGCTTTACTTTTGTTCCATAATATCGCTTTCTAATTTGAAAGGTAGCATGCATTAGTAAAAGTACGTCATCATCAGGGCAATCTAAAATTGAAAGGGCCTCCTGATTTGTTATTTCCTCCCCATCTAACACACGATTAGCAAGTTCCATCCATTTATTCATCTTTATCCCTCCATTTTATTTCATTTACCATGCCAATCAGATAAATTCCCAATATTCCAAAGTTCCGAAGCTCCAACCATATGTCTTTTGATTGTAAACTAAAATCATAACAATGTTAACAATTAAATAATAGAATCATTAAATTATTCTGTCAACCTTGGAAACCTTAAAAGGATAAATATCATTTAAGTCAGAACTATTTAGATCCTTCAAAAGGATATAGATTTATCGGAAAAATTAATGATGTGTGGGAGTAATGAAATTCTTGAGGGATATTGAAGAATATGGTGAAGGTGTTACTCCGATTCGGTCGAACTGCTAGATGAATGGTGGTGGCATCTCGATAAGGTGGCATCAGGTGAATTGGAGGTAGTAATTGGATTAAGCCAGAAAGATAAGGTTCCATGAAAACTTCAAATACCAAAAATACCACAGCCTATGCTGTGGTAGATAAAAATTTTCTTTTTATAAAAGGCCCTGCTTCCCCAAAAATAGTATCCTTACTATACTCTAACCATCTCCCTGTATAGCACCTTTTGTTTTTTCTCCAGCTGCTGGTCTAACCAGCCGACCAAATCTCCTAAAAACTTCTCTCTTCCCACTCCATCAAAGGGACGATGCTTGACTAGGGCGTACTCATATAGCTGTTTGTCTGTGGATGCCACTTGGTGGAAAAATTGTCTTAGCTTTGTTGGCGGGGTAATTTTATCATCCAGTCCGTATTGCAATAATAATGGCAGTTTAATGGACTGCGCCTGATTTACTGTTCGTGAAACCGCCTGAATTAATTCACTGCCCAATCCAGGTGTAACGGTATTATGACGCAGACGATCGCTATAATATTTCGCATGTAGCTCCGAATTTTTTTTCAAAAGCATTCGAGTATTTGCCAATTTATTGATCGTGTAGTCTGGTTTAACCTTACCCATTAAGGTTATCCCAAACTGTTCAAATGGTGTCACTTCGTAAGAAATAGCCGGAGAAATTGCGATCATTCCTGAGATACCTGAACTATAATCTAATGCATACTCAAGTGCAATTAGGCCACCCATACTGTGCCCGACAATATATAAAGGCAGGTCGGGTTGATCGAGAGAAACAAGTTTCCGAAACGCATGTAAATCCCCTCTAAATTCATCCCAATTCCGTATAAATCCCCTTTTACCGGTGCTTTTTCCATGACCGCGTAAATCAAGGGCATAAACAATATATTCATTATTAACCAAGCTTGCGCTAAGATTCCGCAGCCCTCCACTATGGTCGCCATGTCCGTGCACTAAAATAACCGCAGCTTTTGGAGCTGATAATGGTTCGATCACCCGAAAAAATAGTTCTGCTCCAGCGACACCATTAAATGTCCCTTCTGTTGCCATGCTTTGTAATCCTCCAGTTATGCAATAAAATGAAAACAAGTCTTTGTAGTTTCAAAAGTTTTTAAAGTTCATTTTATTATAAAGCTAGAGACTGACCCTGTCACGCTCCAACGGCTACAATTTATTATATCGTGGTGTCAGGCACCATGTTGGTGCCTGACACCACGCCCTTTCCCGCAACCAATTTTAGGTAATTTTTTATTATATGTGTTTTCTTGGTATAATAGATAATGTTTTTAAATTTTACATCTGGTGAAGAGTTGGATAAGCTCTTATAAGAGTTTTTATGCAAATAATAGATTACAATTTGGGTAAGAAAGATAAATATTAGTAAGTTGTATCGTTACGAAAAGAGGGGAACGTATGAATAAACAGTCTATATATGGATTAACTATAGATCAATTGGAAGCCTGGCTTACCCAGCACGGTGAGAAGAAGTCGCGGGCACAGAAAGTTTGGGAATATCTTTATCGAAAACGTGTGACAGCATTCACGGAGATGACGGATGTCAATCCAGCGTGTCTTCAATTACTATCAGACCATTTCGTCATCCAGACCCTACAGGTGCATATTAAGCAGGAATCGGCGGACGGCACGATTAAATTCTTGTTTAAATTGCAGGAGGGCAACTTGATTGAAACCGTGTTAATGCGGCAGAAATACGGCCTTTCTGTTTGTGTGACAACGCAAGTAGGCTGTAACATCGGCTGTAGTTTTTGCGCGAGTGGTTTATTAGCGAAAAGCAGAGATTTATCAAGTGGAGAAATTGTTGAGCAGATTATGAACGTTCAACTGCATCTGGATAAAAAAGGTCAACGGGAAACGGTCAGTCATGTAGTTGTGATGGGCATTGGTGAACCCTTTGATAATTTTGAAAATCTATTAGACTTCATTAAGGTCATCAAAGATGATAAAGGTCTCGCGATTGCGGCTAGGCGGATCACCGTATCCACCAGTGGTCTTGCTGATAAGCTATATGAATTCACGGATACGAAGCTGCAAGTAAACCTAGCCGTCTCCTTGCATGCGCCCAACAATGAGCTCCGGACCCGCATTATGAAAATAAACCGTGCCATTCCGATTGAAAAATTAATGAAGGCAATGGAGTATTATATCGAAAAAACAAACCGCCGGATTACGATCGAATACATTCTGCTACGGGATGTAAACGATCATAAGCAAGAAGCCGAACAGCTGGCCGAACTTCTTCATCCGCTTGAACAGCAGGTCTATGTTAATTTAATCCCCTATAATCCGGTGGATGAACATAGTCAATATCAACGAAGTGAGCAGGAATCAGTGCTATCCTTTTATGATACGTTAAAAAAAGGCGGGGTAAATTGCAAAATCCGCCAAGAACACGGAACTGACATTGATGCCGCTTGCGGCCAGTTACGAAGCAAACAAATAAAAAAAGCATAAGCCTAATTAGCTACAGATTTGAGCTATTTGACTAAGAAAAAGAAAATAGGAAAGCGGAAGCGCCTTGAACAAGGACGACAAGCATTAGACTAGCCGGCGAGTAGGTCGCTCTTTACCTTCTTGACGGCTAGTCCTATGACCTCGAGCCCCTAGGCGCTGCAGCTAGACAATACGAATCGCAACTTTTTTGCGATTCTTTGTTGACTTATCGTAAGGAAGAAATATCAAGGTTTACTCGTTGCAGGCCTAGAACTGGACAATTCTCTAGGCATACCTAATAAATAATGATTATTGTTTGATATGATATCTAATTTCATAACAAAAAAAACGACAGAAAACTGCCGTTCCCAGTTTAATATCTAACTGCCTGATAGTTTATCAGTATGTAACTCCACGATCTTGTTCAGGAAATAAAAAAAAGTATCTCACAACCTAAGCCGTTCTCTTTCAAGGTACCCGCAACAATAAAAGTCAGTATAAAAGCAAAGCAATTCGCGTAGGAATTCGCTTTGTTTTTTTATTGATATTTTTAGACGGAGAAATTCCGCCTAATTAGTGAATATTATCAAAAATAGCTAAAATAGACGGAGAGATTCCGCCTATTGAATCATTAAACGTGAAAATGGAGGATTTGGCTATGCATAAGCGGAAAACCTCCCCTTATTTACCTCGTAACAAGTTCTATTTTGCTTTTAACCGGAAAATCTCCGCTTATCTTACTTCCGCTAGTTACTTAATTAAGGTAAAGGCTTCTTATTTAAACGGGCTTTTTTTATGAATTTGGATTACGATAATTCCACCTTCTATAATTGCGTTTTCCCTTGCGGGTACTCCAAAAGTGTACGGCTTACTCACAACCTTCCCTACCTTAATCTCTTAAATATTCCTCAAATGTGACTTTCCCTATTTTTTGGCTAAAATTAGTGTTTTTCCCATCGTAGAAAGATTTGTAAAGTTTTCCTGGTGAAGAAATGTTTAAAACCTTATTTGTTTCATTATTTATCTTAATTTTAAGCTCGGCCATTTCTCTTAACGTCATTATATTTGGCCCACCAAAGTCTTCTGTTCTTCCTTGTGGTTCTTTATTAATAAAGTCAATTAAATGATTGGCAAATTCACCAACATCTATACTTTGAGCCTAGTTGTCCTGTTGAACCAGTCACCAATATCCTCACGTACATCCCTCACTCTACCTGATTATCTTTGTATTGTAATATTCAAAAATTGGTGTCTTTATTCAAATATTATTCCCTTTTAATTATGGCTAAAGTTTACCTGGGCTTATTTTGTCGATGCGGATTTCGACATTCTTTTCTTCATTTCCCAGGAAAAATCCTTTTGATAAAGGTTTATCTTATATCTAATCAAACGTTTAGTTAGTAAGGAATTATCAGGAAATATGTCGAAGAGTGAGTATTTCACTAAGAAAATCCTTGTTTCGACATGATTTTTTATTTTCATAGAGGAAAAATTTAAACGGTCGACAAGGATTTGATTCAAATAAAGGTTGAACCCTTTATTTATAAGAGGTCATGGGTATTTAATCAAACGTTTGATTAGTTTTATTTTTGGTAGATATTGTCGAGACATTTAAGGTCTCCTTTTGAAAAAACCGTAAAAAAAGGGTTCTAAAAAGATATTTTAGACCCCTTTTTGCACTATTTATGGTTATTCGGTAAATTTTTTAAAAATTAATGTGGCATTATGTCCGCCAAATCCTAAGGAGTTCGATAATACTACTTGGACATCCTTTTTCTTTGCCACGTTAGGGACATAATCTAAATCAAGTTGCTCATCCGGTGTTTCATAGTTGATGGTCGGAGGGATGATTCCTTCCTTAATAGCTAAAAGAGAAAAAATGGCTTCAATAGCCCCTGTAGCTCCCAACATGTGTCCCGTCATTGATTTCGTCGAGCTTACAGATAAAGTATAGGCATGTTCTTTGAAGACTTCTTTAATGGCTAACGTTTCATACAGATCATTATAAGGAGTGGACGTTCCATGTGCATTGATATAGTCGACTTGTTCCGGGGAAATGCCCGCATCATTTATAGCAAGCTTCATTGCCCTACCTGCACCTTCTCCTTCAGGTGCCGGAGTCGTAATGTGATGGGCATCACCGGTAGCTCCATATCCAATTAGTTCGCCATATATGGCAGCACCACGGGCGATTGCATGCTCTAATTCTTCCAGGAAGACAATCCCTGCGCCTTCCCCGATGACAAATCCATCACGATTCTTATCAAACGGACGGCTTGCTGTTTTAGGATCTGGATTTTTGGTAAGAGCGGTCATATTAGAAAATCCAGCAACGGTCATCGCAGTAATCGTTGCTTCAGTTCCACCGGCAATCATTGCATCCACATCCCCCTTTTGAATCACACGGAATGCATCACCAATGGAATTGGCACCTGAGGCACATGCGGTTACGGAACAATTGTTGATCCCTTTCGCTCCAAGTGCAATCGAGACTTGTCCAGCTGCCATGTCAGGGATAAACATCGGAATCGTAAACGGGTTAACCCTTCTTTGACCTTTTTCAATAAATTTCCGATGTTGTTCTTCGAATTCAGCTAACCCGCCAATCCCTGATCCAATCCAAACACCGACTCGTTCAGGCTGAATATTCTCACCGATTTGGATGCCTGCATCCTTTACAGCCATTTGACTCGCGGCAATCGCAAACTGGCTATAACGCCCCATTCTTCTTGATTCTTTTTTATCCATAAATTCTTCTGGTGCAAAGCCTTTTACTTCCGCTGCAATCTTAACGTCCACTTGGTCAACATCAAAAAGGGTTGCCGGGCCAATTCCTGAAACACCACTTTTAATCTGTTCCCATGTTGTATGAGCATCATTCCCCAAAGGAGTGACGGCCCCAATACCTGTAATCACTACTCTTTTATTCATTCAATCTCTCCCACTCTATATTCAAAGTAATATACCGACAAATGTTCATCTTTTATAGTTTAACGAATTTAGAGTGGTTGGACAAATTGATTTCGGACTATCTTTATTTTATTTTTGTTAAAAAAAACATATTTTAACGACACAGCATCTATTTTGTACAGGTGAACGTGGTCTTCATTTTCATAAATCCGTACATTAAGCGTGCATTTCTACCTTTTTGCGTATGCGGAGTAATTTTTGATTTAAGGCATTTCATAAATTGTTTATCACAGTAACATGGTGAATTCCCTTGGCTCAGACAGCGGTCATGCTGATAGCAGCAGCCATCCACATCATTAATCGGTCTTCCCGGACCGCTGCATCCAGGCCCGCACCAACGATAACCTGGAAAAAGACAAAATGAGAGGAAGCTCTTTTTTCTACGTTTCACTAAGTTTCCACCTCCTAGAAGTTTATTACTATATTAATATGAAAAAGTACTGCATCGGTTTAGACTCATTTGCTAAGACCCTTTCGGAAAAAAATATGGTAAACGCTTTATTTGTTTTTGCTATGCTTGATCATGGTTCTCTAACAAGCTATGGCGGAATATAAATATATAAAGCGTTCTTTGATTATTGAAAACACTTACATGAAAGGGGGAATCTATACCTATGGATGTTTGCATTTCTTGCGGGAGTGAATTGTCCAAATTCGAAAGAAATAGAAGTGAATGCTGGGAGTGCATGGATACAACCACCGAAGCCTATACAGAAGAAGAATAATTATTTTATACAGACAAAATCCTTTTATAAAGGAATAAAAATCGCCCAGTCCTCTAAACAAAATGAGGATTGGGCCATTTTTATTTATATTCAACAAATTTACATTGAAACCATTGTAATTTTCCAAATATTTGTTTACCTTTAAGAACAGGGAGGGGAATTGGAGATGATTCGAAAACTTACAGACCACGATCATGAACAGGTTCTCGCTTTTTTAAGTGAGGAACCGTCTATTAATCTATTTATCATTGGGGATATTGAGGCATTTGGATACTCATCTGAGACTCAAGAACTATGGGCAGAGTTTGATGAAAGCGACACCATTATTGCTATTCTTCTTCGGTTTCATCAATCCTTTATTCCCTATGCTAAAGGAGATTTTGATACGAACGGTTTTGCATCCATTATGAAAGAGTACAGCCAACCGATTCTTCTATCAGGAAAGTCCGATATTATAGAGAAATTTGAAGGTTTTGACGGCCTGCAGCTCGGTAAAAGGCAAGTTACATACTTTGCTGAATGCCGCACGAATGAATTTCTGGCTTTAGATAACGTGGGTTATAAAAAGGCTACTATCGAGGATGTGGACCAAATAGTAAAACTTCGCGAATCTATTGATGAATTTTATGTAAGAAGTGATGCACGCGATATATTAAAACAATCGATGGAATCTAATGCATCTCGGACCTATTTCACAGAAGAGAATGGTATTGTCACTTCTTGCGTTTCAACCACAGCGGAAAATTCCATGTCGGCAATGATTGTGGGTGTCTGCACCCGGAAGGAATATCGAAAGAAGGGTCTCGCCACATCGATTATGCAACATGTCGTTCAGGATGTTCTAAACGAAGGGAAAACACTTTGTCTTTTTTACGATAACCCCGAAGCCGGCCGTATATATAAGCGCCTTGGTTTTAAGGAAATAGGAATGTGGACCATGCATCGCTGATTGATTCATTTCAATGAAGCAGCAAACCAAATTATCGGGCTTTCACCAATACATATAGAGGCGTATTAACTCTTTTCTGGTCTTAAGGATATCCCCCGGATTTTTATATGGTCTTTTTATTTGGATAAGTTAATAAGAATAGTAAGGACGTAGTATATTCAGGGGGGGTTGGAAATGAGTAGTGATGAACGCGCATTACATCCTGATACCGGTGTTACATCCGGAATGTTCGTAGAGCGCTCTTTAAATGAAATTCGTTTTTGGGCTCGAATCATGAAAGAGCATTCTTTATTTCTTCGATTGGGTTTTAGAGCAGAGGATACTCAACTAATCCAAGAGGCGAATCAATTTTACAGATTGTTTGAACGCATCGAACAAACCGCACATTCCTATACAAATCATACAGATCCTGAGCAAATAAGAAGGTTTAATTCAGAAGTACAACAAGCAGCAACTAATATTTTTGCATTTAAGCGAAAAGTACTAGGATTAATCCTCACATGTAAATTGCCAGGGGCGAATAACTTCCCTCTATTAGTTGATCATACAAGCAGGGAAGCTAATTATTTTAGAAAACGTTTAGTTGAATTAAATGAAGGTAAGTTGAAGCCTCTTGCCGATGCCATTATTAAAGAAAATGTTTTCTTCTTAAGGATTATGGCAGATCATGCTAAATTTATTGGGCATCTGTTGGATCCGTCCGAAAGAAAACTAGTTGATACAGCTCAAAATTTCAGCAATGATTTTGATCAATTGCTGTACCAAGCACGGGACTTAGAATCTATGAAGCCACAATCGCAAACCGTTCCTCTTTTAGATCAATTCCTAGATCAAAATCGTGTGTCGGTCTCATCGCTTCGGGACTTCAAGAAAACCGCACGGGATTTAATTGAGCAATGTAAAATACAAAGTATCATTCATCCATTATTAGCAGACCATGTTTTCCGTGAAGCAGATCGATTCCTTGAAATCATTGATATGTTCGATGCACACCTTACAAGCGCTAATCCCCAATCAAGTTAGCCCATAAATATCTATTCACACACATAGAAAATTGATGTGGCCCCCTATTATCTAGGGGGCCATTTTTATGGATTAATTATTTATTTTATGAGTACCCGAAGGGAATCCAGCAAATTTAAACAACTTCCTTTTCTTTCCTAATAGCAGGCGTGGCAACTGTAATACCTGTTGTTTCCTCAAAATTAAAGAGGCTGGTTGGGATATCGGTAAAACGTTCTAATTCATTGTAAGCAGGGATCCCATGATAAGACATATCCAACCCCTCGTCTTCTTCCCGTTCCGTCGCCCGGAAACCCACAGTCTTCTCGCATACCTTTGCAATAAAAGTTCCCCCAATTAACCCCCAGCCAACAACCACTACCGCACCTAGTAACTGAACCTTTAAAAGCGAGAAATCACCAGTTGTTAGGAGGCCTTGTGACTGATCAAGGAATCCAACAGCAATTGTTCCAAACACACCACCGAACCCATGAACCGCCACAGCCCCGACGGGATCATCCACCTTTAGATAGTCGACAAACAGAGTGGCATAAATCACGATTAAACCACTTAAAGCTCCAATCAAGATCGCGCTCCATTCAGAAACATATGCGCATCCGGCAGTTATCGCAACCAGCCCGGCTAATACTCCATTTATCGTCATACTCGGATCAGCTTTTCCGAACTTCCTCATCGTCAAAAAGAGAGCTGCCGACCCGCCACTTGCTCCGGCTAACATCGTATTAATGGCAATAGGTGCCAAAGCTGAACTAGAAGCATCTAAAGTACTTCCTGCATTAAAAGCAAACCATCCGAACCACAAAATAAAGGCACCTGCTGAAGCTAAAGGTATGTTACTGGGGGCAAAAACATTCACGCTGCCATCCGAATTAAACCTTCCTTTTCTCGGTCCCAAAAGCTTTGCCATTGTGAAAGCCGTAAACCCTCCGAGAGCATGAATCGCGGATGAACCCGCAAAATCTTTCATTCCAAGCTTCTCTAGCCATCCATCGCTGTTCCAGATCCAATGACCGGAGAGAGGGTAGATTATCATACAAATAAGCGCGGCTGTGACTACGTAGGCTTTAAAATTCATCCGTTCAGCTACTGCTCCCGAAATAATCGAGACACAAGCCACAGCAAATCCCATTTGAAAAAGGACAAAAGCAACACTTGGCAATTCAATAGAAAGTGCAATTTTCTCGGGACTTCCAAGAAGACTAGTCCCAATGAATCCAAATGCATCTTTTCCAAACATAATCCCAAATCCGATAAGCCAAAATGCCAAAGCTCCTATCGTCAAGTCTACAAATATTTTCATCGTCACATTTACAGCATTTTTTGTTCGGACAAACCCGGCTTCGAGTAAACTAAATCCACCTTCCATAAACAACACCATAGCTGCAGCAAGGACAACCCAGACCGTATTTATGTACATTAGTTCCAAAAGCTCACCCCTCACCCTTCGCCAAATCTTCGATATCATAGTCAATTGTCCCGGTCCGAATGTTATATGCTTCTAAAATTGGATAGACATAAATTTTACCGTCACCATCTTCACCGGTCTGAGCAGACTTAACAATTGTCTGAATCGTAGACTCTACCAAATAGTCCGATAACACAATTTCCATTTTCACTTTCGGGTGGAGTGTAACCTGATAATTTTTCCCGCGATACACTCCTTGAGTATCTTTTTGTTTCCCTCTGCCAACAACCTGTGAAACCGTAAAACCTGTAATTCCTATTTTTTTTAATCCTTTTATCGTCTCCGTGAGCCTCTCCGGTCGAATGATTGCCTCAATCTTTTTCAAAGAATCAGCCCCTTATGTTATATTTCCTAACATTAATATGTTAAAATATATAACATGTAAGGAATGTCCGTCAATATAAATTTATGGAAATCGAAAAATTCCAAAATTTTTATATAAAAATCATTGGTCTCTAGATTTTATTTGCAATTAAAAAACACACAAGCTTTTACGCCTGTGTGTTTTCCAAACACTATTAATTCGGAGTTTGTTTATATTCTTTTAAGAATCAAAACCGCACGAAAGAAGCTAATGTCTCCCCTTAGACACCGTTAATTCCTTTATTTTAACAATCCAATCCTTGAAACTTCCGTACTCATTGGAATCAAAGCCGAAGTACGACTTGATGAATTGAATAGTTTCGCTTTCTTGATCATGAAAAACTCCATCGCTATAGATAAGTTGAAGGAGTTCGGTTAAGACAATATTTTTTGATCGTTCAGTCTTAAATTCCTTAAGAATTTCCCCAATTTCGAGACCTTTTATTTTATAATCCTCAAATCCCATTTCTTTTTGGTACTTAATAAGTATGGAATTCTCGAAAATAGATACTTTTCCATCAATTTTGGCAATCAGCGAAGCAAGTTCAAGAAACGCCTTTCTTTCCTCTGCTTGAAGTTCTGCTAGGAACATTCCCACATCTCCTTTTTAAGCTTTGTTCTAAGTATACGTAGAAGGTCAGGAGAAAGTTTCAAATTGTTTCTTCCCCATTGAATAAATTCATTCATACTACAAATACTACTCTTTGTGTTTAGGAGGTGAAGATTATGCCAAATCAACAAAACAATCAACAAAAAAGGAAAACGGATCCTACTGAACAAGGTTCAGGAACCCAGTATCATAAAGAGCATGCAAGTAATGTCCCGGATTACGGAGCAAACACGGTTGACCCAAATGCATTCACGAATTCCACAGAAAACAGTGAACAGCAATGATCAACTGATTAGACGCCCAATTGTGGCGTTTTTCTTTTTGAATTTTTATTTTTCAGATTCAAGGATATCCTTAATTTTCTTTAAATCTTTCCTGTTTGCTTTTTTCATCATCGGAGCCATAATTGGCGCGAAGACTTTAGAAAAACCGGTTGGATTTCCTTTGTTTCTTAATGTCATTCGCGTTCGATTGCCCTCGATAGCCTCCCAATTATAGGTTGTTTCCATCGGAAAAGGTCCCTGTGCCGTTCTCATCACTAGCTTTTTTTCAGAAATAAATTCTGTTATTTCATAAATATAAGCAAGTTCCCTTCCAAGAAATTGCGCTTTAAAGGCAACCCTTGAGCCCACTTTCAATGGTTTTTCGGTTTGCCATTGTGCTGATTGAATATTTACATACCAATTCGGAGCGTTGTCAGGGTCGGCTGCGTACATTGAAACTTGATCCACAGGACGCTGGATGATGATCTCAGTAAAAACGTCTACCACATGTTACACCTCCCTTTTTTGATCCTATGAAGATTTATTTTTTTCCACATAATTCTCTTATCTTGTTACTTCTGGAAAAAATTCAATACCATCTCTTGAGTCACTCACCACTTTTGAATAGTATCACTTTCATGGTAGTATCTATACGGTCCAATATTACTCAATAATTTGTTTTTCCTAAATCTATAGTATGGAAGTTCGTACTAATAAAATGGTATAGTTAGATAATATAGTTAATTACAAATTTTCAACCTTATTTGAATCCTTTATGTTACAAATGATTATTCAAGGGAACGTATCCTGCTTTCACGTTGGAAAGTAGAGAATTGACAAGAGGTGTGTCCATGAAACAAGAAATTGGATTTGTTCAGAGAGAAGTTTTAAAGGAAAAGCCTGATTTTTCATCTCTAGGTTTCGGTAAATATTTTACTGATTATATGTTTGTGATGGATTATCAACATGAAATCGGCTGGTTTGACGCGCGAATTACTCCTTACGAGCCATTAACACTCGAACCGTCCGCGATGGTTTTTCACTATGGGCAAGCAATCTTCGAGGGAATGAAAGCTTATAAAGCAGCAGATGGAACCATTCAACTCTTCCGCCCTGAAAAAAACATGAAGCGTTTGAATGACTCATGCGAAAGACTGTGCATTCCACAGATTGATGAGGACTTTTTATTAGAATCCATTAAACAATTGATTTTAACAGAAAAAGATTGGGTTCCTGATGGTGAGGGGACTTCTCTTTACATTCGTCCGTTTATATTCTCAACCGAGCCTTATCTTGGTGTTCGACCTGCGAAACAATATAAATTGCTCGTTATTCTTTCTCCATCGGGAGCTTATTATGGAGACCAATTAAGCCCTGTTAGAATTTATGTAGAAGAACAGTATGTTCGGGCTGTTATTGGCGGAGTGGGTCATGTGAAGACGGCCGGAAATTATGCAGCAAGTTTGAAAGCGCAGGAAAAAGCAGATGAAAATGGATTTGCTCAAATTCTCTGGCTTGATGCGAAAGAGAATAAATATGTCGAAGAAGTTGGCAGTATGAATATCTTCTTCAAGATCAATGGCGAAGTGGTAACACCACGATTAAATGGCAGTATTTTGCCGGGTGTTACACGTGATTCGGTTATTGAATTACTAAAGTATTGGAATATCCCTGTACGAGAAGAGAGAATTTCAATTGAAGAGGTATTTGCTGCACATGCGCGCGGAGAACTGGAAGAGGTCTTTGGTGCAGGAACGGCTGCCGTTATTTCCCCTGTAGGCGAATTAACTTGGAATGAACATGCAATTGCCATCAATGATTATAAAATTGGTGAACTCTCTCAACGCGTTTATGACGAAATGACCGGCATCCAACTTGGGAAAAAAGAAGATCCTTTTAACTGGACAGTGAAAGTTGAACAGGTAGAAGTGTAAAAGCAAACCGGGCAAATCGCCCGGTTTTTTTGTCTACTGAATTTTACCTCCTTCTTATAGGCACTGGTTGACTCCACTAATGACCGGTGAACCACTTTTTCTACCTCCACGGGCATTAGTCGCTTCCACTAGTTACCGGTGAACCACTTTTTCCACCTCCATGGGCATTAGTCGCTCCCACTAGTTACCGGTGAACCACTTTTTCCACCTCCATGGGCATTAGTCGCTTCCACTAGTTACCGGTGAACCACTTTTTCCACCTCCATGGGCATTAGTCGCTTCTACTAGTTACCGTTGGGCCACTTTTTCGACCTCCATGGGCACTAGTCGCTTCCACTAGTTACCGTTGGAACACCACTTTTTCGACCTCCACGGGCACCATACGCTTCCTATAATCACCGCTGCACCGAATGTTTCGGACATTGCAAGTCGCTTATTTTTTAAAAAATAGGAAATGTTCTTTAACGTGTTGAAAAGTCCCCTTGTTACACAAAATACTTAAGAGAGGAGACACGATATGGAATTTTTTCTACTTACCCTTTTACTACTCGCTATTATCGGCTTGTCCAGTTTCATCCATCATTTTATGCCATACATACCAGTGCCACTTGTCCAAATTGCATTAGGGGTTTTGCTTGCGGCACTTCCGTTAGGAATCCAAATCCCTATGGAGCCAGAATTGTTCTTCGTACTATTTATCGCTCCCCTGCTATTTCATGATGGCAAAAATGTATCCAGGCAAACATTATGGAAATTGCGGAAACCGATTCTGTTGATGGCTCTCGGACTTGTGTTCGTTACTGTATACACGATTGGTTACTTAATTTATTGGCTTATCCCGTCCATTCCCTTACCAGCCGCTTTCGCGTTAGCAGCGATTCTTTCCCCTACGGATGTCGTTGCCGTGAGTGCCATATCAAGCAGGGTAAAGATACCGCAAACCATTATGCATGTTCTTGAAGGGGAAGGGCTAATGAATGATGCGTCAGGTTTAGTTGCTTTTAAATTTGCCGTTGCAGCAACAGTAACGGGCGTTTTTTCATTGGTTGACGCAAGTTGGAGCTTTTTAGTGATTTCGATTGGAGGCATCGTCGGCGGCGCCTTTCTATCTTTTCTTATTATTCAACTGAAAATTTTTATTCGACGGTTGGGGATGGAAGATGTAACCATTCACATGCTGATCCAACTCCTTACCCCATTCGTGATTTTTTACATCGTTGAGCATTTTCATCTTTCAGGAATCTTATCTGTCGTTGCAGCAGGTATCGTTCATACCATTTTTCGAGATCGGGATCAATCGCCTGCCATGCAATTGCAATTGGTATCCCAAAGTACATGGACCGTTCTAATCTATATTTTAAACGGATTAGTATTTGTGCTGTTAGGCCTGCAAATACCGAATGTAATCAGTGAAATCTTTCAAGACCCGCTGTTTAATAATTGGCAGGTGAGCAAGTATATTTTCATTATTTCTGCTGCCCTATTTGTCCTTCGTTTCTTGTGGATTATGGCAGCATGGCAGTGGGGATGGCTGAAAAGGCAAATTCAAATGCCGTCTATGAGGGCGGTTGGCATCCTTACAATTTCTGGTGTAAGAGGAGCCGTTACACTGGCTGGGGCATTTACGATTCCCTATGTATTGGCGGATGGGAGTCCCTTTCCGCAGCGCTCGTTATTCATCTTTATCGCTGCCGGGGTAATTCTGGTTACACTAGTCGCAGCAAGCATCCTCTTACCGAGTCTGGCACGGCCCGAAAAAGGAAACGCAGATGAACTTGGTAAGGAAATGGAGCGGGTCGCCCTGATCCGAACGATTGACTCCGCCATTCGTTCGATTCGTGAATTGATGAATGATGAGAATCGTGGAGCAGCAGTCTCTGTTATTTCATCGTACAATCAACTCCGAAATCGGCTTACCACTATTAGTGAGGAGAACAACGATCAACTGAAGTTAGTAGAAACGGAAATTCGGATGAAGGCCCTCGATGCCGAGACCAGCTATATTGAAAAATTAAAAAAAGAAGGACAAATTGATCGTGAAATGGCTTATATGTCTGAGGAACATATTCAACGGATGAGGCTTGCGGTTACCAACCGAATCCGCTATCGAAGATTGTTTATTTGGACCTTGGTTAAAAGAAGTCTGTACCAGGTCGTTCATCTTTTTCTACCAGATAACAAAGAACAGCTTAAACAACGCCAAGCACAAATTAAAAAGGTCATTCGACTTAAAGTAAACATGGCGAAAGCTGCTATTCAGTATTCGAAGAAGCAAATGACTTCTGAAAATGCAAATATCTATTTAGCGATTATCGGAGAATATAGCGAATTGATCATGAAATTAAAACTAGCTAAAAAAGGCGCAGATTCTACTCACTACACACAATTACAAAGAGAATTACATGTGAAAGCATTTCAAGCAGAACGAGATGCCATTCAGAACTTGTACGAAGAAGGCGAAATCACAATCGATGTCACCCGGAAAATTCGGAAGCAGATCAATATCCGGGAAGCTTATTGGATGGAAGAGAGCAGTTTGCATTCTCACTAATTAAACAGAACATAAAAAATGTTACAATATCCTTTAGAACTACCTTATTGGATGGGAAATGATATCTATGAAGAAGAATACAGTTGTTTATAAAGAAGATGAGCGTTTTGCGCTTCACGTTGATTTTTATGGAACAATGAAGGAGCAATCACCAGCTGTGGTATACATCCATGGTGGCGGGCTTCTTTGGGGGACTAGAGAAGAAATTCAGGAGGAAATGGTCGAATTCTATTTAAATAATGGATTTTCGCTCTTTTCCATTGATTATCGACTTGCACCGGAAACAAAATTGCCCGACATACTTGAAGACATCCATGATGCTCTAAACTGGATTGAAACCGAAGGATCAAGGCGATATTCGATTGACTCCAGCAGAATTGCGGTTGTAGGCAGCTCTGCCGGCGGCTTTCTTGCTCTAAGTACCGGTATGTTCCAGCATAAACCACGTGCCATTGTCTCTTTCTATGGATATGGAGATATAACATCTAAATGGGCAACCGCCCCTAATCAATTTTACAGTCAAAAGGTCACTGTCCCGAAAGAAACAGCCCAAAAGCTTGTAACTAATCAAGTGATTACAGAAGGCTCCATTGACGAGCGTTTCTTACTGTATTTATATGCAAGGCAGACAGGTGAATGGATCCAAGAAATTTCTGGAATCAATCCAAATCTCCATAAACAAGAACTCATGAAGTTTTGCCCTCTGCACAATGTTACCAATGATTACCCGCCTACTTTACTGCTGCATGGAACAAAAGATGTGGATGTTCCTTACGAGCAGTCTGTCTATATGCGCGGAGCATTAGTGAAACAAGGAGTGGAAGCAAAACTAATTACCATTCCAAATGGTGAGCATGTGTTTGACAAAGACTTTCAAAACCCTGTTGTGCAAAATGCCTTAAAGCAGGTTTTTGCGTTTTTACAAAAACATTTAATAGTTTAAGGTTTAACTTCCATATATAATTCATCAAATTGTTTAAATTGACTAATTGTATGAAAGAATATTAGTGATATATTATCTATCATAAACTGCGAATAATGGTCCGTTTCCACAAAGAAGGTGAAAAAATGTTAACTGTTAAAGACTTACTAAAGATTAAATCAATTGAAGGAATTCGAATTGTTGCTGGTGAAAAAGGAATCAATAATAAGATAGCGATTGTCAACATTATGGAGAACCCAGATACATTTGATTGGCTGACACCAAATGAACTGCTCCTATCTACGGGTTATATCTTTAAAGATAGCGTGGAGTTACAGAATCGCATTATTAAGGAACTTGCCGAAATCAATTGTTCCGGTCTTTGTATAAAGATGAAACGGTATTTTGATAAAATTCCGCAAAACATGATTGACCTTGCTAATCAATATAATTTTCCACTTTTAGAGTTGCCATTTGAATATACCTTATCACAAGTGATTTCTATTATTAATGAAAAATCAGCTGGGGTCTATGACTTATTAAACAGAAAAGCTCTGGACATGCATAATAATTTGTTTCGGATCTCGCTTGAAGGTGGGGGCATCGATAAAATTTCATCAGAACTGGCAAGACTGATTCATAATCCTATTCTGTTCGTGGACCGGGACTGGAATTTACTGCATTATGTTGAACTTGAAGATAATAAAATACCACTTACTACTTGCCTTCCCCTTAAAAAAAATAGATCTTTGTTCTCAGAAGAATTTACGGAATCGATTCCGGCAAATATCAAAGAGTTTAAAAAGGCAATCACACGGATCTATCGAGCAAATGAGTTTGAGGTAAAATGTCGAATTCTCCCTGTAGCTGTTTCCGAATATATTTATGGTTATATTGTGGTATGGCAATCAGTTAGCGAACTGTCAGAATTCGATTATGTTATCCTGCAGGATGTCTCGAGAATGATGGCCCTCGAAAGGATCAAAGCACAGGAAATAGAGGAAGTAAAATTAAAAATAAGACAGGACTTTTTCGATGATCTATTAACCGGGAAGCTTTCCTCAAATGATAATGTTCAAACTCTTTGTGATCTCCATGGTTTAAAATCGGACTATATGTATTATTGTATGGTGATTGATATTAACCAAGTGAATATCAATCGAGACGATGATATGATTGCCAGAAGGCTTAAGCTCGAAAACATCGCGAAAAAGTGTGTCAATTTCATTTATGATGATTCACGAAAAATACAAGGTGAACTTACCTCCTTTTACCGTAATAATCGCGTGATTATTCTTATTGGTAAAAAGGACTTTATTCATTCTAAGACAAAAGAAGAAGCAAAGATTTTTGGTGCTGATATTTATAAAATCCTAACTAATGAAATCAGGGATACTTCCTTTTTTATTGGAATTGGGAGCCAGTATAAATCGATTACTGCGCTTCACAAAAGCTTCACAGAGGCACATGAAGCCATTCGGATGATGAAACAATTGGAGAATCATACGGGGGTCACTCATTTTGAAGATTATTCTGTCTACCATTTACTAGGCTCTAATATTAATAGTCAGGAATTAGCGGACTTTTTTATGAAAAGCCTTGGAAAGATACACGAACATGACAAACTTCACGATACCTCTTACCTAAATACTTTAGAAAGTTACTTTCAAAATAATCTTAATTTAAGTGAAACGGCAAAAGCGCTTTTTATTCATCGGAATACACTTATCTATCGGATTGAAAAAATAAAGGAACTTCTTGGAACAGATTTGAAAAATGCCGAGGAATTATTACAGTTTCAACTAGCTATAAAAATTTCCTATCTACTTCCAAGTTTGCATCAATAAAAAATAGCCCTATATTAAAGTATAGGGCCACTTTTATGTTTATTGAGCTATTTGTAAACATTCTGACTGAGCAAGAATATGAGTACCTGCTTGTTCATTCAAAGCATCCTTAAGGCTTTTTGGGTCGGTAATAATAACCCGTTTCCCGTTGTTTTCTAGAAAGTTAAGACTGGCTTCAATTTTAGGTAACATACTGCCTTTAGCAAAGTGGTCTTCAAGGACATATTGTTTCGTTTCATTGACCGAAATTTTATCAAGTGCCTTTTGATTGGGTTTACCAAAATTAATACACACTCTGGAAACACCGGTTGTGATAATCAATGTCTCCGCACTAATTTGTTCAGCCAATAGGCCTGTTGCAAAATCCTTGTCGATTACAGCATCAACACCCATGTAGGAATCATCAGCGGTTTTTACTACCGGCACACCGCCGCCACCAACTGCAATTACTACAAAACTAGATTCAATTAATGATTTGATGGCGTCCTTTTCAACGATATCGATTGGTTTTGGAGATGGAACTACTCTCCTGTAACCTCGCCCGGAATCCTCCATGAAAATCCAATCAGGATGTTCCTTTTTCATTTCTTCGGCTTGATTAAGCGTAAAGAACGATCCAACGGGCTTTGTTGGATTGAGGAAGTTCGGGTCATCCTTACTTACTTCAACCTGCGTTATCACCGTAGCCACTTTTTTATTGATTCCTCTTTTAACAAATACATTTGTTAATGCTTGCTGAATTTGGTAGCCAATCCCTCCTTGTGTATCTGCCACGCAGTTCACTAGCGGCATAGCCGGCATACCTACTATTTCATTGGCAATTTCCGATCTTCTTAATCCAAATCCAACCTGTGGTCCGTTTCCATGTGTTACGACAACAGAATAGCCTTCTTCTACCATATCAGCAATGTGTCCTGCTGTTTCACAAACTGCTTCATACTGATCATTAACGGAATCACGGCCATTTTCCCTTACTAACGAGTTACCTCCGATTGCGACAATTACTAGTTTCTCCAAGCTGCTCTCCCCCTGATTAACAAGACCCCATAAATGGGGTCCGTTTAAATTTATTTATTATGCCATCTGTAATTCTTTATTTGTAATTCTTTCTGTAAATGCAAGCAGAGCCTTTTCAAAAGCAACTGCGGGCGGGTAGGTAATACCGGCACCAATCATTCCAATTCCAGCTTCTTTATGAGCAATTGCTGTATTAATAACTGGCAGAATACCTGTTTGAACAACCTTGCGGACATCAATACCAGTAGCAATCCCGCGGAAATCAAGCAATGGAATGGTAATGTTTGGATTTTCTGCAGTTGTAATTTCAGTCATTTTCTTTGAGTAGCCTATTGCTTCATCGACAGTACCACCTACTAGTGGGACAATTGCTGGAGCAGCTGCCATTGCAAATCCACCGATACCGTATGTTTCAGTGATGGCACTGTCACCGATATCTAACCCTGCATCTTCCGGCTTATATCCAGCAAATAAAGGTCCAATAACCTTTTGCGCTGGACCAGTAAACCATGTAAAGCCCGGCATACCGCTGACGCGAATCCCAAAATCAGTACCATTGCGGCACATCGTAGTAACAATGGTGCTATTTTCAATTCCATGTGCAGCATCAAGGGCGCATTTAGAAACTGCCATCCAGGTTGGGCCTGAAAAATAATCAGAGCTGCCAATGAAATCAAATACTGTCTTCTTTTGTTCTGTTGTAAAATCGGTTTGTAAAAGGTACGGAGCCAAAGCTTGCATTAATAATAGTGTCCCTGCACCATTACGGTTGTGACACTCGTCGCCCATATGAAGAGCTTGTACAAGCAAGAAACGCAAATCAATTTCACCTGCAAGTTTCATCGCATCCCGTAACATCGGACCAAATACATCACGCATCCAGTTAAGACGTTCAATAACGGTGTGATCATTGGCGCCCATCCGTAAGATTTTTGCCAACTGTTCAGATAAGTTCGTGTAGGCAATATTTCCATAAGTTTTATTTTCAACCACGTGCATAAACATGGATGCAGATGTAACCCCGGCCATTGAGCCAACACAGTTATGCTCGTGGCAAGGCGAGAAGGTGATTTTTCCAGATGCAGCAAGCTGTGCAGCTTCTTCAACTGTCTCAGCTAATCCTTCAAATACAATTGCACCAGTTACAGCTCCCCTCATTGGTCCATTCATTCTGTCCCATGTAATGGGAGGGCCAGCATGGAGAATCGTTGTTTTAGTCATACCAGGAACTACGTTAATCGCTTGATCATATCCAATCAGAACCGGATGAGAATTGATAATCCTCTCAACGGCTAATTTGTTAGCAGCTTCAATTTTTTCTATCATTTCAGGATTTTCAAGTTTATCAAGTGCAGTAATTAGCTCTGGATTTCCTCCACCTGGCGGAGTCCATTCTAATTGAGTAACCGTTGCATTTTGTTTTTCCATATCTTCTTTAAATAGGTCGACACCAACATTAATTACGTTTAATTTTTGATTAAAAAGCTCATTAATTTTGTTCATCGTTAAGCTCCTTTCACAACAAATTCGCTTGCTAATAATCCTGCTTGAGTGTTACTGTTTGCAAGCATTACACCGGCAGCTGCTAATTTATCCTTTTGTTCTTCTATATTTTGACTATCTAATTCTGTTCCGAGTACATATCCAACAATTTCAAGATGTCTGCCTTCTTCTTCTGCCAATTGTTTTGCTTCAATAATTGCAGGAAGGAAAGCCCCAGCTGGATCCTCATGTGCTCCAAATCCCAAAACAAAATCCATGACGATAACACCGACAGATGGATCTTTTGCTTCTTGAGCAAATCTTGCTAGTCGGGTAGATGGATCTATCATTGGGTGCGGTTTACCTTGAGTAAATTGGTCATCCCCAAAATCGATAAAAGTATGTCCCGCACTGACATTTGTATCTATAAGAAGAAATTTCGGATCCCTTTGAATATTGCTGTAGACATCATTGAATTTCTCCATTGCTGCATGCATGGCTTCATCACAAAGGGTTCCGCCGCTAAAAAGGCCGCGAATATACTTTTGTTCTGGAGAAAGCTTTGCACGAACCTCACTGATAAGCTCTTGATTTAACTCGCTAGAACGAAGGGTATTTACTTTAACTCCAGCAAGTTCAACAGCTTTCCATGCAGCTTCTTCTGTTGTTTTGGCAAAATGTCCGCCTGCTTCAACAGCAGCGTCTTCCTTACCGCCCATGAAGCAAACTACCACTGGTTTTGTACAATTTTTTATTTCTGCTAGCACTTTTTTCTCAACCGTTGGATGTGGTGGTTTAGAAATCAACACAATGACCTCAGTAGAAGGATCCGCCTCAAGTGCTCTGATTCCATCGAGCATCATAATACCGCCGACTTCCTCACTTAAATCTCTTCCCCCGGTTCCAACTAACTGTGTAATTCCACCGCCTAAATTATGAATAAGAACGGTAACTTCTTGGCTTCCTGTTCCAGATGCACCAACGATTCCAATATTGCCCTTTCTTACTGCATTTGCAAAGCAAAGTGCGACATTACTAATGATTGCTGTTCCACAGTCTGGACCCATCACTAATAACCCTTTTTCATGTGCTAATTTCTTAAGCTGAATTTCATCTTCAAGGCTGATATTATCACTGAACAACATCACATGCAGGTCGTTTTCGAGTGCTTTTCTAGCTTCTCTGGCAGCATATGCACCACTTACTGAGATAACCGCCAAGTTTGCTTCCGGAATGTTCTTTGCAGCAGATGGAATAGTGGAATATTTTACGTCGCCTGCATCTTTGGGTTTTGCCTTTTTTGTAAATAATTCTTCTACTTGGATGAATGCGCTCTCACAGAGTTCCTCAGTAGCTGCCTTTACAATAATCATCAAATCACTGCTGTTTGCTCCTTCAATCTCAGGGGTACTTAAACCGATATTTTTTAAAACCTCCTTATTCATATCCGTACCCATTGCGATCATCGCTTGGTCAACGCCTTCAATATCACTTGCCCGATTTGATAGTGTCATTAATGATACTGAATCAATATATGTGTTTTTCTTAAATACCACTTTAATAGACATTTTTTACCCTCCAATATTTATTTTTAAAGCTATATGATAGATTTTACCGATAGTAGAGTTTAAGACCCCTTTCCTGTGAATGCAGAAGAGAAAGTACTTCTTCATATTGTTGATTTTGAAAAAGGCTTACACGATTATTTTAGAAGGATGGCTTAAAAACGTCATTGTATAACCAATCCAAAAAATCTTCTTAACAGTTAGGCATAATATACAATGATAATATTTCACAATTACTGCCAATCAAAAAAACTGAACACTCCTTGTGTCCAGTTCATCCTACCTTATTCAAATCTTCCTTAATGTCTCATGTGGTAATACTGCATGTACCCCCTTGACCCCATTTACAATTTGGGTAATTCTTAGGTCTACTGCAACACTTGCCAGGGCAGTAGCTTCAAGCTTATCGACTTGGTAGAGTTCCTGAATTAATTCCAACATATCTTGGAGAGCCATAATGGTTGCCTCATTTAAATCCTCATGAAAACCAAACGTTATTAAGCCCGAAGGTGTATTGGCTCTAGGCATTTTAAGTTGCATGTCTTCTCTTACGATAAAGGTAAGGTCAACAAGTTCCATCGGACATTCAATCGCAGTCCCCGATGATTCCCCATCCCCTTGTGCAGCATGACCATCGCCTACGGAAAATAATCCACCTTCTACTGCAATTGGCAGATACAAAATACTTCCCTTTATTAATTCCTTACAATCAATATTCCCCCCACAATATCTCGGCGGCATTGTGGAATGAACCCCTGGCTCAGCTGGCGCAACCGCCATCACACCCATAAATGGGTTTAACGGGACAGAAATAGAACGATTGCCAACTTGTGTGATGGCCCTGTTATTTGTTTGATCGATTAGCCACTCCAACTTTCGTTCCAATTGTTCAACTAACTTTAGATGTTGGTTCAGCCAGTTAGTATGGCCGCCTGCCCAATTGACACCATACCAACCCGGAACAATATCATTTATTCTAACCTCCAGGGTCATTCCTGGCTTTGCACCGCGGATGGCAATCGGCCCAATCATAGGATGCCCCCAAAAACCTTCTTTTTCCCTTGATTCAAACCTAGTTGGTTTTCCATCTTTCGGTATGTTTCCCCAATCAATATCTGGGGTTTTAAACTGTACAGAATCACCAGATTCAATCATAAGAATGGGTTGATAGTTTTTACTAAATGAGGCATGAAGGTTTTCATCCTTTGCATCAACTCTATGTTTTTTACTCATCTTTCAACTTCCTCATCTTTTCATTAATATAATTATTATACATTTTACAAATGGCTATAATCCTCTCCAACTAAAAATTAAATAGTAGGTCTTATCGCCTCTTGAAAACACCTATATTTTTACTAATTACCCTTTTCCATACAAATCACTCGTATATAATGCATAATCGAATGCCTCTATTTTTAGTTTTCTTATACAATGACTCCAACAGAGATGCCACTTACAATATTCTTGTAAGGTCATTTGAAAGCGATTTATTTACCAAAATGATATATATAAAAGGAGGGATCCTTTCCCAAAAGCCCTTTTAGATTCAGTAAACTTTCCAGATAAGAGGTGATTTATATGATACAAGCTTTATCTGGTGATGTTGAGTTTGTCCAGGCGATTGTCCATTCTGGGTTTAACGGATTTATTCATAGTATTTTTAATAAAACAGTAAATATTAAGTGCCGGAAAACTGGCGATTTATACACCCTGGCAAGCAATAGTTTGGATAATGGACCAAATTCAATCGTGATTAATATTAACAGTTTTGCAGACAGCCACCTTGAATTAACTAATAACGTTTTTACGAACAACAACTCTCTATATATTGAGGATAAAATCGCTATTTCAATGAATGATATCAAAAAGTGGGAATGTTTATTACCTAGCTATCCAGTAAATGATACGCAGCTGAGAAAAAACTTAATCATTATAAAGAATCAGATCGAAGAGTTTGGCAAATGTGGAGGAATGAAGCGAAATTTACACACTAAAAATCCATTTCAAATTGAAATGGAACTAATGCTTCAAGAAAGAGCTCATTCATTTCTATGCTCATTAGTAAACAATAATGTGGCTGATGCCTTACGCCATGCAACTAGGCTCATAGGTTTAGGACCTGGATTAACACCATCGGGGGATGACTTCTTAACAGGATTAATGGCCACTTTTCATTTACCTAATTGCCCATGTTTATCGTTTCAAAGTTTTAATAAAAATGTAGTTACTAGTGCGCAATCTTTAACAAATGATATCAGCTATATGACCTTAAAAATGGCATCGGCAGGTAAAGTAAGAGAATCGATTGTTACATTACTCCATTTAGCGTTAACCGGGGAAGAGGAGCATTTAATTTCTGCCTTACAAGAAGTTTTAAAAATTGGTTCTTCATCCGGAACAGATATCGCTCTTGGTATTGTCAGCGGGTTGGAAGTGAATTTAATTAGAAAAGCGCAAGGGCACTGGAGCTAGACAATTTTCAAAGTCGAATTTTATACTTTCTTACCTTTAAATAAAAAATAGATTCCATTAGGAGGATTCATATGTCAACTAATAATGTTGATAAAAAGTTATTAGACCCGGAGTTTGAACACACTCCCGTTCCAAAAGAATATCGAAAAAAATTATCATCTGTAGCAGCTGTTTGGTTTGGTTTCCCAATGGTATTAACCAGTGCCGTAATCGGCGGACTTATTACGGCTCAACTTGGATTTAAAGCCGGTGCGTTAGCGATGCTGGTTGGAAATCTACTATTGTTTGTTATGGTAGGGTTACTGAGCTATGATGCTGGCCGGAGCGGATTGAACTTTTCTCTTACTGCACAGAAGACTTTTGGACGTAAAGGATATTACCTCATTTCCGGATTACTTTCTACTGTTGTAATTGGCTGGTTTGCCCTTCAGGTAGGACTAACTGGCGCTACAATGCATGGGTCATTTGGGGCAAGCCTATTATTAATGACAGTGATTGGCGGAGTCCTTTATGTAGCTGTAACTTATGTCGGGATTAAAGCACTATCATTCTTAGGCTGGATTGCTGCACCATTTTACATTCTCATTGCAGTAATTGCAATTACAATGGCATTCCAATCTGGAAACTCTGATATTCTTAATTACCACCCTCATGTTTCAAATGCCATGTCATTTGGAGCTGCTGTTACTTTAGTATTTGCTGGATTTGCCGACTCCGGTACGATGACAGCAGACTTTACCCGCTGGGCAAAAAATGGTCGTGAAGGGGCTTTATCCACTATATTTGCATTCCCAATCGGGAACTTTATCGCTGAACTTGTAGGAGGAATTGTTGTTGCAACTGGTGTCATCCCTAATCCGGCTTCAACAGGGGGAGACTTCATGTCAGTATTGGCTGGGCATGGTCCATTGCTTACAGTTTTATCCATTCTGTTTGTTTTTATCAATTTAGGTTCTGTTGGTACACACTGTTTATATAACGGGGCAGTTGGCTGGTCTCATATGACAGGTAAAAAAATGCGACCTATCACTGTTATTATTGGAGTGGTTGGCCTAATCGTTGCAGTTTCCGGAATATATAATCACTTTTTCAACTGGCTTGTTCTTCTTGGAGTAATCATTCCGCCAATCGGAGCAATCATAATTATGGATCGTTTAGTTTTTAGTAAAAAGCAATCTGCTAATTTAGTAAGCTGGAGACCAATGTCATTTATCGTATGGATCTTGTCAGCAGCTATCGCGTTATACTGTAATTACTTTGCACCGCATTTATCAGTAGCTGTAGTTGGCCTTGTATCTGCAGCAATCTTCTACGCCATTGGCAATCTTTTTGTCAAAGGTGATTCTGATACAAATGCCGGTATGAAGAAAGCCGTTTAAAACGAATTCTAAAACAAACATCAGCAGGAAAGTTTATCAGAATCAATAAATAAAGTAGAGCCGCCTACTCCTTTTTATAAAGGAATTGCGGCTTTTATTTTGTTATCCGGCTACGTTCCCCCTTTATGTTATAACTTTGTAAAATTGGACATAGTTTATTTTCTCCAGTACATCCTAAATAGTAGAACTTGGTGTTCGGAGGAGGATAAAAACGTGAATATCGATGATATCATCATTGCACGCGAGAAGATGAAAGGAATTGTCCATACCACTACCCTTGATTATTCCAAAACATTTAGTCAGCTTGCCCATAATGAAGTCTATTTAAAGCTTGAAAACCTCCAAAAGACAGGCTCCTTTAAAGTGAGAGGTTCTTATAATAAGCTCAATTCCCTCTCAAAGGAAGAGCTGGCCAAAGGAGTTGTCGCTGCATCAGCTGGAAACCATGCACAAGGGGTGGCCTATTCCAGTCAAATGCTTGGTGTCCCTTGTAAAATTGTCATGCCAAAAGGAGCACCACTTAGTAAGATTCTTGCCACAAAACAATATGGTGCGGAGGTTATTTTAGAAGGAGCGACATTCGATGATGCACTCGCCTATGCATTAGAGCTCAAAGAAAAATTAGGGGCCACATTTATTCATGCTTTTGACGATGAGGCGATCATTGCCGGCCAAGGAACGGTCGGTTTAGAAATTCTCGATCAACTGCCGGATGTGGAGGCAGTAATTTGCCCTATTGGAGGTGGCGGGCTGATTGCCGGAGTGGCGATGGCAATTAAGGAACAAAATCCTCATATCTCCGTTTACGGTGTTCAAGCCCTTGCTTGCCCAAGTATGAAGCAGTCCTTGTTTGAAAATAATCCTGTAATGGTTGCTTCCACACCCACAATGGCGGATGGAATTGCCGTTAAAAAACCCGGGGTAAAGCCCTTTGAAATTGTCCAAAAATACGTGGATGATATTTTTTGCGTCGATGAAATGGAAATTGCTAGGACCATGCTCATGTTGCTGGAGAGGAATAAACTGCTAGTTGAGGGGTCAGGCGCCGTTTCACTTGCTTCGTTACTTTATGAAAAGGGGAATATCCGGGGGAAAAAAGTTGTTGCTGTGTTAAGCGGCGGTAACGTCGATATGAATTTTATTTCAAGAATTATCGAACGCGGTTTGGTTGAATCCGGAAGGTATGCTAATTTTACGATTACGTTAAAAGACAAACCAGGTGAACTGCAACGCGTGTTAAGCTCAATAACCGACGTAGATGCGAACGTTCAATCGGTGAATCTCCATCGGATTGGTAAGGATATTTATCCAGGCTATGCCCAAATTGAGATTTCAGTCGAGACCAAAAATCATGATCATATTGAGCAGTTGCACAAAGTTCTTACCGAGAAAAACTATCATGTGGAAATGGGGAATTTTTAGAGTCATTGTGATTATTGAAAAAGAGCTTGGAATCCAAGCTCTTTAACATTTTTTTACTCGACTACTTCTGAGACTCTATAACTTTTTAACAAATTCAGATTTTAAACTCATAGCACCGAATCCATCAATTTTGCAATCAATATTATGGTCTCCATCTACTATACGAATGTTTTTAACCTTTGTACCTGCTTTCAAAACCGATGAACTTCCTTTTACTTTCAGGTCCTTAATTACGGTGATTGAGTCCCCATCGGTTAAAACATTCCCATTGGAATCTTTAACAATATTCTGGTCTTCCTTTTCAGTCTCTGATTCTAAATTCCATTCATGAGCACATTCCGGGCAAACAAAAAGGCTGCCATCCTCGTAAGTGTACTCTGAATTACATTTCGGGCAATTTGGTAAATTAGACATCTATTTAATTCCTCCATTCATCCCTGTTATTCTAATACATACAAGGGTTTGTAGTCTAGGATGTGTTAAAGAAAAAAGAGTGCCTGACACCAATTCGGATATTTCCGAATTGGTGTCAGGCACCATTTACTTCCCTATTCTAGATTGCTATGCCGGCTGAAAGCTAGTGTATGGTCAACTTCATTCAGCTTGCTGTAGAGCAGGCAGAGGGTATCAAATAGAATATGAGCGCATTGATCGAATAAAGAACCAAGCGGCTGGATCGTTTGCAACTCATTCTCTCGGCGATATTTTGTCGCTGCCGGTACATGTAGAATCTGCGTTGCCGCCGCTGCTAATGGAGACTCAGGGCTTGTAGTCACAGCCATAACCAAACAGCCAAGTGACTTCGTTTTTTCAGCCGTCCAAACCACGTTTTTCGTTGTGCCTGAACCCGAGATTGCTACTAAAAGATCTCCTTCTTCAATGGACGGAGTGATGGTTTCTCCAACTACAAACACGGTTGCTCCTAAATGCATTAAACGCATCGCGAAGGATTTTGCCATCAAGCCGGAACGCCCTTCCCCGATGACAAAAATCCGCTTCGCTTTTTGCAATTGAATCGCTAACTCTTGAAGCTGCTCTTGTTCCACTTGGCTTAGGACTGTTTCTACTTCTTTTAATATAGTAGGAATGACTAACATCTTCTATTTTCCCTCCGATTGTAAAATAAGTTGTTTAAATTGTGCCGCAGCCTCTGCTGGATTTTCCGCTTTCGTAATCGCAGAACCAATAATGACCACTGCTGGGTTTAATGACCTTGCAAGGTCGCCTATCGATTCCAACTTAATCCCACCTGCTGCCGCTACCTGGAATCCTGAAAAAACACTTTGCATTGTTCCATGATTTTGACTGCCTAACTCCTCTTGCTGATCCTTACTCACGTGCTCACAAAAAATGGCTTCCGTGTATTTCATTAAGTCTCTTTTTTGTTCAGCAGATGTATTCAATAGATCAATCATGACCTTTTTTTGATAACGACTGGCTACTTCCATACAGGTATCAATCGTCACAAGGGGTGAGACACCCATGACAGTAGCCACATCTGCCCCCGCATCAAAACACAGTTCAAATTCATAACGAGCATTATCAATGGTTTTTATATCAGCAACAATTTGTTTATTTGGAAATGCTTGTTTCATCTCCTTGATGCTCGCCACACCAAATTCTTTGATTAGTGACGTACCAACCTCGATCCAATCGATTGAAGTCTCTACTTGTCTGGTCAACTCAATCGCTTTATCTATTTCCATCCGATCCAAAGCAAGTTGTATATTCATCATCCGAACTCCTTATTTAGGGTTTAGGTTTAGAGTTATATTTGGATAAATCGATTTACTAAATCGGTTTATTAATAAATTATACTCCATTTGTAAGCGTTTTTCAATGAACAAAATGTGCCTGACCCATTATGGTGTCAGGCACCAACACTTACGAACGAATTCTTTTACACGATCCGGCTTGGAAAAACAAACACTTCAGGAGGGGTGTCTTCTTTATTGATCTGTTGAAATAGCAGTTCGGCCGCCTTTTTTCCCATTTCTGCTGCCGGCTGTATGATGAAAGAGATAGGCGCTTCTAGCAATTGGGAGAACGGGATATTATCAAATACAATTAATTCCAGCTGTTTGCCAAGCTTGATTCCCTTTTCTTTTAAAAATTCCCCCACCGCCATAAATGCCCGATCATTGGCCGCTAGGAGTGCAGTTGGCTTAACCTCTAATGAAAAAAGCTGTTCTAGTTTGTTTTTCATGTCGGGTATACTTGCTTCAATAATATAATCCGGATTTATTTCTATACCTGCATCGGTTAATGCCTGTTTATATCCTGCTAATCGATCGATTCGGGTACTAACCGATAGTGGCTGTACCACGAAGGCGATATTCCGGTGGCCCTTTTCAATGACACGCTGCACGGCCATTGAAGCCGCATGGGCATTATCTGTTATGACTGAAAACACCTCTAGATTCTCGACTTTTCTATCGACAAATACAACGGGATAGCCTTGACTCACCATTCTTTTATATAAATCATTATTTTGTCCAGTTGGAAAAATGATAAGACCATCAACCTGCTTCGCTCTTAACATTTCAATATAATTTTTCTCTTTCTCAGGATCATCATCTGCGTTACAGAAGATCGCATGCAAATCATGTGTATGACAAAAATCCTCAATGGCACGACTGATTTCCGTTGAAAAAAAATGAGTAATATTTGCCACAATAATACCAACCATCGAGGTACGTTTTTGCTTTAGACTTCTTGCGATAAAATTTGGCTGGTATCCAAGCTCTACGATGGCCTCTTCGATTTTAAGCTTCGTTTTTTCGCCCATATATTCATATCGTTTATTTAAGTATTGTGAAACGGTACTTTTTGATACGCCCGCCACTTTCGCAACATCAGCCATTGTTACTTTATTCATGCCTATCTTCCTCTTTCCTGTTGGTTCACTGACTTTATTTTAGCGGCAAATCTAGTATTTTTCCAGTAATGGTCCGAATAGGAAACCCACATAACAAAAAAAGATGACCTCTAAAGTGAAAAGTACCCGTTAAAAACCGAGCCCTGTCACTTACGGTCATCCTCCCCCTTATGCTTGCCGAGCTGACTGTACTTCTTCCATCAACTTTCTCGCATTTTCAGTGATTAGTCTTAAATAATCATCTGTTAAAGCTTTTTTCGGGTTAACGAGTGAGCTTCCAACACCAACAGCAACCGCTCCGGCGCGGATATAGTCCTTCGCATTTTCCATGTCAATACCGCCTGTTGGCATTAACGGAATATGTGGCAGCGGGCCTGCTAGATTTTTAAAGTAACCAGGTCCGACACTGCCAGCCGGGAATACCTTAATCACATCGGCACCGTACTCATAGGCAGTTAGAATTTCGGTAGCGGTAAACGCACCGGGAACACTAATGACCCCATACCGTTTTGTCATCTCAATCGTTTCCTTTCGGACAGTCGGTGAAAAAACAAACTTCGCTCCTGACAGTATCGCAGCTCGGGCAGTTTCCGCATCCAAGACCGTACCGGCTCCTACAAAAATTTCATCACCAAACACATTGGCTGCTTTTTCAATAATGGCTAATGCTTTTGGGGTTTCCATCGTAATTTCAAGTGCAGTGACCCCGCCTTCTTTTAGGGCATGAGCCATTGGAATGATAGTTTCCACGGAAGCACCGCGAAGGACTGCAACAACCGCCCGTTTTTTAATTTCCTCTACTCCCATTAAAAAAACTCCCTTCATTTCATATTTTCGAAAAACAATAAGGAACAGCCTTGGAAAATTTCCAAAGCTGCCATCCTTTTTTAAGCACTCACTTTTACATTAGCAGGCTTACTGCTATCCTTTTTTGCCACTTTTACTGCCCAAATGGTTAAGATGGCAGAAAGGAATAGTGATCCAGCCATAAAGATATAAGAAGTACCGAATCCACCAGTTGAATCATTTAAATAACCTACGATATAGGCACCCACAAACGATCCTAATGCACCCATACTGTTAATAAGAGCCATTGCGCCCCCAGCCACATTACGCGGAAGGATTTCGGGAATGATTGCAAAGAATGGACCATACGGCGCGTACATAGCACCACCAGCAATGACGAGTAAGGCAAATGAAATCCAGAAATGATCTGTTCCAATCGCATAGGAGGCATAAAATGCAACGGCACCAATTAAAAGGAACGGCCAAACAAATGCGTTACGATTCAATGTTTTATCAGAGAAATAGGAAGCAACTAACATTAGAATAATGGCTAAAATATAAGGAACCGAAGATAACCAGCCAGTTTTTACAATATCCATATTTGGAGCTGCTTTAATAATTGATGGAAGCCACATGACAAATCCATATACACCAATGCTCCAAAGGAAATATTGCGCGCTTAACAAAATAACTGGTTTCGATTTAAAGGCTTCGCTGTAGTTTTTAACAGCCTTAATTCCTTCTTGTTCTTTTGCTA
Source organism: Neobacillus nitrireducens (assembly GCF_030915405.1). Taxonomy (GTDB): domain Bacteria; phylum Bacillota; class Bacilli; order Bacillales; family Cytobacillaceae; genus Neobacillus. The sequence continues at coordinate 2,716,750 of NZ_CP133262.1, forward strand.
ATTGTTGTTCAAAATCATTCTTTTCTTGTTCCGTTAACCATTTGGCATCTCTTGGTTTGTCATTGACAACCTTCCACCAAATAAATGCCCAAATTACTGCAGGAATACCTTCGGCAATAAACATCCATCTCCAGCCAACAGAGTTCACTAAATAACCAGAAACAATCGACATCCATAAAACGGTTGCAGGATTTCCTAAAATTAAGAACGTATTCGCACGAGAACGCTCCGCTTTCGTAAACCAGTTGCTTAAAAGGACGAGCATCGATGGCATAACGGCACTTTCCACAACCCCAAGCGCAAACCGTATCACAAATAGTAATTTAATATTGGTAATCATCCCTGTGAAAGAAGCTAATAACCCCCATGCAATCAATGACCAGAAAATAAGTACCTTTGCACTCTTTTTCTCAGCAAAAGCCGCACCCGGCACTTGGAAAAAGAAATAACCTAAGAAGAATAACGAACCAAGTAAAGATGAAGTACCTGCTGTAATGTGAAGGTCTTCTGCTAATCCTGAAGCAGCGCCGAATCCATAGTTAGCACGGTCAAGGTATGCAAGACTGTAAGTGATAAATGCAATTGGAATCAGCCTGAGCCACCGTTGTTTGGCAATCGTTTGTTTCATGTTAAATCACTCCCTGTAGGTTATTTTTTAAATATTTTTCTAACTCTGTTTTGGTTGGATAGCCATCATTGTCACCTGGTGATTGAACCGCTAACGAACCAATTGCATTTCCCTTGGATACCGCTTCTTGAACGGTGAGGCCTTCGAGTAGTCCACTGATGACTCCAACCGCAAAGCCATCGCCCGCACCAACGGTATCAACAACCTTTTCCACATGGAAGCCGCGTACGGTTCCTTCTTCTGTTGCTGTTTTATAAAATGCTCCCTCAGCTCCAAGCTTAATAACGACAAGCTCAACACCTTTTTCTAGGTAAAAGGAAGCGATTTCACGCGGTTCCTTAGAACCTGTTAAGATTTCACCCTCAGTGATTCCCGGAAACACATAATCTGCCAGGAATGCCGCTGCGTTGATTTCCCTCACCATTTCCTCTTGTGATGCCCAAAGAGTTGGCCTTAAATTCGGGTCAAAGGAAACCTTTTTACCATTCATTTTCATGAAAGATAAAGCGTGCCTTGCAAACGCTCTTGCACTGTCTGAGAGTGCTAAAGGAATCCCTGTCATATGCAGGTGCCTGGCACTTTGAAAATAATCTTCATTTAAATCATCGCTTGTTAGATGGCTTGCTGCCGATCCTTTGCGGAAATATTGAACCTCCGGGTCGCCTTCTAGCACCATCGATTTCAATTGAAAGCCCGTCGGATAATTTTTGTCGATTAAAACATGGTCGATGTCAACGTTTTCATTTTTGAGCCTTTCGATGACAAATTTTCCAAACGCATCATTTCCGACTTTACTTGCCCAACCAGAGTGCAGGCCAAGTCTGGCAAGTCCGATCGCTACATTCGTTTCCGCACCGGCAAGTTCGCGTGTAAATTGGCCAACTTCATGTAGAGAACCAGGATAATTGGCCATAAACATGGCCATTGCTTCTCCAAAAGTAATTACATCTAACTGTTGCATGTGAATACCTCACTTTCCGTTATCATCTGAACAAACTCTTTTGTTTTCTCCTTTGGTTCAATAGGAAACTCAAGGGCCTTAATGATTTCAGCTGAAAAACTATTCATGACTTTCTCCCAACTGTGTCTTCCATCTTTTTGAAGAGGCACAGTGATGAATTCCCCATTGTCATCTACCACTTGTTTCAGATGTAGATATTGGACATATGGTGATAGCTTAGTTAGTGCTTCGTCCACATCCTGCCCGGAATAATACCAGTTCCCTGCGTCAAATGTCATTTCAACGGGTGTTGCCTGCTCGGAGGCGCTTTCAAAAAAGGACGTTAATTGATTGATATTGCCGCCATGAAGCGTCTGGTCATTTTCAACGAGCAAATGAATCCTTGGGTGCTGATTCAAAAAGATATTCAGTTCCATAAGATTGGATTGACCTTTCTGAAAATGCCCTAATGAAACTTTTATCCATTTCGCTCCAAGTGCTCTTCCTTCTTGGAAAATCACGTTTAATTCTTTTACATTTAGCCCGTTGTCCTCTTTCCATAACTCAATCGGAGCCGAGTACACGGTAAAAAGTTGATATGCTTCAATTTCTTTTCTCATGCTATCTAGCGGCGGATCCTGTTCCGACAATAATTCACGGCGAATCTCAATTCCAAATGCGCCAGACTCGGCAATGAGCCGAATAAATGAAGATTGCCCTTTCTTCAACACTTCGAATCTATCAAAAGCATTTATCGGGACAATTACATTTTTCATAACAAAGACCCCTTTTGAAAAATAATTACTATAAACCGATTTAGTAAATCGGTTTAGTAAATCAATTTATACACATTATAAACCCAATGTAAGCGCTCTTGCAAGAAAAACTTTTTTCTTTTTTAAAAATACATTGTGGTCCTTTGTGGTGCCTGACACCTTAAAATTGGTCTAAGTAATCTTGGGGGAAAATGGGGAAAAGGTTATAGTTATAGAACTCCGAAGTAAAGATTCCCAAAAAAAAGGCCCCGTATGGGGGGTTAAAGACCGAAGCTTTTCAATTTCGACCGGTCGATTTTTTTTTCCTGTTTCATTTCATTTTCTTTACGAATTGCTCCGACACCCTGTTCCATATCTCGTTGGATCAGGCGTTTGATATATGTGGCAAATTGAATGAACTGGTTACAATGTTCTAGAAGCTCTCTTTCATAGGGGTCATCAAGGTTAAAAGGGACCGACTTGACCTTTCGATTGATTTCATTCATCAGCAAAGACCGCTTTCCCCATAGAATAATACCCGAACGCGTTGGCATATTGCGGACTGTATGCTTTGGGTCCGTTCATCCGGTAGAGGACGGGTTTGATTAGCTGGATATTTTTAAAATGCTCTTTAATATATGGAAGAAGATATTCAGCAATTCCCCCGCAAAGAAACGTCGGCTCAGACAAGTTCCACTTGCCCCGAATTTCTGCCAGGATGGCCACTGCCATTTGTTTTTCTGTCATATCCATATGTGTTTCAGCCCCGAAAGCAAGGGTTCCGCTTTTCCTGTCAATAAAGTAGCCATCTTCCACTCTTAAATAGTTGAAGGTACCACTTCCAGCGTCAATGATGTTCGCAATTTCCTCCGGTCTATCTTCCATGCTGAAGTATGCTCCCGACCCTTCAGGTGCGACTTTTACATCCTCGATGTGGAACGTTTTCTTTACATTGTTCACTGTGATTGTGTGTGAACCTTTCAGCATGTTCTCAATTTTTTCCCTGTCCTTATCCACCATACCTCGAATCGGCTGCCCAATCACTACACAGTTTCCTTTCACCTTTCCATACTGATGTACAGCGACGAGTACCCTGATCTTTGTTTCTTCGTGCGCTTTCGAAATATCTCTCGGCTCCCTTATTGCATGACATTCCCTCCAGGCAATATTCCCCACGAACAGCTTTTCGTCTTCGTACTCAACGATGAAATCGCCGGCTTCCATGTAGTTGCCATCCGCGTTCGTCAAATGGAGATGGCGGTATGGTCCAATTGTTGACCTAAACTTAAATACTTGATCCCTTGTTCTTCCCTTTACCTCGTAGGCCCCAGCATCGATCGCTAAAATCCATTTGTAATCCATTTATCCTACCCCTTTTAACAATATAGTGACAGTGCACATATGTCATACATCTAGCCCATTTTCAAACTTATTATATGAGTGGAGTACCACATGTGACACACACCTGTCATACTTTACTGTTCATTGGAAAATGGATAATTCAGTTGGGCAAAAATAAGGACAGGACCTTCACTTTAGGGAATTAGTAAGATTTTTCCCATGCTCTTACGGCTTTCCAGTAAACGGTGTGCTGCTTGACCATCACGCAGTGCGAAGACGGTTGGTTCGGAAACCTTAACTTTCCCTTCCTCCATCCACCGGAACAGCTCATTTGAACGGACTACTCGTTCTTCTCGGGAGGTAAGGACATTCCATAGATCTCCGCCTGTAAGGGTTTTGGATGTATCCATTAACATTCTTGGATCCACCAACGCCGGATCCCCCCTGCCATACCGTAAAATACAACCGTTCCACCGATACGCGTTACATAAAAACTGTCTTGAAGGGTAGAGCCTACTGATTCATAGACCACATCGACTCCTTTGCCATTCGTCGCCTCGAGCACTTGTCTCTTCCAATCATCTTTGTATAAAAAGACCTTATCCGCACCTGCTTCAACTGCGGCAGCTGCCTTATCAATCGAAGAAGTTAAGCCAATTGCCGTGCCTCCAAGTAATTTCACCATTTGAATAAGAAGCTGCCCGACACCGCCTGCAGCCGCATGTACAAGCACAATCTTGTTCTTTTTCATGGGATAACTATCTTTTGTTAAATAATGTGCTGTTAAACCTTGTAGCAGCACAGATGCTCCTTGCTCAAATGAGATGGTGTCAGGAAGTGGGATTGCTTTTTCTACTGGAACAGCTACTAATTCTGCATTCGCATAAGGTACATCAGCAAAAGCAATTCGGTCACCAACACTGATTCCATGGGCATTTGCTCCTGTTTCTTGGACGATCCCTGCCCCTTCATACCCTAAGATATAGGGCGGATCACCTGCAAGATGGTAGTTTCCTCTTCTTCTATATATATCAGCAAAATTTAAACCAATTGCTTTCATGCTTACCAATATTTCATCCGGACCTATCACAGGTTCCTCTACATCACCAAATTCAAGGACTTCTGGCCCTCCAAATGCTTTAAACATAAGTGCTTTCAAATGAATTACCTCATTTTAGTTATTTTTTTGGACACGTCTATATTAAATAAGATAGTGATGGTAATGCAACTAATCGTTACCGCTGACTCTAGTTTCTCAAGCCCACAGGCACGATTACTACCTAATCGTTACCATTACCTCCATTTTTCCGAGCCCAAGGGCACGATTACTACCTAATCGTTACCGCTACCTCCATTTTTCCGAGCCCATGGGCACGATGAATCTTATTAAATAAAGTTGACATTCTCTTAATAATGATAATAAATGAGATGAGGATAGTGTTAGGAATAACCCATAAACACTTGGAGTAGAAAAGGAGCCCTATACATATGGATCGAAACAAATTTTCAGCGATTGCCCATCGCAACCATGCATTCAGTAATCCAATCAGCGAAACAAAGCTCATGAAAATGCTCGACATTGTATCTCCGCAAGCTACTGATAAAGTTATAGATATCGGGGCAGGAAAGTGTGAACTGTTGATTCGCTTGGTGGAAAATTATCAAGTATCAGCTACCGCGATAGAATTGTTTGACGGGGCCGTCGAGGAAGCAAAGCGCAAGGCTAGCAGCCGAATACCCGAGGGGAGTATTGAATTTATTCTGGATGATGCCTCAGCAGCGATCGAGAGATGTAAGCCTGATGGCTATGATTTGGGTATTTGTATCGGTTCTACGCACGCATTAGGCGGACTTGAACCAACCCTAGAGACACTCAAGCGCCTAGTAAAGAAAAATGGCTATATTTTGATAGGTGAAGGCTATTGGAAACAAACTCCAAGTCCCGAGTATTTAGAGGCTCTTGGGGGCGCAGACGAGTCAGAATGTAAGAGCCATGCGGATACCGTTAAGACTGGCGAGGAATTAGGATTAATCCCGCTATGGTCTTATGTTGCCAACGAGGATGACTGGGATGATTACGAATGGCTCTATTCGATGTCAGTTGAGAATTATTGTCTTCTTAATCCTGATGACCCCGACCATGATGCGATGTTGGACCGGATTCGAACATGGCGACGGACTTATTTGAAATGGGGCAGGGATACGTTGGGATTCGGGTTGTATTTGTACCGGAATAACAAATAACACTCTTTCAAGTAAAACCAGACAGGTGAATGCAAGTCATACCAAGGATTCAAGCCTATTTAATCAAACGTTTGATTAGTTTTTTCGGGTATTTTTACTTCCATTTTTAATTAAACGTTTGATTAGTTTTTTCCAAAAAAAAATCCCCCCTCCTTATAAAACCATCTATACCAAGGCCTCAACCCACTTTAATCAATCGTTTGATTAGTTTATCCGAAAAAACTCATTCCCTCAGAAAACTATACCTACCAAGGCTTAAGCCCTTTTTAATCAAACGTTTGATTAGTTTCCTACCAGATTCAGCCTTAGACATTCTTATCAGACTTTGTTACACTATTATAGTTACCCAAGGTAATTATTACTCTAGCTAACTATTTTGTAAGGGGTGTGTTTCAAATAAAGACTTCTCAAAAATTCTTCCACCAATTACTGATGTTATACCGGCCCTTTGAAAATAAACTTAATTTCCATCTAGCCGAACATCAGTTGCACCGAGCGCAATGGTCAATTTTTTACTATTTATTCAATAATGGCTCGGCAACTCTTGTGGAACTTTCTCATTATCTTTATGTTGAGAAGCCCACTATCACCCGTACCATGAATCGCTTGGAAGAACTAGGCTATGTGGAGCATGTTCCAAGCAATGATAAACGAGAAAAGAGAACACAGCTGACAGAGCTTGGCAGAAATGTATATGCGGAGGTCCGTGTCACAATTGATCAATTTGAAACTGATATTTTAAAAGGAGTCTCAGAGCGAGAACAGCTCGAGGCCATCCGTATTATGGGTGAAATTCGCAATAATATTATTAAGTAAGGGGTCTTTAAAAGTGAATCAACCGAGAGCTAAACTGTGGACAAAGGATTTTACGATTATTTCCGGAGTCAATTTTTTAGTAACTTTAGTTTTTTATTTATTAATCGTCATTATCGGTGTCTATGCCGTTGATGAATTTCATGCTTCTACAAGTCAAGCAGGACTTGTCACCGGGATCTTTATTGTCGGGTCGCTAATTGGACGATTGGTCATTGGCCGATTTATCGAGTCAATTGGCCGTAGGAAAACGTTATTCATTGGGATCATCTTTTTTATTTTGACGCTTCTTTTATATTTTGTGAATATGGGGATCACCTTCTTGCTTATCACCCGCTTACTTCATGGGATTGCAGGGGGAATGGTCGGCACAGCGACAGGTACGATTGTGGCCCAGATTATTCCTTCAACTCGTAAAGCAGAAGGAATCGGCTACTACAGTATGAGTGCGACATTAGCTACCGCTGTTGGACCCTTCATCGGACTGTATATGACCCAGCATACCGATTATCAAATGATTTTTATTTTCTCTCTTGTCTTAGGGGTAATTAGTTTAATCACTGCCTACTTCGTGGATGTGCCGCAATTGGACCGATTGGTCCAACCAACTGAAACAAAAGGATTTAAGTTATCTAATTATATTGAGCCAAAAGCACTTCCCATCGCGGTTATTACATTAGTAGTCGCCTTTTGTTATTCCAGCGTTCTTTCTTTTATTAACTTCTATGCAATAGAAATTAACCTAGTAAGTGCTGCAAGTTTCTTTTTCTTAGTTTATTCCATTGCTGTCTTGTTATCACGCCCCATCACTGGACGTTTAATGGACTTGAAGGGTGCAAATTCGATTATGTATCCAGGCCTTGTCATCTTTGCGATTGGCTTGTTCCTGTTAAGTTCAGCAAGTATGAGCGCCACCTTATTATTAGCTGGTGTTCTGATTGGCCTTGGTTTCGGAAACATGCAATCAAGCACTCAGGCGGTAGCAGTTAAAGTGACTCCTCCCCATAGGATGGGATTAGCAACGTCTACCTTCTTTATCTTTCTTGATGCAGGGCTTGGATTCGGTCCCTATATCCTTGGATTCATCATTCCATTAACAGGCTACAGGACTCTATATGTTATCTTGGGGGTTGTTGCCCTTGCAACGATTGTTCTTTACTACTTCCTGCACGGGAAGAATGAAAAGTCGCGAAGGTCGATTATGCACCGACCAACACCTGAAACGAATTGATTTCCAAAACCGGCTTCTCTCAAGTCAGACATAAAACCAGTTTACAGCAAATATGATTATCATAAGAATCCTAATTAAAGGGGTCGGTAGATTTGATAATTTTCAATAAAATTGCCTTATCCTTTGTTGTCTTCTTTTCCTTCAGCATAATCATAAATACTTACTTAGGAGAAAAGGAACAGGTGCAATCGAATGTTATTTACTTGTGTTTAAACGGGTTTGCCTACATCGTATCTGCCTTAGAAGTTGAAAAGGAAAAACAGCGTTTAGAAATGGCGGAAGTTTGACAACAATTTCAAAAAAAGTTCCAATTCCTCTTGAACAAAAAGGAATATTCTGATATATTTACAGTCAATTAAATATTTTCTTACTTCAATTTTTTGAAGTGAGGATAGAGGCGCAAAGACCATAAGTACACAATATGAGGATAATGAGATCTAATGATGATTGTGAAAAGGGGAATTTGCCGAAGCTTCAATGAATCTCATGGTCTTGAAGCTGGTTCTGCTATTGAAAAAATACAGAACTGTCATATAGGAAACTATATGGAGGGCTATCTTACGCACGGGAACTTATTTTTATGTTTCTACTGCAACAGCGAACCCTCGTTGTTGCTTTTTTGCGTTAAATGATAAATGGCCTTACCCACCTCTAAATTTTATAAAAAATTTATATAAAGGGTGAGAAAAAATGAATTTTGGCCAATTATTAACCGCAATGGTTACGCCATTTGATCAAAATGGTGAAGCAGATTTTAACGCCACGAGAAATTTAGTAGACTATTTAATCGAAAATGGTACGGATGGAATCGTTGTTGCTGGTACAACCGGGGAATCACCTACTTTATCGTCTGAAGAAAAAGTTGCTTTATTTCAATTTGTTGTCAATGTTGTCAATGGAAGAGTTCCGGTTATCGCCGGTACCGGCTCAAATAACACCAGAGCTTCCATCAGCTTAACAAAGCAAGCTGAAGAAGCCGGTGTCGATGGGATTATGCTTGTTGCCCCTTATTACAATAAGCCATCTCAGGAAGGTATGTATCAACACTTCAAGGCAATTGCTGAATCCACATCATTACCGATTATGATATATAATATCCCGGGACGATGTGCAGTCAACATATCCGCAGAGACCATCGTTCGACTTTCACAGCTTCCTAATATTGTTGCAGTAAAAGAAGCAAGCGGCAACCTTGATGCTATGGCTGAAATTATTAGCCAAACACCAAGTGATTTTTCTCTTTATAGTGGGGACGATGGCTTAACCTTGCCGGTCTTAGCGATTGGCGGAACCGGAGTGGTATCCGTTGCATCCCATGTCATTGGGAATGAAATGAAAGATATGATTCAACTATTTAAAAATGGGCAAGTCCAAGAGGCTGCTAGTGCCCATCGACGTCTCCTCCCGATTATGAAAGCTTTATTTACTGCACCAAACCCGGCACCTGTGAAGGCTGCATTAAATATCAATGGTGTTAATGTTGGAGGGCTTCGCCTTCCGTTGCTGCCATTAAGCGATGAAGAAAAGAGTGCATTACAAGCTGTTCTTCCTGCTAGAAAAATCAAAGTAATATTTTAGAAAAAATAAGCTGTTGAACTCCCCTTAATGCGGTAGTTTGACAGCTTTTCTTTTTATAAAAAAAATTTTAGCTCCCTCCTCCCGATATTGTCCATCTAAAGGGGCATACTAACCCTATTTACTTGGGATAAGGAGGATATAAACTTTGCGAACCAATGATAGGTCATTATCTATTTTCGCTTTAGGCGGAATCAGTGAAATTGGAAAAAACATGTATGTGGTTCAATATGCTGACGATATCTTTATCGTCGACTGCGGTGGTAAATTTCCAGATGAAAGTTTGTTAGGAATTGATTTGATTATTCCCGATATTACCTACTTAGAAGAAAATCAGGAGAAAATCCGCGCTTTAATTGTGACCCACGGGCACGAGGATCATATTGGAGGTATTCCATATATCCTTAGAAAATTAAATATCCCTATCTATGCCACTCATTTTACTCTCGGTCTCATCGAATTAAAAATAGACGAGCATCGACTCCATGGAAACACCAAACTCATGACGATTGATACTAATTCGAAACTTGAGTTTGGAGATGTAGCTGTTTCCTTTTTCAGAGTAAGCCATAGTATCCCTGATTGTCTTGGCATTGTCTTTCATACACCTGAGGGGAATGTTGTTCATACGGGAGACTTCAAGTTCGACTTAACACCTGTGAATAATCAACATTCAGATATTCATAAAATGGCCAATATCGGTCAGCTAGGTGTCCTAGTTTTACTATCTGAAAGTACCAACGCTGAGCGTAAAGGACTAACACCTACCGAACAAATCATTGGTGATCATTTGGATGAGGCGTTCATGAAGGCTGACGGGAAAATATTTATCTCCACGTTTGCATCGAATGTAAACCGAGTCCAACAGGTGGTTGCGGCGGCGATCAAGGCCAATCGAAAGATAGCCCTTCTTGGCCGGAGTATGGTAAATGTGGTCTCTGTTGCGATTGATCGTGGTTATTTAAACATGCCCGAGGGGATGCTCATCGAACCACGCGAGGTCGACAGACTTCCACCTGAAAAGGTGGTCATCCTTTGTACAGGTAGTCAAGGGGAGCAAATGGCAGCTCTTTCCCGCTTAGCGAGCGGAAATTTTCGTGATGTCTCCGTTTATCCTGGCGATACGGTTATTTTAGCTGCCTCTCCAATCCCTGGAAATGAAAAGGATGTTTCTCGGATTATCGACAACCTATTTCAATTGGGTGCCAAAGTAATCTATGGTTCCGGAAGTACTACAGGGATGCATGTTTCCGGACATGGCTACCAGGAAGACTTAAAACTGATGCTTACCTTAATGAAACCTACCTATTTTATACCGATTCACGGTGAGTATCGTATGCTGCACCACCACCGTTTGTTAGCTGAGTCCGTGGGAGTCGAGAAGGGAAATACCTTCATTATTAAAAATGGGGATGTCGTCGATGTGGAAAACCAAGTGGCTCGTCAGACCCGGTCTGTACCAGCTGGGGATACATATGTGGACGGGATGGGTGTTGGCGATGTTGGAGAAATTGTGTTACGCGACCGAAAGCAACTTTCTGAAGATGGTATGCTCGTGATTGTGATTACCATTAATAAAGGGGACCGGCGGATTATTTCCGGGCCAGACACCATTACCCGTGGTTTCGTCTACGCCAGAAACTCGGATGAACTTCTAAAAGAGATCAATCGCCTGGCCAAGAAAACCATTAATGACCTGCAAAGTGAGAATATCCGGCAATGGAACATCATCAAACAAAACATCAAAAAAACTGTCGGTCAATATGTATTCACCCAAACCAAGCGAAAACCCATGATCCTCCCGATTATTATAGAAATTTAAAAGATAAAAGATTAAAGGTGTCAGGCACCATGTGAATATTTCACATGGTGCCTGACACCCATTTTTTTATCCGGTTGGTAATTTCATTTTATCTAGGATGGTTGTCAGGTAATTTCTGACTGAGTTAACTTTTGTCGGTCTTTGGCCTTGCGCTTGGAATACTTCTAAATCCGCTTCGTAGTCATTTGAGTCCTCATTGATTAGTTCAGAACTGTATATGTGCTGTCCCTCGATGATTCTCCGAATCGAGCCTGCCAATTCTTCACTTGGGTTATCTTTCAATAAATACCCGCTTACATTCGCTTGTAAGATCCGTTCAAAATACCCGCTTCTGGGAAAGGTTGTTAAGATAATAACCTTGCAGCCAAAGGACATTAACGCCTCTGCTGCCTCAAGTCCACTCATTTCAGGCATCTCGATATCCATGATACAAACATCCGGCAGCAATTGGTGCACGAGTGCAAGCGCCTCTTCCCCATTACTTGCCTGGCCGACCACTTCCATATCCTCCTCCAAATTGAGGAGAGAACCCATTGCTCCTAGCAGCATTTCCTGATCCTCAGCAATCACAATTCGAATCATCTATGTCCTCTCCTTATCTGGCAGCTGTTATGTAAATAACAACTCCCCTTATTATGAAGGGGAGTTTGCCTGGTCATGATCTCATTAAATTTCAGGTTTAACTTGAACAGAAAACCTTTTTTTAGCTAAAGCTTTGACTTCTTTAAAGCTGACAAAATTCTTTCTTTCCTCATCCCATAAACGGAAACGAAGTGAACGTAAGCTCGTCGCAAGCGTAATCGTCGGTACCTTTTGTAACGGCGGTGTATTTTTGTGTGCCTCTTCTAATTTGTAATTAGGCACTCTTGGGCTTAAATGGTGAACATGGTGGAAGCCGATATTCCCTGTAAGCCATTGTAAAATTTTTGGAAGCTTAAAGAAAGAACTGCCTTCTACTGCAGCTTTCACATATTCCCACTCTTTATCCTCTTCAAAATAAGAATCTTCAAACGTGTGCTGTACGTAGAACAACCAGATACCTGCTGCACCTGAAATCATGAAAATTGAGCCTTGTACTAATAGAAATGCCTGCCATCCAATTGCCCAACAAAGCAAGCTAATCAAAGCAACAATCAGAAGATTCGTCAAATACGTGTTGTTACGTTCTTTACTTTTAGCACCTTTGCGGTTAAATCGATTTTTTAAAAGGAACACATAAATTGGTCCTAAACCAAGCATGACCAATGGATTGCGATAAAAGCGATAGGCGAAACGTAGTTTAAGTGGTGCTGCCAAATATTCATCAACGGTTAGCGTCCAAATGTCGCCTGTTCCGCGTTTATCCAAGTTCCCGCTTGTCGCATGATGAACCGAATGTTCGTGACCCCATTGATCGAACGGAAAGATGGTTAATACACCCATGGCCGTCCCAACAATGCGGTTAGCCTGGCGGTTTTTAAAAAAGGAGTGATGGGTACAATCATGAAATATAATGAAAATCCTCGTTAAAAATCCTGCTGCTACCACAATTGGAACTAATGCTAACCAATAGGAAACGGATAGGCTTAAATAGGCAAGGTACCACAAGACAAAAAACGGTACGACAGTGTTAATAATCTGCCCTACACTTTCTTTTGTCGTTGATTGTTCAAAGGGAGCTATGTGTTTTTTTAGAGTTTTCGTATTTTGTATAGTCATTTTATTGATTTCCCTTCCTTCTTTGTTTCGTTATATCTTATATCAAAAGTATAAGCGAAGGAATTTGTCCGTGTTAGTAGCAGGTGTCATGTACAGGGTATGACAAATGTCACATTCCAATAATATTTTCAACAAAAAGGTGCCTGACACCAGATGCAGAAGTGCTTCTGGTGTCAGGCACCTTTTTTTCTAATCATATTTTTCTAATGAATTTGGGCGGATTAATCCTTCTTCTGTCGCTTTAAAGACAGCCTTGTGTCGTCCAGTGACTTCTAATTTTGAATAAATATTGGATATATAATTTTTAACCGTTCCTTCTGTTAAGAATAGTTTTCTGGCGATTTCACGATTGCTTGATCCTTTTGCGAGTTGCTCTAGCACCTCAATTTCTCTTTCAGTCAGTCCATAGGTAATTTTTTTATTTTTTGCCACTTTTGATTGTTCCAGAGGGTGGATCCAATCGGCAATCAGCTGTTTGGCGATCTCCTGCGTAATCAGCGTCCCACCATGATGAACCAATCTGATGCCTGCTGCTAAATCTTTAGGATGGATGGCTTTAAGTAAATAGCCTTCAGCGCCTGTTGCCAATGCTTCCCTTACATATTCCAACTCCTGAAAGGTAGTTAAAATAATCACTTTTACTCCTGGAAACTGACTTTTGATTTGCCTTGTTGCCTCAACCCCGTCCATTAGCGGCATATGAATATCCATGAGGACAAGATCAGGAGAAAGTTGTTTGGCAAGTTCCACCGCCATCTTTCCCTGCTCAGCCAAACCGACAATTTCAAAATCTGACTCGCCACCCAATACAATCGACAGGCTTTCACGAATGAGTTCTTGGTCATCCACAATCAACACTTTTATCATTTTTCAGGTTCTCTCCCCTTATCCGATCAAATCTTACTGGTAAAAAGCAAGTAACAACCGTTCCTTTTTCTACTTCCGATTCAATCGTTAATCCACCTTGAAGGGCTTCTAGACGATCCTTCATTCCGGTCAGACCAAACCCAAATGTTTCTTTTTCCATCCCGACTCCATCATCCTTAATCGTTAAAACAATCTGTGAAGCCTCTTGCTTAAGAATAACGGTTATTTCTTTTGGATTGCCGTGGCGGACTGCATTTGTTAAGGCTTCCTGTAAGCACCGTGTTAATGCAGTTGTGCCTTGAAAAGAAATATTTGCTGGTGTCCCCATACTCTTAAACTTAATTTCTGTTTTCGTGTGGGTAGCAAATTCACATGCAACATTCCTTAGTTGGGCGCACAAATCCTCCCTGCTGTCATTCGGGGAGATTTGATGAATATAGGATCTTGTTTCATCTAGTGACCTTCGCATTACCTCTCTTAGCTTGCCAGCTTGTTCCTTTGCTTGTTGTGGAGAAGTATCGATAAGGAAGGATACGGCATCAAGTCCCATAATGACGGAGGTAAACGTATGTCCCACCGTATCATGCAGATCCTTGGCGAGTCGGTTTCGTTCCTCCAATAATGTGACATTTTCAATCTGCTTGGCGTATTCCTCTAACAGTTGATTTTGACGTTGATTTTCAGCCAATAACATTTTGGTCCTTTTCTCCGCCTCAAGGACCTTCGCAATGGTAATACCAATTGCGAAAAAAAAGAAACCATCAATCACGCCCAACCCGATCTGATCTATCCCTACAGCTAGATAGGCTAGAATAGGAACAATCGAAAAACCAGCCCATAGTAACCATCTCTCTTTCCCTGGTCGGCAATAGATACCCGCACAGAGGGATGGGATCGCTAAGAAGGAAGAATATTTCCCCAATAGGTAACATCCGGCAATTAAGAATAACCCGCTAAAAACCAATTCCAGCAACGGGTAGTTGATGCGCTTAGCGGGATTCACGTTTTCGCCTGCCCATTGAGGTATAAGGAAGGCTGCAAAAAGTAAGGTCATTAGCAGCCAGGAGAAAGAAAATGGAATTAGGAATACTGCCATAATGAATAAATGAAAAATAAACCAGCCTATTCTTGTGATGTGCGAAGCTTTATATACCCAATGGGTTTCATTTTGAAATGACAGCATACTGCTCTCCTTTATATACTAAGGAATTCTGATTTGTTTACTTAATTCAACAAACCGTTCCTTTTTTCCTTTTTAGAAAGTCATATGACTATATATGAATAATTGATGACCGAACTCACTGTTTGGTATGACCGGTTCTGTTTCATAATGAAGATACAAATTAGTTATGAAGGAGAGATAGTAATGAGATTATTTTTACATCGGCATGCTTTAGTATTATTTCTAGTGGTTATGTTCGGAAGAGGAATTCTCGGGATGCTGACTGTGAAAGGGATTCAGCTGGTTAATCCCGAACTTTCCGTACAAAAGGATTTAGGTTGGTTAGTGATGCTTTTATATGCGGTCTGTGCCTGCTTGGTAGTGAAATGGGTGAGGATTGATAAGGAGATTGGTTTAATTAAACCTACTTCGTCAAAGGATTGGTTCGTTTGGTTACCCGTATTGATTATTCCATTAACTTTAGGATTTTATTTAGGTTTTGACACCACATGGGGACATGTCCCGTTATTACTGATTGCTGCTTTAGGTGTTGCTATTAATGAGGAAATAGTATTTAGAGGGATTCTCCTACGTGCGATGTTACCCTTCGGGAAAGCAGTTGCCATTATCATTCCTTCGTTGCTGTTTGGGGCAGCGCATCTAGGCAATATTTTTGTAGGCGGGGATGTGACATTTGCTCTTTTCCAGTTTGCATGGGCGTTTATCGGCGGCATGGCCATTACAGCGATGCGTTTACAAAGTAAGAGCCTGCTCCCGGCGATTGGATTTCATTTTATACTCGATGCAGTAGAATATGCTGCAACCGGAGAATACGGCGTGCACAGTATCCATTATTCACTTGGATGGCTCTTAATATTTGTCCTGTTAAACCTTGCCTTTCTTGTTTATGCACTTTTCGGATTAAAACTGAAAAGAAAAGGCGTTAGTGTCGTTAAAAACACGATTAACGCCAATTAAAATTACGAACAGTGCTAGTCACTGTTCGTTTTTTTCCGTATATCAAGTATAATGAAGCATATTCAGATTATGCATACGATATTTCTTTGCGAGAAATCCTATAGATAAGCCGGATAATACAAATAAACGAGGTTAATACATGAGCGAAAAAAGTTTTAACGATTATAATTTAAGTGATGAAATCACAAGAGCACTAGCTATTTTAAAATACGATACACCGACCGAGGTTCAAACGGAAGTTATTCCATTAGCTTTGGAAAATCAGGACCTGGTTGTAAAATCACAAACTGGCAGTGGCAAAACGGCTTCCTTTGCCATCCCTATTTGCGACATGATCGAATGGGAAGAACGAAAGCCCCAAGCCTTAATTCTTACCCCAACTAGAGAGCTTGCTGTTCAAGTTCGCGAAGATGTCACCAATATCGGCCGGTTTAAACGAATTAAGGCAATGGCCGTTTATGGCAAGGAACCATTTTCAAAGCAAAAGGAAGAATTGCAGCAAAAAACACATGTCGTCGTTGGGACACCTGGACGTGTCATGGATCATATCGACAGAGAAACCCTAGTACTTGACGAGATAAAATATCTTATTATCGATGAAGCAGATGAGATGCTTAATATGGGGTTTATCGACGACGTCGAATCCATCATCAAAGAGCTTCCTTTGGACAGAGTCACGATGGTCTTTTCAGCTACCCTCCCTGAAGATGTTGAAAAGCTTTGCCACAAGTATATGAAAAATCCCGTGAATATCGAAATTACCTCGACCGGGATTACGACCGATACGATTGAGCATTTATTAATTGAAGTGAAAGAAGAAGACAAGCTTTCCCTGCTAAAAGATGTGACCGTCGTAGAGAACCCCGATAGCTGTCTAATTTTTTGCCGAACCAAAGAACATGTCGATACCGTTTATTCCGAATTGGAGGCCTCCAATTATTCCTGTGAACGACTCCACGGGGGATTAGAGCAGCAAGATCGCTTTGCGGTAATGGATGGCTTCAAAATGGGGAATTTCCGTTACCTGATCGCAACAGATGTTGCTGCACGAGGAATTGATATTGATAATGTAACTCTGGTTATCAATTATGACGTTCCTATGGAAAAAGAAGGGTATGTCCACCGAACAGGCAGGACCGGCCGTGCTGGGAATGAGGGAAAAGCAATTACGTTTGCTACCCCTTATGAAGGAAAGTTCGTTCGAGCGATTGAACGTTATATTGGCTTTGAAATCCCTAAAATGGACGCTCCTAAGGCCGAGGAAGTGGCGAAGGGTAAAGACGCTTTCGAGGAAAAAATCAGCGGACGACGCGTTGTTCGTAATAATAAAACTGCTCGTATTAATCAAGGCATCACGAAGCTTCATTTCAGTGGTGGAAAAAAGAAAAAGATGCGCGCGGTTGATTTTGTTGGGACCATCGCGAAAATCCCCGGAGTGACAGCCGATGATATTGGAATCATCACGATTCAGGACCAAATGACGTATGTCGATATTCTTAATGGCAAAGGGGCGCTTGTCCTACAAGCAATGGAGAATGCTACAATTAAAGGTAAGAAACTGAAGGTTAGTAAGGCACTTAAGTAAGATAAGTTGTAAGGAAGGACGATTAGGCTCATTCTAATCGTCCTTTTTTTATTTTGTCCGGATTTAACATCTCAAATTTCCTTCTTCATTAACCGTAACGGAGCTATTTATCTCTTGGCGGTCAATGGAGCGCCTTTTCATTTACCGTGACAGTACGATTTTTCCCTCCTCGGTCAATGGAGCACCTCTCATTTACCGCAGGACTGATTTTTTCTGCTCAATGGGCATTAGTCGCTTCCACTAGTTACCGCCGGACCGACTTTTTCCGCTCAATGGGCATTAGTCGCTTCCACTAGTTACCGCCGGACCGACTTTTTCCGCTCAATGGGCATTAGTCGCTTCCACTGTTTCCCTAAAGCCATTTTAATAACATAAAAAAACTTGAAAGCTGTTTAATGCTTTCAAGTTTTTTTGGTATTTATTTAAGATGAATGGGCCTAAATGGACTCGAACCATCGACCTCACGCTTATCAGGCGTGCGCTCTAACCAGCTGAGCTATAGGCCCAAATTGGAGCGGGTGAAGAGAATCGAACTCTCATCATCAGCTTGGAAGGCTGAGGTTTTACCACTAAACTACACCCGCATGGTAAAAAAAGAAATGGCTGGGCTAGCTGGATTTGAACCAACGCATGTCGCAGTCAAAGTGCGATGCCTTACCGCTTGGCTATAGCCCAATAAAAAAATGGGGCGACTGATGGGAATCGAACCCACGAATGCCTGAACCACAATCAGGTGCGTTAACCACTTCGCCACAATCGCCAAAATCTATATATCAATAGTAGGAAACCTACTAGAAAAAAATGGCGGTCCGGACGGGACTCGAACCCGCGACCTCCTGCGTGACAGGCAGGCATTCTAACCAACTGAACTACCGGACCAAAGTTATTATCAAGCATAGCTTGATAATAACTTAATTGCGGGGACAGGATTTGAACCTGCGACCTTCGGGTTATGAGCCCGACGAGCTACCGGACTGCTCCACCCCGCGACAATATTATTTATGAAAAGATAATGGAGGAGGAAGAGGGATTCGAACCCCCGCGCGGTGTTACCCGCCTGTCGGTTTTCAAGACCGATCCCTTCAGCCAAACTTGGGTATTCCTCCAATTTCAAACAAATAATGATATGGTAGCGGCGAAGGGAGTCGAACCCCCGACCTTTCGGGTATGAACCGAACGCTCTAGCCAGCTGAGCTACACCGCCAAAAAACAAATAATATATGGTGGAGGATGACGGGCTCGAACCGCCGACCCTCTGCTTGTAAGGCAGATGCTCTCCCAGCTGAGCTAATCCTCCACATGAAAGTAAGTTGTTTTAAGCTTACTCAAAAAAATTGGTGACCCCTACGGGACTCGAACCCGTGTTACCTCCGTGAAAGGGAGGTGTCTTAACCGCTTGACCAAGGGGCCGTCTGTTAATATTAAGCAAAAATAATAGCCCCAATTGGGGCTAGCCTGGCAGCGTCCTACTCTCACAGGGACGCGTGTCCCAACTACCATCGGCGCTGAGAAGCTTAACTTCCGTGTTCGGTATGGGAACGGGTGTGACCTTCTCGCCATTGCTGCCAGACTATATGAGGGTTTCATTCCCTCAAAACTAGATAACTGACAATCATCATATAAACTTTTAGTTGTCCAGCTGCGGCTCCTAACTTCTCGGTCGTTTCGATCTGTCCCCACAAATCCAAAATCAGGATTTGCAGTGCCAGCCCTCCAACGTCTGTCGAAGTTGACCAGTCGCCTCCGCTTTTCTATTTGGTTAAGTCCTCGAACGATTAGTATCAGTCAGCTCCACATGTTACCACGCTTCCACCTCTGACCTATCAACCTGATCATCTTTCAGGGTTCTTACTAGCTTGCGCTATGGGAAATCTCATCTTGAGGGGGGCTTCATGCTTAGATGCTTTCAGCACTTATCCCGTCCGCACATAGCTACCCAGCGATGCCCTTGGCAGAACAACTGGTACACCAGCGGTGCGTCCATCCCGGTCCTCTCGTACTAAGGACAGCTCCTCTCAAATTTCCTGCGCCCACGACGGATAGGGACCGAACTGTCTCACGACGTTCTGAACCCAGCTCGCGTACCGCTTTAATGGGCGAACAGCCCAACCCTTGGGACCGACTACAGCCCCAGGATGCGATGAGCCGACATCGAGGTGCCAAACCTCCCCGTCGATGTGGACTCTTGGGGGAGATAAGCCTGTTATCCCCGGGGTAGCTTTTATCCGTTGAGCGATGGCCCTTCCATGCGGAACCACCGGATCACTAAGCCCGACTTTCGTCCCTGCTCGACTTGTAGGTCTCGCAGTCAAGCTCCCTTGTGCCTTTACACTCTGCGAATGATTTCCAACCATTCTGAGGGAACCTTTGGGCGCCTCCGTTACTCTTTAGGAGGCGACCGCCCCAGTCAAACTGCCCACCTGACACTGTCTCCCACCCCGATCAGGGGTGCGGGTTAGAATTTCAATACAGCCAGGGTAGTATCCCACCGACGCCTCCACCGAAGCTAGCGCTCCGGCTTCTCAGGCTCCTACCTATCCTGTACAAGCTGTACCAAAATTCAATATCAGGCTACAGTAAAGCTCCACGGGGTCTTTCCGTCCTGTCGCGGGTAACCTGCATCTTCACAGGTACTATAATTTCACCGAGTCTCTCGTTGAGACAGTGCCCAGATCGTTACGCCTTTCGTGCGGGTCGGAACTTACCCGACAAGGAATTTCGCTACCTTAGGACCGTTATAGTTACGGCCGCCGTTTACTGGGGCTTCGATTCAGAGCTTCGCTTAGCAGCTAACCCCTCCTCTTAACCTTCCAGCACCGGGCAGGCGTCAGCCCCTATACTTCGCCTTGCGGCTTCGCAGAGACCTGTGTTTTTGCTAAACAGTCGCCTGGGCCTATTCACTGCGGCTCTTCGAGGCTATTCACCTCAAAAAGCACCCCTTCTCCCGAAGTTACGGGGTCATTTTGCCGAGTTCCTTAACGAGAGTTCTCTCGCTCACCTTAGGATTCTCTCCTCGCCTACCTGTGTCGGTTTGCGGTACGGGCACCATTTATCTCGCTAGAGGCTTTTCTTGGCAGTGTGGAATCAGGAACTTCGGTACTAAATTTCCCTCGCTATCACAGCTCAGCCTTATGTGAGAAGCGGATTTGCCTACTTCTCAGCCTAACTGCTTAGACGCGCATATCCAACAGCGCGCTTACCCTATCCTCCTGCGTCCCCCCATTGCTCAAACGATAAAGAGGTGGTACAGGAATATCAACCTGTTGTCCATCGCCTACGCCTTTCGGCCTCGGCTTAGGTCCCGACTAACCCTGAGCGGACGAGCCTTCCTCAGGAAACCTTAGGCATTCGGTGGATGAGATTCTCACTCATCTTTCGCTACTCATACCGGCATTCTCACTTCTAAGCGCTCCACTAGTCCTTACGGTCTAGCTTCAACGCCCTTAGAACGCTCTCCTACCACTGACATCTAAGATGTCAATCCACAGCTTCGGCTGATACGTTTAGCCCCGGTACATTTTCGGCGCAGAGTCATTCGACCAGTGAGCTATTACGCACTCTTTAAATGGTGGCTGCTTCTAAGCCAACATCCTGGTTGTCTAAACAACTCCACATCCTTTTCCACTTAACGTATACTTTGGGACCTTAGCTGGTGGTCTGGGCTGTTTCCCTTTTGACTACGGATCTTATCACTCGCAGTCTGACTCCCACGGATAAGTCTTTGGCATTCGGAGTTTGTCTGAATTCGGTAACCCGATGAGGGCCCCTAGTCCAAACAGTGCTCTACCTCCAAGACTCTTACTACGTGAGGCTAGCCCTAAAGCTATTTCGGAGAGAACCAGCTATCTCCAAGTTCGATTGGAATTTCTCCGCTACCCACACCTCATCCCCGCACTTTTCAACGTGCGTGGGTTCGGGCCTCCATCCAGTGTTACCTGGACTTCACCCTGGACATGGGTAGATCACCTGGTTTCGGGTCTACGACCACATACTCATACGCCCTATTCAGACTCGCTTTCGCTGCGGCTCCGTCTTTTCAACTTAACCTTGCATGGGATCGTAACTCGCCGGTTCATTCTACAAAAGGCACGCTATTACCCATTAACGGGCTCTAACTACTTGTAGGCACACGGTTTCAGGAACTATTTCACTCCCCTTCCGGGGTGCTTTTCACCTTTCCCTCACGGTACTGGTTCACTATCGGTCACTAGGGAGTATTTAGCCTTGGGAGATGGTCCTCCCTGCTTCCGACCGGATTTCTCGTGTCCGGCCGTACTCAGGATCCACTCAGGAGGGAACGAAGTTTCGACTACAGGGTTTTTACCTTCTATGACGGACCTTTCCAGGTCGCTTCATCTACCCCGTTCCTTTGTAACTCCATGTTGAGTGTCCTACAACCCCAAGAGGCAAGCCTCTTGGTTTGGGCTATGTCCCGTTTCGCTCGCCGCTACTCAGGGAATCGCGTTTGCTTTCTCTTCCTCCGGGTACTTAGATGTTTCAGTTCCCCGGGTATGCCTTCTATACCCTATGTATTCAGGTAAAGATACTGTTCCATTACGAACAGTGGGTTCCCCCATTCGGAAATCTCCGGATCAAAGCTTACTTACAGCTCCCCGAAGCATATCGGTGTTAGTCCCGTCCTTCATCGGCTCCTAGTGCCAAGGCATTCACCGTGCGCCCTTTCTAACTTAACCGAAGTTAATTTAAAAGAACTTACTTGTTTATATGATGTCTTGTCAATTTGCTATCTAGTTTTCAAGGAACAAGTTTTGAGAGTTAATTCTCTCAAAACTAAACAAAAACAGAAACGTCATTTTAATGAAGTATCTAGTACTTCATATTATCCTTAGAAAGGAGGTGATCCAGCCGCACCTTCCGATACGGCTACCTTGTTACGACTTCACCCCAATCATCTGTCCCACCTTAGGCGGCTGGCTCCTTACGGTTACCCCACCGACTTCGGGTGTTACAAACTCTCGTGGTGTGACGGGCGGTGTGTACAAGGCCCGGGAACGTATTCACCGCGGCATGCTGATCCGCGATTACTAGCGATTCCGGCTTCATGCAGGCGAGTTGCAGCCTGCAATCCGAACTGAGAATGGTTTTATGGGATTGGCTAAACCTCGCGGTCTTGCAGCCCTTTGTACCATCCATTGTAGCACGTGTGTAGCCCAGGTCATAAGGGGCATGATGATTTGACGTCATCCCCACCTTCCTCCGGTTTGTCACCGGCAGTCACCTTAGAGTGCCCAACTAAATGCTGGCAACTAAGATCAAGGGTTGCGCTCGTTGCGGGACTTAACCCAACATCTCACGACACGAGCTGACGACAACCATGCACCACCTGTCACTCTGTCCCCCGAAGGGGAACGTCCTATCTCTAGGAGTGTCAGAGGATGTCAAGACCTGGTAAGGTTCTTCGCGTTGCTTCGAATTAAACCACATGCTCCACCGCTTGTGCGGGCCCCCGTCAATTCCTTTGAGTTTCAGCCTTGCGGCCGTACTCCCCAGGCGGAGTGCTTAATGCGTTAGCTGCAGCACTAAGGGGCGGAAACCCCCTAACACTTAGCACTCATCGTTTACGGCGTGGACTACCAGGGTATCTAATCCTGTTTGCTCCCCACGCTTTCGCGCCTCAGCGTCAGTTACAGACCAGAAAGCCGCCTTCGCCACTGGTGTTCCTCCACATCTCTACGCATTTCACCGCTACACGTGGAATTCCGCTTTCCTCTTCTGCACTCAAGTCCCCCAGTTTCCAATGACCCTCCACGGTTGAGCCGTGGGCTTTCACATCAGACTTAAAGGACCGCCTGCGCGCGCTTTACGCCCAATAATTCCGGACAACGCTTGCCACCTACGTATTACCGCGGCTGCTGGCACGTAGTTAGCCGTGGCTTTCTGGTTAGGTACCGTCAAGGTACCGGCAGTTACTCCGGTACTTGTTCTTCCCTAACAACAGAGCTTTACGACCCGAAGGCCTTCATCGCTCACGCGGCGTTGCTCCATCAGACTTTCGTCCATTGTGGAAGATTCCCTACTGCTGCCTCCCGTAGGAGTCTGGGCCGTGTCTCAGTCCCAGTGTGGCCGATCACCCTCTCAGGTCGGCTACGCATCGTCGCCTTGGTGAGCCGTTACCTCACCAACTAGCTAATGCGCCGCGGGCCCATCTGTAAGTGTCAGCCGAAACCGACTTTCAGCTTTTCCCCATGAGAGGAAAAGGATTATCCGGTATTAGCACCGGTTTCCCGGTGTTATCCCAGTCTTACAGGCAGGTTGCCCACGTGTTACTCACCCGTCCGCCGCTAATCACCGAAGTGATCCGCTCGACTTGCATGTATTAGGCACGCCGCCAGCGTTCGTCCTGAGCCAGGATCAAACTCTCCAAGAAAGTTGATTAGCTCATTTTGTTACGTTGGCTTAGCTTCACTTTCTTACGAAAGCTTCACTAATAATTTTTTGTTGACGTTTCTGCTTTGTTTAGTTTTCAAAGAACTATTTTTGCGACAGAACAATAGTTTATCACACCGCTTCAATAAAGTCAAATGTTATTTTGAAATAACTTTTTCAATAAATCAGCGAGGTTAATATCATACCATTCGTTATCGTACTTGTCAACTGGTGAAGGAAGTTTATTCGAGAAATTCATATCCTCTTCCGCAATGCCCTCATCAGATTTACTATATTACTATCATATATAAGTAAAGTCAACTATTATTCTATTAATAATTAAATTAATTATTTCGATCACAATATAAGGGCTGTAGATACTGATACTACAAAACGACAGGCTGATAATATACAATGATGCAAAGATTAATTATGGTGTCAGGCACCGTTAAGGAAGGTAATTGTATGACAAACATTAAAGATTTGGCGAAGATGGCTGGTGTATCTGTAACCACTGTTTCTCGAGTGTTAAATAAGCATCCGTATGTAAGTGATGAAAAACGGAAAGCTGTGCAGGAAGCCATTCAACAAAGTAATTACCAACAAAACATTAACGCAGTCCATTTAAGTATGGGGAAAACGTTTCTTATTGGTGTGGTTGTCCCCTTTATCGATCACGCTTACTTTGCCATGTTAATAAAAGGCATAGCCAATGAAGCGTTAAAAAACAATTACAATTTGGTATTATTTCAAACTAACTATATAGAAAGCCGAGAATTAGACGCCATGCAAATGCTAAAGCAAAAGCAGATAGATGCATTAATTATTTGTTCTAGAATATGTTCATGGAGCACGGTAGAAGCATATTTACCATATGGACCCATTATTTTATGCGAAGATACCAGAGGCAAGATGGTGTCCTCCACGTACGTGGACCACTATAAAAGCTTTATTTTTGCATTAAAATACCTATACACCAAAGGTCATCGTAAAATTGGGTATTGTATTGGAAGAAACTCAGGAACGAACAGCAAAAATAGAAAAGCGGCATTTATGGACTTTTGTGCGGAGTACCAGTTGTCTTATGAAACTGACTATATTTTTGAGCAATGTCTACATTCTGAAGATGGCGAACGAGTAATTGAACAAATTAAACAAATGGCTCATCCGCCAACAGCCTTGTTAGTCACTAGTGATGAGGTTGCAGCAGGGATTGTTACCTGTGCACAGACTCAGCATATTTATATTCCCCGTGACTTGGCTCTCATCGGATTCAATAATCAGCCCATCGCAAAAATGATGAATATTACGACCATTGAAATCCCGCTTATGGAAATTGGGAGTAAGTTATTTCTCCAAGGATTAAGTGATACAAAAGAGCCTTCTTATCAGGAAATACCCGTGACATTAATTGAACGTCAAACAGTATAATCCCCTTTTTATCATGTATCGAACTTTCTATAATCGAATTCTATTTTTAAATTTACATATATCCTCTTGACATGAAATGCGTTTCATAAATTATTCTTTCCTTGCAGGAAAATCACAACACAAGCCGGCGTGATCCGGAAACGGAGCGTAACGGCAGTGTTGTGTTTGACAGGGGGAAGAACAATGAATAAACCAATTGTATTTTTCGATATTGATGGAACATTACTAAATGAGAATAAAATCATTCCGGAGTCAACAAAGACCGCCGTTCGTTTACTTCAAGATAAAGGTATCCATACAGTTATTGCGACAGGTCGAGTACCGGAAATGTTTTATTGGATCCGTAAAGAATTAAATATTGATTCATACGTATCCATGAATGGACAATACGTCGTATATGACGTGAAAGAAATTTATTCAAATCCGATGAATCCAGAGTGGCTTCATTCCTTATCCCTAAGGACAGCAGAAAATGGCGATGCCTTAGCCTACTGCAGTGCTCAAGATATTAAGGTAAGTGCATCCAATCATCCTTTTATTGAAAGTAGTTTCGACACTTTAATGATGACCTATCCTGAGGTTAATCATCATTTTTATAAACAAAAGCCTATCTACCAAGGACACCTATACTGTGATACTAGTAATCACCAGCTGTATGTCGATCACTTTCCTGATTTTGAATTTGTGAAATGGCATGATTACGCCTACGATATTCTTCCAAAGGGAGCTTCAAAAGCTATTGGAATTCAGGCGCTGTTAAAAGTTCTAAATATAAATAATGAGAATTGCTATGCTTTTGGAGATGGACTGAATGACTTGGAGATGTTGTCTTCTGCCGGCACTGGAATCGCGATGGGGAATGCTGTTCCAGAAGCAAAGGCTGTTGCGGATATCGTCACTACCTCATCCTCACAAAACGGAATTCTTAACGGGCTTATACAGGTTGGACTATTGGAGGAAAAGCTGAAGAAAATTATATAAATGGATATATTTAAAGGGACTCCTCTTAATTGGAGTCCCTTATTTTTTTGAAGAATAGAGCATACTAAAAGTTGCCAGGGATAGTTTGCCTTGTACTAAGAAAATTATAGATAACATGGGTTGACCTAAAATAAGTCTAGGGTTATAATTCAAACATAAGTTTAATTTACAAACATAAGTTTACAAGTGCATTTATCTTATCCAAACATACATCATAAGGGGGAACTTAGTTTGAAAAAACAAAAAGTTGGAATGGCACTAACACTCGTTCTTGCTGCAGGGACTATATTAGGTGCTTGTGGAAAAAGCAATGACAACCAAGGCAAAGAAAAGGCAGAAAAGACTTTCTCAGTAGCAATGGTGACAGACATCGGCGGTGTTGATGACAAATCATTTAACCAATCCTCTTGGGAAGGCCTCAAAAGTTTTGGTGAGGAAAACGGAATGAAAAAAGGTAAGGGTGGCTACGATTACCTTCAATCTAAATCGGATGCTGATTATACAACAAACTTAAACAAACTTGCTCGTGAAGGATTTGACTTAGTTTATGCGATTGGCTTCTTGATGCCGGCAGCAGTAGAAGAAATTGCAAAACAACAAAAAGATTCTAAATTCGCAATCGTTGATGCTGAAGTAAAACAGCCAAACGTTGCAAGTATTCTTTTCAAAGAGCAAGAAGCCGGGTTCCTAGCGGGAATAGCAGCGGCTAATACAACAAAGTCTAACCATATCGGATTTATTGGCGGCATGGAAATTCCTGTTGTTGAACGTTTCGAAGCTGGGTTCTTAGCTGGTGTTAAAGCGTCAAAACCAGAGGTAAAAGTGGACGTGCAATATGCAGGTGCGTTTGACAAAGCCGAGCTTGGTCAATCTATCGCGTCAAAAATGTATTCTTCCGGAGCGGACGTCATTTTTCACTCAGCAGGGGCAACCGGTGTCGGTCTATTCAAAGAGGCCAATGACCGTAAGGCAAAGGATCCCAGCAAGGAATATTGGGCAATTGGTGTAGACCGTGACCAAGCTGACATGGGTCCGGATGTTGTCCTAACATCCGCTTTAAAACGCGTGGATATAGCTGTTAAAAACCTTGCAACAAAAACGAAAGAGGGTAATTTCCCTGGCGGTGAAGTTACGTTATATGGTTTAGCGGAGGATGGTGTTGGCTTAGCCCCTATCAATGCAAAAGCGGCAAACAAAGCGGATACTGAAGCTGCTATTAAAGAATGGGTTGAAAAGATTAAATCAGGTGCTGTAAAGGTCCCTGAAACACGTAAAGAATTAAAAACTTTTAGTCCAAAGTAATCGTACTGGAATGTACAAGATTAAATGGGGTGAGTTTGTGCCTGAAAGAATGAATGATAAAGAACAATTGATTATCGATTTAATCCGAAAGAACCCCTATGTTTCTCAACAAGAATTGGCCGAAATATTAGGATTATCTCGGCCTTCTATTGCCAATATTATTTCTGGTTTGATTAAAAAGGGCAATATTCTAGGCAGAGCTTATATTTTAAATGAATCGCAACATGTTATTTGTATAGGCGGGGCTAATATTGACCGTAAATTCCATATCAAAGAAAAAGCTCAATTAGGTACTTCTAATCCAATTTACGCTACTCAAAATGCAGGCGGAGTTGCCCGGAATATCGCTGAAAACTTAGGGCGGCTTGGAATGGACGTTTCACTCATTTCAACAAGCGGTGCTGATAAGGACTGGTCGGTTATTGAAGATTCATCATCTCTTTATATGAACTTAGAAACCGTGACCCAGTTCCCTGAAAAGTCAACAGGTTCCTACACGGCTGTTTTAGACGCGAACGGAGAACTAGTGATTGCTTTAGCGGATATGGAAGTGTACGAAGCAATCACACCAGATTTACTGCTTAAACATGATGTCCTATTAAGTCGCTCTAAATGCATTATCGTCGATTTAAACTGTCCGAAAGAAGCGATTCAATTCTTGTGTTCCTTTGCCTATAGTCACGATCTCCCGATTGTGTTAATACCCGTTTCATCACCAAAGATGAATCGATTACCGGATAATTTAGAAGGTGTAACATGGCTCATTACAAACCGGGATGAATCTGAAACATATTTCCAAATGGAAATCAAAGATGAAGTAGATTGGAAGAACGCAGTGGAAAAATGGCTGGCACAAGGGATAGCCAATGTGGTGATAACGAATGGAAAACAAGGCTCGATGATTGGTAATACGAAGGAAGGAATTTTTCATGTTCCTCCTATTGAAATTGATGAAGTCGTCGATGTAACGGGTGCGGGCGATGCTTTTTCCTCCGCAGTTATTTACTCTTGGTTAGAAGGTAAATCATTGATCGAAATTGCTAATGCCGGGAGTATGAATGCTTCTAAAACCTTGCAATCATCTTATACAGTAAGACAGGATTTATCCGCAGAACAACTACAAAAAGACATGGAGGAATTATCTTGAAACAATACATTACATTATCAGAAGAAGTACGTATCGCCAAGGAACAAGGAAAACCAATCGTTGCCTTAGAGTCAACCATTATCTCTCACGGTATGCCATACCCACAAAACGTGCAAACCGCACGTGAAGTAGAGCAAATTATCCGTGATAACGGAGCAGTACCAGCAACAATTGCAATCATTGATGGAAAAATTAAAGTCGGATTATCTGATGACGAGCTAGAAATGTTCGGAAAAAGTTCTGGAGTAGCAAAAGTATCAAGACGCGATATCGCTTATTTGATTGCTACAAAACAGCTGGGTGCTACAACCGTTGCAGCAACAATGATTTGTGCTGAATTAGCAGATATTCATATCTTCGTAACCGGAGGTATTGGCGGTGCTCACCGTGGTGCCGAGACTACCATGGATATTTCAGCAGACTTGGAAGAATTAGGACAAACAAACGTGGCTGTCATTTGTGCAGGTGCTAAGTCGATTTTAGATTTAGGGTTAACAATGGAATATCTCGAAACAAAAGGCGTACCTGTGATTGGTTATCAAACCGATGTACTCCCTGCTTTCTTTACACGTACAAGCGAATTCCCGTTAAACCTGCGTGCAGATGATGTGGATTCAATCGCCTCTACTTTAAAGGTACAATGGGATTTAGGTCTAAAAGGCGGCGCTGTCATTGCGAATCCGATTCCTGAAGAACACGCAATGGACGAGCAATTTATTAATGGCATCATTGAGACAGCATTAAAAGAAGCAGATGAACTCAAGATTGCCGGTAAAGATGTCACACCTTTCATGCTTGGCAAGGTGAAAGAACTGACTGGAGGCAAGAGCTTGGAGGCAAACATTGCTTTAGTTAAAAACAATGCCGTTGTCGGAGCTAAAATAGCTGTAAGTCTTAATGGGTTGAAATAAGAATAGATAAACTTTTATAGGCAGCTGCCAATTGTACTTGCTTGCAGATCAATCTATCTTTTAGATGCGTCTGCAAGCTTATTTTAATTTTTACCGTGACCGGTTGTATTTTGAACAAGTGGAATTTGAACAATGAATGTACTCCCTTTTCCGATTTCACTTGATACTTTAATTGTCCCTTGATGGGTATCCACGATCCACTTGGCAATGGAAAGTCCCAAGCCATGTCCGCCTATTTGCCGGGTACGGGATTTATCAGACCTGTAAAAACGTTCAAATATACGCTGGTAATCCTCTTGCCCAATTCCGATCCCCGTATCCTCAACCGTAATACAGAGCTGTTTTCCTTCTATAAAAATTGAGAGCTTAACTTCCCCGCTGTTTGGTGTGTATTTTATCGCATTGTCTAAAAGAATATATAAAAGCTGGGATAATCTTTGCGGGTCACCAACAATATATAGTGAAGCAGGTGAACGGAAGTGAAGTGCTATTTGCTTAGAAGCCGCTAGTGGGCGAACAGACTCGATCGCTCTTCCTGCTTGTGGACAGAAGTCAAAGATCACTAAGCTCAGTTGATTTGTATTGGAATCAGACCGAGCAAGCGTCAATAAATCACTCACCAAATGTGTCATCCGTTTTACTTCCTGCCTCATGTTCGTAAGCATTTTCCCTGCCAGGTCATTTTTCGGAGGCTCGATGGTCATTTCCACCGCATCGATGGATGATAGCAAGACACTTAACGGCGTCCTCAATTCATGCGAGGCATCGGCCACAAATTCACGCTGCCTTGAAAATGCACCACTTATCGGTATCATCGCCTTTTTAGACATGACTACACTCATGTAAATGGCTACGCCAAAAAATACGACCCCCATCGCTGTGAGTATTATTAACAGCAAGTGGAATAGCTGGTAGGCAAAGGTGATGTCCTTAGCGACATACAACTGACCCATGTATTGACCATTACCATAAATTGCCCGGCTCCCTATCATCAGACGAATATCCTGAGGTTCCTTACGCGGGCGAAATTCTCCCTTATTTCCCCTTCCCTTTACATTACCTTCCACATATAAGGTTGCCTTTTGAATTTCCCTATCAGTTTGAATCCCCCCTGTTATCAGCCGCAGGATATCAGTCCGCAGGCGCGAATCTGTTTCATTACCCATGATGATTTTCCCGTTCGAATTTATGACATAATAAAAGAACTGATCCACTCCTGCAAAGACCACCGCTTGGTTTTCTACTCCCGGGAGATTGTGCTGTTCATTTGTTGATAAGTAATTCTCAAGATAGTTTGCTTCTTGATTTATTAATGATTGAAGTTCACGCTCCTGGTTATTTAGAATCACAACATACAAAACGGTATACACGATTCCAATAAAAAGAACGAGAAAAAGAATGAGCAGCCCACTGTACATGCGCGTTAACCGACCTTGTGTGGCCTTAAAAATATCTCTATCCCTATAGTTCATAAGCGTTCGGAAAAATGAGCGAATGTTAGCTTCCAAACTTATAACCTACCCCTCTGATACTTTCCACCAACCCTTGTTTCCCAAAGGATTGAAGTTTTTTTCGGATTAATTTGACGGTTGCATCGATGGTTTTCGGGGCAACCTCTGAATCAAAGCCCCAGATTCGTTCAAGAATCAACTCACGCGGCAGAACCTGTCCCTTATTTTTCACCAATAAATCTAAGAGTTGAAATTCACGCGGACTTAATTGAATTTCACCGCTTCCTAAACGAACACTATGGCTCATCCGATTCAGAATCAATCCTTGAATTTCAATTTCCTCTTCCAATATCGGTGCGTAGTTACGGCGGGAAAGCGCTCTGAGCCGGGCTAAGAGCTCATCAATTTCAAATGGTTTAACAAGGTAATCATCCGCACCGGCATCTAATCCCTCAATCCGATCGCCGACGGTATCTTTGGCGGTTAACATCAAAATAGCACCTGAATATCCTTGTTTACGTAACCGCTGGCAGACATCAATACCAGTCCCGTTAGGCATCATCCAATCCATAATGATGACATCGTATTGCGAGGCGGTGGCGTAATAGTACGCATCTTCCCCATCCACCACCCATTCGACCTGGTAGCTGCCTTTCTTTTTTAACATATATACGATCAATTCCCCAAGTCGGATATCATCTTCTGCAAATAAAATATTCATGATAGGCCCCCTTTTTGAGAATGACTTTAGAAAATAGAAGAGTCCTCTCTAGTAACTCAAATCTAGCATCGTAACCTTAACGTTTGCTTAAGAAATTTAAGAGGAATCCATGTGAAAATTGTTTAAGAACAAAAGGCAGAAAAAGGGTGTCAGGCACCATGTGAATTTTTCACATGGTGCCTGACACCCTAATTACTTATGATTAAAAGATACAATTCTTCAGCATTTCTTTTGTATCGGCATCAGCAAAGCTTGCTTCAACACTATTAAGGTAAATTTGCCTATAATCATCTTCACTTATATTGAATTCTTTAAATACGATGTTACATTCATTCGCCATCGTTGTATTAGATACCGTCCGGTTATCGGTATTAACAGTTACCTTTATTCCATCCCTATGAAACTGATAGATTGGATGTTCACTAAACTGGTTTACTGCTTTGGTTTGCACATTACTTGTTGGGCACATTTCAAGCACAACCTGCTTTTCCTTCACAAGGTTATATGCCTCAGGACAATCCTTGATAAATACGCCGTGTCCAATTCTTTCCGCGCCCAATAATTCAACAGCCTCTAATACATTCCTTCCAACCCCCGTTTCACCCGCGTGGATTGTTACTCTATATCCATATTGTCTAGCTAAGGCAATCGGTGCCACGAATTTCCCACAAAACCCTTCCTCTTCCGATGCACATAAGTCGATGGCCACTACACCGTCTCCAAGGAATTTCTTCCCCTTCTCTACGACCTCAAAAGCATGGTCCACAGACATGGTTCTCATGCAGGAAAGAATCAAGTTTCCCTTAATGTCAAATAGCTTTTCGGCATCTTTCATTCCAGCTAAGACGCTTTGGATGATCTCTTCAACGTCTAATCCCTCAACCGTATGAAGGAGCGGAGCAAATCTTACCTCCATGTATTTCACATTTTCTCGGGCCGCATCCTCAAAAAGTTCAAAGGTAATTCTTTTAAGATTTTCTTTTGATTGCATAACTAAATTAGGGATAGCAAATTTCTCTAAATATTGGTCAAGAGATACGCATTCTATTGGCGCAATGAGCTCGTTTTGAATCCCGCCGATTTCCATGGAGGGTAAACTGATACCCTCTCTCTTTGCGATATCAATAATAGTTTTAGGTCTAAGACTACCATCTAAATGGCAGTGAAGTTCAATTTTGGGTAAAGTCGAGAAATTCATTTTGGGGTTACCTCCTAGTTTTTTATAAAAAAAAAATTCCTGATTACGAAGAAAATACAAATACATGTACCTTCTTCGTAATCAGGAATTTATAGGTTCCTGGTAGAGACCTCCAAACCATATCATTGGAGTTATACGAAAGTTTTATTAAATTAATATTGGTCAAGAATAATAAATTTTATTATTAAAGTCAAGCGATTAAAATTGGAATAAAACCCAAAAAATATTTGCGCCCCATCAGGAAGTATCTTATTTATTTCTATAGAAGCGCTCTCTTACTTTTTTCAATCGGGCGTGATATTTGAGAATGTCGAGTCTAGCTTTTTCCGCCTCCGGTGCCATGGGCCTTAATTTTTCCAATTCCCAATAATCAACAATCACATCTAGTACTTGATCAAAGTATTCTAGTGGACCATAGTTTGCCTCTTTTGCAATAATCGCCATCCGATCTTCAAAGTCAGGCATGACTGTACCGGGCATCTGAAAGTTTTTAATGACATGTCCTAAGTGATAACAGTAATTAGGTTCCAATTGCAGGTGATATTTAATCACATCACGATAAAAGGCATAATGCAACGTTTCATCCTTTGCCAGACGGCGAAGAAGGCTAGCTAAATCCTTATCATGGGCTCCAGCTACTTTCGCCACATTATTATAGAAGACCATGGTTGCTAACTCTTGGAGCGAGGTATAGACCATCGTTTCAAAAGGCGTATGGTAATCAGGATTCCAGCCATTCTCAACCGTTTGTTTGTGCAATTGGTGGAGGCGCTTCGGATCTACATTGCGTGTTATTAGTAGATATGTTTCAAGCAGATTGGAATGTTGATCTTCTTCTGAAGTCCATGTATGGACAAAATCTTTAATTACGGTTAATGACCCCTTAAACGTTTGATCTAGATGAGAGGTAAACCACGGCAAATTCACTTCGGTTAAAAGTGCCGTCTCCACTGCAGTAATAATGGAAGCAGGCAATGTAACCTGGCTTTCCTCCCAGGGCACCCGCCTGAAATCCATTGCCTTATCCCATGGTAAGAAATCATGATAACCCCAATCTACTTTCTCAGACCGCTTTTTATGTTCTTCATATAAATCAATTAGTTTAGGCTCTAATCTAAAATCCAAATCATTTGTTAACATCGTAGTCCCCCGTTGTGGTAAAATTCGTTCGTTTTCCGTACAAATGCTCCAAGGGTGAAAATACTCCCTTTTTATACCCGTTTAACTTTCCGGGGTACACAATCTTTGGTGCCATTACTTTATATCAGATATTAGCACCTACTACCAAATTAATTATAACACAACTATTCTGAATTTTACTAACAATTGACTTTCCTCTATCTTCATTTCAGCCGTACACAACTGGTTAGAATTCCATTTCGAACCTTCGCTGGCAAATTTCATGGGGACTGGTGCTTTTTCTAACTCTTACTCTTAACCAATGATGAGCTGCGAGACCAGATGGGAATCACCGGAAGAGAGTATGCATTAACACAGAGATGGGATCAGATTTTTGAAGATCTGAATTGGCAGTACAAGAGTGTGATTGAAGAACAAAACGGGCAAAAATATGCATAATTAATTGAAAGAAAAAAAGTGAAATAGAAGGAGATCCTTCCATTTCACTTTTTCTATTTTACGGATTTACCTTAGCGTTAAATACTTGCTTACCGTCTTTATATTCTAAAACGGTTGCTGATTTGATTGGATTGTGGTCTTTATCGATTGAGATCTTACCTGTAATTAACGACAGATCTTTAGTTTGCTCTAATGCATCCTTAATTTTTGCAGTATCCGTACCACCCGCACGCTTAATCGCATCTGCTAATAGATAAACAGTGTCATAGCCAAGTGCATTAAAGGCGTTAGGAGCTTCACCATTGAACTTTTCTTTATAGGTTGTTACGAACTTTTGAATCGTTTTATCAGGATCTTCAGACGCGTAATGGTTCGTGATAAATGTGTTGTTTAGCGCATCCTTACCAGCTAATTCTACTAACTTTGGTGAATCCCAGCCGTCAGCACCCATTAATGGAACCGTGATACCCAATTCACGAGCTTGTTTCACGATTAAACCAACTTCTTCATAGTAACCAGGAATAAAGATAAATTCTGGATTTTTTGACTTAATGCGAGTTAATGTTGCACGGAAATCTGTATCCTTCGCCACATAAGCCTCTTCAGCGACAACTTTACCGCCATCTTTTTCAAATGTTTCTTTAAATGAAGCTGCTAAACCCTTAGCATAATCACTTGCACTGTCTGCAAAAATAGCCACATTCTTTACATTTAATTTCTTCGCAGCAAAGTTACCAGCCACAATTCCTTGGAAAGGATCAATATAAGAAGTACGGAAAACAAATTCGTTTAATTTTCCATCATCCCCAACTGTTACATTTGGGCTTGTCCCTGAAGGAGTTAATAGAATTGTTTTTGTATCATTTGCGATTTGTGCTTGTGCTACAGTATTACCACTAGTGGCTGCACCAATAATAGCCGTTACTTTATCTTGGCTTGTTAATTTAATGATACCGTTTGTCGCTTCAGCTGCCTCGGATTTGTTATCTACTTTAATTAGTTCTAGCTTTTTACCCTTTACTCCGCCAGCTTTATTAATCTCATCCACTGCGATATCGACACCGTTTTCGAGTGACTCCCCGTAAGAAGCAACCCCACCGGATAACTCTAAGTTTACGCCTACTTTAATCGTTTTACTGTCACTTCCTGAACTTTTTGGTGCTCCTGAACAACCTGCAAGAACTCCGGCTAATAAAGCGGAAGCCATAAACATTTTTGCCCATTTCTTCTTCATCCTAAGGACCCCTTTTCTTTTGTCTGAGTTTTCTGACATATAACAACGTAGTTTGTTAGATTAACTAACAAATCAACCATTAATGCCAAATCTATTTAATAAATATTATTTTAGAACAATTTTATCGATTCGTCTAGTATATTTTTTATTTATTTAAATATTTCTGAAACTTACGATTTACCAGTATTAATGATAACGCTTTCAGTGATAGGGTCTCGAAATAGTTATTCAAATTCTATCTCACTTTTTTAAAAAGTTATTCTAAAATTAAATTGGGTTTCCTTTACATTGATTACAGATAAATACAATTCTAAAGACGAGGTCCTTTTAGCAAATAAAAGAGTGTCAGGCACCGCTCGTGGACATTTGTCCACGAGTGGTGCCTGACACCATGTTCTTAACACCTGGGTTTATTCTTTTACAGACCCACCTAAAATCCCAGAGATAAATTGTTTTTGGAGCACTAAGAAGAAAATCATGATTGGAATTGTCGATAACGTGGTTCCTAGCATTAGCTGTCCGTAGTCAATCCGCGCCATCCCGATTAAACTAGATAATGCCACCGGAAGTGTGAACATTTCCTTTGAATTCAGCGTAATAAGCGGCCATAGTAAGCTGTTCCATTGGGACATAAATTGGAAAATTGCTACGGCCGCCAATGCTGGTCTTGTTACTGGCAAAATAACTGAGAAGAAAATTTTCAGCTCCCCTGCCCCGTCCACACGTGATGCTTCAATAATTGAGTCTGGTACGGCCTGCATATTTTGTCTCATTAAATAAATGGCAAATGGTGAGGCTAGACTTGGTAAAATAATCGCTTGATATGTATTTAACCAATTGAAGGAAACCATTAATTCAAACAACGGAATCAAGGTCACTTGAAAAGGGATCATTAAGGAAAACAAAATAATGAAAAAGAAAAAGTTCTTCCCCTTAAATCTAAATTTCGCAAAGGCATACCCGGCCATTGCACAAATAAATGTGCTGGCAATTGTATAAACGATCGCAATAAATATAGAGTTCCAAAATATCTTAGCGATGCCTAATGACTCATTCAGCGATTGAAAGTTCTTTGCTAAGTAATCGCCAGGAAGGAGCTTAGGCGGGAGATGGAAAATCTCTCCTGAGGGAAGAGTGGAGCCAATCAGCATCCAATAAAATGGACCGATGGAAAGAATGACACCCAAGACCAATAAACAATAGATTCCTATTTTTGTAGAAAGCTTCTTCTGAGTAATCATTCTTCAATATCACCTACCAATTTCATTTGGATCCAGGAAACAAGCGCAGTTATAAGGACAAGTACATAAGCGATAGCTGACGCATATCCAAAGTCAAAAAATTTAAATCCTTGTTCATATAAATAAAGCGTAATCGTCATTGTTGCGCTATTAGGACCACCATGAGTTAATATGAAAGGTTCATCAAAAAGCTGAAGTGTTCCGATTGTTGACATAACGACAGTAAAAATAAAGACAGGCTTTAATAGCGGGATGGTAATCATAAAAAATTGTTTGACCTTACCGGCCCCATCTATACTCGCAGCTTCATAGAGTTCAGAGGGAATATTCTGTAATCCTGCCAAGAAAATAACCATGTTATAACCTGTCCATCTCCATGTCATAACCAGAATCACAGAAGCTTTCGCCCAAAAAGGCGTCGTCAACCAATGGATGGAGTCAATTCCTACGAATGATAATAAATAGTTTACTAACCCAAAATGTTCATCTAATAAAATCATAAAGACGATGGATGCTGCTACAAGCGCAGTAATCGCTGGCATAAAGTACGAAATCCTGAAGAATGCTTTCGCTTTTATTAAGGATGTATGAAGACCAACAGCAATTAATACTGCTAGAAAGAGCATGATGGGAACTTGGATAATTAAAATTTCAAAGGTGTTTAATAGGGATTTATAAAATATGGGATCATGAAACAATCGTGAATAATTGGCAAAGCCAACAAAGGATTTCTCCACTCCACGGACCTGTTGAAAACTAAGGAATAATGAAGAGATGACTGGATAAACAGTAAAGATTAATATAAAAACAAAAGCTGGTCCAATAAAAATGTACGGAGCACTTTTAGGAGTTAATAGATATTTTCTGTTTTTCACTCGAATGTTTGCAGTCGTTTCTGCTATTTTTTCAGCTTGGGCCACCCGATACACCTCCATGACTTAAAGAACTAATGAACGTAGAGCTGAAAAATGTTGGTTTCATTCTAACTTCACCATTCACCTTTCAGCTCTGTTACTATTCCTTATTTCATTTCATTTTCTAATTGTTTTTGAGCATCCGTTAGTGCTTTGTCCACTGGTTTATTTTCAAGTAAAATTGCGGCTTGAGCATTAATTGTAATAGAGCTGGCCTTTGCATAGTTCTCATTTAAATAAATTTTTGGAACCTGACCGACAATATCAGAGAACTTTTTGAATACTTGACCATTATTGAAGTACTCACTTTTTGCCGTAAATTGTGGTGCACTATATGTTTCCTTTAAAGATGGGAATAGCCCATATTTTTCAAAACCTAAAAGCTGTGATTCTTGATCGGTTGTGAAGAATTCAGTAAACGCATAGGCTGCCGATTGATTTTTACTAGTTGAAGGAATTAACAAGGAGGATCCTCCCAAATTAGCAAATCTTGCCGCTTCATCTGTAAAGCTTGGCAGATAAAATACGTCCCATTTTCCCTTTAAATCTGGAGCTTGGTCCATAATGGTACCAGCATACCAAACACCATATGGAATCGTTGCAACACTGCCATTTACTGTTGCTGTTACTATACCGTCCCAACCATTATTATTTAGGATTAAATCTTCTTCGTGGAGCTTCTTAATGGTTTCCATTGCCCGTTTAGCTTCAACTGATTGAAGATTAATTTTCCCGTCTTTATCAAAGTAAGAAACACCTTGCTCCTGCATCATCATTTGGAAAACACCATCATGGTTTGCTATATCAATTGGTAATAACTGAGCACCTGTTGCCTCTTTAATTTTCTTACCTGCTGCAATATAATCATCCCATGTTTTGATGGAATTAGGATCAACCTTTGCTTTTTCAAAGAAATCGACACGATAGAATACACCTGCAGGGCCGATATCCCACGGAGCGGCAATAAATTCTCCATCCTTATTCTGAACGGATGCGACTTTAGCTGGACTGAATGAGTCAGTGTACTTATTAAATCCATGCTTGTTTAAATTTAAAAATCCTTCGGGGAATTGGTGAACATACCCTGGAATCCGTTCATCTTCCATTAGCACGACATCCGGTAAGCCTGAACCTCTTGCGGCTAAACCAACTGTCAGTTTGTCATAGAGGTCGGAACTATTAAAATCTTCGACTTTCACTTTTACATCTGGATACTGTTTCTGAAACCTCTCAACGGATGCTTTCATTGTTGCTGCAGCGACATCCCAGCCCCAAACCGTGATGGTTCCTGATGGATGCTTTGAATCCCCTGTTTTCCCCTGATCACTAGTTGTTTTATTGGAGCAGGCAGCTAGTAGTAAAAGAAGCATGACGAGCATTAAAGACATGTACTTTTTCATGTTTCATTCCCCATTTACTAAGAATTTATGGTTTCGGTTTTCTTTATTTTTTTCAAATAGGAACGCCAAGTAATGGCCCACTTTTCAGGATTCTCAAAAAAGTCCTGCTCATCCACACGATGAATGGTACTATTATGCGGTGCACTTTTCACTACTTCAGGATTGGTATACGCCTCGTTAGAAATATGTGTTAATGAGGCAATGTACTCGTCTAAATCTGCTTTTGAAGTTGATTCTGTCGGTTCAAGTGTAAACGGCTCAGGTACAACATAGGGGTGATGACTAGACCAATAATGATGGGCAAAATCAGCCATCCGATGGGAAATATCCTCTGTAGTGACGCCAGTATCTTTCGTTAATTGCTCCCAGCTATAACGGACTTGCTCCAGCCTTTTTCCATTAATATAAGGAGCATCCGCACCGCGGATCTTTAATATCTTGTGGTACAAATAATTGTTATTTAACACGGCCACTTTAGCTACATCTTTTAACCCTTCTGCACCAAGGGATCGAATCCAAGCATATGCACGTAACACGGTTTGTGGTACTCCTTGAAACGAACGCACTTTCCCAATACTATGATGCAAGTGATCATTCAAACTATAATTCTCACCTTGTTTTTCAACGATCGGTCCCGGCAAAAATTCTTTTAGCTTATCAACAACACCCAATGCTCCCGTCGCCGGTCCGCCGCAGGCATGCGGTGTGGAGAAGGTTTTATGGAGGTTGAAGAAGCACATATCAAATCCAGCCTCTTTCGCTCGTGTAATACCTAGCAGCCCATTGGCATTTGCCTGGTCATAATAACAAATCCCGCCTGCTTCATGGACAATTTTTGTAAATTCTTTGATACGTGGATTATAAATCCCCGTATCTTCAGGATTAGCGACAACAAATCCTGCCGTTCTGTCGGAAACGGCTGCTTTTAACTTTTCGATATCTGGGAAGCCGTCTTTATCTGGGTACAACGTGATAATTTTATACCCCTTTACAGCTGCGGTTGCGGCTTGGGAAGGATGCGAAAAAATGGTCGTGATGATTTCATTTCGCTGTTCCCCTTCTCCTTTCGACTCA
Source organism: Neobacillus nitrireducens (assembly GCF_030915405.1). Classification (GTDB taxonomy): domain Bacteria; phylum Bacillota; class Bacilli; order Bacillales; family Cytobacillaceae; genus Neobacillus. Next base: position 2,757,359 of record NZ_CP133262.1, read on the forward strand.
TGATAAGCTCGAACGATGGAGGCCATTGTGAATAAGGATTGCGTTCCGCTCCCCGGCTGGAAAGAAAAGTATTCCATTCCAGAAATCTCTCTCATGCACAAATCCAACTTGTAAATAATTTCAAGCATTCCTTGGACTGTGCTAACATCTTGCAAAGGATGCAGTTCCGTCATTTTAGCTGAGGAGGCAAAGGCTTCGTTTATTTTCGGAGAATACTTCATCGTACAAGTTCCTTGTCCGATTTCAACGTTAAAGGCCGCTCCTAACGTTTCCTGTGATAAACGTAAATAATGGCGCAATACTCTATTCTGAGAAATTTCCGGTAAATTTGGTTTCCTTTTTCTAATCATTTCTGCTGGTAGGGCCGAGACCCCATCCCCTACATGATTTTCAATACTTTCTTCCACCATCGGGAGTGTGACTCCCCGCTCTCCGCTTTTATGAAGTTCGAAAATAATCGGCTCATCCCATTTTGCTTGATGAAAATGTCTTACCTTCTGATCCCTATTAATTTTTTGCATTTACATACACCATCCCTTTCCTTTATTACTTTGTATCTATACATTCTTGAATCGCAGTTACTAGTCGATCGATGTCTTCTTTTGAGTGAATTTCTGTGACACAAAATAAGGCACATTGACCTAGTTCTGGAAAGTCCTCGGATAAGTCCTTTCCGCCAAAAATTCCATGGTCTAATAGATATTTATTGATTTCCTTCACAGATTTCCCTGTATAGCCAAAGTCAACGACGAACTCTTTAAAATTCGTTGATTCAAATCGGGACGCTACCACATTTGATATATTTCCAAGCTGCCCCATCGCATATTGTGATTTTTGCAGTATGGTCTTCCCAAGTTTATACATTCCATCAGGACCTAAGAGGGATAAATAGACTCCAGCAGTGATCCCCCATAATGCCGTTTGTGTCCCAACCGATTCCTTTCCTTTCTCTCTTAATGCAAAGGAAGTACGGTCATAAAGAACATCTCCGAAGCCATATTCACCTTCGACAACCGTTGGTGCAATCCCAAATAAACGGGAAGGATATTCTTGGATAAAGGTTAAATCATCGTGGGTAGCGATAAACCCAGATTGACCACCGCCATAGTTCATATGCATGCCGAGCGGCTGTAAATCACCACAGACAATATCAGCGCCGTAGTGGCTTGGCGGTGAAAGTACGCCTAATGAGCTCGGGTCCACACCAACAATGGTTATCGCACCGAAACTTTTTGCTAGTTTACTAATCTTTTGGCCCTTTGTTTCAACAAATCCCAAATAGGAGGGATTTTCAAAGTAAACAGCAGCGGTACTCGACGATAGCTTGACTTCTAGATCGCTTAAATTTATTTGTCCTGAATCTTCTTCATAATCAACCAGAATGCATTCAATATGTGGTGAGCAATAATTTTTGATGACTTTCAGCCGATCAGGAGAGATGGTCTTTGGTAAAAGCACCTTGTTTCGGCCATTGATCCGGCTCGCCATCCGGATGGATGTTGCCGCGGCCTGCGCCCAATCAAACGTTGGAACGTTGACCACATCCATGTCTACTAATTCAGCCATTAGGCTTTGATATTCAAACAATGCTTGATATCTGCCGTGATCTTCATAGGGATCACCAGCATAAGCCGTTAAAAATTCCGCTCGCTGATTCACTTCATCACAAACTGCAGGTACAAAGTGGTTCCAGCATCCTGCACCTAAAAAGTTTACATACTCTTGTGTGCTTTTGTTCTTGGCTAAGATGCCGTCAATATATCTTCTTAGTTCGTATTCAGAAAGCGCTTTCGGAATATTCATCTCTTTTTTATACTGTAATTCTACAGGTACGCCATCAAAAAGCTCTTCTATCGTTTGTGCACCAATCTCTCTTAGCATTTCCTCTTGTACTTCCGGAACTGTGTTTGGTATATATGGATGAGCTTGTTTTTTCATCACTTTCTCCCCTTTGATTAGTTTTACGCTAAACCGCCGCCGTCAACTGTTAAAACCGTTCCTGTCACCCAGGATGACATATCACTTGCTAAAAACAACACGCCTTTAGCAATATCTCGAGGCGTTCCAATTCTTTCAAGCGGCCGGCCGACAGCTGATGAAGCAAGAAATGATTCTTCTTCAAATTGCAATTGCTTTGCTTCATCTCTCAATAACGGAGTATCTGTGTCACCAGGGCATATACAGTTGACACGTATATTCTGGTTTCCATGGTCAATGGCCATTGCTTTTGTTAAATTTACGACACCTGCTTTTGCTGCACAGTAGGAGACCGCTTTATCTCCTCCTTTTAACCCCCAGCCTGACCCTGTGTTGATAATGCTGCCCCCGCCGTTTTTAGCCATAATTGGGATGATGTATTTCGAAAATAAGAAGGCTCCTTTTAAAGAAACATTGAGGACTAGGTCCCACTCTTCTTCGGTATGTTCGACAACTGTTTTTCTTCTAATCACACCTGCATTATTAAAGAGAACGTCAATTTTCCCAAGTTCTCTTTCTATTTGATTTGCCGCCAATTCACATTCAGTAGAAGAAGTAACATCACATTTAAAAAATGCGGCTCTTCCGCCTTTGTCATTTATTTCTTTGGCATGGATGATTCCCATTTCTTCATTAATATCAATCATGGCAACATAAGCCCCTGCTTCACTGAACAGCTTTGCCGTGGCTAATCCAATCCCAGAGGCAGCTCCCGTAATCACAATAACTTTATTTTTCAATCCGATGAGTTCTTCATAGTTCACTTTAATCTCCAACCTTCCTAAACTATTTGTTTAACAAATAAATAATTGCTGTTCTTCCTCCTTTATCTTTCACTTAATTAGTTTGCAATTATTGTGCCAAAATTGCGTTATTTCTAAAAGTAAGAAAAAGAAAGCCTGCTTCGTCCTATTTCGCTAAATCTCTGCCTAGACCTGTGTCAGAAATGACATATCTTTGTCACTATCGTCAAAACTATTTAACTATTCTAAATGTTATAATAAAATTAAACTTACATAAAAGACAAACAACCACAAGTGGGGGGAAATGATTTGTTACTGTTAAATTCAATTTCAAAAGTCATTCAGGCTTTTTCCAAACTCCTTCACGTAGATATTGCTTGTTTTAATCCGGAGGGAAAACTAATTGGTGCCACGGAGGAATATGTCAGCCAAAAGGGCAAGAAAGTGTATGTGCCATTTTTTAATACTTTATACGGGCATCACATTACCTTCCTCCATCAACCTGGGAAAATGAAAACATGTGATGGGTGCCATTTTATTAATAATTGCCCCTCAAAGGTTGAGCTAGTCCAAGACATGATAATCAATGGAAAAAAGTATGGTTATTTAACATTTGTCAGTTTTTCTGAAGAAAATGAAAAGAAACTTATCGAAAACAAGGAGTTTTATATTGAATGGCTCTCGCGCTTGAAGGAAATTATTATCTCCATATTACGAGACACCGATGGCTTCAAAGTAAAAGATTATATGGACCTCGCTAACACAAACTATATTTTTGGCAAAAGCAAGTCACATATTCAAATTCATAATCTCATTAAGAGCATTCGTAATAGTACCTCCTCTGTTTTAATTACAGGAGAAACTGGCACCGGAAAAAGTTTGCTAGCCCAGTATATTCATAAAGGAAGTCTTGTCAGTAAGGGTCCCTTTGTTGAATTAAACTGCGCTGCCATTCCAGAGAGTTTATTTGAGAGTGAATTGTTTGGTTATGAAGACGGAGCCTTTACGAATGCAAGAAGACAAGGAAAACCCGGTTACTTCGAATTAGCCGATAATGGAACCTTATTTTTAGATGAAATTGCTGATTTACCCATGAGTTTACAGCCAAAACTATTGAAGGTCTTACAGGATGGTATTATTCGGCGTGTGGGAGGGACAACAGCTAAGAAGGTAAAAGTTCGTCTTATTGCTGCAACAAATCAGTCTTTTGATGAATTAATAGCTGGGAAATTGTTTCGCGCGGACCTTTTTTACCGATTGAATGTCATTCCAATCATGGTTCCGCCATTAAGAGAAAGAATGGAGGATATCGAATTATTAGTAGTTAACTTTTTGGAAAAGTTACGAGACCGAACAGGTAAGTATATTCATTCCTTTACTGATGAGTATCTGCAATTGTTATCTTCCTATCACTGGCCGGGCAATTTACGTGAGCTTGAGAATGTGATTGAATATAGCTTGAATGTAGAAACGGGGCAAAAGTTAACAAAAGACTCTCTTCCCCACAATCTATTAAATAAACAACATTTACTTCAGGATTCTAAACCTCTCCTCGAGCCTTCTCTAGCAGAAGCAGAAAGAGAGGTTATTATTCAAAAGCTAACCCATTATGGCAGCAACTACAACGGCAAACAAAAAGCCGCCAAGGATTTAGGCATAAGCATCCGGACATTATACCGAAAAATGGAGAAACTCCAGATTCATTCTTAATATGGAATCACAAAAAGCGAAGAGCGCAAATATGCTCTTCGCTTTTTTCTTTCGACCAAAATAACATAATCCACTATCTACAATACTGACTGCCCGCCTGAGGTGGACAAAAAAGACGGTTTGTCCACAGACGGTGCCTGACACTTTCCAATATTGTTTATTTACTTAATCTACCTAATTCAACCGCTGAAGTTTCTTCTGTATTATAGGCTGAGATCCGGAACGACAGACTGAAGTCATCAAATTTACAACGGTACTTTTCTAGTTGGTCCTGGCCGCAAGAGTTGCTACCGAGGCCATTCTGTTTATAGTCAATATTTAGGACGACGTAGTCCCTTGGCTTCAAATCGACTGTATGCTTGGCAAGTTCTAGGTCACTAACTTCATAGTGTGAAGCACTGAAGTCAAATTTGCCATCAGCGATGAAAATGAGACCATTAGACTGATTATCTGATAAACTTACCCAGTCACAATCAGAGCGGTTGCCGTTTTCTTGCGGCTTCACATAGTTTGTAAACAACTCATCAACTGTCTTACTGTAAACACCGAAGTGATTCGCTTGCTTCGAATCCACATAACTTTCACCAGGTCCTCGGCCACGCCACTCTGTATCGGTAAACTCTTTAGTCAAGCGCATATTTACACCGAGCCGTGGAATCATAACCGGAGCATTTTCTTTCATGCCGGATGCAATACCGTCAATGCAGCAAACAATATCACCGTCTGGATAGATGCTGTACTGGTATTGAAGCTGATAGTACCAAGAACTGTTTGTGGTTCCGTATAAAGCATCTGTCTGCCATTCAAACACGCCTTCCTTCAGTTCCCAGCGAGCATCTTCCACGATTTCATGACCTAAATGCATGAAGTACTTTGTCCGGTAATCCGTGACATAATACATATCGTTATCGATAGGCGCACGCCAGAAGTTGAACTGCGGTCCCTTCTCAATTTGAACCTTTCCATTACGAGTTACCTCAATAATTGCCCCTTTAACAGCATCAAAGGTTACCGTAAAGTCAGTGCCGCTAACAGTTACGTACGCACCTGCTTTAACCACTTGAAGCTCACCGTCAGCATATACCTTTGGTAACTTCTCTTTATCTAGAAGGACAAAAGAAGCATTTGCTAGTTCATGACCTTTGGCTGCCCATACTGCGTCTTGTTTCAGTGTGTAAGAAAAGACGAAGTAATAGTTAGCACCGCTGATTTTTTCAATATCTTGTCCTATTGGAAGCTGAATTTCTGAGGTTTCACGCCCAGAAATCTTCGGTAGATCCACCTTAAAGGACTTAAGCTGTGTATCGTCCTCAAACAAGGAACAGGTCAATTCTAGATGATCTAGTGATAAGAAATCGTAGCGATTAATCAGTTTGAATAATCCCTTTTCGATATCAACAACTTCTGTTTGTACAGGTTCAATGACCTTTTTATATTCAGATAACGCTGGTGATGGTGTCCCGTCAGGCATGATTAAGCCATCGATACAGAAGTTTCCGTTCGTTGGGTCATCCCCGAAATCACCGCCGTAGCGATAATACACGCTGCCGTCTTCAGCAACCGTTTCAATTCCGTGGTCAAACCATTCCCAAATGAAGCCGCCCTGCAGCTTATCATATTTGTAAAATAAATCTTGATAGTCTTTCAGATTACCGGGACCATTCCCCATCGCATGAGCATATTCACAAAGAATATGTGGTTTCGCAGACTTTTCAATCACCTGATCCATGGTTAACTTCTCTTTATGCTCAAGCCAAGTGTACATCGTACTGTAAACATCCGTTACTTCGGCTTCAAAGTCTCCTTCGTAGTGAACAAGACGAGTCGGATCCATTTCCTTTGCCCGTTTCGCCATAGCACGGAAGTTGTGACCAAAAGCCGATTCATTTCCAAGCGACCACATGATAATAGAAGGATGGTTTTTATCACGCTCAATCATCCGTTCTAGACGTGAAACATAAGCTAGTTCCCAGTCTGGATCATCACTAATCCAGTCATATTTCCCTGTTAGTTCAAATCCGTGACACTCTAAGTCAGTTTCATTAATCACATACATGCCGTATTGGTCACAGAGATCATATAAGAAATATGAGTTTGGATAATGAGCAGTCCGAACTGCATTGATATTGTTTCGCTTCATGGTGATAATATCGCGCTCAATTTCCTCTTTCGTGACGACACGGCCTGTTTTCGGATTATAGTCATGGCGGTTTACCCCTTTGAACTTGATCGCCACACCATTCACAAGGAATGTTTCACCAGAGACCACAATCGAACGGAAACCAACATGCTGGCTGATGATCTCTATCGGTTTTCCATCAGCATCTTTTACCGTCATATAAAGAAGATATAAATTCGGCTCCTCCGCACTCCATTTTAGTGGTGCCTCAACAAATTTACTGAAAGGCTCATCCGCCTTTTTTTCTTCGCTAAAAACTTGCTCGCCACTAGGGTGGATTAATTCATAACTAATTGATTGCCCACACTGCTCTGTCAGCTTTACTGAAACAGATAAAGTGGCATTTTGATAATCACTGTCCAACTCCGTGTTCACATTATAATCATAAAGGCCGGCAGTTGGTCTTGTATAAAGTTCAACATCACGGAAGATCCCGCTCAGCCACCACATATCCTGGTCTTCAAGATAGGTCCCATCTGACCATTGAAACACGCGGACAGTCAAGTTGTTTTTACCCTGACGGCAAAGGCTGGTAATATCAAATTCCGCCTGAATCCGCGCTCCCTTACTGTATCCGGCAAACTCGCCGTTTACGTACAATTCGTAGGCTGAATCTACTCCATTAAACTTAAGAATTAATTGTTCCCCTTCAAGGCTGCGGTCCAGTTCAAATTCACGGCGGTAAATACCAGTCGGGTTATCGGTTGGCACACGTGGCGGAATAATCGGGAAGTTATACCATAGATCGGAATAATGCATCTTCCCATAGCCTTGCAGTTGCCAGTTGCCAGGGACAGTGATCTCGTCCCAATTTGTTGTATCAAGTTCCTCTTGGTAAAAGCCTTCCGGCGAATATTCCGGTGCCTCTAAGAACCTAAATTTCCACGTTCCATTTAATTTTTGATAGTAATAGGCATGAATTGCTTTCTGTGTTTCAGCAGCCTTGCGGTTCGGAAAACTGTTAAAATGAGCCCGGGCTGGCATACGATTGATTCCGTCTGTATGAATGTCTTCCCATCTTTTAATATTTTTCATTATTTTCCCCTCCATGTAGTTGTAATTTTTTTTCGTAACGGCGGTAACAAATCCAGGCAAACCCTAGGAATACAATAATCCCCAGCACGTTATATAGCAGAACAAATATTGGGTTAGCCCCATCACCTGCTACATTACCTGTTTTGATATATTCTATAATCACACTTGGTTCTGGGAATGTAGAAACCAGGAATGATAGAAAGAAGATTGCTAGAATTAAGAATCCAGCAAAAATCCCAAACGAACGTCCGCCCATTCTAAAGCTGCGTTCTAAATCATCCTTTTTCATCCGCATGTTAATGTAAGCAATTAACAAGAAAAGTACTGGGATGATCGCAGTGGACGCCGTCATATTAATCAATGTTTGTAAAAATGTATCCATTGAACCAATTCCGATTGCTGGGACAAGTAGTAACACAGTAACAATAGCAGCTTGTAGGTAAAGCGCATTAACAGGGTTTCCTTCATGGTTGGTTTTTGCTACCCATTTTCCAAAAATACCTTCAGGGATTTCTGAGAATAAGATTTTAACAGGAGCTGCTGTCCAAATAACAAGTGATCCAAGTGCTGCCAACATCATTGTCAGACCGACAACGTTTGTAATGATGTTGCCAATCCCATAATGCCCGCCAATAATTTTGAACGCATCGAACAAGCCATTTGAATAATTGTTTTTCAGTACATCAGATGGGACGACTAATCCAACAGCCAGACAGCCTAAGCTATAAATTAACCCAATTGCAACCGTGGAAATTAGCATTGTTTTGATGAATGACTTATTACCGCCTTTTACGTCTTTAACGTAAACACCAACACTTTCAGCACCCCCAACCGCTTGGAAGATCCAGGCCATTGTCATGAAAAAGGTCCAGTTAAATTTTGGTGTCATCGTCGAAGCATTAATGGTTTGTGCTGGTTCTTTTCCAAAAATAATAACAACCCCAAAAGCTAGAACAATAAATCCTAATCCAATAATTATTCGAGCAATCCCGGAGATATTAGTTACTTTTGAAATCCAGCCTACCCCGCGGGTGGAGACATAAGTGGCTAACCAAAATAAAACAATTGATATGAGAGAAATAATTAGCGTTCCCTTGTCCCCTTCAAACACGTTTTTACCTAAAAATGTGTAAGAAGCGTAAATAATAATTTGTGGTAATAGTGCAGTAAAATAAAATAAGTTTACAAAGAAATAGGACCACGAGCCTAGAAACGCCCATTTGTCTCCTAGGGACGTACGAATCCAGCTATATACGCCTGATTCTGAATTCTGGTTTGCTGAAGCAAATTCTCCTATCATTAGTGCAAATGGAAAAAAGTAAAACACAGTTGCAATAATATAAGCAGGTATGGTGGCCAGGCTGATACTAATGCTGTTATTGATAATACTGTTAAACGCAAAAACTGCTGTAAAGGTCATTAGCAGTAATGAGGTAGAACTGATCTTCTTTCTTGTCTGCTCCATGATGTCTCCATCTCCTTTTTTAGCCCGTTCTTGGGCAAATGTTGCAAATTGATGTTGCAAAAATAAACACAGTTTAGATTTACACCAAGATAAGTTTATTATAAAATCAGTTATATCTCATGTGCTTACGTTTTCATTGTAGTTATTTGTAGATTAACTTTCTATATACTAGTGTTGCAACTATATGTCATTATGTTGAATTGTGAGGGACAGCTGATGTTTGACTCTATTGGAATTTTTCTTACCGATGAAAAAATCGGGGAAGAGCTTTATATTTATGAATGCGGCTATGAGGATGTGAAACCGAGGGATCCGTATCAATATGAACAAATTGATTATTATTTGCTTCATTATGTCATAAGTGGTGAAGGTCTATTCTTTATAAATGGCGATGTACACAAACTAGGTGCTGGGGACTTGTTTTTGATCCCGCCACATACGGATAACAATTATTATCCGTTAATTGGGAACCCGTGGAGTTATCGCTGGATTGGATTTAAAGGAACAATATGTGACGAATTGTTAAAGAAATGCGGCTTTAATGGTGATAAGTTTACGCTATCCTATACGAAGGATGATTTTGTTGAGAAGCAATTTTCTCAGGTGTTTAACGATTGTACCAAGGGGAAATTACATGCAGGTCTAGGCCATTTATATATTCTATTAAATACATTAATGGTGGAATATGAGAGTGAGTTGAGGTATTCGTTTAACGAAGCAGAAAAATATGTGAAATGGGCGTTAGATATTATCCATGAACGCTACCATCAGACGGATTTAACCGTTGCTGCACTTGCTGAAGAAATAAATGTGGACCGGACCTATCTATTTCGTCTATTTAAAACCTATGTAAAATACAGTCCACAGCAGTACATTATTCACTATCGGATGAATAAAGCCAGTGATTTACTGCGTAAGAGCAGGTTTTCAATAAGCGAAATTAGTGAACTTGTGGGGTTCAACAACACTCCCCATTTCTCAAAACTATTTACCAAACATAAATCCATCTCACCAGCCGCTTATCGAAAACAATTCCTTAAGAAGGTATGAAAAAGGGTGTCAGGCACCGCTCGTGGACATTTGTCCACGAGTGGTGCCTGACACCAATACCCTTATTTATACAATAAATAACCGAGAATAAGGAATACGCTGGATGTCCAGGTGAATGCTGGGTCACGTAAGCCTTCACCAGTTAGCGCGTTATAGTTTTCTGCCATGCCGGATTTAGTGGCCATAGCACAGAATCTGCGGGCGATTTCCAGTCCTAGTTCCTGTTCGCCTGCAGATAGCAATCCGTCAACGATTAATAGTGTAGTTGGTGCCCAAATCGGGCCGCGCCAGTAGCCATCTTCGCGGTAGAACGAGCTAGAAGGAAGTTCCGTTGCTAACCCATACTTTGTTAAAAACCCTTTATCTCTAATCCCCTCAATTAACTTCTCTAAGATATCCCCCGGCAGCCTTTTTCCGAGAATGAGGGGTATAGATAATACTAAACTATCGGATTCAATCACTTCATGGGTACCTGAACGTATGGCCGTAAATCGCTCTCCATCCCAGAAGTGTTCAATCATTCCTGTTAACAATTGCTTAGATTGAAGCCTCCATTCCTCAGCTTCATCTTTTTTACCGATCTTACCCGCGATGTCAGCTAGCACTTCCATTTGTAGTACTAAGAATGAAGACAAATCCGGACTTTCCACCGGGGTCCCTTTATGAAAAATCGTGCTGTTATCCCAGCCGCTGTCGTTTCCATGATTATATTGTGGTATCCCATCATGATCACTATCCTGATAAGTCATCCACCAATTTGTCCATTTCTTCAGCGGTTCATAAACTTCCAATAATTTCTCAACCGTCACATAATCGCTTTGTTCCCAAATGCGTTTTAAAGTCCAACCATGAATCGGCGGTTTCGTGAAATTCCACAACGCAAACCGGTTATTCACGAAATCTGGAAGCATGCCAGTCGTATCCTGCAAGTCAAAAAAGATCATAAACTGATCCCAAGCCAGTTCAGGAGATTGTTTTGCCAAGGCCATGGCATTAAAGCAGTGATCCCAGCTCCAAATGTTCGTCATCCAATTCTTAGACATATACATGGCTGGGCGTGTTAAGATTCCTTCCCCCGGAACAACACATGACCAGGTAATGTACGCCGCCAAATACTTACCACTGCTATATTCCTCCGGGAGCGGAAGTGTATTGTGAACCCAAGCTTCAAAATCTCTCTTAACGGCCATTCGCCCCTCTTCAAAAGCAGGATAAGACCGCAGATGATAATTCGTTGTAAACTCCTCTATCACACATTCCATTTCTGCTCCAATCGAGTCAGGCAGTAAATCAGCGATAATTTTATCACAACGCTGCTCGATAAATGGTGCGTCCATTTCAATCAGACCTTTTACTGATGTAATCATATAGCGCATTTCTTGCGAGGAATGATTGACCTCCCAACGGTCTGATTCAACCATGACCGCATAATCATAGGCACCAGTAATACCTGTCAGCCTAACCCCAATACCCTTGCTTCTTATTTGTAATACATTAGCATCTGTTATACAAAATTCCACATAACCTTCCTCACTTTCAAGAAGAAGAAAACTTGGCTTGAGGATCGGTTTATACGACTGGATTTTCCCTTCCCAAACTAGTTCTATCTTGAACACTTCACCAAAGTCATTGTCCCCGTTCCGAATATTGCGAATATAAAGTGCCCCATCTCCCTTTTCCTGATGATTGGGGGAAATGGTTATAAACGAGCCGTAACGGCTGAAAGGAATTTTTTGTATATCAAACATAAGACCACCTCTTGTTCTGTTGATCTATTCTTCATTTGTTAGCTGTTCCTGATTAGTTGTATGAAAAACTCGTTTAGTTTCAAAATAATTTGGTATAATCACTTGGATAAAATATAGATAACCTATAAGCAGAAACACGCCTGTCAGTAAAAACGGAAGTGTATAATTTTTTCCAGATAGAATGCTGCCAATCACAAAGGCAATTAATGCCGAACCAATACTCCGGAATACAACGCTCATCCCTGCGTAAGCATCTCGGTCCTCATCCCTAAACGACGACATGGACAGACTGTCGACCAAATTTGTCAGCATCGTAAAAGTACCCCCCTTACAACGAGCAGCATTGAGAAAACATAGGCTGGTATGTTTAAAAATAAAATAAAACAGAAAATCACATTCACTAGATAAATATAGAAAAACGTTTTTTTCGTCCCAAGCCGTTCAATCAAAAATGGAGAGAATATGGAACCGATAAACAACGCTAAACCATTTAAGGCTAATAAAATAGATACAGATTCATTTGAGAAATCATAGCGAAACTTTACAAATAGATTCAAATAGGGCAGCAGACTGGATACCGCACCTCCGGTTAAAAACGCCATAATTGAAAATAATAATAATTTTTGACGCAGACCACGTGAAGGTTCTTTTATAAGGAAGGAACTGTAAGTTCTCCCACTCTGCCGGGGCGGTTCCTTGGTTTGTCTTTGTTCCTTTGGCAGTAATACCACCCTTGCACAAACTAATAGAACAAAAACCAGAGAAGTCACCAATAGTGTGTTTTGGTATCCGATGCCTGAAGAATCAATCCATTTGGGTAAATAGCCAGCAAGTAAGGTTCCCACACCAGTAAAGGCTGTAAAGACAGCAAACAGAAAACTATATGCTTGAGTTTCTTCTCTTTTTGAACGGGAATAATAGAATAGTAGCTGTATTTCTGTTGTTTCGACTAGCGTAAAGCCGATAGAGACAATCAGCTGGGCCATAAATAATATGAGAAAGCTTTTAGATAATGCAAATATCATACAGCCAAGTGCCACACTCCCAACGCCAGAAACCAGAAGCTTTTTCCGCCCTATTTTTTTGACTAGAAAGGTGACAATAATAGCAAAGATTCCCTTCAGTAAAATCCCCATTGAAGTAATAAAACCAATCTGCTTTTCGGAGATGCCCATTTCAATCAAATGTAGATTCAGAATCAAGGTAAACATACCGATGCTCAGCCCATACAGTGATTCGGTGGCTAAAAAGCGCTTCACACCGGGCGATAATGAAACTTTTTGTAACGACTGTTTCATGGTTGCCACCTTTCCAATAAACTTACTGCCCATGCAGGACTCCCTACTGACCAGCACCAAACTCATGTATATCCGCCCTAATTTCTGTGATTTATCCCTTTACCCCTGACTTCGATACATCATCGACAATGTAGCGCTGGGCAGCGAAGAAAAGAATAAGCGGCGGGATACTGATTAGGAAGGTAATAGCCATGATTCCCTCCATATCGACACCAAACATTCCTTTGAACTGCGCAAGACCAAGTGTCAGTGTATATTTACTCTGATCATTCAAAAACACGAGCGGTCCTAGGTAATCATTCCAGCAGTTCAGCATGCTGAAGACTCCAACTAGGATTAATATCGGCTTCATAAGCGGAAGATAAATTTTATAAAAAATTTGAAAAGAGTTAGCACCATCTATTCTTGCCGCTTCATCAAGTTCCTTTGGTATACCCATGATGAACTGGCGCATCAAAAAGATATAAAACGGAGCACCGAACCAGGCAGGAACAATCAGCGGTTTCAACGTATTGATCCAGCCTAGGAAGTTAAATTCCATATATAAAGGAATCATTGTCACTTCCCACGGAATCATCATCGTGGCTAGAAGCACCATAAATAAGAAATCTCTTCCCTTAAAGGTAAATCTCGCAAATCCATAGGCGACGAGTGCTGATGAAACGATTTGGCCAAGTGTTGCTAAGATTGTTACCGTGAGTGAATTCTTTAGAAATTGCGTAAAAGGCTGGGAAACCCAGGCTTCCTTAAAGTTCTCAAAGTGAAAGCTGGAAGGAATCCACTTGGGCGGGAACAGATAGAGCTCTTCTGGGGATTTTAACGATGTCGTTACCATCCAAAATAATGGTGCCAAAAATAACAGTGAGAAAAAAATTAAGATTCCGTATATAAAGGTTTTTTCAACCCTGCTTTTCATTTTCATAGTCATACCCCACGTATCAATAGATTGGCTGCAATTTTATTTCTTCTTCACTTTCTTCACTTCTCCTTCGTAATACACCCAGGCAGACGAGGATTTAAACACTAGCATCGTTAAGCCTAAAACAATCAAAAACATAAACCATGCATTTGCGGAGGAATAGCCCATTTTAAAATATTTAAAGGCATTCTCATAAACATACATGGCGTAAAAATAAGTGGAATTGAGCGGCCCTCCGCCGGTTAATAGCAGGGCTAAGGTCAATTGTTGAAAGGCAGCGATTATCGTTGTGATAACATTAAATAGAATGGTTGGCGTCAAGAGCGGCAGGGTGATTTTGAAAAACTGAGTTAGTTTATTTGCTCCATCAATGGATGCCGCTTCATAAATTTCACCTGAGATGCCTTTTAAACCAGCTAGGAAGATTAACATCATTGTCCCTTGACCCCAAAGGCTTGCAATCACCATGGCCACGAGTGCCCAACCCGTCTCATTCAGCCAGTTTGGACCTGTAACATCAACCAAAGATAGAAAGTAATTAAGAATACCGTATTCACCATTGAAAACCCATGCCCAGATCATCGCTAAGGCCACACCTGAAATAACGGATGGGAGGTAGAAAAAGGTCCGGAAAAAGGAGTGACCTTTTACATTTTGATTCAATAAAATCGCTAGTACTAGAGCAACAATAATATTTAAAGGAACGAACAATGCAGCGAATTTCACCGTCACCCACAATGATTGCCAAAATAGCGGATCATCCATAAACATGGTTTTGTAGTTATCTAGACCGATAAATGTTGGCTCACCGACAACTGGCCAATCATAAAAACTGATAAAAAGCGAATATAATAAGGGTCCAAGCGTGAAGGCTAGAAACCCGATTACCCATGGGGAGATAAAAAGAAGCGGGACCAGAAAGTCCCACTTTATTTTCTTTTTCTTTTTTATTTCCACATAGGGTGTTGGAGAGGCAAGTAAAGATTTCATCATGAACACCCCATTTATTTAGTATAGTCTACTTCTTCATGTATTTTTCAGAATCATCAACTGCTTTATTTAGCAGTTTCTCTGCATCCTGCCCAAGCATAACTGCATTAACAGCTGCAGACAGGTTACGGTTGATTTCATTCCAATTGCTGTTCAAAAGAAATGCAGGTGTGTCAGTAGATCGTTCAAGCATTTTATAGAACGGACTTATTAATGAATCCTGCTCCATATTCATTTCTTTAACCACACTGATTCGAACCGGTAAATCAGCCGTCCGCATTTTTATAGCTTCTGCAGAGGAATAGAATTTCACAAATTTGTAAGCAAGTTCTTTATGTTTAGAGTCCTTCGCTACAGAAACAGCTGATGAAGCAATAACCCCTTTTGCTGGCTTGTCGCCAAAGGATGGAACTTCAACCGTTCCAAAATTAATCTTAGCCTCTTTAAATCCTGCTAATGGCCAAATACCACTTTCCCACATGGCGATTTTTCCTGCTTTGAAAATATCATCACCGCTTTGCTGGTTTTTCCCGCCAACAAGAACAGCGCTTTTCTTTTTAAGAAGATTGCTTAAAATTTCAATTGATGCAATTGTTTCAGGACTGTTCATATAGCCTTTAACTTCTTTCCCGTCGTTACTGATGAAGCTGCCGCCATTGCTCCATACCAACCCTTGAAGATCATACGTATCTGGCTCTGGCACGATCCCGACACCGTATTGCTTTTTGCTAGGGTCTGATAATTTTTTTGCAATTTGCTGGAAGTCATCCCATGTCCAGCCATCCTTTGGATACGGGATGTTAGCCGCATCAAATAAATCCTTGTTATAATAGACAACCCTTGTTGTAAATCCAGCAGGCATTCCATAGACTTTTCCGTTCATGCTGGAGTAATTAAATAAACCTTGGTAAAAATCATCCATATCCATTTCTGTATCGCCTTCGAGGTACGAATCAAGCGGCTCGAGAGACTCGTAGTATGCAGGGAAATTCCACATATACATCATATCTGGCGGATTCTTCGCCCCAAAGGATGCGGCTAGCTTCTGATCAAAACCGTCACCGTAAGCTTCGACTTGAACCTTTACACCAGGATTTTTTTCTTCAAATTTTTTGGCAATATCCTGTTGAATTTTCAGGGCCTCACCGGAATCCCAGGTAGCAAAACGAAGTGTAGTATTTCCTTTTCCATCCTTCTCTTCCCCAGTTCCTTCAGATGCCTTTTCTCCTGAACTGCTGTTCGAACAAGCGGCCAAGGAGAAGGCACTAACTAGTACTAAAATCATCGCTAGCAAGCTTATTTTTCTCATTTCTGAATTCCCCCCTCTTTAGATAAAAAATTAACCGCTTTCATTGTACTTCGAATGAAAGCGGCCACATACTGAAATTCATCTTAACTTGTTCGTAATAATGTTTTAATTTTCTGTAAAGTTTACAGGATAGGGGTAAAATCGTCCGAATGGATTCCTCTTTTTGTTTGACGGTAGTCTGATGGTGTATGTCCGGTACATTTTTTAAACCATTTACTAAAATATTTACCGTCCTGCACTCCAATCTTCTCCCCAATTTCCTGTAAAGTGAAAGTGGTAGTTTCAAGCAATTCGCAAGCGGCATCGAGCTTTAACCTTTCCGTAAATGCATGGAAGCTTTCCCCTACGGATTTACTAAAAAGGGTACTAAAATGGCTTCTACTTAGGCATACTTCATATGCAATATCAACCGATGAGTAGGATTTTGAAAGATCCTTCGTGATTAGTTGAACGGCCTTTTGAATCGGTTCCGGCCATTTTTCATCAATGCTATATGTTAAGACATCTGGTTCATTTGAGTTTTGCTCATTCACTCCTGATTGAATTTCAGCTGAGAATTGTTTTAGATATTCTTCAAATTCATCATCTTGAAAGGCTGTTTTTAAGATATAACCGGAAGCACCAAGCTTAATGCCTTCCTGAGCATATTCAAAATCCCGATGGCAGCTTAATAGCAGAATTTTTGCGTTCGGGGCAGCTTGTTTAATTTTCCGAGCCAGCTCAATACCATTCTGTTCTGGCATGACAATATCTGTAATGACGACCTCAGGAGAATGTTCAAGAAACGCTTCCCAGCCTTTCTGACCATTGGATGCATCCGCTACCACTTCCATATTGTATTTCTGCCAATTCACCGTTGCCATTAACCCTTTTCGGACGATATATTCATCATCAACCACTATGACTTTGATCATTATTCATCCTCCTTTTTGGCCAGCGCATTTTGATCTTAGTTCCATCCTTTGGTTTTGATTCTATAATGAGTCCATATTCATTCCCAAAATGAAGCTTTAGTCGCTGATCGACATTAAACACGCCTATTCCCCTTGCTTTGTTTTTTGGTGCATGGGTATTAAGTAAGTTTAAAGCCGTTTGTTCATTCATTCCTTTTCCGTTATCACTTAAGGTTAGCTCAAGGAAGTCTGATTGATCCTCAATCGATAATTCAATGATTCCCTTTCCATCTTCAAAAGCATGGAAAAAGATATTTTCAAATAATGGCTGCAGGGACAACCTTGGTATCAGAAACTCTAAGCATTCCGGACTAACCCTTTCATGGTAGTCAAACATATGGCCATAACGGATTTCCTGGACTTTCAAATAGTGACTGATCGTATCGAGTTCCTTTTTTAAGGAAATCAGTTCATCAGAAAATTTGAGATTTTCATGAAGAACCTCCGTAAGATGATAAATCATTTGCTGAACTTCCTTGGCATTACTGAGCCTTGCCTTCCACTGGATGGAGTTTAACGTATTAAACAACAAATGTGGATTAATTTGATAATGAAACGCCCTTAACTCCGCTTGCCGTTTTAACCGTTCTGTCTCACCGATTTCATCAATTAATTCCTTAATTTGCTGAACCATCTGATTAAAGCTAATCGTTAATTTCCCAATTTCATCGTTTTCTTTAACAGGAATCTGAGTCTGCAGCTCCCCTACACTAACCAGCTCCATGGATTCCTTTAATTTTCTGATCCGTTTTGCCAGTGGGGCTGAAAAAACAATCGCTAAAAGAATAGCTAGGATAATTAAAAAGAAAATACCTAGCAACGTATAATTAAAGATTACTTCAGAGGATTGATAAAACAGCTTTTTAGGGACACGGATCTCAATTTTCCAGCCATAGGCATCAATATTTTTTACCCTGACAACATCACTTGAGAGTGGCTCCCTTTTCGCTTTTGTTCGGTAAATGACTTTACTCTTTTCATTATGGATGGTTACAAAGGCATGAACATCCCGTTCAAGGTACTTAATATAGGTAAATAGTTCCTCGGCATTCGTCTCAATTAACAACTTGCTTCCTTTTAAAATTCCATATTGACTCTGAATAGGTAAAACCAAGCCAATCATTGGTTCAAGAGGTTTATTGCTTTCGTAATGATCTGCAAGATAAAAACCAATCCAGCGCTCCCCTTGTTTTATTTGGCTCGCTTCCTTCCAAAATGGCATTTTAAAGAGTTTTTGAGAATTGAGATGGTTTCCCCCGTAATAATAACCGGATTCTGTGATCAAGTAGATACCTTTTGTATTAAAAGTTTTATGGGCCTCAAGGAATCGTTCAAAATTCTTTTTCTCTATGAATCCTTCATAGGTTCTTGGTATCTCCTCTTTAATTACAATTAAGGTAGGATCAGACAAATATTGATGAATATCATTTGAAACAACAAACATCTGATTAATCGTATTTTCCAATTGGTTTTCAAGCTGAGCAACAGCAAAGTTTTCATATTCATTAAATTGTCTGTTCACAATTGTGGATGACTTTTGATAGGAGAGATAACCGAATAGTAGAAGAGGTATCAGTGCCACCACAATGAAAAACAGCATCAGCTTGGTGCGAAAGCTGCCATACAATTGATTCTTAACCTTTATCGTAAAATTCTTGATAACTTCGACACTCATCTTCTGCATCAACCTTTAATGTTTTCGCATGTTATCACATTTTTCATAACCGCATGTATCTCCCTTTTTGTCTCGAATATATTTTCATAAATCTCCCTAAATCATAAACCAGAGTTGGTACAATTTCTATAGACATTTTTTAAGGGAGAACGACTTTTATAGATAAAAAAATGAAGGAACAAAGAAAGAAAAATCTCCCTTTATCCCTTCATTCAGCCATCTTTCAAAATCGCCTATAATTTAATTTTATATTGCTGCTCACTTATCCCATCCTTAGTGAAGACCCGCTCCACGTATTGAATAGCTTTATCTGCCATTAACATGACGGTCGAACTCCTCGTCCCGTAGTTCTCACTTTTGATGAACAGCGGGGAAAGCCTTCTTTCCCATTCTAAGGAGACGCCTGTGTGTGGAAGGAGTTCATCAGGAGCTAGATCAACATTTTGTAGCATGGCCAAAAGTTTCTCAACAAGTTCATCCTGTTCGCCGTTGATAATTTTAGACATTCCTTCCTTACCCTTCTTCACTTTTGGCCACTCGGTATTTAATAAGTGATTGCTAACACCATAAATACCTGGGTCCACCGATTGCAGCTTCTGCCCCTTATTTGAATAATAGTATAATTCCGTTTCATCCCCTGCTAGTAGGTTATAGCCAGGATAAAGATCCTGCTTCCCTACAAGACTTTGCATATAATCTTTTACATTTCCTTTGTATTTCAGGGCATCGGCCACCAATTCACCCCTTGAACGCTTACCTTCCGTTTCTTCCTTTGGATCGCGGTAATTGGTCAACGCCGCAAAGTGTCCTGCTCTGGTAACCCCCATCCATGTGCCCATTTTTTCTAAATCCCTGCCGGCAAGGATGTCAGGCTGGTCTTCCCAATAATGAGCCGGGGCAGTTGGCCTCCCGTAAAATTCATCTCGGTTGGCTGCTACAATTAGCTTGTAGACTGGGTGGACTTTATAAGCAAATAGGATTAAACACATTACAATCACAGCCTTACTAAAAATTTACCGTTTAAGTTTGAGGAGCGTCTTTTTGATCGATTAGGTATAATGTATCCAAATTCATTTAAATACCTCCACTTGAAAAAATGATGCATCAATTATTATTCGCTATCTTTATTAAAATCCCTTTTAACATAGTGGAATCCCTTCAGGCTTTTCAATCTTTTCATAAAGCTAAATTTGTTAAAATAAAATAAGAGGATTCCTGATGTTTGTTCGCATCTTTGGAAATGATAATAGCTACGACCTAATTTCATTTGGAGGTGTGTTTCCATGTCTGAATTCGAGCCGTTAGAATACGAAACTGGGACCGCGATTCGCGAATATGACATTATTGATATTAGCCAAACAGCCACCGGTTATGAAGTAGTCCTTGATATAGAATTGGACAGCGGTTATTCCTTAGCGGGAACAAAGTTGGAGGTCACCCATGAGGACCTTTTAGGATATGAAACAAATGATATCGAAGAAGGAATTAAATTTGCCTTGGGGTTTTTCAATCATTAACGAACTAAATTTTCAGGGCTAATCGCCATAAACTGTGTTAAACTAACCAACGACGGTTAGGTATACGTACAATAATTTTGGAGTGGTTAAATGAGTAATGCGAAAGGGAAAGGCGGAACTGGCAGAGGAACCGGCAAGAAGGGCTGGACTCGCTGGCAAGCCGGTGTTAAAAAAGCAAAGAGCGCCAAACCATATGTAAGCAAAGGTGTGAAACAAGCAACTGACGGGAACGTCACTAGCAAAAGTAAAGGTGACACATCCGATAAATAGCGATATTTCAAAGACCTAGGGAGATCCCGTTTCCCTGGGTCTTTTATTTTTGACTGTTAATTTAGAACTCGAATATAATACACAAATCTCATACTACTTCCTTGTTTCCCTTCGCACAACAGGGGCTACTTCTGTTGCCAACCGTTCGATGCTTTCGGCCACTTGTTTAAAGGGCATTCCGCCGATGTCCATTTGGGCGATAAACCGCTGGTGTCCGTACAGCTCGTATTGGTGGAGGATCTTTTCGATGATTTGCTGGGAACTCCCCACAAATAAAGCTGTCTCCGGTCCGGCCATCTGCTCAAAATCTTCTCTGGATATATTTCCACTCACTCCACGCTGGCGATTAAAGTATCCCCAATAATTCGAATGATACGGATAAAACTCATCCTTTGCCTTTTGGGTGGTTTCCGAAATAAAAGCATGACCTGTTACTGCAACCTTCATCGACTCAGGATCATGTCCTGCTTCTCTCGCCGCCTGACGATAAATGTCTACCAGCGGTTTAAAGCGACTATGTTCTCCTCCTAGTATTGCGATGGCTAAGTTGGTCCCTAATCTTCCTGCTCGTGCTGCACTTGATGGGGTTCCTCCAACCCCTACCCACATTGGAATATTTTCCTGTAACGGTCGTGGGGCAATTTCAGCATCCTGTAAAGAAGAACGAAATTGACCCTTCCAGGTAACTCGCTCCTCTGCACTCAACTGCTGAAACAGCTTGATGTTCTCTTCAAATAGTGCGTCATAATCGTCTAAATCGTATCCGAATAGCGGAAAGGATTCGATAAAAGCCCCGCGTCCGGCAATGATTTCGGCTCGGCCGTTAGAGAGGAGATCAAGTGTCGCAAAATCCTCAAATAGTCGTACGGGATCGACTGTGCTTAAAACAGTTGTGGCACTTGCCAATTTAATTTGCTTTGTAACTTGCGAAATAGCGGACAAGACGACGGGCGGTGCGGATACGGCATAGTCTAGTCGGTGATGCTCACCCACGCCAACTACATCCAAGCCTGCCTCATCAGCCATTTTCGCCGCTTCAATAATTTCATTAAGTCGCTGCCGTGCACTGATCGACTTCCCTGTTCCCCAATCTGGAACTAAATCCCCTAACGTATAGATCCCTATTTCCATTCCTGGATTTTCATCTTTAGATTCTGGCTTCACTTCATATCCCTCCCACATGCATTTATAGAACTATTCAAAACCTTTTACGATTAAGACCTCTTTATTAATATGGATATTTTTCATTACATTAAACCGATTGCAGTTGGTATCTCTCTACTTTCAGCATACTTCAAATTTATCTCGGATTCAAGTATTTTAAATTTAAAGTATATTTTTAAAAAAGCCCATTTTTTATCCCTGCAAAAGAAAAAAGGACTCATCCGCTAAGCGGAAAGCCCTTAAAGTTGTTCCCCATATGTTACGCTTCGACAATGTCTGGCTGCTGGTAAACCTCTTTTTCGAATTCACCGGTTACTTTACTTGTTAGTATACCTGAGGTCATCGCTCCGCTGACGTTTAGGGCCGTACGACCCATGTCAATGAGCGGCTCAACTGAAATAAGCAATCCAACAATCGCTATTGGCAGGTTCATGACAGATAAAACAATCAAGGCTGCAAAGGTTGCACCGCCCCCAACACCAGCCACACCAAAAGAGCTAATTGCGACCACTAGAATAAGCGTGAGGATAAAGGATATGCTCGTTGGGTCGACTCCTGCCGCTGGAGCCACCATCACCGCTAACATTGCCGGATAAACACCTGCACATCCGTTTTGACCGATGGTAAGTCCAAATGAACCTGCAAAGTTAGCAATCCCTTCGGATACACCAAAGTCCTTTGTTTGCGTTTTAATGGTCATCGGCAAGGTTCCTGCACTTGTCCGTGAGGTGAAAGCAAAGGTTAAGGTTGGCAGCCCTTTTTTCACATAACTTACCGGGCTAAGTTTGGCAAATGCTAATAACAGAAGATGGATAATAAATACAATAATGAGCGCCACATAAGAGGCAATCACAAACTTACCTAATTTGGCAATGGCAGCATAGTCACTCGTTGCTGTCACCCTGGCGATGATTGCTAGGATACCATAGGGAGTTAAACGAAGAATGAGTGTGACAACCCTCATAACAACAGAGTAGAAGGTATCAATGATTTTTGCGAAAAACTCCCCATGCTCTGGATCCTTTCTCTTAACTCCAAGATAAGCAATCCCGATAAATGCAGCAAAAATAACAACTGCAATCGTAGAAGTGGCGCGGGCACCCGTTAAATCCTGAAACGGGTTACTTGGAATTAATTCAATGATTTGTTGCGGGAGTGTCATATTTTCGATTCCTGCAACTCTTTCCTCTAACTGAGCATTACGGGCAGCTTCCGCTTCTCCTTCGGTTAGCTGCACCCCGTCAAGACCAAATCCTAAGGCAGAACCAATTCCAACCGCAGCAGAAACGGCTGTTGTTGCAAGCAGTATGCCGATGACAAGAAAACTGATTTTCCCGATATTTTTAGTTAACTTTAATTTGGTAAAAGCCCCGACAATCGAAACAAAGATCAGTGGCATAACCACCATTTGCAACAGTTTGACATAGCCATTTCCAACAATGTTAAACCAATCAATCGAACCTGTAGTTACTTCATGTGTTGTGCCATAAATCAGATGAATAATATACCCAAAAATAATACCTAAACCCAAGGCACTAAATACACGCTTTGAAAAAGAAACATACTTTTTTTGCATCGTAAATAAACAAAACATGAGTAACAACAACACCGCGACATTTACGATGATTAGAATGGTATTCATTATATTCCTCCTCCTTCAATTTTGGAAAATTGTAACCCAGCCTCAATATTCCAATGCAATAAGTCGGAATTATAATTAATAAGATCTAGACCTTTATTCATTTTGCAACAATCAAACGTTTGATATGGTAATAATATGACAGGACAACACTATATATTCCAAGCCCCTCACTAATTTAATCAAACGTTTGATTAGTTTCTCCATCATCCAAAAAGTGCGTGAAATAATCGGGGATGCACCGCGGATAAACTCAAATCATTTCATTTGGATCCGGATGAATCGCATCATTTAAAATAGTTTCTAATTCTTCCCTGTAAATGACCTTCTCCTCATTTGTCCATTCAAGAGCATCATTCATAAATCCAATAATGGCTTCTTTCCACTCATATACCCACTTGATATCAAAAAATAAAGCTCCCGTTCGACGAATAAAAAAGTCCACTGGTTTCACTATCATTTCTTCCTCTAGTGAATAAACAATTTGAACGTATATCTCTTGCGGCAAGCCATACTTATTGTTCGGCTCATACGTTTTCGCAATTCCAAAAATACGGTCAATATTGGAACCATAGCGATGTACTAGCTTTCGGTATTGATCCTTTGAAAATCCTAGTAATTCGGCATCGTTTTCCTTGGCCTCAATAAATGAGACAAAGTTATGAGAACCATCAAAATGCCCTCCTGAAATCGGTAAATGCTTTGTTTGGCAAGCTTTGTACTTACTTGTGTCTTTGCTCTGTAAAGCAATTAAGTCAATCACGGTTTCCGCCATTTTTCTATATCCGGTCAACTTTCCACCTGCGATTGTGACCAACCCAGATTTAGATACCCAAATTTCATCCTTTCGCGAAATCTCAGAAGGGTCCTTACCTTCTTCATAAATTAGTGGTCGTACCCCTGCCCAGCTTGATTCAATATCCTCCGACTTAATATCTACGGTTGGAAACATATAATGTATCGCATTCATAATGTAATCACGGTCATCAGCGGTCATTTTCGGATGAATTGGATCGTTGCCATAATAGGTGTCTGTTGTTCCTACATACGTTTTCCCGTCTCTTGGAATGGCAAATACCATGCGTCTATCTGGTGTATCAAAGTACACCGCCTGTTTTAGGGGAAATCTCGACTGATCAATCACTAAGTGGACTCCTTTGGTGAGCCGCAGTTTTTTCCCAGATAACGAATGATCTTTGTCACGGAGCGAATCGACCCAAGGTCCGGTGGCATTGATGACTTTGTTCGCGTAAATAGTATGAACCGATCCATCTAATTGATTTTCAACTATAGCACCGATGACTATTTCATCTCGATAAAGAAGGTCGATGACTTTTGTATAGTTTACTGCTCTCACACCCTGTGTGACCGCTTCTTTTATTACTTCGATTGTTAACCGCGCGTCATCGGTCCGATATTCCACATAATACCCGCCACCTTTTAATCCCTCGCTTTTAATGAGGGGCTCTTTCTGAATGGTAGCATCCGACGACAGCATCCTTCTTCGTTCACCTTTTTTTACATCTGCTAAAAAGTCATAAATTCTAAGTCCAATAGATGTACTAATTTTTCCAAACGTTCCACCTGTATGTATAGGCAGAAGCATCCATTCTGGTGTGGTTACATGCGGGCCATTTTCATAGACAATCGCTCGTTCCTTCCCTACTTCCGCGACCATCTTCACTTCGAATTGCTTTAAATACCTGAGACCACCGTGAACAAGCTTCGTTGATCGGCTAGATGTCCCAGCGGCATAATCTTGCATTTCTACTAAAGCTGTTTTCATTCCCCTTGTTACAGCATCTAATGCGATTCCAGCGCCTGTAATTCCCCCACCGATGACAAGCACATCAAACTCTTCTGCAGCCATTTCCTTTAGGATCGTATTTCTATTTGAACTCGAGAATTTTAACATTTCCACTATGGTTACCTCCAATGGGGATAAAAAAAGAGACCACAACAATCACAATGTAAAAAAAACATTGCTTTGTTGAGGCCTCTCGAGTTTCTCCCGCCAAAATATTAACTTAACTACATTTTACCATAAGTTACGATTATTTAAAAGCCCTAGCAGCGTTTACGGCCTTTTTCCAACCAGTATATAAATTTTCTCTGTCCTCTTCAACCATATCTGGTGTAAATGCTTTATCCATATTCCATTGAGTAGCAATTTCTTCTTGGCTTTCCCAATAACCAACAGCTAATCCTGCTAAATATGCTGCACCTAGTGCAGTTGTTTCCTTAATTTCTGGACGTTCAACTGGTACATCTAACACATCGCTTTGGAATTGCATTAAAAAGTTATTGGCAACAGCGCCGCCGTCGACACGCAATGCTTTAAGTGAAATACCTGAATCAGCTTCCATAGAAGTTAGAACGTCTTTTGTTTGATATGCTAGGGATTCTAATGTTGCACGTACAAAGTGTTCTTTTGTTGTACCACGAGTTAAGCCAAAAACAGAACCACGTACATCGCTATCCCAATAAGGTGTTCCTAACCCCACGAATGCCGGAACAACATAAACACCGTCAGTAGAGCTTACACTAGTAGCAAAATTCTCGCTCTCTTCAGCACTTCTAAACATTTGGAGCCCATCACGAAGCCATTGGATCGCAGACCCAGCAACGAAGATACTTCCTTCTAATGCATATTCAACTTTTCCGTTAATACCCCAAGCAATCGTTGTTAACAAACCGTGCTCAGATTTTACTGCTTTTTCGCCGGTATTCATTAACATAAAGCAACCAGTTCCATAAGTATTTTTCGCCATTCCTTTTTCATAACAGGCCTGACCGAATAACGCAGCTTGCTGGTCACCTGCAACTCCGGCAATTGGTACATTGCAGCCAAAGAAATGGTAATCAACTGTTTCTGAGTATACTTCTGAAGAAGGGCGAACCTCTGGAAGCATCGATGCTGGAACAGTGAGAATTTCTAATAGCTCTTCATCCCATTTAAGGTCATGAATATTGTACATCAATGTTCTCGAGGCATTTGAATAATCTGTTACGTGGGCTTTTCCACCAGATAGTTTCCAAATCAACCATGTGTCAATCGTTCCAAAAAGCAGTTCTCCGCGTTCTGCCTTTTCCCTTGCACCTTCCACATTGTCTAGAATCCATTTCACTTTTGTTCCAGAGAAATAGGCATCAATTAAAAGACCTGTTTTATCCCTAAATAATTGATCATATCCTTTTGCTTTTAATTCTTCACAGATCTCAGCAGTTTGGCGGGATTGCCAAACAATTGCATGATAAACTGGTTGACCTGTTTCTTTATCCCAAACAACGGCTGTTTCCCGTTGGTTTGTAATCCCAATTCCTGCCACTTGCTCTGGCTTTACATTCGCTCCAGCTAAACATGAAGCCATTACCGCTAAGATCGAGCCCCAAATTTCATTTGCATTATGTTCTACCCAACCTGGTTTTGGGAAGTATTGTTGAAACTCCTGTTGAGCTACATGGACGATCTTTCCTTCTTTATTAAATAGGATGGCACGTGAGCTTGTTGTACCTTGATCTAATGATAAAATGTATTTTTCCATATGTGAACTCTCCCTTAAATTAAAATTATGCACTAATTTTTTCTACGTGTACCAAATCCTGAGACTTCTTTCCAAATACGGAAGCCACTGCAAGAACAACGACAATTGCCCCAATGACAAACCAAAGGCTCATCTCTGTCTTACCTAAGAATGCTGCTTTATAAAACAAGCCTCCAAGGCTTCCCCCAAGTAATGGACCTACAATTGGAATCCATGAATATCCCCAGTTCGAACTTCCCTTCCCTGGAATTGGAAGAAGAGCATGTGCTAATCTAGGACCAAAATCACGGGCGGGATTGATCGCATATCCTGTTGTTCCCCCAAGGCTCAAACCGATACTAACAATAAGGAAACCTACCACAAGTGGATTTAGCCCATCTGTAAATTTATTTGCCCCAATCGCTAATATACCTAAAACAAGAATAAATGTACCAATAATTTCACTAATTAAGTTTGCAAAAGTATGAGGAATAGCAGGACCTGTTGCAAATGTTCCTAATTTTGCGCCTTGATCTTCTGTTACTTTCCAGTGTGGAAGGTATTGGAAATAAATAACTGTAGCTCCAATCATTGCCCCAATCACTTGACCGAAAATATAAGTTGGGACCTCTTTCCACGGAAGATCACCGGTAAATGCTAATGCAACTGTTAATGCAGGATTTAGATGTGCTCCACTGAATTTACCCACTGAGTACGCAGCAACTGCAACCGCAAATCCCCATCCAAAAGTAATAACAATCCAACCACTGCCGTTAGAGAGCGTTTTCTTTAGATTCACACCTGCGCAAACACCTGCACCTAACGTAATTAAAATCGCCGTACCAATTAATTCACCCCAAAAAGCTGTCATTATAAACCTCCTCTTTTTTAAAAAACCTTTTACCTTGGAACCTGTTGTGAATAACATGGAAAAAGAAAAAAGACGCACAGAAATATCCCAGAAAAATGGGTAATCCCGTGAGTCTCTAACACTTCTTCACATATTATTAACTTAATTACTAGTATAATGTTTGTCTGAAAACGCTGTCAACAAAATTCACAAAATCTACATATTCTTCCTCATAAATGCTTTTTTCTACACCTTTTGACAAAAAACAACATAAAAAAGGCATTCTCTATAAAAAAGAATGCGGGTTGAGTATACAGTTCATTTCTTCAATTACTTTTTTATTTCAGGCTCAAAATATTTCCATAATTCTTTTTTGGATGTTGTTACTGTTATTGCTCCAGCCAAAAATGCTTGTTCTACCTCTTCAATCGTGTCAATAAATCCTCCAGCAAAAACTTCCCTTTTCGTGCGATTCCGAATATCCTTAATAATTTTCGGCATAATTCCTGGTAATACTTCAATATAATCTGGCTTGGTCCGTTCAATTAATGCAAAACTCTTTTCGATTGAACTGGTATCTAATAAAAACAGACGTTGAATCGATTTTACACCTTTTTGCCTTGCTTTCAGAATAACGCTTCCTTTAGTTGAAATCAGTCCAAATGGTTTAAATTCCTGACAAATAAATTCTGTTGAGTATTCATCACTCTTTAACCCATGAATTAAATCCATATGGATAATCAACTTTTTATCGTTGGCCTGCGCCATTTGAAAAATGGGTTTCAGTCTGGAAACATGCATATCTAAAATTACCAAATATTCATAATTACTAGACATCATTTTTTCGACATCTTCTATTTTTCGAATCGCAGGTAATACCTTTTGTCCAAAAAAGCTCATCCCATTGTTCACCTTTCATTTTCGACCTCTTTAAATATATTTTATAACACTTCTATCCTTCAATACAGTCTTTATTAGATATACCATGATTGGTAATGTCGAAACTGTGAATATGTGGAAAATTTACCCACCAAGGCCTGTTTGAAAATAGATTATATACCTGCTTGCCAACTAAACTAAATCATCATAATAGAATTTAAGTCAATGCTTTTGCTCGATCATAGGATTCTGCTACGATTTGCATGGGATGTTTAACCACTTTTTCAGTCAGTTGATCGAGTTGATTTTTACACATTCCACATTCTGTCACTGTGTAATCTGCATTTGCGTCCTTCACTGCTTCTGCCATCGGTCGACCAATTTTCATCGAAACCTCATATTTTTCCGTTTTAAATCCAAAAGTGCCACATTGCCCGCAGCAGCCTGCCCCCACATCATTAATTTCATAGCCGGGAATAAGCTCTAAAATATCCATTGCCGGATTTCCGATTCCTTGTGCTTTCATATGGCATGGAGCATAGTAACCTGCTTTTTCTTTCATTGGAGCAAATTCCATGTTAAGCTCTCCATTTTCCTTTAGCATGAGCAAATATTCATCTGCATCATAGACATGGGCGGCCAATTCCTTTGCTTCTGTTGTCTTCACATACGCTACATACTCCTTTTTAAGCGCAAGAGTGCAGCTTGTACAGGTGACAACAATGTCATAGCCTTGGCGGGTATACTCTAAAAAGCTATTAATATTGTAGTTCGCATTTTTCAATCCTTGTTTCATTTGTCCATTAGCGAACATTGGAACACCGCAGCATTTTTGGTCAGGTTTAACCACCTCAATGCCATTATGCTCCATCACTTTAATGAAACTTTCTGCTACTTCAGGTGCATTATAGGTCGCATAACAACCAACAAAATAGGCGACCCTGCGCTCCGTATAGGCATACTTTCTGTTATAAACACGGTTAAAATTATTAAAACGATACTTTGGAAATTGCCGCTCTGCTGGAATTCCCATGACCAGTTCCATCACTTTTCTTACAGGTTTCATGCCCATTGCAAGATTGGTCACTGGAGCAAAAGCAGAAGCGAGTTTTCCTACCATCTCTGCATTACTTAACACCAAGTCACGGAATTTTGTTCCCGACTGCTCGGCATGAATCGCTTTTGCATAAGCGGTTAACGTCGATACATGGACATTCTCCGGACATGACATGTCGCAATTGCCGCATAACGTACATAATTCGATTCGTTTATCATCAATGAGTTGTTGATTATCCATAAGCCTTTTTAACTCAGGACCTAAATGTTTAGGTCCGCCGAACTCCAACGTCGTATTGGAGACAGGACAACTTGTGACACAGGCATTACATTTAAGGCACTTATCAAATGTAGTTTCAGCAAATTGCAACTCAAGCACTACGAGTCCCCCTATCATCGTTTGCTGGCGCAGTTGGCCGATCATTTCATGGATGGATAAGAGGGTAAAAACGCCACCGGTAATTCCGTTATGTGTTACCTGAATTCCCCTGCCTGCACCGACTGGGTGGAGATTTGAAGGACAATCAAGTAGTTCTCCCCATTCATTTGTCTCAAGTCGTAAAGCTGTTTCCTTTAGTCCGTCCGGGGTTACTTCCAATCCACCACCTAGAACCCCTCCGGTTGCGAGTATAAATTGTCTCCCAGTAAGGTTTGTCATTCTATTTGCCGTTTGAATCGTTAATGATTCGATCTCATCTCCGTCAAAGGTGCAACCCGTAACAGCGGTGTCAGCATAGAATCGTATCCCCAATTTCACTGCTTCCTTTTTCAAACGCTCATGCAGACGGATGGCGGTTGTATTGGGCGGCATTCCTGGAGCCTCGGTTATCTTTGCATTTAGTTCAAAAGAAAAATGTTCGATGGTCTCTTTCCAATTTTCGACTCCAAGTGAGGCTGGAAAAATAAACATATCCCGCTGACTGATATTCTTTTCAATGATTAGCTGTTTAATTTGGTTGATGCAGTTGTTCCGAATTTCCTTTTGGTCCAATAGCCGTGCCGCATCTAGTTGGGTCATCGTCCGTTGCGAGTGATTTCCTAACTTAATTTTTAAAACATCGATAGCTAAATGGGGTCTGGCCTTCTGTAAATTTCCTTTAATATAAGTAGGCTGGAAATCAACTACTTCCTCGAACCCAACGATAACAACATGTCCTTCTTCTGGAAGAGGAGAAATAGTCTCCGGATACAAGGCCGTCTTTTTCACATGACCGGAGCCGGTAACAATGGAAGAGAGTTTCTCGATTTCACCTTTGTAAGGATATCCTAATTTTTTCATTAAGGTTTTAAATTGCTCCATTGCCCCTGTTAATTGAGATAGTTGCAAATTACTCAATTGATAAAGGTCTGCCCACTCATCCAATCCCCCATATGATCCAGGGATGAGGTCCATTACACCTGTTGATTGAATAATTTTCCCTGTACCGTTAGCTACTAATGCCGTGCTATGCCCTTGTTCTTTTGCCCAAATGGCGGAAAGCAGACCAGATAACCCTTGACCTATAACAACAACATCATACATGTTGATAATCCCCCTCTACGAATCCTAAAGAAACCTTATAAATCGTTTCCATTAACTGCAATTGCTTCGCTGTTTCACCCGTGGCAACCACATCCATCCCTTTTTTTCTTTCAAAAACAGCATGGTGAAGTGCCCATTCTGCTTCCTCAATGGTCGTCTTACCTTTCTCAACTGCTAGTGCTGCTGCCCGGTGATTGCAGAAGGTTCCTTGACAAGGCCCCATACCCAAGCGAGTTCTACGACGAATATCCCCTAGATGAAATCGACCTTCCTCTGGTAGAACAGATTCAATTTCTGCCCATGTAACTTGCTCACACTCACAAACGACTACGTTTGAATTCTTCTCTTTTAAGGAGGACTCGATTTTCCTTGCTTTTGTACCGGCCCAATGAAACAATTTTTGTTTCGCGGCAGGTGCCATATCGACTTCTTTGAAAAACTCATCAGCTTTTCGGTGCGGGACCATTTCCTGGTCCGTGGTGCATTTTGCCCTTACCCCAAGCTTTTCACAAATTAAATCGACTGTTTTTTCCGCCATAAAGCGGAAGGTTGTTAACTTTCCACCTGTAATCGTAACTAATCCATCCATTCCATCCCGTGTATGATGGTCTAATAACGCAACACCGCGGGTAACATTTCTCCCACTAGCATCAGCCACATTCGATTCTTGATAAAGGGGGCGGCTCCCGCTAAAAGCTCGAATCAACCGTAAGTCATTGATCTTTGGAATTAACTTTTTCCCTTCTGCTAACATTCCCTCGAGTTCTTGTCGGTTTAAGGAAAAGTCATTCGGATCTTCGACATTTATTCCCGTTGTACCAAAGATCGTTACATTATGGGCTGGAACAAAAATATCGGCATCTCCGGGCATCCGCAGACGATTAATGACTTGTTTGTTGATGCGATGGCTAAAAATCGCGAGCATTCCTTTATTATTAATCATCTTTAACGGAATGCCAGCTAACTGGGCAATTTGTGCCCCCCATGGACCGGCTGCATTGACCACCAAAGAGGCGAAAATTTCCTTTTCCTCCCCTGTAAAAACATCACGAACTCGTACACCTCTAACTCGATTTTGCTCAGTTAATACATCGACCACCTCATGATAGGTCAACGCTTTTGCCCCATGTTTCACCGCGTCGGCTACTACATCCACAACCATTGTAAAGCAGTCTACCGCACCATCTGGGACTCGATAGACTGCTTGCACTTCCTTCGTTAAAAAAGGTTCTTGCTGCAATGCCTGGGCAATTGGAATTTCTTCAACAGGAATACCCAGTTTTTCACAAGATATCAGCCATTTTTGTAAATATCCATCTTCATCTTCAGGGACTTTTACGAATAAACCTCCTGTTTGCTCGATTGATCCTGGAATCGTTTTTTTCAAGATTAGGTTTTCTCGGTAACTTTCAATGGCTGCTTCCTCATCACGAACAGCATATCGTGCACCCGAATGGAGCAGACCGTGATTTCGTGTGGAAGTACCATGTCCCAAGTCCTGTTGCTCTATTAATATTGCTTTTATGCCACGTAGGGAAAGATCACGAAGCACTCCTGCTCCTGTCATTCCTCCACCTATTACAATTACTTCCGTTTCTAGTCTTTGTCCCATATCCAATTCCCTCCCAAGTTCGTTCTTAAGGGTTATTTTTGCACACAAAAAAGCCATAAAAACGCATAGGAATAGTAATGACCCATTCCCGATGGTTTTTATGGCTTTCTCCAAGTCTCTAAGCCTGCTATTATATTTTCTATTTTAAGCATACCAAATATATTCCTTCGCACAAAGCAATAGCATGTCAAAATTGTGAATTTTAATTAGAAACGTTCCATTGGTTTTTAAATAAGGTGTCAGGCACCGTTCGTGGACATTTGTCCACAAGCGGTGCCTGACACCAAACTAACACCACACCATGCTAACGCCCAAATTACAATGTGATAGTAAAGGTTGTCCCCTTCCCTTCTTCACTGTCAACAAGGATGGTTCCGTCATGCATTTCGATGATTTTTTTCACGATAGATAGTCCTAATCCACTGCCGCCTTTGGAGCGGTCTCTCGCTTTATCTGCTTTATAAAAACGTTCAAAGATATGAACCTGATCTTTTTTTGAGATGCCAATCCCCGTATCGGTTATTTTCACCACCGTTTTGCCAACGACCTGATGGAGATGAACGCGAATCGTTCCGAGCTTTGGAGTAAATTTAATACTGTTGTGAATGAGATTGGTCCATACCTGGCTCATCAAATCTTCATCCGCAGTGATGTCGACCTTCTCTAGGGACACATCCAGTTCCAGTTCCTTTTCTGTCCAATGCGGTTCACACGCCAAGATAATCATCCGTATTTGTTGGTCTAATCGATAGCTATGCCTCTCAAAGGGATGATGCTTTGTTTCTAGTGACGTTAACTTCATGAGATTATCACTTAATTTTGATAACCTTCTACTCTCCGTTTCAATAATACTAAGATAATGGCTTCTTTCCTCACCCGAAAGTTGATTTAATTGAAGCGCCCTTGCAAAACCCATGATTGACGTCAAAGGCGACTGAATTTCATGCGAGACATTAGAGATAAACTCCTGCCGCATCTCTTCTAATTGCTTTAATTGCTTTGCCATATGATTAATATGGTCAACCAGACTAGTGAACTGGTTTCTTTTACCGGAATTTAATTCGAGATATACATTAAAGTCGCCTTTAGAAATCCTTTTTAAAGCATCAAGTACTTCAAGAAAGAGATTGCGGCGCCTAGAACGAGTAAATAAAGAAATAAAATATCCTACTATACTCATGACGAATAAACTGATAATTACTGTTGCCATATGACGAAAATAATCGGATGTATGAAAATCGAATAAATGATAAATGCCAGAGACGATGAAATAACCTGCTGAAAAGCCAAAAGAAACAAATACAAAGAAAAAGACAATCCCAAATACATGTTGAAAAAAACGCTTAATTTTCATGATCTTCCCTCAAAACGGTAGCCTAATCCCCAAATCGTCCGAATCCGGAACGGGAATTCTCCCTCAGGAAATCGCTCTCTTAACCTTTTAATATGGACATCGACCGTTCGTTCGTCTCCTTCATAGTCGTAGCCCCAAATGTCTTCAATCAGCACCTCTCGTGAAAATGTTTTCCCCGGATAACTAGCCAATTTAAACAAGAGTTCGAATTCCTTCAACGGAAGGGTAATTTCCTTATCTTTAAAAGAAATTTCATGGGTCTTTCGGTTTAACTTAAATTCTTCAATCGTGATTGTTTGCGAAACGGTTATATTATATCTTTTTAATAATGCTTTGACTCGAGCAGTTAGTTCCATCGGGTCAAAGGGTTTCACAAGATAATCGTCCGCTCCCAGCTCGAACCCTTTGAGTTTTTGTGAGGTTTCCCCTTTAGCCGTCAGCATTAAGATAGGAATATCACTGAAGGCCCGCAGCTCTTTGCATAATTCCCAACCATCCATATTTGGCATCATGATATCAATGACCGCTAAATCGATCTTTACCTTTTCCAGCAGTTTTAATGCCTGTACACCATCTGAGGCTTCATAAAGTTCGAATCCTTCTTTTTTTAAAAAAAGGTGGATTAATTCGCGAATATTGGCATCATCGTCGACTAGTAGTACCTTCGTCATTCCAACCTCATTCCTTTCCATCTATTAAACAGTTTCATTCATCCGTAATTGCTGTTCGGCAAATTCACGATACAAAGAGTGGGTCCTAATCAACTGTTCATGCGTACCGCTGCCAGTAATTTTCCCCTTATCTAAAAAGAGAATTTGATCCGAATCAATCACGGTCGATAGACGATGCGCAATCACAAGTGTGGTTCTTCCCTTCATCAAATTTTGCAATGCCTGTTGGACAACCTGTTCAGATTTGCTATCCAGACTCGAAGTCGCTTCATCTAACATTAAAATTTTTGGGTCTCTTAAAAAGGCACGCGCAATCGCAATCCGCTGTCGTTGCCCGCCCGATAGTTTAATTCCTCGTTCACCCACTTCTGTATCATATCCGTTCGGCAGTTCGGAAATAAACTGGTCTGCAAAGGCCATTTTGGCTACCCTTTCGATATCCGACTGGTCTACTGTTTTATCCATTCCGTAACAAATATTATCACGAATTGTCCCCACTACAATAGGACTTTCCTGTGATACATAACCAATTTGACTTCTCCAAGAAAACAGTGAAAACTGGTTAATTGGTACGTGCCCTAGGAGAATCGCCCCTTGCTGCGGTTGATAATAACGCTCTAATAAAGAAAACAGTGTCGTTTTTCCGCTTCCGCTCGGACCGACGATGGCTGTCACCTTGCCTGCTTCAGCGGAAAAACTGATATCTTTTAGTATTTCATCCCCATTCTTATACGAGTAATTCAGGTGCTCTACAATTATGGATTGATCCACATGATCGACATCCCTCATGGACTCATCCTGTTCTTCGCACATATCCATGATGGCGATAATTCGATCTGTGGCACCGGTTGCTTTTTGAAATTGGGTAAAAAAGGCGGCTAATTGTCCCATTGGCATGACGATTTGAAATAGATACATGATAAAGGCAACTAAATCACCCGCCTTTAATGCACCTGAGGACACTCTCATTCCACCGTAACCGAGAATAACCACAAGTAATACCATGATGACTAAACCAATCAGCGGTGTGATTAATGCTTGAATTTTGGCCTCTTTCAAGCCATATTGAAACAATTGAGTAATCCCGTTTTTGCCATTTTTATACTCGAATGCTTCTGCATTTGAGGCTTTGACTAAGCGTATTTCTGATAGTACTTGCTGGAGGACTGAGGTGAACCGTGCTGTTTCGGTTTGCATTCCTTTTGACACCTGATGCATCCTCCTCCCAAGTGTCATTAAGATGACTGCTGCAAGTGGCAATGCGATAAACATTAACAAGGCCATTTTCCAATCCAATAGCAGCAATACAACAATTGAACCAATGATGGAAATGGTTCCTGAGAGGAAATTGGCGAGGTGATCGGTAATTAATCCTCTTACGACGGCCGTATCATTGGTCATTCGGCTGACCGTTTCACCTGTTTGATTTTCATCATAGAACGGAATCGGTAAGACGAGCAGTTTTTTCCATAGACGATCGCGGATTCCTGCCACCACGGATTGGCCGATATGATTTAATAAATAGATGGATATGCCGCTTGCTACTGCTTGGATTAAGAGCGCGGAAACAAGAAGAAGAATCCTTCCCGTACTTAAAGAGCTAATGGTAAAATCATTGATCAGGTTTTTTGTAAAAAGCGGGACCATTAGCCCCACTAGGGTGGTACCCACACTTAAAAGGAGGGCAATCCCCATAAACCATTTCGAGGGCTTGGTGTGTTGAACCAAGCGAATAAATTGGCGCCAGCCCTTCTCTTTCTTCACTTCTGTCATATATATTTACATCCCTTCTTCGGATCACGAACTTCAAACTTCGATTCTCATCTACAAACTGAATTATATAAAGAATATATGAATTGAATGTGAACTTCTAGTAAGCGGAACCGGAAAAAAGGTGTCAGGCACTGTCCGTGGACATTTGTCCACGCGCGGTGCCTGACACCCAAACATAACATCTAATTTCACTTTCAACTTACGGATGGTAATTTTATTTCGACTACTGTTCCTTCATTGCCGTTACTATTAAACGTAAGGCTTCCGTTGTGTTGTTTAATAATTTTATTACTAATCATTAGTCCGAGGCCTGTTCCCTTTTCTTTCAATGTATAAAACGGCTCGCCTAAACGAGGGAGCAGTTCTTCCGGAATCCCGCAGCCCTGATCTTGAAATGCTATTACACACTCGTCTTCCGGCCCTTTTCGAAGGTTGATTTGAATTTCTCCTCCTTCTTTCATGGCCTCCATAGCATTCTTTAAAATATTAAGGAATACTTGCTTTAATTGATTCTTCTCACAAATAATAAAATAAGAGGATTCTTCAAACTTTAGGTTAAATTGGATATTACTCATCATGGCCTCAGGAGCTAAAAGCACAAGTGTCCCTTCAATCAATTCTAAAACATTCGTCCTATTTAACTCCACTGCTTGCGGTTTTCCCAGCGTAAGCAGTTGGCTTGTAATGTTTTCAATACGATCCAGTTCACTTAGCAGCAATTCATCAATCGAACTATCTGCTCTTTTATAAAGCTGCATGAAACCTTTTATGGTTGTTAGTGGATTCCGGATTTCATGAGCCACTCCTGCCGCTAACTCCCCGACAATTGATAGCTTCTCAGAGCGCAATAGAATATCTTCCGCCTTTTTACGTTCAGAGATATCCCTGCTGACAATCACAATATTCTCAATCAAGCCAGTTTCTCCCCTAACGGGCATACAGCGGGACTCAAAATCAAGCCATCGTCCATCTTTGTGCATCATCCGGAATTCCATAGATTGCGATTCTTTATTTTCATACATCTGCTTGATGGTATTACTAAACATATCAACTTCGTCCGGATGAATTAATTGGAATTTTTCTAAGCGTTCAAGCTCATTGCATTGAAACCCTAACACATTTTCATGTGAAGGGGAGGAGTAAATAATCGCCTGCTCTTCATTCATAACAATGATCAGGTCTGAAGTATTCTCAGCAATCAAGCGATATTTTGCTTCACTTGCCTCAACCATTTTATACATATCTATTAAGCTATTATTTAATCTATACAACTTCAAATATGACTCAATAAGTAATACTCCAACAGAAAATCCTAACCACACAAACAGAAGATACTGAACGTGAAAGAATGGTTTATCAATAAATATTTTAAACACGAAAACAACAATTAAATAAAAAACAAGATATGTTCCAAAAAGGGCTATACTTCTTTTTACTGCAGTAATACGTTTTGTAAACAAATAGATGATGGAAAAACCAATCATTGTCATTGCCCATCCTATAATAACAGGAGGCCAATGACCATTTGTCACTAATCTTGTAAATAAAGAAAGGGCTCCCGTTATTAACCCTGCTGTGGGTCCAAGATAAGCAAATATTAGTATAACAGGTGCATACCTAATGTCATAGGAATAGCCTTCCTGATTGATTGCTAACAAACTAAGGACGGAGGAAACGACTCCCGCATAAATACCCATTCCAATTGTCGAATGCTTAAATGGTTTATGTTTGGTAAATGCACCTATGACTAAAGGCGTACTTACCAATAGAGAAAAAATTGCGAGGTTCATAATGTAGTCTAACAGGATCAAGTAACTCCCACCCACTTTATATGATGTTCAAAATATTCCCTCTTATCATAAACCAGTCCTGTTGCTATTTCCATACAAATTCTTTTCGCAGTAAATAAAACCTAGGATTAATTACTTGTATCTACAATTAATAATTTTAAAATTCCCCTATACAATATGAAAATCCTACTCAACCAATCGAATAGGATCCTTTTGTATGATTTACTGGGCTGTGTAGCCGCCATCTAGAATGACTGCTTGCCCTGTAACCCCTCTTCCTTTTTCACTTGCTAAAAAGACAGCGTAATCAGCAATTTCGGTTACGGACAAGAGCCTTCTTTGTGGAATCAATGGGAAGAGCACTTCTTCAATAACACGGTCTAAGCTGACATTTCTTGTTTTAGCCAAATCTGCCAATTGGTTTCTCACAAGCGGTGTATCGACGTAACCAGGACATAAGGCATTTACGGTAATTCCGTCCGCAGCCCCCTCCAATGCGGCGACCTTTGTTAAGCCAATAACACCGTGTTTTGCGCTATTGTAGGCAGCTTTACCTGCAAAGCCGATGACACCGTTAATGGAAGCAATGTTGATGACTCGGCCAAAGCCTTGTTTTTTCATGATAGGGAATACGTTTTTGATGCCAATAAATGGGGCGGTTAACATAAGTTTTATCAGTAATTCAAATTTTTCAGTAGGAAACTCCTCAATTGGTGAAACATGCTGCATTCCGGCGTTATTGACTAAGATATCCATGCTGCCAAATCTTTTATAAGCCGCTTGAAGGCTATTTTTAAATGCTTCCTCATCCATCACATCACAGGGGGCCGATAACGCTTCAAATCCTTGCTCCCTTAATTCAGCAGCTACTTCCTCACTTTTATCAGCGTTTATATCTGAGATCACTACCTTCGCGCCTTCCTGTGCAAAGGTTTTTGCCATTTCTAAACCAAGCCCACTTGCAGACCCTGTAATAAATGCAGTTTTTCCTTCTAATAATTTGTTCATATGCATATCCTCCTCATCAACTATTCTTTTATATTTACGCGCAACACTCTTAGGTCATCCCTGTCTCCAAAAAGAAACGAGAAAATTTATAAAAACTCTTACTTAACAAAAAAAGCATCAAAGAATCTCTCTCTGATACTTCTTTTCTATTTATCTTACCTCATTCTTACTCTTATCAATATTTTTCCAAAACTCTTTTGCAATTAGTTGATAGCCTTCTTTACTTAGATGAATGTTTAATGGATTTGGAAGGTAGGTTTGATAATCCTCAGCGATAATTGTATCTGTTTCAACAAAAGTGTCGCCATTTGCGATGGTTCTTGCTTCAATCATTCCATTAAATGTAGCTAACAGTGGTAATAATACAGCTTGTTGTGCTTGTGGAAGGTATGGAAATGGATTATAGTAACCCATCACATACACCTTAACCGTTGGATTTAACTGGTCAATTGCAGCTAAAATGGTTTGTAAATTTACGGCAACCGTGCTTAATGCACCAGGGATTTTAGATTGATCCGTTATTGCTGGTAATAAATCATTCGCACCTATATCAATTGTAATAAACTCAGCTTCTTTAATTTTTGTCTGAACATCTGCTCTAGTAAGAACATCGGTTGCTAAATTCGTTGATTTATACCCAGGAATTCCAAAATTCTTAAAGTCCACGGTATATTGGGATTGTTCAAAGCGGTTTTTAAGGTAATCAGGATAACCCAAATCCATTCCACCCGCAGGTGTCATCCCTGCTGCTAACGAATCACCTAGTGCTACATAATCTATGACCTTCTTGGCAGGTTCATTGGCAAAGGTGGAAATTGGTACAGCAGTGAGTAAGGCCCCGACGAGTACTGCACTTGTTACCTTTCGAAAAAACTTCATACACGGTTCATCCCCCTTTGTTCTTTATTAATACCACTTCAATCTTAACAGAGAACTACTTTTCTGTAAAATGACTGCCTGAATATTTAATAATCTAACTGTATCAAGCAAGCAAGATTGAAAATGTCCACTGACGGTGCCTGACACCATATTTTTGACATCTTATTTTGGACTATATTTTATATAGCCCACTTCTTCCACTAGCTTTTGGCCTTGTGGTCCTTGCATCCATTCGAGGAATGGTTGGATGGTGCTCACTTTTTTGTTGTCCTTCACTGTAATTGCATAGAGAGAGGCGGTGAATGGGTAGTTGTCACTCGCGATGTTTTCAGGACTAGGTTCAATCCCATTAATGGCAAGCAGTTTAATATCTGAATTGGCCTTCATTCCTGTTGCAAAAAAGCGAAAGGAAAAACCAATCGAGTTATCGTAGTTTCGGTAGTCCGCTACTTGTTCGATAATCCCGCCCATTCCTTCAGGCACCTCTTCTTTTAAGGGCTTCATAATCGGTGTATCGCCCATAATTTTCTCCAAAAGTGTTTGGCTTCCTGAATTTTCGGGGCGTTGAAAGGCAATAATTTTTTCATTCTTACCACCAAGCTTTGACCAGTTTTTTATTTTACCAGAGTAGATATCTTTAATCTGGGCTACTGATAATCTATCAATTTTATTATCCGCATTGACAAAAAA
Source organism: Neobacillus nitrireducens (assembly GCF_030915405.1). Classification (GTDB taxonomy): domain Bacteria; phylum Bacillota; class Bacilli; order Bacillales; family Cytobacillaceae; genus Neobacillus. The sequence continues at coordinate 2,798,608 of NZ_CP133262.1, forward strand.
GACAAACGCTTCCTTGCCAATTGGGGTCATGACAAGCTCTTTTCCTGCCTCTTGTGCCATTTGCTGCTGTTTCTTCGATGGTTCTGCACCGAAGTAAATATCGACATCCCCTGTTAAAAGCCGCTCGTAGGCATAAATGGTATTGGTAAAGGTAATGACTTCGCTTACCTCTGGAGAGACTTTTTCAATATTTTCATAGGTTGCATTCGCAAAGGCAGAGTAAACCGGGAATGCAGCTTCTGCTCCATCTAAAATAGGCATTTCACTTGGGTTTTCGATGGTAAAGGTTGAAGTCGTTTTTAGTTTTGGCAGGATATTATCTGGATTGTTTACATCATACGGATAGAGGTCCGTACTAGAGTATCCTCCTCCATATTCGAAACCATAGGATGGCAGGACCGTTTGACTCCGGTGCCAATGAACAGCCGAACCCGTACCCATTGCAAGAACAAATACCATACCAACAGACAACAGCTGCTTTTTATCAATGGCAAGGAGCCTCCCCCCGTTCAACAGGGCAAAAAATAAACCTAAAACAAAGGAAAGCTCATAAGCGAGCGGCGCCCCAAGAAATAATCTTCCCTCTCCCAAAAGGAGGGCAATAAAATAGATGGGTGCATAGGCAAGATGAAAGATACTATAATACAACCAAGCTTCTGCTCCGTAAAACCCGCTGCTAATCAGCATAAATACAGCCCAAAGTATAGCTGTATAGGCGAGGGGAATAAGGAAAAGGATCAATTTCTCTGTTAATTTTTCCTGCTTCATTAGTTTCTTGCTAACTAGAAACCCAGCGAGCCCCCCAACGATAATCAGGACGGGTAATGAGACCAATAAGATATTATCAAACTCCATTAGTATCGCTAATTCTAAAAATGAGACCCCAAGTGGCACAATTCCAAAATACAATAATATGAACCTAAGTTTTTTCCCCATATCCCCGCTCCCTTTCACCTTTGAAGTGATTATTCCGATATATTATATAGTGTAATTTTACACTTTTAGCTAATATTTTACAACAGATTAGTATTAAATTTCCAGACTTGTATGAGGGAACGATTCAATCAGTTATTCATAAGGGATCCAATCGTAAAAAAAGAGACCCTTCCGCATCGCGAAAAAGTCTCCCTCACAACCTACTTAAATTTAGCTATAACTATTTTGCTAACATCGTTAATACCGTATCTAATAAAACATTTATCCCTTTTTCGCAATCTTCCCATGTTGTTAATTCTTCTTCACAGTGGCTTTTTCCGTTAATACTAGGTACAAACAGCATCGCAGTCGGAACGAAACTGGCAATAAACTGTGCATCATGGCCGGCACCACTGACCATTCTTCGATTAGAATAACCGAGTGACTGTGCTGACTCTTCTAGGAGCTGGCAGATTTCTGGCTCGAACCATACGGTGTCCCGCTCCCATAATTTTGTTGTTTTAACCTCACAGCCTTCATTTAAAGAGGTTAAATTTGGAAGAGTCTCGATGAAGTCTTTAACCGTTTGGACAATCACCATGTCTTTATGGCGTGCTTCAAGCGTAAAGACGACCTTATTCGGAATGACCGTGTGGATGCTCGGGTATACATTCACTCTGCCAATCGTGAAGACCAAATCTTCATCTAAAACGCTTAATCGCGTGCGGATTTCGTTAATTAAGTTATTAGTGGCAAACAGGGCATCTTTTCTCATATTCATTGGGGTTGTGCCGGCATGATCGGATTCCCCTGTCACTTCAATCTCATAGCAGGCCATTCCCACCACACATTCGACAACACCAATCGAGAGGGCCTCTTTTTCAAGAATTGGACCTTGTTCAATGTGAAGCTCCAAAAGGGCCGAGGCCTCTTTCAATCGATTCTCCACATTCCCTTCATACCCGCTCGCTTTTAGGGCCTCCCCAAAAGTAACTCCATCTGAATCTATTTTATTTAGCATAGTAGACTTATCAAATTTACCGGATAGCACCCCAGAAGCCATCATCGAGGGCTCAAATCTGGCACCTTCTTCATTTGTAAAGTTAACAATCGTAATCGGAATTTGTGGTTTGATTTGGTTCTCGACTAACGTTCGAACCACTTCTAAACCTGCGACAACCCCTAAGACGCCATCAAAACGGCCACCTTTTTTCACCGAGTCTAAATGGGAGCCAATAAGAATTGGCGGCTTGTCTTCATTACCTGCCAGTGTCGCATACATGCAGCCCATATCATCAACCGTGACCGTCAGTCCTAATTCCTCACAGCATAAACGGAAGTAATCCCTAACCCGAATATCTTCCATAGATAAGGACAACCGTGTTACTCCATTGTTCTCTGTCCGGCCAAAGTTTGCAAATTGCTCTAATGTCGTTTTCAGCCTTTCCCCATTAATCACTAGCTTTTGTCGTTGCATGATTAAACACTCCCTTTTTTTAATATGAGATTATCTGCAATATTCAGAGGTAAATAAATCTCTCGGAGGTGAAAAACGTAAATTCATTTGCAAAGGACATACGAGTCAATTTTCATTTATGTAAATATTCAGTCAACAACTTAATTATACACCACAGACAATACCTGTCATTAGACAAAACAGCAAATCTTACCCACAAATTGTTTTATCATTTGTATGAATTGAAAACATCGTTAAGAACAAAAGGCGCAAGCGCCCGTTCAGCGGCGTATGGCCTGGAGCGCTCCAACTGAGATAAAGGAAACACGAAGAGCGTTAGCGCATTCGTGCTTGACTTATCGTAGGGCGGAGAGCGAAGGACACTAGCCGTTGGGCGCTGGAGCTGGATTCAAAGAGACTAAATCAATTTATCCACAATTAAATTATTAAAATTTCCTATACAAATAAAAATTGGTGTCAGGCACCTCGTGGACAAATGTCCACGAACGGTGCCTGACACCAATTTAACAGCAAACTATTAAGCTATTTATTTTTTCTTTGCATGTTTGCGCATGTCAAAGGCTACTGCGACGATGATGATTGCGCCTTTTACGATGAATTGGATGTATGGGCTTACGCCTAGGAAGGCTAGACCGTAGTTGATTACTTGGAAAATCAGTACCCCTGTGATAACACCAGGGACGGTTCCGATACCACCTGATAGTGATACCCCACCGACGACGCAGGCTGCGATAGCATCTAATTCATACATATTACCTGTGTTGTTTGTTGCACTACCTACTCGTCCTGCTTCCAGTGTACCTGTTAAGCCGTAAAGAAGACCGGCGATTGTGTAAATGATGATAAGATTTCTTGCTACGTTTACACCAGAAACCTTTGCTGCTTCCGGGTTTCCACCGATTGCGTACATATTTTTACCGAGTTGCGTTTTATTCCAAATCACCCAAATGATCAGGGATACAACGATTGCATAGATAATGAGATATGGAAATTCATATTGGCCAATTTTTATTCCGCGCTGTGCAAAAGTTGTAAAGGCTTTGCTTAAACCACCAATAGGCTGTGCCCCATATGGCGGGCGGTCAAAATAAATCGAAGTTAGACCATAAACACCAATCATCATACCTAAAGTTGCAATGAATGGAGGTACGTGGAATTTTGCAACAATGACACCGTTTAATGCAGCAATAAGACCCGTTGCTGCCATTGCAACCAAAATCGGAACAATTAGTGGTAATTCAGGCAGGTTCGGATACATACGATATGCATAATCGCCAGCCTGTAACATAGAAGCTGAGATTACCGCTGCAAGTCCAACCATCCGGCCTGCTGAAAGGTCTGTTCCTGCTGTAATTAAGATACCAGCAACCCCAAGTGCGATAATAATACGCGAAGAGGATTGACTTAAGATATTAATTAAGTTTGTCATCGATAAAAAGTCTGGAGAAGCAGCGACGATCCCGACAACAAGAAGAATTAAAACTACATAAATTACGTTATCAACAAGCCATTTAGACAAGTTTGATTTTTTCGAAGCCTGAGTATTCATATCCATTCCTCCTAATACAAAGCTGCTAATTGCATGATTTTTTCCTGAGATGTTGCGTGCGTCTCAACAATTCCAGCTGCTTTTCCATTACTCATTACTAAAATTCGGTCTGTTACACCCAAAAGCTCAGGCATTTCGGAAGAAATCATGATAATCCCTTTTCCTTCTGCGGCTAATTGGTTAATGAGCTGATAAATTTCAAACTTTGCTCCTACATCAATACCCCTTGTAGGTTCATCCAACAATAAAATATCCGGTTTCGTTAGGAGCCAGCGACCAATAATTACCTTCTGTTGGTTACCGCCTGATAGACTTCCAATGGATGTCTTTTGGGTAGGTGTCTTTACTTTCATGGAATCAATTACCCACTGGGTATCATCGGCCACTTTCCGATCAGATAGAAAACCGCTTTTTGTTTTATATTGTTTCATGTTTGAAATGATTGAGTTAAAGCTAATGCTAAGTTCAGGGAAAATACCCGTTGATCTTCTTTCTTCCGTCACTAGGGCAAAGCCATTTTTGATCGCTTGCTGCGGGGAATGATTTTTAACAGCCTTGCCATTTAATTCAATCTTTCCAGCTGTTAGCGCCCTCATCCCAAATAAGGCTTCTACGACCTCGGTCCGTTTCGAACCAACCAATCCGGCAATACCTAAGATTTCACCCTTTTTTAAGTCAAAGCTCACATTAGAAAAAGAAGGCTGTGTTTCTGCTGTCAGGTCAGTAACCTTCAATATTAATTCGCCCGGCTTGTTTATTTTTTCAGGGAAGCGTTGTGAAAGGTCACGTCCAACCATCAATTTAATAATTTCATCGGTTGTTAGGCTTTTCGAACTTTTTGTCGCGATATACTGACCATCACGCATGATTGTTACTTCGTCGGAAATCTTTAAGATTTCCTCCATTTTGTGTGAAATATAGATAATTGCTACATTCTCACTTTGAAGCCTTTTGATGATTCTGAACAGGTGATTTACTTCCGTCTCAGTTAAAGATGATGTTGGCTCATCCATGACGATAATTTTGGAATGGTAGGAAACAGCTTTTGCAATTTCGACCATCTGCATTTCGGAAACAGAAAGCGTACTTACCTTACTGCGTGGATCAATACTGATATCCAGACTTTTAAAAATAGCTGCTGTATCCTGGTACATTTTCTTTTCATCGATAAAAATGCCCTTCTTCGGATAACGACCCAGCCAAATATTATCCATAACATTTTGTTGACGTACCTGATTTAGTTCTTGGTGGACCATGGAAACACCGTTTTCAAGTGCTTGCTTCGAATTGGCAAAAGAAATTTCTTTCCCGTCAAAGAGGATTTTGCCCTCGTCCATGGAGTAAATCCCAAATAAGCATTTCATTAACGTTGATTTCCCTGCACCGTTCTCGCCCATTAAGGCATGCACCGATCCGGGTTTTACTTTTAGTGAAACATTGTCTAAAGCGAGTACCCCCGGGAACCTTTTGGTTATATTAAGCATTTCTAGTAAATTAGTAGTACTTGATTCTGACATGAGCGAACCTCCTCTGAAACCATTTAGAAAAATATGAGATACTCCACTGGATGCCTCTCAAACTTTTAAAGAGAGTAATAATTTTTTGCGGTATCCGGCTCCATTTTCTTGGAGTCTTACCCCGAACGAAGGAAAAGCGTCCGCTTTTCCTTTGTTCGAGGAGCGCCAAGGGGCAGAGTGCCCCCGGACAGGCGCTAGCTCTAAACATTACAGTCTAGCTGCAGCGCCTAGGTGCTCGCAGGTCTACAGCCAATCCGTCAAGAAGGTTAAAGAGCAACCTTCTCGCCGGCTCGTCTTATGCCTGTCGCCCCTGGACAAGGCGCTTCCTCTTTCTTATTTATATGCGTCTCTACCCACTTGGATATTATCTTTTGTTACTTCGATGTAAGGAACACGAACGGCTTTTTTATCATCAAGTTTCCACTCAGTTCCGTCTAAAACATCCTTACCGTTAGCTGCATTTGCTGCTAAATCAATCGTTGCTTTCCCTTGGTTTTTCGCGTCATTTAAGATTGAACCAACCATTTTGCCGCTTTCGATCATTTCAAGTGCTTCTGGAATCGCGTCAACACCTACAACTGGCATGAACTTGTCACCAGAGAAGTAACCTGCTTTTTCAAGAGAAGCAATGGCACCTAATGCCATACCATCGTTGTTAGCGATAACGAATTCAATTTTTTCATTGTATTTTGCAATCCAAGCATCCATTTTCTCAGTAGCTTTCATTGCATCCCACATTGCTGTATCCATTGCTAATTCTTCTACTTGGATGCCTTTTTCTTTTACAGTATCAATAGCAAACTTTGTACGTGCTTCTGCATCTGGATGTCCTGGCTCACCTTTAAGTAAAACGTATTGAAGCTTGCCATCTTTATTTTTGTCATATTTATCTTTGTTAGCTTCCCATGCTTTTGCGATCAGTTCACCTTGAAGGACACCTGATTCTGAAGATGTGGTTCCAACATAATAAGCTTTATCATAGCCAGTTAATACAGTTGCATCCGGCTCTTTGTTAAAGAAGATAACTGGAATATCTTTAGCTTTCGCTTTGTCTACAATCGTTTGCGCTGCTTTTGGATCCACTAGGTTAATAGCTAGTGATTTTGCTCCTTTGGCAATAAGTGTGTCAACTTGCTCAATTTGTTTGGCTTGGTCGTTTTGTGAGTCATTCAACATTAACTTTACTTTATCTTTTGCTGCAGTATCCATCGCACGGCGTACATAGGACATAAAGTTATCATCAAATTTGTAAATCGTTGCACCCACTGCCGGTAGCGCGTCGCCCTTGTCTTTTCCAGAATCTGTACCGCTGGTTGAATTACTACTGCAGCCTGTTGCTAATAGAATGCTAGATGCAACCGTTAAAGATAGAATTAAACCTTTTTTCTTTTTAAACATGTTGTCATTCTCCTTTTACTATTTAGTAAAGACTCTGGTAAGGCAGCATGACCGCTCCACTTAACCTTGGTGTAAGCCCTTACACATATGTTAGCATGGGGGGAATCCCCGCAATAGGTCAAAAGTCTAGCATAAATTTGTGATTATCTAGACTTTTTTGCAAACGCTTTATTTTTTACCACAATTGACCTCGAATTAAAAATGAGACCGATCCACAGCTGGGATTGGTCTCATCGGTGAAATCTATTAACTTACGGTTACTTTACGAAATTCAGTAGGCGATAAACCTGTGTGCTTTTTAAAGACTCGGCTAAAATAGTTTGGATCCTTGTAACCAATCGAGTAGCATATTTCCTTCAAGCTTTTTCCCGGATCAACCATCTCAGCCTTAGCACGATTAATTCTTATTTCCGTCAAATAATCAATAAAGGTCATCCCGAAGCGATCTTTGAATAATTTACTAAAATAATAGGGACTAAGCTCCACGTATTCTGCCGCCGATTCCAACGTAATCGACTCTGCATAATGCCTTTCGATATACTCCTTCGCTTTATGGAGCATACCCTTTGCATGATTGTTGCGCCACACCTGGACATGATGAACAACTGCCAATAAATGGGCCTTTCCTTTTTCAAAAATTGTCATGATCTCCTCAGACTCTTCTACCGCAGGTATCCGTTCATAGCTTATGCCCAGTTCATGGAGCATCCGGGAGACGAGAATAAACAATTCATCAAAGGACTTTTTCACGAGGGAACCATTTGTATTCTTTTCCTCAACCAGCATCGTGGCAAACGATTCAAAAATAAACAAGACTTGATTAACATCTCCCTGCCGAACGGCTTCTAATAGCTTCTTCTCAGTCTCTAACAATTCAGATGAGGACGGCAGTTCAGCCGAACCTTGTTTAACCGCAAATAAATACTTACGATTCGAAGTTTTTGCGAGTTGCTGCAAGGCCATATGCGCTTCAAGATAGGATTTATTTAGCTCATGGGCATGGTTATATGGCAGCCCAACCCCAATCCTCAACTCGGCATTAAATCCTTTCTTTTCAAAAATACGGTTCAATTGATCGATAATCATCTGGGCATTTGTTTTAAGATGAACCTTTTCTATAGTTTTTTTAGTAAGGAATAACACAGGAACCTGCAAATCGGTTAACGGCCCAACCATCATTTCCTGATTCATCCCGACAGAATGAAGGGTATCTTTCAGCCACAGATACCAATTCTGCTTTTGATCTATAGATATTTCGGTCCCTTCTTTAGGACGGAGCAAAAACAGCATAATATACCCTGAAGTAATTTCAACTCCAAGCAGCTGACCCCATTCATCAAAAGTGATATCCTGAACTTGATTCACTAAAACAGTCGATACCCATTCCTTTTGCGCGATTGATACCGCACGGTCCAGGTTTTGGCGCAAGTTATGCTGCTCTTCTCGCTGCTTACTCTCCTCAAAGATCTCACTAGAAACGCGCTCTAATGCTGCAAGAATATCTTGCTTTCTGCTAGGTTTTAGGATGTATTCCTTCACACCCTGCTGCATCACTTCTTTTGCATATTCAAACGTATTAAAGGCGGAAACCATGATAAAGCGAATGACGGGATTAATTTTTTTTATCGCTTTGACAGCTTGCACACCATCAATTCCGGGCATTTTTATATCCATAAAAATAATATCCGGCCGCTGTTCCCTGGCCATTTCGATCGCTATCCTTCCATTGGGGGCTTCTCCAATGACCATTACATCCTTTGAAGAACTGTTTATGATTTTCGTTAATGCAGTTCGCTCGAGGATTTCATCATCTACTATAAGAATTTTTAACAAGCTCGCGTCCCCCTTTAGCAACCTCAGGAATGGTTAGTCTAAAATTTGTCCCATGCATAGGTTTAGAATAAATCTCAACGATGTCATTTCTCTGATAGAATAGCTGCAGCCTTCTGATTACATTTTTTACACCAATACCATTGGAGTGACTTTTTAATTTTTCAGCTTCGTATCCATCCTCCTGGTCTGGACATTCAACATATTTGAGCAATCTCCTTTTAACAGGTTCATCCATTCCAGCGCCGTTATCAATAACTTCTACATAAATCCGATCATTTTGCCGATAGATATGAAGACTGATAACTCCATTTTCTTCGTAGGATTCCACCCCGTGCATGAAGGCGTTTTCGATTAATGGCTGTAGAATTAAACTAGGAATCTCAATATCTAAACATTCATCCTCGATGTCTGTGTCAAACGTAATCCGTTCTCCAAACCGAGTTTGTTGGATGTAAAAATACTCTTGGACAATTCTTACTTCCTCTCTAAGCGTCGAAGCTTTATCAAAATCACTCAAGTTGTAACGCAGGATGGCAGCCACGGCTTCTATTAATCGTGAAGTTTGTTCCGCTTCTTCCAAATACGCCATTTTTGAAACCGTATTCAAAGTATTGAATAAAAAATGAGGATTAATTTGGTTTTGCAGGCTTCTTAACTCTAATTCCTTTAGAAGCTTATCTAATTCTGACTTTTGCTTAATTTCCATGACCAGCTGTCGTAAATTGGATCGCATTTGATTGAAGGTTTCCGTTAACGGCTTTAATTCATCTTTTGTTGTTACTTTAATATCCTCTCCTGCCAAATTCCCTTTTGAAATTTCCTTTGCAGCCTCTGACAACAGACTAATCGGTTTCGTAATCCCTCCTGAAATCCATAAAGCTAGCAATGTGCTGAGGAAAAAAGCCGCCGTAAAAAGAGAAATGGACAAGAGCTTGTAGTAATGGTTTTGCTTTTCCATTTGAGCATAAAAATTTTGATAATCCGTCAGTTTATTATTTAACAGCGCAAGGGTACTTTCTTGAAGGAAGGCAGCAATTTTCAAGACTCCATTGAAATGATTAGAATAGCTGTTAATATCATCCTTCTGGAAAGAGCCTACGGTTGCATCACATTCATCCAGAAAACTATCAATCATATTTTTATAATTTGTCAGGGTGATGTCATGGCTGTTCATTTCCTCACTCAGGCGCTTTTGGTCTTTAATTAACTTGAGCTTTTCTTTTTTATAATCTTTTAGATAAGAAGTTTCCTTATCTAGGAGATAGCCACGGAGATTTTCTGTTATTAAATTAGTTCTCTTGGAAATATCATTCAGCAGGAGAAACCGTTCAAAGCTTCGATCATATTCAATCACAAGCTTTTCACTGCTGTTATAAAAAAAGAACCCAACAGAGGTTAACAAAACTACCAGGACGATGAAATAAAGGAGTAATTTTGATTTAATCCTAAATAGTATCAATTACTCTCCTCCATTCTGTACCGGTTGCTAACGGGTAGATCTACGATTCTCATAATTCGCGTGTTCGTATGGACGATAGGCTCGACCGTTTTCCCTTGAATGAGGTTAATCATCATTTTCACGGCCCGATATCCCATTTCATAGGGTTCTTGAACCACGGTTGCGTTGATAGTCCCATTCCGAATGTATGCCAGTGTTTCTGGTAGGGCATCGAATCCAACGATATAAATCTTACCCGGTTTAACATACTTATCCACCACTTGGGCAATCCCAATTCCGTCTAACGCACTTGTCCCGAAAAAGGCATTGACCTCTGGATGATCCTTGATTATTTGATAGGCTTTTTCTGCTGCACGTACCCTGCTAATTTCAGATTCGACGACATCGATAATATGGATGCCTTTTTCACCTTTCACCGCATCCTGAAATCCCTTGACACGCTGCTGTTGATGATTTGCATAAAAGCTCCCTGTAATAATCGCCACATTGGCTTGTCCCTTTGTATCTTGAATCAAGGCCTTTCCAGCCAGGAATCCGGAATAATAGTTATCCGTGCCAATATATGCCAGTCGTTTACTATTCGCCGCATCGGTATCGACAGTAATGACTGGAATCCCACCTTCTACCACCTTGTTAATTAAGGGTGTAAATTGTTCGTCACTCAGTCCCTGCGTTAGGATTCCATCGACTTTGGAGGCCGCTGACATTTCAATTGTTTTTAAATGATTATCGATATTCGCTTGCTTAGGTCCAACATATTCCAGCATGACACCATAATCTTTTGCAGCAGCTTGTGCTCCTTGCTCGACAAGTCTCCAATAATCATTATCGAGCTCCTCTGGAACTAGAACGATATGATAGTTATACTTCTCAACCTGGCTTTTCTCTGTAGGCAAATCATGAGAAAGAACCTTATATCCATAAAATATCGCAAATGAGCAACTTACAAGAAAAAATACCGCCCCAAAAAAATATGCCAGCACCGATAACTTGCTCATAATAGCGTTCACATCCTACATCTATCTAGATAAAAACATTATACGGAACATACCAAAATTCGACAATGGTATATGGTGTCAGGCACCGCAAAAAGACAATCCTACCATTTCGTCCGTGTCAGGAGGACACTCAAAAAAAGAAACTCACCAATGGATGGTGAGTTTGATTTAAAAGCTGCTATTACGAATAATAAGCTCTGTCGCAATGAATATTTTCTTGGCTGTTTTTCTGCCTGCTATTCGCTCCAACAGGGTGTCAACGGCTGTTTCACCCATGGTTTCGGTGTACACTTTAATCGTGCTTAAGGCCGGAAAGACATATTTGGAGATACTAATGTCATTCACGCCGATGATGTTCACACGGTCAGGAACTGGAATTCCTTCCTCCAGCAGGGCCCTTAAGGCTCCAACAGCTATCGAGTCATTCCCCGCAAAAAAGGCGGTTGGCAATCTGTCGCCATGTTCGTGAATTGCCTTTTTCATTAGAGCATGACCATCCTCTGCTGAGAAGGCACCTACATACATAAACGCTTCATCCGCTAGCCCTTTGTCTGTTAAATAGCGCTTGAACGTCCATTCCCTTGGGTCTTCAATGATAGAGGTTTGATCCTTGAACGCTTCTCTTCCGCCAATATACCCGATTTTCTCATGGCCCTTTTTCAAAAAGTGATCTAGGACCTTTTTAGTGGCCCGTTCAAAGTCAACAACGATTGAATCAAACCGCTCTTCATCTGGTGAGGTATCGACAAAGACAATATTTTTGGTAATCTTAAGGAGCTCACTCACCTGCTTTTTGCTAAATTTCCCAATCGCAATCAGCCCTTGAATATCATCTTCCTTTAAATCCTCATAATTGTCCTGAAAATATTTGGTCACTTGAATCCCATGCTGGCGGCATTGATTTTCAACGCCAAGCCGGATCGACATGTAATACAAATCTCCCAGTTCTTCTTTTTCGGTATACCATTGCAGGAGGGCAATTTTCCCAGACTCTGGCTTGCGAGTTGGTTTCTTTTTATATGATAATTCCTCTGCCACTTCGAAAATTCTTTTCTTGGTTTCATCCCCGACGGAAAGAGTAGTATCATAATTCAAAACACGGGATACCGTCGCAATCGATACTCCGGCGATTTGTGCAATATCTTTGATGGTAGCCATAAATCAATCCCCTAAAGTATTCGCGAAAAAGCGAAACACAGTTTTGGAATGGTATACTTCTTCTGGATTTAAAACGACAGATGGAAGCTCCGGATGATGGATTGCATCTGGAAACCCTTGCGTTTCCAGACAAACCCCTAAATGTTTTCTTGATCGGACACCCGCAATGGAATAAGGACCCTCTAGAGAATTGCCTGTATAAAGGACCACACACGGCTGATCGGTTGTTACAAGAAGCGAGCGTCCGCTTTCTTCGTCGCTTAGGATCAACTTATTTTCTCCCTCTTGTGAAAGAACAATCGGGTGGTCGTAACCATTACCCACAAGCACATTTTGTGGATGTGATGAATTCAGCCCAGAATACAGCCTTCTGCCGTGATTAAAATCAAACGGAGTATTTCTAGATTCCATCACCTTTCCAGTAGGGATTAGATCGTCTCTCAACTCTAAAAAACCTTTACTATCTAATTTAAGAATGTGTTCGGAAATATCTCTTTTTATATTACCACTTAGGTTAAAATACGAGTGATTCGTTAAGTTGACTAACGTTTTTTGATCCGTTTTAGCTTCAAAAGTGATATCGAGTTCATTTTTATTATTTAGAATGTACGTAACAGTGGTGTCTAGATTACCCGGATAGCCTTCTTCTCCGTCTGGACTATGGTAAAAAAACTTCAATCCAACCGTATGATCTTGCTCGATGATTTCAGTTTTCCAAATTACGGAATGAAAACCCTTCTTGCCACCGTGCAGATGATTGGGATAATTATTGTCTGCTAGATGATATCTTTTACCTTCCAACTCAAAACTCGCACCGCCAATTCTTCCGGCTACGCGCCCGCAAACTGCTCCGAAATACGGGGACCATTCTGTGTAATCTTCGAAGTTATCAAATCCAAGGACAACATTCTCAAAGTTCCCCTGACGGTCAGGGACGATGATTTTCGTAATGACACAACCAAAATTCAGACAAGAGACCTCCATGCCATAATCATTGACTAAGGTGTATTCTATAACGGACTCACCCTCGTAACTGCCAAATATTCTATCTAATATTTGCATCGATATATCACTCCATATTTTTTTAAAAGTAGCAAACTCCAGTTTTTCCCACACACTAAAATACCCAAGTCCGATCCATTCTTTTATAAACTATTGATAAACCGTCTGAACCCGGCTGCCCCTGTTTCATCTCGCTTATAAACTCCTGCATCTTCTAAGACTCTTGAAAATTTCTTCCCTACTTCTTCTCTTACCAAGCCTTCCACATTCGCTTCAGTGGCAACCGTTTGATAGCGAGTTTTTAACGTTTTCGCCCAGTCTAAATGATAGTCTGCCACTTCCGCTAATTTCCCGAGGATGTACTTTTCCACAGCTACAAGTTCTTCCTTTAATCGTGCTGGTAAAACAGCCAGCCCCATCACTTCAATAAGACCAATATTTTCTTTTTTAATATGATGTACATCGGCGTGAGGATGGAAAATCCCAAGCGGATGCTCATCACTCGTGCGGTTGTTACGAAGAACCAAGTCTAATTCAAATACATCGCCATTTTTCCGTGCAATCGGTGTGACCGTATTATGCGGTGTCTCTCCGGTTCGAGCCAAAATTCCAACCGTTTCATCCGAATAGTCTCTCCAAAGGTCAAAAATATGTGAACCTGCTTCAACTAACGGGCTAATTTCAGCAGAACGGAGGCGAATGACAGACATCGGCCATTTAACCACTGAACAAGTGACATTTGGATAATCAGCCATACTAAATTTCCAGTCATCTGCTGCCTTTGCCATCGCAAATTGATAATTTCCGCCTTGATAATGATCGTGAGTTAAAATCGAACCACCTACAATTGGCAGATCCGCATTCGAGCCGACAAAATAATGTGGAAATTGTTCCACAAAACTTAACAGCCGTAAGAAAGACGTTGAACTTACCACCATATCCGTATGTTTTTCTGACAATACAATACAATGCTCATTGTAATAGACATACGGAGAATACTGGAGGTACCATGGTTGATCTAGTAAATTGACCCGAATCATCCGGTGATTCGAGCGGGCCGGATGCCCAATTCTCCCGGCATAGCCTTCATTTTCTACACATAGCAAGCATTTCGGATAGTCCGTCTTCTGCAACGACCGCTCGAGGGCGATACTTCTAGGATCTTTTTCAGGTTTCGATAAATTAATCGTAATGTCCAGTTCACCATACTCGGTGGCAGTTTTATACTCAATATTATTACGAATTCGCTTCATCTGAATGTAGTTGCTATTTTTACTTAACTCATAAAAATATTCGGTCGCTGCTTTTGGATCTTGTTTATATTTTTCATAAAATAGTTGATTTATAGTTGATGGCCGGGCAATCAAACAGTTCATAATTTTACTTGAAAAAATTTCCTTTTCATCAAACAATTCTTCAATAATCCCTTGCCGGCAGGCATAGTCTACGATCAAATCGAGTAAGTCAGGGATATCAAGGCTACTATCCAATACTCGGTCAGTTTCCTTAAATTCCGATAGTTGCAGGAACGACAGAATCTGGTTGCGGGCATAGATTTCATCTTCCCGCTCAATTAGTTGAGTGGCAATCGCTTGATTCATTAATTGTTGTAGTAGTTGATAGATCATATTGGTCCCCTTTATGAAGAAGCAATGAATATCTTTAAATTGCTTCCTCCATTTGAATTTCCTTTGCTCCGTCACCAATACTCGCCACATAAAATTCTGCCTCGTAGCCTATTTTTTCTAGATAAGCCGCTCCAACATTCGCAATAAAGTTCTCAACCTCTTCATTTCTGACAATCGCAATCGCACAGCCGCCGAAACCTGCACCCGTCATTCGTGAACCTAGAACTCCCGGCTGTTTCCATGCTGCTTCTACTAAACTATCCAGTTCAACTCCGGTCACTTCATAATCATCACGTAAGGAAATATGTGATTGATTAATTAATTGTCCAAATGCCTCTAAATTTCCGGCTTTAAGTTCTTCTAGAGCCTTAATGGTTCGCACATTTTCATAGACTGCATGCTTAGCACGTTTACGAACCGTTTCATTGGTAATTAGGTTTTGATTTTCATCAAACTCCGCTTCTGATAACTGACCAAGCGCCTCAATTGGCAGCTTTTGTTGAAGCTGCGTTAGTGCCTCTTCACATTCCCCTCTACGCTCATTGTATTTCGAATCAGCTAATTCTCTGCGCTTGTTTGTATTCATGATTAAGATCTTGTAATCTTCAAGATGAATTGGTGCGTACTCATATTTCAATGTTTGGCAATCCAGTAAAATTCCCGCATCCTTCATTCCCATACCAATCGCAAACTGATCCATAATGCCGCTGTTCACGCCAATAAATTCATTCTCTACCTTTTTGCCAAGCTTGATAAGATCGAGGCGAGGAATTTCTAATCCAAATAAGCCGTTCACTAGCACTCCAGTCAAAAGCTCAATGGACGCTGACGAAGATAGACCAGCACCGTTAGGGATATTACCATGAATTACACAATCAAATCCAGATGGAATTCCATATCCCGCTTCAATAATATAACGGACCATCCCTTTTGGATAATTAGCCCAATTATGTTCCAACTGATAATCTAATTCGTTTAAGTTAAATTCGATGATTCCTTTTTCAGGAAAGTTAGTTGAGTACAGGCGAATCAGCTTATCTTCCCGCTTTCTTGCTACAGCATAGGTACCATATGTGATCGCACATGGAAACACATGACCGCCATTATAATCGGTATGTTCGCCAATTAAATTAATCCTTCCAGGGGCAAAGAAAGCTTGTCTTGGTAACACTTGAAACATATCTAAAAATACTTTATGAAGTGTAATAACGTCCATTTTGAGTTCCTCCAGCGTAATGTGTCTTGTTAAGTAATTTTAACTTCATTTTACTCTCTTTAGTAAAATACTTCAATTATTTTACTAAAAATTTAACTAAAAAAGGACGGATACATTTCCCCCGTCCTGCTTTATTCAAATCAATTAGCCTCTATACTTTTTAAATAAAAGACATATGACTGGAAGTCGCCGCCACGCTCGGCACTTCCGCCATTACAACCATTAAATTCTGTCGGAAGCGGCAAGCCCACGTTCATTAGTTCATCACCATAAAACGTTCGCTCGCTCCCAGAGACTTTATACATTTTCGATTCATCTAATCCACTTAGACGAAGCGTCTGATGTTTTCTTGGATTCGGCGTTGCGAGTACCTTATACCAGCCAATCAATGCTTCCGATTGATCTTGGCTAACCACCATCCATGCCGTTTCATTATTCGAAAACGGACTTAAGCAGCGATAAAATTGACCATCACGCATTAATCCACGATGCTGTTTATAAAAAGCCACCTGCTCTTTAATTTCTGCACGCTCTTCTGCAGTTAAGGTCAGTGGATCCAGTTCATAGCCAAATGTTCCAAAATATGCAGTGTTTGCCCTCGTTTGTAAGGGTGCCTGCCGTAATGTTTGGTGGTTTGGAACAGCCGAGACATGCGAACCCATACTATAAAGCGGATAGGCGAAGGATGTACCATATTGGATTTTAAGTCTTTCTATCGCATCCGTATCATCGCTCGTCCACGCCTGTGGTGCGTAATACAACATACCAGGATCAAACCGTCCGCCTCCGCCTGCACAGGATTCAAACAACACATGCGGAAATTCAGTAGTTAACCGGTCATAGAGACGATAAACCCCTAAGATATAGCGGTGAAAAAACTCCCCCTGCTGATCAACAGCAAGTTTTTGTGAAAACGCTTCGGTAATATTTCGATTCATATCCCATTTAATATAGGAAAGGTTTGCTTGTTTAATAATGGCGGACATCTTCTCATACAGATAATCTACTATTTCCTGTCGTGAAAAATCTAAGACTAATTGATTGCGCCCCAAAGTATAGTGCTGTCCAGGCAGACCTACTGCCCAATCTGGATGCTCGGTGAATAATTCACTATTCGGGCTGATCATCTCCGGCTCAAACCAAAGCCCGAATTTCATACCCGTTTTTGCTATTTTTCCAGATAAACTTTCTAATCCATTAGGAAGCTTATTTAAGTCGACATGCCAATCCCCAAGTGAGGACGTATCATCGTTCCGCTTTCCAAACCAGCCATCATCTAGGACAAGCAGTTCGATGCCTAATTCACTCGCAGATTTTGCAATCTTCACAAGTTTTTCTTCATCGAAATCAAAGTAGGTTGCTTCCCAGTTATTAATCAAAATCGGGCGCACACCCTTCCTCCATTGAGCTTGAATGAGATGCTCGCGGTAAAGAGAATGAAAAGCCTGACTCATCCCGTTTAACCCTTGATTGGAATACACCATTACTACTTCCGGGGTTTGAAAGGATGCTTGCGGTTGTAAATTCCACTTAAAGCCGAACGGATGAATCCCAACAGTTAGCCGAGCCATGTCATAGTGATCCACTTCTATCTGCATGAGGAAATTACTGCTATAGATAAAATTAAAACCATATACTTCGCCTGTATGCTCCGTCGTGTCGGGCCGTTTTAGGGCCAAGAACGGATTATGGTGATGAGAGCTGGCTCCGCGCAGACTGGAAATAGACTGGATGCCTGTTTCAAGATTTCTCTCCTTGACATGGCGCTCCCGTGACCATGTACCTGCTAAATGAGTAAATACAAAATCCTTATCCGGAAGGTCGAGCGATGCTCCCATTAATCGATCAATTATTAATCCCTCTGTACCCTTATTGATAAGAGCAGCACTTCTTGTTATGACGGGTTTATCACGGAAAATTGTATAATTTAACTGCAATTCAGCTTGCAGGAACTCGTCTTTTAAGAGGATTTGAAGTGTACTTGCATCATGATTGTCTTCTGTATAAGTTGCTGGGAGACCTTCAAGACGGGGTTTCCCTTCTAGAATCTGATAGGATTCATATGTAAAGCTTGGAATATGATTTGCTGTGGCCTTACTAACACTGATTGCTGGTTCGCGAAAATCTGAATTTCCGTAGGCAGGGAATTCCTGACGCAACGTCTCTAATCCAAATGCTGGGTCGTCCGCATATACATGCGTAGTTGCTCCTGTTGGGACATCATACGTTTGCAAATGGGAAAAATCGTCTCTGTGGCGTAATGCCTTTCCGTAATAAAGATGGCCGAGTTGCCCATTTTTCATAACGTGAAAAATATAACTTACTTGGCCATTTGTTAAATGAAACTGCCTGTCCTCTTGATTCACATGAATAAGCATCGCTTTCCCCTTCACCATTTTGACTTCTTTTCTAATATTAAGGGAAAGAGCCTGTAATCCCAGGCTCTTTCCCTTGTAAGTGCTAAATATATTGATTAGATTCTATTAATCACAAACTCGAATTCCATGTCTTTGTCAGCATGAATAAGATGTTCATCATGGACCGGTGCGCCCCAGCTGTCGTCTCCGCCAACGCCCATTTGCTTACCTGCTACCGTCACAACTGTGTAATGAACATTCGGAAGCTCAAATTGATGATTCGCATTCTCTAGTTCAAACGCTGTATACGGTGAAAAATTGCACTCCAATGGTTCGGTCACAGCTGAAATTCTTAGCCCTTGTCCATCCTGGTTTGTCACACTTACCCGGCGTACTCCCGTGCGGTTGCCTGACTCTTGCGGCATCACATATCCGCTCAAATTCTCTGATACGCTGTTGCTAAAGATACCAAGTTTGGCTCCCTGCGCACGGTCCGAGTAGTTTTCTTCAGGACCCATGGCGTACCATTCTAATTGATCATAATCTGCAGGCACCTTAAAGGATACGGCAAAAATCGGCATCTGCGGAAGATGATTTGCGCCATGGTACACCGATTTCACACGCACACTGCCATCGGCAAAAACCGTATAGCTTATTTTCACTACCACTTCTTCACTTATTGATAATTTATACGTAAAGGCAACGGTCACCTGACCTTTGTCATTTTTAAGATCAATAGCAACACATCTTCTGGTGAGACTGGCTGCGTACCAAAGCCCTGAATGGAAGCCTTGTGAGTAGCCGCGATCATTATCTGTTGTCGCCCGCCAGAATAATGGTGCTGGCGGAAGAGCAATCATCTCATTCCCCGCGTAATTAAGCGAAACAAGGCTTCCGGCCTGTTTCGAGAATAGGATCGTAAAGTCCCTGCCATGGACACCTATATTGACATCGCCTTCGACGACCCTTAAATCGTCCTGAACAGCGGCAGACTTCTCTTCCGCTTTTACCTGGAACACAAATTGTCCAAACGCTATTTCATAACCAGCATCAGCCCATAGTGTGTTCTCCTTTAAGATCAAGGAAGCCTGAATACAATACTCCCCAGAAGCACTCGTGACACCGGCAGGCAGCTTAAATTCTGCTCTTCCCTCGCTTAAAGGTCCAACATTTACCTCAAGCTTGTTTTGATACACTTCCTTGCCCTCAAGGTAAAGGACGTATTCCAAATCATAGTCCGTTAGATCAGAGAATAGGCTGTCATTGATAATGGATATACCGGTCTGATCAGGGTTTAGCTTAAAGTTTTGATATAAATATTTAACTTCCTGCATCTTAGGTGAAAGTTCTCGATTAGAATAAACGATCCCATTTGTACTGAAGCCATAATCGGTCGGCCGGTCATCAAAGTCACCGCCGGTCGCGAAAAATTCCTTCCCGTAGCGATCTTTTTTGATAAGCGACTGGTCTATATAATCCCAAATGAAACCACCTTGATACATGGGATACTTCTTCTCTAAATCTGTATATTTGTACATCCCGCCAAGTGAATTTCCCATAGCATGCATATATTCGCAGCTAATATAAGGCTTTTCCGGGTTTGCATTCAAATAGTCCTCAATATCAGCGGGCTTTGCATACATACGGCTTTCCATATCGCTCGTTTCATTATATTCACGAGCATGAAATACACCTTCGTAATGAACTAAGCGGCTTGGGTCCACTCTCTTAAAATATTTAGACACCTTAAGAATGACCTCACCTGCATAGGATTCATTCCCGCATGACCAAATCAGGATGGATGGGTGATTTTTGTCCCGTTCAACCATGGAAACAGCCCTATCCATAACAATATTCTCCCACTCCGGTTTATTCCCGGGAATGTTCCAGGACGGCTCGACAGCCCCCATCTTTTGCCATGATCCGTGCGTTTCCAGGTTCATTTCATCGATTACGTAGACGCCATATTGATCGCACAGTTCGTACCAATAACTTTGGTTCGGATAATGAGACGTCCGAACAGAGTTGATGTTATTTTGTTTCAGCGTTTTAATATCCCAAAGCATGTCTTCCTTTGTAATCGCACGGCCCGTCCTGCAATTGAATTCATGACGATTCACACCCTTGAAGACGATCCGTTCCCCATTAAGATGCATGATTTTATTAATGAGTTCAAACCTTCTGAAGCCCACATTTTGCGGAACCACTTCTACTAAACTGCCTTTTTCGTTATACACTTGAATATAAAGCTTGTATAAATATGGACTTTCTGCGCTCCATAATTTTGGACATTCAACATCCATCGCTGCTGAGCATTCTCCGTCATTATTGCTAATCGTACCGGATGCTACCAAGTTGCCTTCTGTATCGTACAATTCTGATACAATTTTTGAAGGAGACGCGTTATCATACAATAGCTTGAGGTCTACTTTAAGCGTGCCTTGCGTAAAGACATCATTCAATTCAGCACGAACGCACGTATCATAGACATGAATCTCTGGGACGGTATAGAGATAAACATCCCGGAAAATACCTGAAAAACGCCAGAAATCTTGATCTTCCAGCCAACCACCTGTGCTGCGCTGATAAACTTCGACCGCTAGCTTGTTTTCACCTTCAGTAAGGAATGGAGTAAGGTTAAACTCAGCTGGCGTGAAGGAGTCCTCACTATAGCCGACAAACTCTCCGTTTAGCCACACATAAAACGCTGACTCTACACCCTGAAAGGAAATGTAGACAGGCTTATTTATCATGTTTTCAGGTACCGTAAACATCTTCACATAGCTGCCCACCGGATTATGGTCTTGTGGAATCTCAGGAGGACGAATCTCATTGAGGCCATCCCATGGGTACATCGTATTCACATATTGTGGTTTTCCGTAGCCTTGCAACTGGATATGCCCTGGTACAGTGATGTTTCCCCAGCCGGAACAATTAAAATCCTGCTCGTAAAAACGCTCCGGACGATTGTCAGGATTGACACTATAGCTAAATTTCCAGTTTCCGTTTAAGTCATGGCGCATCGCCATTGGACCTGAGCTTTTTGCCTGCTCACGTGTTTCGTAGTACATGTGGTCTGAATGCGCTGGCAGTCGATTAACGGCAAACACATTCACATCGGTAAGCCAATCTATTTTTGGAATGGTTGTCATTTATGATCACTCTTTCTATTTACATTTTTCCAAAAACCAATTATTTAACAGATCCCATCATACCAGCGACAAAATGCTTTTGCATAATGAAGAAGATGAGTGCTGCCGGTAAAGTCGCAATGACAATTGCTGTCATGATCATTCCAAAGTCAGGAGAGTAACTTGAACCGAGATTCGAAATTAACAGTGGAATGGTCTGATTCTCTGGTGACTGTAACACAACCAACGGCCATAAATAACTGTTCCAGCTAGCCATGAAGGTAATGATGGCTGCTGCAGCGTACGTTGTCTTCATTGTTGGAAGATAAATCCGAAAGAAACATCCCAATTCGGATAGTCCATCGATTCTTCCTGCCTCAAGGATTTCCTTCGGAAACATTTTGGTACTTTGTCTAAAGAAAAAGATTAGGTAGGCGGTTGTCACAGTCGGTAATATGACGGCTGCAATTGTATCAATCCCAATGAACGGTAAGGATTGTGAAATGGTCGCAAACATTCTAAAGAGCGGTACCATCAATGCAGCAAAAGGAATCATCATGGAAACTAACAAAATGTTAAACACAAAATCCTTGGATTTACTTTTATAAATTTCAAATCCATATCCTGCTAAGGAAGCAATCAGCATAGCAAGGATAGTTGTTATGACCGAGATTTTTGTTGAATTAATTAACGCAGGTACAAGATCCACCGTGTCCAGCAGATTGTGAAGGTTTTGCATAAAATGACTGCCAGGCAGCATCTTTCCTTGTGTTACATCGACAGATTTATTTGTCGAGCTCACAATCATCCATAGAAATGGAAACACAGAGACAATTGCTGCGATGATTAGGACGGTATAACTGAATGTGTTTTTTAGCTTATTCATTATTATCACCTGCCGCTTTAAACTGAATGATTGAGAAGATGACAATCATAATTACGATCGCGTATGAGACAGTGGCTGCATACCCAAAGTCCGGAGTATATTTAAACGATAAATTATAGATATACTGAGAAATGGTCATGGTCGCATTACCGGGTCCACCCTTGGTAATATTCATAACCTCATCAAATAATTGCAGTGTACCAATCGTTGAAGTGATTGATGTAAACAGGATAATCGGTTTCAACATTGGGATGGTAATTTTGAAAAATTGTTGAACTGGCGAAGCCCCATCTATTCTAGCTGCTTCATAGATTGATTCATCGACGTTTTGAAGAGCGGATAAATAGAAGATCATATTGTAGCCTGTCCATCGCCAAGTAATCGCCACGATAATGGCAATTTTTGCCCAAAAGGGATCAGTGAGCCATTGAATCGGTCCTGAGATTAATGAAATTTTCATTAACATCATATTAATAATGCCATCCTGAGCAAACAAATATTTGAAGATGACGGAATAGGCAACAAGTGAGGTTACGCATGGTAAGAAGATGGCTGTTCGGAAAAAGCCCTTAAACTTTAGCGTTTTATTATTTAGTAGAACAGATAGAAATAAAGCCAGTAAAATCATAACCGGTACTTGAATGATTAGATAGATGACTGTATTTTTCACTGTGGTAAGGAATGTTGGATCCTTAAATAAACGCGTATAATTATCGATTCCTGTAAAGGTTAGGTTCGCACCAACACCTGTTTGAAAGGATAAAATAAGAGCCTGAACCATTGGGTAGAAGTAAAACAAAAAGATCATTACGGCAGCGATAATTACAAAGGACCAGCCAATGACATTATTTTTCAACCGAGTTTTGCGACCAGAATTTGTTTTTGGAAGGGCTTGAGTGTGGTCTTCTTTCGCTGTTATCAATTATAGTCAACTCCTTACGTTGTAAGTTTAAGAAAAGAAAACGCCTCAGAAAGTCGCCTGATACATCAGATAGCTCCAATACATGAATGGCAGAGCCGGCGAATTTCTAAGGCATAATCTCTTTACAAAGATGTGTTATTTGCTACTTGTTGTTTATTTAATTTGTTCTTCTGCTTGCTTTTGAGCATCTTCTAATACTTTATCCAGATCTTTACCTTTAAGGTAATCTTGCATTGCCACAGCTAAAATATCCTCTATTGCATAGGTGTGCATACCATAGTTGACTTGAGGAATTTTTTCTGTCCATGCCGCGAAGTCAGAAACCACTTTTTGACCTCCAAAGAAATCGTCAGCAGCCATATAAGCTTCGCCTTCTGCAGCTGGCTTATAAGTACCAATAGCGCCCATTTCTTTATTCAAGGTTTGATAGAAATCAGCATTGGATCCAAATGTTTTGCCTAGGAAGTCCGCTGCCTTTTCTTTACCATCGATATTTAACACATACCAAGAGCTTCCGCCTAAGTTAGAAGCGTTTACAGAATTGGCGATGCCTGATTGTTTTGGCATCGGAAGAACCGCCCATTTGCCAGCTTGTGAAGCTTCTGCCTTAATAGATGGAGTAATCCAGTTACCAGTTGGAACCGTTGCAACGTCGCCGCTGTTAAAGCCTGCTACGAATTGACCCCAGTCAGAAACAGGTTTCACTAAATCTGCATCTAAAATTGCTTTATAGGTTTGGAATGCATCCTTTAATGCTGCATTGCCTGCGATGTCAGGTGTAACGCCGTCGTTCTTTAAGTACCATGAACCGCTCGTTTGAATCATCATACGAATAAGGCCAAGGTCTTTTGGATCCTGTGTAAGCATTGATTTACCAGTTGCTTCTTTAACCTTTTTACCTACTTCAATATACTTATTCCAGTCCATGTTTTGTAAATCTGCCACTTTGTAGCCTGCTTTTTCTAAATAGTCCGTTCTAACGTATAGTCCCGTTACACCTGTATCGAATGGAAGACCGTAGTTTTTGCCATCCAAGCTGGTAGGTGCAATTTTATACTGAGCGAAATCAGCCGCTTTAAAAGAACTAGTTAATTCATGGAACATATCTGGATACGCTTTAAGGAAGCTTTGCGCCCGATAATCTTCAATTAAAACAATATTCGGTAGTCCTTTGGTTGTCCCGGAACTTAAGCTCGTATTTAACTTTTGAATAATGTCATCTTGAGCATGTTCAATTATCTTAATGTTTACATCTGCATTTTCAGATTTATAAGCGTCTTTTGCTAAATTCATTGCTTTAATGTTGAAATTTGGATCCCATGCCCAAACCGTTATTTCATTTGTCTCTTTGCCTTTGTCGGAAGTCTCTTTATTTGATCCCGAAGAACAGGCAGTTAGCATCAATATACTAACTAGAAAGAGTGCTAGTACTTTTTTCATTGATATTCCCCCAACATTCTAGTTTTGTAAGCGTTATCCGACTTACAAATATAATGTTATCACCTGAAAGGACCGAATCGTTAGGACGATATTTTTAATGGTTGGTAATATTTTTGTAACATGAACACGCTTCCAAATAATTAGTTTGGAATATTTTTAGATTCTATGACTATTTTTATATCGATGAAATCGGAAGTTCTACACGGACTTTTGTTCCTTCGCCCACCTCGCTGGATATTGTCACCCCAAACGGTTCTCCGTAAATTAACTGGATCCGCTCATGAACATTCCGCACACCGATTCCAGAAAACATCTGTTGTTTTCGTTTTGTATTGGGTAGTTTATTTTCAGAAGAGATTTCCATTCCATCTCCATTATCAACTACTTCACAAATCAACGTACTCTCCTCCTGCCAGACAAGAACATTAATAAATCCACTCACCTTACGATTGAAGCCATGAAAGAATGAATTTTCCATAAAAGGCTGCAGGATTAGCTTTGGTACGTGATATCCCAAGCAATCTGGTGCTACGAAATAATTAACTTTTATCCGATTACCATATCGCTTCTGATTGATAAGGACATAATTTTTTAAATTATCCACCTCTTGGCTTATGGTATTCGTCTCACTAACATTGCCAATGGTATTCTGAAGCAAGGAGATCAACGCATTAATTGTGGCTTCGGTCTCTTCCTTTCCACCTTGCTGCACCATAAATTTTATTGAAGTTAATGTATTGTATAAAAAGTGAGGATTAATTTGCTGCTGCAATGCGGCCAATTCCGCATTGCGCTTTTGCTTTTGTGATTCCACCAGTTGATCCACATACAGATGGAGCTCATCAAGCATGGAATTAAAGGCATTGCCAATTTTCATGGTTTCATAGGTGCCGGCCGAAGACACATATTGGTGGAATTCATGTTTGGATGCATCTTCTATCTGCTTAACAAGACTCGATAACGAATTGGTCAATCTCCTTGTCGCTAGTAAGACAATAATGAGCGCCACAAAAACGATCGCCATGGAGATAAGCACGATATCTTTTTTATCGATGAGGTCTCCGACTGCTTTTTGCTTGTCGATCATATTAAATAAGTACATGTCAAAGGAAGGTAGATATTCCATCGAGATAATTTGGTCCTTCCCCATAAAGTTCTCAATGATATAATGGTCTGTACTGTTTTCAATTTTATCCGCATAGCTAAGCAAGCCCTCTGGTTTTTTCCCAATGAGCTTGGACCGGTTGCTAGAAACAATGATCCCCTGCTTGTCGACGACAAACACATTATTACCAGGGCCAGTATAGCTTGTGAAGAACCTTCTAAATTCACTTTCCTCAAACGCAAAGTACATGGAACCATAAACCGTACCGTTGATCCGTTCCATTAGCACCTTTGATGCAACGATAAACCGGCGATTGGTTCCATCCTTTCGCTTGTCCAATTGGTAAATTAGTTTCTTTGGCTCCTTAAACGTATTACTGGCTAGTATGCTTGTCCTTAACTCTTCGTCCGTAATTGGCCAGTAAGCACGGTTGGTTGCAAAGCTGAACCCATTTCTACCCATGACTAGAATACTTTCCTCATATGCATCCAAATTGGTTTCGACATGCTTTAACTGCTGGCCCGTATTAAAATAGGCACTGAGCTTTTCTTTATTGCTGAATTGCTCATGTGTAAGAATATTTTTAATCGTATTGCTTTGAAGAAGATTATTGGATGCAAGGACGACCGAATAGTTAAAGGATTCGAAGCTTTCCTTGACCTGACTCATTACTTTGTAGTTCGTAATGCTAAACTTCTTTATAAAAAATTGCTCGGACATCCGAATGGTTGTCCAAGTAATCGTTATCGAAACTGTGATAATCATCATAACCGTAATAAAAAACATAACGATAAACAATCCGTTATGTTTAAAACGCTCGGGAATAAATCTCATAATTCACCATCTCTTATCTTAGTTTTTGCTTCCTTTTGTATTGACTTGGAGACACTCCCTTTATTTTCTTGAAAACTTTACAGAAATAACTGTGGTCCGAATAACCAACCATTCCACTAATCTCAGAGATTGATTCTGTACCCTGTATAAGGAGTTTCGACGCCTCATCAATCCGGATTCTATTAAGATATTCGATAAATCCTTCTTTATTATGCGTTGAAAAATAGCTGGAAAGGTATGAAGGATTAAAATGAAAATGTTTTGCTACCCCAGTAAGGGTGAGCGGTTCAGCATAATGTTCTTCTATATAATTGATTAAATTTTTCATATTTACATCTTCAGGCTCGCTTTGCACCGCCTCAAATAGGCAATTTTTTGCTTCTTCGGTAAAGCGATTCATTAATTCAACGGTAGCCATTGCTGAAGACGCTTCATCAATCAGTTTAAAATAGGAATACTTAGCATTTTCCAAAGCTGTTACGTTATATTTCATATTACTAAGGAGAATCGTTATGTTAAAAATAATGTTGCCAAAGAAAGCTTTAAATTCAAAGACATCCATCGTATAACAGGTCGACAACGCTGTAACATGGTCCTGTAAATATTGAAAAGCTGAGTCAAAGTGTTTGCGCTTTAATTCTTCTGTAAACCAATCTAAACTAAAATTTTCAGGTTTGGAAGGCAGATTAGGGAGATTCTGTTTCTTAAAGAATGATTGTTCGGGAAAATAAAAGCGATAAGCTAACAATTTTAGCAGACTTTCTTTGTAAACTGTCCCTAATCGAGAAAGGTCTGCAAACTCCTCCGTCATAGCCAGGCTAATTTCCGGAAATGACTGTACAAGTTGGTGCGCCAATTTAATGACCTGTGGTAGATTCTCCTCGTTTATATTAATTAAGTATCCAATAATACTATCTTCAACGTTTAATGGCTCAAGAACAGTTTGGCTTATGTTAAGTTGAATGGTCTCTTCGATTTTCATTTTAATACTTGTTTGAAATTCTGCGCTCTTACTAGATGGGTGGTTCCTTAGATCCGCTCCGATTAAACAATAATAACGATATGGAAAAGCCTGGGAGACTAACTCTGAATCATAATTTACTTCATATCCTGAAATGAGCTTCTCAATAATCTGCCCAATTGGAAGATTACGTTTTGATTTATTTTCCACTTTCTGAAACGAAGGGATTCTGCATGATGCCGTTTTTAAAGCTTTTAACAGCCCGTCTGCATTGAGCTTGGGCTTTAATATATAATCAACAACGCCACTTTGGAAGGTGGATCGTACATAATCGAACTCTCCAAAACTGCTTAAGATAATAATTTCAATGTGAGGATATTTTTCCTTCACAATTCTCGTTAATTCTTCTCCATCCATTATTGGCATGACGATATCTGTAATGATGATATGTGGGTCCGTGGCTTCGATTAATTCCAGTGCTTCCCGACCATTCGAAGCTTCACCGACAATCATAAACCCCTCTTGCTCCCAATTTATATAGTGCTTAATCCCTTGTCTGATTAACATTTCATCGTCTACAATAAGTGTTCGGCATAGTTCCCCGACTGTCAACGCAATCCCTCCAGAAGATGACCTGTACAATTAGAAATTTCAATATTTTTATTATACTATAACAAATTCATTTATTATTTTTTAATGGCTGCCAATATGTTGTACCTATCTCAACCATTCATGGTGTCAACATGGTGTCAGGCACCACACAAAGACATTTGTCCACGGCTGGTGCCTGACACCATGTTGGCGAATTATATGAATAAATTCCCAGTAGGTTTGGATACTATTTTTAAGAAGGGGTGTGTATTGTGAACATAAATTCATTATGCTATCTCGGATTAGGTTTGTTAAGTATCATTCTTTTGAGTTATGTATGTTATAAAAAAGGGGTACGAAGGAGTTTGCTGCTTTTTTTAGCGATGGTCGGTATAGGGTACATCATTGAGGCGGTCATTTATAATTTACTAGGTAGCTATCAATATTATCCGAAACTTATCAAGCACAATGCTATTTATGATAGTAATCTGGGAGCGATCGCATCGAATGCATTAGCCTTGCCTGTAACCGCCACCTTCATCGCAGCTTTTCACAAGAATTGGCTTTGGATTGTTTTTATTACCGGGAGTTTCGCAGGGATTGAGTGGTTATTCCTAAAGCTGGATATCTATACCCACAATTGGTGGGAGATAGAATACACCTCACTGGGGCTGCCTTTTTATTATATATTTGCAAAAATATTGCACAAAAAAATCAGGCTTCCGTTAAAAGGAATGATTCATTCCTTTTGTCTATTTCTCATTATTGGGCCCTTTGCGGGGAGCTTTCATATTTTTCCGATTATGTTTTTCTCCAATCGATATTATGAATTGGGCATGTTTGAAAATTAAGCAAAGGATACAACTGCTTTTGGGGCCATCTTCTATCTATGTGCCAGTCTCTTCTATGTTGCCATCGTGAAGTTTCATTTGATACCAAGATGGTTAAAGTACATTGTCACAGCCCTATCTATGTATACAGCCACAATCCTTCTTAGAAAAACAGGTATATTGCACAGTCAAGTTTGGTGGGATACATCCTATTACATTTTATTATCAATTGCAGCACTATTATTTTCAGAAACAATCAGCAAACAATTAGCTAAAGGGACTTAAGGTGTCAGGCACCGTACGTGGACATTTGTCCACGTACGATGCCTGACACCTTCTCATTTCACCTTTTCATACACAATTAAAAATGAAGCTGGATTTTTTGCGCTTCCTCGAGCCTTTCCTGTTTCTCATTAAACACGTCGCTGGTTAGAATTTTAATCCATTCTATTTTCTTACTCTCAGCTGGGTCTACAATAAAGCCGAGGCTTCCACGCTTGACTTGGTTCCCTTCGATTTCACCATTTAAATGGTCAAGATACATATCCTGTTTCCAGTCCATTTTTACTCCTGTATTCGTTTCAAATAGGGCAACTGGGGCAAAATTCCGCGTTTCTTTCGATTTATTTTTAATATCGGCACTTATTTTAATAAAGTCAAATTCCTCTGCCTCCGTTAATGGGTGTTAATAGTCAATTAGACTATAATCTGGCCGGTAGTGCAGCAGTTTTATTTCCTTGATTGTAAACTCGATATCCCCCAAATGATAGACACTATTTATTGGTTTGATCGCCTTTAAGGTTGCTTCCCCCTTTTCATCGGTAACAGATTGGCCTACTTTCTGTAATGTTGAATCATCAGTCACCTGCGGACTATTATAGTAGGCATTATGATCGTGTTCGGAAATCTTTTTTGTTGCTGTGGAGATCTTTTCTGTTTTTGAATCGGTCTTGTCTTTATTTGGTTGAATTGAAACAAATGAACAGCCCGTAAGTAGAAAAACTAATGCAATAGTTATCATAGTTTGTTTCACATTGATTCCTCCCATTAAGTAAAGATGGCTTCGTATAAAGATATCCCGTTGCTGCTAAGACAACGGGATATCTCATTTCCAAATTCTAGTCTACCTTATTGTAAGGTCCTATTTATCTTCGATGACTGTTTCTTTGCTGCCGTTATCAAGAATTTCAAAGATGATTTTAGCATTGTCTGTATTGTCAATTTGACCGGCGAAGCGCTCGCTGGCAGGTCCGAATGCATATACATTTACATCCTCACCTGTATGGCCCCCAGTCGTCCATCCAGTGAAGGAGCGGGTATCAATAATTTGCTCGATTGCATTATCGATATCTACAACTTTCTTAGCAGCAGCCGCATCTTTAACGGACTGAATCTCTTTATCCGTTAAAGGAAGATTGATAAATTTAGTCAGCGTATCTTTCACATCGGCGCCGTTAGCAATTTGTTGAGCCATAAAATCAGGCGTACGCTTTGCCGCGTTGATTGGCTCACTAAACCAGTTGTACTCGCCGCGGGCCCCGATTGAGTAACCGCCGGTCGAATGGTCCGCCGTTGCTACAACAAGTGTATGTTTATCCTTTTTGGCAAAATCAATAGCTGCTTTGAATGCTTTTTCGAAGTCTTCCATTTCACTCATCGCACCAACGATATCATTATCATGACCAGCCCAGTCGATTTGGCTTCCTTCCACCATCAAAAAGAAACCTTTCTTATTTTGATTTAAACGCTCAATTGCCGAAGTCGTCATATCCGCTAGTGATGGCACTTCTGCCGTCCGGTCGATCATTTTTGGCATGCCGCGTTTTGCAAATAACCCGAGAACCTGATCATTTTTATCGTTCGTTAATTCTTGAAGGTTGGAAACATAGCTGTATCCATCCTTTTTAAATTCATCTGTAAGATTACGATCTTGACGGATAAACAAATCAGAGCCGCCTCCCAAAAGGACGTCAATTTTGTGTTTTCCGTTCACTCTTTCATTATAATAATCATCGGCAATCGCATTCATATTATTACGGTTTACATCATGAGATCCGAACGAAGCAGGTGTGGCATGTGTAATTTCTGAAGTAGCCACGAGACCCGTTGATTTCCCTTTCTCTTTCGCTGCTTCAAGGACAGTTTTGACTTCAGATTTGTCGTTATCCACTGCAATGGCAGCATTATAGGTTTTGACCCCTGCAGCCATTGCCGTAGCAGCAGATGCTGAATCCGTGACATTTTGCTTTGCATCCTCCGGATATGTAGTTTGCTGTCCCACTAAGAATTTATCAAACTCAGTTGGCTCCACTCTTTTAGTAGACGGATCGTCTTTTAAATAACGGTAAGCCGAGGTATAAGAAACGCCCATACCATCACCAATCAGAAAAATGACGTTTTTAATCTCCGCATTATTTTTAGCTGCTTTTTCCGTTTTGGCATTAGCCGTACCAGCTCCAACAAGACTGCTAAACGCCAAAGATGAGAGTACAGCAACTGGAAGAACCTTTTTCATAAGTTTTTTCTTAAACAATTCCATTTCCCCCTCAATTAAAATTGTTATTACTATTACGACTCTCATTATAGAGGGGCTATATTAAGCAAATGTAAACAATTGTAAAGGTGGATTTCACTAACTAGCATAATTATAGGAATTTCGTCTGAGTAAAAATACATTTGAACAGAAAAGATGTATTTTTCAATTCGTTTCGGGGCTGTCTTGTCCTGAAAACGACCTACTTTTCTTTATATATTCTTAACAAAAATTGAACAATTGAATAAGTGCTAACTCAGAAAGTAAACACCATGCAACATAAAATGGTATTAATCCTCAAGTGGTGCCTGACACCGTTTTCTGTTAGTATTTTGAATAGTATTGTAGTTTTATATGGATATGAATAGAGGATTGAGGGACATAGTTTATGTTGAGGAATAGAAATGTTTGGATTTTGTTAATAGGGGAATTTATCGCTGGACTTGGGTTATGGCTCGGCATTATTGGTAATTTGGAATTTATGCAAGCAAAGCTGCCTTCAGACTTCTTAAAATCTCTCCTTCTCGCAGCAGGGCTTCTTGCCGGAATTGCGGTTGGACCCTATGCAGGCAGACTTACAGATGAAGCCAGTAAGAAAACCGTTATGCTGATTGCTGGATTTGTTAGAGCTATTAGCGTCATTTTTATGTTAATTGCGATTGCGACTGGCTCCATTTGGTGGATGGTCGTCTTTCTAGTCTTACTGCAGATTTCAGCTGCTTTTTATTTTCCTGCCCTTCAGGCAGCTCTTCCGCTGATTGTCGCGGAAAAAGATTTACTGCAATTAAATGGAATTCATATGAATGTTTCGACTCTTTCACGGATTATCGGAACAGCAGTGGCTGGAATTTTGTTGGTTGTTCTGCCTTTATCTATGCTTTATGTCGGTTCTCTGGTAGCGTATATCGCGCTATTCATTTTAACTTGGTTCTTGAATATCGATGAAACTAGGGACCGTCAGACAGTTCAAAAGGACGTTTCAGAAAAAACGAGTTTTAATGAAGTTTTCCCGATTATTAAAGGTCTGCCTATTGTATTGATGACACTAATTATGACATTGGTTCCGGTCCTATTTCTAGGCGGCTTTAACCTTGTCGTCATTAACATTAGTGAGCTGCAAGATAGTTCAGCCATAAAAGGCTGGATTTACACGACAGAAGGAATTTCCTTTATGCTTGGCGCTTTTTTCATTAAATTAATCAGTGATCGAATTTCCCCCTATATCATCTTATTTGCCTGTTCCTTTTTGATTGGGGTTTCTCAACTGCTTCTTTATTTGGCTGACGTTCCGGTGTTGACAATTGTTGCGTTTGCAATTTTTGGATTTTCTGTCGGCTGCTTTTTCCCAACGGCTGCCACCATTTTTCAAACAAAGGTACCAAAGGAGTTTCACGGGCGCTTCTTTTCTTTCCGAAACATGCTGGACCGAATGACCTATCAGATTGTCCTGCTCATTAGTGGCTTTCTTCTTGATCTAATTGGTTTGCAGTTGATGTGTGTCCTGTTTGGGGGGGTATCGGTCATCATGACAATAGTTTTTTATGCGAGACACAGATACATTCAAACTCGTGTAGCTAATCAAAATAACTGACATACGAAAAACCGGGTGCTACCCGGTTTTTTGTGTTGATTTAATTACGCTGAGTCTATTTTTCAGCCTTCCTGAGCACTTGTCACCTTCACTAGTTACTGCTGAACTGTTTTTTCACCCTCCACGGGCACTAGTCGCCTCCACTAGTTACCATTGAACTGTTTTTTCAGCCTTCACGGGCACTAGTCGCCTCCACTAGTTACCGCTGAACTGTTTTTTCAGCCCCCACTGGCACTAGTCGCCTCCACTAGTTACCGCTGAACTGTTTTTTCAGCCCCCATGGGTACTAATCGCCTTCACTAGTCTCAAAAATGGGTAGTGGAGTAGATGGGCTTGAGTTCTTTTTCGGGTTCTATGTAGGCTTTGGCACTATTTACTGCGATGGGACCTTCGGAGAATCCGCCTGCGATTAAGTGTAATTTATTGGGGTAGTTGGCCACATCACCAGCCGCAAAGATTCCTTCAATATTGGTTTGCATCCTATTGTCTACTTTGATATTCCCATATTCGAAGTCTAATCCCCAGCCCTTAATCGGACCGAGGTCAATGCAAAAGCCATGGTTAACAAGGATTTCATCTACTTCAATGACCTGAGTTTCGTTGGTTTCGAGGTTTTTAACGCACACACTTTTAATTCGATCATCACCCCCATGTAAACCGTCCAAAACATGCGGGGTCAGGATGGCTGCAGCTGATTTACGCAAATTACTTATATTCCGCTCAAGTCCTGAAAATTCATGCCTGCGATGCACTACGGTAACATGTTTCGCAATTGGCAGCAGCTCATTCGCCCAATCCACAGCTGAATTTCCCCCACCAGAAATCAGCACATGTTTATCCCTGTAGTCATTCAGCCTTTCCACCCCATAACGCAGGTTCCGTCCTTCAAATCTCTCAGCACCTTCAACATCCAGCTTGGCACTTTTCAACGTCCCGAAACCGGTCGCTAGAATGATGGTCCGTGTTTGATGTCTTTCCCCATTGTGACTTGTTAATAGAAAAGTCCCATCTGCTAATCTTTCCAACCCGACCACCTGCTGATTCAAAACGATTGTCGGATTAAAGGTCTGTGCCTGTTCCGACAACTGTTTGATGAGATTTTCACCTGAAACTGCAGGGATCCCACCAATATCTCTGATAACCTTTTCAGGGTAGAAGTAGGAAACTTTACCACCTAAATAAGGCAGGAACTCAATTATTTTCGTTTCCATCTCTCTCATCCCACAATAAAAGGCGGTGAATAGGCCAATGGGACCGCCACCGATAATGGTTACATCATAAATTTTCATTCCATTCCCCATCCAATCCCGCTCCTAGAAATTCATGACTCTTAGCTTATCTAAACTTTGCTCTTTCTCTAATAAATCATAGCAAAGACATACCGGCTTTTTCGTCCGCGGGTCTTTGACAATTTCCGCATCGATTTGAAAAACAGTTTTTAAAACATCTGGAGTCATTACTTCGTCTGCAGTCCCCTCTTTAACAATAGTACCGCTGCGAAGAGCAACCATATGGTGGGAAAACCTTGAGGCGTGGTTTAAATCGTGAATAACCATCACAATGGTCCGGCTTTGTTCCCTGTTTAATTTTTCAAGCAGCTGTAAGATCTCAAGCTGATGCGCCATATCGAGGTACGTAGTTGGTTCATCCAGCAGCAAGAGGTCAGTTTCTTGTGCGATTGCCATGGCAATCCACGCGCGCTGCCGTTGTCCTCCTGACAGGGCATCGACAGGTTGTGCCGAAAAGGATGTCAGCCCGGTCACCTCTAATGCCCAATCGATCACTTTTCGATCATTATCAGTCAGCCTGCCGAACCCGCTTTGATGCGGGGAACGACCAAAGGATATCAATTCATAGACCGTTAAGCCGTTCGGTGCCTCTGGACTTTGCGGAAGTACAGCCATTTTTCTAGCAATTTCCTTGGTTGGAACTTTGTGAATCATCTTCCCATCTAAATAGATAATTCCAGATTTGGCCGAATGGACACGTGCTAATGTTTTTAAAATCGTCGATTTCCCGCAGCCATTGGCTCCGATGATCGTGGTAATTTCCCCTTTGTTTATCTGTAAATTCAAGTTCTCAACTATTGTCTTGTCTCCATAACCAATCTGAAGATTCTCGGTTGAAAGTGAAACCACAATCCGTCCCCCCTTATTTTGCTTTCATTAGTAAAAAGATAAAATATGGTGCGCTAAATATTGCTACAACAATTCCCACCGGTATTTGCGTGGGTGCCAGAAGATTTTTCCCAATCGTGTCTGCCAATAAAAGCAGGAAAGAACCAAGCACTGCTGTTATTGGCAGAAATAGTTGGTGCTTAGGTCCAATTAGTCTTTTGGAAATATGAGGAGCAACTAATCCAAGAAAAGCAATTCCTCCCCCAGCTGCCACACTAAAACCTGCAAGTGCTACAGCTGCTAAAAGCAAAAGCCGTCTTTCCTTCTCGACCCGGATACCAAGGCCTGTCGCGACTTGATCACCTAAATTCATAATATTTAGGGTGTGGGCTTTATATAAAGCAAACGGAAGAAGCAGCAGAATTAATGGGGCAAGAATGGCGACAAACTTCCAATTCGCTCCCCAGATATCTCCTGATAACCAAACAGCCGCTTGCATAAAGTCCTGCGGATTCATTTTTAACTGAAAAATAACAATTGCGGCGCCAAAACCTGAATTTACACCAATTCCTACTAAAATTAACCGAACGGGGTCAATCCCTTTTTTCCATGCCAATATATAAATCAGGAACGCTGCGATTACAGCCCCAACTAAAGCGAAAAGAGGCATGAGGAAAATGCCAAACGTAGTCACACTATTCATCGATCCTTGAAAGAAATAGATAAAGAGGATGACCATGAACCCTGCCCCTGCATTAATTCCTAAAATCCCAGGATCCGCTAAATCATTTTTCGTCACTCCCTGCAGAATGGCTCCGGAGACAGCTAAACCTGCCCCAATTAGCAGGGATAGAATCATTCTTGGCAGCCTAAAATCAACTAAAACGAGTTGGTCCCGGGCTGTACCCTGTCCCAGTAATGTCTTAAATACATCCAGTGGGGCAATCCGCACCACACCAAGATTTAAACTGATAATAAAAGTGAGAATCGTTAGAATAAATAATAGGCTAATTAGGACGATAAATTTTTTGTGTTTTGCTTTCGATTGAGACATTACAGCCCTCTCCTTTCCCCGCGCGCTAGGTATAAGAAAAAGGGAACACCGATAATAGCCGTTATTGCTCCAACCGGAGTCTCAAACGGGGCATTGACCATTCTTGCCGCAATATCGGCCAAAACGAGTAACAGCCCGCCCATGACAGCGGATATAGGAATAATCCAGCGGTAATCCGATCCAATCATAAAGCGAGTAATATGCGGAATCACTAATCCAATAAAACCGATGGCACCAGCAACGGAAACTGCAGCACCTGTCAGTATTAATACAACAATTACCCCAAGTAATTTTACTAAAAATGTATTTTGGCCGAGCCCTCTTGAAACTTCTTCTCCTAAGCTAAGAATGGTGATTGACCTAGAGATGTACAGGGCAAGCAGTAGTCCAAAGCCGCCAGCGATGAGTAATATCTTAACGGATCCCCAAGTTGTAGTTGTTAATCCGCCTGCATACCAGAAGCTCATGTCCTTTGCAACTTGTGTATGAAGAGCGATCGCACTTGAGAATGCACTGAGCATTGAGCCTACCGCTACCCCGGCAAGTGCAAGTTTTACAGGTGTCAATCCACCCTTGGAAAAAGCTCCAATTGTAAAAACGAGGATCACGCCGAGTCCCGCACCTATAAAGGATGAAAAGGTTAAACCTAACATCGTCGCTGATGGAAAAAAGGCGAGAGTGATAACTAACGCAAACGCTGCCCCGTCTGTAACACCCATGATAGACGGTGATGCGAGTGGGTTCCGTGTCAATCCCTGCATCACGGCACCAGAAACAGCCAGTAAGGCCCCAACTAAAACGGCACTGATTGCCCTTGGCATACGAATTTCTTGGATAATTTGATGGGATGTCAGCTCCGGATTAAAATGTGCGACAGCTTCCCACACCGTTCCGAATTTAATATCCGCCGCACCGTAGGCAATCGATAAGCCCATTGAGATTAGGATTAGTATCGATCCGACGATTAATACTAAAGTTCCTTTGATTGATGTTTTTAATTTATTTTTATAAAGTTCTATAGAGTTGCCTTCTCGTTGATGTGCATTTCCATTCAAATCTTACACCTCTTCTAAATAAAAAAAGAATCTTTGGGTATATTACTACATTGAACATGATTAATTGTGGAATTTTATCAAAGTAATGATAATCATTATCACTAAGTATAGATATTTACGAGCTATTTTTCAATACGTTTACAGTACAAAAGGCGCTTCCAGAAATATCCTTCAAATTTCTTTCACAATATAGCCTGATTTGAACAGTATTGTTTATTGACTTTGTAATTGAAAATGATTATCATTACCATTATCAAAGGATTATACTATCTTAGGAGGTTTAATGATGTCTAAAAAGCGTTTTTATTTATCTTTTACTTTATTACTGATGTTATTTTTGGTAAGTGCTTGCAGTAATTCCGATAATTCAACTACGGACAAGAAGACTGAGAAGAAAAATACCGAGGTAACATTAACAGATGCTAAAGGAGAAGTGGTCATTCCGACCAATCCTAAGCGCATTATTGCCCCCTACTTAGAGGATTCATTAGTAGCATTAGGAGTAAAACCTACAGCACAATGGTCGATCGGTGATACGGTTTTGGATTATTTACAGCCAGAGTTAAAGGATGTTCCGAAAATCAGTTGGGACCTTCCACTTGAACAGGTAATGAACAACAACCCAGATTTAATTATTTTCAGCTCTCCTGCTGCCATTCAAAAGGGCCAATATGAAGAGTATAAAAAAATCGCCCCAACCTACGTCTTTAAGGATGAGGTCAGTGCAGATTGGCGCAAACAACTTTCGCAAATGGGAGAGATTTTAAGTAAACAGAAGGAAGCAAAAGAAGCCCTAGCGAATTACGATACGAAAGTCACGGATGCAAAGGCAAAAGTCCACGATGCCATTGGCGATGAATCCGCCGCTATCCTATGGGTTATGGCCGATAAGTTTTATTTAATGGAAAACAATCGTTTCAGTGCCAATGTTCTATACGGCGATCTAGGCATTAAGCAACCTGCCTTCGTTGAAGGTCTTGGCGGCGCCGCTGTTCAGTGGGATCCGATTGCTCTTGAAAAATTGCCGGAAATCAAAGCAGATCACATCTTCCTCGTCAGTAAAAAAGGGGAACCTGGATTAGAATTATTAGCGAAGAGCTCCATCTGGAACGGGCTTGATGCCGTTAAAAATGGACATGTATATGAAATGAACGATCCAAGTAATTGGACCATCAACGGTTTGAAGGCCAGTGAAAAAACCATCGATGAAGTGGTAAAATCATTTACAAAATAAAGGTAAAACTATCCAAAAAATAAAAGAGAGGATTTCCACGCTATGAAAGTCGTAGTGGAAATCCTCTTTTTTGCTGATTTACTCGTGAATTTAGTTTTTTTTCAATTATTAAAGTTTAATCAAACGTTTGGTTAGTATATTAGCCTTTCTTAAAATACCCAGATATATCATAGCTTCAACACGATTTAATCAAACGTTTGATTAGTTTTCCCATTTTCCTAAAAAAATCAGATATATCATGGCCTCACGTACATTTAACCAATCGTTTGATTAGTTTTTTAATCCTTCCACGAAAAAAGTGCCTGACACCAACAAGCAAAATCGCAATCGGAGTGTCAGACACTTTATTAAGGCAGTTCTGGTTTTGTGTAGACTGGAGGTTTTCCACCCAAGGTTTTTAAGAACGCCAATAAATCAGATTTTTCTTTCTCTGTTAGACCAATGGGATTCATAAACTTTTTCATAAAGAAGCTTTTATTTGGATGGTCGTCACCGCCACGGTCGTAATAATCAATGACTTCCTCTAGTGTAGCGATACTGCCATTACTCATATAGGGGGCAGTGTGTGTGATTCCATATAAACTAGGTGTTCGGATTCTGCCCAAATCCCTTTCGTCCTTTGTAACTGAGAAACGGCCTTCATCCTCGGTATTAAGCCCAATATTATAATAGTTGTTATCTGATAAATTTGAACCATTATGACAGGTGATGCACATGGCTTTACCCGTAAATAGGTCCAATCCGCGGATTTCTTGCTGTGATAAGGCGTCAGTGTCTCCCTCTAGGAAACGGTCTAGGGGTGTATCTTTTACAGTAATTAATCGTTCAAAGGCCGCAAGGGATTTGGCAATATTTTGTTCCGTAATACCATCCTCAAAAGCAGCATCGAAAAGCTTATCATAGCTTTGAATTCCTTTTAACTCCCTTACTAACTCTTTAAGGGTCTGATTCATTTCATTTGGGTTTTGAATTGGACCTAACGCTTGCTCCTCTAAGGAAGCAGCACGACCATCCCAAAAGTTTGTTTGGTAATAGCCTGAGTTAATGATGGTTGGACTATTTCTTGCCCCAGCTGTGCCATCTATCTTTTTCAGGGTAGGGCGATTGTCACCATAACCTAGGTTTGGATCATGACATGTTGCACAACTAACCTGGTTGTTTCCTGATAAACGAGGATCAAAATATAAAGTCTGCCCCAATTTAAGCACCTCAGGATTCATCGGATTATCCTTTGGAATAGGAACTTCCCCTATCGGCACAAGCTGTCCTTGACTCTTGAGGCTTTGCAGCAAAGCATTAGGGTCAATTTCGCTTCCTTGCTGTTCAGTTGTTTTATCTGCAGGAAGCTTAGTCGGTGCCGCAACATCATCATCTTTCGAGCAACCAATCAAAGCCACACATAATAGACCAAGTAAAAATAAACTAGATAAAAATTTCTTCATATGAAGGAATACCCCTTTAACATAATTTCTTACCATAATTATAAGTTAATAAATTACGTTAAAGGTGTTGCTATTATGGAGATATTATTAAATGTTTACTATCAAAAATAAAAATGGTGTCAGGCACCGCCAAAAGACAAATGTCCACGAGCGGTGCCTGACACCATTAGTTTGTTTATTGAGTGATATCCTTAAGAAACACGCTTCAAATGTTTAAATTGCCCTTTTGATAGGACTGATTTTTCTAGGCGGTGAGCCATCATTCCGGCAAGGACGGCTAAGATAATGTCTTTTGGCAGAAAAGCAACCATCCATAACCATGCCATTTTATAAGTGAATCCTTCTGGTGCAGCAGCCCAAAGTTTATAGGCATAGTACATCCAATTTGTACCGAATAGGTAGTTCACAGCCATTCCGATTAAAGACGCAATGATAAATGCAGCCACAGTTCTTTTCTTTTCAACAATTTTTCCAATGATAAATGCTGTAAAAATATACGAGAGAATAAAGCCGAAGGTAGGACTGAAAAGGGTAGAAGGTCCAGCTCCAAATTTAGCAAATACAGGGACGCCTACAAATCCTACGAGCATATAAACAGTCATCGCAATTGACCCTAACCGACTCCCCAAGATAGCCCCTGCTAAGATTGCAAAAAAGGTTTGCAGTGTAAGGGGAACTCCTCCAACTACCATAAAAGGTACAAAGGAGGTTATGTTAGCGCCAATCGCCATTAATGCAACGAACATTCCCACTAGTGTTAAATCCAACGCTCTTAATTTTTTATTCATTCTCTCACCCCAAATATTAATTGTTATAATATTAAAATAAGGGGAATAAACAGTATTGTCAACCAAAATTTAATAAGGGTTAACAATGTAAGGGTAAATTAGTTCTCACCAACTATTTATGATCTATTATTATTAACTTTAAAAAAGTGTCAGGCACCGCAAATGGACATTTGTCCACGAGCGGTGCCTGACACCCACTTTCGACACCAAATTTTACTTTGTTGTGATGTCGGTCAGGACGGCGTACCCATTGTTTACTTTAAGTTTGGCTAGTATTTCTCCTTTAAAAGAGGCTTTTTCCCATTCTGTTCCGGTGTTGTCTTCTAGGTAGTAATTATCTAGATTGTATTCCAGGAAGGCTATTTCCTGTCCTTGGTTTTCTTTGTCGATATAGTTTATGGTGCCTTTTAGAAATAGCCCCTTATCAGGCTTCTCGAGGGTTACTCTCTTTGGCGTGTGGACACCCATCTTTTTCTCCATAAGGACATATACATCAAACGGTCCTCCCCGGTTCTGCATTCTATTGACTACTGCTTTATCCACCATACCGACCGGAATTTCTTCCGCTTCATATCGAAGGGTCACGTAATCGCCTCGAAATGGGTCTGATGGGTCCAGAGGTTTTGTTTGGAGAATCATTTCCTCGCCGGTTAACATGGTATAAATAGGAGTAATGCACAGGCCTAACAGAATCAGCACTGGCAAGGAACAAGCCAAAACTAACTGCTTTGCTCGATTATTCATGCACACTCACCCCTTTTTTTCTTTGCTTTTCAAAGTAAAAACCGAAGCCAAGCAGCAGTAATCCGCCAATAATAAATACGAACGACTTTGGCAAAAATTCAAAGGATAAATCCAGGTAAAAACGGAAGATCATCACGCATAGGATGATGATACTGATTAAACTGCCTCGTTTGATTAAGTACAACACATAGAGGAAGTACAAGATAGAGAAAGGAATGTATACCCAATCCAGTGGCCAGGTATCCTCAAAAGATAACAATAGCGCTGCCGCCCCATGTAAGAGGTATCCCAAGACCACATAAATATCTCTCACTTTCCCCTTTGAATGAACAAGAGCAACCCCAATAACCAAATAGATTAGTCCATACACATACGGAAAATCAGTATAGCCAGAGCGGTTGAGAATAAAGCTAACGACCGTCCCGATAAAGGCAAGCGAAACCAAGCCCGTGATAAAGCCTGTTACTTTTGAAAAACCAATTTTTTCATTAAAAATATAAATCGCCGCTATCCACAACAACGTCCAATACGGGATGTTTACGCCTTGCAGGTATTGTCCATCGAGCAGGTACTTGAGGACAAATAGGGAAGAGGCAAGAAGAATCCATTTATCCCGTAATACCCAAGCTAGCGGCAATATTCCAAGCGACCACCATAAAAAGGCATTTTGTGAATTTGTACCGAGATGGAACATTTGCTCAATCAGAAAAATTCCCGCACCGAACACAAGAACACCTAAATAGTATAAGCTCCTAGAAGTTTTTGGATAGTTTTTTTCCATTTTATATCCAGTCAGATTGCTGGCAAGGAAGATTGCAATTATTAATAGGAGTTTCACTGTCTTTCCAATTTCATCCCAGTTACTCGCGATAAAACTAAGCACCCCAGCACCAATCAATATCGAACCAACATACAAAAGTGTTTTTGTAAAAGAAAGCTTCTGCACCTCGTATATCTCGTCTATCTCGTTTTCCTTTCCTGCAGGCAGAATCTCGGAATCTCCTAAGAACTTAAGCTCCCGCTTTAAAAAATTTAATTCATGTTGTTTTATAATCCTCTTCGCCATCCACCCCACCCCTTTTAAGCTAATCTTATATTGAGATTAACCGTTCTCAACTGTTTCAAAACCAATGTCTCTATAGTTAAGTTTATTCGACAAATAGAGTTAATAATCCTTTTAAAACAAAGTGTTTAACCATTTATTTGATACAGAATGAAACAGAAAAAAATGGTGTCAGGCACCGCAAAAAGACAAATGTCCATGAGCGGTGCCTGACACCATTGAATGACCTATCATTATTTATCCCGGCAAAATTTACAAACTTTGATGGTTTGGTTTGTTTCAGTCTTATGCGGATATAGCAGTTTGATTCTTGTTCTTTCACAAAGCGGGCATGTCCCGCGGCCATTTGAAGGCAAGTAGCTGATTGTTTTCCCACGGTTTCTCTTTGCCATTTTCATCCATCCCTATCTTGATAAATTCTCGTTTCTTTATCTAATGATGGACTGGCACAAATATTGTTAGGCATATAATTGTTTTTCGAAAAAAGGTTGTTGTTCGAATATTCCCTTATTCAGAAGCTCAATATGGAAAATGTCTACATCACTGTCATGTCCCCCCACGGTGCCTGACACCACGCTGACGCCCCTCATGCATTTTTGCTCACTAATCTACATACATATCTATGAAGATCAAATACTTTCAATGGCTGCACGACAATAAATCACTTTCCATAAGATAGGAATAAGAGCCGAGACTAAGACTTTTTTTAGTTGGAAAGGAAAGATGTGGTGCTTCAATATGAAAAAAAACGAGGCTTATCACGATTTGTTTCAAAATCTTCAAGAGGATGGGATGTCATTCGATCAGGTCTTTGACCGGATCGTAACATTCATGAAGTTAGACCCAAACGGAAACTATCGACTGATGGTCGGCACAGATTCTCAAGTCCATAAATCAACGACCGTTTTTATCACGGGGCTTGTCATCCAAAATAAAGGAAATGGAGTATGGGCATGCATTAAGAAGGTGGTCATTCCAAGAAAGATGACTCATTTACATGAGCGAATATCTCTTGAACTATCATTAACCGAGGAAGTCGTTTCGATGTTCACGGAGGAAAGAAAAAATGAGTTAATTAATCTTGTTCTTCCCAACATATATCAAGGAGCAACCTTTACGATGGAGGGCCACATTGATATCGGAGCGGGCAAACGAAATAAAACAAGTGAGTTTGTCAAAGAA
The DNA here is from genome assembly GCF_030915405.1 of Neobacillus nitrireducens. Taxonomy (GTDB): domain Bacteria; phylum Bacillota; class Bacilli; order Bacillales; family Cytobacillaceae; genus Neobacillus. The sequence goes on from NZ_CP133262.1 coordinate 2,842,618, forward strand.
ATGGTCACCAGAATTGAATCTATGGGCGTCGAACCAAAAATCAAACCAAATGCCTTTGTTGCTTCAAGCTATGCCAATCGTTACACCAAATAAGAGTGTCAGGCACCACGAAAAGACAATCGTCCTTAAGTGGTACCTGACACTCTTTTTAAATCTCTATGAAAGACATTCTAGTTCAACTTTTATCGTGGTGCCTTTGCCAATTTGGCTTTCGATTTTCATGGTACCGTTATGTTCCTGGATGATTTTGTTGCTGACCGTTAGGCCAAGTCCAATTCCTTTATCCTTGGTTGTATAGAACGGAGTTCCCAAATAGTGCATAAGTTCATCGTCAATGCCCATTCCTTCATCCGAAAAACAAACCTGCACTCGGTTTCCTTCTACTCTCTGAACATGTATATTGACATTTCCGCCAGAGGGCATAGATTCAATTGCATTTTTTAAAAAATTAACAAAAACCTGTTTCAACTGATTGGGATTACAAAGCAACTCAATATCATCATTTTGATATTGGCTGGTTATTTGCACATTATGTAATAATGCTTGTGGATGTAGAATATTAACCGTACTTTCAACAATTGAATTTAGATTTTCTTGATCAAATTGAATGGCTTGAGGTTTTGCCAAGGACATAAATTCATTCACTATCATATCGATACGGTCTAATTCATTCATAATGATAGATAAATAGTCATCCTGTTTTTCTTTGGTGGTTGTATCTTTTAATAACTTTGAAAATCCCTTTAAGGAAGTCAAAGGGTTTCGAATCTCATGAGCTACTCCAGCAGCTAATTGACCGATGATTGAAAGCCGATCTAAATTTCGGAGGACATCATCATTATTTACCCGGTCTGTAATATCTCTGCCGACTGTGACATAGGAATCAATCTCTCCTAGTTCATTAAAGATGGGAGAAATTGTGGTCTCAGAGTATATCACTCGATTATCACCTGTTTGTATCTTCGTTTGGAGCAATTGTGGCTCCTCTGTGTCTATTAACCTTTGACAAACTCTTTCAAAATGTTCCATTTCCTCTGGCAAGATAAGATCATGAGCGCTTTTACCAATTAACTGTTCAGAGGTATACCCAATTCCCTTTTCATGGGAAGGAGAAGCATAGACAATCTTTTTATCCTTCGTATAGACCTTAATCATATCTGTTGCATTTTCGGAAATAAGCCTGTACATCTCTCGAGTCTTTTTCAATTCTCTTTCAATATTTATATGCTCAGTTATATCACGAAAAATGGCAAGGACAGCAATGATTTCCCCACATGGACTTCTAAAAGGGGAATATGAAACAGCTATATCAAGGATGGTTCCGTCTTTATGGTACCTTTGGGTAACCATATCCGGAAATGCTTCACCGCATTTGACTGATTCAATAATATCATGCACATATTCAGGAGCAGAAATTTCTTCCACTCTTTTACCTATCACATCTTCCTCGGTATAGCCAAATATTTTGGTATACACATGGTTCACCCGAATAAATCGATTCTCCATATCAACGATACAAATCCCGTCCGCTGTACAGTCTAGAAATAAGTCAATTAAATCATCTGGATTATAAACCATAGATTCCTTCTCATTCGTAAAAATCGGGAAAAACTTTGACATAGAGATCTCTCCAAACGCATCATATATTCTCTTATTCTCCATTTTACAGAATTTTTCGGTAAAGAAAAGAAGTATTTTCAAAATGGTGTCAGGCACCACAGAAAGACAATTTCCTAATTTTGTCCACTCCACAAGTACAATCATGTGTAGGAACTAAAAAACGCTTGGACCACAGTTGTAGATTACATATTCAAAGGGAATACTCTGGCCATTCATAAAATATTATTCTTCCCGCTCATAATGGACTTCCTCCGCCTCATAAATTGGGCAATAGGAGGTGATACAAATGAAAAGAAGGCTATTCGTCTTAATCATACCCCTTCTATTGATGTTGTCAGGATGCTCTGGTGATCCAGTTCAGGACGACTTACTTAATTATGTAAACAAAGAAATGAAGGATGTAGGAAAATTGGAGAGTACTGCCGTTTCTGCCTATGAAGGGGCCTCGGGTACAAATTATCAGGATGATCAAACAATGTACGATACGTTAATGAATGACGTTATACCGAATTACTCTGAATTTGTTAAAGAGCTAGAATCTGTAAAGATTGAAACAGATGAGGTACGAGAAATTCACGAAATATATATAGAAGGGGCAAATATTCAATTTAATGCCTTTGCAAAAATTAAACAGGCTTTAGAAAACCAGGACGCAGATTTAATCCAAGAAGCGAACGATATGCTGGCGGATACCAGAACGCATATCCGGGATTATCAAACAAAACTAAATAAGCTTGCAAAGGAGCATGATGTAGAGATAAAAAACTAACAAGAAAAATACTACTAAACTAATAACGGAAACCACTGTTTTTCTAGTTTGCTGAAGCAAATGCATAAACTAACTAGCCAAAAAGTCAGCCCTCTTCTGTTAAAAAAACGGAAGGAGGACTGACCTTTTCATATATATTTGGGACGCAACTAGCGGTGTTAACGACATGAATCGCTAGCTTTACCGATCGGCATCCATTCGAAATAAGTCAGCATTCGCCATACCCATTCCAATGGGCCGTACCTAAAGTAGCGGAGCCAAATGGTACTGAAAGTCAGTTGGATGACAGAAATAGCCATACATAGAACCAGTGATTGGATATAGCTCAAATGATCGACTAAATTTAGCATCTGCCCCAAAACTAGGATGAAGATTGTTTGCGAAACATAGTTTGTTAGCGCCATTCGTCCATAGCTCTTTAGAGGTGACAGAACCTTCCGGACAATTGGAAGGTTAAGAAGCAATATTAGCAGTCCTGCATAAAAAGCAGAGACAATGGGACCTATTGTAATTCCAAGCTGTAAGAATCGCTGTGTTTCCAAGGAATCGGCACCCGATCCATTTCCAAACACAGACGGAACATGTTGATATTGATACACAAGCCCCGCGACACTTAATACGAACATTATGCCAGTAAAAATTACTATCCTTTTCCCATGTAGTGAAATTCGTTCAAAGAATCTATATTGCCCAGCAGCAACGCCCAACAACATTAGTGGAACAACCATGAAGATTTTTTCTGCAAAAAGGCCCAACACGACCAACATTGCCGTTCCAAACAAAAGATTTACTAGCTTATTAGCTTTGTAAAAAGGCAAAATGATCAAACCGCAAATGGCGTAAATTGTTAGGGCTTCCCCCGGGTGAAATTGTACATGCACTAACCCAAAGAGAAACAGTACAAGTAGCCGCCGCAAAAACATAACATAGCCATTTTTCCCCTTCGCATTGGCCCGTGAGATAAAAATATAGAACCCCACACCAAATAAAAAGGTAAAGATCGTATAAAAGCGACCTTCGACAAACAAATATAAAAATCTTAAATACGATGCATCCGTGGTTCCAGGAACGGGTAATTTAACCGACAATAACGAAATGATATTCACCAGAATAATGCCCAGGAGCGCAAATCCCCGCAAATAATCAAGTGTTTCAATTCGTGTGTCCAACTGATGTGTATCCATCCAAATCAACTCCACACTTAGTATAACGGTTTACGCAGATTTCACCTATATCATCAATACAAAAAGGCTGACACACTTCCTTGTTAGCCCTTTGTATCACTTTTCCAAATTCGATTATTTCTTCACAGTTAATTTTGCCAACTTACTGGTATTCCCTGCTGCATCCTTTGCATAAACATAAAATATTTGACATCACGCCGTTATCTGTACCGTAAGTATCAATTTGGGTAAAACCCAAAAATTGCAATGTATTATTAATATTGTTATAAAACTCAATTGTTACATAGGAATCCCTGTCATCTAATTGATCCGATTGATAATTCATCTGAACGTCCATTTTATTCGCATCAATTGAAGCAACTTTTTAAAATTGAATATAATAGGAACCTTTTGAGTCTTTCAAGGTACCCGCCACTTGCCCATTATTTTTCAGTGGATAGTCTCTCAAAAGTAAATTCCTTATTCGTTAACTTCAAGAGATACACGTCAGGATTGCTAAGCTGTCTCCATTCCTCATAGCCAAAGTCAGGTAGGTAATTTTTAATTAATAAGGACATTAAATTCCCATGAGTAACGATGAGATTATTTTCTGAATCACTTTTAAAAATCTCCTCGACAACACCAACAATGCGGTCCATTGCTTCCCGACTGGACTCCCCTCGGTCGAACCTTAAGTCCAAGTCATCAAATGTAGCTTTTAGTTTTTCAAGCCAATCAGGTAACATTTTCGCACTTAATATCCTCTCAGCTAACCTTTCGTCAACCTCAATATTTACTTTTGCACGTTTGGCAACCCGCTCAATCGATTGGATAGCCCGTAGAAATGGACTTGAAATGATTCGGTTAATCTTTACATCTACAAAAAATCCGGCTAAATCAACTGCTTGCTGGATACCATTTTCGGTAAGTGGAGCCTCTTTTGGCTGCCCTTCTGCCTCACAATGCCTTATCACATAAATCTTTTTCTCCAAGCCATCATCCCCATAAAATAAGTAGGAAACTGTCATTAAATTCAATATCTTTTATTGATATCCTTCTCCAAAAACATTTTTAATCCATGCATCCGTTGATTACCGCCCTCTATTTTGAGAAAAAGTATAAGCTTCACTAAGCCACTGATATACATCCTTATTCAAATCAGCTTCCATTTTAATAATCACATGGTGAATCCAGCGGCCAGGGTATGGCTCAACCGCTTCAACAATTTTTTCATCTTCAATATACCGGTCAACCACAAAGGTCAGGGCAAGGCAATCCTCAGGACGTGTACTTGACCAGGGCTGAGGCATCCATATCCAGGCAAATTTTGTTTTTGTTCCAATTGAGATAACGGATTTCTTCACTTCAATGGTTACTGGACCGATTGAATTGATCGTCTCTTCAACAGCTTGGAACAACGAAATGTGTTTTTCTTGGCCGGTAAAAAAACGTTCTACATCTTTTCGATAAGATGAATTCACCATTTATCCCACCTCGTTTTATATACTAGTGACAACGACAATCCAATTAGCTCTTCTCTCTTTAGTATAAAACCATAAATTGGATATAGAAAGTTAAATCGTTGTCCAACGATGATTACAACATCTGCACAGTGGACCCATACCAAACACTTTCCTTTTTCATACCTTAATAAATAAATGCAACTGAGATGTTTGAAAAATGGAGGTAAATAGAGCTATGTTGGAGGTAAGGCAATCTCAATACGGGAGAGGAATTTTTGCCACTCAGGATATAAAGAAAGATGAACTTCTGGAGGTTTCACCTGTCATCATTTTTCCAAAAGAAGAGTTTAAGTATTTGGAAAAAACAACCTTGATCGACTATGTATTCTGGTGGGGAAAGGATTTCGATGAATGCGCGTTAGCCTTAGGAATTGGGTCCCTATTTAATCATTCCCGCACACCAAATGCCATCTTTAAAAGAAAATTAAAAAAGAGAACCATTAACTTTTATGCCTATTCCGACATAGAAGCCGGCGAGGAAATACGGATTAATTACAATGGTGACCCTGATGACAAAACGCGATTATGGTTTGAGGAATAAATTAAAATATACTAAAAGAGTTCATATCCTCTTAGAAATAGGAAATGGACTCTTTTTTTAGACTATATCTCCCCTTTAGATTGACATTTATTTTGATGTATATTATTCTAGTAAAGTCATTTTATATAAAACCTATCAAAATACTAGGAGATGTCCAAATATGAAGAAATTCGCAGTTGTTTTTCTAGCTCTCCTTCTTACTGCCGCTTTAGGTGCTTGCAGCAGTAAAGAGGAAAAGGTAAGTTCTGCTAAGGCTACAAGCCTATATGATCAAATCAAAGAAAAAGGTGAAATTACCATCGGTACAGAAGGTACATACGCTCCTTTTACTTATCATGATGATTCTCAAAAACTAACAGGTTTCGATATTGAAATTGCTAAAGAAGTATTTAAACGATTAGATATTAAGCCCGTTTTCGTTGAAACAAAATGGGATGGCATGATCGCAGGTCTTGATGCGAAGCGTTATGACATGGTAGCAAACGAAGTTGCTGTTCGTCCAGACCGTTTAGAGAAATATGATATGTCTGAACCGTATATCGTCTCAAAAGCTGTTCTTGTTGTTCATGAGAACAATAACGATATTAAAACTCTTGATGACTTAAAAGGTAAAAAAGTAGGACAATCATTAGATAGTAATTACCGCAAAATTGCTGAAGAACATGGAGCAACTAATACAGTTGTAGAAGGATTTAATCAATCGATCGACCTTATCACTTCAAAACGTATTGACGCAACAATTAATGATAGCCTTTCATACCTAGATTTAAAGAAACAACGTCCAGACCTTCCGATTAAAAAGGTTTATGAAGAAGCAGACGCAACAAGTAATGCATTCCTCTTCCGTAAAGGAAATAAAGAGCTAGTAGATGCAATTAATGGTGCACTTGCAGAAATGAAAAAAGATGGTACGTACCTAACAATCTCTAAAAAATGGTTTAATGCGGACGTATCTAAGTAAAGGAATGGAACAAAATGGTTGCAGATCAAGAACGCATAGATCGAATTATAGGAATCCTTAGTGATTCCTTTTTTCCTATATTAAAAGCCGGAATGGAGTTTACAATTCCATTAACACTAATCACCTTTGTTTTAGGGTTAATCTTAGCCTTCTTTATCGCACTGGCACGTCTATCCAACATGAAAGTTATAAACGCCGTTGCCAAATTTTATGTTTGGATCTTCCGCGGCACTCCCTTACTCGTACAAATCTTTATTCTATTTTACGGATTACCAAGTATGGGAATAACACTAGATCCATTTCCGGCTGCTGTCATTGCTTTTACATTAAACAAAGGTGCTTACAGTTCGGAAATTATCAGGGCAGCGATACTTTCAATTCCTAAGGGGCAGTGGGAAGCTGCATTTTCAATTGGCATGTCCAAATCACAGGCGATGAGACGAATTATCATTCCTCAATCCATTCGTGTGTCTTTACCACCACTAGGAAACTCTTTTATTAGTCTAGTAAAAGATACTTCCTTGGCAGCAACAATTACGGTTACTGAACTCTTCCAAAAAGGTCAACAAATCGCTGCTGCTACCTATGAGCCATTGTGGATTTACATTGAAGTCGCCTTTATCTATTTAATCTTCAGTACTGTACTTTCTTATTTCCAGACAAAAATGGAGATTCGATTTGAGCGAAGCGTAGCTAAATAATGGAGATGATACAATGATTCACATCAATAATTTGCATAAACGATTTGATCAGCTTGAAGTATTAAAAGGAATTGACCTGACCATTCCCAAAGGAAAGACAGCCGTAATTATCGGTCCATCCGGTTCAGGAAAGACAACACTCCTTCGTTGTCTTAACCTACTAGAATTACCAAACCAAGGCTCAATCGAACTTGGAAATCAAACCATCAATTTTGACCAAAATAATAAATTGAGGTCAAAAGAACTTGTTTCTTTTCGAAAAAATACGGGCATGGTCTTTCAAAATTACAACCTATTTCCACATTTGACTGCACTTGAAAATGTAATGGAAGGACAGACAACTGTTCTTAAACGGTCAAAAGCAGAAGCAGAACATAAAGCAAGAACCCTTCTAGATAAAGTTGGTTTGAAAGAGCGGGCCGAGATGTATCCTCATCAACTATCCGGAGGACAACAACAACGTGTTGGGATTGCCCGAGCTATGGCAATCGATCCAAAAGTACTACTTTTTGATGAACCTACTTCTGCCTTAGACCCAGAGTTAGTTGGGGAAGTTCTAAAGGTCATGAAGGATTTATCTAAAGAGAACATGACGATGGTCATTGTTACCCACGAAATGAACTTTGCCAAAGATGTTGCTGACCAAGTCCTCTTCATGGACCAAGGAGTTATCGTGGAAAAAGGTACCCCGGAAGAGGTATTCGAGAACACCAAAAATCCACGGACCTTACAGTTTTTAAATAAGGTGGCTGCGAGATAATAATTTACACCAAAAGCTCTTCCTAATCATATTTAGGAAGAGCTTTTTTATTTACATATAATACTCAGAGACAGCTGCCTAAATATTCAATATTTCCCTAATCTCTTGTTCCGTTATTCTTGGAGTTATCTGGTCTCCCGGTTGCACGATGGTTTCGATGAGTTCTTTTTTGTTTTGTTGGAGCTCATATATTTTTTCTTCGATCGTTCCCTGTGTGATTAATCTGATGACTTGAACAACCTTTTTTTGGCCAATTCGGTGGGCCCTTCCCGCTGCTTGCTCCTCAACAGCCGGATTCCACCAAAGATCATACAAGATCACCGTATCCGCTCCTGTTAAATTGAGTCCTGTATTTCCTGCTTTTAAAGAAATGAGGAATATATCAGCCCCTCCTTGATTAAACTGATCAACCATTCTGATCCGCTCCTTAGGTGCTGTTTGACCGTCCAAATAGAAGAAGTTTAAACCAGAACTCGATAACTGTTCACGTATAATCGCAAGCATACTTGTAAATTGTGAAAAGATTAGCAGGCGCCTACCGTTCTCTATGGCGTTACTGACAATCTCCTTTAGTTGTTGGAGCTTACCTGAATCCCCTTGATAATTTTCCAAAAACAAGGAAGGATGGCAGCATAATTGACGGAGTCTTGTCAAACCAGCCAAGATCTTCATACGGCTTTTTTGGAATCCTTCCCCTTGAAGCGATTCTTTTGTTTCCTTTTGGATTCTTTCAAGATAAGCCAAGTATAGCTCTTTTTGTTGCTTTGTCAGCTCAGAATAGTTGACCGTCTCAATTTTGTCCGGTAATTCTTTTAATACATCCTTCTTAACTCTTCGCAATAAAAACGGGCGAACCATTTTTGCTACCTTAGCTGGGTCAAGCTGGCGAAATGCCTTCTGATTCGGAAAGAAATCTGGCATAATCGTTTGAAAAATGGACCAAAGCTCATCAATCGAATTTTCAATCGGTGTCCCGCTAAGTGCAAAACATGTTTCTGCATGAATATCCCTTACCGCCTTCGCTGTTTTGGTTGCATAATTTTTAATCGATTGTGCTTCATCTAAGATTAACGTACTAAATTCATGCTGTGCATAAGAATCAATATCCTGCCTTAAGGTTGGATAAGTTGTTATCCAAACATCAGGCAACAAATCACTTTGCAGCCGTTCCATTCGCTCTTGTGGTGTTCCAATTAACACATCAATTGTTAATGATGGGGCGAATCTCTGAAATTCATTTTTCCAGTTATAGACGAGTGATGCTGGTGCTACAATCAACGCTGGTTTCGCATTTTTGTTCCCATTTCTTTCTGATAAAATAAAGGCAATACTTTGCACGGTCTTCCCAAGCCCCATATCGTCTGCAAGAATGCCGCCCAGACGGTAGTAGCTAAGCGTTTTAAACCATTGGAAGCCATAGTTCTGATAATCTCTCAATTTAGCCTGCAGCAAATCTGGCAACTCAAATTCCAACTCTTCAGGGTTTTTCAAACGGTTTAATAATCGACGAAATTGCTTTCCGAATTTGGCTTTGCCGCCGTTTTCCTTATCAACCAATTCATCCAGCTGCATTCCTCTGTATATGGGAAGTTGAATCGTGTCTTTTTCCCATTGTGATGGTTTAATCTTTACCTCTTGAAGCATGTTTTGAATCGTTTGAAATTCTTCTGATTCCAATGAGACAAACGCACCGCTTGGCAGTCGATAATATTTTTTCTTCTCCACAACAGATTGTAGAATATTTCTAATTTCCTTCTGCTCAATCCCTTCCATATCAAAGCTCACTTCCAGCCAATTACCTGAGGAATCGACATCGATAGTGGTAACGGGTGCATGCTTGTCCGGTAATACAAATGACCTGACGGCACTTGTTAAGAAAATTTCCGTTTTGTCTTCAAGCTGCGGTAAAATTTCAAATAAGAACTCGAATATCTCATCTTCCCCTTTAACATAAACGAGTTTTTCATTGAATCTTAGAGAAGTAGATTGAAACACTTCCATGATTGCCTGTTCCTTTTCTGCATCCCTCATTAAAATAGGACCGCTCTTTTCAGGAGTCGTTTGTTCAAACGGATTTATATTATTCTCACCGTAATAGAATTCCAGTGAGGTCTGGAGGAAATCGTCGATTCGGTCAACATAAATCCTTGCCTCTAGGGGGAATTTTGCGATTTTGCTTGAGACATTTTCCGTAATCTCCAATTGACCAATCTTGTCAATTATCGGAACCACCTGGGAGATGAATGGTTCAATTTGATCATTAGCAATTGGCAGGACAGGATTGTTTGACTGGTCCACCAGTTTTTTTAATTCCTTGATGAGCAGCTGCTGCTCAACCGAAATCTTATAAAAGCGATGATCTACGATGATATATCCATATAAATCTAAGTAGTCGAAAGTTGCTAGTGATGTCAAATCTAATTGAAACCCATCTGCTTTTCCTTTATCTAATTGAATCGTAAAAGGCAATTCCGATTGATCGATTTCAATCTGATTAAAAGATTTTCTATCAAGTTCAAAGTGAACCTCTCCGTTTTCAAGCTTTCGAAGGAGTTCATCCGCAATCATCGGGGGAATAGTAAGCGCCCGTTCATCTAACGAACCATAGGTTCTACTATAAGGAGATTGGAATTCCTGGTAGATCTCCTCATACTTAATTGCCTCCTGTAAAAGGTTAATAATCTCCAGATCATTCGGAGTAAACTCGTGTTCTATCGGATCATAGGTAAAGCTTTTTGTAAACGGGTACTGCACTTGTATATTTATAGCCTTAAGAAAGTCCTTAATATGCTTTACAATATAGGCTCTCTTTTGGCCTACCTTCATTTCTAAGATTAGAAATTGTTTTGTTGCGTAGTACGGCCTATATACTTTCATTATCCATTCTACAAGTAAAGGCTCCTTGATTCTCTCTATCTTCTGTTCCTTACTACCTTGTACTATGCTAGAGAAGTTTTGAATAAATTGATTAGTCAGCTGCTTGACATAAGCTGCTTGTCTTTCTTCCCTTTTCCTTTCTAGTTCCAATTGTTGATTTTGAAATTCCTTCTCTTGTATTCGTTTCCTATCAAGAAAACTTTGGTTTTCTTGATGAGGGTTACTAAAGACTATTTCCCCCTGGGTATTGTCGTGAATTTTCAGCATAACTGCAGCAATATGTTTACATGGCTCCCAGTATTTATCATAGGCAGGACAGTTGCAATCTGAGGAAATTCCGAACCCATCATCCTCAATTGTCACAAGATAGGTTTTTGACCCTCTTACTTTGGCACCCCAGATATTTTTAACGGGATCATGAGATAAATCTCTGACACGACCTTCTTGAAAGTAACCAAGTCCACGACGATAAACTGCATCTGTAAACATATCTTTTATATCAGCTTTTGTTAATTGCTCGAACATAAACTTCCCTCCACCTAAAGCATCCAAGGAAATAGACTATTACTTTCATACTTTCCAATTAACTAATATTCTAGACTATAATTATACAATTTTACTTATGTAGATTTTCTACAGTATTATGGAATATATTAGTTCCACTTATCTTTATTATCCTTAATATGCTACTAATATTTGTAGTATTTTTACTGGTGATTTTTGAAATGAGTAATATTTAAATCCTCGCAAAAACTAAAATGCCCAAATTTAAAAAGAGAGAGGGATTTGTGTGTACCACAGGATATGGACGGTTACCAATGTTTTACTTATTATAGGCTCCATCATTTATATTTGGTTTTTTCGCCCGCATGACTCCATTTTAATTGTAATTAGCCAATTTTCTGCTCAAATAGCTATGATCTTATTTATTTTTAACGTGAATATGTATTTTATTTTTTTACTCATTCGTAAAACCAAACAAAGAAAAATAAAGATTCGGCTTGCCACCTTTTCCAGATATTTTATGAAGTGGCATATTAAAATAGCTATTTCAGCTGCCATACTTATTATCGGGCATTCTTGGATTAATCTTTTTAAAATTGGACCTATCATTGGTTTTGGTCATATCAAACTGTTGATGGGCTATTCGTCCTTTATCTTTCTAATTATCACTTTGTTTGCCGGGTACTTACGCCATAAGAAAGCATCAGGATTTCGAAAAAGGTTCCACCGAATCATCGCAATGATCTTTACGGTTATATTTTTAATCCATATGCTCATTCCTATTTAATATTTAGACTCTGTTTTATATATATATTTTAAGTGGAAATCCAATATAAAAAATGCCTGGAATGTTGTTTCCGGGCATTTCTTTAAGATTAATGAAAACTACTTATTTAATTTCTCTATAAAGCATTCAAACATTAGCCAAAATACACTCCTACACTCCCTTCTATTTTGGCGGTTGCTAAACAATTTTGTATAAAATCCGAGATTTGTTTTTGATCCAAAGTTAAGAAATGACTATTTTTATAAAATTGCTGGTACCCATTCAAAGCCTTTTCAATTTGTTGTATCGAGAAGGTAGAACTGCCGCCTGATCCACTAACTCCTGCATAGTAATTATTTGCATCAAGTAAATTATAAAGTATGGTAGCATTACGATTCCCCATGCTAAACCGAGCATAAGCAATTTCTTCTCCTGCTTTATTGTATCCTGATATATCGTGACCCATTGATTCTCCTCCTTCAAATATATATAAGTTTACTTACCAAAAATAATTAGTTTTAGGGAACTTAACTTAGAATTTCATTTACTTTTTCCTTCATCAGTTTGAATCGTTCATTTAAAAGTTCTAGGGTCGTATTATCCGCGGTAAAATGCATAACGATGGCCTTTATTTCACGTCTGGTGAATTTGCCATGGTCATGTATTTTATATCCCCTGCCGTTAAGTTTATACCTTACCATGAAACTGTCAGCTTTCTTACCTTCCTTCGGAAAGGCTTGAACAAAGTTTAGAACTGCCTCTTGGCATGTACAATCTGGATTCATACAATATGAGTCAGCGACCACATATATCTTTCCGATATAAACAAAGTGGAAATAATCGTCGTTTGCATTGGGGAAAACCTCTGAATAACAAACAGAGATCCCTTTAGCCATCTTACTCAGCACTGCTAGCATAATACCGCTCCTTTTTCAGTAACTTCAATTTTAGCGGCAATATTCCCATTGATTTTAGTTTTTAAGTGATTTTATTCGCTTCAGCATTTTAACAAGAAGTTATTAAAGAGGCGCATGTAGTGGATTTAAAATGATGAGGATGAAAGGGGAAGATTGCAGATTTAATAGAAAGGGATTAAATTCGATAATATTTATTACTTTTATGGTAGTTTCGACATTATTCTACCTCCTTTTCGGTAGAATTATATCATACTGCATTTCACAATAATTTTGTTTTTTCTAAAAATTTACTACAATTACGTGAACAACGTTCAGTTTATTTTCTCCAATCTTTTCAATTTCCCTTAAGGTATGACCGTGTTTCAGGGACGCTTTTCCGGATAAATAAAACACCAAAATACAGCTTGTCACCCCGTTAGAAAAAAACTAAAAAGGCAACGCCCAATGTAATGGGTTAGTTGCCTTTCCTTAAAATGAGTTGCGAAACGCACTCCACATGCGTTGTCATCGGAAACATATCAACCGGCTGAACTTCCATCGTTTTATATCCTCCGTCCTCCAATATCCGCAAGTCCCTCGCAAGGGTAGCTGGATTACAGGATACATAAACAACCTTTTTCGGTTTCATCTCAATAATCGTTTGCAGCAAAGCCTCATCACAGCCTTTACGCGGCGGATCAACGACCAAGACATCAGCGGAATTTCCATCTTTATACCACTTCGGAATCACAACCTCCGCCTCACCTGCCGCAAACTCTGTATTCGTCATACCATTTAATTCTGCATTCCGCTTCGCATCCTCAATTGCCTCCGGAACCACTTCGACGCCGAATACCTGCCTTGCTTTTTGTGCTAAAAATAAAGAAATTGTTCCGATTCCACAGTAGGCATCAATGACAGTTTCTTCCCCCTGAGGTCGGCATATTCAAGGGCTTTATCATATAAAACCTTGGTTTGAACGGGATTTACTTGATAAAAGGACAGTGCAGAAATGGCAAATTTCACATCACCGATAAAGTCATAAATGACTTCATTCCCCCACAAAACTTTCGTTTTCTCGCCCATGATCACGTTGGTCCGCTTTGAATTCACATTATGAACAATCGATTTCACATTCGGGAGTCGCGCTACAATTTGCTCGACCAGCTTGTCTTTATGAGGAAGGTCAGCCGTCCTTGTTATAACGACCACCATGAGTTCACCCGTTTGTTGACCATAACGGGCCATAATATGTCTAAGTACACCTTTATGTGATTCCTCATGATACGCTTGAATCCTTAGGTCACTGCAAATTTCCTTTACGACCTGTACCGCTTCATTGATTTCAGGCAGCTGAATGATACTCTCATTTGTATCCACAATTTCATGGCTCCTCGGTTTAAAAAAGCCAGCAATCAGTTTGCCTTCCTTTTCCCCAACCGGTACCAGTGCCTTGTTGCGGTAATGCACGGGATTGTCCATTCCCAAAATCGGGTGAACAACGACATCTTCCAGTTTACCGATGCGTGTGAGCACCTGACGGACTTGGTTTTCTTTATATTTCAGCTGTCCTTCATAGCTAATATGCTCGAGCTGGCAGCCACCATATTTATGAAGCTCACTGCTCTCAATCTCTACTCGGTAAGGACTTTTCTCATAAATCTCAAGCAAACGTCCAAAGCCGTAGCCTTTGCCCGTCTTAATCACCTTAACTTTTGCTTTTTCTCCAGGCAGTCCATTGGGAACAAATAACGGATAGCCATCAATCTTGGCCACACCCGCTCCGTCATGGGTTAAATCTTCAAAAACAACATCTATATAATCATTTTTAGTTACCGGTACAATTCTGCTCATTCGTTTCTTCCTTTGCATGTTTTGACTAGCTAAGATTGTAACACAAAGCCTGACCGTTTGCGAAACTTCAATAGGACAAACGCCCTTTTTATAAAAAAGGCAAGAAAATTGTCAGAATATTTTTATTTCCAAATATAATAAAAGTGTATATGATTAAAACAATCTCATTATTGGAAGGAGTGGATAATGATCAAGTTGAAAAAAAATCTTGCCGTGCCTTTACTCCTTGCCTTTCTTGCCTTCACCTTCAACCACTTGGCCTATTCACTTCCGCACTCACAAGCAAATTTCAAAGCTGTCATCAATGTAGATGATGGTGCCTCAAAAGGGCAATGGGATAATGAAAAAAAGCTGCCCCTAGTCATTCAAATTCATTTTGTGCTTACATTCATCCTTTTAGCAGCTGCAGTACCGCTCATTTATTTGTCAATAATTTTGAAAAAAAGCCACATTTTCCTTATCCCTATTTTTCACCAATCAAACTATGTGATCCACTCTCCCGAATTATAAGCTAACACCAAAAAAGGGAGGAAATATATATGTGGATGCGCTTTGTAATCATCGGCTTCTTTTCACTATCAGCTGCAAGCATGTTAACTTACCAAGGTGTCGAGATTTTCCATGCTTTTGTCGATTTCTTTAAGCAAAAATAAACGAAGGGCAGACTCGGAGGGGGGAGGAAATTCATCCCCCACTGAAGTCTGCCCTTTTTTGTAAAGTAGAAATCACATGGCTACTTTTTCATTGCTTCAACTTTTTCTTTAACCTCTTCAATATTTCTCATTTTATTATCCCAGCATTTTTGGCTCAAGTCGACGGGATAATCCTCCGGATTTGTAATCCGCTTATACTCGTCCCAAAGGGCATCAAGGTTTTGCTTTAAATAATCACGAGATTCTTCCAAGCAAGGCATGTCATAAACAAGCTCGCCTTTAGAAAAAATTTCATTATGTAATTCTTTTGCTGTAAAGTTGGTAACCACCTTATTCATATACGTATGGGTAGGATGGAACATCCGTAACCGCTTTTCCGGGAGCTTTTCATCCGCTAAAGCAATATAATCCCCTTCCGCATGGTGGTTTGTATTATTGATAATCCGATAAACCCGCTTCAATCCCGGTGTTGTAACCTTTTCCGGATTGGAAGAAATTTTAATCGTATCCTCCATTTTTCCGTTATCATTCTCTATCGACACAATTTTATAAACCGCACCAAGTGCAGCCTGGTCGTAAGCGGTAATTAGCTTCGTGCCCACTCCCCAGCTGTCAATTTTTGCCCCCTGTGATTTCAAACTCATTATTGTATATTCATCTAAATCACTTGAAGCCACAATCTTAGCATTCGCGAATCCCGCCTCATCCAGCATTTTCCTTGCTTCCTTCGAAAGGTAAGAAAGGTCCCCGCTATCCAGGCGAATACCGATAAAATTAATTTTATCCCCCAACTCTTTTGCAACTTTAATCGCATTTGGAACGCCGAGCCGAAGTGTATCATATGTATCAACCAAAAAGACACAATCCTTATGTGTTTCTGCATATTTAATGAAAGCCGTGTATTCATCTTTATAAGCTTGGACAATTGAATGGGCATGTGTTCCGGATACAGGAATACCAAACAGTTTCCCCGCTCTTACGTTGCTCGTTGATTCAAAACCAGCAAGGTATGCGGCTCTCGTTCCCCAAATCGCTGCATCCATCTCCTGGGCCCGCCTTGTCCCAAATTCCATTGCCACTTCAGCGCCGACGACTTGTTTGATTCGCGATGCCTTCGTCGCAATTAATGTTTGGTAATTCACAATGTTAAGCAGCGCTGTTTCAATCAATTGCGCTTCCGCAAGTGGAGCCTCGACTCGTAAGATCGGTTCATTACCAAAAACAAGCTCTCCTTCTTTCATCGCACAGATAGTTCCGGTGAAACTGATACTTTTAAGGTATTGGATAAAGTCTTCCTTATAACCTACTTCATTTTGCAAATATTCGAGGTCTTCCTCGCTAAAACGGAAGCCTTGAATATACTGGATGACTTTCTCCAATCCAGCGAATACTGCATAACCGTTCCCAAACGGTAGCTTGCGGAAAAATAGTTCGAAGACCGCACGTTTATTATGTATCCCATCTCTCCAATACGTTTCTACCATATTGATCTGATATAGATCCGTATGCAGAGTTAAACTATCATCCTGATAAAAGTGTTTCATAATCTGACCCCCGAAGTACTATTTCAGCTTTTCCATCATTATAACCAATATTACCCTCGGAAGTCTATTTAACGTTTGCTCCTAGGGATTGTTCAAAATGTCCAATGGCCCATTCATGACCTGCCTGATTAAAAGAAGCAACGGCATCCTTGTAAACGACAATCTTAAAGCCTTTATTGTAAGCATCAACTGCGGTATGTAAGACGCAAATATCCGTACAAACGCCGACTAAATGGACTTCGGTAATTCCACGCTCTCGTAATTTGATTTCAAGGTCCGTTCCAGCAAACGCAGAGTATCGCGTTTTATTCATAAACACAACGTTTTCAAGCTGACGATTCCTTTCATATACCTCTTTCAAGGATCCAAACAATTCCCTGCCTGAGGTTCCACGCAGATTATGTGGCGGGAACAGTTTTGTTTCCGGATGGAATTCATCTCCGTTGTCATGGACGTCTATGGCAAAGACCACATAATCCCCACTCTCCATAAACTCTTTCGTTAACGCAACAATCTTCCCTTCAATCCTTTGTCCGGGCTCCCCGCACGTTAATGCCCCATCCACCGCTACAAAATCATAGGTATAATCAATATTAATTAACGCCTTCAATTCCCATCTCCCCCTTTATTTCTTTACAACCATTTACCGTCCATCATACAAAATATTCTAGAACACTTTCAAATTCCCCTTTTTCATATGCAAAAAAAAGCCCGCCCCAATGGAACGAACTCTCTTAGCTATATCTCTTTCCTGGTTCCCAATCCGTTGGACGGTCATTCGGACGAATATCTTCAAGTGGTACAAATACTTCCAAGTGACGATAGAGGTTTTCAAATTCAGCTGGCAACAATCCGCCAAATTCACCATCCAAGTTTAATTGAACCTTTTCCGTCGCATGAACTTTAATACGGTTGGCTTGTGTGTAGATGACATTCGGATCATTGACATGCTCCCCGCGAAGAGCTAATGTGGCAATCCGGATAAACTCAGCAAGATTGGTCTTCTTCAGGATCAACAGTGAAAATAAGCCATCATTTATGGAGGCATCAGGCGCCAGTTTCTCAAAGCCGCCAATCGAATTGGTCAGGCCGACAAGAAACAGCATCGCTTCCCCTTCAAACAATTTCCCATCATACTCAATAGAAACATCAGAAGGTTTAATGGAAGGCAGCATTTCCATCCCTTTTAAATAGTAGGCCAGTTGGCCGAGCATCGTTTTCAATTTGCTTGGTACCTCATATGTAAGCTCGGTGATTCTACCGCCGCCAGCAATATTTATAAAATATCGATCATTGATGCGCCCAATATCGACTGGAATCATTTCCCCTTTTGTAATAATATCCACTGCAGCTCCGATATCTCGCGGAATTTGCAAGGCACGGGCAAAATCATTGGTTGTTCCGGCAGGAATAATTCCTAACTTCGGCCGATACTCCTGTTCTGCGAGACCATTGACCACTTCGTGAATCGTTCCATCACCGCCCGCTGCGATGACAATATCATACTTACGCTCAACAGCTAACCGTGCTGCTTCCGTCGCATCCCCTGCCCCAGTCGTTGCGTGACAAGAAGCCTCATACCCAGCTATTTCTAGCTTTTGGAGAATTTCCGGTAGATTCCGCTTTAGAATTTCACGTCCTGAGGTAGGATTGTAAATCAGTCTTGCTCTTTTCATCGTTTCATCATCCTATTTTTGAAATCAACATCGGTAATAACGTCCCACTCACTTCAATATTCTACCAATTATCATTCGTACTAACAAACATATTGCAAGCGTATCTACTAATAATCTTCAAACATCCATTTCCTATCATACCTCTTTTTTATCTTTTTGCAAAAAAAAACAAAAAGCGGAAGCGCCGGTTTACTGATTTGTATTTAAGCTGATCTCATAGGCATTGGCAATTGTAATATGGTATTTTCCTTCGCCCGCTTGATAAACCGCATTTTTCCTGCTATTATCCGGTCCATCATCCGCCTTTTCCTTTGCCACCTTCCAGTCGCCCTCTTTCCCTCTTACCTCTTGGGCACCGATGGCATCCACCTTCAGATTACTCTTTTCCGCCACATCGACGACAATCGATGATACACTTTCAATATTCCAGTCGTTCTCGAGTGTGCGCGGCTTCAAAGTGAGTGCATTATCACTGCCATTCACCTCAAGCTTTACATGCTTCGGAACCAAAAGCGTCGCAGCCGTCTCTCCATATCCATTAAACAAGCCAATATCGTTTGGCAGGGACTTCATATTTAAATAAAGCGTATCCCCCTTTTGGTTTGCCGAAATTACATTATCTGCACTTTCGAGTAACTTCGCCTTTTTAGCTGTTTGGACCCGGTAGGTGCCGAACAAAGAAACTTCCTTATCCTCCGTGGACTCGATCGTCATCTGATGGCCAACCGTCCTGACGACGACCCGTTTGATACTGTCATCGATTTGGTAGGAGAAATCAGGCAGTTCAAACGAGCGCTCTTCCCTCGCCATCACTTCTTCTACCTTCCCCATAATTCCTGTTGTACTTAAAATCGCAAACACAATCCCTGCCGTTCCAATCACTCCGACAAAGAAAATACTAAGGAAATCATATTTTAACACTGGCTTTTCCTGTCGTGACAAAAATAAATAAACGAGAATTTCAATCCCAAGGACAACCAATAAAAGCGGCCACCAAGCCGTCATCACCTGTACAAGATCTAACCCCAAAAACTTTGAAAAGAACAGGAAGAGACCAAGGAAAACGAGTGAGGCCCCCATCGAAAACGTTCCAACACGCCATGTTCTCATGCTGCTTCCCCTCCCTTTCTTTTTCTAAAAAGGAACCCAATCCCGAATCCGATAATTGCTGCGCCTGCAATTGTTTTTCCCCACCTACTCATTCTTTTCAGCCCCCTGCTTTTGCTTGCTTCCAGATAAAAGTTTGATTCCTCCGCCTATCAACAACAGACAAACAAGCCCCGTTTGAAAATAACCTTGAACCCAATACATCACATCGATATTAATCAGCCTGTTTATGAATGGCGAAAAAGCTGGAAGCAGGACGTTCATCACGAGATAGTAAAGTCCTAACAAGACTAGGCCAATGCCGACCCATTTCTGATGATTAAGGAAGTAAGCAATAATCGGAACGTCCTCCATCTCGTCTTCGCCGTACTTTGAAACCTTTTGCATTGCATCAAAAAAGCTGTAAAACCAAATGATTGGGATCAAGAACAAGAAGATACCTAGCCGTAAGATATCTAAAATATAGATAGAAAAGAGAAATGCTGCCATTAGCTGGATGCCTCGGCGCTGTAGGCCTATATAGAGATGGCCAGCCCCTGGGAAGATTGAAAGAAAGGTCGCAATCGACTTACTCTTTTTTCCATCCTCGCGGCGCATTTCAAAGTCTTCAAAAATCGTACGATCAACTAACTCCTCACCGCGCTGCTTTTTATTCACCTGCTGAACGGCATCAAAGAATCCGTAGACCCAAATAATTGGCAGGGCGGCCATGAAGACCATAAATTCACTACGATTGGAAAGAGCCGTTACAAAGGTAACCATAACCCCCAGCCCCAAAAACGTGGCCAAAAGCGTTAAGCCCCTGTTCATCAAACCAATCTGGAAATGACCTAAGCCTGGGATAAACGATAAAACAATCGTATAAAATCGTTCTGAATCTTGGGCAGCCTGTAGCTGAGGTTCATCCGGATTCGCTGACTTCAGCGCTTTTTTATGTTTGGAGATCTGCACACCCATGTCGATAAAGCTGATGAGGTAAAGGAACAGTCCCAGCATAAAGGTAGCGATGCCCAATTGCTCATTGTTCGTTGCTAACCCAATGACCGTGACGAATGCCAGCCCCATTACGGCTATTAGATAAAGTACTCCGCGAAACATGTTGCCGAAATAAATATGACCAAGACCAGGGAATAAGGATAAGGTCAATGCTTTTGTCGGATTTTTCATTTCTTAACTGCCCCCTTCTTTTCTAGTGAATCCATCCATGCAAAAGTTTTATTAATAACTCCCTCTGTCACCGAAGGCTTCTTTTCCTGAACTTGCTGTTTCGGGCTTTCTAACGCATTCGCATACGTAGCGAGCGATTGGAAAGCACCCGTGAAGGTCAACAAAATCGTCGCCGCGGCCGCTAGTAAATAATGGAACAACGCCTGCTGATAAAAAGGTTTTTTCTTAATTTTGGTTTTGGTGTCAGGCACCGAAGGAACCATTAACATAGTGTTAAAGTTACCAGTGGTGTCAGGCACCACAATTTTTTGTTTCGAGACCTCTGCCATGACCAAATCGGTAAACTCGCTCATGTCTGATAGAATTGGAAGCGATGTTTCATTTGCTTCGATCGCCAGTAAGTAATGGGTTAGACATTGGTCACATGTATATAAATGATCTTCTAGTTCCTGTTTGTCTTTTTCATTAATTTCGTCCTTAACGTATTGCAGCCACTCATCATAGTTGTAGTGCTTCATGAAAAATCGTCCTCCTTCCAATTCCTTTTCATCCAATGGCGTGCCCGGTACAGCTTCATTTCGATTGTTTTCACCTGGACATTTTGCTCCTCAGCCATTTGCTGATAGCTTTTTTCCGCAATGTAAAATCCGTAGATGACATCACGGTAGTTGTCCGGCAGTTCATCAAGCTTTCTCCTGACGAGCCTTCTTCGGTCCGTTTCAATGATCTCTTTTTCCACACTATCCTTCGCTGTCCCTACTAACGGCAACTCGAGCTCTTCTGCCACTTCCTCTCTTCTTCTCACCTGTTTTCTTTTGATATCTATCGCTTGATTAACCGCAATTCGCGTTATCCACGTTTTGAAACCTTGATTTTGGTATTGGGGGAGAGACAGATAGATTTTCATAAATACTTCTTGTGCTGCATCTTCTGCTTCCTTTTGGTCGCGAAGTACGGCAAAGATGGTCCGGAACACATCATTGCGGTACTTCTCAACCAAAAGGCGGAAGGCATGATCATTGCCATCCAACACCTTTTCTATTAATGCTTCTTCATTAATGGTTCTCTCCCCCTTTCCTTTTTTGTTACTCACCTTAATAGACGAAAGGTAATTGAAAAACCCCTACATTATTTTAAAAAATATTTTTCCCCATTCTATTTATCATACCATGGTGATATTAGTGGTGGTTAAACGTAAAAACCGTGCGGGTAGCAACCGCACGGTTTTACAAAGTTTACTCTTTAATTTCCAATCCTAACAGCCTCGCAAATCCAATCGCCTGATCTGCAGAAACTATGCACCCGGCTACACTATCTAGTGATAGATTTAGGTGGTTAAATTTACAGGTGCTGAGATCTACTCCTTTAAGTGTGGTTCCTGTAAAATTCGCATCTTCGAGATCACAATCTTTAAACCCTAATTTATTAAGCTTTGTTTCGTAAAAATCTGCACTGCGAAGGGAACAATTTTCAAACCTTATTTCCTTCAAATCAGCATATCCGAACGAGCCCATATTTAGATTACAATTTTCAAATAAGACATTTCTTAGCGCAGCATCAGCAAGATTTAATCCTAATAGCTTGCAATCCCGAAACTCGACACGGTGGATGATTCCATCAGTAAAGTCCACATTGGATAAGTCGCACCGTTCAAAAATAACATCGGTTAATTGAACAAAGCGAAATGATCCATCTAGAAATGTAACATTTCTAAATACAACCTCTTCGAATCTTACCTTTTCAACTTCCTCTTGTGAAATTGAACAGTCGCTAATAAGCGCCATGTTAATATATGAATCTTCTCTTTCATTATAATCAAAGGGAGTTAACTGGGCTGGGATTTTTGGTTTTTGAACTTTAAACTTCTGACTCAAATAGATCATCCTTTTCAAGAGGTAATGTCGTTCATCATGTACTGTATGTATGTCATTTAGTAATTATATCGGGAGAATTCAACAAAATACTACCACTGAATTGTGATATTATCTATAAATAATACGAATTTATTAAAAGAATAGATGGGGGGATGGTGCTTATGTTCTGGCTGTTGATTCTAGCTTCCTACATAATTGGAGGCGTTCCCACAGCGCTAATCGTGGGCAAGTTGGTTTTTGGGGTGGATATCAGGGATCATGGCAGTAAAAATCCTGGTGCGACCAATACTTTGAGAGTTCTCGGTAAGAAGTCAGCTATTTTCGTATTGATCATAGACCTTGCCAAAGGCTCCTTGGCAGCCTACCTGCCCATCTACTTTCATCTTGATGCAGAACCCCTTTACTTTGGGTTAGCGGCTGTTGTTGGGCATTGCTTTCCGATTTTTGCAGGCTTTAAGGGTGGAAAAGCGATTGCCACCACCGCAGGGGCCTTATTAATCGCTAATATTTATCTATTAGTTATTGCGTATGTTGCTTTCTTTTTAGTCATCTTTTTAACAAAGTATGTCTTTATTGGCTCCATTACCGTTGGTATTAGTATGCTCGTCTATTCTTTGATGTCTTCCAAATTAGAATTTGAACTTATCTTTACATTATTCTCGTTATTCCTAATTTATTTGCACCGCTCAAATATTCGTAACTTTATTCTCGGTATTGAACCAAAAATCAACGATAAAAAATTGATTAACGATCGCATCCCTCCAAAGAACAGCAGTTTTTAAAATAAGAAAAGCGCAAGCGCCCTGTTCAGCGGCGTATGGCCTGGAGCGCTCCAACTGAGATAAATGTAAACTTGCCGACTGGCAAGCCGTTAGGCGAAGACAGAGGTATAGTTGAATTTATGCGTTTATAATTTATGGAATAAATTATGATTAGCTAAAGGAAACACGAAGAGCCGGAGGCGCATTCGTGCTTGACTTATCGTAGGGCGGAGAGCGAAGGACACTAGCCGCTAGGGCGCTGGAGCTGGACAATTTTCAAAGTCGAAATTTATACTTTTCTTTATTTTATAAGTGTTGCAAAGATACTAGTGGCAACGGTTTGCCAAATCGTTGTATCTGTTTGATAGGTTGCTCTTAGACTCTTAAACAATTCCGTTTGTTTTGCCTGGAAATCCTCGGCATCTTTATCCGGCAAAGCTGCACGCTTTTCCATTACAAACGCCTGCATTTCCGGTGCTCTTGGTCCCCAAACACCGACTTCATTTCCTTCTTCGTTGATAAAAATAAAAATCGGAATGGCTCTCGATGTGCCGTTGGTTAAATATTGGTCCATTAACTCCAGATTTGAATCGCGGAGCACGAAACGGACTTCCATTCCGGCAGCTTCGGCTATTCTCAGCAAAATAGGGTTATTAAGCATCGCATCCCCACACCAATCCTCAGATAGGACAATCACTCGTAATTTTTGCGGCCGTAACGCCTCAAGTTTATTCTTGTCTTCATCTGTTAAGGTAAATTGCTTATAGATTGTAAGCATTTCCTCTTTATTGGTTGTCATTGCGTTTATGTACTCATCCACAGTCAACCCTTTTTGAAACCATTGGTTTAAATCCATTTTCACAGCACCCCTTCCATTTTCTTCAATCATAGACTTTTCAACAACACGTAACAATTGAACTGCTTATAAGATTTACCAATATTATTCTACAAGCTTTTTTTACTATTAATTCAATAATATATTTTTACACTAGTAATAGTAATTTAAAGTTGATAGAATATTTTATATATAGGAAATATTATTAAAAGTATTTTCTAAAATAACTTCAAGGGGAGGAAATATATGTCTAACGAGTCACTACAACTACTTTCCATAGGAATCTATATTGCCGCGATGCTTTTTATCGGCTGGTATTCCTATCGAAAGACTAGCAATCTTACGGATTACATGCTTGGGGGAAGGTCTTTAGGACCTGCTGTAACCGCGTTAAGTGCCGGGGCTGCTGATATGAGCGGCTGGCTGTTAATGGGCTTACCTGGGGGAATTTATGTAACCGGTTTAGCCGATGCGTGGATCGCCGTCGGTTTAACGATTGGCGCTTACCTTAACTGGTTATTAGTAGCACCTCGCTTACGTTCATATACTCAAGTTGCCAATGATTCCATCACGATTCCTAGCTATCTTGAGAACCGCTTTAAGGACAACACAAAGCTACTCCGTATTGTTTCAGGTATTGTTATTCTTATCTTCTTTACTTTCTATGTTTCTTCCGGGATGGTTTCCGGAGCAGTCTTTTTTGAGAGTTCGTTTGGCACAAGCTACCATACCGGACTGTTAATTGTTGGCGGCGTTACGGTTGCCTACACCTTATTTGGTGGATTCCTGGCGGTAAGTTATACAGACTTTATTCAAGGATTAATGATGCTAATTGCCCTAGCGCTTGTTCCCGCCATTGGAATCTTTCACACGGGTGGTCCCGCCGAAACGTTTGAAACGATTCGAGCAATTGATCCTACTAAAATGGATTTATTAAAAGGGACAACCTTTTTAGGAATTGTTTCGGCCATGGCATGGGGACTTGGCTATTTTGGCCAGCCGCATATTATTGTAAGATTCATGGCAATCAAAACGATTCAGGAAACAAAAAGCGCCCGCCGCATTGGGATGGGCTGGATGATTATCTCACTTATAGGTACAATCTTTACAGGATTTATTGGTATTGCATTTTTCCACAATAATCCAGATCATGTATTAAAGAATCCGGAAGCCGTATTTATAGAATTAAGTCAGATTTTATTCCATCCTCTCTTCGCTGGATTTGCTTTAGCTGCCATTCTTGCAGCGATAATGAGTACGATTTCTTCCCAATTAATCGTAACTTCCAGTGCACTTGTTGAGGATTTATACAAAATGGTGATGAACAAAAACGCCAAGGACAAACAACTGGTCTTCTTAGGAAGAATGGCCGTTCTTCTCGTTTCTGTTATTGCCGCTGCTCTAGCTTTCAAACAAAATAGCACCATATTAGACCTTGTTGCCTATGCATGGGCAGGCTTTGGGGCTTCTTTCGGACCAATTATCTTGCTCAGTTTATTCTGGAAAAAGATCACAAATTGGGGCGCCCTCTTCGGGATGATTGTTGGTGCTGTTACAGTTATCGTTTGGAAAAATGTTGGACTTGGCGACAGGCTTTATGAAATTGTTCCGGGCTTTGTCTTCAATCTAATTGTAGCGGTGGTTATCAGCTTAATCACTTATAAGAAAAATGATGTGATCGAAAAGGAATTTAATGAAAGTGTTCGCCTTTTAAAAAATGAATAATATGATTAACGCTCGGATCCCGATGATCCGAGCGTTGTTTATCTTTATAACGTATCAACCATGGTTGATAGTTTGATGACGGTCTTCCAGTTGCGTACAGTTACCGGAACACCTAGCTTTGGAAGCTGTGTTGCTAGCTTTGAATCGAGGATACTTTGCCGTAAAAAAAGATAAACTTCTTTTCCCCAAATAACGCATTCGTCCGGGTCACTCTTGTAGTTACGTAGAAGGTCCACTTTCTCAAGAGAAGGTTCGTCAGCCAAAAAGGCTAATTGGATACTCTCGCCTTCCTTCAGTGATTCCACCCGATAAGGGCAGTTACGGATCATCTGCTCGTATTCCTCTGAGCTTCTTAAAATCACAGGGACCGGGAAACCAAAGGTCTTGCTTATTTCATCCTCTAATCGTTTGCTAAGTTGAGGGGCCTCGTCGTTTGATTCGAACAAAACATTGCCACTTTGAATATAGGTCTTCACTTTTTCTAACCCCATTGATTCTAATAAACTTTTTAAGTCTGCCATTTTAATCCGGTTATGTTTGCCAACGTTGATGCCTCTCAGCAGCGCAATGTAAATAGTCATATATGAACCTCGCTTTTTTTAAAATACATCTTCCTAAAATCTTACCATTTATTCGTTGGTTTAAACTATCTATATCCGTAAGTTTGGGAGGATAATATGGACCGTAAGGAGAAAATTAGATACAAAATCATTTTTATGGAGGGATTAACTTATGGTACCTCAAAGAGTTAGCTTACTTACGATCGGTGCGAACGATTTGCCTGCTCTTAGAAAGTTTTATCAAACGTTGGGGTGGGAGGAAACGGATATAAGCTCAGATCAATTTGCCGTCTTTAAAACAGCAGGCGTCCTGCTTTCGTTATACCCAATTGCCGAATTAGCAAAGGATGCCGGCATTGAATTTACACACTCTCCCGAGAGCTTTCATGGTGTGACCTTTTCCATTAACGTAGACCACCAAGACCAAGTTGATACAACGATAGAAACGATTCGAAGTGCAGGGGCAAAAATACTGCGAGAGCCAAGTGATGTCTTCTGGGGTGGACGCATAGCCTATTTTGCTGACCCTGAAAATAACCTCTGGGAAGTTGCTTGGAACCCTACGGCTATTTTTGATGAGCGCGGTGCGATGATAGCCTTTTAGGGACAAAGGCTAATTCCTACACGACTCGACTATTTTAAGCTAAAAATAATACTAACCAAACGTTTGATTAGTTTTAGCTTCAACCCTTTTAAATAAAGGGTTTTTCTATATTTTCAGGTAAAAAGTTTGTCGGTAAATGGGGCATCAAAGCCTCCTAGCTGCCCTATTTCTTTTAATTCCCACATCCTTCAACTTATTGCAATTTAATCAAACGTTTAATTAAATTGGCTGATTACCTTTATGAATTAAGCTTTTTATGCAAAAGGCACTAAAAATATTGTTGAATTAACACTCTTTAATAAAACTAACCAAACGTTTGATTAGTTTTCCATGAAGCCATATAACAAAAGGGTTTCAGCCCTTTATTGTGAAAACTCTTTGTCGACCCAGTTATCATTTTCCACGTAAAAAGTAAAAAACCTGTCGATACTAGGATTTCCTTAGGGAAATTCTCAAGCTTCGACACCATCCCCGAACATTCCTTACTAACCAAACGTTTGATTAGGTACAGGATAAACCCTTTTAGCATATGAGTTTTTTCCCGGGAAATCGAGAAAAGAATGTCGAAATCCGCTCGACAAAATAAAAAGCTTTCAGATTTCATTTAAGGGGTTCCATTTTGAGGTAATTTTCCTAAAATACGTGCTGAAATGACAGTTGTATTTATTTGCATCGTTATTGGTCAATAGAAAAGTAACATAAGCGGAGATTTTCCGCTTAAATAACGAATGGAGCTCGTTTCGGAGTTAATAAGCGGAGGTTTTCCGGCTATGCAAAGAAAAATCCCCCATTTTTGAATTTTTCGAATCAATAGGCGGAATCTCTCCGTCTATTTAAGCCCTTTTTATTAATAATTACGAATTAAGCGGAATTTTTCCGTCTATTTATCAATGCGGTCGCTTAACCTAGTCAAGTCCCCCAACCGCTATCCTCTGATATCCTAGATGCGGTTATATTAGCGACAAGAAAAAGACGTATGCCAATTCATACGTCAATTCTTGTGTCTTTTAATTAGAAAGCGCCGGAAAACGGAACCTTTTAGACTGCATTCTGCCAGCTTCCATTTAACGCTTTTGTAGTTCTTGCTGTAACAACTGATTAACCAGTTGTGGATTGGCCTGCCCCTTAGTCGCTTTCATTAATTGCCCTACTAAGAAACCAACCGCTTTATTTTTCCCATTCTTAAAATCGTCAATCGATTGCGGATTGGCATCCAATACCTCTGAAATAATTTTAAGAAGGGTTCCTTCATCGGATATCTGTACAAGCCCTTTGTCTTTGACAATTTGCTCAGCATCGCCGCCGTTTTCGATCAACTCTTTAAAAACAGTTTTAGCGATTTTTGAAGAAATTGTTCCGTTTTCAATGAGCTTAATCATGCTTGCCAGACCTTCTGGTGTTAAGGCAACTTGGTGAAGTTCCTTTTGCTCCGCATTCAAGTAGGCGGAAACATCCCCCATGATCCAGTTCGAGGCTAACTTCGCATCGGCTCCGCCATTAACTGTAGCTTCAAAGAAATCAGCCATTTCTTTTGTAACAGTCAATACTTTTGCATCGTAAACAGGTAGTCCAAGTTCGTCAATATAACGCTTTTGACGCTGGTCCGGCAATTCCGGGATTTCCGCAAGAATGCGGGCTTTCCAGTCCTCATCAATGTACAAATCCATTAAATCCGGCTCCGGGAAGTAACGATAGTCATCAGAACCTTCTTTGACCCTCATCAATAGTGTGGCTCCAGTCGCTTCATCAAAGCGGCGCGTTTCTTGATCAATCGTTCCGCCCGCAGCTACTACCTCACGTTGACGCTTCTCTTCATATTCAAGACCTTTACGAACAAAATTGAAAGAGTTCAAGTTTTTCAATTCTGTCTTTGTACCGAATTCTTCTTGTCCCACAGGACGAATTGAAATATTGGCATCACAACGGAGTGAGCCTTCTTCCATCTTACAATCGGAAACACCTGTATATTGGATAATTGATTTTAATTTTTCAAGATAAGCATAGGCCTCATCAGGTGTGCGAATATCTGGTTCGGATACAATTTCAACAAGCGGAGTGCCTTGACGGTTGTAATCACATAGTGAATACCCTTTGCCATGGTTCAGCTTTCCTGCATCCTCTTCCAAATGAATTCTCGTAATCCCAATCCGCTTCGTGTAACCATTTACCTCAATATCAATATAGCCATGCTCCCCAATCGGCTTATCAAACTGAGAAATCTGATAGGCCTTGGGATTGTCCGGGTAAAAGTAGTTCTTGCGGTCAAACTTGGTATGGGTGGCAACCTCGCAATTAATCGCCATGGCAGCCTTTATCCCGAATTCAACCGCCTTTTTATTTAGGACAGGTAAAACTCCCGGATAACCAAGGTCAACCACGCTTGTATTCGTATTCGGTTCCGCACCAAAATGATTAGGGCTCGCCGAGAAAATTTTTGATTCTGTTTTTAACTCAACATGGACCTCAAGTCCAATCACTGTTTCAAATTCCACGGTCTTCACCCCTATAATCCAGGTTTCTGTTTATGATAGTCTGTTGCTTGCTCAAACGCATGGGCTGTCCGATAAATGGCTGCTTCATCAAAATACTTACCGATGATTTGTAATCCTAACGGCAAGCCGCCATCAAAGCCACACGGAACGGAAATTCCCGGTAAGCCCGCAAGGTTCAATGGAATGGTTAAGATATCATTGATGTACATCGTTAACGGATCTTCGATTTTCTCACCAATTTTAAAAGCTGGTGTTGGTGTTGTTGGTCCAACAATTACATCAAATTTAGCAAAAACATTTTCATAATCTTGTTTGATTAATGTCCGAACCTGTTGTGCCTTTTTATAATAAGCATCATAGTAACCAGAGCTTAGAGCAAATGTTCCAAGCATAATCCGGCGCTTTACTTCATCACCGAAGCCTTCTGCTCGTGACTTTTTATATAAATCGATTAATGTTTCAGCATCCTTTGAACGGTAACCGTAACGGACTCCATCGAAACGAGCTAGGTTTGCTGATGCTTCTGATGAAGAAAGCAAATAGTAGGCAGCCAGCGCATATTTCGAGTGTGGTAAGGAAACTTCTTCCCAAACGGCGCCAAGACCTTCGAGTACCTTTAAGGCATCTAAAACAGACTGGCGGACGGATTCGCTGACACCTTCACCAAGATACTCTTTTGGGACAGCAATTTTGAGACCCTTTACATCGCCTGTTAAGGCACTAGCAAAGTTTGGAACGTCTACATTTGCTGAGGTTGAATCCATTGGGTCAAGACCGGAAATCGCTTGAAGCAGATAGGCATTGTCCTCAACCGTTCTTGTAATCGGTCCAATTTGATCAAGTGATGACGCGAAGGCCACGAGACCAAAGCGAGAAACGCGGCCATAGGTTGGCTTTAAACCTACTACACCACAAAAAGAAGCCGGCTGACGGATCGAACCACCCGTATCAGAACCTAGCGAAAATAGGACTTCACCTGCGGCAACAGATGCTGCGGAGCCGCCTGAAGAACCACCAGGAACTGTCTCAAGATTCCATGGATTCCTTGTTGTTTGGAAATGAGAATTTTCGTTGGATGATCCCATTGCAAATTCATCCATATTTAATTTTCCAATGGTTATGGTTTCTGCCTGCTGAAGTTTCTGAACGACAGTGGCATCATAAATAGGATCAAAATTTTCAAGAATTTTACTCGCACAAGTTGTCCGCAGTCCTTTTGTCACCAAGTTATCTTTTAGACCAATCGGCATCCCAAATAGCAATCCTTTTGCGGAATCAGTGTTGAATTTCTCATCTAACACTTTCGCGGATTGACGAGCCCGCTCTTCATCTAATGTTAAAAATGCCTGAACTTTGTCCTCGACTTGTCCGATTCGCTTGTATGATTCATCAACAAGATCAGATACTTTCAGTTCCTTTTTATGTAGCAATTCATGTAAGTCTGAAACTTTATAGTCAAATAAACTCACCGTTAATCCTCCTTCCCCATAATCGATGGTACTTTAATCTGGCCATCCTGATGCTCAGGTGCATTTTTTAGTACATCATCTAGTGATAATCCTTGTTTGGCCTTATCTTCGCGTAAAACATTTTTCATATCCAGCACATGGTATGTAGGCTCTACATTTTCCGTGTCCAATTCATTTAACTGCTCAGCAAAGGTAATAATTGCATCCAGTTGCTTGGTAAATTTTTCTGTTTCTTCTTCGGTAATTGCCAATCGTGCCAGATTGGCTACATGCTTAACCTGTTGATTTGAAATTCTTGACATATCCTAACCCCCAATCCCATTTATCTTGTCATATCAATACTAATGATGATACCAAACTTTTCCGCTTTACCGCAATGATTCCCTCATCAGTATTGGCAAGTGAAGTGTTTTTTCTTCAAACTTTTGAAGATTAAATCTATTTTTCTCTTAGAATTTTTTCATTAAGCCCATCGCAGACATTTTTTGCAACTTCCCTTATAATGTTAATGGATGGGAGGGATTCTATTTTGAAAAAACGAAAAAGGAAGAAATTCAAACTTTTTTTCATGCTGTTTGTCCTTTTTTGCGTATTAGCCATGTTCCAAAATTATTTCCAACACCAGTCATCCCCAGATTTAGTGAAAACTGATCCCTTTGCTGATGTAAAAAAATATCGTCCCTTAATACATGATGAATTAGCAAAATATAATCTCGAAAGTCATACGACCGTTCTAATTGCCTTAATGCAGCAGGAGAGCCTAGGCCGGGGCGGGGATCCGATGCAGGCCTCAGAATCGGCAGGTTTGGCAAGAAATACGATAACAGATCCCCAAAAAAGTATTCAAGTTGGAGTGAAACATTTTCAGCGCGTACTCACCTATGGGAATCAGAAAAAGGTAGATTTCGAGACAATTATCCAGTCTTACAACATGGGAATTGGTTACATTAACTATATTGCCCAGCACGGCGGCAAACATAGTGAGGCACTTGCAAAGGAGTTTTCACTCCAGCAGGTAAAAGAAAAGCCTACTATTTATACTTGTGGCGGCAATAAGGATAATTTCCGCTACCCTTACTGCTATGGTGATTTTACTTATAGTACAAAAGTAACGAAAAATATTCAATTATTAGCTGACACGGTTCCAGTAACGGAGAATGAAAAAACCACCAGTGGATCTTTTTAAAGATTCATCGGTGGTTTTTGTTTATTTAAAAACTGCCCCTACTATTGGGTTATGTCTATATTCCTCTTTTTAAACCCTGTGATAAGAAGAACGAGTTTAATAGGGATATAACCCAAAATCCCCCCTACCGTATTTAATATCAAATCGTCCACATCAAAGCTGCCAAATTCAAATATTAGCTGCAGCAGTTCAAACGTCAGACTTAAACAAAAGGTGGAAATGGTAACGGTGCTAAGTTTTTGAAACTTTTTTGCCAGCAATGGTAAGATAAATCCGAAGGGTACAAAACCAATGATGTTTCCTGCTAGGTTTTCAATTCGTATATTTAAGTTGATATCCGCTAAGAACAGATAGAAATTAATCGTCTTAAAAGGCACGAAGTTATTCGAACGCCAGTGGTATTCATCATAAGTAAAGTTAAAATGATTTATAATTTCAGATAACGGGATATATTTAAACAAAATCAATTTTGAAAGAATTGCTAAATATAAACAAAGAAGTAGGATAAGAGTTATTTTATAAATGATTTTCATTCGTCACTGCTCCATTTTTTACATATCGAAATAACCATACCATATTTTCCAAATCACGTGGGAGCAAAACTAAAATTGGAGGAAATTAGAATGGCTGAACATATTTTTCACTTAAAAGCGAACTGGCCGGGATTACGGAATGATGTTGGCGAGATTGAAGCTGGAAATTTAATAACAAAGATCTCCATCCCATCAGAAATGGACGGACCGGGTGTCGGCACCAATCCAGATGAGATGCTGCTTGGGGCTGCTGCAACCTGCTATATTATTACACTTGCAGCAATGATGGAGCGTAGTGGGTTAGTGAAGGAAAACTTAACGATGGAGTCTGAAGGAATTGTTGATGTCACCAATGGGGTGTTTACGTATAAAAAGATCATTCATCGACCGCTTGTTGTTTTGAAACAAGATGCATCTGAGCGAGAAGTAGCAATGGCTGTGAGGCTGGCCAAAAAAGCGGAGGCATCTTGCATGATCAGCCGCGCGATTCAGGGGAATGTTGAAATCGAGTTGCAGGCTACGGTGGAAGTGGCTGCAGGATAAAAAATAGTGGAGTCTCTGTTTAGCGTTTCATAGGGCTTCTGCGGGTCTGGCTTTTGGGGATTTTGTCCTTATGAACTTCTCATAAGGACAATTTTGACTCTGGCTGATTAATTTCTGATGTTTCGGAGTAAGTTTCTTGAAATGACATACATCATTTTTTAAAGATTTTTGCAAAAAAGCCTTTGTTTTTTTTGACTTCTTTCTGCAAGACAGGTTCCTTATTGGTAATAAAAATATCTTCCTGATCAATCGCATAATCCATAGCTAGCACCAAGCCAATTTCTGAGTCGTGCTCTTTATTGGTTACAAGTGTATGTTCAATTTTATATTTTGTGGCCAGCTTTACATATTTCGAAAGGGTTTCATAACTCATATTTCCATTTAAGAAAAGGTGGGACTGTGGCCTTTCTTTCATTTCCTTCTCAACTTTGGGATACACGCTGGTTTCTGCCACTTGGCTTTTTGTAAGTGCCACTACAATTCGTTCCCTCAAAGTCCCTAAGAATTTCCGCCGCTCATCTGGTTTTGTTTCTAATGGCCCATAGATACCCTGCTGTAAGACCTCGTCAACGGTTGTCTTTTTCAATTAAATCAACTCCATAAAAAGGCTATTATTATCTATGATGATACCCTAAAAAATGTTCCTCAAACAAAAAAACCCTCTCTCCACTAGGAGAGAAGGATCGCCCTTTAGTTTTTCCCTGTAAATTGCTCTGTCTCCGTTGAGCCTTTCAACGCGGTTGTTGATGAGGTTCCACCTGTAATGACCATGGAAACTTGGTCAAAGTAACCTGTACCTACCTCACGTTGGTGACGTGTGGCCGTGTAGCCGTATTGCTCGCTGTCGAATTCAGCTTGCTGCAATTCGGAGTAAGCTGCCATTCCGCGCTCTTTATATCCGCGTGCAAGTTCGAACATACCATGGTTTAGGGCGTGGAATCCTGCCAGAGTAACGAATTGGAACTTGTAGCCCATTTTGCCAAGCTCGACTTGGAATTTCGCAATCGTTTCTTGATCCAATTTCTTTTTCCAGTTGAAAGATGGCGAACAGTTGTAAGCGAGCAGTTTGCCCGGGAACTCCGCATGAATCGCTTCCGCAAACTGTCTTGCTTCCTCAATATTCGGTTCCGACGTTTCACACCATACAAGATCTGCATAAGGGGCATACGCTAAGCCGCGAGCAATCGCCTGGCCAATCCCTGCCTTCACTCGGTAGAACCCTTCTCCCGTGCGTTCGCCTGTAATAAAAGGGGCATCATTCAAATCAATATCACTAGTAATTAAATCAGCCGCGTTAGCATCTGTCCGGGCAACTAAAATGGTTGGAACGCCCATAACGTCTGCAGCTAAACGAGCAGCAATTAAATTACGAACCGCCGTTTGCGTTGGCAATAACACCTTCCCACCTAAGTGACCACATTTTTTCTCAGAAGAAAGCTGATCTTCAAAGTGGACACCTGACGCACCGGCTTCAATCATGCCCTTCATTAGTTCGAAACAATTCAATTGGCCGCCAAAGCCAGCTTCTGCATCGGCGATAATTGGAGCAAACCAATCAATTGAATTGTCTCCCTCTGAATGAGTAATCTGGTCGGCACGCTGCAAGGCCTGATTAATTTTTTTAACGACATTCGGTACACTGTTTGCTGGGTATAGGCTTTGATCCGGGTACATATGTCCGGATAGGTTCGCATCAGCAGCTACCTGCCAACCGCTTAGGTAAATAGCTTTTAACCCTGCCTTTACCTGCTGGACGGCCTGATTCCCCGTTAGGGCACCAAGAGCGTTTACATAGTCTTCTTCATTTAATAGTTTCCAAAGCTTTTCTGACCCTTTCCGAGCCAACGTATGCTCGATATCAATCGAACCACGGAGCTTGATTACATCCTCAGCAGTATAGGGTCTAGTAATCCCATTCCAACGGCTATCCATTTCCCAGTTTTCTTGTAATTGCGCTACTCTTGAATTTGTCATTTTATATTCCTCCTAGTAATCTATTAAGTATTTTTTTATTAAAAAACTAAATAAGTTCATACCCCGGCAAGGTTAAAAATTCAGCAAACTCATCACTTAAGATCAATCGGTCAAACAGTTCAATGGCTTCATCAAATCTGCCGCCTTCAAAGGCATCAGCGCCCATCTCCTGTTTAATTCTTTCTAATTCCTCCACCTTGTATTGCTGATACATTTCCACACTTACTTTACGCCCGTCGTTCAGCACTCCTTTTGGATGGCGAATCCATTGCCATAGCTGGGCTCGTGAGATTTCAGCGGTTGCGGCATCCTCCATCAAGTTGTAAATCGGTGCCGCGCCATTACCGCTTAGCCACGAAGCAACATACTGGATACCGACATTTATATTCAAACGAACGCCCTCTTCTGTAATCGTGCCACCTGGTGATTCGAGCAAATCTTGAGACGTTACGGTGATTTTCTGCTGTTTACTCGTATGGATTTGGTTTGCCATAGGCATTTCACGATTGAAAACCTCTAAGGCTACCGGAACAAGACCGGGGTGTGCTACCCAAGTTCCATCATGTCCATCACGGGCTTCACGTTCCTTATCCGCACGAACCTTGGCAAAGGCTTCCTCATTTGCCGCAGGATTGTTACGGATTGGAATTTGAGCGGCCATTCCACCGATTGCCGGTGCCTTGCGGCGGTGACAAGTTTGAATCGTCAGGAGCGAATACGAACGCATAAATGGAACCGTCATCGTTACCTGCGAGCGATCGGGTAAAATGACATCCTTGTGATTACGCAGCTTTTTCAAGTAACTGAAGATATAATCCCATCTTCCACAATTCAATCCTGCAGAGTGATCTTTTAGCTCAAATAAAATCTCGTTCATTTCAAATGCACCCATGATGGTTTCTAGTAAGACAGTCGCTTTAATAGTTCCATTTGGAATCCCAAGCTTTTCTTGGGCAAATACAAATACATCATTCCACAGCCGTGCTTCCAAATGACTTTCAAGCTTTGGCAGGTAAAAATATGGCCCGGTATCCCTCGCAAGTAACTGGTTCACATTATGGAAAAAATACATTCCAAAATCGAAAAAGCTTCCTGAAATAGGCTTGCTATCTAATAAAATATGTTTTTCTACTAGATGCAGTCCGCGTGGTCGTACAAACAGAACAGCTGTCTTTTCATTTAGTTCATATTTTTTCCCATTCGGATTTTCAAAGGATATCGTTCGATTAACCGCATCTCTTAAGTTGATTTGTCCTTCGATGATGTTTTCCCAAGTCGGTGAAGTGGCGTCTTCACAGTCAGCCATAAACACCTTTGCACCCGAGTTCAAAGCGTTGATGACCATTTTCCGATCAGTCGGACCGGTAATTTCGACCCGGCGGTCTTGGAGATTATCCGGCAGTGGAGCAATGGTCCAGTCACCATTCCGGATATGTTTCGTCTCAGGGAGGAAATCCGGCAATTTTCCATCGTTAATTTCCGCTTGGCGTTTTTGTCTGTACTGTAACAGTTCAACTCTTCTATCGCCAAACTTTCGCTCTAACTCTTCAATAAAGTTTAATGCCCCTGGTGTTAAAATCTCATCGTACTGGGCTTTCACTGGCCCAACCACTTCAATGCCTGTCGTTTGCGTCGACATGAACTACATCACCTCTTTGTTATAATACAGGAAGTATCTACGCTTTGTATTATATAACACCGTTTTTAAAAATGGAACCACCTTTCTGGAAATTTTAGAAAAATAGGTAAATACTCCCTATATCCTATTTTCAAAAGAAAAAGGGCATAAAAAAAAGGACGTCTGTGACATCCTTCATTGGATCATGATTGGCGCGTTTCTTTAAGCAGCGCTTCATATAACCTGATAAAATCATCTTCCCGATTTGCACTAGTTAAGAAATCCGAGCTGACAATGGTTTTTAATAGTTTTCTCTTCAAAGTGGCATCTTCTACTTCTTTCAAAATCCATTTTCGTTTGCAAGAAAGAAATTCAAGATAGCTTTCATACGAATCATCAAACTGCTCTTCAAGCTGCTCCCGAATTTTGCCGGCGAGGGTTGGGCTGGCTCCTCCTGTTGAAACGGCAATGCTCAACTGACCCCGCGAGAAGTGGGATGGGACATGAAAATTGGAGCCATCTGGATCATCTGCTATCGTTACAAGCTGGTGGGCTTCAGCCGTTTTCTTAATTGACTGATTCAGTTGTGGATTGTTTGTCGCAACAAGAATCATGAATGCATCCGCCAGGTCGCTAACAGCAACCAACTTTTGCTTCCAAACAATTCTTCCCTCCCGATGAAGTCCTTGAATTCCCTCCGTTGCCTCCGGGCTGACGACGACGATTTCGGCTCCGGTACCAAGCAGTCCCTTAACTTTTCGCTCGGCAACCTTACCGCCACCAACAACAACAACCTTTTTACCTACTAACCTTAGGGTCACTGGATAGCCTGCATGCATCTTCTACACTTCCTCGACAGGACAACGGGCTGCTAAATATTCCACCAGCGCTTCCTGCGTTGCTTGTGCAGGCGTTCCATTCGACGAAAGGCCCGCCTCTACAACGGCAGCTTCTGTTTGTTTTCCCATGCTGACGATTTGCAGTCCTTTAAACAGTTCATCAGCATTCAAGTCACCTTCACCTAACGCTCTCATAAACGGTTCAACAGAGGCACTGCTTGGGAATACCATGGTGTTCACGTCCGCTTCATCTAACATTCTTTTAAAAAGAGGCAGGAATTGATAATCAAGCTCTTTCTTGCTGGTCACCATAATGTCTGCTGAATCTGAATCAAACTCTTTTTTCAAGATGCTATCGTCTCCAACGATCAACATAGTACCTGGCTCGCCTAATTCATCCGCATGTGCAGCAATAAACCCGCGATTATTTAATGCTTTTATCGATTTCACAGAAGCACCAAAGAAGTCGGCACGGATTTTTCGGATATCGATTCCGTCCTCCAGCACCGCTGTGAAAAATTCATTTACACTTTCTGGTGAGGTAAAGAGTATTTTCTCATAGGAAGTCACTTTTTCTAATTCAACTGGCAATGAAGTCCGTTTCCACTTTGG
Organism: Neobacillus nitrireducens; assembly: GCF_030915405.1. Taxonomy (GTDB): domain Bacteria; phylum Bacillota; class Bacilli; order Bacillales; family Cytobacillaceae; genus Neobacillus. The sequence continues at coordinate 2,881,325 of NZ_CP133262.1, forward strand.
AAATTCAATCACATCAGCGCCTTGGTCCATTAATTCCTTTGCTAATTCACTTGGGGCCTCACTCGTCCGGGCAAGCAGGATTTGCCGTCCATACAGCTGCATTTTCTCGAACCAATTGATTTTTTCACGAAGGGCAATGACGTCACCTACTAAGATAATCGATGGGTTGCTAAACTTTGCCTCGATGACCTTCTCAGAGATATCTGCCAGCGTCCCTAGCAATGTTTTTTGACGGGCAAATGTCCCCCATTGAATCAAAATAACAGGAGTTGACGATGGTTTTCCATAGGTGATGAGATTTTCGCAAATAAACGGTAAATTGCCAACCCCCATGTAAAAAGCAATCGTATCGACACCACGGGCAAGTCCTTCCCAGTCTAGCACCGGTTTGCCCTCTTTCGATTTATCATGGGCTGTAACAACAGCAAATGATTCTGCATACTCACGATGGGTAACAGGAATTCCTGCATATAGGGGGGCTGCAATACCCGATGAAATACCAGGAACAATTTCAAAAGGAATTTGATACTCAGCCAGGGAGGTAGCTTCTTCGCCAACTCTGCCAAATACGCCAGGATCGCCGCCTTTTAAACGAACAACCCGCTTTCCTTCAAGCGCCTTCTCAACCAAAAGCTCGTTGATATTCCCTTGGCGCAGAATATGGCGGTTTGGTAACTTTCCGCAATAAATCAGTTCGCAATCCGCTGGAGCAAATTCCAATAGCTTGGGATTGGCAAGCCGGTCATATAAAATGACTTCGGCTTGCTTAATGGCCTCCAGTCCCTTAACGGTGATTAAACGGACGTCGCCCGGCCCTGCTCCTACTAAGAATACTTTCCCCTTTTTCATCCTGCAGCCATCCTTCCCATTTCGCTCTTATCTGATAATAAAAACGATATCTTCCTCTAATTCTACCTTAAATGTCCGTACTTGACCTTCATCCGGTGCTTGTACTTTACCATCTTTTAAGGATATTTTCCAATCATAGACGGGGCAATATACATATTCGCCACTAACAAGTCCTTCTGAAAGGACGCCGCCTTTTGGATGGGGGCTGCGGTTTTCAACAGCATAAACCTCTCCACTGGTTACTTTAAATAGAGCGATTTCTGTGTCGTCAATTTTAAGTGAATAGCCTGATCGAACTTTTATATTTGAATAGTTTGCCACTGGAATTCGAGTTAATGTTTGTAGCATATAAATCACTCCCCCACCTTGATTGTATGTTTTGCATAATATTTATCTTGAATTTCTTCACTCTGGATCGCTTCATTCCAAGGCTCAATATACTTTTTCAATGTCTTATCCATGCGCTCGTTCAATGCTTTTCGCGTTTCCTCGTTGGCAAGAACCTCTCTCACGTTGTCTAATCCTACACGTTCGACCCATTTAGAAGTACGCTCTAGGTAATTGGCTGTTTCACGATAATATTGCAGGTAAGCCCCCGTCATTTCCATTACATCGGCTTGCGTTTTCACCGTACATAGGAGGTCACCTGCGCGGAGGTCGACACCCCCGTTACCTGCGACATAAATTTCCCAGCCGCCATCAATGCCAACAAAACCAATGTCTTTAATACCTGCTTCAGAGCAATTTCGTGGGCAAGCAGACACACCCATTTTTACTTTATGTGGTGTATCTAGGCGTTCAAATTTCTTTTCCAGTTCGATTCCAAGTGCCATCGAATCTTGTGTTCCGTAGCGGCAGAATTGTGCACCCACACATGTTTTGACTGTCCGAAGTGTCTTTCCATAGGCATAACCGGATGGCATATCTAACTCTTCCCACATCGCTGGCAGGTCTTCTTTTTTCACTCCGAACAAGCCAATTCGTTGGCCACCTGTTAATTTTACAAGTGGTACCTCATACTTTTCGGCAATCTCGGCGATTTTTTTCAAATCAGCAGCAGTCGTTACCCCGCCGTACATTCTTGGTACAACTGAATAGGTTCCGTCCTTCTGGATATTAGCATGCATTTTTTCATTAACAAGACGGGAGTCACGATCATCTTTGTATTCATCCATATGAATCATGCCTAGATAGTAGTTGATAGCCGGACGGCATTTGGTACAGCCCTCTTCGTTATTCCACTCTAGGACATTCATAACTTCTTTCACACTAGTTAAGCCTTTTTCTTTAATTTCAGCTACTACTTCATCACGGCTTAGTGTGGTACACCCGCAAAGGCTTGTCTTTTGTGCCGCTGCTTCATCAAATTGATCCCCAAGTGTATGTGCAAGAATACTGCTTACCATCGGCTTACACCGTCCACATGAACGGCCGGCGTTCGTGCAATGGCTCACCTGGTCTAACGTTGTTAACCCTTGCGTTTTGATGGCTTCGACGATAGCACCTTTTGTCACGCCATTACAGCCGCAGACTAATTCATCATTTGCCATTGAAGCGACATCGTCATTTCCGCCTTCTGCGCTGCATTCGGATTGCAGCACTGAAATGCTGGTCATTCCGCTGATATCTTCTTTTTTCGTCAGCATCCGGAATAACTTGGTGCTATCCTTGGTGTCACCATATAGCACAACACCAACAATCATGTTATTTCTTGTTAAGATTTTTTTATAAACACCATCATACTCGTTATAAACCATGATCGATTTGGTTGTACCATCTTCAAAAATCTCACCAGCAGAAAACAGGTCAACACCTGCTACCTTTAATTGTGTTCCCGTAACTGAGCCTTGATATGGTTCGCCAAGATTCCCACAAATACGGTTGGCAAGCACCTTTCCTTGTTCATACAATGGGGCCACCAAGCCATAGACAATCTCGCGGTGCTCTGCACATTCCCCAACAGCATAAATGTGAGGGACGCTTGTTTCCATAAAGTCATTGACCACGATCCCGCGATTTACATAGATTCCGCTGTTTCTTGCAACTTCTATATTAGATTTAATCCCGATTGCCATCACAACCAAGTCGGCTTCCACTTGGGCGCCATCTTTAAAACGAAGACCAGTCACACGTTCGTTGCCTAGAATCTCTACGGTTTCTTTTTCCATGAGGAAATTCATACCTTGCGCTTCTAGCTCTGCTTTAAGTAAAGAGGATGCAACGGGGTCCAGTTGACGCTCCATGAGATGCGGCATTAAATGAACCACGTCGACTTTCATCCCTAAGTTTAATAGTCCTCTTGCCGCTTCGAGTCCGAGGAGTCCGCCACCAATGACGACCGCCCTTTTATACTGCTGCGCTGACTTGATCATCATTTCACAATCATTTATATCACGAAATCCGGTCACACCGATTTTGTCTGCACCTGGAATGGGCAGGATGAAAGAATTCGAGCCTGTGGCAATAATCAATTCATCATACTCGACTTCCCTGCCTAGATTACTTACTACACGCTGTTCCTCAACGTTAATGTTAACAATCGCTTCGCCAGTAAATAATTGAATATTATTTTCTTTATACCAATCTAATGGATTGATAATAATATCTTCGAAGTTTGTATCGCCCTGCAGGATATTGGATAATTTAATCCGGTTATAGTTTGGATATGGTTCTTGGCCAAAAATAGTAATTTCAAATGGTTCAGTTGCTACTTTGAGAATTTCTTCAATCGTTCTTACGCCTGCCATACCATTACCAATCATCACTAATTTTTTCATTTATGATCGCTCCTTATAGGTTACATCATTAATTTTGTACGTTAACAAGGTTTTCTTTATAGCTAAATTGTAAATGCTAGCGATGATAAAAATTGTGAAGTTCGTCACATTCTAACCAATATGTGAAAAATTTCACAAAATAGCCATAAACCAATTCTGATAGTGACTGATAGAAAAACACTATTAATATTATGCAAAAATCGAGTAGAGGGAAAATAACTTAATTTATTTTCGCCCCTCTCACAACACCGTACGTACGGTTCGCGTATACGGCGTTTCAATTTATATTACAGTGTGTACTTTTAGATAGTGCTCTAAGGCAGAGGGTATTCCCCTCTGCTTTAGTCTTTTGTTTGAAATTGCTCTTTGAACAACTTTTGATAATCCTATATACCGATAACCTTTTCGACAGAAGGATAATCCTTTCGCTTCTTCCTTCGGAATACCTAGTTGAATCAGTGATTTGATTTGTTTCCCAGGTACCTTCCATTGCTTCCAGATAATTACCCTAATCCTCGAACGTAGCTTCGAATCTATTCGTTTCGTCGCTTCTTTCATGTTAGCGATTTTGAAGTAATTTACCCATCCGAATATGACTTGTTTTAGTTTCAATATTCGGTAGTCTAGCGGAACACTCCAGTTTCGCTTTGTCAATTTCCGAAGCTTTCTTTGAAATTTCTGTAATGATTTTGGGTGTGGTTTCACTTGGTATCTCTCAGTTTTAAAATCATAGTAAAATCCAAATCCTAAGAATTTCAACTCTTTTGGGAGAGAGATTTTACTCTTTTCTGCATTAACTATTAACCCTAATTTTCCTTCTATAAATCTCACGATTGTCTTCATTACTCTGTTCGCTGCTTTCTCGCTCTTCACAAAGATTAGGGAGTCATCTGCGTATCTAACGAAACGCAATCCTCTACTTTCTAATTCCTTATCTAGTTCGTTTAACATAATATTACTCAATAATGGACTGAGGTTTCCTCCTTGCGGAGTCCCAACGGGAGTCTCTTCATAATTCCCATTTACCATAACTCCACTTACTAAGTATTTTCTGATTAACGAGATGACATTACCATCATCAATTGTGTTGGCAATAATTCGCATGAGTTTATCATGATGAACTGTATCGAAGAATCTTTCTAGGTCAATGTCTACTACCCAATCGTGTCCATCATTCAGAAATTCCAAGCTTTTTATAATAGCCATCTCACAGCTTCTTTTTGGTCTAAAGCCGTAACTGAATTCGCTGAATTGCTTTTCAAATATCGGACTGAGAACTTGATGAATGGCTTGTTGAACTACTCTATCCACTACTGTTGGTATTCCCAACTTGCGCATCTTGCCATTTTCTTTTGGGATTTCCACTCTTAAGGCAGCTTGTGGTTGGTATTTTCTTGTTCTGATGCGCTGGCGAAGCTCATCCTTGTTCTCTTTTAGATATTGTTTTAGTTCACCGACTGTTACTCCATCGACTCCACTCGCACCTTTATTTCTAAAGACACGCAAGTAAGCTTCATTCATATTTTGGTTACTTAGAATCTGTTCTAAAAGTTCCACACTCGTTTCTCCTTTCCTCTCACGTAGTAAGTGATAGCTCCCATTTTGGTTATCCTTTGAGGTACGCTCATACTTTCCCATTAACACATTCGGAGTACGTCACTTACGCATTCGTGGTGTTGAAACACTATAAATTGTTCAGCCCTTCATGATTTTAATTTCACTATTATGGCTTCTGCTGACTTCTTGCGATTAACCGTTTTCGACTGTACTATTGTACATCCGCAAGACCTCCCAGGGTAAGACAACTATCTTTCCTCTTTTACTCGCCTGATTTACTCTATAAAGTTACGCACATCTTTTGGACTTTAACTTGTTATGGAGTCTCGTCCCTTTATAAAGCCTTAGTATCAGATTTCTGTTCGTCGAGCCAAGATTTTATTCCACGCTTCCTCCAGCCCTTACCTCACAGTAAGTACCTTGCGCTTCCTTAGTGGTTGGTCGATGTGTACCCCCACAGTGGACTTTCACCACCTAGATAGTTGCCATGCCTGGCACACATAAAAAAGGGTGTCAGGCACCCTTTTCATGCATGTTGTTTATCTCTTTTACAGAAGGTAAATAATTTTACATATGAATTCACCACTGGGACTAGAATCCCTATAATGGCAACGGGTCCGAGCTCCCATAGGTCCAAAGGCGGTGTAACGAGAATATTCGTTTGATGGATTACAAACAAGGTAAGAAAATAGGCTATACTACCCGTTAAACCAGCAATCCAGTGGACCTTTTTAAACAATAAATACAGTAAGGGAATCAATAATAGCGTAATTGGTACATACGAGGTTGGATAACCCACTGCTGCAAATGTCGCTTTACCAACGAACCTTAACAGGATATACAGGGCTGTTGCCATCACAGGGATGGTATAATCTCGACAATATCGAATGATTAGAATCGTAAAAAGCGCAACCATTAAGATGGAATAAATGGGATATACCCATTCTGGAATCCCTCCAAAGATCTGCGAGGCAGGGTTTGAAATTAAATCTAGAATTTCCTGTGAGGCAATTGATTTTCCTTGAATGTACTGATGGTAAGAAATCGCTCCGTTTTCCTGCTGCATATTTGGAAACATCAAGCATTCGAGGAGAAACATCGCAAACAAAGTATGAAGTGACTTCCATGACGGTGGAATCTCTCTCGTATACAGAAAGTAACCGCGCCAAACCCCAAAAATCATCATTGCGGTACCAATATAATAAATAAAATGGGTAGGACTCCAGGTGGTTAAATCAATTCCATAGGCAATATGGTAGGTAAAATCCAGGGGAATTCCAATTAGGAATATGACGTAGCCGATCGTTATCAAATTTCTAGAAAATCGCTCCATATGATGTGAGCGACGCCACTCTTGTAGTAACAAAACCGCCCCTAAGACAAAACCGAGCGTATTAACAATATGGGGAATTGAGTATTCCTCAAATAAATATTTAAAATGATATGAAGCATCCCAGGCAGACCCAATAAATTTTAATAGAAAGGCAAGGACCCACAAAAGGTAATATTTCAACGATCTCATCTCCCCATTTTGGTTTATCCCAGTAAGTCAAATATATCGCCAAAGATTGCGATAAGGATATAATTGACGGCTAGAGCAATCGCAAAAGTTATTCCCGCTACCCGAACGTTTTTCTGACGGAATAATTTATAGGTAAAAACAATACCGGCGCTGACAACAAAGACGTTGCAGATCAAAAATGTCCAAAGTAAATTTTCACTATGTTCAACTGTTGTAACGTGCATGAAATAAAATGGAATCAACTTTACTCCTCCATACTTATACTTCCTCAATTCCCTTTTCTCTATATTATCATTTTTTTCAAGTTAGATAACTATGTTGATGGCATATAATTCTACTATTGGTTAATTATGGACATATTGAGGGTCATATAAATTTTAAATCGTCCTAAAGTGATCTTATGACTATTTTTTCCGAATAAGTCATTTTATATGATTTGGGGTAATTTCACATGCCCATCAAGCTAAACATTAACGAATGCACAGAATAGAACCGTTTCTAAATTGCAATGTCTATGTTACTGAAAAAAGGCCACATAAAAAAACACATCCTTACCATGATATTACAGAAAGAATAGCGTTTTTGTCGTTTGGGAGATAATGATTTGCCTTAGCTAGATAGGCATGGGATGGTACCCCTATAGGCATATGTTAAGGCAAATCCAATATAAAAAACCCAATTTCTCAGTATTAAAATTTGAGAAATTGGGTTTTTTATATTGGTAGGACCCAAAGTTATTTAAACCTATTACTTTGTATTAAAAGAAATTTTGATATTTCATCGTAAAATAATAAACAAGAGTTAAAAGAGCTAAAATCGAAAAGTTATAAAAGCTAAACCTTATAAGGTACATTTTACTTTTTTGTGGATCTCTCTTAATAAAAAGTTTAAATGAAATTACACTTGCGAGGGAAGCAACAATCGTACCAAGTCCACCTAAATTCACACCTATTAATAAAGGCTGCCAATTCACGGAGAATTTTGATAAAAAGATCGCAGCTGGTACATTGCTTATCAGTTGGCTTAAAATTATGGAACTGAAAAAGATTGATGTGGGACTTTTGAGATTTTCGCTGGCAAATGTGTGTACTACCTTTAATTCCGATATGTTTCCTATAAATATAAAAAAACATATAAAAGTAATAAGCAATAAATAATCAATTTTCTTCAATAATTTTATATCAAGTATACATGCTGTTCCCAATGCGATGATGAACGCAAGTTTGTAGCTTAAAACCCCTAGTATGGATGCAGATATGATGCCAAATAGTATTCCCCATACTGTTGCCTTTTTTTTATTTATTATAGGAATATACGGAAGTTCCATTTCCAATGTTTTACTATTCAATCTTTGATTAAGAAAGAATAACAGAATAATTCCAAGAACCACTAAAAGAAGGATTGTTGAAAAAAATTGTATAGGCCTTATTCCGTAGTTAGTAAATATGAAAAGATTTTGAGGATTTCCCATTGGAGTTAAGCTGCTTCCGATGTTAGCCGCAATTGTCTCTAGTATAATAGTATCTAACATAGAAGTTTGTATAATCTTACTAATTATAAGTGTTAATGGTACAAATGTTATTAATGCCACATCATTCGTTACAAGCATGGAACTAAAAAAGCATAATAAAATTAGGATTGCTGAAACACTTTTACTATTATGACATTTACTCAGTATAGCAATGGCGAACTTATCCAATAGTTTAAGATCTTCCAGAGCCTTCACTACGAGCATAAGATTAAATAAACTGACTAATACTTTAAAATTTATATATTCTAGTTCTGGTGCATGGAATAAACAGCTTACGATTGCTAACAAGAGTGATATGGTAAATACAATGTCTTTTTTTAAAATTCCAAATTTCAATTTCACTTTTTCTTCGTTTTCCACATAAATATATTCTTTCATCAATCCCCCTCCAGTACTATCTATTCTACTACACACCCCTGTTTCTTGCATTTGGAACTTCAATGCACTTAAAAAATACCATCATTTCCATGAAATCACAGAAAAAATTACGTTTTATCGTTATGAGGGTTATGATTAGTCTTGACTTGATGGGCATGGGGGAATTTCAGCATAAGGACAAAGTATTTACAGTCCCTTTTGTGATAAACGTACCCGAATAATAACAAACCCCCTTTCTCGGCTTGAGAAGGGGGTTACTTTCAAAATAAATTAATACATTTCAGACGTAGTTTTTGCCTGCATATGAAGCAGCAAGTAATCAGGACCACCTGCTTTAGAGTCAGTTCCGGACATGTTGAAGCCGCCAAATGGTTGATAGCCAACGATCGCGCCAGTACATGAACGGTTAAAGTATAGGTTACCAACATGGAAGTCTTCACGGGCTTGTTCCATGTGAGCACGGTTATTAGTGATAACTGCACCGGTTAAGCCGTACTCTGTGTTGTTTGCAATTTCAATCGCCTCATCAAAGTTCTTTGCCTTTGTGAATCCAACCACAGGCCCGAAAATTTCTTCCTGCATAATCCGTGCTTTAGGAGCCAGATCTCCAATAACTGTTGGTTTAATGAAGTAACCTTTCGAGTTATCTCCTTCGCCGCCAGCCAATAACTTGCCTTCGTTCTTACCGATTTCAATATAATCCATAATTTTTTTGAAGGCATTATTGTCGTTAACCGGACCCATGAATGTAGCTTGCTCTGTAGGATCGCCGACTGTTAACTGGTTTGTTAATTCAACGACACGATTTAATACTTGGTCGTATACATCCTCAACGATTACTGCGCGTGAACATGCAGAACATTTTTGACCTGAGAATCCGAATGCACCTGCAGTAATTGATTGAGCAGCAAGCTCAAGGTCTGCTTCACTATCAACGACAATGGTATCTTTACCGCCCATTTCTGCAATCAAACGTTTCATCCAAATTTGACCTTCGTTTACTTTAGAAGAACGATCAAAAATACGAAGTCCGACATCGCGTGAACCTGTGAAACTGATAAAGCGTGTATCTTTATGGTCAACTAAATAGTCGCCCACTTCCGAACCGCTTCCTGGTACGAAATTTAGAACACCTTTAGGAAGACCCGCTTCTTCCATGACTTCAACAAACTTCGCTGCAACCACAGGTGTCGTTGATGCTGGCTTTAGAAGCACTGTATTCCCGGAGACAATCGCTGCAACTGTGGTTCCTGCCATGATCGCAAATGGGAAATTCCATGGAGAAATAATGATACCTACGCCAAGCGGTATATAGTCATAACGATTAAATTCATTCGGACGGCTTTGAACGGGTACCCCATTTTTAAGTGCGAGCATTTGGCGCCCATAATATTCAAGGAAGTCAATTCCTTCAGCCGTATCTGCATCGGCTTCTCTCCATGGCTTCCCTGCTTCTTTTGTCATTAGAGCAGAAAATTCGTGTTTGCGGCGGCGAATAATGGCTGCTGCTTTAAATAAAACATCCGCGCGAACTTCTGGTTTTACTTTTTTCCAAGTTTTATAGGCTTCGACAGCCGCTTGCATTGCTTTTTCAGCAAGATCTTGGCTTGCTTTTGAAACGCGGCCAATGACCTCTTCCTTATTAGATGGATTATAGGAAACAATCTTATCCTCGGTTGCAATTCTTTCTCCGCCAATTACGAGGTCATAATCCTGACCTAAATATCCTTCTACTGTTTGTAACGCCTTTAGATAGGCCTGACGGTTTTCTTCAATCGTAAAATCTGTAAATGGTTCGTGTTTGTAAGGTTGTACCATTTGTTAAACCCTCCTATGTAATAAAAACGTTTTCACTCCACTGTTCATTCTAACACGATTCATTTCTATGCCGCAATAATTGTCGATACCCACTAAAAAAGAGGGCTTCTACGCCATGAAAAGTATTGTATACCTCTTTTTTAGTGATTTATACGTTAAATTTTGTTGTTTTTCATTGTATATATCCTTCTATATGCTCTTTAATCGGATAGGAAAACATTCTATCGGCGAATTATTAGGTTCTATCAGCGAATTATGATATTCTATCAGCGAATTTCCGTGTTCTATCAGCGAATCGTAATTAAGACCTAAATTCAAACAAAAATCGGGCTGGAGCTGCTTGGAAATGAAAAAAAGACCCGGCATTGATGCCGGATCTTATTGATATATATGGACAAATGGTTCGGTTTCATTCGCCTTGCGGACGATTAGTGCCTCAGGTCCGTCTACAGACGTAACACTGACCGAAACAGATAAATACTTCGGAAAATGTTCCATGACAAGTCCTGTTACATACTGTGTGAACCCAATTCCTTCTGTTTTTCCGTAGAATTGAATCGGAATGGTAATACTCAAATCCTGAAGCTGATCACCCATATAAAAGGCTCTGCCAATTACACCATTATAGTTAGGAAAATACTCTTCCACATCCTGCTTAAAATTTAAAAACGCAGTGACATCATCACGATGTTCATCCTGTGCGTCCTTGGAAGGGAAAAGATAATACTTTTCATTTACATTTTCCCAACTGTTTAGTGTAGCACTACCTTTATCGACAGTAGAATAGGTAATGAAATTTCCAGGAACGACAGAAGATTTACTTGCCTGTTCAAATAAGGCAATCGTAATAGGAATCTCCTTTAGGGAGTTTATGTTCCTCATCCGCTTGACGACCTCTGCGGCAATTTTCTTGCCTTCCCGTACCATTTCTGATTGAGGAATTTTTTGCTCAAAGGTATCACCATCAGATGTCTTTTTATAATAATAAATAGAATTTAAGGCAAGGCCAATTGTAACTCCGCCGAGCGTTACCTTATCATTCTCATTTTTTATTAAATAGTCATGCTCCAAAATATGCGCTAAATAGATTGGTGAACTCGGCTCACCCTTTTTACCCGTATCAACAGGGTTTAGTCCGATATTCTCCGATTCTTTTAGTTCTTTGTTGTCCCTTTGTAAAGCGTTAAACTGCTCTTTTGTATATTTACGGTTTAACAAAAGTTTGATGGTCTTTCCTTTGATTTCCTGTCCTTCACGGAACAAATATTTCTCCGTATCAAATGAATTTTGGGCAATTCGCATTAAGCCCATTTCAAACTCGTTTAAGTCATACCGTGTATTAATATTATTTACCACCAACCCGCGTGCTTCCCCTGGTTCAAACGGCAAAATCGTCCGATAATAGCTGTCGGAAATATTATACTTTGGAATAATTGCCTTCCCTTTCACTTTCTCCTTCGTTTGTACCACTTCATTTTGCTTCTGAAAATTTGGTGCACAGGCACTTAGCAAAAAGACAAGGGAGAGAGCGAGCAATGAGAACTTTCTCACGTCATACACCTCTTATTTATTTAATTCAACTAGGAGTTTCTCCTCGTCCCATACTTCGATTCCAAGCTCTTGTGCTTTGGTTAATTTTGAACCTGCCTCTTCACCGGCAATGACAAGATGTGTTTTTTTGCTGACACTGCCAGCTACATTACCGCCAAGCGCTTCGATTTTATCCTTTGCTTCATTTCTGGACAACCGTTCTAGCTTACCAGTAAGAACAACGGTTTTTCCAGCAAAAATAGAATCGGATTCTTCTGCGCTAACGGGTCTGGTGCCCTTATATTCCATATTAACGCCGGCTGCGACTAATTCGTTGATTAACTCGACTGCTTCTTCTTTTTCAAAATAAGCAACGATAGATTCCGCCATTTTATCACCGATTTCATTAATCGACAGTAAATCTTCCTTAGAAGCTTGTGTAAGTTTGTCCATTGAACCAAATGCCTGAGCTAATGTTTTTGCAGCTTTGGCACCTACATGACGAATCCCAAGTCCAAATAAAAGCTTTTCTAAAGAATTATCCTTCGAAATCTCGATTGCTTTGATGAGATTGGTTGCAGATTTCTCTCCCATTCTTTCAAGGGCTAAAAGCTGTTCACGTGTCAGCTTATAAATATCGGCTACATCCGCAATTAACTTTTCGGCAAAGAGCTGACTGATGACTTTTTCCCCCAGACCCTCAATGTTCATCGCAACTCTTGATACAAAATGAATCAGACCTTCGCGGAGCTGTGCAGGACATTTTGGGTTAATACAGCGTAAAGCGACTTCTCCTTCCAAACGGACAAGCTCACTTTCACACTCGGGACAATGAGTCGGCATGTGGAATTCCACTTCCTCCCCCGTCCGCTGGTCAGCGAGTACATTGACTACCTCTGGAATAATATCGCCTGCTTTTTTAACAACGACTTTGTCGCCAAGCTTGATATCCTTTTCCCGGATTAGGTCCTCATTATGTAACGATGCTCGCTGTACAGTTGTACCTGCTACTTTGACCGGCTCAAGAATCGCTGTTGGGGTAATCACACCCGTTCTCCCGACACTTAACTCAATATCTAAAAGTGTGGTGACCACTTCTTCGGCAGGGAACTTATAGGCAATCGCCCAGCGCGGACTTTTGGCCGTTGTTCCAAGTGCTGCCTGATGAGCGTAGGAATCTACTTTTATAACGATACCGTCAATCTCATAAGGAAGCTTCGGACGCTTCTCGACCCAACTATTTACATATTCTATTACTTCTTCAATCGATGCACACTTGCTTCGCTCTTGATTCGTTTTAAAACCAAGACGATCTAAATAATCAAGACCTTCGCTATGAGAGTCAATCCCGCTGTTTTCACTGATATTTCCAATGCCATATAAAAAGACATCCAGCCTTCTAGAGGCTGCAATTTTCGGGTCAAGCTGCCTGAGCGATCCAGCCGCAGCATTTCTTGGGTTAGCAAATAGCTCTTCGCCTCGTTCCTCCCTTGTTTGATTCAATGCTTCAAACGAACGTTTTGGCATGTACGCCTCACCACGAACCTCCAAAGAAACAGTTTCACGCAGACGAAGCGGAACGGATTTAATCGTTTTTACATTAGCGGTAATATCTTCCCCAATCGTTCCATCACCACGGGTAGCCCCTTGTGCAAAAAAACCCTCTTCATATCGTAAAGAAACAGCCAGTCCGTCAATTTTCAACTCGCAAACATAAGAAATGTCTTCACCGACAGCCTGACGGATGCGACGATCAAAATCCCTTAAATCTTGTTCGTTAAACGCATTGCCAAGACTCAGCATCGGGGTACGGTGTTCAACCTTTTCAAACAGATCGAGCACGGCACCGCCCACTCTTAGTGACGGAGTATCGGCTGTTTTTAATTGCGGGAATTTTTCTTCAAGCACGAGCAATTCCTGCATTAACTTGTCATATTCGGCATCTGGTACCGTAGGTTTGTCCAATACATAGTATTCATAGCCATAGTGATTTAATCGGCTGCTTATTTCAAGGATTCTTTTTTCTGCACTATGAAGGTCCATATAACCAGTCCTTTCATCAAAATTTTCATGAGCAGCCCCGGAGCCACTCATGAAGACTCCTATATTTAGGCTTTAGTAATCGGAGCAAATTTAGCTAACAAGCGTTTGATTCCAACCGGACTTGGAAAAGCAATATCTAATTCCGTACCTTCCCCTTGACCTTTTACGCTAACAACAGTGCCGATTCCCCATTTCCCATGTTGGGCTTTATCGCCAACCTTCCAACCGGACTCATCACCGGAAGGAGCGGAAACTGGGCGCATAACTGGTTTTCTGGCTGCAGCGGGTGTGCCAAATGATGTTTTCGGCGTTCCGAACGATGCGCTCCGTGCGGAACCAAACGATTTTCCAGTTGAACCAAACGGTGAATTCACTTTTTTCTCAGAAGGTTCAACCCCTTCAATCAGGTCCTCAGGGATTTCTTTTATAAAACGAGAAGGTGGATTCATATTGGTTCGACCATACAATGTTCTCATTTGTGCATTTGTAAGGAATAGCGTTTGTTCTGCTCTTGTGATTCCAACATAGGCAAGACGGCGCTCTTCTTCCATTTCTACTTCTTCCATTAATGATCGGCTGTGAGGGAAGACGCCTTCTTCCATACCAATTAAGAAGACAACCGGGAATTCCAACCCTTTAGCTGAGTGCAAGGTCATGAGCGTAATGGCCTCAGCCTTCTTTTCACCATCATCCTCGAGAGCATCTATATCCGCCACAAGGGCTAAATCGGTTAAAAAGGCAACAAGGCTCTTATCTTCATTGGAATCCTCAAAGCTCTTTGTAACAGATAATAATTCCTCAAGGTTTTCGAGTCGGCTTTGGGCTTCAAGCGATTTTTCCGCTTTGAGCATTTCACGGTACCCGGATTTTTCTAACACTTCTTCCACTAGTTCGGTAACCGACAGAAACTCTTGCATATTGGTATAATTTCCGATTAGATCACGGAATTCCCGAGCTGCTTTAGTAATCTTCGGACTTAATCCTAATAGTTCCACAGACTCAAGTGCTTGGAAAAGGGATAAATCGTGCATGTCGGCAAAATTAGCAATTTTATCGACGGAACTTGACCCAATTCCCCGCTTCGGAACGTTTATGACACGGCGTAAGCTGATATCATCATCAGGATTGGAGATCAGCCGTAAATAAGCTAACATATCCTTAATTTCTTTTCTGTCATAGAACTTGGTTCCGCCGACGATGGAATATTCGATATTCGATTTAAGGAGCACTTCCTCCATCACCCGGGACTGAGCGTTCGTGCGATAAAGAATGGCAATGTCGGTTAATTTTTGCTCACTATTCCGCGTTAATTCTTTAATTTTCCCGGCAACAAATTGCGCTTCACTCTGCTCGCTGTCAGCACGGTAATAAACAAGTTTGTTCCCTTCGGGATTTTCAGTCCAAAGATTCTTCGCTTTACGGTTTTGATTATTCTGAATGACCTTATTCGCCGCTAGGAGAATCCTTTTGGTTGAACGGTAGTTTTGCTCTAGTAAAATAACTGTAGCGTTCGGGTAATCTTTTTCGAACGAAAGGATATTCGCAAT
The DNA here is from genome assembly GCF_030915405.1 of Neobacillus nitrireducens. Classification (GTDB taxonomy): domain Bacteria; phylum Bacillota; class Bacilli; order Bacillales; family Cytobacillaceae; genus Neobacillus. The sequence continues at coordinate 2,896,877 of NZ_CP133262.1, forward strand.
ATCCGCTCCGCGCCAGCGATAAATCGATTGGTCCGAATCCCCTACCACGCACAGATTCCTAAACCGGCTTGAAAGCAGTTTGACTAACAGATATTGTGCTTTGTTTGTATCCTGATACTCATCGACATGAATATATTGAAACTTGCGTTGATAATATTCGAGCACATCAGGAACCCGATTAAATAATTGAATCGTCAACATAATGAGGTCATCAAAGTCGAGCGCCTGATTCTTTCGTAATCGTTTCTGGAATTCTTCGTATACATTACCTACGACATCTTCGAAATAGCCACCGCCTGTTTTCTTATACTCTTCCGGTTCAATCAACTCATTTTTGCTTGAGCTAATCGCTCCTAGAATAGCACGCGGATCAAATTTCTTGGGATCAATATTTTTATCCTTAAGAATTCCTTTGACCACCGATAGCTGATCGGTCGAATCAAGAATCGTAAAGTTACGATTAAAACCGATACGGTCTATATCTCTGCGCAATATCCTTACACACATCGAGTGAAAGGTAGAAATCCAAATTTCTTCGGCCGCCCCGCCCATCATTTTCCCAATCCGATCTCTCATCTCTCTTGCTGCTTTATTGGTAAACGTAATTGCTAAAATATTGTAAGGATTGACTCGTTTTTCTACAATCAAATAGCCAATTCGATGTGTCAGCACTCTTGTCTTACCACTTCCGGCACCAGCCATTAATAATAGCGGTCCATCGGTTGCTTTTACAGCACTTTGCTGCTCCGGATTCAGTCCGTTTAATAGCTTATCAGTTAAATATTGCATTCCATCCACCACCATAACAAACGTATGTTCTTATTTTTATCATAACTCTATTTTTCTATTTTAGCAATTCGCGGGTCCATCTTTACTGTTTCCAAGGCAAGCTCAAAATTTTCATAAATGGCATTTCCGACGACAATGACATCTGCATACTTGGCCATTTCTTTGGCCTGCTCAATGGTTGATATTCCTCCGCCATAAAAAAGGACAGTCTTTTCAAGCGACCTTTTCACACCCGCAACCAGGTCCACATCACCATATTTACCGCTATATTCAAGATAAAATATCGGAAGCTGAAACATTTTTTCAGCCATTACCGCGCAGGCAATTACCTCGTCGTTCGTAAGGTTTGTATTCGCATTTGTCAGTTTTGCGGCTTTGCAGTCTTCGTTTAAGATGCAATAGCCCTCCATGACAATTTCTTCCCAATCCATGACATCACCAAATTCCTTCACAGCCTCGTGGTGAAGTCCCGTAATCCATTTTGTATCACTGCTATTTAAAATGGTTGGAATAAAATAAAGGTCAAATCCCGGTGTAACGGTGTCAATCGACGATACTTCAAGGACACATGGAACCGAAAAGCGGCGAATTCTTGCCATTAAATCGAGGACCTTTTCTAAGGTGATCCCATCTGTACCGCCAACGATAATGGCATCGGTTCCTGATTCACAGATTGTTTCTAAACGTTCATCAGATAGTTCTTTATTAGGGTCGAGTTTGAACACATGCCGCCACTCGCGAAAATCATACATCAAAAAGATCCTCCCATATCATTAATCCATTACACCATTATAGCACTAGCCGTTTCGATAAAAAAAGAAAACACTAAATCTAAATATAGAAATCATAACCAGTATTTTGATTTGCAAAAAAAAGCGGAGGCGCCCGTTAAGCGGCGTATGGACTGGAGCAGCGCTCCAACTGAGATAAAGGAAACACGAAGAGCGATAGCGATTCGATGTTGACTTATCGTAGGGCGGAGAGCGAAGTCCACTAGCCGTTGGGCGCTGGAGCTGGATTCAAAAAAAAACCGAAGAGCGTTGTCTCCGGTTTGGTTATTCCTGTTCAGTTGCAGTGGTTTCGCTCTTAAGTCGTTCAAGTACCATTTCATACGTGTCGTTACCATAGTTCAAGCAACGTTTTACCCGTGAAATTGTGGCAGTACTCGCTCCGGTTTCCGTTTCAATTTTATGATACGTATTGCCATCGCGAAGCATTCTTGCTACATCAAGACGCTGTGCTAAGGATTGAATTTCATTTATTGTGCACAAATCGTCAAAAAAGCGATAGCATTCTTCAAGATCTTTTAATGAAAGAACGGCTTGAAATAATTGATCCAGTTCTTTACCTCGTAATTTATTTATCTGCATATGCTTTACCCCTTTAAATTATCTATTTAGTTAACGTGACAATCTTCTCAAGACCAGGTTTTGTTGGAACCACATTGACCCATGTTTTTCCCTGGACAAGCGGAACTTCTACGCCATCTTTGACTGGAACAAGTTCACCGCTCTTATTCTTCCATTCCACTTGGTTTACCTTTCCTTTTTGGAGCAAATATGCTTTGCCGCCGGACTCTAAATCGATATCTCTACGCCCATAAGAATCGATAAACTGATGCTTAGCTTCAATAATAAAAATATTATCAAGTAGCACAGGATCCTTTGAATCTAAATCAACCGTTTGCGCATCGCCTGAAAACCGTTTATATTTGCCTGTGGCTGCATCAAATTTAAACATGGAATTAGAAATTCCACCCTTAGAGTAAGTAATCTTGACGGTTCTTGCATCGGCCCCCGTTATATTCTTACTTTCTTCTTCTGTGAAAAACTTAAATGGGGCCGGTCCCTTTTCCATCGAATATTTCTTTTGCTTTGCACCCTTTAAAATGTTTTGATACGTAATATAGGAGTTATGAGGTGCTCTTCGGGTCTTAGAACGTTTAAATAGCGTCCCGTCATAAACCATTCCATTTAAATTATCAATATAGTTACCATTCAGGATTTCCTTTGCTTCCGGACTATAACCATGTGCAATATATAGGGCATTAAGTCCTTTTGCCAAGTAAATATAATAATCCCTTGCACTCCTAACAGGACCTATATTTGCTGGCTTTTCACTTTGAAATATGGCCAAGAAGCGCGTGATATCACCTTCTGCCAGAATCTCATAGACGATGTCAGCTTTAGTCAGACCCGATTGCGGTCTTGCTTTTGGGTGATTATTAACCATCACGGCTACTGCTCTGGTATCCGTGTCTACCTTAGAGCCCACCCCTGTTAATGGATAAAAATATGGGTTGACTTGTTGCTCTTCCGGTTGTTTCGGTTCTGTTTGGGTTACCGGCTTTTCCTTTTTGACGGGTCCCTTAACCTGTTCCTTATCACTACAACCAGAAAGTAGTAACAGGAAAGCTATCATAAAAACAGCCCATTTTTTCATTTTCATGAACACACTCCTATTTACTTTCAATAATGCTGTGTTAACTTAGCTGTTGATTTCCGCTCCAGGCGCTTCGCTTTCCGCGGGCGGTCCGGGGAGCCTCCTCGGCGCTTTGCGCCTGCGGGGTCTCCCCTGCCCCGTCCTCCCGCAGGAGTCTTCGCGCCTTCCGCTCCAATCAACTTGGTAATAAAATCAACAATGACCGTTAATACTGTTTCATTAAAGAAAGACACTTTCATACTTTAGCTCTTTACTCACTAACAGTTTAACGCATTATTGACGGAAAGAGTACTGTTTTATTCATCACATCGTACATTCCTCGTGGCGTAATCCGAATGTGAGGCAAATGTGTTGCCGAGAAAAAGGCCAGACTGTAAATAGGATCTGAGAATGTATAACCTCGTTCTCTTAACTCAATCAGCAGTCTTTTTTCTTGGCTCATTAATTCTTCGATTGGAAGATTGGACATAATTCCATGTAAGGATAATGGCAGTTCACAAACAACCTGGTTATCCTCAACCATTACAATCCCACCGCCTAATTCTCTCATTCTATTAAAAGCATGGAGCATATCTTGTTTGTTTTTTCCTATTAAAATAATATCGCCTGTACTTGAATAAGAACTGGCCAATGCGGATAAGGTAGTGGCAAATCCCTTTAAGAGCGTATTTATCCTCCATTTCCCATTTCGGTCGATTAATGTGAAGAAGCATTCATCGTGATTCATTGGCAGTTCATCTGCGGAAGCATCAATGGAAATGGAATATGGCTTTGTAATCACAGCGTTTTCCATCTTGATCCCAAATGGCATAGAAAATTGCATATCATCTAACGTTAAATCCCAATCCAGCTCCATCGGCTTTAGACCATATTCATCCCAACCAATCGGAGGATACGCACCGGGCACTTGTTGTCCATCCCGTTTTACCCATTTCCCTTTTGCAAGGACAGACACAGGTGTTGGATTTTCAATACTCGATAAGAAGTTAATATTAGCTACCCGGCCAGTTGCTATATTCCCATGAAGATGGTCAATATTGTAATAACGGGCAATATTGACAGTTGCCATATTATACGCATCAATCGCGGGTACTCCTTTTTCAATCGCAATACGAATCATCGCATCGGTCACTCCTTGCTCATAAAAGGTCGAGGATGAGCCGTCAGTATTAAACATTAATCGATCATAAGCATCTATACCTAATCGCTTCATATCATCCAGTATATTTGGCAAATCGGGACGAATGGATGAATACCTTATGCTCACCATATACCCTTGCATTAAGCGGTTATAAACCTCTTCACCGGTCATTGCTTCATGGTCACAATCGGCACCAAGCAGCATCATTTTTGCCAAGGTTTTTTCCGAAGCACCAGGGAAATGACCTTCAATTTGCTTGCGCATCCGTTTTGCCTCTTGAATCCAATGGAGCATCATATCATCGCCATCAAGCAGTTTTGGCCACCCTGTCAATTCTCCGCCCTGAAGAACCGCATCATGTTCAAGCCATGATTTAACATTACTATGTGAAAAAATTTCTTCCTCATTCAATATTTCTGTTTGTGAATCAAAACGGCTCCACCAATACATTGTTGTTGGAATCGACCGAAGATCTTTCAATAATGTAAACGCTTCCCTTTTTTCTAAATGTAAAATCAAGGCCATATTGTCATTAATTAAGGTTGTCGTCCCAAACTGAGATGCATATGCAGCCAGTGTTAGGGGATTATATAATTGAAACGGATGGGCATGTGGTTCAATGTATCCCGGAACAATTATTTCATTGGTACAATCAATGACTTCACAGTTTTCGAGCTGTATTGGTAAGTTCTCACCCACGTAAACAATCCGATCTTCATAAATCCAAATATTTGCTCTTAACCACTTTTTAAACGTCTGATTTAAATACAAGGCGTTTTTCAATAAAATGGTTGGAGACGTTTTTCCATCCAATACGGATACATGCGTACGTAAGTGTTTATTTTTCCAGCGGTAGCGTTGCTCTAGCATACGTCTTCCCTCCCCTTTTTCAAAAAAACTATCTATATAATAATAAGTTGATTTAACAATAAAGAAAGCCCTTACAAAAAATTCTTTAGATACAATATTATCATATTTTATTGTTTAACGCATTAAAGAATTGATAATTATTGTAAACAATTTGTGAAGGAGTGCACAAAATGAATGTTAAACCAAATATTAGTTTGATCAATGCATTAATTCGGATTACGATTGGATTAACGCTTCTTTCCTGGACAACCTCTAAGTTGGTCAAACACCCTTGGAGAGATTCTTATTTGTTTATCGCCATGTGCGCAGCAATGAAGGTGGCTGAGGGCATTGTCCGCTATTGTCCGCTGACCGCTTTATTTGAAAAATGTCAGTGCATGATTGAGGATCACGATCGGGCGATGGATTCAATGGATGGAATGGAAGGACTTGCGAATGGGGATAGTAATGAGCTGGTACCGTATAATCCGACTTGAGGTGGATTTGAAGAGATAGTATTTGTAAAAATTATACAATTATTGTAAAAATAATATAAATTTTGGTTGAAAAATTCGATATTTCGTATAAATAATTAAAATTTTGGTTGAATAATCTAATATTTTGTATAAAAGTTTGAATTTTTATAAATTGAGTCAAATTCCCCCTTTTTTTAGCTAAAAAAAGAGCTGACCCTTAGTGGTCAGCCCTTCAAATGCCGGGATGTGGAAACCCGTTAACGCGTAACAGGTAAGATGGCCTTTGCACCGATATCTTTTCGATAAAATATACCATCACATGTTAGCTTTTCAAGTTCACGATACACTTTTTCCTGCGCTTCCACGATACTACCAGCTTTGGCCCCTACAAGCAGCACCCTGCCGCCAGCCGTGACAAACTCGCCCTCTTCATTTTTAGCAGTTCCAGCATGAAAAGTGAAAACTTCCCGATTAATATCCGTTAAGCCCGTTAATACTGCACCCTTTTCGTATGCTTCAGGGTACCCTTTCGCAGCCACTACGGCACCAATCATAGCCTGTTCATCCCATTCAAGAGCGGGACATCCTCCATTTAAGAGCTCCAACACGACTTGAACGAAATCTGACTTTAACCTCGGCAAGACTACTTGTGTTTCAGGATCGCCAAAGCGGGCATTAAATTCAATTACCTTTGGACCTTCTGTTGTTTTGATCAAACCGGCATATAACACACCGCAGAAGCTTCTTCCTTCTTCGACCATTGCTTTTGCTGCCGGAATAAGGACTGTTTCTACAGCCGTTTGAACGGTATCTTCACCAATTTGCGGAACGGGTGAGTAGGCACCCATTCCTCCTGTATTTGGACCAAGATCGCCATCAAAGGCGCGTTTGTGATCCTGAGCAATTTCAAGCGGCACGACAACCTCACCGTTTACAAACGCCATCAAGGAAAATTCCTCACCTGCTAAAAATTCTTCAATGACAACACGTGAAGACGCTGCCCCGAACTTCGCATCAATGAGCATTTCTTCTATACTTGCAAGTGCCTCGCCTTTCGTAAGCGCAACGGTGACACCTTTTCCTGCCGCTAATCCGTCTGCTTTAATAACAATCGGCGCACCTTTTTCTTCTATATAGTTCCGGGCATCCTCGTAATTCGTGAACACAGCATAGTCAGCCGTAGGAATATTGTATTTTTTCATTAATTCCTTTGCGAAGGACTTGCTTCCTTCAATTTCCGCTGCTGCGGCACGCGGACCGAATACTGCCAAACCAGCCGCTTCAAATTTATCAGCAAGACCTTCCAGCAAAGGAACCTCGGGGCCAATAATGGTTAGGCCCACACCCTTTTCTTTCGCAAACTGAAGCAATTGTTCATGTTCCGATTCCGCTATCGTCACAAGCTCTGCGACATCTGCCATTCCGGGATTGCCCGGTGCAACAAATACCTTTTCTACATTCAAGCTTTCACTTACTTTTCGGCAAATCGCATGTTCTCTACCGCCGCGGCCAATAATCAGTACGTTCATTCGAATGCCCTCCACCCGATTAATGTTTGAAATGTCTTACTCCTGTAAATACCATTGCTATCCCATACTCATCTGCTTTTTTAATTGAATCTACATCACGGATCGAGCCGCCCGGTTGAATAATTGCGGTAATTCCGGCTTTCGCTGCTGCTTCCACGGTGTCATCCATTGGGAAAAAGGCGTCAGATGCAAGGGCTGCCCCCTCTGCTTTTGACCCTGCTTGCTTAAGGGCAATTTCAGCTGCACCTACTCGGTTCATCTGGCCGGCACCAATTCCAATCGTCATATCCTCTGCCGTAACAACAATGGCGTTGGACTTCACATGTTTAACAACCTTCCAGCCTAGCTTCAAAGCTGCCCATTCTTCTTCTGTTGGTTGTCTTTTTGTTGCAATCGTGACAGTGGCATCTTCCAATGTGTAACGATCTTGATCCTGAACAAGCAATCCGCCTTCAATCGTTGTCATTTTTCGCTCAGGTTTTTTTGCCTCATTAAAAGGAATCGTTAACAGGCGCAGATTCTTTTTCCCTGTTAAGATAGCTAACGCCTCTTCTGAATAGGATGGTGCAATAATAATTTCTAAGAAAATTTCATGAAGCTTGCCCGCTGTTTCGGCATCCACTTCACGGTTAAATGCAATAATTCCGCCAAAAATCGAAACGGGATCCGCCGCAAATGCTTTAGTGAATGCCTCATATCCCGTTTTCCCCGTACCCACACCACATGGATTCATATGTTTTACAGCTACAGCCGCAGGTTCGGAAAACTCTTTAACAATCTGAAGGGCTGCATCCGCATCGTTGATATTGTTATAAGATAGTTCTTTGCCATGAAGCTGCACAGCATTAGCAATCGAGAACGTTGAGCCAAGTGGCTTTTTATAAAAAGCTGCCTGTTGATGAGGATTCTCCCCGTAACGAAGGGTTTGCTTTAATTCGTAGGTAACCGTTAATTGCTCAGGGTTCTCTTCTTCTGCCAATTGGGTCATGTATTCCGCAATTAAGGCATCATAGGCTGCCGTGTGACGGAAAACTTTCGCTGCAAGCTTTCTTCTTGTTTCAAACTTGGTTGCACCCTCAGCCTTTAACTCGTCGATAACCGTCTGATAATCCGCCGGATCCACAACCACGGTTACATATTGGTGGTTTTTGGCAGAGGCACGAAGCATGGTTGGACCGCCGATATCTATGTTTTCAATCGCATCGTCAACAGTAACATTTGGTTTCGCAATGGTTTGTTGGAAAGGATACAAGTTAACACAAACCAATTGAATAGCCTGAATTCCATGCTCATCTAACTGTTGTTGATGGGCAGCGTCATCCTGTTTCGCGAGCAAGCCGCCATGGATCAATGGATTTAATGTTTTTACACGGCCTTCTAAAATTTCCGGAAACCCTGTGACATCACTCACGCCAAGAACGGGAATCCCCTGTTCTTGAAGGGCTTTTTTTGTTCCACCTGTAGAAATTAGTTCATATCCGAGGCTGACTAATTGCTTGGCAAATTCAGTAATTCCATTTTTGTCAGAAACACTAATGAGTGCGCGCTTTTGTGTCATTTACTACATCTCCTTGTGTCAATAGCATTTGAAGTACGGACGGATAAAGCTTGTGTTCTCTTTGTTGTATTTTCTGTTGCAGGCTTTCTTTTGTTTCACCTTCGTCAAGTCGGACCCGCTCCTGAATAATAATCGGACCCGTATCCATACCCTCATCAACAAAATGGATGGTGACACCGCTCCATTTGACTTTAGCAGCCAATGCCTGCCCAACCGCATCTTTGCCTGGAAAAGCAGGAAGCAATGAGGGGTGGATATTGACGATTCTTCCTTTAAATTCAGCTAATAATTTCGAACCAATCAAACGCATGTAACCGGCAAGGACAATGAATTCAACCCCAGACTTCTTTAATTGGGTTAAAATTTCTTCTTCGTACTGTTCCTTACCAGGATAGTCCTTTGCGGTAAAGACAAAACTTGGAATCTTCGCAGCTCTTGCTCTTTCAATCGCATAAGCACCTGGTTTATCGCAAACTAGTAGCGAAATCTCCGCATCCAGTTGGCCCGATTGAACTACATCAATAAGAGCTTGGAAATTACTTCCGCTTCCTGATGCAAATACAGCAATCTTCCTCATAGGTGGCCACCTTGCGCATTGATGTGAATTCCTTCATTCCCTGTTACTACACCAATTTCATACGCGGTTTCTCCAGATTGGTTAAAATGCTCTAACAGGTTTGCTGCATTTTCCGGATCGACAGCAATAACCATTCCAATTCCCATGTTAAAAATATTATACATCTCGGAGTAATTAATTTGTCCGTGCGAAGATAGCAGTTTAAAAATAGCTGGGATCTCCCAGTTCTTTTCATACAACTCAGCACCAAGACCCTGTGGCAGCATGCGCGGAATATTTTCAATAAATCCGCCGCCAGTTATATGAGCCATCCCTTTTAATGGGAACTTTTTCAACGCAGACAAAATAGGTTTCACATAAATTTTTGTAGGCTTGAGCAATTCTTCTCCTAATGTACAACCGAGTTCATCAACAAAATCTAGTAACGGCCAGTCATTAAACACTTTTCTAACGAGTGAATAACCATTGCTGTGAATACCGCTCGATGCTAAACCAATCAGCACATCTCCCGCTTGAATCGTTTTGCCCGTGATAAGCTGTGACTTCTCGCAAGCTCCTACTGTAAATCCGGCTAAATCATACTCATCTTCACTATACAATCCTGGCATTTCAGCTGTCTCACCGCCAATAAGTGCACAGCCAGCCTGCTCACAGCCATCGGCAATCCCCTTGACAATTGCCTCAATTTTTTCAGGCTGAGCTTTTCCGCAGGCAATATAATCTAGAAAGAACAAGGGCTCAGCCCCTTGAACAACAATATCATTCACACACATGGCGACCGCATCGATCCCAATCGTATCATGCTGATCCATCCAAAAAGCAATCATTAGCTTCGTGCCCACCCCATCGGTGCCTGACACCAAAACGGGTTCTTTTAACTGGAGTGCCGATAGGTCGAACATGCCGCCAAATCCACCCAAGCTGCCAAGGACGCCAGCCCGGGCTGTTTTTTGAACATGCTTTTTCATTCTTTCTACTGCTTCATATCCTGCTTCGATATTAACGCCTGCTTGCTTATACGCATTTGCCACGCTGCTCGCTCCTTTCTACTTTTGGTAATAATATTGGAGTGTATCCGGGTATATTTCGGTTGGATAATTTCCTGTGAAACAGCCAAGGCAATAGCCACTTGTGCCGTCCCCGTCTTTTCTGCCAATGGCTTCGATCATCCCTTCAACGCTTATAAAGGTGAGTGTATCTGCACCAATTAGCACTCTCATTTCCTCAATTGATTTATCATAGGCAATCAATTCTTCTTTTGTCGATGTATCAATCCCATAGAAGCAAGGATTTTTAATTGGAGGAGACGTAATCACCACATGAACTTCGGTTGCGCCTGCCTCTTTTAGCATCTTCACAATCCGTCTGCTTGTTGTTCCGCGTACAATCGAATCGTCTACCATCACGACCCGCTTGCCTTCGACGACTCCGCGTACAGGGGAAAGCTTCATTTTTACCCCTTGCTCCCGTAATGATTGGGATGGCTGGATGAACGTTCTTCCGACATAGCGGTTTTTAATGAGCCCCATTTCGTAGGGAATGCCCGTTGCTTCCGCATAACCAATTGCAGCAGAAATGCTGGAATCTGGTACCCCTGTGACGACATCCGCTTCAAATGGCGCTTCGACTGCCATTCTTTTCCCAAGGTTTTTACGGGCTGTATGGACGTTGATTCCTTGAATATTACTATCCGGTCTTGAAAAATAAATATATTCCATCGTACAAATCGCTTTGGTTGAACTAACAGCGAATTGTTCTGATACTAATCCCTGATCGTTTATAATTAATAGTTCTCCCGGCCGAATATCACGAATATATTCCGCACCGACCACATCAAAGGCACAGGTCTCCGATGCGACAACATAGGCATCCCCAAGACAACCAAGTGATAAAGGTCGTAAGCCGTGCGGGTCGAGTGCCACCATTAATTCAGTTTCTGTCATAATTAGGTAAGCGTACGCCCCTTTTAACATCGAAAGCGCGTTTTTGGCACGATCCTTTGAATCAGAGTAGCCGCTTCTTTTCATTAAGTGAGCAAGCACCTCGGTATCGGAGCTTGTTTGAAAAATACTCCCTTGTGCCTCCAACTGATGTTTTAATGAATTCACATTCACTAAGTTGCCATTATGGGCCAGTGCAAGGCTGCTGGTTTGAGAATGGAACAAGAGCGGCTGAACGTTTTCGTAACCGCCGCCTCCTGCCGTTGCATAACGAACGTGTCCAATGGCAGATGTACCTGTCAGTTCCTTCATCGCTTCAGTTGTGAAAATCTCAGCAACTAGTCCTTCGCCCTTTACGCCTTTCAACTGTTTGCCATCAGAGACTACGATTCCAGTCCCTTCCTGGCCGCGATGCTGCAGGCTGTGAAGTCCGTAATAAGTCAGTTGCGCCGCATCCACATGTCCCCAAACCCCAAAAATTCCACACTCTTCGTTTAATCCCTTGATTTCAGGTAGCATGGGATTGCCCCTTTCCAAGCAGCTTTTAATTCTTCAATTGACGCTTCAAGTACGGTTGACTCATCATTTGTGATGTTTAGTTTCCCAGAATCATTCACAGTGCCAATTTGGACTGCATCCACTAAACTTTCAAACTCCTGTTGATGCTCTTTTTTGATAGTTAAAAGGAAACGGGATTGTGTTTCACTAAATAATGCTGAAACTTGATTTCCAGTGATGCTTACTTTTGCACCCAGTTGTTTATTTGTGAAAAGACTTTCCGCTAACCCAACAGCTAAACCGCCTTCTGAAAGGTCGTGTGCTGACTCCACCAATCCTGCACGAATCGCAGCAAGGACCTGATTCTGTCTTTCTTTCTCGATGGTTATATTTAATTCTGGGGCTTTACCAAATACCTTGCCATACAGAAGCTTTTGGAGCTCACTGCCGCCAAATTCATCCTTTGTTTCTCCGACTAAATAAATGAGATCGCCACTGTTTTTAAAGTCCTGTGTAGTAATATGGTCAATATCTGTTACTAAACCAACCATTCCGACCACTGGGGTTGGATAGATTGCTGTTCCGCTTGTTTCGTTATATAAAGAGACATTACCGCCGATAACCGGAGTTCCAAGAACGCGGCAGGCTTCACTCATGCCGTCAGCCGCTTTTTCGATTTGCCAGAACACTTCTGGTTTTTCTGGGTTTCCGAAGTTAAGATTATCAGTGATAGCAAGTGGTTCCGCACCAGAACAAACAATGTTGCGGGCTGCTTCAGCGACAGCGATTTTTCCGCCTGTTTCTGGATCTAAGTAGACATAGCGGGAATTACAATCGGTTGTCATCGCTAATGCTTTACGCGTACCGCGAATCCTTACCACTGCAGCGTCCGAACCTGGTGATACGACAGTATTGGTTCGAACCATGTAATCGTACTGCTCATAGACCCATTCCTTACTTGCTACCGTCGGCTGACTTAAAATATTGATTAATGTTTCTTTCAGATCATCCACCTGTGGAATTTCATTATCCATCGCTTGGAATTCTGCAAAATAACTTGGTTCTTTTGATGGCTTGTGGTAAACCGGTGCTTCTTCCGCAAGAGCATCAGCTGGAACTTCCGCCACGATCTCGCCTTTATGGAAAAGCCGCATCTGTTTATCGCTAGTCACCGTTCCAATCGCTACTGCTTCTAAACCGTATTTTTCAAAAAGCTCAACGATTTCTTGTTCTCTTCCCTTTTTAACAACAATCAACATACGCTCTTGAGATTCTGATAACATCATTTCGTAAGCAGTCATCCCTGTTTCACGTTGTGGCACCAAGTCTAAATTCATTTCAATGCCCATTCCAGCTTTACTGGCCATCTCCGCAGATGAACTAATAAGTCCCGCTGCACCCATATCTTGAATCCCAACAAGCGCATCAAAATGAATTAATTCCAGACAAGCTTCAAGCAGTAATTTTTCCATAAAGGGATCGCCTACTTGAACCGCCGGGCGATCTTCATTCGATTGCTCCGTTAGTTCCTCAGATGCAAATGTTGCACCGTGAATCCCGTCACGTCCTGTTTTTGCTCCAACATACATGACGGTATTGCCTTCACCATGGGCTTGCCCCTTTTTGATGTCTTTATGGTCAATTAAGCCAACACACATGGCATTAACAAGCGGATTCCCCTCATAGCATGGATCAAACCCAATTTCTCCGCCAACTGTCGGAATTCCAATACAGTTTCCATAGCCAGCAATCCCAGCAACAACCTCTTTGAATAAGTAGCGAACCCTTGCTGAATCCAGTTCACCAAAACGAAGTGAATTCAACATGGCAATCGGTCTTGCTCCCATTGAGAATACATCACGGATAATCCCGCCGACACCAGTTGCTGCTCCTTGATACGGCTCAATCGCTGATGGATGGTTATGACTCTCGATTTTAAAAACAACCGCCTGTTCATCGCCGATGTCGACAATCCCTGCACCTTCACCGGGCCCTTGCAGGACTCGTTCGCCTGTAATCGGGAATTTCTTTAGAATCGGCTTCGAATTTTTATAGCTGCAGTGTTCTGACCACATAACTGAGAAAAGGCCTGTTTCGGTATAGTTCGGCGTGCGTCCAAGAATGTTTTCAACCATTGCAAATTCTTCGTCGGACAAACCCATTTGCTGATAAATTTTTTCTGCTTTGATCTGATTCGGATTTGGTTCAAGCGTTGACAACATATGCTTCCCTCCAAGCTTTTACAATCGATTGGAACATTTTCAATCCATCGGCGCCGCCTAAAAGTTCATCTACCGCTCTTTCCGGGTGAGGCATCATCCCAAGGACGTTTCCTTTTTCATTGATAATTCCGGCGATATCAGCGAGACTTCCGTTCGGATTCTGGCTATAAGTAAAGACAATTTGATTATTTTCATTCAGTCTTGCGAGGGTTTCCTCGTCACAATAATAGTTTCCTTCACCATGGGCGACAGGGATGACAATCGTTTCCCCGTTGCTGTATTCATTCGTAAACATGGTCTGATTGTTTTCTACCTTTAACTCGACTGGCTTACAAATAAACGATAGGCTCTCATTTCGTCTCATAGCGCCTGGCAGTAACCCTGCTTCAAGGAGAATTTGAAATCCATTACATACGCCAAGAACGGGCTTTCCGGCTTCTGCCGCCTTGATAACTTCCTTCATAACATTACTAAATCTTGCAATAGCTCCAGTCCGCAAATAGTCTCCATAGGAGAAGCCGCCTGGAAGTAGAATTCCATCAAATTCGTCTAAGCTTTCAGAATCATGCCAAACATATTCAACTTGCTCTCCAAGTTCGTCTTGAATGGCATGGAACATATCAACATCACAATTTGATCCTGGGAAGACGATCACTGCAAATTTCACAGAGTAACACACTCCTCTACTTCGTAACGGTAATCTTCAATGACCGGATTTGCTAACAGGTTGGTACAAATTTCATTAACGACTTCATTTATATCCCGTTCTGACTTTTCAATCGTTAACTCCATATATTTACCGATTCGGACATCGGCCACTTGTTGGTAATTTAATGAGTGTAAGGAATGGGTGACTGCTTTCCCCTGTGGGTCTAAAACACTTTCTCTTAATGTGACAAATACCTTTACTTTATACATGCTGATGTCCTCCCAATCTGGTTAAAATATTTTCATAGGCATCTGTTAAGCTTCCTAAATCACGTCGAAATACATCCTTATCGAGCTTTTCATTGGTTTCTGAATCCCACAGCCTGCAAGTGTCAGGAGAAATTTCATCAGCAAGTAAAATATTTCCGTCTGCGTCCTTACCAAACTCCAGTTTAAAATCGATGAGACGTATGCCAAGGTCATTGAAAAAGCTTGATAAAACGGTATTAATTTGGAGTGCCTTTTCTCGTAAAATTGTTGCCTCCTGGGTTGTTGCCACTTTCAGTTCAAGAATGTGATCGATAGTTAGGAGTGGATCTCCTAGTTCATCGTTTTTCAGGTAAAATTCAACAATCGGTTTGGTTAAATCGCTTCCTTCTTCGACTCCCAATCTTTTTGAAAAACTGCCAGCGGCCACATTTCTTACAACTACCTCAAGCGGAATAATCGATACTTTCTTCACCAGCTGTTCCGTTTCGGATATACGTTCGATAAAATGGGACTCTATTCCCTGTTCTTTAAGTTTTAAAAATAACAAACTAGTAATCTCGTTATTTAAACGACCTTTTCCTGTAATGTCAGCCTTCTTTTGTCCGTTATAAGCAGTTGCTGAATCCTTATATTCAACCAAAACAATCTGTTCATCGTCTGTGGCGTAAATTCGTTTTGCTTTTCCTTCGTATAAAGGGTTTTTCATTTGGGAAGCGCCTCCTAATTTGCAATATTGGGAATTTTTAAGCTAAGAGGGGGGCACGAATGACCCCTTCTACGCCCTCTTTTATTCATTCAATCCTAAGCGATCAAAGATAGTATCTACATGTTGCAGATGGTAGCTATAATCAAAACAAGCAGCGATTTCTTCTCCTGATAGCAGCGAAGTAATTTTATCCTCTGCTTCAATTAAACTGCGAAAAGGAACTTGTTTCTCCCATGCCTCCATCGCTTTTGGCTGCACGGTATCATACGATTCTTCACGTGATAATCCTTTATCGATTAAAGCAAGCAGCACACGTTGGGAATAAATTAAGCCAAGCGTCCTGTCCATGTTACGCTTCATATTCTCCGGATAAACCGTCAAGTTTTTCACAATGTTACCGAAACGATTCAGCATATAATTCAAACCAATCGTTGCATCTGGTAAAATGATTCGTTCTGCGGATGAATGAGAAATATCACGCTCATGCCAAAGTGGTACATTTTCATAAGCTGTCAGCATATATCCACGAATCACTCGGGCAATTCCCGTCATATTTTCGGAACCAATCGGATTCCGTTTATGCGGCATTGCTGATGATCCCTTCTGACCTTTTGCAAAAAACTCTTCGACTTCACGTGTTTCACTCTTTTGTAACCCTCGAACCTCCACAGCAAACTTCTCTATCGAAGTAGCAATCAACGCAATCGTTGACATGTAGTGGGCATGACGGTCACGCTGCAAAGTCTGAGTCGAAATTGGCGCACGCCCAAGTCCTAATTTTTCGCACACATACTGTTCCACAAATGGATTAATATTTGCATAGGTCCCAACCGCACCGGAAATCTTTCCAAATTCTATACCCTCGGACGCTTGCTTAAAACGCTCCAGGTTCCGTTTCATTTCTTCATACCAAAGTGCAAGCTTTAAGCCAAATGTCGTTGGCTCCGCATGGACACCGTGTGTCCGTCCCATCATGACGGTCAACTTATGTTCAATGGCTTTATTTTTTAAGATCTCAATAAAGTTTTCCAAGTCTTTTTGTAAAATTGCATTGGCCTGCTTTAAGATATAAGATAGGGCCGTATCGACGACATCCGTTGACGTCAATCCGTAATGAACCCATTTCTTCTCTTCCCCCAGTGTTTCTGATACAGCACGGGTAAATGCAACCACATCGTGCCTGGTTTCTTCCTCAATCTCTTTAATACGGTCAATATTAAAAGAGGCATTTTCGCGAAGCTTCTTGACATCTTCCTTTGGTATATCACCTAGTTCCGCCCATGCCTCACACGCAAGTATTTCCACCTCAAGCCAGGCGTTAAAGCGGTTTTCCTCTGTCCAAATTGCTCCCATTTCCGGTCGTGTATAACGATCAATCATGTTTTATCCCCCGATCTTTTCTTTGGCTCTTTTCCAGATGCTGCTTTCATTCATTTCTGCAAGCGCGATTTCGACATTATCTCGCAAAATCGTCACATGGCCCATTTTCCGTTTTGTTTTCGCCTCTTTCTTTCCATATAAGTGAATCTTCCAGTCGTTCATCGTCGGAATTTCCTTATAAAGATTTTCAAGATGCTCTCCTAATAGGTTGACCATAACAGCCGGTTTTAATAGCCCGGTATTCCCTAACGGCCAATTACAAATGGCACGGATATGCTGTTCAAACTGTGACGTCTCGCAAGCTTCGATTGAGAAATGGCCGGAATTATGCGGCCGTGGTGCCAATTCATTTATATAAATTGCTCCACCACTCGTCAAAAACATTTCGACAGCAAGCGTCCCGACTAATTGTAACGAATCAGCCAGCTTCTTTGCTAGTAGTACAGCTTCATTCTGTAAAACTTCTGAAATTCGTGCAGGAACAATCGTCGTATCTAAAATATTCTCTACATGTCTGTTTTCAGCCACTGGAAGAAATGAAGTCTCCCCATCAAGCTTTCTTGTCACAATTACCGATAGTTCTTTTTCAAAAGGAATCCATTTCTCTAATACACAGGCACCATGTTTTAGAAGGGGTTCACCCTTTGATAAATCCTGCGGTTCCCTAATCACCAGTTGACCCTTTCCGTCATAACCGCCTCTTGCCGTTTTTAAGACTGCTGGGTAACCGATTGTATTTATTTTTAAAAATAAATCCTCTAAGCTGTTAATCACTTCATAGGGTGCTACTTCCACACCTGATTGTTGGATCGCCGCTTTCTCCTTAATCCTGTCCTGCGTGATAGTTAGCAATCTCGGGCCTTGCGGGACATAGGCTTGATTACATAACCACATTAATGTATCTGCATCAATGTTTTCAAATTCATAAGTAATGACATCACTAACTTTTGCTAATTTACCGATGGCTTCACGATCATCATAAGCCCCGATCACTTCAATATCAGCAACTTGTCCGCATGGTGAGTCCTCCGTCGGTTCTAATACTGCGATTCGAAAGCCTTGAGCCTTTGCTGCTAGAGCCATCATTCTGCCAAGCTGGCCGCCGCCAATTATTCCAATCGTCGCACCTGGTAAAATTGTTCTATTAGACAAGTTGATCACTACTTTCTAGTACCGCTTGTTTGGTAGCTTCTCTTTTAGCCTCTAATTTATCAGCTAATTCAGCGTCAACAGTTGCTAAAATTTGTGCGGCAAGCAAGCCTGCATTTAACGCACCGGCTTTCCCTATTGCAACGGTTGCTACGGGTACACCCCCTGGCATTTGGACGATTGACAGCAACGAATCTAACCCTTTTAATGCCTGTGTTTGCACGGGCACTCCGATTACCGGCAAGGTGGTTTTTGCTGCTACCATTCCGGGAAGATGGGCCGCACCGCCGGCTCCGGCAATAATCACCTTCAAGCCTCTTTCCCTGGCTTCCTTCGCATATGTAAACATCAAATCAGGTGTCCGATGAGCCGATACGACCTTTTTTTCATAAGTAATTTCGAATTGGTCAAGTACGTCACAGGCATGTTTCATTGTTTCCCAGTCTGATTTACTCCCCATGATAACTCCAACAAGAACCGTCATCTCAAATCCCCCTTTTATACCCAAAATAAAATGCCCGTAACAAATAGCATCTCTAGAAAGAGAAAGCCATTTGTCCGGGCATCATGATGATAGACAACATAAAGTAAGGGACTGCCCCTTAATTGCCAGACCTATTGACTTTCCCTCATAGTCCAATAATTTACGGTTATTGGGTAGAAACTTATGGGCCATATCCCCATGGATATACGAGGGTAAAGATTAATTGTTTAATTCACTCCTATATCTTACAATCAACTCATGAAGGTGTCAATAAATAAATCGAACGTTATTTTCAAATAGAACTACAATGTTCGTGTTTTACTCAATTAATGCGCCTTCAAAGATAATTTGTCGCGCTACAGGTTCATAAATGGTTTCACTGCCTTTTTTAATTTCTTGAAAAATAGGCTTTTCCGTTCGGCGTACAGGTGTATATCCCAACTTTTTCATTCTATTCAAGCAGTCCTCAATACTTTCACTTTCCTGAACCTCAAATTGCATTTTCTTTTTACCCATTGACAATACTTACCTCCGATTCCACTATTATTTTTCCTCTCTTACTAAGGCATTTTCTAATTGTCTTACTAACATGGTGTCTTCCGCCAGTTTTATTTGATAATCAAAAAGGGTTTGGGCGAGAATCCTTCTTGCACCCTTGGCTGCATCCCAATAATAGGCATCATCAACAAGACCAGTCACCGTGTATTCTATCCCTCGATAGCCCGAATTTATGGTGGTTATTCCATATACTTTAAACGGCTCGATTGGACAATTGGAGTGGTCTAATTTTAAACACGGTTGGTGTACTTCATTTATACTTTCACAAGCAATCTCAAGAATTTCAAACACTCGTTCAGGATTCTCACGATAGCTTACCACTACTCTTTCAATCACCCGCATTTGATCGATATTAAAGTTATGAATCTGCTTTACTTCTCCATTGCTAATCGTTAAAACCTTTCCACTCCATTCTCGAATTTTTACAAACCTTAATCCAATATCCACAACCGTTCCATTAAAGGTATTATTGATGGTTATAAAATCGCCCTTATGCAGTTGCTTTTCATAAATTAAAAAAATACCTGAAAGAATATCTTTGATTAAGCTTTGAGCTCCAAAACCGAGGATTACCCCGAGAATTCCCGCCCCGGCAAGAATTCTTCCAAAATTACTTACATATTGGGAGATGGCAAAAAAGGTAAAACTAATGGTTACTGTGTATTTTGTTAACGAACGAATCATGCTTTCGATCGTTTGCTCTTTACGTTCCTCAATGAAATGGGTCTTTAGAAAGAAGTTATGAACCGTTTTATTTATGATAATAACAATTACTCTTGCAATAATAGCTGCTAATAGGATGCTTATCAATTTATAGTGATGCAGAAATTCCATCCAATCCATCATATCACCTACTTGTTTTCCAATCATGCTTAGTGTTTGCAATGTTTGATGTTAAAAACAAATAGAGGGAAAATAATTTATTACGGTAGACATTTTGTCCTTCAGAACTCCCATATAACAAAAAAACAACCATTTCTGGTTGTTCTTTAAATGTGCCTGGCAACGTCCTACTCTCACAGGGACGCGTGTCCCAACTACCATCGGCGCTGAGAAGCTTAACTTCCGTGTTCGGTATGGGAACGGGTGTGACCTTCTCGCCATTGCTGCCAGACTATAAAATTAGAGGAATCGTTCCCTCAAAACTAGATAATGCAGAAGAAGTTGTAAAAACGAGTTATCATTGTCCAGCTCCAGCGTCCAACGACTAGTGTCCTTCGGTCTTTTCCCTACGATAAGTCAACATCGAATCGCTACGCTCTTCGTGTTTCCTTTATCTCAGTCAAAGCCCTCCAGGCCATACGTCGCTAAGCGGACGCTTCCGCTTTTCGTTTTGGTTAAGTCCTCGAACGATTAGTATCAGTCAGCTCCACATGTTACCACGCTTCCACCTCTGACCTATCAACCTGATCATCTTTCAGGGTTCTTACTAGCTTGCGCTATGGGAAATCTCATCTTGAGGGGGGCTTCATGCTTAGATGCTTTCAGCACTTATCCCGTCCGCACATAGCTACCCAGCGATGCCCTTGGCAGAACAACTGGTACACCAGCGGTGCGTCCATCCCGGTCCTCTCGTACTAAGGACAGCTCCTCTCAAATTTCCTGCGCCCACGACGGATAGGGACCGAACTGTCTCACGACGTTCTGAACCCAGCTCGCGTACCGCTTTAATGGGCGAACAGCCCAACCCTTGGGACCGACTACAGCCCCAGGATGCGATGAGCCGACATCGAGGTGCCAAACCTCCCCGTCGATGTGGACTCTTGGGGGAGATAAGCCTGTTATCCCCGGGGTAGCTTTTATCCGTTGAGCGATGGCCCTTCCATGCGGAACCACCGGATCACTAAGCCCGACTTTCGTCCCTGCTCGACTTGTAGGTCTCGCAGTCAAGCTCCCTTGTGCCTTTACACTCTGCGAATGATTTCCAACCATTCTGAGGGAACCTTTGGGCGCCTCCGTTACTCTTTAGGAGGCGACCGCCCCAGTCAAACTGCCCACCTGACACTGTCTCCCACCCCGATAAGGGGTGCGGGTTAGAATTTCAATACAGCCAGGGTAGTATCCCACCAACGCCTCCACCGAAGCTAGCGCTCCGGCTTCTCAGGCTCCTACCTATCCTGTACAAGCTGTACCAAAATTCAATATCAGGCTACAGTAAAGCTCCACGGGGTCTTTCCGTCCTGTCGCGGGTAACCTGCATCTTCACAGGTACTATAATTTCACCGAGTCTCTCGTTGAGACAGTGCCCAGATCGTTACGCCTTTCGTGCGGGTCGGAACTTACCCGACAAGGAATTTCGCTACCTTAGGACCGTTATAGTTACGGCCGCCGTTTACTGGGGCTTCGATTCAGAGCTTCGCTTAGCAGCTAACCCCTCCTCTTAACCTTCCAGCACCGGGCAGGCGTCAGCCCCTATACTTCGCCTTGCGGCTTCGCAGAGACCTGTGTTTTTGCTAAACAGTCGCCTGGGCCTATTCACTGCGGCTCTTCGAGGCTATTCACCTCAAAAAGCACCCCTTCTCCCGAAGTTACGGGGTCATTTTGCCGAGTTCCTTAACGAGAGTTCTCTCGCTCACCTTAGGATTCTCTCCTCGCCTACCTGTGTCGGTTTGCGGTACGGGCACCATTTATCTCGCTAGAGGCTTTTCTTGGCAGTGTGGAATCAGGAACTTCGGTACTAAATTTCCCTCGCTATCACAGCTCAGCCTTAGTGAGAAGCGGATTTGCCTACTTCTCAGCCTAACTGCTTAGACGCGCATATCCAACAGCGCGCTTACCCTATCCTCCTGCGTCCCCCCATTGCTCAAACGATAAAGAGGTGGTACAGGAATATCAACCTGTTGTCCATCGCCTACGCCTTTCGGCCTCGGCTTAGGTCCCGACTAACCCTGAGCGGACGAGCCTTCCTCAGGAAACCTTAGGCATTCGGTGGATGAGATTCTCACTCATCTTTCGCTACTCATACCGGCATTCTCACTTCTAAGCGCTCCACCAGTCCTTACGGTCTAGCTTCAACGCCCTTAGAACGCTCTCCTACCACTGACATCTAAGATGTCAATCCACAGCTTCGGTGATACGTTTAGCCCCGGTACATTTTCGGCGCAGAGTCATTCGACCAGTGAGCTATTACGCACTCTTTAAATGGTGGCTGCTTCTAAGCCAACATCCTGGTTGTCTAAACAACTCCACATCCTTTTCCACTTAACGTATACTTTGGGACCTTAGCTGGTGGTCTGGGCTGTTTCCCTTTTGACTACGGATCTTATCACTCGCAGTCTGACTCCCACGGATAAGTCTTTGGCATTCGGAGTTTGTCTGAATTCGGTAACCCGATGAGGGCCCCTAGTCCAAACAGTGCTCTACCTCCAAGACTCTTACTACGTGAGGCTAGCCCTAAAGCTATTTCGGAGAGAACCAGCTATCTCCAAGTTCGATTGGAATTTCTCCGCTACCCACACCTCATCCCCGCACTTTTCAACGTGCGTGGGTTCGGGCCTCCATCCAGTGTTACCTGGACTTCACCCTGGACATGGGTAGATCACCTGGTTTCGGGTCTACGACCACATACTCATACGCCCTATTCAGACTCGCTTTCGCTGCGGCTCCGTCTTTTCAACTTAACCTTGCATGGGATCGTAACTCGCCGGTTCATTCTACAAAAGGCACGCTATTACCCATTAACGGGCTCTAACTACTTGTAGGCACACGGTTTCAGGAACTATTTCACTCCCCTTCCGGGGTGCTTTTCACCTTTCCCTCACGGTACTGGTTCACTATCGGTCACTAGGGAGTATTTAGCCTTGGGAGATGGTCCTCCCTGCTTCCGACCGGATTTCTCGTGTCCGGCCGTACTCAGGATCCACTCAGGAGGGAACGAAGTTTCGACTACAGGGTTTTTACCTTCTATGACGGACCTTTCCAGGTCGCTTCATCTACCCCGTTCCTTTGTAACTCCATGTTGAGTGTCCTACAACCCCAAGAGGCAAGCCTCTTGGTTTGGGCTATGTCCCGTTTCGCTCGCCGCTACTCAGGGAATCGCGTTTGCTTTCTCTTCCTCCGGGTACTTAGATGTTTCAGTTCCCCGGGTATGCCTTCCATACCCTATGTATTCAGGTAAAGATACTGTTCCATTACGAACAGTGGGTTCCCCCATTCGGAAGTCTCCGGATCAAAGCTTACTTACAGCTCCCCGAAGCATATCGGTGTTAGTCCCGTCCTTCATCGGCTCCTAGTGCCAAGGCATTCACCGTGCGCCCTTTCTAACTTAACCTAAAAGGTTTATAACTCTTACTTACATAAGAGAGAAAATCTAAAATGGCGATTACTCGATGTTTACTTTGCTTCTTCTTACGATTATCTAGTTTTCAAAGAACGATTAAAAAAAGCTTTGAGAGATTGTACTCTCAAAACTAAACAAACAAAGATCGCGTTACTATTTTGTCTGGCTCACAAGTCCAGCTTTATCCTTAGAAAGGAGGTGATCCAGCCGCACCTTCCGATACGGCTACCTTGTTACGACTTCACCCCAATCATCTGTCCCACCTTAGGCGGCTGGCTCCTTACGGTTACCCCACCGACTTCGGGTGTTACAAACTCTCGTGGTGTGACGGGCGGTGTGTACAAGGCCCGGGAACGTATTCACCGCGGCATGCTGATCCGCGATTACTAGCGATTCCGGCTTCATGCAGGCGAGTTGCAGCCTGCAATCCGAACTGAGAATGGTTTTATGGGATTGGCTAAACCTCGCGGTCTTGCAGCCCTTTGTACCATCCATTGTAGCACGTGTGTAGCCCAGGTCATAAGGGGCATGATGATTTGACGTCATCCCCACCTTCCTCCGGTTTGTCACCGGCAGTCACCTTAGAGTGCCCAACTAAATGCTGGCAACTAAGATCAAGGGTTGCGCTCGTTGCGGGACTTAACCCAACATCTCACGACACGAGCTGACGACAACCATGCACCACCTGTCACTCTGTCCCCCGAAGGGGAACGTCCTATCTCTAGGAGTGTCAGAGGATGTCAAGACCTGGTAAGGTTCTTCGCGTTGCTTCGAATTAAACCACATGCTCCACCGCTTGTGCGGGCCCCCGTCAATTCCTTTGAGTTTCAGCCTTGCGGCCGTACTCCCCAGGCGGAGTGCTTAATGCGTTAGCTGCAGCACTAAGGGGCGGAAACCCCCTAACACTTAGCACTCATCGTTTACGGCGTGGACTACCAGGGTATCTAATCCTGTTTGCTCCCCACGCTTTCGCGCCTCAGCGTCAGTTACAGACCAGAAAGCCGCCTTCGCCACTGGTGTTCCTCCACATCTCTACGCATTTCACCGCTACACGTGGAATTCCGCTTTCCTCTTCTGCACTCAAGTCCCCCAGTTTCCAATGACCCTCCACGGTTGAGCCGTGGGCTTTCACATCAGACTTAAAGGACCGCCTGCGCGCGCTTTACGCCCAATAATTCCGGACAACGCTTGCCACCTACGTATTACCGCGGCTGCTGGCACGTAGTTAGCCGTGGCTTTCTGGTTAGGTACCGTCAAGGTACCGGCAGTTACTCCGGTACTTGTTCTTCCCTAACAACAGAGCTTTACGACCCGAAGGCCTTCATCGCTCACGCGGCGTTGCTCCATCAGACTTTCGTCCATTGTGGAAGATTCCCTACTGCTGCCTCCCGTAGGAGTCTGGGCCGTGTCTCAGTCCCAGTGTGGCCGATCACCCTCTCAGGTCGGCTACGCATCGTCGCCTTGGTGAGCCGTTACCTCACCAACTAGCTAATGCGCCGCGGGCCCATCTGTAAGTGTCAGCCGAAACCGACTTTCAGCTTTTCCTCATGAGAGGAAATGGATTATCCGGTATTAGCACCGGTTTCCCGGTGTTATCCCAGTCTTACAGGCAGGTTGCCCACGTGTTACTCACCCGTCCGCCGCTAACCACCGAAGTGATTCGCTCGACTTGCATGTATTAGGCACGCCGCCAGCGTTCGTCCTGAGCCAGGATCAAACTCTCCAATAAGATGAGACTTCCATCACGGGATGCTTTACCCCGTGATGGTTAGTCGAATCAATCGGGTATTTACGAGCAGTTTATCCGATAGGATATTACTGCTCGTTAATACGCGGAAAAGTTGATTAGCTCATTTGTTACGTTGGCTTAGTTTCATTGTTGAAACTAATAATTTTTGTTTGTTTTGCACGATTTTGTTTGTTTAGTTTTCAAAGAACAAGTTCGCCACTTCTTTTGAAGCAACTTTATAACTATATCATTTCAGCAATTCGTTGTCAACACCCTTTTTGATGTTTTTCAACATTGTTGAGTTATTAACTCGTCAATAACGACTGCTTAAATATATTACCACTTAGGCTAGTTTACGTCAATGAAAATTTCAAATGAATTTCCCCATATCGACTTTCTTCTATTAATAAAATATGAAAGCCGGTCCAACTGTTGGACCGGCTTCAATCTTACTTAGTTATCTTAATGATACCCTCTTGTTTTAACTCAACTTGGCCTTGTTTATTAATTACAACTTTTTCACCTTCAGCTAAGTTCGTGAAAACAATTGGCGTGATTGTAGATGTTGCATGTTCTTTAATGTAATTTAAATCAACTTTTAATAAAGGCTGACCTTGTTCAATGATGTCATCTTCTGAAACTAATGTCTCAAAACCTTGACCTTTTAAATTAACCGTATCAATACCCACATGAATGAGGATTTCTCGGCCCGTATCAGATAAAATGCCAATCGCGTGTTTTGTAGGGAATAGGTTTACGATCTTTCCATTAACAGGTGATACAATCATTCCTTCAGCTGGTACAATTGCAAAACCATCGCCCATCATTTTTCCGGCAAACACTTGATCCGGCACTTCGGTAATTGGCTTTATTTCTCCTTTAAGCGGCGCTACAAATACTTCATTTTCACGTGCTTTTTGAAGGGCATCTGAATTAACTGCCCCATTCTGTTGCCCCGCATCTTTTTCCACCGTATCAACAGAAGTTGCACGCGGTCTCTTCCCGGACATGATATCTTTCATTTGTCCTTTAATGGTTTCTGAACGCGGTCCAAAAATCGCTTGAATGTTGTTACCTACTTCAAGGACACCTGCAGCACCAAGTCTCTTCAACTGGGCTTTATCAACATTTTTACTATCATTGACCGATACACGAAGACGTGTAATACAAGCATCTAAATGAGCAATATTTTCCTTACCACCCATTGCATCTAAAATATTAGAAGCTAAATCCGTTTGGCCAGCTTTTCCTGTCGGAGCTTGGCTTTGATCATCTTCCTCTTCTAATTCACGACCCGGTGTTTTTAAGTTAAACTTGCGAATGGCAAATCGGAATCCGAAGTAATAAATCAATGCAAAGACTAAACCTACAGGAATAACGATCCAAGCATTTGTTTGCGGGTTAATTAAACCAAATAGAATATAGTCAATTAATCCACCTGAGAATGTCATCCCGATTTTTACATTTAATAAATGCATGGTCATAAACGATAATCCTGCAAAAATTGCGTGGATTCCAAATAACACTGGAGCAACAAACAAGAACGAGAATTCGATTGGTTCAGTAATACCTGTTAAGAAAGAAGTTAAGGCTGCAGAAGCCATTAAGCCTCCGACAAACACTTTCTTTTCTGGACGAGCTTCATGGTAAATTGCTAGTGCAGCAGCAGGAAGTCCAAACATCATGAACGGATATTTACCTGTTGTAAATGTACCTGCAGTTAAATGTTGAACATTATCTTTAATTTGTTCCATGAAAATACGTTGGTCACCACGGACAAGATCGCCAGCGGCATTGGTATAACTACCAAATTCATACCAGAATGGAGCATAGAAAATATGATGTAATCCAAATGGAATTAACGATCGTTCAATGACTCCAAAAATAAACGCAGCTAATGTTCTGTTTGCATCAACCATGTTGGTAGAAAATAAGTTTAAGCCTGTTTGAATTGGCGGCCAAATAAGAATCATTAGCAATCCTAAAAGAACTGTACTTGCAGCTGTTACAATTGGAACAAATCGCTTACCAGCGAAGAATCCTAGATACGATGGTAATTCAATTTCAAAGAATTTGTTGTACATGTACGCCGCAATCAGACCGACGATAATACCACCAAAAACACCAGTTTGCAGTGTCGGAATACCTAATACTGATGCATAGCTTTGAGGATGCTTAGCAAGTGCATCTGCATCAATTCCTAAAGCGGTTCCCATTGTTGCATTCATAATTAGGAAACCTACTATGGCAGCAAGTCCCGCTACACCTTCTCCTCCAGCTAGCCCAATCGCAACCCCAACAGCAAATAATAACGCCAGGTTACCGAATATTACACTACCTGCCTGTTCCATAATCTTCGCAACCATAGCAATGCCGCTATTATCTAAGAACGGAGCGAGGTCAATTAAAGTTGGGTTTTGAAGCGCATTACCAACCGCTAATAATATCCCTGCTGCAGGCAAAATTGCTACTGGCAACATTAGTGCTTTACCTACTTTTTGTAAAACACCAAAAGCATTTTTAAACATAAAATATACCTCCTAATTTTTCGTTTAGCTCATAAAGCGGTTACATTCCCTAGAAAAATCCAACAAAAAAGGCATGAGTAAAAATCTAACTGAATGAATCTATGGGTATAGATTACCCCATAAATTTCATTTCAATTAAACTTTTTACTCATGCCTGATCGAATCAGTAACACGTAAAAAATAATTGCTATTTAAATTTTTTTTGAAGTCGCTGCAAATGCATTGTCAGATAAACTGCTTCTGCATCAAAGACTTTCAATTTTAATGATTGTTGCATCACTTTAATGAGCTTCCATGAAAGATTATAACACACAGGATATTCATCTTTCAAGAGGGCAGAAATTTTTTCTGGTTCATCGACTTTCTCCCCCTTAATCACTCTCTCAATAGCAAAGCGAAGGTGACGAACCAGCCTCATATAATCGATTCCTTCTTTATCTATCTCTATTTCAAGTTGTTCTTCCACCATGTCAACCAATCTGCTGACTAGCTGTGAATGTTGGTTCACATCAGAAAGATTTTTATTAGTAAGGGCACTGTGAATATGCAAGGCGATAAATCCAACCTCACCAATCGGAAGGTTTATCCCTGTCTTATCGTTGATTAGCTCGACGACATCCTTCGCCACTTCATATTCATGTCGATAGAGCGCTTTCGTCTCGATTAAAAATGGATTTTTCATTTCCAGCCCCTGCGTGACTCTCGTTAAAGCAAACATGAGATGGTCTGTTAAGGCTACATGGATATGTTCATTTAACATCGCATTCGTTCGTTGCTTAATTAGTTCGATAGCGGCGATAATCACCTCTAAATATTCATTATCTATAAAAGGCAGCAATTTAATATAATTTTCTTGTTCTTTTTCATTTTTTAAGACAAAGATTTTTTCCACTGAATCTGTTTCAATCGTGTCTCCATGCTTGCGATTAAAACCCATTCCTTTGCCAATCAAAACAACTTCTCCATAGGAAGGGTGTTCAGCAATCAAAACATTATTATTTAAAACCTTTTCAATTTTCAGCTGTGCCATACCCTTTTCCCCATTTCTTCCTTTTAACTCTCGTAATTAAAGGATAAAAGAGAGAAAACACGAAGTCAATGACAAAGTTCGACAACATCATGTCATGTCCCTTGGAAAATTATTCAAATTTTATTCCTCTTAAGCCAATAAAGAAGAATAAGCATGAGAATCCAAGCAATGCCAAAGTGTCCTTCAGCAATGTTTCAGCATGCAAGCTTCCACTAATTATTTCTTTAAAACCTGACATCGCCCAGCTTTGCGGAACAGCTAAAGCTAATTTCTGCATCAACTCTGGCACAAAATCAATCGGCCAATAAACACCGCCAAGCATACAGGTACTGACTATTAATACCGCACTTATTGCCGAGGCCTGCTGTTTTGTTTTGACAAGGCCAGCAATCATGAGACCAAAACCTACAACCGTTAAAATTACAAGCGAGGCAAATGGAATCAGGTTGGCTAAATTTCCCCAGGTAGTGTCAAACAAGATATTCATCATAACCATTAACACCGCAAGTTGAATCCATCCCATAAAAAAGTAAGACAACAAATATCCTAAACTTATTTGGAGCTTACTGGCCGGAGAAACCATCAACCTCCCCCATGTCCCACCGATTCGTTCATCCAAAATCGTTGATGCTGCACCGGATAAACCAAACATCATGAACATGATGGCAAAACCAACAATCATTAAATTTACCGACGTTTGGGTACTATCATCCGCTTGGAGCAGTTGTTGCTCGACCTTAATCCCTTGGTTCGAGGCCACCGCTTCCAATAATTTCGGTAACATTTCTTCTCCTTGTATTCCAACTGCTTGATAGGAGGCAGCAATTAACTCTGCTGTTCCTTGTAAATGAGGATACAACGCTAGATAGTCATCGGTTTTCCTTTGAACAATAATATCAAACAAAGGGCTCTTATCAATCATTCGTTGCTGGATTTTAGGTGGGATCACAACTGCTGCAACTGCATCCTGTGCTGCCACATTCTTTTTTGCTTGTGAAAACGGGACCTTTTTCCATTCAAAATGGTTATTCTTCTTTAAAAGTTCAACAATTCTTGTGCTATTCTCGTCTTGTTTAGCAACAATGTTGACCAGTGGTTTATTCTCTTCTGAATTTGCCACCATTCCCCCAAATATCAAACTAAATAGGACAGGCATGACAAACATGAGCACAATCGCACCGGGGGATTTAAAAAAACCTTTTAGCTGCAGTGATATAATCGTCCAGATTTTACGCATATCTCCCTCTCCTCTCTAATGAAAGGCGAAATAAACCAAACACAAAAAACAACAGTCCTAAACCGAGCGACCCGGCAACGGCTGGCAGGATTTCAGAAACGGTTGCCCCCGACATAAGGTCTAAATAGGTCTGCAACGCAAGACCATTGGGCAAAAACTTCGTAATGGAAATAACCCAATCAGGGAAAAGATACAACGGCACCATACTTCCTCCAACGGCGGCCATAATTTGTGTAGCAAACATACCTGCGACGCTAAATGCCTTTTCTGTTTTGATGAAGGAACCTGCTAAGATACCAAGGCCACAGGCGTTAAAGACAAAACCCACTGTCATCAGTACAATACCAGAAAGCGAGGGACCCCAGTCTACTCCAAATAAAAATTTGGTTCCAAGAATAATCAAAAAAGCTTGGGCAAGCGAAATGATAATTAATCCGAGCATTTTTCCAGTAAGGTATTGGGTGAAGGTTAGTTTGGTTAGTAGCAATCGATTATAAACAGCTTGTTCTTTTTCAAGAATCATTGTAGTAACGCCCTGGACCACAGTCATTAATAAAAACATCACACCCATTGCTGCGGCATAATATTGGAAAGATTCCACGGGTTTTGTTTTTGCGTTGATGGTAGTTTCATCGAGAAGAGGCTGTGTGATTTTATCAGAAGGAGGTTTTGGTTGAACGATACTAGTTCGATTCCCCGCATTGACCGGTTGAGCTAGTTGTGATGTGAATACCTCAATCGATATAGAGTTAGAAAATTGCTCAATGACAGTTTGAACGATCGTTGCCTTGATGCCGGGGTCCGGTACCGTTAGTAGTTTCACCTTGGTATCACTACCTGACATCAGCGCTGAAGTGAAATTTGGCGGAATGATCATGCCAACCGATAGTTTATGATCTTTAATTTTGTCACGTAATCTATTCTCATCATAGGATTTCACTTTAATTTGTTCGGATAAAGCCTTTGTAAAAACCTCATCTGTTAAAACAGTACTAAGCTCCCCTTTATCTAAATTCGCAATACCTAGTGTGAATTTCTCTATGGTCACATCTTCATCTTTCTTCATCACATCCCCAAAGGCTGCTCCTAAAATGGCGATTAACAATAGCGGCATCATAATCAGCGTAAGAAAGGCCTTCTTATCACGAACGACGATCAGTAAATCTTTTATAGCGAGCCACCAGAAAGTCACGATTATCCCTCCTAATCAATCTCTCAAACTCCGTCCGGTTAAATGCAAAAAGACACTTTCCAGGTTGGGTTCAATTATATCCACAGAGGTTACCTTGGTCCCTGTACTCGTTACCGACTGAATTAAATCACTTAATATGAACTGAGGGTCTTTATGAAAAATAATTAATTGGTTGCCATTCAAATGGATATCTTTTTCCGAAAATTGTCCTGTTAATGAGTGAGGGATGATTTCATGATTCGATGGCTTGTTATCTAAACTTAAAACAATTTTTGAATGATCACCGATGGTTTCCCTTAATTCATGTAATGTACCTAGAGCAATTAATTCGCCGTGATCAATGATTCCAATTCGTTCACAAAGGTATTCGACTTCCTCCATGTAATGACTGGTATAAATAATCGTCATCCCTTCGCTGTTTAATCGTTTCAC
The DNA here is from genome assembly GCF_030915405.1 of Neobacillus nitrireducens. Lineage (GTDB taxonomy): Bacteria > Bacillota > Bacilli > Bacillales > Cytobacillaceae > Neobacillus. The sequence goes on from NZ_CP133262.1 coordinate 2,928,520, forward strand.
CGTCTCAAGGATATGATTTCGAGACTGCGGATCGATCCCGACTGTCGGCTCATCCATGATCAATAATTCTGGCCGGTGTAAGATGGCCGCACCGATATTTACACGCCGCTTCATCCCGCCTGAAAACGTCTCTACCTTATCCTTCGCCCGCTCTGTTAAGCCAATAATCTCAAGTACCTCATCAACACTCTTCTCAAGAGTACTACCCGATAAATCGTACATCCTTCCCCAAAATTTTAAATTTTCCCTTGCGGACATGCTCTGATACAAGGCAATCTCCTGTGGGACGACGCCAATCAATTTTTGTGCTTGCTTTGTATTTTTGATTACATCGATGTCCTTCATATGTACAGCACCTGAGGTCGGCGGAAATAACCCGGTAATCATATTAATAATGGTTGATTTCCCGGCTCCATTCGGACCTAAAAGTCCAAACGATTCCCCTTTTCCCACCACAAAAGACACACCCTTGACTGCAGCAATCTCACCAAAGCTCTTTCGTAAATCACTAACGGTTAACATGTTCACCGCTAACCACTCCTTTCACTCCCCATCATACCTAAGTGATTTGGAGAAATTTGTAACTTCCTGCTCGAAATTAAGAAAACTTTGTGAATATTTTCCTATACAAAAAAGGAACTGTGGCAGCCCACAGTTCCCTCATTTAATCATTATTTTAAGAAAATAAAATATAGAACAAAGATAACAAAGAAGAAGTACATGATTGGATTAATTTCTTTTGTCCGGCCCTTCACCATCATTGTGATTGGGTAAAAGATAAATCCAACTGCAATACCTGTTGCAATGCTATATGACAGTGGCATCGCGATCATCGTTAAGAACGACGGAACGGCAATTTCGAACTTTTTCCAGTCAATTTTTCCTAATGAAGATACCATTAACACCCCAACAATAATTAACGCAGGTGCTGTTACCGGTGCTGTTACGACCGATAATAACGGGAAGAAGAATAGTGATAAGATAAAAAGTCCAGCTGTTACTAAGGCTGCAAATCCTGTTCTAGCTCCGGCAGCAACCCCGGCCGATGATTCAATGTAAGAAGTTGTTGTTGATGTACCAAGTACTGCACCGACAGTTGTGGCAATTGAGTCAGAAATTAACGCGCGTCCGGCACGAGGAAGCTTATTATCTTTCATGATTCCTGCTTGGTTCGCTACGGCAACAAGTGTACCTGCATTGTCAAAGAAATCAACAAACAAGAAGGTAAGAATAATCCCTAGCATAGAAGTGCTGTAAAAAGAACTATCACCGAACGAAGAGAAGGCTGCACCAAAGGTCGGTGCTACACTCGGAACGGAATCAACTACTTTATGCGGCATATCAATTAAGTTAAAGATGATTCCAACGATTACGGTAATCACCATACCGTAAAATACCGCTCCATTAATGCCCCTTGTCATCATAATCACGGTTACGACGATTCCAAAAATAGCAAGTAAGGTGGGTCCCGCTGTTAAATCACCCAAACCAACAAGTGTTGCATCATTATTGACAATAATTTTTGCGTTTTGCAATCCGACAAATGTAATAAACAAGCCAATCCCAGCTCCAACTGCGTGCTTTAAATCAATTGGAATCGCGTTAATTATTTTTTCACGAAGGCCGGTTAGTGTTAGTAAGAAGAAAAAGACACCTGAGATCAGTACGGCACCAAGGGCATGCTGCCAAGGAATCCCGCTACCCAATACAACCGTGTAAGCAAAGAATGCATTCAATCCCATTCCCGGTGCTAGAGCAAGTGGATACTTCCCGAGCAGTCCCATGACAATCGATCCAATTGCGGCTGCAAGTGCTGTTGCCACAAAAACGGCACCGTAATCCATTCTTAGCGCATCCGGATAGTCCTTTATCGATGCTAGCGATAAGGTTAATGGGTTAACAACTAATATATAAGCCATTGCTAAGAAGGTAGTTAGTCCTCCAATAAACTCACGGCGATAGTTCGTACCATGTTTCTCAAACTCAAAATATTTTCGCATTATGTCTTCCCCCTATAAATCTTTCTTTTTTTACACAAAAAACGCTCTGGCATTTTTCTACCGGAGCGTGACTTTAGGCATGTGCAAAACAGAGGAAGACATACCTCGTTTTTAACAGCACTGCCTCGTAGTCAAGCCATTTACGGTGGCTCGGTAGAAACTTTTGGGCCATATTCCCAACATTATACGATGCAATTAATATTCTCTTAATTCGTTTTTTATTGTAGCAGGAAAAAGACAGCTTGTAAATAAAAAATACGAACGATTTTATAAAATAAAATAAAATCGTTCGTAAATTAGTAAAGCTTGGTAATCCTGTCTAGCTAGAGTCCATATGCCGCTAAACAGGCGCGTCCACTTTTCTTATTCCCACTCGATAGTAGCAGGCGGCTTTGAGGTAATGTCGTACACTACCCGGTTGACGTGGGCTACTTCGTTCACGATGCGTGTCGAAATGACTTCTAACACATCCCACGGAATGCGAGCCCAATCAGATGTCATCCCGTCAATGGATGTTACGGCACGGATACCGATGGTGTAATCGTACGTTCGTGCATCCCCCATGACCCCGACACTGCGGATGTCCGGAAGTACGGTAAAATACTGCCAAATTTCTCGGTCAAGTCCTGCTTTTTTAATCTCCTCACGAAGGATCCAATCCGAATCACGAACAATTTCCAATTTGTCTTCGGAAATTGCCCCTAACACACGAATCCCAAGACCCGGGCCGGGAAAAGGCTGTCTCCAAACGATATCATCGGGAATGCCTAGCTCCGTTCCAAGCGCACGAACCTCATCTTTAAACAAGGTGCTTAACGGTTCAATTAATGTAAACTGCATATCTTCTGGAAGACCGCCGACATTGTGATGTGATTTTATTGTCTGAGCCGTAGCTGTACCACTTTCAATGATATCGGTATACAGTGTTCCTTGAGCTAAAAAGTCGATCCCTTCAAGTTTCGTCGCTTCGTCATCGAAAACATAAATAAACTCATTGCCGATGATTTTCCGTTTTTTCTCAGGGTCAGAAACACCTTCCAATTTCGACATGAACCGTTCTTTGGCATCAACCTTGATGACATTCATGTGGAAGCCTTCTGAAAAAGTTTTCATAACACTTTCAGCTTCATTTTTACGAAGAAGGCCATGATCTACAAAAATACAGGTTAACTGGTCACCAATCGCTTTATGAATCAATACGGCAACAACAGACGAGTCGACTCCGCCGCTAAGGGCACAAAGCACCTTTTTATCACCAACCTGCTCGCGAATCTTCGCCATTTCGATTTCAACGAAATTGCCCATTGACCAATCGCCCGTGCTTTTACAAACGTTAAACACAAAATTTCGCAGCAATTCATTCCCGTAGACTGAATGACGGACTTCCGGATGAAACTGAACAGCATAAAGCTTTCGTTCTTCATTACTCATCGCTGCAATCGGGCAAGTTGGGTTCGTCCCATCCACAGTAAATCCTTCAGGGGCTTCCACTACAAGATCGCCGTGGCTCATCCACACGGTTTGCTCCTTAGGCAGGCCGCTAAATAACGATGATTCATGCTGCAGCGTCATGGTTGCCTTTCCGTATTCACGTTGGTTTGCTTTTTCAACTTTTCCATTGAAATGGACGGTCATTAATTGCATCCCATAACAAATTCCAAGGATTGGCAGACCCATTTCAAAAATCGCTTCATCACAACGGAAGGAATTTTCATCGTACACACTATTTGGTCCGCCAGAGAAAATAATCCCTGTTGGGTTCAATTGACGAATTTCTTCTGCTGTAATGGTATGCGGATGAAGTTCACTGTATACCCCAAATTCACGAATCCTGCGGGTAATTAACTGGTTATATTGACTTCCAAAATCTAATACAATAATCATTTCATGCTTTCCTGACAAAGCATCCACCCCTATTTTCTAAAGATATAATTATTATTAACCTTAACAACAAATCATATAAAAAAAAACTAGAATTCTCCCCTCCATAATCTCAGGAAGGCAGAATTCTAGTTTTCTCGTAAAAATTACTCACAGAAAAAAATTCTGCCTTCATAGTCAGGTCATTTAACGGTGACCCGGTAGAGACTCTCGATCCATATCATCGAGGATATATGAAGGAAACGTACTTATTTTGAAAAGCGCACACAACTTTATTAGCGAAGTCTGCTAGTTGCTAACGCTAGACAATTGAATAGTACATATTGTAACAATAGGTCGTTTTTCCGGTCAAGCAATTGTTTTTTTGATTAAATTTTCCCATAATTCATGCGATTCTTCCCAGGTTCCCTTTGGAAGGGTTTGATGATACAAATAATTCTCATAAATCACGGTCAACCGGGTCATCTCTCTCGTCGAAAAAAAGGAGTCAATATAGCTGGCATAGTTTCTTAACGTTTGATTTTCCTTCCGCCTTAAGCCGAAGCGATCGAATTGTTGTAATAAGGCTGTGTAGGCAGCCCCTAAGTTGTCGTCCTTTTTCTTGAATCGATAAACTATTAACAAGAAGTATGGAATCCACTTCCCGCGAACGCGGTAAAAAGTCGCTGCCACTCCGGCAAAGAGGAGCAATAGTAGAATCATCCGCAGCCAATTATTTTTCAAAAACAATTTTGTATCTGCCCAGATTCTTTTCATATCCAAGAATGGGTTCGAATCATTTGGGGTCTTGGTATTATCCATTTCCTCCTGCTGCGGCTTTTTCACCGGTGGTGTGCTCGTTTGCTGATGATTAGATGAGTTCCCTGTTGATTCATAATTGATGGTGATCTCATTCGAAAAACCCTTCGTTGGCTCAAATGGGACCCAGCCTTGATTTGGAAAGAAAACTTCCACCCAGGAGTGGGCATTATTATTGGTTACTTCATAAACCTGGACCCCTGATGCCTCATCACTATATTGGAGGAAATCCCCGCCTGTAAAGCCCTTAACCCAACGTGTAGGAATTCCCAACGTTCGCAGCATAACAGCCATCGACGATGAAAAATTATCACAGTAACCCCGTTTGGTATCAAATAAAAATTGATCAACATAATCCTCGTTGGTGTCAGGCACCGCTACATTTTTTTGGTCGTAGGTGTACTCCGATTTCCCGAAATAACTTTCCACTGCTTTTGCCTTATCAAACCAGTTTGTTTTGGAGGCGGTAATTTGTTCTGCTAGCTCTTTTACCTTTGACGGCAGCTTCTCGGGCAGTCGGGTATATTTTTCATAAAATTCAGTGTTCATGCTTGTCGGCTCAAAACGAGTGGTTTGTATTAAGTCTTTCGCTTTATACTTTGGTATTTCATATTCAACTGCAAAAGCCCGAGGGACTACAGGAGCTTTTTCATGATTGTAGAAGCTGATTCTCTCATTGGTGGTATCAACTTGAAAATCATTTCCCTCTGGATCAAGCGGCTCTGTTTTTAAGACTTTGTTAATTCCGGCAGGATACATAAAATAGTTGTAATAATAATTTACATGGGTAAACACACGGGCAGATTCCTTAATGGTCTCTACAGTTTTGGGCAATGAATAAACTGGGACCAGGTCTTCCTGACGAAAGGAAATCGGTGTAGTCCCGGATGTAAGCCAGCCTTTGCCGGTATACACATCCTTTGTTTCCATTTTCCAATAGGTTTTTCCATTTGCTTCATATTTAAAAACCGGGTTTTTATCCCCTATAAATGGGCCTCCTAAAGCGGAATCATTCGTTCCGTAACCAATACGATGCACATCACGGGCAGCCAACTCAGAAGCCTTATCGTTATTCGCAGTGAGATACGGGACAGGATCCGGCCATATCGGGGCTGCTTTTGGTGCTGCTATTCCCGCTAGAACACTTATTGCAATCATGACAGTCAGCGGGACCATCCACCTTCTTAGATAAGTGGATTCAGTGCTGACATTTTCCTTTTGAATCATGCGGTAAAGTGTTAGCATTCCCATCACAGCAAATCCAGCAACTACTGTCCTAACAATAGCAGCCTTCGCTACATAGGGGGTAAATGTATCCAAAACCGTAATATATACTATAGTCATAAAGAAAAATATAAAGATCCGCTTTCGGTTTAAGACCCAATAGCTGATTAAGTAGACCATGAGCCAAAGCAGGATAAAAAATAATAATGACCTGAACTCACTGGACAAATCATTCCAGTTTCTAGCTACAAGCAATCCAAGGTTTTCAGTTATATCTTTAAAGAAGTCCTTCATCCATGTTGAATGGAAGAGTCCTTCATCATAATGAAGTTTGTTAATGGAAAGTAAAATATAGATAATTTTTATACAGTATTTCCACACCCATTTCACATTAAAAAAGGATAAAGCAAATGAAATAACGATAAAGATAATAAACATCTCAATACTATCTGTATCTGTTAATTGTTCAATGGGCCGAAGCCATTCCCATAAGAGAAAAAAACTTAAGGTATATAAAAAGAATGATGAAAGGTCCCTCTTAATCACCGGGCATTCACCTCCGAAAAAGCTGCCATGTATTCGCCTTCATGAACCATAACAACCCTCACACCGCGTGCATTGGAAATGGTGACAAGTGATCGTTCATTTTCCGACGGAGATTCCTTTTCCCCTTTGATTAGAAAAAGAGTAATCGTTCCTCCTTTTCGCTGTCCAAGAAAACTTGCTTTCTCAACCAAGGGCTTCGTAAGCTGTGCGGTAACAAGCATAAACGAAACCGTTTGTTGAATAAGAAGGCCATCGGTATCTAACATCTTGGAAAAGGGGGTGATACATTTTGCCTCTATTTTTGCTAAATGATAAAACAGCTGCTGAAGATGCTGTTCCCCGCCACGAATGGGAAACGATGCCCGTTCGTTGCTCATGGTTAAAAGACCTGTCTGGGCCCCTTTTTTCAAAATAGCCCGCAGTAGTGAAGCGGTAAAGGATACAACAGGCTCAAAGTTCTTATCCGGTGCACAGTCCATGACCACAAACACATCATGTGATTGCCTCTGCTCGAATTCCTTTGTCATTAACACGTTTCGTTTCGCTGACGCTTTCCAGTTAATCCATGAGAAGCGGTCACCCGGCTGGTAATCTCTTACCCCAGTCGCCATCGATGTATCCCGCTGCACTCGTTCTCTCGAAGCGGTCAGCCCTTGATCGTATTGGTTTTCAAATGTCCGATACAAAAGCTCAGAATAAGCTGGATAGACAATGATTTTATCCTCCACCGTAAACCGTTTTTCTTTTTCAAATAATCCAAGCGGGTCACCAATTCTAAGCGTAAAGGATTCAAAAAGATGTTCCCCGCGCGGGAGCTCGTCAATGACATATTCATAAGAAAATTCCTTTTTCAACCCAGGTAACAGAAGTGCCTTTGTTTTCTTTTGCTGGCTGGCCAATTTCAAGGCTTCACTTAAATGGTCTTCCATCAGTAAATAAAAGAGCGGGAAGGATTTTGCCCTTTTCACTGAAACCGCCACCTTTAAAGGTTCCCCTGCTTTATAATCTGATTTCTGCAGTACTCTTGTGACTTCCAGCTCGTTCAAGGAATAGAACGATAGGGCGGCACAATAAATCGCAAAGGGTAAAAAGCTATAAAATAAAAACCAGCTGACAAATCCCCCTTGGAACATCGCATAGGAAAAGGTTAATACAATCAAAAAAAGCAGCAAGATGACCTTCCACACTTTTCTTACTAGTTTCGGGAGCCTTTTCATTTATTCACTAACCTTTGGATTGGAACAGGGACTTTAGCAACCACCTGATTAACCAATTCTTCGGCTGAAATCCCTTCGAATTTGGCCTCTGACTTTAAGATAATTCGGTGCGATAGGACAAACTTAGCTAAATATTGAATGTCATCAGGCAGGACATAATCGCGGCCGAACATATACGCATAGGCCTGCGCTGCTTTCATCAAGGCGATGGAACCCCTCGGACTGGCCCCAAGATAGACACTGCCGTGGCCCCTCGTGCGGTTGACGATGTCGACAATATAACGCTTGATCGTGTCATCGACGAACACATCTTTGATTTCCTTTTGTAAGGTTAAAAGACCTTCTAGATCAATGACAGGATATAGCTCCTCAATCGGCGGAATCCTTTGTGCTCGGTTTAACACTTCCATTTCCTCCTGTACGTCCGGGTAACCCATTTTCATTTTTAATAAAAACCGGTCAAGCTGTGCCTCAGGAAGCGGATATGTACCTTCGTATTCGATCGGGTTTTGCGTGGCCATAACGAAGAAAGGCTTGTTCAGTTGATGGGTTACCCCATCAATTGTTACACTCGCTTCCTCCATCCCTTCTAAGAGCGCCGACTGCGTCTTCGGAGATGTCCGGTTAATTTCATCGGCGAGAATGATGTTCCCCATTAAAGGACCGGGTCGAAATTGAAATTCCATTTCCTTTGGATTATATATAGACACTCCAGTAACATCGGACGGAAGTAAATCGGGTGTGAATTGAATTCTACGGAAGTTAGCATTCACAGACTTGGCCAACGCACGGACCATCATCGTCTTCCCAACCCCTGGTACATCTTCTAAGAGAACGTGACCGCCGGCTAAAAGGGCAACCAAGCTAAGTTCAGCCACGTCCCTTTTTCCAATCATAACCTTTTCAATGTTTACTAATATTTTTTCGATCATCGGATTCATTTGTTCATGGGACAAGGTAACTCCTCCTCGGATGGGTTATTCATATTTGGGCATTATATGTATGTATTCGAGGTTTTCCTGAAAATCCCTTTTATGAATGGCACACAATATTCAAAATTAGATCAATTGGAATCCTTAACATCTGGATAAGTTCTAAAAACTGCTCTATCTTTTTTGTACGTATACTATAAGATTGAGTAATTTTGTCGAAATCCACTTGAATTTGTAGATATTTCCCGGGAATTTGTTGAAATTTGAAATAAAGTAGATCCGGAAGATTGGAACAAGGGAATTTCTGCTGTTCACTTGGTTATCAACCTTCGAACGAGTAATTTAAACCTATATCGCCTAGCGATACGAAACAAAAAAAGAGCCTCTATAAGGCACTTCACTTTCGAAATATGGAGAATAGCCTCTCCCATTTTTCTTTTGGCTTTTGTATCGCTTCTTCTAACCGTTTATTAAAATCATTTTGTGAACGCCATTCTTTTTCCAGTTCGTCCCGCATCTTTTGTATTTCTATTTGTAAAAATTCACTTTTTTGCATTTCTTGTTGCAGCAAGGTTTCGTAATGATTATTTTGTTGTTCCGTTAATTTTTCAATTTTAGCATGAGTTTTTTGAGCTGAATTAGCAATATTTGAACTAATAACATGGTGATCTTGCTGGAGCCGGGAAACCGTTAGTTTAAGCTGAGACATATCGTTTGTCAGTTGGACATTTATTTCACGAGTGGCAGCAAGTTCATTGACCAAAACCTTTAAAATCTCTTTTAATTGATTAGGGTCCTGGGGCAAATTTTCATATGTATCGGGTAACGCAATTTCCGTTTCATTCAACTCTACTAATCTATCCTTTTGTTGATACGCAAGGTCTTTAGCTGTATCGTCAAGGGGCTTGTCCGTATCGCGTAACGCTATAAGCGCTGCGATGTCAGATTGAACAAAAATACGCCGATCGCCATCTTTGAAAAACTCATATCCATTCCGTTCCAAGATTTGGCCATACTTTCGAACAGTAGGGGTTGCAATTCCCACTTCTTCTCCCACTTCTTTAGAAGAGAAAGCTTGCTCATTTAGTTGTATATCGCGTCGCATATCAGACCTCCTTTTCTATTAAATATGAAGGTTATTTGATATATTTGCAAGTTATATCGCACAGCGATACACAACATATTTCACTACTTAACATCAAAATTCTCCTGTATAAATTTTATTTCCTCTTTAGGCGAAGCTGCTCCAACAGCTTTTCCAACCGTGCCGCCCTGCAGTGACCAAATGGCATTGTGATTGATTACCACATAATCAAAATTCCCCATATTCCAGGATCTTAAAATTTTTAAATATAAATCAGCATTTTCATACTTTTTCTCATTTGCTTCGACCACTTTAAGTAGTCTTTTAACTCGTTCAGCTGTTAAAGGCAATGCACCCCATTTTTTATTTGCTACAACCTTTTGATGTGACATATTATGGATGGCTTGTTGTACCGAGTTTTCACTCATGCTAAATGGAAATTCACTTTCAACCTTTTGCTGTTGTTCATGTACTTGAACCATTTTTTCGCCAGTCGAAGCAGTTTCTACTCTAACGGTTACATTTTCCTTATCAAAATATAAATAGCCCCCAAATAATACTCCCACAAGTACGATTGGTATCCATAATTTTTTAGGTATTTTTTTCATACTTTCTCCTGCTCCTCTTACTAGGAAGGTTTGGAACATTGCTCCGTCCCTTCAGGATTGGCTCAAAGTTAATAATTCCACATTTCCCCTTTACTTTCCTTTATCACCATGTAAAAAGTCTTAATAATTTGAATTATATGAACCAAAAAACCACCCCCTAAATATGATTAGGAAGTGGCTTTACCCTTAATCAAACGGGCTGCTTCACAGTTTGGGGATAAGAATTGCCTGAACTATTTTTCAAGATATAGGGCTTAAAAGCCCTACATCATGCCGCCCATATGGTGAGAGTGTGTAATATCTTTAACGATTTTACTTCATCGCGTTAGCAAAATGTTAGCATTTTGCCTACTTTTTTATTTATTTTCCAAAGAAACGGAAAACTCTCCAAGTGTATTTTCTCCCCATTTGAGAGAAAATTGATCACCTTCTGCAGTCGGCCCAACTCCCTCAGGCGTTCCTGTAAAAATGATATCCCCTTTCCCAAGGCCAAAATGTAACGCACAGAAATCTACTATGGTCTGTATATCGAAAATCATATTTTGAATATTGCCTCGCTGTACTTGCTCACCATTTTTAAAAAGAGAAAAATCTAATTGCTTGCATTTTTCTATACTCGGAAACTCAATAAATCGGGTTAATATTGCAGAGTTTGGAAAGCCTTTTGCAAGCAGCCAAGGATATCCCTTTTTCTTCAACTCGCTTTGCACATCTCTTAGTGTAAAATCGATCCCAAGTGCCATACGATCAACCAGTTCCTCAACTTTCATTCCCTTTTCATAAGACTTAGCGATATGTACAACCCATTCCACTTCATAATGAATAGCCCCACGATCACCCGGCAAATTAATCTCTTGTCCACTTGCCTCCACCAAAGCGTGCGTCGGCTTAGAGAACAAAAAAGGCGAGGTTGGAATATCATTTTTCAGCTCCTTTGCATGTGATACATAATTCCTGCCTACACAGTAGATATTACGAATAGTTTCCATTAGTAAACTCCTTCCACTAAAACAGTTAAATTTATACATGACTAATTTCCCATTTACATTAATGGTTTATTTTATTCCAGCGGCTTCTGCCAAGTATTCAATAAGGTGAAGTGCTTTTACTGAACCAAACAGACTTTCCCGCTCCACTCCCACCTGTATAAATATGATTTTTTACTAGATCTTCTTCTCGACAAAATTCTTTCTACTACGGAGGATTAAACACAGGTTTGGCAGGATTAAAGGCTTTTCTAATCAAACGTTTGATTAAAACTAAATCAACTAATTAAACGTTTGATTGAAAGTGCAGTAAACCCTTCTAAATAAGGATTTTTCCTATTAACTAGAAAAATATATTGTCGAGGAAAACTCCTGTATTTCTACTATAATTGAAACGAATATGGAATAAATCAATAATACAAAAAATGTTCAAGGAATGAAAGTGCCTGTATATTCCCCTGCAGTTATATCAAGTTCAAACCCACGAGGGATATCCCGCCCACTGGATGTATTCTGGACTAAATCACTAATCTTTGGCGGATTCTAAGCTGCCAAAAGTGACGGTACTCAATTAAAAGGTTGTTTACCAAAAGAGTCCAGTACATTTGAACAATTGCTTACAGATTTGAACACTTTCTCCTTTTAAGACATGAAAGAGAGGCCTCTCAAGAGTTTATTCAACTTTTGAGAAGCCTTTAATAATAAATTTTCCACCTACATTCAACCCCTAATATATCAAGGGATTGACAACGATATTACATCATGCCGCCCATGTGGTTATATGCTGTAATATGTTTAACTACAATTGAGGAAAACTGCGTAGAATCAACGTTTTGCAAGCAGGACGTGTAATATATTTAACCCGAATTTACCGCGCTTTATTGGAGTCCGTTAGCAAAATGTTTGCAGTCAATAGCCTGTGATTGACTTGACGGCTCTTATAACAGGTTACACAATCCACATGTGTAAAGTGTATGTAGCAACACATAGTAGGTTGGCGCGCCTTATAAATAGGAGACAATTATTGATGTTACAAGTGCAAAAAAGCATATTATTTAAGGGGAAAATCCTAGTTCCAAATAATTCTCATGAATTTTGGATATGCTTCATCTGCAGCTCTTAACAAAGCCACTAAGCATTCAAATGCGTCTTCTGGTGAAAAAGCCCCACCATTGAAATTGGTAGTTTGAAGATAAACTGTGTTATCCGCCAAAATAAACTTTACAAATCTAAACCCTTCATTCAATTCATTTATCAGCTCTAAAATTCTTTCTTAAAAGTTTGGTATTGATTGTACCCGCCTTATTGCCCCGCTCTTGGCATTCTATAAGATATTGACATACATTGTGACTATAAGTAATGTCCTCGACTCTTACAACCTCTTTCTCAAAGCAATAATCAACAAATCCCCCAAGTAGTTTTTCATAATTTCTTATGTTTACCTTTGTTGTATTCTTAAAACGTCTGTCATCCAAAAAGTCTTGATATCCAAATTTAAACAACATAAAAAGACCACCTCCTTGTTTTTAGGAAGTAGTCTATTCTTTAGAAGTAAATCATTTACGTGACCAGTTCTCAAAATGGGCGAAAAATAAGTTTAATACTTTTCAAATGTATGGCTCAGGAAGCCTTACATCTTGCCGCCCATGTCAGGCATTCCCATGCCGCCACCTGCTAATTTAGCTAAGCGCTCTTCCCAATCATAAAAATATCACACTCTATTAGACAGTAGATCGTTTATTTTCACACGAACAGCTTCTATCATATTTGAGTTTACTTGTCCAAATTTCTTTAATACTATCTTTTTTGAAAGTGTGTAAACCTTATCTGCTCTAATAGAAGATGTTACCTTCAGTTCACCCTCGTTTAAATCTTTTGCTTCAATCACAACCGAATAATCAAGATCCTTTAATTGTGATGTAATCGCAGCAACAACAATATCTTCAGTTATTTCATTGTATTGATTATTTGAAATTATTAATACTGGACGTTGCTTTTTATTTGTTAGATCACTAAAAGGAACAGGAATTAATACAATGTCCCCTTGTTTATGCATTATTCCAAACCTCATCATCAATATCATTATTCCAAAAATCCAAACTACTTTCACTAGCCTTAGTTAAATCCTCAGATAAACTTTTTTCTTTTTTTTCTTTTAGAAATTCAGCAAAATCTAAAATTTTAATGACTTCATTTTCCGGGATTTCATCAATTATTTTAAGTAATCGGTCTTTAGCTGTATTCATGTTGTCATTCACCTCTTCCATGAATATTTAAGGTTATTATATCACTTTGTCTCCCGTGACACTATATACCTAATGTCTTTAAAGAAACGAAAAAAAGCTTCTCACAAGTTTATTCAACTTATGAGAAGCCTCTGTTAAATCCTTTATGTTAGCATTCCACTCTAACTTAATCAAAAACCCTTATCTATCAAGGGGTTGAGGGGCAGATTACATCATACCGCCCATGTCAGGCATACCCATACCAGAACCCGCAGGCTCAGGTTTGTCAGCAACAACTGCTTCCGTTGTTAAAGAACATAGCCGCTACAGATGCAGCATTTTGTAATGCGTAACGAGTAACTTTAGTTGGGTCAACGATACCAGCTTGGATCATGTTTACCCATTCGCCAGTTGCAGCGTTGAAACAAGTACCGATTTCTTCGCGCTTTAAGCGGTCAACGATAACAGATCCTTCAAGATCAGCATTGTGAGCTATTGTGCGTACAGGCTCTTCCATTGCACGTAATACGATGTTGATACCAGTTGCTACGTCACCTTCAGCTACGATTGCAGATACTTTGCTGTATACGTTAAGAAAGGCTACACCACCACCGGATACGATACCTTCTTCAAATGCAGCACGAGTTGACCTATTTTTCATCGCCCCATCGCCCCTTGCGGATTACATACGAATCACTACCCTATAAGCACTTCAACTTCCCCCTTAGTCGGAAGAGCAGAGATTGCTCCTTTTCCTGTTGTGGTGAGAGCACCACTTGCATTGGCAAATTGCAATATTTCTGTTTGATTATCCCGTAGTACTTCCTCGAGGTTAGCTGGGTTTGCTTTCAATTCTAGCAATTGATATAAAAATCCGCCCATGAACGCATCACCCGCTCCGGTTGTGTCCACAGGTTTAACTGGGTATCCTCTCGATTCAATCTTTTCATCCTTTAAAAACAGATCCGCACCTGCGGCTCCCTTTGTGTAAACAACTGCCTTCACGTTTCCAACGAACAACGATTGTATCGCATTTGCCTCCTCTTTTATTCCCGTAATAAAATTTAGCTCTTCATCTGAAACCTTTACGATATCAGCCGTCGGTAAAAATTCGAGAATCGCCTTACGACAGTCCTCTGGATCTTCCCAAAGAGGAAGCCTTACGTTTGGGTCAAAGCTGACCAAGCCATCCGTAGCTGATACAGCCGCGATCGCTTTTTTATGCGCCTGTTTCATTGGGCTTTCCACAAGATCAACCGAGCAAAAGTGGAGAATATCTCCCGCTTGGAACCATGCTGGCTCGATTTCCTCCGCACTTAACAGCAAATCAGCCGAAGGATTGCGGTAAAATGAAAAATCACGTTCACCGTTTTCTTTTAACGAGACAAATGCCAAAGCCGTATTCGCTTCCCCAGTCCGATATACTTTGTCCATCTCTACACCAGCCTCGACAAGCTGCTCGACTAAAAAGTCGCCAAACGCATCGTTACCTAATTTAGAAATCATCGCTGCTTTCTGCCCATATTTGGCAACGGCCGCAGCCACATTTGCGGGTGCCCCGCCAGGTGCTCTTTCAAAAGAAAAAACATCCTTTAAGGCCACCCCTTTTTGTAGTGGAATAAAATCAATTAACACTTCACCAATCGAAAAAAGCTTTCCCATTCTGTCACCTCAAGTAAGTCCAAAAAGTTTATTTGATATCCCATTTAACAGCCTTTACCTTCGTTTGGCCACCACGAGCAAACACACGGATTCCATTACTATTTTTACCAGGAAAAATCCGTCCCGTAAATACTTCTTCCCCATTATTTACAAACACTTCGACAGAGGAGACATCAACAAAGATTCGGAACGAAATCTTTTCAGCGTCCAACATACATTTCCGAACCGTACCAAACTCTTCAGCAAAGGATTCGCCCGACCCAGTCCGATCAAATACAATCTTTTTCGCAACCGCATCATATTTAATCACGGTTTTCTCTATTTCTCCGACCCGAAGCTCCAAACCAAACTCCTCAGCCGTACTATCAGAGAATTCCGCAAGAAGCTCATACACGTCTCCCTCAAAGTGATCTAAACTAACATTTTCATGATCAACTGTTTGACTGATTTCCACCTTTTCCCCGCGAAGCAATTCTACCTCATGTACTGGCTGCTGAACCAGCTTTCCATCTTTAACCGTTAGCTCCCGAGGGAGTGTTAAACAGTGGGCCCACCCATTTTTATCAGTTGGATAGTCAATCTCCGGTAATCCCATCCAGCCGACTAAAATACGTCTTCCCTGATGATCCACCGTCGATTGTGGTGCGTAAAAATCAAACCCGCGATCCAACTCATGAAATGCACCATGCTTTAATTCGATATTCTCTAAATCTATTGGACTTCCAATTACATACCCTGATTGATAAATGTTTTGATAGTGGTCGCCTTCCGCTTTTAACCCTTGTGGGGAGAAAAGGAACACACCTTGCTCGTCCAGCTCAAAATAATCCGGACATTCCCACATATAACCGAAGTCTTCACCTAAACCAGTCTTCACTTCACCCGCAAACTGCCAATCTTTTAGATCGTATGAGCTATATAAAACGACACTTCCTGTCTCATTTTTCCTTTGAGCACCAATTACCGCGTAGAAGTGATCCCCATGTTGCCAAACCTTTGGATCGCGAAAATGATCGGTATAGCCACTTGGAATATCACTAATCACCGGTGCATCCATTTTCACAAGGCTTCCATCCGGATTCAGTACAGCCAAACATTGATACGGGTGTCGATTCCAATTTTCATCGCGTGTATTGCCAGTGTAAATTAAATATAATTTCCCGTCATGCTCAATTCCACTTCCGGAATACGCCCCATGGCTATCAAATTCATTCGACGGCTCAATGCCCATTCCAACATTTTCCCAATGAACAAGGTCTTTAGACTTCGTGTGATACCAATGCTTCAATCCATGAACGGGTCCAAGCGGAAACCATTGATAGAATAAATGATATTCCCCGTTAAAATAACTAAAGCCATTCGGGTCATTTAACAATCCTGTCAGCGGCTGAATATGAAAAGACTGCCGCCATGGACATTGATTCACAAGTTTAGCTAAGGCTTGAATTTCCTCTTCGGTCACGTCGTCCATGCTTCTGTATCGTTGTTCAGTTGTCCATTCCATGCTGATTCACTCCTAATACAGAAAGGAGAATCACTGGATTCCCCTTTTCAGTCTTTTATTATGCTGCTTGATCAGTTGATTTTTTAACGGCTATTTTTTCGTCTCTTTTCGCTAAAACAATCGTACTGATAAATGCTACGGCAAACGCAATGGCCATACCGATCACATAAGAAATAATTGTATCTGGGCGAATCGAGATAATTCCTGGTATACCCGCTGCCCCTAATGCAGTCGCTTTAACCTTGAACACCGTAACAAATCCCGACCCAACAGCAGATCCAATGATGGCACCGATAAAGGGATAGCGTAATTTCAAGTTAACCCCAAACATCGCTGGTTCCGTAATCCCTAATAAGGCTGAGATCCCAGCTGCAGAAGCGGTTCCTTTGATCTTGGCATTTTTCGTTGTTTTTAGCACGGCAAGTGTCGCTGCACCTTGCGCAATGTTTGACATCGCCGCAATGACAAAGATAAACGATCCACCTGTTTTCACAACATCAGCAAGCAATTGCGTTTCTACCGCAATAAAGCTATGATGCATACCTGTAATAACAATTGGTGCATAAAGTAAACCGAAGATGATTCCGCCAATGACACCTGTTGAGTCATATAACCAGACAATTCCATCTGTTAATAGATTACCAGCTGAGCGTGTCAGCGGTCCTACCAAGGTGAACGTTAAAACTCCGGTAATAAAGATAGACAATAATGGTGTTAATAGATTATCTAAAGCAGAGGGAACAACCTTCCGTAAAGATGTTTCGATTTTTGCTAGAATAAAAGACGCGGCAAGAACAGGAAGTACGGTTCCCTGATAACCTACCTTTTCAATTTCTAATCCAAAAAGATTCCAAACCGGGACTTCATTTTTCAGTAACGCGGCACCGTAACCGTATCCATTTAATAGGTCCGGATGAACCATTAGCATCCCAAGCGTGGCCCCAAGGAAAGGATTTCCTCCAAACCGTTTCGTTGCTGAAAAACCAATTAAAATTGGTAAAAAGACAAAGGCTGCATTTGCAAATGTATTGATGAGTGCCGCTAAATCGGCCATTTCTGGATTAGCATCCACCAAGGATTTTCCTTCAATAAACAAGTCTGGAGCCGTTAGGATATTGTTGATTCCCATTAGTAAACCACCAGCTACGATCGCTGGGATTATCGGAACAAAAATGTCTGACAGCATTTTGACGAATCGCTGAATCGGATTCAGTTTCTTTGCCGCAACGTCTTTCACATCACTCGTTGACATTTCCGTTTGACCGGACATCTCCGCAAAGTGCTTATAGACCTCGTTCACCGTTCCAGATCCTAAGATAATTTGAAACTGACCTCCCGTTGAAAAGGTCCCTTTCACAACATCCATGTTATCCAACGCTGCTTGATTAATAATTGATTCATCATGTAAAACTAGACGTAAGCGTGTGGCGCAATGCGCTGCAGCTGATACGTTTTCCTGACCACCAATGGCATTGAGAACTTCCCGTGCAATTTTTTTATGATCCATCTTAATCCCTCTCTTTTCATTTGATTTGGTTTGGGAACCGGTTCCAATGTTAAGTAAAAAATTAAACCCCTCGCTTGCGGAACCGGTTCCAAATTATACTAAAAAAAATAAATGATTAAAGAGAAACCGAATTCGATTGTTACCAAGTGAAAAGGTTCTCTTGGTTGGAACCGGTTTCGCTGTTTTCATTATAGTGGACGATTAAAGAAATTGTCAACGCTTTCTCGCTCAATAATTTCAAATTTAGAAATGGTTACTTTTTCGACAGGGCGTTCATTGACTAACTCGACAATATGTTTTGCAGCTGTTTCCCCCGCTTCTTTGTAAAAAAACTTTGCCGTTGTTAAGCCCGGATGCATGATTTCTGTCACATCATATCCACCAAAACCCGTTAATGCTATATCTTTTGGAATCGTTAGCCCCTCTGAATACGCCGCCTTCATCACCCCAAGGGCAATATTATCGGTCGCACAAACAATGATAGAAGGTTGAAAATCATGGATGATTTCCATTGCACTAGCTTGCGCAGCTGGAATCTTGAACAGTGTCTCATAGAAGCGAACCTCACAATCCTCTACTTCTTGTATCGCCTTTTTAAAGCCCTGCTTTCGCTTCACCCCAACTGAAATATCCCGTTCCGTTACGCCTAGATAAGCAATTTTCCGATATCCTTTTTCAAGAACGTACCGCCCCATTTCATAACCAGCGCAAAAATCATCATGAATCAGACTATAAAAATCCTCATGCTCTTGTCCTATTAGCAGAACAGGAACTTTAACGTTTTCAAATGCCTCAATATGCTGATCCGTGATTTCGGTAGCAAGCAAAATAATCCCCGCCATCTTTTGATTGGCAAAGCTATAAATGCTTTCAATCTCTCGCTCCAAATTTTGACTCGTATTGGAGATCAGCATTTGATAATTCATCTGCTTTAATTGCTCATCAATACCAATTAACGTTTGCGAAGAAGCGTAGGAATCAAGCCGCGGGACAATCGTGCCAATAATATTCGTTTTCTTGGCTTTCAAGCTCTGCGCAAATGGATTCGGAGTATATCCAGTTTCCTTGATTACTTGTTCAATTTTCTTCTTCGTCGTTTCCCCAACAGAGCCACCATTTAAAAACCGGGAAACCGTACTCTTCGCCACACCCGCAAGCCTGGCAATATCTAAAATTGTACTCATGATCCTCAACCTCATTATATTTCAAATTCATATACCATTATAGTATCATGAATAGTCATCCACTTAGTATTACCTGCTTTCGTTCCTTACATAATTTAATTTTCCGTAACAAGAAAAAAGGCTTCCCAAAAGTTCAAAGAACTCATGGAAAACCAATGATGATATGTGATGATTAATATTTATTTTACCTAAAAACTAAGATCTTCTCCGTTAGTTGCAATCACTTTCTTATACCAATCAAATGACTTTTTCTTTGTTCTCTTTAATGTTCCATTTCCTTCGTCATCCATATCTACATAAATAAAACCATATCGTTTTTTCATCTCTCCAGTTCCTGCTGAAACTAAATCAATGCAACCCCATGGTGTATAGCCCATTAAGTCAACACCGTCTATAGTAACCGCCTTTTTCATTTCTGCAATATGATCACGGAAATATTGGATCCGATAATCGTCTTCCACATATCCATTTTCATCTAGTTTATCAATAGTTCCCATTCCGTTTTCAACAATAAAGAGAGGTTTTTGATACCGATCATAAAGTTCAGATAAGGTATATCTAAGCCCAATAGGGTCAATAGCCCAACCCCACTCCGTTTTTTCTACGAAAGGATTTACATCCCCCATTTGTCCGCCGGTATCCGTATTCTGAACGATTTCCGTATGGTATACACTGCTACGGTAATAACTAAAAGATAAAAAATCCGAGGGATACGCCTTGATTATTTCGTCATCCCCTGGTTCTTTTTTTATGGTTACCCCTATCTCCTCAAAAAAGTGGTCGGAGTAAGATGGATAATATCCCCTCATCATGATATCAGAATAAATCAAAGCTCCTCTTCGATAATCCAAAGCTCCAAATATATTTTCCGGCTTACAATCTTTCGGGTAAATGCAGCTTAATGCCACCATACAGCCAATCTTTGCATCTGGAATGATCTCGTGACAAAGCTTATTAGCTAGGGAACTCGCAACAAACATATGATGCTTTGCTTGATAACGTACCTGTGCAGTAGCTTCCTTGGTTCCCATAAAGGCATAACCATTTAATACATTAATTTCATTAATGGTGATCCAATACTTAACCAAATCTTTATATCTTGTAAAGACTTCTTTGCACATTCTTAAAAAACAATCAATCGTCTCACGTCCGCCCCAACCATTAAAATGTTCAGCCAAATAAGCAGGGGTTTCAAAATGATAAAGAGTGACTAATGGTTCGATATTATATTTTTTGCACTCTTTAAAAACATCTTCGTAGAATTTTAGCCCTTCTTCATCTGGTTGTTCCCCGTCAATTCCGCCATTTGGAAAAATACGAGACCAACTAAGAGATAGCCTAAAACACCTAAAACCCATTTCTCCAAAAAGGGCAATATCTTCTTTGTAATGGTGATAAAAGTCAACTGCTTTATGGCTAGGATAATAAACATTTTCATCAATATAGCCTGATGCACCTTCTGGAATGGTATCAACTTTCGGGTCCCCGGTAGGTCGTCGGTTTACCATTGTTTTTGTGCCATCTTTTAACTGGATTGTAATTTTTCTTGGACGGTCTGCAGAACCATTTGTAATGAAGTCGCTTGTTGCAAGCCCTCTTCCGTCTTCATTGTACCCACCTTCATATTGGTTTGCAGCTGTAGCTCCACCCCATAGAAAATTTTCCGGGAATGTTTTTTTCATTTAATTTCATTTCCTTTCTTTAGAAAGACTATGGATTCAAATACAAATTTCTCCCCTTAATATCATTGAAAAAGTTAGTATTCAAATTGAATAAAAAAAGCCCACAATATGATGGGCATTTAAAATTTCATTTGTTTTAAGACCTTTTGATAAGTTTATGCAATTCAATGATTTCTCTCGCTAAATCTTTTAGGATCAGTGAGTTCATTAAATGATCTTGTGCATGAATCATAATAAGAGGAAGATTGAACTCATCTCCGCCTGCTTCCTTTTGGATGAGATCAGTTTGAACATGATGTGCTTCATTGAATGCAAAATCTGCTTCGGTTAGTTTTGCTTCCGCTTCATCGAAATTGCCTTCTCTAGCTGCATACATCGCTTCCATTGCTAGGCTTTTTGCATTTCCTGCATGAAGGATTAATTGAAATGCATGATGGTAAAGTTCGTCTTTATTCATGATTAACAGCCTTTCATATGATTTACTAGGAAAGGAACATTCTCCTCTCCTGTCAATTTAGGATCCCAAAACGAATGCCCAGTAATTTTCTTATGCGATAATTTCCTTTGCTTCACCTTTGTTCATCGCATCTTCTTCTCTCTTCTTCGCTTTATCATAAATTCTGAAGAATGGAAGATAAATTACGAATGAAATAATAATGTTAACTAAATTCATGATGGCACCTGAAATATGTCCTCCGGAAGCAAGATATCCTGAGATAATTGGCGGCATTGTCCAAGGTACCGCAACACCTGAAGGTTTTGCGACCAATCCCATATCCATTCCAAGGAATGTTACAATAACGGTAACTATTGAAGTAAGGACGAATGGAATGATCATGATTGGGTTTAACACGATTGGCATACCAAAGATCAATGGCTCGTTAATATTAAAGATACTAGGACCAAATGCCAAACGACCAAGACTTTTCATTTGTTGAGATTTAGCGAACATGACCATTGACAGAACCAAACCAAATGTTACGCCCGTTCCACCGATGTGGACGAAGTTATCCCAGAATTGTTGTGTAACAATGTGTGGTAGAGGTTGACCAGCTTGATAGGCTGTCATATTGTCCCCCATCGCACCAAACCAAATTGGTTCCATTACACTTTTAACGATGTTTGTCCCGTGTAATCCAGTAGACCATAATATCGTTACGAATAATTCTGCAACAATCGATCCTCCTAGAGTAAGACCTACCATTTTTAGCGGGTCACCTAAAAGGGTTGTAACTAAGCCGTTGATACTTACATAAGGAGTCAATTCAACAAGTAAACGGATTACCCAAACCACAAGAAGAACAATAAATCCTGGAATTAAAGCTGCAAATGATTTACCAACACTAGGCGGTACACCCGCTGGCATTTTAATAACAATATCTTTTTTGACGACCCAACGATAAATTTCTGTTGAAATAATTGCAAAAAGTAACGCAACGAACAAACCTTTACTGCTCAAGAAAGCTTTTGAAATTGCACCAGTTACCATAACGCCTTCTTCAGCTCCAGCTGGAGTGAATAAGAAACTAAATGGTGTTGTCAATAAGAAAGCAGCAACTGAAATAGCACCCGCACTCATCGCGTCAAGCTTATAACCTTCTGCTAATCGATAGGCCACCGCGAATGCTGCAATAATTGACATGATATTGAAAGTTGCATCTACTGGATAACTGAATTTAGCAGCCCATGTTGGACCAAAAATAGAAGTCATCCAATCAGCATAACCTGGAATTGGCAAGTTAGCTAGGATCAAGAAAAATGAACCAATGACAATGAATGGCATGGTCGCAATAAGACCATCACGAAGAGCCAATAAATGTCTTTGCGCACCAATTTTCCCTGCAACAGGCATGACTTTCTCTTCTAGAAAACTGTTGAATTTACTCATTTTCTATTCTCCTCTTATTATTTATTATTGGCTAGATTTATAGCTGTCTTTAAAACTTCTGCTCCATTACATGTACCATAGTGGAGTGGATTGATGGCATCTACTGGAATGCCCTTTTCTTCACCTAACTTTTTCATATTTGAAAGAAGGTATCTAACTTGAGGTCCTAAAAGCAGGACATCCGCATTGTCAATATGATGGTTGACTGAATTAGCTGCAACTGCCCAGATTTTCCCTTCCAAACCTTGTTCTTGGGCTGCCTTTTCCATCTTGGTTACCAGCAAACTTGTACTCATTCCTGCTGCACAACATAATAAAATATTCATCGATTTATTCCTCCTATTATCCATAAAAGTTATTTTTGTAGAAAAACCACTAATTAATCTAAACAACTAATTAGCAATTGTTTTACGAGTGCTTTAATCTCTTTATGTTTATAGTTTATGTTGAAAGCGTTTAATTTTACAGAAAGGATTTTTCCGTTACGTAACGGAAATGAAATGAAAAGTTAAAATGAAGTGTTGTCATGTAAATAAATTATCCCTCGATTAAAGCCCCAAACTAAAAAAGGGAATTCCTTTTGGAATACCCTCATTCTTTTCCTATGGCATAAGTTAAGATTCATTTAATATCTTTATAATTTCTTCAGCTGATTCACTCTTTATAACCTTTTGGACCGTTGTACTGTCTTCAACTAGAGCAATGAGCCTTTTATACATCCTTTCCAGATCATCCTCAGGTACTTTTCTTATGTTCAACAAGCAAATAAATTGAACCCTATGTTTGTCTGTCCATTCGATCGGCCTCTTTAATGTGCAAATGGTCCAAAATGTTTCTTCTGTTTCCGGCGTAAGTGGATGAGGGATGGCCACAAGATTCCCAAAGCTGGTTGGAGCGACCGCTTCCCTTTCCAACACCAAATTCACATAATCTTTGGAAACGAGTTTTTGTTTGTATAATTCATCACACATAAAACGGATAACGCTTTCTTTATCCTCAAAGTCTTTATGAATAAAAACTTTGGATTTATCTAAATAGCTCTGACCCTCACAGTCTTTAACAGACGAAACTCCCTTCCGAATATTGGCTATATCTCCTTCCCCTAAAAAGGTATTTACGACTAGTACTGGGATACCTATTTCCTCTTTTATTGGGATGGTACTAATAATAAAATCAATTGACGATAGATCGTATTCTTTTAATTGATAATAATTGGTTGTAGCCACAATATCGATTTCATCATTAAATTCATTTCGTAAGCGATAAAACAAAAGCCTTGCACTCCCCACACCGGATGCACATACCACAAGTACCCGTTTTGCCTTTTTCCGCCTTGTCTTCATTCTTTCTAATGCCACGCCAATATGTAAGGCAATATAAGCAATTTCGTGTTCTCCTACCTCTATCCCCAAATATTCGTCGATGCATCTGCTCGCAATGGCAGCCCCTTCAAAGGCACTAGGGTATTTTCGTTTAATTTCATTTAATAATGGATTCCGAATGTTCATGTTATAGCGCAGCCTGTTCATTGCAGGCCGAATGTGCAAAGTAAGCGCTTGAATGAATTCGGCATCGTCTTGAAAATCCCAATTTAATTCGATTTTCAATCTTTCCAGCATGCAATGAATGATGGTGCCTAGTTCATCAAATTTACTAAATTCATTCAACGTATTCTTATGAATTAATTTTGTCCCCAACAAATGGACAATAATATAATCAATCTCAGGTTTTGGAAATTCCAAACCCGTAAAATCCTCTACCTCTTTCACAATTTCATTGGCCACTATTTTTTCAAATGGATATTTTCCTATTACATCTTGTTCAAGGTTTTCAATGACAAATCCTTTTTCAATTCTATTGCAGCCGATTGTGATATGGGTTGCCAAATTTTCAAGTGCAATATCTGATACCTCAATTTTATATTCATTCACTTTCTTAATGATCGTTTCCTTTATCTTTTCAAACAGATTTTGATCCAAAAGGTGAAAAGAATTACTATCAATGTTTAAGTTGCTATTTCGCCGTAATATATAATTTGAAAAACATAGCCGCTTCATATATTCATTGCCTTCTGCCTGCGTACCATGATGCGGTCTAGAAACTAACTTTAAATGATAACTTTCCAATAATTCACGGACGATTTTTAAGTCACTTTGAAGCTTAGGCTTGGTAACAAATAGCTCTTCTTCAAGACTTTCTAATTTTATTGGTTCCTTTTCTAATAAAAATCGTTTTAACATATACAAAACCCGATTTTCCTTCTCGGAAAAATCAGATTGGTTTTCATTTATTGCATCATTCGCATTTGAATTAAACTCCTGTTCAAATACTTCATAATCCTTAATATCTAATAGATATCCTTTTCCTCGAACCGATTCAATAATGATTCCTAGCGAAGTGGATTGTGATTGAAGTTCCTTAATCTCGGTACGAATGGTTCTATCACTCACACCAAGTTCTTTTGCCATCCATTCAGCTGTAACTGGTTCTTTCTCCTTCATTAAAGACAACACGATGTCCCTTTGTCGTTTCGAAACCATTTATCTACTCACCTTTCTTAATGAGTTGATCATCATACAATTAACTGCTTCCCATCTTCTAAGGTATAACATACAAATTAAATAATAAAAACAGTTTATCCTATTAATTTCTCAGCTATTTCATCATGCCGCCCCTGGTACAGCCATGAACCTTTTCTGATATTACTATCAAGTAAAGCATTGATTTTGGTCAAGGTTTTTAGCAATTTATTTTGATAGTATTCAGTTGAGGATGATAATCACTTTCAAAAAGGGGTGTTTTTAGTTGGTACTTTCATCAAATGAACTTAAATATTGGAAAGAGGAATTTCCATTATTAAAGAAAATAACAAAACTCCAACCTGTTTTATGGTTAAATACAAATTTAAAGCCTATGATAGATTTGCCGGAATTTCCTGTAACCATTGATGATATGATTGAGGCTGAACAGTTATGGGAGCGCTTTATTCCATTTTTTATAAAGGAATTCCCTGAGACAAAAGAATTGAATGGTATCATTGAATCACCTTTAAAAAAAATAGACCGAATGAAAACTGCATTATCCGGAACTTTTAATGGTGATCTTTATTTAAAGTGTGATAATGAATTACCGATTGCTGGTTCTATTAAATCAAGGGGTGGAGTTTACGAGGTTCTTCATCATGCCGAACAATTAGCATTAAAGAGTGGACTTGTAAGTAAGAACGATAATTATGAGATTTTTTCTGAAGAAAAGCTAAAGAATTTCTTCAGCCAATATAAAATTGGGGTAGGTTCCACTGGAAATCTCGGTTTAAGCATCGGGATTATAAGTGCAAAACTCGGATTTAATGTATCCGTTTACATGTCAGCCGATGCTAAGCAATGGAAAAAGGATTTGCTTCGTGAAAAAGGGGCAACTGTGTACGAGTTTTCCGGTGATTTCGGGGAAGCAATAAGTGCCGGAAGACAAAAGACATTGACAGATCCTCAAGCCTATTTTATCGACGATGAAAAATCAAAGCATTTATTCTTAGGGTACAGTGTTGCAGCTTTCCGTTTACAAAAGCAATTGCAGGAAAAAAATATTAAAGTCGACAAGGACCACCCGCTTTTTGTTTATCTTCCGTGCGGAGTAGGCGGTTCTCCAGGAGGAATAACCTTTGGGTTAAAGCAAATTTTTGGTGATCATGTCCATTGTTTCTTTGTAGAACCAACTCATTCCCCCTCTGTATTAATTGGTCTGTTAACAGGGGAAAAAGAAAAAGTTTGTGTGCAGGACTTTGGTATCGATAATCGGACGGAAGCTGACGGCTTGGCAGTAGGCCGCCCCTCTAGTTTTGCAACTTCTATTAGTGAGCATCTCATCAGCGGTATTTATACTGTTGAAGATGATGAATTATACAGATTACTTGCTTTATTGGCAGACAATGAAGGAATTTTCATTGAGCCATCTTCAACATCCGGCCTTTTGGGACCTGGAATAGTGGCAGATTCAGGATATTTAACATATGAAGGAAAAGGAACACATGTTGTTTGGGCAACTGGTGGATCACTTGTCCCACAGGTAGACATGGAGCGCTTTTACAAAAAAGGGAGAGAACTAATTCACCAGGTTTGTCTTGTTCATTAGAAAATGAAAAATGGGAGTCGGCCTCTACTTAAGTTTCCTTGGACCGACTCCCTTTTCTTCACAATTACATAATGTTATATTGAGTGAAAAAATTTCAAAACAATAAGTCGATCTATCGTCGACTTATTGTTTTTTTTAAAGCATGATATATTACTATATGTTTTTCTGTAAGCAGAACCTTTCTGTTAGAGCAGTATGAGCATTTTCAGTGGCGAATTTCAGCAATTCCTTTTTTTGCCCGCGTTTTGGCATAATTACTTTTATCTTCGGAAAATACTTTGCTAACTCTTTATTGACCGGAATTGGAAGTATAACTTCTTTTGGGATGACGATACCATCATGTAAATAAAATTGTTTTAGGAAGGTACACAAAGCTTTTTCAGACCTTCCAGAAAACTCGAATATCGACACTTCTCGTCCTGTTACTTTTCCTTTCCGGACAAAAAATACTTGTACACACATCCAACCTTCTCTGACATCCATACCGACCACATCTCTATCGATAAAATCTTTTGTGAGCATTATATTCTTTTCCATTACCACTTTAATCTGGTCAATTTTATTCTGAAGCTCCCTTGCTTTCTCAAAGTTTAACCTTGCTGCCGCAGACTGCCTTTCCCTCTTTAATTGTTTTTTTATGTCTTTGTAACCATTGTTAAAAAAACGGAGAATTCCATCAATGGATTCCTTATATTCTGCTGTGCTTACTTCTCTTGCACACGGTCCAATGCATCGACCTAAATGATAATATAAGCAAGCGCGCTTGCACGAAAGCGAACACCTTCGCAGCGGATAAAGATATTCCAGTAATTTTTTCGTTTCGTTTGCTGCTTGGACATTAGGGTATGGTCCAAAGTACTTTCCACTATCATTTTTCACTTCCCGAGTAATGATAAGGCGCGGATGCCGCTCATTGGTAATTTTTATATATGGATAGCTTTTATCATCTTTTAGTAAAATGTTATACTTTGGAAGGTTTTCTTTAATTAAATTCATTTCAAGAATAAGTGCTTCCGTATTGCTGGAGGTAACAATATAATCAAAGTCTTTTATTTCTTTTATAAGGCTTTGAGTTTTTTCATCATGTGAACCAACAAAATAGGAATAGACACGATTTTTTAACACCTTTGCCTTTCCCACATAAATAATCCTGCCGCAACTATTTTTCATTAAATAGCATCCTGGCTTTTCAGGGAGAATCTTTAATTTACTTTTAATTGTTTGGTTCATTTCAATCACCTGCCTCCATTGAAATTCGCGCCCACTATTTTTTATTCACGTCTCATACACAAGACTTAAATGTACATACTGACCTCCAACTTTACTTGGATTCACAATAAAACCTTTAATAAAATGATATACCTTTCCTTTAAATCATTTAATTGATGGACATCAAGTATAGATAATTTTGAAAGTGTTATTCTCGAATTGTACTTCTAGTAAGTTCAGACTTTATGTCTATTACATTAATGATAGGGAATGAGAGATATGGAGAAAGAATTTTTGAATAAACTTTATATGAAGAGTCGGGCTGACAGAATTAAAGGGTTAGCGCTATCAAATGTTATATCTACGGAAGATGCAATACTCTTGAAAGACGATCTGCATTTGCCAGCCGAAGTTGCAGACCATATGATTGAAAACCAAATTGCCACATATGAATTGCCGCTGGGTGTAGCTGTCAACTTTTTAATTGATCAAAAGGAATATGTTGTACCAATGGCTGTAGAAGAACCTTCAGTCATTGCAGCAGCCAGCTCCGCAGCCAAAATGATAAATTTAGCGGGCGGCTTTCAAACAACCATCCAAAATCGCACAATGATTGGACAGGTAGTCTTAAAGGATATTCCAGATATGATATTTGCTCGAGATATGGTAATAAAACACCAAAAAGACATATTACAAAAAGCAAATGAAGCCCATCCCTCCATTGTGAAACGAGGGGGAGGAGCAAAAGAAATTATTATTCGACCCATTGCGGCTGATAAAACTTTTCAGACACCTTCCTTTCTTGTCATCCATCTTCACATTGAAACTTTGGAAGCAATGGGAGCGAACATCGTCGATACCATGGTCGAAGCCATTAAACCTTACTTAGAGAAATTAACAAATGGGACAGCCCTGATGGCGATCCTCTCCAACTATGCAACGGAATGTCTGGCCACAGCAAACTGTCGTATCCCTGTTTGGTCTTTGGGAAAAGGAGAATATACAGGTGAAGAAGTGCGAAATCGTATCATTGAGGCTTGTCAACTTGCTATTGCTGATCCGTACAGAGCTGTTACCCATAACAAAGGAATTATGAATGGGATTGACTCTGTTGTGTTGGCAACTGGAAACGATTGGAGGGCAATTGAAGCAGGGGTTCATGCGTTTGCAGCGCGTTCTGGACAATACCGCTCTCTTTCATCTTGGAGTAAAGCGGAAAACGGGGATTTATTGGGGAGTCTGACTGTTCCCTTACCAATCGGCGCTGTTGGCGGCTCCATAAACTTCCACCCTGCTGCCCAATTGAGTAAACGAATATTAGGTTACCAAAGCGCAAAAGAATTAGAATCAATTATTGTTTCTGTTGGGCTAGCTCAAAACCTTTCAGCCCTTAAAGCACTTGTTACAGAAGGAATCCAAAAAGGACATATGGGTCTTCAGGCAAAATCTCTTGCTATTAGTGCAGGAGCCATAGGAAAAGAAGTCAAGTATGTAGCAGACCATTTAAAACAAAGAAAAAATATGAACTTAGCCGCAGCAAAAGAAATTTTAAGGCAATTAAAAGAGAAATAACTCCCTGCAATAGTGCGGACGTCTAAACCGGAAAATGGATGAAAGATTGTTTCCATGTGAAAAAGATGTCTTTAGGTTCATCCAATGAACTAAAGACATCTTTTTTTAATTTACCTTATTTACATACTCACGTTTATGCTCATTAACCCCAGCCAAACAAATGGCTGCAGGATCTTTTTCAATCGGGAACCTTGCACTTGAAACTTCAGCAAGTGAAGTTGCTTGAAATATTTCTTCGTATTCAGAAATACTGATTTCTCTACGTTCTGATAATAATTTTGCATGTTGAG
This sequence comes from Neobacillus nitrireducens, assembly GCF_030915405.1. GTDB lineage: Bacteria > Bacillota > Bacilli > Bacillales > Cytobacillaceae > Neobacillus. Next base: position 2,958,650 of record NZ_CP133262.1, read on the forward strand.
CTTTGTATAAAGCTTCCCGATATTGAGGCTGAACGATGCAGGAAAAAAATTCTCCAACTGCTCCCGATCCATAACTGAACAGACCAATCCTTGATCCTGGTTCGATGTCGGTATTTAATTCTAGTAAGGATAACAAACTCAGGTACAATGACCCTGTATAAATATTGCCAACGACCTTGTTATATCTTCTGCTGATTTCAAAGTTTGCCAACAGCCTTGTCTGAACCTCATCCATACCTTCATCAATAACTGTCCTTAATGCTTTCAAGCCTAACTTCGTATATGGCAAATGGAAACAAAGGGCCTCAAAATCTTTTAGTTCCAATCCAGTCCTGTCCTTATATTGCTTCCAAACATTTTGGAAAAAGGCAATGTATAGTTCAACAGAATACTTTCCTTGGACAAAAGCCGTATCAGAGTATAGTGGGCGCCAAAAATCCATAACATCTTCTGTATGATAAACACTTGGACCTTCAATAGTCAAAATCCTTGGATTAATACTCATGACAATCGCCACCGCGCCGGCTCCTTGGGTGGCTTCTCCAGGTGAATTCAAGCCATATCTTGATATATCCGATCCAAGAACTAAGACCTTACTTTCAGGATTTAATGCGATATGCCCTTTTGCTATTTGGACAGCAGCTGTAGCACCATAGCAGGCTTCTTTTACCTCAATAGAGCGTGCATTGGGGTTTAATCCTAATAAATGATGAACATAAATTGCGGCTGCCTTAGAAAAATCAATTCCCGATTCTGTAGCAAATATGACAAAATCAATTTTTCCCTTGTCGTCTTCATCTAAAATTTCTAATGCAGCGTTAGCCGCCAAAGTAACAGTATCCTGTGTAATCGGAGGAACAGCCATCTTCTCCTGACCAATCCCAATGGTGAGCTTTTCTGGTTTTACATTTCTTGCAAGAGCCAGTTTATTCATATCGATATACAGATGTGGCGTATAAAAACCAATCTTGTCAATTCCTATTTTCACAATGATTCACACCTTTTTTTATGTCATTTTTAAAGGGCATAGGACCTTTTTCTGATTTCTCCATTTGATTGGTAGAGCCTTTTAAAGAGAAAACTCTGTTAAACTTGGATGTTGATTTAAGCTTCGGGCGCTCACTTTTTGCGGGGAGGTCCTGGATCCTCCTCGGCGCTTAGAGATAAGCGGGGTTCATCTCGTTTCCCTCCTTCTCATTCATGCTCTTATCTTAATACTGATCTCTTTTTCAAAAATTGATGACAATCAAAATTCATCTCTTATTAAAAAATTTCTTCGATTCACTGAGTTATTTTCATAGTTTAGTTCAAATTTATTAAACTCTTTGGTTGTGTTCTTTAAACGTCCGTCATCTAAAAAGTCTTGATACGCAAATTTTGGCAACAAAAAACCACTCCCCGTTGATAGGAAGTGGTTTTACCTTTGTTATTATTAGAAGAATGATTTAATACTTGCTAAAATTGTAAGAATACCGATGATAATAACAAAGATATTGCTGAATTTGCCTCTGTACTTAGCTAATACAGGAACTTTACGGATAGCATACATTGGTAATACACAAAGGATTGCTGCAACTAGCGGACCGCTCAAGCTATCAATTAGTCCAAGGATACTTGGGTTTGCATACGCAACATACCAGCATGATAATACTACAAAGATAAGAATTGATGTCTTAACTGTCTTTTCTTTGATGTTCTTTCCACGTGCTCTGCCGGCCTCAAGAATCATGTCACGCATAACCTCATACGCTCCAACATAGTGTCCAAGGAAAGACTTTGTTATTGCTACAAATGCGATGATAGGAGCTGCAATTGTAATTAGCTGTGAGTTTTGCACATTCGCAAGATATGACAGAATAGATAGATTTTGTTCTTTTGCCATAACTAAATCTTTTGGAGTTAAGCTCAAGACACTGCTCCAAACGAAGAACATAACTACTGCGAAGGTCATAATATAAGTAACCTTCTGGATTTGCGCGCTCTTTGCGTCAACAGCTTCGATACCATAAGTTGCTCTCTGTTTGATAACAAATTGCGAAATGATAGGAGAATGATTAAATGAGAATACGATAATTGGTAGAACCATCAATATCGTTCCTAAAATTCCAGTTCCAGTTGATACAGTTGAAACACTTGAGAAACTAAGCATCGACGTATTCCACTGTGGAATTAACGATACTGCAATAAAAAGTAGAGAAACGATAAACGGATATACAAGCATACTCATAAATTTCACCGTAATATCTTGTCCAAAATTTAAAATCGCGATTAGACCAAGTATTAACACAAGTGATAAGATCGCCCTTGGAGGCTCTGCCATGCCCAATTGATGCACCATAAAACTACTAGCTGTATTGGTAAGAGCTACTGAATACATCAACACAATCGTATAGATGGAAACAAAAAATACGATATTAAAAGTGATACTTGCCTTTTTCCCGAAATAATCTCTTATCGTACCTGTAATCCCATCTTCAGCGGAGTTAGAAGCATAGATCATTTTAGCAAGTGCTCGATGTGAGTAGTACATGATTGGTAATGAAAGTAAAGTAATTAATAGTAATGAAAGTAAACCGCCTGCCCCGGCATTAATCGGTAAAAAGAGTACCCCTGCTCCAATTGCTGTTGCAAAAAGGCTCAAAGCCCATGTGGTATCTTGTTTATGCCATTTTTTCGGATCTGGATACTGTTTTTGTTCAGGTTGTTGATATTCATAATCTAATTGTCTAGCGGTATTCCCATGCATAATATAGTCCTCCTCGTAATATCTTATATTTTTTATTTTAAAAATAACTTACTACCCTTTAAAAATTTGCTCAACATTTCACAAATTGTCCACAAACGTTACCTCGGTATATGTTTGTCGCCGAAGATTCTACTTTTAATCGCAATTCCTGTCGGTGTTGCAGCAACTCCACCAAGACCTGTTTCTCTTAATTCACGAGGCATTTGCCTTCCAACTCTATACATCGCTTCAATGACTTCATCGGCATTGATTACATTTGTTACATCTGCTAATGCAATATCCGCTGCGACTAAAGCATTGGCTGTTCCGATGGCATTTCTTTTTACACAAGGTATTTCGACTAAACCAGCAACAGGGTCACAAACAAGACCTAGTAAATTTTGCAATGCTGTTGAGAATGCTTCAGAAGATTGCTGCGGTGTTCCTCCTGCCGCTTCTACCGCTGCAGCTGCTGCCATAGCTGACGCACTTCCTACTTCAGCCTGACATCCACCGAAAGCTCCGGCTATACAAGCATTATTTGCAACAACCATCCCAAACAAAGCGGATGTGAAAAGAAAATGAATCATATCTTCACGACTTAGGTTGAGTGTATCTTTAATACCAAATAGTACGCCCGGAATCGTCCCGCTTGCACCTGCTGTTGGAGTCGCACAAATTGCCCCTAACGAAGCATTCACTTCATTCACCCCAATGGAGCTTTGGACTCCGTATACCATCAAATCCCCAGAAAGTGTTTTCCCTTTTGATCGATAGTTCATTATCTTTACTGCATCTCCACCAGTTAAACCAGTTGGTGAAAATACACCGTCGCCTTCAATGCTTCTATTAATGGAGTTTTCCATTGTCGTTAAATTCTTTTCCATTTTGCTCCAAACCTCTTCGTAAGAAGCTTTGGTTATTCCCATTTCCTGTTCAATCATTAATTCATAAAGGGGCATTTGTCTCTTATTTGCTGCTTCGACAATTTCCTTTATTGATGTGTACATATCTTATTCACCCCTGTTATTAATAGAGAATCATAATATTTGCTAGGTTGTTTAAGCTTTCTAGTTCTTTCTGGATATTTTTTGACAATAACATTTCTAAAGCAAACGCATGTAAATACTTCTTACTTCCTTCTAAATGATAATAGTTGTTTACTTCTACTTCATATTTTTTAAGAATTCTGCGTAACATGAATTCAATATCCGTATCTTCAGAAATGGCGATAACAATTGGCAGTGGCCCATTTAGTTTTAATTGAAAACCATCTACCTCAATCTCTTTCACTTCAATTAATCCGCCGCCGATCGAAATTCCGAGTGTTCGAATACTTCGACTATCATCTTCCAAATAAACATCTGCTGTATTTGGGTGACCTGCTGGACTTTCCCCTGGAATTTCAATAAAAGTAATATCCATGCCTTTGGCTTCTGCTATATGAATCGCATCTGGTACCCTACTGTCATCTGGAGCAAACCCTAATATTCCCCCAATAATGGCAAAGTCTGTTCCATGTCCTTTATGAGTTTCCGCGAAGGACTCGTAGTACTTGACGACAACCTTCTTCGGGAAACCTTGAAATATCTTATTTGCTACAGCCCCAATTGCTAAAGCTCCTGCTGTATGTGAACTGGAAGGACCAATCATAACCGGACCCATCACATCAAAGCAACTTTTGTACTTAACTGCCTTTTTTTCTTTAATAGGCGCCAACCCAATACTCATAAAAGTACCTCCTTAAATTTGGCCCAAATGGAGTTTCATACAGTGCTTTTAGCCATTCGGACTCTAGCAGACATTAGAATGAAGATGTTAGAAAACGCTTCCAGATTACTGCAAAAAAATTTATTTTTATATAAAACTATTGCCTTGTTAATAGAAATAATTTATTACAGTAATTATTTTTTATTACCACATGCAAAAATATATCATGCCTTCAAACCTATGTCAATATAATAATAATAATAATCTATTATTATAAAAAAAAAATATTATATAACCTTGGAATATTTCAAAAGTTTGATATAATCTAATTGAACTTAAAAAAAATAGGGATAATTATACGAATTTTCCTCCACTATCCATTATCTTGTTAATAATCTGAATCAAGCTTCACTAAGAGAACAGTATAATTAAAACGCTTTCAATTAAAATTTATATAATAGCAAAAGAACTCTTGTTTATTGGAAAAGGACTATCTAAGGAGGGGTATTAATTGGAGAAAGAGTTATTTCGGCACTATCAAAATATCATGAATTACTTCGGAGCAATTTTAGGATCTAATTATGAATTTGTTTTACATGTCTTAATACCTGAGGGTGGTTCTCAGATTGGTCACATCGTCAATGGAGAATTAAGCGGCAGGACATTGAATGGGTCGTTAACAGATTACGCCAAAAAGCTAATCAGTGAAAAAGTCTATTTAGAGAAGGATTTCGTTACAGATTATGTTGGAGAAGGACCACGAGGAAAAAAGTTTCGTTCTTCTACTCTGTTTATAAAAGATTCTAAAGGTGTATTACAGGGTCTGTTATGTATAAATTTCGATGCAGACGTCTACCGCAAAGTCGCAAAAGACGTGTTAAAGTTAGTTAATCTAAGCCTTGATATTGAACATATCGAGATGAAAACCGAACAAGAGCAGCCAGTTGAACGACTTCACGATAATGTTAGTAATATCATTTATACTGTAATCGATAAAGATATCCTAGAATCTGGTGCCCAATTATCACCAGATCAAAAGAAACTGGCGATAGCCAAATTAAAAGAATATGGGGTATTTGATATTAAAGGTACCATAAATGAAGTTTCTGATATAATGGGAATGTCTGAATCAAGTGTTTATCGTTACCTTCAGATGGTATCACGAGATTATTCAATGCAAAAATAACCAAAGTATAATATTTCAGTTCGAGTGATATTAGATACAGGTTTTATAAGGAATATAGTTTAACAACGTAAAAACCACTCCCTAAATTTTATAGGAAGTGGTTTTTGCTATTGAAATAATTTTTTTACATCACTACCGATGTTCGGACACGATTCCCTTTAAAACTATGATAGCTGTCCGAAGTCGACCAATGTTCGGACATGATTCCCTTTGAAACTACGTTAGCTGTCCGAAGTCGACCGATGTTCGGACACGATTCCCTTTAAAACTATGATAGCTGTCCGAAGTCGATCGATGTTCGGGCACGATTGCCTTTGAAACTATGAAAGCTTTCCGAAGATGACCGATGTTCGGACACGATTCCCTTTGAAACTATGAAAGCTTTCCGAAGTCGACTGATGTTCGGACACGATTCCCTTTGAAACTACGAAAGCTGTCCAAAGATGACCGATGTTCGGACATGATTGCCTTTGAAATCACGATAGCTGTCCGAAGATGACCGATGTTCGGACATGATTGCCTTTGAAACTACGATAGCTGGCCGAAGTCGACCAATATTCGGACACGATTCCCTTTGAATCTACGAAAGCAGTCCGAAGTCGACCAATATTCGGACACGATTGCCTTTGAATCTACGATAGCTGTCCAAAGATGACCGATGTTCGGACACGTTTCCCTTTGAATCTACGAAAGCTTTCCGAATAGGCCACGAATCGAACACAGCAACAAAGTTTACGAACAGAGCATATTTTTTTCAAAAAGTAAGTTTCCTATAACATCTCACACTTTGCGCCATACACATACAATTAGGGTTTAAACATAACAAGGGTCATTAAAATAAACAATCTCAGATAGAATCTTATGGCCTTTTATCTTTCTAAAAGTCTCCCTTGCCTCTTTTTCAGTATTAAATTCGTACATCTTTATATCTTCATTAGAAAAGATAGTAATTACCCACACGAATAGTTCCTCCAGTTACAAGCTGAATTTTATTATAATTAAGAAAATAATTTAAATGATAGCCAGTTTCTTTTTACAAAATTATATTATTTAAGCAGGTTTAGAGGTAAACTCATAATTTTTCTTGGTATATGCATAACCTTCCAAAATGATACGTGCTGTACGTACTACCTTGATTGCACGAATACTTCCAGCTATTAACTCAACCTTGGTTTCCATGATCCCAGCAGGATGTCCTAATCTGACAACTTCTTGATTTACTTTTATAATATCGGATAAGATTGAATCTTTTAAAAATGCTCCTGCGGTTGTACAGATGGCACCCGTTATAGCAAGTGCTTGATGTGGTTTTTGCATAGACATCATTCTTATTGTGCAGTCCATATCTGTAGCTTTTCTTTCCACCCCCGTTACATCAATATAATCCATAGGAGGAGCAATAATTGTCATTTTTGGGACAGCTGGTGATTTTTTTGTTGCATCTTCTTTTGAAGAAAATTGGCACATTTCGGCTGCAATTGATCTAATTTCCTCTAGTTCTGTTAGCTTTTTTTGTGTAATTTCATGAGGTAGTTCAGTACCCGTAAGACCAACGTCTTTGGCATTAACAAAAACTAATGGATTAGCAACATCGATAATTGAAACATTTATAGGGCCTTTAGATGATTGAATGACATCAGTAGAGTTTCCAGTTGGAAATAGTTTTCCTGTTACTGCACCTTCAGCATTAGTGAATGAAAGATAGATAGGAGAACCCGTTCCTGGAACTCCAGGGATTGAACACATACCCTCAGTTTTTACTTGGCCATTTTCAACTTCTACCTCAGCAATAATGACCTTTTGAGTATTTGTATTAAATATTCTAACTGTTGTAATAGGCTCAATGGCTGGTACTAGGCCTTGTTCAATTGCATAGGGACCTACCGCAGAAGAAATATTTCCGCAGTTTCCTTTGAAGTCAACTAATTGATTTTCAATACTTATTTGGGAAAATGTGTACTCTATATCAATCTCTTCTAAATCTGACTTTTTGATAATTGCAGCTTTACTAGTTAATGAATTTGCCCCACCCAGGCCGTCAATTTGTCTATGGTCTGGACTTCCCATAATATCCAATAAAAATTCATCCCAAAGCAAACGATCAGTCGGCATATCTTCAAAATTAAAAAACACACCTTTACTAGTTCCTCCGCGCATAACAACAACAGGTACTCTCATCCAAATTACCACCTTTTCTTATTCACTTTTCACTTTTTAAAAAGTACCGGTGCTTTTAAAATTATAGTATGATATGTACTATCATAAGTAAAATAGATATTTTATTAAAAAAATACAAAAATAAACTTATAATCGATGGGTGGAGATGAACATTATGGATGAAAAGGATTGGAATGCGATCCGAATTTTATATCAAGAGAAAAATATTAGTCGTGCATCAGAACGTTTATATATTTCACAACCTGCATTAACTTACAGACTTAAAAATTTAGAAACGGAGTTTGGGACTAAATTATTTTTTAAAATAAAAGGGGGCATTGAGTTTACTTCTGAAGGCATGCATTTAGTAGAGTATTCCGAAGAAATGATAAATAAGTTACAAAAGACGAAAGACTTTATGATTAATATGCAAAGTGAGGTAAAAGGAACATTAAGATTGGGAGTTTCAAGTAACTTTGCTCAATATAAGCTGCCCAAGATATTAAAGAAATTTTCAACTAAATTCCCCAATGTACAATTTAATATAAATACAGGGTGGAGTACTGATATTATTAACCTTCTTAATTCTGCTACTGTTCAATTAGGAATTTTACGTGGAAATTATGAATGGTATGGAAAAAAGGCATTATTATATCGAGAAAAACTTTGTTTGATTTCTAAAAAGGAAATTGACATGGAAAAATTACGTGAACTGCCATTTATAAACTACAAAACAGATAGTTCTTTAAAAGCTCTAATTACCGGATGGTGGCATGACAGATTTTCCGAACCGCCATTTGTTATGATGGAAACAGACAGACTAGAAACATGTAAAGAAATGGTCAAAAATGATTTAGGTATTGCCATTGTACCTGAAATTTGTCTTCAACCTTCAGATGACCTTCAAATACATGAATTATTCTATAACAATGGAGAACCAGTATTTAGACATACATGGTTAATGTATAATCAAGATTCATTAAAGCTATCGATTGTAAAAAATTTCATAGACTTTTTAAATGAAAACCCAAATATTTAAATAAAAAATCACATTATTTAAAGAGGTATTTTTAAGTATTCCCCTTATCTATTATCTTGATTATAAGTATTTTTTTAGAAAAACCTTAAAAAATATATATTTTACTTATTAATTTACGTATTATATTCTAAAAAAGCGAAATATTCTTAAATTAAAATCTATGGATGTAGAAATCAAAACTCTATATCTAGAATATTTCCAATATATTTTGTAAGCGATTTCTTTATTTATTTTAGGAGGGGATTAATATTCTTACTTTTTTAGGGATTTCAATGGTTGTCGTTTTTACTTATTTGATCATGGCAAAAAAATTATCTCCTGTTACCGCTCTTGTTTTTGTGCCAATAATATTTGCAGTTTTTGGTGGGTTTGGCTTAGAGCTCGGGGGCATGATGCTAGCAGGATTAAAAGAAGTTGCTCCTTCAGCTGCCTTATTATTGTTTGCTATTTTATTTTTTGGTATTTTAATCGATGCAGGCTTATTTGACCCACTAATCAATAAAATGATGAAATTTGTAAAAGGAGATCCAGTTAAAATAGCTATTGGAACTTCAATAATTGCCATGACCGTAGCATTAGATGGCGATGGAACAACAACCCATATGATTACTATTTCTGCTATGTTGGCACTTTATCTTCGAATTGGGATGAACCCACTTGTTCTTGCAACAATTTCTTTACTTTCTGTCAGCATATTGAGTGGTATGACTCCTTGGGGAGGACCAGCTACAAGAGCCATTGCCTCTTTAGGTCTTGATGCGAATGAGTTTTTCCTCCCACTTATACCAACAATGTTATCAGGAATGGGATGTATTCTTTTTATAGCTTTTCTTCTTGGAAAAAAGGAGAGAGCAAGAATTGGTGTTATCAATGTCGAGGAAATTCCACGTCAATCCATACAATTGAGCGAGGCTGCTGCCACTTTTTCCTTGCAAGATGATATTAAACGCCCAAAATTAAGATGGGTAAACTTCATTTTAACAGTAACGATTATGGTGGTTTTAGTTCTGGGGTTAATTTCAGCTCCAATCCTATTTCTAATTGGATTTGTACTCGCTGCTATGATTAACTATCCAAATTTAGAAAAGCAAAAGGAACGTATTTTATCACATTCGGGAAATGCTTTAACTGTTGTCATATTAGTATTTGCCGCTGGTATCTTCTCAGGAATTTTTTCCGGAACAAAAATGGTAGACGCCATTTCAAATGCATTAGTATCAATCATTCCAGAATCTGTAGGTTCCTTCTTCCCTCTTGTCGTCGCAATAACTAGCATGCCATTTACTTTCGTTTTATCCAACGACGCTTATTACTTTGGAGTTTTGCCAATTCTAGCTGAAGCAGGAGCAGCTTATGGGGTAAGTCCTTTAGAAATTGCAAGAGCTTCCGTATTAGGGCAGCCTGTACATTTTCTAAGCCCTCTTGTTGCATCTACCCTTTTACTAGTAGGAATGGTTAAAACAGATATCGGGGAATTTCAGCGCTTTGCATTTAAATGGACCCTTCTATGTTCGATCGTCATTATTGCTGTTGCTTTTGTTACAAGTTCTATCAGATAACCTTTATTCTTTTGTGACCTTTTTATCTACATTCCGATAATAAAACTGAGTCATCCAAATTCAGGTACGAACCTGATTTTGGATGGCTCTTTTTTGATGATTATGATAGTCTAACTCTCTTTTTCCTCTGAGATATTATCATATACCTTTATTTTAGTAATCACTTTCACAATCGTTTTAGCAAGATTCATTACAGTAAACAATCTTGTATCATTTAAAAATTGTGAAGTTGGCAAAGGGTCAATATAATTTACAACTCCCACGAAGTGGTAATCTCCTACTTCTGGGAGCATCTTTTCAAGTGCTTTTCCAGGAGTTAAAGGTCCTTCTTTAAACATCACATAGCCCACTTGATTTTTCTCACCAATGGATGCATCAATACTAAAAATAAGAGGCTTTTTAAATTGTTTATTGATCTCCTTTAGTATCAATTTTAAGTTAAATGCATGTACAGGCTCTTCTAATGTTCCATAAACACAAAAGGGAACTTGACTTTCTTTAAGCATCGTTCCTACTAACGGACCTAATGAATCACCAACATATCGATCAGAACCTATACATAAAAAGACAATATCTTTATCCTCTCGAGATGATTTTTGAATAATTTCTTTCATTTTAAGTGCTAATACTTCAATATCTTTTTCTTCTGTACTTCCATTGGATTTCAAATTATATGAATACTTTTCTAAATTATTTTGTTCTTTTTTATAATAATAAGACACACTAATATCACCCTTAATTTTATATTCCCGTAACCTATAAATAAAAATATTAGAATAATTATAACGTTTAATAAAAAAATAAAACAATTTAACTACGCAGATAGATCAGAATGAGATTTCCTCTTGACCTCCCAATATATTAAAAATCTAAAAAGAGGTGGAAGAGTAATACAGACAGTGATGACCCTGAGTACTTGTACTGCTACGACAAATGTAGCATCACCATTAAGAACAAGAGCTGTTGTTGTCATCTCTGCAATTCCACCTGGTGCAAAAGCTAAACCTGCAGTCAGAAATGTTATATCCGTTATAACCGATACAAAATAAGCACATATAAAAACAGAAACAATTAATCCTATTGTACTCAAAAATGAAACAATTAATGTCCTTTTTAACCCTTTAAACATATTTTTATGAAAACGTGAGCCGATGCTTACACCAATAAAAATTTGTGATACGATCATTAAACTTTGCGGCCACCAAGCTACAACTTCATATCCAAAAAGTTCTGAGCTAAAAGATTTGACAATAGCAACACTAACTATACTACCAATTAGCCATGGAGCTGGAAACTTCAAAAATTTCCCTATATGATATCCAATCCACGCTATACACACAAACAAAATGGTAAAAGCAAACTGTTCAATTCCGAATTTTGTTAGTTCTGTTGGGATAGTATAATTGTTTGCATTACCCTCAGAATGACTATTCAAGAAAGATATAATGAGAGGAAACGTTAGGATAACTAAAAATACCCGCATAGCCTGAACAATACTGATAACTCCAGTGTTAGCACCAGCCTCTTCTGCAATGCCAGGGATAGAGGAAATGCCTCCAGGTGCAGTAGCAAAAAAACTTGTTAACATATCCACATTACTGTACTTCCATAAAACAAGACCTGAAAGTAGAGAAAAAAAGATAGATAAAAGGAGCATTATGGTAATAGTTGACCAATTTTCATGAAAAATGTATAGAACAGAACCATTTACTTTCTGTCCTAATTCAATTCCTAGGATACACTGTCCAATAAATAACCAATATTTTGGAATACCCTTTTGATTACGAGGTAATCGTAATAAAGTCGGATACAGAATAGATAGAAAAGTTGCCATGAGGAGTTTCCCGATCATCCATCCAATAGGGAGACCAGTTAAAGAGAGAAATAATCCGCCTACTCCGCTTACTATTACAAACAAAAAAAATTGAATAAAATTCCTATTTTTTTGCATCCCGAATCCTTCTTTCGATAGTTTCCTTAGGTGAAGTTATTTTGTAACCTTTTCTTGTTAAATCATTTATAGTATACTTTTAGAAATAATTAAAATATTCGTTTATTATAATTATCCATAAATAATCTTGATAGTAGAAATGGAGGTTATTCGTTTGGATGAACGAGATTGGATGGTTTTGCAAACTCTCTATAAAGAAAAAAATATTACAAAGGCTGCTCAACTTTTGTATATTTCTCAACCAGCTTTGACAAACCGATTACACCAATTAGAAAAGGAATTTGGCGTAATAATCGTAAATAGAGGAAGGCGTGGAGTTCAATTTACTCCACAAGGAGAGTATTTAGCCAAAAGTGCACAAGAAATGTTATTAACCTTACAAAAAATTAAAGAAAATGTCCTTAATATGGAGGATAGTGTAGTAGGTACACTAAGATTGGGTGTTTCTAACTTTTTTACTGATTACATGCTTCCCAACCTATTAAAGCTATTCAAAGAACAGTATCCTACTATTGAATTTAAGGTAACGACAAACTTTAGCAGTCACATTGCTCAGTTAATTTACAATCAAGATGTCCATATTGGAATTGTTAAAGGAGACTTTAATTGGAAAGATCGTAAACATTTATTATTTGAAGAATCCATTTGCATAGCTTCTAAAGAAAAAATAGACATACATGACCTTCCTAACTTGCCAAGAATTGATTATCATACTGACACGTCATTAAAGAATTCCATAGATAAATGGTGGTCTGAACATTTCACCCAACCCCCGCTTGTCAGCATAGAAGTAGATAAAGTAGATACTTGTAAAAAAATGGTTATCAATGGATTAGGCTATGCTATTTTACCTAGTTTGATCTTAAAGGATGTCAATAATATACATATAGCTGATATTAAATCTATTGGCGGGAAACCAATTGTTCGTAAGACATGGATGATTTATCATGAGGATTCATTAAAATTAAACATCGTTAAGGCATTTGTTGATTTTATTGAAAATGAATTTAAATTGTAGTAATTAGTCGTAACAGATTGAACTCATATGACCACTAATATGGAAGAAAAGGCCTCCCACTAGTTTAGCAAACTGATGAAAGACCTTCCCCTGTAGTTTTTTATGGAATTGCGTTAGCAAAATATTACCGTATTAGTTTGTTTATACAATTAAAGTTCATACAATTTTATTATAAAGATCAAATAACAACTTGGGTAATTCTGGGTTTTTTGAAAGCTTTCCGAAATTGAAATATTCTTGGACATACTGTAAATCTTCTTTTTCACAAGCTAATACAAAACATAAATAAAAAATTGAAATTCCACTCGTGACCGATTCCCATCGTTTCTCATGCATTGACAACCACTTTTCTCCAAGAGTTTTAATCATTTCTTTTCTTGATTCTAAGGATTCCTTCAATTTTTCGATCGTATCAATTCCAAAGAAACTTAGTTGATTAATTCTTTTGGCAATATATCTTTCATCTGTATATTCAACGGAAATTGCCTTCGTTATCATCATAAAATGTTGCTCGATTTCATAAACTATTTTATCTTCCTGCAGAAATTCCTTTAATGAAATATTATCTATAAATAAATTTAAATTTTGGGATTTAATTTGTTCTTTCACTTCAATTGTATACTTTTTTATTTCTTCTTTTATTCTTATGAATTCGCTATCTGCTAATTCCAATAAACCTGCTATCCTGGAGAACTTCCTTCTCATATCAACAGGAATTTCAATAGCACTCTTATATCCAATATCATGTTCAATTTCCGCCCATGCATGTTGCAAAATAGATCTTATTTGAATTTCAAAATTAATCTCTTTAAATCTTGAATACTCAGGTAGGGATGCTCTTGGCTCTGTTAATTTAATAATATAATGGAGTGATGAGTACCCAAAAGAGTCGAAATTTTTATTCCTTTTATCACATGAGTTATTTTCGTCTACATGAAACTGTGTTTTAACAATATTAGCAATGGTATCAACATCATCTTCAAAATATGTTATAACTCTTAGACCCAGAATATCAGTAATTTTATCTAAGCCGGTATATTTATCTTCTTTACTATCAATTTTCTTAGATAAACTATTCCTGTCTTTTACCCTTGATTCAATACCATGAATAGTAATCCCGTTTTCCTTAATCAAGGAAAATAATAAATCTCTCAATTTTTTCTCGTATTCCAAGTATATTATTTTCTTTTGGTCATATTCATTTAAAATTACTTCTTTCAAAACTCTACCCCCTCATCGAACTTAACCCTTTTCACTTTACCTTGGTGCGTAACAATCTTTGTCTCTCCGTGAACAGGTAGTTCGGTGAGTCTGGCATTCCGTTACACACAACAACAGAGGATCTTCCATTTTGCACCATTATATCAATCTCTAGCTTCATTATGCTATGATTATTATCTACTTTTATTAACCTTATTGGAACTCCCCAAATGCTCCTTCCATTTATTTTTATAGATTATTCATTACCTCAATTCTGATTGTTCGGTGTTGTTGGTCCCATCAAAAAGTTTAGTGTTGAGGATATCGAGAATAAAATCCTTTATAAAAAGTGTCTAGGACGGGATGAAATAGCCAAATTCTTAGCTCCTGTACCCGCTATGGGCTTTTACATGACTTAGAAAGGTTTTACCTTCTTGTCTTCTCTGGAATACGCTCTAGCGAATTTAAGTCTTGATACGCTAATTTTAACAACACAAAAAACCACTCCCTAAATTTTATAGGAAGTGGTTATTGCTATTGATATAAATTATTTACATGACTACTTCTCAAAATGGGGGAAAAATAGCTATAACTATTTCTCAAATGTATGGCTTAAAAGCCTTACATCATGCCGCCCATTCAATTTTGACTTAAATAGAAGTAAATAGTCACTAAAAGGCCAATAAAAATGAGGTTCCATAATTTAATTATTAAATCTTTTTAATTAGTATCCAAAAATTATGCGGACAAACTTGCGGACAATTAATCCTTAAAGAGCGTATTTATTACGCTCTTTTATTTTTAAAGTCAAATGCAAAGAAAAAACGAATTAAAGTATCTGTTTAAAAAACCTGATTAAATGGTTACGAATCCCCAAGATCAAAAAAGGGAGGAATGTCTCCAGGTAACCCAATTCTCATAAAAAATCTTGCATAGGCTTGTCCTAAATGCTCTTTATAAGGAGAAAGCATACGCCGTCGTCTTTCTCCCTGATTAGCAAACTCTTTTACATATTTAAATGGGAGCGAATATACCTCTCGAAGATCAAGTATTGAAATATCTAAACGAAGTGGCTCTAAATTACATTGATTTATCATGTGATACTTAGGCATATTCCCACGTCTAATATTTTCCAAGTGCTTATTTATTTGTTCCTCACTTTGCTCCTGACTAGCATACTGTTTTTTAAAAACTTCAATACTTCTAACAGGTGTTACATACACCCATGGCGTTTTTGCATTAGCAAGATCACACGTTTGAGTGAGTATAATAACGTTAGTAGCCTTCATTCCGACTCTTTTCGATTTTCCAATATAAAACTCCGGACTCGGCATTGCAATACTAATATTTTCGAGAACGTCACCCTGTTCCAAACTATTATCATCAATCAATTTATACCAATGATTTTCTTCACTCTCTTGTTCGGTTTCTAATGCATCTATTGCGTCAGACATATAACGACAACTCCTGATTTGCCTAATCTCAATTAAAAGAAAAATTTATCCTCATCGTCAAAAGCAAACAATATCTCATCTTGATCATCAAGGACTTCTATCTCCGCATCTACCCCATATATCCCATCTTCATCTTCAATTACATCCATATTAGCTAAAAAGTGCAAAGAATCAATAAAAGCCTCGGATTCCCTTATATCTTCAATTGTCACAAATGGTAACTGGGATATATAATCCTCTTCAAAAGATTGTGCTCCCATACTTAAATCAGGATAAGAATATCCAAATAAATTATCTCCAACATGATCAATCACATTATATTGATACAGGTTCCTGTCTGGAAAAGGAGCCTTATTGGCGACACCGGAATCAACGAAAGCATGTGATACAAAAATTCCCGCCACCGTTGCTGGTACCCCGATATACTTTGCCAAATAGCTAGCAGAACTTTTCTGTTCTCTACTTAAATTAGTTTGTGTTGGGGCAACACTAGTGTCGTTTAAAAGTTCTAATGAACGTTCAATTTCTGGATCTGCAGTAGCACTATTCACCTTGGAACCTCCTTTCCAGATCACCTGAAATTAATGTAAAAAACCACTCTTCATTTAGTTTATGCGCCTTATCTAACCAGGTTTCAAATGATTCATTTATATTTGGTGGGTTTTCACTTGAAACTACACTTGTTTCCCAAATTAAAGATGGTTTTCCATTAGTTGAACCGGTTCCTAATTGTATTGATATGTGTCCTTCTGGATCACTGGACCTAAATGATGATTGAAACAAGAAGTTCCTCGGGTCTTTATCACATTTACCATTTGAAAAGAAATCGGCTGGTAAAGTTACATTTACCCCCATCTTTGTGTTTAAAAACTCATTGATGTCTTGTGAAACGTAATCGAATTCTATAGCATTTATATACTTTAAGACTAAGTTGTTGACTTCTACATCACTTGGTTTTATATAGGAGGCCTTCAATTTATCTAAACTTGAAAGAATTCTACTCCTAAAGTCATCCCACTTGTACCCACTTGTGTCATTAACAGTCATTATACCCGGTCCAATTTGCAATAACGGCCATTGATCCTGGGCCACTCTAAACCTATGTTGTACCACATGTGTTGACATCTCTAACGGCATAGCCGCGGTAGGTAATGGTTCATGGTAAGGATATTCACCCATTTCTCCTGATACCTTATCATAAAAACGACCAAAAAGAATGTTATAATTTGGGTCAATTCCACCTTGATTCACGTTTTGTGAATTCTGCATTGTTAATCGAAGGCCAGGTATATTAGCCTGGATAAATTGGGGAGCAGAAGCCGAGCTCCACCTAAATTCAAAAATAGCTTCGACTAAAGGTTTGTTTTTCAAATCCTCTATAGCCATATCTCTCATCCTCCACGAGACAGTCATAAAATTTCTCGTTCTTCATCTTAATTTGCAGCACGAATTATCATCTATATTATCATTATACATCAAAAGAATGTACCATAATCAGTATTTAAGCCTAAATTACAGTATATTCCTTGAAAAGACACTATACTATTTTTTAACCTAGCAAGCAATATGCATATAATTGATGTAAGAAGTGATAAAAAAGCGCCTTCCCCACATGGAAAGACGACGCCACTATTCTAAATTAACGTAAATCGACATACCGCTTACATTTCGTGCACTGGTAAAGATTAGCTTGCACTTCTTGATACTTCTTTAATTTCCGGCATGTTTGACAGGAAAGAGTGACAAAACGGCTAGAAAGGTCATTTACTACCACCCCTGAATCCTTATCTACTCCAATTTCTTCTTGTTCCTCTTCAAACACGCGGCTGAATAATGCATAAGTCACCATTACAGTAATAATCCCCAAAAAAAGCTCACCCAATTCATTTAACCTTCCTCCCTACCGTTTAATAAGTAAACTAGCTCTCCTCCACCATTATTAACTAGGACCACTCTATAAGAAGTTTGTGTGCAGAACTCTTGCTGCAGCTTATCCACTAGTTCTACATTGTTCAAGCATAAGTCGATTAACATCCTCGCCAGAGCCGTCGGCTTCATGTTGCAGGCCGTGGCTAGGCGGTTCAGCTTGAAAGATTGCTTGTTCGTTAGCGAAACATTCACCCAATAAATTTTCTTTCCACCTAATCCCTTCCCGATTAAGCGAAGGGCCATGCACTTGTATAGTCAATACAAACTGGAGGCGGTAACTTGAACGACTTACTAGAAGCAAAACTAACAATAGCACGCATTAAAGTAAATCTTCTTGATTTAGCTGGCGAACTGATTGCCGATGACATATCCGATAAAGAGTATGCGATTAAGAGAATAATGAAGGTAGTGGAATATATTGATGAGTCTGACGTAAAGATTAAAGATATAGATTTATCCTGCCCTTAGCTTTGGTATGACCGCTTGCCATATGGAATTAGGGATATTACCCAAGATAATTCAGTTTCCAACGTTAGTTTTCTATAAATCGAGCATTCAGTTAGCACTATACTGTTTAATCTAATACAACCACTCTGACTACATCCTCAAATGTCACCGGTTCGAATACGCCTGGCTTCACCTCGACCTTGAGCTGATGAGTTATCGGATCAACGTTAATAATTTGACCAGTCATATCCTTTGTAAATCCATCCTCACATACCTTTAGTTTCACAACCAAGTTATATTCCATTGCATAAGCGATATTTAGGTCAAATTCCACCGTTTGATAATCATCTAATACCGGCTTTGCCAATCGCTCCTGGTCCTTGAAGCATCTCACGGTGCATCTCGAATGCTAATGGCATGAATGAGGCTGGCTGCCATTTTAATTTACCTCGATCTCGTATTGTCATTTCTGTCACCCCCCATCACCTTTATTATATACGAACAAATGTTCTTTATTTAGTGAAAATAAAACGCCTGAATTAGGCGTCAAAAAAAGCTCTTAATCAACAAAGGCACCCGTTAGCTTAAGTACATTTTTCCACAAACTTATAACAGGAATGCTGCCCACTTGCCCAAAAATACCTCTGAGCGAAAGGGTATTTACTATTCCCTATTCAAGTTGGTTCCAAGTTTTATATTTACACTATTTATGTCTACTTCTCCAAATCATGCTTTATAGAGTAAAAGAAAAACCTCTATCTAGGATAGAGGTTTCCATTAAAATCGATTGGATTTTTCATACATGGTCATGTCGTTGTGTTCCACACGACATGGAATACAAACCCGAAGATTCGTTGGCTTTAAACAATACTTACATGTTCCAATGACTTCCTCTTTCTTCTGAGGAGGAGGCAAGGGAATATTCTTCGCCCATAACAACTTCCTCCCTAAATCAGCCAATAGAATTCTTCCATCTTCAATCGTCACTAACGTTAAGACTTCAAGTTGTTGCAAAATGATTTCTGGACCTATGAACGTATGTTGTATATATTCATTTTCCACCTTTGAAAAACAGTTGAACTTCATAATATCCACTACATAACTAGGTTCTGAACCTTTAATTATGTTTAAAATATTTATATGGTCTATTAATATACGTGCACGAGGATTATATTGATAGCCTTTTTGAAGTAGATCTTCAACCGAAAAAGATAATTTGTCCATTAAATGGTGAGTAATATAATGATTGATGATTCCCTCATAATTGACATGATTCCATACTTCTGTATAAGCGTTATATTCTTTTGGATCATAGACAATTTTATCGTAGTTACTATGTGGCGAAGGGTACCTTAAAAATTCAGCCTCCACTTGGTTAATTAATATTTTTTCACGGTTTCCTCCACCTGGTTTAATTGCTATGATCATGTATTTCTCCCCACCTATATGTTAGTAATCAATATTTATAGTATCTGCCCTACTAAATTCCAAGAAATATTTCTACCTTTAAAATAGAAAGAGTGTTCTCCCCGTTTAATAAAAATATAAAAGGATGGAATCATTGATCCAGTCCTAAAGAACTCTTTTACTGTTATTTCCATTCCACAAATCGACTGCTACGATAAATCCCTAATATTATTAAACCCCTGGTTTGTGCATCTCCTCATTTCTACCCCACTTAAGGCCTGCTTGTGAAAAAATATACAACATAACAAGTACACCTGGAGCAAAACTGATAAAAACTAAAAAAGATTCCGAGAGACCGGTGGAATATTCACCTGTAAAGCTATGAACTCTATGGTCAAGATAATAGGAGTGAGCTAAAAACAAAGGTGTGACAAGACTAGATAGCATTACTTTGTATTGTTTTTTAGTTACAAGCTTAATGTTATGTTGTTTTTCTAATTTATCTAAAGAATCTAATGAAAAGAAGCCAATGATACAGGCAACAAAGGAAACAACGGCTAATATTGTTATGATATTTTTGATTAGAAATACAATAACCGTAACAAGTGCAATGCCGATAATTAAAATAAATAATAAATTTTTCATATAAACTCCCTTAAGCGTTTAGATTGTTTGAAGGATTTCCATCAGGGTTACTCCTCCCATAACCTCCGCTTTCTTCTTTGGATAACTTAGTGGAAGCTTCACCATCGCCATCACGATAGTACCCTTCAACAACGGTTCCATCTTGTTTTGTATAGCCACTTACTTCATGAGGATTTACAAAGTGAGTACCAGTTTCAGGAACATCTGTAGGAATGTCCATAACTGTACCCGCAAACTCTCCTAGAATTGAATCGCTTAATAAAGCATCGAGCAATAACGTAAACGGGATGATTACGATAACGTAACGGATAACTAATATAGGCACGTATCTTATTGTTCGAAACCAAATGACTAGATTAATCCACAAAACAGTCCAAATGGTCAAGAACCAACCATCGTATAATTGCATCGCTAAAAAAAGTGTAAACAAATGAAAAGCTATACTTAATATCATCGCACCTGGCTGATTCCTACAGATGGTAACGAGATCTTCTGTTATTTTGATGAAACGATAGCCTTTGAACACTAATCCTAATACAACAAGGATGGGTAAACCGAAAAATAGCATGATTTTATCTCCTAGTGTTTATGTATTTGAGTTGTTTTCTCAAAGAATTTACCTATAATTATATCGACCAAGAATGATGAAGTGTTTAGTTGTTTTAAATAAGAAAAAGCCGTCTGGAACCGCAGAGGGGATCTTAAAGTAATGACCTGATAGTTCAAAACTTATAATATTTTTAATGCCTCATTTACTGCCCAACTTTGATGTTCGTGGAACAAATTTTCTACTGCTTGAGTCGGTTCAATCCATATAAGGAAGTTATCCTCTTCTGTTGGTTTACTTAGCTGCTTACCCGTTTCGCATAAATAAAAATAACCTTCGCTAAGGTAATACTTGTATTCATTGGTGGAATAAAAATATCTTAGGGCACATCCTAAAAATCGACCAATTTCAAAATCTATTCCCATTTCTTCTATGCTTGCTACACGCCAATGGAAAAAGCCTTATTCGAATTTATGTTTTCAACTGGTTGTCGTATTGGAGAAATTGTTTCCTTAGAGAAAAACAGCATTAATTAGTCAAATCGATCAACTATTGTCTGTAAGGAGATAAAGAAAGGGGAGTTTACTTTAATATAGAAATATCAGTTACTAATGCCCAAAACAAAAGGTTCAGTCCGTACAATTCGTATTGATGATATGTTGGTCAATATGTTAAAGAAGCATCGGGTCAAACAAAATGAGGTCAAATTAAAAAAACGGATCATCTACCAGGACAACAATTTTATTTTTGCTCGTGAGGATGGTCACCCTCAATTAAGAAAAGTGGTGGAGACACGGCTTAAACGATTACTGAAAAAAGCTGGAATTACGAAAAATATCACACCGCACAAATTTCAGCACACGCATACTTCCTTATTGATTGAAGCCGGGGTAGGGATTAAAGAAATTCAACAAAGGTTGGGACATACCGATATTAATACCACAATGAATATTTATGCTCATATGACCGCTAATATGGAAGAAAAGGCCTCCCAGCAGTTTAGTAAACTGATGAAAGACCTTCTCCAATAGATCGGTTATTCTTTTTTCAACTTTATGCGGACAAGGTTTCCTGAAAACCTCTTCAAGCATTGATACGAAAAGGGTTTTGGACCCTAATTACATCATGCCGCCCATATAGTTTTAAGCTGTAACATTTTTAACGACGGTAGAAGAAAGGCCCGTCGAATCAGCATTCTGCAGGCATCGAGTGTAATATCTTTAACCCTAATTTACTTCGTTTTATTGGACTTCGTTAGCAAAATGTTAGCAAGTTGTTATACGTCAATGATTTATAATTGATAATTGACTTGATGTTTCTTATAACGGTAGCGGCGCAAATTCTGTTTGCGTCGCTTTTAAACCGCAGTTACATGATCCGCATGTGCGGAATGTATGAGGCAACACATGAGATGTTAGATGAGTTTAACTTTCAAGTTAATGGTATTGTTCAGTTATGGTCGCCTCTATTTTCTAAATTTTTTCCCTGCAACCGCCAAAAAAGCAACCATTCCACCATACTTACCAATAGCCTTGGCAATTTGCCCTGTCTTTGCTCCTCCTTTTGCTAAACAATGCCTACATATCATTCCCTCACCTGACTTTTTGCAAAAAATGCAGTTTTTCATTGTTACACCTCATCCTATTAATTGGCTTCCTTCGAATTCTATAGTTATTACATCCGCATTTTTCAGGAATGTTTGTTGTTGATAATTATTAAATGTTTCTAATATTAGATCTGGAGTTCTGTACCACATTAAATCTTCTTCACCTTCCCCTGAAACAGCTATAGTTGAAAGTGCGAGTATTTTAGATGAGGAAACTTGGACTAATGATTTAACAGACTCAAACGCTTTTAACATAGCCTTTTCATCTTTTATCTCATTATATGCCATAGAGAGATAAACACATGCTTCAAAATATGCCTTAAAAGCCTCTTGGAAAGAATTGTAGCTTTCATTACATTTATCAAAAAATCCATTATTAAAAACAGATTTAAAGAATATTTTAATTTTACTTGAGGGTACATCGCTAATAAATTTTAATTCATCTTTTAGATACAACTCCAATTGATTTCTTCCCAATAATAGCATTCTTATGGCATGTTGAATTTCAGAGTATCTTTCTTTTGAAGGCTCATTCAAAGCACTTTCAAGAAGGTCTTTACCTGTATTAACCGTTGCAATTCTATCAGTAACCTGCCCCCGCTTTATTGATGTAGCAATCTTTTTCACTTCAGACAATTCTTCCAAAACCTGAGCAAGCTGTTGTTGAACAGCTAAACTAGCAATATTATTTGAAATGTCCTGTACCTTACCTAGTACATTAGAGTCAAGCTCGGTTAATCTTACATTATGAATAATGTTTTTTTTAGGATGAGTTTTATCAATTATCATAGAAATTATTTCGCCAGATTTTGAATGCATTAAATCATACTGTCCCGCTTGCATTTTCTCAACTATGTCTTTTGGAAATTGGGCAACATATATTTTTTGTGGATAAATAATATCCCTTAAATGTTCCGCTGTTGGTAGCAAGCCGGCGATATTAGTTAATATCCTGTTTGTTTTTGACTCAAATGTTTTTAGGAAGCTATCCTTTATCGTTTGGGAATTATATACGTTTTCAGAAATAAAATGCCTTTTATCTAATTTTAATTCATTCATCAAATTACCTTCTCCCAAGAGGTTTTTTAATAAGAGATTTTATGTTTCTGACTTTTTTAATTGGTTTTGAAGTTTCTGATATACTGAGATTTCTTCTTCAATCTCCAAAAGTTCCATTTGGTGTTCCAGTTCTATCTTTTTCTTTTTTAATTTTAATTCCTCTATACGGTAAGTTATATCTTGAAGTGAAATATCTCCTTTTCTATTTTTATCTAGAGCGTCTAGGTTCTTCTTAGTTAGCATTTTGAAAATTGTTTCTCCAGCTATAGCTCCTACCCCTCCTATCAAAGGAATTAACGTTGCCATCTTGCCTATTGAGGAATTCGTTGCTGTGGACTTCTCTTGAACTAATTTCATTAAATCTTTCTTCTCAACCAGGTAACCTTTTCCTTCTTGAATCGCCTTTAGGTCCCCTGTACGAATCCATCTACGGACAGTCTCCTCGGATACCTTTAACATTTCACTAATTTCTTTTGTTGTTAACATTATTATCACTTCCATTCGATACCAATACACACATTATACACACGTGTGTGTGTTGATGTCAACTATTACCAATATTTTTAAAACTTCTTCATTGTGATAGCTCAGATATATATTGAACCTGCTTTTCTATGTATTAAGGTAAATAAGCTGAAATGAAAAAGAGATGAAATTTATTGAAGTAAAGCTTGATTTCCTTTTCTGAAAAGGTTTTATTATAGTCACAATTAATGAGATAAATCCCTGAAAGGGTCAGAGCAGCTACCTCTGCCAAAACGCTGTAGTTTGCCGGTGCCTACAGGAGCGAACCGGAAAAAAGAATAACCGTGGGAAATGCCCTTAAGTCACGCTAAAAAAGAGGTCAGGTGAGCTGAGCCAATGCGACAAAGAAAATCAGCACTAGCAATCATTAGTCAAGGTCTTTCTGCTGTTTGGAACGGATTGCTGGAGAGGGAGCGGGAACGGCTCCTTGCAAGTAACGGTTCGGTGGAGTTTCGATTGGTTACGGCCAATGGTTCTTGTCACTATATATGCGGGCGAAACTGCGTATGCTTTAAAGGGCAAATGACAAGTTGAAGAAATTCAGGTATTAAACAGCAGCATCATCGGGTTCCCAGCTTTGCACTAAAGTATATACCCCATGATAAATACTACTTCCTCTGTCCCTAGAATCAAGAATATCTTGTTTTCTGGGGACAGGGGTGGGGTATTTTCATAGTCAGTAACCCGCATAACCTAAAAGTATATATCCTCCCAACCTGTTTTCGAAGGTTATTACTTTAAATGAAAATACGAATGATAAACAAAAAGCACTCCTACAATGAAGAGTGCGTAAAGTAAATCATCTACCATTACATATTTGCCGCTTGTATCTTGGCCTGTTCTATTACATCTTTAATGGTCTTAATTTCGTTTTTAGAGATATTATCACTCTGAATCACCATTTAACGTAAGCATTATTTCTTTGAAGCTTTCCAATCCGGCTTCAATGTTTTCAATAATCTCATTTGCCAGAAGATCTGGATCAGGGAGATTATCCAAATCTGTCAAACTCTTATCTTTAATCCAAAAGATATCAAGATTTGTTTTATCTCTCTCCAAAATCTCCTCGTAAGTAAACTTTCTCCATCTACCATCCGGATTATTTTCTGACCAAGTCTCAGTACGATCATTACGATTAGCTGGATTGTAACACTGAATGAAATCCTCTAAATCATTCATTGTCATTGGCTTTTTCTTTAAAGTATGGTGAACGTTTGTTCTGTAATCATAAATCCAAATTTCCTTCGTCCATGGATCTTTTGCACCTGGTCTATTATCAAAGAAGAGAACGTTCGCCTTTACTCCTGGTCTATAAAATATTCCCGTAGGTAAACGCAAAATAGTATGGAGCTCAGTAGTTTGAAGTAGTTGTTCTCTAACGATTTCCCCTGCCCCACCTTCAAAAAGGACATTATCAGGTAGAACTACAGCTGCTTGACCGGTTTCTTTTAAAAGTGTTCTGATATGTTGCAAAAAGTTTAACTGTTTGTTTGAAGTTGTCACCCAAAAGTCCTGTCGGTTATAAACCAAATCTTCTTTTTCCTGTTCTCCTTCCTCGTTGGTAATGGTCATACTTGATTTTTTTCCAAAAGGAGGATTTGCCAGTACATAATCATATCTTTTTCCTTCATCCGCTACTAAAGCATCCGCGGAAGAAATAAAAGTCTCGCCGTCAATTTCTCCAATGTTGTGGAGGAACATATTCATTAAGCACAATCGTCTTGTATTAGCAACTATCTCATTACCGTAAAAAGTTTTATTTTTTAAAAACTCTTTTTGTTCTCTATTTAACTCATCATGTTTTGTAATGTAATCATAGGATGCTAGGAAAAATCCACCTGTTCCACAAGCGGGGTCTATAATAGTTTTCATTGGTTCTGGCTGTACACAAGCAACCATTGCCTTGATAAGTGCTCTAGGAGTAAAGTATTGTCCAGCCCCACTTTTTGTATCCTCTGCATTTTTTTCCAAAAGACCCTCATATATCTTTCCTTTAAGGTCGGCCCCCATCATACTCCATTTTTCTTTGTCTACCATATCGATGATTTTATGAAGCTTAGCAGGGTCTTGAATCTTATTTTGCGATTTGGTAAAAATTTGACCTAATATTCCTTTATTTTTAGAAAGTTCTTTTAATACTTTATTATAATGTGTTTCTAACTCCGCACCTCTTTTACTTTTTAAAGTTTCCCAATCACAACCTTCTGGAACATTAATATTACGAAAATATGGAGGCTTGGCAAATTCATCCACCATCTTAAGGAATAGTAAATAAGTAAGCTGCTCCAAATAGTCACCATAACTTACTCCGTCATCCCTGAGAACATTGGCAAAACTCCATACTTTTGATATTATGTTAGCTTCGTTACTCATATTTCAACTTCCTCATTTCTCTTAATTCTTTCTAAAAACTTCTTGGCAGGTTCCCAATCCGGTTCATTATGGCAGGCTTCTAATACATCTTCACTTAGCAAAGTACCTTCAAATGCTTTTTTTAGAATACTTTGACGTAGTGCTTCTACTTTTTCAAGCCCTGCATCTATATTAGCTGAAATATGATCACAAATTGATAGGCGGGTTTCAATTTCTTTTACAATTTGTTCTTGTTCTTGATTTGTCGGAAATGGTATCCTTGTTTCTTTGACTTTTGTAAGATTTAGATTTGGTTGAACTCCACCACTGGAAAGCATTCTTATATCATTATAATTTTTAATAAAGAACCACTTCAAATACTTCTTCGATTTTTGATATTCGTTTTTAATTAGTACTGCTGCAATTGCTTGATTTGTTGCTGCATCGATCGCTAATTCAGAACATTTTCCTCGTGTTTTTCCTTCCCCATACATAGCTATTAAAAGAGTTCCCTTAGGAAATACTTTGCAGTTTGTTTCTTTTAATGCTTTTTCGGTAATGAAATCAGACGCTTCCTTTACAAATGTATTATTCAAAGCACCACTAGTGACCCAAGCAATATCTCCTTCGTTCCAATAAGAGGAATTTGACTTTTTGGGTGTTGCCCCAGTTGCAACATCAGCTAGTTCTCTCAAATAAACATACGAAATATCGCTAGAAACGTCATTTTGCTTCTCTCGCCATTCTTTGGTCAATTCCCCTTCAAAGGCCTTTTTTAACACAGCTTGGCGGTAAATTTCTAATTTCTCTTTAGCCTTTATAAGATTTGTAATACCATTATCTAACCCACTAAAAAGCTGCTCTATTTTGGCTACAATAGCTCTCTGTTCAGGGAGAGGAGCAATCTTAATAGGTAACTTAGAGAATATAGAAATCCAGTATCTTTTATGAGTATCCGTATTGTACCTAATAGTTTGCATATAATAGAAGACGTATTTAATATTCACTAATTTCGAAGTGCGTACTAGTATCTTCATTGCTGAGGATTTTACTTTAAATTTAAAATTCACAAATTGAGTTGCTGTTGTAAAATCATCAAATATTATTACGGGCGTATCTTTAAAAACGTTATGCTCCTCATTAGTATAGCCGAGAATAAACGACTTTCCAGCAGTTAGAACTGGAATCTTATAATTCTCACTATATTTTGTAGATTCAACAATGTAATTAGTTGGTTGTATATAATCTAGCATATCCTCTAGTTTTGCTTCTGCCCAATCTTCTCTTATCATGCTGTTAATACCTCATTTAGTTCATTAATTATTTCAAACATTTTGTCTCCAAATATTTGATACATTTTACCTCTTCCGCCTTGGGCATCAAAAGGTGTATAGTCTAAGTCATCCATTTCAAGATGAAAGCTTGTTGCTATATGGTCTTTAAGCATTCTTAACCAGTTCATCTGTTCTTCATTAAACTTTAGCGCTCCCGCTTGTTTCCCAAACACCCATTTCTGAAAGTTCTTATCGACTATTTTGTTATATGGGGTAAGCTGTTGGTCAACACCAGTAACTCTACGAATCAGTGATACTAATGCGATCAATTCATTTTTAGGTTTATCACCTTTTACCTTTTCCAGTTGGGAATACGCATCCCATACATAGAGTGGAGCAAGCAATGGTTTTTCCACTTTCAGTTTTTCCATTAGTTCCTTTATCATCTTAAAAGTAATTTCTCTTCTCCGATAAGGCTGGTCGTAAAAAATACTCAATGCGACGATTTCATCTTTGTTACCTTCTATATATTCTTTAAAATTTTTTACCATTTCCTCGGCCTTTTCTTTGGTGAAATTATCCCATTCCGCCCGCAAAACCTTATCTTGATTTACCAAATCAATTATCTGCTCATGAACCTTTCGAACATTTTCTATATATTCATTTAGTTCTCCTGTAAAAGTTCTAGCTGCATTCGTAGCCAATTCGTGTTGAACCTGTTTTTTACACTCTTCCTCTTTAGCAGGTGAACGATCATTTTCAGGAATTTCATTGATAATTGCTTGTGTTTTTTGTTCGATTATATCCGGGTCATAAGCATTGAGTAGATCTTTTACAACTGTATTTATTTTCTTCCCACAGCTAAGCTCTTGAAATTTAATTTTTTCCTCATCTGTAAGTATTTTTTCCAACCTAGTCAATCGGTTAGCTAAGGACGTAAACAAATCTTCATCCTGCACACCCATAGCTACTGCACCCAGTAGATCTTTTAGTGGTGTACTTGGTTTTCTTTCTAGCGGCCTGCTATCTGTTTTTTTGGATTTAGTAGCACCAATTGCATCAACAATCACGAAATGGGTTTTAGTGTGTTTTGCTGTACGGGTTACACGTTTCAGGTCATCGAATCCAATTGTTCTAGTTCCACGGCCTTTCATTTGTTCAAAGTAATTTATACTTTTTACATCCCTCATAAAGAGTAGTACTTCCAAAGGTTTCACATCGGTACCAGTTGCAATCATATCCACCGTAACAGCAATCCTTGGGGCCCATGAGTTTCTAAAACGGTTCAACACCGATTTAGGATCCTCATCAGCCTTATAAGTAACTTTTTTACAAAAATCGTTACTTTCATTAAATTCTTCTCTAATAATCTGAATAATATCGTCCGCATGACTATCATTTTTGGCAAAAACCAAAGTTTTGGGCGCCTCAAATTCACCATTTTCATCGAAGCGGTCAGTAAAAATCTTTGGAAGCGCCTCTTTGAAGGCTCTTATGATCTGCCTGATTTGACTAGGATTTACAACATCTTTATCAAGCTTATTAGAGGTATAATCGTAATCTTCGTCCAAACGGTCCCATCTTTTTTTACGAGACAGTTTTTCTCTTTTATCAACATACTCTTTTGCCTTAATTTTTGCCCCGGCATTTGTTATTTCTGTTTCGATAATAAACACATCATGGGGAACATTTACACCATCTACGACAGATTCTTCGAAGGTATATTCACTTACTACATTTTCGTTAAAAAATCCAAATGTTCGTTTATCGGGTGTGGCCGTTAGACCAATTAAAAAAGCATCAAAATAATCAAGTACTTGTTTCCATAAGTTGTAGATAGATCGATGGCATTCGTCAATTATTATAAAATCAAATTGCTCAATAGGGTTTTTCGCTGAATACTCTATCGGCAGGGGCTCTTTCTTTTGCCATTGCCAGCTCTTTTCATTAGGATTTTCCTCTTCAGTTGATTCATTTAACTCTTCGCCTTTTAAAATGGAATAGAGCCTTTGAATCGTTGAAATACAAACCTGACTGTCAGAAGCAATATAACTAGAATTTAACCGCTGAACATTATATAATTCGGTGAATTTTCTATTATCATCAGTTGGTTGGTATTTTAAAAATTCTTGTTCCGCTTGTTCTCCTAAGTTTTTAGTATCAACAAGAAATAGAATCCGTTTGGCATTCGCATATTTTAACAACCGATATACAAAATTACATGCTGTAAATGTTTTACCTGCGCCAGTAGCCATCTGAATGAGTGCTTTTGGCCGGTTATTTTTAAAAGAAATTTCAAGATTTTCAATAGCTTTAATTTGTGCTGGACGAAGCCCCTCTTTATTTAATTCTGGAATATCATGCAAACGACTTCGAAGAGTTTTATTCTGACCAAACCACTCCAACAGTGTTGAAGGTTGATGAAAATGAAATACAGTCCTTGAACGGGGTTTTGGATCCCTATAATCAGTAAATCTAGTTAATACTCCGGTACTTTCGTAAACAAATGGCAAAGGTTCTTTATTTAGATTGTATTTTAATGTTGACATTGCATAACCTGAAGACTGTTCTTCAACTACGGTTATCCTTTGTCCTTCTTCTTCCTCTTTGGCTTCTATAACACCTACAGGCTTTCTGTCAACAAACAGCACATAATCAACCCGACCTACGTCTGTTTTTAATTCTCGGACTGCAACACCAATACCAGCAGATAAGTTTATCTTATTCTTGGATTGAACTATCCATCCTGCTTGCTCTAACATTAAATCAATTTTATCTCTTGCTTTTTGTTCTGGATTCTGATTAACCAATTTTTCACCCCATTTCACATACTCCGAAACCTACTTCATATCTTGTCTAGTTCCATTATACCAAGAAAAGTTCTCATATTTTCAAGTATCTATAGGAAATCCTCTGGGTTTTTTCCATTATTTTCAGATTGATTATATCTTTGTAATGGTTATGTTTCTTCCTGTCGGTGGATGAACTACCGAACAAATTATTAAAACAGGAGGAAATACAGCATGAAAATCACAATCAAAACCCCTTCACATAAAATCCGTAACAATACAGAAAAGGCGATCAATCGTCTAAGAGAAAGAGGGCTAGCATCATGAGCACAAAGCAACCTCAGTGCATTGAGAAGCTCCGACAAACCGTTCATACGGGAACTTTATCACACTTTATTTTCAATAGCTTCCTAGAATACCAGAAACAAAGGAGGGAACTTAATGAACAGAAACGACATTAAGACTGCCTTCCCCGGCGCCAAAAAGGGAATTATACGAGTGTTCATTAAGCGAACCGCACGAGAAGATTCTGCACAGTTGCACTTCCACTTCCCAATTGAGGAGCCAGAACAGGACTAAATAGTATAAAACACACCTTTGCCCGTCAAAGCTGATAGGACGGAGGTGAGATGGAATGAAGAAACGTGTGAGATTACAGACTGCTCCACAAATCAATACGGCAACGAACCTTTGGCTTCAGCATTTAATCAGCCGCGTGGTTGTGGAGCAGCTACAGCTGCCGCCCCGCTTAAAAGCGAAGCTGCTGTACGAAACGTTATCAAAACAAGAACGGAGTGAATGAAATGGAACAGAGAAAGCTCCATGTATTCTTCCGGCGTGTAAGCACTGTTAATCAGGATTTAGAAATGCAGATCACAGCAGATGCGCCATTTCGAGAAAAGCTGCTGCCGGAAGAAATACATGTGATTGATGAATTTGCAGTATCAGCAAACAAAAAAAGCACAGAAGAAAGACCTGAGATGTTAAAACTTATCTCGTTAATTAAACAAGACAAGGTGAGCACAGTCTATGCATTTGACCGAACGCGTCTATTCCGAAACTACTACGACGGCATGGAGTTCCAGGACGTCTGCAGAAAGCATGACGTCAGCCATGTGTATACCTCAAGCGGGCAAGGACATTTACAAGCCACGGACAGCACATTTCTAGAAGGAGTGCTTTTAATGTTTAGCAACATTGAAGGTCAGAACATTGCCCGCAGGACGAATGAAGTGCAAAGAAGATGTCCACCTAAAAAGCTTGGTTACACAAAGGTTTCGGAAACAAAGCAATATGTGAAAAGCCTGGACAATAGAGAGTCAGTACATTCGTACTTCGATGCGCTTCAAAATGTCCTTACAGTTGAGGACCTATCTCATACCTTAAAGATATTTCGAAAGAAATTCAGCCGTACCGATGAACAGCTCCTTAAAGTGTCCCAGGACCCGTTCTATGCTAGCTATGATCTACACCAAGGAGAAGTTCATCTTCCCTATGTGGAGTCATATCTCACCCTGGAGGAATTTAAGAATCTGCAGTCTAAGCTAGAGCCTTTGCGTAACGAATATGTAGAGCAGATTCAGCAGTTAAAAAAACAAAATGTAATAGAACCTTTGTGCGGTTACTGTCAGCAGCCTATGCGCTACCGTATCAATAAGCTAAATGGCACTGCATACTATTCCTGTTCTCGAAAACATCCAAAAGTATGTATCTCAATTGCAGATATGCAGGGTTCCATTAAAACTGCCCTTACCGAAATCATCAACAAATTAGACGGTAAACTGATGCTTAAACAGTCACAGCAGCAAATCAAACAAATTCGTCAAACTGTTGAGAAAGAACTGCAATCTATGGAAAGGGAAATCGAAGGAATTAGACGTGAACTGCTCTATCAAGAAGATTATCAAAGCAATTGGAATCAGCATCCGAAGTACAAAAAAATAACTCAGCTACAAGAAGAGAAGAACAAACTTTTACAAGATTTGCATGAACGTGAGCAGTCATTACAAGAGAACAAACAGATCGCAATGCAGCTCAACAAGTATTTATCAGAATATCTTGAGGAGAACAGTAGTTTATTAGCCCTTATGTTTATAGAACATATTTTTGTTTACAGAGATATCGTTGATTTTGAGGTAGCGAAATTTGATTATCTGCAGGACATTAACGAAGAACTAACTTATTTGGGAGGAGAGGCAATTTGAGAACAGCATTTGGCTATATTAGACGATCGTCATATAAACAGCTGGAGAACAACAGCGTAGAGCTTCAGAAAACACGCATCAGGGAGTTTGCGAATAGAAAAGGGCTGATTGTTCCTGACGAATTCCTCTTCATTGAAGATGCCACAAGTGCCTTTTCTAAAAGGGCCAGCCAACGAAAGGAACTGATGCGGCTAAAACACAGAATGATAGAAAGCAATGTTTCGTGCGTCATTTTTAGTGAAATCTCGCGAATGGATCGTACCGCATACACCTTTGTTCAAGACTTCTATCTGCCACTATCAAGACATATGACGGATTTAGAGGTTTTTACCACAGATGCAGACGACTCTTGGGATCCAAATAACCCACAGGTGCAGCTGGCACTCCTGTTATTCCGTCAGGAGTCTGAAATTAAGTCAGAACGCGCGCTAGGATGTCTCATGAGCGTTCTGGAAAACGAAACAGTCAAACGTCCCGGCTCCTCCGTTCCCTATGGGTATGACCAGAAGAATAAACAACTGGTGCCTAATAACGAGGCTGATGTTGTAACATTCATCTTCTTTCTCCATAGCTGGGGAATCTCTATGAACAAGATTGCCTCCACATTAAATGAAGCATCTATTCCTTCACCTAACGGCGGCATTTGGAGAACCAGCACAATTGAGAATATACTCAAAAATCCAGCCTATACTGGACAAATTGTGTGGGAGATTCGGAAAGGCAAGAAAAAGGACACATACACCTTTGACCATTCGCATGAAGCATTGGTGGACCGCTTTCTGCTGCACCTTATTAACACAAATCTGAAGCTGCAGAAGGAGTATGGACGCTTAGAGACACCGTTCCTGTTTTTGAATAAGCTGATTTGCCAGCAGTGCCATAGTACCTTAGAAACGCAGAATGGATCTACAAAACGGAACGGAAAGAAGTACCTGTATCAAGATTATGTCTGCAAGTGCTGCGGCTACAAACTGGATATGAATGAAGTCCATTCATCCCTCTTCCCACGAGTACTGCGGCATGTACAAGACATTACTGCGAGCGAACAAGTAAAAGAAAGAACGGTGCACTATCTCTCAGCTATTGAGCAAGTTCTAGAAGAATCTATTTCCAATTGCGAAAGCGACCTTGACAAATTGAATCGTAAAGGTTGTATTGCAAGAGAACAAAATGACCGTGAGTTTGAGTTTCTTGTGATGGACGAGCAAAGACAAGTCCTCCGCTTGAAGAACTCCTACGAGCATAGTCAGGATGTTCTCGCTGACCTGCATGAAGCCATCCAGTCAGAGATGTTCTTCACACGCTTCGACCACCTGCTTGAAAGCCAACTGGACAATGCAGAGATGCGCTTAATCATTTTGTATTTCGTAGATGAAGTTCAGGTTGCGCCGCAACGACCAGCCCGAATTATTTTTCAGGAGAATCCACTCGATCACCTTGTGTCTTCTCCCAATGGATAGATTCCAGAACAATTTGTACCAGCCTTCGGATGAACTGCCGAACAAAACTTGCAGCCTCACCGCTAATGAGGATACTGCTTAAATGAATCCCTTGTTATCAAGGGATTTTCAAAGAAGCTGTTCGGTAGTTTATCCGTAATGGTATACCAATCCGGACAAAGTACAGAAAAACATTACTAGTATAGACAAAGAACCGAAATATATACAAACAACTACTTGGAGGGGTTTACTTTGAATACAACAAAACAATTTACAACTTGGGATTCTTTACCCGATACACTAACGGCAACGCACATCGCGCAATTCCTTGGCATCTCCAGAAAAACAGTCTATGAACTATTCAAACTGGATGTAGAGCATGGTGGCATCCCAAACTTTGAAATCGGCACTTCCAAACGTGTGGAGAAATCGGACTTAGAGACGTGGATTGCTGACCAAAAGCAGAAAAAAAGTTCGAGCCGTGCAGTTTGATCGTAGAAGAGGCTAGTAAATAGACCAAACGTATCCACTCAGCAAGCAGTGGAAATAATAGATAACCATTGCAAATATAATTCACCAAGAAAAGAGGTCTAAGGAACATGAAAGGACATTTTTACCGAAGAGGCTGCACCTGCAACAAGAAGCGTTGCACCTGCGGATCTACTTGGAGCTTCGTAATCGACATCGGTAGAGACCCCTCTACCGGCAGGAGAAAACAAAAAACGAAAGGAGGGTTTCGCACTAAGCAAGAAGCGGAAACAGCCGCTACCGATCTTATATACGAACTCAATCAAGGCACTTATGTGCAAGAACAGAATGTAGTATTTAAAGATTTTGCAAGCGAGTGGCTACTTATGTACAGCGAGAAGAATAACGTAAAGCCTGGCACCATTCGTATCCGGCAACATGAGATCAACAAGTTACTGCCGTACTTCTCTCTTTTAAAGCTGAAGGACATTACATCTAAACGGTATCAGGATGCTTTAAATGATCTCAAGGAGAAAGGATATGCCGATAACACGCTGGACGGTGTTCATCGTACGGGCAGAATGATTTTCAAGAAAGCTATTGAAATGAGGCTGATTAAAAATGACCCAACAGAATTTGCGTACCTGAAAAAAGACAGAAAAACTATTGAGGAATTAGAAGAGCAAGAAATCCCCAAGTATATGGAAAAGGAGGAGCTAGCTTTACTATTGCAAACAGCTGCTCAAAAAGGTTTAGATATGGATTATCCAATCTTCCTTACCCTTTCCTATACAGGAATGCGTGCAGGTGAATTAGTAGCCCTCAAGTGGAAGGACATTGACTTTGAGGAACATACCATTAGCATTACAAAAACGTACTATAACCCAACAAACAATACGCTGGAATATCAATTGGTGCCGCCTAAGACGCGGAAGTCCAGACGAACCATCGTGGTGGATGAAGAGGTGATTGCCGCCCTTAAGAAGCATATGCTTGCGCAACAGAAAGTGCAGAAGTACTTTGGTGAAGCTTATCTTGACGAAGAATTTATTTTCGCCAAGAGCGAGAAACAACCTGGCTATCCTATTTTCATCAAGACCGTGGAAAACAGAATGGCGCGGCTGCTGAAGCTGGCCAACTTAAGCCCAGAGCTCACGCCTCACTCTCTGCGCCACACACATACATCATTGTTAGCAGAAGCAAAAGTAGGCTTAGAAGAGATTATGGATCGCTTAGGTCACTGCGACGACGAGACAACTAAAAACGTCTATCTGCACGTAACGAAAGAAATGAAAAAAGAGGCTTCCCACAAGTTTGCACAACTCATGAGAAACCTCTAATTTTAGGAGAGAAATGTTAGCAAGATGTTAGCATTACGCTCCCCTCTTACATAAAACCCTCATATATCAAGGGGTTTGGGCTATGATTACATCATGCCGCCCATTCCACCCATACCGCCCATGTCAGGCATACCCATGCCTGAGCCAGCTGGTTCTGGTTTGTCAGCAACAACTGCTTCAGTTGTTAAGAACATAGCCGCTACAGATGCAGCGTTTTGTAATGCATAACGAGTAACCTTAGTTGGGTCAACGATACCCGCTTGGATCATGTTTACCCATTCGCCAGTTGCAGCGTTGAAACCAGTACCGATTTCTTCGCGCTTTAAGCGGTCAACGATTACAGATCCTTCAAGGCCAGCGTTGTGAGCGATTGTACGTACAGGCTCTTCCATCGCACGTAATACGATGTTGATACCTGTTGCTACGTCGCCTTCAGCTACGATTTCAGCTACTTTGCTGTATACGTTAAGAAGGGCTACACCACCACCGGATACGATACCTTCTTCAACTGCAGCACGAGTTGAGTTTAAAGCGTCTTCGATACGAAGCTTGCGCTCCTTTAATTCAGTTTCAGTTGCAGCACCTACTTTGATTACTGCTACACCGCCAGCTAATTTAGCTAAGCGCTCTTGTAATTTTTCACGATCAAATTCAGAAGTTGTTTCTTCTAATTGAACACGGATTTGGTTGACACGAGCTGCGATCTCAGCAGAATCTCCTGCACCTTCAACGATTGTTGTATTTTCTTTAGTAACTACCACTTTAGCCGCACGGCCTAAAGAGTTGATCGTTGTAGTTTTAAGTTCACGGCCTAACTCTTCAGTGATAACTTCCCCGCCAGTTAGAGCAGCAATATCTTCAAGCATTGCTTTACGACGGTCACCAAAGCCTGGAGCTTTAACAGCAACAGCATTGAATGTTCCGCGTAGTTTGTTCACTACTAGAGTAGAAAGTGCTTCACCTTCAACATCTTCAGCAACTAATAATAGCGGCTTGCCTTGTTGAACGACTTGCTCAAGAACTGGAAGGATTTCTTGAATGCTAGAAATCTTCTTGTCTGTAATTAAGATATATGGATTTTCTAAAACAGCTTCCATTTTATCTGTGTTTGTTACCATGTAAGCAGAAGTGTATCCACGGTCGAACTGCATACCTTCTACTACATCCAATTCAGTTGTGAAACCTTTTGATTCTTCAATCGTGATAACGCCGTCGTTGCCAACGCGCTCCATTGCTTCAGCAATCAATTGGCCCACTTCTTCGTCAGCTGCAGAGATCGAAGCAACCTGTGCGATAGAAGCTTTGTTTTCGATTGGTTTAGAAATGGCTTTTAATTCTTCAACCGCTGCTACAACTGCTTTTTCGATTCCTTTACGGATACCCATTGGGTTTGCACCTGCAGTTACGTTCTTTAGGCCTTCGCGAATCATCGCTTGAGCTAGAACTGTTGCAGTTGTTGTACCGTCACCGGCAACATCGTTTGTTTTGCTTGCTACTTCAGCAACAAGTTTCGCACCCATGTTTTCGAATGCATCTTCTAATTCGATTTCTTTTGCGATGGTTACACCATCATTAGTGATAAGTGGTGAACCAAATTTTTTCTCAAGAACCACGTTGCGTCCTTTAGGTCCAAGAGTAACTTTTACTGCATTTGCTAGAGCATCAACACCACGAAGCATTGCGCGGCGTGCATCTTCACTAAACATAATCTCTTTAGCCATTGTTTAAAAACCTCCTCATATCTATTAAGTTCTTTGTATTTTTTAAGTGAAAATCTTATGCGCCTACAACAGCAAGAATATCAGATTCGCGTAAGATTAAATATTCTGTTCCTTGGTATTTCACTTCTGTACCGCCGTATTTTGAGAAGATAATACGATCACCTACAGAAACTTCAAGTGCTACGCGTTCACCGCTTTCAAGTACGCGGCCAGTACCAACGGCAACAACTTTTCCTTCTTGAGGCTTTTCTTTCGCTGAATCCGGTAATACGATCCCGCTTGCAGTTTTTTCTTCTGATTCAACAAGCTCAATGATAATACGATCACCTAATGGTCTTAACAAATCAAACAACCTCCTCAAAAATGTATGTAATTCTGACTTATTAGCACTCTCGATTAATGAGTGCTAACACAATTATTATAATAATGAATCTGAAATTTTTTTGCAAGTGTGAAGCATAAATTTTTACAAAAAAAAATCAAAAAGCGGAAGCGCCTTGGTCAGAGGCGTGAGTCTAGACGAGCCGGCGAGAAGGTTGCTCTTTAACCTTCTTGACGGTTTGGCTTATGACCCGAGCCCCTAGGCGCTGGAGCTAGACAATTATCGGTTTAGACAACCTTATAAAGTATGTATAAAACATTATTTTCTATACCTATTTTTTTAAAAAGTATTTCTAAATTGAAACCACGCCCATTTTATGAGTAAATGAAGAATAGCATATATGAAAGGCTAGGCAATTTGGCACTTTGTAAATGGTTATTAATTATCAATTCGTCAAAAATATAAAAAGACATCTAAAGGAGACTAGATTATTTGAAACGAGATTATTGGATCATCCTTATTGTTTATATCGTGATGCAGTTTTCAAGTCTAATCGGTATACCCTTATTTTTATATGGCTTTAACTATTTTGGAATAAGTAAAAGCCTAGCTGTTCCTTCCTGGCTGCTAACTAGTTTCACGCTTGCCCTATTGATTATTATTTTTATCTTACGGAAGGAAATGAACAACCGTAGCTTTAGGAAGCGGGGCGGCTCTGTCTCTGAATCGGTGATATGGGCTATTGTCGGCATCTTCCTTGCGCTATTTGCCCAGTACGCTGCCGCCATCATTGAGAATCTATTAGGGGTGGAAATGGGGTCTGAAAACACAAAGGAAATTCTGACCATCATTGAGGCCTTCCCTTTAGCGATTATTGTCACGAGCATTATTGGACCGATCTTAGAAGAAATTGTTTTTCGAAAAATTATTTTTGGATCTCTTCATAATCGCTATAATTTCTTCATATCAGCCCTTATCAGTTCCGTCATTTTTGCCGCAGCACATATGGAGTTCCAGCATATTCTGCTTTATTCGGCCATGGGCTTTACGTTTGCCTTTCTTTATGTAAAAACAAAATCTATTTTCGTACCAATATTTGCCCATGTCGCAATGAACACTTTGGTGGTCTTGGTTCAGTCAGTTTACAAAGACGATATTGAGAGACTACAGCGTAATGCCAAAGCCGTTCAAAACTTTATCGGAGGATTTTTATGAGACGTTCACCTTTGTTTTCTGGATTGATATACTTTTTTCTAGGCGGGTTATTTACTTACTTTGCCATCGATGATGTTACAAAAAACGGCTGGGGGTTTTTCAGTTACCTCCTCGTTTTATTAGCAACCTTTGATTTTGGTTCCAGCCTAAAAATGATCATTTTTCACTTTAAATACAAAGATAAACTAAAGAAAAAATAAAACTGGTGTCAGACACCATGTGAATTTTTCACATGGTGCCTGACACCTTTTCCATCTCTCTTTTATATCTTTGTCGTCGTCTTTACTGTTGCCTTTGGATCGTGTGTGAAATCGTCCCTATATTCTACCACACCGATAAGGCAGCCTGGGCCGATTTTCACTTTATTGCCTCGAACCATATCAGCCGTGGTATTTTCAAGATAGATGTCATCCCCTTCAATAACCTTCGCAACCAGTGAACCTACCTCTTTCCCAAAGGGAAGTAGCGTGTTACTCCTTTTTTTCACGGTTATTTTCCCGCCGCCGATTTCCTCCGCTGAGCTTTGCCCAAATCGCAGCCCCACTTTAATTGTGTCTGCCGTCAGTAAACCCTTAATTTCAAAGCCGCCACTAGAGTCGAACGTCTCATACTCTACGTCGCCATTCACGGCAATACTCCCTTTAATATTCGCTTCATCACCCGATAACCGTTCGCCGACTTCCAGCAATCCTAGAATTTTCATTTTTTTTAAAAGAGCATTACCACCAATCATCATAGAGCCCATGACAAGAGTATCTTTGGCCTCCATATTCATTTTGACCTCTGCCTCACCATATATTTTTACCGAGCCTGTTTTGAGATTTTCAACTGCTTCACTTGTACCATATACATGGAAAGTCAAGCTCTCCACATCGTTAACAATTGTCCCTTCGCCGCGGATACTGACTTTATCGTATCGGCCGCCGGGATAACTTCCCGAGCCATTGATAATAAGATTTTCGCTTCGTTTCATTTTCATATCCCCCTTAAACCTTTTTATTCTCAGCAACAACGGCCTTTTTATCAATCGAACATTCCTCTGTGTATTCCACCAAACCGATCTGACAATTGGGGCCAATCTTCACCTGATTCCCACGGACGATTTTGGCGATCGTATTTTCAATTTCAATTTTGTCGCCCTCAATTAATTCCGTTTCAAGCTGTGGTTTAAAGAAGGATTTAAGCAAATTCCCGACTAAGGAGCCCTTCGCCTTAATCGTAATGGTTTGCCCGCCGATTTCTTTTGCAAAACACGCTCCAAACAATTTTAGGTTAACTTCGTCTGCATTTAGAAGGCCGCCAATCGTAAACTGCGATTCAGCTTGGAAAATTTCCGCCTCACAATCCCCGCCAACTGTAAATGTCCCCTGTATTTTTATTTCCTCACATTTAACCTTTCCGCCAACAGTTGCCTTACCAGACACCTTTAATTTTTCTGCAGTCAGATTCTTGTCGATTCTTGCGGACCCATCAATCTTAAGATTCTGACTGTCGATATTTCCTCTGAACCTTGCATGACCGTTCACTTTTGCTTTTTCAGATAGGACGTTTCCATTTAAGATACCTGAACCATTACAATCAAGTTCTACGCATTCGATAGCATTGTTAACTGTCCCTCTACCATTTAATGTGACAAGCTGGAACTGTCCCCCATTCGATGCACCGAATCCATTAATAACCAAGTCTCCCCTGCTTTTCATATCCATATCGTCATTCTCCTCTATAATAATTTCGCTTTAATTTCTTCCATGCATGTCAACAGCGAAAGAGTTGTGACCACTTTAGTTCCACGTTCGAAATGAAATTCTTCTGCATTAACTAGTAATAGACATGAAGACATACCAAGCTTCCTAGTCATCACCAATTGACAGCTCTTTTGTTTGATTACCCCCGCATGATCCTTTAACACCTGCAAGACCATTTTGCCTTCATCCAGGTTAATTTCACCTGACTCTAGCATTTTTTCTAAAACAAACACTTCCAACATTCTTGTAAAATTAAATTGAGGACTGCCCTTTTCCTGGTCAAGGTAAAAATCGACAACTGTTGTCGAAACAATGTTACGTTTTATTAATTCGTCTTTGGAATAGTTTAGATTCGTTACATTCGGTGAAAACATATCAGCCAATTCATCCAAGGACAAATTCTCTTTCATCATTTGGATTTTTTCAATTCTTTCTAGAATCTTTTCCTTTGGAAAGAAAGTCTCCTGCCCTGTAAACGTGGACTTGCGGACAAACCATTCTTCCGGAATTAGGTCCTTTCTTTTCCATCTATACAGCTGTCCATAGGATATTCCGGCCAATTCTAATAGGTCTTTCTTTGAGATTAACTCCTCGCTCATCATAAAAACCCCTTTCATAAAAACAATGTAACATAACACTGTTACGTTTGTAAAGTGCGAATAAACTTATTTATGTCTTGCCCCACTCATCCTTCAAAAAAAGAGCCTTTCACAAATTTGTGAAAGGTCCCCTTAGCTATTGTTCTCAAATAATTTCAACAAGTTTTTTATAGTTAGTGCCTTTTCTTGCAACTCCCGATTCAATTGCTGCATTTGCGACTGCTGCTGCAACTCTCTCGCCCACGCGCGAATCCAGGGCGTTAGGAATGATATAATCAGCACTTAGCTCTTTATCCGATACGAGACTAGAAATGGCATAAGCCGCTGCTAATTTCATTTCTTCATTTATGTCTGTTGCTCTCACGTCGAGCGCCCCGCGAAAGATTCCAGGAAAGGCAAGGACATTATTTACCTGATTGGGATAATCAGAACGGCCTGTTCCAACTACGGCTGCACCTGCCGCTACCGCTTCCTCCGGATAAATTTCAGGCACTGGATTGGCCATTGCAAAAACAATGGAATCTTTATTCATGGATCGGACCATGTCTCCCGTTAAAGCCTTGGGACCAGAGACCCCGATAAAAATATCCGTATTTATAATCGCGTCTTGCAGGGTTCCATGAATCCTGCGCAGGTTTGTTCCCTCTGCAATTTCTGCTTGGCGGTCGTTCATCCATTCTTCACCTGGACAAAGAATGCCTTCCAAGCTTACTAATGTAATATCCTTAAAGCCGGCTTTTAATAAAAGCTTGGCAATCGCAATACCGGCAGAACCGGCACCATTAAGGACAACCTTTACTTTATAGATACTCTTCTTCACAATTCTTAGTGCATTTAAAAGGCCAGCTAATACGACAATCGCTGTCCCATGTTGATCATCATGAAAAACGGGTATGTTTAGTTCCTTTTTTAAGCGTTCTTCAATTTCAAAGCATCTTGGGGCAGCAATATCCTCCAAATTAATTCCGCCAAAGGTTGGCTCTAATGCTTTGATAATATTGACTATTTCATCGACATTTTTCGTTGCCAAGCAAAGCGGATAGGCATCAATTCCTGCAAATTGTTTAAATAAAACGGCCTTTCCCTCCATTACCGGCATTGCCGCCTCCGGACCAATATCCCCTAACCCTAAGACAGCTGTTCCATCTGTCACCACGGCTACTAAATTCCCCCGCCCTGTATGTTCAAAAGATGCCTCACTATTTTTTGCTATGATCTTACATGGCTCGGCTACACCTGGCGTATAGGCTAAACTTAAATCATCCGCATTGTTCATTTCTACTTTACTGACGATGCTAATTTTACCTGCAAGCCTTTTGTGAAGCAGTACGGCCTGTTCTTTTATCTTTCGTTCATTCATTCCAACCTTCTCCTTTTGTTCCAAATTAAAACTATTTATTATCTCAGTGAAAAGTATCTTTTTAAATGAAAATTCGAGCTGTGGCTTTAAAGGCACAGCCCGATTGATAAATGACTAGCTTAATAATTTCAGCAAAAGAATAGCCAAAATAACAGTGGAAGCGCCGCCAATTCTTGTCGAAACTTGGGCAAATGGCATTAATGACATCCGGTTTGAAGCTGAAAGTATCGCAACATCACCCGTTCCCCCTAAACCACTATGACAGCCTGTAACAATCGCTGAGTCGACTGGGAACATGTTCATCATTTTTCCTACAAAGTAACCAGTCGTAATCATTGCAACTACAACTGCGGCACAAACAACCACATATCCTGGTGTTACAATTTTAACTACATCCTTCAGTGGAATATAAAGCATTCCTAAGCCAACCATTAATGGCCAAGTTAAACTTGATGAGACAAATTTATATAGATGGTATGCCCCTTGTTCCATTTTAGCCGGCATTACCTTGATACTTTTCACAACAGCTGCCGCAATAATCATTAACACAGGTCCCGGAATACCTAAGAATTTATTTCCAAGTCCACCTAAGATAAAGAAACTGCATGCAATTAACAATCCTGCACCCATAAGTGGAAAGTCAATAGGCTTATCTATCGTTGCCGCTTCTGTGATTCCATCGCCGCCTTTGGTTTTTACTAATACTCCATTACCTGTCAGATGTTTCTTTTTCTCACCTAAGCGCGATAAAACACCTGCACAAATGATCGCAACAATATTTCCAATTACTGCAGCAGGAATTAACTGCCCGACAAATGTTTCTGATGACTTTCCAAGAACCTCAGCGTAGCCTAATGAAAGCGGCAAAATTCCTTCTCCAATCCCGCCACCAATAATCGGAACAACAATATAGAACAATGTGTGTTTCATGTCATATCCAAAAAGCAATCCAACGAGAACGCCTGCTGCAATCGAAGCAATTGTCCCGACAATCAGAGGTACAAACATGCGTGTGAAGCCTTGAATTAAGACTCTGCGATTCATCCCAAGAATACTTCCTACTACTAAAACAGAGATATAGAGATAAAGGAAATTTGATGTTTTCATTAACTGGGTAACCGCATTCATTCCAGTTGTGTTAATTACACTAAAATAGACTAATATAGATGGAATCAATAGTGCTAGAATTGCCGGGCCGCCAATATCCTTCAAGACCGGAATCTTCATACCAAGATCACCAAGTAAAATACCCATGACAATAATGATGGCAAAGCCGCCAATCATATCCGCCGGAAGCAATTTATAGACGGCTGAAAAGTAAACAACAGCTGCGATAACGATATAAAGCGGCAGTGGAATTACCCCTATCTTCATACTGCCGATTTTACCCACTAAACCTTTCTTTTCTTCTTTTTCCCCCGAAACAACCGTAAGCGGTTGCAATTTTTTAACTGGTTCCATAAATTCATCCCCCTATCAAATTTATATCTCTATCATATTTTGATTTGAAACGCTTTCATAGTTTATGTAAATTGAATAAGAATTTTGTAAATAAAAAAAGTAAGCAGTTTCAAACTGCTTACAAAAAGTTCTTGATTAGATGTTCTTTCAATTTATTGAATTCATGCTGGTAAACAGGTCGACCCACTGTACCGTAGATCACCTTAACATCTAAGATTTCCATTTCCTTTAAAAAATTTAGATACTTACGGACGGAAACTCGAGAAATGCCGACGACCTTTACCACGTCCTCCGTTGAAAACGGGGCATCTTTCAACTCCTGAATCGTTTCCCAAATTTGTTTTAGGGTATCTTTTGTCAACCCTTTCGGCAAATCTTCAATCAAAGGCTTGTCCTCTCGGTGCAATATTTGCTGGTCCAAAACGTCTTGGTTAATCACATGTTGCGTCTGAATAAACCTAGTTTGTTCCTTATAGGTAACTAACGCTCTGCTCAAGCGATCAAATTCAAACGGCTTA
Source organism: Neobacillus nitrireducens (assembly GCF_030915405.1). Taxonomy (GTDB): domain Bacteria; phylum Bacillota; class Bacilli; order Bacillales; family Cytobacillaceae; genus Neobacillus. Next base: position 3,003,621 of record NZ_CP133262.1, read on the forward strand.
ATTAGATAATCCACCGCTCCGTACCGTAATGCCTTTTTAATCCGCTCCATATCTGATGCAGCTGAAATAATGATCACATCCGTCTCTTTCTCATTTTCACGGAGGTAGGTTAACAGCTCTAATCCTAGTTTTCCCGGCATAAATATATCTAATAAGATGAGATCGATTTCTAGTTTCTCTATCTTCTTAATTGCTTCGTCCACGGAGGCTGCCATTGCCACCAATGTAAATCCCTGAACTTGCTCAAGATAGCGTTTATTAAATTCTGCTACCATTGGATCATCTTCAACAATCATTACCCGGATCATTCTCGGTACCCACCCCTTCATATGGTATATAAACGGTAAAGACGGTTCCTTTTCCAGGCTTTGATGAAAGAATTAATTCCCCTTCCAACTTCTTAACTGCTTGCGAAACGAGATACATCCCTAGCCCTCTATTTTCACCATTTGTGGAGAAGCCTTTATTAAAAATTTGGTTTTGTAGTTCTTCACTCATTCCAGTGCCCGTATCTTTTATTTCGATGGTTAAAATATCATCTCCATATTCGAAACCTACGGCTATTTTCTTGACTGGACTATCAGTCACCGCCTTGATGGCATTATCAACTAAATTGCCAACGATGGTAATAAGTTCATGTGTAACATCAGAAACAACGGGCTTCATGAGAGGCTGCGTGCAGGATACTGATAACTCTACTCCTGTTTCCCTTGCATAACTCAACTTTCCTATTAAAAAACCGGCAAACACCGGGTCCTTTATCTTTTTGGTAACAAAGCCAATTTCGCTATTACGATGGTCAACCGTTTCATTGATATACTCGACCACCTTGTCATAATGGCCAGTATGAACCATTCCTAGGATTACATGAAGTTTATTCATAAACTCATGGGCCTGTGCCCGAAGTGTGTCGGCGTAGGTTCTAACCCCTGTCAGTTGTTCAGCAAGCACCTGCATTTCCGTTTTATCGCGAAATGTAGCAATGGCGCCGACTACTTTATTTTCAACAATTACAGGGACTCGATTGGTTACAATGGTCATCCCATTAATATTCTGCTCTTCATCCAATTCAGGTTTACCTGTTTTTAATAAATCAGTCAAGCGCGTAGTGGACATGTATTCTTCTATATTTATCCCCACCGGATTATCCGGCAAGCCCGCTTTATCAAACAGCTTTAATGCTGCTCGATTGACGAGTGTTATATTCGACTCTTGATCAACAGCGACAATTCCCTCATGCACCGATTGAAGCATCGCACTTCGTTCCTCTAATAATTTCGCAATGGCAAACGGCTCAAGTCCAAGAAGGATTTTTTTTATATATCTTGCTAAAATAACAGCTCCGAGAACACCCATTAAGATTCCAAACATCGTTCCAATAAAAATCCCAGTTCTGCTTTTAGCGACGGCTTTATCCACATTAGCAAGCGAAATCCCAACCGCTACTGCCCCGATCTGCTTTCCAGTTGCATCCCAAATTGGCGTAAACGAACGTAAGGAAGGTCCCAAGGAGCCCTTTGAAATCGACTGGTGCTCTTTCCCTTTTAGGACAGGCCCTTCATCCCCGCCCCTGAATTTCAATCCTATCTCTTTACTATCAGGATGGGATTTCCGAATCCCTTTCATATCCATTACAACAATGAAGTAAACGTTTGTGACCTTTCTCATTTCATTAGCAAATGTTTGAATATCCTTGTCATCCCGTTTTCCGTTCATTGCATCAATTACCAGCGGACTATGGGCAACCATTCGCGCTACATTTCTTGCTTGTTCCGCCTGAACCTTTTCTGTCTGCAATGCAATTCTTGAGCTTATCAGTAAATCAGTGATTAAAAGTGACAAAGTCACCACAACACACACAAATATGATAATTACCGACTGTAAACTCCATCTTCCCTTTCTCATCTTTCCTCCACCTTTGCAATCGCTGCTTAACTAATAAGCAGGATAGCTCCTGCCATAATTGGGGTTATCACCATCGCACTTTTTAATACCGGCTGCGGAGCAAGGGCAGTAAATTTAGCCCCAACATAGGAGCCAATCATGGTCCCCGCCACTACTTCAACTAACAGGGTAAAGTCCAAGTAGCCCTGAAAATAATAGCCGATGCCCCCTGCTAAAGCGATTGGCAGTATGACAAGCATGGTTGTACCCACAGATTGTTTAAGTGATAGCCCTAAAATTAAAAGCAGTCCTATTTGAATGAACGGTGCCGCACCAATTCCAAATGTACCAGACAACAATCCGGTAACAATTCCGACACCGGCCGCTTTCTTTATGAGAAGAAAAGTGCTGTTTGTCTCGCCTTTGTCTTTTGCCTTTATTTTTTGAACAATAAATAAGCGGACAATTAAGATGATAGCAGATAGGAATAACATCCCTGCTGTTAACCAATGCAAAGAGTGCATCGGAATGATACCGGCAAGTTTTGAGCCTAAAAAGGATGCAACTGCACCAAAACCGCCTACGATTAGGCCTGTTTTAATGGAGATATTTCCTTGACGAAAATGGCTGTAGGCACCTGATAAGCTAGTAAACACCATAGCAGCCAGTGAAGTTCCCAGCGCCATATGGATGGGTACTCCAAAAATAACGGTTAAAATAGCAATAATAAAGCCAGAGCCCCCTGCCCCGACAAATCCTAATAAAATCCCCAACACAAACATCGTCAGCACAATCGCCAACTCCATCCCCTCCGATTGTAAAACCCTAGATGATGACCTTCTAGGAAATGTTAGATTACTTGTTTCGATCGACAAAACAACCTCAATTGCCTGTAACTGCATCCTGTCCTCCAGTAACTGGAGACTATCAGTCAGTTATTTCGGCTTCCGCAATATCTTTTATCATTATACTAAAAATTTACAAAGTATAGCTGAATTATACTCCAACCACCATAATTTGAAAGACTACCTCACAATTTGTATGAGGTAGTCTTTCTATAAAAGCTATCATTTTTTTGGTCTTCTAAACAAGCACTGGCTGTTTTGCTGCTCCTAATGCTAACAGGCGTTCTTTAACTTCCTCCACATTGATAATCTTTTGGGCTACCTCAGTTTCCATTGCAGCGTAAGCGACTGCTGCTGCTACCTCCGCAGCTACACGAGGGTCAAATGGATCTGGAATGACATGATCGGCATGCAGCTCTTCATCAGAAATTAAACCTGCAATCGCATATACCGCGGCTAGCTTCATTTCCTCATTGATTTCTTTTGCACGGACATCTAAAGCACCACGGAAAATGCCCGGGAAAGCCAGTACATTATTAACCTGATTCGGAAAATCAGAGCGCCCTGTGCCCACAACAAGCGCACCCGCTTCTTTTGCCACATCTGGCATGATCTCCGGTACCGGATTGGCCATAGCGAAAATAATCGGGTCACGATGCATGGAAGCAACCATTTCCTTTGTCAAAGCCCCGGCAGCTGATACCCCGACAAATACATCGGCGTCGACAAGCGCATCGGCTAACATTCCTTGTTTCTGTTCACGATTTGTCATCCGTGCCATTTCATCTTTGAAAGGGTTCATTCCGGCAGGGCGGCCTTCATAGATAATTCCTTTTGTATCACACAAAATAGCATCCTTAACACCCATATGTAGCAAGAGCTTAACAATCGCTACGCCAGCTGCACCTGCTCCATTAACGGCAACGCGAATATCTTCTATTCTTTTATCCGCCAATTTTAATGCGTTGATTAAACCAGCCGCTGTTACAATTGCGGTCCCGTGCTGGTCATCATGGAAAACCGGAATCTCACAAGCTTTACGAAGTCGGTCTTCAATTTCAAAGCATTGCGGCGCAGCAATATCCTCCAGATTCACTCCTCCGAATGTTGGCTCTAGCAACTTGACGGTTTCGACAATCTGGTCTGTGTCCGTAGTGGCTAAGCAAATAGGAAAAGCGTCAACATCTGCGAACGACTTGAATAACACGGCCTTGCCTTCCATCACAGGCATCGCAGCCTTTGGCCCTATTTTCCCGAGACCAAGAACCGCTGTTCCATTGGATACAACGGCAACAAGATTACCCTTCGAGGTGTAATCATAGACTTTGCTTTCATCTGCAAAAATATCCAAACAAGGCTCTGCCACACCAGGTGAATAAGCAAGACTTAAATCTTTTGCATTATGTACTGTAACCTTTGAATAGATTCCAACCTTTCCTTGATGTTCCTTGTGCATTTTTAACGCTTCATCTCGCAAAATTGACATTGGATTCCCCACTTTCCGGCTTAGTAACCGTTTGCATCTTATCTACCTTCATCTTAGTGCATGCCTTCGTCTTTTGATAGATTATGTAATTAAAAAAAGTAAAGTTTAAAAATACAAAAGGCCTTCCACAAATTTTGTGAAAAGCCTTTTATATTTCATTCTTCTTCTTCTATTTCCACCGTCGGATAATGCTTTAAAAAGTAGACTAGGGACTGCAGTTCCACGGCTAAGTCAATATGATGAACCCTTATTATTGGAGGGACATTTAACCTTGCCGGAGTGAAATTTAATATCCCTTTGATATTCGCACTGACGAGTCGATCAGTTATCATCTGAGCGACGGGCGCAGGAACCGTTAAGATGGCCACTGATATATTAGACTCTGATAAAACCTTCTCTAAGTCATCCATAGCATGAACCGGTACCTCACGGATCATTGTTCCCATCTTGTCCGGATCAACATCAAAAGCGCATTCTATTTTTGTGTTATTATTTTTTAAAAAATTATAGTTTAAAAACGCTGTCCCTAGATTACCGACCCCTATTAAGGCAACTTTTGTTAATTCATCTTGATCTAAGGTTTTACGAAAGAAGGAAATCAAGTAATTAACATTATACCCATAGCCCTTTTTCCCTAATGCACCGAAATAGGAAAAGTCGCGGCGAATCGTTGCTGAGTCCACTTTAACGGCTTCACTCAATTCCGCTGAGGAAACCCTTTGCTTGCCAGAACTATGCAGGTTTTTTAAAAATCGATAATAGAGGGGCAGCCGTTTGGCTGTCGCCTGTGGTATTTTCGTTGTTTCATTACTCATATTCTCCCACACCCCATGAATGGTTTAATTAAAAATTATTTAACCTTTTCATCTCTTTTAAAATCACCGTTTTTACCGCCCGTTTTTTCGACAAGATACGTCGGTCCGATCACCATACCTTTATCAACGGCTTTACACATATCATAAACGGTTAAGGCACAAACAGATGCCGCTGTTAACGCTTCCATTTCTACACCTGTATTTCCCTTCGTTTTAACTGCTGCCCCAATATATAAATGATAGTTCTCATCCATGTCCTGTTCCCACGAGAAAGAAATATTAACCCCTGTTAATGGAATTGGATGGCACATTGGAATCAAATCCCATGTTTTCTTTGCTGCCATGACAGCTGCTACCTGGGCCACTGCTAAGACATCGCCCTTCTTCATCTCATTATTCGTTATTTTATCATAAATTTCCTTACTAACGGTAATGCTGGAATGAGCAAGTGCCGTACGTGCCGTTTCCGGCTTATCACTGACATCGACCATTTTTGCTCGGCCTTCTTCATTAAAATGCGTAAATTCTGCCATATAAACAATCCTCCTATCAAATCATACACTATTTTTCCTTCTATGTGTGTGAAACTTTGAACTAAATATTACATTTTTTGTCGATTTATGACCCTCACACCGCTATTATGGCGAGCAGTTTATTGCCGACCTACCGGGAATAAGGTACACTAATCCTATGTAATAGAGGTGAATGAGAATGATTTTGCTACAGGTTAATCAATTACAAAAATTCTATGGTGCTGACCTTATTTTATCGAATATTAAGCTCGAATTACAAACCCGTGACCGCGTCGCTCTGGTTGGACGTAATGGAGCAGGAAAATCGACATTATTGAAGATTATTGCCGGACACTTGTCGCATGATGGCGGGGAAATCATCAAGCCAAAAGAAGTAACGATTGGTTATTTAGCTCAAAATACCGGGTTAGAATCATCGTTATCCATATGGGATGAAATGCTGACGGTTTTTGAACCGCTGCGTTTAATGGAAAAATCACTCCGCGCACTTGAAGAACAAATGGCGGACCCCAATGTTTTTGAAGACACTGGAAAATATGAACGAATCCTAAAAGAGTACGATTATCTCCAGGTGAAATTTAAAGAACAAGGAGGTTATCAATACGAAGCAGAGATGCGCTCCGTCCTGCATGGATTGAATTTCCATGACAGATCCTTGATGATATCCAGTCTAAGCGGAGGGCAGAAAACACGGCTTGCCTTAGGTAAACTCCTATTAACAAAGCCGGATATCTTAATTCTGGATGAGCCGACCAACCATCTTGATATTGATACACTTACATGGCTTGAGCAATATTTACAAAGCTATCATGGCGCAATTTTAATTGTTTCCCATGACCGTTATTTTTTAGATAAAGTTGTGACTCAAGTTTATGAAGTTTCCCGTAAACAAATCCAAAGATTTTCCGGAAACTATAGTTCTTACCTTGATCAAAAGGCAGCAAATTATGAGCGTGATTTGAAGCTTTTCGAAAAACAACAGCAGGAAGTCGCTGATCTTCAGGATTTTATCCACCGGAATTTAGCGCGGGCATCGACAACTAAACGAGCTCAAAGCCGCCGCAAAAAGCTGGAGAAGATGGAGATGATGGACCGTCCATTAGGCGATGAAAAATCTGCAACATTTTCGTTTGAAATTGAAAAACAAAGCGGCAATGACGTACTAACCGTCGATTCACTCGCTGTTGGATACAAAGGCAATAAAGTATCAGAGAACATTTCCTTTCGAGCCTTCAAAGGTGAAAGTATCGCATTAGTAGGACCAAATGGTATTGGCAAATCCACGCTTTTAAAAACAATTATTAAAAAGTTACCTGAACTTGCTGGAACCATTCTTTATGGGACAAATCTTCAGATTGGGTATTATGATCAGGAACAGGCTGAATTGACTTCTAATAAGCGGGTCTTAAATGAACTCTGGGATGACTATCCATTAAAAAATGAAAAAGAAATCCGTACCGTGCTCGGTAATTTCTTATTTTCCGGCGACGATGTCTTAAAAGTTGTTTCCACCTTAAGCGGCGGCGAAAAAGCCCGCCTGGCTTTGGCTAAACTAATGTTGGAGAAAGCCAATGTATTAATTTTGGACGAGCCTACAAACCATCTTGACTTAGATAGTAAGGAAGTTTTAGAGAATGCATTAATCGATTACCCAGGCACGATATTGTTTGTTTCACACGACAGGTATTTTATTAACCGCATTGCCACAAAGGTCTTAGAACTTAGTCGTCAGGGAAGTACAGAATTCCTTGGAGATTATGATTATTATCTAGAGAAGAAATTAGAGCAGGAAGAACTTGCCGCACTAGCGCTAGCTGCCTCCGTAAAAAAGTCAGCACAAACAGAGGCTGCTGAGAAAAACTCTTACCAACAGGATAAGGAAAGTAAAAAACAAGAGCGTCAGCGCAAAAGGAAATTAGAAGAAATGGAACAAAGAATTGAAGAGCTTGAGGAACAAATTCAGGAATTCGAACAGCAATTATGTGCGCCGGAAATTTTTCAAAATCATGAAAAAGTAATGGAAATCAACCTAAATAGCGAGAAAGCGAAGTCCGAGCTCGAGCAATTAATGGAAGAATGGGCGGAGCTTGCTGAGTAACCCGAAAAGCAGAAACGCCCGTTTAGTTCAAGATAACTATTCTATATTTATGCAAAACCAGGCAATGCCTGGTTTTTTGTTTATAATAATACAAGTATCGACAAATTCCGCCAAAATCCCAAAATTACTAAAGTTGTACACTTTTCCACAAGGTTATACACACTACAAACAGGATAGCTCCAATGCATTTTTTAGTTTTCCACATTATCCACATTAAAAACCCTATTTATCCACATTACACACAGATAACACCCCACTTATCCACATTCATCAGATTTCCATCTGTATTTTTATAAAATCTTATCAACAAAAAAACTCTTCTTATCCAGAAGAGTTTTAGTTATATAATTCGATATCCAGTCCGGGATTGGCGTTTAACGTCAAATTTGCTCGAATTCCCTTTTCAAACATAACACTGCCTGCCGCAGCAATCATGGCTGCATTATCAGTACATAACGATAGAGGCGGGATCACTAATTCAATACCCGGCTTATCTGAAAAAGCCTTCTCTAACGCATTTCTTAGCCCCTTATTAGCAGCAACTCCACCAGCAACTAATACCTGATCCACACCGTATTCTGCGACAGCCTTCATCGTTTTTGTTACTAGAACTTCAATGACGCTCTCTTGAAAGCTTGCTGCCAGGTCCTCAGGGGCGATGATTTCACCGCGTTGCTCGGCATTATGGACCGTATTTATGACCGCTGATTTTAAACCGCTAAAGCTAAAATCATACGAGCCTTCCTCTAACCATGCTCTTGGTAAGTTTATCGTCGGATTTCCAGCTTGCGCCAAACGGTCTATATGGGGACCGCCTGGGTAAGGCATGCTTAACGTCCTTGCAACCTTGTCGTAGGCTTCCCCAGCGGCGTCGTCCCTTGTTTCACCAATGACTTCAAAATGTCCATGTTCCTTCATATAAACAAGCTCTGTATGCCCACCGGAAACGACTAGAGCCAAAAGCGGGAACTTCAATTCTGTCACAAGTCTGTTCGCATAAATATGTCCTGCTATATGGTGGATAGGAACCAGTGGCTTGTTTTGCGCAAACGCCAAGGCTTTTGCGGCATTTACCCCAATTAAAAGGGCACCAACCAGGCCAGGTCCCTCTGTGACAGCAATCGCATCAATCTCAGCAAACGTCATATTTGCTTGCTTCAATGCTTCTTCCGTAACAATGGTAATTTGCTCTACATGGTGGCGGGAAGCTATTTCAGGGACAACACCCCCAAAACGTTTATGACTTTCAATTTGCGATGCGACTACATTCGCAACAATTTCACGGCCATTTTTTATGATGGCAACTGCCGTCTCATCACAGCTTGTTTCTATACCCATAATCCATTGATCTTTTTTCATAAATTTGCCCACATCACTAAACCATCTTCCTGATTATCTGAATAATAATTTTTGCGGATCCCGCCATTTTGAAAGCCGAGCTTCCGGTATAGAGATTGTGCCACATGATTGGTTACACGGACTTCAAGGGTCATACTCTTTCCCCCATCTCTCTGGCAACTGACATCATTTTTCGCATGATTGCCTCACCAAGTTTCCTGCCCCTATATTCAGGCAGAATGGCCACATTCGTTACATGGGCCTCATCAATGACAATCCATGCCCCACAATAACCGAGTATTTTACTATTTTCTTCAAGAACAATATAAACAGCGAATCGATTATTATGTAATTCATTATAAAAAGCTTCACGACTCCAAGGAGTACTAAATGATGCATGTTCTACTTCTAAAATTTGCTCAATATCCTCATCCCTCATATTGCGAAAAACAAAAGAATCTACCATAACTCTCTATTCCTATCCATTTAAAATTTTCCCCTTCGCTTCCAACCATTTCGCTTCAGCTTCCGCCAAACGGATATAATTTGGAACAAAGGAATGAATGTCCTCTCCCGCTTTATCCTTACCAAGAAGGGCAAGCTCCGCTGGACGAGGATTATGTTCCGTAGCAGCTGCGAAAACAGCCTGAGAACCTAACGCGGCTTCTATTGCTGCTTGATGGAGTGGTAAATCATTCCCGATAAATAGAATCGATTTTCCTGTTTCTTTGAGGGAATCAGCCCAATCTGATAACATAGCCAAGCGATCCTCTTTTACTGGTGTTAGTTCTCCACTGTGATATTGGTACAAGCCTGTATAGACCTGTCCCCTTCTCGCATCAAATAGCGGCGACACATAGCCATCAAAATAGCGGCCTGCCCCCGATGCTAAAATTTCTAGGCTGGAAATACCTGCAAGCGGAATGTTCAAAGTCCATGCTAATGTTTTAGCTATGGTTACACCTATTCTAACTCCTGTATATGAACCCGGTCCCTTGGCGACGACAATCTTCGTTAAATCGGCGGGAACCTTTTCACAATCTTTCATTAGTGTCTGAATAGCAGGCATAATTCGAACAGAGTGGTTCTTTTTTAAATTGGTTATATATTCACCAAGTACTTGATTATCTTCTAAAAGCGCCACTCCTAACGCATAGTTAGAAGTATCAATCGCTAATATAGTCATGAAAAAATCTCCTTACATAATTGCTCATATCTTTTCCCCTGAGGTACGAGTACCATTCTTCTAGTATCCCCTTCTTCACGATACAGGAAGATGGTCAGCCGTTCCAGCGGGAGCTGCTCTTCAATCAAGTGAGCCCATTCCACTACCGTCACTCCCTCCCCTTCAAAGTATTCATCAAAACCGAGGTCTTCGAAAGCATCCCCCACCCGGTAAACATCCATGTGATATAACGGGAGTTTTCCCTTATATTCCTTAATAATCGTAAATGTCGGACTGTTAACTGTTCTTTTAATCTCTAAGCCTTTTGCCAAGCCCTTAGTAAATGTGGTCTTCCCTGCACCTAAATCTCCTTCAAGCGCCAGAATATCCCCAGGTTGCAATCGCCCGGCTAATTTAGCGGCAAATTGAGAAGTCTCCTCTGAATTGGTTGTTATTCGTTCGAATTGATTCATTCAATCACCTTTTTATTTCAACTTTGCGTCACATCTTCATTTTACCTTAATTATGTGCAAAAAAACCTTAGGATCTCTCCTAAGGATGCCTTTTTCATATGTAGTTTACATGATTTTTAACAATTGAGCAAAAAAGCTCACGTTTTTTGGCATAAAAAAAGACGAAACCTTGTTTCGTACCATTTTTACAATATTAATGGCGGTCCGGACGGGACTCGAACCCGCGACCTCCTGCGTGACAGGCAGGCATTCTAACCAACTGAACTACCGGACCAGAGTATTTTCAAGCATAGCTTGAAAATAACTTAATTGCGGGGACAGGATTTGAACCTGCGACCTTCGGGTTATGAGCCCGACGAGCTACCAGACTGCTCCACCCCGCGACAATAGAAATGTAAATTACTGCACCATATTATTATATTACCTAGACAGATAATTATGTATGGTTTTTTTTAAAATAAAACAGCCTGGCAACGTCCTACTCTCACAGGGACGCGTGTCCCAACTACCATCGGCGCTGAGAAGCTTAACTTCCGTGTTCGGTATGGGAACGGGTGTGACCTTCTCGCCATTGCTGCCAGACTATTTTGTTGAGGTATCATTCCCTCAAAACTAGATAATGCAGAAGAAGTGTGTAAAAAACGAGTTCGCTTTAAAATTTGGTTAAGTCCTCGAACGATTAGTATCAGTCAGCTCCACATGTTACCACGCTTCCACCTCTGACCTATCAACCTGATCATCTTTCAGGGTTCTTACTAGCTTGCGCTATGGGAAATCTCATCTTGAGGGGGGCTTCATGCTTAGATGCTTTCAGCACTTATCCCGTCCGCACATAGCTACCCAGCGATGCCCTTGGCAGAACAACTGGTACACCAGCGGTGCGTCCATCCCGGTCCTCTCGTACTAAGGACAGCTCCTCTCAAATTTCCTGCGCCCACGACGGATAGGGACCGAACTGTCTCACGACGTTCTGAACCCAGCTCGCGTACCGCTTTAATGGGCGAACAGCCCAACCCTTGGGACCGACTACAGCCCCAGGATGCGATGAGCCGACATCGAGGTGCCAAACCTCCCCGTCGATGTGGACTCTTGGGGGAGATAAGCCTGTTATCCCCGGGGTAGCTTTTATCCGTTGAGCGATGGCCCTTCCATGCGGAACCACCGGATCACTAAGCCCGACTTTCGTCCCTGCTCGACTTGTAGGTCTCGCAGTCAAGCTCCCTTGTGCCTTTACACTCTGCGAATGATTTCCAACCATTCTGAGGGAACCTTTGGGCGCCTCCGTTACTCTTTAGGAGGCGACCGCCCCAGTCAAACTGCCCACCTGACACTGTCTCCCACCCCGATCAGGGGTGCGGGTTAGAATTTCAATACAGCCAGGGTAGTATCCCACCGACGCCTCCACCGAAGCTAGCGCTCCGGCTTCTCAGGCTCCTACCTATCCTGTACAAGCTGTACCAAAATTCAATATCAGGCTACAGTAAAGCTCCACGGGGTCTTTCCGTCCTGTCGCGGGTAACCTGCATCTTCACAGGTACTATAATTTCACCGAGTCTCTCGTTGAGACAGTGCCCAGATCGTTACGCCTTTCGTGCGGGTCGGAACTTACCCGACAAGGAATTTCGCTACCTTAGGACCGTTATAGTTACGGCCGCCGTTTACTGGGGCTTCGATTCAGAGCTTCGCTTGCGCTAACCCCTCCTCTTAACCTTCCAGCACCGGGCAGGCGTCAGCCCCTATACTTCGCCTTGCGGCTTCGCAGAGACCTGTGTTTTTGCTAAACAGTCGCCTGGGCCTATTCACTGCGGCTCTTCGAGGCTATTCACCTCAAAAAGCACCCCTTCTCCCGAAGTTACGGGGTCATTTTGCCGAGTTCCTTAACGAGAGTTCTCTCGCTCACCTTAGGATTCTCTCCTCGCCTACCTGTGTCGGTTTGCGGTACGGGCACCATTTATCTCGCTAGAGGCTTTTCTTGGCAGTGTGGAATCAGGAACTTCGGTACTAAATTTCCCTCGCTATCACAGCTCAGCCTTAGTGAGAAGCGGATTTGCCTACTTCTCAGCCTAACTGCTTAGACGCGCATATCCAACAGCGCGCTTACCCTATCCTCCTGCGTCCCCCCATTGCTCAAACGATAAAGAGGTGGTACAGGAATATCAACCTGTTGTCCATCGCCTACGCCTTTCGGCCTCGGCTTAGGTCCCGACTAACCCTGAGCGGACGAGCCTTCCTCAGGAAACCTTAGGCATTCGGTGGATGAGATTCTCACTCATCTTTCGCTACTCATACCGGCATTCTCACTTCTAAGCGCTCCACCAGTCCTTACGGTCTAGCTTCAACGCCCTTAGAACGCTCTCCTACCACTGACATCTAAGATGTCAATCCACAGCTTCGGTGATACGTTTAGCCCCGGTACATTTTCGGCGCAGAGTCATTCGACCAGTGAGCTATTACGCACTCTTTAAATGGTGGCTGCTTCTAAGCCAACATCCTGGTTGTCTAAACAACTCCACATCCTTTTCCACTTAACGTATACTTTGGGACCTTAGCTGGTGGTCTGGGCTGTTTCCCTTTTGACTACGGATCTTATCACTCGCAGTCTGACTCCCACGGATAAGTCTTTGGCATTCGGAGTTTGTCTGAATTCGGTAACCCGATGAGGGCCCCTAGTCCAAACAGTGCTCTACCTCCAAGACTCTTACTACGTGAGGCTAGCCCTAAAGCTATTTCGGAGAGAACCAGCTATCTCCAAGTTCGATTGGAATTTCTCCGCTACCCACACCTCATCCCCGCACTTTTCAACGTGCGTGGGTTCGGGCCTCCATCCAGTGTTACCTGGACTTCACCCTGGACATGGGTAGATCACCTGGTTTCGGGTCTACGACCACATACTCAAACGCCCTATTCAGACTCGCTTTCGCTGCGGCTCCGTCTTTTCAACTTAACCTTGCATGGGATCGTAACTCGCCGGTTCATTCTACAAAAGGCACGCTATTACCCATTAACGGGCTCTAACTACTTGTAGGCACACGGTTTCAGGAACTATTTCACTCCCCTTCCGGGGTGCTTTTCACCTTTCCCTCACGGTACTGGTTCACTATCGGTCACTAGGGAGTATTTAGCCTTGGGAGATGGTCCTCCCTGCTTCCGACCGGATTTCTCGTGTCCGGCCGTACTCAGGATCCACTCAGGAGGGAACGAAGTTTCGACTACAGGGTTTTTACCTTCTATGACGGACCTTTCCAGGTCGCTTCATCTACCCCGTTCCTTTGTAACTCCATGTTGAGTGTCCTACAACCCCAAGAGGCAAGCCTCTTGGTTTGGGCTATGTCCCGTTTCGCTCGCCGCTACTCAGGGAATCGCGTTTGCTTTCTCTTCCTCCGGGTACTTAGATGTTTCAGTTCCCCGGGTATGCCTTCCATACCCTATGTATTCAGGTAAAGATACTGTTCCATTACGAACAGTGGGTTCCCCCATTCGGAAATCTCCGGATCAAAGCTTACTTACAGCTCCCCGAAGCATATCGGTGTTAGTCCCGTCCTTCATCGGCTCCTAGTGCCAAGGCATTCACCGTGCGCCCTTTCTAACTTAACCTAAAAGGTTTATAACTCTTACTTACATAAGAGAGAAAAACTAAAATGGCGTTTACTCGATGTTTACTTTACTTCTTCTTACGATTATCTAGTTTTCAAAGAACGATTAAAAAAGCTTTGAGAGATTGTACTCTCAAAACTAAACAAACAAAGATCGCGTCACAAACAAACTGTTTTGTCTGGCTCACAGGTCCAGCTTTATTCCTTAGAAAGGAGGTGATCCAGCCGCACCTTCCGATACGGCTACCTTGTTACGACTTCACCCCAATCATCTGTCCCACCTTAGGCGGCTGGCTCCTTACGGTTACCCCACCGACTTCGGGTGTTACAAACTCTCGTGGTGTGACGGGCGGTGTGTACAAGGCCCGGGAACGTATTCACCGCGGCATGCTGATCCGCGATTACTAGCGATTCCGGCTTCATGCAGGCGAGTTGCAGCCTGCAATCCGAACTGAGAATGGTTTTATGGGATTGGCTAAACCTCGCGGTCTTGCAGCCCTTTGTACCATCCATTGTAGCACGTGTGTAGCCCAGGTCATAAGGGGCATGATGATTTGACGTCATCCCCACCTTCCTCCGGTTTGTCACCGGCAGTCACCTTAGAGTGCCCAACTGAATGCTGGCAACTAAGATCAAGGGTTGCGCTCGTTGCGGGACTTAACCCAACATCTCACGACACGAGCTGACGACAACCATGCACCACCTGTCACTCTGTCCCCCGAAGGGGAACGTCCTATCTCTAGGAGTGTCAGAGGATGTCAAGACCTGGTAAGGTTCTTCGCGTTGCTTCGAATTAAACCACATGCTCCACCGCTTGTGCGGGCCCCCGTCAATTCCTTTGAGTTTCAGCCTTGCGGCCGTACTCCCCAGGCGGAGTGCTTAATGCGTTAGCTGCAGCACTAAGGGGCGGAAACCCCCTAACACTTAGCACTCATCGTTTACGGCGTGGACTACCAGGGTATCTAATCCTGTTTGCTCCCCACGCTTTCGCGCCTCAGCGTCAGTTACAGACCAGAAAGCCGCCTTCGCCACTGGTGTTCCTCCACATCTCTACGCATTTCACCGCTACACGTGGAATTCCGCTTTCCTCTTCTGCACTCAAGTCCCCCAGTTTCCAATGACCCTCCACGGTTGAGCCGTGGGCTTTCACATCAGACTTAAAGGACCGCCTGCGCGCGCTTTACGCCCAATAATTCCGGACAACGCTTGCCACCTACGTATTACCGCGGCTGCTGGCACGTAGTTAGCCGTGGCTTTCTGGTTAGGTACCGTCAAGGTACCGGCAGTTACTCCGGTACTTGTTCTTCCCTAACAACAGAGCTTTACGACCCGAAGGCCTTCATCGCTCACGCGGCGTTGCTCCATCAGACTTTCGTCCATTGTGGAAGATTCCCTACTGCTGCCTCCCGTAGGAGTCTGGGCCGTGTCTCAGTCCCAGTGTGGCCGATCACCCTCTCAGGTCGGCTACGCATCGTCGCCTTGGTGAGCCGTTACCTCACCAACTAGCTAATGCGCCGCGGGCCCATCTGTAAGTGTCAGCCGAAACCGACTTTCAGCTTTTCCTCATGAGAGGAAAAGGATTATCCGGTATTAGCACCGGTTTCCCGGTGTTATCCCAGTCTTACAGGCAGGTTGCCCACGTGTTACTCACCCGTCCGCCGCTAACCACCGAAGTGATTCGCTCGACTTGCATGTATTAGGCACGCCGCCAGCGTTCGTCCTGAGCCAGGATCAAACTCTCCAAGAAAGTTGATTAGCTCATTTTGTTACGTTGGCTTAGTTTCATTTCTGAAACTAATAATTTATTGTTTGCACGATCTTGTTTGTTTAGTTTTCAAAGAACAATTATCAAAGTTAGTTGGAGCGGGTGAAGAGAATCGAACTCTCATCATCAGCTTGGAAGGCTGAGGTTTTACCACTAAACTACACCCGCATATATAAAATTTTCTGGTCGGGAAGACAGGATTCGAACCTGCGACCCCTTGGTCCCAAACCAAGTGCTCTACCAAGCTGAGCTACTTCCCGTAAAAGTGCGCCCTGAGAGATTCGAACTCCCGACCTTTTGATTCGTAGTCAAACACTCTATCCAGCTGAGCTAAGGGCGCATATATTGAAGTCAACTTTTAAAGTATATCAGGCTCGGTATCGTTTGTCAACAGTTTATTTGGTGCGGCCGAGAAGAGTCGAACTTCCACGGGGTTTCCCCCACTAGGCCCTCAACCTAGCGCGTCTGCCATTCCGCCACGACCGCATTATAATTAGCGACAAAAATAATCTTACCATATTAACCAAATTAATTCAAGAAAAACATTTGGTGCGGGTGAAGGGAGTCGAACCCCCACGCCTTGCGGCGCCAGATCCTAAGTCTGGTGCGTCTGCCAATTCCGCCACACCCGCAATCATATTTACTTTTTTAAAGAAATGGCTGGGCTAGCTGGATTTGAACCAACGCATGTCGCAGTCAAAGTGCGATGCCTTACCGCTTGGCTATAGCCCAATAATTATAATAATAAAGATTAAGAAACAGGAAATGAATCAAAGTCATTCCCCGTCCCAGATGACCCCTACGGGACTCGAACCCGTGTTACCTCCGTGAAAGGGAGGTGTCTTAACCGCTTGACCAAGGGGCCGATAAATTATATGGCGGAGAAGGAGGGATTTGAACCCTCGCGCCGGTCACCCGACCTACACCCTTAGCAGGGGCGCCTCTTCAGCCTCTTGAGTACTTCCCCATATGGCTCCACAGGTAGGACTCGAACCTACGACCGATCGGTTAACAGCCGATAGCTCTACCACTGAGCTACTGTGGAATAATCGTATTTTTTCCAAAAAATATAATCCAATAAGGCAGTCACCTTATCGACTCTTTACATTATAATGACGATGGATTAGAAAGTCAATATAGTTTTAGATAAAACTATTTATATAAATTCTTACATTACTCCGTAATGATTTCTTTTATTTTCGTCAACGTTCCTCTGCATTTCCCACACACAAATCTGCTAGTATCAATACTTCGTTTTCTTCGGTAAGATTGCTGACATTTTGTGCATTGATATAAGAGAATCTTTTTGGATGACCGTTTTACTTTTCTATCTGGTAATTGGGCACAAAACCGCGGTGCTTCTACCTTTTTTAGTAATCGCTTAAACTCTTGGTCCCTATGCTGATACCCCTTCCCTTCAAGGTGAAGATGATAATGGCATAGTTCGTGCTTAATAATCCCTACTAGTTCTTTTTCACCTAATTGCTCGTAATACTTTTTATTGATTTCGATATTATGTGTCCCCAGCAGATATCTGCCGCCTGTTGATCTTAATCTTGGATTAAACGAGGCTTGATGGCGAAACGGCTTCCCAAAGGACTCAACAGATATTTTTTCAACTAATAATTGAAGTTCTTGTTGATCCATTTTGGGATCCTCTCTTTCTATGCGAACGTGACAACCTATTATAGCATATATTGTATATACCTATAATAAAGATGTACTTTTCGGGAGGTTTTATGATGCCGACTTGGTTGCAAAACCAAATGAAAAGAGCCTTTTATGAGAAGGACCGCTATCAAATTAAACTATTAAACCAATGCTGGTTCTTTTACAGAAAAAAACACTGCTCCTAGGAAGCAGTGTTTTTTCCTTTAGTTTGAAGGTGCCAGCATTGTTAGTGCAACGCGTCCCTTTTTCATATCAACAGAATCTACCCATACAGTAACAACATCCCCGACCGACACGATGTCTAATGGGTGCTTAACAAATCGATTGCTGAGCTTGGAAATATGAACAAGCCCATCCTGCTTCACACCGATATCAACAAAGGCACCGAAATCAACAACATTCCGAACCGTACCTTGTAACTCCATTCCTGCTGACAGGTCCTCAAGCTTTAACACATCTTTTTTCAAAAGTGGCCGTGGTAAATCATCACGCGGATCACGCTCCGGTCTTACCAAAGCATCAATAATATCCTTAAGGGTTAACTCCCCAATAGCAAGTTCGTCAGCAACGGATTTCAATTCAATCCCATGAAGGGCTGTTTTGAGCTCTTCTGAACCAAGATCATCGGTGGTAAAACCTAGACTCGCTAATAGTTTCTTCACTTCATCATAGTTTTCCGGATGGATCCCTGTTCGGTCAAGCGGCTGCTTACCGTCCAATACGCGCAAGAAACCAATTGCCTGTTCATAAGTCTTCGCACCCAGACGCGGCACTTTCTTTAATTGAATCCTGCTCGTAAATTTCCCTTCCTCTTCACGCTTTTTGACAATATTATTTGCCGCTGTTTTGTTTAGCCCGGCTACATATTGTAAAAGTGATGGAGAGGCGGTATTTACATTAACACCGACCCGGTTAACAGCAGTTTCAACCACGAAATGCAACGATTCTGATAGACGCTTCTGGGAAACATCATGCTGGTATTGGCCGACACCAACTGATTTTGGGTCAATTTTCACCAATTCCGCTAATGGATCCTGCAAACGACGTGCAATAGAAGCGGCACTTCTTTCTTCTACCTGCAAATCCGGAAACTCTTCTCGTGCAATTTCAGACGCTGAATAGACACTGGCCCCTGCTTCATTAACAATTAAATAGAAAATCTCTTCGTCCATTTCTTTTAAAATATCAGCGACAAACTGTTCTGTTTCCCTAGAAGCTGTACCATTTCCGATTGCCGCCATTTCCACTTTATAGTCGCGGAGGATGTTTATAAACTTTTCACGCGCTTCTTTTGTTTTGGAAGCCGGCGGGTGTGGATAGATAACATCAATTTTCAATACCTTACCTGTCTCATCCACAACTGCTAATTTACAGCCTGTCCGGTAGGCAGGGTCAACTCCGATAACAACCTTTCCCTTTAACGGTGGCTGCAAGAGTAAGTTTCGAAGGTTTTCAGAGAATATATGTATCGCTTGTTCTTCGCCTTTTTCCGTTAATTCACTGCGGATCTCCCGCTCGATGGATGGCTGAATTAATCTTTTATAGCTATCCTCCATTGCCTCTAACACAACAGGCGCTGCCGGTGAGTGCTGGATTCTGATCCATTTTCTTGATAAATAGGACAGGATTAAATCAGCATTCATTTTAATCGAAACCCTTAAAATATCCTCTTTTTCCCCGCGATTTAAGGCAAGAGTTCGGTGGGGAACAATTTTATTTACCGGTTCTTCATATTCATAGTACATTTCATAGACGTTTTTCTCGTCTTTTTCTGCTTCCTTAACTACCGATACAACAGAACCAGATTTAAAGGTTTCCTTACGAATCCATTTTCTGCTTTCGGCATCATCAGAAACCCGTTCAGCAATGATGTCTTTCGCGCCTGCAATGGCATCGTCAACGGTAAGGACTTCTTTTTCTTCTGATAAAAATTGTTTTGCCTTTTCTTCCACGCTTTCTTTTGTAAAAGTCAGCAGCCACTCTGCCAATGGTTCTAAACCTTTTTCTTTTGCAATCGTCGCTTTGGTCCGTCTCTTTTGTTTATAGGGTCTGTATAAATCCTCTACCTCTTGAAGCTTCTCAGCCTTAGTGATGGCAGAGTTCAGTTCGTCCGGCAATTTCCCTTGTTCAGCAATAATGCGGATAACCTCTTCTTTACGATGCTCAAGGTTTTGAATATACTGCCAGCGTTCTAATATGTTTCGAATCTGAACTTCATCCAGTGCTCCTGTCATTTCTTTACGATAACGTGCAATAAAAGGAACTGTATTGCCTTCATCAAATAAAGATATAACACTCTTTACTTGTTTAAAAGATATCGTTAACTCTGCAGCGATTTTCTTTAACAACTGATCATCTTTTACGATTGTATCATTCACAAAGCTTGTCCTCCCATTCCTTTTCATTCTATTGTAGCATATACAGGGTTTTTATTTGGTTTTCCACACACCAATCCGTGACCATTTTCGAAATAGAATGCGATAGATACTTCATTTTCCGTTCCATTTTTCCAAAAAAACGGTATTTACGCAAATAGGCGGAGAATTTCCGCCTATTGTATATAAGGGAAGCTTAAGAAGCGGATATAAGCGGAGATCTTCCGGTTAACTGCTCTAAATAAGACAAAATCTAAAGATTCGGATAATACAAGCGGAAATACTCCGCTTATATTTAAGGAAATATGGGTATTTCCCAATTTAGCCGGAATTTCTCCGCTTATTTTTCAAACACAGTGAAATCAACATTCAGATATGTCAGAGCCTAACCAATATCTAATATAGGCTTTAAAAGTTTTGTCTTCAATACGCACGGTTGGCGACACATTTGTATTTTTTAGCACATAGCTTTCAAAAAAAATAAGCAAGCACATGGGCTTGCCTAAGCAGAAGTTGAATTTGAGGTCAGGTTATGTATGAAAAAACGCTCTTCCTAGAAAGAGCGTGCTTTAAATTAAAATTCGATGAGACCTAGGCTTACCTGCAAGGCTTCATCCACTTTTTCCATCATTTCGTCATCGAGATGGGTGATTTTATCGGTTAACCGCTGCTTATCAATTGTACGAATTTGCTCTAACAGAATGACCGAATCTCGTTCGAATCCGTAGCGCTTCGCATCAATTTCTACATGAGTAGGAAGCTTGGCTTTTTGAATTTGAGCTGTAATCGCTGCAACAATCACTGTGGGACTAAACCGATTCCCGATGTCGTTTTGGATGACAAGTACAGGTCGGACGCCGCCTTGTTCAGAACCAACAACTGGGGATAGGTCCGCGAAATAAACGTCACCACGTTTGACTATCAAAGGATTATCCTCCGCTTACAAGACGTTCAACTGTGTGTTCTGCCTCATATTCTGCTAAAAATGCCTCTGATGCAATTCTAAGATTTATCTTTGCCATTTCCATGTATCCCCGTCTCATTGACTCGCGAATTTGTCTCTTTTTTCGTTCGCGTAAATACATTTTTGTTGCTTGGTAGATAAACTCGCTGCGGTTTACATTTTCTTGTTTAACAAAACCATCTAATTCCGTTAAAAGATGTTGCGGTAACTTCACTAAGATTTCCGTAGTTGCGCTTGACTCAGCCACAAACATACACCTCCACCATCACTACACACCATTTTTATCTAACCAGATTCCTTATGACGCATAAATTTAACACACTCCACGAATCGACCAAAGCCTGTTTCACACAGTGTGTTCCATTTATTTATCTGTACCATATTTAATAATAACACTTATCGTACTTATTGCATAGACTAATTATAATCCTACTGTATTATAAGCCAATAAAACATCCTTTTATGCACAAATTACCGCAATATCATAAATATGATAATAAATCTTCATTTAGCCCATTAATCTTCGAGAAGATAATTTTTTAAATCGACAATTTTCCCACCCTTTTTATAAAGGCGCGGGACCCGATTGGCTATTATACACGGAACTTCATAATTAATCGTTTCGAGCTTTTTGGCTACTTCATTAACTGAAATAAACTGATCGTCCTGTCCGCCAATTAATGTTACGGTCGTCCCAACCGGAACATTTTCAGGGAGACGAATCATACATTGATCCATACAGATTCGACCGACAATCGGAGACCTGGTTCCCTTAACAAGTACTTCTTGACCTTGCAGCTTCCGAATCCATCCGTCCGCATAACCAATCGGAATGGTTCCAATCCACTCTTCTTCACCAGTTTCATAGGTTGCCCCATAGCTCACTTTTTCGCCCTTTTGCAGCTTCTTCACATGGACAAGTCGTGACCGGAGAGAAAAAGCTTCATGGAGAGGAAATGGGATCTCTTTTTCCATCTCAAGCGAAGGTGTTAGACCATACATCGCGATTCCAATTCGTACTGCATTAAAATTAGCGTTAGGATACCTTAGGGCAGCCGCACTATTGCTGGAATGGATATACTTCGGTTGTTTTTTCAGCCCTTGGATCATCCCTTCAAACAATGCTAACTGCTGGCGGAAATAGGTTTCATCCAATTCATCTGCCGTGGCAAAATGAGTATAAATTCCTTCCAATATCAATTGATCATTTTCTGAGATAATCTGCTCAATGGCCGTTAACTCGGTTACATCCCGAACACCAATTCTTCCCATCCCTGTATCTACTTTAATATGAAGAGAAATTTTATCATCCGAATGTAAGTTTTTTACTGCATCCCGCAGCCATTCCATCTGAAAAACGGTAAGGGTAATATCAAACTTCGACGCCACTTGGACATCTTCAGGTCGCGAAGCCCCGAGGACAAGAATAGGCGCAGTAACTCCTTTATTTCGGAGAGCTATCGCTTCATCCATAAAAGCAACTGCCAGATAGGACGCACCTGCTTCCAGTGCTGTTTCTGCAACTTGAACATCCCCGTGCCCATAGGCATTCGCTTTGACAACAGCGATCATTTTCACGTCTTGAGACAGATGCTTTTTGATAGAGGCAACATTGGCTGAAATGCAATCTAAATCTACTTCTGCCCAAGTATCTCTATAGAAAAAACCTTGCTCTTCCATGGTTCCACTTCCTAATAGCTTTAATTAAATATTATTCCATTTTAACACAAAAGTTATCATACTCTTGTTTAATTTCTTTTACAAACAAAAAACAGGCCCCATAAGAGCCTGCGGGAATAAATCGTTATTTTACTGCTTCACCTTGGACAGAGGTCGCAACCTCAATCATTTCTTCCTTCGTTAAGTTTTTCGACGCAATCATGTAGTCCACACCATTATGAGACCAAGAGAGGGAATGATCCGAAACTGCCCCAATTGTCACCCCTAAATCGACAATATCACCTTCAACATAGGTAGGATTAACGGATGCTGTTTTGGCTGTTACTTTTTCCTGGACAAGCGTGAACGATTTTTTGCCATCATAGGTGAGGACAACCCGTTTACCATCTTCAAGCGTTACTTCTTTTTCTTCAATTAATTTTGTCCCTTTAAGTTCTGTCGTTGGATACATAACGGTGAAGGCATCATCGCCGCCATCTGCCATCGCCGGCAAATTAAGCTGCGCACGTGTCATGTTTTTCTTCATATCGAAATCGTCCTTGTCAAAGCTGGCATTAAATTTCACCTTGGAAAACTCTACCGTGACAAGGGCATTTCGATCTGGATCCATGACTTTTACCACAGCAGGGGATAGATCCCTTTTATTCAGCTTGATTTCTTGGGAAGGCAGCATCGTATTATTTTGATAACGGGTTTTCGTTTCAAATACATAATATTTTTTGGTGGTAGAGAATTTTGCACTTTTATCTGCAACAATGTCCTTAATCAACGATTCATACAAGTAGGCCTGGCTGCTATTTTGCGGCCAATCACTTTGAAAACGGAAACTTTTATTGAGGGCAGGTGTCAGGACAAATACCCCTTCGTTATTTCTTAAAATCATCTGACTTTGGTCCTTTTGCGCATTTTTCAAATTCACGCGATAAAAGGTAGGATCCTTGTGCCAAATTTCCACTTTATACACTTGTGAATCAGAACCCATTTTTAACGTCATTTTTGCATTCACCTTATAGCCGCTTAAGTCATCTAGTTTCCCCGTTAACTCTTTTACCACATCACCTTGTGATTTAGAGCCACAGGCAGCCAGGACAAAAATGACCATGAGCCCAGTGATGAGCAGCAACAACTTTTTCCTCATTCCTTCAACCCCTTCTTGTCTCATTTCATATGATTGCAGAGAAGAGAAAGGCAGGGGTCAGGCAATGGAGTTTGCTTTCCAAAATGACCATGGCTGACCTTGTCTCTCCTGTTTCCCTATGAATATATGAGACAACCTTGGGGATTATGATAAGGAAGTTGCCAAGCTATTTATTTTTAAAAATTTCCGCGCCCTACTCTTCTTCAATAATCACATGTGCTACGGCATATTCTCGACTATGCGAGATAGATAAATGAGCACGCCTTTTCGGCTTTGCAAAAAAGGGCTTTCCTGAACTATCATTTTCAATTTCAATATCTAAAAATGATAGTTCTTCGCCAATTCCTGTTCCATTCGCTTTTGAATACGCCTCTTTCGCAGCAAAGCGACCTGCTAAAAATTCTACCTTTCTTCTCGCCGATAGATCCTCAAATTTCATCCGTTCATTTGGAGTTAACACGCGGTCGATAAACTTCTTTTGTCTTTCGAGTATGTTCTGAATTCTAGAAAGTTCAATAATATCAATTCCAATCCCTTTAATCATGGTTCATCTTCCTTCTATTTTGTATAAAATTAGCATATTATGAGTGTACAAGAACGGAAATTAGTTAATTATTAGATAGAATGTGAAATACAGGAGGTTTATGTCATGTTTACGAGAACGGAAAGCTTTCGCGAATTTATCCGCCTTTATCCGATTGTTTCTATTATTATTGCCATTCATTTAGGATTCTATCTTTTAACGAGTATAACCATCTTCCCCAACTCCTGGATCTTTGAAAACCTGTCCGGAGTAAATCTCTACATTATGGAAGGGGAATATTGGCGGCTGATTACCCCGACCTTTATTCACAGCGGCTTTACACACATGCTCTTTAATAGCTTTTCACTTGTGTTATTTGGTCCTGCACTCGAGCGCATACTTGGCAGCACAAGATTCTTATTTATCTATCTCCTGTCTGGTTTTATCGCTAACGTCGCTACACTGCTGCTCGAGCCGCTTTCCTATACCCATGTCGGCTCAAGTGGAGCGATATTCGGTCTGTTCGGATACTATCTTGCGCTGATTATGTTTCGGAAACAGGTGCTTTCCAAACAGAACTCGCAAATTATCCTTACACTTTGTGTCGTCAGTCTGATTATGACCTTCTTACAACCGAATATAAATGTTATTGCCCATCTATTTGGATTGCTTGGCGGTTTTTTACTAGGAGCTATTCCTTACTTTAATAAAAAGGATTTCTCCGATTCCATTAGAGGCACAGCGGATTGGGCCAGTAGTAAGAAAAGTAGAATCTCCTCCCAATCACCATTGAAGATTATCATTTGGGCGTCGATTATTATCATTGCTATTCTCGGATTACTGGCACAAAAATAACAGGGATTTGCAGCCAGTCACTATTTCTATATTAATTTAAGTATACATGGCTAAAGATGGTGGATGCACAACCTTTAATCGATGATAAAACTGGACTGGTCAATCCACGTCATTCCTTCACTTTCTTGCATATCCTTGACTAATTGAAAAAGTGCCGCATCTTTTTGCTTTGCTTCTATCATACAATGAATTTCCGGTACCGTCCCCTTGACCTCATGTAAAAAGCGAAGAAACATCTGCGGATCAATGGTGTCTGCATGTGCCCTGAAATCTTTTTCAGAGCGCGGACTAGATATATGCATCTTTATTGGCAGCGAGGACTGTGACCAGGTCCCAATGATCCGTTCCCAATCATCTTGCCAATCATCCTCCTCATGATGAGCAAGATGATGATGATAATCAAACACCATCGGCAGACCCAATTTCTCACAAAGATATAATGTATCTTTTACCGTAAACGTCGTATCATCATTTTCGAGCATAATCATTCTTTGAATCGCAGGGGAAACATAGGCCCAGTTATGAATAAATAATTCCAGAGCCTTCTCTTTATTGTTGTATCCTCCGCCGACGTGTAATACGCAACGGTGTTCGGTATCAATCTCCATCCCTTTTAGGAGTCTTTCATGCATAGCAAGCGTCTTTAAGGAATTTTTTAAAATGTCCTTATCAGGCGAATTAAGCACCACAAAGTGATCCGGATGGAAGTCAATCCTAGTTGGGTTTTCCTTAATATAACCAGCCAGTTTGTTGAGTGGTTCTTTCAGCGGTTTCATGTAGTCCCAATCCGGCAATTCTTCATGATTAGCAAGGGGAATGAGCCGTGAACTAAACCTAAAAAAATGAATTTGATTGCCGGCATTGTGTTTTAATAGCCGTAAGCAATTCTCTAAGTTTGATACAGCAATTCTCTCTAGTTTCCGAATCGCTGCGTCCCGGTCTTTAATTTTTTTAAATTGAGCAAATGTCATCGTTTGTGAGGGGGAGGCATTCTGAAGTTCGACACTCATTGCGACATATCCAAGTCTAACAATCGTCATCATAATCACTCCAACTGAATGTGTTTAAATTTACTATTCCCCTTTTAGACATAGAAAAAAAGCATGAACCTAATGTTCATGCTTTTGCTTTATAACTGTCCAGCTACAGCGCCTAGGGGCGCTTCCGCTTTTCTATTAATGATTAAACGTTCTTGGCTTTGATGATGATTTACCGCCGCCGCCAGTTCTTTTTTCACCACTGCGTGGCTTTCCAGCCGGTGCTTTTTTCCTGTTACGGTCGCCACCGTATGAACTTGAACCTCTAGAATCATCTCTTCTTCTACGGTCACGGTCCTGTGGTTTTCTTTCTCTTCTTTGTGGAGACTGCTCTTCTGTTAGTTTAATCGGAGTGGTATCCGGTTCTTTTGTTAACATCTTCAACACAGCTGCGATAACAGTTGATGCATCATTTTCTTCCAACAATTCTTGCGCCGCTGCTTTATAATAATGTAAATTATTCGATTCAATCGTTGCCACGATTTTCTCTACAACCGCTTTTTGTTGGCCTTCTAATGCTTCATCAAGTGTAGGAGCCTTCATTTTTTCCATCTTGCTTCTTGTCGTTTTTTCAACAACAGCTAGATATGATTTTTCACGAGGTGTAATAAAGGTTAAAGCTACACCCTTCTTACCCGCACGTCCTGTACGTCCAATACGGTGAACGTAGCTTTCTGGATCCTGTGGAATATCAAAGTTATATACATGCGTTACTCCGGAGATATCAAGACCCCTTGCAGCTACGTCTGTTGCAACAAGGACATCAATTGTTCCTTCTTTAAACTTACGAAGAACAGAAAGACGTTTGGCTTGGCTTAAATCACCGTGAATACCTTCCGCTGTATAACCTCTTAACGTTAGTGCTTCCGATAATTCATCTACACGGCGCTTCGTACGACCAAACACAATCGCAAGTTCCGGAGATTGAATATCAAGAAGTCTTGTTAATACATCAAATTTATTTCTTTCAATAACTTCAAGATAATATTGATCAATCAAAGGAACAGTCATTTCTTTCGTTTTCACACGAACGATTTGCGGGTCCTTCATGAACTTTTCAGCCATTCTCTGAATCGGTCCTGGCATGGTTGCTGAGAAAAGTAATGTTTGACGCTCTGCAGGTGTAGCAGCAAGGATGGATTCAATGTCTTCAATGAATCCCATGTTTAACATTTCATCTGCTTCATCCAGGATTACAGTGTTAACTGTATCAAGACGCATCGTTTTTCTGTTGATATGATCCAATACACGTCCCGGAGTACCAACAATGATATGTGGTGCTTTCTTTAGTGAACGAATCTGGCGGCTGATATCCTGGCCACCATAAATTGGCAGGACGCGAACTCTTTTGCCTGAACCAATTTTATAAAGCTCTTCAGATACTTGAATCGCAAGTTCACGAGTTGGCGCAATAATAATCCCTTGAATGGCATCCGCACTTGTATCAATTTTCTCAACTAACGGAATACCAAATGCAGCAGTTTTACCTGTTCCTGTTTGAGCTTGACCGATCAAATCAATACCTTTTAGCCCCAATGGAATAGTTTCTGCCTGGATTGGTGTTGCTTCCTCAAAACCCATTTTGAGGACTGCTTGTAACGTGGCATTACCAATGCCTAATTCTTCAAACTTTGTCAATGTTTTCATTCTCCTTCATCTATGTGAAAATATTTTTTAAATGCTGAATATTTTCGCCTGATACTCAGAAAAGCGTAAGCGCCTGCTCTTAGAGGCGAAAAGCGCTGGAGGGCCCAAGTTGAAGTCCTTTTAGACTTAACTAAAAATGAAATAGCTTCTATTTTACTTTTGTTCAAGTAGATTTAATTTCATCAAGGATGGATGGAAGTGGACTTTCATACTTCATCTTAGGCAGGACCGAAACGGCTCGGTTCCCATGGCGCTTGAGCTGACACGCATCAAAATGCCGTAAATAGGTAACATCTTTATTTTACCAAAAAAAAACATGCTCCCTCAAGGAGTATGCCCTTTAATAATCGTTCTTTAGACACGTTGATGAACATCATACCACTATTGCTAGTATTTTGCAATCAAGACAAGTTTGTTACAGTTGATTCAAACTAATCTTATCGCTTCATCAAATGCCTATTACTCGATAATAAGGGCAACTTCTCCTCACAAGGGGGGTCTCAGTTATTTTTCATTTATCAAGCTGAAATCATTCATGAACTGGCAAGTTTTAATTTCCTTTATTTTTTTGCAGCGAGGTAACTATTTCCTCTAATTTCATTCCTCTTGATGCTTTTACAAGGATTAAGGTGTTTTTATTTACATGCCGCTTTAGTTCTTTAATCAGTGATGCTTTGTCTGTGAAGGCAAAGACTCGTTCTTCTCCCAAAAGGTTGCGAGCTGAGTTGGCGATCTGTCCGCCTAAGTTACCATAGGTGAATAGGAGGTCGACTTTATCACTATTTAAGGAAGCGCCAATTTGCTGATGATACTGTTCCTCTTGCGGACCAAGCTCTAACATATCACCTAAGACCAGAATTTTTTGCTCATAGCCTTTAAGATTAGATACTAATTCAATGGCTGCCATCATTGAAGTGGGGCTTGCATTATAGGCATCATTAATTATTTTTTCACCCTGCTCCCCTTCTACTAGCTCCATCCGCATGTTTGTAAGCTTAATACCAGCCAAACCGTCATTCATTTTCTCGAAAGGGATGGAGAAATAGTTGGCAATTAGCATCGAAGCAAGTGCATTTAATATATTATGAGTTCCTAGGACCGGAAGTTCAAAAGAAGTGGTCGAGGTATTAATTTTGAAACGATTCCCATGATCTAACTGGGTAATTTCAGTTGGAAAAATATTATTTGTTTCATTTCTGCCGAACGTTTCAACCCGGACACTGCCTTTATGTACTTGAATTCGTTCCATCAGCAGTGGTTCATCACCATGGAGGACAGCTAGTCCCCCCTCTTTTAGCCCTTGCAGGATTTCAAGTTTTGCATCCGCAATTCCTTCCCGTGAGCCAAGATCAAGAAGATGTGATTCACCAATATTGGTAACTACAACTGCATCCGGGCAGGCAAGATTCGTAAGGAATTCAATCTCTCCTCTGCCGCTCATCCCCATTTCAAGGACAGCAATTTCCGTGTCTTCGTTTAAACCTAAGACTGTTAATGGAAGGCCAATATGATTATTATAATTTCCTTCTGTCTTTTGAACTTTATATTGGGTAGAAAGAATGCCGGCCGTCATATCTTTTGTCGTTGTTTTCCCATTGCTTCCTGTGATACCGACTACTTTTACGCTTAATTGCTTCCGGTAGTTTCTTGCTAATTCCTGTAAGGCCACAAGGCAATTATCGACAATCAAAATGGGCAGATGGGTTGGCGGGTTCGGCACATCCTTTTGCCAAAGGGCAGCACTTGCCCCTTTCTTGATGGATTCCTCCACATATACATGTCCGTCAGAATGCTCTCCTTTAAAAGGAATAAACAGGTTTCCGATTTCAATCTTACGAGAATCAATCGAAACGCCCGTAATAGTCGTTTCAGCAAACGGACTACTATCATTTTGGGCAGAAACCATATCTGCTATCTGTTTTAACGATCGTTTTATCAATTGAAATCCTCCTTTTTTTTAAAAGTGATATTGGACTTCGCTCATCGGGCGATTCCGCTTTTCGACATAGAAACGGACACGGCACATTAGCCGTGTCTCCATTTTTTAAAAAGTAAACTTTATCTGTTGTTTCTCGGCATGTCTTTCTTTAGCCAGACTTACAAGTCGCTCAATCAATTGTGGATACTCTACTCCCGTGTGCTTCCAGAGGAGCGGGAACATACTAAACGGGGTGAAGCCTGGCATCGTGTTTACCTCATTAATCAGGGCTTTCCCATCTTTTGTTAAGAAGAAATCAGCACGGACTAATCCGGAACAATCCAAGGCTTTGAAAGCTTTAACCGCCATTTCATTCAGTTGAGCATATTCCTCGTCTGTAATGTCAGCTGGGATGATTAGCGCCGTATCCCCGCTTTCATATTTCGCTTTATAATCGTAGAAGTCCTTTTTCGGAACAATTTCACCGGCAACCGAACATTCAGGCTCATCATTTCCAAGAACTGCTACTTCAATTTCACGGGCCACAACGCCTTCTTCTATAATGACTTTGCGGTCAAACTGAAAAGCTTCGGCAAAGGCTGCTTCTAATTCGGCACGATTAGTGCATTTACTGATGCCGACACTTGAGCCCAGGTTCGCCGGTTTGACAAAGCAAGGATAGCCAAGTTCCGTTTCGACCTTGCTATAGGCCTCTGCTTTTGCTTTTTCCCATTCACTTTTTATAAAAGCTACATAGTTCACTTGGGCAAGCCCTGCCTGTGCAAACACATTTTTCATCATAACCTTATCCATACCTGCAGCAGAAGCAAGCACTCCATTGCCTACGTATGGCAGGTTTAGCAGTTCCAATAATCCTTGCACGGTTCCATCCTCACCGTTTGGACCGTGTAACAATGGGAAAATCACATCCAGTGTTTCCTGCTTCTCCGCTTGGAAAAGTGCAGGCGCGAGTGATAAAGGCGATAATTGATTCCCCTCTGAAAATTCAAGTGCCTTTACGTTCTCTACCGGCTCACTTAATTGCGGTCCTTTCATCCATTTTCCTTCGGTATTTATGTAAATAGGATGAATTTCAAATTTTTCAAGGTCTAACGCCCGAATAACAGCCAGTGCCGTTTGGAGAGACACCTGATGTTCAGCTGATTTTCCTCCATATAATAAACCTAATTTTGTTTTCATACGAAACCTCCATTTTTTCATTCACGGTTATATTTTAACACTTAATTTCATAAGAAAGGAAATGTAGTTACCTAAGACTTTTTGGTATTTTCCTACTGAATATTTTATGATTGCTATAGCTTGCTTAAAAACTAACAATGGCCATTTTGTCAATTTTCTATCCTTTTCCAGCATATATATCCTGTATAATTATTTTAAACGGTTTAATTAGGAGGTGACATAATGACAGGATCACTATTATCGATATTATTATTAGGCTTTTTGCTAGGAATTAAGCATGCAATTGAGCCTGACCATGTGATTGCCGTGTCAACCATTGCAAGCGAATCAAAAGATTTAAAGCGCTCCATCTTTGCAGGTGTTTACTGGGGTATTGGGCACACTGCCACACTTTTCATTGTTGGAATGTTTTTGATTGTTGCCAAAAACACCATCACTTATACGGTTGCCCTGAGTCTTGAATTTATCGTGGGGATCATGCTGGTTAGTCTCGGCTTAAATAGTATTATAGTGTTTATGAGACATCGCCATCATCACCAAGACTCCCATCATACCTCGACTCATAAGAAAAAAAATCGGACCCATTTTAAATCCTTTTTCATTGGGCTCATTCACGGGCTGGCCGGCAGTGCAGCAATGGTTTTATTAACAATGAGTACGGTGTCGACTGCTTGGCAGGGCGCCTTATACATACTTATTTTCGGTTGTGGTACCGTCGTTGGTATGCTCAGCTTTTCAACAGTTATTGGCATACCCTTTGTGTTAACATCAGGGAAACAGTTGAATAGATATTTGAATAATCTCGCAGGCATTATCAGCATATTATTCGGAATTTATTATATGTATAACTTAGGCGTGAATGAAGGACTATTCACCCTGTGGTTCTCATAAGAAAAGCGCAAGCGCCCTGTTCAGCGGCGTATGGCCTGGAGCGCTCCAACTGAGATAAAGGAAACACGAAGAGCCGTAGGCGATTCGATGTTGACTTATCGTAGGGCGGAGAGCGAAGGACACTAGCCGCTAGGGCGCTGGAGCTGGACAATGAAACAGTCCCACCCAAAAGAGTGGGACTAATTTTTTACCCAACAAAAAGATTTAGATGACATTTAACTTCCATTCCTTTGTCTTTTTATCAAAAATGATTTTTGCATGATAGGGCTTTGATGATATTTGGTCATATTCCTCTACCATATCATCCATATTGGCAAAATCACCAATGACCCAAATGGGAATCTCTATTCGGCCTCGTTGGTGATCTGCATCTCGTAACGAAATGCAAATTCCTTCTTTGATAAAAGGTGTTAAGGCAAGAAGAATTTCTTTATTTACCTGAGGATAGGATTTTTTCTTACGAAGTCCCAGGATTGACTTTTCAATCTTAAGATTCGCTAATTTCCCTGCCACTACTTCACTAAGAACCTGGAAAAAATCCTTGAAGCTTCGGTAATAGGTTTTGTTAAACCAGCCATCATCATGAGCCAAATAAACAAAACGGTTCCCAAGCTTATTGTAAAAAGGTAATTTTAAATGTTGCTTTTGATGACCTAGGTACAATAGTTCAGCGATTTCCTGGCCAGTCAGTTCATTCAACACATCTTCCTCAATAAAATCAATCCAGCAAAAATCCCCATAACTATAGACATCTTCCGCAGCTAACTTGGTAATTCCTTCTTCAGGGCAGTATTCAAGTTGGGTATGCATATTAAAATCAGCATCATCAAAGCGGTGCTTTAGTAAAAGCAAATGACTTAATGAACCTGAAAAAGCAGCAGCAAATTCATCGAATTCGATACCGTAAGACATTACATACTGATCTGTTTGATTTAAATGGACATAGATGAGATCCCGTATGTCTTGATGATGCTTCTTCAAAGCAAAACTCCTCCGTTCAACACATTAAATAATGATATAATCAATACTTCCTTATTTTATCAAATAATAGTCCAAATAGCTTATTTCAATTCTTTTACAAATAATAAGTTTGATTGACACATACTAGATTTAAGCTTAATGATGATTAGTATTTGTTATCTTTCCTTTTTCATCTATTTTTTCTATAGCCTGTTAGAATTTATGCAGTTAGTGCAGAGAATGGAGCTGGTCTCTCATCCATGATTAAAAACATGACTCAAGATGAATTAAGTCTTTATATAATTAAAACCTTAAAGGAAAATAAAAAAACGGACTTTGAGAACATACTGGAAGAACTCCAGCCTTACGATATGGCCAAGATTTATAAGGATCTGCCGGAAAAGCATAAAGGTCGATTCCTGCTGTTTTTAAAAATTGACGTACTTGCGGACTTGATGGAAGAACTTGATAAAAAAGATCAGCTTGGCCTATTAAATATATTAGGAATTGAAAAGTCCGGCAAGGTCCTTGATTTAATGGATAACGATGATTTGGCGTTATTGCTGCATGAATTATCGCCCGAGAAGAAGGATTCCCTCCTATCCGGGATGAAGACGGAGGAATCTAATGCCGTCCGAGATATCATGAAATATCCACCGGAAACTGCCGGAAGGATCATGACCAACCGATTTGTTTGGATCCGCAGCTATTTTACAGTTCGCGAAGCCGTTGATAAGTTTAAGGTATTCGCTGAATTTGCCGAATCGATTAACTATTTATATGTTATTGATGAGGAGCGAAAACTAGTTGGAGTGGTTTCTTACCGTGATTTACTTTTAGCAGAGCCGGAGGAACACATTCGAACAATTATGTACGAACGAATCATTTCCGTTACGGTTACCACAGATCAAGAGATTGTGGCCCAAATCGTGGGGCGGTATGATTTCCTTGCCATCCCCGTTGTTGATGAGAATAATATTCTTGTCGGGATTGTTACAGTCGATGATATTATTGACATCGTGATGAAGGAAGCAAATGAAGATATCGAAAAATTATCGGCTACAGGGAAATCAATCGACTTTGAAACAAGAACATTAGTTGCCGCTGCCAGAAGACTTCCTTGGCTGATCTTGCTATTATTCATCGGGGTCATCTCAGGGCGAATTATCAGCAGTTTTGAAGATACCCTTAAGCAGGTTGTTGCACTTGCCTTTTTCATGCCGATGATTGCCGGGATGACTGGAAATACAGGAACGCAATCCCTAGCCGTCGTAGTAAGAGGGCTGATTTCATATGATATTGATAAAGGCGTAATTACTCGGTTAATCACAAGGGAACTTGGCGTCGGCATTACAATCGGTATTACTTGCTCTATTCTAATCGCTGTTATCGCCTATATATGGCAGGGAAGTCTCATTTTAGGTGCGGTTGTCGGCTGCTCACTTTTTTTCACCTTAATCATCGGGACACTTGCAGGGACGATTATTCCACTCATTCTATTCCGTATGAAAATTGACCCAGCAGTCGCCTCAGGACCACTGATCACAACCTTAAATGATATTTTTTCATTACTCACCTACTTTGGAATCGCTACTATGTTTCTAAAATATCTTCAATAGGAAAAAGTAAAAAGTAACGGCTCCCGTTACTTTTTTAACATTTCAGGAATGTCCTAAAGAAAAGTACCATATTTATTTCTTAAATAGACAATCTAGTTTAAACTAGTGAAGGAGAGAAAATTAACATTTACTTAAGTGAAGGTGAACTATGACAGACTTTATTAATAGTATTTTGGAGTTTTTATCACAATTAGGATATTTCGGGATTGCCTTAGGATTAATGATTGAAATCATCCCTAGTGAAATTGTTTTAGGCTATGGCGGTTATATGATTTCACAAGGGCATCTCAATTTTATTGGGGCCGTTATTGCCGGGACGATTGGCGGGACGATTGCACAATTATTTTTATATTGGGCCGGTTATTACGGAGGCAGACCTTTTTTAGAAAAATACGGGAAATACGTCCTGATTAAAAAGCATCATATCGATATTGCTGAACAATGGTTTGAAAAATATGGTGCCGGCGTAATTTTTTCGGCCCGGTTCATTCCAGTTGTAAGGCATGCCATTTCCATTCCAGCCGGTATTGCCAAAATGTCAGCAACTAAATTTACACTTTACACCGTAGCAGCCATTATCCCATGGACCATTCTATTCCTCTACTTAGGCAAAGTCCTCGGCAGCAACTGGGCCAATATTAAAGAATACGCCCAGCCTTATGTTATGCCAGCCATCATCGGGGCTATTGTTCTAGGGGCAATCTACTTTATAATCAAAAAAACAAAGAAAACCACCGACTAATTCTACTCGCGGTGGTTTTCTTTGTTTGGAAATTTCCTTTGGGCCTAATTGTCCAGCTTCTTTACATGGTTTTTCCCTAATCGTAAATCCATCCCTATTACTTTTTAAAATGAAATGGCAGTGTTGATACGATGACCTTCTTTTTAAAAATAAGATAGGTACGAATCAATAAACTAGATTGGTTGTGGAGAATATTATGCCAGCTTTTCTTCGTAATAAACTGCGGAATCAACACCGTCACCCGGTAGTTGTTCTCACTCGCTTTGTGCTCCACCGTATCAATAAATTTCGATAACGGAATTAACACGCTTCGATAATGTGATTGTAAGGTAACAAGTCGAACATCCGGCTGCCATTGCTGCCATTTTTCTTCAAAACGCTTTTCATCCTCACGATCAAATGAAACATATACGGCAAAGATTTGATCGGTTAAGGATTTCGCATAGTTAATGGAGTTCTCAACAACCCTGGTAATCCCTGCAACGGGAACTATAATAACATTCCCCTCAATCGGAACCGCGGGTTTATCAGAATAAATCCTCAATTGTTCTCCAACTGCTTCATAATGACGATTTATTCGTTTGAAAGCAATCACGATTAACGGTAAAAAGAGGATCACAAACCATACTTGCCAAAACTTTGTCAGGAAGAAAATAATTAAGACGATTAAGGTAATGAGCGCGCCAATTAAATTGGCACTAAGTTTAGCGACCCATCCGGCCGGTTTTTCCCGTAACCACTTGATAATCATCCCCGATTGTGACAAGGTGAACGGAATAAATACTCCAACAGCATAAAGAGGGATTAAATGCTCTGTTCTACCTCTTGAAAAAATAATAAGCAAAATAGATGCTACTCCTAAGGAAACAATCCCGTTAGAATAACCAAGTCTGTCTCCCCTAATGGTAAACATCCTTGGCATATATTTGTCCTTGGCAAGTGCATAAGCTAATAAAGGAAAAGCGGAGTACCCCGTATTCGCTGCCAGAACTAAAATAAGCGCTGTCGTTCCTTGGACAAAAAAGTAAAGGTAATTTCGTCCAAAGGTTTCCTTGGCAATTTGCGAAACGACCGTTTCGTCATGCTTTGGAGAAATTCCGTAATAATAGGCTAAGAACGTAATCCCCGTAAATAACAAAGCAAGGAGGGTTCCCATTAAAACTAATGTCTTAGCTGCATTCTTTGGTGCCGGATCTTTAAAGCTCGGAATCGCATTCGATATAGCTTCAACCCCAGTCAAAGCCGAACATCCCGACGCAAAGGCGCGCAGCAGCAAGAATAGGGTAATCCCTTGAACAGGTGCCCCTATTGGTGCATGCTGAACAGTTGCTGACACATCCCCCGTCATAATTTTATAAAGACCCACACCAATCAATAAGAACAAAGCAATAACGAACAAGTAGACCGGATAAGCTAGAATCGATGCCGATTCTGTTAAGCCCCGCAGGTTCAGAATCGTAATGAGAACAACCAGGACACAAGCAATTCCCACCGTATGTTGATGTAAAGTTGGGAAGGCCGACGTGATTGCATCTGTACCTGCAGATACACTTACCGCCACCGTTAATATGTAATCGACTAGCAGGGATCCCCCAGCAATTAATCCAGCTTTTTCACCAATATTCTCCTTCGATACAATATATGCCCCGCCGCCATGAGGGTAGGAATAGATAATTTGTCGATAGGAAAGGATGAGCGCCGCTAATAGAAATAATACCCCAACGGCAATTGGAACCGAATACCAGTAGGCAATAACGCTTACCGTTGCTAAAACAATTAGAATTTGTTCCGTCCCGTATGCTACAGATGATAAGGCATCGGAAGAAAGAATGGCTAAAGCCTTAAGTACATTTAATTTTTGTTCGCCCAGTGCCGTTGATTTTAACGGCCGGCCGATTAAGAATCTCTTAAAAGAAGAGAGCACCAGATTCACCCACCAAATTTGAAGTAGAATTACCGATTGATTTTAACACAACAGAGTAGTTAATATGAAGTGTTTTCTTTTGACGAATAACCAAATTTTTCATGCGACAAGAGATTAACCTTTTATTACCCCTTATTCTTATCCTAAATAGCACGATTATGAAGAAATTCTTAAAAACATTCGCTGATTCAAACAAAAAGGCACGGAGACATTATTTAGTCTCCATGCCAATTACCGTTTGTGGGCTACTCCCACACGGTCTTTATATAAGAAAAAGAAATAAAGAAGCATCGAAAGGAATATGGATATAGCTGATGCTTTATAAATGCTGCTGTACCCAAACAAGTGACTAATCTGTCCAAACAACATCGCACCAACGCCAATTCCTAAATCGAAAAATGAAAAGAAGGTGGCATTCGCCATACCTCTCCGGTTGATTGGAACCTTTTCAATAGACCAGGCTTGCAGGGCTGGCTGTACGGTACCAAAGCCAAGACCATACAGACAGGCAGCTGTATATAGAACCATACTATTCGGAAGCCACGATAACAGCAGCATGGCTGCCAAAATTAACAGTGTGCCTGGAATAAAGACAGCTTGATGCCCTTTTCGGTCATATAATTGGCCTGCAAAAGTTCGTGTAACCATTAAAGCAATCGCATAAAACAAAAAAAACAATTGGATTCCTGCAATACCCTTTTGAGCTGTATATAACGGGAGAAAGGCGGCCATTCCACCAAAGGTTACGGTAATAAAGAACATGAGCATCGAGGGCTTTAAGGCACTTTTTTCATAAAGATCTCGCTTTAATGTCCTAACTTCCTGTTTCTTGTCTACCTTTTTGTAACGTATTCTGGATGAAAGCAGTAGAGCAATCAATCCAAATCCTGCACATATTAGAAAGAATACCTTAAAGGGTAAAAAGCCCGTTAACACGAGCCCCAGAGATGGACCAATAGCCAATGCTAAATTTCCTGATAAGCCATAATAGCCCATTCCCTCGCCTCTTCTTGTAGCAGGGATTAAATCTGTCGCAATTGTCCCTGATGCCGTCGTAGAAAATCCCCAGCCTATCCCTTGGACGACGCGGACAATAAATAAAAAGACCATACTTGTCAGGAACCCAAATGTTCCAACCGACAGAACAAAAATCGCTAAGCCGATTAAATAAACAAAGCCCCTTCCTTTTGTTTCAAGTGAATGACCTGCAAATGGGCGCAGGAGTAAGGCAGAGAATGTAAAAATCCCTACAACCACCCCAATTAATTGATCATTCCCTCCTAACTCCTCCACAAAGAGCGGAATGGTTGGCAGGGTCATTTGAAATCCAAGAAAGATAAAAAAATTAGCTAATACAATAAGAACAAAATCCCTTGTCCATATTTTCTCTTTAGGTCTTACCTGCGTTTGTTGATCCATTTACCAAGGAGACCTCCTCTCTTTACTTAACTAGAAGATGCTTACTACTCCTTTCCAAGTCTGTTTTAATAAATGAAAAAACGCTTCTACGAATAGTAGAAACGGATTTTCAAACAAACTATTTTGCAGCTGCATTAATGACGCGTTTCATGGCCTGTATTTGGCCTAGATGAATACTCTCATGGAAAATCGCGAAATTGGTTAGTTCACCAAAGGTTTCTTGACCCAGGAATGGGGTTTTTAATCTTTGGTCAAAACTCTCCGCCGGTATTTCTTTAATCCGGGTTACTTGTTCTTGCAGCTGCACAATTAATTGCTGGAGCGAAGGAACATCCCCCTGCCAAACCGCCGGGCTGGTACCAGAGGCAAATAACTCCAGATAGTTTGCCGGTAACTGTGTTGATTTTTTCGGAAAGCCAAACATAAATTGCTCAGCAACCGTTAATACATGGCCAACATGCCAGTGAATGGTATTATTAAATCCCTCCGGTTGAACGTCAGCAAATCCCTCTTCTAGTTCCGCAACACCTTTGATAAATCTTTCCCTCACTAACTGATAATGCTTAAGTAATAATTCACTCATTCTACTTTGCCTCCCTTTCCACTCATACCTATATTCTATCTGATAATAGCTTTAAACATAACTAATAAAGCTTACATTTCTGCCGGTGCTTCTAATCCTAACAATCGCAGGCCTTCCTTTAAAACCTCCGTGACAGAATAGACAAGTGCTAGTCTGCCCTGTTGTTCGGTATTATCTTCAAGGATTTTTACGTCTGCATAATATTTATTGAAAACTTGAGCTACGTCAATAATATATTTAGCCACTTGGGACGGGTCGAAGTTCTTGCAGGCTCTTTTAATGGCTGGAGCGAATTCCATTAAAAGACTGGTTACCTTCCATTCTTTTTCCCAAGTATTTTCGTAGGTTAAAGCGCTCCCGTCTACCTTGACATTCGCCTTTCGTAAAATTGAACATGCCCTGGCGTAAGTGTATTGAACATAGGGACCTGTTTCTCCTTCAAAACGAAGCATCT
The DNA here is from genome assembly GCF_030915405.1 of Neobacillus nitrireducens. Classification (GTDB taxonomy): domain Bacteria; phylum Bacillota; class Bacilli; order Bacillales; family Cytobacillaceae; genus Neobacillus. The sequence goes on from NZ_CP133262.1 coordinate 3,043,216, forward strand.
CTTCTAAGGAAAATTCAATATCATTCATTCGATTGTTCTTTAAGTCATGGAAGATGACTGCCCCGACACCTACCTGCTTAGCCACAGCACCTTTGTTTGGAAGGTTTGGGTTTTTCATTTCAATACTATGTCTAGCCATAGCAATTGATTCGTTTAGAACTTCTTCTAACAAAACAACCTTGCCTTTTCGGGTCGACATTTTCCTACCATCCTTTAACATTAATCCAAATGGAATATGGTGCATTTGTTTCGACCAATCGTATCCCATTTTTCCAAGCACCGCTATTAACTGTTTAAAATGAAGGCTTTGTTCATGGCCCACCACATATAAGGATTGGACAAATTGGTATTCCTCCTGGCGGTAAAGAGCTGCCGCTAAATCACGGGTGGCATACAGGGTTGCCCCATCAGATTTTTTAATCAAGCATGGCGGAAGCTGTTCCTCGGTAAGATCCACCACCTGCGCCTGTTCGGATTCGACCAATAGCTGTTGCTCTTCAAGAAGCTTAACGACACGATCCATCTTGTCATTATAAAAGGCTTCGCCTGCATAGGAGTCAAATTCAACGTTCATTAGCCGATAGATTCGTGAAAATTCCTTTAATGACTCCTCTCGAAACCATTTCCAAAGCGCTAATGCTTGTTCATCTCCATCCTCAAGTCTTTTAAACCAGCTGCGTCCTTGGTCCTCAAGGGTTGGATTAGACTCCGCTTCTTTATGAAATTTAATATAAAGAGTTAGTAGTTCCTTGATTGGATTGAGTTTGACCTTTTCTGCATCTCCCCACAACTGATAAGCTGTGATCAACTTCCCAAACTGTGTTCCCCAGTCCCCAAGATGATTGATTTTTATAGGCTTATAACCACATTTCTCGACAATTAATGCAAGCGAATTGCCAATCACCGTTGAACGCAAATGTCCCATCGAAAAAGGTTTGGCAATATTGGGTGAGGACATATCTATTGTGACAGTGCCACTGTTTCCAAACGTAAGCGCCCCATACGTTCCTTTTTGAGAGATGATGTCATGAACTACTTTTTCAGAAGCCGTCTTTTTGTTTAAAAAGAGATTAAGATAGGCTCCCACCACTTCTACTTTTTCAAAAATGGGGGAGTTTATCTTCTCCCTTAGTTCCTCAGCAATGAGATTGGGTGATTTTCTTTTCAGCTTGGCTAAAGTAAAACAAGGAAAAGCAAGGTCACCAAGTTCTTGGTTCTTAGGTTTTTCAATCATCCGTTCCAGCTCTTTTGCTGAAATCGCTTGGTCAAGTAAGTCGTATAAGATTGCAGCAAGCTCCTGTTTAAAATTCATCTTTTTAACCTCCTTCTATCTGTAAAAAAAACAAAAAACTCCCGTCTCTATTAAAAGAGACGAGAGTTCATAATCCCGCGGTACCACTCTAATTGTTCTTTAAGAACCAGCTTTCTTTCATAACGGAGGATTCTCCGGCATACCCTACTCTCTTTTCAGGCATGCATCTCAAAAGTGCGCTTCATTATCTGCTCTGTTTCAGGCTCCCACCACCCCTGAATCGCTGCTACATCCTAGATAATTACTCTCTTTCTCATTGATTTTATCCGAATTGTTACCAGTTATTATACTGGATTAATATGGGTTTTTCCAGTGATTGTTGATTAATTTTTTCAATCAGGTAATCCTACTAATAAAGGAGGAATTTTCATGGCGAGAAGAAGAAATAAAATCCTTGTCCCAGAGGCACGCAATGGCTTAGATGCCTTGAAGGCAAAAGTCGCAAATACCGGCAACCCTGAGGATGCAAAATTTGAAGCAGCGGAAGAAGTGGGCGTTCCATTGAAAAAGGGTTACAACGGTAAGCTTACCTCTGAGCAGGCGGGAAAAGTAGGCGGCCGACTTGGTGGCAGTATGGTCCGCGAGCTTGTCAAAATGGCGCAGGAAAGCATGGCTAAAAAACGGTGATTTTAAGGGTGAATCCAAAAAGGCTTGTGTACACGTGTGGACACAAGCCTTTTTCATTTCGGCAAACCTTTTACTAAAAACACTTTCATGATTTCTGCGATTTGTTCGGAACTTAACGGCTGATGATTTCTTTCCCAGTCTGAAACCAAGGCAATATACATTTTTAAAAGAAGAAAGCTCGACAGTTCTGTATCGGTTGGTGGGATTGCCCCTTTAGCGTTGGCCAAATCCATTTTCTTCTTTAAGTAGGCAATAATTTCATTCTCAACATGCTGGAGCATTTCCGATACCGCTAAAGTCCCCATTTCTGTTTCCTCTTGGACCAATTTAATCATCAGTTGATGCTGTGAGCGAAATTCTAATAAACGGTATAACGCACGATGGACATTTTCTGTAAATGGTAATTCCGGTTCGATGACAGCTTCCGCCTCCGCCATCATTTCTTTTACCAACGAAGAGATGATCTCTTCAAACAATTCTTCTTTATTTTTAAAAAAAGTATAGATTGTTCCTTTTCCTACATTAGCTAGCTTTGCCACTTGATCCATCGTCGTTGCTTTATAGCCAAATAAGGAAAAAGACTTAGTTGCCGCCTCTACAATCATCTTTCTTCGATCGGTTGCCATATCAACCTCCGTTGACCAATTTAGTTTTTTGGTCACTTTTATTTTACTCAAATATACCATAAATTAAACATCGGTTCAATTTCTGATATGGAAACATGCTAATAATACATTATTTATTCACGACTAGATGAGCAAAATGAAAATGGTCGAAGGCGTGCAAGCCATCTTCTCGATCCACAAAGAACATTTCTTCGATATTGGCTGGTGAAAGATTTTCATAGAGTAACATATTGCAATCCTGCAGCTCTAAATCGAGTTCAAACGGGTCAAAGCCCGTAACCATAGGTTCACCAGTTTGTGCCGTAATTTGTCTCATTTGGGTTAATTTCTTTGAGGCAATTCTGTTATTAAAAGCAGAATCATCGAGGTAATCAAAAATAAAAGAACTTCCGTTTATGGACATCTCCGCCACAGAAGAGAGAAGTTGATAGAAGTCCTTTTTAGCTAAATACATGACAACACCCAGCAAACTAAAATAGGTATATTTTTGCTCATCATAGCCGCTTTTCTCCAACTCTTCACGAAGAGAATGGCTTTTGAAATCGACCGGAACAAATTTTACGTTAGCTGGGAGTTCAATGCCCATTTCATGAAGACGGTTTATCTTAATAGCTTGGGTGGCGGGGTGATCTACTTCATAGATTATAAAGTCCTCCGGCAAATTTTCTTGCCTTAACGCAAATGTATCAAAACCTGCCCCTAAAATGACATACTGTTTAAATCCACGTTCAATCGCAGATCTAAGTCCATCTTCCGTATACCTTGACCGACTTACCAATTGAGGAACCGTTTGGTTGTTCATCACCCATTCTAGTTTTTCATCAATTGTTTCTAACGCTTCACTTTTTTCCTGGTCAAAGAAGGCAATGGCCTTTGCCCAATTGGTGGCAATCAACTGCTTTTCTTCATTTTTTAAAAGCGAATGAGCGATAAAGTCATTAAAAATCGGCTCCTTACTTTTTGATGCATGATATCCCCTCGCAAAGCAGCTAACTAATGCAGTTAAACTTTCCTTCCCAGTTTCCAACTAAATTCCCCCTTCAATATCCCTTTTTAAAACAGAAAAACTCCCAGCATAGATCTGCTAGGAGTTTATTTTATGATAGAAATATAGTCGATGTCAATAAATAATTATTATAACACAAACAACTAAATTTGTCAATAAAAATATGCTCATATATAAAAAAATCCAAAATAATGATGGTTTTTGCCTCGTCGGTGGCACTATTTCGGTATGGTCTTTGCTGATAAGCACAGGATGGATTCCGCTAAAGATGTTCAACATTTAGAATTATTTTACAATTACTCCGTAAATATTGTTATACTAAAAATGGAATTATTTATCTCATTTTTCGGAATTGGAAGGTATCTTTTCAGGAAGTAGGGTGGTGATGTTTATCAAACGTTTCTCCGTGTATATATTAAATCTCTCCATAAAAATAGCTTTACTTTTAATCAGTGTCAGCAGTATTACTTCTCTTCATTCTTTAGTTTATTTGAATACTAATGGGGGCTTTTCTTCTTCAGATTTTGGATTTTTTCCATTAAATTATCTGAAAACAGTTTATAAAACCTTTACTTATTTATTTACACTTTATGATTCAACGTTTTTTTATTTTGGTCAAGAATATGCTGTTTTTCCTTATATTATAGATACGTACATCTACACAATGGTTGTCCTTTTTTCGGCATTAGTGCTTACTATCTTTGTGTCCTTTCTTTTTTCATATGCATTTTTATTCTTTTCAAAGCATTTTAAAAGATTATTCAAAAGTCTATTGTTACTAATAGATTCCATACCGGACATTATCATTATATTGGGAAGCCAATTATTAGTGATCCATCTTTATCAAGCAACAGGCTTTAAGCTCCTTAGGTTGTATGGATTTGGGCGCCATGTTTATCTACTTCCGATTATTTGCTTAAGTTTCGTACCCATCGTCATGGTCATCAAAATTATGATCAAGATTTTTGAAGAGGAAATGGAAGAGCAGTATGTGGAGTTTGCCATTGCAAAAGGTTTATCCCGAACTACCGTGATTTTAAGACATGTCATTCGAAATGTGATGAAATCCTTATATAGCCATATTGGATTAATTTATTGGTATATGTTATCTTCGTTATTTATTATTGAATTCCTATTTCAAATGCAAGGGTTTACCCCGCTTTTATACAGAGTTAGTGATAGCAGCCTAACTTCAGTAGCAATCATCATGATCTTAATCCCTTTTGGCTTATTGAAAGCTGCTTCTTTCAGATTTTATGAGAGGAGCGTATTAAATGACTAAAGATAATCGGTCAAAATGGATCTTATATTCGATTTTTACTTTTTTATTTCTCTTATTGATCGCAAGTTTCTTATTGGAATTTGGAGTAAATAAAAGCGTTGAGCCTGGGAAATTAATTTATTCTTCAGACGGTAAGGTCTTAAGGCCGCCTTTACCCTCATCTCTGGAACACCCATTAGGAACAGATAAAAATGGAAACGACCTATTCACAAAATTGATCATTGGGTTTAAATACACGTTTATCATTTCCATTGTCGTTACACTTATTAGAATGTTAATAGGGATTTTTTGTAGTCTATCAGTTTTATATTTTCTTAGGCCATTAAAGGCTTATATTGAATCATTGTTAACTCCCTTTCTTTATGTTCCCGCTTTTATTTTATTTTTCCTATTAGCTAGTGAAGAGGAGATTATCATCAACAAGTATGGGAGTCACTTCTTTACATTTTATCAGGTGCTTATTATCGTGATAATCGGAACCCCACCTTTAATAGAACTTTTACTAAAGGAATTTGAACTCCTTTTAAATAAGGACTATGTTATTGCGTCAAGATTACTCGGAGCGAGTAAATTTCATATCTCAATAAGACAAATTTTCCCCGTCTTCAAAAAGCGATTTTATATTGTCTTCCTTCAGCAAACGATTGCTACCATTATCTTATTAACTCATCTTGGTGTATTCCAGATATTTATTGGTGGAAAAGCCAAAGGTGGGATTATTGGCGAAGACGATGAGGATAGATTCTTATCACAATCTGGTGAGTGGGGAGGTATGATCGGTCAAAGTATTTTTGATATGGTTCATTACCCTTGGCTGTTAATTTATCCTGCCTGCGCCGTGGTTGGTTTGATCCTGTTATTGAACATTATCATTAAACGATTAGATAGTCACTAAAGTTAAGAGTGGGAATATAAGACACTTATTAAGAAAAAAAAGGCCCAAACCTATTTTGGTTTGGGTCTTTGTATGTCAGTTCAGGACCTTTTTTGTTCGGTTCATGTCAATTGCTGATATTGCTCAACAATCCCTTTAAATAAAATCGATGTGGAATCAAGCTCGGTATACTTCATGATCGCCGCTTCAATTCCTTGTTCACGGATTGTCGTTTGGACCTGTACTGCTTCCTCATCACTTTGAACGTCGTAAGAAAGTGCAGCCGCAATTCCCTTCAGAAGAAATGTCGGTTCCGTACCGAACACTTCTACAAATTGTCTAGCAGGGCTCACAAGTCGATCATTTGGCCCTAGCTTACGAATTGGGGAACGTCCGACTCTGGTTACTTCATCAATAATATATTCATTTGAGAAGCGTCCTATAATCTTTTGAATATATTTGTTATGCTCTTCTCCGTTAAATCCGTATTTCTTAACTAAAAATGCGCCGCTTTCTTTCAGTGCGCCTTCTACTAACTCACTTATTTGCTTATTTGCCATTGCACTATTAATAGTTTCCATTCCATAATGATAGCCAAAATAGGCTGCTAGGGCATGACCAGTATTCACTGTGAATAACTTCCGTTCAATGAAGGGAACTAATTCCTTAACATAAGTTATTCCCTTAACTGGCGGCTTCTCGCCAATAATTTTCGGCTCTTCGACCACCCACTCATAAAAGGGCTCCACCTTAACCATTAGCTTGTCTTCATTGACTTGATTTGGAACAATTCGGTCAACAGCAGAATCTGGAAAACCAAATCGCCCTTCAAATTGTGCTATTTCATCTGCAGTTAGTTTTTCATAAATCTTTTCTTTTAAAAAAGATGTACCGCCAATCATGTTTTCACACGCGATAATATTGAGCGGCTTATCGGTTCGTTCCATCCGCTTCCGTAAACCATCTGCCAACAAATTCGCTATAAACGGTAAAATGTTGGGACCAATAGCTGTCGTTACAAGATCAGCCTCAGCAATTGCGTCGATTACTTGTTCAGGGTTTAGCGCACTATTAATCGCCCTTACGTTTTTGATAACGACTTCCGCTTGTGTTGGTTCTGCAAGAACCACGCGATATTCCTTCTTTTCATTGAGCAAGTCCACAATTTCACGATTGACATCAACAAAGCAAGTTTCATAGCCTGAATGATATAATAAATTACCAATAAAGCCGCGGCCAATATTTCCGGCACCAAAATGAATCGCTAACATTTAGTTCACCTCTTCAAAAATGGCTAAAATCTCATCGGCTGATTTTGCAGCGACAAGTTTTTCGATATTTTCTTCTTCGGAACATACAATGGCAATACTTGATAGAATGTCTAGGTGTTCATTATCTTTACCGGCGATGCCAATTAGCAGCTTGACGATATTTCCATTACCAAAATCAACCCCTTGAGGAACCTGAATAAAGGAAATCCCTGACTCCTTCACAAATGGCTTGGAATCCTCCGTACCATGTGGGATTGCAACAAAATTCCCCATATAGGTAGTAGTTAGTTCTTCTCTTTCAAGCATTTTTTCAATATAGTTTGCATTTACATACCCTTTGTCCACAAGAATGCTTCCTGTTAACCTTATTGCTTCTTCTTTTGAACCTATTACTGCATTTAATAGAATATTTTCTTTTGCTAAGATTGCTTTTGACATATTTATACACTCCTTAAAATGTTTAATTTCTCAGTAAAAAATTGATCAAATCTTACGGTGAGATAGGCTAATATTTCTTCCTTATCGTCCGACTGGAATACAGAAATACTCTCTTCACTTTCAATTAGCAAGGAGCTAAGATAACTCAGGACTTCTAATGAGCTCTCAGCTGTTTCCTCAGGAGATAACATTAATACGATTGACTTTATTTCCATTTCCTTTTGATCCATCCCTACAACCTCAATCGGTTTTTGAGTGACATAGATTGTGAATGTTTGTGTGATTACATGAGCTGACCGTGCATGGAATAAAGCCATTGATGTACCAGGAATGCCTAAACCCCCGAGTTTTTCTCTTTCAAATATTGCATCGACGACTGCTTCAATATCATTAATCTTTTTATTGACTAATAATTCTTTGCATGCTCGATTCATAATTGCTGTTACTGTCTTTTCGTCATTCATTCTTATTAACGCAAATCCTTCTAAGATCGCAGCAATTGTCTTGGCATATCCCTGAATGCTTTTCATTTCTTCGATGAGCATCCTTGTATTTTTCTTACTTATTTTATCAATTAAGGGAACTGGAAATTTCTTTTCCGATCCATTAATGATGATTTGTTCATTAATAAATGAGCGAATCTTCTCGATTTCATCTTTATATAAGATTGGACTAACTAATATATAATCCAAGTGGTAATCAGGAATCGGGATCGTTGAAATAATCAGTTGGTAGTTATCTGCTTTCATTTTCTTAAATTCCATAACTGATACATTCTGGATTTGCTTTAGCTCCGGGAACTCTTGTTGTAATCTCGTTGCAAGCATCTTAGACGTCCCAATTCCACTAGAACAAATAACTAATGTTCTTAATTGAAGGATATCCTTGTTAGCTAAGATAGCCGCACCAAAGTGCATGACCAGATAACCAATCTCCTCATCTGGAACATAAAACTCATGAAACACCTGTTCAACTGCTTGTTTAACAGTAGCAAATAATTCGGCATAATCTCGCTTAATTTTATCCAATAAGGGATTACTTATCCCCATCTTTTGTTTAATTCGATAGATGGCAGGCTTTAAATGAACAACCAGCCCTTCGAATAGGGAACGATTAGTTGTTAAGTCTAATCCCACTCGTTTCCCAACCATGTCCATTAAATTCCTCGATTTAATGGCTATTTGTAAACTGGAATCCTCAATTAAATATTCATTATCATGTCTGAGCTTCGCACCCTTTAAGTGCATCGTAATATAGGCAATCTCTGCGTCTGGAATTTCAATTTGAAAAACTTGCTCCAATTGAGCGACAATTTTTTCTGCAAATTTATACTCCTTCGATGATTGATGATTCTCTAAGTAAGAATGGTTGATCTTGATCCCTTCCCCTTTTTGAATCCGTTCAACCGCCAAGGCCAAATGAACAACCAAACCAATAAAGGCACTATCCGCTATATTAAAAGGTAAATCCTGAATGATTGATTCCACGATTTTTTCAACGGTGAGCAGTTTTTTCTTTTCCACCAGCCCGAGAAGTCTTTCAGAAATTGTATTAATTTGCTGTGTGGACCGCTTTTGAATATTTTCTCTTGCTAGTGAAAGAATTTCTGATTCATCGAGGTACTCAGAAATTAAATTACTCATCGCTCTTCGTTTCGCACCTTCGTCGCCTTCAATTTCAACCCCATAGCCTCTTCTTCTAATCAATGCTAATCCAAACGTTTGTAATCTTTCTTCCAATTTCGTTAAATCAGCACTAACCGTTGCAATGGTAACATTTAGATCATTGGCGAGGCCTAATAGCTTTACCGGCCCATTCGATTCCAACAAAGCACACAAAATGATTGTTTGTCTTTCATCAGGAGTATATTCGGTATGAAAAAGATTAAACAAAAATAGTTCAAGCTCGCCAATTTTCTCCTTACTTCCGCTAATTTGAACGCCTACGCCTGACTTTTTTTGTAAGGTAAGGTCATATTCTGTTAATATGTCTTCAACATTCTTTAAATCTCGATGAACGGTTCTACCGCTCACCCCAATTTGATCTGCGAGGTCTTTCACGGTTATCTCGTCTTTTTCAGTTAACAAGATTTCAAGAATTTGTCTTTCTCGTGCAGAAATATACATGATCTCACTCCGTGTAAAGTATTTTAATCCTCGTCCCCCAATCATCAGATGTTGCCAAAATTATAATTAATATCCACAAGTTAATATTAATTCAGCAAAAGCCTTTATACAACAAGAGGATAATCCAAGTTCGTCATAGAAGTTGTTGACATGATTAAAATAAACAAAAACCTAGCACATCGGCTAGGTATTTGTTCTATTATTTCTTTAAAGCTTCAACTAATTCATCATAACGAGGACTATTTAGGAAATTTTCTACTGAAATATGATTTGCACTTGGAAGCTTTGCTTTGGCACGATCCGTTAAATCCTTGTGGGTTACGACTACATCGGCATCACTTGGTAAATTATTAATCGCTGTATTAATGACAGTGACATCTATACCAGCTTTCTTCATTTTATTTCTTAAAATAGAAGCACCCATCGCACTTGAACCCATACCAGCATCACAAGCAAAGACAACTTTATTAACCGTTTCTGCATTAATAGCTTTTTCACTAGTTAACATTGAAGAAACAGAGCTTTTTTTGCCTTTCATTTCTTCCATTTTTTCTGTAGCAGAAGTTAAATCTTCATCTTTCGACTTACTTGTCTTCAAGATTAATGATGCAACGGCGAAGGAAACAACAGTTGCTACAAGCACACCCGCCAATACCCCAAGGTAATTTCCTTTTGGTGTCATCGCCATAAGAGCGAAGATACTACCTGGTGATGGTGCTGCGACAAGACCTGCACCAAAAAGGTTAAATGTAAAGACTCCACTCACACCACCAGCCATAGCTGCAAAGATTAACATAGGTTTCATTAAGATATACGGGAAGTAAATTTCGTGAATACCACCCAAGAAGTGGATAATTACTGCACCAGGAGCTGTTTGTTTTGCTGTACCTTTACCAAAAAGCATAAACGCTAGTAAGATCCCTAAACCAGGACCAGGGTTAGTTTCTAGTAAGAAAAGAATTGATTTTCCTGCTTTTGTTGCTTGCTCAATCCCTAAAGGACTTAAGATACCATGGTTAATGGCGTTATTAAGGAAAAGTACTTTTGCTGGTTCAATAAAGATGTTCGCTAATGGTAACATATGATGGTCGACAATAAATTGTACACCTGAAGCTAAAACCTTACTCAATGCTTCAACAACTGGTCCAACACCTTTATATGCTACTAAAGTTAACGCACCGCCAAGAATACCTGCAGAAAAGTTATTAATAAGCATTTCAAAGCCTGATTTTATTTTCCCATGGATAGCCTGGTCAAACTTCTTGATAACGTAACCACCAAGAGGTCCCATAATCATGGCTCCTAAAAACATCGGAATGTCAGTTCCAACGATAACACCCATCGTCGCTGTTGCACCGACCATACCACCACGAATATCATAAACCATTCTACCACCAGTAAAACCAATTAATAGTGGCAGTAAGAACGTGATCATCGGCCCAACTAATTTAGCCATATCTTCATTTGGTAACCAGCCAGTTGGAATAAATAAGGCGGTAATAAGTCCCCAAGCAATAATTGCTCCAATGTTCGGCATGACCATACCACTTAAATAACTACCCATTTTTTGAATTCTGACTTTTACATCTGATTTATCATTAACTTTTTCATTCATTATTTTGTCCCCCTCTTATTAAAATATAATCTGCTATAATTTCTATCTTTATAATAAAGCGTTTCCAAAGACATATCTATTTTTACAAAAATGCAATTTGTCATTATGATTGTTGACAACATTAATAATTCTTTAAAATGCAAAAAAATCGAAGAGAAGAAACAGGGCTAGATGCCTGTTCTCTCTTCGATTTTTAAATACTTATTTACGCTTACTCAACTGTTACTGATTTAGCTAGGTTACGCGGTTTATCAACGTCGCAATCACGGTGCAAGGCTGCGTAATAAGCTATTAATTGCATAGGTATGACAGAGATAAGTGGTGTTAATAATTCATGTACTTCTGGGATGACGAGGCTATCTTCGTCCATTTCTAACCCCTTCATTGAAATGATACAAGTATTTGCGCCACGGGCAGCAACCTCTTTCACATTTCCACGGATACTTAGGTTTACGCCTGCTTGGGTAGCAAGAGCGAATACGGGAGTCCCCTCTTCAATTAAAGCAATGGTACCGTGCTTTAATTCTCCACCAGCAAAACCTTCAGCTTGTATATAAGAAATTTCCTTCAATTTCAAAGAACCTTCTAAAACTACATAATAGTCGATACCGCGGCCAATGAAGAAAGCATTACGTGTGACTGCTAAATATTCTCTTGAAATTTGCTCAATCAACTCTTTGGAGTCACAAAGAACTTCCATAGCGTTTGCAATAATTCCAAGTTCATGAATTAGATCAAAATCCACAGTGATATTTTGACTTTTTGCTGTCACTTCAGCCAAAATAGCCAGCACAGCTAGTTGTGCAGTATAGGCTTTCGAAGAAGCAACGGCAATTTCAGGACCCGCATGCAGCAAAAGTGTATAATCCGCTTCACGAGAAAGGGTTGAACCTGGAACATTGGTGATGGTTAACGTTGGATAACCCATTTCTTTTACTTTTACAAGAACCGCACGACTATCTGCCGTTTCCCCACTTTGCGAAATGAAGATGAACAACGGATTCTTTGTTAGAAGCGGCATATTGTAAACAAATTCACTAGCAATATGAACTTCCACAGGAACCTTTGCGATACTTTCAATGAACTGCTTGCCAACAAGACCAGCATGATAAGAAGTTCCAGCTGCAATAATGTAGACACGATCAGAAGCATTCATCGCATGGATGATTTCGGGGTCAATTGTTAATTCCCCTTGCTCATTTTGATAGGTTTGAATAATCTTACGCAACACAAGCGGCTGTTCATCAATTTCTTTTAACATATAGTAGGGGTAGGTTCCCTTTTCGATATCACTTGCATCAAGTTCTGCTGTATATGGCTTACGGCTGATGATTTCTCCGTTAAGATTTTGAATGATCACTTCATCCTTTGAAACAAGAACGATTTCTTTATCCACTAATTCTAGATACTGATTCGTTACTTGCAGCATCGCCATCGCATCACTGGCAACCACATTAAAGTCGTCCCCTAATCCAACTAATAGAGGGCTTTTGTTTTTGGCAACATAAATGGTTTCATTATCTTGTGCATCTAATAAGGCAAGCGCATAGGAGCCATGCAATAACGTTAATGTTTTACGGAATGCCTCTAATACTTCTAGTCCTTCTTTAACGAATAACTCAATCATCTGAACAATGACTTCTGTATCTGTTTCGCTCGTGAAGTTGGCATCTGCTAGATATTCACGCTTTAAAAGGTCATAGTTCTCGATTACTCCATTATGAACAAGCGTAAACCGACCGGATGTGCTTTGATGAGGGTGGGAATTTGTCTGGCTAGGTACCCCGTGTGTTGCCCAACGAGTATGGCCAATTCCGATGTTTGCAGAAACCGTTTCATCAACGATATTACGTAAATCAGCAATACGACCTTTTTCTTTAAAAACATGAACCCCATTTTCGTTCTTAACAGCAATCCCCGCTGAATCATAGCCTCTATATTCAAGCTTTTCTAAGCCTTTTAATAAAATTTCCTTTGTATCATGATTTCCAATATATCCAACAATTCCACACATTTTCTATTCCTCCCTGATATAGGGGGCAAGAATGCTTTGGAGGCTTATGCTTGCCCCCTTATCTCTGTTTTAGTAGGTATCTGTCTATACCTGTTGAAACATTACGATTAGTATGTGCATTTTCTTCTCTTTGTGCACAGAGTTGCCTCTGTGTTTTAAAGAAGAAATTTTCGGTTGTGCACGTTCAACCGGGAGGTATCCGCCGAACATTCGATAACCCTCCTCCTCGTCAACTAACCCAACCACTTTGGGTAAGTCCAGGCGCTTTATTTTAAAAAAGGTAACTCTCCCTCGCAGCCCACCTTTCCAGGTAAAATTGGTAAAATCGCTTTAAGAAACAAAGCAATTTCATAGTACACGATTAGGTATGCTTCGTCAACTAGTACCTAATATATATATTTTTTTCCAATATCAAACAATACATAATAAACTATGCATAAAGGGACTCACTAGTGTGGGTCCCCCTAACATATTCTTATTCCTTTAATTCCATTTCTTCTTTTACAACTGCAACGATCCGGTTGACATAGGATTCACAAAGCTCCTCTGTTGATGCCTCAGCCATGACACGGACCAATGGTTCAGTTCCGGATGGTCGCACGAGAATTCGACCGTTCCCGGCCATTTCTGCTTCCACTTGCTCAATAACCTCTTTCACCTTAGCATTGTCGGTTACATGATGTTTATCGGTTACTCTTACATTGACAAGCTTTTGCGGGAACTTTTTCATTTCACCTGCCAACTCTGATAAAGGCTTGCCGGTTGCCTTCATAATATTAACCAATTGTAAACCTGATAATAAACCGTCACCCGTGGTGTTATAGTCTAGGAAGATAATATGGCCGGATTGTTCACCACCCAGATTAAAACCATTTTTCTTCATTTCTTCGACCACATAACGGTCACCTACAGCAGTCGGTACACTATGGATTCCATGTGCCTCAAGTGCTTTATAGAAGCCAAGATTACTCATAACCGTGGATACAATCGTTCCATGCTTTAAGCGACCTTGTTCTTTCATATACTTGCCGCAAATATACATGATTTGGTCACCATCTACAATCGTTCCATTTTCATCGATTGCAATCAAACGGTCACCATCCCCGTCAAAGGAAAGACCGACATCGGCGCCTTTTTCTTTGACCAAGGCAGCCAATGCTTCTGGGTGTGTTGATCCGACGCCTGCATTGATATTTAGGCCATTCGGTGAAGCTCCCATCGTTGATAAGTCTGCATCTAAATCAGCAAATAAGTGTGCTGCTAGAGAAGATGTTGCCCCGTGTGCACAATCTAAAGCGATATGGATACCTGTAAATTCTTCATCCACACTATTTTTCAAATATTGGAGGTACTTTTGACCACCTTCGAAATAATCCATGACTTGACCAAGATCCGAGCCCACTGGACGAGGCAGTTGATCTTCATGTAAATCGATAAGTGCCTCAATTTCTAATTCCTGCTCATCGGATAGCTTAAAGCCATCAGGACCAAAAAATTTAATGCCGTTATCAGCCACCGGATTATGAGAAGCAGAAATCATCACTCCTGCTTGAGCACCTAAGGCTTTTGTTAAAAATGAAACACCCGGAGTAGAAATGACTCCTAAACGCATAACTTCGGCGCCAATGGAAAGTAACCCTGCCACTAGGGCTCCTTCTAACATATGACCGGATATTCGTGTATCACGCCCGATGAGTACTTTGGGACGGTCGGTATCCTTTGTTAAAACATATCCGCCATAGCGACCTAATTTAAAGGCCAACTCAGGTGTTAACTCGCTATTTGCTACTCCGCGTACCCCATCGGTCCCGAAATATTTTCCCATTATAAAAATCTCTCCTTCAACATGTATTGCTGGATATTATGCATTATTTTTTTCAATCGTAATTTTCGCTGATGACTTATTAGGTTTCCACTTAACTGTCGTCGGGCCCTCCACTTGAATGTCCACTTCATATACCCCTTCTTCTTGAAGGCTGGACAAATCAATAAAGACATTAAAGTCCTTAGACCTCACACGGTTAACATCTGAAATGGGGCCATTTATTAATATATTTACCAACTGATTATCAGGGTCATTTATGGTTGCCTTATATTCAGCGGATAATCCTTGAATTTTTAAAGGTACATCTGAAACTGTTTTCTCTTCTTCTTTTTCAACCACAACGGTTGCTTTCACTGTTTGCGGGGTAACCTTCGTAATACCATTAGAGATAATAACAGGTAAAGTTAGTGTGGTGTTGTCGGTGATTTTACTGATATCGACCTCAACCCGAACGTTTTCCGTTTTGTTTAAAACATTAACATCCCCGGAAATCGTTGCTTCCTTTTCATCGATTTCAATCGATTTAATCGTCACACCCTTTGGTGCGGTACCATTCCTCACAATTTTTATCGGAACAGTCTTACTATTACTTTTTACTGGAATGGTGATTTCTACCTTTTCCGGATTAACCTCAACATTTAACTTATTTAATTCCTTGTCAAGAACCTGGATGTTGGCTTCCTCTGAAATGGTTTCTGTCAGTTTATTCTTTTCTTCAAGGGTCGCTTTTACATAGCTAATCCTGTCGATGACACTTTTGGCACCGGTAATCTTCACTCTATTGGGCTCGACCACTGGTTGTCCAGCAGAATAGCCCTCCTCTATTTGGCTCGAATTAAATTCTGCCTCTACTTTAAATTCCTTCGTGATCTTTTCCTGGACGGAAACATTCACTGTTGATGGTTTCATAGTCGCAGTCAATTTATCAGACAGATCTTTGACTTTTAACTTGACCTTCTGCTTTCCAATATTAGCTTTTGATAAATCTACATAAACTTCAAAGTTCTTTAGCGCTTTGGCAGACTTAATATGCGTTAATGGGCCTTTTAAGGTGATATCAACCGTAGCTGGAATTCCAGACACCACTAAATTCTTCGTATCATAATAAACCTTAACAGGAATATTTTTTATGGTTTCTGTTGATTGCTCGCCGGGGACATTTACATCCGTTATTTTTTTCCCTGTATGTGGTACAGAGGAATATAAAAGCACAGCTAAAAGCAATGCAAGAATTTTAATAAACCAGGGATTATCCATCAATTTATCCATTATTTTTTCCCCTCCAGTTCCAACGGGCTGAAGAAGCTTGTTTTGTCTTCAAATGAGTGAACAATTCACTCGTAAGTAATTCTTTCAGTTGCTCTGTATTAATCGCGCGATGAAGCTCCCCGTTCTTGGTAAGCGAGATATGACCTGTCTCTTCTGACACAATGATTGTAACACTGTCCGTTACTTCACTTATTCCTAAAGCGGCCCGATGCCTGGTTCCCAGCTCCTTAGAAATAAACGGACTTTCCGATAATGGCAGATAGCATGCGGCAGCCGCGACATTATTTCTTTGGATGATAACTGCACCATCATGGAGCGGTGTATTTGGGATAAAAATATTAATCAGCAATTCAGAAGAAATATTGGAATTTAACTGAATACCTGTTTCTATGTAATCGCCCATCCCTGTTTCTCTCTCAATCGAGATTAATGCCCCAATACGGCGCTTTGCCATATAGTCCGTTGCCTTAATAATCGCTTCAACTGTCTTTTCTGGATTTTCTTCATCCGGATTACTACTTCTCGAAAAGAACTTCCCTCTGCCTAATTGCTCAAGAGCTCTTCTAAGTTCCGGCTGAAAAATGATAATAATCGCAAGAAACCCGTATGTTATCGCCTGTTCCATCATCCAGCTTAACGTTTGGAAGCCTAGAAACTCGCTGACAACTCTAACTAGCAGGATAACCAGAATGCCTTTTAGCAATTGAACGGCTTTCGTTCCTCTAATCACATTAATCAACTTGTAAATGACATACCATACGAGGGCAATATCAACAATACTAGCTAAATACTTCCATAATTCGAAATCAGCAAACGGCATTGTTCTTCCTCCGTAATTTTCTTTAACACATATAAATTACAATCTATTTATTATATCATAAATACCTGTTGTACCTATTATATGTATAAGCTTAAAAAAACAAATCACTCCGCCCGAGTGATTTGTTTTTACTTAGTTTCCGGTTGGTCTCCAAATATTTGCAAAACATCCTGCGTAGTCTTTTTAATATGGTACCAAATCCAATCAAATACCTCATTTACTTCATCAATTTGCCCTGTTACATGCCCCGCCGAGGCCAAATACTTCTCACCATTTATGACGGTCACATCACCTTGGACTTCACCCTCTATATCCAAATTCCCATTTCGGACAATAACATCACCTATTACCGTTTCACCCTTAGGAACAATGACCGTATTATTTCTTACCACTAAGTTCTTTTGCTTCGAAACAGAAAAGTCTTTATCTTGATTCCAAGTAGAGAATAAGCTTCCCATCATTAATATGAAAAATAAGGAAGCGGCAGCAAGCAAGGGATGGTTTTTCATCCAGCGCTGCATCCAAATCCTTCGTTTCTCTTTTGGTAACCTGGATAATACGTTGGCTGTAAAATTGTCTGGAGCCTGCATCGTAGATATACTTTTGACAAAAGCGACCGTCTTTTTAAGTTCGTTAAATAAACTTTCGCATTCTTTACAGCTTTGGAGGTGTTCTCTTAATACTCCTTCTTGCTCAGGTGTAATTTCGTCATCTAAATATTCATGCATTAGTTCGATGATTTGTTCTGGACACATTAACAGTTTCACCTCTTATCACACATAGCGTAATTGTTGTCTTAATGCTTCCCGGCCACGGTGAATTCTTGTTTTTACCGTTCCAAGGGGTAAATCTAGAATTTCACTTATTTCGTTTAAGGACAACTCTTCCATATATTTCAATACGATGGCTGTCCGATATTTGTCGGGCAGTTTTAAGATTTCTTTCTGGACAGCCTCTTGCAGCTGTAAGCTTTCTAATTCTGACTCTGGCAGCGGTGTATTCGAAGGAATCTGTGAATACATCGTTAACCCTTCCGCCCCTGCTACTTCTGCATCTAAATAATAATCCGGTTTCTTTTTACGCATTCGGTCAATACACAGATTGGTAGCAATTCGAAATAGCCAAGTAGAAAATTTCAAGTCTTGATTAAACGATTTGATATTAACATAAGCACGGATAAAAGCCTCCTGTGCCATATCCTCTGCTTCATGACGGTTTCCAAGCATTCGGAAACATAGTTGATAAATACTGTTCTTATATATTTCAACGATTTCACCAAAGGCATCTTGATCACCCTTGATTACTTGTTTGATTCTCTTTTTGACTATTGCATCCATTAAGTTACCTCAGCTCCATTGCTGCTAATCGATAATACGTATCGATAGCAAAAAAGTTTCGTTTTCACGAAAAAACTTCTCAGTACCTTTAATATTAACAAAAATTTACTAAAAGGGCCCAATAATTAGTTTAAAGATTTTAAGAAGGGAGGAAAAGTAACGTTTTTTAGTCTTTAATTTTAAAATGAATATAAAAAAGCTGCAACTCGTAAGAACAACAGGTTCGCCCGTTTTCCCTCGATTTGCAGCATTAAGAATTTTATAATAATTTTTCCCCGAATAGGGAACCCATCAATTCAACAGCCACTTTTGCTGTTTTATTTTTTTCGTCTAAAATTGGATTTACTTCAACAAATTCCGCTGAGGTAATAATCTTTGATTCTTCTAACATCTCCATCGCCAGATGACTTTCTCTGTAGCTGATCCCACCTATAACTGGTGTTCCAACGCCAGGAGCATCATTAGGGTCTAAGCCATCTAAATCAAGTGATAAGTGGACACCATCTGTCTTATCTTTCAGGTAAGCGATGGTTTCTTCCATTACTTTCGCCATCCCCATCCGATCAATTTCATGCATGGTGTAAACTTTGATTCCTATTTCTTTTATTAAATCTTTTTCTCCATCATCCAGCGCTCTTGCGCCAATAATGACTACATTTTCAGGTTTAACCTTTGGACCATATCCACCGATATCAGTTAATAATTGGTGGCCTAACCCAATACTTACCGCCAAAGGCATCCCATGGATATTACCAGATGGGCTTGTCTCTGCAGTATTTAAATCACCATGTGCATCATACCAAATGACACCGAGGTTTTTATAATGTTTAGATACCCCTGCTAACGTACCAATTGCAATACTATGATCCCCACCAAGTACCAACGGAAACGCACCAGATTGGACTGCATTATCTACTTTATCAGCAAGCAGCGCACTTTTTTCGGCAACTAAATCTAGATTCCGCAAATTGGATTCTTTATCCACCACTACTTCAGGTCTGCCAATTGGAATATCACCAAGATCATGTACTTCATCAAATAGTGGCTTTAGTCGTTCCACAATCCCAGCATAACGGATGGCACTCGGCCCCATATCTACCCCACGTCTCGTTTGACCTAAATCCATCGGCATTCCAATAATTGATAACTTGTTCATATTCATTCCTCCTACCCCTTTATCTATTCTATTTTAACCGCTTTCATACCAATGACTCAACTCGACAAAATTATGTATATATATACGGAATAAAAAGCGGAAGCGCCCGTTTAGCTGCTTATGGACTGGAGCGCTCCAACTGAGATAAAGGAAACACGAAGAGCGTTAGTGATTCGATGTTGACTTATCGTAGGGCGGAGAGCGAAGTCCACTAGCAGCTGGGCGCTGGAGCTGGATTCAGAGAACCATATCAATGTTATCACGATAAATTGATATATAATCTCGTATATAAACAAAAGACCTTAAACCAATCCGTGGTTTAAGGTCTAAATAGAAAGAATAAAGGACCTTGGATTCTATCTCCAAAGTCCTTTACTGTAATTATATGAGCCATGAAGGACTCGAACCTTCGACCCTCTGATTAAAAGTCAGATGCTCTACCAACTGAGCTAATGGCTCTCTGGCTGGGCTAGCTGGATTTGAACCAACGCATGTCGCAGTCAAAGTGCGATGCCTTACCGCTTGGCTATAGCCCAATAATGATGTGATAAAATATAGTATGTCCAACTTTTTTTAAAATATAATGGTGGAGGGGGACGGATTCGAACCGCCGAACCCGGAGGGAGCGGATTTACAGTCCGCCGCGTTTAGCCACTTCGCTACCCCTCCATATTAACTTTAAAAAAGTGGTGCCGGCGAGAGGACTTGAACCCCCAACCTACTGATTACAAGTCAGTTGCTCTACCAATTGAGCTACCCCGGCGTATAGTAGTTTACATAATAAAATTATGGTGGAGGATGACGGGCTCGAACCGCCGACCCTCTGCTTGTAAGGCAGATGCTCTCCCAGCTGAGCTAATCCTCCACAGAATGTAAGTTACTCTCGCTTCTGCGAAAAAACTTTGGTGACCCCTACGGGACTCGAACCCGTGTTACCTCCGTGAAAGGGAGGTGTCTTAACCGCTTGACCAAGGGGCCATACTATTATTAAAATAGGTAAGCTTCCAAGCGGGCTCGAACCGCTGACCTCTTCCTTACCATGGAAGTGCTCTACCTACTGAGCTATGGAAGCATAGCTAAATATCAATCTACATAAAAATGGCTCCGCAGGTAGGACTCGAACCTACGACCGATCGGTTAACAGCCGATAGCTCTACCACTGAGCTACTGCGGAATAATAATATTTTAGCCTGGCAACGTCCTACTCTCACAGGGACGCGTGTCCCAACTACCATCGGCGCTGAGAAGCTTAACTTCCGTGTTCGGTATGGGAACGGGTGTGACCTTCTCGCCATTACTGCCAGACTATTTTCAAGACATATTTTATTATAATGCCTTTTTAAAATTTTTCAAGAGGAAAAATAAATTTTTTTCATTCCCTCAAAACTAGATAATGCAGAAGAAGTTGTAAAAACGAGTTCGCTTTAAAAATTGGTTAAGTCCTCGAACGATTAGTATCAGTCAGCTCCACATGTTACCACGCTTCCACCTCTGACCTATCAACCTGATCATCTTTCAGGGTTCTTACTAGCTTGCGCTATGGGAAATCTCATCTTGAGGGGGGCTTCATGCTTAGATGCTTTCAGCACTTATCCCGTCCGCACATAGCTACCCAGCGATGCCCTTGGCAGAACAACTGGTACACCAGCGGTGCGTCCATCCCGGTCCTCTCGTACTAAGGACAGCTCCTCTCAAATTTCCTGCGCCCACGACGGATAGGGACCGAACTGTCTCACGACGTTCTGAACCCAGCTCGCGTACCGCTTTAATGGGCGAACAGCCCAACCCTTGGGACCGACTACAGCCCCAGGATGCGATGAGCCGACATCGAGGTGCCAAACCTCCCCGTCGATGTGGACTCTTGGGGGAGATAAGCCTGTTATCCCCGGGGTAGCTTTTATCCGTTGAGCGATGGCCCTTCCATGCGGAACCACCGGATCACTAAGCCCGACTTTCGTCCCTGCTCGACTTGTAGGTCTCGCAGTCAAGCTCCCTTGTGCCTTTACACTCTGCGAATGATTTCCAACCATTCTGAGGGAACCTTTGGGCGCCTCCGTTACTCTTTAGGAGGCGACCGCCCCAGTCAAACTGCCCACCTGACACTGTCTCCCACCCCGATCAGGGGTGCGGGTTAGAATTTCAATACAGCCAGGGTAGTATCCCACCGACGCCTCCACCGAAGCTAGCGCTCCGGTTTCTCAGGCTCCTACCTATCCTGTACAAGCTGTACCAAAATTCAATATCAGGCTACAGTAAAGCTCCACGGGGTCTTTCCGTCCTGTCGCGGGTAACCTGCATCTTCACAGGTACTATAATTTCACCGAGTCTCTCGTTGAGACAGTGCCCAGATCGTTACGCCTTTCGTGCGGGTCGGAACTTACCCGACAAGGAATTTCGCTACCTTAGGACCGTTATAGTTACGGCCGCCGTTTACTGGGGCTTCGATTCAGAGCTTCGCTTGCGCTAACCCCTCCTCTTAACCTTCCAGCACCGGGCAGGCGTCAGCCCCTATACTTCGCCTTGCGGCTTCGCAGAGACCTGTGTTTTTGCTAAACAGTCGCCTGGGCCTATTCACTGCGGCTCTTCGAGGCTATTCACCTCAAAAAGCACCCCTTCTCCCGAAGTTACGGGGTCATTTTGCCGAGTTCCTTAACGAGAGTTCTCTCGCTCACCTTAGGATTCTCTCCTCGCCTACCTGTGTCGGTTTGCGGTACGGGCACCATTTATCTCGCTAGAGGCTTTTCTTGGCAGTGTGGAATCAGGAACTTCGGTACTAAATTTCCCTCGCTATCACAGCTCAGCCTTAGTGAGAAGCGGATTTGCCTACTTCTCAGCCTAACTGCTTAGACGCGCATATCCAACAGCGCGCTTACCCTATCCTCCTGCGTCCCCCCATTGCTCAAACGATAAAGAGGTGGTACAGGAATATCAACCTGTTGTCCATCGCCTACGCCTTTCGGCCTCGGCTTAGGTCCCGACTAACCCTGAGCGGACGAGCCTTCCTCAGGAAACCTTAGGCATTCGGTGGATGAGATTCTCACTCATCTTTCGCTACTCATACCGGCATTCTCACTTCTAAGCGCTCCACCAGTCCTTACGGTCTAGCTTCAACGCCCTTAGAACGCTCTCCTACCACTGACATCTAAGATGTCAATCCACAACTTCGGTGATACGTTTAGCCCCGGTACATTTTCGGCGCAGAGTCATTCGACCAGTGAGCTATTACGCACTCTTTAAATGGTGGCTGCTTCTAAGCCAACATCCTGGTTGTCTAAACAACTCCACATCCTTTTCCACTTAACGTATACTTTGGGACCTTAGCTGGTGGTCTGGGCTGTTTCCCTTTTGACTACGGATCTTATCACTCGCAGTCTGACTCCCACGGATAAGTCTTTGGCATTCGGAGTTTGTCTGAATTCGGTAACCCGATGAGGGCCCCTAGTCCAAACAGTGCTCTACCTCCAAGACTCTTACTACGTGAGGCTAGCCCTAAAGCTATTTCGGAGAGAACCAGCTATCTCCAAGTTCGATTGGAATTTCTCCGCTACCCACACCTCATCCCCGCACTTTTCAACGTGCGTGGGTTCGGGCCTCCATCCAGTGTTACCTGGACTTCACCCTGGACATGGGTAGATCACCTGGTTTCGGGTCTACGACCACATACTCATACGCCCTATTCAGACTCGCTTTCGCTGCGGCTCCGTCTCTTCAACTTAACCTTGCATGGGATCGTAACTCGCCGGTTCATTCTACAAAAGGCACGCTATTACCCATTAACGGGCTCTAACTACTTGTAGGCACACGGTTTCAGGAACTATTTCACTCCCCTTCCGGGGTGCTTTTCACCTTTCCCTCACGGTACTGGTTCACTATCGGTCACTAGGGAGTATTTAGCCTTGGGAGATGGTCCTCCCTGCTTCCGACCGGATTTCTCGTGTCCGGCCGTACTCAGGATCCACTCAGGAGGGAACGAAGTTTCGACTACAGGGTTTTTACCTTCTATGACGGACCTTTCCAGGTCGCTTCATCTACCCCGTTCCTTTGTAACTCCATGTTGAGTGTCCTACAACCCCAAGAGGCAAGCCTCTTGGTTTGGGCTATGTCCCGTTTCGCTCGCCGCTACTCAGGGAATCGCGTTTGCTTTCTCTTCCTCCGGGTACTTAGATGTTTCAGTTCCCCGGGTATGCCTTCCATACCCTATGTATTCAGGTAAAGATACTGTTCCATTACGAACAGTGGGTTCCCCCATTCGGAAATCTCCGGATCAAAGCTTACTTACAGCTCCCCGAAGCATATCGGTGTTAGTCCCGTCCTTCATCGGCTCCTAGTGCCAAGGCATTCACCGTGCGCCCTTTCTAACTTAACCTAAAAGGTTTATAACTCTTACTTACATAAGAGAGAAAAACTAAAATGGCGTTTACTCGATGTTTACTTTACTTCTTCTTACGATTATCTAGTTTTCAAAGAACGATTAAAAAAGCTTTGAGAGATTGTACTCTCAAAACTAAACAAACAAAGATCGCGTCACAAACAAACTGTTTTGTCTGGCTCACAGGTCCAGCTTTATTCCTTAGAAAGGAGGTGATCCAGCCGCACCTTCCGATACGGCTACCTTGTTACGACTTCACCCCAATCATCTGTCCCACCTTAGGCGGCTGGCTCCTTACGGTTACCCCACCGACTTCGGGTGTTACAAACTCTCGTGGTGTGACGGGCGGTGTGTACAAGGCCCGGGAACGTATTCACCGCGGCATGCTGATCCGCGATTACTAGCGATTCCGGCTTCATGCAGGCGAGTTGCAGCCTGCAATCCGAACTGAGAATGGTTTTATGGGATTGGCTAAACCTCGCGGTCTTGCAGCCCTTTGTACCATCCATTGTAGCACGTGTGTAGCCCAGGTCATAAGGGGCATGATGATTTGACGTCATCCCCACCTTCCTCCGGTTTGTCACCGGCAGTCACCTTAGAGTGCCCAACTGAATGCTGGCAACTAAGATCAAGGGTTGCGCTCGTTGCGGGACTTAACCCAACATCTCACGACACGAGCTGACGACAACCATGCACCACCTGTCACTCTGTCCCCCGAAGGGGAACGTCCTATCTCTAGGAGTGTCAGAGGATGTCAAGACCTGGTAAGGTTCTTCGCGTTGCTTCGAATTAAACCACATGCTCCACCGCTTGTGCGGGCCCCCGTCAATTCCTTTGAGTTTCAGCCTTGCGGCCGTACTCCCCAGGCGGAGTGCTTAATGCGTTAGCTGCAGCACTAAGGGGCGGAAACCCCCTAACACTTAGCACTCATCGTTTACGGCGTGGACTACCAGGGTATCTAATCCTGTTTGCTCCCCACGCTTTCGCGCCTCAGCGTCAGTTACAGACCAGAAAGCCGCCTTCGCCACTGGTGTTCCTCCACATCTCTACGCATTTCACCGCTACACGTGGAATTCCGCTTTCCTCTTCTGCACTCAAGTCCCCCAGTTTCCAATGACCCTCCACGGTTGAGCCGTGGGCTTTCACATCAGACTTAAAGGACCGCCTGCGCGCGCTTTACGCCCAATAATTCCGGACAACGCTTGCCACCTACGTATTACCGCGGCTGCTGGCACGTAGTTAGCCGTGGCTTTCTGGTTAGGTACCGTCAAGGTACCGGCAGTTACTCCGGTACTTGTTCTTCCCTAACAACAGAGCTTTACGACCCGAAGGCCTTCATCGCTCACGCGGCGTTGCTCCATCAGACTTTCGTCCATTGTGGAAGATTCCCTACTGCTGCCTCCCGTAGGAGTCTGGGCCGTGTCTCAGTCCCAGTGTGGCCGATCACCCTCTCAGGTCGGCTACGCATCGTCGCCTTGGTGAGCCGTTACCTCACCAACTAGCTAATGCGCCGCGGGCCCATCTGTAAGTGTCAGCCGAAACCGACTTTCAGCTTTTCCTCATGAGAGGAAAAGGATTATCCGGTATTAGCACCGGTTTCCCGGTGTTATCCCAGTCTTACAGGCAGGTTGCCCACGTGTTACTCACCCGTCCGCCGCTAACCACCGAAGTGATTCGCTCGACTTGCATGTATTAGGCACGCCGCCAGCGTTCGTCCTGAGCCAGGATCAAACTCTCCAAGAAAGTTGATTAGCTCATTTGTTACGTTGGCTTAGTTTCATTAATGAAACTAAAAATTTTTGTTTGTTTTGCACGATTTTGTTTGTTTAGTTTTCAAAGAACAACCACTCCGTCACCAAAAAGCGACTTTATTAATATATCACTTGCAAAACATAATGTCAACAACTTTTTTTCAAATTGTTTTTAACGTCAGCAGCGACGCTTATTAATATACCAAGATACTATTTAATTGTCAACGGTTCTTATTCAAAAAAGTATAAAGTTTTTTCCTAACCCTTTTTCCGATCCTTTTTCCCTCTTCTCATATACTTTAAACAATCATGTGGAGAAGCAACCCGCCTAAACAGTGTAAATAAAACCTTATATCTTTCTTCCATCGATCTTTTTACAATATGATCTATGCGATCATCCCTTAAATCAAATAGTATTTCATCCATTTCTCTTTTAATAAGGTATTCCATTTCTTTTACTTCTTTATCATTTATTAGAAGCCCAAACATTGAATAACCTCCAGCGAAATATCTAGTTATAGTAGTCTTTTCCAATTATTGAAAAATTATAATAAAATTTTTCTAATCATATTCTTAAATGTACGGGCATAGGTTGAGACAAGGACAGTATTGGACGAGGTGGGGACAATGAAATTCTTTTTTGTATTTAACGGGAAGTCTTTGAAGAACATTTCACTCATTTTAATTGCTGCATTTTTTACAGCATGGTTCCTCTATATAGAGAATCTTGCACAAATTCCTGTCTTTTCAACAAAAGATGGCCCAAAAGCTGTTTATCGAGGGGAAAAAGATCTTGCCCTTACTTTTAATATTGGATGGGGTGATGAAAAGGCGGAGCCGATTTTAGATACGCTAAATAAAGAAGGCGTAAAAGCCGCTACTTTCTTCTTAGCCGGTTCCTGGGCAGAGAGACATCCGGATATTGTTAATCGAATTGTAAAGGATGGTTATGAAATTGGCATTCTTGGTTACGAATACAAAGACTATCGAGATTTGGAGGATGTAAAAATTGGCCAAGATATTTCGAAAGCACAAGAAGCCTTTCGGAAGTTAAATGTGAAAAATATTAAATTACTTCGTGCGCCAACTGGCCATTTTGATGAGAGAACCTTAAAGATCGCTGAAAGATATGGATATACAGTTGTCCATTGGAGTGTGGATTCAAAGGATTGGAATAATCCGGGGGTACCAGCCATAGTTAAAAATGTGAATACAGCAGACAAAGGGGATATTATTCTCCTCCATGCTTCTGACTCAGCAAAACAAACCGCAAAAGCACTGCCGTTGATTATGAAAGGTATTCAACAAAAAGGGTTAAACCTTATTTCAGTATCAGAAATGATTGCAAATGGAGAGGCAAGTTCAAGAGAAATTAGATGATTTCACATAATAAAACCGTCCAACCTATTAAATGGACGGTTTTTTTGTCTTTTTCAAATTGGCTGTATTTTTGGATTTAGCAGGAGATTGATTTGCTCTTTTTTGTCTATCCTGCTCAGATTGCAGATTTAATTTGTGAAGAATTAGAAGTTGATAGGCATTACATGCTACCAAAGCAAACATCATCAGGTATAGCCAGCTCTGTTCATTAACACGAAGAACTGGTACCCACTCAACTAATGTAACCACAATCATAAAAAACATGGCCGGTATAAACGCATCCCGATTCGTCTGTTTGATTTTATACCAAGCCACAGTCAAACCAACGACCAACAAAATAGCAGCTGGACCAAAGTAGGGAAGAATGGAATCGTCCGGGCCGGCAAAGTTTTCGTAGCGTAAATAAACTAAATCAAATAAACCAAACAGAATAAGGACGACTTGTACAGCATTCCACAGTGAAACTGATTTAAAGATTCCTAGTCCAAACCGGTGAATCGTTAAATATGCGAAAAAGCCCATTTGGCTGATAACACTAAACAAAAAGCCCATGACAATTAACCAAATTAACGTTGATAAGATATCAATGAGTTTAAATTCAGTAAAATAAGGCTGAAACTCATTCCAGCGAACAATAAAGCCCACAATAGCCGTCGTGAGTCCGCCGACTAATAATGTATTCAAAAATAATTTTACCCAATTACGGCTCGTCACACGATAAACCTCCATACTACAAATATAGATAACATTATGATTGTACCAATCCAAATTTGAAAAATCCATAATTTATATTTGCTAACGAATAATCTCTCTACAGTTACTACATGCTAAACTTAAGGATTTTTATGTGAAAGGGGCTTATTAATGAAAGCGAAAAGCATGGTGCTCCTCCTGCCCATCATGGTGTTCCTTACCAGTTGTTCTTCCAGTGATACCAGCGGCGGAGGACAAGTTGATTACGAAGCAACGAAGAAAATGGTTGTTGATATTCTAAAAACGGATGATGGTAAGAAAGCCATTCAAGATGTGATGTCAAGTGATAGCATGAAAGAAAAACTGGTGATGGACCAAAAGGTTGTCTCTGATACCATCCAGCAAACACTTACTACAGATAAAGCAAAAGAATACTGGAAAAAAACATTTAGTGATCCGAAATTTGCACAAAGTATTTCAAAAAGTTTAAAATCAGAAAATAAAAAATTACTGAAGGAACTAATGAATGACCCGGAATATAGAGGAATGATGGTGGAAGTTTTTAAAGAACCCGAAATCCAAAAACAAATGACAGATGCACTAAAAAGCAAAGAATATCGCACACATCTCCAAAAGGTAATTACGGAAACGGTTGATAGTCCTTTATTTAAAGCTAAAATACAAGAATTACTCTTAAAAGCAGCAGAGGAAGCAAATACGAAATCATCATCGAGCGATAAGGGAAACTCAAGTAGCAATCAATCCGGGGGGCAGTAAGAGCGTCCAAGGCAGTTGAAGCCAGATCGTAAAATACTTATCAAAAAAATAGAAGCCTTTTCCGCACTGGAAGAGGCTTCTATTTCGTGTATCTATTTTTTTAGCAAGCCAGTTACTTTTTCAGCTATTTCTAAATATATTTTTCCAATCTGATGGTCATCTTGATAGATCGATGGCGCAAAGTCTTCCTCGTTCCAATCAGGCTGATTTAGAGGCAGACGGCCAAGAACTTCTGTATTCAATTCTTCCGCTAATTTATCGCCGCCACCTTGGCCAAATACATATTCTTTTTCGCCGGTTAATTTACTTTCAAAATATGCCATGTTTTCAATGACACCAAGAATCTCATGGTCCGTTTTCAGAGCCATTGCACCCGCACGTGCAGCTACAAAAGCAGCCGTTGGATGCGGTGTTGTTACAATCACTTCTTTACATGCAGGAAGCATAGTATGAACGTCTAATGCGACATCCCCTGTTCCAGGCGGTAAATCTAATAGTAAATACTCGATGTCGCCCCATTCTACTTCATTAAAGAAGCTGTTTAACATTTTCCCTAACATCGGCCCACGCCAGATAATCGGTGAATTATCTTCGACAAAGAAGCCCATTGAAATGACTTGTACACCAAAACGTTCAACAGGAATGATCTTTTCCCCTCTAACAACAGGTCTTTCTGTAATTCCCATCATATCTGGAACACTAAATCCATAAATATCCGCATCAATAAGTCCAACCTTTTTGCCTAGACGTGCTAGTGCAACGGCAAGGTTAACCGATACAGTTGATTTACCCACTCCGCCTTTTCCACTTGCGATCGCAATGAAGGTGGTCTTCTTTGAATGAAGCAAGTTTGTATCATTTGTTTCTGATTGTGCTTGGCGGTTTGCCGCTAGCACTTCTTCAGGAAGCTCCGTAAAACGAATACCAACCGATGCCGCTCCTTCTTCTTTTAACAAACTAACAATTTGTGTTTGCAGTTGGAGCTGTTCAGCAGTACCTGTCTTGGCGATGGCCACTTTAACACTGACATGGTTTTTTTCTTCTTTAATCTTTATTTCGACAATAGCATTTAATTCAGCTAAGGTTTTATGTAAAAATGGTTCTTGGAGGCTGCCTAGAACCTCATGGACTCTTTCTTCTGTTAACATAAAAAAGCACCTCACATTTTGAATTCGTTTCCATCTCTCAGTATAACATAATCACACTCGGAAACAGTTAAATGAATCACACGTATTTTTAAGAGGACTTTCCTTCGTAAAAAAATAGAAGGTGAACTCACCTTCAATAATCTGGTTCAACTAATTCTTTTTCATTCGTGTAATATCGAGTTATTCCTTGATAAATCGATATGGCAATCTTCTCCTGATAGGCATCCTTTTTTAAATTTTCCTTTTCTGTTGGATTGGATAAAAAGCCGACTTCAACTAAAATACCTGGCTTCTTGGCATTCTTTAAAATATACACGTTATTGATTGGCTTGGCTCTGCGCGTGGTGTTCTCTAAGTTTTTTCGAAGTTCTTCCTGCACAAACTTTGCGGCCTTAGCATTTTCCTTAAAATAAGGCGCATAAAAGGTTTGTGCCCCGCTCCATCTGGAAGAAGGAATTGCATTTAAATGAATGCTGACAAAGAAATCATTGTCACCGTTATTTATCATGTTTAGTCTATTTTTTAAATCTTCAACTTTTCTTCTACTGTAACCCCTTGTATCAGACGCGGCTAAATCTTTATCGGATTCTCTAGTCATAATAACGAGCGCACCCTGCATTTGCAGGTAACCTCTGACTTTCTTGGTAATCTTTAAGGCAATATCTTTTTCCAACGTTTGCCCCGTTCCTGCACCGCCATCCGGCCCGCCATGGCCAGGGTCAAGTAAAATGATTTTTCCCGACAACGGAAGATTCCACGCATTCAACGAGTCATCTTCGGCAAAGTCGTACTGTAAAACGAAAAACAACACAAATAAACCAACGATAAAACTTATGATTTTTAATCTTCGCTTTGACACCCCAATCATTCCTTCCCGCTCGTCCCTTTTCACTTAACTATATGGGACAAAGGGGGTATTTAGAACAGGAAGAAATGTTGGACCTTAATGGAGCCGGAGCTTATGACGCCTTTGCCCTTTTTCGTAGCCTTCTCTCCACCAAATATGGATGTATTGCTCACATAGATAATATAGCGACTCACTCATCGTACCCTCTTCACCGCTGCCCCAATAGAGGAAAAAATTATAGAGGGTATCAATTAAATGTTTTTCTTCTCGGTAGCAGCGCTTGCGAACCTCATCTAGGTTCTCGCCATAATAACCAAACTTGCTGAATTTTGCCCCTAATAAAAAGGACTCAAGTGCGATGTCGTAGCATGCTTCTTCAATTCCAGTATTCATTACTAAGTTTGAGACAATTCTTGTTGATCCAAAGTATTGTTGGACTCGTTCTTTCAATGTATTGATCGATAGTTCCCGAAGGACCGAACGCTCGTATTTTATCTGTTTTTCCCGTTTTTTTTCTTTAAAGGTCGTAATTACTGTCACTACTTTTCACCTCTTAGAACTATTCTTTATCTGGCGTTCAGAAGAAATGCAAAGTTCCGGTCGTTTTAAGTTGCCAATTTTTATCGGATGATTTGGGGGTGGGGTGATAATTGTTAACAAAGAATTCAAACTATTGTTGCATTACTTTTTGTAAAATGAAGGTGGAGTATTTTAAAATGAGAATGGATGTGGGACATGCCGACCTTAAAGCCTCGTACGAAGTCAAAGGAATATCAGATACTGAGCTTTTTAAATGCACGAATGGATTTACCTGCTACAGATAAGCTGCATTATGAAAACCTTGAAAAAGGGTACAAGGGTGAGTTGTTCTTTGACCAGTTAACTTTGATGCTTCAAAATGATTTATACATATTAAATGATTTGTGCCTCCAGACGAACGGTTTTTTTCAAATTGATACATTAATCATTGCTCAACATACCATCTACCCCTATGAAATAAAAAACCATGAGGGAGATTATAGGTATGAATTAGGAAATTTCTATCCTAAATTATCTAAGAATGAAATAAGTAATCCTCTGCACCAATTAAATCGAGGTAAGTTACACCTCCGTCCCTTACTTAAAAGTCTTGGCTTTTATTTGCCACTTGAAGGTGACGTGGCCTTTGTCAACCCCAATTTCACCTTATATCAAGCCCCATTAAACGAACCCATAATACATCCCACTCAGCTTAATAACCTGATGAAAAAATTAAACGAAATCCCGTCAAAGCTAACGGACCGCCACAAAAGGCTGGCTGACCAATTAATCTCAATGCATCAAACCGATTGCCCCTTTACCCGTTTACCACATTATAGCTATGATCAATTGCAAAAGGGGCCTCTTTGCACGGATTGTTACTCATTACTTTGTTTTGTTGATGAAAGTAAGAAGATTCTGGTGTGTAATAAATGCGGGCACAAGGAGTTGGTCGATT
Source organism: Neobacillus nitrireducens (assembly GCF_030915405.1). Taxonomy (GTDB): domain Bacteria; phylum Bacillota; class Bacilli; order Bacillales; family Cytobacillaceae; genus Neobacillus. Next base: position 3,075,256 of record NZ_CP133262.1, read on the forward strand.
TAGCCGTCCTACGGTGCGTGGAGGAGTTAGAACTTCTATTCCCTGATATGAAAATTACTACGAATCTCGTTCATGACTGGTGTGGGGTGGTTGGGTCTAAGAAAACCATACGGAGAGTACTAATGCAAAACTATAAGTCCATTGGAGAAAGGCATTATAGGTATTTTGAAAAAATTAAATGATAAAAATACCTATGTATCCTGAACAGTATGAGGCCCTTTCATTTTCGGTGAAGGGGCTTTGTTTTTTATTAAGGATATGGTACCTGCTTGCATTTACCGTTGAGGTGCTTTTACTCCTTGCCTCGGTAAATGGAGACCAATTTGATTTACCACAGAGGCACTTTTATCCCTTGCCTCGGTAAATGGGGACCAATTTGATTTACCACAGAGGCCCTTTTATCCCTTGCCTCGGTAAATGGAACCTTTTCCTAATTTAAAAGATGTCCTTACCACTTTACCCGATATTTATATAACTCACAAAAAAAACCCCCAACCAAAATGGTTGAGAGCCTTTGAAACGCCAAAAATTAACGTTTTGAGAACTGAGGCGCACGACGAGCACCTTTAAGACCGTATTTTTTACGCTCTTTCATACGTGGATCACGAGTTAATAATCCAGCGCGTTTTAATGTTGGACGGTATTCTGGGTCAGCTTGTAGTAATGCACGAGCTACACCATGACGGATTGCTCCAGCTTGACCAGTGTATCCACCACCGCTTACGTTTACAAGAACATCATAGCTGCCAACTGTTTCAGTAGCTACTAATGGTTGTCTTACAACAACACGTAATGCTTCAAATGGGATATAATCTTCGATTTCACGACCATTGACAATAATTTTTCCTGTGCCTGGTACTAAACGTACACGTGCTACAGAACTTTTACGGCGACCTGTACCGATATATTGAACTTGTGCCAAGTTAATTCCCTCCCTCTTTATTAACCGCGAAGTTCGTAAACTTCAGGTTGTTGTGCTTGGTGCGGATGTTCGCTGCCAGCATATACATGTAATTTTTTAAATGTTTGACGGCCAAGAGAATTCTTTGGAAGCATACCTTTAACAGCAAGCTCGATCATTTTCTCAGCATAGTTAGTACGCATTTCAAGAGCTGTTCTAGTTTTTAAACCACCTGGGTGCATTGTGTGACGGTAGTAAATCTTGTCAGTCAATTTCTTACCAGTTAGTTCTACTTTAGATGCGTTAAGAATAATCACATGATCACCAGTGTCAACATGTGGTGTAAAAGTTGGTTTGTTTTTACCACGTAGGATTGCTGCTACTTCAGAAGCAAGACGACCAAGAGTTTTGCCTTCAGCATCAATCACGTACCATTTACGCTCGATAGTGTTGGCATTTGCCATAAACGTTGTACGCATGAGTTTCCCTCCTAATTTAAATCCATTAAAGATTATTGTTTTCGCACTTTCAAAGCAGTTAGCGTTCCATTCTGTTCCGGGAATGAACGGCTACTACCCTTGTGCGGTTAAGTTTGTATTCATATATTTTCAATCACGATTAAGACTTTCCGGGGCTTTATCGTGGGATTAAAAACACGCACATATAATATAATAAGTTCTTCAAGCTAATATGTCAAGAAAATGTTACACCAGGTAAAGTTGTTTACACTTTTTTATTCATAAAATACTTGCCAAAGATATAATCCTTGGGGTGGAGCAGTCTTTCCCGCTAGCCTCCGGTCTTTGTGAGCTAAGATAATCGGAATATCTTCAGGACTGCGTTCACCTGAGCCCACCTCTAACAGTGTTCCCACCAAGATACGTACCATATTATACAAAAAGCCATTCCCTTTAAAACGAATCGTCAGTAAATCATCCTTAAGGGTAAAGTCAATGGAATCAATCCTTCGAACTTTATCTTCTACTTCCGTTTTTGCCGCACAAAAACTTGTAAAGTCGTGAGTACCCAGAAAAAATTTACTTGCCTGCTCCATCGCCTTTAAATTTAATGGGTATGGAAATTGGTAGGCAAATTTCCGCTGAAAAGGATCTCGTTTTTGAGATAAACGAAGGACATAGCGGTATTCCTTCCCTTTAGCGTCAAAGCGGGCATGAAAAGAGTCGGGTACAGAACCAACTGATAAAACGGAAAGATCTTCCGGCAGCATTGAATTCAATGCCCGTTCCCATTTATCAGCAGGAATATGCAGTGGAGAATCAAAGTGAATGACTTGTCCTTTTGCATGGACACCGGCATCGGTTCGACCTGAAGCACTGACTCTCACGGGTTCGCCCTTATGCATTTTTGTTAAAACTGCTTCCAAAACAGACTGCACGGTCCGCTTATTCGGTTGGACCTGATAGCCGGAAAAGCCCGAACCGTCATAACTAATGATAGATTTATACCTTGGCATCGTTTCGCTCCATTATGAACGTAATAAAATGAGTAGGATGGTTAGAAGGACTAAGAGCCCCAACTGGAAGGAATCTGCATTTTTCCAGGATAATTCCCTGTACTTTGTTCTTCCTTCCCCGCCTCGATAACCTCTAGCTTCCATTGCAATCGCTAGTTCTTCCGCCCGTTTAAAGGAGCTGACAAACAAAGGAATAAGCAGTGGAATGACGGCTTTAATGCGCTCCTTAAAAGGCCCGCTTGCAAACTCCACGCCTCTGGCAATCTGCGCCTTCATAATTTTATCCGTTTCCTGCATAAGTGTAGGAATAAAACGTAAGGAAATCGACATCATCAACGCCATTTCGTGGACAGGGAAACGGATCTTATTCAACGGATGTAATAGTGTTTCAATTCCATCGGTAATCTCAATTGGTGTAGTAGTTAACGTCAGCAGTGACGTCATTAGAATTAAGAAAAAGAATCGGAAGGAAATAAAAATCCCCTGTCTGACCCCTTCTTCGTAAATTTTAATCGGACCTAATTCAAATAAAAGCGTACCTTCTTTTGTAAAAAACAGTTGCAGCACTAAGGTGAAAAGAACGAGCCAGATAACCGGTTTCAGACCCCCGTATAAAAAACGTACAGGAATGCGCGACAAGCCAAGCATTAAGAAAGTATAAATTCCAATAAGTGCATAGGTTACGGCATTATTTGCTAAAAAAATAACGCATACAAACAGAAAGATAATCAGCAATTTTGAGCGGGGGTCCATTTTATGAATAATCGAATCCGCCGGGACATAGCGTCCAAAAATCATTTTTTCCATCATGAGCGTACACCTCTGCTTATTCTTTTTGTTACAGCAGAAGACAGTTCATCAATGGTTAGAAAAATTTTCTCTAATTTCATATCGAGTTTTTCCTCAAGCATTAGTTGAAAACGAACGACCTCCGGAACATCTAGCCCCATTTCAACAAGCTCAGTTGGAGCAGAGAAGATTTCTTCCGGTGTCCCTTTTTTAACTACCTTCCCTTGCTGCATAATCACAATTTGATCTGCGTATCTTGCCGCATCCTCCATACTATGTGTGACAAGGATGGTAGACAGCTTTCTTTCCTTATGGAGGGAATAGAACATATCCATAACCTCTTTACGTCCCCTGGGGTCTAATCCTGCAGTAGGCTCATCCAGGACAATGACATCGGGTTCCATGGCTAGCACTCCGGCAATTGCCACGCGCCTCATTTGTCCACCCGAGAGATCGAATGGTGATTTCTCTAGTATTTCTTCCGCTAGCCCCACTTGCCTTAAAGCAATGCGTGCCCGCTCCTTTGCTTCCGTTTCAGAAACTCCGAAATTCAACGGTCCAAAAATAATGTCTTTTTCGACCGTTTCCTCAAATAACTGGTGCTCAGGAAACTGAAAGACAATCCCGACCCTTTGCCGGATTTTTTTTAAGTTCTTATTTTTCTGCGAAGCAACTATTTCATGTTCCCCAATCTCAACTGTACCCTTTGTGGGTTGTAGGAGCGCATTTAAATGCTGCAAGACTGTTGATTTCCCTGAACCAGTATGACCAATAATCGCCATATACTCACCTGTTGGAATATCAATCGACACATCCTCTATGGCCAGTCGTTCAAAAGGAGTATTTTTTTGATAACGATATTCTACATGTTTGAGCGAGATGTCCATAACTCTTTCACCAACTCTTCTTCCGATAAATAATGCTTCGCTAGGTCAATTCCTTGATCCCTGAAAGCTTTGGTCATTTTCACTGAAAAGGGAATATCTAACCCTAACTGAACTAATTGTTCATCCATGGAGAAAATCTCTTCAGGTGTTCCTTCACGGAAGACTTCTCCTTTGTTCATGACAATAATCCGATCCGCCTTGGCTGCCTCTTCTAAGTCATGAGTAATGGAAATAACGGTCAAAGATTTCTCTTCTTTTAATAACCGAACGGTCTCCAACACTTCTTCACGTCCTCTAGGATCAAGCATCGAAGTGGCTTCATCAAGAATAATGATCGACGGTCTTAGTGCTAGCACACCTGCGATAGCTACTCGTTGCTTTTGTCCGCCTGATAGATGGTGGGGCTCTTGATATAGAAACTTTTCCATCTTTACCTTCCTAAGCGAATCCTCGACTCTTTGTATCATTTCGTCTCTAGGAATGCCGTTATTTTCTAGACCAAAAGCCACATCATCCTGCACTGTAGTTCCGACGAACTGGTTATCAGGATTTTGAAAGACCATCCCTAATTTTTTTCGGATATCCCAAATTGATTCCTCATTAAGCTCTATCCCACAGACATGAATTTGGCCACTTTGTGGAAATTGCAGGCCATTTAGAAGTTTTGCCATTGTTGATTTACCTGATCCGTTATGGCCGACGATGGCAAGCCACTCTCCCTCATATATATCAAAAGAGACGTGATTCAGAGCATAACGTTCTTGTGTATCGTATTGAAATGAAACATCGTTAAGAGATACAATCGAATTTTTCATCAGATATTTCCTCCCCTCAGCTAATCTATTCTCATCTTATCTATTTCTATATATAAAAAAAAGCCTGCACCTCGTCCCTATGCAGCTTCGTTTAACTGCAATATAAGGAATTTCTATAAAAGAAATAGGAGGAGGTGCATGAGCTAGACGAGTCGTAATTAATTTAATTCGCTCATCATAACACTCTTTTGGGCTTGGGTCTAACACGATATAAAGTTCAATTACAGAAAAAGGGCAAAGAACAAGTTTGATTTTAAACTGTCCAGCGCCCTTGTTGTCTGTAAGTGATTAAACTAACTCGATAATAACCATTGGTGCACCATCGCCGCGGCGTGGTCCAAGTTTCATAATTCGAGTGTATCCACCTTGACGCTCTTGATAACGTGGAGCGATATCAGCGAAAAGTTTTTGTAATGCACTTGTATTATTTTCAGCATCAGCAACTTCATTACGAACATATGAAGCAGCTTGACGACGAGCATGTAAATCACCGCGTTTACCTAAAGTGATCATTTTCTCAACAGTCACACGAATTTCCTTCGCACGGGTTTCTGTTGTTTCAATGCGCTCATTGATAATTAAATCTGTAGTTAAATCACGTAGCATAGCTTTACGCTGTGCACTTGTGCGTCCTAACTTTCTGTATGCCATGAAGGGTTCCCTCCTTTGTTGAAGTCATAAGTCGGATGAATAGCTATACTAAAGATCAGTCGTCTTTACGTAAGCCTAATCCAAGCTCTTCTAGTTTTGCCTTCACTTCTTCAAGTGATTTGCGGCCTAAGTTACGAACTTTCATCATATCTTCTTCAGTCTTATTAGCTAATTCCTGAACAGTGTTGATTCCGGCACGCTTTAAGCAGTTGTATGAACGAACAGAAAGGTCTAGTTCCTCAATTGTCATTTCCAGAACTTTTTCCTTTTGATCTTCTTCTTTTTCAATCATGATTTCAGCATTTTGTGCTTCGTCAGTTAAACCAACAAATATATTCAAATGCTCGGTTAAAATCTTCGAACCAAGAGCAATCGCTTCTTTTGGTCCAGTGCTTCCATCGGTCCATACATCAAGAGTCAACTTGTCAAAATTAGACATTTGACCAACGCGTGTATTTTCTACTTGAAACTGCACACGTGAAACTGGTGTAAAAATGGAATCGATTGGAATCACACCGATTGGTTGATCTTCTCTTTTGTTTTGAACAGCTGGTGTATATCCACGTCCACGTTTAGCTGTCAAACGCATGCGAAGATGACCATTTGCAGCCAATGTAGCAATATGAAGATCTGGATTTAAAACCTCAACATCACTATCATGAGTGATATTTCCAGCTAATACAGGGCCTTCACCTTGTACATCAAATTCAAGTGTCTTTTCTTCGTCAGAGTAGATTTTTAAAGCTAGTTTTTTAATGTTCAAAATGATAGATGTTACATCCTCTACGACGCCTTCAATTGTTGAGAACTCATGAAGTACCCCATCGATCTGAATCGATGTAACCGCGGCACCTGGGAGTGAAGATAATAGGATACGACGTAAGGAGTTACCCAAAGTGGTACCATATCCACGCTCAAGTGGCTCTACGACAAACTTACCGTACTTAGCATCGTCGTTGATCTCAATCGTTTCGATTTTTGGTTTTTCTATTTCGATCATCCAATAACCCTCCTTCAAAACGTCGAAACTTCAAATTAGCTTATTTACTAATAGAAAGTCCCCATGTATACGTTCCCGTTTTGTGCACAACAACTGGAATAAATCTTCTGTAAGAGTGCAAAAAATTAATATCATATCCCATTATAGACATATGATACAGAATCTATACAGAAAAATTAAACACGACGACGTTTTGGTGGACGGCATCCATTATGAGGAACAGGAGTAACGTCTTTAATTGCAGTTACTTCTAGACCAGCAGCTTGAAGAGCACGGATAGCCGCTTCACGACCAGCACCAGGTCCTTTTACAGTAACTTCTAAAGTTTTCATACCATGTTCAATGGAAGTCTTAGCTGCTGTTTCAGCCGCCATTTGTGCAGCAAATGGTGTAGATTTACGTGAACCTCTAAATCCAAGAGCACCAGCACTTGACCATGAAATTGCATTACCATGTACATCAGTAATTGTTACAATCGTATTGTTAAAAGTTGAACGAATATGAGCAATACCAGCTTCAATATTCTTTTTAACACGACGTTTACGTGTATTCGTTTTACGTGCCATTTAAATTAACCTCCTTTACCGATTACTTCTTCTTGTTCGCTACAGTCTTACGAGGACCTTTGCGAGTACGAGCGTTGTTTTTCGTATTTTGTCCACGAACTGGTAAACCACGACGATGACGTAATCCGCGGTAACAGCCGATTTCCATTAAACGCTTAATGTTAAGAGAAATTTCACGGCGAAGGTCACCTTCAACTTTTAATTTGTCGATGATGTCACGGATTTTGTTTAATTCGTCTTCTGTTAAATCACGTACACGTGTATCTTCAGAAACACCAGCTTCTGCTAGTACTTTTTGTGCAGTATTTTTACCAATTCCATAAATGTAAGTTAAAGAGATAACAACACGTTTTTCACGTGGAATATCTACACCAGCAATACGTGCCATAGAAAATGCGCACCTCCTTCAAAATTAACCTTGTTTTTGTTTATGTTTAGGGTTTTCACAGATAACCATAACTTTTCCGCGTCTACGGATAACTTTACACTTCTCGCAGATCGGTTTAACAGATGGTCTTACTTTCATTATTATCCTAACCTCCTTAGTAGTACGGAGTGCAAGCATTATTTAAAGCGGTAAGTAATTCTTCCGCGTGTTAAGTCATATGGAGAAAGCTCAACAGTCACTTTGTCACCCGGAAGGATCCGAATGAAATGCATTCGTATTTTACCAGAAACATGCGCTAGCACGGTATGACCATTTTCTAATTCTACCTTAAACATCGCATTCGGCAATGTTTCAATGACTTTACCTTCAATTTCAATTACATCATCTTTGGCCATCGATCTCGTCTCCCTTCTTATCAAAGATAGTGAATACAGATTATACAACTCTTCTCGTTCGTACTCAAATAGCAACCTTATAATAGTAACATATTGTTCTTCTTCTGTCCGCAAGTAAATTCTACATAATTGGGAATTTACAATTCCCCATGTAAGTCTTGCCCAACTCTCGGTCCTACATACTCAGTACAAGAGAAAAGCCGTTTGCTTTCACATACTTTTGATTCTTAGTGAAGAGATGGTCGAGAGTCGCTCGTACGGTTTTACTATCGGTCATTAATGTAAGTCCCTAAGTAATTGCTCGATATCAGCGAATACCTTGTGAATATCCTGCTGACCATCAATCGTACGAAGATAACCTTTTGTTTTATAAAAAGTTAATAATGGTTCTTGTTGTTTGATGTTTACGTCTAATCGATTTTGAACTGTTTCTTCATTATCATCTGCACGTTGGTATAACTCACCGCCGCAGCGGTCGCATACACCCTCTTGGTTAGGAGGATTAAAGATTAAATGATAAGTTGATCCACATTCTTTACAAATTCTACGGCCTGTCAAACGTTCCATTAATAATTCTTTATCAACAGTAATATTAATTACGTAGTTAATTTTTTTATTCAAATCATTTAAAAGATTTTCCAACGCATCTGCTTGAGGTACAGTTCTAGGAAATCCATCTAAAAGGAATCCCTTTTGACAATCTTCCTTGCTTAATCGTTCACGAACAATGCCGATAGTTACTTCATCAGGAACTAATGCACCCTTATCCATGAATGATTTTGCTTGTAAGCCTAGTTCTGTTCCTTCTTTCATCGCTGCACGGAACATATCTCCAGTAGAGATATGAGGGATGCCGTATTGCTCTACGATTCTCTCAGCCTGCGTACCTTTACCGGCACCTGGAAGCCCCATTAATACTAAATTCACACGTGTTCCCCCCTCGTGCTTTAAATAGGTTTTAGGGAGCTTTTGTCCCCTAAAACCTTTATTTAATAAAACCTTTATAATGACGTTTAACTAATTGAGCTTCAAGCTGTTTCATCGTGTCAAGTGCAACACCGACAACGATAAGCAAGCTTGTTCCCCGATTTGCGCCGATTGCGGAAGATTAGCAATGTTAATAAATAACATAGGTAATACTGCAATCACAGCTAAGAAGAGTGCACCAACAAACGTTAAACGATATAAGACGCGTGTTAAGTATTCTTGCGTACTCTTTCCTGGACGAATACCTGGGATATAGCCACTTTGCTTTTGCAAGTTTTCCGCTGCTTGTTCAGGGTTAACTTGGATAAATGCATAGAAATAAGTAAACGCAATAATTAACGCCGCATATAGCGTCATCCCGATTGGATGAGAATAGTCAAATATCTTTGTAATCCATAGTGTCACATCATTTGTTGGAAAAAATGATGCAACTGTTCTTGGTGTTACAATGAACGAAACCGCAAAGATAACAGGAATTACACCCGCAGCATTAACTTTTAATGGCATATGAGTGGATTGTCCTCCTACCGGATTACGTCCAGCAACTACGCGTTTTGCATATTGAATAGGTATCTTACGATTAGCTTGTTGGATAAAGATAACACCAACAACGATAGCTATAACAGCAAGTGCTATTAATACTACAGTAATAATACGTAAGAATAATGCCTCGCCTGCATTCTCAAATTGCTGTACATAAATTTGATTAATAGTCGATGGCATACCAGCAACAATCCCGGCAAAGATGATAATAGAAATTCCATTACCAACACCTTTTTCGGTAATTTGTTCCCCTAACCACATTAAAAATGCTGTACCAGCAGTTAAGACAACTGCGATTAGCAAATAAGTGCCAACTCCGGGATTTTGAATCAATTGACCGCTGGCTAAATTATTAAAGCCATAGGACATACCTAATGCTTGGATAAAACCAAGCACAATTGTAAAATATCGAGTGAATTGTGCAATCTTACGACGACCAGATTCACCTTGCTTTGACCATTCCGTGAATTTCGGTACAACATCCATTTGCAGGAGTTGAATAATAATCGAAGCAGTGATATACGGCATGATACCCATTGCAAAGATGGAGAATTGTTTTAATGCTCCACCACCAAAAGTATTCAAAATACCAAAAACGCTAAGTTTATCTTGATTTGCTAGTACATCTGCATTTACATTCGGCACTGGGATAAATGTACCTAATCGAAATACGATTAACATTAAAAGGGTGAATATGATCTTACGTCTTATCTCACCCACGCGCATAAAATTGGAGATTGTCTGGAACATTAGATCACCTCAGTGGTTCCACCGGCAGCTTCGATCGCTTCCTTAGCAGCAGAGGAGAATTTGTGAGCTTTAACAGTCAACTTGTTCTCTATTGTCCCTTTAGCAAGAATCTTGATTCCTGCTTTTTCGTTACTTACTACGCCTGTTTCGATAAGAAGTTCTGGAGTAACTTCTGTACCTTCAGCAAAGCGGTTTAAAGCATCAAGATTTACTACTGCATATTCCTTACGGCTGAAGTTAGTAAATCCGCGTTTTGGTAAACGACGATATAAAGGTGTTTGACCACCTTCAAAACCTAGACGTACACCGCCACCCGAACGAGCATTTTGACCTTTATGACCTTTACCGGCAGTTTTTCCTTGACCAGAACCGATACCGCGTCCTAGACGCTTACGGTCTTTACGAGAACCCTCAGCAGGTTTTAGTTCATGAAGTTTCATATTGGCACCTCCTTATGAAAGAAAACAATTAATTATTGTTCTTTAACTGTAACAAGGTGAGCAACTTTGGTAATCATACCGCGAATAGCAGCGTTATCTTGATGCTCAACTGTTTGATTTAATTTACGTAATCCAAGAGCTTTAACTGTATCACGTTGATCGCCTGGACGGCCAATCAAGCTGCGAGTGAGGGTAATAGATAGTTTATTCGCCATTTTATTTCCCCCCGAATCCTAACAGTTCTTCTACTGATTTACCACGTAGTTTTGCTACGTCTTCAGCACGTTTTAATTGTGTTAGTCCATCAATTGTTGCACGAACCATGTTAATAGGAGTATTTGTTCCTAATGACTTAGAAAGGATATCAGCTACTCCGCCTAACTCAAGAACGGCACGAACTGGTCCACCAGCGATAACTCCTGTACCTTCAGAAGCAGGTTTTAGAAGAATTTCGCCAGCACCAAAGCGTCCGATTACTTGGTGAGGGATGGTTGTTCCAACCATTGGTACTTCGACTAAGTTTTTCTTTGCATCTTCGATGGCTTTACGAATAGCATCAGGTACTTCTTGAGCTTTACCAGTACCGAAACCAACGTGACCGTTTTTGTCGCCTACAACAACAAGGGCTGTGAAGCGGAAACGACGTCCACCTTTAACAACTTTCGCAACACGGTTAACCGTGACTACGCGTTCTTCTAGTTCAAGTTTGTTTGGATCAATACGACGCATCTTTTTGTGTCCCTCCTTTGTCTTTTAGAATTGTAAGCCGTTTTCACGGGCAGCATCAGCTAATACTTGAATACGTCCATGGTATAGGTATCCGCCACGATCAAAGACAATAGAAGTGATACCTTTTTCTACCGCACGTTTAGCAACTAATTCTCCGACCATTTTAGCAGCTTCAACATTATTTGTTGATTCTAAAGTGAAGTCTTTATCTAAAGTAGAAGCACTTGCTAAAGTTACTCCGTTAATGTCATCAATTATTTGAGCATAAATGTGTTTGTTAGAGCGGAACACATTTAGACGTGGACGAGCTGAAGTTCCGCTAAGTTTCGCACGAACACGAGCATGTCTTTTCTTGCGAGTAGCGTTTTTATCAAGCTTCGTAATCATTTACGTCACTCCTTTCGTTTACCTATGAGGCATTACTTACCAGTTTTACCTTCTTTACGACGAACAAATTCACCTTCGTAACGAATTCCTTTACCTTTATAAGGCTCAGGAGGACGTACTCCGCGAATATTCGCTGCCAATGCACCAACACGTTCTTTGTCAGTACCTTTGATAATGATTTTTGTATTTGCAGGAACCTCAATCTCAAGACCTTCTTCAGGTTCGATCTCAACTGGATGAGAGTATCCAACGTTTAATACAAGTTTGCTACCTTGCTTTTGAGCACGATATCCAACCCCGATTAACTCTAAGCCTCTAGTGAAGCCAGTGGATACACCTTCTACCATGTTCGCAAGCACAGCACGAGTTGTACCATGTAATGCGCGGTGTTCCTTCACATCAGAAGGACGAGTGATCGTTACAAGGTTCTCTTCCACGTTGATAGTGATATCAGAGTGGAAAGTTCGAGTAAGTTCACCTTTAGGTCCTTTTACTGTAACAGTGTTGTTATTTAAAGTAACTGTTACTCCTGCTGGAATAACAATTGGTTTTTTTCCTACGCGAGACATTTAGTGCACCTCCATTCATTCAAAAAGCTCAATTACCAAACGTAAGCTAATACTTCTCCGCCGATTTGTTTTGCACGAGCTTCTTTATCTGTAATAACACCTGTAGATGTTGATACTAATGCGATACCAAGACCGTTAAGAACACGTGGTACCTCAGTTGATTTTGCGTAAACTCGAAGTCCAGGCTTGCTTATGCGCTTAAGACCAGTAATAACTCGTTCGTTATTAGCACCGTATTTTAAGAAGATACGGATGATACCTTGTTTGTTGTCTTCAATAAATTCGACATCACGTACGAAACCTTCGCGCTTTAAAATTTCAGCAATTTCTTTTTTCATATTAGAAGCAGGCACTTCTAACTTTTCGTGACGCACCATATTCGCATTACGAATGCGAGTAAGCATATCAGCAATTGGATCTGTCATGACCATTATTTTTACCTCCTTCCCAGACTTGGGTTTTACCAGCTAGCTTTTTTAACACCAGGAATTTGTCCTTTGTACGCTAATTCGCGGAAACAAATACGACAAAGCTTAAATTTACGATATACAGAGTGTGGACGGCCACAACGTTCGCAGCGTGTATACTCTTGTACTGCATATTTAGGCGTGCGCTTTTGTTTCGCAATCATTGACTTTTTAGCCACGTTTTCGCCTCCATTATTTAACGATTACTTTTGGAATGGCATTCCAAATTGAGTTAAAAGTTCACGAGATTCTTCATCAGTATTAGCTGTCGTTACGATAACGATATCCATACCACGAACCTTGCTTACTTTATCATAATCAATTTCAGGGAAGATTAATTGTTCTTTAATCCCTAATGTATAGTTACCGCGACCGTCGAATGCTTTTTTAGAGATACCACGGAAGTCACGTACACGAGGTAAAGAAACTGAAACTAATTTATCCAAGAATTCGTACATGCGCTCACCGCGAAGTGTAACTTTTGCACCGATTGGCATACCTTCACGAAGACGGAAGCCAGCGATCGATTTTTTCGCACGTGTTACGACAGGTCTTTGACCTGTGATTGTTGCAAGTTCGTCAACTGCGATATCGAGTGCCTTAGCATTAGCAACTGCGTCACCAACACCCATGTTCACAACGATTTTCTCAAGTTTAGGAACTTCCATCACTGATTTATAGTTGAACTTGCTCATTAGAGCAGGAGTAACTTCTTTAACAAATTTCTCTTTTAGGCGGTTCACTTATTGTACCTCCCTTCTTAATTTTAAACTATTTATCTAAAATTTCACCGGATTTTGCTACGCGTACTTTCTTGCCATCTACCGTAGTGGAACCTACACGAGTCGGGTTACCTGACTTAGGATCGATAGGCATTACGTTCGATACATGAATTGGAGCCTCAAAGCTGATGATTCCGCCTTGTGGATTCACTTGTGAAGGTTTTGAGTGTTTCTTCGCAATATTCACACCTTCTACTAGTACACGGCTTTCTTTAGGATAAGCAGCAAGGATTACTCCTGTTTTGCCTTTATCCTTTCCAGAGATGACTCTTACTTTGTCACCTTTTTTCACATGCATCATTAAGCACCTCCTTAAAGGCATTTGAATTTAAATTATAATACTTCTGGAGCTAGAGAAACAATTTTCATAAAGTTGTTGTCGCGAAGTTCACGAGCAACTGGTCCGAAGATACGTGTTCCACGTGGGCTCTTATCATCTTTGATAATTACACATGCGTTTTCATCGAAACGAATGTATGAACCGTCAGGACGGCGAGCACCGCTCTTTGTACGAACAATAACTGCTTTAACAACGTCACCTTTTTTAACAACGCCACCTGGTGTTGCTTGTTTTACTGTGCAGACGATAACGTCACCAATACCAGCAAATTTGCGACCTGAACCACCAAGAACTTTAATCGTTAATACCTCACGAGCACCAGAGTTGTCAGCAACTTTTAAACGTGATTCTTGTTGAATCATGTGTGTAACCTCCCTTCGGAATGAAGCTTAATCCGAACAATTAAATAATAACTGCTTTTTCTATAACTTCAACTAAACGGAAACGCTTAGTAGCTGAAAGCGGACGAGTTTCCATGATGCGTACTACGTCGCCGATTTTTGCTTCGTTTTGCTCATCATGAGCTTTATACTTTTTAGAATACTTAACGCGTTTACCATATAAGGAATGCTTTTTTTGTGTTTCAACAAGAACTGTAACTGTTTTGTCCATCTTGTCAGAAACAACGCGTCCTGTATAAACTTTACGTTGGTTACGTTCACTCATTGTGTGAACCTCCCTTCAATAATCACTTGTTAACGCTGATTTCTCTTTCACGAACAACTGTTTTCATACGAGCGATCGCTTTGCGTACTTCACGAATGCGAGCAGTGTTTTCAAGTTGTCCTGTCGCCAATTGAAAGCGAAGGTTGAAAAGCTCTTCTTTTAAAGATTTTACTTTTTGTTCAATTTCTGCAGTGGTTAGGTCACGAAGTTCATTAGCTTTCATTTGATTCACCACCAATTTCTTCTCGTTTTACAAACTTACATTTTACTGGAAGCTTGTGCATAGCAAGTCGAAGTGCTTCACGAGCAATTTCTTCAGAAACGCCAGCAATTTCGAACATGATTTTTCCAGGCTTAACAACAGCTACCCAGCCTTCAGGCGCCCCTTTACCGGAACCCATCCGTACTTCTAGAGGTTTAGCAGTGTAAGGCTTGTGCGGGAAAATTTTAATCCAGACTTTACCGCCACGTTTCATGTAACGTGTCATCGCAATACGAGCTGCTTCGATTTGACGATTCGTGATCCATGAAGCTTCTAAAGCTTGTAGGCCGAATTCACCGAATGCTACTTCTGTACCGCCTTTTGCGTTACCACGCATGTTACCACGGTGTTGACGGCGATATTTTACGCGTTTTGGCAATAACATATTATTTGCCTCCTTCCGCAGGTTTCTTCTTAGTAGGAAGGACTTCTCCCTTATAAATCCATACTTTTACGCCTAGCTTACCATAAGTTGTATCGGCTTCAGCTGTAGCATAGTCGATATCAGCACGAAGTGTATGAAGTGGAACAGTTCCTTCGCTGTAATGTTCAGCACGAGCGATATCTGCACCGCCAAGACGACCAGAAACTTGTGTTTTGATACCTTTTGAACCAGCGCGCATTGCACGTTGAATAGCTTGCTTTTGTGCACGACGGAAAGATACACGGTTTTCTAATTGACGAGCAATATTTTCAGCAACTAGTTTCGCATCAACGTCAGCTCTCTTAATTTCAAGAATGTTGATGTGTACACGTTTGCCAGTTAATTGATTTAATGCTTTACGAAGTGCTTCAACTTCAGTACCGCCTTTACCAATAACCATACCAGGCTTAGCTGTATGCACTGTTACGTTTACACGGTTTGCAGCACGTTCGATTTCTACTTTAGAAACAGAAGCATCTTTTAAACGCTTCGTGATGTACTCACGAATTTTAAGGTCTTCGTGTAAAAGAGTAGCGAAGTCTTTGCCTGCGTACCATTTAGATTCCCAATCACGAATGATTCCAATACGCAAACCGACAGGATTTACTTTTTGACCCACAGCTTATCCCTCCTTCTTTTCTGATAATACGATAGTGATGTGGCTTGTGCGCTTAAGGATCTGGCTAGCACGGCCCATTGCGCGTGGACGGAAACGTTTCAACGTTGGTCCTTCGTCAACAAATGCTTGTTCAATAACTAGATTGTTAACGTCCATTTCATAGTTATGCTCAGCATTTGCCATAGCTGATTTTAATACTTTTTCCACGATTGGAGAAGCAGCCTTAGGTGTGAGATTTAAAATCGCCACAGCTTCACCAATTTGCTTTCCTCGAATTAAATCTACGACTAAACGTGCTTTACGAGGAGCAATACGAACTGTTCTTGCAACAGCTTTAGCTTGCATTTGGATGCCCTCCTCTCTTAACGTCTTGTTTTCTTGTCATCATTACCATGGCCCTTGTAAGCACGAGTTGGAGCAAACTCTCCAAGCTTGTGTCCTACCATGTCTTCGGTAACATATACAGGTACGTGTTTGCGACCATCATATACTGCGATAGTGTGGCCAATAAATTGTGGGAAGATTGTAGAACGGCGTGACCAAGTTTTAATAACTTGTTTGCTCTCAGTCTCGTTCAACTTTTCTACCTTAACCATTAAATGATCATCAACAAATGGTCCTTTTTTTAAGCTGCGACCCATGAAGGAACCTCCCTTCGTGACTGTTCTACGGTTCTTGCGTTGAACCGTAGGAATATCACGTTATTTTTTACGACGACGTACGATGAATTTATCTGATTTGTTTTTCTTTTTACG
This sequence comes from Neobacillus nitrireducens, assembly GCF_030915405.1. GTDB lineage: Bacteria > Bacillota > Bacilli > Bacillales > Cytobacillaceae > Neobacillus. The sequence goes on from NZ_CP133262.1 coordinate 3,091,842, forward strand.
AGTTTTGTATCCAAGAGTTGGTTTACCCCATGGAGACATTGGTGATTTACGTCCGATTGGTGAACGTCCTTCACCACCACCGTGTGGGTGATCGTTAGGGTTCATTACAGATCCACGAACAGTTGGGCGCTTGCCTAACCAACGATTACGACCTGCTTTACCAATGTTAATAAGTTCGTGTTGTTCGTTACCTACTTGACCGATAGAAGCACGGCACTCAGAAAGGATCATACGAACTTCACCGGAATTTAAACGTACAAGTACGTATTTTCCTTCTTTACCAAGTACTTGAGCGCTTGTTCCAGCAGAACGAACTAACTGGCCGCCTTTTCCTGGTTTTAATTCGATGTTGTGTATTACAGTACCAACAGGAATGTTTGCTAATGGAAGTGCATTACCTACTTTAATATCAGCCTCAGGGCCTGACATTACTTCCATGCCAACTACTAGGTTTTTAGGAGCTAAGATATAACGCTTTTCTCCATCCACGTAGTTGATTAATGCGATATTTGCAGAACGGTTTGGATCGTACTCAATTGTAGCAACGCGTCCTGGAATGCCATCTTTGTTACGTTTAAAATCAATTAAACGGTATTGACGCTTGTGGCCGCCACCTTGATGACGAACAGTTAACTTACCTTGGTTATTACGGCCGCCTTTTCTCTTTAACGGAGCTAAAAGAGACTTTTCTGGGGTACTAGTTGTGATTTCTGCGAAATCAGAAGTAGTCATTCCGCGACGACCATTGGAGGTAGGTTTGTACTTTTTAATCGCCATTTTATTTCCCTCCTCTTCTTGATAGATGCTTATGCTTCAAAGAATTCGATTTCTTTGCTATCAGTTGTTAGTTTTACAATTGCTTTACGACGTTTGTTTGTGTAACCACCGAATTTTCCCATACGCTTAAATTTACCTTTGTAGTTCATGATGTTAACTTTCTCAACATCAACACTAAAGATTTCTTCAATAGCATCTTTAACTTGAGTTTTGTTAGCTCTCACATCTACTTCAAAAGTATATTTCTTTTCAGCCATTAGGTCAGTAGTACGTTCAGTGATAACGGGGCGCTTAATGATATCGCGTGCATCCATTATGCAAGCACCTCCTCTACTTTTTCAACCGCTGCTTTAGTCATGATTAATTTCTCATGATTAACAACATCTAGTACGTTAATTCCGCTAGCTGTTACTACTGTGATACCAGGAATATTACGAGCAGAAAGTGCTACATTTTCATCAAGGTCAGCTGTAACGATCAATGCTTTTTTGTCAACGGAAAGACCGCTTAAAACAGTTTTAAAATCTTTTGTTTTTGGTGAATCGAAAGCTAAAATATCTAACACTAACATATTCTCTTCTAATACTTTAGAAGAAAGTGCAGATTTGATTGCTAAACGACGAACCTTTTTAGGTAATTTGTAAGCGTAGCTGCGTGGTGTTGGACCGAATACAGTACCACCTCCGCGCCATTGTGGAGAACGGATTGACCCTTGACGAGCGCGTCCAGTTCCTTTTTGACGCCATGGCTTACGACCACCGCCGCGTACTTCAGAACGAATTTTAGTTTTATGAGTACCTTGACGCAATGAAGCTCTTTGCATAATAATCGCTTCAAATAATACGTGCTGGTTAGGCTCAATACCAAATACAGAATCATTAAGTTCGATATCACCAACTTGTGATCCGGTTTGGTTTAATAATGCTACTTTAGGCATTCCTTTGTTCCTCCTTTCTTAAAAAGTGACTATGCTTTAATTGCACCTTTAATTTTTAATAGAGCTTTTTTCGCGCCTGGTACATTACCTTTGATTAAAAGTAAGTTACGCTCTGCATCAACCTTAACAATTTCAAGGTTTTGTACAGTGATTTGTTCTCCACCCATACGACCTGGTAATAGTTTACCTTTGAATACGCGGTTTGGAGCAACTGGTCCCATTGAACCAGGACGACGGTGATAACGAGAACCGTGAGCCATTGGGCCGCGTGATTGTCCGTGGCGTTTGATTACACCTTGGAAACCTTTACCCTTTGAGATTCCTGTTACATCTACGATATCTCCAGCAGCGAAAATATCAACTTTGACTTCTTGACCAACTTCATAGCTTGCTAAGTCATCTCCGCGGAATTCGCGAACGAAGCGCTTAGGAGCAGTGTTTGCTTTAGCAACATGGCCTTTTTCCGGTTTGTTAGATAACTTTTCACGTTTATCTTCAAAACCAACTTGAACCGCAACATAACCGTCGCTTTCAACTGATTTCTTTTGAAGTACAACGTTTGGAGCTACTTCAACTACAGTTACAGGAATTAAGTTGCCGTTAGCAGCAAATACTTGAGTCATACCAATCTTTCTTCCTAAGATTCCTTTGGTCATTTAAGTCACACCTCCTAGATTATTTATCATTTATTTTGATTAAAGTTTAATTTCGATATCAACACCAGATGGTAAATCTAAACGCATTAACGCATCAACTGTTTGTGGAGTTGGGTTAACGATGTCGATTAGACGCTTATGTGTCCGTTGTTCGAATTGCTCACGTGAATCTTTGTACTTATGAACCGCACGAAGAATCGTGTAAATAGTTTTTTCGGTTGGTAACGGAATTGGACCAGATACAGCCGCACCAGAACGTTTTGCTGTTTCAACGATTTTTTCTGCAGATTGATCAAGGATTCTGTGATCATACGCTTTTAAACGGATACGAATTTTTTGTTTTGCCATTATTTTCCCTCCTTTATTCGCCTATTTTTAAAATAGACCTTCTCAGTGGAAATTTCCCTCACACACTCGCCATGGCAAAGCGGCCGGGTGTGTCAGCAACCTTCCACATCATCGCAGTCAAAGACCAACATTGTCTATTATACATAAAACATATAAGAAACGCAACACCTATTATGTTTTTTTCTTTATGTTTCTGTTTCGAACACTTTTCCTATTATAGCGGCTGTTATTCGCTTTTTCAACTATTATTATCAATCTCCAGAAATATCCTAATTAGAAAAGCAGAAGCGACCGCTTAGCGGCGTATGGACTGGAGCGCTTCGACTGAGATAAAGGAAACACGGAGTGCATTAGCGCATTCGTGCTTGACTTATCGTAGGGAGAAGAGCGAAGTCCACTAGCCGCTGGGAGCTGAAGCTAGACAATTTAGAAAGTTCATATATATATTTATATAGAAGAAACACGATTTAAAGTTTGCTTTTAGACATCAAAAAAGCAGATGGATCGTCACCCATCTGCTTCTACTATTGTGATCATTGATCAGCTTCGTAACCAAAGTTACTACTGCTATTCAATTACTCAGTGATTGTAGTGATTGAACCTGAACCTACTGTACGTCCACCTTCACGAATTGAGAACTTAGTTCCTTCTTCGATAGCGATTGGAGCGATTAGTTCAACGATCATTTCGATGTGGTCGCCAGGCATAACCATTTCAGTGCCTTCTGGAAGCATACAGATACCTGTAATATCAGAAGTACGGAAATAGAATTGTGGACGGTAGTTTGAGAAGAATGGAGTGTGACGTCCACCTTCTTCTTTTGATAAAACGTAAACTTGTGCTTTGAACTTTGTGTGTGGAGTGATTGACTTTGGTTTAGCCAATACTTGACCACGTTCGATTTCTTCACGTGCTACACCACGAAGAAGGGCACCAATGTTGTCTCCTGCTTCAGCGAAGTCAAGAAGCTTACGGAACATTTCTACACCTGTTACAGTAGTAGATTTTGGCTCTTCAGTGAAACCTACGATTTCAACTACGTCACCAACTTTAACTACACCACGCTCAACACGTCCTGTAGCAACTGTTCCACGACCAGTGATTGAGAATACATCCTCAACTGGCATCATGAAAGGCTTGTCAGTGTCACGAGTTGGTGTTGGGATCCACTCATCAACAGCTGTCATAAGTTCATAAATTTTTTCTTCCCATGCAGCTTCGCCTTCTAATGCTTTAAGAGCAGAACCTTTGATAACTGGAGTGTCATCGCCAGGGAAATCGTATTCAGTTAATAGATCACGAATTTCCATTTCTACTAATTCAAGAAGTTCTTCATCGTCAACCATGTCACACTTGTTCATGAATACAACAAGGTATGGTACACCTACTTGACGTGAAAGAAGGATGTGCTCACGAGTTTGTGGCATTGGGCCGTCAGTTGCAGAAACAACTAGGATACCGCCGTCCATTTGTGCTGCACCAGTGATCATGTTTTTAACATAGTCAGCGTGTCCTGGGCAGTCTACGTGTGCGTAGTGACGAGTATCTGTTTCATACTCAACGTGTGCAGTTGAGATTGTGATACCACGTTCTTTTTCTTCTGGTGCACCGTCAATTTGATCATATGCACGAGCTTCTGCTTTACCAGTTTTAGCAAGTACAGAAGTGATTGCAGCTGTTAAAGTTGTTTTACCATGGTCAACGTGTCCGATTGTACCAATGTTAACGTGTGGCTTTGAACGGTCGAATTTAGCTTTACCCATTAGGAAATCCTCCTCTAAATTATAAAAGTTTTAGTTTAGTTTTTTATGTAAGCCGTGAACATGGTTGTCCCAGAATCACGGCTTCCACTGCTTACAATTGTAGTTATACTTTATCAAAAGATGAAAATCAATTATTCACCTTTATTTTTTTTAATAATTTCTTCAGAAACTGATTTTGGTACTTCTTCATAGTGATCGAAGTGCATAGAGAATACTCCACGTCCTTGTGTACTTGAACGAAGTGCAGTTGCATAACCAAACATTTCTGAAAGTGGAACACTAGAGCGAACTACTTGTGCATTACCACGTGCTTCCATACCTTCAACGCGGCCACGACGAGCAGTGATTTGTCCCATGATATCTCCTAAATATTCTTCAGGGATAACAACTTCAACTCTCATCATAGGCTCAAGAATAACTGGCTTACATTTAGAAGCAGCATTCTTTAGTGCCATTGATGCAGCGATTTTAAACGCCATCTCTGAGGAGTCAACATCATGGTATGATCCATCAAATAATCTTGCTTTGATATCAACTAAAGGATATCCAGCAAGAACTCCGCGATCTAATGCATCTTCAAGACCAGCTTGGACTGCAGGGATGTATTCACGAGGAACTACACCACCAACGATACCGTTAACGAATTCAAAACCTTTTCCTTCGTCATTCGGTGAGAACTCAATCCAAACGTGTCCGTATTGACCACGACCACCAGATTGACGTGCGAATTTACCTTCAACTTGTGCAGAAGCACGGAAAGTTTCGCGATAAGCAACCTGAGGCGCACCAACATTAGCTTCTACCTTAAACTCACGACGCATACGGTCAACAAGAATATCAAGGTGAAGTTCACCCATACCAGCAATGATTACTTGACCTGTTTCAACGTCAGTGTGTGCACGGAAGGTAGGATCTTCTTCTTGAAGTTTTTGTAGTGCAGTTGTCATTTTGTCTTGGTCAGCTTTTGATTTTGGTTCTACTGAAAGTTGAATTACTGGTTCAGGGAATACCATTGACTCTAGGATAACAAGATTTTTCTCATCACATAGAGTATCACCAGTAGTTGTATCTTTCAGACCTACAGCTGCTGCAATGTCACCGGCATAAACCTTAGAGATTTCTTGACGGCTATTTGCATGCATTTGGAGGATACGTCCTACACGTTCACGCTTACCTTTAGTAGAGTTCTGAACATATGATCCAGCATCTAATGTACCAGAGTAAACACGGAAGAACGTTAATTTACCAACATAAGGGTCAGTCATAACTTTGAATGCAAGAGCAGAGAATGGCTCTTCATCGCTAGAATGACGTTCAACGATCTCTTCATCATCATCCACAGCATGTCCTTTAATTGCAGGTACATCTAATGGTGACGGAAGGTAATCGATAACAGCATCTAACATTAACTGAACACCTTTGTTTTTGAATGCAGATCCACAGATAACTGGGTAGAATTCAACATTAACGGTACCTTTACGAATCGCAGCTTTCAGCTCTTCTTTAGTGATTTCTTCGCCACCAAGGTATTTCTCCATTAATTCTTCATCTAACTCCGCTACTGCTTCAACTAACTTTTCACGGTATTCTTCAGCTTGAGCTTTATATTCTTCCGGAATCTCACGAACCTCAATATCAGTTCCTAAGTCGTTTCCGTAAAATACTGCATTCATTTCCACAAGGTCAATGATTGCTTCAAACTGATCTTCAGCACCGATTGGCAACTGAATTGGATGCGCATTTGCTTGAAGACGGTCATGGATAGTTCCTACAGAGTATAAGAAGTCTGCTCCAATTTTATCCATCTTGTTTACAAATACAACACGTGGTACACCATAAGTTGTTGCTTGGCGCCAAACGGTTTCAGTTTGAGGCTCAACACCAGATTGTGCATCAAGTACTGCTACTGCACCATCAAGTACACGAAGGGAACGTTCAACTTCAACAGTGAAGTCTACGTGTCCCGGTGTATCAATGATGTTTACACGATGGCCATGCCATTGTGCAGTTGTTGCCGCGGAAGTGATTGTGATTCCGCGTTCTTGTTCTTGCTCCATCCAGTCCATCTGAGATGCACCTTCATGTGTTTCACCAATCTTATGGATACGACCAGTGTAATAAAGAACACGCTCAGTGGTAGTCGTTTTACCAGCATCGATGTGGGCCATGATACCAATATTACGAGTATTTGCTAAGGAGAACTCTCTTGCCATTGGGTCTTTCTCCTTCCTAGTTTAAAAGTTTTTATATTGAAGGTTAGATTACCAACGATAGTGAGCAAACGCTTTGTTTGCTTCTGCCATTTTGTGTGTATCTTCACGCTTTTTAACAGATGCACCAGTATTGTTAGCTGCATCCATGATTTCATTCGCTAAACGCTCTTCCATTGTTTTCTCTCCACGGTTACGTGAATAGTTCACTAACCAACGAAGACCTAGAGTTGCACGGCGGTCTGGGCGCACCTCAATTGGAACTTGGTAGTTAGCACCACCTACACGGCGTGCTTTAACTTCAAGTACAGGCATAATGTTTTTAAGCGCTGCTTCAAAAACTTCCATCGGCTCTTTGCCAGAGCGTTCACGGATTGTATCGAATGCAGAGTAAAGAATTTCTTGCGACTTACCTCTTTTACCGTCAACCATCATTTTGTTGATTAAACGAGTAACTAGTTTAGAGTTATAAATTGGATCTGGTAACACGTCTCTTTTTGCTACAGGACCTTTACGTGGCATTATATTTCCTCCTTTCAAAGAAGCTTCTATTTAAGTTGTTTTATTTCTTAGCTGCTTTTGGTCTCTTTGTACCGTATTTAGAACGACCTTGCATACGGTTATTAACACCGGCTGTATCAAGTGCTCCACGTACGATGTGATAACGTACTCCTGGTAAGTCTTTTACACGTCCTCCACGAATAAGAACAACGCTGTGCTCTTGAAGATTGTGTCCAATACCAGGAATGTATGCAGTCACCTCAATACCATTCGTCAAACGTACACGAGCATATTTACGTAACGCTGAGTTTGGTTTCTTTGGTGTCATTGTACCAACACGAGTACATACACCGCGTTTTTGTGGTGAAGATACATTTGTTTGTGATTTCTTGAAGCTGTTATACCCTTTGTTTAGCGCAGGTGATTTTGACTTCTCCTCTTTAGATTGACGAGGCTTGCGCACTAATTGGTTAATAGTTGGCATTTGTGTTTCCTCCCTTCATTATTTGTAAACCCACACATCCAGGTGGTTCATTTTTTTGCAAAAACAAAGTTCTTGCAGACTTTCTATCTACAAAAACAGCTTTTAGCGGATAATTGCAACAGTTGAAGCACCAACTTCAATCCCGCATGCTTTTCCGAGTTTTATCATCGAATCCACATATAGGATAGGAACATTTATATCAAGAGCTTCATTAACAACTTTCACTGTCACTTTCGGGTCAGCGTCATTTGCTACGATCAACTCTCGGACATTACCTTCTTTAAGTGCTTTGACTGTTTGTTTTGTTCCTATAACGAACTTTTGTGCCTGGAATACTTTTTCATAAGACATCGTTCATATCCTCCAAAGTATCAGGTGAATAGGAGCACCTTTGATATAGTATCATTTTAATAAATGGATGTCAACACCACAGTAATTATTTTCTTAAAATAAGGAATCTGCTAGTTAGCAGATCCCTTACTATTATTAATCAATTGTAACTGTTTCTTCAGAAGTGGTATCACGGAGCACAGGCTCTGCTTTACGATAACGCGGCATTCCTGTTCCAGCTGGAATCAGCTTTCCGATAATAACATTTTCTTTTAGACCTAGTAATTCATCACGTTTACCTTTGATTGCTGCATCGGTAAGAACTCTTGTTGTTTCTTGGAACGATGCTGCAGAAAGGAATGAATCAGTTTCAAGCGACGCTTTGGTAATACCAAGTAATACCGGGCGACCTGTAGCTGGTAATTTACCTGCTAGCAATGCCTTTTCGTTCGCATCAGTAAACTGATGGATATCTAGAAGCGTTCCTGGAAGAACATCTGTTTCACCGGCATCCCCGACACGAACCTTACGGAGCATCTGACGGACCATTACTTCCACGTGCTTATCACCAATTTCTACCCCTTGCATACGGTAAACTTTCTGAACTTCTTTCAATAGGTATTCTTGAACCGAAGTAACGTCTTTCACCCGGATTAATTCTTTCGGGTCAATCGAACCTTCAGTTAACTCTTCACCACGAGCGACATGGTCATTAACTGCCACTTTTAAGCGTGCTGTATAAGGTGCATTGTATGTTCTTGATTCCACTTCACCTTGAACAACAATCTCATGCTGGCGGTCACGGCCTTCATTAATTCCAACAACTACACCTTCAATTTCGGTGATAACTGCTTGACCTTTAGGGTTACGTGCTTCAAAAATCTCTTGGATACGCGGTAAACCTTGTGTAATATCGTCTCCCGCAACACCGCCTGTGTGGAAGGTACGCATTGTTAACTGTGTACCTGGCTCACCGATTGATTGCGCTGCAATAATACCAACAGATTCACCCACTTCAACCTCTTGACCTGTTGCCAGGTTGCGGCCATAACATTTCTTACATACACCATGACGTGTATTACATGTAAATGCCGAGCGGATTTTTACTGTTTCAATACCTGCACCCACAATAATCTCTGCTAAATCCTCAGTAATCAAGCCGTTTTCAGGAACAAGCACTTCTTTGGTTTCCGGATGTCTGATCGCAGTCCGAGCATGACGGCCAATTAAGCGCTCATCCAGTCCTTCGATTATTTCTGTTCCATCTTTTAAGGCACTGATTAAGAAACCGCGATCTGTACCACAATCATCTTCACGGACAATTACATCCTGTGCAACGTCAACAAGACGACGTGTTAAGTAACCGGAGTCAGCCGTTTTCAAGGCTGTATCAGCAAGACCTTTACGCGCACCATGTGTCGAGATAAAGTACTCTAATACGGTTAATCCTTCACGGAAACTTGATTTAATCGGTAATTCAATAATTCGACCAGCCGGGTTGGCCATCAGACCACGCATACCAGCTAACTGTGTAAAGTTAGAGGCGTTACCACGGGCACCGGAATCACTCATCATAAAGATTGGATTCGATTTATTCAGGGATTTCATTAGTTTCCCTTGAATGGTATCTTTTGCAGCACTCCAGACAGCAATAACACGATCGTAACGCTCATCTTCGGTAATTAGACCACGTCTGAATTGCTTCATAACATTATCTACTTTACTTTGTGCTTCATGAAGAATTTCCTGCTTTTCAGGAAGTACGACAATGTCAGCTACACCAACCGTAAGTCCTGCTTTCGTTGAATGCTTAAAGCCCAAGTCCTTCATGCGGTCAAGCATTTTTGATGTTTCGGTAATCTTGAAACGCTTGAATACTTCCGCAATGATATTCCCAAGAATTTTCTTTTTGAACGGATCAATTAATGGCATTGACTGAATCTTTGCCTTAATGTCTTCGCCTTTTTCAACAAAATATTTGACAGGTGTTTCAACTTCTAAATTATGTCTAGTCGGTTCATTAATATACGGGAATGATTTTGGCAGAATTTCATTAAAAATAAGCTTACCCACCGTAGTGATTAATAACTTATGATTTTGTTCTTCTGTGAATGTTTCATTTCCTAATGAACCTGCATGGACAGCTACACGAGTATGGAAGTGAACATAGCCGTTTTGATAAGCAAGTACTGCTTCATTTGTATCTTTAAAGATCATTCCCTCGCCGACAGCGCCTTCTCTTTCCAAAGTTAAGTAATAGTTACCTAATACCATGTCCTGGGAAGGAGTAACAACCGGCTTACCATCTTTAGGGTTTAGGATATTTTGTGCTGCAAGCATTAAAAGACGTGCTTCTGCTTGTGCTTCTGATGAAAGCGGTACGTGAACAGCCATTTGGTCACCATCAAAGTCCGCATTGTATGCAGTACATACAAGAGGATGAAGACGAATCGCACGTCCTTCAACTAGTGTCGGTTCAAAAGCCTGAATCCCTAATCTATGCAATGTAGGGGCACGGTTTAATAATACCGGATGTTCTCTGATAACATCTTCAAGTACATCCCACACATCTGGAGATACTCTTTCAATCTTACGTTTGGCTGATTTAATATTATGGGCTAACCCTTTTTCAACGAGTTCCTTCATAACAAATGGCTTAAATAGTTCTAGCGCCATTTCTTTCGGAAGTCCACATTGATACATTTTTAAGTTCGGTCCTACAACGATAACGGAACGACCTGAATAGTCAACACGCTTTCCAAGTAGGTTTTGACGGAAACGGCCTTGCTTTCCTTTTAACATATGGGAAAGTGACTTCAATGGACGGTTACCCGGTCCTGTAACTGGACGACCACGACGGCCGTTATCAATCAAGGCATCAACCGCTTCTTGAAGCATCCGTTTTTCATTCTGAACAATAATACTTGGTGCACCTAGATCTAACAAACGCTTTAAGCGGTTATTACGATTAATTACCCGACGGTAAAGATCATTTAAGTCGGATGTTGCAAATCTTCCTCCATCCAATTGAACCATTGGGCGAAGTTCAGGAGGTATAACAGGAAGAACGTCAAGAATCATCCATGAAGGCTCATTTCCTGACCCACGGAATGCTTCTAATACTTCAAGGCGTTTAATCGCACGGGTACGACGCTGACCTTGTGCACTTTTTAATTCCTCTTTTAATGCGTCTACCTCTTTATTTAAATCGATATCAAAAAGAAGCTTTTTAATCGCTTCTGCTCCCATGGAAGCTTGGAATTTGTTTCCGTACTTTTCACGGTATGCGCGATATTCTTTTTCAGATAATAGCTGTTTTTTATCTAGAGCTGTGTCTCCGGATTCCGTAACTACATATGAAGCAAAGTAGATGATTTCCTCTAAAGCTCTTGGAGACATGTCTAAAACAAGTCCCATTCGGCTCGGAATACCTTTAAAGTACCAAATATGTGAAACTGGTGCAGCAAGCTCGATATGCCCCATTCGTTCACGACGAACTTTAGCACGTGTTACTTCTACTCCACAACGGTCACAAACGACACCTTTATAACGTACACGCTTGTACTTTCCGCAATGACATTCCCAATCCTTTGTAGGACCAAAAATTCGTTCACAGAACAAGCCATCCTTTTCAGGCTTTAATGTACGATAGTTAATCGTTTCTGGTTTCTTGACTTCTCCGAAAGACCATGAACGGATTTTATCGGGTGAAGCAAGACCAATCTTCATATACTCAAAATTATTAACATCCAGCAAGGGGCCTACCTCCCTTTTGATATCCAGGTTATACCCTTATCACGTACAAAAGTTGGAGCGCTATATGCGCTCCTACTCATAATATATATTTACTCTTTTGAACCGACTTTTTCTGATTCAAGTGCTTGCTCAGGAACAATGTTTAACGTGTCGACTTGTTGTAAGTCATCGTCATCTTCCGTATCGCGCATTTCTATTTCTTCTTCATCACCAGACAGGATTTTGACATCCATTCCTAGACTCTGAAGCTCTTTAATTAATACTTTGAATGATTCTGGAACACCTGGTTCCGGAACATTTTCACCTTTGACGATAGCTTCATAAGTTTTCACACGACCAACCACGTCATCGGATTTAACGGTAAGGATTTCTTGAAGGGTGTATGCTGCTCCGTATGCTTCAAGTGCCCAAACTTCCATCTCACCGAAACGCTGTCCACCAAATTGAGCTTTACCGCCCAGTGGCTGTTGCGTAACAAGTGAGTAAGGACCCGTTGAACGGGCATGGAGTTTATCATCAACCATGTGGGCAAGTTTAATCATATACATGACACCTACAGAGACACGGTTATCAAATGGTTCCCCAGATCGGCCATCATAAAGAACGGTTTTAGCATCGCGGGCCATGCCTGCTTCTTCAATCGTCCCCCAAACATCTTCCTCACGCGCTCCGTCAAATACCGGCGAAGCTACATGAATTCCTAGGTAACGGGCTGCCATTCCAAGGTGAAGCTCAAGCACCTGTCCAATGTTCATCCGTGATGGTACGCCCAATGGATTTAACATTATATCGACTGGTGTGCCATCTGGTAAAAACGGCATATCTTCTTCCGGTAAAATCCGTGAGATTACCCCTTTGTTACCATGACGTCCCGCCATTTTATCCCCTTCAGAGATCTTACGTTTCTGAACAATATAAGCGCGGACAAGCTGATTCACACCTGGTGGAAGTTCATCGCCATCTTCACGATTAAAGACTTTAACATCAAGAACGATACCGCCGCCGCCATGTGGAACTCTAAGTGACGTATCACGAACTTCACGTGCCTTTTCTCCAAAGATTGCGTGTAAAAGACGTTCTTCAGCTGTTAATTCGGTAACTCCTTTTGGCGTTACTTTACCAACTAACAAGTCTCCATCTTTCACTTCTGCACCCGTACGAATAATTCCACGCTCATCCAAGTTGCGAAGAGCATCTTCTCCAACGTTTGGTATATCACGTGTGATTTCTTCTGGTCCAAGTTTTGTATCACGAGATTCTGACTCGTATTCTTCAATATGAATCGATGTATAGACATCATCTTTCACTAAACGCTGACTCATAATAATCGCATCTTCATAGTTATAGCCATCCCATGTCATGAAGGCAACAAGAACGTTACGTCCAAGGGCTAATTCCCCTAATTCCATTGATGGACCATCAGCAAGAATTTCACCTTTTGTTACGTGGTTGCCTACAGCGACAATTGGTCGTTGGTTATAACAAGTTCCTTGATTGGAACGAATGAATTTAAGCATGCGGTATTTATCAAGATTTCCTCTTACTTCCTGACCGTCCACCACATTTATGCGGCGTACCCACACTTCACGTGCTTCCACGTGTTCAACAATACCTTCGTGCTTACAGATAACCGCAGCACCTGAGTCTTTACCAGATACATATTCCATACCTGTTCCAACTCTTGGAGCTTCTGGCTGCATAAGCGGGACTGCTTGACGCTGCATGTTCGCTCCCATTAGAGCACGGTTAGAGTCATCGTTTTCAAGGAACGGAATACATGCTGTTGCCGCAGATACAACCTGCTTTGGCGATACATCCATATAATCAATTCGCTCACGTTTAACGACCGTGTTTTCACCACGGAAACGAGCAACAACATCTTCATCAACGAAGGAACCATCGTCACTTAGACGAGAATTTGCTTGCGCTGTAACATAGTTATCTTCTTCATCCGCAGTTAAGTAATCAATTCGGCTTGTTACCTTTCCGGTATCAGGGTCGACACGACGGTAAGGTGTTTCAATGAATCCAAACCGGTTTACTTTTGCATATGATGATAACGAGTTAATCAGACCAATGTTCGGTCCCTCTGGTGTTTCAATCGGACACATACGACCGTAATGGGAGTAGTGAACGTCACGAACTTCAAAGCCTGCCCGTTCACGCGTTAAACCACCAGGTCCTAAGGCAGAGAGACGACGCTTGTGAGTTAATTCAGCAAGCGGATTCGTTTGATCCATGAATTGCGATAATTGTGAACTTCCGAAGAATTCCTTAATTGAAGCAATTACCGGACGAATATTAATCAATTGTTGCGGTGTGATCGTTGCTGTATCTTGGATAGACATTCTTTCGCGAACCACACGTTCCATACGGGATAATCCGATTCGGAACTGATTTTGAAGGAGTTCTCCTACAGAGCGAAGACGTCTGTTTCCTAGATGGTCAATATCATCGGTATCGCCTACTCCATGCAATAAATTGAAGAAGTAGCTAATCGATGCAATGATATCAGCAGGTGTAATATTTTTAATTGGTTCGGCCACATAGGCGTTACCTAAGACATTAATTACTTTTTCGTTCTCATCGCCAGGAGCATAAATCTTAATGTCCTGAAGAGTAATTTCCTCTGCCACTACGCCGCCATAAGGATTGAAGCCTTTGAAATTAATATTCTTTTCTAGGGCTGGCAAAACTCTATCCAGATTTCGTCTGTCTAGAACAGTACCTTTTTCAGCAATAATTTCACCAGTTTCAGGATCCGCAAGGGATTCTGCTAAACGCTGGTTAAATAAGCGGTTTTTAATATGAAGCTTTTTATTAATTTTATAACGACCAACATTAGCGAGGTCATAGCGCTTTGGATCAAAGAAACGCGAAATTAATAGACTCTTTGCGTTTTCAACAGTAGGCGGTTCACCTGGACGAAGACGCTCATAAATTTCTAGAAGCGCTTTGTCAACACCTTCTGTATTGTCCTTTTCTAATGTATTACGGATATACTCGTTATCCCCGATCAATTCAATGATTTCTTGATCAGAGCCGAAGCCAAGTGCACGCAAAAGAACCGTAACGGGCAGTTTCCGAGTACGATCTATTCTCACATATACGACATCTTTGGCGTCTGTTTCATACTCCAGCCAAGCGCCGCGGTTCGGAATGACAGTAGCCGAATAGCCACGTTTCCCATTTTTATCGAGTTTTCCACTAAAGTAAACGCTCGGAGAACGCACTAATTGTGAAACAATAACACGTTCTGCCCCGTTAATGACAAACGTACCTGTCTCAGTCATAAGTGGAAAATCACCCATAAATACATCTTGATCTTTTACTTCGCCTGTTTCTTTGTTTACAAGACGTACTTTTACACGTAATGGAGCAGAATATGTAACGTCCCGTTCTTTTGATTCTTCCACAGAATACTTTGGATCGCCAAGGCTGTAATCAATAAATTCTAGTGATAGGTTACCAGTAAAATCTTCTATTGGTGAAATATCCTGGAACATTTCACGCAAACCTTCATCAAGAAACCATTGATAGGAAGAGGTTTGGATTTCAATAAGATTTGGTAATTCTAAAACTTCACTGATTCGTGCGTAACTTCTTCGTTGGCGGTGTCGTCCATACTGAACTAGTTGACCTGTCAACTGATTCACCCCTCAAATCAAGCGTTATTATTAAAATTTATAAGCGTTTACGGAGCTGGAATTTACATCCTTTCCGTAAACAAAAAGAAAAAGGGTTTTTACTAAAAAACCACATTTTCACATTTAGACTATTATTTTGTCATCATTTCCTTAATATCCCTATTTTATACGCTAAGAAATAACGTTTTTAAGGAATAATTCGGAAATTATTATGATGGCATTTTATAATGCTATCATAGTGACATTTTCAAGTCAACTTTTTTGTGCCCTTATGACAAAATAACCTTTGGATTTGTCAATAGTTTCAACACGGTTAAATAAATTATTTAATTTTTCAATAGCGGATGGTGCCCCTTGTTTCTTTTGAATGACAACCCAGAGCTCACCCTGAGATGTAAGATGCTCGAAGCTTTGTTCAAAAATATCATGAACAGTTTTTTTCCCCGCCCTAATCGGTGGATTTGTTAATATGGCCGCAAACGTATTTTCTTTTACATTTAACAGACGATCACTTTCATAAATCTTAACGTTCTCAATCCGATTAAGTTCTGCATTTTCCTTCGCCAAGGAAATCGCTCGCTCATTAACATCAACCATATGTATCATACGATCATGATAATTCTTTGCAAGAGAAAGACCGATTGGTCCATAGCCACAGCCAACATCTAGGAGTAACCCCCCTGCATTCGGCAATTCAAAAGACTCAATTAATAACCGTGAGCCGAAATCTACTTCTCTTTTTGAAAACACACCGTTATCTGTTTTAAAACGAAATTGATTATTTTTTAAAGTGTAGTCCCAAAATTTCGGGTCACTATCAACCTTCTGTGTTCGAGAATAGTAGTGTTCAGACATTTGACTCACCTCCGAGGAATATTAATAATTGAAGAGTAACGAGGAAAAGAAACTTAGTTAAGTCAAAAAAAGCCCGCTTATACAGCGAGCTCATTTTTTTGATAATTACTTAACTTCAACGTTTGCTCCAACTTCAGCAAGTTTAGCTTTAACTTCTTCAGCTTCTTCTTTAGAAACGCCTTCTTTAACAGCTTTCGGAGTGTTGTCAACAAGATCTTTTGCTTCTTTAAGACCAAGACCTGTGATTTCACGAACAGCTTTGATAACCTTGATTTTTTGATCTCCAGGGCTAGCAAGGATTACGTCAAATTCAGTTTGCTCTTCAACAGCTGCTACTGCTGCGCCACCCATTGCTACTGGTGCTGCTGCAGTTACGCCGAATTCTTCTTCGATTGCTTTTACTAGATCGTTAAGTTCTAAAACAGTCATAGTTTTAACTGCTTCAATGATTTGTTCTTTAGTCATGATTAATTTCCTCCTTAGTTTTCGTTCAAATTTATTTGATTGAGCGTTAAGATTGTCTAGCTTCAGCTCCCAGCAGCTAGTGTCCTTCGCTCTTCTCCCTACGATAAGTCAACATCGGCTCGAAGAGAGCTCCCCGTGTTTCCTTTATCTCAGTTCGAAGCGCTCCAGGCCATACGTTGCTAAGCGGTCGCTTCCGCTTTTCTATGCGCCTTGTTCTTCTTTTTGTTCTGCAACTGCTTTTGTAACAAGAGCAAGGTTGCGGATTGGTGCTTGTAGTACGCTGAGTAACATAGATAGTAAACCTTCGCGTGATGGTAGGTCAGCAAGAGCTTTAATTTCTTCAGCTGTTGCAACGTTTCCTTCAATTACACCTGCTTTAAGTTCAAGTGCTTCATGCTTTTTCGCGAAGTCATTCAAGATTTTAGCTGGTGCTACTACATCTTCAGTACTGAACGCAATTGCGTTAGGACCTGTTAAAGCAGCGTTTAAGCCAGCAAGTTCAGCAGCTTCAGCCGCGCGGCGAACCATTGAGTTTTTGTAAACTTTGAATTCAACGCCTGCTTCACGAAGTTGTTTACGAAGTTCAGTTACTTCCGCAACTGATAGACCACGATAATCAACAACAACTGTTGAAACGCTCTTCTTTAACTTATCAGTAATTTCATCAACGACTTGTTTCTTTAATTCGATTACACTGCTCATCTTTACACCTCCTGTAGATTATCTACATTCATACCAGGCAAATTAAAGCCTCCATATCAATCGGTGACATGGAGGCAGCATACAACAGCTGAATAAGTTCAGCCAATTCTATCGCATTACCTCGGCAGGGAATTAAGCGTCGAAACGCACCTGCTGTCTTCAGTACAAATGTTTTTATTTTAAACAACAAAATAGATTATATAAAATCTATTCTAGATTGTCAATTGGGAAAATTTACTTAACTGTTACTGATGAAGGGTCAACTTTCACGCCAGGTCCCATTGTAGAAGCAACAGTTACGTTCTTCATGTAAGTACCTTTTGCAGCAGATGGCTTCACTTTTACCATAGTTTCAAAGATAGTGTTGAAGTTTTCAACAAGCTTTTCGTTTTCGAAAGATGCTTTACCGATAGGAACATGAATGTTACCAGACTTGTCTACACGGTATTCAACTTTACCAGCTTTAATTTCATTAATCGCACGAGTTACATCAAATGTAACTGTACCAGTTTTAGGGTTTGGCATTAAACCTTTAGGTCCTAAGACACGACCAAGCTTACCAACTTCACCCATCATGTCAGGAGTTGCTACGATTACATCAAATTCAAACCAACCTTGTTGGATTTTGTTGATGTACTCTGCATCACCTACATAATCAGCTCCAGCTGCTTCTGCTTCTTTAACTTTTT
The DNA here is from genome assembly GCF_030915405.1 of Neobacillus nitrireducens. Lineage (GTDB taxonomy): Bacteria > Bacillota > Bacilli > Bacillales > Cytobacillaceae > Neobacillus. The sequence goes on from NZ_CP133262.1 coordinate 3,109,962, forward strand.
CACCCTTAGCGAAAACTAGAACGCGTTGCGTTTTACCAGTTCCGTTTGGAAGCACGACTGCACCACGGATTTGTTGGTCAGCTTTCTTAGGGTCTACACCTAAACGAAATGCTACTTCTAGAGTTGCATCGAATTTAGTGAAGTTTGTTTTTTTAGCAAGATCAATTGCTTCAGCAATTGGATATGCTTTTAGGCGATCTACAAGCTTTGAAGCTTCTAAATACTTTTTACCTTTTTTAGCCATTTTAATTTCCTCCTAGATTGTGGTTTTAGCGGAATAACCTCCCACGAATAAAGGTTGCGAGTGAGAAATATCAGCGTCGCAACCCCCTTCATTACACCAAACAGTTCAACATGAATTAGTCTTCGATGACAATACCCATGCTGCGTGCAGTACCTTCGACCATGCGCATTGCCGCTTCAACGCTAGCTGCGTTTAGGTCAGGCATTTTTTGTTCCGCAATCTCGCGTACTGTATCACGCTTTACTGTTGCTACCTTATTACGGTTAGGTTCACCAGAACCTGACTGAATTCCAGCTGCTACTTTCAATAAAACGGCAGCAGGAGGAGTTTTCGTAATAAATGTAAATGAACGGTCTTCAAAAACCGTGATTTCAACAGGAATGATCAAACCAGCTTGATCAGCTGTACGAGCGTTAAATTCTTTACAGAATCCCATGATGTTAACACCGGCTTGACCTAATGCAGGACCAACTGGTGGCGCAGGGTTTGCTTTCCCAGCAGGGATTTGTAACTTAACGACTTTAATTACTTTTTTAGCCACGAGACACACCTCCTTAAAGTCCGTGATGTGGTAATAGGAATCTTTTCAGAATCCTCCCACTCAGGCATCTGTCTTTATCTATTGATCATAAAGAACTTAACATAAGTCTTGTCTCACATGGAGACATACTGACCTATGAAATATTACCACTTTTTAAAAATGATTTCAAGTTTTTTTACAATATAAGATTATTTTTCTTTGATCAATGCCATAAAAAGAGCTCTTAAGCTTCCTTAATCCAGCTTCTCAATTTGGGTGAATTCCAGTTCTACCGGGGTGTCACGACCAAACATATTGACAAGAACCTTCAGTTTCGAGCGATCCTTATCCATTTCTTCAACCGTACCAGTAAAGTTGGCAAATGGACCTTCCTTCACGCGGACCGTTTCACCTAACTCATAATTAGCATCGACACGTTTTTCCGTCATACCCATTCTCTTCAGGATCACAACTACTTCTTCAGGAAGCAATGGAGTAGGTTTTGAGCCACCACCTGATGAACCAACAAACCCGGTTACTCCAGGAGTGTTACGAACCACATACCAGGAATCGTCTGTCATCACAATTTCAACTAATACATAGCCAGGGAACACTTTACGCTTGACTACCTTCGACTTACCATTTTTGATTTCTGTTTCTTCTTCTTCAGGAACAACCACCCGAAAAATCTTATCGGTCATACCCATCGATTCAACTCGTTTTTCTAAATTAGCTTTTACCTTATTTTCATAACCTGAGTAAGTATGCAAAACATACCAATTTTTTTCCATTTAAGAGGACTAGAACGTCCGTCCCTCCCTACATTTATTCAAAGACTATTTTTTAAGCAAATAAAAAACCCGTGAAACGGGCTTTAGATAAAAATTCCTTTATTAATCACCATTATACCATGAAAGTTGATTTATTATTCAAGAATTAAGCGAATCAATTTTGAAATTCCTAAATCTAGAACCGCAAAGAACGCTGCAAAAAAAACAACAGTCGATAATACAGTAATTGTAGAGCGCGTTAGTTCCCCACGTTTTGGCCAGCTAACTTTTCTCATCTCACGGAAAATTTCACTGAAGAACTTCTTTATGCGTTGCATGTTAAGTAACCCCCAAAATCTAAAAATAACAACGAAAATCTATAGATTATTTTGTTTCTCTATGAATGGTATGGGTGGTACAGGTTTTACAGAATTTTTTCAATTCTAATCTCTCTGTTTGTGTCTGTTTGCTGATAGTTGAATAATTCCGCGAGCTGCAAACAGAACAGGAAAGGATTACTTTTCTACTCATATTCGACACCTTTACCCAATTTTCTACTTTATCTTTTAGAATGTAACATGAGTCCTAATTATTGTCAATGACTCCCGTGATTGGTTCAATTATATGACATATTTAGATAACGCTTACTCTTAAAGTGAAAATTCACGGAGTTCTAAATACCGCTCCAGCTTTCTTTTTACGCGCTGAAGGGCATTATCAATCGACTTCACATGACGATTAAGCTCTTCTGAGATTTCTTGGTAGGATTGCCCATCTAAATAGAGGGCTAATACCTTTCTTTCCAGGTCACTTAGTAATTCAGTCATTTTCACTTCGATATGGTCAAACTCTTCTTGATTAATAATCAGTTCCTCGGGGTCAAGAACCTTTGTCCCTGACAAAACATCCATCAATGTTCGGTCTGATTCTTCATCATAAATAGGCTTGTCCAATGAAACGTAAGAATTTAACGGGATATGCTTTTGGCGTGTGGCCGTCTTAATGGCTGTAATGATTTGACGAGTGATACATAACTCAGCAAATGCCTTAAAGGAGGTAAGTTTGTCCTCGCGAAAGTCACGAATGGCTTTATACAGTCCGATCATACCTTCTTGGACAATATCTTCTTTGTCCGCACCAATTAGAAAATAAGACCTTGCTTTTGCACGTACAAAGTTACGATATTTGTGGATTAAATAATCCAATGCTTCACTATCACCATGGTGCACTAAATCAACAATTCCTTCGTCATCCATTAGAAGAAATTGCTGGTTAATCTTAGTTCCGAAGTCCGTACTCAAAGTCGATCCCCTCCACCGAACAAGCATAGTTAGTAATAGTATACATGACAACTATTTATTAGTCCACGTTCACTTTTGTCCTCTGCGCCATTTTTCAAAAATTTCTGCCATTTCATCACTTATCTTTATTTTGGAAGCAGGCCTTTTTTCTTGAATGGTTTTGACTTTCTTTTCGATCCCTTTTTCAATGGAAGACATTTCAATCAGCAATTCACGGGCTGACTTCCTTAATGCACCTTGTCCAAAAATGGCCCATTGCTCTGTAAAATCGGAAGTCGCCACATGGACTTGCGTTTTTCGATTACTCAGACTGATTGCCAACTTTTCAATCCGCTCATCTGCCGTCTCGTTTTCTTTTGTAAAAATAACTTCTATCTTATGATTTCTATACTTTTTTTCCGTCCCTTGTACATAATAGGCATCAAATACAACAATCACACGAAAACCGGAATAGGCCTGGTATTCAGCCATTCTCTCTACTAAGCGGTCACGTGCGGCAGGTAAATCATGTTCCTTTAACGCTCTTAGTTCTGGCCAGGCCCCGATAATGTTATATCCGTCGACAAGCAGGATATCCATTACTATCCCTCAAGTGTGTGTCGTTTTCGATATACCTCATACATCAGTAAAGCAGCAGCAACAGAGGCATTTAGGGAGGTTACTTTACCAACCATCGGCAAATGAATGAGAAAATCGCATTTATCACGAATCAGCCTTCCCATCCCTTTTCCTTCACTGCCAATAACCAAGCCTAGTGGCAGGGTTCCGTCTAATTGGCGGTAATCATCTTTCCCTTTTGCATCAGTTCCCGCAATCCAAATACCCCGCTCTTTCAATTCATCGATGGTTCTTGCCATATTCGTAACACGAACAACAGGGATATATTCAATCGCACCTGTCGAAGCTTTAGCGACTGTTGCGGTTAGCCCAACAGCGCGCCGCTTCGGGATAATGATGCCATGAGCCCCCACGGAATCTGCCGTTCTCATGATGGACCCTAAGTTATGAGGGTCTTCAATTTCATCCAATAACAAAAAGAAGGGCGATTCGTTTTTCTTTTCTGCTGCGGCAAACAAGTCATCCATTTCTGCATATTGATAAGCAGCCACATAAGCAAGAACCCCTTGATGATTTTCATCAGCGATTTGATCAATTTTTTTCTTTGGTACAAATTGAACAATCACATTTGCTTCTTTGGCTAATTGAGTAATTTGCTGCATTTGGCCTCGCTGCGATCCTTCAGCAATTAAGATCTTATTAATATCCCTTTCTGATTTTAGCGCTTCGATGACCGGGTTTTTGCCAACAATATATTCTTGTTCCATCTAGCGTTCCTCCTTTCTTTCATCCACAAATAAAAATGATCTTTGAATAAGCTCTTCTAAACGCACTATTTTACCAGTTAAATATAGATACCCCATCAATGCTTCAAAAGCTGTGCTGTAATGATAGGTTTGGACATCCGTGTTTTTAGGTACAGTCCCCGATTTCGCATTTCTACCGCGCATAACCACCGCTAGTTCCTCTTCATCGAGCAGTTGATCATCGATCATGTGAAAAAGAATTCGGCTTTGTGCTTTCGCCGACACGTAAGTGGTCCCTGTCCGATGCAACTGATTGGGCCTTACCTTTCCGCTATAGAGGAGGTGGCGCCTTACATACGTTTCATAAATGGCGTCACCCATGTAGGCAAGGGCGAGACTATTCAATTGTTTAACATCGATTGTATTTTGATATTCAAGCATGAATTAGCCTCTCTTCCACCTTGTACCCTGCGGTGTATCTTCTAAAATAATATTCATTTCTTTTAACTGGTCTCTAATTTGGTCAGACAATTGGAAGTTCCGGTCTTTCCGAGCCTGGATTCGCTTTTCAATCAGCGCATCGATCTCTTCGTCAAGCATTTCTTCTTTTTCAAATGTCAGCCCTAAGACATGGAATAACTCTTCAAATTGTGTTGTGAAAGCATCAATCACTTCAACCGCTGTATTTTTTTCTAAAAGATAATAATTAGCTAGTTTCGAGAGGTCAAATAAAACGGAAATAGCTTTTGCTGTGTTAAAATCATCATCCATTGCTTCAATGTATTCTTGGTGCAATTTTGCAATCTTTTCAAGCCATTCCTGATTTGTATCTGTTAAGTCCGTGCTAGCTTCTTTGCGATGCTTTAAGTTTTGATAGGAAGTTGTTAAACGTTCAAATGCTGCTCTCGTGCTCTCCAGTAATTCCTCGCTATAGTTAATCGGATTACGGTAATGAACTGATAACATGAAAAACCGTAACACTTGCGGATTATGCTTTTTAATAATGTCATGAACAAGGACAAAATTCCCTAATGATTTAGACATTTTTTCATTGTCAATATTGATATAGCCATTGTGCATCCAGTAACGAGAAAATAACTTTCCTGACAAGGCTTCTGACTGAGCAATTTCATTTTCATGATGCGGGAAAGTTAAATCCTGTCCACCAGCATGAATATCAATGGTTTCGCCCAAATACTTTTTCGCCATCGCGGAGCACTCGATATGCCAGCCGGGACGACCAAGTCCCCATGGGCTCTCCCAGTAGATTTCCCCTTCCTTAGCCGCTTTCCATAAAGCAAAGTCTAAGTCGTCTTGTTTTCGGTCCCCGACTTCAATTCTTGCCCCTACCTGCAAGTCATCAATCGATTGATGCGACAGCTTCCCATAATCATCAAATTTTCTCGTCCGGAAATAAACATCGCCGGCAGATTCATAGGCGTAGCCCTTTTCGACTAATTGACTGATGAAATCAATGATAATATCCATATTTTCCATTACCCGTGGGTGAACATCCGCCTTCTGGCAGCCTAATGCTGTCACATCTTCATAATAGGCATTAATAAATCTGTCAGCAATCGCCGGCACACTTTCGCCTAACTGATTGGCTGCTCGAATCAATTTGTCATCAACATCGGTGAAGTTAGAAACATAATGTACCTCATAGCCGCGATATTCCATATAGCGCCGAACCGTATCAAAGACGATCGCCGGACGGGCATTACCGATATGAATATAATTATAGACCGTCGGACCGCAAACATACATTTTTACTTTTCCTTCTTCAAGCGGTACGAACGTTTCCTTCTTGCGTGTTAGTGTATTATAAAGTTGAATGGCCATTGATTTTTATCCTTTCTCCTTTTAATTCTTCGAGTTCATGCATTAACTTATCCAGATCATTTTGCATTTCTTTAAAGCGGTCTGCAACAGGGTCCGGCATGTCACAGTGGTCCAAGTCCCTGGTAATTCTTCTTCCATCCTGAATGACGACTCTCCCGGGAATCCCAACTACCGTTGAATTAGGAGGAACTTCTCTCAATACAACCGAGCCGCCGCCAACTTTGGAGTTTTCACCCACCGTTATTGAACCTAGTACCTTTGCACCTGTGGCAATCAGAACATTATCCTTAATCGTCGGATGCCGCTTTCCTTTTTCTTTACCCGTTCCACCAAGGGTCACCCCTTGATATATAGTTACATTATCCCCAATTTCACACGTTTCCCCTATAACGACACCCATACCATGGTCAATAAAAAATCGTCTGCCTATTTTTGCCCCGGGATGTATTTCAATTCCCGTAAAAAATCGGCTTACTTGTGATATAACCCTGGCAAGGAAAAATAATTTCCGATTAAAGAGTGCATGTGCGAGTCGATGTGACCAAATGGCATGTAAGCCTGAATACGTCAAGATTACTTCTAAATGACTTCTTGCTGCTGGATCTTGTTCAAAAACAACCTCAACGTCCTCCCTCAACTTCTTGAACATTACCATTCTCCCCCTTATTTATAAAGCGTAAGCACCCGTTTAGCGGCGTATGGACTGGAGCACTTTGACTGAGATAAAGGAAACACGGAGAGCGTAGCGATCCGATGTTGACTTATCGTAGGGAAAAGGGCGAAGTACACTAGCCGCTGGGTGCTGAAGCTAGACTTTATCTAAGTTCAAAGTAATAACAACCTTTCTGAGAAATAAAAAACGCCTCTGTCTTAACGACAGAGACGCTTATGCGCGGTTCCACTCTGATTAGACCGTAAAGCTCGTTCGAAAACGGAAGCTTACAACTGGTCTCACTCTACCTGTTAACGGATAGGTTCCGCCCATTTCTACTCGGAGTTGACTCCTTTCAAAACAGGGCTCAGAGGTGCATTTCAAAAAACGAGAGGCTTAAACCATTTTCAGCCGGTGATGGTTTTCTCTTTAAAGCGTCTTTTTTTTACTTATCCTCTTCTACACTTTTAGAAGTATGAAATTTCTTTCTTTTACTATATTACATTTCTTCTACAATGTTAACTAATTATTTTACTAATTCTCATTTGAACTTTATCTTTCCCTAGCAACTCAATCGCTTGTGGAAGGTCTGGCCCGTGTGTTTGGCCCGTTACTGCCGCACGAATTGGCATAAATAGGTTTTTCCCCTTTTGGCCGGTCGACTTTTGTACAGCCTTCATAGCTGCCTTAATTCCATCTGCACGGAAATTTTCAAGCTGATCTAGTTCATGAGAAAACGCCTTTAGCACTTCTGGAACGGTTTCTCCCGCTAATATCTCTTTCGTATCTTCTTCATAGACGGCATCTTCTCGGAAAAACATATCTGATAATTCCACGATTTCAGCGCCATAGCTTAGTTTTTCCTGTAAAAGAGCGGCAAGTCCCTGCAGCCATTGGTATTGTTCATCCGTCATAATTTCACTGATTCGCCCAGCTTTCATTAAGTGGGGCTTGACCAGATCAACGACACGGTTAAGCTCAATTTTTTTCATATATTGGTTGTTCATCCACAACAGCTTTTGCTTATCAAATAGTGCCGGAGATTTCGATAAACGATTCGCATCAAAGATTTCAATAAACTCATTCTTAGAATAAATTTCTTCTTCACCCGCTGGCGACCAGCCGAGCAGTGTAATAAAGTTAAATAACGCTTCTGGGATATACCCCAGTTCTTCATATTGTTCAATAAATTGGATGATAGACTCATCACGCTTACTCAACTTTTTGCGGCTTTCATTGACAATCAAGGTCATATGTCCAAATATTGGCGGCTCCCAGCCTAATGCTTCATAGACCATCAATTGCTTAGGTGTGTTAGAAATATGATCATCGCCACGAAGCACATGCGAGATTTTCATTAAATAATCGTCAATCGTTACCGCAAAGTTATAAGTCGGGGTACCATCTTTTTTAATGATGACCCAATCGCCCATCCCTACGGACTCAAACGAAACAGTTCCCTTTACCATATCATCAAATGTGTAGGTTTTTCCTTCAGGTACGAGGATACGGATACTTGGCTGACGGCCTTCGCTTTCGAATTGGCTTCTTTGTTCATCTGTTAAATGACGGCATTTGCCTGAATAATGAGGTGTTTCTCCTCTTTCAGTCTGAGCTTCCCGCTCTGCTTCAATCTCTGCTTCCGTACAATAACATTTATAGGCATGTCCATTGGCTAATAATTGATTATAGTATGTTTCATACATATCATTTCGTTCCGATTGACGGTACGGGCCGTATTCGCCTCCGACATCGACACTCTCATCCCAATCCATGCCAAGCCATTTTAAATATTTTAACTGGCTTTCTTCGCCGCCTTCAATATTCCGCTTTTTATCGGTATCCTCAATACGGATGATAAATTTCCCGCCTTGATTGCGGGCAAATAAATAATTAAATAACGCTGTACGGGCGTTGCCAATATGTAAATGTCCCGTTGGACTTGGAGCATATCTTACACGAACTTCGTTTGACATCTTCATGCCTCCATTCTAGTAATGCGAAAGCGTCTGGGCGTTGTAGCTAGACAGCTTACCTTTTGATTTCAGGTCTATTGTATCACTGTACATTTGACTGTAAAAGGTTAATTGTTAACCTTTTTTAACAAAACAGCTACCTGGGAAGCAATCCCTTCTCCTCTGCCGGTAAAGCCCAGCTTTTCTGTTGTGGTCGCCTTTACATTGATTTGTTCAGGTGCTGCCTCAAGTAATTCTGCAATCCTTATGCGCATTTGGTCAATATAAGGTGCCATTTTCGGCTTTTGAGCAATAATCGTACAATCGGCATTAACAAGTTCGTAGCCTTTGTTCTTTACCAATTGCCAAACATGCTCCATCAGCTTAGCCGAGTCAGCATCTTTAAAATTTGGATCAGTATCCGGAAAGTGTTTCCCAATGTCGCCTTCCCCAATCGCACCAAGGCAGGCATCAGCAACAGTATGTAATAAAACATCGGCATCTGAATGACCGAGCAAGCCCTTTTCATAAGGTATGGTGATTCCACCTATAATTAACGGGCGCCCTTCTGTTAATTGATGAACATCAAAGCCCTGACCAATTCGAAACATCATTAAAAACCCCTTTTTCTTAATTGTCTAGCTACAGCGCCCCTGACCAAGGCGCTTTCGCTTTTCTAGTATAGCTTCAGCAAAGAATAAATCTTCTGGTGTTGTTAATTTTATATTATCGTAATCGCCCTCTACCATGGCAACTGGATACTTAAGCCGCTCAACCAAACTAGCATCATCTGTTCCTAGGAAGTCATCCTTTTCTGCCTGTTCGTACGCTTCCTTTAGAAGTAAAACGCGAAAAGCTTGTGGGGTTTGAACAGCCCACAAGCTTGAACGTTCGACAGTTTCAACGACTACACCGTCATCTACCTTTTTGATGGTGTCTTTTGCCGGTACTCCCAAAATGGCTGCACCTGTTTCTTCAGCTATGTCTGCTAAACGGTGGATGTGTTCTTTTAAGATAAAAGGACGTGCCGCATCATGGACAAGAATAATTCCGTTGGGGTCCACTGATTTAAGTGCATTATAAATGCTATCCTGACGTTCTTTGCCGCCCGGTACTAAGGTAATTACTTTCGTTACATTGTACCTGGCTAATAGCACTTTAAATTCCGGTTCATCCTGGGGGTGAATGGCAAGAATCATTCCACTGCATGCCTCATCCTGCTCAAACACCCGAAGTGTATGAATGAGGACAGGAATCCCGTTTAGCTCCAGCAAAAGCTTATTTTTCCCTGCACCCATCCTTTTTCCCTGGCCGGCTGCCGGGAGAATGACTTGGTAAGTCATAAAATTTACCCCACTCTATCTAGTATCTATAGTGCTTTTTCTAATAATTTGGGTTTAGCAAAAATCATACGTCCCGCGGATGTCTGAAGAACACTCGTGACAAGAACCTCAATTCTTTTACCGATATATTCTCTTCCTTCCTCTACGACAATCATCGTACCGTCATCTAAATAGGCAACGCCTTGATGATATTCTTTTCCATCTTTAATGACTTGAACGGTTAATTCCTCACCAGGCAGGACTACAGGCTTGACGGCATTGGCTAAATCATTGATGTTTAGCACCGAAACATTTTGTAATTCACAAACTTTATTCAGGTTAAAATCATTCGTAACTAAGATGCCATTTGTAATTTTTGCTAATTTAACGAGCTTTGAGTCCACTTCACTAATTTCCTCAAAATCTCCCTCATAAATTTCCACCTTAATGGCGAGTTCCTTTTGAATTCGATTTAAGATATCCAAACCTCTGCGGCCGCGGTTTCGTTTCAACACATCGGAAGAGTCGGCAATATGCTGTAATTCTTCAAGTACGAATTGAGGAATGACAATGGTACCTTCCAAAAATCCCGTCTGACAAATATCGGCTACACGACCATCAATGATGACACTTGTATCTAATATTTTCAAAGGATGATTAACTTCCTTATCATTTTCTTCATCAGCGCCCTTTTTCTTATTACTGCGGTTCCCAAAAAGACCTAAGAGCTCATCCCGTTTCTTGAATCCAACCTGAAAACCCATATAACCAAACAAGATGGTAAGCAGGATTGGAGCAACGGCATTTAATATTGGGACCTGAACGGCATTAAGGGCAAAGCCGATTAAAAAGGCTACCAACAGGCCGAATATTAAGCCCACACTACCAAAAAGAACATCTGTCACAGGAACCTTTACTAAAGAATCCTCAGCCCACTTAATAAAATTAAAGACATAATCTACTGCCCAAAAGGTAATAAGATAAAAAATAATAGCACCTAAAACAGCAGTGATATACGAGTTGTTAATCAGGGGAATGTCATTGATATGAAGTAAATTGAACAATTCCGGTAATAATAAAATACCAAGCGTACCACCCATAATGAGGAAGCAAGCCTGCACAATACGTTTTAACATTCCTTCACCTCCTCTACTCATTATAAACATTTTCATGGAAATGAAACCTTAATTTCCAGATTATTTTTCAGTAACAAAATCGTATAAAAGATTATCTTGTTAGTTAAAATAAATAGGTTTAGGATGTCTCCCCTAGGGTAACATTGGAAAAATTTTGTGTCAAACGGTTGGATTTTTTTTACTTTCGTTAACTCGAAGTTTATTAACCCTAAAGATGACGGTCGGTGTATAACCGTTCTTTAATCAATTTAAAGCCTTCTTTGATCTTTTTAGCCCGAACTTCCCCGATTCCTTCTACATCATCTAGTTCTTCAACTGATGCAGAAATTATTTTGGAAAGCTCACCAAAACTGCTAATTAGATTTTCGATAATGATAGAAGGAAGCCTTGGTATTTTATGAAGAATTCGGTAGCCACGCGGACTTTTATTCTCATCCAGATGCACATAGCCGAGATATCCCATTAATTTCAAAAGAACCATATCCTCAATCGTACCAGTACCGCTCGTAGCGATTGCCTGCATTTTTCCGAGCATGTCTCTTGCCTTGATGTCTCTGTCAAAGGCATAATCCTTGATAATGAGCATCGTCTCGTCTTCTAGATCTGTGAGTATTTCATTCAATTGCAACCGAATGAGACGGCCTTCTGTTCCCAACTCGTGTAAATAGGTTAACAGTTCATTCTTAATCTTTAAGACCATTTCAAACCGATGGAGAACAAGCAAAAAGTCGTTATAGGTAACCGACTCCTCAAACTCGAGAATACTCAAATTGGTAATACTTTGTTCCAATACCGTCTTATACTTTTCAAGTGTCTGTATCGCTTGATTCGCTTTTGTTAAAATAACAGCAATATCTTTTAAGGCATAGCGGAAATTCCCTTGGTAGAGTGTAATGACATTTCTCCGTTGCGAAATCGCAATGACTAAAGCTTTGGTCTGCTTTGCCACTCTTTCAGCTGTGCGATGCCTCATTCCTGTTTCTGAAGAAGGAATATCGGAATCAGGAGCTAGCTGGGCATTGGCAAAGAGAATTTTATTTCCTAATTCGTTGAGGATGATGGCACCGTCCATTTTTGCTAATTCATATAAAAAGCTAGGCGAAAATGGACAATTGATTTCAAAGCCGCCGTCAACGATGCTTTTTACTTTTTCGTTAAATCCAATGACAATGAGGCCCCCCGTGTTCGCACGGAGAACATTGTCGATTCCCTCGCGGATGGGTGTACCAGGTGCAAGGAACTGTAAAATTTCACTTACGGTATGTTCACCTAGCTTTTTATTCTCCATCTGCTACCCTCCCAACGCTGCTTTTAATGCTTCACTTACGTTCGAAACCCCAATGAGTTCAATTCCCTTTGGTCCCTTCCAGCCGCCAAGATTATTAGCCGGCAAGATGACCCGTTCAAATCCCAGCTTGGCTGCTTCCTGGACGCGCTGCTCAATCCTAGATACCCTTCTCACTTCACCGGTTAACCCGACTTCACCAATAATACAATCGGTTGGTCTTGTTGGTTGATCTTTATAACTCGAAGCAATACTCACAGATATGGCTAGATCAATCGCCGGTTCATCTAATTTTACGCCCCCTGCAACTTTCAAGTAGGCATCCTGATTCTGAAGGAGCATTCCGACTCGTTTTTCTAATACGGCCATCAATAGGGGCACACGGTTATGATCGATTCCAGTTGCCATTCTTCTTGGATTCCCAAAACTAGTCGGGGATATCAATGCTTGAATTTCAACGAGGACCGGCCTTGTCCCTTCCATTGATGCCACTACCGTAGAGCCTGCGGCACCCCGTGAACGCTCTTCCAAGAATATTTCTGAAGGATTGGCCACTTCTTCCAGACCTAATTCTTTCATTTCAAAAATCCCCATTTCATTGGTTGAACCGAAACGGTTTTTGACTGCCCTTAGAATTCGGTAGGTATGGTGTCTTTCCCCTTCAAAATAGAGAACGGTATCCACCATATGCTCAAGCAACCGAGGACCCGCAATCGAGCCTTCCTTGGTTACATGCCCGACAATAAATATGGCAATCCCTTTGGTCTTCCCGATTCTCATTAATTCCGATGTACACTCACGAACTTGTGAGACACTTCCCGGTGCACTGGTTACATCTGGATGAAATACCGTCTGAATGGAATCAATGATCACAAAGCTTGGATTCGAATGATCAATGGTTCGGTTGATTTCCTCAAGATTCGTTTCAGCGTAGACGAGGAGATTTTCAGAGGATATCCCTAATCGTTCCGCACGAAGCTTGGTTTGTCGCATGGATTCCTCTCCGGATATGTATAAAACCTGATTGCCTTTATTGGCGAGTTGGGAAGATACTTGTAAGAGGAGTGTTGACTTACCGATTCCGGGGTCTCCGCCAATCAGCACTAAGGAACCCTTGACCACGCCCCCGCCAAGCACCCGGTTTAATTCATTTAAGTCCGTTAGAATCCTTGGTTCATTTTCCATCTCTATGGAGTTAATCGGCATAGGTTTAGCTAATAGTCCTGACCCGCTTTGGGAATGAGCAAAGGCACCTCTTCTAGTCACACCGGTTACTTCAACTTCCTCAACCATCTTATTCCATTCACCACAGCCGGGACATTTACCCATCCACTTAGCTGACTCATACCCGCACTCCTGACACATAAACTTTGTTTTTCGTTTTGCCATTCTTCTTCGATCCTCTCATACAGAAGTCCACTAGCCGCTGGGCGCTGGAGCCAGAAAGTTTTCTAAGTTCAAAAACTTATACTTTTTTCTAAAAACAAAAGGCACAAGCACCCTATAGCGAGGACGCTATTTGCTGGGCGCTAGAGCCAGAATCTGTTGACTATTTCAAGGTTACCACACCTAATTTATTTTTTCACTTCAAAGCGCAAGCGCCCTGAAGCAGGACAATTTTCAAAGTCGAAATTATTATACTTTCTTTCTTTTCTCGAAAAAAAGAGGTACACGATTTTTCTTTATTTACGTGTACCTCTGCATGGGTATAGCAGCCTAATTGATTACCATTCTATTTGACCAAACTTGTTTTCTCAGCTGTTCGAACAGTGAATTCGCCATTGTCTACATCGATTACTGCATGCTGACCTGTTAATAATGTTCCTTTTAATAGTTCTTCAGAAAGCCGGTCTTCAATATGCTTTTGAATCGCACGGCGTAGTGGTCGTGCACCATACTCTGGATCATAGCCTTCTTCAGAAATCTTTGCCTTTGCCGCAGCTGTTAATTCTAAGGAAATATGCTGCTCCTTTAAGCGTTTAATTAACTGCTCTGATAACAAGGTGACAATTTCTTCAAGATGCTTTCTCTCTAACGCATGGAAAACAATAATTTCATCGATACGATTCAGGAATTCAGGACGGAAGGCTTTCTTTAATTCTCCCATTACTTTCCCCTTCATATCTTTATAATCCTGATCGCCATCTTGAATATTAAAGCCGACATACTTGTTCCGTTTGAGTGCTTCAGCACCAACATTGGATGTCATAATCAAGACCGTATTACGGAAATCTACAGTTCTTCCTTTTGAATCTGTCAAACGGCCATCTTCAAGAACTTGGAGCAGGATATTAAATACGTCTGGGTGTGCCTTTTCAATTTCATCGAGCAAAACAACAGAGTATGGCTTTCTACGAACCTTTTCTGTTAATTGGCCGCCTTCTTCATAGCCTACATATCCTGGCGGTGAACCAACCAGACGGGATGTAGAATGTTTCTCCATATACTCGGACATATCAATTCGAATCATCGCATCTTCATCACCAAACATAGCCTCAGCAAGAGCACGAGCTAATTCCGTTTTACCAACACCTGTAGGTCCTAAGAAAACGAAGGAACCAATTGGACGTTTTGGATCTTTTAATCCTGCTCTCGCACGGCGGACAGCCTTAGAAACCGCCTTAACAGCCTCCTCTTGGCCAATGACACGAGAATGAAGAACTTCCTCTAAATTAAGCAGCTTCGTCATTTCTGTTTGAGCAAGCTTAGAAACAGGTACTCCGGTCCAGCTGGAAACAACACTGGCAATATCTTCAACGGTTACTTCATTATTTTCTTTCCCTTGCTTTTCTTTCCAGTTCTTCTTTGTCTCCTCGAGTTGTTCACGCAAACGCTGCTCCGTATCCCGTAAAGAAGCAGCCTTTTCGAATTCTTGACTCTGCACGGCAGAATCCTTTTCTTTTCGAACTTCCTCAAGCTTCACTTCTAATTCTTTTAAATTAGGTGGAGTCGTAAAGGAACGAAGACGAACCTTGGACCCTGCTTCATCAATTAGATCGATCGCTTTATCCGGCAAGAAGCGATCAGAGATATAGCGGTCTGATAATTTTACAGCTGCTTGAATGGCTTCATCCGTAATCGAGACACGGTGATGGGCCTCATAGCGATCACGTAAACCTTCTAAAATTTGAATCGATTCTTCAGCCGTTGGTTCATCGACACGAATCGGCTGGAAACGTCGTTCAAGTGCTGCATCCTTTTCAATATATTTACGATATTCATCGAGAGTAGTCGCACCGATACATTGAAGCTCCCCACGAGCAAGCGATGGCTTTAAGATATTGGAAGCATCAATAGCCCCTTCTGCACCACCAGCACCAATCAATGTGTGGAGCTCATCAATGAAAAGAATAATATTCCCGGCTTGGCGAATTTCATCCATAACTTTTTTTAGACGATCTTCAAATTCACCGCGATATTTTGTCCCTGCTACGACTGTACCCATATCAAGGGTCATTACCCGTTTATCACGAAGAATTTCTGGAACCTCATTATTAACAATTTGCTGGGCGAGTCCTTCAGCAATTGCTGTTTTACCAACTCCCGGCTCTCCAATTAATACCGGGTTATTTTTAGTCCGACGGCTTAGCACTTCAATGACACGTTGAATTTCTTTTCCACGTCCTATCACAGGATCAAGGCTTCCTTCACGCGCAATCGAGGTTAAATCACGGGCAAGACTATCGAGTGTAGGCGTGTTGGCACTAGCTGATGCTCCGCCTTGATGCCCGCCAGACTCATTACTTCCCAATAGTTGAAGCACCTGCTGTCTTGCCTTATTCAAACTTACACCCAAATTGTTTAGTACTCGGGCTGCAACCCCTTCGCCTTCGCGGATTAAACCAAGGAGAATATGTTCTGTGCCGACATAGGAATGTCCTAATTTTCGTGCCTCATCCATTGATAATTCAATGACCTTTTTAGCTCTAGGAGTGTAGTGAATAGTTTGAGAAGCTTCCTGTCCTTTGCCAATTAAATTTTCTACTTCTTTTTGAATTTTTTCAGAACCTAACCCCAGTCCATAAAGGGCCTTTGCTGCTATCCCTTCGCCTTCTCGAGTTAAACCTAATAAAATGTGCTCTGTTCCAATATTATTATGGCCAAGACGAATGGCTTCCTCTTGTGCTAAAGCTAGAACCTTCTGCGCTCTTTCAGTAAAACGGCCGAACATCATATTCTCTTCCTCCCCACCTATTTTTCTTGCTCCATTTTTATTCGATCCCTAATTAACGCTGCCCGTCTGATGTCTCTTTCATATGGCCTTAATGAACCCCCAGCGTATTGCTGTAAGAAACCTGGCTGGGTCAAAATCATTAATTCATTTAAGATTGTCTTAGGCATTTTATCAATATAACCCATATCTATTCCAAGCCGAACATCAGATAAACACCTAGCTGCTTCTTTTGATTCAATAATTCGGCTATTAGATAACACTCCTAATGATCGGAAAACCCTATCTTCTAATTGTATGTTTGAAGTTTTGCGTAATGCTTCACGTGCCGACCTTTCTTGTGAAATTAGCTGGCTGACAACCCCCTTAAGATCACGACTAATATCTTCTTCTGATTTCCCAAGTGTGATTTGATTAGAAATTTGAAATATATTACCTAAAGCTTCGCTACCTTCCCCATAAATTCCTCTAACAACAAGGCCTAATTGATTAATTGCTGGAATAATTTTATTAATTTGCTGTGTTAACATTAACCCGGGCAAGTGCATCATCACAGAAGCACGGAGACCGGTTCCCACGTTTGTCGGACAACTGGTTAAATATCCATGTTTTTCATCAAATGCGTATTGAACATTACTCTCAAGCCAATCATCGATTTCATTCGCAGCATCCAATGCTTCCGATAATTGCAACCCTGGGTATAAGCACTGAATCCGGATATGATCCTCTTCATTAATCATAATACTAACTTCTTCATTTTCGGTTAATAGAACTGCCCCATATCGTGAATCTTCCGCAAGATGCGGGCTTATTAGATGTTTTTCAACTAGTACCCTTTTCTGAAGCGGCTGTAATTCCTCAATTTTTAATAATTCCATATGGCCAAACTTTTCTATAGGCGATTGATTTAATATAAATTCCATATTTTCAATAATCAATTTGGCTTCTTCATGAGTAAAAAGTGTTGGAAACTTATACTCATCAAAGTTGCGAGCCAAGCGTATCCGGGAGCTGAGGACAATATCTGAATCCGGTCCTTCTGCGCTCATCCACGAACTGACAGCTTGATTTAGAAACCGTTCGAGCGACACGTTATTCCCCTCCCTCGTGGCTGGCTGCTAAATTTTTCTCCAGGTTTCGTATTTCATCGCGAATTTCTGCAGCCTTTTCAAATTCTTCATTGTTGATTGAATCTTTAAGAATACTTTTCAATTCCTCAATTTGTTTACGTAGATGAATTCCTCCACCTATTCTTTTTGGTATTTTCCCATTATGTGTCCAGTTTCCACTATGGAGTCGCCTTAATACTGGTTTAAGTTGTTCCTTAAATGCTTCGTAACAATGGGAACATCCAAAGCGACCCACTTTTAAAAACTGTGGAAAGGTCATTGAGCAAGAGTCACATTGAAGAATTTCCTCTTGATGGAAGGGACTCTGGCTAGGCTTTTGGAAGTTAGGATCAATATTTAATAATCCTGCCAATAAATTATTAAAAGTAAAACCGGATTCCCCATTAAAAATAAACATTTCGCCCTTTTCCTGAGCACACTTTTCACACAGATGCACTTCTGTCTTTTCCCCATTGATTATTTTTGTAAAATGAAGCGCTGCAGGTCTTTGATTACATTCTTGGCAAATCATACTTTCACCTCTTTACACAGAAAAAATTTACTTATATTTTAAAGATGTTAACATCGCTTTAAGCATTCTTGCTCTTAATTCATCTCGGTATGGAAGATCAATATACAGAACGGAACGATCGATTACACTTAGCATAATTTTCGCTTCCCGCTGTGAAATAATTTCTTCTTGTATGAGCCTTAATATGACATCCTCTGCACTTGTTTGACTAACCCTGCCTTGAATAAGTGCGAGCAATTGATCTATTAAGTGGGCCAAGTCATGGGATTGAACTTTCATAATCCGTATATATCCGCCGCCGCCCCGTTTACTTTCGACAATATATCCTCTTTCAATCGTAAAACGGGTATTAATCACATAATTTATTTGAGAGGGTACACATTGGAATTTATCAGCAACTTCACTCCGTTTAATTTCAACAAGATCCTTTTCACTTAATTCCAATACTTGTTTAAGATATTTTTCAATAATATCAGAGATGTTTCTCATCTTCCCACCCCCATTCTCTGACTTTGACTATCTTTGACTAAATTATACTTAATTTTTTATGTAGATGCAACGATTCACTATTATAGATTTTCTCCAAATCTCGTCATTGTGAAACCTAGGAAAGATGAAAAGTATTGCTGTGTTGACTCCTTATTTAATTTGGGCATAAAAAAAACAACCATTTCTGTAAAGGATTCTGTTAACTATTGCAAACATTAAAAATGTAATGCAAAAAGACCTTCAAATTGTATGGTAATTTGGAGGTCCTTTTTTGTTGATATAAAGGGATTTCAATAATTATTTAGGAGAATTTGTAGTGCAATTTGTATATTAAAGTGTTGGGGTACAATAGCCAGTGTAACTCTGCAAAATAAACTACAATTTTACTTACAAATTGGTATACAGGAAATATTGGTTAGGCTCTTCTATAACTGAATGTTGATTTCAATGTGTCTGAAAAATAAACGGAGAAAATCCGGCTAAATTGGGAAATACCCATATTTCCTTAAAAATAAGGGGAGTTTTTCCGCTTATATGATCCAAATCTTTAGATATTGTCTTACTTAGAGGAGTTAAGCGGAATATCTCCGTCTATATCGGGTGCTTTAGCTTCATCTAAAAATAATAGACGGAAATTTTCCGCCTATGAATTCTCATACCTACGCAAAAATCGATTCGAAAGACACTTTCCCTGCTTTCCGATGGTGTTTTGTCCTTCGGAATCCCCATATAACTAAAAAAACAACCATTTCTGGTTGTTTTTTTAAATGTGCCTGGCAACGTCCTACTCTCACAGGGACGCGTGTCCCAACTACCATCGGCGCTGAGAAGCTTAACTTCCGTGTTCGGTATGGGAACGGGTGTGACCTTCTCGCCATTGCTGCCAGACTATAAAATTAGAGGTATCATTCCCTCAAAACTAGATAATGCAGAAGAAGTTTGTAAAAACGAGTTCGCTTTAAAATTTGGTTAAGTCCTCGAACGATTAGTATCAGTCAGCTCCACATGTTACCACGCTTCCACCTCTGACCTATCAACCTGATCATCTTTCAGGGTTCTTACTAGCTTGCGCTATGGGAAATCTCATCTTGAGGGGGGCTTCATGCTTAGATGCTTTCAGCACTTATCCCGTCCGCACATAGCTACCCAGCGATGCCCTTGGCAGAACAACTGGTACACCAGCGGTGCGTCCATCCCGGTCCTCTCGTACTAAGGACAGCTCCTCTCAAATTTCCTGCGCCCACGACGGATAGGGACCGAACTGTCTCACGACGTTCTGAACCCAGCTCGCGTACCGCTTTAATGGGCGAACAGCCCAACCCTTGGGACCGACTACAGCCCCAGGATGCGATGAGCCGACATCGAGGTGCCAAACCTCCCCGTCGATGTGGACTCTTGGGGGAGATAAGCCTGTTATCCCCGGGGTAGCTTTTATCCGTTGAGCGATGGCCCTTCCATGCGGAACCACCGGATCACTAAGCCCGACTTTCGTCCCTGCTCGACTTGTAGGTCTCGCAGTCAAGCTCCCTTGTGCCTTTACACTCTGCGAATGATTTCCAACCATTCTGAGGGAACCTTTGGGCGCCTCCGTTACTCTTTAGGAGGCGACCGCCCCAGTCAAACTGCCCACCTGACACTGTCTCCCACCCCGATCAGGGGTGCGGGTTAGAATTTCAATACAGCCAGGGTAGTATCCCACCGACGCCTCCACCGAAGCTAGCGCTCCGGCTTCTCAGGCTCCTACCTATCCTGTACAAGCTGTACCAAAATTCAATATCAGGCTACAGTAAAGCTCCACGGGGTCTTTCCGTCCTGTCGCGGGTAACCTGCATCTTCACAGGTACTATAATTTCACCGAGTCTCTCGTTGAGACAGTGCCCAGATCGTTACGCCTTTCGTGCGGGTCGGAACTTACCCGACAAGGAATTTCGCTACCTTAGGACCGTTATAGTTACGGCCGCCGTTTACTGGGGCTTCGATTCAGAGCTTCGCTTAGCAGCTAACCCCTCCTCTTAACCTTCCAGCACCGGGCAGGCGTCAGCCCCTATACTTCGCCTTGCGGCTTCGCAGAGACCTGTGTTTTTGCTAAACAGTCGCCTGGACCTATTCACTGCGGCTCTTCGAGGCTATTCACCTCAAAAAGCACCCCTTCTCCCGAAGTTACGGGGTCATTTTGCCGAGTTCCTTAACGAGAGTTCTCTCGCTCACCTTAGGATTCTCTCCTCGCCTACCTGTGTCGGTTTGCGGTACGGGCACCATTTATCTCGCTAGAGGCTTTTCTTGGCAGTGTGGAATCAGGAACTTCGGTACTAAATTTCCCTCGCTATCACAGCTCAGCCTTAGTGAGAAGCGGATTTGCCTACTTCTCAGCCTAACTGCTTAGACGCGCATATCCAACAGCGCGCTTACCCTATCCTCCTGCGTCCCCCCATTGCTCAAACGATAAAGAGGTGGTACAGGAATATCAACCTGTTGTCCATCGCCTACGCCTTTCGGCCTCGGCTTAGGTCCCGACTAACCCTGAGCGGACGAGCCTTCCTCAGGAAACCTTAGGCATTCGGTGGATGAGATTCTCACTCATCTTTCGCTACTCATACCGGCATTCTCACTTCTAAGCGCTCCACCAGTCCTTACGGTCTAGCTTCAACGCCCTTAGAACGCTCTCCTACCACTGACATCTAAGATGTCAATCCACAGCTTCGGTGATACGTTTAGCCCCGGTACATTTTCGGCGCAGAGTCATTCGACCAGTGAGCTATTACGCACTCTTTAAATGGTGGCTGCTTCTAAGCCAACATCCTGGTTGTCTAAACAACTCCACATCCTTTTCCACTTAACGTATACTTTGGGACCTTAGCTGGTGGTCTGGGCTGTTTCCCTTTTGACTACGGATCTTATCACTCGCAGTCTGACTCCCACGGATAAGTCTTTGGCATTCGGAGTTTGTCTGAATTCGGTAACCCGATGAGGGCCCCTAGTCCAAACAGTGCTCTACCTCCAAGACTCTTACTACGTGAGGCTAGCCCTAAAGCTATTTCGGAGAGAACCAGCTATCTCCAAGTTCGATTGGAATTTCTCCGCTACCCACACCTCATCCCCGCACTTTTCAACGTGCGTGGGTTCGGGCCTCCATCCAGTGTTACCTGGACTTCACCCTGGACATGGGTAGATCACCTGGTTTCGGGTCTACGACCACATACTCATACGCCCTATTCAGACTCGCTTTCGCTGCGGCTCCGTCTCTTCAACTTAACCTTGCATGGGATCGTAACTCGCCGGTTCATTCTACAAAAGGCACGCTATTACCCATTAACGGGCTCTAACTACTTGTAGGCACACGGTTTCAGGAACTATTTCACTCCCCTTCCGGGGTGCTTTTCACCTTTCCCTCACGGTACTGGTTCACTATCGGTCACTAGGGAGTATTTAGCCTTGGGAGATGGTCCTCCCTGCTTCCGACCGGATTTCTCGTGTCCGGCCGTACTCAGGATCCACTCAGGAGGGAACGAAGTTTCGACTACAGGGTTTTTACCTTCTATGACGGACCTTTCCAGGTCGCTTCATCTACCCCGTTCCTTTGTAACTCCATGTTGAGTGTCCTACAACCCCAAGAGGCAAGCCTCTTGGTTTGGGCTATGTCCCGTTTCGCTCGCCGCTACTCAGGGAATCGCGTTTGCTTTCTCTTCCTCCGGGTACTTAGATGTTTCAGTTCCCCGGGTATGCCTTCCATACCCTATGTATTCAGGTAAAGATACTGTTCCATTACGAACAGTGGGTTCCCCCATTCGGAAATCTCCGGATCAAAGCTTACTTACAGCTCCCCGAAGCATATCGGTGTTAGTCCCGTCCTTCATCGGCTCCTAGTGCCAAGGCATTCACCGTGCGCCCTTTCTAACTTAACCTAAAAGGTTTATAACTCTTACTTACATAAGAGAGAAAATCTAAAATGGCGATTACTCGATGTTTACTTTGCTTCTTCTTACGATTATCTAGTTTTCAAAGAACGATTAAAAAAAGCCTTGAGAGATTGTACTCTCAAAACTAAACAAACAAAGATCGCGTTACAAACAAACTGTTTTGTCTGGCTCACAGGTCCAGCTTTATCCTTAGAAAGGAGGTGATCCAGCCGCACCTTCCGATACGGCTACCTTGTTACGACTTCACCCCAATCATCTGTCCCACCTTAGGCGGCTGGCTCCTTACGGTTACCCCACCGACTTCGGGTGTTACAAACTCTCGTGGTGTGACGGGCGGTGTGTACAAGGCCCGGGAACGTATTCACCGCGGCATGCTGATCCGCGATTACTAGCGATTCCGGCTTCATGCAGGCGAGTTGCAGCCTGCAATCCGAACTGAGAATGGTTTTATGGGATTGGCTAAACCTCGCGGTCTTGCAGCCCTTTGTACCATCCATTGTAGCACGTGTGTAGCCCAGGTCATAAGGGGCATGATGATTTGACGTCATCCCCACCTTCCTCCGGTTTGTCACCGGCAGTCACCTTAGAGTGCCCAACTAAATGCTGGCAACTAAGATCAAGGGTTGCGCTCGTTGCGGGACTTAACCCAACATCTCACGACACGAGCTGACGACAACCATGCACCACCTGTCACTCTGTCCCCCGAAGGGGAACGTCCTATCTCTAGGAGTGTCAGAGGATGTCAAGACCTGGTAAGGTTCTTCGCGTTGCTTCGAATTAAACCACATGCTCCACCGCTTGTGCGGGCCCCCGTCAATTCCTTTGAGTTTCAGCCTTGCGGCCGTACTCCCCAGGCGGAGTGCTTAATGCGTTAGCTGCAGCACTAAGGGGCGGAAACCCCCTAACACTTAGCACTCATCGTTTACGGCGTGGACTACCAGGGTATCTAATCCTGTTTGCTCCCCACGCTTTCGCGCCTCAGCGTCAGTTACAGACCAGAAAGCCGCCTTCGCCACTGGTGTTCCTCCACATCTCTACGCATTTCACCGCTACACGTGGAATTCCGCTTTCCTCTTCTGCACTCAAGTCCCCCAGTTTCCAATGACCCTCCACGGTTGAGCCGTGGGCTTTCACATCAGACTTAAAGGACCGCCTGCGCGCGCTTTACGCCCAATAATTCCGGACAACGCTTGCCACCTACGTATTACCGCGGCTGCTGGCACGTAGTTAGCCGTGGCTTTCTGGTTAGGTACCGTCAAGGTACCGGCAGTTACTCCGGTACTTGTTCTTCCCTAACAACAGAGCTTTACGACCCGAAGGCCTTCATCGCTCACGCGGCGTTGCTCCATCAGACTTTCGTCCATTGTGGAAGATTCCCTACTGCTGCCTCCCGTAGGAGTCTGGGCCGTGTCTCAGTCCCAGTGTGGCCGATCACCCTCTCAGGTCGGCTACGCATCGTCGCCTTGGTGAGCCGTTACCTCACCAACTAGCTAATGCGCCGCGGGCCCATCTGTAAGTGTCAGCCGAAACCGACTTTCAGCATTTCCTCATGAGAGGAAATGGATTATCCGGTATTAGCACCGGTTTCCCGGTGTTATCCCAGTCTTACAGGCAGGTTGCCCACGTGTTACTCACCCGTCCGCCGCTAACCACCGAAGTGATTCGCTCGACTTGCATGTATTAGGCACGCCGCCAGCGTTCGTCCTGAGCCAGGATCAAACTCTCCAAGAAAGTTGATTAGCTCATTTTGTTACGTTGGCTTAGTTTCATAAATGAAACTAATAATTTTTTATTTGTTTGCACGATCTTGTTTGTTTAGTTTTCAAAGAACAATTTATTGCCGCAACTGCGACTATACTAACAGAATATTATTACTGCGTCAATATTAAAATAAATAATTTTTGGTGGAGTCTAGGGGGATCGAACCCCTGACCTCCTGCGTGCAAAGCAGGCGCTCTCCCAGCTGAGCTAAGACCCCAGATTATAATAAGGAATGGTCGGGAAGACAGGATTCGAACCTGCGACCCCTTGGTCCCAAACCAAGTGCTCTACCAAGCTGAGCTACTTCCCGTTAAGTGCGCCCTGAGAGATTCGAACTCCCGACCTTTTGATTCGTAGTCAAACACTCTATCCAGCTGAGCTAAGGGCGCATATGAAATTTATTAACTTAAATGGTGCCGAGGACCGGAATCGAACCGGTACGGTAGTCACCTACCGCAGGATTTTAAGTCCTGTGCGTCTGCCAGTTCCGCCACCCCGGCACAAATAGAGAGCGGAAGACGGGATTCGAACCCGCGACCCCCACCTTGGCAAGGTGATGTTCTACCACTGAACTACTTCCGCATATAAAAGTTAATGATGCGGGTGAAGGGAGTCGAACCCCCACGCCTTGCGGCGCCAGATCCTAAGTCTGGTGCGTCTGCCAATTCCGCCACACCCGCATATTGAAAGTTATTTTGCTAGTGCAAAAAACTTTGGTGAGCCATGAAGGACTCGAACCTTCGACCCTCTGATTAAAAGTCAGATGCTCTACCAACTGAGCTAATGGCTCATCGTAAGATGAGAAAAAAGTGGTGCCGGCGAGAGGACTTGAACCCCCAACCTACTGATTACAAGTCAGTTGCTCTACCAATTGAGCTACCCCGGCATAGGAAATATGGTGGAGGATGACGGGCTCGAACCGCCGACCCTCTGCTTGTAAGGCAGATGCTCTCCCAGCTGAGCTAATCCTCCATATATACCGCCTGGCAACGTCCTACTCTCACAGGGACGCGTGTCCCAACTACCATCGGCGCTGAGAAGCTTAACTTCCGTGTTCGGTATGGGAACGGGTGTGACCTTCTCGCCATTGCTGCCAGACTATAAAATTAGAGGTATCATTCCCTCAAAACTAGATAATGCAGAAGAAGTTTGTAAAAACGAGTTCGCTTTAAAATTTGGTTAAGTCCTCGAACGATTAGTATCAGTCAGCTCCACATGTTACCACGCTTCCACCTCTGACCTATCAACCTGATCATCTTTCAGGGTTCTTACTAGCTTGCGCTATGGGAAATCTCATCTTGAGGGGGGCTTCATGCTTAGATGCTTTCAGCACTTATCCCGTCCGCACATAGCTACCCAGCGATGCCCTTGGCAGAACAACTGGTACACCAGCGGTGCGTCCATCCCGGTCCTCTCGTACTAAGGACAGCTCCTCTCAAATTTCCTGCGCCCACGACGGATAGGGACCGAACTGTCTCACGACGTTCTGAACCCAGCTCGCGTACCGCTTTAATGGGCGAACAGCCCAACCCTTGGGACCGACTACAGCCCCAGGATGCGATGAGCCGACATCGAGGTGCCAAACCTCCCCGTCGATGTGGACTCTTGGGGGAGATAAGCCTGTTATCCCCGGGGTAGCTTTTATCCGTTGAGCGATGGCCCTTCCATGCGGAACCACCGGATCACTAAGCCCGACTTTCGTCCCTGCTCGACTTGTAGGTCTCGCAGTCAAGCTCCCTTGTGCCTTTACACTCTGCGAATGATTTCCAACCATTCTGAGGGAACCTTTGGGCGCCTCCGTTACTCTTTAGGAGGCGACCGCCCCAGTCAAACTGCCCACCTGACACTGTCTCCCACCCCGATCAGGGGTGCGGGTTAGAATTTCAATACAGCCAGGGTAGTATCCCACCGACGCCTCCACCGAAGCTAGCGCTCCGGCTTCTCAGGCTCCTACCTATCCTGTACAAGCTGTACCAAAATTCAATATCAGGCTACAGTAAAGCTCCACGGGGTCTTTCCGTCCTGTCGCGGGTAACCTGCATCTTCACAGGTACTATAATTTCACCGAGTCTCTCGTTGAGACAGTGCCCAGATCGTTACGCCTTTCGTGCGGGTCGGAACTTACCCGACAAGGAATTTCGCTACCTTAGGACCGTTATAGTTACGGCCGCCGTTTACTGGGGCTTCGATTCAGAGCTTCGCTTGTGCTAACCCCTCCTCTTAACCTTCCAGCACCGGGCAGGCGTCAGCCCCTATACTTCGCCTTGCGGCTTCGCAGAGACCTGTGTTTTTGCTAAACAGTCGCCTGGGCCTATTCACTGCGGCTCTTCGAGGCTATTCACCTCAAAAAGCACCCCTTCTCCCGAAGTTACGGGGTCATTTTGCCGAGTTCCTTAACGAGAGTTCTCTCGCTCACCTTAGGATTCTCTCCTCGCCTACCTGTGTCGGTTTGCGGTACGGGCACCATTTATCTCGCTAGAGGCTTTTCTTGGCAGTGTGGAATCAGGAACTTCGGTACTAAATTTCCCTCGCTATCACAGCTCAGCCTTAGTGAGAAGCGGATTTGCCTACTTCTCAGCCTAACTGCTTAGACGCGCATATCCAACAGCGCGCTTACCCTATCCTCCTGCGTCCCCCCATTGCTCAAACGATAAAGAGGTGGTACAGGAATATCAACCTGTTGTCCATCGCCTACGCCTTTCGGCCTCGGCTTAGGTCCCGACTAACCCTGAGCGGACGAGCCTTCCTCAGGAAACCTTAGGCATTCGGTGGATGAGATTCTCACTCATCTTTCGCTACTCATACCGGCATTCTCACTTCTAAGCGCTCCACCAGTCCTTACGGTCTAGCTTCAACGCCCTTAGAACGCTCTCCTACCACTGACATCTAAGATGTCAATCCACAGCTTCGGTGATACGTTTAGCCCCGGTACATTTTCGGCGCAGAGTCATTCGACCAGTGAGCTATTACGCACTCTTTAAATGGTGGCTGCTTCTAAGCCAACATCCTGGTTGTCTAAACAACTCCACATCCTTTTCCACTTAACGTATACTTTGGGACCTTAGCTGGTGGTCTGGGCTGTTTCCCTTTTGACTACGGATCTTATCACTCGCAGTCTGACTCCCACGGATAAGTCTTTGGCATTCGGAGTTTGTCTGAATTCGGTAACCCGATGAGGGCCCCTAGTCCAAACAGTGCTCTACCTCCAAGACTCTTACTACGTGAGGCTAGCCCTAAAGCTATTTCGGAGAGAACCAGCTATCTCCAAGTTCGATTGGAATTTCTCCGCTACCCACACCTCATCCCCGCACTTTTCAACGTGCGTGGGTTCGGGCCTCCATCCAGTGTTACCTGGACTTCACCCTGGACATGGGTAGATCACCTGGTTTCGGGTCTACGACCACATACTCATACGCCCTATTCAGACTCGCTTTCGCTGCGGCTCCGTCTTTTCAACTTAACCTTGCATGGGATCGTAACTCGCCGGTTCATTCTACAAAAGGCACGCTATTACCCATTAACGGGCTCTAACTACTTGTAGGCACACGGTTTCAGGAACTATTTCACTCCCCTTCCGGGGTGCTTTTCACCTTTCCCTCACGGTACTGGTTCACTATCGGTCACTAGGGAGTATTTAGCCTTGGGAGATGGTCCTCCCTGCTTCCGACCGGATTTCTCGTGTCCGGCCGTACTCAGGATCCACTCAGGAGGGAACGAAGTTTCGACTACAGGGTTTTTACCTTCTATGACGGACCTTTCCAGGTCGCTTCATCTACCCCGTTCCTTTGTAACTCCATGTTGAGTGTCCTACAACCCCAAGAGGCAAGCCTCTTGGTTTGGGCTATGTCCCGTTTCGCTCGCCGCTACTCAGGGAATCGCGTTTGCTTTCTCTTCCTCCGGGTACTTAGATGTTTCAGTTCCCCGGGTATGCCTTCCATACCCTATGTATTCAGGTAAAGATACTGTTCCATTACGAACAGTGGGTTCCCCCATTCGGAAATCTCCGGATCAAAGCTTACTTACAGCTCCCCGAAGCATATCGGTGTTAGTCCCGTCCTTCATCGGCTCCTAGTGCCAAGGCATTCACCGTGCGCCCTTTCTAACTTAACCTAAAAGGTTTATAACTCTTACTTACATAAGAGAGAAAAACTAAAATGGCGATTACTCGATGTTTACTTTGCTTCTTCTTACGATTATCTAGTTTTCAAAGAACGATTAAAAAAAGCTTTGAGAGATTGTACTCTCAAAACTAAACAAACAAAGATCGCATTACAAACAAACTGTTTTGTCTGGCTCACAGGTCCAGCTTTATCCTTAGAAAGGAGGTGATCCAGCCGCACCTTCCGATACGGCTACCTTGTTACGACTTCACCCCAATCATCTGTCCCACCTTAGGCGGCTGGCTCCTTACGGTTACCCCACCGACTTCGGGTGTTACAAACTCTCGTGGTGTGACGGGCGGTGTGTACAAGGCCCGGGAACGTATTCACCGCGGCATGCTGATCCGCGATTACTAGCGATTCCGGCTTCATGCAGGCGAGTTGCAGCCTGCAATCCGAACTGAGAATGGTTTTATGGGATTGGCTAAACCTCGCGGTCTTGCAGCCCTTTGTACCATCCATTGTAGCACGTGTGTAGCCCAGGCCATAAGGGGCATGATGATTTGACGTCATCCCCACCTTCCTCCGGTTTGTCACCGGCAGTCACCTTAGAGTGCCCAACTAAATGTTGGCAACTAAGATCAAGGGTTGCGCTCGTTGCGGGACTTAACCCAACATCTCACGACACGAGCTGACGACAACCATGCACCACCTGTCACTCTGTCCCCCGAAGGGGAACGTCCTATCTCTAGGAGTGTCAGAGGATGTCAAGACCTGGTAAGGTTCTTCGCGTTGCTTCGAATTAAACCACATGCTCCACCGCTTGTGCGGGCCCCCGTCAATTCCTTTGAGTTTCAGCCTTGCGGCCGTACTCCCCAGGCGGAGTGCTTAATGCGTTAGCTGCAGCACTAAGGGGCGGAAACCCCCTAACACTTAGCACTCATCGTTTACGGCGTGGACTACCAGGGTATCTAATCCTGTTTGCTCCCCACGCTTTCGCGCCTCAGCGTCAGTTACAGACCAGAAAGCCGCCTTCGCCACTGGTGTTCCTCCACATCTCTACGCATTTCACCGCTACACGTGGAATTCCGCTTTCCTCTTCTGCACTCAAGTCCCCCAGTTTCCAATGACCCTCCACGGTTGAGCCGTGGGCTTTCACATCAGACTTAAAGGACCGCCTGCGCGCGCTTTACGCCCAATAATTCCGGACAACGCTTGCCACCTACGTATTACCGCGGCTGCTGGCACGTAGTTAGCCGTGGCTTTCTGGTTAGGTACCGTCAAGGTACCGGCAGTTACTCCGGTACTTGTTCTTCCCTAACAACAGAGCTTTACGACCCGAAGGCCTTCATCGCTCACGCGGCGTTGCTCCATCAGACTTTCGTCCATTGTGGAAGATTCCCTACTGCTGCCTCCCGTAGGAGTCTGGGCCGTGTCTCAGTCCCAGTGTGGCCGATCACCCTCTCAGGTCGGCTACGCATCGTCGCCTTGGTGAGCCGTTACCTCACCAACTAGCTAATGCGCCGCGGGCCCATCTGTAAGTGTCAGCCGAAACCGACTTTCAGCTTTTCCTCATGAGAGGAAAAGGATTATCCGGTATTAGCACCGGTTTCCCGGTGTTATCCCAGTCTTACAGGCAGGTTGCCCACGTGTTACTCACCCGTCCGCCGCTAATCACCGAAGTGATTCGCTCGACTTGCATGTATTAGGCACGCCGCCAGCGTTCGTCCTGAGCCAGGATCAAACTCTCCAAGAAAGTTGATTAGCTCATTTTGTTACGTTGGCTTAGTTTCATAAATGAAACTAATAATTTATTGTTTGTTTGCACGATCTTGTTTGTTTAGTTTTCAAAGAACAATTTCTTTATCGCCTAAAAGCGACTTTATCATCTTACCAAGTTATTAACTGAAAGTCAATATCTTTTTTAATTTCTTTTTTTCAATGTCACTGTCTCGCAGCAACAGATATTAATATACCACCATTGGAGACCCAGTGCAAGAGTGTTTTCCGTTTTTTTACGAAATAATTCAAAGTAAAAATATTCTAACTTCTTTTTCTGATTTTCATTAAAAAAGTGCCAGTAGTCCCGGCACTTTTGTAAACTCTTATTTATGACGCATAAGCGGAAATAATAGAACATCACGGATAGATGGTGAATTTGTAAGCAGCATAACCAGGCGGTCTATTCCGATTCCTAATCCCCCTGTAGGCGGCATTCCATATTCTAGTGCTTCAACGAAGTCATCATCCATCATATGGGCCTCATCGTTTCCTTGTTCACGTTCCTTTAACTGCGATTCAAAACGTTCTCTTTGATCAATCGGATCATTTAGCTCGGTAAACGCGTTTGCGTGTTCACGTGCTACTATGAATAATTCAAAACGGTCTGTAAACCTTGAATCGTCATCATTTTTCTTGGCAAGTGGAGAAATCTCTACTGGATGGCCGTAAATAAAGGTTGGCTGGATTAGCTTTTCCTCTACCTTTTGCTCAAAGAATTCATTAACAATGTGACCATAAAGCATATTGTTATTTATTTCAACGCCATGTTCCTTAGCAAGATCGCGTGCCTCTTCCACACTCATCTCTTTCCAGAAATCTGCACCGGTGTATTCTTTAATTGCATCAACCATATGAAGTCTTTTCCATTCAGGTTTAAGGTCTATTTCATATTCCCCATATTGAATAGTAGTAGAACCCGCTACTTCTTGAGCAATGTGAGCCACTAAATTCTCTGTAAGACTCATGA
The DNA here is from genome assembly GCF_030915405.1 of Neobacillus nitrireducens. GTDB lineage: Bacteria > Bacillota > Bacilli > Bacillales > Cytobacillaceae > Neobacillus. The sequence goes on from NZ_CP133262.1 coordinate 3,141,121, forward strand.
TATCACGATAATCGGCATAGGCTTCGTAAAGTTCAATCATGGTGAACTCTGGATTATGACGGGTTGAGACACCTTCGTTCCGGAATACTCGGCCAATTTCGTAAACCTTTTCCAGTCCGCCAACAATCAAGCGCTTTAAGTGAAGCTCAATTGCAATCCGCATAAATAACGGCATATCGAGCGCATTATGGTGCGTAATAAACGGACGTGCTGATGCTCCCCCGGCGATAGAATGCATCATCGGTGTTTCTACCTCTAAATAACCGTGGTCATCTAAATAACGGCGCATCGATTGAATAATACGGCTTCTTGCAATAAATGTCGCCTTACTTTCCTGACTCATGATTAAATCCAAATAACGCTGACGGTAGCGCTGTTCCACATCCTTAAGTCCATGGAACTTATCGGGAAGCGGTCGCAATGCCTTTGTTAAGAATACAAAGTTTTCTACCTTTACCGATAACTCGCCAACCTTTGTTTTAAATAATGTTCCTGTTACTCCAATAATGTCCCCTAGGTCTGAAGAATCGAATAGTTTATAACTTTCTTCACCGATGGCATCCTGACGAACATATACTTGGATTTGACCTGTTAAATCTTGAACATGCGCAAAACCGGCTTTACCTTTCCCGCGCTTCGTCATAATTCGGCCCGCTAAAGAAACGGATACATTTTTTGCCTCAATATCTTCCTTTTCTAATTCTCCATATTGCTCAATTAATTCATTTGTACTGTGTGAACGGTCAAAACGCTTACCAAATGGATCAAGACCATTTTCGCGCATGGTATTCATCTTTTCACGTCTGACCCTTAATTGGTCATTTAAATCTTCCTGGCTCATAAAATTCACTCCAATAATCATTTATTATGTAAAATGCTTTAAATAAGGCAATCCCATTTTTCTACATACTTTATTATTTTACACAAACTTATACTTTCAGACATCAAAAAAGATTTAATAAAATAAAAACTGCCAGTTTTTTCACTGGCAGCATCCAATTAGGATAGAAAAAGACACTTTAAGTGACAAATTTAACCTACAATCATCTGACTTTGCTCTTTTTCTTCAGCTTCTAAAACTAAATCATTTAATATTGTCACTAAGTGATCTCTATTCACACAATCATTAATGGCATTTCGCACTATCGCATTTCCTGGTACCTTTTTTAAATACCATGCCGCATGCTTACGCATTTCACGAACAGCAATACTCTCATTTTTAAGTGCAATTAAGCGGTCTAAATGAAGAATACATACATCTATTTTTTCTCTTACGGTCGGTTCAGGCATTAATATCCCTGATTCTAAATATTGAACAGTACGATAAATCATCCAAGGATCTCCTAGTGCCGCTCTTCCAATCATTACCCCATCCACGCCTGTTTCCTCGAGCATCCGTTTCGCATCCTGAGGAGTCTGGACGTCTCCATTCCCAATCAACGGAATTGTTAGGTTTTGCTTTACCTCACGGATGATATCCCAGTTCGCTTTTCCTTCATACATTTGAACACGTGTACGTCCATGTAGAGATATAGCCTTTCCACCGGCACGTTCTACAGCTTGGGCATTTTTCACCGCATAAATATGCTGCTCATCCCAGCCTATCCGCATTTTTACAGTTACAGGCTTTTCCACTTCCGCAACCACTGCAGAAACCATCTCGTAGATTTTATTTGGATCCAAAAGCCACTTTGCTCCCGCATCGCATTTCGTGATTTTGGGAACAGGACAACCCATATTAATATCGATAATATCGGCATTGGTATTCTTATCAACAAACTTGGCTGCTTCAACAAGGGTTTCCCTTTCGCCGCCAAAAATTTGCAAACTAAGCGGTTTTTCACGCTCATCGATGTAAAGCATATTGATCGTTTTTTCATTTTTATAAATGATACCTTTATCACTTACCATTTCCGCACAGACTAACCCTGCACCAAACTCTTTAACAGTTAGTCGGAATGCGGAGTTACAAACACCTGCCATTGGTGCCAATACGACAGGATTCTTCATCTCAATATTTCCAATCTTCAACACGCGCAAAACGACCTCCTCTTAAGTCTTTTCATTTCCTTCAAACTATAATCGCAAAGCGCCAGCATCAACCACTGCGCTAAACGAGGATCAGCTTATTCTTTAGGCGCTAAATCATCTACACTAATTTTTAATGAATAAGCGATCCTTTCAAGCAAATCACCTGCCGGCAGGCGGTTTCCTCTTTCAATTTCACCTAAAATTGATACAGATACACCTAGTTCCCTCGAAAAGCTTTCTTGTGTATAACCTTTTAGCTTTCGATAGGCTCGAATACGTCTTCCCCATTTTTCCGCTTCCATATTCGGACTCCTTCTTTGTTAGGTAATTCTTCTAATGATGATTCTAGCAATTGATTTATCTTAAAAAATTGGCTGTCGTGAGTTATTTCTAAAAGTGGAATGATTACGAATGCCCGTTCTAACATCCTAGGATGCGGAACAATTAATTTCTCGCTTTCAATATTTTCTTGGTTAAAGGTGAGAATGTCAAGGTCAATTGTGCGTGGCCCCCACCTGATTCCCCGTTTTCTTCCAAGTTCCAATTCAGTTTTTAAGCATAACTCTAATAACTCCAGTGCAGTTAACCCTGTTTGAATCTCAATTACCATATTCAAAAATAAATCTTGGTCTTCATAACCAACAGGATCTGTTTCATAAATGGAGGAGTAATTTACCAAATGGATGTTAGAATAACTTACTAATTGGTTGATTGCACTCGTTATATTGTCATAACGGTCTCCAATATTCGAGCCAAGGGCAATAAATGCTGTGTTTTCCACTTTTATCTTCTCCTTGTAATTTCTACTGCAACCGAATTGTAATGACCCGGAATCGGCGGATCAGGCTTTATTACCTTGACGGTAACCTCGGAAATGAGACCAAACCTTTTCAAAACCAGTGCAGCAATATTTTCTGCCACGGCTTCGACTAGCTTATAAGGTGGACCCTCGACTATGTCTTTAGATATTTGATAGAGCTCAGCGTAGTTGACTGAATACTCCAGTTCATCTGTTTCACCGGCTTTTTTTAAATCAAGGGACACGGCTAAATCGACAGCAAATCGCTGCCCTAACCGGTTCTCTTCTGGGAAAACTCCATGGTATCCGTAAAATTCCATCCGATTGATGTAGATCTTATCCAACCGTTTCACCCTTTCTCATTAGGGCATCCATCATTTTTGCCATTCTGCTCATTTCCTTGACATCATGAACACGAATAATGTGACAGCCCTTTTGAATTCCATAACAAATCGTTGCTCCGGTCCCTTCCATTCTTTCATGAACAGGCAGGTCCAATGCTTGTCCAATCATTGTTTTTCGGGACGTACCTAATAATACTGGATAGCCCAGTTTGACAAACGTATCTAAATTCTGCATGGTTAGTAGATTTTCTTGATAATCTCTTGCAAACCCAATCCCCGGGTCAACGATAATCTTCTCATCCTTTACCCCTGCATTTTTTACAATCGCAATACTTTCATAGAGGTCATTGATGACATCTCTCATGAAAACCTTGTAGTCCCGATTATGACGATTATGCATAAGCACGATGGGAACATCATAGTCAGCCGCCACTCGTCCCATATTTTCATCGGCCTTTGCCCCCCATATATCATTAATAATATGGGCTCCCGCTTCGATTGCCTGCTTGGCCACTTCTGCCTTATACGTATCAATGGATATCGGTACCTCAATATGTTCAGCTATCGCCCGAATAATCGGAATCACACGTTCCAATTCTTCCTCCACTGAGACAGCCGCAAATCCGGGACGTGTCGATTCCCCGCCAATATCAATAATATCAGCTCCATTTCTCACCATTTCTTTTGCACGTATAACGGCATTTTCTATTTCATTGAACTTGCCGCCATCTGAAAAGGAATCTGGAGTTGCATTTAAAATGCCCATTATCATGGTCTTTTTACTGAAATCTAAGGTATATGGTCCACATTGAATTTGTTCTCGAGTTGTGCTCATACCTATTCCTCCTATGCAGCCTTTTTTCACTCTTTTTATCATACATGAAAATATAAATAGTTTACAAAAAAACATGTAAGAGTCTTAACTTGTTTATGTGGCGCTCTGGCCCTTTTCCACAAAAAAGAAGCATCGGCAATCGCCAACGCCTCTCTTCAGTTCAACGCCGCTAAACGGACGTTTCCACTTTTTTAATTATTCAGCATCATACTGGTAAAGTGCTGTACTTAAATAGCGTTCACCATTATCAGGAATAATCGCTAGAACCTTTTTACCTTTTCCAAGTTTCTTAGCTACTTCTACCGCTGCGTGGATCGCTGCTCCTGAAGAAATACCGCCTAAGATTCCTTCTTCTCTTGCTGCACGTCTTGATGCTGAAAAAGCTTCCTCCGTGCCAACTTGAATGACTTCATCATAAATATCCGTATCTAAGGTTTCTGGAATAAACCCAGCTCCAAGACCTTGAAGTTTATGCGGGCCAGGTGATCCACCGGAAAGGATTGGAGAATCTGTTGGTTCGATTGCATAGATTTTGATTTCAGGAAATTTCTCACGAAGAACACTTCCTGCGCCAGTGATGGTACCGCCCGTTCCAATACCTGACACAAATGCATCTAGTTGGTCCATTTGTTCAACAATCTCTTTACCTGTTGTTCTTCTGTGAACTTCAGGATTCGCTTGGTTTTTGAATTGCTGCGGTAAGAAATAACCATGTTCTTGTACTAGCTCTTCCGCCTTAGCAATAGCACCCTTCATCCCAGCCGGACCCGGTGTTAACACAAGTTCTGCGCCGTAAGCACGGAGCAGGTTCCGTCTTTCTAAACTCATCGTTTCAGGCATAACAAACACAGCTTTGTAACCTTTTGCTGCAGCAATCATCGCAAGTCCAATTCCTGTATTTCCACTTGTAGGCTCAATAATAGTATCGACACCCGGTTTGATTAAACCTTGCTCTTCTGCCGCTTCAATCATAGCTAAAGCGATACGATCCTTAACACTACTGCCGGGATTAAAATACTCAAGCTTTAAATAAACCTCTGCACTATTTTCATCTACTAATCTGTTTAATTTAACAATTGGTGTTTGACCGACTAATTCGGCCACTGAATTTGCAACACGTACCATTAAGAGCACCCCTATTCCGAGTAAGTTGATTGGATTTATTATAATATTAAATTTACCAGTATTAGACTGTGTTTGTCAATCGTTTTATTTTGGTATTTTTCCAATATTTCAAATGTTGGAAAGGAAAAACACAGAAGTATCTCCTGTGTTTTAATATCCCTATTTTCCGTAAACCCAATCCACCTTAGCATCATTCCAAAAAGGAGCAGCAGATACAGGAATATTCATTTTTTCAAGCGCCATTTGACGGCGAATTGTCTCTTTCACATCTTTAAAGGCATAGTTCCGTCCAGTTATTTTCCCTTCCAACTTAAGGATGGCAAAACCTTGTTCAATGTTAATTGGCTGACTGTATGCCCCCGTCTTTAATTCCTTAGCTATTTGAATATATTCAAGAGGGTATCTCTCATCTTGTTCACTAATGTATCCGATATCTCCACCTTCATTGGCGGAAAATTCATCGATCGAACGTTCCATCGCTAACGTTGAAAAATTCGAACCCTCTCCCAACTCTTGTCGCGTCTGATCTGCTTCTTCCTTGGTTCCTACAACGATGTGTGATAAGTGGTAAGCAGCAGGGACATTAAAAAGGTCTTTATTTTTTTGATAATAACTCTCTAATTCATCGTTTGAAACTTTCGCATCTTTTGTTAAAAGTTCCTCTAACAGGAGATTAGTCCGGATTTGTTCCTTCAATCTTTTCTCATTCTTGAGATTTTGCTTACCGAACGAATTGTAGGTTGCCTTCAGCATTCTAAATTCTCGCTCAACATCCAGATTGGATATCTTGATTCTATATTTTGCGGCCATTTCTTCGATAACCTTTTGATCGACCATATCTTTTAGAACATCTTTCCCATACCGTGCTTCTAGTTCATTAAGCCATTCTTTTCTTTCGATTGTTTTTCCTCTGACCGTCGCTACTGTCTCTTGATCTTCTGCTCCGACTGCCAGATTTGCCTTTGATAGAAAAAAGGCGAGCGTTAGGCAGTTTATCAATATTAGGGCAGCAATAACCGTCCATAGCTGCTTCCTCCCCAATCTCTCTCCCCCAATCAGAAAAGCGCAAGCACCCGTTTAGCGGCGTATGGACTGGAGCCCTTTGACTGAGATAAAGGAAACACGGAGAGCGGAGCGATCCGATGTTGACTTATCGTAGGGAAAAGGGCGAAGTCCACTAGCCGTTGGGTGCTGAAGCTAGACAGTTATCTAAGTAAAAAGTATTACCTTTTATCTTTTCAGAAAAGCGCAAGCACCCGTTTATCTGGCATCCTTTTTGAGTTCTTCTAATTCAACACGCGAAAAGAGGTACTTTTCATTGCAAAAGTGACAATGAGCCTCGGCCTGTCCATCTTCTTCAATCATGGCATTGATCTCTGCAACACCTAAACCAACAATCGCATTTGCGAAACGGTCTTTCGAGCAATTACATTCAAATCCCACCGGCATGGTTTCTAAGATCTTTACTTGCTCGCTTCCAAAAAGTTCTCCTAGGATTTGTTCTGGCGTTAGACCTCGTTCAATTAATTTGGAAATAGGCTCAATCGTTTGCAAACGCTCTTCAAGTTTTGAAATGATTGAGTCAGGTGTACCTGGCATCAATTGAAAAATAAATCCGCCTGCGGCTAATATCGTATCATCGGGATTCACTAACACACCGACACCTACTGACGACGCAACCTGCTCAGAGGTGGCAAAATAATAAGTAAAGTCCTCACCTAATTCACCTGAAACCAAGGGAACCTGTCCGGAAAAAAAGTCACGCATCCCGACATCTTTAACAACAGCCAAAGTTCCTTCCGTGCCGACCGCGCGGCGGACATCAAGCTTGCCATGTTCCGTTGATTCAAAATCAACCTCCGGATTGGTTACATAGCCACGAACCTCACCCTTAGCGTTACTATCAACGACCATAGGGCCCAGTGGTCCGCCGCCATTGATCTTAATCGTTAATTTATCATCACCCTTTAACATAGCCCCCATCATTACCCCTGCGGTCAACGTGCGGCCAAGGGCAGCTGATGCGGTCCGCCAGGTTTGATGTCGTCTTTGTGCCTCACTTACTGTTTCGGTTGTACGAACGGCATAGGCTCGAATATTGCCATCATAGGCAAGTGCTTTAACAAGATAATCCTTCATTTGTAAACCCCCTTCTAGCTGTTATTCCTTAGGATATCCACGTTTCTTTTATAGATAAGCTGTAAACCTTTTAAAGTTAAAAACGGGTCGACAACATCAATAATTGTTGATTCTTGGGCAATTAAGTTAGCTAGTCCGCCTGTCGCAATTACGGTTGGCTTCTTCTCGCTTTGCTCCATCATCCGCTTGACAATCCCCTCGACTTGACCAACGTATCCATAAACAATTCCGGCCTGCATGGCTGCCACTGTATTTTTGCCGATGACCGCTTCCGGTCGGGTAATTTCAATTCTTGGCAGTTTGGATGCCCTTGAATAAAGGGCCTCTGTCGAAATGCCGACTCCCGGGGCAATTGCTCCACCCATATATTGACGTTCCTCATTTACATAACAATAAGTAGTCGCTGTTCCAAAATCGACGATAATCAGCGGACTTCCATATTCGTGAATAGCCGCAACGGCATTGACAATACGATCCGCCCCAACTTCTCTCGGATTTTCATATTTAATATTTAGACCCGTTTTTATTCCTGGCCCCACCACAAACGGCTTCACATGAAAATACTTTTGGCACATTCTTTCGAGCGCAAACATAATCGGTGGAACAACCGAGGAAATAATAATCCCGTCAATATCTGAAAAAGAGAGGCCTGCATGATCAAACAATGCTTTGATGTTCATTCCAAACTCATCTTCCGTACGGTTTCGATTCGTTTCAACACGCCAATGATATTTAAGCTCCTCCCCATCATAAACACCCAGAACAATATTGGTATTCCCTACATCAAATACGAAAATCACATCTATCACTCACTTTTCAGATTATTCTCTTCTCTACTGAAAACATAATAACATAAATATGAATATTGATAAAAAAAGAAAAGCGCAAGCGCGCTTGAGCTAGCCTAAAAAAGAGTGCTTCAGAGAAGCACCCTTTATCTTGCTATTATAATTTAGTTTCGTCATCAGAAGGGTTAAGCGGCTCAACTTCAACCTCATCCTTTTTCGTGCTAATATTAACCTTCACGTCGTCTACCTTTTTCGGACCGATTTTAACGGCTTCTAAAGCGACGTTTGGCGCTGGCATATGACCATGGTCAACCAGATATTTAATCTGTTCTGCAACGAGCGTTTCTACTTCAAGTAGTGTCTTAGCAATCAGATCCAGCTTATCACGATTTTCAGTGAGTATCACTTTAGCTCTTGCATAACATTCCTTGATAATTCTTTGGACTTCTAAATCAATCTCATACGCAATCGCATCGGAATAATTCTGTTCATTATGAATGTCACGACCCAAGAATACCTGACCGCCTGAACCTTGACCAAACTGAAGTGGTCCAAGTTTATCACTCATTCCATATTCAGTTACCATCTTACGGGCAATTCCTGTCGCACGTTGGAAATCGTTATGGGCTCCTGTACTAACTTCGCCAAAGACAATCTCTTCCGCCACACGTCCACCGAGTAATCCAACAATTTTATCGAGCAACTCAGGCTTCGTCATAAAGTAACGGTCTTCTCGAGGAAGCATAACGGCATATCCACCTGCCTGGCCACGAGGTACGATTGTAACCTTGTGGACCATATCTGCTTCATCTAGTACTAAACCGATAACCGTGTGTCCGCCTTCATGGAAGGCCACAATATTACGTTCCTTTTCAGAAATAACCCTGCTCTTCTTAGCCGGACCGGCAATAACACGATCTGTTGCTTCATCAATATCTTCCATATCGATTTTCTTCTTACTGCTTCTAGCAGCCACTAACGCCGCCTCATTCAATAAGTTTTCTAAGTCTGCACCAGAGAATCCAGGTGTACGCATCGCAATATTCTTTAGGTTTACCGACTCATCTAATGGCTTATTACGTGCATGAACTTTAAGAACAGCTTCACGTCCGATAACATCGGGACGGTCAACGGTAATTTGTCGGTCAAAACGACCTGGACGTAAAAGGGCCGGATCCAGAATATCGGCACGGTTTGTAGCAGCAATAATGATAATTCCTTCATTAGCGCCAAATCCATCCATCTCAACAAGCAATTGGTTCAAGGTTTGCTCACGTTCATCGTGTCCGCCGCCTAAACCAGCACCACGTTGACGTCCAACGGCATCAATTTCATCAATAAAAATAATACAAGGTGCGTTTTTCTTAGCATTTTCAAATAAATCACGTACACGGGAAGCACCGACCCCGACAAACATTTCAACGAAGTCCGAACCGCTTATCGAGAAAAACGGAACGCCCGCTTCACCTGCAGTTGCTCTAGCAAGCAAGGTTTTACCAGTACCCGGAGGACCGACCAAAAGCACTCCTTTTGGAATACGAGCACCCAGTTCGGCATATTTCCGAGGGTCCTTTAAGAATTCAACCACTTCGACTAATTCTGCCTTTTCTTCATCAGCACCTGCTACATCTCTAAAACGAACCTTTTTCTTATCATCGTTATAAAGCTTCGCCTTAGATTTACCAAAGTTCATCACACGGCTGCCGCCGCCTTGAGCTTGGTTTAATAAGAAGAAGAATAAAATAAAGATAATCACAAACGGAATAATTGAGGTAAAGAAAGTCACCCAACCGCTTGTTTCCTTTGCAGGCATTACTTCAACTTTTGAATCAGCTTTATTAATTTTGTTAATTATTTCTTCACTATTTGGAACATAAGTTATGAATTGTTTACTTTTCGTTTCAAGCACACCACGAACTTCATAAACACCTCGTTCAGGTTGCATTGTGAACGACTTTACTTCGCCTTTGTCTAATTGGCTAACAAACCTATCATATGAAATATGATCGGTCGTCTCATTACTTCCATTAAAGAAACTTACCACGCCAATAATGACTAAAAATATCAATAAATAAAAGATGGTATTACGGAAAATCCGATTCATCTCTTACCTCCTCCCACGATAGGCAAACTATACTAAATAGTATCATAAAAAATCTTACAAATTCAAGGAATTACACTCATTCGTAAGGTTATATATTGTTGCTTAAGGAATGAGCTGATAAATAAATCTAGAGATTATTGCTGTATACTTCAGGTTTTAAGACACCGATATATGGAAGGTTACGATATTTTTCAATATAATCCAAGCCATAACCGACAACAAACTCATCCGGTACAATAAAACCAACATAATCAGCCTTAATCGCACTTTTTCTACCTGTCGGTTTATCCAGCAATGTCACAATCTTGATTGATTTTGCCTTCCGATATTTAAATAGGTCGACCAAATAACTAAGGGTTAGACCGCTATCGATAATATCTTCAATTATGAGAATGTCTCTTCCTTCGACAGATGTATCTAAGTCTTTGAGAATTTTTACTTCACCAGAAGAAACAAGTCCAGTTCCATAGCTTGAAACATCCATGAAATCCATTTCAAGATAGCAATCCATACGCTTTAATAAATCCCCCATAAATGGCATCGCACCTTTTAGAACACCAATAGCAAGCGGAAATTTATCCTGATACTCTTCCGTTAACTGTGCTGACAGCTCCCGGATTTTCGTTTGAATCTCTTCTTCTGTAACTAATACTTTTTCAATATCCTGTTTCATTCTAATTGCGCCCCCTAGAAGATCCTACTTTTGATATGTGAGTAGTATATATTTTTCAGCTGCAAAATCTATGCCTTCAAAGGAAGATTTTTTTAAACCTGGAAGCCAGATAATACAACCTTCTTTGTCGGTTAGTACAGGCCACATATTTCGTTCCTGAACTGGTACTTTCTGGTCAATGAATATTGATTTTAACTTCTTTGACCCTTGCATTCCCTTTATTGACATCCGATCGCCTATTTTTCTAGAACGAATAATAATGGGCCACTTCACGCTGCTTACTTTAAACAATGCCGTATTTGAATCTGTTGTTGGAATTTCCCCTTCAATATACTCAGCTCTAATTTCCCCTCCATTCGGCAATACAATCATTCCAGGCCCTGTCATTTCAAAATGATAGGATTCACCTTCATTCGGTTGAAATTGGAATGAAAGGGAATGATAGGAACGAAAAACGTGTAATCCATTAGGAAAATCAAGTTGACCTGATGGTTGAGAATGATGAACTATGGAAAATACTTGATCGATATGTACGGCAGATAAAGATGCTGGTTTTTCTTTGTAAAGATAGTTTAATATTAGATGAATCCCTCTTCTTTGTAAAGGTAAAGGCATTTCAAGAAAGCTAATAATGTCAATGGTAATTTTGTCTTCTTCTCTTTTAGTGATTACCTTAATCAGCCGTTGTCCTGTTAATTCTAGAAGGAAATTTTCATCACTTGTGATTTCCTCACTAAATCGTTGAAATTGTTCATGGACATGTGGATTTTCCTTTTTTAAAAAAGGGACAACTTCTTTGCGAAATCGATTCCTGCTATAGATCCCTTTCTCATTACTTGGGTCCATTCGCGGGCTAAGGCTATGCTTTTGGCAATATTCCTGGATATCAGCCCTTTCCAGTCCCAAAAACGGACGAATGATCATTCCGCTTTCAAATGGCCGTGAAAATGGTATACCTGCACGAGCCAGGCCTGAACTGCCCCTCGTTAATCTCATTAGCATCGTTTCCATTTGATCATCACCATGATGTGCAAGTGCTAACCATGGATATTGATACTTTTCCATAATCTTTGAAAAAAACTCATACCTTATATCTCTTGCGGCGATTTGTGAACTTTTCCCCGTACTTCTGATAATTTCCGGCACATTCACCCGAGTCATTTCGAACGGAATGCTATTCTGTTCACAAAAATCTTTAACGAACATTGCATCCTCATAGGACTCTTGACCACGAAACATATGGTCTACATGGGCAACAACGAAGTGCAAATTTTGTTTCTCTCTTTCCGCAAGCAAAAAATGAAGCAGTGCCAGCGAATCCGGTCCTCCCGAAACACCAATGACCATCCTTTTAGATGCTAAACTGAATGCCTGGTGAGTAAGAAAGGCCTTGACCTTAGTTTCCAACATATGATTGCATCTTCCTTAAAACAAAGTGTAGAACTTTACATCGTTAAGAATAACATTAGTCTACCACTATTAAGAATAAACTATCAAAGCATAGGCATTACAAATGGCTTAGAAAATTTTCCTAATTCTCCGCTTAAATAACTACTTATAAAATTACCTTTCTTCTTATACGGATGACCTAAGAAATAGTTTCACATTTAAAGAAAAGAATAAGTATATTTCAACTTTGAAAATTGTCCAGCTCCAGCGCCCTAGCGGCTAGTGTCCTTCGCACTCCGCCCTACGATAAGTCAACATCGAATCACCTTCGGCTCTTCGTGTTTCCTTTATCTCAGTTGGAGCGTTCCAGGCCATACGCCGCTGAACAGGGCGTTTACGCTTTTCTTATAAAATTTTATTAAAGGTGTACCAGGCATATAAAAGGCCTAACACAAGGGCTATTAACCAAAATTCCATCCAGCCGCTCTTTTTCTTCTTTTTCCGATAGTGCTGCCGCGTTACAGGTTGGTTGGCGTTTGAGCCCTTTCGGGGCGGCTGTTTCTGAGCAGGCTGGCTTGCACTATTAGGCTTTATGAGCGGGTCTGCTGTTTTTTTATCGACCATTAGATCTAATAATTCAGCTCTCATTTGTTTCGCGCTTCCATATTGGCCTTGAAGAGCTTTTAGGATGACCTTTTCCCACACGATTAGCTCTGGTTTTTGCCGGATAGCCTCTCTTAATTGAGAGATTCCTCCACTCGTTTTCGTCAGCCTTTTAGGATAGGCGGTATTTATCATAATCATCGCCACCGCAAACAGGTCATAGGTCCGCTCAGCCTTCCTAGAGCCTAATCCCCAATACCCACGGTCATAGAACTCAGTGAATTCCTTAATCGCTCTTCCTTGAATTGTCGTGCCGCCGACGTCAATACATCTTATTTTTGGCGGGGGTCCCGTGACTATTAGGTTTTCTGGCTTTAAGTCACCAAATACCCACCCATTTTCATGAAGCTTGTCTAAATCATTTAAAAGCTGCAAGAATAAAACACTAGTCCATGATTTTCCCTTTTGTTGTAAAAAGGAGAGAAAGTCAGGACCCTGAATATATTCCATCACATAAAAAGAAATGCGTCCGCGATTACTCTGCCAATCGTCGACGTCAAGCAAAGAAGGCCCGAGGGTTGGGGGTCCCTGGACCTTTGCTAAGGATTTTAAAACATTTACCTCAGAAGTGATCGACATACCATTGTCACTCATTTTTAAAGCGACTTGTGTGTTCTTATGCTTGGCAAGGTAAACCACTCCGTTTGCTCCAAATCCAAGTTCCTTTATAATTGTATACTCCTTTGAATGCCACTTTCCTGTAATGACTGTCCCCGGGCTTACCTTACATTGACTCTTCAAAGTATGATTCATCATCACGTGAAAGCAAGCTCCTTAAGGATTGTTTTTCTTCAAATGAGGATAACGCTGTCCGCAACGCTGGTCCTGTCGGCGTAATTCCTCCAGTTGACAGCTGAGAGAATACACTGGTCAATGTTTGCAATTTAGGTGTCCAATCCAGCAATTTTTCGACATCTTTCTTTTTCCCGGGAAATACATAGACCGAAAATTGATTATCACCTGTTCGAGCGTTCAAGCTTAGAGAAAGGTCAAGCAATGCTTCCTTCACGGTCGGAAGTTTGTGTTTCATACTTGCACTTGTATCGACAAGAATCAACACCTCTAATTCGACAGTTTCTCCTAATTCATCGACAACCTCCATCACTTCCCCGCGTTTCTCGGGCGGGAGGTCTTCCATGGTTTGTGATCGTCCTAATATTTGCTGCAATTCACGGTTGACCACTCCCTGAATGGTTTGGTTCATCGCTTTACGAGTGACCATTTGCACGGTTTGCGAGAGTTGCTGCGCATAGACAATCTGACTGACGCCACCGCCTGACATCGCAATCCTGTCAATTTCAGCCATTCCTTTTTCGTCAATCGTATCCTGTTCCATCACACCGATTACATTAACGGTGATTCCTTGTTCTTTTGCAAGTGCAGCCATAGCAATTGGATCGTCCCCTTGATTGGAACATCCATCCGTAATCAGTAAAATTTGACGTATTTTCCCTGTATACATAACCTTCTCCCTCCACAACATGTATTGGTACCATTTTCGACGGGATGTAAATGATTTATACATATTTTAAAGGGGGATGGCATAAAATAACTTGTTTAGGCCTGACGCTTTAATTTTTGAACAGGAATGGATGCCCACTTTGGGGTATTATGTTTAATTTTCGCTACGGTCACGGTCATGTCATCATGAATGATTTCCGATCTCGACCGGATCACTTCTTCTAAAATTAAATCAGCTACCTCCTGCGGATTATCTGTTTCTAGTCCTTGTAATTTTCTCTTCATCCATAAATCATAATTCTCAACATGCAACGGACCCTCAAATACCCCATCGCTCATCATAATCAAGAGATCCCCAGCTTTTAGCTGTTCACTGACCACATCCACTTCAAATTCCTGGATCATACCTATTGGCAGATTACTTGCCTGGATTTTAATAATCTTATTCCCTCTTTTAATAAAGCTCGGTGTTGAACCAATTTTAAGAAATTTGGTTGATGCATTTTGCAGGTCAATCATCGCTAAATCTAAGGTAGAAAATATTTCATCCGTCGTCCGGAGTGAGAGAATGGAGTTAACTGATTTAATCGCCACTTTTTCTTCAATTCCTGATTGGAGAATTTTTTGTAAAAGAAGCAGTGTTTCTTTACTCTCGTAATGAGCTCTTTCTCCATTTCCCATTCCATCACTAATGGCAATGGCATACTTCCCTAATCCGAGTTCAATCGTCGAATAACTGTCTCCTGACACCAGCCCGCCGTCCTTAGCAGCATGGGCAATGCCTGTCTCTACCGTATACTTCTTGGAGGACCGGAATGTCACATGACAAAAGTCATTCGAATAAGTTGCACATTCTTCCTTATTTACAACAATCGTTTCCCCCAGAATATCAGATAGCATCGGAGCAATTAATTTGTCACATTCACCATGGCCATCGCAAAATGGTAATGACATCTCAATATCGACATTTCCTTGCTCAAGGCTATAGATTTCCACTTGTTCAATATGGATTCCGAACGATTGCATTGCCTCCATAATTTGTTCTTCCTGCTTGTGGTGGTTTTCTCGTTCCCGTTGAATTTCCTTTGCGAAATTATCCATTACTTCGGACACACCTAACAATTGTTCAGCAACCAGCCTGCGGCTTTCCTGAACCTGCTTTTTTAACTTTTGATTGGCTTGAAAAAACGTTAATTCTTGTCCAATCGATTCATACACTCGTTTTGAACGGGTGCATATCTTTTCCCATTCACGGGATAGCTTAGAAGAAACATTTCCATCATTTTGATCCATTTCATGAATAATTTCTTCCATATAAGAATAGGTTGTATTAAAATTGTTTGCCCAGCATTGATCCTTCTTAAAGCAGGTTTGGCAGGTTTTTTCGGTAACGTTACTCATAAAGTAATCCATTTCCCGATCACTTTCATCTTCCTTCGGTTGAATTTCCATTTGTGAAAAGCTTTTGGACAGAGCATGGAAGACGCTAGAGAACTGTGACACCCGCTGTGCCGTAACATCACGCATTTTACGCATATATTTTTGCTGCTCAGCTGTGTATTCCGGTGTACCAGGGATATACTTTGCTAATCGAGAAGTTAATACCTGAGGTGTTAAGAGGAATAGAAAGATGGCTGCCGCTGTCTCCAATACCGTAAGCTGGATGGAGCCACCGCCTTCTCCATACATACCAATTAGGAGTGTAGCGATAAATAAACCGATGGAAACACCTATTTTTTTCCCTTCCTTCATCAATCCTCCCAGGACACCAGAAAAAGCAAGTAGACTCATATGATAAAAACTAGAGACACTCGCCAAACTAAAAATCAACCCCGTGACAACCCCCACAGTGGAGCCAACTGTTGCTCCGGCGATAAACGAAAATACCAATACTAAGTATCTCGACATGATATGCTCAATCGACAGGTCATAAACCTTCCAGCCAATTGTTCCTGTCATAATTGAAGCAAGCATGATAATTAGGCAAACAATTTCTTCTGTTTTTAACAATTGTCTCCGTTTGTTAAAGGTTAACAATGGAATACTTTGGAGAAAGATAAGCGTCAAAATAAACGCAAGACTGGTTTGGACCCCGACCATCATTAAATCATAGAGTGTCAATTGTCTTGAAAGAATAAAGGCTTCCGCCAATTTCCCGAGCCCAAGGACAATAGCGACAATTAAAGGTGTCCATTTCATATCATTGGTGACCCATTTCTTACATATTCTGAAGACTATCATAAATAAAATGGTAATTATAAAGGTAAAGGCCGCGTTTGTGAGTGAAATAGTGACTGCTCCAATAATTAGTCCGATCAGGGCAAGCGGTGCCCGATCTCGCTTAATTAAATAAACGGAGGCAAAAAAGGGAAGGCAAAAAGGAGTTAGTTTTGCCAAAATCAAGGCCCGACCAAGTAAAAAGCCAACCAATAATAGCAGATATCCCTTTTTTATGAAAAAGGACTCTAGCATTAGTTGGATTTTTTTCAATCCATTCTGCAAAGCCCATTTGGATGAATGCAGATTAACTTCTCTGACTGGTTCTATGAAACTAGCATTTGTCTTTTCCATAAATCACACTCCCTATTCTTTCATCGTTCAGACTATTATAAAATTAATAGTCAGAAAAGTTTGTCAAATTAGTGAACGGGCTAAAAAAATCGTTCGACCGTTTTCACTATAATCATTCAATTAATATTAATTAGTGTCGTAGGGTGTCAGGCACCATGTGAATTTTTCCACATGGTGCCTGACACCCTTTTAAGTTGAACAGCAAAAAAGACAGGCCATTTAGGCCTGTCTTCTATTTATGATATTGAGTGAAGCATCCTTATAAGTTAGTAGCAAGTTACCCCCGTTTAGCTCCTCTTCCTCCGCGCTTGGACTCTGTGCTCCGTTTTAAGGAAGATAAACGATCCTCGCTATCTTTTAAAAATTTTGCCATTTTGGTTTCAAAATTTTCTGGCTTAAAATTATTGCGATCGTTGTTTCTACCCTGGCGTGGACGTTGTGAGTTTGAGTTTGAATAAGATCGTTGCTGCGACTCCGGTCGATCCTTCGCCTTTTTAATCGACAGCCCGATTTTCCCATCTTTCTCAACATTGAGGACTTTTACCTCTACTTGATCGCCAACCTTTAAATGGTCATTAATATCTTTGACGTAATTGTCAGCAACCTCACTGATGTGTACGAGTCCTGTTGAGCCTTCCGGCAGCTCCACAAACGCACCAAACTTAGTAATTCCTGTTACTTTCCCCTGTAACTTGCTGCCTACTTCAATTGACATAAAAAGAATGTTCCTCCTTAAAAGTATAGAAAATCAATCTTACTCTATATTATACAAAAAGAAAAAAAACAGTGTCAATATGGCTACAAATTGGTTCATTTCCCCGTTTTTTCATCAGGAATATTAAAAATAATTTCATTTTTTTCTGAGAAGAAATATTCTTTCCTAGCTAACTTCGCAATATAATCATCGTCATTTAATTTAATAATATTTTCATTCAGAATTCCTTGCTCATTCTTTAACTCCGTTAGCTGGTGAGTAAGTTCCTTCTTTTGGGTCATTTTAGCACTGAGCTTAGCAGATTGGGAAATGGTACTGGAGATCATTAAATAGGAGATAATACTGGCCAGTGCCAAAAACATCGCCAATCGCCTTACTAATAGCTTCTTTTTCCTAGCTGAGGCAATTTCTGCATACTCCTGCTGTTTAACATACGTCGTCTGTATCTTAGAAACACTTTTCTTTGGTTCTGCTCCCATTCCCCTCACCGCCTTACTCTTTTGGTTTTTTCCATCTATTAAACAACTTACTTATATAATTCCTGATTTTGTGAAAATTTCCTGCCGTTTTATTATATAACTTCTCGACGGAATTTTTAAGACCTTTCGGCAAAAGTTTCCAAAAAATCAACACAATCTTTTGTAACGGTACAAATATTATTTTTAGAATTAATAGTAAAACCTTGCCAATAAATTTGACAAGGGATAAAAGGCCCCTGCCAATCGCAATGATAATGACAATAACCAGTTGAATAAGACCCACGATTGGTTTATAAATCAAGAGTTGAAATACTTTTTTAATAAAACGGCTGACAGCAAGGATTGTTTTTATTGTCAGCTCAAGCAAGCGAAGGTAAGTCCCTTTAAATAAACTCTGATAGGCGGCAAATCCACAAAGAAGTGCGAGAAAGATATAAAATCTTAGTTCCCCATTATTCACTAAAAATAACGTGTAAAAAATAACCACTGCTTGGATGATCCAAAATAATAAATCATTGAAGAAGACAATCCATTGCTTTCTTTTCGGCCGATTTAAAAATCGCTGATAGGTGTCGAACATCGCACCGAATAACGACCCCATCCCAATCATCGAAAGCAATGTTATAAATTGAGTCGAGAGGGTCATCGGAATAACTTACTAAAGAACCCTTTAGCTTTCTCCCCATGCTGTTCATCAAGGTAGACTAAATCAAAAATTTTCCCCTTAATTGAAACAATCCCCTTTTCCACATCGAGGTTTTTCATTTGCAGATTTTGTCCTTTGATTGCTAAAAATCCCATCGATGTTTCTAATAAAAATTCTTCATTATCAAAACTTTCCACTTGTTTGACACCGGTAATCTCAAGAAGCTTTCTGCCTCTCATGATGACATCATGGTCTGGAACGCTGCTTTTTGTTGGATTATTATCATAATACTGGTTCATTAACATCCCCCACAATCATTTGTACAACCTTTTTGATACATATTTATGTGAGGGATTTGAAAATTAGAACCCGGTTACTAGAATGGGAATTCTGATGAGCCAATTCTTTCTTCATTAATAATCGTATACATCTCTGCCGCTTCCTCTTTACGGGTGGTATCCTGGATTCGGTCTATCCGAGCTGTAACTTTTCTTTGCCCAAGGCGAATCGTTAATTCATCGCCAACTTTCACCGTTGAGCTCGCCTTTGCCTCTTTCCCATTAATTTCGATTCTTCCTTGGTCGGATACTTCTTTTGCCAACGTCCTTCTTTTGATTAAGCGCGATACTTTTAAAAATTTATCTAGACGCATACCTGATCTCCCCTTATTCTTATAGTCCCTTAAGTTTTGCTTCGTCCCAATACTGGTCTAGTTGCTCCAGTGTATGCTCCTCAAACGTCCTGCCGCTGCCCATTACCTTTTCCTCAACAAACTGAAACCGGCGGGTAAACTTTTCGTTTGTTTCAAACAAGGCTTCTTCCGGGTGAATCTTTAAGAATCTCGCTACATTTACAAAAGCAAAGAGTAAATCGCCAAATTCACCCTTTGCCCGGGCCATGCCCTCGACTGTTCCATCTAATTCATTCATAAATTCTTCAAGCTCTTCTTTCACTTTCTCTAAAGCCGGGGTGATTTCCTGCCAATCAAAGCCAACCTTTGCTGCTTTCTTTTGGAGTTCGAATGCTCTTAACAAATTCGGTAAAGCCATTGATACACCTTCAAGTAAAGAAGCAGGCACATTCACCTCACCTTTCTCCTGCTTTTTAATTTCCTGCCAGTTTATTAATGCTTCCTCAGCATTATCAGCCTCGGCATTTCCAAATACATGTGGATGACGGCGAATCATTTTCGCTGATAATCCCTCAATGATGTCATCAATCGAAAAATAGCCATCATCCTCACCAATCTGGGCGTGCAGCATGACCTGGAGCAGGACATCCCCCAGTTCTTCGACTAAATGATCAATATCTTCCCTGTTAATCGCATCAATCACTTCGTACGTTTCTTCTATTAAATATTTTTTTAAGGTTTCATGCGTTTGCTCCCTATCCCAAGGGCAACCAGTCGGACTCCTGAGTTCGGCAATAATCTCTCTTAGTTTTGAAAAATTCTTCAGGAGAATTTGTTCCTCTTTAACGGGAGGAATATATACGGAGGTCAGATTGTTAATCGATACATTTCGATCCAGTTCATATAAAGGTACTTCTTCAATGATTTCCTGACTACTTCCTGCAGCCGTGACGATATACACTGGATAATCATCCGGTAACTTTTCCATTAACGTTAGTTTAACGTTAGAAGCAATAAATTGATCATAAACTTGGCTGACAATCATATGCTGGTCAATTTGCAGTTGTGCTTTGTTGAGGGATGTCCCATCAAGTAACTGAAACCCTTCGATCGGGTCTATTTTTAAGGCCGTAAATAGAGCATCAATAAAACTTTGTCCACCGCCAATGATTATTTCTATATTCCTTGCTGGACCATAAGCTAACAGAAGCTGCACGGCCCGTTCTGCAACGAGTGGATGTCCTGGGACCGCATAGACAATTGAGTCACTTTCTGCCTTTTGCAATAACGTCTGGACAATTTCTTCATATACTTCCTCAAATTGATCATGCTTTTCATAGACGGAATCAAATGAAGTATAACTCAATCCTTCTTTCTCCAAGTCAGCGATAACGGGATGCTCTTTCGTCCGTAGAAATACCGAACTTGCATTAAGTAATTTTCTATAAACACCAACAGGCAGCTGTTCCAAATCTCCTGCACCTAAGCCTAGAATTTCAATTCTTCTTACCATCTTTATTTCCTATCCTTTCGGGCGATTAATTTAATTAATTTACTGCCAAATGGAAAAAGTGCCAATTCTTCCTCACGAAAAATTTTACCTCTAATAATAATTAATAAAAAGACGAAACCACCTATAATAACTCCGCTTAACGATTGGAAGGCAGCTTCGGTCCGACCATAACCATCCGTGCCGAACATAAATAAATAAACCTTTAAAAAAAGGACCATTGCTGCAGTGGCGCTGATAACAGTTTTCCAAAAATGAACCGAAAATAGCGAGATGCCTACTGTCTTTTTAAATCGAAACCAGAGAAGTGCTGTGACCAATCCCAGCGAAATAAGCGATGCTATGGCAGCCCCCATTGTTCCATATAAAGGAACGAATAGACCATTTAGGATATATTTTAACGGAAATATGATTAAAGCGGCAATTGCGGGAAATAACAGTACACTCAAGCCTTGCATAATGGCAATAATTGTTGATGCAAGTGATGTAAACAGAATCACAAAACTTAGTACCCCTAACACTGCCGAACCAGCCTCATTTTCAAAAAGCATCGTATTTGTTTGTCTAATAATTGCCCATAGACCAGATGATGCGCCTAGACCGAAGATCATACTCACTTTAAGCGCAACTTGAATTTTGTGGTGTAAAAATTCAGGTTTTGCAGACAGCCGCTCTCTTGTGATTAAGGGAACAAGGGTTAACGACATGGAGGTGGCAGCGATGGTTCCTAACTGGATTAACGGCTGACCACGGTCAAATATCCCCTTGAGGCTTTTGGCCAGGTCCTTTTCAATCCCACTTTCAACGAGCAGGGAGTAGAGATTCAATGCATCAGCTAATTGAATAAAAATCATAAACATCCCGCTTATACAAATCGTCAGACCCTGATAGACAAGTGCCTTTAGAATCTTTTTGGTATCACCGGCATATCGTTGAAACATCCCGCTCCTTGGCGCTATTACCTTCCATTCTTTACGAATCCATATAAACATAAACAGAATAATACCTGAAATCATACTGCCGGTAATTGAGCCAAACATAGCCCCTCCGCCGACAAGATAAAGAGAATATCCTTTTTCCATAAAAAGATAGGCCAAAAAGAGGATCGTCATTACTCGTGTTGTTTGTTCCCCCACCTGCGATAATGCTGTTGGGACCATATGCCCTATCCCCTGGTAATACCCTCTAAGGACAGACATAATCGGAAATAGCAAAAACACAATCGAGACAACCCTTAGCAGGATGGAGAGGTGGGGGTCATTCATCCACAAGGCAATACGGTTTGCACCAAAGTAAAGGATACTGAAACAAATAAACCCAAAGAACTGCAAATAAAGAAAGGATACAAATAGAAGCAAGCGAGATCTATCATCATCCCCTATTTGTTTTTGCTCCGCATAGAGCTTAGAAATGACAACAGGAAAGCCAGTCGTCGAAAGAACAATGGCAATCCCATAAAACGGGTAGATTTGTTGGTATATGTAAAAGCCAATATCGCCGACAATGTTTTGAAAAGGAATACGGTAAAAGGCACTTAATATTTTCGTCATAAGAGCCGCAAGCATTAAGATAAAGGCTCCTCTAAACAGAGCCTTTGATGGATTCACAGACTTCTTCATTCACTCACCCTATCAAAAAATACAAACTCGAAGGTAATTATAGCATAGGGAAACCGCTTTTAAACTAAATAAAAAAGACAGCAATGGCTGTCTTTTTATACTTTGCAAAATAGAATTAGTTCTGTAGTTCTGTTAAGACTCCATCTGGCGAGCTAAGAAACTAGCTGCTGTTTCAACTGCCTTATGTTCCACTTCGCCAAGAGTTCCTTCTTTAGAGAAAATAATCACTGCCCCGATTGGATCACCATTTGCAATAATAGGGCCGATAGTATATGAAGTTACTGCCTCTTCATTTCCATCCACTAAGGCGATATCGCCCTTTTGAGTGGACAGCACCGAATTCCGTTCTTCCATGGTCTTTTCAACGATATCACTAATGTTTTTATTTAAGTATTCTTTCTTAGAACCCCCTGCCATTGCAATAACGGTATCTCTATCACAAATTAACACAGGGTTTCCGAGGCTATCGAAAAGTGCTTCAGCATATTCTTTGGCAAAATCACCTAATTCACTAATAGGTGAATATTTTTTCAAGATGACTTCTCCGTCTCGATCAACAAAAATCTCTAACGGATCCCCTTCGCGGATACGCAAAGTTCTGCGTATTTCTTTGGGAATGACAACACGACCCAAATCATCGATTCGACGAACTATTCCAGTTGCTTTCATCCAATGTTGCCTCACTTTCATCTGATGATTATTCAACTTGGTGAGTGACAATATTACCTTTTATATGTAATCATCACCAACTTTGAACTTAGTATCTTTCATCTGGAAAGTTCTATACATAATCGTAATAATTTTTCAAATATATTACAATTATTCCAAATTGGATTAATTCACAGGGTTTTCATGACCCTTTTTTGCCTGGGACAGTCCCTTAACCATTTCAAAGGCAATATTCAGCCATTCTGAGGTTTTATAGTCCTTGACCTTAATAACAATTTTCAGCCTTGGTCCTTCCATCCCAGGAGAAATATTTCGTCCAAACTGACTGCCAATATGGAAAATCTTACTTCCGTCAATCGTATTGGTAACCGGTTCAGACACGAGGATGGTTACCTCCTGTTTGGCCTGCTTAATTTGCTCTACCCCATTTAAAAGGGCATAAACCTTCATTTCTGCGATTTGGAAAAGGCAGGCAACCTCCTCCGGATATTCACCAAACCGGTCCTGCATTTCCTCTTCAAGCTCTTCAATATCCGCAAGCGACTCCGCGCCTCTAAATCGCTTATACATCTCTATTTTTTGATGCCCATCCTTAATATATGTATCCGGAATATAGGCATCAATTTCAAGGTCAATTTCAACCGATTTTTTTTCAGCAGCTCCCGTCACCCCAATGGTCACTTTTCGCTCTTCAATCGCTTCTTTTAGCATTTGCGAATAAAGATCAAAACCAACTGAGTCAATAAAACCATGCTGTTGGGCTCCCAATAAATTACCCGCACCACGAATCGATAAATCCCGCATGGCAATTTTAAAACCGGAACCTAGCTCAGTAAATTCCTTAATCGCTTGGAGACGCTTTTCTGCTACCTCCGTTAATACTTTATCTTTTCGATAAGTGAAGTAGGCGTAGGCAACACGATTAGAACGACCGACCCGTCCGCGGAGCTGATAAAGCTGTGAAAGACCCATGCGATCCGCATCAAAGACAATGAGGGTATTCACATTTGGTATATCCACACCTGTTTCAATAATCGTCGTACTCACAAGGACATCAAATTCACCTGCTAAAAAGCCGATCATCACCGTTTCTAATTCATTTTCTGTCATTTGACCATGGGCACAAACCACACGTGCATCAGGGACAAGCATCGAGATTTCCTCTGCTTTCCGTTCAATATCTTCTACTCTGTTATATAAAAAGTAGACTTGTCCGTCGCGGGCTAGTTCCCTCTCAATTGATTCTCTTACTAAAGAACCATTATATTCCATCACATAAGTTTGGACAGGAAAACGATTTTCCGGCGGAGTTTCGATTACAGATAAATCACGGACTCCGAGCATCGACATATGCAGGGTTCTAGGAATCGGCGTTGCCGTTAATGTTAACACATCGACATTTGTTTTTAGCTTCTTAATTTTTTCCTTATGGGTAACCCCAAACCGTTGCTCTTCATCAATAATCAACAACCCTAAATCACGATAAACAATATCCTTGGAGAGCAGGCGATGCGTCCCTACGACAATATCAATTGTCCCCGCCTTTAACCCTTTAAGCGTCTCCGTTTGTTGTTTTTTCGAGCGGAAGCGGTTTAACAGACCGATATTAATCGGATAATCCTGAAATCTTTCCCGCATTGTTTCATGATGCTGCTGCGCCAAAATCGTTGTTGGCACAAGAAAGGCCACTTGCTTTCCGTCTGCGATTGCCTTAAAGGCCGCCCGAATTGCAACTTCTGTTTTTCCATATCCCACATCGCCGCAGAGGAGACGGTCCATCGGACGCGGTCTTTCCATGTCCTTCTTAATCTCATGAATCGAGCGGAGCTGGTCGTCTGTTTCTTGGTAAGCGAAGGATGTTTCAAATTCCCTTTGCATATCGCCATCAGGCGAATAGGCATAACCGACGGCTGCTTCCCGCTCTGCATATAATTTGATTAAATCGTCGGCAATATCTTCAACAGAGGACTGAACCTTTTTCTTTACCTTTTTCCAATCTGTTCCGCCTAGTTTATAAATCTTCGGCTCTTTTCCTTCTGAACCGACATACTTCATTACAAGATCAATTTGTTCAACCGGAACATAAAGCTTATCTGTGCCCTGATAGCGGATATGGAGATAATCCTTATGAATTCCGTTAATGACAAGCGTTTCAATGCCTAAATATTTACCAATCCCATGATTAACATGGACAACATAATCACCTATCTTCAGCTCGGAGTAGCTCTTAATTCTTTCAGCGTTTGATAGTTTTTGACGATTAGTAGATTTTTTGACCCGTTTATTAAATAGTTCTTCTTCAGTGATTACGGCGATTTTCTGAATTGACAGCTCAAAGCCTGCTTGCAGGTTTCCCTGCATGATTTGAACCCGGCCAGGTAACAGCTGCTGATCTCCTGTCGTGATGCTGGCATGAACCTCATAGTCCTCAAGCACACGCTCTAACTTTTTTACCCGCTCTTCATCCGGTCCTAAGAATAAAATGGAATAATTGCTTTTCTTCCACCTGTCGATCTCCGCTTTTAATAAATGCATTTGCCCATGAAAGTTTTGCATTTGCTTACAGGAGATATTAATGATGTTTTGTGGACTTGTATTCGCTACATGCCGTAAAAATAAGGACATATACACAATCGGCCTTTCCTTCTTTTGCAAAAGAACAGCTAAGTCATGTGATATATGTAAATCATGGATAATTTGGCCTGTGCCGAGTAAACTTGTATACCATTCTGCTTCTTCTTTTATTAAGGAATCATTCATTTCTTGAACTCGGCTGACTTCATCAATAAATACAAGGCCGTTGCTTGGCAGATAGTCTAGTAAACTAGTAGCCCCATCGTAGGCTAGTGATAGGTATTTAAAGACTTGATCAGGTTTTTGACCGTTTTTTAATTGCTCCAGTTCGAAACTGATATTTTGTGATAACTGCATTTTTGCTTTATCATCTTTTAGCTTCCGAAGGCTTTTGCCCAATCCGGCTTCAAGTCGATCAATTATGCGGCTATAATTCTCTGCTTCTAACAATACCTCAGTTGCAGGTCCAATCAGAATTTCAGAAACCTTCTCTTTCGAGCGTTGATCATCAAGAGAGAAATATCGAATGGAATCAATGTCCGTGTCGAATAATTCTATTCGAAGCGGATTTGCTTCCGTGAGCGGATAAATATCAATAATCCCGCCTCTTACGCTAAATTCCCCTGGAGTTGTCACCATTTCTGCTCGAATATAACCCATTTTGACAAAGGTATTTAAGGTTTTTTCGATATTGATATCTTCCCCTAATTTTAACGAGAGCTGGTATTCCTTCCATACATTCTTTGGAGGAACAATTTTCTTTAACCCTGCAATTGGGACAATTAAAATCCCCTTATTATGCTTACTCCAGTAGTTTAAGGCTTCAATTCTTTGTGCTTTTAATTCCGGACTGGCAATGCTCATCTCGGCAGCAATTAACTCATTAGCGGGAAAAAGGAAAACTTCCTTCTCACTTAATAGATTGACAATATCATCATAGAGTTTTTGTGCTTGTAATAGATTATGGGTGACGAGCATGATCGGCCTTTGCATTTGTTCGTAGATTGAAGCCGTTAAAACGGTTCTAGACGAACCCGATAACCCAGCAATCAGCTGCTCCCTTAATCCCTCTTCCACTCCCGCGATCACGGAATGGACATCTTCCTGCTTTAAAAACAACGATTTTAGCGCTCTCAAGGTTTCTCCCCCTCCTCATCATAGTTCATATTAATAATGTTTTTATATTAGTAAATTATAAATAGAAAAATGCTTTGGAGTTCAGTCCAAAGCTGGTTAGTGAATAAGGAAATCGTATTGATGGTACTCTGGATTCCGCTCTAAAGCTTCCTGACAGTCTTCACAAATGGCCGTGATGTGAATGTCGCCGGACGAGTCATACGCAACCATTTCCAGTCTTTCTTGATCGGTTAGTTTATGAAGACCGAGGCTTTCGCTGTGTATCGATGCTTTATCAATTGAACCAAGTTTGGTACCACAATGATGACAATGGTAATGGATGGCCACGCCTGTCCCTCCCTAATCTAGGATTCCATATTAGTATTAACCCACTAGGAGGAACTTATTCAATTAGATTTACCTTTGTTATTTATGATCCTTCCCTAACGTTTTATTGCTCTATTGTATGAAAGAACGGCTTGTGTCATGTGCAATTTACTGATTATATTCATTCATTACCTGAAGGAAGGGCTTCTCCAGCCATGCCGAGCAGGCTTCTGCACTTTTCTTCACGGCATCCTCTGTTGGAGTCTTTTCATCGGGGTGAAAACGCCCCAGAACATAATCAGGGACACTCAGCCCTGCTTGCGGGCGGTCAATCCCAATCCTTATTCTGTTAAACTGCTGCGTGCCGAGATGGGCCACTGTGGACTTTATCCCATTATGGCCGCCCGGGCTCCCTTTTTGACGAAGTCTGATTTTTCCAACAGGCAAATCAAGATCATCATAAATGACGAGCAAATCTTCGATGTCAATATCATAATAATCCATGACAGCTCGTATCGATTCTCCGGATAAATTCATATAGGTAAGCGGTTTTAATAATATTACTTTCTCTCCGCTATGAAAACCAATCCCATACAGTCCTTTAAATTTAGACTGGTTAAGCGGGATTGTAAAATTACTGGACAGCGCATCAATTACTTCAAAACCAATATTGTGTCTTGTATGTTCATATTGTTTCCCTGGGTTACCTAAACCAACGATTAACTTCATTTTGGGTCCCACCTCTTTCGGTTTAGCCAACCTTTTAAATAGTTTACGAAACATCATTTTTTCTCCCATGACTAATTAATGCGATAAAAGACGTAATCTGAAGAAGATTACGCCTTACACTCTTAATTTACAGTGAACTTTGAATGTTGTCTAGCCCGAACTCTGTTACTTTTTTATTCAGGTGTGGTCTCTCTTCCTTCTTCGTTATCCGGATGACCCCCTGCTTGTTGCTCACCCGCATTAATTTCCTCTTCCTGCTTTGGTGGAAGAATCGAAGCGACAACCTCATCATTTTCATGGTTGATTGTAAAAGTTCCTTGATAAAGAATATCTGCAATTGTCAGCGTTTCGCCTACCTGCAGATTTGTTACATCGACTTCAATTTGCTGCGGAATTTGATCAGGTGTGGAAGTAACTGCTAATTGATGAAGAGGCTGCTGCATGACGCCGCCGTCTTTTACACCTGCTGCCTCACCAACGAGAACGAGTCTAACATCTACATTAATCTTTGAAGATTTATCTATAGCTAAGAAATCAACGTGAATAATCTCTTTTTTAATAGAGTCCTCTTGGTAATCGGTTAAGACAACGTCCTGTTTGCTGCCATCGACATCAAGTGAAATGACGCCATTCCTGCCCACTTGACGAATCGTCTTTGTTAAGTCTGCTGAACTAATCGACACGGGCTTATTATCGACCTTCGCACCATAAATAACCGCAGGGATGTTCCCGGTATCTCGGATTGCCTTTAGTGCGGAATGGCGGAATTCCTTCCGTTCTTTTGCCTGTAATACTGAACTCATGTTTAGTTACCCTCCTATTTTATCAAAAACTGTCTATATAAAAATGCCCCAAAAGAAGGAGGTCTAAACATTTTTTTAAACAGTTTGTTTCAAAAAAGGCAACTGTAAACAAGCAAAAGGAGGATCTGACCGGTAAGGCCAGATCCTTCATTCTTATAATCAATCAAATAAAGTACTTACGGATTGC
This sequence comes from Neobacillus nitrireducens, assembly GCF_030915405.1. Lineage (GTDB taxonomy): Bacteria > Bacillota > Bacilli > Bacillales > Cytobacillaceae > Neobacillus. Next base: position 3,170,048 of record NZ_CP133262.1, read on the forward strand.
TCTTCGTGAACACGAATAATAGCTTCACCTAAAAGTGGTGCAACGGATAAGTTAATAATTTTATCAATCTTTTTCTCTTCCGGAAGGGCAATCGAATTGGTAATCACTAATTCTTTGATTTTTGAATTTTGAATTCGTTCGATGGCAGGACCCGATAGGACTGGATGGGTACAGCAAGCGTACACTTCAGATGCGCCGTTTTCAATTAATGCATTAGCAGCCAGTGTAATTGTACCAGCTGTATCGATGATATCATCAATTAAAATGGCAATTTTCCCTTCAATGTTACCGACGATATTCATAACTTCTGCTACATTTGGTCTTGGACGGCGTTTATCAATAATCGCAATTGGAGCCTTTAATCGTTCAGCCATCTTTCGAGCTCTTGTCACTCCACCGTGGTCTGGAGAAACAATGACAATATCGCCTTGAAATTCTCTGGATTTAAAATAATCCGATAAGATAGGTACACCCATTAAGTGATCCGTCGGAATATCAAAGAAACCTTGAATTTGTGGAGCGTGCAGGTCGAGACAGATGACACGGGTTGCGCCGGCTGTTTCAAGCAAGGTTGCCACTAACTTCGCTGTAATCGGCTCACGGGCACGTGCCTTGCGATCCTGACGTGCATAACCGTAATATGGCATCACAATGTTAATTGTTTTAGCAGAGGCTCTTTTTAAGGCATCAATCATGATTAATAATTCCATGATATTTTCATTTACTGGTTGGCTAGTCGACTGGATGACATAAACATCACCACCACGGATACTTTCTTCGATATTAATTTGTATTTCACCGTCACTAAATCTTGTGACTGAACATTTACCTAATTCCACACCGATGAATTTCGCGATTTCTCTTGCAAGAGGAAGATTTGAATTTAAACTAAATACCTTCAGATTTGGGTCTAAATATTGATTCGACATGATAGCCTCCTAAATTGATTCGCTTATTTCTTTAGATTCAGCTTTTGGACATAATTTTCCTTATTCACTTGCTTTGCCCGGGCAATCGATAAGGCTTCACCCGGTACGTTTTTAGTGATGGTCGAACCGGCGGCCACATAAGCACCTTTCCCAATCGTGACAGGGGCAACTAGATTGGAATTGCAGCCAATAAAGACTCCATCTTCAATTTTCGTTAAATATTTATTTTTACCGTCGTAATTCACTGTAATCGAACCACAGCCAATATTTACATCGGAGCCCACCTCTGCATCACCAATATAACTAAGATGTGAGGCTTTGCTTCCTTTTCCAAAGACAGCTTTTTTTATTTCAACGAAATTACCAATTTTCACTTCGTTATGGATCATTGATTCCGGACGAATATGGGCAAAGGGCCCAATGTTGACCTGAGCACCAATCGAGCTGTTATGAGCAACGGATTGACGGATTACTGTTTGGTCACCGATATGACATGAATCAATTTCAGAATTTGGACCAATCTGGCATTCTGAACCAATAACTGTTCTTCCTTTAATCATCGTGCCCGGATAGATAACCGTTTCTTGCCCTATTTCTACATCGGTTTCTATATAGGTATTTGCCGGGTCAATGATGGTAACCCCATTCCGCATATGCGCTGTATTTGTACGGACACGCATAATTCGTTCGGCTTCTGCTAACGCCACACGGTCATTCACACCTAAAGTTTCTTCAAATTCAGCGGTTTGAAAGGCAGTGACCACTTCCCCTTGTGTCTTGAGTATTTCGATCACATCCGGTAAATAATATTCCCCTTGAACATTGTCATTAGAAACATTCTTTAAAGCTTCAAATAATGCAAGATTATCGAAGCAATAAGTACCCGTATTGATTTCACTAATCTTTCTTTCGCCTTCAGACGCATCCTTATGCTCGACAATCTTTTCTACTAAGCCGGCTGAGTTACGAACGATTCGGCCGTATCCCGTTGGGTCTGAAATTCTGGCTGTAAGAATGGTAGCCTTTGCATTCAACTCTTCATGATGTTTAAAAAGAGCTTCCATTGTTTCAGCTTTAATTAAAGGAGTATCCCCACAAACGACAATCGTCACTCCTGCTTTCCCATCTAGCATGCTTTGTGCCTGGTTAACAGCATGTGCAGTACCTAACTGCTGATCCTGAAGAGCATATTTACTGCTGTCACCTAATTGTGCTTGCACCATTTCTGCACCATGTCCAATAATTGTGACAATTTCCTGTATATTTAGCTTCATTACTTGGTTGACCACATGTTGAACCATCGGTTTTCCGCATACTGGGTGTAATACTTTATATAGCTTAGATTTCATCCGCGTTCCTTGCCCAGCGGCTAATATCACAGCATAACGATTATGCATGTTTAAGTCCTCCAATTAACCTTTTTATCCACTAAAAATATTAACGTAAATGGGCGCTCTTTTCAAGGCATGTTAGGGAAGTGTCTAATTTTGTAATAATGAGTTAATTTTCAGGGGATTGGGGCTCAAAAGGGGTTCGAGGAATGGTAACGTTTTCAAACAATAAAAAAGAGCCTTCTAGAAGAAAGGCCCTAGTTGTAAAAATCCTTAGGAAGCTCCGGCTTCTTCAAATTCTACTTCCAATTCACCTAAACGGTGGTACTCAGCCAGAACAGCCTCCTGAATTTTACCGCGTGTTCCAGAATTGATTGGATGCGCAATGTCACGAAACTCTCCATCCGGAGTACGCTTGCTTGGCATAGCTACAAATAAACCGTTGTTTCCGTCGATCACACGAATGTCATGAACAACAAATTCATTGTCCAATGTGATAGATGCGATTGCTCTCATCCGTCCATCCGTATTAACTCGGCGTAATCTTACGTCTGTTACTTCCATGTGCTCACACCCTTTTTTGATTGTTAAAAAGCTAAGTAATTAAATTCAACAACTTTTTCTGAAATCCTTCTTTATATTCAAAATATTTTAGAAAAATTAGGGCAAAATAGTGAACAGTAATAAATCTGGAAGTGAATTAAAATTTATTTAATTATTTAACGAGTGCAACCACTTCAATTTCAACTAAAACATCTTTTGGCAAGCGGGCAACCTCGATACATGAACGAGCAGGTTTATGAATCGAGAAGTATTCACCATAAACTTCGTTTAATGCAGCGAAGTCATCCATACTTTTAATAAATACGGTTGTCTTTACGACCGTTTCAAAAGATGCACCTGCAGCCGTTAAGACAGCCTGTAAGTTTTGAAAAACTTGATGAGCTTGTTCATTAATATCGCCGGTTACCAAGGACCCATCCGCAGTTAATGGAATTTGTCCTGAGCTATAGAACATATTATTTACAATAATTCCTTGTGAATAGGGGCCAATTGCAGCCGGTGCTTGACTTGTTTGAACTGTTTTCATCGTAATTCCCTCCATCTATTTATTAAAATAATTCCCAGCTTGAACATTAATCATTTTTCCTTTTACGTCCACATCAGATAACTGGACGAGTGAGATATATTCATCGACGAGCCGCTCTTGAATTTTTTCCGCCTCAACTAATACAGCAATCCCAGCCAAATGCCCATTAAATTCTTCGAGCATACTAATCATTCCCATGACCGTTCCGCCAGCTTTCATAAAATCATCGACAATCAAGACGCGTGAATCTTGTTTCATGCTGCGTTTTGAAAGGACCATCGTTTGGATTCGCTTAGCAGAACCGGACACATAATTAATACTAACTGTCGGCCCCTCCGTTACTTTACTATCCCTTCGGACGATAACAACGGGGACATTCAACTGACTTGCTACAGCGTAGGCAAGCGGAATTCCTTTAGTCGCAACTGTCATCACCACATCTATTTTCGCATCAGTATAGGCAGAGGCAATAATCCGCCCAGCCTGTTGCACGATGTTAGGATCACCTAAAATATCAGTTAAATATAAATATCCTCCCGGTAAAAGTCGATCAGGATTGGCAATCAGCTCACACAATTCATTGATAAAGGGTTCTGCTGCTTCTTGGCTTACCTTTACAAAGAATTTCACTCCGCCTGATGCCCCTGGCACTGTTTGGATGGTGCCAATTCCTCTTTTTTCAAATGTTTCTTTAATAATCGCCAAATCTTCGCTGATCGATGATTTCGCCGAGGAATAACGTTCAGCAAAAAAGGTAAGCGGTACGAGCTGTCGCGGGTGATCTAGTAAATAATTTGTCATATCAATCAAGCGTTCACTGCGCCGAAATTTCATAATACGCCCCCAAAAACACGAATATTCTAGTTATAGAATACCATTTTCGTACGTTTTTAATCAAGTGAGTGTCGTTCCCCTAACATCCGGACCGCAAATACTTGATCACAGAATCCTCTTAATCCATTATAAATTCGGTGCATTCTTGAATCATGCTGAACAATACCAAAAACCGTTGGACCACTGCCACTCATTAATACTGCATCTGCACCAAAACGTTTCATTTGTTCTTTTATTAGCGCAACTTCAGGGTGAAGGTTTAAGGTAACATCCTCTAAAACGTTCCCCACATTATTGCACACCTTTTTGTAATCATGTTCATTAATCGCATCAATCATGCCGGGAATGTTCGCATGGGTCATTTCATTGATATCCAGTCTTCGATATACTTCCGCAGTTGATACCCCTATAAATGGCTTTGCAAGGATGACCCAGCATGTCGGCGGAGCAGGCAATTCGGTAATCATTTCGCCTCGGCCCCTTGCCAAAGCCGTCCCGCCATAGACACAGAATGAAACATCCGATCCAATTTCACTTCCCAGCACAGCCAATTGATCCAATGTTAACCCAAGATCCCAGAGCTTATTTAAGCCTCTTAAAGTGGCGGCTGCATCACTGCTTCCCCCCGCAAGCCCCGCGGCAACAGGAATGGTTTTTTCAATTGAAATCAACACACCTTTTTTGACATGGAAGCGATCTTTCAAAAGCTGGGCTGCTTGAAAGGCTAAATTCCGCTGGTCATCAGGAACATAGCGATTGTGAGAATGAATATGTATTTTATCTTCGTTTAATAATGATAGTTCAACCCGGTCAGCCAAATCAATCGTTGTCATAATCATTTCCACTTCATGAAAGCCATCAGGGCGTTTGTGTAAAACATCTAAAGCTAAATTTATTTTGGCCGGTGCTTTTACTAAAAGCCTCACTACGTCCACCTACTTCTATATTGTCCGGTTCCGAAAATCCACATTTTGTCCTATTTTACCACAAAACGATAAAAGTAAGACGTGTGATATGAGAAATCCTATCAAATTTCATAATTTTTTATAAGTTTTATAAGAAATAAGTCATATTTTGAAAAAAGAAAGCCAGAGGAGCTTGTCCTCTGGCCTTGCTGTGGTATGTGATTGATTAATCTCATAAGCGGAAGTGCTTTATTCAGAAGTTAACCCATTGGACCCCGGCTAGCTAACTGCTCTTGTGCTAGTTCAACGGCACGCTTGACCATATTCCCTGCATCCTTTGCCTTTATGCCGCCCCATCCTTCTCTTTGGACGACATCATAAAAGCCAAGCTCTTTAGCAAGCTCTTCTTTAAAGTGACGGGACATAATCCCTCTTCTTCTTCTGCCCACCTAAACAACCCCTTTCATACCACGGCATTTTTAGTATGGGAGAAAAGTTAGGATTTCATGAAAGATTAATTGGTTCTCTGAATCCAGCTCCAGTCCATACGCAGCTAAACGGGCGCTTCCGCTTTATATAGCAAAAAGCAGTAAACGATTGTTTACTGCTGCGTATTGCTTATATACTAATTTAAGGCTAAGTGTCCTGATGCATCTTCGTAGAAAGTAATTTGAACAGTTTCTGTTAAAACATCGGCATAACTGTAAGAAACACGTTCAAATGAGTTTTCATCCTGATCTAATTCAATAACAAAAACAGATGGATAAGTTTCAGCTAAAACACCGGAACGTTCGATTGTTTTTCGACGACCTCCGTTGGCTTTAAGCAGTAATCTTTTCCCTAAATTTGTGTCTAGAGCCTTTTTGATATCGGCTAAGGTTTTTGGCATTCGGTCCACCTCACTGTGTAAAGTATAACACACTGACATAGTTATGTCAAACAAAAACATAAATTATATCAGTCAAACAAAAAGATTGTCAATATTTTTTATTCTTCTTTTTCTACTAAATTTCAACATTATTAGAGTTACCTTATATAAGTGGGAATATGTATCGGCTAAGAAAATAAAAAAATAAGCCTTATCGGACAGCAAAGGCTTATTCATCCTCTTCTTGGATCGGCCGAAAAGGCATTCCCGTTCGTAACACTCCCCTTGTATCAATACCTCCAAGTCCCTTTTCACCTGTTAATGTATTCCTTAATACGTCCCAGACATTAATTCTTTCCATAAAAGGTGTAAAGCTAATTTTGGCAACGATATAAACGGGGTCGAGGGCATGAATGTTAATCCGGTCAGGTGAGCTGGCAAAGTTTGCCCCCGCATGGATTAAAGATTCAAAGTGCGATTGGCAAGCACCAGCAAAGATCACCAACTGATCTAAGTGAGGGATCTTTTTGCGTGCTTCCTTAACCGTTTGGACAAAATGTTTAGAATGGCGATATGCATTAATATCCGTCATTTTTCCTTTTGCCTTTGAATACGCATCATGTCCGGTTATAACGAGAATATCGGGACGATACAGATCAATCAATCCCCCGATTCTTTCTGGCATTTCTTTTTCATTACAGTGTATACCTAAAACAGGGATTCCCACTTTTTCATACAGTGTCATACATTTCTTCAAGTAGGATGGATCCCCATCCATATGAAGAACCTTCCCCGGCATTTGAAAATAATTACTTGGTTTTACATATCCGCCAGTCGCTTCATATTCCTGACGATTCTTAATTAAGTCAACATCCTGTTTAAACAGCCTAAAAGACTGTTCCTCAAGCGTTCGGTACTCTTTCTCCAGCTTAACTCTTTGTAGATGGTCGACGACGACCAAATCCTCGTATGGTGCGTCAGCTACAAGGCGAAAATCTTCTCCGTAAAGAACTGCAAATTTTTGGCTATTTACTTTTCGAATATCAATTATGCGAAATAGAATATCACAGTTATACGAACGCCTGCCGACAATATCCATTAATTTTATATCCACTGCCGTCACTCCAATAAGACCAGCACAAGGGCCTTTAAATAAAGTTTCTCTCATAGGCTATGCAAACCCAGGCATCTATGTGAAAAAAATAGACCCTATAATAATAGGGTCTAATGGAAAAACGGATATAATGCTTCGCTTAAGCGGCCAAACTCCTCTAAGGAAAGTGTCTCCCCTCTTCTAGTTGGGTCAATTCCGCTCGCACTTAAGGCTTGCAGGATTTCTTCCTTCTTTTGCTTCCCTTCCGGCAGCTGGCTGGTAAGGTTATTCAGCAGGGTTTTCCTTCGTTGAGCAAAGCTCGCCCTCGTAACTTGGAAAAAGAACGATTCATCAGTAACTGTAACTGCGGGCTGCTCCCTCCGCGTTAACCTAATGACCGCGGAGTCCACATTCGGCTGCGGTACAAACACAGTTTTTGGGACAATCATGACGGTTTCTGCTTCCGTGTAGTATTGGACGGCGATAGAAAGTGAGCCATAGTCCTTCGTTCCTGGCTTAGCTGAAATTCGGTCTGCCACTTCCTTTTGAAGCATGCAAACAATCCCGCGAATCGGCAAATGCTCTTCAAGAAGCTTCATGATGATTGGCGTTGTCACATAATAGGGTAAATTCGCAACCACCATGACATTGGCCATATCATTAAATTCTTCTTTCATAACTTCGGCCACATCTGCCTCTAACACATCGTTATGAATAATCTTAACATTGGGATAGGGTGATAAGGTATCATTTAAGATAGGCAGTAACCGTTGATCAATCTCAAAAGCAACGACTTTTTTGCTTGTCCGGGCCAACTGCTCTGTAAGTGCACCAATACCCGGTCCAATTTCAATCGCTCCTGATTCTTGTGTTAAATCTGCAAAGCTGACAATCTTTTTTAAGATATTAGTATCAATTAAAAAGTTTTGACCTAGACTCTTTTTAAATGAAAAACCATATTTTTTTAAAATGTCTTTTGTCCTTACCGGGGTAGCAATATCTTTATTCATGTAGTTCCTCCTGACGTACAACCCTTAGTGCTTCTGAAAATTCTTTTCTTCCAATTTGGAACATCATTAAGCGCTTATGCAGTTGTTTTCCATTGGTATATCCAATTTTTAATATCTTACCAAGCATAATTCTTCTCTCTTTAGCCCCTTCGCCGCCGATCAGACCGGCTGTGATCAGGTCTTCTTGGGTTATTTCCTCTGCAAACGTTTCATGCATGATTTGGGCATCCTTAAGCGCTTCTTGGATGGCTTCAGGACTGGCATGTTCCACACCAAGGCTTTCCCCTACCTTGCCCATCGCCGCTTCCTTCGTCAAAAATGCGTGTTTACAACCTGGAACGGCCTCAGCGATCGTCTTGCGGATCTTTTCACCGGGAAAATCCGGATCCGTAAAAATAATAACGCCCCGGGACTGTTGAGCACGTCTTACCTTTTCAATCGTTGCCTCATTCACAGCTGAACCATTTGTTTCAATTGTATCTGCATCAAGTGCCCGTTTAATCGCTGTCGTATCGTCTTTTCCTTCTACAACAATAATTTCTTTAATCTTCATTTACTAATATTAGCCTCCGTAATAAAAATTAGAAAAGCGCAAGCGCCCGTTTAGCGGCGTATGGACTGGAGCGCTCCAACCGAGATAAAGGAAACACGAAGAGCGTTAGCGATTCGATGTTGACTTATCGTAGGGCGGAGAGCGAAGTCTACTAGCCGTTGGGCGCTGGAGCTAGACAGTAATCTAAGTTCAAACTTATAAACTTATTATTTTTAAACAAATTGCAAAAAAATTGAAACATTTTTGTAATGTCCATCGTCTATATTATTGAACACATTCATACAATAAAATAAGAAAAAGATGAAGTATATTACCGATATGTATTCGATGTTAGTATAAAGAAATTTATGAAAAAAGCAAAATGCAGAGGATAGGACCCTCTGCAAAATGGTAATTAATTTAAAATCTTAATTTTAACTTTTTTACGTCCCCAACGATAGCAATCTTGATTAGACGGCATAAATAAATCAATGATATATCCTTTAATTGCCCCACCTGTGTCAGCGGCTACAGCATAGCCGTAACCTTCAACATACACCTTCGTCCCCAGCGGGATAACCCTTGGGTCAACAGCAATAACCTTCATGTTCGGATTGGCACGGAGATTAAGTCCCGTTGCTGTTCTACCTGAACAGCCGTTACAATACGCTGTATAAGCAGTTGCAGTAACGTAAAACTCTTTTCCCGACTCGTCTGCACCGCGGGAAACTTGTAACGCTATATCCTTCGTTCCGACAGCCACAACTTTATCTTGCTTTTCTGCAATCTTCTGCTCACTTATTAATTTTCTAGAAACTTCTTTGCCATTTTCAAGCAGGACTTCATATTGTTTAGAAACACGACCCTTTTTTCCATTGGTAAGCGTCTTTTCTTTCCCTTTTTCTAAACGACCATCCTTTTTGGTTACTACAGCAAATTGAATAGGTTCTTCCACTACATCGGTGACTTTTTCTACTCGAATGACGTTAACAGCACCATACTTTGGGATGGCTTCTGTTAATGATGGTTCAACTCGGTCTAATGTATTTAACTTAATCCCCTGTTGTGATAAAAAGTCAGCGACCGTAGCCGAAGTGGACCAAACTTGTTGCTTTTTACCGCCATCAACATATGTAAGATGAAATGCTTTTTTTAATCCTATTTCCATCTTATCTTTTATAGCTGCTTGCGGTCTAGGTGAGATTTGATCATGTTTGCTCAAAACAATGTTCTGCTCTTTTAGGAGTTCAGCAACTGTTCCTGCTGTCGTCCAGATCGTTTTTTTCTCGTCGTCCTTGACAATGTGAACCATGTTCGCTTGCTTCCAAATGACTTTCAGGTGGTCCTTCACCTTTGTACTCGCTTTCGGTTGCAAATAATCTTGTGAGCGGGTAGATACATCGATTTCATCTAATAATTCCTGGATGGTATCTGCATGTGTTTTTACGACCTCTTGCTGATCGTTAAGAGTAATGGCAACAGTTTTCTTTGACCCTTCATAATAAAGAATTCCAAGAGTTGTCAGCAAAACTACGAAACTAGCAAAAGCAATGGTCAATGTCTTCCGGCTCAAAGACTTGGAAAACAGGTTTTTCATGTGTTTGAATACGATGAAAAACGCCTCCTTTTCTTAGAGAGATTAATGAACCATGCTGTCGGCTGTTAATCTTTGCGTACTGTTCGAAGGTATTTCTAATTATGCACAAAGTTCAAAAAATTGCAAAGAGAAACTTATCGACACGGTTATCCTATGTAGAAAAGGAGGCATGTAGAACTTTTTGTTTTCATTAAATTAAAAGACAAGCTTCCGCTAGCTTCGACAAATTACCCTATCATTTTATGGCGAATAATTTTTTAGCATTTCGTGTCGTTGCCTCTGCCACTTCTTCCATTGTCAACCCTTTTATTTCGGCAATTTGTTCAGCTACTAATTTTACATAACTCGGTTCATTTCTTTTCCCACGGTAAGGATGAGGTGCTAAATAGGGACAATCAGTTTCAATTAAAAGTTTGTCTAGTGGGACTTCCGCCGCTACTTCTTTTGGCTTTTTAGCATTTTTAAAGGTTACTGGCCCCCCTAGCGAAATATAAAAGTTCATCTTTACACATTCCTTCGCTACTTCAGGGCTGCCGCTAAAGCAGTGCATAATTCCACCCACTTCCTCTGCTCCTTCTTCCTTTAATATCTCCACTATATCAGCAGTCGCTTCGCGGTTATGGATCACTATTGGCAAGTTAACCTTTTTAGCCAGCCTGATTTGCTTCCGAAAAACTTCCTTCTGAATATCCTTTGGGGATTTATCCCAGTGATAATCCAAACCCATTTCACCGATCGCTACCACTTTTGGATGGGCAGCTAATTCCTCTATCCAGCGTAAATCCTCTTCGGTCATATCGATGGCATCAACCGGATGCCAGCCCACACAGGCAAAGATAAACTCATAGTTTTCGGCCAATTCCATTGCCCTTTGAATCGTCTTCCGATCGAATCCGACAACAACCATATTCGTGACTCCTTCACTTTGAGCCCTGGTAATCACTTCTTCTAAATCATCGTCATATTGGTCATCATTTAAATGTGCATGGGTATCAAATAGCATCGTTTTGCTCCTTCACCATTTTTTTCAAAAAGAATTTTATATTTCGCTAACATTTTTTAATTTGCTGTAAAAATGCCAAGATTCTACAATATCCAAGTCATAACTAGAAATATCACGAAAAATGTTCCACGTGTAACATTGAAAAGCGCCTTATGCAGGCGCTTTTCTTGTAAAGTTATGAAACTTTATTTTACCTTGGAACCATTCGGTAACGTTTGATCGACCGTCGCCAGTGATAATTGACCATCTTTTGAACCTGCCAGGATCATTCCCTGTGAAAGTTCACCGCGAAGTTTAACGGGCTTCAGATTGGTTATACAAATCACCTTTCGACCCACTAATTCTTCCGGCTTATAATATGGAGCAATTCCTGAAACTACTTGACGCTTTTCATAGCCTAGATCCAGTTGAAGCTTAAGTAATTTATCTGCCTTTTTAATTGGCTCTGCTTGAACCACTTCAGCTACACGTAAATCAATTTTCATAAAGTCATCGATAGCAATCTCGTCGATTTCTTCCGGCTTTTCTTCTATCTTTGTTTCTTCCTTTACTTCAACAACTGGAGCAGAACCCTGCATTTTCGTCTTAATAAACTCTACTTCCTCAGCAATATCAAGCCGAGGGAATATCGGAGCCGCTTTTTCAACCTTCGTTCCGCTTGGAATACAGCCAAAATCAGCCAGGCTTTCCCATACTGTAAGAGTCTCCTCGTGAATGCCTAACTGTGAAAAGATGGCATTTGGAGTACGTGTTAAGAAGGGTTGCAGTAATATGCCAATTCTTCGTAATGATTCAGCGAGATGAACCATTACGCTTGCAAGTTCCCCTTTATTCTCTTCAATCTTGGCCAATGCCCAAGGTTTGGTTTCATCAATATATTTATTAGTGCGGCTGACTAATTGCCAAATAGACGTTAAAGCAACAGAGAACTCCATTTTTTCCATGGCTTCCTCATATTTATTTACTGTATCCAGATTCACCTGTAAAAGCGATGCATCAAATTCACCAACAGACCCGGAATAATCAGGGATCACACCGTTAAAATACTTTTCGATCATGGCAACGGTACGATTTAAAAGATTTCCTAAGTCATTGGCTAAGTCAAAGTTGATTCTTTCAACAAATCCTTCAGGCGTAAAGACGCCATCTGCCCCAAACGGTACTTCTCTTAACAAATAATAACGTAGTGAATCGAGTCCGTACCGATCAATTAAAGTGACTGGGTCAACGACATTCCCTTTCGATTTGGACATTTTTCCATCCTTCATCAACAACCAGCCATGAGCAAATACCTTTTTAGGCAGCGGCAGGTCTAAGGCCATTAGCATGATTGGCCAATAAATCGTATGGAAACGGACAATCTCCTTTCCAACAAGATGAACATCTGCTGGCCAATAATTTAAGTATTTAGCATCATTTTCAGTTCCATACCCGAGTGCTGTGATATAGTTAGACAGTGCATCAATCCATACATAGATAACGTGTTTTGGATCTCCGGGCACTTTAACGCCCCAATCAAATGTTGTCCTTGATACAGCTAAATCCTCTAGGCCGGGTTTGATGAAGTTATTAATCATTTCATTTTTACGAGATTCAGGTTGGATGAAATCTGGATTTTCCTCGTAGTATTGCAATAAGCGGTCAACATATTTACTCATCTTAAAAAAGTACGATTCCTCTTTCACTTTTTCAACTGGACGACCACAATCCGGACAATTCCCCTCCACTAGCTGACGGTCAGTAAAGAAGGATTCACACGGTGTGCAATACCAACCTTCATACTGATCGAGATAAATATCTCCTTGCTTAAGAAGTCTTGCAAAGATTTTTTCAACAACTTGTTTATGCCGTTCCTGAGTTGTACGAATAAAATCATCATAGGAAATATCAAGTTTATTCCATAACTCTTGAATCCCATCAACAATTCCATCGACATACTGCTGCGGAGTAATCCCTGCCTCTTCCGCCTTCCGCTGGATCTTCTGCCCATGTTCATCCGTACCTGTTAAGTACATAACATCATAGCCGCGCATCCGCTTATAACGTGCCATTGCATCGCCGGCAACTGTTGTATAAGCATGTCCAATATGTAAATTACCGCTAGGATAGTAAATCGGTGTCGTTAGGTAAAAAGTCTTCAATTTTTTCTCCATCTAAATCCCTCCGCTAGTTTGCGAGTCCAAAGCTCTATTTATCCATTATTGCCTATTTTTTCTCGCTTCTATCCTCAAAATATACCGAAAAACCAACTTTTGTGCAAGAAGGCGCACTTTTACGTATTTCCTTTATTTTTAATTTTTTTCCTATTACACCCATAATGCCCCCTCCCCCTTCGAAAGATATATAGTTCATTGGAACCGGATTATGTTGAAATATGTCGAAAAAAGACCGAGTTGATTAAACGTAATATTAAAAATACAATAATATTTATGAGTGATAAATAATGATGATTTTTTATAAAAACATTGATAAATCAACAATCATCATAATAGAAAAAATTAACAAATATTTTTCAAAATAAAGTAATTGACGAATATGGGAATTTCTTGTATTATTAAGTTATGAAAATTTTGTCGAATAATGACGAATAAATAGATAGAAAAAAAAATAAGTGCAAATGTGAGAGGAGAAAATAAAAATGAAATCTACTGGTATTGTTCGTAAAGTTGATGAGTTAGGCCGTGTAGTTATTCCAATCGAATTAAGACGTACTCTTGGTATCGCTGAAAAGGATGCTCTAGAAATTTACGTTGATGATGAGCGTATTATCTTAAAGAAATACAAGCCAAATATGACTTGCCAAGTAACTGGAGAAGTATCTGATGATAATTTAACTCTTGCTGGCGGTAAATTAATTCTTAGCCGTGAAGGTGCAGAACAGTTATTACAAGAAATCCAAAACAACTTTGAATTAGTAAAATAATAAAATGCTCCAGCACTTAAAAAAAGTGCTGGAGCATTTTTTATTAGAAAAGCGGAAGCGCCCGTTTAGCGGCGTATGGACTGGAGCACTTTGACCAAGATAAAGGAAACACGAAGAGAGTTAGCGATTCGATGTTGACTTATCGTAGGGAAAAGGGCGAAGTACACTAGCCGCTGGGCGCTGGAGCTAGACAGTTTTCTAAGTTAAATTATTATACTATTTACTCAGCCCTTTTCAACATGGTAGGCCTGATACACGTCTCGTTTATTCATGTCACGGTCTTTTGCTGTAAGTTTGATTGCTTCCTTCGATGGGATGTTCTTTTCCGAAATGTAGTGATTGACATGTTCCTCAAGTGTTAAAGTGTGCCACCAGCTTGGAGTTTCCTCTTGCTCTTGGTCTGTCCCCTCAACAATCAAGCAAAACTCACCGCGGATTTCATCTTGATTGGTCCAAGCAATGACTTCTTCAATCGTTCCACGAATAAATTCCTCATATTTTTTTGTTAACTCCCGGCAAATAGCAATTTTCCGGTTACCGAGGACATCCAGCATAATCGCTAATGTTTCCTTTAGACGATGCGGTGATTCATAAAAGATTAACGTTGCCGACTGCCACTTGATTTCTTCCAGCTCCATCCGCTTCTCTTTCTTATTCCGATTTAAGAATCCAAAAAAGTAAAAAGGCTGACATGGCAACCCTGAAGCGATTAATGAGGTCAACGCAGCGTTTGCACCCGGCAAGGGAACAACTGTTACCTTTTCCCGCGTAGCGGCTAACACTAACTCATATCCAGGATCAGAAATTGCTGGCATTCCCGCATCACTTACAAGGGCAATTTTTAACCCTTCCTTTACTTTTTGAATCAATTTATCACCGCTTGTTTCTTTATTGTGTTCATGATAACTGACCACTGGCGTTCCAATTTCAAAGTAATTGCATAGTTTCTTTGTATTTCTTGTATCTTCAGCAGCAATTAGGTCTGCTTCCTTTAATAATCGAATGGCTCGGAAACTCATATCTTCCAAATTTCCTATGGGGGTAGGGATTAGATATAAAATCCCTTTTGTTGCTTCATTCTCAAAGCTCTTTTGCTGCCACATGGCTATCACCTGTTTCTCTTATTAAAAATTCATCTTTTTTCTTTCTAGTTAATTGTTTGAAATTGTATTCTGCCCTTAGTGCATCCCCTTTATTTTCATAACAACGATAGTATGTAAGCTTGACCGGGCCTCGGCCCCGTGTATACTTCGCCCCTTTTCCGTCATTATGCATCTTGATCCGCTTTTCTAGATTATTCGTGTATCCACCATACAAACTCCTGTCCTTACAGGTAAGCACATAAAAGAAGTGTTCATTTTTCTCCATATAGAATCTCTTTTATTTCTGAAGTATATTCATTCGTTTCATTATAAACAAATAACGGCGGGAGAATTTTTAAATCTGGGCTGCCATCCTTAATCGCCTCAATCAAAAGAGTATTTGCCTCTTTTCCCTTCTTCGGATAAACAAATTGAATCCGTTTCGGTTCCAACCGGTATTGCCTCATCAGCGTAATAATATCTAACAGTCGTCCAGGGCGGTGCACAAAAGCTACTTTACCACCTTGTTTAGCCAATTGGCTTGACGCTTTAACCGTATCCTCTAAGGTACAAAGGATTTCATGACGGGCAATCGCTAGATGTTCATTCGGATTTATTTCTTCCTTGGATGCCGTAGTAAAATATGGTGGGTTGCATGTGACGACATCAAATTTTCCATGTCCCAGCTGTTTTGGCATATCTTTGATATCGCCGTGAATCATTTGCAGTTGTTGTTCCAGTCGATTATATTCAATGCTTCTTACCGCCATATCGTAAAGCCGTGTTTGTATTTCAACACCGGTTATTTGTCCCTTCGTTCGCGCACTTAGAAATAAAGGAATCACACCATTCCCGCTGCAAAGGTCAATCAAGTTTCCCTTTTGAATCGGAACATAGACAAATCTTGCGAGTAATACGGCATCAAGCGAAAAGGCAAAAACAGATGGACTTTGAATGATCCGTAAGTTTTCTGCTAACAAATAATCCAATCGTTCATCTTCCTTTAAGTGGACCAAAGTATCACCTCCAGCTATATGTATGAAAATAGAGGCTGATCTTTGTCAGCCTCTTAAGGTTATTTCTTATTAAGAAATGAAAGACAGAATAAACAATCGCCTTCCTTACGTAAACTTCCAAAATGCAGGTTACAGATATGAAACCCTTCCTGATAGAGACGGGCGAGATTATCATAGCCTTCCCCTACATCAAATGGTTTTACACCGGGAGACTCAGACTGAATGGTCCCTTTTTTATTCTCTGTTATCTTTTTTTCCGCTTCAGTTGTTACATCTAAACGGCGTCTCAGATGTTCATTTTCAAGCTTTAAATAATGATTCTCTTCTAGTATTTCGGCTAAATGCTGCTTTAATTCCCCCAGCTGTTGGTAAAGATGGCCAATTTGTGTTTCCATATTACTTACTGATTCAAATATTTCTTTTTTATCCACGGCTTCCACCTCGTTAATCTGTGGATTGTATAGAAAAGGCACCTTCTTTATTGATTTCCTCCAAGGTATACTCCAGAACTCGATCCTGTTCCTTCAGTTCAACCTGCAGTACCCGCTCTAATATATTTAATCCTACTACTTTTCCTCTGCCTTGTGGTGTTTCAATAACTTCACCTAAATCAGGCAGCAATGCTTTAGCAGCTTCATATTCATCATTTTCATATTTTAAACAACACATCAGCCTGCCGCATAAACCGGATATTTTTGTAGGATTCAATGAGAGATTTTGATCCTTTGCCATTTTTATTGAAACCGGATCGAAATCCCCTAAAAAGGTAGAACAGCATAACATTCGTCCACAGGGGCCAATCCCGCCAAGCATCTTCGCTTCATCACGGACACCGATCTGGCGTAATTCAATTCTCGTCCGAAAAATAGCTGCTAAGTCCTTTACAAGCTCACGGAAATCAACTCTTCCATCCGCTGTAAAGTAGAAGATAACTTTATTGCGATCAAATGTATATTCAACATCGACTAGTTTCATATCTAACTGATGCTCATTCACTTTTTCATTACAAACTTCATAAGCTTCTTTTGCAGCCTGCTTATTTTCTTCCACAATCATTTTATCCTTCGGGTCAGCGATTCTAACCACTTTTTTTAACGGAAGGACAACATCGTGTTCCTCAACCTGTTTACGAGCGATGACTGCTTTCCCATACTCCACTCCACGAACTGTTTCAACAATCACAAACTCATCTTTTTCTATGGAGAGGTCCCCTGGATCAAAATAATAGATTTTCCCCGCTTTTTTAAAGCGTACTCCTACAACATCATACAAATGAAGATCCCTCCTGCAATTTTAACACAAGCTGTTCCATCATCAGCTGAGGGTTCATATTCCTCTCAAGCCTTCTTTTCGCATCAAGAATAGCTGACATTTGATCCGATATGCGCCGTCCAGATGTTTGCAATGCAAATTGCTGCAGCCGCCCGTTTTCCTCTCGAAAAACAATTTGCTCCTGCTTATCTAATTGTATATATAGTAAATCCTTAAAAATAAGAAGTAAAAGTTCTAATCCACGGTGAATCTGTTCTTTTTCTTTAAAGTGTGGAAACCATTCAGTCTGAAGCGTTACCATAGCCTCTAATGGATTTTTTTTCAACACCTCATATAATTTTACCACTATTTTTTGGGCTTGTGCAAACCATTCATCGACATTTAATTTAAGAGCTTCATCTAAACTATTGGTCAATTGAGCAAGTAACGGAGCCTTATGCGGTTCTACGCCGTTTTCCACCAATTGTTTAATCATAACTCGAGGCGATAATGGATGAAATGTTAGGATTTGGCATCTCGATAGAATGGTTGGGAGAATTTTCTGCGGTTGTTCCGTTAATAGAAAGGCAACGGTCCCGGGATTTGGCTCCTCTAAAAATTTCAGCAAACTATTAGATGCACTGACACTCATCTTATCAGAATGAACAAGTAAATATACTTTTTTTAAAGATTCTAATCCCTTTTTGGCAAACTCAACCTGCAGGCTTCTGATTTGCTCAACCTTAATCGATAACCCGTCAGGCTCAATCATATGAACATCAGGATGGTTGCCGTGATTGATTCGACGGCAATTATTACATTCTTCACAGGGTTTATATTGATCAATGATGGAATCGCAAAATAGGGACTTTGTCAACAGCAGTGCAATTTCCCTCTTACCTGTCCCTCTAATTCCTTCCAGAAGGTACGCATGGGCCACTCGATTTTTCACTAAACTGTTTTTTAGCATGTTTAACACAGTTGGCTGAAGCTCTTCTAGCTGTTCCCATGATTTGACCAAGCTCATCACTCACTTACTTTATAAAATTTACCCTTAGACACGATGCTTAAAAATGCATGTATTGCTCAATTGGAAGGACAAATACTGTAGCCCCGCCAACTTCGACTTCCACGGGATATGGGACATACGAATCTGCATTCCCGCCCATTGGTGAAACAGGGGCAACTAACTGTTCCCTGGACCTGCAGTTTTCCTTAATAATCTGGAGGGCTCGGTCAATTCGAATATCCTCAGTACCGATCATAAAGGTTGTGTTGCCTGACTTCAGAAATCCACCTGTACTGGCTAGTTTGGTTGCTCTAAAATTGTTATCTACGAGTGCTTTTGATAAGCGATTGCTATCCTGGTCCTGTACAACAGCTATGATAAGTTTCATCCGAACCACCCTCTCTTTTTTCCCAATTCTAGTTTTGTTATTTTCTATATTATAACAGGTAACCGGATTCCTTACATTCGTAATGGGTTAGGCAGGCTGATATTTCTTTTTTTGAAAAAAAAGCCTTACAGCGAAGGCTTCTTTTGGGATAATTTTTCTTCTATTATCTTTAGTGTTTCCTGAAAAACCTCTTCCACTGTACCAGAGGCATTAATACTCCGAATTCTATCCGGAAAGCGCTCGATTAATAATTGGTATCCTTCACTAACCTTTTGATGGAATTCAAGATTTTCTAAATCTAACCGATTGATCTCTCTGCCTTTATTTTTGTTAATTCGCTCTAAGCCCAACTCCGGCTCAATCTCAAAATAGATGGTTAATTCCGGCATCAAGTTCTCAATCGCAAATTGATTGATTGCAAACACTTCTTCAATTCCTAACCCGCGGGCATAACCTTGATACGCTAATGAACTATCAACAAACCGGTCACATAGGACTATTTTTCCTTCATCCAATGCTGGTCTCACCTTTTCAATCAAATGCTGTCTTCGTGCCGCAGCATAGAGCAGTGCTTCTGTTCGGGGGTCCATGGCAGTATTTTCTTTATTTAATATAACAGCTCGAATTTGCTCCGCGATATCAATCCCACCGGGTTCACGCGTTAACAGTACATTTTCAAACTGCTTAGCGACCATATCAATGATCGTTGATTTTCCAGCACCATCCGGGCCCTCAAATGTTATAAATATTCCTCTAGTCATCTACAAAAACCTCCAGAACTGTATCTCTCACTCATCTTGTGTAAAAAGTCTTTATCCTGCCATCCTTTAATAAGGAGCCGCCTTGAAATCTTGCTCCTGAATTTAGGAGCCTGCTAAGTTGACTGAGCTTATCTTTTGTTATCCTCTCGCCCTTTATTAACAATGGGATACCCGGGGGATAGGGAATAATAGTTTCAGCGCATATCTCATCAAGTGCAGCTGTTATTTCTATTACTTTTACCGTTAAATTGACCATGTCTTTAAATGGGATCGCTAACGTTGATATGCTTTGACTTGTAAACTCCGGTATCTCTTGAGAATCCTTGAATGATAAACCAGCCAGTGCCTGTTTAATCTTCAGGACAGCCTCATCTACTGGAAAGGTTTGTCCTTTTTTTAATAAAGGAAAAATAAACAGGACATTATTTGGGTCTGCTAATTCTGTATAAATAGAGACCTCTTCGAATCTGCTTTGGAGTTCAAAACCATTTAATCCAGAGCGGGATTGAATGGTAATTTTCAGTGGATCTCCGTTCGTGTTTGGATACTCTAACACCTTGATTGCCGGGATGTCCGCTAGCTCCTGTTTAAAGCGTTGGATTTCATTTAATAGAAAGCTCAAGTCGATTGGAGTATATGTAGCTAAATAATTTCGTGCCAGGTCCAGTGATGCCATGATCGGATAGGAGGGGCTGCTTGATTGGAACATGGCTAAGTATTCCGTTACCTTATTATGATTAATTCGTGAGCTATTTACATGTAAATACGATCCCATCGTCATCGCGGGGAGCGTCTTATGCGCGGATTGGACCGCCATATCGGCACCTAATTGAAGGGCCGAGGGCGGGAACGGAGCTCCCAGGATCAAATGAGGTCCGTGGGCTTCATCTACTAATACAGGGATATCATACCGATGTGCTTCTTTGATTATCTCTTGTAATTGACATCCCATTCCATAGTAATTCGGATACGTCAGAACGAGCGCCTTGGCATCGGGGTATAAGCTTATAGCTTCTTTGACCGTTTCTACTTTAAGACCCGACGAAACTTTCCACTCCCGGTTATATTCAGGCTCGAGAAACACGGGATCGGCTTTTGCTATGCTTAATCCATTTAAAACAGATTTATGGCAATTTCGTTGGACAAGAACTTTTGAACCTTCAACACAGGCAGCCATAATCATGGCCAGATTCCCTACAGTCGAACCATTGACAAGAAAATAGCTCCTTTTGGTTTGATAAAGACTGGCTAATAATGATTCAGCCTCTAATATCGCCCCTTCCGGCGAATGCAGATCGTCTAAACCCGATAACTCCGTCGCATCTATTTGAAAAATTTGTTTAAAATAACGAGTTGCTTGAGGCTGATTTATTTGACCATATTTATGCCCGGGGACATGAAAAGAAATAGGATTCTTATTTGCATGGTCGACTAAAACATCATACAAGGGTGTTTTTAATTGGTTGCTCATTTGTTTACTTCCTTATAAAGAGTTTCATCGGTTTTCCCGTCCTAATTGCCTGCGTGTAACACCGCAACTTTGAAAGGATTACTTCATTCTAACAAAAAATAACTATTCATTCTCGTTTGATTGCAAAAAAAATAAGCCCTTAAGGACTTTTATGAAAAAATTTCCGGTGTAGTTATCTTTTTCAGTTGTTTGAGAAAATATTTATATTTCGGATCATTTGTATCTGTTTGTATTAAATCATTTTCGCATTCTGTACAAATAAATGAAGTGTATAGATGTATGCCTTTTGGTTTCTGATTTTCACAAATAACGCACGTTTCCTCATGATAATTTTGTGCTAATAATGAACTCAATCCCTCCACCTCCATACATCCATTCTGCCCTCATGTGTTTATTTGTATACAATTTTTTGAATAATCTTTTCATCGTTATCTTAATTAATATATTATGTAACAGTTTGCGATTGGGTGTATGTCTATTCGTAAATTCTTTACAAACACTTCGTACTTTTTTACTGTTGTTAATGTTTATTGAATTGGACAACAAAAAGAAACCATTTTAGACTAACGGGTTTCGTTATCAATCGCAAACATTAAAAATGTAATACAAAAAGACCTTCAAATTGTATATTAAAATGGGGGTACAATAACCAGTATACCTTAGCAAAATCCACTACATTTTTACTTACCAATTGATATACAGAAAATATTGGTCAGTCTCTGTTATAATTGAATGTTGATTTCACTGTGTTTGAAAAATAAACGGAGAAATTCCGGCTAAATTGGGAAATACCCATATTTCCTTAAGAATAAGGGGAGTTTTTCCGCTTATATTATCCATATCTTTAGATTTTGTCTTATTTAGAGGAGATAACCGGAATATCTCCGCTTATATCTGCTTCTTTAGCTTCCTCTATAAACATTAGACGGAAATTTTCCGCCTATGAATTCTCATACCTACGCAAAAATCAATTCGAAAGACACTTTCCCTGCTTTCCGATGGTGTTTTGTCCTTCGGAATCCCCTATAACAAAAAAAACAACCATTTCTGGTTGTTTTTTTAAATGTGCCTGGCAACGTCCTACTCTCACAGGGACGCGTGTCCCAACTACCATCGGCGCTGAGAAGCTTAACTTCCGTGTTCGGTATGGGAACGGGTGTGACCTTCTCGCCATTGCTGCCAGACTATTTTGTTGAGGTATCATTCCCTCAAAACTAGATAATGCAGAAGAAGTTGTAAAAACGAGTTCGCTTTAAAATTTGGTTAAGTCCTCGAACGATTAGTATCAGTCAGCTCCACATGTTACCACGCTTCCACCTCTGACCTATCAACCTGATCATCTTTCAGGGTTCTTACTAGCTTGCGCTATGGGAAATCTCATCTTGAGGGGGGCTTCATGCTTAGATGCTTTCAGCACTTATCCCGTCCGCACATAGCTACCCAGCGATGCCCTTGGCAGAACAACTGGTACACCAGCGGTGCGTCCATCCCGGTCCTCTCGTACTAAGGACAGCTCCTCTCAAATTTCCTGCGCCCACGACGGATAGGGACCGAACTGTCTCACGACGTTCTGAACCCAGCTCGCGTACCGCTTTAATGGGCGAACAGCCCAACCCTTGGGACCGACTACAGCCCCAGGATGCGATGAGCCGACATCGAGGTGCCAAACCTCCCCGTCGATGTGGACTCTTGGGGGAGATAAGCCTGTTATCCCCGGGGTAGCTTTTATCCGTTGAGCGATGGCCCTTCCATGCGGAACCACCGGATCACTAAGCCCGACTTTCGTCCCTGCTCGACTTGTAGGTCTCGCAGTCAAGCTCCCTTGTGCCTTTACACTCTGCGAATGATTTCCAACCATTCTGAGGGAACCTTTGGGCGCCTCCGTTACTCTTTAGGAGGCGACCGCCCCAGTCAAACTGCCCACCTGACACTGTCTCCCACCCCGATCAGGGGTGCGGGTTAGAATTTCAATACAGCCAGGGTAGTATCCCACCGACGCCTCCACCGAAGCTAGCGCTCCGGTTTCTCAGGCTCCTACCTATCCTGTACAAGCTGTACCAAAATTCAATATCAGGCTACAGTAAAGCTCCACGGGGTCTTTCCGTCCTGTCGCGGGTAACCTGCATCTTCACAGGTACTATAATTTCACCGAGTCTCTCGTTGAGACAGTGCCCAGATCGTTACGCCTTTCGTGCGGGTCGGAACTTACCCGACAAGGAATTTCGCTACCTTAGGACCGTTATAGTTACGGCCGCCGTTTACTGGGGCTTCGATTCAGAGCTTCGCTTAGCAGCTAACCCCTCCTCTTAACCTTCCAGCACCGGGCAGGCGTCAGCCCCTATACTTCGCCTTGCGGCTTCGCAGAGACCTGTGTTTTTGCTAAACAGTCGCCTGGGCCTATTCACTGCGGCTCTTCGAGGCTATTCACCTCAAAAAGCACCCCTTCTCCCGAAGTTACGGGGTCATTTTGCCGAGTTCCTTAACGAGAGTTCTCTCGCTCACCTTAGGATTCTCTCCTCGCCTACCTGTGTCGGTTTGCGGTACGGGCACCATTTATCTCGCTAGAGGCTTTTCTTGGCAGTGTGGAATCAGGAACTTCGGTACTAAATTTCCCTCGCTATCACAGCTCAGCCTTATGTGAGAAGCGGATTTGCCTACTTCTCAGCCTAACTGCTTAGACGCGCATATCCAACAGCGCGCTTACCCTATCCTCCTGCGTCCCCCCATTGCTCAAACGATAAAGAGGTGGTACAGGAATATCAACCTGTTGTCCATCGCCTACGCCTTTCGGCCTCGGCTTAGGTCCCGACTAACCCTGAGCGGACGAGCCTTCCTCAGGAAACCTTAGGCATTCGGTGGATGAGATTCTCACTCATCTTTCGCTACTCATACCGGCATTCTCACTTCTAAGCGCTCCACCAGTCCTTACGGTCTAGCTTCAACGCCCTTAGAACGCTCTCCTACCACTGACATCTAAGATGTCAATCCACAGCTTCGGTGATACGTTTAGCCCCGGTACATTTTCGGCGCAGAGTCATTCGACCAGTGAGCTATTACGCACTCTTTAAATGGTGGCTGCTTCTAAGCCAACATCCTGGTTGTCTAAACAACTCCACATCCTTTTCCACTTAACGTATACTTTGGGACCTTAGCTGGTGGTCTGGGCTGTTTCCCTTTTGACTACGGATCTTATCACTCGCAGTCTGACTCCCACGGATAAGTCTTTGGCATTCGGAGTTTGTCTGAATTCGGTAACCCGATGAGGGCCCCTAGTCCAAACAGTGCTCTACCTCCAAGACTCTTACTACGTGAGGCTAGCCCTAAAGCTATTTCGGAGAGAACCAGCTATCTCCAAGTTCGATTGGAATTTCTCCGCTACCCACACCTCATCCCCGCACTTTTCAACGTGCGTGGGTTCGGGCCTCCATCCAGTGTTACCTGGACTTCACCCTGGACATGGGTAGATCACCTGGTTTCGGGTCTACGACCACATACTCATACGCCCTATTCAGACTCGCTTTCGCTGCGGCTCCGTCTTTTCAACTTAACCTTGCATGGGATCGTAACTCGCCGGTTCATTCTACAAAAGGCACGCTATTACCCATTAACGGGCTCTAACTACTTGTAGGCACACGGTTTCAGGAACTATTTCACTCCCCTTCCGGGGTGCTTTTCACCTTTCCCTCACGGTACTGGTTCACTATCGGTCACTAGGGAGTATTTAGCCTTGGGAGATGGTCCTCCCTGCTTCCGACCGGATTTCTCGTGTCCGGCCGTACTCAGGATCCACTCAGGAGGGAACGAAGTTTCGACTACAGGGTTTTTACCTTCTATGACGGACCTTTCCAGGTCGCTTCATCTACCCCGTTCCTTTGTAACTCCATGTTGAGTGTCCTACAACCCCAAGAGGCAAGCCTCTTGGTTTGGGCTATGTCCCGTTTCGCTCGCCGCTACTCAGGGAATCGCGTTTGCTTTCTCTTCCTCCGGGTACTTAGATGTTTCAGTTCCCCGGGTATGCCTTCCATACCCTATGTATTCAGGTAAAGATACTGTTCCATTACGAACAGTGGGTTCCCCCATTCGGAAATCTCCGGATCAAAGCTTACTTACAGCTCCCCGAAGCATATCGGTGTTAGTCCCGTCCTTCATCGGCTCCTAGTGCCAAGGCATTCACCGTGCGCCCTTTCTAACTTAACCTAAAAGGTTTATAACTCTTACTTACATAAGAGAGAAAAACTAAAATGGCGATTACTCGATGTTTACTTTGCTTCTTCTTACGATTATCTAGTTTTCAAGGAACAATTAAATTGAAAGTTATTTTGCTATTGCAAAAAACTTTGGTGGAGCCTAGCGGGATCGAACCGCTGACCTCCTGCGTGCAAAGCAGGCGCTCTCCCAGCTGAGCTAAGGCCCCGTTATAAAGATGGTGGGCCTAAATGGACTCGAACCATCGACCTCACGCTTATCAGGCGTGCGCTCTAACCAGCTGAGCTATAGGCCCCCACAACGGAAATATAATAGAGAGATTATACTCTCAAAACTAAACAAACAAAGATCGCATTACAAACAAACTGTTTTGTCTGGCTCACAGGTCCAGCTTTATCCTTAGAAAGGAGGTGATCCAGCCGCACCTTCCGATACGGCTACCTTGTTACGACTTCACCCCAATCATCTGTCCCACCTTAGGCGGCTGGCTCCTTACGGTTACCCCACCGACTTCGGGTGTTACAAACTCTCGTGGTGTGACGGGCGGTGTGTACAAGGCCCGGGAACGTATTCACCGCGGCATGCTGATCCGCGATTACTAGCGATTCCGGCTTCATGCAGGCGAGTTGCAGCCTGCAATCCGAACTGAGAATGGTTTTATGGGATTGGCTAAACCTCGCGGTCTTGCAGCCCTTTGTACCATCCATTGTAGCACGTGTGTAGCCCAGGTCATAAGGGGCATGATGATTTGACGTCATCCCCACCTTCCTCCGGTTTGTCACCGGCAGTCACCTTAGAGTGCCCAACTGAATGCTGGCAACTAAGATCAAGGGTTGCGCTCGTTGCGGGACTTAACCCAACATCTCACGACACGAGCTGACGACAACCATGCACCACCTGTCACTCTGTCCCCCGAAGGGGAACGTCCTATCTCTAGGAGTGTCAGAGGATGTCAAGACCTGGTAAGGTTCTTCGCGTTGCTTCGAATTAAACCACATGCTCCACCGCTTGTGCGGGCCCCCGTCAATTCCTTTGAGTTTCAGCCTTGCGGCCGTACTCCCCAGGCGGAGTGCTTAATGCGTTAGCTGCAGCACTAAGGGGCGGAAACCCCCTAACACTTAGCACTCATCGTTTACGGCGTGGACTACCAGGGTATCTAATCCTGTTTGCTCCCCACGCTTTCGCGCCTCAGCGTCAGTTACAGACCAGAAAGCCGCCTTCGCCACTGGTGTTCCTCCACATCTCTACGCATTTCACCGCTACACGTGGAATTCCGCTTTCCTCTTCTGCACTCAAGTCCCCCAGTTTCCAATGACCCTCCACGGTTGAGCCGTGGGCTTTCACATCAGACTTAAAGGGCCGCCTGCGCGCGCTTTACGCCCAATAATTCCGGACAACGCTTGCCACCTACGTATTACCGCGGCTGCTGGCACGTAGTTAGCCGTGGCTTTCTGGTTAGGTACCGTCAAGGTACCGGCAGTTACTCCGGTACTTGTTCTTCCCTAACAACAGAGCTTTACGACCCGAAGGCCTTCATCGCTCACGCGGCGTTGCTCCATCAGACTTTCGTCCATTGTGGAAGATTCCCTACTGCTGCCTCCCGTAGGAGTCTGGGCCGTGTCTCAGTCCCAGTGTGGCCGATCACCCTCTCAGGTCGGCTACGCATCGTCGCCTTGGTGAGCCGTTACCTCACCAACTAGCTAATGCGCCGCGGGCCCATCTGTAAGTGACAGCCGAAACCGTCTTTCAGCTTTTCCTCATGAGAGGAAAAGGATTATCCGGTATTAGCACCGGTTTCCCGGTGTTATCCCAGTCTTACAGGCAGGTTGCCCACGTGTTACTCACCCGTCCGCCGCTAACCACCGAAGTGATTCGCTCGACTTGCATGTATTAGGCACGCCGCCAGCGTTCGTCCTGAGCCAGGATCAAACTCTCCAAGAAAGTTGATTAGCTCATTTGTTACGTTGGCTTAGTTTCGTTAAAGAAACTAAAATTTATTGTTTGTTTGCACGATTTTGTTTGTTTAGTTTTCAAAGAACAATTTCTCAATCGCCAAATGCGACTTTATCATCTTACCAAGTTACCACTCGAAAGTCAATAACTTTTTTCGTTTGTTTCACATCGTCTCTGTGACGACTTTTCATATATTACAGCATATCTGCACAATGGTCAACACCTTTTTTACAAATAGTTTTATAAATAGAAAAAACCGCTTTTCCCAGCGGTTTCAGTGACTTAAATAACCCATTGTTGAATGGCAACCAAGGCGAATAGTCCCGGAATTCCCAGAAAGCCCGAGATAGCGGAGGTAGCAAAATTAATGGGCACATGAATGCCATAGCGGTTACCTGCCGCGTTTAAGAAAAATAAAAAGAGTGCTCCAATCACTAATTTAATGGCAGCCTGTCCAACGTATCTGGCAGGCTTAAAGGGTGCACCAGTAAATAATAGGATAAGTATTAATCCTCCGAGGATGGAAATTACAATAATTGGTTCCAAAAAAGCTATCCCCCTTCATAAGTCACTTTGTTTCAACTTATGTACAAGTTGAGAAAAATAGACCTAAAAAGGGCAATAGCTTGTTTTATGATCTCATTAAGGTAACATTCCGCTGCTTCGCTTCTCTTAATAGAAAGATATATTTTGCCTCAGCGATCTTTGTTTGGCAAATCACTTCTTCGGAAGGATCGAAACTTTTTTCCAACAGTAGCTTTTCCTGCTGCCAATGTTCTTTATATCGATTCAACTGCATTAGCAGCTTTTCATTATACTCTTTACGAAGCCGCCCTTTACGTTGAAAAAACATGAGTGATTCCTCCGCGTCTTCTTAAAATTCCCTTCGCCCTTCAATCGCCTTCGATAAGGTGACCTCATCCGCATATTCTAGGTCACCGCCAACTGGAAGACCATGGGCAATTCTCGTCGTTTTGATCCCTGAAGGCCTTAACAACCGAGAAATGTACATAGCAGTAGCTTCCCCTTCAATATTAGGGTTAGTCGCAAGGATTACTTCCGTTACCGTTTCATCCTGAAGACGTTTTAAGAGGTCAGGGATATTTATATCCTCAGGACCGATTCCGTCCATTGGGGATATTGCCCCGTGGAGTACATGGTACAATCCGTTGAATTCTTTCATTTTTTCCATCGCTATCACGTCTTTAGGATCTTGGACAACACAGATAATACTCTTATCCCGCCGCCCATCCTCACAAATATAACATGGGTCTTGATCCGTGATATGACCACAGACAGAACAATAAGTTAAATTTCGTTTAGCATTCACTAGTGCTTTGGCAAAATCAAGCACCGTATCCTCTTTCATACTTAGGACAAAAAAAGCCAGACGACCGGCCGTTTTCGGACCGATCCCCGGCAGCTTCATAAAGCTGTCAATCAGCTTAGAGATTGGTTCAGGATAATGCATGTTTTTCTATTCCTCTCTTAAAAAGGAAGATTCATTCCTTTTGTGAATTGCCCCATCGTGCTATTGGTTAACTCTTCTACCTTTTTAAGAGCATCATTTGTTGCTGCTAAAACAAGGTCTTGAAGCATTTCGATATCATCAGGGTCAACTGCTTCTGGTTTGATAATTACATCCACGACTTCCTTATGGCCTGTTACCATCACTGTAACCATCCCGCCGCCTGCAGAACCTTCAATCTTTTTTTCACCTAATTCTTCTTGTGCCTCCGCCATTTTCTTTTGCATTTTTTGCATTTGTTTCATCATATTTTGCATATTTCCCATTCCGCCACCACGCATCATTACCATCTACCTCCAAATAATTAGTTGTTAATCAATAATCTCTACAAATTCAGCGCCAAATAATTTCTTGGCTTCTGCAATATGAGGTTCTTCTTCCTTCGTTGCTTCACTGGTTTCACCTTCAGCCCCATCATGGCTATTCAAAAAGCTTTCGCGAATTGGCAGCCACTGGTCTTCCGGGACACCTAAGATTGTAAATCTAATTCCTGTTAATTTATGTAAAGCTGCGACAACTGCATCCAGAAAGTCAGTTCGACTCATCGCCATTTGGCAAATCATTTCATGCTTGAATTTTATTATAAAAGCAGTAGAGGACGCCGCAATAGGCTCTGCATCATTTAACAGGGCGGCTTGTGATTTCAATAGACTTGCCCGCAATTCGCCCCAATTGGTCTTAATGGCATTTAAATCGCTTTTTGTTGCCTGCTTTAACACTTCATTTATTCTTCCAACCGCTGGCTGAAAGGTCTTTTTAGATGTTCTCGGCGCAGACTTCTGTGCTTGCGGTGCCGTCTCTTGCGTGACAACCGCCACACCGTTTGCCTTTAAGTGTTGCAGTTCTGACTCCAGCTGACCGACTCTTGCGATTAACTCTTCCATTTGAGCCGGTTGTGCCTGTACGGTTTGTTTTGCTTCCATCTGGCACAACTTTACGATCGCTACTTCTAGGAAAATCCTTGGATGGTTCGTCCAACGCATTTCTTGTTGTGTTTTATTTAAGAGATCGATGAGCTGGTAGATTTGATCCATCGAAATCGTTTCTGCCATGACTCGAAAATCCTCATCAAGCATCACTCTTTCCAAGGATTCTTCCAAGTTAGGTGCCGTTTTATACAACAGCATATCACGATAAAATAGGATTAAATCCTCAATAAAACGCATCGGGTCTTTTCCATGAAATAAAAGTTCATCCAATGCCTCCAGCCCGCTCGCCACATCCTTTTCTCGGAAGGCTAAAGCTAGCTTATTCAAAAATCCCTGTGATACGGAACCAGTTACCGTTAACGCATCCTCGATAGATACTTGGTCCTCGCTATACGAGATGGCCTGATCCAAAAGACTAAGTGCATCACGCATCCCGCCATCAGCTGCCCTCGCAATCAGTTGCAGTGCTCGCTCATCACAATGAATCCCAGATTCCTCAACGATTAATTTCATCCTTTTGACGATTGCCCCAGCGGTAATCCTCCTAAAGTCAAAGCGCTGACATCTAGAAATAATCGTTAATGGGATTTTATGTGGTTCTGTCGTTGCTAAAATAAAGATAACATGCTTAGGCGGTTCTTCTAATGTTTTTAACAAAGCATTAAATGCGCTGATGGAAAGCATATGTACTTCATCAATTATATAGACCTTGTATTGAACTGAAGTAGGTGCAAATTTGACCTTATCAAGAACATCACGCATTTCTTCCACACGTGAGTTGGAAGCAGCATCAAATTCCAGTACATCCGAGATGGTCCCATTGGTAATACCGAGACAGGCTGCACACTCATTACATGGCTCTGAAACAGGCGATCGTTCACAATTGATGGCCTTTGCTAATATTTTAGCCGCACTTGTTTTCCCCGTTCCTCTCGGTCCTGAAAAAAGATAAGCGTGTGAGATCTTTTGCTGAAGCAGGGCGTTTTGTAATGTCTTGGTTACATGTTCTTGTCCTACTACATCTATAAATGTTTGAGGCCGCCAAACACGGTATAAAGCCTGATAAGCCAATTGACAATCGCCCCCTTCAAAATTTTCAACTTTCCACTTTTCCTATTATACCTTAACCATTTTGCATTTTACAAAATGAATCTAGTTGATTAGACAAAAAAACTCATCCCAAGTCTGAGATGAGTTAATTTATGTAATATAACTGCCGTGCACCTTCCGTCGACTAACGCCCATAAGCGTTACTTAAGCAGTTAGCTCGGCCCAGGCCACCCTGCGGCACATGGGAGCGTCCACTTAATGCTGCTTCCTTCCGGACCTGACATGGTTCATGGATTCCCATTGCGCAGGACCCGGGCGTCAACACCACTTACTTAAGGCAGACCCTACAGGTCGTTAGCCTCGGGAAGGGATTCAGTCCCGCTAGAGCGGATTGCGGGTACAGGGCACCGCTGCCTCCCCACCTAGCACGGCAAAGTTGATACCAAAGTTTAGTGCGTCTCTATGACGCTTTCTTAGTATACAAATATTCTTGTAAAAAAGCAATTACTATTCACTGTCAATTTCTGTAATACTGTTCTTTTGCATTATTTTCTCAAGCCTTTTTCGTTCCCTTATTCCTCGAAAAAAATCTGAGAGCATTTGCCCGCACTCTTTTTCTAATACACCGCTCGTAACCTCACTCTGATGGTTGAAACGTTCATCACCCAATAGATTCATGAGCGTTCCACAACAACCGCCCTTAGGGTCCGCCGCGCCATAAACCACCTTTTTCACTCTAGCTAAAATGATGGCACCCGCACACATCGGACAGGGCTCTAAAGTTACATATAAGGTAGACTCTTCTAAACGCCACGAACCTATGTCCTTGCAGGCTTGATCAATAGCTAATAGTTCGGCGTGCGCGATGGCATTTTGCTCGTTCTCACGTAAATTATATGCACGGGCAACAATCTTTCCTTCCATAACAATGACCGCACCAATCGGCACCTCGCCCCGCTCTTCCGCCTTCTTCGCTTCTTTGATTGCTTCTCTCATAAAGTCTTCATCTTGCAAATGCTCGATTTCCATGTTATTTCCCCTTTTCTTATCTGAGCAGCAGGATAAAACGGACTCTCTCACAGCAAAATAGGAGGTGAAGGAGAGAGACAAATGACCCAGATTCGTCCCGCGCTTATTATTATCGATATGATAAATAACTTTGATTTTACCCATGGCCCCATTCTTGCCAAAAAGGCTGCCCGTATTGCCGGTTCTATCAAAAATATAAAAAATCAATTTAACGAAAGAAATTTACCCGTTATCTTCATTAACGACCATTATAATTTATGGCAGGCCGATTTACATAAAATTATTGACCTATGCACAAACGAACGTAGCTCGCCTGTTTTTGAAGTACTGCTTCCCGAGGAGAAGGATTTATTTTTAATCAAACCAAAGCATTCGGCTTTTTATGGAACAGCACTAAATACCTTGCTGCACCAACTGAAAGTAACGACACTTATTCTTACAGGGATTGCCGGAAATATTTGTGTACTTTTCACAGCAAATGATGCTTATATGCGTGAATATGAATTACTTGTTCCTAGAGATTGTATTGCCTCTGCTGACGACAACGATAATCAGTACGCCTTAACGATGATGGAGAATGTCTTAAAAGCAAGGATTCACCCTTGTACAGATGAAATTTACCAGCATTATATCATTTATCCGTATCCTCCCTCATAAAATAGTTGCAACGCATATTTACCAGGGAGGGATTAGGATGCAAATCCATGTGGTGAAACCGAATGAATCGTTAACTACGATCGCGAGAACTTATCATTCAACCGTCCAAGATATTGTTGAAGCCAATGATTTACCCAATCCAAACAATCTTGTCATTGGTCAGTCACTTGTCATTCCGATTATCGGTCACTTTTACTTCGTCCAGCCGGGTGATTCCCTATTCTCAATCTCGAGAAAGGTGGGCGTCTCCGCTCAGGAGCTTGCCACCATCAATCGCTTGAATGTAAATCAGCATCTTAATGTGGGTTTTCGTCTTTACATTCCCCAAGGTAAAAAAAGAAACGCTGAATTTAATGCGTACGTTGAACCGCGCGGCACCACTGTAGCCCCAGTCTTGGAAACCAGTGCTCGTGAGGCCGCACCTTATCTAACATATTTGGCCCCATTTAGCTTTCAAGTCCGCCGTGACGGCACATTAAAAGCACCGTTACTAAATAACTTTCCTGCTATTGCTAAAGCCAACCGTAACGTCTTAATGATGGTCATAAACAATCAAGAAAATGACCAGTTCAGTGATGAACTCGGCCGAATATTATTAAATAACATGGCCATTCAAGATAAGTTCCTTCATAACATTGTCTCAACTGCCAATAAGTATGGCTTCCGTGACATACACTTTGACTTTGAGTTTTTACGCCCCGCCGACCGCGAGGCCTATAATCGCTTCTTACGAAAGGCAAAACAAAGATTCAAAAGTCAGGGCTGGCTTATGTCAACAGCCCTTGCACCTAAGACCAGTGCCACGCAAAAAGGGAAATGGTATGAGGGGCATGACTATAAGGCACACGGGGAAATCGCCGACTTTGTCGTGATTATGACCTATGAATGGGGCTATAGTGGCGGCCCTGCGATGGCGGTATCGCCTATTGATCAAGTGAGAAGAGTTTTGGAATACGCCGTCACTGAGATCCCCTCGAATAAAATTATGATGGGCCAAAATCTTTATGGCTATGATTGGACCTTACCTTTCGTGCAGGGATCTGTGGCCAAGGCTGTAAGCCCGCAGCAAGCGATACAGCTCGCCGCAAGCCACCATGTTCCCATTCAATATGACACCAAGGCACAGGCACCTTTTTTTAGATACTCAGATGCCGGGAAGCAACATGAGGTTTGGTTTGAAGATGCCCGCTCGATCCAGGCAAAGTTTAATTTAATTAAAGAGTTAAATATTAGGGGCATGAGCTATTGGAAACTAGGTCTAGCCTTCCCGCAAAACTGGCTATTAATCGTGGACAATTTCACTGTCACCAAGCGTGGGTCGTAAATATTTTTTCTACAAAAACTGCCTTAATTCGGCAGTTTTTTCATATTTTTGATATAAACCTTATGACTTCTAAATATTCCTTATCCCTTCCTGAGTGAGATTATGATAAAATAAAAACTGCATGTTTTTAATAGACTTAAAATCCGGTTTATCCGGTGAAACATAGAGTGAAGGCAGCTTTCGAAGGAGGACTTGCAATGGGGGATACACCCTTTATTACCGTTGAAGGGCCGATTGGTGTAGGAAAAACATCACTCGCAAAAGCCATTTCAGCGCAATTTGAATTTGCATTACTAAAAGAGATTGTTGATGAAAATCCATTTTTAGGGAAATTCTATGAAAATATTGAGGAGTGGAGTTTTCAAACGGAAATGTTTTTCCTCTGCAATCGCTTTAAGCAATTAGGGGATATCAATACCCATTTCTTAAGTCAAAATCAGTCCGTAGTAGCCGATTATCATATCTTCAAGAATTTAATTTTTGCAAAGCGGTCATTAAGCACTGACGAATACCAAAAATATTATAAAATTTACCAAATTCTAACCGAAGATATGCCTAGGCCTAACGTGATCATTTATTTGAATGCAAGCCTAGACACGCTGTTAAAACGGATTAAAGTAAGAGGGCGTGAAGTAGAAAAAAATATCAGCCCCTTATATTTAGAGCAATTATCGCTTGATTATGAAGAAACAATGACCATTTTTGAAAAGGAACATCCGGAAATTCCAGTCCTTCGCTTTAGCGGGGATGAATTGGATTTTGTAAAAAATGAACAGGATTTAACCCATATTATTGGTCAGTTATCATTAGCATTAAAAAAAAACAGCTGGACTACTAAAACACTATAGAACAGGGGAATGTTAGTGAGTATCGTTATTGGTGGTATGATTGGTCTTGGAAAAACAAGTGTAGCTGACACATTGAATGCACACTTTCAAAATAGAGGAATTGAGAGCAAGGTGTTTTATGAATCGGTGGATGATAATCCAATTTTGCCTCTCTATTATGAACTAACACCTGAAGAATTAGATACCAAAAGAATACCTTTCCTGCTTCAATTATTTTTCTTAAATAAACGCTTTAAAACCGTTAAGGAATGTGTCAGTTGGGAAGAGCCTGTTTACACCATTCAGGACCGGTCCATTTATGAAGATTGGTATTTTGCCTATGTAAATAAATCGTTAGGCAGAATATCAGATTTGGAATTTAAAATTTACGAAGACCTAGTTGAAAATATGCTTGAAGAACTTAATGAACTCCCAAGGAAAGCACCAGATTTAATGGTGTACTTAAAAGGTTCGTTTGATACAGTCATTGATCGAATTATGGCGCGCGGAAGAAGCTTTGAAATTAACCCTGAGCTGAAGGAGTATTACTTTGAAGTGTGGAAGGGTTATGATGAGTGGGTTATGAATCAGTATGCGGCAAGCGAAGTATTAGTGATTGATATGGATTCGACTGACGTTGTAAAAAGCGAGGAAGATGCCACTAGAGTCTGCCGTGCGGTCGAAGATAAGTTACAAGAAATTTTAAATATGAGAACAGCACATATTGGATAATCCGATATGTGTTTTCTTTTTAGATATAAAAAAAAAGCCGTTACATGTAATGTAACGAACCTTTATCTCCAGTTTTTATGCGCGATTTTAAAATTAATGGAGGAGGAAGAGGGATTCGAACCCCCGCGCGGTGTTACCCGCCTGTCGGTTTTCAAGACCGATCCCTTCAGCCAAACTTGGGTATTCCTCCGTATCAACAAAAACTAATTTACCATATAGTTTTCACTGTGTCAACAATAATAAAGCGGAAGCGCCCGTTTAGCGGCATATGGACTGGAGCACTTTGACTGAGATAAAGGAAACACGGAGAGCGATAGCGATTCGATGTTGACTTATCGTAGGGAAAAGGGCGAAGTCCACTAGCCGCTGGGCGCTGGAGCTAGACAGTTATCTAAGTTCAAAACTTATACTTTCTTATCTATAAAAAAACTGGACAAGTTTAATCTGTCCAGTTTTTGTTATTTACTTCAATGTAATGACATCCCGGTTGCCCATATAAGGACGTAAAACAGCAGGAATCACGACGCTGCCGTCAGCTTGTTGGTAATTTTCTAAAATGGCAGCTACCGTGCGGCCAATCGCGAGGCCAGATCCATTTAAGGTATGAACATGCTCTGGTTTTGCCTTAGGTTCACGGCGGAAGCGAATGTTTGCCCGCCTTGCCTGGAAGGCCTCAAAGTTACTGCAAGAAGATATTTCCCGGTATGTTCCATAGCTTGGAATCCAAACTTCAATGTCGTACTTTTTCGCTGCGGTAAAACCAAGGTCACCTGTACACATGCTTAGCACACGGTAGGGTAGTTCTAGTAATTGTAATACCCGTTCCGCGTCGTTGGTTAGCTTTTCAAGCTCCTGATAAGAGTCTTCAGGCTTAACAAACTTTACAAGCTCTACCTTGTTAAATTGATGCTGACGAATCAAACCTCGTGTATCACGGCCCGCAGAGCCCGCCTCAGAGCGGAAACACGCACTATAGGCAGCAAAGCGGATTGGCAAATCCTCGCCGCTTAAAATTTCATCGCGGTGAAAATTGGTTACAGGAACCTCAGCGGTTGGAATCAAGAAGTAATCTTCATTTCCAATCAAAAAGGCATCTTCTTCAAACTTTGGAAGCTGTCCCGTTCCAGTCATACTTGCCCGATTAACTAAATAAGGCGGCAATATTTCTGTATAACCATGCTCATCGACATGGAGGTCTAACATGAAGCTAATTAACGCCCGTTCTAAACGAGCTCCTAACCCTTTATAAAAGACAAAACGACTTCCGGTTACTTTTCCGGCCCGATCAAAGTCAAGAATGCCTAAGTGATCGGCAACATCCCAGTGGGGCTTTGCTTCAAACTCAAAATCACGTACCGTGCCCCATTGTCTAATTTCAATATTATCTTCTTCAGTTTCACCCACGGGAACACTTTCATGAGGGATATTCGGAATACTCAGCATCAGCAGTTCTAATGATTCTTCCACCACTCGTAATTCATCATCAAACGTTTTGATTTGGTCACCCACTTCACGCATTTCCGTAATCAAATGATCCGCATTCTGTTTTTCACGTTTTAAAGTGGCCACCTGCTGAGAAACCTCATTACGTCGGCTCTTTAATTGTTCTGTCTCCACAATCAATTCGCGCCTTCTTTGGTCGAGTTCCTCAAACTGATCGAGAGCAGATAAATCTTCCCCACGATTTTGAAGCCTTTCTTTCACATCTTCAAAATTAGCTCGTAACACTTTAATATCTAACATAATTGTCGCACTCCTTTTTATAGAAAATTATCAAGTGGAAGGTTTCCGCTTGAAAAACAAAAAACTCCCGCCCCTAAAACAGGGACGAGAGTTACTCGCGATACCACCCTGGTTGACAGAAAAAGCTGTCCACCTCGAAAAACGTTAACGGTTTCTACCGAAAGTACTTACTTACCTCTTCGTGAGGCGTTCCATACCTTGCTCGAGGAGGGATTCACAAGCTTCATCCACCGGTTCGCACCACCCACCGGCTCTCTAGAGAATGAGTTCCCTGTTACTAGTTCCTCTCATTGCTTTAATCACTATTAGGATTTTGTATTTCTTAATTTACTATAATTTTTAACCAAATGCAACCAGTTTATACTAAATGAGTTTAAAACCAACCTTTAACAGCGGTAGAAATCCCATGCCAGACATCGCCAAAGAAATTACCGATGCCCCTCATCATTAATACAAACCAATTTGATTTTTCGACTCCATTTACTGCAATTACATCAACTTTAACCTTCTGCCCGCCCTCAGATGTTAAGAAGCTTACCTTCTCGCCATTTTTCGGTGCAACGGTTAAGTAGCCGATCTTTTCACCTTTTTTAATAGGTGCAGTTAACTCGCCGTTTTTATTAAGCTTATTTTTATCCAGAACAAGGACTGGTTTGTAATCCTGTTTTCCACCATTTTGAATAATCATGTTAATGGCTGATTTCGTATAGATTTTTACTAGGTCCTCTTTTCCTTTAATCACAGGAACTGTCTTCTGTCCCTTTACTTGATAGTGTTTAGGAACAAGTGTCTCTTTTGTGAAATTGCTGAAAGCATAATCCAGCATTTTTTTTGTTTCACCAAAGCGTGCTTTATAACCATCGTTTTTGCCGCTCACATCTTTAGCATTTTGGACAACCGTTATAAATCGTTTTCCATCGCGGCTGGCTGTTCCAGTAAAACAATAACCCGCAAAATCAGTTGTCCCTGTTTTTAGCCCGTCCATGCCTTGATAACCATAAACCAATGATGGGAGCATCCAGTTCCAGTTTTGCATGACGATTCTATCATCTGTACCCTCTCGAAAAACCTTTTTTGGCGTACTAGCCGTTTTTAGTACATCTGGATAATCATTAATGAGATGATAAGCTAACGTCGCCACGTCACGCGGAGACATAACATTTTCTTCCTCCGCACCCGTTCCCTGCGGCTGCTCCCCATTATAATCTTTATTATTCAAACCCGTTGAGTTCACAAATTTACTATTTTTCAAGCCTAGCTTTTTGGCCTTGTCATTCATCATCTTCACAAAATTCGTTTCCGAACCGCCAATCACTTCTGCAAGTGCAATGGTTGTCCCATTTGCAGAATAAATAGCCATTGCCTCATATAATTCTCGCACATTATATTTTTCACCAAGACGTAAAGGGACATTCGATAATCCGGTAGGCTGCGAAATCTTATAAACAAGATCACTTACCGTATATTCCTGATCCCATTTCACCTTTCCATGTTTCACTGAATCAAGTAAAAGATATTCCGTCATCATCTTCGTCATACTGGCAATTCCTAATGGACTGTCCGCATTTTTCTGATATAAAAC
Source organism: Neobacillus nitrireducens (assembly GCF_030915405.1). Classification (GTDB taxonomy): domain Bacteria; phylum Bacillota; class Bacilli; order Bacillales; family Cytobacillaceae; genus Neobacillus. The sequence continues at coordinate 3,208,701 of NZ_CP133262.1, forward strand.
CCTGCCTGTTTCTCCATCAACCATAATTGCACCATCTGCGTTTACATTGAGCCCTGCTTCGGCCTTAACTGGATCGACCCCGGCAAAAATCCCCAAAAACATAATAAGTGCCAGCGCACTGGCAACAAATTTCTGATAAAAATATTTGTTCACTTTAACGCCCTCCATGAATTTATACACTTTGGTTATTTTAACATAAGTCATTAGCAAATCATAGACGGAGCTATGAACCATCTTATGGCTAATTTTAGAAGTTTCTCTAATCTTTTTTAGGCCTATTTACACAAAAAACAGAGAAGACATTGCTTCTCTGCTTGAAAGATTATAATGAGTAGTTTGGAGCCTCTTTTGTGATTTGCACATCATGTGGATGACTCTCTCTTAACCCCGCACCTGTCATTTTAATAAATTGTGCTTTGGTTCTTAATTCCTCTAGATCTTTAGTTCCGCAATAACCCATTCCTGATCTGAGTCCGCCGATAAGTTGATAAACAGTCTCTGCTAATGGCCCCTTATAAGGAATCCGTCCTTCAATTCCTTCTGGAACGAACTTCTTATTATCTTCTTGGAAATAACGGTCTTTTGATCCTTTTTCCATCGCGGCCACTGAACCCATCCCCCGGTACACTTTAAAGCGGCGTCCTTGGAAAATTTCTGTCTCTCCTGGGCTCTCTGTTACCCCTGCCAATAAGCTGCCCAGCATAACGGCATGTCCGCCAGCTGCAAGAGCCTTTACGATATCTCCAGAGTATTTGATGCCGCCATCGGCAATAATCGTCTTGCCATGCTTCATCGCTTCTCCTGCACAATCATAAACGGCAGTAATTTGTGGAACACCGACACCCGCTACAACTCGTGTTGTACAAATTGAACCAGGTCCAATTCCTACTTTAACAACATCGGCTCCTGCTTCAATTAAGGCTTTGGTTCCTTCAGCTGTTGCCACGTTCCCAGCAATGATGGTGAGATTTGGATGAGTAGTTCTAATTTCCTTTACCATATCGAGGACACCTTTGGAATGTCCATGGGCTGTATCAAGGACAATTACATCGACATTGGCTTTTACAAGTGCTTCTACTCGTTTCATCGTATCGCTCGTTACTCCAACCGCTGCTCCGGCTAATAGACGCCCTTGACTGTCTTTTGCAGAGTTTGGAAATTCAATCACCTTTTCGATATCCTTAATTGTAATTAACCCTTTTAACACACCCTGCTCATTGACAAGAGGCAATTTTTCAATTTTGTAATGCTGTAGAATTTTCTCTGCTTCTTTTAAAGTCGTACCAACTGGAGCAGTCACAAGATTTTCCTTAGTCATAACATCGGAGATTTTAAATGAATAATCTTGGATAAAACGAAGATCCCTATTGGTAATAATTCCAATAAGCTTTTGTTCCTCCAAGTTATTAACAATCGGTACACCGGAAATTCGATATTTTCCCATTAAATGCTCAGCATCATACACTTGATGCTCTGGAGTCAGGAAAAATGGATCGGTAATGACCCCGCTCTCTGATCTCTTTACCTTTTCCACCAGCTCTGCTTGCTGCTCAATGGTCATATTCTTATGAATGATCCCTAAACCGCCTTGACGAGCCATTGAAATAGCCATCTCGGACTCGGTTACAGTGTCCATCCCAGCACTAATGATGGGAATATTTAGCTTTACAGTTGGTGATAATTCAACTTGCAGGTTTACATCTCTAGGCAGTACCTCAGATTTACCAGGAATTAATAGTACATCATCAAACGTTAAACCTTCTTTTACAAACTTACTTTCCCACATTTTTATAGCCCCCAGGAAAAAAATATTATTTGTAGGTTATCAATTGGATAAAATACTGTCAAGGAATAAACATTAGTCTGATTCTTCTGAAAAAGGTGATATTGATTTGAATACTGAATATAAGGACTGGAAAAGCTACGCTTGCTTCTTTTCAGCAGAATACTGTCAGCGCTTTTTGAAAAATTGTTACCAAAAGCGTAATATCGAAAATCCCGAACAAAAAAGCTATGAAAACTGTTATGCCTTTCTTTATTATCTTGAACACGGTCAAGTTTATTATCAACAAGCAGCAAGCTCCCCACTTATTATCAAACCAATTATGCTTTTTTATGGCCTTGTCCATTTAATTAAAGCATGTATATTAACGATTGATCCCGCGTACCCAGAAACTACAGCTGTTTTAGCCCACGGGGTTTCGACCAGAAAAAGAAAGAAGCAGAATTATCATTTCTTTCAAGACGAAGTTAAATTTCAAAAAAATGGACTTTTCCCCTTCATCTCTGAAAAATTGTTTCACATGAAACAATTGGAAGGGGAGAAAGTCATTATGGAGGAATTACTACAGCTTATACCAGAACTAGATGATTTATTCTTACTACTTGAAGGGAAAAGGACATTTATCAAATTACAAACGGATCATAAACAATTTGTGGTGCCTGACACCATATTAGACCATTTTCATATGACAGAAAACCGCTTTAAGGAGTTTCTGGCATCAAAGTTTGAGAAGGGAGTGGAGTTTTCAGAGGGGGGATTATCTTTCATGTTGAATACAACCTCGTTTGGTAGATCACCATTAAGGTTTCATTTGGAGGCAAATTATTACGCGCTGCCCCTTAATAAAGGCAATTATTTTAATTTCCCTGAGCTGCTAATTCATTACCTATTGCTTTACAATTTAAGTATGATTGCCCGCTATGAAACGGAATGGTGGAGTGAGTTGACGAAGATGATGCCCAACCAGGATTACCCCTTCATTTGTTCTTTCCTTGATGTCACCATGCAAAAGGGGCCGTATTTGGTTTATCAGTATTTGATGGGATGACGATGGAACACTCTTTAGTTACCGTTGAAGGATTTTCCTTAATCGAGTAACCAGCAAAAGTAAAATAAGCGGATATTTTCCGGTTAGATGCAGAATGGAGCTCGTTTCGGGGTAAATAAGGGGAGGTTTTCCGCTTAATCAAAGAAAAATCCCCCGTTTTTGAATTTTTCGAATCAATAGGCGGAATCTCTCCGTCTATTTAAGCCTTTTTTAATACTAATCACTAATTAAGCGGAATTTTTCCGCCTATTTATCAGCTCAGGTGCTTGACCTGAAACACAAAAAAGAACAACCTTTTCAGGTTGTCTTTTAAATGTGCCTGGCAACGTCCTACTCTCACAGGGACGCGTGTCCCAACTACCATCGGCGCTGAGAAGCTTAACTTCCGTGTTCGGTATGGGAACGGGTGTGACCTTCTCGCCATAATTGCCAGACTTATTTTGTTGAGGTATCATTCCCTCAAAACTAGATAATGCAGAAGAAGTTGTAAAAACGAGTTCGCTTTAAAATTTGGTTAAGTCCTCGAACGATTAGTATCAGTCAGCTCCACATGTTACCACGCTTCCACCTCTGACCTATCAACCTGATCATCTTTCAGGGTTCTTACTAGCTTGCGCTATGGGAAATCTCATCTTGAGGGGGGCTTCATGCTTAGATGCTTTCAGCACTTATCCCGTCCGCACATAGCTACCCAGCGATGCCCTTGGCAGAACAACTGGTACACCAGCGGTGCGTCCATCCCGGTCCTCTCGTACTAAGGACAGCTCCTCTCAAATTTCCTGCGCCCACGACGGATAGGGACCGAACTGTCTCACGACGTTCTGAACCCAGCTCGCGTACCGCTTTAATGGGCGAACAGCCCAACCCTTGGGACCGACTACAGCCCCAGGATGCGATGAGCCGACATCGAGGTGCCAAACCTCCCCGTCGATGTGGACTCTTGGGGGAGATAAGCCTGTTATCCCCGGGGTAGCTTTTATCCGTTGAGCGATGGCCCTTCCATGCGGAACCACCGGATCACTAAGCCCGACTTTCGTCCCTGCTCGACTTGTAGGTCTCGCAGTCAAGCTCCCTTGTGCCTTTACACTCTGCGAATGATTTCCAACCATTCTGAGGGAACCTTTGGGCGCCTCCGTTACTCTTTAGGAGGCGACCGCCCCAGTCAAACTGCCCACCTGACACTGTCTCCCACCCCGATCAGGGGTGCGGGTTAGAATTTCAATACAGCCAGGGTAGTATCCCACCGACGCCTCCACCGAAGCTAGCGCTCCGGCTTCTCAGGCTCCTACCTATCCTGTACAAGCTGTACCAAAATTCAATATCAGGCTACAGTAAAGCTCCACGGGGTCTTTCCGTCCTGTCGCGGGTAACCTGCATCTTCACAGGTACTATAATTTCACCGAGTCTCTCGTTGAGACAGTGCCCAGATCGTTACGCCTTTCGTGCGGGTCGGAACTTACCCGACAAGGAATTTCGCTACCTTAGGACCGTTATAGTTACGGCCGCCGTTTACTGGGGCTTCGATTCAGAGCTTCGCTTGCGCTAACCCCTCCTCTTAACCTTCCAGCACCGGGCAGGCGTCAGCCCCTATACTTCGCCTTGCGGCTTCGCAGAGACCTGTGTTTTTGCTAAACAGTCGCCTGGGCCTATTCACTGCGGCTCTTCGAGGCTATTCACCTCAAAAAGCACCCCTTCTCCCGAAGTTACGGGGTCATTTTGCCGAGTTCCTTAACGAGAGTTCTCTCGCTCACCTTAGGATTCTCTCCTCGCCTACCTGTGTCGGTTTGCGGTACGGGCACCATTTATCTCGCTAGAGGCTTTTCTTGGCAGTGTGGAATCAGGAACTTCGGTACTAAATTTCCCTCGCTATCACAGCTCAGCCTTATGTGAGAAGCGGATTTGCCTACTTCTCAGCCTAACTGCTTAGACGCGCATATCCAACAGCGCGCTTACCCTATCCTCCTGCGTCCCCCCATTGCTCAAACGATAAAGAGGTGGTACAGGAATATCAACCTGTTGTCCATCGCCTACGCCTTTCGGCCTCGGCTTAGGTCCCGACTAACCCTGAGCGGACGAGCCTTTCTCAGGAAACCTTAGGCATTCGGTGGATGAGATTCTCACTCATCTTTCGCTACTCATACCGGCATTCTCACTTCTAAGCGCTCCACCAGTCCTTACGGTCTAGCTTCAACGCCCTTAGAACGCTCTCCTACCACTGACATCTAAGATGTCAATCCACAGCTTCGGTGATACGTTTAGCCCCGGTACATTTTCGGCGCAGAGTCATTCGACCAGTGAGCTATTACGCACTCTTTAAATGGTGGCTGCTTCTAAGCCAACATCCTGGTTGTCTAAACAACTCCACATCCTTTTCCACTTAACGTATACTTTGGGACCTTAGCTGGTGGTCTGGGCTGTTTCCCTTTTGACTACGGATCTTATCACTCGCAGTCTGACTCCCACGGATAAGTCTTTGGCATTCGGAGTTTGTCTGAATTCGGTAACCCGATGAGGGCCCCTAGTCCAAACAGTGCTCTACCTCCAAGACTCTTACTACGTGAGGCTAGCCCTAAAGCTATTTCGGAGAGAACCAGCTATCTCCAAGTTCGATTGGAATTTCTCCGCTACCCACACCTCATCCCCGCACTTTTCAACGTGCGTGGGTTCGGGCCTCCATCCAGTGTTACCTGGACTTCACCCTGGACATGGGTAGATCACCTGGTTTCGGGTCTACGACCACATACTTATACGCCCTATTCAGACTCGCTTTCGCTGCGGCTCCGTCTTTTCAACTTAACCTTGCATGGGATCGTAACTCGCCGGTTCATTCTACAAAAGGCACGCTATTACCCATTAACGGGCTCTAACTACTTGTAGGCACACGGTTTCAGGAACTATTTCACTCCCCTTCCGGGGTGCTTTTCACCTTTCCCTCACGGTACTGGTTCACTATCGGTCACTAGGGAGTATTTAGCCTTGGGAGATGGTCCTCCCTGCTTCCGACCGGATTTCTCGTGTCCGGCCGTACTCAGGATCCACTCAGGAGGGAACGAAGTTTCGACTACAGGGTTTTTACCTTCTATGACGGACCTTTCCAGATCGCTTCATCTACCCCGTTCCTTTGTAACTCCATGTTGAGTGTCCTACAACCCCAAGAGGCAAGCCTCTTGGTTTGGGCTATGTCCCGTTTCGCTCGCCGCTACTCAGGGAATCGCGTTTGCTTTCTCTTCCTCCGGGTACTTAGATGTTTCAGTTCCCCGGGTATGCCTTCCATACCCTATGTATTCAGGTAAAGATACTGTTCCATTACGAACAGTGGGTTCCCCCATTCGGAAATCTCCGGATCAAAGCTTACTTACAGCTCCCCGAAGCATATCGGTGTTAGTCCCGTCCTTCATCGGCTCCTAGTGCCAAGGCATTCACCGTGCGCCCTTTCTAACTTAACCTAAAAGGTTTATAACTCTTATTTACATAAGAGAGAAAAACTAAAATGGCGATTACTCGATGTTTACTTTGCTTCTTCTTACGATTATCTAGTTTTCAAAGAACGATTAAAAAAAGCTTTGAGAGATTGTACTCTCAAAACTAAACAAACAAAGATCGCGTTACAAACAAACTGTTTTGTCTGGCTCACAGGTCCAGCTTTATCCTTAGAAAGGAGGTGATCCAGCCGCACCTTCCGATACGGCTACCTTGTTACGACTTCACCCCAATCATCTGTCCCACCTTAGGCGGCTGGCTCCTTACGGTTACCCCACCGACTTCGGGTGTTACAAACTCTCGTGGTGTGACGGGCGGTGTGTACAAGGCCCGGGAACGTATTCACCGCGGCATGCTGATCCGCGATTACTAGCGATTCCGGCTTCATGCAGGCGAGTTGCAGCCTGCAATCCGAACTGAGAATGGTTTTATGGGATTGGCTAAACCTCGCGGTCTTGCAGCCCTTTGTACCATCCATTGTAGCACGTGTGTAGCCCAGGTCATAAGGGGCATGATGATTTGACGTCATCCCCACCTTCCTCCGGTTTGTCACCGGCAGTCACCTTAGAGTGCCCAACTGAATGCTGGCAACTAAGATCAAGGGTTGCGCTCGTTGCGGGACTTAACCCAACATCTCACGACACGAGCTGACGACAACCATGCACCACCTGTCACTCTGTCCCCCGAAGGGGAACGTCCTATCTCTAGGAGTGTCAGAGGATGTCAAGACCTGGTAAGGTTCTTCGCGTTGCTTCGAATTAAACCACATGCTCCACCGCTTGTGCGGGCCCCCGTCAATTCCTTTGAGTTTCAGCCTTGCGGCCGTACTCCCCAGGCGGAGTGCTTAATGCGTTAGCTGCAGCACTAAGGGGCGGAAACCCCCTAACACTTAGCACTCATCGTTTACGGCGTGGACTACCAGGGTATCTAATCCTGTTTGCTCCCCACGCTTTCGCGCCTCAGCGTCAGTTACAGACCAGAAAGCCGCCTTCGCCACTGGTGTTCCTCCACATCTCTACGCATTTCACCGCTACACGTGGAATTCCGCTTTCCTCTTCTGCACTCAAGTCCCCCAGTTTCCAATGACCCTCCACGGTTGAGCCGTGGGCTTTCACATCAGACTTAAAGGACCGCCTGCGCGCGCTTTACGCCCAATAATTCCGGACAACGCTTGCCACCTACGTATTACCGCGGCTGCTGGCACGTAGTTAGCCGTGGCTTTCTGGTTAGGTACCGTCAAGGTACCGGCAGTTACTCCGGTACTTGTTCTTCCCTAACAACAGAGCTTTACGACCCGAAGGCCTTCATCGCTCACGCGGCGTTGCTCCATCAGACTTTCGTCCATTGTGGAAGATTCCCTACTGCTGCCTCCCGTAGGAGTCTGGGCCGTGTCTCAGTCCCAGTGTGGCCGATCACCCTCTCAGGTCGGCTACGCATCGTCGCCTTGGTGAGCCGTTACCTCACCAACTAGCTAATGCGCCGCGGGCCCATCTGTAAGTGACAGCCGAAACCGTCTTTCAGCTTTTCCTCATGAGAGGAAAAGGATTATCCGGTATTAGCACCGGTTTCCCGGTGTTATCCCAGTCTTACAGGCAGGTTGCCCACGTGTTACTCACCCGTCCGCCGCTAACCACCGAAGTGATTCGCTCGACTTGCATGTATTAGGCACGCCGCCAGCGTTCGTCCTGAGCCAGGATCAAACTCTCCAAGAAAGTTGATTAGCTCATTTTGTTACGTTGGCTTAGCTTCATTTCTGAAACTAATAATTTTTGTTTGTTTGCACGATTTTGTTTGTTTAGTTTTCAAAGGGCAATTTCCTTATCGCCCGTAAGCGACTTAATTAATATACCACCTGTGATATTTAAAGTCAACCGTTTTTCTATCTTTTTTACTACAAACATTGTAATAACTCTTTCTAATTATTTCTTTCTTTTATTAATGTTCATCAACATAAGAAAAGGAACACATTTTTCATGTGCTCCCTCCTCATTACTTATTCTATATCCTCATTGGCTTCAACCGCTTCAGGAGAGTCCTCTTTAGGAGAGTCCTCTTTAGGAGAAACCTCTTTAGCCTCGTTTAGACCATTTTCAAGTACTTCTGCTACTTCATCTACTACTTCTTCTTCTTCTTTCTCTACCTTTGCCACAGTAGCGACAAACTCATCTTCACTTTCCTTCATACTAATCAACTTCACACCTTGAGTATTCCGTCCCATTTTTGAAATACCTCCAACATCCATACGGATGAGGACACCACCTGTGGTGATTAGCATCAGATCCTCTTCACCTGTTACTGCCCGCATCGAAACAAGTTCACCATTTTTTTCAGTAACATGGCAGGTCTTTATTCCCTTACCGCCTCTACCTTGGATTCGGTACTCTTCTGCTTTTGTCCGTTTCCCATATCCATTTTTCGTTACAATTAACACATCATTTGTTTCCTCTAAAACTTCCATTCCAACAACTTCATCGTCATTATCGAGCGTTATGCCTTTTACGCCGGTAGCTGTTCGTCCCATTGATCGAACATCTGTTTCAGGGAAACGAATAAGCATACCTTTCTTCGTACCGATAATCATATGTTTAGTGCCATCGGTTAAACGAACAGAGATAAGTTCATCACCCTCACGCAAACTTAGGGCAATTAGGCCGTTGTTGCGGATATGAGCAAACGAGGTTAACGGAGATCGTTTGGAAACCCCTTCTTTGGTTGTAAAGAATAGGAACCAGTCATCCACAAATTCCTCCACCGGAATGATTGCATTGACCCATTCTCCCTTTTCGACACCTAAAAGATTAATAATTGGGATCCCTTTAGCCGTTCGGCTGTATTCAGGGATTTCATAACCTTTAGAACGGTATACCTTCCCTTTGTTCGTAAAGAAAAGGATCGTATCGTGAGTTGAAGTGGTAATCAATTGTTCTACAAAATCATCCTCGTTTGTACCCATTCCTTGAATTCCCCGTCCACCCCGTCTTTGGGCACGATAGGTTGAAACTGGAAGACGTTTAACATAACCATTATGAGTCAAAGAAATGACGATATTCTCACGAGGGATTAAATCTTCATCCTCAATATTTTCAATTCCGCCGGTTACGATTTCTGTACGGCGCTTATCATTGAATCGCTCTTTAATCTCAGTCAATTCTTCACGGATAATTTCAAAAACCTTTTCCTCATCAGCTAAAATAGCTTTTAATTCAGCAATAAGCTTCATAAGACTTTGAAATTCATCCTCAATCTTTTCTCGTTCTAAACCAGTTAAACGTTGCAGGCGCATATCAAGGATAGCCTGAGCTTGTTTTTCAGACAAGTTAAACTCTGTCATTAAACCTTCGCGGGCAATATCCGTTGTTTGTGAATTTCGAATTAGTGTAATAACTGCGTCTAAATTATCTAAGGCTATTCTTAATCCTTCTAAAATATGTGCACGTGCCTCTGCTTTACGCAATTCAAACTCTGTTCTTCTGCGAATAACTACTACTTGATGATCTAAGTAATGTACTAAGCATTGCTTCAGAGTCAACACCTTTGGATGTCCATTAACTAGGGCTAATGTGTTAATTCCAAAGCTAGTTTGTAGTGCAGTATGTTTGTATAAATTATTTAAAAGGACGTTGGCATTCGCATCTTTACGAACTTCAATAACAATTCGCATACCTTTACGGTCGGACTCATCTCTTAGGTCAGTAATGCCTTCAATTTTTTTATCGCGAGCTAATTCAGCGATTTTTTCAACTAATCTTGCTTTATTCACTTGGTATGGTAATTCATTGACAATGATAACTTCTTTACCATTTGATTTTTGTTCGATTACTACTTTAGCACGAACGGTTATTGATCCTCTGCCTGTTTCATAGGCTTTACGAATACCGCTCCGGCCCAAGATAATTCCGCCTGTCGGGAAGTCTGGACCAGGGATAATTTCCATAAGCTCTTGCGTAGTAATTTCAGGGTCATGACTAATTGCTAAGACTCCATCGATCACTTCTCCAAGTTGGTGTGGCGGGATGTTGGTTGCCATACCTACAGCGATCCCAGTTGTACCGTTTACTAAGAGGTTAGGGAATCGAGCTGGCAGAACAACTGGCTCTCTTTCCTCACCATCATAGTTATCTTGATAATCAATCGTATCTTTGTTGATATCTCGCAATAACTCCATTGAGATTTTCGACATTCTCGATTCTGTATAACGCATTGCAGCGGCAGAGTCTCCATCGACAGAACCAAAATTCCCATGACCATCTACAAGCATATAGCGATAGTTGAAATCCTGTGCCATCCGAACCATCGTTTCATATACTGCAGAGTCACCATGCGGGTGATACTTACCGATTACATCCCCAACGATACGAGCTGATTTTTTATATGGTTTATCTGAATGCATTCCAAGATCATGCATAGCATATAGAATACGGCGATGAACTGGTTTCAACCCATCCCGAACATCTGGAAGGGCACGAGAGACAATAACACTCATCGCATAGTCTAGGAAGGATGTTTTCATCTCATGACTAATATTTATATCTTTCACTCGAGGATTTGGTGTTTCAGCCATTACTTATTACCTCCTTTCACCTTTTCTTTAGATATCTAAATTCTTCACATATTGGGCATTTGACTCAATGAAATTACGACGTGGCTCTACTTTTTCACCCATTAACATATCAAACGTTTCATCTGCTTCAATTGCATCTTCAAGATTAACCAACAGCATACTTCTTTTACTAGGATCCATCGTTGTTTCCCATAATTGCTCAGGATTCATTTCTCCTAAACCTTTATAACGCTGGATATTAGGCTTTGGTGAATTTGGTAGTTCTGCGAATATCCGTTCAAGTTCATTGTCATTATATGCATACTCAATTCTTTTACCTTGTTGGACCTTATATAGAGGCGGTTGGGCAATATATATATATCCTGCTTCTAATAGTTGTCTCATATAACGATAAAAGAACGTTAGGATAAGTGTTCGTATATGAGCACCATCAACATCCGCATCCGTCATGATAACTACTTTATGATAACGAGCTTTAGAAATATCAAATTCTTCTCCAATTCCTGTTCCAATTGCAGTAATCAGTGCCCGCACTTCATTGTTAGAGAGAATCTTATCTAGACGAGCCTTTTCAACATTGAGAATTTTTCCTTTTAATGGCAAAATTGCCTGAAAATGACGGTCGCGTCCTTGTTTGGCCGAGCCACCAGCAGAATCACCCTCAACGATATATATTTCACTTTCAGAGGGATCCTTGGAAGAACAGTCAGCTAATTTCCCAGGTAAACTGGAAACCTCTAACGCACTTTTCCGGCGCGTTAATTCCCTTGCTTTCTTAGCAGCCAGTCTTGCACGTGCAGCCATTAAACCTTTATCAACAATTTTTCTAGCTACAGGTGGGTTTTCTAACAGAAACTTATCGAAAGTGCTGGCAAAAACAGTATCCGTAATCGCTCTGACTTCAGAGTTTCCGAGCTTTGTCTTTGTTTGCCCTTCAAATTGGGGATCAGGGTGTTTAATTGATACAATAGCTGTTATACCTTCACGAACATCTTCACCTGAAAGATTGGTATCATTTTCTTTAATCAAGCCATTTTTTCGTGCGTAATCATTGATAACCCTTGTTAACGCAGTCTTAAAACCGGATTCATGTGTTCCACCTTCATAGGTGTGGATATTATTTGCGAAAGAGTAAATGTTATCTGTATACCCCTCGTTATATTGGAGTGCGACTTCAACACTAATGCCGTCACGTTCTCCCTCCATGTAAATAGGTTCCTCATGAATCACTTCTTTTGTGCGGTTTAAATGCTCAACATACGATTTAATTCCGCCTTCATAGTAGTATTCATTACGTTTATTTTCAACACGCTTATCATCTATCGTAATTTTTATTCCTCTGTTAAGAAATGCAAGCTCACGAAGTCGAGTAGCTAGAATGTCATATTCATATACCAATGTTTCCGTGAAAATATCACCGTCTGGTTTAAAATGCGTAACTGTACCCGTAATATCAGTCGTTCCAATAACCTCTAATTCTTGAACAACCGCACCACGTTCAAATTTAATTGAATAAATTTGACCATCCCTGTGGACATATACCTCAAGTTCAGTGGAAAGAGCATTGACTACAGACGCACCAACACCATGAAGTCCCCCAGAAACCTTATATCCTCCGCCGCCGAATTTCCCACCGGCGTGTAGAACAGTCATAATTACTTCAACTGCTGGTCTACCCATTTTTTCTTGGATTCCAACCGGGATTCCACGGCCATTATCCTTTACCGTGATGCTGTTGTCTTCTTCAATAATGACATTAATTTCATTACAGAAACCAGCCAACGCCTCATCAATACTGTTATCAACAATTTCCCAAACAAGATGATGAAGCCCTTTGCCACTTGTTGAACCAATATACATACCTGGTCTTTTTCGAACCGCTTCAAGTCCTTCTAGAACCTGTATTTGCTCCGCACCATATGCTTCTTCAACTGCTTTTTGTTCCAAAGTCATGCTTGTTCACCTGCACCTTCTGACAAAAATATATCTATATCGTTATAAAAAAATAAATAAATATCAAAATTCATGTATATTCATCTGATTTGAACGTTTCTTTAAAGTTCCGGAAGAAATCGGGGATAAGTAAACATTATCAAAAGTAATAATGATTGATTTAAAGGGGTTTTTGGATAGATTAACTACTTTATCCTTACGATGACTGATGAATTCCTCAACAAGCGGCGAGTTGTTTGCACTCTCTTTATCCAAGATAGAAATAATATCTCTTGCTCGAATATTAATATCTTCCCCGATATGAATATACATGGTTCACCTCAATTAACTTTCTTAATAATCCCTGCTTCAACGACAAAAGTTGAGGCTTCCTTTAATGTCCGGTGGTCAATTCCTTCCACACTTGTGGTTGTCACAAAGGTTTGTACTTTCCCTTGGATGGTATTAAGTAAGTGAGACTGCCGGTAATCATCTAATTCAGATAAAACATCATCAAGCAGTAAAATAGGGTATTCACCAATTTCCGCGTGAATTAATTCAATTTCCGCAAGTTTAACTGATAATGCAGTCGTTCGCTGCTGACCTTGCGATCCAAATGTTTGAACATCTCTTCCATTTACAAAAAAAGTGAGATCATCACGATGGGGGCCGAACAATGTAGTGCCTCGCTCGATTTCCCTTGTTCTAACCTTACTGAATTTTTCCTCAAAGCATGCTATCATCTTCGACAAATCTAGCTCTTCTAATACCTCTACCGACGGTTTATAGGTAATTTCGAGCGATTCCAGTCCTCTGGAAATCCCTTGGTGAATTGGTTTTGCCCAATTCTGAAGTAATCGCAGGAATTCGAACCTTTTCGTCACAATTTTCACAGCCATCCCGATGAATTGTTCCGTCAAGATCTCCAACATGGTTTGATCTGTCTGTTTTTTTATCTGCAGCATTTTCAAAAAATGATTCCGCTGCTGAAGTATTTTTTGATATTGACTCATATCATGTAAATAAATGGGCGATACCTGCCCAATTTCCATATCAATAAATCGTCTGCGGACTTGCGGACTTCCTTTTACTAAATTAAGGTCCTCGGGGGCAAACATAACCACATTCATATTACCGACATATTGACTCAACCTTTGCTGCTCAATATGATTGCATTTTGCCTTTTTTCCCTTTTTAGAAATAAATAATTGCAGCGGTAATGAACTATGTTGTTTTTGAACCCTACCCTCTATTTTAGCATACTCTTGGTCCCAGCGAATAAGTTCTTTATCATTGGAGGTCCGGTGTGACTTCGCCATGGCTAAAACATAAATCGATTCCATCACGTTTGTTTTACCTTGGGCATTTTCGCCCAGGATGACATTTACTTTATTTTCAAATTCTACGAACAACTCTTCGTAATTCCGATAATTTGTTAGTGCTAATTTTTCAATATACATGCAAACGACATCCTTTTGCTTGCTGCTCGATAATTACATGTAATTACTCGGTAATCACAAATTCTCCGAAACCGGCAATTTGGATTTTATCACCTGAGCGAAGCTTTCTTCCTCTTCTTTGATCCTGTTCGCCATTGATAAATATGTCATGTTCACTCAAAAACCATTTTGCCATGCCTCCTGATTGAATTACTTCAGCCAATTTAAGAAATTGACCCAGTGTAATAAATTCAGTGTCTATGTTAATTTTTTCAGGCAAATCATCACCCTCATTTCTAAAATGGTCTCAATACTTTATTTTACTAAAAAAATCACCGAGATACAAAGAAAACTAAAAGAAAGCCACCTTTTTGGTGGCAAGTGAATGATGCTTCAAATTTTTTAGTATGTTCTTACCGGTAAAATTAATTGCAAAATCGTTTCATCATGAAGCGGACGGATAACGAAAGGACGCATGGCTCCTGTAAAACTCACCCTGATATCTGTCCCTTCAAGGGCTTTTAAAGCATCCATCATATATTTAGCGCTAAAAGAGATCTTTAAATCTTCTCCATCGATGGATTCGCTTTGAATTTCTTCAACAACTTTACCAACCTCAGGAGTATTCGAAGAAATTTCAATGATACCACCTTCAATTGTTGAAAGTTTGACAACATTATTTCTTCCTTCTCTTGCTAATAAAGAGGCTCGATCAATTGCGTGTAAAAATTCTTTTGTATTTACGGTAACATCCGTTTTACTCTCATTCGGAATTAAACGAGAAGTATCCGGATAATTACCTTCTAACAATCTTGAGAAAAATAATAAGTGCTTCGCTTTAAATAAAATTTGATTCTCTGTAATTACAATATCAATTAAGTCATGACTGTCATCAATAATTTTACTCAACTCATTTAAGCTTTTCCCTGGAATGACGACATTATAACCTTCGTTGTTCGCTATTTCGACCTTTGACTTTCGAAGGGCAAGTCGATGACTATCTGTTGCAATACAGTTTAGTTCCCCGTTTTCGACCTTCCAGTTTACACCTGTCAAGATGGGGCGTGTTTCTGAGGTGGACACTGCGAAATGGGTTTGTCTAATCATCGCCTTTAAAAGATCTGTGGCAATCTGAAATTTATTATTTTCTTCTATTTGCGGAAGGTGCGGATATTCTTCTGAATCCAGACCAATCAAGTTAAATTCAGATTTACCAGAACGTATGACTGTTTGAAGCGAACCTAAAACTTCAATTTCAACCGTATCTGTCGGCAGCTTTTTGACAATTTCACTAAAGACCTTTGCCTGGAGAACAATGGCTCCTGCTTGTCTCACTTCAATAATTTCATCCCCGGTTTCCTCTTTTGGAATAAAGGACTGTATTGAAATATCAGAATCACTTCCGGTTAAGGTAACACCTTCAGTTGTAGCTGTAATTTTGATTCCGGTTAAAATTGGGATGGTTGTTCTTGACGTAACAGCTTTCATAACATCTTGAACACTCTGGACTAACCGATCTCTTTGGATGATAAATTTCATCGCCTGTAAGCCTCCGATTTAATCATATTTTTAATAGCAAATAATAATATATTTTTTTTTAAAAAATAGTAGAAGTACTAGTAGGGCCTGTAGATATGTGGATAAGTGATTATTTCAACGGAAACACAGCCTATCCACCTGTGGACAGACTGTGTGTAAATACAGAGAAGTTATTCACATATTTGTTAAAGAAATTGGGCTGATATTTTATTAAACCTTCAAAAGTTCATGTAATTCTTTCATTTGCCGTTGCAGCTGGGCATCTGTTTGAAGAAGTTTAGATATTTTTTCATGTGCATGGATGACAGTCGTATGATCACGTCCGCCAAATTCTTCGCCGATTTTCGGCAAGGAATAATCGGTTAATTCCCGAGATAAATACATGGCAATTTGTCTAGGGAAGGCAAGCGATTTAGTCCGCTTTTTTGCCTTAAAATCTTCAAGTTTTATACTAAATAGTTCCCCAACCGTCTTTTGAATATCCAGAATCGTGATCACTTTAGGCTTGGAACTCGGAATAATATCTTTTAATGCCTCTGCTGCTAAATTGGCATTAATATCTTTATTGATTAAGGATGAATAGGCAACAACCCTGATGAGTGCGCCTTCTAGCTCCCTGATGTTTGTATCGATTTGATTGGCAATATAAAGCATGACCTCGTTTGGTATATCTAAGCCTTCTGCTCTCGCCTTTTTACGAAGAATCGCTATTCTCGTTTCCAAATCAGGCGGGGTAATATCTGTAATCAATCCCCATTCAAAACGGGACCTGAGCCGATCCTCCAGCGTCGGAATTTCCCGAGGCGGCCTGTCGCTGGAGATAATAATTTGTTTACTTTCCTCATGAAGCGCATTAAATGTATGAAAAAATTCTTCTTGCGTTGATTCTTTTCCGGCTAAAAATTGAATATCATCTATAAGTAAAATATCGACATTTCGATATTTATTGCGGAAACTCTCCGCTTTATTGTCACGAATTGAGTTAATAAATTCATTTGTAAATTTTTCAGATGATAAATATACGACTTTTGCAGCAGGGTTATGGTCTAAGACATAATGGCCAATCGCATGCATTAAGTGCGTTTTTCCTAAGCCAACTCCTCCATAGATAAAGAGGGGATTGTATGCCTTGGCCGGGGCTTCGGCTACTGCGAGTGATGCAGCGTGGGCAAAACGGTTGCCTGAGCCAATTACAAATGTATCAAACGTGTATTTCTGATTTAAGATACCTTGAGGAAATTCCCCATGGTCGTCGTCCTTTTTAACCTTTTTGGGAGGTAATTGCACATCATTTTCCGACTCACTTTGATTTTGCGGAATGATAAACTTAACAGAAAGCTCTTCTCCTGTGATTTCATAAAGAATCCCAGAGATTAGCTGCGAATAACGCTCTTCCAGCCAATCCCGAGCAAACTCATTGGGAGCAGTTATGATAAGTAAATCACCTTGAAGGGAATGGGCCTTTGTCGACTTAAGCCAGGTGTCAAAGCTTGGTTTGCTAATCTTTTTCTCTATATTGGCTAAGGCAGCATGCCAAAGATCCGCAATATTTTCCAAAAAACATCCCTCCTTTGTTTTGATTTTTTATAAAATAATACGCTTTTTCGCAATTATACCAGCAGTACAACCTATTAATTTATAAATATACGAAATAGTGAATGTGGATAATATATAATAAGGAAGTAAAATGGAGTTTCGACAATATCCACCTCTTGTGGACAACCTTCTACAGCACCCTTGAATAAACTATCCACATGATATCCACAATTTGTGGATAACGTATTCTTGTGGATAAAGTTATTAAGAGTGAAAACACAAATATAATATCAAATAATTGCTTGATGCGCAATGCCTTTTCGTAGTTTATCCACAACTGTAACAATATGTGCACAGTAATTGTCCACAAGTAGATGAATTGTGCAAAACCTGTCAATATCTTGTGTAAAGAGTGAAAAAAATGTCGAAAATTTATCCACAAGTCATTTGAATCTGCACTGGGGTAGTGCGGATTGTTTTTTTAGCATCAAAATTTACAATTCTTCAACTATGGTTAGGATCATTTCATCTTAGTTTTATAATTTCTGGAAATAAGCAATTTCATGTTCAATAAAATTTGGAAATGGAAACAATAGCGAAGAGTAGTTGACAATTTTATGGTGACGTCTTTATAATAAGTAAGACTGTCATTTAAACTTTGATAGCTATTCCTCAGGGAGGTGTCATATAATGAAAAGAACATATCAACCAAATAGCCGTAAACACAGTAAAGTTCATGGCTTCCGTAGTCGTATGAGCTCAGCTAATGGCCGCAAGGTTCTAGCTCGTCGTCGTCTTAAGGGAAGAAAAGTATTATCAGCATAGACCACTGCACAGTCAGTGGTCTTTTTTCTAATCCGACTGAAGGTGTTTTTTATGAAAAAAGAGCTGCGTATTAAAAAAAATAAAGAATTCCAAGCGGCATTTCAAAAGGGCCACTCATTTGCGAATAGGCAATTTGTTGTCTACTCTTTACCAAAAGAGGGACAAGATTACTTTCGTATCGGCCTATCTGTCAGTAAGAAGATAGGAAATGCGGTGACAAGGAACAGGATCAAAAGGTATGTAAGACAATCCATTTTTGAACTGAACGAACAGTTAGCTCCAGGGAATGATTACGTGATTATTGCGAGGAAACCTGCTGCTGAAATGGATTTCTTCGAAGTGAAAAAAAGTTTAACCCATGTGCTAAAAGTGGGGAAGGTTTTGAAAAAGTAACTTTAAGACATAAATTGCAAAGGAATTTGCCTGAAATTTGCATCTATTAAAGACAATTCCTTTGCTTAAATGATAAAATACCTTTGAAATCTTCCAAAATAAATAGTACATAAGTTAGGTGAAAATTTGCTTGTTATCTTTATGTAAGGAGGAAAACTTGGTTGAAAAAAAGAATATTACTAGGAATTGGTTTACTTTCTGTATTTATGTTCCTGACAGGATGCAGTGAAATTAAGAAGCCAATAACATCGGAGAGTTCAGGGTTTTGGAATGAATACATTGTCTATCCTTTATCGTGGGTGATTAAAGAAGGGGCGCACATTCTTGGGGGCAGCTTTGGGTTATCGATTATTGTTGTAACGATCCTCATTCGCCTTATTATTTTGCCACTAATGATCAAGCAGACAAGAAGTTCTAAGGCAATGCAGGCATTGCAGCCGGAAATGGCCGAGTTGAAGAAGAAGTATAGTTCTAAAGATCAAAAAACACAGCAGAAACTACAACAGGAAACGATGGCTCTGTTTTCAAAGCATGGAGTAAATCCAATGGCTGGCTGTTTTCCATTAATTGTACAAATGCCCATCTTAATTGGTTTTTACCATGCCATCTCTCGAACAAGGGAAATTGCTTCAGATAATTTCCTCTGGTTTGACCTAGGGGATAAAGATCCTTACTATATTTTGCCGATTGTGGCGGGAATAACTACGTTTATTCAACAAAAAATTATGATGGCTGGACAAGACCAGAATCCGCAAATGGCGATGATGCTTTGGATGATGCCGATCATGATTGTGGTATTTGCCTTTAGTTTCCCAGCTGCACTTTCGTTGTACTGGGTAGTCGGAAATATTTTTATGATTGTGCAAACTTATTTTATTAAAGGACCGGATTTAAAAACGGCAAAAGCATCCGGTAATGCGGGAGGAGCAAAAAAGTGAAACAGGTAACTGCTACAGGACAAACTGTCGAAGAAGCAGTAAAATCAGCTTTAGCTCAATTACAAATCAGCAAAGACCGCACAGATATAGATATTATTGATGAAGGTAAAAAAGGGCTTTTCGGAATTTTTGGAACGCGGCCAGCTGTTGTTAAAGTGACCGTTATTATTGACCCGATTGAAGAGGCCAAAAAATTTCTGACTCAGGTAAGTGAACAAATGGGCGCTCCTGCAGAAATAGAAATCAAACGAGACGGTAAACATGTTCATTTAATTATGACTGGCGAAAAGATTGCATTATTGATTGGGAAAAGAGGCCAAACCTTAAATTCGCTTCAATATTTGACGCAATTAGTGCTTAACCGTTTTTCCAATCAGTATTTAACCGTAATTCTGGACGCTGAGGATTACCGAAAAAGAAGAAATGAAACGCTGATTCAATTAGCGCATCGTCTTGCCCAAAAGGCAGTTAAGTCGGGAAAAGATGTAACCTTAGAACCCATGCCTTCCTATGAGCGAAAAGTGATTCATGCTGCTTTATCGGATAACAGACGGGTCAAAACATTTTCTGATGGGTCGGAACCGCATCGCTTTATTGTGATCTCTCCTGCACCCAGAAGATAAACCTTTAAAATGTATTACTAAATCACAAAGGCATCCTATTTAAGATAGGGTGTCTTTTTTGTGGTCTCCAAAAAAATAAACCTGTTGATAACAGCAATTATTTATCAATTTGCGTTTTATTGTTATTCACATGTGGATAAGTTAGAATAATAATGGGATAGAAGTGAATTGTGGATTAATTATTGTGAAGAAGGTTTACTTTTTCCACAGGTATGAATGTGGTATTCTATTGTTTTGGAGAAAAAAATTACTGTTTATATAGATGGACTGATTTTTTTAATGAGAGGTGTAGGAAATGGAAGTTGATACGATTGCGGCAATATCGACTCCGATGGGGGAGGGTGCGATTGCGATTGTTCGGTTGAGCGGAGATGAAGCAATCCTGATAGCAGACAAGCTATTTAGAAGTATTGGTGGAAAGAAGCTGTCTGAAGCAGCAACGCACACGATTCACTATGGACACTTGCTAGATCCAAAGTCCGGGCAAGTCGTCGAAGAGGTAATGGTATCGGTCATGAGAGGGCCGAAGACTTTTACCAAAGAGGATGTTGTTGAAATCAACTGCCATGGCGGGATTGTGTCTGTAAATCGAGTTCTCATGCAGGTGCTTACAAACGGAGCGAGACTTGCAGAACCAGGTGAGTTTACAAAAAGAGCATTTTTGAATGGACGGATCGATTTATCGCAAGCAGAAGCAGTAATGGATTTAATCCGCGCAAAAACGGATCGTGCCATGAATGTTGCCTTGGGACAAATGGAAGGGCGCCTGTCGAAATTAATTCAAAGACTACGGCAGGAGATTTTAGAGATACTTGCTCATGTCGAAGTGAATATTGATTATCCAGAATATGACGATGTCGAGGAAATGACTCATAAGATGTTAGCTGAGAAGGCTTATTTTGTTAGGGAAGAAATCAAAAAGCTCCTCCAGACGTCGGAACAGGGGAAAATTTTACGGGAAGGACTGTCCACTGCAATTGTAGGACGCCCAAATGTGGGGAAATCCTCGCTTTTAAATAGCTTAGTACATGAAAATAAAGCAATTGTGACAGATATTCCCGGAACTACACGGGATGTGATTGAGGAATATGTAAATGTCCGCGGTGTGCCGCTAAGACTTTTGGACACAGCCGGAATTCGAGAAACAGAGGATATTGTCGAACGAATTGGTGTGGAGCGCTCCCGCCAAGTTTTACAGGATGCAGATTTAATTTTGCTTGTTTTAAATTATGCTGACAAGTTAAGCCTGGTAGATGAACAGTTGTTTGAAGTGGTTAAAGGAATGGATGTTATCGTTATTATCAATAAGACGGATTTGGAGCAGCAAATTGACCTCGATAAAGTAAGAGAGTTAGCCAAAGAGCACAAGATTGTCACCACCTCCTTACTTGAGGATCGTGGCGTGGATGAATTAGAGGAAGCAATTGCCTCGTTATTCTTTGCTGGGACAATTGATGCCGGCGATATAACCTATGTCTCAAACAGTCGTCATATTGCACTATTGCACCAAAGCTTAACTACCATTGAAGAAGCAATCGATGGAGTAGAAATGGGGACTCCGATTGATATCGTTCAAATCGATTTAACGAGGACGTGGGAATTACTTGGCGAAATCATTGGCGAAAGTGTCCACGAAAGCCTAATTGATCAATTATTTTCACAGTTCTGTTTAGGGAAATAGAAAGAGGAGTGACAATATGCAATACGAAGCAGGAAATTTTGACGTCATTGTCGTTGGTGCAGGTCATGCCGGCTGTGAAGCAGGCCTTGCTGCTGCTCGACTTGGCGCAAAAACATTAATGATTACCATCAATCTTGATATGGTGGCCTTTATGCCATGTAACCCATCCGTTGGCGGACCAGCTAAAGGGATCGTCGTTCGTGAAATTGATGCCTTGGGCGGGGAAATGGGTAAAAATATTGATAAAACTTATATCCAAATGAGAATGCTGAACACAGGAAAAGGACCGGCTGTTCGTGCGTTAAGAGCACAAGCTGACAAATTTGCTTACCAGCATGAAATGAAAAAAACACTCGAAGAGGAATCGAATCTCACCTTACTCCAAGGGATGGTCGAGGAACTGATTGTCGAGGATGGAGTTGCTAAAGGGGTTATTACCAAGACAGGTGCGGTCTACCGCTCAAAAACAGTCGTGATTACTACCGGCACCTACTTACGCGGTGAAATTATCCTTGGGGAATTGAAATATTCAAGTGGCCCCAATAATCAACAGCCATCGATTAAGCTATCGGAGCATTTAGAGGAGCTTGGATTTGAACTCGTCCGCTTTAAGACAGGAACACCGCCACGCGTAAATAGTAATACGATTGATTATAGTAAAACAGAAATCCAACCCGGTGACGAAGTTCCAAGGTCCTTTTCCTATGAAACAACGAAATATATTACCGATCAGTTGCCATGCTGGTTGACTTATACAAATGATCGTACCCATCAGTTAATTGACGCCAATCTTCATCGTTCGCCGATGTTTTCTGGAATGATTAAAGGAACTGGCCCACGGTATTGTCCATCGATTGAGGATAAGGTGGTCCGCTTTAATGATAAACCTCGTCATCAAATTTTCCTTGAGCCTGAAGGAAGGCACACAAAGGAAGTCTATGTCCAGGGGCTATCAACGAGCCTACCAGAGGATGTACAGCAGGAAATTCTTAAAACAGTTCCGGGGCTCGAAAATGCACAAATGATGAGAGCAGGATATGCGATTGAATATGATGCAATTGTACCAACCCAATTATGGCCAACACTAGAAACCAAAGTGGTCAAGGGTCTCTATACAGCGGGTCAAATTAATGGGACGTCCGGCTATGAGGAAGCAGCCGGCCAGGGAATCATGGCTGGTATCAATGCAGGATTAAATGCACTTAGCCGTGAGCAGTTAGTGTTAAGCCGTTCGGATGCCTATATTGGTGTGTTAATTGATGATTTAATCACCAAAGGAACAAATGAACCCTATCGATTGCTAACGTCAAGAGCGGAATATCGCCTGCTATTACGCCATGATAATGCTGATTTACGATTAACAGACATCGGCCATCAAATTGGATTGATTCGTGACGATCGGTATGAAAAGTTTTTGGAGAAAAAAGAAGCAATTGAAGCGGAAAAACTGCGTTTAACGTCAACGTTCCTAAAGCCGACAGCTGAGGTTCAAGAAATGATTCGGGGCATTGGCGGAAGTGAATTAAAGGATGGAATCCGTGCCGCTGATTTATTAAAAAGACCAGAAATGTCTTATCATCAGCTCGATACAATTTTCCCAAGTGAAATGTCACTTGATGAAGATGTGAAGGAACAGGTGGAAATCCAATTAAAGTATGAGGGCTATATTAGCAAGTCCCTGCAACAAGTTGAACGATTAAAGAAAATGGAAGATAAGAAGATCCCTGAGAATATTGATTATGATTCTGTTTCAGGACTTGCGACCGAAGCCAGACAAAAACTTAAATTAGTCAAACCGCTATCGATTGCCCAGGCATCGCGGATATCTGGGGTAAATCCTGCCGATGTGTCAATTTTGCTTGTTTATTTAGAACAAGGCAAAATTGCAAGAGTTTCAAATGAATAATTATGTGAGGAAGATTACTGAATGATCATCGAACAATTGGAAGCAAACCTAAAGGAAAAAGGGATTTCCCTAACGCAGGATCAAATAGACCAGTTTGAGCTGTATTTTGAAACGTTGGTTGAATGGAATGAAAAAATGAATTTAACTGCGATTACGGATAAAGCTGAAGTCTATCTTAAGCATTTTTATGATTCAATTACCGCCTCGTTCTATTTTGACTTTACAAAGCCCTTTCATCTCTGTGATGTCGGGGCCGGGGCTGGGTTCCCTAGTATTCCCTTAAAAATTGTCTTCCCTCATATTGAAGTGACAATTGTTGATTCTTTAAACAAGCGGATCTCATTTTTAAATCATCTTGCGAAGGTATTGAAGTTAGAAAATGTTCACTTTATTCATGACCGTGCCGAAACCTTTGGGGTAAATCCGCTCTATCGGGAAAGCTTTGATGTGGTAACTGCAAGGGCCGTAGCAAGAATGTCTGTACTCTCTGAGCTTTGTTTACCATTGGTTAAAGCAGGCGGGTACTTTATTGCCATGAAAGCTGCCCATGCGAATGATGAATTAGAAGTGGGGCAAAAGGCGATTACGACCCTTGGCGGAAGGTTGGAAGCTATGCATACCTTTACGCTGCCAATGGAAGAAAGCGAGCGGAATATCTTAATTATAAAAAAGGAAAAGCAAACGCCAAAGAAATATCCACGCAAGCCTGGAACACCGGGAAAGACACCGATTGAATAAGAAAAGCGGAAGCGGCCGTTTCTTATCTTGTAATAAAAGCTAATTAGAAGACCTAACAATTTTTCAACAAACATGATATTCTTAGCAGGAAGAATGTCTGTGTGTAAAGAATAAGTAATAGGGAGTTTCGTAAAGGTGGTGTTGGGGATGAAGCAATCGTTTACACGCTTTTTTGGCCTCGGCGATAAGGGAGAACAAGAGGTTGCGCTTGAAAAAGAGCTAATTGTAGAAAAAAATGAGGAAATAAAAAAGATACCTATTGATCATATTGTTGCAAACCGATTTCAACCTCGAACGGTTTTTGATGAGGAGAAAATTGAAGAATTAGCACGGACGATTCACATACATGGTATTATTCAGCCGATTGTTGTTAGAGAGTATGCCATTGACCAATTTGAAATTATTGCCGGGGAACGCCGTTTTCGTGCAATGAAAAAGCTCGGCTGGTCCGAAGCACCAGCCATTATCAAAAATTTATCGGATACTGAAACGGCTTCTGTTGCTTTAATTGAGAATTTACAACGGGAAGAGCTGTCGCCGATTGAAGAAGCGATGGCGTATGGGAAGTTGCTTGAATTGCATAACCTAACACAAGAAGCGTTAGCACAACGCCTTGGAAAAGGGCAGTCAACCGTTGCCAACAAGCTCCGTCTTCTTAAATTACCGCAGCCCATTCAAGAGGCCTTGTTAAATAAAATTATTACAGAGCGCCATGCACGCGCACTCATTCCTCTGAAGGACCCGGAAAAACAAGTGGTGCTGTTAGCTGAAATTATAGAAAAGAATTTTAATGTCAAGCAGACAGAGGAACGTGTTGTCAAACTGCTGCAACAAAAAGATGAAAAGCCAAAGCCGAAACGAAAGGCTTTTAGTAAAGATATGAGAATCGCCGTCAATACGATTCGCCAATCCTTAACCATGGTAACGGACAGCGGGATTAACCTTGATGCTGAAGAAGAAGAATTTGACGAATTCTACCAATTTACCATTCGGATACCAAAGAAAAAATAGCAGATAAATAGACAAATAGAAGCTAGAACCAGACGAAATCACATGTTTGGTTCTTTTTTTTGAACATAAATGGTAATGTATGGATAAATAGTGTCCATTCCCCCGCTAAATCACAACTACAAGTTTCTTGAACATTTGAATATTTTTAGAAAAAATCCTACAAGCTATCTGTTTCATGCTAAAATAAAGGAATGGAATTTTTCCTTTTAATCATACAGGTTAGATTCGCCCAATCGACAGTATCTTAATAAAATTTAATAGAATACAAGAATAAAACTTTGAGAGAATAAAAGGGTAGGTGACATCGTGGGCAAAATTCTTGCAATCGCGAATCAAAAAGGCGGAGTCGGTAAAACGACTACCTCTGTCAACCTAGGTGCCTGCTTAGCATATATTGGAAAACGTGTCCTGCTTGTCGACACGGACCCACAGGGAAATGCAACAAGTGGGATTGGTATTGAAAAGGCAGAAGTTGACCAATGCATATATGATGTACTAGTAGATGATGTAGAAGCAAAGGATGTAATTAAACAGACATCGGTGGAAAATTTATATGCAATCCCAGCGACTATTCAACTGGCAGGGGCAGAAATTGAATTGGTACCGACGATCTCAAGAGAAGTGCGTTTGAAACGGGCACTTGAAGAAGTGCGAGATCAATTTGATTATATTATTATTGATTGTCCGCCATCGTTAGGCTTATTAACCCTTAATGCCTTAACGGCTTCTGACTCAGTCTTAATTCCCGTTCAATGTGAATATTATGCATTGGAAGGCTTAAGTCAATTGTTAAGTACAGTAAGACTTGTGCAAAAGCACTTGAACCAGGATTTGAAAATTGAAGGCGTTTTATTAACGATGCTTGATGCACGAACGAATTTAGGTATCCAAGTAATTGAAGAAGTGAAGAAATATTTTCAGGATAAAGTTTATAAAACCATTATTCCAAGAAATGTGCGTCTAAGTGAAGCACCAAGTCATGGGGAACCAATCATTACGTATGATTCAAAATCCCGTGGTGCAGAGGTGTATTTAGATTTAGCAAAGGAAGTGGTCTCAAATGGCTAAAGGTTTAGGGAAGGGCCTAAATGCATTCTTTTCGGATGAGGGTAATGAGGAGTCTGTTCAGGAAATTAAACTGACTGAACTGCGTCCCAATCCTTACCAGCCTCGGAAAACCTTCCAACAAGAGACAATCGATGAATTAAAAGAGTCTATTATCGAACATGGAATCCTGCAGCCAATTGTGGTTAGAAAAAGCATTCGCGGCTTTGAAATTGTAGTTGGTGAGCGCCGTTTCCGTGCTGCGAAAGAGGCAAAACTTGAAACCATCCCAGCTGTCGTCCGCGAGCTTTCTGAACAGCAAATGATGGAATTAGCTGTCCTTGAAAACCTGCAAAGGGAAGATTTAAATCCAATTGAAGAGGGATTAGCTTATCAAATGTTAATGGAAAAACTTAAGCTGACACAAGAAGAGGTGGCGAAGCGACTGGGTAAAAGCAGGCCGCATATAGCCAATCATGTTCGTTTGCTTTCGCTCCCTCCAAACATCCAAGAGTTCATTTCCACCGGGAAAATCTCAATGGGGCATGGCCGTGCCTTGTTAGGACTCCGGGAAAAAGCAAAAATCCCAGCCGTTGTTGAAAAGATAATCAAGGAAGCATTAAGTGTTCGTCAGTTGGAAAAATTGATTCAGCACTTAAATGAAAATGTTCCACGTGAAACAAAAAAACTAGAGAAGAAAAAAGATGTGTTTATCCAAGAGCGCGAACATGTCCTTCGGGAACGGTTTGGTACGAGTGTAAATATTAAGCAGAACAAGAATAAAGGGAAAATTGAAATCGAGTTCTTTTCTCAAGAGGATTTGGAACGGATATTAGAAATGCTTCATCATGAAGATTCATCCTTATAAGCCATCACAAGATGGTTTATTTTTTTTACATATATGATAGTTTAAAAGAAATATATTTCGAAGGTCGAAAAAAGGTGGATGTAAAATGTTTTTATTAGGGACGCTTGTCAATGGACTTTTAATTGTTATAGGAACACTTTTGGGAAAATTATTAAACCGCATCCCTGAAGGAATGAAGATTACAGTCATGTATGCGATCGGCCTGTCCGTCATGGTGCTGGGTTTACAAATGGGCTTAAAAAGTGAAAATTTCCTGATAGTGATCATTAGTTTAGTTGTCGGTGCGGTTGCCGGCGAGGCGCTAAAATTAGAGGATAAATTAAATGATTTAGGTTTATGGCTCGAGCAGAAAGTGGGCGCCAGCAATGGGAAAGGGAGCATTTCAGAAGGGTTTGTTACAGCTACGCTCATCTTTGTGATTGGGGCAATGGCGATTATTGGAGCACTGGATAGCGGCATTCGCGGTGACCATGCAGTCTTGTACACTAAATCGTTAATTGATGGTTTTACAGCGTTAATCTTAACCACAACTTTGGGAATTGGTGTTATTTTTTCAGCAATTCCAGTTGTCCTTTATGAAGGATTAATTGCATTGTTCGCTACTCAGATTGATCGGTTTGTCCCCCAAGCATTAATGGACCAGTTTATTGTTGAAATGACCGCAACGGGTGGAATTATGATTTTTGCAATTGGTTTAAATTTAACCGGGATGGTGAAAATCAGAGTAGCCAACCTGCTGCCTGGTATCGTCGTTACCGGATTGATTGTCACAGTTCTTTATAGCTATCATCAGTATTTATAATAAATATAAGAAAAAGAGCAATCGGGGAACCGTTTGCTCTTTTAATTCGTTTTCTCTTCTTCGAGCCAATTTAAGTTTAACTCCGTCCAGTTTTGTGCCTTCTTAGGATAAAGCAGGCTTGCTTGATAGATGCCATTGGCAATTGTTTTTGCCATTTTCATCACAAGATTTAAACGGGTGTTTTGTAACACAAAAAATTCCATAAATCCACTAACATTAACGATGCCGGTGATATGAATCTCTCCGACCGCAGGAAGTTCCTTGTTCACCCCTGCACCGGGCTTAACAGGTCCATTTCCTAATTGAATGACGCCAACATTTTTAATTCGGCCCAAACAGGCATCAATGCCAATCATATAAGGGTTGTCATGTATGGATTGTATTTCCTTCAGTTTTTCAGAAAGATTAACCGCATGAATCGGATCATCTAAGGTCCCGTACACATAAAAGGTCCTCAAGACCTTTTCTTCTAGCAATGTCCCAACCAGTGGTCCTAATGAATCTCCTGTGGAGCGGTCCGTACCAATACAAACAAAGACGATTGGGCGGCTTGTCATGCTTGGAATATTCACAAGCAATTCCTCAGCAAGGTTTTCAGCCGCATGTAAATCATCGTGGCTGATGCGTGTTTTAGCCCTCCTGTCAAAAAAACTGGTCTTTAGATTCATTAAGTCACTCCCTAACCGTAATAAGTCTTACTATTATACGGAATTTTCTGTATTTCTATACATACGGCGGGGAGAAAAAGGAAAATTCATTATGCTATTAACTGTGCAAAATAATTGCTAAAATAGAGATTGATTATGAAGGTATTGAGGATGGTGTCCGAATGAGTCTCACTCAAAAGGGAATGCAAAAGTTACTTGCTAAATTTCAAGATGAAGATACGTGGCTTAATCTTGGTGAAAACCTTTTAAAAATTATTGCAATTTTGGTGATTACAAATATCTTAATTCGCATTGGAAAATTAATGATCCATAATATTTTTAAAATTAGAAACCTGTCTCCGCTCAATACATCAGACAGGCGGGAAGAAACACTTTCAAAGTTACTTGATAGCGTCCTTTCCTACGTGGTTTATTTTATTGCCTTTATGATGATTCTTTCTGTGTTAGGAATTGATGTAAAAGCACTGATTGCCGGGGCTGGGGTTGTTGGTTTAGCCGTTGGTTTTGGGGCACAAAGCCTAGTGAAGGATGTTATTTCCGGTTTTTTTATTATTTTTGAGGATCAATTTTCTGTAGGTGATCATGTTCGCATAGGACAATATGAAGGAAATGTCGAAACTATAGGGTTAAGAACCACAAAAATTAAAAGCTGGACCGGTGAACTGCATATTTTACCCAATGGCAGTATCATCGAAGTAACCAACTTCTCCATTAATAATAGTATCGCCGTTGTTGATATTGCCATCGCCTATGGTGAAGACATTGCTAAGGCGGAAAATGTAATTGAGGAAACCATCAAGTTTATGCCGGCTCAATATGAGGAATTGGTTTCGGCCCCTGAGCTATTAGGGATTCAAACAATGGGCGCAACTGAGGTTGTGTTACGGGTGGTAGCAGAAACACAGCCAATGAAGCAAGCCGCCGTTTCACGGAATATTCGTAGGGATATAAAACTTCAGTTAGACGAGAATGGAATCAAGGCTCCAAATCCAAGAGTGATCATGTATGGGTCTGAACAACCTAAATAAGGGGAGATTTTGCGATGGAGGAAAAGGAATTTGCCTTAAATGATGTTGTCGAGATGAAGAAACAGCATCCATGTGGAACAAATCGTTGGAAAGTGATTCGCATGGGGATGGATGTTCGGATCAAATGTGAGGGGTGCGGTCATAGTGTCCTCATTCCAAGAAGAGAATTTTCAAGGAAAATGAAGAAAATTTTGGTGAAGCATGAAGAGTAGTCTTATGCTTCTTTTTTTTGAAAATCTATATTATTCTTATTAGAAAAGTAGAAATAAGTTTTGTGTATAGGGGGTGGAGAATTTGGTACAAATTCGTCAAGCCGCATGTCCGTTAAATTGCTGGGATAGCTGCGGTTTCAATGTAACTGTCGAAAATAATAGGGTAACTCAGGTTGAAGGAGATCCCTCCCATCCGATTACCCGGGGGAAAATTTGTGGGCGGGGTCGGATGCTTGAAGCTAGGACAAACTCCTCCGAACGTTTATTGCATCCACTAAAAAAGATAAACGGTACATTTGAACAAATCTCCTGGGAGCAGGCACTGGATGAGATTGCTGCTAAGTTACTTGAAATTAAAGAAACATGTGGATCTACTGCTGTTTTGCACAGTCATGACTATGCAAATAATGGTTTATTGAAAAGCCTAGATCAGCGATTTTTTAATTGCTATGGCGGTGTCACCGAGCTCTACGGTTCTCTTTGCTGGGGAGCAGGTATTGAAGCACAAAGGTGGGACTTTGGTGGTGCATACAGCCATGAACCTAATGATTTAATCAATAGTAAAAATATTATTGTTTGGGGACGAAATGTCGCCCGAACAAATATGCACCTTTATGAAAAGCTGGTAGAGGCGAAAAAGCGTGGGGTTAAACTCATTGTCATTGACCCGATCTTTAATGCAACCGCAAAAATTGCGGATAACTATATCTCCATTAAACCTGGTATGGACGGACTATTAGCAGCGGGGATTATCAAGGAAATGCTCCGCTTAGGGTTAGAAGACCATGCTTTTATTGAGCAATATACGCTTGGATTTGAAGACGTAGTCCAGCTTCTGGACAGCATTACAATTGAAAAACTTAGTGAAATGACTGAAGTACCTTGTGAAGTAATGACTAAATTAGCTCGTATTTATGCAGATAAACCAACTTCTACCTTTATGGGGCTTGGTCTGCAGCGCTATAAAAACGGCGGCAATACGATACGCTTCATTGATGCCCTTGTTGCCGTGAGCGGAAATATTGGTATGGCGGGCGGCGGCGCCAATTATGCCAACCTTCAAGTGGGGCAAAGTTTTGTATTTGAGGAGTTAACCCTTCCTAATCGCAGGCAGAGTTCCCGGCAATTCCCAATCATGAAGCAAGCAGAAGAAGTATTAAATGCAATCAATCCGGAAATTCAAATGATTGTTGTGACCTGCGGTAATCCATTGACCCAGGTGCCTGACACCAAGGTCGTTGAAGAGGCCTTTTCAAAAGTAGCATCACTGGTGGTAATCGAACAATTTATGACCGATACCGCCAAGCTTGCTGATTATGTGTTACCGACAACCACCGCTTTTGAGGAAGAGGATATCTATTATTCCTCGATGTACCACCATTATGTAAATTATGGTCCTCAACTTGTCCCGGCACCGGGTGAAGCGAAACCTGATTTATGGATCTGGACCGAACTGGCAAACAGACTTGGCTTCGGTGCAGATTTTGATTTTACAAGAAATCAATTTCTTAAAATGGCCTTTCAAGCATTGGAAACCAAGGGTCTATCCCTTGAAACCTTAATGGAAAAGCATACATTAGAATTGCCGGTAAAAATGATCCCTTGGCAAGACCGCAAGTTTAAAACTCCAACAGGTAAGGTTGAATTTACTGCCCGGATTGGTCAAAAACCGTTAACCTTAGCTGTACCCGAAGAGTCAAAGTGGGCAAATCCACAGCTTGCTGAAAAATATCCATATAGTCTGCTGACCATTCATCCCATGCGCTCCAATCACTCACAGAACTATCATCTATTCGCAACGGCACCAAAGGTGAAGGTGGAGGTTGCCCGAAATATTGCGGATCGTCTCGGTTTGCAAAAGGATGATTTGGTTAGGGTATGGAATGACCGCGGCGAAGTGAAGGGCTTTATTGTGATAGCAGCCTCAGCTCATCCGGACACGATTAATATCGATGAAGGCATCTGGAGGCAATATGGCGGGTCGGTTAATAACCTAACCTCAAGCCGTTCATCAGATAACGGTTTAGGCAGTACATTGTATGATTGTCTCGTTAATCTTGAAAGGATAAACTAACTGCCGCCCAATAAGCGGCAGTTGTCTTTTTCTATAAGAATGCCTATAATTGTGAAAGACTTGTCTTTTAATATTCAGAACTAATATTAATTTAAAATAGATTTTATTTTTTTGAGGAGTGAACTAAATGGCATTAACAGCTGGTATCGTAGGTTTACCGAATGTTGGTAAGTCTACTTTATTTAACGCAATTACCCAGGCAGGAGCAGAATCGGCCAATTACCCTTTCTGTACGATTGACCCGAACGTAGGAATCGTCGAAGTTCCTGACGCTCGCCTGCAAAAATTAACTGAACTTGTTCAACCGAAAAAGACGGTTCCGACCGCTTTTGAATTTACCGACATCGCCGGGATTGTTAAAGGCGCAAGTAAAGGTGAAGGACTTGGAAATAAGTTTCTTTCCCACATCCGTCAAGTAGATGCAATTTGCCAAGTCGTCCGCTG
This sequence comes from Neobacillus nitrireducens, assembly GCF_030915405.1. GTDB lineage: Bacteria > Bacillota > Bacilli > Bacillales > Cytobacillaceae > Neobacillus. The sequence continues at coordinate 3,241,274 of NZ_CP133262.1, forward strand.
TTTTGCCGATGATAACATTACCCATGTATCCGGTAAAGTAGATCCAATCGATGATATCGAAGTCATCAATCTGGAGTTGATTTTGGCTGACATGGAATCTGTTGAAAAGCGGATCAACCGTGTTGAAAAATTGGCAAAGCAAAAAGATAAGGATGCAGCCGCTGAATTCGAGGTCCTCTCGATGCTCCGTGATGCGTTTGAGGCAGAGAAACCAGCCCGGACGGTTGATTTTACAGAAGAACAGATGAAATTGGTAAAAGGGCTTCATTTGTTAACGATCAAGCCTGTCCTTTATGTAGCTAACGTTAGTGAGGATGATATTGCCGATCCTACTGATAATGAATATGTGCAAAAGGTACGCGAATTTGCGGCTGCTGATAATGCAGAAGTCATCGTAATCTGTGCAAAGATTGAAGAGGAAATTGCTGAACTTGAAGGTGAAGAAAAGCAAATGTTCTTGTCAGAGTTAGGAATTGAAGAATCCGGCCTTGACCAATTAATCCGTGCGGCTTACCACTTACTAGGCTTAGCGACTTATTTTACAGCAGGTGTGCAAGAAGTTCGGGCCTGGACCTTTAGAAAGGGAATGAAAGCACCGCAATGTGCTGGAGTCATTCACTCTGACTTTGAACGTGGCTTCATTCGTGCAGAAACCGTTTCATATGCAGATTTATTAGCAGCCGGCAGTCATACTACAGCAAAAGAAGCTGGAAAAGTCCGTTTAGAGGGTAAAGAATACGAAGTAAAAGACGGCGACGTCATCCATTTCCGTTTTAACGTATAAATTACCCGCGGAATGGAAATCAACATCCTAATTAAAAGTGCTATTCAAAAATCTCATTCCTGTGAATGAGATTGCTTTTGTTAAATAACTATGCTATAATTTCAACTTGTGAGTAATGAATAATTGCTCCTTGCCCAATTGGGCCGTTTAGACCAAAAGGAGGTGACTGTGATGAATAAGTACGAAATCATGTACATCATCCGCCCAAATATTGAAGATGAAGCTAAAAAAGCTTTAGTAGAGCGTTTTAACACAATTCTTCTTGATAACGGTGCGGAAACTGCTGAAACAAAGGATTGGGGTAAGCGTCGTTTAGCGTATGAAATCAACGATTTCCGCGACGGATACTACGAAATCACTAAAACAACATCTTCAGCTGATGCAGTACAAGAATTTTCTCGTCTTGCAAAAATCAGCGAAGATATCATTCGCCATTTAGTAATTAGAGAAGAAGCTTAATAATAAATGATAAATTTCTTGGTAAAAAGTTCCACGTGGAACTTTTTACCAAATTAAAAGGAGTTGATTCTGATGATGAATCGTGTCGTGCTTGTTGGCCGCTTAACAAAAGATCCTGACTTACGGTATACACCAAATGGGGTTCCTGTTGCTACCTTTACATTAGCAGTTAACCGTCCATTTTCTAGTCAATCAGGTGAGCGTGAAGCAGACTTTATTAATTGTGTTGTTTGGCGTAAACCCGCTGAAAATGTGGCTAACTTCCTAAAGAAAGGAAGCCTCGCAGGTGTTGATGGCCGGATTCAAACCCGCCACTATGAAGGACAAGATGGCAAACGTGTCTATGTTACTGAGGTACAGGCAGAAAGTGTTCAGTTCTTAGAACCTAGAAATGCATCCGGTGGCGGCGGAAGAAGCGATAACGACCAATTCGGTACTCCCCCACGGGAACCACAGGGTTCCTCGTATGGCGGCGGTAATCAGAATCAACGACCGAACCAAAACAACAATAGGCAAGGTGGTTACACGCGAGTGGATGAAGATCCATTTGCAGGAAATGGTCAAATCGACATCTCAGATGACGATCTGCCATTTTAAACCTATCCTTACTGAACGGTAAATAAAAAAAAACATAAAAAGGAGGGAATTTTCATGGCAGGAGGACGTAAAGGCGGTCGCGCAAAACGCCGTAAAGTTTGTTATTTCACAGCTAACGGTATCACTCGCATCGACTATAAAGATGTAGATTTACTTAAGAAATTTATCTCTGAACGTGGAAAGATTTTACCACGTCGTGTAACTGGTACTAGCGCTAAATACCAACGTAAATTAACAGTTGCAATCAAACGTTCACGTCAAATGGCATTACTTCCATTTGTTGCAGGTGAATAAAAAAATAGGTGTAAAAAGGCAGTTAGGGTCTTCCCTGCTGCCTTTTTGTTATACTCAAGGTTGTATCGAACCGCATATCTCGCTAAAATAAGGAATAGCTTTAATATTTAGGGGTGAAGTAGTGAAAGATGTACGCAAGCTTACAGAGGGTGCAATTCTTTTGGCAGCCCTTGCAGCACTATTACTAGTAACCATTTTTGTTCCTCCCCTCGGGGTGATTACAAACTTGGTTTTGCCGCTGCCGTTTCTGATGTTTTCTACAAAAAATGATCTGAAAATGATTTCAGCCTTCTTTGTAGCTGCCATTATGATTTCGTTTATAGCAGGCTCTTTAATGGGAGTTGGCTTAACGTTTATTTACGGGTCAGCAGGTGTAGTTATTGGCTATCTGCTTCAAAAGGGCAAAAGCCGGACGTTTATATTAATAGCCAGCTCGCTTACCTTTATGGCTGGGATGGTGATTTCATATGTTATCATGGTTGCTTTTATGAAAATGGACATTATCCACGAACTGACCGTCGCGTTAAATGAATCGGTTAAAAGCTCGGAGGAAATGCTTAAAGCATTGGGCAAAGAAGACCAATTGAAAGTTGTAAAAGAGAGAAATGCCTTAATGCTTAAGCAAATGGTAACCCTTGCACCTAGTGCGTTAATCTTTGCTTCGATTATGTCTTCTTTTATCACCCAGTGGATTTGTTTCCCGATTGCCAAAAGGTTTGGTGTAAATGTTCAGCCATGGGGCAGTTTTCGTAATCTTGCCCTGCCAAAAAGCCTTTTATGGTATTATTTAATTGCCCTAGGGATGATGCTGTTATTCCACCCGCAAGAGGGAACTTACTTATATTCTGCTTTAATTAACGCTAGGTACATATTAGAAACATTTATTCTGCTTCAGGGTCTGGCGCTTTTATTTTTTATTTTCTACAAAAGGTCAGTTGCAAAGGGACTTGGTGTGTTAGTTGTAATTCTTGCTTTCATGATTCCGATAGTCCGTTATATAATAATGTTATTAGGCATTACAGATTTAGGCTTTGATTTTCGAAAGCAATTTGAAAAGAAAGAGTAAGAATCACAATTAGGAGCTGAAAACTTTGCCTGCATTTTTAGAAAAACGGTCGATTCGTTACCCTTTTTATGGGTTGATAGGCGTAACAGTGGTAGTGCTCATTGCCCTGTCCTTCTATAATTGGATCATAAGTGCAGCCGGGCTGTTTATCATGCTCTTCCCGACATACTACATGTTTGTGGTAGACCGTCGCCAAAGAAAAGAAATAGAAGAGTACATCGCGACCCTTTCTTACCGGGTTAAAAGAGTCGGCGAAGAAGCTCTGATGGAGATGCCAATCGGGATTATGCTCATTAATGATGAATATTACATCGAATGGACCAATCCGTTTCTTGCCTCTTGTTTTGATGAGGATACCTTGGTTGGAAGGTCACTTTATGATGTTGCGGATACACTGATTCCATTAATTAAACAAGAGGTGGAAACAGAGATTATCACGCTTCATGAACGAAAATTTCGTGTCATTCATAAGCGGGAGGAACGGCTTTTATACTTCTTCGACGTGACCGAACAAAAGGAAATCGAGAAAATGTACCAAAATGACCGGACTGTCATTTCGATTATCTTTTTAGATAATTATGATGATCTTACCCAGGGAATGGATGACCAGATGCGTGGCAGCATCAATAATCTGGTGACGTCTATCTTGAATAAATGGGCCCAGGTTAATGGCATTTTTCTAAAAAGAATCTCATCGGAACGATTTATGGCTGTATTCAGTGAGGAAATTCTACAGAAGCTGGAGAAAGGTAAATTTACTATTCTTGATGAGGTCAGAGAAATGACCTCCCAGCAAAATGTGTCGTTTACTTTAAGCATTGGCGTCGGAACCGGTGTTTCTTCCCTGCCGGAATTAGGAGTTTTAGCCCAATCGAGCCTGGATTTAGCCTTAGGCAGAGGCGGCGATCAAGTGGCGATTAAACTTTCAAATGGCAAGGTGAAGTTCTATGGCGGTAAAACCAATCCAATTGAAAAGCGTACAAGAGTGAGAGCACGGGTAATTTCACATGCCCTACGAGACTTAATTATGGCAAGCGATAAAGTGATCATCATGGGCCATAAAAATCCGGACATGGATTCGATTGGTGCTGGGATTGGCATTTATAAAGTGGCACAAATGAATCAGAAAGATGCCTACATCGTTGTCAATATTCAGGAAATCGACAATGGGGTCAAGCGATTAATGACGGAAATCCGCCAGCAAGAGCAATTATTCTCCCACTTTATTGGAGCAGAAGAGGCACTTGAAATCGCGACGGATAAAACCTTACTTGTTGTTGTTGATACTCATAAACCATCCATGGTCATTGAAGAACGACTCCTTAATAGAATTGACCATAAAGTTGTCATTGACCATCATCGCCGCGGTGAGGATTTTATTGCGAATCCATTACTTGTTTACATGGAACCTTATGCTTCTTCGACCTCGGAGCTAGTCACTGAGTTCCTCGAATACCAGCCGAAACGCGGGAAGATTGAAATGATTGAAGCAACTGCCCTGTTAGCGGGAATCATTGTCGATACCAAAAGTTTTACGCTACGAACAGGATCAAGGACGTTTGATGCGGCCTCCTATTTAAGAGCACATGGAGCAGATACCATCCTAGTCCAAAAGTTTTTAAAAGAAGATGTCGATACATATATCAGAAGGTCAAAGTTAATTGAGTCTGTAAACTTCTACCGCGATGGGATTGCCATTGCCAAAGGACCGGAAAATGAGTTTAATGATCAAGTAATTATTGCCCAAGCAGCTGATACCTTGTTAACGATGGACGGGGTCCTTGCTTCCTTTGTCATCTCTGCGCGCAGCGAAGGGGTCATAGGCATCAGTGCAAGGTCGCTTGGAAACATCAATGTTCAAGTCATTATGGAAGCCTTAAAAGGCGGAGGGCACCTGACGAACGCTGCAACACAGCTATCTGGTTTATCGGTTGCAGAGACGGAAAGTAAATTAAAGCTAGCCATTGATGAATATTTTGAAGGAGTGAAAAAAGAATGAAAGTAATTTTCTTAAAAGATGTTAAAGGTAAAGGCAAAAAGGGTGAAGTAAAGAATGTGGCTGATGGATATGCCCATAACTTTTTACTTAAACAAGGCTTAGCGAAGGAAGCGAATAACGCAAATATCAGTACGCTGGATGCACTTAAGAAGAAGGAAGAAAAGGTTGCTGCTGAAGAATTAGCCGAAGCAAAAAAACTAAAAGAAGTCTTGGACCAAATTACGGTTGAGTTAACTGCTAAAGCCGGTGAAGGCGGCCGCATTTTCGGATCGATTACAACCAAGCAGATTGCTGAAGAATTACAAAAGAAACATGGCATTAAAATTGATAAGCGTAAAATGGAATTAGCGGATGCCATTCGTACGCTTGGCCACACAAAGGTTCCAGTTAAGCTTCATCATGAAGTTGTCGCAACATTAACTGTTTCCGTTTCCGAAGTAAAATAATAAATTTTACCGAAGTAAAATAAAATTTTCCCAGTGCGAAGTCACTGTGGAACATGATAGAATATAAAATGTAATCAACGACATGTGATCGGTATTAGCTGGTCACTTTTTTCTTTTCCGGATATGATAGTTTATGACTTTGACTTTTTTATATAAATCATCCTCTTCATGATAGGAGGTTTTTGATAGATGAATGACTTATACGCGGATCGAATGCCGCCACAAAACATAGAGGCTGAACAGGCTGTTTTAGGGGCAATTTTTCTAGAGCCCTCCTCTTTAATTTTAGCTTCAGAAATATTAATTCCTGAGGATTTTTATCGTGCTTCCCACCAAAAGATATTTAATGTGATGCTTTCACTAAATGATCAAGGGAAAGCAGTTGACCTTGTAACGGTAACGGAGGAGCTGTCCGCTGCCAAACTGATCGAAGACACAGGCGGAGTTAGTTATTTAGGGGAACTAGCCGCTTCAGTTCCGACAGCTGCAAATATTGAGTATTATGCGAGAATAGTAGAAGAAAAATCATTACTTAGAAGATTAATTCGTACCGCAACGAGCATTGCATCCGACGGGTATTCCCGTGAAGATGAAGTTGAGGCGTTGTTAAGTGAAGCCGAGAAAAATATTATGGCCGTGGCACAGCGAAAGAATGCCGGTGCTTTCCATAATATCAAAGACGTGCTTGTGCGTACGTATGACAACATTGAAGAAATGCATAACCGCGTCGGTGATATTACTGGTATTTCAACAGGATTTGCGGAGTTGGACCGAATGACGGCTGGATTCCAGCGAAATGATTTAATCATTGTTGGTGCCCGTCCTTCCGTGGGTAAAACTGCTTTTGCTTTGAATATCGCAGCAAATGTTGCGACGAAAACAGGTGAAAATGTCGCGATTTTCAGTCTCGAGATGGGTGCTGAACAGCTGGTCATGCGTATGCTTTGTTCGGAAGGAAATATTGATGCGCAACGGCTTCGTACGGGTTCCCTTACGGATGACGACTGGGGCAAGTTAACGATGGCAATGGGGAGCCTGTCGAATTCGGGGATTTTTATCGATGATACTCCAGGAGTTCGAATCAGTGATATTCGTTCTAAATGCCGCCGTCTGCAGCAGGAGCATGGTTTAGGGATGATTTTGATTGATTATTTGCAGTTAATCTTAGGAAGTGGCCGCTCCGGCGAGAACCGTGAACAGGAAGTTTCTGAGATTTCACGTTCTTTAAAGCAATTAGCGCGTGAATTAAAGATCCCTGTTATTGCTCTTTCACAGCTTTCGCGTGGTGTGGAACAACGTCAGGATAAACGCCCGATGATGTCCGATATCCGTGAATCCGGTTCGATTGAGCAGGATGCCGATATCGTAGCCTTCTTATATCGTGATGATTACTATGACAAAGAATCTGAGAATAAGAATATTATTGAGATCATTATTGCCAAGCAGCGTAACGGCCCAACCGGAACGGTCTCATTAGCGTTTGTGAAGGAATATAACAAGTTCGTCAACCTCGAGACACGGTATAACGATTCTCCAGGTGCATAAATTAAGGCTAGCCGGTTTTTTTGCGGGCTAGCCCTTTTTGTTGTTTGGGTGGAGAAGTTCAGGGATAACTAGTAGAAGCGACTAGTGCCCGTGGCCGCAGAAAAAAGAGATCAACGGTAACTAGTGAAAGCGACTAATGCCCGTGGCCGCAGAAAAAAGAGATCAACGGTAACTAGTGAAAGCGACTAATGCCCGTGGCTGCAGAAAAAAGGGATCAACGGTAACTAGTGAAAGCGACTAGTGCCCGTGGTTTCAGAAAAAAGGGTACAACGGTAACTAGAGTCAAGGTACTAATAACTTTCAAGTAGAAAAACTGTTTCAACATGTATAACGGGTGACTTAAAAGGGTAATTTTGTTTCTAACCTAATCATTCCGAGGTACATAATTTGAAGATATACTAGATCCGATTCGTTTATAATTCTTACCAAGTATCCTCCTAATAGTCTTCTCGGACTTAATAATCCTACACCATTCATGAACTACCTTTGTAGTGATCTTTTGATCAGGAAAAAGCAGCTGCAATTCAGCTACACTTCGTAAAACTGCTGATTCTACCTCTTCCTTACAGCCACAACTATTACATACCAACAGCCCGCCTAAAAAGATAGTAAAAAAGGAGTAGCACTGTGGACAAAGAATTCCTTTTACCAAGTGACCATAGCCGTAAGCAGGTAAGCGCGGGTAAGGAGGCTCTACAAGATGCAGCGAAACAAGTTGTTCGGCTAACTTCAGATGACCTTTATTCAGTTTCCCATGTTTAGCATTAGCATTTAACTTTTTCAAAAATCGGTTCAGTTGGGTTGGGAATATCATGGAGGTATTTACAGTGGTTAGATATAAATGAAATTCGGGGTTATTGAAAATAAGGTATGATTCAAGCGGATAACGATAACCAAGGTCATCGAGTAGGGACCGAAGCATCATTTCAAAACGACTCAATTGGTGAAGAGGGTTCTTTATTTCTTTTTTAATACACGTATACCACTTATCACCTTCAACATAATAGTCGCCTTCAAAATACTTTATGTCCAAAGGGTAAATCTTATTTTGGGATATAAGTAACGTATCAATTTGAAATTTGTTATAGTTATATTCAAGTAATAAATCATGAATAACCAGCCATCCCTCTGAAAGTCCCTCTAGCCATACATCACTCTTTTGCTCCCCTTCAAACCCTTTTTTCAGAATTAAGTAGTTAGTAACTTCCTTATCAGATAAACCCATTCGTGCATTTAAGGACCTTAAAATTGTTATTTCCAATCGTTCTTGCCGAGTCTTAATAATCATATTCCACATCCTATTCATTATTTTAGGAAACTATAATTCTATTTTATGGAAACACGACCAAACATACAAGTTGGAATAGTGATAGATTTATATATTGATATTTTACGAACATATTAATATATTTTTATACAAAACGTTCGTGTTTTGTTTGCTATTTGCTATAAAAATTGATAAACTGGTCTATGGAAAACAGTAAAAGTGTATTTAATTTGGAGGTGCCTTATATGTCATCAGTAGTAGTTGTTGGGACGCAATGGGGAGATGAAGGAAAGGGTAAAATTACAGATTTCCTTTCAGAGAATGCTGAAGCAATTGCCCGTTATCAGGGAGGTAATAATGCAGGCCACACCATAAAATTCAACGGAGAAACGTACAAATTGCACCTTATTCCATCAGGAATTTTTTATAAAGAAAAGGTTTGTGTTATTGGCAACGGGATGGTTGTTGATCCAAAAGCGCTTGTAGCCGAGCTTGCTTATTTACATGAAAGGGGCGTTACAACTGATAATTTACGCATTAGTAACCGGGCCCATGTCATCCTTCCCTACCATTTAAAACTGGATGCAGTGGAAGAAGAAAGTAAGGGCGCAAATAAAATTGGCACGACTAAAAAAGGAATTGGACCTGCCTATATGGATAAGGCTGCTCGTATCGGGATTCGAATTGCTGACTTGCTAGAACGCGATGTCTTTGAAGAAAAGCTTGTTCGTAATTTAGAAGAGAAAAACCGTTTGTTTGAACGTATTTATGAAACAACCGGCTTTACGAAAGAAGAAATCCTTGACGAGTATTATGAATATGGCCAACAGTTTAAGAAGTATGTTTGTGATACATCAGTTGTCCTCAATGATGCATTGGATGAAGGAAAGCGGGTTTTATTCGAAGGCGCTCAAGGGGTTATGTTAGATATTGACCAAGGTACGTATCCATTTGTTACATCTTCCAATCCTGTGGCTGGTGGAGTAACGATTGGTTCAGGAGTCGGCCCATCTAAAATTACTCATGTGGTTGGGGTTTGCAAGGCTTACACCTCTCGTGTGGGTGATGGTCCTTTTCCTACCGAGCTGCACGATGAAATCGGCCATCAGATTCGTGAAGTTGGACGGGAATATGGTACGACAACAGGCCGCCCTCGCCGGATTGGTTGGTTTGACAGTGTTGTTGTGCGCCATGCACGTCGTGTGAGTGGCTTAACAGACCTTTCCCTCAATTCAATTGATGTATTATCGGGGATTGAAACCTTAAAGATCTGTACCGCTTATAGTTATAAAGGTGAACTTATTACTGAATATCCTGCTAGTTTGAAGGTTCTGGCACAGTGTGAGCCTGTTTATGAGGAACTGCCAGGCTGGACCGAGGATATTACAGGAGTAAAAACATTAGATGAATTACCTGAAAATGCACGCCATTATGTGGAACGTGTCACGCAACTGACAGGAATACCGTTAACTACGTTCTCTGTGGGACCAGATCGTAATCAAACAAATGTTGTCCGCAGCCCATGGAGACAAATTTAATTGATGAAATGAGGCCTTCAAATTTGAGGGCCTCACTCTTTTTAAAAAGTTTTTTTAAAAAAGTATTGCTATTAATGGATACTCCATGCTATTATAAAAAGCGTCGTCACAATACGACACGGAAGAAGTACGAGCCATTAGCTCAGTTGGTAGAGCACGATCGAATAAGCTTCCTTGAATCAGCATCAGGGCACACGCCGAACTGCTGCTTGAATAAGCTTACTGAGGCGTGGGCATCCGACGAAGTATTGGTTTAGGAAATCACTTTTTGTACGAGCCATTAGCTCAGTTGGTAGAGCATCTGACTTTTAATCAGAGGGTCGAAGGTTCGAGTCCTTCATGGCTCACCATAGTTTTTTGCCTTAGCAAAATAACTTTCAATATATGGCCCCTTGGTCAAGCGGTTAAGACACCTCCCTTTCACGGAGGTAACACGGGTTCGAGTCCCGTAGGGGTCATGGCTTTTGATTGTCAGGAAGAGGCTGGCAAGGACGGTTTCCTTGCTGACAATCAATTTAATATTGGTCTGGTAGTTCAGTTGGTTAGAATGCCTGCCTGTCACGCAGGAGGTCGCGGGTTCGAGTCCCGTCCAGACCGCCACTAAAATGGCTCAGTAGCTCAGTCGGTAGAGCAAAGGACTGAAAATCCTTGTGTCGGCGGTTCGATTCCGTCCTGAGCCATAAAAAAAGAAGCTTGCATATATGCAGGCTTCTTTTTTTATGGGAATTTTACTTAGAATATTTCATGAAATGTAGGTAAATGTCAGCAAGTATACAATTCTGTTACATTATGAAGACTACTAATCTATTTACAAAATATTATGGTAAAGTAAAGATGGTCTAAAATACTGGGAAATCTTTAGTAGTTTATACACTAGATTAAGAGGGTTTTACCGTGGTTTAGGGAGGAAAAATGTTATTTTTAAATAAGATATCACAAACGAAAAAATTATTAATCAAAACAACAATCGCAACGACAATGGCTTCATCGCTTATTGCCTTTAGTAACGGTCCGGTTGCATTTGCCGACACATTCAAATCAACCAAGGATTATGAAGTATATCTTGACGGTACATATATAGGAAATGTTGTTGATAAGGCTGTAGTCAATAAAATAATTGCTGAAAAGGTCGATAACACGAATACTATCAGTCAACAAGTGCAGTACATTCCATATCAAGTATTTCCATCTGCTGCAAACGACCAAGAAACAGGCCAAACAATGAAGAGTATATTTCAACTGCAAACAGAGGCAGCGGCGATCATCATCGATGGTAAGCCCATTGTTTACGTTGATAATCAAAAAACAGCAGAAGAAGTAATGAAGAAGTTGATCCATCAATATGTACCTGAGGAACAATTAGCAGAACTTAAGGCTAGAAAAGATTCATCTAATTCATCTCTGCCAGCATTAAAGGAAAATGAGTCTCGTTTATTGGATGTTCGATTATCAAAAGATGTTTCATTTTCTGTAGAAACGATTGTTCCAGAAAAGATTTTGACAGCTGAAGAAGCCGTATCCTTTTTACAAAAAGGTACAATAGAAGAAAAGGACTATGTGATTCAAAACGGTGATGTCCTAGAAACAATTGCCCAAAATCACAACTTAAAGATTGCGGAAATCTTAGCGATCAATCCGAGCCTAACCGAGGATACACTCTTAAAGATTGGTCAAAAAATTAATGTTACCGTTCCAAAACCGTTTATCGAAGTAATTGTTGATAAAGAAGTGCATAAAAAGGAAGAGATTCCTTATCAAAATAAAATTGTTGAGGACTCCTCAATCCTAAAAGGCAAGACAGAGGTAAAGCAAGAGGGGAAAACTGGTTCACGTGCTGTAACGTATAAAATTTCTGAGCAAAATGGTGTCACAGTGCAGAAAGCGGAGTCAAATGTAACGACCCTTGAACAGCCTGTTGATCAAATTGTCATTAAAGGAACAAAAGTAATACCATCCCGCGGTGAAGGAAGCTTTGCTTGGCCGACTGTTGGCGGATATATTTCTAGCAAGCAGGGTCCTAGATGGGGTAGAATGCACAAAGGAATTGATATTGCCAGACCAAGCAATAGAACGATCAAAGCAGCGGATAATGGTGTGGTTGTTTCTGCTGGCTGGGGCGGCGGATATGGTAATAAAATTGTCATTGACCATCGCAATGGGTACCGTACGCTATATGGGCATATGTCCTCACTGAAGGTAAAGGTTGGCCAGACGGTTTCCAAAGGTTCTGCCATTGGAATCATGGGTGCTACAGGAGATGCTACAGGAGTACACTTGCATTTTGAAGTATACAAAAACGGCAGCCTGGTAAACCCACTTTCATATTTAAGATAAAAGGCAAGTCTCTAGATGATCCTAGAGACTTTTCTTATTTTTAGGATTTGGAACCTTGGCCGTTGATTTCCACTCCAGGCGCTTCGCTTTCCGCGGGCGGTCCGGGAAGCCTCCTCGGCGCTAGCGCCTGCGGGGTCTCCCCAGCCCCGTCCTCCCGCAGGAGTCTTCGCGCCTTCCGCTCCAATCAACTTGGTTGTAATATCAACAATTACCTTCACACATTCTATTTTTTATAAATAGAAAATATTGTAATTACAATACTGCCAATTGCTGCTTTTAGGTGAATTTATACGAATAACATGATACAGTAAACTAGTACAGTTATGACTTCTAGTAGTATTTAATTAAATAGATGAGATTGACTTACTGATAAGGAGAGATGGTATGGAAAAGAAAATTCTTGTTGTGGATGATGAAAAGCCAATTGCGGATATTCTCCAGTTCAACTTAAAAAAAGAAGGATACATTGTCTATTGTGCTTATGATGGAAATGAAGCCATTCAGTTGGTAGATGAAATACAACCCGACTTAATCCTCCTAGATATTATGCTTCCCTTACGTGACGGAATGGAAGTATGCCGTGAAGTCCGTAAAAAGTATGAAATGCCGATTATTATGCTGACAGCAAAAGACTCTGAAATTGACAAGGTCCTTGGACTTGAACTCGGTGCCGATGATTATGTAACGAAGCCGTTTAGCACAAGAGAATTAATTGCACGCGTAAAAGCGAATTTACGGCGCCACCAGCAGATTCTATCGCAACCGGATGCAGAGAATGAAACCAATGAAATAGAAATTGGTTCACTGACCATCCATCCGGATGCATATGTCGTTTCAAAACGCGGTGAGACAATTGAGCTTACACATCGCGAATTTGAATTGCTTTTCTATTTAGCAAAGCATATTGGACAGGTTATGACGAGGGAACACCTCCTGCAAACCGTATGGGGTTATGATTACTACGGCGATGTAAGGACGGTTGATGTAACCGTGAGAAGATTGCGGGAAAAAATTGAGGATAGCCCAAGTCATCCAACGTGGATTGTCACACGCCGCGGGGTTGGATACTATTTGCGGAATCCTGAACAGGAGTAAGAGGAATGAGAAAGGTTGGTTTCTTTCGCTCTTTACACGTAAAATTCGTTATCATCTATGTCCTCCTTATTCTAGTGGCCATGCAAATTATCGGCGTTTATTTTGTCAAACAGCTCGAAGAAACACTGCGGACAAACTTCCAAACGTCGTTAAAACAACGGGTTGATTTGCTTGCCTATAATATTGTTGAGGAAATGGAGAAGGAGAGAACGCCTGAAGATCCAACACTCGAAGAAGATATTAAAGGAATCCTTAGAGACTTTGATGCAGGTGATATTTCTGAGGTTCAGGTGATTGAAAATAGATCTCTTAAAATACTTGGTACTTCTCATCCCAGCAATCAAGGGGTGGTCGGGCAACGGACAACCAAACTCCAGGTGAAGCAATCCATGGTTTTGGAAGAGGACCAAAGTTCTATTAATATTGATGAACAAACAGGACATCGGATTTGGGTCCTCTCTACCCCAATTAAATCGGGTAAGAAGGTCATTGGTGCCATTTATTTGGTGGCGAAAATTGAGAATGTTTTTGAACAAATGAAAACCATCAATGGAATTTTTGCAACAGGGACAGCGATTGCCTTATCGATTACAGCCATATTAGGGATATTATTGGCACAGACCATCACAAGGCCGATTGCCGATATGAAGAAGCAGGCCATTGCAATGACCAAAGGTAATTTTTCGAGAAAAGTAAAAGTATACGGCAATGATGAACTTGGGACACTGGCCGTTACATTTAATAATTTAACGAAAAAGCTCCAGGAAGCACAAGCGATGACTGAAGGGGAACGCAGAAAGCTATCCTCTGTTTTGTCTTATATGACGGATGGAGTCATTGCCACCGACCGAAAAGGCCGGGTTATTTTAATCAATGAACCGGCGGCAGAAATGCTGAATGTTTCACGTGAAACAGTGCTGACTCAGCCCATCGTATCCTTATTAGATTTGGATGATACCAATTCCTTTGAAGATTTACTAGAGGAAAAGGATTCGATCATTTTAGATTACAGTACCAAAACAGAGCGCTTTTTCCTGCGAGCTAACTTCTCTGTGATCCAAAAAGAGACGGGCTTTGTTAATGGGCTCATTGCCGTGTTGCATGATATCACGGATCAGGAAAAAATCGAGGCGGAACGCAGAGAGTTCGTCGCCAATGTATCCCATGAACTGAGGACGCCGCTAACGACGATGAGGAGTTACCTAGAAGCTTTAGCTGATGGAGCATGGCGCGATGAGGAGATTGCCCCGAATTTCTTAGAAGTGACGCGGACCGAAACGGAAAGAATGATCCGTCTTGTCAATGACCTGCTCCAGCTTTCAAAAATGGATAGTACGGATTACAGGTTAACGATCGAGTGGGTAAACTTTGTCGATTTCTATAATCGCATCATTGATCGGTTGGAAATGTCGAAGGAACAAAACGTTACCTTCAAACGAAAGCTTCCAAACCATGCAATATTTGTTGAAGTAGATGAAGATAAGATGACGCAGGTCCTATACAATATTATTTCCAATGCCTTAAAATATTCACCGGAAGGCGGACAGGTTACTTTTTCGATTAAAGAAAAGGACGATAAAATTATTGTCAGCGTAAGTGACCAAGGCGTGGGAATTCCGAAAGAAAATATTGGAAAAATCTTTGACCGTTTTTATCGGGTTGATAAAGCGAGAGCAAGGAAATTAGGCGGTACGGGACTAGGTCTAGCCATTGCAAAAGAAATGGTTAATGCTCATGGCGGAGCAATCTGGGCAACCAGTGAGGAAGGAAAAGGTACAAAGATTTCCTTTTCACTTCCCTATGAACGTTCTGAAGAGGATGAATGGTCATGAGATACGAAAATATTAAATCAGGGATTTTAACATTTTTAGTCTTAGTTAGTATTCTTTTAACATGGAGTCTTTGGACCTACCAGCCCAATTATAAAACGATGGAAAATGGCAGCTATGTAAAAGAAGTCACAGTCAGTGAAAAACAAGAGGTTCAAAAAATTATTCGACCTGATCAGGTATTTTATCATGTAAAAGGTCAGCATTACGGTACGAACAACACGGAAGAAATCGAAAAGATAAGTAAGGAATTAAGCAGTTGGGCCTTTTTTGATGTAAAAAGGTATACAAGTGAAGTGAAAAATATCAAGGATTTAACCCATAGGAGTGGCAATACTGAAATTATTTTCCCGGGAGAAGTACCGATCGAATTATACCGCAGTGTCTTAAATATTGAAGCGAAAAAAATACCTTCCTTCAACTTTAATCGAATCATTATTAATGTGGAGAATTCAGAAAAGGAAAACGGGAATGTTTATTTTGTGTCCACGGAAGACCAGCAAGTGTATATTAGCCACGTTTCCTCAGCGAATTTAACTGAATTTATACGTGATTATTATAAGAAGGCAGCGCATTACCCACGCTATTTTGCTTATGAAGCTTCAGAATGGCGGACGATTTTCCTGCCGGAAACTGAAACTGAAATGACGACCTATAAGTATTTGCCCGTTACTCTTGATTCAGAGGAATTCAAAGATGCCCTGTTCAGTGACCCTAGTTTTGTACAAAAAAGCTCGGTACCTCCAGTTGAGGAATATACGAGCGATTCTAGTAAAATGACGGTCAACTTTGATAGCAATGTCCTTCGCTATGTCAATCCAACGGTTGAGGAGAATTATGTCAACAGTTCTTATGATTTAGTCAAACGCAGCATTGACTTTGTGAATGAGCATGGCGGCTGGACCGACCCATATCGTTATGTTTATAAAAATGAATTCACGCACTCCGTTACCTTTCGTTTATATAACACGGAGGGCTATCCCGTCTTTAACGGGAATGGAATTTCTGAAATTAGTGAGGTGTGGGGTCGAGATGAAATCAATAAATATATTCGGCCAAACATTGCATTAGAGCTTCCGCTAACCACTGAAATGAAAAAGGTAACTCGCCCATCAGGACATGATGCACTGAAATTTATCCAGAACAAAAAGAACTTTAAGCCGAGCCTTCTTGAGGAAATGGTCCTGGGCTATTCTCTGGAAAGGGATACCGACGAGAATAAGCTAATCGTTTTAGAACCTGCCTGGTTCTATCGCTATGGCAAAACCTGGGGACAGATTACGATGGAAGACTTAGGAGGTTTGCAGCATGGATTGGAGTAAGATAAAAACGATTTTTATCATCACGTTTTTAATTTTAGATGTTTATCTCTTATTTCAATTTATGAAAATCCGTGATGCCAATAAATATGAGGTCATTACGGAAGCCTCGTTTGAAGAAAAACTGAAGGCGGATGAGATCACGTATAAGGATCTTCCTAAGGATCCCATTCAAGCTCAGTATCTTAGTGCCAAGCCCAAGGTGTTTACTAAGGTGGATATTGAGAAGCTGAAGGACGAGCCTGTGGTGATTAGAGGAGCAGGGACAACCACTCTTCATGCCATTTTAGAAAAGCCTTTGCAGTTAACGGCTAAGTTTGAACCAGCCGAGCTGTCCGCCTTTTTAAATAAAAATGTTCTTAATGGTGAGGATTACCAATTTGGTGAGAAAAGTGATAAGGATGAAACGATCACTTACTATCAACAATCAGAGAATTACCCTTTATATAAAAATATTAATGGGATGATTACCTTTAAATTAGATGAAAAGAATGAAATTGTGTCATATGAACAGACCCTTCTAGAGGAAATGGAAAAGTTAACAGCTAAGGAAGAAATCCTTCAGCCGTTAAAGGCGATTGAAACTTTGCACCAGAAAGGGATGTTGAAGTCCAAGAGCCACATTACGAGGATAGAACTGGGCTACTCCACGCTTATTCAGTTGGCTGCTTCCCAAGTTTTGGCGCCAACGTGGCGTTTTGAGGTCGATGGCAAGGAGAGCCTGTTTGTGAACGCATTTGAAGGGCAGATTATCCAATTTAACAGCGACGAAAATAGTAAAGTGGAGTGAAATAGTATGTCTTTAAGTTATAGCATTCTTGCAAGCGGGAGTACAGGGAACGCCCTTTATGTGGAGTCAGATGAACATTCGTTTCTAGTGGATGCCGGGTTTAGCGGGAAGCAAATGGAGGCGCTGTTCGGTCAAATTGATCGTGATATTAGCAAGCTTTCCGGGATATTTGTTACCCATGAACACAGTGACCATATTAAAGGAATAGGGATTCTCGCTCGTAAGTATCACTTGCCAGTCTATGCGAATGAAAAAACTTGGCGGGCGATGGAACACAACGTCGGCGCCATTCCAACAGAGCAAAAGTTTGTTTTCAATATGGAAACCGTGAAGAGCTTTGGTGCCGTTGATATTGAATCCTTCGGGGTATCACATGATGCAGCGGAACCGATGTTTTACGTTTTCCATCATGGAGGGAAGAAACTTGTCCTAATTACTGATACAGGTTATGTAAGTGACAGGATGAAAGGAACCATCTCCAATGCCGACGTGTATATTTTTGAATCCAACCATGATGTTCAAATGCTGCGGATGGGCAGATATCCATGGAACATTAAACGAAGGATTTTAAGTGATGTTGGCCATGTTTCTAATGAGGACGCAGCCTTCGCCATGAGCGATGTAGTAGGCGACCAGACAAAGCGGATTTACCTTGCCCATTTAAGCATGGACAATAACATGAAGGACTTAGCCAAAATGGCCGTAACCCAGACGCTTCAGGAGCGAGGGCTAATTGTAGGCGAACAATTCGGGCTTTATGATACCGACCCGAAAATCCCAACTGCGTTAACTGCTGTGTAGCGTATTTTAAAAGAATGAAGAGCCTATTTTACAGGCACTTCATTCTTTTTTTATAAGATATGAAAAAACTATGAACAAAGTCGTAAGTTTTGATTAACGCAAGGTAATTATTTAGTAATTTCAAGTTGAATGAGTATAATTGTAAGTATAAGCCAAAATAAACGGTAGCAATCTTTTCGGAAAGTGAGGAATGGTGCAAAGTGGGTTATTATGATGATCATTCACAAAACCGCTTCAGGGAACAGAAAGGAAACAAAGCTGGAATTTTTTTCGCAAGTGTCGTTGGTGTGATACTTGGTGCAATTTTAGTTATCATAGCTATTCCGGCCCTATCCAATCGAGGTATTCTTCCCTACCAAATTGAAACAAACGAAAATACTGCAGTTGAATCAACTACCAATGATAATCAGAATGTTATCCAAAAGCAGATTACCTATGATGTGAATACCAATACAACAAAAGCAGTTGAAAAAGCTGCAGATGCAGTTGTCGGAATCAACAACATTCAGTCCGCGAGTTTTTGGTCAGACGAAGAAGCAGGTTCATCAGGGGAAGAGGCTGCTGGTACGGGGTCAGGTGTTGTCTATAAGAAGGCTGGAGGAAAGGCCTTTGTTGTCACCAACCATCATGTCGTGGAAG
Organism: Neobacillus nitrireducens; assembly: GCF_030915405.1. Classification (GTDB taxonomy): domain Bacteria; phylum Bacillota; class Bacilli; order Bacillales; family Cytobacillaceae; genus Neobacillus. The sequence goes on from NZ_CP133262.1 coordinate 3,260,076, forward strand.
GGGCAACAAAGCTGGAAGTAAGCTTTAGTGACGGCACAAAGATCCCAGCAAAACTGCTCGGCAGTGATGTTTGGACCGATTTGGCCGTGCTTGAAGTCGATGCGGATAAGATTAAAAAGGTTGCTGAATTCGGTGATTCTGATAGGTTAAAAATGGGTGAACCTGTAATCGCGATCGGTAACCCGCTTGGTGCCACCTTTTCGGGGTCGGTCACACAAGGAATTATTTCTGGACTGAAGCGGACCATTCCTGTTGATATTAATCAGGATGGATTAATCGACTGGAATGCAGAAGTACTACAAACCGATGCAGCGATCAATCCTGGAAACAGCGGCGGTGCCTTAATTAATATTGCCGGCCAGCTAATTGGAATTAACTCGATGAAAATAGCTCAAAATGCGGTTGAAGGAATCGGTTTATCCATTCCAATTAACTCCGCACGCCCAATCATTGACGACCTTGAAAAGTTTGGTACAGTTAAACGCCCATACATGGGAGTCGATTTGAAATCAGTCTCTGAGATTCCAGCCTACTATCAAGAAGAGGCATTGAAACTGCCTCGAAATATTAATTATGGAGTTGCTTTACGACAAGTCATTCCGAATTCACCCGCAGCTCAAGCTGGAATGAAAGAGTTAGATGTTATTGTAGAGATGGACGGAGAAAAAATTAATGACGTCATCGACCTCCGAAAACACTTGTATCAGAAAAAGAAAATTGGCGAGCAAATGAAGATTAAATATTACCGTAGTGGTAAATTGAAACAAACCAGATTAACATTAACAGGAGATACAACTCAATGATGCTCTATCATTAGCAGGAAGGTGAAGATTTCACTTTCCTGTTTTTTTCTATGGTATTATGTATAAGTTACAGTATCCGCTCGTATGACAGGATACTTTAAAGCAAACAATAAAATTAACGAATATGTATAGAAAGGTTGAACTAAAAAATGATTTATAGCTGTGAAGAGCATGTGGATATTGCCTTAGATGACATTGTGGATGAATTTATGACATTTCCGGTATTATCAAAAATAGATGGGGATAACTTATCAACAAGCTGTGAATATTGTCAAAATCCAGCAACATATATGGTGGCGAACAAGTGATTCCATACAAGATGTGGATAAAAATTGTGAATATGTGGATAACTTCTGTGGATAACTTGTTTGTAAGCTGTTTGTAATCAAGTTGAAAAGGGTTGTGGATTGTGAATATCTCAATTATTACGGTTGGTAAATTGAAAGAGAAATATTTAAAACAGGGTATTGAGGAATATTTAAAGCGACTAACTGCGTATGCAAAGGTAGATGTCATCGAAGTATCTGATGAAAAAGCACCCGAAGAATTAAGTGGGTTAGAAATGATCCAGGTAAAGCAAAAAGAAGGGGAACGGATATTAGCAAAGATCAGCCAGGATACATATGTCATTGCCTTAGCGATTCAAGGAAAATTAGGATCGTCCGAAGAACTGGCTGATTCATTAGATAAACTGGCTACCTATGGAAAAAGTAAAATTGCCTTTGTAATTGGCGGGTCATTGGGCTTAAGTGAGGAAGTCATCAAACGATCGAATGAGCAGCTATCTTTTTCACGGATGACCTTCCCCCACCAGTTGATGAGACTAATACTCGTGGAACAGATTTACCGAGCGTTTCGGATTAATCGGGGGGAACCGTACCATAAGTAACGGCGAAATTTTTACTTGAATTTATATTAGATAAGCATAATTATAATATTTTTTGCTTATAAGGTTTTAAAATTCTTAAAAAACTCAGAAATATATTGACAATTATTTAATAGATTGATAAAGTTTAAAAAAATATTTCTTATCCAGAGAGGTGGAGGGACTGGCCCAATGAAACCTCAGCAGCAGGTCTAATAAGACACTGTGCTAATTCCATCGGGTGTGAAGCCTAGATAGATAAGAGCTACGTTATTATTTGTCAGTAACGCACTCATTTATCTGAGTGCGTTTTTTGTTTTTTCTGGATGTAGGAAAAAGGGGACTATGATGGAGAAGAAAAGCAAGCAAAAATTTCAAAGAAAAATGCAGACACGGCATTTAGTTATGCTATCGCTCGGCGGAGTGATTGGAACAGGATTATTCTTAAGTTCGGGTTACACGATTCAACAAGCTGGCCCGTTTGGGACTATTATGTCCTATCTGATTGGTGCACTTGTGGTTTATCTCGTCATGCTATGTTTAGGAGAGCTTTCCGTACATATGCCTGAAACTGGTGCCTTTCACAGTTATGCGACTAAATATATTGGACCAGGGACTGGGTATACAGTTGCTTGGTTGTACTGGCTAACTTGGACTGTTGCTTTAGGTTCTGAATTTACGGCTGCAGGATTATTAATGCAGCGATGGTTTCCATCCATTAATGTCTGGGTTTGGAGTTTGCTGTTTGCTATTTTGGTTTTTGTCTTAAATATACTGACGGTTAAGTTTTTCGCTGAATCTGAATTCTGGTTTGCGTCTATAAAGGTAATAGCGATTGTTCTGTTTATTGTTGTAGGAGTAGCGGCAATGGTAGGTTTCCTTCCGATGACTCATTCCCAATCGGCACCGTTCTTCTCTAATTTTACAAGTGCAGGTTTATTTCCTAATGGTGCTTTTGCGATTGTCATGACAATGCTTGCGGTTAACTTTGCCTTTTCAGGAACGGAATTAATAGGAATTGCAGCGGGGGAAACAGCAAATCCGGAAAAAACGATACCAAAGGCCATTCGTACTACATTGTGGAGATTGATTATCTTTTTTGTAGGAACGATTGTTGTATTATCTGCATTATTGCCTACTTCAGATGCAGGAGTATTAGAGAGCCCCTTTGTTACCGTTCTTGAACAAATTGGCGTACCATATGCAGCGGATATTATGAACTTTGTCATATTAACAGCCATTCTATCTGCGGCAAACTCAGGTCTTTATGCCTCTTCAAGAATGCTTTGGTCACTAGCAGATAAGAATACGATATCACCCATTTTTGCAAAATTAACAAAACAAGGTGTTCCAATATATGCAGTCATTTTTAGCATGTGTGGCGGTGGTTTAGCTTTGTTCTCAAGTATTATTGCACCAGATACAGTGTATATCGTACTTGTATCCATTTCGGGCCTAGCTGTGGTGGTAGTTTGGATGAGTATTAGTGCTTCACAGTTTTTCTTTCGCAGACAATATATTAAAGAAGGAAATTCCGTAAAGGACTTAGTTTATCGTACACCATTCTATCCTTTGGTACCAATCGCTTCCTTTATCCTTTGTCTTGCTTCTTGTATTGGAATCGCATTTGACCCTACCCAACGAATTGCCTTATATTGTGGCATTCCATTTATCTTGTTTTGCTATGCAAGTTATTATGTAACCCAGAGTTTAAAGAAAAGAGGAGCAGACTATGTCCAACAAAATCAACCCTATTAAGGCTATTTTATCAGAACATTCCATTATGCTACTGGACGGAGCGTTAGCCACAGAGCTTGAGTCGTATGGGTGTAATTTGGACGATCCCCTCTGGTCTGCACGTGTATTACTAGAAAATCCAGAATTGATTTATCAGGTTCATTCTGACTATTTTCGTGCTGGAGCGGACTGTGCCATAACGTCAAGCTATCAAGCAACCATTGACGGTTTTTCCAAGCGTGGTATCCAAGAGAAAGAAGCTTTAGAACTAATTAAGGAAACGGTATTACTTGCGAGAAAAGCAAGAGATGATTTTTGGCAGGAAAATTCACAGACCAATAGACCTAAGCCATTGGTTGCCGCATCCGTTGGTCCTTATGGGGCTTACCTAGCGGATGGTTCAGAGTATGTGGGAAACTACGGTGTTACAGATGAAACATTAATAGACTTTCATCGCACAAGAATGTCAGCGTTGATTGAAGCAGGTGCTGATCTATTAGCATTTGAAACGATTCCTTCCCTGCAGGAAGCGAAGGTATTAGCTTCATTGTTGAAGGAATTTCCAGATACATATGCCTGGCTATCCTTTTCTTTGAAAAATGAGAAAGCGATAAGTGACAATACGCCGCTGGCAGAGTGTGCGAGAGTGTTTGGCGACAACGAACAAATTGTTGCCATTGGTCTCAATTGTGCACCAGTGACAATCGTGACGGAAGCTATCAACGAGTTGCGAACAAACACCAAAAAACCGATTATTGTTTATCCGAACTCTGGTGAAACCTATAATCCAGAAACTAAAACATGGCATGGTCAAGAATTATGTAATGGGCTCGACTTTAAATCTGAAGAATGGTACCTTGCAGGGGCACGACTAATAGGGGGATGCTGCAGAACAGCACCGCATCATATTGAAGAGATTTCAAAAAAGTGGCGAACTTCTTAATTATTTAGATTGTTACGGAGAACCGTACCATGAATAGTGATGGTTTTTTATATATTAACTTTATTTATGGTGAAATTTGTGATAAGAGTATGAGATTAATCATCTAATCGACATATGGCTAGGCGTAGTTCCGCCTATTATGCTTTCTTTTACTCCTGTTCCTATTACATTACAAACTTTAGGTGTGCTTCTTACAGGAGGAGTATTGGGAGCAAGATTAGGGGCGATGAGCCAAATCATCTTTTTATTACTTGTCGCTGCTGGAATGCCTCTTCTATCTGGGGGACGTGGTGGACCAAGTGTTTTTGTCGGACCAAGTGTTGGTTATTTAATTTCATGGCCTATTACGGCTTTTTGTATTGGGTATTTACTATCACGTTTTCAAAATTTAAAATTAAAATATGTATTAATGATTAATTTGACAGTTGGAATTCTATTAATCTATTTAATTGGAATTCCTGCTCAAGCATTTATGATGGACATTCCTGTTTTAGAAGCTGCAAAATTAAGTTTAATTTATATACCAGGGGATGTGTTAAAAGCTATTTTAGCCTCTATTTTAGTTTACAGACTAAGAAAGCACCCGTTTTTTTCACGCTCATTAGCAACAAGTTATTCCAATAACTTAACTAAGAATATCTAAATCTTAAGAGACACCTTGATGTGTCTTTTTTTTAAAGGTGATATATCATGAGAAATATTACAGATTCATATAAGACTTTCGCAAAATTATCCCCAAACAAAATCGCTATCCATACGAATCATCAACAAATCAGTTATCAAGAATGGTATGAATTAATCAATCAAACAGCGAACTGGCTTCATTCTCTTCATTCAGAAAATAAAACAATAGGAATCCTTTTGCCAAACGGTATCCCTTTCCTACAATTCTTTGCAGGAGCATCTAAGGCTGGTTGGATTGCTGTTTCATATGATTTGAAATGGAATATATCCGAATTGGAAAAGAGGGTCATCCTTTCCCGCCCTTCTATCATTGTCACAACTAGAGAAATTTACTCTCAAATCAAGCAAAGCATTCCTAATATAACGATTTTGGATGATTGTTTACAGGAAATCTCTCAATTTGATCCTGCAACTGTAAGAAAAACGGAAGAAAATCTGCCTTTTTACATTGGATTTACTTCTGGTACGACAGGTAACCCAAAAGCTTTTGTTCGCTCTCAAGATTCATGGGTGGCTAGCTTTGATTGCAATCGTTTTGATTTCGGATTAGATGAATCCGATCAAGTTCTTATTCCTGGTGCCCTAATTCATTCTCATTTTCTGTATGGAGCTATTAGCACCTTGTATTTAGGTGGAACTGTATTTCTTTTAGAAAAGTTTTCTCCTATTGAAGCACTTACATGGATACAGTCCTTACCCATTACAACCATTTATGTAGTTCCGACTATGGTAGAAGCATTCCTGAAAAAAGGAATCCAAATCGATAAGACTATAAAAATTCTTTCATCTGGTGCAAAATGGTCTGAAAGATCAAAACTAGAAATCCGTCATATGTTTCCTAATAGGACCATGTACGAGTTTTATGGAGCTAGTGAATTGAGCTTCATTACGGTACTTTCTGATAGAGAAGGTATTCAGAAAGCAACATCTGTCGGAAAGCCTTGTTATGGAGTTGAGGTACAAATACGGCGTCCAGATAAGAAATTAGCAAAGCTAAATGAGACCGGAAAAATATATGTAAGAAGCAAATTTGTGATAAATGGGTACTTTGATTATGAGGGAAGTACCATTCATTCCATTCATGATGAAGAGGGGTGGGCCACGGTCCATGATATGGGCTATTTTGACGAGGATGGCTTTTTATATATTATCGGCCGTGAACAAAATATGATTTTATATGGGGGAATTAATATTTTTCCTGAAGAAATTGAAAAAGTAATTGCCTTGCATCAAGATGTCGAGGAAGTTGCTGTAATTGGCCTATCAGATTCATACTGGGGTCAAATTGTGGCTGCAGTAGTAAAAGGAAAGGCAAGCCCGTCAGATTTAAAAAGAGTTTGTAAGCTGCATTTATCTTCCTTTAAAATTCCTCGTAAGTGGCTTTTTCTATCTGAAATGCCATATACAACGAGTGGCAAGATAGCTCGTGCTGAGCTTATAAAACGAATGGAAAGCAAGGTGAGCAGTGATTAAAAGGGCAGTAATTGTCAAAGCGAAACGAACACCTATTGGAAAAATGGGTGGAATTTTACGAGATATTCAGCCGTATAAGCTTGCAGCTCCTCTCCTCCAACATTTAGCGAAAGGATTGGAAGATAGGATAGATGACATCATTTTGGGAAATGTAGTTGGACCAGGTGGAAACGTAGCTCGAGTTGCTACGTTAGAAGCAGGACTTCCTCTTTCGGTAACGGGAATCACCATTGATCGTCAATGTAGTGCAGGGTTAGAAGCAATACGGATGGCATGTTACTTTGTCCAAGGCGGAGCTGGCCGTTGTTACATTGCTGGTGGTGTAGAAAGCACGAGTACCTCTCCGTTTCCATCTAGAGCGAGATTTTCTCCTGAAAAAATTGGCGACCCAGATATGGGCGTTGCAGCAGAATATGTGGCAGAAAAATACGCCATTTCAAAGGAAATGCAGGATGAATATGCTCTATTAAGTTATAAACGTAGCTGGGAAGCTTATGATAAAGGATATTTTAATCAAGAGATCATTCAACTTGTGGATTTCCACCAAGATGAAGAACTTTTTAGGAAAAGAAAGATGGAAGTACTTTTAAATAGGGCGAAGCCTATATTTAAAAAGATCGGTACCGTTACCGCAGCCAACAGTTGTGGGATACATGACGGGGCATCGGCTGTACTTGTCATGGAAGAAAACATGGCATTAAATAATGGATTCCAGCCCATATTACGATTTTTGGATAGTGAAGTCACAGGTGTACATCCTAATTATCCAGGGGCTGCCCCTATTCCAGCGATTCAAGATTTATTAAAAAGAAACGAATTAACCATTGCGGACATAAACCTAATTGAAATAAACGAGGCTTTCTCTTCCAAAATTGTCGCCTGTACAAAAGAACTTTCCATTGCTTATGACAAGTTGAACGTTTGCGGTGGAGCTTTAACGCTAGGACATCCTTATGGAGCTTCAGGAAGTATCATAATCACGAGGCTTTTCTATGAAGTACAAAGACGAAAGGGTATCAAATATGTATTGGCTGCCATTGGAAGTGGTGGAGGAATTGGAGTAGCGGTCCTATTCGAGGTGGTAACATGAAAACGAAAGAACATGAGATTATTTTTAATAAAGATGATGTGCAACAATTTGTTCAATTGATAGGTGATCGAAATCCTATCTATCAGAGTTCGGAGAGGGCAAAAGACTACAGTTTCGAAACGATTCCTCTTCCTCCAACAATGCCTATGATCGCTTATAAATGGCTTGAAACCCCTTGGGAACTCAAACATCCTATTATTCATCGAAAACAGAAATGTATACAGCATCAAAGAATGTATATTGAAGAGATCTACAAAGCGGTAGTAGAAGTTACAGATCAATACCAACGTCACAACCTTACTTTTATGAAACAAACTTTATTTTTATTTAATAGGGATGGAAAACTCTGCTTTGAAGGAATATCTGATTTGACCTTGGGTGGTTTGTCATGAATGCGATTACCTATCAAATTACGGAAAAGGACGTTGAACAATATGCGGTTATCTCAGGTGATAGCAATCCCATTCATTTAGATAAAGAAGCGGCGAAACAACAAGGATTCATGAATAAAATTGCCCATGGGATGTTAACTGTGGCCAGAGTGTTAAGTGTGCTTTCAAATGAAATTCTCACACCTCATGAGTTTTTGAGTCAGTATGAATTTACCTTTATCGCCCCTGTTTATGTGGGGGATCTAGTAACTCTGACTATCAAACAAGCGGAGCATAACATAAGAGTAGAAGGAAAATGTAGAGAAAAAATAGTCGTAAAAGGATGTTTGATAGTTGATAGAGGAAATCCTAGATGATCAATTCCGGACATTTATGTCATTACAAGAGGAAATAGTATTAAAAACCGCCACTTAAGTTGTTACGGTGAACCTTATCATAAGTAAATGAGGTTTTGATAATAACATTTTGGATACAGTGTAAAAAGACCAGAGAGGTACCTTTTTTAAGATAAGTTTATTACTCTTGGTCTCCTTTGGGTGGGTATTATTGTAGGTAAAGCGGTAAAAGCTATGCGCATATTCTGCAGAATGCTTCCAAAAGAAGTGGAGGAGTTTATTGCCAAGTTTGATCTCATCAAATTAAATGCTGCTTATGAATTGGTAAAAAAACAAAATATGATTCGCGAATGGCTAAAATCCAGTGGTTATTGCACGTTTATTGGGAATGGCAGCATTTTGCCAAGAAATAAAGACAACAGCGGGCCACTAGAAGGTGCCTTGCCTTTAACATCCCCGGAAGATGTTGAAGTTGAAATTACCGATAATTTGGTTACTATGTTCTTTGAACTTATTGGTCAGCCGTTTTTCGGGAATTTCAGGTGTTCAAACAGGACTGCGTGCGAATGGACTCCATCTATCAATCTTTGCTCTTATTGGAATTGTCATTATTTCATATATTAGTTGAAATATAGATTCAAAAGAAATCAGCCTTCACATAGGCTGATTTTTTATGCAAAAACAACTTTTACTCTGAATCCCGCATTTTATAAATAACATAACCAGTATAGAGTTGAAATAAATCTGTGAATTTTTTTGGATTTTTGTTTGTCAAAATTTCAATCCTCTGTAAACGATAAGCTAAACTGTTCCGATGGATATGAAGTTCCTTAGAAATGGCATTCATATCCCCACTGTTTTTTATATAGCAAAGAAGTGTGTCAATAAGCTCTTGGCCTTTAGGGGTAATCTCAAGCTCCTGAAAAAAATGACTAATTTCGCTAAATGACTGATCTTTATTGGTCAAATAATCAATAAACTTTAGCTCCTGATAATAGCAGTAAGTGGATGGCATTCCTAGTCTTTCTGCTATATCGATTGCTCGCTTTGCTTCGTGTACTGATTTTGCTACATGCGTACTGCTATCACCGATTCCAATTTTGGTACTCTGCTGAGTAATCATCGGTTCTAATCGCTTTAAGAGATCACTATCAGTTGGCACAATGAATAAAACATTAGATTTATTCAGTTTGAATGTAAATTCCTGCTCTTTTAAATAGGGTTCTTTTATCGTTTCTCCCTTCACGATAATGGCCTTTCTCTCCAATTTAAGATTGATGCCAATAGCCTCCCCATTATTAATAAAAGCTGCATCATATTCATCTAGTCGAAATACCCACTGATATAAAAACTCTTCCTTCATTTGCTCTTGTATTCTGCGTTCTCTAAATAAAAATTCCTGGTTAATTAATAATTCCGCCGTAACGCGGACTAACTCTGCAAAAGGTTCAACAATTGTGGGTTCCCCGCTAATTCCAATTACCCCGATTATTTCCTGCTTGAAATGGAATGGGATATTTACACCTGGCTTTGAAGAGCCTTCTGAATCATAAATGGAGACAATCGTTCCACGTTCAACCGCTGAAATGGCCCCTTGATGAAAAGTGTCGATTCGATTGGCGTTCCCACTTCCAATAATCATCCCCACTTCATCCATGATGTTTACATTATAAGGAATAACCATCATTACTTTATCCGCAATCTCCTGAGCGAGTACTCTATTTATTTTCATTGGCAGTTCCCCCTTTAGGAATATAGGTTTTCTAAATGATTTGTAAGTTTGCCTAAAAAATAATAAGGTTTCTTAGTAATTTGAATGATTGATTTATTTGTAAGACAATTATACAATAAAAATGTAAACGGTTACTAGAAATGATATAAAGTTTAAAATATAGTTGATTTATTGTAATAAAGCGGTCACATAAGCTATCTTGACAATTTTAAACTCTTATAAAACCATAATCCTCTTGTTCATTTGCCTAAAAAATTATAGATATACTTTAGCAAACTGAATGAAGATATTTACACCGAAGCCGTTTACAATAGACATGTGAAGAAATTCACAAATAAACACAACGTCTATTAATCTTTAAATGTACTCCATTATCACATGTCTATTATTTGTAACAACTTTCGCATTAGTGTTCACTCCAAGTGGTTATTATTAGATTACTAAGTTAAAAAAAGTGCTAATCAAAATAATAACCTTTTCCAAAAGTAAACTATGTGAATCAGTTCACAAATTTGATGAACTTGTTGGAGTTTCAGGAATTTTTTAAAATTGAAGAGCAAGGAGGAGTTAAATCAATGTTTAAGCCAAAAGGGGTCATACCCGCATTAGTCACACCTTTAGATCAAAATGGTAACTTGATGGAAGATGCTTTAAGAAAAGTAATTGATTACACAATTGCAGGCGGTGTTCATGGTTTATTCATTCTAGGGAGCAGTGGTGAAATTTACGGGTTAACACCAGAGCAAAAGCGCCGGGTTGTAGAAGTCACAGTTGATCATACAGCTGGCAGAGTTCCCATTTATTGTGGAGCCAGTGAGATTACGACGAGAGACTGTATCCAAACTGCTCAAATGGTTGAAGAAATTGGCGGTGTATCAGCACTATCTGTCCTTACACCATACTTTATGTCACCAACTCAAACGGAGTTAGCTGAGCACTTTAAAGCCATTGCCAAGTCAACAAACCTTCCCGTTATTCTGTATGGGAATGAAGCACGTACCCAAGTGAAAATTGATGTGAAGACGTGTGAAGAACTTAGTAAGGTTGACAACATAATTGGAATTAAAGACTCGAGCGGTGATATGACGAAAACAGCTGAGTACTTACGAGTAACTCCTCGTGAATCTTTTTCCGTATTACTCGGACGCGACACGCTCATTTATGCAGGTTTATGTCATGGTGCCACTGGTGCGATTGCAAGTACAGGAAATATTGCTCCTAAACTAGTAGCAGATATTTACAATACATTTGTGGCTGGCGACTATCAAAAATCACTAGAATTGCAGTTTAAACTTGCTCCATTACGCTTAGCTGTGGACAAAGCAACATTCCCTGTCGTATTAAAAGAAGGTTTAAGAATGGTAGGAATTGATGTGGGTTATTCATTTGCGCCTGCAGCAGAGATGAATCCAGAAAGCAAAACAATCTTAGAAAATGTTTTAAAAGATTTAGAACTCTACCAAATTTATTAATTTCCTAAGGGAAGGAAGAAATAACATGCCATTATTGTATGTTGCCTTAGCAGTTGTCCTTTTACTAGTTTTAATGATTCCGCTAAAAATGAACGGGTTCATAGCCCTTCTCTTGACTTCTATATTTGTCGGTCTCCTCGTGGGAATGCCATTGGATCAAATTTGGGAAACCATTGGTGATGGCCTTGGAGGCCAACTGGGCGGCACGGCCCTTATTGTTGGTATCGGTGCTATGCTTGGAACCGTTATGGCTGATGCGGGAGCCGCACAACGTATTGCTACTAGTTTAGTAGATAAGATGGGAATTAAACGTATTCAAATTTCTATATTAATTGCTGCATTTGTTCTTGGTATAACAATGTTCTTTGAAGTAGCGTTTGTCTTATTAATTCCACTAGTATTTGTTATTGCACGTCAAACAAAATTAAATCTATTATGGGTTGCTATTCCAATGTCAGTTGGATTGTCAACCTGTCATAGTTTTCTTCCGCCACACCCTGGACCAGCAGCAGTTGCTGATGTCTTCCATGCTGACATGGGATTAACTCTTTTATACGGTTTAATTATTGCAATACCTGCGGCTACTTTTATCGCACTTACATGGACTAGATTGCCATTTATTAAAAAAATTAATCCAGCCATCCCTGAAGGGATTATTACAAACAAAACGTTTAAAGAGGAAGAAATGCCATCCTTTGGATCAAGTATTTTCGTTGCTCTTATTCCAGTAATCCTTATGGCAATTGATGCTTTCTCAACTATATTTTTACCAGAAGGTAACGGATTTAGGCACGCAATGGATTTCTTCGGTTCATCAGAAATGGCACTATTAATCGCTCTCTTAATCTCTATGTGGCTGCTTGGACCAAAAATTGGTCGTCCATTAAAAGATGTTATGCAGTCTTGTTCCAATGCAGTTAAGCCAATGGCCATGATCATTTTGGTTATTGGCGCAGGCGGCGCATTTAAGCAAGTACTTGTTGATGGTGGGATTGCCGATTATATCAAAGATATCACAGGTGGTTGGAACATGTCTCCAATCGTGCTTGCTTGGATCATTGCTGCTCTCTTACGTATTGCTCTTGGTTCAGCAACTGTTGCCGTTATGACTGCTTCTGGAGTAGTACTTCCTATTGCACAAGCTTCAGGAATTAGCATGGAATTAATGACACTTGCCGTTACATGCGGAAGTATTGCTTTCTCTCACGTAACTGACCCAGGCTTCTGGATGTTTAAGGAATACCTTAATTTATCCGTCCCTGAAGCAATAAAAATAAGAACAACTTATACAACTGCACTTGCCATCATTGGTTTGATTGGTGTCTTACTTCTTAATATGGTGATTGGATAATTACTTTCTTTTGAGTCAATCGGGCGGTAAACGATCAATCCCCCCACCCATTTAGATGGGGTTTGCTGCCTGGTTTTAAAATTTCTAAATAAGAAGTACAAACTTGTACCTCTTTTAATAAAAAAATTTGTAGGAGTGAAGTAGAAATGAAGAAAATTGGATTTATTGGACTAGGAATTATGGGGAAGCCTATGAGCAAAAACTTGATCAAAGCTGGTTACCAGTTAATCGTTAGTGACTTTAATAAAGAGGCTGTAAACGAACTTGAACAATTAGGTGCAGAAGTAGCAACAACTCCAAAAGCAATTGCTGAAAAAGCAGATATCGTGATTACTATGCTTCCAAACTCTCCAAACGTAAAAGCTGTTGCTTTAGGAGAAAACGGACTAATCGAAGGTGCACGTGAAGGATTAATCTATATTGACATGAGTTCCATCGCACCGGCTGCTTCTCAAGAAGTCTATCGAGCATTAATCGAAAAGGGCGTGGACATGTTAGACGCTCCTGTCAGCGGAGGCGAGCCAAAGGCAATTGATGGGACGATTTCTGTTATGGTTGGCGGTAAGAAAGAAGTTTTTGAAGAAGTGCAAGAGGTTTTAGCGGCCATGGCTGGATCGGTTGTCCATGTGGGTGAAATTGGTGCTGGTAACGTAACAAAGCTTGCAAACCAAGTCATCGTTGCTTTAAACATTGCAGCTGTCTCTGAAGCATTTGTACTAGCTCAAAAAGCTGGAGTAAATCCAGAAGCTGTCTATCAAGCCATCCGCGGCGGTCTAGCTGGAAGTACGGTACTAGATGCAAAAGCACCAATGATGTTAGACCGTAACTTCAACCCAGGTTTCCGTATCAATTTACACATTAAAGACTTATCAAATGCGATGGAAACTAGCCACGAGTTTGGCGCTCCAGCTCCATTAACTGCAGCTGTTTTAGAAATGATGTATGCCTTAAAGGTGGATGGTCATGAGTTCGATGACCACAGCAGTCTATTAAAATACTATGAAAAATTAGCGAATGTAGAAATTTCAAGATAATTCATATTAAAAAAATACTATAGAGAACGTGGCATGGACGAATTCTGCGTTCTCTCTTTTTAAAAACGAGGCTGTGTTAAATTTATTTGTTGATTTTAGCTGCAATCAACAGATAAGTTTAACACAGCCAAAAACTAAATCATTTGGATTGGAGATATCCCCATGAAAACAGTTGAGAAAGTGATAAATGCTACTCCGGTTGTTACAGAAATGGAAGTATATCCTGTTGCCGGCCGTGACAGTATGTTATTAAATCTTAGCGGCGCACACGGTGCCTATTTTACTAGAAACATTGTGATTTTAAAGGATAGCAATGGTAATGTCGGTGTTGGTGAAGTACCAGGCGGCGAAAGCATCCGTAAAACGCTTGAAGATGCAAGAGCCATTGTAGTCGGCTCATCAATCGGTAACTATAACAATATCTTAAATGAAGTAAGAAAAGAATTTGTTGGTCGTGATTCAGCTGGCCGCGGTCTACAAACATTTGACTTACGAATCACGATTCACGCCGTTACTGCGATTGAGGCTGCCCTGCTTGATCTATTAGGAAAGCATTTAAATGTTCCTGTTGCTGCTCTTCTGGGTGAAGGCCAGCAGCGTGATAAAGTAAAAACACTTGGATACTTGTTCTATATTGGCGACCGTAATCGGACGGATTTACCTTATTACGGCCATCCGGATTCTGAAGTGGAATGGTACCGAATCCGCCATGAAGAAGCGTTAACTCCTGAAGCAGTTGTACGTCTAGCAGAGGCATCCCAAGCACTTTATGGCTTTAAAGATTTTAAGCTAAAAGGCGGCGTTTTGGAAGGGAAAGAAGAAATCAAAGCGATTAAAGCACTAAAAGAAAGATTCCCTGATGCTAGAATCACCCTTGATCCAAATGGTGCTTGGTCATTAAAAGAAGCGGTTGAGCTTTGTAAGGATATGCATGGCATTCTAACCTATGCTGAGGATCCATGCGGTGCAGAAAATGGCTACTCAGGCCGTGAAGTCATGGCGGAGTTCAGGAGACAAACAGGTCTTCCAACAGCAACGAATATGATCGCGACAGACTGGCGTCAAATGGGCCACACGATTTCACTGCAATCAGTTGATATTCCGCTTGCTGACCCGCACTTCTGGACGATGCAAGGTTCTGTGCGTGTAGCACAAATGTGTAATGATTGGGGACTAACTTGGGGGTCTCACTCTAATAACCACTTTGATATCTCACTTGCGATGTTTACTCATGTGGCTGCGGCAGCTCCTGGTGAAATTACAGCAATCGATACACACTGGATTTGGCAGGAAGGAATTGAGCGTTTAACGAAGGATCCATTCCAAATCGTGGATGGGCACTTAGCGATTCCTGATAAGCCAGGTTTAGGTGTTGAAGTAGATATGGACCAAATCTTGAAGGCGCATGAAGTATACAATAATATGGGACTTAACTCTCGTGATGACTCAGTCGGTATGCAGTTCTACATCCCTGGCTGGAAATTTGATAACAAGCGTCCTTGCCTTGTTCGTTAAAAATTTAAGGGTGGCTTGAATAGTCACCCTTCTCTTTTCAAAAATATAAAACTTATAAAACGTAAAGGACAGATTGTTATGAAGTTTGTACTAGCTCCCGATTCATTTAAGGAAAGTATGACGGCAAAGAAAGCTGCCCTTGCAATGGAAAAAGGGATAAAAGCAGTATTTCCTCATTCGGAATGTGTGATCGTTCCCATGGCTGACGGCGGAGAAGGAACAGTAGATTCTCTCGTGAGTATGACGAACGGAGAAATCATAAAGACAGAAGTCATTGGTCCATTAGGAGAAAAAGTAATTGCGGAATATGGCCTTTTGGGCGAAGGGCAAACGGCTGTGATTGAGATGGCCAGTGCAAGTGGTCTTGAATTAATCAAACCAAAAGAAAGAAACCCGTTACTGACAACAACCTATGGAACGGGTCAATTAATCAAACATGCTTTAGACAAAGGTGTAAGGCGGTTCCTGATTGGAATTGGCGGAAGTGCCACCAATGATGGTGGAGCAGGAATGCTGCAGGCACTGGGAGTTTCATTTAAGGATCAAGATGGAAATGAACTGCCGTTTGGCGGTGGAACGTTACATCGATTACATTCCATTGACATGAGCGGATTAGATGAACGGATTAAAACCGTGCAAATGGATGTTGCCTGTGATGTCACCAATCCATTAATTGGCGACAATGGAGCATCAGCTATTTTTGGCCCCCAAAAAGGAGCAACCCCGGAAATGGTAAGAATTCTTGACCAAAATTTAGCACATTTTGCTGATGTGATTAAAAAACTATTAGGTGAAGATATTGCCCATTTGGATGGTGCTGGAGCCGCAGGCGGGCTTGGTGCGGGGCTATTGGCTTTTTTAAATGCCCAGCTTAAAAAAGGAATTGATCTAGTCATTGAGTATACCGGCCTCGAGGAGCAAGTCAAGGGAGCAGACTACGTTTTTACAGGAGAAGGCAGCATTGATGGCCAGACTTTGTTTGGTAAAACACCTTATGGCGTTGCTGCGATCGCTGAAAAATATTCTGTTCCAGTGATCGCGTTTGCTGGTCGAATTGGCAATGGAGTCGAGTCCCTGTATGACAACGGATTTACTGCCATTATTGGGATCTTAAAAGGAGTGACCACATTAGAGGAAGCACTCGAATGCGGGGAAGAAAATTTAGCTTTTGCGGCAGAAAATGTATGCCGTGTATTGAAAATATAGTAAACCGAACGCTGCTAATATATGGCAGCGTTTTTTGTAATCGCTGGTGAAAAGAGATATAAATAGATTATAATAGGCTTACAAAATTGGTTATACAAGGGGCCTAACGATGGACGAAACTCCTAAAAAAATAAAAGTTGATTCAGTACACCGCAATACTTTATCTAAGCAGGTAGTCGAAAATATTATCCAACTATTGGTTAGTGGTCAAATGAAGCCGGGCGAGAAACTTCCTACAGAAATGGAACTAATGGAAATACTTAATGTCAGCCGCCCTGTGTTACGGGAGGCACTTAGTTCTCTTGAATCATTGGGTGTTATTAACCGAAAAACACGGGAAGGTACATTTTTTAATAATAAAATTAGCAGTCATCCCTTCTCTATTATGCTATCCTTAGCGCATGATAATCTGCAGGCAATGTTAGAAGCCCGAATGGCCTTGGAATTGGGATTAATAACGATAGCTGCTGAAAAAATCAGCGACGATGAGCTTAAACGATTAAAAGGGACGATTGAAGCCATTGCCAACAACAAAGAGGGTAACTATGGGGAAGCAGACATTGAATTTCACCGGACTATTGCCTTAAGTGCGAATAATCCAATTGTGGAGGGAATGATTGATACATTAATTGTTACCCACGTCAAAACCAATAGTGAAATAAAAATTCGCGAACCAGAACGAACCATTCAACATCACCTGGCTATTTATCAAGCATTGGAAAAAAGAGATCCTTTTGAGGCTTTTCACCAAATGTTTTTACATCTTGACTATGTTCGTCATAAGTTGTTAAAAGACTCTGGAAGCAAATGACTCCCCATGAGTTAAAAGGGATGACTCCATACGGATACAAGAAAAAAATAGGTAACTGCACTAAGAAAAGCAGCATAAGAATGAAGTACAGAGGGGCGCATCAGCGTCCCTTTTTAAGTTACTACTTTTATAAATCAGTAATTAATATATAGGATGCTTTGTCCCCACTCTTCAAAGCGCTTATCCTCCCAAGTCAGGATTGGACCGCTGCCATAATTTGTATCAACCTTACCGGGATACAATAGGCTATTTATTTCCTCCATCTCTTCCAGCCCAAATATTTATATAGAATAAATATAAGGTCATACTAAGGAAGGACGATGATGACAAATTAAGGGGAGAAAATAGATGGCGTCAAACACAAAGATAACCAAAAATTTGACTTTAATATCCCTTGTATTAATGATTTTTACTTCTGTTTATGGATTTAACAACATTCCACGATCATTTTATAAGATGGGTTATGCTGCTATTCCTTGGTACATTTTTTCAGCGATCACCTTCTTTGTCCCTTTTGCATTAATGGTAGCTGAATTTGGTTCCGCCTTTAAAGACGAAAAAGGTGGCATCTATTCATGGATGGAGAAATCCATCGGCTCGAAATTTGCATTTATAGGAACGTTCATGTGGTATTTTTCTTATATAACTTGGATGGTTAATGTGGCATCTGGTATGTGGGTTCCGGTGTCAAATGCGATTTTTGGAGAAGATACAACGCAAAACTGGACTTTAGTTAATCTCCGAGGTCCTCAGGTACTAGGCGTTTTAGGAATTGTTTGGATTCTTGCTGTAACCTATACATCAACCAAGGGTCTGGATAAAATTAAGAAAGTCACTAATTTGGGTGGTTCTGCCGTCTTGTTATTGAATGTATTTCTTTGGGTTGGTGCAATCGCAGTTCTTATCGGTAATCAAGGACAATTAGCACAGCCGATTTCAGGGATACATTCATTTACTCAAACACCTAATCCAATATATGCAGGAGATATTATCGCTTCATTAGCATTTGTAGTCTATGCTTTATTCGCTTATGGTGGACTTGAAGCAGTAGGCGGGTTAGTGGACCAAACGGAAAATCCGGAAAAAACGTTTCCGAAAGGAATTCTTTTATCTGCCACTATCATCTCTGTAGGCTATTCATTAGGAATACTGTTAATTGGTGTATTCACAAACTGGGCAGATGTAATGGGGATTGAAAATGTTAACCTGGGGAATGCAAGTTATATCGTAATGGCCAATTTAGGCTATTCACTTGGAACAGCTTTTGGTGCTAGCCATGCTGCAGCTACGGCTCTGGGCTTTGGGGTTGCAAGATTTGTCGGACTTTCCATGTTCCTAGCATTGTCCGGTGCGTTCTTTACCTTAATGTTTGCACCGCTTAAGCAGCTAATTGAAGGAACACCTAAGGGATTATGGCCTGGAAAAGTCGGTGAAACAAAGAATGGAATACCTATTAATGCTATGTGGATTCAAGCTGCGATTGTTTGTTTAATGATTGCACTCATCGCTTTCGGAGGAAGCACAATGGCTGCATTTTTTAACATATTAGTGTCGATGACTAACGTGGCTATGACGATCCCCTATGTATTTATTGCACTTGCCTTCCCTTATTTTAAGAAAAAGGTGGAAATCAATAAGCCGTTTATCATATTTAAAACGCAAGGAAGTGCAAATTTCTGGTCAATAATCGTCGTTCTAACCGTTGGACTTGCAAATTTCTTTAGTATCATGCAGCCAGCTTTAGAAGGAGATATGCAAACAACCATTTGGAGCGTAGCAGGACCCGTTATTTTCTCAGTTGTTGCATGGCTAATGTATAGCAAATATGAAAAAGTGCATCAACTAGGAAAGCAGAAACAAAAACAAATAAGTTAGAAACAATTACTAGTGGATTTGGCTCTAATTCCTCATTTTGAGGAGGAATTAGGGCTCTTTTTTTAAAACTATCCCTTTTGTACTTATATTTCTAATTAGGAGGCTATTATGGAGCCGAAAATGATGAAAGGCAATTTAATAAGCATGTTAGAATCACGTAAAGAAGAAATCATCGAAATCCGCCGCCATTTACATGAAAATCCTGAGGTCTCTTTTAAAGAGGAGAAAACAGCTCAGTATATTATCGATTTCTATAAAGGTAAAGATGTTGACATCCAAACGAATGTTGGGAATGGGAATGGCATTATCGTAACGATTAAAGGAGGAAAACCGGGGAAAACCATTGGACTTCGCGCTGATTTTGATGCACTTCCTATTGTAGAAGAAGCGGATGTGCCGTTTAAGTCAAAGAATGAAGGTGTCATGCATGCGTGCGGACATGACGGACATACAGCTTACATGTTAGTTTTAGCTGATTGCTTAATTCAATTAAAGGACTCCATCCCGGGTACCATCAAAGTCATTCACCAACATGCAGAAGAAGTTCCACCGGGTGGAGCAAAAAGTATTGTCGAATCTGGCTTGATTGACGACTTGGATGCCATTTATGGGATTCATTTGTTACCGATGGGACCTGCGGGAACAGTCGGTTATCATGCTGGGTATTCCTTCAATGGACGGGCATACATGAAATTAAAAGTACAAGGAAAAGGTGGACATGGTTCCTCTCCACATTTAGCTAACGATGCCATTGTTGCTGCGGCATATTTTGTAACAGCAGCGCAAACCATAGTCAGCCGCAGATTAAGTCCATTCGATGTGGGTGTTATCACCATTGGATCCTTTGATGGAAAAGGGACATTCAATGTAATCAAGGACAGCGTAGAACTAGAAGGCGATATTCGCTATATGACTGTAGAAACAAAAGATACGATTGAGAAGGAAGTTAAACGGATTGTTAGAGGAATTGAAGAAGAATTTGGCGTAACCTGCAAGCTTACTTATGCTCCGGATTATCCGCCTTTATACAACAACCCCGAGATTACTGCACAGGTTGCAGAAAGTTTACGAAGCATGAATGATAAAGATATAAAGGAAGTGAAAGAATTTCCGGCGATGCCTCCTTCCGAAGACTTTGCTTATTACGCTGAAAAATTCCCTGCTTGCTTCTTTTACATCGCTTGTACACCAAAAGGGGTAGAAAGTCCTTACTTCAATCATCATCCAAAATTTGATATCGATGAAGACGCACTCCTAGTAGCTGCTAAAGCAGTTGGACAAGTTGTATGCAGCTATTATCAATTAGACTAATAGGTCTGTGTCTATCAGCACAAAATAAGAGCCTATCCTTTGGTCTAAAGGAAGGCTCCTTTTGTGCCTTCATTTTCCACGGTGAAAGAAATTTTTAAAATATCGTGATTAGAAAATGGAAAGCATAAGATAGTGTTCTTGCATATAGAAATTGTTTTATCTAATGGAAATTCGCTAACAAGGAGAACAGGTGAATGACAACGACAACTATTTCAAACGATGTCCCTAAAGAAGAAAAGGAAACGGTCATGAATAAGATCCTAGGAGTGGTTAGCGGCGGTTTTGCACCTATTTTGGGGGTCCTTGCTGGAGCTGGATTAATTTCAGCTTTATTGGCTATTTTAGTAACCTTAGGATGGTTATCTGATAAAAGCGGGACCTATGCTATTCTTTCTGCAGCCGGACATGCAATTTTTTACTTCTTCCCTGTTTTTCTTGGAATCACATTGGCCGCAAAGCTTGGAGCCAACGGCTTTGTTGGAGGTGCGATTGGTGCTGCGCTTTTGGAACCACATTATACGGGATTAGTTGCATCAAAAGCTCAAAATGTAGATTTTTTAGGAATTCCAGTTATATTAGCGAATTATTCATCAACTGTTTTTCCCATCTTAATTGCTGTTTCCATGTATTCCGTCTTAGACAAGCTTTTGAAAAGAGTAATCTATAAGGACTTACAAATGTTTGTGAATCCACTAATTTCATTAATTATTATTGTCCCATTGACCGTGCTTGTTTTTGGTCCCTTCGGTACTTATGTCGGAGGGGCTTTAGCAGTGGTGATCAAATTTTTAAGTTCAAAAAGCGGGATGCTTACAGGTGCTGTGATGGGAGCAGCATGGTCATTCCTCACCATATTAGGACTCCACTGGGCCATTATTCCAATATTTATCGCAAACCTTGCGACGGGCGGTGATCCGCTCAGCCCAATGATTGCCGCAGCACCTTTTGCTCAAATCGGAATGGGCTTTGGAGTACTGTTAAAAACAAGAGACAAGGATCTGAAAACACTTGCTGGATCCGGGCTTGTTCCCGGTGCCTTAGCAGGGACAACAGAAATCATCACTTATGGTATCCTCGTCCGGTACAAACGAACGATGGTGATTGTTGCACTAGCCGGAGCAATTGGCGGAGCGATTAATGGGGCACTGGGGGTGAAAGGGACGGCATTTGCTCTCCCAAGTTTCTTGTCTATTCCTGTATTTGTACCAATCGGATTCTATTTAATTGGTACATTAACATCTTTAGTTATCGCATTGGTGCTGACACTTTTAGTTGGATATGAAGGGAAAAGTGACATAGAGCTTGCCAAAACCGTGAAAGAATTTAGACTAGCGAATGTAAAGAGAGAAACGATTCTAAGTCCGTTAAGCGGAGAAATTATTCCATTAAGTGAAATTAGCGATCCGCTTTTTTCAACAGAGATGGTCGGTAAAGGAATTGCAATTGAACCCACGAAGGGCGAGGTGATTTCACCCGTTAACGGAACAATCACCACTCTTTTCCCAACTGAACATGCCATTGGTATTACGTCCGAGGATGGAGCTGAAATCTTAATTTGTATTGGGGTAGATACGATTAATTTAAAAGGTCAATTTTTCACTTCTCAAGTAAAACAATGGGATACTGTGGCGAAGGGCGATTTATTGATTCAATTTGAAATGGATAAAATTAAAGCTAAAGGCTTTGATGTAAAAACACCTGTAGTGATTACGAATACCAATCAATATTTAGATGTGGTCCCCGCTAAAGCTGGGAAAGTTCAAGCAAATGATGAGTTAATTAAGCTACTTGTCTAATAAAGGTAAAAAGAGCATTCTCCTTCTCAGAAATGCTCTTTTTCCTATACTGCTGAAACCTCTAACTGACATATTTCAATCATCAGATTTGAATAAAATAAAAAAACCAGGAAATCATTAACGATTTCCTGATTCGAATCGATTGTTTAATAGATGACAACTGGGTCGTAAGTGCTGAGTGTATTATAAACAGTTCCCATTACACTAGGTGGTGTATTGACGCAGCCATGTGATCCAGCATTTAAGTAGGCATTACTTGCCCAGTTAGACCGAAAGCCTGCATCGTGAAATCCTTGTCCATCATTTGTAAATGGTGCCCAATAATCAACTTTTACTTGATAACTAGGTTTTCCTCCAAGTTCTCTGCCCGTTAGCATGGAAGGTGATCGTTTATAAAGGATATACCATACTCCTTTGGAGGTATCATTACCGGTGCTGTGTTTACCGGTCACAACATTCGTAGTAACAACCAATTTCCCATTTTTATAAACCCAAATACGCTGCTGTGCAATCGAAACTTCAGCATAGGTACTACCGATTCCATGGTTTGATGTCGTTTCAAAACCATAACCTTCACCACTCCAGCCATGTCCGGTTGTATGAGAAGCAGTAATAGAGTTTTCTCCTTTTTCAAAAGCGGACTTCACTTGTTTTGCTTCTTTGTCGACATCTAATGCCCAACCATAGCCTTTTCCTTTAACTGTGACGACTGAACCTGAATGGGTCTTAAACTTAAAATTTTTATCCAATGTCGATTGAGAACTATTAATATCAGCGATTTTCTCCTTTATATCGCTAGGGTCAATCTTAACCTTTAAGTCTTTTGTCACCGAGGCATTTTGGATTAATTCGCTGCCTTTTAAAGAATATACTTTATCCTGGACCTTATAATTAACGGTTTGCAGAAGAAGCTCTTCTAGCCTTTTCTGTTCATCTTTTACAATCGAACTATCTTCTTTGATTGGCTGGATGTATACAGGCTTCAAACGGATTTCGCTCGTATATCCTTGCTTTTCATAGTCTTTTAATAGACTGGCAATATCAAGCTGCTGTCCATCGTTACTTTTTGAGATGACAACTTTACCTTCTTCCAAACTGGCCTTCGCATCTAAAGGAGCCGTTAAACTCTCATTCATTGATAGGAGCTTTTCTTTGACTTGTTTCTTCATCTCTTCGCTGCGATACGGATCGGGTTGGCTAGGTATGAATGAAAATTCTTTCGCCTTTGAAGAAGGAAAGTACGTTCGCTGGCTTTTTAATAATTCTTTGACACCTGGCAGATCTTTATCCGTAAAGCCCATCTTCGTATCATTTCCATCAATTATTTGTTGGTTTTCGACATAAACTTCGTTTTTTAATACGGTTGTTTTTAATTTGTTCAGTGCCTGTTCGGCCGTCAGTCCACCAACATTTGTGTCATTAATTTTGATATGAGCATTAAAGTAGTTTGCCTGATAATAGCTGATTGCCGCAATAATAACTGCAATGATGACGATAATACCTATCAAAATAGGCTTCCATTTTGCCGGTCGTTTGGGTGATTTAGACCGTTGTTTGTCCATTCCTTCGACCGATTCGTTAACAGCATTTTCCATTAAAGTTCCCTCCGATATCTAAAAAAAACCAGCGCTTGATGTCTTTCGACTTAAAGCCTATGGTTCCACATTCAAAACATATAGTACATAGTATTATATTATACTTTAATTTTAATACTATTCTACTAGATTGAAAAGTGTGAACTTTGTCATATTTTGTCTATCGGTGAAATTTCTTTTGTTCTGTTGTAATATTTGAATTTAACTTCTTTTTGGAGTTAGTTGTTTACAATAAAAAACACTGCAATCCCTTTGTCGATAGAGGTTCTGCAGTGTTTTTGTTTATAGGGATAATTCTGGATAGTTTGGGAGTTTAATTCAAAATGGTGACTTTTAATTTTTTTACGCCAAAATCGATTGCATCTTGTTCAGATGGAATAAAGACATCAATTCGCTTGCCTTTAATCGCTCCGCCTATATCTGCGGCGATGGCTTCACCAAAGCCCTCTACATGAACTTTACTGCCAAGCGGGATCACAGATGGATCGACGGCGATGACCTTTTTATTGGGGTTTGCTTTAAGGTTAATTCCAGTTTTGGTAATGCCGGAACATCCCTCACAGGAAGCCGTATAGGCAGTAGCTTTCACTGTTATTTCTCTTGAATCTGCTGTATTACTAGCGCCTGCAGCTTTTGTCACAGGATTACTATTCTTTGATATTTGTGTGGCAGGTTTCATTGATTTTTCTGATACAAATTTATTAGTACTATGTAAACCCTCATAGATTAATAGACTTAATCCTGGATGGATGAGATCGGAATCTAACTTGTTCCATTCTTTAATTTGCGAAACAGTTACGGAATGCGCTTCGGCAATGTCCCATAAAGTGTCACCTTGTTTAACGTTATAATGTTTTTCGGGGGCAATCGTTAGCACGTCCCCAGGGTGAATGAGGTCGGTTGCAAGATGATTCATCTTATGTATATTTTCTAAAGATGTATTATTTTCACGTGATAATTCCCAAAGGGTGTCTCCTTTTTGTACAGTAACAGTTGCAGCTTGTACATTAGCACTTACAGTTCCTGAGAGTACAGCAACTGCTATAAGCATAATCATTTTTTTAAGCATTCTTTTACCCTCCATGTTCTTTGGTTGCTAAGTTTTTATCATCGTAACATAGAATTTTCTGAAACAAAGAACAGGCAGATGTTAAATCGTTTACGACCATGGCATTTATATTGCAATAATATTTCTAAAATAAATTAATGATCAGAAAATGGTGTCGTTTATATTTATGTAAAAAACACTGCAACCCCTTTGTGCATAAAGGTGTTGCAGTGTTTTTAGGTAATGAAGATCATTCGAATCAGCTGGTTTGTCATCTTAGTTTAAAATGGTGACTTTTAATTTTTTTACGCCAAAATCAAGTGCATCTTGTTCAGATGGGATAAAGATATCGATGCGCTTTCCCTTAATCGCGCCTCCGGTATCAGCCGCGATTGCCTCACCAAAGCCTTCTACATAGACTTTACTTCCGAGTGGAATAACAGAGGGATCAACGGCGATGACCTTTTTTGGGGGTTATCCTTAATATTAATACCAGTTTTGGTTATTCCTGAACATCCTTCACATGAAGCGGTGTAGGCAGTAGCTTTCACTGTTATTTCTTTTGTTTCTTTTACTTTTTCTGTTTCTTTTACTTTTTTTGTTTCTTTTGACGTAATGCTGCTCGTTAATTTGATTGGAGATGCACTCTTCTTTTTTGCATGTGCAATAAGCGGCTTGGCGGAAACCGGAAATGGTTCCGAAACAGTTGGTGCTGCTGGATTTACGGGGATGTCTGTTTCAAGCGAATCCGCATCTTTTTGGATTTTTTCTAAGGTTAGATTATATTGGTCCCAACGGGTATCGTCTTGTTTTACATTTATTGTTGCAGCTTGTACATTAGCACTCATAGTTCCTGAGAGTACAGCAACTGCTATGAATGTTTTAATTTTTTTTAGCAATTTTTTATCCTCCCTGTTTTTTGTCAGCTAATTTAACCTAATCCTAACATGGATTTTTCACTAACAAATAACAGGCGTATGTTAAAACCTTTACAGCTGTGGCAATTATATTGCAATAGTATATCTATATTCATTTAATAGTCTGAAAATGGGACTTTTCCAATACAATATAATGTAAAAAGCCCAGTAGTGATAGCTACTGAGCTAAATCTCAATTTATTACAATTATGTTGCAAAGTTCGTCTTAACTTTTTTGATATTACCGGTGTTTACCATTAATACCAATAGTTTTTGCGTATTTAAGGGAGGATATTTCCTGCAGCACGGTAGATTTGATACCATTCTTCACGTGTTAAATGAATCTCGCTTGCTTTCACACAGTCCGTTAACCGGTCAATATTCATCGTACCAATCACTGGCTGCATATTCGCGGGATGACGTAACAGCCACGCAGTCGCAATTGTCGTGTTGCTAACTTCATATTTGGCTGCAATTTCATCAATCTGCTGATTCAATTCTGGAAATTTCTCGTTTCCAAGGAAGACACCTTCAAAGAATCCATATTGGAATGGAGACCAAGGTTGGATTGTCATGTCATGCAGTCTGCAAAAATCAAGAACACTTCCGTCACGGGTGATTGCTGAATCATTCTCCATGTTTACATTGATTCCATTCGAAATCATATTGGCGTTGGTGATACTTAATTGTAATTGATTCGCGACAAGTGGCTGCTTCACAAATTTCTTGAGCAATTGAATCTGCATCGGATTCTGATTCGATACGCCAAAGTGCCGCACCTTTCCTGAGTTTTCCAGGATATCAAAGGCCTCTGCGACTTCTTCAGGTTCGACCAGCGCATCGGGACGGTGCAGAAGTAGGACATCGAGATATTCCGTGTTTAGGCGCTTCAAGATGCCATCAACCGATTCTAATATATGTTCTTTTGAAAAATCAAACATGCCTTTACGAATCCCGCATTTGGATTGCAGGATAATTTTTTCACGAACTTCCGCGTTCATATGGATTGCATCCGCGAAAATTTCCTCGCATGTTCCGCTGCCATATATGTCCGCATGGTCGAAGAAGTTAGCTCCTGCTTCTAAAGCCGTTTGTACAAAACGCTCTGCCTCAGGCTTCTCAAGCGAGTTAATCCGCATGCAGCCAATTGCAACAACTGGCACCTCTAGTGGACTGGATCCTAAGTTAATGGTTCTCACAGGTTATATCCCTCCAATTTATGTATCTACCTTATTTTTGCACACGTGGTTAGAAATTAGCAATATTTGTCTACAAGATTGGATTAGGATAATCAATGATGATACCCGCAAAAAAGCCTGTAGACCAGGTCTACAAGCCTTTGGACTAGCGATTCAAAAGCTTTTGAATCACAAGATTTGTTAAGTTTGGGACCACTTCTAGTGAGTAAGTCATTTCCATTCGTTCAAGTTTTTTGTGAGCATCTAAACCATAAGGACCGATATTGATGACTGGTACATTTATATCACGAATGTCTTGATAGTCTACAAAAAGTTTAGTACCCCAGCTCGGGTTATTGTTGGTTTCGGCATTAATACCAGCTTCATCATCACTTAGAGCAACAAAACTCATATCAGAGATATAAGGGAAAAAGTTTCTTGTCACAATTGGATATTGATAATGTGGTTGGATTTCTACCACAGCTTCATCCAATGCCGTAATCAGAGCAAGCTCGTCTGTTGTTTTCCCTGTCAACTCAATTCGTGGTGAATATAGGGAGGAGTAAAACAGAATAATCGCTGGATTTTTATCCTTCATCCATTTCCAAGCTTCCTCTACGACTCTAGCTGCAAACATACGCGTATCTAAAGAGGTATTTGTTGAAAGCTTTTCTTTAAACTCATTCATATGAGTGGTGAAAACATCACCATTCTCCGCTCGCAATACTTGCTCCATCTCTTCAAACGTAAAGACGCGCGGTTTCCATGGATGCTGCATATAAGGCTCCCCGCTCATTGCACTATACTGCTTGTACCTATCTTCAAAAGATGTTAGGGCATTAGTAAAGGCAATATAGGCTTGCTCCTTTAACTTTTCAAGTACGTCCTTCGGTGACCAGGAATGAATAAAGAAATTGTAGTACACGTAGGCAGATAAGGCTGTCTGAACTGTGTAAGACGGTTTTAAATCGGTTTGCTTTAAAGAAACGGGTGGAACGGTTGTTTCACCAAAAGCTTCGTTACAAAGCTCTGGATTATAATTAATTTGCCTGGTCAGTTCTGCGGCGATGAAGTTAGGATCGAGACCCTCAAAGGCTGAGCCTACATGAGTTTCTGCTCCCGTAATAAAGAACGATGGCAGCAACTTTCCGACTGTCCCTTTGTAAATATAGCGATTTTCGTCGCCTTCATATCTGGGTGAAACGAAATCCGCATTAATCGCTGCTACATAGTCAAAACCATGTTCCTTTTTCCAGCGTTTTAATGTTTTCAAAGCTGAAAGAACACCATGTGAACTATCCTCCTCATCACATTCTGATAAGAGGACAATGTTTCCGTCTAATTCTTCAGGGTGCAGAGAATAATAGTTTAAGAGATATAAATTGCTGGCAACCCCGCTTTTCATATCAAGGACGCCGCGTCCAAATAACCAATCCCCTGAATTTAAATGTTCCATAGCAGAAGTGGGCAATTGTTCACCTTTGAGTGATTCCATTAGTTTCTCCGGGAAGCATGCCTGGTCTTTTAATTGATTAAAGTCATCAATCCCAACCGTGTCAATATGGCCCATCAAAATCAATGTGCGGTTGCTAATTCCCTTTGTTCCTTTAACAAAAGCAAGAACATTATATCGTTCTTGGTCATCGTTAAGCGTTTGTTCTAACACTAGTTGGCTAGGGTTTTGTGAAAAATAGGGCATAGAAGAGATCATAGAGTATAAAGACTGGGCAATGGCTTTTTCGCCATTGGAATTAACGACACTTTCAATGTTTACGAGCTGTTTCGTGAAAGTCAGCACATCCTCACGACATTGCAACATTAGCTTGACCCCTTTTTCTAGTAATTTTAAATTTTGGTATTTTAAAAAAATGTATCTCAAGAAAGAAAACCAGTCAAGGCTTTTCATTCTGGTTACAAATTCCAAAAAAAATATTATTGCATCTGTTAGAATATTCTTTTATACTGAAGAAAGCTTCGTTAAACTAAATATAAAATCCTCATCTTTTAGCATTAGATGAGGTAGAGGTCGCGATTTTTATTAGTATCCTATTTGAGATTTAGTGAAATCTATGAAAATAGGAAAAAGGATCAATCGCCGAAGCTTCTGAAATCACTTCTTTCAGAAAGCTGGGTCTGCACTCGAATAGGGGCAGAACTGTCACAGTTCCATTGGAATTGTGGAGAACTATCTTCATCAATGCTAATCGATGGGGGTGTCTAGAACACCGTCATACTAAAATCGACGGTGTTTTTTTATTACCAGGGAGGGAATATTTATGAAAAAGTTTGTATTTTTATTAGCTGCGATGATGTTGATTTTATCTGCTTGTGGAACTGCGAAGAGTGATGGGGCAGAAAAGACTACAAAAGCAAATGGTTCTAAACTTGAACTAGTAAAAGATGGTGCATTAACATTCTCAATGACAGGGCAGTATCCGCCGCTTAACTTTAAGAAGGACGGAAAATTGACTGGATTTGATGTTGAAATTGGAACAGAAATTGCCAAGCGAATCGGGCTTGAAGCAAACCCTGTTACAAACCCATGGGAAACGATTATCCAAGGGCTAAAGGCAAAAAAATATGATGCCATTATCGGCAGTATGACCGCTACACCTGAACGTGATAAGCAAGTTGATTTCACTAATCCGTACTATCTTTCTGGCGCACAAATTTTTGTAGCAGAAGGCAATTCCGATATTCAGTCGAAAGAGGATTTAAAGGGTAAAAAAGTTGGAGTCATTCAGGCTAGTACCTGGAAAGACATGGCCGAAGAATTATCTGATCAAGTGAAGGGCTATCCAACTGACGTAAATGCACTTCAAGATTTGGCACTTGGCCGTTTAGATGCCGTCATCACTGACAAAATTGTGGGTGTTAGTGCAAAAAATGAAAAAGGCTTAAAAATTAAGGAAATTGGCGATTTACTGAATGAAGATCGTGTAAGTGTTGCGATTGCTGAAGGAAACAAAGAGCTTGCTGATAAAATCAACAAGGCCATCCAATCAATGATTGATGATGGTACGTATGAAAAGATTAGTATGAAATGGTTTAATACAAACATCATGAAAAAGTAAGACTGGAAAAAAATATTTAGTGCAAGCACCTGATGAGGGTGCTTGCACTATTCAATGAAGGAGGTATAGATCGTGGTTTTTATTGAAAATATTATCAGTATTTTTAGTGAACATGGAATTGCCTTTTTGAAAGCTGCTTGGATGACGATTGCGATAACAGCCATCTCGCTATTGTTTGCAATGGTGATTGGCGTTATTTTTGCCAGCTTTAAGATATCCTCAAGTAAAATACTAAATCGTATCGCTGATATCTACATAGGTATTATTCGTGGAACGCCTCTCATTGTTCAGATCATGTTCTTATATTATGGACTTGCCAATATAGTGAACCTGGATAGTTTCACAGCGGGTGCCTTGGCATTAGGTGTTCATACGGGCGCCTATATTGCTGAAATTTTTAGAGGGGCCGTGCAATCCATTGATCGCGGACAAATGGAAGCAGCCAGGTCCCTCGGAATGCCCAATTCTCTTGCGATGAGGAGAATTATTTTCCCACAGGCTTTCAAAAGAGCAATTCCGTCTCTAGCCAATCAGTTTATTATTGGATTAAAGGATTCATCCCTTGTTGCCTATATTGCTGTGACTGATCTATATAACACGGCCCTAAGTGTCCAAGGTGAAAACTATATGCCTTTTGAAACCTATTTCGTGGTAGGAATCTATTATTTGATTATCGTCCTTATTTTCACTTGGTTTGCCAACCGGATTGAGAATAGGATGGATGTCAGCAAACCAAAGGAGGTCCGATTGGCATGATTGAAGTCCATCATCTATCAAAGTCCTTTGGTAAGCTCGAAGTATTAAAGAATATTGACATAAACGTCAGCGAGAAAGAAGTAGTGGTTCTTATCGGCGCCAGTGGCTCCGGGAAAAGCACACTGCTTCGCTGCTTAAACTTTTTAGAAGTGGCAGAGCGCGGGGAGATTATCATCGATTCAGAAAAGGTAGACCTCGTCAAAACGAACTTAAATAAAGTAAGAGAAAAGGTTGGAATGGTGTTTCAGCATTTTAATCTTTTCCCGCATAAAACCGTGCTCGAAAATATAACAGAAGCCCCGATTTTCGTCCGAAAGGAAACCAAGGAAGCAGCAAGTGCCAAAGCTATCGCTCTTTTAAAAAAGGTTGGTTTAGAGGATAAAGCTAACTATTATCCGGACCAGTTATCCGGGGGGCAAAAGCAGCGGGTGGCGATTGCAAGAGCGTTGGCAATGGAACCAAAAGTGATGCTCTTTGATGAGCCGACTTCCGCTTTGGATCCAGAGCTCGTGGGTGAAGTACTCCAGGTAATGAAAGATCTCGCACGTGAAGGAATGACAATGGTCATTGTGACTCATGAAATGGGCTTTGCGAAAGAAGTCGCGGACCGAGTCATTATGCTTGCAGACGGGAATATTATTGAAGAAGGGCATCCGAGTGAAATTTTTGTCTATCCAAAACACGAACGAACCCAACGGTTTTTGAACCAGGTATTATAAATTGTAGAAATAAGAAGTAATAAAGGAATTAATTAAAAAAGGCTGACTGAAATGGAACCTACAGTTCCACTTTAGTCAGCCTTTTTTGACACACAAGTCATCAGAGAGAAAGCTAAAGATTAAATAATATCATTCAGTTCGCTGTCGGAATAAATGGAAATTAACACCACCGCTTTTCCCTCACCAATATTTCTAACAAAATGCGGTACACTGGCATTCCAGCTGAAGGAGTCCCCTTCTTCAATAATCATCGAGTCTTCACCTTGTTCTGCTTGAACTCTTCCCTCCAACACTAAATGACATTCCTCGCCTTCATGGGCGTTTAATTCACCCATAGAAGCCCCTGGAGGAAATTCAACCTGCATCATTCGTAATCCGCCTTTAGAGGTTAAATGTTCTATTTTCAAGCTGTTGAATGTAGAATAAGTCCTCTCATCCTTTCGAACGACCCGCATGTGCTGCTTTTTTTCCAACAATAAATAAGGTAACGGCACCCCAAGGAAGGTTGAGATGGTTTGTAAAGTGCTAATCGATGGAGAGGTGTTATTGTTTTCAACATTGCTGATAAATCCCTTTGAAAGCCCTGTTCCTTCACACATTTGAGCAATCGTGATTTTTTTTCGATTGCGTATCGTACGAATTTTTGATCCGATATCCAAATTTTCCACCTCAAGAGTTTCCAAATAAAAAAACATAATTCTATTTTAGCAAAAGTAAAGTTGGCAATCTAGAATCACTTTTGTTTTATGGAAAAATAATATTCATATAAGAAAACAAGGTAAAGGCTGTCGATGGATTATTGTTCACCATTCCTTCGGCTGATAATTAAGATCTGCAAATAATTGATTCCGTTCTTTCTTTGACAAATCGCGCCACTGTCCAATTGGCAAATTGCCTAATTGAATATTCATGATTCGAGTCCGTTGCAGCCTAACAACTCCATAACCAAGAGCAGAACACATCCGGCGGATTTGCCGATTGAGACCTTGTGTTAGGATAATCTGAAATACATATTTAGAAAGTTGGGTAACTTTACACGGCAATGTCTTTGTATCCAAAATTTCGACACCTGCTGCCATTCTTTTTAAAAATTCAGGAGTGATCGGTTTGTCGACGGTTACGATATATTCTTTCTCATGCTTATTCTCAGCACGCAAAATTTCGTTAACAATATCTCCATCATTCGTCAGAAGGATTAAACCATCAGATTCCTTATCCAAACGGCCGATGTGGAATATTCGTAAGGGATGATTGACTAAGTCGATGATATTTCCCTTGATATGTCTTTCCGTTGTACTCGTTATCCCAACAGGTTTATTTAAGGCGATATAGACATAATTTGCAGTCACTTTAATCGGGGTTCCGCTAATGCGAACATCATCGCCAGGCTCAACCTGGCTCCCTATTTCCGCGACCTTCCCATTAATCGTAACTCTTCCTTCACTAATTAACTTATCTGCTCCTCTTCTAGATGCTTTGCCAGACTCGCTAATAAATTTATTAATACGCATGTTACACACCCTTAAGTGGAGAATTGTAAGTTTACCATACCCAAATGCTATCTTTTTTTCAAGTCTTACGGTGCCTTTTCGGATTGTGACAAGAATTGTAAATTAGCAGTAAAGAGACGGTAGTGACCGGCTGGTTGAATGATAATGAAAAATGGTATTATTTCTATGTTGGTAAAGAAGTGGTTGCTAGTTCAATGAGCGAACGGTAGATAGGGGGATATACATTTGTCAGTTATTAAAAAGCTTCAGTTTAAGGATCAAGGACAAGCTGTATTAATCATTAACGCACCAAAGGCCTATGAGGAAGTAATGGCATTCTTTGAGGGAAATGTCCATAAACAAGGTGGATTAGAAGAAGGCTATGATTTTGTCCAGGTATTTGGAACCAGTAATGGTGAGCTTCAAGCTTTTGCAAAGAGTGCGGAAAGTTTTGTGAAAGAGAATGGACTGTTCTGGCTTTGCTATCCTAAAAAATCATCAAAGACATATAAAGGTTCAGACTGCAGCCGTGACACGGTTATGTACCTACTTGCTGAAAAAGGATATGAACCGGTTCGGCAAATTGCTATTGATGAAGATTGGTCTGCATTAAGATTCCGGAAGCCAGAACAAATTAAGACAATGAAACGGAGTTTTGCTGTTACGGAAGTTGGGAAAAAACGGACCGAGCAGCAATGACTTCTATCAGCTAGCAGACCTAAGGGCTATGAGGGCCTTAGGTCTTTTTTATGCATTCATTTAAGAATGTAAACAAATATGTGTACAAGTTTACGGTAATACACTAGTTGTTTACGAAAATGTATACAAGTTTACTTTTTGTATACATGTTGTTTACAAATGCGTTTACATGTATACAAACCTGTACACATCTTGCGACGGTGCGATGTATACAGGTTTGTTATTGTTGTTTACAAAAATGTAAACAACGTGCGAAAGTTTACGCGTTGTTTACATTTTTACAGTTATATTATTTTTAAGCGGAAATTATTGAAGAATCTAGTATTCTTCTATACCCTTAAAGAGGTAAACTAGAACTACATAATTATTAAAAAATAAATCCATTAAATGAAAAGGAATGATATTTTATGAATAAATCCAGAGTTGCAGCAATTGACGTTGGTAATGACTCGATTAAGGCCATTTTTGGTGAATTAGAATATGAGTTGAATATTCCAAACATTATTGCTAGGGATACAGAAGATCGACCTGTTATTGGTATTGAAGAGCTTGATTCAAAAAATCCATTAGATGGAATTCATATCAAGGTCCACTCCCCTGCTTTAAAAGAGAACAACGGAATTTTCCGCATTGGTAATTTAGCGACGAAAAGTAATAATGCAATGGAATTAGATCCTGGCAGCAGCAAGTCTGAGGAAGACCAAACATTAATTATGCTTTTTGCTACCTTAGCTTTAGATGCAGTAAAGGAAAATAATTCACATGCTTTCCCACGCACAAAAAATGTGATTGATGCTAACTACACGTTGGGAACAGGTCTCCCCCTTCGCGAAGTAAAGGAAGGCAAGGATGCTGGCTATCGTTCTAAATTAGTTGGTTCCGTTCATCAAGTAGAATTCTTAGTTACACCAAAGTACCAAGGCTTGAAAGTAAATATTAAATTTGAAGAAGTAAAGGTATATCCAGAAGGATTTGCTGCATTTATTAATCTTGTTTTAGATAATAGCGGAAAAGTAATTAATAAAGATTTGATTGATAAACGCATATTAATTCAGGATATCGGCGGATTATCTACAGATATCGCTGTCATCAAAAATCGCAATGTCGATGATGATAAAGCACAAGGGTTTAATCTTGGGGTTTCAGAATCATTAGAAGCGATTCGTGAAGAGATTCGGTCCAAGCATGGTGTGGAATTAGACAGCCGCCGTGATGTGGTAGATATTATCACCAAGAAAAGTGATCGAAACCATATTATGGTTAAAGGAAGCCGGACAAGTGTGCATGATATAACGGACCGAATTCTGCTTGATTTAGCCAAGAAGCAATATCGTTTATTGCGTAATGTTTGGCAGAAGAACTCACAGACAGAAATTTGCTACTTTGTGGGCGGCGGTGCCAATGTCTTAAAAGAATACCTTAAAACACTAAATAACAATTTAGACGGATATAACATTGATTTCTTTGAAGATGAGAAAGAAAGTATTTGGATGATGGCGAATGCTTACTATAAACTAATTCAGGATTTTGTTCGTAAAGCGGAGAAACAAAAAGCGGTTAAAGTTGAACCTGTAAAAAGCTAAATAAGGTGATCATATGAAGAAATCAGCCTCTGAGGTTCAGAGGGGGCAAGCGATTTCCTTTCGCGTCCCCTCTGATACACCTGACCATATCTTAAAACATTTACAAAAGTTAAAAGAGACAGAGAGAAGAAATTTTTCAAGTAAAATTGCTGAGTTTGTGATGCAAGGAGTGAATAGTTCCCATTCGCGGGAAAAGGAAACGATCACGATCCCCCTCCCCCAGAAATTAACGAAGGCGCAACGAGATTGGTTAAAACACGAGCACTCTGAGGCATTACTAGGAAGTATTCTTTATCAGCTGATCTCTGATCCAGTACGCTCTACTGCTTTACTTGCCTCTTTAAACAGCCGCTCATTAGATATTGACGAGGCCTTGTACCTTCAAGAGGAAGTATTTCCTAAGGAACTGCCTGGGGATTCTATGAAGAATACAGGTTACCTAGAAAGTTCTGCGGCTAAAGAAGATGAACCGTCCCCCCCTATCGACTTGAGTGACATGGATGATGACCTTAGTGACTTTGATTGGGAAGGTGCTAAGGACAAGGAGCCAGTGGTTGAAGAAGCGGAAATGGAAGAAAATATCGACGACTTACTTGGCGGTTTTCTGGCAAATATGAATAAATAATAAATTAAAGGTCCAACCTCACGGGCTGCTTTATTGCGGCTGTGAGGCTGGACCCTTTTTGTGATTAATGCTGCTTATTAGGTAATCGTTGACTTTTTTGACTATTTGCTTGTCGTTGTTTATTTTTCTTGTCTTTTTCCTGTTTTTCATGCAGCTGTTCTACAAATTCATGTGTATTACTGTTATCCATTTATTAAACCTCCTTGAAAAATCGAAGCAAAGTTATTTTGACCATAGTGTGAGAAATTATTCTGTCATGCATTTCATATGTTGTGAATAAGAATATATCGTTAATTATTTCAAATCTATGAAACTATTAAATGATGCGGTGGTGGGTTAATGGAGCTGCCAAAGAACATAGTCTTAGCCAATGGTAAACTTAATGATGAATTAATCGTGAACAGGGAAATCCTCTATAAAGGTATGAATGGTAGATTTGTTGAAAGATTCTATCTGTCTCCATCACAAAGCTATGTTTTTAAACCACTAACAAATGATGGTCAATGGGGAAAAGAGGTTTGGGTCCATGAACATATTCTTCCCCAATTCCCGAAAATATATCCAAAAATTATTTCCTTTTCCATCAGTGAAAGGACCGAGCTTAATTGGATGATTCTTGAAGACCTTGGCCCACTTTCCCACGATTTTAATGAGGGTAGTGTAATGGCGGTGATTAAGTGGTTGGCTTGGTGGCATTCGCTTCCTGTGGGAAAATGGGGTGATATTCCTTTAAAGGGGCTAAAACCAAGAATAGAAGAAATGGTATCAGAAATTTGTCTGAAGAAGGACGAATTTTATCGTTTATTGCCTGCGTTAAAGGTGGAGGAAAGCCTTATTCATAGCCTTTTTTTAAAACTTAATCGATTTAGCTTTTCCGAGAAACAAGTGTTAACTCATGGCGATTTACACACAGGGAATTTCGCAATCGTCGATAATGAGTTGAAGATTTTGGACTGGGAGCACACCCATCTTAATTTGCCACACTGGGATTTGTTTCATCTGATGGATCTGTCCCATCCGCTTTTTCCTAAAAAGCTAACGAGTCCATTGCGGGAGAGAATTTTGGAGTCTTACCTTAGTCAGGTAGAGTATGAGGTTGACCGCGCGGCCTTTATCAGTGAGTATTATTTATTTGCATCTGTATTCTCGCTTTGGATGATTTTATTGATTCAAAAGGACTTAGTGAATAATGGCGGGAAATGGTCGGTCGAGCAGCTGCATATTCAACTTGAGGAAACGGTATCCAGTCTTAAACAGTGCGCTACAGCGCTAATTTTATGAAGTATTTAAAAGCTAACTGCAGGAATCGAGCGCAGTTAGCTTTTTTTGTTGTATATGGAATTATAAAATATTTAATTGTGGATAAATTGATTTAGTCTCTTTGAATCCAGCTCCAGCGCCCAACGGCTAGTGTCCTTCGCGCTCCGCCCTACGATAAGTCAAGCACGAATGCGCTAACGCTCTTCGTGTTTCCTTTATCTCAGTTGGAGCGCTCCAGGCCATACGCCGCTGAACGGGCGCTTGCGCCTTTTGTTCTGGAATTATTATGCCTTTTGTTCTGTCAATTTGATGATTTCAATGACCGTGTTGGTTGCTTTGATCATATTATCAACGGAAATAAATTCAAATTTACCGTGGAAATTCTCGCCGCCAGTAAAAATATTTGGTGTCGGCAGACCCATATATGAAAGCTGTGAGCCATCGGTGCCGCCGCGGATTGGTTTGACAATTGGCTGGATGCTGAGGTTCACCATCGCCTCATGGGCAATGTCGACGATTTCCATCACTGGTTTAATCTTTTCACCCATGTTGTAATATTGGTCGTTTAGTTCTAGTTGGATGTTATCGCTGCCGTATTTTGCTTTGAACTCATTGGCGATATTTTCGATGAGCGTTTTTCTAGCCTGGAATTTCTCCATGTCGTGATCTCTAATAATATAGTGGAGCTTTGTTCGTTCCACATCGCCGTTGAATGAGAGCAGATGAAAGAAGCCTTCGTACCCTTCGGTGTGTTCAGGTGCTTCCTGTGCGGGTAGCTTGCTATGTAAGTCCATCGCGATTTTCATTGAGTTAACCATTTTATCCTTTGCGGAACCTGGGTGAATGTTGTTTCCTTTAATCGTAATCTTAGCTGCAGCGGCGTTGAAGCTTTCGAACTCTAACTCGCCGAGCGGTCCGCCATCGACCGTATACGCATGCTTCGCCTGGAAGGCAGCAACATCAAACTTATGTGGACCTCTGCCGATTTCTTCATCCGGGGTGAACGCAACGCGGACCTTACCGTGTTTAATTTCGGGATGATTGATCAGGTAGGCCATTGCTGTCATGATCTCAGTGATGCCGGCTTTGTTGTCCGCACCAAGCAGCGTCGTACCGTCGGTCGTGATTAAGGTGTGGCCCTTGTAATCAGGAAGGCTTGGAAAATCCTTTGGAGACATCACTACTTTTAGCGCCTCGTTTAAGACGATTTCATTGCCATCATAATTTTCGACGATTTGCGGGTTCACATTTTTCCCGGTAAAATCTGTGGCGGTATCGACATGGGCGAGGAAGCCGATGGTAGACACTTCTTTGTTTGTATTCGACGGTAAGGTCGCCATCACATAGCCATTTTCATCGATGGTGACTTCTTTCATCCCAATCGATTTCAATTCATTGACCAGCATGTGGGCTAATGTCCACTGCCCCTCTGTGGATGGACAAGTTTCACTGTTTTCATTGGACTGGGTGTCGACTTTAACATAGGAAGTAAATCTTTCAATAAGCTCATTTTTCAATTGCACTACACTCCCCTTTTTGTGGTTGAATTCATGATTATCATATCATAAATATACCAGTAAACATGCATCCTAGAACACCCCGATATGCCATACTATACAACAAACAATCATTTTATAATTTTGTAAAAAATATAGCTTGACCGCTATTGACCGTAGGGGTCAACGGGAGTACACTATGGTTGACTGATGTGGTCAATAGGTAGAAAAGGAGGACCGCAACAATGTTTTCAAAATTCCTCAACTTAGATAAAGAAAAACAAGATCGAATGATAAATGCCGCCATAAAGGAATTTGCTGAGAAAGGATATGACCGTGCCTCAACCAATGAAATTGTCAAAGAGGCTGGAATCTCTAAGGGATTGTTGTTCCATTATTTTCAGAACAAAAAGCAGTTGTTCTTTTTTGTCTTTGATTACTGCTACGAAATCGTTATCGATGAATTTTACAAAAAAATTAACTTCCAAGAGACGGACTTTTTCATGCGAATGAGGCAGGCAGTCGGAATTAAAGTAGAAATGCTTGCTACCTATCCGGATATCTTTAAATTTATTCAAGAGGTATTTTTGGAGGAATCCGCGGAAATAAAGGTTGAGTTTGATAAAAAGAAAACGGAAATTACTCATATCAATATTGAAAAAGCGTATGAGGGCATTGATTATACAAAATTTAGGGATGATGTAGATCTCACCAAAATCTTAAAGATCATTAGCTGGACGTTTGAAAAAATAAGTGATGAGGCATTAGCGCAGGCAAAGTTGTCACCAACCCATGAGATTGATTATCTAACCATCCAGAGGGAAGCAGAGGAATACTTTCAAATCTTAACGAGAGTATTTTATAAATAAGGGGGTTCTTACGATGAATGTGATTGAAATTAACAACCTTACAAAAATGTATGGCAAATCAAGAGGAATCACGGACATAAGCTTTCATGTCGAGGAAGGCGAAATTTTTGGCTTCATTGGACCAAATGGCGCCGGTAAATCAACAACGATTCGAACACTTTTGTCGCTCATCTACCCTACCAGCGGCAGTGCGACCATCTTTGGGAAAGACTGTGTTCAATTTGCGCCTGAAATTAAAAAGGAGATTGGTTATTTGCCTTCAGAAGTTTTTTACTATGACAATATGAAGGTGAAGGACCTATTAAAATATTCTGCTAGTTTTTATAAAAAGGATTGCAGTAAACGAATCAAAGAATTGGCTGAAATTATGGACCTTGATCTGAATAAAAAAATCGATGACCTTTCCTTGGGAAATAAAAAGAAGGTTGGGATCGTTCAAGGACTGCTCCATCAACCCAAGCTGATTATTCTAGACGAACCAACCAGCGGCCTCGACCCGCTGATGCAGCAAAAGTTCTTTGAACTGTTAGAAGAAGAGAATAAAAAGGG
Source organism: Neobacillus nitrireducens (assembly GCF_030915405.1). Lineage (GTDB taxonomy): Bacteria > Bacillota > Bacilli > Bacillales > Cytobacillaceae > Neobacillus. The sequence goes on from NZ_CP133262.1 coordinate 3,300,359, forward strand.
GGCAACCATTCTCTTTTCGTCGCACATCCTTAGCGAGGTGCAACGCCTATGTAACAGGGTCGCCATCATTAAAGAAGGTAAGATTGTTACAGTGGAAAAGATTAGTACTTTAAAAGAAAGCAACTATAAGAAGTTTAAAGTGGAAACGAAAACACCGCTCGAATCGAATTACTTCAACATGAGCGGCGTCAATAACTTAGAAATCAAAGAAAACATCACGAGCTTTTTATTTAGAGGAAACATCAATACCATCATGAAAAAACTGGCAGACATTGAACTTGTGAATCTATGGATTGAAGAGCCAGACCTTGAGGAGATCTTTTTGCATTATTACGAAAAGGAGGCCTAGGAAGCTATGAATATCTTTTTTCATGAATGGAAGGCTTATCGGAAGTCGACGATTATTTGGTCTGTATCGTTAGTGTTAATAATTGCGCTATTCATGTCCTTTTATCCAGCCTTTGCGAAGGATGCGGAGAGTTTCCAAAAAATCATGGAGGGTTATCCAGAGGCCATCCGTAATGCCATCGGGTTTAATCTTGGATTCTTTACGATTCTCGGCTTCTATTGCTTCCCGTTATCCTTTATTACCTTGTGCGGTGCGATTCAGGGGATGAATCTAGGCACAAGCATTGTCAGTAAGGAAGTCCGTGAAAAAACAGCTGATTTTCTGTTAACCAAGCCTGTGACCAGATCATCAGTGTTAACATTCAAATTAATGGCGGCGTTTGCGTCGATTGTGGTGACAAATATCGTTTACCTGGCTGTAACAATTCTGATCACCTTTCAAGTGAAGACAGCTGATTTTAGCCTTAAAGTGCTAGTCATGCTTTCACTCACGATGTTTTTTATCCAGCTGATTTTCCTTGCTTTAGGGATTATGATTTCGGTGATTGTCCCGAAGATAAAATCGGTATTGACCGTCTCCCTGACTACTGTTTTTGCGTTCTATTTTTTGGGGATGTTTAGCAGCACAACGGGTGAGGAAGCAAAACGTTATATCTCGCCGTTTAAGTATTTCGACACCGCCTATATCATCAAACATGCCGGCTATGAAGCGTCCTTTTTAATTGTCGGGGCAGTCATTATTATTCTAGCCATCACAGCGAGTTATTTTGTTTATCTTAAAAAGGATATCCACGCTGTATAGCTGTGAAATGGAGGGGTTTGGTCATGAATGTATTTATAAGAGAATTAAGATCTTATCGAAAGTCGATCATATTTTGGAGCATTGGTGTTTTCTTAATGGTAGCATCGGGAATGGCTAAATTTGAGGCCTATTCCTCATCGGGCCAATCAATCAATGATTTGATTGGCGATCTGCCAAAGTCAATGAAGGCCATCATGGGTTTTGGGGTCGTCGATTTATCGAAGATTAGCGGTTATTATTCCATGCTGTATATCTATTTGTTGTTAATGGCGACAATCCATGCAGCCATGCTCGGGGCATCCATTATTGCTAAGGAAGAGCGAGACAAAACAGCGGAGTTTCTATTTGTCAAACCCATTTCCAGAAATACGATTATTAGTGCAAAATTACTGGCTGCTTTTACAAATATCATCATCTTCAATCTTGTCACCTGGGGGTCGTTGATTATTTTGGTTGGGAAATACAACAGCTCTGGTGAAGCCGTTAATGGTGATATTGCCCTTACCATGGCGGGCCTGTTTATATTACAAGTCTTGTTCCTGGTCATTGGCAGCGCCCTTGCGGCGGTAAAAAGGAAACCGAAAACAGCTCCGTCTCTAGCGACGGGTGTCCTTCTCCTTACGTATATGTTATCGATTGCCATCGATTTGAACGAGAAGATTGAAGGGATGAAATATTTCACCCCGTTCAAATATTTTGATGCAAAAAATGTAATGTTTGGCGGTGGGCTTGAAGGTATTTTTATCGTCCTATCCGTGATTTTAATTGCCGTTCTCCTGGTAGTAACCTTCCGTTTTTATAAAAGGAAGGATTTAAATGCATAAAAGGAGGCCTGACTTTTGTCAGGCCTTTTCATTTTGACTGTTATTTTTCGCGTGTCATTTTAATAAGGGTGTTGATATCATTTGAAAGCTTGCTATAGGTAGGAGTTTTCGATTTAATATTTGCCTTGATTCCATCAATGAGCGGTAATGCTTTTGGGTTTGTAACCGTTAAGATTTGTACATGTCCGTTAAAGGCTTTATCTATCAACTCTTTGGCTTGATCTAAATTATCATCATTACTCAGCTTCTCTGGATCAACTCCGTCAAGGTTTCCCTTTCCTGAGGAACCAGACGTGTTTTTTAACACCTTATTTTGAAGCTCATCGTAACGAGTCGAGGTCACTTCCGGTTTTGCACGGGCCAAAATAATCGTGTCATCTAGTACAAATACCTTGATACCTGGAATCCCCTCACCTGATAATCGTGATTCTAAATGAGAGGAAATCCCGCCATCATGAAGACCTGAACTGCCAATCAGGCTATAGACATCCGTTCCAACACCGCTGGTTGTTTGACCAGCCCGGTTCGTTGTTTTTTTCTTTGCCCTGTCAACACTCGGGATGACATTTACACTATTCTCATGTCCATGGACGTTTCCATTTCCCTTTTTATTAACCGAAGGATCATGATAGTCAACGTTTTCTGCTGCTCCGATCTCATTTCCTTTCATGTTTTGCTGGCCCGAACATGCTGACAGCACGAATAAAGCAGCGATCGGGAGTCCCCAGATTTTCCATTTTCGTTTAAACATAAAACATCCTCCTTTTTTAAAATGTATTTTTCCCAAATCTTTTCTAATTATGAATGGATGATTTCGGAATAAATGAGAAATATTAAAATTATGGGAAATAATGTCGAAAATTGGAGGTACAAGTATGGCTGAAGAAAATAAAGAAAATCCAGAATCATTATCGAGAAGGAAATTTATTCGTAATACGGGTTTCACTGTTGGCGGGCTGGCTGTTGGAGGGGTATTGGGCAGTCTCCTCCCACGTAAAAAAGAAGAAAAGGTAACACCAGCGACAAAGTCAGAAAACTTTAATCAGGCTTTGATGTATTTTACACCTGAACAGTTTCAGCTGACCGAAGCAGCAACCGAGCGAATTTTTCCAGAGGAAGAGTCTGGGCCAGGTGCAAAGGCTCTCGGGGTCGCTTTTTTTATTGACCATCAACTTGCTGGTGATTGGGGCTTTAATGCGAGGGAGTATATGCAGGCTCCATTTTTCAAAGGGGAAAAAGTTCAAGGCTACCAAGGCAGATTAAGGCGCCGCGATATCTTTGATATTGGCCTAAGGGAACTTCAAAATCACAGTATGACAGTCCATAAGAAAAAATTCACCGAGCTAAAAGAAGAAGAGCAGGATGCCATTCTTCGCGATTTTGAAGAAGATAAGGTGAACTTAACGACCATCTCTCCCAGTGGATTTTTTCAGATGCTAAGGAGTGCTACACTCGAAGGAGCCTACAGTGATCCATTATATGGAGGGAATAGAAATATGGACGGCTGGAAAATGCGAAACTATCCAGGTAGCCAAATGGCTTATACAGACATTATCGATAAAGATTTTAAGAAAATAAATCCACAAAGTTTAAAAAATCATCTAAATCACTAAAAAGGGCAGGTGGAAACGATGGCAAGGAAATTACCGAAAGTGGATGTAGTGATTATTGGAGTCGGCTGGGCAGGAGGAATTATTGCCTCTGAACTGACCAAAAAAGGACTGAAAGTAGTCGGTTTGGAACGAGGCAAGGAAAGAAAAACGGAAGATTACTTTATGGTTCATGATGAACTGCGGTATGCATTGCGCTATGGAATGATGCAAGATCTGTCAAAAGAAACGATTACTTTCCGTGGAAATGAGAGAATCCGTGCACTGCCGATGCGGCAATATGGCTCATTTCTGCTTGGAGATGGATTAGGGGGTTCCGGTGTCCATTGGAATGGTCAAACCTTTCGATTTCTACCATACGATTTTGAAATCTATAGTAAGACTGTGGAAAGGTATGGGAAAAATAAAATTCCTGCTGGGATGACGATTCAAGATTGGGGAATCACCTATGATCAAATCGAGCCCTATTATGATAAATTTGAAAAACTAACGGGGATTTCAGGAGAAAAAAACCCGCTTGCAGGGAAACGTTCAAGTGATTATCCAACGCCGCCGATGAAAAAGTCGCCTCCATTGCAAATGTTCGAGGAGGCCACAAAAAAATTGAAACTCCATCCCTATATGATGCCGTCTGCTAATCTTTCTGAATCCTATACAAATCCAGACGGAATCAAAAGAGCGGCCTGTCAATATTGTGGGTACTGCGAACGCTTTGGCTGTGAATATGGAGCAAAAGCAGATCCTGTGGTAACCGTGATTCCTGTTGCTAATAAAACGGGCAATTTTGAAATCAGAACCCATTCCAATGTGAGAAGAATCTTAAAGAACGGAAATATGGTTACAGGGGTTATGTACACGGATGTAACCACAGGTGAGGATATAGAACAGCCGGCGGATATTGTCGTTCTAACCAGTTATGTTTTCAATAATATTCGCCTCTTACTAATGTCAAATGTGGGCAAACCATATGATCCGCAATCGGGTAAAGGCGTCATTGGGAAAAATTATGCCTATCAAGTGATCAAGGGAAATGCTATCGGCTTTTTCGAGGATAAAGAGTTTAATACGTTTGCGGGTGCCGGTTCACTCGGCATGGTGTTGGATGACTATAATGGAGATAATTTTGACCACTCTCAAGTGGATTTTATCCATGGCGGTATGGTCTCGCTTAGTCAGACAGGCATGAGGCCGATTCAAAATAACCCTGTTCCCGGGGGCAAACCAACTTGGGGGAAGGAGTTCAAGGAAAAATCGGTTAAATATGCAAATCGCTTTCTATCAGTAGGTGCCCAAGGCTCCTCCATGCCTTTTAAACACCATTTTCTCGATCTAGATCCAAGCTATAAAGATGCGTACGGCGACCCATTAATCCGAATTACTTTTGATTTCGAAAAACAAGATCAGCAACTGGCAAAGTTCCTTGCCTCCAAATGTGAAGGCATCCTGAAAGAAATGGGAGCTGATCACATCGATGCGATGAAGGATTTAGGTCCATATGATATCACTACCTATCAATCTACCCACAATACCGGCGGTGTCATTATGGGGAATGATCCATCGACGTCGGCTGTAAATAATTATTTGCAAATGTGGGATGTAGATAATTTGTTCGTGGTGGGTGCATCTGCATTTCCGCATAATTCTGGCTATAATCCGACCGATACCGTGGGTGCCTTGGCTTTTCGCGCAGCGGAAGGAATCATTAAATATCATGATAAAGGCGGACAGGTAAGTTAAAATTGTTTATAAATGGAATAAACCATAGTGATAGTGTTAATATAGATAAATGAATTGTAAAAAGGAGGAGAAAATATGACTACAGGAAATGAAAACAATACCTTACCGGAAAAAACTAGTTCAATTGAACGTTTAGTAACTGTGGAAGAAGATGTAAAGAAGGTACTTGCGGGTGAAAAAACAGCGACACGCCGTAATGGCCGATATGCCGACCCAGGTGAAATCATGACACTAGAAGGCCGTGACTTCGTGGTCGATCGTGTCTATTCCCAGTCATTAGGTGAATTAACGGATGACGATGCACGCCGCGAGGGCTTCGAGTCAGTTGAAGAATACAAGCAATCCATTTTAAGTATTCATCCAGGTATGCCATGGCTGCCGCAAATGCGTGTGTGGGTTCATGAGTTCAGCCCAGTTCAAAAATAAGATAAAACTGTTGACGGTCCATTTTTCGAAATGGGCCATTTTTATGGACAATAATTCGTCTTCTCGAGAAAAAGGTCAATTATTTGTTTAATCCTCATCATAAAATTTATAATATGGCTAGTGAGGGATTTCCGATAAACCGGGGTGAGAAGATGACATTTTTATCAAAATACATAAAGAAATATTGGAAGTCTTTTTGCATTGCTGTTTTTTTTCTTACCATAGAGGCCGTTAGTGACCTGATGCAGCCAACGATTATGGCAAAAATTATCGATGAAGGGGTCGCAAACAAGGATATCCATTATGTTCTGAAAATGGGCGGCTTGATGCTGCTTATTACCGCATGCGGGGCGATAGCTGCTTCCACGAGAAGTGTGGTCGCCAGTATTGTTTCTCAAAGCTTTGGGACGGAGTTAAGGTCTGACTTATTTAAAAAGATCCAAACGCTCTCTTTTAAAAATATCGATAAATTTGACCGCGCCTCCCTTGTGACCAGGCTGACGAATGATGTCACCCAAGTGCAAGTGTTTGTGAATGGCTTAATGCGGATCTTCGTCAAAGCTCCGCTGTTGGCACTGGGCGGTTTAATTATGGCGATGCGCTTAAATTTACAGCTCTCGGTGGTTCTGGCGGTTGTGGTCCCGATTGTCGCCCTGTTAATTATCTTTAACTTGCGACTTGGCTTTCCCCGCTTTTCTCGTGTCCAAAAGGCATTGGACCGCGTGAACAGTGTGATGCGGGAGTATTTATCAGGTGTCCGGGTGGTTAAGGCGTTTAATCGCTTTGATGCCGAGATTGGCAAGTTTTCAATCGTGAATAATGATTATAAAAATCAATCCATTTCCGCCAATCGCTTAATGGCAACCTTTAGTCCTGTAATAATGCTGACCGTCAACCTTGGGATTGTGGTCGTTCTTTGGATTGGCGGCTATGGAGTGAATAGCGGTTCTATTCAGGTGGGGCATATCATTGCTTTTATCAACTATATGACACAAATTTTATTTTCACTGATGATGATCTCAATGGTCTTTAATATGTTTGTCAGGGCAAAGTCCTCGGCCGGAAGAATTGATGAAGTATTTTTACAAGAGGATTCCCTTTCTTCTGATGAGAATCAGAAAGTAAATTTCATTGAAGAAGGCAGAATCGACTTTGAAAACGTCTCGTTTACTTATGAACAAGCAACAGGTGAGCCCATCTTAAAAAATATTAATCTAACAATTCTGCCAGGTGAAACAGTTGGAATTATCGGTTCGACGGGGTCGGGAAAAAGCACGCTTGTCGGACTAATCCCCCGCTTCTATGAAACGGTGGGCGGTACGATTAAAGTAGATGGAATCGATAGTAAACAGGTTAGTCCGAAAAAATTACGAGAGAAAATTGCGATGGTACCGCAAAAGAATATTTTATTCACAGGAACGATCGAGGAAAATATCCGCTGGGGTATGGAAGATGCCTCGGATGCGGAAGTGATTTCTGCTGCAACGATTGCGGGGGCGCATGATTTTATCATGGCCTCACCAGAGGGCTATCAAACAAGAATTGGTCAGGGCGGCGTTAATTTTTCCGGCGGGCAAAAGCAGCGGATTTCGATTGCCAGGGCCTTGGTGAAAAAACCGGAAATATTAATTTTAGATGATAGTACAAGTGCCGTTGACGTTGCCACTGAGGCGAGAATCAAAGAAGGTTTGAAGACCTATGCCAAGGGGCTGACTTGTTTATTGATTGCACAGCGGATCACGTCAATCATCGATGCTGATAAAATCGTTGTCCTCGACCGCGGTGAGCTTGTTGGAGTGGGAACACATCAGAATTTGTTGAAGGAATGCCGTATTTATCAGGAAATCTACCAATCTCAGGTCGGCAAGGAGGTACAGGATTAATGTCAAAGGGAAATGTACAGACCCAAAGCACTCCTCCTACTCCGCCCCCCATGCGCCCAGGCGGCTTTGGCGGTGCGCACCGCCGCGGACCCGGGCCAGTGGTAAAGCCAAAGAATTTTAAAGGAACCCTTAAAAGGCTTTGGCAATACTTCGGTAAGGAACGAAAAATGCTCGCAATTATTTTTATCTTTATTGTGTTGGACTCAAGTCTGATGCTCCTTGCCCCCTTCCTGATTGGGAAAGCGATTGATGCGATGCGCGTGAATGGTGGAACGGTAGATTTTGGCTTTCTGGAGGTCATGATTGTCATTTTGGTGGCTGCCTATGTGATCGATAGTCTGCTTACTTTTTTACAAGGCTGGCTGATGGCGGGTGTATCCCAGCGAATCGTCAAAAGCTTACGAGATGCCCTTTTTAAAAAATTGCAAAAGCTGCCGGTCTCCTTTTTCGATTCACTGTCACACGGTGAATTAATGAGCCGGTTATCTAACGATGTTGATAACGTTAGTAATACCATCTCGCAGTCGACCACGCAATTAATGTCAGGGGTGGTCATCCTTTCCGGATCGTTAATTATGATGTTATGGTTAAGCCCTTTGTTGACACTTGCCAGCTTAATCACGGTACCGCTCGTCTTTATATTAACAAAGACCATCGCAAAGCAGACGAGTGTTCTATTTAAAAATCAGCAAGTAGAGCTTGGAAAATTAAATGGACATATTGAGGAAACCATTTCTGGAATTGAGATTGTTAAGGCCTTTAATCATGAGGAAAAGGTCATTGAAGAGTTTGATGTAGTCAATACGAGACTGCGTGAGGTCGGCCTTAAGGCGCAAATCTGGTCTGGCTTTTTGATGCCCATCATGAACGTAATCAATAACCTGGGCTTTGCGGTCGTCGCAGTTGTGGGCGGAATCCTTGCGGTGAAAAGCATCATCACCGTGGGGGCCATCGCCAGCTTCATTACCTACTCCAGGCAATTTGTTAGGCCGCTTAACGATTTGGCCAATATCTTCAACATTCTTCAATCCGGTGTTGCCGGGGCAGAGCGTGTCTTTGAAATCATCGATGAAGAAGAGGAACCACTTGACTCACCTCAAGCAATTTCCTTGGAAAAACCAAGAGGACATGTCGCTTTTGAAAATGTCAGTTTTGGTTATCGGCCCGATGTACCCATTCTAAAAAATGTCAGCTTTGAGGCAGATATCGGCAGCAGTACCGCCCTCGTTGGTCCCACCGGCGCGGGGAAAACAACGATTGTGAACCTATTGACAAGATTCTACGACGTGACAGGCGGAAGAATTCTCTTGGATGGTCATGATATTCGAGAATATACAAGAGACAGTTTGCGAAAATGTTTTGGATTTGTTCTCCAGGATACGTATTTATTCTCTGGGACGATTAAGGAGAATATCAAGTATGGAAATGCGGCGGCATCAGACGATGAGGTGGAACGTGCGGCGAGGATGGCCAATGCCGATACCTTTATCAAGCGGCTGCCAAACCAGTATGAGACGGTTCTATCTGAAAATGGCGGCAACCTAAGTCAAGGTCAGCGGCAGCTCCTGGCAATTGCGAGGGTAATCTTAGCTAAGCCCTCTCTCCTCATCTTGGATGAAGCGACAAGCAGCATTGACACGAGGACAGAGCTTCATATTCAAGCAGCCTTGCTCACGTTAATGGAGAATCGGACCAGCTTTATTATTGCCCACCGCCTCAATACCATCCGTGATGCGGACACTATCATGGTGATTGATCACGGGGAAATTATCGAAAGTAGCAGCCACGAGACATTAATGAGCCTGCAGGGCAAATATTATAGTATGTTTTTTAATCAGTTCAAAAACGTCGAAGCCAGTTTGGATTGAGGATAGGAAGAGAGACTGGGGATCCAGTCTCTCTTTTTATACTCCAGGTTAATGTGTTTTTTTTCATTTACCGAGGATGCCCAAATTTAACGGATGACGGTTAATGTAGATGCCTTTCATTAACCGCGAAGGCACAAATATATAGTTGACGGTAAATGCAACCCCCATCCATTTACCATCGAGGCTTGATTTTACAGTTAACGGGAAATGTAATTGAATAACCACTGCAAATGTCCGTGCGATCCGATTATTCCTATCAAATAACGCTACCATCTACCAGAATAAATTAAATTATTAATGACAACTGTAAAGACACTTGTTAGAATACTTATGGGATAATAGATTATTCTTGTACCTAAACGAAAGAAAATTAGGGAATAATGTATGAAAATAGTAACAACATAGGGGGATTTACATGAATAGCAAAAAGGAAATTTCAAGCCGGAAACTGCTTGGTATCGCCGGAATGGGCTGGATGTTTGATGCCTTGGATGTCGGCATGCTCTCCTTCATCATCGCCGCCTTAAAGGTAGAATGGGACCTGACTCCTGGACAGATGGGCTGGATTGGGAGTATCAATTCGATTGGGATGGCCGTCGGTGCACTTATCTTTGGCTTAATGGCAGATAAAATAGGCCGCAAACATGTATTTATCATCACATTACTCTTATTTTCGATTGGGAGCGGTCTTTCCGCGATGACAACCACATTAACCGCCTTTTTAGTGCTGCGATTCTTCATTGGGGCAGGCCTTGGAGGGGAACTGCCTGTTGCCTCAACGCTCGTATCAGAAAGTGTCCCTGCTGAAAAGCGCGGCAGGATCGTTGTTCTGCTGGAAAGCTTTTGGGCGGGCGGCTGGTTAGTGGCAGCTATTATATCGTATTTCATTATTCCAAAATTCGGATGGCAAATAGCATTAATTATCAGTGCGGTACCTGCTTTGTATGCCCTATACTTACGCATAGGGCTTCCGGATTCACCTCGTTTCACGGCAGTTAAGAAAAAGGAGAAGATTTCCGTCCTCCAAAGCATAAAGAATCTATTTGCTAAGAATTATCGGCGTCAAACGACAATGCTTTGGATTTTATGGTTTTGTGTTGTTTTCTCTTATTATGGAATGTTTCTATGGCTGCCAAGTGTGATGATTATGAAAGGGTTCAGCTTAATTAAAAGCTTTGAATATGTGCTCATCATGACGCTGGCACAGCTGCCAGGCTATTTTACAGCTGCCTGGTTTATTGAAAAATTCGGTCGTAAGTTCGTTTTAGTGGTCTATTTAACTGGTACGGCAATAAGTGCTTATTTCTTTGGTGCAGCAGAATCAACAGCTTTGTTGATGGTCTCAGGAATATTATTATCATTTTTTAACCTAGGTGCCTGGGGCGGCCTTTACGCTTATACCCCCGAACAATATCCAACGATTATCCGTGGGACAGGCTCTGGTATGGCAGCAGCGGTTGGAAGGGTTGGCGGCGTGTTAGGACCACTATTAGTTGGTAATCTAGTCGCCCGGCAAGTATCGATTTCAACCATCTTTATGATTTTCTGTATCGCCGTCTTAATTGGAGCATTGACCGTTTTTGTATTGGGAAAAGAAACGAAGAATACAGAATTAGTATAGTAATAACTCAAAGGAGATTCCTAATTTTGGAGTCTCCTTTTTTATATATTCAACATTGAATCATATTTAACCAAAATATTAGAAAAAGGGAATTTATTTTCCTAACGAAATTTAAATCCTTTTCAACTTTACTGGAATAAAGGCTTTTGGGGGATTAAAATTCGTATTTTTGCTATATTGCAAATTATCTTAAAATAATTTATAATATCACTAGACGAACCCCCAAATATTTTGTACAATGTTTTCAGAATATTATCTTTTTTTAAAACAGTTAGACAAAGGCGTTTGGGAAAATTTTTTTAAAAAACAGGGGGTAAATCATGAGGAAAAAGAAATTAGCTGGTATCTTTATGTCGTTTATGGTTGCAGCGGGGGTGTTGGCAGGATGTAATTCAAGTGCTAGTGGTGATGGGGAAAAAGGCGGCAAGATTAAAATTGGTGCGAACCTCGAACTATCTGGCGGAGTAGCCTCTTATGGTCAATCAGCAAAAGAGGGTATTGAATTAGCCATCGAAGAAATCAACAAAAAAGGGATTAATGGCAAAAAATTAGAATTAGTGACGGTTGATAATAAGTCTGATGCAGCAGAAGCTACAAGTGGTGCCCTTAAACTTGCTACACAAGATAAGGTAGTCGCAATGATTGGTGCTGCAACAAGTACAAACACCTTAGCACAAGTACAGATTGCCCAAGATAACAAAATTCCATTAATTACACCAACGGCAACAAACGCGACAATCACGAATAAAGATGGAAAGCTAAATGATTATGTTTTCCGTACCTGTTTTATTGACCCATTCCAAGGGACTGTTGCAGCAAACTTTGCAACCAATGATTTAAAGGTGAAGAGTGCAGCTGTTCTAATTGATAGCTCAAGCGACTACTCTAAAGGCCTTGCATCTTCGTTTAAAAAGAATTTTGAGGCCAATGGTGGAAAAATTGTTAAGGAAGAAGCATATGTGGCAAAAGATACAGATTTCCGTGCAACCTTAACAAATATAAAAGCAGCAAATCCGGAATATATATTCGTTCCCGGTTTCTATGAAGAGGTTGGTTTAATTGTTAAACAAGCTCGTGAACTTGGCTTAAATGTACCAATCATGGGTGGTGACGGTTGGGACTCTCCTAATCTAGTAAAAATTGCAGGTAAAGATACACTTAATAACACATTTATTACTAACCACTATTCATCTGGTGACAGTGATAAGAAGGTTCAAGACTTTGTTACAGCGTTCAAGGCAAAATACGATGGTAAATCTCCAGATGCCTTTACAGCTTTAGGTTATGACACAGTTTACTTCCTTGCCGATGCGATTAAACGTGCTGGAAGTGGCGATTCTGAAAAAATCCGCAAAGCGCTTGAAGAAACAGATGGATTACAGCTTGTTTCTGGAAATGTGAAGCTTGATAAAAACCATGATCCAATTAAAGCCGCTGTTATCCTTGAGTACAAAAATGGTGAACAACAATTTAAAACTAAGATCAATCCTTAATGAAAAGCAGAAGCGCCTAAGCGCGTAGCTTGACAAATTTTTATAGTTTGCCAGAGGGATAGGGAGCGAGACGTCTCCCTATTCTACTTTATTAAAGAAATGCAAGTTTCCCAACATGCAAAGATTGTTTAATTGTATTTAAAAAAAGATACGTGAAGTCGGTCCAAAGGAGTGTATAACAGATGGAAGTAATACAGCAGCTTGTCAACGGAATATCCTTGGGGAGTATTTATGCACTAATCGCCCTAGGGTACACAATGGTATACGGTATTGTAAAATTGATTAACTTTGCTCATGGAGATGTCTTCATGGTCGGTGCCTTTATAGGTTTTTATTCCATTACGATTCTTGATTTAGGGTTTTTCCCATCTTTACTTATTTCGATGGTTGCTTGCGCCATTTTTGGTGTATTAATCGAGAGGATTGCCTACAAACCGCTTAGAAATGCGACTAGAATTGCCGCTCTAATTACGGCAATCGGAGTTTCACTATTCATCGAATATGGAACCATTTATGCACGTGGTGCCCAACCGGAAGCTTATCCGGATGGAGTTGTTTCACTGAAGAGCTTAGAGATTTTTGGAGTGAAAATTAGCGGTCAGTCCATTCTTATTTTAGGAACATCTTTATTCTTAATGATCTTATTACAATTTATCGTTCATAAAACAAAAATTGGTAAAGCCATGCGGGCTGTATCACACGATATGGATGCTGCTAGATTAATGGGGATTAATGTGAATAACACGATCTCAGCAACCTTTGCCATTGGCTCTGCCCTTGCTGGAGCAGCTGGTGTGATCTTTGGTGTCTACTACACAAAAATTGAGCCATTAATGGGAATTATCCCAGGGCTTAAAGCGTTTGTTGCCGCTGTTTTAGGCGGTATCGGAATTATTCCTGGTGCGATGGCCGGCGGTTTAGTATTAGGCGTAATCGAGTCGCTTGTCAGTGCAGCAGGCTATTCTCTCTGGCGCGACGGTGTAGCATTTGTCGTCCTAATCTTAATCTTAATCTTCCGTCCAGCAGGATTATTTGGTAAAAATATCAGGGAAAAGGTTTAAGGGGGTCTTTTAGCGATGAATATATTTAAACAAGCAAAGTTTTTCTGGACCTCGATTGTTTCAGCCATTGTTTTTTCGGTTATTATGCAATTTTTAATCACTGGTGGCACATTGAACCAGTTTTATGTAAACACATTATTTTTTATCGGTATTAATATTATCTTAGCTACAAGTCTCCATTTGATTATCGGGATTACAGGACAATTTTCAATTGGACATGCAGGGTTCCTTGCAGTTGGCGCTTACGCCTCAGCGATTATGACCATGAAACTGGGCTTGCCATTTCCAGTTGCAATCCTTGTTGGCGGTTTGGCAGCAGCAGTGGCCGGGCTGATTATTGGGATTCCTACCCTAAGACTAAAAGGAGATTATCTTGCCATCGCGACACTTGGTTTTGGAGAGATTGTGAGAATCGTCTTTTTAAATATTGACTATGTCGGCGGTGCAAGCGGGATGACAGTCTCCCATTTAACAACATGGCCATGGCTGGTTGCTTGTGTAGTGCTAACGATCATTGTTATTGTGAACTTTACTAACTCAACACACGGACGAGCATGTATTTCAATCAGAGAAAATGAAATAGCTGCAGATGCGATGGGAATTAATACAACCTTTTATAAAGTTACAGCTTTCGCGATTGGTGCCTTTTTTGCGGGAATCGCCGGTGCCTTGTACGCGCATAACTTTTATATCATCCAACCTACAAACTTTGGCTTTTTAAAGTCATTTGATATTTTAATCTTTGTTGTACTAGGCGGGTTAGGAAGTATGTCAGGAGCAGTTATTGCGGCCATCCTGTTAACCATTATTTCAACTTACCTTTCCAGCTATCCAGAAGTACGAATGGTTATTTACAGCCTTGTCCTAATCGCGATGATGCTTTTCCGTCCGCAAGGGCTGCTCGGTACAAGAGAAATCACCTCATTCTTTAAAGCTGGTAAAACTGCTAAAGGAGGAGTACAGCATGACAACAAGAAAACAGTTGCTTAAAGTAGAAAATGCCGGAATTCGTTTTGGCGGATTAAAGGCTGTATCAGATGTAAACTTGGAATTAAAACAAGGTGAACTTGTCGGTTTAATAGGCCCGAATGGTGCAGGTAAAACGACATTCTTTAACTTGTTAACAGGTGTTTATGTTCCGACCGAAGGAAGTATTTCGTTAGATGGCGAAAGACTAAACGGACAAGCACCTTATAAAATCACAAAAAAAGGTATTAGCCGGACATTTCAAAATATTCGTTTGTTTAGTGAACTTTCTGTTCTCGATAATGTAAAGGTAGCCTACCATTCGCTAGCCAAGCATTCCATGTTGAGCTCCATTCTTCGCCTCCCCTCTCACTTTTCAGGTGAGAAAGAAATGGAGGAAAAGGCAATTGAATTCTTAAAAATCTTCAACCTGGAAAAGTTTATGCATGAAAAGGCGAAGAACTTACCATATGGTCAGCAGCGTCGTCTTGAAATTGCCAGGGCCTTGGCTGCAAATCCAAAATTATTGCTACTCGATGAACCGGCTGCTGGGATGAACCCACAGGAAACAGAAGAACTAATGAATTTAATTGCGTTAATCCGCGAGCGATTTTCATTAACGATCCTTTTAATTGAACATGACATGCTGCTGGTTATGGGTGTGTGTGAGCGAATCTATGTCCTTGACCATGGGCAATTAATTGCAGATGGCACTCCAGAAGAAATCAGAAATAATCCAAAAGTCATCGAAGCTTATCTTGGGGAGGAGGTCTCCTAATGCTAAAAGTTAATGATATAAATGTATATTACGGAAATATCCACGCACTAAAGGGCGTTTCCCTCGAGATCCATCAAGGGGAAATTGTCACACTGATTGGCGCCAATGGTGCGGGGAAAAGTACGCTCCTACAAACGATTTCTGGATTACTAAAGCCAAAAAATGGTGAAGTTGTCTTTGATAATGAACACGTGGCTGGCAAGGTTCCTCAATTAATTGTTAAAAGAGGTATTTCGCAAGTACCGGAAGGACGCCGTGTCTTTTCAAATATGTCCGTTGAGGAAAATCTTGAATTAGGTGCATACCTTCGTAAAGATAAAAAAGGCATTCAAGAAGATTTTGAAAAGGTCTTTCAGCTCTTCCCTCGCCTCTTGGAGCGCCGTAAGCAGCTATCTGGTACTCTTTCAGGTGGAGAGCAGCAAATGCTTGCCATGGGCCGGGCATTAATGGCTAGGCCGCGTCTATTACTTTTAGACGAACCGTCCATGGGTCTTGCTCCATTGTTAGTAAAAACAATCTTCAAGATTATTGAAGAAATCAATAAAACAGGCACAACGATTCTATTAGTTGAGCAAAATGCGAATATGGCGCTTTCGATTGCCGACCGTGCCTATGTTATTGAAACGGGTAAAATTGTTGCCTCAGGCACAGCTGAAGAACTAAATCAAAGCGACCAAATAAGAAATGCCTATCTTGGCGGGCACTAAACCGCCTGAAAAAGGAGATGAGGGGAATCCCTTCATCTCCTTTTATGATTAAATTTTCATTTTTCTCTGTTCAGGGTCAAGCTGGAATTGCTGGCGGCGCTTTGGTTGTAATAGATGTCTAATCTTGTTTTCATAATCCTCATAGAGCTGTTCGAGGCCGACTAATGTAAGTGAAAAGAAGTTCGCGTAATTTTTGGGTGCTTCCCACTTCAACTCGTTCTTTCCACAAATGCTATATTTATTTAACTCCTCAATCTCCTCACGAATTTTAGCTAATTCAATAGGCTGCTGCTCTTCAGACAGGGAGAGAACATAATCAATTTTTTCAATAAAATCAATTGATTTCTCGATTTTCCACTTAATTTCTAGATAGCCATCCTCATCAATCAGACCGTATTTTAATTTGAAATCATTTAGTAGTTGAGCTGATTCGTAGGTTGAGTTAACAATGTCATCACGTGTCATATCTTTTGTTTCATAGCTTAGCATATGCTTCCATGAAGGCTGGCAAATCGCCTTGCGATGATCTTCGAGTGTATGGCAGAACTTTTTATAGCCGTGCAGTTCGGGATTTTCAAACGCAGGGCTTGCAGGATCAAGGAATGGTGCAAGTGGTGCAACAAAGTAGAAGATTCGTTTATCTTGTTTGCAGGCAAGATGAATCTTTTCACAGAAATCGATGTTTTCTAAGGCACTGTTATAGGTCTGTCCGGGAATCCCAACCATGAAGAATAAATCAATTTTTTTACAGCCATGCTTTAGAGCAAAATTAAGTGTATCGATGACTTTTGGGTTGGTACAATTAAATTTCCCGTTATAGCGTCTGATTTTTTCATCATGTGTTTCAAGGGTGATTTCAATGCTGTAATTTGGGACACTATCATTCATTTGTTTAAAGAACTCTTCGTCTGCATACTGGAATAATTCAAAAACAATCTCATTTTTCAGATGAAGTTCCTTCAACCGGCTAAAAAATTCCTTCACGTATTCCCGTCCACCTTGGCGCAGGTCATGTAGAATAAAAATCGGTGCCCGGCTAAAGCGCGAAATGAATTTAATGTCCTCAATCAGTTTTTCGGGTGACCTTAAGGCAAGCGAGCTCCGGTTACAGTTTTGATCATATGCATCCTTGGAACCACCGCAGATGAGACAGTTTTGTGAGCAGCCTCGCGCTGTTAGTAAGGCTGTATTCGGATATTGAAGCCAGCCATTATACGGAAGCGGATCAAGGAAGTTCCGGTATTTAAAAACAGAGCGGATCGCATAGCGATAACCAGGTACATCAAGATCATCTAAATCCTTTGGAACGTAGGTAAGCGGATTATAGCCAATGTCGCTCCCCTTCTTCCAAGTTAAATTGGGAATGTCAGCATAGTGGGTATTCCCTTGTTCAATTTTATTCATTAAAAGAAGCATAAGCTTCTCGGTTGAATCGCCGCGCATAATAAAGTCAATGCATGGATATTCAATGAGCTCTTTATGATAATAGGTGGATGATAGTCCGCCGAAAATGACTGGTGTATCGGGATGTAGTTTTTTGACGATTTTTGCTAACTCAATACTGCCGTGTGCATGTGGCAGCCAATGAAGATCGATCCCGAACGCCTTGGTGTTAATTTTCCTTAACTTCGCTTCGACATCAAATTTGTCACTCATCAGCATCCGATTGGCGATATTAATAATTTTTACCCGAAGACCGTACCTTTCTAGATATTCTGCAATACTGGTGATTCCAATTGGGTACATTTCAAACACAGGTGATGAAGGAACTACATCACTAATGGGACCGGCAAGCAGGGAATTCTTTCTAAAGTCATAAACACTTGGTGCATGTAACAGAACTAAATCGTATTTCATAAATTCCACCTCAAGTAGATTAGTTAGGCCAACAACTTCTTTCTTTTGTATAGGTAAATATATTTTGTTTGTGAGGAATTTCACATAGATAATTTAATTATAGTGAAAATGTAAATAATATCTTTTCTGGGAATGAAAGTAAATTATTATTGTTAAGTTAAGTGTACTATAATAATGGTTTAATAGAGTGACAAACGGGTGACAGATTTTGGGTGATTTTGTGTAATTTCCGTTGATTTAGTATGCTGAATCTGGATCGTAATCTTCAAAGTCAGGGAGGGAATTTGTAAAGTGGCACAGGTTAAAACGAACGCTATGCGCATTTTGGATGCAAAAAAAGTTCACTATGAAATGCTTACTTACGAAAATAAAGATGGAAAAATCGATGGTGTTTCTGTTGCGGAGAAAATCGGCAGGAACCCAAAGGAAGTCTTTAAAACGCTGGTTGCACAAGGCTCAAGTAAGAATGTATTTGTCTTCGTAATTCCCGTTACCGAGGAATTGGATTTGAAAAAGGCAGCCAAAGCAGCCGGTGAAAAGAATATTGAAATGCTTCCGGTGAAGGATATTCAGAAATGGACCGGATATATCCGCGGCGGCTGTTCGCCAATTGGCATGAAAAAGGAATATAAGACGTTTATTGATGAAAGCAGTAAGTCACTCGAATCGATTATTGTAAGCGGCGGAAAAATTGGGGTGCAAATGGTTTTAGACCCAGTTCAATTAACGGATGTTACAAAAGCTGACATTGTCCCGATAATTAAGTAAGATTTTTTCCCTAGGCACTCACCTATGGGCGGCAATCGCATAAGATAGGGTGAAATTTAAAATTATCTTTCGAGTGTCACTATAAAAGGGAGTGTTGACAGTGGCAGGGAAAATTAAAAATTACTTTGCAGGCGGTAATACAGCGAGAGGCTTTCATAATTTATATGATACTAATCTGCAAGGACTTGACCGATTATTTATTTTAAAAGGCGGCCCGGGAACCGGGAAGTCCTCACTAATGAAAAAAGTTGGTAATGAGTGGCTGGAAAAGGGTTATGATATTGAATTTTTACATTGTTCTTCCGATAACAATTCTATTGATGGTGTGTTGATTCCAGCGTTAAGGGTGGGCATCGTTGATGGAACTGCTCCGCATGTGATTGAACCGATTGCACCCGGGGCAATCGATGAATATATCAACCTTGGGGAAGCCTGGGATGCCCGTGCACTAGCGATTCATAAAAACACGATCCTCAAGTTATCCAACCAAATTATTAAAGCCTTCCATAAAGCGTATGATACCTATAAAGAAGCGCTGGATATCCACGATGATTGGGAAAAGATTTATATTAACAGCATGGACTTTAAGAAAGCCGATCAATTGACTAATAAATTAATTGATAGCTTTTTTGGTAAAATGAAGCTCAGCAAAAATTCAGATATCCGCCACCGCTTTTTAGGGGCAGCCACACCAAAAGGAGCGGTCGATTTTGTCCCAAATCTAACGGAAGAGATTCCAAAACGCTACTTTATTAAAGGGCGCCCGGGGTCCGGAAAGTCCACGATGCTGAAGAAGCTTGCGGCAGCGGCCGAAGTAAGAGGGGTCGATGTCGAGGTGTATCACTGCGGATTTGACCCGAATAGTCTTGATATGGTTATTTTCAGGGAGCTGGGGATTGCTATCTTTGATAGTACCGCCCCGCACGAATATTTCCCGAGCAGAGATGGCGATGAAATCATTGATATGTATGAATTACTGATTGCTCCAGGAACTGATGAAATTTTTGAGGATATCATTAGTAAAATCTCAACGAATTATAAAAATAAAATGGTTGATGCTACGTCTTATTTGGCGAAGGCAAAGGAACTGCATGATGAATTAGAGGGAATTTATATCGCCGCCATGGATTTTTCAGTCGTTGAACGGATCCAAAGTAAGATTGCTGAGGAGATTAGGGAACTTGCAGCGAGTAAAGTAGAATAACTAAACTTCAGCCTATCATCAAATTTATTAATTAATACTTCACCAAATTAGGCGAAGCGCATACATTAGAGGGAAAATAAATAGAAGGGGACTAAATCCGTGGATAATTTAAATTACCCTCAGGGTCATGGTAGTATGCCTAATTTTTCTTTTGAAAACAATCTTCGGCAATCACCTTCGTATGAAGGGGGTCACCAACCGCCGTCACATGGAGGGGGTCACCAACCGCCGTCACATGGAGGGGGTCACCAACCGCCGTCACATGGAGGGGGTCACCAACCGCCGTCACATGGAGGGGGTCACCAACCGCCGTCACATGGAGGGGGTCACCAGCCACCGCCGCACGGAGGAGGTCACCAGCCGCCACCGTTTGGAGGAGGTCACCAGCCGCCGCCGTTCGGAGGAGGTCATCAGCCGCCGCCGCACGAAGGAGGATATCATCCACCATATGGAGGAGGCCCACATTATGGAGGTGCACCGACTGCACCGCCACCAACCTTCATCCCACATGAAACAGTTGGATTATATGCAGTAGACCCAGGCGGAATTAGACACTGTTTGTACCGCTATACCTATGTTTGGTTGAATAATGGAAGAAGCTTCTGGTATTACCCAACCTACGTTGGCAGAACATCTATCGCCGGGTATCGCTGGCGTGGATACTACTGGGATTATTACGGAATGGATTTAAACCGAATCCGTTCATTTAGCTGCCACTAATAAGAAAGGACTGTCCCTAAATGGGGCAGTTCTTTCATTTGAATGACACTTTAATAATGAAAAAAATAGCTTACAAAGAGGTCATTGGGGCAACATAAGATTAAACTTTTTAAAAAAAAGGAGCGCGAATAATGGCAAAAGATATGAACTTAGCCAATGAAACGGTTGAAGCAAACATTAAGATGAACACTCAGCTTGAAGATGGGAAGGTCCATGCATCTACAGAGAGAAGTTCTGAAGCAGAAAGCGCAAACCTCCAAATGCAGGATCAATTTAGAGGTGAGAATAAACAGCCTTCTGAAAATGTTTCGGGTGCATTTATTTATAACCCAGCAATAAAATTTAATCCTGAAAATAAAGACTAAAAAGTCGACTTTCAAATGAGAAAGTCGACTTTTTTATTATGAGTTTGGATTCGTTTTGCTACTCTGCCCCTTGTTGCGTTTATTGCCTTTACTGTTATCACCGCTGACAAACTCGGCGGCAAATTTAGCCTCGGCGTGCCCTGCCTCGGGAGAGTTTTGATTCTGGCTGCCTTTGTTGTATTTCTTCGTCAATTAAAAAACTCCTTTTCAATAAGCTAGAGTTAGTTTTGGCATCAGCGTTTTTCTTTATGTATGCAGAACATTTCCAACTTAAACCG
Organism: Neobacillus nitrireducens; assembly: GCF_030915405.1. Classification (GTDB taxonomy): domain Bacteria; phylum Bacillota; class Bacilli; order Bacillales; family Cytobacillaceae; genus Neobacillus. Next base: position 3,321,675 of record NZ_CP133262.1, read on the forward strand.
CCTTTTTATCTTCTATTGGTTTTCCGCCCTTTACGCTCCCCTTAAGTCTAAATCCGATATAAAGGACCAAGAACCATACAGGTCCAACCACTAAAGCAACTCTCATTCCATCGATAAAGGCAATTAAGACAATGACCAATGCTAAAAAGGTAAGGGCAATATAGGAAGAGTAAGGAAAGAAGGGAAGCTTGAATTCAAGGTTTCTAATTTCCTCCTTAGATTTTGCCTTTCTAAACTTAATTTGGGTAACTAAGATAATTGTCCAGCTTGTAATAACAGCAACAGTGGCGACAGCAGAGATGTAAAGGAATACTTTTTCTGGAACAAAGTAATTTAAGATAACAGCAATTAATAGGAACGCAGATGAGAATAATATCCCCCTGCTTGGTGTACTCCATTTATTTAATTTTCCAAAGAACTTTGGTCCGTTATTTTGTAAGGATAAATTGTAAAGCATTCTTCCCGTGCTGAAGAGTCCGCTGTTAAAGGCAGATAGTGCTGCGGTTAAGACGACAAAGTTGATTAAATCAGCGGCCCCAGGAATGCCAATCTTATCGAATATCAAGACGAATGGACTTCCATTTGAGCCAATTTTATTCCATGGGTACAAAGTCATCATGATGCCAAGTGCACCAATATAAAAAATTAGTATTCGCCAAATGACACTATTAATGGCTGAAGGGATCGTCTTCTTAGGATTATGCGCTTCTCCTGCCGTAATACCAATTAATTCCACTCCTCCAAAAGAAAACATGACCATGACAAGTGAGAGGAGGAGACCCTTCATGCCATTAGGAAACATACCGCCGTGGGACCAAAGGTTGCTAAAGCCGAGAGAATCTCCGCCATTCCCAAAACCAAAAAGAATGATTCCAAGTCCAGCGATAATCATTCCAATAATGGCGATCACCTTAATCATTGCAAACCAAAATTCAAATTCACCATAAGCTCTAACATTGATGAGATTTACTCCTGTGATTACTACTAAGGCTGCAAAGGCTGAAGCCCATTGAGGAATATCAGGAAACCAGTAATTCACATAAACGCCGACAACCGTAATTTCTGCCATACCTACTATGACCCACATAAACCAGTAAGTCCAGCCTGTTAAATAGCCGGCAAAAGGGCCAAGATAACGGTTAGCATAGGAACTAAATGATCCTGAAACTGGCTCAGCAACGGCCATTTCACCAAGAGCCCTCATGATTGTAAAAATGATCAGTCCACCAAACATGTATGAAAAAATAACGGCAGGACCAGCCAATTGGATGGTTGAAGCGGAACCATAAAAAAGTCCGACACCAACCGCTCCTCCTAAAGCAATTAACTGAATGTGACGATTGCTTAAACCTCTTGATAATTCTTCCCTTTCTTGCTTCTTCCCCATTCATTACACTCCTTATTTCATTAAAAGTTCAATCTTACTATTCACTTATTATGACAGAAAAATGAGTTAATAATTTCTTAACTCAGTAATCAAACCATTAAAACCATTAATAGTCAATTCATATTTTTCTGATTACATTTACAGGAGGTAAAATGGAAAAATAGCGGAATAACTAACATTAGCCAAACTAATTGCAAGGAGTGATTCTAGTGCATTTAAAAGTAGACTTGCTGACTAAACTGTTTGAGGAACACCGCAATGAAGCAAATGCCGAATCGATGAAGAAATATATGAAAGACCATTTTCCTTTCCTGGGAATTAAGAAACCACAGCGAAGTGAGTTGGAAAAGAAATTTTTTCAAGAAACTGGGTTATTAAAAGATTCATTTAACCATGAATTCATCCAAGAACTTTGGGCAAAGGAAGAACGGGAATATCAATACACGGCCTTGGTTTATATGGAAAAATCACTGAAAAAGCTTGAGAAAGCAGATTTACCCTTTATGGAAGAGCTGATCAAAACGAAGTCATGGTGGGATACCGTCGATGCAATTGCCCCCAAGCCGGTTGGGACAATTGCTGAGAAGTTCCCCGAGGTGGTGTCAGGCACCATCGATGTCTGGGCCATCAGTGAGAATCTCTGGCTGCGCAGAGCGGCATTGCTTTTTCAATTAAAATATAAAGGGAAAACGAATGAAGAGGTGCTCTATCACTACATAAAACAAAATGCAGACAGCAAGGAATTTTTTATCCAAAAGGCGATTGGCTGGGCACTGCGGGAATTTTCAAAGACTAATCCTGCTTCTGTTAAGACGTTTATTGAGGGAACGCGGTTGGCATCATTAAGTGTTCGGGAAGGAAGTAAGTATTTAGCTTGAGCATCTGGAAGATAATGTTTTGGTAATCATGTTAAAATGGCAATAATGAAAATGGAATGAGGGTGGACAACATGATTAAATGTATCGCATCAGATATGGATGGAACATTATTGAATTCCAATCAATTAATCAGCGAGGAAAATAAGGAAGCAATCGTAAAAGCACAAGCGCAAGGAATTGAATTTGTAGTCGCAACTGGAAGGTCATATCAAGAGGCAACTTACGTCCTAGCTCAGGCTAGCTTAACCTGCCCGGTTATTTGTGCGAATGGCGCGGAGGTTCGCTCCAAGGAGGGAGAAATTCTTTCAGCAACACCCATAAGTAAACAAATGGCAAGAGAGGTAGCGGCGAGGCTGACGGAAAAGGATGTTTATTTCGAAGTTTACACCAATCAAGGGGCTTTCACGATCGATCCGGACAAGGCCGTGTCGATTCTTGTTGATATTGTTATGAGTGCTAACCCTGAAGTGGATCGTGAGGAGATTACGGAGACAGCAGGGGCAAGAATCCGTGAGGGGTTAATCCACTCTATTGAAGATTATGAACTACTTTTTGCCGATGAAGACTATCAAATATATAAATTACTGGCCTTCTCCTTTGATGCAGACAGGCTAGCTTCTGCAAACCGGTCTCTATCTGAACTAGAAGGACTTGCCGTATCAACGTCAGGCCATGATAATTTGGAAATTACTAATATACAGGCTCAAAAGGGGATTGCACTGGAGTCCTTTGTGATGTCGAGTGGGATTGATTTAGCGGAAACAATGGCAATTGGTGATAATTATAATGATGTTTCGATGCTTAAAAAGGCCGGAAGAGCGGTTGCCATGGGGAATGCTGATCATTATATTAAGTCTCTTTGCGATGTAATTACTGACACCAATGAGGAAAGCGGCGTAGCGAAGGCTATTCTTGAAGTTATTTAAGGAAAGGCAGGAAGTCCGATATTTGTGATTGAAAACTGGGATTCGCTCATTGAATGCGTGAATTCGCTCATTGGACCATGAAATTCGCTCATTAAAACCCAGAATCCGCTCATTGGACCAAAAAATCCGCTCATTGAAGGGAATACCAATAACAATTAGTAAAAAATTTAAAGAGATTGGGGCTTCCAATCTCTTTTTGTCATGCAAATGGTATTATTATTTTAATTTTCTCAGTTACTTTTTAAAAAATGCCAGTCTTTCTTACAAAATCTCAATCTTCAAGGAATTAACTTGGGAGACAAGGAGTTCTTCGTATTCTTTTTGAGCTTGGAAGTAGATTTCTTGTTCACCGGCTTTGGGGTTTTCCTTTTTAACTTTGTTGATTAAGTCCATTTGGACCTTCTGGGACATGACAATCATTTGATACTGCTGTTTTTCTGTAGCCCAGAACTTTTCTTCTCCGTATTCGTTAATCAGCTTTTTAGCGGGTTCATATTGGTTATATTGTTCACGTGCTTTGAGAAGAGCTGCATCGACCTCGGCATCCGTTGCTTTATGGCCTTTTTCACTCGCCAGTAATGCTATCGCACGGAGACGAATGATTTGCGTTAATAATTGATTTTTATCCTCGATGGTCTTTTCCTGTGACTCTAAATAGGCTAGTTCTTCCTCTAACTGTTTACCTTTGTATTTTTTCTTAGCGCCCTCACGGTTAATCTCAAGCTGTATCTTGTTAATCAGCTTATAGAAGCTGATATCCTCATCGGTAATCCATTCACCATTAATCTTGGCGACACCTTCTGGCTTGGTAACGTTCATCTCGATGACTTTCTCGGTCTTTTTCCCGTCTTTTTCTAACGTCAATGCTGCCTCATATTTGCCGCCCATCGGCAGATTTACTTTTCCAGAATAAGTGCCATTCTTTCCTTCCTCAAGCTTCACATCGTAGCTGCCATGATCCATTTTGGTCATCGACAATTCGGCCGACACATCGAGTCCTTTTACAGCCTTTTTATTTTCCGTTACTTTTATTTCAAAAGGCATGGCTGTATCCTTGACGAAATAAAGGTCTTTCGTCACCGTTACTTTATAATCAGGAGCGGAAGCGCACCCCGTAAGTAAAGCAATCAGCAAGAGTATGCCAAGTGTTAACCGTATCTTCATGAACTGATTCCTCCTAAATCATGAGTTAGTAAAAAGTCCTCTACAGTATACTTTTCCATTCTTCCATTGTCCAAATAAGCGACATGAGTACATATCTGTTTAATTTCATCGAGATGATGGGAGGACAGCAGAATGGTTTTATCATGCAGCGAACCAAGCACCTCCAAAATCTCTTTTCTGCCGAGCGGGTCGATGCCGCTCGTCGGTTCATCGAGGATGAGCAGGCTTGAATCTTGATAAAGGGTAATCGCTAAACCAAGGCGCTGCAGCATCCCTTTCGAATATTGCTTGACTTGAACGGCGCGGTCGTCCCACAAGCTAACTGAGCGAAGAACCTGCTCGATCCGTTCCAGATTAGCAGCCTTGGATACCGCTTCTGCAAAAAATGTCATATTTTCAAGTCCAGTCAGCATCGGATAAAGCATGAATTTCTCCGGCAGGTAAGCAATACTTCTTTTCCATTCCTCATTTTTCTTGTTTACAGCAATCCCGTTAATCAAAATTTCCCCTTGCTTTACAGGAAGTAATCCAAGTAAACTATTGATCAACGTTGATTTACCGGCCCCATTACGGCCGACAAGGGCACATATTTCATTTGAGTTAATGTCTAGATTGATTGAATCCAAGACGTTTTTTTTTCCAAACGACTGGTTTAAGTTTATCACTTTAATCATTCGTAGCCCTCCTTACGGTTGAAAACAATTGCTGTGAAAAATGAAACGACAAGCCAAAACAAGAGATTTCCAAGTAAAAAGAATACCGGTTTCGTCCACATAAATGCTTGTAAGAGTCTCGACATATGGCCGAAGGAATATACCCCTGTGCCCGTTTCCAGAAACATGCGAACCGCCTGAAGCGGATTTAAAAAGTAGACCGAAGAGAATAGTTTCACATTTTCATGTGTGACATCAGGCAAGAACGATAGCAAGATAAAATCATGTAAGAAGAAAAAGTAGAACCAGACAAAAATTGTGAACCCTAAAATTTGCATGCGCGAGCGGCTAAAACTGCCGATCGCCGCCCCCATTTGCAGAAAGACGAGACTCATGCAAACGATCGCTGCTATAAAGATGAAGTAACCTTTAATATCAAGTTGGAAATTAAATTTTAGTAGAAATAAATAGATGAAAAACCAAGTAATCAGCGGGACAAGGACGACGGCATAAAGCCCAAGGCTTTTTTTCATCAAAAAGCTGCCAAAATGGTCTGTCTTCGTCAGTAGCATGATCAAGGTCTTCTGTTCCTTTTCCTGAAAAATCGAGAAGGCCCCGATAAATAAACATAGAATCGGAATAAAATAGATAATCGTATCAAATAGATTGATTAAGAGCACATAAAAGCCTTTATCAAATGAAAGGACTGAGGAACGAAATAAAATCGCAATTGAAATCAGAACAATAATGCTTAAACTTAGCCAAAGTCCTTTTCCTCTTATATTTTCCTTCCATTCCTTCCAAATGTAATGCATAGTAGGTGTCTCCCTTTTATTAAAATACCCACAATTATTAAGCTGACAATAAGGAAAACTGCATTCGTATGCGTTCCTTTTGCTGTGGTTAGTGGGTGTGGGTCATGAAACATGACCGCTTCCTTTGTAAGTGCGGCGTTCATTTTTTCATAAATCTTCAGTGCTGGACTTTTTAAAAATAAATAGGATAATTCTTGATCCTCAATTAATTGATATAAAGATGAATGATAGGTTATCGGAAAATCCCCAATCTGGTCTTGGTCTAAATCGGTGATTGGGAACGCACTGCCCCAGTCATTCCCTTTGCCATTCTTGCTCCAGGAATTATTCTCATTATTGCCGCCAAGAGTTACAGCAGGAATCGTATTTTCAGAAATTTGGTTTAAGGTGAAAACTTGTTCATTGGAACTCGCCCACAGTTCGATCCCGATTTGGTTTTGAGCGATTAGGTTGTGGCAAAATTCGTTTCTTGTCGCTTGATCAATATACATCCCACGTTGGTTCATGTAAAAGGTATTATTGGCTATTAGATTGTCATTCGCTTGAAGCAGCAACAAGCCAAAGGATTGGTTGCCGTAGTTGACGATAAATTGATTATCCTCGAGCTTTAAATGGTTCGAGTTCATAATCGCGGCGCCGCCGGTGTTCATCGTAAAGGTATTTTTCTTAAAAATGTTTTCATCGGAATACATGTAATGCAGTCCATATCTTGTCTGGCTGATATTGTTTGCATAGCTGTGATTGTTGTTGGCATATTCGAAGAACATTCCGTCCCGGGTGCCTTCGATCGTGTTTTTTTCAAGCAGATTATCATTGGCATAATAAACGTGAATCCCATTTCCCTGCTCGGCAATTTTGCCTTTACCCATTCCCTTAATATTGTTAAAACGAATCTTATTTTTGTGAGCCTGGCTTAAATAAATGCCGTGAAAGGAATCGCGGATGTTAATATGTTCGACAATATTCTTGTTGGTATAAATCTTGATGGCCGCGTATTCCTCAGCAGAGTTCCGGTTCATACCACCATGTGTTACCGTTAGATGACTCAGCTTCACATGAGGGGCCTTGATAGAAATGACATTCCCGGTACCGTCCCCTTTGATCACGGTCTTTTTAGAGCCAATAATCGTCAGTGGTTTGTTGATGACAATATTGCCCTGATAGGTTTCATTTTCAAGTTGTAAGACCGCCCCCTCTTTCAGGCTGTCGATGGTTGTTTGTAAGTTTTCGGCTGCCAGCTTTTTCTCAGGACTCATCAATAGAAATAGAGAAAAAATGAAAGATAAGAGCGTAAGTTTTTTCATTTACTTTCGATCCTTCCATAAAGGAATTAAGAGCAGGATAAATGCTGCGATTACCAAATAGGTTCCCAAGCCAAGCAGGCTGTCAGTTTGAAAGTTTGCCACTGTATTATGCCCTAATATAGGCGGAACAAATGGATCCATTTTTATCGGTGCATGAGGATCTAAATTCGTGCCGAATTTTTTCAGTGCATGCATCAGGTCGAAGACACCAAGACCTCCGCCAATTACAAATAGACCGATTAAGCCGTATAAAACTGATTTTTTCCGTAAAAGAGCTGTTAATAGAGTTAATGCAGCTAAACCACCCACTAAATAGGGTAAATACGATAATTCAGGGAAGTTCTTTTCGCTGAAATTTGCCATACCGATATAGTGATTTAATCCATTAACAATATCAATTTCACCCGCAAGCTTGTTAGGATAAACAATGATATTTAAGCCTTCCGGATATTGCGGAGCCACAAAGACCATTTTCCACCACGGGAAAAAAAGTGAGATAACTATTAAAATACTTGAAGCAACTAGTATCAATGAAGAAACTACTGATAATTTTTTTGCTTGACCTTTCATGTTAAACATCGCCTTTTTTATGGGATCATCGATAAATAGAGAAGGGTATCAATCCTTAGAATTGATACCCATCGCCAACTTTTTACTGTCTAGCTTCAGCGCCTAGCGACTAGTGTACTTCGCCCTCCTCAATTCGATAAGTCAACATCGAATCGCTAACGCTCTTCGTGTTTCCTTTATCTTTTTCGAAGGGCTCCAGTCCATACGTCGCTGAACAGGCGCTTCCGCTTTTCCTATTTCTTTGGTTTTACAAGGAAGTAACCGTTCATTTCTTGGTGTAGCGCTGAACAGAAGTTTGTACAATAAAGTGGATAGGTTCCTGCTTTATTCGCAACAAATTCCATTGTGTTGGTTTGACCAGGCTGAACTTCCATGTTTAAGTTATAGCTGTTGATGGCAAATCCATGGGTAATATCTTCATCGAAATCAATATTCGTTAGATGAATGGAGACGTGATCCCCTTCATTAACTTCAATCACATCTGGACGTTTTGCTTTTGCATCAAAGATGAATTTCGAACGCATGGCAATTCCGTATACATCGACCTTGTTACCGTTGCGGACGATTTTCGTATCACTTTGCTTGTATACTGCATCCTTGTTCTTTGTATCCTTCGGATAGACATTAATAGTTTTGATCTTATCCGCTTTAATCATTTGTGCATAGTGCGGTTCAGGGTCTACTGGTGACGATTGAATGACTTTCATTTTCCCGCTGATATCAATTAATTGCATGGATTCAGGATGGGATGGTCCAACAGATAAGTAGCTGTCTTTAGCAATCTTGTTTAAAGCAATAAGCCATTTTCCATCTGGTGCAACGGTATCGCCTTCTGCGGCAACAGAGTGTCCAGGAGAATATTGAACAGGTACACGGTCTAGTGTTTCACCTGTTTTTGGATTCCATTTCACGATTTCAGAAGAAATGAACATCGTTGTATAGGCCATGCCTTTGTCATCAAATTGAGTGTGAAGCGGTCCTAAAGCATTTTCAGGGTTAACTTCTCTTTCCATGACTGATTTGTAATTAAGAATCGGAATCCCATTACGTTCTCCGGCAAAGTCTTTGTTTTTAACAGCTTCAAAGGCTTTTTCAAACGAGAAGACAGTCATTGTCGGTGCAAGTTTACCTGAAGCAATAAATTGCTTACCATCTGGTGTTACGTCAACACCATGTGGTGACTTAGCAACCGGAATTAAATAAATGCCACCCTTTTGTTTTTCAGGGTAAATCATTTTTTGACCGCCAACATTTTCGTACTTGCCTTCCTTAACCATCTTTGCAAGCTCTTTCCAGTTAAACAAAACGATGTAGTCACGGTCTGCTTGTGATGCATTGATTTCCAAGTTTGTTGTAGCTTCTTCAGTATTGTAGGTTGTCATAACAGCCCAATCAGCTGAACTCTTTTTACCAGCATCAGAAAGGTCATAGGACCATGGTGGAAGCGCCACTTGATAGGCAATACCTAGCTTTTGATTCTTTTCATTAAAGGTTACAGCCGACATAACGCCGCGGTACTGATCGCTAAAGTTGTCAAGTGATTCATATTTTTGGCCAACCGGTACAGCAAACCGAGTTGGTAAGAACATGTACTCTGTATTTTCTGTTACGAATGCTGCACAGTGCGGGCCGGCAGTGTTTGGAACTTGAATGATATCTTTTGTTGTAAATGTTTTAAGGTCGACAACAGCTGCACGGCTGTTCCCTACATCTGTAGCAAACATGTATTTACCGTCATAGTCACCCTTTGTTTCAGAGAAGGCCGGATGGTGAAGGTCTCCCCATGTATAGTCGCCCATCATTTTTTTCGAATGCTCATCGAAACCGTATCCTGTCGCAGAATCTTGAGAGAATACAGGAATCGTTCTAATTTTCCGCATCGACGGAACCCCGTAAATAAACATTTGACCAGAGTGACCGCCTGAGGCAAATAGGTAATAATCATCTTTTTGACCGAATGGAACATATACCTTTTCTGCATCACTCTTAGTGCTGGAGGCAGCTTCGGTATTCGTCTTTGCTGAGAAATCAGCAAAAGAGATGGTTGCTGCAACAAACCCTGCTAAGAGTCCCGATGCGATCGGAATCCATTTTTTCATCTAATTACACCACCTGTTTTATTTTTCAGAAGCTTGTTTAAGTAGGTCTAACACTTGTGTGCGTTCTTCATCAGTTAATGGGTTTTTGCCGATAACGCCTGACATCACGGCAGAAGTAGGCGCTTTCAGGAATTCCTCGATCGGCTTGCCATGCTTTCCTTCAACGTTAACAAACGCTTGTGAAAGATCTGGTCCTACGGCTCCACCCTTAATATTTAAGGCTTCAACACTGTGACAGCCAAGGCAGCCCTTCTTGTTTAGGATGTTGTCCTCACTAGCTGAAACGGTTGTAGCTTCCTTTGCATCCGTACCTTCTTCTTTGGCAGCAGCTGCTGTTTCTGTCTTTTCTGTTGTTGATGTTTGTGCTACTTGAGGCTGCTTACCAGAATCTCCCATGATTACATCAAATACTAAGTAGCCAAGTCCAAAGCCAAGTATTGCACAGACTACAAAACTAATAATGGCTTTATTCATCTTTTCCCCTCCTTTTTATATATAATGAACACCTTCATCCTAAACGCTGCAAAGGGGGAAAAATGTGATATACTTCACACCTTTTTGGGAGATTTTGAACGTTATGTGAAACTGATTGCGGCAATTGGCTTTATAATATTGAACATTTTGTGAATTACGTCACTACATCACTGGATTGATTACTTTACAATAGATGGTAAGTATTCAGCAAAAGGAAAATTCCAAATAGGGTGGTGAAAAGGTTGAATCAATTCGATTGTTTAAAAGAACCGAATCTAGAAGTCTATCATGGCGCAAACGCAGTCCAAACAGATTTACTGCGGAAAATTGTTATTTTTAAGGATTTATCATCCAAGTCGTTATCTATTATTGAAAAAAGGATTCAAACACTGGACCTGAAGAAGGGCGAACGGATTATTAACGAGGCAGAGGCGGCCAAAGGTGTTTATTTCATTTATTCAGGAGCGGTCAAGCTGACGAAGCAGGATGAAAATGGCAATGAAATCATCGTTTGTGTGAAGCAAAAAGGGGATGTGTTTGCAGAGGCCTGTTTGTTTACTAAGAGGACCGAATACTATCCAGCAACAGCGACGATGCTCCAGGACGGAAGGGTCCTTTTTTTAGATAAGTTGGAATTAGAGCGGGACTTATTCAACTACCCGGAGTTGTCGATGCAAATGATCAGTTATATGAGTGACACCTTACGGGAAATGACTTCACAATTACGAGACGTTGCCTTGCTTGATGTTTATGCGAAGACCGTGAAAACGTTAGAACGGCTCGGAAATAAATTTAATACGGGACTTAACCGATGGGATATTGAGATTCCTTTGACCATTCAAGAATTTGCAACCGTCGTCGGAACGACAAGAGAAAGCGTAAGCCGTGTCTTTTCTAAGTTAAAAAAGGATGGCATCATCGATATGAAATCGCGGAAGATCATCATTCGCGATTGGTGCACGCTTTGTACCTTGCTGCACAAGGAATATTAATATCATTGGAAAAAGCCCCTCGTAGCTTGTAAAGGGTTCCGTTTTGAAGTGCCTTTCTTAAAATACGTGCCGAAATGACCGTCGTATTGGCATCGTTATTGGTATATAAAAAAGTAAAATACTTCTTCTTTTATAAGATGAGTTATCCTTAATCGAGTAACCAGCAAAAGCAAAATAAGCGGAGAATTTCCGGCTAAATGCAAAATAGAGCTCATTTCGGGGAATATAAGCGGAGAATTTCCGGTTATGCAAAGTAATATCTCCCATTTTCAAATTTTTCGAGTCAATAGGCGGAATCTCTCCGCCTATTTAAGCTCTTTTTAATAATAATTTCCAATTAAGCGGACTTTTTCCGTCTATTTATCAGCTCGGGTGCTTAACCTGATCTCCAACCGATAAGTGCGGACCCTCTTGATCCTAGATGCGGGAATCAGCAGCTTTTTATCGACCAGCTTATAAAGTTCAATAAAATAGTTAAATGAAACCTTAATAAATAGAGAAAAGGACGTATGCCAATTCATACGTCAATTTTTTTGTTTATTAATAAGTAGGCACCTATCATGAAATCAAGACTAAAATAATTAAAATGTAAGGAAATAAAAGGCTCTCACGTTGTGTATATGTACACAACGTGAGAGCCTTTCTTCAAATTTTCGTAATAAAGTTGTCTCCTAAAAGTTTTCATATAGCTTACCGTTAACTCTTTTAATTTCCTCTTTTAATTGCTTGTTTTCCTTTTCTAATTCTCGAATGCGTTCGCGAAAGACTTGAATTAAGCTATCTTTATTCTCAACATTCATATTCTTCTTTATATTCTTTGGAGATGCCACTTCTCGTTGTTGCTGACGAAGGGTTTCAATCCTTTCCCTTAGTTCAGTTTGGTTGTATAAATAAGACTTAGAAACTCCTGCTGCGATTGTAACAGTATTGAAATTTATTTTTTCATTCTGCTGGATCAATTGTTTAATCGTTTGTTCAACCTTATCAACTGTTTCTTCTTTTTTCTTTTTTGCATATGCAACGACTGCCTCAGTATTTCTTTTGTGTTTCATTATTTCACCACACTATCTTTTCTTTCCTGAGCTTGTAGTAATATTCTTTTGGCACTAGAACCACGGTGAGCTTTACCCTCGGTAAGTTGATCCCTAACTCTTGTTAGATTGTTCAATTGTTCTAGCGTTTTTTCGTTGTATATTGGGTAATGCCTCGTCATTTCTATATGTTCTTCAACCTTTTTGATTTCTCTGTTAAAATCGGGAAGATTTTCGGGGGTTCTACAAAAATTAGGACATGTTAAACAAGGTGTAATTACATATGGACAACCCTCTTTTTTAGAAGCCAAACAATAGCCTAAAGGAACACGTACTGCCTCAATATTACTTTGAATATATTCCCAATGGATAAGGTCCTCATCCAAATTCATTTCTGATACTCTCGCCATACCAAGGTCAACTCGTAAGAGTGGACCCTTTTTTTCTTGTGCCTTTAACCATTCTTTTCTAAGGGTATCATCGGCAATTTTGGCATACCTCATTGTCATTTCAGGTGAAGAATGGGCAAACCATTTCATAATGTGAGTTAAATTCATTCCAAGGTTGATTAATTCTACACCTTTTGTATGCCGGAATGCATGGTTTCCAAAGTGATAGACAGTTCCGTTTTGATCTACAATGGAATATCTTTCAGCCCAACGATTTAATGCATCGCGAATACTTTGGTCAGTGAAAGGTTTTCCCTTCCGTTTTCCTTTTGTTCGAACAAATAAATACCCTTCGGGATTGTTCTTATGTGTTGTTTTGTCTTTTGTTTGCTCTATAATGACTTGTAAAACTTTAGCTAGTTCCTTATCAATAGGCACTCGGTGTTGTTTCACATCTGTTTTTGGAATATCTCCTTGTAAATAATAACCATTGTTTGTGGGTATCAAACAATTTTGGAACCGGAGGTTCAAAATATCACTTATTCTCCATCCGGTAGCTATAAGTAATATCACAATTGGTACATATTCTTTTTCATTATCCTTCATAGGTGGATTAACGTCTTCTGGATTCAGGTTTATAAGAAGCTCCAACTGATTCATGACGGTTTCAGGAATATATTTAATTTGATTTTCATTTTGCTTCGGTTGCTTCAAAAAATCCTCCCTAAAAAATAATGTGCCGATATGCTTTAACGGAGCTTCAGATCGTTCAGAACGTTGAAGATACTCTAAAAAGTATTTAACAGATGAAATCAAAAAATTCCTATAATATGGGCTATAAGAGGAGTTACTCTGATTAAAATAAATTAAATACTTTTCAATGTCTTCTCTTTTTAATTGGCTAAAATCTTTCCAATCTGGATGTTGTCCCTTAACGTAGTTTAAATAACTACTGATCCCTATAATATGACCAGCTAATTTACCCTGACTTAAATAGGTTAATGCATAAGCACAATATTCCTTTACTATTTTTCGAAATGGTGTAGGGATTTTCTCAAAAGAAAGGAGATAATGGGTTCCGTTTATTGTATACCTTGCATTCGGTATCTTTCTCAAATCCCATACATCCTTCTCAAGCTCTTCCCGTGTATCATAGAAGTGAGATAAATATTTAATAATTGAATTAAAAACTGTAATATGTGAGGAGTTATTGCCACTCTTTGTTATTATTCTGATACCTGTATTGGTCAAAAAAGTTTTGTATTTCATTAAGCCCTGATTAAAAGGTATATCTACCAAACTCTCAATCTTAGAATAATATTTCTCCAAGAAATGACTTAAGTGTACAAGTGAAAATGAATACAACACTAATGTACTAAGGGATAAACTCTCATTCACCAATTTATTAGCGAAGAAAAATTTAATTTCATGTCTAATTGAATTAGATAAGAATGTAAAATCTATTTTTGTTTTCGAGGCGGACCAAGAACTACCACCACCGTATACCTTAAAAAAGGAGTTTGTTAAATCCCATACATCATTTTCAAAATACCCACACAATTGCTCTTGAATCACTGCCGTTTTCTCGGATGTTACGCAGGGTTGATAAGCAACAGTGTTACTCTTCATTTTTCTCCTCCCTTAATTGTTTTTGCATCATAGCTTTCTCCCAATCATTCCGTATATCATCTTCAGAAGGGTGAATATACATTTGAATTGTTGTTTGCACATGGGCATGTCCTGCTCGCTTTTGAAGAGTTTCAGGACGCATTTCACCTGTTTTCCATAACTCCGTTATATTTGTATGACGTAACATATGGGGTGTCGCATCTATTCCAGTTTTTGCTTTAAGACGATTAAAAAGTGCTTGAATGCAATGATAATCGAGGGGGCTCCCTTTTTGTTCCCCGCGAAGTTTTATAAAAACAAAATTTGTATCAATCTCGTCTGTATGAATATCTATGATATAAGCCCGGTAAAGGTTAGCTAATTCATTTGATATATCAAGCGTGCGGGGGCTACATATTGTCTTAATCTCTGCACCATTAATAAGTTCTCCACGATCTCGTATTGTGATCTTTTTTGCTGCTGGAACAATATCAGAAAGGTGAAGTGATAGGGCTTCACCAATCCTAATGCCTGTCTCATAAAGAAGTGCCAATAAAAATTTATCCCTGACGTTCCGACATGCATCAACTAATTTTTGTACCTGTTCTGATGTCAAAACTTTTAACTTTTCCCTTGGTTCCTTAAGTTTCAAAATCATAATATTTTTTGATTTATTTTTAAGTGTGTGGTGGAGAAAGCCCTTGAAACTACCCCTAGAGGCGAGTATCTGACTTTTCAGACGCTCAGATAAATCCAAAGCGTAGTCTTCATGCCTCATCAAATAATCATAAAATGAGTAGACCTTGTCAAGATAGATATTAATTGTACAAGCCTTTCTCGTTTTAACATCTGTTTGTTTTATATTAATTACCTTTAAATCCCGATAGGGATTCTGAAGCCACCTAACAAACTCCGCCATATTGTCAATTCCGATATCCCTGTAATCTACCTGCTTTTGCTCCAGAAACTCAAAAAATAATTTCAATGCAAAGCAATAAGAACGGAGTGTATTTCTGGAAGATCCAGTGTTGTCCATATACTTGAGGAATTTTACTACTGGTTTTACAAATTCCCCATGGTTATCTTGAAGTAAATATCTCTTTCTATTACCTGAGACAATGATCTCTTGGACTTTCATAACCAACCATCCTCTTTTACTTATTTAATGGGGAATTTACTCCATTAGTAAATTTCAATCATATTGGACTTATCCTAATTTCAACAAAACAGAATGTACCTTCGTAGTATACTTTGACTACTATAATTATGAAATAGGGTTTTACTGTCAATAAAGTACAATAAAAAGGGATAAACCCCACGTAGAATACGTTAAGGTCTATCCCTAATTATAGTTGTGTTTTGTAAATGGAACCCTTTCCGTAACTTGAAGGGCTTTCTGAGTTTACTTATCAAATGTATACGTCCAAAACCGTTCGTTGTTGATCCACTTCATCACTTGCGGATCTTGTTCTTTCAACTTCTCCTCCATGCCAATAAACATTTGCTCTGTTTGCGACCTGTGAGCTTGGATGGCAGCAAGCTTTATTTCTGTAACGGGGCTAATATCATTGAGGATATCCGGTTCCCCAATCTCATCTACACAATTATTTGAGAAGGCGACACAGTGTAAGGTTGGCCGCACGTCCGCAGGCATTTTCTCAACCGCCCGCACGACCGCCGCACCGGTGGCGTCATGGTCAGGGTGGACGGAATACCCGGGATAAAACGTGATAATAAGTGAAGGGTTAACTTCCTTAATCACTTCTAACATCTTGTTGGCGAGCTTCTCTTCATCTTCAAATTCGATTGTTTTATCACGGTATCCCAGCATGCGCAGATCTTGAATGCCCAACACCCGTGCTGCTTCCTTCAATTCTTCTTTCCTGATTTTCGGCAGGTTCTCGCGATTGGTAAACGGGGGATTCCCCATGTTGCGTCCCATTTCACCTAGAGTTAAACAGGCATAGGTGACAGGGGTGCCGTTCTTAACATGGGTTGCAATCGTCCCGGACACACCAAATGCCTCATCATCTGGGTGAGGAAAAACGACCAAAACGCTTTGTTCTTTTTCCATAAATCATTCTCCTTCCGGCCTTGCCGTATTATTCAAAAGGGGTGCTGGAAATTTCCAAGGCA
This sequence comes from Neobacillus nitrireducens, assembly GCF_030915405.1. Taxonomy (GTDB): domain Bacteria; phylum Bacillota; class Bacilli; order Bacillales; family Cytobacillaceae; genus Neobacillus. The sequence continues at coordinate 3,338,101 of NZ_CP133262.1, forward strand.
ACCGCTAGTTTTCCGGCATTATCGTGACCGGCTAAGAGCAGGTGATTGTCTTCATCTATTTCGTAATGGGTAATTCCTTCTGCATAAATCCAGCCAAGGTTGATCTTCAAACCAACCCTAAACGGGCCATTCCCGGTTATTTTGCCTAATTCATAACGAACAAGCGCATTGCGGATGAATGCTCCGGCTGAAAAAAATGATTGATCATTATGTGATGCATAGGCACCGTTTGTTGTTTCAAGGTGGATGTAAACATCCTTATTGGCAAAGCTGTTAATCGCAGCCTGTGCGCCTTTCACATCAATAGGTTCCAAAGTGCAACCTCCTTTCCCTCCATAATTAGAATGATTAGGTCTAATGTCTATTTTAATTAATAATGTAACTATCATACTAAAATTAGGTAAAAAATGCGAAATGAATGCTCGCTGGTGCCTGACACCATGAAAATGACAATATGAAAAGGACAGCATGAAGAAAGAGCCGATCCAGGGACCGGCTCTTTCTTCTATAGTTTATTCCACACAATCCTCGCAGTACTCAGTTTTAGATAGGCCGCTGCGGTAAGCACCATGCCAGGTTGGACCGACATATTCGTTTAGGCGGAAGCCTTGCCTGATGGCCGCTGTAATAAACTCTTTGGCAACATCAACCGCATCATAAACGGATTTTCCTTTTGCTAATTCAGCGGTTATCGCTGAAGAGTAGGTACAGCCTGCACCGTGCGTGTAGGTGGTTTCAAATTTTTCTGACTCGTACAGCATAAAGTCCTTTCCATCATAAAGAAGGTCGACTGCTTTTTCTTCGGATTGAAGCTTGCCGCCGCCTTTAATCAACACAAATTTTGCTCCCTGCGCATGGATTTTCTCCGCGGCTTCCTTCATTTCCGCAACCGTACGTGGCGTCTTCATGCCTGCCAGCTGTCCTGCTTCAAACAGATTAGGTGTAACCACTAAAGCACGCGGCAACAGAAACTCACGCATGGCATCGGTTGTTTCCGGATTTAGGACCTCATCTTCCCCTTTACAAACCATAACCGGGTCAATGACGACACGCTCGAGTTTATTTTCATCGATTTTCCGTGCGGCTAATTCAATGATTTCAACCGTACCAAGCATGCCTGTTTTCATTGCATCAATACCAACCGAAAGAACGGTTTCAAGTTGTGTTTCAAGGGTATCCACTGCGATTGGAAAAACGCTATGGTGCCAACCGTTTTTCGGGTCCATCGTAACGATGGATGTTAATGCTGTCATTCCGTAGACACCAAGCTCCTGAAATGTTTTTAAATCTGCTTGAATTCCAGCCCCGCCGCTTGTATCAGAGCCGGCAATCGTCATTACTTTTTTAATCGACATATGTCTTCCTCCTTAGTAACTAAAACCTCTTACTTATTATAGAACATTTTTATAAAATTAGCAGAAATCTAGGAGGACATGACCCTGAAAATTGAATTTTTGAAGCAATAGTTGACAGGAAAATGACAAATACCTTTTTTGTACTATTAACAAGCCTTTATAGTGATAAATATTACTTTCGAAAAAAATAACCGGCAGTAAGATATTTACAATAGGAAGTGCATTTAATCGACTTTGGCGATGGAAACGCTTTCAAACAGAAGGTAAATCACATAGCGAACGTGACTAAATAACCAGTTCATAAAATTGTCGAAAGAATGACACAAACATGAAATAGAATGGACAAAGTCCTGACATCTATGTGCAGAGAATTGTAATAGATGTAAAAAGAAACAGTCATTCCTTTTTATAAGGATAATCGCTAATTTCGCAAGTGACAAATGTCGCTGAGTTTACTAGGTAAAAATTCTTACAATGATTAAATGTTGAAGTTTCCTAAAGAGGAGGGAAAACAATGCACAGTAAAGGTTGTCCCGATGAATATCCTATTTCCTTACTTATTAACGGCTATGAAATTGCCGTTTTTCAACTGACAAAGCACAACTTAGACGATTGGACCTATGGATATTTGTTTTCTGAAGGATTTATTCAATCCTCAAATGATATTGAGTCAATTGTGATCAATGAAGAACTAAGTACAATCAACGTTTCGCTCCGCTCTGAATTTGACGAGGAGCAATTCTTTTCGAAAAAGAAGCATTACACCGCAGGCTGTGGCCGTGGCGTAACTTTCTTTTCGATGACAGATGTGAAGGCGTTTGAAAGAGTAACATCTGAAAAAAACTATCAATTGAGTTATCTATTAAAAAAGAGAAGTGAATTCGCCCAGAATTCAGAACTTTATCTTGAAACCGGTGGTATGCATGGTGCCTGTATTGTTGATGAGGATGGCAATATTACCATCCGTGAAGATATTGGCAGACATAATGCCGTAGATAAAATAATTGGTTACGCTATCAAAAATCACCTGCAGCCCGATCGGTTAATTTTACTAACAACTGGCAGGGTTTCATATGAAATGCTCTCTAAAGCAGCAAAATTTGGCTTTCCTGTGATAGGTTCACGTACGGCGGCTACTAAGCAGGCAGTACAGCTGGCGAAATATTTAAACATTGAAGTAATAGGCTATTTAAGAGGGAAAATGGCAACGATTTATACTTCAGCTGGCAGAGTCGAAAACGATGTAACCGGGGAGTCCAGTTTCCAGAGAATCATTGAAGGGGGGAATTAGCAACACCATTCAATGGCCAGTAAGAAAGATGCAATAGAGAGAAATATAGGGATATTCTAAATTAGTTTATGGGAAGGAGAATGAGATGATGGTTGAATTGAACCTGAATCGTCGGCAATTTTTAAAGCTGTCAGGTGCTACCGCTGCTACCTTGGCCGTTGTTGAGCTCGGCTTTAATGAGAAAAAGGCCTATGCGAACGCAAAGAATTTTAAAATTGCCAAAGCTACTGTAACACCAACTGTTTGCTGCTTTTGCGGTGTAGGATGTGGGATCCTTGTGCACACCAAAAACAACACTGTGGTTTATACGGAAGGGGATCCGGATAATCCGATTAACGAGGGTAAGCTATGCAGTAAAGGTACAACATTAAGACAGCTTTACACATCTGAAAAACGTATGACCAAACCGCTTTACCGTGCTCCTGGCAGCACGAAGTGGGAGGAAAAAGAGTGGGAATGGATGCTTGACACGATTGCCAAGCGGACAAAAGATACAAGAGATGCTTCATTTGTTGTAAAAGAAAACGGACTGACCGTAAACAAGACTGAAAAAATTGCCAGCCTTGGCGGCGCGGCACTTGATAATGAAGAAACCTATTTAGTGTCAAAATTAATGAGAGGGCTTGGTGTCACCTACTTAGAGCACCAGGCACGAATATGACATAGTTCGACGGTTGCCGGTCTGGCACCTTCATTTGGTCGTGGCGCAATGACAAACCATTGGAACGACTTACAACATACGGATTGTGCACTTATTATGGGCGCGAATCCTGCGGAAAATCATCCAATCAGCTTTAGATGGTTGACAAAAGCGAAAGAAAACGGCGGGAAAATCATCAGTGTTGACCCAAGGTATACACGTACCTCTGCGGTATCTGATATTTATGCACCGCTGCGTTCTGGAACAGATATTGCCTTCATGGGCGGTATGATTAAATATGCAATCGATAACAATCTTTTACACAAAGATTATGTTATTAACTATACAAATGCCTCCTTTATTGTGGCAGACGGATTTGATTTTAATGATGGCCTTTTCTCAGGCTATGACGAAGCAACGCGTACCTATGACAATACCAAATGGACAATTGCAGTAAATGAAGATGGAACTCCGAAAAAAGATCCAACCTTACAGAATCCGCGGAGTGTCTTCCAATTAATGAAGAAGCACTATTCTCGTTATGATGTGGATACAGTATCGGGAGTGACTGGTACACCTAAAAAGGATTTATTAAAGGTGTATGAGGCTTTCTGTGTAACAAGTAAAGTGGGCAAAGCAGGAACGATTCTTTACGCAATGGGTACAACCCAGCATACAGTTGGTTCACAAAACGTTCGTGCTTTCGCAATCATTCAGATGCTTTTAGGAAACATTGGCTTACCAGGCGGTGGAATCAACGCGATGCGCGGTGAATCAAACGTTCAAGGTTCGACAGACTTCGGCTTATTATGGGATAACCTCACAGGATACCTTGGGGCTCCTAAAGCAACCGTCCCTGAGCATGCGACACTAGCAACCTATTTGGCAAAAGAAACACCTCCAACCGGTTTCTGGAGTAACAAACCAAAATTCGTGGTCAGCTTATTAAAAGCTTGGTACGGCGATAATGCTACCAAGAATAACGAGTTCGGTTATCACTACTTACCAAAGGGCAACAAAAACTACTCACATATTAACTTATTTAAAGCAATGTATAACAATGAATTAGATGGTGCTTTCCTTTGGGGAACAAACCCGGTAGTTGGCGGACCTAATGCTGGTAAGGAGAAAGATGCACTTGGCAATCTAAAATGGCTCGTTGCTGTTGACCTTTGGGAAACAGAAACAGCAGCCTTCTGGAAAAAAGAAGCAGGCAGTGACCCATCAAAGATTAATACAGAGGTATTCCTGCTACCGGCATCGGCTTCTTTTGAAAAAGAAGGAAGTATTTCCAACAGCTCGCGTTGGATGCAATATCGTTGGAAAGCCATTGACTCACGGGGAGAAGCACGACCAGACCTTGATATTATCCATGAACTGGCACTAAAACTGAAAAAGCTATATGCTAACAGTCCCAAACCTGCGGATCAACCTTTCTTAGCACTTGATTGGAACTATGGTAATGGCGAAGCACCAGATCTTGATGCAATTGCAAAAGAAATCAACGGATATGACTTAAAAACTGGGAAACTCTTACCAGGCATCGCTGCCCTATTAGATGATGGAACCACTTCAAGCGGAAACTGGATTTATTCCGGCTTCTATCCTGAAGAAGGAAAAAATCTATCGAAGCGCCGTGATAACAAAGATACAGGTAATGCCAACTTCCTTAACTGGTCATTTGCTTGGCCGGCAAACCGTCGTATTCTTTACAACCGCGCTTCTGCTGATCCAAGCGGTAAGCCATGGAGCAAGGAAAAGGCTGTTATTTGGTGGGATGCTGCGGCGAAGTCATGGGTAGGTAACGATGTTCCAGACTTTAAAGCGATTCTTTCACCAAGTGAACCAGGCGGTACGGGTGCCTTCATGATGAATAAAGATGGCGTAGGATTATTGTTTGCCCCTACGATGAAGGATGGTCCATTCCCTGAACACTATGAACCATTTGAAAGTCCAGCTAAAAATGCGTTCTCATCGGTCGAATTGAATCCTGCAGTTGTCATTAATGATGGTGACTTTAATAAAAAAGGCTACAAGGTCGATTATCCAATTGTCGCAACTACTTACCGTGTAGAAGCACATTGGCAATCAGGTTCAATGACTCGTAACCAAGAGTGGCTTTCTGAGATTGCTAGATATATGTTTGTAGAAATAAGTGAAGAACTGGCAAAAGAAAAAGGAATTAATAATAAAGATAAAATCATTGTTGAATCGGCACGCGGCAAAATCACAGCCTATGCGATGGTAACAAAACGCTATAAACCATTTAATGTTAATGGCAAAAAGGTGCATCAAGTAGGGATGCCTTGGAATTTTGGATTTAAAGGATATGCAACAGGAGATTCTGCTAACCGCCTGACTCCACATATTGGGGATGCCAACACAATGATTCCGGAATATAAAGCATTCCTTTGCGACATAAGGAGGGCTGACTAATGGCTGAATTTGTAAAATATGTTGACGTGACCAAATGTGATGGCTGTAAGGCTTGTATGGTTGCTTGTAAAAACTGGAATGACCTTCCTGCCGAAGTAACCGAATTCCAAGGAAGTGTTCAGTCACATCCTAAAACAAGCGCAGATACATGGAATGTGCTTCAGTATATTGAACACGAAAATGGCAAAGGTGATTTAGAATATCTTTTCCGCCACACTTCTTGTATGCATTGTAAGGAAGCGGCATGTGAAAAGGTTTGCCCGGAAAATGCAATCAGTTATTCTAAATTTGGCTCGGTTGTCATTGATCATGATAAGTGCGTAGGCTGCGGCTATTGCGTGGAAAACTGTCCATTCGAAGTCATTTCCTTAAAGACGTACAAAGATAAAAATGGCAAGGAATATAAAAAGTCACAAAAGTGCACGATGTGTACAGACCGTCTCGAAGAGGGCTTACAGCCTGCCTGCGTGACTACTTGTCACACGGATGCGATGCAGTTTGGTAAAAAAGATGAAATGCTGGCAAAGGCGCATAAACGTTTAGCTCAAATTAAAGACCGTTTCCCGAATGCCAATATTTATAATCCGCAAGGGGTTGGCGGTACGCACACAATTTATGTGTTAGCTGAAAAACCAAGTGTATATGGCCTTCCTGAAAGCCCTAAGATTCCAACCTCTGCAGTTGTGTGGAAAGACTATGCACAGCCAATCGGTAAAGCCATGATCGGGGCAACCACGATGGCGGTTGTCGGTGCCTTTATCACCAACAGTATTATGAGTAAGAGAAGTAAAGAAGATAATCATGACGAAGATGGAGGTGGCAGCCATGAGTAATTACCAGAAGCATCCGAAAGCAAATGAGCAAATTAGACGTTTTCCGAAGGCTTTTGTTTGGGCACATGCAATCAATGGCTTGGCATTCTTTGCCCTCTATATCACGGCTCTGCCAATGTATACCGAATTCTTTGACTGGCTTTATCCCGTTTTGGGCGGACCGGCAAATGCAAGGCTTTTACACAGAATTTTTGCGGTAGTGTTTATAGCACCTACCTTCATCTTACTGATTTTTAGCCCGAAGTTTTTTATGCATTGGATGAAAGAGTTAATCACATGGAAAAAGCGTGATCTTCAATTTTTCACTGAATTTGTTAAAGAATTATTTGGCTTTAACTTCAAGCATATTCGCCAAAGTTTCTTTAACGCAGGGGAAAAAATCAACTCAGTAATCCAGATTTTATGTGCGATTCTGATTATTGCATCAGGATTCACGATGTGGTTTCCTGACTTCTTTCCAAGAGCACTTGTCCAATGGGGATACGTTCTTCATAACATCGGTTTCGGACTAGGAATTGCGGTTATCGTTGGTCACGTCTATCTATCTGTTGTTCATAGGCATTCCAGACCAGGATATTCTGGTGTTGTTACCGGAAAAGTACCTGCCTGGTGGGCAAAAGGCCACTATCCGGACTGGTATGATGAAGAAGCCAAAAAGGGCAACTTCCCTAACTTGGATGATCCAAAGCATAAGAAGAACAAAGGCGCGTAGAAAGAAATGCGGAAGCGCCCGTTTAGCGAAGTATACTAGGCGTTGGGCGCCGGAGCTTGACACAAGGAAAATGATAAAAAAGGGATGGCTGTCACTCTAAAGGCAGCCATTTCTTTACTACATGAAAGAGGTGCAGAACATATGATAAAGTCGGTGGTTTCAAAAGAATATCAGGAACTTCAAAAAGAAATAGTTTTACTTCAAGATAAATGGAAGCAACAGATCAATCCCGAAACGATTAGGCCAAACCTTGACAAAGCTGCGATGGAAGCTGGTGTGCCTGCTGCTGCATTATCGGCTATTGACTTTGAAATTCCCCTATATTTACAGTGGATAGAGGAAATAATTACCTTATTAGTCATGAAAAATCCTGAGCTTGAATCAAAGCTTACAGGCATTAACAGTCTGCTAACGGAAGAAACGGCTATCCGATGGATCGAAGAGGCTTTTTCATCCAACCATGTTTACTTTGTTAAGTTTGCAGAAGAAAACGGACTTGAAGAATGGATTCCGCAATTCTTGGCTGAAACCGTTCTCCGTCCTTATTTACAATTAACTGCAGAAAAGGTCCAAGACGAGATCACTCACGCCATCCCGGGCGCAGGCTGCCCCGTTTGTGGTGAACCAGTCCGCTTAGCTTCATTGAATGATGATGGAAAGAAGGTAATCCATTGCCCGCGCTGCCTTGCACACTGGAATGCTAAACGCCTAGAATGCGCACACTGTGGCAATGAGGACCATAAAACCACCGAGTTTATTACCATTGAAGGGGATGCTGTTTCTCAAATTCAAGTTTGCGAAGAGTGTAACGGCTATATTAAAATTATTGATACTAGACAATATATTGAAAAACCGTCTGCAGCCTTACTGGATTTAAACTCGATTCATTTGGATTTTGTTGCTCAGGAAAATGGCTATAACGCGGTAGGTATGAAAAAAGAAACACATTAAGAAGGTGCTGAAAACATGAAGGCTGCGGCTATTATTTTATCAGGCGGGAAATCAAGCAGGATGGGCACCAATAAAGCCCTTCTAAAAATAAATGAGAAAACCAACATCGAGAGAATTGTAGATACGCTAAAGTTGTCCTTTAATGATATAATTCTTGTAACCAATCATCCTGAACAGTATCCATTTTTAGGAGTGAAGATGGTCCCGGATCTTTATCCCGGTCAAGGACCGCTTGCAGGGGTTCATGCCGGCTTGCTGTCATCCAAGTATGATAAAAATTTTATTGTCGCTTGTGATATGCCGTTTGTTTCAGTCGAACTAGCCGAGGTGCTTGTCCAAAAATGCGGCGACTGTGATGCAGTCATCCCTGTCATTCATGGAGTTCAGCACCCTTTATTTGCTGTCTTTGATAAGAGAGTGACGGATGAGGTCGCAAATAGTATTAAAGCGGGACGACTTCGTATGAAACATCTGCTCGATCATATAAACGTCCGTTATATAACGGAAAAGGACCTGCAGGAATACAGCAGTTTGGACTTAGAACGTGTCTTTTTTAATATGAATCGCCCAAACGAGTATGAAGACGCCAAAAGGTGGGCTGAAGCAGACGATTTTTCCAGCATTAACGGGCAGTAACAAGGAAGTACAGGCAAGGGGATAACTGCCCATAAAAGCTCGATTTGTTCAACTAACAATAAGTGGAAAATCACCACTTATTGAAGTTTCACTATCAAAAGGGGGAAGTAGGGAACCATGCAATTTTTCAAAGTGAAAACAGTTGAAGAAACATTTGCCTTAATTGAGGAAAATATTCCAGCCATCAAGCAAACCGAAGTGCGCGTGCTCGAAGAAGCGCTTCATTATATCTTAGCTGAACCAGTGATTGCAAAGGAAAATGTGCCGAGTTTTGATCGTTCAACTGTCGATGGTTATGCTGTTCGTGCCAAGGATACGTATGGTTCTTCTGAATCGATGCCTGGCTTCCTGACGGTAACGGGGGAAGTGAAAATGGGGGAAGTTCCCACGGCAAAAGCAGGCCCAGGTCATGCGGTCTATGTGCCAACTGGCGGGATGCTTCCATTTGGTAGTGACAGCGTTATCATGATTGAACATTGTGAAGAAGTCGATACGCTATTAAATACGTACAAGCAGATTGCTCCAGGAGAAAACGTCATCCGTGCTGGGGAAGATATTAAAGAAGGCGAAACGCTGCTTACTGCTGGCACAAAACTTCGACCACAGGAGTTAGGGGCACTCGCTTCTTTAGGAGTGGCAACTGTAACGGTATTCCGTAAATTAAAAGTCGGTTATCTTTCATCCGGTGATGAAATCGTCCCATATCAAACGGAAACCTTAGCAGAAGGGCAAATTCGTGACATCAACTTTTTAACCATTTCAGGATTAGCGAGCGAATGGAATGTGGATGTACTCTATGGCGGAATTGTCCGTGATGATTTTGAAGAGTTTAAACAAAAGGCCCGTGAACTCTATCAACAGGTAGATTGTTTAATCCTTTCCGGCGGAAGCTCGGTCGGCGCAAAGGATTATACCACGGATGTCATCCAGTCGTTAGGTGACCCTGGCGTTTTTGTCCATGGTATTTCGATTAAGCCCGGAAAACCTACGATTCTAGCAATGGCGGATGGGAAACCAGTGATTGGACTGCCAGGTCATCCAGCCAGTGCAATGATTATCTTTAAGCTGTTTGGCGAGCAAATTTTACGCAAGCTAAAAGGCGAGCGGATCGAACGGAAACTGGAGCGGGTGTTTGCAAGAATTACGAAAAATATTCCTTCCTCACCCGGACGTTCTGATTATATCCGTGTCCGCTTGTTCGAAAAGGCGGGAGAATGGTGGGCGGAACCGATTATTGGCAAATCCGGCTTGATCACAACCTTAGTCAAGAGCGATGGAATTGTCGAAATTAGTTCAGAAAAAGAGGGAATTGCACAGGGAGATTACGTACCTGTGATTTCATCACGATAAAGGGGACCTAGCAATGGATTATAAAAACTTTAAGCGAAAAATTTATTTAGAAGATAAACCCCGAGCGCAAGCTAGAGAAGAAATTCTCGCGGCTCATTCGCTGACCCCTGAAAAGGAAGAAATCGCAACAAGTACCTCCTTGGGCCGTGTGACAGCCGAACCTATCTTTGCACGGGTGTCAATGCCGCATTACCACGCAAGCGCGATGGATGGAATTGCCGTCGTTGCTGAAAGCACCTATCAAGCCCATGAGCAAAATCCACTTCGTTTGAAAAGAGGCGAAGAATTTAGTTATGTCGATACGGGGAATGCAATTCCTTCTCCATTTAACGCCGTCATTATGATTGAGCATGTCGATGTTATGGATGAGGAAACGATTGAAATTATCGAACCCGCAACCCCTTGGCAGCATATTCGTCCCATCGGCGAAGACGTTGTTCAAGAGGAAATGCTGTTTCCGCAAGGACATATCTTACGGCCGGCTGATCTCGGTGTACTTTTAGCCGGGCAGCAAACGGTCATTCCTGTTGCCAAAAAGCCCGTAGTGACGATTATTCCAACCGGCAACGAGCTTGTGGATGCAGATGCGGCTGAACTTGCACCAGGAAAAATTATTGAATTTAATGGTTCCGTCTTTGCAGGCTTTATTCAGGATTGGGGCGGCGAACCAGTGCTTCATCCAATCGTAAAGGACGATCCTGAAAAAATTAAAGAAGTCCTTTTAGAAGCAGCTGAGACGTCCGATATCATTGTAATTAATGCAGGATCATCTGCAGGGTCGAAAGACTACACGGTCCACATTATCGGTGAAATCGGCGAGGTCTTTACCCATGGGGTCGCCGCACGGCCTGGAAAACCAGTTATTTTAGGAAAAATAAATGGGAAAATTGTGGTCGGAGTTCCAGGTTATCCGGTCTCGGCTTATTTGGCACTCGAATGGTTTGTCAGACCGCTAATTTGCAAGTACCTGCAAATCCCCGAACCCAAAAGGCAGACGGTAACTGTTAAGCTCGGGCGCCGGATTGTCTCGTCCATGGGAGCTGAGGACTTTGTGCGGATGAACATCGGCTATGTGAATGGACAGTTCGTCGCGAACCCGCTGACAAGAGCGGCAGGCGTGACGATGTCGTATGTCAGGGCAGACGGGATGCTAATCGTACCAACCAACATTATTGGCTATGAACAAGGCGATCTCGCCGAGGTTGAATTGCTGCGCCCGCTTGAAGAAATTAAAAACGCGATTGTGTTTTGCGGGAGCCACGATTTGACGATTGACCTGTTGTCGTCCCGATTAAAGCGGGTGCGGACAGATATGAAAATTGTTTCTTCCCATGTCGGCAGTATGGCCGGTATCATGGCGATTCGCAAAGGAGAGGCCCATGTAGCCGGGATTCATTTGCTTGACCCAGGTACAAAGGAATACAATCTTTCTTATGTAAGTAAATTTTTAGCCGGCCAAGACGTCGTTCTTTATCCATTTTTAAAAAGAAAGCAAGGCTGGATTCTGCCAAACGGCAATCCGCTTGGCATTGAAACAGCAGCTGATTTAGCACGAGTCCACGCCAATTACGTCAACCGTCAAAAAGGAGCAGGAACCCGAATCCTGTTTGATCTTTTATTGGAAGAAGGGTGCCTGACACCAGACGATATTACCGGTTATGACCGGGAAATGTTTTCGCATTTAGCGGTAGCTGCGGAAGTGAACGGGGATGCGCGTGGTGCAGGACTGGGGATTTATCCTGCTGCGAAAGCGATGGATTTAGACTTTGTCCCTGTGGCGGATGAGGAATATGATTTGCTAATGACAAGAAGCTTTTATGAAAGTGAAAGCGGCAGAATGCTGATTGCCATGATCCAATCGGCTGATTTCATCGCACAGGTTGAAAAGATTGGCGGTTATCAAGTGATCGAAAATGCAGAGCCAAAGTGCTTGCTTAAAGAGGTGTAGTCAAAATGATGTATCAGATCTCAAAGGAACCTATCGATATTCAAGCAGTCATTGATAAGGTCGTCCAGCGTGAAGCGGGTGCAATTACAACATTTATTGGAACCGTCCGTGAATTAACGAAGGGAAAGAAAACATTATTCTTAATCTATGAGGCATATGAAGCAATGGCTGTGAAAAAGCTAGAGCAGATTGGCCGGGAAATTGAGCAGCGCTGGGAAGGCGCTTGCGTCGCTATCACCCACCGGGTTGGCCGCTTAGACATTACCGATGTAGCGGTTGTTATTGCCGTTTCAACGCCGCATCGTGCCGATGCCTATGATGCCAACCGCTATGCGATTGAACGGATTAAGGAAATCGTTCCCATCTGGAAGAAAGAACATTGGGAAGAGGGCGAAGCGTGGATGGGTAATCAGCTTGAAACGGTCGCCTATCCGAGCGGAAAGCCTGAGGAGAGTGACTTAAATGAATAAGATCCTATTTTTTGCTCATTTACGTGATGCAGTTGGAGCAGAGTTTCTTTCCGTCGAGGCCGGGGGAAAACAGTGGCTGAGTTAAAGGCAGAGTTATCTGCTAAATATAACCTGCCGAAAATGGACACGGTGATGACGGCGGTTAATGAAGAGTTTGCTGCGAACGATGAAGTCATTCGTGATGGGGATGAAATTGCTTTTATTCCGCCGGTAAGCGGAGGATGATCGCATGAACGAAAGGTATTCACGGCAGGTCCTTTTCCCGGGGATTGGCAAAGAGGGACAAGTGAAAATCAGCAGCAAGCATGTGCTGATTATCGGTGCGGGAGCCTTAGGGTCAGGAAGTGCTGAGGTATTGACCCGGGCCGGCGTTGGCAAGCTTACGATCATTGACCGCGATTATGTCGAGGCCAGCAACCTGCAGCGCCAGCAGCTCTACACCGAAGAAGATGTAGCCGAGAAGCTTCCAAAGGCTGCCGCGGCGGAAAAACGTTTGCTCGCCATCAATTCCGATGTTGAAGTGGTTTCGATCATCGGTGATGCTACACCTCAGTTATTGGAAGAGCTGGTAGTGGGCGTTGATGTGATGATCGATGCAACCGATAATTTTGAAACGCGGATGGCGATGAATGATGTCTCACAAAAATACAATGTTCCATGGATCTATGGGGCCTGTGTTGGCAGCTTTGGGATGACGTTTTCGATGATTCCGGGGAAGACTCCTTGTTTAAATTGTCTACTGCGTTCCATTCCGCTTCAGGGGATGACCTGTGATACGGGTGGAATTATTTCCCCGGCAGTACAGATGGTCATTGCCCATCAGACGGCGGAAGCATTGAAGATGTTAGTCGAGGATTGGGACTCAGTGCGGACCTCCTTTGTCAGCTTTGATTTATGGAGAAATCAGTACACAAGCTTGAAGATGTCGAAGGCCAAGTTTGCCGGCTGTTTGTCATGCGGTGAGGATCGGACCTATCCCTACCTTGATCATGAAAATATGACAAAGACGACAGTGCTGTGCGGCCGTGATACGGTCCAAATCCGCCCTTCGTCTGTTGGTGAGATTTCATTGGAACGCCTCGCCGGTCAGCTTAGTTCGCTTGGTTATGTGGTCAAGGGCAATCCCTATTTGGTGTCGGTCGAGATGGGTGAGGAACGGATGGTTATCTTTCAAGATGGACGCGCCCTTATTCACGGGACCAAGGATTTAACCCATGCAAAGTCCATTTATCAGCGGATCTTAGGATGAGTACCATGCGCTAGACGCTGTATTTGGAAAAAAAGAAGTAACCCGTACCTATTTTGGGGTACGGGTTTATTTGTGAGTAATGATTAGCTATTAGATTTTGAGAGATGTACGCAGACTAACATAATAAATGAAATGCCAATTATAGTCAGTACCCATAACCAAGCCAAATGCATATTACCAGAGTCAATGGCAATATAGATAGCTGTGGGGATGGTTTGTGTTTTCCCAGGGATGTTTCCCGCAAACATAAGCGTGGCCCCAAATTCACCTAACGCTCGTGCAAAACTTAAAATTCCACCAGAAATAATTGATTTTAGTGAAAGTGGAATGGTCACAAAAAGAAATAGCTTGAATTCATTCGCCCCATCTACACGGGCTGCCCCCTCAATATCTTCAGGAATCGCCTCAAACCCGGTCTTGGCGGATTGATACATAAGCGGGAACGCCACAATCGTGGATGCAATGACGGCAGCCCACCAGGTAAACATAACGGGCTGTTCAAACAGCCATTCTATCAATTGTCCGATTGGGCTTTGCCTGCCAAATAGAACGATTAACAAAAAACCCACAACAGTAGGGGGTAATACTAATGGCAAAAGGAATAGGGTTTCAATGAAAACTTTCCCTGTGAATTTCGCATTCGCCATAACCTTTCCTAAAATTAACCCCAAAATCAATACAATGATACCTGAAGTGAAAGCAATCTCTATCGATAGTTTGACTGGAGCCCAAAAGTTGTCTGCCATTGTACTATATTACAGTCCTTTAAATCCATATTTTTTGAAAACTTCCATCGCTTCATTACTGTTTAGATATTCATAGAATAACATGGCTTCATTTGGATGGCTACTAGCCTTGATGATTCCAACAGGATACACGATGGGAGTATGAGTTTTTTTATCAGCCGTTGCCGCGATTTCTACTTTCGTTGAGGTTAATGCATCTGTTTTATAAACTATTCCCGCATCAACATTTCCTGTTTCCACATAGGTAAGCACTTGGCGTACATCCTTGGCATAGACGATTTTCCCTTTAACTGAGTTCCAAATCGTTAAGTTTCCTAGTACCTCTTTCGCATATTCACCTGCTGGGACAGATTCAGGAGTCCCAATCGAAATCTTATCGGCTTTCGTAAGATCTTCAAACGTTTTAATTCCTTTTGTGGAGTCCTTTGGAACGACAAGGACAAGCTCATTACCAACCAAATCGACCCCATTTTTCTTTTCAATAAGACCATCTGTCACTAATTGATCGAATTTATCCTCTGCTGCAGAGAAGAAAAGGTCGACAGGTGCTCCTTGTGAAATTTGCTGTTGCAACGCTCCAGAAGCGCCAAAGTTATAGTTAATTTTCAGATGACCATGTTCTTTATTAAAATTTGATGTAATTTCAGTCAAGGCGTCTTGCAAACTTGCTGCCGCTGAAATCGTCAATTCGACATTCTTTTCAGGGACCGCTTGTTTTTCCACTGAGTGCTTTTTACTTTGTTCATTAGCTGAACACCCTGTAAAGACAAGTAAAAACAATAACATTGATAAAAATAATCGATAATCTTTTTTCAAGCTTTATCTCACCTCTTATAACTAGTTATAATTAATTATAACTAATTATGATATGAAAAAAATCACAGAATACAATTTTATCAGGAAAATGCTTATTAAAAAATAATAAGATACAATAGAAGGAGGAGGGATGGACATGTCTAAGGAGATTTCCTATACAATTGAAGAAGTATCGCAGCTTTTAAAGGTTTCGAAACTAACCATATATGATTTGATAAAAAAAGGGGAAATTCCTGTATTCCGTGTGGGAAGACAGATGCGAATGGATGCAAAGGATTTGGATCATTACATATCGAATAATAAGTCAAGTCAGAGCACGACTCCTCCTGCCCAAGAATGGCATCAACAAAGAATGGAACCAAGGGCATCCAAAAATATTGTCATTAGTGGACAAGACATTATTCTAGATATCCTAGGTAAACACATTGAGAAATCTTCCACCTATAAAGCCTTACGTTCCTATTCAGGAAGTTTAAACAGCCTCATTTCTTTATACAATGGTGAATGTGAAATAGTTAGCTTACATATGTTTGATGGAGATACAGAAGAATACAATCTACCTTATGTAAAAAAGATTTTGGTCAGCTATCCTTATATTTTAATCAATCTTGTATCAAGAAAAGCCGGTTTTTATGTTCAAAAGGGAAACCCGCTCCACATCACGTCGTGGGCTGATATAAATCAAGAGGATGTAAAAATTATCAATCGAGAGAAAGGGTCGGGTGCAAGGATCCTTCTCGATGAACAGCTCAGAATACACAATATTTCTTCTAAGAATATAAATGGGTATGAGCACGAAGAGACGAATCACTTAAGTGTTGCTTCAGCCGTCTCTACTGGGATCGCAGATGTAGGAGTGGGGATTGAAAAGGCTGCTAAGATCGTTGGAATAGACTTTGTACCGTTAATATCGGAACGTTACGATCTGGTTATTTTAAAAACACCTGAAAATGAAAAGCTGATCCAAATTGTAAAGGAAACTTTATCTTCTCAGCTGTTTCAATCAGAAATAAACTCACTGGGTGATTATGAAATTTCTCAAACAGGATCCATTATTTATGAGACTTTTTAAAAAGGAAATTCGCCGGTTATAGATAGGACAAAATCTGACTTGTTTCACGTGGAACAAGGCAGATTTTGTCGAGAGTCCTAACGAATGGTTTGATTTTTCGTAAAAAGAGTTGTACTCGTGTATGATGAGATAATAGTCGAAAATAGAGAGGTAATTTCAAAATGAATATATCCGTCCAAAAACTATTAACGAAAATAGAGGCAGAATTGATGCTGGCGAAAAGCAGCACCAAGGAAGAAAGCTTGCGAGAAAAAGTCTATTCTATTAAAATATTATGCGAGTTGCTGCTAGACGAAAAACCATCACCGGCAAGCGAGGTGACACCTTCCGTTCAACCAGCCATCTCCTTTCAGGCGTACCAACAGCCTGTGATGAGCCAGCCAATCATTCAACAAACACCAACATTACAACAGCCGAAAAAACTAGACATGGAAAACGAAGCCAACGGGGATTCATTGTTTGATTTTTAACAAAAGGCTAAAATAAGGCACTTTGCCGATTCACCAATCTCTTGATTGGAGTCGAAAACGAAGCGCCTGGGGTGGAAATCAACAGACTAGTTAAACAGAGCTAAAAAATAGGGGGGATTTTTAGATGAAAGCTTTTATCATAATCGGCGCGATCAACGCCTTCATAGCGGTTGCTCTTGGGGCCTTTGGTGCCCATGGATTAAAGGATAAATTGGATGCCTATTATTTGGATATTTGGAAAACGGGTGTCACCTATCAAATGTTCCACGCAATCGGTATCATGATTATAGGTCTCCTTATCGAGAAAGTAGCAGCTGCCAGCCCGCAATTTACCTGGGCAGGATGGCTGATGCTAGCCGGTATCATCTTCTTTAGCGGCAGTTTATATGTATTAAGCTTAACAAAGATTGGGATCTTAGGGGCGATCACACCAATTGGCGGTGTCTGCTTCTTAGCAGCCTGGATCCTAATTGTTGTTGGCGCAGTTAAACATTTGTAATTACTTTATGGCATTGGGAACGGTTCCCGGTGTCTTTTTTTATCAAAAAACAAAAACACCAATTGGCGCACAATTGGTGTTTGCTTGATATGATTTATCTTGGCGGGTAAGTAGATAACGGTGGAGCACTGCCATATGGATATTCATACTCAATTTCTTCCGAAAATTGGACGTAATCGACCGCGACCATTGGAATCAGGTACCTTGCCCCGGATTGTGGATCGCTCAAGATCACATGATCTCTTCCTGCCGCTTCAATAATCCCTTTAAATTCCTTCGCATTCCATTGATTGTTTCCTTCAAAAGTGGCAAAGACAGTTACCAATTTCCCCTTATTTAACCGTAAGATATTTTCGATGTACGATTGCTCAATTGGCAGCATGCCAGGTGCTTGCGCTGCTGGTGCTGAAGGCGATCCTGATCCTGCCCCGGCCGGTGGGAATTGCGGAAATCCTTGTGCACCAGGTGCCGGATAAAAACTTTGCCCGCCCCCCTGCACCCTTGGATCTCCTTGCTGTTGCCCAGATGCTCCCGGATAAGGCTGAAATCCCTGTGGATTGTAATATTGATTCATCTTTTTCCCTCCTAAAAAATGAATAAAACGAGTGGCCCAACAACCTATTAATACTCCCTGCAACCCAAATATGTTCCAACGGGGAAATATAAACTTTTCTGTATTTGAGAGTTGTGGAGTTCTTTCTTAGACTCGCTGTTTAAATAGTATGAGCACAAGGGACGGAATATGACTAGCTAACCGGGAAGAACAGAAAAAAGTCCCCAGCTGAAAACTGAGAACTTTTTTAAAAAAATTATACATGAAGGAAACTAGCGATCCGTTCTTCCTCTAAGATGTTGCCGACAAAGAAGGAGCCGAATTCTCCGTATCTAGCACTTACCTCATCAAAACGCATTTCATAGACAAGCTTTTTAAACTGAAGGACATCCTCCGCAAACAAGGTGACGCCCCATTCATAATCATCAAAACCAACCGAACCAGTGATGATTTGCTTTACCTTACCAGCATATGTACGGCCAATCATTCCGTGGCTGCGCATCAAACTTTTACGCTCTGCCATCGGTAGCATGTACCAATTATCGTTGCCTTCGCGTTTCTTATCCATTGGATAGAAGCAGACATATTTCGTTTTAGGCAGCGTCGGGTACAGACGGGCTAAAATTTGCGGATTTTGGTAAGGGTCCTCACCTTCAGGCAAGTAGTTACTTAGTTCAACAACCGAAACATAAGAATGGGCAGGCACGGTGAATTCGGCCAATCTTGTTTTATTGAATTCGGTTTCAATTTGGTTCAGTTCATCCATCGTCGGACGAAGAATCATCATCATAAAATCGGCTTTTTGCCCAACAATGGTATATAAAGCATGGCTGCCTTCTTTACGTTCCTGCGTCGCATTCCACTTCTCAACTAGACTTAAAAACTCGTGGATAGCTTCCTCTCGCTCATCACTAGGGAGCATTTTCCAAGTTGTCCAATCAACGGTACGGAAATCATGGAGGCAATACCAGCCATCAAGCGTTACTGCTGCTTCACTCATTATAATCACTCCTAAATAATCATTCTTCCTATTTACATTCATACTATATCATAGTTTGACCCAGTGGCGCGCGAATAAACCTTTCGAAACCCTTTTATGGATATTTTTATTATGAAAAGTAAATCATAAACCTTAGCGTGTAATTTTTTGAAAAAATAAACTTTTAGCCGCAGTGAGTGATATCCTTGAAATTTAAAAACGGTAAAGTATGCTAATAAAGTAGGTTTATTAAGGGAGGATTATTGTCGTGAGTGATTTATTTGAAGGATTGAAGAAAAAAGTTTCTGGACGTGATTTGAAGATTGTTTTTCCAGAAGGATTAGACGAACGGATTGTCAGAGCGGCAGGTCGTTTAGCTACAGAGAAATTAATGACACCGATCTTGATTGGCAACATCGAACAGGTTCAGGCCAAAGCAGCTGAGGTTGGTGTATCGCTCGATGATGCAGAAATTTATGACCCTGCAAGCTATGCAGGCATGGACGAACTTGTAGCAGCGTTTGCTGGACCGCCGCAAGGGGAAAGCAACCGAAGAGGATGCCCGCAAAATCTTGCTTGATGAAAACTATTTCGGCACGATGTTGGTGTATTTAAATAAAGCACACGGCCTTGTCAGCGGTGCGGCCCACTCGACTGCAGATACGGTACGCCCTGCCTTGCAAATCATCAAAACAAAAGAAGGCGTTAAGAAAACGTCTGGTGTGTTCATCATGGTTCGTGAGGATGAAAAGTATGTGTTCGCTGATTGTGCAATTAATATTGCACCAGACAGTAATGATTTAGCCGAAATTGCGATTGAAAGTGCGAAGACAGCTAACATGTTTGATATCGAGCCGCGTATTGCGATGCTTAGTTTTTCAACAAAGGGTTCCGCTAAATCGCCGGAAACAGAACGGGTGGCCGCGGCAGTGGAAGAAGCGAAGCGCCGTGACTCATCGCTTGTATTGGACGGAGAGTTTCAGTTTGATGCGGCATTTGTTCCTTCTGTTGCGAAAAGTAAGGCACCAGATTCACCGCTCCAAGGCGATGCGAATGTGTTCATTTTCCCTAGTCTTGAAGCAGGAAATATCGGTTATAAAATTGCGCAGCGCTTAGGCGGCTTTGAGGCGGTTGGACCGATCCTACAAGGCTTAAACGCACCGGTAAATGATTTATCACGCGGTTGTAACGAAGAAGACGTCTACAAACTGGCTTTAATTACAGCAGCACAGGGGTTATAAGAGTTTGATTTGGGAGGGGCTGGTCCACGGGGGTGGGCTGGCCTTTTTTTGTGAAAGAAGGCTGCATTTACCGGTGAGGGGGAAAAAGAGTATGGACGGTAAATGAGAGAAGGCTGCATTTACCGGTAAGAGGGAAAAAGGAGTATCAGCGGTAAATGAAAGGCGGCTGCACTTACCGAAACCAGGAAAAAGCGGGGCTAACGGTAAATGAATAGCACATTCTATGGCACAAAAAGGTTCACCCTGTTTAATTTCACGCGATTTTGATAAAATAAGTCTATCAATTTAGTTAGGAGCCACCCAAATGGAAGGTTTACTACGCCAGCCGCAGTGGCGAATCATCGATCAATCCGCTGTCGGCATTCATTTTCAAGCATTACAATCGTTTGGAACCGATGATACCCTCTGTGCCTCGGTCGGAACGGGAGAGGCACCAGCCACAGCCAGGACCTGGGTACACCACAAAACATGCGTCCTCGGTATTCAGGATACCAAACTGCCATTTTTACAAGAAGGAATCGAATTCCTGCACGAGCAAGGCTATCAGGCGATTGTCAGAAACTCGGGCGGCCTCGCTGTCATTCTCGATGAAGGGGTCCTCAATATTTCGTTAATTCTTCCCGAGGCGGAAAAAGGGATTGATATTAACCGCGGCTATGATGCCATGTGGCAGCTGATTCAGAATATGTTTGCCGACTTTCCGCATCAGATGGAGGCAAGGGAAATTGTCGGTTCTTATTGCCCGGGAAGCTATGACCTGAGTATTGGCGGGAAAAAATTTGCGGGCATCTCCCAGCGCCGCCTTAAAAAAGGGGTGGCTGTCCAGATTTATCTTTGTGTAAATGGAAGCGGTCGGGAACGGGCTGAACTGGTCAGGCAATTTTATAAACTAGCAAAACAAGAAGCAGAAACAAAATTTGCCTATCCGCAGATTGTCCCGGAAGTCATGGCTTCGCTCGCAGAATTGCTTGGCACGGATTTCACCATCGCCGATGTGATGCTCCGTCTATTAAACCAGTTAAAGGAAAATAGTGAACTTTTATATGCAGGGCCATTGAATGAGTTTGAACTGTCATTATTTCCCGGTTATTATCAACGGGTCATTGATCGTAATGAAAAAATTACCGCCATGTAAAAAAGCCGCAAATCCCACTCGAGTGGATTTACGGCTTTTTTTTCAAAGAGATGTTGCGCTTTTGCTCTTCTCCCAGTATTTTTATTCCGCGACTTTCTCTAAGTTCCCGTTACGGTCCATTTTGAATTTAGTCGCTGGTCTTTCTTCTTCTTCAAATAACACAAGCTTGCGGGCCCGGTTCATGATCTTCATTAAGGTCTCGTAATCTTCTTGAATCGTTTCGGTATTCTGCTCGAGGCCTTCAATTTTAGCGGACATTTCTTCATTTTGACGCCTAACCTCAGCCAATTCCCTTTTTAATCTTTCATTCTCACTTTTTAATGCTTCATTTTGCAGATTGGCATGATGGAAGTTTTGCAAGTAAGTAATGACGGAATCAAGCGAAAGTCCAGTTGGATTGGCCTGTCGGTACGTTTGGACGGGTGCTTGAACAGGTGCCTGTGCTTGAAGTGGTGCCTGTGCTTGAAGTGGTGCCTGAGTTTGCATAGCAGCTGGTGTTACATAGCTTTCCTCGGCCATCTCTGCTGTCATATCCGGCAGATCAAACGTAGCTTCGAGCGGCATTTCAACTTGGACCGGCATCGTATCAAAATCAGGTGCTCCAGTGAGCGGCGGGCTATATAATAGCTTTTTCTTGCCGCCTTGATCTTTTCCTAACACTCTTTGTCTTTGTTTTCGTTGCTTTTTGGCCAATTGTAATGCTTTTTCATAGCGGTGGCGAACGACGGCATTCCATCTGAACCCACAAGCGGCAGAAGTACGATTCAGCTTATCGCCCACTTCTTCAAAAGCATTCAGCTGGGTACTGCCTTCTCTTACGTGCCTTAGGACAGTCTCAGCTAAAAGCAAATCATTCTCATCTGTCCATGCATCTTGACGAACTTTCATATGTTCAACTCCCTTTTATAGTTTTTTTGATGAACCCGCCAATAAATCTTGACGAGTTTTTAAAAGTTCTAGTCTTAGGATGGACAAGTTTTTAAGCCTTTATACCAAAATGGTTGCAAGGATAGTAGATTTTTTTCACGAGTTTAGTAAAGATTGCAACTTGCATTCGAAAACAAGAAATTGTAAAATACCATAGGAGTTAATCGAATGTTTTAAGAAATCCAAGCTGGATAAAATATAGATAGAGAGTGACCAAAGAAAGGGTTGTAACAAATGTCTAATGAATTTCGCGTTTGTGATGATTGTCAGGCCGTGAATCTAAAGACGTTAATCCCTCGGTTGAAAGAACTGGATCCGGATGCTGAAGTGAAAATTGGCTGCCAATCCTATTGCGGGCCTGGCCGGAAAAAGACCTTTGCCTTCGTCAATAACCGCCCCGTTGCGGCACTAACCGAAGAGGAATTAATGGAGAAAGTAAATAAAAAGATAAAATAATCACCTTTGTTGAAGAACACAGGTGATTTTTTTTCCAAACAATGTCGAAAAATCCTGTAGAATATTGCTGAAAAATGGGTGGTTTTTGGGATATAATAGGAAATATATTAGCAAAGGGCATTGGAAGCCAGAAGCAAGTTTACGAGGAAGAGGGAAGTCTATGGCCTATTCGGAGGAAAAACTGAGTGAAGAAAAAGTATTTAAAGACCCTGTCCACCGCTACGTCCACGTCCGTGACCTGGCCATTTGGGATTTAATTGGGACGAAAGAGTTTCAGCGCTTACGGCGCATCAAACAGCTCGGAACGACGTTTTTAACCTTCCACGGCGCAGAGCACAGCCGCTTCAACCATTCACTAGGTGTCTATGAAATTGTCCGCCGCATCATTGATGACGTGTTTGCAGGAAGGCCGGAGTGGAATAATAATGAGCGCCTGCTAACCCTGTGTGCGGCCCTGCTTCACGACCTCGGTCACGGCCCGTTTTCCCATTCCTTTGAAAATGTGTTTGATTTTGATCATGAGGATTTTACCAGGAAGATTATTTTAGGCGATACCGAAGTGAATCAGGTGCTCTTGAAGGTTGGCAAGGATTTCCCTGAAAAGGTTGCCGAAGTAATTGCAAAGACTTCAGAGAAAAAGTTAGTAGTCAGCCTGATTTCCAGTCAAATTGATGCCGACCGGATGGATTACTTGCAGCGGGACGCCTATTTTACGGGCGTCAGCTACGGTCAATTTGATATGGAACGCATCCTCCGGGTGATGCGGCCGCGCGAAGACCAGGTGGTTATTAAAAAGAGCGGGATGCATGCGGTCGAAGATTATATTATGAGCCGCTACCAGATGTATTGGCAGGTCTATTTTCATCCCGTTTCGCGCAGTGCAGAGGTCATTTTGACAAAAATTCTCCACCGCGCCAAGCAGTTGTTTGAAGAAAACTATTCGTTTAAATATGAACCGATCCACTTTACATCGATTTTCAATGAAAAAGTAACTTTAGAAGACTATTTAAAATTAGATGAATCGGTGATTTTATATTATTTTCAAATTTGGCAGGAGGAAGCCGATCCTATTTTAAGGGATCTCTGCCGTCGATTTGTCAATCGCAATCTATTTAAGTTTGCCGAATTTGATCCTGCGAAAGAATACAAAAAACTCGCCGAATTAGGTTCCTTATTCAAAAAGGCAGGAATGGATCCGGAATACTATTTAGTGGTCGATTCCTCATCGGATTTACCGTATGATTTCTATCGTCCCGGGGAGGAAGAGGAACGGCTGCCGATTCATTTGTTGATGCATAATGGGGAACTCCGGGAGCTCTCGAGAGAGTCCGAGATCGTCGATGCGATTTCAGGGAAAAGAAGAACGGACCACAAGCTCTATTACCCGGCCGATTTCCTTCTCGACGACACTGGGGAAAAAGAAGTTAAAAGGCAAATCCGTGCCCTTTTAGAGTTATAGAACGATTAACTAGTGGTGCCTGACACCGAATCATGATCTGTTGAAATGGAGTAGGAGATGACGAACGTTGTTAAATGATCACGCGAAGCTGATGCAGGCGGTTATGGTTTCCGGTGAGATTATCGGACGAAAGAAGCTGCAAAAGATGATATATATTGCAAAAAAGGTGGCCTTCCCTTTTCATGAGCGGTTCCAGTTTCATTTTTACGGCCCCTACTCAGAGGAATTGACGTTACGGGTCGAAGAGCTTTGTAACATGGGCTTTCTCAATGAGGTGAAGGAGAAAAAGGGCGGCTATTTCCAATACCGCTACTCGCTGACAGAGCCTGGGAAAGAGTTTTTAAGTTTGAATGAGATCGAGATGCCGTTTTTGCAGGATTGTCTGGTGGATATGAATGACCAGAATGCTAGATTCTTGGAGTTAGTTTCAACGGTTTTATATTTTGATAATCTTCCAAAAGATGAAGTCATGAACAAGGTGTTTACCTTAAAAGCAAGTCAGCGCTATACCGAAGCGGAAATCGATGAGGCCTATCAATATATCGAAGCGTTAAAAGGGAAAATTCAATAAGATAATTTTAAACACCACCCAGACTACGGTGCAGTAGTCTGGGTGGTGTTTTTTGATAAAAAAGGTGTCAGGCACCTTTGTGAAAATTTCACATGGTGCCTGACACCGGTCGCTTCAGCTTTTCTAATTATTGGTCGCTTTTTCTCACGCCAGCAATTCCAAGGTTGTTTTTGCTCATTTCTTCAATCATTACGTGGATGGCTTCTTTTGGAGCACCTGTTGTTTCGCTGACGGCTTCAGTTACTTTTGTAACTAATGCGCGCTTCTGATCATCAGTACGTCCCTCAAGCATTTTTACGGTAACATATGGCATGTTTTTTTCCTCCTTAATAATACTTCCGCTTTAAATTTAGTTTTCCACAATTCGACGAAAAGTGCAATAACTGATGACACTTTTGATTTTCTTTTTTGAAACCGTTTCATGTATACTAAAAGGAATAAATATAGAAAAAATGGAGTCACGGCTAATCCGAAGCGTGCCATCCGTAGTGCTGGAAGGAGATACGTGTTGGAGAATTTTGCTTTTCTTGCCTATCCGTTAAGTATGATTCCTTATTTGGCGATTACGCTGATGATTGCCTTTACGTTTCACGAATTTGCTCATGCGTTTGTTGCCTATAAATTCGGCGACATGACGGCGAAGAATCAAGGACGCTTGACGCTGAATCCACTCAAGCACCTTGATCCGATTGGAACGATTTTAATTTTTATCGCTGGCTTTGGCTGGGCCCGTCCCGTTCCTGTGAATCGCTTTTTCTTTAAAAAGCCCCGCTTGGCAGGAATTCTTGTTTCCGTTGCAGGTCCGCTCAGCAATCTCATTTTAGCTTGTATTGGTTTTGTTGTCGCGTTCGGATTAAATCGGTTTGGCGCAACCGCACCGGATAGTTTCTATGATTTTCTCGAAATATTTATCCGGCTCAACATTGTTCTGTTTATTTTTAACTTGTTACCTTTTCCACCGCTCGATGGCTACCGGATTATTGAGGATTTAGCTCCGACCCATGTGCGGGCAAAAATGACCCAATATGAACAATACGGGGCATTGATTTTTTTAATATTGGTTTTTACACCGCTTGATAGATTTACCATTACACCAATTTTCGGGGTGGTAATTCCGTGGGTGTGGGATGGGTTAAGTAATTTTTTTCGAATGTTGTTCTTTTAGGGGGTATAAGTTTTAATGGAAGAAAATAAGAAGAAACTTGGTTTTAATATTATAAAAAGTGACCCAACCGATGGTCACAAGGGCTACGGCAAAGGGGCGCTCAGCCTTGATAATGTTTCACCGGTCATCCTTGATGTCAATGCGGGTGAAGCTGAGATTGATGTTGGCGCGATGCATGCCCGCAGCGTCGTCGAAAAAGGGATTAAATTTTTAAAGACGCAAGCTGAGGTTCCTAATGGGAAACCGTATTGGCTCGTTTGGGTAACGATTGACCGCAACGAAGAAGGTCCTTATTACGCTGGGGTTACCGCCTGTTTCATGACGGTTGACCGTGAGATTCGACGCGGCTACAAATCCTTGCCGGAACACGTGAACCGCATGGATAAGTCGCTGAAGCGTCATATTATTGTCGACGAAATGGATGACAATTCGAAAAAGGTGTTAGCCGATTTCCTGCGTAATCATAATGAGGTTTTATGGAACAACTCTACTGATGAGCTAAAAAAGGGTTTATTGTCAAAATAAAAGCTTGTAGTTTTTTTGAAAAATATAGTATCATTAGCAATGTAAAAACGCTATAAAACCAGGACAAGAAGAGCTCCGGAAAATTTTCCGGAGCTCTTCTATTTGGTTAACTCCACGGCATAATCTTCTTATACCACGGTACTTTTTTGTTCGTACCCCTGTGGTCCCCTGGTGCGGATTCATGATTTTTGAGATGCTCCGTGCAATATTCAGTTGGTTCCGTGCCAGCGACGAAATAAGTGAACCGGCGCACCGGGCAATCCTTTGTAGCAAGCTTGCCATTCTCCGGATTGACATAAACCCCTTTGACACCTTCTTTAGGCACTTTAAACGTCTTTACAGGCTTACCTTTTAAGGCTTCTTCCATAAAATTTGCCCAAATATTCTTGGCATACGTTTTTTCAGCAACCAACTCAATAGGTTTTCCCATATCATAGCCGGCCCAAACGGCAGTAACCAGCTGCGGTGAGTACCCAACCATCCAGCTATCCGTCTCCGTGGAGCCCGATTTACCGGCATAAGGCCTTGAAATATCCTTTATTACTGTGCTCCCTGTTACCTTAGCATATCCGTTTAACTTCGGATCAAAAATTCCTGTCAACATTTGCGTCATGACAAAGGCCTTAGCTGGGTCGAGGATCTTTTGCGTTTCATTTTCTTTTTCAAAAATAACGTTGCCATTATAGTCTTCCACTCTCGTAATTAAGGTTGGATTCACCTTTTTTCCACCGTTAGCAAATAGACTATAGGCATTGGCCATTTCAATAACCCGTACACCTGAAGTCCCCAATGCTAGTGACGGAACACGAGCCATTTTTGAAGAGAGGCCGAATTTCTTTGCTGTCTCGATTAGCGTCTCTTCTCCTAAAAATAAATGCGTTTTGACAGCAAAAATATTATCGGAGACAGCGAGCGCCTGGGCAAGGGTGATTTCGCCGTCAGCATACTTATTGTTAAAGTTATGCGGCGTATAATCAGGCTGGCCATCATCAAAATGGAAGGTCGTAAACTCACTGCGCATCGTCGAGGATGGCGTAAATCCCTGCTCAAGGGCCGCATAATAAAGAAGCGGCTTGATGGTGGAGCCTGGCTGCCTTATCGCCTGAACAGCGCGATTAAACGGGCTTTTTTCATAATCCCTGCCACCGACCATGGCTTTGACATACCCGTTTTTAGGATCCATTGCCACGAGTCCGACTTGAATCTCTGATAGATTCGCGACATATTTATGAACTTGACTTTCCGCTGCTTCCTGCTGTTTGCGGTTAAGTGTGGTATAGACCTTCAAACCGCCGAGGGCAATCGTACGGTCATCTAAATGTAATTGATTTTTTAACGCATTTCTGACAGCATCCTGAAAATAAGGGGCGACCTTCACTTTTTGAGTGTTGTGAGCACCGACGATGGTCAGCGGCTTCATCGATGCATCGATGGCTTCTTTTTTCTTAATATAATGATTCGTTACCATGCTTTTCAAAATAATCGTCTGACGCTGCTTTGCATTTTCCATTGAGGCAAGCGGTGAGTAAATCCCCGGCCCCTTTGGAATTCCTGCGAGCATGCTCGCTTCTGCGAGGTTTAAGTCCTTAGCATCTTTCCCAAAATAATATTGGCTCGCCGCCTGTACCCCATAGGCCCCGTTGCCATAATAAATCGTATTTAAATAGCCTTCAAGAATTTCCTTTTTAGAATAATTCATCTCAATGCGGATTGTATAAAAAGCCTCATGGAGCTTCCGTGTCCACGTTTTATCGTGTTCAAGAAATAGATTTCGGGCATATTGCTGGGTGATCGTGCTGGCACCTTGTACTTTTGAAAAGGCTTGAATATCGGCTAAGACCGCGCCAGCAATCCGCTTATAATCAAAGCCATGATGCTCGTAAAAATTTCTATCCTCAATGGAAATGGTAGCCGCAACCACATCCGGAGAAATATCCTTCAACCGGACCCAATACCGTTTTTGTCCGCTATTGCTTTCGCCAATCAACGCCCCATCATCGGCGAAGAATAGGGTCGATTGCGGTACGGCGAGCGGAGGTGCACCGAGAATTTTTGCATAGGCAAGAATACCCAGGAAGAGGATGAGTATGCAAATCATGCCTATCAAACTGAGGATAATTACTGCTCGTAAATATTTAATCGTCTTCCGAAACCCTTGATCCGTCATGATTTCCACTACTATCACCTCACTAGAAAAGCGGAAGCGCCTTGGTCAGCCCCGACAAGCGCTGGAGGTCCTGACGGTGAAGTCGTTCTTTGACTTCATCGACAGGACCGAAGCGACCTCGAGGGGCTAGGCGCTGCAGCTAGACCTCACATTTCCAATTTTTGAAAAAATAGATAGTAATAGTATTGAAAAAATAGAGCCTTTTTAAACATTTAATGTATGATTTATTTAAATTTTGCTAGACTTTTTGGTGTGTTTGTAATTCAATAGTTTGGGTACTATAAAAAGAAAAGCGGAAGCGACCGTTTAGCGAAGTACACTAGTCGCTGGGAGCTGGACAATTCTCTATGTTGAAAATAGGATGAAGTGAAAGGAAGATGTACATGTCCATTTGGTTTACAGAAAAGCAAACGGAAAATTTCGGCATTACTATGAAAGTAAATAAAACCTTACATACAGAACAAACTGAGTTTCAAAAGCTGGATATGATTGAAACCGAAGAGTGGGGCAACATGCTTTTATTGGACGACATGGTCATGACGTCTGTCCGCGATGAGTTTGTTTACCATGAAATGGTCGCACATGTTCCTTTATTTACACACCCAAATCCTGAAAATGTGCTAGTTGTCGGCGGCGGCGATGGCGGTGTGATTCGTGAAGTGCTGAAGCATCCAAGTGTGAAAAAGGCGACGCTTGTTGATATTGATGGTAAGGTCATTGAGTACTCAAAGAAATTCCTTCCGGAGATCGCCGGTATGCTAGATGACCCGCGCGTCGATGTTCAGGTCGATGACGGATTCATGCATATTGCAAACAGCGAAAATGAGTATGATGTGATCATGGTTGACTCGACTGAGCCTGTCGGACCAGCTGTTAACCTTTTTACCAAGGGATTCTATGCGGGAATTTCGAAGGCATTGAAAGAAGACGGCATCTTTGTGGCACAATCGGATAATCCATGGTTCAAAGCGGATTTAATTCGTAACGTTCAACGGGATGTGCGCGAAATCTTCCCGATTACTCGTTTGTATGTAGCGAATATTCCTACGTATCCAAGCGGATTATGGGCATTCACGATCGGTTCTAAGAAATATGATCCATTAGAAGTAAGCAAAGACCGCTTCCACGAAGTTGAAACCAAATACTACACAAAAGAACTGCACAAAGCGGCATTCGTATTGCCGAAATTTGTAGGGGATTTGTTGAAGTAACCAGTCTTAATGACTGAACTAGGGAAAAAAGTACCCGATCGGTCACATAGAAGATAGATTTTTAAATACTCAAAGAGTCAATAAATAGAAAGTGGGGATATATAGATGCGTTTTGATGAGGCGTATGCAGGGAATGTGTTTATTAAGAGTCATTCGAATTTTGAGGAGAGTCAGGTTGTCCTGTACGGGATGCCGATGGATTGGACGGTTAGTTTTCGTCCGGGGTCACGGTTTGGTCCGGCCCGTATCCGCGAGGTATCGGTTGGTTTAGAAGAGTACAGTGCCTATCTTGACCGTGAGCTTGAGGATATTAAGTATTATGATGCCGGCGATATTCCGCTTCCGTTCGGTAATCCGCAGAAGAGCATCGACATCATTGAAGACTTTGTCGATCAAGTCCTTGCTGCTGGCAAGTTCCCGCTTGGTATGGGTGGCGAGCATCTTGTCTCGTGGCCAGTGATGAAGGCTATGTATAAAAAGTATCCGGATTTAGCGATTATTCATTTTGACGCCCATACGGATTTGCGTGAGGAATATGAAGGCGAGCCGCTATCGCACTCGACTCCAATCCGCAAAATTGCGGAACATATTGGGCCGAGCAATGTCTATTCGTTTGGAATCCGTTCGGGAATGAAGGAAGAATTTGAGTGGGCGAAGCAAAATGGGATGCATATCTCGAAGTTTGAGGTGCTTGAGCCGTTAAAGGAAATCCTCCCGACGCTTGCTGGACGTCCGGTCTATGTGACGATTGATATCGATGTCCTCGACCCAGCGCACGCTCCTGGCACAGGAACGGTAGATTGCGGCGGTATCACCTCGAAAGAGCTGCTTGCATCCATCCATGCGATTGCTCGTTCTGAAGTAAACGTGGTCGGCGGCGACCTGGTTGAGGTTGCGCCAATTTATGATCCTTCCGAGCAAACCGCTAACACCGCTAGCAAGCTAATCCGTGAAATGCTGCTTGGCTGGGTGAAATAAATTCGGTGCCTGACACCATCGATGTGGCTGGGTGAAATAAATTTCGGTGCCTGACACTTTTGTCGTCAGGCATTTTTTGATTTGTGCCCCGGCAATGTTTATAATAGAAAAAGTATGCATTAGCGCAGTTACGTCAATGATTAGGACTAGAACAATTCCGAAGAATTATACTGAGTTCCTTTTTAAAAAGGGTTCTTTTCGTAAACTTTGTTGCTTTTGGAGTATTATAAGCGTCCTATACTAGTTTCAGGGCAATTTTCGCAATTGTTTTTACGAAAAGATGCCACGATACATTAAGTAATACGGGTTGATGAACGTTTACGAAAAACAACAATCTATGCGAAAATAGCCTTAAAAAAGAAAATAGGGAAGTGCCATTAGGTTTGTCTATGACTGAAATTCCGATGAAAATTAATGTGAAGACGACGATTCATCAGCAGGGTGGCAAGGAAGTCTATGAGCTGGCAGTGTTTGGCCGCTTTCTTGAAAAGGATGGGGCTTCGTTTCTTAAGTATGAAGAGGTACAAGATGAGGGCAATATACGGACAATTGTGAAGGTGTCAGGCGATGAGGCGTTGATCTTGCGTGGTGGTGCAGTTAAGATGCGCTTGCCATTTCGGTTGCATAAGAAGCTTCGCGGCAGCTATGAGATGCCATTTGGAACCTTTGAAATCATCACGCTGGCCAAACGGATTGATCATTCTGATGGCCTGATTGACATCCTTTACGATTTTACGATGCAGGGCAAGCCTGCCGGTACATACCATTTGGAAATTACCTTTCAGGAGGATAAAAATGAACATAGTTGAACAAGTACAAAGTAAGTTAAAAGAAGAGATCCATGCGGCGGTGCTGAAGGCGGGGCTGGCCTCGGAGGAGCAGATTCCCGTTGTGATTCTTGAGACGCCGAAGGAGAAGGCGTTTGGTGATTACTCGACGAATATGGCGATGCAGCTGGCTCGTGTTGCGAAGAAGGCGCCAAAGGTAATTGCGGAGGCGTTGATTGCAAATATCGACCGGACGAAGGCTTCAATTGAAAAGATTGAGCTTGCAGGGCCGGGATTTATCAATTTTTATATGAATAATAGTTATTTAACCGAGCTGATTCCGACTGTTCTTACAGCGGGCGATCGGTACGGCGAGACGCAAGTAGGCGGCGGCCAAAAGGTTCAGGTCGAGTTTGTATCGGCCAATCCAACAGGGGACTTGCACCTTGGACATGCCCGCGGTGCGGCGGTCGGTGATTCACTTTGCAATATCTTGGCAAAAGCAGGCTACGATGTATCAAGAGAATACTATATTAATGACGCGGGTAATCAGATTAATAATCTCGCCTTGTCAGTCGAGGCACGCTATTTCCAGGCACTTGGTTTGGAAAAAGACATGCCGGAGGGCGGTTACCATGGGACGGATATTATCGGGATCGGTAAGACGCTAGCGGAGGAATATGGCGACAAGTATGTACATGTAACTGAAGACGAACGCCAAGAATTTTTCCGTGAATACGGTTTGAAATATGAAATGGCGAAGTTGAAGCAGGACCTGGAGGATTTCAGGGTTGGCTTTGATGTCTGGTACTCGGAGACCTCACTTTATAAAAATGGAAAAATTGATGAGGCACTTGAGGCGCTGCGTGCCAGCGGTTATGTATATGAGGAAGACGGCGCGACGTGGCTCCGTTCGACCGATTTTGGCGATGACAAGGACCGGGTGCTAATTAAGCAGGACGGTTCGTATACGTATTTGACGCCGGATATTGCTTACCATAAAGACAAGCTCGCCCGCGGCTTTGAGAAGCTGATCAATATTTGGGGAGCGGATCATCATGGCTATATCCCGCGGATGAAGGCGGCAATTCAGGCGCTCGGGTATGACCGCGAGGCGCTTGAGGTCGAGATTATTCAGCTTGTGCATCTGTATAAAAATGGCGAGAAGATGAAGATGAGTAAGCGGACTGGAAAGGCCGTGACGATGCGTGATTTGGTTGATGAGGTCGGCCTCGATGCGACGCGTTACTTCTTTGCGATGCGCAGCTCAGATACGCATATGGATTTTGATTTGGACTTAGCGGTATCGGAGTCGAACGAAAATCCGGTTTATTATGCTCATTATGCCCATGCGCGGATTTCCAGTATCCTGCGTTCGGGTGAGGAGCAGGGTGTTCGTGTCGATGCAGATGCGGATTATTCCTTGGTGTCGTCAGAAAAGGATATGGATTTATTGAAGAAGATTGGCGAGTTCCCGGCAGCCGTAGGGGAGGCCGCACTGAAGCGCGTCCCGCACCGGATTACGAACTATATCGTAGAATTGGCGTCGACGTTCCATAGTTTCTATAATGCCGAAAAGGTGCTCGACCTTGCTAATGTCGAGCGCACGAAGGCCCGCCTTGGGTTGGTGCGGTCAGTGCAGATTACACTTCGTAATGCGCTTGCGTTGATTGGGGTTTCGGCTCCTGAAAAAATGTAAATAATGATATGAGCGGCTCCCTTACTTGGTTAAGGGGGCTTTTTCATATGGATAAATTCCTATGCTTTTCCATATATATGAATAGTACTGAATAAAAGGCAAATACTAGTAGGGAACTTTGACTGAGGAGTGGATGAAACAAATGAATGTGGGAAGAGCGAAGGAAATCGTAGACTCTGCTGAAATGTTTTATGTGACCTATGAGGGAACGCCGGTAATTATTCAACATGTTGATGAATCGGCACAAATGGCGCGAATATACTCAAGAACAGAACCTGACAATGAGCGTGAGGTTCCAGTGCTAAATTTAATTGAAGAATAGAAAAGAGTCTTCGAGGTGATTCGAAGACTCTTTTCTATATCGTCAGGCGATACGCCAGTTATTTAACATCAACTGCACCGCCGCTCATGCGCTTAAATCCACGAATTCGGCTTAAATCTTCGATTAATTTTAATGCAGCTTGGTCCTTTGCTTTAGCCTCAATCATGAAATCAATATCGGCCCCGATTTCGCGGAGCATCTTCAAAAACGGCAGGATAAACTCCGGGTCGACAAAATCCGCGTGCGAGCGAAATTCCTTCTCATTTTTGGGGGAGGAAATATGAACCTTTGGGATGTGGCGGGCATGGTTCCATGTCTGAAAAATCCGCGGCAGCAATTCCTCCAGCCTCGTTTCGCACAGATTAGCCATATGGTGATGATAGTCGAAAACAAACGGAATCGATTCCTTTTCACAGGCCGCTAAGGTTTCTTCTGCATTGTAGGTTTTATCATCATTTTCCAGCGTCATCACGTGTTTAATCTCAGCGGGCAGCTTGGTCAAGTTTTGATGGAACCGGGGTAAGGTTTGCTGTTTATCACCGTAGGCACCGCCGATATGGATATTAATCAGACCCTCCCCCTCGAGCCCCATCGCTTCAAACATTCGATAATGGTAGCTCATGTCGATGACGGCATTATCCGTAATTTTCGTTTGCGGTGAGGTAAACAAAGTAAATTGATTCGGATGAAAGCTGACCCGCAAATTTTTCCGTTTCACCAGTTCACCAAGTTCTTGCCATTCAGTGCGAAACGGAGTAACAAAGTCCCAATTCACTTCCGGATGGGTCGCGAGCGGGACAATCGAACTGGACATCCGGTACAATTCAAGTTGATGAGCAATATTGTAGTACAGCATCCGGAGCGTGTGATCCAGATTTTGCTTCGTCACCTGAAGCAGTTTTTCCGCCCGTTCCTCGGGGCTTAACTGTTGATATCGGGTAAACGTCAACGACTTAGCGGGAGAAGCATCCCATAAACTAATCGCATGCGACACATAACCAAACCGAATCTTCATAAACAAACTCCTTACTTATAAAAAATAAGAAACAATAGCAGCGATGAATTCTTTGATGGAGCGGACTGGGTTCAGTTTGTTCAGTTCAGCTAAGGTTAGGCGTTCGGAGTCATTAATGTCCTTTTTTAGAACATCGACCAAGCGCTGAATAAAGGCTGGGTCATAAATATAGCAATTGATTTCCTTGTTTAAAAACATACTTCGTTTATCAAAATTGGCGGTGCCGATGTCACAGATTTTGTCATCAATGACGAGCGTTTTTGCATGATAAAAGCCCTTTTTATATTGATAAACCGTTGCCCCGGCTCGAAGTAGTTTCCGTAAATAACGGAACGAAGCCTCTTGGACCAGCATATGGTCAGCAGTAAACGGGACAATGATGGAAAGCTGCACCCCGCGCTTTAGGGCCGCAAGTAACTCCGCTAGAATTTGATTACTTGGAATAAAGTATGGAGACCCGATGATCATTGAGTGGTTCGCTTGCCCGATCAGGCTCAGATAGTTTTGCTCCAGATGGTGGGCTTCCGTTGGCATAAATTGATGGCGGACCGCTCCACCTTCTAGGGCCGGAAAATAGGTCGAATCCGATTGAAGATTCCCCCCTGCATACTCAGACCAATCGATCAGAAACTCACTTTGCAAAAAATTGACGCTCGGGCCGGTGATTTTTAAATGGTAATCCCGCCAGATCCCCAAGGAAGGTTCCTCATCAATATATTCCTTACCGACGTTGAAGCCGCCAAGATAGCCAATTTCACCGTCGATAATCGAGATCTTCCTATGATTTCGAACCTGTGAAGAATAAAAAAGGTAGGGGAGTTTAATGGTATTGCTGAAAGCAAAATGAACGCCCGCCGCCCGCAAGTCCTTAACGGCTGCCTTCTTCACTTTCCAGCTGCCAAGGCGGTCAATAAGAAGTCGAACTTCCACACCGTTCCGGGCCTTTTCTTTTAAAATAGAGAGAAACTCCTGACTTACGCAATCGTCTTTGACAATATAAAAGAGGACATGAATATGCTTTTCGGCGTTCCTTAGTTCATGGAAGTAGTCGGCGAATAACTTTTTTCCGTGCGTGAAAATATCAAAGTTACCATGAATGATGGCTGTTTCATTTCTACTGACAATGGAAAGATGCTTCTTTTTACCTAATTGAAAATCTAAGACTAGCCATAAAAGGATGAGAATTAAAAGTACACTCGAAACGAATGCAAAAGTCATCAGAAATCTTTCCTCCATTCAGTTTTTTTAGTTTTTCCGAAAGGGGTCATTTCTATAAGTTGGACAAACTTTTAAAAAATCATTTGACTGAATGCTCATTCATCATATAATAGAGTTAAGTGTAGATTCTGAAAATTAATTATTTTCTAGAAGTTAATAGAAAGGAGCATTTGTATGAATGGGTTATTATGGGTCAACTTAATTGCGTTTCTTGTTGTAACCGCTTACGCAATTAGTTTGTTTGTCTATGTAGTGAAAACGCGGATTGAATTTATTAAACTCGGGAAAAAGGTCGAGTTTGATAACAATGTCAAAGAGCGCCTCCAAAAAATTTGGGTCAATGTGTTTGGCCAAAAGAAACTGCTCAAGGATAAAAAAAGCGGGGCCATGCATGTCATGTTCTTCTACGGCTTTATCCTCGTCCAATTTGGCGCGATTGATTTTATTATCAAAGGGATTAAACCGGGGGCACACTTGCCACTTGGACTACTGTATGCAGGGTTCACGTTTTTCCAAGAGCTTGTCACACTGATGATCTTAGTGGCGGTTATTTGGGCTTTTTATCGCCGCTATGTGGAAAAATTAGTCCGTCTGAAGCGGAATTTTAAATCTGGTCTTGTCCTAATCTTTATCGGCGGTTTAATGCTTTCTGTGTTACTTGGCAACGGTATGTCGCTGATCTGGCACGGGGAAGAAACTGCCTGGACTGAACCGATTGCATCAGTCATTTCGCTGATTTTTTCAGGAATTGGTGAAACGGCCTCGATAGTAATTTTCTACATCGCTTGGTGGGCGCACCTTTTATTCCTGTTAACGTTCTTAGTGTATGTACCGCAGTCCAAGCATGCTCACTTGATTGCCGGACCGGCGAATGTTTATTTTAACCGGTTAGAAAAAGCAGGGAAATTGACAAAGGTTGATTTTGAGGATGAATCCCAAGAAACGTTTGGGGTTGGGAAAATAGAAGACTTCACGCAGCACCAAATGATTGATTTTTATGCCTGCGTGGAATGCGGCCGCTGTACCAATATGTGTCCGGCAACGGGAACAGGTAAAATGCTGTCACCCATGGACTTAATCGTGAAACTTCGTGACCACTTAACAAATCATGGCGCTGTGGTTACTTCGAAACAGCCGTGGGTGCCAACGCTTGCGTTTGCGAATACGAAGGGAAATCAACTGGCGCTTGCATCTGCAGGTCAAGGTGCACAGGAATCCGCTGCTGCTCTTGTCTACAGCCCAAGCTTGATTGGCGACGTCATTACCGAAGAAGAAATTTGGGCCTGTACGACGTGCCGAAATTGCGAAGATCAATGCCCGGTTATGAATGAACATGTGGATAAAATTATCGACCTGCGTCGTTATTTAGTGTTAACCGAAGGAAAATTGGACGCCGATGCGCAGCGGGCGATGACGAATATCGAACGCCAAGGCAATCCTTGGGGCTTGAACCGGAAAGAACGTGAAACTTGGCGCGAGGCCCGCGAGGATGTTCATGTTCCAACTGTAAAGGAAATGAACAAGGCGGGAGAAGAATTCGAATACCTCTTCTGGGTGGGCGCAATGGGCTCCTACGATAACCGCAGCCAAAAGATTGCTTTATCGTTTGCGAAGCTGCTGAACGAAGCAGGCGTGAAGTTTGCGATTCTTGGCAACAAAGAGAAAAACTCTGGCGATACACCAAGACGTCTCGGCAACGAATTCTTGTTCCAAGACTTGGCAACGAAAAATATTGAGGAATTTGAAAAGGCGGAGGTCAAGAAAATCGTCACGATTGACCCGCATGCCTATAATATTTTCAAAAATGAATACCCTGATTTCGGCTTAACTGATGTCGAAGTATTCCATCATACCGAGGTTCTTTTTGAACTGGTTCGTGATGGCAGGCTTGTACCAAAACACGCAGTCAATGAAACGATCACTTTCCACGATTCCTGTTACTTAGGCCGTTACAATGATGTTTATGATGCCCCGCGCGAGATTCTTAAGTCGATTCCAGGCGTGAAGCTGATTGAAATGGAGCGAAACAGGGAGAAAGCAATGTGCTGTGGCGCAGGCGGCGGCTTGATGTGGATGGAGGAAGAAACCGGCCACCGCATTAACGTAGCAAGAACGGAGCAGGCCCTTGCTGTCAATCCATCGGTGATCAGTTCCGGCTGTCCGTATTGCTTAACGATGCTCTCAGATGGCACGAAGGCAAAAGAGGTCGAAGAGAAGGTTTCCACCTACGATGTGGCGGAATTACTTGAGAAAGCAGTTTGTGGTGAAGTGGCTTAGTTTTTGATATGAAGCAGAGGTTGATTTGTCTACGTATTCATAAAATTTTAAAATTTCGTGTAAATCATTTCAACTTCTGCTCATTTTTATGTAGAATAGAATATATAGAGTAAAACGCTTACATTTATATTTATTAAAAAAAGCAGGTGCCTGCGTTTCTTTTTTGGTTTCTGCCCGAGCGAGCGTTCAGTCGTGGCTATTTTTTTACCATAGTTTGCCTGGAAATTATGAAAAAGGAGAGTGTCTTGAATGGGGAGAACAGTTATTTTAAGTGGAGTTAGAACGCCATTTGGAAAATTAGGAGGAGCATTAAGCAGCCTTACCGCTTCACAGCTAGGAGGAATTGCTGTCAAAGAAGCATTGGTCCGTGCAGAAGTGAAGCCTGGAGATGTTCAGGAAGTCATCCTAGGAACGGTTTTGCAAGGGGGACAGGGACAAATCCCCTCACGCCAAGCTTCCCAACATGCTGGACTGCCATGGGAAGTGAAAACGGAAACGATTAATAAGGTTTGTGCGTCTGGAATGCGCAGTGTCACCTTGGCCGACCAAATCATCCGCGCCGGCGATGAGGAAGTGATTGTCGCAGGCGGAATGGAATCGATGAGCAATGCCCCCTATATTCTCCCTAAAGCACGCTGGGGTTTCCGGATGGGCGATGCGCAGGTCAAAGATTTAATGATTCATGACGGTTTAACTTGCAGCTTTACTGGCGCTCACATGGGCACTTACGGCAATGTATCGGCTGCCAATATGGAAATTAGCCGCGGGGCACAGGACGAGTGGGCATTGCGAAGCCACAAGCTTGCTGTTGCGGCAATCGAGAGCGGGAAATTTGCTGAAGAAATCGTGGCTGTTGAGGTGCCGCAGCTAAGAGGAGCTGCCGTTGTTGTCGAGCATGATGAATCACCGCGGAAGGATACTTCTCTTGAACGGCTATCTAAATTAGCCCCAGTATTTAATTCAACAGGTACAATTACTGCCGGGAATGCCCCTGGGGTCAATGACGGTGCGGCCGCCCTCGTGTTAATGAGTGAGGAGCGCGCCCTTCGCGAAGGTCGTGTCGCTGAAGCGGTGATTGTTGGCCATGCGGCACTCGCTGTGGAAGCGAAGGATTTCCCAAAAACACCTGGACTTGTTATTAATGAGCTGTTAAGAAAAACAGGAAAAAGCTTGGCGGAAGTGGACTTATTTGAAATCAATGAAGCTTTTGCTACAGTGGCACTAGTGAGTGGGAAAATTGCCGGACTGGACCCAGAAAAGATCAATGTTAATGGCGGTGCTGTTGCCTTAGGTCATCCGATAGGTGCCAGCGGGGCACGGATTATCCTTACGTTAATGCACGAGTTAAAGCGTCGCGGCGGCGGAATTGGGATTGCAGCGATTTGTAGCGGTGGCGGGCAAGGGGATGCCGTGATGATTGAGGTTCCACGTCGATAATTAATAGTTTTCAAGTTTAAAAGACCACGAGGATTATCCATATATTGGCTAATTGTACAAAACACGTTGATTTTTGTACAAAACAATTAAAAAAATACACAAAACCTATTAAGAATTGAACAAAACTTGGTGAAATTTGCATAAAACATCTTTGAAATTCAACAAAAGTCATTTTTGAAAAATCGCCAAAGTAAAAAAATATAAAAAGGTCTAGGTCGGACTCGTTCCGACCTTGCTACGGAGGGGAAAAAATGAAGATTTCAAAGCTTATGGTCATCGGTGCCGGACAAATGGGCTCCGGGATAGCTCAAGTATGTGCCCAGGCCGGTTACAAGGTCATCTTAAATGATTTAAAGCCCGAATTTGTGGAACGCGGCTTTGCCGGAATCAATAAACTACTAACACGGAACGTTGACAAAGGACGCCTCACGGAAGTGCAAAAACAGGACATTCTCGGTAATATCACTACTTCCACCAACCTAAAGGATGCTAGTGATGTCGACCTCGTCATCGAAGCAGCCGTTGAAAATATGGAAATTAAAACAAACATCTTTGCCCAACTCGATGAAATTACCCCAGCTCATACAATTCTAGCAAGCAATACCTCATCACTGCCTATCACCGAAATTGCGGCGGCAACTAAGCGTCCGGAAAAAGTCATCGGTATGCATTTCATGAATCCCGTCCCAGTCATGAAGCTCGTCGAAATTATCCGCGGGCTTGCGACGGCTGACGAAGTGTACCAAGTCATTGAAGATATGACAAAAACCTTAAGCAAGGTACCCGTTGAAGTTAACGACTTCCCCGGTTTTGTTTCAAACCGGATTCTCATGCCAATGATCAACGAAGCGATTTATACGGTTTATGAGGGTGTAGCCACGAAGGAAGCAATCGACGAAGTGATGAAGCTCGGCATGAACCACCCAATGGGGCCGTTAACCTTGGCAGATTTTATCGGCTTAGATACTTGTCTTTATATTATGGAAACGCTTCACCAGGGCTTTGGCGACGATAAATACCGTCCGTGCCCGCTTCTTCGCAAATATGTAAAAGCAGGCTGGCTCGGTAAGAAAACAGGACGCGGCTTTTATACATACCAATAAACCTAGTTTCTTCGAAAAAGGGGTCGTGATGATGATGAGTACCACGATATTACATTCCTCCAAAGGGGAGACCACCATGAATCTGACATTCACCGAAGAGCAAGAAATGATGCGAAAAATGGTCCGCGATTTTGCCAACAACGAAATTGCGCCATTTATTGAAAACATGGAAAGAGGGGAATTCCCGCGGGAAATCCTCCGTAAAATGGGCGAACTTGGCCTGATGGGGATT
This sequence comes from Neobacillus nitrireducens, assembly GCF_030915405.1. GTDB lineage: Bacteria > Bacillota > Bacilli > Bacillales > Cytobacillaceae > Neobacillus. Next base: position 3,379,012 of record NZ_CP133262.1, read on the forward strand.
CCCGTACCGGAAAAATACGGCGGGGCTGAAATGGACTTCACTTCTTATATTATTGCCATTAATGAGCTATCCAAGGTCAGTGCGACGGTTGGAGTGATTTTGTCTGTCCATACCTCGGTCTGCACGAATCCGATTGTCTATTTTGGCAACGAAGAACAGAAGAACAAGTATGTACCGAAGCTTGCGTCAGGGGAGTACCTCGGGGCGTTTTGCTTAACCGAGCCGAGCTCTGGTTCGGATGCGGCCAGTTTAAAGTCGCGCGCGGTTAAGAAAGGCGATCATTATGTCATCAACGGCTCGAAGGTGTTCATCACGAACGGCGGTGAGGCCGATGTTTATATTGTTTTTGCAAAAACGAATCCAGAACTGGGCAGCAAGGGGATTTCCGCGTTTATTGTTGAAAAAAATACCCCTGGTTTTATCGTGGGTAAGGATGAGAAGAAAATGGGCCTGCATGGATCGAGAACGGTTCAGCTCACCTTCGAAGATATGCATGTCCCAATAGAGAACCTGCTCGGTGGGGAAGGCGAAGGTTTTAAAATCGCGATGGCCAACCTTGATGTCGGCCGCATCGGGATCGCGACCCAAGCACTCGGGATCGCCGAGGCTGCGCTGTCCGCCGCAACCACGTATGCAATGGACCGTCAGCAATTTGGCAAACCTATCGCCCGCCAACAAGGAATTGGTTTTAAGCTTGCGGACATGGCGACCAGTGTAGAAGCTGCGAAACTGTTAGTCTATCGTGCTGCCTACCTTCGAACCCATGGTCTGAAATGTACGCTGGAGGCATCAATGGCGAAATTATTCGCGACCAAAACAGCAGTCGAGGTCACAACCGAAGCGATTCAAGTCTTCGGCGGCTACGGATACACGGAGGATTATCCAGTCGAGCGCTATTTCCGCGACGCCAAAATTACCGAAATTTATGAAGGTACCAGTGAAATTCAACGGATTGTGATCAGTAAGCATTTATAAAGAGGATTCTTTATCCGAAAACAGCCTTAAATATATCCACTAGGGGGACTTGAAATGAACTTTAAATTATCTGAAGAACATGAAATGATTCGGAAAATGGTTCGTGATTTTGCACGCAATGAGGTCGCACCGACCGCAGCCGAGCGGGATGAGGAAGAGCGCTTTGACCGCGAGATTTTTGACAAAATGGCGGAGCTTGGCTTAACTGGAATTCCGTGGCCGGAAGAATACGGCGGGATTGGCAGCGATTTTCTTGCTTACTGTATTGCCGTCGAGGAATTGTCCCGTGTGGACGCATCGACAGGTGTAATGCTGTCAGCCCACACTTCCTTAGCCGGCTGGCCGATTTACAAATTCGGAAATGAAGAACAAAAGCAAACCTATTTGCGCCCATTAGCAGAAGGAACGAAAATTGGTGCCTACGGCTTAACAGAGCCCGGCAGCGGTTCTGATGCCGGCGGGATGAGAACGACCGCTCGCTTAGAGGGTGATCACTACGTCCTGAACGGTTCGAAAATATTTATTACAAATGGCGGTGTGGCTGACATTTATGTCGTGTTTGCGCTAACCGATCCAACAAGTAAACAAAAGGGCACGACTGCTTTTATCGTCGAAAGCGACTTCCCAGGCTTCTCGGTTGGAAAAAAGGAAAAGAAACTCGGCATTCGTTCCTCGCCAACCACGGAAATTATTTTTGAAGATTGCAGGGTTCCTGTTGCAAACAGACTCGGCGCAGAAGGCGAAGGCTTTAAGGTGGCGATGATGACCCTTGACGGCGGCCGCAACGGCATCGCAGCCCAAGCGGTTGGAATTGCACAAGGTGCGCTTGACGCGGCGGCAGATTATGCGAAGGAACGCCACCAATTTGGCAAACCAATCCTAGCCAATCAAGGCATCGGCTTTAAGCTTGCCGATATGGCAACAGGGATTGAGGCGGCCAGATTATTAACCTATCAAGCGGCGTGGCTGGAGTCACAAGGTCTGCCGTACGGCAAAGAATCAGCAATGTCGAAGTTGTTTGCTGGCGATACAGCGATGAAGGTGACAACCGAAGCGGTTCAAGTCTTTGGCGGTTACGGCTATACGAAGGATTATCCAGTCGAGCGCTTTATGCGCGATGCAAAAATCACGCAAATCTACGAGGGCACGCAAGAAATTCAACGTCTTGTTATCTCACGGATGATCACGAAATAAGGCGGTTAGAGAATGATGAAAAGACGGGAAGTACTGGCTTCTGTAAAGGATGAACGCTTGATCCAGAAAAGGCGTGATCAAATGATCAAAGGGGCCGTCACCCTTTTTAAGGAAAAGGGATTCCACCGGACAACGACAAGGGAAATCGCTAAAGCGGCCGGTTTTAGCATCGGGACACTTTACGAATACATCCGCTCCAAGGAAGACGTCCTTTATCTCGTCTGTGACAGTATCTACGATCATGTTCGCGAACGCCTCGAGGAGGACCTTCAGCAGAACATCGGCACCCTTTCTAGTCTGAAGCTAGGGGTGGGACATTATTTCCGTGTCGTGGATGAGATGCAGGATGAAGTGCTTGTCATGTATCAGGAAGCTAAATCACTGACAAAGGACGCTCTTCCCTATGTTTTAAAAAAGGAATTTGAAATGGCGGCGATGTTTGAGAGTTTGATCGCCCGCTGTGTGGAAAATGGCGAGCTGCAGCTATCTGAAAAACAGATCGAATTGATTTCCCATAACATTATTGTTAAGGGACAAATGTGGGCCTTTCGGCGCTGGGCACTGCAAAAGTTATATACACTGGATGAATATATTGAACTGCAAACCGAGCAATTATTTCACGGCATTCAATCGACCAGCCAAGCAAGGTCGTAATGCTGGCTACCGTGAATGGAGTTCATTTTTATAAAAAGGGGGATAAGGATGGGGAATTATCAGCCGAAACATCATATTCGCTTTGTCACAGCTTCAAGTTTGTTTGACGGGCACGATGCTTCGATCAATATTATGAGACGGATTCTGCAGGCGAGCGGGGCGGAGGTCATTCACCTTGGTCATAATCGTTCGGTCGAGGAAGTTGTGAACGCGGCGATTCAGGAGGACGTCCAAGGGATTGCGATCTCTTCTTATCAAGGCGGTCATGTCGAGTACTTTAAATATATGTATGATTTGCTAAAAGAAAAGGGTGCACCAAACATCCGTATTTTTGGCGGCGGTGGCGGGGTCATTATCCCGCGCGAAATTGATGAGCTCCATGAGTACGGGATTTCGTGGATTTTCTCACCTGAGGATGGCCGCAGGATGGGACTGCAGGGGATGATTAACCGGATGCTGGAGGAGTGCGATTTTGCGACGGTGCCGCTTGATGTGGCGGAACAAATGGAGAAGCTGCCGACGGGTGATGTCAATGCGGTCGCGAAGTTGATTACTTTGGCCGAGCTTCATGTGGATAAACGGAACGAGGCGGCGGCCACGGTTGAGCAGGTACTCGATCAAGTGAAGTCACTGGAGAAGAGGATTCCGGTCGTTGGAATCACGGGAACAGGCGGGGCCGGAAAAAGTTCATTAACGGATGAATTGATCCGCCGTTTTATCAACGAATTGCCTGATAAAAAAGTGGCGATTCTGTCGGTCGACCCGACGAAGCAAAAGACAGGCGGTGCTTTGCTCGGGGACCGGATTCGCATGAATGCAATTTTCTCGCCAAATGTGTATATGCGTTCTCTGGCGACTCGGCATTCGAAAAGTGAATTATCGCTGGCAATCAACGATGCAGTCGCTGTTACGAAAGCAGCCGGTTTTGACCTCGTGATTGTCGAGACAAGCGGGATTGGCCAGGGCGATGCGGAAATCACTGAGATTTGTGATGTGTCCTTGTATGTGATGACGAGTGAATTTGGGGCGCCATCACAGCTTGAAAAGATTGATATGATTGATTTTGCTGACTTGATTGTCATCAATAAGTTTGAGCGTAAGGGCTCAGAGGATGCGAAGCGTCAGGTGCAAAAGCAGTACCAGCGTAGCCATATGCTGTTTGAAAAAGAAATTGATGAGATGCCGGTCTATGGGACGATTGCGAGCCAGTTTAATGACCCGGGCACGAATGCGTTGTTCGCGGCACTTGTTGAAAAAGTGAATGACAAAATGGGCACGGGCTGGTTGACTTCTTTTAGTAAAAATGCGCTGGTTGAAAAGCAGAACGTGATTATCCCGACGGACCGACGTTATTATTTACGGGAAATATCGGAAACGGTGCGCGGTTATCATAAGAAGGCGGAGGAACAAGCGAATATTGCTCGGAGGTTATTCCAGTTAGAAGGAGCAATCGAAGCGGTTAAGGAGCAGTCGGAAGTGATTGCGGCGTTAGAATCGGTCAAGCAAGAAACTGAAGCGCGACTGACACCTGAATCACGAAAGATTCTTGATGGATGGTCTAAAACAAGGGAAGCGTATTCGGGTGATAAGTTTGTGACGAGAATCCGTGATAAAGAAATTATTACGGTGTTACGATCAAAAAGTTTATCAGGCCTCGATATTCCAAAAGTGGTACTGCCTAAGTATAAGGATTATGGTGAAATTCTGCGTTGGGTGTACGAGGAAAATGTCCCGGGTGCGTTCCCATATACGGCTGGGGTATTCCCATTCAAACGGGAAGGTGAAGATCCGAAACGGCAGTTTGCTGGAGAAGGGCCACCGGAGCGGACGAACCGCCGCTTCCATTACTTATCGAAGGATGATTCGGCGAAACGGTTAAGTACCGCATTTGACTCGGTGACATTGTACGGGTCAGACCCTGATTATCGCCCGGATATTTTTGGGAAAATTGGCGAAAGCGGTGTTAACGTTTGTACATTGGATGATATGAAAAAGCTATATGACGGCTTTGACCTCTGCCATCCTTCCACATCAGTGTCGATGACGATTAATGGGCCGGCACCGATTATTTTAGCGATGTTTATGAATACGGCGATTGATCAACAGGTACAGCGGAAAGAAGCAGAGCTTGGCCGCGTGTTAACAGTTGAGGAGTTTGCTGAAGTTCGTGCTTATACGCTGCGGACGGTGCGCGGTACGGTCCAAGCTGATATTTTAAAAGAAGATCAAGGCCAAAATACATGTATTTTTTCGACGGAATTTGCACTGCGGATGATGGGCGACATTCAGCAATATTTCATTGACCATCAAGTCCGCAATTACTATTCCGTTTCGATCAGCGGTTATCATATTGCCGAAGCCGGAGCGAATCCGATTTCGCAGCTGGCATTTACGTTGTCGAATGGCTTTACGTATGTGGAGTATTATTTAAGCCGCGGCATGAAGATTGATGATTTTGCGCCGAACCTGTCGTTCTTCTTCTCGAATGGTTTGGATCCGGAGTATACGGTCATCGGCCGTGTGGCACGGAGGATTTGGGCAACGGTGATGCGCAATAAATACGGTGCCAATGAGCGCAGCCAAAAATTGAAGTATCATGTTCAGACGTCTGGCCGTTCGCTCCATGCCCAGGAAATAGACTTTAATGATATCCGGACGACACTGCAGGCGTTAATGGCCCTGCAAGATAACTGTAATTCACTCCATACAAATGCCTATGATGAAGCCATTACGACGCCAACCGAAGAATCGGTCCGTCGGGCGATGGCGATTCAGATGATTATTACCAAAGAGCATGGCTTATCGAAAAATGAAAATCCACTCCAAGGTTCGTTTATTGTCGAGGAGTTAACGGACTTGGTTGAGGAAGCGGTTTTACAAGAGTTTGAGCGCTTGAATGATCGCGGCGGTGTGCTCGGTTCGATGGAAACGCAGTACCAGCGCGGTAAAATTCAAGATGAATCGATGTATTATGAAATGAAAAAGCATACCGGTGAATTACCGATTATTGGCGTGAATACGTATTTGAACCCGAATCCTCCGTCTGCGGAAGATGTCAATAATATGGAAATCGCCCGTGCATCTTATGAAGAGAAGGAATTGCAGATTCATAATTTACAGTCCTTCCAAGAAAGTCATGCAGCAGTTTCCGGGGAAGCGTTGAAGCGCTTGAAAGCAGCAGCTGTCAACAATGGCAATATTTTTGGAGAATTAATGGAAACCGTAAAGGTCGCCAGCCTCGGGCAAATAACAAGAGCCCTCTATGAAGTGGGCGGACAATATAGACGGAATATGTAAAATAGGGTGTCAGGCACCATGTGAATATTTCACATGGTGCCTGACACCAATTTTTGTAATAAATCTTTTTTTATGAGATATTAAATTTTGCGTGAATCTTATATAATGATTTAGCGTACATATTCCGAGAGATTTGGGCAGGTGAGCAAATGAAGTTAACTCATATTTTGTTGGTTTTAATTGTTTGTGCCTGGCCATTAAATTATCTCTATCAACGTCAGTTAGGTGCAATCTCGTTTCTGCTGCTAGCAATCTTTTTTCTAATGATATCTATGAAAGAGATGAAAAAGCTGAAGCATGCCGAGAAAAATGATAGTGAAAAGGCTCATCCGCAAAAATTCAAGTGAAACAACGGATAGCACTAGCATAAACCGGAAGAATTTGTTTATAATGAAGAATATGTATTTTTTAAAGGAAAAGCGGAAGCGCCCGTTTGGCGCTGGAGCTGGACAATTCTCAAGTTTATATGAATTCAACGGTCTTGATAGGTCCGTTAATCACTCATTTAAGAGTGTTAAATAGAGAAAGGAAGTGCCCAAATTGAGTTTAGCACAATACTCAAAAGAGGAATTACAAGAGTTTTCCCTTATGGAAATGGCTTTTGAATTTTTGAAAAATAGTAAACAACCGATCGCCTTTGGTGATTTAGTAAAGGAAATTAAGAAGGCGGCAGGGATTTCTGAGCAAGAGATTCAATCAAGACTCGCACAGTTTTATACCGACATCAATGTAGATGGCCGTTTCCTTTCATTAGGAAGCAATCGCTGGGGACTTCGTGTTTGGTATCCAGTCGATACAGCTGAGGAGGAAGTTGTCACAGTTGTGAAACCTAAGAAGAAAAAGGCGAAGAAGGTTGTCGATGAAGAAGAACTCGAAGACTTCGATGACGTGGATGAGATTGAGGATGACTTTGATGACTTTGACGATGAAGATGATCTGCTTGATGATGAAGAGGATCTGGATATCGACGAAGTGGATGAGTTTGATGATGACGATGATGATGACGTCATTGAGGATGAGCTTGAAATTGACTTAGATGAAGAAGATGATGACCTCGATGATGATCTTGAGGAAGAAGAAGTATTTGATGAAGAGGAAGATGTCGAAAAAGATTAATCGACTTGACTTTTTTGTCGTGCCCTTGTAGAATCTTTTTTGGGCTCCTTAAAAAGGACGATACGTTATTTACTTACAATTACGCTCCCTACCAAAAGTAGGCGGGCGTTTTTTATTGTTCAAAATTTTATTCGAGCGTAAGGAAAATATTTTTTTACAAAAACCCTTAAACCAACTGAATAATGTACAAACTGTATAAGAGGGGGAAATATTTATGACAAAATATATTTTTGTAACTGGTGGTGTCGTTTCATCACTGGGAAAAGGAATTACCGCAGCATCATTAGGGCGCTTATTGAAAAATCGGGGCGTGAGTGTGACCATTCAAAAATTCGATCCATACATTAACGTCGACCCGGGAACCATGAGTCCTTACCAGCATGGTGAAGTATTCGTTACAGGTGATGGCGCTGAAACAGATTTGGACTTAGGCCACTATGAGCGTTTCATCGACATCAACTTAAACAAGTACTCCAACGTAACCACTGGAAAAATTTATTCAACGGTGTTACGTAAAGAACGTCGCGGCGATTATTTAGGCGCAACGGTACAGGTTATTCCGCATATTACCAATGAAATTAAAGAGCGCTGCTTCCGCGCCGGGAAAGAAACGAATGCCGATGTCGTGATTACAGAAATCGGCGGAACGGTAGGCGATATTGAATCCCTGCCATTCCTTGAAGCGATTCGCCAAATCAAGAGTGATATCGGTTCTGAAAATGTGATGTACATTCACTGTACGCTGATTCCTTATATTAAAGCAGCGGGTGAAATGAAGACCAAGCCGACACAGCACAGTGTAAAAGAGCTGCGCAGCCTTGGGATTCAGCCAAATATTATTGTAGTCCGTACCGAAATGCCAGTATCCCAGGACATGAAGGATAAAATTGCCTTGTTCTGTGACATTGATGCGAAAGCGGTTATTGAATGTATGGATGCGGATACGCTTTATTCGATTCCACTTGCTCTTCAAGAGCAAAATATGGATCAAATTGTCTGTGATCATTTGAAATTAGTGACGCAGGAAGCGGAGATGACCGAGTGGAAAGCACTGGTTGACCGCGTGATTAACCTTTCTAGCAAGACACGCATTGGTCTTGTCGGAAAATACGTAGAACTTCAAGATGCCTATATTTCTGTGGTTGAGGCGATGAAGCATGCCGGCTATGCGTTTGATGCAGATGTTGAAATCAAATGGATCAATTCTGAAGAGGTTACCCGTGAAAATGTAGCGGAGCTTCTGAATGATGTTGACGGAGTCCTTGTCCCAGGCGGTTTCGGTGACCGTGGAATTGAAGGGAAAATTGAAGCAACCCGCTATGCCCGTGAGCAGAAGAAGCCGTTCCTTGGCATTTGTTTAGGAATGCAACTGGCAACGATTGAATTTGCCCGCAATGTGCTTGGCTTAAAAGGGGCGCATTCCTCTGAGTTTGATGCGGATACCACTTATCCAATTATTGATTTGCTCCCTGAGCAGAAGGATGTGGAGGATTTAGGCGGAACATTGCGTCTAGGCCTATATCCAGCTCGTATTGTTGAGGGTACGAAGGCGTTTGAAGCGTATCAGGATGAGGTGGTTTATGAGCGTCACCGTCATCGCTATGAATTTAACAATCATTTCCGTCAAGACATGGAAGCAGCAGGCTTTGTTTTCTCAGGGACTAGCCCAGACGGCCGCTTAGTGGAAATTGTTGAGCTTGCGGACCATCCTTGGTTCGTCGCATCACAGTTCCATCCGGAGTTTGTCTCAAGACCAAATCGTCCGCAGCCGTTGTTCCGTGACTTTATTAAAGCATCTTTGCAAAAATAAGATAGTTGGGCAGGACCAGTCTAGTTGGCTGGTCCTGTTTTTTTATTTTTTGATGTAAAATCAACAAGCCAGTTTCACATAATTACCGGTATGGTTTTCCAGATATTGTCTAATTGTACAAAACCCCTCAAAAAATGAACAAAAGTATATAAAAATGGTACAAAACGATTCGAAAAATGAACAAAAGGACCCCGAAATTGTACAAAACCCTCCCAAAGTCGTACCTTCCAAAGAATACCCCCCGGGAAATAATCCAGGGCAATAAAAAAACAGGGCTCAGCACCCTGTTTACTCTTCATATTCAGCTAAAATCTCCTCAATAGTAAATTTCAAGCCGTAATAAACAAATAACGCCGCCATCGACGACGGATATCCATAGCGATTTCCTTCATCATCCGGAAGCAAGCCTTTCGTCAATCGCATATCTATCACAACATCCGCTAATTCAAGCAATTCCTCACCCTCAGGAACCGAGGTAGTCACCGCCACAAACGGAATCGCCTTTTCCCGAAGCTGCCTCGCCACCTCAAGCGCAGTTTCATCCGTGGAATAACGGGTGAATATCAACACGCGGTCAGCATCCGTCAATTCCTTAGTCCCGTTGAGAATCTTCACATTTTTAAAAGGCTCCGCACCTTCCATGGCTTCATACTCTACCGCCTTCATTTCCTTTGTGGCAAAAATATATATTGAGCCTTGGGCAAGCAAGCGAGCCCCGTCCTCAAAGGCATAATCTTCTTTTTCCTCAATCCGCTTCAACAGGCCGGTTACCTGAGTCGTAAACATTTTTAACATAAAAACCCTCCTTTTCACCCTCTTATTATATGTGATTTTTCGATATTGCAAAAATAAAAGAAAAATATCAAAATATCTGCAGGAGAATATCGCTTCAATCAAGAAATATAACAAGTGATAGATAGTTGGATAAAATAAAGCAATAATAAACAAGGAAGAGGTGGAGTTATGAAAGAAAAAATTTTAATCGTTGATGATCAGTTTGGCATTCGGATTTTATTAAATGAGGTATTTCAAAAAGAGGGGTATCAGACCTTCCAGGCGGCCAATGGCATTCAGGCACTTGAAATTGTTACCAAACATGACCCTGACCTAGTCCTATTGGATATGCAAATACCTGGAATGGACGGAATTGAAATTTTAAAACGAATGAAAGTAATTGATCCGAACATCCGTGTGATTATTATGACAGCCTACGGCGAGTTAGATATGATCCAAGAAGCAAAAGACCTTGGCGCGATTACTCATTTTGCCAAGCCGTTTGACATTGATGATATTCGGGCAGCCGTTCGAAAACACATCCCTCAAAAGATGAATTAACGTTATTTTTTTATAAAAAACATAAGAACTGTGAAAATAGGTAATTGGGCACGCTTTCATTATGACAGTTTATAAAACTGCGGTTTTTTAATGGCATTTCGAACCTTGGTTTGATATGATACATATGAACTTTTTACTGGCGACTTATCTTTTTCAAGTGATACATAATCCGTAAAATTGAGGGAAAACCTTAATATGGAAGGCCTTTTTGAAAAGATAGCGACCTAAACTAAGGAGGAAGAGAAATGCCATTAGTTTCAATGAAAGAGATGCTCATCAAAGCAAAAGCAGAGGGCTATGCGGTTGGGCAATTCAACTTAAATAACCTGGAGTTTACACAAGCAATTCTTCAAGCTGCCCAAGCTGAAAACTCACCAGTGATCCTTGGAGTATCTGAAGGTGCTGCTCGTTATATGTCTGGCTTCAAAACAGTTGTAAAAATGGTTGAAGGCTTAATGGAAGATTTGAAAGTGACTGTTCCAGTAGCAATTCACCTTGACCATGGTTCAAGCTTTGAAAAGTGTAAAGAAGCGATTGATGCAGGCTTCACATCTGTTATGATCGATGCTTCGCACCACTCATTTGAGGAAAATATTGAAATTACTTCTAAAGTTGTCGACTACGCACATTCAAAAGGTGTCTCTGTAGAAGCGGAATTAGGAACTGTTGGCGGCCAAGAAGACGATGTTATCGCTGAAGGCGTCATTTACGCAGATCCAAAAGAATGTGAAGAACTTGTAAAACGCACAGGTATTGACTGCCTTGCACCTGCATTAGGTTCTGTTCACGGTCCTTACAAAGGCGAACCAAACCTTGGTTTCAAGGAAATGGAAGAAATCGGCAACATTACTGGTCTTCCATTAGTCCTTCACGGTGGAACTGGAATCCCAACAAAGGATATCCAACAATCGGTTTCACTTGGAACAGCGAAAATCAATGTTAACACAGAAAACCAAATCACATCTGCCAAAGCTGTTCGTGAAGCTTTAGCTGCAAAGCCAGAAGAATATGATCCACGTAAATATTTAGGACCTGCTCGCGAAGCAATCAAAGAGACTGTTATTGGTAAAATCCGCGAATTTGGTTCTGCAGGCAAAGCCTAAGACTTAAGATACGGGAAAGATGTCGAATGTCTAATCGCATTTCATCTTTGTCCCAGTTATGATAAAATGAAACCGTCCTTACGTAAAAGGGCGGTTTCCGTCTGTTAAGAGAAAATTGAAAATTTAGTCGAAAATACGGGAGATAAACAAATTTCAAAAAGGGATTGAAGGCTCCTTGAAAGATTGGAATTCCTGTAAATAAGCATAATTTTCCAGTTTTGTGTAAAAAAATTTCAATTGCCATACTTGAAAATAGAATTTTGGTGTAAACTAAAGGATAGACAAGCTGTCGGATTTTGACTATTCATGTTGGAAAAATATACCTAGAGCCTCATTTAGTAATAAGGAAGGGCTTAGAAGGGAGTCGGAAATGGAAAAACTTAAAATTGCGGGTGGCTATCCGTTAAAGGGAACCGTTCGGATAAGCGGTGCGAAGAATAGTGCAGTCGCGTTAATTCCAGCAACAATTTTAGCGGAATCACCAGTGACAATTGAGGGATTGCCGGACATTTCAGACGTTGCGATTTTGAAGGATCTCCTTGAAGAAATCGGCGGAAAAGTCCAGCTCTCGGAAAATGATATGACGGTCGACCCATCAACGATGATTTCCATGCCTCTGCCAAACGGGAAAGTAAAAAAGCTCCGTGCTTCTTATTACTTAATGGGTGCGATGCTCGGCCGGTTTAAAAAGGCAGTTATTGGCTTACCTGGCGGCTGTCATTTAGGTCCAAGACCGATTGATCAACATATCAAAGGCTTCGAAGCACTTGGGGCCCAAATCACCAATGAACAAGGTGCGATTTATCTGCGGGCGGATGAGCTTCGCGGTGCACGTATTTATCTCGATGTCGTCAGCGTAGGAGCAACGATTAATATTATGTTGGCAGCGGTTCGGGCTAAAGGCCGGACGGTGATTGAAAATGCGGCGAAGGAACCTGAAATCATTGACGTCGCAACGCTGTTAACGAGTATGGGTGCAAAAATTAAAGGGGCAGGGACGGACGTCATCCGTATTGATGGGGTCGATTCACTCCATGGCTGCCGCCATACGATTATTCCAGACCGAATCGAAGCTGGTACCTATATGATTTTAGGAGCTGCCGTTGGTGAAGGCGTGTTAATCGACAACGTCATCCCGCAGCATTTAGAATCATTAATTGCCAAGCTACGTGAAATGGGTGTCCGCGTCGAGTCGGGCGATGATCAAGTGTTTGTCGATGGGTCAACCAAACTAAAGGCTGTCGACATCAAAACGCTCGTTTATCCGGGTTTTCCAACCGACCTTCAGCAACCGTTTACATCCCTTTTAACAAAGGCATCGGGCTCAAGTGTCGTGACCGATACCATTTATGGTGCCCGTTTTAAACATATCGATGAACTAAGAAGAATGAATGCCAATATTAAAGTGGAAGGGCGCTCAGCAATTATTAACGGCCCGATTCAGCTTCAAGGTGCCAAAGTAAAAGCAAGCGACCTCCGGGCTGGCGCAGCGCTGGTGATTGCTGGTTTAATTGCCGAAGGAATTACCGAAGTAACTGGCCTCGAGCACATTGACCGCGGCTACAGTGACCTCGTCGGGAAATTAAACGGACTCGGCGCGACAATTTGGCGCGAAGCGTTAACAAAAGAAGAAGTCGAACAAATGAAGAATACGTAGACAGAGAAGTTCGGGAGATAAACAATCGACATAGGGGAGAGGGAGACCGATGGAAAGAAGTTTAACGATGGAACTAGTCCGTGTCACCGAAGCTGCAGCACTAGCTTCAGCCCGTTGGATGGGACGCGGGAAAAAGGATGAAGCCGATGGTGCAGCTACTTCGGCCATGCGCGATGTGTTTGACACCGTGCCAATGAAGGGAACCGTTGTCATTGGTGAAGGGGAAATGGATGAAGCGCCGATGCTTTATATTGGTGAAAAATTGGGGACAGGTTATGGTCCGCGTGTAGACGTGGCCGTTGACCCGCTCGAAGGCACCAATATTTTAGCATCAGGCGGCTGGAACGCTTTGGCAGTGCTTGCGATTGCCGATCATGGCAACCTTCTTCATGCTCCTGATATGTACATGGAAAAAATTGCGGTGGGTCCAGAAGCTGTCGGACATATTGATATCAATGCTTCTGTTTTGGACAACCTAAAGGCTGTGGCTAAAGCGAAGAATAAGGATATTGAGGATGTCGTGGCGACTGTCTTAAATCGTGAGCGCCATGCGCATATCATTGCTCAGCTTCGTGAAGCCGGAGCGAGAATCAAGTTAATTAATGACGGGGACGTGGCAGGTGCGATTAATACCGCCTTTGACAACACCGGCGTTGATATTCTCTTTGGTTCCGGTGGTGCCCCTGAAGGCGTTCTGTCTGCCGTGGCCTTGAAATGTCTTGGCGGTGAGATCATCGGTAAACTATTGCCGCAAAATGATGCAGAACTTGAGCGCTGCATCAAAATGGGACTCGATGTCAATCGTGTCCTAAGGATGGAGGACCTTGTCAAAGGGGATGACGCCATTTTTGCTGCAACTGGGATTACCGACGGAGAATTGCTGCGCGGTGTCCAATTTAAAGGATCCTACGGTTCGACCCACTCAATCGTTATGCGTGCCAAATCAGGCACCGTTCGCTTTGTCGAAGGTCGTCACAGCTTAAAGAAAAAACCTCATTTAGTGATTAAATAGATACAGCCAAAAACGGATGCCGGTGTCAGGCACCGATAGTAGACTAGGGTGTGCAGATTTGCACAGTCTAGTCTCTTAAATTAAAAAACTCCTATAACTCAGGTTAGGAATTTTGAACGAACTCCTTCTCAGAAAAAATTCCCAATGAATGAAAATAGAAAAATAAGTTGATTAATTTTTTGCATAGAGGGTAAAATAGTAATTGTTTTATGCATTATTTCTGCAATTCTATTCATTTCTTGTCTACTTCTATCAAAATCCTCAGGCTCTCTTAATTAATATCAGATTGAAAAAAATAAAAGTGTGGTGCACAAATGGACTTAACAATTTCAAGTTTAGAAGGTATGAAGCTGAAGGAACTTTATGAGCTTGCTCGTGAATATAAAGTGACCTATTACAGCAAATTAACAAAAAAAGAATTAATTTTTGCCATCCTGAAATCCCGTGCGGAACAGCAGGGCTATTTTTTCATGGAAGGCGTCCTAGAAATCATCCAATCAGAAGGATTTGGATTCTTACGGCCAATTAATTACTCACCAAGCTCAGAGGATATTTACATTTCTGCTTCGCAAATCCGCCGCTTCGACCTCCGTAATGGAGATAAAGTTTCCGGTAAAGTACGACCACCAAAAGAGAATGAGCGCTATTATGGACTTTTGCATGTAGAGGCTGTTAACGGTGAAGATCCAGAATCCGCGAAAGAACGGGTTTATTTCCCTGGCCTCACACCCCTATATCCAAACAGAATGATGAATCTCGAAACCACGCAAAAACATCTTTCTACGAGGATTATGGATGTGATCGCACCGGTTGGTTTTGGACAGCGTGGCTTAATCGTCGCACCGCCAAAGGCTGGTAAAACGATGCTGTTAAAAGAAATTGCGAACAGCATTACCACCAATCATCCGGAAGTAGAATTAATCATGCTGTTAATCGACGAACGTCCAGAAGAAGTGACCGACATCGAGCGTTCAGTTGCCGGTGACGTCGTTAGTTCGACATTTGATGAAGTACCGGAAAACCATATTAAAGTGGCTGAATTGGTCCTTGACCGTGCGATGCGTTTGGTCGAGCACAAACGTGATGTGGTTATCCTGATGGATAGTATCACCCGTCTGGCTCGTGCCTATAACCTCGTGATTCCTCCAAGCGGCCGGACTCTTTCTGGTGGTATTGACCCAGCAGCCTTCCACCGTCCGAAGCGTTTCTTCGGGGCTGCTCGTAATATCGAAGAGGGCGGAAGCTTGACGATTCTTGCCACTGCGCTCGTCGATACCGGCTCGCGGATGGATGACGTCATTTATGAAGAATTCAAAGGGACAGGTAATATGGAACTGCACCTTGACCGTCAGCTCGCTGAGCGTCGTATTTTCCCTGCGCTTGATATCCGTCGTTCGGGAACACGGAAGGAAGAATTGCTCATTCCAAAGGACCATTTGGATAAATTATGGGCAATCAGAAAATCAATGTCAGATTCACCAGATTTTGCTGAGCGCTTCTTGAAAAAATTAAGACAAACAAAGTCTAATGAAGAATTCTTTGCTCAATTGGGAGAAGAGTTGAAATCAAGACGTTCGTAGCTACTTGGGTAAGCTGTGAAAACAAGTCCGTTCCTAGTAAGATAACTTTGGGACAACCCTGGTAAAGGGGAGGATTATAGGTTCCATTTTAAAAAAGAAACCAACAAATCCCAACTTGCCAAAAAGAGCTTTGCTTGTTATAATGGGTGCAGTGTGTTTTTAGTATTTCAGTACTTGTTTTTGATAGGTGCTTTATATAACTCTGTTTCGAATGATTCAGGGCGGAAGGAGATGAAAAGAATGAAAGCAGGAATTCATCCAAATTATAAAATGGTACAGGTGACTTGTGCATGCGGAAACACTTTTGAAACTGGTTCAGTGAAGAAAGAAATTCGCGTTGAAACTTGTTCAGAATGTCATCCATTCTATACTGGTCGTCAAAAATTCGCTGAAGCTGGCGGACGTGTTGACCGTTTCAACAAAAAATACGGCATCAAATCTGATATACCACAACAATAATTGTAAAAAGTACAGGCAAGAAGCAATATACTTGCCTGTTTTTTATTTAAATAAATTCAATTTTCAGGATAGATTATATACGGATTTGCTAGGAAGGAGACGCCGTCTTTATGTATTTAATGAAGCAAAGCGGATGGGTTGAGGTTATCTGTGGCAGTATGTTTTCTGGAAAATCGGAGGAATTGATTCGCCGCGTGAGACGTGCTCAATTCGCCAAACAAAAGATAGCTGTATTTAAGCCCAAAATTGATAATCGCTATCACGATCAATCGGTTGTTTCCCATAATGGATCTTCATTTCATGCGAAGCCAATTGTTCATTCGATTGAGATTCTTCATCACGTGGAAGCAGATATCGATATTATTGCGATTGATGAGGTTCAGTTTTTTGATGAGGGGATTCTCCGAGTGGTTCAGCAACTGGCTGACAGCGGCCATCGCGTCGTTTGTGCGGGTCTGGATATGGATTTCCGCGGAGAGCCGTTTGGGCAGATGCCGGCATTGATGGCGATTGCTGAATCAGTGACAAAGCTGCAAGCGGTTTGTTCAGTGTGCGGTTCGCCTTCGAGCCGGACGCAGCGTCTGATTGATGGACATCCAGCATCCTACCATGATCCAGTTATCTTAGTTGGTGCCTCAGAAGCGTACGAGCCTCGCTGCCGTCACCACCATGAAGTACCAAAAACGGCCGTCTACCGCTCCAAAATCGAACAAGAAGCAACGAACTAACGTCAGGGTAGGTTTAGTTTACATAACTAGTGCCTGACACCAATATGAAAACTGTCTGAGAAGGAGATTCTCGGGCAGTTTTTTTGTTTGTTTAGGGTAGGATTTGGGGTTTGGCGGAATAAACATGGCATTTGGCGGAATTCCAGTGAGGTTTGGCGGAATAAACATGGCATTCGGCGGAATAAATAACGAAGTTGGCGGAATTCCTTTCAGATCCGGCAGAATCATGTCTAGGAAATAGGAACTTGGAAAGATTTCACTCGTTCTGTTGCGAGGAGTCCGGGCATGATAGTAATGGGAGGTGTAAGATGCAAAAATTTGTGCTGTTTCTCTCATTAACGATGTTAGTTTTAGTCGGCGGTTGTGCGGGGAATCGAAATGAAGAGGCGTATGACCTTCGAAAAGATAAAACTGCGCCTAATTATATGTCTATCCAGGACAATGACCGCAACACGTCAACGAATAGGTCCAACCAAAACACCCCTGCAGATAGTAACAAACGGGGCAATAACAAGCAGCATATGGTTGAAGATGATATCACTAATCAAAATCCGAATTTTCTTGACCTAAAGCGGACAGGCAGCGGGTCAGAGGCTGGCGCGAACAATCATGGCAATGATATTCAACAGGCTAAACAAGTCATCGCAGATTCGGATGAGTTTACGGCAGATTCCATTTGGATTAATGGCGACCGGATGTGGGTCTCTGTTTATAAAAAGGGAATGCAATCTGAGCAGGGGAAAATTAATGCGGAAGCTAGGCTTCATCGCAAGTTGATTCAGGCCTTGCCACGCTATGAAATTGAAGTGCGCGTCAAAGAGGATCGAAGGTAGCATGCTCTGATTATCAGGGCATGTTTTTTCTAGAGTTTCTTTTAAAAAGGGATTTCCACTTGAAAAATGACCCGCGAAAAAATTTTCCCCAGGAATTTGGTTTTGACGGTTGTTTTCACCTATACTATAATTAGAATGTTATGGACAAAAAATTGAGGTGAATAGACCGTGTTTGATCGTCTTCAATCGGTGGAAGATCGTTATGATAAGTTGAATGAACTTTTAAGCGACCCACAAATTATTAATGATTCAAAAAAACTTCGTGAATATTCAAAAGAACAATCTGATATACAGGAAACTGTGCAAACTTATCGTGAATATAAAGAGGTACGCGCCCAGCTTCAGGATGCTAAGGCGATGCTTGATGAGAAGTTGGATTCGGATATGCGTGAAATGGTGAAGGAAGAAGTTAACGAGCTGGAAGCGCAAATCGTAGAGTTGGAAGCGAAGATGAAGCTTCTCTTGATTCCGAAGGATCCAAATGATGACAAGAACGTTATCTTTGAAATCCGCGGGGCAGCAGGCGGGGATGAAGCAGCCCTGTTTGCTGGGAATTTGTATCGCATGTACAGCCGTTATGCGGAGGCTCAGGGCTGGAAGACGGACCTTATTGATGCGAATCCAACAGGTCTTGGCGGTTACAAGGAAATTAGCTTTATGATCAACGGTCAGGGTGCTTATTCGAAATTGAAGTATGAGAACGGGGCACACCGTGTGCAACGTGTTCCGGAAACGGAATCAAGCGGTCGGATTCATACATCGACAGCGACGGTTGTTTGTTTGCCAGAAGCGGAAGAATTAGAAGTGGAAATCAACGATAAAGATATCCGGTTTGATGCGTTTGCATCCAGTGGCGCCGGCGGACAGTCCGTTAATACGACGATGTCTGCAGTTCGGTTAACACATATTCCAACCGGGATTGTGGTTTCGATTCAGGACGAGAAATCACAGCATAAGAATAAAGATAAAGCGATGAAGGTATTACGAGCACGGATTTATGATAAGTATCAGCAGGAAGCACAGGCGGAGTATGATTCGGTCCGTAAATCAGCGGTTGGTACGGGTGACCGTTCGGAGCGGATTCGGACCTATAACTTCCCGCAAAACCGGGTGACAGACCACCGCATCGGTTTGACAATTCAAAAGCTCGATCAAATTTTAGAAGGCAAGCTCGATGATGTCATCGATGCGCTGATTATGGATGACCAAGCGCGCAGGCTGGAAAGTGCCTCTAATGAGTAAAAAAGTCTATGAAGCTCTTCAATGGGCTTCTTCTTTTTTAGTTTCTGCGAGTCGTGATGAGAATGCGGGTGAGTTGTTACTTCGCCATT
The DNA here is from genome assembly GCF_030915405.1 of Neobacillus nitrireducens. Taxonomy (GTDB): domain Bacteria; phylum Bacillota; class Bacilli; order Bacillales; family Cytobacillaceae; genus Neobacillus. The sequence goes on from NZ_CP133262.1 coordinate 3,398,096, forward strand.
TGACAGGGATGTCACGGTCGCAGTTATTTGCGAATGTGCGCGATGAGCTGGCGCCGGGTGTGTGGGCTGAGTTTGAAAAAGCGGTTGAAGAACATGCGAAGGGTACACCGGTGCAGTATATTATCGGATCCGAGGAGTTTTATGGGCGCCCGTTTATCGTCAATGAAGAGGTGCTGATTCCGAGGCCGGAAACCGAAGAACTCGTCTACGGCGCACTCCAACGGATCAAGCGGCTTTTTGGCGGCAAGCAGGTTATCCGGTTAGCAGATATCGGCACAGGAAGCGGTGCCATCGCGATTACCATGAAGCTTGAAGAAGCCGAACTGCGGGTGGTGTCAGGCACCAATAGTAATGAGGGGCCAGTGTTAATGGTGTTAGGCACTGATATTGCGGAGACGTCACTCTCTGTGGCGCGCGAGAATGCGGCACGGCTTGGGGCGGAGGTTGAGTTTGTTCAGGGTGATTTACTTGTTCCGTTTATTGAGGGCGGGGCCAGGTTTGATGTGATCCTCTCAAATCCGCCGTATATTCCGCTTGGTGATATGACAACGATGTCGGAGGTTGTGACGGAGCATGAGCCGCACCGGGCCTTGTTTGCAGGGACGGATGGCTTGGATTTTTACTGCCGCTTTATGATTGAGCTGCCGCAGGTGCTGGAACAGCGAGCGTTGGTTGGTTTCGAAATTGGGGCGGGCCAAGGCGAAGCGGTAGCGGAGCTTATACAAAAGGCTTTTGAGGATGCAAAGGTAGAGATAGTGAATGATTTGTTTGGCAAGGATCGCATGGTATTTGCGGAAATCGGCTTCGGGGCTTAAGTCCCGAGGCTTTTTTTAGAAGGAAATCTTCTAGAGGTTTGCCCTTGGCTTTATGGAAAATATCAAAATTTAATAGTTTAAGATTCTGGCATTTTGTCCAAAATGAAGATATCGAAGGGACGGTGTCAGAATGAGAAGTAAATTAGTGGTTTGGAGTTATCTAATCGTGTTGTCTTTAGGGACAATGTTGAGTTTATATATGCCGAAGACGGAAGCAGCTGCGAAGGAATCGATTGTGATTCCGGGTGAAGCGATTCGGCTCAGGATTCTTGCAAACAGTGATTTTGAAGAAGACCAGGCCATTAAGCGGAAGGTTCGCGATGCGGTGAACGCGCAGATTACACTGTGGGTGCGGGATTTAACGTCGATGGAAAAAGCAAGAACGGTCATCAAGGCGAAGCTTCCTGAGATTCAAGCGATTTCGGAACAGGTAGTCCGAGAGCAAGGGTCCAATCAATCGGTGAACGTTGAGTTCGGCAAGGTTCAGTTTCCGACGAAATTATATGGTCAATTTTTATATCCAGCTGGTGAGTATCAAGCGATATTGATTACGCTCGGGAGCGGTGAAGGCGCGAACTGGTGGTGTGTGCTTTATCCGCCATTATGCTTCCTTGATTTTTCAAATGGTGTCGCGGTGAGTGATGGCTTTGAGGAGGAGAAAAAAGCTCATGCAAAAACTGTGAATCCTGACAAGCCAGTTGAAAAAGTAAAAAGGGAAGCAAACTCTAGTGAGAAACCGAAAAAGTTTAAGAATGAAGAAGTGGTAGCAAGTTCAAGCGGATTGAAAGAGGAAACAAGTTCTGTTGGACCGAAAGAAGCTAAGGTGGTAAAGGAAGATCCGAAGACAGTGGTGGTAAAGGCTGAAAAAATGGAAAAAGCGGCAACTGATGATGAAGTAGAAATGAAGAAACCTGAGCGGTTGATTGAAAAAAATGTGCCCGTGTTCAATGAAATTGTGATTGAAGATGCAGAAGAGACGGTGAAGGTAGCTGAAAAGGCGGCGCCTGTGTATACCTCGGAAGATGAGAAGCCGGTGGAAGTGAAGTTTTTCGTGGTAGAGATGTGGGAAAAGATATTTAATTAAGCCAGTTCCAATTAAGGGGCTGGTTTTTTCGCGTGGCGTGAAAAAACAGCGGTCCTATGCCTTATTAATTTTTACTAGATTTCGGGAATCTAGCGGTTCTATTTTTTCTATCTCATCAATATTCATAGAGTAGAATCTTAAAAAAGAGGTGGATAGGATGCGGGCACTAATTCGTAGAGCAAATAAACAAGATTTGGACGGTTTACGAGAGTTTTTATCTAGAGCCAAACTTGGAACGGATGGACTGACAGAAGAAACGGTTGATTATTTTTTGTTGCTAGAGAATGAGTATGGCACAATAATGGGTTCGCTTGGGATGGAAGCCTTCACAGAGTTTGGGCTCTTGCGTTCACTTGTAGTTTCCCCTGGACAAGCGGAAAAGGAAATCTTTATTCTTTTTGATCAAATGATGCAATTAGCAAAAGAAAAAGGGATAAAAGGTTTGTTTTTGGCAACAAATAAGAGCGTAGCCTTGCCGTTTTTTGAAATAATGGGCTTCCAGAGAATTGATCGGGCAGAAATACCCAGCGAATTTTATCAATCTAAACATATTCGACACGTTTTAAATGTGGATAACTCATTATTTTTAAAATTTTCACTATAATTGTGGGTATATCCACAAAGTTATCCACTTTTTCAAGGAAGTTGTGCACAATTTGTGGATAACACTTGTTTTTATGCCCACCTTCTTTTATACTTTCAAACGTATTGAGTGAAAAATATGAGTCTAGGTGACTAAATTCGCCAAATTTCGCTAATAGACTCATTTGTGATAAAGGTGGATAACTATGAACACAAAAGTTTGGAAAGTGGATAAGTCTGTGGATAATCTTGAAAGTAATCCACAAGTTGTGGATGCAGCAAATTTTTTACGGGATAATGAAGTAGTTGCCCTCCCTACAGAGACGGTTTATGGTCTTGGAGGTAACGCTGAAAGTGATGTGGCGGTAGCGAAGATTTTTGCAGCCAAGGGCAGGCCAAGTGATAATCCACTAATTATCCACATTGCGGATAAAAAGCAGCTGAGCACGTTTGTGGCTGAGGTCCCCGACAAGGCTGAAGTTTTAATGGAGGCGTTTTGGCCGGGTCCGTTGACAATTATCTTTAAAAAGAAAGAAGGCGTGCTAGCAAAATCGGCCACAGCCGGGTTGGCAACGGTCGCGGTGAGAATGCCGGACCATCCGGTCGCACTGGCATTGTTGAAAAGCTGTGGACTGCCGATTGCTGCTCCGAGTGCCAATAGCTCAGGCAAACCGAGTCCAACGAATGCCCAGCATGTCTTGGACGATTTAAATGGAAAAATTGCCGGCGTGATTGACGGGGGTGCAACAGGGATTGGCGTTGAATCAACAGTCATCGATTGCACGGAGGCCATTCCAGTTATCCTACGACCAGGTGGGGTAACAAAAGAGCAGCTCAAGGCCGTAATCGGTGAAGTTCGTGTCGATGCCGCATTAACCGATGAGGCGGCCCGGCCAAAAGCTCCGGGTATGAAATACCAACACTATGCCCCGAATGCACCGTTATTTATGGTGTCAGGCACCACGCAATTTCTCCAAAGTTTAGTAGAAGAAAAGCAAACGGCGGGTTTGCGGGTCGGGGTGCTTACAACGGAAGAGCAGGTGGATGTGTTGGAAGCGGATGTTGTGCTGTCCTGCGGGAAGCGGGAGGAGCTGGAAACTGTCGCCACGGCGCTATATGATACGCTGCGAAAATTTAATTTGGAACAGGTTGATATCATTTTCAGCGAAGTATTTCCAAACGAAGGTGTCGGAAATGCAATTATGAACCGCCTACAAAAAGCGGCTGGAAATAAGTTGATTGCTGAATAACACCAGGTTCCCCGACGAGGGGACCGGGTGTTTTTTAGTGTCAGGCACCAACGAGGCGGTAGCGAATTTTTTCGGTGTCAGACACCAACTTTGGCGTGAGTGAATTAATCGGTGTCAGGCACTATTATGTAACAAATTTTGGAAATGACCGGGCGGCTTGTACGCTATAGTAGATGTAGGTAATCAAATGTTCAGTTCCCCAACCAGACTTCTAAATTTATTAGGACTTGCATATGCTAGGGTAGTTAGTCCAAGGAGGCGGGGGCCGCATGTCTGAAATGATTGGCGAAATAGTTACTCTTCTATTAATGGCGTTTGCACTAGGGATGGATGCATTTTCAGTCGGACTTGGCATGGGAATGTACAAACTTCGGCTTCGAAAAATTTTTAATATTGGCATCACGATTGGCTTATTCCACGTATGGATGCCACTGCTTGGCTTAGTTGCGGGAAAATTTTTATCTGAGAAGTTTGGTACCTTTGCGACCTTTATCGGTGGTTTTCTACTGATTCTGCTGGGGGTGCAAATGGTGTGGTCGACCCTTAAAAAGGGTGAGGAGAAAGTCATCTCTCCGATTGGTTTCGGCTTGCTGCTGTTTGCCTTGAGCGTAAGTCTTGATAGTTTTTCTGTGGGGCTTACCTTAGGGATATACGGGGCCAAGACAATTATGGTAATTTTGTGCTTTGGAATCATGGCAACCGTGCAAACCTGGGCTGGACTGCTGCTTGGCCGCAAGATGCAGGGCTGGGTCGGGTCATACAGCGAGGCTCTTGGCGGTGCAATTTTACTTGCCTTCGGTTTAAAACTGCTTGCCCCCTTCTGGTAATAGGTGGATAGGCTAACCCTTTCGAATCCCAAACTTAAATATGATAAGATAAATTACATAAGATCTTGAGTAAGGAGGAAAACACATTGCAGCGCATTTTGTTTGTATGTACAGGAAATACATGTAGGAGTCCTATGGCTGAGGCAATTTTGAAAAATAAAGAAATTGACAGAGTTGAGGTGCGGTCGGCAGGAATCTATGCTGTGAACGGCAGTGAGGCTTCCGCTCATGTGAAAAGGGTATTGGAGGACAATGGGATTACACACAATCACCGCTCCAGCTTGTTAACCCGTGACGAGGTCGAATGGGCTAATCTCATCCTCACGATGACATCCTCACATAAGATGGCCATTCTGCAGCAATACCCGCAGCTGGGTCAAAAAGTATTTACTTTAAAAGAATACAGCGGTGAAGGCTCGGGTTCAGATGTGGTTGACCCTTACGGAGGAAGCTTAGCCATGTACGAAGAAACCTTTCGTGAACTAAATGGATTAATTGACAAAGCAATTGGAAAACTAAAGTAACTCAGGCTCTCTTTTTTGAAAAGAGGGCTTTAATTTTTGGCATGGCTTTTTAGTTTAATGGGAAACTTTATTTTTGGTTGGAACTTTATCTTTTTATAGCAGTATGTCAAAATTAATCACGAGAGGATAAGCCCTATAGTGGGGATAGTCCGTTAATAAGATATCGGAGGTTTTTAACATGAAAGTGGCACTAGCGTCAGACCATGGCGGGGTTAATCTTCGCAAAGAAATTGCACAATTACTTAAAGAAATGGGACTCGAATACGAGGATTTTGGCTGTGAATGTGAAACATCTGTCGATTATCCTGATTACGCACTGCCCGTTGCAAAAAAGGTGGCAAGCGGCGAGTTTGACCGTGCCATCCTAATTTGTGGGACTGGAATTGGCATGACGATTGCCGCCAATAAGGTGAAGGGGATCCGCTGTGCCCTAGTACATGATACATTTAGCGCAAAAGCAACGCGGGCCCATAATGATTCAAATATTCTTGCGATGGGTGAGCGTGTCATTGGACCCGGTCTTGCCCGAGATATTGCCCAAATCTGGTTAACAGGTGAATTTGAAGGCGGCCGCCATGCAGGGCGTGTTGGAAAAATTAGCGAATATGAGGATAAGCACCTCTAACCAGGCTTGGATTGGACTGAAAATCTGTTCGAGGAGGGTAAGGTTTATGATTCTAAAGTGTGAACAAGAATTGGAAGCGATACTAACGGAATTCAAAGAACAAGCAGCATTCCAACAAGGGCAGCTGCTAGTAATTGGCTGCAGTACGAGTGAAGGTTATCGGGGAGAGAATTGGGACATCGGGGACCGTTGAAGTGGCGGAAATGATTTACCGCTGTTTGAAAAAACTCCAAGAGGAAACGGGGATTGTACTTGCCTTCCAATGCTGCGAGCATCTGAACCGAGCCTTGGTTGTCGAACGAGCTGTTTTAGTGGAAAATCGTCTCGATGAAGTTTCAGTTGTCCCTGTCCGAACAGCTGGCGGGGCGATGGCAACGTACGCGTTTGGAGCGATGGATGATGCCGTTGTTGTTGAGTTTATAAAGGCGGATGCCGGCATCGATATCGGCAACACACTCATTGGTATGCATTTAAAACATGTCGCCGTTCCCGTCCGCGTCAAGCAAAAAAGCGTCGGACAGGCCCATGTCACCCTGGCCAAGGTTCGCCCAAAGCTGATTGGCGGAGTGAGAGCTGTATATGAACGGAGCCAGGAAAACACGAGCTGCTCTTAATGCAATGGGGTGTCTGCCATTAAAGTTTTATATGGCTGTATGATTTTATGGAGTAGAAGCGGTTTTGTTGAAAAGACGAATATTATTTTAAAATAATAGATGTTCGTTCGTGAAAAAATGACCCTAGATTTAAAAATGTTTACTTTCGGTGAAAAATATTATAAAAAACCGAAGAATGTTTTTCTTTTAATTTGAGTGTGTTTCTGCTAAAATAAAAAAGAATTTTTCGAAATTTATAAGTACTTACATATAAAGGGGGATTTTTTGTCATGAAGCATTTGTCTCAAGCCGATGAACAGGTTTTTCAAGCGATTCAAAAAGAATTAGGTCGTCAGCGTTCCAAAATTGAATTAATTGCCTCAGAAAACTTTGTTAGTGAAGCAGTCATGGAAGCCCAGGGGTCTGTATTAACGAATAAATATGCAGAGGGGTATCCTGGCCGTCGCTATTATGGTGGCTGTGAATATGTTGATATCGTCGAAGACTTAGCACGCAACCGGGCGAAGGAAATTTTCGGAGCGGAGTATGTAAACGTACAGCCGCACTCAGGTGCACAGGCCAATATGGCCGTTTACTTCACGGTTCTTGAGCAAGGTGACACCGTGCTTGGCATGAATCTCTCCCACGGCGGCCATTTAACACACGGCAGTCCAGTTAACTTCAGTGGTGTTCAATATAACTTTGTTGAATATGGAGTCGACGAAACAACACACCGCATCAATTATGATGATGTCCGTGCCAAAGCACTTGAGCACAAGCCGAAAATGATTGTTGCCGGTGCCAGTGCCTATCCTCGTGAGATTGACTTTGCGAAGTTCCGTGAGATTGCCGATGAAGTCGGTGCGTACCTCATGGTCGATATGGCGCACATTGCCGGGCTTGTAGCGGCAGGTTTGCATCAAAATCCAGTTCCTTACGCTGATTTTGTGACAACAACCACTCATAAAACCTTGCGCGGTCCACGCGGCGGGATGATCCTTTGCAAAGAGGAATTTGGCAAGAAAATTGATAAATCAATCTTCCCTGGAATTCAAGGCGGTCCATTAATGCATGTGATAGCTGCAAAAGCTGTTGCCTTTGGTGAAGCACTGCAGGACAGCTTTAAAGCATATGCTGGTCAGATTGTCACCAATGCCCAACGTTTAGCCGAAAGTCTCCAAAAAGAGGGCTTGAAGCTCGTTTCCGGCGGAACGGACAACCACCTGCTGTTGGTGGACGTGCAGACGCTTGGTCTGACAGGCAAAGTTGCTGAAAAAGTCCTTGATGAAATTGGGATTACAGTCAATAAAAACACGATTCCATATGATCCACAAAGCCCATTTGTAACAAGCGGTATCCGTATCGGTACGGCGGCAGTAACAAGCCGTGGCTTTGGTGAAGCGGAAATGGACGAAATTGCTTCAATCATCGCGTTTACCTTGAAAAATCATGAAGATGTGGCGAAGCTAGAGGAAGCAGCAGGCCGCGTCGAAGCGTTAACAAGCAAATTTACACTTTATCCAGAATATTAATTAGAAAAGTTCAAGCCTGGAACTTGACAGTTTTCATTTTTATCAGCAGAGAATCGACCTAACTTTTTAAAGTGGGGTCGATTTTTTTTGAAAAATCTAACTAGTTGATTTGAGCGTATTTTGATTTGCTCATTGCATTTTTTTTCTGTAAAATGAGACGAAGTGTACATTAATATAAAATAAGGGGCGATGATTATGGCCAAGGTATTTGTTTTTGACCATCCATTAATTCAGCATAAACTAACATACATACGTGATAAAAACACCGGAACAAAGGAGTTCCGCGAGCTCGTTGATGAAGTTGCGACCTTGATGGCGTTTGAAATTACTAGGGATATGTCGCTTGAGGATATCGATATCGAGACACCTGTTTGTCCGGCGAAATCAAAGGTTCTATCCGGTAAGAAAATGGGGATTGTTCCGATTTTACGTGCAGGAATTGGAATGGTGGATGGCATCCTGAAATTAATTCCAGCCGCGAAAGTGGGCCATATCGGTTTATACCGCGACCCTGAAACCTTGATGCCGGTCGAGTATTATATTAAGCTGCCAAGCGATGTCGAAGAGCGCGATTTCATTGTGGTTGACCCGATGCTAGCAACAGGCGGTTCGGCGATTGAAGCGATTCGCTCCTTGAAGAAGCGTGGCGCCAAGCACATCAAGTTTATGTGTTTGATTGCTGCACCAGAAGGCGTGGAAGCGGTAAAGACAGCCCACCCGGATGTGGATATCTATATTGCTGCCCTAGATGAGAAATTAAATGACCACGGCTACATCGTCCCAGGCCTTGGTGATGCAGGAGACCGGTTGTTTGGAACAAAATAAGATTTAGTTTGAAAAAAAGTCGGGCTTGCTCGGCTTTTTTTTTGTTGGTTTTTATTAAAATAGGTCATTGTCTTTTGGAAATTTAATTTGAAACCATCCATTTTTGAAAAAATAAAAGAAATCGCTTCAGAACGCTGGAAAAATTTATAGAAAGATACTTATTCTTTACTGGAATAGGGTTCCTTTTTAAAAAAAAGAGAATGATCAAGAGATAAAAAAGCAAAAACAGGAGTTTTATTTGGTAAAATTTGTCTAATTGTACAAAACACCTTGAAAAGTGAACAAAACTATTTAGAAATTGAACAAAACGATTAAAAAATGAACAAAACCTGTTTAAAAGTGAACAAAACCAATAAGAATTTTAAAAAAACCCCAACGAGAAGGAATTTCTTCAAAAAAAGAGCACTAAAGTCAATAAAATTCAAAATATATCCATAATTTTTATGCAGGAAATCTCAATTTTTAATAGAAAGTACCTCTGAAACTAGAAAATGAGGTGTGATGGATGGTTGTTTTAGAATTACAATTACCAATTCAAGCTTATCAATGTATGGCGTTGCTGCGTAGATTGAAGAAAAGTCATCCAATCAGAACGACAGTCGAACGCGACCTGCGATCGTGGCTGAAAGGATACTACGGGGAGAAGGAATGCAGCTATTTTCTGTCGCTTTTGCCTGAAGATCAATATTACATTTTTCATGGCCTGCGGCTAACCGACAAGAAGGTATTCCAAATGGATCTGGTACTCGTTTCACAGAGATTTATCTTCATGGCAGAAATCAAAAATCTATCGAAGAAATTGATTTTTAACAAAGAAACCAATCATGTAACAAAGGAATTTAATAATGAAGAAGAAGGCATTTCGAATCCAATTCTTCAGGTGAAAAGGCAGAAACTGCAATTCGTAAATTGGCTCAGGAAGAAGCAAATGCTGGGTTTACCAATTGAAAAGGCGGTCATCATCAGTAAACCAACGACGAAAGTGGAAACAACTCCAGACAATCAGCAAATTTTCAATGAGTTGATTTATGCTGAGTCGCTTCTGGATAAGTTGGAAGAACTGGAAGCCAGGTATCAAAAGCCTTTGTTTACGAAAAGAAAAACGAATCAATTAGTGGACCTCCTTTTAAGCCACCATCAAACTCCTATTCCGGATATCCCCCTATCGTACAAATTATCCAAGTCTGACATAATTTCAGGAGTGTTTTGCCCTAATTCTCAAACAGGTAACATGGAATTTTACTCAGCAAAGTGGCACTGCCCCGATTGCGGATATTCCTCTAAAACTGCCTTTTTTCAGACAGTCGATGATTATTTCCTCTTGTTGGGACCGACGATTACCAGGAAGCAGTTTGCAGAGTTTTTGTGTATCGGTTCTAGTTCCGTAGCGGGGCATCAACTTCGATCGCTCAACCTCACGTCATCAGGCTCCAAACGAGGAACAAACTACACTCTTCCCAAAAATCAACTCCTGTGCCCACTCGACGAAAAGGGAATCAACGCCTATACGATTCCGACCAGGTAAACTAGATAGGAGGTTCCACCGTAAATACAGGAAATCAACACCCAACCAAGGTGTCACCCGATAATTAGGTGTGCATACTTTCCCCCTTCATTGAAAACGATATGGAAAAAGGGGAATTCCGTCGATGAAAATTCTACTTGCGTTACTGCTGGTTTTTCAAACTCCGAAAATACTCATCCATCCTCAGATCACCAAAAGCACGCAGGAAACAACTGCGATTATTATCCTGGACAAAGCGCATACTGACCGGGAAATCCGGCAGATTATTCAACCCTACAAAGACGTTAAATTGCGCCGAGTTTTTCACGATGCGCTGGATGGATTCTCCGTCGCAGGCAGTGCGGAATCACTTGCGAAGCTCGGTCGCAGCCATGAACAAATTCGCAGTGTCTCACCAGTGATTACCTACCAGGCGGAAACGGAAGAGAGCGTCAAGATCATTGGCGGAGACGAGGTTCGCCGTTTTTTTGATAAAAAAAACCAACGGCTGACAGGAAAGGGGGTCACGGTCGGGGTCATTGATACCGGAGTTGATTACACTCATCCCGACCTCATGCGTAACTATGCTGGCGGCCGGGATCTGGTCGATAACGACCGCGATCCGATGGAAACGCTCGCCATCGGGAAGGCGACGATCCACGGAACACATGTGGCTGGCATTATTGCGGCCAATGGGAAAATAAAAGGCGTTGCCCCAGAGGCGAAAATTGTTGCGTACCGGGCACTTGGACCTGGCGGGGGCGGGACCACCGAGCAGGTGCTCGCGGCGATTGACCAAGCGATAAAGGATAAAGTCGACATTGTGAATCTCTCGCTAGGAAATGATATTAACGGGCCTGACTTGCCAATCAGCCTTGCCCTCAACCGTGCCGTCGACCGCGGGATCGTCGCTGTTGCAGCTTCAGGTAACTCTGGGCCGGATATATGGAGTGTTGGCTCGCCCGGGACGGCTTCCAAAGCAATCTCGGTCGGGGCATCTACCCCAACCCTGGAAACACCTTATTTATTAATAGAAGGAAGCAGGAATAAATTCCGGATTGAGCCGCTTGAGGGCTCAGCCAATTGGGCACTCGACCGCTCAGCTGACATAGTCGATGGCGGGATGGGCAGGCCGAATGAACTGAAGAATGTTGATGGGAAAATTGCCCTCATTAAAAGAGGCATCCTAACTTTTTCAAAAAAAGCAGAAAATGCGAAGCGAGCGGGGGCGAAGGCGGTCCTAATCTATAATAATATGAGTGGCGGCCGCTTCATGGGAAACCTTGACACCCAAATGTCGCTCCCGGTCGGCGCCATCTCGAAGGAAGACGGGGTTATTTTACAAAAAGCTTTAAAAAGCAAACCGACCTCAGCACGAGTCACTGTCCGTGAAGACCAGGACCAGCTCGCCGACTTTAGCTCACGCGGACCTGTGACAGGGACTTGGGAAATCAAACCGGATATTGTTGCGCCCGGGGTAGCGATTCATTCGACGATTCCGGGCGGCTATTTATCGCTTCAAGGGACGAGTATGGCGGCTCCGCATGTGGCGGGGGCGTGTGCGTTAATTAAGCAGGCCCATCCGGATTGGACGCCCGAAGAAATCAAAGCGGCGTTGATGAACACCGCGAAACCGCTGGCCGACTCCGGAACCACGGACCACGTAGGGAAGGGGAACCTGAGAAGCGGATCAACCTATTACCGTACCTATGAACAGGGGGCAGGAAGAATCCAAGTCGATGAAGCCATCAAAGCGACATCCCTTGTTTCACCAAGCAGTCTCCGTTTTGGGAAATTTACCGAACGAAATGATGACCATAAAGCCTATTTGCATGTTGTCAATACAAGCAACCAGGACCAGCGCTATTCATTTGCCATCCCGCCCCATGTTGTGGGAATCGACTGGCGCATGCCGTTAACGTTTACATTGAAGCCAAAAGAAACAAGAGACATTACCATTGAATTAACGGTCGACCCAGAGCTGTTTAAAGGGAAAATTTATGATGGCTACCTGCGCCTCGAGGCGGGCGGGTCCACGATCAGAATCCCCTATCTCTATGTTTTAGCGGAGCCAAATTACCCACGGGTCATGGGCTTTGATTTTGCAGAGGGAGACAAACCCGGGCAGTACCGCTATGAGGTATATTTGCCAGGCGGGGCGGAGGAATTTGGGATTGCGCTGTTTAACCCAGAGGATTACCGTTTTGTCGGTTTTTTAGATACGATTACTAATGTAAAAAAAGGACTCATTCGCAAGGACATCGAGGCTGAAATGCTGCCGGCGAATGGGAACTATTTAGTAAAAGTTTTTGCGATAAAGGCCGGCAGGGAGGATCACATGGAACGCATGATCACCATTGATAGGCAGGAAAACTAAAATAGCATGATGAAACAGACCATGTTCTCTCCAGACATGGTCTGTGTTTCGCAAAAACCATAACAAAAGTTCATAAAATTGTACCATTAGTATAATTCTAAACGTTCACAAAACGGACACAAATTAGGCAAAATTCCTTCACAATTTCCAATACAATAGGATTGTTGAGTTAATTCTAAATTGGAGGAAAATTAAGGGAAAGACTTTGTGGTATAATTCACGTAAATTCATTGACAATGCCAGGGTGCTATTGTATGCTAACAAAGGGTGTAAATGATAGGGTTTTCATGCAATTTAATCTATCTGAGGATAGTATTTAGGTAATGAATTTTACTTTTTGCCCGATTGGCATTCTCTAAGAGTGAGGATGTGTAATATGCGTCAAAACAACCGCAACCCATTACAAGCTATGGCTTTAATGTCCGCAATTGTCTCCCAATTAGTAGGTTCCATTTTAATAGGTATTTTCTCAGGCAGATGGCTGGATCAACATTGGGGTACCGAGCCAATTTTCTTAATTGTCGGACTGCTTATAGGTTTAGCAGCGGGTACCTATTCCATGCTTCTCTCAATCCGCCATTTCTATTCAGGAGATAAATAACTATGCCAGAATTCAGAGTTATGTACAACAGGCAGCGCAAATGGATTTTTTACTTGTTGTCCATTTATGTTCTAGGCTGGGGCTTCACATCGTATCAACCAATCTTTTTAGGGTTAATTCTTGGGACGTGCTTTAGTTATCTGAATCTGTGGATTCTAGTGAGAAAGACGGAAAGCTTTGATAAAAAGGTAACAGAGGGTAAGAAGCCCAAATCTTTAGGGTCGCTCTCGAGGATGGCTGTGGCGGGAATTGCTGCGTTAATCGCCTTACGATATCCCGAGCAATTTGATATGATTAGTTTAGTGATAGGATTAATGACATCCTATATTGTCATTATGATAGATTATTTTTACCATGCATTGCATGTACATAAATGAAGCGGAAGCGAGGTGAGTTTACATGGAACATGGTATTCCACAGTTTGAATTTATGGGCCTTTGGTTTAATGGCGCCAATATGCTGATGATTACGGTTGCTAGTTTAATCGTTTTCCTTATTGCTGTTCTTTCGACACGGAAGCTGGCAATGAAACCTACTGGGATGCAAAACTTCTTTGAATGGGTAATGGACTTTGTTAAAGGAATAATCAACAGCACGATGGATTGGAGAGATGGTGGAAGATTCCACATCCTGGGGATTACATTAATTATGTATATTTTTGTATCCAATATGCTAGGTCTTCCATTTGCAATTGTGGTTGATGAAAAGCTTTGGTGGAAATCACCAACGGCTGATCCAATGATCACCCTAACCCTAGCAGTTATGGTATTGGTACTATCCCATTATTATGGGGTCAAGCTAAAAGGTGTAAAAGGTTATGCAAAAGGTTTCTTCAGTCCAATGGGATTCTTATTCCCATTGAAAATCATTGAGGAATTTGCCAATACGCTGACTCTTGGTCTGCGTCTATATGGGAATATTTTTGCAGGTGAATTGCTTTTATCCCTATTGGCAGCTGGATTAGCACATCAAGGTATTGTCGGCACCATCGCAGCGATTCCGCTGACATTGGTATGGCAAGGGTTCTCTATTTTCGTTGGTACCATCCAAGCTTATATTTTCACAATGTTAACAATGGTTTACTTGTCTCATAAAGTGAGTCACGACCATTAATAATAATACACCCGTTCATTTTTTATGAACAAAATAAAAAAATAACCTATGTTTCATACATTTAAGGAGGAAAAAAGTAATGACAGGATCAATTGGTGTTTTAGCAGCAGCAATCGCAATCGGTTTAGCAGCAGTAGGAGCAGGTATTGGTAACGGTCTTATCGTAGGACGTACAGTAGAAGGTATCGCTCGTCAGCCTGAGCACCGTGGTTTACTTCAAACGACAATGTTTATCGGGGTTGCGTTAGTAGAAGCATTGCCGATTATCGGTGTAGTTATCGCGTTCATGGTATTAAACAAATAATTCTAGGCAAATCCACTTTGGCGATGATCAACAAATCTTCGCCATTCATTTATGTGTTTTTTCTATCGTTAAGCAACTCTTGAAAGGAGTGAACCGAGGGTGTTAACAAACAGTTTTGTATTAGCGACTGCTGCTGAAGGCGGCGGCCACATTAATACTGGAGATATCTTCTTCCAGCTCATCGTATTTATTATTTTGTTAGCCTTACTCAAAAAGTTTGCATGGGGTCCGTTGATGGGCATCATGAAGACTCGTGAAGAGCATATTGGTAATGAAATCAGCGCGGCGGAAAATAGTCGTTTAGAAGCTGAAAAGATTTTACAAGAACAAAGAAATCTTTTAAAAGAAGCACGTACGGATGCTCAAAACTTAATCGAAGCTGCGAAAAAGCAAGGGGAACTTCAGCGTGAAGAGATCGTTGCGGCCTCACGTACAGAGTCTGAACGTATTAAAGAAGCAGCCAAGCTTGAAATTGAGCAGCAAAAAGAAAAAGCTGTTGCCGCGATTCGTGAACAAGTTGCCTCACTATCTGTGTTAATTGCTTCAAAAGTAATTGAGAAAGAATTAACTGCAGCAGATCAGGAGCAATTAATAAACGAATATATTAAAGAGGCAGGAGAAGAGCGATGAGCAACTCAATGGTAGCAAAGCGCTACGCGTTGGCTCTTTTCCAAATAGCGAAAGAGACGAGTGCACTCGGAGTAATTGAAGAAGAACTTCGTGTAGTGAAGGAAGTTGTCCAATACAATCCTGACTTAAAAGTCGTCTTAAGTTCTTCCAAGCTTTCAAAAGAAGAGAAAAAAGAGATTATAAAAGCATCATTCACATCAGTAAATGTAAATGTACTTAATACATTGTTGATCTTAATCGACCGCCACCGTGAAGACCAAATTGTTGACGTGGCAAATGAATTTTTAGAGTTAGCGAATAATGAGATGGGTATTGCTGAAGCAAAAGTATACAGCACTCGTGAATTAACGGATGCGGAGCGCGAAGGAATCTCTTCTGTATTTGCTAAAAAAGTGGGCAAGAAGTCCCTAAAAATTGAAAATATCGTAGATTCCAACCTGCTGGGCGGCATTCGCCTGCGAATTGGAAATCGTATATATGACGGGTCATTAAGAGGCAAACTCGATCGTTTAGAACGTAAATTGTTAAGCTAGATTCGAAAGATTAGGGGTGAAACTCATGAGCATCAAAGCTGAAGAAATTAGTGCCCTGATAAAAAAGCAAATTGAAAACTATCAGGCGGAAATTCAAGTAACGGATGTTGGTACAGTTATCTCAATCGGTGACGGTATCGCACGTGTTCATGGCCTCGACAATGTCATGGCTGGAGAACTTGTTGAATTTTCAAACGGCGTTATGGGTATGGCACAAAACCTTGAAGAAAATAACGTTGGTATCATCATTCTTGGACCTTTCACAGAAATTAAAGAAGGCGACGAAGTACGCCGTACAGGACGCATCATGGAGGTTCCAGTTGGTGAGGAACTAATCGGACGCGTGGTAAACTCACTTGGACAACCAGTAGATGGTATGGGTCCAATCAATACAACAAAAACACGCCCTGTTGAAGCAGTAGCTCCAGGCGTAATGGCCCGTAAATCCGTTCATGAGCCATTACAAACAGGTATCAAAGCGATTGACGCCCTTGTGCCAATCGGACGTGGTCAACGTGAGTTAATCATCGGTGACCGTCAAACAGGTAAAACATCTGTTGCCATCGATACAATCTTGAACCAAAAAGGTCAAAACATGATCTGTATCTATGTTGCAATCGGTCAGAAAGAATCGACTGTTCGTAATGCCGTTGAAACACTTCGTAAATACGGGGCATTAGAATACTCCATCGTTGTTACCGCTTCTGCATCACAACCAGCTCCATTGCTTTACTTAGCACCATACTCAGGTGTTGCAATGGCAGAAGAGTTTATGTATAACGGCAAACACGTATTGATCGTGTATGATGATCTTTCTAAACAAGCGGCTGCTTACCGTGAGCTTTCCTTGCTGCTTCGTCGTCCTCCAGGTCGTGAAGCTTATCCAGGGGATGTATTCTACTTGCACTCACGTCTTCTAGAGCGTGCAGCGAAAATTAACGATACACTTGGTGCTGGTTCGATCACTGCGCTTCCGTTCATTGAAACGCAAGCGGGCGACGTTTCTGCATATATTCCAACAAACGTTATCTCGATCACTGATGGACAGATTTTCTTACAATCAGACCTTTTCTTCTCCGGTGTACGTCCGGCGATTAACGCAGGTCTTTCTGTATCACGTGTAGGTGGTTCTGCACAAATCAAGGCAATGAAAAAGGTATCTGGTACCTTACGTCTTGACCTTGCATCTTACCGTGAATTAGAAGCATTTGCTCAGTTTGGATCAGACTTAGATAAAGCAACACAAGCGAAATTGAATCGTGGTGCTCGTACAGTTGAAGTGCTTAAACAAGACCTGCACAAGCCACTTTCAGTTGAAAAACAAGTAGCAATCCTTTACGCATTAACACGCGGCTTCCTTGATGAGATTCCATTAGAGGATATCAGCCGTTTTGAATCAGAATACCTTAATTGGTTAGACCACAACCGCAAAGAGTTGTTAGACCATATTACAAAAACGAAGGACCTTCCTTCGGATGACGATATGGCTTCTGCAATCAACGCCTTCAAAAAGACGTTTGCAGTTTCCGAATAATAGGGTCTGACATTTAGAACGGTGAGGGTGTCAGGCACCATGTGAATGGTTCACACAGTGCCTCGCGCCTTACCAGACATTCTTTGAAAAAGGGTGGTGAGAACCTATGGCTTCATTACGTGAGATAAAAACTCGTATTAATTCAACGAAAAAGACGAGTCAAATAACAAAGGCAATGGAAATGACCTCTGCTGCAAAGTGGAATCGGGCCGTCGTGAATGCAAAAGCATTTGTTCCTTATATGAATAAAATTCAGGAAGTAACGGCATCGATTGCAATTGGCTCAGGCGGAGTAAATCATCCTATGCTGACACATCGACCTGTTAAGAAAACCGGTTACATTGTGATGACCTCTGACAGCGGACTTGCCGGTGCTTTTAACAGCAACGTGTTACGTCGCGTCAGTCAAACAATCAAAGAACGTCATAAATCGAATGATGAATTCGCCATCATTGCAATCGGACGCGTAGCACGTGACTTTTTTACCAAGCGCGGCATGAATGTAATCCTTGAAACAATCGGAATTCCGGCCCAGCCGAACTTCGCTGACATTCAAGACATTACCCGAGCAACCGTTGGAATGTTTGCTGATGGAACCTTCGATGAACTATATATCTATTACAGCCATTATCTAAGTGCCATTTCACAGGAAGTCCTTGAGAAGAAGCTCCTTCCGCTATCGGATTTAACCGCTTCTGACAAGCTCATTTCCTATGAATTTGAGCCATCTGCAGAAGAAATATTAGAAGTTCTCCTGCCTCAATATGCTGAGAGCTTGATTTACGGCGCTCTATTAGACAGCAAAGCGAGCGAGCACGCTGCCCGGATGACTGCAATGAGAAATGCAACTGATAATGCGAAAGAATTAATAAACCACTATACATTGGTATTCAACCGTGCCCGTCAAGCATCGATTACCCAAGAAATCACGGAAATCGTCGGCGGTGCGGCAGCGCTAGAATAGAGTTTAGATTAATTCTAATCTGGTGCCTGACACCAATGTTGCGAAAGAGTAAGTTAGGAGGGAAAACGATGAGCAAAGGACGCGTTCTTCAGATTATGGGTCCGGTAGTTGACGTTAAGTTCGAAAGCGGTCATCTGCCTGCGATTTATAATGCGTTGAAAATTTCAAGTAAAGCGAGTAATGCTTCCGAAGTTGATATCAACATTACCCTTGAAGTAGCTCTTCATTTAGGTGATGATACGGTTCGTACAATCGCGATGTCAACCACTGATGGTTTAACTCGTGGAATAGAAGTTGAAGATACTGGTGCACCGATTTCTGTACCGGTTGGTGATGTAACACTTGGTCGTGTATTTAACGTATTAGGTGAAACAATTGACCTTGCTGAAGCGATTCCAGCAACTGAGCGCCGTGATTCAATTCACCGTGAAGCACCAACATTTGAAAATCTTTCTACTCAGGTAGAAATTCTTGAAACTGGAATTAAAGTAGTAGACTTACTTGCCCCATATATTAAGGGTGGTAAGATCGGTCTATTCGGTGGTGCCGGTGTAGGTAAAACCGTTTTAATCCAGGAATTAATCAATAACATCGCTCAAGAGCACGGTGGTATTTCCGTATTCGCCGGTGTTGGTGAGCGTACTCGTGAAGGTAATGACCTTTACCACGAAATGACGGATTCAGGCGTTATCAAGAAAACAGCAATGGTTTTCGGACAAATGAACGAGCCGCCGGGCGCACGTATGCGTGTTGCTCTAACTGGTTTGACCATGTCTGAGTATTTCCGTGATGAGCAAGGACAAGACGTGTTGTTCTTCATGGATAACATTTTCCGTTTCACGCAAGCAGGTTCTGAGGTTTCCGCGCTACTTGGCCGTATGCCATCTGCGGTAGGTTACCAGCCAACTCTTGCCACTGAGATGGGTCGTTTGCAGGAGCGGATTACTTCTACAAACTTAGGATCAGTAACATCGATCCAAGCGATTTATGTACCAGCCGATGACTATACGGATCCGGCTCCGGCGACAACATTCGCTCACTTAGATGCAACAACAAACCTTGAGCGTAAGCTTTCTGAGATGGGTATTTACCCTGCGGTGGATCCATTGGCTTCCACATCTCGTGCCTTGTCACCTGATATTGTTGGCGAAGAGCACTACAATGTAGCCCGCCAAGTACAATCAACTTTACAACGTTATAAAGAGTTACAAGATATTATCGCAATCCTTGGTATGGATGAATTAAGTGATGATGATAAGTTAACGGTACAACGTGCGCGTCGTATCCAAGTATTCTTATCGCAAAACTTCCACGTGGCGGAGCAGTTTACGGGCCAGGCGGGTTCTTATGTACCTGTTAAGGAAACGGTTCGTGGTTTCAAAGAGATTCTTGAAGGTAAGTATGACCACCTTCCAGAAGATGCTTTCCGTCTTGTTGGACGGATTGAAGATGTGCTTGAGAATGCAAAACGCATGGGCGTTGAGGTCTAAACTGAGCCTGGAGGGTAAAAAATGAAGACGATTAAAGTCAGTATTGTTACTCCCGATGGCCCGGTGTTTGAATCAGATGTTGAAATGGTAAGTACCAAGGCAACTAGTGGTGATTTGGGGATTTCCCCGGGCCACATGCCGTTGGTTGCTCCGCTCGAAATTACGTCTGTTCGTCTCAAAAAAGACGGTAAAACGGAGTTTGTTGCGGTTAGTGGTGGATTTTTAGAGGTCCGTCCTGATCAAGTGACGATTTTAGCTCAATCAGCGGAACTTGCTTCTGAAATTGATGTGGAACGTGCCATAAAAGCGAAGGAACGTGCCGAACAACGGATGAAGGATCAGCATATCGAGCATATCGATTTTAGACGTGCTGAGCTTGCCTTGCAGCGTGCCATCAATCGCCTCGCCGTATCGGAAAGAAGAATGTAGTTTTATTAAATATAGCTGTAGAACCCCTGTGGCGGCAATTTCGATTGTTGCCGAAGGGGTTTTTTTGTAGTTTATTTTTGGCTTGAGCCTTTTACCTAATAGCTTGGGTGGTTTTTTGCATGAAATGGATGGGAGTGAATAGGATGGTAGTGGGACATGTTTAGATAATGTGAGATGGTGTTTGACTTCGTTTGGTAAATTACTTTTTTAGGAAAATAAAAGGTTTGGCTAAAAAAGAGATATTCGGTGAATTTTTAATGACAAATCTCACTGACAGTGTTCACATTTTGTTGTTTAATAGGGGTTGTTGTCGAACCTTTTTGGATGTTAGTTGGTTCTAGCGAACTGCATCCGAAGTCTCAGCACGTCATCTTCAGCTAGCGTTGCAATTTGCTAAAATTCCCTATTTTAAGCCTCTTTTGAAAGCGAGCTCTCAAGGGCCTTAAAATGTGAAATATTAGTGGCGTTATATTCAAACTTTTATGAATTTGGCTTGTCGACATGGGTTTGTAACAATGCTATAATGAATTCGGTTACAATATTAATTAGTATGAAAATTTACAACATTGGAGGGGATGGACATGGAACTTCTAAATGTATATCAGAATAATTATCTGATTGTTTTTGCGTTTCTATGTCTTGGGGTGCTGCTGCCTGTGGTGGCGTTATATTTAGGTAAACTTCTGCGTCCGAATAAACCAAGTGATGCAAAGTATACCACATATGAGAGCGGTATTGAGCCATTTCACGATTCCCGTGTACAGTTCAATGTCCGCTATTATATTTTTGCCCTGATGTTTGTTATTTTTGATGTAGAAACCGTGTTTTTATATCCTTGGGCAGTGGCCTATGATAAACTGGGGATTTTTGCATTAATCGAGATGTTGATTTTTGTTATTATGTTATTAATTGGCCTTGTGTATGCTTGGAAAAAGAAGGTGCTCCGATGGAATTAAAACTAGATGGCATTTCACAACAAGAAATGGCCGAGTTACAGCGAAGTGTATTTATGACTACGCTAGAGCAAATTAAAGCTTGGGCTCGAAGCAGTTCGATCTACCCGGTGACATTTGGTCTGGCTTGTTGTGCGATTGAAATGATGGGTGTGGGCGGTGCGAATTATGACTTGGACCGTTCGGGCTCCTTTTTCCGTACGTCACCGCGTCAGTCCGATTGTATGATTGTGTCTGGAACTGTGACGAAGAAGATGGCACCAATTTTACGAAGATTGTATGACCAAATGCCTGAGCCAAAATGGGTCATTGCGATGGGTTCTTGTGCGACAGCAGGTGGGCCGTATGTAAAGTCTTATTCCGTCGTTAAGGGAGTCGATCAAATCGTTCCTGTCGATGTCTACATACCTGGATGCCCTCCAAACCCAGCCGCTTTAATTTATGGAATCAATAAATTAAAGGAAAAGATTCGCTATGAAGCGAAGACTGGGAAGAAGGTGATCTAACCGATGAGTGGGGAAAAAGATCTTGATCAGTTAAAAAGGGAAGCAGTCGAGAAAGCGAAGGCTGCAGCAGCCGCAAAGCGAGCAGCAAAGGCCTTAGGGGAAGCCGCACCGGCATCAAAGCCAGCGGAAAAACCAGTGGAAGAGCCTGTTAAAGCGGAAACGCCAGCACCGACTCCGTCTGAATCTGTAAATGCCGAAGCACCCGCGGCTAGTGACTCAGATGACCTTGCGAAGAAAAAAGCAGCGGCGGTAGCGAAGGCGAAGGCTGCAGCGGCGGCAAAACGTAAAGCGATGGAGCTTGCAGGAGGCTCAGGCCCAGCCGAAGATACTGCAGCACCAAACGCGCCAACTGAACCGGAAGCACCAGTATCAGCCGACGGTGATGATCTTGCGAAGAAAAAGGCAGCGGCAGTAGCGAAAGCAAAAGCAGCTGCGGCAGCGAAGAAAAAAGCGATGGAACTAACAGGTGGAGAAGCCACTAAAGCTGAAACAGCCGAAGGTGAAAATGCCCCGGCAGGCGACGATGCGAAGGCCAAAGCGGTAGCAGCAGCCAAGGCGAAAGCAGTGGCAGTAGCGAAGGCAAAGGCAGCCGCAGCAGCGAAAGCGAAAGCAGGAACAGGCGCCGACTCAGACTCAGCACCAGCAGGTGGCGATGACGAAAAGGCGAAGGCAATTGCAGCTGCGAAAGCAAAAGCGAAGGCAGTAGCAGCGGCGAAGGCAAAAGCAGCAGCCGCAGCGGGAGGAAAAGCTGATGCACCAGCAGCCCCGGCAGCTGAAGCGAAGCCATCCGTAAACCAGGCATTCCTCGATAAGTATGTGAAGGTCATTACCGAGCATCTGGGAGCAGATGTTCTAGAAGATTCTTATATTAATAAACTCTCAAAGGACGTTCCAACCCTTGTGGCGAAGCGTGATACATATTATAAGGTAGCTCAATTTTTAAAATACAATGAGCTATTAGGATTCGATTATTTATCAGAGCTTCATGGATCAGACTTTGAAACACATATGGAAGTTTATGTTCACTTGTTCTCATATAAAAACCGTCAGTCCGTCGCCCTCAAAGTGAAGATTGACCGCAGCGAACCAACAATCGAGTCCTTGCAGCCACTTTGGGCAGGCGCAGAATGGCCTGAATGTGAAGCTTATGATTTACTAGGAATCAAGTTTCCGGGACATCCAGACTTACGGCGCATCCTGCTAGGCGAAGATTGGGTTGGCCATCCACTGCGAAAAGATTATGAGCCGTACGACGTGGAGGTGTAACCAATGATCAGAACAGAAGAAATGATATTAAACGTCGGTCCTCAGCATCCAAGTACGCACGGAGTTTTCCGCTTAGTTGTTAAAATTGATGGGGAAATCATCACCGAAGCGAAGCCTGTCATCGGATACTTACACCGTGGGACAGAAAAGTTAGCAGAAGACCTGCAATATACACAGATTATTCCTTATACCGACCGGATGGACTACTTGTCCTCGATGACCAATAACTATATCCTCTGTCATGCCGTTGAAACGATGATGGGGATTGAAATTCCTGAACGAGCTGATTTCTTACGCGTGATTGCGATGGAATTGAACCGGATTGCCAGTCACCTCGTGGCCTGGGGTACCTATATCCTTGACCTTGGTGCAACTAGTCCGTTCATTTATGCCTTCCGTGACCGCGAAATGATTATCAATATGCTTAACGAATTATCAGGGGCACGCTTGACCTTCAACTATATGCGTGTGGGCGGTGTGAAGTGGGATGCACCTGAAGGCTGGATTGAAAAAGTAGGCAGCTTTGTTCCGTACCTGCGCGGCCAGTTGAAAGGCTATCACCAGCTAGTCAGCGGAAATGAAATCTTCCTTGACCGTGTCAAAGGGGTCGGAAAGTATACAAAAGAAGAGGCGATCCAATATTCGCTAAGCGGACCCAATTTGCGCAGTACCGGCGTGAAATGGGATCTTCGTAAAGATGAGCCATACTCCGTTTACAATCGTTTTAACTTTGATGTTCCGACTTCAGAAGACGGTGATTGCTTAGCCCGCTATCATTTGCGTCTGCAAGAAATTGAAGAATCGTTAAAAATTCTGGAACAAGCCGTGGAACAATTTCCAGGCGAAGGCCCGATTATGGCGAAAGTGCCAAAGATCATTAAGGCACCTAAAGGAGAAGCCTTTGTCCGGATTGAATCACCACGCGGAGAGATTGGCTGCTATATTTACAGCGACGGCAAAAAAGAACCGTACCGCTTAAAGTTTAGAAGACCATCCTTCTATAACCTGCAAATTCTCCCGAAACTATTAAAGGGCGAAAATATTGCAAACATGATTGCTATTTTAGGGGCAGTAGATATTGTCCTTGGGGAGGTTGACGGCTAATGATAGAAGAATTGCTCCAGTCAAGTCCGGGTTGGGCTAACTTTGGGATTTTCTTTTTAATAGGCGTTGTCTTACTTTTATTCGTATTAGCTTTCGTTTGCTACGCAATTTTGGCAGAGCGGAAGGTATTGGGTTACATGCAGCTGCGCCATGGTCCAAACCAGGTCGGCGGCAAATGGGGACTCTTACAAACGATCGCAGACGTCCTCAAGCTGTTACTAAAAGAGGACATCATTCCAAAAGCAGCTGACAAGCCATTATTTATCATTGCACCAGTCATCGCCTTCGCACCATCCTTTTTGGTCTTAGCGACGATACCATTCACAGACGCCTTTCAGTTTGCGGATATAGGCGTTGGCCTACTTTATTATATTGCCGTTAGCGGATTAACCACCTTCGGCATGTTGCTTGGCGGCTGGGCCTCGAATAACAAGTACGCTCTCCTTGGAGGCATGCGTGCATCAGCCCAGATGATTTCCTACGAAATCCCGTTAGTTATGTCGGTGCTAGGTGTCATCCTACTAACAGGAAGCTTAAATCTAAATGATATGGTCGAAGCACAGAAGCACGGCTGGTTCATTGTCTTACAGCCAATCGGCTTTGTTGTCTTCTTCATCGCATCCATTGCCGAATTAAACCGGACACCATTCGACCTGCCGGAATCGGAAAACGAACTAGTCGCTGGATACCACGTAGAATATTCCGGATTCCGCTGGGCCTTCTTTATGCTCTCTGAATATGTGTATTTATTCGCAATGTCCGCCCTAATTACAGTTGTCTTCCTAGGTGGATGGCTCGCACCCATCAGCTTTCTGGACTTTATCCCAGGTGCCGTATGGTTCTCGCTAAAGTTTTGCGTCGTTGTCTTTGTCTATATCTGGCTGCGGGCAACACTACCGCGTTTCCGCGCCGACAAGTTGATGGAGTTTGGCTGGAAAGTCCTCCTGCCAATCGCCTTAGCGAATATATTCTTAACAGCATTAATTAAATCGTTATTCTTTTAAAAAATTTATGGTGCCTGACACCAAAAACCATCTTTAAAACGTAAAAGGGGTGAAAAACGTGCTTGGATTAGCAAAAGGCTTGAAATATACCCTGAAAAACTTGACGAAGGAAAAGGTTACGTACGATTATCCGAACAAGCCGCTTCCACTGCCAGACCGGTTCCGCGGAATTCAAAAGTTTTATCCGGAGAAATGTATTGTATGTAATCAGTGCATGAATATCTGTCCGACCGATTGTATTAATTTAACGGGCAAGAAACATCCGGATCCAACGAAAAAAGGAAAAATCATCGATACCTATGATATCAACTTTGAGATTTGCATCCTTTGTGACCTATGTACAGAGGTCTGCCCGACCGAAGCAATTATCATGACAAATAACTTCGAGCTCGCTGAATACAGCCGTGACATGTTATTTAAAAACCTAGAATGGTTAGATGAAAACGACGAAAACATACGGCAGGTGAATAAACCATGACCTTTTCAGGCGAATTCCTCGCTTTTATTGGAATCGCACTTGTTGCCATTATCGGCGGTGTGCTTCTTTTAAACCTTACCAAGGTGGTTCATATGGTCGTTTCGCTGATCTTCACCTTTGTCGCCATCGCTGGACTTTACGTTCTGCTGTCAGCTGAATTTGTGGCTGCCGTGCAAATCTTAATCTATTCAGGTGCGATTACCATCATTATGCTCTTTGGAATCATGTTAACGAAGCATGATGATGAACATGAACCAAAAACAGGCAAATGGCGGAAAATCCTCGTCTTTTTGGGGGTTCTCGGCTTTGCGGCTGCGGTTTACCTTGGCATTTACAATTTCAATATCGAACAGGTTCCGACCACCTTGCATGAGAATAACACGATGCAAATTGGTAAAGCACTTTACTCAAAATACATCATACCGTTTGAGTTAACGTCAGTTTTACTATTAGTCGCCCTTGTCGGTTCCATTATCTTAGCGAAAAATGAGAAGAAGGAGGCGGACGATCAATGAGTTCTGTTCCCGCTTCAGCCTTCCTGGCACTTGCACTGATATTGTTTTGCATCGGCTTATACGGTGCGCTAACGAAAAGAAACACGGTTATTGTCCTCATTTCGATTGAATTAATGCTGAACGCTGTCAATATTAATCTCGTAACCTTCAGCAAATATGGAATGGCACCGTCGATTACCGGCCAAATCTTCGCCCTGTTCGCAATCAGCGTCGCAGCGGCTGAAGCAGCAGTTGGTCTAGCCGTCTTAATTTCACTTTACCGTGCTAGAAAAACCGTCAATATCGACGAAATGGACACATTGAAAAACTAACATAAAGACTTTTATAAAATAACTTTCGACAAAACTCGGGTGGTGCCTGTCACCGCCCGTGTCTAAGGGGATAGTGATAATGATGGAGAATGCATGGCTCATACCGCTTTTCCCGCTATTATCGTTTTTGATCCTTCTTCTTTTCGGGAAGCGACTGAAAGAGGCGAGTGCTTATGTGGGGATTCTTCTCACACTGGCATCGCTTGTCTACTCGATTTTGGTATTATTCGAGCGCTTTTCTGAGCCAACCTTCATTACGAAATTTGATTGGCTCACGATAGGAGATATGCATCTAACAGCGGGCTTTGAAGTGAATCAATTAAATGCATTAATGCTGTTTATCGTATCGCTCGTAAGTTTCTTAGTACATACCTACTCCAAGGGTTATATGCAAGGGGACGAGCGGTTTCCAGTATTCTATGCCTATTTAGGACTTTTTACGTTTGCAATGCTTGGTCTGGTTATTTCACCAAACCTACTGCAAACCTATATTTTCTGGGAACTTGTCGGTGTCGGTTCCTTCCTATTAATCGGTTTTTATTTTTACAAAGACGAAGCGAAGGCTGCCGCGAAAAAAGCATTCATTATGACCCGTATCGGGGATGTAGGCTTATTTATCGGTATGATTCTGCTATTCTGGGAAACCAAAAGCTTCGAATATAGCGAAATTTTCGCAAGCATTGATGCCGGTGCGGTGTCAGGCACCATGATTACGTTGACCGCCATTCTCATCTTTATCGGGGCCGTTGGTAAGTCGGGTCAGTTCCCGCTTCATACGTGGCTTCCGGATGCGATGGAAGGTCCGACGCCTGTTTCGGCGTTGATCCACGCCGCGACAATGGTTGCTGCCGGGGTTTACTTAGTTGCAGCCCTGTTTCCGCTGTTTGCAGCGAGCAAAACCGCCCTTCTAACGATTGCCGTGATTGGCGCGTTTACGGCAATTTTTGCGGCCAGCATTGGTCTTGTACAAACGGATATCAAACGCGTTCTCGCGTATTCAACGGTCTCACAGCTTGGCTATATGATGCTTGCTTTAGGGTCGGCAGGCTATGTTGCTGGAGTGTTCCACCTGATGACACACGCTTTCTTCAAGGCGCTTCTATTCTTAGCAGCCGGTTCTGTCATCCACGCGGTACATACACAGAACATCGAGGAAATGGGCGGTCTTTGGAAAAAGCTCAAACTAACTGGACCATTATTCTTAATCGGAACACTTGCGATCAGCGGTGTCCCAGGTCTTTCTGGATTCTTCTCAAAAGATGAAATTTTAGCAGCGGCATTGGAAGGCGGACATCCAATCCTTTTCTTGCTCGCACTTGCGGCTGCATTTATGACCGCCTTCTATATGTTCCGTTTGTTCTTCATGGTATTTACCGGTGAAGCACGCGGAGAACAGAAGCATGTGCATGAATCACCAGCTAACATGACGTACCCGATGATTCTCCTTGGTGTCCTGGCGATTGTTGCTGGTTATGTGAATACACCATGGTTTGGAACATTCCTTGGCGATTGGCTCGTTGATGGCAACGAAGCACTAGCGCACCATGGTCACGCCGAAGGTCCAGTATGGATCATGATTGCTGCAACGGTTGTTTCCTTAGCGGGAATCTACCTTGCGTACTTGATGTACAGCAAGCGTTCGCTCAAGCGCAACTGGTTAAGCGGTACGGGTGATACCTTGCACACGATTTTAACGAACAAATATTACGTTGACGAGTTTTATCAAATGACTGTCGTCGCGTTCACAAAAGGACTCAGTTACTTCTTACGCTTCATTGATGTCTTCCTTGTTGGCGGACTTGTCAAGGGCGTAGTCGGAATTGTCCAAGGTCTTGGTGCAGCAGGCTCAAGGCTGCAATCTGGACAGGTTCAAACGTACGGTGCCGTCGCCTTTATTGGACTTGCGGTACTCGTTGTCATCTTTGCATTAACAGGGGGGTACTTACGATGAATTTAACAGCTGTTCTTTCAATCCTAGTATTCTCCCCTTTACTAGGTATCGTGGTTTTGGCGCTTATGCCGAAATCAGCAGAAAAAGCGATTAAAGCGGTTGGCTTTCTAGCCACGCTGCCGGCCTTGCTGCTGGCACTTGCGGCTTATCTTCATTATCAATTTGGCAAGGATTTAGCTGACTTTTCGGTGTCGGTGCCATGGATTCAATTCCGCGGCATGGCCGGTGTCGACGAGCCCTTCTTCTCTGTCAATTATGAACTTGCCTTAGGCGGCTTCCAGCTCTTGCTGGTCGTCCTTACAGCGGTTGTTGCGACACTGTCTGCGCTTGCGGCGGCGAAGTTTGTGAAAAAGGAATGGAAAGGCTATTTTATGCTCTTCCTTCTCTTAGAAATTGGTATGCTCGGTGTATTTACGGCCGAAAACTTAATTTTGTTCTTTATCTTCTTTGAAATCACGCTCATTCCGACCTTCTTCTTAATCGGAAAATGGGGTTATTTTGAAAAAGAAAAAGCAGCCTACAGCTTCTTAATTTATAACGGCTTGGGTTCTGCTGTCCTACTGATCGTCATTATGATTCTGTTTGCAAAAACAGGCACAACTAATATTGATACACTTGTTCAAATCATGGCTGATCCAAGCGCGCCGCTCTCCGGCGACTTAAAGCTTGGCTTGTTCATTGCCTTATTAATTGCCTTTGGTGTAAAATTACCAATTTTCCCATTACACAGCTGGATGTTGAAGGTGCACGTTCAAGCACCGCCATCGGTTGTTATGATCCACTCCGGGATTCTCCTGAAGATTGGTGCGTACGGATTAATCCGTTTTGGAATGGGTATTTTTCCCGAGCAATTTAAGACTCTTGCGACGTTAATTGCTGTCCTTGGAGTGATCAATCTTCTCTACGGGGCGTTTCTAGCGTTCATTCAAACAGATTTTAAAATGGTTTTAGCTTATTCATCCATTTCCCATATGGGTATCGTGTTAATCGGACTTGCAGCGATGAATGAAGCTGGGGTTCAAGGGGCAATTTTCCAAGTGATTTCACACGGATTGATTTCCGCGCTGTTGTTCTTCTTGGTAGGTATCCTTTATGAACGCACCGATACGTCGCTCATCGAAAATTTGGGCGGAATGGCGAAGGGTATGCCGATTGCCGCGGGCTTCTTGCTTGCTGCAGGGATGGCGTCGCTTGGCTTGCCGGGGATGTCCGGATTTGTGAGTGAGTTTATGGCGTTCCTTGGTCTGTTCAAAGAAATGCCGTGGATTGCCGCGGTTGGTACCATCGGAATTATCATGACGGCGGCTTACTTGCTGCGCGCGGTGTTAGGCATCACGTATGGCAAGTCGCATCGTGAATTTACCGGTGTCCTTGATCTGAAAGGCGTGGAATTCGTGCCAGTGGTTATTTTGATGTTGTTAATCGTGTTAATTGGTGTTTACCCAAGTGTCCTCAGCGCACCTTTAAAAGCTACACTTGATACCATCATGCTAGGGATAGGAGGGTGATGAAGGATGAGTCTTAGTACCTTGCAGCAATTTAATTGGAGCGCGATGACGCCGGAGTTCATCATCCTTGGTGTGTCTGCACTTCTTACACTTTTAGATTTATTTATGCCAAAAAATTTGGATCGAAAAATTCTCGGCTGGATCGGAATTGCGGCGATTTTAGCGGCGATTGTTTCCGTGCTTGGCATGGTCGGCGGACCTGTGACGTCGATCTTGGATAATTCGTTCCGCTTAGATAGTTTCGCAATGGCCTTTAAATTATTGCTTCTTGCCGGTTCGGGTCTGGTCTTATTCTTGGCCGTCAGCTACAAGGCAAAGGATGGCTTGGAGGAGTATCACGGCGAGTTCTACTATTTGTTCTTATCGGCATTGCTTGGTTCAATGATAATGACATCAAGCGGCGATTTAATTACGTTATTTATCGGTTTGGAATTGTTAACCGTTTCTTCTTATATTTTAGCGGGTATCCGCAAATACAATTTAGAGTCGAACGAATCGGCGATGAAATACGTCATTAATGGCGGGATTTCGACTGCGATTACCTTGTTTGGGATGAGCTATGTGTATGGTTTGACAGGCTCAACGAACCTGATTGAAATTGCTGGTCGGTTGTCATCGGTTTCGGATGGCCAACAAGCCTATTTGTTAACTTTGGCCTTCTTGATTGTCTTTGTTGGGTTATCCTTTAAACTGGCTGCGGCGCCGTTCCACATGTGGGCACCTGATGTTTACCAGGGCGCACCAACACCTGTTACTGCTTTCTTGAGTGTCGTTTCAAAAACAGCTGGCTTTGTGATTGTGCTACGTATTTTATTAACGGTATTTGGCTCAGCGGCATCGGTCGGAGATCCAAGTAAGCCGATTTTGCTGGAGATGCAAGACTATCTCGCCTTTATCGCTGGGGCAACGATGATCATCGGAAACGTGGTCGCGCTTCGCCAGTCGAATATTAAGCGGATGTTTGCTTACTCAAGTATCGCTCATGCTGGTTATATCTTAGTGGCGTTCACTTCGCTTAGCTCGAATATGTTTTATTCAATATGGTTCTACTTGCTTGCGTATATGTTGATGAACCTTGGTGCCTTTGCCGTCATTCAAGTGGTGTCGGAAAAGACAGGCTCAACAAAGATTGCGGATTTCGCAGGATTGTATCGCCGTTCACCAGTGTTAGCCGTTGTCATGGGAATCTTGCTTGTTTCGTTAGCAGGTTTTCCGGGTACCGCAGGCTTCATTGGAAAATTAAACATCTTTATCGGAACGTTCTATGGAACGCCGCATTATGTGCTCGCATCTGTGATGATTGCGACAACGGTCGTTTCGTACTTCTATTATTTCGGCGTGATGACGCAAATGTTCTTCCGTCCGGCAAGTGATGAAAGCAAGTTCAATCTTCCATTCGGAATCATTGTCGTGTTGATCGTTGCTGTGGTTGGATCGATTCTGTTTGGAGTTATGCCAAATATCGCGTTCGATTTTATGCAAAATAACCTGGATATTCTAGCAGACTTTTTCAGCTAGTCAGTAACGTGGATGCAGGCTGCTTTGGGGAAGGCGGCCGGTCAAATTAAAGGGGTTTTATACAGGGAGAAGAGGAGGTTGGGGGACCTCTTCTTTTTTTGTTGGTAAATTTTACTTCTCTGACTAAATTGTTGTAATTCAGACGCAATTAGGACAAAACTAGTAAAATTTAGAAACTAATACGTTTTTCACTCGTAAATATGATAGAATAATCCTTATGTGAAAAAAGGAGGTTACCGAGTGATAAATGATTTTGGGCAGATTGCCATGTTAAGTATCCTGTCTCATTTAATTTTTATCGCGTTAGCCTGGTGGGCATTACAGGCGATTCGTTTGGAAAAATTGCTGAAATCAGGCCATGTCTTTCAGGCGCGGTTACTCTACATATTTTTATCCATTATCATGGGTTCATCTGTTAGTAACTTTTTCCTTGATTATCTTCAATGGTCGCAGCAGCTGCCTTTGATCATGCAAACGATACAATTGGTAAAAATTTAGGTCTTCATACATGTATCTATTTGACGATAAATTGAGTACAATCGTCTTTGTGTGGAAAAAATAACTTCAGTGTGAACGACCACAATGCTTGAATCGTGTCAAAAAGTGACGACATTTCCCAAGTATGCGATTCCTCCAACCGGTAACAATGGTAAGAAGGGGGAGTAGAAATGAAGAGAAATAGTCAGATTCTTTTGAGCTTGATAACGATCATCAGTTTAATCTTGGTTGTGATTGGAAACCAAACGACTGAAGCGAATAGTGGCGGAATCCGTTCCATTTTTCAAAACGAAATGGACTTAACGAAAATGGGCTCCATTTTACAAGCAGAAAATATTTTGCTCGATGAGTGGACTTTTTATGCAAGAGAACATTTAAATGGAATGAAGAGTGAGCAGGAAGTAAAGGAATATGCGAAAAAGCTTCAAGCAAAGTTTCCTGATTGGGAATGGTCTGTTAACAATACCAGTCAAAAATGGGAAGTAACAGCAATATCTCCAACATCTAGACACCACAGAGAAAAGCTTCAATTGATGGTAACCCACACAAAACAACCTGTTAATGCGTATATAGTATATAGTATCAGTGGTAAAGAGTGGAACAAGTCTTCGGAGGCCTTTTTCACCACCTCTGATTTTAAAACTAGGCTGTCTGACATATTTCGAGGAAACCCAACAATTTTCTCTTGTATGAAAGGTACCGTCGGTGATAAGATTGATAAGGCTTTACCTAAGACAGCGAATCATTTGCTGTCCGTATTTAATGCAAAAGAGATCGAAGCGTTAAAAGAGGAGACATTCATGTCTGTTTCGGCGAATTCGCCGTTGTTTACAGGCTCGATAGAAAATCAAAGAGATAACATGAATTTACAAATTGGGATACGCTCCGAAGGATTGGGCGGTAAGACTACCATCGTAGTTGGCACACCAATCATTACGATTGAATATTAATATAGAGAAAATGGACGCGGAGGGGAATACTCTTGGAAAAGATTATCGTCCGCGGCGGAAAAAGGCTTGATGGAACTGTTAAAGTAGAAGGCGCAAAAAATGCTGTCTTGCCTGTACTCGCTGCAACATTATTAGCAAGTGACGGAAAAAGTGTATTACGTGATGTACCTACACTCTCCGATGTATACACAATTAATGAAGTTTTACGTAACTTAAAC
This sequence comes from Neobacillus nitrireducens, assembly GCF_030915405.1. GTDB lineage: Bacteria > Bacillota > Bacilli > Bacillales > Cytobacillaceae > Neobacillus. Next base: position 3,431,012 of record NZ_CP133262.1, read on the forward strand.
GCTGAAGTATCATTTGAAAACAATACAGTCGTAGTAGATGCATCCAGAGTGTTAAAGGATGAGGCGCCGTTCGAATACGTTCGAAAAATGCGCGCGTCTGTGCTTGTCATGGGATCATTACTCGCTCGCAACGGCCGTGCACGTGTAGCTCTGCCTGGTGGTTGTGCAATTGGATCCCGCCCGATCGATCAGCATCTGAAAGGCTTTGAAGCCATGGGTGCTAAGGTTAAGGTAGGAAACGGATTTATTGAAGCGGAAGTAAATGGCCGCTTGCAAGGTGCAAAGATTTATTTGGATTTCCCAAGTGTTGGGGCTACTGAAAATATTATGATGGCTGCAACGCTTGCGGTTGGTACCACCATTATTGAGAACGTGGCAAAAGAACCGGAAATCGTTGACCTTGCCAACTTCTTGAACAAAATGGGCGCTAAAGTTCGCGGCGCTGGCACTGGGACCCTTCGTATTGAAGGTGTGGACGTGTTATTTGGCGCAGACCATAATATTATTCCTGACCGCATCGAAGCGGGTACCTTTATGGTGGCTGCCGCGATTACGGGCGGAAATGTATTAGTAAAGGGCGCAGTTCCTGAACATTTATCTTCATTGATTGCAAAAATGGTTGAAATGGGGATTACGATTCAGGAGGAAGAAGATGGCGTACGTGTCATCGGAACCGAACGTTTGAAGGCTGTCGACATTAAAACAATGCCGCATCCGGGTTTCCCAACCGATATGCAATCACAAATGATGGCGTTATTGCTTCGCGCAAACGGCACCTCGATGATTACAGAAACGGTGTTTGAAAACCGTTTTATGCATGTTGAGGAATTCCGCCGCATGAATGCCGACATCAAGATTGAAGGCCGTTCTGTTATTTTAAATGGTTCTTCCAATTTACAAGGTGCGGAAGTGTCTGCGACCGACCTTCGTGCCGCAGCAGCATTAATCCTAACCGGTTTGGTTTCTGAAGGCATGACACGCGTGACTGAGTTGAAACACTTAGACCGTGGCTACGTCAACTTCCATGGCAAGCTAGCAAGCCTGGGCGCCGACATCGAACGTATCAATGAAGCAGACGAAACGTTCACAGAAGTCCAAGACTACGTATCAGATATGAACGCTTAGAACTACATTAAAAATGAGTATTCGCAAAACAACGGGCCCTGATGTACAATCATCGGGCCTTTTTGCATTTCTGGGTGTCCTTGTTTGAAGGACAATGGTGCCGGATTTGTGTTTGTGTGGTGCCTGACACCATTTTAATCGATAGATTTTTTATAAAAAAAATTCGTAATAAATGCTTGTCCGCCTCCATATGTATTAATTGAGACGCATCCCGCCGTGGAGTAGGTGTGGCTGTGAATTTGCAAACTGGAGGCACTATCATGATAAAAATCAAACCTTTCGTCGTACTAGCAGCAGTCCTCATTGCCTTAACATTAATTATTCCAGCAGTCCTTGTATTACCCTTTTCAGATGAGCACCGAGCGAGCGGAAAGTTAGGGGAGGATTTAACCAAGACTCCTGGAAAAGAAGCGACAGAGGTGGCGGCTTCCGCAGATCCTGCCGTCGAAGTATCCGTTTTTCGCACCTCAAAATCTCAAATTGAGAATGTACAATTAGAAGATTACCTCGTTGGTGTGGTGGCGGCTGAGATGCCCGCAGAGTTTAAGGAAGAAGCCCTGAAGGCCCAGGCACTAACAGCGAGAACCTATATCGTGAAGCGGCTATTAAGTAAGGATACACTCGGTGTTCCGAAAGGTGCACAGGTAACGGACACCCAAATCCATCAAGTTTATATGAATGATGATGAACTTAGACGGGAATGGGGGATGGATTACGACACGAAAAGAAAGAAGGTCTTAAAGGCTGTCCGGGCAACCGCAGGGCAAATTCTGGCCTATGATGGCGAGCCAATTGATGCCTTGTTCTTCTCCACAAGTAATGGGTATACGGAAAACTCGGAAGATTACTGGTCAGGAAAATTTCCATACCTGAGAAGTGTTTCAAGTCCCTGGGATAAAAAATCTCCCAAATTTAATAGTCAAAAGGTCATGACGGTCAGTCAGTTTGAGGCACGGCTTGGGGTGAAGCTCCGTTCGGGGTCAACGATTGGAAAAATTGTTGATCGGACCAAAGGCAAACGGGTTGGCAGGGTTGATTTTAATGGGAAGGTTTTGAGTGGGCGGGATATCCGCGATAAACTGGATCTACGGTCCTCTGACTTTGCGTGGAAACGCAAGGGGGACAATATCGTAATTACGACTAAAGGATTCGGCCACGGCGTTGGAATGAGCCAATACGGGGCAAACGGCATGGCGATGGAAGGAAAGAATTATCGGGAAATCGTCAAGCATTACTATCAGGGCGTGGAAATTAAATCGGCTGATCATATGCTAGATACAGTTACCGCAAAGAAGTAAATAGGAAGTTAGGGGAGCCAGGCTGGGGGATGCCTGGCTTTTTGCGCCCACTTAAAAGTTCCCCTACAAAATTCCCCCTATATAATAAAAATAATTTTTCCAACTTCATGCATAAAAATATAGACACTGTTAAAAAATAAGTTTAAAAAAATTTTTTTCACCCCGTGTATATAATTCTACTTATCTGTTCAGAATGATTGCTGAGGTGATGAAAATGAGAGAGGAAGAAAACAAACGATCTTCTCAAAGTTCCAGCGTAAAACGCTTTTTCAAAAAGCGTTGGGTATTTCCAGCCATTTATATTGCAAGTGCAGCAATCATTTTGAGCGCAGTTCTATGGTATCAAACTAGCAACAACGCGTCAGACAAATACGATTACAAATCCACGGATATTGCAGGTAAAAAGAACCAAGAGCCAGCGATGGAAGTTAGCAAAACATTTGAAGACTTCAAAATGCCTGTGGAAAAAGCAGATGCAGCTATCGTCAAAACAAAATTCTATGATTTCAATGGTAAAGCAGAAGACCAGGAAGCGGCATTGGTATTCTATAATAATACCTACCAACCAAACACTGGGATTGACGTAACCATGAAAGACGATGAGTCATTTAATGTCGTTGCATCATTAAGCGGTACGGTCACACGAGTTGATGAAGATGCAGTCCTTGGGAATGTCATTGAAGTGGAACACGACAAAGGTATTGTGACACAATATCAATCCGTAAAAGACATAAAGATCAAGGTTGGCCAAGAAGTAAAACAGGGACAAGTTCTTGCCACGGCTGGACAAAGCTTGTTCAATGAAAAAGCTGGAACCCATGTACATTTTGAAATTCGCAAAGATGGAATTGCTGTGAATCCTAGTGACTATTTTAACAAATCGTTAAGCACGTTACAGGAAGCAGAACTTTCGACTGACAAAGCAAGCGAATCCGTAGAGACTCCACAAATGAAGGAAAAAGAGCAAATGATTGAAGATCCAGATAGCTCTCCTGACGTGGACAAAGAATCTACTTCTACAGAAAAAGCAAATTCATAAAAACGTTACAAAGGGGAAGGGGAATACTTTCCTCTTTTTTTGTACTCATTTTTCAATTACCCATTTTATGTATATTCACGGTATAATTAAGAGAAGTGGTGCCTGACACTCGTATAACGTCCGTCTACCATGGACAAATTGCCGGATATGTCTTTTTGTGGTGCCTGACACCAAGAATGTTTGAAAAGGAGGGATTCCATTGAGAAAAATAGCAGCAGCCCTGCTTCTCGTTTTACTAGTCGCCGGCTGCAGTAAGGAACCGACGCCGCAGGATCGATTCGCAAAATACATAGCTCTATGGAATGAGCAGAAGTTCGAACAAATGTATGATTATCTTTCAGCGGATGCCAAGGAAAACATCACGAAAGAGGAATTTACGAACCGATATCATAAAATCTACAAAGACTTACAGATTACTGACCTGAAGATTGACTTCAAAAAACCGAAAGAGGATAAGCAGGCATCAAAAGAACAAGCCCACTATTCTTTTGATGCGAAAATGAATAGTATTGCGGGACCTATTCAATTCACCTATGAAGCGAAGTTGCAGAAGGAGGAACGAGCAGACAAGAAGAATTGGTATGTGGACTGGAATACTGGGTTCATTTTTCCAAAAATGCAGAAAGGTGACACGATTGGGATTGAGACGATTGCGCCGAAACGGGGGGAGATTATCGACCGCAATGAGATTGGGCTGGCGGTGAATGGTCAGGTGTATGAGGTCGGCGTGGTGGCTGGGAAGGTGACGGATCAAACTTTGGAGCCGTTAGCTTCGCTTTTAAAAATGAGTCCGGAGCAGATAAAGAAGGCGCTCAGTGCAAGTTGGGTGAAGCCGGGGCTGTTTGTGCCGCTTGCGCGGGTCGCGATGCAGGATGAGGAGCGGATTGCACAGTTGATTGCACTCGAGCCCGTGCAAACGCGAAAGGTGGAGGCACGGATTTATCCGTATGAGAAGGCGGCGGCGCACCTGATTGGGTATGTGGGGCCGATTACAGCGGATGAGTTGACCAAACTCAAGGATAAGGGCTACTCGAGCAATGATATGATTGGGAAACGAGGACTCGAGCAGGTGTATGACGAGCAGTTGAAGGGGAAGACCGGCGTGAAGATTACGATTAAAAAGAAGAGCGGCGAGGTGGTGCTGCTCGCTGAAAAGCCGGTCGAGGATGGAAAAACGGTCAAGCTAACGATTGATGCGGATGTGCAGTCGGCTATTTATGATGAGCTCGGCAAGGAAGCAGGCACAGGAGCGGCGATCAACCCTGTGACGGGTGAGACACTGGCGCTTGTCAGCTCGCCTTCGTTTGACCCGAATCAAGCGATGCTTGGCTTTTCGGCGGCTGAGTGGAAGGCGCTGCAGGAAAATAAGAAACAGCCGCTTTCCACACGCTTTAGGATGACCTATGCGCCGGGTTCCGTTATGAAGCCGATCACGGCGGCGGTGGCATTGTCGAGCGGGGCGATTACGCCGGATGTGGCGGTGCCGATTCTAGGGAAGAAGTGGCAAAAGGATAAGTCGTGGGGCGGTTACTTTGTGACGAGGGTCCATGCGGGGACTGCGCCAGTTAATTTAGAAAAGGCGTTTGTGTTTAGTGATAATATTTATTTCGCCCAGGCTGCGTTGAAGACGGGGAAAGAGGCGTTCGCAGACGGCCTGAAGAAATTTGGTTTTGAGGAAGAGTTGGCGTTTCCGTTCCCGCTTGAAACATCAACGATTGGCACGCTGGACCGGGAAATTGCGCTCGCTGATTCGGGGTACGGACAGGGACAAATCCAAATGAGTATCGTGCATTTGCTATCGGCATATACGCCATTTGTGAATAAAGGCAATATGGTCAAGCCGATTCTGTTGGCGGAGGAGCAAAAGGGCCAGGTGTTGAAAGAGGCGGTGGTCTCAGCTGAACACGCCGGAGTGATTGCGGCCGATCTACGGAAAGTGGTGGGCGATGCCGGCGGGACAGCTCATGCCGCTGATATCAAGGGGTATCCGCTCGCTGGTAAAACAGGAACAGCGGAGATTAAACAAAAGCAAGGAGAAACCGGTACGGAAAATGGCTGGTTCATCGGATACAATACAGAATCGCCGAACTTGATGGTAGCGATGATGATAGAAAATGTCCAGGGCCGAGGCGGTTCACAGGTGCCAGTGAAAAAAGTGAAGAGAGTATTTGAGATGGTGCGATAGATTGGGTGGTGTCAGGCACCGAGAATTTGGGTGGTATCAGGCACCGCTGTTCGGTTTCGCTGTTCAGTTTCGCTGTTCGGTGTCGTAACCAGCAGAAGTAAAATAAGCGGAGATTTTCCGGTTAAATTCAAAATGGAGCTCGTTTCGGAGTAAATAAGCGGAGATTTTCCGGTTAAGCAAAGCAAAATCCTCCATTTTCACGTTTTTCGATTAAATAGGCGGAATTTCTCCGTCTATTTAAGCCATTTTCAATGCTATTCTCTAAATAAGCGGAATTTTCCCGTCTATTTATCAAACCCGGCGCTTAACCTACCCGCCAACCGATAAGAGCGAACTCGCACGGACCCAGATGAGGGAATCAGAATCATTTTATCGTGTAGTAGTCAGGCAACCAAAAATGGATACTAAAAATGGCTCAGTATAGTGAACTGAGCCATTTTATTTTTAATTGCAAAACAGATACAAAAGTAAAAACAAATCGGGTTACATTTTCGATTGCATTTTTGGGTTTGGCGATAGTTTACGGAACCCGTTAGGGCGGATGGCCCCTTTTTTTCGTTATGTTTCTTCAGGAGCTGGGAAGTTAGGCTGCCACTGATACCTATCCAGATCAATCACCCCATTCAGGCCAATCTCAACCCCTTCGGCCTCTAACGACAACACTTGCTCATTGTAGGACTCGTCATCCTGAAGGGCGATTTGCCCTTTAGCGTTGATGACACGGTGCCAGGGGAGGCGGTGCTTCTTACTCATAGAATGCAGAGCCCGGACGACTTGACGTGCCGCACGCGGGCTTCCAGCGAGCCGAGCGACTTGGCCATATGTCGCAACCTTGCCTTCAGGGATACTTCGAATAATTTCAACGACATTTTCAGTAAAAGGTGTCATCAGGATCGTCCTTTCAAAAAACTCATACCAAAAAGGTATCAAAAATATAATATTTTTAACAATACTTTTTGAAAAATAATCACTTAATCATGCAGATTATGGGGGTTATAAATCCATTTTTAGCCTCATTCCAATTAGAATCGCCATTTTTGAATAATTTTTCTCTCGACAAAATTCTTGGGAAATAAAAGTTGCCTGCTGGATATTTCCATTCCAAAACCGCATAGTACCGCCATTCTAGACACCTTGAAACGAATGTCGAAAAAAAGTAAGAAGTCCAATTTTCAAAAAACTTTGAATAACATCTTGTCCCGATTGAGTATTTATAGCATAATCCCGTATCCAAGCTAATAAAATGGTTACAAACCTTTACAAAGAGAGTGTTTGAGGTGAAGAGTCGTTTGAAGTTAACGGATATTCAGTCGGGGACATGATTATTCATTGTATAGACAGAAGGTAACTTACTTTCTGCCGTTTGGTGCCTGACACCCATCAAGGGGTGTCCTTCAGTGGTGGATTTGTGTCTTTTTATGGTGCCTGACACCAACACCAACACCAACACCAAAACTGATGACACCAATACGGAAGCAGAATTCGTCGAAGTGATAAGCGGGTCTCATTTCACACGTCTCACATCCAATTTAGGGAGGGCGAGAGTGTGCACGATTACATCAAAGAGAGAACTATCAAGATTGGAAAGTATATCGTGGAGACGAGGAAAACGGTTCGCGTGATTGCGAAGGAGTTTGGCGTATCCAAAAGTACAGTCCATAAGGATCTAACTGAGAGACTTCCTGAGATTAATCCAGAGCTAGCCAATGAGGTTAAAGGTATTTTAGATTATCATAAATCGATCCGTCATCTCCGGGGGGGAGAGGCAACAAAAATGAAATATCAGAAAGAAGAAAAGGAAGGCGAGGCTGTAAAATAAGCCTTCATTCCCCAACTATTAACGTTGAAAAAACTGAAAATTTTAAAGGCATTCTCTAGGAAACCTCCACTTCGACATCCTTCTGCAAAATATACCATCTTTTTTTTCTAAAAGTATGGAAATTTTCATGAGTATGGTACAATATACAATTAGGAAAAGTATGTGGATTCCGTTTTAAGGAGGAAAGAAAAGAGAATGTTTGCAAGAGATATTGGGATTGATTTAGGTACGGCAAACGTGTTAATTCACGTGAAGGGCCGTGGAATCGTATTAAATGAGCCGTCTGTAGTGGCAATTGACAAAAATACAAATCGCGTACTTGCTGTAGGTGAAGAAGCTCGCCGTATGGTTGGTCGGACACCTGGTAACATCGTCGCGATCCGTCCATTAAAAGATGGCGTGATCGCTGACTTTGATGTGACAGAAGCAATGTTAAAGCATTTTATTAATAAGTTAAACGTAAAGGGCTTTTTATCAAAGCCGCGCATTCTGATTTGCTGCCCAACGAACATTACGAGTGTGGAGCAAAAGGCCATCAAAGAAGCTGCTGAAAAGAGCGGCGGGAAAAAGATTTACTTAGAAGAAGAACCAAAAGTAGCTGCAATTGGTGCGGGAATGGACATTTTCCAACCGAGCGGAAATATGGTAGTGGACATCGGAGGCGGAACGACGGATGTGGCCGTTCTTTCAATGGGCGATATCGTGACTTCCTCCTCCATCAAAATGGCCGGCGACAAGTTCGACATGGAGATCCTCAACTACATCAAGCGAGAATACAAACTCTTGATCGGTGAGCGCACATCTGAAAATATTAAAATCAACATCGGGACGGTATTCCCAGGTTCACGCTCGGAAGAAATGGAAATCCGCGGCCGTGACATGGTGAGTGGTCTGCCTCGTACCATCACAGTTCGTTCCGAAGAAGTCGAGGGCGCTTTACGTGAATCGGTTGCTGTCATCGTTCAGGCGGCGAAAAGTGTTCTTGAACGCACACCGCCGGAACTATCAGCTGACATCATTGACCGCGGCGTTATTTTAACAGGCGGCGGCGCATTATTGCACGGCATCGACATGTTACTAGCGGATGAATTAAAGGTTCCCGTCCTAGTTGCTGAAAATCCAATGGATTGTGTGGCAATTGGAACAGGAATTATGCTGGATAACATCGACAAGATTCCAAATCGTAAGTTTGGGTGAGTTTTTTGAAAAAACTGTCCTTGACCTGCGAGTTGAAACTGGTTTCATTGTTCATTCTTTGACCCTTTTTTGGTTATTGTTGTAAGACATCATACCTTGCATACAAAAAGTCTAATGAAGCAGGCAGGACAAGCCTCAATCATTGGGCTTTTTTATTTGTGTTTAGGGATAATTTATCAAAAAATATATCATAAAAACCTAACAAAACGACATATATTGAGCAATTTTGACTATTTCCTGTAAAAAGTTGATGAGTATTTTCCATTTCTTTTTTATAATAGACTTGAGGAATTGTCGAAATTAATTATAGAAATATAAATTGAAACACCCAGCGATATGAGTTGAACAGAAAAAATGGATATAATATGTATAACTCTCTCTAGTCCGGGGTATCCCATGCCAGATAAAAATAAATGGACGGACTTCAGTTAAAGGGGAATTAAGGAATGTCAGTAGATAATCCAAATCAAGAATATAGAACGAGAGAAGAATATAAGCGGGCCAAAGCCGAAGAGCTGCAACGAAAGAAGGACGCGGAGAAACGCGCCAAGGATGAGGCTCGGCAGCAGAAGGACGCCGCCGAAAAACGAGTCAAGGACGAAGCTCGGCAGCAGAGGGACGCGGAGAAACGCGCCAAGGACGAAGCTCGACAGCAGAAGGATGCGGAGAAACGCGCCAAGGAAGAAGCTCGACAGCAGAAGGACACGGAGAAACGAGCCAAGGACGAAGCTCGGCAGCAGAAGGACGCCGTGCAGCGAGCCAAAGACGAGGCTCGAAAGGATGCTGAACAGCGGGCCCGGGCAGTGGCACGAAAAACAGAAAATGCAAAGCAACAAACCCAGACCGTGACACAAAAAACACAAAATGTCGACAAGCAATCCCAGGCCGTAGCACCAAAAACAAAGAGTGCGGATCAACAAGCAGCAACCAAAGCTCCGAGCCAAAAAGGAGAAAAAGGCGCGACGTCGAAGGTCAAAAAAATAGAAAAAAGCGCTACTCGTGAGGCCCAACGAACCATAGAGTCAAAAAATGGGGAGACGGAACCGGTGTCCTATAAACGGATTCGAATTCGGCTCATTCCGATTTGGCTGCGGATTATTCTTTTACTTGTATTGGTCATCGTCAGTGTGATGACAGGCGCAGTGGTCGGCTACGGAATGCTTGGCGGCGGAGAAATTGCTGAGGTTTTCAAGGAATCGACCTGGACACATATCCTTGATTTAGTTGATAAAGGAAAATAAATGGAGGGAGGGACGTAAATCCCTTCCTTTTTGTGTACCTTAAGTAGTAGAATAGGTAATAAACACTTGTTGCTAGTAGGAGGTACTAATATCATGCTCGATATCGAACAAATTAAAGAAATTATTCCCCATCGCTACCCATTTTTATTGGTCGACCGCATCTTAGAAGTCGAAGATGGAAAAAGCGCGGTTGGTATTAAGAATGTCAGTGCCAACGAAGAATTTTTCAATGGGCATTTCCCTGATTATCCAGTCATGCCTGGTGTATTAATCGTGGAAGCACTCGCACAAGTCGGGGCTGTTGCAATGTTGAAAAAGGAAGAAAATCGCGGTCGCTTAGCCTTTTTTGCAGGAATTGATGGCTGCCGTTTTAAAAAGCAAGTCAAGCCAGGGGACCAATTGCGGCTTGAAGTGGAAATCGTCCGCCTGCGCGGTCCCATCGGCAAAGGAAAAGCTGTTGCGACCGTTGACGGTGAAGTGGCATGTGAAGCGGAAATCACTTTTGCCTTAGGTGAGAAAAAAGAATAAGCAGATCAAGCGGCCGGAGAGAAATTTCCAGCCGCTTTTTTATCGCCCATTTTGCGGAGGCTGCCTGCTTACATTTTTGTAAAAAAATGCTTGCTATCATTTGAAAAACGCCGGGAACCCTAAAAACAGACCGATAAGAGATAGGTCAAATTATGTTTGGAAGGGGCTTCTTTATTTTGAAGAAAAAGTTATTTCTTTTGCTCGCAGGTTCCATTCTATCTGCTGTTATGTTAACCGGTTGCAATAACAATGATGATCAAAATCCACCACCGCCAGACGTGAACAATCCGTCAGATAACAATTTATATAATAATGACAATCTAAACAACAACGATTTAAATGACAACAACCGAACAAATCTGAATAATCCCCATGGTGTTAAATACGATGACGACAACATGGATTTAGACAACAGAAATAACCATTATCCAAACACTGAGGACAAAAATACGGATACCGACAAAGACCCAATGAAAGATAGCAACACCAAAAAGGAAGAAATCATCGAAGACGACATTGACAGACATGATGCCGATAATAAGGACGAGTAAAACATAATAAAGGCGGTGTGAGCAGAGCCAAATTACAATTCATTTATCCACGGGAAATTTGTATTCCCATTACGTCTGGTTAAATTGACTCGCTTATGCGGAGCTCCGCCCCTTTTCCAAAAAAGGGACCGGCAACTTTCTGCCAGGTCCCTTCTTCTATCTACTATTACGACTTTATTTTCAGCTTTGGTTTACTTTTTATTTTATCCCTGAACTCAGTAAGCAGTGCGGGACCTTCAAACCCCTTTTGCAGGAGGTTTTCAAGCAACAGCTCCGAATAATCACTTTTGTTTCGGCGGATTTTGCCTTCCAACAAAACGCTAATATGTTTTTCAAATTTAGTCAATGAGCAAATTTTTGTTTGAAAATAAGCTGGAGCATTTTCCTTCTTGGTAATCACGGCTTCGACAATAATGTCGCGGTCTTGCTCGGAAATTTTTTTGAAATAATCATAGAGGGACAAATCTGTATACGCCTCAAGCAGCCATGTGGAGCGCTCGTCTTCCTTATTGAGAATCAAACCATCCACCAACGGAACTTCCACTGAAGCATCATCTTCGACCACATCTAATGAGTACAATTTAAAAGATTTCATCTCAACCTCCTGATTTCCTTTTCCTAAATTATAACATAGGTTCAGGTAAAGCAAATGTCGAATAATATTTGTCGAAATTTCAAAGATAGGTTTTTCTGTAAAAAACGACACCACTTTTTGACAAAAACCCTCAAGATAAACCTATTATCCTCCAAAAATCAGCCCGAAAATGGTCATTTCACGATTTTACAACCATTGAACCTGCAAGATATGATAGCATCATCAAACAAAGAAGGAGATGAAAAAATGATCAATCAAGTCACACTCGTTGGCCGGTTGACGCGAGATCCTGAGCTAAACAAGACATCAGAAGGAACGCCAGTGGCCCACATCACTTTAGCGGTGACACGACACTTTCGCAATCAAAACGGCGAAATTGAGGCGGATTTCGTTCAGTGTACTCTTTGGCGGAGGGCGGCGGAAAATACGAGCCAATATTGCCGTAAAGGGTCAGTTATAGGGATTACTGGAAGGTTGCAAACCCGGAATTACGATAATAAAGAGGGAAAAAGGGTATATGTGACTGAGGTTATCGCCGAAACGGTCCGCTTCCTAAGCTCAAAGCCACATAGTGAGACGGTGCCTGCGCCTGAGCCTGAGCCGAAAAAGGAGGAAGTGGCAATTGAGGGATAACTATGAAATGGCCAGGAACCTTGAGCAATTACTGGAAAGCTTAATAAAAATGGTTGGAAATGCAAATAAAAACGTCGATAGCCTCCAAAGGCGCGTCAGCCAGTTGGAATGGGTCATTAAGGAACAACAAAATGAAATGAAGGAAAGAGACAACCTCATCAGAATGTACTCCACATATCCACATGAATCTTCACAAAACATTCCTTTACGATTTTAAGTGATATTCAAAAAAATTTGCCTCGGTTGCATGCAATATCAAGCTTCCCGGCAACTATTTTTTAAAAAATATCCCCGCAACTGACTATTTTGATAAAGAAAATCAACCACATCTTCGTGTTTCATCTCCACTATTCCGGCTGCCGTTTGCCGGTTTTTTTTGTTTACATGTATAAAACCATTTTAACGGGATAAACTAATATAAAAACCCCCCTGTTTTTTTAAAAGAAGCCGCTGAACTTATCAGCGGCTTCTTTGTTGATTATACAGCAGGAACTTAAACATCCCTTTTTCCTAAAATTTATCCTTATGATGCTTATTGACTTTAATCTGGCTAATAAATGAATCAATGTAAAAGGACCTCCGCTTGGGCGGCATGAGATAAAGTTCTATGAGGGCCATTTTAAAATCAGGTTCATTCAGAAGAAACTGGTTAATAATCAACAAATCACGATCATCGCTGGTCTCCTTTGCGATAAATCCAGACCCCTCCGTTTTAGGCAGTAGTTGGTCGAGTTCCTCCACTAAATATTCCTTATCCACCTGATAAATTTCAGCAAATCGAACCACCGTTTGATAGTTGGGAATACTTCTACCCGTTTCGTAGCGACTAACTGTGGACCGATCCATCCTCATCATATCCGCAAGTGTTTGCTGGGACCAATTTCGGTTGTCGCGTAATTCCCTTAATTTTTCTGATAAAGACATCCAATTCACCGCCAATCAAACAATTCATAGGTTTAACTTAACGAGAAACAGAAGTGTTAGGTTTGATTGTGTGAATTGTGCACAATGATTTATGTGAAAAAATGGCACACTATCGACAGAATATGACCTGGTGGATAATTTCATTAAAGGAATTAAGGAATTATTGTCGAATAATGATAGTCGGTGTAAAAAATTGTAATATTTGGAGGTAGTTATTTTTGTGGAAAAAAACTCAATAGTATTTATCGGTGAGCAATACAACAAGCAGCAAGTTGAAGTCAAAAGTAAACCTAGCTTTTTCGATGCTGTGCAACTCGCAACCCAGTCGCCCCACACAACAGAGGATTCTCCCTATCAATCCATCCCTTTTAACAAAAAAGCAATTATTCCTATCCAAATTTATAATTCCAATATTCATATCAGCTACGACCGTCATAGTCATTCGCTACAAATTGTTAAAGAAAATAACGAATTAACCGAAAAAGAGGTGTTCGAGCTCCTCCATCATTTTGCAATAAAAGAAGATAAGAGGGTTTCCTTTTTAGCAATATTCCCGAATGGTAAAAAGCGACTAACAAAAGCGAGAAAAGCGGACACGTTATCGGAGAGTAAGAGGTTAAAGGAGGAACAGAATAGAGTAAAATGGTGAATTATTTTACATTTGGTAGTGGTGCCTGACACCAAAAAGCGGCACCGCTACGTCCTTTTTCTGTACTAAAAGTTGACACTGTTATGACACAGAAATGACACTTTTTATTGTAATAAGACAAAAAGTGATGTAGTTTTAATCTTTTTGTAACATTGCTGGCATATTCTTCTGGTATAAATAAGAGTACTAAGGAAAGGAGAAAGCGTATGCAAACGACAAAAAAGCGTATCATTCTCGTGTTACTTACCATCATGCTATCAGTAACGGGGTCTATGGTTACATATGCACAAACAAGCAGTGAAGACCTACATAACGCGAAGCAGCAGCTAGAACAGAAACAAAAAATGGTGGAGCAAAAAGCCCAAGAAAAGCAAACCGTTAATCAAGAAATAGATAAAATTAAACAAGAATTGAACTCTCTTTACAGTGAGATTACAAAAAATAAAGAGATAATGGCGGACACGCAGCAAAAAATAGACGAAACAAATCAACTGATTGAAAAAAAGAAACAAGAAATTGTCGCCCTCGAAGATAAAATTCTTGCTCGGACAGGAATCATGAAGCAGCGGGCCGTCGCACTTCAACAAAATGATTCCATCGATGTGATGATTAACTTATTCTTCGAGTCTGATAGTATCTCAGATTTTATCCAACGCGCGAGCGCTGTTTCAACCCTGATGGATGCGGATAAAGATATCTTAGGATCCCAGAAGGAAGACCTGCAGCAGATTGAAAATGATAAAAAAGAGATTGATAGACAAGAACAAGTATTATTAGAAGACCAAGAGAAGCTTTCGAAACAGCAAAATGATCTCGATCAAAACATGCAAAAACGCCAACAAGCTTTAACCGTAATGCAGCAAAAATATAATCAAATCCTTCAACAAATGACGCAGGCCGAGCAAGAAAAAGCAGGCGTTGAATCACAACTGAAAGAAATTCAGGCACAAATTAAAAATGAACAAGAAGCGGCCAACGCTCCAAAAACAAAATCAGCTCCAGCTGGTGAAAACAATACAAATACGAATACAAATACAAACACAGCCGTAAGCGGTAATGAGATGTATGTCACCGCTACAGCATACAGCCCGGAAGAGTCCTATCACATTACTGCCGCTGGCTACAATATTCGTAAACATCCGAATATGAAATTGATTGCCGTTGACCCAAGAGTCATTCCGCTTGGAAGTAAAGTCTGGGTAGAAGGATACGGCATCGCCGTTGCCGGTGACACAGGCGGCGCAATTAAAGGTCATAAAATCGATGTGTTAGTGCCAACTAGATCAAAAGCATTACAATGGGGCAGAAGAACCGTGAAAATTATTGTCCTAGACTAGAAGTTTCAACTCATAAGTACAAGATCTGGCACAAAAAAGTGTCAGGTCTTTTTTTTGACACTAATGACAATTGGTGCCTGACACCGAAAACTCCATTATCACGAGTATAATGCAGAAATTGGTGCCTGCCACCGACCGAAAACACTATTAGCACGATCTATTTAAGATGATCATTCAAGACATTTTCCTCAAGGACTGAAAACTTATCCCCGTATACCTTCTCTATATGATTTTCACCCCAGGTACAGAGCGAATTCAGAATCCCCTCCAGACTCCGGCCGTACTCACTCAGCTCATACTCAACCTTCGGCGGAATCTGATTATAAATAATCCGATTAATCACACCGTCCTCCTCCAGCTCACGCAGCTGCTGCGTCAGCATCTTCTGTGTAATATTCGGCATCAGCCGCTTTAACTCACTCGTCCGCTTTTTCCCATGCGTCAAATGGCAGAGAATGACACACTTCCACTTCCCGCCTATTACCTCCAGCGTCGCCTCAACTGATATATTATATTTCTTCTTTTCCATTTTCATCTTCCTCCTCAAATCATGTTCAGCCAGGATTATAGGAACTAAAAAGTTCCTATAGCACCTTTGGGTACCTATATCACTTTAAAGTGCGTACTTCCGGTAATCTCTCATATACCCCATAATAACATTTGCCGGATGAAAACAAGCATACCTTATTAAATAAACCTACACAACTGAGGAGGAAAATTCATGCCTTTAAATAAACAGCAAAGCACATTCGCATTACTGGCCCTAGCCGTCAGCGCCTTCGCAATCGGAACTACCGAATTTATCAGTGTCGGCCTGCTGCCGCTCATCGCCGAGGATTTGCACATTCCCGTCACAACCGCCGGACTAACAGTCTCCCTATACGCACTCGGGGTCACATTTGGGGCACCGGTCCTAACATCACTAACATCGAGAATGTCACGCAAGACCCTTTTACTATGGATCATGATCGTCTTCATCATCGGTAACGGAATCGCCGCAAGCGCCACAACCATCAGCGTCTTGCTCGCGGCCCGCGTGATTTCCGCACTGTCGCACGGTGTCTTCATGTCGATAGGCTCCACCATCGCCGCTGACCTCGTCCCGGCCAACCGGCGTGCCAGTGCGATATCAATCATGTTCTCTGGCCTCACCGTTGCCACCGTCACTGGTGTCCCGTTCGGAACATTCATCGGCCAACAATACGGCTGGAGGCTTGCCTTCATTCTCATAGTCATCGTTGGAATCATCGGCTTTATCGCCAACTGGGCTTTAATACCTTCTTTTTTGAAAAAAGGAACCCGAACGAGCACTCGGGATCAGTTCAAGCTCCTAACCAATGGCCGACTCCTACTTTTATTCGCCATCACGGCCCTGGGGTATGGCGGGACATTTGTTGTCTTTACTTATTTATCACCATTACTACAGGAAATAACTGGTTTTAAAGAAGGATCAATCGCAATTATTTTACTGGCCTACGGATTGGCGATCGCGCTAGGCAATATGATGGGCGGCAAGCTCTCCAACCGCAATCCGATAGGTTCACTATTCTATATGTTTATCGTCCAAGCCGTTGTGCTGTTAGTCCTAATGTTCACGGCACCGTTCAAAATCGCGGGCCTCATCACGATTATTTTGATGGGCTTACTTGCTTTCATGAACGTTCCAGGACTGCAAGTATACGTCGTCATCCTCGCGGAACGCTACGTCCCGAGTGCCGTCGATGTCGCATCCGCCCTCAACATTGCCGCATTCAACGCCGGAATCGCGATAGGTTCCTACTTAGGTGGTATCATCACCGACTCCATCGGCCTCATCCACACCACTTGGATTGGAGCCCTAATGGTACTGGCAGCCGCCATCCTCACAGGGCTAAGTCGAGCGCTGGAGCGGAAAGAACAAGCAACTGCAAAAATGACAATGGTGTCAGGCACCACGAAAACACAACTATCCTCCTGAGGGGGACAGTTAAGTAATTCAACTCAATTTTTCGATTCGCTGATAAATGGCCTAGCATCGCTGATATATCCTAAATTCCGCTAATAAGGTGTAATTTTACACTTCGATTTGGGAACCTAGAGTTTGATAGTAGTTAAAAGCAGTACTCTTTATGATAACTTTCTGTATTAAAGCTAAAAATAACAAATTGGACAAATTCGCTTATTTGTCCGTGTGGTGTGTACTGGCCAATCTCGCTAATGGGATTGGCCTTTTTTCTATTCTTTCATTTCCCGTCCAAAGGAAATGTCGGCTCCTAGGGTAAATGGAGGGCCCTTCCATTTACCATTCAAAGGAAAAAATGGCTTCGACGGTAAATGCAGAGCTGTTTCATTTCCCGTCTAAAGGAAAAAGTTACTTCAGTGGTAAATGGGAAGAGTTTACAGCTGAAAAAAGGTTACTTAAAATTAATCAAATATAAAAAGTCATGGACCGCCCTATTTAGCTTCAGCTTGATAGCGTCCACCTTCCTCATCGTGCGCCTCCTAACGGGCACGATGAGGAAGACCTCCGAGAAACAATAATAGTACATTGGTGTCAGGCACTACTTGTGGACACCTCTCCACAATAATGGTGTCAGGCACTACTTGCGGACACTCGTCCATATCAGGAGGACAAAAAACGAATGCTTTGAACACTCCTTTGTTATAATTATGGTATGTAAGTATTTATGACTAAGGGGTTGTTTGAATGGTTGGCAAAGTGCAAGTGGATGGTTGGAATGCGAGTTTGTATGATAAAGAGCATTCCTTTGTTTCTCATTTGGGAGGGGAATTAGTTCAATGGCTTGCACCGAAGCCAGGTGAAAAGATACTTGATCTTGGCTGTGGAACGGGGGATATTGCCAACCAACTGAGTAAGCAAGGCGTCGATATTACGGGGATGGATAAATCCGAAAATATGGTCGAGCAAGCACAAAAGAAGTACCCAGATATCACCTTCATCGTCGAGGATGCTGTCAATATGCGGTATAGTAACGAGTTTGATGCTGTTTTCTCTAATGCGACACTTCACTGGATTAAAACGCCAAGACAGGCGCTGCAGTCGATTTATCAGGCCTTAAAACCTGGAGGAAGATTTGTCGCTGAATTTGGCGGGAAAGGCAACGTCCAGACAATTATCGGCGCAATCATGAATCAATTAGGTGAGGTGGGAGTCCCGTATCAATCAGAGAAGTTCCCTTGGTACTATCCAAGCATTGGTGAATACACTTCCATAATGGAACAAGTGGGATTTCGCGTAACCCACGCCGAACACTTTGATCGGCCAACGCCTTTAAACGGAGAACTGGGACTGAAAAACTGGATCGAGATGTTTGCCACTGGCATGTTCGAAGGCGTAACAACCGAAACAAAAGAGGTAATCGTCACTCGTGTTGAAGATTCCCTAAGAACAGGATTATTCCGGAACGGTGAGTGGATTGCTGATTATAAGCGGATTCGTGTCCTGGGGATAAAAGAGTAATCACAGGGGGCCTAATGGGGCCCTTTTAATCTAAGCTTGTCTCAGGCGCTTACTGAAAAAATAATCAGAAATAACCGCCACACAGGACCCAGTGATATTATAAAAGTCAGAGTGGAGCCCCTACAAGGAAAAGTTAAATAAAGCGTTTCTGCGTGCATAGAACAGAAACGCCCTTAGAACATCAGTAGGGACAGGCCCATTGGTCCCGTTTTGGTTACTTATTATGACTTTTTTGAGCCTTTAAAGCTACTTTTTCAAATCCATTTCCTCGCTCTTCCGCAAATTCTAAATCTGCTTTGGGCAGAGCCGTATTATGTTTCTTTTTAAACTGGTTATTCTTATTTTTCGCCATTTTTCCACCACCCGCCTCGTTTTCCTTCATGGACGCTAACTAGACTGTTATCAGCACCCACGATGTTAGTTTGCTTTCTATTTCCTAGGGCTATGCTAGTTGATTTTTTTTTCAAAAAAAGAAGCCCGTTCTATTAAGAAGGGGCTTACTTGAATGTTAAAAATAGATTAATGAACACGGATAATTTCGTTCATATATTGGTCATGGTGAACTCTGGTATGCTTGGACTCAAGCCGTTCAAATTCCTCGACTTCATCAAATGACTCGCCAAACCACCAGTTTTTAAGTTCAAATAAAAAGTCTGTAAGCATCGTAATTTCCTCCCTGAATTGGGTGATTAGATTAGATTCTTTATATTCTTATTATACTTGTGAATCACTTCACATGAAAGCGATTACCTAATAGGCGGAATAGCAAAATTATACAGAAAAATGAAATAAGGCTGCCCCGAATCTCGCTCGTTCTAGCGGGAAAGGACAGCCTTTTTCTTTTTAAAAAAATAGCCTTTGAATGAACCAAATGGCGCCCATCGCAACAATGGCATATGAACCATAGGTGACGATTTTTCGGGAGCTTTTAAACTTGAACATATAGGACAATAATGGGAGCAGTAAAAGGACAAGTGAGAGTTGAACAGCCTCAATTCCCAAATTAAAATTCACCAAGGCGATAGCAAGGTGGCTTTTTGGAATCGACATTTCGCGTAAGATACTTGCAAATCCTAGTCCATGAATTAACCCGAATAGAAAGGTGATCGTCCAACGGTGGCGGATTTCCTTCCTGAAAATATTTTCTGCGGCCACATAGCAAATACTAAAGGCAATCACTGCCTCGACAAACCGTGAAGGCAGCGTAATCCAGCCTAATACGGCCAAACTTAGCGTGATACTATGAGCAATCGTAAACGATGTAACAATGGCTGCATATTGCTTAAACGTTTGCTTGCGAAGTAACAAGGCAAACAGAAATAATAGATGATCATAGCCGGTAAGGATATGAAGAGTTCCTAGTTTGAAAAATGAAAACCACGAAGAAGTCGGTGGTTTTTCAACAGGTTTAACCGCCTCAGGATGATCTTGCGCTGTACCAGTATCAGGTTGTGTGGTTTGGTCTTGTCCTTGCTCTTGCTGCACTTCCGTTAACAGAATCGTCCAGGTGCGTTCCTTCCCCTGTAAGACTGCCTCGCTCGTCTGGCCCATCAAGTCGGCGGAAATCAGGTCGACATAATTAGCCCCAGTATCATTAAAATAAAAGCCATCATTATAGACGATCGTGTCACCCGGCGAAAAGGCAGGATAGGTCATCGTTGTGGAAACAAATTCTTTATTTTCCTTTTTCACAAGCTTCATTTTCTCGACCATTGGTGTTACTTCTTTGTTGTTCCTGTCCAATGTCAAACCTTCAGTAATTAATTCCTCAAGATGATGCCGATCCTTTTCCAGTTCTGATTTTTCAAGGACCCAGTTTTTATTTCGATCAATATCAGGTAATAATTCGATAAGCGATAGAGAATCAAGTGTGAATACCACTTCCGTTTTCTTGTCATCCATTGTTATTTTTGTATAACTTGCACTATATGCGTGTGCATCGGCAATCATAGGGAAAGAGATGGATGCAATGAAAAATATAGAAAGAAAACTACATATCTGACTTCTAACGAAAAAACTCCCTATATGTTGAATTGTAGAGAAAAATGAAACCACAGACGAACCTCCTGAATGTTATTTTAAAATAGTGACTTAAATAGTCCGAGAGTGTTAAAAAAGGTGAAACCACCTTAATATAATCACATCTTATTAGTCTTTGTATACCCGTTGAAAGATAATTTAGTCTATTTAGAAATAATTATCTAAATATTACTATATTCATAGTGTTAAATATTTTGTAGAATAATAGAGTAATCGAAAACATTCAAAGGAGGCAAATATGTAAGCGTTTCCAGTTAATGTTTGCAAACGAAATTACTACAAAGGGTGGTAGATGAATGAAAGCAAGACAAAGGAAGTATAAGCGTTGGACAAGTACGATTATGGCAGCACTTCTCTTGATCAGTACTTTTTTGCCAAGTGGTCTAATTGGAAAGGCCCATGCAGAACAGGCTGATCATGTTGTTATCTCACAGTATTTTGGAGGGGGAGGTAATGCAGGGGCACCATATAATAAAGATTTTATTGAATTATATAATCCAACTGATCAAGATGTGGTACTTGATGGCTGGTCAGTCCAATATGCTTCCACATCAGGAACCTCATGGCAAGTTACGCCATTGGCAGGCACAATCAAAGCTCATGGATATTACTTGATTGCAGAAGGCGGCGGGGCCACTGGTGTGAATCTTCCAACACCAGATGCTTCTGGAGCATTAACAATGTCTGGAACAGGTGCAAAAATCGCCTTGTTCAAAGACAAAACGACGGCGGCCACTGGTGCTAAACCAGCTGATACCATTGATTTTGTTGGTATGGGCGGGGCAACTTCTTTCGAAGGTACTGCAGCTACCAAAGCACCATCAAATACAACAAGCGTTCAACGTCGTCCATACGCTAACGTGGACCCTGCTCCTGGCAAAGGAAATGCATGGGACACTGATGACAACGCAGCCGACTTCTATGTTGGTGCAGTTGCTACACCTAGAAACACTGCGAGCCCAGGGGAGACCCCAATGGTTCCTGTAACAAGCTTGCAGCCAAAGGGTATTAACGTCCAAGTTATCCAACAGAGTACGAATGTAACAGTAAAAGGGGCTGTAGATGCGGCGGCCGCAAATTCTGTTATTAATGTATATGAAAGCTCTACGAAGGGGACGGCTGTTGCGACGGGAAATGCAGCAGATGATGGAACTTTTTCCATCAATTTCACAACTGCTAAGACCTATACATCTTTATATATTGCGGCAAAACAAACAGATATGGATGAAAGTGCTGCGATCCAAATCGATGTAGCAAAAGCAAGTGCGTCAATTGCTCAAGCGAAATTAACTTATGCGGTCATTAATGGACAAGGTAATCTAAACGGTAATACGGGTGCCGCTGTTGCGAATTCAACGATTCGCATTTATCCAAATGGAACAGCGAATCCTTCCGAAAAGTTAAAAGAACTGAAATCAGGGACTGCGGGCGATTTTTCAACAACAATTGCAGATGCTCCTGATACGGTTTATCTAACACAAATTACAAGCTCGGCGAAGGGGATTATGTTAGAAAGTACTCCTGTCGCAGTGACAAAAGCTGATTTATCAGTTGTGACCAAGCTAAAAGATGTTCGCGCATCGGATGCAAATGGTAAAACCATCAACGTAAATAAATATTTTACCGTTGAAGGTGTAGCAACAGTAGATAATCAAATTTTAGGAACACAAAAGCAAAACTTCTATATTCAAGACGATACAGCAGGGATTAACATATTTAATTCTTCCTTAGTCACTCCATACAATGTGTTAAAAGGTGACAAATTAAGAATGACGGGTAAAGTCCTTGTTTATAATGGTTTAGCAGAATTTGAACCTGTATCAATTGAGAAGATTAGTGAAGGGAATCCAATCCCAAATCCAACACAATTGACGATTCTTGATTTAAATACGTTTGCAACAGCTGAGCCGCTGGAAGGAACGCTTGTCACGGTGACTGGTAAAGTTTCGGCAGTAGCCGCTTCAGGTGCAAACTATAATGTTACATTTGTCGATGCAAACAATAAAGGTACAACCATTCGGGTGATGGGTCCAACAGGAATCGTTCCTGATACAGACCTTGCCATTGGAAAAAGCTATACCGTAACAGGTGTATTAGGGCAATATTCTACCAATGCCAACCCGCAGAATGGATACCAAGTTTACCCGCGTGATCTTAGTGACATTCGGCCAATTCTTGGGATCACTCACACACCATTAACAAGTGTTTACAAAGAGGTAAATGTTGAATTTGCAGCCACTGCGGATGGTGCTGAATCCGTAACAACATACTACCGTCCAACGGGTTCGACAGAATACACTGTCTTACCAATGGCAAAAGGCAGCGAAGGCCGTTATACCGTTACGTTAGAAGCAGCAAACGTACCTCAAGATGGATTCGAGTATTATATTGAAGCAAAAGCAGGTATTCAAGTTCAATCAGCTGGTACGAAAGAGGCGCCATTAGCTGTAACATTAAAAGAAGATACAGATGCACCAACAATCAGTGGTGAGAAACCGCAAAATGAAACAAGAGTGGAAAGTCCACACCCTGAAATTACCGCTTTAATTAATGATCCAAGTGGAATTGAAGATGGTTCCGTCCAGATGTGGTTGGATGGCGACGAGCTTACCGCTCCTGCTGCTACCATCTCAAAGACACAGGTGAAATACACACCTGAAGAAGAACTAGCTCTAGGAGTTCACACAGTAAAAGTTACGGCAAAAGACGTAAAAGGGAACCAAGCCGTAAAAGAATGGACATTTGAAGTGGTTCCTCGTTTCTCTGGCGGTAACCATTACCGTGGAACAACACATAACCACACAAACATCTCTCATGATGGTGCTGGTACACCAGAAGCTGCGTTAATTGCAGGTCAAGCGCATAATTATGATTGGTTTGCCTTCTCCGACCATTCACATGATATCGATCCTGAAAAACTAGGAACAGATACCGTAACACGCAAAACTGCTGATGGAAAAGATGTGCCGGAACGTTCTGGTGGAGACCAGTGGCAGTTAACAAAAGACCTAGCTACTAAATATACAAAAAATGGTGAATATGTAGTATTCCCAGCATTTGAAATGACTTCCACCACTTGGGGCCATTCCAATATCTTTGGATCAGAAAACTTTATTGACAGAAATATCAATGGCAAGCAATACCAAGACTTAAGCCAATATTATGCATGGGTAATGACCTATGATGATATCGTGGGTCAATTTAACCACCCTGATATGTCTGCCAATGCCTTTAATAACTTTAAACCATACAATAGTGACGTTGATAAATTATTTACGATGCTAGAGGTTGGTAACGGTTCAGGACACTATGGCTATGCCAATGCTGAAACGAAATTCTACTCTGCTCTTGATTTAGGCTGGCATGTTGCCCCTACTTATGGGGAAGACAACCATGAAGGAACATGGGGAGAAGTAAATGCTCGTACCGTAATCGTTGCCGATGATCTTTCGGAAGCATCCCTTCTACATTCGATGCGTAATATGCGTGTCTACATGGAAGAGGATCCAAACTTCACGTTAGATGTGTTAGCAAACGGCTACTATATGGGTTCAACCGTTGATAGCAAAAAATTAAACTTTAAAATCTCTGGTAGTGACTTAGTAGCAGAAGCGAAGAATAGCACGAACTATAACTACCTTCCTACTACTTATAAGTCAGATGATAGAATTTCTAAAGTTGAATTAATTTCTAATGATGGAAAAGTAGTCGATTCCATTACACCAATGGAAAAAGACTTCGAATGGACACCAACCTATACAGTTACAGGTGGCCAGCAATGGTTCGTTGTCAAAGTAACACAAATGGACGGAGAAAGAATTTACTCCTCACCGATCTGGTCAAAAGAAGAATCAGTCGATGTTAAAGTAAATGGAATCGATATTGATGGTGACGTGATTGTAGGCGGCAACCCTGCGACATTAAAAGCAACTGTTGCGAACAACGGTACAGAAGTAGTCAAAAACTTAAAGGTAGACTTCTACTATGATGAAGTAAAGCCTGAGAATTTCATTGGCACAAATAATATTTCATCGATTTTAACAAAGAACTCTGCAACTGCGACAGCTACGTGGGCAAACCCAATTAAAGGCGACCACCAACTAATTGTCGTCGTCACATCCAATGAAGGTTTAGACCTTGGTGATGTGAAATATTCTTTACCTGTAAAAATCAAAGAACCACTAGGTGTGAAAGTATTAATCGATGCCAACCATGGAAACGAAAATACAAGCAGCGACAGTGGAACTTACAAAAATAACTTAACAGCGTTCACGCTTATGCTTCAAAAAGAGGGCTACACCGTAGCTGAAAATAAAGTAGCCCTTACGGACGAAGTGTTGGCAAATGTGAAGGTATTAGTTTTAACAAATGCAAGAATTGCACTAACTGCTGACGAAAATGCAGCCGTTGCGAAATTCGTGAAAAATGGCGGCTCGTTATTAATGGCAGGTAAGAGCAATAACAGTGCAGACCCTACGATTAATAACAGCTTATTAAGTGATATTGGTTCGGGTATTCGGATGGGGAATGATGGCGTATTTGACTTAAGTAAGAGCGGTAACTTCTGGAGCGATCCAACGGTTAGCCCTTATGCCGTCAGAGTTCATCCAGGACTTGTCACGAATCATATGACTGACCGAGTTTCTTTCATTGATTACTATAGCGGTGGAAGCTTGTCAGGAGTAAATAACGGCAAACTGACCGAATCTGGTAAGGTAGTTATTTTAGCAAAAGGAAATGAAACCACGTATCAAGGAAATATCCAAGGCGGCTACACCTATGATGCGGTTTCTGACTCTTCCGGAGGCTCAGAAATTCCATTAATCGCATCTGAAGAAATTGGTGACAATGGCCGAATCATTGTTTCAGGTATGAACATTTTTAACAACAAACAGATGGATGAATCGTATGAACCAAAAGGTAACGATGAATTTACCTTTAACGCAGTCAACTGGTTAGCCCATCGTGAAATGAAAGTGGCCAACATTGCCGATGTTCGTAAACTAGCCGATGACACCGATGTAGTCGTTGAAGGTACCGTTACAACTGGAGCAGGCGTCTTCTTTGATGCTTTCAACCTACAAGATGAGACTGGCGGTATTATGGCTTACCTTGAAGTTCCAGATGGTTCATTAAAAGCAGGCGACAAAGTACGTGTTTATGGTCATATTAAGCGATTTGATAATAATATTGAGTTAGAGTTTACTAGCTTTGCGAAGGATGTTATTAAACTTGGATCAGGCGATCCTGTCGTGCCGAAACAAGTAGCCACTGGGGAAGCAACATCAGCTGCCAACCAAGGTTTCCTTGTGAAGGTAAAGGGGAAAGTCGTATCTAAATTTGACGAAAACTCTTATGTTATCAACGATGGTTCTGGTGATGTGTTAGTGTTCACAGATGGATACATTGTGAACCAAAGCAATGTCCAAGTACCAGTTCTTAAAAAAGGCGACACATTAGAGGCTGTTGGTTTATCTGGTGCGTTTGCACAGGGTACGCGGATTCGTGTCAGAGATACAAGAGAACTAGTCGGGACAGCGGATACGACTGCTCCATCAGTGCCAGTAGTAAAGGGTGTAACAGATGTAGACCTTTCTATTGAAGGAACGACTGAAGCAGGTGCAAAAGTTGTTGCCCATGCCAATGGACAAGAAATTGGTTCTGCAACAGCAGATCAAGAGGGTAAATTCACGATTTCAATCGCTAAGCAAGCAGCAGGCGTGAAGATCACTGTAACGGCTACGGATGAAGCGGGGAACGTTAGTGACGCAGCTGAAGTAATCGTAAGTGACGTAACTGCACCAGCTGCACCGGTTGTAAGTAGTGGTGTGAACGACAATGATTTAGTCATCAACGGTACAGCAGAAGCTGGAGCATCTATTAATGCGCAGGTCAACGGTCAGGAAATTGGCAAAGCAACTGCTGATGCTGAAGGTAACTATACAATGACTATTGCTAAACAAGCAGCAGGAGCGAAGATTACTGTAACGGCTACTGACAAAGCGGGTAATGTAAGTTTTGCAACTGAAGTAACAGTTCAAGACGAAAAGGTTACTACCGTGAGTGTATCAACAGTTAAGCCTGGTCCACAGGTCTTTAAGGAGCCAATTCAGTTTACTGCTGCCTCTGAAGGAAGCAGGACTCCAGAATATCGCTTCTATGTCCTTGATAAAAAGGGAGACCTCATGGTATTGCAAGATTATGGTGTTAGCAATACGTTGACATGGACAGCAAAAAAACCAGGCACCTATACTATATTTGTGGAATCAAAGGACAAATATAATTTCGGATTATCCTCATATTATTATGAAGCACGGACGGAATTAACCTTTGATGTGGTAGCAGGTAAAGCGAATACGCAGAGATAGAATTTTTACAAAAAGAAAAAGGTGGGGAGAGTCTAATCTGGTACCCGTGTCAAGGACACATGAAAAAAAGAGTTATGATACTAAAAGATGATTCCTATATTGAATAGGGGTCATCTTTTCTAAATTCCATTGATAACGATAATTGTTATAGTAAACCATGTAATGATTTATTTTTGCCTTTAGTTCGTCTAATGTTTTACATGATTGATAGTCTACCTCATCCTTTAAATGACCAAAGAAAGATTCCATTGGGGCATTATCCCAACAATTGCCTCGCCTAGACATAGATTGACCTAAACCATTTTTCTTCAACAGATTCTGATATTTTGGGCTGGTATAATGGCTTCCTTGATCCGAATGGATAAATGCCTCTGAATGTAAACTAATTTTCTTATTCTTCATTAATTTATCAATGGTTTTTGTTGCGATATCTAACGTGATGCGATCCGAAACATGATATGCTAAAAGTTCATTGGTGGAGGCATCTTTTATGGCCGACAAATAAGCCATATCCCCGTTATATGGTAAGTAGGTAATATCGGTTAGTAATACCTTTCCTGGAATTCCTTGCTTAAATTCTCTGTTTAATTTATTTGGAACGACCTGATGTTCTTTAGTTGCCTTTGCTATTTTTTTATAAGGATTTGCCTTTCTATGGGGGCAAATGATTTCATACTTGTTCATAATTCTTTGGATCTTTTTTCTGCTAATTTTATGGTCGTATTCATTATTCAATATCATTTTGATGGAACGTGAACCCTTCTTATATCCGCGTCGATTAAACGCTTTCATTATTATTTCCTTCGCTTCTAAGTCCTTTTGCTCTCTTTCAAATCGGCTTTCGGCTGCTTTTTGATAGCTGTAATATCCAGAACGAGACACCCCTAAAAGCTTACAAAAATACTTTGTCATCTGTTTAAACTGATTTTGATCTATAGTCTCATAAATCAGCTGGAATATCTTACTCGTCTCTAGGTTTTGACTTTTCTTTAGCAGCCTCCTTTCTGTCATTTCTAGCTTTTTTAACAGCTCCACCTGTCCTTCCAGCAACTTAATTCGTGCTTCCTGCCTCTCTATAATCTCTTCTTGAGTCAGTTCTCGTTTTAAAGGCCTACCTGGGGTTGTTTTCCGTCCGTCTGAGAGTCCAATTAACCCATTTTTTTCATAAGCTTTTTTCCACCTAAATGCAGATTGTTCGATCCGCTTCATACCTAAAATGCTCATATCAAAGCCGTTTTCCTCAAAGATTTGTCTAGGGAGTTTACCTACCCCGTATTCATCTATAAATTTATTTTTAAATTCATCTGTATATGTAATTGATAAGCTGCTGACCCGTTGTACATTTGGGTTCTTTTGAAGTATTTTTATTTCTTTAGTTGAAAATGTAATTTTGCTCATAGTCGTTCCCCTAATCCCCATGTCTTAAGATTTTAGTATATAAAAAAATACCTAGAGATGAAACACTCTTTTTCAAGTGTCCTATCTCTAGGTACCATATTACCCGAAATATGACTCTTTCCACCTTTTTTAGTTTGCTTTTCGGGGAACCACGTCAGCCCAGATAGACCAAATCCTTCAGTTCATCCGTCGATAACTCGGTAATCCAGTTCTCACTTTGGATAATCTGGTCATTCAAGAATTGCTTTTTCTCGAGCATCGCATCGATTTTCTCCTCAAGCGTACCTGTGCAAATCATCTTATGAACGTGAACGAAGCGGGATTGGCCGATCCGGTAGGCGCGGTCCGTCGCCTGGTTCTCAACGGCCGGATTCCACCAGCGGTCGTAGTGGATTACGTGGTTAGCGGCTGTCAGATTCAGCCCCGTTCCGCCAGCTTTCAAGGACAGCAAGAACACCGGGAACTCCTGATTCTGGAACCGCTCAATCATCTCGTCACGCTTCACTTTCGGCACACTTCCATTGAGAAATGGCACCTCAATGCCAAATTTCTTCTTCAACGTGCTTTTGATCATTTCGCCCATTTCGATATATTGGGTGAAAATCAGACAGCTTTCACCCTGTTCCAAAACCGCGTCGACCAATTCGACCAGTTTCTCCAACTTATTTGAACGTTCCAGAAGTTGGCGGGTGGCTGACTTTTCCTTCAGATAAAGAGCCGGATGGTTGCACAACTGCTTCAAACGGCTAAGCATTTGTAAAATTAATCCCTTACGCTCAAAGCCGGACAGTTTTTCAATTTCCGCAAACGTATCATGGATGAGCTGCTCATACAACGAGGCCTGTTCAGCGGTAAGCGGGCAATATTCCTTTTGCTCGAGCTTATCAGGGAGATTCAAGGCAACCTCTTCATCCTTTTTCGTGCGGCGCAGTAAAAACGGCCGGATCAATGATTGAAGCTGCTGCACTTTGTCCTTCTTTTCATCCTTTTCAATCGGAATCACGAACTTTTTCTGAAAATGGCCCAAACTGCCGAGATAGCCGTGATTGGTAAAATCAAAAATAGACCACAGCTCTGAAAGGCGGTTTTCCATCGGGGTTCCGGTTAGCGCGATATGGTGGCGGCCGCGCAGTTTTCTCACCGCCTTTGATTGCTTCGTCTGCGCATTTTTAATGTTTTGCGCTTCATCAATCGCAATCGAGCTCCAAATCAGCGACTCGAACTCCGCGAGGTCAATGTGGCTCAGGCCATACGAAGTTAATACGATATCAGCTTCCTTGGCCTTGGCGGCAAAAGCTTCCTCTTTGAGACGGTTCGACCCATAATGCAAATACACCTTCAGCTCCGGTGCAAAACGCTCCAGCTCCTTCTGCCAGTTTCCAAGCACAGAAGTCGGGCAAATAATCAGCGCCGCCTTCGTTGGAACCTTAGCGGCAGACTTGGCATCTTCATCCTTCTTGGAGCGCTTTTTCACCTTATTTTGAGTGTCATTTCCAGTCTCGGTGTCAGGCACCACAGTCAACTCATCGCCGACGACTTCTTTCACCTTTAATAGATAGGAGATTAGCTGGACGGTTTTCCCGAGGCCCATATCATCGGCGAGGCAGGCACCAAATCCGTATTGGCGCAAGAACCAAAGCCAGCTCATCCCCAGCTGCTGGTATGGTCGGAGCTCGCCTTGCAGTCCTTGTGGCACGTCCTCAAGCGGAATTTCGTGCACTTCTGACAGCTGCTTGATCATTTGCTTCCATTGACGGTTCAACTCGATTTGAATCTTCGCAAATGCCTTCGGGTTCTCCAGTTCATCCTCAGGTGCATCCTCCTCAATTAGCTCCTGCTCAAGCAAATCGCGAACATGCAAGCCTTCTTTTTCGGCACGTTTCATCATATCTTGAATCTGTCGAATAAACTGCGGATCCAGCTTCACCCAGCGGCCGCGAATAAAAACAAGCCGTCTTTTTTCCTCGACAAGTTTCCCGAACTCATCCTCGGACAAGTCGACACCATTCATTGAAAAGCGCCAGTTAAAATCAAGCATCGCCTGAAGTCCGACGAAGGATGGGCGGTGACTCGAAGTCCCCTTCAGCGACGCCTTTACCTTCAAATTGGCATTCTTCATCGCCTGCCACCAAGAAGGGAGAAGAATTTCGACATCCAACGCCACCAAGGTCTCACTCGCCTCCGTCAGAAACATCCACGCTTCTTCCTCGCTAAGATGCGTCTTGAAGGAACCATCTTCGCCCAACCACGGAATCAATCGCACCCAGCGCCCGCGCTCACGGTCGACCTTTTCTAAAAAGGGACGCCACTTCGCCGGTATCTTGGCGGAGCCATCGACATCATAGACCTCATCGATATTTTTCTTTCCTCGTAAAAATAAATCCAGACTCCACGCGCCTTCGCCATCAAGCGGCTCATCGAGACGGAGCCCGATTGTAAACGGCGTGTCACTTTCTTTAATCCCGACCCATTCCAACCAGCTTTCCTCATCAAAATAGCGTGCGAGTTCGCCGCCCGAGATATTTTGCTTGCGGAGCAGATCGAGCTTCGGCCCGAACAACTCCTTCATCGCTGAATTCCGCGTAAGGTAGCCATCGAGGGCCTCGTTGTAGAGGTCGGAGATATAAGTCTTAGTCGTCCCTAGATGGGGGTCTATCGGCACATCAATTGGACCTTCGCTGGGTTCTTCGGAATCCTCAATTTGTTGTTCCCAAAACGAGGGGTCAAACTCTTCCTTCACACGCTCTGGAAGCTTCCATCGGAAATCGCCATGCTCCCAGACCGAAAAGTCCGGCAGCCAATCTTTTTCCAAGATGCCTTCATATAGTGAATGGGCGGCTGCTAAGCAAATCTCAGATTGCTCATTCCAATCCCATTCGATGTAGCGATTAAACGACTCCTTGGCAAAGAGAGATACGAGATGCCAGCTGCTTAGCGCAACACCTTCCACGTCATTGACAGTCTCCGTTTCAAGGAGCGTGCCAAAGAAGCTTTCTTCATGACTGCTGAAAACGAGATTCTTCCACTGAACCGGGTTCATCGTGCGTCCTTTTTCATTCTCAGCCGTAAGAAGAAAGCGGCCGTCCCCTAATTTAGTTGTCATCAATTTCAAAAACCTTGTTTTAAGCATCGATACAAAAACTCCTTTGTTGGGGGAGAGAACATAATAGGCTAAAAACTAGCTGATAATTTCCAATAAATGTCTAATTGAACAAAACCCCATGAAAAATGAACAAAACCTATAAAAAATTGAACAAAAGTCCCCTGAAATTGAACAAAACCATATAAAAAATGAACAAAACTGCTCAAAAAATAAACAAAACAAAAACCAAAGATAAAACTACAAACCCCAGAACCACAATATGTAATTAGAAACATCCAATATCATATAAATGTCCACCCCGTGCAGACAAAATGCACTAAATTGTCCACGACCGGTGCCTGACACCACAAACGACACTATGAATATCACCAAAATGACATATAATTGATAAATTAAATGACTCCATAAAAATCCATATCCTCTATTATACCCAAAAATTCAAGGCGAGGCTTGAATTATCTTGAAACAACAGGTATCTATGGTTTAAATGATAATCCCTCTTCCTCCAAAGCCTTCCGAAGTTTGGGCAAAGAACTGGGGCCCATCCCGTGAAATTGCAAAATCTCTTTCTCTGTAAAATTGGATAGCTGTTGCAAAGTGGTTACCCGATTGTTTTCTAGTGCCCGTCTTGCTGGGGCTGAGAGTACAGATAGAAATCCATGTGCAGGCTTGCGTTCTTGTTCACAAGTTGGGCAGGTTGGACAGTCGCTGCTTTTATAATATTGGTGACCTTGCTTGCAAGTTCTTAAATTTTTTTCAGAAGCGGTCATGCTAAAATGTCTCCTTTTGTGATGAATTATCGGTTGGGCCATACAAACGGCCCCGTAGGAACTGTTGCCAAAATAAAAACAAAAGGTGCCTGAACCACCGGCACCTTTAAAAACCATCAACCTTCAATCAGCTTACTCCGTTTACACTCCTCATGAAACGCCCGCAGCCGCTTCGTCCGCTCCATCAACGTGTCCAAGAAATATTCCCAATCATCGACCCGTTTCAGCTTCTTATAAAGCGTCCGCAGCTTCTTCAAATGGCGCACTGCCATCCGGTAGCTCGCCCGGTTCTTCTGATCAATTTCTTTCTGGGCCGTCTGATGAAGCATCCCGAGCAGCACCTCAGGCCGCTCCTTTTCAATCAGCTTCAACCGTTCTTTTGGCAGCTCGTAATAATCAAAGCCGACAAATGCCTGGAGCTCACCCCAGCGATCATACTGCTTCCGCTCAAACAACACATACTCGTAA
This sequence comes from Neobacillus nitrireducens, assembly GCF_030915405.1. Lineage (GTDB taxonomy): Bacteria > Bacillota > Bacilli > Bacillales > Cytobacillaceae > Neobacillus. The sequence goes on from NZ_CP133262.1 coordinate 3,463,740, forward strand.
TCCACAAAGCTATACGGCAGCATCGAAAGCAGGGCCCGCTCATACAAATCCCCCCGGTCACTCTCCGCGCAATAAGGCGCCACCGTCCGCAGCGCATTCCGCACAAACGTTGCACAGCTATGATAACCGCCAAGCCACTCCAAATATCCCTTCACCTTTTGCAAAAATAACTCAACTACCGGACCGACACGTTTCCAATCCTTCAGCCCCGACAAATACTCAATCCAATACACCAAATAGGGCGTAATCTCCTCATCATTAAACGGAGCCGTCAGCTTCAACGCCGCCTCATCATCCCCAAGCAAGAAGTTCAAATGAATCCCGGCTAAGAGCAGTGGAGCAGGGCTCTCCCAATCCTGCAGCCCCTTCAGTCGCGTCTGAATCTTCACCAGCTCTTCCTCACGCCACGCCTTCTTTTTGAAAAAATGAATCCACAACAGCCGGTACAAGAAAATCCGCTCATATGCTAGCCCCTGTGTACATGTCAGCAACTCAAACGTATCCTCACGAAGCTTTTCGACAAATTCATCAAAATCAAACGGCAGCGACTGTACGCCAATTTTCAGCGAAAGCTCCTCGGCATCATCCATCAAATTATGGAACAAATGCAAATAAGCCCGCTTCACCATATCCTCCTCATGGCCAAGGTCGTCACTCAGCCGCGCCAGCTTCCGAAACGACACGACAATCCCGACCAATTCATACAACAAGCGCCATTCCTGTTCGACCGGCGCACTTGCATGAATCCGGCGTTCATAAATCCCAAACAGCTCAGGAATCACATACGGACTCGTATACTTCTTCGTCGCCAAGAGTGTATCAAAACTCACCTCAAACGAATGAACCCAGCGGCCATAATCCGGCTTCGACACCCCATTCGCCTTAATCAGATCCTTCGCCGTCTGTAGCCCCCAGCCAGATATCGACTTCGACTCACGCACCGGTTCCCGCCAACCCGTCACCCAATCGGCCACACTGCCGACCCGAGCATACGCACCAAAAAACACCGCCATCTGATGACGGCAAAATCCCTCCGTCGGGCATGAACACTTACTCTGCGACAAAAACTCAAAATTCAACTTCACATAACACGGCGTCACATCCTGTACCGTCGCCGTAATCTGCTCATTCCATATCTGTATCTGCTTCACCAGCCCTTGCCGGTACAACATCAAACCCTTCTGAACCAGCCGCGCATCCTCCGTCACCGTCGGGTGCAGCAGCTCCCGCACCTGATCCCCAAAAAGCTCAATCCGTTCACTTGCAGGCGTCAACTCCAAAGCCACAACCCCCTCAAAAAAATCCATATCCTCTATTATACCCAAAATCGCGGTGTCAGGCACCATGTGAAATCTTCACATGTTGTCTGACACCGAACCTCGAGGGAGGTTTTTATTAAAAAGGTAACTTAAGAAGGGGTTGATGTTGGAATTAGGCAGGCTTGCTGAGAAATGTGGGTTTTGGCGGAATAGTTGCTGAAGTTGGCGGAATCCCTCCATAGTTTGGCGGAATCAATCTGGAAATTGGCGGAATCATGCTATGGTTTGGCGGAATCTTCATCCAAATCGGCGGAATCCACCCCCACTTCAGTAAGCTAACCACCCAAAGAAAAAAGCCACCCCGCACGAATTCACGGGGTTGGCTCGATCTTCACACCATCATTTTTTGACAAACTAGAAATATATTCAAATAAACTCGTAAGATAGCTAGTAAGCTCAAAACCTTCTTCACTCGCAAACTCCGACAATGACAACTGACTTTCCTTCATTCGGATACCCCCTCGATTACGACTATCCTCATTATCGCCAAACTACCATTCTTCTATACATACAATCTCAGGAAAAATGACCTGATCCAGGCTTGAATGCCTGAATACTTAGTTAGTTGGAGGGGGAAGGAAGTAAATCCGCCGGGCCTAGAGGATTCTCCCTATCAGTAATACCGAAATCTAGGACCAATCTTTCTTAAAATAGGTATCTTAAAAGGGGTTTGGCGGAATTGTAGCTGAAGTTGGCGGAATCCCTCCGTAGTTTGGCGGAATAAATCTAGAAATCGGCGGAATCCTGCCACTAGCTGGCGGAAATCGCCACTAAAATGGCGGAATCCCTTTAGAAAGTTCGCCATTGTGATTTAGTCAGACACCAGTATTTTCGTATATTTCTAAAAAATCAACGAAAATTGCGACAGAAAATGACGAGAAATGTCGAACAATACATAGGGGAGGTAAATGGTCATGGGCCGCATTAAGTGTTAATCATGATCTTCTACCTTATTAAAACTATATCATCGTCCATTTTTCATAAATAACAACAAACAAGAAATAGGAGAACAAGGTATTATGTCGAAGGAATTATTTGTAAATGGTGAATTAACACGAATCAGAAAAGAAACCCACGGAAAAAGCAAGCAAAATAAAACAGTACAAGATTTCACCTCGAGGATGGAAAAACGTAAATACTATCAAACTATCAATTATTTTGATATTCGGAATGTATTAGACGTCAAAGGTTTCTTACAAGATATTCGTTCGAATTGGAATACATATGTGTCACAGGTTAACCAATGGATACAAACTAGCCCAGTAAAAAAAATGGTCGTAACGGGCATTTTTACCGTAGTACTTAGCTTTTTTGCGAGCACATCTAATGCCGCATTTATTCAGGAATATACATATCAGGTAAAAAGCGGTGAAAAAATTGGAAATATCGCCGCCGCACATGGAATAACAGCACAAGAAATATTAGAGGCCAATGGGCTAACTTCCATTAACGGTAAAAAAATTCTTTTACCAAAAGTACATAACAGAATGGTAACCGCCACTACACTAAATGTTCGCACACACCCGACGACAGGAAGCAATATCATTGGAACCTATAAGCAAGGGGATGTAGTGAAGGTTTCATTCGTAGAAAACGGCTGGGCTGGCATTCTGATTAAAGGAAGAGTTTGTTTTGTGAGTGCCGATTACCTTACCACACAAGTAGAAACGACGAAACCGGTGATCGCTCAATCCAAACCTATGTATGTAACGGCCACTTCATTGAGAGTGAGAGAGGCTGCCTCTACCAGTAGTGCGGTATTAGGTACGCTAAAAGTAAACGAAAGTGTTTCTGTCAAATCATCCATAAATGGTTGGGCCCAGATTCATTTCAAAGGCAAAGTTGCGTACGTGAGTGCAACCTATTTAACACCTAATCGACCAGCAACAACAAAAACAAGTACATCCGTGTATGTGATAAAGCCCGGTGACACATTTACAAAAATCAGTAAAGCCCTGACGATCTCTGTCTCAGTCATTCAACAACTAAATCCAAACTTAGACTCAACAAAGTTGAAAATTGGCCAAGAAATCAAAATCCCTGCCACAACAGCTACGAATCAAATAAAAGTTGCAGCTCGTATAGGAAGGGTGGACCCCGAAGGAACGTTTCGGTTTATCACATCCAATGGGATTACGTATGCTGCCAAGGCATCAGGCCGCTTGTTAAAGGAATTAGTCGAACATCAAGGGGGAAAAGCAATCCTCACACTTGAAGGAAAAAGGGGTCAGCAAATGACTTTACGATCTTTACAATAAATCGTACAAAAAAGTAGCCTCAGATTTTGAGGCTTTTTTTATCAATCTTGGCGAGTCAGACAGCACATCCTAGCGGGTCCTCCCCAATATCGAAATCTAGACATCATTCATCTTAAAATAGGTATCTAAAAGGGGTTGGCGGAATAGTTGCTGAAGTTGGCGGAATCCCTCCACAGTTTGGTGGAATCAATCTAGAGATCCGCGGAATCACGCCACAAGTTGGCGGAAATCTCCGCTAAATCGGCGGAATCCCCAATCCAAACGCCCCTCGACCCGTAGGGAAAGTGCACTATCAATCAAGCTAATAGTAAGAATAAGATCCAGGATACCCATACCCATAATAAGGGGCACCGTAATCATAACCATAACCATTAGCAGTGAAAAATGGGCGGTTAAACCATCCATCCATAAACCCGCCGAACAAAGGGGCACCGAAATGTGGTCCCCCATACCCATAGTGAAAATGGTGATAAAACCCATGAGGGTGCAGGAATATCCGTCTCGTATCATTCCCATTAACCAAGTGCTTTCTCGATGGATCCATTTCAAACCAGTTCCTTTTTATCAAAATAGTTGGCCATGTCTCCAATTCAAACTTCAACCAATCCATAACCGTTATGGAAAGAACTTGAGCGGTGCCAATTCATCCTGTTTTTCCTCCAGAATAATTTGCGTACCTGCGTTTGCTTCTAATAAAGTCCCTAAGGTTTGGAGCCAATCTCCCACATTGGTGATTTCCTGCGCCTCCAACGTGATCTCTTCCTCATCCGATACAATTTGTTGCGTCGTACCATAACCTTCTAAAAATTGCCCCAAGGTTTGAATCCATGCTCCCAGTAATATCTGTTGTTCATTGGCATCCGATCGGACTTCTTCACTAACCAACATAATCTTTGATAAATAATATGCCTCCATGATTTGGCCAATAAATTGAATCCAGACCGCAATGGAAACTTGCTTTTCAAGCTGTAAAAGCACTTCTTCATTGTCAGAATGACTATTTTCCTTGGCTGCCTTTGTATTTTCTGTTTGAGCATTCACTGTCATTCACCCCACTTTATATATCCTTATGCAAGGATCGAGGGGAATGCCTATAAAAAAAATGGCCAGTTACCGGATCACGATAAATGGCCGCATCATCTCATAATCCTCATGCTCCAGCATATGACAGTGCCAGACATACAAGCCTGTAAACGGACCAAACCTCATAATCATTCGCGTCACTTGCTTCGGATCGGCGCGAACGGTATCTTTCCAGCCGCGTTCGTGCGGTTCGGGCGGATGCGCCGGCCCCGTATAGTGGATCGTTTTCTCCTTTTTATACCTATCCACATCAAAATCCCTGCGGTCTAACACTTGAAAATCAATTAAGTGAATGTGAATCGGGTGGGAATCCGTAGTTAAGTTAATCAAATACCATATTTCCGTCGAGCCCAATTTTGGATTTTCAGAGATGGGTGCATCCCACGACTTGTTATCAAGCAGCATCCATTCCCGGCCGTACGAATCCATCTTGTCATCTAACGTGAGAAATCGTGACCTGGAAGATGACTGTTCATGAAGCCTCGGAACAGGCATCAGAAACGCAGGAATCATACTCGTATCCACACGAGCCAAGGGAAGTACCACTTGAAACTGCATCACCGTGCCCGTATCTTCACCCACCGGCTTTCCCGCTGGAAAAGCAGCAGGCGCATCATTTTTCATAATAATATGTTTGCCCTCAAGATTCGTGAAATCAATAATCACCTCAGCCCGTTCAGCCGGCGACAACAGGATTTCATTCACACCCACCGGCTCCTGCATGAAACCCCGTTCCGTCGCAATCAAATACATCCGTGGCCCCGAATCCAGCTTCAGCCTAAAAAAACGACTATTGGCGGCGTTGAGGAGCCGAAATCGATATTTACGCGGTTCCACTTTTAAAAAGGGAAAGACCTTGCCATTCACCAACAGCATATCCCCAAAAAACTCCGGAACAATCGACGTTTCCAGTCCAGGGACAGGTTTTTTGGGCTGTTTCGGGTAAAAAAGCGACCCATCTGGATGGAACGTCTTATCTTGAATCATCAGCGGGACCTCATATTTCCCACTTGGTAAATTCAATGACCGCTCCCGCTGATCTCGGATCAAATAGAATCCTGCTAAGCCCGCATACATATTAAGCCTCGTGATCCCGAGGGCATGGTCGTGATACCAAAGGGTGCAGGCACGCTGACAATTATCATAGCGAGAAACCTGCTTCCGAAAATAAGGACCCACCTTTTCAAAGCCCTTCGTAAACCAGGCCTCGGGGTAGCCATCACTCTCCCATTCCACACACGCCCCGTGAACATGAACCACCGCCCGGACCTCCGGCACATCCTTATGGGCGCCATGTACCGAATAATCCACTGGCAAAAAATGTTGAGCCGGCAAATCATTGATCCATTTGATATACACCTTTTCATCACTTTCGACCTCCAGCGTTGGGCCCGGATAGCCGCCTTCAAAGCCCCACACTGTCGTTTCCTTCAAGTCACGATGGAAGGAATGCTTACATTCCGTCATCTTCACCTCATAATAACTAGAGGCCGCATCCCTCCACCGGGGCTTTAAAATCGCAGGAATCGGCAGTTCATCCACAAACTTAGCGAGCTTCATAGGTCCGTACCCTCCTCCCTCGGAAAATTATCATCATAGTAATGTATGAAACAGAAATCGAAAATATATTAACATAGGAAAAAGGACAGGTTATTCCAACCTGTCCTTCATTCCTTTCCAATCCTAAATTAGTAGCCGCTCATTAAAGAAGCGCCAACAATGATCAACAAAATGAAAAGTACAACGATTAAGACAAAGCTGTTACCGCCGCCATAACCGCCGCCGCCGTATCCGTAGCCCATACATGATTCACCACCTTATACCACTTTTAGGATGCCAACAACCATCCCACAAATAGTATATTTTTTCCAGAACAACATGATTGGACAAGTTCATATTTCCTATAAAAATCCGCAATTATCTCAGAAAATCAGGCATTTATTTTCCATAAATTGTCTAATTGTACAAAACCTTTAGATTTTTGTACAAAACCTATCAAAATTTGTACAAAAGTCTGTTGGAATTGTACAAAACACCTTGAAAATCGCACAAAACCATTTCTCAAACCTCTTTTTTTAAAAATGAACTCCATTCGTACTCGACCACTCATGCCACGCCGAAACCCAATCTAGACAGCGAACAATATTCCAGCCTTAGGAAACCTAAATTTCGCATGATTCACGTTAAAGGGTTCAAAATTTTTAATGAAAGAAGGTAACTTTAGAGGTTTAGGGCTTTGAACTTATAACTGTTTTTTTATCTTTGGACAGGTAACCATACCTTGATACAAGTCCAATCATAGTTTATCTAAGAGAGGTAAAAGGGAGGTGGAGGAGGTAAGTGGACGGGAAGGATCATCATCAAAAAGAAAAATCGTCGAAAGAAATGGACCCCTTTTCAAGATTTATGTTTGGCAACCGCAAGTCAAGACGCTCAAACCATTCAACAGAAAGAACAGAACCAAAAGGTGATTGGTTTTTCGGACGAAGAAGAAAGAGGATTGAAAACAAGGAAACTCAAACGACTCAAAATAAACTAGAAAACATGATGAATAATGTGGATATAGATTTGCTATTGGAAACCTATGACATCCTCGTAACAACAACCGAACAATATAAACCGATTTTGAAAGGAATAGCTCCGTTTTTTAGTAAATTCACAAACAAATTTAAAAGGTGATCCAGGCTTAGTCCGCCTGGATCTTTTTTGCAAAAACTATTTTCTATTAAAATTCCACCCCATACAACTTAAGCTCCTCCGTATCATTTGCAAGAAAGATCATCTGTTCATACTTCATGCCAATCTTTTCAAGAAGCCGAGATGACCCCACATTATCGACGGAAGTAATCCCAACAATCCGCTTCAGTCCGATTTGATCCCTGCCAAACTCCAATGTTGCAGCGGCTGCCTCAGAACCATACCCCTTTGATTGAAACCGCCCTAAAAAAGCAAAGCCCAAATCAACATCCTCTAATCCATCCCGTTTGATCAATCCACATAGCCCAACCGGGGTCCGTTCCGCATCCTTAAGCTCCGTCAAAAAGAGACCAAAGCCTAGAAGGGAGTACATCTCCATGGGCCCGGTTACAATATAGTTTCGAGCGTCATCTAAAGTCCGCACCCCTCGGTCGCCAATGAAACGCACCCAAGAAGGATCATTCAAAAGCTCAAGAATAAACGCCGCATCATCTGGTGTTAACCAGCGGAGAATTAAATGTTCTGTTTCCATTACTTTCAATTAAAATACACCTCATTTTAATGCTATTCATGAAAAATTCTTACTCAAGTCAAACTATATCATGTATCCTTAAAAGGTGGAACTTTATTCCTGTGAAGGAAATATGGTGGAAAACCCTATCTTCATATAAATTGGGTGGCTCACAAAATCGAAATGATTAATAATGAAAGGGTGAAGTTTTATGAAGTCCCTGTTTATAGGTCTTATAACAGTTTTTGTTATGTTAAGTGGTTGCTCTGAAAAGAAAGAAGAAGTGGTGAAATTCGAGGATAAAAGTTTTTCGGGCATGCTATTGATTCAAAAAACTGAAGATCAAACATCCTCTGAGGAACTGACCAAAATGGTTACAGATCAACAAAAAATAGAAAAAATATTAACATGGGTAGAAGGTCTCAACGTTAAAAAAACGGACGCGGATTACATGTTAGCTGAAATGAAAGCTCAGGATTCCTATTCTTTCAGCTTTGCTGAAGGTGAAAAGATGGAATCCGGAAAGCCAGCTCCTTATTCCTTTGTCGTATTAAATGATGGTACCTTCATATTCACCCACAAAGATGTTAATTCCCCGCAAAAACCTCGGATGACTATTGAAAAGCATAAAGATATATTAAAGGAAATGAAAGATCTATTAGAAATGGATTTTTAAGCCCAAGCAGTCATAAAAAAAGGTAACTTAAAAAGGGGCTTGGCGGAATAGTGATTCAAGTTGGCGGAATTCGCACCCTAAACTACTATTCTCCTTTCTAATAAATATACAAAAAATTACAAGTGGCGAAATTTGGGATTAGCTTTGATATTGGTGCTGTACTAAAATGGAGGGAAGGAGTGGTAAAGTTGAAAGAAATTATTCTTATGCTTACTGAACTATTAAATAATGTCCATGATTTTATAAATGTCTATGCCAACCAATCGTTAAATCTTGGTTTGAATGATAAAGACCTGCACTTTTGGATTATGGGTATCATCGGAATCTTTGTATTTCTGATCGTCCTGATCATATCTAAATTCATATCTAAAATGCCCTATGGGATCACTATCCTATCATTTCTCTACACGTTTACCTTCATGGTCGTTTTAGTATTTGCTATCGAAATACAGCAAGCAATCACGAATCGAGGCAACATGGAATTCCAAGATGCGATTGTCGGATTATGGGGTTACGTAGCATTTTTCCTAGCATTCGCCATCATTGGATTTGCCTTCCTCACTGCTAAAAGACTTATAACGACCCTCTTAAAAAAAGATTCTAATAAAAAGACTTACTAAATAATCCACTTTAATTAAGCATATGGTGCTTTTTTAACAATATCACACCGCTAGATGCATCCAACAACAGCTAGGGGTATTTTTTTAGCCGACAAAGTATTTACGGTTACTGGAAATACACTAAATAATGAGGTTCCGTTGTGTGAAAATTAACATTAGTGTGTTATTATCGTTATAACATATTAATGTTAGAACGGTTATTTTTGTTTTATTGGTTATAAACCACTAAAAAAATGTTTATAAATAGTGAGGAGGAATGATTATGACGGTAACGGTGGTGAAAGAAGTGGAACGAAAGGTAACAAGAATCGGGAATAGTTTAGGGGTTACGTTTCCACAGGAAGTATTGGAACAATTGGGAATTGCCCAAGGTGATGAAGTACGTTTTGAAATAGTGAATGGTCAAGTAACCATTAAGAAAAAAGTAAGTTTAAAACTGCCGAAAGGAATTGACGAAGAATTCTTAGAGCAGATGAACGATATGATTAATGAATACGACCAAACTTTTAAAAACTTGGTCGATAGGTAGGTAATCATGGATGAAATGAAATATTTAACAGAGCTTCAAATTATATTTCTGAACACTCACCAAATAAGACTGTATTCTCCAAAAGAACCACAAGGAGTGAAGGATAAGGGTCTATTAAGTAGCGCAGTTAATCGTCCGAAGCAGAGCGCCTTTGAGGAAGATGCCTATCCTACCATTTATGAAAAGGCAGCGGCCCTTTTTGAAAGTTTGCTAAAAAATCATTGTTTTTATAATGCAAATAAGCGAACTGCTTTTGCTAGTTTGTATATGTTTCTAAGACAAAATAAATATAGATTAATTGTCCATCCTAAAAGGGCAGAGGATTTCTGCGTTCAAATCGTGGATCCTGAACAGTCAGATGTATCCTTTGAGGAAATTGTCTCTTGGATTCACGAATGGACGGAACCTGATAATTATTAATTACGCAGGGACGGTTCTCATGGCCCTTTTTTAATTCGTCTGACCACCAGAACCGTCCCCCCGGTCGAACCGCCCCCCTGAAAAGTTTTTCTTTCAATATAGTTTAAATTTCAATTATATGCAGAAAATAAACTGAAGTTTACTCATTTACGGGAGGAATAGTGCTTGTACTTTGTCTGGGGCATGATTGGCTTACTGTTGCTTGCAACACTTTTAATGCCAAAAAGATTAACATGGAGAGAAGATATCATAACTTTTCTAATCGTAGGCTATTGTGCTTGGGTTTCACATATTTTGATTGGGGTTAAGTTAGATTGGTTGGATTTTGGCCCAACCAAGAAAGTGGAATACACGGATTGGGTCCTGGTTTCACTCGTTCCATCATTAATGGCTGTTTTATATTTAAACTTCAAAAAGGAAAAACAATCCCTACTTTATATTATGCTCTGGACAGCGCTGTCATTTTTGATGGAATTCCTACTAGCAAAAATAGGGTACATGAAACATCATCAATGGAAGATTTGGTACTCGATTCCTGTTTATTTCGTATCCTATTTTGCCTTGTATTGGTTTTTTAACAAGGTAATTAAGAATAGGTATTGAGTAAAGGTGGGCATCCAATGGGGATTTTCAGTAAATCAATAGAAGTAGACAGTAAAGTCAAAAAGCCAACAGTAATCTATGAAAAGCAGACAGTAAATAAGAGATTGTTATGAAAAGAGGTATCTGAAGTAGGCTCCTTGGCAAGAAATCCTGTCCGGTTTGACTTTGGGCTCTCTTAAAAGGGAATGACAATGACCTGATCCAGGCTTAAACGCCTGGATTTTTTAGTGGGTTTGGCAACTGGCTGATAACTTGCCGAAAGGGGCAGTCATAAAAAAGTTAACTCATTCGACTCTTCAGAAAATTATGTACACGATACGTTGGATATGTTATAGTAAGTGAAAATTACATATCGTGTAAGAGTTGGTGCCAAGCTACGGCTTGGCTTAATAGGGAAGAACGGTGTAATTCCGTCGCTGTCCCGCAACTGTAAATCGGAGTGAATCACAAATACCACTGTCTGAGGATGGGAAGGTGTGAGGAGCCATGATGATAAGCCAGGAGACCTGCCAAATTCTAGTACACACCAAATACCTACGTGGAAATAGGTGGTGACAGTCATTTGTACGACAAACGAGTTATGAGCAGCGATGTTTATGCTAGTTTTTATTAGCATACCTATAACTTGATTGTAGAGCCATTTCCATTTTGGAGATGGCTTTTTCGTATTTGGAAAATGTAGTTTAAAAAGGAGGAATGAAACATGAATTTAGTCAGTACAAGCATTGGTTACCCGTATATTGGGGAAAATCGCGAGTGGAAACGCTGTGTCGAATCTTTTTGGAAGGGGGCGAAATCAGAAGAGCAATTGATCGCCGAAATGAAAACGATTCGCTTGAATCATTTGAAGCGTCAGCAGTCCTTAGGCTTAGAATTATTAACCGTTGGGGATTTTACCTTCTATGACCGGATGCTTGATCTTGCGACAATGTTCGGACTGATTCCAAATCGTTATCAGTGGACAGGTGAAGAAGTCAACCTCACCACCTATTACGCAATGGCACGTGGGGCAAAGGATGTGGTCGCTTGTGAAATGACCAAGTGGTTTAACACAAACTATCACTACATCGTCCCTGAATATGAAGGCCAGTCCTTACATTTAACGAAAAACTATCTGTTAGATTATTTTACAGAAGCCAAAGAAGAATTAGGTGTGAACACAAAGCCGACAATTATTGGTCCGTATACGTTTGTGAAACTATCAAAAGGATACGATGCAAAAACGAAAGCATTTTTTATTTTAAAACTCATCCCGCTCTATGCACAAGTATTCCAGCAGCTTGTCGATGCAGGGGCAAGTTGGATTCAAGTGGAAGAACCAGCCCTAGTCCTATCACTTACAGCAGATGATGTAAAATTAGTCCAAGTTATTTACAAACAATTAGCAGCAGAAGTACCAGCTGCACAAATTATGTTACAAACCTATTTTGAAGGATTATCCGCTTATGAAGAACTTTCTCAATTACCGGTTGCCGGGATTGGTCTGGATTTCATCCATGGTGCCGAAGAGAATATGGTTTCCCTTCGTAAACACGGCTTCCCGCAAGATAAAGTATTAGGGATTGGTGTGGTCAATGGACGTGATATATGGCGGGCGAATTTGGCTGAAAGAGCAACCCATACGAAAGCTGTTTTATCCTTAAGTGGTGTAAAAGAAGCGTGGATTCAGTCTTCATGCAGTTTACAGCATGTCCCTGTGACGACAAAGTCAGAAACGCGTCTAGATGCCATCTTAAAAGACGCACTGTCATTTGCCGATGAGAAAATTGTGGAGTTAACACATATCACATCTTATATACGTGACGAGGCATGGGCTGGAAATAAGAGCGTGTCACAAAGTATGATGGCGATCCAAGCCTTGGCGCAACATAAGACGAGGAAGAATGCGCGTGTGAAGGATCTTGTATCACAAGTAACACTAGAACATTTTGCCCGTCCAATGACGTTTAAAGAACGTCAGTCTGTGCAGAAAGAGGCCTTAAAGTTACCAGATTATCCAACCACAACAATTGGCAGCTTCCCTCAGTCCGATCAAGTAAAACGTACACGTACAGCATGGCGTAAAAAGGAAATGACGGAAGCAGAATATACAGCGTTTCTAAAAAGTGAAACAGCCCGTTGGATACAAATTCAGGAAGAAATTGGACTGGACGTTTTAGTACATGGTGAATTTGAGCGTACAGACATGGTTGAGTACTTTGGAGAAAAGCTAGAAGGCTTTGCTTTTACAGAAAAAGCTTGGGTTGTATCCTATGGGTCACGCTGCGTAAAACCACCCATTATTTATGGTGACGTCGAGTGGACAGCGCCAATGACAGTGAAGGAGGTTGAAGCGGCACAGCAATTAACGTCTAAGTATGTGAAAGGGATGTTAACAGGTCCTGTTACCATCTTAAATTGGTCGTTTGTCCGTGATGATCTTTCACGTGAACAAGTCGCCAACCAGCTAGCTTTAGCCCTAAGAGAAGAAATTCAAGCTTTAGAAAATGCAGGCATTTCCATTATTCAAGTGGATGAACCGGCATTACGTGAGGGATTGCCTTTACGGAAAGAAAACTGGGCGGACTATTTGGCATGGGGAGTCAATGCTTTTAAGTTAGCGACTTCAAGTGTGAAGAATGAAACACAAATTCATACACATATGTGCTATTGCGAGTTTAATGACTTTATTGAACCGATTCGTGCCCTTGACGCAGATGTGATTTCGATTGAAACGTCTAGAAGTCATGGGGAACTGATTCAATCGCTGAAACAAAATCCATATGAACTTGGTATAGGTTTAGGAGTATATGATATTCATAGCCCGCGAGTACCAAGTGAAGAAGAAATCGATGCGATTTTAAACGATAGTTTAGAAGTTATTTCAAAAGATCAGTTCTGGGTAAATCCAGATTGCGGTTTAAAAACGCGTCAGGAAGAAGAAACCATTGCCTCGTTAAAAAACATGGTGGCGGCAACCCGGAAACTTCGCCTATTGCAACAGCAAACCGTTTAATGCGAAAGACAAGGTGATATATATCAGTGGTAAAACATGGATTTTTGGTAAAATAACTTGACTCCGATTGAGTGAAGTTACTTTTTAAAAAGTTCCACCTAATAAGAAGTTAAGAATTAATTAAGAATCATGAGCTATTGTTAGGATAGTCCTTTTCAAGACCCCCTTTAGATATATTACTTGATGCCCTCGACGAATGTTTCCGATCAATCTTGAGGGCTATTTTTTTGGCTGATAAATCAAGGAAAAGTTGCTGCCATAGATTGTATTGGATAAATGAAAGAAGTTGAGATAAATATGCCTAAAATAAATCGCTTCATATACAACCTCGTCAAATTGTAATGATCATTTTCCCCTTAGTATGTCCTTATTCAATAAAATTGATCAATTAGCACCAAAAAAAGAGCTGCAGCCGTTACTTAAGAACAAGCTGTTTTAATTATTAATTGCTTGATCTATGGATATCATAACTGAATTTGCAAATACTAATCCAAGACTCAGTCTAGCAAAAAAAGGTGGTGATTACATGAAGCGATTTATGGTGCTAATGCATTTAATTTCAGGTACTTTTGCAGCTGCCTTCGTTTTATACTTTGTTAGGAAAAACTCTTTCGAACATAGAAGAATTATTACATCGATTTTTGGAACTCAACTTATTTCGTGGGTATTTCTTTTTATAGCCACTATGGTAAAAAGGGCGAAACCTTAAAGTTTCGCTTTTTTCTATGCCATTATTTATATTCAAAATCATAACATCCTCCGCCATGTCTTAATAGCCTAGGTGTATTTATCTATACCTCCGTTAACAAAAGTAGGGAAGATCTAGCTGGAGCGCTTGGCTTTTTTGTGGGTTTGACGGGAAGAAAAGTCAAGTGGCCGATAAAATGCCCAAAGTGGCAGGTAATCCCTTCCAAAGCCAAATGACATCATGTATTCTAAAAAGGCAGTTAGTGGATACCATAGGAGGAGCCCGCAATGACGACGAATTTTATCAAATTAACGGAACCCACCTCTAGCATATTAGAGGTGCTAAATCGCTGGGATAACGACCCAACGCTCATTCCATTTACTCGCCCCAGCCAAAACCAAGCCGAGCTGGACCGACGGGAAAATATGTCCTTGGAGGACTTAACCAGGCGCCTGGAAGACCATCATATGTATCTGATCTATCACAATGACCAGTTGATCGGAGAAATGAACTATGTCGTCAATCCGCCCTATCTTTTCAAAAAAGAGTCAGGGACTGCCTGGATCGGGATCACAATTGGTGAGGCAATCGGACGGGGCCAAGGGATTGGGTATGCAGCCATTCAATATATAGAGGAACAGATTAAGAAGCAGGGGCTTCATCGCGTGGAATTAGGCGTGTTTGAATTTAACCACCAAGCACAGAAGCTTTATCAGAAACTCGGGTACAAAGAAATTGGCCGGATTGAAAAGTTTACCTATTGGCAAGGTCAAATGTGGACGGATATTCGAATGGAGAAAAATGTGTGAAATATGCTTTAAATCTTTCTTTTTAAAATGAACTCCATCTACGTTTTCTGAAACCTTGGTGCGGTTGCGACCTCCGCTTGGCTCCGAGAGGAATCCCAGACTCAGAAAACCTCAATACCGCAATTGAATCGTTCACGTGTTTCAAACGTAGATACGGAGAAGGAAATCTCGTGATTTCCTCCTAGCTGGAACAATCTTCTTCTAAACAATAAGGTTCAGAAAATAAACATATTTTTTTCGCATAAAATCCTTTGAAAAATAGCAGGATAATATGGGTCGCTAGGAAGAAACAAAACTTCCGATGTTACTTCAAAAGGTAACTTCAAGGAAACTTCCAGATAATTTATCAAAGGAGAGATCACGATGACAAACCGCAACAACAATCGAAATCAGCCCCATACGGGTGGTAGTAAAGCAGCCGACACGGAATTTGGAGCGGAGCTGAACCAAAGTAAAAAAGCCCGGAAACAAGCCGCAAGAGACAGTAAGAATAAGTAACACACAAAAAGAGGAAGACACCAAGGCAATGATGCACGCGCCTGTCGGAGTCATCCTCTTTTCACACTGGTTAATCACAACCATTCGCGAGGAAAATCTCATGATTTCCAATAAGATAAAAACCGCCTGATAAACAGGCGGTTACACATAGCTAACTAATAGGTTGCTTTAGGGTTGGAACCGTACTTGTTATCATTGGATTGGCTATCTGTACACATAAAGACAATTAAAATAATCGCACCAACAAAAGGGATTAGCGCAAGTAAAATCCATGCACCGCTTTTGCCGGTATCATGGAGTCTGCGAATGGACACCGCTAGCGATGGTAACAGGACGGCTAAGGAATAGAGCCCATAAAGCACGGGGTATATCCCTAGGGCTTTATCGACAACGGATAAGATAATCAAGGCAATCACATTGTAGAGAACAAACATCCAATATTCCTTCCGACTCGCTCTACCTGAAAAGCCTACATAATTCTTTAACACCTTCAAATACCATTCCACTGCAATACCCCCTCAAGAAGATATAACAAACTAATAACGTTTTACTATTGCATTATTAGTTTAGTAATCTTGAGGGATATTAAGAACAACAAATTTCAGACCCATCTCAATTTGGTTAATAAAACCGTTTAAAGCTTTCAAAGTGGGCTTGGTAATAGGCACCTTGCAAGTTGGAGATCATTACACCGGAATCATTGGCGTGGATGAACTGGTTGTTGCCGAGGTAGATCCCGAGATGGGAAATCCCTTTTTTATATGTATTTTCAAAAAAGACAATGTCGCCGGCTTTCGGTGTGTCGACATAGTATGTGCGGTCATAGTAGCCTTCCGCCGAATAACGGCCAATTTCCATGCCTGCCTGATTGGCCACGTAGTAAATAAACCCGCTGCAATCAAAGCCAGAGAGGGTACTACCGCCCCAGACATACGGAATCCCGATAAGTTCCTTTGCACTTGAAATCATCTTCACCGCCAATTCCGTATCAACAACGGTTGAGTCCGGCTTTGTCGTCCCAGGAACCTTCAGCTTTTGGCCGACATAAATTTGGTCGGAGCTTAGTTGGTTAAGCTCTTTTAATTCCTTAATCGTCAGCTGATAGCGGCCAGCGATTTTTCCCAGCGTATCACCGCTTTTGATGATATAATCCGTCGTTTCAGGTTTCTGAACAACAGGTTTCGACGGTGCTTGTGTTTTCGGTGGCGTCGTTTTTACGGGTGTCGCTGCGGCTTTCTTCACAGGGACCTTGAGTTTTTGCCCCACAAAGATCATATCTGTTTTAAGTTTGTTTAGTGACTTCAGGTTTGTTACGGTTGTTGCATGTTTCCCAGCAATCTTGCCAAGATAGTCGCCGCTTTTGACCGTATAGACACCAGTTGCTGTGGTTGTAGGGGTCTGCGGTTTTGGAGCAGGTATCACGGGCTTTTTCGCGGGTGTCGTTATCGTCGTTGTCTGTTTCGAAGCGGACACCTGCAGTCTTTGGCCGACATGAATGATCGTTGTATCGAGCTTGTTCCACTGCTTCAGTTCGCCTACACTCACGTGAAAACGGTTGGCGATTTTAATCAAAGCATCCCCTTTAACAACGGTATAGGTAGTTGGCTGTGAGAGCTGCGTCATGTTGCTCGCTACGGTTATTTTGAGCATTTGGTTAACGGAGAGAAAATCCGATTTCAGACCGTTGGATGTTTTAATTGCTAAGACTGTTGTATCGTATTTTCCGGCAATTTTCGATAAGGTATCGCCTTTTTCCACCTTGTATGTATCGGCCAGGGCAGTGCCTGCATATACAGTCGAAAGCAGGGCAGCTGTCGATAGGGCACGAACAATAGTTTTCTTCATCTAGCACATCACCTCTTTTTTTACACATTTTTATTAATTTTACCATAGTTTACTAGTATTTCCGATAAAAAGTTGCAAATCCATCCTGAATTGTAAGCGAAAAATGATATATTAGCGGAATTATTAAAAAATTGAGAAGAATAGTCCGAGAAGGGAGGTGTTTTATCTCTATTTATAACAAATACTTACAATATTCATTAATTTATAACAAATCCTACGGGAGCTCTATTTACATCTTACTTTCAAGCTTGTAAAATTGACTATTAGAGTAGACTAAAGGAGGAAGTGAGAGGTGGAGCGGACGGTAGAGGATCATAGCGATAAAATGGCCTATTTCTCAGAGATTGTGAGAAAGGCATATGAAACGGGCAAAAACGAGCATGGAATCACCTTAGAAAAACTAATCGCAGACTTAGAAGCGGACCTGAAAAATTTGATGGTTGGCTAATTATATATATACCAATGGCTATCGCTGAAAAGAATGATAGTCTTTTTTTGTGCCATCAACCTCGGACCTGTTCATTCGAATGTTTCCTAGTTTCTTCTATTATACAGGGAGTTTTCACTATGGTTACGTTTTCAATTAACAGCATAGCCAGGTGATATTTATAAAAACAAAAAAGCGAATCATCATTCGGATTCGCTTTTACTAATAAGAAATTGTGTAAGGTACTCACTCCATAGTTGATTCCCCTTGTCGCTAGGAGCACTTTGGTCGGGTAGTAAATAATCTTTAATTTCCTTCGAATCTGGATTAGGCCAGGTTGACCAATGATCGATATAGGTAATTTTGTTTTTCTTTGCAAATTTCTTTAGTTCTTCCACCTGTGCGGGGTAAATTTTGGCCTTATAAATTGGAAAAGCTGGCTGGAGGATAAAGGCAGTCTCCGGATTCCTTGTTTGTATGTCATCCATGAACGTAGTAGCATCCTTTAAGGAGTCTTCTATGAGGACTTCACCATTATTCAACCAAATAAATGGTTCGAAAATAATTAAATCCGCTTTTTCAGAAGCAATCTCCGCTGGGGTATGGTTATGAATGAATTGTGTTGAGGTTGAATTAAAGGTTTGAATGGTTACTTGGATATGGTCTTGCCCAAAAGCTTTCATTAAGTGTTCTTTAACTAACGGAAATGCCCCACTTGTTTCGGAACCCATCGCAGGAGAGCCGACAAAGAGCAGTTTAAATACCTTCTTCTCATCAAGTGTTTGCTGGAATCTGTCGATGGAACGACTCGGCCAATTCCTAGTAAGTTTCAGCAACTCGTTACTATTTTCATTCGTTTGGGTATCCACCTTAGAAGGCTGTTTATCCGATGTGCTTGGAGCCATGTTTGAAGCGGTTGTTATTCGTTGATTCCAATAAGAATGTCCATAAAAGAGTATCGTAATACATGCTATACCTAACAGGATCGTAAAAAGATTCTTCATTAGTAATTTAACCCCCAAAAAGTTTTGCCTTTTTATTATAGCAGATTAATTTTGAAAATTAATTCCAATTTCGAAATTAATCTACAAAATCTTACAAAATGGTGTAGAATAGGTAACGTGAATAGGAAAAAAACTAGAAAAAATGTCAAATTGTCGAAAACAGTAAATAATATATGATATAATTGCTTTTGTGTCTATTTTGGATAATTATGGGGAGGACATCATGGAGGAAACAATAAGTTTAAAAGAATTGATGCAAACACTGCGAAAGCGACTAAGTTTAATATTAAGCATAACATTCATCGCCGTATTAATAAGTGGTGTGGTTAGTTACTTTTTCCTAACCCCTATTTATCAAGCATCAACACAATTGCTGGTAAATCAATCGAAAAACGATGAGACAGCCTACCAGTATAATGAAGTGCAAACGAATCTTCAATTGATCAATACGTACAATGTTATTATAAAAAGTCCTGTAATACTAGAAAAGGTTATAAAAGACTTAAAGTTAGATATGACAGTTACTGAACTAAATGAGAAAATTACGGTTCAAAATGAAAAAGATTCACAGGTCGTCAATCTATCTGTTCAAGATACAAGTGAAACAACAGCAGTAAAAATTGCTAACAAAACAGCAGCTGTTTTTCAAAAGGAAATCGTCAAGATTATGAATGTTGATAATGTTAGTATTCTAGCAAAAGCTACGGTAGCGGATCATCCCTCACCGATTAAGCCACAGCCACTATTAAACATTGCGATTGCGATGGTAGTTGGTTTAATGGCAGGTGTAGGCTTAGCCTTCCTACTTGAATACATGGACAATACCATCAAAGATGAACAAGAAATTGAAAAATTACTTGGATTACCTGTCCTTGGTGTCATAGCAACCATGGATGAATCAGAAATAAAGGCAAGTATAAAAAAACATGCGAAGCAAAATGTTAGAGTAAGAGGTGAATCCATTGGCTCTTAAAAAGAATAAAAATAAAGCTGCTAGTAGTAGAAGAACAATCATCACAATGTTGGATTCTAAATCACCGATTTCGGAACAATATCGAACGATTAGAACCAATATTCAATATTCTTCGGTTGACCAAGAAGTGAAAACGCTGATGGTGACATCGTCCGGCCCTGGTGAAGGGAAGTCAACGACAGTTGCCAATTTAGCGGTCGTTTTTGCCCAGCAAGGAAAAAAAGTGTTACTTGTTGACGCAGATTTAAGGAAACCAACTGTACATTATACCTTTAACCAAACCAATACATTTGGATTGACCAGTGTATTAACAAAGCAAATGACACTAGACAAGGCCATTTCAGAAACAGAAGGGAAAAATCTTTTTGTTTTAACAAGTGGGCCAATTCCTCCCAATCCAGCAGAGTTATTAAGTTCACGTGTAATGGAACAATTCTTCCATGATGCTCAAGAATTGTTTGATATTGTACTATTTGACACACCACCGGTTTTAGCCGTAACGGATGCCCAAATATTAGCGAACAAATGTGAAGGTACCATACTAGTGGTTTCAAGCGGTAAAACTGAGAGGGACCCCGTAGTTAAAGCAAAAGAACTACTTGATTCTGCTCAAAGTAAGCTGCTAGGTGTAGTCTTAAATAATAAGAAAATACAAAACACAAATTATTATTACTATTACGGCGCTAAATGACAAGTTTCGACATATTACACCCTTTACCAAGAGAAAAGTAAGTGTTAATATGTACAACGTCCTATATTATTGTTAATTTTATGGAAGGGGATGAGCAGATGATTGATATCCATTGTCATATTTTGTCTGGTATTGACGACGGTGCAAAAAGTATTGATGATAGTCTGTTAATGGCAAGAAAAGCGGCAAGTGAAGGGATTCATACAATCATTGCCACCCCTCATTTAAATAGCCAGTACGATAACAAAAAAGAACTGATTCTTTCGAAAGTGGACCAGTTAAATCAAGCACTAGCAGTAGCAAATATAGATCTGATCATCCTACCGGGGCAAGAGCCAAGAATTTACGGAGATATAATAGAAGATTTTGAGAAAAATGAGATTCAAACTTTAAATGATAGCCAATATCTATTTATTGAATTCCCATCCAATCATGTTCCGAGATATACGGAAAAGCTCCTATTTGATCTCCAAGTAAAAGGTCTGACGCCTATTATTGTTCACCCCGAACGAAATTCAGAGCTGATCGAGCGGCCTGAAATTCTCTATCGCTTAGTGGAGAAGGGTGCTTTAACACAGGTCACGGCCTCAAGCCTTTGTGGTTATTTCGGGAAAAAGATAAAAGGCTTTTCTATGCAATTAATCGAAGCAAATCTAACTCACTTTATTGCTTCGGATGCCCATAACATCGTAAACCGATCTTTCAAAATGGAAGAAGCTTTCAACATAATAGATTCTAAGTTTGGTACTGACTATGTGTATCTCTTTCAAGAAAATCCTCAATTATTAATCGCAGGGAAAAATGTAATAAAAGAGATGCCTGTCCTGATAAAAAGGAAAAAGAAATTTTTGCTTTTTTAACCAACTATGCCGATAAGAAAAGCAGAGTATTATCCACATCTATTTCAGGTTTATTCACCTGAACGGCGAGGCTTCCCTGTCCGTTATCCATGGAGGCACTCGGTTGTGCTGTGGGCCTATTAGCATAGGGACCTTAGACGCATGTCGTCAAGAGCATGATGTGAGGCTGGGTTAAATGCCCGACTTAAAAAAAACCTTAAATATCTAATGAAATAATAAGTGGTGTAAGCACTTGCGATTCCATTAGATATTTATTTTTTTGCTCCTTTGCTTTAGCAGAGGAAAGAGTTTATTAGATAAACAAAAGATAATTAGTGGGGGAATTAGGAGTGAAAAGAGTTAGAAAAGCCATCATTCCGGCTGCAGGTCTGGGAACAAGATTCTTGCCAGCAACAAAAGCAATGCCAAAAGAAATGCTTCCAATTGTTGATAAACCAACGATTCAGTACATAGTAGAAGAGGCTGTGGCATCTGGGATCGAAGACATCATCATTGTAACTGGAAAAGGAAAACGAGCAATCGAAGATCATTTCGACAATGCCTTCGAGCTAGAACAGAATCTAATCGAGAAAGAAAAATACGAGTTATTAGAAAGAGTTCAGTATGCGACAAAATTAGCGGATATCCATTACATTCGTCAAAAAGAGCCGAAGGGACTTGGTCATGCCGTCTGGTCAGCAAGACATTTTATCGGTAATGAACCATTCGCAGTTCTTTTAGGTGATGACATTGTACAAAGTGAGACGCCTTGTCTAAAACAATTAATGAATCAGTATCAAGAAACCTTCTCTTCTGTCATTGGTGTGCAGCAAGTCGCTGATCATGAAACACACCGTTATGGAATTATAGACCCTTCAACGCAGGATGGAAGACGTTATCAAGTGAATAACTTCGTTGAAAAACCAAAGCAAGGTACAGCTCCATCAAATTTAGCTATTATGGGGCGATATATCTTAACCCCTGAAATCTTTATGTTCCTTGACCGTCAGGAAAAAGGTGCCGGCGGAGAGATTCAACTAACTGATGCGATTCAACGCTTAAATGAAATACAAAGAGTATTTGCCTATGACTTTGAAGGAAAACGATATGACGTTGGTGAAAAATTTGGTTTCGTGAAGACAACAATTGAGTTTGCCTTGCAGCATGATGACATCCATGACGATATGCTAGATTACCTAAAGAATCTAGTTACTTCATTAGATAAAGAAAAAGCAATTTTTTAGAGAGAAGGAAGGGGTCAAGGTTGTCTAATCTGGCAAATCAAGAAGTTTCTTATTTAGAAACAAAGAAGTCACTTGTGAATAATGGGAGAACATACTTACTATCAAAAAGAACAATAGATATTATTGGGTCATCATTCGGAATTATCTTGTTAAGTCTTCTGTTTATAGTTATCGGCATTTTAATCAAGATCGAAGACCCCAAAGGGAAAGTTTTTTTCTCGCAAAAGCGTATAGGGTTAAATGGAAAGGAATTTAAGATGTATAAATTCCGTTCGATGGTATCCAATGCGGAGGAAAAGTTACAAGAACTGTTAAAGCATAATGAAGTATCGGGTGCCATGTTTAAAATGAAGGATGACCCAAGGATTACTATAGTTGGGAAATTTATTAGGAAAACGAGTATCGACGAATTGCCTCAGCTATTCAATGTTTTAAAAGGTGATATGAGTTTGGTTGGTCCGCGTCCACCGCTTCCTCGTGAAGTTGTTCTTTACTCTGAATATGATAAGCAACGTTTAATGGTAACACCAGGGTGTACAGGGCTATGGCAGGTTAGTGGGAGAAATAGTGTAGGTTTCAAAGAAATGGTAGAGTTGGATTTGATATATATACGTAATCGATCAATAAAATTTGATATTAAAATTATTTTCAAAACTGTCTCGGTGTTATTTAGATCAAATAACGCATATTAAATTCATCATATTTTATTCATTAATCAAAAGTAAAAAATGTTTATATCTGTACCATAATAAAAAAATAGGAGAATTATCAACTTGAAATTATCTGTGCTAATTCCAACCTTTAATGCTGAAAAATACATCTTCAGTCTATTAAGCGCACTATTTAGTCAAAAAATTAATCTAGAGGTTGAAATAATTATTGTAGATTCATCATCTACAGATAATACTTTAAAAATAATAACTTCTAGTTTTCCAGAGGTTAAGACGAAGGTAATACACAACAAACAATTTGATCATGGGGGTACTAGGAATTTCCTAGCATCTCTAGCTTCTGGTGACCTTTTATTATTCATGACTCAGGATGCTATACCTATAGATGATTATCTATTTGATAAACTAGTCCAACCTTTAATAAAAGATAGTCATATTGCCGTATCTTATGCAAGGCAAATACCAAAGCCCGAGGCAAGTACTTTAGAAAGATTCGCCAGAAACTTCAATTATCCTAATATATCAATTTTGAAATCTAAAGATTCACTAAAAGAATTAGGCATAAAGACCTTTTTTAATTCTAATGTTTGTAGTTTGTATAGAAAAAAAGTATTTGAAGAGATGGGAGGTTTTCCGGAAAATATTATATTGAACGAGGATATGATCTTTGCATCAAAATCAATATTAAAGGGACACAAGGTCTTCTATAATTCTGAAGCAAAAGTAAACCATTCTCATAACTATTCATATAATCAACAGTTTAAACGATACTTTGATATTGGTATGGCATTTAAGGAAACAAATTACTTGTTAAAGATAGCTTCTAATGAAAAAGAAGGCTTTAAAATGATTCGAAATCAAATTAGGTATCTACTTCTTAATAAAGAATACAAATATATCATTGTTGCATTAATTGAAAATTTTATAAAACTTATAGCTTATAATCTTGGTAAAAAACATGAAATTATCCCTATAAAAATAAAAAGAAAAATATCAGCTTATTTAAAATAACATTAATAATATAGGAGTGTTAGAATTGAAGGCTATTGCATTCTATTTACCTCAGTTCCATAGAATACCAGAAAATGATAAGTGGTGGGGAGAGGGCTTTACAGAATGGACTAATACCAGAAAGACTAAGAGTTTGTTTAGTGGACATCATCAGCCAAGAGACCCATTAAATAACTATTATTATGATTTATCAAATCCTGAAGCTAGAAGATGGCAGGCGGAATTGGCAAAAAAGTATGGAATCCATGGATTTTGTTATTATCATTACTGGTTCAAAGGTAAACGATTGTTAGAAAAACCATTTAATGAAGTTTTAAATAGTGGAGAACCTGATTTACCATTTTGTTTGTCTTGGGCTAATGAGCCTTGGACTAGAGCATGGGATGGTGGAGAAAGGCAAGTTCTCATGCCTCAGGATTATGGAGACGAAAAGGATTGGTTAGAACATTTCAATTATCTTATCCATTCTTTTAAGGATGAACGTTATATAAAGGTTAATAATAAGCCACTTTTTGTTATTTATAGACCTGCAAGTATTCCTAGATGTGGTGAAATGTTGAAATATTGGAATAACAAAGCACAAGAACATGGTCTTTCAGGAATTCATTTTATTGAAATGCTTACTAGTTTTGAAAAATCAAATGTTCAAGAATTTGATGCATATATTGAGTTTGAACCTATGCATACAATTAGACATCATTTTCCATTGTGGTTCTTAGCTGTAAGAAAAATAAGAAAGGAAATTCGTTCTTATTTTAGTAAACTTAGAATTGATAAAAATTTATTCTTAGATAATATTATGACCTATGATTTAATTTGGAAAAGGATTTTAAATAGAAAATTAGATAGATTAACATATCCAGGTGCCTTTGTTGGTTGGGATAATTCTCCGAGGAGAGGTCAAAATGGATTAATGGTAAAAGGTTCTACTCCTGAAAAATTTGGGTATTACTTAGAGGAACAAATAAAAAGATCTATTTCATCAAATAATCAAGAGTTTTTATTTATTAATGCTTGGAATGAGTGGGCAGAAGGGACTTATTTAGAGCCGGATACAAAGTTCGGATATAGATACTTAGAAGAGGTAAAAAGAATTGTTGAGAAATATAAATAGTTATTAAAAGTATATTTGGAATGTAGGTGTAAATATGAATATACTATATATCTGTAATGATATGGAAATTGGTGGATCTCAAAGGGCCATTATTGCTGAAATTAAACAACTTCAAAAAAAAGGGCATAAAGTGATTTTGGTAAGCAGAGGTGGATCTCTTGAATCCGTGTTAAATAATGATAAGGTATCTTTTTATAAATTAAAATTTCCCTATATAGGGACAAATGAACTACATCAAAACAATAAATTTTCTGTTAAAGAACACCTTCTATTTATTTACCATATTTTAATAAAAACATCACTCCGGAAAAATATATATAGTCTTTTAAGAATTATTAAAAAACATAATATAGATATAATAAAAGCTCATCAACCAGGACCTAGTTTTATTGGATACCTAGCTGCTAAAAAACTAAACCTTCCTTTAATAATTAGGGTTCAGCATATTTTAAGAAATGAGTTTCCTCCACCATTTTACAAGAAAATAGTGAAATATTGTTCTTCTATTTCAGTCATAACAAAAGAAGTTGAAGATTTCCTAATTAATGTTTATGAAGTGGATAAAAATAAAATAAGTATAATTCCTAATCAAATTATATTTGATCAGCCACTCTTATCAGGAAATCATAATAATGATAGTACCAGTAATTTATTAAGGATATTGACAGTATCTCGTTTAGCTGAAGATAAATATAATTCCGTAATGGAATTAATAGAAGCTGTAGATAAATTACTTGGAAATGGAGTGAATTGTCATTTAAAAATTATTGGTGATGGATCAAATAAAAGTGACATAGTACGTCAAATACAAAACATGAAAAATAATAGTAATAATGTAGAGTTAGTAGGTTCTAAGAAAGATGTTATTCCGTATTACTTAGAAACAGATGTGGTTGTTGGAGTGGGGAGAGTAGCAATGGAGGCACTTTATTTTAAAAAGCTTCTATTATGTTGTAGTCACTTTGCTTACGGTGGTTTATTTGCTAAGGAATCAGCTGAAGAAATTAGTCATTATAACTTTTCAGGTAGAGGTGGTTCTACGAATTCATTGAATAGTGATAATATTTTTGAGGACTTAAAATTCATTAATAATTTGAATTCTGAACAAAAGAATGAAATGGTAGCATTTAATAATAAATTTTACAATGATCATTATGATTCAAATATAGTGACAAATAAACTAGAATCTATGTTTCAAAATTTTATTAAAAAAACAATAAACTCTGGGTGAAAATATGATATATGGATTTGCACTAATAACAATAATAATTTTCACTGGATTATACTTCAGTAAAACTAATGGGTACAAATGGTTACTTCTTTTCTTTTTATTGTTGTTTAGTTCTATAATTAGTTTTACTAAATTTGTTGGCCCTTCAATTAATTACTTTGTATATGCTATTACTTTAGTTTTACTAATAATTATTTTTAGAGTTAATATTTCTAAAAGTCTGATAAAAACGTGGCCATTTTTACCGTTTTTTATTGCTTTAATATTTTCTTTATTATCATCAATTAATATTAATAGAAGTAAATACTTTATTTTAACTTATTTACTTGGAATATGCTGGTTTGTATTCTTTCGATCTTTAATAAAGAAAGATGAAAAGAATTTGGAGAAAATATCTTTATCCTCAGGCTTTCTATTATATATATGTATAGCCTTTAGCATATGGGATTATTTAAATTATGATAGTTTTATTGTTTTTATTGAACAAATTTTAAGTCCAACAGCAATTGAAGACTATAATTTATTCCATTTTTTCAATAGAGTCATAGGCATTGGTCTTTATCCCGGGATTAATGCTGCTTTGGTTTCAATGTTATATCTTATAGCAATTCCTTTATTTAAAAGTCATAAATTATTAAATACAATTACAGTTTTACTTGTAACTTGGGTTATTATTATGTCGGGAAATAGGGGGATTCTTCTATTATGGGTTTTTTCTTTAAGTATTCTTTATATAGAGTTACTTATTAAATTAAGCATAGTGAAAAAAATAGTAATTATTCTATTCACAATATTATTTATTATATTAATAATTTTGTTTAGTGGATATGGATCCTTTAATAGTGAAAAACTAGTTGGATTAAATAGATTATTTACATCTGAAAATAATGCTAGTATTGATTCTAGATTTAGTATCTATCAAGAAGCATTTTCCATGTGGAAAGAAAACAAGATGATAGGTATAGGAATAGATAATTTTGTTGCAAGAGCAGAATTAAGAGGTGGGGTTGGAATATTATCAGAGGTAACACAAGTACACAATATTTATTTGCAGATACTTGTTGAAACTGGAATTTTAGGTGCCCTTTTCTTTTTAGTTTTACTAATCAATTTTATAGTTACTGATATTAGACTTCTAAAAAATTATGGATTAAATAATGAATATACCGGCTATTTATTGGCTAATATGATATTTTTATTTAATGGCCTTTCAGCAAATCCATTATATAACAGTCAATTATTTTTAATGTTTTTATTAATAAGAGGGATTATATCTGGAATAAATAAAAATAAATTATCTAATTTCAAACCTAATGAATTATTGTTAAGGAATTAAGGATATATATGAAGAAAGAAATCAGGTTAAATACAATTGTTGAGTTATTCACAAAAGCAGTTAATTTTTTAATGACTGTAATAATTAGTAGGATATTTGGTCCTGAGGCACTTGGGATAATTTCTACGTCTCAGGCTATTACCGGTTATATTACCTTAGTTGGTGATTTTGGAACAAATAATGAAGCTATTCGGAGAATTTCAAAAAGTGAGAGGGATGTCTCAGAAGTTTTTAGTATTATATTTTATTGGAGATTAATATTAGCATCTTTTTTAATTATCGGTATCGTATATTACTATGTAATCTTTGGTTCTCTTGATAAAATCCTATTATTCTATATTTTAATCTCACTTATTGGCTTCTTTATTCCTAGTTATATTTTTATTGGATTAACTAAATACAAATATAATGCCATAATTAATTTTCTAATAACTATTATTTCATTATCTCTTTTTCTTTTATTACTAAGTTTTAAACATTCTATAATTTTTTATCCAGTCTCTTTAATGACCAGTACTTTTATAGGAATGATAATTTCTTTAGTTTTCTATTTTAAAATAGCCAGAATGCAGTTTGTATCAAGATCTAAACTGTTTAACTTTATTAAAAAGTCCTTTTATTTAGGTCTGACTATTATTTTCGCAAGAATTTATTACGATTTTGATATTATCTTGTTAGGATTTTTAACATCTAAAATACAATTAGGATTGTATTCTAGTGCATTTAAATTAATACAAATGCTTTGGTTTATACCTACTTTATATACAACCTATGCATTACCCTATACCACAAGAATGATACAATCAAACATCAATAATATACCTAACTACATTATAAAGGTGATAAATAATATATCTTTATTTATTTTGCCAATTTGTACATTAGGTTATTTTTATTCAGGTGATATTTTGTCTATGTTTTTTGGTAATGAATTTGACAAGGGTGGACCTATTCTAACTATATTAATATTCTCTTTTTACTTAATGTTTTGCAAGACAGTTTTTGGTAATTTACTAATTGCATTAAGAAAGGAAAAATTCCTTTTTAAGGTATCAATAGTGGGCTCATTCATAAATATATGTTTAAATTTATTATTGATACCTGTGATTGGAATTTTGGGGTCGGCATTAACTACTCTAATTACCGAAGTAATTCTTTTTATAATCGAATATATTACAATTAAAAGGAGCTTTAAAGTTAGAATTATTTCGTTAAATATTACGAAGATATTTATAGGAATTACCTTAATGTTTCTTTTTTTACTATTTATAAAAGTTGGAGTCTTCCTCGGAATTATATTAGGGTGTACTTTTTATTTAGTTATATTATTGATTTTAAAAGAAGATTGTATAAAACAATATAAAGATAAAATATATACAGGAGTGAAATAATATGAATAAATCGGTTATTGTAAATAAGTCATGTGCCCTAAAAGGAAATATAGAAGTGTCTGGAGCTAAAAACTCGATATTACCAATAATATGTGCGAGTTTATTAACAGATGATGTAGTGGAATTGAGTAATGTTCCAGATTTAAATGATGTTCATGTATTAATAGGTATCTTGGAAGACTTAGGTAAGCGATCAATGTTTGAGAAGGATAAATTAACCTTATATCCTACTGATGAGCTAAATATCAATATTCCTATATTTATTTCGGAAACAGCAAGTAAAATACGTTATTCAATCTTAATATTAGGAGCATTACTAGCAAAGGGACACGAAGTTAGTTTACCTTTACCTGGTGGGTGTAGTTTTTCTGAACGACCAATTGATATTCATTTAGAGGGTCTACGAAAGCTTGGCGCGACAATAGAAGAACATCCAAATAAAATAATTGCAAAGTCAGATAGGCTAAAAGGTGCGCATATAAAGCTAAGATTCCCTTCTGTAGGTGCAACTGAAAATCTAGTAATTGCTTCAACCCTAGCCCAAGGTGTAACAATTATAGAGAATGCTGCCAGGGAACCAGAAATAGAAGACTTAATTAATTTTTTAAATAGCTTAGGAGCAAAAATTGAAATAGAAGAACCTGGTAAAATAAAAATAATAGGTGTCGAAAGTCTAATAAAAAAACAAAGTATTAAACATAAAATAATTCCAGATAGAATAGAAGCAGCGACATTCATTATTTTAGGTGCAATTGCTGCGGAAGATTTTATAACAATAAAAAAAATGAATGTTACTCACAATTTAGCATTTCTAAACTTATTGCAAAAGATTGGTGTCAAATTTGAAATTATTAATAATAGTACACTTAAGGTTTATAAATCTACAAACCTAATTGGTACAAAAATTGAAACAGATATATACCCATCAATTGCAACGGATATTCAGCCATTACTAGCTGTTTTATTAACACAAGCAAAGGGTGAAAGTACAATTATAGATTCTATTTATCCTTCTAGATTTCAATATATAAAATATTTAAATCTAATGGGTGCTAATATTCAGTATTTGGATAGTTCAGAGGGGATAAAAATTATTGGAGAGACAAAATTGTATGGCCATAAAGTATTATCTACTGATTTAAGGGGAGGAGCTGCGGTATTGCTCGCGGGTATCCTTGCTGAAAATACAACAATTATAGAAAATAGTTATCAGATATTTAGAGGATATTCAGACTTAGAAAATAAGCTTTTGGGATTAAATGTAAGACTTGGTAATTCCTCTGATAAAATATTACAAATGATCTAGTATTGTAAATTAATATAGGAAGATAAGTGTTCAGTTGAAAAATAGTACTATGTATTTGGAAAAGATTTGATTTTCCGAAAATTCTTATTTAGGAATGAAGATAATGATTGGAAAATATATAAGGAAAATAATAAAAAAGACAATTAAATACGTGTTAGAATTTATAGCATTATTTCTAAATATTAAAAGTAGAACTGTTGTTTGTAGCTATTCATATATTTATGAAATAAAAAGGTTATACTCTGTTGAACTAAAAGGAAATATTAATACAAGAATACTGTTTAAAAACTTTTTTGGTTTTTCCTTTATTCCAAAGGAATACTATGATGCGTTAGAGATTTCAAAAGTTGAATCTGGTATTATGGATAGGTCAAAAAAATTATATGAAACCAAAGAAATTCTAAGTAGTGAAATAATTAAATATGCCCATGCATTAGACAAAGGGTTAAGAATGCCATATAAGAGAGAGATTTTTGGCAGGGAAAAGAGTAAAGAATTAGAAAAACTCTTATTAATATGGAATGATAAATTCCCACAACAACATCCGATATATATATGGGCGAAAAATATTTTAATTGAGTATTGGAATGACCAGAAAATTTCAAAAAAATCGGGAGTTTTTTGTGAGGGAGAACATAATGCATAATGGAGAAATGCTTAATAAAATTAAAAATAGAAGAAGTATTAGGAATTGGTTACCTCAATCTATACCTAATGAAAAAATAGAAATAATAATTGAGGCTGCTAGATGGGCTCCTTCAAGCTGCAATAGACAAAGTACACGTTTTCTAGTAATAACAAATCCTTCTGATAAAGAATTAGTTACTGAAGTAAGTACAGGTGGAAAGGGATTTGCAAATTATGCTCCTTGTATGATTATTGTATTATCAGACATCCGGATTTACAACCTTCCATATGAGAGAAATCTAGCTTTTATCGATGGTGCTTTGGCTTGTCAAAATTTGATGCTTCAAGCAGATACAGAAGGATTGGGGACTTGTTATTTAAATTGGGCTTTAGAAGAACCAATAAAAGAGCAAGTATTATATAAACATTTCAATATACCACATTACATGATAATCATAGGAGTAATACCAATAGGTTATCCGGATTATTCAATTCCAGTAAAAGTATCTGAAAGAAAGCCTATTAAGGAGCTTATAATAAAAGACAAATTTTAAATTAGTATTTTAAAGGGGGCAATTGAACTTTGAAAGGAATCATTCTTGCAGGTGGAAGCGGTACACGTCTCTATCCATTAACTATGGTGACAAGTAAACAGTTGTTACCGATATATGACAAACCAATGATCTTTTATCCTTTATCAACATTAATGTTAGCAGGAATTCGAGATATACTGATCATTTCTACTCCGGAGGATACTCCCCGCTTTGAGGCATTGTTAGGGGATGGATCTCAATTTGGTATTAATCTTGAATATAAAATACAGGAGAGGCCGGATGGATTAGCCCAAGCATTTTTAATTGGGGAAGAATTTATAGGTAATGATTCAGTTGCAATGATTTTAGGAGATAATATATATTACGGGAGTGGTATGCGGAAAATTCTCCAACAAGCGGCCCAAAAGAAAATCGGGGCAACTGTTTTTGGATATCATGTATTAGATCCTGAGAGGTTTGGTGTTGTTGAATTTGATAAAAACGGAAAGGTTTTAAGTGTTGAAGAAAAGCCAAAAATTCCAAAGTCAAATTATGCAGTAACTGGTTTATACTTTTATGACAATCGGATTATTGATATTGCAAAAAATGTAAAACCATCTGTACGTGGAGAACTAGAAATCACTTCTGTAAATGAAGCTTATTTGCGTATGGGAGAGCTTGATGTAGAATTACTTGGTCGTGGTTTTACATGGTTGGATACTGGAACACACCAAAGTTTAGTAGAGGCAACTAACTTTGTTAAAACAGTTGAGGAGCATCAGGGAATTAAAATTGCAGCACCTGAAGAGATTGCTTATATTAATGGATGGATTGGAAAAGGTGAATTATTTGAATCGGGAGAGAAATTCTCAAAGACAGGTTATGGACAATATCTATTAAGAGTAGCTAATGGTAGCATAAAGTACTAATTAGAGGTGAATAAGTTGAATGTAATAGAAACCTCCTTATCAGGAGTAAAGATTATTGAGCCGAATGTTTTCGGGGATCATCGCGGTTGGTTTATGGAAACATACAATGAGGCAAATTTTAAAGAAGCTGGAATTGATATAAAATTTGTTCAAGATAATCAGTCGTTTTCTGCAGCAAAGGGAACATTAAGAGGATTACATTATCAATTAAACCCTAAGGCACAAACTAAGCTTGTTCGATGTACAACAGGAGCTATTTTTGATGTTGCTGTTGATATTAGAAAAGGAAGCCCAACGTTTGGTAATTGGTTTGGAGTCGAGCTTAGTGCAGTGAATAAAAAACAATTATTAATTCCAAAAGGTTTTGCACATGGTTTTATGACCTTGACAGAAGATGTTGAAGTTCAATACAAAGTTGATGAACTTTATGCACCAGAGTGTGATGGAGGAATTATATGGAATGACCCTGCTATTGGAATTGAATGGCCGCTGGATATTACACCTGTATTATCATCAAAAGATGAAAAGGCACCATTATTGGCGGACGTTGATAATAACTTTGTCATTGGAGAGTAAATGATGAAAATTTTAGTAACCGGTTTTACAGGACAGTTGGGGTTTGATGTTGTTCGTGAAGGCTTAATACGAGGATTTGAAATGGTAGGGGTTGGCTCTAAGGATTTGGACATAACAGATGAAAAAGCAGTTTATCAATACGTAAAAGACTTGAATCCTGATGCCATCGTTCATTGTGCGGCATATACAGCAGTGGATAAAGCGGAAGATGATAGAGAAGACTGTTGGAATGTAAACGTTAAGGGAACAACGTATTTAGCAAATGCCTCAAAAGAAGTCAATACGAAGTTTATATATATCAGTTCGGATTATGTCTTTGATGGTGAAGGAGAAAGTCCTTTTGTTGAAACTGATCAAGCAAATCCCATTGGATATTATGGGAAAACTAAATTTGAAGCGGAAAAAGTTGTGCAGTCTCTTTTAACAGACTGGTTCATAGTTCGGATATCTTGGGTTTTTGGAATAAATGGTAATAATTTTGTTAAAACGATGCTTCGTTTAGCTGAAACGCGAGATGAATTAAATGTTGTTGGTGATCAATTTGGTTCTCCTACGAATACGTTCGATTTGTCACGTCTATTATTAGATTTGATTCAATCAGAAAAGTATGGAATTTACCATGCAACGAATGAGGGCTTTTGTAGTTGGGCAGACTTTGCAAAAGAAATCTATCATCTTGCGGGGGATAAAATAAAGGTAAATGCAATCCCTACAGAAGATTACCCCACAAGAGCGGTGCGTCCAAAAAACTCACGTATGTCCAAGCAAAAATTAGTCGACAATGGTTTTAAACCATTACCTTCCTGGCAAGACTCATTAGATCGGTACCTAAAGGCATTAAAACAAGAGGTGAAATAATGGTAAAGAAAAGGATTCTAGTAACAGGCGGAGCAGGTTTCATTGGTGGGAACTTTGTTCAATATATGGTGAACAAGTATCCACAGTATGATATTTATAATTTAGATTTATTAACCTATGCTGGTGATTTAACTAAGCATCGTGATATTGAAAAGAAAAGCAATTATTATTTTATCAAGGCGGACATTGCTGATCGTGTGGAAATCATTTCACTTTTTGAGAAAGAGAAATTTGATTATGTGGCTCATTTTGCAGCTGAAAGTCATGTAGACCGCTCGATCACTGAGCCTGAAGTCTTTGTTCGTACAAATGTGTTAGGTACACAGGTCCTTTTAGATGCGGCAAAACAAATTGGAGTAACAAAATTTGTACATGTTTCTACGGATGAAGTATATGGTGAACTTGACTTTGACCCGAATACATTTTTTACGGAGGAAACACCATTGCAACCTAATAGTCCATACAGCGCGAGCAAGGCATCTTCGGACTTCTTAGTACGTGCATATCACGAAACATTTGGATTGCCAGTCAATATTACTCGTTGCTCAAATAACTACGGACCTTTCCACTTTCCAGAAAAGTTGATACCATTAACTATTTCTCGTGTTCTGAATGAGGAGAAGATACCGGTATATGGTGACGGTAAAAATATCCGTGATTGGTTGCATGTACTCGATCACTGTGCTGCCATCGATCTAGTCTTACATGAAGGTATAAATGGTGAAGTTTATAATGTTGGTGGACATAATGAACGAACTAATTTAGATGTGGTAAAAACTATTATTAGAACATTAGGGAAATCAGAAGAACTAATAGAATTTGTTACTGACCGTTTAGGACATGACAAGCGCTACGCAATAGATCCAACAAAACTAGAAAATTTAGGTTGGAAACCAACTTACACATTTGAAACAGGAATTGCTCAAACTATTGAGTGGTATTTGGATAACAAGTGGTGGTGGGAGCAAATTATTAGTGGGGAATACCAGAACTATTTTAAAAGGCAGTATACGTTATAGTTGATTTGTTGTTTCCTAGAACTCGTTTTCACTTTTTGTGGAAACGGGTTCCTTTCTGTCAATGAATTTGGTGGATAGATTACCGATAAATTAAATGGAGTTTCTCCATGTCTACAAAAGTTAGCTTATTGTGGTTATTTATTAAAAGATAGAGGTTTAACAGATGAACAATCAAAATTCACCTTCCATACAATCCCACAATACCAATTCAAATGTTAAAAGATTTGGACTGAATTGTTGTTTAGCATATTGAAGAAGTAGTCCAGCACTTAGAAGGACAAGAAATACTATCTTTTACCCCTGTATCCGTCAAGTAGAATTAAACCCTAACTTAACTTCAAATAATCATCTCTTATTTCTGGTTCGCCACAAAAGGACTTCCGATATACTATTGGCCACGAGTAGTCAAACGGGCTCTTGAAATTGCAGCGGCAGATGAACATAATGTGCTTATGAGCGGCCCACAAGGATGTGGAAAAAGCCTGCTTGCGGAAACTTTTATTTCTATATTACCTGCCATAACAAATCGGGCACAGCTAGAAGTAATGGGTTTATATCAGTTATCAGGGTAAAGTAAAAGATTATATCAAAATGCCCCATACCGACATCCACACCACTCTGCCCTCAGTCGCCATAATTGAAGGTGGCTCAACACCGAGGCCAGGAAGAGGCTAGGTGGCTTCTTTCTTTTGACTTTTTCTATGCATTCATACATCATGTGAAGGTACGTTAGTATTGGAGACCCATCAAAGCTCGGACACCACTTATTCTTATCGGGTGTATGATTATGACCGTAAGGATACCCGGGGGGAATTTGCGGGAACTTTATTTAGAAAAAGCGATGAAGGTACTACGGTTCCGAAACAGGATACGCTAAGTATGTCTACTGTGGAGTGGGATGGGACACAGTTGATTCTTCCTGTCAGTTTTGGGCCATTTGAATTAGATGGGGGTTGTGAAATAATCGTTTCTCATACCTAAAATATTAGTAGTCATCTTTTTCATTCGTTATGAAAACTAAGTCCCCCGTATAATGAAAGAAGCCTAAAGCTTTATCATAATACGGGGGGGCTTTATTGTGAATTAATCATGCAATTGAATAACGTATTTAACCTAGAAGTTTAATAGGACTACCAATTATCCGACAAATTCCAATTAGACCTACTCTATATTTACATACGAGACTTAATGTAAAAATTAATAGTCCAAAGGTCTAATTTGTAATTATTAAAGGGAATTTTGACCTATTATTTTCAAGGAATTTATGGTATAAAATAGATACATAGTTCGTACGATAAGGGCAAAACCATTGAAAGATGGTGGCGCAAAGCTATAGGGGCTAAGGTTTTATAAACTAGGCCAGCCAGATACCGAATATGATCACCTTCCGACGAATTATGAAATAAAAAATAGGAGGGTACCTATGTTTATTTTTATTGCAGGTATATTTGTTGGTTCTTTTGCTATGCTCATTACTATGAGCCTCATGTTTGCTGCGAAAAATGGGGACAAACAGATTCAAGCATTTTATAAAGGAAAAGCATACTAAACAATTTCTATAGAGAAAAAACATCCTTTCTGTGAAGGATGTTTTTTTATAAGTATTAAAGAAGGCCATTTTTTTATTAAACCTTTTCAAAAGTGAGTAGAGATTAGCTCATTTATTTTATCTTGATCAATCACTATTTGATAGTTGTTCGCCTTTAAAATATCATCATACATCCTTTTTCCAACACCAGGTATTTGATGATATTCTAATTGTTTATTTGGTTCAAAGTCCTTTGCTGAGAGGCCGAGACTTAACATATCGGAAGTTGTCATATTGCTTGCAATAATAAAATCAGGGATGGAATTTACTAGTGAAGGTAAATTATTGATATTACTAGGGCTAAGGGCTTTCTTAGCAATACCTTTTAATGCTTCCTCTTGAAGTTTTTGACGACCATACTCTCCATTTTTAAGAGAATAGCGCTCGTGGACAACCTCTGCCACCATTTTTCCGTCTAAAGCATGCGTACCCTTACCTATTACTCTATTTTTGTTTTCACTATACCAAGGATGCGTTAATTTAACATCAAAAGGTACATTCATATCAATCCCACCAACCGCATCAACCATCGCTTGAAAGCCTCCATAATTGGTTTCTACGTAATAATTGATAGGAACACCAGTTAATTCCCCAACAGCTTTGACAGCCGCTTCTACCCCTTTTTTTGCCCCTTTGGTTGCCTGCATAATATATTGAACACTCGTAATTTTCGTATAACCATAGCCATCTAAATGGACCCGCGTGTCACGCGGAATGCTAATTGCATCATATTCATGCTTAGTTAAATTAACATGAACAAGCATCATTGAATCAGAATGCCCTATATTTTGACCCTTTCTTTCATCTGAACCTATTAATAACAAATTAAATACTGGTTCTTTTACTTCTACATCCTCACTGGTCAGTTGTTTACTATTCCCAGAACTTACAACCGGTACGGATTTAAAATGGTTTTTTGGTTGTAATTGATAGAATTCGTATCCTAGGCCTGCAATGACGAGTAAGACAATACCCAGAAAGCTGAACCCTGCAATTTTCCACTTGTTTTTACTCTTTTTTTTCATCTTTTCCTCCGATATTAGTAGAGAGCATTCTCTAAATTAAAATAGGTTTATAGTCATGGAGTAATTTTACTATTCTTGGATAATGTATTCAATATTAATTATTGGAAGAAATACGTTATTTGTCGGAAATATGTATTTATGGTTAAAGTGAAGTTTCAAAAGGTGTTGGTGAACTCAGAAGAATTATAAAAAATGACGGAAAGCAATTAGAAACCCTTATTGAAATAAGTATTAAAGCCGGAATGAAAGTTGAAACTGTTATTAGTGATGCAGCCTATTCTGAAAAAGGCGACTTAAAGTTCACATTTACGAATTTTAAAGTCGTCTTTTTTGTAGATCGTTAGAAACTTTTGAAAACCGAAGGTTTTTCTGTGCCCTCCTAGTTAGAGGTGGGGTTTTTTATGTTTACTTAAGTTCCAACCTCCAAAGTAGATTATATCAATTCCAGCGCACTGTCACACCCCACTATGAGAAAATCCCCTTCACACAAAGGTGGAGGGGATTCTTACTTGTATGTTCATATTAATCATATGTATGAATATGTTAATATATAATAAAAAAGTACTATTTTTTGGGGGATTTATGAAAAAACTTACATGTATAATATTATCAGTGATTTTAGTATTTAGTATATTCAATTTTTCAGTAAAGAATGTTCATGCCGAGGACGATGTTACAAAAGTTAATCGTTTTTATTCTGCTGATACTGTTGTTTCTGGAACAACTACACCAGACACTCGAGTAAAAAGTGAAGCTTTTACTGCTAGGTCAAATAGCCAAGGGATTTTTAAATTATTTGTTGGTGATCACAAAGCTGATACAACCTTTACCTTAGACACATATAATTCGAACGGTGATTTAATAGAGACTGATGAGGTGTATGTACTAATTGCATCACTCGACGCCGGTTTTACAATACACTTTACTGATCCTTATAAAGACTTTGGTGAATTCCCATATAAAAGGCGCAGGGCATTAATAGAGTATAAAGCTAGTAAAGGTGTATTTGCTAATCTAAAAGTGTACCACTTTTGATGAAACGCTAGCCAAAAAATTGACCACCTCGAAATACTTTCCTGTATTCTAATAATTGTCGAGATTATTAGCAGCAGGAGGAAAGGTATGTACGAGATGGCTGATTATGAGTTTATCAGAAATTTACATTATAAACTAGGGTGGTCAATTAGAAAGATAAGTAAGGAACAAAAGGTTTCTAGGCAAACGATTCGTAAAGCGTTAGAGTCCACGGAGAAACCAAAATACAACTTAAAAGTGGAAAAATCAAACCCCGTTATGGACCCCTTTATCCCTCTTATCACTGAATGGTTGCGTAATGATTTGGAATCCCCTCCAAAACAACGGCATACTGCAGTAAAGATATTTAATAGGTTACAGGATGAATATGATTTTACAGGTGGAGAATCTACTGTTCGTGGACACGTCCAAAAGTTAAAAGTAATGCTCGAACAAGACAAACCGAAAGGTTTCATTCCACAAGAGTTTCCACCTGGTTTATACGGTCAATTTGACTGGGGCGATGCAGACGTAATTCTTGATGGTAAACAAGTTACCATACAATTGTTTTGCATGAGACTTTGTTTTAGCAGAAAGATTTTTTTAAAAGCATTTTATCACCAGAAACAAGAAGCGTTATTACAGGGTCATGTTGATGCATTTGAGTATTCCGGATTTGTCCCTAAAACTATTACATATGACAACTTAAGAACCGCTGTAAAAACAATTTTAAAAGGTAGAGAAAGAATAGAACAAGATAAATTCATTCAATTGCGGACTCATTACTTGTTTGATAGCCGTTTTAATGAACCGGCAAAAGGGAACCAAAAAGGACAGGTTGAAGGTTTAGTGAAATATGCAAGGCAAAACTTTCTTGTACCAATTCCATCTTGCACATCGTTAGATGAATTAAACGATTTTCTTCGTAAGAAATGTGATGAATACGAGAATCGACAAGTTCCCCAATCATCACTAACTGTTAAGGAAGCTTTTCGAATTGAAAGTAATGAACTTTTACCTCTTCCCAAAACAGCACTCCAGTGCTGCAGAGAAATCTATGTATCTAGTAATACTATTTCACAGGTAGCGTTTGATACTAACAAATACTCTGTACCTACCAATTATGAAGGAAGAAAAAATTTACTTTTAAAGGCATATGTAAATAAGATTGATATCTATGATGGTAACCATCTCATTGCTTCACATCAAAGGTGTTATGAACGAAATGAAGAAATCTTTAATTATGATCATTACCTGGATTTACTTGCCCACAGGCCAGGATCTGTACCATTCGCTCGGCCGCTAATCTATGCAAAACTAGAACCTGTCTTTAGAGAATTTGAAAAACAATTAACAAGAACTACACAAGGGTGTAGAGAATTCATTCAGATCCTAAAG
The DNA here is from genome assembly GCF_030915405.1 of Neobacillus nitrireducens. Taxonomy (GTDB): domain Bacteria; phylum Bacillota; class Bacilli; order Bacillales; family Cytobacillaceae; genus Neobacillus. The sequence goes on from NZ_CP133262.1 coordinate 3,504,096, forward strand.
TTATTAAGGAAGTATCCTAAGGAAAAAGTTGTAGATGCATTAAATGAAGCTTCCACCAACAAAATGTACTGTTTCGATACAATACAACAAATTCTATATCGTAATAATGAAGAGATTTCAAATTTAGTTCCCTTTAATGAGAAGGAATATAATCATCTCCCAACAGTTAAAGTTCAATTACCGGATATGGGGAAATTTGATCAGTTATTGTATGCAGATAAGAAGGTGATCTTACATTGAGTACAACATTACTTGTCGAAGAATATTTAAAAAGGCTACGATTACCAGCTATCCTCCGAGAGTATAAAGAGGTAATGAGAGATGCAGAATCAAGAGGTATGAATTATGAAGAATTTCTCAGAGTTTTATTGGAGAATGAAGTAAATCAAAGAAATGATAATATGTTAAACCTAAGAATAAGACAAGCAAAGTTCCCGTTTCCAAAAACCATTGATTCGTTTGACTTTACTGCTGCTCCATATATCAATAAACCGAAGGTTTTAGGACTTCATAGAAGTGAATTCATTGATAAGAAAGAAAATATTATTCTTATTGGTAATTCAGGAACGGGCAAATCCCATTTGAGTATCTCATTGGGCTACGCAGCTTGTCACAACGGCTATAGTGTTCAATTTTGGTCTGCTGCACAGCTTTGTAATGAACTTCTTGAGGCACAATCTGAAAAGAAGCTATTAGCTCTAGAAAAGCGCTGGCTAAAGTCTGATTTAATTATTCTAGACGATGTGGGATATATCCCTTTTAGTATGGCTGGTGCTCAACTATTGTTTCAGTTCTGTGCTTCTCGTTACGAAAAAGGAAGTATGATCATAACTAGTAATCTTGAATTCTCGAACTGGACCCAAGTTTTCGGTGACGAACAAATGACTGCTGCGTTAGTTGATCGTTTAACTCACCGTTTGTTTATTGCAAAATAAAAGTACAGAGGTTTGCGAGGAATTTATGCAGTACTTAACTGCATAAAAAATAGGCTTGCCAGCCCCTAAAATATCTCCTACTGTATTGATTGAGAGATCACAACAGTGGGAGGATTTGAAAGGATGCTAGCAATGCCTGAAGTTGATTATATCAAACATTTAAGAGAAGAAGAAGACTTATCAATAAATGAAATTGCAAGAAAAACTGGTTGTAATTGGAGAACCGTTAAGAAATATGCAGATGGAGAAAGTTTAGAAGAGTCTCTTACTTTCTCAAAAAGAGGAATGATGTATGAGGAGGGGTACGGAGAAATCGTTGACTTTTGGCTTGAGGAGGACATGAAGCTCAAAAGGAAAGACAGGAGAACCAATAAAAAGATCTATGAAGATCTTAGAGACAATCATGGCTTTACAGGATCCTATAGGACCGTGTGCGAATATATACAGCACAGAAAGCCACAGCTCAAAGCAGCCAAGGTCGAAAGACATGAGCGATTAGAACACCCTCCGGGTGAAGCCCAGGTGGACTTCGGAAACATGACTGTCGTAAAAGACGGAGCCTATAAAGATATCAAAGCCCTAATCCTTAGTTTTCCACACAGTAACACAGGATTTGGCTATCCCCTTCCTAGCGAAAATACAGAGTGTTTCCTTGAGGGGCTGAAACAGTTGTTTCACCAAGCTGGAGGGGTTCCAACTTATTTACGCATTGATAACCTGATTGTTTCGATTAGTAGCGCAGTTTTTAAAATTGTCAGGCGAATTAATTCCAATTGTAGGTTTATCAATCTGCTGTGTAAGAGATAAATTATTTATTTGATCCAGTTTTATCTCAATAATTCTATTTTCTAAGGATAATTTGTTAATAGGGCAATATAATATTCCTTCAATTGTTCTTAGCATCTGATTACTGATCACCTCGATTAATTATTGAAACAGATTAACTATAGGAATAGACCCAAATAATAAAAAATTCCCTCCATATTTTCAGAACCACCTAACTTGTCAACCTGGAATTTTATTGAATGCAGTTAACTCTAATCACCTATTTTCTAGTTCTTCTTTGAGCTGACTATATAGTCTCTCTATCTCTTTAGATGCTTCCAAACTCACTTTAACCTCTGTACCATGTACTACTGCATTACGATACATTCTTAGTTCATTAATTTTACTAATTAATTCCTTATCAACTATCTCTTTAGAAGATAAAATTCGCAAAGATTCCATAATGCTAGGTCGGAATTTTCTTGTATTATTTTTATAGACATTATCATTTATCATATTATTACTTTTTTTGATAATTAATCGTTCGAGAAGGTTATAGTATTTTAAAAAATCTGCCAAACTACCTTCCTCTTCTCCAAAATAATCATTATCTTTTTTCAATTTTTCATTTATTTTACTCATACTTTGTGGATTAATTGCTTCCCAACTAAATTTTACAATAATAATTATTTCTGTAATAATCATTACTGTTGACTGATTTAATATGAAATTAAAAAATTTATTCAAATGTGAGAATCGATTATAAGTATTTATGACAAAAAAACATGCAAGGATGCTGATAATACACATAATTCCCATAACGATAATTTTTATATGCTGCTGACTTTTTAATTCTTCAACCACATCGTAATAAGTTTCATCATCTTGTACTATCTTGTTTAATCTATCATTTAGAAAAATGTAACCTGTTAATGTCAGGCCGTAAAGTCCTGCGATCACTTGCGCAGATGTAGAAAAATAATATAATATTTGATTTTCATTAAGGGTGATTATAGCTGGGATAAAAAAACTTACACAAAGACAAATAATCATTATCGTGAAATGAAAGAATAAAATATTTTTATTTTCTACAGCCCATTTATTAAAGTGCACTATTAGTTACTTCCTTTCAAAATTATGGTATTAATGTTCTTATAAACGAATGATAAATCCAATTTTGGCTTAAGTGTTACTGGAAAATAAGGTACTTGTATTACTATCGACAACAAACTTTTTCATTTTTTTTATATCTACTTACGATAATAATCACCGAAATAGAATAACTCTCTTTCTTTTAATCGTTCACATAAATCACTAACCAACATTATCCGCTATTTTTCTCCCAAATTCTATAAAATTTTACAAACCAGACGACTGAAAAATCAGTGAGTTTATTTCTTTAATCCAGTCACTGCTAATATCTTCTTAATACCATCTACATCATTAACCCATAAATTCCAGTACCTGTCACCGCCCGATATTTGTCGAGATGTGTAGAATAAGAGAAATAGGTTAGGATCCTTGTTGCCCATTCCCGTAGGTTTATTTTACTGCGGGACGAATGATTTCCGGCCTGTGTCACCACCAGATAAAAGTTCCTAGTGGAGATTCTGGAGTGAGAATGTTTAGAATAAAATTAAAAAGCACTCCCGCTGGAATGCTTAAGAATTATTTCTGTTTTCAATTACTATTTTCAATGCTGCCACCATGCAACCTGACACAATGAGTAGTGTCTCCTTTTTATGTTTATTCAATTTATCTAGAACAGTTTCTTGTTTTTCTGTGATCTTCTCAGTCCTATCTAACAAGTCTTTTAATTCATCATCTGTATAATTACCAGATCCAAGTTTTTGTTTAATTATCATTTCAATGACATTTTTATCTTGTTTTACAAGATCATTATAATCTCCTTCTGACTTATCCGAAGATTTTAATATCTCCTTTGCGAAATTTGGAACCTCCCCAACTTTGTCAACAATATTCCCTACAAATAATTTAATCATTACCAATTTTGTAAGCTTACCATTCTTCGAATCTATTAATTCCGGTGCCTGTCACCACCAGATATATGTCGAGATTTGTAGAATATGTGAATCCAATTGGGACCTGTTTGCTACGATTCAGATGCCAGTCACTAGGATCCCTATTTTTTAGGACAAATGAGGAAATATGGTTGAAAAAGAAGTATTATTAAGATATGAAACAATGAGGGAGGATTTTCTTATGAAAAAACTATTAATCTACCTAATTGTATTCGTTGTCTGCTTGGGGATGGTTCCAAGCTATAAAAAGGCGGAAACGATTGCGACAGAACCACAGGTTCAAGTAAAGTTAAGGAATTATTTAGGTAATCAGTCAAGTATTTCATTAAACATAGTGGGCAGCTACTACTTAAACGGCGATTCCGCGAATCTATTAACTAGTGAACGAAGTTATTTAGTGAAGGTAGAGAATGAAACACTTGGATTATATGATGGAACGATTAAATTAGCCTCCGGGAGTGAATTATCCATTACTCCGGTTAAAAGTAATGATCATGCCGTTATCAATAATCGTGAATACGCCGGCAGTTTTCTTTTGACGGTGGAAGATAAACAATATGTCAGGCCGATTAATACTATTAATCTCGAAGATTATGTAAAAAGTGTGGTTCCTTATGAAATGCCTGCGCTTTGGCCGATGGAGGCCCTAAAGGCACAGGCGGTTTCAGCCCGAACCTATGCGTATTTTCGTTTGAACCAGGTGATCAATGATACTACCACTTTTCAGGTATATGGAGGCATGACAAGCTTACATCCTAGATCATCTGAGGCAGTTGACGCGACAGAAGGTGAAGTCTTAACCTACGGTGGGAATGTCATTGATGCTGTTTTCTCTGCCTCTAACGGTGGAAAAACGGAAAAACTATTTAATGTCTGGTACCCAAAATCCCTTCCGTATTTTCAGGTACAAAACGACGAGTATGATACAACCTTTACTTGGGATGCTACCTTGCATAAACAGCAAATTGATGTCACTTCATTGGACCTCAAAAATCCAGACAGCTGGTGGGATTCTTCGAATGAAATAGATGCCATGTACGCAAACAACATTAAAAAATGGATGATGAGTAATCTATCAGGATTGAGTGGTAAACAAATCAAAATTATTGCCATCCCTAAGGTTTCCTTTTACGAGCCTACCGAAAGCGGTCGATTTTCAAAAAGTAATCTATCGCTCGATTTTTTTGTAAAAGACGTTTTCAATTCAAATGGGGAGCTTGAACTTCAAACTGTAAGTATCAACAACCAGCTTGCAGACAATATGCGTTGGATCATCAGTTCAAAAGATCTGAGGAGCAATTTGTTTTCCATCAACGAAACCAATGATGCTTTTGTGTTTTCAGGATCCGGGTGGGGACATGGTGTAGGTTTAAGTCAATATGGTGCTAATCACCGTGCAGCTGCAGGTATTCTGTACAAGGACATTTTATCTTTCTACTATCCCGGTACAGTTTTAAACAGACAATATGATAACATAAAACCAGTCATTTCAGGGGCAACATCGAAGACGATTTATGTGAACACAACGTTTGATCCAAGAGCAGGCGTAACTGCAATGGATAACTCAGATGGGGATGTGACAAGTACCATAATAATTAATGGTTTAGTCAACAGTAAGGTTGCCGGCGTATACACGTTGACGTATACCGTTACGGACTCGTCAGGGAATGAAACGAATGTTACACGCCAAATCACTGTAAAACTTGCATCACCAGCGAATTTGAAGGCCGTGGCGAGTACTTACAATAGCGTGAACTTATCTTGGTCAGCCGTTAGCGGCGCCTCAGGATATGAGATTTATCGATCAACATCCAGCACGGGGACTTATACGAAAATAGCTTCTACGTCGAGTACGTCATATAGAAGCACATCTCTGAATACGGGGACGGCTTATTACTATAAGGTTAGAGCCTATCAAACTGTAACACCATTAGCTTATAGTGGTTATAGTTCTGTCGTTTCTGCCAAACCAGTCCTTGCGACACCATCTTCACCCAAGGCAGCATCATCGGCTTATAATAGTATCAAAACGAGCTGGACAGCTGTTAGTGGCGCAAGCGGATATGAGGTATATCGGGCAACCTCAAGTACGGGGTCCTATTATTATGCAGGGTCAACCACATCCACAAGTTATAATAATTCAGGGCTTGTTACAAATAAACCCTATTACTATAAAATTAGAGCCTACCGCATGGTAGGAAGTACGAAGGTTTATAGTAATTTTTCGGCTGTTGTTTTTGCAAAACCTCTACCATCTGTTCCAACTAACTTCAAAGCAGCTAGAGTAAGTTCGACCAGCTTTAAACTGACATGGAGTGCTATAGCAGGCGCCAGTGGTTATGAACTCTACAGAGCTACATCGAGCTCAGGAGCCTATACTCTTCTAAAAAGGACCACTTCCTTATATTACACGAACAGTGGTTTAATAAGAGGAAGGACTTATTATTATAAATTAAGAGCCTATAGAATGGTTGGCATAACCAAGGTGTATAGCGGCTGGACCACGATCATAAGTGTGAAGCCTTAGATTCCAATGGCACCGCCCGATATATGTCGAGATTTGTAAAATTGAAAATCCAGCATAAATCAAGTGCTAGTAGCATCAACTATTTCCACATTAATTGTAAAGCGACGAGGTAGAGTGTGACCTTAGCTAGCATTTCAAATGCTATGGCAAACAAAGCTAATATAAAAAAGTAAGAGCAGCGAATGCTCTTACTTTTTTCGGCTTAATGAGTCAAAGAGGGTGTGGGTTCATAATCATCAGTATTTGTTTTTGATAATCTAATTCCGGTGCCTGTCACACCCCGAAATTTGTTGAAGATTGATAGGTTTTTAGAGTGATGGAAAGTGATAGAATATAGTTGCAGTTGAATATTGTTGGGGTGGTTAGTTAAATCAAAATTATTCAATTCAGGTGCCTGTCACCGCCCGATAATTAACTTGTATTTGTAGTTTTGTAATTTTAGCGGATAACGCTTTAATTGCCCCTGCCATAACTCCAATAACTATGTAAGTATTAATACAATCTTGATCATAATTCATAAATTAAATTGGTGTTGCAAAATTTCTTCCAAAAGTGACATTCCGCATAAACCAATCTTTGTTACTAATGCTGTTGAACTTATTAGTTGAAACAGCACAAACTATTTTAGGAGTAGGGGGTCCAATCTGAAACACTTCCTGACTGAACCCCTACTTAAGGAGAAATTTAAGTATCCCTCAAAAATCTTTAATTTGGTACATAGAGTAGTATTTCAGTGGCTGCTCTAAAACGTTGGAATTCTCCTTTTGATCACTTGTTTTCGGTATGTTGTTCTATTTCCATTAACATTTCAGAAGCTTTCATTTCTAAACCGTTGGCAAGAGCCATAATCGTGTCTAGGCTGGGCTTTTTAATATTCCTTTCCATTAAACTAATATAGGATGGGTGTCGACTGCAGCGGTATGCCAATGTTTCTTGGGAAAGCTGCTGCGCATTCCTTAACTTTTTTAATACGAATCCAAAGTGAGAAGTTGAATGATCCACAAAATTACCCCTTTTCCATGATATAGACAAGATCTAATCGTTTATTTGTTGGCTATCTTCCAGGTTACTAAAATTATATTTTCCTGTTTCCTCTTTGATTAATTGGTGGCCTTTTGGAGGCTCGAGGTAAAAGATGGTTGGACTTGGTTGGTCGCCTCTTTTCATATATATTTGCATCAATTGATTGGCTTTCTGAATCCGATTATTAAAGGAATGTATTCTGGAATCGACAATAATCGAATGCCCGTTACTTAATTCGACCTTTGTCTTGTTTCCTATCGCTTTTGTCCCCACAATATGTTCGGGGTTGAACCAAATACAATCCGGCCTAAATGGTGATTTGTTTGGAAACAAGTAAATCCCTTGATATGGATTGACGATGATAGGACACCTTGCCTTCTCGCCAAGAGTGAGTTTGGCACTTGCCATGGCCCCTCTTAAATCAAATCCTATGTATGTAATGGTGTCGTCTAAAAGTTGCAGGGGAGTCCGATCGACCAGAAAAGACGATCTTCCTGCCAGGACTCGTGTACACAGCTTGCCATAACGGTCATATTCTCCCATCATTAAGATCATTTTCTTTTCGATCAGATAGTTTTTTTGAATAATAATGGTCTTCCTCTCCTTAACATCGATTGATTTGAATAAGGCCTACCTACTACTATTTCTGTCATGTACTGCCCGTTGGGAAAGGAAAGCTGTGTTTTTTCATTTGTATGTATGGAAGTCTCAACAATCTTAGGGCTTGCGGGTATATTCTCACTAAGTAGGTAAAATTAACGAATCTATTTGTCTTGCGATGATAGCAATTGTAAATAAGTTAATCATTGCCTCTCGTATTAATTAAATAGTAGAGAGGACTATATTACTACAGACTAAAGTATGTGAATTCGCCATAATTCGCCTAATTTCGTGACAATCCAGTGACAGGATTTTACAAAATCCCTTGGGTACGTTCTGGTGGTACTAACTAATAAATCATGAGAAGAACCGTTCCTTTGGTATAAACGTAGAATTTATTACTGAACAGTTATTGCTTGATTCAACCCCAGACTAAACAGCACTTCTACATTACTCAAATCGTACTTCTCTTTGAGTGCTTCGTGATAAAGGATGAAAAACTTATGGTTTAAGATTCCATAAAAATAGGCGAATGGATTTTTGATGCTGCGGTTAAACTTGAGCTTCCGGATTAACTGCTTAAAAGATTGGATCGCGACATCTAGAATGAGTTCGGGATCATTCTCCCAAAGGTGTTGATAGGCAGAGATTTTTACCATTTTCCAATACTCCTCGATTGTCTTTGCTTCAGGAAAGAAGCACTTGACCAGCTTAACAAAAGGCTGTGGAACTCGGTCACTCACATAGGTATGATCTAATTCGGACGGTTCTTCTTTACGTTCTTTTATCTTTTGATTTTCAGTTTTTAAAAGATTATTAGTTTCTTTAGGGTGGTTCATGATTTCCACTTTAGGTGGTTCATTTGATGGAAAGCGATTAAACGAATAGAGGTTACTAGACTGCGAACCATTTTTCCTTTCCGTTTCATAAACGGAGAGGATTCCCAATTCCTTTGCTTTTAGAATCATTCGTTTAAAGGTAGAGCGGGAGATTCCGTGATCATTGTATTCATGATGAATGGCTTTTAAGATGGTCCCAATTTTAGCATTGCAAACGCCGGGTATTTTGGCAGAAAAACGAACCAGCCTCATTAATCCCACCAGGGCTCCTTTAGAAAAGTCCTGCTTATGTACTGCTAACCACATCTCGATATGAGTATTCAATTCCTGGAGCGAACTAAATTGTGAGAAATGCTTGAATCCCTCGATATTGCCAGATTTTAAACCTACCATTTCAAACGCCCTTCCACTGCTTTTTTGTGCCAAGTTAATGATCTCAGCACCTCCACAATAGCGGGTTTAACTCCGTAAATCGAACGACTAAAATTCACTTTTGAGGCTGTTTTTGTAACGAAACGTGCCCAAAAGGGGGTCAAAAGTGATTTTTGAAGCCATTTTGTGCAATTTCAGCTAGTTTTGATATCATTTTGGAATTTAACCCCGGAAGAGGTATTCGTACCTAATTTTGATAACCTTCTATATACATTCTGTTTACTAGGTTTGCTAGAGTATACTCAGTAAAAGCAACATATTTGAATGAGGGGAAATCTAATTCAGCTGCCTACTTGGGATTCCTTTTTCAAAAAGGCATGGTTGGAGACAGCTATCGACATTCTTTTCATGTGTTTGAAGGGATAAATCCAGTCCTAGTGGGTACTGAGGCGAGTTTTAATCAATCGTTTGTGTAATAGGGAAAGGAGGGGGAATTTATCAAATGAAGGAGGTTCATAAGAAATCAGGGAATTTTTGTGGAAAAGAGGGGGATTTCCTGGAGAATATTCTTGCCGTCTTCGACAATCTTCGTATTTAGTTGGTACTGAGAAGGATTATAATTCAGTTTTTTACTCGTAATAAATAAACACATCTTCAGTTTCTTTTTAATTTGGTTTGAGATTTGAAACTGAGATTGAAGTATCAAGGGATTCATATAATACCAAATTTATATTTTGTCATAATTTTGTCGGAAAATTTGGCGAAAGTTATTATATGCGAAGAAATACCTAGAAATTTCTGGTAAAATATAATAGTGCTAATTGCCTATTATTTTTAACGAATAATAAAAAGGTGATAATTAGAAATTTCTAGGGGGGTGTCCATTTTTTTAAAAAATGCGCTACAGGAATTATGGAGGAAAATATGGGCTAGAGTGTTGATTACATAACCACCGCAGCTTATCAATTAGTCCATATTTATGTGTCATAATTCATGCAAATTTATTTCAAAAGGGAGAATTGATTATGAGAAAAACTTTTTCTATCATGATATTAATAGTTTTGATATTTGAAATCGTATTATCTTCGAATGTTGCGTATGCTTCCGCTTCGGATGAAATCCAAAACCTGTCTAGCAAGAGTATTAATGTAAACTCAACAACGTCTTATTTAAATTTTTACGAGAGTGAAGCTAATAATGGGACTGATAAAGCAAATGTAATTTCCAATAATTTCACAGGCAATTCAGGTTATTATATCTATGGCAAGATAAATAACTACTATTACGATTTGGACTACTATAAATTCACAGTTCCATCAGACGGCCAATTTGATTTAAAGGGTGTTTGGCTGGATGATTATTATGGAAATGGTTGGGAAGATGACCTAGCTATTGGGCTGGAAGACCAAAATGGAAACACAATTATGTATGGTTCCTTACGTAATCTTTCTTCGGGTGGAACATACAAATATATCAATACTTTCTTGAAACAGGGAACTTATTATATAGTGGCGTTTCAATCAAGTAGTTACCAATATCTATATGTGGATCAACCTTACGGATTGATAATGAACTTTTCACCAAGTCAGACACAAACGCCATACACTTTATCTTTTAATTCCCAAGGTGGTAGTTATGTTTCACCTGTAACTGCAAATAGTGGCTCAACGTTTACGCAACCAACTGCACCAACGAGAACAGGATACATATTTGGTGGCTGGTACACAGATGCGGCTTGTACTAATTTATACGACTTCAATACACCAGTAACATCAAATGTTACGTTATATGCAAAGTGGACTACTAATATATATAGAATTTCATTTAATAGTAATGGCGGAACATCAGTACCATCCACAACTGTAGGCTATAATAAGACGTTCACACAACCAACTGCACCAAAGAGAACAGGTTACACATTTGGTGGCTGGTACACAGATGCGGCTTGTACTAATTTATATAACTTCAATACACCAGTAACATCAAATATTACGTTATATGCCAAGTGGGTAGTAAACCCAGCAACTCCAACAGCAATGAAGGTGGCTTCATTAACATATAACACCAATAGTATTAGTTGGGGTGTAGTAGCAGGAGTTAAAGGTTATGAAGTGTACCGTTCGACATCTAGTAATGGAACATACGCTTTAGTAACAACAACGACTGCAACTAGTTTTAATAACACAGGCTTGGCAACAAATACGGTGTATTACTATAAGGTACGAGCTTATAATGTAGTTGGTGCTGTTAAAGCCTATAGTGGATTCTCAGCTGTGGTTAGTGCTAAACCAATACCATCTACACCGGTTAATTTAAAAGTCGTAAAGGCAACCACTTCTTCCATTAAAATAACATGGAATGGAGTAACAGGTGCAACTGGATATGAGATCTATAGATCAATGTCTAGTAAAGGAACCTACACTTTAGTGAAAACCGTAGCAACTCCTTCTTATACCAATACAGGACTGGTCAAAGGTAAAACTTATTATTATAAAGTAAGAGCGTACAGAATGGTCGGTAAAACAAAAGTATATAGTGGTTGGACGACAGTAAAATATGTGAAATTATAAAACCATGTGGAAATAGAGGCGGTTTAAGTATCGGTCCAACATCGGACAGGGCAAAGCCAAAAAAGCGAAGTTGTGTCCGAAGTCGAGTCAACATCGGACAAGAGCGTTTAGATAATTGTGGGGAACCCACTATATATAGGGGCATTTTTACAGATTATCAAGGTATCACCAAGCCTTCATAGTTGGCAAAAAAAGAGGCTGTCACATAAAGGATTTGTGACAGCCCTTTAATAAACCTGAGAGATCTTTGTAGAAGAGAGAAACTATTATCTACTGTCAATCAATGATCCATAGAGATCTCTATCATTGTTAATTCTATTGTAACCCGTACGTCTGCAAGCCTTCCTGTTTGACTTCAATACGCCAGACTTCATTTTTCGATGACTCTGTTACATAAAGGTATCCATTATGAAAGGTCAGATTGGTTGTAAAAGTTCCCTCATCTTTAGGCAGGCGAATGGTACCGTATTTAAATCCACTTGCATCAAGTACGACAATTTCACCAGCCTGGAAATGGGCTACGTAAAGATTGCCTTCCGTATCGACGGCTAAGCCATCTGGACCAATCCCGCCTTCAAATTGACCGAAGACAAACGGCGTTTCACGTGCGTCTTTGGCATTCTTTGAAGGGACGGAGATAATCCGGTTTGTAGCGAACTCAGAGATATAAACACGTTGACCGTTCGCTGAAATCGCAATCCCATTTGGATAAGCAATCCCTTCTTGAAAGAGTACGGGTTCTTTACTATTCGGTGGCAAGTAAAAGACACGTCCTGTTGGTTTTGTTGCACTGGATCCCATGGGCTCTGTAAAGTAAAGTCCACCATCTTGGTCAAATACGAGGTCATTAAGTCCATTTAAAGGGCTGCCATTGTATGAATCAACAATGGTCGTGCGACTTCTAGTAGTAGGGTCGTAAGCATAGAGTTTTCCAGTAACGTCCGTGATAAAAAGGCGTCCATCCTTGTGAAACTTTGCCCCTACAGGGAGGAGCCCTGCATATTTTTCTATGATTGAAACCTTATCGTCTTCAACCTTAATAATTTCGCCTGTGGGCGGACTAACCATCCAGATATTTCCGCTGCGGTCAAAATTAATCCCCTCCATAAACCCACTTCCGACAGCTACCTTTTCCCACTTACTACTAGGACTGACAATTTCAGAAATGGAGTGTCTTTCCTCTTTTGGCACTGCTTTTGTTACATATAAGGCTTTTGCTCCAACGACTGTAACAGTGATGAGGGAGAGTATGATTAAAACGGCTACTACGAATGCTCTTTTTTTCATTTCATGCATTCCTCCTTGTTAACCTAAAAAGGTCAAGTGATAAAATTTTTATTTATTCAGCTCCCAGAATTCAAACAAAGGGAGCCTGTATATCGACTAAATTTATCATAATATTATGAATATAAACAATATAAATAAATGTTTGAATTTTATAAAAAGTAAGTAGTTTTTTCTTCTATTTTATAAATATGTATTTTGTTACACTAGAAATTTTAGACTCTTTTCCTGGATGGAATTTTACCTTGCATTGGTGTAACTAGTTTACTAGAGGGCACTCAAGTATTCGACTGCATAACTGTTTGGGAGGGAATATCTAATTCAGCTATCCGCCTGGGTTCCTTTAAACAAAAGGCATGGTTGGAGACAGCTATCGACATTGTTTTCAGGTGTTTGAACGTGAAAGTCCAGTCCTAGTGGGTACTGAGGCGAGTTTTAATCAATCGTTTGTGTAGTAGGGAAAGGTGGGGGGATTTATCAAATGAAGGAGGTTCATAAGAAACTTGGGACTTTTTGTGGGAAATCGGGGAATTTCCTGGAAAATAGTAATGTCTTCTTCGACAATCTTCGGACTAAGTTTGTATGGAGAATCCTTATAGGTCAGTGCTTTTAGCGGTTTTAACCAAACGTTTGAATAGTATAGCCTATATGGAATTTGATCGAACGGCTGTCGTTTGGTGACAAATGTGGTTTGAAACGTATAAATCACCTATTTTCCTGTCATTTGTCAACAATTTATTTATGCCCCAAGAAGGATAGATTTATGTTTATCAAGGAGTACAGCGATTCTAATCAAACGTTTGATTGAAAGGGAAATAGGAAGAAAGTAGTCGAGGTTTGTCATTTCATCCATGATCAACTGGTCATGCTGGAGATTAAATTAGTTGTTATAGTGATTACTGAAGGTTTCATGTTTCCTAAATTTGCGCCAAAGAATTAATTAGCAAAAAGTACATATCATAAATTTAGGAGGTGAAATAATGAGGAACTCAAAATTATTTTATATAGCTTTGTTCATCATCCCTTGGCTCACAGTACCATTATTAGGGAAAAATTCATTTAAAAGATTTCTTCCTGCAGCCATTTTTATATGTACATTCACAAAAGCAATCGATTTGTTCGGTGAAAAGAAAAAATGGTGGCGATTTTATAAAGGAATCCCACCTATTGATAGTATGACCTTTTTTAATTTTGGTCCTTACTTTGTTACAAGTCTTTGGATATTGAAACTAACGTTTGGTAAATTTCCACTTTATCTTCTCTCGAATTTCATTCTTCACATTTTTTTTATCTATTTGGGAGGACTCAAATTGGTTAGCTGGTTTAAAATATTTACGTTGGATAAATTGTCCAAATCCCAGTACTTAGCCATAGACTTTTTAAGAGCATTACTTCTTTATGGTTTTCAATACATAAACGAAAGCCGGAGGGACGGTTCTTTGAGGGGGCAATCGGAAGTTTTGCGCGCAAAAAGGCACAACTAGTGGAGGAATGCTCGTTGTGAAGCTCAACCCAGTTTCGAACCTTGTGACAGCCGATAGAGAGCTTGCAAATTCTGGGGACTATTGGGAAGGATCTCGCCATCTTCCTCTTTAGGGCAGCTGTCATTGTAGCAGTCTTTGCACTAATCACAGTACGTGCCTATATGCCGAGCATAGACATGGGCGATTGTATTTTAGATTACGGGGTTACCCCTTCGACTTTGGCCAGAGGGGTAACCAAACAAAACAGGCGCAGAAAAAGCAATTGAATCCCAAAAAGCGGCGGAGGGTCCATTCAAAAGAATCAATTAGTGAATCAGATAGTTACTTCCCCACCCTATCGACGTTAAGTGGGATTGAAAAATATAATGTGGATTTGATTCAGAACAGTGAGAGGAACTTACAGTGAAGTCTAAACTAATGAATATAGGTATTATCCTGCTTTCTCTGACAATGGTATTTGCCCTATTTTTATATTATAGCCATTCAATAGAGAAGGATGATATTTTAAAAAGTAATAATATGAAGCAAGAAGTCAGAGAAAACACAGTAGAAAAGGAAGATCAGGTAAAAAGAGATTCCGAGGCGCGGGTGGATGTAAAAGAGGAGAAGAGTGCCTCAGAAGAAAATCATGAGAAGGCAGCAACAAAAGGAGTTCAGGGGAATGTGGTCCCTAAGAGTTCGCTTGCCTCTGAAGTATCCCATAATCATGAGAAAAAAGTTGAAATCCAAAAGGAATTTCTAGTGGTGATTGATCCGGGCCATCAGGATCGAGCTAATACTGCTCCGGAATCAGTCAGCCCTGGTGCTAAAGAGACGAAGATGAAGGTTACTGGCGGAACTTCAGGGGTTTCCACTGGGAAACCAGAGTATAAGTTAACCTTGGAAGCATCCCTCATTTTAGGTCAATTACTTGAAAGTAGAGGGGTAAAGGTTATCTTCACTAGAACGACGAACAATGTCAATATCAGTAACAAAGAAAGAGCGGAGATCGCAAACCAAAATAACGCTGATTTATTTATACGTATTCACGCGGATGGAGCAACCAATAGAAATGTCCATGGTCTATCCGTTCTCACTCCGGCGGAGAACAGCCCGTACACGAAGGAGATTTTCGATGATAGTTTAAAAGCTTCCGAATTTATCATTGATGAAACGAAGAATAATGCATCCGTTAAAGTCAACGGGATTTCTTACAGAGGCGATATGTCTGGTTTCAACTGGTCCAAAGTCCCTTGCACATTGGTGGAACTTGGATTTATGACCAACCCAACGGAAGATAAGAATCTTTCTAATCCAGCATATCTAAAGAACTTGCTTACCAATATAGTAGATGGTGTTATGCAATATGCTAGTTACCAAGAGAAGGAGGAATAGTAGGAGTTTTTAACAATACAAATTCTCTGTTCCTATCGCTGGTTATTTTTCTAACGATGAAGAAGTCATACAAAAATCGGTAACACAAAACTTCGTCTAAGAATAGTTTGTAAAGGTAGTAAATTAGAGGAGGTTATTTTTTTGCAGCCATATATGTATCAAAATCCCATGAATGCTGAAAGAGATCCGATGGATTTCCATAAAAAGTGTAAGCAACATTTATATCAATTTGTTCAAGTAGAATTAAATGATGGCTCGGTTTACCAAGGCATACTTCATAGCTATGACAGGGATAAAATGTTTATTCTTATGCCAAAGACGGAGCATTCTCAACTGCCAACGCACACAATGGATGCAGGCAGCGAAAGCAGCGAAAGTCGACAGTTTTTCCCTTTCTTTGGACCATTTGGGTTATTTGGGTTCCCTTTCTTTGGGATAAGAAGATTCGGGCCGTTTTTCCCATTCTTTTTTTAAAAAAATTGATACAAAAAAGGCTTGTAGTGGATATGTACCTACAGGCCTTTTCTATGTGCGGACAGCAAACATCCAGTCTGGTGGACACGAACTTCATACAAGATTAGGTATCATTGGATAAGTAAGTTCTTAAACTCGTTATGAACCCATAAGTAATTAGCCTTACTTTATATAATATTTTCATTCGTTGATTCTTACATAATCAATTAAGCCGGTTCCTGTGTGAACGCCCAAAATTAAAGTCATCCATAGGGGATAGGATAAAAACTATATATATTTAACTCCATGATTGTCCATTTCTTATGATGCTGGTTTAACATATTTTATATTAAATTCAAAACCTACGTTGAATGGGAGGATCTTATGTCTAACCAAATTAATATTTTCAACCTGCACGTCAACGGGATGGCACAAAATGCAAGCGTTAATATAGGAAGAACCTTACACAATAGCCATACGGCAAACTTAAAATTATTTGGTGCTAATTTTTCAATGGGAGAATTTTCACCTGCAAATTCCCACCTTATTCAGGTTGTTCAAGATTCCGATACAAGTGATCAAGGTCAAAGTGAAAATCCATCTTCATCAGACAAAAGTCAATGACGGTTCATTTTACAGCCGGTGATCAATAGTATATTCAACTCCGCCAATTTTAGCTCTGTTGCTTATCTCCATCCTTTTTCTAAAGGGGTGGTTTTTGTCATTTATATGGTATGGTCCTCCGAAAACAAAGATCAGGCCATTTACTAAGAAAAGCTACAAGAATATAGAACTCAAATATTGGAATATTATAATTCTATAATACTCTTTCGGAATGGACTGTCATTTCTTATAATGAGGTAGAGGGAATGAATGCGTTGACAAGGATATGAATAAAAGCGTTTGAGTACTTAAGTAAAGGGGGGAGAAGATGTTCAATTTAGCTCCATTGATGCTTGAGAAGGTTGGAATTATCGTCATTGTTGCTTTTTTGCTTTCGCAGATGCGATCTTTTCGCCAAGTTATTCAAAACAAGCACAGTCCAAATGAGAAAGTTTTGCTGATTTTACTTTTTGGTACCTTTGGCATTATTAGTAATTATACGGGAATTGAAGTCTATCATCATACAATTGGAAGGCCTGAGTGGCTTTCTGAAATAAACCAGGAGAGTGCACTAGCAAATACAAGAGTCATGGGGATTGTGATTGGAGGTTTATTGGGGGGACCAGCTGTTGGGATTGGTGCCGGGCTCATTGCAGGAATCCATCGTTATACCCTTGGAGGCTTCACTGCCCTTTCATGTGCCCTTTCTACCATTCTAGCTGGGATCGTGGCTGGATACTTTGGGAAAAAACGAAAACAAAAGGGGAAACAAATTTCGCCCAGCTTTGCGGTCAGCATTGGAATGGCTTTAGAAACGGTTCAGATGTTAATCATTCTTGTTGCTGCAAAACCATTTAACGATGCTTGGGAACTCGTTCAACTCATTAGCTTGCCGATGATTTTCGGAAATGGTTTAGGAACCTTGCTGTTCATGCTCATTATTCAGATCATTAAGCGTGACGAAGAACGTACCCGTGCGAATCAAACCAATCAAGCCTTTCTTATTGCGGATCAAACCTTACCTTTCTTTCGTCAAGGCCTAAACATCCATTCATGCAAGGAAATTTCCGAAATTATGTTAAAACTGACGGATGCAGATGCAGTTTCCATCACAAGTGACCAACAAGTTTTAGCCCATGTCGGTGTGGCTTCTGATCATCACATTCCCATGTCAAAACCTGAGACCGGGTTGACGAGAAAAGTGCTTTTAGACGGAAAGATTGCGATGGCAAAATCGAAGGAGGAAATCTCCTGTATTCATAGTCAATGTCCATTAGAAGCAGCGATTGTTCTGCCATTAAAGGTAAAAAATAAAATTTTTGGTACCCTAAAAATGTACTATACGGAGCCAGATAAACTGGATAAGGTACAGCAGGAATTAGCGGAAGGGCTGGCCAATCTATTTTCAACACAGTTGGAGCTTGCTGAGGCAGAAAGACAGACGAAGCTATTAAAGGATGCTGAAATTAAAGCCTTACAAGCGCAGATTCATCCGCACTTTTTATTTAATAGTATGAATACCATTTCAGCCCTTTGCCGGACAGATGCAGATAAAGCCCGTAAATTATTATTGGAGCTTAGCTCATTTTTTCGTGGTAACCTTCAAGGAGCCAGGCAGATGCTCATCCCTCTGGAAAAGGAATTAGCAAATGTTAGGGCCTATTTATCATTAGAACAGACACGTTTTCCTAACAAATACCATATAGATTTTCAAATAGAGCCAGAGCTCGAAAAGGTACTGATTCCTCCGTTTATCATGCAGCCTTTAGTTGAAAATGCTATTCACTATGGTTTTCCTCGCAGTAAATCTCAAGGGCGAATTACGATATCCATTTTTTCAAAAAATAATTATTTGCAAATTATTGTAGCTGATAATGGAAAAGGAATATCCGATGACCAGCTTGAATTGCTCGGTAAGCAGGTGGTCCATTCAAAAAAAGGAAATGGTACAGCGATATTTAATATAAGTGAACGTCTAAAAGGAATTTACAATGGTCAAGCCAGCTTAACTTTAAAAAGTAAAGTGGATCATGGTGCGATCATTACCATTACCATTCCGCTGGATAGTAAAGGAGTGTTTGATCAAGATGTTGAAGGCCTATATATTGGATGATGAACCATTAGCGAGAGATGAATTAAAATACCTGCTTATTCGCAGTGAGCAAGTGGAAATCCTAGGGGAAGGTGATTGTATCGAGGATGCCGTCGCTGATATTACAGAGCTAAAACCAGATCTTGTTTTCTTGGATATTGAATTAGCTGAAGATAATGGCTTGAACTTAGCAAGGCAATTAGCAACCCTAGGGGAGACGCCTGCTATTGTCTTCGCTACCGCCTATGATGAGTATGCTTTAGAGGCATTTGAATTAGATGCCGTCGATTATATTTTAAAACCCTTTGATGAAGAACGTATTCAAAAAACCTTGGAAAAAATCAAGAAAATGAAAAATATTGGAAATAAAAATATCCTGACGGAATCCTCTATAAAGCACAACCGTAATGGGAAAATAGCAGTTCTTGCGGATGAACGGATTATTTTACTAACGGTGGCAGACATCCTTTATTTAGAGGCTAGTGAAGGTAAGTGCAACATCATAACAAACAATCAAGCATACAAAGTGGCTGATGCCCTCGTTGTTTTAGAGAAAAAGTTAAATAAGGCAAAATTTATACGTGTTCATCGAAGTTTTATCGTCAACTTAGATCATATTGTTGAAATAGAACCATGGTTTAATTCTACCTATAATTTACAAATGATGGATGGCTCCAAAGTTCCGGTTAGCCGCACCTATGTAAAGGAATTAAAACAGTTGCTAGGTTTTTGAATATTTTGCATTTCATTTATTCATTTTTGCATTTCACCCTTCGATTTGTGCATTCTATCCTGAAAATGAAGTAAATACGCTTTCATTTTGTAAAATAGATGACGTAGAACAAAAGTGGAGGGGGAATAGATAATAATGAATGCGATTACAATTGTTATTGCTTCAATATGTATTCTTTTAATAGTTTATCGATTATATGGTACTTTCATGGCAGCAAAGGTTTTAAAGCTTAATGATTCAAAACCAACTCCTGCTCAGAAATTTGAGGATGGACGAGACTATGTCCCAACGAATAAGTGGGTCGTATTTGGTCACCATTTTGCAGCGATTGCAGCAGCAGGTCCATTAGTGGGCCCGATTCTTGCCGCACAATTTGGTTATTTACCAGGATTAATTTGGCTTTTGATAGGTGCCGTTATTGGTGGGGCCGTTCACGATACGGTCGTTCTGTTTGCATCGATGCGTAGAGATGGAAAATCTTTATCAGAAGTAGCGAAGGAAGAACTTGGACCTGTGGCAGGATTTTGTACAGGCTTAGCGATGTTATTCATTATCACGATTACGATGGCAGGCTTGTCCATGGTTGTTCTTGGCGCACTTGAAAGAAACCCATGGGGAACATTTGCGGTTGGAATCACGATTCCGATTGCTATGGGTGTTGGATTATATCATAAAAAGACTGGAAACTTAAAACTTGCAACAACCGTTGGCTTCCTATTAATTATGGCGGCCATCATCTTAGGACCAAGTATTCAAGGGACATGGTTTGGCGATATGTTAACCCTTGAAAAAAGCACATTAGCACTTATTCTTCCAATCTATGCTTTTTTTGCAGCGGCATTACCTGTTTGGTTATTGCTGGCACCACGCGATTATTTAAGTACGTTTATGAAAATTGGTGTATTTGCTGCGTTAATTATCGGGGTATTCATTGTAAATCCAGAAGTTCAATTCCCGGCATTTACCGAATTCCTTAATGGCGGGGGTCCTGTTGTAGCGGGTCCAGTTTGGCCATTTATTTCGATTACCATTGCTTGTGGAGCCATTTCCGGTTTTCACGCCTTCGTAGGCTCTGGTACAACACCGAAGATGATTAATCGTTGGAGCGATGTGAAAGGTGTTGCCTTTGGCGCAATGCTTGTTGAATGTTTAGTAGCCATTATGGCATTAATTGCCGCTGTATCATTACAACCCGGCGATTATTTCGCGATCAATTCAACACCAGAGAAATTTGCCGCGCTCGGAATGGAAACGGTACATCTAGATGAACTTAGTAAAGAAGTTGGAATGGACCTTGAAGGAAGAACCGGTGGAGCTGTTACACTTGCAGTTGGGATGACATACATTTTCGCTGCTGTTCCGTTTTTTGCAAAATTAGCTTCCTATTTCTATCAATTTGTTATTCTATTTGAGGCAGTATTTATTTTAACGGCGATTGACTCAGGAACGAGGGTTGCTCGTTACCTTATTCAAGATTTCTTAGGTGACTTCATTAAACCGTTAAAACGGACAGATTCACTTGGAGCCAATATTTTTGCTAGTGCGTTAGCCTGCTTTATTTGGGGATATCTGCTATTCTCGGGTGATATTAGCTCCGTTTGGGCGCTATTCGGTGTATCCAACCAATTGATGGCGTCGATCGGTCTCATCATTGGTGCGACAGTCGTGCTCAAGATCGCAGAAAAACGTTGGTATATGCTGACCTGCCTCGTCCCGCTTGCCTACTTGTTTGTAACGGTCATGGTAGCAGGATATTGGATGGTGAAAAACGTTTACTTCAATGCAGCTAACCCTGGTTATAACGTCTTAAATGGTATTCTTTCCATTGTCATGCTGATCCTTGGTATTGTCATCATGGTTACTTCCATTGCTAAATGGATTAAGCTATGGAAAATTCCACAAAATGTCTTGGTGGAACAATCTGAAAAAGAAGTTGCTTAAAAAGGAAGCACCCATTCACTTGAATGGGTGCTGTTTTTTTTAAAAGAATCCTTATTGAAGCTTTGCAGAAATAGATTTTAATAGACTAAAACCAGATAATTTGAGCGTGAGTTTTTCCTTGCCTCTAATACTCTTTTGTACATAAATGGAGACATCATCAATAATAAATTCATGAAAGCTCGTTATTTTTTTCGGCTTCCCAGGAACGGCTACCAGATCCTGGACTCCAGGAGCACAGCAAGCTCTTACTTCCATTGTTTTTACGGTTAGCTCATTACCTTTCAATGCAATCCATTCTTTAGCTCCTGAATCGATTTCAATCTTCACCGTTCGTCCACCCCTTCTATTCATCCTATTATCTCAAAAAATACCAGCGCCTGTCGATCACGGTGCCTGTCACGCTCTGAACTTTGTCGAAGATTGATAGGCTTTTAGATAGATATAAAATGGTAGAATGAAATTACAGCTGAATATTGTTGGGGGTGGTTGGTTGTTACACTCTTTTGACTTAATGTTTCATATTAACAATTTAGGGGCTTTAAAAAATTTCCGTTTCAGTGTTGTAAACGAGTGGATTTTCGGACAGCCATCAAGGTTAAACACCCGATTTGAAAAATAGACGGAAAAATTCCGCTTAATTTGTAATTATCATTAAAAAAAGCTTAAATAGACGGAGAATTTCCGCCTATTAACTCGAAAAACATGAAAATCATAGATTTTGTTTTGCATTAGCGGAAAATCTCCGCTTATTCACCTCGAAACAAGCTCCATTTTGCATTTAGCCGGAAAATCTCCGCTTATTTTACTTTCGCTGGTTTCCCAAATTTCCATACACTGTCACGCGACAAGAAGAAATATGATATTGAAAACAGATCATTGGCCGGCAAACTACTTTGTGATATTTTTTAAAGCATAGGAAGCAAGCTGGACTCGATTTTCTAGATTCAGTTTTTCCAAAAGGTTTTTCATATGGTTCTTTACGGTATTCTCAGAAATAAACAATTGTTCGGCCATTTGTTTGTTTGTTAACCCTTTTGAAACTAAGAGAAGTATTTCTTTTTCACGAGGTGTTAAAGAACTGATGGATGGAGCGTTTTGTAAATCTCGTTCCCTAAATTGATAGAGAAGTTTTCCTGCCAGATCTTTGGCAGCTGTATTAGACCCCTCAACAATCGAGCGTAAGTATTGCAGCCAATCATCTGGATCCATATTTTTCAGTAAATACCCTTGTGCTCCATACTGAATAGCCGTAAATAAATCCTCGATATGATCGGAGACGCTTAAAATGATCACCTTTATATAGGGGAATTTCCCCTTGATTATTTTCGTTGCCTCCAATCCGTTCAAAAGGGGCATATTAATATCTATTAATAATATATCTGGCAGCAGTTTCTCACAGAACTCAATCGCTTCCTTTCCATTCGTTGCCTGCCCCACAATAGAAAATAGAGAATCGCCCTCCAACATTTCGATGATGGCAAGGCGTGCATGAGGATGATCATCTGCAATTAATATCCGGTAATTTTCCATTATTGTTTCCTGACTCCTTTGATGCTTATTTTGCTGCCAAGATTCTTTTCAGAGGAAATATCGATGGCAGCCCCTAATTTGGATACGGTCTCTTTCATCATAAGAAGTCCGTATTTGTTTGCCGAAATTTCATTTTCCGAAAATCCTTTTCCATTGTCCTCGATGATTAGCTTCCATTCATTTGGACGGGTTTCGAATAGAAGGGATGCTTTTTTTGCATCGGAATGCTTTCTTATATTTGTGAATGCTTCCTGAATCAAACTAAACAGCTGAACTTCTTCCGCGGGAGTAAAATAGTTTTCATTTATAGTAATTGAAAGTATTAAATCTATGCCAGAAACCGTATTCCAATCATCCAGCCAATTCTCTATTCTTTTTGATAAAGTAACATGTTCGGTTGGGCTGGTCCGTAAATTGTAAATGGCTTGTCTTAGGTTCGAATCAATGGAATTGACTAAACCCTGTGCATCATCAAGCTTTCCTTTTTTTAAGTTAACTTTTAATAAAAATAAGGTTTGGGCAATGTTGTCGTGTAATTCCTTTGCCAGCCTTTCCCGTTCTTCGTATATGACACGTATTTCTCGTTCTGAAGAGATACGATGGTTTTGTTCTTTAATCGTCTTAAACATCCAGTTGGAAAAAGCGAAGGAAACGATAAAGGTTAAAATGATAATAAAATAATTTCCTGTTTCCATGGACATGCCTCGAAGGAAAGGGCCGCTGTGCCGCAAAAACTCAAATCCACCAATCAGAATGGTGGGTATTAAAATCGTAATCCATTTAAGATCTCTGTAAGACATTGATGATTCACCTAAAATCCCTGAGTTTTTATATTCTAATAGTACCATGAAGGCAATATTTTAAAATATGATTTTCTGTCAAAAATCTGTCACATTTTTCAAAGGAACTAGCCCTTATGGGTCATAGGTAGTTTACCCCGTCTAAGGTAAATTGATATTATCAAGTTTAATATAGGGGGAACGACAACATGAAGGTTTTAAAACTGTTCATACCAAGCTTTTTAGGATTATTTTTATTTGCAAGTGTAGCAAGTGCCCACGTTTCGGTAGTGCCTAAACAATCTACAACAGGTGCGTGGGAGACGTATACAGTTAAGGTTCCAGTTGAAAAGGATGTGCCGACAACAAAGGTTACGATTAAAGCGCCGGCAGGATTGGAAATCAAATCCTATCAGCCCGTTCCAGGATGGAAATATTCTGATGAAAAAGATGCGAAGGGTCTTGTCAAATCATTTACCTTTGAAGCGACAGGGGAAGGAATTTTGTCAGGTCAGTTCCAACAGTTTACTTTTGTAGGAAAGAATCCGGACAATGCAACAAAAGCAGCCTGGGATGCATTTCAATATTACAAAGATGGTAGTATTGTAGAGTGGACAGGTGATGAAGGTTCCGAATCTCCACATTCCATCACGGATATTATAGCAGGCTCAACAGAAGACCATCATGATGCGAAGAATACGAACCAAGAAACTCAAAAGACCGATAAAGTAGAAACAAAGACGGAAAAGACAGGAGACTCTCTTCCCTTAATCTTATCAGGGCTTGCAGTTTTGTTTTCCTTAGTAGCGATTGTCCGTACTTTTCGTAAAAAGTAAAAAATAGACACAAAGTGCAGTAGGCCTAATAGTTTGTATGTATTAGGCTTGCTACTCTTTCGTTTTATAGCGAAGAAAGTTGACCCTCCTATTGGATTTGTGGGTCTCTTCATCTTTTTGCCCCGGCGGGATATTGCCGTTTTTGCTGCTATCCTCCAGCAGCATCTACAAGAAGCGATTAACATAAAATCAGAATATGATTTGACGGTCTGTGGTGGAGGGTATGGCAATTTTAAGTCTTCTTAACGGAAATAGAAATGATAAGAATAGGTTAAGCATCCGATCTTATTAATAGTCGGAAAAATTCCGCCTATTTAGTAATTATCATTAAAAATAGCTTAAATAGACGGATAAATTCCGCCTATTAACTCGAAAAATATGAAAATGATAGATTTTGCTTTGCATAAGCGGAAAATTTCCGCTTATTCACCCCCGAAACGAGCTCCATTCTGCATTTAACCGGAAAAATTCCGCTTATTGACTTTCGCTCTGGTTCCCCAATGCTTATTTAAATGGAAGTGAGACGGGTTTTTTAGATCAGAACCATGAAGGTCCAAGGTCAAATTTGCCTAGGTCAGGTCTGTTAGGGTTAGAAATGCTCAAGATCCTAATCCAGATGACATTATCCCTAAAGAAACCAATGATTTCATTTCGGATTTCTATCGGGAATGAAACTGCCATTATAGGGAATAAGCAAAACCCAGAATCATTAGCTAATGTTAAAAAAAAAAGCCTTTCCTCCGTGTGAATTGATATTTGTTCAATTAATTAACCTGCCTGTTACTCCTAAAACATAACTTTTAATAACACGGAAGATTGAAATGTGTGTAGGTCTACCTCTAGTCTCCGCTTTGCTCTCATAAGGTTGGAGAGGCCAGGGCCTAATGAGTCTTCTTAATGTCCATAGAAATTGACAAATTATAGAATTCTATTAAACTAAAGATAGTTTCATCCTCTAATTCTTCTCTATTTGCTACTTCGTAAGTCTTTATTTGACTATAACTTTCTTCAATTGCTACCACATTTTTTTACTCACTTCGTAATTTTAAAAATCCGTCCGAAGTTCAAATGAATAAATAATGGAGATGATTCATTCATTGCATCGAGTATGTATGCTATAAAAAGGGTGTTGTAAAAGACATGACCATTGGATAGGAGGAGGAATTCTATGGGATATGAAGAAGAATATCAGGCCTTTATGAATGCTCACCTGCAGGCTAGAACTGGTGAACGGCTGCGGCGCTTACAAGAAGGTCACGACCAGGCTGAAAGGTTATTTTTGAAGCAAGTGTGGTGGCCCTCATTCAATCATTTCCGGTATCTTCATCCGGAATATGAAGTCAATGATTTTAGGGATGGCAAAAGGTATTTGGATTTTGCTTATATTCGTCCCGCCATCCGGATTTGCTTTGAGGTTGATGGGTATGGCCCACACCTAAATAACATAAGCAGATGGCAATTTTCTGACAACCTGGAACGTCAAAACCAGTTAGTGATTGATGGATGGACCGTGATCCGCTTTTCTTATGACCAAGTTAAAGAGAAGCCTCGTCGATGTCAACAGATTGTTCAGCAAGTAATTGGCCGATGGCTGGGTGATGAACTGGACCAGACCTCTTTGTCCTTTGGCGAAAAGGAAGTGCTGCGGCAAGCGATTCAAAAAGGAGAAGCCATATCCCCTAACGAAATCGAGAGGAATTTAAAGCTAAGTGACAAGACGGTAAAAAAGGTACTTTCTCAACTAGTCGAAAAAAAAATGCTGATTCCCGCATCTGGGACCAAAAGGATCCGCGCTTATCGGTTGGGTGATCAGGTCAAGCACCCGATTTGAAAAATAGACGGAAAAATTCCGCTTAATTTGTAATTATCATAAAAAATAGCCTAAATAGACGGAAAAGTTCCGCCTATTAACTCGAAAAATATGAAAATGATAGATTTTGCTTTGAATAAGCGGAAAATTTCCGCTTATTCACCCCGAAATGAGCTCCATTTTGCATTTAGCCGGAAAAATTCCGCTTATTTTACTTTCGCTGGGTTCTTGAATTTCGGTGCAGGTCACACCCTGATATTTGTCGAAGATTGATAGGATATAAGGTGGATTTTAAGTGGTAGAATGGAGTTGCAGCTTAATATTGTTGGGGTGGCTGGTTATTACGCTTCTTTCCGTTTCGGAAAGGAGGTGATGTTCATGGAAACATTTCTTGAAATTCTTCGAGAAGTTCTGAAGGGAGTTATGCGTGAATGGAGCGCTTATGTCTTTCGGGAAAACGTTCTAGAAAACAAGAAAACCACCCCGTGCCGTTGGAGGGAGGGCACTAAAAAAGTCCCTTTAAACAGAAATGCAGAATCTCTCACATTTAGTGAGGGCTTGTGCATTTTTTCATTGATTAGGAAATTATAAAATTACTTGTGGTGGATAACTTGAAATAGTTTTCTGAATCCAGCTCCAGCACCCAACTGCTAGTGGGCTTCGCTCTCCGCCCTACGATAAGTCAAGCACGAATGCGCTAACGCTCTCCGTGTTTCCTTTATCTCAGTTGGAGCGCTCCAGCCCATACGCAGCTAAACGGGCGCTTGCGCCTTTTGTTCTTTATAATTAAGTTATTAATATACGCGGGTGGTTTACATAGGATTGATTCCTATTTATCAAGGCTTGCAGCGATTCTAATCAAACGTTTGATTGAAAGGGAAATAGGAAGAAAATAAAATGGTCGAGGTTTGTCATTTCATCAAAGATCAATTGGTCATGCTGGAGATAATATGGAGTTCCGGTACTAGGTAGAGTAAATAGATTTAAATGATTTTCCATGGTTAATTTAATTTTGAACATTTTTTGAAAACGCTTGAAAGATATCTTCATACGAGCTATTATAAAAACAAGCAAAATGTTCACGTTAACATTATCAAAGAAACAAAATGAACAGCTAGTTTATAAGGCGATATTTAGTAGTAAAATTTTTTTCGAAATTTATGTTAACGTTAACAAAACAATTTGCCTTTAAAATATTAGGAAGATGGTGAACGGATGCGAGACTTCATGGATGAGAATTTTCTTTTAAAAAATGAAACTGCAGTTCAGTTGTATCATGATTATGCAAAGCAAATGCCGATTATTGACTACCATTGCCATTTAAGTCCAAAGGAAATTTATGAAAATAAAACCTTCAAAAATATTACGGAAATATGGCTGTATGGTGATCATTACAAATGGCGTTTAATGAGAAGCAATGGGATTGAGGAAAAGTTTATTTCTGGCAGTGCAAGTGATTATGAAAAATTCATGGCTTGGGCAAAAACAGTTCCGATGACAATGGGTAATCCGTTATATAATTGGACTCACCTGGAATTACAAAGGTTCTTTGGGATTTTTGATTTACTCGATGAAGAAAGCGCTCCCCAAATTTGGGAGAAGGTGAATGCTTTATTAAACAGCGAGGGCTTTGGAGCAAGAGATTTTATTACAAAATCGAATGTAAAAGTAGTGTGCACAACAGATGATCCGACGGATAGCCTTGAATATCACCTTAAATTGAAAGAAGAAAATGACTTTGATGTGAAGGTTTTACCAAGTTTTAGACCTGATAAAGGTTTAGAAATTAATCGGGACACTTTCGGGGAATGGGTCGAAACGCTCCAAACCGTCTCAAGTATTTCAATTGAATCGTATGATGATTTTTTGAAGGCGCTTGAATCAAGAGTTAGATTCTTTGATTCAGTGGGCTGCCGAGTTTCCGACCATGCGATTGATCAAATGATGTACGCGGATACAACAAAAGAAGAAGCTGCTGACATTTTCAATCAAGCCTTAAAGGGCAATAAAGTCTCGATCGAAGATGAAAAGAAATATAAAACATTCACTCTTGCGTTTTTAGGCCAACTTTATCAAGAGTTAGGCTGGGCGATGCAAATGCACATTAATGCGTTGCGAAATAACAATAGCAGAATGTTTGAAGCCATGGGTCCGGATACTGGCTGGGATTCGATCAATGATGAAGGAATTGCCAAGCCATTATCTAAATTACTAAACTTGATTGAACAGGAAAGTGGACTTCCTAAGACCATTATCTATTCATTAAATCCTAACGATAATCATACGATTGCCTCTATGATTGGTAATTTCCAAGGCGGCGGAATCCCTGGGAAAATTCAATTCGGAACAGCTTGGTGGTTTAATGATAATAAGGATGGAATGCTGGAACAAATGAAATCACTATCCAATATGGGACTTTTCAGCCGTTTCATTGGGATGCTGACGGATTCAAGAAGTTTCCTTTCTTACACAAGACATGAATATTTTAGAAGAGTAGCCATTTCCCTGATTGCTGAATGGGTTGAAAATGGGGAAGTTCCCAATAACATTGAGTTTTTAGGCAAGATGGTTCAAGGCATTTGTTATGAAAATGCAAAGGAATACTTTGGTTTTGACTTATAAAAAAAAGAACCACCTATTTTGCTAGGATTATTGGCGAATAATGCTAGCAAGGTGGAACTCTAAAAAAACTTATCAAAAAAATTATATCAAACATTAACTGATTATTTCAAGTATCCTAATAGACACCTAACATAATAGAATAAAAATACACCATTGCTTAGGGTGTTTTGTAAGCGACTTCATGTTTCCTTTTAGTGAAATTTAATGATTCAAGTGCAGGTCCTTATTATAAAAAGGTGGTGTATTTATGCCAAATAATGTAGCAAAAAAATTAGATGTAGATACGATTGATTCCGATTCAGGTTCTAATAAAATTACCACAAAAGAGAAAGTCAGTTATGGGTTTGGTGATTTTGGAAATGGCTTCATGTTTGACTTGGGCCAGTCTTATTTAATGCATTTTTATACTGACGTTGCTGGGATTAGTGCCGCAGCGGCAGCGGGAGTTTTCTCGATTACGAAGATTTTTGATGCCTTTATGGATCCGTTGGCAGGATCATTTATTGACGCAAGGACACCCGGTAAGCGCGGTAAATTCCGCCCAGTCATGATGCTGGCCTCTATTTTGCTAGCCGTTATGACGGTCGTTACCTTTACCATGCCTGACCTGTCAATGGGCGGGAAAATTGCATGGGCGTATGGTACCTATATGGCATGGGGTTTAATCTATTCGTTTACTAATGTTCCTTATGGTTCCTTGGCTTCCGTTATGACGAGGGATGTCGGTGAACGGTCGATTATGGCATCGACACGGCAGGCAGGTTCGATTGGTGCCCAGTTGGTTACGGGCGTTGCCTTTGTTCCGCTTTTAATGCTTTTCCCTAATCAAAAAATTGGGTACCCGGTAACGGCTGCAATTATGGCGTTGATCGGTGTGGTCGGGTTCTGGATTTGCTATAAAAATACAAAAGAACATATTAAAGCTGAAAATGCCAAAAACAAAGAAAAACAGTCAGTCAAAGATTATTTCCGTGTTATCTTTACCAACCGTCCATTGTGGTGCTTAATCTTAATGACCTTATTTACGATTTCAGCAATGAATACAAATAACGCCATGATGATTTATTTCAGCCAATATAATCTTGGTAACGTTGGTTTACAGCCAATTATTAACTTCATTCAAATGGGTAGTTCAGTTGCAGGTATTACGTTAATTCCATTTTTAGTACGCCGTTACGGCAAAAAGAGAACAGCTATGGCTGGTTTGCTCATCGGTGTCGTTGCCGATGGTTTAAACTTTATCATTCCGACAAATATTTACTCATTTATCGTGTTAGTATCGATTGGTTATGCAGCTTTAGCAATTTCAAATGGTGTGACATGGGCTTTTGTTTCAGATACGATCGATTATGGACATTGGCATACTGGTGTTCGTAAAGAAGGCGTTACTTATGCAGCATTCAACTTTTCTCGCAAAATTGCCCAGTCACTTGCTGCGCTAGTTTCTGCCGGTGTTCTTGTTGCAACTGGCTATGTGGCAAATGCTCACCAAACTGCAGGTACACTACTTGGCATTAAGGGGACAATGACCCTTTATCCAGCAGTTGCCCTACTAATTGCGGCTGTCATTCTCGGCTTGCTATACAACTTGTCCGATGATAAATTCAAGAGCATTGCCAACGATTTAAATAATGGCCGTTGGGAAAAAGGAACTTTCTAAAAGGTAATTAAGAATTATATAATGAAAAGACGAGGGGATTCTTTCCAGTCTTCCGTCTTTTAGAATTAGGAGCTTAGGCGGCTATTAAGGTATCCTTAATAGGAACTCGAGGTAAAGTTAAAGCGGAATTTAAGTAAAGGGTGAAAAAACGTGGTTACGATTAAAGACATAGCAAAATTAGCAAATGTATCCCATACGACTGTATCCCGGGCATTAAATGACAGTCCGCTTATCAAGCCAGGGACGAAAAGAAAGATACAAGAAATAGCTGCCCAGCTAAACTATACACCTAACTTTAATGCCAAAAGTCTTGTCATGCAAAAGTCTTATACGATTGGTCTTTTCTTTACAAGTATTTCAAATGGTACATCACCCAGTTTCTTTGCAGATACTGTAAAAGGTGTAAATAGTGTGATCAATGAAGATTACAATTTGTTTGTAAGAGGTATTGATGATTATCAAGACTTTTCATCGATTCACCATAGACGGTTCGATGGGATTATTCTCATGAGCCAAAGTGAAGTAGATAATGCCTTTATCTATCACGTACTTCATCAAAAAATACCGATGGTCGTCATTAATAGGGAGATCAACGACCGGTCACTGATTAACATTTTATCGAACGACCGGGAAGGTTCGTGCCATGCGGTAAAGTATCTCATCCAAAAGGGTCACAAGGATATTGCCATCATTGAAGGGATTAAAGGGTTTAAATCATCCTTGGAGCGGAGAGAAGGCTATTTAAAAGCATTGATTGATCAGGAAATTCCTATTCGCACCGAATATATTGTCAATGGAAATTATGATATGGAAAGTGGATATAAGGCGATGGAGAAATTGTTGTCCTTAAAAAACCCACCAACAGCCGTTTTTTGTTCCAATGATGATATGGCAGTAGGAGCTCTAAATGCTGTATTTGCCAAGGGATTAACTGTACCTGGTGACATATCGGTCATAGGTTTTGATGATATTCAATCGGCACAATATACGAATCCTTCGTTAACAACGGTCAAAAAGCCGATTGAAAAAATCAGCAGGCTCGGTGCAGAAAAGATCTTAGCAGCAGTTGAAAATCAAGAGATTAATGGTGAAAAGACTTTTGTTGAAACAGAGTTAATTGTACGAAAGTCGGTATCACCATAAAAGTAATCATTTTCCCGTTTATAAGTAAAAACTTTGTAGACGGGTTTCATTTTAAAAGAAAATGTTCACGTGTGCATAAATAATGAGGAGGAATAATCATGCAAAAGCTTAATAAGAAACAAGTCGAAGGTCATAAAAACTATCCAGAAAAAGTTCTGCAATTTGGTGAAGGGAATTTTTTACGGGCATTCGTTGATTGGCAAATCGATGTTTTAAATAAAACCACGGACTTTAATGGCAGTGTGGTCGTGGTTCAGCCGCTTGGCAGCGGGATGGTTAAAATGCTAAATGAACAGGATGGATTGTATACCCTTTATTTACAAGGAATGAAGGATGGAAAGGCTGTTAAAGAGCATACCTTAATTGATGCGGTCAGCAGAGGCTTGGATTTGTTCACTCAATATGATCAATTTGTGGAACTGGCGAAAAATCCGGAACTTCGCTTTATTTTCTCCAATACAACCGAAGCTGGAATTGCTTATGACGAAACAGACCGCTTAGAAGATCAGCCGCAAAAAAGCTACCCTGGAAAACTAACAGCCTTCCTTTATCACCGTTTCCAAGTGTTTCAGGGGGATGCGAAGAAGGGATTTATCATTATTCCTTGTGAATTAATTGACCGTAACGGTGAAAAATTGAAAAAGATTGTTCTCCAATACGCTGCACAATGGAACCTTGGCGAGGAATTTGTCCAATGGCTTAATGAAGCAAACACCTTCTGCTGCAGCCTTGTCGACAGGATTGTCCCAGGTTTCCCGAGGGATACCATTGGTGAAATGACAGAAGAGCTTGGCTACAAAGATGATCTGGTTGTCGTCGGCGAACAATTCCATTTATGGGTGATTGAAGGTCCACAATGGATTAAAGAGGAGTTCCCAACCCATTTAGCCGGTTTAAATACCTTGTTTGTCGATGACTTAACACCGTATCGAACAAGAAAAGTGCGTATTTTAAATGGTGCTCATACAGCCATGACTCCCGTGTCTTATTTATATGGATTAGATACAGTAGCCGAAGCAGTTGACCACCCGGTCGTGGGACCATTTATTAAAGAACTTATATTTGATGAAATCATACCAACATTGGATCTTCCGGTTGAGGAATTAAACTATTTTGCTCATGCTGTTCTTGAAAGATTTATGAATCCATTTATCAACCATTTCTTGATGAGCATTTCACTAAATTCGATGTCTAAATACAAAACACGAGATCTGCCATCGTTAGTGGAGTTCATTAATCGAAAAAAAGAATTACCAGAAAAACTTGTCTTCTCCCTTGCAGCACTCATTTCTTTCTATAAAGGAAAAAGAGGGGCAGAAGATATTCAATTGTCAGATGACAAGGAGATTCTTGACTTGTTCCGTGAACAATGGGGAGCATTTGACGGAACTGTTGAAAGCGTAAGAGCCCTTGTCAGCACGATTTTAGGATACGAAAAGAATTGGGAAATGGACTTAAATGCATTTCCAGGACTAACCGATGCGGTCACCAATTATCTTTTTGAAATTGAAACAAAAGGCATGCAAATGGCAGTAGAAGCTGTATTAAAGGAGAAAGTGCAAAACTAAGGGGGAAACATCATGTTAGAAATTATCCGGATCAATGAAAATGATAATGTTGTGGTCGCTTTACAGGATTTAGCTAAAGGCAGGTCCATTCAAGTAAATGATCGTGAAATCGTCGTCAAGGAAGATGTCAAGAGGGGCCATAAGATCGCCATAAAGGAAATCAAGAATGAGGAACATGTCATCAAGTACGGTTATCCCATTGGGCACGCCATAAAGCCCATTGATGTTGGAGAGCCCGTTCACACACAAAATACGAAAACTAATCTTGAGGGGATTCAAGAGTACCAATTCAATCAGAAGCTCACGAATAACCCCTATCATCATAAGAATTTGTTCTTTAAAGGCTTTAAACGGAAAAACGGTCATGCAGGTATCCGCAACGAGCTATGGATTGTGCCGACCGTTGGTTGTGTAAATGGTGTAGCGGAAACGATCATTAAGCGTTTTGAAAAAGAAGTAGGCGATATCAGCCCGTTTGAAAATGTACTTGTCCTTAAGCATAACTACGGATGTTCTCAGCTCGGTGATGACCATGAAAATACAAGAAGTATTTTACGGGATACCGTTGTTCATCCCAATGCTGGCGGTGTACTGGTTCTCGGACTTGGCTGTGAGAATAATAATTTATACGAATTTAAAGAGAGCCTTGGAGAATATGATGAAGACCGCGTGAAGTTCCTCGTTTCGCAGGAGGTTTCTAATGAAATTGAGGAAGGTGTGAAGTTATTAAAGGAAATCTATGAAAATGCTAAAAATGATAAGCGTGAAGACGTCCCATTATCCGAATTGAAAATTGGGTTGAAATGCGGGGGATCGGATGGGCTTTCAGGTATTACAGCCAATCCACTGCTTGGGAAGCTGTCAGACTTCCTTGTAGCCCAAGGAGGAACAACCGTTTTAACCGAGGTACCTGAAATGTTTGGTGCTGAAACCATTCTCATGGAACGGGCAGCAAATGAGGAGGTATTCGCTAAAACCGTCGAATTAATCAATGAATTTAAGCAATATTTTATCGCAAATAACCAGCCAGTCTATGAAAACCCTTCACCAGGAAACAAAGCAGGAGGCATCACGACACTAGAGGATAAATCGCTTGGCTGTACACAAAAAGCAGGGACTTCCACTGTAGTGGACGTACTCAAATATGGGGAAAGACTGAAGCATAACGGTTTGAACCTATTGAGTGCTCCCGGGAATGATCTTGTGGCATCCTCAGCATTGGCATCGGCAGGCTGTCAATTAGTCCTGTTTACAACCGGCAGGGGTACGCCGTTTGGCACCTATGTTCCAACAATGAAGGTATCAACCAATACACCGCTATCTGAAATGAAGCCTCATTGGATCGACTACAATGCTGGAGTATTGCTTGAGCAGCCAGCGGAAGCAGTATTAGAGGATTTTGTTGATTATATCATTACAGTAGCAAGTGGCGAGCTTGTAAACAATGAAAAAA
This sequence comes from Neobacillus nitrireducens, assembly GCF_030915405.1. GTDB lineage: Bacteria > Bacillota > Bacilli > Bacillales > Cytobacillaceae > Neobacillus. The sequence continues at coordinate 3,539,134 of NZ_CP133262.1, forward strand.
ATGACTTTAGAGAGATTGCTATTTTTAAAACAGGGGTAACCTTATAAATCTAATAACTTGGGCTCTTTTATCGAATGAGGGCCCAATTCTGGAGGCGCATGATGGTGGAAAAGGGCTTAGTTTCATTATTAGAAGAGGAAAAAATGGTGGCAATTATTCGCGGAATTCCAACTGGGAGCGGGGAGCAGACAGCAAAGGCATTACTAGCTGGGGGGATTTCCTTTTTAGAAGTCACGTTAAATACTGACGGTGCTCTCCCTATGATTAACGAATTAAAAGGAAAATTTGGCGATCAATTAAGAATTGGCGCAGGTACGGTTTTAAATTTACAGATGGCCAAGGAGGCGGTTCAGGCAGGTGCGGAGTATATTGTTTCTCCTAACCTTGACGAAGAAGTTTTAACATATGGACTTGGACAGGGCGTAGAGGTATGGCCGGGTACGTTGACACCAACCGAGATCGTTAGGGCCTATGCTCTCGGGGCTAGCGCTGTAAAGGTTTTTCCAATCGGTTCTATGGGAATGAAATACATTAAAGATATACGTGGACCACTTCCGCATATTCCTATGATGGTAACAGGCGGAGTAAACCTGGATAATATGAAAGAAGTTCTGGGCTATGGAGCGATTGCAGTAGGTCTTGGCGGAAATCTTGTCAACAATCGTTTGATTCAAAAAGGTGATTTCGAACAAATTACACAAATGGCCTCTGCCTATACCAAACTTGCCAAAGAGGTTGAGGCATATGCAACCAAATAACAGAGCGGATGTTGTAACGATTGGTGAAAGCATGGTTCTGTTTCAGCCGATGGGTGATAAGGGCATTAAGTATGAACCTCTTTTTACAAAGTCATTAGCTGGAGCAGAATCCAATGTGGCCATAGGATTAACGCGTTTAGGCAAAAAGGTGAGGTGGATTAGCAAACTAGGGAAAGATTCGTTTGGTGATTTTATCCTGTCCACTCTTGCTGGAGAAGGCGTGGATGTATCGAATGCGATTCGTGATGAGCGATTCCCAACGGCTGTTTATTTTAAGGAAACAAAAAGCTTTGGTGACCCAGACGTATCCTATTATCGAAAAAATTCAGCTGCCAGTCATATGAAACCATCCGATGTATGTATGGAATGGATGGAAGGTGCAAGACATCTCCATGTTACTGGAATTACACCTGCATTGAGTGAAAATGCCGCTGCAATGATTCGGAAAACCATGGAATTGGCGAAAGAAATGGGATTAACTATTTCTTTCGACCCTAACCTAAGAAGAAAGCTTTGGAGTGAGGAGGAGGCAAGAAGGTTTCTGCTCTCTCTTATCCCATTATGTGATGTGTTTCTTCCAGGAGTGGAAGAAGCGCAGTTCCCTCTCGGGTATCAATCGATTGAAGATTACGGGAAAATGTTCCTTGAAATGGGACCGAAAATTGTTGCTTTAAAGCTCGGGGAAGAGGGTTCTATTGGTTTTATCGAGGGGAATACGGTTAAAGCGGCACCGCATGTTGTGAAAAATGTTATTGACACAGTTGGTGCTGGGGATGCCTTTGCAGCAGGATTTCTCTCGGTCTTTCTAGATGAACAAGCTGCCATGACATCGTCATCCTTAAACAAGGCTTTAAATCGAGCGAATATCTTTGGAGCTTTAGCCACACAATTTAGGGGAGATTGGGAAGGTATACCAACGTTGGACGAGCTAAATGCCTTAGTCGTAGGAAAGGCAGAAGTAAAGAGATAAATAGGTCATGAAGTTTGGGGTGCAGCTCATAATTGGAGAGTTTCTTTTTAAATAAGATGTCTTGTCTTTAATTGAGTAACCAGCAAAAGTAAAATAAGCGGAGAATTTCCGGTAAAATGTAGAATAGATCTCGGTTCGGGGGATATAAGCGGAGGTTTTCCGACTATGCCAAGCAAAATCTCTTATTTTCGCATTTTTCGAGTCAATAGGCGGAATCTCTCCGTCTATTTAAGCCTTCTTTATTAATAATTACTAATTAAGCGGAATTTTTCCGTCTATTTATCATATGGACCATGGGGACGGTTCTGGCGGTACTAAGAAGAACCGCCCCACGCTGTGATAAGCAAGCAAAAGGGTGGTTCTCATAGAAAGTAAACTTAATTTTAATAGTAATTATTTCTCGATTGCATGATTAAACTTTTCCAATTGTTCCTGTAGGACTGAAATGTAATTCATCATTGCTATTCTCACGATAGAGGGATAGTAACGACTGTTAAGTTCTTGCTCACATTCCTCTAAATCCATCTTTTTAACGGCAATAATTTTATTCAATTCTTCTGTGCTCATTGAATATCACCCCTATATATCAAAAGTGTCATGATCAGGTTCGCCAATCTCCTAACCTATTTTTTATATAATAAGGATGGACAAAATTTTGATAGTTTATACCATGCAAAAAAACCATGCGGATGTTCCAGCATGGTATTTTCACATTTAAAATTATTTACATTTAATTTGTTCAAAGGTATCTCTTCGACTATACCAATGGGCAAATAAATAGAAAATAGTTAGTATAAAAAATGAATAAGTATATGCCCAATCCATTTTTTTATATAAGTCGATCATACCTAATAATGGTAAGCCTATATATGCACCAAATCCACCGAACAACACAGCTTTTATCAGTGAATTAAATTGTGGCTTAATTTGTAAGAAAAACATTAAAAGCACAGGTAAAAGAGAGAGTCGAAAGGAAAAATTTATTGTTGCTACTGGTATAACTTTAACAGGATAAGCCCATTTCCCATAACTAACACCCATAGTATCTAGAATTTCTGATAGTACCATCATCAATAAACCTGCGGAAAAAATACGAGCCGAGCTTTCCTTGTTTCGAAATATCCCCCATAAAACCCAGGGTACAATTAGCATTCCTAGAGCAATCCACCATTGCCATGAAAATAATAAACCATTCATAATTGCTTCAACGTATAATTGATTCGATTCCGTTAGTTTTTGAGTAGCTTTATCCACTAGCTCCAATCCATCTTGGTAACCCATAGTTATCCACCTTCTCCAACAAACATACATTATAGCTGTTATTGTTTTCAAAGATTTCATAAATATACTTAATAAAAAAGAAGAACCTATAATAGTCAAACGATTGATTAGTGTTGAAATAACCGGTAATCTGCAGATGATAATAGGACTTCTCCACCGTAAATGATAGAATAAGATTTAATAAAATTTTTTAGGAGTAATTAACGTGCAAAATAAAATGGAAAAGACAATGTCAGTTAATCAGAAAATCCAATCACTCATACCTTGGATTTTAGTATTCCTTTGGATGTTTCTTATATTTAATATGTCTGCTCAACCAGCTACCGAATCTAACTCTCTTAGTACGGGAGTAACCGAAAAGTTGATCGAACTATTGAATAAAATTACTCCTGGGGCAGATTTGAATATGGAACAAGTAAATCATATCGTAAGAAAAAACGCGCATTTCTTTGCCTACTTAATCCTTGCTATTTTGGTACGAAACGCTTTGAGAAAAGGTGAGATCCCAAAAGGTAAGAACTTACTTTTAGCTATTGGGATTTGCGTCCTTTATGCCGCTTCCGATGAATTTCACCAAATTTTTGTACCGGGTAGAGGTCCGCAGGTAAAGGATGTTTTCATTGATAGTGCGGGAGCCGTTGTAGGAATTGGGATTTATCAACTAGTGAATAAAATGGTAAAACAAAAGTCATTTAATAAAGCTAAACTTTGATGTCCAAGGGGGGCCAAAAAAAGCAAGGTCATGTCCGAAGTCGTGTAAACTTCGGACAAGGAAGGTCCAAAAAAGCAAGGTCTTGTCCGAAGTTGTGTCAACTTCGGACAAGGGAGGCCCAAAAAAGCAAGATGGTGTCCGAAGCCGTGTTAACTTCGGACAAGGAAGGTCCAACAAAGCAAGATGGTGTCCGAAGTCGTGTAAACTTCGGACAAGGAACGTCCAAAAAAGCAAGATGGTGTCCGAAGTCGTGTAAACTTCGGACAAGGAAGGTCCAAAAAAGCAAGGTCTTGTCCGAAGTTGTGTCAACTTCGGACAAGGGAGGCCCAAAAAAGCAAGATGGTGTCCGAAGTCGTGTTAACTTCGGACAAGGAAGGTCCCAAAAAGCAAGGTCGTGTCCGAAGTCGTGTAAACTTCGGACAAGGAGGGTCCAAAAAAGCAAGATCATGTCCGAAGTCATGTTAACTTCGGACAAGCAAGGTCCAACAAAGCAAGGTCGTGTCCGAAGTCGTGTCAACTTGGGACAAGAAAGGCCCCAAAAAGCAAGATGGTGTCCGAAAGGCGGGGAATTACTAGAATCCTGTAGAAACCAACTGATTTTGTTGGAAAGTGCATTATTTCCTGCGAAATGAAAAAATCCTATCGACATTCTTTGTGCTTACTTTGCAGGTGGAATTCTGATATATCAGTTCTTGTTGGGATTTCAACCAAACGTTTGATTAGTATATCCTTTTTGTTGTTTCGTCGAAAAGGTGTCGTATAATGACTTTTCGATAGGAACCTACTATTTTTTTGATAATTTTCTACAACTTATTTTAGACTCATGTAGGTTTGAGGCTTATGTACCAAGGGGTGAGGTCGTTTTAATCAAACGTTTGATTGATAGGGAAATTTGCTGAAGTGTAGGTGAAAAGTAGCAATAACACTATTTATGTATTCAACAGATAGCTTTTCTGGAATGAAATTGGTCAAGCAATCAACTCCGTCAGCTTTTTTAGAAATCATTCGTTCGTTATTTTTTGACTAAAATTTGAGAATTTTGGGGTAGAGCTCTTAGACTACTATAAATCCTTATGGGAAAACAGTTGGCTGATTCTTCTAAGTGGAATCAAAGTAAATGACAGTAGAAAAAGGCGATCTCTAATAATAATTAGGAATCGCCTTTTTCTACATAAATGACACATAAAAAGTGTCAAACAACACTATTTTTAATGGAATTGCTATCACTGACATCGGGGTCAACTACGGTATTAGATGAGAGATTGACAGGGGACAAGTCACCGAGTGCTTCTCCAAATGCCTGATTTCGCTTATAGGAAACAAATTGGTCAATTATTTGTAACGAACCCGTATTTGCGACTGCTCCATTGTCAATGCTATTAATTTTAACGCCCAACACATTGATGACCATCGGAGATATAAAAAACATGTAAACACTCCTATTTTTTGATGTATACCCCAAAGCTCAGGGTAGATGGAGCAAGATGCTATAGGATACTTGATTTTACGGAGGAACTATCAATTAAATCATTGTCAAGCACCCAAGAAGTTGAAGCCAGAGTAGGGGATAAGTCTCCATTTTGTTCTCCAATTCCTTGATTCCGCTTATAGGAGACAAACAAGTCCACGTGCTGACTTGGCCCTAGATTAACAACTGCTCCATGGTCAATGGCATTAATTTTTATACCCAAAATGTTAAGTGTCGCAGGCGCAAATGTCATGGTCTCACTCCTATGGAATTGGAACTTTGGCCGTCGTTTCAAAGGTAGAGTTGGAATCCAGTTGATCACGGTCATCAACTAAACTTCTTGTACCGAGAAAGTTGCTTCCATCCCCCATATTTTGGCCTAAACCCATATTTTTTTTGTCTGAATTATGCCATTCAGCTAGTAGGTTTTGCCCGACATTTATGGCTGAGGCATTCTCAAAAGAGTTTACCTTTATGATATTGATATTGATGTTGATGTAAGGAACCGGACCAGACATAAAACCCTCCTAAGCTTTTTTAATTCGTTGTTTTTTGTGACGTGCTATCCTGAAGCTCATTATCCAATATTGTAGAGACTGTGAACGCCCTCCGTGTACCATCTGCCAGCTGCTGGCCCATTCCTTGGTTTTTCTTTGCACTTACATTTTTGTTATGAATAATCGTTGAACTAAATGAGACTGTACTTAAATGATCAACATTATTCAGTTTAATGCCTTTTATATTGATTGTAGTTGGTAAAAAGAACATCGACCAGAATCCTTTCTATTCAAAACCCGGGATACTTAAAGCCTATGCTGGGCACTTGGTGATTATGTTAGGACATTAAGTTTAGAAACCAGTAATCGGATCATCGGTCCATTTTTTTGAATTTTTTTTAAGTAAAAATCCCCTTTCCATGAATGATTTGATAAATCATAAATACGATGAATATAAGATGCAAATTTATAAATGGACCAGCTTTATTCTTCGGAGGAGGATCCATACATGGATATGAATAAGATGTTACAATGGATGGATTTGGCAAAGAATTATCAATCCAATGACTTTTGGAGTGGTATTTTTGAGCAGCCCTCCTTTGATGAATTTATGAAAAGTAATTTTGATTTTGGTCAGCCTGGAGAGGCAAAAGCAGAACCTGTGAGGGAGAAAAGGTTTCCACCAACCGATATCTATTTGACAGACGAAGAGGTTATATTGGTCGTCGATCTGCCTGGTTATTTAAAGGAAGATATCCAGTTGTCAGTATCAGGCATAAAGGTATTAATAAAAGGAAGCAAGAAAAACCTCATCAAAGGGGAGGTGGTACAGCAAGAAAGAAATACTGGAGATTTTGAGCGAATCATCCAGCTACCGGAACCCGTCCTACCCAATCAAGTTAGTGCAAGGTTTAGCAATGGCTTGTTGATTGTTTCATATAAACGGCACTATTTTAACGAAGAACAGGTGCCAATTGAATAGTCAATCTTTAAGTATTTCATACGCTGGTTGTATGAAGGAAAATAAATCATAGTTTGCGGGGATTTACTATGCCTATTAAAGGGATATTCGGCCGGAATAATAAGGAAGATTCGTTAAACAGCGCAAATGATTACGATAAGCAAATTTTACGGATAAACACACTGGAAGTCCAAATGAAGAAGTTATTAGAATTTGAAAAACAACTTCGGCTATCGATGTATGGAACTGACAAACTTGTGAAAGACAAGCGATCATGGACCGAGCAGAAAAAAGTAGATGCCAATAAGTCCGAACAGGAGATACACTCAAAAAGGAATGTGGAAGATAAAAAAGAATTGAATCCGCAAGTACAAAAGGTCAGTGAGCTATCACAAAGGATCGACGGCCTTGAGAAAATAGTAAAAGAGATTATTTTGTCCCAACAAGCTAACCAATCAGCAAAAGATATGAGTGGGGGGAGTTATCGTCCCAAGGAAAATAGGGGCAAGGGGCAAGAACAGAGTGACACCCGCTCCTCGCCTATAGACATAAGAGTCCGTGAGCTGGAGAAAAAATATGAAATGGTTAATGAGGTGCAAGCTGGGATACTCACTCAAATAGAAGAATTAGTAGAAAAGCAAAATCATCTGCTGAGGAAATGGGAGGAAAAAGAAAGGGAGGCGATACAGAAGAGTCCTATTATGAAAACATTTTATATTGATAAATTTTATTTAGATAAATATGAGCAAACCAATAACTTTGGCCAGATTGGCATTCATGAGTTGAGCGGTGCCCTCAATATTGGAGCGACATATGGTAAAGATGTTATACCTCGCAAGATAACGGAGGAAGTAAAAGAGGAGATAGAAAAAATGAAGGCCGTCAAGGAGGAAATGGAGAAAAAGCAATCCAGTACAGACGAAACGGACAAGCCCCAACAAGAGGAATCCTCAAACCATCCAACCCCCATTCCTAACGAGGAGGAAGAACACTACACTGAAATCGAGATTGAGGATGATTAATCATGGAAGCATGGGGACGGTTCTTTTGACTTTTTATTGGTTACTAAGAATTTGGCACATTATGCGATACCAGGTATGGTATAAAGGTGTGGAAGTGATCGTATTTTTAAATAAGGTTAGCCTATGTAACAAAAAGGCCTACTTACTTGCTTTACCTTCATGGGGTTCGCAGTAAATAGGCCTTTTCGTTATTTTAGTATTACGGAGAATCTCCCCTTTGGCGCTTTGTTTATTTTATTAGAAAATATTGATTTTTATAAATATTTATACTAATATAGTTACAAACTAATTTTTAGAAAAATTTAACATAATTTTCGAGGGGGTTTTTGTTATGAGAGTCATTGAGAAAATCAGCACCTTTGCTGGAAAAACATTTACATTATGGGTTTTGGTCTTTGCCATTATTGCCTATTCTTTTCCTGCACACTTTGTATGGCTGGGAGGCTATATTGTTCCTTTATTAGGGATTGTTATGTTTGGAATGGGCCTTACACTCGAGTTATCGGATTTTAAAGAAGTATTTAGAAGACCGAAGGAAGTGGCGCTTGGAGTTATCGGTCACTTTATCATCATGCCATTGCTTGCCTTTTTATTGGCAGTTGGACTGGATTTACCAAAAGAAGTCGCTGTAGGTGTTATTTTAGTAGGATGCTGCCCGAGCGGAACGGCTTCCAATGTTATGGTGTTTCTAGCAAGAGGAAATGTAGCTTTAGCGGTTGCCATTGCCTCTGTTTCTACGATTCTTGCACCAATTGTCACACCATTGCTCATTCTTCTGTTTGCAAGCAAATGGGTGGATGTCAGTGTGGCTTCTTTATTCCTTTCGATTGTACAAGTAGTGATTGTCCCATTAACGCTTGGGTTTATCATTAAAAAGTTCTTTGGAAAACAAGCTAAAGCCGGTGCGAAAGCATTGCCGCTTGTTTCCGTTACTGCGATTGTGTTAATTGTATCTGCTGTCGTAGCAGGCAGTGCGGCGAAGATTGCCGAAACTGGATTGCTTATCTTTGGAGTTGTGATCTTACATAATTTACTAGGTTTCTTAATAGGATTCTTCTTTGCCCGTGTATGCGGAATGGACCTTGCCAAGCAAAAGGCTGTGGCAATGGAAGTGGGCATGCAGAATTCCGGCTTGGGAGTTGCGATCGCTACGGCGCACTTCTCTCCTTTAGCGGCAGTACCAAGTGCGATTTTCAGTGTGTGGCATAATCTATCGGGTTCCGTACTTGCTAATATTTTCAGCCGGATGAAAGAGAAAGATCAAAAGAATCAAAGTATCCAAAAGGTAGGTTAACACTGAAGACCACCCAGCCATATCTGGGTGGTTTTCTTTTAGTCTTTATTACTTCCTGTGCCTGTCACGCCCCGATAGTTGTCGAAGTCGAATATTGATAGACATTTATAATAGTAGAAAGTATTTGTATGGAGTTGCAACTGAATATAAAAGAAAAACTTTTTGTTGCATAAGTAAATCGAAGATGGTACTATAAGAAAGTCGCTTTTAGCCGAACATATTTTATAGGAAAAAGTGATAGAAAAAAAGGTAAAATATTATATTGACATAATGATAGAAAGTTGATATGATAGTAAATGTCGCTTCTGACATAACAAATTGTTCTTAGAAAACTAAACAAACAAAATCGTGCAAAACAAACAAAAATTTTTAGTTTCAGCAATGAAACTAAGCCAACGTAACAAATGAGCTAATCAACTTTCTTGGAGAGTTTGATCCTGGCTCAGGACGAACGCTGGCGGCGTGCCTAATACATGCAAGTCGAGCGAATCACTTCGGTGGTTAGCGGCGGACGGGTGAGTAACACGTGGGCAACCTGCCTGTAAGACTGGGATAACACCGGGAAACCGGTGCTAATACCGGATAATCCTTTTCCTCTCATGAGGAAAAGCTGAAAGTCGGTTTCGGCTGACACTTACAGATGGGCCCGCGGCGCATTAGCTAGTTGGTGAGGTAACGGCTCACCAAGGCGACGATGCGTAGCCGACCTGAGAGGGTGATCGGCCACACTGGGACTGAGACACGGCCCAGACTCCTACGGGAGGCAGCAGTAGGGAATCTTCCACAATGGACGAAAGTCTGATGGAGCAACGCCGCGTGAGCGATGAAGGCCTTCGGGTCGTAAAGCTCTGTTGTTAGGGAAGAACAAGTACCGGAGTAACTGCCGGTACCTTGACGGTACCTAACCAGAAAGCCACGGCTAACTACGTGCCAGCAGCCGCGGTAATACGTAGGTGGCAAGCGTTGTCCGGAATTATTGGGCGTAAAGCGCGCGCAGGCGGTCCTTTAAGTCTGATGTGAAAGCCCACGGCTCAACCGTGGAGGGTCATTGGAAACTGGGGGACTTGAGTGCAGAAGAGGAAAGCGGAATTCCACGTGTAGCGGTGAAATGCGTAGAGATGTGGAGGAACACCAGTGGCGAAGGCGGCTTTCTGGTCTGTAACTGACGCTGAGGCGCGAAAGCGTGGGGAGCAAACAGGATTAGATACCCTGGTAGTCCACGCCGTAAACGATGAGTGCTAAGTGTTAGGGGGTTTCCGCCCCTTAGTGCTGCAGCTAACGCATTAAGCACTCCGCCTGGGGAGTACGGCCGCAAGGCTGAAACTCAAAGGAATTGACGGGGGCCCGCACAAGCGGTGGAGCATGTGGTTTAATTCGAAGCAACGCGAAGAACCTTACCAGGTCTTGACATCCTCTGACACTCCTAGAGATAGGACGTTCCCCTTCGGGGGACAGAGTGACAGGTGGTGCATGGTTGTCGTCAGCTCGTGTCGTGAGATGTTGGGTTAAGTCCCGCAACGAGCGCAACCCTTGATCTTAGTTGCCAGCATTCAGTTGGGCACTCTAAGGTGACTGCCGGTGACAAACCGGAGGAAGGTGGGGATGACGTCAAATCATCATGCCCCTTATGACCTGGGCTACACACGTGCTACAATGGATGGTACAAAGGGCTGCAAGACCGCGAGGTTTAGCCAATCCCATAAAACCATTCTCAGTTCGGATTGCAGGCTGCAACTCGCCTGCATGAAGCCGGAATCGCTAGTAATCGCGGATCAGCATGCCGCGGTGAATACGTTCCCGGGCCTTGTACACACCGCCCGTCACACCACGAGAGTTTGTAACACCCGAAGTCGGTGGGGTAACCGTAAGGAGCCAGCCGCCTAAGGTGGGACAGATGATTGGGGTGAAGTCGTAACAAGGTAGCCGTATCGGAAGGTGCGGCTGGATCACCTCCTTTCTAAGGATAAAGCTGGACTTGTGAGCCAGACAAAACAGTTTGTTTATCGCCGTATTTTGTTTGTTTAGTTTTGAGAGTGCAATTTCTCTCAAAACATCGTTCTTTGAAAACTAGATAATCGTAAGAAGAAGCAAAGTAAACATCGAGTAATCGCCATTTTAGTTTTTCTCTCTTATTAATTAAGAGTTATAAACCTTTTAGGTTAAGTTAGAAAGGGCGCACGGTGAATGCCTTGGCACTAGGAGCCGATGAAGGACGGGACTAACACCGATATGCTTCGGGGAGCTGTAAGTAAGCTTTGATCCGGAGATTTCCGAATGGGGGAACCCACTGTTCGTAATGGAACAGTATCTTTACCTGAATACATAGGGTATGGAAGGCATACCCGGGGAACTGAAACATCTAAGTACCCGGAGGAAGAGAAAGCAAACGCGATTCCCTGAGTAGCGGCGAGCGAAACGGGACATAGCCCAAACCAAGAGGCTTGCCTCTTGGGGTTGTAGGACACTCAACATGGAGTTACAAAGGAACGGGGTAGATGAAGCGACCTGGAAAGGTCCGTCATAGAAGGTAAAAACCCTGTAGTCGAAACTTCGTTCCCTCCTGAGTGGATCCTGAGTACGGCCGGACACGAGAAATCCGGTCGGAAGCAGGGAGGACCATCTCCCAAGGCTAAATACTCCCTAGTGACCGATAGTGAACCAGTACCGTGAGGGAAAGGTGAAAAGCACCCCGGAAGGGGAGTGAAATAGTTCCTGAAACCGTGTGCCTACAAGTAGTTAGAGCCCGTTAATGGGTAATAGCGTGCCTTTTGTAGAATGAACCGGCGAGTTACGATCCCATGCAAGGTTAAGTTGAAAAGACGGAGCCGCAGCGAAAGCGAGTCTGAATAGGGCGATTGAGTATGTGGTCGTAGACCCGAAACCAGGTGATCTACCCATGTCCAGGGTGAAGTCCAGGTAACACTGGATGGAGGCCCGAACCCACGCACGTTGAAAAGTGCGGGGATGAGGTGTGGGTAGCGGAGAAATTCCAATCGAACTTGGAGATAGCTGGTTCTCTCCGAAATAGCTTTAGGGCTAGCCTCACGTAGTAAGAGTCTTGGAGGTAGAGCACTGTTTGGACTAGGGGCCCTCATCGGGTTACCGAATTCAGACAAACTCCGAATGCCAAAGACTTATCCGTGGGAGTCAGACTGCGAGTGATAAGATCCGTAGTCAAAAGGGAAACAGCCCAGACCACCAGCTAAGGTCCCAAAGTATACGTTAAGTGGAAAAGGATGTGGAGTTGTTTAGACAACCAGGATGTTGGCTTAGAAGCAGCCACCATTTAAAGAGTGCGTAATAGCTCACTGGTCGAATGACTCTGCGCCGAAAATGTACCGGGGCTAAACGTATCACCGAAGCTGTGGATTGACATCTTAGATGTCAGTGGTAGGAGAGCGTTCTAAGAGCGTTGAAGCTAGACCGTAAGGACTGGTGGAGCGCTTAGAAGTGAGAATGCCGGTATGAGTAGCGAAAGATGAGTGAGAATCTCATCCACCGAATGCCTAAGGTTTCCTGAGGAAGGCTCGTCCGCTCAGGGTTAGTCGGGACCTAAGCCGAGGCCGAAAGGCGTAGGCGATGGACAACAGGTTGATATTCCTGTACCACCTCTTTATCGTTTGAGCAATGGGGGGACGCAGGAGGATAGGGTAAGCGCGCTGTTGGATATGCGCGTCTAAGCAGTTAGGCTGAGAAGTAGGCAAATCCGCTTCTCACTAAGGCTGAGCTGTGATAGCGAGGGAAATTTAGTACCGAAGTTCCTGATTCCACACTGCCAAGAAAAGCCTCTAGCGAGATAAATGGTGCCCGTACCGCAAACCGACACAGGTAGGCGAGGAGAGAATCCTAAGGTGAGCGAGAGAACTCTCGTTAAGGAACTCGGCAAAATGACCCCGTAACTTCGGGAGAAGGGGTGCTTTTTGAGGTGAATAGCCTCGAAGAGCCGCAGTGAATAGGCCCAGGCGACTGTTTAGCAAAAACACAGGTCTCTGCGAAGCCGCAAGGCGAAGTATAGGGGCTGACGCCTGCCCGGTGCTGGAAGGTTAAGAGGAGGGGTTAGCTGCTAAGCGAAGCTCTGAATCGAAGCCCCAGTAAACGGCGGCCGTAACTATAACGGTCCTAAGGTAGCGAAATTCCTTGTCGGGTAAGTTCCGACCCGCACGAAAGGCGTAACGATCTGGGCACTGTCTCAACGAGAGACTCGGTGAAATTATAGTACCTGTGAAGATGCAGGTTACCCGCGACAGGACGGAAAGACCCCGTGGAGCTTTACTGTAGCCTGATATTGAATTTTGGTACAGCTTGTACAGGATAGGTAGGAGCCTGAGAAACCGGAGCGCTAGCTTCGGTGGAGGCGTCGGTGGGATACTACCCTGGCTGTATTGAAATTCTAACCCACACCCCTGATCGGGGTGGGAGACAGTGTCAGGTGGGCAGTTTGACTGGGGCGGTCGCCTCCTAAAGAGTAACGGAGGCGCCCAAAGGTTCCCTCAGAATGGTTGGAAATCATTCGCAGAGTGTAAAGGCACAAGGGAGCTTGACTGCGAGACCTACAAGTCGAGCAGGGACGAAAGTCGGGCTTAGTGATCCGGTGGTTCCGCATGGAAGGGCCATCGCTCAACGGATAAAAGCTACCCCGGGGATAACAGGCTTATCTCCCCCAAGAGTCCACATCGACGGGGAGGTTTGGCACCTCGATGTCGGCTCATCGCATCCTGGGGCTGTAGTCGGTCCCAAGGGTTGGGCTGTTCGCCCATTAAAGCGGTACGCGAGCTGGGTTCAGAACGTCGTGAGACAGTTCGGTCCCTATCCGTCGTGGGCGCAGGAAATTTGAGAGGAGCTGTCCTTAGTACGAGAGGACCGGGATGGACGCACCGCTGGTGTACCAGTTGTTCTGCCAAGGGCATCGCTGGGTAGCTATGTGCGGACGGGATAAGTGCTGAAAGCATCTAAGCATGAAGCCCCCCTCAAGATGAGATTTCCCATAGCGCAAGCTAGTAAGAACCCTGAAAGATGATCAGGTTGATAGGTCAGAGGTGGAAGCGTGGTAACATGTGGAGCTGACTGATACTAATCGTTCGAGGACTTAACCAAATTTTAAAGCGAACTCGTTTTTACACACTTCTTCTGCATTATCTAGTTTTGAGGGAATGATACCTCTAATTTTATAGTCTGGCAGCAATGGCGAGAAGGTCACACCCGTTCCCATACCGAACACGGAAGTTAAGCTTCTCAGCGCCGATGGTAGTTGGGACACGCGTCCCTGTGAGAGTAGGACGTTGCCAGGCAAATCGAAGACAATCTAAACAGGTTGTCTTTTTTGTCGTCTTAAAATGATATATCATTTTAAGACGAGGCTAATGCCTTTGCTCCTTTTTAGTAAATATCCACTATACATTGAAAATATCCCTTTTAAGTGAGAAGTTCGCAGCAGAAGCTTTTGTTTAAGAGGTTGCTAACAGTTACTACTACCAAGCCAGTAGTGGACTTCCACCACCAAGTATTTTGTGCATCACTTCAATCACCGCATCCCGTGTCTGTGTTTTAATTCGCTATTTTTAGCTTCTATTTTATAAAAATTATTTGTAAAATTTGGAACCTAATCTAAATTTTAAGCGAGTAATATAGATTTCTTATTTGGTATAATAATATTTATACGTACATCTAAAAAAGAAAAAATTATTTTTGTTGACATGTACGTACATAAATACTACATTAATTGTAAGCGTTATTAATTTTTAAAAGAGGGAGAATATAAAATATGGAGAATGTTTGGACAGCAATAACTTCAGATTACCGAATTCAGCTCCTAAATATGTACGGATAAATATCAACCCGAATAAAAACCAAGTTAGTAGATTCGTAGATTCAACCTTTCAAACTGTAGCATCTGGAAGTTGTGAATGGGAATACAAACCTAAAAATGTTTATTGGACCTATTTTTTAGAAGAGATTTGGAAGGGCTTACGTTTGAGTTATCGTGCAATAGCCGCCGATGTTTATCAATATGATGGGGGCGTTCTTGAAATAAGTTGGCTTGATTGGGTTTAGCGCGATGATGCATGGCTATATGGCAGTTGATAAGTCCGTACAACTTTTAGTTCCACTCAGGACTTGGCAAGGTGCTATGACAGCGGTTGCGTCTACATTACCGTTGACTTTACACTAAAACTTATGACGAAGTTTGTGAACTCTTATAAAAAGTTAGTGGGGTAGAACAATTTTTTCTAGTTGATTTCCACCAGAATACACTCATTTTGAGCGTATTCAGAAGTGTTTTTAGTTTTTATCCTTTTAAAACGTTTTCAAGATAATTATCAATTATAGAACGTATTTTTATTTCTCAAATATTAGAATTTAAAATGTATACAAAAAAGGGGAAATTTAAAATGAATTTTAAAAAACTAGCAAATACGGCTATTATAACTATTACTAGTGTTGCAGTGTTGGGAGCTTGTAGCAGTACTACCCGTGGTTCTTCAGAATCAACCAGTACTTCGCTTAAAAAAGGTGATTTGGTTGGTATCTCAATGCCTACCAAAGCTGATCAGCGTTGGAATGTTGATGGTGCCAATTTGGTTAAAGATCTCAAAAAAGCAGGATTCAAGACTAAGCTTGCGTATGCAAATAACAGCCCATCACAGCAGTCAAATGATATTAATAATCTGGTTTCTGCTGGTGCAAAAGCAATTGTCGTTGCAGCCGTTGATGGCACTGCTGTTGGGCCGGCTGTTGAGCAGGCAGAATCACAAGGCGACATTGTCGTTTCTTATGATCGCTTAGTAATGAATACCAATGCCGTGAATTATTATGTGACTTTCAATCTTGAACGCACGGGTATCCTCGAGGCAAATACCATTATCGATAAGCTTGATTTGAAAGGTGAGGGTGGTAAGACTAAACCCCTGAACATTGCACTATTTGCTGGTTCGGATGATGATAATAATGCACCTTACTTCTTCAAGGGGGCTTGGGATTTGCTAAAGCCTTACTTCCAGTCAGGCCAATTGGTTGATCCATCAGGTCTTGTAACCAAAGACACGACAGATGCAGATTGGAAGAAGATTTCTGTTCACGCATGGGATCAAACCCAAGCACAAAAGCAAATGGATGCATTTATGACTAAGCTTGGAGATCAGCCACTCGCCGCTGTCCTTTCTCCATATGATGCAATTTCACTAGGAATTATGAAGTCAATCAAGAATGCACGTCCTGATATGACTCCAACTATTCCATACTCTGCTTCAAACCAACAGAACAAATCTGCTTGGCCAATTATCACCGGCCAGGATGGTATGGATATCGCTATCAGCAACATCATGTACGGTGCACAGGCACAGACTGTCTTCAAGAATGTTGCCCTACTCGCAGATCAGACAACGTCAATCTTGACCCAGATTGCTGATGGCAAGGAGCCTAAATCAACCGATGCTCCTATGAACAATGGTAAGAAAGAAGTTCCAACTTGGCTGTTGAAGTCAGATGAATTAGTTAAGAACCCAACTGGTGAACAAAAAGGTTTACACTATGAAGTTGAGAGTGGATTCATCACCGAAGCTCAATATCAGAAAGATATTGCTGCTCCGATTATTAAGTAGTAAATTGAAGATCTTATAGCGACTTTGCGAACAGGAGTAGCAAAGTTGCTATAAGATTTCTATTAGGTTGTTTGTTTAAATCTTGAGATATTCTCAAAGAGAAGCCAACGCAAACGAGGTGTGTAATATGTCGAATACCCAAATGATATTACAGATGCAAAACATCACTAAAACTTTCGGTCCTGTTAAAGCTCTTACAAATGTGAATTTGGAGATTGCTCGTGGTGAAATCCATGCAATTTGTGGTGAGAACGGTGCTGGAAAGTCGACATTGATGAATGTACTCTCAGGAGTGTATCCGAGTGGTACATACTCGGGCACTATTTTTTATGATGGTAAAGAATGCAACTTTAAAAAAATCAAGGATTCTGAAGAACTAGGTATTGTAGTGATTCAGCAGGAGTTGGCATTGAGCCCATTCCTTTCAATCGCTGAAAATATATATCTCGGTAATGAGCGTCAGAAGAATGGCGTGATTGATTGGGAAGCAACTCGCGCTGATGCCGTTAAGGTGATGCAGCAAGTTGGTCTAGAAGAAAATCCTGACATTAAGATTATGGATATTGGTGTGGGTAAGCAGCAGCTAGTGGAAATTGCAAAAGCTTTATCGAAGGAAGTTAAACTTCTGTTACTCGATGAGCCAACTGCAGCTTTGAATGATGAAGATTCGGCTCATTTACTGCAAATCATTCGTGATTTGCGAGATAACCAAGGCGTTACATCGGTTATCATTTCTCACAAGTTGAATGAAATTGCAGCCATTGCCAACAATGTGACGATTATTCGCGATGGTTCCACGGTTGGTTGGTTGACGAATTCAAAAGAGAATCCACTTGATCAGGATGAGCTTATTCATAAAATGGTCGGTCGCGAACTTACCAATCTTTACCCCGACCATGTTTCCCATATGGGGAATGAAATCTTTCGTGTGGAGAATTGGACAGTCCATCATCCACTTGATCAGCAGCGTGTGATTGTCGATCATGCAAATATTTATGTGCGTGCAGGTGAGATTGTTGGACTTGCGGGACTCATGGGGGCAGGTCGCACAGAGATGGCGATGAGCATCTTTGGTCATACTTATGGTTCAGGTGTGTCTGGAAAAGTCTATGTGCATGGTAAAGAGACTGACACATCGACAGTCCAGAAGGCAATTGAAGCAGGCATTGCCTATGCAACTGAAGATCGCAAGGGGTATGGTCTCAATCTATTGCAGAATATTCGTGAAAATACTTTGTTGGCATCCCTTACTAAGCACTCAAAGCATGGGGTCATGGATGATGGCGCTGAACGTATTGCTGTTGAAAAGTATCGCAAGGACTTCCATATCAAAACACCAAGCATTGAAGAACAGGTATCTAATCTATCAGGTGGAAACCAACAAAAGGTAGTTTTAGCCAAATGGGTTATTTCTAATCCAGATATTTTGATCCTTGATGAGCCAACACGTGGTATCGATGTTGGTGCTAAATACGAAATTTACGAAATCATTGATCAACTTGCTGATGAAGGCAAGGCTGTAATTGTTATCTCATCTGAACTTCCTGAACTTATTGGTATTTGTGATCGTATTTATACGGTCAGTCAGGGCGTCATCACGGACGACGTTCCGAAGACAGGATTTACTCAGGAGTACCTCATGAAGGGGATGACTCAAGAAAAGACTCAGTTAAAGAAGGTAGGAGAATTATGAGTTCAGCATCTTTAACACCTCAGAAAAATGAAAATATAAAAAAAGGGACAGTGTTGGCATCTTTTGCTTCAAATGCTCGCCAATACGGAATTGTTGGTGCACTCGTCGTCATCATTATCGTATTTGAAATTTTGACTGGAGGACTTTTACTCCAGCCGAATACAATTGTTCAATTAATTCAGCAGAATGCTTACGTCATCATCCTTGCAGTTGGTATGGTTATGGTCATCATTGCAACCCATATTGATTTGTCAGTTGGTTCCTTAGTAGGCTTTATCGGTGGTTGCATAGCTTTGCTTATGCAGAATGCGCACCTTAATTGGTTCTTAGCAATTATTGTAGGTTTACTTATTGGCGTTCTCGTGGGAGTGTGGCAAGGGTTCTGGGTTGCTTTTGTTGGAATTCCAGGTTTCATTACCACTTTAGCGGGCATGCTTATCTTCCGAGGTCTTGCAACCACGATGATTAATGCATCTATCCCAGTCAACAATACGTCATTTAATGCCATTGCTTCAAACTATCTCCCAAATATTCTTGGGTGGTGGGGACCATTTGATGGTTTGAGTATTGTTGTTGGGATCCTTGCTATTGTCGCTTTTGCGTGGACTCAACTTCATAAGCGTAGCAAAGTCTCTAAGGTGGGGCTGGTTCCAGAGACTATCACCGTAACCTACATCAAGATTGCTATTGCATCCGTAGTAATCGCTGCTCTAACACTCGAATTTGCATCTTCTGGGAATGCCACTCAAGGCGGTATCCCAATTATGTTGGTTATCGTTGGAGTTCTTGTTTTTACTTATAACTTTATTTTGACTCGTACGGTTTTTGGCCGACGCATCTATGCGGTGGGTGGAAATCGTCGAGCAGCGCTTCTTTCGGGTATTAACACTCGTCGAATCGATTTTTCACTCTTCGTTCACATGGGGCTTCTTTCTGCTATTGCAGCTATTGCGATGCTCTCACGTTTGAGTTCCGCATCAGCTGCAACTGGTAATTCTTTCGAACTCGATGCTATTGCAGCCTGCTTTGTTGGTGGCACTGCTGTTACAGGTGGTATTGGAACGGTACCAGGTGTTGTTATTGGTGCTGTTGTCATGGGGGTTATTAACCAGGGACTGTCGATTATGGGAGTGGATTCCGCATTAATTCAAACCATTAAAGGTCTTGTGTTACTCCTAGCAGTTGCAGTAGACATTATGTCCAAGCGGAAAAAACGCTAATATATGAAGAAATTTGGGGTTGAGGAGTGAGAAGAATGAACGATAAAGCAAAATCGCGCTTATATGCCTTGACCTCTATTACGTGTTCCGCATGGCTAGTTCAAGCAATGCTTCAAGATAGACAAAAAGGTCAAATGTGGTCGATGTTAAATCTCATTTTTTATGGGTGCATTATTATTGTAATACTGTACACCGCATACTCTGCGTTGCAAATGTGGAAGATGAAAGAGACACCTGTAAAAAACGACGATAGAACGAATCAGGAACAGAGCCGAGGATAACTGATTATAAAAAAATGCACAGTTACACACAAGCACAGCTCATGAATTCATATTCATGAGCTGTGCTTTTCTGTGCAATGGCAGGATGGCCAATCGTATGTGCGAAGACTATTCTACGTCTAATTCTTTCACCGTTTCCCCTTCAATCAACTCCGGCTGATAATAGGTTTCGTTTGGCAGGTCCTTTTTTCCTTGCAATTTTTTAATGACCCAATCAGCTGCATCATGTCCCATTTGTTCCTGTGGGTGTGTCAATGTGGTTAACTTGATATTTGCATTTTTGGCAATATAGGAATTGTCCTGGCCGATAATAGAAAGCTTTTCCGGGACAGGAAGATCAATTTGTCTGCACACATTTGCCACTTCTAACCCTACCTCGTCGTTATAACAAACAATGGCTGTTAACGTGTCTCTATTTTCAATTAGGAACTTCTTCAAGTTTCGAGACAGGTCCGGCTTTGTCTCTGTCGTGAACGAAAGCACTTGCTCCGGCTGAAAGCGCAATTTGGCTTCACCAAGCGCTTTGATATACCCCTTCATTCGATACTTCCCTTGCAGGTCGTCTATTTTTGCAATGAGTCCAATTTGCATGTGGCCTTTTGAAATCAATTCCTTTGTTGCGAGATAGCTGGACTGCGTGTCATCGAGGCAAAGGAAGGGCACATCCAATTCTTCATAAAAAGCATTGATCATGATCAAGGGAACATCTTGTTCCTTGAACGATAGGTAGTATGCAATATTGGGATTGTATTGATTGCTTTTTGTAGGTTCAATGATCAAACCATCGACGCCATATGCCAGCATCATTTCCAAAGCCCTTTTTTCTTGTTCTACATCGTTATTGGTACTGGCCAGCAGCAATGAATAATTATCCTCTTTCAATCTTGTTTCAATTCCGCGAATAATAGACGGGAAAATGTAATCAGAAATGTAAGTCGTCATGACCCCGATGGTTTTATTTGTGGAACCTCTAGTAGATTTTGATTGATATTTGTTGCTGACATAGGTGCCAGAGCCCTTTTCACTTCTTAGGAATCCCTCATTCGCCAGATCTAAAATGGCCTTTCGAACCGTGTGTCTGCTGACATTGTACTTTTCCTGCAGGACGGATTCAGTGGGGATTTGTTCGCCGATGCTGTAATCCCCGGAAAGAATTTTACTTTTTATATCATCAACGATGACCTGATACTTTGTCTTCATTTCACTCACATCTTTCATAGTTGTTCACGCGCTAATTCATTAACTCGGAATATCTGTATGGACATATTTTATCATAGTTTTATGAAAACGAAAACAAAGTCTTAATTTTTGAAGCAAATCTGCTGAAATGTCACTAAAATTAAGGATTACAGGATACTCTTCATTTGTTGGTACATATAGTACATTTAGTTGACAAATGTACGTACAAAAAATATACTAAGGTTGTAAAAGGAAAGCTCTTTCATAGTTTAAGATAATTTTGAAACCGCTATCGGAGAGGGGATTAACGGTGAAAACGAATCGAGCAAATATTAAACAAGCGATTACCAATGGAGAGACTTCTCTTGGGATCGAATTCGGATCCACGCGTATTAAAGCGGTGTTGATTGATAAAAATTTTGAAACCATCGCCTTTGGAAGTTATGAGTGGGAAAACCGCTTAGAAGATGGATTTTGGACATACAACCTAGCTGATATTATTACTGGTTTGCAAACAGCTTATAGTGAAATGAAGCAAGAAGTTGAACGAAATTATGGTGTTACCATTCGAACCATTGGTTCTATTGGAATTTCTGCCATGATGCACGGTTATATGGCTTTTGATTACACGGGTGAGCTGCTAGTTCCGTTTCGGACCTGGCGTAATGCAACAACCGGTGCCGCGGCAAAAGAATTAACCCATCTATTTCAATTTAATATCCCTGAACGGTGGAGTATTGCCCACCTTTATCAAGCTATTTTAAACGGCGAAAAACATTTGCCTCGCGTTGATTTTATTACCACCTTAGCTGGATACATTCACTGGCTGCTAACCGGTAAAAAAGCGATAGGCATTGGGGATGCTTCAGGCATGTTCCCGATTGATGAATCCACGCTGGATTACAATGAATCTATGGTCAAACAGTTTAATGAACACCTTGCACCAAAGGGGTATCACTGGGAGCTGAGAGATATTCTTCCCCAAGTCTACATCTCTGGAGAACAAGCAGGTTCATTAACTGAAGTTGGAGCGAAGATACTTGATCGTTCACAGAATTTACAATCGGGCATTCCACTTTGTCCGCCGGAAGGTGACGCTGGAACCGGGATGGTTGCAACGAACAGTGTGAGGAAACGAACCGGGAATGTTTCGGTTGGAACTTCTGTTTTTGCGATGATTGTATTAGAAAAAGAACTTTCAAAGGTATATCCGGAAATTGATTTGGTCACGACACCAAGCGGTAGTCCGGTGGCAATGGTACATGCCAATAACTGTTCAAGTGATCTTAATGCCTGGATGGGATTGTTCCGTGAGTTTTATGAGGCAATGGGACAAACGGTTGACACCAATAAGTTATTCGGAGTGATGCTGAATAAAGCACTCGAAGCTGACTCGGATGGCGGAGGCTTACTAAGCTACGGATATCTATCAGGTGAAAATATTACTGGGTTGGAGCAAGGACGGCCGCTATTTGTCCGGACACCTGAGAGCCGTTTCAATTTAGCGAACTTCATGCGGACTCATCTATATACTGCCTTTGGTGCTTTGAAAATCGGCATGGATATTTTAACAAAGAATGAAAGCGTGGCGATTGACAGTATTTTAGCCCACGGTGGTTTATTTAAAACCCCTATTGTTGGCCAGAAAATTATCGCCGCTGCCATGAATACTCCCGTCACCGTTATGGAAACAGCCGGAGAAGGCGGAGCTTGGGGAATGGCCATTCTTGCTTCGTACATGATGACCAAAGAGCAAAATGAAAGTTTAGACGACTTCCTTGATAAAAAGGTTTTTGAAGAGGTTGAGAGGCTGGAAATTTTTCCTGATGGATTTGACGTTAAAGGGTTTGAAGTATTCATTGAACGATACAAAAAAGGCTTAGTGATTGAACAGGCTGCCGTTGAAAAATTGACGGTATAAGCAGGAAACGGAGGGGATCTGCATGTTAGATAGATTGAAAGAAGAAGTGTTTCAAGCCAATTTGGAATTACCAAAGCAAGGACTGGTCAAATATACTTGGGGCAATGCAAGTGGGATTGATCGTGATAGCGGATTGTTCGTCATCAAACCGAGCGGGATTGATTATGAAAAAATGAAACCAGGTGACATGGTGGTGGTGGATTTAGATGGCAATGTTGTGGAAGGTGAGATGAACCCTTCTTCAGATACAGCCACTCATGCCGTGCTGTATAGACATTATCCGGAAATCGGCGGCATCGTGCACACTCATTCAACCTGGGCGACTGTTTGGGCCCAAGCCGGACTGGATGTCCCAGCAATGGGAACGACTCATGCTGACACATTCTATGGCTCCATTCCATGTGCCCGCTTTTTGACACAAGAGGAGATTGACCGCGGTTATGAAGCGGAAACTGGTAAAGTCATCATTGAAACCTTTGAAGAGCGAGGGCTGGATATTTTGGCAGTTCCCGGTGTCCTGCTGCATGGTCATGCGCCGTTTACTTGGGGCAAAGATGTGAAAACAGCGGTAATGAATAGTGTAGTGCTAGAGGAAGTTTCGAAAATGAATTTATTTGCCCGACAATTAAACAGTTTTGCTGAATTATTACCGCAAAATATTTTAGACAAGCACTATCTGAGAAAACATGGGAAGCATGCCTATTACGGGCAAAAATAAACAAAAAACTATTAATCTATGAAAAGAGGATCCATTATGACAGCAACAGGTAAAAAAGTATTTTGGTTTGTTGTAGGTTCACAGCATCTTTATGGGGAAGAAGCGTTAGCAGAAGTCAAAGCTCATGCACAAACGATGACCGACGCCTTAAATGAAAGCGGTGTTTTACCATATCTGATTGAATTGCAGGATTTAGCTGTCAGTGCTGATAAAATCACCAGTATTATGAAAGAAGTCAACTATCGTGACGAGGTTGCCGGTGTGATCACTTGGATGCATACTTTCTCACCTGCAAAAATGTGGATTCGCGGTACAAAATTATTACAGAAACCGTTGCTTCACCTAGCAACACAATTTAATGAAAGCATTCCATGGGCTACGATTGATATGGACTTCATGAACCTGAACCAATCTGCTCATGGCGACCGAGAGTATGGTTTCATCAATGCCCGTTTGAAAAAACAAAATAAAGTAGTTGTCGGTTACTGGCAGCGCCCTGAAATACAAAAGCAAATGGCTGAATGGATGAACGTAGCGGTTGCTTATAACGAAAGCTTCAACATTAAAGTTGCTCGCTTTGGTGACAACATGCGTAACGTGGGTGTTACTGAAGGGGATAAAGTGGAAGCACAAATTCAATTTGGCTGGACAGTGGACTACTTTGGTATTGGA
The DNA here is from genome assembly GCF_030915405.1 of Neobacillus nitrireducens. Taxonomy (GTDB): domain Bacteria; phylum Bacillota; class Bacilli; order Bacillales; family Cytobacillaceae; genus Neobacillus. The sequence goes on from NZ_CP133262.1 coordinate 3,563,379, forward strand.
GACTTGGTTCAATATGTGAATGCTGTTACGGACGAAGAAATTGATGCATTATTCGCCGAATATGAAAACCTTTATGAATTTGATTATGGTACTTACAGCAGAGAAGCTTGGGAAGCGAGCGTAAGAGTTCAAGCAAGCTATGAAATTGCGATTAAACGCTTCCTTGATGACGGCAGTTACAATGCTTTCACTACTAACTTTGAAGATTTGTATGGTATGAAACAGCTTCCTGGTCTTGCAGTTCAACGTTTGATGGCGCAAGGATACGGCTTTGCCGGTGAAGGAGATTGGAAAACTGCAGCACTCGATCGTTTACTTAAGGTTATGAGCCGTAACCAATCAACCGGCTTCATGGAAGATTACACCTATGAATTAGCTTTGGGTCAAGAATCCGCTCTTCAATCCCATATGCTTGAAGTCGACCCATCTTTAGCAAGCAATAAACCAAAAATTATCGTTTCTCCATTAGGAATTGGCAATCGTGAAGATCCGGCACGTTTAGTATTTGACGGTAAAGCAGGAGAAGGTGTCGTTGTTTCCATGGCTGACTTCGGTACCCATTATAAACTATTGATCAACGAAGTTTCGGCATACGAGCCGACTGTGCCAGCTCCAAAACTTCCAGTTGCACGCGTGCTTTGGAAAATTAAGCCGAACTTCCAGGACGGAGTAAAAGCTTGGATTGAAAATGGCGGCGGACACCATACGGTTGTTTCATTAAATTTAACAACAGACCAAATTGTTGGTTACGCAAAACTAGTTGATTTGGAGTATGTAGTGATTAAGTAATGCCTTAGCCGTTCGAGGCGAAGTTGTTTCCTTGGTGGGAAAAGATTAATATAAAGGAATGGTCAGTTTTGAAGGAAAGAAGCTGTGGGCACTTGATTTACGGTAACACTTCCTTAGAAGAGCAAGGGGCGTTTAAACCAATGAAAGGTTTAACGCCCCTTGTTTTTCTGTTACCTTTGCATTTTACTATCCAATGGTAGCTTGTTGATAATGTAAAAATACTTTCACGTGATGAACCAGGCCGTCATCCACCAGTTTCAAGTATGTTAAATCTCCAGCATCCTCACCGTCAACCACCCATTTGACTGGACCCGAGGAATCACGGGAATTGTACACCTCGAGCGAATAGGTTGTCTTTCCGTATACATAGTCGATATGGAAGGATTCCCATTCATTCGGTACACAAGGCTTGATAGAAAGCTGATTTTTCTGAAGCTTAATTCCCAATACATATTCCAGGCCTGCTTGATACATCCAGCTGGATGCTCCGGTGTACCAGGACCAGCCGCCGCGTCCCTGATGAGGATTCGCTGTATATACATCAGCAGACATCACATATGGTTCATTTCCATATGTCTGGATATCCCCCTTGGTGAGCGTATGGTTGATTGGATTAAGGATGGAAAATAGCTCAAAGGCTTTGTCATTACGATCTAACATTGCCCAGGCGACAATACCCCAAATGACACCGTGGGTATATTGTCCGCCATTTTCACGAATCCCAGGCGGGTACCCTTGAATGTAACCTGGACTTGGTTTAGTTACATCAAATGGTTCTGTCAAAAGCTTTACAAGTTTTAAATCGCGATCGACTAGCTCATGGTCAAAGGAGGCCATGGCCTGAGTCTGACGCTCAGTTGTGGTGCCCTGAGAGATGACGGACCATGATTGGGCGATGGCATCAATCCTGCATTCCGTGTTAACCTCAGATCCAATCCATGTTCCTGCATCCGTAAATGCGCGGCGGAACCAGCTGCCATCCCAGGCATGAAGGTTGAGATTCTTCTTCAATTGCTGGGTGGACGTCCTGAAATATTCCTCCACATTAAGTGGGAGGACGCCGTCTTCAAGTTGTGAAAATCTATTCAGGATATCAAGAAGAAACCATCCGAGCCATATACTTTCGCCGCGTCCCTTTGCACCGATACGGCTCATGCCATCATTCCAGTCGCCAATCCCCATGAGCGGGAGCCCATGCTCCCCAAATTTCAGTGAATGGTTAATGGCTCGAAGACAGTGGTCCAAAAGTGAACCTGCCTCATCAGACACAACTGTATCTTCGTATCGCTCTAGTTCTTCTTCTCGCAGAACATCACTCCGAAGGTATGGAACCATCTCCTTCAGAATATCGTAATCCCCAGTTTGGTTAATATAACGGGAGACGGTATACGGAAGCCAGAGAAGGTCGTCTGAAAATTTAGTCCGGATCCCTTTAAAGGTTTCTTGATGCCACCAGTGCTGGACATCTCCTTCTTGGTATTGATGAGCAGCATTAATCAGTATTTGCCTTCGTGTAATGGAAGGGTCGGTATGCAAAAATGCAAGCGAGTCCTGCAGCTGATCCCGGAAGCCAAACGCTCCTCCAGCTTGATAAAATGCAGTCCGTGCCCATAGGCGGCAAGCAAGCGATTGATACAATAGCCAGCCGTTCATCATGATATCCATGGCCCTGTCTGGTGTCCTTATTTGTACTTGTCCTAGAATCTTCCGCCAATAATCAGCAACGTTGGAACGTGTCTCCTCGAAAGCAGATGGGTGGCTATACTGTCTAATAAGCGAAAAAACTTTTTCTTTGGATGAATCACAACCAAACAAAATGGTGACCGTTATTTCAGCATCCTCGGGAATCTCAACGACGGTTTGGAGGGCCCCACACGTATTGGCAAACGCCCCTGTCCGTTTAGAGAGTCCTTTTTGCAAAAGCCCTGCGGGAAAATCTAGTGCCCCGCCATAACCGATAAATTCCTCCCGATCGCCTGTCCAGGAATACAAATTGTCTGATTGTCCTGGCGACTGGGGCATTGCGATATGCATGAAGCTGACGGCATCCCGAAATGTTTCCTGGAAGGAATTGCGGGCAAGAAGCACTTTATGTTCCGCGTCCCATTCAGTAATTATAAAGGGCGCCTGTGCTTCACGTGTGACGCCGAGAACCCATTCTGCGAAATAGGTAAGGGAAACTCGTTTTTTAGACTGGGTTCTATTGCGTAGCCGTAGCTGGAGCAATTTTACTGTATCCTTCAATGGAACGATGATTTCCATTGTATGTGTTACATCTCCATCCAGTTGTTCAAAACGGCTGAATCCCTTGCCATGTGTAACTTTGTAGTTCAAATGAGCCCCTGCTGGTTTTGGAGTTGCCGACCAGACTTTATTTGTATCTAGATCCTGTAAGTAGAGGCACTCTCCAGGCTCGTCAAGAACAGGATCATTGGTCCAGGGAGTGAGTTTACATTCCCTTGAGTTTCTCCACCAGCTGTATCCGGTGCCAAAGTCCGTGATTAAGGTGCCGAATTGTGGGTTAGCTAGGATATTGCTCCACGGTCTCGGCAAATAAGAGCAGTTTTGCACGTGAATTTGATAGGCCTGGCCATCCTCGGTGAAACCTCCCCAGCCATTGAAGAATTCGCCTTCAGCAGAGTAATGGGATGATGGACTGCTTTTTTTGATTTTTCGTTCGGCTGCTATAGGCTGATGCTGTTCTGGACGTAAAGGAGTATCGTAAGCAAGCAGTTGTGCATCCAGGCTCGGACCTCCTGCCCGCAGCCAGACATGGGCAGTTGCTTTTAGGAGGGTATGTACCTTTTCATCAAGTTGTGAAGCCTTTAACCCGATCATGCGCCTCGGTTGTCCCAACCCTCTGGCCGCCATTTGGTCCCTTAAACGATTCATGAGTTGATCCTGGTAGCCGCCCTCGGTCTCATCAAGCACCACCAGGTCGACTTCTAATCCTAGCCTGCACAGGTACTGGTGTTGTTGTGCCGTCAATACTACAAATGGCAAATCTGCCGAATGCTTAATAGAAACAACCGCAATCGGGGCATCCCCGCTAATGCCATGGGACCACAAGGCAGACTGGCCTAAACTATTCTCTGCAATAGCCATCCTGCGCAAAGGTGTGAAAGCTGAAGTATAGAGAAGGCGTCCTGCCAGCTTTTGTGCGGCCAAAGCTTGCTTTGGCGTTAGGTGCAGGTGTCGAAGATCAATTTGCGAGCGGACCAATGCCAGATGAAACATATGGTCAGCCTGCTTTGGTTCCCGTACCTGCTGAACAATGCCGAGTGCCTGCCTGCGGCTTTCTGCCACACCTGTCACAATGTAAACAACAGATGTTTCTCCAGGTGCCAAATGAATGCGCCGTCTCATAACAAACGCCGGGTCCACAACTGAGCCAATTCGTCCGTTTAGGGTTGAAACCATGGCTTTTGGTTCCTTCAAGGAATGCCCCCTGCAGATAAATTGGGCCCGATCTGTCTCAAATTCGTATCCTTGTACTCTAGGGTCATCCACATAAACGGAATGCACGGCCCATATCTCCTGTTCTTCATCCTCACGGGTGCGTTTTTTGGCTAATAAACATTGAGTTTCTGCATCGTGGCTTGTGTCGATAAATAATTTACTAAAGGCTGGATGTGCACTCACGGCTGAAGGATTTGCGAGTGCCAATTCTAAAAACGTGGTCACCTCTAATAACCTGTCTTGGTCGCTATTGTTTACCAGCTGCAGACGCCGAATCTCTGCATCCACATCAGGGGCCACTGTTATTTCAAGTTTAGATGAGATCTCACGATAGGATCCTTCATAGGTTGTTTTGTCCAAGCGAAAAACGGAACTTGGCTCTTGTATGGAATAACAGGGAAAGTTCGTAATACTCCATGTTTCTTCTGAAGTCTTTTCGTGAAGGTATATCATCATGCCAGAATGATCAACAACGGGATCTTCCTGCCATCGGGTGATGGAAAGCCCATTCCATGACAGCATGCCCGTCCCGCTGCTTGTGCTCATACTTGACATACGGCTGTTTGACAGGACGTTTACTTCGGGAACAATGGTTGGTTTCGTAAATGACCGTTCCAGATTGTCAAAATGTTCATCAAAAGAGGTGAACTTCTTATGCAGTCCAATAGGCTCTTTCAGTAGAGCCGCTTTTTCAGGAATGCGCTCCTGTAAAAGCAAATCAGCCGTACAAACGCGGGCATCGGAATGGAAACGGTTAATCATTTGATCATCCGACAACAAATTGCTCAGGGTCAGCATGCTCATGCCCTGATGGTGCGCCATGTAACTTTGCACAATCTGGTATTGCTCGCCATTAGCAAGTCTCGGGGCCGTAAAATCAACGGCTTCAAAATAACCAAACTCGCCTTTTGCACCCAGGTCTCTAAACCTGCTTAAGGCGGCTAGACCTGCTTCACCAGCATAAGGAAGCGCCATAATGGTGGCATAGGGGGCAAGAACCAGATTTTGCTCAAGACCGCGATCAAGTCCAAGCCCAGGAACACCAAAAGCACGATATTGATAGTTCAATTGATAATCAAAGGCATAATAACCACTTTCCGAGATTCCAAAAGGCAGCTGGTACTGGTCTGCATACTTTCGCTGTTGATGAACGACGCCTCGATAAGTCGAATCCCAGATTGTATTTTTGTAGGTACGCATAATTAGCCTGGGCATTAAATACTCAAACATGGTTCCTGACCAGGATAATAATGTTTTGTACCGTCCGGCTTTTGTCATCGTCCGTCCCAACGAGAACCAGTGTGAAACTGGTATTTGTCCCAAAGCGATGGCAACAAAGCTTGTCTGCCTTGCTTCAGAAGCCAACAAGTCATAAAGAATGGAATCTTTCTGGCCAGAATCGACATGGTACCCCAGCGAGAACAGCCGTTCATCCGAATTATATAGTGCGGCAAAATTAGTTTGTTCTATTAGTTGATCAAGGTTATGAATGCTGTTCTGGAAACGGTCTTGGTAATGTTCCTCCCGTTTGCTCCATTCAATCAGGCTTTGCTCCACTGCCATCAAATAGGCTACGAAGTTTCCAGAATCAACTGTCGAAACGTATTTAGGGTAAAGCGGTGTTGCGGTACACGTATCATACCAGTTCATCAAATGCCCATTCCATTTCTCCATTCGCTGAATCGTTTCTATGGATAATTCGATCCGGTCCAGCATGGCTGGCGTATCAATGAATTCCAGATCCCGGGCGGCAACAACACATGCCAGATATAAGCCAATATTGGTTGGCGACGTCCGATGGGCAATGACTTCTTTTGGTAGGTACTGCACGTTATCAGGCGGCAGCCAGGAATCCGCTTCCGTGACATATTTATCATAAAAGGCCCAGATTTGCGAGGCTAATTCTGCTAGGTCAGTCTTCGCATCATGGAGCCATGTCTTTTTCTCTGTCGTTTGTGGCTGATTTAAAAACAGGATGACAGGCCGTGCAAGAAGCCAAATCAAAAGAACTGTTCCACCGAATATCCGTTCAACCACCCCGCCAGAAAGGAAAGCGAGTAAAGCAAACAGGAAGATAACGATATGACCAGATACTTCAAACAGGAAAACACGCTTCTTCGTGTCTTCTCGATCTGTCTTGGCAGATGGGACCCACTCCAGTAAATTCTTCCCACTAATGAACAAGCGGTAGAGTGTGCGCAAAATAGCATCTAAAGAAAGCACAGCAGTAAACGGCAAAGTAATTAGTTGTACTGCACATTGGGTAAACGTAACCCCAATGGTCCTATTGAGCCTTCCTCCAAAAAGAGCTGACACTAATGCAACCAAAAATGGAAGAAATATGGTTCCAAAAACGATGGACACCCAAATCCAAGGCCTGCCAGGGAGCACGAAAAAACTAAGCAGTGCAGTGAGCAGGTAGATCGGTGCACGGAGACTCCGGCGCAGATTATCAACAATCTGCCAACGAGTGATGCTGCCTAAAGAAACGGGCCTTCTTTCCCCATGCCGATCTTTGCAGCTTTTGCCCACCCATCTGATGAGCTGCCAATCCCCGCGAATCCATCTATGCACCCGACGCTCGTTAGCGTAAAAAGTACCTGGGTGCGACTCGACAATTTCGATATCAGAGGTTAAACCTGCCCGCAAAAATCCACCTTCGAGCAGATCATGACTTAGGACCGAATGCTCAGGAATTCGGTCAACCAGTGTTTTTCGAAATGCCTCCACGTCAAAGATTCCTTTGCCGACAAAGATAGCATGACCAAACAGGTCTTGATAAACATTAGATATCGCAAAAGAATATGGGTCAATCCCTGGGTCTCCCGACCATAAAGCGGCAAATCGCGAATTTTGGGTAGACTCAAAACTCACGCCAATACGGGGCTGCAACAACCCAAATCCTTCAACGACCCGTGTTCCTTCTTTATTTAACCGCGGACGGTTGTAAGGGTAGTGGATGGAACCCGCGAGCCGGCTAACTACACCGATTGGCAGAAGTGTATCAAAATCGGTTGTAAACACATACCGGATATTCTTCAAAATTTCTGCTTGTCCATGGATGGTGGAATAGCTGGTTTTGTCACTACCTGAAAGAAGCTCTACAAATTCAACTAGCTTGCCGCGTTTCCGCTCCCAGCCCATATAGGTTTGATCCACTGGATTAAAAAGACGGGATCTATGAAATAGAAAAAACTTCTCAGTCCCGTATTTGTTCTTCAGCTCATCCAATCGTTTCACGGCATGTGCGACTAATGCATCGTCCATTGTTGTGGTTTCGGCAGAGGCATCACAAAAGTCTGCCAATATACCAAAATGTATGTTCGGCTGCCTGTTTCCCAAATAGTGAATCAATAGGTTGTTCACTACATCATCCACTTCTTCCAGACTCGACCAGATGACGGGGATGACCACCATCGTTTTTGCATCTTCCGGCAGCTCTTCCGAAAAATCATAACGGAGGATAGGAGTCGGGAGGCAGCATTTTCCTATGATTAGATGAATAATCGATAATGCCCAATCACTTACAGGCAGAATGAGTGCGATGATGACTGCGAGCCAAGCCAGCGGCTGTACTCCCAACCCTGCTAATACCCATTTCCCAGTGATGATCATCAACCCAGTAAATAAAAGAAAGAAGCTCAGAAAATAGGCAACCGACGGCTGTCTTCTTATTACGAGGTGTGGTAGCACCCGAGGCCTAGCCACCTTACAGAGCTCCTTGCGCAGGATGGAAATTCCTTTTGGATCCAGCAAATAGTAGGGTAGGCAGGCACCGCGCGCAAGGCTTTCGACTTGATCCATTTCCTCTTCACAGTACGCTGTAAGCCGAAGGGCGGTTTGCGCGACTAGGGTTTCCGATACATTCAACTGATCGGCCACTTTTACAACCTTTCCACGAAGGAAGTCACGGCTTTCAAGATCGAGCCTTCCGTAATCACTGTATGGATCGGAAAGAAGAATTTGTTCAAGGTAAGATATTTTTGAAAAGGTTATCCGCCACGGTAGACGCTCGATAAAGTGTAAACTTTGGACCAGGTTGCCGCAAGTCACTTGCAGCTCTGCCTGTAACTGATGTTCTAGCGATACCATTTGTTCGAGACTGGATTCGCTGTTTTCCACATAGCCTGCAATCCAGTTGTGAACAATTTGGATATTGGGTTCCAATTCACTCAAATGCTGGACCAAGTGGACAATTTGAACTGGATCTAAGCTTCCTTTGCGAGTTTTCTCTTCCAATAAGGCTTTGATTCTTGAATCGTTCGTATTTTTGGAGCCAATTTCCTCGATTAACGACATAATTGAATGGCAGGACTCGTGTCGTTTCCGTACCTCCTGCATCAATTCGGATAACCGATGAATAATTATGACACGCATCGCACTCAGTAATGTCCAGCATTCTATATCCTTGAGAATCGAAACCTCCTGGAAGGACATCAGGTATCTTTTGAATGATACGACATCGTAGCGACCGTCCACATGATTAAGATAGTCGTTACAAAGGGCGTAGATTCTCGGCATCCCATCAGACCGCAATTTGGGAAGCCTTTTTAACGTTGTGCGGGGCAATTCCTTAAAAACAACCTGTGCTTGTACTTCTACAAAATTGATGTGGTCAAGCAGCCAATCTTCAGCTGGTTGCTTACATTCCACTTTGTTATTTCGTAAATGTCTGGCAAAACTATGCAGACTGGACAAATCTGACCGAAAGGCATGCCAATATCTTTTTGCCACTTCGTTGGCAGCCGTTATCTCGTGAATTAGGGCAAACTCATGTGCTTTGGTTGCCAGTTGTTCGTTGTTTAAAATTACAAGCTCCCCCTCGCAAGATGTTGTAAGTGAAAATATTACCATTATCTACTTTTTTATTCATAAAGATAAAACCAACCAAATAGGGATGTTCCCTATTAACTTGAAGTGTGTGATGATTCATTACTCCTTTTCCCGAGTGAATCTTACGAATACCAATGGTTAGTATTTACCATAGAAGTAAGCTTTATTTAAAAAAGTAAATATAGCTTTTACATTTTGCATATGCAGTATTTGAAGGGGAAAGAAACGTAGGTGTATGCTTATTGCCTTATCACTGTTTGTAAAAAGGGCGAACAGTGACAAAACTGTTCACCTCTGTGAATATTTGGAAAAAACCGCTAGTTCATTAGGTGAGGGGAAACGTACCAAATAGTAGGGACCTTTTTATTCCCGCTTATTGACTTAAATCAATTTTTTATAGGGGATCATGCCATAAAATAAAATACACAGATAAGATGTACATTTGGGAATAGTAATCAAATAGAATGAGGGACATAGCCCACTCTAGTTATGTTCCTCATTTTTAGTGTAATTGGTTAATTTTTATCATTTAGGAGGGAAAATATGAAAAAGCATGGTTACATATATCTTTTAAGTTTCATATTACTTGTGGCCCTGGCAGGGTGTGGTCAAACAACCAAGGAAAAAAAGACAACAACCGCATGGGATAAAATTAAGAATAAAGGCACACTTGTAGTAGCTACTTCGGGTACACTTTATCCAGCTTCCTATCATGAGGATAAAGCCAATAATTTAACAGGATATGATGTAGAGGTAGTTAAAGAAGTGGCAAAACGATTACATCTGAAGGCTCAATTTAAAGAAATGGGTTTTGATGGTATTCTTCCAAGTCTTCAATCTGGGATGGTAGATATTGGGGCAAATGACATTGAGGTTATGAAAGAAAGAGAGAAATCCTTCGATTTTAGTGAGCCCTATAAATTTTCTTTTGGTTCCATGCTTGTAAGGAAAAAAGACCAATCTGGTATACATAGTCTTACGGATTTAAAAGGGAAAAAAGCAGCTGGGGCAGCTACCTCTATTTATAGCCAAATCGCGAAACAATATGGAGCCCAAATTGTGACTTACGGGAATGCCTCAAATGATGTATACCTTCGTGATGTTGCACTAGGCCGTACTGATGTTATTTTAAATGATTATTATTTACAATCCATTGCTGTTAAAATGATGCCACAATTCAACTTAGAAATTAATCCACATCTATTTTATATGCAAAGCTCTTCAGCTCTTGTAACAAAAAAAGGGAATATAGAACTAATGAGTAAAATCAATAGCGCTCTTGATGAGATGAAAAAAGATGGCACTCTGTCCAAACTTTCTAAAGAGTTCTTTGTAGGACTTGATGTAACGAAAAAGCCAAATGTGAAGTTTGTAAATGTTAATGTAAAATAATCGTTGTGAAATAAAGGTGGTATTATCCTTGGATTGGAAACATTTCTTTAACCTAAATCTAGCCATTGAAAGCTTTCCATTTGTAATTCAAGGCATCGGCTATACCTTCCTTATATCATTTGTAAGCATGGGGGCTGGATTATTTATTGGTTTTTTTCTTTGTCTTGCCCGTAGATCTTCAACTAAATTTCTAAGGCTTCCTGCAAGGTTATATATTTCGTTTATGCGGGGAATCCCTATGCTTGCTTTACTTTTTATCTTATATTTTGGATTACCTGTTTTCGGTATACAACTAACTGCCATATCTTCGGCAATTATTGGTTTTAGCATGAATTGTGCGGCATATATTGCCGAAGTCCAACGAGCATCACTGAATAGTGTTTCCAAAGGCCAATGGGATGCAGGTTATGCAATCGGACTATCCAATTGGCAAACTCTATATGGAATCATCATTCCGCAGGCAGCAAGGATTGCCATTCCCTCTTTATTAAATATCTTTTTAGATCTTGTGAAAGCTTCATCTTTAGCAGCAGTAATATCTGTTCCAGAGCTATTGTTTAATGCACAGATAGTTGCAGGAAGAACATATGACTCCATTACCTTATATTTATTGGTAGCACTTATTTACTGGGTTATTTGTATTGTTATTTCAACTTTAACAGAAATAGTAGAAAAACGTTTCTCTCAATATCAATAGGTTGTAACATGTGAAGATGGCCAAATACATAAATTTGGCCATCTTTTTTATTAGCTTTATTCCAATCTGTGCAAAAACATACAATCAGGAAGATCTTTAGCTGGAATAATCCTTTTAAGATTCTTGCACGCTTCTCTTATGGCTAATTTGTACTTCACTTTTACTTTTTAAATTAACACAGCTCTTGCTGAAGTGCTTCACGATCGATTAAATAATAACCGCCCTCATCTTGGACAATATAATTTTTCCGTTTAAATTCACTGATTGTACGGCTAATGGTTTCTCGTGTTGTCCCAATCATGTTGGCCAATTCACGGTTTGTGAAATGAATCGTAAGTCTATATTTCCCGTTCGCCTTTACCCCATTTGACTTACACAGCCTTACTAGTAACATGATGATTTGTTCATAAGTATTGTGAAGGACCTTGGACTCTAATCTGCTTTGCAGATCCATAATTTTTTCACCTAATACTTTGAATAACTTAATACAAATTTCCGGGTTGGAAAGAAGAATTTCCTCAAATTTATCAAGCGGGATGACAATTAGTTGGGAATCTTCAAATACTTCCGCACTAGCCGGGAACGTTTCCCTCCGAAAAAACCCTGAAAGTGGAAACAAATTACCCGGTTCAAAAATAGAAATAATCTGCTCCCTTCCAGAAAAATCGGTCTTAAATATTTTTATCCTTCCTGAATGAATAAAATAGATTTGGTTAAGAGGATCTCCTTGCATAAATGCATACATTTTATGCTTATAGAAACGTAACTGAGCAATCCTGATGATTGGCTCCATCTCTGCTTCGGACAACTCTTTAAATAAGGGGACTTCCGATAACCTTTTTAGAATATCCTCATTTTTCATTTCATTATCACCTCTTTTTATCGTATTCCTAGTTGTATAGATATTGTAGCAGTCTCATTTCTTAACATAATTGATCTGCATCATAAAATAGCCCTAGGATTCAAAATATATATAAATAAAATCACCGATAAAGTGTGATAGGGAACACAAATTCAAAAAAAATATTCATTATAATATAAAAGGAAAACATATTAACAACAGTGAATATGCTGCAAACGTTTACTGTAATTATAAACATTGCCATTGCCGTTATCTGGTCTCCACCACAGACACTCGGTACATGACAGATACGGTCAAAGGAAAATATCAAAGAAGATATGGGGTGATAAAATGGCTATTGTTCGCATGGAAAAAAATGAATTGTTACTTGAGGTAAACCTTGAGGATATTGAAACCATCATTAAGGAAGCCGTAAATAATATTGAACAATATAAAGAGGAAATTGCTGTCATCTATGAAAAAATGCCAAAGTTTGAATATAAGTACTTTTGTTTCTATGCTTATTCAACGTATCATCTATTAGAAAAGGCGCTTAACTTTTCTTGTGATGAGGTAGGCCATTTCCGATTAATTGCACCAGAACCATTTTACTATGCTTTCTTCGGTATCATCTCAACGCTATATCATGAACACTGTGTAAAATAACCAAAGGAAGTATTCGTCAGAATTTCCTAAGGGCGATTAGATTAGAATCTACTATATTTTAATTTTAGGAGGAAAAGAAATGAACACATTTAAATCCACTGTAAATGCAACAGAATATCCGCCACAACTTAAACATAAAGTCATCTTTGAAACCTTTGATGCGTTAAATCAGGGAGAAGCGATGCTATTAATCAATGATCATGATCCAAAACCATTATTTTACCAATTTCAAATTGAACGGCCCAACCAATTTACATGGGATTATATTGAACAAGGTCCGGAAACATTCCGCGTAAAAATTGGGTGTGTGTAAAGAACCGCTTGCTGTAAAATGGTTGCCTCTTCTATGACAACTCTACTATCTAGTTTAATGGTATTCTTTTACGCTTAAAATTAAATAGTTTCCTTCATCGCCATAGTTGATAACCACTTTACTTTAGGCGATGAAGGAAATTAGCCAGTATAAACATATCTTGGATTATCCCGGTCCTTTAAAAAAATTTCCCTACTTAGAACCATTACATATAAATGTAGTGTCCTTTTTTATTAGCTCATCGCTATACCTATCTTCTAAACTTTCAACATAAACGCCTATATGAAAAAGCAAACTGGTGCGCCGGTGTCAGAAATCTTTTTCTTGGATATCACTAAAATTATTAAAAATTGATAGGCATCAATACTTTTTTTAAAATCATACTTTACGATAATTACTGACTTATATCTTATACAGGGGTGAGTAGGATTGGATAATATTGAAATTTCGGAATTTAAGAGATTTAGAGATAAGGGATTTTCAAAAGCAGATTTTTACAAGAAGGGATTTACAAACGGTTTTCTTTTGAATTTCCTACCAAAACAAATGATGCCTCAACATTATCATCCAAATTCACAGTTATTTTTTCATGTTCTTCAAGGTGGAGGAACGTTTATTTCAGATGGAAAAGAAACAGAAATAAAAGAAGGTAATATTATTCATGTTCTTGGAACGGAGAAGATAGGGTTTGTTAATGCAAATGAAGAAACTACTATATTTGTCATACGCTGCTTAATAGAAGAATAATGTTTTCACAGCATTTATGACCAACAACTTTTTACTCTTTAAACAAGGGTGGAGATATAAAATGAAATTAACTTTATACTGGCATCCACAATGCCAAACCTGTAGAAAAACAAAGAAATGGTTAGATGAACATCAAGTACCGTATGAACCATTTCATATTGTTAAGGCCCCTCCATCTCGAGAGATGTTACAGGAAATGTATGAAAAAAGCGGATTGGAGTTAAAGTATTTTTTTAGTACCAGCACGAAGAAGTACCGTGAAATGGGAATTAAGAATAAATTAAAGACATCCACAACTAAAGAATTACTAGATTTATTAGCAAGTGATGGAATGCTATTGAAAAAACCAATATTAACAGATGGAGTAAAAGTCATTATAGGATTTAAAGAAGAAGAACTTGAGAAATACACAACATTGGATTTTTAAATCAGAGGCACCGCGGCCCTGATTTCAACGGCCATAATGAGTTGCTTTTATTCTCTTTGAGGAATATTGTGTGATCCCAAAATAGTGGCGGCTTTTTACCTGTTTTAGGATTTCCCTTTATAGGTCGCCTTTAATTGCTAATTCTTCGGATTGCGTAATACGAAGTTTGCAAACCATTTCCGCCCTCTCATATCGATTTTTGCGTAGGTACGAGAATTCATAGGCGGAGAATTTCCGCCTAATGTATATAAGGGAAGCTTAAGAAGCGGAGATAAGCGGAGATATTCCGGTTAATGGCTCTAAATAAGACAAAATCTAAAGGTTTGGATAATATAAGCGGAAAAACTTCCCTTATTTTTAAGGAAATATGGGTATTTCCCAATTTAGCCGGAATTTTTCCGTTTATTTTTCAAATACAGTGAAATCAACATTCAATTATAACAGAGACTAACCAATATTTTCTGTATATCAATTAGCAAGTAAAAATGTTGTATATTTTGCTGAGATACACCATTCTTCAGGAAATTACTAAAGAACCGTCACCATGGCAACCCACAAAATAAAGCTCCCATTATTTTTGGGAGCTTATTTCACGTGCAATATCTTCATTGAAATTATTCAGGATGAAAGTTTCTTCTTCTGATTTGCTCATAATTCCATAAGATTTACCAATCGTCCCGCCTTGATACGTCCAAAAATAATTATGGTCCTCATTTACTTCAGAAAAGCTGCCTTTTTTCCATTTAGCTAAAATGGCTAGCAAATCATCTTTTTGTTCGAATTCACTTTTCTCCACAATATCATACACTTGATTAATGGTATCGGGAATCATAGGAATGGCTCCCCACTTTTCTTTCGCTTTCACTTTCTGGTGTGTCATCTTGTGCATCACTTCGATAACCGCATCTTGTGAACTATTGTCATCAATCCCAATATCATATTGAACTCCGCCAATTTTGGCCGTCTGCTGCTTGTCCACATCCTTTTTCTTGTTATGGACAGGATCCTGAATAGCTTGCGATTCTACCTTCTCTTGTTTTTTTACAGATACAGATTCGGATTTATGGTTGATTAAATTAAATCCACCGTATTTTACGCCTATTAAAGCAGCTAAAATAATACCAGTTACGATTAATACGATTTTCACCTTATTTCCTCCTGTTTGTAATGGATAGTTCTAATTTATCAAATAATTCAGAATTCATCTAGTTTATTTAAATTACATAATCTCTTCAAAGAAGACAGACATCGACAAGCCTTTTAGATACATTGCCTACCTTAGCGATGATCATGTAAATAACTTTTTTTTTTGATTACATGTTTACAGAGAGTGGTATTGCCTAAGGTTATTCCCTTACTATCAATTCTAGTGAAGTAAATTTAAATTGCTTAACAAATTTTAGTAGATTAGCCTAAATTTCACTTTATAATTAAAGGTGGAGGGGATTTCTGGCAGAGTGTGAATGAAATGAAGTTATTTTTAATAGAAGCTTATCAGTCAGACCAAATCGTTAAAAAATACAAAACTAGGTATATTAGAGGGAGGTATACTATGAAGCAACTTTATATTAAACAGAAGGTATTCAGTCTTAGTGGAAAATTTACCATAAAGGATCAGCAGGAGAAGGACGTATATTACGTGGAGGGTAGCTTTATGCAAATCCCAAAGACTTTCTCCATTATGAATACATCAAGAGATGAAGTTGCACTCGTTACGAAAAAGGCGTTCAGCTTTTTACCGAAGTTTTTTGTTGAGGTGAATGGTCAAGAGGTATTGGTGATTAAGAAAGAGTTTTCCTTCTTAAAAGCACGCTATACGATTGATGCAGCAGGCATTGAAGTGCATGGAAATTGGTGGGATATGGATTTTGAGGTATTACGTCATGGAGAAGTCGTGGGTAAAGTGAGCAAGGAATGGTTCACTTGGGGAGATAGCTACAAGGTTCAAATATTGGATGATGAAATGGAAACCATTATTATTGCACTCGTTGTTGCCATTGACTGTGTAAAGGCTGACCAAGCCGCTGCTTCTTCAGCGGCGACGACTTAGGTGCCGGGGGGACGGTTCTCTTGGCCTTTTTGAATCATTAGTATGGCTTAAAAAGAAGAATTTAGTTGAATGTATCATATTACCGCTGTAAACAAGGTGTATAGCCCAGCTCTTATGAGAATGGGTTATTTTTTATAAACAAAAGGCACCACATGTGCGGGTTTTAGTCGATCGTTTAGTTATGAAGAGGCTTCAAATAAAAGTAACCCAAACTTTTCCATAGGTGATGATACACTATTAAAAAGGAGAGAAATTCAGAATGGAATTCAAACTTGGGAACTTTGCTATTCTGCTCCCTATTTACACATTACGATTAATGAAATCATTATTATTTGGTATTCCACTTACGGAGTTAGCTCAATAAGGATTTTGAAAAAAGGGGGGAATTATCATGAATTGTTTAGTTACCAAAGGCAGCATTCACTATGAAATTATTGGAAGTGGATCTCCAATATTAATATTACATGCAATGGGGACTGATCATAGATCAATGAAATCGTGGCTGGAGCCCATTTTTAAAAACTTAATAGGTTTTCAGAGAATATATATAGATTTGCCTGCTCATGGGCGAAGTTTGATTCATGAGGATTTCAGTTCTTCGGATGATATGGTCGCTAATATATTAAATTTTATGGATCAAAAAATACCTAACCAAGACTTTTCTATTATCGGTTTTTCCTATGGAGGATATTTAGCACAAGGTATTTTGCATAAGAGACAAGATAATGTAAAGAGTATATGTCTACTGGCTCCGGCGCTTCATTTGAAACAAAGGAACCTTCCTGAAAAAATAGCTTATGTCAAAGATGCATCTGAATTACATTCGTTAGATTCTGAAATAAGATTAGCATTTGAAACATTAATGACCTTTCAAACAAAAGAGAACTTAGATTACTTTCTTAACGAAATACAACCTGGACGTTTATTAGCTAATCGAGAGTTCCTTGCGTCGAATTGGAGAGAGAAAGGCTACTATTTCTCGGAAGAACCATTTAATGATGTAGATATACTTCTACAACAGGCTCTAATTATTTTAGGGAAACTAGACTCCATCTGTGGGTATAAGGACCACTCTTTTTTAAAAGATAAATTTCCAAATTCAACATTTGTCATTTTGGATCATGCGGGTCATTTGCTTCATATTGAAGAACGTAAACTAGTACAAGAACTAATTAGAGATTGGTTATTGCGGATATCGACAATTATCTCAGGTATTTAAAGGGAGAAATCTGGAATAATGCGTGCTGAGGTCACTTTTAATTAAACGTTTGTGTAGTGTTGAAAAGGCGGGCGATTACTAGAATTATGTCGGTTTTGGAGCGATTTAACTGAATCTGTAGAAATGTCGGTTATTTCCTGCGAAATTATAAATTTCTGCCGACATTCTTCGTGCTTACTTTGCAGAAGAGATTGTTCTACATCAATCGTTAGGGCAGTTCCAATCAAACGTTTGATTAGTATAGCCTTTTTGTTATTTAGTCGAAAAGGTGTCGTATACTGACTTTTCGCTAGGAAACTACAAATTTTTTGTTATTTTTCTACAATCTATTTTTGGTTCATGCGGGGCTAAGGCATATGTGCCAATTGGTAAGGCCGTTTTAATCAAACGTTTGATTGATAGGGGGATTTGCTGAAAAGTGGGTGAGAATTGTTCGAGGGGGACAACTAGCTGAATGGAGCTAGTTGTGCTTTGCCCTGAAAAATATGTCAAAAAAAATATGATTTGTATTTTTATATTGAATGATAAATGAAGGGGCTTACAATGAACTTAAATAGTATCAATTATCATTTAATCACAGGGAGGGACAGCCACTGGAAGTAACCAAGGATTTCAGGTCTATCGTAAATTGAATTCCATATATATAAGTAACAGCCTGTCTGATTCTACCTTTCTTCTAGACCATTGATAACTAATGCAGACTTTTAGCCTAAATAGCAGTGGATAAGTGGCAGCAAAAATATGTTATACATCCATATTTTATTAGTTTAGGAGTTGGTCCAAATGAGTAACTTTTCACCCGTCAATGGATGGCTGCATTATACGAATCATCCTCAACCATCGCCTGAACCCTTGTCTAGGCGCAAAGTTGATAGACGTGTTGATTTGAATTTCCAAAATGCATCGGAAGACGATCTTGGGCAAGGTTTCAAACGCTATACTTGGGGCTCTGGAGTTCGGGTAAATCGTAATGATTATGTAGACTTTCGATTAGAAGCACAAAGAAATGAAAAGGTGATTAGTGCCGGATACTTAACGGATCCAATAGAAAATATCTATTCCGTACAAACAGGTCCTAGACACTCTAATGTTATGATCGTTACGCTTCATAATGCCGCAACCGTGGATTTAGAAGTTTATCTGTGGCTAGTGGTTAAAGATTAGGAATTTTGATTTACTCGTAGATAGAAAGAAAAAAAGATACTGATCATCTATATGGTGTAGATGATCAGTATCTTTTTCACGTAAAAGGGACTTACAGCTGGTTCCGAACTATCCCTGTGGGGTTTCCAATTGTATATTAGGAAAATCCTCCTCCGAGAATGAGCGCGGCACCTAATAGGATGACTAATAGCAAGACTAAGTAACCGATGATGCTAATAATGGTAATAATCCAACCGATTACTTTTCGATTTGTTTTTATTAAGTAAATTCCTAAAGCAATCAACCCAAAAATGAATCCGAGAATTCCCCAAAGGACGGGACTTTTACCATGCTTACGAGAATCAATTACTAAATAAATCGTGAGAATTATATTTAAAACCAATCCAAATAAACCTTCCAAATTCAGCTCTCCCTACTAAGTTCAAATTTGTCTTCATAAAAATAAGATTATAGCAGAAAATTCTAACCTTATCGTCCATAGGGGACAGTTCTTGTGGCTTGTGATACGGAAAATAGACAATAGGTTCCGATTTATAGAAAGGAGTCAGGGGTCATTACTCTGATTCCTTTTCTTACTTTTATATGGTAGATTTATAATTCTAGTATTGTTATCTCGAAAAACTTTTTGAGGAAATGAACTTTCAATATAAAAAGAGAAATTCCCTATTGCATAAGTTAATTGAAAATGATACTATTAGAAAGTTGCCTTTAGCCGAACGTTTTATAGCAAAAAGTGATAGAAAAAAAGATAAAATATTATATTGACATAATGATAGAAAGTTGATATGATAGTAAATGTCGCTTCTGACATAACAAATTGTTCTTTGAAAACTAAACAAACAAAATCGTGCAAAACAAACAAAAATTATTAGTTTCAGCAATGAAACTAAGCCAACGTAACAAATGAGCTAATCAACTTTCTTGGAGAGTTTGATCCTGGCTCAGGACGAACGCTGGCGGCGTGCCTAATACATGCAAGTCGAGCGAATTTGGAGGAAGCTTGCTTCCTCCCTGTTAGCGGCGGACGGGTGAGTAACACGTGGGCAACCTGCCTGTAAGACTGGGATAACACCGGGAAACCGGTGCTAATACCGGATAATCCTTTTCCTCTCATGGGGAAAAGCTGAAAGTTGGTTTCGGCTGACACTTACAGATGGGCCCGCGGCGCATTAGCTAGTTGGTGAGGTAACGGCTCACCAAGGCAACGATGCGTAGCCGACCTGAGAGGGTGATCGGCCACACTGGGACTGAGACACGGCCCAGACTCCTACGGGAGGCAGCAGTAGGGAATCTTCCACAATGGACGAAAGTCTGATGGAGCAACGCCGCGTGAGCGATGAAGGCCTTCGGGTCGTAAAGCTCTGTTGTTAGGGAAGAACAAGTACCGGAGTAACTGCCGGTACCTTGACGGTACCTAACCAGAAAGCCACGGCTAACTACGTGCCAGCAGCCGCGGTAATACGTAGGTGGCAAGCGTTGTCCGGAATTATTGGGCGTAAAGCGCGCGCAGGCGGTCCTTTAAGTCTGATGTGAAAGCCCACGGCTCAACCGTGGAGGGTCATTGGAAACTGGGGGACTTGAGTGCAGAAGAGGAAAGCGGAATTCCACGTGTAGCGGTGAAATGCGTAGAGATGTGGAGGAACACCAGTGGCGAAGGCGGCTTTCTGGTCTGTAACTGACGCTGAGGCGCGAAAGCGTGGGGAGCAAACAGGATTAGATACCCTGGTAGTCCACGCCGTAAACGATGAGTGCTAAGTGTTAGGGGGTTTCCGCCCCTTAGTGCTGCAGCTAACGCATTAAGCACTCCGCCTGGGGAGTACGGCCGCAAGGCTGAAACTCAAAGGAATTGACGGGGGCCCGCACAAGCGGTGGAGCATGTGGTTTAATTCGAAGCAACGCGAAGAACCTTACCAGGTCTTGACATCCTCTGACACTCCTAGAGATAGGACGTTCCCCTTCGGGGGACAGAGTGACAGGTGGTGCATGGTTGTCGTCAGCTCGTGTCGTGAGATGTTGGGTTAAGTCCCGCAACGAGCGCAACCCTTGATCTTAGTTGCCAGCATTTAGTTGGGCACTCTAAGGTGACTGCCGGTGACAAACCGGAGGAAGGTGGGGATGACGTCAAATCATCATGCCCCTTATGACCTGGGCTACACACGTGCTACAATGGATGGTACAAAGGGCTGCAAGACCGCGAGGTTTAGCCAATCCCATAAAACCATTCTCAGTTCGGATTGCAGGCTGCAACTCGCCTGCATGAAGCCGGAATCGCTAGTAATCGCGGATCAGCATGCCGCGGTGAATACGTTCCCGGGCCTTGTACACACCGCCCGTCACACCACGAGAGTTTGTAACACCCGAAGTCGGTGGGGTAACCGTAAGGAGCCAGCCGCCTAAGGTGGGACAGATGATTGGGGTGAAGTCGTAACAAGGTAGCCGTATCGGAAGGTGCGGCTGGATCACCTCCTTTCTAAGGATAAAGCTGGACCTGTGAGCCAGACAAAACAGTTTGTTTATCGCACGTATTTTGTTTGTTTAGTTTTGAGAGTGCAATTTCTCTCAACACATCGTTCTTTGAAAACTAGATAATCGTAAGAAGAAGCAAAGTAAACATCGAGTAATCGCCATTTTAGTTTTTCTCTCTTATGTAAGTAAGAGTTATAAACCTTTTAGGTTAAGTTAGAAAGGGCGCACGGTGAATGCCTTGGCACTAGGAGCCGATGAAGGACGGGACTAACACCGATATGCTTCGGGGAGCTGTAAGTAAGCTTTGATCCGGAGATTTCCGAATGGGGGAACCCACTGTTCGTAATGGAACAGTATCTTTACCTGAATACATAGGGTATAGAAGGCATACCCGGGGAACTGAAACATCTAAGTACCCGGAGGAAGAGAAAGCAAACGCGATTCCCTGAGTAGCGGCGAGCGAAACGGGACATAGCCCAAACCAAGAGGCTTGCCTCTTGGGGTTGTAGGACACTCAATATGGAGTTACAAAGGAACGGGGTAGATGAAGCGACCTGGAAAGGTCCGTCATAGAAGGTAAAAACCCTGTAGTCGAAACTTCGTTCCCTCCTGAGTGGATCCTGAGTACGGCCGGACACGAGAAATCCGGTCGGAAGCAGGGAGGACCATCTCCCAAGGCTAAATACTCCCTAGTGACCGATAGTGAACCAGTACCGTGAGGGAAAGGTGAAAAGCACCCCGGAAGGGGAGTGAAATAGTTCCTGAAACCGTGTGCCTACAAGTAGTTAGAGCCCGTTAATGGGTAATAGCGTGCCTTTTGTAGAATGAACCGGCGAGTTACGATCCCATGCAAGGTTAAGTTGAAAAGACGGAGCCGCAGCGAAAGCGAGTCTGAATAGGGCGTATGAGTATGTGGTCGTAGACCCGAAACCAGGTGATCTACCCATGTCCAGGGTGAAGTCCAGGTAACACTGGATGGAGGCCCGAACCCACGCACGTTGAAAAGTGCGGGGATGAGGTGTGGGTAGCGGAGAAATTCCAATCGAACTTGGAGATAGCTGGTTCTCTCCGAAATAGCTTTAGGGCTAGCCTCACGTAGTAAGAGTCTTGGAGGTAGAGCACTGTTTGGACTAGGGGCCCTCATCGGGTTACCGAATTCAGACAAACTCCGAATGCCAAAGACTTATCCGTGGGAGTCAGACTGCGAGTGATAAGATCCGTAGTCAAAAGGGAAACAGCCCAGACCACCAGCTAAGGTCCCAAAGTATACGTTAAGTGGAAAAGGATGTGGAGTTGTTTAGACAACCAGGATGTTGGCTTAGAAGCAGCCACCATTTAAAGAGTGCGTAATAGCTCACTGGTCGAATGACTCTGCGCCGAAAATGTACCGGGGCTAAACGTATCACCGAAGCTGTGGATTGACATCTTAGATGTCAGTGGTAGGAGAGCGTTCTAAGGGCGTTGAAGCTAGACCGTAAGGACTGGTGGAGCGCTTAGAAGTGAGAATGCCGGTATGAGTAGCGAAAGATGAGTGAGAATCTCATCCACCGAATGCCTAAGGTTTCCTGAGGAAGGCTCGTCCGCTCAGGGTTAGTCGGGACCTAAGCCGAGGCCGAAAGGCGTAGGCGATGGACAACAGGTTGATATTCCTGTACCACCTCTTTATCGTTTGAGCAATGGGGGGACGCAGGAGGATAGGGTAAGCGCGCTGTTGGATATGCGCGTCTAAGCAGTTAGGCTGAGAAGTAGGCAAATCCGCTTCTCACTAAGGCTGAGCTGTGATAGCGAGGGAAATTTAGTACCGAAGTTCCTGATTCCACACTGCCAAGAAAAGCCTCTAGCGAGATAAATGGTGCCCGTACCGCAAACCGACACAGGTAGGCGAGGAGAGAATCCTAAGGTGAGCGAGAGAACTCTCGTTAAGGAACTCGGCAAAATGACCCCGTAACTTCGGGAGAAGGGGTGCTTATTAGGGTGAATAGCTTTGATAAGCCGCAGTGAATAGGCCCAGGCGACTGTTTAGCAAAAACACAGGTCTCTGCGAAGCCGCAAGGCGAAGTATAGGGGCTGACGCCTGCCCGGTGCTGGAAGGTTAAGAGGAGGGGTTAGCGCAAGCGAAGCTCTGAATCGAAGCCCCAGTAAACGGCGGCCGTAACTATAACGGTCCTAAGGTAGCGAAATTCCTTGTCGGGTAAGTTCCGACCCGCACGAAAGGCGTAACGATCTGGGCACTGTCTCAACGAGAGACTCGGTGAAATTATAGTACCTGTGAAGATGCAGGTTACCCGCGACAGGACGGAAAGACCCCGTGGAGCTTTACTGTAGCCTGATATTGAATTTTGGTACAGCTTGTACAGGATAGGTAGGAGCCTGAGAAACCGGAGCGCTAGCTTCGGTGGAGGCGTCGGTGGGATACTACCCTGGCTGTATTGAAATTCTAACCCGCACCCCTGATCGGGGTGGGAGACAGTGTCAGGTGGGCAGTTTGACTGGGGCGGTCGCCTCCTAAAGAGTAACGGAGGCGCCCAAAGGTTCCCTCAGAATGGTTGGAAATCATTCGCAGAGTGTAAAGGCACAAGGGAGCTTGACTGCGAGACCTACAAGTCGAGCAGGGACGAAAGTCGGGCTTAGTGATCCGGTGGTTCCGCATGGAAGGGCCATCGCTCAACGGATAAAAGCTACCCCGGGGATAACAGGCTTATCTCCCCCAAGAGTCCACATCGACGGGGAGGTTTGGCACCTCGATGTCGGCTCATCGCATCCTGGGGCTGTAGTCGGTCCCAAGGGTTGGGCTGTTCGCCCATTAAAGCGGTACGCGAGCTGGGTTCAGAACGTCGTGAGACAGTTCGGTCCCTATCCGTCGTGGGCGCAGGAAATTTGAGAGGAGCTGTCCTTAGTACGAGAGGACCGGGATGGACGCACCGCTGGTGTACCAGTTGTTCTGCCAAGGGCATCGCTGGGTAGCTATGTGCGGACGGGATAAGTGCTGAAAGCATCTAAGCATGAAGCCCCCCTCAAGATGAGATTTCCCATAGCGCAAGCTAGTAAGAACCCTGAAAGATGATCAGGTTGATAGGTCAGAGGTGGAAGCGTGGTAACATGTGGAGCTGACTGATACTAATCGTTCGAGGACTTAACCAAATTTTAAAGCGAACTCGTTTTTACAAACTTCTTCTGCATTATCTAGTTTTGAGGGAATGATACCTCAACAAAATAGTCTGGCAGTAATGGCGAGAAGGTCACACCCGTTCCCATACCGAACACGGAAGTTAAGCTTCTCAGCGCCGATGGTAGTTGGGACACGCGTCCCTGTGAGAGTAGGACGTTGCCAGGCACATTTAAAGAACAACCTGAAAAGGTTGTTTTTTTGCGTAGAACATAATTTGTTATTTGTTTTTTGTAGTGCAGAATGTAAGCGATGAGATATAGTTCTGGTTCCACAGTGCCCGTGGGCGAAGAAAAAAGCACGAGACGGGCATTCTGGGTGGTTCACAGTGCCCGTGGACAAAGAAAAAGGCACAAGACGGTCACTCTGGATGGTCCACAGTGCCCGTGGACAAAGAAAAAAGCACGAGATGGTCACTCTGGATGGTCCACAGTGCCCATAGAAGAAAAAGAGCGATGAATTCAAAGATTCATCGCCCTTTTCCACTCTGTAAATAACAAAATTACCGCATCAATCTTGTTGATACCTTATCTTCAAAATGTGCAAGTTATATATCCAATCCTATAATTTCATTTCTAAATATTTCAAGGCCCCTTACCCCTATTTCACTGTTATCTTCCGTTTCACGACTGTCCTATTTTGGGATTTATCAGTAACAGTGTACGTTAAAGTATAGGAGCCTTTTTTCTTTGTTTTCACTGTTCCTGTTACTTTTATCTGTTTAGTTAAACTGCCGTCTAAATTGTCTTTAGCGGTTACTCCTGTTTTTGGATTGAAGGAAGATTTGTAACGAATGCTTTTATTTTTAGCCCCGAAAATAACAGGCTTTGTGCTATCAATCGTAATTTTTCTTGTAACCGTTGTAACGTTATTTGAATAATCCCGGACCGTATACTTCAAAGTATAAGTCCCCTTTTTCTTCGTATTAACGGAACCTCTGATGGAAATTTTACTAGTTAAATTTCCGTTAATATTATCTCTTGCCGTTACGCTTGTTTTTGGATTAAATGATGAATTTAGTCTAATTGTTTTGTTCATGACACCTGATATGATAGGTTTCAGATTATCATAAACAGTTATTCTTCTTATTATTGTTGATGTATTCATAGACCGGTCAGCTACTTTGTAAGTTAAAACATAGGTGCCTAACTTCGTTGTATCAACCTTACCAGATACTTGAATAGCATTTGTTCTATTACCGTCTACATTATCCATCGCTTTTACGGCTGTTAAAGCATTAAAAGTGGATTTGACGGGTATGGATTTGTTTGTGGCACCTGTAATGACAGGTTTCACCATATCTTTAATCACATAAGCGGAAGAAACATACCCTTTGATCTTAGGATCATCGGTTCGGACGGGGTACCATACATATTGATTTGTAAAGTCATATGTAAATTCTCCATCAATAATCAATGCTGTATTTTTAGGTAATTTTTTGAGAATTGAAGTACCTGGTTCTTCTCGTAATTTAACACCGTCCACGGTCGTTGCCACTCGGTTTCCAACTTTAAAAAAATAAGCAGAGTTGTGTACTGGACTAGTTAGTGTGTATATAAACCTATTAAACTTAATGCTATCCGTGAGATCACGATCATAGCTAAAATCGGTTGTTTTAAATGGATATTTGGCTAGTTCGGTATCGGTTATATAACTGTGTTTTTCTAATTTGGCAAAAACCTCTTCTTGATAGGCATTCGTATTTCTTTCCCCGGTCAGCTGGTAAAGCGGACTGTTCACAGGTTTTGTCCCGTTGTATGCCATCACAGCGAAATACCAATTTTCAATTACCTTTCGCCCTGCCCCGTTGATTTTTGGCAAGTCTGTGCGTGAATACATACTGCTAAGGACTCCGACACCTGCTTCAATATTATAGACAACATCGCTTCTCAACTTATCTTGGTCGTATCCCCTTTGATCGGTTAGCTGCATGAGGCCGATGCCGCCATCTGGAGACTCAACAGTCTTACCTGTCTCATCAAATTGCTTCCAACTCCCATTTTCTTGTGTCGCCACGGCTTTTACTACTTCCGGAGGAATGTCAGCTTCTATTGCGGCATTCGTAAGTAAGCAGTTAATTTGTTGGAAAGATGGATTGACGTTGGGTTTAATCTCACCGCATTTGGTAGATAAATCTGACTCTGCAGAAGCATGTCCATATAAGAAACTAATAGTTAAACAGGTTAATATTCCAGCTTTGTAAAAAGGTATCTTCACGTCTCAAATCTCCAGTCTAGGAAAATTCTTTTCTATCATTATTCTAACATGAAGACTATACCATGGGGACAGTTTTGCTGGTCACGTCATCTCCCAACGTTTTCATTGGTCCTTAGTGGGATACGCATAGGAATGAAACGAGATGAGACCAATTTTAATCAAACGTTTGGTTCGTGAGGAAAATATTGATTTATAATAGAATCTTGGAATATCCATATGAAGGAATCCTCCCCTTTGTTCACAATTTCAAAATATTTGAATATTAAGACAGGCTGCAACAAGTGCTATGATAGATATAGTGAAAATACTTCCATGTTACAACATTAAGAGCAGATTATGACCGTTTTCTTAAGGGGGATGGGTAGGATTGGTCGACAATGTGTTAACAGAAGTTTTGAGAGGGCTTTTAGAGAAATTGCCTATTGGAATTGTCATAACGAGACCTGATCACAGCCTCGTTATGAGTAACAGTTTATTATCGAAGGACTTTACTGATGATAAGCAATTTAAGCTTCAAGTTTCGAAGCTTGTCCATAAATGCCTTGTTCCAGCGGTAAATACCCCTTTTCAATTTAATGGTAGGAAAGGTATCGTTAGAAAAGAAGTGGCGAGGGTATTTGAAGAGGAATATAATTATTATTTCTTCTTTTTTTCAAATAATAATGATTTTCTTCCTATGGATCACTCGGAAGAATTTCTTTTTAAAGATCTTAGTGAACTTGCTGATGAAAGCATGGTTGTCGTTGATACAGAAGGGTATATACAAATCCTGACCCGCTCATTTGCCAATTTCCTCGGTGTTGACCCGGAACGCTCCATCGGAAAGCATGTAACAGAGGTGATTGAGAATACTCGCATGCATATTGTAGCAAAAACAGGGAAGTTAGAGGTGGCTGAACCTCAAAAAATTAAAGAGGATTATATGATTGCTACAAGATCGCCGGTGTTGAGGCAAGGAAAGATTGTGGGAGCAGTTGGGAAGGTTTTATTTAATAATGTAGAGCAATTAACTGCTTTATCTAAACGGATTAATTCATTACATAACGAACTACATAAAAGTAAAGGCATCATTAATGCAAGAAACAAGGCATACTATACGTTCGATCATTTGATTGGAAAAAGTCCTGTCTTTATAGAGGTAAATAATCAAGCTAGAAAAGCAGCAAAAAGTGAGTCCAATGTGCTGATATTAGGTGAAAGTGGTACAGGCAAAGAATTGTTTGCCCACGCGATTCATCATGCTAGTCGACGTTTGATGGGAGCATTTGTTAAAGTGAACTGTGCCGCTATCCCGGCGGAGCTGATTGAGTCGGAGCTTTTTGGCTATGAAGAGGGTTCTTTTACAGGGGCAAAAAAGGGCGGGAAAATTGGAAAGTTTGAAGTGGCCGATGGTGGTACCATTTTTCTTGATGAAATAGGTGAACTTCCATTACATATGCAGGTGAAACTATTGCGTGTTCTGCAAGAAAAAGAAATTGAACGAGTGGGAGCGACCAGTACGATTCACGTTGATGTAAGGATTATCGCCGCAACCAACCGAAATCTTGAGGAAATGGTGGCAAACAGAGAATTTAGGCTCGATTTGTATTACCGTTTAAAAGTTATGCAGCTCACCATTCCATCATTAAAAGAGCGAACAGAAGATATTAAAATTCTTGTTCATTATTTTCTAGAAAAGTACCAAAAACTGATGAAGAAAGGTGTAAAGGGTATTAATGAGCAAGCTATGCATTTGCTATGCCAATATGCCTGGCCGGGAAATATTCGTGAACTTGAAAATACGATTGAGCGCGCGTTAAATATGGTTGATGAAGGGAAATACCTTGCCCCTGAGCATTTTCCTCGAGAAATTACTGGATTTAAAAACACCTTACCTATTCGCTCTTTAGCTCAAGTGATTGAAGAGACTGAACGGCGGACCATCTCCGAATGTTTAAGCATGATGGATGGAAATAAGTCGGAAACAGCTAAACATCTTGGAATCAGTCGAACCTCTCTCTATGAAAAGATGAATAAGTATCGGTTATGATCTTTATGGAAAACTCCCTTTGTTATCGAAAAGGGAGTTTTGTTCGTTATGTTTTTTGATAGGTCTTCATGTCCTAATCTTATCGTGAATCGCGGATCATTGTTGAAGGCTAACAAAGGATTGTTCAAATTGTGTACAAGAATAATGAAATCGCTTACACTCTGTACGGAAAACTTGACAGTTTTTACGTGGTTTTTGGGCCAATTGTAAAGTAATCAGAACACATTTAGTAATTTTGGCGGGTTTTTTAGTGAAGTTTTTGACATGAATTTGACTGAATGACTATTTTTTAAAAAACATATGTTGATTATTTATAGTAAGAATCCCATTAAATAGCCCCTTTTAGCTGATAACAGCTGAATCTATCGCCTTTATTTTAAAATAATCTCTCCGTTTGGCGTGAATCTTGCATAGGTAAGAATTGTAAGGAAATGAGCATACCATGTTAGCATTCTTAGGGGGTTGGTTAAGTGAACAAAGTAATCTCAAGAGAAGAAATCTCATTTATTTTGCATGATGGGATGACGGTGATGATTGGGGGGTTTATGGGCGTTGGTACACCAGAGGGAATCGTATCGATTATTCTGGATGAGGGTATAAAAGATCTTACCTTAATTACAGATGATACCGCTTTCGTTAATACTGGAGTAGGGCCTTTAATTGTCAATCACCGGGTTAAGAAAGCGATTACCACCCATATTGGTAAGAATCCTGAAGCAGGGCGGCAAATGATTGCTGGAGAGATGGAAGTGGACCTCGTTCCAATGGGGACATTTGTCGAGCGGGTTCGAGCTGGGGGAGCTGGACTTGGCGGAATACTTACTCCGACTGGTGTAGGGACGATAGTGGAAGAGGGCAAGGAAAAGCTGACGGTCGACGGACGTGATTATTTGCTCGAAAAACCACTCCATGCGGAAATTGCGCTTCTTAAAGCCTATAAGGCAGATAAAAATGGGAATTTAATTTACCGTAAAGCAGCCCGTAACTTTAACCCGCTTATGGCGTTAGCGGCTGATCTTGTGATTGCTGAAGTGGAACAGATCGTTGAAATCGGAGAAATGGATCCCGATGAAGTCATGACTCCAGGTGTGCTAATCGATAAGATTTTTGTCCAAGGGGGTTGTGAGTAATGGTCGAAACGTTACTTAGTCCGAAGCAAATCATCGCTGCACGAATTGCGAAAGAAATGAAAGATGGGGATGTCGTCAATTTAGGAATTGGTCTCCCTACGTTGATCCCAAATTATCTACCAGAAGACTGTCAAGTCACGTTACAATCTGAAAATGGCTACTTTGGTCTTGGTCCACTCGTTGGAGAGGGGGAACCTGATCTTGTAGATGCGGGCGGAAAACCTTCTGGTATTCTGCCAGGCGGTGCGTTCTTTGATAGTCTTATGTCCTTTTCCTTCATTCGCGGAGGTCATATTGATCTAGCTGTTCTTGGTGGACTGGAAGTAGATGAACAAGGCAACCTTGCCAATTGGATGGTTCCTGGTAAATTGGTACCTGGTATGGGGGGAGCAATGGACTTAGTAGTAGGTGCAAAGAAAGTCATTGTCGCCATGGAACATACCTCGAAAAATGGTGATCCGAAAATCGTTAAACGATGCAAATTACCTCTAACAGGGGAACATGTGGTGGATGTCATTGTGACGGAACTAGCGGTCTTCCATATGACGGAAGAGGGCTTGGTTCTAGTCGAACTACAAGAGGGTGTTGACCTCGAAACCGTGAAACAAAAAACGGAAGCTTTCTTTAAAATCAATCCAGCCCTTCTGTGAGTATGAATCCACCATCACACACACTTTACATAGATGAGCAGACAGATTGATACGATATGAGAAGGTGTAATTGTAAGCGTTATCAGTTTGGCGATAGGTAGTTTCATAGGGACATTGGAAAAATAATGATGGCTATTTGAGAGTTAACATGAATCACTTTTAATAAAACTTTTATAACAATGGGGGAAGAAACATGCGATTTCAATTGACAGAAGAACATGAAATGATTAAAAAAATGGTTCGTGATTTTGCTAAAAAAGAGGTGGAACCTACAGCTGCCATCCGGGATGAAGAATCACGTTTTGATCGTTCTATTTTTGACAAAATGGCTGAGCTTGGCTTAGCAGGAATTCCATGGCCAGAGGAATATGGCGGGATTGGCAGTGATTTTTTAGCTTACTGTATTGCGGTAGAAGAATTATCCCGTGTTGATGCATCGATTGGTGTCACGTTATCTGCTCATACTTCTTTAGGTGGTTGGCCTGTTTACAAGTTTGGGACGGAAGAACAAAAGCAACAATATTTGCGCCCAATGGCTCAAGGGGAAAAAATTGGCGCCTATGCTTTAACGGAGCCTGGTAGTGGTTCGGATGCAGGTGCCATGAGAACTACAGCCCGGCTTGAAGGCGATCATTATGTGTTAAATGGTTCAAAAATATTTATCACTAATGGTGGATATGCAGATATTTATATTGTATTTGCTTTGACAGATCCTGCCCAAAAGACAAAAGGAGCGACAGCATTCATCGTTGAAAGTAATTTCCCTGGATTCTCGATTGGCAAGAAGGAGAACAAGCTAGGCATTCGTTCATCGGCCACCACAGAAATTATTTTTGAAGATTGTATTGTTCCAGTTGAAAACGTGTTAGGGAAGGTTGGGGACGGCTTCAAAATTGCCATGATGACACTGGATGGTGGACGTAACGGTATCGCTGCTCAAGCTGTCGGGATTGCACAAGGTGCACTTGATGCTGCTGTTGGCTATGCAAAAGATCGTGTACAATTCGGGAAACCTATTTCATTACAACAAGGAATTGGCTTTAAGTTAGCAGATATGGCAACAAATATTGAAGCTGCCAGACTATTAACCTATCAAGCAGCATGGCTTGAGTCAGAAGGCCTTCCCTATGGAAAGGAATCTGCGATGTCTAAGCTTTTTGCAGGAGATACTGCGATGAAAGTAACAACGGAAGCCGTTCAAGTCTTTGGAGGCTATGGTTATACGAAGGATTATCCAGTAGAAAGATACATGCGTGATGCGAAGATTACACAAATTTACGAAGGAACGCAAGAAATTCAACGCTTGGTCATCTCAAGGATGTTAACAAAATAGGCAACATCATCGGTGCCTGACACCACCATTATTAAAGCTATAAAGATTCCATCATCCGTCAATTCATTGTGGCGGTGATGGAATGGAACTAAAAAGGAGAGTTGATTAAATGAGTAAACTAGTTGAAGAACTTACAACCGTCCAGGTTATCGTCGAAGAACAAATCGCCATTTTAGAATTAAATAATCCACCCGTAAATGCGCTCACTTCCACGGTAATGGCAGAGCTTATCGTAGCTCTCGATCAGTTGGAGGAAATGACCGACCTTCGTGCAGCAATCATTACGGGAGCTGGCAATAAATTTTTTGTTGCCGGTGCGGATATTAAACAATTTCCTTCACTAACTGAAGCTACGGGTAAGGAATTAATTACATATGGCCGCATGATTTTCGATCGAATCGCTGACTTGAAATTTCCTGTCCTATGCGCTATCAATGGCTTAGCACTTGGCGGAGGCTGTGAATTAGCGTTAGCATGTGACATTAGAATCGCTTCAGCCAATGCAAAATTTGGCTTCCCAGAAGTAGGGCTCGGCATTTTCCCAGGTTATGGCGGGACACAACGCCTTCCCCGTTTAGTAGGATTGGGAAAAGCAAAAGAGATTATTTTCTCTGGAGAGCCGATCAAGGCGGATGAAGCCTATCGAATTGGTCTCGTTGATAAGCTTGCTCCTGAAGGGGAGTCTCTCCTAGTGGCGAAAGAGCTTGCATATAAAATTATTGCGAAGGCACCGATGGCTGTTTCCATGGCTAAAAAAGTGATGAACCAAGGAGTTGAAACGTCCTTGCATGAAGGGCTTGAACTTGAATCAGAATTCTTTAGCAAGCTTTGCGGTACAGAAGATAAAAATGAAGGAACCCAGGCATTTTTGGAAAAACGGGTCCCGCAATTCTCTGGTAGGTAACATATTTTACAAAATCATTAAAAATCTTAGGGGTGAAACTTTTGATCAAAACAATTGGTGTCATTGGTGCGGGAACAATGGGAAACGGCATTGCCCAAGTGGCAGCACAAGCTGGTTATCAAGTGATTTTGAATGATATAAAGGATGAATTTGTGAATAGAGGCATTCAAACGATCAAAAAGAATTTGGACCGTGCCTTAAGCAAAGGGAAAATTTCCGAAAGAGAAGTAGCAGATACGCTTGAACGAGTTACGCCAACAACAAAGGTGGCTGATTTATGGGAAGCGGACTTAATCATTGAAGCGATTATTGAGAAGATGGAACCGAAAAAAGAACTCTTCAAACAACTGGAATCCATTTGCCCTCCAGAAACTATCTTTGCTTCCAATACATCAGGATTAAGTATTACCGAATTAGGAACAGCTACTGCTCGTCCTGATAAGGTCATCGGGATGCACTTCTTCAATCCAGTGCCCGTCATGAAATTAGTGGAAATGATTCGCGGCTATGAAACCTCTGATGAAACGTATGAAACGATCAAACAACTAGTGGAAGCTTTAGACAAGGACACGATTACCGTGGCGGATTCGCCGTCATTTGTTGTCAATCGTGTATTAGTGCCGTTCATTAACGAGGCTGTTTTTGTCTTGGGTGAGGGAGTGGCAACCGCTGATGATATTGATAAAGGCTTAAAATTAGGTGCCAACCACCCGATTGGCCCACTTGCTTTAGCCGATTTAATTGGCTTAGATACCCTCTTGTTCATTCAAGAAGGATTATACCAGGAAACAAGCGATTCTAAATATCGTCCCGCTCCACTTCTTAAAAAGCTTGTAAGAGCAGGGCATCTCGGCAGAAAAACGGGGCAAGGATTTTATAGCTACACTAAATAATAGATTGATATTTTTCAAAAAGCCGTGGAAGAACGAACTGCTTTTTGAAGCTCATTTGAAAAGGAGGATTCCTTGTGAATATATTTGTGGTGATGAAACGCACATTTGATACAGAAGAAAAAATTGTCATTAAGGATGGGAAAGTCAGTGATGACGGGGTGACTTTTATCATTAACCCATATGATGAGTATGCGATTGAAGAAGCACTCAAATTACGGGAAGACCATGGCGGTACTGTTACGGTGGTGACAATTGGAGACGAAGAAGCTGAGAAGGAACTTCGCACTGCCCTTGCAATGGGCGCCGATAAAGCCGTTCTCATCGATGATGATGACGTGGAAGAGGGCGATCAGTTTACAATAGCAACCCTCTTAGCCATTTATTTAAAGGATAAGTCTGCGGACATAATCTTAGCCGGTAATGTTTCGGTTGATGGGGGAACAGGACAAGTCGGTCCACGTCTTGCCGAGGAACTTGGGATTGCTGCGGTCACATCGGTTACAAAGCTTACGGTTGAGGGGAAAAAGGCTACGATTGAACGTGATGTAGAGGGCGACCTTGAAATAATTGAAACCTCCCTGCCGTTGCTTGTGACCTGCCAACAAGGATTAAATGAACCTCGATACCCTTCCTTACCTGGCATTATGAAAGCGAAGAAAAAGCCACTGGAAACACTGGAATTGGATGATTTGGATTTAGATGAAGCTGATGTTCAAGCGAAAATCAACTCGGTGGAAATCTTTTTACCACCAGTGAAAAAAGCGGGCAAGGTCCTTTCAGGGGATATAAATCATCAAGTGGATGAACTCGTCTTGTTACTAAGAACAGAAGCGAAAGTCCTATAAACGGAGGGAATCACGATGGGGAAAAAGATAGTCGTTTTTGGAGAAATTCGGGAAAGTGGCTTGCGGAATGTTTCTTTTGAAGCGATTGCCGCAGCGAAGAAAGTGGCTGACGGAGGGGAAGTAGTCGGTCTCCTTCTAGGTGAAAGGGCTAGTAGTCTAGCAACTGAGATGTTTCATTATGGCGTTGATCGGGTTGTAACAGTGGAACATGAACAGTTACAGCTGTATACACCTGATGCCTACTCTCAAGCAATTTTACAAGTAATCGATGCTGAAAAGCCAGACGGATTGATTCTTGGACATACCGCCCTTGGAAAAGACCTTGCCCCACGACTTGCAGCCAAACTTAGGGCAGGGTTAATTTCCGATGTTGTCAGTCTTGAAGTTGTCGATGAAATGGTACTTTTCACACGACCAATTTATGCTGGTAAGGCATTCGAAAAGTTTGCGGTACGTGAGGGCCACATCCTAGTGACAATACGACCAAATAATATCACTCCACTGGAGAAAGATGTGTCACGTTCAGGTGCTGTATCGAGTATGGAAGTTGATATTAAAAGTTTACGCATGTTTATTAAAGAGGTTGTGCGGAAAACCGCTGGTGGAATCGATCTTTCAGAAGCCAAAATTATTGTTTCCGGAGGCCGTGGTGTAAAAAGCAAAGATGGATTTAATCAGCTCCAGGAATTAGCCAATTTATTAGGTGGAGCCGTTGGCGCTTCACGCGGAGCCTGTGACGCTGATTATTGCGACTATTCCTTGCAAATTGGCCAAACTGGTAAAGTGGTCACACCTGATTTGTATATTGCCTGCGGGATTTCCGGAGCCATTCAACATGTGGCCGGTATGTCAAACTCGAAAGTTATTGTCGCGATCAATAAGGATCCAGAGGCTCCTATATTTGGGATTGCTGACTATGGGATTGTTGGCGACTTGTTTGAAGTCCTGCCCTTATTAATAGAAGAGTTTAAGAGTGTCGCTGTCAGCTAACATAAAAATAGGCCCAATCCCATTCGTCAAACAGCCAGGGGGGTTGGGCTTCCTATTATTTATCAAAGGGGCATAATGATGAATACAATCCTACCTTATCTAAATTCATTCCTTTTCTTATTGGTAACCGGTTATGCGATTTACTTATTTGCTGCACTTGTCAAAACTCGAATTGAGTACATAAAGTTAGGTAAAAAGGCTAAATTTGATAAAAATGTGAAAGAACGAATCAATGACCTTCTCATTAATGTGTTTGGGCAAAAGAAGCTCTTAAAAGATAAAAAGAGTGGGGCCATCCATGTGATGTTTTTTTATGGCTTTCTCCTTGTTCAATTTGGGGCGATTGATTTAATTTGGAAGGGACTTGCACCAGGAAGTCATTTACCATTAGGACCCTTTTACCCCTATTTTACGTTTTTCCAAGAAATCATTGTCTTGATTATTCTCGTGGGTGTTTGGTGGGCTTATTATCGCCGTTATATTGAAAAGCTTGTTCGCTTAAAACGAGGGTTTTTAGCAGGCCTTGTCTATCTATTTCTTGGTGGCCTAATGATTTGTACCTTACTAGCAAACGGAATGGGGATCATCTGGCATGGTGAGGACCCTGTTTGGTCAGAACCTGTTGCTTCAGCCATTTCTATGGCATTTAGCTGGCTGGATCCAACGGTCGCCGCTGCCTTCTTCATTGTCTTTTGGTGGGGCCATTTATTATTCCTATTAGCCTTCTTGGTTTATATCCCACAAGGAAAGCATGCCCACTTAATAGCTGGGACTGCGAATGTGTGGTTAGGACGTACTCATACAAAAGGACAATTATCGACGATTAATTTTGAGGACGAAACACAGGAAACTTTTGGCGCCAGTAAAATTGAAGATTTCAATCAGAAGCAGCTAGTCGACTTGTATGCCTGTGTTGAGTGTGGTAGATGTACCAATATGTGTCCAGCATCAGGGACTGGGAAAATGTTATCGCCAAGGGATTTAATTTTAAAAATGCGCAATCATTTGACAGAAAAAGGCGCATTGGTTACATCTAGAGCCCCGTGGATGCCGGTTATATCCTTTCAAAATACCCGCGGGAATCAACTGGCCTTCCAGGGCAAGGGAGCAGGTGAGTCCGCAGCCGCTTTAGACTATGATGTCAACTTAATCGGAGATGTTATTACCGAAGAAGAGATTTGGGCTTGTACCACTTGCCGAAACTGTGAGGACCAATGCCCCGTCATGAATGAGCATGTCGATAAAATCATTGATCTCCGCCGCTATCTAGTGTTAACAGAAGGAAAACTGGATCCGGATGCACAGCGTGCAATGACCAATATTGAACGCCAGGGAAATCCATGGGGGATTAATCGTAAGGAACGACAAAATTGGCGGGATGCCATTGAGGATGTAAAGGTTCCAACGGCGAAAGAATTGAAAAAGGCCGGAGAAGAGTTTGATTATCTTTTCTTTGTGGGCTCAATGGGTTCTTATGACAGCCGTAGCCAAAGAATCGCCCAATCATTTGTCCGAGTTATGAATCAGGCGGGAGTGAAGTTTGCTATTCTTGGAAATGAAGAAAAGAACTCTGGTGATACACCAAGACGGATTGGGAATGAGTTTTTATTCCAAGAGTTAGCGAATGCTAATATTGAAGTCTTTAAAAAGTACGATGTGAAGAAAATCGTAACGATTGATCCACATGCTTTTAATACGTTTAAGAATGAATATCCTGAATTTGGCCTCGAAGCCGAGGTGTATCATCATACCGAATTGCTTGCCCTATGGATCAAAGAAGGGAAACTAATACCAAAGAATGCAGTGAATGAGGTGATCGCCTTTCACGATTCTTGTTATTTGGGGCGTTACAATGACGTGTATGATGCCCCGCGTGAAGTATTAAAGGCGATTCCTGGTGCCCAGCTCGTCGATGCGGATCGAAATCGTGAAAATGCGATGTGTTGTGGCGCTGGCGGCGGTCGTATGTGGATGGAGGAAAACACAGGTACACGGATCAATGAAGCTCGAACAGAACAGCTTCTTGAAACAAATCCAACAATGATTGGCAGTGGGTGTCCATATTGTTTAACGATGATCAGTGATGGAACAAAGTCAAAAGAAGTAGACGAAAGGGTACAAACGTTAGATGTCGTAGAGATTTTTGAAAAATCACTGAACTAAGGGTCGGTCAAACCGTGCGGCCGAGCATTGGACGTAACATGGAAATGGGGGGACGGTTCTCTTGCTTTTGAAGTATGGGAACCGTCCCCTTTCGATTTGTCTTCATTAGATAAATTCCTAAAGCTATCAGCCCAAAAATGAATCCGAGAATTCCCCAAAGCACTGGACTTTTACCTTGCTTACGAGAATCAATCACTAAATAAATCGTGAGGATAATATTTAAAACCAATCCAAATAAACTTTCTAAATTTAGCTCCCCTAAGGCTTACAATTAATTTAAAAGGAAAAAGATTGGATTTACTCGGATTCAATTTGATTTTGTGGAAAGTTGGGTTATTTCCTGCGCAATTTTCAAATGCGTCTCGACAATCTTCTTGCTTCCTTTACAGGGGAAATTCTTATCAAACAGTACTTGCAGTTGTTTTAACCAATCGTTTAATTAGTATAGCCTATACGGTAATTAGTCGAATTGATGCCGTTTTGTGCCAAAAGTGGTTAAAATGCTATTTATCGACTTTAACTAATTCATTTTTCAACAATTTATTTTTTGACATGGAAAGACTGACCCATATGTATCAAGGGCTGTAGCTACTTTAATCAAACGTTTGATTGGAATCGAAACTTGTGGGAAATGGTCGAGGATTATATTCAAAATGGAGTGAATGGTTGAAGTAACGCATAAAAAGAAAGAGCATGGGGACGGTAGACGTCCCCATGCTTCCCCACTATAGAAACATATTGATAATTAACACACCAGCAAGTCCGACAAGGGATGCAATCGTTACCATTACTGACCAGGTGCGAATGGTTTTTCCGATACTTAGGTTGAAGTATTCTTTATAAATCCAGAAACCGGCATCGTTGACGTGGGAGAAAGTCATACTTCCTGCTCCAGTTGCTAGCACCATTAGTTCTGGGCTAACGTGTGCAGAGGCAACGAGTGGTGCGGCAATACCTGCTGCTGTTAATCCGGCAACGGTGGCTGAACCTAGGACTACTCGTAGGATTGCAGCGATTAACCAGGCGAGGATTAACGGCGACATGGTGGAACCTTCCATCAGATGTGCCACGTATTTATCAACATGACTGTCGATGAGTACTTGTTTGAATGCGCCGCCAGCTCCAATGATTAAAAGAATCATAGCAATGCTGCTGATTGATTCTGTGATCGAGTTCATGATTTCTGGCATTTTTTTACCGCGATTTAAACCAAAGGTAAACATGGCGACAATGACAGCAATTAAAAGAGCAACACCAGGATTTCCTAAAAATTTAGCTGTTTCAATAAGTGATGATTCTGGCATCGTAATTTCAATGATTGCTTGGAAGGCAATCAGAATGACGGGGATAAGGGCCGTAAATACACTAATCCCAAAACCAGGCATTTCTTCTTCTGTAAACTGCTTAGGATTAAAAAGTCCTTTTGGGATTTTAACTTCCAACTCTTCTTTTTTAAACGTCTTTGTATATAATGGTCCACTGATAATAATTGCAGGAATACCGATAAGGATTCCATATAATAACGTTTTGCCTATATTGGCATTGTAAACACCGGCAACGGCTGTCGGTCCAGGGTGTGGAGGAACAAAGCCATGCATGGTGATCAAAGCCGCGATAACTGGCATCCCAATATAAAGAATCGGTACACCTGCTGTAGCAGCGATTGTGAATACTAACGGAATTAACACAACCACGCCTGTTTCAAAGAATAGTGCAATCCCAACAATGAAGGCTGTTAGAACAGCTGCAAGCTGGACTCGTTTTTTCCCAAATGCGTTAACCAATGTGGTGGAGATTCGTTGTGCCCCACCAGAATCGGCCATTAGTTTACCTAGCATACCCCCAAAACCAATAACCAGTACGAGATTGCCAAGGGTTCCGCCCAAACCGGATGTGACGGACGTCATCGCTTCGATAGGGGTCATTCCTTCCATTACCCCTACCAGTAATCCAACTATAACCAATGATATGAAGGCGTTTACCTTGAAAACGACCATTAACAACAGCAACAGGGCAACCCCTATACAAATATAAACGATTGGCATTTTTCTTCCTCTTTCCCCTTTGAAAGTGTGGAATGCCAGAACGGCATTCCGATGGATGATTTATATTTACTTATTACTTAAAATCTCTACCACTGCTTTTAAATCACTTTGTGTTCCAACATTGCCTGGAAAAATAACATAGGACATGCCTGGATACTTACTTTCATCCCCAGTTCTCCAGACTGGAATTCCCGGTCTAATTTGTCCAGCAACGGTTGCTCTTCTTACCCTCAGTCCTTTTGTGCCTACATCACTGGAGGTAATTCCACCTTTAGCGACAAGGAAATTCGGTTTCACTTGTAATCTTGTTACAATGCTTGTTACCGCATCCGAAATCGTAACGGACATTTTTAACTCGTCTTCTTTTTTATTTTCGCCAAGATCAAGCCGTTGTCTACTTGTATAAACGGCAACGGTCTTACCGGAGCGGATCAGTGCTTCTGTTGTTTCTACCACGCGGTCGCATTCTGCTTTGAATTGCTCTGGTTGTAAAACTAGATGACTATTAAATTCGATAAATTCAATGGTGGTTAATTCTTTTAATTTTTCTAGCTGTTCCGTCGTCTTTTTTACATGGGAACCAATAATAACTAATCCGCCATTCCCTGTTTCTTCTATTATTAATTCTTCTCTTGTTAGCAATGCTTTATCACTGACACCGCCAATAACCTTTGGTAGTGCGGCTGCGCTTCTAAAAAGGAAGTTCTTACCGGCATTGATTGCATGTACTAAGGCAACCGTGAATACTTTAACATCGACTTCGTCGATTGCGTTCACTACTACCTTATTAAAATCTTTTACCTGGAGAAGCTGTTCGGTGATCGCACCAATCTCCAATGCCCGTAACTGTTCGAGCGAGATATATAAGGTATTTTTAGCAAGAAATAAACCATTCGATTTTTCTTCAATCCATTCTCCTAAATGAGAACTGGAATAGCCAAATGTTCGGTCTTTTGCAAATTCTGTTTCCCCAGCAGGCACAAGCTCTTGACCATTTTGAACATAGTGGATGTTGTTAATGGTCAAACGACCACCTTCTTTGAAAAATGGTAGGATGACTTCACCATCCATTTTCAAATCAGTACCCGATTCGAGTGTATCCTTTAAAACTGTAGTTTCGAGTGGATAGTGCCCTCTTAGTGTGGAATCTCCACGGCTAATAATGAGGAATTCTTGGTTTAATTTAGAAGCTACAGTTAGAATGTTAGCGGCAATCTCGCGATGAGCCTTTTCGGTTTCTTCCGCTGTAAAGCCTCGGGAATTTGTCAGAATGAAAAACATGGACTGCTCTTCGTTAAAGCCCTGCTCGATACTTTCCTCCGACCAATCTGTGAAAACAGAAATATCATGGACGGTCTGGACACCTGTTGGATCATCGTCGAGGACGATGATTTTTTTGTTTAAACCTTTTAGTGCTTCTGTTACTAATTGATTGACGGCATGACGGTCCACTTCAGGGACAATTTCTAGGTACTCTGCGGAAATTCTGTTCGTTTCAGTCATCATTTACGCCCTCTTTACTTCAACATTGGCAAGCTTTTCATAATAACGGACAATGCTGCCATGATCGTCATTTATTTTTCCATCGACCTTTAATGCATGGAAAATTTCTAGCAACTGGCTTGATAAAGGAAGTGGGACGCCAATTTCATGGGCGGTATCCATTACATTGGTAATATCCTTCATGTTGATGGCTATACTGCCTCCGGCGACGAAATTTCTGTCTAAAATCAACGGTACCTTAGCATCAAGAACAGCACTTCCAGCAAGTCCTGAGCGGATGGCTTGGTACATTTTTTCAATATCAATCCCTGCCTTTGCTGCAAGAACAAGTGCCTCAGACATAGCTGCAATGTTAAGGTTTACAATAATTTGGTTGGCAAGCTTTGCGGTAACGCCACAGCCATTATCACCAACTAATATCACGTCTTTTCCCATACCGTACAGTACTGGTTTAACGCTTTCGAAAATATCCTCTTTACCGCCAACCATAATCGCTAATGTCCCATCAATGGCCTTTGGTTCGCCGCCGCTAACAGGTGCGTCTAGCATGCCAATGCCATTTTTCGCTGCCGTAGCTGCTAGTTCCCGGGAGACTTCAGGCGTGATTGAGCTCATGTCGATAATGACTGAACCTGTTTTGGCCCCTGCCAAGATTCCGTTTTCACTTAATACGACGTCTTGCACATGTTTTGAGGCAGGTAACATCGTGATAATGACATCACTGTTGGCAGCTACTTCTTTCGCGGAATTAGCAACGGCTGCTCCAGCTTCGACTACCTGATTTACAGCTTCCTGATTTAGGTCATTAACCGTAAGTGAAAAACCTGCTCTGATTAAATTTAATGCCATTGGTTTCCCCATGATTCCTAAACCAATAAAGCCAACTCTTTGTTCCATGATAAATTCCTCCTCGATCTATTAAATTCTTATAAGTTAAGCGATTAATTTAAATGCAATCGCTTTCAGATATCGTTTACAAAACTGATTGTACACGAATTAATAAATTCTGTATACAATAATTTATTAAATGTATACAAAAAATATCAAAACTGATGTCCGTTGTATTTTTTTGACAAGAATTTTGGTAAGATAAATGTAGATTTGAAGTGATATTGAGGTGAACTGTGTGTTAGAAAATAATCGTGCTCGTCCTGCTTCCCATCAATCCTATGAGATTCTTCGTGATAGGATTTTAAATGGAGAACTTCCTGGTGGTACCAAAATTGTCGAGGAAAAAATTGCTGCTGAATTGGGTGTCAGTAGAACACCAATCCGGGAATCAATTCGAAAGTTGGAGCATGAGGGGCTTATTGAGAATAAAAAAGTAGTGAAGCCGTCCGAAAAGGACTTGCGAAATATGTTTCAAGTACGAATCCTACTTGAGGGCTATTCCGCACAGTGTGCAGCTGCCTATTTAAAGGAAAATGATCTTCAATTAATAAATCAATGTGTTGAGATAGGTAAGACAGGAACAGTCGAGGAAATTATGGAAGCAAATGAGCGGTTTCATGAAATTATTGTAGAAGCTAGTAATAACCCGGTCATGATAGATATTATTGATCGGATGTCATCGATTATTTATCTTTTCCGTAAAACAGTAGTATTCTACAACCGACCCCATTTAATCGACGAACACGAGCAAATATACCAAGCCATTAAAGCAAGAAATGGAGAAAAAGCAGAAATGCTAATGAAAACCCATCTCCAAGCTGATCTGGAATTTTGCTTGCATCTGTTAAGTTAAGGAGAAGAGGGAA
This sequence comes from Neobacillus nitrireducens, assembly GCF_030915405.1. Lineage (GTDB taxonomy): Bacteria > Bacillota > Bacilli > Bacillales > Cytobacillaceae > Neobacillus. Next base: position 3,606,067 of record NZ_CP133262.1, read on the forward strand.
GCAAGGGGACGGTTCTCTTGCTTCTATTCAAAAAATCTTACTCATTGAGTGGTCTCGGACCCTATATAATTAGGTAGGCATTTTTATAATAATAAAGGGTTGAATAAATGAACTTTCTACATAAAAAGAGAAATTTACTGTTGTATATGTAAATCAAAGGTGATAATATAATAAAGTTGCTTTTAACGGCAACTTAACAAGTTGAAAGTGATGAAAAAACCTTAAATTATTATATTGACATAATGATAGAAAGTTGATATGATAGTAAATGTCGCTTCTGACATAACAAATTGTTCTTTGAAAACTAAACAAACAAAATCGTGCAAAACAAACAAAAAATATTAGTTTCAGCAATGAAACTAAGCCAACGTAACAAATGAGCTAATCAACTTTCTTGGAGAGTTTGATCCTGGCTCAGGACGAACGCTGGCGGCGTGCCTAATACATGCAAGTCGAGCGAATCAATAGGAGCTTGCTCCTGTTGGTTAGCGGCGGACGGGTGAGTAACACGTGGGCAACCTGCCTGTAAGACTGGGATAACACCGGGAAACCGGTGCTAATACCGGATAATCCTTTTCCTCTCATGAGGAAAAGCTGAAAGTCGGTTTCGGCTGACACTTACAGATGGGCCCGCGGCGCATTAGCTAGTTGGTGAGGTAACGGCTCACCAAGGCGACGATGCGTAGCCGACCTGAGAGGGTGATCGGCCACACTGGGACTGAGACACGGCCCAGACTCCTACGGGAGGCAGCAGTAGGGAATCTTCCACAATGGACGAAAGTCTGATGGAGCAACGCCGCGTGAGCGATGAAGGCCTTCGGGTCGTAAAGCTCTGTTGTTAGGGAAGAACAAGTACCGGAGTAACTGCCGGTACCTTGACGGTACCTAACCAGAAAGCCACGGCTAACTACGTGCCAGCAGCCGCGGTAATACGTAGGTGGCAAGCGTTGTCCGGAATTATTGGGCGTAAAGCGCGCGCAGGCGGTCCTTTAAGTCTGATGTGAAAGCCCACGGCTCAACCGTGGAGGGTCATTGGAAACTGGGGGACTTGAGTGCAGAAGAGGAAAGCGGAATTCCACGTGTAGCGGTGAAATGCGTAGAGATGTGGAGGAACACCAGTGGCGAAGGCGGCTTTCTGGTCTGTAACTGACGCTGAGGCGCGAAAGCGTGGGGAGCAAACAGGATTAGATACCCTGGTAGTCCACGCCGTAAACGATGAGTGCTAAGTGTTAGGGGGTTTCCGCCCCTTAGTGCTGCAGCTAACGCATTAAGCACTCCGCCTGGGGAGTACGGCCGCAAGGCTGAAACTCAAAGGAATTGACGGGGGCCCGCACAAGCGGTGGAGCATGTGGTTTAATTCGAAGCAACGCGAAGAACCTTACCAGGTCTTGACATCCTCTGACACTCCTAGAGATAGGACGTTCCCCTTCGGGG
>NZ_CP133262.1:3612500-4242500 GCF_030915405.1 Neobacillus nitrireducens
CAACGCGTCTTGTATTTATTAAAGACGTTCCTCTAAATAATTTAACTTCGTATTGGGTTGTACTTGCTACACTGAACCATTTGATAACATCACCGTTCCATGTAGGTTTTTGAACTTGGCTGATGGTGATCCTTTGATTCGATAGTATTGATACGGAACCATTCCTATAGAGACTATTGTCACCAATGGCTTGGACAGTGGCATGGTATATCCCCGGCCTGTACATTGGGGAAGCAAAGTTAACCTGCATTACACTGGCACTAACGCGCTTTGTATCTACTAAGGACGTCCCTTTGTATAATTTGACTTCATATTGAGTGGCATTGTCTACACCATTCCATTGAAGGATATCACTTTTCCAAGATGGCTTTGCAACTTGAGCTAAGGTTAATACTTTTCTATTTTCATCAGAACGTATCGAGGTTAGCCCATCTCGATAATTGGAATTATCACCAATGGCTTGGACAGTGGTAGTGTACGCCCCCGTATTGTTCATTTGGGAAGCAAAGTTAACCTGTCTTACACTGGCACTAACGCGCTGTGTATCAATTAAGGTCGCTCCCTGGAATAATTTGATTTCATATTGGTCCGCATTGGAAACACCGGACCATTGGATAACATCACCATTCCAGGTTGGTTTCTGGACTTGAGCTAAGGTGATGACTTTTCTGTTTTCGGCGGACGGTAAGGAGGTTAGGCCATCGCGATAACTTGTATGGTCACCAATGGCTTGAACCGTAACCGTGTATCCTCCCGGACTCGCCATTAAGGAAGCGAAGTTATTTTGTCGAACACTAGCATCAACGCGCTGCGTACTAACTAATTCCGTTCCCTTGTATAATTTAAGTTCGTATTGGTTGGCATTGGCAACACCAATCCATTGAATGACCTCACCGTTCCAAGTAGGTCTTTGGACTTGAGTAAGAGAAGGCATTGCAGTTGACCCTGTTACCATGACATCATCAATATAGATACCTGAAGAGGTATTTGAACCATCCGTTTGTATCCTAAATCTTACTTTAAAGTTAGACACAGCATAGGAGGGATCTATACTGACCTCTTGATTTCCCCAACTCTGGTTGATATAACCAGAATTGCTATAAGTAGACTCCCACGTCAGACCGCCATCATTACTATATTCCACGTTTAGATAATCGTAATTAAATTCTGTAACGGCATATTGCATCCAACTTAATGTAATCGGTGAGCTAAAATTGCTTAAGTTGATAGTCGGTGAAATAATATAGCTATTTTCATCATTGTTGTAGTATCCACTTAAATTAGTGCCCCAGACCTTGGTTCCTGAATATGCAGCACTCGGGCCAAAGGTTGGTGTTCCCCATTGCCAGCTTGAATAGGTGCCTGCCGCAGTGAAATTTCCGTTGTTACTTTCAAAGTCCTCGAAGAATGCGATACCTTTTTTATTCCCATTAGAAGGTAGGGAGGCATCTCCATCTGCATAATAGGTATGATCCCCAATCGCTTGAATGGTTACCGAGTAAACTCCAGGAGTGGTCATTAGGGAAGCAAAGTTATATTGTCGAACACTCGTCCCAACACGTTGTGTATTTACTACTGTAGTACCTCGGTATAACTTGATTTCATATTGGCTGGCATTCGAAACTTCGGACCACTGAATGACATCACCGTTCCAAGTTGGTCTTTGAACTTGGCCTAATGAGGGTAAACTTGCCTCCATCCATGTAAAGTCTAATCTAGGTGTTGTTAGGCCGTTTGCTGAATCTCTGACATTTACTCCATTTTGGCGGAGATAAGAAACAATTTGATCGACTGAAGCGTTTGGATATTTTTGTTGTACAAGTGTAAATCCTCCTGTTACCTGAGGAGTAGCCATAGAAGTCCCGGAATATGAGCTATAACCGCCTCCTGGTACAGAGGAATATACTGGATTACCCGGTGCTAATAAATCCAAGTAGGATGAACTATTTGAAAAGCTAGCCACAACATCACTATTATTAGTGGCTCCTACACTCACAACAGAAGAGATACAAGCGGGTGCACTTAGGGCGTTCTTAGTGTATTCATTCCCTGAAGCTACAATGGTGGCAATTCCTACACTTTTTAAATTATCAATAATACTTTTCATACTGGAATATGTATAATCACAAGTGCTGGAAAAACTGCCTCCGCCCAAGCTTAAATTAATTGCAGAAATATCATATTGGCTTCTTAAGGAGTAAACTCGCTCTAATCCATTTATTAAATCTGAAAAATTTCCATTTCCATCATTGGCTAATACTTTAATCGCAATGATATTTGCATTCTTCGCGACACCAGAAAATTGTGTGCCTCGGCCAGTTGCTATTCCTGCAACATGTGTACCATGTCCTTCGGTATCAACCGCAGAACCCGGACCCGTTGATGCTGTAGAATTCCCCGGACAAAGTCCAAGTGAACTATAACATGCCTCTGACACTACTTTGTTTTGTAGGAATGGATGATATTTATCCACGCCTGTATCAAGAATAGCTATGGTTTTTCCTTGTCCTGTATATCCTGCGGACCACGCCTTTTCTGTATCCATTAAATTATTTGTAGAATAAAGTTGAGGACTAATGGCCGTATCTTCTTCATTCTTTGTATTTATATCACTTTTGGTTACCTTTAAATCTTCAGTAATATTTTTAACCAATTTATTTTCACGTAATTCCTTAAGCCCTTCTGAGTCAACTTCCAATGCCATAAAGGGAATCGTTTTAAATAAGGAAATTTTTTTAGGATTTGCCTTATCTTTTAAATGTTCCAGGACAGTTTCTTGAGCTTCCTTTATTTTGTTTTTTTGAATACCGATTTTATTTTTTGAAATAAGCCCTTCTGGAGAAAACTGTTCATTCAGTTCAACAATTACTTTAGCCTTTCCACTTTTAGCAATCTTCTTTTCTAAATCATTCCTAAGATTCAAACTAGTAATCTTGTCTTTATTAAAGTCTTTAGTCTGATCATTATTACTAGCAAGAACGGCACTTTCCATCTCAGGTAATAATAAGCAGAGTATTAGGAAAATAATAAAGAATTTTTTAATATTCTTTATTCGCATTCTAATTCCCCTTTAGTTTTTATTGAAAAAAAGAAGTGATCGATCTAAATTGTTCACCTCGCGATTGAAATCGTATTTTAGGATTTTAGACCCTACTTCTCTAGTGAGAAAGACAGTAGTTTTTCCCTATATAAATATATCATAATACCAAAAAATAGGGAGATGCTTTCCAATAATTATGTCATTTTATAAAATTTTAATTTCAGAAAGGGAAGTTAATGACACGTATAGAAAACAGTCCTGGTACGGATGGATGAAGATCCTAGTTTTACATGGGATGACGCCTATAATACTATTGTAAAAGTTCTCGGAAAAGAGATGATACATTCTTTTACAATGGGCGTAGGGAAGTATTTATGGATGATGATGGCAGGCGTTATTATAGTATATGGATTGAAGATCCAAATGCAGCGAATACTGCCGATGGAACCATAGAGGCTTATTTAGTTTATGATGATGGATCCGTTGAGCCGAATAACTAATGACCATGGGGACGGTTCTTGTGGCAAAAAACCATGAGAACACGTCTCCTTGGAAATTTGGAGAAGAAAATATCCCCTGCCATGTGCCTCTTTAGCCATTATTCTAGAGTCGCTGTCATCAATTTACGCAAATCATTGATGGCTAGTATTACACTCTCTTTTTTATTTTTATGTATCCCGATTCCTAATAAATCATCGTGTTGAGGAAAGGAGTTATTTGCTAAGCTTTTATACCCTTCAGGATCCCTGAATATTTCTACTGTAATCGTAAATCCTAGGCTGATGTAGATTTTTATAATTTCTAGTTCTTCACTTTGAAATTTTGTTACTATTCTCATACCGCAATCCTCTCCGGCCTGTGCATTGGAATTAAATTCATTATTTATATTTAACATATATATCCATAGATTAGTATACGCTAAAAGGCTGCCCCTGTACCATCATGAAATTAATTGGGAATCCCCACTTTCTCTTTTTAACTCTAAATGAATGGTTACTTCTTAAATTCGTTTATAGAAATACGGGATTCGCTCATTGGAGTTCCAAATCCGCTCATTGGAGGGATAAATTCGCTCATTGGAGTCCAGAATCCGCTCATTGAAACCCTAAATCCGCTCATTGAAGGGATAAATCAACGAATATTCATATGTATGTTCAAATTCTATAGTGTAATTTTACACAAAATATCCATTCCTATTAGCTTCTCATTGATTAACAACAACTTTATTTTCGAATTGTTCGCTTTTGGGCTGGAAAAGGGACTTTTTCACAGGTTTCGAACCGCCCCTCGAACGCTCGCCCCCCACCCCGCCACAAAAATTTCATATTTTATCCAATTATTACAGCTATGAGTTTGTATAATAGAGTTGGTATATTCATTTTCGATAACCAAGATATAAATCTTCGCATTCATTGCATAGTGGAAGGTGTACTATTAGGATGAAGAAAACCGAAAATCCTCTAAATGAATTAATTGCTTCCAATTTATACGCCCGCTATAGTGGTATTTTGTCCCTTTCAGATATTCCCTTGTTTTTAGTAGATACCAATGGATATGTCTTGAATGAGTTAATCCCATCGCCTGATTTTTGCACCCTTTTATGCCGAAAAAAGCGAGACCAGGTATGCTGCGACTACAGAGACCGATTTAACTCGGACGAGGAAGAGGGAACCTTCGTCTGCCATCACGGACTCCAAAATATCTTCCTTCCCATTAAATTGCATGATGAGACGTTGGGGTATGTGGCAGGAATGCAGGTCTATTCACAGGATACCGAATATCAAAAATTTATGATTGATGTCCAGTCGCTCAAAGAAGATACAAACACGGAATTGGAGTATATCGCCAAATCGATTGCTGCGCTAAAAACCGTTGATGAAAATAAAATGAAAATGCATGAACAATTATGCAGCCACATTGCTAGGAATATTTCAATTGACCTCTCGGAAAGCATCAAGGGACATACTGATTCTGACGTAGCTAGACTGTCTATTGAGAAGGAAATGCTTGAGAAAAAGATTATCGACTTAGAGGCAAAAAACGCATCCCTTGTCGTCAACCCGCATTTTTTGTTTAATACGTTGAACTGTATTGCCCGCATCGCCTATTTTGAACATTCCCAGAAGACAGAAGAACTGATTTACTGTCTTTCCGATTTGCTGAGATACAATTTAAAGCAGGATGATCAGCTACATACCATCGCTTCTGAAATAGACAACATTGAGAAATATCTGTACATCCAGAAGGCACGCTTTACCAACCGTTTGGAATATACCATTGATGTCCCTGAGAATATTAGGGCCTACAGAATTCCGAACATGGTGATCCAGCCCATTGTTGAGAATGCTCTCATTCATGGGATCACGCCCAAGCGTGACGGCGGAAAGATTAGTATTATCGCAGAGGAATTCCAGGATTTAGTCATTATTTCTGTTGAGGATAATGGAAGCGGTTTCCCGAAGGACGTCCTAGAAAAAATAAACCAGTTAGAAAACAACTCTGGACTTGGGGTAAGGAGTACCACCAAACGGTTAAAACAATATTACGGGGATTGCTACGGCTTGGAAATTGTAAAGTCTGATTTTAGCGGAAGTACAGTTGCCATAAAGATTCCCATGCAGCCGATAGGGAGGTGCTGACGAGTGAATGTTGTTCTAATAGTCGAAGATGAAATCCTTGAACGTGAGTTCCTTACCATGGTGATTCGTGATGAGCTTCATCCGGAGGATATGCTGCTGACTTGCGATAGTGGAATAGAAGCAGTCAAACTGGCAAAACAATATCGGCCCAATATTATTTTTATGGATTTGATGATTCCTGAAATGGATGGTCTGAGCACGATTGAGGAGATTAGAGCATTCCTGCCCCGTTCAAATATCACTATTTTGTCCGCGTATTCAGACTTTTCCTATGCTCAAAAAGCGATTAGTTTAAAAGTTTTTGAGTATCTTTTAAAGCCAATCAAACCTAGTGCCCTTAAAGAGGTACTTGGCAAAATGTTGAAAGCAGGAATCAGTCCTCCTGCTCCTGCTTCTGCAGACAAAAGTCCTGTGGTAGAAAGCTTGGAAATAAGAGACGAACGCTCTACCTTTATCGAAGAATCGATTAAATATATTGAAGAGCATTTTAAGGAAAAATTAACACTGGAAATGGTGGCAACGAAGGTATTTGTCAATGCAAAATACTTCAGCCATGTGTTTAAAAAGGAGATGGGTGTCGCATTTACGGATTATATTATTCAAATGAGAATTCAATATGCCTGCAGACTGCTAGAAACTACCAACTATCAGGCATACAGGATTTCATCTGAATGCGGCTTTTCGGATCCGTCTTATTTTAATAGGGTATTCTGTGTCAAAATGAACATGACACCGCAAAACTATCGGAAATATTCACATGTAGTAAACCATCATGATTCAGCTAGTAAGATGATCTGAAAATTCCCCACCTGGAGTTTCCTGTCGGTGGGGAATTTTTTCAAAGGTCTAGCTCCAGCGCCCTTGCACTGTTCTTAATAACACTTTTTCAAAATTTGAACCAAATCATCCTTTGAAGGCTGTCTTGGATTCGAAGGGGTGCAGCGGTCAAGCATGGCTGTTTCAGCCATATGCTCCAATACGTTTGCAAACTCGGCCTGATCAATGCCAAGGGCCCGAATCTGATTCTCGACTCCGAGTGCCTTTTTCAGCTGCTTAACTGCCAGCATGAAATGAACAGCCCCTTCACGTTTGGTTCTTGCCGGCTTCTGAAGAATTCCTGCTAGTTTGGAATAGCGATCGGCAGCAGAATTGGCCGCGCTTCCGCTTAAGTCAGCATTGTATTCCATCACTGCATTCAGCAGAAGGGCATTGGAGCGGCCATGGGAAATGTGAAAAGTGGCCCCGAAGGCATGGGCAAGGCTGTGATTGATGCCAAGACCTGTATTGGAAAAGGCCATTCCTGCTAAACAGGAAGCATTCAGCACACGATCCCGTGCCTCGTCGTTCTTTGGATCCTTGAAAAGGTTTTCGAGGTTTTCGAAAATCAGTTTAATCGCTTTTTCGGCAAGTGCATCGCTGAAATCATTTGCCTTCGTAGAAACATAGGCCTCAATGGCATGAACCAAAACATCTATTCCCGTATCTGCGATGACACGCGGCGGCACATGTTGAATGCAGGTGGAGTCTAGTATCGCAATATCAGGTGCGATAAACTCGTCAATAATGACTACCTTTTCTCCCTCGGAGGTAATAACGGAAAAGTCCGTTACCTCAGAGCCTGTCCCGCTCGTTGAAGGGATGGCAATAAAGAGCGGTTTTTGGATTTCTTCACCTGAGGTACTGCCGAGCTTCCAGGCAAAATAAAGAATTCCTTTCGCTGAATCGATGGCTGACCCGCCGCCAATGGCAATCAGGACGTCAGCGCCACTTTCTCTGAAAAGCTTCAGTCCTTCGGTGATTAACGCAACATCCGGGTCAGGACGGACTCCTGTGTAAATGGTGGAGCTGATTTCAGCTTCGTTCAAGTAATCTACGACTTGCTGCAGATATCCGAGAGATTCCATAATTGAATCAGAGACAATAAATGCCCGGGAGCCTTTAATCTGTTTTAAATATTGTAATGATTGCCTATTAAGATAAACCTTGGTTTTGAGTATAAACTGGTCTTCGATGATCATTACCTCCCAACTTAAACACTTTTTAATTAACTATTGCGATTTAACCTTATCATAGAAAATAATCCTGAGATGGAAGATTTGCTAGAAAATGTAGCATTATCGTAGCCTAATAAACTCCAATATTGTATTTATTCATTTTTCTTGGACAATGGTTATTTTTAAAGGTAAAATTCCTATTTTATTCACATAGGTTTATTGACCTGCCAATTTATTGGAAGTATACTATTTTATAATAATTTTAATGTGCACTGGTGGTTATTGAATGAAAATAGAAGATTTGATACAGAACATATTACGGAGCATTTTCAACGATGACCGAATTATCTATGATAAATCCCGTTTTGCTGGTGGACTCACCAATTACAACTACATAATGAACATCAAAGGTACAGAGTATATTATTAGACAGCCAGGCGGCATGACGAATCAAATGATCGATCGCATGAATGAAAAAGTCAACAATCAAATCGCCTCAGAACTTGGTTTGAATTCAGAATGTGTTTATTTTGATGAAATCAGCGGAATTAAAATCAGTGCATTTATTAAAAATGGGAAGAACATAGCCATGGCCGATCCATGCAGCCCTGATAGCTTGAGGGCTGTCTCATCTCTACTGAAAAAAACTCATTCTAGCACCAAGTGTTTTCCTAATTCCTTTGATTGGGGGCAGGAATTAGCCAAGTATGAGGAAATTGTGAAAGAGCTTAACGGCGATTTCTTCTATGATTACGAAGACTTAAAGAAAAATCTGCTGGATTTTTTTGATAAAAGTATTGAACAAAACTCCACCCATCCCTGTCACAATGACACAGTACCAGAGAATTTTGTCGTTAATGATAAGGGTGAAGCGTATTTAATCGACTGGGAATATTCCGGTATGAACGACCCTGCCTGGGATATAGCCGCCTATATTCTAGAATCCAAACTGACCGAAGAACCGATTCGCGATTTTCTTCTGGAATACTATGGTCAATGGCCGTCAGCCGCAGAGGAATTAAAAATAAAAGCGTTTATGCTGGCACAGGATTTGCTTTGGACGGTATGGGCATTGGTCCGGCATTACCATGGCGATGATTTTCTCGACTATTGCTATTTTAGGTATGAACGTTTTCGCAAGAATATAAAGCAGCTAAACCATGTATCAGAATATACCATTTCCGGCATAGTGAAAAATTAAATAATCAAGCAAAAAAGACGCTTTCGAGAAATCAAAGCGTCTTTTTTATGGGATTTTTACAATATTTATGTCAAATTTACGAACGGGGATTTTTTGGAAAAGGTAACGATTGTCCAAATTGGCAAAAAATTAAAGGATATTATCCAGTAAAAACCTTCCCAAGATGCCATAATAAAACGCTTTCTTCAAGTTATGATAAATATGCAATTAAACTATCTAAAAATTCTTTAAGGAAAAAGGAGTTTTGCGTATGAACGATATAACGGGGGCACCTAATTCGTTAGCCATTGCCGCAAAAAAGAAGCTATCATCGCAATTTTTCAAAAAGGGAATTGTAATCGCTTTATTCTCTGGTCTTATGTATGGTTTCTATTCCGCATTCTTGACCTTGGGAATGTCAAAGGGCGTTTGGGCCGAATGGTATGGTGCTAAAACAGTTTTATCCGCTTTTGCAGTCACCTATTTGCTGGGTGCACTGGGCAGTGCGGTTAATGATACTGCTAGCGCTGGCTGGGCATTATTGAATGTCGGTGTAAAAGGAAAAATGGGGGACTTCCTTCGAACACTTAAAACGAAGCCTGGTCGGATCATGATTTTAGCGGCTCTTGTCGGAGGCCCTATCTCCAGTACCGCCTATGTTGTGGGACTTCAAATGGCTGGCTCTATCGTTATCCCGATTACGGCCCTTTGTCCGGCAATTGGTGCCATCCTGGGCAGAATTCTTTTTAAACAGCAATTAAATAAACGGATGATGCTGGGAATTGCCATTTGTGTGGCTGCAAGCTTCATGATTGGGAGCACGAGCATCGGTGGAGACGCACCAAAAGGAATGTTCCTAGGCATTTGTATAGCGTTTATCGCGGCACTAGGGTGGGGCTTTGAAGGTTGTGTGGCTGGATATGGCACCTCAATGATTGATTATGAGATTAGTATCACCATCCGCCAAGTTATTTCAGGACTTTCTAACTTAATCATTTTACTTCCTATATTTGCATTAATAGCTGGTGATATTGGCCTTTCAACAGATCTTGCTATCCAGGCATTTACAAGTGGCTCGGCCATGATTTGGATTGCGATTGCCGGTTTCTGTGCTTGGATTTCATACATGAGCTGGTATCGTGGAAACAGTATGTGCGGTGCAGCTCTTGGAATGGCCTGTAACGGCACTTACTCCTTCTGGGGACCATTCTGTTGCTGGATTGTACTAGGTGTCATCTTCGGTATGGATGGTTGGTCAATACCAACAATCGCTTGGATTGCTGCTGTCGTCATGATATTTGGGATTTTACTTATCGCAATGAACCCGCTGGATCTATTCAGAAAAGGCAAGGGTCAGGGCGAACAAAAAATAGCCAGCTGACAAAAGACAAAGAAATTGGAGGGATAAACTTTTGAAACCGCTTAACTATGCTATTTTAAAACACTTTACAAAAGTGGAAGAAGCTTGTGCGGAAGACGTTATTGATGCCCTAAGAGGTGAATATGGAAAGTTTAGGGCCCTTAATCGAAACGATGTCATTTCGGCTTTAATGACCGCTGAAGCTAATGGTCTTATTGAAGAAACAAAATTCGAAATGGATCAATCAGGTACCTTAAGAATTTATTACCACGCCCACGAAGATGGTGCTAGCACCATAAATAATTATATTAAGGACTAACGGGGGGAGCAAGATGAGGTATCAAGGAGATGAAGCCTTAGGACTTGTCGAAACAGTAGGTATGGTTCCGGCGATTTCGGCAGCAGATAAAATGCTGAAGGCAGCAAATGTTGAGCTTGTATCATACGAAAACGTCGGTTCCACACTTGTTACCATCATGGTAAAGGGTGACGTTGCTGCTGTAAGAGAATCAGTGGAAGCGGGAGCGGCAGCTGCTCGGGCAATTGGTAAATTAACGGCCTACAATGTTATGCCCCGCCCGATTAAGAGTGTTGGTAACATCGTTTCATTATATGACATTGATAAATAAATTCAGGTTAGGGGACTAACTAAAATGGATCGATACGAGGCTTTAGGATTAATTGAAACTTTTGGGATTGTTTATGTGCTGGAGGCTGCTGATGCGATGTGCAAAGCAGCAGATGTAGAATTGATCGGCTTTGAAAACGTTGCTTCAGGGTACATTTCCGTACTTGTCCACGGAGATGTCGGAGCATGCAATACTGCTGTAGAAACCGGCGTAAAAGCGGTAGAAAATATGGGTGCCGAAGTCTATAGTTCCGTTGTGATTCCAAGACCGCATCAAGATATTGAAAAAATCATTGAACGGTATTCTATTGAGAACTTGCTTGGATAATTTATAGATGGAAGGAAAGGAGGAGAGACAGAAATGAATATTATCGATAATGATTTGCTCTCTATCCAAGAAGCGCGAATTCTTGTAGAAAATGCGCATGAAGCACAGAAAAAGCTCGCCGCTTTTCCACAAGAAAAGCTAGATGAGATTGTTGAACACATGGCAAAAGAAATGGCGAAGCAGGCACAGGAACTTGCCATCATGTCTAGTGATGAAACGGATTATGGCATTTGGCAGGATAAATACATGAAAAATCGTTTCGTCAGTGAGTATTTGCCCAAAAAACTTAGAGGAATGACTTGTGTAGGAGTCATCAGTCATGATGAAGAAAACAAGACAATGGATATTGGCGTGCCGCTAGGCGTTATTATTGGCCTGTGTCCTGCAACAAGCCCAGTGTCTACTACAATCTACAAGACCTTAATCTCCATTAAATCCGGCAATGCCATCATTTTCTCGCCACATCCAAGAGCAAGAAAGACAATTGGAAAGACACTTGATCGTATGATTCGTACCGCCGAGGAAGCTGGTTTGCCGGAAGGAGCCCTTGCCTACCTGCATACCGTGACGCCAAGCGGAACGTTGGAGTTAATGAATCATCCTGCTTCTTCCATCATTATGAATACCGGTGTACCGGGCATGATGAAAGCAGCGAATAATTCCGGGAAGCCCGTTATTTATGGAGGAAATGGCAATGGCCCGGCATTTATTGAACGAACAGCTGATATCAAGCAGTCGGTTAGAGATATTATTGCCAGCAAAACGTTTGACAATGGTGTCGTATCCGCAGCAGAACATTCGGTTGTGGTCGACCGCTGTATCGCAGCAGAGGTCAAACGTGAGTTTAAGGAAAACGGAGCGTATTTTATGACCTCTGAGGAATCAGCAAAGTTAAGTGCCCATCTTTTTCTAGCAAATGGGTGTGTTGATTCCGAAATGGTAGGTAAAACGGCCTCCCAAATAGCAAAGCGCGCTGGCTTTTCCGTACCAGACAATGTGAGAGTACTAGTTTCAGAGCAAAGATATGTCTCCGATGATAATCCGTTCACGAAGGAAATCCTTTGTCCCGTTTTTGCCTACTACATAGAAGATGACTGGATGAATGCCTGCGAAAAATGTATTGAATTGTTGATCAATGAAAAGAACGGGCATACGCTGGTGATTCACTCCACAGATGAAGCGGTGATTAGCCAGTTTGCTTTGAAAAAACCTGTCGGAAGGGTGCTGGTCAATACCCCGGCTTCTTTTGGGAGCATGGGGGCAACCACCAATTTATTCCCTGCGATGACACTTGGCAGCGGTTCGGCAGGTGTCGGGATTACGACGGATAATGTATCGCCGTTGAATCTTATTTATATCCGTAAAGTTGGCTATGGGGTTCGAAAGTCAAAAGAAATGAGCAATGACCTTTTCATAGAGGAACCATCTTTAGCCCATGATTCCAGGCCATCTCACGAATACAAATTAGAAGACCTGGAGATGCTCCAGCAAATTTTGAAAAATGTGCTTCAAGGCATTTGACCCGAGGAGCAATCATGAAAAATCGATAAGTTTTAAAGGAGGAGAGGAAAGGAATGTTAGATATGCGTGACCTTTCAGTAAAATTAGCTGAAGCAACAAAAAACATGTCTGAATCAGAGCGGGCATCTTTACTTAAATTATTTGAAGGTGTTTCGAAGGATATGGCAAAAGAAGCGCCTAACAATGGCAGTGAAGTCAGCCATAACGATGGCGGAATTCCCAATGGAATGACCGACCGTCTGAAAAAGCTGAAAGAAACTTACTTGAAGCATGTTCCGTCCATTACGACCTACCGAGCCAGAGCGATTACGAAGATTGCAAAGGAAAACCCGGGTATGCCGAAGATTATGCTGCGGGCTAAATGTTTCCGTTATTGCTGTGAAACAGCACCCATCGTGATACAGGCTGATGAATTGATTGTCGGAGCACCAAATGGAGCACCTCGTGCAGGCGCATTTTCACCTGACATTGCTTGGCGCTGGATGGTAGACGAAATTGATACCATTGGCAGCCGTCCGCAGGATCCATTTTATATTTCTGAGGAAGATAAACGGGTGATGCGTGAGGAGCTGTTCCCGTTCTGGGTAGGCAAATCCGTTGATGAACACTGCGAAGACCAATATCGTGAAGCAGGCCTTTGGGAGCTTTCCGGTGAGTCCTTCGTTTCGGACTGTTCGTATCATGCCCTAAATGGCGGGGGAGACTCCAATCCAGGATACGATGTCATCCTAATGAAGAAGGGGATGCTCGATATTCAACAGGAGGCAAAAGATCATCTTGCCAAGCTCGATTATGAAAATCCTGAGGATATTGAAAAAATATATTTCTATAAATCTGTTATTGATACAACAGAAGGCGTGATGACTTACGCCAAGCGTCTATCCGCCTATGCAGCTGAACTTGCAGCAAAGGAAACCAATCCGAAGCGTAAAGCTGAATTACTTAAGATTTCCGAAGTGAATGCACGCGTACCTGCGCATAAGCCGGAAACTTACTGGGAAGCCATTCAGGCAGTTTGGACGATTGAATCCCTGCTTGTGGTGGAAGAGAATCAGACAGGAATGTCGATCGGCCGGGTAGACCAGTATATGTATCCACTCTATAAGGCAGACATAGAAAGCGGCCGAATGAGTGACTATGAAGCATTTGAACTCTCCGGTTGTATGCTTATCAAAATGTCTGAAATGATGTGGGTCACAAGTGAAGGAGGTTCTAAATTCTTTGCAGGGTATCAGCCATTTGTCAATATGTGCGTCGGCGGTGTGACCAGGGACGGACGTGATGCAACGAATGAGCTTACTTACCTGCTGATGGATGCCGTTCGTCACGTGAAGATTTACCAGCCATCGTTAGCTGCACGGATTCATAATAAATCACCACAGAAATATCTTAAGAAAATTGTTGAAGTCATTCGTTCGGGAATGGGTTTCCCGGCCTGTCACTTCGATGATGCACATATCAAGATGATGCTCGCAAAAGGGGTTTCCATCGAGGATGCCAGGGATTACTGTTTGATGGGCTGTGTGGAACCACAGAAGTCTGGCCGTCTTTATCAGTGGACATCCACAGCTTATACCCAGTGGCCAATCTGTATCGAATTGGTGCTCAACCATGGGGTACCGCTATGGTACGGAAAGAAGGTAACTCCGGATATGGGGGACCTGAGCCAATTTCAAACGTACGAAGACTTTGAAAAGGCCGTTAAAGAGCAAATAAAATATATTACCAAATGGTCGTCCGTTGCTACCGTCATTTCCCAGCGTATTCACAAAGTAATGGCACCAAAACCGCTTATGTCTATCATGTACGAAGGCTGTATGGAAAGCGGCCGCGATGTTTCTGCAGGCGGTGCGATGTACAACTTTGGTCCAGGGGTGATCTGGTCTGGTTTGGCTACCTATACAGACTCGATGGCAGCGATTAAGAAACTAGTATTCGAAGATAAAAAATATACTTTGCAGCAGTTGAATGAAGCATTAAAAGCAGACTTCGTCGGCCATGAGCAGATTCGAACAGACTGCTTGAATGCTCCGAAGTATGGTAATGACGAGGATTATGCTGATTTAATCGCATCAGACTTAGTTCATTTTACAGAAATAGAACATCGTAAATACAAAACGCTATATTCTGTTTTGAGCCATGGTACGTTATCTATTTCGAACAATACGCCATTTGGACAATTAACAGGAGCATCTGCCAACGGCCGCCGTGCCTGGTTGCCATTATCCGATGGAATCAGCCCATCACATGGTTCTGATGTCAAGGGTCCGACGGCGATTATCAAGTCGATATCGAAGATGGCCAACGATAGTATGAACATCGGAATGGTTCATAACTTTAAGCTGATGTCGGGGCTCCTTGATACACCTGAAGGCGAAGAGGGGATTATTACTCTTTTACGGACAGCATCTGTCCTTGGTAATGGCGAGATGCAATTCAACTATCTTGATAACAATACACTGATTGAAGCGCAGAAACATCCGGAGCGCTATCGTGATTTAATTGTCCGCGTAGCCGGTTACAGTGCCTTCTTTGTTGAGCTGTGCAAAGATGTTCAGGACGAAATCATCAGCAGAACGATGCTGAAGTCGTTCTAATTTTTCAAAAAGACTTGCGGCTGCCCATTCGCAAATGGACAGGCAGCCGCAAAAATTATTTAAATAACCAATAGGAGATTAGGGGTATGGGCAATACAACCGCAGGTTTGATTGAAAGAAAAGCATTCATCTTCAACGTGCAGAAATATAACATGTTTGATGGACCAGGTGTAAGAACAATCGTGTTTTTTAAAGGATGCCCACTGCGCTGTAAGTGGTGTGCAAATCCTGAGGGTTTGGAACGGAATATTCAAGTCATGTTAAAACAAAGCTTATGTACAGATTGCGGTGCTTGTGTTCCAGTCTGCCCGGTTGGAATGCTCAATCTTTCAAAAGGAACCTCCAAACTTGAGGTAGCCCGTGACATTGATTGTATTGGCTGCCGAAAATGTATCGATGTTTGTCCTGAGTCTGCCTTATCCATTGCAGGGGAAGCAAAAACAATTTCAGAACTGTTGGAAATTGTCGAAGTGGATCGGTCCTTTTATGAAATGTCCGGCGGGGGCGTCACCTTGGGCGGCGGGGAAGTATTGATGCAGCCTGAGGCTGCCGCTAATCTACTGATGGCCTGCAAGAAGGAAGGAATTAATACGGCCATTGAAACCAGCGGCTATGCAAGTCTTTCGGCTGTCCTTCAAGTTGCCGAGTTTACCGACCTATTCCTTTATGATATGAAGCACATGGATTCCGATGAGCACTTCGAATACACGGGCGTACGCAATGAGCGGATTTTAAATAATTTGTCTGAACTGCTAAAACGCAGGTATAACGTGAGAATCAGGATGCCGCTTTTAAAAGGAATTAACGACAGCTGGGAAGAAATAGACCAAGTCATTCAGTTCTTGCTGCCTTATAAGGATTATAAAAATTTCAAAGGAATTGATTTATTGCCCTACCATAAATTCGGGGTCAATAAATACAATCAGCTCGGGAAAGATTACCAAATTACCGGAAACCCTGGCATGACGGCTGAGGACATGGAGAGAATTGAAAGCTGGTTTAAACAATATGACTTCCAAGTGAAGGTAGTCAATCACTAAAAGTTTACTAGATTGAGGTAATGGAAATGGGAGCATTTGGTGAAAAATCAATCGAGCGGATCATCCAGGAATCGGTGCCGGGAAAACAAGTGACCATTGCCCATGTTATTGCATCCCCCATGCCGGATATTTATGAACGGCTGGGAATAGACGAAAAAGGAGCAATCGGAATTCTTACGCTGACACCTTATGAGACAGCCATTATTGCCGCCGATATAGCAACAAAAACGGCTGATGTTGAAATTGGCTTTCTTGATCGCTTTACAGGCTCGGTCGTCATTAGCGGGGATGTCCAAAGTGTGGTAACGGCACTTGAAGCCGTAAATGAAACATTCAAAAATATGCTGGGATTTGTGACAACCCCAGTAACACGGACATGAGAAAGAAGCGGATCATGGTCATCGGACCGACCAACTGCGGGAAGAGCACATTAGTCAATGCCTTAAATGATGAAATGAGGCCCATCCGAAAAACACAGAACCTGATTTACGGAATGCATACCATCGATGTTCCGGGCCCTTATATTGAAAATACCTGGATGTATAAATATCTTATTTCTGCGATGCAAGATGCCTCACATGTCTTGATATTGGTAGATCAATCCAAGAAAGCAGCGGTCTATTCGCCAGGTTTTGCCAAAGTATTTAGATGTCCTGTTATTGGTGTGATTACCAAAGCGGATCTAAGGCCGGAGAATGAAGAATTTTGTATCAAACAGCTTCAAAAAACGGGAGCATCAGACCCTTATTTTATAATTAGCGTACAGGATGGCACCGGAATCCAAGCGTTAAAAGAATGTTTATTCGAAAAGAAAGATAGGTAATGAAAATGAAATTTATTACCGAAAGTTACCTGAGGAATCAATATAAAAAGGAACCTTTTACTATTTATGAGTTAGGACAAGGAGCACGACTTACACCAGGCGGTCGTCAGTATTTATCCGATCGGGGAATTAAATTCCTAGATTCCAGTATTCATAAAAAGACGGAAGTCACGAAGAAGCAAGCCGAGGCGCCGCCGGAGGTAAAGCCGGATTGGAAGAAGCTGCAGTTTCAAAGCCGGATGAAGTCAATCGAATCCTTGTGTTTGTTAACCTGTGAGGAGTTGCTGGGTAAAGATGTGGATTTGGCTCATGCGGTTGTAAAAATCTATAAACAATTGACTTCAATTACTCGTGCTGTAAAATCCAATGGCACTGTAGAAAACCTCCCCTGTACAGAATGCGAGGGAATCAAGGAATCCAATTTTTCCAGTAATCTGGGTGATTGTTTTGAAATAACAGACTTTCACATGCAGCTTGGAAAGGGCAGGGAGATCTTAATCTTACATAGACTTCGCTGTGCGCTTCAGGAAATGGAGCCGCTGATGCAGGAGATCTGTGATATCAGTAAGGAAGAAAAAGAGTGGTACGAAGTTATGATAGGCAAGATCAATCAGATGATTAACAGTCTTTCACAATTAATCCATCTGACGGTAGGAGGGAACAAATGTCTAAGGAAAGATTGACCTTTGAATTCTGTGATCGGCTGGTAGAGGATTTTGAAAAAGTCATTGACCATCCCATCATAGGTAAATCCTCTGTTTACTATACAGGCGTCGATTTGGGAACCGCCTGTGTCGTTTTAGCTGTTTTGGATGAAAACTATCGTCCGGCAGCAGGCGCCTACCGCTATGCTGATGTCGTCCGCGACGGGATGGTCGTTGATTACATTGGTGCTGTGAATATCGTCCGAGAAATGAAGCGCGAGCTTGAGGAGAAATTAGGAACGGTACTCACTTTTGCGGCAGCCGCCATCCCACCGGGAACCGAGACGATAGACTCGGGAGCTGTAAAGAACGTTGTTCAGGCTGCTGGCTTTGAAATAACCAATCTGCTCGATGAGCCAACAGCTGCGAATGAAGTTCTCAAAATGCAGAACGGTGCAGTCGTTGACATCGGCGGCGGTACAACCGGCATTTCCATTCTTAAGGACGGCAAGGTTGATTATGTCGAGGATGAGCCGACAGGCGGAACTCATTTTTCGCTGGTGATTGCCGGAGCCTATAAACTCCCTTTTGCTGATGCGGATCTATATAAACGGAATCCTAAGAATCACAAGGAATTGCTGCCGGTATTAAAGCCTGTCATTGAAAAAATCTCATCGATCATCACCCGCCATATCAGCGGTTATGACGTCAAGGAAATATCCTTGGTGGGCGGAACTGCCTGTTTGGCCGGTATTGAGGGAATTATTGAGAAAAAGACTGGAATATACACACATAAGCCCAAGAACCCATTGTTTGTCACTCCTTTAGGAATTGCGCTTAGCTGCACGCAGGAGATTATGGACTAACATATAGAAAATTTGTAAACCTGCAATACAAGTCGGAAGAAGGTGTGTTTTATGATAACCGCCATACTAATTGATAATGTATGGGCAACAAGAAAAGCGGAATCACTTAACGGTCTAAAGTTTATGCTGGCAGAAGTGATTGGCGGTGGCAGCAATGAAGGGGAGCGTATGGTTGTTGTTGATATCATAGGTGCCGGTATCGGAGACAGAGTGATTGTTACCACCGGCTCATCGGCCCGCAGAATGCTTGGTGAGGATGCCATTCCGGTTGATGCTTGTGTTGTTGGGATCATCGATGAAGATTGCCAGTTTACGTGATAAGGGTGGTGGGAAATTGAGTTTGCTAGATTTGGTAAGAGAAGCCGGCGTTATTGGTGCAGGAGGGGCAGGATTCCCCACTCATGTGAAGCTATCGGCAAAGGCAGAATATATCCTTCTTAACGGGGCTGAATGTGAGCCGCTACTAAGAGTAGACCAGCAATTAATGGCGCTCTATCCTGATGAAATCATCAAAGGGTTTGAAGCAGCCGGCCGATTGGCTGGCGCAGAGAAGGCGCTGATTGGTATTAAAGGAAAGCATAAAGACGTTGTTTCGAATCTGAAGGAGCGAATTGATGCCTTAGGCTTGAGCGATTTCGTTGAGGTTAAAGAGCTCAAGGATGCCTATCCTGCCGGTGATGAACAGATTTTGGTCTACGAACTGACGGGAAGGGTGGTTCCGGAGGGCGGCATTCCGATTCATGTTGGCTGTGTCGTCATCAATTCGGAAACGGCTTTGAATATTTTCCATGCTTCGATGAAAAAAACTGTAACGGAAAAGTTTATCACCATTGCCGGCGATATTCCGAAGCGCATGACCGTAAAGGTTCCTGTCGGCACACCAATGATCGAGGTACTCAAGTTAAGCGGTATTGAGAGTTTTGCCGATTATTCGGTCATAGAAGGCGGTCCAATGATGGGACCGGTCATGAGAAGCATGGAGGCTTATGTAACTAAGAAAACCAAGGGCTTAGTAATTTTAAAAAAACAGCATCCTTTGATTAAACGAAAAACAACTAGTCTGGAACAGGCAAAGAGAGTCAATAAGTCATGCGAGCAATGCCGGATGTGTACAGATTTGTGTCCGCGTTATCTGCTGGGGCATAACTTGCAGCCGCATAAGATGATGAGAGTCACCAACTATAGCCTGCAGGATGCAGAAGACCAAACGATGGTTTATCTTTGCTCGCAGTGCAATTTGTGTGAATTGTTCTCCTGCCCCATTGGCTTATTTCCGAAGTCAAACCATCAGTATTTGAAACAAAAATTAATCGAAAAGAATATTCGCCATACAGCGGTGCCGACGTCATTCGAGCCCCGCAAAAACCGCGAATATCGTTTGGTTCCTAGTAAACGACTTGTGGCTAAATTGGGCTTGCATCATTTAGATCAACCGGCTCCAATGACCGATATTTCGCTTGAGCCAGAGGTTGTTTATATTGCAAAAAGCCAGCATGTAGGAGCACCTGCTATTCCAGTCGTTTCGGTTGGTGATCATGTAGACGCTGGCCAGCTGATCGGGAAAATTCCGGAAAACAGTTTAGGGGCGGCCATTCATGCCAGTATTTCCGGAACGGTGATAGAAACTGAAAATGCTTATATAGCGATAAGGAGAGACCAGTGATGGCAAACGCGATTGGAGTGGTTGAATTTACAAGCATTGCCCGTGGAATGTATGCGGCTGATCAGATGGTGAAGATTTCGGATGTAGAAATCGTTACGGCTTCATCTACCTGCCCGGGTAAATATATTGCCATCGTTCATGGGGATGTTGCTTCCGTTTCTGATTCAGTCGAAACAGGCGAACGGCTGGCAGAGGAATATTTTGTTGATTCTCTGATTATCCCGAATGTCAGTCCTGCGGTATTTCCTGCCATTGCAGGGACGACCGTGCCAGATCGAATCCAGGCTCTTGGCATTATCGAATCCTTCTCCCTGGCATCGATGATATTAGCGGCCGATGCCATTCTAAAGACGGCTGATGTAGAGGCGCTTGAACTTCGCTTGGGAAATGGGCTTGGTGGCAAGGCATTCTTTACTTTTACCGGTGATGTGGCAGCGGTGAATACGAGTATGGATGCAGGGAAGGCCATTGCAAAAGAAAAAGGATTACTGGTCAATTGCGAGGTAATCGCCTCGGTATCGGACCGGCTGATTCCAAGTCTATTCTAAAGGGCTGAACCAAAGTCGGGGCGTGACAATAAATTTTTGCCAATGAGGAGGTGAAGATATGAAGAAATTAATCTGCGTTAAAGATGTGGAGGCTGTGACAAAACAGGGTCAGAAGGTCCTTTATATCAATTGTAAAACCATTATTACTCCAGCAGCTAAGGATGCAGCGAAAGTGTTTGGAATCGAATTTTCTACAGAGCAAAAAAGTAGTGAATCAGAACTTTCTAAACTGGAAAATTCAAGCAGCGGTAAAATAGACAGCCAGATGATTTATACGGTGCTTAAAGCACTTTCAGATAAAGGCCTGTTAAAGGGACTAGTAGAAAATCTCCCTACAGCACCATATATGGCTGAACGTGATGGCGGCGGCCTGAAGCTGATTCGCGGAAATTCCGTAAAATTTGATGTATTTGATACTGGTAATCCCGCAAATAAAGTTTTTTATCAAGAGTTAATTAGTAAAGATGAATCTTCGATGAGTGCAGGATTTTTAACCATAGAAAAATCTAGCTTTGAATGGGAATTAACCTATGAGGAAATCGATTATGTCATTGAAGGCACGGTGACGGTCTCCATTAATGGAAAAACCTATACCGCCTATCCTGGTGATGTTCTCTATGTTCCTTCAGGTTCCAAGGTAGTTTGGGGCTCTCCTGATAAGGCAAAAATATTCTATACTACATATCCGGCCAACTGGGCTGACCTTGTTTAGTGGTAAGGAGGGGGAAAAATGCAGGCACTGGGGTTAATCGAAACGAAAGGACTCCTGGCAGCAGTGGAATGTGCCGATGCTATGCTTAAGGCGGCAAACGTTACTCTTATCGAAAAGACCGTTGTAGGCGGCGGCCTTGTTGCCATCACTGTAACCGGTGATGTTGGCGCCGTAAAAGCAGCTGTTGAAGCCGGGGCTGCTGCAGTGGAGCAGCTAAATTGTGCACTATTAGTTTCTCAACATGTCATTCCCCGGCCTAACGAGGAATTGGCTGACTTGATCGGGTCAGAAAAACCAGTGGCTGAAGATAGATCAGTAGAGCCAGTTGGGGAAGTAGTGGGCGAAGATATAGTGGCTGAACCAGTTGTGGAAGCTGTGGACGAAGATCAAGTGACTGAAATTGTTGAGAAAGCTGCCGACCAGGCTGGAGCGGTTGAAGGATATAGGAAAAACTCCTTGAAACTAGACCCGAAGGAAATCAATAAGAAGAGAATTGACTATATCGTTCTCGAATATGGTTTAGACATTGCCCTTGAGCTTCTCGGCAGTCTAAAAGTAACATATCTTCGAACTCTGGCAAGAGAATATAAGAGCTTAGGTATTGCAGGACGATTCATATCGAAAGCCGATAAGAAAACGCTGCTTTTAGAGTTAACGAACTATTACCAAAAAACAACGAAAAAATAGATGACTAGATTACGTGAAAGGGGGGAATTCTCTAATGGAGAATTTCGACTATGATTTAAGGTCCATCCAAGCAGTTAGAGATCTTGCCCGTTTAGGAAAAGCAGCAGCGGAACAGATGGCTGACTATACAGAAGAACAAATTGATCAAATCCTCCGCAATATGGTAAAAGCAGCTAAAGACCACGCGGTCCTGCTGGCCAAAATGGCTGTTGAAGAAACTGGTTTTGGTAAAGTAGAGGATAAAACCTACAAAAATCATTTAGCATCGACTATTTTGTATCAATCCATAAAGGATTTGAAAACTATTGGTATCATTCAGCATGATGAAGCGACTCAAATTATGGATGTGGCGGAGCCTGTCGGGTTGGTCATGGGAATCATCCCTTCCACCAATCCCACATCAACAGCGATTTATAAAGCGATGATTGCCATTAAATCACGTAATGCGATTGTCTTTTCGCCGCATCCATCTGCCGCAAAATGTACAGTGAAGGCTGCTGAAATCATGAACCAGGCGGCAGTAGAGGCGGGTGCTCCTGCCAATATTATTGGATGTATTTCGCTGCCAAGCATGAATGCAACCAATGAACTGATGGAATGCAAAGAAGTGAAAATGATTATTGCTACGGGTGGCCCAGGACTTGTAAAAGCCTCATACAGTAAAGGAAAGCCGGCACTTGGCGTTGGCGCTGGCAACTGTCCTGCCTATATTGAGAGAACGGCCAATGTTCAAAAGGCCGTGAAGGATATTTTGGCCAGTAAGACGTTTGATTACGGCACCATTTGTGCATCTGAACAGTCCGTTATTGTGGAAGAGTGCAACCAAGAGCAGGTGATAGCAGAATTCAAAAAGCAGGGTGGCTATTTTATGAGCCCTGAAGAAACAGCAAAAGTCTGTGAATTACTTTTTAAAAATGGACATGCCATGAATGCAAAGTATGTTGGAAGATCACCACAGGTGATTGCAGCCGCAGCAGGGTTTTCCACTCCGGAAGGAACCAAAGTTCTGATTGGAGAGCAAAAGGGGGTCGGCCCAGCTTATCCATTATCCTATGAAAAACTAACATCTGTTCTTGCTTTTTATACCGCAAAAGATTGGGAAGAAGCATGCCAGCTTTGTATTCAACTGCTTCAAAACGGTATCGGCCACAGCATGAGCCTTCATACTCAAGATAAAGATATCGTCATGAAGTTTGCTAAGAAACCGGCATCGCGGATATTGGTGAATACTGGCAGTACGCAGGGAGCTACTGGGGCAAGCACCGGACTTATGCCTTCCTTCACACTGGGATGCGGAACATGGGGTGGCAGCTCGGTTTCGGAAAATGTCAGCCCAGTCCATTTGATCAATATTAAGAGAGTGGCTTACGGACTAAGGGATTGCAGCACATTAGCCTCTGCTGACCCGACGTTCAACTATCCTGAGTTATCATTAACTAGCTGTGAAAGCAGTCATGAAGAGGCAGATTCCTTAAAAGGGAATATTGGCACAGACTTTTCAAATAATGAACAGCTTGTCAAGCTCATCAACGAGTTAGTAACAGCAATGGCGAAGGGGTAAGTTCCAATGGACAAATATGAGAATGTTCTACAACTTTTAATGGAGGCGCTACAATCCAATCAGGCTTCTACAGCAGTGAAAGAGGTGCCTCAAGTTGCCGCATCCACTACGGCAGAGGTAAATGTAGATTCCTTCGATATTCCAGTCGGGTTTTCTAATCGGCATATTCATTTATCCAAGGATGATTTATATAGCTTGTTTGGAGATTGGTATCAGCTGAAAAAAACAAAGGATTTATCCCAGCCTGGACAGTATGCATGTAATGAAACCGTGACTATATGCGGTCCAAAAGGTGCAATTGAAAAGGTGCGAATTCTTGGACCTCTTCGCGAGCAGACGCAGGTGGAAATTCTTGAAGGTGATACCTTTAAGCTTGGAATGGCCACACAGCCAAGAATGTCAGGCCAATTGAAGGGATCACCAGGGATCACCATTATCGGACCAAAAGGGTCTGTGCAGCTTACTGAGGGTCTAATTATTGCCCAAAGGCATATCCATATGAACCTCACTGATTCTGAGCGTCTGGGTGTTCGTGACAAACAGATTGTTTCGATTGAGTTTAATGGTCCGCGCGGTGGTATTTTAAATAATGTAGCGATACGGGCAAATGTCACTTCTTCGCTGGAATGCCATATCGACACAGAGGAAGCAAATGCCATGGGTGCTAAATCATCTACAAAAGTTAAAATCATAAAATAACCATTTTGGAGGAATAAAACATGAGATACGATGCATTAGGAATGATCGAAACTAAAGGTTTGGTTGCTGCAATTGAGGCGGCAGATGCCATGGTTAAAGCAGCAAATGTTAACTTAATCGGAAAAGAACTTGTTGGCGGCGGTTTGGTCACTGTCATGGTAAGAGGAGATGTTGGTGCCGTTAAGGCGGCAACGGATGCAGGAGCTGCAGCAGCAGAACGCGTAGGAGAGCTTATTTCCGTTCACGTGATCCCACGTCCACACGGAGAAATGGAAGGTATTCTTCCTGGAGAGAAAGCAGTTAAGGAATCTGTAACTGTCTAAGTTTAATAGAATTCGTGTATTTGTCAGCAAAAAAAATACTATTTTGGAGGGCTCAACGATGAAATATGATGCATTAGGAATGATCGAAACAAAGGGTTTAGTGGGAGCAATTGAAGCAGCAGATGCCATGGTTAAAGCAGCAAATGTTTATCTGATTGGAAAAGAACATATTGGCGGCGGCCTTGTAACTGTCATGGTAAGAGGAGACGTAGGCGCGGTTAAAGCAGCAACAGATGCAGGAGCAGCAGCAGCAGAGCGTGTTGGCGAATTAGTTTCCGTCCACGTGATCCCACGTCCACACGCAGAAGTAGAAACCGTACTTCCAGCACAAGCAGCTAAAGAATTAGTAAGATAATTGCCCATGGGGACGGTTCTGCCGGCTTTTTATTGGTCGAAGTTGACCAATATTGAGCCATAAGATCCGTCCCCTTGGCATTTAAATTCACATACAAGCTTTATATTCACTCATAATATTGTTGATAATTGTTTCTACTGGCAGGATTTCTTTGATTTCATGTACTCTTGCCCCCGCAAAAACAAGCCCATTCTCGCAATCTCCATTCATTGATGTGATCAAAGAATCTAGCGTACAAAAACGATAAGAACAATTTTTTAGGCAATCTATACACTTTTTAATTTTTACCTTTTTATCATCAGAAATAAGTTCAGTAAACTGGTTCTTAATTGCACGACCATGGAGACCAACAGTTGTTTTTACCAAGAGGGTATCTTCCTGCTTGGCATGTACATATTTTTCTTTAAATGATAAGGGGGCATCACACTCTTCACTAGCAACGAATCTAGTTCCCATCTGTACCCCAGACGCACCTGCACGAAAAGCTCTGGCAAGATCTTCTCCAGTCATAATTCCTCCAGCAGCAATAACTGGAATATTAACAGCTTCAACCACTTCTGGCAAAATATCAAATAAAGGTCTTTCCGTACCAAGGTGTCCGCCGGCCTCATGACCTTCTACAACAACGGCTGAAGCACCAAGACGTTCTGACAATCGAGCGAGCTTCGCCGAAGACACAATCGATATGACGGGTATTCCGGATTCTTTGCCCCAGGCATACATATCTCTTGAAATTCCAGCACCTGATATGATGAAATCAACCTTTTCATCAATGGCGGCTTTCATTTTTTCAGCAAAGTCATTCATAGCGAAAAGAACATTTACCCCAATATAGCCGGAATCCTTTATACTCTCCTTGGCCTTCCTTATATGAGATCTCATTTCATCGACGGTAATCCCGGTTCCTGATATGATCCCAATTCCTCCAGCATTCGCTACGGCGGAAGAGAGTCCACTTAAGGAAATCCCTACACCCATACCACCTTGCATGATTGGAAACTTCGGCATCATATGACCTATTTTCAATTGTGGAAAGTTCAAAAAAATAACCCCATTTCATTACGTTTTTTAAGTGAAGCATAATTTCACCCATTGTAACAATAGGGTTTTCTAGTAAATAGTGATGTATGTAATGGTTCATCCTAAAAGTTAAAAGTAAATCTCCTTTTGTCACAGAATGTTCAAATTTTAGCCCGTCGAAGGCAAAAAAACGAATCAACGGGAACTAATGGAAGCGACTAATGCCCGGCGAAGGCAAAAAGGAGAATCACCGGGAACTAGTGGAAGCGACTAATGCCCGTCGAAGGCAAAAAGGAGAATCAACGGGAACTAGTGAAAGCGACTAATGCCCGTCGAAGGCAAAAAGGAGAATCAACGGGAACTAGTGAAAGCGACTAATACCCGTCGAAGGCAAAAAGGAGAATCATCGGGAACTAGTGAATGCGACTAATACCCTTCGAAGGAAAAAAGGCGAATCAACGGGAACTGGTGAAAGCGACTAATGCCCTTCGAAGGAAAAAAGGCGAACTCACGGGAATCCGAATAAACTCTATTGCATTAATAGTGTATTGTATGTATAATACACTTTATCAGGTGTATTATTAGCTTAATACATTCCAAGTGTGAAGCAGTTTTATGAATATAACACCCTTAGTCTACACTAAATGTACCAAGCACTTAATACAGTCGGTTATTGGACCAGTGTTCAGTAAGATACACGGAATCTGCTTTTTTTTGTAACAACTGTATTAACCAAATAATACAGCAGGTAGGAAACTATTATGTTTTGGGAGTTGGGTCTATGGATGTCAAGTTTAACAATCGGGATCCTGTTTATGTTCAAGTGATTCGGCATTTTAAAGAACAAATTGCCACAGGTCTTTTTGAACCAGGTCAAGAGATTCCATCGAGAAGGGAATTAGCGAATCAGCTGAAAATTAATCCAAATACAGCGCAGCGTGCGTATAAAGAAATGGAGGAACAGGGGTTGATTTTTACGGAAGGAAACTTACCAAGTCGTATTACGAAAGATGAGCAGGTGTTGAAAATGGTGCGAGAGGAATTGATTCAAGAGGCAGTGGATGCATTTGTTGATTCCGTTCGCACTATCAATGTCCCTTTACATGAGGTCTTGAATTTAGTGAAAACAAAGTATGACAGAGAAAGTAATGAATAGGGGGGATTTATGTGATTGAAGTGAAAGAGGTAACGAAAAAATTTGGCCGGAAGAAAGTGTTGAATGGAGTTTCTTTTACGGCTGAAAAAGGGAAGATTACTTGTTTAATTGGTATTAATGGTGTAGGGAAGACAACCATTATGAAAGCGATTATGGCCCTAACCCCTATTGATGATGGTGAAATATTAATAAATGGTGAAAAAATTCATAAAGGGAGCTATGAAAAAATCACCTTTATCCCTGATACGATTACGATGCTTCCCCAAATGAAAATAAGTGATGCGTTTACCTTTATGGCTGATTTTTACGATTGCTGGAATCAGGAAAGGGCAAGCGAACTGCTCCAATTTTTCAAGCTGAAAGAAAGTGATCGCATTTCTGAACTTTCAAAAGGCAATACCGCAAAAGTGAACCTTTTGCTCGGTTTAGCGATGGATGTGGATTATGTTTTAATGGACGAACCTTTTTCAGGGATTGATATATTTAGCCGTGAGCAAATTGCTAATGTATTTACGAGCCATCTTATCGAGAACCGTGGTGTTATCATCACCACACATGAAATTAATGATATCGAACATCTCATTGATAAAGTCGTGTTACTTGATCATGGAGTCGTGTTAAAGGAATTTGATACCGAAGAGGTCAGAGAAAGTGAAGGAAAATCGGTTATCGATGTCATGAGAGAGGTGTATAAAGCATGAGTCGTTATTTGAAGTTGGTCAATTTCGAGTTTAATCGTTTTTTGAAGCTATATATCGTTTTAATAGGAATTACGATTCTATCCCAATTAATTGGCGTGACTGTTGTATCACGAGACTATGTAAATCAAGCAAATAAAATGATTTACGAGGAATCCATGCCGATGAGTAAGTTTATCGAACAAAATGGGACCCTATCTTTTCATAATATTTCTCAGACTCTATGGTTTATGGGCCCGATTGGTCTTTGTTTGGTGGTGTTAATCATTTATGTTTTTTTTATCTGGTATCGGGATTGGCTTGGAAAAAATACATTTATCTATCGTTTGCTCATGCTGCCGACTGCCCGACTCCATATCTATTTAGCAAAAGCGACAACAATTTTACTATTGACTTTAGGTCTTGTTGCCTTGCAGCTCCTATTATTACCGATCGAAAATCAATTGTTACTGCGGATCGTTCCGAATGAGTTGCTTACCAATCTCTCGCTGTATGAAATAATTAAAGAACCTAATTTAATGATCATATTTCCAAATACGTTTAGTGAATTTATTCTCTATTATGTCGGAGGCATGGCTGCTGTATTTATGGTTTTTACGGCTATTTTATTTGAACGTTCTTTTCGGATCAAAGGAGTGTTCTACGGGATACTCTATAGCGCCGCTTCTCTACTAATCTTCTTAGCTCCCATATTAGTGAATGAATTTATTCTAGGAAATTACTTTTACCCACTGGAACTCTTTTTTATGGAATTAGCAACAGGTTTGATTGTTTTGATGGGTGCTATATGGATAGGAAATTTCCTCATCACGAAAAAAGTAAGAGTTTAATAGGAGGGCACGAAAATGAAACGATATTGGAAAATCATCTCGGTTTGCATCGTTACGGTGCTGGTGATTGGAACGTTCTATATCCAATCTAGTTTGGCTGCCAAAGGGAATGTAAAAGTTAAATTCGAAAAAGTAAGCGGAAATGAAGAGGAAGTGAAAAATGTCATTTTTTATGGTGATTATACAGTTGGTAACCTATTTCAATCCCTTCAAATGACAAATATAGAAACCCTTCAACTTAATAATCAATCTCTGTTTCAACAACTAAAAAGGAATTACACCGTGCCTGTTTTAAAAAAATTAATCGAACAGCATCGGACTTTTATGCGGGGGAAGGAATTAATGCCCAATTACTTTTATGAAAATGAAAATCTAGTAGCCTACGCCAGCATAAAAGCAAAGGAATTTGATATTGAAATTTTAAATAAAAAATCAGAAGAAACTACTTCCATCCAGTTAGCTGTGCCGAAAAAAGGAAATTACTCTTGGATAGAGGTTCTCGATGTTCAAGCCTCAGAACGTAACTTAAAGGTGATTACACGCGGGTTTCGGACTGAGGGCGGAAATGATCTGAATGGATACACGATTAACCTCGACGAACGAAAATTAGTGAAGGATGAAAGGATTCATACGGTTCCAGCGGCAGGGAATGGCTGGTCGGATATTATCATGATCAATGATCCTCATTCGATTCAGTCCGAAAAATATCTTTTGTTTAAGACAGAGACGTATGAAGATAAGCAGGTCCCAGCTGTGGGAGAAATGGTAATGGACGGTGCACCTAATTTAGTTGCCAATGAAGTCATGGTTTACGATATTGAAAAGAACCAGTTGAAAAAAATAGTGGTTCCTGATGAAATCCGTGGAACTCTGGGTGACCTATCTGCGATCTTTCATTCAACAATCTTTCTACTATCTCAGTCAGCGGATCATTTAGAAGTAAACCAGTATGATATTGAAAAAGAGAAATGGGGTAAAAAACTGACTGTAGATTTACCAAATAATACAGATGGTGAAGGTGCCTCATTTATTAAGTTAATGAATGGAAGAATATATATCATTCATTCAACCAAGAATGGCTCTAACATTTCCATTCGTGATTTAAAAACAGGATTGTCCTTATATGAAGGAAAACTAAGGGTGAAAAATATGGGGGAAGGTCAGAAAGATATTCGCTTGCATGTGAATGAAATAGAGGGTGTTCAATAAAAATGTTAGTTTATTTGATTGCTTGAATTAATAGTTAAAAGGAAGCAGTTGCATCTTTCATAAAGATGTGCCTGCTTCCTTTTATCTTTTTATAATGGTTAGTGTGTTGCGGTGAAGATGAAAGCTTCTCTCTGAATTCCTTTTAACGACTTAAAGCATTATTTTTATTAAAGAACCATTTACTATCAGGTCGGTCACGAGGGGTTAAGTTTAAGATAAAATACCCAATGATTAGGATTAAGATGACAAGGGAATAAAGCATGGTATTTACAGGCTGATCGTGGTCGACAATAATTATTCTTACCATTGCCGTGATGCCAATGTATATAAAGTATCTAATCGGAAAATGGTATTCTTCCTTGAAATATTTAACGATCATCGTAATAAACTCAAAATATAAAAAGAAGATGAGGATATTATCCAGAAAAAGTTTATAGTCATCGCTGCCACTTTCAATCAAAATACGGCTGAAAATAATTAATTCCTTCATGAGTAGAATCGATAGAATAATGGCTAAAAGAATGAGAGAAACATTTAAAAACACCTGGAGAATCTTAGGTATCATCCTTAATACAGAAGCAAAATCCCTTTTTTCCTTTACCATGGAAATCATCCTCACCCTCTTTTTTAACTATAGATCCTATGAGTAAAACTTGATTAGAGAAGAATCAATGATGTAGTTATATCCTATTTTTAATTTTATGAAAAATCAAGTTAATTTTTGGTAAATGTATTGTTTGACCAAGGGAAACCAGCTTATGTATTGAAAGTTGTTAATTTAGGAGATGACGCCGATACAACGGGAGCTATCTATGGACAATTAGCCGGAGCTTTTTATGGGGTATCGATGATTCCAGAACAATGGCGGCAGCAACTCGTTCAGCTTGAATTCATCGAGACCTTGGCCAATAAGCTTTATGAATTGCAGCTGGAAACATGACATCCTTTATTAAAATTATTCTTAGCTGTATGTGGTTGTAATTTTTTTATATGACTTCCCCCATCGAACCTTCCAAAGGAGCGATGGGGGAAGGTTGGATTGTCATAAAGCTCTATCAAGGGCATGAGAACAGTCCCCTTGGTGTTCCAACAGAAAATTTAATACCACCTATTGAATTCCTCATTCTTTTCAATTTTCGCTACATGACCTGCCTTTTTGATCAAATACCGCTTTGAATTTGGTATTAATTGATGCATTCTTTTTTGCATGAAGGAAGGGCAAATTTTATCGTTTTGACAGGAAATAATCAGGGTGGGTACTTTTATATTTTCCAGAGTCTCCCGGTAATCAATATGTATACATGCCTTCCAGGATGGCAGAAAACCGTCTAAATGATTGGACCAATTTGGCAAAACCTTTTGAATCATCTCATCGCTCTTATTATAAAGGCACCGCAATGTCGCTTCCTCTTTAAATTGTTCAACGGTCATCTTGGCATATTTTTTATTACTCAGTGATAATAGTTTCTCAAGCCAGGTGGGAATGTAGAAAATAGTGCATGCTAGAATAAAAGACTTTACTTTTTCAGGAGAAATCTTATAAATCTCTTGCGAAATGATTCCGCCCATGGAAAAACCAAGTATATGCGCATCTTTAATAGCCAAGTGATCCAATAGGCTCACAATATCTCTAGCAAATGCGGTTATGGATATTTCCTCACCTTCAGTACATTTGGATTTCCCGAATCCTCGTAAATCAGGGATAATAACATCGAAATGGTCTGCAAAACGATGTTGAAATTTCCAACCTTCCTTTTGTTCACCTAACCCATGAATTAGGACAAGCGGTTCACCACTGCCCA
This sequence comes from Neobacillus nitrireducens, assembly GCF_030915405.1. Classification (GTDB taxonomy): domain Bacteria; phylum Bacillota; class Bacilli; order Bacillales; family Cytobacillaceae; genus Neobacillus. Next base: position 3,644,424 of record NZ_CP133262.1, read on the forward strand.
TCCGGTCATAGGAAAGATTAGTTCCATTGATGAAAGCCTGGTACATTTAAATCCCTTCCTCATTTGAATTTCGATTTTCCTTCCAAATAACATATTTTTCACGCAAACACACACCACATGGTCTGTATCCTGCAGCAATCGCTGTTTGTTCATCAGCAAAAAATACTCTTTCGTTGATGTATCCTCCTTTTTCAATCGCACGTAAGGCTGCTCGACAATCCATTCGACCATATATTTTATTTTTGCGATACCCTCCAAACGTTCCTGGAGTGGAGCTCTTATACGGTTTTCTGTCAGGACCAACCAGTGTATAGGTTTTGTGTTCTTCTTTCAACGATCATATTCCCCTCTCTGCTTCAGTTGTATATGGAATATTTCGACAAAGGTGGATAAAGCCCTGTTTTTTTCAAAAAGAAAAGACCACAGGGGGGTCCGGTGGTCGAAACAGCCTGATGAAAAAACGTAATATACACTCCCCTTGGACTCAATGATTCTTCCTACGATTTGATTTAAGGATCCGTTTTATAATCCACCAGCACAGTGGGAAGTTAATAAAAAAGGTGATCGCGATAAAAGTTGCGAATGCGATCAACTCACTATTCATTTCATCCCCAGGATTCATATAAACAATTGCATAAAATACCACGTAAATGATGATCGTAATAAACAGTGCGGATATTCCATCGGACAATTTATTAAAAAATTTCATTCTATTAATTCCAACCCCCTTATGGACCTATAAACCAACTTCCAATAAAATCTATCTTCCATATTAGGATATTAAATGGGAATTTTCAATCATTAGTGCTGTAGGGACGTATAAAGAGGGACCGAATTCAATCGAATTCGGTCCCCCTGGTTACGCTGCTTTTCTCATGTCTGCTACCTGTTGCCGTGTTTCTGGGAAGGTAGCCACTAAGAAGATGTACAAACTGGATACTGCGATAAAGAATATCATTGCTGGCGTGTATCCGGAAGAGCCTAGAATAAAGCTCCATACAATGGTAGCAATGGTTTGGCCCGCATAGGCGATTGCCCAGAATAGTCCGAACATAATTGTCAATCTTTGTGGAGTCATCCCTTTTAACTCATGGGGCAGATTCAAAAAGATTGGGTACTGGATATACATCGCAAATCCCGATATCGAAATGAGGGAGTACGATAGAAGCGGAATTTTATTAGCAAAAACGAGTGCAAGGGCAAAGGTCCCAACCATGACAATTCCTGAGAACAGGAGGGTGGGCTTCCGCGGCACGCCCTTATTCCCGATTCGAATCCCTGCAAATGTACCGAGAATACCAAAGCCTGAGATTAATAGGTTGGTTACAGAGCCATTTAACAAGGTATATTGATCAAAAATCGCTTTAAAGCTCACCAACGATAGGACATACAAGGTCAAAAAGGAAGCAAAAGCCAAGCCATAGCGCCAGAGAAATCCGTCCTTGAGAGCCTCTTTATAACCGTATTTTTCAGCTTTCCCACCCGATTCTTTTGTTTCAAAGGTCTCTGCTTTCCAAAGCCATGCGATAAAAAACAAAATCGTTAACGATGCGAAGAAAGTTAGAGTTAAACGCCAGTTGGCCACCATTTGCTTGGCAAAAATCGTAAATAAGACGGCGACAATAAAGGCTCCGGCATTATAGGCGACGGTATTGGCCGCATTAATGCGCAGCTTTACATTTGAATTTTTTACATAGTGAGCAACGATAGGGTTCATATAGACAATAACCATCGAGCCCCCTACGGCCATAACCATCCTTGCGACTGTATAAGCCCAATAATTCGGTAAATAGATTGCGACAAGCCCCATCATTAAAAGCCCAATTGCCACCCCTGCGGCTTTTCGAGGTCCTAATTTCATGAGCACAATTGCAGCTAAAATATTAGCAAATACACGAGCAGTCGTAATCGAGTAATTTACTAATTGAGAAATAATCGGGTCAACCGGTCCACCGAAAAACGTCTCGGTTATTTGCGGTGTCAATGAAGAACCCGCCACCCAGTTCATCGCAAAAGTTACATAGGCCAGCCATAAAACAGCCATCATAAAATAACCCTTTTTTGAATGATTTATAGTTTCCATACCCTCATCTGCTTTCATTCGTGATTTTACCTTGGGACGGTGCTGGTGGTTTTTATTGCCCCAAAAAAACCATGAGAACCGTCCCTGTGGACCTGTGGAACCTTTGGATCTAGATTACTGGTTTCATTGTTTCTTTTAATACTGTAACAGAGTGGTTAAATTGTTGTTTTTCTAGTTCATTTAGTTCTATTTCAAGGACTTCACGGATACCGCCACGGTCAATGACTGCAGGTACTCCGATAAACACATCGTTTTGTCCATATTGTCCGTCTAGATAGGAGGAAACAGTCAAGATACAGTTTTCATTATTTAAAATCGCCTTCGTAATTCGAACAAGGGACATGCCGATTCCGTAGTAGGTGGCACCTTTTCGTTCAATGATATGATAAGCCGCATCACGGACGCTTACGAAAATATCTTCTAAACTTTCATTGGTTATTTTTCCGGCAGGGAGTTCTTCCAGTCTTTCCACACCAACTGAGGCACGGCTCCAAACCGGAAGTTCTGTATCACCGTGTTCGCCGATGATATAGGCATGAACATTTCTTGTATCCATGTTGAAATGCTGGCCAAGTGCAAAGCGGAGACGCGCTGAATCTAATACGGTACCGGAACCAATCACTCGTTCTTTTGGCAGCCCGGACTCTTTCCAAGTCACATAGGTTAAAATATCAACAGGGTTTGTTGCGACCAAGAAGATTCCGTCAAATCCGCTTGCCATAATGTTTTTTACGATTTGTTTAAAAATTTTTGTGTTCTTTTCCACTAATTCTAAACGGGTTTCGCCAGGTTTTTGAGCCAATCCTGCGGTAATCACCACTAAATCTGCCTGTTCGCAATCTTGATAAGTACCGCTCCAGACCTTGATGGGTGACGGAGCAAACGGGATTCCGTGGTTAAGATCCATCGCTTCGCCCTCCGATTTTGCCTCATTCACATCAATAAGAACTAACTCTTCCGCAACTCCTTGATTAATCATTGAATAAGCATAACTGCAGCCGACTGCACCTGTTCCAACTAAGACAACCCGATTTACTTTTTTATTTCTGTTTTCCATGATGATAATCTCCTTTATATAAGGAATTTTTATTAAACTAGTATCCTTTAAGCTAGTAGTGATTTTTTGATATTTAATAACTTGATGGTGTTAGTATACCACTGGTTTGTGAAATACTTCACAATTAATATGACAAAAATATGAACATTTTGATGGAAGCCTTTACATTTTACGAAAAGCATGTTCTTGGACGTATGAGTTGGTTAGGGTCCCAAAGGTATATAGGTAACCTAGGAGTATGAGAACCCTGCCCATTGAACAGGGTGAAAAATTTATTACTAGATTCCCTTTTCACCAAGATTTCACCATCCTCTATTAATATTCATTACATCAAGTAACGAAAGGAGGATGAAAGAAATGGATACAAGAGTGAAAAAGGGTATTTTTTGGGGTGTCATCATTGCCTCTTCGGTACTGATGATTAACGTACTCCACTTATTTTTTGGAAGAAGCAATGCTTTTGCTAGAGGTCCTCATGGACACGGCGGCGGCATGGGTCAGCGTGGTGGCGGATTTGGCGGCCACGAGATGATGAATGGCCACCATGACGGCGGATCCCCTTGGTTTTTCCTTATTATGGGACTAGCACTTCTCGTTCTAGTAGTAAGATGGCTTAGAAAGAAGTCGAAAGCTTCTTCCATGCAACAGTTTATTGACACCTCAGTTGTAGGTTCGCATATACCAGTAACCAACCAAAATGCTAGCGTTTTGGACCAATGGGAAAATAATATTTTAACTAAAAAGGAGAATGAATAACATGGGTATTTTTAAAAGAATCAAAACGATTGCAAAGGCAGATATTAATGGACTATTAGACGGGATTGAAGATCCGATTGTGATGTTAAATGAGTATTCGAGGGAAATGGAACAGGAAATAACGAAAGGCCAGAAAGCCCTCACGAGACAAATTTTTGCCGAGAAAAAAACAGAAGCACTTATTTCTGAAACACGAGCGTTGGTGGACAAGCGTACTCGCCAGGCAAAGTTGGCGATTGAACAAGGCGATGAGGCGATGGCAAAACTAGCCGTCCAAGAAAAACTCACGAAAGAAAATCAGTTACAGCTATATGTGGGCCAATTAGAATCGATTAAAGGACAAACTCAAATCCTTATTGAAAAATTAAACGAGCTAAAGGAAACGTACAATCAATTGCAGCAAAAGAAAATCTTGCTCGCTTCACGTGCCAATGTGGCGCAGTCGATGCAACAGATTCAGAAAGCGACGGTTTCCTTCAATACAGATGATATCGCGAGAGGAGTAGCACGTGCTGAAGACCGGATCTTAATGATGGAAGCAGAAGTACAGGCGGGAAATCAGTTCTCGACACCGTTGGCTCAGTTTGACGAAGCCTACAATAATTTTGTGAGCGATGAAGTGCTAAATAAGGAAATTGAAAAGTTAAAGAGTGAAAAAGAAAAAGTGGCTGCATTTTAACCTTAATTTTAATGAAGGGACGAGGAGCACCACCTAATAGGCTGGGTGCTTCTCTTTCTATCTCATACAGAAATAGTGAACAAAGAAATACCCAGGCATCGAATAGCCTGGGTATCGTTAGGAGTTTAAATAGTGGTCGTACATATCTAAACATTCGAGAAGTTCTATTTTATATACCATTAATGCCTTTTTTACCGTTTCGTTATGATTGTTATTGAGTTCAATGTTGCATTTCTCTAATTCCGACGTTTTCATCGCAGTGAGTTCGTTGTAAATATTCGTTAAATCGTGCATTTGTTCATTCCCCTAACCTATTATTTTTGAAAAACCACATGTAACCCAGGCTGCTTCTCCTCTAGCAATCTTTTGACATGCCTTTTCTAATAGAATGGACACCTATTTGATTTTCTATACTATCAAGTTCCTTTGTTTCCGAGACCTATTACGTGCTTAGTGGAACTTATGACCTATATTTTGAGACTTACAACTTTTGCTGGATAATAAATGGGAATTATTTGTTTCTATGCCTGTGTGACACTAAGAATACCTTTTTTGTTAGTCGAACTCCCAAAAAAATAAAAAGCTTTATAACTAGCCTCCTCTTTTCACCAAGATTTCACCAAACTCTATTATATTCATTACATAAGATAACGAAAGGAGATAAGAGAGATGAACACAAAGGTAAAAAAGGGTATTTTCTGGGGAGGCATTATTGCCGCTTCGGTACTAGTGATCAACGTACTCCACTTTCTATTAGGAGGGGGCAGCGAGCATGCTAGAGGTCCACATGGACATGGCGGTGGCATGGGTCAGCATGGTGGCGGATTTGATGCCGGCCAGCAGATGATGAATGGCGGTCACCAAATGATGAATGGTGCGCACCATGGTGGTGGATTTCCTTGGCTTTTCCTTATTATTGGACTGGCAGCCGTGGTTCTATTAGTGAGATGGCTTAGAAAGAAATCAAAAGCTTCATCGATGCAACAGTTTATTGACACCTCTGTGATAGGCTCGCATATACCGGTCACAAACCAAAATGCTAGCGTTTTAGATCAATGGGAAAAAAATCTATTAAATAAAAAGGAGAATGAATAATATGGGTATTTTTAAAAGAATCAAAACGATTGCAAAGGCAGACATTAACGGATTATTAGACGGGATTGAGGATCCGATTGAGATGTTAAATGAGTATTCGAGGGAAATGGAGCAGGAAATTGTCAAAGGTCAGAAAGCGCTAGCAAGACAAATTTATGTAGAGAAAAAGCAAGAGGCACTAATTTCACAGGTGAAAGCGTTGGTGGACAAGCGTACCCGTCAGGCCAAACTCGCGATTGAACATGGCGACGAGGCGATGGCAAAATTAGCTGTTCAAGAGAAACTCAATCAAGAAAGCCAGTTACATCTTTATCAGGGACAATTAGAGTCGCTTAAGGGACAAACAAAAATTCTTATTGAAAAATTGGACCAACTGAAGGAAACATACAACCAAATGCAGCAAAAGAAAATCTTGCTCGCATCCCGAGCCAATGTGGCGCAGTCGAAGAAACAAATCCAGAAAGCGACGGTTTCTTTCAATACGGATGATATTGCAAGAGGAGTAGCTCGTGCTGAAGATCAGATCTTAATGATGGAAGCAGAAGTACAAGTGGGCAATCAGTTTTCTACACAACTCGCTCAGTTTGACGCAGCCTATAACAGCTTTGTGAGTGAAGAAGAGCTCAATCAGGAAATTGAAAAGTTAAAGAGCTAGCAAGGGGGAAGCAAGGGGATGGTTCTCTTGCTCCCTACTTCCCTAATCAATTTCGTTCTCTTGCCACTTGTGTATCTCTAATGTTCTTTTGAACCGTAATGGCTGCAAATAAACTTAGAACAAATGCCATACCGTAAAATCCCTTCTCGCTTAAATCAATACTTCCTGCATTGAATAAACCGATCCCCATTAATGCGATAGCTACAATAAGTGCAAACCAGCTAATACCATAATATATATTAGTAACTGGTATTCCCTCATCTTTATCTCTTACTGCTTTTTGTAAAGAAACTGCTGAATAAAGCCCGAATACCAAAACGGCAAAGTAATATCCCTTTTCGTTCAGTTGCATCGATGCGTTATATAGGCCGATTAGATAAGCCGTCACACCCACCAATAACGCTGCCCAAGAAGCCCCTTTGAAAGCTGGCGTCGGTTCTCCCTCTTTCCTTTCTATTTTCACTTTTGGACCATTTTGCTTTCCTTTATCTAATAAAACCTCATGATCATTCGACATTGAATGTTTCGCCCCCCTCTTTTTATCTATATAAACGGAGCACTGCAGAGACACTGAAGTGCTCCTACCTAAATCCATTATATAGAAATTTATTACAATTAGTAGTGGTATTTGGAAAAGCATGAGAAAGAGGTTTATCCTAGTACATTTAGAAAGATTGTTCGTTGAGCCAGTCCTTCGTTTGGCTCTTTGAATAGTTGGAACATGAAAACTTTTCATTTGGAAATAAAGCAATTTTCTATTGATCTATATCATGAGAAAAGTTATCCAAAAAGCTTTCAATTCAAAAACTTCTATTTAAAAAAGTAATTCTCCCTATTGCATAAATAAATCGAAGATGATACTATAAGAAAGTCGCTTTTAGCCGAACATATTTTATAGCAAAAAGTGATAGAAAAAAGATAAAATATTATATTGACATAATGATAGAAAGTTGATATGATAGTAAATGTCGCTTCTGACATAATAAATTGTTCTTTGAAAACTAAACAAACAATATCGTGCAAAACAAACAAAAATTATTAGTTTCAGAAATGAAGCTAAGCCAACGTAACAAATGAGCTAATCAACTTTCTTGGAGAGTTTGATCCTGGCTCAGGACGAACGCTGGCGGCGTGCCTAATACATGCAAGTCGAGCGAATCACTTCGGTGATTAGCGGCGGACGGGTGAGTAACACGTGGGCAACCTGCCTGTAAGACTGGGATAACACCGGGAAACCGGTGCTAATACCGGATAATCCTTTTCCTCTCATGAGGAAAAGCTGAAAGACGGTTTCGGCTGTCACTTACAGATGGGCCCGCGGCGCATTAGCTAGTTGGTGAGGTAACGGCTCACCAAGGCGACGATGCGTAGCCGACCTGAGAGGGTGATCGGCCACACTGGGACTGAGACACGGCCCAGACTCCTACGGGAGGCAGCAGTAGGGAATCTTCCACAATGGACGAAAGTCTGATGGAGCAACGCCGCGTGAGCGATGAAGGCCTTCGGGTCGTAAAGCTCTGTTGTTAGGGAAGAACAAGTACCGGAGTAACTGCCGGTACCTTGACGGTACCTAACCAGAAAGCCACGGCTAACTACGTGCCAGCAGCCGCGGTAATACGTAGGTGGCAAGCGTTGTCCGGAATTATTGGGCGTAAAGCGCGCGCAGGCGGTCCTTTAAGTCTGATGTGAAAGCCCACGGCTCAACCGTGGAGGGTCATTGGAAACTGGGGGACTTGAGTGCAGAAGAGGAAAGCGGAATTCCACGTGTAGCGGTGAAATGCGTAGAGATGTGGAGGAACACCAGTGGCGAAGGCGGCTTTCTGGTCTGTAACTGACGCTGAGGCGCGAAAGCGTGGGGAGCAAACAGGATTAGATACCCTGGTAGTCCACGCCGTAAACGATGAGTGCTAAGTGTTAGGGGGTTTCCGCCCCTTAGTGCTGCAGCTAACGCATTAAGCACTCCGCCTGGGGAGTACGGCCGCAAGGCTGAAACTCAAAGGAATTGACGGGGGCCCGCACAAGCGGTGGAGCATGTGGTTTAATTCGAAGCAACGCGAAGAACCTTACCAGGTCTTGACATCCTCTGACACTCCTAGAGATAGGACGTTCCCCTTCGGGGGACAGAGTGACAGGTGGTGCATGGTTGTCGTCAGCTCGTGTCGTGAGATGTTGGGTTAAGTCCCGCAACGAGCGCAACCCTTGATCTTAGTTGCCAGCATTTAGTTGGGCACTCTAAGGTGACTGCCGGTGACAAACCGGAGGAAGGTGGGGATGACGTCAAATCATCATGCCCCTTATGACCTGGGCTACACACGTGCTACAATGGATGGTACAAAGGGCTGCAAGACCGCGAGGTTTAGCCAATCCCATAAAACCATTCTCAGTTCGGATTGCAGGCTGCAACTCGCCTGCATGAAGCCGGAATCGCTAGTAATCGCGGATCAGCATGCCGCGGTGAATACGTTCCCGGGCCTTGTACACACCGCCCGTCACACCACGAGAGTTTGTAACACCCGAAGTCGGTGGGGTAACCGTAAGGAGCCAGCCGCCTAAGGTGGGACAGATGATTGGGGTGAAGTCGTAACAAGGTAGCCGTATCGGAAGGTGCGGCTGGATCACCTCCTTTCTAAGGATAAAGCTGGACTTGTGAGCCAGACAAAACAGTTTGCTTTTGACACGATCTTTGTTTGTTTAGTTTTGAGAGTACAATTCTCTCAAAGCTTTTTTCAATCGTTCTTTGAAAACTAGATAATCGTAATGAAGAAGTCAATGTAAGAACCGAGTAATCGCCATTTTAGTTTTTCTCTCTTATTGAATTAAGAGTTATAAACCTTTTAGGTTAAGTTAGAAAGGGCGCACGGTGAATGCCTTGGCACTAGGAGCCGATGAAGGACGGGACTAACACCGATATGCTTCGGGGAGCTGTAAGTAAGCTTTGATCCGGAGATTTCCGAATGGGGGAACCCACTGTTCGTAATGGAACAGTATCTTTACCTGAATACATAGGGTATAGAAGGCATACCCGGGGAACTGAAACATCTAAGTACCCGGAGGAAGAGAAAGCAAACGCGATTCCCTGAGTAGCGGCGAGCGAAACGGGACATAGCCCAAACCAAGAGGCTTGCCTCTTGGGGTTGTAGGACACTCAATATGGAGTTACAAAGGAACGGGGTAGATGAAGCGACCTGGAAAGGTCCGTCATAGAAGGTAAAAACCCTGTAGTCGAAACTTCGTTCCCTCCTGAGTGGATCCTGAGTACGGCCGGACACGAGAAATCCGGTCGGAAGCAGGGAGGACCATCTCCCAAGGCTAAATACTCCCTAGTGACCGATAGTGAACCAGTACCGTGAGGGAAAGGTGAAAAGCACCCCGGAAGGGGAGTGAAATAGTTCCTGAAACCGTGTGCCTACAAGTAGTTAGAGCCCGTTAATGGGTAATAGCGTGCCTTTTGTAGAATGAACCGGCGAGTTACGATCCCATGCAAGGTTAAGTTGAAAAGACGGAGCCGCAGCGAAAGCGAGTCTGAATAGGGCGTTTTTAGTATGTGGTCGTAGACCCGAAACCAGGTGATCTACCCATGTCCAGGGTGAAGTCCAGGTAACACTGGATGGAGGCCCGAACCCACGCACGTTGAAAAGTGCGGGGATGAGGTGTGGGTAGCGGAGAAATTCCAATCGAACTTGGAGATAGCTGGTTCTCTCCGAAATAGCTTTAGGGCTAGCCTCACGTAGTAAGAGTCTTGGAGGTAGAGCACTGTTTGGACTAGGGGCCCTCATCGGGTTACCGAATTCAGACAAACTCCGAATGCCAAAGACTTATCCGTGGGAGTCAGACTGCGAGTGATAAGATCCGTAGTCAAAAGGGAAACAGCCCAGACCACCAGCTAAGGTCCCAAAGTATACGTTAAGTGGAAAAGGATGTGGAGTTGTTTAGACAACCAGGATGTTGGCTTAGAAGCAGCCACCATTTAAAGAGTGCGTAATAGCTCACTGGTCGAATGACTCTGCGCCGAAAATGTACCGGGGCTAAACGTATCACCGAAGCTGTGGATTGACATCTTAGATGTCAGTGGTAGGAGAGCGTTCTAAGGGCGTTGAAGCTAGACCGTAAGGACTGGTGGAGCGCTTAGAAGTGAGAATGCCGGTATGAGTAGCGAAAGATGAGTGAGAATCTCATCCACCGAATGCCTAAGGTTTCCTGAGGAAGGCTCGTCCGCTCAGGGTTAGTCGGGACCTAAGCCGAGGCCGAAAGGCGTAGGCGATGGACAACAGGTTGATATTCCTGTACCACCTCTTTATCGTTTGAGCAATGGGGGGACGCAGGAGGATAGGGTAAGCGCGCTGTTGGATATGCGCGTCTAAGCAGTTAGGCTGAGAAGTAGGCAAATCCGCTTCTCACATAAGGCTGAGCTGTGATAGCGAGGGAAATTTAGTACCGAAGTTCCTGATTCCACACTGCCAAGAAAAGCCTCTAGCGAGATAAATGGTGCCCGTACCGCAAACCGACACAGGTAGGCGAGGAGAGAATCCTAAGGTGAGCGAGAGAACTCTCGTTAAGGAACTCGGCAAAATGACCCCGTAACTTCGGGAGAAGGGGTGCTTTTTGAGGTGAATAGCCTCGAAGAGCCGCAGTGAATAGGCCCAGGCGACTGTTTAGCAAAAACACAGGTCTCTGCGAAGCCGCAAGGCGAAGTATAGGGGCTGACGCCTGCCCGGTGCTGGAAGGTTAAGAGGAGGGGTTAGCTGCTAAGCGAAGCTCTGAATCGAAGCCCCAGTAAACGGCGGCCGTAACTATAACGGTCCTAAGGTAGCGAAATTCCTTGTCGGGTAAGTTCCGACCCGCACGAAAGGCGTAACGATCTGGGCACTGTCTCAACGAGAGACTCGGTGAAATTATAGTACCTGTGAAGATGCAGGTTACCCGCGACAGGACGGAAAGACCCCGTGGAGCTTTACTGTAGCCTGATATTGAATTTTGGTACAGCTTGTACAGGATAGGTAGGAGCCTGAGAAGCCGGAGCGCTAGCTTCGGTGGAGGCGTCGGTGGGATACTACCCTGGCTGTATTGAAATTCTAACCCGTACCCCTGATCGGGGTGGGAGACAGTGTCAGGTGGGCAGTTTGACTGGGGCGGTCGCCTCCTAAAGAGTAACGGAGGCGCCCAAAGGTTCCCTCAGAATGGTTGGAAATCATTCGCAGAGTGTAAAGGCACAAGGGAGCTTGACTGCGAGACCTACAAGTCGAGCAGGGACGAAAGTCGGGCTTAGTGATCCGGTGGTTCCGCATGGAAGGGCCATCGCTCAACGGATAAAAGCTACCCCGGGGATAACAGGCTTATCTCCCCCAAGAGTCCACATCGACGGGGAGGTTTGGCACCTCGATGTCGGCTCATCGCATCCTGGGGCTGTAGTCGGTCCCAAGGGTTGGGCTGTTCGCCCATTAAAGCGGTACGCGAGCTGGGTTCAGAACGTCGTGAGACAGTTCGGTCCCTATCCGTCGTGGGCGCAGGAAATTTGAGAGGAGCTGTCCTTAGTACGAGAGGACCGGGATGGACGCACCGCTGGTGTACCAGTTGTTCTGCCAAGGGCATCGCTGGGTAGCTATGTGCGGACGGGATAAGTGCTGAAAGCATCTAAGCATGAAGCCCCCCTCAAGATGAGATTTCCCATAGCGCAAGCTAGTAAGAACCCTGAAAGATGATCAGGTTGATAGGTCAGAGGTGGAAGCGTGGTAACATGTGGAGCTGACTGATACTAATCGTTCGAGGACTTAACCAAATTTTAAAGCGAACTCGTTTTTACAACTTCTTCTGCATTATCTAGTTTTGAGGGAATGATTCCTCTAAAAAAATAAGTCTGGCAGCAATGGCGAGAAGGTCACACCCGTTCCCATACCGAACACGGAAGTTAAGCTTCTCAGCGCCGATGGTAGTTGGGACACGCGTCCCTGTGAGAGTAGGACGTTGCCAGGCAAACCCTTTGGGGCTATTTTTTTGTGAAAATTTAATACGGCCCCTTGGTCAAGCGGTTAAGACACCTCCCTTTCACGGAGGTAACACGGGTTCGAGTCCCGTAGGGGTCACCATTGTGGAGGATTAGCTCAGCTGGGAGAGCATCTGCCTTACAAGCAGAGGGTCGGCGGTTCGAGCCCGTCATCCTCCACCATATTTCCAATGCCGGGGTAGCTCAATTGGTAGAGCAACTGACTTGTAATCAGTAGGTTGGGGGTTCAAGTCCTCTCGCCGGCACCATTTTTTTCTCATCATACGATGAGCCATTAGCTCAGTTGGTAGAGCATCTGACTTTTAATCAGAGGGTCGAAGGTTCGAGTCCTTCATGGCTCACCATTATTATTTTGCGGCAGCAAAATAGCTTTCAATATTGCGGGTGTGGCGGAATTGGCAGACGCACCAGACTTAGGATCTGGCGCCGCAAGGCGTGGGGGTTCGACTCCCTTCACCCGCACCAAATCTTTTCTGCGTTAGTAAAATAACTTTTCATATATGCGGAAGTAGTTCAGTGGTAGAACATCACCTTGCCAAGGTGGGGGTCGCGGGTTCGAATCCCGTCTTCCGCTCCATTGATGCCGGGGTGGCGGAACTGGCAGACGCACAGGACTTAAAATCCTGCGGTAGGTGACTACCGTACCGGTTCGATTCCGGTCCTCGGCACCATAGCTTTTTAAATGCAGCAAAACGGGAAGTAGCTCAGCTTGGTAGAGCACTTGGTTTGGGACCAAGGGGTCGCAGGTTCGAATCCTGTCTTCCCGACCATTTTACATTAATATACGGGGCCTTAGCTCAGCTGGGAGAGCGCCTGCTTTGCACGCAGGAGGTCAGCGGTTCGATCCCGCTAGGCTCCACTTATACGGAGGAATACCCAAGTTTGGCTGAAGGGATCGGTCTTGAAAACCGACAGGCGGGTAACACCGCGCGGGGGTTCGAATCCCTCTTCCTCCTCCATTTTCATTTTATAAATAATATTGTCGCGGGGTGGAGCAGTCCGGTAGCTCGTCGGGCTCATAACCCGAAGGTCGCAGGTTCAAATCCTGTCCCCGCAATTAATGAAGGTTATTTTCAAGCATAGCTTGAAAAAACTCTGGTCCGGTAGTTCAGCTGGTTAGAATGCCTGCCTGTCACGCAGGAGGTCGCGGGTTCGAGTCCCGTCCGGACCGCCATCTTTATCCCAGTAGGTTATCTACTGTTCTAATATAGATTTTTTTTAGAAAAGTACATATAGGCTCAGTAGCTCAGTCGGTAGAGCAAAGGACTGAAAATCCTTGTGTCGGCGGTTCGATTCCGTCCTGAGCCATCATTAAGTTAAATGGGGTTTCCCCAATAATAGTTAGGCAGCATAGCCAAGTGGTAAGGCAGAGGTCTGCAAAACCTTTATCCCCGGTTCAAATCCGGGTGCCGCCTCCAAATTTTAAAATGCGGGTGTAGTTTAGTGGTAAAACCTCAGCCTTCCAAGCTGATGATGAGAGTTCGATTCTCTTCACCCGCTCCAAATTGGGCCTATAGCTCAGCTGGTTAGAGCGCACGCCTGATAAGCGTGAGGTCGATGGTTCGAGTCCATTTAGGCCCACCATGATATTATTCCGCAGTAGCTCAGTGGTAGAGCTATCGGCTGTTAACCGATCGGTCGTAGGTTCGAGTCCTACCTGCGGAGCTTTTTTTGAACTAGTGGGAAAATTTAACTGTTACTTAAAAATATTAACCACCTTTGAGAAAATATTTACTTTCTCAAAGGTGGTTTTTCTAATGTGCATTTTGAGTTAATCGTTAATTAACCAACAATGGGGGTAATATGGATTGTGCGGGAGAATGGTGGAAATGTTTTTTTAGGCATAGTTAATAGAACTTTGATGAGCTCTGGGAGCTTATTTAATCGGCACTTACCTCAAATGAATGTGGAATTCGATCTGTCTATTTTTTAGTTACTGTGGGCTGCTTTGTGTTTTCGATAAAACATATTCTCCATGATATGTCCGAGAATTCCTACCATTAATCCTAGTGTAAGTCCATTAAAGACAGGGAAATCCAATAATCGAATGAATCTAAAATGTGTGATAAAACTGGAGTCATGCCAAAATAAACCAAAATCCATACCTAATACCAAACCAAGAAAGAATCCTGATAAATAGGTCCTTTGGCCAGCATCATTTCCTAACATTTTATCATTATTGGCTTTTGCAGCGTTAAATGCCTGCCAAATTCCATAACCATATAGGGATGGGTAAAAAAGCGCCCATCTATAATCAATCGCTTGATGTGCCAATTGAATATCACCTTTGAATGAACCGATGAGAGAGATATTTAAATTTGAATTTAAATTGATTAAAAATTCCAAGACGATCAACACTGCTCCAACAATATAATCTTTATTGTAAAACTGTCCGAAGCCTGGTAAAACACATGACCAAAACAGTGCAGCATATGGAGATTGATATTGTCGGCTTTGTCTCATGGTGCACATCTCCCCCAAAAAATATGTAACTATAATTTCTCCAAAGCAAGTGACATCTCCTTCCCTTTGTCCATTATTTGGTAAAAAGGCCCCGGACCACTATTACTATTAGTCTACTCCCGAAGATAACATTATTAAATACATATCAATGAAAAGCCCTTAATTTAAGAACAAACTTTATCTTTTGCTGAACTCAATGAAACAGACAAAATAAAAAAATCCCTAACTTAATAAGGATCGTTACGCTTTCTTTTTACCTGAAGATATCCAATTAGATTTAGAAAATTATATGTGTAAGTAATTTTAACCAGCCGAAAAACGCAATCCATAACGGAATACTGAGAGATGTACCCCAGACTAGTCCAACTAAAAGATTTCCCTGCTTGTCCATGAAATCCACTCCCAAGATAGACATAGATAAACATTATTTGCGAAAACGCTTTCACCTGGTGTTATCATCAATAAATGCCCTAAAAGGAATATGCATCCCCGAAAGGTCAACTAGAGTATATGAAACGAGATTGTTTCCTATATAATAACCAAATACAAATAGGAGAAAAGGGAGAAGTGTGGAGAAAATGAATAAAATATTTCGACAAGTAGTGTAAAAAAAAGCCGAATGATGGTTTTATCATTCAACCATCATTCGGCTTTAACGTTAAAAGTTCTTTGTTACTAGTTCTTTTATTTTTTCTTGATCAATGACTAACTGGTAGTTATTTGCCTTCAGAATATCATCGTACATTCTTTTTCCTTCACCGGGAATTTGGTGGTACTACCACTTGCAAGGGAATAACGCTCGTGCACAACTTCGGCAACCATTTTTCCATCAAAGGAATGTGTACCGGCATTTATGACTTTGTTCTTATTTTCAGCATACCATGGATGGGTTAATTTCACAGCAAATGGGACGTTCATCTCAATACCATCAACGGCATCTACCATAGCCTGAAAGCCGCCATAATTGGTTTCTACATAATAATTGATTGGAACTCCCGTTAGCTCGCCAACTGCTTTGACCGCTTCTTCGACCCCCTTTTGGGCGCCCTTTGTTGTCTGCATAATATATTGAACACTTGTGAGTTTCGTATGTCCTAACGAATATCTGACCTGTACGGCCAAATTCTACTCACGTACTAAGTTTTTTACTTTTTCTCTGGCCCCGCTACGCCAGCCTTTCACTGCTGATAAGGAGACTTTTTCTAGTTCGGCAATTTCCTTGATTGATAGGCGATCGCACATGGTATACAGGAGCCATTTCTTTTGATTTGGTGTCAGTGTTGTGCAGTAGGATAAGAGAATTTCCTTCTGTAATGGGTCATCCCAATAGGAATCCACGACAAGGTCCCAGAATTCCTCATCAGGGTAAACATATCGTTCCTGGTCTAGGTGTGATTTTTTCAATTCCATCAGAAGGAAGCCTTTGATATAGGTGTAGGCATAGTTGGTGAAGCTCCCCTTTTGGGGGTCGAAGCGTTGGCTTGCTTCCCAAAGGGCAATCAGACTGTGTTGATAGAATTCGTCCTTGTCTTTGTATAGGTGGAGCGATTTGATGATTTTATGGAGCATCGGTTGGTACTGATCGACTAATTGTTCAAAGCTTTCCAAGGGAAAGTCCTTTCAGAAAGCGCGCTATTCATGTATTCCCGGGTACCTATACCATAACGGGAATACACGATTGTATCGAATCGACATTATTCATATTTGGAAGGGTTTTTGGCCTGTAAGAGGCTATTTTTGCTAGCAAATTTCATTTTTGGAGGTACTTTTTCGTAGTTTCAGTTAAATTTGGGGTGAATTGCAAAATTCTTTGAATGGGATTCGGATAGGTGTTGGAAGGAGAGGAGTTCAGTAGAAACTAATCTGATTATGGGGAAAGGTAGGTTATTTCCTGCGGAATTTATTTGCGTCATTCGACAAGTTTCTTGCTAGTTTGGTAGGTGAAATTCATAGGTAGCAGCCCTTGCAGCAGTTTCAACCAAACGTTTGATTAGTATAGCCTATATTGTATTTAGTCGAAAGTATGTCGATAGGTGAAAAAAGTGGTTGTTTCGCTATTTTTCTCGTATTTTGATTTCATTTTTCAACATTTTATTTATTCGTTGTCAAGGACCAGCCCTTGTTTACCATGGGGTGAAGTCAATTTAACCAAACGTTTGGTTGAAGGGGAAACTTGACGAACATGGGCAGATTTTGTTAATAGAATTGATTCAAGCAATTAAGATATTTATGTAAAAAAAGCACTACATTCCCTCGTTTGGAAATGCAGTGATTTTTTCTACTTGGAAGCAAGGGGCACTTTTTCTGGCAATACTTCTTTTAGATAGCTTTTTAAAAACAACTTCTTTTCTTCGCTAAGGGGTCTTACTGGTGCTAAAACTTCGGTAGAAACCTCTATTCCTCGCATAACCATTGCTTCCTTCACGACATTCATGAATGGTGAATTAAGTTTATACAATTCTAGTAATGAAGCTAGTTGGCGGTGAAGCGTAATCGCTTGATCAAAACTACCTTCTTTAAAAGCTTGATAGATTCCAACTTGAATTTCCGGAGCGAAGTTCGCAGTTAAGCCGATTGAACCATCTCCGCCAAGAGCTAACGTATTAAAGAAGTGATCGTCATATCCGCAAAATACTGCAAAACCAGGTTTTTCTGCCTTGACGGTTCGAATCATTTCTCTTGTATGTCCCACTGAGACGATGGTTTCCTTAATACCAATGATATTAGGATTTTGTTGGACCAATTTTAGGACCATTTCCGGGGATAAGTCTTGACCTGTCATTTCCGGATAGTTATATAAAATAATCGGCAGATCCACATTTTCTGCTATTTCGGTAAAGTGTTGGAAAAGGCTCTCCTCAGTAAGCTTATAGTAATAAGGATTAATGATGACAAGGCCATCGGCGCCTGCTTCTTTTGCATGTAAGCTTAATGCAATGGTTTCCTTCGTGTTTGGTGTACCTGTCCCGATTACAACGGGCACTCTGCCATTTACATAGCGAGTGGTAAATTCAGCTACTTCTTTTCGTAGTTCGATAGACATTGAAGCAAATTCGCCTCCTGAGCCTAAGAAAAACAGCCCGTCAACTTTTGAATCGATAAGAAAATCAATCAGTGTTGCCATTCCTTTTTCATCAAGGCGGCCATCTTTGTTAAGGATGGTAGCAACGGGGGGAATGACCCCATGAAATTTTTTAACTGTTTGCATCGCACTCTCTCCCTTATATCTAGATTAGGGTTTCCACCCTTGGTAAAGCTTGCTTCGTTCTTTTTCATCATTTTGGATATGTATTGGTGCTTGGAAACAGGTACTCGAATGACTGGTAACGCTTTCGAATTTAGGGGAATCACCTCCTTAAATGAAATCCTTATGCTCAAAACTATTCTAAATGCTAAAAGGATTTACTAAATCGATGGCTTAGTTGATATATCCTGCTTGCTTCGATAGGCGCCCGGCAATGTCAGTAATTTCTTCTCGTGCTGCGTCCTGCTTCTCATTCCAGCTGCTTTCAAGCATTGTAAAACTGACGCCAGCGATAATTTTGTTTTCATGATTGTAAATTGGTGCTGCTACACAGAAAAATCCTGGTACTGCTTCTTGTGTTTCACAAATATATCCTTGTTGTTTTGCAGTTTCGAGCTGTGCCGATAAAACATTAAGATCTGTTACTGTATTTGGAGTGACACTTTCTAATTCTGTGTCTTGGTACAATTCTTTCAGTTGATCAAAGCTGTATTGCAACAATTGGATTTTACCTATTGCTGAGGCATGCGCCGGAAAGCTCATGCCTGGGTCGGTTAGTAAGCGAACAGGTGAATTTCCCTCTTCTTTGGCTAAGTAAATAACCTTCTTGCCATCTAAAATCCCTAATTGGATGTTTTCCTCGATCTTATTTACCGATTTATAGGCTTCTAAATAAAAGGACTGTAAAATGCTAAATTGTCGAAAGTAGGCTGCACTTAGCGCACCTAAGGATGGTCCAAGGGAGTAGGTATCTCCTTTACCTTTGACAATCCATCCAAGGGATTCAAGCGTAGTTAGTAAGGAATACATAGTACTTTTATTAATCTCTAATGACTTTGACAAGTCAATTAGACGAAGTTTTGCTGGTTCTTTTGCAATTTGATTAAGAATGATGCTTGCTCTTTCAATCGCAGGGACACGATATTTTGATTCCAAAAATGTTTCACCTCAATATTTTTATGTGGTTTTGTATAATAAACTAGGTTCTATATGTTGAACTACTTTGATCGTATCACAATATTTGGTTAGTAGAGAAGTTAGTTTGTGTCAAAATTGTCAACATTAAAATTGGACCAGGTCGGATTGAGGTAACGAATTGATTCTATTTTTTCATATATATCTCCTGTCATCAGACGTTTACTTCCTTCTCCCCAAAGAATATATTTAAACTAGTAAGCAACTTCATATATGACAAGGAGCCGGAATGATGTTGATTAGTGATTTTATCGGTGATTTAATTGGTGAGTTATTTAGTGGTATTTTGGATGCAATCATCCCTACTCCGAAGTCTAAACTTGAAAAAAATATTGGTGAATTAAAGGGAGAAGAGTGGTTTTCCCAATTGGATAAGGATGTTCGCTATAATTATATTATTTGGCATAACAAGAAGGTGAAACGGTTCTTAAGCAAGCCTGAAAATATTAAACTTCTTAAAAGTAGTGAAGAGGAGCGCGAAAGCTTTATAGCACTTGTTATTAAGGAGCATAAAAAATTTGTGGGGATCCGCTAAGTCTTTTCGGCAAACTAATTTTGTTGATGAAAATTAGCCGCGATTCGGGATTAGGATAAGGCGGGTAGATGGCCCTAAATTTAAAGAAGTACTTCATTTTAACCAGTTAGATTCCATTTGCTTCAGGTATCTAGCTGGTATCTTAATGGAATTTATGCCACAAGCTGTTCGGAAGAAACTAGATAATAGAAACATTGTTATTTCGGAGGATAATAGGTTTGTTTATATCGAGCCGGTTAGGTGTCGTGTGAAGTATAGGAATTTAAATAAGGCGGGGTTTCTACGGATTCCGTCGCTTGTAAAATTGTATTAAAGAAATAACCTGGAGAATAGGGATGCTCCGGGTTATTTCTTTTTGTTATTTAGATTAGTTAATAGCTCTATCAAATTTGAGGGGAAACCTATGTGTACGAACTCAAGAGGATCTTCATATTCGTGAATTAATCTGGTACCTTTATTTTTTGTTAGTAACTGTTGGATAATGTAGATTGCAAAAATCACAATAAAATTGACGGTTAGATCATAAAAATTTCAGTCATGTTATTTCCAGAATGATCCATTCTAAACTTTATCCTATCTCTTGCAAAGTATCCTGTTCTTTCCCATAAAAAACGTCCCAAAGCTCATAAATTTTCCTGCGGCCGTTTGCAACTTCAGGGTTGAATTGGATGGCAGCGTTTTGACGGACAGTATGAACGTTCTTCATTGCCTGTTCAAGCTTCTCGTTGATATCAGTGCTACCTTTCCCAGCATGTTTAGCAATTGAAATACCGGCCGTTGTTCCTTGAGCCATGGCTATTTTCCCGCTCTCGATGCCAGTGATATTTCCGGCAACAAATAATCCTTCGAGCGGAGTTTCCATTTTTTCAGAATGATGCGGAACATGTCCACCAAGTTCTGGAACGTATTTGAATGGGCAACCGGCAACTGCTGTGAGCTCTGCTAGCGGATACAAGCCGCCTGCGATACATACAAAGTCTGCTTCGTAAACTTTTTCCGTACCTTTGATCACATTTCCATTCACATCAATATCTGCAGTGAGGACGCCTTCTACCTGATCCTTGCCAAGAATTTCAAGAGCTGCTTTTCTAAGCTGCAATGGTGTGCCATTCACCTTAACGCCGTTCTTAGGGAAAAACTTCATTCCTAATTTGCGGAATCCTTCATTTTTCATAAAACTACTACCGAAACGCAAGATTGGTGACGGGGCAAGATGGGCCGCATTTAGAAGCGACTTCATGACTACCTCTGGTTCTCCGGCATTTTTGCTGAGAGGGCTCTTTTCTGGCAGAACAATACGATTCACATTAATTCCAGCTAATTGCAGCTCGTTTAAAATTGCAAATGCTAGAATGTTAGCACCAATGATGATGCCTTTTTTGCCGACCTCGACACGATGAACATTGGTCATGACCTGTGCAGCCCCAACGGACATAACGCCTGGAAGTGTCCAGCCTGGTACAGGAATTGGGAACTCGGCTGCACCAGTTGCCACTAGCACATAAGGAGCTGTTAGTGTCCCTATATTAGTATGAACATTCCATGAATCCTCGTCTTTTTCAAGGTTGTATACAGAAACGCCACAGCGGATATCTATTGATTGTTTTTGAGCTTCATTGTGCAGACGCTCTGATTCTTTTATTCCATTCCACCATTCACCAGACGGTTCCTGGTGCAACTGGCCGAGTAATCTTCCACCGGGTCTGACAAATTCATCAATGACGGTTACTTTTAAGCCATTTTCTGCACATGATATGGCACCAGCTAAACCAGCCGGTCCAGCTCCAATTACGATTACATCTATCATCGATTCTCCACCATCCTTTTAACAATATTAGGATGTTGTTTCCCTTTTTCAACAACCATATTTTCCTTCACAACAGTTAAACAGGCTCTTACATTGGCCTGACCATTTACATTTACACGGCATTCCATACAGTGGCCGATATTGCAATAAAACCCTCTTGGTGTTCCATTTTCCTCATGAACACGCAGTGTTCTCACACCGTTTGCTAGCAGGGCTGCGGCAATTGTTTCATTTTCATTTGCCTCATATTCTTTTCCCTCAAATTTGAATGGAATCTTTTTTCTATCAGCTAATTTTCCTAAAATTGGATGATCTATAATTCTATTCATGATTTTCACCTGCCGTTCCAAAAGTTACAGGGCGAATTGGAGGCTGATATTTTAATGGGATATCTCCTTCTTCTGTATTAGGTTTGATACTTTCAATGATCCGATCGACCATGACTCTACAAGTGCGTCCTCCACAAAAACCCATTCCAGCCCTAGTTCTAAGCTTTAGCTCCCTGGATGTGCATTGATGTTCTTTTGCAGTTGCGAAAACTTGTCCATAGGTAACCTCTTCACAACGACAGATCACAAGTGCTTCTTTGTTATTCATTTGGAAATTCCCCCTCTTCAGCTATATGTAAAAATATAATGCAAGAATCGTACCAACTTTGAAGTCTATATTTTAAATTAGCTTAAGCTGAGGCGTTTTAGACGATTGTAAAGGGTTGCTCGGGTGATCCCTAGCTTTTTCGAGCATTCTAATTTGTTGCCATGGGTTAATTCCAATGCTTTTTCGAGTACCTTTTTCTCGTGCTGATCCATTTCCTCCTGAAGTGGCAAAATGGTCGTGTTCAATTCCATTTGGTTTTCCTGAAGGTCCGTATCAGATACATCTGGATAGCTCATTACTGAATGAAATGGCAAATATTCTTTTCGAATGACGCCATCTGTCGCAAAAACAACAAGGCGTTCAACGACATTACGGAGCTCTCGGACATTGCCTGGCCAATTATATTGAAGCATCTCTTGCATAACTTCCTGTGAAAAGTGGTGGACCGGTCGCTGATAGCGTAGTGAAAAATCCTTTAAAAAATGATAAATCAGTTCAACGATATCTTCGCGGCGATCCCTTAATGGAGGAATTTTTAAACTGACGACATTCAGCCGATAATATAAATCCTCACGAAATTGGCCTTCTTTTATTAATTCAGTTAAATCCCTATTTGTTGCGGCAATTACCCGGAAATCAGCCTCAATTTCTTTTTCACCGCCAACCTTGTAATACTTTCTTTCCTGAAGTACGCGAAGCATTTTGACCTGCATTTCTAAAGGCATTTCGCCTATTTCATCAAGAAAAAGAGTACCGCCTTTAGCGAGTTCAATTTTTCCCTTTTTACCTCTATGATCCGCACCGGAAAAGGCACCGCGTTCATAGCCGAATAATTCACTTTCAAATAATGATTCAGGAATGGCACCGCAGTTGATTGAAATAAATGGTGCGTCAGTCCCTTCGGTTGCCTCATGAATGGATTTGGCAAAGACCTCCTTGCCGACCCCGCTTTCTCCTAAGATTAATACGGTTGATCGGACAGAGCACACCTTTTTCGCCATTTGCACCGTTTTTTCCATCGCAGTGCTTTTCCCCTTAATGTCATTAAAGGGATCTAAAGGCCTGTATTTCGCCATCTCCTGTTCTAAACGGCGAACCTCTGTCGACATATTAAATAATTTTTCATTAAGAACAACCTGGTTTGTCACATCGGTTTCCGATACAACTGCCCCGATAATCCTTTCATTAAAGTAAACAGGGTTTGCATTTATATGAACAAATAGATTAGATCTTGCTTGGTGATCCTTTCCCCGAATTCTTTTTCCTTTGTGCAATGTTTCTAAGATTTCTAGATTCTGATGTTCAAAGAATTCTATAATTGGTTTGCCTAAAATCTCATCTTTTTTGACGGAGAAAATTTTTTCTGCTCCTTGTGTCCATGTGCGGACACGCTCATTCGCATCGATTACTGTCACTGAGGCGTCCATCGTTTCAATGACAGTTTCATAGAAAGCCTTTAATTGATTGTAGGAATCATGCAAAAAATCAATGATTTGTTCATTTGTGATGCAGCCAAGGTCTTGACCGCTTGAATCTGTGACGGTAACAGCTGGATAGTGCTTGCAAACATCAGCTAATACAGAGAAGGAATCATGCAAATGAACCCTTCCTAAAGTGCTTTCATTAACTACTTGGTTTAGATAGATAAAATTATTTTCAATTATTTCTTTGACTGACGGTAATTCAAACATGACAGCCTCCTTAATATGTAAAAATATTTTTACACTGTTTAATATTTTATACACCAGTTTATCAAAAATTTTGACAATTGCAAGCGGATACAAAAAGAGTATTTGGAATAATTGTAAAAATAGTTTGGAAGTTGTTGTTTTTACGCATTTGTAAAAGTTGGCACGAAATTTGCATTAATAAAATTATATAAGAAAACGAAGGGAGGTTGGTTTTGTGAGAAATTATTGTGACGTTTTGGTTATAGGTGGGGGAATCATAGGTTGTGCAATTGCCTATTATACTTCTAAATCTGGACGAGATGTAACAGTTATTGAAAAAGGTGAATTTGTTAGCGGTACTTCATCACGTTGTGATGGAAATATTTTAGCTATTGATAAAGACCCTGGATTTGATAGTCAAATGTCACTTGTCAGTCAGAAATTAGTAGATGAATTAAGCAGAGAATTGAAACAACCCTTTGATTATCGGGCTCCTGGGAGCATTCTTGTCTGTGAGACAGAAGAAGAAATGGAAGCCGCACGAAAGTGGGTTGACCGTCAGAAGGAGGCTGGTTTGCCGTTCAGGATGCTGGACCGTCAGGATATTCGCCAAGATTCCAAGTATTTCGCTGATGATTTATTAGGCGGTTTAGAATGTGCAACAGATTCAACAGTTAACCCATATCTTCTTGCCTTTAACCTTCTTGAGGGTGCAAAGAAAATGGGTGCTAAAGCCCATAAACAAACTGAGGTTACTGGAATGAGAAGGGAGCCGGACGGTACATTTACCGTTGAAACATCTAATGGAATTTTTACCGCAAACCATGTTATTAATGCTGCAGGTGTATGGGCTCCATATATTGGCGAGATGCTGGATCTGTCCATTCCAATTAAACCAAGAAAAGGCCACATCATTGTCGCATCACGCCAGGAATTTGTAGGTCCAAGAAAAGTTATGGAATTTGGCTACTTAATATCCAAATTTGGCGGCAAGCGCCAGGTTGATTCGATTACTGAAAAATACGGCGTAGCCCTTGTTTTCGAACCAACTGAGAGTCAAAACTTCTTGATTGGAAGTAGCCGTGAATTTGTTGGATTTAATACAAAGATAAACAATGAAATTATTAAATGTATTGCCAATCGTGCAATTAGATTTTATCCGAAAATGGCTGACATGATGGTCATACGTTCCTATGCGGGCTTACGCCCTTGGACGGAGGATCATTTGCCAATAGTGTCAGAAGTTGAGGGAATTCCAAACTATTATATTGCGGCCGGTCATGAAGGAGACGGAATTAGCCTTGCCGCTGTAACTGGAAAGGTGATAGAGGAAATTATTAATAAAAAGGATACTTGCATCCCAATTGAACCGCTGAGCTTTTCCCGATTTAAGGAAAGGATGTTGAGCTTATGAAGGCAAATCGAATTTTTACAACAATTGATACACACACGGGCGGAAATCCGACAAGGACATTGATTAGTGGACTCCCAGAGCTAAAAGGGGTAACAATGTCCGAAAAAATGCTACATATGCAAAAGGAGTATGACTGGATTCGTAAGCTGCTGATGAATGAACCAAGAGGACATGATGTCATGTCAGGTGCGCTATTGACAGATCCATGCCATCTGGAAGCAGATATTGGTGTTATATATATCGAAACCGGCGGATATTTGCCAATGTGCGGACATGACACAATCGGTGTTTGTACAGCTTTAGTTGAAGCGGGGCTAATCCCTGTTCAAGAACCAGTTACTTCAATCAAACTTGATACACCAGCAGGTCTTGTTGAGGTAGAGATTAAGATAGAGAACGGAAAAGCAAAGGAGGTTTCCTTCTGTAATGTCCCTGCTTTTCTGTTAAAGAGTGTCTCTGTTGATGTTGAGGGAATTGGAATCGTCAATGCAGACATTGCTTATGGCGGTAATTTCTATGGAATTATTGATGCCAAATCTGTTGGATTAGAGCTGACACCGGAGAATGCATCAAAAATTATTGAAATAGGTATCAAAATTAGAAATACGATTAATGAAAAAACGGATATCGTTCATCCACAGTATCCATTTATTCGCGGTTTGACCCATATTGAATTTTTCACTGAGCCAACCCATGAGGAAGCAGATGTGAAAAATGCGGTCATCGTCCCTCCAGGCGGGATTGATCGTTCACCATGCGGAACAGGTACATCGGCCAAATTATCTGTCCTCTATTCTAAAAAGGAGATAGGCATCGATGAGGAATTTGTGCATGAGAGTATTGTCGGCTCTTTATTCCGTGGACGAGTCCTTGAAACAACAGATGTTCAGGGTGTGGAGGCCGTTATTACAAGAATCACAGGTTCAGCATGGCTAATGGGGATGCACCGGTTCTTTTATAATGAGGAAGATCCGCTTAAAGAAGGCTTTTTACTCATTCCCCCAATGGAACATGAAATGGAGGATGCGAAATGAAAATTCAAAAGGCTTACACGGCAACCGATGTACACGTAGCAGGCCAGGCTTACCGTATTATTAGGGATGCACCATTTATTCATTATCAAAGTTTACAGGAGCTGGATGAGCAATTTTCGCTTGCCTACGAGGAAGAAATTAAACTTCTTTTAAATGAGCCCCGCGGATTTGCCGGACTGAATGGATGTTTGGTTGTTCCACCTTTTAAGAGCGGTGCCGATGCAGCTGTTGTCTTTTTCGATCATAACCGAACAGTTCCTTTTGCATATGGCGGAATTGTTGCTGTTATAACCGCATTGCTGGAGTCCGGCCAATTAAAGGCAAAACCTTCAATTGAATATAGCATTGAAACCGTCAGCGGTGTTGTTACTGTTACTGCTGCTCTGAAAGACGGAGAAGTGAAATTAGTTGAGTTAAAAAGCGAGCCATGCCGGGTTGTAAAAACCCATGTACCAGTGTCTTATTTAGATTTACAGACAGAAGTTGCTCTAGTTCAAGCCGATCATCTCTATGCGATTTTTGATAAAGCAGAGCTGCCTTTTGAGATTGATATGGAGAACCTTCCTGACATTAATCAATGGGGGCAAAAGGCGATTGAAGCCTTAGAAGGCAAACATGCTGTCAGCCGAGTGATCTTGCTGGATCATTCGCAAAAAAGTGAAGGCAAAATCAAAACGGTAACATTCCGCCCGGATCGTTATATTGTGCGTTCTCCAGGATTTGGTACTCTAGCTGCCTGCATTACCTATTTAATAGGTAATGGCGATATATCTGCTGACAGCCCAATTGAAAATGAAAGCATTTTTAATGGCAAATTGATAGCTGAACTTTCAGCACAAATTGAAACTGGTTACGAGTTTAGTTTTTCAGCCCGCGGATTTATTACGGGTATGCAGACATATGTATTAGATCCGACAGATCCATTATCTGCAGGGTTTTTATTAAAATAAAAAACTATTAATTATACAGGAGGAAAATAAAATGACTAAAATCAAAGGAGCTTTTCCAGTTTTAATTACGCCAATGACACAGGAGCAGGAAATCGATTGGGGCGGAGTAAAGAATAATGTTAACTACTTCGTGGACCAAGGTGTGGCAGGAATCGTCATCAATGGGAGTACTGGTGAATTTGTGAGTCTATCAAAAGAAGAAAAGTTCCAAATGGTAGAAACCGTCATGAAGGAAGTAAACGGCCGCGTCCCTGTTATTGTTGGTACTGCTGCTGAAACAACAAAAGAAACAATCGAGTATACAAAGCAGGCTGAAGCACATGGAGCTGATGGCGCTTTAATCATTAATCCTTATTACATGAAGCCGAAGGAAAATGAAATCTACCATCATTTCAAAGAATTATCTACTGCTGTTAATCTACCAATCATGCTTTATAACAACCCATTTACTTCTGGCGTGAATATGAGCACAGATTTAATGTTACAGATTGGTAAGGATTGTGAAAATGTGACTCACATTAAGGAATCAAGCGGTGAAATTGGCAAGGTAAGAGAACTTGCAAGAAAAGGTAAGGGAGACTTTGAAGTATTTTGCGGCGCTGAAGAACTTGTAATGGAGTCCTACTTAGTTGGAGCAACCGGCTGGATTTCTGTTGCAGGAAATATCGTGCCAAAACTTGTTACAGACATGTATAACCATTTCCAAAACGGTGAGCTTGAAGAGGCATGGGCAATCAATGATCGTATTTTACCCCTTTGTGCGTTTCTTGAAGGTTCTGGAAAATATGTGCAAATTGTGAAGAGAGCCATGGAATTAACTGGACAGGCGGGAGGCCCTGCACGTTACCCTCGTTTAGGTCTATCACTTGAGGAAGATCAAAAGCTAAAAGACCTTCTTGCAAGTTTAGAAACGGTAAATAACTACTAATAGTGAAGGAGAGAGAACATGCAAGCGACAAATTATAAATTGAAACCAAAAGTGCAGGAATTTTTAGAAGGTGTAAAAGGACTATATATAAATGGTGAATATGTTCCATCGATTGGAGGTAAAACGTTTTCTGTTGTTAATCCTGCAAATGAAGAGGTCATTGCGGAAGTAAGTGAAGCGGATGAGGAAGATATTAATGCTGCAGTAGCTGCTGCAAGAAAGGCATTTGATGAGGGTGAATGGACAAAAATGGATGCGGCTGAGCGCTCCCATCTCATTTATAAATTTGCCGATTTTTTAGAAGGGAATCGAGAAGAGCTTGCTCAGCTAGAATCATTGGATAATGGGAAACCATATAATATCGCTCTTGCCGACGACGTCGATGGAACCATTCAGCATTTTAGATATTATGCCGGATGGGCTACGAAAATATTTGGTAAGACAACTCAGGTTTCAAAGGATTATGTAACCTATACTGTTCATGAGCCAGTTGGCGTTGTAGGTCAAATTATTCCATGGAACTTCCCGCTTGCCATGGCAGCGTGGAAGCTCGGTTCCGCACTTGCTGTTGGCTGTACGGTTGTTATTAAGCCAGCGACTGAAACACCGCTATCTCTTTTATACGTTGGAAAGTTATTTAAAGAAGCTGGTTTTCCAGACGGTGTTGTGAATATTGTTCCAGGAAAAGGAGGAATTGCGGGAGAAGCGATCATCACGCATAAAGATGTTGATAAAGTAGCATTTACTGGTTCAACGTCTGTCGGAAAAGAAGTCATGAAAAAGGTTGCCGATCAAATTAAAGGCGTTACGCTAGAGCTTGGCGGAAAATCACCAGCCATTATTTTAGAAGATGCCAATCTTGAACAAGCAATTGAAGGGGCCTTTAACGGAACGATGTACAATCATGGGCAAAACTGTAGTGCTTGTACACGTGTATTTGTACAGCGAAACATTTATGACCGTGTCGTAGAAGCTTTAGCAGAGCGAGCAAACTCCCTGAAAGTTGGACCAGGTATGGATCCTGAGACGGAAATGGGCCCACTCGTTTCAGCTAAACAGCGTCAAACCGTTCTTAATTATATTGAACAAGGGAAAAAAGAAGGAGCACGTCTTGTGGCTGGCGGCGAAAAGGCCTTCGAAAAAGGATATTTTGTTCAGCCAACCATTTTTGCTGATGTAGAAGATCATATGGTGATTGCTCGTGAAGAAATCTTTGGTCCAGTCATGTCAATTTTCGTTTTCAACAAAATTGAAGAGGTAATTAAACGGGCAAACGATAGTGACTATGGCTTAGCTGCAAGTATCTGGACAGAAAGTATGAAAAAGGGCCATTACATTGCAAGCAAGCTGCAATCAGGTACAGTCTGGATCAATGATTTTGGTCTTGAATGGGAAACAATGCCTTTCGGTGGCTACAAACAATCAGGAATCGGCCGCGAAATGGGTGGAGATTATGGCTTACAAAACTATACGGAAGTGAAAAGTGTATTTGTTAACATCAAGCAGGATGAGTTACTATAAGGACAATGGGATAAATCTCGTTTACTAATCGGATGGGAGTGGGACAGCGGTTCTGTCCACTGTCCCATTCCACACTCTCAACTTATCTGAAAATTATTAATGTTGTAAATTAAATAAAAGGATGGAAATACTTGAAGTTTGCTGGGGAGGTATAAGATGGAAGAATTAGTGAATAAAGCGTCGGGGATGGTTTGGAGTCTTGGGTTAGTAGTGTTTGCACTTGGTGCTGGATTGTTCTTTTCCATTATGACACGTTTTGTGCAAATTAGATATTTTAAGGAAATGATTAAGCTTCTTTTTGATAAGGGTGAACCGGAATCTGGTGTGTCCTCTTTCCAGGCGTTTTGTATGGCTCTAGCCGGTCGGGTCGGTATTGGAAATATCGCCGGGGTTGCTACTGCGATTGCATTTGGCGGTCCGGGAGCGATTTTCTGGATGTGGATCATGGCTTTATTAGGAGGAGCAAGTGCTTTTGTTGAATCGACTCTCGCTCAGGTCTATAAAGTAAAAGATGGTAACCAATACCGAGGCGGAACTCCTTATTTTATTGAAAAAGGTTTAAATATGAAGTGGTTCGGGGTGTTAGTTGCGATTGTTGTTACCCTATGTTACGGAATATTAGTTCCAGGTATTCAGGCTAACACGATTGCTGTTGGATTTGAAAATACAATGGGTCTCAATAAAAGCATTACCGGCCTTATCCTTGTTGCATTACTTGCCATCATTATTTTTGGCGGTGTTAAGCGAATCGCTTCTGTTGCAGATAAAGTTGTACCTTTTATGGCTTTAGGGTATGTGATTGTCACGTTCGTTCTTTTAATTGCTAATGCATCAGAAATTCCAGCAATGTTTGGGTTAATTATTTCAAGTGCATTTGGAGCAAATGAAATGTTTGGCGGTATGATCGGTGCAGCGATTGCATGGGGTGTTAAGAGAGCGGTATTTTCCAACGTTGCTGGTGTAGGGGAAGGAACCTATAGTTCAGCCGCTGCTGCTGTATCCCATCCAGCAAAACAAGGTCTTGTTCAAGCATTCTCCGTCTATATTGATACCATCATTGTTTGTACTGCTACTGCACTTATGATTCTAATCACTGGCATGTACAGCGTTACGCCAGAAGGACAGCAGCCGATTGTTGACAAGATCCCAGGTATTGAAGCTGGGCCAATGTGGACACAAGCGGCTGTTGAAAGCGTTATCCCTGGATTTGGCAGTTTGTTTGTTGCTATTGCTATCTTCTTCTTTGCTTTTACAACTCTAATGGCTTACTACTATATTTCTGAAACAACCCTCTTTTACCTTGGCAGAAATAGAAATTTAAAAGGGTTTAAAGTAGGCTTAATGATTCTTTTCTTAGGAATGATCTACATTGGAAGTGTCGAAAACGCATCCCTATTATGGGGACTTGGTGACTTTGGCTTCGGAAGCATGGCATGGCTAAACTTAGTAGCTATTTTAATGCTAACGAAAACAGCCTTAAAAGTATTTAAAGATTATGAACAACAAAGGAAAGCAGGAATTGAACCAGTCTTCGATCCTATTAAACTCGGCATTAAAGGTGCTGATTTTTGGGAAGAGAAAGTGAAAGAGGGCAATTCAAAACGTAAGAAGAAAATAGAAGGAAAGCAATCGGAAACAGAGAACACTGTCAATTTTTAATTTTAAAACCCTTATTACGGGTAGTGACAGCCTCGCTGGTGGAGCATGATTCTTATAATTTTATGATTTGTTATTAAGCTAAATTATTGTTGTGCAATCTTCAAGTAAAGAAGGCGGTTACAGAACAAATTTCTGGACAAAATACCCCTATTCTAAATTTTTTAGAATAGGGGTATTTCATGCTAGTTTAATCTTTTACAAGCTATTCCATCGTTATCATTACCCTCAAGTCTATGAGAAATAATCTAGAATTCATAAGAAAAGGAAAACTAATATCAAACAGAGATTTTTTAATCGATGTAGCCCTCAAATAATATAAATATTTTGAAGGATGTTACAATTTACTTGTCAATTGATAAGTAAAGGGTGAGAGGATGAAGCTACTAGTAATATACACTTATCCAAATCATAAAAGATTAAATTATGCATTTTTACAAGAGGTGATGAAAGGAAGTAATGAAAATCCAAACATCAAGGAGTTACAGGTCTTAGATTTATATGAAGAGAACTTTAATCCGCTTCTAGTGTTTAACGAGCAAAAACGAAGACGTGATATGCATATGGATCCTCATATTGAAAAATATAGACAACAAATTACATGGGCTGACAAGATTGTTTTTATCTATCCTATTTGGTGGGGAAGGCCTCCCGCGATGCTTTTGGGGTATATCGATCAATTATTTGCTTCCAATTTTGCCTATCAAGATCAGAAGGGGCTTTTTCCAAAAGGGCTGCTGAAAGGAAAGTCTGTTATTTGTATATCCACCATGAAGGGTCCCACTCACTATCCCTTTCTTTGGTTGAATAATGCACATAAAACGCTGATGAAAAGAGCCTTATTTAATTTTGTGGGAATCAAGAATGTGAAGTTTTTTGAATTTGGAAATATGGAAAGTCCAAAGGGAAAACAAATGAAAAGGCTAGAAAAGATTGATACATATTTTCAAAGACTACAGCACTAAAATTGAAAAGGTTCGTTATTTTTCCAAAATCCAAGCTAGTTGGAGGATATTTCAATAGACGCTCAAATTCAGTTATTGTTTCCTACCCCCTCATTCATGTTGAATCGTTCGTATTCTATTCATATGAACACGCAAAAAAATGAGGGGTAGAACATGAATAAACTAACCAAGGGAGCCCTTGCCATGGTATTCGCGGGGTCTGTTACGTTTTCTGTCACCAACGCTTTGTTAGCCGATCAACCGCTTAAACGATTAGCCAAACAAATTGCTTTACCTATTTCCGCCGACCGAAAACAAGCGGATGTAGTCGACCGAGCAGAAAAAAGGGTGAAAGTTCAAACGCCAGCAACGAATGTGAACGACCATGATAATGAAGCTGGCCAAATATCTTTGAAAAATAGCGATACGGCTATAGCAGCCATTCAAACAAATAGGGAAAAATCCAGCAATCGCACGACAACCAGTCCGACTTATAAGAATGAAACAACAACCTCAACGTCTGTGGCAACAACGATATCTGTGAAAAGCACAAAAGCGCCAACCACAACGAGTACACCTAAAACACCGGTTGCACTGTCGAAGCCAAGCACTACCACAACAAGTGGAACCAAAAAGCCTGTTACAGCAGCGAAACCAGTGACAACTACGAAAGTACCAACAGCAACGAATCCTGGGACAAGTGCAAAAGCACCAACAGCAACGAATCCTGGGACAAGCGCAAAAGCACCAACAACATCGAAACCTGGGACAAACTCAAAAACACCAGCAACAAAGACTACACCTGCAAAGTCGAGTTCGAAAACAAAAACGGCAACCACAGCAAAATCTAATCCATCAAGTACGACCACAACAAAAACCAACCGCGGACAGCAGGTTTCTCAAGCGGCAAAAGAAAAAGCAGCGAGCCGTAAGGATAGTAAAACGCAAACCAACGTAAACAATATGTAA
The DNA here is from genome assembly GCF_030915405.1 of Neobacillus nitrireducens. GTDB lineage: Bacteria > Bacillota > Bacilli > Bacillales > Cytobacillaceae > Neobacillus. The sequence continues at coordinate 3,677,457 of NZ_CP133262.1, forward strand.
TATTTTCAAAATGGATCGTCATCTATTGGCAAGGGGCTCCGTTAACTATCGCAAACATTAAAACTGTAATACAAAAAGACCTTCAAATTGTATGGTAATTTGGAGGTCTTTTTTTGTTGCTGCTATAACTGAATGCTGATTTCACTGTGTTTGAAAAATAAACGGAGAAATTCCGGCTAAATTGGGAAATACCCATATTTCCTTAAAAATAAGGGGAGTTTTTCCGCTTATATGATCCAAATCTTTAGATTTTGACTTATTTAGAAGAAGTAACCGGAATATCTCCGCTTATATCTGCTTCTTTTGCTGCCACTATAAACAATAGACGGAAATTTTCCGCCTATGAATTCATACCTACCCATATATCGATACGAGAAGGCGAAAATGGTTTGCATTATCCTGTGCAAATTGATGTTTAATCTATTGGCGATTCTTTTTTATAAAAATAGACCCTCCCCAAATGGGAAGGACCTACTCTTAAATTGATTCCTTAACTTTCACAATCGAGGTTTCCTGAGTTACATTTCCTTTGCGTTTTAGTTTCCCCCAACCAACGGTGACGCCCTTGATGGCCGAGAGGATTGATTTTACCACCACATAAGTCATCAACTGTTTGTACAGAATTCGTTGTAAAAACAATGAACTTAGTGGTCTCGGACTTTCCTTCTCCAACCGGAAGGCATAGAGAGATGTAAGGAGATCGAGCAGGTAAAAAAGAATAAATCCAATCGCTGCTTTTTCAGGGTGCGGTTGAAAAAGGGCGATTATAAACAATAGATCGGCAATGGGCGATATCGTTTGATAGATATATTGGAAAAGCCACATGTTTGGAAGAGCGATAAATCCTAATGAGTGATGTTTTTTATTAAATAGAGCCTCGCGATGCTTCCATAAGCATTGTAATGTACCATAAACCCAGCGATAACGCTGTTTTGCCAGACTTTTAATATCTTCTGGCACTTCTGTATAGGCATAGGCCTTTTCCTCAAATTCAATCGTTTTTCCCTGGCGTAAAAGCGTAAGCGTGATATCGGTATCCTCGGCCAGTGTATCTTCTTGAAAGTAGCCGGCCTTTTCTACGTCCGTCTTTCTCCAGGCACCGATGGCACCAGGTACTACTGTAATGCAATTGAGTGCCGCAAAGGCCCTTCGCTCAAGGTTAAAGCCGGTTACATATTCGATATGCTGCCAGTTTGTAAGAAGGTTCCCCTTATTGCCGACCTTCACATTACCGGAGACCGCAGCGACATTTTCATTTTTAAAATGGTTCACAAGCAAGGAAATCGCATTTTCAGCGATGAGTGTATCAGCGTCTAGTGCGACGATGATTTCTCCGTTTGCTTCTTTAAAACCAAGATTCACCGCCGAAGATTTTCCCCCGTTAGGCTTTTGAATCAATCGGATAAGAGGATGGTTTGCATAGGTTTCTTGTACGACCACGGCCGTCTCATCCTTTGATCCGTCGTCGATAATCAGTATCTCAAAGCTTGGATAATCGCTCGCCAAAATAGAATCAACGGTTTTGCCAATCACCTTTTCCTCGTTATAGGCCGCAATCACGACACTGACAAAAGGAGTAAAGCTAGGGTCGATCTCCGTCGCTTTATACCTTCTTACCTGTCTCCTTGAAAGGAAAACGAAGACAGCCAGCCGCAAGATTCCGATAATAATGGCTGAGTAGAATAGGAAGCTTAATCCTGATTGCCAGGCCTGGATCACCATAAATACGGCCTTGTCATAGATCAAATAAGGGTTATCCTGATGAACAGGTGGCATGATTTGACGATCACTTTTTCCAATGAGATCTGCCACGGTGGTAAATGTATAGCCGCGCTGTTTGAGTTCTTTAATAATTATCGGCAAGGCTTTTACCGTGTTGGAACGATCACCGCCGGCATCATGCATCAAAATGATATTTCCTTCAGGCAGTTGTTTCAATACCAACTTCACCATCTCATCACTAGAAAGCCTTTGCCAGTCATCGGAGTCAATTAATTCACCGACCATAGTATATCCCATATCTTGGGCGCGTACGATTGGCTCCAGTTCGTTCCTTGTGTTTGGTTCGGCATTGGCCACAAACGGCGGACGGAAAAGTGTCATCGAATGACCGGTAATTTCTTGAAATAATCGCTGATTGGCATTTAGCTCCATTTTGGTTTGAAAGGGTGTAATCGATGCTACCTCGGGATGGGTAAAGGTATGGTTGCCAATTTCGTGGCCTTCTTTATACATCCTTTTAACCAGTTCTGGATGCTTTAATGCGTTCTCTCCGATAATAAAGAAGCTCCCTTTAACGTGATTCTTGTCCAAAATATCCAATATTTGTGGTGTGTAGGTTGGATCCGGGCCATCATCAAAGGTAAGGACGACTTCCTTACCTTTCGGCTTACCGTACCGAACCACTTCTGTAGGCTTTGCTAATTTACGATAGGTTTCGGTTTGAATCAGCCCATTTGAATTCATTTGAAGCGTTCTTTTCCCTTTTTCTGCTGAAGAAACAACGTTCAAAATCTCACCAGCACCTGAATAATGAACAGAATTCGGACTGGCAAAGGTTTCAAGGGCCTGGGATGGATTGTTGATTGCCTTTGGCTTATTGATATAACTCCAGATGGAAGGATCTTCAGAACCGAGACGCCAAACTGCGATTCCCTTTGAGCCGTGATTGATCGCTAACTTCATTTGATTATAAAACGAAGCTGCATCTAAAAACCAAACGGTATGGTTTTTTCCATTTCTTTTGTATCGTACATAAGGGTTGCCTATCTGTTGATTCCATTGGATTTGGAGATTAGTTCCCATTCCTAAATCCATGATATCCCCGAAGCCAACCGTAGCGGCGGGCTTATTAGAGTTTTCCTCCCAGTCGTAACCGAAACTTCCCAAACTGACAACCAATTTTTCGGGAGGAATCGTGAGCTGGGTTAAGTTCTTTTGTACCCAATCAGATGAAGCGACTGGTCCAGGTTTACCCATAGGGTAATGCTGGTCATAGAGCATGACAATCATCCGGTCCACGTTCGCTGCTAAAGACGTATAGTTAAAGCTATTGTTTTTCGGCGGAACATCCAGTGTGACCATGAGACCTTGCTTATGAAATGCGTCGTAAACATTTTCGATAAAATGAGTGAAATCATCTTTGTCGGTGGGTTGGATGTCTTCAAAATCTATATTTATTCCATCAAAGTCATTTGTTTTTACATAATCCAACAGCTTTTTAATGAAAAGATCTTCAGCACCAGGCGTTACGAATAACCGGTGCAGAACTTCGCCGTCCCATTTATTATTGTTAAAATTATTCACCAAGGGAAGAATCTTTATATTATGGGCTTTGGCCGCGGCGATCACCGATTTGTCCGTGCTTGTTTTCAGGGTAAGTCCGGATGTAAGCTGCATCCAGCCCGGTACTAATGCCGTAATCGAATCAATATTTTTTTTAAAAGAAGTCCGGCTGCTTTTGTCCCAATTGACGTAAAAACCATACACCTCTTGCCTTTTATTCCATTGCCCGCTATTTTTTGAAACAAGTGGGGCACGACTTGTTTTTTGAATTTGCGAGGCGAGTTGTTTCTCACTGAAACTTGTATTAATCGGCTCAATCCCGCTCTTTGCAGCACTGTTACTCAATTGCAGCTCAGGAAATTTAGGATTCGTATTCAGACTTTCCACAAAAATAGCCGATACTAAAATAATTAAAATCGTAAAGCCTGCACTCATTCGTTTGATAATCGACCATCGTCTGTGGGCAGAGTCAAGGAAGACTTGGTCTTGATTAATTTCCCTCTTTTTCAGTCCTAGATTGTAAAACCAATGGAAGATAAAGTAGCAGACAAGACCAATCAACCCGCCAAGCACTCCTGATACTATCGATTGCTGGAGCTGTATATTAGACTTGAGGTTAGCGAATAACCAGAAATCTTCTAGTAGATGAAAATTCTGGATCGGTAAATGACTCATCTTTGGGATGAAAATTGGAATTAACGTTCCAAGCAATAAGGCGATAATATTCAGACGCAACAAAAGGGAAAGAACGAGCAATAAGGGAATTCTGACACTATCAATAGGCAAAAATCCTAGAAAAAACCCAAGTGTGCTAGCCACCGCACCTGCACTGCCGGTGACAGGGGCAAATAATGAGCTAACAAACCACCTAAAAATTCGATTCACGCGGACTCCTCCTATAGGGTAGTGGAACTATTTTACTAGATTCATGTTATAAGATTAAAGTTATCTCATGCAGCTGACGAATAGATTTTTCGACAAAAAACGGCTGTCTCCAAAAAATTAGCTAATCATCTTAAGATTTTGGGGGTAGGTTGAAAAACTCCTGTTATCTTTTATTTGGTAATAGAGGGATATTATTATAAACTACTTTTAAATAATTGTTTGAAAAAGTATTGACACCCTATATAAATGCGACTAAAATAAAAATGCAAACGATTACAAGACGTAGAAGTTAATCTTTTTTTGATCCGTATGTAACGGGTTACACAAGATTAAATATCTGCCTAATAATAAGTTCTTTTTTTTAAAGGTGTGTGTAACGGGTTACACAAGGAGTCATTCATTTGAAAGACAATTCTTTTTTTTACTAAAATGTGTAACGGGTTACATAAATGATTTAGCAAGGGTGAGGGGGGACAGCATGAGCACCATTAAAGAAGTAGCTGCTGAAGCAAACGTGTCTGTTGCCACTGTTTCCAGAGTCTTAAATAATAAAGGGTATGTGAATGAGGAAACCAGGAAAAAGGTTTTGCTCGCCATTGAGAAATTAAATTATGTACCAAATGAAGTGGCAAGAAGTCTTTTTAAGAAACAATCGAAGACCATTGCCCTCATTGTTCCAGATATTAAGAACCCGTTCTTTCCTGAAGTGGCACGAGCGATTGAAGATGTGATGAGTAGTCAGGAATATACCTTAATCCTTTGTAATTCGGATGGGAATGTTGAAAAGGAAATCATGTATTTGGATGTGATGAAGCAGAAATATGTGGATGGCATTATTATTGTCACGAGTACATTGACGCCTAAGCATATTGAAAGTAGAGACATCCCAATCGTCGCGTTAGACCGGCCCATCAGCAGCGAATTGCCCTCTGTTTCCGTTAATAATTTTGAAGGAGCAAAGCAGGCAGTACAGTATTTGAAGGCGATTGGCTGCAAAAAAATTGCCCATATTCGCGGTCCGCACAAGATCAGCAATGCGGATGAACGCTATAAGGGCTACTTAGCTGAAGTGGGACATGAACCCTGGTTTCATCCTGATTTAGTGGTGGATGGAAACTATCATGTGGAGCAGACAACAGAGGCAGCCACGAGATTGCTCCTAATGAATCTTGATATTGATGGAATCTTTGCAGGGAACGACTATATGGCGGTAGGAGTATTGAAGGCTGCACGAAAGCTAGGGATTCGGGTGCCAGATGATTTATCGTTGATCGGCTTTGATGGAATCCAATTGAGTCAATTAATCAGTCCTGAAATCACAACCATGGCACAGCCGATCTATGAGTTGGGTTCAACGGCAGCTGAGCTGCTGCTTAAAATGATTGAGGGAAAGATGGTCGAGAAATTCGATTATCAGTTTGAAGTGTCGTTAATGAAAGGCCAATCTACAAGGGCTTTAGGAGTGATACCATTTGAAAAATAGTAAAATAACAGTGATCGGCAGTATCAATATGGATTTAGTGACGAGTACCAATCGAGTACCCATCCTAGGGGAAACGGTGATGGGGGAAGCCTTTCATACCATTCCGGGAGGAAAAGGTGCCAATCAGGCCGTAGCCGCTGCAAGATTGGGTGCGGAAACCACGATGATTGGCTGTGTCGGCAATGATTTATTTGGCCAGGACCTATTAAAGCATTTGAAGAGTCAAGGTATAAATGTGGCTAATGTGAAACCGGTTACACACTCTTCGACGGGCATCGCCTCGATTACTTTGTCCAATGGAGACAATCAGATTATTGTGATTCCAGGTGCGAATTATCAAGTCACTCCAGATGTTGTTGCCTCATTTGAAGAGGTTATTGCAACTAGTGATATCTTGTTACTTCAGCTCGAAATTCCGCTTGAGAGTGTGGAAAAAGCAGCCGAACTTGCGGTCAAGCATCAGGTGAAAGTGATTTTAAATCCTGCACCGATTCAACCGCTTCCGAAGGGATTGCTAGAGAAGGTCAATTACCTAACTCCTAATGAGTATGAACAACAATTACTCTTTGATTCGATTGAATGGACCGTTGAAGAGCGGCAAGAGATGTTAAAGAAATGTATTATTACTAGAGGTTCCAAGGGAATTACCTTTTATCAAGATGAAAAAGTGGAGATTCCTAGTTTTAAAGTAGATGTCGTTGATACGACGGGTGCCGGAGATTCCTTTAATGGGGGTTTCGCATATTCCATCAGTCAAGGGGCGTCTTTAGAGGATTCTTGTCGGTTTGCAACGGCTGTCGCAGCTCTTTCGGTGACCAAGCTTGGTGCCCAAAGCGGCATGCCAACACTAGAAGAGGTTCAGGCGTTTTTACAAACACAGGGAGAGGAGTGAAATCGAATGAAGAAAAATGGCATCTTAAATAGTCACATTTCCGAAGTCCTTTCACGGCTTGGTCATACAGATACAATCGTCATTGCGGATTGCGGGCTGCCAATTCCGGCAGAAACGATCCGAATTGACCTTTCACTTAACCTAGGGACTCCATCTTTTATGGAAACGCTTCAAGTTGTCTTAGCGGATATGGCAGTGGAGAAAGTAACTCTAGCCCATGAAATCAAAGAACAAAATCCAGAAGTAGAGGGTCAGGTTACAAATCTAGTAAATGGTGTTCCCATTAATTATATTACCCATGAAGAACTAAAGGCATTAACGAAACAGGCGAAAGCGGTGATTCGGACCGGTGAAGCAACTCCCTATGCCAATATTATTTTACACGCAGGAGTGATTTTCTAATATGAGCCTTACACCTGTCATCGAAATGAAGGGCATAAGCAAAGCATTTTCTGGAAACAGGGTTTTGGATCAAGTTGATTTTCAGCTTTTACGAGGTGAAATCCATGCCCTGATGGGGGAAAATGGTGCGGGGAAATCAACGTTAATCAAGATTTTAACCGGGATTTACGAACGTGATGCTGGGAAGGTTTTTATCAAAGGGAAAGAGGTCCATTTTAAAAACCCGAAAGAAGCAGAGCAAATGGGGATTGCTGTCATCCATCAAGAGTTAAATATTATTCCTTATCTCACCGTCTATGAAAATATGTTTCTTGGCAAAGAATTGACGGTTGGCAGGTTTGGGATTACTAGAGATAAAGAAATGAAGAAGAAGACGAAGGAATACTTAGACCGCCTAGGAATTGAGATTGATCCGAATATGGAAGCGGGAAATTTATCTGTCGGTCAACAACAAATGATTGAAATTGCACGTGCGGTTGCGGCCAATACAGAGGTCCTTATCATGGATGAGCCAACAGCAGCGCTGACGGATCGGGAAATTGAGGCCCTATTTAAAGTGATTGACTCCTTAAAGAAACAAGGAGTGGGAATCGTCTATATCTCGCATCGGATGGAAGAGATTTTTCAGATTTGTGACCGAATTTCAGTCCTTCGGGACGGACAATTCATCGATAGCAAAGAAGTGGCTAAGACCAACTTTGATGAAATTGTCAAATTAATGGTGGGACGGCAGTTGGGTGAGCGTTTCCCAGAACGGAATACGAAAATTGGCCAAGAACGATTCAAGGTCGAGAACTTAACAAGCAAAGGCAGCTTTGAAAATATTAGCTTTTCCATTCATCAAGGTGAGATTGTTGGTGTTGCGGGTCTAATGGGTGCTGGCCGTAGTGAAATCATGCAAGCCATCTTCGGTTATCGTGCCCTTGATGGAGGTAAGATGTTCATTGATGGTAAGGAAGTAACCATCAAGTCTCCGTATGAAGCGATTAAGGCTGGGATTGCATTTGTGACGGAGGACAGAAAAAGCCAAGGGCTTATTCTTGATCTTTCCGTTCGTGAGAATTTATCGATTACCACGCTTGATAAAATTTCTAATAAGAGTGTGGTTTCCTCTAAAACTGAAATAAGCCTGGTCGATGAAATGATTGAAAAGCTTCATGTGAAAACATCTGGCCGAGAAATTAGTGTCAAATCCTTAAGTGGTGGGAATCAACAAAAGATTGTCATCGGTAAATGGTTAGGAATTCATCCCAAAATATTAATTCTTGATGAGCCCACACGAGGAGTGGATGTGGGGGCGAAGAAAGAAATCTATCAATTAATGAACGATTTAACCAAACAAGGGGTTTCAATCATTATGGTTTCGTCTGAGCTTCCTGAGATATTAGGAATGAGTGACCGGGTTCTCGTGATCCATGAGGGGAAATTAACTAACGTGCTGAATAAGTCGGAGGCAACCCAAGAAAATATTATGCAATCCGCAACTGGAGGTAATCATTAATGAAATCCGCAAAGTTCCAGATCTTACAAAAGTTAGGTCCGTTAATTGGACTCATTGTCATTACGGTCATTCTTTCAATCGTAAGTGAAAGCTTTTTAACCTTAGATAATATCTTTAATGTACTGCGCCAAGTTTCCATTAATGCGTTAATTGCCTTCGGAATGACCTTCGTCATCTTAACAGGTGGAATTGATTTGTCAGTTGGATCGATTTTAGCGTTATCCTCCGCGATAACCGCTGGGATGTTAGCGAATGGAATGGATCCAACGCTTTCGATGTTAATTGGCTTAGGAGCAGGTGCGGTCATGGGGGCCATTAATGGTCTATTTATCACCAAAGGAAAAGTCGCTCCGTTTATTGCGACGCTGGCAACAATGACAATTTTCCGGGGGCTAACCTTGGTTTATACGGATGGCCGCCCGATTACCGGGCTGTCAACGAGTTCATTTTTTGAAATCATGGGAAGAGGCTATTTTGGTTGGATTCCTGTACCGGTCATTTGGATGCTCATTTGTTATCTGATTCTTTATTTTATCCTGAAAAAGACCACATTTGGCCGCAGAGTTTACGCAATTGGCGGGAATGAAGAGGCATCAATCCTTTCAGGAATCAAGGTAACGAATGTGAAAATTTGGATTTACTCAATTACCGGGGCTCTTTCTGCTCTTGCAGGGATTATCCTGGCATCGAGATTGGATTCTGCCCAGCCAACTGCTGGTACCTCTTATGAACTTGATGCCATTGCATCTGTTGTTTTAGGTGGAACAAGTCTTTCAGGTGGAAAAGGGTGGATTTTTGGAACATTGGTTGGGGCACTCATTATTGGAGTTTTAAATAATGGTTTGAATTTAATGAATGTTAGCTCCTTCTACCAGCAGGTAGTTAAAGGGGGTGTCATCTTACTAGCCGTCTTGCTTGATCGTAAAAAAACTGCTTAATCAAATTATGGGGGTATTAAAAAATGAAAAAACTATTTAAAGGTTTTCTATTTTTAACATTACTAATGGTCGTTTTAGCTGGTTGTTCTACAAAAGCACCTTCAACTTCTTCTGACAAGGATTCATCGAAAAAGATGAAAGACGAGAAACTAAAAGTGGGTCTTTCGATCTCTACGTTAAATAATCCTTTCTTTGTTTCATTAAAAGAGGGTGCTGAGAAAGAAGCAAAATCACAAGGTACAGAGATGATTACAGTTGATGCACAAAATGATTCAGCGAAACAAGTAAGTGATATCGAAGATCTTATTCAAAAGGATGTTAACGTACTAATCGTGAACCCAACTGATTCGGATGCGGTTAAAGCGGCAATTGAATCAGCTAATAATGCTAACATTCCAGTGATTACGGTGGACCGTAGTGCAAATGGCGGAACAGTTGTAGCCCATATCGCTTCTGATAACGTAGCTGGTGGTCAAATGGCTGGTGACTTTATTGTTGAGAAGTTAGGCAAAAAAGGTAAAGTCGTAGAATTAGAGGGAATCCCAGGATCTTCTGCAGCTCGTGAACGCGGCGAAGGATTCCACAAAGCAATTGATGGTGTCAAAGGTATCGAAGTAGTGGCTAAGCAAGCAGCGGATTTTGACCGTGCAAAAGGATTAACTGTAATGGAAAATATCCTTCAAGGCAACAAGGATATCCAAGCTGTATTTGCCCACAACGATGAAATGGCGCTAGGAGCTCTTCAAGCACTTGAAGCAGCTGGATTAAAAGATGTGATTGTTGTCGGTTTTGATGCAACGGATGACGCCGTTAAAGCAGTAAATGACGGTAAAATGGGAGCAACAGTTGCCCAGAAGCCTGAAGAAATCGGCCAAAAAGGCGTTCAAACAGCGATGAAGGTATTTATGAAGGAATCTGTCGATAAGTTTATTCCTGTATCTTTAGAGTTGATTAAGAAGTAAGTTTTATTGGAGATTGATAGAGGGTTTAGCGGAGAAGTGCTATGGAGCACTTCTCTTTTTTATAGTAGAACAAAATCTTCAAGAGCCGATTTTTAAGTTCTATGAGCGGATTTTCGCTTTCAATGAGCGAATCTTGACACTCAATGAGCGGATTTCCACTTCTAATGAGCGAATTTTGACATCCAATGAGCGAATCTAAGAAGCTGCTTATGATTTAGAGAACGATTTATATCTTCTTGGTGATATACTAAAAGAAATAGAATAGTAAAATAATAAATATAAGGAGAAAAAATGGGACAGCCAGATAGATATATTAGTGAACAGGACAATGAATCATTGCCTAAAAACAAACGGCTTTTACGAGATTTAACAAGTCAAAATGTATCGTCCGGATTCATTTCTAGTACTCTAGTCATGACAGGTCCGGCGTTAATTATTTTGCAGGCAGCGGCGGCGGGGCATTTCTCTGATCAGCAGACCATCAATTGGATGTTTGCTGTCTATTTCTTTGGAGGGTTATTCGGGATTATCATGCCACTATTATTTAGAATTCCCATCACGGGTGCTCACTCGATTTCAGGAGTTGCCTTTCTAGCTACGGTGACAGCCCATTTTACCTATCCTCAGCTAATTGGCGGGTATGTGATGTCAGGGCTGATTATTTTGCTGATTGGAATATCAGGACTTTTTACTAAAATAATAAAATGGGTGCCGAAGGAAGTCATTGCTGCCATGTTGGCAGGCCTTGTTACCAATTATGTGGTTCAGATTGTCCCAGATGTGAAAACGATGCCTATCGTGGGTGGAGCGGCCCTGCTAAGTTTTTTCATCAGTACGAAAATCTCAAACCGGATACCGGCCGTTATGGTCGCAGTGGTGGTCGGGTTTATTACTTTGTTTTTAACTCAGGACTTACATTCCGCTTCTAAAGGGATTGCTTTTTTCCTGCCATCCGTAAAGACGCCGGAATTTACGTGGATGGGGCTAATCACTCTGGGACTGCCTCTCGCCATGTTAATCCTAAGTAATGATGTGGCACCTGGAATCGGAGCGCTAGAGAGTTCAGATTTTGAACCTCCGATCCGGAAAATTGTTTCTTTTAGTGGTGTTTTTTCAATAATCGCAAGCTTTTTTGGAGGGCAAAGTGCAAACATTGCCGGGATGATGACCGCAATTTGCTCTAGCTCGGATGCTGGGATGAAATCAAAGCGCTATATGGCAGCAGTAGTATCAGGGGTATTGACGTTATTTTTCGGAGTTTTTGCGTGGAAGATTGTCCCTTTTATCCAATCGTTGCCCGAGGCATTTGTATCGATGCTAGCTGGATTTGCGTTGATGGGTGTACTAATCTCAAGTTTGCAGCAGGGTTTCTCCGAAAATAAATATCGTTTAAGTGCACTCTTTGCATTCTTGATTGCGTTGTCGCATGTATCATTCTTCCATATTAGCGCACCTGTATGGGGATTGGTTGTTGGCGCAATCATTGCGAAGACGGTTGAATCATAAAAATTTCGGATTTTTGAATTTTTGGTAGAAAGGAAAGAGGAGAAGTGTTTTGCACACTTCTTCTCTTTCCCTTTTTAACCTTGGTCGTTTCGATCGACGTTAAGTTCAATTAAATTGCCATCTGGGTCGGCACAGAATATTTGTGCAAAGCCACTTATGCTATCAGGTTTCTCCAATAGTTCGACGTTCATTTTCTTTAACCAATCCAACGTCTCCGTGTAATCTCTCACTCTCAGCGCAAAATGACCTTCTCTGCTGCTCAGACGTTTGTCTTGGCGAATGGTTTGAGAGGTAGGAAGAACGATTAGATGAAGCTGTTGACCGTTCACTTCGTACCAAGCACCAGGAAAGTCAAAATTCGGACGCCCGATTTCCTTTAAACATAAGATGTTGCTATAAAAATGCTTGGCTCGTTCTAAATTGGTAACGGTAAGACTAACGTGATGGAGTTCTGTATAATGAATCACCGCAGTCATCTCTCCCTACATATATTTAGTATCATCATAACACAAATAGATGATTGGATTGGTGTGTTAAAAATTGAAGCAATGCCCCTTAAGTTACCGTTTGTGAATGCCGGCCAGCTTATTAAGTAGTTTGAGTAATTTATCGGCCACTTCCCATTTTCTCTTACCTACCACCCCAATAAAACCTAAAAAAGCCACGCGGTTAGCCTGGCTTGGGTTATTGTCTTAATTCTCAATGCCTCCTGTCAGCCGTTTACTAGAACAGGCTCATTTTTCCGTTCATGCCCAGAGTTATCAAACGCCATGATCATGGCTATAAACGGTTCGATGAATTGAGGATCAAATTGTTTTCCAGAGCAATCACGCAATTCAGCAATCGCTTCATGGAAGGTTTTTGTTTTTTGATAAGGACGCTCGGTTGTCATTGCATCAAAGGAATCGATCACACAGAGAATTCGCGCCAGCTTGGGAATCGATTTTCCTGCTAAGCCATATGGATAGCCGTTCCCGTCATAGCGTTCATGGTGGAGTTCAACTAGCGGAATCAAGTCTTCTAATTTCTTATTCGTTGAAATGATCTCTTTTCCATAAGTTACGTGCTTCTTCATCCATTCCCATTCATCAGACTCAAGCTTTCCTTTTTTATTTAAAATCTCCCGCGGGATTTCTATTTTTCCAATGTCATGGACAAGAGCTCCAAGAATCAGCGTTTTGCGTTCATGAACACTTAAGTTAAGGATCCGTGAAAAATCAACCGCATATTGGTAGACCCGTTTACTGTGGCGATAAGTATAGACATCTTTTGAAAGGAAGATCTTTAATTGAAACTCCGCTTCCTCCAGCTCCTTTTCAAGTGAAAGTAAGCGATGAACGGAATATTCAGAATGCTCATTATAGATTTGGACAAGATTCTTCCCCTGGTTTTTCGCCGCGTACATGGCTTGGTCTGCTCTGTTCAGAAGTTCAGAAATATTGTAGGTCTCCTTTTCACATTCGGCAATCCCAGATGAAAAGGACAAGCAGCCGTACGGGAGACGTTCCACCCCAATATAGTAGGTGTCATTTACTTTCTTTCGTAATTCATTCATGAACGAATAAGCGGTTTTACAATCGGTGTTGGGCATGATGATCGAAAATTCTTCGCCGCCATAGCGTGCAACGATAAAATTTGCCGCGTCGGACTCGGTTTTTAAAATGGCACCAAATTCCTGAAGCAGATGATCGCCTTGAATATGCCCGTACAAGTCATTAAATTTTTTAAAATCATCGATATCAAGGATAACCACACTTAAAGGCTGATCCGTTTCCTTTGCTAGAGCTACTTCCTTTTCCAAAATTTCTTTAAAGTAACCGTGGTTATTGAGACCAGTAAGGAAATCTTTATTTGCCTTCTCAGAAATCTCTTTAAATAGGTTAAAATGCTGTTTAAATGCTAAAGACAATAAAAAGGCAATAAAGGTGAAGAGAGTTAAACCAAATAATTTTTCGGGTTTCATTAAAATGACTAGGACTAATGAAAGCACAAGTGTACTAATATATGTGGCCGTTGTCTCCTTAATAATAGCCTTAAAAAAGTTTACGAGGTTTTCTGTTGCTTCCAATATGAAATAGATCCCAACTAATAGTAGATTTAGTGCAAAATAGGTGCAAAAAGAAAGTAAATAGGGAAGGATGTTATCGACACTGATTGGTCCAGTGGAGCCATCTGTAAACATAAAAGCATAATAGGAACAAATGATCATTAAGGAATAAACTGAGAAATTAAATAGATGTTTCCACCAGGCGATTTTTCGCTGGAATAACGCAAATACAATGGAATGTATGAATAAAACAAGTAATGATGTATTTAATCCATACAAAAAAAGACTTGCTAGATAAATAGAAGAATCCATAGAAAGGGAGTTACCCTTTGGAGGAATCAGTATGGTGTAGTAATTAAGCAATAAAATGGAACCGGAAAAAGCAAAAATAACAATCCAATCCATTTGAGAGTACTGTAGGATTTTAATCAAGACAGTAAAGAATAAAATCCCTAAGCCCGAAATTAAAAAAAGGTATATATTTGCAGGTTTCTTTAGAATACGCATACTCATCACTCTCATAAATAAATTTAGGAGAAGTAAAAAAATTACTTCTCCCTACCATTTTACTCTTAAACTAATTTAAATCCAGAAGTTAAAGCAATAATGATAGAACCGATAATGATTGCATTGTATAAAATTCCAGTTAATTTAATCCCTTTTTTTTGTTCATTTTTCATCCCTTTTCACCTCCTCTAAAGGAGACGGGTCTGTATTTACTCTTTTTGGAAACTGGATGATGAACCATGAGATGTTGGATGAAAAAGAAGATTCCAATATTCATAACGATATCACCGATACTGATGATTTGCGTTCGTGGATAGGGGTCTGTGATGGGAATAACATCGCCCAAAAATCCAAGATATGTAGAAGACGTTAACATCGTATGCTTGGCGTATAGGCTTTCTTTAAGGACTTTAATATATTCGGGATCCAAAATGGCAGCTGCTTCCAATGAAACCGGCATTCTTCCGCCGTTGATCACCATGACTAAAAAATTGAGAAATACACCAATTAGAATGAGAGTAAATCCTGGGTTATTTCGGTTTATAAATAAAAATAGCAAACCGAGGACATATACCACAATGTAGATATATCCGCTTACCTGTCCCAGAAATTTATAATCATTTTGGAGCATAAAAATCGCTAGTTCAACAACCAATAGGAGAGGGAAAATCCATCCCCACTTTAGCTTTAGCTGTGCCAGAGCTCGTAGATTCCCTTTTCGAAGAAACCCTACTATAAACGAAATAATGATGCCGTCAAATACCATAGTTGTTACCCGCCTATGCAAGAATATATAACAATAGAAAAAGTTCAAAAATTCCACAAAAAAAAAATATTCCCATAATAATATAATCAAAGATATTCGTAGAACGCAAGGGGATGTTGCTTTGTTTCGTGTTAAATTTGTATATTTTCTGACATCTTGCCTCGAATACTCTTTTTTCATAGGATTGCCCCAGGTTATAAACCGAGTGGTAGTAAAGACAATGTGGCTTTTGCCTAATCTCTCAAAACCCCTAGCTTTAGCTATGGGGATACTCATAAAAGTTCTCTTTTAATAATATCATCGAATTTTTTTTGAATTTGGTTGACTTTGTTAAGGTCCAGATGGTCTTCATCCATTTCTTCCATTTGCCACAAATTAATATCATGCTTTAATTCTGTAAGTCGATGGAGTGTAATCGTCTGTTGTTTGATTAATTTCGAATCGGCAATAATCCCCTCGTAGGCAATCAAGGCAGGAATTAGCGCACTACATAATGCGATTAATATATTGGTCATTTGTTCAGTCAGCCCGATGTAGGTAAGATTGGTACTGGATAAGAACGTGATGAAAAATGAAAAGATTATTGTTAGAACCTTAAGTTTCATAGCCTTCCTCTTAATTTTCCTTATATTATTAATGGAACAAATTATTTTCTCCTCAATATCCCCTCTAACATCATCAAGGTGTTCAGAATTCTTCACATCATCCCCTCCATAACTTGTCTTATTATAATAAGATATGTCGGATGAATTAAAAGAGTGAGGTTTAAATTAGCCTTTTGTTGTGTTGAGGTTCTATGTGACCGTGCAGGAAGAAAAAGGAGAGTACGGTAACTTAAAGGGGTTTTAAGTGACCGAGCAGCAGGAAAAGAGTGGTCGATGGTAACATAAAGAGGTTCCTCTCAAAAAGGTCCTATTTTTCGTCCATCTTTCAACAAGAAATTTAACAAATGAGAGGGATGAAGTCTTATTTATCATGGGCTGGAGTTACTTTTAATCAAACGTTTGGTTGAAAAGGAATCCTGTAGGAAATCGACGAGATTTGTCAATTTCCCACCACATCGTTTAGGTAAAAACGTAAAAAACAATCAGTTCGCGCTAGGAACTGATTGTTCATAAACCTCATTTTTTTATATTAAAATTGGCAGCCAGTAACGACCAGTTTGATGGGTACGGATAGCCTAATGCCCAGTAACTGATGCCACGGAGATTAAATTCCTTGGCCAGATCGAACTTTGCTTGAGCGCTTCTTGCATCTTCGAACCATACTTCATGTCCACGGCCTTTTTCATCGACGTAGCGGAAAAATGGCGATTGGGTGGTTTCATCGTATTGAATCGCTGCACCGTATTTTATCGCACGTGCAACCGCTTCTTGGGTACTAAATGTTTCCGCCTCTTGTCCTTTGACATGAGGAAGGAGCCAATCACGGGCATAAATTTGAAACCCTAAGAATATTTTTTCTGCCGGCATTACGGTCCGTGCATATTCCACGACCCTCCTCATTTGATTGAGAGGAGAAATTGCCTGTGGTGGACCGAGCCGGTATCCCCATTCATACGTCATTAGGACGACAAAATCGACAATTCGACCATGTGCTTCATAATCATGTGCCTCATATAAGAGCCCTGCTTGGGTAGCACTTTGCTTGGGAGCAAGGGCCGTTGAAACAAAATATCCTTTTGGGTGAAGGCGGTCGACGGTTAGTTGGAGGAAGAGATTGTAATTTTCGCGATCAGCTGGTAAGACATTTTCAAAATCAATGTTTACGCCCTTATACCCTTTTTCATCCATAATCCGAAGCATATTTGAAAGTACCTTTTCACGTAAATCGGGACTCGACAATAGGGTATGAGCAACATTTGAGCCGGCCGCTGATGAGGTAAAGTTCGTAACCGACATCATCGGGATCACATTATTTGTTTTTGCCGATTGAATGGTTAACTCATCTTTGGCGGGATTAAGATCGCCATTTTCATTGATTAGGTAAGCAAAGGGACTAATATAGGTGAGCAAATGGTTAAGTTCCTTAACCGTATCAGCCGCAGCTTGATCCGGTTGATAGGTATAGGCATTAACTTCAATGCTAGGTTTCTTGATCGGTATCGTTAGCCGTGTACCTGAATAAATGAGGTTTGGATTTTGAATTTGATTTTCGTCGATAATTGCTTGGACGGTGACACCGTAACGGTTGGCAATTTTCGATAATGTTTCCCCGGCCACCGTCACGTGGACCCGCGCGGGGATGATTAGTTTTGAGCCTGGGTATAAAAGCGAAGGATTGGTCAGTTGATTTGCCTGAATAATCGAGTTTATCTCCACCCCGTATTGCTGTGAAATCGACCATAACGTTTCCCCGTACCTAACAATGTGTGTTGTCCCGGGCACCGGGATAACTAGTGATTGGCCAACTAACAACTGGTTTGGGTTCTGCAGCCCATTTGATTGAACAATTCCATTCATATTGACTTTGTACCGAGCAGCGATTTGCCAAAGCGTTTCACCGCTCCGGACAACATGAATCACCATCTGCTTAACCTCCATTTTTTCTTCAATAATTTAACATATGTGGATTAGTTGGGTGAGGTTATTTGTCTATATAAATTTATCTCTCTGTCTTTTTGGAAAAAATACGGTAAATATAGGAAGTAATTTAAAGCAAAAAAAAGAAACCCTTCATTGATCTAGGTTCTTTAAATTAAAAGGTATTGTCTGAATGATTAGTTTTTTGTAATAGTATTGACAGTTTTCCAACATAATTATAAGATTACACTGAAATATATGAATCTATTCATCTTAAAATGGGTGAGGGGAGGATTAACTTAACTAGTTTATTATTACACTTCCTATTCCATAGTAACATCATGCGCTCAAAAGTAGGATTGAAAGAATTGCGGTAGTCATTTTCGAGATGAACGAAAATTTTTTTCCACTAACATGAAAACGGTTCCAAATTTTTCAATATTTAATTTATGTTCCAAACATCACGAGCTGGTTATGTGAAGAAGCTGAGGGGTAATTTTAAAGGAGGAATTGTTTTGGCAAAAAGGGTTTTAGCAGATTTTTTAACACCCCAACTGAATGAGTTGCGGGAAAACGGCCTCTACAATGTCATTGATACTGTAGAAGGACCCAATGGACCTATCATTACCATCAATGGCAAATCATTAATCAATATGTCATCCAATAACTATCTTGGCCTTGCCAATAATGAAAGAATGAAGCAAAAAGCGCATGAGGCAATCGAGGAATATGGTGTGGGGGCCGGGGCGGTCCGTACAATCAATGGTACATTGGCCATCCATAATGAATTGGAGAAAACAATTGCCAAGTTCAAGCATACTGAGGCTGCCATTGCTTTCCAATCCGGGTTCAATTGTAACATGGGTGCGATATCAGCCCTAATGACAAAGAAGGATGCCATTCTTTCAGATGAATTGAATCATGCATCGATTATTGATGGCTGCAGATTGTCAGGAGCAAAAATTATCCGCGTCAAGCACCAAGACATGGACGATTTGCGTCGAGTAGCGAAAGAGACAATGGAGAGCGGTTTATACGAAAAAGTCATGTACATCACAGACGGAGTTTTTTCAATGGATGGGGATGTAGCAAAGCTTCCGGAAATCGTCGAAATTGCTGATGAGTTTGGGTTAATCACGTATGTGGATGATGCCCATGGTTCTGGTGTAATGGGTAACGGTGCTGGCACGGTTAAGCATTTTGGCCTTTCAGACCGAATTGACTTACAGATTGGGACACTATCAAAAGCGATTGGCGTCGTAGGCGGATATGTAGCAGGTACAGAACAGCTGATTGACTGGCTGAAAGTCCGTGCTCGTCCATTCCTGTTTTCAACCTCATTGACTCCTGGAGATGCGGCCGCATGTATGGAAGCGATCCATATCATGACCGAATCAACAGAAAAAGTTGAAAAGCTTTGGGAAAACGGAAGATATCTAAAAGAAGGCTTAAAGAAGCTTGGTTTCGAAATAGGTCATTCCGAAACACCAATTACCCCATGCATCATAGGAAAAGAAGATCTGACCCAATTATTTTCACGCAGGCTGATGGAAGAAGGCGTTTATGCCAAATCAATCACTTTCCCAACTGTTCCTAGAGGTACAGGCAGGGTGAGAAATATGCCTACTGCTGCGCACACCAAGGAAATGCTTGATGAGGTTCTAGCAGTCTATGAAAAAGTAGGTAAAGAATTGTCTATAATCTAATTTACAATTTCACCAAGAATAAAATCATTATTGCTTCAATTGAATAATAGAAAAAGATATTTCAGGAGGTCCGGTTTCATATGAAAAAAATTCTTATTACTGGCTGTCTTGGCCAAATCGGTTCTGAATTGACACACCGTCTCAGAGTTATGTACGGAACAGAAAACGTTATTGCAACGGATATTCGCCATATTGAAGGCAATCCAGTCATTGAAGCTGGCATATTTGAAATCCTTGATGTAATGGATTACGAAGCAATGCTTGGCATTTGCAAAAAATATGAGGTTGACACTCTCATGCATCTTGCAGCCCTTTTGTCGGCAGTAGGAGAAGCAAAGCCAAAATTCGCATGGGACCTGAATATGGGTGGCCTGATGAATGCCCTTGAAGTTTCCCGTGAGTTAAACTTGAAACTCTTTATACCAAGCTCTATCGCTGCGTTCGGACCAGGAACACCAGCAGATATGACACCGCAAGATACAGTACAAAGGCCAAGTACAATGTATGGCGTCACCAAGGTATCCGGAGAATTGCTTTGCGACTACTACTTTACCAAATACGGCGTAGATGTACGCGGAGTAAGGTTCCCTGGACTGATTTCATACAAGACTCTTCCAGGCGGCGGAACAACTGACTACGCAGTAGATATTTACTATGAAGCTCTTAAGAACAAGAAATATACATCTTTCATTGGTAAAGGAACCTATATGGATATGATGTATATGCCGGATGCGATTGATGCAATCATTCAATTGATGGAGGCTGATCCATCAAGATTGAAGCACCGCAACGCATTTAACATTACTGCCATGAGCTTTGAACCGGAACAAATTGCAGCATCCATTAGGAGATTCATTCCTGAATTCGAAATCTCATACAGTGTTGACCCTGTACGCCAAGGCATCGCAAACTCTTGGCCAAACAGCATAGATGCAGCTGCAGCACGCGAGGAATGGGATTTCAATCCTCAATATGACTTAGATCGTATGACAAAGGATATGCTGGAAAACTTATCAGAGAAATTAGGCATTCCCTTTAAGGAGCTTGCATTCGCCTATTAATCACTGTGAACTGATTAAAGGGATAAGCTTCCGTCTATAAAACTATTATAATCTATCCTTTCGGAAAAGACAAATGTATTTTTCGGGTGGACTGATTTGCAATATTATGTTATTGTAAGATAGCATTACGCAACAAAGTTTTGAACTAAGTGATTATTTGCATTTTGCTTTCAATTTGACAATAAACAGTACAGAGGGGGAAATATTGATGGCAAACAAGGAATTGAGCAGGGGTTTAAGTTCACGTCATATTCAGATGATTGCTTTGGGCGGAACGATTGGTGTAGGTCTATTTATGGGATCTTCCAGCACGATAGGCTGGACAGGTCCATCCGTAATGCTTGCTTATGGAATTACAGGTATTTTTCTATATTTAATTATGCGCGCTATGGGCGAAATGCTTTATTTGGAACCAAGTACAGGTTCGTTCGCAACATTCGGTTATAAGTATATCCATCCACTAGCAGGATATATGACGGCATGGAGCAACTGGTTCCAGTGGGTAGTTGTCGGTATGTCAGAGGTTATCGCAATCGGCACATATATGCATTATTGGTTTCCAGATCTTCCTGCGTGGATTCCTGGCCTTATTGCAATGGTCATTCTTGGGGCAGCGAACTTTATTTCTGTAAAATCATTTGGTGAATTCGAATTTTGGTTTGCTTTAATTAAAGTAGTTACAATTGTATTGATGATTATTGCAGGTTTCGGCCTGATTTTCTTCGGATTTGGTAATGGCGGAGACGCGATCGGCATTTCAAACTTATGGAAAAATGGCGGCTTCTTTACTGGCGGAGTGAAAGGATTCCTTTTTGCCCTAGCACTTGTTGTTGGTGCTTATCAAGGTGTAGAGCTTATCGGTATTACAGCTGGTGAAGCGAAGGATCCACAGAAAACAATTAGAAACGCGATTCAAAGTACCATTTGGCGTATCCTCGTTTTCTATATTGGCGCCATCTTTGTTATTGTTACTGTTTATCCTTGGGATCAATTGCATGCGATTGGAAGCCCATTCGTAGCAACTTTTGCAAAAATCGGTATTACAGCTGCAGCTGGAATCATTAACTTTGTTGTTATCACGGCAGCGTTATCTGGCTGTAACAGCGGTATCTACAGCGCAGGGCGTATGCTTTATACGCTTGGAATCAATGGGCAAGCTCCAAAAGTGTTTGCGAAGGTTTCAAGTAACGGGGTACCTTTATTCGGTACAATTGGAGTATTAATCGGCCTTGGCTTTGGAGTTATTTTAAGTTATATTGCACCAGAAAAACTGTTTGTGTACGTCTATGCTGCAAGTGTTCTTCCTGGGATGGTTCCTTGGTTTGTTATCTTGATTAGCCAACCAAAGTTCAGGAAAGTTCATGCGGCAAAAATGGCGAGCCACCCGTTCAAAATGCCATTTGCACCAGTTACGAACTACGTGACAATTGCCTATCTTGTAGCTGTGCTTGTCGGTATGTGGGTCAACGAAGACACTCGTGTTTCACTGATTGCTGGTATTGTGTTCCTAGCTCTTGTGACCATTAGCTTTTATGCTTTCGGAATTAATAAGCGTGTACCTGCCAATCTTCAAGCAGAGGATATGACAGAACGGAAAGCGATTTAAACTTCATATAAGAAAAGGGACAATTTTCAAAAATTGTCCCTTTTTTCATTGTCTTCAGGCCATAGGCGCTGAACGGGCGCTTGCGCCTTTTGTTCTGGTGGCTGCCACGTAACATTCACCTATATTCTCCGTTTTTCATGCATGTACTTCATCCATTTTTTCAGCCGATAACAACAAATAAAATATCCAACACAGCCGGCAGCAGCTACTCCAGCTGATATCTCCCAGATAAGATCGTGTGCGGAATAGATCCCAGCTGCTATTCCGATAAATCCAAACAGGGTCAATTGAAATAACTGCTTTTTCGTATTTTCATACATAGTAAAATGGAATTGCCGTCTTTGTTCGACTTCCTTTAATTGTTCCATTTTTTGCGGTGCATTTAGAAATTCGTTTACTGAATGGAAGATTTTAAAGACAGGCTGTGATTGAAGCCACTGCCAGACAAATAACCATTTATTATTCCCTTGTGTATTTAACCACTCCATAAACACTGGTTTCCCTAATTCCAGCAGTTCCGCTTCCGGTGCCAAATTGCGGATAATCCCTTCAATGGTTACAACCGACCGTCCTAAAAAGACAAAACGGGTCGGAATTTGAATGGGCAGAGATTGAATCAAATCGTTAATTTCCAACTTTAATGCCAGAAGGTCCATTTCTTTTAGATGAGCAGGCTGGAAGGTGATGAATTCTGCTAAGATCCGTTCGATCGTTCTAGATTCAGCCTCAGGGAGTAATACTCCTAATTGAAATAAGCATTCCACAGCCTTCGGATAATTTTTTGCAAGAAAGCTTTCGATTAAGCCTTGAAAATATCCTGCATCCTTTTTAGAAAGCTCTCCTACCATTCCGAAGTCTAGTAAAATAATTTTCCCTTCCTTCGATACAAGGACGTTTCCTGGATGGGGGTCTGCATGGAATGTACCAGGTTCCATCCATTGGGGCAGAAATACTTTCAGCAGTCTTTGCGCTAATTCCTGTCGACTCACCGGTAATTGGTTGATGGCCTCGTTATTGGTCAGACGTAATCCCTCAACCCACTCCATTACTAGTACGTTTGAGGTACTAAGTTCAGCATACACCGCAGGAATTTGGACGATATCCATCTCCTTAAAGCGCTCTTTAAACGTAAGAATGGTGTTTAGTTCCTTTGAATAATCCAGTTCTCGTTCAATCACTTGTTTTACCTCTTTAAAGAGGACCTTAAAATTCATTAATCCTTTCGGAAGGGGAACTAGGTGATCAACCAGCCAAAAAACGATACTTAAAATCCGGAAATCAGTATGGACAATCGAATCAATATTTGGACGCTTTACCTTAATCGCAACCTTTGTTCCGTCTTGGAGCACGCCTTTATAGACCTCACCAATGGAGGCAGAAGCAATGGCCGTTTTTTCAATCGATTGGAAATGCTGGTGAAGTGAGTTTCCCCATTCCTTTTCTAAAATTTTCTCAATCTCTCTCCACTGGGAAGGGGGAACCTTATCCGTTAAATCTTCTATTTGACTGATAAAGGAAGGAGGAAGCAAATCGGCACGCGTGCTTAGGATTTGTCCAAGCTTGATGAGCAAGCCTTCTAATTCGAACAGGGTTTGCCTGAACCGTGCTCCGAAACTTCCCCAAAGTTTATCCCACTCGGCTTGCGGTTTCCTAAGGATTTTATACCAATAAATTTGAAAGAAGATCCCAAAGACCAAAGAAAGGACCTTCGACATCCGGAGTAGCTTATTTTTGGTCATCATCCAATCCCTCTCATTTCCTATGCCTCACTGTTTTTCACTATGAAATTAACTCAATCCTTTCGAGTATATGTATCTATTTATATATACATATTTTACCACTTAAAATACGGTGTTTCAGTACTTATTTGTAATTATTAGTGGTGTTGTACCTGGAATGATAAGAAGCCGGTATCCAAAGGATCCGGCTGAGTCATCTAAACTATTAGTTTATTTGCATTTCGTATATTTTTTCGTTATTGATTATACTTCCGGCTTTTTCTTCGAAATATTTATTCATCAGTAAATTTAGTCTAATGGAAAGCGTAATGTATTCGGAGCTATTTGGACCTGTTTGATTATAAATCCCGCTTAGTTTCGCTTTAAGATTCACTATTTCCATTAAAAGTTCCATGTTTTCTGTATCTAAAAATTCAATTGCCTTCATCATACACCTCGAAAAGTTAAATTTTTTAAAAACCATTGGTATGGAAGGTATGATGACTTAATCTATTTATTTATCGTCTTCTAATGATAATACAATTCCATAGCCATTCTGATAGTAACATAGACGATTTTCAATGTGAACAAAGAATTTAAAAGTAAAAATATTAGAAAAAAGGTAAATAATATTGGTATATCAAGTGTTCTACTAAGGTATTTTCTAACTGGTTGAGAACAAACGAATAATTAATTTCGATTCAGTAAACAAGTTATATTGTGATAACTTCAAAAATAAAAATAAAAATATTTAAAATTTTTAAAATTAAGGGGGTTAGTAGAAAAAGCAGGAATTTTGTCAAAAATTGTGTTTTTTTATTGGGAGGAGATGGTACAATAAGATGATGAATTTTGAGTATTTTTTATGGTTGCTTAGTTTAAATACCTTTAGTACCTAAGAAAAGATACATAGATTTCCTGGAATACATTTAAAGGGGATAAATAAATGACAGTCATGGAAGAAATAAAACATAAAAAGATAAGACCCTTCTGGAAAATGAAAAGAATCGTAGTAGGGATACCAGTGATTATCTTGCTGGTCCTTGTTTTTGCTGGCTACAAAATTGGGATGAATATAGCTTCTGAAAAAATGGTAGACGAACTTGCGAGTCAGATTACGGCTGAAGATTATGATAATTTATTAAAGGATCCTAGTATTCAGCAAATAATTGAAAAAGAAGTTGGAACAGGTAAAAAAAGTGAACTGCTTAAAAATGTTTCTGCTAATCAGGGTATTAAGGGAATGGTTAACAATAACACTGCAGGAATGAATGGAAATACAACTAGTGAAAAACAGCCCTCAGCAACCAATTCAGATTTAAGTGAAAAGCAGGAAATTACCACCGCAACTGTCGCCACAGGTAAGAGGGTCCATACTGAAACAAAACAACCATCTACAGGAAAGGCTGAACCATCTGGGTTACAATTCAGTTCAAATGAAGAGGTTATGAAATTTCTATTATCAAAGTTTTCTATGGAGGAACTCAGTGCATTAGCTAAGGAGGCACAAGGTGGAGTTACAGCTCAAGAGAAAGCTGAGATTAAAAATAAAGTCCTAAGTAGACTTTCAACAGAAGAATACAATGCATTGAAAGTTTATGCCGTGGTAGAAGTAAGTAAAAAACAATAGGTAATATAAATTTTGCAGCTATACGTAGTTATTAGCACTAGTTTGTCATGTGATAGTCCTCCTTTGGTAAGGGGGATTTTTTTATTGCATTGGAACGGTGTCAGTCACTGTTTGTATTTTTTATATCAAAAAAAGAGTGCAAGATCCTTTTCGGACTTGCACTCTTTCCCAATCACAAGGTTACTATTTTATAAGATTTAATTAGATTTTACAGTTACTTTGGTCCGGCTGCTTACATTTTTAGATTTATCTGTTGCGGTTACGTACAAGACGGTACCTTTCTTTTGGGCTTTGATTTTCACACTAAAATTACCCTTAGAAGAAGATTTACCAGATGCTAATACAGTTGAGCCCTTTTTAATAGTAATCGTTGAGCCGGCTTCAGCTTTCCCTTTGATTACTTTATCATTCGAATCGACAGAGAATACGCTTGGTTTAACTGGAGCGACCCGGTCAAGGACCTTGGTTGATTTAGCTGTGCTTACGTTACCGGCTGCATCTTTAGCTGTTACATAAATTGTAGAACCTGCTTTTTGAGCTTTCTTAATTTTGAGGCTAAATGTTCCTTTAGATGTAGTTTTTCCTGTTGCAATTGTTGTGCTACCGTTTTTGATTGTAATATAGGAATTAGCTTCAGCTTTTCCTTTGATTGTTTTATCGTTATTGTCGATTGAATAAACAGTTGGTGTAGTTGGAGCCGTCTTATCAAGGACTTTAATTGATTTAGCTTTACTCTCATTCCCTGCTGCATCCTTAGCGGTTACAGTAAGGACGGAACCAGCTTTTTGAGTAACCTTAATTGAAATACTGAAAGTCCCATTGGAGGCAGTTTTTCCAATAGCAACAGTTGTTTTCCCATTTTTAATAGTAATCGTAGAGCCAGCTTCAGCTTTCCCTTTGATTATTTTATCATTATTGTCCACTGAATAAACAGTTGGGATTCCAGGAGCCGTTGTATCTTTTTTCGGGAGAATTGTAATTTCTTTGGTAATGATTGGCTGGTTCAAATAGTAGCCGACCACTTTTACTTTTCCTGTCTTTTTGGCAACTAGTTTATTGCCAGTAGTGAGCGTTGCAATCGAAGTGTTATTTGTATTCCACTTTAAGCTATTTGTAAAATCCATTAATCCAAGTCCCAAATCTACTTTCAAACTGTAGGATGGAGAAGTAGCTCCTAGAGTATATGTACTAGCACCAAAGATATCTCCGCCTTTACTGCGGATTAACCCTGATGATAAAGCAGCCGATGCCATCTTGGATGGGTCAACTATGGAATCCACATTTGTCTTCATAGTAAGAATATTAGCCACAGAGATTCCTAATTTTTGAGAGAATATGCCATCAAATTGAGCAAATCTTGCATCGGTAAGGGTTGAATCCACCGCAGCTTTCAAAATTTGGTCATAGCTCAAATTTTTCTGTTTCAAGAATGAGTCAACTAATTGAGCTTTAAGGTTTTCTTCAAAGGTGCTAGATAAAGAAAGAGCTTGGTCAACAGATAGCTTTCCATCAAAAATCTTTGTGAATTCATCCGAGTAATTGGACTTGAATGCATCTAAAGCTGTAAGGAAGTCTGCAGAATTACTTATGTATTGAAGCTTTACGAAATCTGTTGCTAGTTTAATAGCTGTCCCTGGAGCCGTTTTGGTGTCAATTTTTTCAATTAAACTAGTTCCAAGAATTGTGTTGAAGTTTACCTTCGAAATATTATTATAGGATACTTTAATGTCAGCAATATCAGATGCAGTAAGCTTTTTAAAAATTTCATTGTGGAATGTAACAAGTTCTATCCCTGAATCAGCGTGAGCAGTATTCGGCACAAACGCTAAATTAGCTGCAAAAGGAGTAAGGGTAATACTACTTGCCAAAATTAAATTAATGGTGCGTTGACGAAAAGGTGTTTTCACTTATATTTCCTCCAAATTCATATTCTGACATTATTATACTTTAAAGAAGCGAAGTATAAAAGAAAAATAGGTGAAAATAGGGAAAAATGTCGTATTGACACAGTTTTTAGGGAACGTAAATAAAAAAGATTAGGAATTTCTCCTAATCTTCGAATGGACATTTTATTTCTCCATCAGCCATTTCGTAACTATCTTAGATTTTTCATCATCTAGTAAGTTGCCTGGCATTTTATTTGTACCTTCACTAATAATTTTCAGTACTTCGGCTTCTGAATATTTACTCTTCATATCTACAATAGTAGGGCCGACAGCCCCTTGTAATTGAGCGCCGTGACATGCAGCGCAGCTTTCCTTATAGATTGATTCACCGTCCATGGCGGTACTGGCCTTATCTGATGAACAGCCGGTTAATAATAAAAGCATTAAGGCAAATGCAGTTAAAAGTCGATTCATGTTGTTTCCTCCAAACACATCATAATAGTGGTAATGTTTTCTAGCTTATCTCTATCTTAATAGAGATAAGAGCTGAAAACTTAGCTCAATTATGAACATTTGGGAAAAGTTTTACCCTCTCATCTCCGCACGAATCTATGGTAATAAAGTAAGACAGAGAGACGATTGTCCCTTTGTCTTTTTCGCGTATTAGAACCATGGGTGATTGTCGAAAAATTGCCCTATTTAAGTGACTTTTGAAACAGTATCCAGCTTCCCTTTCCTTTATGATAAATAGTATATAGGGTGTCGAAAAAACGAGTATTTTAGCATATTGAATGAGAGGAGCAATCTATGAAAAATCAAAGTAAAAGCACCGATTTGGGTATGTTTATTCAAACCTTTAAATCTGTTCTGCTAAATCTCCCTGTACCCTGCTTCATTCTTGATCTAGAAGGTACAATTGTGTTTGCCAATAATGCAACGATCAAGCTAACGGGGTATCAACGAGAAATAGATTTTAAAAGGAGCTTTCTCTCTCAATTGGATGATGTATATATTGAAAAAACGATTGAGCATATTAAAACCGTTCTTAATGGTGAAAGACTTCAGGTTCAGATTGAAATCAGGCATCAAAATAAGCAAAATATTCCGGTAGATATCGTCTCGATTCCGCTTGAGATCCGTGGGTTGGTTCAAGGGATTTGCGGCTTTATTATAGAACAGTCTGAAAAAGATGCGGTCATCCATCAACTTTATGATCCAAGCAATTGGGATAAAATTTTAAACGAAATCGATATTTGTTTATGGTCTGTTGATGCAAAAACGATGGAAACACTTCAAATATCCTCCGCCTCTCAGCGCATTTTTGGTTACTCCGAGGAAGATTTTGTTCAGAACCCCTATTTGTGGCTGGATATCCTTCATCCCCATGATAAAGCAGACTTCCTAGAGCAACTCGCACTATTAGACAAAGGGCAATCCGTCAGAATGGAATACCGGATTCTTACCCGCCAGGGAATGGACAAGTGGGTTATTGACTATATTGTTCCTATTTTTGATGAGCTTTCAATTGGTCCTGTGCGGTTTGACCGGGTTTTAATGGATATTGATCGTCGAAAAAGAACAGAGGCTGAGTTGACCTATTTAGCCTTTCACGATCCATTAACTGGCCTGCCGAACCGCAGGGAATTTGATGAACAGCTTCGCACAGCCATTGGGGAAGCAAAGCGCAATAAGCAATTCGTGGGGATTCTTTTCATCGATATTGATCGGTTCAAGGATATCAACGATTCGCTCGGCCACAAAATGGGAGACCAGTTGATTAAAATCATCGCAACCCGGTTAAAAAGGCATATCCGGACAGAGGATGTCATTGCCCGTCAAGGCGGGGATGAATTTGTCATTCTATTAAAAAATCTACCTAATGGGCAAATGATAGAAGAGATGGCTGCGAAAATAAGCCAGGTGGTTGCTAAACCAATTATACTGACTGAATATGAGTACAGAATGAGTGTTAGTATTGGGACCAGTATTTTTCCCGATCATGGGCAAGATGCTGATGTGCTCATGATGAGAGCCGATCAGGCGATGTACTTGGCGAAGGAGAATCGAACGGGTATTCAGCAATATCAACAGGGCATGTCCAAAAGCCTGTCGCGAAAAATGCTTCTTGAACAATATCTTCATAAGGCAATCGAAAAAAATGAGTTGTATTTAGAATATCAGCCTATTGTCGACGTGTATGCGAAGAAAGCCATCGGTCTGGAAGCCCTTATCCGCTGGAAGCATCCTGTCTTGGGGAGCATTCCGCCGGTAGAATTTATTCAAATTGCTGAGGAATCGGACCTAATTATTAAACTTAGCAATTGGGTTTTAGAGACAGTCTGTAGCCAGCGCCGGTTATGGCTGGATAAGTATCTATCGCCTTTTTATATCTCGATTAATGTTCCGGCGAGGCAAATCCATCAGGATCATTTCATTGAATCGATTAAACATTCCTTACAAAAGTATGATTTACAACCGGAACTAATAAAAATCGAAATAACCGAACGGACCGCGATGACGAATGTCGAGAAAACTTTGCAGACGATGCAAGAATTGCAAGCATATGGGGTAGATATCATCCTGGATGATTTTGGAATCGGCTATTCATCGATTAGTTATTTGGTGCAGTACCCTTTTAATACGATCAAAATTGATAAATCATTTATTCAGGGCCTAGACAATAAAAACCAAAAGTCGGTTTGTCGTGCATTAGTGGCAATGGGCAGAAATTTAGGGATGAATGTGGTTGCCGAGGGGGTCGAGGAAATAGACCAATATCAATATTTATGCAGCATTGGCTGTAATAAAATCCAAGGCTACTATTTTAGCAGACCTACATCGGTGGAATTGGTAGAGCAGTTTTTCTAGAGTTGGATTATGATCCACGTTGCTTTAAAGAGGGATCCACTCCCTCTTTTTTTAATTAGATAAGAAAGTATAATTTTGACTTTGAAAATTGTCCAGCTCCAGCGCCCTAGCGGCTAGTGTCCTTCGCTCTCC
Source organism: Neobacillus nitrireducens (assembly GCF_030915405.1). Taxonomy (GTDB): domain Bacteria; phylum Bacillota; class Bacilli; order Bacillales; family Cytobacillaceae; genus Neobacillus. The sequence continues at coordinate 3,707,760 of NZ_CP133262.1, forward strand.
GCCCTACGATAAGTCAACATCGAATCGCCTTACGGCTCTTCGTGTTTCCTTTATCTCAGTTGGAGCGCTCCAGGCCATACGCCGCTGAACAGGGCGCTTGCGCATTTCTTATTGTATAAAACTGGGGCTATTTTCATAAAGTTTTAAATAGGGGGGATCCGAATGAATTATACAAAATCGATTATTAGTGGAATCATTGCACTTGTTATTATCGTGGTTGCCTTTTTTTCAAGCACATCCGTTGATTCTGGATATAGAGGCGTTCTTTTACAATTAGGAGCTGTCAAATCAACGATTTTGACGGAAGGTTTTCATTTTAAACTCCCATTTATTCAAACCGTTCAACCGATTGAGGTTCGGGTCCAAAAAGAAGAAAGTTCACAAACAGCTGCTTCCAAGGATCTGCAAATGGTCACTGCGATGGTAGCCGTCAACTATTCTGCTGATCCGGAGGCCGTGAATAAGCTCTATCAAGAAATTGGCTTGGATTATCGGACCCGAATCGTTGACCCAGCGATTGCTGAATCACTTAAGGCGATTACCGCACAGTACACTGCGGAAGAATTAATCTCGAAACGTCCAGAGGTATCAGCGAAAGTGAAAGATATGCTAGCGAGTAAATTAACAAAATATTATATGATTCTAGAAGATATCAATATCAAAGAATTTGCTTTTAGTGATGAATTCAATAAAGCGATTGAATCGAAACAAACCGCGGAACAAAATGCATTACGGGCACAAAGGGATCTCGAACGAATCAAAATTGAAGCTGAGCAAAAGGTTGCTCAAGCCGGTGCAGAAGCGGAAGCCTTACGATTAAAAAAACAAGAAGTAACGCCGGAATTAATTCAATTAAAGCAAATTGAAGTTCAAGAAAAGGCCTTGGAGAAATGGGATGGGCGCCTGCCAAGTGTAACAGGTGGAGCCACGCCGTTTATTGATGTGGAAGGACTTTCGAAAAAATAAGCAGGGATTTAATAAAAAGTGATTTTTAGATAAAAGGAAGGAAACAGACCGATCACCACAATTGGTGTAACTGTTTCCTTTTTATTTTTATCTATTATGTAAAATAAGGAAGGGATGAATGGGTTAGAATAAACTTGTGAAAGGGGTATGAGTATGGAGTTAACAATTAATTGGAAAGAGAAAATGGCGTTTTCGGGGGTTACACCTTCCGGTCATGAAATTATCCTGGATGCCGCTCCAGAAGTGGGAGGAGAGAATTCCGGTCCGAGACCAACGGAACTACTGCTTCAGGCGGTTGCAGGCTGCACAGGAATGGATATTATCTCAGTCTTACATAAAATGCGCCTCGAGCCCTCCGCATTTCAAATGGACGTTAAAGGAGAACGTGCCGAGGATCATCCCAAGCGTTTCACAACGATTAATATTCATTATGCATTGGACGGAGAACTGCCTGAAGATAAGGTAGTAAGGGCGATTCAATTATCGAAAGACAAATACTGTTCCGTCTCCCATTCCTTAAATTCAGAAATAACCGTGAGCTATTCCATCAATGGGGTTCCTGGGGAAAAGGTGATATAAAAGGGAAAGAAGTAACGACCAATTAAATCGGTTGTTACTCCTTTTTTCATAAGGGAGGTTCTACGAGCCCGAACTCAGAAAATATTAGCAATTGCGGTCAGGTAACGCGGCTCTTCCCCAAATTAGTCTCATAATCAATCATCCATAATTAACGATTGTCCGTCAGTAACATATAACGCAATACAGCTGCCAGCCCTGCCCCATGCTTGAATTCGCCTTTTTCAATTAAGGACTTCACTTCATGCATAGTTAATTTATGTACCTCAATTTGTTCGCTTGACTCCAATCGCTGCTCTGTGGCGGTGAGTCCGGTTGCCGCAAATAAGTAGATTTCCTCGCTAGTTGAGCCAGGAGAAGGATAAAAGCTTCCTAAATCCAGCCAATATTCAGCCTTATTGCCCGTTTCTTCCTCTAGCTCTCTTTTAGCGGTTTCGATTGGAGCATCAGCTTCACTTTCAGTGTCAATCATCCCAGCAGGCAACTCCCACTGCCAGCTTTTTATCGCATGACGATATTGTTTTAAGCAGATGATTTCTTTGTCCTTCGTGATTGGCAGGATACATACGCCCTTTGCAAAATCTAAATAGGAAAAGTCCTTTTCCTCTCCATTCGGGAGAGTCACCTTTTCGATCATTACCTCAAAGCGATCTACCTGTTCCTTAATCGAACTATTAATCTTCCAAACCATCCTCATTCAACTCCAAAATTCATTTTCTTAAAGCTATTTTACATGGATGGAGGATAATTTACTAATTCTATCCGGCGTGGATAATTATCCCATAAATTGTAAACGATATAGAAAGACGCACGTTTCATAAAGGAGAAGGACTTACAAGTGAATCATATTCCTCCATTTCGAAGGCAGAGAGCGTATTTATCCCAATTTTCTACCGCGCAGTTGCATTTAAAGAACCCGTGGATTCCAGCTTTTTTCTCATTCTCTTATCCTGGGTTTGGACATATTTTGAAGCATCGATATATCTCTGGGTATATTCTCATTCTATGGGAAACATTTATTAACGATCGGGCGAAAGTAAACCTTGGCATTTTATATACCTTATTGGGTGAATTTGAAAAAGCAAAAGATATTTTGGACCAGAGGTGGCTCATTCTCTATCTGGCTATTTATATGTTTGGAATTTGGGATAGTTATCGGACGACCGTTGATATAAACAAACAGTATATTTTAGCTGATCGCGAGGACGCCCAAGTCATAAACATGAAAATAGGATCATGGGATATTAACTACTTGGATAAACGAAAACCAATAAATGCACTTATCTGGTCCGCCTTATTTCCTGGCCTCGGACATCTTTATCTCCACCATGTTATTACAGGATTCTTTATTTTTATTTATGCGGTATCGATCTGTTATTTGGGACATATTCCGGAAGCTATCCACGCATCGATGACTGGTGATTTTGTTCAAGCTAAAAATGTTCTGGATATGCAATGGACACTTTATTTTCCTTCCATCTATTTCTTCATCATTTATGATTCTTATGTTTCAACGATTGAACACAACAAATTGTTTGAAAAAGAAATGTCAAAATTCTTACGGGAAAAATATCAAAGTAAGCATTTCCTTTATCCATTGTAGAAAGTGAGTGTGAGTTGATTGTTAGTCATTGCCACTTTCGAGAATTCCATTTTTATTGAGTTAGCTATTACGGCTTTGGAACAAAGCGGAATTTCAAACGAGAAGATATTAGCGGCTCCTCTTGATAAAAGAGCAGAACAGCGAAAATTATTTGATACGATTCACCGAGCGGACGGATTAAGTCTTTTTGATGCATCCGCCATGCTCGGTACTTGTTTGATGCTATTGGGCGCTATCTACGGATATGTATTAAAATGGGGTCCTATTATCTGGGGGATTATTGGGGCAGTCAGCGGGTTACTTCTTGGATTTTTAATAAAATTGTTGATTGTTAAAAAAAATAAAGCCGGGACCAAAAAAATCGCATCAGAAATTGTCCTAATGATTCGCTGCGAAGAACAGCAGTGGGAAACCATCGAAAAAATAATCTGGGAAAACAACGCACTTGGGGTAACAAGAATCAAGCGTTGAAGGAGGTAAAAAAGATGAGAGGAAAAATCTCGTCTTTTTCTTTTGGTGTCAGGCACCGATTTAGACTAAAATATCATCTTTCCTTCGAACTAACTTCCTTTGTGTCAAATTAGTGAATTTTTCTGTAACAGAATCACTCAGTATTCAACATATTACGAGTGTAACAATAAAATTAATACCATAAACATCATGAAGGTAGTAGTTAATTGTCGATATTTGATGATGGAAACTAGTTCTATGAATCCGCTTTCAATTGGTACACTAAGGTTCCTAGTCAAATATTAAGGAGTTAAGCGATAATGAAAAACGAAGATCTATTTATACAAATCGAAAATTTAAGAAATAAAATGGTAAGAGCAGGTCTATCGAAAGGTTTTACCTCCGCTGAAACTGTTACCTTAAGTGAAAGACTTGATAAGTTAATCAACTTACAAATGGGGTTACTTACGAATATTTCAGCCTGATTACATATTTTGTGACCTTTAGTAGATTGATAGGGAAAAGAATGACACCAGACACCAAATCAAAAGCGATAACTTACCAAGAAAAAAGCGGAAAAGACCTGTATAGGTCAGGTCTTTTCCGCTTTTTAACTATTGCTTCTTTTAACTAATACGGATAGCCACCATAACCACCATAGCCTCCATATGGATAGGTTACAGGTGTTGGGTACGGTGCTGGATATGAAGTTGGATATGGTACTGGATATGGGTAGCCCCCGCCAGAAGACAAGGCCCCGATCGTTAGTCCTCCTAACAATCCGCCAACAAAAGGTGTGCCAAAGCCGCCGTGATGACCTCCTCCATGATATCCTCCTCCATGATACCCGCCATGAAATCCTCCTCCGTGATAACCACCGTGATGTCCATCATATCCGCCATATCCACCCATTCCACCGTGTCCACCCATTCCGCCATGTCCGCCAAACTGTCCTCCGCCGTGAAATCCTTCCATCATATACATACATCTCCTTTTTTAATCAATAACGAATGATCCTACTGGTTACCCGTGGAAAAAATGGGTTACCTTTTGTACTGTATGCATGATAAACGTCCAATGAATGGGCGCTTAATGGATTCGGGATTGTTGATATTCAAATGATTCGTTTTACCTTCTCCTCTTATTCTTTTGTTTTTCCAATATATTGAAAATCGGTGATATAAAAAAAGTCGTTTATCACAAAATCTAATCCTATTATTCGACTCGTTCAAAGAAAATTCTACAAAACATTACAAATTCATTACAATTTAGCCATTTTCATTGTTATTCTTCTCCTACAAACTTAAACTATAACTATATGAGTCGGAAAATTTTGCTAGGAAAAGGTGACAATGTATGAAACGGAAAATTTTAATATATTCAGTATCGTTTGCTCTGTTAACAACTATTTTTCAAGCAACGCCTGCTTTTGCAAAACCAACTGTAACACAAGTACAGATTGATGAGACAAAAGTAGAGATTAATAAGACAGTTGACCAAATTGATGACTTAGAGACGAAGGTTCAGCAACTCGATGATCGAATCATCATCGGAATGGAAAAAAGTAAACAACTAAGCGATGATATTAAAGCACAACAAGATCAAATCGTAAAAACAAATGCTGAAATCGAAACAGCAAGAAAAGACTTAGAAACAAACAAAGACTATTATTCTGAAAGACTAAGAGCCATGCAGGCACAAGGGAAGCAGTCAATTATCACTTATGCAGAATTTATTGTGTCGTCTAAAGATTTTTCCCAGTTATTAACACGCTCCACTGCAGTAATGTCAATTCTTGAAAGTAATACAGATATAATGAAGGCTTTATCTGAAAAAGAAGCAACATTAAAAGGTTCAGAGCAAAAGCTTGAAAAGGAATTAGACAAATTAAAAAACAGCCAGGATGAATTAGCTGCAGAAAAGAAGCAGATAGTAGCAGATAAACAAGAAATTACGACAGTTTTGGCAAAATCAAAAGACACCTTAAAGCAAAAACAATCGCAACTAGCTTATCAACAAACAGAAAAAGATGCCCAAGATAAAGCAAGACAAGCAGCAGAAGAAAAGGCAAGACAAGAGGCACAAGAAAGAGAAAGAGCAAGACAGGTAGTACAAGAAAGATCAAGCCAACAAGCACCAGAGAGTCCAAGCCAACCGGAGCAAAATACTCCTGTAAATAATCCATCCATATCCGATGCACCACAGGAAACCGTGTCTAATTCGGGAGATGCAGATGAGATGATCGCATATGCGAAAAGATTTTTAGGGGTTCCTTATGTTTGGGGCGGAACAACGCCAAATGGATTTGACTGTTCAGGATTCACCCAATATGTGTTCCGTTCGATTGGGATTTCCCTTCCGCGGGTTTCTCGTGACCAGCAGGATGTTGGAACTGCAATTTCTCCGTACAATGTCCAAAAGGGTGATTTAGTATTTAGGGGTAACCCTGCCCACCATGTCGGCATCTATATTGGCGGGGGGAAATTTATTCATGCCCCGCAAACGGGTGATGTTGTGAAAATTGCTACTTATAACCCAGCTAAATTTACAACTGCTGCTAGAGTATTGCACTAAAAATAGATTAAGAGGAAAAAAGGCTTGGAGGAAACTCCAGGCCTTTTTCTATACAATTCTATATTTAATATCAATCGGCAGTTGGGTATATGCCCATCAAGGTTTTTTTACTATATAGGAAATTATGAAATATTTAATTATGGATAAATTGATTTAGTATCTTTGAATCCAGCTCCAGCGCCCAACGGCTAGTGTCCTTCGCTCTCCGCCCTACGATAAGTCAAGCACGAATGCGCTAACGCCCTTCGTGTTTCCTTTATCTCAGTTGGAGCGCTCTAGGCCATACGCCGCTGAACGGGCGCTTGCGCCTTTTGTTCCTATTATGTCTTAAGTTAGTTATCCTGAACGATGGGTTGGTCAAGTACATCCGCATTGACGGAAGTGGTTGTATTTTGACCAGTAATCGTCGTGATCGTAATCCCAGCATTTGTAGATCCGGAACCGTGTGTACTTTTTACGGCACTTTTGGGCGATATAAACAAGGAATTTCCAAATTGGACAATTCCCCCGCTGACTGTATCAATCTTTACTGGTAATTCAGACATTAAAGAACATCCTTTGCTTTTTAATAACTTACTATATGCGCATTTAAGGGGAATTGTTCAGAAATGGAAACTCTAAAAAGCTACCATACGTCTGCTTTTAGAGCTGTTCAAACCTTCGTCAAAACATTTCAAACAAAATGTGAACTTATCACTATACCCATATTGCTAAACAAAAAAAGGGAATATAGTGTAATCATAAAGAACAAACAAAATTTGAAAGGCGGAATGAATTATGTTTAACAAATTTTTAAGAGAAAATAAAATTGCAGCGGCTATTCTTACTGTCTTACGTTTATACCTTGGCTATTCTTGGCTTACAGCAGGTTATGGAAAATTATCTAGCGGCGGCTTCGATGCGGCAGGCTTCTTAAAAGGAGCAATCGCAAATCCAGTCAAAGGTCCAGATGGCGCCGTTGTTTTTGGCTGGTATGTTGACTTCTTGAAACACTTTGCACTGCCAAACGTTGATATCTTCAACATAATCGTACCTTGGGGCGAAACTTTAATCGGCTTAGGTTTAATTCTAGGTTGCTTAACAACTACTGCGATGTTCTTTGGTTTAGTAATGAACTTCAGCTTCTTCTTAGCAGGAACAGTATCTCATAACCCTAGAGACATCTTCTTAGGATTTATCATCTTAACAGCTGGTTACAATGCAGGAAGAATCGGTTTAGACCGTTGGGTCGTTCCATTTGTTAGAAAAATAAGCAAAAAAGAAACTGGTCCTGAAAAAGCAAAAGTAAGTGCATAAATAGCATCAAAGAGGCAGAAGTTCACCTTAAAGTTGAACTTCTGCTTTTTATTTTGAGCATCACAGTTATGAAGTAAATATTTATTTTTAGATTTTGTTCCAAATCCCCTTTTGCTCCATATGCTTTAGGATAAGGGGTGAATATAATGTCAACAGACCAATTCGACATCGACACGTTAAAGCACATAAGGAACAAACTTGATTACATTTACTTTATTGCAAAAAGCAATTACAATGACAACCCTGAATTAATGGACACGATTGAAAACTTAGCTCTGATTTCAAACATGTTTACGAATGTAAAGATTCAAGAGCTAAGCAAGAAAAAGGAAACATCAAGCCCTCAAGGGTACATTTTATCAAAACTATCTCACTCCTACTCGAGAATGAAGGAGTATGAAAAACAAAAAGAAACTGATTTCCCAACTTGGAAGCTATAAAACACGCTATCTGCCAGTAATCGATAAATTGATACAAACTCATAACCAAGCTCAGAGAGAAGTGCTTATTGTACTTCTCTCTTTCAATGCCATTGGTGCCTGACACCAAATAGTAAAAAATAATTTGTAAATTTTGTATAATTATTTTGAAAAACAAAATTTTCCTTAAAATCAGCATAACAGTCGTAGTATAATAGAATTTATGAGCTTATCAGACATTTAAACTATTATACTAGGAGGAAAAATGAGGAAAGTAGTCATCTCTGTCTTGTCACTATTGCTTTTTGTTTTCGTACACCCATCTTTTATGTACGCAGCGGGAACGACATACCCGAAAGTAAATGATTATATCACTTCTAAGAAGCTAATTCCTGCGAAAGTTGAATATGATCATAAAGACATATTTACTAAATTTACTTATCGTAATGGTTATGGTGAAGCGGAGGGCGTGGTTGCTCATGAGACAGCAAACAACAACTCAACCATAACCGGTGAGATAGCTTATATGTCGAGAAACAATCGAAGTGCCTTTGTGCATGCGTTCGCTGATGGTTCGCGTGTAATTGAAATTCATGACCCGAATTATGGAGCCTGGGGTGCTGGTCCCTATGCGAATGAACGATTTGTCCATGTTGAGTTAGTGCGAGTAAAGACGTTTGATCAATTTGCCCGATCCATTAATAATTATGGGAATTACATTGCATCTTTGCTCTATGATTATAATTTGCCATTGGTAAATGCAGAAAAAACAGGCGAAGGGACACTCTGGTCGCATTCCGCGGTCACCAATCACCTGGGGGGTACCACCCACGCGGATCCAATTGCTTATTTTAATAAGTGGGGCTATAGCTGGGACCAGTTTGTTAAACTGGTCACGACGAAATATAAAACACTCCCGAATAAAACAGAGACTACCAATCGCTTAGGACAGGTCCTAAGCAGCGAGGTAATGATTTATCAGGACTATAATAATCCTGCATCCGCTACTCCAGCAGGTGAAACGAATACGAACCAAACCTTTTATATTAAAAGTTTAGCTTTTGTAAGTGGGCAAACATATTATCTCCTAAGTGAGCAGCCTAGCAGTGTTGACGGTGTTATCGGCTGGGCAAAGGCCTCTGATTTGCTTTCGTATCCAGAATCGACTGTAAAATCTACAGCGAAAACCTTATATATTAAAGGAATAGGCGGTGCGTATAGCAAGCCATGGGGCATGCAGAAGGATGCCATCTATCGTTCTCTATCCAACTATAAAGGCCAGGAGTTTAAAGTAAATGGGACCGAAACCGTTGGGAATATGATCTGGTATCGTGGGGATCTCGATGGAAAAACAGTCTGGCTCTATTCGAGCAGAGTGGTTCCAAAAGTGGAGCAGACTACCAGTCGGTTAGGGCAGATTAGAAATAGCAGCGTACAGATTTATAAATCTGTTGGTACACAGGTGGGAGCCATCCAAGCAGGTTCAACCTATACTGGGACTGTTTTCTACATTAAGAAGCAGGCAATCATCAACGACCAAACATATTATCTAATTAGTAAACAGCCTAGTAGTGTAACTGGCTTGATCGGCTGGGTAAAATCAGCTGATCTAATTAATTATTCGCATACTACCACTGACAGAATTGTAAAAACGATGTATTTGACCGGCAAAGGCAGTGCGTATAGCAAGCCTTGGGGCAGTACGAAGGAAATCACTTTTAAAGATCTTTCGAAAAATAAAAACCAAACATTTAAGGTGAATTTAACTGAAAAGGTAGGCACTACCACTTGGTACCGTGGAAGCTTGGCTGGGAAGACCGTTTGGGTGTCAGGCGGGTACCTAACCAATACACTGGAAAGTTCGACCAACCGTTTGGGTAAAATCAAAAAAAGCAATGTCAAGATTTATAGGAAGCTAGGGTCGAGCTCGTACTTTAAGGCTTGGTCATCGTATACCAATAAGGTTTACTATATTAAGAGAAAAGGTATGCTGAATGGGCAAACATATTATTTAATCAGTAAAAGTTATAAAGGTGCAAACGTAGTTGGCTGGGTAAAATCCACCGATTTAACGTCCTATGGATATTCCGTGGTAAGTAATAAAGCCAAGACGTTTTCTATCAAAGGAACAGGCAGTGCCTATAGCAAAGCCTGGGGCGGGAAGAAAGATGTCGTTTATAAGAAACTTTCAACATACAAAAACAAGAAATTCACAGCGGACCTTGCAGCGAAGGTTGGAAATACCACCTGGTATCGAGGCAAGTTGGCTGGAAGGACCGTTTGGTTGCAACAATAGTTTGCTACTGTTACTTTGAAGGTAGGTAAAGGAAAGCAAGAAACCCCCTTAGACAATCATCTAAGGGGGTTTCTTGCTACTAATTAAAGGTCTCTTCACTGATCGTTTGTTGAACTGGTTTTTGCTGCTGGCTCAAAAAGAAGAACACGCCGAGTAGGACGAGCAGGCCGCCGGCAATTTGCCATGGCACAAGATGCTCATTTAATAATATGACTGCTAGAATCGTAGCGCCAACGGGTTCACCTAAAATACTCATCGAGATCGTTGTCGCATTGACGTAGTTTAAGAGCCAGTTATTAATTACGTGGCTGACGGTTGGAACAGTGGCAAGTAACAGGAAAATCCCCCATTCCTTGGCTGGATAAGCGGTTAAAGAAACGCTAGTCGATACGTTATAAATGGTTAGAACAATGGCAGCGGAGAAAAATACACAAAAGCTATAAAGCCAATGGGATACTTTTTTCACAACTGATTGGCCAATTAATAAGTAGCCAACAACAGCAATTACGCTAAAAAAGGAAAGTAGATCGCCCATAATCGCATCCTTATTTAAGCCAAAATCTCCCCAGCCAATCATTATTGCGCCGATGATGGCAATCCCCATCGTCATCATTGCGGAAAACGTAGTGCGCTCTTTAAAAAGGAAAAATCCCCCTACTAACGAGACAATCGGCTGTAAGGCAAGGATGATGGTCGAGCTTGCGACCGTTGTTAATTTCAGGGACCCGAACCATAAAACAAAGTGTAGAGCTAAAAAGAGACCTGAAAAAAATAAAAAGAACCACTCTTTTTTCATGATATTTTTAAACTCACTGCGTTTATTCCAAACGATGGGCAGCATTAAGAGGCTCGCAAACCACATCCGATACATACTCAAAATCGAGGCCGGTGCGTCTGACCATTTGACAAAGATCGCCGAAAATGAGATGGCAATAATAGAAATGGTAAGCGGCAGCCCAATGGATTTGGAACTTACTTCTTGTTGTTTCATCATTTCCCCCTATGTCTTTTGATAAGTATTTTTTTCATCAAATTGAACCTTCGCAACCCGAAAGTCTTCCGAAAATTATTATATCATAAAGGAGGGGGATAACCATTCACTAATAAATGCAAGAAAATTGGAAAATAATCAATTTGAGGTAATGGGTAGAATTACCTTTTAACAAGGATTGCTAATTTTCATTTTGTGGTAAGAAATCTTTCTTCGTAATTTATTCTTGATCTCAAAATCTAAACAACCTTGCAGTAATAATTCATGGTAACCCATTTGAAAGAAGTGCCATTTTAATTTAAATTTGGACATAAATAAATAGATTCTCATAATATCTCTCCTTCATTTAATCACAAATCGCAGGAGCCCGTATTCGGAAGCTGGCGAGCATCATCACAGATATTAGCCCCTATAGCTTTGCGTCACCATTTTTCAATGATTTTGCCATTATCGTCCAATTTATGGAATATGTAACTATTATAGTCTGGGAGACGAATAGACTATTTAATTTTTAATATAGTAATATCGACTCTCCGATTGATTTGCCTGTGTTCGATCGTATCATTTGGATATAGTGGGTTTTGTTCCCCAAATCCGGAAAATTGTAATTTATTTGACGGAATTCCTTTATCCTCAAAAAAGTATAGAACCGACAAAGCTCGTGCTGCAGATAATTCCCAATTTGATTTGAACTCGTTATTTGTAATCGGGACGTTATCAGTATGACCTTCAATACTGATTGGATTTTTCACTTGTTTAATTAAATCAAGGAGATCTTTTAAAATGACAAGTGAATCACCTTTTAAATCAGCTTTTCCTGATTCAAACAAGATGACATCTTTTAAGGATAGTTTTATTCCTTTTGGTTCATCTTTTATGGTGATCACCTTTTCTAAACCTCTTGCTTCTATATAGTCCTCGATTTGCTCCATTAAACCATGTAATTTTTCTGTTTCTTTTTCCTTTAGATCAATTTTCTTTGTGGCCAGGGCATTTTCTTTTTGGATCATGCTGCTTCCCTGCCCGCTTAGGGCTGAATTCATGGAAATCATAATCTGTTGCAGCTTGCCATTGTTTATCGTTCCGGCAGCGAATAAGACGATAAACAGGGCAAGTAATAAGGTGAGAAGGTCTGAATAGGGAATTAACCAAGATTCATCTATGTGTTCATCATCATCATGCAACAACCGCTTCTTCTTCTTCACTGATCGGTTCCTCCTGCTTTAAACGTGCCTTTGAGGGTAAATAAACAGATAACTTTCGTTCAACCAATTTTGGAGTCAATCCATCTTGAATGGCTAGCAAGCCTTCAATCATCATGACTTTCAGGTCCAGCTCTTTTTTAGAAAGTCGCTTTAATTTATTGGAAATAGGATGCCATAGTACGTATCCTGAAAAAATACCCAAAAGGGTCGCGATAAATGCAGCAGCGATAGAATAGCCTAATTTATCCATATCCTTTAAGTTTCCTAAGGCCGCTATTAATCCAACAACTGCACCCAAAACCCCTAAAGTAGGAGCGTACATTCCAGCCTGACTAAAAATTAAACTGCCCACTTTATGTCTTTCTGCAACAGCTTCTAATTCAGAGTATAAAATTTCTTCCATTTGGTTTCGGTCACTGCCATCAATAATCATTTCTAATCCATTTTTTAAAAAGGGATCCTCTATGGAATCGGCAATTTCTTCTAAAGCCAACACTCCTTCTGTCCTTGCAACAATCGACCAATCTACCATACTATCGATTAATTCAGACTGTGTAGGCAGTTTTGGCTCAAATAATACAATCTTTAATAAAATAGGGAATTTTTTGATTTCAGTCAATGGAAAGGCTACAAACAGTGAAGCGAAGGTTCCTCCAAATATAATTAAAAAAGCGGCGGGGTTTGCTAGGGACTCCATCGAAACCCCTTTTAAAACCATACCCACACCAATAAAGACAATCGCTAATATAAGACCGATTATGGTTGTCATAAAATTCTCCTTTCCTTTTTTTTCTGGAAAAATTATAATCTCATTGTATTGAAGATTACAAAATTCGACAATAACATATTCTGTGATGGTGGTGTTTGCATATGAAAGTTGGTCAAGGAATTGTGCTCCCAAAAGAAATCTCATTTTCTCAAAAAGAAGTTAAATCAATAGAATTAACATCTTTTCAACAAATTATGACCGAAAAACAATCAAGCGTTACTAAACAGCATTTAAATACCCTTTTGGAGGGGATTACGAAACAAGGAGAGCGGTTGACCCGGTCTCGATCATTAAAAGATCTTCATGAATATAAAAAGTTAATCAAATCATTTTTACAGGTGGTAGTTCAACATGGACTCTCATTAGAAGAAACGACATCTTTTGCTTATTCGTCTAGTAGGGATCGCAAATTAAAGGTAATAAAAGAAGTTGACAAAAAATTATTGGAGCTTTCAGAAGAAATGGTTAAACAAGAAGACCAGAATATCCGTTTATTAGATAATATAGGGGAAATAAAAGGATTACTGATTGACCTCTATTTGTGAGTTAGGGGGTACAGCATGAAAAAGCTTTTAAAAGTATTATTCGTTTGTGTGTTACTGACGGTACTGAGCGGGGGTGGCTTATATTACTATCAGCACAACAAAGCCAAAGCTGCCACGATTGATAAGTTGGCTGACCAAACCATCCAAACGAACCAGATTAGTACCAATCTTAATTCAGACAACCTCATTCAAGTTAAGTTCTCCATTGAACTAGACTCAAAGGATACGAAAAAGCAGGCAGAAAAAATTGTCCCTATCATTGAAAGCGATATTATCAAAATTCTTTCACAGTCCAATAAGGGAGATTTAAAGAATATTGCAGCTTTTGAGGAAAAGATAAAAAATCAATTAAATGTTAGATTCAGTGACGGTGAAGGAAAAATTGTCCATGTTTATACAACAGAATTACTCATACAGTAAGGGGAATGGCTATGCTTAGAGGGATTGATACAGCAGCGTCTGGTATGCTAGCGGTACAAAGACGGCAAGAAGCGTTAACGAATAACCTAGCCAATATTGAAACGCCCGGTTACAAAAAGGTAGATACCACCTTACGAGCTTTTCCTGAAGTTTTTCTCGAGCGAATCAATGATTCCAAACAAAGTACTAAAGGGAATGCACCAGGGTTCTCGTGGATTGGTTCGATGCAGCAGGGAGTTTATGCACAAGAAAATATCTCGAGTTTTCTTCAAGGAGATCTCGTGACAACGAATAACCCATACGATGTTGCGATTGATGATCAAGCACTAACTCTAAGTAATGGCCAAAAGGCAAGTGTCCTCTTTGCAGTTGAGAATGCAGCAGGCGAAACTCGCTACACACGGAATGGCCGATTTACGGTGGATGAAACGGGTCATCTTGTTACGGCAGAAGGATGTAAGGTGTTAAACAATCAAGGGAAACCGGTTCAGATCGATCCTTCACTTGCTTCAAGTGAGGTTTCGATAAGTCCAAAAGGCGAAATAATCCTTAATCCGGATAAGCCAGCAAACAGAAAAGTCGTGGACACAATCGGGTTAGTCTTGATTCAAAATCCAAACAAACTGATCAAAGAAGGCAATGGTCTCTTCCGACTGGATGGTCAAAAACCAGCCGCATTGACTGACCTGCCTGCAAGTGTCCAGCTCCACCATAAAATGATTGAAAAGTCGAATGTCGATCCGAGCATGACCATGACCAATATGATGGAGAACGTCCGGCTTTACGAGGCGAATCAGAAAGTGTTGCAGGCCTACGATCGTTCACTTGAGTTATTAAATTCGATTGGAAGAGTATAGAAGGAGATTCAAACATGAATAGTTCGCTTTATATTGCCACGAGTGGCTTAAACTCTTATCAAAAAAAGTTAGATACGATTGCGGATAATATTGCTAATGCCGATACGGTTGGATTTAAACGAAGAGAGGCCTCTTTCGAAGAAAACTTAGCCATTTCTATCGAAAACCAAAAAGCAGCTAATCGAGAGATTGGCCGAAAGACCCCCAACGGGATTCGGGTTGGTTATGGAGTACATCTGAACGGAACACAAATGATATTAGATCAAGGAATTCCAAAAGCAACAAATAATCCCTTGGACTTAATGATTTCCGGACAGGGATTCTTCCAAGTAGGAAAACAACAAGGCAACCATACGGAAATTTCCTATACGAGAAATGGTCAGTTTCAAAAGTCTCCAATGGGCAATGGCACCTATCGTTTAGTGAATGCAGAGGGATATTTTTTACTAGACAAAAATAACCAACCAGTGGAGGTCGCTAATAACAGCGATTTTTCGGTTAATGAGGCAGGTGTCATCCGAACCTCTTCTCAACAAATAGCGATTGTTGATTTTTCGAATCCGCAAAAGTTAGTCAATGAAGGCGGTAATATCTTTCGGTTCACAGGAGCGGGTGGTGAAATTCGTGCCAATACCACCTCCACCATCCAGCAAGGATCAACCGAATCTTCCAATGTGGATTTGAGTAAAGAAGTGACGGATATGATGACCACACAACGCGGATTTCAATTTAACTCACGCTCCATCACTTACGCAGATCAAATGATGGGCATCTCGAACGGGATTATTAGAAGTTAAAAAAAAGGGCCATTCTTCACGGCTCCTTTTTTGTCTTATAGAACAACTTTCTCTCTGCTCTTATCCCAAAGAATTTTAAATAGCTTTTGCTCGGCCTTTTCGTCTAATCCTAAAAAGTGGACACCGAAATCATATTTACCGTTCTTGAGTCTTTTCCGCCTTTCGATTTTTCCGACAAAGGAGAAATCTTCCCCTAATTCAAAAAACACCTTGATTTCATCGACATCGGTTAAATCCTCATACGTAATAAGTCTCATCCCAGAAATACTAATATCACGAATTGTGCCAAAGAGAACTGAGTCGGGTGAAGCGGGTACAATAAACGTACATTCATGCTCCCATAAACTAAGCCGAAAGGCGTTTCGACGGTTTTTCTTGGTGGGCTCGGCGGTGTTCTTTTTTCTGAATGAAAAATTTAATAGAATAATAACTAAGACTAATATAAATAAACCAACGGCCAAATACGTCGTATTCAATTGGAACTCCCCTCTTTTATTATAGTAATAAATTAAATTTACCACTATAATCCAATTATGAAAAGGCTTTTTGGATTAAACACTTCTTGGTAAAATGTCGTTATTAACTAGTAGATGGACAATGATTCGGAGATTTGGATATAGAAGGGGGAATCAAGGATGAAAATTAATGATGTCAATCGATTACAAGGCCTGCAGTCCTATAAAAATACGATAAACATTACACAAAAGCAGGACCTAACTAAAAAAATTCAGGTAGATAAAGTTGAGTTTTCTCAGGCTGCGCAAGAAAAAATAAGTGTCGAAAAAGAACAAAGGATTCAAGCACTGAAGGAGCAAATCCAAAATGGGACTTACAAAGTTGATAGTGAAAAAATAGCTGAAAAATTATTATCCACTTGGAGTAGAGGACCGGAAGAATGACAACCTATGAACCGCTCAAAGCCATTTTACATGAGATGATATTAGTTTATGAAAAATTATTGGAACTAGGAAAAGAAAAGCAAGCAACGATTATAAAAGGCGATCCGGAAGCTTTACTTTCGATTTTTCCAAAAGAATCGGCTTTATTGAAAGAGATAAGGCAGCTTGAAGAAAAAAGACAAGAGGAAACTCTATCCTATCAATCGCTTTCCTTAAGTCAGATTATTGATGGGAGTTCTTCAATTGCAGAAAAGGATGAACTGTTGTTTTATCAAAGTACACTTAAGGAAAAATTAAAGGGCTTAGTCGATCAACATCAGTTAAACCAAGAGTTGATTGAGAATTCGTTAGTTTATATTAATAATATGCTCGCATTATACACGCAGCCACAAGAGCCTTCGAACACCTATACTGCTTCGAAACATTATCCGAGAGAGAATAACCAATCAAGAAGTTTCTTTGATGCAAAGGTGTAGGAACTTCTACCAAACAGCAAGGAGTGAACATACATGCGTTCTACATTTCACGGGATTGAAATTGGAAAACGAGCCATTTTTGCACAGCAAACAGCACTGAGTGTAACCGGACATAATATCGCCAATGCCAATACGGTAGGTTATACAAGGCAAAACGCGATTACACAAGCCACGAATCCTCTTTCTTACCCAGGTATGAATGTAGGAAACGGCCCTTTGCAAATCGGGACTGGCGTGGAAACGACAGAAATCAACCGAATCCGTGATTCTTTTTTAGATGGACAGTTTCGCAGTCAAGCTGAACAGCAAGGGTATTGGAATGTAAAGCACGACACACTTTCGAAAATAGAGGAAACGTTAAACGAGCCTGCTGATACTGGCTTACAAGCTAACTTTGATCGTTTCTGGCAATCATGGGAGGATTTATCGAAAGAACCGGATAGCTTAGCAGCGCGTGCGGCACTACTTTCCAATGCCACAGCTTTGGCTGGCCGCTTTAATCAAATCTCTGATTCGATGGAAAATCTAAGCACGGACTTGCAAAATCAGCTTTCTACAAAAACGCAGGAAATGAATAATCTCACGAAGCAAGTGAGTGAATTGAATTTGCAAATTGCGAAGATAACAGCTTCCGGACAGCAGCCCAATGATTTATTGGATCAACGGGATTTGCTGGTTGATAAAATATCAAAAATGGCTGACATTCAGGTGAAACCAGCTCAAGCCGGTCATGGGATGGTTGATATTTTCATAGATAATAAATCTTTAGTAGCCGGGGATAAAAATTACTCTGTTTCATTTGATAGCAGTAGTAATCAACTTTCATTGGGTGGGACAACCGTATCGTTGAAGTCAGGCGAAATCGCGGGGATGGTCGAATCGTTAACCCAGGATATTCCGTCATTTATGTCGAAGATTAATGAGCTTGTTTCGGTGTTTAGCCGAGAAACCAATCAAATTCACACCGATGCCACTGCAATGAATTTGGATGATATTCAGAATCGGAAAAATGACCCGACCGCAGCCCTTGATCAGCTGCCATTTTTTGTAGCATCTGGTACCTCAAGTAATCCAGGAACTGCGGGTGAAATAACAGTTAATCCTCTAATTGTTGCCTCGTTAAATAAAATTGCAGCAGCGCGAGTGGCAAACGTCAGTGATGCGGGGACCGCCAACGAACTGAATAACTTAAAATTTAAAACTGTTTCTTTTTCTAATCAAACGACCACATTAAATAATTTTTATCGGACGATTGTGGGCGATGTCGGAATAAAAACGCAAGAAGCGATTCAAATGGAAAGTAATTCAGAAATCCTCGTGCAGCAAGCAGAGAGTCAGAGACAGTCTGTATCAGGAGTCTCGATTGATGAAGAAATGACGAACATGGTTAAATTTCAGCAATCATATAATGCAGCCTCTAGATACATTTCCGTCATGGATGAGGTGCTGGATAAACTAATTAATGGAACTGGAAGAGTGGGTATCTAGGGAGGTGAATGGATTGCGAATTACGCAAAACATGTTAAGTACTCAGGTGATCAGAAATATTCAAACCAATTACCGTTCACTGAGTCGTTATCAGGAACAAATTGCATCGGGTAAAGCGATTAATAAAGTTTCCGATGATCCTGTGAAATCAGTACAAATCATGTCCTATCGGTCGGCGTTAACGGAAACCGAGCAATTCAAACGCAATGCTGAAGATGGCTTGAATTGGCTCGAAACAACGGATCGTGCGCTCGATGATTTAACACAGGTTATGCAAAAAGTAAGAGAACTTACGGTTCAAGGCAGCAATGGTGTGAATAACAATGACTCCTTAGAAACGATTGCGAAGGAATTAAAGGCATTAAAAGGAAACATTGGTGATATCGCCAATGCCCGGCTCGGCGACCGATTTTTATTTGCAGGAACCGCAACCGATACCGCACCATTTGAAAATGGCGGGTTCACGAGTACAAATAGTGATCCTCTTTCCTGGAATGTCGGCCAGGGCATTTACATGAAGGTCAATGTTAATGGAACGGATATTTTTAATTTTCAAGCGGATGGGTTAAATCTAGTGGATACCGTCGAAAAAATCGCTGGGGAACTGGAAGCTGGGAATGATCCGGAACAGTACTTAGATCATTTGGATAAGCAAATGAGCAATCTGTTGGCCCATCGCTCGATTGTCGGCTCCAATGTGAATCAATTAGAAATGATGGTCAATCGCTTAGATCAAACCGTGCTTTCGACGAAAAGCATGCTGTCTAAGACAGAAGATGCAGATTTGGCAGAGATTATCACGAATTTCACAACACAACAAACGACTCTAAATGCTGCGTTGTCTTCTGGTGCGAAAGCGATCCAGCCTTCGTTGGTGGATTTTTTACGATAAACATAGGAGTGCTCCGAAATTTGATTTCGGGGTGCTTTTTTTGTTTGAAGTTTGGTTGTTGCAACTGACTAAAATTGGGTTTCCACCAATTTTCGGGTTAATTCCGCCAACTTGATCTGGACCCCGTTGACTTTCGGTGTTATTCCGCCAACCTGTTCCGGGATCCCGCCAACTTTTGAGGTTATTCCGCCAAACTAGGATCGGAATCCGCCAACTTCGGAGCCTTTTCCGCCGAAACCCAAGATGATTCCGCCAAATTCAAATATCACCGATTTATTTTTGGATAAACAAACTGTTAAATTAACAAATATTTTTTAAAAAGCACCATTTCCTCTCTCCATTCTAGTAAAACTGTCGTTAATTAATAGTAGAAAGACAAGAAAACAAGTAATACATAAACACTATTAGGAGGAAAATTAAAATGAGAATCAATCACAACATTTCCGCGTTAAATGCTTACAATCAATTAAGTGCAAACTCAACTGCAGCTTCAAAAAATCTTGAAAAATTATCGTCAGGTTTACGTATCAACCGTGCGGCTGATGATGCAACGGGTCTAGCAATCTCTGAAAAAATGAGAGCGCAAATCCGCGGCTTGGATCAAGCATCACGTAATGCCCAAGACGGAATTTCCTTAATCCAAACAGCTGAAGGTGCCATGAACGAAACACACAGCATCCTACAACGTGTTCGTGAATTATCAAACCAAGCAGCTAACGGAACTTCAACTACTCAAGATAAACAAAATATCCAAACCGAAGTAAACCAATTAATCGACGAAATTGATCGCGTAGCTGGTGATACAGAATTTAATAGCTTTAAGATTCTAAATGGCGATATCTCTAAGACTGCTAAATTTGCCCAATCAACAGGCGGAGCAGTTGCGAATGTTGTTGCGTCTGCAACAGCTGCGGCGGGAACAACAACTGTAACAACTTCAGGTCCTTTAGCAACAGCTGAAGAATCGATTTGGCAAACAGGAACACTAATGGATCACAATGGCGTAGCTGCTCCTGTAAGTGGCACGACCAAAATGACAGACCTTGGTGATGGCACTAGCAACTATGGTCTTCAAGTTGGCGATGAAATCACTCTTTCTGCAGTTGTAGGCGGCGAAGTGAAATCTTCTGTTTATGTTGTTACAGCTGAAAGTACATTAGACGATTTTATGTCTTCTGTTAAAAATACACTAGGTGCTGCTGATGTATCGATGAGTTATGGCGCAGGGGATTTTTCATCACTTGGTACAGGCGCAATGGGTCTTGATGGAACCTCTTCTGCTGCCAACACATTGGTTATTTCTGGTCAATCTGGTGCAGCCAATGATATTAGCACATTAAAAATCTCAGCATCTTCATCAGAAGGGATTGCACGTTCGTCCTTTAACACTGAAATGAATGGCGGTCTTAATGGTGGACTAGAACAACTTCAAGTTGCTGGAAACCAGGGTGACTTTATCGCTCAAGTTGACATAAATGGAGACGCTACTGCAGGGACTGGTGATGGAAGAATCGCTGTTCGTTCTAATTCTGTTGTTCAAGTTTCTAATTTACAATTATCATTTAATGACACAATTGCCGCTGCTGCTACATCTACGATTACAGTAGGTTCTACGAATAATACAGTATCCATCCATGTGGGCGCAAACGCAGGACAAACATTGGAAATTGGCATTAACGCGATGGATTCAGTAGCATTAGGCCTGAAAACTAACGGCGTTAATATCTCTCTTATGAGTGAAACAAGTGCAGAAGATGCATTAAAAGTTTTAGATGGTGCAATCGGTCGTGTTTCGTCTGAACGTTCTAAATTAGGGGCAATTCAAAACCGTTTAGAACACACCATCAACAGCCTTGGAACCTCTTCTGAAAACTTAACGGCTGCTGAATCCCGTTTAAGAGATGTTGATATGGCTAATGAGATGATGCAATTTACGAAAAATAATATCCTTTCTCAAGCTGCACAATCTATGCTTGCGCAAGCTAATCAACAGCCTCAAGGTGTATTACAGCTTCTTCGTGGTTAATAACTAGTTATTACAATTAAAAAGAAGTCTCTTATCAGAAGGGACTTCTTTTTTTAAGCTATCTACTGAAATGGTAATGAAAGTTTTGGTTGATCATCGTGAAAAAGGGCAAATTTCAGGAAACTGGAAGACGCAAAGCTGCGGGACTAACCTTAAATAAATAAGTATGTCAGCCGGGTTGCCACATTACGTGCCTTTTTCGCATATGCTTCTACATTTTTTAGGAGGAATACGTATGCAAATTGTAAGAAGGAAGATTTCCTTTCTTGTGTTAGCGGTACTATTTTTACAGTTATTATCACCGATTACTTCAGCTTTTGCTGCAAGTAATTTAACCACCGCTCCTACAAATTTACGTTATTATCCTGATGGGATTGATAACTTTCTCTTAAGATGGGACGGGGTGACCGGTGCTAGTGGCTACCGTCTTTATGAAAAAGTGGGCGAAGAAAATGTCTTAAAAAAACAAACATCAAATCTCTATTTCTACCTTGCAAGTGTACCAGAAGGAACTCATACCTATACCGTGATCGCTTATAATAGTACGGGAGAGTCTCCGTTCTCAACATCTTTAAACGTTGAGATTAAATACCCTGATATGCAATCACCTAGCGGATTGACTTCAAGTATCGTCAACGGTAATGATGTCTCGTTAAAATGGAATGCAGTAGAATTCGCAACAACTTACAATGTTTTCGAAGTGAAAGATGGTCAGAGGGAATTACTTGCTTCATCAACAAAACCAAATCAATATTTTGCTAATGTTTCTGAAGGTGAACATGTTTATGAAATAACTTCATACAATTCCCAATACGGAGAATCAACACCAAGCTCTTTTGCTGTAAATGTTGTCTTTCCTGATATGGCAGCACCTACTGGCTTAACTGCTTATATTAATGATATTAATAATGTTTTGTTTAGATGGAATGCGGTTCCTTATGCTGAATCCTATAATGTATATCAAATTGTAGATGGAGCAAGGAAGTTTATTGCTACGACAACAGATACAAAACAGTATCTATCAAACTTGCCTGAGGGCGAAAATATTTATGAAGTGACTTCTTATAATTCTAAATATGGAGAATCGTTGGCAGGTAGCAAAAGCAAGTTTACGGTCTCTTATCCGGAAATACTTCCGCCACAAGAGGTTTATCCTTATTTTTATAATGGAAACGATCTTTTTCTCATGTGGTCTGCAGCAGGATATGCAGAACAGTATAAACTCTATCAATTGGTCGATGGTCAAAAAGAATTAGTTACGACTACTACCAATCGTTCACACTACTTCAGTAACCTTCCAGAAGGTGATTATACCTTTGAAATCGTTTCTGTCAGTAGCCGTTTTGGAGAATCCACTGCAAAAACTTACGACGTAACGGTTGAATTCCCGGAAATGCAGGCACCTAAAGCGTCAATCGATATGGATACTCCAACTAGTGCGGTAATTGGCTGGTCCTCTGTACCGTATGCAACAGAATACGAAGTCTATAAATTAGTAGATGGAGTACCTACATTAATTGGAACAATAACATCAACAAAAACATCTTACTATGTAAGTGATTTACCACAAGGTAAACACGAATATATGGTTCTAGCAAAATCCGACCGCTTCGGAAAATCTGGCTACTCTAATGTAGTTGTGGCAGAAGTAACACCAGTCCTACCTGCTCCAAAACCAAGCGCACCAGAAGTAAAAGATGATTCTGTCACTCTTACCTGGGAACCAGTGGAAGAAGCAGACAAATACAATGTCTACAAAGAAGTAGACGGAGAACGTGTATTAGTTGGAACTACTACGGAACCAACCATTACTGTAGATACTCCAAAAGAACAAGGCACTCATGAGTACTTAATCGTTCCTGTCACAAAAGATGGAGTAGAATCAATTGACTATGCAACGGTTGAAGTGGTGATCGACAAACCATCTGATGTCACAGCGCCAGTAACGGTTGCCGAACCAGCGGATGAAAAATGGTCAAAAGAGGATGTTTCCGTCAAGCTAACGGCAACAGACGATTTAAGTGGTGTGAAGAGCACCTTCTATTCTATTAACCATGCAGAGTTCGTCGAAGGTACACAATTAACACTCAATCTAGAAGGCATGAACACCGTTTCATTTTATAGCGTTGATAATGCTGGAAATGTTGAGGAAGTTAAGACAGTAGAAGTGAAAATCGACAAACAAGCGCCGGAAACGGTGATCAATGCGAGTGCCTATTGGTATAACAATAAGGTTAATTTAGAACTAACAGCAATCGATGATCTTTCTGGAGTAAAAGCCAGCTATTATTCAGTTGATAACGGAGCTTTTACAGAAGGAACGCAATTTAGCATCGAAGAATCAGGCATTCACACGGTTTCCTTCTACAGCGTTGACAATGTTGGCAATGTTGAGGAAGCAAGAACAGTTGAAGTGAAAATTGACAACCAAGCGCCAATAACTACTGCCGAGGTAAAAAATAATAGTTTGGTGGAATTAACAGCAACTGATGACCTTTCCGGAGTTCAAGCAACCTATTACTCCGTAAACGGTTCTGATTTTAAAGAAGGTACAAGCCTTGAGGTTACCCAAGCAGGAGTAAATAAAGTTACCTTCTACAGCATAGACAAAGCTGGAAACTATGAAGAACAGCAAACCATTGAAGTTGTAGTAGATAAAACGGCACCGGTCACTGTAAGTAATATTGAGGATCAATGGTACACCGAAACAGCGAACGTTGAACTGACAGCAACTGATGACCTAAGCGGAGTAAAAACAACATACTATTCTATCGATGGTGCTGACTTCACCGAAGGCACAAGCTTTACAATCGAAAAAGAAGGCACACACACAGTTACATTTTATAGTGTTGACAAAGTTGGTAACACAGAAGTAAAAAATACTGTAGAAGTAAAAGTAGATAAAACTGCTCCTACAACAGTAAGTAATATCGAGGATCAATGGTACACAGAAGATGTAAACGTTGAGCTTACTGCAAGTGATGAGCAAAGCGGTGTGACAGCAACCTACTATTCTATCGATGGTGCTGATTTTACCGAAGGCACAAGTTTTACAATCGAAAAAGAAGGCACACACACAGTTACATTTTATAGTGTTGACAATGCAGGCAACACAGAAGTAAAAAACACAGTCGAAGTAAAAGTAGACAAAACCGCTCCAACGATCAAAGCAGATTTCCCAACGGAATATGCGCTTGGATCAAGCTTCAACCTTAATTATGATGCAGCTGATAATCTTTCAGGCATTAAAGAAAGCTTTGTCGAAGTCAACGGTGTTAAGAACACAACAGGAAAAATCACCTTTGACAAACCTGGCGTGAATACAATTAAGATTACAGCTATAGACAATGCGGGATTAAAAACAGTTGTAGAAAAAAAGGTATCCACCTATATTCAAGCGAATATTGAAGTAACACCGAAAGTCATCAACGGTAACAAAGGAGACTTTACGGTTAGGGTAACATTACCTAAAGGCTACAGTTTTGATAATGTTGACTTAGCCACGGCAACCATTAATAAAGTTAACGCACTTAACGACAGCAAGGGCTTAGCAAATCAAGCGAAAAAAGGCCAATTTAAATTTAATCGTGAAGATTTTATTTGGGATGAGAAACAAGAACTATTAGTTTTCCATGCAATGGTTGATGGAGTTCTTGTCGTAGGAAGCACAACTGTCGATGTTATTAATAACCATAAATAATGAATCAATAAAGAGAGGATGTCCCATTGGGGCATCCTCTTACTATATTTTATTAAGAAAACGCCCAGCTGTCGATGGGCGCTTGCGCTTTCCTATACAAGGGTACCGAAGAAATTGTTTACGCCTTTTACCCAATGATTATTTAATCCAGTAGGGTCATTATTGGCGCCAACCGGTGCATATTTGCCACCTATTTTTGCAATGGAATCCAGTCCTTTATCTAAATAATTTTTCCGTAAATTTCTTGCCATATCATGAATACTTTCTGAGACGGAATCATAATGTCTTAGACCATTTTTACCCATCATACCGGCAATATTATTTTTCTCATAAACGGCCTGAGACTTGCCATTACCTGTTTCATGCATGGCGACTGAGGCTAATAAATTTGGATTAATATTAAATGCTTTGCCGGCTTCTATGAACTGTTCCCCGAGATTGCTTAATTTTCCTTTTAGCGTTGAATTCAATTTCTCTAAAGATACTTCTGAAAAATCCAAGCTTGTGGTCGAGTTTACTATATGGGAAAGGTCCTTGATGTTATCAAGAATTGGTGAGGTGCCAGCCCAAAAACTCCCATTTGATTGTTGAAGTTGAGAAGGAGTGGAGGATTCCCCTTCAAGTAACATCGCTTGTAAAATGGATTGAAAAAAATCACCGCTAGGAATTTGCTGATTTGCACTATTCATTGTTGGGAGATTGGTCGATATAGATAGTAGAGCTATATTTTTAAACCAATCTGAAGAAACGGGACTTATACTCATAGTTTACTGCTCCTGTCGTATGACTTCTTTTCTACTATTTTACACCTTTTCTAATATGAGGTAAATCCTATCGGAATACTTTGTTAAAAAAATTTAAAAAATAGACCCATACGCTTTTTTAATAATCAATCTCCACTCGAAAGGAGAAAAATATTGTGATTGCATCGGCTTCATTGATTCCTAGTCAACACAAAATATCCAATAAAACTAGCGGTACTAAACCGGATGATCAAACAGTCGGCTCATTTTTGGAGTTATTGAATGAGTTGAAAAAAGAACCAGAGCAGGATTCAAGTAAAAATCTCCTTGCCATGGTGGACCCGTTATTCAGTCCAATGAATGAGGATAGCACCGAATCTATTAAACTAGGAGAACAGGGGGATCATCAGGAAGAACAGACTAAAACCGAGCAACCGACAAGAGAAGATTTGATTTCTTTTATAAGTTTATTGTTCAAAACTGACATTGATTCAAATAATCCTACACATTCTCAATTTGAAAAAGAATTACAAAACATCAATCCAAGCAAGTCAACACCTGCTCGTTTAGAAAAAGAATTACATAAAACCAGTCAACAACTAGAAACCATCCCCCTTGAAAAAATGGCAAAGCTACTCGCGGAAGCGGCTATTCCAGTTAAAGAAGGTATTTCAACACCTCAACTTGGACAAAAGTCACTTGAGGATTCGCTCAAACCTAAGCAAAACGGAAATATGCCGGCACCTGATTTTGAATTTCAGCCAAAGTTCGAGGGAAAAGAAGTTATTTTTCAATCCGTTCACCCTAACGGCGCAGGCTCTGTTGCTGGTAAGAGTGAACAGGCACCGATCCCTAAGGGTTCTGTCCAGCAGTTTTTCTCGGAAGTCATCGAGTTAGTCAAGAATCATGCGAGCCTCAAAAAGGCATCAGAGTTCATGGAAGCGAAATTCTCGCTGACTCCTGAAAAGCTTGGGGAGATTGATGTGAAATTGTCCATTCATAAAGGACAAGTAGCTGCTCACTTTACCGCTGAAACACTCATTGGCAAAGAAACACTTGAATCGCAAATCTCTTTATTACGCACTTCGCTTCAGCAACAGGGGCTGAACGTAGATAAGATAGAGATTACCTTAGGCGGACAGGGATTACAGCATTCCTTTTCACAACA
The DNA here is from genome assembly GCF_030915405.1 of Neobacillus nitrireducens. GTDB lineage: Bacteria > Bacillota > Bacilli > Bacillales > Cytobacillaceae > Neobacillus. Next base: position 3,734,916 of record NZ_CP133262.1, read on the forward strand.
GGAAGAAAAATCACGGCAGGACCAATCCCAGCAACGATCTTCGAAAAAGAAAATCAATATCGAGGAGTTTTATCAAAGCCATTCAACGATCGAAGAATATAAGCAGAGTGGAATTGAAAACACGATTAATATTCTGGCCTAAAGAGGAGGAAAGCACGATGAACACAATTAACTCTTTAAATATGAATACAAGTACGAAATCAACCAAACAACAGAGCCAAGTAGATAAAGATCTTTTCCTGCAGATTCTAACTACCCAATTACGAAACCAAGATCCAACCCAGCCAATGGAAGACCGTGAAATGATTGCGCAAATGGCACAATTTAGTACACTTGAACAAATTTCTAACCTGAATCAAGCATTTAATCAATTTATCGATAGTCAACAAGTAGATATTAGCCGTTATTCTACTATGATGAATAAAGAAGTAACTTGGACCGATGATGTCACTGGCAAGCAAGAAAGTGGCGTTGTTAAAGGAATTATCAAAAAAGACGATCAATTCTATTATCAAGTGAATGATGAAGAGATTCCAGTTGGAAAGATAATTTCCGCTAAAGAAATAGCATCACAAAGCTAATAAACTCAGGAGGTAACAAACATGCTGCGTTCACTCAATTCAAGTGTATCTGGGATGAAGGGTTTCCAAAATAAATTAGATGTCATCGGTAATAATATTGCTAACGTTAATACAATCGGATATAAAAAAAGCCGGATTATCTTTCAAGATGTGCTAAGTCAAACAGTGCGGGGGGGTTCCACCGCTAATGCTAATTTAGGAGGAACCAATCCTGTTCAAATTGGCTTAGGGGTAAAGACAGCATCAGTTGATACCATCCATACACCGGGGAGCCCGACTACGACGAACCTATCTTCTGATTTATATATCGATGGAAATGGTTTCTTCGTCGTTCAAAACGACAGTGGGTCCAAATATCTGACAAGAGCAGGTAATTTTGATCGCGATGGTCTCGGTAATCTCGTTACTCCGCAAGGGTATAAAGTGATTGGTAAAGATGCTACTACTAACACTTTTGGACCAATTAACATCGATTCTACTAAGTATGTTTCCTACACAATCGATTTTAATGGGGTTATTAAAGGTGTAGAAGCCGATGGGACAACAAATGACATTGCTACGCTTGGTACGGTTGTGGTTTCCAATCCAGCCGGTTTGAAAAAAGTGGGCGGTTCTATGTATGAATTATCTGGGAATGCAGAAACGAATTATCAAGTGGATCTTGCCGGTAATTTTGTATTGGATGCGAATGGAGATAAAATTCCTGCAGTGCCAACGATTGATGGCTTAATGAATACACGGGATATTACCAAAGCCGGTCAAATTGTCTCCGGTCAGTTGGAAATGTCCAATGTCGATCTTTCAGAAGAGATTACCGAAATGATTATCGCTCAGCGTGCATTTCAGGCAAATGCCAAAGTTATTACTGTATCAGATTCTATTTTAGAAGAGTTAGTGAATTTAAAACGGTAATAGACTAGTAAAATTAAATGAGTAACAATAGTGCTAGACCATATTCAATTTTAAGTGTTAGTATTTAAAGGGAAAGTAAACTACTTTCCCTTTAAATGATTTTACGGCGGTGAGGAAAACACGATGACACTATATGAAAATACCAAAGACGTGAACGTTTATGATTTTAAAAAAGCACTCCGGTTATCAATGGAACAAGTGCGCGTGCTAACACGAATTCATGATAATTTTGCTTATCAACTGGCTTCCGCTATTTCAACACAATTAAGGACGATCGTCCAAGTGGACGTGTTGTCTGTTAATCAAATGATCTATGAAGAGTTTATTAAACAACTGCCAGCCTTCACTATATTAAATGTTTTTGAAACCCCGGAAAAAGGCCGAATGATTATGGAATTAAAGTCGCAGATGGCGTTTGGTATTATTGACCGCTTATTAGGCGGCCGGGATTTGCCTGTCATTTTGGAAGAAAAAACAACCTTAACACAAATCGAGAATAAAATTCTTCATAATCTTTTTGCGGGGTTTGTTGAAAATCTCCAAAAATCGTGGAAAGATTTAATGAATGTAAATTTGAAGGTTGTTGAGATTGAAACCAATCCACAATTTTTACAAGTAGCCATTCCCAATGAAACCGTCATTGTGATCGCATTCCAAATCAAAATCGGTGAAATCACGGAATTGATGCATATTTGCATTCCTTATATTATATTAGAACCATTCCTGCCCAAATTATCATCCTATCAATTATTCTCGACTCGTACTAAAACCAATAGTCCACAGGAATCAAATTTGTTAAAATCAAAACTGCAAGAGCTTGAAATTCCTGTCAGTGTAGAATTGGGGCGTTCAACCATCTCAATTGAAGAATTTCTATCGTTAAATGTGGGCGATATCGTTCAGCTCGAGCAGCTTTATGAGGAACCATTAAAAGCAATGGTTGGTAAAGATGTGAAGTTTTTAGTCAAGCCTGGTATGAAAAAGACGCGCCTAGCCGCAGAAATTGAAACTGTTTTTGAAAAAGAGGGTAAAAAAGATGAGTTATGATGGGAAAATTTCAAAAGAAGAATTAGCTGCCTTATTAGGCGAAAAACAAGAGGAAACAAAGCCGTTTTTATTTAAGGATTTGGAAGAACAACCTCTCAAAGACGGAGACGAGGAATCCGTCAATTTAAACCTTCTCATGGATATTAATCTAGAAGTAGTCGTTGAATTGGGGAGAACAAAAAAGAAAATAAACGAAATTTTAGAGCTGTCCCAAGGTTCGATTATTGAATTGGACCGTGTGTCAGGTGAACCAGTCGATTTATTAATCAACGGGAAAGTCGTCGCCAAAGGGGAAGTCGTCGTTATCGATGAATATTTTGGTGTCCGGATAACAAAGATTATTAGTAAGACGGTCAACTAATTATAAACAAGGGCTGATTCCATGTGAATCAGCCTTTTTCTATCGATGACAGTAACTTTATAAAATGCTTCAACGTTCTCTCCAAAAATGCCGTTATCCTTTACTAGATACCTTATAACGGGTTCGGAGGATGGTAGGATGATTACAAACAATCTTCGTTTTTCTGGTTTGGCATCAGGAATTGATACCGAATCATTAGTAAAAAAATTAATGGATGCGGAAAAAGTACAATTAAATAAAGTGATACAAAATAAGACGAAAACGGAATGGAAAGTCGATGCTTATCGAGAAGCCAATACGAAATTCCTAGATTTACGCACCTCGATGGAAACACTAAGACTTGAATCTACTTTTACAAAAAGTAAGCTGACTTCATCAGACAGCAGTAAGGTAGATGTCACTGTATCGGGGCTGCCGAGCAGAAGCGAGTATATCATTACTGATGTTAAGCCCTATCAACCTGGGACGCCTTCCTCTGTAAAATTCGCTGCCACAAGTCTAGCAAGTGAGACAAGTGAATTGGGAGCGGGGAACGGATTTCAATTTACTTTGAACGGTGAAACAATCGACCTAAACGCTCAGGATTCGATTCGCAGCTCGATCACTAAAATCAACGCCTTAGCTGACAAAACAGGCGTAACAGCAAGTTACTCAAGCGGTGATCAGGCGATTGTGTTTACCTCTAAAGATGCAGCGGGGAATATTAACATTGCCAATCTATCAAACAGCACGAATGTATTAAGGCTGGCAGAAGGAACTGTCAGTGAGATACAAAATGACTTTCCAGCAGGAAACCCAAGTGGTGCCAGTGGAAACTCGGCTATTAAGGCAATCGATGGAGAGGTAACCATTAACGGGACGAACCTGACGCTAAAGAATAATCAACTGAACTATGATGGAATTACCTTTACCATCAAATCTGAGATACCAGCGGGAAGCCAAGTCACGATTACGAAAAAAACAGATGTGGATGCGATCTTCGATAACATTAAAGGATTTGTCGACAAGTATAACGAGACCATTCAGACATTGCATGATAAGTTGGGTGAAAAGCGGTATAAAGACTTTGCGCCGCTATTAGATGATCAGAAAACAGACATGAAGGAAAAAGAAATTGAATTATGGGAAGGTAAGGCCAAGAGTGGTTTATTGCAAAGTGATCGCATCATCTCTTCGGCCCTCGATAAATTACGAACGACCATATACTCGAAGGTTAATGATATCGATGCGACAAAAATGAATACCCAATTTGATTCGCTTTCGGAAATCGGAATTACGGCGAGTTCCAATTACAAAGAAAATGGCAAGCTAGAAATCAATGAAACGAAGCTACGTGAAGCACTAGAAAACAATATCGAAGAGGTTTCATTATTATTTTCAAAAAAATATGACACAACGAAATCGACAAACAACACAGCTAATAATAAAGCGGAATTCGCTAATAGTGGGATTGGTTGGAGACTGTATGACCAACTTAATGAGACGATGAAGGAAATATCCAAGACAGCCGGTACGTCTAATGATGCGGTCCTTTCTAAATCATTAAGTCAGTTGGATACGCAAATCGATTCATGGCAGAAGAGATTGGAAGCGAAAGAGAATTATTATTGGAAACAATTTACAGCCATGGAGCAGGCCATTCAAAAATCTAATAGCCAAAGCGGATGGTTAACACAACAAATGGGTGGAGGGATGTAAGCTTGTATAAACAAAAGGAGGCATTACTCCAAAGGTATTACCAGCTTACAAACAAACTAATCAACGAAATGACGGAGAACGGTGTAGAAATTATTCAAGCTGCATTAAATGAACGTCAAGCGTGCATTCTGGAAATAAACCAAATGGATCAAGGTGCAGGCCAAATCCTGCTAAACCCGGCAATCGAAAAACAACTGTTACGAATTCATCCTTTGGAGGTAGAGCTTAAAAGGATGCTAGAGAGAGTACAGCAAAAGGTGCTATCCAATTTGCATGCGCTCAAAAAGGAAAAAACGATTAAACAATACGGGGAATCGACCTATGGTTCAAGTGGGTTATTTTATGACAAAAGAAAATAGAGCAAAGGTGGTCAAACATGTCTCTTCGCAATCCATACCAGGCATATGAGAACAATCAAGTGCTGTTCGCAAAGGGGGGAGAGCTAACCCTTCTTTTATATCAAGGGGCGATTAAATTTATTGAACAGGCAAAGCTGGCACTGGGGAAAAATGATCTTCAGCGAGCTGGTGATCGCATGATTAAAGCCCAGAACATCATCAGCGAGTTAATGGTGACTCTTAATATGGATATTGAAATTTCCAAGTCTTTACTCCTGCTTTATGACTATGTAAAGCAAAGATTAATTGATGCGAATCTTAATAAAGACGTAAAAATATTAAATGAAGTTCAAGGAATGCTAGTTGAATTGCTAGAAACTTGGACGGAAGCAATCAAAGTCGTTAGACCTACTTAACTGTGAATTTTTTGTTAAGTAGGTCTTTTTTCATTTTTTCCCCATTGTAATATATGAAAGTGCATTGTAATATAATAGTATTGGTAAAATTCGACCAATATCATCAGAAAACGACATTTATAATCCGATAATGGCAAACCTAGGGAAATCTAGGGACGCAAAGCTATAGGGGCTACCATCATTTTTGATCACGCCAGCCAGTTACCGAAGAGATATAGTTTATTTACTATGTACTATTCTTCGGAGTAGTACTTTTTTTTCGCAAAAAAATTGGGTTTATTTGCCAAGAATTAGAGAGAGGAGATTAAAAATGCTACAGAATATATCGGTTCTAAATCAGGCATTAGATGCTTCTGTGTTAAGGCACAATGCCATTTCTAATAATCTGGCTAATGTGGATACCCCAAATTATAAACCGCAAAAAGTAGTTTTTGAGGAACTATTGAAGGATGAACTAGCAAACTCTTCTTTTGTGGGAAAGTTGACGAACCCCAAGCATATTCCCATCGGCAATTCAGCAGCCAGACCCTATATCACCGAGCAACCTGTGGTGATGCAAAATAATGGGAACGGCGTAGATGTAGATCAAGAAATGACTAATTTAACGAAAAATTCGATTTGGTATCAGACATTAAGCTATCAGCTAGGCGAAGAATTTAATTTATTAAAAACAGCCATAAGGTCAAGGTAGGGATAAAATATGTCAATGTTTCAACCTTTAAACATTAGTTCTTCCGCATTAACAGCGGGGCGTATGAAAATGGATATTATTTCTTCCAATATTGCCAATGCTACAACCACTAGAGGGAAATTGGTGAATGGGGAATGGATTCCGTATCGAAGGAAAATGGTAGAGGTCGAACCGAGTGGGACCGCACCGTTTAGTCAATTTTTAAAAAATGAAGTGGGGGCGAATGGTGTCAAGGTGACAAGAATTACCGAAGACCAGACTCCTTTCCAACCTGTTTATGACCCTGCCCATCCAGATGCAAACAAGGATGGCTATGTCATGATGCCTAACGTGGATATCACCAAAGAGATGGTTGACCTAATGAGTGCCTCAAGAGCATATGAAGCCAATGTTACTGCATTTAATGTTGGAAAAACGATTTCGTTAAAAGCTTTAGATATTGGTAGATAAGGAGTTTAAATAATGAAAATAGATCAATTGATGATAAACCCATCACTTTTTATCGAAAAGAATCAACCTGTGAATGCTGCTTCACCTTCTAAAACATCCTTTTCACAAGCTTTAGGTGAGGCACTAAAGAGTGCAAACGAAACCATTATCCAATCCGAGAATATGTCAGAAAAAATTGCGACGGGCGAAATCAAGAATATTCATGATGTAACCATTGCTGCACAAAAGGCCCAAATTGCTTTGCAGTTAACTACTCAAGTAAGAGATAAAGTGGTGGAATCGTATCAAGAAATTATGAGAATGCAAGTATAATGAACGACTTAGTTTTACTAGGAAGTTAGGTGACCTATGAAAGAGAAACTCGGTGATGTTAAGGGGAAAATAGTTCAAGGCTGGAAAAATACCAGCAAGAAAAATAAATCCTTCTATATTGGTACCTTTATTACGTTAATAGCCATATTTTGCTTTATCTTTTTCTTTTTGTTAAAGACCAATTATGTACCTCTATATTCAAATAACTTAACTCAAAAAGAAATCGGTGAGATTAAGGCTGTTCTAGAAAAACAAGGGTTCACTGATTATAAGATTGCCAATAATGGCACACAAATCCTTGTTCCAAAAGAGAATGTTCCAGACCTTATCGTTAATTTAGCTTCAGAAGGTCTGCCGAAAAGCGGCCCGATTAGTTTCTCCGAACAAACTCAAAATTTGAAGTTTGGTGTAACGGAACAGGAATTAGATGTCATCGAACGAGAAACGATTCAAAAGCAATTAGCTAATTTGATGACAAAAATTAGCGGTGTTAAGAGCGCCGAAGTAATGATTACAATGCCAAAGGATAGTGTCTTTATTCGTTCGGAGAATGAAGATAAAGCCAGCGCCTCCATCATTGTTGACCTAGAACCAGGCACAGAATTAGAACAAGGACAAATTAAATCACTCTACTTCTTAGCCTCAAAGAGTATTCCAAATTTACCACAAGAGAATATTGTAATTTCCAACCAATACGGTCAACTGTTAACACTAGAAGATTCGGGTAGTGATTCCTCTTTTGTGGGGGTAGGCGACTATGAAAATCAAAGAAAAATTAAACAAAAAGTAGAGGCCGATATTCAGCGCAGTATACAACAGATGCTCGGTACGATGTTAGGACAGGATAAAGTATACGTTCAGACGTTTGCTAAGTTGAATTTTGATAAGGTCAAAACCCAGCAAAGTCTTGTGGAACCAATTACAAAGGACCCTAAAGACGGAACTGAGCAAGGAATCGCAGTTAGTGTGGAAGAGATATCCAAAACTTATAATGGTACGGGAGCATCCGCTGCTAGTGGGGTAAATGGGACAGGTACGGGTGATGTTCCGGCTTACGCAGGCAGCGGCGATGCCGGAAATAATAAGTATCAGGAAACCCAGAAAAAAGTAAACTACGAATTCAATCGGATTACAAAAGAAATCATCCAGAGTCCTTATACAATTGAAGATTTAACCATCAATGTCGGTGTCGAACCTCCCAATCCGAAAAATCCTTATTCGTTAACACAGGCAACTCAGGATAATATTCGAAGCATCATCTCGAATGTGGTGCGTACGGCAATTGATACGAACAATACAAAAACAGCATCAGATTTAAATAATCGAATTACAATCTTCCCAAGAGAATTTACAGGAAAAACGGATGTAGTTACCCCAAAAGAAACGGGGATAGAAAAACAATCCTTGTGGAATTATCTCTTAATTGGTGCGGCAGCATTGGCTTTACTGATAATTGGATTCCTTTTCATGAAATGGATGAAACGGAAAAAGGATGAAGATCTTGATCCCTTTTCCGAATACTTGGAAGCCAAAAAGATTAACGAATTTGAAGAGGATGCTAATAAAAAGAAATCCGTCCAAAATGAAATTAATCAATTAGCTGGTAAGAATACCGAAGAATTTGTTGATCTGCTGCGCTACTGGTTAAAGGAAGATAAGGAGGGGTAATATGCGCAAGTTAACGGGACTTCAAAAAGTGGCGATCCTTTTGGTTTCTTTAGGAAAAGAAGGTTCTTCTACGGTCTATAAACATTTGAAAGAAGATGAAGTGGAGTTATTAACAAAAGAAATTGCCAATCTTCAATGGATTGATTCAAGTGTAAAAGAAGAAGTTTTAGATGAATTTTATACGATGGCAACGGATAAAAACGTCGTTTCCAAAGGCGGCGAACATTTTGCCAAGGATTTACTTGCCTTATCATTTGGAGAAGAGAAGGCAAAGGAAATGCTCCATCGCTCTTCAGAGAAAAATCAAAAGAAGCCGTTTTACTTTGCTCATCGGGCCGAACCCGTTCAAATTTTAAACCTTTTACAATATGAAAATACCCAAACGATTGCACTTGTTTTATCTTATTTGGATTCGCAAAAATCATCGGCTATTCTTTCTTCTTTTCCAGCAGAAAAGCAAACGGATATAGCCACAAAAATTGCGCTCATGGACACCGTTTCTCCAGAAGTGATTCGACAGGTGGAAGAAGTTCTGCAAGAAAAACTGGCAACCACCTCGTCACATGATTATACAGTAAACAATGGAATTGATAACATCGTCAATATTTTAACAAGCGTTGACCGCGGGACAGAAAAACATATCTTAGAAGCCTTATCGGAGCAAAGCCCAAACTTGGCAGAGGAAATCAAAGGAAAGATGTTTATCTTTGAAGATATTGCTTTCTTAGATCATTATTCCATTCAACGTATTCTCCGCGATGTTGACAGTGAAGACTTGTATTTAGCTTTAAAAATTGCCAGTGAAGATTTAAAAGAAGTAATCTATAAAAATATCTCAAAAAGACGGGCGGAATTACTTGAAGAACAAGGGAAATATGATAAGCCTGTCCGACTCAAAGAAGCAGAAGAAGCTCAAGGCCGGATTGTAAGAATCGTTCGTAAGCTGGAAGAAGAAGGCTCGATTCTGATTGAGAGAAGAGGTGGAGAGGCCGTTGTCGTCTAAGATTTTCAAGTCTACCACGATCTCTCCTGTCATCGAAGCTATGTTGTTATTGTCAAAGAAAAGAGGAAATGATGATACGACTGATTGCATCCAGTCAAGTCAATCCGCTGAAGAACTTCTATTAAGTGCCGAACAACAAGCAGCTGCCATTCTGAAGAGTGCAAAAGAGCAAAGTCTACTAGAAAAAGAACAAGCAGTATCCGAGCTTGAGAACTGGAAACGGATCCAGCAAGAGAAAGTGATGCAAGACCTTGAAGATATCAAACAGCAGGGCTTTCGCGCGGGGTTCGAACAAGGGAAGCAGGAAGCAGAGAGTGAATACACCTCTAAAATACAGTTGTCTCAAGAACTATTAACTAAGGCTTATCAAGATAAAAAAGAAATTATTAATGAATCTGAGCCATTTGTTATCGACTTAGCGGTCCAAATTGCATCTAAAATTATTCAAAAGGAACTTGATTCTAAACCGGAAGTATTGATTGAGATGATTAAACAAAACCTCGTCTATTCCAATGAACGCTCGATGATTTCAATCTGTGTAAGTCCGGAAGATTTTACATTCGTCCAAAATCAGCGCAATCAATTACTTGAATCGCTGGAGGGACAGGTCGAAGTGAAAATTTTACCGGAGCATTCGATTGAAAAAGGCGGCTGTGTCATTCGCACTTCGTATGGAAGTATTGACGCTCGATTGGATGTACAGCTGAAAGAAATAAAGCAGGCATTACTGAAAACATTACAGGATGATTCGTATGAAAAAAATGCTGGAGATTGATAAATATTTACATACCCTACAGACGATTAATCCGATCAAAATTAATGGAAAGGTCACCCAGGTCATCGGTCTTACCATTGAATCACAAGGTCCTGACGTCAAGATGGGCGAGGTTTGTCAAATCTATCCTGCTACGAATGAGCCCCCATTAGAAGCAGAGGTGGTCGGCTTTAAAGGGAATCGAGTGCTGTTGATGCCATTAGGAGAAATTGTTTCGATTGGTCCAGGCTGTGAGGTGGTTGCCACGGGCAAACCGTTAACCGTTAAGGTGGGAATGGATCTACTTGGGAAGGTTTTAGATGGTTTAGGCAAACCAATGGATGAAAGCCCGCTCCCCTCTGGATTAGTTGAAGTAGTTACGAATAACAATCCACCTAATCCCTTAAAACGGCCAAGAATTCACCAGCCCTTGAATGTGGGGGTCCGCTCGATTGATGGGCTGTTAACAGTTGGCAGAGGCCAAAGGGTCGGAATATTCGCAGGGAGCGGTGTTGGAAAAAGCACGCTGCTAGGGATGATTGCGAGAAACACCAGTGCGGATGTTAACGTCATTGGCCTCATTGGAGAACGCGGCAGAGAAGTACTTGATTTTATCGAAAGAGATTTAGGAAAAGAAGGGTTGAAAAAGTCTGTCGTTGTCGTGGCCACTAGTGACCAGCCGGCCTTAGTTAGGATTAAAGGGGCGATTATCGCCACAACGATTGCAGAATTCTTCAGGGATCAAGGCTTGAGTGTCAATTTAATGATTGATTCCGTTACCCGTTACGCGATGGCGCAAAGAGAAATTGGCCTTGCGATCGGGGAACCGCCAACAACAAAGGGGTATACTCCTTCTGTTTTCGCGATGCTGCCAAAGCTGTTAGAAAGGGCAGGGACTGGGCCTAAGGGTGAAATTACCGCGTTTTATACGGTCTTAGTTGACGGCGATGATATGAATGAACCAATCGCTGATACGGTAAGAGGAATCTTGGATGGACATATTGTATTAGATCGGAAATTAGCCCACCAAGGCCACTTTCCATCGATTAATATTCTAAATAGCGTAAGCCGCGTAATGAAAGATATTACGGCATTGGAACATATTCAGGCGGCGGAGAAAATCAAACAGTTCATGGCTGTCTATCAAGAAGCTGAGGACTTAATCAAAATTGGTGCTTATAAACAAGGGGCAAACCCAGAAATTGATTTATCCATTAAATATAAGGGCTGGATCGACACCTTCTTAAAACAAGGAGTCAATGAACCATCCCAACTAGAGCATTCCATTCAAACAATGATTGAACAATTTGGGGAGATGGTTAAATGAGTTTTCAATTTCGGTTTGAAAAAATCTTGACGATGAAAGAAAAAGAAACGGAGTCGGCATTTCATGAAATGAATGTCATTAAAACAATAAAAGAAACAGCCGAACATCAATTACTACAATTGCTTGAAAAAAAAGACAGCTATATACAAGACTACCAAACGATGATGCGAAATTCTCTTCGAGTGACAGACATCCAAGAAAAAGAGCAGTATATCCATTTCTTAAATAAGCAAATTGATCGAGCTAGAAAAAAAGTGAACGAACTTACCCAAGAGTTTCATTTGAAAAATAATCTGTTATTGGCTAAAAACCAAGAAGAAAAGATTTGGAGTTCCTGGCGGGAAAAATCCTTAGAGGAATATACCGAAAAAATAAATAGAGAAGAACAAAATCAATTAGATGAAATGGCGGTGCTCCGCTATTTTCACAAAAACTACTAACAATCTGGCTAAAAAAGAGAGTGCGAACTAAACATGAATGATAAGCAGTCAAAAAGAATCCAAACGGTCCAATTTGCCCCGTTATCCGAGGGAGTTAAATCATCAAATTCTAGTAAAGAATTAAACTCCATTGAAGATGTGAATCTCCAATTAATTGTCGAACTAGGTAAAACGAATATGAAGGTCAGGGACATTCTGAAAATTAAACCCGGCGTGATTATATCCGTCGATAAATTAGCTGGGGAGCATGTGGATGTGGTCATTAACGAATCAGCTGTGGCCGAAGCGGAAGTGGTCGTCGTGGATGAAAAATTTGCGATTCGCATCACGGATATCGTTTCTAAGCAAGAACGCGAAGAAAGAATGAACGATTAGAGGTGTGCAGATTGAAGAATATCCATCTAAAGATCACCTTAGTTTTCGGTTTCCTTTTACTGTTTTCTTCGTTTTCACATCATCAAGCGGCCTATGCTAAGGAGGGCAATACCGTTTATGATGCCTATCAAACGGGTAAAGGCCAAAAAAATACGGTTGCTACCCAGGGAACACCTTCAGCAGGGGAAAAGAATTCGCTTGTACCTGAAGTTCTGAAATTTATTTTTTCGTTTGCCGCAATTATCATTCTATTACTCTTGTGTTTAAAATTTCTGAAAGCCAAATCGAAGCAAATGACTTCGCAGGGCCCCATGTATACGATGGGCGGCCATTCATTAGGTGGGAATCGCTCCCTGCAATTAATGATGATTGGCACAACACTGTATATCTTAGGAGTCGGCAATGATGTTCAACTGCTTCGGACCATCGAACCCGGAGAAGAACAAGATTTGATTTTGCAATCACTTGTAGTAGAAGCAGAAAAAAAGCAACTACCTAAACTTTTTCCTTTTAAAAAGAAACAGACAGAGGATTGGGAACAAACCTTTCTGTCGCAAATGAACCAGGTTCATTCAACCAGTATTCCAATCAACAAGTTAAAAGACTAACAAAGATGGCGGAGATTCAGTTGCTAAAAAAAATATGTATCCTATTACCTTTTCTTATGTTGAGCTTTTATGATGTTAGTTTTGCCGCCTTTGATGCGACCATACCCGGTGTGAATTTGAGTAGTTCGGAGCCGGGAGGCGTGTCCACATCCATCAAAATCATGCTTCTCTTAACGATTCTTTCTGTGGCCCCGTCCATTCTGCTGCTGATGACTTCGTTTACGAGAATTGTGATTGTCTTATCGTTTGTGCGAACATCACTGGGCACACAGCAAATGCCGCCTAACCAGGTCATCATTGGTCTGTCGCTGTTCCTCACGATGTTTATTATGGGCCCCGTCTTTTCTGATATTAACAAAGAGGCCTATCAGCCGTTTATGGATGGGAAATTGACTCAGGAACAAGCACTTGATACGGCCGCAAAGCCAATCAAAGAATTTATGGCCAAGCACACAAGGGAAAAAGACTTAAACTTATTTCTCGATTATTCGAAGCAGAAAAAGCCAGAAACAATCGATGATATTCCCTTACATGTGTTAGTTCCAGCCTATTCGATCAGTGAGCTAAAAACGGCTTTTCAAATGGGATTTATGATTTTTCTCCCTTTTTTAATCATTGATATGATTGTGTCCAGCATTTTAATGGCCATGGGGATGATGATGCTGCCACCTGTTCTGATCAGTTTACCATTTAAAATATTGTTATTCATTTTAGTAGATGGCTGGCATTTAATTGTTAAATCCTTACTTACCAGCTTTTAAATAAGAGAGGTACGATCATGACACCGGAAATGGTTATTGAAATTTCGAAGCAAAGTGTTTATGTCACAGGTCTTGTCGCTGCGCCTATTTTAATACTTGCTTTAGCAGTGGGTTTAATTATTAGTATTTTTCAAGCGGTTACCCAAATCCAAGAGCAAACACTCGTGTTTGTTCCAAAAATGATTGCCGTTTTTATTGGTTTATTGGTTTTTGGACCGTGGATGTTAAGGCAGTTATTAAACTTTACGGAACAAATCTTTGGCAATCTGTCACAGTTTGTAGGGTAACTTACAGTGATGGACTGGTTAAATGAATTACCTGTTTTTCTACTTATCATGGTTCGGATGGCTTGTTTTTTTATGACGGTTCCGATTTTTATGTCGAGATCCATTCCAGCATCTTTTAAAATTGGACTCTCTTTTTTCTTGGCGGTTATTGTCACCATTTCAACCGAGCAAGCTGAGATTCACGCCTTTTCAGCAGGATTCATCCTCCTCATTATGAAGGAAGCAATGATCGGATTAGGTCTCGGCTTCATTGCCTCTATTCTTTTTTATGCGATTCAATTAGCCGGAACCTTGATTGATCTTCAAAGTGGTTTTGCGATGGGAGCAGTGTTCGACCCTCAGGCTGGAACAAACGCCAATTTATCGGGAAGGTTTAAAAACGCCTTGGCGACACTGTTTCTATTATCGCTCGATGGTCACCATTTAATCATCCAAGGTGTACTTGAAAGCTATCAATGGATTCCGGTGGATGCGCTGGTGCCTGCCTTAATCGATGGCAGCATCTCAACGTTCTTACTAGAAACGTTTAAAAGCTCGTTTGAAATAGCGTTTTTACTGGCATCACCGATTGTGTTTACGTTATTTTTGGTTGATTTAGTGCTTGGCATCATTGGAAAAACATCACCGCAAATCAATCTGATGGTCGTCGGCTTTTCAGTGAAAATTGGTGTCTATTATCTTGTTTTATTATTAGCGCTACCAGGCTTTTTCCTGTTGCTTCATCGTTTGTTTGCACAGATGTTTGAAGCTGTCGGTCATATGATTCAAATTATGGGAGCATCTATATGAGGGGAAACAGTGACAGCCGCTTTTTACTAACATTAGATTTACAATTTTTCGCGGAGGAAAAAACAGAAAAAGCGACGCCGCAGAAGAGAAGGGAATCGAGAAGAAAAGGCCAAGTAGCCAAGAGTGCTGAGGTAGCTTCATCCTTGATGCTAGTGTCATTTTTTCTATTCTTGCTCTATTATGGCAAATACTTTGCGACGAACATTCTAGTTTTGTTTCAAAATATTTTTTCTTCCTATTTATTACTAGATTTATCTGCAGCGAGTACACATAAGCTGTTCGTCGATTTATCGCTGCTTACTATAAAAATTGTCTTGCCGATTTTAGCCATGTTGTTTGTTGTTGGCTTATTGTCAAATTACCTGCAGTTTGGTTTTTTATTGACCACGGAAAATTTAAAATTTGATTTTAAAAAAATTAATCCGCTTGAAGGGGCGAAACGGATTTTATCGGCCCGGTCGCTTGTGGACTTACTTAAAAATATTTTGAAGATTGTCCTCATTGGCGGGATGGCCTATTTTTTACTTAAAAAGGAAATAGGAACCTTTTTGCACCTTTCCCAAATGGGGATTAGGCAAATTATTGATTACCTTTTTACGATTATCATTAAAGTCGGAGTGTTTACCTCAGGCGTATATGTGGTTTTAGGAGCAGCTGATTTTCTTTATCAAAAATATGACCATGAGAAGAAAATGAAGATGTCATTAAAGGAAATAAAAGATGAACATAAAAAAAGTGAAGGTGATCCCTTGGTCAAGGGGAAAATCAAGGAATTGCAACGAGCGATGTCGTTAAACCGAATGATGTCGGATGTGCCAAAGGCAGATGTTATCATCACGAACCCCACCCACTATGCGATTGCGATTATGTATGATGCCAATGATACAAGGGCACCAGTGGTGATCGCAAAGGGTGTTGACTTTATGGCGCAAAAAATAAAAGAAATTGGAAAAGAAAATGGGATTATTTTATCTGAAAATAGGCCGTTAGCCCGGGCCTTGTATGCAAATGTGGAGATTGGTCAGGAGATTCCCGAGGAATTGTTTAAAGCAGTCGCTGAAATCCTCGCCTATGTTTATCGTTTAAAAGGAAAGTTCTAAGTCGTTCAGAGAATAAGGTGGAAAAATGAAGTTTAAAGAAATTTTCGTATTACTTGCTGTGTTACTCATCGTTGTCATGATGGTCATCCCATTGCCTACGATACTAATAGATATCTTGCTGATCATTAATATCTCTCTATCTATCACGATTTTACTAGTTGGAATGAATACAAAGGAACCCTTAGATTTCTCGATTTTTCCGTCTTTGCTACTGTTAACGACACTATTTCGGTTAGCGTTAAATGTCTCAACCACTCGTTCCATCCTTTCGCATGGGAATGCCGGCCATGTGGTAGCAACTTTTGGAGAGTTCGTGATTGGTGGAAATCCGGTCATTGGATTTATCATTTTTTTAATCCTCGTTATTATTCAATTCCTTGTGATTACGAAGGGTTCAGAGCGGGTAGCCGAAGTGGCTGCAAGGTTCACCCTAGATGCAATGCCAGGTAAACAAATGAGTATCGACGCCGATTTAAATGCAGGGATGATTAGTGAAAAAGACGCTCGTGCGCGCCGGGAAAAAGTAGGGCATGAAGCTGATTTCTACGGGGCGATGGACGGGGCAAGCAAGTTCGTTAAAGGGGACGCGATTGCTGGAATCATCATTTTATTTATTAATGTCATCGGTGGTTTCGTCATTGGGATGACCATGATGGGGATGGATTTTGCTGAGGCCGCGAGTACCTTTACGTTATTATCAGTTGGAGATGGTCTTGTTAGTCAAATCCCAGCACTGTTAATTTCAACAGCAACGGGGATCATCGTTACACGAGCAGCCTCTGATGGCAGCCTAGGTGATGACTTAACCCAGCAATTATTTGCCTATCCGAAGTTGATTTATGTGGTTGCTGGCTGTATTGCTTTATTTGGTTTGGTTACGCCGATTGGAATTCTGTTAACATGGAGTATTGCTGGTCTGTTAATTTTTTCCGCCTATAAAATGCAAAAAGCAAAAGATAAAGAAGCCGAAGAATTGGAAGAAATGCCAGAACTGCCAATCGAAGAAGAAAATAGTCCGGAGAATGTGCTGAACCTGCTGCAAGTGGATTCATTGGAATTTGAATTTGGGTTAGGTTTGATTCCATTAGCGGATGCCACACAAGGCGGCGATATTTTAGACCGGGTCATCGCGATTCGAAAACAAATCGCTTTAGAGTTAGGATTAGTGATTCCAATCATCAGGATTCGCGATAATGTCAATTTAGAATCAAATGAGTACATGATTAAGTTAAAAGGCAACGAGATCGCCCAAGGGGAAATCTTCCTTAATCACTATTTGATGCTCGCACCGGATGATGAAGATCACGGTATCATCGGGATTGAAACGGTCGAGCCAACCTTTGGCCTACCGGCTTTATGGATCAATGATGAGATGAAACGGAAAGCAGAGATCTATGGCTATACCGTGGTGGATGCTACGTCCGTCATCACCACCCATCTAGCTGAGACGATCAAACGGTATGCGCACGAGATTTTAGGTAGAGAAGAAACGAAGCAACTGATTGACAAGGTGAAAGAAACATATCCCTCCATTGTGGAAGAGCTTGTTCCATCCTTGTTATCGATAGGTCAGATTCAAAAAGTATTACAAAAGCTGTTGAAAGAAAAAGTCTCGATTCGCAATTTGCCTGTCATCCTTGAAACCCTTGCTGATTGGGCTGTTTTTACGAAAAATCCAGATTATTTGACCGAGTATGTGAGGCAGAGTCTATCAAGACAAATTACCCAAAAGTTGACTGTGGGTAAAATGATTCAAGTGATTACCGTAAATGCCCAAGTTGAAAAGATGATTAGCGAAAATCTTCAAGAAACAGAGCAAGGGATTTATCTAACGCTAGATCCGCAATCGATTCAGCAATTGGTCCTATCTTTAAATGAGACAATCCAACAGGTTGTGAAGGTGGGAATTCAGCCGATTATCATGACATCGCCAACGATTCGGATGTATGTCAAGCAAATTGTGGAACGTATTAATGAGGATATCCCTGTGATTTCATTTAACGAATTGGAATCAGATGTGGAAGTTCAAAATATTGGTGTCGTTCATTTTCAAGATGTTGGAGTGGTTACCGCATGAAGATTAAAAGATATATCGTAAAGTCACTACCACAGGCCGTGCAGCAGATACGGTTAGAGTTAGGAGAAAATGCCGTCATTCTTAATACGAAGGAAATGAAAACAGGAGGTTTTCTTGGCCTGTTTCAAAGGAAACAGCTAGAAGTAATCGCTGCCTCGGAGGAGTCTGATCAGAAGCGTGAGCCATCTGGGCCTATACAGACCAATAAGGAACAAGTTGATACAGAAGTTCTTAACAGGTTAAATCAGATGGAAAAGCTGCTTGGACAATTTGTCACCAATCAAAATCAATCACAGGATCAAACTTCACGAGGATTAGCAAAATGGATGAAACGGTTAGAGGATCAGGAAGTTGATGCTGAAGTTATACAGTTTATTGCCAAAAGAATTACGTCTCTCCACCCTTTATTGGAGCAGAAAACCGAAAGGGAAATTGGGAATATTGTCATCAGCACCTTAACAAAGTTATTTCAGGAGTGCGTTGCACCAGAAGGTTTGGATTCAAATGTTAACATGATTACTTTAATTGGACCGACGGGTGTGGGTAAAACGACAACCATTGCTAAACTTGCTTCAAGACAAGTGTTAAATCAGCGGAAAAAGGTCGGCTTTTTAACGGCAGATACCTTCCGAATCGCTGCGATTGAGCAGCTAAAGACCTATGCCACCATTTTGAATATCCCGATTGAAGTTGTCGAGAGTTCAGATCAGCTAAAACAATCACTGGTTAACTTAAAGAATTGCCAAATGATTTTCATGGACAGTGCAGGAAGAAATTACCTAGAAGAGCAATATATCGAAGAAATAAATGAATTACTCACACAACAATTAAAGCAAGAGAATCACTTGGTCCTTAGTATGACTGCCAGGTGGAAGGATATGAAACAGATTGTAGAAAAAATGAAATCGGTGCAAATTGATCGAGTCATCCTCACAAAGTGGGATGAAAGCACTTGTTATGGAGCTGCATTAAATTTAGTTTATCATTACCCGTACCCATTATCTTTTCTTAGTTTGGGACAAGGTGTTCCAGAAGACATTATGCTAGCAGACCCAGAATATATGGCTAAAAAGATTGTGGGAGTCGATGAAGATGAAGCAGGATCAAGCACACAGACTGAGAGAATTGCATCAGCGTATTAATAATATGAAACAGGGAAGGGAAACCAAAGTTGTATCAATCACAAGTGGTAAAGGTGGAGTTGGCAAGTCCAATTTTGCGATAAACTTTGCCTTAGCACTGGTTGAAGCAGGACAAAAAGTGGTCCTTATCGACTTAGATATTGGGATGGCCAACCTTGAAATCCTTTTAGGAATGAATGTTAAGGACCATCTGATAGATATGGTAAGGCATAAAAAAAATATTTGGGACGTCCTTGAAAAAGGGCCCAATGGCTTAGAACTGATTTCCGGCGGGAGCGGCTTTGAGGAAATTTTGGATTTAAGTGAACACGATACTAATTATTTATTTACTGAACTAGGAAGACTGGACGGGTATGCGGATATCATTTTATTTGACACAGGGGCAGGCCTTTCGAAGGAATCGCAGCGTTGCCATTTAGCGGCAGATGAAATTATTCTTGTTACAACTCCTGAACCCACAGCGATCACAGATGCCTATTCCGTCGTTAAAATTTTAAATCATCAAGATTCGAACCTTCAAGTTCGGTTAGTGGTAAACCGTGTCCAAAACTCACAAGATGGGATTGCGATTGCTAATCGGGTGCGCCTGGTGACGAAACAGTTTTTAGCAAAAGAGATCGATGTTCTGGGATTTCTGCCGAATGATTCGATCGTGTTTCAATCGGTGCTAGAACAGTCCCCTTTTTACCTAAAATATCCTAAGTCTCAACCGGCTAAATGGATGAAGGATATGGTGAATATCTATTTGAATATGGATAATCGCACGAATATTACCGGGGTAAAGGGTTTTATCAACAAGCTTTCTCAATTGGTTAAAAAATAACTTAAGATATCGTATCAAACTGGAGGAGGGGTACTTTTGAGTCAACAGCTGGAAGAAAAGTTATTTGATCAATACCTGCCATTGGTCCATAAAATAGTAAAGAATACAAAAAGAAGTCTTCCCCACAATGTGGAAGAGGACGAACTCCTTTCTTTCGGTATGATGGGTTTATTAGATGCCCTCCGAAAATATGACCAACGTGAAAATGTAAAGTTTGAAACCTATGCCTCACAAAGAATCCGTGGCGAAATTTATGACGGTTTACGCAGGAACGATCCGTTGTCGAGAACGTTAAGGAAAAAAGAAAAAGAAGTGAAGCATGCATACGAAGTTTTAGAGCAAAACCTATTTAGGAAGCCAACCATTTCGGAAGTAAGTAATTATTTACAGATCAGTGAGCACGACTGTAAAAAGATTATGACACAAGTTTCTTTTGAAAAACAAGAATCCTTATTTGAACCAATTGAACAGGGAGAAGAGGCTCAATTAAAGATTGATTTACTTGCAGACCAATCCGTAGTGGAGCAATCTAAGATAATAGAAGAGAAAGAGCGCAGCAAAATTCTAGCTTCATTAATCGATGATTTACCTGAGAAAGAAAGGATCATTCTATCATTGATCTATTATGAGAATTTGAGTATGAGTGAAGTCGGGAGAATATTAGATCTACATAAATCAAGAATTTCACAGCTGAATTCACAAATCCTAAAAAAACTAAAAAAAGTACTTGAAAAGGAATGGAGCGAATGACCTGCCAAGCAATTGGGGGTCATTTTGTCTGTTTAGGAACGGGAAAACAAGGAAAAGGGCTCAACGATAATGAAAAAAAGCCGTTAATAGTAATAAACAGGCAGGTGAATTTTACTGATCATGAAAAGGGATATCGTTTTTATGATTTATATAGATTTTTAATAAAGGGGTATATTATCTATGGCACTAAAATCGTTAACTTTACATTCTTCAAACATAGAAATTTCCAATTTAATAAATGAAAATTCTTACCGGATAAAAATAAATTATCCGTTAGAATCCGTCCTGACTTTAATTAATCGAAAAGAAATCGAGATAGGGATAGAAGAAGAGAATACCGTTGTCTTTATTGAAAATATCGGTCCAGGCGGATTGAGGTTTTTATCCAATTTAAAATTAATGGTCGATCAGAAGATTATCTTTTCTTTTGAGACAGAGGAAATAAACGAAATCCATATTCAAGGGGTCATTATTTGGAAGGATGAGATGTCTGAAGGACTCTATATGTATGGTGTACATTTTTATTTAGAGGAAAACACACGTGCCCAATTTACGGAATTGCTAAATGATTATTCAGAAAAGCATTTTACCCGAAACGAAGGTTAGTGTGCCTCCCATAAATTTTCAATTGACGTTTTGTTTAGTGTTCTATAATATATGGGGAAGAGAATACCCGTACTTGCGAAAGAGGTTCATAGCTGATACCCTCTATAAAAAACTATGGATTCATGACTATAAAGCCATGTCCATATTGGACGTGGCTTTTTTGTTGGATTCTTTTAGTTTGAAAAATAGAGCTGTGCAGCAAAAAACACTCTCTTGAAGAAGTCTCGGGATATAATACTAGGGGGTTCTTTTATGTCTGGCAGAAGCCATGAAGAAGGTTTAAAGGATTTAACTTTATTAGGTAATCAAGGGACTACCTATTCATTTGAATATGCACCAGAGGTGTTGGAGGCGGTTGATAATCTGCATCCGGATCGTGATTATTTCGTGAAATTTAATTGCCCGGAATTTACTAGTTTATGCCCGCTGACGCGCCAGCCGGATTTTGCTACAATGTATATTTCGTATGTTCCAGACCAAAAGATTGTCGAGAGTAAGTCATTGAAGTTGTATTTGTTCAGTTTCAGAAATCATGGCGATTTCCATGAGGATTGTGTGAATATCATCATGAATGATTTAATTAAGCTGCTTGACCCACGGTATATTGAGGTTTGGGGCAAGTTCACTCCACGGGGCGGGATTTCGATTGACCCATGGTGCAATTATGGGAAGCCGGGAACCAAGTACGAAGAGATGGCTCATTTCCGCTTGATGAATCATGATCTTTATCCGGAAAAAGTGGATAACCGTTAAAATATTCGGCCGGATTTCCGGCCTTTTTTTTATGTGGTGTGGGGTCTCCGCGGGTTATTTCACCAGTAAATGGGGGTTATCCGCTAGTGAATGGCACCCAATCACCAGAAATGATTAAAAGCCACGAATCTCCCGTGGCTTGTTGTGTTTAAGTTACCAGACATAATCGTCATTTTCTTCTTCCTGACTGTCATCATCTGTTAGTTTGTCTTCGAGCCATTGGTCACGGGTGATTCCAGTGAACATGATTTCATTTTGAACCTCTTCACTATTCCATTCATCATCCAGCATACTCGCTCGAAGATTTGGATCTATTGTCATCTTTTTTTCACCTCCACTACTATCATTACCAATTTTCTCGTGAGTATAATTGATGTAGTGAGCGTCTGATTAAAAAATTGCACGCTTCATGATGGAGTGGAGGGCAGCTCGGGTTCGATTCTTTCCAGCATACAGGTAAGAACGCAACAATAAAAGAAAGCATGGTGTTATCATTGGATATTGGTGGTTTTGATATAAAAAGGAAGCTCTATTCGAATGAATTTGGCCTTAGTGTTTTTGAAGTAGTGGAACAGGAAACGAAAAGGACGTATATCCTCAGGTTAGCTGATTTCTCTAATAAATCCATGGACTTTAAAAAGGCCCAATGGAATCAGTTACAGGAGGAGTATCAGAGAGTTATCTCCGACTATAGCCATTTACCGCGCATCCTGCAGCTGGCGAAGGTCGACGAAGATCACTTGTTTATCCTATTAGAATGCGAGGAAGGGCTGACATTACTAGAAAAAGGGACGCTAGCGTCAGATGAAGTAAAACAGCTGGTTACAGCAGTCAAGCATCTTCACGAAAAAGGAATCATTCATGGGTCGATTTCTGCTGAGAACATCTGGATTACTTCGAACGGAAAAGTGATTTTATATGGGGCCGGGGAGGCCAAAATCCTGGAAGGAAAACCACGGTTAGGGGCTGTTTCTGATATTCGGCAGTTGATCAAAATCATCCGCATGCATTCCGACATTAGAGAGTCAGCCGGAGAAATGCTTGCAATAGAGGACCCGACAACAGTGGAAGAATTAGAAAGGCTTCTCGCTAGTGCTGATCGGAAAATAGCCATCAGTGACGATAATAAATTGGCTTCATTTTTTGAAAGAAAAAGCATCGGCCAAAAACAGGAAGCTGACAATAAACGCCAAAAGAAGCTAAGTAATCAACAAGGCGATACGAGGAAATCACGAAATCGCCTAATCATTCTTGGTGGGGTAGTCAGTTTAGCACTGCTTTTTCTGCTTGCTTATTTTTTACTTTGAAAAATAACAAATATTTTCCAAATAGGAGAAAGGCCGGATCCACGGGAATCCGGCCTTTCTCAAAAATTAAACTAATTCATAATCCGTTACGCTACGGTCGACGACTCTTGCTCCTTTTGCCGAAATAAACTTGCCACTTCCCGATGTGAATATATCGGATGCAATAATTTGCGACATCGACATCTTGACGACCTCTTCATCGATCGGCTCCTTCGGATTGTCGACAGTGATACGAGCAGTCTTGCCAAGTTCGGTACCGAATTGTAATTCTAAAGTTTTTGCCACAGTTATTCACCTCCTTTCTTAGCCTCAGTCGATGACCCTATTATGCTAGAATTTCCACGCTGTCATTTCGTTCGACCTTTTTCAGCGTATCAGTGCCTAAAACAGAAAGTGCTAATGCCGCCTGAAATAACTGGTCGGTCGTCGCTTCCTTTTTTACATTGCTAAAAGTTTTGGCCCGTAGAATGAGCTCGCCATTATCATCCATTCCTGCCTCATACACTAAACGAAGCTTTGTCCCTTCCAAAAGTGATTGTGCCATTGTCCCTCACCCCCTTTCACCTTCTATATAGAAGAAAGTCGGCAAAAAG
Source organism: Neobacillus nitrireducens (assembly GCF_030915405.1). Classification (GTDB taxonomy): domain Bacteria; phylum Bacillota; class Bacilli; order Bacillales; family Cytobacillaceae; genus Neobacillus. The sequence continues at coordinate 3,758,885 of NZ_CP133262.1, forward strand.
GACAGGGGGAAGGAAATATTTGTTATAAAGGATGAGTTTCTACTATTCCAATCAATTTAATATACTAGTTAAACATGGCAGCACTTATTCTAAAATAGAATTATTGAACGTTTACTTTTAAAAAATTTGTAGAAATTTGTTTAGTCGATCATATATTGACAAGAAGTAGGAATTGACTTATTCTGGAGTTAACTAATTTTTCTGACAAAATATCTTCACTCTTTAAATCTCCTTCGCTAAAATCAACTTAGAATCGCTTATTTTGTAAGCGCTTTTAACGGATTACAACCTATTCACTACTTCCAGAAAAATTCACATTAGTTTGCTGTAAATGGTATATACCATAAGAAGGAATAAGAGTTTACAAATGAAGCAAAAATACTATATCCTTTGTATTAAATAGATGAATATACAGGAGAAATAGAGATGAGTAGAATGATCCGTGATGAAGAGGATATTCCTTTTTACAAACAATTAAAGAATAAGATCCTTGACGAGATAGAGAGCGGTAAGCTTAAGCACGGTGATAGGCTTCCGTCGGAAAGGGAATTGGCTGAGCAGTTTCAAATCAGCCGGATGACCGCAAGACATACCTTGTCAATCCTCGAAAGGGAAGGTGTTGTGGAAAGACGTGTAGGTTCGGGAACCTTTATTAACAATCAGAAAATCCAAATGGACTTTGTTACGTTTAATAGTTTTACCAAAAACATGCTGAGCAAAGGATTAATACCGAGCACACAGATTCTTTCGATTCGTAAAATTGAAGCAACACCTAATTTAGCTCAAAAGCTAAAACTCGCCTCAGGAGAGATACTGATTGCCATTCAACGGCTTCGGCTTGTTAATGAGACTCCAATCTCAATTGAAGAATCATTCCTGGCAGAGAAAATTTGTCCTGGACTCGATGAAATGATTACGGATAATGATTCCTTGTATGAGATTTTAGAAAGAGAATACGGGATCGTCCTTGTCATGGCAAAGGAGTTTATGCAGGTGGCGGTATCTGATGAAAGTGAGAGCAAGCTGTTAAAAGTCCGTTCCGAGAGTCCGTGTATATTTCAAGAAGCAGTTGCTTTTGATAGTAATGAAAAGGAAATAGAATTTTCGACTTCGTTAACGAGAAGTGACATCGTTAAGTTTTATTCTGAATTAAAGTTGAAATGATGGTTAAAATCATTTCAACTTTAATTAAGTGGTATATACCATTAGTCATTTTAGGAGGGTTTTTTCATGAAGGTAATCGGTGTGGGTGATAATGTGGTGGATAAATATGTTTATAAGAAAACGATGTACCCAGGTGGAAATGCGTTAAATTTTAGTGTTTATGCCAAGCAGTTAGGGGTTGAAGCAGCATACCTTGGTGTGTTCGGCAATGATCGGGCTGCCCGGCATATTATTGCCACCTTAAAAAGCTTGGAGGTGGATATTTCCCATTGCCGGCAGCATGAAGGGGAGAATGGCTTTGCCGCGGTTGATTTAGTGGATGGTGACCGCGTGTTCATCGGTGGGAATGGGGGCGGTGTTCAAGTTGAGCATCCAATCGTCCTCAGCCTAGAAGATGTGGAATATATTAAAAGGTTTGATATCGCTCATACCAGCATTTACAGTGAAATGAATTCAGAATTACATAAGTTAAAAGAATCCGGAATCCTAGTATCCTATGACTTTTCAAGTGATTATAACGATGAATTGCTTGAGAAGAATTGCCAGTATATTGATTTCAGCTTGCTGTCGTGTGGGAAATTGGCCGATGAGGAAGTAGAGAGTCTACTAAAACGTGTCTATTCCTATGGGAGTAAATTAGTGCTGGGTACAATGGGTTCCAGAGGCTCAGTTATCTATGACGGCCAATCCTTTTACCGCCAGGAGCCTCACTTTGTTCAGCCCCTTGATACGCTAGGTGCGGGGGATTCCTTTTTTACCGCATTTATTTTACATTATCTCACTGAAAAAAGGAAAAATCCTGATATTCATCAGAATACCTTCCTTTTAAAAAGCAGCATGGAAGAAGGGGCAAAGTTTGCGGCAAAAACCTGTCTAGTTGATGGTGCCTTTGGTCATGGGATTCCTTTTTAATATCTTATGACATTGGAATATTACTTTCGGTATAGGTTTAGGAGGTGAAGGGAGTCCACTTTGTTTTGGTTGATGTAAAAAAATAAGGAGGGTTAATGAAATGAGAAGGAAGATAAACGTTTTATTAGCAGTACTATTGGCGTTCGCGCTCGTCTTGACAGGATGTTCTAGTTCCTCTTCCAGCGGTGAAGAGTCGGGGAAGGTCGTTTTAAAGTTTTTGCATAAGTGGCCGCAGCCAGAATATGCTCCCTATTTTGAAGAGGTAGTGAAGGCTTTTGAAAAAGAAAATCCAGATATCAAGATAAAAATGGAAGCGATTGCAGATGAACCGATTAAAGATAAACTCCGTGTAATCCTAGGCGGTAATGAAGTTCCTGACATAATGTTTTCCTGGTCGGGTGAATTTGCCCGGAAATTTGTTCGTGCCGATGCAGCCTTAGATTTAACTCCTTATTTAAATGAAGATACGGCTTGGAAGGATAGTTTTATTCCAGCATCGCTTCAGCCTTTCACATCCAACGGGAAAAATTATGGGATTCCACTTCGTTTTAATGGTAAATTCTTTGTTTACAACAAGAAGATTTTTGATAAATACCAACTGCAGGCACCGACTACATGGGATGAATTTATCCAAGTTCTAGACACCCTGAAAAAGGGCGGAGAAACGCCGATTATTCTTGGAAACCAAAGCCCATGGGCAGCGATTCATTATTTAACAGGATTAAACCAAAAGATGGTCGCACAGGATGTGAGAATGAAAGATTATAATCCTAAATCAGGAGAGTTCACAGATCCTGGCTATGTTAAAGCAATGGAAATGTTGGCTGATTTGAATAAAAAGGGTTATTTTATGAAGAATGTTAACTCTAGTTCTCATGATATGGCACAGCAGCTCTTTGCGGCTGGTAAGGGGGCAATCTTCTATGTTGAATTAGAAGAGTTCCAAACCATCGAGAATAATATGAAAGGAAACTGGGGCTTCTTCCCTATGCCGTCCATTGCAGATGGTAAGGGCAGCCAAAGTTTCATCACTGGCGCACCGGATGGATTTATTGTTTCTTCAAAAACAAAGCATCCGAAAGAAGCCATCAAATTCTTAAAGTTTTTAACTAGCAAAGATAATGCTTTAAAGCTTGTAAAACAAATTGGCTGGCCAAGTCCGATTGACGGGGCAACCAACCCAGATACAGCTTTGAAGGAAGTAGCGGAAGGTGTCGATTATATGAAGAAAGCCGAAGGTATGGCTGAGTGGCTCGATACAGACGTTCATGCAAAGGTAGCAGATGTGTATTTATCCAACATTCAGCTGTTGCTTGATGGATCCAAATCACCAGAGGAAATTATCAAAGAAGTGCAAAAGGTTGCCAAACAGGTACAGAGCGAAGTGGAATAAAGAAAAGCGGAGCCGCTGGGCGACGGAACTAGACAATATACAAAGTTATTATATGTTTCACTTTTATAAACGAGAAAGGGTAGGCAGGGTACACTTGCTTACCCCCTCCTAGGAGGAAGTTGGGGATGACAAGAACATTTCGAAACAGCCGAACCGCCATACTTTATATTTTGCCAGCGCTCCTTTTCATCCTGTTTTTTGTATTTTTGCCGATCATGTTAAACCTGTATAACAGTTTGTTTCGGTGGAATTCCTTTGAAGCGGGAAAAGTTTTTGTTGGCTTAGAGTACTATGGCAGACTTTTTAAGGATCCAATCTTTTTTACCGCTTTGAAAAATAATTCCCTGTATGCCGTCATTTCATTAGTGTTCCAGGTTGGTTTGGGCTTAATCATTGCCGCCATTTTAGAAGATAAATTAATTAGAAGGTTTCAGCCCTTTTTCCGAACTGTCTTTTTTATCCCGTCTGTTATTTCAATTGCAGTAGTTGGTTTGTTATGGCAGCTTCTCTATAACCCGGAAGTGGGTTTAGTGAACGGCGTCTTAAAGACATTAGGACAATCAGAATGGGCCCTCTCATGGCTGGGAGATAGTAAAACGGCCATTTATGCAGTTGTTGCTGTTTCACAATGGCAGTACACCGGTTATATGGTGATGTTATTCTTGCTTGCGATGCAAAAAATTCCTTTTGAATATTATGAAGCGGCAATGATTGATGGAGCTTCTAAGATAAAAACGTTCTTATATATTACCTTACCGCAGATGAAGGAAATGATTCTTGTCGGAACGGTGATTACCGTGATTGGTGCATTCAAAGTATTTGATGAAGTGTATGTGATGACCAATGGGGGACCAGGTCGTTCAACAGAGGTATTAGGAACGATGCTGTATCGGGCCGCCTTCCGAAATGATGAAATGGGCTATGCCTCCACGATTGGGACGATTATTTTTGTCGTAACCCTTACCCTATCCTTAATTCAGTTGAAAATAGGCAAATCGGGACAGGAGGCGTAAGGCAATGACGACTAATAACCCAGTTGTAAAGACGAATGAAATAAAAGAAATCAAGACAGGGAGCCCAAGACTATCCTTGAAGGTGAAAAATAGAATCTTTCAAACGGGTGTCCTTATATGGTTTAGTCTCTTTGCATTGGTGATCATTTATCCGATCATATGGCTCGGCTTGAGTGGACTTAAATCCAATGCGGACTTTTTCTTAAATACTTGGTCGCTGCCGAGGGAATGGCTATGGGAGAATTACAAAGCTGCGTGGGATGCAGGGATTGGCCACTTTTTCCTAAATAGTGTGTTCATCACGGTGATCTCAGTTGTAACGGTGCTGCTGCTCGGGTCAATGGCAGCATATGGATTGAGCCGCTTCCAGTTTAAAGGCCAGAATATTTTATTGATGATTATTCTAAGCGGGTTAATGTTGGCACCGCAGGTCAGTTTAATTCCTTTATACAAATTACTGCAGGCGATTGGACTTTATAATACCTATTGGGCATTGATTTTACCATATGTGGCTTTTCAACTGCCGTTTTCAATTTTTTTAATGCGATCCTATTTTCTATCGATTCCGAAAGAACTTGAGGAGTCGGCGATTATTGATGGATGTAATAGTTGGAAGGTATATCGGCATATAATTGTTCCGATGGGCAAACCGATTATTGCCTCGTGTGCATTACTAACGGGGATGAATGTGTGGAATGAATTTATGTTTGCGTTAGTTTTTGTAGAAGACTCTGCCCTAAGGACAATTCCAGTGGGTCTGATGAATTTGCGCAGTCAGTTGAATACCAATTTCGGTATCCAATTAGCTGGGTTGGCCATTTCGGCGCTGCCAATGATTATCGCGTATATTGTATTCCAAAAGCAATTTGTCCGTGGCCTATCGGCCGGAAGTGTAAAAGGATAAGTCAGCTTGTGAAAGAGTGGAATGAGCATGAAAAAAGATAGGAAGAGTTCGAGTTCCTAGTTCATGCTCATTCACTCCAGTTTCATATGATTGGTTTAAATGGTATATACCAAATGATATTTTTCACTTTGGGCTGACTACTCTACGATGAATTTGGGACGTTTGTACTGCAGTTTGCATGTATTTTTATTTGTGGATTTGCCTTGATTTGTTTCGAAACATTTCAAAGGCTCCAATATAGCCAAAAAGAAGTTTTAACGGTAAAAGTCAATAAATAGAGGAGGATAAAAAATGTTAACAGACGTACAAAAGGCTTTGGATGTGTTTAAAGAAAGGGACATTGATCGTGTCTATTTCGTAGGATGCGGTGGCTCATCTTCTCTCATGTATGCAAGCAAATATGTATTAGACCGGGAAAGTGAAACGATTGATTCGGACCTGTATAGTTCAAATGAGTTTATTCATCGTAACCCACGGAAACTTAATGAAAAGTCGCTGGTGATTTTGTGCTCCCACTATGGAAAAACACCGGAGACGGTTGAGGCTGCCCGGTTTGCAAGGGGAAAAGGCGCAATTACCGTCTCGTTAACCTTTGATTCCCAATCGCCGCTTGCCCAAGCTTCTGAATATGTCATTGTTTATGAGGATGGGCAAGAAGCGAAGTATGTGAATGAGTCACCGGCTGTGATGCTTGAACTTGTTTTTGGTCTTCTAGCAGCTAAGGAAGGGAATGAAAAGTTTTCCGATATCATTTCGTCTTTAGAAAATTTAGACCCAATATTAGTCCAGGAGAAGGCAAAGTATTTAAATCAGGCAAAGGAATTTGCCCAATCCTATAAAGATGAAAAAGTAATTTACACGATGGCAAGCGGCGCCAATTATGGAATTGCTTATTGGTTCGCGATTTGCTTGCTGATGGAAATGCAGTGGATTCATTCCCATGCCCTCCATGCCGGCGAATATTTCCATGGGCCATTTGAAGTCTTGGATAAAGACGTGCCAGTGATTCAATTATTAGGTTTAGACGAGACGCGTCCATTAGAAGAACGCTCATTAGAATTCACTCAAAAATATGGAGAAAGGGTAGTTGTCCTTGATGCAAAGGAATTTGACCTGACAGGTGTAGCCGAAAGTGTCAAAGGCTACATTGCCCCACTCGTTCTGCAAACCATTCTGCGCCAATACGCAGAAGAATTAGCAACAGCCCGCAACCATCCACTAAGCACAAGAAGATATATGTGGAAAGTACCTTACTAAAAAAGGTGTCAGGCACCAACTGTGTTTTTATCAATGATAGTCTCAATAATTTAATTATGAATTTGGAGGTAATTTTTGATGTTAAAATTTGATGCGGATTTATTTTTGCAATTGGTTGGGAAAGAGGCATTAGCGAAGAGAGAGGAAATAGAGAAGATTGTGGATGAAATTTCGGCTAAAGGATTTAAAAACATATTCTTAATTGGTTCCGGTGGAACGATTGCAATGATGTATCCATATGAGTATATTTTTAAGTCTAATTCCACGCTGGAGGTTCATGCAGAGATTGCGGCTGAGCTGCTAGTAATGAATAATCGCCACTTGACCAAAGATTCTGTTTGTATCTTTGCTTCTGTTACGGGAACCACAAAAGAAACAGTAGCTGCTGCTGAGTTCTGCAAGAGCAAAGGAGCCACAACCATAGGACTAGTAGCTGAACAAGGCACCCCATTGGCTGAGACGGTGGAGTATTACATCTCTACTGGTCATGAGAAGCATTCGTTTGATACCTTCTTTATTCACTTACAGCTGCTTACGTTTCGCTTTATTTATAACAATGATGAATTCCCGCAATATGATCAGTTTGCGAAAGAAATTGCCCTTTTACCACAAGGGATGGTCGATGCGTTAGAGCAGTTTGACTCCCAAGCGGAGCAATTTGCAATAAAGCATAAGAATACCGACTACCACATGCTGGTTGGGGCCGGGAACCTTTGGGGCAATACCTATTCCTACGCCATGTGTATCCTGGAGGAAATGCAATGGATTAGGTCGAAATCCATTCACGCCGCTGAGTTCTTCCACGGCACGCTTGAACTGGTGGAGGAGGATACAAGTGTAATTTTATTCAAAGGCGAAGATGAAACTCGTCCATTGGTGGAACGTGTGGAACGATTCGCAGAAAATATTACTAAGGAATTGTTCATTTTGGATACAAAGGATTACCGTTTGGATGGAATCAGTGAGGAATTCAGAAAGCACTTTGCTGTCTGCCTGAACTGGGCACTGACTGGCCGAATCAGTGTCTACCTTGAGCGTGAAAGAAATCATCCGTTAGAAATCCGCAGATATTACCGTAAAATGGCTTATTAGGAGGCGGCGATAGTGTATAACTTTGATGTGGAAAGATATTTAACGATCCAAAATGGTGCCTTATCTCTTAAGGATGAATTTGATCAGGTGATTGATTCATTGATAGAGAACGGATTGGAAAATTTATTCTTTGTCGGAACTGGCGGTGCGGCCATCCTAATGCAACCGGCTGAATATATTTTAAAAACATATTCCACCTTACCCGTTTTTACAGAAATCTCTTCGGAATTGATGTTGATGGGCCATCAGCACTTGGGTGAGCATTCACTGGTTATTTTGCCATCTTTATCTGGTACAACGAAAGAAACAGTGGAGGCGGCTGCATTTTGTAAGGAAAAAGGGGCGGTAACGATCAGCTTGGTGGGGCATGCCTCGACACCATTAGCGAATAGAACCGATTATACTTTTGTGAATTATGCGGCTGATGATACCTCCTGTGAATCGTTCTATATCCAGTCCTATTTGCTAGTGTTCCGTTTATTGTATAAGCAAAATGAATTTCCCGACTATCAACAATTTGTTGAGGAATTGAGACATCTGCCAACTGTGCTCCTTTCCGTGAAAGAAGCAATCGAACCGCGGGCAGCTGAGTTTGCCTGCAAACATAAGGAGACGCCCTACCATATCCTCTCAGGAGCAGGTATCGATTGGGGTCAAACCTATTATTATGGCATGTGTATTTTAGAGGAAATGCAATGGATTAAAACACGTCCGGTTCATGCATCCGATTTTTTCCATGGTACATTGGAATTAGTAGAAGAGGATACGAGCATTATCCTCTTAAAAGGTGAGGATTTGACCCGTCCACTTACGGAAAGAGTCGAGCGTTTTGCTGAACATTATTCGAAGGAATTAACTGTTTTTGATACGAAGGATTATCGATTAGCGGGTATTTCTAATGGGTTGAGAAGTCTTATTTCTCCGATTGTTTTTGCGGCCTTGCTTGAGAGAGTCAGCTGCCACTTGGAAAAGCAAAGAAAGCATCCGCTGACAACAAGAAGATATTATAAAAAGGTACCCTTTTGATAGTATCAATGGATTGAGTGCAGCCCTCACATCTTTTGTGAGGGCTCTTATTATTTAGTTCATATCTTAGTTAAAAAGTATCGGTTTCAATTTCCAAATATCATTGGGAAGAAGAGAGGAGCTACGTGTAGACTCCTGCGATTCAATATCCAGCATGGATCATTTGTTCATAGAGGTTTAAAATCGATTGTCCGTAGGTTGTACCTGGAACAGCCCATTTTCCGTTTAAAGCGGTCCATGTGGGAGCAGAACCTCTGTCGACAAGTTGAAAGCGGGGGTCAACTAATGGATATTGATTGGGTAGTGGCTTCGTAGTGGCATACGCGTACAGGTGCTGAAGCTGGGTAAGGACCCCTTCTTCCTCATTTTTAAAGCTTGCCCCTCGCGTATCTCCTCCAGTTGCTCCAATTCCTGCATAGTTGTTCTGTCCTGGATTGACGACTCCGGTAAACCGAAAATAGTCTGTTTCGTGGATGGCTTGTGCAAAGGCAACATCCCCTCTAATCCCGTAGTAATTCCCGTAAGTTTGATAAAATTGACCTAATTCCGGTGCGTTAGGGTTGACCTTTTTCACAAATTGATCCATCTGTTCCGGTGATAGGAAAGTCGGACCTAAAACGGTAAACAGGCCCGGGTCCGCTATGATTGGTGCTTCTTTTGGACTATTGCTTGGGGTAGGACTTGTGTTTGAATTCGTGCTAGTGCTGGGTTTTGCTGTTGCCGCTTTTGTGGTGTTGGCTGCTGGTTTTTGGGTGACTGATTTAGTTGTCGTTGTACTTGTTTTTTCAGTAATAATAAATGCATCATCGTATCCTAATTTTTCGATTGCCTTGAGGCGTTTTTCTGCCTTGGCGTTGGTTGTATAGGATGCAACTTTTACTCGGTACCAGGTGGCCCCCGATATTTTTGTAGAAACGATCGCTGATTTAATGCTCTTTTTCTTTAATTCTGCGACCCTGTCTTTTGCATTTTCTTTCGATTTATAGGAGCCTACATAGACGGTATAGACTGTTTTTGTCGTGGCTTGAGTTATTTTGGGTGTGGTTGTTGTTTTCGTAGTTTCCTTCGTCACTTTGCGTTTTAGATTAAAGGCCTTGGCTATTCCGTTGACATGACCCTGAGCGACTTTTAGATGCCAAGAAGAATCCTTCATCAGCTCGGCATCATGTTTATTGCTTATAAAGCCGTTTTCCGTTAGGAGTGACGGCATTTTGGTTTCCCTGATTACATGAAAATTGGCCTTTTTTTGTCCGCGGTCCTTCAGTTGATTCACCTTTATGACTTCGCTATGGATGATATCTTGGTATTTTGCAGCTTTACTTGAATCAGATAACCCGTCGTAAATAAAATCCTCATATCCTTGGGCGGAATTGTCAGCCGAATTGATGTGAATAGCCAGGAAAAAGTCTGGGTCCCAGTCGTTGGCGGCACTTGAGCGCTCAGCTAAGCCTTTAGTGGTATCGCTTGTACGACTCATCTTTACTTGAACATTTTCATAATCCTTTAGGATAATCGTTCGTATTTTAAGCGCAATTGCTAAGGTAATATCTTTTTCATTCAGTCCATTATCTTGGGCGCCGGGATCTTCTCCGCCATGACCTGGGTCTAAATACAGCTTCATACTTACCCCTCCATTTCTTTTAAAATACGTTCAACTATATCTTATGGTAAACCCAATCTCGTGGACTCTATCTGAATTGCTAAACATGAAAAACCATACAAAAGACCCCCTCTTTTTATTGATAGGTAGGAGGTCTTTTGGAAGGCGGTGTCCTTTTGGGGCGGACAAGTGTACATAAGCGGTGCCTGACACCAAAATATACACTTTAAATACTTGTTCATTCTGCAACAAGGAAGGCGTCTTTGATGCCGGCCTTTTTTACATCATCTAAGCGTTCTTCGGCATTTTCTCGGCTAGAGAAGGCACCTGCTTGGACTCGGTACCATGTTTCTCCAGAGATTTTTGTGGTATCGACGAATGATTCGATGCCTTTTGACTTCAGTTGGTCTACTCGCTCGTCGGCATTTTCTTTCGATTTGAAGGAACCGGCAATGACTTTGAATAGCGTACCGGAATCTGGTTTATCAGGTTTCGGGGGTTCAGTGGGCTTACGTTTCAGGCCAAAGGCTTTGGCAATTCCGTTGACGTGACCTTGTGCTACTTTTTGTATCCAGGAAGATTGTTTCATTAGTGCGGCGTCATGGTCATTACTGATAAAGCCATTTTCCGATAAGAGTGCCGGCATATCTGTTTCACGTAACACGTGAAAGTTCGCCTTTTTCTGGCCGCGATCTTGCAGTTGATTTACTTTCATAACTTCGGCATGGATAATATCTTGGTATTGGGCTGCTTTAGAAGTGTTAGATAAGCCACTATAAATATAGTCCTCGTATCCTAGGGCTGAGCTTGGGCCGGAATTGATGTGAATAGCCAAGAAAAAATCTGCCCCCCATGCATTCGCCTCACTCGATCGCTGACTTAAGCTCTTTGTCGTATCGCTGCTCCGACTCATTTTCACATTAATGTTCTCATAATCATTTTGTAAAATGGACCGTATTTTAAGCGCGATAGCTAATGTTACATCTTTTTCATCCAATCCATGACCTTGAGCCCCAGGGTCTTGTCCGCCATGGCCTGGATCTAAATAAAGCTTCATTTCATCCTCTCCATTTCTAAAAAATTGATTATATATACATGTTATGTGACTATGGACAAACATGTGCAGGTGCTTGTCATGGTATTTTGGTGGTTGGATTACACCAAAGATAAATTTTCTTTGTTACCGAGGGGGCAGATGAATGGCAGTTTGGGTAAGAAAGAGAGCCCTTAAATGACCGAACTCTCATTCGTAGCGAGCTTCGGGTAACAAAGAACACCCCTCGCCAATTTGGTCAGGGGTTGTTCCGCAATTATATCCGTTCCTTCATCCGCTCGGGGAGATTCTGAATCGAGGTGACAACCATATCAAGCTTTGACTCAATCCGGTAAAGCAGATAAAGGGTCACTACGATAGGAAATCCAACCTCGCTAATGATTGGAATCAATTGTTCCACTTTTTTTCACCTCGCTTTTTTAAAAAAAGGCCGTCCCTAAGGGGAATCGGCCTCTCACTTATTAAACCAATTCATAGTCCGTCACGTTACGGTCAATGACACGTGCGCCTTTCGCAACGACAAGCTTACCACCTGCTGAAGTAAAAATATCAGCTGCGATAATTTGCGTCATCGATTGCTTGACGACTGCCTCATCAATCGGTTCTTTTGGATTTTCGACTGATAAACTGACGGTCTTGCCCATCTCCGTCCCAAATTGTAAATCTAAGACTTTTGCCATATATCTCACCTCCCATCGCTAGATTATTCCTCCAATATCATTACGCTAAAATTTCCGTGCTGTCATTTCGTTCCACTTTGTTCAGCATGTCCTTGCATAGAACAGTAATCGCTTGCGATGCTTGAAATAACTGTTCAACCGTTGCTTCCTTTTTAATATTGCTAAACGTTTTTGCTCTTAGGATGGGTGCACCCTTTTCATCCACACCAACCTCAAAGACCATACGAAGCTTTGTTCCTTCTAATAATGCTTGTGCCATGATCAACCACCTCCTTTCACCCTTTATATAGAGAAAAGTCGGCTAAAAGGACATGGTAAAAGAAAATAATATAAATAAAGTTGATTAATGCTATACTTGGGGAACGGCTTTGGTTTCTGAAAGGAGTTAACAATCTAATGAAGTATTTGAAATCACAAATGCAGCAGTTAATTAAGGATAATAAAGAATTGCATACACGCTTAAAAGAGTTGAAGGTAGAACACGGACTCGAAAAAAACACGGCCCTAAAGGCTTTATACCATTCAGAAGTTGCGGATGGCGGAAAGTATATGACAGCGTACCAGGCGCTTGACCTACCTAAAAAATAGATACCCAAAAAAAGAGTGTGAGGCACCGCATTAGGTGCCTCACACTCTTTTTTTTAAAATTAATGTTGTAAAAATGCCAATTGAATAAAGAACAACACGGCAAACACGTATAGCAAGGGATGAATTTCACGCCACTTCCCTTTTACTAATTTTAACAGTGGATAACTGATGAAACCAAGCGCGATTCCTGTCGAAATACTTGATGTAAGCGGCATGCTCAAAACAGTTAAAAAGGCAGGGAAGGCTTCATCTAGCTCATTCCAGTGGATTTTTGCAATACTTCCCATCATGAGACTGCCGACAATAATCAATGCCGGTGCGGTAATGGCAGAAATCCCGGAAACCGTACTAACCAGTGGACCGAAGAAGGCGGACAGGATGAACAGGATTGCCACCGTCAGGGAAGTTAAACCAGTTCGTCCTCCAACTGCGACCCCTGATGTCGATTCAATATAGGCGGTTGTTGGGCTCGTCCCAAACATCGCACCCACTGCAGTACCAATCGAATCAGCGAGTAAAGCTTCTCTCGCCCGCGGCAATTTGCCACCTTTCATTAAACCCGCTTGGTTCGCAACACCAATCAACGTACCAGTGGTATCAAAAATGGTCACTAATATGAATGAAAAGACAACGGCATAAAGGCTGTGCTGAATTACATCGGTCAGCGCTGTCACTGGATTAGCAATGATTAATCCTTCTGGCAAAGTCGGCATGGCCATAAAACCATGAGTAAATTCAAGCTGGCCGGTAAAGAAGGCAATGAGCCCAGTTAGGACCATTCCAAAAAATATTGCCCCATTGACTCGAAGTGCCATCAATACTAATGTAATTGCCAGTCCGACTATCGCTAACAGAGCGGAAGGTGAATGAAGATCGCCGAGACCGACAAGATTCGTCGGATGTGCTGTAATAATTTTTGTAAGACGCAAACCGATAAAAGCAATAAACAAACCGATTCCGGCGGTAATCCCGTGCTTAAGGTTATCCGGGATGGCGTCAATTAATTTTTCCCTCAGGGGAGTTAACGATAAAATGACGAAGATAACACCAGCAATAAAAACAGCGGCAAAGGCTGTATGGTAAGTTATCCCCGGATGGCTGCCGACAACAGAATAAGAGAAGTAGGCGTTGAGCCCCATGCCTGGTGCAATAGCAATTGGATAATTAGCAAATAGCGCCATCCAGAGGGTTGCGACAACTGCAGAAATGATAGTTGCGGTGAACACCTGCGCAAACGGAACCCCAGCATCGGCAAGAATAACCGGATTGACAACGACGATATAGACCATTGTAAAAAAGGTGGTAATCCCTGCAAGCAGTTCTGTTTTTGTATTGGTATGATTTTCTTTAAGTTTAAACATCATTGTTCCTCCAAAATACGAACGTTATATTAAGACTTAAACTATATTATTCGTTTTTAGATAAAAAGACAAGAGGTATCCCTAATTTTGTTCTATTTTTGTAACAGTTATACTGGTGCCTGACACCAACAAGGGGGAGGATTCCTTCCACGAAAAAGAGAACCACCCCATGCTTTGTAAACAACAAGCGAAAAGGGGGGGTTCTCTTTCTTAATTAACTAAATTTGACTAACTGTCCTAACCGAGTTAGGAGTTGGGTTTATCATTGTCCTTTTTTGATCACATTTTTCTTTGTACATCTCCTGGTCAGCCATTTCGAGGATTTTTTCAAGTGTAATGCCGGTGCCTGGTTTATAGTGATAAAAACCATAGCTAGCTGAGATGGAATAAGGCTTTTGATTGCTTCCATTAATCTCCTCAAACCCGTGCTTAATGTTTCTTACAAGCTGCTGGACATCCTTCATTTGCTTTTGGAAGAAGACAAGGATAAATTCATCCCCGCCCAGTCGAAATAAGACGTCGTTATTTGTAATTTGTTGGTTGATTGTATCACAGCAAGTTTTAATTAAATCATCGCCTGTCGAGTGGCCGAACAGATCATTTGTTTTTTTCAAATCGTTAATATCGATATAGCAGATAATGAATTCTTGAGATTCTGAACCAGCGCTCAATTGCTGGCTGAGCAGCTCCAGCCCACTTCGACGATTAAGCACTCCAGTAAGCATATCAAACGAAGCATGTTTATAAAGTTCTTCCTCATTTTTTTTCAAATCTGTGATATCTGTGACGCCAATCAGGATACAAGCTTCATCCAGATAATTGATCAATTCTAAACTCAACATGACCCATTTGCGAATATCAGGAGTAATTTGTTGTTCGACGCAATAGTTTTTGATACTCTTCTGCTCTTTCAGGCGACTAACGATATTGTGTTTCTCTTCCTCGGTTTTAAATAAGAACTTTCCGTTTAATGGAGTCGAGTCGGTACTTTGCAGATGGTAGTATTCGCTTGCATGGCGATTCATCAGCAATATCTCATCATTATCAAGCCTTATAAGGATAATCGGGTTCGGATTGAGGTTGAATAGGCGCCTGAAATTTTCCCCATTCCTTTTAAGCTTCATTTTGTTTGAAAAATCACTTTTACGAAACGAATAGAATGATAGGGATATCAAAAATGATAGGACTAAGGTACCTGTTGAATTAATCATTTTCGATAAAAATGTGAAGTGTTCATGTTCGATTAGATATAAACCCGTAATGAATAATATATGTATACCCAAAAATAGGATCAAAAGTTTTCTTGGCTGCATTGGAAATAAGACGCCAACTCCTAATAAAATAATAATATAGGAGTAGATATTGCCAGTAAATAATTGACTATTAATAGATGAAGCTGCCCCAATAAGTAGATAGCAGAGGATATACCAAGTAACGATAACCCTCTTGGGAATATTTCTGTAAAATTTATATATGAATAGGAATAAAAGAGAGATGATAAAACCTGCAATATGTATAGCTGAAAGATTGAATTTAAATATAGGACTGCTCATTTTTTTAAATAGGAAAAAGTCAACGATGAAAAAACAAGGGTAGGTAGAAATTAACATATATGAAACGAGCTTAATTCTCTCAAATAATACCTCGTAGTTATTTTGTAGAAACTCTTGATCAGGAACATAATTCATATCTATTCTATTAAAAAGATTGTTTGGAAAGGACCTCAAATATTCCACCCCTTTTTTACCATTCCTCGAGTATTTTAGCATAGATTATGAGGTCTGTCACAAAATAGGACGGTGTTAGGCACTAATAGAGTGGCTAAAAAAATATTGGTGTCAGGCATCAAATTCACATGGAAAAAGCCCAAACTTGTCCTAATGGACAAATTTGGGCTTTTAAGGTTATGGTTATTGGTTTATTTTTATTTCTTCTACTAACTTTTCACCATAGATTCCCTTTGACTCAAGGAATTTCTGGATTCTTTTCATGGCTTCTTGCAGCTGCGGCATGGAGGCTGCGTAGGAGCAACGAATATACCCTTCGCCGCTTTCCCCAAACACATTGCCAGGTACGACCGCGACCTTTTCCTTCATTAGCAGTTCTTCGGCGAATTGTTCGGAACTGAGTCCGGTTGCCATGATGGAAGGAAAAACGTAAAAAGCTCCTCCTGGCGTGTGGCAGTCCAAACCGATTTTATTCAAGGTATGCACGACATAGTTCCGTCTCATTCGGTAGCTTCGCTTCATCGCTTCCACTTCATGAAAGGTATTCTTCAATGCTTCGAGGGCGCCGTATTGGAGCATGGTTGGTGCACACATGGTGGTGTATTGAAAAATTTTCAACATCACCTCGACAAATTCTTTAGGAGCAGCAAGCATCCCCAAGCGCCAACCAGTCATTGCAAACCCTTTTGAGAATCCATTGATTAGGATGGTTCGCTCATACATCCCTTCAATGGCTGCAAAACTGGTATAGGTTTCTTCGTAGGTTAATTCCGCGTAAATCTCGTCGGAAATGACGATTAAATCGTGCTTTTCCACGATTGCGGCAATTTCCTTTAGTTCTTCCTTATTTAAGGTAGAGCCAGTTGGATTGTTTGGAGAACAAAACAAGATGGCCTTTGTTTTTTCGGTAATCGCTCCTTCGAGTTGCTCGGCTGTTAATTTAAACCCATTAGCAGGTGATGTGGAAATAGTGACGGGAGTCCCGCCGGCAATCGCAACTAACGGGGCGTAAGAAACGAATGCTGGTTCAACAATCAGCACTTCATCGCCTTGGTTTAAAATGGCACGGAAGGCAAGGTCAATTGCCTGGCTAGCCCCGACGGTGACGATAATTTGGTTTGTTGGATCATAATTGACAGCAAATCTCGTCCGAAGGTAATTTGAGATTTCCTGCCGTAATTCTAATAATCCCGGGTTCGCAGTATAAGCGGTATAGCCTTGCTCCAGTGATAAAATCGCTGCTTCGCGAATGTTCCAAGGGGTTACGAAATCTGGTTCGCCAACCCCTAATGAAATGACATCTTTCATACTGGCAGCTAGGTCGAAAAACTTCCTGATCCCAGAAGGCTGTAATTCTCGAGCGGTTTCGGATATATAGTGGGAGTACTCTTTTTTCATGGTGTAATCACCATTCTCCGGTCTTTATCATCGCTGCCGCCAAAAATCACTCCATCATGTTTGTATTTTTTTAACATGAAATGCGTCGTGGTTGAAACGACATTATCAATCGTTGACAGCTTTTCCGATACAAAGGTTGCGATTTGGTTCATGGTCTGTCCTTCAATCGTGATCGACAAATCATAGGCACCGCTCATCAGGTATAGAGAGGTGACCTCTGGAAAGCGATAAATTCTCTCAGCGACCGCATCAAATCCCACTCCGCGCTTCGGTGTCACCTTGACATCGATCATCGCGATAATGTTTTCCTGCCCCTCGACTTTGCTCCAATCGATAAGAGCTGGATAACTGACGATCACCTTTTCTTCTTCTAACTTTTTAATGGTATTTCTAACGGTTTCTTCGCTGCTCATCACCATCAAAGCAACTGTTTCTACAGAGATTTTGTGGTTTTCTTCGATGAGCTTTAATATTTCCAATTCTTCGTTCGTTAATTTCATATGCGGCACCTCAATTTTTATTTCATATAGTTGATTTTAATGGAGGAAGATGCACAACACAAATCAAAAATTCGAAACAATGAAATAAATTAGGATTATTTGCTATTGAACGTAGCATTGCTGAAGAGAACGAAAGTAAAAAAAATTTACAAACAATACCATTTCTTTACAAAACTATACAAACCATTAATAATCAGTTAACAAAAAAGGATTAATCTTATACCTGTAAACAAACAACAATCATAATTCTTAGGGGGATTTAAAGAAATGAAACGATTGAAAAATTTAAGCCTACTCACCTTGCTAGCAGCGTTAATGGTTTTCATGGCAGCATGTGGGGGCACAACAACTTCTACAGATAAGAAAGAAGGTACTGCTAAGAAGGAAGCACCAAAAATAGAAGAAGTAAAAGAATTATCCGGTACATTAAGCATATCTGGTTCCTCTGCGATGCAGCCGTTAGTAGCAGCAGCTGCTGAAGAGTTTATGGCTGAAAATCCTAAAGTTGATATTCAAGTAAATGCGGGTGGATCTGGTACCGGCTTATCACAAGTTGCTGAAGGATCTGTTCAAATCGGTAACTCTGATGTTTTTGCAGAGGAAAAAGAAGGTATCCCAGCGGATCAAATTGTTGACCATAAAATTGCTGTAGTAGGTATGACTGCTGCCGTTAACCCTAAAGTAGGGATTAAAGATATTAAAAAAGCGGATATAATTAAAGTTTTCACTGGAAAAATCACAAACTGGAAAGAACTTGGCGGAGCCGATCAAAAAATCGTTCTTGTCAACCGTCCTGATTCTTCTGGAACTCGTGCCATTTTTAATAAATTTGCTCTTGATGGTGCAACACCAGCTGAAGGAATTACGGAAGATTCTTCAAACACAGTTAAAAAGATTATTAATGAAACAGACGGTGCGATTGGTTACCTTGCATTCTCATATTTCACTGATGAAACTGTAACTCCTCTTGCTATTGACGGTGTTGAACCAACGGCAGAAAATGTACAAACAGGTAAATTCCCAGTTTGGGCTTACCAACACTCTTATACAAAAGGTGAGGCTACAGATCTTGCAAAAACCTTCCTTGATTATATGATGTCAGATGATATCCAAAATACTTTATTACAAGAACAAGGATACCTGCCTGTGACAAAAATGCAAGTTGAACGTGATGCACAAGGCAATCAGAAAAATCTTTAAAGCTAATAGTTTATTTTCAAATAGTTTAGTAAACTGTTAGAAAAAGCCTTCATTTCTTAAGTACAGGAATGGAGGCTTTTTTGTCATTCTAAGATGTTTTTAATAGCTTCTATTTGAAAAAATGCTCAAATAATTTTCTTCCTCCCGTGCTACGCCCATCATTAGTAAATAGTTTTAATAGATTAATACTCTCATTACTATATGTTACACCATCAAACTTAAGATTTTATTAAGGAGTCAGTTTCAACAACAATAATAATTCAGGTGTCAGGCGCCATGTGAAATTTTCACATGGTGCCTGACACCTTTTATTTTTTTAAGGATAAGTTAAGGAACGCACATGATAATAGGCTCATCAAATAAAACTTCTCTGGTGTTGAAGGGCGAAATTGCAGCAGGGAGCAAAAGGAGTCAATAGAGTTGAAAAAGTGGATTTGGATTTTTATCAGTGTTTTGGTCATCGGTTTTGTCGGGTTCCAGTACTATAAATCGAAAACCGTGAGCACGGAAGCAACGGCTCAAACCCGGACCGCCGTTGTCCAGCAAGGAAAACTAGAAGTTAAAATTAGTGGTTCCGGCACTGTTGAACCTGTGACGAGTGAGGATATTAAATCAACCATCGATAATGACGAAATTGATGAAGTATTAGTTTCAGCTGGTGACACCGTAAGTGAAGGTGATGAGTTGATTACTTTCACCGATGATAGTGACCCGATTACAGCACCGGCTGATGGTAAAATTACTACCATTTCCCTTACAGATGGAGAACGGGTAACAAATGGACAGGTTGTCGCTCATCTAACCGATTACAAGAATTTACAAACGGTTGTCCAAGTGGATGAGTTGGACATTACAAAAATTAAAAAGAAACAGACAGTCGGCATATCCGTGAGTGCGTATCCTGATACCACTTTTACCGGAAAGGTATCAGCGATTGCAGCGGAGGGAACCTCTGAAAATGGAACATCCACATTTGCTGTCACCATTCATATTGATCAACCGAAAAACTTAAAAGTCGGGATGAGTACAGAAGCAAGTATTTTAACCCAAAGTAAGGAAAATGCGCTCTTCGTTCCAGTTGATGGAGTGTATACAAGCAATAACGAGAAATATGTGATTGTGACTGCTTCTGCGACTGATACGAATTCCACTGCAACCACAGGTACAACTGAGCAAAAGACGGTAAAAACAGGAATTGCGACGGATGATTATGTAGAACTAACTGAAGGGGTTACAGCAGGTGAAACGATTCAATTGCCTGAACTCACCACGAGCAGCACCACCTCCAATAGACAAGGTGGTATGATGCAAGGCGGTATGGGCGGTATGGGAGCCATGACTGGCGGCGGAATGCCTCCAAGCGGCGCGGGCCAAGGACAATCTGGTTCAACCGGAAAGGGTGGCAATTAATGAGTACCCCAATTATTGAAATTAAAAATATGATGAAGACCTATAAACTTGGCGGTGAAACAGTTCATGCCCTCAATGATGTGTCGTTAGAAATTCAAAAAGGTGAATTTCTAGCAATCATTGGACCTTCAGGTTCAGGGAAGTCCACTTTAATGAATATGGTTGGCTGCCTGGACCGCCCGAATAAAGGTACCTATCACCTTGATGGTAAAGATATTGGAAAAATGGATGATAACAGCTTAGCGACAATTCGGAATCGAAAAATCGGGTTTATTTTTCAAAACTTTAACTTATTAGGTAAACTATCGGCCCTCGAAAATGTGGAATTGCCTTTGTTGTATGCGGGTATGCCAACTCGTGAAAGGCGTGAACGAGCTTTAGAGGGATTGGATAAGGTTGGCTTGATGGACCGTGCTGGGCACCTGCCGACCCAGCTATCTGGAGGTCAGCAGCAGAGGGTGGCAATTGCGAGAGCCCTTGTTGGCCAGCCGGCGATTCTCCTTGCCGATGAACCAACAGGCGCGCTTGATAGTAAAACAAGTAAGGAGATTCTTTTGTTAATGAAGGAATTGAATGAATTAGGACATACGATTATTTTAATTACGCATGATCTTGAGATTGCGAAACAAGCGAGAAGAATGGTCAGTATTCAAGATGGCCAGCTCTTTGAGAATGGGGGTGTCCTGATTGGGAATGCTGCAATCCATTAAAATGGCGCTTCGGAGTATTCGGAGCAATAAACTCCGGGCGGTCCTGACGATGCTTGGCATCATCATTGGGGTCTCGTCTGTGATTGTCCTGGTGTCGATTGCTCAAGGATCAGCGAAAAACGTTACGAGCCAAATCAATCAATTAGGAACCAACCTTTTGACGGTAAATACCTATAGCACCGATATTGAATTATCCGAGGATAAAATTAGTAAGTTAAGTGAGATTGATGGGGTAAAAGCGGTCGCGCCGGTTGTTTCTGGCCGGGTCTATGTGAAGAAAGAGCGGACGTCCTCGCAGATTACCTTAACAGGGACCAATGCTGCTTACTCAGACGTTCGTGATGCGAAGGTCAGTCAAGGACGCTTTATTACCGATTTGGATGTCGAGTACCGCCAAAAGATCGTGGTTCTTGGAGCGGACACCGCTGCAACCTTCTTCGGTGCATCGAATCCAATCGGTCAATACATTCAGGTGTCAGGCACCTCGTTCAAAGTAGTCGGAGTATTGGCTTCGAAAGGTAGTTCACTCGGGCAAAGCGGCGATAATGTAGTGATTGTCCCCTTGAGTACGGGGCAACGGTTGGTAGGCAGTACGACAATTAGCACCGTTTATTTACAAGGCAAAAGTGAAGATCAAATGGATTTCGTGATGAACGAGGTCAAAATGTCACTCGCTAGTATGTATCCTGGTAAAAGTGACTATTATGGCGTGACAAATCAGCAGGACGTCATGGATACGATGAGTTCCGTATCTGATACGATGACCATGATGCTTGGCGGAATCGCGAGTATCTCCTTATTGGTCGGCGGGATCGGCATCATGAATATCATGCTTGTGTCCGTGTCAGAACGGACGAAGGAGATCGGCATCAGAAAAGCAATTGGCGCGAAACGACGGGATGTTCTCTTGCAATTCTTAATTGAGGCCGTCGTGTTGAGTTCGATGGGTGGATTAATCGGAATTTTATTCGGGGTAGGATTAGGAAAAGTTGTCTCGTCGTTAATGAGTTTAAGTATTTCATACTCACCAACTGTGATTCTATCATCCTTCTTATTCTCGCTTGTAGTGGGTGTCGTCTTCGGTGTATTCCCAGCCAACAAAGCATCAAAATTGAATCCAATTCAAGCGCTTCGCTACCAATAATTGGTGGTGTCAGGCACCAATCAAGTATTGGTGTCAGGCACTTTCTATAAAAGGTCGTTCAATGCAGCGGCATTTTTACACAATTTGATCTATAAAATCAACGAAATGAGGAGAATGTATATGAAAAAAATGAGAAAAGCACACTTATGGATTGGATTAATCTGTTCTATCTTTATTTTAATCGAGTCGGTGACAGGATTGCTCATGAACGAGCCGTGGTTAATCGGGCAAACCCAAATGGAAGGAAATAAAGGCAATTTCCAACCAGGCCAGTTTAATCGTGGAGCAGGCCAGCAAGGTGCCTTCCCATCAGATCAAAACCAAGCAGCAGGGCAAACTCAACAAGCGCAGGCTCCAAAAGCTAATGGTCAAACACAGACAAATGGTCAAACTCAAGGTCAACCAGGACAAAACGCAGCAGTTCAATTCGGTGGCCGCCCTGGAGGAGAAGGTGGAACGAGTTCAATCACCGGTATCATTAGAGGTCTTCATGAAGGGAAAATCGGCACAACGAATGTAAAATGGCTGGTTGACTTAGTGGCAGTCGCCATGATCTTCTTAACAGGTTCAGGCATTTACCTTTCCTTGAAAGTCCTCAAAGCCGATAGAAAGAGAAAAAATCGTAATTCAGACGGTCAAGTAGCGTAAGAAAAGAAGGGTGTCAGGCACTAAAGAGTACCTGACATCTTTTTTTGCAAGACATCCATATTCTGGAATGGTTGATGCAGAGTGGAATTAACCTTATTTTCCTATTGTTAATAAATGCATATTCCTTTAAGAAATTGTTTTTTTTAAGATTATGATATAATAATACAGGTATTAAATTTCTAGCTAAGGGGAAATGAATATGATTCTCGTCGTTGGCGGAGCAGGTTACATTGGTAGCCATCTTGTGAAGGAATTAGTAGAAAAAGAAGAAGTAGTTGTTCTCGATAACTTAACGACTGGTCATCGCCAAGCAGTGGACAGCCGGGCTGTCTTTGTTGAAGGTGATCTCGGCAATGAAGAAGATTTACAAATGATCTTTAAAAGTTATCCAATCGATGCTGTTATGCACTTTGCTGCTTTTAGTTTGGTAGGGGAGTCTGTAGTTGATCCTTTGAAATATTATCAGAATAATGTGGCAGCAACGCTTACTCTGTTAAAAGTCATGATGAAAAATAATGTAAAAAACTTTATTTTCTCTTCCACCGCTGCTACTTATGGTATTCCTGATGTGGAACTGATTGATGAAACAACTCCAACCAGACCGATTAATCCTTATGGGCATTCCAAACTGATGATTGAGCAGATCTTGTCTGATTTCTCAAAATCCTATGGATTAAATTATGTGATTCTTCGCTACTTTAATGCAGCGGGCGCTCATCAATCAGCAGTGATTGGCGAGAGTCATGACCCGGAAACTCATTTAATTCCAATCATCCTGCAACAACTGTTAGGGAAGCGGGAAAAGGTATCGGTGTTCGGATCGGATTATGATACGGCAGATGGTACATGTATTCGCGATTACATCCACGTAACTGATTTAGCCAGTGCTCATATCCTCGCACTCGAGGCATTATTAACCGGGAAGAAATCAACAGAGATTTATAACCTTGGCAACGGACTGGGCTATTCGGTTAAGGAAGTTATTGAAACCTGTGAAAAAGTAACTGGTGTGGAAGCAAATGTAGAAATGGCTGACCGCCGTGCAGGAGATCCTGCCATGCTAGTCGCCTCCTCTCAAAAGATTTTTAGTGAGCTTGGCTGGAAGGCTGAACGAAACTTGGAAAAGATCATTGCGGATGCCTGGAAATGGCACCAACAGCAGCAATATTAATTTTCTAAATTAACTACAAAAGCAAATGTTCTAAGTTAACCCTCTCGTTGTAGAGGGTTACTTTTTTTTACGATGATTATTTGGAATGGGGGACAACTGGGTAGAGAAGAATTTTTTTCTATGGATAATATTTGGAATTTGATGGTTCCTATCTAGTACGTTAAGATTAGGTTATTAAATTTGCTAAGGGGTCCTTTTTATGGATGGGAAAAGTACGGAACGTGAAGAAAATCATTACGATAAGGTTTCGAGTATTCAATTATTAATAGAACGGCTCGACTTAACCTTAGCCTTCAGTAAGAGATATCAAATGTCAAGTGCGGTAGGTTATTTGCGTATATTCTTGCCGTCAGAACTCTCACATCCTAAAGATAATGATAGCGAAATAATTCTCCTCAATAAAATTTCGGCAAGATTGCAAGGCTCGTTGCGAGATATTGATACTGTAATCAAGGTCAATTCCACAGATTTTATGATCGTAATTGCTGATATTACCGAGCATGACTGCAAAGTGATCTGTGAACGGATTATTCATTCCATATCAGCTCCGTATCCGATTGATTTTCATAATTTTACGATTGGCAGCAGTATGGGGATTTGCATGTACCCCTATGGCTCCGAAGAACCGGATGAACTCAAGACCATGGCAAAGATGCAAATGTATGATGCCCAAGAGCTGGGAGAAAATCGCTTTTCTTTTTATAAAGGGAATTTAAATCAAACCGCTTACCGGAAAGTGATCATCGAAAATGATCTTCCCTATGCGCTCAAAAAAGGGGAGCTTTATGTTCACTATCAGCCACAATATTTTTTAAAAGAGCGGGCTATCAATGGTGCAGAAGCGCTAATCCGTTGGAGCCATCCAAGTTTAGGTGAAGTTCCCCCGGGGGAATTTATCAGCTATGCGGACGAAGCTGGCATGCTAAACGGTCTGTTTTTCTGGGTATTTGAAGAGGTCTGTCAAAAGATGTCGAGCATGAAGGACAGGAGCCTGAAATATTCGATTAACTTGTCTGTGAATCAACTCCTACTGGATTCTCTTATCTTGGATATCTCGAATATTCTAAAGCGGTACTCGATCCAAGCAGCACAAATTACTTTGGAGATTACCGAGAATATTGAGATATACACGGTTAAAAAGGTAAATGAGAAACTGCACTTTTTAAAAGAAATGGGATTCACGATCGCCTTAGATGACTTCGGAAATGGATACTTCTCGTTTTCAGACTTTATTAAGCTGCCGATTGATTTTATAAAGCTGGACCGTGATTTCGTGTTTAGCCTTTTGAAAAATAACAAACATAAGGGTGTTATAACGCCAATTATTCAGATGGCTCATAACTTGGAACTACAGGTTATTATAGAAGGAATTGAAGACCACACCCAGTTTGCGGAATGGGTGAAACTCGACTGTGATTTAATCCAAGGTTATTTTATTAGTGAGCCGATTTCGTTTGAGGAACTGACTGAATTGATTGCAGAAATTGAGAACAGAGTGGCGCTAGATTTTTCAGTGAATGAATTGCAATAAAAGGATGGATTAATAATGAAGAAAACGGTAAAAGATATTATCTATATTTTTATAGGGGCGCTTATTTTTGCGGTGGGTGTCAATTATTTTACAATCCCGAACCATCTCTCAGAGGGCGGTATTTTAGGGATTACGATTATTACCCACTATTTGTTTGATTGGTCGCCGGGTGTCGTGAATTTTGTCTTGAATGTTGCTCTGTTAGCGGTGGGTTATAAATTTTTTGAAAAAAGAACATTTATCTATACGCTGATTTCAATTGCAGCTTGCTCGTTGTTTTTATTTTTAACCGAGGATATCGGTCATCGATTAACCGATGATACATTTTTAGCTGCGATTTTCGCTGGTTTGCTTGTAGGTGTCGGGCTGGGATTGATTTTCCGGACGGGAGGAACCTCGGGTGGGTCGACGATTTTAGCAAGATTAGCGAATCAGTTGCTAGGCTGGAGCATTGGCAAGGGAATGCTGATCATTGATATTTTAGTAGTGATTGGCTCGATTTTCATCATCGGCTTGGAAAAATCGATGTATACGCTATTGATTGTGTTTATCGGAGCGAAAGCGATTGATTTCATCG
Source organism: Neobacillus nitrireducens (assembly GCF_030915405.1). GTDB lineage: Bacteria > Bacillota > Bacilli > Bacillales > Cytobacillaceae > Neobacillus. Next base: position 3,784,945 of record NZ_CP133262.1, read on the forward strand.
TGGAAGGTTTGGACGAAAAGGTAGCGGTGATGATTATTTCCAGTTGCCCTGAAAAGGTCCTGGACAATATCACTAGCCGGATGTCGCGTGGGTTGACTGTCCTAGATGGCCGCGGCGGCTACACAGGACAGAACAGAGAAGTCCTGTATATCGTTATCAATAAGCAAGAAATCGTCCAGCTGAAAAGTATTATTAATGAAGTAGATGGAAACGCCTATGTTACCGTCCATACCGTCCATGAGATGATTGGGCACGGGTATAAAGCAAGTAAAACGAATGCCTGACACCCATTGGTGTCAGGCACTATTTATATTTTCTCAATACTTACTCGTCCTGAGAAGAAGGTCGCCCCGCCGCCCATATCGGCAATTCGGTCGGGGGTGAGGGTGTTAACTAGCTGTTTTGTGTCCCCGGAATCCGCCCATAGACCTTGTGTGGCTACCACTCCAGGAAGGACATTTTCCCCAACCGTCGCCTTTAACATACATTCCCCGCGCTGGTTCCAGACTCGAACCATATCTCCATCTTCAATCGCCGCCTTCCATGCATCTTGGAGATTCATATACACTCTTAGCTCCTTTTCCAAGCTGATATGCTTTTGATTGTTGGAAAAAGTAGAATTTAAGAAATGATGATTGGGGCCTGGAACAAACTGATACGGATGATCGCCGTCGTTTACTAAAGGTATATACGTTGGCAACGAGGGATAGCCGTCCTCTAGCATTTTCTGTGAAAGTAATTCGATTTTTCCGCTAGGGGTTGGCAGGTTCCCAGGGAAAATAGGTTTCACCTTTGCTTTCATAAAATGCTGCTCCATTAAAGCTTCGTAATTAATTCCATCTAAATACGGATTGCGAGGATTGTTTAAGGCTTGTGTAATCATTTCCGCTTCTGTCTCTTCAAAAACCGATTCAGCGAAACCCATTCCCCTTGCGAGCAGCTTGAACACATCGAGATTGGACTTGGACTCGACATACGGTTCAATGACCGGCTGCTGTAGTTGAATGTAATGATGCCAATACGATGTGTAGATGTCTGTATTTTCGAAGGAGGATGTCGATGGCAGGACAATATCTGCATATTTGGCTGTTTCTGTTAAAAATAAATCATGGACTACGGTAAATAAATCCTCACGTGCGAGGCCATTTCTGACCTTGTTAGATTCCGGTGCAACTACAGCAGGGTTTGAGCCGTATACATAGAGTGACTTCACAGGTGGATCTAGCGTGAGCAAAGTGTCGCCGAGTAAGTTCATGTTAATCACGCGGGTTTGTTTATTTTCCAATAGATCCGGTCGCTGCAGGTTTGCAGTATTTGAAGCTAGATAAGCCGAATTTCCTTTGATCGCACCACCGCCCTTGACAAGCCATTGGCCGGTGAGAGCCGGAAGGCAGGAAACGGTTCGGACGAACATTCCGCCATTATCGTGATGCTGGGGTCCGTTGCCAATCCGAATAAAAGCAGGCGACGTTTCACCGTACATCCGTGCCAGCTTATAGATATCTTCGACCGGTACACCCGTGATAGCAGAAACCCTGTGAGGGTCATACTGGACGACATGTTCACGCAGTTCGTCGTGGCCAACCGTATATTTTTGTAAAAAGTCCCGATTGACTCGATTTTCGGAAAATAAGATGTGCATCATCCCTAAAGCAAGCGCACTGTCGGTTCCAGGTAAAATTGGAATAAACCAATCTGCTAATCTACCGGTTTGATTTTTGTGAACATCAATGACGATAATTTTCGCGCCATTTTGTTTGCGGGCTTTTTGAGCAAGGGCGATTTGATGCATGTTAGTGCTCGCCGCATTAATCCCCCAAAAAATGAATAATTTCGAATGAATCGTATCTTCAGGGTCGATTCCGAGACTGCCGCCCATCGTATATTTATAGCCTTCCGAACCAGCGGATGAACAAATGGTTTGATCTAACCGGGATGCCCCGAGGCGATGGAAAAACCGGCGGTCCATGCCCTCCGCATTAAGCCGGCCCATGTTTCCATAAAAGCTATAGGGAAGAATGCTCTCCGGACCGTCGGATTCAATCAGCTCCTTCCAGCGGGAGGTAATCGTTTGGATTGCTTCTTCCCAACTGATTCGTTCAAATTTACCCTCGCCTTTGGGCCCCGTACGTTTCAACGGATAGGTGAGACGATTTTCATCATAAATCCGTTCCGTCATATTCCGGACTTTGTTACAGATATGCCCTTTGGTAACCGGATGCTGCGGGTCGCCATCCACCTTGATAATCCTCCCGTTTTCTTTATGCAGAAGTAAGCCGCACTGATCCGGACAATCCAGCGGACAAACGGCGTGAAAAACACCTTCTCGTTCATCAATAAAAGAAGCCATAGCCTAGTTAATCTCCTTTCTCGATTCATTTGAATTATGAAGATAGCTGCTGAAGTTGGTGTCAGGCACCGAACGTGGACATTTGTACTCTTGGAGTGGACATGATTCGTTGCTTTGTTTTATGTGATTTCTAATAATGCTACTATCATAACATCAAATTCGTTGTTAGGAACAAATATGATAAGCTATTTTTATATGTGATTGAGAGGGGATTTTTTATGAAGATTTGGAGAATGATAGGGTTATTAATTTTATTGATTGCATTAATGACAGCCTGTAAGAAAGAAATTCCTAACACCAATACGGCAAAGGACAATGTTGTCGTTTTAAATAATGAAACCATCCAAGGGATGGAGAAGGGGATTCTAGTTGGAACTCCACTCCGGTTGGATAAAAAAATCCGCTTAGCGGATGTCGAAAAAGTTTGGGGAAAATATGAGGAAATGCATGATCATGAGGATATCCATACCTATGTCTATACGATAAAGAATCGCCGAATTGTAATAGATGAAGAGGAACTAAAAACACTTTACCTGTTTCACATTGAGATTGGGATAACTCGAGAAGAATTACTTGCGAAAATGGGGACCCCCACCGAAGGAAAGAAAACGGGGAAGTCGCTCGTGTATCAAAAAAACGATTATCGAATCACCTTTCGTTACATTGATGATAAAACATGGGATTTAATCTTGTTTAAGGCTCCGCAAGATTAGTAAGTTTGGGAAATCCATATACCTTGAGGGTTTCCATCCCCTATTTTCTTTAGGTTATAGAAATATTATAATAGTTGAGGAATATGCATTTGATAGGAGGAACATATGGGACATTGCAATAGGAAACAGACAATCGTTATAGGAATACTAGGAGTTTTTCTTACTTTAATAACTTTTAGTTTTACTAGCTTTCAAGTTGCAGCTGAGGATAGTACTGCCACTAGGAACGCGCAAAAAGAGTATAGCAAACTAATGGTTCAAACGATTAATACAGAGAGAGAAAAAGCGGGCCAACCTGCTCTTAAAATGGCAGCACCTCTAAATGAAATTGCTAACTATAAAGCAAAAACTTTTGCTGTAGATGGTGTCACAGTCATGGATACATTACCAGAGCTGCTCGAAGAATTCTATGATAATATCAACTATCAATCCGCTGAAGAGATAGTTGAATACCGAGAATACCATGAAACCTATCCTTCGATTGCCGTCGAAGAGTGGATGAATGATTCTAGTAAAAGAGCGAAATTGTTAAACGAGAAATTTAATTACATTGGGGTTGGTTATAATTCATCGGGCTGGGTGGTTTATTTTTTAGAAACAACCGATACCCTCAAGGTAGACAATTCCACTGTTAATGATTCCTATCTTGCAAGTAGGCCAAAAATGGATTTCTCGACTCTATACGATGGTCTCTCGATTTTATCGGGTACTATGATACATTCGGGCAACTTCCGCTGGCAAGGAAGCATAATGGGTTTTGAGTGGAGAAGAGATCCGAAAGGTAATTCGATTATCGAGCAGGATTTGCTTTTTAGAACACATATTAAAAGAACCGCAAGCAAGCTCCATGAAGGGGAAGTTCCTATCATTAATAGTGATAACACATTCCTTGATCCTAGGTATTATCAATTTGAAAAAGGTAAACAGGTCCGTTTTTTCAACTGGCACAACGGGGTCGCAAGTAAACCCGTAGACTTTATAGTTCAAGAAGCGCCAGAACCAGAAAAGGCTGTGGTTCAGCGTGCTGTTAATGATGAACGGTACGTAACAGGTCAAGGGAATCCAGGAAATGCAGTAATGGTAAAAATCAGCACAAGTAATAGTCTGAAATATTATTTTTCAACAGTGAAGGAAAACGGAACCTTCAGTGTAGACGTAGGATACTGGCCAGCTGAAACTGCGATTGTAGTCACGCAAATGAACACGTTTGGGAAGGAAAGTAAAAAACAAAGTTATTTTGTAAAGACAGGTCTGCCACCGGCTGAACCTGCAGTTGAGCAAATAACTAATGCTGCATCCAACATCACAGTAACAGGTGAGAAAAACAGTACAGCATATGTTTATCTTGGAGCTAAAAGGCTAGCTGTAGGCAAACTAGACAGTAAAGGTAAATCAACTATTCCGATTACCAAGCAGAAGCAAGGGACCAAACTTGCGGTCTTTTTAAAAGACTTTGCTGGTAATCAAGGAAAAGCAGCGACCGTCAGTGTTGCGAAAAAGAATCCTCCTAAAAAACCGAAGACTGGTGAAATTTCCAATAAATCAAAATCGATTTCGGTGGTAGGAGAAGCTGAATCTACAGCATATGTTTATAGGGGCTCGAAAAAACTAGCCTCTGCAAAAATTCCTAGTAGTGGAAAAGTAACGTTGAAAGTAACTTCACAAAAGGCAGGTACGAAGCTATCCTTCTATGTGGTAGACGGTGCAGGCAATAAAAGTCCAGTATTCAGTTATAAGGTAAAGGATAAACTTGCGCCGACGAAACCAAACGTTACAAAAGTTACTAATAAAACAACAAAGGTCCTCGTTAAAGGGGAAAAGGGATCCAAGGTTTATATCTATAGGGGTGGAAAGCTGATAGGAAAAGGAACCATCAGCATGAAAACTGGAAAAACCTATATTAAAATCCCAAAACAGAAAAGTAAAGCATCATTAACTATCTATCTCAAAGATAGTGCAGGGAATAAAAGTAATTTGTGCTTAATCAAGGTAAAATAGGTGTCAGACACCAAAAAAAGACCGCTTAGACGACAGTTTAAGCGGTCTTTTTTATCCAATGATTGAAGTTAGATTTATTACTGCCCAAGCTGTTTTATTTGATCGAGGATGCTGCTGATTTCCTGGACGCTTTGAAATATTTCGGTATTTTCAAGGACAGAAGGGTCGAGAACTCCATTTTTATAATTTTTTAAGTACAGGTCAATTCCAGCAGTTAGTTTGTTGTTTTGGTCCACCAGTTGCTGGTGTAAATCGACCGCTATTTCAGGAGCTTGAAGTTTGTTAAAGGTAGAGATTTCTTGTTTCATATCCTGGAGCATCGTTTTGAGTTCAGCTGCGGCTTGCTTGTTGCCAACTGCTTGTTGCGCAATTGAGGGAGCATCATTTGCAAATGCCGTCGCCTTGTCTAAATAGTTCTTCGCCTCATTGGCATATGTGAGCGTATCTTTCGCATCATTTAACAGGGAACAGCCGCTCAGGAGTAATCCAATGATTGCAGCTAAAACTAATAACTTCTTTTTCATGCTGAAACCTCCGTTTTATTATTTTATTCTATCTAAAAGTGAAGGTTACTAAACGGTGTCAGGCACCATTATTGATATTTTCATAATGGTTTTATTGAAAAGTACAGAATAGTATGCACCCGGGAACCCCGTTATACGTAGGATATACATGAGAATCAACGGGAGGTTTTACGATGTATCCTTACACAAATTACTACGATGCCTTATATAGACAAAATAATAAATTGATACGAGAAGTGGAAAAAGCAATGAGTGGAGAGTACAATGCTATAAATTGTTATAGCCAATTAGCAAATTTGGCTCATAATGAGAAGGAGAAAAGTCGGATTCTTGAAATTCGCCAAGATGAAATAAAGCACTATCAACAATTTGAACAGATCTATACGAAGCTAACTAGGAGAAAGCCCCAACAACCAAAACTCAGTGAGGAATGCCCAGATGTTTACTTAGCTGGATTGGAGTTTGCCTTAGAGGATGAGCAAAATACAGTGGATTTTTATCTGGAAGTCGCTGATGGTGCTTCTGATCCAACGATTAAAGAGGCTTTTCGAAGAGCGGCTGCAGATGAACAAAATCATGCGGTTTGGTTTCTGTACTTTCTCACAAAAAATAAGTAGCTTATTCTGATGACCTCCAACCTGCTTTTTCTGGGATTACAGGAATTTAAAAAGAACACCCTTGTCACTATTGGCAAGGGTGATTTTAATGTGTTCATCGTTAGCTTTAATCCCCGCCACCACCTGAGTCTCCACCTGAATCACCGCCCCCATCGGAACCCCCGCCGTCAACAGGGTCGTCTGAATCACTTTCGTAATCATGTACATAATCATGGCTATAGGAACTTTTTCTTCCATTTCTTAAACTTGGGAAGATGAAAAAGGCAGCGATAATTGCTAAGGTTCCAAAGAACTCCTGCACTCCAAAAATAAGATAAATACCATAGACCAGAAGTAATGCACCTACCAGCCATTGAATAACTCTTACCGTTTTCAGAGACATCCCCCCAAATCAAACGTAAGAAATTTAATACCCTACAAAATAAATATTACAATTTGGGACTTTTTATGCATATTTTTTAGATATTGGTGTCATTAATGGTGTCAGGCACCACTCGCGGACATTTGTCCCTCCAGGGGAGACGAATGATAGTGCTAAAATTTATGGATTTTAGGAGAATTTTGATGAAGTATAGAGGATTCTTAGAGAGGATGTCGAAATGTATCTTTAGTAGTTTATTCTTCTGTTCCTGTCTTTTGGGGAATGCCTGCTTCTGATCCCTCATTTTTCTGCATCAATCCCCCATTTGAATTTTTAATCCCATAACAAAATAAGGAGTGAATGCAATGGTTCGCAGTGTTCGGACTTGGTTTCAAGGTGCAAAGTATCATGTTACAAGTAGAGGTATTCGGAAAAGTCCACTTTTTTTCGATGATGATGATTTTGAGAAGTACCTTGCTTTAGTTAAAGAAACAAAAGAACGTTATCCCTTCATCCTCCACACCTACTGCTTAATGTCCAATCATACCCACTTACAGATCGAAACGAAAGATACCCCATTGAGTCTTATCATGAAACATCTCAACACCAAATTTGCCAAGTATTTTAATAGAAAATACAATTTCTCCGGGCATGTATTCGAAAAACGATACGGAGACGAGCTTCTCAATTCCTCCGAATATGAGATCGACGTTAGTAAATATATTCACCTAAATCCCGTATCAGCTGGAATGGTGGCAAATCCTGAGGATTATCCCTGGAGCAGCTACCGAGCCTTTGTCTATGGGGAAAGTATCCCTCTGATTGCTCCAAAAACCCTTCTTTCCTATTTCCCTGACCCATCAACACAACACTATGAAAATTATATAAAATCATTACCAACCGACAAATTTTACTGGGAGGATGGAAAACTTAACATGCTTGAAAGGAAGGAAGAGACATGTGGGCTAAAGTAACCAGTATCGGATTAAAAGGAATGGAAGGATATCGGATGCATGTTGAGGTTGGCTCGTACGTTGGAAATGATTCGTTTAAAATTGTCGGGTTGCCCGATGCTGCTGTGAAAGAATCAAAGGAGCGGATCATTGCGGCACTTCGAACCTTAGGATATCACCTATCGGGCCAAAAAGTTATTATTAATCTATCACCGGCGGATCAAAAAAAATACGGATCTATGTTTGATTTTCCGATGGCAATTGCAGTTCTGCAAAGTTTGCATGAACTGGAGGTAATCGTGCCCGAGAATACTGGTTTTCTAGGATCATTATCGTTGGATGGATCGATTCAGCCTGTCGAAGGGATGCTCCCAGCCGTACTAGCGGCAAAAAGGCTGGGGATTCAAAGGCTTTATATGCCCTTTGACGAGGAATTGCCAGTATTAGATCTTAAGCCATTGGAAATCATCTATGTTTCTAGTTTGCAGGAGGCAATTGGACATCTTTCCGGTCAATGGGTTCCTCCGATTTATAAAGAAGAAAGGGATGAGAAATTCCGCAGCATTGAATATTTGGATTTGAAACAGATTATTGGTCATCAAGAAGCGAAACATGCGTTAGAAGTAGCAGCTGCTGGCAAACACCATGTCTTACTGACCGGACCACCTGGTTGTGGGAAAAGTATGTTAGCTGAAAGTTTTCCGTCCATCTTACCAGCGTTAACAAAAGAGTCGTTGCTAGAGGTTATCAGCCTTTATCAACTGAGTCAAAATTCCTTTCCTCACTCGAATATGCCACCCTATCGAAATCCTCACCACTCCGCTTCAGGTGTATCAATTATTGGTGGAGGACAATACCCAAAGCCAGGCGAAATATCGTTAGCCCATCATGGTGTATTGTTTCTTGATGAAATCGGGGAATTTTCGAAAAAAACATTAGATATGCTGCGGCAACCATTAGAAAGTGGCTTAATCATGATAAGTCGAACCCATGCAACGATTACCTATCCAGCATCCTTTATTTTGATCGCGGCGATGAATCCTTGCCCATGTGGCCATGCAGGGTCAACTACACATTATTGTACCTGTTCAAAAAAACAAATTCTTGCCTATCAAAATAGGCTTTCCGGTCCGCTTCGAGATCGGTTTGATATTAATCTTTCCCTTAGGCCCATTGATATTAATGCAGCAGCACATGAAAAGGAAGGAGAGGCCTCAATAATTGTCAGGGAGAGAGTGGAGGAAGCAAGGAAGAGGCAATATAATCGTTATGGCATGGAGGTTTGCAATAGCAGAATCCCATACGAAATCCTATTAAGCAAAAGCCCGCTGACGGACACGCAACATTCCACATTACAGAGACTAGCCATTAAAAACAGTTGGAGCAATCGCACCCAAATCAAAATCATCCGTCTCGCCCGCACCATCTCCGACCTCCAAGCCAGTCCCACCATAACAGACCAAAGTATCTGGGAAGCCATTGAGTTAAATGAGGTGTAAAAGATTTGGTGGTTTGGTGTCAGGCACCAGATAAAGAGCACCACATTATTCTAACGGGTTCGGTTTCCTATGGCAAAACGTGTCAATTTGCATTGGAAAATGCAAACCTAAATGTAATCCTTTTTGCACTATAAAATGTAGGACAATATGTAAGTCTAGAGAGATTAAAGAAACATTAGAAATATAGAGGGTTTATTCCCTTGCTATTTTTGCTAATAATTGCTAGTTCATCATATGAATTACGATATTGCAAATCATTTTCACCTTCTCCGTATCGATTTCGTGTAGGTATGAGAATTCATAGGCGGAGAATTTCCGGCTATTGTATAAAGAGGAAGCTTAAGAAGCAGATATAAGCGGAGATATTCCGGTTATCTGCTCTTAATAAGACAAAATCCAAGGATTAGGATAATATAACCGGAAAAACTTCCCTTATTCTAAAGGAAATATAGGTATTACCCAATTTAACCGGAAATTTTCCGTTTATTTTTCATATAAAGTGAATTCAAAATTCAGTTATAACAGAGACTTTCTTCTGTATCCCAATTTGTAAGTAAAAATGTAGTATATTCTGCTGAGGTACACTGGCTATTGTACCCCCACATTTTAATAGACAAATTGTACTATTTTATTGAAATGCCTTATAAACAAAAAATGACCTCCAACTTTAGATACAATTTGAAGGTCATTTTGTATTACATTTTTAATGTTTGCGACAGTTTACGGAACCCGTTCACACTATTCCCCATCTTTTTTCTGTTTTTTCTGTGCCTCTTGGAGGGCGAGGAGGATATCTTGAACGTCGATTTTTCCGTCGTTATTTAGATCGGTTAAGGTGTTTTCAGGTACAGTTGGCGGCGGGTTTACCGGAGTTGGGGTTGGAGTAACCGGTGCCGCAGCAACTGCTTGTTGTTTCGGTCTAAAGGCAAACGTGAATAATAGGAGAACAAGAATCAGCAATCCGGCAACACCATCCACGATATAGAAAATAGTGGCATAATCGGACCAGAGCGTTTTACTGCTGCCCATCTTCTTCTCAGAGTTTGCAATAAATTGTTTGATTTCAGAATGATTTGGATAGATGCGCTGAACGGCCTCGAATTTTTCTAAAGCATGCTTATAATAGCCGCCCCAGTATAGGTTAAGTCCTTCCTGATAAAGTTTATCTGTATCACTCTTCGCATTTTTAGCACCGGCTTGGTTGACAAATTCTTTCACGGTATTAACAGGCACGGCAAAGTTGAACCCTTGGACTTCTTGACCGTTGACTGTGTCGCCCCTAAACGTGAGTAAGCCAATGATCTCGCCCTTTGCATTGATGACTGGTCCACCGCTATTGCCGTGTGTGGCCGCCGCATTAATTTGAATGACCGGGCTTCCTTGTTCCGTCTTTTTGGAGGTTGCCGAAATTTGACCTGCATTCATTGAAGAAACTAAGGATGAATCGGGTGATAATAGGTCTGAATCGGCGGCAGCAGGGTAGCCACTAACCCAAACATTATCTTGATTTTGGATATTATCCGAATCTCCAAGCGGTAAGGTCGGCAGGTTTTTCCCTTCAATTTTTAGGACAGCGACATCTTTTCCTTCATTAATAGGGGCCCCATAGCTTTTAACCTCTCCATCCAGTACATCCCCGCCAGGTAAAACTACTTTCAGCACCTTCTGGATGTCCGTGTATTGTGTATATTGGACCATATAATTGTAGGCTGTTTTATAGTCTGCCTTAAAATAGTCTGCGATGATCGTTACTAGTTGTTCAAACGCGGCGTTGGCAATATCTTCATCTTCCTTTTGAGTCGCTTCCACAACATGAGCATTGGTGACAATATAACCGTTAGAGCTAATAATGGCCCCTGAGCCTGAGCCGCCTACAACAGATTGGTTATTTAGCTGCTCCAATATGGCAATGACTTCAGGATCATTGGGATTATTAAATTGCCACTTCACAACAGTATAATCGACGATCCGAACGACTGCAGGCTTAGAGTATTCCGCCAGTTTTTGTGCTTGAGTAATTTTCCCAGCAGCTGGTTTGAGATTGATGAGGAAAATCGAAGCCACCATTACTGCAATAAGTAGCAAGCTGATAGGTATGGTAAAAAGGGCCCTTTTTTTCAAAATAAATTCACTCCTACGAAGGATATTGTAAAAATATACTCTGCAATATATTCGCCCCTGGGAAAAAAGTAATATTGTACATCAAAAATTTTTAGATAATTGCAAGGTGTCATGGGTATTTGAGGAATTTCCATGACAAATGGAGAGGATTGCTTTTTTCAAAAATGGGTAATCTTTGGTATCATGTTTAGTGAATGAATATGATATCGAACTGAAGATATAGTTGGAGGCCTTTATGGAGAATCGATTGAAGGTAATGACGGTGTTTGGAACAAGACCGGAAGCAATAAAGATGGCACCCTTGGTAAAAGAATTAGAGAAATATCCTGATAAAATTAAGCCGATTGTGACGGTGACGGCGCAGCACCGTGAAATGCTTGACCAAGTGCTGCATATTTTTGAAATTACGCCTGATTATGACTTAAATATAATGAAGGAACGGCAATCTCTGCTGGATGTTACGACGCGCAGCTTAGACGGACTCAATCAAGTTCTTGCAGATGTCAAACCAGATATTGTGCTGGTCCACGGTGATACGACAACCACATTTGTGGCAAGTTTAGCGGCTTTTTATCACTCGATTCCGATTGGACATGTCGAGGCTGGGCTACGGACTCATAATAAATATTCGCCGTACCCTGAGGAAATGAACCGACAGTTGACAGGGGTCTTGGCCGATCTTCATTTCTCACCAACGGTTCAATCGAAGCACAATCTTTTGGTGGAAAATAAGCGGGAAGAGGCGATTTATATCACTGGAAATACGGCCATTGATGCGCTAAAAACAACGGTTCGAGCCAATTATTCTCATCCTGTATTAGACAGACTCGGAAATGACCGGTTAATTCTTATGACGGCCCATCGCAGGGAAAACACAGGGGAACCCATGGAAAATATGTTCCGAGCGATTTGCCGTGTGGTCGACCAACATGCCGATGTGCAGGTGGTTTATCCCGTCCATATGAATCCGGTGGTTCGTGAAATTGCCAAACGAGTGCTGGGGGATAACGAGAGAATTCATCTAATTGAGCCTTTGGATGTGATTGACTTCCATAACTTTGCCTCAAGGGCCTATCTGATTTTGACTGATTCTGGTGGTGTACAGGAAGAGGCGCCGTCTTTGGGTGTACCGGTATTAGTTTTACGTGAGACCACCGAGCGCCCGGAAGGAATTGAAGCAGGTACCTTAAAACTGGCTGGAACCGATGAAGAAACCATCTTCCGGTTAGCAGATGAACTGTTGTCAGATCAAGTAGCACATGACAAAATGGCTCACGCCTCCAATCCATACGGAGATGGTTACGCCTCCGAACGAATCGTCAAAGCCATTCTCCACCACTTTGAAAATGGGGAACGGCCAGCGGACTTTGGGGTTGAGAAATAACCTTTTTAGGAGATATAGTTAGATGAAAATTAATAAAATCCATCATATTGCGGTGATTTGTTCGGATTATCAAAAATCGAAGGATTTTTATGTTCGAATCTTAGGATTGACACCTATTAATGAAGTTTATCGCACGGAAAGAGATTCCTATAAGCTTGATTTGGAAGTGAATGGTCAATACCAGATTGAGTTGTTTTCGTTTCCAAATCCTGCTGTTCGGCCAAACTATCCTGAAGCAGCTGGTTTAAGACATCTTGCGTTTGAAGTAGATGATGTCGAAGAAGCGGTAGAATATATGAAAAACCATCAAGTGAAGGTGGAAGACATCCGAGTGGACCCCGTCACCAACAAGAAATTCTCCTTTTTCCCGGATCCTGATGGGCTCCCGATTGAGCTTTATGAGAAGTAAGTTGAAGCTCGTGAGATTTATTATGTAGTAGTTTGATTTATGTGTTTATAGCAGTAATTCAGGTTGTTGACGACCGTAATGGGAGAAAAGGAGTCCATTAGGTAGCCAATAGAGGGTATTGATGACCGAAAAGAGAAAAAAGAGCAATTTTGGTTGTCAATAGGGGCTATTGACGACCAAAATCGGATCGAAGGAGTCGATTGGGGCGTTAACAACCTACAATATTCTATTCCTTGGGGCTGACAGGAAATTAATGATCATCCCAGACAAAGAGCAAGACCTCAAATCACATTGTGGTCTTGCTCTCTTTATACTGTCCATCCCCTGCGTACAAAGGATGCGAACTGTCCACGAGCGGTGCCTGACACCATGCATCTTTATCTAGGCAAGCCTAAATTTGGATTTGGAAGTCCATATTCGCTTGGAGACCATGAGCCGTAACCGCTTATACCTGGGGGTGGTTGGAGCTGCTGTCCGTACATGTTCATATTTGGGCCGAATCCAGGGTATCCTGGACCGCCGACAGGAGGATAGCCTAAGCCTCCACCAAGTCCTGCCCCATATGGGTTGTAACCTTGAACAGGTCCACCACCGTATCCGCTGAACCCGCCGTAACCTGGGAATCCGCCATATCCGTTAGGATTCGGTCCGTTTCCTAGCGCAGCGCCTCCTAAATAACCTAAGCCAAGCCCAAGCAAGCTAGACCCCAATGATCCAAGGTTAAATCCTGAATGTCCATCATGATGCTGCGGTCCACCATGATGCTGCATCCCGCCATGATACTGCGGCCCGCCATGATTCTGTGACCCACCATGATTCTGCATCCCGCCATGATACTGCGGCCCGCCTTGATTCTGTGATCCACCATGATTCTGTGACCCACCATGATGCTGCGGTCCACCATGATGATGCGGCCCGCCAAAATGTTCCGCCCCACCATGAAATTGCCCCCCGCCATGATGTTGTTGACCACCTTGGAATTGTCTACTATCATAATGTGGATTTAATCCAGTTTGATACTCCACGGGCATATAATAAGGATTATACATAATATTCTCCTCTCTCCTCACGATCGTAACCATCCTATGCATGTGATTAAATTACTCTTGGGCAGAGTCCAATTAATTGGGGTTATCGCACCATCGCAAATGAAAAATACGTCTCTAGACCTAGAATTCTTTCCGTTTGAGGTCTATGGCGGGCAGGAGTTTTTTCGTGTATTGTTGAAGTATTAAATGGAAATAATTTTCTATTTGGTATATATTTTGAGTGAAATGAAACATTCCATTGAATTCATTCGTAGTAATATAAAGATGTCTTAAGTCAGGAGTCGATTATAATGAACCCGATTTTGTCGTTTCTTCTTCGCTCTTTTGTAGCCGTCCCAGTAACGGTGTTAACTTGGCTAATTAGCTATTTTCCTATGGACCAGACTTTTTGGACGGCGACTGGAATAGCAGTAACTGCAGGGATTCTTATCCATTTCATCCTTTCTATTGTGATGAACACTAGCTTTTTAAAAAAGCATCAGATCTCAAGAAAAGAATACCGATACATTCGAAAAAATCTAAATGAAGCGAAACAGAAAATCAATCGCTTGAATAAAAACCTTTTTACCATTCGTGATATTTCATCGGTAAAACAAAGATTAGATCTTCTTAGAATCACAAAAAAGATACACAAGATGACAACAAAAGAGCCGAAGCGATTTTACCAGGCTGAACAGTTTTATTTTTCACATTTAGATTCAATCGTTGAACTTACCGAAAAATATAGCTTCTTATCCTCGCAGCCGAAAAAGAACATGGAAATGGGCCAATCCCTGATTGAAACTCGCCATACACTTAATGAACTAACCAAGGTAGTGGAAGAGGATTTATATAAAGTGATTTCAGATGATATCGATCACTTGAATTTTGAAATTGACGTCGCAAAACATACCCTCAATAAGCAAAAGAACGCTAAATTTCCGGAAGAAAATAGGTGGCTAAAATGAATGAAAACAACCCAGTCCAACCCAATAAAACAGGCGATTTATTAGATGATATTCTCTCCGACCCGTTTGGGGATAAGCTTGAGCTTGCTAAAAAACCAGTCACGCATACAGGTGAGGCGAAACCGGTTAAATTAATTGATGTCATACCGGAAGAACATCGTGCAAAGGCGTATCAGATTGCCGAGCAAATCGATCCGACAAACCATCAATCGATGATTCAATACGGTACCCAAGCCCAAGGTAAGCTGCTGTCTTTCTCCCATACGATGCTAGAGCATGTGCAGAAACAAGATGTAGGTGAAATCGGGCAAATCATTAGTGATTTAATGAAGCGCTTGGATGAAGTGAATCCGGACGATTTGAAGGATGGGAAGCCATCCTTATTTGCTCGTATGTTTGGCAAAATTTCCGGTTCCATTCAAGAAGTGCTATCAAAATATCAAAAAACAGGCGCTCAAATCGACCGGATCAGCGTAAAACTTGACCGCAGTAAAAATGTCCTAATGTCTGATATTAAGTTGTTAGAACAGCTGTATGAGACCAATAAAGAATACTTTCATGCCCTTAATGTCTATATTGCCGCTGGGGAGATTAAGCTGGAAGAAATGCAAGAGAAGATCATTCCGCAGCTAAAAAGGGCAGCGGAAGTGACCAATGACCAAATGAAGTTCCAAGAAGTCAACGATATGATTCAGTTTGCGGACCGGCTGGATAAGCGGCTCCATGATTTAAAATTAAGCCGGGAAATTACCATCCAAAGTGCTCCGCAGATTCGCCTGATTCAAAATACGAATCAAGCGCTTGTGGAAAAAATTCAATCATCGATTATGACGGCCATTCCATTATGGAAGAATCAAGTAGCGATAGCATTGACATTAATTCGTCAGCGTCATGCCGTCGAGGCCCAAAAGCAGGTTTCGAAAACAACCAATGAACTTCTTTTGAAAAATGCCGAAATGCTAAAAACCAATACGATCGAGACAGCGAAAGAAAATGAGCGCGGTATCGTCGATATTGAAACCTTAAAGAAAACGCAGGAAAGCCTCATTACAACACTCGAAGAAACAATGCGAATTCAAGAAGAAGGACGCCATAAGCGCCGCCAAGCAGAACAAGAACTGGCAACGATGGAAAACGACCTTCGCCTAAAACTGCTTGAGATCAAAGGAAAATAACCAAAAAGGATCCCTCGTTGCGACCAAACTGCAGCGAGGGATCTTTTTTGCTAGAAAACACTTCGGTGTCAGGCACCGAAACCATGTGGTGCCTGACACCAAAAAGGGAGACCCACATTATACTAATTATTAACAACGGTTGTATTCAGGTATTCTTCAAGGGTAATTCCGCGGCTCATGATTTTTTTGGCGATGTCCTTACCGACAAACCGTAGGTGCCAAGGTTCGTATTGATAGCCGGTGATGGAGTCTTTGCCTTTTGGATAGCGGATAATAAAGCCATACTCAGCTGCATGGTTTTGGAGCCAGGTTGCCTCTTTAGTTCCTTCAAAGCAGTCCTCTGCCGCACAAGTTCCATCTCCTCCGGTTACATCAATCGCCAGTCCTGTTTCATGTTCGCTCGTTCCCGGAGCAGCACTGTAAGCACTTGCTGCCTCATATCCATCAAGATCGACGTAGTAATTAAACAATGTAGTCTGTGCAGCGTGAGACCTGTAAGCAGAAACACCTAACAGATCTACCCCCTGTCGTTTGGCACCAGCAAATAATTTTTCAATCGCCGCTCCTGCTTTTGCTCTCATTTGCCGCTTTTCTGTTCTCTGTTTAAACGTAAAAGGGATGTCAGGGTAAATTAAATCACTTGGCTGATAACTAGCAGGAAGTTTATTTTGCTTATTGACTAGAACGGGGATTCCCGCTGGGGAGGAAGCCTCTTGAATAGTAGCCTTCTGTTTCTGACCTCCCGAATCAGTAGCTGAATCATCGGCAAGTTTCCCCTCGTTTTGCATAAAGTGAAATTTCCCTGTGCATCCAGTTAAAGAGAGTGCAATCACGATAAGACACAAAAAAACAAAACGTATTTTTAACATAGGTTAACTTCCTTCTTTTAAGAATTCACTTCAGTAACCATCATGGACAGGATTAAAGACTTTAAAACGGTCTTTCTAAAATCTGTCCATAAAGGATGTATGAACGTTTGCATGAATCTTAGGAAGTTTCAGCGAAACATTTGATTGTATGAATTGGCAGTCATCCTTGGCTTTTAAGCAGAGAAGGAAGAATTCAATCACTGAATAGCACCGTCTAGGTACAAAGGCACTTTTATTTTATTATTTAGTTGCTTATATTTTTTATAAACACATAAATCGTACGAAACGGCAAAGCCATTGAAAAGTGGTGACGCAAAACTAAAGGGGCTAAGGTTTAACGACGATGCTTGCCAGTTACCGAACACGATAACTCCGTCGATTTATGTAGATGACCATGGAGGAGGATTTTTTGTGTTGAAAATGTTTATGAAGGGTAAATATTATTATCATTTAATTCAACATCGCCACAATGCACTTTTACAACAAGATTGCCTGGATGAAGAATTACGAGCAAAGCTGATGGTGAGAGCAAGTTATCATAATAGTAAAGCCCTTGAATTTGGCTTAAGAATGTAAGTAAATATATATTTTTTGAAAAAAGCCTGTATCTTTGATTTCTCGATAATCATTGGTACAGGTTTTTATTTTTACACAAGGAGGTATAATAAATTGCATATAAAAGTCACTGAAAAGAGAGATGAATGAAACATGTACAATCTGACAAAATTAATAATTGAAAAGCCTGCGAACGTGGTATTTGAAGCCTTCGCAGATCCTGCCCATATCAAGAATTTCTGGTTCACATCCAGTGCAAGATGGGAGCAGGGCACGACCGTTACGTTGAGATATGATGAATACGATGCACAAACCGATATCGAAATACTTGAAGTCGAGACCGATAAAAAAATCGTATTCCGGTGGGGCGAAGCAGGCGAGGCTGGAAATATTGTCACCATATCGCTGAATGAGATGGACAGCTCGAGAACAATCATTGAAGTGCGTGAAGAAGGTTTTAGAGAAGATGATGATGAGTTAATGAATATTTTGCTTGATAATAAAGGCGGCTGGGTTTATATGTTGACCTGCCTAAAAGGATATTTGGAGTTTGGTATTAACAAATTACGTGCGGCTATTGTTCATTGACATCGGCTGCCGTTGGTAAGTCCTCTCGCCTTAAAGTAAAAAGAGCTTGGTCTATAACCCAGGCTCTGCTTCTGATTGTTTAATCATCGATTCTTTCCTTTAAGATAGCAAATAATAAATTGGAAAAAAGAAGAATACTGTCAGAGTGGACAGGAATGTTTCGACATTATTTGTGATTCTAAGGTGCCAAAAAGCGTCGAGTGCCTGACACCGACGCTTAAATGTGTTATTTATTATTTTCGCAGCTTCACAACTATAGAGCTTCAGCTGTTCTAATTAGTGTGACATTGTTTTGCTATCGTCGTCATGGCCGTCTTTGGTGACTTTCAACACACCGACTGCGCCCTTTGTCGCATGATTAAATTGGTGTGTGACAAAAGGATAGCTGCCTTCCTCAGTGACGGTAAATTCAACTACTGCCCCGCCGCTCGCCGGAAGTAAGACTGTTTGCATTCCCTTCATATGATTAAATGGGTTTCCGTCAACATAGACATCATCAAACATAGTTCCAACAACATGGAAGCTACTGACTTCATTTGGACCAACGTTATTAATGTAAAATCTCACTTTGTCACCGACTTTTGCCAGTAGTGGTTTGTCGACAAGTGCGCCAACTGTACCATTTGTGTTGATATCCCCCTCTTTTAAAGCCTTAGATGAAAAAACTACATATTTCGGTTTTCCATTTGTAAAATCATTCATATCGTTGTATTTGTACCATTCATTTTGAACGATGACAAATTCACGATCGACTTTGGAATCGGTTGGATAGCCTTCCGTTGGTTTGACGATAATTATCCCGTGCATTCCGTTGGCAATATGTGCAAGAACAGGCTTTGTTCCGCAGTGGTACATAAACACGCCCGGGTTGTTGGCAGGATATGAAAATTTACCTGTTTCCTCCGGCATCACATTGGCAAAATCTTTAGATGGTGCAGCGTGTACGGCATGAAAGTCCATGCTGTGCGGGATGGCTGGGTCCATGTTCGTTAGGGTAAAATTAATTTTATCACCTTGGTCCACTACAATTACAGGTCCGGGCGCCTCACCGTTAAAGGTCCATGCTTTATACATTTCTCCTTTGGTAATTTCAATATCAGTGATTTGTGATGTCATCTCCACATTTACTTCATGCGCACCGATTCGATTTATTTTGATTGGTGTCGGTTTTTGATTTATATGCTCATGTGGTCCGATAACTTTAGTTGTCACACTGGTGTCTGTTTTGGCTTTAACTGTTTTTTCTCTTGATAAATCATCCTTTCCGCAAGCACTTAATACCATGACAAAAGAAACGATAATTGCTGCAAACTTTACTATTTTCCCCATTCAAATCTCCTCCATTTATCCCCTATAATGGAAAATTGTTTACGCTTTCATCTTATCTCTTGTGCAAAATAATCTAGTGATTGAAATCATAGGAAAAAAGTGGTTGAGTGAATATTTTGTGAACTATTGAGCAATGTTATATTAGCAACTTGCTAATGTTAAATAATTTCTAAAGAAAATGGCTATTATATAGAATAAAAGGGGGCATTGTTTTGAAAAATGAAGAAGAGGAAACAAGTGAAGGGTTGAATCAAATTTTTGAGATCATTAATGCAAAAGGGGATACAGGAGAACTGAAGGAAATTTTGGATAGTTACGATCGTGCGAAGATAGAGGATAATCAAAAAGCTAATTACAAAAGACCTAGAGAGTAATCTAGGTCTTTTGTAATTAGCCTTTGTGGATAATTGTAATGGGAAATGTGGATATAGGAAAGCGATTTGTGGGTAAATCTGTTGATTTTGTGGATAATCCTGTGGGATATGTGGATAACATTATTTACTGGTAAGTTTTTTAAAAATAAGCAATAGTTACACACATTTTCTGTGTATAAATAACTGGAATCTGTTGATATCCTAACATTTTATGTGGATATTCCTGAAAAAAATGTTGATAATGTTGTTGATAACCTAGGCGAGATTATCTAACTAAAATAGTATATTCTTCCTCAGTTTGCAGTGCACCAGTCCTGTCGCTTGCTAAACGGGGGCTTGCGTTTTTAAAATGAACAACTCCCCATTTTTAGCGCCCTTTTCGATTGGACAACCTTCCCCTTCGTCTTTTTTAGAATAAATTAATATTAGTTCGCAAGGAGGGAAGAGATATGATAAGAAAAGCAATCATTCCTGCAGCAGGATATGGTACAAGAACCTTGCCGATTACGAAAGTCTTGCCAAAAGAAATGCTGCCGATCTGCGGAAGACCAGCGCTTGATTATATCGTGGAGGAAGCGATTCGCTCAGGAATAGAGCAAATCCTTATTGTCGTATCTAGATCAAAGAATATGATTCTTGATTATTACGATCGATCGGTAGAATTGGAGACCTATCTAGAAGAAAAAGATAAGAAACACCTATTAAAGGAAATCAGCCTTCCGAATGTACATATCCAGTATGTTCGGCAGTCCTATGCACGTGGATTAGGGGAGGCCATCCTTCTTGGTAAACAATTTGTTGGGAATGAACCTTTTGCGGTCATGCTTCCTGATGAAGTTATTCTTTCCCATGAAAAACAACCGTTAAAACAGTTAATCGATATGTTCACCGAGGTAAACGGAAATATCGTTGGGGTGAAAAAAATGGACCCGACCCAATTAAAAAACTATGGAGTCATTCAACCAAAACGATTAAAAAACGCACAATTTCAAATTAAGGATATTGTTGAAAAACCACAAATATCCCCGCCATCGGATTTGGCTGTTATTGGCCGGTATGTATTTAATCCAGCCATTTTCGCTTATCTTGAAAACGTGAAACCGGATGTTGGTGGAGAAATTCAATTAACCGATGCGATAAAAGCAATGGCAAAAGATTATACAAGCTATGGGCTAGAAATTGAAGGCAAGTGCTTTGATATTGCCAAGATGTCTGAGTATATCAAACTCATTAATTATATTTGGGATTCAAAGGAGGGGTAAGGCCCAGTGAAAATTTTAATCATCGGAACAGGATATGTGGGAACAACAACAGGACTGATTTTTTGCGAAATGGGCCACAAGGTAACAGGACTTGATCTAGATGAGCAGAAAATCCAAGCATTAAGGGCTGGCAATTTATATTTCTATGAACCGGGACTGGAGGAACTGTTAACAAAGCATCTTCAAACCAATCAGCTTGCTTTTACAAACGATACGGAAACAGCCATTAAAGACAACGATCTGATATTCATTTGCGTCGGTACCCCCCAAGCACCTGACGGCAGCGCCGATCTTACCTATGTAAAAAAGGTCGCCAAATCGATTGGCCAGCACCTCAACCAGTATAAGGTTATTGTTACAAAAAGCACTGTACCAGTCGGGACGGCTAAGTTAGTAACAAGCGTCATCCAAGAAAATCAAACCTTCCCCATTCCATTCGATGTTGTCTCCAACCCCGAGTTCCTACGCGAAGGCTCCGCTCTAGAGGATGCACTCCATCCGGATCGTATCGTCATTGGTACAACGAGTGAAACAGCCAGAACCATCATGAGAGAATTATATAAAGACTTCCACTGCCCAATCGTCGAAACCCACCCAAAAGCCTCTGAAATGATTAAGTATGCGGCCAATTCTTTCCTCGCTTTGAAAATTTCCTATATCAATGAGTTGGCAAGAGTGTGTGACAAACTGTCCATTAATGTAAATGATATCTCGAATGGCATCGGACTTGACCACCGGATTAATCCGCATTTCTTAAAAGCCGGAATGGGCTACGGCGGCTCCTGTTTTCCAAAGGATGTCAATTCGTTAATCCAAACCGCTAAGGAACTGGGAAATCCTTTATCCATTCTAGAAGCAGTAGTCAAGGTTAATGCGGAACAGCCGGTTTATTTTATTGAAAAAATGAAACAGTCCCTCGGCAGTGATTTGAAAAATAAAACAATTGCCGTGCTTGGGTTATCCTTTAAAGCGAATACAGACGATACTAGGGAGTCACCAAGCCTTATCTTGATTGATAAATTACTAGAAGAACAAGCAACGATTAAGACACATGATCCGATTGTGAAAATGGGAGTACCCCATCAATTTCTGACAATTGAAGAGACCGTAGCCGGTGCGGATGCGCTCGTTATTTGCACGGATTGGGATGATTATAAAAATTTAAATTGGCAGAGCCTGAAGACGTTAATGAAGCAGCCTTATATTTTTGACGGGAGAAATATGCTTGATAAGGAGAAAGTGGAGAAACTAGGATTCTATTACTTTGGAATGGCTAATCATTAAAGAAGAGCATTGTAGCATGCTCTTTTTACTTTGGCCACTAAAAAAGGAGAAGGTGAGTAATCGATGATTTTAGTTACGGGAGGAGCCGGTTATATTGGCAGTCATGTTGTCAGGGATCTTGCGGATAGGGGCTATTCCGTTTTAGTTATAGACAATCTAACCACTGGTCATATCGAAGCAGTAGATAAACGGGCCATTTTTCTTCAGGGGGATGCGGGAGATCCGAAACTCCTCGACGGTATATTTAAAACCTACTCCATCCAGGCGGTTATGCACTTTGCAGCGAGCTGTCTTGTAGGTGAATCTGTTGTTAATCCCCTTAAGTACTATCAAAATAATGTTGTGGAAACCGTTCGCTTACTTCAAAAAATAAATCAATACCAGATTAAGCATTTTATCTTTTCCTCGACCTGTGCAACCTATGGGATTCCGAATCAATCAACTATCGATGAAAAGCTGCCGACTCACCCGATTAATCCTTATGGAAAATCAAAATTAATGATAGAAACCATGTTAAATAGTATTTCAGATCGCGATGACTTCAATTTTATCGCCCTTCGATATTTTAATGTGGCCGGAGCACATCCATCAGGCGAAATTGGAGAGGACCATACTCCCGAAACCCATTTGATTCCTAATATCTTAAGACATTTACAGGGGAAGTCAGCTTGTATTGAGATTCATGGGAATGATTATGCCACCCCAGACGGCACGTGTATTCGCGATTATATACACGTCACCGATTTGTCCACCGGTCATATTCTCGCATTGGAATTTTTATTGAAAAATCAACATAAAAAAACAGCAGAAATCTTCAATTTAGGGAATGAACGAGGTGTTTCCGTTTTGGAAATGATTCACCTCTGTGAACAAGTTACAAACATCAAAGCTACTGTTAACATTCAACCGCGAAGAAAGGGTGATCCCCCTCGATTAGTGGCATCATCAAAGAAAGTCAGGGAAGCACTGGGTTGGATGCCAAAGTTTGATATCCATACGATGATTCAAACAGCTTGGAACTGGCATCGAAACTATCCCGATGGATATAAATAAAAAAATAACCCATAGCGATAAAATACAGCAATTCTCCGATCATTTGATTCCAATAGTTTTGAAAAAGCTGCTGAATTTTTTCATATCAATTGTTAGATTATCGTACCCATGCCATTGTTGAGCGTTCGGGACCTGTTCACTTGCGCCGATAAAATAATAATAGTCCAGGTTTCCTAATGCACTAATTAGCCAATAAAGACCAGTTATATAGGTGGAGGGGAAAATTTCGAGAATTTTTGTTTTAGGCGGGCAAAAGGTTAAATTGGTTAATCCGGCGCCATGTGGAGCAACAATGGCCTCGGCCCCTGAAAAAAGCTGAACTTGCTCTGCAACGGACATCCATTCAAGTTCAACTTTAATAAAGCCATAAGCGGTGAGGAATTCTATTAAATCATTTTCGTTCAGAATTCTTCGTGTCTCCCTTCTGCTAATATATATTCGCTTATTAATAGAAGGATTTAATTTATTTTCAGTCAAAAAGCTGTTTCTTAGAAAATCATAGGCCCATTTTGTTACAAAGGATGGCTGTGAGGGAACGACTAAATTTTTCGCCTGAATATGGAAGTGGCGATGTGTTTTTTTGATGTCATCTCTTGAAATCCCTAAATGTGTCATGGTTTCAGATTGAAAAGGGGAATGCTCTGGGGCATATTTCATGATATAACGATTAACAGTAAACCCGCTTTCTCGTATCAAATGAAGCCGTGGAAGTACCTCAAACATCCAATGGTAGTAATTTCTGCTACCTACGTGTGTTAAGTCAGCGATTGCATCATAGTAGTCTGTTACAGGCGGGAGAGTTTCCATCTTAAAGATCGAATGGTCCCATTTGTTTTTTACCCATTCTAAAGATACATCCCATATTAATTTATTTTCCGGAGTTACGATGGCTCCGTTATCACCCCAAACGCGACCTCCGGGAATGATGGCAGCGTAACCTTCTGCTAATTTGATTGGATACCTTACGGGAGGGTTCTTCACCCTCTTTTTTAGATAAAAGTGGGGGTAAATGGGTTTATAAATACCTTTTCTCATTGACTCTGCCCCTAATTCCAGCCACTCGTTTACTGAGGGGAAAATATCTTCAGGTGGTTGAAAGCGCAAAAGTACCCCTCCACTCATTTGATGGTTTCTAAATAAGTATGATGCTTACGTTCGATATATTTTCAAAAAAGTGAAATCTTCCTTCCCTCTGAGGTGTATATCCAGGATTCGGGGAACGGCGGGTTTATTCAGAGAATAGGATAGAGAGGGAGTTAATTTCCTTGGGAGTGAAAACAATGAAGATAATCGTTATGAGGAGGCTAATCGGTTGAAAGTTGCGCTAGTTATGGCTGTTTATAATGGGGAGGAATATCTCCAGGAAACATTGAATAGCATTTTATCTCAAACCTATCAGCCATTGGAGATTATTTTAGTCAATGATGGATCAACAGATTCTACGACAGAAATATTGAATGCAATTACCGACCAAAGGGTGAAAATCATCCATTTGGAAGTAAATAAAGGGGTAGCCAACGGGTTGAATGTGGGGATTAGCCAAACTGAAGCAGAGTGGATTGCCATCCATGATGCAGATGATCTTAGTTTGCCTCAACGAATTGAAGAACAGGTTAATTATCTAAAAGCGAACCCCGGTGTTGTTGCCGTAGGTTCTTTTATTCAATGTATTGCGGGGAGAGATCTATCTGACGGACAAAGAGCACATATGTTAAGTAACGAAAGATATAAAAACTCTATTTTAAGTTGGGAAAAAATAAAGGAAGAGTTATTCAAAGGATGTCCGATTACACATGGTTCGCTGCTAATGTCAAAAGATGCCTTTTTGCAAGCCGGTCGTTATGACCCGCAATACAAGATTGCCTCCGATTATGAGTTCTTTACGCGTCTAGCTGATGTTGGTCCGGTCGAAATCGTCCCAAAGGTTCTATATAAATATCGGATATCCCCTAATTCACTATCCAATTCAAATGTCCTCGAAACCTCGAAAGAATTTCTAATCTCTTCAACCAAGTTTATTCGTAAGCACTGTTTCACAGGAAAAAAAGGAGAGCCTGTTGTTGTTGTTCATGGAACGAAGGCAGGATGTATTGCCTTTACGAAAATAATGCAAAAGGAAGGAATATTTCATCCTCGAATCAATCTTTTCTCGAATGGACGAAAAGATATGCGTAAATCTTACGAGCTATACAAGCTGGGTAAGATAGATGCGTTCATCATTCTTTCTAATGCACCAGTTGAAAATCAATTGATAAACTACCTTTCAGATAAGGGGCTGCAATTAAATAAGGATTATTTTACCTTATGGTCTGCCTTGTAAATTTCCTGTTAAAAGGAGTGATAGAACGTGGAGTTCCATAACCAGCCAAATTATGAAGAAAAGATGCTGGACCTTGAAACTGTATTGATGTTAATGGAGGATGCTCTTCAAAACCAAAAGCCACTTTCACTTGGCCGTTATGGACATGGTGAATTAGCTCACCTAGGCTGGACGTTTTTTCCTGAATGGACCATATTATTTGAACCCAATAGTGCCTACGCAGGAGCAACCGAGTCGCTGACGACGATAAAAAAAGAATTAGATACAGCATTAAGAACAACGGATATTGTTGGTTTTCATGCTTCATGGGGCCATGCCTGGGAAGATCGGGAGACAGCTAAACTGACAGGTCAGCTGCTAGGCTATCTAAACTTTATCCCTGAGAAAGTTTGCTCGGCGTTTATTACGCACGACATGATTACGAATCCTCAATTCTGGACGATCTTAAAAGGAAGGAAAATAGCCTTAATAGGAAGACGGGCCACTGAAGCAGCACCGCTTTTTATCAAAAGAGGCTTTAATGTAACCTATACAAGGGTACTAGAGGGTTTTGAACAAATAGAGGATGCCTATCAAGACCTTGCTTCAAGGGATTGGGATATTGCCCTTGTCGCAGCTGGAATTCCAGCAACCATTCTAGCCCCACGTTTGGCCAACCATACAAATAGAGTTGTTATCGACTTTGGGCATGCCTTAGATAAGTTGATTGATGGAGAAAACTTTAATTATAGTAAGATATTAATGGATTGGAAGGCTGGTAAGAGCAAGAATTATTTTGTATCCATGGTGATGGCTGTTCATAATGGGGAAAGGTTTTTGGAAGAAGCACTCGAAAATGCCCTTGCCCAGTCCTATGCAGATTTTGAACTAATTATCGTAAATGATGGTTCCAGCGATTCAACCAAACAAATTTTAGATCAAATCCAAGATAATCGGGTTCAGGTAATTCATCTTGAGAGGAACCAAGGTGCGGCCAATGCCTTGAATTTAGGAATAAGCCAGGCAAGGGGCGACTGGATTGCTATTCAGGATGCAGATGATAACAGCTATCCGCCCAGGATTGAGGACCAAGTTAACTATATTCAGGAACACCCTCAATTGGTTGGGGTGGGCACATGGATCAAATGTATTTCGGGGGATGCTGATATTCCTGATTCGGTTTATGAGGGATTGACGACTTGGAGAAACCAGCATACCTCAAGGGAAGAAATTAGAAACATTATTTTCTGGGGCTGTCCTTTGACCCATAGCTCGGTTATGTTCTCAAAGGATGTTTTCTGGGAAGTTGGGGGATACGACCCTCGATTCAAAATAGCCTATGATTATGATTTATGGCTAAAATTACTCGAAAAAGGTGAAATGGAAAAGGTTGAGAGGGTTTTATTAGATTATCGAATTCATAAAGGTTCCCTTTCGAATAAAGATGGTCTTGCGACAGTGAATGAAATACAGATTGCTTCTTCAAGAGCCATATTTCGTGCCTTTCATCAGGTAAAAGGACGTCTGCCAAAGGTTATTGTTATTGGGCCGGAAAGAGGATGCAGAAATTATAAAGCGAGGATTGCCAAAAAGAGTGGTATTAAGGTGGAAAAGTTGATTGATACCAATAAGAGTAAAAAAATACCTGCTGCAGTCCAAAAATTACAAGAGGGCAAGATAGATGCGATTATTGTTCTTGATCATGAAAAAAAGGATTTGATCATTGAGAGTTTAAACAATTTTGGGCTGCAACAAAATAAACATTTTTACCTTCTATATAACATTTTGTAGTAATTTCACTAGATGAATGATGTGATAGAAAATAGCCCCTTGAGGACTTCAAGGGGTTTCTTCGATGTGAGGGCATGTAGGGACGGATTCTTTTGTTGGAAGGAATCCAAGCTCTCGCAGGTATTTATGGTTGATTAAGTTTTTTTGTGTACTCGGCAATGGTTTCTTTCAATCCATTCTCCAATGTTATAGCAGGCTCCCAACCTAACAATTCCTTTGCTTTGTCAATGATAGGACACCTGACTTTTGGGTCGTCTACCGGCAGGGGATGAAAGGTAATGTTACTTGCTGAATTAGCCAATGTTTTTACCAAATGCGCTAATTCGATGATCGGATATTCGTTGGGGTTGCCGATATTGATGATTTCCCCGTTGGCCTCGTCTTTTTCCATTAAAAGCTTTAGTCCGTTGAGGGTATCGGTGACATAGCAGAACGACCGCGTCTGCGTTCCATCTCCATATACGGTCATGTCCTCCCCTGTTAGCGCTTGGCTGACAAAGTTGGAGATCACGCGGCCATCATCGTTCGCTAGGCCTGCTGAATACGTATTAAAAATCCGCGCCACCTTTACCTTTGTTTGATATTCCGTAAAATACAAATAGCAAAGGACCTCTCCTAATCGTTTCGCTTCATCGTAACAGGCACGCGGTCCCCATGTATTGACGTTTCCTCGATAAGTTTCCGGCTGCGGATGCACTTCCGGATCACCATAGGCCTCGCTTGTACTGGTATATACAATCTTCGCTTGCTTCCTCTTGGCTAGTTCGAGCATATTTTTCGTTCCAATCGTATTTACATTAATCGTTTCAAACGGGCTTGCTTGATAATATTTTGGAGAGGCAGCCGAGGCAAGATGGTAAATTTCCTGAACGTTTAAAAAGTCAGGGTCAGTAAGTATTTTCCGCGAACAGACATCCATCTCTTTAAAAATAAACCGGCCTTCCGGGAGACCCTTTATATTGGTTATTTTTCCGGATGATAAATTATCGACTCCAACGACGACACATCCGGCTGCAAGTAAATCCTTAGCAAGCTGTGAACCCAGGAATCCCGCCACTCCCGTAATCAGCACTTTCTTTTCCATGTTTCACCTCTATTTTTCAAGTCTCTTACATACTATGAAATAAATAAAGATTGGGTATAGGTAGGAGATGGACATCTTGATAACCGTCGTAACGAGTACAATCAGAGAAAACATGCTTGAGCGTGTAATCGAGAATTTTTCGCGGCAAAGCTTGGAGGAGAAAGAACTCATTATTATTTTAAACAAGAATGATATGAAACTAGGAAATTTAGTTGCGCCAAATATACGTGTATTTCAACTGGATGAAAAGAAAACATTAGGGGAGTGTCTGAATTTTGGTTCTATGCAGGCCTGCTATGAAACAATCGCAAAATTCGACGATGATGATTATTATTCACCTGCTTACTTGGAAAATGCCCTTCGCGTGTTAAAGGATCAAGGGGCAGACGTCGTCGGGAAGGCAGGGATTTTTGTTTATTTTAAAAAAGATAAGCTATTGACAGTATTCCGGCCAGGGATGAATTCTTTCTTTTTGAAAAATAAACGGGTGTTTCTGGCAGGAGGGACGTTAGTTTTTAAAAAGGCAGTACTCGAAAAGGCTCCGTTCCAGGCCTTAAATAATGGTGAGGATATACAATTTCAAAAGGATTGCTTTGACCAAAAGCTATCCTTATATTCAGGGAGCCTTCACGATTATGTCCTGATTCGCTACCCGGAGAGTCATCAGCATTCCTGGCGGGTCCTTGATGAGACCTTTCAAAAACAATGCCGAAGGATTGCGATGACGGATACGTTTGAGGAGTATGTGCGTGAAGGGGGAGAGACCTTATGATTTCTATCATAGCGTGCACGAATCGGAAGGATTTTGTCCCCAACCTTATCGAGAATTTCAAGAGACAAACGTTGGTCGAAAAAGAACTTATTATTATTGTTAATTCTTCTGTGATGGAAGTGGATGTTGCTGAACATAAAATTCTCCGCTGTCCGGATGAAGTAAGTTTGGGAGCATGTTTAAATCAAGGGGTTAGCGTGGCCCATTATGATTTTGTCACAAAAATGGATGATGATGACTATTACGGTCCTGACTACCTAAAGGAAGTGTATGGGACTCTTGTTCAAACAGATGCAGATGTAGTGGGTAAAAGCAGCTTTTACATTTATTTTAAAAAAAATCATGAACTGCGCTTATATAATCCCAATCATGAAAATCGATGGATTGTGAACAATGGTCCGTATAAAAGTTCCTACTTTTTAAGTGGGGCCACGCTCGCCTTCAAGAAGAAAATCCACGATAAGATTCGCTTTCCCGATGTGAATGTGGGCGAGGATAGCGGGTTTCAACGTCTTTGTTTTGAAAATAGGCTGAAAATGTATTCGTTATCGAAGGAGCACTATGCCTATATACGTTACAATGACCCTCTTCATCATCATTCAGATGCAAAGGCGCAGTTTTTAAGAAGGCAAGGTCATTTCATCGGTCATCCCCCTTCGATTGAAAAATACTTCGATAACACAAGGTAAGGCAGTGACGGTATTGTCACTGCCTTACTTCGGACTTTTAGAGCGATCAACCGCTAAGTAAATCGACGGAAAAGCTTTCGATGTCCTTACAACGGATAACTGTCAATCGTTCCGTAACAAAAGGAGATACCATATCTGGCTCAATGATTTTTACGCAGCAGTCGTTTGTTACACGGATTAGCTCCCCAGTAAATAAATCACCGGATTTTGTTCTGATCGTTACTTCGCTATGCTTGAATTTTTTTAAAATGCGACATAAACAATCTTTCTTGCAACTACAATCGCTTTTTTCTTTGCGACACCCCATTTGTACAACCCCCTTTCAAAAAGGTTTTCAAATTAATATATGCATAAGAAAAATTAAGGACATGGTCAAATCTCATTTTTCTTGCCAATTTTAAGACTCCTATTCTTTTGGACAAACATACAAGAACATCGGGACAGCTTTGAATAGAATAATAAGATAAGTCTCTCTAACGAAAGGGGAGGGGTGTATGAGTTATTCCTACGGAAAATGGACAAAATATCTTGTGATGATGGAAAATAAGACCCTCGTAGATTACTTGCCCAAGACTCATTTATTCTCAGAAACTGCATTTTGGAAACATTTAAATGAATATGGATCGGTTGTCGTTAAACCAAGCGAAGGGAAGCAGGGGTATGGAGTTGTCCAGGTATCCAAGTGTGGAGTAAATCAGTATGAAATTCACAATAAAAAAAATAAAATGGTTTTGGATAGCTGTATTCTTCATGAATTTTTGGACAAGATCCTGCAGAAAAATAAGCTCCACATTGTCCAACAAAGGATCCCTTTGGCTACGATTGAAGGGAATCCCTTTGATATCCGAGTCATGGTCCAGCGGAAGGAAGGCGCTATCGAATGGGAAGTGACTGGGAAAATCGTCAAAGTAGCGGAGGATGGTTTCTTCATAACGAACGTGGTAAAAGAGCTTCAAATGATAGAACAAGCTTATGAACAATCAGATATAGAGGGAATAGACTTTGCGGAATTGATGATAGAAATGGATAATATTTCACTAGTAACTGCCTATGAACTGCAGGAATTTTATCCTGATTCAAAGGTATTTGGATTAGATATGGGGATTACAGCTGATGGAAGGTTATTTATTATTGAGGCAAATCTAAGTCCAAGCATTGGGATGTTTAAAAAAGTGAATGATAAAACAATCTATCAAAGAATAAAGAAGTTCATGGAGGGATAATCGATTTCATTTTTGGACTATAAAATGTAGGGCAATTTGTAAGGCTAGAGGGATTAAAAAAACATTGAAATAGCAAGGGGTTCTTCCCTTGTCATTTTGCTTTTCATTGCTAATTCTTCGGATTGCGTAGTACGAAGAAGTTGGCAAACCATTTCCGGCTACTCGTATTGATATATGTGTAGGTATGAATTCATAGGCGGAAAATTTCCGTCTATTGTTTATAGAGGAAGCTAAAGTAGCAGATATAGGCGGAGATATTCCGCTTAATTCCTCTAAATAAGACAATATCTAAAGATTTGGACCATATAAGCGGAAAAACTCCCCTTATTTTTAAGGAAATATGGGTATTTCCCAATTTAGCCGGATTTTCTCCGTTTATTTTTCAAACACAGTGAAATCAACATTCAGTTATAGTGGAGCCTAACCAATATTTTCTGTATATCAATTTGCAAGTAAAAATGTATGACAACAATTTTACATTCCCCTTTATATGAAGATATATATATCATATTATCATATTAAAAAAATTAACTTATATATTAGGCTGGCATGGTGAGTAGTTTTTGTTTGTAAAAAATTTCATTTGTATTAATAAAGTAGGGGTGATATGATGTATTAACTGTCAAAGAAACCAACTAACCATTAAAAAAATATTAAGTTGTTGTTGACATTGATTATTGATTGATGATAAGATATGAAAGTTGTCACCGAAACTACTAAACTTTTCTAAGAAAATATTAATTAGTTGTTGACAATTAGTGAAGAAAAATGATATGATATAAAAGTTGTCTCGTTAAATTGTTCTTTGAAAACTAAACAAACAAAATCGTGCAAAACAAACAAAAAATTATTAGTTTCAGCAATGAAACTAAGCCAACGTAGCAAAATGAGCTAATCAACTTTCTCGGAGAGTTTGATCCTGGCTCAGGACGAACGCTGGCGGCGTGCCTAATACATGCAAGTCGAGCGAATCACTTCGGTGGTTAGCGGCGGACGGGTGAGTAACACGTGGGCAACCTGCCTGTAAGACTGGGATAACACCGGGAAACCGGTGCTAATACCGGATAATCCTTTTCCTCTCATGAGGAAAAGCTGAAAGTCGGTTTCGGCTGACACTTACAGATGGGCCCGCGGCGCATTAGCTAGTTGGTGAGGTAACGGCTCACCAAGGCGACGATGCGTAGCCGACCTGAGAGGGTGATCGGCCACACTGGGACTGAGACACGGCCCAGACTCCTACGGGAGGCAGCAGTAGGGAATCTTCCACAATGGACGAAAGTCTGATGGAGCAACGCCGCGTGAGCGATGAAGGCCTTCGGGTCGTAAAGCTCTGTTGTTAGGGAAGAACAAGTACCGGAGTAACTGCCGGTACCTTGACGGTACCTAACCAGAAAGCCACGGCTAACTACGTGCCAGCAGCCGCGGTAATACGTAGGTGGCAAGCGTTGTCCGGAATTATTGGGCGTAAAGCGCGCGCAGGCGGTCCTTTAAGTCTGATGTGAAAGCCCACGGCTCAACCGTGGAGGGTCATTGGAAACTGGGGGACTTGAGTGCAGAAGAGGAAAGCGGAATTCCACGTGTAGCGGTGAAATGCGTAGAGATGTGGAGGAACACCAGTGGCGAAGGCGGCTTTCTGGTCTGTAACTGACGCTGAGGCGCGAAAGCGTGGGGAGCAAACAGGATTAGATACCCTGGTAGTCCACGCCGTAAACGATGAGTGCTAAGTGTTAGGGGGTTTCCGCCCCTTAGTGCTGCAGCTAACGCATTAAGCACTCCGCCTGGGGAGTACGGCCGCAAGGCTGAAACTCAAAGGAATTGACGGGGGCCCGCACAAGCGGTGGAGCATGTGGTTTAATTCGAAGCAACGCGAAGAACCTTACCAGGTCTTGACATCCTCTGACACTCCTAGAGATAGGACGTTCCCCTTCGGGGGACAGAGTGACAGGTGGTGCATGGTTGTCGTCAGCTCGTGTCGTGAGATGTTGGGTTAAGTCCCGCAACGAGCGCAACCCTTGATCTTAGTTGCCAGCATTTAGTTGGGCACTCTAAGGTGACTGCCGGTGACAAACCGGAGGAAGGTGGGGATGACGTCAAATCATCATGCCCCTTATGACCTGGGCTACACACGTGCTACAATGGATGGTACAAAGGGCTGCAAGACCGCGAGGTTTAGCCAATCCCATAAAACCATTCTCAGTTCGGATTGCAGGCTGCAACTCGCCTGCATGAAGCCGGAATCGCTAGTAATCGCGGATCAGCATGCCGCGGTGAATACGTTCCCGGGCCTTGTACACACCGCCCGTCACACCACGAGAGTTTGTAACACCCGAAGTCGGTGGGGTAACCGCAAGGAGCCAGCCGCCTAAGGTGGGACAGATGATTGGGGTGAAGTCGTAACAAGGTAGCCGTATCGGAAGGTGCGGCTGGATCACCTCCTTTCTAAGGATAAAGCTGGACCTGTGAGCCAGACAAAACAGTTTGTTTATCGCACGTATTTTGTTTGTTTAGTTTTGAGAGTGCAATTTCTCTCAACACATCGTTCTTTGAAAACTAGATAATCGTAAGAAGAAGCAAAGTAAACATCGAGTAATCGCCATTTTAGTTTTTCTCTCTTATGTAAGTAAGAGTTATAAACCTTTTAGGTTAAGTTAGAAAGGGCGCACGGTGAATGCCTTGGCACTAGGAGCCGATGAAGGACGGGACTAACACCGATATGCTTCGGGGAGCTGTAAGTAAGCTTTGATCCGGAGATTTCCGAATGGGGGAACCCACTGTTCGTAATGGAACAGTATCTTTACCTGAATACATAGGGTATAGAAGGCATACCCGGGGAACTGAAACATCTAAGTACCCGGAGGAAGAGAAAGCAAACGCGATTCCCTGAGTAGCGGCGAGCGAAACGGGACATAGCCCAAACCAAGAGGCTTGCCTCTTGGGGTTGTAGGACACTCAACATGGAGTTACAAAGGAACGGGGTAGATGAAGCGACCTGGAAAGGTCCGTCATAGAAGGTAAAAACCCTGTAGTTGAAACTTCGTTCCCTCCTGAGTGGATCCTGAGTACGGCCGGACACGAGAAATCCGGTCGGAAGCAGGGAGGACCATCTCCCAAGGCTAAATACTCCCTAGTGACCGATAGTGAACCAGTACCGTGAGGGAAAGGTGAAAAGCACCCCGGAAGGGGAGTGAAATAGTTCCTGAAACCGTGTGCCTACAAGTAGTTAGAGCCCGTTAATGGGTAATAGCGTGCCTTTTGTAGAATGAACCGGCGAGTTACGATCCCATGCAAGGTTAAGTTGAAAAGACGGAGCCGCAGCGAAAGCGAGTCTGAATAGGGCGTTTGAGTATGTGGTCGTAGACCCGAAACCAGGTGATCTACCCATGTCCAGGGTGAAGTCCAGGTAACACTGGATGGAGGCCCGAACCCACGCACGTTGAAAAGTGCGGGGATGAGGTGTGGGTAGCGGAGAAATTCCAATCGAACTTGGAGATAGCTGGTTCTCTCCGAAATAGCTTTAGGGCTAGCCTCACGTAGTAAGAGTCTTGGAGGTAGAGCACTGTTTGGACTAGGGGCCCTCATCGGGTTACCGAATTCAGACAAACTCCGAATGCCAAAGACTTATCCGTGGGAGTCAGACTGCGAGTGATAAGATCCGTAGTCAAAAGGGAAACAGCCCAGACCACCAGCTAAGGTCCCAAAGTATACGTTAAGTGGAAAAGGATGTGGAGTTGTTTAGACAACCAGGATGTTGGCTTAGAAGCAGCCACCATTTAAAGAGTGCGTAATAGCTCACTGGTCGAATGACTCTGCGCCGAAAATGTACCGGGGCTAAACGTATCACCGAAGCTGTGGATTGACATCTTAGATGTCAGTGGTAGGAGAGCGTTCTAAGGGCGTTGAAGCTAGACCGTAAGGACTGGTGGAGCGCTTAGAAGTGAGAATGCCGGTATGAGTAGCGAAAGATGAGTGAGAATCTCATCCACCGAATGCCTAAGGTTTCCTGAGGAAGGCTCGTCCGCTCAGGGTTAGTCGGGACCTAAGCCGAGGCCGAAAGGCGTAGGCGATGGACAACAGGTTGATATTCCTGTACCACCTCTTTATCGTTTGAGCAATGGGGGGACGCAGGAGGATAGGGTAAGCGCGCTGTTGGATATGCGCGTCTAAGCAGTTAGGCTGAGAAGTAGGCAAATCCGCTTCTCACTAAGGCTGAGCTGTGATAGCGAGGGAAATTTAGTACCGAAGTTCCTGATTCCACACTGCCAAGAAAAGCCTCTAGCGAGATAAATGGTGCCCGTACCGCAAACCGACACAGGTAGGCGAGGAGAGAATCCTAAGGTGAGCGAGAGAACTCTCGTTAAGGAACTCGGCAAAATGACCCCGTAACTTCGGGAGAAGGGGTGCTTTTTGAGGTGAATAGCCTCGAAGAGCCGCAGTGAATAGGCCCAGGCGACTGTTTAGCAAAAACACAGGTCTCTGCGAAGCCGCAAGGCGAAGTATAGGGGCTGACGCCTGCCCGGTGCTGGAAGGTTAAGAGGAGGGGTTAGCGCAAGCGAAGCTCTGAATCGAAGCCCCAGTAAACGGCGGCCGTAACTATAACGGTCCTAAGGTAGCGAAATTCCTTGTCGGGTAAGTTCCGACCCGCACGAAAGGCGTAACGATCTGGGCACTGTCTCAACGAGAGACTCGGTGAAATTATAGTACCTGTGAAGATGCAGGTTACCCGCGACAGGACGGAAAGACCCCGTGGAGCTTTACTGTAGCCTGATATTGAATTTTGGTACAGCTTGTACAGGATAGGTAGGAGCCTGAGAAGCCGGAGCGCTAGCTTCGGTGGAGGCGTCGGTGGGATACTACCCTGGCTGTATTGAAATTCTAACCCGCACCCCTCATCGGGGTGGGAGACAGTGTCAGGTGGGCAGTTTGACTGGGGCGGTCGCCTCCTAAAGAGTAACGGAGGCGCCCAAAGGTTCCCTCAGAATGGTTGGAAATCATTCGCAGAGTGTAAAGGCACAAGGGAGCTTGACTGCGAGACCTACAAGTCGAGCAGGGACGAAAGTCGGGCTTAGTGATCCGGTGGTTCCGCATGGAAGGGCCATCGCTCAACGGATAAAAGCTACCCCGGGGATAACAGGCTTATCTCCCCCAAGAGTCCACATCGACGGGGAGGTTTGGCACCTCGATGTCGGCTCATCGCATCCTGGGGCTGTAGTCGGTCCCAAGGGTTGGGCTGTTCGCCCATTAAAGCGGTACGCGAGCTGGGTTCAGAACGTCGTGAGACAGTTCGGTCCCTATCCGTCGTGGGCGCAGGAAATTTGAGAGGAGCTGTCCTTAGTACGAGAGGACCGGGATGGACGCACCGCTGGTGTACCAGTTGTTCTGCCAAGGGCATCGCTGGGTAGCTATGTGCGGACGGGATAAGTGCTGAAAGCATCTAAGCATGAAGCCCCCCTCAAGATGAGATTTCCCATAGCGCAAGCTAGTAAGAACCCTGAAAGATGATCAGGTTGATAGGTCAGAGGTGGAAGCGTGGTAACATGTGGAGCTGACTGATACTAATCGTTCGAGGACTTAACCAATTTTTAAAGCGAACTCGTTTTTACAACTTCTTCTGCATTATCTAGTTTTGAGGGAATGATACCTCAACAAAATAGTCTGGCAGCAATGGCGAGAAGGTCACACCCGTTCCCATACCGAACACGGAAGTTAAGCTTCTCAGCGCCGATGGTAGTTGGGACACGCGTCCCTGTGAGAGTAGGACGTTGCCAGGCACGAAAAGGAACAGCGACTTAACGCTGTTCTTTTTTGTGTCTTAATTGGCATTCTTCCTAACTGACATTTTTAATATAAATGTATTTATTTAACTCGTTTAGCCTGATGCGTAGCTTATCGTTACGTCTTAGTCGATGTCCTGTCTCAGCATCAATCACTTCTTCGCCCAATTCAATAGGATAGTTTGATTTATTTAAAACTAGTAAAGTATTCTCAGTAATTGGAACAAACGTAATTTGATCGGTTTCTTTGAACTCCGATTCAAGCGTAAACAATTGGTTAAGACAGAATTCTCCTTTAAATGCCTTCAGTTTCTTAATTTGAGGTTCCATCGCAGCATGTGTATCCGCATCTTCAATTTCAATCACAATTTGGCCGCTAAAGCCCCGGCTTTCCTTCCTTCTTTTTGAAATAAAAGTGATTAATGGTGTGAATAAAAGAATCGCACCTACTATTGTAATAACAATATAAAGCCATGGATACAGCTGCGATTGTTTAAGGGAAGGCGCATTCACATCTTCTTTACTTGGTTCAGAAGCATTTCTCTGGATAGTGATTTTCTGGGGCTGTGTTTCACTGAGGAAACTGTTGCTTTCGGCCTTAACCATCACCTCATAGTTCGCCCCATCTCCAATTTTATACTCGCCTGTAAACCCATTATCTTGGGCATCTAATGGAACTTCCTCGGACTTTCCTGTGTCTAGATCCTTAATAAAAAGAGTAGCTTCCATTGTCCTGTAAATTTCCTTGTTTGTTATTTGCTTGCTGTTATCCTCAAAGAAGGCGGAAATTTTAATGGAATCCCCTGCTTCTAATTCTTTAGAAAGTGGGGCAAGTTTGAGCTGTAAATCATTGTTAAAAACAAGATTGATTTCAATCATATCTTTAGGAAAGCCCTTTACCTTCAGCGTCCAATCTCCTTGGACAGGATTCAGCAATTTTAAAATAGAGTATTTCTTTGATTTTAATAAAAGGATTTTGTCAGACGGCAAAGTTTGTTCTTTTCCGGATGGATCAACTAGTTTTAGTTCAACAGGTTTTTTAGAAATAAGCGAAATGTTTGCTTCTAGCACATTCTCATTTGGAATCTTGATGTTTATATCCTGATATTCCTGTTTGGCAACGACATCTTTTATAGGAACAACTTTTAACTTTAAATGATTTGCGAAAATCTCACTTAGGATTCCTGGTAAATCATGTGCATGACTTGTTTCAAAAAATTTACCGTTCGTGGTTGAAGCAATGTTTTTAAGGACTTCTTTATTTAACTTTCCGTTAGCGTTTAAGCCAATTACATAAATCGGATACCCCTTTGCTTTAGCATCAGCCACTGTCCCTGCAAGGTCCTCCTCTGCTTTCTTTAGTGTTTTCCCCTTATTCGCAATCAAATCATTGTTACCATCTGCTAATAAAACGATGAGAGGGAGATACCCCTTTTCGTGACTTTTATTAAGGACGTTGACTGCTTCTTTTACTCCCACAGAGATATCAGTTGCAGGATATTTTTGGAGTGAATCAATAAAGGATTTAAGCTCTTTTTTATCTTGTTCTGTTCGGATTGTGACGAGCTCTTTCTTACTGCGAACCTCATCAGAGTAGGCAACAACTCCAATTTTGTCTCCCTTAATTGATGCCATATCAATGAACATCTTCATGGCTTCATTACTAATTTTGTCCGGGTCACTGGTTAGCATTGATTTACTGACATCTACAACCAGTACCCCTTCCATGGAAGAAGAAGTATCTGCCGGCCGCACTACGCCCTCTGCCCCTACAGATATACAAAATACTAGGGTTAGCGCAGACATTAGTAAA
This sequence comes from Neobacillus nitrireducens, assembly GCF_030915405.1. Classification (GTDB taxonomy): domain Bacteria; phylum Bacillota; class Bacilli; order Bacillales; family Cytobacillaceae; genus Neobacillus. The sequence goes on from NZ_CP133262.1 coordinate 3,823,801, forward strand.
CTGCAAATAATTTTCTTAAACATCTATCCACACCTCCAGAGGTTTTAATAAAATTTGTTGTTTTATTAAGAATGTTGTGTTCATTATATAATACATTCTATCATTTTAGTGATAAATTACCTAAGTAATACTGGGATAAAACGGGATAATTATTTGTCGACAATTTTCGGGATTTATCCCCAGTGTCGGCTGGATAATTAATAGGGATGATTAATATCTGTTAATATGCTAAATTATTACTAATATACTTTTCCGAAAAAAAGGGGATCATTTCATGTCGAGAAAATGGAAGTGGACGATTGCATGTTTCTTTTTCCTGCTTTTTTTAAATGCGTTCGGGATCATTGCCGTAAAGATAATAGGCAGGTAAGGGGAAAGGGGATTTCTCCGCTAAATTTTCCAAGTAGGGAATGATGAGTTTGACAACAAATTTAACCAAACCGATTTCAAAAAATCTGCTATGGGCAATAATCATTGTTACAATTGGGGCAGAAGTGCTCCTCTATTTGACCCGGTACAGTTCTTTGGGCAGCACTCTATATGATGCTGTCATGGTGTCTTCCTTTTTTATCGGTTGGAAGCTATACCGGAGACTCAGTAGTGAGCAGGAACATCGGAAAAGTCCGCGCCAGATAATGCTTCAATTCACAGGTGCCTTTCTAATTTTCTTCCTTGGAAGTACGGTTGTTAATGTGTACTCGAACCTCACTTTTGAAGATTTTAACGAGGATTATGATCAATACGTACAAGACTACACAGAGTCACAAGCCCTTGAAATAGAGGGTGGAGTTGATAAGGAACTTCCGGATCAACCAATCGGGTCCATTTTTGAAAAAATAGATACCATTGGATATGATTTATATAACGACACACTGGCCGGCCTGGAAGAGGTATGGCGGTTGGCATATATTATTCTTCTGCTTGTGATATTTAAAAAGGTTTTCCCACGCCGCTGGGAGAGTGGTCGTAGAGATGGATTTCTGATGGCTGCACTGTTTATCACCTCAATTCTTTTCGGAATTGACCATACGCTCGATACGGACCAGCCCTGGGCGATCCGAATTGGGGCAATTGTAACTTTTGCTAATATGGGTCTCCTGTTTGGCCTCATCCTATTATGGACTCGTAACCTTTGGCTAACAGTTATTGTCCACGCTGTATACGATATCACGGCAACCCTGTCATGGTACTATATCGATTATGCAGTCGAGTATTTCACCTTAGGGGTGTTAATTGTCCACGTGTGCCTCTATATTTTTGAAACTATTCACCAAAATCGCTTCATGCAACAGAGGGCGTCGGTTCAGGAAGGTCCAAACATAGAAGTGACGCAAAAGGTAGAGTAATAGAAAAGAGGCTGCCTAGTAAATAGGGCAACCTCTTTTAGTTATATCCAAATGCTCTTTAATAATAGCGAACAGGCTAAAATTATTACTAGGATTAGGGTTATTGTAAAGAACCATTTTTTAATAGATTTTTTTTTATGGGGAAGATCAGGGTCACTGCTTTGATGGACTTGTGCGTTAATCCTCAGTTCCTCAAGCTCCTGCTTCACCTTTTGTTGGGCGGTAGTCAGCATCTTGCAGCCCTCCAAATTTCATAGATTATATGGACTATTAATATCCTACTACAAAAAGTAACAATAAATCCATTTATTCTCCAATTATTCTAATAGAAATAATAATTTGTTAGTATTTCCCGAGAAATGAAGAAGATTGTGCAATGGTGTCAGGCACCAATGAATAGTGTTTCGGATGTACACGTGGGGAATGTTGGAATTTGTAAAAAAATGCCGAAACTTATATTGTACTTATTTGTTTCTATTAAAATTGTAAATATGGTATGGTAGTAATAAATGGAAACAATAGGGGGTTCTTTTTGTGTTAAGACGTTTTTTGATTGGATTTATTATATTCTTTTTGGGGTTTTCAGTTCTTCCTCAGGCTCAAAAGGCTGAGGCTAGCACCATTTCCAAAAAGCAATTGATTATTGTTAATAAAAAGATTAATAAGCTAGCATTTTACGAGAATGGTAAATTAGTAAAAACATACAGAGTGGCAACAGGAAGAACTTCAAGACTTACCCCGGAAGGGACTTTTTACATAAGAGAAAAGATTAAAAACAGGCCTTACTATAAACACAATATTCCAGGCGGCGATCCTCGTAATCCATTAGGAAAACGCTGGATGGGTTTAAGCAAACAAGAGAATGGCGGTTATCCATATGCGATTCACGGCAACGCAAATGAGAGTTCCATTGGGAAATACATTTCGGGCGGCTGCATCCGGATGCATAATAATGAAGTGGTTGAATTATTTAAGAAGGTGAACATTGGTGCTAAAGTGGTTATTACGACTTCGAAAAAGAGCTTTAATCAGTTAGCTGCACCTTATTACAAAAATATCGACATTTCGGCTCCAACCTTTTCATACGTTAGCCCTGTTTCAGATAAATCAAATGAAGTGTCGGGGATAACAGAAAAGGGCGCAACGGTTACCGTTAAAATCGGCTCCAAAAAAATTATTAAAAAAGCAGATTCGAAGGGGAAATTTAAGGTAACGATTGGTAAACAAACGGCAGGTAAAAAGATATATTTATCAGCTAAAGATCCATCAGGAAACATCAGTAAGACGAAAATAGTTGATGTCAAGGATAAAACAGCTCCAGTCGTAAGCGGAGTAAACAATAAAGCTTTTTATAATAAAGATGTTAAGATTACCTTTAATGAAGGAACTGCAACATTGAATGGAAAAGCAATTAAATCGGGATATGTGGCTAAAGCAGCAGGTAAACGTACATTAGTAGTAACAGATAAGGACAAAAATAAGACAACTGTTGTGTTCACCATTGACAAAACAGCACCTGTTATTAAGGGAGTAAGCAATAACGCATTTTATAACAGGGATGTTACGATCGTATTTAATGAAGGAACAGCTACATTAAATGGGAAAGCAATTAAATCAGGATATGTTGCTAAAGTAGCGGGAAAACGCACTCTAGTGGTAACAGATGCAGCTGGAAACAAGAAGAAGATTGTGTTTACCATTGATAAAACAGCTCCAGTGGTGACGGGGGTAAGCAATGGGACCTTCAACATGGATGTTACGATCTCCTTTAATGAAGGAACCGCAACATTAGATGGCAATGTTGTTACAAAAGGAACTGTTGTTTCCGAAGAAGGTGAACATACTTTAGTGGTAACAGATGCAGCTGGAAACAAGAAGAAGATTGTGTTTACCATTGATAAAACAGCTCCAGTGGTGACGGGGGTAAGCAATGGGACCTTCGACATGGATGTTACGATCTCCTTTAATGAAGGAACCGCAACATTAGATGGCAATGTTGTTACAACAGGAACTGTTGTTTCCGAAGAAGGTGATCATACTCTAGTGGTAACAGATGCAGCTAAAAACAAGACAACTGTGGTCTTTACTATTAAAAAAGCAGAGGCAATGGTAGAATAAGTCTTAGTGCATGTTAAACAAATATAGTAGAAATCAAAGCAGCGCCTAATCCATCGAGATGAGGGTGCTGTTTTTTATAGTAAATTAATATAAAAAGTCCAAAGTGTATGAGGACACTTTGGACTTGATTATGCTTATTTTAATATTTGTACTTTCACTGTTTTTCTTCCCCATTGAATGGCCTTCTTATAAGATGGAACGAAGATATCAATCTTTTTTCCTCTCATGGCGCCACCGGTGTCACCGGCAATAGCATAGCCGTAACCTTCAACATATACTTTCGTACCAAGCTTAATCACTTTCGGATCTACTGAGATTACTTTTAGTTTTGGATTTTTCTTAAGATTTAACCCTATAGCTGTGATCCCAGAGCATCGCTTACAATTTGCAGTATAAGCAGTAGCACTAACGGTAATGGTCTTTACAACTTTTAACTTCGTTGATTTACTCGTAGTAGTTACAGATTTCTTTGGAGCAGGTTTACTAACGGTTGAGCTAGTAATCTTTAACTTTTGATTCGGATGAATCGTATTTGATTTAAGGTTATTCCATTGTTTTAAGGTGTTCACGGAGATTTTATATGTTTTTGCAATACGATAAAGCGAATCGCCACTTTTAACTTTATATGTATTGGATGCTGCTAATGCGCCATTATTACTTCCAAATAATATCATACCTGCCAAACTGAACATGACTAGGAATTTCTTCATCACTGAAAACCCCTTTCTCTTGTTATATAAAAGTTACCACAATAGTATTACAGTTATATTTCAATAGTTTACTAGTTGTATGACAAAACCGTTATAATCCGGTGTCAGGCACCCTTCGTGGACAAAACAGCGGACTTTGTCCGCTATAGGTGGACAGTGAGAATGAATCCTATGTTTTGTGTATGCGGTAATGAGTTAAATGGAGGTATTATCTACTATGAGGGGGTACTTTTTTTCTAGTAATTTTTAATCAATGCCCACAATTTTACAAGTAATAGTGATAAAATGTAAATAAATAGAAATGTTTAATAATTGAATAGTAATGGGGGAGAGCGGTGAAATATTTCTGGTCAGTAATTTTCATGGTACTTAGTTTATCAATAATGACCTCTATCGCAAGTGCGGAAGAGGTTACTATCCAGCCAAAGGTTTCAAAGTTTGATACGAAGGTGATTTTTGATGAGAAAAAGGAGTTTAATGATCAGGAGTTAATTGTAAAATTTACTTCGGGCACATCTTCAAATCAACGAAAGACTATTTTAAATCTAGTAAATGCCAAAGAAGTAGACCAATTAGAAATGGGAGACTTTTCATTCGTTAAAGTTCCCAATGGTTCGGATCTAGAAAGCCTTTCAAAAATTTTATTGAAAAATAAACAGGTGCTTTTTGTCGAACCAAATTATGAAGTAAAAAGTACTTACGTACCAAAGGAACCAAGTTATAAAAAACAGTGGTATTTAAACAAAATCCAATTGCCAAAAGCTTGGGACAAAACTAGAGGCTCGTCTAATATTACGGTTGCCGTGATAGATGGCGGGGTTCAGAAGGATCATCCTGACCTTAAAGGGAAAATTGTCAGCCCTTATAATGCGGTAACTGGGAATTCTTATTATACCCCCAATGAACATGCTACACATGTCGCAGGTATAATCGCAGCCAGCTTTAATAAAAAGGGCATTGCTGGAATTGCTCCGAATGTAAAAATTATGCCAATCAATGTATTCGATTGGCAGGGAGCAAGCGCCTATAATGTGGCGGTTGCTCTAAACTATGCCGTCGACCATCATGCTGATGTTGTTAATATGAGCTTGGGAAGTGAAGGCTATAGTTATCTATTGGATTCTTATATCCAGTATGCTAGGGCGAATGGAATTGTCCTTGTGGCTGCTGCTGGGAATTCGGATTCCTATATCCCTATGTATCCAGCTGCATTAAATGGTGTTATTGGTGTCAGTGCAACTGATAATAATGATCGTATTACTAGCTTTTCAAATTATGGTAACTATATAGATTTGGCGGCTCCAGGTTTGTCTATTTACTCAACAATAAGCGGAAGCTCCTATGATTACATGTCTGGGACCTCAATGGCAGCACCGGTAGTAGCGGGAGTAGCTGCACTGGTTCTCTCAAAAAACCCATTTTTAAGTCCCAGTCAAGTAGAGAGTATTCTAACCAGATCAACTACTGACCTTGGGAACAGGGGCTGGGATTCATTTTATGGATATGGAAGAATTGACGCATACAAAGCTGTTTCGAAAACACCTGCGCCTATTTCAAAACTAACAGCACCAACAACCTATAATATGACAGGGACAAATAAGGCTGCCTTTTCGATTACCGCTGCAAGCAGTACCAAGGTTTCCTTATATCTACAGACCACTCGTGGAAAAACAGTACGAACAATCTTTAGTAATAATGCTTCTTCCGGAAGGGGAATTTATGCCTCTTGGGATGGAAAAACTAGCAGTGGAGCTTATGTAACGTCAGGCACATACAAGCTATTAGCGAAGGTGTGGAATAGTAAGGGCACAATCTATAAAAGCTCCAATATTAAAATAGTAAACAATGTGAGACCTGCAATAGTAGTGTCAAGCAATTATTTCTTTTCGCCTAAAGTAAGCGGAAAACTAACTATTCCTTATCAGCTAACACTAAAGGGAAAAGTTACCGCGGTTATAACTGATAATAGAGGTAAAACAATCCTGAAAATTCTCTCCAATAAATTCTTATCAAGCGGTAAGAAGTCAATCGTTTGGAATGGGAAAGATTCAAGAGGGCATATGATAAAAGATGGCACATACTATCTCATTATGTCCCCAGCAGACAGCCGTAATAGAAAAGGGAAAACGAAAAAGGTGCAGATAAAAGTGGATACTGCGCGTCCATCCGCTAAAGTTACATTGTCATCCACCTTATTTAAAATGAACACTAAAAACACAGCCACAGCTAAATTAAGTCTGAATGAAACCTCAAATGTCCTTGTAAATGTAGTGAACGAAAGTGGAGTTAGTATAAAAAGATTAATTTCTAAACAATCCCAACCAGGTACTATCTCGATTAGCTGGAATGGGAAAAATGATAAAAACCAGTTGGCCGCGGAAGGAAAGTACCGATATAGTATTCAGTTAAAAGATGTGGCTGGGAATATTACAAAGATGAATAGTAGTCTATTCTCCCTCCAAGACTGGCGTATTCCTGCTATTCAATCGAGTAAAGATTTTAATTTTATTACAAAAGGAACGAAGACGTTTACCTATACCTTAACGAAGCCTGGAAACGTTTCTATTGATATCTATAAAGGGACTACCCTGGTTAAGACCATTGAGAAGGATGTTTATAAGGAAGCTGGAAAACAATCCTTTATGTGGGATGGAACAGATACTGCTCTGAATCAAGTAGTCGATGGGGATTATCAATTTAGAATCAATGTAGTGGATAAGTATCGTTTGTCGCAAACCTTCACAGGGAATTTACATGTTCGTCTCACTAATATTCAAATTAGTTATCCTGATATCGTGAAGTTTACAAATGATAGCGGGAGTGAGGTATATTATAAACTTTCACAGGCAGCAAATGTGACAATCGAGATATTCAATGCATGGGATGGGAAAGTTAGAACCATTAAGAAAAATGAACCAGTTAGTACAGGTATACAATATTTTAGCTGGGATGGCCAGGATGATAATGGATATGATGAGTATGATGACAATTATTTCTATGTGATCACAGCTCAAAATGTTTACGGTCAGAAAACATCAGTCACTGGGCAAATGACCAGGAGAGGAAACCCTTCATGGCTGGAATTACATTCTGTTGAATTTCCAATAACATCTGACCAGACTCATAATGGCCAAATGCAGCTGACTATTCGAACGACTCAAGATGTTAAAGCTATTTTGTATGTCTATAACTATAGTACAGAATTGGATAAAAATGAGTATTCCATTAAACCAGGTGAAAATAATATCGTTTATACTAAACCTAATTCAGATTACTTATTTTATTTAGTGGAATATCAAGACCTATTAGGTAATGAGTATTGGTATTATATTGACGAATATGGGTCTGCTATTTACGAATATGACTTCTAAATTCAAAATAAAGAGAACTTTGCCACATCAAGGCAGAGTTCTCTTTTATCTTGTTTATTTAGTTTCCAATTGTGTTTTCAACTCAGATTGGATCCGTTGCTTCTCGTCACCTGGAACGATATAGTAATAGATTCCATTTATTTTTGTACCAGAGCCTTTAACAGTCATTTGCTCGACGTTACCTGCCGCACTTCTGTAGTTCTTTTGAATGTCCATCATTTGATCAAAGGTAAGGTTTGTTCTAACGTTATTGCCAAGTGCTGCAAAAATAGTTTGATATTTAGTAAGTGAAGAGAGACTTGCGCCTTCACTCAAGACACCTTGAATGATTTCACGTTGCCGTAATTGACGTCCAAAATCGCCGCGGGGGTCTTCATGTCTCATTCGGGTAAAGGCTAATGCCTTTTTACCATCCAAAGTCACCTGACCTTTTGGAAAATGATAACCACCTTGTGAAAAGTCTAAATCATTATCAACGGTTATCCCGCCAACCGCATCAACAATATCTTTAAAGCCTTCCATGTTCACTTTAACAAAATAATCAATTGGAATATCCAAAAAGTTTTCAACCGTGTTCATGGCCATTTCTTCATTACCAAAAGCATAGGCATGGTTGATTTTATCCTCTGTTCCTTTACCGATAATTTCCGTGCGAGTATCTCGTGGAATACTAAGCATCTTGACAGAATTTAATTTAGGGTTAATAGATAGTACTATCATAGTATCCGAACGACCTTTATCACCTTTACGCTGGTCCACGCCCAAAAGGAGAACGGAGAAAGGTTGCTTGTTTTGTAGTGATACTTCCTCTACCCGTTTATCGGATTTAGCACGGTCAATGGGATGATGCATCGTTTCGACAGCGTTTGTTAATGATCTATAGACTGAATAGGCATATACCCCAACCCCTATAAAGAGGACTAATAAGATAATTCCAGTAACGCGGAGCCATTTTTTCTTTTTCTTTGTATTTTTGTCAGCTCTCATCAATTCTTACCTCCGAAACATATTTTAAACTATATTTTAGAATAGCAGAATTTATCGAAATTTAATACATTTATTTCAAAAAATTACATAATTTTTAACTGGTTTTTCTGGAAAAAATTTTTCGTGAATGTTACAATGAAATATTTGTAAATCGATATTTTTTGAAAAATAAAATTAGTAGAATAGTAGGCCGGCTGGAACATAACTATATTAAAACAAAAAGCTGGGAAAGTTGTCGAAGTAGTAGCAATTGACAAAGCCGCCAATACAAGTAAACCGAAAAAGGTAACCGTAAAGAAATAAGCAATACAAAAAATCCCTGAGATGTTTTCAGGGATTTTTTGTATTGCTAGATTATGAGGACTAAAGTTTTTCTTATATTAATATTTTACTATTTTTGTTAAAATTTAAGAGAGATATAGTGAAAAGGATGGGGAAAGTGTTGAAGACGGGACGTTTTTTAAAGGGAATCTTTATTATGATGATTTTATTTGCACTGGTCATTCCAGCAAAACTAGCCAGTGCGGCAGAATTAACAGCACAGCAAAATTTTTCAAAGAAAGTATCCGCAGAACTAAATAAGTACATAAAAAAAACGGGCGGTAAGGTCACACTTGAATACAGGGATTTAGTGACGGGTGATACCTTTCAAATCAATGGGAAAACACCTAACCGAGCAGCAAGCACGATTAAATTGCCTCTTGCCCTTTATATCATGGAGCAGGCTGATAAAGGAAAGATTAACTTAAATCAAAAGCTTAAATACAAAAGCTATCATTATTATAGCGGCAGCGGCGTTATTCAAAAGGATCGGGTTGGGACGACCTACACCATCAGGGACCTCGTCAAAAAGGCGATGATTTACAGTGATAATATCGCGTTCATTATGTTAAAAGAACGAGTGGGCCAGCGTAATTTCATTAAATATATGAAAAGTGTCGGCGGTCAGTATGCCTATCCTAATGGGCAAAATTTAACCTCTGCTAATGATTTAACGATCTATGCAAAAAGACTCTATCAATTTTCCGAGAAAAGTGCTCTCGGCAAAGAGCTTGTCGGTTATTTGAAAAGAACAGTCTATAATACGACGATACCGCGTGGGATCAAGGGAACAGCTGTCGCCCACAAGGTCGGGATGATTCCAATGGACAGGATTTATAATGATGCTGCGATTGTGTATGACAAAAACCCATATGTATTAGCGATTATGACAAAAGGAATTTCCTATGATAAATCACAAAAGGTGATTGCGGGATTAGCAGCGATTGTTAATAAGCATCATCAGACAAAAGCAACAGCAAACTATTTTAAGAGTAATGAGGATGTAACCATCTATCAAGATAAGTCGAAAAATGCAGCGGTAGGGACATTAAAAAAATATCAAACACTTAGAATTCTTTCGAATCAGGGGACATGGTATCAAATCAAATTTGGTAAGGGTTCAGGTTATATCCAAAAGAAATCAGTGACCGCCCTGTTGAAACATGCCGTAACTGGCTGGTCAACCAATCAACCGCAAATAGGAATTATTAAGATGAAGGCAATCGCACCTGTCTTTGACGAAACCACTGCAGGTTCGGTAATCGGCTATATTAATAAAAATCAAGATTACTATTTTTTCAAAAAAGAAGATGACTTCTATGGCGTAGATATAGGCGGAAGAGTGGGGTATGTCGCAAGTAACTATATAACGGAACTTAGCGTAAGCAAGTAAATTGGCCGATTTAGCTAGGGGACATGGGACCCTGGCTTCTTTACATAATTTTTAGTAGGAGGCAACTAGATTTGATGAAAAAGAATTGGATTCTATCATTTTTCCTATTACTAGTGATTTTAATAAATACTAGTAAAGTAGAAGCTGCAGTGGAGGGCGATAAAACCCTGCCGGTCACACCAACGGTAAACAACCTTACCAATAAATCGTTTACGATAAGTGGGAAGGCTGAGCCGAATACGATTGTGTATGTAAAAAGAGATTCGAATTATTACCTAAAGACGACTGTAGACTCAAACGGGAATTATACTATTCCGATGCCACAGCAAAAATATGCAACTATAATGGAAATTTACTCCGTTGATAGGGCCGAAAATAAAAGTCTATCAAGAAAAGTTGTCGTTAAATCACAGCCAAGGCTAAAAAGGAAGATACTGAATGTATCGGTCATCCGGCAATTGCCTGAGCTGCCCCGCGGATGTGAAGTGACAAGCTTAGCGATGCTGTTGAATTATTCAGGAACTAAAGCAAATAAAATGACACTCGCGAAACAGGTGAAAAAAGATCCTGCAAAATTGACCCGGAAAAATGGCAAAATTTATTTTGGCCATCCCAATTATGGATTTGTCGGCAATATGTACACCTTTAATAAACCAGGATGGGGTGTTTTTAACAAACCTATTGAAGCCTTAGCGGAAAAGTACAAACCAAATAGAATTAAAAATCTAACTGGCAAACCGTTTGAAACCATCCTTAGTTACGTAAGTGCCGGACACCCTGTTTGGATCATTAACACCAGCTGGTTCAGCCGTGTCCCGAACGAATATTGGCAGACCTGGTATACATCACACGGTACCATTCGGATTACCTATAAAGAGCATTCCGTTGTTATTACTGGTTATGATTCCAATTATGTCTATTTCAATGATCCATTAGATGGGACAAAGAATAAAAAACGGCCGATCAAATCATTTGTTGCGGGCTGGAAACAATTCGGAAGCCAAGCAATTAGTTATTATTAAGGAGTTGTTCATATTCTTGGTCTCAGTAGGAATAACATTCCTTTAGCAAGAAATGGGGAAAAGCGTCAACTGCATATCTTAGAATAGAAGCTTAAATGGTCTTAAATTTAGAGGGGGAAGGTTTATGTTAAATAAAACATCTACTGTATTTCTTACCATGATACTTCTAATTAGTACCTGCTTTTTTTCAACGGAATCCACCTATGCGTCGGAAATAAGCACCAATAAGATTGTTTATTTGACCTTTGATGATGGACCCAATCGATATACCCCTAAAATCCTAGATATTTTGAAAAAGAAAAAGGCGCATGCGACCTTCTTTTTGATCGAAGGGAATATTAAACGAAATCCGAAAACTGTCCAACGAATGATTAAAGAGGGGAACTATCCAGCGTTGCATAGTGTTTCACATGATGTCCACAAGTTATATCGCGGTAGTTCAAATAATGTGGCAATTGAAATGGAGAAAACACGTCAAACTTTATTAAGAGTTTCAAAGTTTAATAGCAGGTTGACACGGGCTCCTTATGGCAGTAAGCCTTATATGAAAAAACCACTCCGCGATGCTCTAGCGAAAAGGGGTTTCAAAATGTGGGATTGGGATGTTGATACGCTGGATTGGAAATATAATCGGACGAGACCGACCCAAATTACCTCAAGGGTTAAATCAGGACTTAAGGGCAAAAGGGACCCAATCGTGATCCTTTTCCATGATTCACGGGGAACAGCTGAGCAACTGCCAATTATCATCGATTATCTTCGGAAAAAAGGTTATAAGTTAGAGGTTTATGACCCCAATCGACATGTAGTGAAAAACTTTTGGAATGACAAGCGATTATAGTTAGTTGAAATCGATATGAAAGGGCTGCCCAAACGGTCAGCCCCTTTTTATAGAGTTAGGGTATTAATTTATTGAGAAACGGAAGCTTTTTAATGATATAAACCATAAGCGTGCTTATGGAAAGGATAATAAAAATATTGATTGGCACGGTAATCATCGGGTGGATGCGATTACTATCAAGATACAGCGAGTAATCCTTAAGAAAATAAATAACTAACGCATGAACAAGATAGATGCCAAAACTATAGATACTGAGTAAATTAAGTACTGGCGGCAGTGCCTTCTTTATGTTCAGCGACTTCATGCCTAAAAAGATCGCCATGGAAACAAACACGACATTAGGGGCAAAATTGGAATACCAATAGGTAACCAGTTGACCGTTGTTATTTTGGGTATACCAATAGGTTAAGAAAAAAGTCACTACTACCCCGATAAGTCCGGTTATGTTGACAGTACGCTTAAATTTTTTCGTAAAATCATAATGATCAAGGTAATAGCCCAACACAAAAAAACCAATATTTCCAGCGACGTGATTCAGTTCTAATTTATAAGTAAAACCGAAATAATACCTAACGAATGCACTGATCACTGTTCCGATACCCCATAATAGTAAGAAGTATTCAATTTCAACCCGTTTCGCATTTTTGATGAGGATGACAAGAAGCGGGGTAATTAAGTAAAGCCCTAAGATCGCATACATAAACCATAAATGGTAGTTAATTTGATCGGTTAATAAATAACGGAAAAATTGCGGCACCGAAAAATCAAAGGTTCCTTTCGATACTTTGTATAAATAATAAAAAATACTCCAGCATATTAAAGGGACCAAAATTTTACTTGTTCTTTTTAGCAAAAATCCCCTTAATGATATTTCGCCCCGTTTGCCTAGCATGAGGGCACCACTAATCATGAAAAAAATGGGCACGGCGTAGCGTGCAATGGTTTCATACAAATTTCCAGCTAAAAAAAAGCTAGGGTTATGCTTATGAAGATTAATTAAAACAACGCCAGCACTAACATGAATCATAACGACCGCAATAATCGCATACACGCGCAGCCAGTCTAAATAATACTTTCTCATCTGATTAATCCTTCTCCTTATGGTGTAAGCCTGTCTATCTATTATGTCCTCAATTATTTTACTTGATTTTCTTTTATTTTCAAAAACAAATTATCTTAGAAACAGATAAAATTGTATAAATGAACAAATTCTATACATAACAATGATTAATTGTTAAAATCTAAGAGGAATATTGTCGAAATTTCAGGGAGTGTGACAGAAATAGCATGAATACTAAACAAAAAGCGACGGTATCAATCATCATTCCGTATTACAACTCCATGGAATTCATCGGAGATTGTTTGAATTCGGTATTAACACAATCCTACACAAATTTGGAGCTATTAATTATAAATGATGATTCGGATCCAGAAAATACAGGATATATTGAATCGTTGCTACATGACAAAAGAATTGTCTATATAAAAAATGAGTCCAAAAAGGGCGTTGCCTATTCACGAAACAAAGGTTTGAGTTCTGCTACAGGAGAGTTTGTATTTTTTATGGATAGCGATGACCTTCTTGCGGAAAATGGAATTGAAATCCTTCTAGCTCATATTGATGAGGCATCTGCGATTGCTGGGAGAACTAAACGATTAGTAAGGCCGACGGATTTAGAGATTCCACAGCCGTCAGAAGTCATCGTAAGTGATCAAACTATTCTTGAAATCTTCCAAAGCGGTAGTATTTTAAATGTGTTGATCCGAAGCAGTTTCATCAAAGAACATTCGCTTCGCTTCTATGAGGGAACTGAAGGCGCCACAGATATATCAGGGGTAATCCCGTTTCTTTTATTCGTTAAAAGTTTACCAAGTTTAAATATCTGGACATATTTTCAAAGGGTACGGAATGATCCTATTTCCAATCAAAGTCTGGGCCAACGTTCCATCCAAGAGAGAACCCGTGATTTTATTAAAGTCTATTCTAAAATGAATCAACAATATGGAACCTCTGAACCGGTGAAGGAATATCTGGATAGGCTGCTCTTAAGTTTTTACCGACGAGAGGTTATTAATATTTTTAAAGATCAAAAACATCTGAATGAGTTTTTTGACCTACTGTCGACCGCAATGAAAACTCTCAACCCTGCTAGCATTACTTCCCAGCCAAATCATATTAAAAGGGAAATTGCTCAGCTACGGTCAGGCGATAAAAACAAATTCATTAAGGGATTTCGATTCCATATAGAAGCTAGGGACTTCAAAAATGCGATTAAAGGGTTCACCAGACTGAAAAGGTACATTTACGATAAGTTTTTCTTGAGATTCCCGATGAAAGAGAATTACATAGTTTTTGAAAGCTTCCTAGGAAAAAACTATTCGGATAGTCCCCGGAATATTTACGAATATATCATTGAAAACAATCTGGATTATCAGTGCATATGGGTGTTTAATGATAAGAATCGCCAAATTCCTGGAAATGCCAAAATTGTAAAACGATTCAGCCTTGCTTATTACTACTACTTTGCGGTCTCGAAATATTGGATCAATAATATGCGCCAGCCGCTTCATCTTGTCAAAAGAGAAGGTAATGTCTTTTTGGAAACCTGGCATGGCACCCCATTGAAGAAGCTAGTATTTGATATGAAGGATGTCTATTCGGCCAACCCGAGATATAAGCAAGATTTCTATATGCAGTCACGGGCATGGGATTATTTATTATCTCCCAATCGCTATTCATCAGAAATTTTTAGAAGTGCCTTTAAATTTGATAATGAAATGCTGGAGTTCGGCTACCCAAGAAATGACATACTTTATTCACCACGAAAAGAAGAAATTGTGGCAAAGGTAAAGAAAAGCATTGGGATCCCTAACAATAAAAAAGTGGTATTATACGCCCCAACTTGGCGGGACGATGACTTCTATGAGCCAGGCAAATATAAATTTCAACTGCAGTTGGATTTACATAAAATGAAGGAAACTCTTGGGACTGACTATGTGGTCGCACTAAGGATGCACTATTTTATTGCGGATGATATTAATGTGGAAGGCTTAGATGGCTTTGCGTTCAATCTTTCAAAGTATGATGAGATTGCTGAATTATATCTGATTTCGGATATTCTTATCACCGATTATTCTTCTGTATTTTTTGATTACGCCAACCTAAAACGGCCGATTTTATTCTTTACATATGACCTCGATAAGTATCGGGACCAATTAAGGGGCTTCTATCTCGATTTTGAAAATGAAGGACCAGGACCGCTGCTTAAGACAAGCGATGCCATCATTGATGCGATTGCAAACATTGATGAGGTAAATAAGCAGTATGCAGAAAGATACGATGCGTTCTATGAAAAATTCTGCAGCTGGCATGAAGGGAAATCCACAGAGAAGGTCGTCAAAAAAGTCCTGCTGGGTGAGGATCCATCCTTTCAAAAACAATCATAGAATGACGGAGGATAAAAAACGTGCTATTTAGTTCAACCGTATTTTTATTTTTATTTTTGCCTCTCACACTAACTTTATATTTTTTAGCCCCTAGAAAGTTAAGAAATACCATCTTACTTTTGGCTAGTTTGTTCTTTTATGCATGGGGGGAACCCAAGTTTGTTTTATTTTTGTTTCTCTCAATTATACTCAATTATGTTTTTGCCCTCTTAGTTGATCAAAATAGGGAAAAACATGTCTTGGTTAAGTGGGTAATGGGGGTAACTATTTTTGCGAACCTTTCTATTTTGATTGTTTTCAAATACGCCAATTTTATTGTCGACAACATTAATGAACTGTTTGGAACAACGATTGAATTAGGAAATATCCCTTTCCCGTTAGGAATTTCCTTTTTTACCTTTCAGGGACTAAGCTATGTGATTGATGTGTACAGAAAAGATGCGAAAGCTCAAAAAAATCTAATCAACATGGCCATGTATAAGGCGTTGTTTCCACAGCTGATTGCTGGACCAATTGTTCGATATGTAACAGTGGCCCATCAAATCGATGAACGGAAAGAATCGTTATCGAAATTTGCCTATGGGACCAAACGATTTATCATTGGCTTAGCGAAGAAAATGATTTTAGCCAATAATTGCGGATGGGTCGCTGACCAAGTATTTTCAATGCCTGCAGGTGAGATGTCCGTGGGAATGGCGTGGATTGGGATCATTGCTTATTCATTACAAATCTACTTTGACTTTTCGGGATATTCCGATATGGCCATCGGCTTAGGAAGAATGTTTGGTTTTGACTTCCTTGAGAACTTCAATTATCCGTATATTTCTCGTTCTGCAACCGAATTTTGGAGAAGATGGCATATCTCTTTAAGTACCTGGTTTAAAGATTATTTATATATTCCTTTAGGTGGAAACCGTGGTGGAACGTATAAAACTTACCGTAATTTATTCATTGTCTGGCTTGCTACAGGGATTTGGCATGGCGCCGCCTGGACGTTCATTGCCTGGGGTGTTTATTACGGAGTGTTAATTATGTTAGAAAAAGCCTTCTTACTTAAATGGATTAAAAGTATTCCAACGGTACTCCAACATCTTTATGCCCTGATTGTGGTGATGATTGGCTGGGTTTTCTTCCGTGCCGAAACATTTACGTATGGGTTTAATTATTTGAAAGTGATGTTTTTTGCAAATGGCAATCCTGTTTGGGACCAGCAGGCTAGTTTTTACCTTTCCCAATATGGAATCGTCCTATTGATTGCTATCATCGCTGCCACGCCTGTATTCCAAGTTCTCAAAGACAAAGTTATTAAACCGGGGCCAACGGGAATCGCCAGTGGCCGAAATTTGTTGGTCACAGCAAGTTATGCTGTTATTTTCTTTTTAACGCTTGTTAGCGTGGTTTCGAGTACTTTCAATCCATTTATTTATTTTAGGTTTTAATGAATATGGAGGGAATTATGAAAAAAGCTAATGTACAAGGCCTTGCCGTAATGATTATTTTTCTGTTAACTATCTTCGGCTTCTTTATCTTTACTTTTGTGACTCCGTCGAAGTCTATGTCGTTACTAGAAAATCGAAATCTGGCGCAAAGGCCTGATTTAAATAAAGATAATTTACTTACAGGAGAGTATGCTAAGCGATTTGAACAATATTACAATGATCAATTTCCGATGCGTGATTCATTTATTGAAACGAATGCTTTAATTAACAAAGATTTCTTCAGACAAAATGTAATTGAGGATGTCTACGTGGCGGATGATGGTTATTTATTATCACGGGTAGCTGAAGGAACATTGACTGATGCCAAAAAAATAGCAAATAGTATCAATCAATTTGCTGATAATTTAGCCAAAAAGAATATTAATGTTTATACTGCACTAATGCCAAATAAACCAACAATGATGGAAAATAAATTTCCCTCTTATTTTCAGAGCTATGGACAAAATAATATGGATCTCTTATATAAGGTACTAAATAAGAATACCCATCCAATTGACTCCCGAGGTAGTCTAAAAAAACATATGAATGAAAAATATATGTTTTTCTATACAGACCATCATTGGCAAGCTAAAGCAGCATTTTTTGCTTATCAGAATGTAATGTCAGAAATTATAAAACAGGAAAAGATCAATGATCGGATTTATCAATATAAAGATTATTCCTGGGAATTAATGGGCAAACCATTTTATGGTTCAGATGCAAGGAAAACAACAAGTGCAAATGCAAAGAAAGCAGATAGAGTCCTTGTAGCTGAGCTTAAAGAAAATCACAAGCCATTTGTCATGAAGTGGGGAACACGTTCGAAAAAAGACTTGTATAGTAGGGAGTTATTAACAAAAGATGATTTGTATACAAATCGTTACGTGGCTTATTTAGGAGGAGATTATTCGCAATTGATAATTACTAATCCTAATCAAAAAAGTAAGAAAAAAGTTTTAATAATCAAAGATTCCTATGCTAATGCATTTATTCAATTCCTTGTTCCTCACTATAAAGAGACACATGTGCTGGATTTACGCCATTATAATAAAATGCCAGTCGAGCAATACGTCGAAGAAAATAAAATTGATCAAGTTATTCTAATTAATAATGTTAACTCGATATTTCTAACTCCTGCATTAACAAACTTTAAACATCCCGGGCAGGGTGAAAATCAATGATAGTAGATAGTAAATTTTAAAAGGAGGAGTGTCTTAAGTGCAAAAGGAAAACCATCAATTTCTATTCTCAGTAATTATGGCGATTTATAATGTAGAAGAATATTTAGAAGAAGCTATTGATAGTGTTATTAATCAAACATTAGATTTTTCACATCATATCCAAATTATATTGGTTAATGACGGAAGCTTAGATAATAGTGGAGATATTTGTGAATCTTACGCACTGAATTATCCCCAAAATATTATTTATATAAAAAAGGATAATAATGGAGCAAGTAGTGCTCGGAATGCTGGATTAAAACTTGCAACCGGTAAATACATTAATTTTTTAGACCCTGATGACACCTTATCACCGAAAACATTAACATCAGTGTATAAATTTTTTGAGGAAAAGGGAAATGAAATTGATGTAGTTTCAATCCCTATGGAATTTTTTGGACTCGAAACAGGTCCGCATCTCCTGAATAATAAATTCACAAAAAAAAGGATCATTAATATTTTAGATGAACCAAAAAATATTCAACTTTCGGCACCAAGTTCTTTCATCAAGCAAGCTGCAACAAAAGATCATTTTTTTAACGAGAGTATGAAATATGCTGAAGATACAGAGTGGCTGACAAAAATTATACTAGAAAAGAAGCAATATGGAGTGGTTCCGAAAGGTCAATACAACTATCGAAGAAGATCGGATACATCATCTGCTACACAAAGTGGAAAACGAGATAGTAAATGGTACAATGAATACTTAAAAAAGTTTCAATTGGAAATGATAAATTATTCACTTGAAAAATTTGGTAAGGTCCCTAAATATATTCAATATATGCTGGCATATGATATCCAATGGAGAATAAATATTTCTGATAATGAGGGAATATTAAATAACACTGAAAAGAGTGAGTTCTTCGATTTATTGGCAAGGATCTTAGAATATATAGATGTAGAAGTTATTTTAGATCAAAATAACTTGAATCTACAAAGAAAGAATTTCCTGCTTAGTCTAAAAACCTCCAATAGTGAGAAAAACTTATATAAAACAATCTTTCTAAAGGATGATGTGCTTTTACAGTGTGGCAATAATATAATTAATTCATTAAAAAAGCAAAAGTTAACTTTAGAACTCTTATATATTGAAAACGAAGTTCTGTATATAGAAGGGAATTTTGGTTCTTTATTTGATAAAAGTGATTTACAAGTAATTGCTGAAGTTGGTTCTGAAATTTATTATTCAAAAATTATTGAAAGAAAACCATATAATATATATGTATTAGGTAGATTGATTAAAGAATATTTAGGGTATCGATTAGAAATACCATTGTCTAAGGTGAAAAATAAAGAAGAAATAAAATTAAAGATTGGTTTTGGGAATAAATTAATAAAAGTTGATTATAAATTTGGTCCTCTTTCCAGGATAAACAATTCTAAATGGAGCTACTTTACTAGCCAAAACCTTGGGATTTATTATAAGAAATCAAAAAAGTCATTTGTGGTGTTTAAAAATGATATAAAAGTTCAAAGGATATTAGAAAGATTTATTCTGAAGAAGTTGTTGAGAAGTAAAAAAGTAGGGGCAAGGAAAGCTTTTATTGTTCGTCTGATTTACCGAATATTGTTAAATCTTAAAGGGGAAAAACAGGTATGGTTATTTCTAGACCGCTTGAATAAGGCTGATGATAATGCTGAGGCATTATTTGAATATGCAATGGATCAAAAGGACGGTATAAAAAAATACTTTATAATTAACAACCAAAGTGAAGATTTTAATCGATTAAAAAAAATAGGTCCCGTGGTTTCTTATGGTTCGTACAAACATAAACTTCTACATCTATTATCTGATAATATAATTTCATCACACGCTGATGAATATGTAATAAATCCATTTCAAAAGATGAAGAAGTATTACAATGATTTATTTAAATTTAATTATGTTTTTCTTCAACACGGAATTACAAAAGATGATATATCTGGTTGGTTAAATAAGTATAAAAAGAATATAAGTCTGTTCATTACTTCAGCAAAACAAGAATATGACTCAATAATAAATGGTTCATATAACTATGAAGAGAAAAACGTAGCTCTAACAGGATTTGCCCGCTTTGACAAACTTGAAAACAATGATAAGAGGCAAATCGTTATAATGCCAACATGGAGGAATTATTTAGTTCATAAGATTGATCCTTTAACTGGAGAAAGGCCTTATAGTGATTCTTTTAGAGAAAGTGCATATTTTGAAAACTTCAATAGTTTATTGGGCGATGAGAACTTAGTAAAAGCTGCCGAAAAATATAATTATCAAATTGTGTTTTTCCCGCATCCTAATATCAGGCAGCAATTAAAGGATTTTAATATCAACCCTAAAATTAAAATCACAAAGCTAGAAGAAAGTTATCGCCAGTATTTCAATGAATCCAGCTTGCTTATTACAGATTATTCTTCTGTAGCATTTGACTTTGCGTATTTAAAAAAGCCTTTATTATATTTCCAATTTGAGAAGAATCATCTTGAAGAAGGTTATTTCAATTATGAAACAATGGGATTTGGAGAAATTATTGATAATAAAGATGACCTTGTGAATACGATTATTTCTTATATGGAAAGTAATTGTGTAATGCCAATTAATTATGTAAAAAGGGTAGAAAGCTTTTATCCATTTACTGATGAAAATAACAGAAAAAGGATTTATGATGCGATTCGTCAAATTAATCAACTAAATAAGACTATAAAATAAGCTAGAGCAGCCACAAAAGAGCTATTCTCATTAGGGAATAGCTCTTTAATTTTATAGCCCTAGTTAAAAGGCCCCATAAATTGTTGTTTATGGAATAAGTAATTTGTCGTAAATTGTAAAAATAGATTAAAATTCTATAACTATATTGTTACAATATAAAATAGTTCGTCTACTGAAATATGTTCTTGAAGTATTACATTTATATTTTGCTAGATTTATAGAGAACGTTATTATTCTCATTTCAAGGTCAAACTTTGTAGAGGACTGAAGGGACAAGAGGTCTCTAAAAATTATTTATTACTTATAGGGAGGTATTATGGAGAAGGTTAGAAAGATAGTTGTGCATGCTGCTATTGCTGGCTTATTATTTACAATGAGCCCTTTACCTGCTTTAGCAGAGGGGAGCTCAACGGAGGAAGCAATAACTTCTGTCGAGAGCCAGAATACAACAGCTGGGATTAACCAGAATCTGGTTAATAGTGATACAACAGCTGTGGTTGAAGAGGAATCAGTAACTAAAGAAACAACAGCTGCGGTTGAAGGGGAATCAGTAACTAAAGAAACAACAGCTGTGGTTGAAAAGGAATCAGTAACTAAAGAAACAACAGCTGGGGTTGAAAAGGAATCAGTAACTGAAGAAACATCTGCTCCAGTTGAGAAGGATCAAGTAACAAGAGTTAAAACCACAACAGTGGAAAAAGACAATGTGGCGGCGGATAAAAATTCGAATGTAGAGGTCGAACTTACTGGGATAACGATCCAGCCAGAGACTAATGTCTTTGCCGAAAATTCTATAGACTCTACCAGCCTTCAGACATATACAGAGGGTACTTCAGTAAAAGTGTATGATTTTTCAGAGGATTGGTATGTTACTACTGTCAATGTCGATGGAACCGATCAATCAGGTTACATACAAAAAGGTGCAATTGAGTTAGTGACTTCTACCCCGGTAAAATATGAAGGAATTGCAATTAAATCCGAAACCAATTTGTATACTTCACCAACAAGAAGTTCAAAAGTGGAAAAGTTTTATAGCGAAGGCTCGCTACTAAAATTTTATACCTATACATCTGGTTGGTACAAGTCGAACGTAACCGTGAATGGTCAGTGGCTGACTATATATATTCATAAAGATGATATAGAAATACCGACAGCTAATCCGGTTAAACAACGGGGGTTTGCGGTACAGAACCCAACTAAAATGTATGCCTCACCATCAAGAACTGCGCAAGTGTTGCGAACATATGCCAAAGATTCATTTCTAACTTTTTATAGCTTTACATCGGGATGGTACAAATCGTTCGTAACGGTGAATGGCCAGTGGCGGACCATTTATATTCACAAAGATGATATTGAGAAACCCACAACCAACCCTAAGTTACAAAAAGGTATTTCGTTGAAAGAACCAATTAATATGTATTCCTTACCAAAAAAAGGTGCTCATGTAATAAGGACCTATCCATCGGGATCAACTTTAAAGTACTATACCTATTCGTCTCAATGGTATAAATCAAGCATTACTTATAATGGAACTCAACATGTAGTGTATATTGCTAAAGACGATGTAGATCAGATTACGGATAATCCTGAATTACAACAAGGAATTGCTTTGAAAAGCCCAACAAAGATGTATATATCTCCAACTCTATCAGCCAATACATTAAAGACCTATGGTCAGGGTTCCATATTAAAGTTTTATTCGTTTACTTCAAATTGGTATAAATCTGCTATTAATGTGGCAGGAAAGCGTAAAACAATCTATATCTATAAAAACGATGTAGAAAAGGCAAGTGAATCGAATAAAGTTCTTCAAGGCTTATCATTAAAATCAATAACTAATGTTTATTCTCTACCATCAACCGAAGCACAAATACTTAGAAAGTATTCGAGAAATACTATATTAAGGTTTTATGATTATAGCGAAAATTGGTATAAATCCAGAATTAATGTAAATGGTAAAATGATAGTTTGCTATATTAAGAAATCAGATATAGGTGTACAAAAAAATACTGAATATGATTTGACTCTAGAACAAGCTTTATATATGCAAGAGAATGCATCGCCGGTTTCTGATATAAATTCAGTCTGGTCTGCAGCTACGACCTCACAAATTGAATATTATCTGGACCCGCTGAACTTCCGCTCCAATTCGGATACGTATTTGCAATTCTTAATCTTGTCGCATCCAGCCGGGACAAATGCAACCGAATTGAATAACCGAATTCTTTATGGAAAAGGGGTATTAGCTGGTAAGGGAAGTTCTTATATTAAAGCAGCACAAACCTACCATATTAATGAAATATACCTTATCAGTCATTCTTTCTTAGAAACAGGTAATGGCAAAAGTGCGCTTGCCACTGGAATAAAAGTTAACGGCGTTACGGTTTATAATGTGTATGGCGTGGGTGCTTATGATCGAAACCCAGATTACTATGGTGCACAGTTTGCTTATGAACAGGGATGGACGACAGTTGAGAAGGCAATCATTGGCGGGGCAAAATTTGCGGCTGAAAACTACATCCATGCTGGACAAGACACATTATATAAAATGCGCTGGAATCCAGCAGCGATGGATACCTATGGCTATGCAGCTCATCAGTATGCAACAGATATCGGCTGGGCTATAAAACAAACAACGAGAATGTCACAGATGCTAAGTACGTTAACACAATTCACGTTGCTCTACGATGTTCCTGTCTATCAATAATGAAAAAAGGGTGGATCCATTTTATTTTGGATTCACCCTTTTTATATTAACCCAACTTTACTTTTTTCAAGTTTACTTCGTTTAACATGTATCTATTACCCGATTCGGTTTCCAGGCCGAATTGGAATTTACTCCGGTAAAAGGGTAGAGTGGTTTCGAAACCGGCATGCTCATAATTCCGGACTATAGTCCCCCAGATGATCCTTAGCTTTCCTGGAATTTCGGTTTTCGGCAAATACGTAAGCTTATCTTTCGCTTTAATAAACAGACGATCATTCTCCTTCATAAAGTATGCTTTATTCTTGAAATGACCCTTAATTAACCACTTTAAACCACGGTAGTTACAATCTGTTATCACGACCTTTTGTTTTTCAATCTTTTTGGGACTGAAATCCTCCTTGTAGGGCCAGCCATTATCACTCAAGTTTAGCAAATAGGTTTTATAATAAAAGGGCATGTCCTGTTCTATGATGTATTTCTGATCAAACAATTGAATTAACCGGACAAACTCCTCAAAAAACTCTTCTTGTTCTTCTTGCGTTAATACCTCATATATAATGGGATTGTTTTTTGGGAAAAGATACAACCGGCTATGATATGTGATTAAAAACTGTACATATGGCAGAATCTCATTGTATCGACTCTTGGATTCATTAATCAGTTTTAAATAACATCGTCTAATCATTTCTGTGTACCTTGATTTTTGATACCAGGCATTACTCACGAGGGAGTCCTCATCTACACGGCGGCGGTAATGGTATTTTGCTTCGGAGACCACCCCGTATTGCTTATGTTCTAATAAAAAGGTATTGATAAAGAGGGCATCCTCCCAAAATTTAATATCTGTTTGAAAACGCATATGAGGATTGTTAAGAAAATGCTCCGCTTTAAAAAAGCATCCGCCAATATGAAAATGAATCCCCGTATACTCTTCGAGAATATGAATCACCCGGTCTCCACGCTCAAACCGATAATTTAATCGGTGCGGGGTATCGATTCGTTCAAAATGGTAAAGGGGAATCACAGCAAGTTGAACATCCTCATGCTGAGAAAAGAAACTGGCCACCTTTTCAAGTGAATTCTCGGACAGAAGATCATCGGCATCAAGGAAGCCAATATAATCGGAATGAACTGATACATGATTAAGACCAGTATTCCGGGCACTGCCAGGTCCGGCATTGTCGCGGTAGACATATGTAATATTGCTGGGATATTGGCTTACGTAGTTTTGACAGATAATCTTTGATTGATCGGT
This sequence comes from Neobacillus nitrireducens, assembly GCF_030915405.1. Taxonomy (GTDB): domain Bacteria; phylum Bacillota; class Bacilli; order Bacillales; family Cytobacillaceae; genus Neobacillus. The sequence continues at coordinate 3,848,703 of NZ_CP133262.1, forward strand.
ACTTCCATCATCAACCAGAACTATTTCGACATTTTCTTTAAAGTTTACTGTTTGATTAATAAGACTTTCAATCGCCTCATGTACATACTTTTCTGCATTATAAACAGGAATGATCATCGAAAAAAGCATTTGTAACTGCCCCTTAACTGTATTTGTGGTGAGTCTTCTCTTCATTATAGTAAAGTGGCTGGGTTAGTACAATATCAATGGCAAACTAGCAAATTGATGACAAACAAATTTTGTCATTTCCATTTGCTTTTTTTGGTTTAGAAAAGTAGATTGTCTGCTCCGTACATAGAACTCCTCAAAATTGGTAAGAATAGCTAATAAAAAATAGAAGAAAGTGAACTTGCAAGGGAGCTGTAAATTTTTATGAATCGAAAGGTTTTAAAAAGAAGAATCAAATTTATTATTGGACCCCTCTATAATTATTTAAGAAAGTCCAATCATCGTAGAAATTTTCAATATAGAAGGTACTTAGAAAAATTAAACGTGATTGACGATACCATTTTATATGAAAGCAGGGACGGAAAAAGTTTAACAGATAGTCCCTATGCGATCTTTAAATACCTTGTCAATAACCCAAAATATAAGAACTTCAAACATATTTGGTCAATTAATAATCCCGAGGAGCTAAATAGAGTACTTACAGATTATCAAGATTTGAAAAATGTGATATTTGTCAAACGGAATTCCAAGCAATATCTAAAGTGGTTAGCTACTAGTAAGTATCTAATTAATAATTCTACCTTTCAGGCCTTTTTTATTCCCAAGGCGGACCAAATCTATATTAATACATGGCATGGGACCCCGCTTAAGAGTATGGGATTTGATATCCCTGGGAATCCTGCCCACTCGCAGAATGTGGTAAGGAATTTTCTGAGTGCGGATTACCTCTTAAGTCCAAATGACCATACAACAAAAATCTTACTTGATAGTTATAAATTGAACGGTCTTTATAATGGAAAAATTTTACAAGATGGCTATCCAAGAATCGATCTTACCTATCAAACGGATTCGGAGAAATTCAAGCTTTTTTTAGAAGGATTAGGGCTGGCTATGGATAAAAATAAACAAACCCTGCTTTATGCTCCAACATGGAAAGGAACTAATATATCCAAAGCAAAAAATGATATGTTTCAAATCATAAGTGAAATGAATTATTTGAGGAATAAGGTTGGAAAAGACTATAACCTTTTGGTTAAAGTTCATCCTTTTTTATATGATCAGGCACGGAAATTTAGTGAAATCAAAGATATCCTCATCCCAGACTTTGTCGATACGAATGAGTTGTTAAGTGTGGTGGATCTGTTAATTACCGACTACTCTAGTATCTTTTTTGATTACCTCGTCACTAATAAACCAATTTTATTCTATATTTGGGATTATGATGATTATCGTGAAGAAAGAGGCATGTATCTGTCCGAGGACGAATTACCAGGGCCGACTCTCTTTACCATTGAAGAAGTAGCAAAGGCTGTTCTGGATATCTCGGCAATAAGTGAAAACTTCCGTCCCATCTACCAAGCAGCAAAAAATAAATTCACTAATCATGATGATGGAAAGGTTACCGAAAGGATCGTCCAATACGTTTTTCATCAGGAAAAGAATCCGGTCAACGTCATTAATCAATTAGACAAGGGAAAAAAGAAAATCCTTATTTATCCTGGCGGGTTGTTGAACAATGGGATTACTTCCTCCTTTATTAATCTTGTCGATAACATCGATTATACGAAGTATGATGTGAGTATTTTGATGAAACCCCCAAAGGCGAAGGAAGCATTAAATAATCTTGCCAAGGTGAATAAGAATGCCAGGTTCCTGTTCCGAAGCGGCTTAGAAGTACGTAGTCTTTTGGAAGTTTATCGGGATAAATTTGTACATAACCGTGGTGCGCATAGTAAAGTAACAAAGAAGCTTTATCCGGAGAAAGCCTACCAGCGGGAATACAACAGATTATCAGGACGGGCACAATTTGATTATGCAATCGACTTCAGCGGGTACAGCCTATATTGGGCCAAATATTTGCTAGCTTCCGATGCCAAGAAAAAAATCTGTTATATGCATAATGACATCCGTACAGATAGTGAAAAAGTCATCAATGGGCGCCGACCGCATCGTATTAATTTACGCGGACTTTTTTCCGTCTACGAAAGGTTTGACAAGCTTGTCAGCGTATCACCTGCAACGATGGAGTTAAATAAAAGTAATTTAGTCGAATTTGCCGAGGAGTTTAAATTTGATTACGTCATGAACTCGATTAATCCTGAAAAAATATTAAAATTAGGAAATGAAGATTCTCCTGATAGTATCACGAAATCATTAATCAATGAGGCTCTGTTTGATGACCAAATTATTAATAATACGGTCTTTAAAGCAAGGGCAAGAATCTCTCTTCCTAAAGATCAAGTTATCTGGAACAGGCCACCTGTTGTAGCAGGTGCAACTGAACTTGCGCCAGCCATGAAATACCTAAATCAGGAAGTGGCAATTTTACGTAAGGTTCAAACCATATCCAATCATTATTATAAGTTTACGCTTGAGGACCGAATTGTCGGCTGGCTAGACCAGGCATGTTTTGAAATGCTTCCGGATAGTATTTTGTTTCAAACACCCGTGCAGAAATTAGCCATTATTTCCCATGGACAAGGACATGACATTTGGAGCAAGCCATATTTTCTTGAAGGAACAGAAAAAGTTGCATCAGGTAAGGACTATAAGGGTCGATTAGTCGATGTGGATACAGAAGCTCGGACCCAGCAAGGAATCTATAGCCGGCTTTCTGTTAGAGGAACCTTCCTTGGCTGGATGGATTCGTCCGCATTAACGATTGTTCGTGAATATGAAGGACGTAAACAGTTACATGAAAGAATTAATACTTCGTTGTATAAAATACTTCATTCGAAAAAATACAAACTAGTTGTTCCGATGGAAATAGAAGAAAGTAATGAAACGATTGAAGAAACGATGATCCCCCAGCCAGTTAAAGAAAATTATAACTTCATCACAATGGGAAGATTATCACCAGAGAAAGGTCAGGATAACTTAATTAAGGCTTTTGGCAGATTTCATGAGAACTTCCAAAATTCAATGCTGTATATTCTAGGTGAGGGTCCGTTAAGAAAAGATTTAGAGAATTTAATTGCAGAATTGAACTTAAAGGATTCTGTCTATCTAACGGGACAACTTGAAAATCCATTTACCCTTATGAAAAAATGTGATTGTTTTGTACTTTCCTCCCATTATGAGGGACAGCCAATGGTATTATTAGAAGCGATGACCCATGGGATGAAAATCATTGCAACAGATATTGTAGCGAATCGAAATGTATTGGAAAATGGAAGGTACGGCTTATTAGTTGAAAATAGTATAGCAGGGCTAGAGCAAGGTCTCACTCAATTAGCTAGAAATGAGTTTGATAATAGACTTGATGAATTTATTCCAGAAGAATACAATAAAAGGGCAATGGCCTCATTCTATCAGGTATTAAAATGAGGCTGGAATTTAGATAATAAGAACTAGAATTTATTTTAAGGAGACATAAATAATGAGTAAAGTTAAAAAGGCGATTATCCCTGCTGCTGGCCTAGGGACGCGATTTTTACCTGCTACGAAGGCGATGCCGAAAGAAATGCTCCCAATCGTTGATAAACCAACCATTCAATACATAGTCGAAGAAGCGATTGAATCGGGAATTGAGGATATTATCATCGTTACAGGAAAAGGCAAACGAGCGATTGAAGATCATTTTGACAGCGCATTTGAACTAGAGGAAAATCTAGCTCGAAAAGAGAAGTTTGAACTTCTCGAGGAAGTTCGTAAGCCGGGAAATGTTGATATTCATTATATTAGACAAAAGGAACCAAGAGGCCTTGGACATGCCATCTGGTGCGCCAGAAAGTTCATTGGGAACGAACCATTTGCAGTGTTATTGGGGGATGATATAGTCCAAGCAAAAGTTCCCTCTTTAAAACAATTAATGAATATGTACGATAAAGTCGGTGCTTCGGTGATCGGTGTTCAGCCAGTCCCGTTGGAAGAAACCAATCGTTACGGGATTATTGATCCGAGCCGGCAAGATGGCCGCATGTATGAGGTGAGAAACTTTGTTGAAAAGCCGCCAGTCGAGTTAGCGCCTTCAAATCTAGCTATTCTGGGCAGATATATATTAACCCCAGAGATTTTTGATCTCCTTGAAAATCAAGAAACAGGCTCAGGCGGCGAAATTCAGTTGACAGATGCGATTCAACGTTTGAATAGTCTCCAAAATGTATATGCGTATGACTTTGAAGGAATCCGCTACGATGTGGGCGAAAAGTTTGGATTTATTAAAACAACGATCGAAATGGCGTTAAGTAGAGAGGAACTGAGAGACCAGTTGTTAGATTACTTAGTTCAGCTTGTCGACCAAGAAGTAAAAATTAATAAGTAGGATTTTGATTGGACACAAGGCTGCGGATATTATGATGCAGCCCTTTCAGTGTCTCTTTTAATATCGTTAGGAGCGCGGTTTGATTGGTATCATCGGTGAAAAGGCTAGTAATAGTAGGGTACAAATGGGTATTTCAATTGGTTTCCCTTATTCCGGCTCGGAAAAACCTGATTATGTTCGAAAGCTTTCTTGGCAAGCAATACAGCTGTAATCCTCGGGCGATTTACGAATACCTGCAAAGGAACCATCCTGAATATGAACTTATTTGGAGTGTCGATCCTCGTTTTGAAAAAGGATTCATCGATAAAGGTATTCCGTTTGCTAGGCGGTTTTCGGTAAAGTGGCTGTTCTTGATGGCAAGGGCACGATTTTGGGTGACCAATAGCCGGATGCCACTCTGGATTCCGAAACCTAAGCAGACGATTTATCTGCAAACATGGCATGGAACACCCTTAAAGAAGCTGGCCCATGATATGAAAGAAGTGCTCATGGCGGGGACGACGACGGAGCAATATAAGCAGGAATTTTATCAGGAATCGCGCAACTGGGATTACTTAATTTCTCCCAATCGCTATTCAACGGAAATATTTAAGCGTGCTTTTCAGTTTGAAAAAGAAGTGATTGAATCGGGTTATCCTAGAAATGATATTTTTTACAAACAGGGTCATGAAGAAATCGCACAGGAATTTAAGAAAAAACATCAACTGCCTAATGATAAAAAGGTGATTCTCTATGCACCAACGTGGCGCGATAACCAATTTCATCAAGAGGGCAAATATAAGCTTGATTTACATTTGGATCTGGAAAAACTAAAGCAAGAGCTCGGTGATGAATATATTATCATTCTTCGGATGCACTATTTAGTAGCTGAAAACTTTAATTTGGAGGCGTACCAAGGCTTTGCCTGGGATTTTTCCAAGCATGAGGACATTCAAGAGCTTTATCTAATCAGCGATTTACTGATCACTGATTATTCCTCTGTATTTTTCGATTATGCCAATTTAAAACGACCGATGGTATTTTTTACATATGATCTGCAAGAATATAAGGATGATATCCGAGGTTTTTATTTTGATTTTGAAGAAAAAGCACCTGGACCGCTCGTCGAAACAACGGATGAAGTGATTACTGCCATTAAAGGTCTAGGAGAGGCAGCTATTTCGAACGATCGTCTGGATGAATTTTATCAGCGGTTTTGTTATTTAGAAGATGGACATGCAGCGGAACGAGTGGTTAAAGAAGTAATTTTGAAGAATCGAAAATAAGTAGACCGAAAACGCCCATGTTTGAAAATGGGCGTTTTTGTCATTTTAACCCGCCTCAAGTCAGAGAGTTGTGACAAATTCTACGAAAAACCACCCCATTTTTATAAGAAAAATTTCCTATTTTTCTCTATTGCAACAAGTATTTATTGGAATCTATTTAAAATCTTGGATGAATAAGAGATAATAATGATAGATTTCATCCCTTTTTCGGCATAATATGATCTTTTTGAAAGAATTGTAGAAAATTGCCAACTAATATCTTATTAAGAGACATAGGGAGGTGTTTCATTGAAAAATATCGGTAAAGTTTTCCTCATATCTACTAGTTTATTTTTAGGTGAGATTGCAGCACCTATTGTTCCAAATGGTTTACATCAGGTTGAGGCAGCCAGCGCAGTAAGATTAGCAAACAGCAGTTATCAAACAACGGCAAATGTTAATTTACGAATGGGTCCAAGTACAAACCATAAAACAATCACTCAAATTCCTAAATCTAAAACAATTACGGCAATGGAGCAAAAAGGCAGCTGGTTTAAGGTCTCATACCAATTTACCTCAAGGGGAACTAAGGTAACAAAAATTGGTTGGGTTACCACCCTGTATATAGAGAAAAGTTCTCTAGCTCCAAAGACGATTCAATTTCAAAAAACAACGTTTCAAACCATCGATCATGTCAATATCCGTTCAGGAGCAAGTACAAACTATAAAACACTTCTGACAATTCCGAAGGGGAAGACCCTGATAAGCTCGGAGAAATTAAGTGACTGGTATAAGGTGACCTATATCTATTCAAGTAAAGGGAAGAATGTGACAACCACTGGCTGGGTAAAGGGAACTTACTTAAAGGAATATTATCAATATAGTTCGATTACGGGTGCTTATTATTTTCCAAAAAAGACAGTGAAACTGTATCCGACTCCAGATACAAAGAAAAGCACAGTTTATAGCCTTTCAAGTGACAACGGACTTTATTCCGCTAATAAGGCAGTAAATAGTGTCGGACAAACTTGGTATAAAGTTTCGTACAATGGGAAATCATTTTACGTTTATAGTGGAGATGTAAGTAAATATACGTTAACTTCCGAAACAGAGACAGAGTATCAAGCCAATTTTGATACCTATTTATACGCCTCTTATGGGAAAAGTTATACCAAACTAGTGGAAATACCGAAACTAACAATCATATCTGTAAAGCAAAGGATAGGAGATTGGTATAGAGTCTCCTATAACGGTAAAGCAGGCTATGTCTACGGCGGTGATTTTACGAAGTACACTCAGCCTGCTGAGACACCCAGCACAGGTGGAATAGACAAGGGTGAGGTAACCCCGCCTGCCGATGCGATTACCGAGGAAGCGATAGCTAAAAATACATATGCGGTTACGAATCCATTAAATTTACGGCAAGCTGCAGGAACGGATGCCACTATTCTAACTGTGATTCCGACTGGAACGATTATTATCCCAACCAGTAAGACTTCCAATGGCTGGTATAAAGTCAACTATGCAGGAACAAGCGGATATATATATGGTACATACCTTCAGCAGGTGATAACAGGTGATCCCATGGGTGTGAAAGATAGCTACCAGTTCATTGATTTAAGGACAAAATCGCTTGTCACTGCTAGTCAAATTGATGATTATATTGCCTCCTATGTAAGAAATACAGGGAAGAAAAGTATTCTGTCTGATAAAGGCAAGGTATTTATTAAGGCTGGAGAAAGATATGGGGTAAATGCACTTTACCTAGCAGCCCATGCAATCCACGAAAGCGCCTATGGAACCTCCCCTATTTCGATGGCCAAGAACAACTTATTTGGCTTTGGTGCGTATGATGCAGCTCCTTTTATAGCTGCTTACCGGTTTGCTAGTGTAGAACTGTGCATTGACTACATTGCCCGTGAAATGAAATCAACGTACTTAAATCCTGCAAATTGGAAGTATCAAGGGGCCTATTTAGGGTTCAGCACCAAAACATTAACGAATGCAAGAATTGATTCCAGCAGTGAAGGAATGAACTTTTTCTACGCAAGTGATCCGAATTGGGGAAAGGTCATTAGCCAGCATATGGAAAGGATTCTTTCCTATGATAAAGCCTATTATGCTGGGGCCAAGGCTGATACTCTAGTCCCAACGAGACCATCTGTTCCCGTTGGCGGGGATGTGTTTCCGGCCGGTATTGTTGCGAGTGTCACCCTCTCAGCAGATAAACAAATCGTTCTTAATAGTCAAAAAGGCGTTCATGACGCTGTCAAAACCATTAAAAAAGGAGCCTCCTTTAATCTTCTAGAAAAAACCAATGACTTTTGGCTGAGGGTTAAAGTGGACAATAAAGAATACTGGACCAATGATGTGGATTTTAGTAAATATAAAAACTTTTTATCTGTGAAAAATTTAGGAAGAGTTACAGTTTCAGAGCTTAATATTCGAAAAGGGCCAGACAAATCCTACCCCTCGATTGGAAAATTGGGATTCAATGAGTATGTTTCTATTGTTACAAAATCAGATGGTTCTTTAATGATGGACCCATCAAATTCATGGTACCAACTAAAAATGGCGGATGCATCAACTGCTTGGGTAAGTGCAGCTTACCTTTATACGAAGGATTTATATTAAGTTGTTTTAATATTTTTTAACAATAGTAGTTTAGTAAAAATAAAATGAGGTGAAGCGATAGTCCCTAATACGAACGTTCATTTCTGATGAAGAAGCTTGAGTCGTTACGATGACGGAAAATCAAAAAGTAGAGAGAAGGATGCAGAGTCAATGAAAAACATGGGGAAAGTTTTTGTTCTATCCACCGGATTATTAATAGGTGGTCTGAGCAGCGGAATGACGATTCCGCTAGCACCAATCAGTATCGAACATGCCGAAGCTGCTAGTGTTGTTCGGCTAAGTAAAACAACATTTCAAACAACGACCAACCTAAGATTGCGGGCAGGGGCAAGTACTAAATACAAAACAATTCTCACGATCCCAAAGGGGAAAGTGATTTATGGGACAGAGAAAAACGGCAGCTATTATAAGGTAACTTATGCCCATAAATATAAGGGTAAAACCTATCAAAAATCAGGCTGGGTCAGCGGCAGTTATGTGAAGGAATACGATCAATATATCAAAACGAGTGGAACTTATTATTTTACGAAAAAAACGGCCAGCCTTTATTCAACGCCGGATACAAAGAAAAAAGTTGTAGGGAGTCTTCCTGTTGGAAATAGGTTGTACTCGTCCCAAAAGGTAGTTAATAGTATAGGGAAAACATGGTACCAGATTACATACAAAGGGAAAAGCCTTTATATTAATAGCGATGATGTTAGTAAATCCCAATTAGCACCCACAAAAACACCTGTAAATCCTCCAGTAAGTACAAGCAATGGAATGTACTACTTAGTTTTGGACGATTTAAATATGCGGCAATCAGGAGAAGACTCAACAATTTTAGCAGTTATTCCAAATGGTTCGAGCGTTAAATCAACCGGTAAAAAACTTAATGACTGGTACGAAGTCATTTACAATGGGAAAACAGGTTATGTTTATAAAAGCTATATTAAGGAATATAAGCTAACGGACTATCGGTTTATTGATTTACGGACTCAATCTACAGTTACTGCTAAGCAAATCAATGATTACATCTCGAAAAATATTAACGGCAAGCCAAGTGTACTGGTAAACAAAGGGCAAGCCTTTATTGATGCAGGTAAAAAGTACGGGGTTAACGCTTTATACTTAGCGGCACATGCCATACACGAGAGCGGCTTTGGCACTTCTAATATTTCATTAGGTAAAAAGAATTTGTTTGGTTATGGTGCCTATGATGCCGCTCCTTTTGTAGGAGCCTACCGTTTCTCTACAGTGGAGCAATGTATTAATTATGTTGCCCAAAAAATGAAGGCTGATTACCTCAATCCGAACGGCGCTCATTTTGAAGGAGCACTACTTGGCTACCGAACAAATGATTCCAAAGGAAAGAGAATCGCAAGTAAAAGTATCGGCATGAATTACTGGTATGCTAGTGACCCGAACTGGGGCAATGGAATTGCCCAGCATATGCAAAAAATCTTGGCCTATGAGCAAAAAAATTATGAAAATGCGTCCATTAATAATAGTGTTCCTACCTTACCAGGAATACCGGCGGGGAAAGATAAATTTCCTATAGGAATTCTAGCAAAGGCAAAAAAGGATTTATCAAGCACCATTAAAAAAGATAAGAATTTTTTCTTACTTGAGAAATTCAATGATTATAATCTAAAGGTCAATGTAAATAAACAGGATGCGACCATTAAAGTTCCCTTCTCAACCTACGATGATTATTTCACAGTGCTCAATCTAGGAAGAGTTGTTGGAACCGGGACTGATGTATTAAAAGTACGTCCAGATGCTTCCACCACAAATAAGGAAATTGCTACTCTTCATTTAAATGAGTATGTGCAGTTGGCCTTGGATAGCAAAGGAAACATCATAATGGATAAAGAGAAAAATTGGTACAATATCAGGCTATCTAATGGCAAGTTTGGGTGGGTAAGTAAGCTTTATATTGCTAGGGAATTAAAATGATTGTTGGCTGACTTGGAATGCAAGTCAGCTTTTTATTTGAATCCAGCTTCAGGGCCAATCGGCTAGTGGACTTCACTAAACAGGCGCTTACACTTTTTATCTATGGGTACATTTCTCCATTTGTGGGTTTTACATGGAAATCAAGGAAATACACATTGAATTTTATAGGTGTTAGTCTTATAATGATTTGGTGAACTATGCCGTATACTGAAATTACTCTTGTGATGAATAAATTCTCCAAACTTTTCTTAATACTAAATACAGGAGGAATCACTCTAATGAAAAAGATTCTAACATATGGAACATTTGATTTGTTACATTTTGGACATATAAATTTACTTAGCCGTGCTAAGGATTTAGGCGATTATTTGGTTGTTGGTCTTTCCACTGACGAATTTAATAAAGGAAAGAATAAGCAGGCGTACCACAGTTTCGAAAATAGAAAATTAATTTTAGAATCGATTCGTTTTGTTGATGAAGTGATTCCAGAAAATACGTGGGATCAAAAAATCCAAGATGTCATCAAACATAATATTGATTTATTTGTGATGGGTGATGATTGGAAAGGTAAATTTGACTTTTTAAAGGAATATTGTGAGGTTATTTACCTGCCAAGAACGATTGGGATCTCTACTTCCCAAATCAAAGACGATTTAAATGCTGTCACAAATGGTTAGGGAACTAGCCATTTGTTTTTATTTATTGATCTTTAAGTGTATTTTTTCTATATTTTCATTGGTACCGCTTATGAACAAGACCACGTTTGTTGTTAGTTTTGGTGATAACAGCCAGTATGTATATGAAGAAATTCGCCGGCAAAAGATTCCGATGAAAGTGGTTTTTCTCTGCGAAGAAAAGGCATTTCATAAATTTAACGACGCTCGTGAAGGAACTGTTCTTCTGTTTGATGTCCGACATCTGATTCATTGGGTACAAGCGGTTTTCCATTTAGCTACATCCCGCTATCTTTTCATTGATAATTATTTTGGCTTTTTAGCAGCGGTAACACTTAAGAAAGAGGTCCAATGTATTCAGTTATGGCATGCGTCCGGTGCTATGAAAAAATTTGGACTGGAAGATGAATCAGTAAAAACTAGATCTGAAAAAGCAAAACAGCGTTTCTTACAGGTATACAGTAAATTTGACCAAGTGGTCGTTGGCTCGGATATTATGGCAGAGATCTTTATAAAGTCCTTTCATCTTAAAAGGGAAAATATCCTGCCGACAGGGATTCCAAGAACTGATTTTTATTTTAATGAAGAAGCGAAGCAGCAGGCAAAAGCATCCTTATTACATAAACATCCCGTTTTGAAAGAGAAAAAAGTGATCATCTATGCTCCGACCTATCGAGATGATCAGTTAGTTCATTTCAATCTGGTGCTTGAGATCGAAAAAATGGCTCGGGAACTTGGGTCGGAATATATTTTAATCTTACGATTACATCCGGCGATTAAGAATAAAGAGGAGTATTCCACCCGCTATCCAGAATTTGTGGTCGACCTTTCCTCTGATCATTATGAAATTAATGACCTGCTTGTCGCAGCGGACTTTTTGATTACAGATTATTCTTCCATTCCGTTCGAGTTTTCCCTTTTACGAAAACCAATGATCTTCTTTACCTATGATTTTGAAGATTATAAGCGGGATCGCGGGGTCATGGAAAGGTTTGAAGAAAACCTGCCGGGGCCAATCGTAACGGATACGGATACTATTATCGATATAATTAGAAACAACCGTTTTGACCTGAATATAATCGATTATTATTGTGAAAAATGGAATCAATACTCGATAGGTCGTTCCAGTCAAAATCTTGTTCGTCATATATATTCGAAAAATCATCTTGAAAACACAAGTAAAGGGTATTAAAAAATTGTGACAAGCTTCGATTTTTTTATGGTCGAAGCTTTGTTTTTTATTATGTCCCTTTGGGGAAATTAATGTATAATGAACAAGGTTATTATTAGCTTTAGGAAGGACAATTTTAATGAAATCGATGATTACAATTGTAAAGGAGCAAATCAGTTCCTTTTATCTTATCCTGAGATTATCTGCCTTTGAATTGAAGAGTGCAAATACAAATAATTATCTCGGCAGATTATGGGAGATACTGAATCCAATGATTCAGCTGACTATTTATTGGTTTGTATTCGGAGCCGGAATTCGTAAAGGCAGAGAGGTTCCAATGGATAATGGCATGCAAGTTCCATTTTTTATCTGGATGGTAACAGGCATGATCGTCTGGTTTTTTGTGAATCCGGCGATATCCGCATCATCACGTTCCATTTATTCACGGATTCAATTAATCGCGAAAATGAGTTTTCCGATGAGCGCCATTCCCTCCTTTGTGATCATGGCGAATTTCTATACCCATTTATTATTAGTGGCGGTCGTCACCATCTTTTTGCAATTTACTGAATTTAAATTGAGTATCTACTTTATCCAGCTGCCCTATTTTATGGTTGCTACGTTATTATTTTTATTAGCCCTTGCATTGGTCACATCCACACTGTCAACTATTGTCAGGGATGTACAGCAGGTGGTTCAGTCCGTACTGAAAATGCTATTATATTTAACACCGCTCTTATGGCAAACGAGTTCGTTAATGATCAATGGAATTGATTTTGCCTTTATATTAAAACTAAATCCTTTATATTATATTGTCGAAGGGTATAGAGCTGCCTTGCTCGGAACCACATGGTATCCAGCAGAATACCCGCAATTAACGTTGTATTTTTGGATTACTGTCCTAGTGTTGTTTTTAATTGGTTCAGTCCTACATTTGAAATTTAGAAACCGTTTTGTTGATTATTTGTAAATTGGAGTTGATTTTTTGTGAGTGAAACGGTGATAGTGAAAAATGTTTATAAAAAATATAAGATGCATCGGTCACCAAAAGAAAAGCTTCTTGATGTCGTTTTACCTGGCGGGTATGGTGAAGACTTTTACGCGCTTCAAGATATTTCATTTACAGCCCATCAGGGTGATGTTATTGGTCTGGTCGGGGTCAATGGTTCCGGAAAATCGACGCTGTCTAATATCATTGCAGGTGTAATTCCACCTACTACTGGAGAGGTTACCTCGATTGGGACGACCTCGATTATTGCCATCTCGTCAGGACTTAATAATCAATTAACCGGCCGAGAAAATATCGAATTAAAATGCTTAATGCTTGGTTTTAAAAAGAAAGAAATTAAAGAGATGGAACCCGAAATCATAGAGTTTGCTGACATCGGAAAATTTATTGACCAGCCAGTTAAGAAATATTCAAGTGGGATGAAGTCCCGTCTCGGGTTTGCTATCTCGGTCACTGTTAATCCCGATATATTAATTGTTGATGAAGCATTATCTGTTGGGGATCAGGTTTTTGCGCAAAAATCAAAAAACAAGATGTTTGAGTTTAAAGAAAAGGGGAAAACCATTTTCTTTGTCAGCCATTCCATGGGACAAATTAAAGAGTTTTGTGAAAAAGCGGTTTGGCTTGAGTACGGGGAAATCAAGCAATTTGGGCCTGTTGAAGAAGTTATCCCAGAATACGAAAGATTCTTAAAATCCTATAAATCAATGTCAAATGAAGAGCAGAAGCAGTTCCGCGAAGAGGTTATGCAAAAACAAAAAGGCTTAGCATTCAAAGGAATCTAACCATGAAAACGAATTTTGTTCCCGTATTAAATATAAATTTTGTGAATAAGCGTTTCGATCAAGTGGTTGAAATACTTTTCTCGAATATTAAAAGTAATCGAAAATCATTTATTGTCACAGCTAACCCGGAAATTGTCATGTATGCTCATGAGCATGCAGAGTATAAAGAAATCATTCAATCGGCTGACATGGTGGTCCCTGATGGTTATGGGATCATTCTTGCTTCCAAAATACTGAACAACCCGATTATCGAAAGAGTGGCCGGTTATGATTTAATGGTCCGTCTGCTCGAGCTTGGAAATGAGAATCAACTGAAAATTTATCTATTGGGCGGTCGTGAGGAGACCAATCAAAAAGCGGTTGCTAATATTAACAGCCACTATCCAAACATTCAAATCGTAGGCAGTCATCATGGATTTTTTGATTGGGAGAAAAATAAGATTACGTCCGATATCAAGGTAGCCTGTCCAGATATCATTTTTGTGGCATTGGGATTTCCTAAACAGGAACAATGGATTGCCAGGAATCTTGATCAGTTTTCAAAAGGGCTTTTTATCGGTGTTGGGGGCAGTATTGATGTGCTCGCCGGTGAGGTTCAGCGTGCACCGCGAATCTGGCAAAAATTGAACCTTGAGTGGTTTTATCGTTTGATTTCACAGCCTACGAGATGGAGAAGGATGCTAGCCATCCCTCGGTTTTTGATGCAAATCTTCAAATTAAAGCTTCATAAATAATTTATTGTGAAATAATTGTAACTTTTTGTTGAAGCCAATCGTCTACTATGTGTAAAACCTAGTATAGTTAGTTATTTTAGACGGAATTTTCCAACAATTCAACAATTTATAACAAAATATAAAATGTGTGCTATAATATGTTCGTTGTGTACTTAGCAATATGTGCCTGTTTCTAAAATTTATTAATGGGGCATTATATTCATAGGGAGGGTCTGTATGCTGTATCTGACCTTAATATTATGTTTTTTATGCTCCATTTTAATTACTCCAATTGTAAAAAAATTGGCATTTAAATTAGGAGCAACGGACAGTCCTAATAAGCGTAAAGTACATGTTAAGATTATGCCTCGTTTAGGTGGACTTGCCATTTATATTAGCTTTCTTTTAGGTCTATTAATCCTGCAACCAAACAGTCCATACCACGCAGCGATTGTTGTGGGTGGAATAATTATACTAGCTACTGGTATCTTAGATGATATCTATGAATTATCAGCGAAAATAAAGTTTGTGTTACAAATCTTTGCAGCTCTCATCGTGGTGATGTGGGGCGGGGTGGAAGTTGAGTTCATTAATTTACCGTTCAATGGTTCTTTAGAATTTGGTATCTTTAGTATTCCGATTACCGTCATCTGGATTGTCGGTGTCACTAATGCCATCAATTTAATTGATGGACTGGATGGCCTAGCAGCTGGCGTATCTTCCATTGCTTTTATCACGATTTCCGGAATGGCGATTGTGATGGGAAATGCTTATGTAGTAGCGATGGGGACAATCCTCCTAGCCAGCACATTAGGATTTCTATTATATAATTTTCACCCAGCAAAAATCTTTATGGGTGATTCCGGAGCACTCTTCCTAGGTTATATGATCTCGGTCTTATCCCTACTCGGTTTTAAAAATGTAACCTTAATCTCATTTGTTGTTCCAATCATAATTCTAGGTGTTCCGATTTCAGATACTTTTTTTGCTATCATACGTCGAATTTACAATAAAAAGTCATTATCAGCTCCAGATAAGTCACATTTACATCATTGCTTACTAGAACTAGGCTTTACACATCGTGAAACTGTTCTGTTAATTTATGCAATGAGTGCGATGTTTGGATTGGCTGCCTTCATTTTTACGATTACAACCGTTTGGGGTTCGATCTTAATCATCACCATTATTGTGCTGGCTATTGAACTTTTTGTCGAAACAATTGGTTTAATCAATAAAAATTATCGGCCGCTTCTTCGCATCATGGGGATTTTGAACAAAAACAGATAAAACTAATAAAATCGTAAAAGGGTAAATCACCATTGTGATTTACCCTTTTATTGTTTTCTTTTCACCCATATTTATGCAAAGAAAGAACCCGGATAATTATTAATCATCCGGGTTTTTTCTTATTTATTTTCAGTTGCACTTGCCGTATTTGTTCTGTTAAGGTGTTTCTTTAGTGTTGATTTTGTTTCTTCTAGGGCAGTTTCATCCAGTTGATAATAATAAATGCGATCAATATAGGAATCAGAGCCCTTTAATGATAAAGATTCAACATTGATTCCACTACCAGCTTGGATATAACTAATGAACGACTTCATTTGATCGAACGTTAAATCGGTTGACATATTTTTTCCGACAGCTTCCATTACATCAGTGTAATTAGTGATGGACTTTATGGAAGAACCTTTGGCGATGATGGCTTTAACAATCTGCTGCTGACGCATACCTCTTTGGATATCACTATCAATTTTCCTTGTTCTTGCAAACGCTAGTGCTTTCTCACCATCTAGCTCCTGTAAACCTTTGTGCAAGGTAATAGCTTTTGCATGGTCCTTGGAATCTTGTTCAGAAAATGTGAACGGAACATCAACTTTGACACCATCTAACGCATTAATTACGTCAATAAAAGCGTTGAAATTCATTTTTACATAATAATCAACTGGAACATCAAGTAATTCTTCAACGGTTTCAAGCGTAAGTTTCACGCCGCCATAAGCATGGGCATGAGTAATTTTTGTATAAATATCCTTTTCAGGAATATGAACATATGAATCACGAGGAATACTTAATAGTTTAATAGATTTATCTTTTTTATTAAAAGTAGCAAGCATCAAGGCGTCTGAACGGGAACTGCCGCTAGCCTTTCTTTTTTCACTATCATCCACACCAATAAATAAAATGGATGTATTTTCAAGCTTAACATTCGTTTTCTTAGAATCACGATCAATGGGCTCATAGGATTTGTTCATCACTGATTCAGCTTTATTGTATAAAAAACCACCGTAAGCTGTTGCGCCTATGATCAATAATAGGAGGGGCATTAGTACCCAAAGCAGAATTCGTTTTCGTCTTTTCTTCACTCTTTTTTTGTTATTATTATACACTTGTCTATTGATAGACATCGATTGCCTCCTAAGTAGTAAAAGTAGAAAAATGTCAGTATTTGTGGAAAATCTACTCTATTTTATAATATTTATTGAGATAGGTAAAATGAATTTTTTATTACAACAAAATTTGTTTGTTCCAGCCGAAACAGGAAAGGGGGAATTACCTACATATCTGTCTCAAGATAAGTCACTTCACCTGCTGTAATCTCGGCTTGTCCATTTGTCAATTCAATCATCCATTCAGTGAACACCTGTTGCATCTCTTCCTCGACAAATACTTCAATTTCGACATTCTCCCGGTACTGAATACCTTTAAGAATATAGATGGAAGACCGCAATTCATTTTCAATCTTTCCTAGCCATGAGTAGTCTACTTTAACATGGCAGACCCTCATCAGTCTTCTTTCAACAATTCCCACCGCATCCAGGCCCTCTGACGCTGCTTTGCCATAGGCGCGGATTAAACCGCCTGCACCTAATTTTATCCCGCCAAAATAGCGTGTAACCACCACGACGGTATCCTTCAGCTTTCTCTTTTTCAGAACCTCAAGGATCGGAACACCGGCAGTACCACTTGGTTCGCCGTCATCATTGGCTTTCTGAATTTGGTCGTGTTCACCAATTAGATAGGCGGAGCAATTATGAGAGGCATCCCAATATTTTTTTTTCAACGTTTGAATGAATTCCTGGGCTTCCCCTTCCGATTCGGTTCTTTTGATGTGAGCAATAAATCGTGATTTTTGAATAGTAATTTCATGTTCTCCAGTTTTTTTTACAGTATGGTAACGAGGCAACATTATGCGCACTCCTTCCTTAATTTTCATAAGTGTGTAATATAACTTTAATATGGCAGTAAAGTTTCCGTGTTATAATAAGATAGATGAAAGTAGTGAAAACTTACTTTTTTAGACAGATAATGATACTACCATTATACTACTTTTTAATGAGAATTAAGGGTAACGCATTGGTTTAGATTCGCAAATTAGTGAAAATAAAGGTAAAATATGTTAAAAGGTAGTAGGAAAGAACTGTGATATCTAATTCTAATGAAATATCATTCACTGAAATAAGATGATTGTTTAGCAGTAGCGTCAAGAAGCTTTTGCTTTTCATATCGGGGGAATGTGTATGAAATTAAAACAGTTTAATATGAAATCGATTGATGAAATTCGTGAAGAGATGATTGAGACCGTTACTTGCAGTAAATCTGACATCTTCCAGATCGGTGAGCAGTGCCGTCAAGATTATGAAAAAATGATCAATGAATTAGACAATATTAAACAAATGATGGTCAAACTTATAAATGAAGGCGATCAACTCGAAGAACAAGTCGTTGAAGCTCAGAGCATGTTGTCAGAAGTCAGCATGAATTTTAAAAGTTACTCTGAAGAAGAGGTCCGTGATGCTTACGAGAAGGCCCACCAGCTGCAAATGGATTTGTCCATTAATTGGCAATACAAAATGCAGCTCATGGAAAAAAGGACAGACCTCGAAAATCGTCTCGTGGGTCTAGATGAAACAATTGATCGTGCCGATCAGCTTATTTCGCAAATTTCTGTCGTCATGAATTACCTGACCAGTGATTTAAAACAGGTGGGCAAAGTCCTTGAACATGCAAAAGCGAAACAAGATTTCGGTTTGAAGATTATTGAAGCACAGGAAGAGGAGCGCAAGCGGCTTTCAAGGGAGATCCACGATGGCCCAGCCCAAATGCTTGCCAATGTCATCATGCGTTCCGATTTAATTGAGCGTGTCTATAGGGAAAAGGGCGCGGATGAGGCGCTTGCTGAGATTAATAGCTTTAAAAAAATGGTCCGATCAGCACTATATGAGGTCCGTCGGATTATATATGACCTTCGTCCGATGGCATTAGATGATTTAGGTCTTGTCCCTACCCTCAGAAAATACTTGCGAACCATCGAAGAATATCATAACCATTCAAAAATAGAGTTTATGAATATTGGCCTAGAACGCAGGCTTCCTACTAAGTATGAAGTTGCACTCTTCCGAATGATTCAGGAATCGGTGCAAAATGCTCTGAAGCATGCAAATGCCTGCGAAATCAGAGTCCGCTTAGAAATAACCAATTCCTCGGTTACCGTCCTAATTAAGGACAATGGGGTTGGTTTTGATATCACAGAAAAGAAACCTGAGTCATTTGGCATGATTGGGATGCGCGAGCGGGTTGACCTGCTTGAAGGCGAAATAACGTTTGATTCAAAAAAAGGCAAGGGAACCGCAGTATTGATCCGAGTTCCACTAATTAACTAAGACTAATGAACCTACCGCCAATGGAGAAAAATTTCGAAATTAGAAGGATTAGGGGGCGTACCGTTTGACTACGAAAATTGTTATTATAGACGATCACCAACTTTTTAGAGAAGGTGTAAAGAGAATACTAGAGTTTGAAAAAACGTTCCAAGTTGTTGCAGAAGGCGATGACGGCAGCGAAGCACTAAGATTAGTAGAAGAATTCCAACCTAATGTGGTCATCATGGATATTAACATGCCACAAAAGAACGGAATTGAAGCAACTCGTGAGTTGGTTGGAAAATACCCTGATACAAAAATTATTATCCTCTCGATTCATGATGATGAAAACTATGTGACCCATGCCTTACAAACGGGTGCACAAGGTTATCTTTTAAAAGAAATGGATGCCGATGCCTTGATTGATGCTGTTCGTGTGGTAGCTGAAGGTGGATCCTATTTACATCCAAAGGTTACACATAATTTAGTGAACGAGTATCGCAAGCTCGCTGCGGGAGTAGCACGTAGTGGCGGAGGCTATATGCCAACGATGGAAATTCGCCGTCCATTGCACTTATTAACACGTCGTGAGTGCGAAGTGCTCCAAATGCTTGCCGATGGAAAAAGCAACCGCGGAATTGGCGAAGCATTATTCATCAGTGAAAAAACAGTCAAAAACCATGTGTCAAACATTTTACAAAAAATGAACGTTAACGACCGTACCCAAGCAGTAGTAGTCGCGATTAAAAATGGCTGGGTAGAGGTAAAGTAAACCAGTAATAAGGAGCATGCTGAATAGTATGCTCTTTTTGTATGGCCAATTAATGCAATTTATCTCTACTTCATATAAAATACCATATAGTAGGTAAATAGATAAGGATGGTATTTGGTTATGAGGACAGCCGTCATTACGGATAGTACCGCGTATATCCCAAAGGATATACGCGATAAATGGAATATACATATGATCCCTTTACATGTCATCTTCGGCAACGAGGTGTACCATGAAGAGATTGATATAACTTGGAGCCAGTTTTATGAAGAAGTGAAAACGAAAGATCTGCCGACTACCTCCCAACCGCCTATCGGCCAGTTTGTAGAGCTGTTTGAACAGCTTTCGAAGGAATATGATGCGGTCATCTGTGTTCACCTCTCAAGTGGAATCAGCGGCACTTTCCAGGGTGCAAACACAGCGAGTACAATGGTAGAAGGTATCACGGTCTATCCATTTGATTCGGAAATCAGCTGCATGGTTCAAGGCTTTTACGCAATTGAGGCCGCAAAGCTGGCCGCCCAAGGTGTAGATGCTGACACCATTATGGCTCGGTTAGATGAGCTAAAGCAAACAGCTTGTGCCTATTTCATGGTAGATGATTTAATGCACCTGCAACGAGGCGGCCGCCTCTCAAGTGCCCAAGCGTTTATCGGCAGCCTTCTAAAGGTTAAACCACTGCTTCATTTTGAAAATAAGGTAATTGTCCCTTTTGAAAAAATTCGTACTCGGAAAAAAGCTTTAGGTCGAATTGCAGATTTGCTCGGTGAGGATGCCTCAAGCGGAGGCAAATACCAAGCCGTTGTCATTCACGCCAATCGCGAGGAAGAAGCAAAGGAGTGGCGCGATGAGCTAGCTGCAAAGTATCCCAACGTTGAATTCACGATAGGTTACTTTGGTGCCGTTATCGGCACCCATCTCGGCGAAGGATCCATGGGCATGGGCTGGATGAAAAAATTAGATTAGTAAGCGAGTTACCATTCTGGCCTTTCGGCTGGAATGGTTTTTTTGTTTTGGGTGGGGATTGGGGTTTGGGGTTTGGCGGAATCATCTAGGGATTCGGCGGAAAAAGTTCCGAACTTGGCGGAATCCATACGCAGTTTGGCGGAATAACTCAAATAGTTGGCGGAATCCCGGCCCAAATCGGCGGAATCGATCGATCTAGCGCCCGCAACTATACGAGCAGAGAAAAGTTACCTGTTTTATAAAAAAAGGTAATCAAGTGGGGTTTGGCGGAATCAACTAGGAATTCGGCGGAATAAGTTCCGAACTTGGCGGAATCCACACACAGTTTGGCGGAATAACTCAAATAGTTGGCGGAATCCCGGCCCAAATCGGCGGAATCGATCGATCTAGCGCCCGCTACTATACGAGCAGAGAAAAGTTACCTGTTTTATAAAAAAAGGTAATCAAATGGGCTTTGGCGGAATCATCTAGGAATTCGGCGGAATAAGTTCCGAACTTGGCGGAAACCATACACAGTTTGGCGGAATAACTCAAATAGTTGGCGGAATCCCAGGCCAAGTTGGCGGAATCCATCGGTCTAGCGCCCGCTACTATACGAGCAGAGAAAAGTTACCTGTTTTATAAAAAAGGTAATTAAAAGGGTTTGGCGGAATCATCTAGGAATTCGGCGGAATAAGTTCCGAAGTTGGCGGAATCCATACGCAGTTTGGCGGAATAACTCAAATAGTTGGCGGAATCCCGGGCCAAATTGGCGGAATCGATCGGTCTAGCGCCCGCTACTATACGAGCAGAGAAAAGTTACCTGTTTTATAAAAAAGGAAAATAAAAGGGGTTTGGCGGAATCATCTAGGAATTCGGCGGAATAAGTTCCGAAGTTGGCGGAATCCATACGCAGTTTGGCGGAATAACTCAAATAGTTGGCGGAATCCCGGGCCAAATTGGCGGAATCCATCGGTCTAGCGCCCGCTACTATACGAACAGAGAAAAGTTACTTATTTTATAAAAAAGGTAATCAAAGGGGGTTGGCGGAATCATTTAGGAATTTGGCGGAATAAGTTCCGAACTTGGCGGAAATCATACTCAGTTTGGCGGAATAACTCAAATAGTTGGCGGAATTCCGCCCCAACTAAGCGGAATCCCTCCCCAAGTCTTCAATTCTCCCTCCCCAACTCAACCGAATCTCAAACTTGCAACAATAGTAAAGACAACAAATCGTCACAAATCCACAAAAAATATATTAATCTTCGACAAATAAGCAGGAACTTTTACAAATATTGTAGAAATTTTCCGAAAAAGTATAAGGAGTGATAAATAATGATTATGAAAGAATTAACCCCACCGCAAAGACTATTCCTAACCCAAATCCTAAAAACAAGACTAATCATCGGCCACAGCAAATATAAAGAAATAGAAAAAGACCTCGCCAAACGCTGGGCAGGATACCGGGGTGAAATAGCATTAGCTAATTACGTAAAAGAGCTACCAAAAGACAAGTACCTCATCTTCCACGACCTCCAACTTCAATTCAACGGTATTCATTTCCAAATTGACACACTTCTCCTCTCGCTAAGTTACATTCTAATCATCGAAGCCAAAAACATCGCGGGTGCACTCACATTTGATAATACTTTCAAGCAGCTTATCCGAAACCATGACGACGGAACAGAGGAATGTTTTGAGGATCCGCGCGTTCAATGCCAACGACTTCAATCCCTCTTGCGCAACTGGCTGATCAAAAACCACTGCAATGTGCTCCCGGTTGATACCCTTATTTTTTTCAAAAGCACCAGTACGATCTTGAAAACAAATTCCGGAGATAAAACTGATTTCACCAAAATTTGTAAGGGAAGAGACATCTTTAATAAAATTGGCTCAATGGAACAACGCTATCATCAAGAAAAAATAAACAGCGAGACCATGACCAAAATCGGTAACCTGCTTCTAAGTCAACACAGCCCGAAACCAGTCGATATCTTAAGCGAATACACTCTTACCGAAAAGGATATTCGGTGCGGTGTTTGCTGCCCAAATGAAAAATGTAACTATATCCCGATGAATTACAAAAGAGGGAATTGGAACTGCCCCGCTTGCCTAACAATCTCAAAAGACGCCATCCTAATAACACTCAGTCACTATTTCTACCTTTACAAACCGACAATTACCAATCTGGAATTAAGGAATTTTCTACTTCTCCCAACCCCGGATACTACTCAGAAAGTTATTCACAGATTAAACCTACAAACAACAGGAAATACAAAAAATCGCCTCTATTATCTAAACCCAAAGAAGGTGCCCTCATGCGATTTGTCATTAAAAACAACGTCCTAATTCCCGGCAACAACACTGACGGAAACTCACTTCCAATCTCAGACATTCCAAGCATCCCGCAGCCGCCACAAAACCCAAATTTCCCACACAATAATGATCTTCAGCTTCTTCTCACCGGCAAACAACTCCTCCTGGAAGATATCCCATTTCCAATCGAGGAAGTGCAAGCACATTACGAAAATGGATATGTCACCTACCGCAAAGGAATCTACTACGAAGGGAAAAAGCCTGTTTGCTCCCGGTGCGGAAATAAGGATCCACAGCATTTTGCATCTTACCCATGCTCCCGCTGCGGCGAAACCTGCCTCTACTGCCGCCGGTGCATCATGATGGGGAGGATCAGCGAATGCACGCCGCTCATCGGTTGGAATGGCCCGGTGCCTGACACCATTCTTCCTTCAAAAATCAAACATTGGCAGGGGACACTTTCTGAAGGGCAGCAGGTGGCATCGGACCATGTGACGGAGGCCATCCAACAGAATAAGGAGCACTTGGTTTGGGCTGTATGTGGGGCAGGGAAAACCGAGGTCTTGTTCGCTGGTATTGAAGTCGCACTCGCTGCGAAAAAAAGGATATGTATCGCAACCCCAAGAACGGATGTTGTCTTAGAACTCACTCCCAGACTAAAAGCAGCTTTCCCGAAGATAAAAGTCGCTTCACTTTACGGCGGAAGTGAGGACAGACATCTGTATGCCCCGCTCACGATTGCAACCACCCACCAGCTACTTCGCTTCTATCATGCCTTTGATGCAATTATTTTAGATGAGGTCGATGCATTTCCCTATACAGTCGAGGAATCCCTCCAGTATGCCGCCATCCAGGCGCGAAAGCCGCATTCCGCCATGATTTACCTGACGGCGACACCTAATCAAAAGTGGCAAAGGGAATGCCGGACAGGGAAACGAGCATTTACAACCATCCCGGCTCGTTTCCATCGCCATCCGCTCCCAGTTCCCAAATTTGAATGGTGTGGAAACTGGCAAAAACAGCTGCAAAAAAATAAACTGCCGCCAAATGTCCTCCGCTGGATAACGGCGCGGATCCAATCGAACAAACAAGCCTTAGTGTTTTTTCCACATATCCCCTTAATGGAAAATGCACTCCCCATCTTGCGCCAGTTTGCGTCATCTATCGAAGCAGTCCATGCAGAAGACCCTGACCGCAAAGAAAAGGTACAAAAAATGCGTTCCAAAGAAACGCCTCTGCTGTTAACGACGACCATTCTCGAACGAGGAGTAACTCTTCCAAATATCGATGTGGCTGTGGTTGGGGCTGAGGATGAAATTTTTACAGAAAGTGCCCTCGTCCAAATTGCCGGAAGAGCTGGGAGGAGCAAGGATCATCCTGACGGCGTGGTGACCTATTTTCATTATGGAAAAACCGAAGAGATGTTAAAGGCAAGAAAGCAAATTGTCTCGATGAACCGGGAAGGGGTCAAAAGAGGCTTGCTTGATAAATAAAAATAGAGAGGAGCTTTAAAAAATGAATTTCTCCCTCCAATACTCCTGTCTAAACTGCCATGAGTTCATCCTCCCTAACATTGGTTGGCGAGCTATATTCTCCGTAGAAAAAGAACAGCTTATTTGCCAGACATGCGAAGGAAAGTTAGAAAAGATCGAAGGTGAGCAATGTCGTATATGCAGCCGGCCGTTTCAAAACATAGACGAAAAATTTCGCAGAGGTGATTTGTGCCATGATTGTTTTCGCTGGGAGGAAGACCCAGAATGGCAGGGATACCTTGAAAGAAACCATTCCTTATACCTCTATAATGATTTTTTAAAAGAATTGATTGCTAAGTTTAAATTTCGCGGTGATTATGTATTAGCAAAGTTATTTTCAGATTTAATAAAGAAGAAACTGACCGAAATCGCTCCCGACTTTTTTGTACCCATACCGTTAAGTGAAGAACGGCTTTATGAACGAGGCTTTAATCAAGCTTCCGCCATCCTATTAGAAGCAGGCTATCAATCCAATCATCTACTTAGCCGAATTCATTCAGAAAAGCAATCAAAGAAATCGAGGGCAGAACGGATTCACCTCCCACAAGTATTTCAGCTCCCTCCTCATATTCAGATGGAAGGAAAAAAGGTCGTTCTGATTGATGATATCTACACAACTGGCTCAACACTACGGCATGCAGCAAAACTATTAAAAGAGGGTGGTGCAGCCAGTGTTCAATCGCTGACACTTGCGCGATAGCTCTTCTAGGATTTAACCTATTCTGAGGACTTTTTACTGGAAAGTTGTACCACTAAAGATTACAATGAAATTGAATAATCATTCATTTTAGTAAAAATTACCTTATCGTGTCAAAGGTAGCGCAGAACATTGTCACTATTTCCCCATTGTTTTTGTCAATAAATCGACAAAATTTTTGTTCTGATTTAGCAGGATATTCATAGGGTAAAATAGAAATGTTAATACATAGCCTTAACTAAAGGAGGAGTCCACAAATGAAATATAACGTTCGTGGTGAAAACATCGAGGTTACTCCAGCAATTAGAGAGTATGTAGAGAAGAAAATCGCAAAATTGGAACGCTATTTTACAGAAGCACCTGATGCAAAGGTAAATGTGAATCTAAGATTCAATCAAGATAAAACTTCTAAAGTAGAAGTGACTATCCCGCTTCCGCAACTTGTCCTTCGTGCAGAAGAAACAAATGTTGATATGTATGCTGGGATCGACTTGATTACTGATAAACTAGAGCGCCAAATTCGCAAACACAAAACAAAGGTTAACCGTAAATTCCGTGAAAAAGGCGATTTTCCTGTTACATTTGCCACCACTGAAAACACAGAAGTACATGAATTAGACGAAGATGAATTAGAATTAGTTCGTACCAAGCGTTTTGATTTAAAACCAATGGACAGTGAAGAAGCGATCCTGCAGATGAACATGCTGGGCCATAGCTTCTATGTATTCACAAATGCAGACACACACCGTACAAATGTTGTTTATAAGCGCAGAGACGGCCGTTATGGTTTAATCGAAGCACAATAAGGAATATGAGAAAAACGAACGCTGCTCCTACATGGGGCAGCGTTTTTGAGCTAAGCTAACTTTTAGAAGAAAGTGAAAATATTAGCTCACTAGTTTTTAAAATGTTCTATTGATGGTAAACTGTGGATATTAATGGAGGTGCAAAAAATGAGTATCAACCAACCTCAATCTAAGAAAGTATCGTATGCTGATTATTTAACATGGCCTGATGAGCCCCGATATGAAATTATTGACGGTATTCCCTATTTACTAGCGGCACCGTCAAGACAGCATCAAGATATCGTAATGAATTTCGCTGGAGAAATGTATTCTTTTTTAAAAGGGAGTACATGCCGAGTGTACACAGCCCCATTTGATGTTAGGTTATCTGCAACAGTCGATAACGAAGAATACCAGGTAGTCCAGCCCGATATTAGTGTGGTATGCGAGGCAGGGAAGTTGGATGAGAAAGGATGCAAGGGTGCCCCGGATCTCATCGTAGAAGTCCTTTCCCCATCAACTTGGCAGCGGGACCGTATAGAAAAAATGAACCAATATCAAAAACACAATGTAAAAGAGTACGTGATCATCTATCCGAATGAGAAAGTTTTAGAGCAATATGTTCTTGATGAACATGGGAAATATCAGATTCCCTATATTTATAAAGAAGGAGATGTTTTTAACTCACATATGTTTCCTGAATTCACACTTAAAACAAGCGATTTATTCTCCTGAGAACGAGTATCTCCCTACTAGGTAATGCCTGTCTTCTAAATTATAAACAGTCAATTTTGCGCTTTGCAGTTATCCCCATGTGGATAACTAAAATCCTATTACCTATACACACAAATCCGCCCGTGATATCCACAATATACACAGTCTAACCGTTAATAAATCAAAAAAGGGATGTCCTAATTCTGGGACATCCCTTTAGCTTAATATTTTTATAGGGTTAGGCATGTTCACCTTTGAACTCGCCGTTATGGCAGAAATCACAGTAAACATCGGAAGGTGCAGTTCTTGTTTTCGGGTCTGGCTTTCCATTATCATGACAGACAAAACATTTCTTTCTCTGTTCGGGTGTTGCTGAATTTAGTCTGTGCCGATCGGTTAACCACGTGTACCGTTCTTTGTGGTTTGCCGGGCTATGTGCATGACAGATGCTGCAGAAATAATTACTGCGGGATTCTGTAGAAACCGTCAACAAGTCTTGTTTATAGGTCACTTTCTTATCGGTGTCCGTTAGTAACTTCCTTATATCTTGTTTTTCTAGATCTTTGATCCATAAGGAATCCTTATGACAGTTAAAACAGGTACCTAGATCTTTTACAGCAAAATCACCATGCCGCACTATCCAGGTGTTAACATCATGATTTTTCGGTGTTTTGATACTCTGATGACAGGTAAAGCATTGCATCGATAGCTTCACATCGGTTTTCTGTTGGCTAACTGCTTGGAGGATCGTCTTTTGTTTGTTATCAGGGAGCTCCCTTTCCAGAACACCTGCCTGTGATTCTGCTGTCTCCTGAAGGAGGACGCTATCTTCGTTTTCAATTGGTTTCTTTTCATGATTATTTTTAGGCAGAAGATAGTCTATATCCTTCCACGGCTTTTTGCCTTGGTTGACTTGCTCATGACAGTCAATACATGTTCCCATGTTTGGATTCTCGTACTTTTCACCCATTAGCTTCTTCGCGTTGTCTTTAGTCCAGGCAGCATAAGTGGATGAATCGTTAATCCCTCGCTCGGCCACCTTCGCATGAACTACACCCCGATGACAGGTGACACAAGGGATGCCTTCTTTAATATGGCCCTTATGATTGACTTTTAAATCGCCATTGGCAGTAATTAAGCGATTTCTTGAGTGACACTGCTCGCAGTTCTCGTTTGAGACGGTAACCGTCGGGACAATCTGATCTGGGGCCCCAACTACATGGTAATAGACCTCTTTAAGTGATTCTATTTTATGTATAACTAAATTTTTTGCACCAGGTTTAATATGACATTGGGTGCATTTGATTTGATTATGGGCACTGGCCTGATAGGTCACATGCTCCGGTGCCATTTCATGACATGTAGAACAAAAAGATGGTGTAGAAGTATAGCTAATCGCTCCATATGTAAAACCAAGCAGCGCTATAAATGTTGTTAAAGCGACGACAAGCAGCCTCCAACGTTTCATTGGATTTTTACCTTTTCTTACATTTCTACCGGCAGACTCTGGATGGTTCCCATCAGTTACTTGCCCTTGATCGATATCTTGTTTCTTTTTCCAAAAAGCCACAGCAATCCCCCTCTTACAGTAGTATCTTACCAGAAATCGCTTTATCAGGTAGATATTTCGTGAAAAATGTCACAGAAATGTAGGTCGAATGTCATGTGAGTATTTTTTATATTTTTACAAGTAGAAACATAATGTGAATGGTTACAAGCATTTTCTGTTTAAAAAATTGGGTTTTTATTAAGAACGTTTGTTTGCGTTTTTGCGATAATATTGGTATAGTATTCATAGAATAACACCTATGAATACTTTCACATATTTCTCTTTGAAGGATGTGTTTACATGGCAATATCTATGTTAATTCGTGATGACCCCAGTCAGTATATCCACCATGACCAATTATTCAAGCAGTTAATTCCCACCTTTTTCGCTGAATTTTTAGATCTATTCTTCCCAGAAGTTCCTCCACACATCGATTTTTCCACTATTAAGTTGCTATCAGAAGAAATGTTTACAGATTTATTGGAAGGAGAGAGTCGCAGAGCAGACATTGTCATTGAAGTAAGATTAAAAGGTCAGGATAGTATTATAATTATCCATGTCGAACCACAAAGTTATAAACAACCAGATTTCAACGCGAGGATGTATCAATACTTTAGCTTGCTTTACAATAAATATCGAAAACCTATATTACCAATTGCTATTTTTAGCTATGATGATATTAAATTTGAGCCTAGTAAATTTGAAATTTCTTTTCCATTCTTTCATGTTCTAACTTTTAATTTTCTAAAACTTGAATTAAGAAAAATGAATTGGCGCCATTATATTGATTCGAATAATCCTGTTGCTGCGGCGTTAATAAGTAGAATGGGTTATTCCGAAAAGGAAAAAGTACAGGTGAAGAGAGAATTTTTACGAATGTTGGTTAAAATGGAAGTAAACCCAGCAAAAATGGAAATCATTAATGGTTTCTTTGAAACCTATTTATCGTTGAATGACAGAGAGGAGAAGGAGCTAATGGAAGAAATAAAACAATTAAACCGAGATGAAGCGGAACAAATTTTGAAATTGCCAAATTCCTGGAAGGAAAAAGGAATTAAAGAAGGAATTGAAAAAGGGATTGAAAGAGGGATTGAAAGAGGAAAATTGGAAGAAAAAAGAGAAGTTGCAATTGGAATGTTAAGAGAAGGGTTACCTATTGCGTTAATTTCAAAACTTACAAAACTCGGTTACGAGGAAATCGAGCATCTAAAAAAATCCTTTAAATAAACGTAGATGATGGGTTCCTTTGGGACCCATTTTATTTTTTTATTATGGAGTGTGGATAACAATATATCAACAAAATCCCCTCAAAATCCCCTCACTTATCTACAAATCCACAAGTTTCCCCCCGAAAACAACAAAAAGAGCCAGCGAATCTAATCGCCAGCCCTTAATTAATGATCAACATCGAAGTTATATCAAATATCAAATATCAAATATCAAATATCAAAAATTTATTTCCCTGCCCCGCAGCAGTTCTTATATTTCTTGCCGCTGCCGCAGATACATGGATCGTTACGGCCTACGTCAATTTGTTTTACTTTCGGTTTTTTCTTAACGGGTTCGCCTTCTTCTTTTGGATTCACTGCTTGGCCTTTGGCTACTTCTTGACGCTCAAGGTTATTGCGGATTTCCGCTTTCATGATATACATGGCCGCTTCGTCCTCGATTGAATGGATCATCGCCTCAAACATCGCAAAGCCTTCGTGCTGGTATTCACGAAGCGGATCGATTTGTCCGTAGGCACGTAAATGGATTCCTTGACGAAGTTGGTCCATCGCATCGATGTGATCAATCCACTTGGAGTCAACCGCACGGAGCGTAACAACCTTTTCAAATTCGCGCATTTGCTCAGGGAAAAGAAGTTGTTCTTTTTCCTCGTAACGTTCTTTCACTTTTGCAAAAATGGCCTCAATAATTTCATCTGGATCCTTGTCCTTCAAATCTTCCGCTGTCAAGTCACCCTCATGTAAAAGAGTGGCATGCACATAATCAACAATCGCTTGTAGATTCCATTCTTCCTCATCTTCGTGGCGCGATGCATGGGCATTCACGTTGCGCTCAATGGAGTTCATGATCATCTTTTGAACGATATCACGAAGGTTATCTGATTCTAATACTTCATCACGCTGGGTGTAAATGATCTCACGCTGTTGGCGCAGAACATCATCATATTGCAAGAGTTGTTTCCGGGCATCAAAGTTGTTCCCCTCAACGCGTTTTTGCGCTGATTCAACCGCTCTAGACACCATTTTACTCTGAATAGGCTGATTATCATCCATACCAAGGCGTTCCATCATTGATTTCATATTATCTGAACCGAAGCGGCGCATCAGTTCATCTTCCATTGATAAATAGAACTGAGTAATACCTGGGTCCCCTTGACGTCCAGAACGTCCACGGAGCTGGTTATCAATCCGGCGACTTTCGTGGCGCTCAGTGCCAATAACAGCAAGTCCGCCCAGTTCAATCACACCTTCTCCAAGCTTAATGTCCGTACCACGGCCGGCCATGTTCGTCGCAATTGTAACTGAACCTTGGTGACCTGCTTCCGCTATAATCTCTGCTTCACGCTCATGGTTTTTCGCGTTCAAGACATTGTGGCGAATACCTTTTTTCAATAAATACTTAGAAATAAGTTCAGACGTTTCAATCGCAACCGTACCTACTAGCACAGGCTGTCCTTTTTGGTTACGCTTAGCGATATCCTCGACCACTGCACGGAACTTGCCGTCCATTGAGGAGTAGATTAAATCAGCGCGGTCATCACGGACGATCGGGCGATTCGTAGGAATCACGATAACATTCATATTATAAATGTTGCGGAATTCTTCCTCTTCCGTTTTTGCCGTACCGGTCATACCAGCTAATTTTTCATACATCCGGAAGTAGTTTTGGAACGTAATCGTTGCCATCGTCATGCTTTCGTTTTGAACCTCGAGACCTTCTTTCGCCTCAATTGCCTGGTGCAAGCCCTCACTGTAACGGCGCCCCTTCATCAATCGGCCTGTGAACTGGTCAACGATCACAATTTCACCCTCTTGAACGACATAGTCGACATCAAGGTGCATGCTGACATTGGCTTTTAATGCCTGGTTAATATGATGGTTTAAGGTAACATGCGACATGTCAAAAAGGTTATCAATCCCGAACGCTTTTTCCGCTTTGCTGATCCCTTCTTCTGTCAGCATTACGCCCTTTGTTTTTTCATCGTAGGTATAATCTGTATCTTTTGCAAGCATCCGAACGAAACCATTCGCTTGAATATAAAGGACAGCCGATTTTGCCGCTGAGCCTGAAATAATTAAAGGTGTACGGGCTTCGTCAATTAAAATCGAGTCAACCTCGTCAATTACGCCGAAGAAAAGTGGGCGCTGAACTTTTTGTTCCTTATAGAGGACCATGTTATCACGTAAATAATCGAAACCAAATTCGTTATTTGTTCCGTAAGTAATATCAGCCGCATAGGCTGCCTGCTTTTCTTCCTTATCCATGCTATTTAAATTCAAACCGACTGTTAAGCCTAGGAATTGATACAACTGACCCATTTCCTCGGCGTCACGGCTGGCTAAGTATTCGTTGACCGTAACAACATGGACACCTTTGCCGGAAAGAGCATTCAAATAAACGGGCATGGTCGCAGTTAACGTTTTACCTTCACCTGTTTTCATTTCCGAGATATTCCCTTCGTGAAGAGAAATCCCTCCCATTAACTGAACATGATACGGATACAAGCCAAGCACACGGCGAGCGCCTTCACGGACAACGGCAAACGCTTCAACGAGTAAGTCATCCAGTGTTTCCCCGTTTTGATAGCGAGCTTTAAACTCTTCTGTTTTCTCACGCAGTTGCTCATCGGTCAGCTTTTCGGTTTCTTGTGCCAGTGCGTCAATTTTTGTGGCCAGCTTATCTAACCGCTTCAGCTCACGTTTGTTCAGATCAAACACTTTATTTAAAATCCCCATCATTTGATGAACGCTCCTTTATATAGAGACAAATGCACTCTTTTTTAAAAAATCATAGTCAAAAATTTCGTTAAATACCTTTCCTATCTTACCATTTCCTCCATACAGTGACAACAATGTTAGCGGAGAGCAGAATTTGTACAATCTACTATTATATATCTGACCGTGATAAATGCCGCAACTTGCTCAAAAAGATGTTCGGTTTTTTGTCAAATATGGCAGACCTATGACGTTAAATTGATAATGAGTCCCAACTAGAAGGACTTCCATTCAAATTCCAATATTATTGTATAAAACTAGAGTAATATCGTATATAAATTCATAAATATGCAGATTAAACAACGCAGGTATAGTGTTAAATAACCCGTTAAATAACAACGGTTTTATGTTGTTTTTATAGGAAATCTTACACTTGATTTCTTTGAAAAAATATTCACAAATTGTACATTGGATTATAATCTCACAATGTTAGATACTACCTTTAGAGAGGTTAATATGGAAAATATATAGAGAAACAATCCAAAATGGGAAGGGTGAGTTAAGTGGCCATTTGGGGGAAAAAAAATAAAGATAAAGATCCCGAAAGTAGAGAAGATAGAAAAAAAGTTGGCCTGATTCGCGGATTATGGCGAAAGTTTCGAGCGATTGACTGGAAGAATCCAGTGAACAGGTGGAAATTGTTATTCGTTTCACTTGTTGGCTGTATCGTTGTATTTGGTGGAGGTTATGGAGTTCTTACCGCGACTAACTCACCAACATTCTGTGCAAGCTGTCACGAAATGGCACCTGAGTATTCATCTTACACAGCGAGTGCTCATAATCAGATTTCATGTGTCCAGTGTCATATCAAGCCTGGTTTCACCAACATGATTACCCACAAAATGAAATCAGTTAAAGAAGTGTACTACCACGTAACAGGTGTTCCTGAACAAATCGTTCAAACCGAAGAAGAAGCCGTTTCAAACGAAAACTGTTTGCAATGTCACTCGAAGAACCGTCTCGTAACCGCATCCGGGGACTTAAAGGTAAATCACAAAGGACATATCGAACAAGATATTCCTTGTATCACCTGTCATGCCGGGGTCGTGCATGCGAAAATGGCATCTCGTGGGATCAACGTCGAAGAAGTTCGCGGCAAATGGACAGCAGAGAGTGCTGAAAAATTAATGGAAAAGAAATACCTAAGACCTAACATGGGAACATGTATTGATTGTCACGATCAAGTAAACAACGGCGTAAAACCTTGGAAGGAAGCAGCTTACAGCGTTCCGCCAAATCCAGAAGAACTTGAGAAAAAAATGGAAGAAAGCAAGAAAGAAGGCTCTTCCGCAGCAACAACAGAAACCGCAGCTGAAGCAACACATGAAGGTGCAACAACTGAAGCAGAAGCAATAGCAGAACATGATCAAAAAACACAAGATATCATTTTACAAGCAATTGGCAAACAACAAAAAGACGTCAAACTTTCCATGGCTTGTGAAACCTGTCATAAAAAAGTAAAAGTTCCGAAGAGTCATAAGGTTGAAGGCTGGAATGGAAATCACGGCGGCACAGCTGTTCAAGAGTTAGATAAGTGCGTAAACTGCCACCAGGATTCGAAATGGTTCAGAGCTATTCCGAAAGAAGATATTATTTCAATTCTTAAAATGAAAGAAACCAAATCAAAGTATGTACCGAACATTACAGTCGTGAAAGACCAATCACGAATCAATAAATTCTGTAGCGCCTGTCACGGCAACCGTCCACCAGGACACGTCGACAGTGACAAATGGTTAACAGCTCACGCGTCGAAAGCGAAAACAGCTGATCAAAAATCAGAATGCTTCGTTTGTCACGACCGTACAAAGCCAATACCAGGCTCAACAGAAGTAAAAGCACCAACAGACGTTTATTGCCAATACTGTCATAGAACTGGCTTTAAATCTGACAAGAAGAAATAATAAAACCTGAACAGGAGGGTCGCTTTTATGGACGAGGAGCACAATCAAGAACTGCCGGCCCCTCCCAAATTTCGCTTTAAAGGAAACGAGTTTCGCTATAGGTTATTTAAATATCTAACTCTAACTGTGTTGTTTCTAGCTATCTTCTTTGGCCTTAGCTTCGTAGGGCTAGAAACAACATCCAGTTCAAAATTTTGCGCATCCTGTCATGAGATGAAACCTCAGTATTATACTTGGAAAGCTTCCTCACATAGCGAGGTTGCCTGTGAAAGCTGTCATATTGGGTCGGGAACAGAGAATTACGTAAAAGCGAAAGGCAGCGGAATTAAAGAAGTATACAAAAAGCAAACAGATACCTATCTGGCACCAATTAAGATGCCGAACCTAATACCTGATTCAGCATGCGAATCCTGTCACAACATGAAAAACCGTGAAGTGACACCTTCCGGGGATATCATCATACCTCACAGCAAACATAAGACGGAAGGCATTAAATGCGTACAGTGTCACAGTGGTACTGCTCACGGGGAAATATCCGATCGAAGAGTAACTTATAAGAGTGATTACGGAAAATGGGATGAAAAACTAGGTACTGTGCTAATGAGTGACACGAAGTTTACTAGTCCGCAAATGGATACTTGCATGGAATGTCATGAAGCAAGGAAAGCAACATTGAAATGTAGTGCTTGTCATGAAACAACAATGGTTCCTAAAACTCATAAAACAGCAACTTTCAAAGCAGGTGGACACGGAAAAATACAACCATCTGAATTGAAAAAATGTGAGCAATGCCATTCTTATATGTCGAGCGAAAAGTACGACTTATTTAAGGAAGACCCAAGCTATACCAAATTTCTAAAAAATGAAACTACTAATTCCAACAAAAGTGTTTCAGTTTCGCAATATGCAAAAACAAACACATTCTGTAAAGAATGCCATGGAAAAAGGCCAGAAAGCCATAAAATTGCTTCTTTTGATACAAAACATGGCAGTATAGCAAAGGATACACAAAAGTGCTTTGTATGCCACGCTAACCGGATTACGAGTGATTCACCTGTAACAACGGTTCAATGTGCTTCCTGTCATCCGAGTTCACATGGGGACAGATTTAAGGAGAAACACCCGATCCAATTAGCAGTAAATCAAAAATACGAAAAATCATGTTTAAAATGTCACGTTGAAAAAACGTGTTCAAAATGCCATAAGTCAAACATAAACCATAAAGCTAAAGAATAGATTCCGAGAGGGGATTTACCATGGAAGCAGAAAAAGTACCTCAGGAAGTAGAGGAAAGAGCAACCAAGAAGAAGCCAAAGACGTTTAAAAAGAAAACTGGGATCCTATTATTGTTACTTACATTAATTATTACCGTTGGTACTGGATATGCTCTCGGTCACTTTTATTTTTGGAATAGCATTGACATGAAACGAGTAAATGAGCAGTTAGATTACTATAAAGAAGCAGTAAGAAAAGATCCTTCCAATTTAGAAAACCGAATCGTTCTAGGGTATACCTATTACTTAAAAGGTGACCATGATGAAGCTATTAAACAGTTCGATAATGTATTAGAGCAAGACAAGAATAATTATGATGCACGTTACAATATGGGTTTAGTCTATATATCTGAAGAACGATATAATGAAGCGCTTATTGAATTTGAAAAAGCTGTCAAAATCGCTCCTAAAGACTATAAGGGCTATGTGCAAATAGGAATCTCCTATCGTGGCTTAAAAGAATACGACAAGGCGACCAAGTCACTTGAACAAGCTAATAAGCTAGCTCCAACCAACTCCGACATCATTTATCAAATTGGAATGGTAGCAGAAGCTCAAGGAAAATATGCAGATGCGATCACCATTTATAAAGATGCGCTACAATATGATCCATTGTATAAGGATGCAATCGATGCATTAGATCGACTTAAAGATAAAGACACAAAGGCTGAAGGTGAATAACGATGAAAAGACGTAATGTGTATATCGGTATGGCACTCATTGCTATAGCCACGGCAGCAGTTTTTACCTTCCTTTTCCTAAATAATACAAAAGCAGTTGATACAGGACTCCTAAAAGTTATTACTCCAAATGGAGCACCGAATTACAGCCAAGCGCTTACTGGTGACTTTAACAAGCCGCTTGCTAAGCCTATGGATGTAACAGCCAATAGTTCGTTTACGTATGTGTCAGATACGAATAATAAACGTGTTCTAGCATTTGATGGCGGCGGCAACCAGTTGTTCGCATTTGGTGAGGATGGAACTGGCAAGGGGCAATTTAAATTTCCTTATGGAATTGCAACAGATGATAAGGGAAGAGTATTTGTTGCCGATTTATATAATGGAAATATTTCAATTTTCAATGAGAAAGGGAAATTTATTGATTACTTTGCAAAAAAAGTAATGACCGATAAAAAGATAGCAGCACCAGCTGCACTGAGAATTATTGATAAAAAGGTGTACATGACCGATATTAAAACAAATAAAGCTTATGTATTTGACTTAAACGGAAAGCTGCTACTTGAAGTGGGTAAACCAGGCACGAAAGATGGCGAACTTAACTCACCAAACGGCATCACAGTCGACGATGAAGGCAATATTTATATCGTGGATACTGCCAACCAGCGCGTAGAGATTTTCGATAAAGCAGGTAAATTTAAAAAGATTATCAATGGTTCAGCTAATGGCAAGGGAGAATCCATCTTTGTCAACCCAAGGGGAATTGGCATAGATAGCCGTGGCATCATGTATGTTGTCAGTAACTTGACCCACCTTGTTTATGGCTTTGACAAGGATGGTAAGAAAGTATTTGAATTTGGCGGTATGGGGGAAAACAACGGACAATTCTCTCTGCCAAACGGCTTATTCATCGATAAAAATGACAATGTTTATATTACAGATACATTAAACATCAGGGTACAAATATTTAAATAACATCAACGAACCTAACAGAATCAGTAATAGTCAAGTTGAAAACCTATTTCCTTCACATTAAAGGGGGTGGTATAGAAAACGTATAGTCAGAGGCATTTTCAGAGTATATAAAACAAAAAAACAGAGAAAAA
Organism: Neobacillus nitrireducens; assembly: GCF_030915405.1. Lineage (GTDB taxonomy): Bacteria > Bacillota > Bacilli > Bacillales > Cytobacillaceae > Neobacillus. The sequence continues at coordinate 3,886,218 of NZ_CP133262.1, forward strand.
AAGAGAGATTTATTTGGGAGGTTTTAAGAATGAGAAAGTTTAGCTTTAGCTTACTTTTTGCAATCATGTTGTTAGGCATGTTTGCAGCAGCTGCATCTGCAGAAAGCACAACGATGACTCCAGGTACAAAAGGAACATCAATTACTAACGCAAACCATACAGCTGAGGGTGTTGACACAAATGACGGTTCTACAGCTGGTACTGTTATCAAAGCATTAACTGGTCAAAAAATGCACACTTCGTACCAAAATAACACAAACTCTTGTGCAAGCTGTCACCAAACACACACTGCAAAAGGCGACTCATTGCTATTTTCAGACAGCGTTTATAACACTTGTACAGCTTGTCATGATGGTACTTTAGGATTTGCTAACGTATTTGCTAGTGGCGAAACTGCTAAAATGACTGGTGCTGGTACTTTCGGTGGTACTCACGGCGCATCTCAGCACCAAGCTAACGATGCAGTGAAAATCAGCGCTGCACCAGGTGGAAATCACACTGACGGTTCTAAAATTAGTGGAACTGGTTGGGGCGAAAACTTCAACTGTGCTAGCTGTCACGCACCACACGGATCTTACTCTGACCGTTTACTTCAGTACAATCCAAACGGTATTGCTTCAATGCCAGCATCTCAAGGCGGTATGCAATTAGAAAATGTTCCTGTAGTTGATACTTTACCAACAGTTGATGCTGCTGCTCCTGCTGTTGTATTATATCGTACTACAGATGCTACTTCTGGGGTTGTAACTGTTGCTCAATATAACAAAGGTGCTTCTGCTTATACAAAATCTGAAGCTCCATGGTTATACGGATATGATAACCGTACTGATGGAAAAACGTACTGGTCACGTTTCATGAAAGATGCTACTACTGTTGCTGCTTACGGTTCAACAGCTGGTGTATACTTCGATTACGAACATGCTCAAGCATATTCTACTGCTGACGCAGGTAAAACAGCACTAAATAATGCTGCTACAGGTTTCTTAGCTCGTCCTGTAGTTGTTAAAATGGAAAAAGATGAAGCGACCCACTCTATTAATCAGGCTGCATACTTTGGCGGATCTACTGTAGCTAAAATGGGCGTTTCTGAACAAAAACTGAAAGATCTTGGCTACACTGTAAAAGCTGATGGCACTGTTACAGGAATCGGTGTTGCAATGTCCAAATTCTGTGCAGCTTGTCATACTGATTACCTAACTGCTTCTGGAACTAAATCAACTCACTTCGAAGCTGAAAATGCAGCATATCGTCACAGCACAAACAGCGACTCTTACACTTGCGTACGTTGTCACTATGGTCACGGTACTGACGCTTACATCATGAAAGACTCTCTTGGACGTACAATTACTGACTTGACTAAGACTGGTGGACAATTTGCAGGCGATACTACAGGAGCTGAAGCCTACATGACAGACGTTAACTCATCTTCTGCTCTTAAAAAATTCACTAACATGTCAGTATGTTGGGCATGTCACAACAGCTCTCACGCTGAATCAATTAAGAATACTGAGCGTTCTGCAGACCATCCAAACGGAATGCCAACAGGCTATTAATAAAATAAGCTAACAATTAGCAGCAACTAATTATTAGCTCAAAAATGAAATGTTCGAATGATAAGGTGTTATGCTTTGGCATAACACCTTATTTAATTACTAATATAGTAACATTCAAGTCACTAAATTGTCAATTTTGTCTATTTACATTTTCCCTTTTGGGGTTTATTGACTTTTAAAAAGTACCTCGAATAATTCTAATCCACATTTTGATAATTAATATATGAATATTTATTGAATAATATCCCCTTCCCCTAGTACCTTCCCATCAATAGGAATAAAATAAGTATGAAGTACAACATTTTGCCACTGCATAAATAGTAGAAACGAGGGGTGCTAAATGAAGGAAAAAGGACTCCTGCATAAAACAAAGCTGCATGTACTAATAATCCTTGTTTTATGTATTCAAATATTTGGATCCTATCAAATATCGGGAATATCCGTTGTAAAGGCAGCAGGGACTGGAACAGATCCAAGCGTAACAATAGTAACACCTGAATCAGGCGCTTATCTAAACACTGGTAATGTAACCATTTCGGGTACAGTTGGGAATTATACCACAGGAATGAAAGTCAACCTGTTAAATGGAACTGTTCCAATAGGAACGCCCTACGAAGTAAATGGGGATAGTTGGATTATTACGGATATTGCTTTACCTGAAGGAACATATAATATTATTGCTAATCTTGTAGATGCTCAAGGAATAACTGTTGCCTCCACGACATTAAATAATCTTACAATTGATCTAACACCGCCCAACATTACATTTGTGAACTTAGTTGAGGGTGCTTTTTCCAAATCTCGTTCGGTTGAGTTAGCTACTGAAGCCGATTCAACTGTGCAAATCTGTAGGGGTAGCTGCGACTCGACTACTGGAACATGGCTAACCGTCCCCAAAGATAGTAATGGGAAATGGATCTATACGGATCTGCAGATGGCGGAAGGCACTCAAACCTTTTCTGCAAAGGCGATAGACCGTGCAGGGAATGAGGGAACACCTCAACGGATTACTTTTACATTAGATACACTACGTCCTACTATTTTAATGAACAGCATTGTTCCAACTTACACAGAGGATATGACACATGTTTCAATAAATACGGAAATAAAATTCAGGGTTTCTGATGCAAATGTATTAAAGGAAACAGAAATTAACAAAAGTATTAGAGTTACCAGTAAAGGTAAAGATATTCCAGGTGATGTCCAATATGACAAGGTCACAAATGAAATTTCATTTATACCAACCGTAAGACCTTTATCATTGAGTACAAAATATAATGTTTTTATTAGCCCGTTGGGAGTTATTGATTCTGCTGGTAACAGTGCATTTCCTCGGTTTTGGTCATTTACGACGGAAAGTGCTCCACCAACTAGAGATGCAGTGAGTGGAAAGGACCTTTACGGAATGGTCTATAATGGACAAAATGTTCGACGGGAAAGTCCTCATGCAGCTTATGCAAATAATGTGAATATATGTGCCAATTGCCATAGTACGCATGAAGCGAGTAATCCAAATTTGTTGGATCAGAAACAAAATAGTGGAAGTTCTACTACTCAACTATCTGTTGATGACTATTGCATGGCTTGTCATGACGGAACTGTTGCACCGATACCCGAAAATAGTCAAGCCACACACAAGCATTCTGCGGCAATCGATATTTCCGGGAAACCTAGCGGTAGTTCCTGTGCTAGTTGTCATAATCCACATATTGAGCGGTCAGATGGTAATCCAAATTTAGCACAGGATCATATTGTCTATACGCATGCTCCTAATATTCAAAAGGACAACAATCCAGTCGGGAAAGTTAGCAGCAAAGAACAACTATGTGAGAACTGCCATGAATCGGGTCTAAGTGCACTAGTAGCCAAACCTGACGTTGTCGTAGAGTATCGTGTTTTCCAATATAAAAAAAATATAAGTGCAATCGGAATCTATGAAAATTATGATTTATGTCTGCGATGCCATAATTTGAATACCAAAAATAAATATAATGGAATCGCTGATATCGCAAGCTTTTACAATAATTTGACGGAGGAAACCAAGAAAGAATTCGAAACAAGTAATTCTGGATTATCCTATTCTAATCGAGAGATATCTTTAGCTGAGAAGGAATTCTCCAGTCATATTATTAAAGCACAAGATGGAAGCCCTCTTACCGGGCACATTCCATGTGCAGAGTGTCATGATACACATGGATCTGCTAATATAAAAAACCTTAAAGAATCTCTAGGGCACGAGGATATTAAAACCTTTAGTGCTGGGGATGCAGATCGTAAATCGGTGAAAGTCCAAATTGGTTCAAATGAGCGTGATTTTACTATATTAACTGATTCAAAGGAACGAGAATTCTGTCTAGCTTGTCATAATGGGACAACTGCTATTTATGGGGTTACTGGACAAAAATATGATGACACGCGTACAGAACATAAGGATTATCCTGGAAAGGCCTGCTCTTACTGTCATGGAAGAGGAGAGACAGAAGTTGAAAAAGCTTTAAGCGCCTCACATGCGCCTAAAAAAGGAATAGTACCAACACCATAATAGTTAAAATCGAGAGGAGCTTTTCTCTCGATTTTTTTGTGTTTAATGCGCATCACTCTTCCAACTTGTGGAAAAAAATTCTTAATTAAAGATGGAGGGCTTTTTTATACAGCAAATTCACATTTTGTTAAAAAAATTGTCGTTTTCTGTTATATAAACTAATTTCCAATATGAGTATAATAGTAATAATAGTAAACTTTTACTAAATATTGAAAGGAATTTCCCAACATTCAGCTATCCTTATACTCCTATTAAACTATGACAATTAGAGGAATAATACATGCAAAAACAAATGAAACGTTTTTTCTTTACATATATCATCATTCAGCTTCTGGTGGCCATGGTTCACCCCTCCAGTTCTTATGCTGCGAATCCTAACGTTTATCCGACTGTTGTTGTACAGGGGAACAATGTCACGGTTTCCGGAACCGTCGAATGCGATAAAAATTATTTTGTTGCTTCTATGGAAATGGTTGATGGAAACCAGATTTCAAAACCCATTCAGCTGAATTCAGCCACCACATGGTCCTATTCTTTCCCGAATGGATTCAGTGACGGAAAATATAATTATACGATTAAAGCCATTGCTATTCACAAAAATGATAGGACTTCAAGTACTTTTACAACACCCATCACCTTTACCGTCGACACCACCGGCCCAACGCTCTCGATAATAACCACATCGGTTCAAAAGAATAACGTGACGATTTCAGGTTCCGTTAGTGATGCGGTGACACAAAATAACCAAATTACCTTGGAATTACTGGAATCCAATTTAAGCCCTGTTGCCGGTGTTCCTTCCACGGTCCCCGATGCACAAGGGAATTGGTCTTTTTCTTTTCAAAAAACCGATGGAATTTATAATTTGAAAATTAAAGCAACCGATGATGCGCAGACTAAACATTCTTCCTTTAAGGATGTAAGCTTTACAGTGGACTCGACAGGACCTACGATTTCTATCTCGAGCACAGCACGACAAAACAACAACGTGGTCATTTCTGGAACGGTCTCTGATATCGTGACAGCCAGTAATTTGATCCAAATGGAATTATATGATTCTAATCTTAATCGGATCACCGATGCTATCCTAACTGGACCGAATGCGCAAGGATATTGGTCCTATTCTTTGACAAGAACGGATGGAACCTATAATTATAAAATAAGAGCGCTGGATTTACTCAATAATTCTACCTACAAAGACTACAGCTTCACAGTAGACACGGCTGGACCAAAGATTACTACGAATAGTCCTGTTTTCCAAACCGACAAAAAGATTACTCTATCCGGGACCGTATCAGATGCCACTACTCCAGCCAATCAAATCCCAATGCAGTTGTTGGATGCGAATGCTATCCCGATAACCAATGCCATTTATTCAGCCCCAACTGCAACAAGTAATCAATGGTCTTACACCCTCCCTGGTGAATTTACGGAGGGAACCTACAATTATAAAGTGAAGGCGACTAATTCATCTAATTTTACTACTATTACTAATTATAGCGTTACGGTAGACTATACCCGGCCAAAGGTATCCTCGATAAAAGTCAAAGTATCGGACAAAGTTAATGCGAATGGGAAAACAGATATAGATTTGCTTCCAAATGATGTGACTGGTTATGTTAAAACCAATACCCCGATAACTTTTACAATGACAGATGACAAAATGGTCTCAGCGGACAAAGTACAGAATGCACTGATTGTTTTTTCCAGTAAAGGCGTTAACGTTGCGGGGACCATCAAGGCTACTAAAAAAAGTGATAAAAATTTGGAAGTGGTTTTTACACCTGCTACCCCGCTTGCCGCAAGTACAACCTATTATATTATGATCAATCCTCTGCTCGTTGATGTGGTCCCTGGCTCAGCTACCACTACCGATGCAGCTGGAAATCCTGTTTATCCGTTGATTCGAAAGTTTGCAACGGAACGGGGGAGCGTTTTAAAGCTAGCAAGAATGCTGGCTTTGGTCGCAACAGATCCAAATGCAAATGATCCGCACGGCAATTATGCGATGAATACGAATACCTGTGCAACCTGCCACAGTACTCATAATGCTAGTGGGGCAAAACTGGAACAATACAATACAAACTATTCTAGCTATAACTATTGCATGGCCTGTCATGACGGTACGGGAGCAGCCGCCCCTTTAAATATGCATCAGAATGGTCATTTTTCAGAGTATGGAAAAGACGGGGTTCAAAGCAGTGCCGGGGAATGCGCTTCCTGTCATAATCCGCATTTGGCTTGGAATGAAGAAAATCCGAACCTGATAAAGGATCATTATGTGGTTGATAACCATCCGGCCGTTGAAGGGGTTCCTGCGGATATGTTTGACAGCGAAAAGCAACTTTGCGAGACCTGTCATGATACGGAAACCAATCAGGTAAAGAACTATGGTTCGCAAAACAATATTGTGGTGACCAATAAAATCTTTGATTACCGTAAATCAACGGCAACCGGTGTCCCAGATGATTATGCCTTATGCTTGCGCTGCCATGACGGCACGAGGAAGTGGAAGGACTCTAAGGGTGTGGAACAAGTAATTTCCAACATTCAACAATTCTTTGATACGAAGACAGATGAAAAAACGGATTTGACAAACAGCAATTTATCCCAGCACAGGATTACAGCTATTAGTGATGGCCAACTTGTAAAGAGCAGCGGTACCGCAGCCAATGACGGTCACATCCCATGTAGTGAATGTCATGATACCCATGGTTCTACAAATATCAAATTGCTAAGTGCTACATTGGGATTGGAGGACAGACGTTTATTTTCCTCAGGTTCAGGTGACTGGGATGCAGCGAAGGAGCGTGTTTTCTGTTCTACCTGCCATAACGGTTCAACGGCCATTTACGGTGTGACCGGAAAAGCACTCGATACTGCTAAATCAGCCGGTCATACCAGTACAGCTCCACGAGCATGCTCGACCTGCCACGGGATGGGAAATACTGCAGAAGAAAAAGCCTTGAGTGCCGCACATGCACCAATGCAGGGTACACCTTAGAATAATATAATAGTAAAAACGAGAGGGGACGCGCCCTCTCGTTTTTACTTTTACTTTTCACCCATTATTTTTCTAATGGAATCAATCTGTTTCAACTTTTCCTCTTCATTATTGAGAAGCACACTGCCATATTTCGGCATCATTTCAAAATAACCCTTGTTTGTTTTGGTAAGGAAAAATAAATACATTTGATCTTTTTTCAGCAAAGGGAACTTTTCATAGGTTAAGAGATATAATTTCCCCTTCTCCTTATAATAGCCTCCCTCTTGATTGACCGTAATGTCCCCGAGCAGGGCACCTTTTATATTCTGTGTAATCCGCACTAAGAATTGGGTATTTGGCTTTCCTGTATATTCATCATCCCCAACTTCTCGGATGACTTCACCAATAAAAATATGATCAACCGCCTGGACTAATTTTTGTTTCTCTTGATAATCATCCTTAAATGGATAGTGTTTATTGACAATTATCGCGGAATCCTTTGAGTCTAATAGTGAAGTGTAATACTTTAGGGAGAATATCCCTATCCCAACCAAAATTAAGACAAAGATAATAGCCCATTTTTTCATTAAACAGTCATCCCTTCAAATAGAATACCTGTTTTCAATTATATCTTGAGGGCATTAAGTATTTTCTTATCTCTTGTGAATCTTTAAGGAACAATATGCCTTGAGGAACGGCATTCGTACCCATTAAAAAAGGCCACCGTAACTCATAAGCAGTTACCGATGGCACCAGATTTATTTACCTTTTAACCACTCGTTTAGCCCATCAATTCTCGTCCATAAATGCAAATGCATGTCCGCATAAACAATCGCTTCGTTTTCATCGCCAAAGCCATAATAGTCTGGTGGGTAGGCGGGCAGACGTTTCTTGCCTGTTAAGTAGGTAATCACATACTTATTTAACTTTTTTGCTTCTTTCAGCAATTTCGCGGCCTTCGCTGTGAAGCCTTTTTCAATGATCTCAAGCAATAACTGATTGTAGGAAGCTTGGGCTGACTCCTCTTCATATTGTTGGAGCAAGTCTTCAGCCTTCTTGTAGTCCCCTGCATCGATGTAGGCCACAAACAACGAGTAACGCACACCTTGGTTATCCATTGGATTTAGTTCCAGCAATTCTTCATATTGGCGGATGGCTTCTGTTTTTTTCCCAATCAGAGATAGGGCTTCAGCATAATGAAGTTTCGCCCGCATGAACGGTCTAGTTTCAGTTAATCCCCAGAAGTAGCCTTTGTTTTCCTCGAAAAACGCTTTACCAAGTTCACGTTTCCCCGCCTGTATGCCTTTTTCATAGAGAAGGATGGCTTCCTCAAGGCTTTTTGTTTTTTCAGCAAGGATGACATAGGCATCCGAACAATTCGGATTCAACTTGACGGCTTCTTCAGCCAGCTTATATCGCTGCTGACCGTCCGATTGATAGGCATCATAGATCAAATTTCTAGCGCGCTCTTCATCCCGTCTTGATACTTTCCGAACAGGGCTCTTTGCTTTTTTAGTGGGTGTTTCAACAGCTGTAAGTGTTTGAATGTTTGAAACCTGCATGCCCTCAGGTTTCCCGGTTTCTACAACTGAGAGAGTGCCTTTTCTAGGAAACTCAATGACAGGTGCCATTTCAGAAGGCGGCGAGATCGGTGCTTCATCAAACCCATAAACCATTCCAATCAACTCCGCAATTTCCTGATGTAATACTGTTTCCAACTCCGTAAATATCGAGGAAACGGAACCTGTTGAAACTCCGTACTGCTTGGCGAGCTCCTTTTGCGTATACGTTTTTTCTAATGGTGCAATCGTTGACACTAAATAATGGAGGGCGGCCACATAAAGTTTTGGATTTTGGATTCGCTTTTGCTTTTTCTGGCAAAAACTCAGCCAAAGAATTACACCTGTGTCGACAATGGGAGCTGGTACATCGAGTGATTCCATTGTTTGCTTAAAGGTATCGGCAACTTCTTTATAGATAGGGGCCGGCCAATCCATCTCATCGATGTCCAACAGATTGCCGACCATTGGAAGTTCACTCAACACCTCCAAGAAGAAGTCTGTCAAATATTCCTGCGCTGAGTCGTAATCTGACTCTAAACTGCTAGCCTCAATATAGGTAAAGGCATCCGCGGGTTTTAGGTCAGGTAAATCAAAAGGAGAGGGAAAGAAGACATAATTTTGCTCATATGGAACCAGGATTCCCACGAAGAAAGCACCTTCTTCTACTGTAATAGGGACATTCGCAATAATCGCTTCCAATTCTTCCGAGGTAAACCCGTCAGCGACTGTAACTTTATTGTTTTCAACGGAAAGGACTTTCCCCGCAATCGTTCGTGCTTCCGTCCATGTTTGTAAAATCTTTCTTAGTTTAGGTCGTTTAATTTTCCCTGCTTCCGCAGCAATAAACTTCTCAATAATCGTTTCACCATCATCTAATCCTTCAAAAAGAATAAACCAAATCGCATGAATAAATTCATAAAATTCCCGTTCTTGATCCGTATCAATTTGAATGATTTCTTCCAAGTCTTCGAAATCCTCTTGTATTTCTTGCCCAAAGTGATAGAAAGCAAAATGAAGGATATGCTTTTGCAGGCTGTCGATTTCACTATCAATCAAATTGGTGATGGATACAGCCTCATTTGCCCCACAGCACTTTTTATACTTTTTCCCACTTCCGCATGGACAAGGACCATTCCGGTTTATTTTCTCCAACTCGCTCATCCCCTTTTAAGACCAATCTTTTATATTCGAAATATTCTTGTATGTATAAATTAACTTTTTAAAAAGTTGTTCATCCACTTTACTCTTAGTTAATAGTACCATTTTTGACAGATAGAAATGTAAAAATACTCATGAACTTTGCTTGAATTATCTATTGATGATACCATTAGGAATTTATTAATTTTACCTTCCCGAACAGGTTTGTGCTTTTTTTAGGTCAATCTTTGAATTTTATAAGGTAATCAAGCTATAATGGTTAAGGAACTGACCATTGATTTCGGAATAAAATACAATACAGGATATTTTTAATTTTTATAGAGGTGAAGATAATGGAATTAGCAGAAATCCGTAATGATCTTGAAAAAACAGCTAAGAAATTAGCGGACTTTAGGGGGTCTCTTTGACCTTGAAAATAAGGAAGCAAGAATTGCAGAACTAGATGATGAAATGCTGCATCCCGATTTTTGGAATGATCAGCAAGCCGCTCAGACGGTCATTAGTGAAGCAAATGGCCTGAAGGATCAGGTCAATGAATTTTATGAACTGAACGAGAGTTTTGAAAATCTGGAATTAACCTATGAGCTTGTAAAAGAAGAAAATGACGACGAATTGCGTGCGGTGCTGGAAGAAGAGCTTCAGCAGTTAACAGGGCGCTTGAGCCAATATGAGCTGCAGCTTCTCTTGAGTGAAGAGTACGATAAAAATAATGCGATTTTGGAGCTGCACCCAGGTGCGGGCGGAACGGAATCACAGGACTGGGGCTCGATGCTCTTGCGGATGTATACTCGCTGGGCTGAGAAAAAGGGCTTTAAGGTCGAAACGCTCGATTATCTGCCTGGTGATGAAGCAGGGATTAAGAGTGTGACGCTTGCCATCAAAGGGCATAATGCCTATGGTTACTTGAAGGCGGAAAAAGGGGTACACCGCTTGGTCAGGATTTCTCCGTTTGATTCCTCAGGCCGCCGCCATACGTCGTTTGTTTCCTGTGAAGTCATACCTGAACTCAATGACGACATTCAAATAGAAGTTCGGACCGAGGATTTAAAAATTGATACCTACCGTGCGACCGGTGCGGGCGGGCAGCATATTAACACCACCGATTCAGCCATCCGGATTACCCACCTCCCAACCGGCGTGGTGGTCACATGCCAAGCGGAACGTTCGCAAATTAAAAACCGCGAGGCAGCGCTGAAAATGCTAAAATCCAAGCTGTATCAACTAGAAATTGAACGCAAAGAACAAGAGCTACTGGAAATTCGCGGCGAACAAAAGGAAATTGGCTGGGGCAGTCAAATTCGTTCGTATGTCTTCCATCCCTATTCGATGGTAAAAGACCACCGGACCAGCGCAGAAAGCGGCAATGTTCAAGCAGTAATGGACGGGGATTTGGATCAGTTTATTGATGCTTATCTAAGGTCAAGGATTTCCTAACCATGACATTTTTGAAAAAATAAAATAGTTGTTTAAAGCCTTTGTCGACCTTTTCGGCAAAGGCTTTTCTATTGGGATGTAATAATGAAAACACCGTAAAAGACAAATGCTAATAAAATAAAAATTTAACCCTTTAACACGTCACTTTACTGCCATTTACACCAAAATTTGCCCATGCTATACTCTTTCGGTTAGAAGAATGAATTTTGAGGAGAATAGCATTTATGAATATATTAAGTAATCTTACACAATCCTATCCTAAAATGAGAATCGCGATAGATTATCTACTTGTGCTGATTGGTGCGGCGATTATTGGTCTAACGTTTAACGTGTTTTTACTGCCAAATCAAGTGGCTTCAGGAGGAGTCAGCGGCATCAGTACGATTACAAAAACGGTGTTGGGCTGGGAACCGGCTTATGTGCAGTGGGCCTTTAATATCCCTTTGTTTATTGCTGGTGTGCTGTTTTTAGGAAAGCAATTTGGCGTCAAAACACTTGCGGGCACTATTTTTTTACCATTCATTGTTTTTTTAACAAAAGGTTTAGAGCCTTGGACAAATGATGCACTGCTCGGGGCTTTGTTCGGGGGAATAGGTGTAGGGCTTGGTCTGGGCATTGTTTTTAGGGGGAGGGCATCAACGGGCGGAACCGACCTTGCTGCACAGATCATTAATAAATATACAGGCATTAGTCTCGGCCGATGCGTTGTTATGATCGATGGCTTAATCGTGCTTGCTGCTGCGATTGTGTTTGATATTGAAAAGGGTTTGTATGCATTGATTGCCCTCTATGTAACAAGCAAAACGATTGACCTGATTCAGGTTGGCTTCGGCCGGTCAAAGATGGCGATGATTATTACGGATAAACAAGAAGAAGTTCGTGCAGGAATTTTGAATAAAATTGACCGTGGTGTGACAAAACTATCAGCATATGGTGGTTTTACTGACCATGAACGGCCAGTTCTAATGTGCGTTGTTGATCAGTCAGAGTTCACAAAATTGAAACAATTGGTTAAAACCCTTGATCCAACTGCATTTGTGGTCGTTATGGATGCGGCTGAAGTGTTAGGAGAGGGTTTCAAACGAGCGTAGGATTGGTATAATAATGCATTGATGGTATTAATTTCTGAAAGGGGTAATCAGGTGAAAAAGAAATGGCTTACATTGTTGATGGGAACTGCGTTAGTTATGGGACTAGCTGCCTGCGGAGGCGGAGATAAGGACACAACTAAGGACACGACTAAGGACACAGGAACGGAAACAGCTAGTAGTGATGCAGCTGCTAAGATTTTCGATCAAAAATGCTCTGGCTGTCATGGCGGGGATCTAACAGGAGGGATGGGACCAAACCTTACAAAGGTTGGCTCAAAGTACTCTAAGGACGACATCTTGGGTATTCTTAAAAATGGTAAAGGTCAAATGCCTGCAAATGTAGTGACTGGCGATGACGCTAACACAATCGCTGAATGGCTAGCAGCTAAAAAATAAGAGCTTAGTTTTAAAAACGTTCTGTTTGATAAAAACAGAGCGTTTTTTTTATTTACCTATTTTAGCAGCCCAGCAGAGGAAACTCAGACTGGTTTGGCGGAATCCGTCCCCAGTTTGGCGGAATAATTCCAAAAGTTGGCGGAATCCCGGTCCAATTTGGCGGGATCCACCGATCGAGCGCCAGCTACTGTACGAGCAGAGAAAAGTTACAGATTTTATATAAAAAGGTAATTTAAAAGGGGTTTGGCGGAATCATCCGGGAATTCGGCGGAAAAGGTTACGAAGTCGGCGGAATCTGTCCCCAGTTTGGCGGAATAATTCCAAAAGTTGGCGGAATCCCGGTCCAATTCGGCGGGATCCACCGGCCACACAACTCTTAAACCATTCCCAAAAAGCCAAAAATAAGAGTAAAAATGTCGAACTGTGTCATAAAATGTAATTCTTTGAAAAGAAACTGTAATATTTTTACCGCTTTTTTTAGCCTTTTATGATGTTATAATAGGTTTATGCGAAATTATTCACATATTTTTTGTTATCCTAGTCCATTTTGCAAATAAATAAAGATTATTGTCGAATTCACAGTTCGTTATGTCTTTAAATAAAAGGTGATAAAAATGATCGAACTACAAGATGTATATAAAAAGTACCCAAATGGGGTTTCCGCTATTAATGGGATAGACGTCCGGATTAACCAGGGCGAATTTGTTTATGTCGTCGGACCAAGTGGTGCCGGAAAATCGACATTCATTAAAATGATGTATCGAGAGGAAGTTCCAACTTCAGGGACCATTACTATGAATGGTGTAAACCTCGCAAAACTAAAAATGAAGAAGGTACCCATTTTCCGACGGAATCTTGGCGTTGTCTTTCAAGACTTTAAGCTCCTTCCAAGACTAACTGTCTATGAAAATGTCGCTTTTGCTTTAGAAGTAATTGAAGCGCAGCCGAAGGTCATTAAAAAACGAGTCATGGAAGTTCTTGATCTCGTTAATTTAAAGCATAAGATAAAAATGCTGCCAACCGAGCTTTCTGGCGGGGAACAACAGCGTGTTTCAATTGCCCGCTCGATCGTCAATTCTCCGAAAGTCGTGATTGCGGATGAGCCTACTGGAAACCTTGACCCGGAAACATCATGGGAAATCATGAAAATTTTTGAAGAAATTAATGCAAGAGGAACTACCATTGTTATGGCAACCCACAACCGAGAGATTGTTAATACATTGCAACACCGAGTGATTGCCATTGAAGGCGGAAAAATCGTCCGTGATGATGAAAGAGGTGAATACGGTTATGAAAATTAGAACCATTGGCCGTCACGCTCGAGATAGTTTTAAGAATATCAGCAGAAATGGCTGGATGACATTTGCATCCGTTAGTGCTGTAACTGTTACCTTGATATTAGTTGGTGTCTTTTTCGTTATTATGATGAATCTTAATAGAGTCGCAGAAACGATTGAAGATGATGTCCAAATTCGCGTTCACATCGATGTAGCAGCGACGCCGCAAGACCAGCAAACCTTAAAAAGTGAGATTGAAAGCATACCTGAAGTGAAAACGGTGGCCTTCTCCTCTAAAAAGGCCGAGCTAGATAATTTAGTTAGTAGTCTTGGTGAGGAAGGCAAATCTTTTAAACTTTTTGAACAAGATAATCCTTTAAACGATGTATTTATCGTAAAAACAAAAAAGCCGACTGATACGATGAAAGTCGCGAAACAAATTGAAAAATCTACTTTTGTTGCCAAAGTAAAATATGGCCAGGGTAAGGTTGAAAAATTATTTAAGTTTATAAAAGCAAGCCGCAACGTTGGAGTTGTTTTAATCATTGGCTTATTCTTTACAGCCATTTTCCTAATTTCAAATACCATAAAAATTACGATTATTGCACGTCGAAGAGAAATTAAGATTATGAGATTAGTAGGTGCAACGAATACATTTATTCGCTGGCCCTTCTTTTTGGAAGGATTATGGCTTGGTGTCTTAGGGTCCATTCTGCCTATTATTCTGATTTCGATTGCCTACTACCGTGCCTATGATTATGTTACCCCATACCTAGAAGGTACATTTATCAAAATCCTGCCGATTGATCCCTTTATCTATCAGGTTTCTGGCATTTTGATTTTAATGGGCGCATTAATCGGCGTTTGGGGCAGCTTGATGTCCGTAAGAAAATTCTTAAAGGTGTAATCCAAAAGCGGAAGTACCCGTTTACAGTCAGGAAGGGCTAGTGTCATGTCCTTCCTGTTTTATTATGAACGATCTGGTTACTAGAATAGATCAAAAGTTTCGTACACAACAACATTCGTTCACACAAAGCTAACGAACGATTTTACCTGTACATAGAGAGAATGGGAGGAGAAATCGGAAATGAAGAAAACAGTAATAACAGTTGCGGTTGCACTGACGGTCGGACTGGGAACAACCTTTGGCGGAATCACAATTAAAACAGAGGCTGAGTCGATTTCCAGTTTGAAAGGTGAACAAAGTAAAATTCACGACAAACGTTCCAATTTAAAAGAGGATATTAATCAAGCAAACGGTCAGATAAATTCATTAAAAAATCAGCAGGCAGGCGTACAGAGCGAAATGAAACGCCTTGACTTTGCGATTGAAGATACAACTACGAAAATAGATGATAAAACGGAAAAGGTAAATGATACAAAAGCAGAGGTTACAAAACTCCAAGCAGAAACCAAGGTCATCCAAGAGCGTATTAAAAAACGTAATGTACTTTTAATGGACCGGGCCCGCAGTTATCAGGAAAATGGCGGCATGGTCAATTATTTAGATGTGCTAATGGGTTCAACTAGCTTTAGTGATTTCATTGACAGAGCGAATGCGGTTGCTACCATCGTGCAGGCGGACCAAGATATTATTAAGCAGCATGAGGCCGATAAAGCGGAACTTGCGGAGAAACAAGCAAAAGTAGAAAAAGATCTTTCTAGTCTCGAGAATATGCTAGTAGACTTAAAAAATATGAATCAGCAATTAAATGCCCAAAAGAAGGAAAAAGATAAACTTTTAGCAAGCTTAAAAGATAAAGAAGAAGAAGTCCATGAGGGTATGATGGACATGCAAGAGGAGGAGCAGATTCTTGCTGGTCAAGAAGCGGCGATTCAAAAGGCCATTCAAATGGAGAAAGAGGCACAAGCAAGAGCAGCTGAAGAGGCGAAAAGAAATACGTCATCAAGCAGTAGGAATAGCGGTTCTAACAATAATTCTGCTCCTCGTTCGGATGCAACACCAAATGTTTCAAGTGGATATTGGACCCAGCCAACAACTGGATATCTTAGTTCTGGTTTTGGGGGCCGTGGGGATGGAAATCATTACGGAGTCGACATTGCCAACGGGACCAAGATGCCAATTGTTGCTGCGGCGGATGGGGTTGTCATTAGATCCTATTATTCTAGTAGTTATGGAAACTGTATTTTTGTTTCTCACTCGATTAATGGGAAAGTGTACACAACCATCTATGCCCATATGACGGCACGTTATGTCGGCAGTGGAGCTACTGTGAAAAAAGGTCAAAAGATTGGTCTTATGGGGAATACGGGAGCCTCAAGAGGACAGCACCTGCATTTTGAACTTCATAAGGGTCCATGGACACTGGATAAGCGTTATGCCATTAATCCAGTCGGGATCGTACCACTACCATAAAAATGGGAGAAGCTTTTTGCTTCTTCCATTTTTTTTGCAAAAAAAATTATAAAACTTTGAACTTAGATAACTGTCTAGCTCCAGCGCCCAACGGCTAGTGTACTTCGCCCTTTTCCCTACGATAAGTCAACATCGGATCACTACGCTCTCCGTGTTTCCTATATCTCAGTCAAAGTGCTCCAGTCCATACGCCGCTAAACGGGCGCTTCCGCTTTTCTTATCATAACTCGTCCATTCCAAACATATAAGTTAATAATCGGGCAGGTATTTGGGGCCTTTAAATGTAAATAGATAGGACAGGCATTTTTAAAGCGAGGAGGATTTGGATGAATCGTAGATGGATTGCCCTGTTGATGACGGGTTCGCTTTTGACAGGAGCGGGGGGCACCTATGCAGGAATGCAGTTAATGGATAAAAAGGATGGAAACAAGAAGCTTGAACTCATGCAATCTCCGAAAGATCATCAAATAAATGCTGAAGAAAAAACAGCTGATCTTGAAAAAGTAGAGGAGGCCTATGATCTTATTTTAAGCAGGTATGTAGAAAAAGTAGATGATAAGAAGTTGGTAGAAGGCGCAATACAGGGAATGCTTTCCGTCTTAAAAGACCCCTATTCGGTCTATATGGATAAGGAAACCGCTCAACAATTTACCCAGACCTTGCAATCGTCGTTTGAAGGGATTGGTGCCGAAGTAGGAATGGTTGATGGGAAAATTGTTATCGTTTCACCATTCAAAAATTCCCCCGCAGAAAAAGCAGGCATCAAGCCGAATGATCAAATTTTAAAGGTAAATGGAAAAAGTATAGAGGGGCTAGACTTGAATAAAGCAACTCTAAAAATTCGCGGCAAAAAAGGGACAAAGGTGGAGTTATTAATTGCAAGAAAAGGGTTAAGAGACCCATTAGCGATTGATGTTACACGGGATGAAATTCCACTAGAGACAGTCCATGCTCAGGTGAAGAAGCAGGATGGAAAAAATATTGGTTATATTGAACTAACCTCATTCTCAGAAGATACGGCAACTGATTTTGAAAAGGAATTAACTGCGTTAGAAAACGATAATATTAAAGGATTAATTATTGATGTCCGTGGAAACCCTGGTGGCCTTTTAGATAGTGTTGGTGAAATACTAAAAAAATTTGTTCCAAAGGATAAACCATACGTCCAAATTGAGCAGCGGGATGGTAAGAAAAAACGTTACTTCTCGTCCTTGTCAGCGAAAAAGGATTATCCTGTGCTTGTCCTTGTCAACAAAGGCAGTGCCTCCGCATCTGAAATTCTTGCCGGCTCACTGCAAGAAGCGGTTGGTTACAAACTCATTGGAGAAACCACGTTTGGAAAGGGCACGGTTCAGCAAGCTGTACCAATGGGGGATGGCAGCAATATCAAGTTAACATTATTTAAATGGCTCACTCCAGACGGAAATTGGATCCACAAAAAAGGGATTCAGCCAGATGTGGCCGTCAAACAACCAGCCATCTTTGCTACCCATCCTATCCAAATCGATAAGCCTCTGGAAGAGGATATGAATAATGAGCAGGTTAAGAATGCGCAAGAAGTACTAGCAGGTTTAGGATTTGCCCCAGGGCGGACGGACGGTTACTTTAGCAAGGAAACAACGATGGCCGTAAAGGGCTTCCAACTCCATGTGAACATGGAACCATCAGGGAAAATCGGTCCCAAAACAGCGGCTAAATTTGAAGAAGCAGCGATTGCCGAAATGAAAAAAGAAAAAAATGACCTTCAGCTGCAAACAGCATTGAGATTAATTACGAAAGATTAAAGCAGAGGCTTTTCGCCTCTGTTTTTCTTTTGCTTCTTGAAATGTTTCAACATTTTATCCACTTTCTAAAAACTAGCAATATGTTTTATGGTTCCAATTTGGTAAAATACTCTTTAGGAGACTTTTCCATATTAGATTACTAGAAATTTTGATAGAGGCAGGTGGCAGGAATTGGTGCAAATATGGCTTGTAGAACTTCTAAAAGGGACAGGCAAGTTATTTCTTCATCCTGTTTTATACTATCTTGTTTTCCTAACAGCGATTTTGGGCGTTACAAGGGTGAAACGCGAGCGAAAAAACTTTCATATTCGGGCACATGATGCTTACTATGAACTTCGCCAGTTATTTCCGCAAGGAATACTAATCGGACTGGTCTTATCTATTATTATTGTTGCTGCAGGAATCGCAGTTCCGTTTGCTGCCATTCTACTTATTGCTCTATTTACGGTTGTATGGTCTTTAACCACAAATGTACGATGGATCTCACCTGCCTATACGTTTGGGGCTGCTTTTTTCACGATGGTCTTGATTGCTGAAAATAATTGGTCAATCCCACTTTTTTCAAAAACGTTTCAGTTCTTAGGTGATAAGATTTATCCTTCTGTGGTGGTTGTGCTTGGATTTATGTTAATAGCAGAAGGAACACTAATTTTTAAAAATGGCAGCATAGGAACCTCACCTAAACTTGCTAAAAGCAAACGTGGTCAAAACATTGGTTTGCATGAAGGAAGGCGCCTTTGGATGGTTCCTTTGTTCCTCCTTATTCCAGGAAATGCGCTGCAGCTTCCCTTTGACTGGTGGCCAGTCTTTCATTTGGGCTCAGAAGAATACACATTGATTCTCGTGCCATTTGCGATTGGATTTCATCAGCAAATCAAAGGAATGCTGCCTAAAGTCGCCATTCAGCTTCATGGACGCAAGGTTATCACCCTTGGCGTACTCGTTTCACTTCTTGCTGTTGCAGGCTATTGGTTCCCGCTTAGTTCGGTTGTGGTAGCTGCACTGGCGATTCTTGGCCGTGAAATGATTACATTAATGGCCACGATAAAAGATGATAATCTTCCATTTTATTTTTCAAAAAAGAATCAAGGTCTGATGATTATTGGAGTGATTCCCGAATCACCGGCTAGTAAAATGGGTCTGCAGGTTGGTGAGATAGTTTCAAAAGTGAATGGAGTTTTGGTTCGTGACGAAAAGGTGTTTTACGAAGCACTACAAAAAAACCGTGCCCACTGCAAACTCGAGGTTCTCGACACCAATGGAGAAATTCGCTTCGTCCAACGTGCACTTTACGAAGGAGACCACCACGAACTGGGCATCCTCTTTGTTCAGGATGACCGCAAATATGATAAGAAAATAGGATAATATTTGTAATTTTTCACAATAAGTTAGAATTGTTTCATAATAGGCTAGAATGGTTTTTCATAATTATTTAGAATAATTGAATCTGTTATTTGGAGAAGTTGACGCTTCTCTTTTTTTATATTTGATTTATTTAAGCTGGTGATGCTTTTGCTGAAAGTAGAGGAAAAAGTCAATTATGCTCTTAATGAGGAACAGAAGAGTTTAATTAGAGTACCTGCGCCATTTAAAGCTTTGAACAAAAAAGTTCACAAATAGTCCCTATGTAGTACAAATTTGTTTTCTAATATAAAAACATACTCAATCAAACAAAAAATTTAAATTGAGTAATATCTTATAAGGAGGCAATTTGTATGAAAAAATTCAAAAAGCCAAAATTTTTTGGTGCACTTTTAATGGCTTTAGCCATCACTGCTATCGTGCCTACAATGGCAAGTGCTCATTGTGATACGATGGACGGGCCTGTAGTTGGAGACGCAAAAAAGGCTATTGAATCCAATAATCCTAGCTATATTCAAAAGTGGGTTCAGCCAGATGATGAGAAAGAAATCAACCAGATATTTGATTTAACTATGAAGGTTAGAAAATTAAGTCCTGAAGCACAGGAACTCTCTGATAATTACTTGTTTCAAAATCTGGTAAGAATTCACAGGGCAGGTGAGGGCGCACCATATACCGGTGTTAAACCTTATGGAACTCCTGTCGATGAAAAAATTGCAGCAGCAGATAAGAGTATTGAAATGGGGAATTTATCACCTTTAGAAAATCTTGTACCAAAAGGAAAAATGCCGGAACTACAAGAGAGATTTGATAAAGTTCTATCCTTAAAGGATTTTGAAGTAAATAATGTTAGGGCTGGAAGAGAATATATTGAATCTTACGTTAGCTTCTTCCATTTCGCAGAAGGTGAAGAAGAAGGCCATGAAGCTGGTGGCGAACATCAAATGACAGATGAACATGCTGCTCAAGGAGACCAGCATGCAAACACAGAGGCAAGTGAAAAATCTAATGCTAAAGAAGGTCAAAAAGGTGCAGAATCTTTACCGCTAATTCCATGGAGTTTAGCAGCTATCCTTTTTGTTACAACTTTAATTTTTGCGGTTAAATATCATAAAGAGCATTCAAAAAAATAAAATCGACAATTCCCCTCCCGTCTAAATTAAGTGGAGGGGAATCGTTTTTTAAATAAGGGGGCAATGCTATGAATTTAGTTATAAAATCATTGAAAAATTTGATTCCGTTCATCGTTACTGTGGCAATTATGGCATTTGTCATTAATAAGTTTCTTTTTTTTGAAATTTTAGTTCCTAGTGGCTCTATGTACCCCACCATTAAACCAAATGACAGAATTATTACTACAAGAATTCATAATGTTAATAAGATAAAAAGAGGCGAAATTTTAGTTTTTTACTCTAATGAATTTCAAGAAACTATGGTTAAACGGGTGATTGGTCTTCCAAATGATTCAGTTGAAATTAAAGAAAATGGATTAGTTTTTATCAATGGACATAAGCTAGACGAACCCTATGTAAAGTATCCAGATAATCGTACTGGAAAGTTTAAAGTACCTAATGAGGAATATTTGTTTTTAGGAGATTATCGCCAACACTCATTAGACAGTCGTTCATGGAAAAATCCGTTTATATCGGAAAATGATATTAAAGGAAAAGCAGTTTTCATTCTAATTCCTTTTAATAGAGCATCTATACTTGAGTAGATGAAATTGAGGAATGAACTATTTTAATGAAATAATTACCTTTTACGAATAGGCTGGTTACTATAAGTAAGACTTGTTAACGGTGCTCTACTTTCTGAAATAGTTCACTTTAGGGTTGGGGTAGTTACCTTCACACATCTTCATTTTATACTCACTTCTGTTAAAGGAGTATTCTATTTATTTTATTAATATAAATGATAATAATTATTACCTATAATTAACTAAAGTAATGATAATTCCATATTATAATAGGTTTAATTATGATATTAATTCTCAATTAAAATAAAATTTTCTCAATTAAAATTGACATTATTTATTTTTAAAAATATAATCACATTGTATTTGTTTTTATTGAGTAAGGAGGAAATGTATTGAATAAATGTGATTATCATCACCTAAACCACGTTAAAGAACAACATAAATCAAAGAAAACATTATGGTTTACATTAATTATTACTCTGTTTTTTACTGTTATGGAGATTGTTGGTGGCTTTTTATCCGATTCTCTTGCTCTCTTATCTGATTCTGCTCACATGATTTCAGATGTACTAGCTTTAGGGATGAGTATGACAGCAATTTATATGGCTACACGGAACCCAAATAAAAAGTACACGTTCGGCTTCCTCCGTTTTGAAATTATAGCTTCGTTTATCAACGGCCTTGCTTTGGCAGTTATCGCATTAGGAATATTTATTGAGGGAATAAAACGAGTAATGAATCCGAGAGAAGTTGACCTACAATTGATGTTGATTATTGCCTCTATTGGCTTGTTAGTTAATATTATTCTTACTATTGTTTTAAGTCGTAGTTTAAAGGAAGAAGAAAATCTAAATATAAAAAGTGCACTGTGGCACTTTTTAGGGGACTTACTAAGCTCTGTAGGTATTATAATTTCTGCCATATTAATTTATTTTACTGGTCTTTCTATCCTTGACCCTTTAATCAGCATGATAATTGGAGGGATCATTTTTACTGGTGGTGCAAAAATTATCCATGAATCCTATCTTATTTTGATGGAATCTGTACCAGAAAAATTTGATCTTGATTCAGTTCGCCATGACATTAGAACCGTCGAAGGTGTTGTAGACGTTCATGAAATGCATCTATGGGCAGTTACAACAGACCACTATTCCTTAACAGCACATGTATTCATACGTGAAGATAGTCAACCTTTGAGTACTATTTCGACCATTAACCGACTTTTAAAAGATAAATATGGTCTCAAACACTCAACCATTCAAATTGAACATCCTGCAATTAATGACCACGGACTATATGGGAAAGAAATGTTGCTTAAAAAACAGGCTTACTCGAGTTAAAAGGATATTACTAATCCCACAATTCTAGCCCGTATCAGGCCATTTTAGGCACTTGATCTAAATCAAGTGCTTTTTAAAAGTTGGAAATGTAAAATTTAACTAAAAGTAGATTTAGATGGATGAAGGAGTGATACGTTTGACGTTAAGCGGATCTACCCTGGATAGAGTATTTCTGGATATTGGACCGCTTATTATTTATTTTTACGGAGTTATTATTGCAATAACCTAACTTTATTTCGAATCAAATGGTTATCAGAGGGAGGAAAACGTAAATGAATAAAAAAAGAATTTTGGTGGTAGATGATGAGGAAAATGTATCAGATCTACTTAAATTATACTTAGAGGTAGAAGGTTTTGAAGTACAGATAGCAAAGGACGGATTAAGAGCATTGACACTTGTCAATCAATTTAAGCCGGATTTAATCATCCTAGATATTATGCTTCCATTTAAAGATGGCTGGCAAGTAGCTAAGGAACTAAGGCTGACTATGAATATTCCTATCATAATGCTCTCGGCAAAGGGAGAAGAATCGGATAAAATACTTGGATTAAATTTAGGTGGAGATGACTATGTAACTAAACCCTTCTCTCCAGGAGAAGTTGTGGCCAGGGTAAATGCTATTTTGAGAAGATCCAAATCAGAAATAGTAGATAATGATAAATTGGAATTTGCCAAGCTTGTTATTGATATTAATAAATATGAAATTGTTGTTGATGGAACAAAAATAATGAGTACTCCAAAAGAAGTAGAACTGTTATGGTTCCTTGCCAGTAATCCAGGAAGAGTATTTAATAGAGAACATTTGCTGGATAAAATTTGGGGATATTCTTATCTAGGGGATTCTCGCACTGTTGATACCCATATTAAACGTTTGCGACGAAAGATTGAGAATGGGCTTTCCTATACTTACCTTCAAACTGTATGGGGAGTAGGATATAAATTTGAGGTGATAAAATATGAAGAAAAGCTTATTTAGTAAGCTTTTTAAAACCTATGTTATAGTAACCCTTCTCAGTATTGTAATAGTAAGCTTTTTTTTCTACCTTTTTTTTAAAAGTTATTATTTTAGTTTAAAAGAACAACAAATGATTACCCAAGGGGAGAAAATGGCTCAAATATTAAATCCTTATATAAAGGATCAAGAATTTAATAGAAGTAAAGAAATCATTCAAGAATATAATAAAGTAAATATTTCACAAATGTGGATTGTTAATAAAGACAGGAAATTTATTAGTGATTTAGAAGGACAAAATAATACAGAACATTTACATCCAAAAACTAATCAACTAGAGAGTGCACTTAAAGGAAAAGTTGCAACAAATTATGGGGTGGTAAAATATTCAAGGACACCTGTTTTAACAGTAGCCTTACCCATATATGTGGAGGGTAAAGTAGCCGGAGCCATTTTTGTATGTTATCCTCTTTCAGATATTAAAGCAAGTATTATTCAGACCTGGCATATAGTGATTTTTGCTGGAATAATCTCTATTCTTATTGTTGCGTTTGTAAGTTATTTTATATCACAGTCTATTACGAAGCCAATTAAGGAAATAACAAAAAGTTCTTTAGAGATGATAAAAGGGAATTTTACAAAACAAGCGAAAGTATATTCATCTGATGAAATAGGTATATTGGCAGGAACATTTAATACAATGATGCTCACCCTTGATAAAACTTTACGAGATTTAGAAAATGAGAAAAATAAAATGGCTGCATTGGAAAGAATGCAAAGAGAATTTGTTGCAAATGCTTCTCATGAACTTCGGACCCCTTTGACTTCTGTTCGTGGGTACCTTGAAGCACTGTTAGATGGTGTTGTAAGCAGTGAAGAACAGGAAAATAGATATCTTAGAATTACTCTTAAAGAGACACTGAGACTACAAAGATTAGTCAAAGGTCTATTAGATTTGTCGAAAATTGAATCAGGACAAATTAAGATTAATAAAAAAGAATTAAATCTTTCAGAAATTATTAACCGAACCGTTATGAATCTTGAACCATTGGCAGATGATCAATTACTTTCTTTAAAGGCGGATGTGCAGGAACATTTACCACCTGTTTTGGGCGATGAAGACCTTATAGAACAAGTTCTCATTAATTATATCACTAATGCGATACGGTTTACTCCCGAAGGTGGGAAAATCACAGTAAAAGCTGTCATACACGAAGGTGAAGTACACGTTCATGTAATAGATACTGGTATTGGAATTACTCATGATGAACTTTCAAAGGTTTGGAACAGATTTTATAAAGTCGATCAAGTTAGATCTTCATCTAAAGAGGGAGCCGGTTTAGGGCTATCCCTTGTAAAAGAAATAATGGACCGCTTAGATGGTAAAGCCTGGGTAGAAAGCACTCTAAATCAAGGATCTATGTTTAATTTTAGTTTAAAAATAATTAAAAAATAGCATCTTTTTTGTGCCTGACACCATCCGAAAAAGCCGCTTTGCAAAAATTTTGCTAAGTGGTTTTTTATTTATCTGGGGCAATCTAATTATGTGAAAAATAAAAGATTATTTCGTTGACAAAATGATTTTAATATTATAGAATTACTTTGAATTAAAGATATATTAATTGATAATATTTAAATTAATAATATTTTATTTCAAGGATAGTTCGTAATAGTGTGTAGGAGAATATCCTGCCAAAATGTGTTTTGTTAATTCATGAACACTACGTAACTTTTTAGATAAAAAAATTATTATAGGTGGTGTTGAAGTTGGGTTTTTTAGGTAGACTATTTGGTGATTCAAATACAAACTCAAAGGAGGAAAAAACAATGACAAAATTAAACATTGGTATTATTTTAGGAAGCACACGTCAAGGACGTGTTAGCCCACAAGTAGGGGAATGGGTGAAAGGGATTGCCGACAAACGCGGCGATGCAAATTATGAAATTGTTGATATTGCAGACTTCAATTTACCATTCTTAGGTACAACTGACGGTTCAGAACCTGGTATCGCTGAATGGAATGGAAAACTTGCTAACTTAGATGGTTTCGTATTCATTGTTCAAGAATACAACCACAGCATCACTGGCGCATTAAAAAATGCTCTTGATTTTGCGCGTGAAGCTTGGAATGACAAAGCAGCAGGTATCGTAAGCTATGGTTCAACAGGCGGTGCTCGTGCAGCTGAACATTTACGTGGCATCATGGGTGAATTAAAAATTGCGGATGTTCGCACACATCCAACCTTGTCATTATTCACTGATTTTGTAAACGGCAGTGAGTTCAAGCCAGCTGAATTACACCTTAATAATGTAAATGCAATGCTTGATGAAGTGAATGCATGGAGCGGCGCATTAAAAACTATTCGATAAAAATGAAAATAGGGAGCGATGATTAATCAATCATCGCTCCCATTTTTTATTTATAATTTGCGGTACTTTTTCAATGAAAGGATATTCAAAACAATGAATAGTGCCGCGAAGATTACTAAGGCGAGAAGGTCTCCACTGATATCACTCAAACTAGACCCTTTGTACATCACACCTTTTAAGGCATCTCCTGCGTAATACATTGGCATCACCTTCGCGACTGCCTGTAACCAGTCGGCCATCCCTTCTAGAGGGAAAATTCCTGCAAAAAAGATTTGCGGTATAACGGCAATCGGGATAAATTGAATCATTTGGAACTCGGAAGCTGCAAAGGTCGATAACAGAATCCCAAGCGAGAGTGCTACCAAGGCTAATAATAAATTGGTCAGGAGCACATTTCCTATCGACCCGACAAGGACGATATCTAATACATTAATAGCATAGAAAACAACAATTATCGTTTGAATCACCGCGAATAGTCCATACCCCACCAAGTAGGCGGTAACGATTTCCCATCTCCGAATCGGAGTTGACATCAACCGCTCCAAGGTGCCTGTAGTCCGCTCACGTAATAAACCAATTCCTGAAATAATAAATACGAAAAAGAATACAAAGAAACCAACTAATATCGGACTTAATACATCAAAATAGACGGTGTCTGAATCACCATAAACGTAGTGAATATCGATACTTTTCGGCGCCATAGCTGGTGCTTTTCCCGCGCTTTGCATCATCATCTGTGCTTGTAACTGTGCCGCGGTTACCTGATTGACCTTCATTTGCAGTGCTTTTGCTTTTGTAGGATCGTCATTCCGAAGTGTAAGCTTTATTTTGCCATTCTCCTGCTTCAGCAGCCCGTCAAGATCATCATCTAGAATGGTATGATTTGTTACTGACTTGTATTCTTTCACCTGAATGTCTGCCTTTTTGAAAGCCGCTGTTAAATCACTATCTACACCTGTAACCCCTAATTTCGGATCAACGGTATTGCCGTTGAATAAAAAGTACATCAGAGTAAGAATCAGTAGTGGAGCAACAAATAACAAGGCTAAGGTGCGTTTGTCCCGAAACATCTGTTGACAAATTCTTTTAATTAGCGCAATCACTCTCATGATTGTTTCACCCCTGCCTTCAAAAATACCTCATCAAAATCATCTGTTTTGTAGAGCGCCTTTAATTCGGTTGGCGTCCCACTTGTTAAAATGCAGCCATCACGGACCATGGCTACATAATCGCATTTCACCGCTTCATCCATGACATGGGTCGTGACGATGATGGTTTTTTGCTCTTCATTTTTCAAGCGTAAAAATTCTTTCCAAATCGATAATTTTAATTCGGGATCGATACCGACGGTTGGTTCATCTAGGATAAGTATTTTCGGATCTTGAATGAGTGCAATCGCCAAGGATAAGCGTCGTTTCATTCCGCCAGAATAAGCTGCGACCCGTTTCTTTAAGTCATCTGTCAGGTTTACTAAGTTGGCCACATAAGTAAGCCGCTGTTTCTGTGCCTCTTTAGTTAACCCGAAGAGAGAAGCGAAAAATTTCAGATTCTCTTCGCCTGTTAATTCGACATACAAGGCATCGGCTTGGGCCATATAGCCAATTTCTTGAAGTAAGGCAAGGTTCGGCATTTTCTCCTTTAAGACATGAATGGAACCTGTATCAGCCTTTTCCATCCCGACAATCATTTTGACAAGGGTGGTTTTCCCTGCCCCTGAAGGACCGATTAGTCCAAATAATTGCCCTTTCTCAATCGTTAAATTGACATTATTTAAAACAATCTTTTTTCCAAAGCTTTTGCTTACTTGTTCTACTTTAATGGTTGAGTCCATCAATCATTCCCCCTAGGATTGTTGACGCGGTTATAATTTTATTTTACAACTCAGCGTGAGATTAGCAATATACAAAAGACAACAATGTGTTGTTTATCGTCGACTAGTTCGAAAAGCGTTTATTTATTTTTGAAAAAAAGTTAGTCTAATTGCTTTTTCGCCTCGTTCACATGCCTATGTACTTGGGTCCGAAACCTGAGGAAAGGTGCGACTAATTAGTGTTCAAAAGGGGGTTGGCGGAATTATTAGGGAATTCGGCGGAATCCTTCTGAAGTTTGGCGGAATCCCGGCCCAGTTTGGCGGAATCCTTCCGAGGTTTGGCGGAATAACCCTGATAGTTGGCGGAATCCATAATCCGTGCGCCAGCTGCTAAACAAACAGTGAACGGGCTCGTGCCCCTATTAAAAAAAGTAACTAAAAGGGGGTTGGCGGAATCATAAGCGAATTCGGCGGAATCCTTCTGAAGTTTGGCGGAATCCCGGCCTAGTTTGGCGGAATCCTTCCGAGGTTTGGCGGAATAACCCCGATAGTTGGCGGAATCAATAATCCGAGCGCCAGCTGCTAAACAAACAGTGAACGGGCTCGTGCCTCTATTAAAAAAGGTAACTAAAAGGGGTTTGGCGGAATCATAAGCGAATTCGGCGGAATCCTTCTGAAGTTCGGCGGAATGCCGGCTCAGTTTGGCGGAATAACCCCGATAGTTGGCGGAATCCCGGCCCAATTTGGCGGAATCTATCCCGCCCGCAGCCAAATTCAGCCGAATCACAAATAGGAATTTTTTTGTATATTTGGCAGCCCCGCTGTTAAACCTAAAGTGGGAAATTCTTATCCATGAAAGGTGGTTTAGCCATGATCATTAACTTGCTGAATGGTATTGAGTTTCAAAATCCGGATATTTTCAATCTTGAAGGAGCAGCAGCGATTATTTTCTATTTCACCATATATTCGTTGATAGGCTGGCTGCTGGAAAACAGTTATAACTTCGTCACAAAGCGGGAGTTTTTTAAGCCGAATTTTTTATTCGGACCATTTAAACCGATGTACGGCTTTACTCCTGTCCTCCTGGTCTATCTAATTTCACCAGAGACGAATTGGGTAGTGGTGATACTCCTTTGCACCTTGATCCCAACCATGGTTGAATATCTGACAGGGTCATTATTACAGAAACTATTTAACCGGCAATGGTGGGACTATTCCAATTCACCTCTGCAGCTCCATGGACATATTTGTTTGCCTTTTTCTGTCTGCTGGAGTATTCTCTCGCTACTTTGCATAAAATGGATTCACCCTGCAATTGTCTTGATGTACGGAGACATTGAACCTTATTGGGCATGGATTTGGTCAGCGGTAGGACTATACCTCCTAGCCGACCTCGTCTTAGCCATCCGGAAACATACCTTACAGGATCTTATTACTGATGAACCAACGAATCCAATCCAATAGGTGCCTGACACCGAAAGAATGACACGATATAAAAATGACGAAGAACCCGTGTGGTTCTTTTTTTTGCACTTATCCTGAGCTAAGGGTGAATAGGAAAGATTAGATTAAAATTCAATGAAAAAAAGAAAACTAAGCAGAAATCATGCTAAATTGAAGTAGATAAATATCTAGATAAATAAGTTTAGTCAAATATAAGATAGATTTACAACATAGGTTCCTGCAATAAAAGGAGGGCTGACGATGGCACAGCGGATTTTGGTGGTAGAGGATGAAAAACAAATTTCCAAGATATTAAAGCTCGAACTAGAGTATGAGGGATACGAAGTAATAGTTGCTTATGATGGGAAATCAGGATTACAGGCAGCCTTAGATGAAAAGGTGGATTTAATTTTATTGGATGTCATGCTACCTGAGATGAATGGCATAGAGGTTTTAAGGAGAATACGAAAAGAGAATCACCTTCTGCCCGTTATTTTACTAACAGCCCGAAATATGACAATCGACAAGGTGGCTGGACTCGATCAGGGAGCGAATGATTACATCACCAAGCCATTTGAAATTGAGGAACTATTAGCAAGAATTCGTTCTTGTCTGCGGCAAATTTCCAATGCAGTTAAGACTTCACAAGAAGATGACACCCTCTTAGATATAAGGGATTTAACCGTTAATCTTGATACGAGAGAAGTCACAAGGGGGGCGACATCCATCACGTTAACTCCTAAGGAATTTGATTTACTCGTTTATTTACTATCCAATAAAAATAAAATTGTTACGAGGGAAAGTATCCTCCTGCATGTGTGGGGCTATGAATATGAAGGGGAAACGAATGTCATCGATGTGTTTATCAGACATTTACGAAAGAAAATAGAAGAAGGTTTTTCTGAGCCAACGATTATTCAGACGGTGAGGGGAATCGGTTATACCGTAAGGGAGAATTAAACCAATGAAGATTACCACAAAAATAAATCTTATTACTACAGCCTGGATCCTATTTATGTTACTTGCTGTGAATGCTGTAGTGTATTTTTCATTTATGAAGATTACTGTCAATATGGAAGATGGTGAACTATTTCAGAAGGCTAATTATTTGATAAATGAAATCAACAAGGAAGATTCTCCTACTGTAATTAAAGAGAAATTAACTCCCTATTTAACAAACCATTCATTTATTAGGATTGTTCAGCCCGATTCCAAAATTGTCAGTCAAGTAACCAATGATCAGCACCTGGCTGCTAGAATAAAACCGCAATTCGCTTCTGAAAAGGGGACTCAAAGGCGTACCATTAGACAAAAGACTGGCGAAGAACAAATTGCTATTGTCAGGGTGCCAATTCAATCAAAAGGGCAGGTTATCGGAACATTAGAGTTTGGGGAGAAATTAGTAGGATTGGAAACAGGAAAAGACTTATTACTTTCTATTCTTGCCTTTTGTACCATCCTAGGTGCGGTATTATCACTGCTCGGGGGCAGATGGTTATCCAATCTGATTATGAAACCGATCTCCAATATGATTAATACCATGGAGGACATTGAACAAAGTGGTATCCCGAAAAAGATCATCATCCAACATGAGACAAAAGATGAGCTGCAAAAATTGGCTGTGACATTTAATCGGATGATTGACAAATTAGAGGCAAATCTTGAAAAACAGAGGCAATTTATTTCTGATGCGTCGCATGAATTAAAGACCCCGCTTACGGTGATTAAAAGCTATGCAGACCTACTGCTAAGACGGGGGTTGAAAAATGAAGTGGTTGCCCATGATGCGATTGAATCCATCCACTCAGAGGCAACGAGAATTCAAAAAATGACCGAACGGTTTCTAGATTTAGCTGATACAGAGTCTGGAAATCATTTGGAAATGAAATTTATCCATTTGGTATCCTTGTGTGAGAATTTATTCAAGCAATTAAAAAGTGCTTATAAGCGAGAAATTAACCTCCATTACGAAGACCCTGATATTTCGGTATTCGCGGATGAAGGAAAGCTGAAACAGGCAATTATTATCTTAATCGATAACGCCATCAAATACAGTACAGATACGATCGATGTGTATTTAAAGGATAAGGAACAATTGACTAGCATTACGGTAAAAGATTACGGGATCGGCATTCCGGCACGTGAAATCGAAAATGTCTTTGAACGTTTTTACCGAGTGGACAAGGCAAGGAGCAGGGAGACAGGCGGGACGGGGCTAGGCTTGTCGATTGCAAAAAATATCATGAAGCAACATCAAGGGGAAATTATCGTAAAAAGTTCGGAGGGAGTGGGAACAGAAGTGGAGTTGTTCTTACCCAAACAGAAAGGAAAGTTTTTGAGTGATTAAAATCTTGAGCGAGAGCGTACTACTATTATTGATTTTTTATCTGATCTATGCCATATTACCAACACTAATCGTACGGATGAGCGGTCGAGGCATTATCAAAAGAATCAATGCTCCGGCGATTGCATTAACGTTTGATGATGGTCCCAATCCTGAATACACACCGCTATTGCTTGATCTTTTGCAAAAGTACGGTGTAAAGGCGTCTTTTTTTGTGGTAGGCAGTAAAGTGAAAGCCCATCCTGCTATTATTAAACGGATGTGTCAGGAGGGGCATACGATTGGCATTCATCATTATGACCATATTTCGAGCTGGATTCTCTCACCCTTTCGGTTAAAGAAGCAGCTGAAAATGACCGAACAGGCTATCAGCGAGATCACTCAAGAAAAAGTGACCTTTTACCGGCCGCCATGGGGGAATTTTAATATCGCCAGCCGATTTTTGAGTAAACGATTTAAAGTGATTATGTGGTCGGACATTTTTGGTGATTGGAAGGTAGCGAAAGGAAAAAACGGCCTGCTGGAACAATTGCTCCAAACGACAGAGGCGGGCTCCGTGCTGCTGCTTCATGATTGTGGGGAAACCTGGGGTGCCGATTCGCTAGCGCCAAGTTATATGCTGAAGAGCCTAGAAATTTATTTACAGGAAAACATAAGTAAAGGTACAAAATTTATCACATTAAATGAAGTGACTTTTTGAGGGAACTATGAATGTAGAAACGATCATAAATTATATTAATATATACGGGTACTTCGTTATTTTTCTCTTTTTATTCTTAGGTATTATTGGCATTCCAGCTCCTGAAGAATCGCTGCTCTTTTTAATTGGCGTGCTGAGTTTTCACCACCAGCTTTCCTCGGGGCTAACTATGCTTTGTTCCAGTCTCGGAGCATTTATTGGGATGCAGACCGCCTATTCAATCGGGAAATATGTAGGGTCCCCATTTATAAAAAAATATGGTAAGTATATCGGGATTACGGATGACCGCTTAGAAAAGGTAAGTCGTATCTATGCGAAAAATGTACGTAAAACAATTGTTTTCGGTTTTTATCTGCCAGGCATTCGGCAGGTCAGTCCCTACTTTGCTGGGATTAATAAAATTCCCTATCGGATGTTTTTCTTGTTTTCCTTGCTAGGCACTGTACTATGGACCATCCCTATTATTGTAGGCGGTTATTACGCAGGTAAGGTATTTCATATCAATCCAGACTATATTCCATATGCCGGACTGGTATTTTTCATTCTTTTTTTACTCTATGTCCTCGTTATGTCTATAAAAAAGAGAAAAAAGGAATCAACAGAACTGGATAAAAACAAAACCTGAAAAGTCATCTTTTCGGGTTTGTTTTTTTATATCCGGCTAAAAAAAGGCTGAAGGTAAGATTAAAAATCGATTAAAAACCGAGTTTTACAAGAAATGAGTGATACATTGAAAGAGTAATTTAGAAATCATTTTTCAGGAGTTGATTTCTATTCGAATAGGAGATGGAATAAGTGAAGAAAATTTTGTTTTTACCACTCTTACAAATGCAGTCGGGACATCATCAAGTCGCTGAGGCATTAATGGATCTTTTAAAAAAACATACAGACGATTTTACTTTTAAAAAAATAGATTTGTTAAGCTATACCAATAAATCGTTAGAAAAAGTGATTACAAATGGTTATCTTCATTGGATTCGCTATGCGCCAGAAACCTATAATCTTGCTTATAAGAGCTTTTTCTACGTACCGCCAACTAAAAAGAATTCTTTTAAATGGTATGAACCACTCTTTTTGAAGAAAATGGAGCAATTAATTGCGGAGGAAAAACCAGATTTACTTGTTTGTACCCATGGATTCCCTTCTTATCTTCTTAGCAAGTTAAAAATGAAGGGGAAATGCGACCTGCCGATTATTAACGTATACACGGATTTCTTTATTAATAGTGTTTGGGGAAGAGAGGGAATTGATCTCCATTTACTACCTAGTCAAGAGGTCAAAGCAAAGCTCAGCCGAAAAGTACCGAATCAACAGTTGATTGTGACGGGAATTCCAGTCCATCAAGAAATGACGAAAACCTTCACTCGAAAAAAACATACCAATCGGCTCAAAATCTTATTATCTGGAGGAAACAGTGGATTGGGCGGGATTTTAAAACTAACGGAAGAGTTAAAGCTGTCTACCAACTTAGACTTCCTAATATTGTGTGGCAACAATAAGAAACTATATGATGAAATCCATTCGTGGGATCTAGAACATATCAAACCATTACGTTATCTTTCTTCTAGATTAGAAATGAATCAGCTTTATGAAGAAGTGGATGCCATTATCTCAAAACCAGGCGGGGTCACAATTAGTGAAGCGATACAGAAAAAATTGCCAATCTTTGTTCATTCCGCCCTTCCAGGACAGGAAAAAATAAATCTTCGCTACTTAAAGACTCAAAATCTAGTATTTGAACTTAATCTGACAACTCCTTTGGAAAGTCAGTTGCTCAGTGTATTAACGGATCAGAAAAAAATGAATGGCTGGGAGCATGCAATCGATTCATATCAACAGGGAATGGAACTGGAGAAGCCAGAAAAAATCGTGGATTTGATCGAATCAATTCTTGACCAAAAAACGAGCAGCAGGCAGTCAAGATTGGTTAGATATTCATCTCCTTTGCGAATTTAAGATTGTTGAACGACATGAATCTGGAGGTTGTGAAAATGTCTCACATCGACTATAGTATTTTTCAAATCATCAATCACCTTGCCGTAAGTGAGCGATTTTTAAACCCTTTAATGATAGTATTAGCAGAAAAAGCAGAGTATCTATTTTTTGCAGGAATTATTTTTTATTGGTTTTTTCATAAATCACAACACCGAAAAATGGTCGTTGAGGCCATTCTAGCCGCTTGTGTGGCGTTAAGTATAAATGGAGAAATCGGTCACTTTTTTTACCGGAATCGTCCGTTTGTCGCCCATCATGTGAACTGGCTAATCCCTCATGTGAAAAATGCCTCGTTTCCAAGTGATCACGCGACTGCGGCGTTCGTAATTGCAACAGCCATTTGGATTTGGAAAAAACGTGACGGCTGGATGTGGTTGGTTTTGGCTGCAGGCATTGCTCTATCCCGTGTTTGGACAGGGGTACATTACCCATTAGATGTAATCTCAGGGATGCTTATTGGGGCAGGTGTTGCATTTGCTATCCATTTCTTAGTTCTTCGATTCGAGCAAGTCAATAAAGTAATCATTTGGCTTATTGAATACTATGAGAAAATGGAAAGTAATCTGCTTAAAAAGACCAATCTGTACAGAAAAGGATAAGGAGGAGCCACATTGGTTCTTCCTTTTTGTCATAAATCGGCTAAACTGTCATAAAATTTAAAGTTAGTTTTATGTGTCGTAAGGATAATTTTTTGAAGTCTAAGTGTCCTGAGTGGAAGGAGGATTTCATGTTATATGCGATGGTGCTTGAAGGACAATCGTTGTGGAATGTGCCATTATTAGCTTTCCTCATTTGTATAGCGTTCTTATATATTGTCTTAGTACTTTCTTTTACAAAAATAAAGCTTAACCAAAAACAACCCCTGTTATTTTTCCTCAGTTTAGGCATCACGTATTTAGCCTTTGGCAGTCCATTTGAAACAATCAGTCACCTATCGTTTAGTTTGCATATGCTGCAATTGAGCATTTTTTACTTTATTATCCCCCCTCTCTTTTTATTAGGTATTCCAGATTCGTTTCTCCGGCACATTCAGAATCTCGCCCCATTTGTTCGAGTGAGCAAGTTTTTCTTACCGCCGATTGCTGCACTTTATGCGTTTGGGGTGCTGTTCTTGATGTACCATTTTCCAGTTGTTATAACGAACATTTCACAAAACACGTTGGTCCATAATGGCTACTTAGTTGTGCTTTTACTTCTGTCTGTTCGAATGTGGGGGCCTATCGCATCACCTGATTTGAACAGTGATGGGTCAAAAAAGCAGAATAAACGGTATCTATTTTTGAGCGGGCTTGTCTTAATGCCAGCCTGTTTGCTTTTTATCCTCACGGCATTAATTGGTGGAATGAATAATCCTCTTCTTTCCGAATTAACCGCAAACCTTTGTATCTCACCCTCCCAATTAGATTCCCTTAATCTCCTGCCTACACCATTTAATACTAGACTTGATCAAATGTTTGCGGGAATCCTAATGCTCGTTATCCATAAATTTGGATTAATCCTAACGGTGCGTCTTGGGAAAGAAGTTAACAGTAGGACTGTGGTGGGAATGGTTGATTAATCACCGTTCCCACTATTTTTCTGTGGAGAGGTACAGTTTCTTTCCTATGCGGTTAAATATATTCCGTGATAATTTTGGGAATGGTATCTAAAGAGTACCTGAGTTATTTTCTCTAAGGGGGATTTTTTATTTACAAAAAACAAGAACGGAAACTCGTTTGGCTGACCTTCATTGTAGCATCAATCATAGGACTGTCGATTATTGGACGGTTATTTTCTGGATAAGAAAGGGGGGAGTTTAATGGATAATGAAGAAGCCGTATTTTTTAGTCGTGTCCTAACCGAACTGACTTTGTCCTTTCATATTATTTATGCAACCATTGGGGTCGGGATTCCACTGATGATTATGATTGCCCAATGGGTCGGAATCAAGAAACAGGATGAACACTATATTTTACTCGCGCGAAGATGGACAAGGGGATATGTGATTACCGTGGCTGTCGGTGTTGTGACTGGGACTGCGATCGGGTTACAGCTTTCTCTCCTCTGGCCCAACTTCATGCAGTTGGTGGGAAATGTGATTGCCCTTCCATTATTTATGGAGACCTTTGCCTTTTTCTTTGAAGCGATTTTTTTAGGGATATACATATATACTTGGGATCGATTTGAAAATCAGAAAAAACATTTGCTCCTGCTGATACCAGTGGCCTTAGGCGCCTCATTTTCAGCCGTCTTTATTACGATTGTGAATGCATTTATGAATGCACCAAAGGGCTTTGATGTGGTCAATGGTCAACTCGTAGATGTCAGTCCAATCTTGGCGATGTTTAATCCGGCCATGCCGACTAAAGTGGCCCATGTCGTTGTCACCGCTTATATGACAGCGGCGTTTGTCCTCGCTGCGATTGGTGCCTTCCGGTTACTTAAAGGTTCAAACCATATCTATCATAAAAAGGCGTTGTTTTTAACAATGAAGCTTGGATTGGTCTTTTCCGTCGCAACCGCTCTTTTAGGTGATTTCTCCGGCAAGTACTTGGCTGAATATCAGCCAGAAAAATTAGCAGCAGCTGAGTGGCACTTGGAAACAGGGAAAGGTGTGCCCCTTATTCTTTATGGTGTCCTTGACAATGGAAAAGTCAAATACGCACTGAAAATTCCTTTTGCGCTCAGTATTCTTGCCCATGAGGTCCCTAATGCAGAAGTGATTGGACTTGATCAATTTCCAAAGGATGAAGTGCCGCCGCTATATATCCACTATTTGTTTGATACGATGGTGACGATTGGGATGTGGATGACCGCTTTGTCTTTGGTGTGCGTAATCGGTATCTGGCGCCAATGGCGTTTCGTTTTGTCTACATGGTTCCGCTGGCTGCTAGTGCTCGGCGGTCCTCTCTCTATCCTTGCGATCGAGGCTGGGTGGTGGCTGGACGAGGTCGGCCGTCAGCCCTGGGTCCTGCGTGGGATTTTGCGAACAAAGGATGCGGCGACGACAAGTGGTCAAGTCGATCTTATGTTGGTTTTATTTGCCGGACTATATCTTGTCCTTGGAATTGGCAGTGTAGTTGTCCTCTGGCGAATGTTCCGGAAGAACACGGTGGAACAGGAACTGGCTGACAGAGCCCCCGAGAAAGCGGGTGATGCGTTATGACACTGGAAATTGTCGGTATTTCAGCTCTGGGGCTGTTTCTGTTTGGATATATTATCATTGCATCCATTGATTTTGGGGCAGGATTCTTTAATGCATACAGTACAATATCGGGCAAACAGCATATATTAACAAAGATTATTCACCGCTATCTATCGCCGGTTTGGGAAGTCACTAATGTTTTCTTAGTGTTTTTCTTTGTCGGCATGGTTGGGTTTTTTCCAAAAACGGCCTATTACTATGGGACGACCTTACTTGTGCCAGCGAGTATTGCGATTATTTTACTGGCGATTCGAGGGGCCTATTATGCATTTACCACTTATGGGGGACTCAAACATAAACGCTACACCATCTTGTATGGACTAACGGGACTGTTTATTCCAGCATCCCTGTCGAGTGTATTGACGATTTCAGAGGGCGGCTTTGTAACAATGGTAAATTCCGCCCCTGTCCTCGATTATTGGGCATTATTTACCAGTCCATTATCGTGGAGTATTGTGGTCCTAAGTCTAACAGCCGTATTATATATTTCAGCAGTATTTTTGACATGGTATGCCGATCTTGCTGGGGACGCGGCCGCCACGGACCTATTGCGGAAATATGCGCTTAGCTGGGCAGGACCAGCCATAATTACCGCTGCGGGGATAATATTTGAAATGAGGACGCACAACCCAGAACATTATCAGCGCTTACTCGACCTCTGGTGGTTGTTCGGATTGTCTGTTTTGTTTTTTTGTGGAACCGTCTATTTAATCTGGAAGCGACGTGCCTATGGGCTGGCATTTGGACTGTTGGCAGGGCAATTTGCGCTAGCTTTTTTGGCTTATGGTGCTTCTCATTATCCCTATTTACTGTATCCCTACCTCACCCTATACGATAGCTTTACCAATAAATCGATGGCAATTGCTCTGATTGTTGCCTTCATAGCAGGGCTGGGCTTGCTTCTCCCCTCAATATATCTTTTGTTAAAATTGTTCCTGTTTAACAAGGAATATGTGCAAGGGAATCGGAATGATGAACATGCTTAAGGGGGACGAATGTTTTGGATGATTTCTTACTTTTCTATGCACCGTTTCTTGTCATGCTTGCGTCAATTGCCGTGGCGTTTTGGATTGCACTGAAAGATGATTTTGTGGAAAAATAAACTATTTTTTTGCCCTCTTGGTTAAGAGGGCTTTATTATTTTAGGGCTATGGTAATGATGATTGTCTGTGAAAACCTAACAAAGCCATTTAAGGCCCGCACATTATAAAATAAAAGTTTGCAGTATTTATGGATTTTCACAATATTGTAAGAGTTGCTACTTGAAAATTTCTATAGTGATGGAAATCACGTTTTACTCATCACCACCTTGTTTATGATAATGGTAGATATTAAGAGGAGGAAGGAAAAATGAAAAAAATTAACTTACTATTAATTGGGCTGCTGTTAATGTTTGGTATTTTACTCGCGGGATGTAGTTCGAATAAAGAAGAAGGTAATACAGGAAAAAAGGACAATCCATCAAATGTCGAAAAAACTGTGGATAAAGAGGCAAAGTACTATTTTACTGCAAATGAGAGTGGAAGTATTACAAAGGTAAATGCTGCTGACAACACGGTTGCAGCAACAATTGAGGGAGAAGGAACTGTACATAATATTCAGGTGTCTCCCGATGGTAAAATAGTCGGAGCAACATTGGTTCCAATGATGGAAGGAAGTCATGATGGAGGGCATGACATGGAGATGAATGGAAATGCTCTTTTCTTCAATACTACCACTAATGAGCTTCTCAAAAATGTCGAAGTTGGTAACCATCCGGCACACATTGTTTTTACCGTGGACGGAAAGTATGCACTAGTTACAAATAATGAAGACAACACCGTATCTATCATTGATATGAAAACTTATTCAGTTATTAAAACAATCTCAACTGGAAAAGGACCTCATGGTTTCAGAATATCCCACGACAGCAAATATGCCTATATTGCTAACATGGCTGAAGATACAGTTAGTGTGGTCAATATTGAAACAATGAAAGAAGAAAAGAAGATTAAAGTGGGGGCAACTCCCGTAACAACAGGAATTACGGCAGATGGAAAAACGCTAGTTGTAACTTTGAACGCCGAAAACGCCTTGGCTATCGTGAATTTAGAAACAAATGAAGTCAACAAAGTGGAAGTCGGAAAAGGACCTGCTCAAGTATATATTGATTCTAGCAACAAACTTGCTTATGTAGCAAATCAAGGGACCGAGGAATCTCCATCTAATTCCATGTCAATTGTCGATATTACAGCTAAAACAGTTACAGCAACAATTGAAACGGGTAAAGGGTCTCACGGTGTGGTAACCAGCAGTGATAATAAATACGCCTATGTTACAAATATGTTTGAAAATACAGTCAGTGTCATCGATCTTGCAGCAAAGAAGGTAGTAAAGACTTTGGATGTCGGAAAAGTTCCTAATGGCATCAGTATAATGAAATAAGTTTAACCAATTTATGTATACTAAGGTTGGAGTGAACGAGAAGTCCATATTCAATGAACAAATTATGAATTATCTATAAAAGTTGTTGTATACTATAGGGGGGTATGGTAATATATTGATTATAGAAAGTAACAAAACATGAGAGGGGTTTGAATAATGGAAAAAGTAACATTAAAGGTAAAAGGCATGTCTTGTGGTCATTGTGTAAAGTCAGTTGAAGGAAGTGTGGGTGCCCTTGACGGCGTGAAGACCGTAATGGTTGATCTCAAGGGAGGCACTGTTGACATAGAGTTTAATAGTGAGACCGTTGCTCTTGCAACCATTAAAGAAACCATTGATGATCAGGGATATGATGTTGTTTAATTTTAAAACAAAGGAACGTGCTATTTTATAGCACGTTTTTTAGAAGTGAAATATACCCCATATAGGTATTAGGAGTTGGTTTTATGAGTCAGAACATACAAGAAACCACATTACAAATAACTGGAATGACCTGTGCGGCCTGTGCTGTAAGAATAGAAAAGGGTTTAAATAAAGTCGAAGGTGTCGAGGCAGCTACTGTCAACCTTGCCCTGGAGCGGTCCTCCATAAAGTACGATCCCGCTGTAACCAATCTCGGAGCACTCGAAAAAAAGGTTAGAGATTTAGGATACGATGTTGTTACTGAAAAAGCAGAGTTTGATATTAGAGGAATGACTTGTGCGGCTTGTGCTACGAGGATCGAAAAGGGGTTAAATAAATTAAACGGTGTTTCGAAAGCAAATGTTAATCTGGCTTTGGAAAAGGCAACAGTAGAGTTTAATCCATCTGCACTTTCCAAAAATGAGATTATTCAAAAAGTCGAAGCACTTGGATATAGCGCAATGGTTAACGATGAAGCGCAACAAAAGGAAACCGCTGATTATCGTCAAAAAGAAATCGAAAAACAAACGGGGAAATTCATTTTTTCCACGATTCTCTCTCTGCCTTTATTGTGGGCAATGGTCGGCCACTTTTCGTTTACTTCTTTTATTTATGTACCTGAGATGTTTATGAACCCTTGGGTGCAGCTTGCTTTGGCTACTCCTGTTCAATTTATCATTGGGAAACAATTTTATGTGGGTGCCTTTAAAGCACTAAAAAATAAAAGTGCCAATATGGATGTCCTTGTAGCCCTCGGAACATCGGCGGCTTACTTTTATAGTGTTTATTTATCTTTTTCTGCTCTCGGTGGAACGGCCCATACGGTGGAACTCTATTATGAAACAAGTTCAATTTTAATTACCTTGATTATTCTTGGAAAGCTTTTTGAAGCAAAGGCAAAAGGACGCTCGTCAGAAGCAATCAAGAAACTGATGGGACTGCAGGCAAAGACAGCTTTAATCGAAAGGAACGGGATCGAACAAGAAGTTCCACTTGAAGAAGTGATCGTCGGAGATATTATCCATGTCAAACCAGGTGAAAAGATTCCAGTAGATGGACGAATTGTTGACGGACGATCAGCGATTGATGAATCAATGCTAACAGGGGAAAGTGTTCCAGTCGACAAAAGCATTGGAGACGAAGTAATTGGAGCAACCATTAATAAAAATGGATTCTTAAAAATTGAAGCAACAAAGGTTGGCAAAGATACAGCGCTAGCCCAAATCATTAAGGTTGTTGAAGAAGCACAAGGCTCGAAAGCACCAATCCAGCGCCTTGCCGACCAAATTTCAGGTGTGTTTGTCCCGATTGTGGTTGGGATTGCAATTGTTACCTTTATCGTGTGGTATTTATGGGCAGCACCTGGGGATTTTGCCGAAGCGTTAGAGAAAATGATTGCTGTTTTGGTCATTGCTTGTCCCTGTGCTCTTGGTCTTGCAACGCCTACATCAATTATGGCTGGCTCAGGCCGCGCAGCTGAATTTGGAATCCTGTTTAAAGGTGGAGAGCATCTGGAAATGACTCATCGCATCTCTACCATCATTTTAGATAAAACGGGAACCGTGACAAATGGAGCACCTGTTTTAACAGATGTCATTCTTGAATCGTCTTCCCTAAACGAAGAAGAATTATTGTCGTTAGTTGGATCGGCCGAAAAGCAATCGGAACACCCGCTTGCGCAGGCCATTGTGGAGGGAATTAAAGAAAAAGGAATCGACTTCAAAGAGGTAACCACGTTTGAGTCCATTCCGGGTTTTGGAATTATGGCAACTGTTGATGGAAATGAGCTATTGATTGGAACAAGAAAGCTTATGAACAAGTACCAAGTCGCCATTGATCCTGCCTTGGATAAAATGGATAGACTGGAACGTGAAGGGAAAACTGCAATGCTTGTGGCAGTCAATCAAAGCTTCGCAGGAATCGTCGCAGTAGCAGATACCATCAAAGATACCTCTAAGTCTGCCATCAAGCGCCTGAAGGAAATGGGTCTGGAAGTCATCATGATTACTGGAGACAACCAGCAAACAGCAAGCTCTATCGCTGCCGAAGTAGGAATTGACCAGGTCATCGCAGAGGTTCTGCCAGAAGGAAAAGCGGATGAGGTCAAGAAGCTTCAGGCCCAAGGTAAAAAGGTGGCCATGGTTGGAGACGGAATTAATGATGCGCCAGCACTAGCGGTTGCGGACATTGGTATGGCGATTGGAACGGGTACAGATGTGGCGATGGAGGCCGCTGACATTACCCTAATCCGTGGTGATTTGAATAGTATTGCCGAT
The DNA here is from genome assembly GCF_030915405.1 of Neobacillus nitrireducens. GTDB lineage: Bacteria > Bacillota > Bacilli > Bacillales > Cytobacillaceae > Neobacillus. The sequence goes on from NZ_CP133262.1 coordinate 3,928,677, forward strand.
GCGATTTATATGAGTAAAAAGACGATCAATAATATTAAACAAAACCTCTTCTGGGCATTCGGTTACAACACGCTTGGAATTCCAATTGCGGCTCTAGGTTTCCTTGCCCCATGGCTTGCGGGAGCCGCCATGGCATTTAGCTCAGTTTCTGTTGTCCTCAATGCGCTCAGACTACAAAAAGTTAAATTGTAGAGGAGAATGACTATGATAAAAAAATGGACGATTGCTGGATTTGCCTATTTGCTTATTGTAATGGCCGGTTACGGCATTTATAGTTCAACAATACAACCTGATTCTATTCCGCAACATAATGATGGAGTGAATCACGAATAACTAAATAAATTATGATTAGGAGGCATAGTGTACCACGTACTGTGCCTTTTTTGCTTTAGTAACTTATTATTTCTGTTTCCCCATAATTTCTCGATTATTTTAGGCTATGATAAGAATAAAATTATCCCAAACCCATGTTATGACATTGGAACGGGGATTCCTCGTTAAGTTATTTAAGAAGACCCTGATGTACATTTTCTTGTGAAAATGTACATCAGGGTCTTCTTATCTGGTGGAAAATTTTGGATCCTAGATTTATAAACTACGGTTCAAAAAGGCTTTGGTTCGTTCAAATTTGGGGTTAGTAAATAACTCAGATGGAGGTCCAGACTCAACAATCTCTCCGTTGTCCATAAAAATGACATGGTTCGCCACTTCCTTGGCGAATCCCATTTCATGAGTCACCACAATCATTGTCATGTGTTCTTCAGCGAGATCCTTCATTACTTTCAATACCTCGCCAGTTAACTCCGGGTCCAATGCAGAGGTAGGTTCATCAAACAATAGAATTTCAGGGTTCATCATGAGTGCACGAGCGATAGCTACTCTTTGTTTTTGTCCACCTGAGAGATTTGCAGGATAGGCGTCTGCTCGGTCAGTGAGACCAATTTTATTTAAGAGCCCCTTACTCCGCTCGTGTATTGCTGTGGGTGATTCCTTCTTTGCCATTTTTGGAGCAAGTTCCAAATTTTCTTTTACCGTGAGATGCGGGAAGAGGTTAAAATGCTGGAAGACCATGCCCATTTTTGCGTTGATCTCTTTAATTTCCTGCGGTTTGGCATAGACGCCGTCCTTTACTAAATGACTGCCTGATACGCTAATCGTACCATCATCTATTTTTTCGAGATGAACCAAGCTACGGAGCATTGTGCTTTTTCCAGATCCGGAGGGACCAATCACCGCCACCACATCATTTTTATTTACATCAAAGGTAATCTGTTTTAGTACATCCAACTTGCCGTACGATTTTTTGAGGTTAGATATTTTAATGATAGCCATTCTTTCCACTCCTTTTTTATTCGAATCTGAATCGTCTTTCGAGTCCTTTAAAGACCATAGTTAAAATGAGTGTCATAATTAGATAAATAAGACCCGCCACGAAGAAAGGTACAATCGTAAAGTCGCGGTTTACTGCAGTTTGAGCAAAATGCAACAGTTCCGGTACGGCAACGGCATAAAGAAGTGCAGTATCCTTGACTAGTGTTACCGATTCATTTGCGACAGCTGGAAGGGCAATGCGGAACATTTGTGGCAGAATAACCCGTGTCATCGTCTGCCATTTATTCAAACCGAGAACTTGTGATGCTTCATATTGCCCTTTATCAATCGCAAGAAGCCCGCCGCGAAAGATCTCGGCAAAATAGGCGGCATAGTTCAAGATAAAACCTAAACAAGCTGCGACAAAACGATCCAGAACTAAGTATTCTCCTATTACGGGAATCATCGGCAATCCGAAGCATATAAACAGCAGCTGGAGCAAAAGTGGAGTACCGCGCATTACGTAAATATAGCCCTCTGCAAATATGGATAAAGGCTTAAAATTACTCTTTACGGCTAGCGTTAACATAAAGCCCAGTGGAATTGATACGATAATGGCAATCAAAAACAAGAGGACCGTCATCTGTGCCCCTTCAAGCATTGGTTTTAGGATAGAGATTATATAATTAGAAGACATAACAGGTTTCCTCCAAAAACAAAACAGGGTTCCCTGAGGAAATCCTGTTTTGCCCTATATTCGTTATTACTTTAAGACTTTATCTTCGTTAAACCATTTTTTCGAAATTTGAGTGGCAGTGCCATCCTCATTCATATCATCCATTGCTTTTTGAAGCTTTTTAAGTAATTCCTCATTTCCCTTTTTAACACCAATCCCGTATTCTTCAGGTGCTAGAGATTCATCAAGTACTTTAAAGGACTCTTTCTCTTTTGCCATATAATAGTTGATAACAACCTCATCAATAACAACCGCATCCAACCGGCCGCTTTTAAGATCGGACAAAGCTTGAACATTGTCAGCAAACTCAGTTACTGTCTTTATTTTGGCTTTGATAGGAGCTGCCTCCAAGGCATCCGCCGCAGAAGAAAGTGTTTGTAAACCTACAACTTTACCAGTTAAATCATCTAATTTAGTTAGCTTTGAATCAGCCATAGTGACGACCACTTGGGCATTTTTCAAATAGGGCTTGGTGAAAAGGACTTTCTTTTTACGTTCATCCGTAATAGTGTATCCGTTCCAAATGAGGTCAATTCTTCCGCTGCTTAGTTCCGCTTCTTTCGTACTCCAATCGATTGGTTGGAACTTAACTTTTTCCCCCATTTTTTCGGCTGCTGCTTTAGCTAAGTCTATATCAAAACCAACGATTTCATTTTTGTCATCCCGGAAACCCATCGGGGCAAATTTATCGTCTATACCAATTATCAGCGTTTTATCCTCTTTTTCCGCTGATTTAGATGAGCATCCTGTAACAATTGAAAACATTGCTGCGATTACTAGAATAATAGTTGCTAAACGTTTCATTTTAAAATAACCACCTTATCTATATTTTAATTTACTTTAGTACGTTACCATGCTATCACGATACCATATTATAACTCTATAATGTGATGGAGTTCAATAGCTTTGGAAATATAGTAAAATTGCGAATATTCAAATTCCGTCTGTTTATCTCCATAGAAAATTCATTTTTATTTATTCTTTTCTTTTGGGGGAAAATAAGACGAATGTAATATGTAAATATGTAAAAATGTGGTTAGATTTTACAAAAGTATGAACAAATGGGTGAATACGCAAAATGACATAGTTCATCCAATAAAAATGCATATAAACTGCAAATTTACCCATTACATTATACGTATAAACATTAAAGGCATAAATAACTTTTCGGAGGTGGCAAAATTGAAAAAGGCTTTTCTATTTTTATTATCATTAGCATTTATTTTCTCATTTGATGTAAGAGCCTTAGCTGATGGTGACCATAGTAAAAATATTAAACAGGCAACAGAAAATTTTAAAAATGGCAGTAGTAATGATCAAACCGAAATGGAAGGAATGGACCACGGCAGTGGCGCGGACATGGAAGGAATGGACCACGACAGTGGTGCGGACATGGAAGGAATGGACCACGACAGTGGTGCGGACATGGAAGGAATGGACATGGAGGAAGGAAGCGGTGGTGCAGCTCATGATCATCATGCCGCAGTTGTGGAGGTACCACCAAACTATAAAGTGTTAGGTACCTATGGAGCTGTGAACTTATTATTTATCCTTATAGGTGTTTGGAATAAATGGTTTAGACGGAAGGGGGATTTAAACAATGGCCATGCCTGAGAAAAACTTACCAGAAAAGGAACCTTTTGATCTCCTATCGATACCAGTTGTAAAAAAGTTTGTAAAAAGCAAGTGGTATCCAGGAATCTTTCAATGGATCGTTATCTTCGTATTTTCGATTATTGTTTATGAATTAGTTATGGGGACTGTTGATCCAAGTAAAAACTTCGGAACAACAATGACATGGGTGTTATGGTGGCCGATCATACCCGTTCTATTTTTAGTAACTGGCCGCTTCTGGTGTGCGATTTGTCCGTTTGGTAAATTAAGTGATATTGTCCGTAAATTTGTTGGCAGCAAGCGTCCAATGCCTAAGTTTCTACGAAAATATGGAATTTGGCTTATTGATATCTTCTTTATTATGATTACTTACAGTGACCACGTTTGGGGCATTGTAGAATCTCCTCGAGGATCAGGTTACTTATTGCTTTTACTAGTGACAATGGTTGTAGGAACATCTGTTTTTTATGAAAGAAGAACCTTTTGTAAGACGCTTTGTTTCCTTGGCGGTCTCGCTGGAAACTATTCTCGTTCTGGAGCGTTAAAAGTGCAGGCAACACCTGATATTTGTAAAACCTGTAAAGTGCAATCCTGCTACAAAGGATCTGAGGGTGTGGAAGGTTGTCCAATGTTCCAATTCCCACGGACAATGGAATCTAGTGCAGAATGTAATATTTGCGGAAACTGTGTGAAGAACTGTCCGAATAATTCCGTGAAAATCACCACAAGAGTTCCGACGAAAGAATTATGGGGCTTAAAGAATCCGAAGCTTGAGCATGCTTCCCTTGCAGCTGTTATTATGGGGATCGTATTCGTACAAAATATTACCATGCTTGAACCTTGGCAAAATATTTTAAGCGCGATTGGCTCTGTTACTGGTACTTCAAACTATGTAGTAAACTTTTCGATCGCCTTTATTATTGCAATGGCATTACCGATTCTTTTATTATTAGGAACTGCAAAACTAGCATCAATCCTTGGAATGGAAGGATCAATCAAAAAGAACTTTACTCGTTTTGGCTATGCAATTATTCCATTAGATTTAGCTGGGCACTTAGCTCATAACCTATTCCATATCTTCACAGAAGGTAAGGCCGTTTGGTTTAACTCGATCCGATTATTTGGTGTCGATTCAAACCCAGCAAATTTAAGTCTAGCTTCCACACCAACCGTACAAATGATTCAGTATATCGTAATTGTAATCGGATTGGTCGGTACTTGTTACGTCGTGTACAGGATGGGCAGAAGCAAAATGACATCTTTAAAAGCAATGCTTCCATATTACGTACTTATGACGGTACTAGCCATCACAAATATTTATTTATTTTCACTTCCGATGATGCATAGGGTGTAATAAAAGACTAGTCGTAATTTGATGAAGAAAGGAAGGACCGAAAAGAAGGTCCTTCTTTTTTGTGTTTTTAGTACTTTTTATTAGCGATCTAGTTTATTAAGCTACTATTATCAAATTAGAAGGAACTTTAAACTTATTTAAAGGACAAAAGAATCCGGGTAAGTAATATTAGTCTAAGGATGTGATATATATTGTAATTCATTCAAATATGTCCGTTCTTGTTTGTTGGATTATAAGCCTTTTTATTTGAGCTTTAAATTTCCTTTAAGATTCCCTCAAAGTAATTTTAAAACACGCCCCTTGTCCAGCTTGACTTTCAACTGTTATTTTCCCCCCGTGTGCTTCAACTCCCTTTCGTTTTGATATATCCGCATAACCATTAATATAAGGTAATGGCATGCGAAGTTCGTGTGAAATACTTGCTAGGGTCTGAATAGAATGAGAGAGCTCACCAAGTTCATCGAGAGAAGGTTTGGAAGCGTTACTTTAAATCGTCGGTGTCTGTTTGTGATTCCTTCTCGATAAATAAGAAGAAGGTACCCCACTCTGCGTAACTCGACTATTTCTAAAAACTGTTACAAAATCTGGTTACTTTCTGCACAATTCTTTTATACACTCGAAATAGATTAAAACGTTCAATTTACATAGATAATGCATTTTGAGGAGGAGTCATATGAATCATGAACACTTGATGAAGTTTACTCTGCGTCAAATGGAGATGGAAAGGAAGTCAAAATTAAAAGCTAAACATACTCCTTTTAAAAAGATTTCCCAATATTTTAAAGTAATAAGGAAGATAATTTTGTTTGTAAAGGTAAAATGACATAATTAGAGGTGAAAGGTATGAAGAAGATTGCGGTATTATCAGTACTATCCTTAAGTTTAATTCTTTCCGCATGTGGTTCAACAGAGGATTCAAAAATTGCACCAGTAAAAAGCGGGAAGACAATTGAAGATATTCACGGGGTAGGCGTTTCAAATGACGGGACAACATATGTTGCAACTCATGAAGGACTTTTCTCAACAAAAAATGTGGGTAAAACCTGGAATAAAGTTGGGCAATCGAGTGATGATTTCATGGGTTTTCATTTAAGATCGGATGGTGCAATGATGACCAGCGGACACCCAGGGCAAGATTCAGAATACCCTAATCCAATGGGCATATTAGTCAGTAAGGATAAAGGGTTGAGCTGGAAAGAGGTTGAATATGTTGGAAAGATTGATTTCCATTTACTAACTACCTACCACCATGATCCCAAAATCATCTATGGACTTAATCAAATGGGTACTGGGCAATAGGTGCTGGTATTTATAAAAGCTTAGATGGAGGAGAAAAGTGGGCTAAGGTAGAACCAAAAGGTTTACCAGGTGACCTGATGAAGGTTTATTCGTTACTTGTTCTTCCGGAAAATAAAGACACCTTATTAGCTGGGACCGAAAATGGTGTGATGATTTCGAAAGATGGCGGAGAAAATTGGAATGTATTTGACGAGACCCGTCTTATAACTGCAATGACACTTATGCCGAATGGTAAAGATATCATTGGATATTCAATCAATAATATGGTTTCAGGGGTTATGATCAGCCAGGATAACGGTGAATCGTGGTCAAGTATTGGTTTGGACCTAGGTGAAGATGCTGCTTCCTCCATTTCAGTAAATCAAAAGGATGAAAAACAAATAGCTGTTTCTACTTTTAGTACTTCACTTTTTGAAACGAAAGATGGCGGACAGAAGTGGGATCAGATTATTACGACGGGTAAATTAAAGTAAATGAAAAAAACCAGTGATCACTGGTTTTTTTCATGTCTTTTTTGTTGTCGGTGTCATTGAAATGTTATGGTTTCGATATTTTATTTCCATGGATGCCTCATTCCAAGTTAGTCCCTTAAAAGTAATATTATTTTCATTTGATTTGTTCGTTCTTCTCAATAAGGCTTCAATTCTTGCTAATAATTCGGCTTCATAACCATTTTCTCCCCTCATTTACTAAGTCTTTATATTAATAATAAATGAAAAATATGAAGAATCTTTGCAGAATAGGAATTGCTATAAAGGATTTAAATCCGTTATATTCAGTCCAAATTTTTCTTTAAATAAACGCTCTCAACACACTATTTCTTCATAGAAAATCCTTTTTCAATTTGTATGATGGAAGAAAAGAAGGAGTGGTTTTTATGGAATGGTTACAGTATTTGCTGCTATTACTTTGTCCACTAATGATGATTTTCTGTATGAGAGGTCATGGTGGAGGACATAATCATCAACACGGCCAACACATATCCCCAAGCACGGATTTAAAGTTAAAACTTCTTGAGGAGGAAAATAGCAAACTTAAAAATGAAATGGAGGAACTTGCAAAAGTAATAAAAAAGGGGTCCTAATTCTTGAGCCGTAACCTTAAAAGGTTACGGCTTTAGTTTCGAAACATATAATAACATGAAAAAAGGCTCTAACCGTGGGGGAATCGTTAGAGCCCTTTTCATTTTAAGAAAGGGATATTCTTTTTGGAAAGTTTTACAGAGATATTTCACAAATAAATTGTGTAAGAATGATTTAAATTGCCATTAATCATCTCTTAAAATTCCATGCCTCTATGTTAATAAACATATTTGCACAAAGTTAGCAGAAACGGTGACAAAAAAGCATCATTTATTATACGGTTTTTGATAATTTAGTTAAGATGGATACGTCGTTTCCGAATTTACACATGGCATCGCAGTCACAACGCAAATCATCAAATAACAGATAGGAAATAGATTGGGAATCAAGTGATCGGATGGAAGGCCGCAGCAATTGAGCTTTGATTTCCTTTTCCCGCTTTTCAGGTGCCACTAAATAAAATTGACAGGTATCTGCTTGAACAGATATTGACAAGTCTGATAAGCGAAGAATTCCCGAATAAATCGAGGTGCTTTTTTCAACTTCGAACCCAGCAATCACCTTTTCCTCTTGATCCAACCATAGGACATCAATCAAAGCAATGGTATCGGCTACAGAGGGTGGAAAGTTGAATATGTTTAAATTCTTCAATGAATACTCCCCTAATTTTTGTCCATTCCATTCACGTTTATGATCATTCCGTGCTATCCAAACTTTATATCCCAATGATTTTCCGAGGCGGGCAAGGTGGTACTGCATTTCGGAATGAGTATTTTCTTCCATTTCATCTTTCATTACATCCTTATTACGTCTGTTTTTAGCCTTTACTATTTTTTCTTTTTCAATTTTTAAGAAATCCATAGCATTTTCTTCAATAATTATTTGATAGCTGCCGATTTCAAATAATAGACCGGCGAGAGCACCCAAATCTTTTGATAACTGGTCCTTATATGTGTCATTTTCATGGATAAGCTTTGCTCGCATATCAAGATACGCTTCCCATGAGCCTAGTTTCATCTTTTTGTTAAATAATAGATTATATCCGTTAACTATTGCAGTATTAAATGGAGGAAACAGGGTTGGATGTAAAAAATAGATGATATTCGCAACCGCAGGCCCAACTCCCTTAATTTTTAGTTTGTCTAATTTTTGAATCTCTTCTACAACTTTCTCAGCACTTGATGTTTCCAGGCATGCTTTAAGGAACCTTCCAAACGCTTTCTGATTAAGAGTATTTTCATAGATATCTGGGATTCGTAATTTAGGTTTCCAGTAAAAAGCATGAGCTGCACCTTCAAATACTTGCTTTTGCTCCGAAATGGCCGTAACTACCATTTCGAGACTTGATCCTTTGAAATCATTGCCGAATGTTTCCTCTTCTATTTCCTTAATTACTTTTAGCAATCCTTTTCGAATAGTCCTGAAGGCTTTTAATCGATCATTACTATGTAAAAACCAAGTGTGATATACGGATTCTGGGTCGTTTTTATACAAATCTATTAATGATTTCATCACGATTAGTCCCTCTCTAAATGGCAATCTTATCAAACATCTCAATTATAAAATTTTTAGCAGTTGGAAAGGTATGACAATAATCATTTTCCCTTTCAAAAAAGCCAAAAATGATTGACACTCAAACCACCATTTGAATATTATATAATCAAACGAACATTTGAATGAAGAGGGTGACCAAATTGAAAGAACGTGATGTTTGCGAGACTCCCTGTGTCGATAATGAGAAAACTATTCGTGTTAAACAGCAACTTGAAAATGGTCATAAGATCCCTGATGTAACGAAGCTTTTTAAAGCGTTGTCTGATGAAACTCGCATGAAAATTGCCTATTCCCTAACGTTGGAAAATGAGCTTTGCGTCTGTGATGTCGCCAATATTGTTGGGGCAACAACAGCTACAGCCTCCCATCATTTGCGCCATCTAAAAAACCTTGGTCTTGCAAAGTATCGCAAAGAAGGCAAGCTCGTTTATTACTCCCTTGACGATGACCATGTGAAACAGTTGATCCACATTGCGGTTGCCCACCAGGAGGAGGTGGCGGGTCGTGAGTGAGACTATTGAAAAACAAGTTTACCGGGTCCAAGGTCTTTCCTGAACAAGCTGTGCTGCAAAGTTCGAAAAGAACGTCCAACACCTGGATGGTGTGGTTGATGCAAATATAAATTTTGGGGCTGCAAAGCTCACAGTCTATGGAAATACAACTTTAGAGGGTTTAAATGAAGCGGGTGCCTTCGATAAATTAACGATATTTCCAGAAAAAGAAAAACCGCCAGTCACCGCAGACTTACCGTTCTGGAAACGATATGGTCTGCTTGGGCTGTCATTATTGTTCCTTATCGCCGGCTATATTTTTTCGGAAAATATCCTGTTCGCAGCTGCGATTTTACTAGGAGGCTTTCCTCTTTTTAAAATAGGCTTGAACAATATACTCCGGCTTGAATTTGACATGAAAACACTGATGACTGTTGCGATAATTGGAGCGGCCATCATTGGTGAATGGAGCGAGGGAGCGGTGGTAGTGCTTCTATTTGCGATTAGTGAGGTCCTTGAAACCTATTCAATGGATAAGGCACGAGCATCGATTCGTTCGCTAATGGAACACGCCCCAACAGAGGCACTGGTTTTTAGAAACGGAAAAGAAATTACCTTGAAGGCGGAAGATATTGAGATTGGCGACATTATGATCGTCAAGCCAGGGCAAATGATTGCCATGGATGGAATCATTGTTGACGGGGCATCAAACGTCAATCAAGCCGCGATTACCGGCGAGTCTGTTCCTGTTGCTAAAGTCCTCGCTGACGAAGTTTTCGCAGGCACCTTAAATGCCGAAGGATTTTTAAAAGTAAAGGTCACTAAGCTTGTTGATGAAACAACGATTGCAAAAATTATTCATTTAGTGGAAGAAGCACAGGCAGAAAGGGCTCCATCGCAGCGGTTTGTGGATCGGTTTGCGAGGTACTATACGCCAGTAATCATGGCGGTGGCTGTTTTGGTTGCGATTATCCCGCCGCTTGTTTTCTCGGCAAACTGGCAAGAGTGGATTTACCAAGGTCTCGCGGTGTTAGTGGTCGGCTGCCCCTGTGCACTTGTCATTTCCACGCCTGTTTCGATTGTGACTGCGATTGGAAATGCCGCCCGAAACGGTGTGCTGATTAAGGGCGGGAACTTTTTAGAAGAAGCCGGGGTGCTCCACGCGATTGCCTTTGATAAAACGGGGACCTTAACAAAAGGAATTCCCGTCGTAACGGACTATATAAATTTTAGCAATGACGAGAATTTACTCGATCTTGTTGCCTCATTGGAAAGTAAATCACAGCATCCCCTTGCCGCCGCTATCATTAAAAAAGCGGCCCGCAATGACTATCAGGTCGATGAATTTGCCTCGATTACTGGGAAAGGCATTACCGGGAAAGTGAATGGAGCAGAGTATCGTGTTGGGAATACAAAACTGTTCACTGATATTCCAGCTGAAATCGTGCACCAAATTACTGCTCTGCAAAATCAAGGGAAAACAGTTATGATCATGGGCACCTCAAAGGAAATCTTGGCCCTGATTGCGGTGGCGGATGAAGTCCGTGAAAGCAGCCGAACCGTCATCGAACGGCTCCATCAACTTGGAATCAGGCACACGATTTTGTTGACCGGCGACAACAAGGCTACGGCCGAAACGATTGGCCAACATGTGGGTGTGACTAGCATTGAAGCAGAACTGATGCCAGAGGATAAATTAGCTTTTATTAAAAAGCTAAAAAAGGAATTCGGCCGAGTTGGAATGGTTGGAGACGGAGTGAATGATGCACCCGCGCTCGCTTCCGCAACGGTAGGAATCGCGATGGGCGGGGCCGGAACAGATACAGCCTTAGAAACCGCTGATATTGCGTTAATGAATGATGATTTGAAAAAGCTGCCGTTTACGATCAAGCTAAGTCGGAAAACGCTGCAAATCATTAAGCAAAATATTACCTTATCCTTAGTTGTGAAGCTTATAGCCCTTTTACTAGTGGTTCCAGGCTGGTTGACCTTATGGATTGCCATTTTCGCTGATATGGGCGTGACATTACTTGTTACATTTAATGGCTTACGGCTTTTAAGGGTAAAAGACTAGACGTTATAAATAGTGTTTCCAATCATGTATCAAAAATAAAGATTAGAAAAAACTAGCCTTAATCGTAATATTTTCGGTTTAGAAAGAGATAAATAAAAGAGCCGCTTTTTGTTGGCTTTTGGGGGGATAAACATGGGTCATCACCATCACGGACATTCACATGGACATTCACATGGACACTCACACGGCCATTCGCATGGTCATTCACATACAAGTAATAAGAAAGCTTTATTGAGTTCCTTCCTATTAATTGCTGCCTTTATGGTCGTCGAAGTAATCGGTGGCCTGTTAACAAATAGCTTGGCACTTTTGTCCGACGCCGGGCATATGCTGAGTGACGCCGCTGCACTGGGTTTAAGCTTTTTTGCCATCAAGCTTGGGGAGAAACAGGGCTCACAGGAAAAAACGTATGGTTACAAACGATTTGAAATTATCGCGGCAGCCCTGAATGGAATAACACTTGTCGTGATTTCTATCTTTATCTTTTTTGAGGCTTTCCAACGCTTTTTCAATCCGCCAGAGGTGCAAAGTACCGGAATGCTGATGATCTCTGTCATAGGGTTATTGGTAAACATTGTTGCGGCGTGGATATTAATGAAGGGTGACAAGGATGACAACCTAAATGTCAGAAGTGCATTTTTACATGTTCTTGGTGATATGCTGGGTTCTGTAGGCGCAATTGTTGCGGCCTTGCTCATCATGTTTTTTGGCTGGGGGATTGCCGATCCAATTGCGAGCGTCATTGTTTCGGTATTAATATTAATCAGTGGATACAGAGTAGCGAAAGACTCCTTCCATATTTTGATGGAGGGTGCACCTGCACAGATTGATATCAATCATGTGAAGCAGGAACTAAGAAAGATTCCCTTTGTGAAGGAAGTCCATGATCTGCACATATGGACAATTACCTCCGGGTATCCAGTATTAAGCTGCCATATTACCATTTTGGATAACGGTGTTCATGATGAAATCCTCTCCCAATCACAGCGGATCCTTCATGACGAATTCCACATCGAACACAGCACCATCCAAATCGAAAAAGAAACCAACGGATGCCCAAGCCCGCATGGAACATGTAACTAACAATATGGGTGCTACTATATTAGAGCACGTTAGTGGCTGAAGGGAATTTTCCACCAGTGGCGGACAAATAAGCAGAAGTGTCTTTCTTTGGTGCCTGACACCACATCACATCACATCATATCACATCCATTAAACCTGTCCGTGAAGAGGATAGGTTTTTCTTTGTGTGTTTTTTCGTTCTTCAATAGTTTTAAATTGGATATTTTTTCATTATTGGTTAAAATAATATGATGATGTTTAAGATAGTTTTTACCCAGGAGGATTCACATGAAAGATAGGGAAGGTCAGCAAGACAAGCGTTTCAAAATTGCGCACAGGGAAGCCCTGATTGGAATTATTCTAGTTTTAATTAATTTTATTTGGTGGTATGGATTTGCCTACGGGCTCGGTTCGGAAAAAGTAGAAAAGTATTCGTACATATTCGGGCTGCCCGCCTGGTTTTTTTACAGTTGTATTCTAGGCTTTATTGTTATGATCATCCTCGTTACTTTTACAGTCAAATTTTTATTCAAGGATGTTTCCTTTGAAGAGGAAGAGGGGGAGGTCAAGTGAACTGGGCCGTCATTACCCCACTGTTAATTTTCTTATTGATTATCTTTGCTGTTGGCATGTGGTCAAACAAGTTTGTTATTAAATCTCATTCTTTCTTAGAGGAGTACTTTTTAGGAGAACGTCAAATGGGCGGATTCATTCTCGCAATGACGATGGTGGCGACGTATGGCAGTGCCAGCAGCTTTATTGGGGGTCCCGGAATCGCTTATACGAAAGGACTAGGCTGGGTCCTGCTTGCGATGGCCCAATTAGCAACCGGTTATTTTACGCTAATGGTCTTGGGGAAGAAATTTGCAATTATCTCCCGTCAGTACAAGGCCATCACCTTAATTGACTTTCTTAAAGAGCGCTATAAAAGCAAAGTGGTCGTTTTATTCTCGGCAGCAAGCATTATCATCTTTCTGTTTTCATCAATGACCGCGCAATGGATTGGCGGGGCACGGTTGGTCGAAAGTTTAACAGGTCTGCCCTATACAACTGCACTATTAATCTTTGCCTTTTCAGTCCTTATCTTTGTGATTGTCGGCGGTTTTCGTGCGGTGGCAATCACAGACACAATTCAAGGTGTGGTCATGTTTGGGGGAACGTTAATCCTTCTCATCGCCACAATTAAAGCAGGTGGGGGAATCCCGAAGATTATCTCAGACTTAGCGACTGAAAATCCGAATCTGATCAGTCCGTTTGGCGCAGACAGAAGTTTAACGCCGTCCTTTGTCTCCTCTTTTTGGATTTTAGTTGGGGTGGGTGTTGTCGGCCTGCCGCAAATTGCAGTCCGAGCGATGTCTTATAAAAATTCGAAGGCCATGCACAATGCAATAATTATTGGAACAATCGTGGTCGGTTTTATTATGCTGGGCATGCATCTCATCGGCGTATTCGCAAGACCAGTTCTGCCTGGTGTGAAAATTGGCGATACCGTCATGCCTTTGTTATCGATGAAGGTACTGCCCCCATATGCCGCAGGAATCGTTCTCGCGGCGCCAATGGCTGCAATTATGTCAACGGTCGATGCTCTATTAATTTTGGTTAGCTCGGCCCTAGTCAAAGATGTCTATTTAAATTACATCAAGCCTGATGCAGGGAACGACCAAGTGAAAAAGGTGAGCTTTAGTGTGACCGCCGTAATTGGTATTGTCGTTATTCTGTTCTCGTTGAGTCCACCAGATCTAATCGTTTGGCTGAATCTGTTTTCATTTGGGGGGCTCGAGTCGGTCTTTATCTGGCCGGTTATTTTAGGATTGTATTGGAGTAAGGGCAATAAATACGGGGCGATTACTTCGATGGTTATTGGGATGGGTTCGTATATTACCATCGATCAATTTTATCCGAATGCCTTTGGTTTTCACACAGTGGTCCTCCCCATCTTCCTATCTCTTGCTGCATTCGTGGTAACTAGTTTATTTACTCAGCAAAATGAAGGTAGGATGCATGTTGGAATGGAAAAATAAGCTAAGTTTTCGAAACGAGGTTCCGTTACCATTTTTGTTGCAATTTTGTGAATTAATTTTTAGAATGAATTAACAGCAATTATAAAATGAGGTGAACTCATTGGAAACCGTTATTCGACATTTATCAGCGCTTATTTTTCCGGGGCTGCTCGTCTTGCTTTTCACACGAGTTACTTACAACCGGGTCATCGGGTTAATATTAACCGTTGCCCTGATTGCTACGTCTGTATATAAAGGTTATACCAACACATTTTTGCTCATCGTCGTCGATGCCTTTTCCCTAACAGCAGGCTTTTGGATGGCTGAAAAAATGAAGCAGAGGGTCATTAAAAAGAGTTAATCCATTTAATGGTTTTGTAGGTCTGTCAGAAAAATGGCAGGCTTTTTCTGTTGAAATTCCAAAAAACGAATATTCGTTCGCATATTATTGGTTTGTTTCTAGGGGATTGTGGTAAAATGGTAATATGAATTTAGAGGATACACTTGAAAGCAACCATCCCGGTCCATTAACAAGGTACATATGCTGAAAAGTGATTGATATAACGGGAGGTAAAGGAATTGTGAAGGATCAATTTGAATTAGTTTCAAAGTACTCGCCCCAAGGGGATCAGCCCGAGGCGATTAAACAATTAGTTGAAGGAATCAGAAACAATAAAAAACAACAGACGCTGCTTGGTGCGACAGGTACGGGTAAAACTTTTACAATTTCAAACGTGATTAAAGAGGTAAATAAACCAACCCTTGTCATTGCTCACAATAAAACACTTGCTGGACAACTCTACAGTGAGTTTAAAGAGTTTTTCCCAAATAATGCCGTCGAGTATTTTGTCAGCTATTATGATTACTTTCAGCCAGAAGCCTATGTACCATCGACAGATACTTTCATTGAAAAAGATGCAAGCATCAACGATGAAATTGATAAATTGCGTCACTCGGCGACTTCCTCCCTATTCGAACGCAAAGACGTGATTGTCATCGCCTCTGTATCCTGTATTTACGGTTTGGGTTCGCCTGAAGAATATAGTGAAATGGTGTTGTCCCTTAGAACAGGAATGGAAGTGGAGCGCAATCAACTGCTGCGCCGGTTAGTTGATATCCAATATGACCGAAACGATATCGATTTCAAGCGCGGAACTTTTCGTGTACGTGGTGATGTTGTTGAAATTTTCCCTGTTTCTCGTGATGAGCATTGCCTTCGTGTCGAGTTTTTCGGTGATGAAATCGAACGGATTCGTGAGGTTGATGCCCTGACTGGGGAAATTATCGGTGAACGTGAACATGTCGCCATTTTCCCGGCATCCCACTTCGTTACAAGGGAAGAAAAGTTGCTTAAGGCGATTGAAAATATTGAAAAAGAACTAGAAGTACGGCTGGAGGAACTGCGCGAGGACAATAAACTGCTCGAAGCCCAAAGGCTTGAGCAGCGTACACGTTATGACCTGGAAATGATGCGCGAAATGGGTTTTTGCTCAGGAATTGAGAATTACTCACGCCATTTAACCTTAAGGGATGCAGGATCAACTCCCTATACTCTGCTTGATTATTTTCCAAAGGACTTTTTAATGGTGATTGATGAGTCACATGTAACCTTGCCGCAAGTGAGAGGGATGTTCAATGGGGATAAAGCACGGAAACAGGTGCTTGTTGATCATGGCTTCCGTCTGCCATCAGCCCTTGATAACCGACCATTAATGTTTGACGAATTCGAAAAGCATATCGAGAATATCATTTTTGTTTCGGCTACACCGGGACCCTATGAGCTCGAGCATACACCAGAAATGGTTTCGCAGATTATTCGTCCGACTGGACTTTTGGATCCAACCCTTGAAGTCCGCCCAATTGAAGGGCAGATTGATGACTTGATTGGTGAAATCCATGATCGAGTAAGTAAAAATGAACGGGTTCTTGTGACCACTTTGACGAAAAAAATGTCCGAGGACCTAACCGATTACTTGAAGGAAATCGGGATTAAGGTTCAATATTTGCATTCGGAGGTTAAGACGCTCGAGCGGATTGAAATTATCCGCGAATTGCGCCTCGGCAAATATGACGTTTTGATTGGGATTAACCTGCTCCGGGAAGGGCTAGATATTCCAGAGGTTTCGCTGATTGCGATTCTCGATGCCGACAAGGAAGGCTTCCTTCGTTCCGAACGGTCGCTAATTCAAACAATTGGACGTGCCGCCCGGAATGCTCATGGCCATGTCATCATGTATGCCGATAAAATTACAAACTCGATGGCATTAGCGATCAGTGAAACAAAGCGCCGCCGTTCCATTCAGGAAGAGTATAATCGCAAGCATGGAATCACGCCGATGACGATTCAGAAGGATATTCGTGATGTCATCCGTGCCACCCATGCCGCGGAAGAGCAGGAAGAATACAAACCATCGGCATCCTTCAGTAAAATGTCGAAAAAGGAAAAAGAAAAACTGATTATGACGATGGAAAAAGAAATGAAGTTCGAAGCCAAGGCGCTTAATTTTGAACGTGCTGCAGAGCTTCGTGATTTAATTTTAGAGTTGAAAGCGGAAGGATGACGTAACGATGGCGATGGAGAAATTGATTGTGAAAGGCGCCAGAGCCCACAATTTGAAAAATATAGATGTCACCATTCCGAGAGATAAGCTTGTTGTCTTGACGGGACTTTCCGGCTCTGGGAAGTCCTCGCTTGCCTTTGATACCATTTATGCAGAAGGGCAAAGACGTTATGTCGAATCCCTGTCTGCCTATGCTCGGCAATTCCTTGGTCAAATGGATAAACCAGATGTAGATGCCATTGAGGGGCTATCTCCGGCTATTTCCATAGATCAAAAAACAACAAGCCGTAACCCCCGTTCGACGGTTGGTACAGTGACAGAAATCTATGATTATTTACGATTATTATTTGCTAGGGTTGGACATCCAACCTGTCCGATTCATGGGATTGAAATCTCCTCCCAAACAATTGAGCAAATGGTCGATAGGATTTTAGAATATCCTGAGAGGACTAAAATGCAAATCCTCGCGCCAGTTGTATCAGGCCGTAAAGGAGCACATATAAAGGTGTTCGAGGATATCAAAAAACAAGGGTTTGTCCGTGTCCGTGTCGATGGAGAAATGCTCGACCTTGGCGATGATATCGAACTTGAAAAAAATAAAAAACATTCGATTGAGGTTATTATCGATAGGATTGTTGTCAAAGAAGGCGTGTCGGCGCGGATTGCCGATTCGCTCGAGACTGCGCTGAAAATGGGCGAAGGGAAGGTCATTGTTGACGTCATCGGCCAAGAAGAACTGTTGTTTAGTGAAAATCATGCGTGTCCGCATTGCGGTTTTTCAATCGGAGAACTAGAGCCGCGGATGTTTTCCTTCAACAGTCCTTTTGGCGCCTGCCCAGAATGTGATGGGCTTGGTTCTAAGATGGAAGTCGACGTCGACCTTGTCATTCCCAATCGTGATTTGACTTTAAAAGAGCATGCGATTGCCCCGTGGGAACCAACCAGTTCTCAATATTACCCGCAACTGCTTGAAGCCGTATGCAATCATTTTGGGGTGGATATGGATACCCCGGTGAAGGATATTCCTGAACACCTTTTGGAAAAAGTGCTCTATGGCGGCGGACATGAAAAGATTTATTTCCGCTATGAAAATGATTTTGGCCAAATTCGTGAAGGGAATATTGAATTTGAAGGCGTCCTTCGCAATGTCGAGCGCCGCTTTAAGGAGACAAGCTCCGAATACATCCGTGAGCAAATGGAAAAATACATGGCCCAGCAGCCCTGTCCAACCTGTAAAGGCTATCGTTTGAAAAAAGAGACTTTGGCCGTACTCATTAATGGACGCCATATTGCCCATATAACCGATCTTTCGATTGAAGAGGCAAATCAATTTTTTGCGGGATTAAAGCTGTCAGAAAAAGAAATGCAAATTTCCAAGCTGATTTTTCAAGAAATAAGTGAGCGCCTCGGATTCTTAATTAATGTCGGTCTTGATTATTTAACACTCAGCCGCACCGCTGGAACGCTTTCGGGCGGTGAAGCCCAGAGGATCCGCTTGGCTACACAAATCGGGTCGCGTTTAACCGGTGTTTTATATATCTTGGATGAACCTTCAATCGGCCTCCACCAGCGTGATAATGACCGCTTGATCGGGACATTGCAAAGTATGCGGGATATCGGCAACACTCTTATTGTTGTCGAACATGATGAGGATACCATGCTTGCAGCTGATTACTTAATTGATATCGGCCCAGGTGCTGGGGTGCACGGAGGAGAAATAGTTTCAGCCGGTACACCAGCTGAGGTAATGGCTGACCCGAAATCACTGACAGGTCAGTATTTATCGGGGAAGAAGTTTATTCCGCTTCCACTCGAGCGACGCAAGCCGGATGGCCGTTTTATTGAAATCAAAGGTGCTTCTGAAAATAATTTAAAAAATGTCAGTGTGAAGCTTCCGCTGGGTATGTTTATTGCCATTACAGGCGTGTCTGGATCGGGAAAAAGTACACTTATCAACGAAATTCTCCATAAGTCGCTTGCCCAAAAGCTGCACCGTGCAAAAACAAAGCCCGGGGAACATAAAAGCATCAAAGGCATTGAGTATTTAGAGAAAGTCATCGATATTGATCAGTCTCCCATCGGCCGAACACCACGCTCGAATCCGGCCACCTATACCGGTGTCTTTGATGATGTCCGTGATGTGTTTTCGAACACAAACGAAGCAAAGGTCCGTGGGTATAAAAAAGGCCGATTCAGCTTTAATGTGAAGGGCGGACGCTGTGAGGCATGCCGCGGTGATGGAATTATCAAAATCGAAATGCACTTTTTACCGGATGTATATGTTCCTTGTGAAATCTGCCATGGCAAGCGCTACAACCGTGAAACCCTGGAAGTGAAGTATAAAGGAAAAAATATTTCTGATATTCTTGATATGACCGTGGAAGCGGGAGTTGAATTTTTTGAAAATCATCCAAAAATCAGCCGCAAGCTGAAAACAATTTTGGATGTAGGACTTGGCTATATTAAACTTGGTCAGCCGGCGACCACATTATCTGGAGGGGAAGCTCAGCGTGTTAAGCTCGCTTCTGAGCTGCATCGCCGCTCGCAAGGGAAATCATTTTACATTCTTGACGAGCCAACGACTGGCCTTCATGTCGATGACATTTCCCGCTTGCTCGTTGTCCTGCAGCGCTTGGTTGAAAATGGAGACACCGTCTTGGTAATTGAGCATAACCTTGATGTAATCAAGGCTGCCGATTATATTGTCGATCTTGGACCAGAAGGCGGCGACAAGGGCGGTACGATTGTCGCCACTGGGACCCCAGAAAAAGTGGCCGAAGTCCCTGAATCTTATACAGGAAAATACTTAAAGCCTATCCTTGAGCGTGAACGCCAACGGATGAAACAAGAAATTGAAGATAAGAGTGCAATCAAAGCATAAATTAGAAAGAAGAGCCGAAATTCGTGGGTGAGCACCTGCAGAATTCGGCTCTTTTTTATTTGGAATTGAGAATCATATATTGGGGTTTGGCGGAATCATCGTAGGAATCGGCGGATAAAGTTCGAGAGTTGGCGGAATAAATAAAGAGTTCGGCGGAATCACGGATCAGTTTGGCGGAATAAATTGTCAACTTGGCGGAATCCTTCCCAACTCAACGGAATCCCATCCCACTCCACTCCTACCCACCCCCATCAAAACCAAAATGGCTGCCATATCCAAACAACAACCAAGACGACCATTCACTTTTTTATAAAAATACGAAACTTTCCATATTCAAACACGTAAATAAAGGATAAAGGAGTTGGGCGCAGAAATGGAAACGAGAAAAGTTCTATCAAGCTTGTGCTATTTTAGTATTTTTTTTGCTGGGTTTATTTTTCCCCTTATTGTTTACATCGCGACGGGGGATGCAGTGACAAAAAGACATGCCAAAAAGTCGCTGCTATCACATTTGATACCGCTAATTCCAACGCCACTACTTATATTTGCCCTCTACTATGATCTCACCAAAACGCCAGACAGCGTGCCTGCTTTTACGATTATATGTATTGTTGTCCTTATTCTCATCTGGATTGTTGTTATTATCTGGAACATTATCAAAGGCGTAAAGGTATTGGTTGCTGAATAAGCATTAAATGAGACAAAATTACAGATTATGGGGTGAAAAACGATGAAAGAAGAAAAAAAGCGAATCTTAAAAATGGTTGAAGAAGGAAAGCTGACTGTTGATGAGGCAGTTACGCTCTTAGAAGAACTAGAAAAGGCCCAGCAAACGATGGAGCAAAAGCAAGAGCAAATTGTGAAGGAACTCTCGACCGCCGTCAATTTTGAAGAAACGAAAAAGGAGGACCCTTTACAGGCGAAATATCAATCCACAAAAGAGAAGATTTTTGACTTTGTCGATTCTGCATTGAAAAAAATCAAAGACTTTGATTTTGATTTGAACTTTGGCCAATCCGTCGAAATTTCGCATATTTTTCATCATGGTGAGGTTGATTTGAAAAATATGGACATTGATGTGGCGAATGGTTCGATAAAGATTGCTGCATGGGACCAACCAGATGTACGAATTGAGTGCCAAGCGAAGGTATTTAGGGTCGAAAACTCAGACCAAGCGCGCCAGAACTTCTTAAGAGATGTTATTTTTTCTGTTGAAAATCAGAAGTTACGTTTTAAGACTCAGCAAAAATGGATGAAAGTTGAATCCGTTATTTATGTGCCGAAATCTCAGTATGAGCGCGTTCGCATCAGAATGTTTAATGGTCCTGTATCGGGAGAAGCGATGGATGTCTCTGACCTAAGGGTGAAAACTGCGAATGGAAAAATAAACCTTGATCGTATCAATGGAAACAGAATAGAGGTTGAAACAGCGAACGGAAAGATCAACATTATCAGCAGTCGATTGGATAATCTTGAAGCTGAGACTATTAACGGTGGAATCAACCTCGAAGGCGATTTTAAAAAGGTAGAAACCCAATCCTTTAATGGAAACATCAGCTATAAACTAACCGGAAATCGTACAGAATTAATTCAAGTAAAAGCGACCACTGGCGGGATCGACCTCTTTGTCCCTGAAGGGCTGCCAGTAAATGGGGAGCTTAAGACCAACCTGGGAGGATTTAATCTGCAGCTTGTCGGGGTGCAGGTTCTGGAGGAGAAAAGCGAAATGATTCAGAAATCGCTTCGCTTCCAATCCATCAATCATCCGGAAAAAATGGTGAAAATCTATGCTGACACAAAAACCGGTTCTATCGCGATTCATAAGTCAGAAGAAGTATAACTAGGGGAACTGAAAATGAGATGGCTGATTGGATGTTTGATTAATGCGGTTTTATTTATGGCACTGGCCGGTTATTTTCACGCGAGCTTTCAACTAACAGGATTTAGTGCCGCACTTCAGGCAAGTATTTTACTGTCAATATTAAATGTATTGGTGCGCCCGCTTCTGATTCTGTTTACCTTGCCGGTGACGGTTTTAACGTTAGGATTGTTCCTATTTGTTATCAACGCGATTACGCTTGAGCTGACGGATTATTTAATGGGGGACGCCTTTGAGATTTCCAGTTTTGGGATGGCCTTCTTTTTTGCAATCCTGATGTCGCTCGTAAACTTGATTATTCAAAAAACACTGCTACAGCCATCAAGGAAATCGAAGGATTAATGTTAGGGGTGTACACTAAACCGGTGTGCACTTTTTTTTGTGAAAATATCTGAATCTACCCATTCTAATTTTTTAGACAGGAAAGTATGGTTATTCCTCGAAAAATGCTAAAATAAGTGGAAATGGAATAAAATTTGCTTTGAAATTGATTACTGTCTAGCTTCAGGCGCCATCTGCTCGAGGTCATAAGCCAATCCGTCAAGAAGGTTAAAGAGCAACCTTCATGCCGGCTCGACTTATGCTTGTCGCCGATAGGCAGGCGCCTTATGCTTTTCTAGTTAAGGAGGAAGCTTCTTGCCGAAAGTACGTACGAAAGATATAGTCGAGAAATTTAATCTTGAATTGGTGAGCGGGGAAGAAGGAATTAACCGCCCGATTACAATGAGTGATATCTCCCGTCCAGGAATTGAAATGGCCGGTTATTTTGAATTTTATCCAGCGGAACGCATTCAATTGTTAGGTAAAACCGAACTTTCCTTTTTTGAAATGCTGCCTGAAAATGAACGAATTTCACGAATGGAACGTTTATGCACGGATATCACTCCGGCGATCATTGTCACCCGAGATATTGAGGTACCTGTAGAGCTAATTGAAGCGTCAGAGCGTGAATCCGTCCCTGTTCTTCGAGTGGGCATGAAAACCACCCGTTTTTCTAGTCGTTTAACTAATTACTTAGAAAGCAAGCTGGCACCAACCACGGCTGTGCATGGTGTCTTAGTAGATGTGTATGGAATTGGTGTGTTAATTACCGGAAAAAGCGGTGTAGGTAAAAGTGAAACCGCCTTAGAATTGGTTAAGCGCGGACACCGCCTCGTTGCTGACGATTGTGTGGAAATCCGTCAGGAAGATCAGGATACCTTAGTTGGAACTTCTCCGGATTTAATTGAGCATTTATTAGAAATCCGCGGGTTAGGGATTATCAATGTGATGACTCTGTTTGGAGCCGGTGCGGTACGCAGTAATAAACGCATCACGCTCGTTATGAATTTAGAAATTTGGGATTCTAAAAAGCAGTATGACCGTCTTGGTTTAGATGAAGAGACAATGAAGATTATTGACACGGATGTTCCAAAGATGACCATCCCTGTTCGTCCAGGCCGAAATCTGGCTGTTATTATTGAAGTTGCATCCATGAATTTCCGTCTGAAAAGAATGGGCGTGAATGCGGCGCAGCAATTTACGGAGCGCTTGTCAGATGTCATTGAAGACGGTGACCATGAAGATATTTAAGGGGAAGAGGAGATAGAGAGATGAACGAAACTATTCAACCGCTAAATCCGATTGCCTTTACACTAGGGCCGATTTCGGTGCATTGGTATGGAGTGATTATTGGATCAGGTCTGGCACTTGCCTTGTACCTTGCCATCCGGGAAGGGAACAAGCGGGGACTTGATAAAGACACATTTGCCGATTTGATGCTGTGGGCCATTCCAATTGCGATTATTTCGGCGCGCATTTATTATGTAATTTTTGAATGGGATTATTACGTCAAACATCCGGCAGACATCCCGCAAATATGGAATGGCGGCATCGCTATTCACGGTGCCCTAATTGGTTCCGTTTTGACCGCCTACGTATTTGCGAAAAAACGAGGCATATCCTTCTGGAAAATTGCCGATATTGCTGCACCAAGTATTATTCTCGGACAGGCGATTGGCCGGTGGGGAAATTTCATGAACCAGGAGGCCCATGGCGGGGAAGTGACAAGGTCTTTCCTTGAAAACTTGCATTTACCTCAATTTATTATTGATCAAATGTATATTAACGGAACCTATTATCATCCCACATTCCTTTATGAATCTCTCTGGGACTTTGCAGGCTTTTTCCTATTAATTTTCCTTCGCCGGGTCAATTTCCGGCGCGGTGAACTGTTCCTTACCTATGTGATTTGGTATTCTGTTGGCCGCTTTTTCATCGAAGGCTTACGGACAGATAGTTTAATGATTGGAAGTCTTCGAATGGCGCAAATGATTTCGATTGTATTGGTGATTGGTGCATTAGCTATCCTCATCTATCGTCGAACTAAGCAGAGGACGGAGCGACGTTATTTAGATCAAGAGAATCTTTAATCGTCTTTTTAAAAAGGAGGGTTTGGGGGAAATGCTTTTTAATTCATTAAAAAAGGGGTTACAGGTTGGCTTTAAGACCACATGGACCTTGGGGGAAATTATCTTTCCAGTGACCCTGATTGTGGCGGTTCTGCAGTATACACCTGTACTGCCATGGATCATTAAATTGATTTCCCCGCTTATGAAGCTGATTGGCTTGTCAGGGGATGCGGCCATTCCGCTTGTGCTCGGGAATTTTCTTAATCTCTATGCCGCAATTGGAGCGATATTAACGCTCGATTTTTCGGTTAAAGAAGTGTTTATTTTAGCAGTTATGCTTTCATTTTCCCATAATTTATTCATCGAATCGGGCGTTGCTATGAAAGCCGGTGTTAAGCTGTGGGTGGTTCTCGTCACAAGACCTGGACTTGCCTTGCTTTCTGCGGCAGTGATAAATCTAGTCTGGCATGGCGGCGGTGAGACCGCTCAATATGGATTTATTGAGCAAAGTGCCGAACCGGCTGCGGGCGTGAGTGGAATTCTCCTTGAGGCGATTCAAAAGGCAGGGCTGGGTATTATACAGCTTGCCATGATTGTCATTCCACTGATGATTGTGATTCAAATTTTAAAAGACTTACAATGGCTACATAAGTTTTCAAAAACAATGGCGCCCGTTACCAAAACGCTCGGCATGCAGGAAAACACTTCAACCACGATGGCGGCAGGACTCTTGTTCGGCTTAGCTTATGGTGCTGGTGTGATGATTCAGGCGGTTAAAGAAGATGGAGTCAGCAAAAAGGATATTACCCTGGCGTTTATTTTTCTAATGGCTTGCCATGCTGTCGTGGAGGATACATTAATCTTCTTACCACTCGGCATTCCGATCGTGCCATTGTTTCTCATCCGGATTGGGGTGGCCATTGTCTTAACCTTAATTGTCGGTACGATTTGGAAACGCTCGGGGCTTGTGAAAAGAAAGGAAGCAACCTATGAAAAACAAAATTACGACAATTCTCTTTGATTTAGATGGGACATTAATTGATACGAATGAGTTAATTATTACGACTTATCTGCACACTTTGGAAAAATACTACCCAAGCAAATACCAGCGTGAGGACGTCCTTCCGTTTCTCGGACCTACGCTGCATGAAGCGTTTGGCAGTATCAACCCTGACCTGGTAGAGGAAATGGTTTTAGAATACCGTGCCTTTAATATTGCCAACCATGATGAGTTGGTGACGGAATTTGCCGGTGTCTTTGAAACGATGCAGTCATTGAAGGATAAGGGGTTTAAACTTGGGATCGTCACGACTAAACGTCATGATGTGACGCTGAAGGGGTTGCGTCTGATGGACCTTGAACGATTTTTTGAAGTGGTAGTAACTTACGATCATGTCAGTAAAACCAAGCCCGATCCCGAACCAATCTTTAAAGCACTGGAACAGCTGGATTCAACACCAGAAGAGACAATGATGGTCGGGGATAATTACCATGATATTTTAGCAGGTAAAAATGCTGGGACGGTAACGGCTGGTTGTGCATGGTCGATTAAAGGCAGAGACTATATTGCCAAATATGAACCGGATTATATTCTAGAGAACATGGCTGACTTACTAACCATTCTCGGGGAGTGAATTGAGTGAGAAATACAACACGCTACCCAGTTGAAGGGGCAAATTCTTTATGGCACGTCTACAAGACTGTGCCTTTTTGGAAAGTGGTCAGAAATTTTGTCGTCATCCAGCTCGCACGCTATACCCCTTTTTTGGGGATGAAGAACTGGCTCTACCGCGTTTTTCTTGGGCTTAAGGTGGGTGAGCAGACTTCCTTCGCCTTGATGGTCATGCTGGATGTCATGTTTCCGGAGAAAATCAGTGTCGGACGTAATACAGTTATCGGATATAACACGACAATTCTTGCGCATGAGTATTTAATTAAAGAATACCGGTTGGGTCCGGTTGTGATTGGCAGCGAAGTAATGATTGGTGCCAATTCGACAATCCTGCCTGGGATCACGATTGGTGATGGCGCAATTGTCTCGGCCGGGACACTGGTACATAAGGATGTTCCTCCAGGTGCGTTTGTGGGAGGGAATCCGATGCGGGTCATTTACACGAAGAAAGAATTAGCCGAACGCTGGGCGGATGATGCAATTTATGGGAAGAAAGGTTAGTCTGGTCCATTTCGACCAGGCTTTTTTTATTTTCTCTTAAAATTGAGTACGAAAATAGTAAATAAGACACATTTTCGTTCTTGTCAAAGAACGATATAATAATATAGCGTACATACTTGGAGATTCAGTCTATATAGAAGGCAAGTTTTTAATAGTAGTAATCTATTAAAAATTTGCCGTTTTTTGTCTGGATCTTTATAAAAGGGGAGGATTACTTTTACATAATCTCGGGCGTGGGTTCTTAGTAGAAAGAATAATCCAAAGGGATAGGTGATAGGGACTATGAAGAAAAAGAAAATTAGTCAATTAAGCAAAATGGCTACTACAGCTTTGCTACTTAGTACGATTGTTTCACCAGCAATACCTTATAATGTAAAAGCTGTCTCAGAAAACACAGCTACTCTACGAATCTTAGAAACTACGGATCTGCATTCTAATGTTTTGCCGTATGATTATTTCAAAGATACAGCTGTAACAAATTACGGTTTAGCAAAAACAGCTACTCTAATCCAGCAAGCCAGATCTGAAGCTGATAACTCCATGCTTTTTGATGCGGGTGATACGATCCAAGGGAATCCGCTAGCAAGTTATGTTGCCAAAGTTAATAAACTTGGACCAAATGAGACTCATCCAATTTATAAAGCAATGAATTATTTAAAATATGATGCAGGAATTGTCGGGAACCATGAATTTAACTATGGTTTAGATTACTTAAAAGATGTTCAGGAAGAAGTACAATTCCCAATTGTAAACGCTAACATTTATAAAGACGATCATGATTCCAACCCGGATAATGATGTAAACTACTTTACACCGTACCAAATTATCAATAAAACCATTAAAGACAGTGCGGGTAATGAATCTACCATTAAAGTTGGGGTAATCGGCTTCGCTCCACCGCAAATTATGCAGTGGGATAAAGATAACCTAAATGGAAAAGTCATTACGAAGGATATTGTGAAACAAGCCAATAAATTCATTCCAGAAATGAAAGCAGCAGGGGCAGATGTAATTGTTGCGATTGCGCACTCTGGCTGTGATATCGCTGAGGCAGACAAAGAACTTGCAGAGAATGCTGTTTACGATCTAACCAAAGTAGCTGGCATTGATGCCATGCTTTTTGGACATGCTCACGTCAACTTCCCTGGTGATGCATCATTTACCGGCAAGACTGGAATCGATAACACCAAGGGTACCATCAATGGAGTACAAGCTGTTGAAGCAGGGTTCTGGGGTAATAACCTTGGCGTGCTTGATTTAGCCCTTGTTCAAGATACAAATGGCAAGTGGACAGTTGATAAAGCTAATTCTAAATCAGTGAACCGTCCAGTGACGGTTGATACCGCTTCAGACGCGACAATTGTAAGTGATGCACAAGCAATCCACGAACAAACACTTGCCTATGTACGTGGGAAAATCGGTACGACTGAAATTCCAATGCACAGCTACTTCACTCGCGTAATGGATGACGCTTCAACACAAATCGTCAATGCAGCACAAATGGATTATGTGAAAAAATGGATTAACACAAATGCACCAGAGTATAAGGATATTCCCGTTCTTTCAGCGGCAGCACCGTTTAAAGGCGGTCGCGGCGGCGTAACGGATTATACAAACATTGCTAAAGGTGACGTGACAATTAAGAGCGCTGCTGATCTGTACTTATTTGATAACACCTTAAAAGCTGTTGAAATAACAGGCGACCAAGTAAAAAGATGGATTGAAGAATCAGCGAAACAATTCAACACCATTGATCCAAATAAAGAGGGAAATCAAGATTTACTAGATTATGATTTCCGTCCATACAATTATGATGTTCTTGATGGTGTGAAATACGAAATTGATGTCACGAAGCCAAAAGGCGAGCGCGTTGTTAACTTAAAGATGATGGATGGAACACCTGTTGACCCAGCGCAAAAATTCATCGTAGCAACAAATAACTACCGTGCTGGCGGAAGCGGCGGTTTAGCAGAATTAAAGAGTGCGAAAGTAGTCGTTGATTCTCCATTTGAAAACCGTCAAATCTTAATGGATTATATTTCAGCTAAGGGGACAATTAACCCTGTCGCAGACAATAACTGGAAAATAGCTCCTGTTGGCGGCGTTGCCAAAGTAGTATTCCACTCTGCTCCAGAGGCGAAGGCATACCTTGGACAACAACCAGATGTCAAAGACCTTGGGGCATCCACAACGAAAGCTGGTTACAATTTATTTGAATTAGACCAAAATGTCCATGTTCAATTATTAGGAATTAATGATTTCCACGGACAATTAGACTATACAACTAACGTATCTGGTCGTGCTGTCGGCGGTATTGAATACTTAGCAGCGTACTTAAAGCAAAGAGAAGCAACCAACCCTGCCAATACTTTGATGTTACAAGCTGGAGACGTAGTAGGGGCAAGCCGTCCGGTATCTGCGCTATTACAAGATGAGCCAACGATTCGTTTCATGAATGAAATCGGAATGGACATTGGTACGATCGGTAACCATGAATTTGATGAAGGCGTAGTAGAAATGAAGCGTTTAATCAATGGAGGTTCCCATCCAAAAACAGTTGATAAGTATGGTGCATTTGAAGGTGCCGACTTCCAATATGTTGTTGCCAACGTTGAGGATGAGAAAACTGGCGAATTAATTTTACCTCCATATGCAATCAAAGAAGTGGACGGCGTTAAGATTGGCTTCATCGGTGTCGTTACAACGGAAACACCAAGTATCGTGACGGCAAGCGGTGTGGCTGGCGTTAAATTCACAGACGAAGTGGAAGCTGTTAATAAATATGCAGCTGAGTTAAAAGGAAAAGGTGTCGAAACTATCATCGTTCTTGCCCATGATCCGGGTACTTCTGCAACGAATGGAAGTAACCCAACCGGTAAAGTGGTTGAAATGGCCAAAGCGATTGATGATGAAGTCGACGTAATTTATGGTGCCCATGACCATAGGTATTTGAACTCAACAGTGTCTGGAAAATTGTTAGTGCAGTCCTATTCTTATGGTACAGCATTCTCTGATGTTGAATTGACTATTGACCCGGTCACGCAGGATATTGTCGAGAAACAAGCTGAAATCGCATCCACCTTCAGAGATGCTATTACTCCAGATGCCAAAATCAAAGCAGAACTTGAAAAATATCAAGCAGATATTGCCCCGATTACAGGTGAAGTAGTTGGTGAAGCAACTGCTCCAATTTCTCGAACTGCTAATGCAGACGGAGAAACGGCACTCGGTAACCTGATTGCCGATGGTATGAAGGCTGCAACGAAAACTGACTTTGCCTTTATGAACGTGGGCGGGATCCGTGATGAGATTAAAAAGGCAGGTCCAATTACTTGGGGCGACCTTTTCGCCATCCAGCCTTTCGGAAATGATATCGTGACAATGAACATTACCGGTGAACAAGTAAGAACGCTATTAAATCAGCAATTTGCAGCAGATAGAAACCGTATCATGCAAATTTCAGGTTTAAAGTATACCTGGACCAATAATTTGCCACTTGGGCAAAAGGTGCTCGATATTTACCTGCCGAATGGTTCAAAAATTGACCCAAATAAGGTGTATTCTGTTACGGTCAATAACTTCATGGCGGACGGCGGCGATGGATTTGTTGTCCTTAAACAAGGAACGAATCGTGTCACAAGGATGACGGATATCGATGCGTTTATTGATTACGTTAAATCCTTCACTGGTCCAGTTTCAGCCCAAATTGAAGGCCGAATTTTAATTGACAAGGTCGCACCTAATGCGCCAACTGTTAATGAAGTGACCGATCAATCGACACAAATCACTGGTAATACTGAAGATGGTGCAAAGGTTGAGGTAAAAGCCGATGGTCAAGTGATTGGTACGGCTAAAGCACAAGCTGATGGCTCGTTTACACTAACCATAGCTGCTTTAAAAGCGGGAACTGAAGTCGTGGTTACAGCAACAGACGCTGCTGGTAACACTAGTGCAGAAACAAAGGTAGTAGTAAAAGATGTAACGGCTCCAGACGCACCGGAAGTTGGACAAATCATTGCCCCGGCTAAGAGTGTTACTGGAAAAGCAGAGGCTGGTTCAACTGTGGAAGTCTTTGAAGGAAAATTATTGTTAGGCAAGGCAGTTGCTGATGAAAACGGAGTATTCACTATTTCATTTAAATCAGCACAAACCCATGGAACAGTCCTAACCTTTACCGCAACGGATGCAGCAGGGAATACTAGTAAGGCTAGCTCCGTTACTCTCGTTAAAAGCAATTCAAAGTTCTGGTAAAAGACTAGCTTTGTAACTCGGAGCACCCCTGAAACTTTTCAGGGGTGCTTCTTTTTATGGATGGAAAAAGTAAAATATTGCAAATTTTTTTAGTCTGGTTTTCGCAACTGGGCTTTTTTGTAGTAAACTTACTATTAAAATTGTCGTTTCGCGGAATTAATCAGAGTTTGGCGGAATAGTTTGTCAAGTTGGCGGAATCCTCCTCAAGTTCGGCGGAATCTTTACCGAGTTTGGCGGAATCCTACCCAAACCAGGCGGAATCCACTCCAAATTGTTTCAATTTTTTGATTGACGAAATGTTTCCCTAAGAGTAAACTAAAACTACTTTACTTCATTATCACATTAGCAGACTAAAGTAATTAGAAAATATTCAATATACTAATAAAGTATTCTAACGATAAAGGATGAGCAGGATGAGTCGCTTATTTATGTTTGAAAAACCCTTGGGCATGAGAGACACGCTGCCAGAGTTATATGAAAAGAAACATCGTGTTCGTACCTTAATGGAGGATACGATCAAACTTTGGGGCTGCCAATTTATTGAAACACCAACACTTGAATACTATGAAACCGTTGGAACCGCATCGGCCATTCAGGATGCCCAGCTGTTTAGATTGCTTGATAAAGAGGGCCATACACTGGTGTTGAGGCCCGACATGACCGCACCGATTGCCAGAGTGGCAGCTTCCAAACTACTGCAGGATGACATGCCGCTTCGGTTAGCTTATTCTGCTAACGTTTACCGGGCACAGCAGCGCGAAGGCGGCCGTCCGGCTGAATTCGAGCAAATTGGTGTCGAATGCTTGAATGACGAAACCGTTTCTTGTGATGGAGAGGTCATCTCCCTGCTTATTTCCTCTTTGAAAAAATCAGGATTATCAGAGTTCCAGGTATCGATCGGCCATATTGGCTTTGCTCAGGAATTATTTTTACAAATCCTTGGCACAGATGAACGAGCCAATTCGTTAAGAAGATTCCTTTATGAAAAAAATTATGTCGGTTACCGGGAGCATGTTAACTCACTATCGCTATCGTCGATTGATAAGCAAAGACTTCTGCAATTCCTTGACCTTAGGGGCGGAGTAGAAATCATCGGTACCGCACTCGACTTGATTGAAAATGAACAAGGCAAGCAAGCTATTTTACAATTAAAGGAATTATGGGATTGTCTCAATGATTATGGTGTACAGGATCAAGTAAAATTTGATTTAACCATCGTCAGCCATATGAGCTACTATTCTGGTATTTTATTTGAAGTATATGCAGGAAAAGTCGGCTTTCCAATCGGGAATGGCGGTCGCTACAGCTTAATTGAGAAATTTGGAAAAAATGCAAGTGCGACCGGGTTTGCGGTTCACCTGGATCGATTATTAGAGGCACTCGGCAGCTATGACATTGCAAACACTGTGACCTGTATCTTTTTCAGTCAGGAGCGACGAAAGGAAGCCTTTCAATTAGCTGAAGAAATGCATGAACAGGGTCATCGGACCGTACTTCAGGACATCAATGGTGTTAAGAATCTTGATGCCTATACAAAGAAATTTGCGGATACAACCTACTTACTCGGAGGGCGTGCCGATGAATAATGTGCTAACGATTGCGATGCCGAAGGGGCGGATTTTTGAAGAAGCAGCTGACCTGCTTAGAAAATCTGGTTATCAGCTTCCGCCTGAATTTGATGATTCACGAAAATTAATAATTGAGGTTGAAAATGAGGGGCTGCGGTTTATTTTAGCAAAACCGACAGATGTTCCAACATACGTCGAGCATGGGGTCGCCGATATTGGGATTGCCGGTAAGGATGTATTGCTTGAGGAAGAGCGCGATGTCTACGAACTTCTCGATTTACGAATCAGCGCTTGCTATCTAGCGGTTGCTGGACTTCCAGGAACAAAGATGAATGATGTAGCACCAAGAGTGGCCACTAAATATCCGAATGTAGCCGAGGCTTATTTCCGTGAGCAAGGGGAACAGGTTGAGATTATTAAACTAAATGGTTCGATTGAATTGGCACCAATTATCGGTTTATCCGATCGAATCGTCGATATTGTTTCGACCGGACGGACGATGAGAGAAAACGGCCTCGTCGAGTACGAGAGAATTGTTGATGTGACATCAAGGCTGATTGTCAATCCAGTCAGCTATCGAATCAAAGACAATCAAATCGACGATTTAGTGACACGACTTAGTAAAGTTGTTTCAGTGGAGGATTAACATGAAAATACTTAAAGTGAGTGAACTGATTTCGATAAAACGTTCGATTGAAACTGGGACTTCAGAACAGCTGGATGTTGTCAAAAAAATTATCGCGGAAATTCGCACGCGTGGTGACAAAGCGTTAAGAGAATTCACGGAAAAATTCGACCGAGTCAGCTTATCTACTTTTTCCGTCACAGAAGAAGAAATTGAGACTGCCTACCAGCAAGTGGATGAACGCTTTATTTCGATCGTCCAGGAAGCGGCCGAAAATATTCAAAACTTTCATGAAAAGCAGCTTCGGCCATCCTGGATGACCACGGAAGAAAATGGAACCGTTCTGGGTCAAAAAATAACACCGCTTGATTCGGTTGGAGTGTATGTGCCAGGAGGAACAGCTGCCTACCCATCATCCGTCCTCATGAACGTTATTCCGGCAAAAGTGGCTGGAGTGAAACGGATTGTGATGGTCTCACCTCCGGACGACCAAGGTCTTTTGCCAGCAGCGGTCCTTGTCGCAGCGAAAGAAGCAGGTGTTGAAGAAATCTATAAAGTTGGCGGGGCACAGGCGATTGCCGCCCTAGCCTATGGAACTGAAACGATTCAATCGGTTGATAAAATTACCGGTCCGGGAAATATCTTTGTGGCACTCGCAAAACGAGAAGTTTTCGGGGATGTTGATATTGATATGATCGCCGGTCCGAGTGAGATTGCCATTTTGGCAGATGACACGGCGAAGGCAGACGAGTTAGCGGCAGACTTGCTTTCACAAGCAGAGCACGACCCGCGCGCATGCAGTGTTCTCGTGACTCCATCGATTACGCTGGCCGAAGCAGTGGCTGAGGAAGTGGAAATGCAACTATCAACGTTGCCGCGAAAAGATATCGCCGCACGTTCCATTTCCGATTACGGTGCCATTTACGTCACCGCTGATATCGACGAAGCAGTCGAAACGGTTAATCAATTGGCACCTGAACATCTAGAAATTATCACCGAGAACGCCATCGAGCTGCTCGGGAAAATTCGCCACGCTGGGGCCATCTTTATTGGCCGGTACAGCTCTGAACCCGTGGGAGACTATTTTGCAGGTCCCAATCATGTGCTGCCAACAAACGGTACAGCACGATTTTCAAGTCCGCTTAATGTCGATGATTTTCAAAAGAAATCAAGCGTAATTATCTACAGTGAGAAGGCTTTAACTGAGAATGGCGCAAAAATTGCTGAATTTGCCCGGATGGAAGGGTTAGAGGCCCATGCCAGGGCAGTGGAAATTCGTTTGAAAAATGACGGAAAGTTATAGTTTTTATCATCTTTCTGACAGAATACCCCTTCCTCAAGGAATGTGAAGGGCGAAGCCCAATGAGTAGGGAGGGAATGAATGTCGGTTGGTGATAGCCAAAACATTCCTCCCTATGCTATAATAAGAACAAACGTTCCCTTGAGGTGAAATATATGCTTGTAAACAAGGCATTCAAGTTTCGCATCTACCCAAACAAAAAACAAATTGAACTGATTAACAAAACTATTGGCTGTTCAAGATTTGTATACAATTTCTTTCTTGGCAAGCAAAAAGAAAAAGATGCTTACTGGTATATCGTAGAAGAAATGAGGCAAAACGGTCAGCTCCAAGCGAATAACTGGAAAGGAAAATTCTTCAACAAATATGAAACAGTGAAATCACTTCCTGAACTAAAGAAAAATTACTCATTTTTGAAAGAAGTCGATAGTATTGCTTTGCAAAAATCAGTAGAAATTTTAGCTGATTCCTATATTCGCTCCTACAAAAAGCAAAACAAACAACCTCGATTTAAGTCAAAAAAGAATCCAGTGCAATCTTATACAACAAAGTATACAAACGGAAATATAGCTGTCATAGACAATTACATCAAACTTCCCAAACTAGGGAACGTCCGTTTTGCAAAAAGTCGTGAAGTCGAAGGTCGTATGATAAGTGCCACGATCAGGAGAAATTCCTCTGGCAAATATTTTGTTTCTTTAGCTACTGAATCGGAAGTAAAAGAATGGCCTAAAACCAATTCAGCCATTGGAATTGATGTCGGACTGAAGGATTTCGCTATTCTTTCGAATGGAACGATTTACTCTAATCCGAAGTTTTTTCGTTCATTAGAAGAAAAATTGGTCCATGCACAAAAAGTTATGAGTAGACGAACGATAGGTGGTGAGAACTGGTATATAGCCAAAAGAAAAGTCGCTCGTATTCATGAGAAGATTGCGAATGCAAGAAAAGATTATCTGAACAAGATTTCTACCGAAATTGTCAAAAACCACGACATTATTGGAATGGAAGACTTGTCAGTATCGAGCATGTTAAAGAACCACCATCTTGCCAAAGCAATCAGCGAAGTATCTTGGTCACAATTCAAAAGCATGATTGAATACAAGGCGAAATGGTACGGTAGACAAGTAGTAACCGTTTCAAAAAACTTCGCTAGTAGTCAGCTTTGTTCTTGTTGTGGCTATAAAAATAAAGACGTTAAAAATCTCGGATTACGTGAATGGGAATGCCCTAAATGTCATACCCATCATAATCGAGATATTAACGCAGGAATCAATCTTAAAAACGAAGCATTAAGACTTCTAACCGCAGGGACTGCGGGGATAGCCTAATAAATAACTGGTGGATACACTGGTGTTCTTAGGAATCCTCTTCTTCAAACAACCCGTATGGGTGTTAAGGAGGGGTAGTTCAACACATAAGGGGGTCGCTTTCATGGAAAGAATCGCAAGTATCGAACGGAATACTAATGAAACGCAAATACAATTGAGATTAGAAGTAGATGGTGAAGGTCAGTCTAATCTTGAAACGGGTGTCCCGTTCATGAGCCATATGCTTGATTTATTCACGAAGCATGGTCAATTTAATCTGACTGTCAATGCCAATGGGGATACCGAAGTCGATGATCACCATACAACAGAAGATATCGGGATATGTTTAGGACAGGCACTTCGTGAAGCCCTGGGAGACAAGCGCGGCATTAAGCGCTACGGAAATGCCTTTGTACCAATGGATGAAGCGTTGGCACAGGTAGCCGTCGACCTCAGTAACCGTCCTCATCTCGAAATGCGGGCAGAATTTCCGGGACAAAAGGTTGGTACCTTCGACACCGAGCTTGTTCATGAATTTCTATGGAAGCTTGCCTTAGAGGCGCGGATGAATCTTCATGTCATTGTTCATTACGGGAAAAATACACACCATATGATCGAAGCCGTCTTTAAAGCACTCGGACGTGCCCTCGACGAAGCTACCACCATCGACCCGCGTATCAAAGGCGTACCATCGACCAAAGGGATGCTCTAAGATAGGAAAAGTAGTGGTGTCAGGCACCATTCAAGATTGGTGTCAGGCACCAGGATAATGCACCAGGAAAGGGATGTTTTCGATGATTGGCATTGTTGATTATGGGATGGGGAATTTATTCAGCGTGAGTAAAGCACTTGAGCGACTCGGTGCTGAATATTTTATTTCCGCCAATAAGAAGGATTTGCTTCAAGCTGATGGATTGATTCTTCCTGGGGTTGGTTCCTTTCGAGATGCGATGGAACGCCTGCCAGTGGAGACCATCAAGGAATTTGTGGCAACGGGTAAACCGCTTCTTGGTATTTGCCTTGGGATGCAGCTGTTGTTTGAGCAAAGTGAGGAAAATGGTCCAACGAAAGGGTTAGGATTGCTACCGGGAAATGTTCGCCGCTTTCCAGGCCGAACACCAGAAGGCGAAACGTACAAAGTTCCGCATATGGGCTGGAACCGGCTTGAATTCGTCAACGAATCGCCTCTTTTAAACAATGTAGAAGAGGATTATGTGTATTTCGTCCATTCCTATTATGTGGATGCAACAAACAGCGATGTTTTGCTGGCAAAGACTGATTACCACGAACAAGTATCAGCAGTTGTTGGCAGGGACAATGTGATGGGGATGCAATTTCATCCGGAAAAAAGCAGCAAGCTTGGGATGGCCCTTCTCAATAATTTTTTACAAATGGTGGAGGAAAGGAAGGCAGTTCGATGAGCTTAACAATTTATCCTGCAATTGATATGCGGGGAGGCAATTGTGTCCGTCTTCTTCAAGGAGACTATAATCAAGAAACGGTTTACGGGAACTCGCCCTTTGATATGGCCAAAAGTTTTGCTGCTGACGGTGCCGAGTGGATTCATATGGTCGACCTTGACGGGGCAAAGGATGGCAAGCGTGTCAATGACCGGTTTGTGATTGAAGCCGCGCAAAAGTTACAGGTTAACATTCAAATTGGCGGCGGCATTCGTTCCGAAGAGGACATCGTCCACTATCTTGAAAATGGGGTCGACCGGGTTATCATTGGAAGTATTGCAGTCTCGAAGCCGGAGTTTGCAATTGAGATGATTAAGAAATACGGTGGAAAAATTGCCGTGGGGATTGATGCGAAAAATGGCTATGTGGCGACACATGGCTGGCTGGATACCTCCGAGCTAAAGGCAGTCGACCTCGGCAAGCGTTTCGCCGAAGCCGGTGCAGAGACGTTTATTTTTACCGATATTGCCACGGACGGAACGCTTGCGGGGCCGAATATTGCGGCTGTATGTGAAATGGCTGAAGTAACTGGAAAAAATGTAATTGCTTCAGGCGGGGTTAGCAGTCTGGCCGATTTAAAAGCAATCGCTGCAAATAGAATTCAAGGTGCGATCGTTGGGAAAGCACTATACGAAAATCGATTTTCGCTGAAGGAAGCATTAGCATTGGCTGGCGTATGATACAGGCGTTTACATAGTATTCCCTGCAAAAAGAGGCATTGGAAGGTGAGAATGTATGACATTAACGAAACGAATTATTCCCTGCCTTGATGTAAAGGACGGACGAGTGGTAAAGGGCATTCAATTTGTCCAGCTGCGCGATGCAGGCGACCCGGTTGAATTGGCACGGTTTTACGATGAACAAGGCGCAGACGAGCTAGTTTTCCTAGATATCTCTGCATCAGTTGAAGGCAGGAAAACGATGGAGGACGTCGTCAAGGCAGTTGCCTCCCAGTTAGCGATTCCGTTTACGGTAGGTGGGGGCATTAATGCTTTGGAGGATATGAAAAGAATTCTGCGTGCCGGGGCGGATAAGGTCTCACTGAATACAGCAGCCGTCTTGAATCCAGAGCTGATCAAGGAAGGCGCCGGCTACTTTGGTTCGCAGTGCATCGTCGTAGCCATTGATGCGAAATTTGATGATACGGTTGGGACGTGGCGCGTATTTACGCATGGCGGTCGGACACCTACTGATAAACTAGTCATCGAATGGGCAGTCGAAGCGGCTAAGCTCGGTGCAGGTGAAATTTTATTAACAAGTATGGACAGTGACGGCGAGAAGAATGGATTTGATCTAGAACTGACCAAGGCAGTGAGTGAAGCTGTTCCGATACCAGTCATTGCATCGGGTGGGGCAGGAAATTCAGTACACTTTGAAGAAGCATTTTTAGCAGGGAAGGCAGATGCTGCCCTGGCTGCGTCTATTTTTCACTATAAAGAGACTTCAGTTCATGAAGTAAAAAACTATCTACGGGAAAAAGGAGTGACGGTTCGATGAATGTACGATTTGATGAAAAAGGCTTAGTGCCAGCCATTATCCAGGATGCCGGGACGAAAGAAGTGTTAACACTCGCATATATGAACGAGGAATCACTTGCGAAAACGATTGAAACGGGAGAAACCTGGCTTTTCAGCCGTTCGCGTCAGGAATTATGGCATAAAGGAGCAACAAGCGGTAATACACAAACGGTTGTCAGCATCAACTATGACTGTGATCAAGATGCATTATTAGTGCTTGTTTATCCAAAAGGACCAGCCTGCCATACGGGTGCAGTTAGTTGTTTTTCAGAACGAAGCTATACTGGAACATCCAGCCTAGCGGACTATCAAATCTTACAATCGCTTGAAAAAGTGATCGTCGATCGTGAACAGGAGCGTCCGGAAGGGGCCTACACTACCTACCTTTTTGAAAAAGGCGTCGATAAAATTTTGAAAAAAGTCGGCGAAGAAGCGGCGGAAGTGATTATTGCTGCCAAGAACCGTGACGCTGAGGAGTTAAGGTGGGAAGCAGCCGATTTACTTTATCACTTGCAGGTATTGCTGGTCGAACAAGGCCTTCCATTCAAAGAAGTTTTACGGACATTAGAAGAGAGACACAAGGACCGGTCGTAAATTGACTGGTTTTATTTATTGTATAGGAAATTATAAAATATTAAATTGTAGATAAATTGATTTAGTCTCTTTGAATCCAGCTCCAGCGCCCAACGGCTAGTGTCCTTCGCTCTCCGCCCTACGATAAGTCAACATCGAATCGCCTCCGGCTCTTCGTGTTTCCTTTATCTCAGTTGGAGCGCTCCAGGCCATACGCCGCTGAACGGGCGCTTGCGCCTTTTGTTCTTTTGAAACGGCATGGAAGGAAAATAGAGTGCTAATTAAACAAAGTGAACATTAATTATACGAAAGTTAGCACTAATTTTACAAAACTGAGCTCTTATTTTACAAAACACACCGATAATTATACGAAATTTTGATTAATTCAACAAAAATTGTAAAAATATTACCAGTCCTCCAAATCTACCTAACTCAAGGTAAATCTCTCCCTTACTATCCCTTCTCGAATAACTCCCAATTGTGGTATACTACATTAGTTATGTTAAAAATTGTGGAGGGCTTCATGGGTAAAGACGCGAAAGCAAGACTGCATATGGGAAAATTACTTACATTTGTTCCTACGGGGGAATATTATTTCACGAAGGGTTTAAAGGCATTCCATCGACGTGATTTTATCAAAGCAAAAAAATATCTTGGGCGAGCGATGCAGCTTGAGCCGGGTGAACCGATGATTATATGCCAGTTGGCGATTGTGTCAACAGAACTTGGCGAGTTTGAAAATTCCAACCGGCTCTTGCACCTCATCCTTGAAGAACTAGATCAAGAAATGGTGGAATGCCATTACTTTTTGGCGAATAATTATGCCCATATGGGATTTTTTAAAGATGCTTATCACCACGCCAAGCTGTATTTACAGCTGGATCCGGATGGTGATTTCAGCGAAGATACAGAGGATTTGCTTGATGTGCTAACATTTGAGGCTGAAGATCTGGAGGATGACCTCTATCAGCAGGATGACTTAATCGTCAAACAAGAACAAGCGCGTGACCTGCTTGAGTCAGGATACTTTCCGAAAGCAATCGAACTTCTCAAAGATGTTGTGAAAGATTATCCGGAGTACTGGTCGGCGTACAATAACTTGGCACTCGCTTATTTTTATTTAGGAAAAACGGAAAAGGCTGAATCGATTTTAGACGATGTATTGGAGCGAAATCCCGGAAATCTTCATGCCTTATGTAATCGGCTGGTATTTGCCCATTATCAGGGTCAAGCAAAGAATGTTGCCGGGTTAACAGAAATATTGAAGAAAATCCAGCCGCTTCTCAGTGAGCAGAAATTTAAGATTGGTGCCTCATTTGCTTTAGTGGGAGAATATGAACTCGCCTATTTATGGCTGAAAAAATTATATAAACATGGTTTTGATGGGGACGGTCCATTTTACTATTGGCTTTCACATTCGGCCTATTTCACAGGCAATGAAAACTTTGCAAGAAGTATTTGGAAAAAGGTGCTGGAGCTTAATCCGGACAAAGAAGGCTCGGAACCATGGAATAAAGAAGATGCACTGCCTACCGGTTTTGAAGACCTTTCAGGATCTATTTTTCAAAAACTAGACAGTGACTATGTGGAAGAGCGCCTATTCGCCCTGTTCTTAACAACCGTTTCAAGTAAAAAGGAAGAAATCATGACTTCCAAGCGGCTGTTTCAAAATCAAAAATTTACGTCTTTAGAAAAGGAATATATTTCACTTATTCGGTCGGGTAAACCATCAAAGACTGCTGAAGCACAGGAAATTGCCGAGCTTTTTTATGAGAATTATCAACCGATTGGAACGGTAGAGGCCGGTTTATACCTCATGTGGTTTTCCGTATATGTCGAGGTTTCGAAAGACAAACTACAATTGAAAAATAAACATGCCTGGGCTGGAGCGGTCGAGTATATGTGGCATAAGCTGCGCAGTGAAAAAGTTTCCCAGCAGGAGATTGCCGATCGATACGGTATTTCCTCAGCGACCATTGGTAAGTATGTAAAAATAGTGAATAACTATTTAAATTAAGCATATTGGTGGACGATAAAACGATTGTTATATACGATTAAGTAAGGGAACAATATACTTAATCGTATTTTTAATTTTATGGCTAGCTGCAGCGCCTAGGGGCTCGAGGTCATAAGCCAATCCGTCGAGAAGGTTAAAGAACAACCTTCCCGCCGGCTCGTCTTATGCTTGTCGCCCCTGCCCAAGGCGCTTCCGCTTTTCTAATTAAGGAGTGACAAGTTATGTCTGAAGATAAAATTTATGACATCATTATCGCCGGTGCTGGTCCTGCGGGGATGACAGCGGCTGTTTATACATCTAGAGCAAACCTTTCAACACTAATGATTGAGCGCGGGATGCCGGGTGGTCAAATGGCTAATACCGAAGACGTTGAGAATTATCCCGGCTTTGAAAGTATTTTAGGCCCGGACTTATCAACGAAGATGTTTGAACATGCGAAAAAGTTTGGTGCGGAATACGCCTATGGCGATATTAAGGAAATTATTGATCATGGCGACTATAAAATTGTCGTGGCCGGTTCCAAACAATATAAAGCCTACGCTGTAATCATTACAACTGGTGCAGAGTATAAGAAAATTGGCGTTCCAGGTGAAAAAGAGCTGGGCGGACGCGGCGTATCCTATTGTGCGGTTTGTGACGGGGCTTTCTTTAAAGAAAGAGAACTCTTTGTCATCGGTGGCGGGGATTCGGCTGTCGAAGAAGGTGTGTACTTGACCCGCTTCGCTTCGAAAGTAACGATCGTCCATCGCCGAAGCGAGCTTCGTGCGCAAAAAATCCTCCAAGACCGTGCGTTTGCTAATGAGAAAGTAGATTTCATTTGGAATCACACGATCAAGTCGATTAATGACAAAGATGGTAAAGTCGGCAGTGTGACATTAGTTTCCACTGAAAATGGTGAAGAACAAGTTCTGCCTGCTGATGGAGTGTTTATATATATCGGCATGGTGCCGCTATCGAAACCATTTATGAGCCTAGGTATTACCAATGAAAACGGCTATATTGAAACGAATGACCGTATGGAGACGAAGGTACCGGGAATTTATGCAGCCGGGGATATTCGTGAAAAAACATTGCGCCAAATTGTAACGGCAACCGGTGATGGCAGTATTGCCGCTCAAAGTGCCCAGCATTTTGTCGAAGAGCTTAAGGAAGAACTGAAACAAAAGAGCAGCAAATAGAAAAAAGCGATGTTTACAAAAACGTAACTATGTTTTAATTCTTCTGTAACAAAAGCGCAATATTTTTAGGGTATGATAAGAGCAGTAATTGACCCCCTTTAAA
Source organism: Neobacillus nitrireducens (assembly GCF_030915405.1). Taxonomy (GTDB): domain Bacteria; phylum Bacillota; class Bacilli; order Bacillales; family Cytobacillaceae; genus Neobacillus. Next base: position 3,971,040 of record NZ_CP133262.1, read on the forward strand.
AATATATTCCTTTCATGCACAGGCCCGTAGCCTGTGCTATTTTTTTAGGCTGGTCAGCCTGTCCGTGTTTTTTTAAAAAAGTATGTTAGGAATGGTAATAAACTTAATAATAATTAACCGAAATATCAACTTTGTTTCATTGTGACTGTATCCTAAAAATAGTATAATAATAAGAATGAATTTAAAGTTATAGTAGGATATTTAGCATTACCGCTCCTAAGGTCGAATGCGACTCTTTATCAAGAACCCCGTGAACGGCTAAATAGCGTATGCTTTATAAAGAGGGTGAATGTTGTGCAGCGTGTCACCAATTGTGTATTGATCAGAGACGAAAAAATATTGTTGCTGCAAAAACCGCGACGCGGCTGGTGGGTAGCTCCCGGTGGAAAAATGGAGCCGGGCGAATCGGTTCGAGACTCTTGCATCAGGGAATACCGCGAAGAAACGGGAATCTATTTAAAAAATCCGCAGCTAAAAGGGATTTTCACAATGATTATGAAGGAAAACGACCAACTTGTTTCCGAGTGGATGATGTTTTCATTTGTAGCAACGGATTCAGATGGTATCGATTTAGACGAATCCGAAGAAGGTAAGCTAGAATGGCAAATGATTGACCAATTAAAAAATTTGCCAATGGCTGCCGGCGATTATCATATTCTTGATTACATGATTCACGGAAAAGGAATCATTTACGGTACTTTTACTTATACAAAAGACTTTCAACTAATCAGTTATCGATTAGATCCAAGCTAACTTATAGGAGGAATTATTAATGAGTACCGGTGCTGCAAGTGACATCCAAATGGTCATTATTACGGGAATGTCTGGTGCGGGAAAAACTGTGGCCATTCAGAGTTTTGAAGATTTAGGATTCTTCTGTGTTGATAATTTACCTCCAACACTCCTTCCAAAATTCCTTGAACTTATGAAGGAGTCCGGGAATAAGATGAATAAAGTTGCCCTTGTGATGGACCTGCGTGGAAGAGAATTCTTTGAACATTTATTTAAAGGATTAGATGAACTGGCCGAAACCTCATGGGTAACTCCGCAGATATTATTTCTAGATGCAGATGATGCGACATTAGTGCGCAGATATAAAGAGACTCGGAGGTCGCATCCATTAGCACCAACAGGACTGCCGCTTGAAGGAATTACACTTGAACGCGAGCTCCTGGAAGAATTAAAAGGCAGGGCACAATTAATTTACAACACTTCCCAGATGAAACCACGGGAACTTCGTGAGAAAATATTAACGGAATTTACGGCGAATAAACAATCAATCTTCACAGTCAATGTCATGTCATTTGGCTTTAAGTATGGAATTCCTATTGATGCGGATCTAGTGTTTGATGTGCGTTTCTTGCCGAATCCTCATTATATCGAGCATATGAGACCGAAAACAGGACTCGATGAGGATGTTTCTAGTTATGTATTAAAATGGAATGAAACGCATAAGTTTTTGGAAAAGGTAACGGACCTGCTTTCCTTCATGCTTCCGCATTATAAAAGAGAAGGCAAGGCACAGTTAGTGATTGCGATTGGCTGTACAGGCGGCCAGCATCGTTCGGTTACATTAGCTGAATATCTAGGTAAATTTTTCCAAAGCGATTATAAGACATGTATTTCTCATCGTGACATTGAGAGGAGAAAGGAAAAAACAACATGAGCATTTACGGACAGCCTCGAATTGTCGTCATTGGCGGGGGAACAGGGTTACCGGTTTTATTGCGTGGATTAAAACAGTATCCTGTGGATATTACCGCCATTGTGACAGTCGCGGATGACGGCGGCAGCTCTGGGCGCTTGCGTGAGGATCTTCATATCCCTCCTCCTGGAGACATTCGCAATGTGTTAGCATCCTTATCGGATGTAGAGCCGCTCGTTGAAGAAATGTTTCAACATCGCTTTAAAACGTCCAATGAACTTTCCGGACACTCGCTTGGAAATTTAATCTTAGCAGCAATGACTTCCATTACGGGAAATTTTGTCCATGCGATTCAGGAAATGAGCAAGATCTTAAATGTTCACGGGAAGGTCCTGCCTGCTGCCAATCAGAGTGTTGTTCTTCATGCTGAAATGGAGGACGGGACGATTGTCTCAGGTGAATCAAAAATTCCCTACTCTGGAAAAAGGATTAAAAAGGTGTTTATGACACCGGAAAATATTCGTCCGATACCAGAAACCCTTCAAGCAATCCGTCAGGCTGATTTGATCATCATTGGGCCAGGAAGCCTATATACAAGTATTCTTCCAAATTTGCTTGTCCCGAAAATTGGAGATGAGCTATGCCGGTCACAAGCAAAGAAAGTATATATTTGTAATTTGATGACCCAAGCTGGGGAAACTCATGGCTTTACCGCAAGTGACCATGTGAAGGCCCTATATGATCATATGAGCTGTGCATTTATTAATACGATTCTTGTAAATAATGAAGAGATTCCACAGGATATTCAGCTCCGCTATAATGAAGAGCTGGCTGACCCTGTTCTATATGACCTTCCGCGCCTGTTTGAATTAGGGCTTGAGGTAGTTCATGCGGATATCGCTTACCAGGAAAATGGGGCACTAAGACATGATCCGAAAAAGGTCGCAAAAATTTTATATAATTTGCTTTTAATTGAAACCAAAAAGCGTTATGAAACGTAAATATAGTACTTACTAAAAAAGTACGAGTTTGTAAAAGGGGGTGAAGGGATGTCTTTCGCTTCGGAAACGAAAAAAGAATTAACCAACTTGGAAGTAAAAACCTGCTGCATTCAGGCAGAACTATCAGCTTTAATCCGGATGAATGGTTCCCTTTCATTCTCAAGTCGTAAGTTAGTTGTTGATATTCAAACTGAAAATGCCGCGATCGCTCGAAGGATTTATACATTATTAAAAAAGAGTTACGATGTCCAAGTCGAGCTGCTTGTTCGGAAAAAGATGCGTCTGAAAAAGAACAACGTCTATATTGTCCGATTATCACAGCGGGCACGGGAAATTCTCGAGGATACAAAAATTATTGGTGAGGGTTTTACGATTATCCATAATATAGCACCGGAACTCATTAAGAAGAAATGTTGTAAGCGTTCTTATCTCCGCGGTGCATTTCTAGCCGGCGGTTCCGTCAATAATCCGGAAACATCTTCTTATCATTTAGAAATTGCTTCGCTTTATAAAGAACATAATGATTCTTTATGCGAATTAATGAATACATTTGAACTAAATAGCAAAACACTTGAGCGTAAAAAAGGATATATTACCTATCTCAAAGAAGCGGAGAAAATCACCGAGTATTTAAATATTATTGGAGCGCATAACGCCCTGCTTCGCTTTGAAGATGTACGAATTGTCCGAGATATGCGGAATTCTGTTAATCGTCTGGTAAACTGTGAAACCGCCAATCTTAATAAAACAATCGGTGCTTCGATTAGGCAAGTTGAAAATATCCGTTACATCAATGCTACGGTCGGGCTGCAAATTTTACCGGAAAAATTGAGGGAAATTGCAGAACTCCGCTTGAATTATACAGATGTTACCCTGAAGGAATTGGGGGAAATGGTTTCCGGTGGTACCATCAGCAAATCCGGGATTAATCATCGGCTGCGTAAAATTGATGCGATTGCTGAGAAATTGCGCTCGGGGGATGTCATTACTCGGTAGTAGCGAATGCTAAGGTGCAATAACCCTTTTAAAGGATCACATGTGAAAGAGATAACATGTATCGAATGAAGAGTGACCCTTAGATCATAATATGAACAAAGATCCAAGAAAAATAGAGTAAAAACCATGAGGAGGAATTGTGTAATGTTAGTGAAACAAGTGGAAGTAAAATTAAAAACGGGTCTTCAAGCACGACCGGCAGCTCTTTTTGTTCAGGAAGCCAACCGGTTTTCTGCAGATATTTTCCTGGAAAAGGACGGCAAGAAAGTAAATGCAAAAAGCATTATGGGCTTAATGAGCCTTGCCGTTGGCTCGGGTGTCATGATTGATATCGTCGCTGATGGCGATGATGAAGCATCTGCGATTGAAGCGTTAGCAGATTTTATCCAAAAAGAACATTAATGAGAAAAGAGGGCCGGAACCAATTGGAACCGGCTTTTTGGGTTACAAAAAAAGCAATCGGTTAAATGCCGATTGCTTCTGCTTTTATTATTTATTATTTATTTTTATTCTTCTCGTCTTCGATTAGATTACGAGTGATAATGTGGTCAATTAGACCGTATTCTTTTGCACGTTCTGCAGTCATGAAGTTGTCGCGGTCTGTATCTTTACCGATGACTTCAAGCGACTGTCCAGTACGCTCTGCTAAAATACCATTTAATTTTTCACGAAGGAAAAGGATCCGTTTTGCAGCAATCTCGATTTCAGTTGCTTGCCCTTGAGCACCACCTAGTGGTTGGTGAATCATGACCTCAGCATTTGGAAGCGCATAACGCTTGCCTTTTTCACCCGCAGCAAGTAAGAATGCACCCATGGATGCTGCCATACCGATACAGATGGTTTGGACCTTTGGTTTGATGAATTGCATCGTATCATAAATCGCCATACCTGCAGTGATACTGCCGCCTGGGCTGTTGATATAGAGCGAAATATCTTTTTCAGGGTTATCCGCTTCTAGGAATAATAATTGTGCGACAATGCTGTTAGCCACATGGTCATCGATCGCACTGCCAAGCATAATAATCCGGTCTTTTAAAAGACGGGAATAGATGTCATAGGCACGCTCGCCCCGATTTGTTTGTTCAATAACTGTAGGGATTAAATTCATTTTTCTTCCTCCTTTGATTGTAAAGAATAAAGTATTATGTATAGTTATCATACACTGATGGTCAATAAAGGTCAAACAATACCTCTCTAAAACTGTTCGACAACTTTCCATCATTCAGCATAACCATTCTTGTCTTTTTTAAACCAATTCTTTACTTGCAATATGAGGGAAACTGGCATATAATATGTAAGTCGCAACAAATTAGCGCTCGTGGTGCAACGGATAGCACGCAAGCCTCCGAAGCTTGAAATGCAGGTTCGATTCCTGCCGAGCGCATCAGAAAAGTTATCACTACGTTTTTTTACGTAGTGATATTTTTTTTGCACATTTTCAAAAAAATGATTGCCAGTGTATTGTTGTCGAAAAATTCGCAACTGAATAAAAAACATTATACAGGAATAATTATTTAAAGAATCATTGCTTTTTTAAAATATCGAAATATTAGGAAAAGTTGCTAAAAAACCTTGACACTTGATGGCAATTTTTTTAAAATTTCAATGCAGACTGCAGTCTCCTATATTAAATTGATAAAAAAACAGAGGTAGTTTTGTGCAAAAAAAGAGCAGATCTATTTAATTGTACTACATTAAGAAAATAATCATAAAGGAGGGGTAAAATGAAAGCGGTTGTATTAAGAGAATTAGGAGGTCCAAACCTGCTCAAATATGAGGAGGTAGAATTGCCTAAATTGGAATCGAATGAAGTATTGGTTCGTTTGAAATACGCGAGCCTTAATAGAAGGGATGTTTGGATTACTTTTGGAAAGTATCCCGGGTTAAAACTTCCCTCTATCTTAGGAGCAGATGGTACAGGGGAAGTGGTTGCCATTGGAGATAAGGTGGAAGGAGTTAAATTGGGCAGCCATGCAGTAATCAATCCGGCACTAAATTGGGGAGAGAATCCAGATTTCAACGGGCCGAACTTTTCTATATTAGGGATGCCTACTGATGGAACGTATGCCCAATATGTTGCTGTCCCTTGTGAAAATGTATCTGAAAAACCCAACTACCTTTCCTGGGAGGAAGCTGCTGCTTTGCCCTTGGCAGGATTAACCGCCTATCGGGCATTATTTACCAGAGGGGGTCTAAAAAAGGGAGAAACCGTTCTAATTCCGGGAATCGGGAGCGGAGTAGCATTGTTTGCTCTTCAGATGGCTGTCGCAAAAGGGGCAAGGGTATTTGTAACATCCAGTAGTGGTGAAAAAATTGAAAAGGCCAAACAACTTGGCGCTTCGGGAGGAGTTAACTATCGCTCAGATCAATGGGTAAAAGAATTGAAAAAGGTGATGGGGGGTGCTGACTTGATTATTGATGGAACAGGTGGAGAAAATTTCATCAACTTGATTAATCTAGCTAAGCCAGCAGGGCGAATTGTCAATTTCGGTGCAACAACAGGACCCGTTCCGCATTTGGTCCTCCCGAGGATATTCTTTAAGCATTTAGATATAAGAGGGACTACGATGGGCAACCCTCATGAATTTCAGCAAATGCTTCAATTATTTGACGAGCATCAATTACATCCTGTCATTGATCAATGCTTTCCGCTTTGTGAAGCAACACAAGCACAAAGGTATATGGAGAAAGGTCAACATTTCGGCAAGATTTTATTGGAGATTCCTTGAGGAAAGGAATAAATTCATTCATCCTAAGACTGTAACTGAATAAAGACAAAAAAATTATTTTAATAAAACATTAGATTTGGAAGCAGAAAAAACCTGCTTCTTTTTTTATTTATTCCTCTTGTTTCTCCTACATGCAAAATCTAAAAAATCCAAAATTCAATTCAAATGTTCTGATAATACTATCGCAGACCGTAGTCCCCTATGTATCCTTAAAAATTATGACTTCAAGCCCTCAATGATAGTACGCATTAATTTCCGGGTTTCAAGAATTAAATCTAAATCATCGGGACTAATGCACCAATCAAAAAGTGTCCCACGCATGCATCGCATAATTAAGATCGATATCTCATTGGCGGAAAGATCTTCTTTAATTTCGCCTGATTTCTGTCCTTCCGTTACAAACTGATTGATGATATTAGGTAGGACTCGCTTTTGATCCATAAAATAATTATGATCCGGTGATGCGTTGGTATATAAGGTATGGAACAGTTCCTTTCCCCAACAATCCCTAAGAAAAATCATTTGAGATTCAGAAAAAAGCATCAATTTTTCTGTTGCACTCTTTTCCTCTGGGAGTGACTGAGTCAATTCTAAATAAAACTCATCAATCTCCTTAAATTTTTCCAAGAAAATTTCGTATTTTGATTTGAAATGTGTGTAAAATGCACCTTTTGAAGTACCACTTAGTTTGACGATCTCATCAACTGTGGTTTTGTCAAAAGGTTTTTTACTAAAAAGAAATAATGCAGTCTCTAAAATCTTTTTTCGAGTTTGTCTTGCTTTTATTTTTCGAGGGGTTATACCTGACATCTTATAAATCTCCTTAAGTATACTTAAACAATTTTTGTTGTTGGTCCTTTAGTAGGTAATTTTAACATAAATGAATCAATATTTGAAATTAAGAAAGAAGTTTTTTCTCTCGAAGGAGGGAAAACACGCCTAAAATTCCGACTTGAAAAAATTATCAAAATACATTGACGAATGAAAGCGCTTAAATTAAAATAAATTCACAGACCATAGTCCGGGACCACAGTCAGGGACTACAGTCCTAAGAAGATTGGTATTTTTCTTCAAAATGGCTGGCCAGCCTCATAAGTTACAGCAAAATTGTTATTAACTTATCTTTTAGGGAGGAAAGCAAACAATGAGAAAAACGGTAATTGTTAGTGCGGCAAGAACCCCGTTTGGTAAATTTGGCGGTGCTTTAAAGGACATGCAGGCTGTAGAGCTTGGTGGAATCGCAATTAGAGAAGCTTTGGTTCGGGCAGGCATTGAAGGGGACCAGGTTGACGAAGTGATCATGGGAATGGTTCTCCAGGGTGGTGCAAAGCAGATTCCATCAAGGCAAGCTGCCAGAAAAGCGGGATTACCTTGGGAGGTCCAGACAGAAACGATTAATAAAGTCTGTGCTTCCGGACTTCGTAGTGTTACACTCGCGGATCAAATCATTCGTGCCAATGATGCGGATGTTATTGTTGCTGGCGGGATGGAGAGCATGAGCAATGCACCGTATCTATTGCCGAATGTTCGTTGGGGTTTACGAATGGGGGATGGAAAAGCGACTGATTTAATACTGAATGATGGGCTTACTGATGCCTTCGATGGGTTACATATGGCTGTTCATGGCAGCAAGGTTGCCGCTGAGTATGAGATATCACGTGAAGCGCAGGATAGCTGGGCATTGCGAAGTCAGCAACGTGCCATTGAGGCGATGAAAAACGGCAATTTTGACGAAGAGATTGTGCCCGTGCTACTGACTCAACGTAAGGGTGAACCGATAGTAATTGATAAAGATGAAGCACCGCGTGAAACAACCATTGAACAATTACAAAAGTTACCTCCCGTGTTCACAAAAGATGGTTCTATAACCGCCGGAAATGCTCCGGGATTAAATGATGGGGCTGGGGCAATGGTCTTGATGTCAGATGAGAAAGCTGCACAGCAAGGAATAAAACCGATAGCCACAATCCTTGGTCATGCCGCTGTTGGACAAGAGGCGCCTTATATCGCCACAACCCCGGGCCTTGCCATTAACAAGCTTTTAAAGAAAACAGGATATACAATCGATCAGATTGATTTGTTTGAGGTCAATGAAGCATTTGCTGCTGTCACACTAACAAGTGAAAAAATTGCCGGATATGATCTTGAGAAGGTAAACGTAAATGGCGGCGCAATTGCATTCGGCCATCCGATTGGCGCAAGTGGAGCGCGTATTATCATGACGCTGGTTTATGAACTGCAACGTCGTGGCGGTGGCCTTGGCATTGCGGCAATTTGCTCGGGAGCAGCTCAAGGTGACGCAATTCTTGTGGAAGTGCGATAGATAAATAATTTATAAGAGGTTGAAGAAATAGGGAGGTAGAACGATGGAAATTAAATCATTTATGGTGATTGGTGCAGGACAGATGGGAAGCGGCATTGCCCAGGTAGCAGCACAAGCCGGGCTGCAGGTGATTCTCCATGACATTAAAGAAGAATTTGTAAATCGTGGTCTTGGCATCATCACAAAAAATTTATCCAGAGATGTTGAAAAAGGGAGAAAAACAGAAGCTGAGAAGCAGGCAATCCTTGATCGCATTCAGCCTTCTACGAGTCTATCAAATGCCAAGTTTGCCGATTTTGTCGTGGAAGCTGCTGTAGAAAATATGGAAGTCAAAACACAAATTTTTAAAAAGTTGGATGAGATAGCTCCTCCACACGCCATTTTAGCAAGCAACACATCTTCTCTTCCAATTACAGAAATTGCGGCTGTGACGAACCGGCCAGAGAAGGTAATTGGTATGCATTTTATGAATCCGGTGCCTGTCATGAAACTAATTGAAATTATCCGAGGTTTGGCTACATCCGATGAAACCTATCAGATTGTGGCTGAATTGTCTGAAAATATGAAGAAAATTGCAGTTGAAGTAAATGACTTTCCGGGTTTTGTTTCGAACCGTGTGTTAATGCCGATGATTAATGAAGCTGTTTACTGTTTATATGAAGGAGTAGCAACTGCTGAATCAATTGATGAAGTAATGAAACTAGGTATGAACCATCCAATGGGACCATTAACCTTGGCTGATTTTATCGGTCTTGATACTTGCCTTTATATAATGGAAGTTCTCTATGAAGGGTTCGCTGATTCGAAATATCGTCCGTGCCCATTGCTTCGTAAATACGTAAAAGCAGGATGGCTGGGACGTAAATCAGGTCGTGGGTTCTACCAATACGAATAACAGAAGAAAAATAGGACAATGAGAGGCAGGAGAAAAATTATGTGTATGGATTTTACAGAAGAGCAAGAAATGATGCGAAAAATGGTGCGGGATTTTGCCCAAAAGGAAATTGCCCCATTTGTTGAACGAATGGAAGAGACGGATGAATATCCATTAGAAATTATCCGGAAGATGGGTGAATATGGACTGTTGGGCATCCCTATTCCAACTGAGTATGGCGGAGTAGGTGCAGATTTCACATCCTACATACTGACGATTAATGAGATTGCCAAAGTCAGCGCCACAGTCGGTGTAATCTTATCGGTCCACACCTCCGTGGGCACCAATCCGATCCTTTATTTTGGGACGGAAGAACAAAAGCAAAAATATATTCCGAAACTGGCATCTGGTGAGTACATAGGCGCTTTCGCGTTAACAGAGCCTAATGCGGGGTCGGATGCAGGAAAAATCCGGACAAGTGCAGTGAAAAAAGGCGACAAATATATACTAAACGGATCCAAGATCTTTATTACAAATGGTGGAATGGCAGATACATATGTGACATTTGCCGTAACCAATCCTGAAGCGGGTTCCAGAGGTATTTCTGCATTTATCGTAGAAAAAGATACCCCTGGGTTCTCCGTTGGGAAAAAAGAAAGGAAAATGGGATTACACGGTTCTAGCACAACAGAATTAATTTTTGACAATGCGGAAGTTCCAGTTGGAAATCTGTTGGGGCAAGAAGGTGAAGGTTTTAAAATTGCAATGGCTAACCTCGATGCAGGTCGGATTGGCATCGCTGCACAAGGGCTTGGAATAGCCGAAGCAGCTCTGGAATCCTCCATCCAATATGCGCAGGAGAGGATTCAGTTTGGCAAACCAATCGCGGCCAACCAGGGGATATCCTTTAAAATTGCTGACATGGCCACTGAGGTAGAAGCTGCAAAACTATTAGTCTATCGGGCAGCCCAGCTTCGCAGCCGCGGCATTAAATGTGGTAAGGAAGCTTCAATGGCCAAGCGATTTAGTACGGATACAGCCATGAAGACAGCAACAGAAGCGGTCCAAATTTTCGGAGGCTATGGCTACACGAAGGACTATCCGGTTGAAAGATTATTCCGCGACGCAAAAATAACACAAATCTATGAAGGAACGAATGAAATTCAAAGAGTGGTTATTTCAAAATATCTTTTAGATGATAAAAATAAAACAACGCAAAACATTCCTAGGAAAAAGGAACCTGTCACAGTATAAAATGTCCTACTCATGTTAATTTGTTCAAATAGAATAATTGACTATTAAAGTGATGATAGATAGGAGCGAAAGAAGTATGCAGGACAAACAATGTTCGTTAAAAGAAGCCGTGCAGATGATTCCGGATGGAAGTATGGTCACGTTCAGCGGATTTACCATTTGGCGACGTCCAATGGCTGCAATCTATGAAATGATTCGCCAAGATAAAAAAAATCTTCATTTAATAGAGGTCAACTCTGGATCACACTCTGAGATGATGATTGGTGCTGGCAATGTGTCTATTTGGGAATCATGCTGGATCGGTCATGAACTGTACGGAAAAGTTCCGTATTGTTTAGACAGGAAAATTAAATCAGGAGAAACGATCGCTGAAGATTACAGTCATCAACATATCCTTTACCGAATGCAGGCCGGAGCTGTTGGAGTTCCTTTTCTTCCAACCTGGGCTTCACGGGGAACAGACATTTTAAACCCTAATTATGACATGCTGGGAAAAGCAGGTCTAAGAGATGGGCAGAATCCTCATATCCCACGTCAAAAGTTTGGATACGCACAGGATCCATTTTACGATGAAGGTGAAATTATTCTTGTTCCTGCCGCTAAGCCGGATGTATGTATCATTCATGCCCAGCAGGTAGGGGAAGAGGGCACCGTTCGGGTGACGGGTCAGACATTTTCTGATGAACAAGCTGCAAAAGCAGCCGAAAAAGTCATTGTCATTGCTGAAGAAATTGTTCCGGAGTCCTATCTGCGTGAGGAACCAGACCGCAACTTGCTGCCAAGCTACTTGGTAGATGCGATTGTGGAAGTACCATGGGGAGCTCATCCAACCGGTATTTACGGCTGTTATGATGTGGACGCTCCTTTTATCAGTGATTTTGCAAAAGCCTCAAAAACTGAGGCCAATCTTGAGGCTTGGCTGGATGAATGGGTATACGGGGTCAGAAGCCATGATGAATATTTAGATAAACTGGATGTCTCTCGTCTGATGGCGTTGAAAGCGAACAGCTATTACAAATATAGTACACGAGTAGCAAGGGGGAGTAAGTAATGGAAAAGCTATTGGTGAAAAATACCGATTATGCTGCCCCTGGAGAATACACATCTGCTGATTTACTTGCCGTGGCCGCTGCCCGGGAAGTACAAAACAATGAGATCGTTTTTGCCGGAACCGGACTGCCGATGCTTGCAATTATGCTGGCCGGACAGACCAACGCACCTAATTGTAAGGTAATATACGAGGCGGGGACAATCGAATCCAGAGGTTCGTCACTTCCTTCCTCTGTGGGCGACCCGCGCTGTGTAAAGGGCTGTTCGATTGCCTCCGGATTATTGGATGTTTTCAATCAATTGCAAAGAGGGGTCGTTGACTTAGCCTTCTTAGGAGGTGCTGAAATCGACCAGTATGGAAATGTGAATACGACAGTTGTCGGCGATTATTTAAATCCGAGTGTACGCTTTCCCGGCAGCGGAGGAAATTCCGATATAAACTCTTTAGCAAAGAGAACTGTCTTCTTGATGGTTCAAGAAAAACGGCGCTTTAAAGAACAGGTCGACTATCTTACTTCACCTGGCTGGCGCGTTCGTCAATGGCCATCTGGCGAAATGGTCCACCGCCGTCAAGCGTACGGAAAAAAGTTTAACGGGGGACCTTCTGCTGTTATTTCGAACATGGCAGTGTATCGTTTTGATGAGGAAACCGGAAAAATGTATGTGGATACAATGCATTCTGGGGTAACAAAAGAAATCCTGCAGGAGCAAACTGGTTTTGCCCTTGACTTTTCTCGTTGCAAGGGAGAAACCTTGCCACCGACCTACGAAGAGCTGGATATCCTTTATCGAGTGGTTGACCCTGAAGGGATATTTCTCCCGAAAAAATAACAGGTAAAGAATCCCTTCTACTCACTTTCCGCCCCGAGAATCTTTTAAGGTATCGTACGGCGGGGCGGAAAGAATAAATATAACTACTTAATTCATGCAGTTTTATAGAGAATCTAGATGGAGAGGGAAAATGACATGGAATTTCAAACCTTAAAGATAAAGATTGAAAACCAGATTTCTTACATTACCATTGCCAATCCCCCGGTTAATGCGCTTAGTGTGCAAACACTTCGGGAATTGGAAAAGGCAATTGATTCAGCTGTAGAAGATTCTGAAGTAAAAGTAATCGTCCTTACCGGTGAAGGGAAATTCTTTATTGCAGGTGCGAATATCAAAGAATTATCAGATATTGAAACATCCCAAAAAGGGAGAGAGTACAGTCAATATGGGCAGTTTGTATTCAACAAGATAGAACAATCGCCAAAACCTGTTATTGCGATGATTAATGGCGCCTGTCTTGGCGGCGGATTAGAGATTGCCATGGCCACGCACATCCGAATAGCTGCTGAGTCAGCTAAATTAGGGTTGCCTGAGTTGAATTTAGGATTGATTCCAGGTTTTGGAGGAACCCAACGGTTTGCCCTTTTAACTGGCAGGGAAAAAGCTATTGAAATGATCCTCTCAAGCGATGCAATAACAGGAAAGGAAGCCTCCCGCATTGGTTTAGTTTCGAAAAGTGTTCCACTTGAGGACCTCGAAGCTACTGTTAGAAGCATGGCAGAAAAAATATCTGCAAAAAGTTCAGTAAGCATTTGCGCTGCTCTAACGGCTATTAACAGGGGAGTTAGCTATGGCCAGGAGCAAGGGTACTTAGTTGAAGCCGAATTGTTTGGAAATTTATTTACGAGTGAAGATGCAAAAGAAGGAATACATGCTTTTATCCAAAAGAGATCACCGGTATTTAAGAACTGTTAATTATTCTCAAACTTATGTAATTGGAGTGGCTGCTGATGAATATTCTGGTTCTATTAAAACAAACCTTTGATACTGAAGAGAAAATATCCATTCAAAATGGACAAATTGAAGAAGATGGCCGTGAATTTATTATTAATCCATATGATGAGTATGCCGTGGAAGAAGCCATTAAGCTAAAGGAAGAGCATGGGGGAGAAGTCACGGTGATTACCGTAGGTCCCGACCGTTCGGAAACTGCTCTTCGAACCGCTATGGCAATGGGAGTCGACAAAGGAATTCTTGTGGATGATGAAGCGCTTGTCAGTGACGAATATACGATTTCCAAGGTTTTATCAACGATTATTAAAGACCGGGCATATGACATCATCTTAACGGGTAATATGTCGGTGGATAATGGTGCTGGACAAGTCGGGATCCGCCTGGCAGAGGAATTAGGAATTACCCCACTTTCTACCGTTGTCAAATTGACGATTGAGGATGAAAAAGTAACGGTTGTAAGGGATGTGGAAGGAGATTCTGAAATAATTGAAACTCAACTGCCACTGCTTATAACTGCCCAGCAGGGCTTAAATGAACCACGCTATCCATCCCTGCCTGGCATTATGAAGGCCAAAAAGAAACCGATTGAAAGAATTGATGGAGATGATCTTGAAATTAGCCTTGCAGAAATTCAAGCAAAATCAATCATTATCGATCAGTTTATGCCAAAAGCAAAGGATGCAGGACGCATTTTAACAGGAGACCCAGCTAATCAAGTAAAAGAGCTTGTGCAAGTTCTACAAAATGAAGCAAAAGTCTTATAAGGGGGAAACAAACAAATGAGCAAAAAAGTTCTTGTATTAGCAGAGACTCGTGATGGGGGGCTAAGAAATGTTTCCCTTGAATCTTTATCTGCAGCAAAGAGGATAGTAGAAAAGGGAGAAGTTATTGCTGTTTTATTAGGAAGCGACACACCTCAGCATATTTCCACATTAGCTCAATATGGGGCTGATAAAGTATATGTTGTTTCGAATGATCAGGTAAATCAATATACATCCGATGCATATACTCAGGCCATAAGCCAGATATTTAAAGATATCGATCCCGACTTTGTATTTATGGGTCATACAGCTATCGGTAAGGATTTGGCTCCACGTGCTGCAGCTAGATTAGGTTTAGGACTCATTTCCGATTGTATAGATATAAATATAGAAGGAAATGATGTAGTTTTCACACGACCAATTTATGCAGGAAAGGCTTTCCAAAAGAAAAAGAGTGTTAATAATAAGGCATTTGCCACTATCCGCCCAAATAATATCCCTGTTCTTGAAGTGGATTCGAGCAAGACGGCTGAGGTTATTCATTTTTCCGTTGAGATTAAGAATCTGCGAACGATTGTAAAAGAAGTTGTCCGGAAAGCAGTTGGTGGTGTTGATTTATCCGAAGCTAAAATAGTAGTTTCGGGAGGAAGAGGGGTCAAAAGTCCCGAGGGCTTTTCCACATTGCAGGAATTGGCAAATGTATTAGGTGGAGCCGTCGGTGCCACTCGAGGTGCATGTGATGCTGAGTATTGCGATTATTCCATCCAGATTGGCCAAACAGGAAAGGTAGTAACCCCCGATCTATATATTGCATGCGGAATCTCTGGGGCCATTCAACATTTGGCCGGGATGTCCAATTCAAAAGTAGTGGTAGCAATAAATAAAGACCCGGAGGCACCAATTTTCCAGGTCGCCGATTACGGTATTGTTGGAGATTTGTTTGAAGTGATGCCTTTGTTAACGGAAGAACTTAAGAATATGTTTGTTGTATGCTAGAAAACCTCGAAGATAGTAATGATAAAAATATCTAAGATTCATAGAGAATGGACGGTGGAATACCGTCCATTCTAAACTCAAATTTTTAGGGGTGGAAAGTGAATGAACGCACTACCATTGCTTAACCTCGCAATTTTTCTTGCCGCAACTGGGTATGCTCTGTATCTTTTCGCACATCTTGTTTACAGCCGAATTACATTTATAAAACTAGGAAAACCAGCTAATTTGCGTGAAGATGCAGGGAAGCGACTAAATGTATTTCTCGTTAATGTTTTTGGACAAAAGAAAGTATTAAAGGATACCAAAAGCGGTTTGATGCATTTGGTTATATTTTATGGATTTATCCTAGTTCAATTTGGTGCAATTGATCTCATTTGGAAAGGATTAAAGCCAGGTTCACACCTGCCATTTGGTTCAGCATATCCTTATTTTTTGTTTTTTCAGGAAATAGTGGTCATTGCTGTTCTTGTTGCAATTCTTTACGCATGGTATCGTCGGAATGTAACGAAATTAAAACGTTTAAAACGCGGATGGAAAGCGAACCTAGTTGTCTACCTAATTACGACACTAATGATCAGTACACTTTTTGCTGATGCGACAGATATGATTTGGCAGGAATCTGGTACTGTATTATTTCTTTCGACACAGCCGATTGCCTCAAGTCTTGCTATTATTTTAACTTTTCTAGGTACGAAGGGAGCCATTGTATCCTTTTATGTTTTTTGGTGGATTCATTTATTAACAATATTATCTTTCCTAGTTTACGTACCACAGGGCAAACATGCACACTTAATCTTTGCCCCGTATAACTGGATTACGAAGGACAAATCCCGGCCGGTCGGTCGTTTAAGTTCTATTGATTTTGAAAAGCTAGAAGAAGAAGGAGCAGAAGAATTCGGCGTAGGGAAAATTGAGGATTTTACAAAATCTCAGTTGGTCGACCTATATGCATGTGTGGAATGCGGCCGCTGTACGAGCATGTGTCCGGCTGCTGGTACGGGAAAGACCTTGTCGCCAATGAATTTAATTTTAAAAATGCGCGATCACCTGACAGAGAAAGGGGCAGCTGTTACTAGACGTACACCATGGATGCCAGCGTATTCATTTAAGCATACAAAAGCAAATACACTGGCGGTTCAAGGGGCGAACTTGGCACATGATGAAGCAGCAGCTGCCACTGAGGGAACTTCAGCATTAAAGATACAATATGGTGTGGAATTAATTGGAGATGTGATCTCGGAAGAAGAAATTTGGGCGTGCACAACATGCCGAAATTGTGAAGACCAGTGCCCGGTTGGAAATGAACATTTGGGCTTTATTGTGGACATGCGCCGTTATCTTGTCATGACACAGGGCAAAATGCCTTCAGATGCGCAGCGTGCCTTAAGTAACATCGAACGCCAGAGCAATCCTTGGGGGATTAACAGAAAAGATCGGATAAAATGGAGATTGGGAATGGAGGAGATGGTACCGACCGTTAAAGAATTAAATGAATTTGAATATTTATTCTTTGTGGGCTCCATGGGGTCTTTTGACAACCGTACGATAAAAATCACGCAGTCTTTTATACGTGTGATGAATAAGGCTGGCATTAAATTTGCAATTCTCGGTAATGACGAGAAAAATTCGGGGGATACAGCCAGACGTCTTGGTAATGAAATGCTTTTCCAGCAGCTTGCTGTGGAAAATATTTCAACCTTCAAAAAGTACGGAGTGAAGAAAATTGTAACCATGGATCCACATGCATTCAATACCTTTAAAAACGAGTACCGGGAATTTGGACTTGAAGAAGTAGAAGTCTATCACCATACAGAGCTGCTTGCAAAGTGGATAGACGAAGGGCGTATCAAACCAGTAAATGCAGTAAAGGAACGTGTTACATATCATGATTCTTGCTATCTTGGCCGCTATAACGAAATATATGATGCTCCGCGAAAAATCCTATCCGCTATTCCAGGGATCAATATCATAGAGATGGAGCGTTCCGGTAGTGATAGTATGTGCTGTGGTGCTGGCGGAGGGATGATGTGGCAAGAAGAAAACCAGGGCATTCGCGTAAATATTGCCCGGACTGAACAAGCGCTTGCATTACAGCCAACCGCGATAGGAAGTGCATGTCCGTACTGTTTAACGATGTTCTCGGATGGGACAAAGGCAAAAGAAGTGGACGAAAAGGTCAAAACCCTTGATCTTGTGGAAATTTTGGAAAGTTCTCTAGTCTAGGGGATATCAAAAAAGGCTGCATATTTTCGACTGGATAGGTCCTAATATCAAAAGGTTTGCAATTTCAACAAAACCTCCTGTTTAGTGTAAACAGGGGGTTTTTTATGGTGTTCATCCTCTTCTATTTTTCCATTAAATGTCTAATTGTACAAAACCCTTCGAAAAATCGACAAAACTCATTCAAAAATGAACAAAACCCCATGAATTATGAACAAAACCCTTCGAAAAATCAACAAAATCCCAAAAAATCCATACAAAACAAAAACCCCACTCTAAAATAACGGCCAGAAAACTTCCCAGATATCATTTTTCATTCCCGAATCTCTCTCTATCGTGTAGAATAGAAAACAGGGGGGGATACGGATGAACTTAAAGGCTGGTTTATGGCAGCAGCAAACCTTAAAATTGGCGATGACGCAGGAGCTTTCACAGGCGATTGCATTGTTGCAGTACTCTGCCCATGAGTTAACTGCTTTTTTAGAAGATAAGGCACTTGAAAATCCCCTATTGCAGATTGATAATAGCAATATAAAGCCTATGAATCCGCTCATTGACCGCAATCGCCGCAAACATCAAAAGGCAGAAAAAGACTGGATTGATCAAATTGCTGACAAACCATTTTCACTTGAGGATTATTTACTCTCTCAATTAAAAATAACCAACTTATCGGCGGATCAATTACGGGTGATTCGTCATCTAATCCAGAATTTAGATGAAAACGGTTACTTTCTTGGTGATCAAACCGAAATTGCCCAAAAGCTGAGAATAGAGGAGGATTTAGTCGAAGAATGCCTGGCAATCATCCAAACACTCGAGCCGGCGGGTATCGGGGCAAGGAACCTACAAGAATGCCTGTTGATGCAAATATATTATCTAAATCCCGATAACGAATTAGCGCATAAGATCATCGCTGATTATTTCATTCCCTTCGTCGAAAAGAAATGGAAACCGATTGCGAAAGAACTGAAGATAACACTTAAGGAATTACAAGATATCTTTGACCAAATTCAAACATTAAATCCTAAGCCAGCTGCAATTTTAGGGAAAGAAGCAACGACCTATATTATCCCGGATGCCATTGTTGAGCAATCGAGCGACGGGTTAACCGTAAGGATGTCTGATGAGTCACTTCCTAGAATCAGTCTCAATGAGAAGTATTACCATAAATTCAAAGATCAAGATCAGCAGGTAAGCCGGTTTTTACAGGATAAACTTCAGGATTATCAGTGGATCCAAAAAAGTATTGAGCAGCGGAAAGAGACGCTGACAAGAGTTGTTGCCAAAATTATTGAAAAACAGGCTTCTTTTTTCCAAAAAGGGTCACAATATTTAGTACCAATGACGATGAAGGAAGTTGCTGCGGAACTTGATATTCATGAATCCACGGTTAGCCGAGCCGTCAGGGAAAAGTATGTGCAAACACCGATTGGAACGTTTGGATTAAAAACATTTTTTACTAGTACCATACAAACTGTATCAGATGACGAAAATACTTCGTCCACACAGGTAAAAAAGAAAATTGCCACTTTAATAGAAAAAGAGAATAAACAAAAACCGCTTTCGGACCAGGAAATTGTTGAACAACTTAAAACAGATGAAGGTATGGTTGTATCAAGACGAACGATTGCCAAATACCGGGATCAATTAGGTATTCCCTCTTCTTCGAAAAGAAAACGGTTTGACTGAAAGGACAAAAACGATGGAGCAAACGACAATCACATTATATACAAGAAAAAGCTGCCCACTATGTGACAAAGCAAAGGACACGCTTCTTGAACTAAATAGAGACTGGGACTTCACTTTAGAAGAAATTGATATTGAATCCAGTGATGATTTAACCGAACAATACGGGTTGATGATTCCGGTTGTATATATTGATGGAGTAGAAGCTGGTTTTGGTGTCATTAACAAATTTGACATAGGTAACCGTTTGCAAGAAAAAAAAGCCAATCTTAACAGTTGAAATAGATTTTCACACCTGTTACAATGAAAAACGTAGCAGGGGTGATTTTTTTTAGATGTAGTGGGACATTATATGTCTATGGTGGACGTTTTAAGGCCAACTACATATAATAAAGGAGCATGAGATTCATGCAGTCATTAATCGATATCCAAAAAAGATTATTACCCGACCTCCTACAGGTCCTACAGAAAAGATATTCTATCCTAAGATATATAGGTTTTATGCAGCCAGTAGGAAGACGGAGTTTAGCAGTAAGTCTGGGGTATACCGAAAGAGTTCTTCGAGGCGAGGTTGATTTCCTAAAGGAGCAAAATTTAATTTACACAAACAATGTGGGAATGAGTTTAACGACTGAAGGGAAAAATTTGCTAGAAGACTTGGAAGGTTTTATGCGTGAATTAAAGGGTATTGATGTAATGGAGTTGGAACTGAAGCACAAGCTAGGTATTAAAAAGGTTATCATTGTACCCGGCGATAGTGATGAATCGTTGATGGTCAAAGGTGAACTTGGCAAAGCAAGTGCAGTGTGCATGAAAAAGCTTCTCAGCGGAAAAAATATCATTGCTGTAACCGGCGGTTCAACAATGGCTGCTGTCGCAGAAAGACTTTCACCAGAGCTTACTCAAAAGGATTTATTGTTTGTCCCGGCCAGAGGCGGAGTAGGTGAGGACGTTCAAAATCAGGCGAATACGATTTGCTCAATTATGTCGAGAAACACCCATTCCAAGCATCGAGTGTTTTATGTACCTGATCAAGTCAGTACCGATATCTATGAATCGCTTATCAAAGAGCCCGACATTCATGAAGTTCTAAAACTTATTAAATCAGCTAGCATGGTTCTCCATGGAATTGGAGATGCTATCACAATGGCTGAACGGCGAAAATCCAACCCCGAGATTCTAAATATGCTTGAAAGCAGTAAAGCTGTGGGTGAAGCTTTTGGCTACTATTTTAACGAACAAGGCGAAATTGTTCATAAGGTTTTAACGATTGGCCTGCAGTTAGAGAATCTGGTTGGCATTCCGAATGTCATCGCCGTCGCGGGTGGAAACTCCAAGGCAAAGGCTATTAAGGCCTATTTAAAACAAGCACCAGCATCAACTATTTTAATCACAGATGAAGGTGCAGCAAGAAGTTTATTAAAAGGGTAAATCCTTTTTAAAATAAAAAACATCCTTACCCAATTTAAAGGAGGAAATTTATCATGACAGTAAAAGTTGGTATTAATGGATTTGGACGTATTGGTCGTAACGTATTCCGTGCGGCTTTAGGAAATAGCAATGTAGAAATCGTAGCAATTAATGACTTAACCGATGCAAATATGCTTGCACATCTTTTAAAATATGACACTGTTCACGGAACACTTCAAGAAGATGTTACAGTTGATGGTGAATACCTAGTAGTTGGCGGACAAAAAGTGAAGGTTCTTGCTGAGCGCGATCCTGCACAATTAGGCTGGGGCGGTCTTGGAGTTGATGTCGTAGTTGAATCAACTGGCCGTTTCACAAAGCGTGAAGATGCTGCGAAACATCTTGAAGCAGGCGCTAAAAAAGTAATCATCTCTGCACCAGCATCTAACGAAGATATCACTATCGTAATGGGTGTAAATGAAGACAAATACGATGCTAATAACCACCATGTTATTTCTAATGCATCTTGTACAACAAACTGTCTTGCTCCGTTTGCAAAAGTATTAAATGATACTTTTGGTATCAAACGTGGTATGATGACAACGATTCACTCTTACACAAATGACCAACAAATTCTTGACTTACCACACAAGGACTACCGTCGTGCACGTGCAGCAGCTGAAAACATGATTCCAACTTCAACTGGTGCGGCTAAAGCAGTTGCTCTTGTTTTACCAGAACTTAAAGGTAAATTAAACGGTATGGCAATGCGTGTTCCAACTCCAAACGTTTCAATCGTTGACTTAGTAATGGAGTTAGAAAAAGATGTAACAGCTGAAGATGTTAACGCAGCATTAAAAACAGCTGCTGAAGGCCCATTAAAAGGAATTTTAGCTTACAGTGACCTTCCACTAGTTTCAACTGATTATAACGGAGCGAAAGTTTCTTCAACTATTGATGCATTATCAACAATGGTTCTTGAAGGCAACATGGTAAAAGTATTATCTTGGTATGATAACGAAGTTGGTTATTCTAACCGCGTTGTTGACCTTGTTGGTTACCTTGCAGAAAAAGGACTTTAAAATAGCGGAACGGACGATGATTGGTTTCCAATCATAAGAAGTTGATAAATACAAAGGTTTTCCAAAGGGGAGCGGGGAGTATATGCCCCCCTCCCCTTTTTACTGATTTTAGATGCTGATTTTTCTAAAAAAGCAAACACTTTATGGAGGTCCTTTATGAATAAGAAAACTCTCAAAGATGTCGATGTAAAAGGTAAACGCGTATTTTGTCGAGTGGATTTTAACGTTCCAATGCAGGATGGAAAAATTACTGATGAAACGCGGATTCGTGCCGCACTTCCAACCATTCAATATCTAGTCGATCAAGGCGCTAAAGTCATTCTAGCAAGTCACTTCGGCCGTCCAAAAGGAAAAGTAGTCGAAGAAATGCGCTTAACTCCAGTTGGTGTCAGACTTTCTGAACTGCTTGGTAAAGACGTGAAGAAGGCAGATGAGGCTCATGGGGATTCTGTCAAAGCGTTGATTGGAACGATGACAGAAGGCGATGTCCTGCTGCTTGAAAATGTACGCTTCTACCCCGGTGAAGAAAAGAATGACCCGGAATTGGCAAAATCTTTTGCTGAACTAGCAGATGTATATGTAAATGATGCCTTTGGTGCCGCACACCGTGCCCATGCTTCAACTGAAGGAATTGCACATATTCTGCCGGCGGTTTCAGGTCTGCTGATGGAAAAAGAATTAGATGTATTAGGTAAAGCACTTTCCAATCCAGAACGTCCGTTTACAGCGATTATCGGTGGAGCAAAGGTTAAGGACAAGATTGGTGTTATTGAAAACCTATTAGAATTAGTTGATAACTTAATTATTGGCGGCGGACTTGCTTATACCTTTGTCAAAGCACAAGGCCATGAAGTCGGAAAATCATTGCTTGAAGCTGACAAAATTGATTTGGCAAAATCGTTTATTGAAAAAGCGAAGGCAAAAGGTGTTAATTTCTACATGCCTGTCGATGCGGTCGTTGCGGATGATTTCTCAGCAGATGCAAATTCTAAAGTCGTAGCGATTGAGGAAATTCCAGCGGACTGGGAAGCACTTGATATCGGACCGAAAACAGCCGAAATCTACCGCGATGTCATTCAAAAATCAAAACTAGTGATTTGGAATGGACCAATGGGCGTATTTGAAATCGATAAATTTGCTAACGGCACAAAAGCAGTTGCGGAAGCACTTGCCGAAGCAGAAGGTACATATTCAGTCATTGGCGGCGGAGACTCAGCAGCAGCAGTTGAAAAGTTCAACCTTGCAGAAAAAATGAGCCATATCTCCACAGGAGGCGGCGCTTCCCTTGAATTCATGGAAGGTAAAGCACTGCCAGGTGTAGTGGCCTTAAACGATAAATAATAGTTTTAGTTAATCATGGAAGGACGTGTAGTGTATGCGTAAACCAATTATTGCAGGTAACTGGAAAATGAACAAAACACTTTCTGAAGCAAAAAGCTTCGCTGAGGAAGTAAAAGGTCTCGTACCAGCGCCAGAAAAAATGGACTCAGTCATCTGTGCACCAGCTTTATTTTTACAAAGTCTTGTCGAAGTGACAGAAGGAACCAATGTAAAAATTGGTGCCCAAAATATGCACTTTGAAGAAAGTGGAGCATTTACTGGTGAAATCAGCCCAAATGCATTGGCTGACCTAACTGTTCAATATGTCATTATCGGACACTCAGAACGCCGTGAAATGTTTAATGAAACCGATGAATCAGTAAACAAGAAAACTCTTGCAGCTTTTAAATACAATTTAACACCGATTGTCTGCTGTGGTGAAACACTAGAACAGCGTGAAAATGGTGAAACCAACCAATTAGTTGGGGATCAAGTAGCGAAAGCACTAAAAGGCTTATCAGATGAACAAGTGAAGCAAACAGTCATCGCCTACGAACCAATTTGGGCAATTGGAACTGGTAAATCTTCAACTTCAGCAGATGCGAATGAAGTGTGTGCACATATTCGTCAGGTTGTCGCACAACAATTTTCACAAGATGTTGCGGATGCAGTAAGAATTCAGTATGGCGGTAGTGTCAAGCCTGAAAATATTAAAGAATACATGGCACAACCAGATATTGATGGTGCTTTAGTAGGCGGAGCAAGCCTTGAAGCACAATCCTTTTTACAGCTACTGGAGGCAGGTAGCTATGAGTAAATCTCCAGTTGCTCTGATCATCCTTGATGGCTTCGGATGCAGGGGCGAAACCAAAGGGAATGCAGTCGCACAATCAAAGAAACCTAATTTTGACCGTTTTTGGAGTGAATATCCACATTCTCATTTAACCGCATCTGGTGAGGCAGTCGGCCTTCCAGAAGGACAAATGGGTAACTCAGAGGTTGGACATTTGAATATTGGTGCCGGCCGGATTGTTTACCAAAGCTTAACACGAGTGAACATTGCGATTCGTGAAGGTGAATTTGAAAAAAATGAAACCTTTACAGGCGCAATGGAGCACGTCAAGAAAAATGGCACCGCCCTTCATTTATTCGGATTGCTGTCTGATGGCGGTGTACACAGCCATATTCAACATATGTTTGCCTTACTGAAGCTGGCAAAAGATGAAGGCGTCGAAAAGGTATATGTACATGCATTCCTTGACGGCCGTGATGTCGGTCAGAAAACAGCTGCTAAATTTATCCAGCAAACCTTGGATAAAATGAAGGAAATTGGTGTTGGTGAATTTGCAACAATTTCAGGGAGATACTACTCTATGGACCGTGATAAGCGCTGGGAGCGTGTCGAGAAATCGTACCGTTCGATGGTCTATGGTGAAGGCCCTACTTACACAAATCCTTTAGAAGTGGTGGAAGATTCTTATTCTCATGGAATCTTTGACGAATTCGTTATCCCGTCTGTTATTACTAAAGAAGATGGGCAACCTGTTGCTACGATTCAGGACAATGATGCGGTTATATTCTATAACTTCCGTCCTGACCGTGCGATTCAGATTTCGAATACATTTACAAATGATGACTTCCGTTCCTTTGACCGCGGACCAAAGCATCCAAAGGATTTGTTCTTCGTGTGCTTAACTCACTTCAGTGAATCAGTGGATGGATATGTTGCCTTCAAACCAACGAATTTAGATAACACACTTGGTGAAGTTTTAGCCCAAAACAACTTGAAGCAATTACGAATTGCTGAAACAGAGAAATACCCTCATGTCACGTTCTTTATGAGTGGCGGCCGTGAAGAAAAGTTCCCTGGTGAAGAGCGGATATTAATCAACTCTCCAAAGGTGGCAACCTATGATCTTCAGCCTGAAATGAGTGCTTACGAAGTAACGGATGCACTTTTAAAAGAAATTCAAGCAGATAAATTTGATGCCATTTTGCTAAACTTTGCGAATCCAGACATGGTCGGTCACTCAGGTATGCTTGAGCCAACGATTAAAGCGATTGAAACCGTCGATGAATGTCTAGGGAAAATTGTTGATTTAATCCTTGAAAAAGGTGGATCGGTGATTATTACCGCTGACCACGGAAATGCGGATGAAGTCATCACGCTTGAAGGCGATCCAATGACCGCACACACAACAAATCCTGTGCCGGTAATTGTGGCAAAACAAGGAATTCAATTACGAGATGGCGGGATTCTTGGGGATTTAGCGCCAACTATGTTAGACTTATTAGGTCTTCAACAGCCGGTCGAAATGACTGGGAAATCATTGATAAAGTAAACCAAAAATAAACTTAATTTTTAAGGAGAGATTTTACATGCCATTTATTGCAGACGTATACGCTCGTGAAGTACTAGATTCCCGCGGGAATCCTACAGTTGAAGTTGAAGTATTTACAGAATCAGGTGCATTTGGACGCGCTATGGTTCCAAGTGGTGCTTCTACTGGTGAATATGAAGCGGTTGAACTACGTGACGGTGACAAAGAACGTTACCTTGGAAAAGGCGTTCTAAAAGCAGTTGACAACGTAAATGAAATTATCGCTCCACATCTTGTAGGCGAAGAATTCAGCGTTCTTGACCAAGTTTCAGTTGACCAAGCTTTAATCGAGCTTGATGGCACAGAAAACAAAGGTAAATTAGGTGCAAACGCAATCCTTGGTGTATCAATGGCGGTTGCTCATGCAGCAGCAAATTACTTAGATATTCCTTTATACCAATACCTTGGCGGTTTTAACTCTAAGCAGCTTCCAGTGCCAATGATGAACATCGTTAACGGTGGGGAACATGCGGATAACAACGTAGATATTCAAGAATTCATGATTATGCCTGTTGGTGCTCCAAACTTTAAAGAAGCACTTCGTATGGGTGCAGAAATTTTCCATACATTAAAATCAGTACTTAAAGGCAAAGGCCTGAATACTGCTGTTGGTGACGAAGGCGGATTTGCTCCAAACTTAGGATCAAACGAAGAAGCTCTTCAAACGATTGTTGAAGCAATTGAAAAAGCTGGCTACAAGCCTGGTGAAGAAGTTATGCTTGCAATGGATGCTGCATCTTCTGAGTTCTACAACAAAGAAGACGGAAAATACCATCTTGCTGGAGAAGGTGTTGTCAAGACTTCTGCTGAAATGGTTGACTGGTACGAAGAACTTTCTTCTAAATACCCAATCGTTTCTATCGAAGACGGTTTAGATGAAAATGACTGGGAAGGTCACAAACTTCTAACGGAACGCCTTGGCAAAAAAGTTCAATTAGTGGGTGATGATTTATTCGTTACCAATACTCGTAAGCTTGCTGAAGGTATTGAAAAAGGAATCGGTAACTCCATCCTTATCAAAGTTAACCAAATTGGTACCCTTACTGAAACATTTGACGCAATTGAAATGGCGAAACGTGCTGGTTACACTGCTGTCATCTCTCACCGTTCAGGTGAAACAGAAGACAACACTATTGCTGACATCGCTGTTGCAACAAATGCAGGTCAAATCAAGACTGGTGCGCCATCTCGTACAGACCGTGTGGCAAAGTACAACCAATTGCTTCGTATTGAAGATCAATTAGGTGAAACTGCTCAATACTTAGGTAAGAAAACTTTCTACAACCTAAGCAAATAATTTCCCATGTGAATATAGAGGCACACATTTTCGGATGTGTGCCTTTTAAACATTTCTGTGAACCTTATTGTTTTGAAGGACAAAATGTGATAAATTTAATTTACTGTGAATTGTACGTCTAACAGGAGGTGGCCTTTATGCATACATTAGTTGTAATCTTATTAGTAATCGTAAGTATCGGACTTATTGGTGTTGTTATACTTCAATCAGGTAAAAGCGCTGGATTATCCGGTGCCATTTCAGGTGGTGCTGAATCATTATTTGGTAAGCAAAAAGCTCGAGGACTTGACTTGATTCTGCATCGTATTACGGTTGTATTATCCGTATTATTTATTCTGCTTGCTATTGCAGTAACTTACTTTAAAATCTAATATGTACACTCAACCTGGCCTGAGCGCCAGGTTTTTTGTTTTTTAAGTTAGCAAGGCTGTGGATTTCCGTTCCAGGCGCTTGCGGTAAAATAATTCCCGGTTCTATAAGCGTTTTTCTGGCATGTTCATGCTTGCTTTGCTAAAACTAAACTAATGACTTGAAATTAAGGGAGTTTTTATCATGAAAGTTGCTACACCGAAGCCATTTACCTTTAAAGGAGGAAAACGAGCGGTTCTCCTCTTACATGGCTTTACTGGAAATTCAGCTGATGTTCGCATGTTAGGGCGTTTTTTAGAAAAAAAAGGCTACACCTGTCATGCTCCGCATTACAAAGGGCATGGCGTTCCACCGGAAGAGCTTGTTCATACAGGTCCTGAAGATTGGTGGCAGGATGTCTTAAAGGGCTATGATTTTTTAAAAAATAAAGGCCACGCAGAAATTGCAGTGGCGGGATTGTCACTTGGCGGCGTATTTTCTTTGAAATTGGGATACACTGTACCTATAAAAGCGATTGTATCAATGTGCGCACCGATGCATATAAAAAGTGAAGGGGTCATGTATGAAGGAATTCTCGAATATGCTCGGGAATTTAAAAAACGTGAAGGAAAAACAGACGAGCAAATCGAAATGGAAATGAATGAGTTTAAGAAAACACCGATGAAAACATTAAGAGCACTACAGGCATTAATCGCCGATGTGCGTGAAAATGTGGATATGATCTATGCGCCTACGTTTGTCGTTCAGGCACGTCATGACAACATGATAAACACAGAAAGTGCGAACATTATATACAACGAAATCGAATCAGTTGACAAGGAATTAAAATGGTATGAGGAGTCTGGTCATGTGATCACGCTCGATAAAGAACGGGAACAATTGCATGAGGATGTCTATGCATTTTTAGAAAAACTCGACTGGCACGATTAACAAAGCACCTATAAAGGAGGATTAGATTTGGAAGATAATATACAAATGCATATTGATAGGGTACTACAATATATGAAGGATGAGGCTTACAAGCCATTAACCGTACAGGAACTTGAGACAGCCTTTGGCATCCAAGATTCAAGCGATTTTAAAGAGTTTGTGAAAGCACTCGTCCAAATGGAGGAGAAAGGGTTAGTTGTCAGAACGCGCAGTAACCGTTATGGACTGCCGGAGAAAATGAACTTAATTCGCGGTAAGCTTATCGGTCATGCAAAAGGATTTGCCTTTGTCGCACCGGATGAGCCAGGAATGGATGATATCTTTATTCCGCCTAATGAAACCAATACGGCGATGCATGGGGATATCGTTTTAGCGCGTGTTTCTTCTGAAAGCGCGGGGCAACGCAGGGAAGGCAGCATTATCCGTATTATAGAACGTGGTGTCCAGCAAATTGTTGGAACGTATGTGGAAAGCAAAAGCTTTGGCTTTGTCATTCCAGATGATAAAAAATTTGCGAGTGATATTTTCATTCCAAAGGCAGCGTCTAAAGGAGCAGTCGAGGGACATAAAGTGGTTGTGAAGCTAGTAACCTATCCAGAAGGCCGCAAAAGTGCTGAGGGCGAAGTCATTACAATTCTCGGGCACAAAAACGACCCAGGCGTGGACATTCTTTCCGTCATACATAAACACGGTTTACCGATGGCCTTTCCTGACGAGGTGTTAAAACAAGCAAACGAGGTGCCTGACACCATTGATGAAAGTGAATTAGCCAACCGCCGTGACCTTAGGAATGAAACGATCGTCACGATTGACGGTGCCGACGCGAAAGACCTAGATGATGCAGTAACGGTGACCAAGCTTGCGAATGGCAACTATAAGCTGGGCGTCCATATTGCTGATGTTAGCTATTATGTAAAAGAAGGCACACCGATTGACCTCGAAGCAGAGGAACGGGCGACGAGTGTGTATTTAGTCGACCGGGTGATCCCGATGATTCCACACCGTTTATCGAATGGAATTTGTTCCTTAAATCCGAAAGTAGACCGTCTGGTGTTATCTTGCGAAATGGAAATTAACTCGGAGGGCGCAGTTGTTTCGCATGAGATTTTTCAATCTGTAATTAAAACAACCGAGCGGATGACCTATTCAGATGTGAATCTGATTCTGGCTGAACATGATGAAGCAACACGCACGCGTTACGAACCGCTCGTGCCAATGTTTGAAATGATGGAGGAGTTAGCCGCTATCTTACGGAACAAACGGATGAAGCGGGGCGCGATTGACTTTGATTTTAAAGAATCTAAGATTCTGGTCGATGAGGAAGGAAAGCCCACTGATGTGGTTCTTCGGGAGCGCTCGGTAGCAGAAAAGCTAATTGAAGAGTTTATGTTGGCCGCAAATGAAACAGTGGCAGAGCATTTCCATTGGATGGAGGTTCCCTTTATTTACCGTATCCACGAGGATCCAAAGGAAGATAAACTGCGCAGATTTTTCGAGTTTATCACCAACTTTGGCTACATCGTAAAAGGGACTGCAAATGATGTTCATCCGAAGGCACTCCAAGAGATTATTGAAGAAGTGCAAGGTAAACCTGAGGAAATGGTGGTCTCGAAGGTGATGCTTCGCTCAATGCAGCAGGCCAAATATGATCCGGAAAGTCTCGGACATTTTGGTTTATCAACCGAGTTCTATACCCACTTCACCTCACCGATTCGCCGTTATCCGGATACCATTGTGCATCGCTTAATCCGGACATACTTAATCGAAGGAAAGCTTGATTCAACCACCCAGGAAAAATGGAATGTGCGCTTACCTGAGATTGCTGATCATTCTTCAAAAATGGAGCGCCGCTCTGTGGATGCTGAGCGGGAAACGGATGATTTGAAGAAAGCTGAATTTATGGAAGACAAGATTGGTGTTGAGTACGACGGCATTATCAGCTCTGTAACGAATTTCGGTATGTTTGTGGAGCTGCCAAATACCATTGAAGGACTTGTCCATGTCAGCTATATGACCGATGATTATTATCGCTATGATGAGCGCCAACTGGCGATGATTGGCGAGCGGACAGGGAATGTGTTCCGAATTGGCGACGAGATTACCATTCGTGTTGTAAAAGTCAATAAGGATGAGCGTGCGATTGATTTTGAAATTGTAGGCATGAAGGGTACTCCTCGTCGCGAACGGTCAGAAACGCCAAGGGTCTTCAGTACGGGCAGTGATACCAAGAAGCCGCGGAGGAATAAGCAGCAGGGCGGCAGTGGTGGTCGCGGCCAAGGTCAAGGCAGCAGTGGAGGTCGTGGTCAAGGTGGCGGCAATAGTCGTGGTCAAGGCCAAGGCGGAGGTTCCAATGCTAAGTCTGAAGGCGGCAGCGGTCAAGGAAATAAAGTAAAGAAGAAACGTAAATTTTATGATAATGTGCCTAAAAACAAAAGTACGAAGCGGAAAAATAAATAATCCTAACGGGAGCCCATGATCTAGTTATGGGTTCCGTTAACTATTACAAACATTAATACTGTAATGCAAAATGACCTTCAAATTGTATGGCAATTTGGAGGTATATTTTTGTAGATATAAAGGGATTTCGATAAACGGAGAAATTCCGGCTAAATTGGGAAATACCCATATTTCCTTAAAAATAAGGGTAGTTATTCAGCTTATATGATCCAAATCTTTAGATTTTGTCTTATTAAGAGTAGCTAATCGGAATAACTCCGCTTATATCCGCTTCACAAGCTTCCTCTATATACATTAGGCGGAAATTCTCCGCCTATGAATTCTCAAATCTACTCACCTTACAAATTGCCCTACATTTTATAGTGCAAAAATGATTACATTTTGGTTTGCATTTTCCTTTGCAATAAGCTGACGTATTGCGACAGGAAACGGAAACCTTTAATGAGTTAGGGCTCTCTTTCAATTGTAGTAGCTATTATATTCTGCTAAAATAAATTTTAAGATGAGGTGAAAAAGATGCCAAAAGGTGAAGGAAAAGTTTGTGCACAAAACAAAAAGGCTTACCATGATTATTTTATTGAAGAAACCTACGAAGCTGGAATTGTTCTGCAGGGGACCGAAATTAAGTCAATTCGTGGGGGAAAAGTGAATCTTAAGGATGCTTATGCACGGATTCAAAATGGGGAAGCCATACTTTTCGGGATGCATGTCAGTCCGTATGAACAAGGAAACATTTTTAATCATGACCCATTACGAACACGAAAGCTATTACTCCATAAGCGCGAAATTAATAAACTAATCGGTGAAACAAAAGAGGCAGGTTATGCACTTGTTCCATTAAAGCTTTATTTGAAAAATGGCTTTTGCAAAGTGTTAATCGGACTTGCGAAAGGTAAGAAGAATTACGATAAGCGAGAATCTTTAAAGCAAAAAGAAGCAAAGCGTGAGATTGAACGGGCCTTCCGTGACCGTCAGAAGATGTAACCAGAGTGAATTGGAAATTGTTTTACAGATACTTACAATTGAAAAATCCTTACAGTGTGTTATAATAAGTTTGTCGCTAAGTTAGCGATGTGATACTTTTGCTCAAAGAACGTTGTTGAGCTTCCTAACGTCTACAGCTTTAATCCTTAACAGGGGTTGCAGCTCCTTTTATAATGGGGACGCTACGGATTCGACAGGGGTAGTTTGAGCTTAGGTCGCGAGTCGAGGGGATCGGCCTCGTTAAAACGTCAAAGCCATAACTGGCAAAACTAACAACAACCTAGCTTTCGCAGCTTAATAACTGCATAGCTGTTCGCCCCTCCATCGCCTATGTGGTAGGGTAGCGGACTCACTCTTAGTAGGCTACGCCGGAGTCCACCGCCTGAGGACGAAGGAAGAGAACAACCAGGCTAGCTGACCGGACGCCGGTCGATAGGCATATGGCTTCAGCGAAACACCAATATATCGACTACACTCGTAGAAGCTTAAGTGGCGATATCTTTGGACGTGGGTTCGATTAGTATTAGTCGCCTTATGTGGTAACACATAAGTGAAAATTCGGCTTTATCGGTGAAACCTAAGTCACTTCAATGTGATAGGGCAATGCCGAGCGGTATGTGGAGTAATCCAACAGCCGTGTATCGACTTATAGGCTGCCATGTTTAAGTGGTAGTACTAGGATGTGAAATCATACCTTGAAGAGGTAAATTTATGATTCGCATAAGACGCCGGAGGACCTGTTTGATGGCAGGTTCAAGATATAGTCAGTGCCATGACGAAAGCATGGAAGAGCACGTCCCACCGTCTCCACTACATAGTGGAAAGAAAGACCAGCAGAGATGCTGGTCTTTCTTTATAGCTCGAAATATAATAATTCTAAACTAGATTAGCTGAGGCTAGTCTTTTTTTATTTTAATAAACAGTTTTAAAAACGTATCCACGCGTCAATAATGACAAGTAGTTGAAATCCGGGGGTGCATTTAATGAAAGAAGAATTAAAGATTTTTTATCATATTTTTACGACGACCAAAGATGCTATTGAAAAATTTATGAATATGCTCGATCCTGTTATTCAAAATGCCACAGATGACCATGAACGTCTTTATTATCATCATATTTTTGAAGAAGAGGAGCAGCGGCTCTCTCGATTAGTCGAGCTGATTCCACTGATCAGTAAGTTTGAAAGCGAAAAAGACGAGAAGGATTTCGCTCCCACTAATAATGAGTTTAATCGACTATTGCAGGAATTAAACCTTGAAAAGTTTGGCTTACATAATTTTGTCGAACATCTTGATTTAGCCCTGTTTCGCTTTACCGATGAGGAACGTAGCACGATGCTGAACCAGTTGCGAGAAGTTTCTTACTCGGATTACCAGCAGGTGAAAGCTATGTTGTTGGAGATTAATCAACGATTTGATAATGACTATGTAGACCCGCATGCCCATCATGATCACGATCATGACCATTTAGACCGGTCAGGTACCACTTCAGGTGCTGTTCCAGTTGTATCTGCAGCTAAATATAAAAAGGGTTTTACGGTTGGGAGCTTAATTTAGGTAGTTTTTACATGAGTGAACAGTCTTAATTTAGCTGTTTTTGTTGTTTGGCGGAATAAGTAGTGAAGTTGGCGGAATCCATCTTCAGTTTGGCGGAATAACTGGGAAACTTGGCGGAATCCCCGCTCCAAACGGCGGAATAAAAACAAAACTTGGTGGAATCCCGCCTAGATACAAGCAAGCGGAATCCCGTCCTCCCTTATCCAAACAAATCCCCATCATAAGAACCAAATAGAAAAATATATACGAAAAGAAGAGAGGATCAAAAAATGAACAAATTGCACTTATATCCAGATTCACCGTTAAATGAAC
Source organism: Neobacillus nitrireducens (assembly GCF_030915405.1). Classification (GTDB taxonomy): domain Bacteria; phylum Bacillota; class Bacilli; order Bacillales; family Cytobacillaceae; genus Neobacillus. The sequence goes on from NZ_CP133262.1 coordinate 4,004,458, forward strand.
AAGAATTTCTCCAATTAGATCAAACAGTCGTCGAATCGGCCCGCAGACAGTTAGTAGGCAGACGTTTTATCGAACTGTATGGACCACTTGGACGAGGCATGCAAAGTATCTCAAATGATATCTTCTTAGAAAATATGGAAGCCAAAATGGATTTCCAGGGTTCCTTTGATACCACTGTTGAATCCAGTAAACGTGTAAATCACACGATTCCATTACTCTATAAGGATTTTATCCTCTATTGGCGTGATATCGAACAGGCGAAGACACTTGATATTCCGATAGATTTTTCCCCAGCTGCTAATGCCGCCCGCGACGTCGCTAATCTGGAGGATCAAATGATTTTTCACGGCGCAAGAGAATTTGATATCCCTGGTTTAATGAATGTTCAAGGCCGCCTGACCCACCTAATTGGAGAATGGTATGAATCAGGGACGGCTTTTCAGGATATTGTCGAAGCGAGAAGCAAACTGCTTGAAATGAATCATCACGGACCGTTTGCGCTTATCTTATCACCCGAACTCTATTCACTCATTCATCGTGTTCATAAGGATACCAATGTTCTGGAAATTGAACATATTCGTGAGCTAGTGACTGATGGAGTATTCCAATCCCCCGTTTTAAAAGGGAAGACGGGAGTGATTCTTAATACAGGACGAAACAACTTGGATCTTGCCGTGTCAGAGGATTTTGATACAGCCTACTTGGGCGTGGAAGGGATGAATCACCCGTTCCGCGTTTATGAAACAGCGGTATTACGAATCAAGCGGCCTGGGGCTATTTGCACTCTAGAGGCAATCGAGGATTAATGGGTGAATAATCGAGTTTTTACGGTAGGCTCACTCATTCCTGGAAAAATTGCACCGGTACAGAACTCTCCCACAAGAACTCTTTTTGAAAAAGAAGAACCAAAACAGCAATCGGGTGAAATCAAAAATCACTTCGAAAATATAATTGTGGTTCAGGGGTCGGATCCATTTGAAATCACACCAGCTAAAGGAAAGTTGCTTGATGCTGCATTAAACCAAGGGAAGCCCATCAACTATAAATGCCGAAAAGGAACCTGCGGACAATGTACCGTACAGGTCCTGCAAGGTCCCGAACTATCAAAACCAAATGAACAAGAGAAAATTAAGCTTGGGAATGAATTAAACAATGGCTATCGATTGGCCTGCCAAGCTGTCATTCTATAAAATACAAAACGCGGTCCACCATAAGGCGGACCGCGTTTTTACTAAGCAAATAATTGAACTAATTTATCTTCAACTGGGAATGGAAGCGAGATATTGTGGTTCTTCAATTCTTTTACACTGATATCACGAACAAGCTTCAGTGCCTCTTTTTTAAAAGAGCTTGTTACAAAACCTGCATTTACTTCACAAAGCTTTTGTAAATATTTCAATGTATCGTGAAGTAGGTATTGCTTAATATACGTATTATTGAGCTGGCAAATTAATTTGTGTTGTAATCCTTTAATGACAGCAATTTGATCAACATGGGCAATCACGTTTGCGCCATCTTGGTCGATGAAGCCAACCGATACATAATGACCTTTGGAGATATCAACATTGGTAAACACAGGGTTTAGATACGTTTCACCTGATGATAACCGAATCGAATCAGCCTCAACCGCACCGCCGATCTTACGTTGATTCGAAATAACCGTGTGAATATCCTTCAACCCATATAGCATGTTAAACATGTTGTATCCCCCTCCAAAGTAATCTCTATAATGTTATCTTAAAGATAATGAGAATCATTGTCAATGGGTGTCAGGCACCAAAATATGGAGGTTGTTTGAACAATTTCATTGCCAAGTAAATGCTGAGATACCACAATATTTAAAAAATATTGTTTACGCCGTGAGTATCATGATTCTTTCCAATCAATATCTCCATTACAAAACGGGTATATCTACCGGGTTAATTTATAGATGGCTTCTGCATAGATCTGCATCGCTTTAAACATTTCTGCTAAGTCAATGTGTTCATTTGGCTGATGCTCGGTTTTCGTTTGATGTGGAAAAACAGCACCGAACGCAACAAAATTATCCATCGCTCTTGCATAGGTGGCACCGCCTGAAGAAATCGGTTCTGAAACCAGATCATTGGTAACCTCCTGGTACACATTCATTAAGGTTTTGATTAAAAAATGATCCTTTGGAATATAGATGGATTTTAAGTAATCGATTTCTTTGTAGGCCAATCCGTATTCCAAGGCCAATTGCGAGAGTCTGTCCACAATTTCTTGTTTATCTGCTGTCACAGGGATGCGAATATCGATCGATAACCTCTCGACCTCATCGTTACATTCGATTTTTCCTACATTGAATTTCAATTTACCAGAAGCTTCATCTTCACATTCACCGAAAATTTTCACCGCAAACGGATCTTCCTTGATTAAATCGTAGACGAATTCGATGGTTTTGGATGTGTAACCTATTTTTTTGAGTGCAATCAATAAACGGTTTATCGCATTGATTCCTTTTTCCGTCACCTGGGCATGGACCGCTTTGCCAAGGACGACAATCCCGTCTTCATCTGTTTCATAAGCAAAATCCAACGCTCTTAATGCAGCGATTAACTCGGTTTGCTTTTCACCGGAATAACGTGCGGTGTCAGGCACCGCATTGAAAGCATTACCTGATATCAACCGTAAACCTGTTTCGTTCTTACCTTCTAAATGCAGTTGGAGCAGGCCTTTTTCGGCATATACGAGCGGGAAGACGGAGTCTGGGCTAAAACCCATGTTTGGGATTTCCTCGAGTTCGCAGTAGCGATTCATACAGCGCCATAATGTTTCTTCATCCGTGCCAAAAATTAATCGAATTCTCTTGGTAAATGGAACACCGAGATTCATTAACGCTTTTACAGCAAAGAGGGCAGCAAGTGTGGGTCCTTTGTCATCCTGTGTTCCCCGGCCGTACATTTTTCCTTCTTTGATGATGGCTTGGAAGGGGGGTGTCACCCATTCATCCAGTTTTCCAGCAGGAACGACGTCCAGATGGCCAAGGACGCCAATCATTTCCTTACCGTTGCCAATTTCGGCATAGCCGTAATAGCCCTTCGGATCACAAAATGTCCTAAAACCCAGCTGCTCACCTATCGAAAGTGTCTTTTTAAGTGCCAAATCAATCTGTTTTCCAAAAGGATAATCGCCATCCTGTTCATTGATGACACTTGGAATTTCGATGAGCTCCATTAATACTTGATGAAAATCTGTTTCTATTTTTTGAAGTTCCGGTAGTAAAAGTTCAGAGATATGGTCCATACTATTCCTCCATTACAGCTTTTTAAGACGACTCCTAATGAAGTAATCATCAATTTATTGTATATCAACGGAAAAATTCACTCAATCAGCGAATTTTGCTTTTCTATTGATGAATCCAAATTTCAAGTAGAGTGATAAGACGCCAAGAACGCGCTCCCCCAAAGTCCAAGATCTTTGCTACATTATTTCTACCTTCACTAACAAAAACGAATTTAATTCCCTCTAAGCGTTCAAATCAGTGAACCATATTTAACAAAGACAACATAAAAAGGACTGAGCCCAAAGTTTGAATTTGAGTTCAGCCCTGTTTAAGTGAAAGTTTACTATTTACAACTTAATTATTTCTCCCTTTTGTAAACCTAATTGTGCTACTGTACCGGCTGGAAGTTCTATTACTGAGTAGGCATTCTTGACTGGTTTTACAAACCCCCATGGTCGAAGTGCTTCAATCATTTTAACAATTCGACCCTCTTTATTTAGAAAAACAGCATCAATTTCAAAATTCATAAAGCACATATGTATCGAATTGCACGGAATAATCCATAATCCCTCGTCAACCAATTGATCCTTCCGAAACATAAGTCCTTTTAACCTCTTAAAAAAAGAATCTGCTAAGTTAATAGAATAGGGAATTGTCCTCATTAATTGCTCCATTATTTTTATCTCCTTCCATAAATTCGTTCTATATATTGAATATACAACATTTTAATTTAGTTCTCAATATAAAACGATGTAGAAAAATGTCGTTTTTTATTTAGAACGAATTTACTAAAAAACTATTTACATCCTGGGATAATCATACTATTATTGTTTCATGGGATGTTCATTATACAGAACAAATGACGGTGGATGCTAAGAAATATAGAACAACTTGCATGAAGGTTAGTGTTCGATGGGATGAACAAAACTCAAGAAACAACAAAATTTTAGGAGGAAAAGAACATGTTGAAAAAGATGAAAGATCTAGTAGTACAAGAAGAGGGACAAGGTTTAGTTGAGTACGGATTAATAATCGGGTTGGTTGCTGTAGGATGTATCCTTGCACTCACTACTTTAAAAGGAAGTATTTCAACTCTATTAAGTGGTATTAAGTTTACTGAATAGAATGTAGAACAAACGTCCTAGAATGTTATATAAAAGGTTTCTTGTGAAAATTAAGAACTGAAACCAGTACAACAAATCTTCAAAGGATGAATAATATCAAAAAAAACCATATCAAGGGGGAAACACCATGTTGAAAGGAATAAGGAATTTAGTAGTACAAGAAGAAGGGCAAGGTTTAGTAGAGTACGGACTAATAATCGGGTTGGTTGCTGTAGGATGTATTCTTGCACTCACTACTTTAAAAGGAAGTATTTCAACTCTATTAAGTGGTATTAAGTTTACTGAATAGAATATAGAACATACGTCGTGGAATGGTGGTATAAGAGGTTTTTTGTGAAATTAAGAACTGGTAATCAGTACAATAAATCTTCAAAGGATGAATAATATCAAAACAAACCATGTCAAGGGGGAAACACCATGTTGAAAGGAATAAGGAATTTAGTAGTACAAGAAGAAGGGCAAGGTTTAGTAGAGTACGGACTAATAATCGGGTTGGTTGCTGTAGGATGTATTCTTGCACTCACTACTTTAAAAGGAAGTATTTCAACTCTATTAAGTGGTATTAAGCTTAAAGAGTAAAAATGGAAGTTAATATTAGAATTTGAGACCTCACCCTCCCTGCTTTTCAAACTCGAGAAGCAGGGCATATTTATAGAATAAGGAGGATCGGAATCATGGAAAAGATCATATTAGTAATTGTTCTTGTAATTTGCCTGTTTACTGACATCAAATCACGAAAGATACTAAATATCATAACCTTACCAACAATCGTCTTTGGATTACTCTATAACATTTTTAATATAGGTGTTGAAGGAGTCCTTTTCAGCGGCAAAGGTTTCCTAATTGGCCTCGGCTTACTCATCATCCCTTATCTATTAGGTGGCATGGGTGCAGGTGATGTAAAGCTAATGGCAGCGATTGGAGCTCTAATGGGAACCAGCTTTGTGTTTTATTCGTTTATTTATACCGCATTAATAGGTGGAGTTATCGCACTGCTATTAATCATCAAAACACAAGGTCTGAAAACCTCTATTAAATCATTATTCTTTAACGTAGTTTTTTTAAGTAGTAATCTTGGATCTATGATTTTACCAAATGGAGAAAAGAATAGTAGTATATCATTCCCTTATGGAGTCGCCATCGTTCTAGGGACATTAAGTTGTCTTGTATGGGGTGGGTTTTAATGAAGTCGGAAAAAGGTCAGGCACTAGTAGAATTTGCACTATCACTTACAGCGCTTGTTATTCTACTGCTTGGAATCATAGATTTTGGAAGAGTTTTTTTTGTCTATTTAACATTAGATAATGCAGGCCGTGAAACGGCGCGTGCTGTAAGTGTTGGAAAAATCAAAACAGATATCGATATACAAAACTACGCAGTTAGTAGTTTTAATAAGAATACAGGACCACTAAATATCAGCCCTTTAACAGTTGGTGATGTAACCCCAGGCGGAACACGTACCTCTGGTCAGGAATTTGTACTCAAAATAAGCTATAATGTAACGTTTTTAACCCCTATAATTGGACAGATCTGGGGAGAAAATCGCCCCATTAAGAATACCACAACAATGAGGGTGGAATAGATGAAGAGGATATTAGAATTATTAACCTTGCGTGAAGAAAGTGGTGCAGTTTTAGTAATAGTGGCCTTTTCGATGGTTGCTCTACTTGGCTTCACAGCTTTAGCTATAGATGGGGGAAGAATTTATTCAGAGAAAAGTAAGCTACAAAAAGCGGTTGATTCAGCAGTACTTGCTGGGGCCCAGGGACTCCGGACTACTAATAGTTCTAGTTCCGCTGAAGAGATAGCAAATGATATCTTCTATGAAAAATATGGTTATGATAATAGTTTAGTTTTTGATTTAACGGTAGTACCGGGTCAATCCATAGAAGGCGAAGCCAAAAATATCCCGGTCTCCATGACTTTTGCTAAAGCAGTTGGTACAGATGAAGCATTTATAAATGCATCAGCAAAGGCGGTTGTTGGCCCTATAACAAAAGCAAGTGGGATTGCCCCATTTGTTATTCTGAAAAGCGATATTCCTAATAGAACAGTATTAAATTGTGGATCGACAAATCCAGGTGATCTTCAAGGAAATTGTGGGTATCTTAAATTTTCTGACGGGAATCTCCGTGATGCTATTTTGAACGGAGCAACCTACGATGTAAGGAATACAGTTTTTACTGACCCAGGGGGCAGTGTCGGCCAGGTTGAACAAGCCATTGATGGAGTGGATGGAATCATTGCAAAAGATGCATCTAAACCTCATTGTCAAAGTCCTGATACTGCAGATAATTCATGCGCAAGGGTAATTACTACAGTAGTAGTTGACAATTGGGTGGATGTGGAGGGAAAACCGATAACCGGAAAGAGTGAATTAAATATTGTTGGTTTTGCATCCTATTGGATAGATAGATACGAAGACAAAAAGCTATATGGCAAATTTATTAAAATGGTTGCACCGGGAGAAATTGGTACAGGAACAGGAATTGGTGATTATAACCTGTTCGGTGTAAAGCTTTCTGAATGATAATCTTCATTTGTTGTAGGAGGACAAAATGAACACCAAAAAAATTTGGATCATCTCATTATTATTAGGAATGACTGTGGCTGCTTTTGCTTATGTAACAATATTCCAAAAAGAAAAGGTTTCAACTGCTTCGGAAGGAAAAGTTACCCAAAAACAAGAACAGAAAATAGACCCTCAAGCTGAAAAGCAAGCGGAAGAAAAGAAAAAGGCTGAAGAAGAGAAGAAAAAGCTTGATAGGAAAGTTAGCAATCCATTAGTGGAGGTCAGCAAAGGGAAGCGGGCAATCTCACTAAAGGTGAATCTCGAGGGTGGCGTTTCAGGCTATATTGCACAAAATTCAAGAGTAGATGTCATTGCTTATGAAACAACCAAAAATGAAAAATCAAAAAAGGAATATAAATCAGCTGTTCTGATTCTAGAAAATGTAAAAGTCCTAACATCAGGGAAATCATCTGACAACCCGGAAGAGGCACTTCATTATGAAACCGTTACATTGGAAGTTACTCCTGATGAAGGGGTCATGCTTGGATTAGCAAGCAAAGATAAGGATGGATTCTATTTGATGCTTAGAAATACGGAGGACACTGGAACTGGCAAAGCAGGACTAAAACATTCCAGAGAAGTAATTAAGGATGACAAAGAGGAGGGTAATAATTCGAAATGAGTATAAATTGGATTTTCTTTTCTGATACAAATGCTCCTCCCGGAGATATAAAAACACTTTTAGAAAAGCAGCAATTTCAGTTAACTTGTACGAATCAAATGGACAAAATGCATAGCCTGCTTGTCGAGAATAATCAGTCCGTACTGTTCATTAAAGCACATACACTCTTTAACGTATTTGAACTTTGTCAGGAAATTTCTGTTCTTTATCCATATGTTTATATTATCTTAATTGTTCCTGATAATATGGAAAATTTAAGAAAGTCAATGCTTATGGGGGCATCGGATACTCTTCGTTCTTCTTTTACTCACGAAGAATTGGGGGAAGCAATTGTTCACGCTAAGAAATATATGAGTCATAGGGCAAAAAAGGATAATCTATTTTTTTTAAAAGAAAAAAGTAGAGTAATTGCCGTTGCTAATCCAAAGGGTGGTGTGGGAAGAACGCTGGTAACCGTTAATCTAGCAGTCGCATTCGCTAGAATGGGGAAAAAAGTTGCGGTTATTGACGGGAATCTCCAATTTGGTGAGGTTGCCATGTACTTTAACCAGAGGCCAAAAAGAACAATTTATGAATGGGTTAAAGAGGGGTATGGCAAAGTGAATTACTCCATCACCCAATACATGAGTACCGTTGATGGGGATGTATCCGTACTTGCGGCTCCAAATCGGCCAGAGTTTTTCGAAGGAATCACAGAAGAGCACATGAAAGAGGCGATTAACGAGGTAAAGAAGTTATTCGATATTGTCTTAATTGATATGCCGGTAAATTTATCAGAAATCCATTTACAATGCCTTGATTCTGCAGATGATATTTTACTGCTAGCATTCAATGAAATATCCGTTTTAAGGTTGAGCCAGCTTTACCTTGAAACGCTAGAATCGATAAAGCAAAAGGATAAAGTAAAATTAATCTTAAATCGTCACGTCAATGGGCAAGGGCTTGATATAAAGAAGATAGAAGGGATCTTCGGATTTTCTCCTTATCACACCTTACCAGATCAAGTAAAAGTGGCTACAGCTTCGATAAAATCAGGTCAACCCTTTATATTATCCAATTCACGAAGCCACTTAGGGAAAGAAGTATGGAAACTTGCAGAGAAGCTATTAGAACAAATGAATGAGGCGCCAAAAATTAAAAAGGAGAAGCGCTGGTTTCTAGTAGGAAAGTGAGGAGAGAAAGTAAATGTCACTATTTGAACGGTTTAAAGAAGGATTAATTACAAATACGAGTGATAGTAAAAGTAATGTAACCAGCATTGGTAGCCTTGATAAAGATGTTCTCGAGGTTACTTCCCAAACCAGGTCACAGGATTTCTGGAAACTTGAAGCAGAACTTCACGACTACCTATTAGAGGAGTTGAAGAGACATCCTGGACAGAATAAAGAAGAAGAAAAACAAAAAATCGAGGAATGGGGACAAGTCTTCTTTGACCAATCAGGCGGAAGGTTAACATTTGAAGAAAAGCAAGAAATTTTGAATTATGTTGAAAATGAATTGCTGGCGTACGGACCAATTACTCCGCTTCTAGAGAATCCGATGATTAGTGAGGTCATGGTGAATAGCTATGATGAAATTTATTATGAGAAGAATGGAAAGATTTTAAGGAGCACAATTAATTTTGTTGATAATCAGCACGTCATGCGGGTGATTGAAAGGATTGTTTCACCGATAGGGCGTCGTGTGGATGAAAGTTCACCGATGGTGGATGCGCGATTACCAGATGGATCTCGTGTGAATGCAATTATTCCCCCACTTGCGTTAAAGGGACCAAGTTTAACGATTCGTAAATTCTCCGATACTCCTTTTACAATTAACGACTTAATCAGATTCGGAACTTTAAGTGTAGATATGGCGGAATTCCTGGATATCTGTGTTAAATCAAAGCTTAATATCTTTATTAGCGGTGGGACAGGGTCAGGTAAAACTTCAACCTTAAATGTGTTATCGTCCTTTATTCCGAACAATGAACGAATTGTCACCATTGAAGATGCAGCCGAGCTTAAGCTAAATCAGGAACATGTTGTTTCATTAGAATCCCGTCCACCTAATATAGAAGGTAAGGGTCAAATTTCGATTCGTGATTTAGTACGTAATTCACTCCGTATGCGGCCAGATCGAATTGTGGTCGGAGAGGTTCGTGGTGCAGAAGCGCTGGATATGCTTCAGGCCATGAACACGGGGCATGACGGCAGTTTAAGCACAGGACATGCCAACTCACCACGTGATATTCTATCCCGTTTGGAAACAATGGTATTAATGGCAGGATTCGAGCTTCCAGTAAAGGCAATTCGTGAGCAGATTGCAAATGCAATCGATGTTATTGTCCAGCAAACAAGGCTGAAGGATGGCACAAGAAAAATAACTTATATAACAGAAGTATTAGGTATGGAAGGGGATACCATCGTTCTTCAAGATATTTATTTATTTAATGAGACCGGTCGTACGAATGATGGACGGATTGAAGGAAAGTTTACTAGCACGGGAATACGTCCAAAATTTACAGAGAAGCTTGAAATGAATGGACATGCCTTACCTGCTTCTTGGTTCGTTGGGGAGTGGTAGACATGAAAACAGTAATAGAGATCATGCTCATATTTTTGGCTTCAAGTGTCTTTATGTTTCTATTCCTTAGAAGGTACATAAATAAAAGGAGAATGGATCATCGAATCACTGAATTTTTGCCTGCCCCGATTGTGGTGGTAGCCGAGGTCAAAAAACAAAAAAGACCATCCCTTTTTATACGTTTTTTTCTATTGATTAGTTTGATTTTTAAAAATGTCCAATTCAGTGAAAAAACAGAAAAAATCTTACTAGAGGCTGGAAGTAAATTAAAGCCAGAAGAGTTTTTTGCTTTCAGATTATTAACAGCCGCCGGGGTGATTATGATGGTCGCATTCCTTGGACTACCATTGTTTCTAAGCCCTGTCGCGATAGTCATTGGATTTATTCTTCCAAAATATGTGATGAAACAAAAAAGGAAAAAACGACTGCAATTATCCTCTCAGCAATTAATTGATGTTTTGGGGATGATGGCCAATTCCATGCGGGCAGGATTTAGTTTCATGCAGGCGATGCAGCTTGTTGGCAAAGAAGTGCCAGATCCACTGGGGCCAGAATTCGATCGGGTTGTTAGACAATCTGGATTGGGGATTCCGTTGGAGGAGGTATTTGAGGAATTAGTCGAACGTTTGCCAAATAAAGAACTCGAAGTAGTCGTTCGGGCAATCCTAGCACAGCGAAAAAGCGGGGGGAATCTTGCTGATCTACTTGAAACAATGGAAGAAACAATTAGAGGAAGAGTGCGGATTCTTGAAGAGCTAAAAACATTAACTGCGCAAGGGAAAATGTCATCATGGATTATCACCTTGTTACCGGTGGGGCTTGGATTATATTTAGCTATGATGAACAGAGAATATTTTGGCCCTATGCTTGAACATCCATTAGGATGGGCAATGCTCTCGGTATGCGTCATATCAAACTTTATTGGCTGGTTGTTTATTCAAAAAATTATTCGAATAGAGGTGTAGGAATGTGCAGGGTTTCGTTCTTATAGTTTTAATAACTGCTTTCCTTACTTTTATGTTGGCAGGAATCCTATTAACAATTTTCAAAAGAGAAATTGCTTATAATAAACGTGTGGGCAGATACTTTGATACCCAGGTTAAGAAAAGAAAGATTGATCCTGCTAAGAAAAGTAACGAAAGCAGATTAAAACAAAAACTAGGTATTTATTGGAATAAAGGAACCGTTTTATTAAATAAAAAGGTTTCTAAAACAGATCGAAAAAAATTGGATATGTTACTCAGAAATGCCGGATACCCTTTTAAATCGGCCATTGACTTTAGGTTATTTCAAATGGTTCTTAGTATAGCAGCAAGTGTACCCTTTATTCTGTTTATTTTACCCACTGCTGATAATAAAATGTCCACCTGGATGATGGCGATCACGATGGCAATTTTAGGGTTTAGACTCCCTATTTTCTATTTAGGTAAGAAAAAAACAGCTAGAATTAAGGAAATTAATAAATCTATGCCTGATTTTTTTGATACGGTAAACCTCTTGCTGGAGGCCGGTATGGGGCTCGACTTAGCTCTTGCGGAGGTATCCAAAAAAATAAAAGGGCCACTCTCTGAAGAGTTCTTTCAAACATTAGAAGATATGAAGTTAGGTAAATCGAGAAGAGAAGCATTCTATGATCTTAGGAAACGAGTTCCTTCTGATTCATTTCAAAGTGTTATTACCTCGTTAATACAGGCGGATCAGCTGGGAATTGGTATGGCTAAAGTGTTGGGCAATCTGACAGTCAGGGTTCGGGAGCAACGCCGTGAGGCTGCTAGAGAACAAGCTATGAAGGCTCCAGTAAAGATGTTATTTCCAATGGTGTTTTTCATTTTCCCTTCACTCTTTATTGTTATTTTAGGCCCATTGGTCATTTATTTTGTTACAAAGGGTTTAGGCGGTTAATTGTAGTTCTTGAGAAAATTATAGATTGTCATTTACGAATGGTGGGATGTTTGGAGTTGAATAGAAATCATAATGCAATTGTTCTGAACAGAGGAGAGAGTTACTATGGATGGCACTAAACTAAAAATGCTGAGGACCACCAAAGGAATTTCTTTAACAAAACTCAGTGAACTTACAGGAATTTCAAAATCTTATTTGAGTTTAATTGAACGTGATATTCAAAGGAATCCTAGTTTGGAAATATTAGGGAAACTCGCGAAAACATTTGATGTAGATGTGGAATATTTAGTAAAAGATATGAAGAAGGAATCAGCGGTTTTCCAAAATGAAAGGTCTACAGTAAAGAGTACTCTAAAGTTTGAAATTGAATTATATGACAATCAATTAAACCCGCAGAAAATAAAGCAAATAAAGGAATTAATAAGTTCACTAATCAGAGAATAACAAATATCCTAAAATATGTTGTGGTTGGGCACATAAGTAATTGTTCGACTTTTATTTTTGAGTCTGCGTTCTATATATTGAACGGTAAGTTCTGAATATAGTGGTGTTAAGCAGAAAGTGAAAAAAATTTATCGTAAAGTAGGAGAGTAAATGGAGAATATTTCGAACGTATGGATGTTTATAATTTTTATTATCTGCTTAATCTTTCCTGTTTATCATATGATTCACGCGCTTCTAATTATCATCAAAAAACCTTATTATCAAAAAGTGAAAAGGGTATTATCTGAAAAGCCAATAAGTATTTTGGTACCATGCTATAACGAAGAGTCAATTATTAAGACAACTATTCTAGGTATTGACCGACTTAATTATAAAAATTACGAGTATATCCTAATTAACGATGGTTCAAATGATCATACATTTGAGATAATGGAGCAACTGCTGGATTTAGAAATTCAAAAAAGAGGCCCAAATTGTAATCTTGAGTTTTCTCCAGTAAAGGGAGTTTATCGGTCAAAACGAAATCCTAATGTTATCGTAATTGATAAATTCAATGGGGGTAAAGCAGATGCACTTAATGCTGGAATTTCTTATTCCTCCAATGAATTAATTATTACCTTGGATGCCGATAGTATTTTAGATGAGAAGGCACTTTCGATTATAAACTGTGCTTTTGTTGATCCTAACTTAATCGCTGCTGGTGGAACAGTCCATGTTTTACAAGGAAGAAGATTTAAGCATGGCTCTTTAATTCCTACACTAAATGTTAAATCAATCGTTAAATTTCAAATTGCTGAATACTTACGAGGGTTTTACATTTATAAAGCCTCATTAGCCAAGGCTAACGCGCTATCGATTATCTCGGGAGCCTTTGGGGTTTTTAAAAAGGATGTATTAATAAAAGTTGGGGGTTATCGAAAGACCATCGGCGAGGATATTGACATAACCCTGAAAGTTCAACACTATAAAAATCAACGTGTTGGATTAAAGGTTGCGTATATTCCGGAAGCAGTCTGTTATACGGAGGTTCCGGAGACGTGGAAAGGACTATATAATCAGCGGATTAGATGGCAAAAGGCATTTATTGATTGTACTGTTCTTTATTTAAAAGATTTTATGTCGACTTTATTAAAAAGTCCGTTGTCTTTTTTCTTCATGATTGATGCACTTTTTGTTGGCGTGATTTGTTCGTTTATTACTGTGATAAGCTTTATCTTGTTAATCTTTTTTTCCGAAAATGTCCATTATCTTTTTTTCTTCTTAACTTTGTATGTAGTAACAAACTTCTTATATAACCTTATAGGGGTTATTATTTCTTACTATTATCGGAATAGTTTCGGTAAAAGGGATTTTCTGAATATCCTAATGGTTAACCTTTTTGACCTTATAGCTTTCCGCGTGTTTACCCTATTCTGTACACTTAGCGGGACAGTCCAATACTTCGTTAACAAAGAAGGGTGGAACAAAGTGGCTAGAACAGGGAGGAAGTATCATATTGAACAAGAAGGGGAATTTATGTAGAATTTGTCGTTCGTTATTATGAACGACTTTTTTATTTGGAGTTAATTTTATTTGGAGCTGAGTAGCAAGGGATCGTCTTTATAATTCTAAAGTATTAAATTAATAGTTTGGTAACACTTGGGTAAAAATTTCGTCTATAATGGAGAAAGAAATATAAAAAACATCAAAGAGGGATTGATCAATGGGGAATTTTAAAAGCAATTGGTCGAAGGGGACGTTAATTGCCATCATTGGGGTTACTCTTTTGTTTGCGGGGATCTTTGTTAGTAATTATTTTCAAGCGATGGCTGCTGGCAATGATACTAATAATCACCCAAAAAATGAAGCTACTAATCTGCCAATGAAGAAAAGTGTATCAGCAGAAATGATTGTTCGAAATACAAATGATTTAAAATTGGAAAAAGAAATGATGAGAAAGCAACAAGAGGAAGCCGTGATTTGGAGAAATAAGCAAGAACGAGAGTCAAGTAAGGTGCCAAACCATACTACTACAAATATAGCTGCGGCACACCCCACCACAAAAGATAAAACTACTTCTCAACCATCGACAAAGGAATCCAATGTAACTCCGATTAAACAAACAAATACACAACCTAACAAAAGTGGAAAGAAAATAGTCTATTTAACATTTGATGATGGTCCAGCAGCTTTTTCCAATCAGATTATCGCACTGCTTGAAAAATATCAATATAAAGCGACATTCTTTATGATTGACGGGAATATACGCAGATATCCAGAATCAGTTAAATTAATGACCAAATCAGGAGAAACGGTTGGGTTACATAGTGTATCTCATAGTCAAAAGAAATTTTATAAATCTAAAAAAACAGTGCTCAATGAATTAACCCAAAATCGAAACACATTATTGAAAGTGTCTGGTGTCAATTCCTTTATCATGAGAACACCTTATGGCAGTGCCCCAAACATGACTCCCGAGTATAAAAAGGCTGTAAAGCAAAACGGGTATATCATGTGGGACTGGAATATTGATAGTAAGGATTGGTACTATAAGGATAAACGCTATGTCAATAGTGTCATCGCGCAAATTAAACAAAGGAAAAACCATAATGGACCGCTTGTTATTCTTTTACATGAGCGGAAGGAAACGCTTGCCCATTTGCCAAAGCTTCTGGATTATTTAAAGAAACAAGGATATGAAGGGAAGCCAATTGAAAAGACAACAGCTCCTGTTCAATTTTAAAATACGACAAAATACCTGCCGATTTGATATAATAACGTTAGGATAAAAAACTTTTTCATGTGAATTTATAGTGAAGATAATGGGGATCGATAAGGGACTATGATGAATAAAATTTTGCAGAGCACAAGTTTCAAGAGAATATCAATCTTTGTCGTCATTGCTATTGCTATCTATGCAATGAAGTCGATGATTAATTTAATCTTACTTACGTTTATATTTGCTTTTTTAATGGATCGCTTAGTGCAATTCATTGAAAGAAAAATACCGCTTAACAGAAAGTTAATTGTTGTGATATCGTATGCGAGTATTGTCGGTCTGCTTTCTTATGGCTTGGTCATGTACCTGCCAATGATTGCAGGCGAAATTACTGCACTAATCAAGCAATTAACTGCTTTCTATACAACGAAGCACGATAATATTGTCCTGAATTACGTCATGAGTCGAATGGAAGAAATAAAAATCTCAAGCTATTTAGAGCAAGGCTTTACCTTTGTCTTAAAATACTTTACGGATATCAGTAAAATTGGTCTGCAAATTTTATTAGCCCTGCTAATGAGTTTGTTCTTCCTTTTAGAAAAACCGCGTTTGATTGAGTTTACAAAGAAATTCAGAACCAGCAAGGTTGCACCCATTTACTCTGAACTTGAATTTTTTGCAAGGAAATTTGTAGGAACGTTTGGTAAAGTCATTGAAGCGCAGCTAATCATTGCTGTTGTGAATTGCATTTTGACAACCATTTCCCTATGGATATTGGATTTCCCACAGCTTGGCGGGTTATCGATCATGATTTTCATTTTGGGGCTCATTCCAGTCGCAGGTGTCATTATTTCAATCATTCCACTTGCAATCATCGCCTATAGTATTGGCGGTTTGATCAAAGTCCTTTATGTCGGTATTGCCATTATGATAATTCACGGAATTGAGGCGTATATTCTCAATCCAAATTTAATGAGTTCCAAAACAAATCTTCCAGTTTTCTATACATTTATAGTCTTGATTTTCTCCGAGCACTTTTTTGGTGTATGGGGCTTGATCGTCGGAATACCTGTCTTTGTTTTCTTTTTGGACGTATTAGAAGTAACTGAAAGTAAGAAGCGTTAATAAAAAGCCCATTGGTGGGCTTTTTTGTTTATACTAAAAGTATAAACCAGTAAGGAGGATGACATTTTGAGCGAATGCAAATTAGATCATAACCATGAAGATGTAAAGAGTAAATACGAATCGATTGCCGCTTTTTTGCCTGAGGATTTGAAGCCATTATTTATTCAATTCTTTGAAAAAGAGCATTCCCAGGACCTTTTAAACGAGGTGTTCCATTTGCTAAAAAAATACGATTTAGCTACAAAAGAGGAACAAGCTACTAGAAACAACCGCTTATATTTGGTGCTGAAAAACGTATAAGTATCGGGGCCCTTAATAAATGGGGCCTTATTTATTTTTCTTTTTTATAATGAAAAGGGTTTTTTTTGAAAATATTAAAATAAGCAAAGTTATTTAAAGAAAAGAGGATATGATGGGAGAATTATTTCAATTATTAAAACGTGGCAATAAATCGGCCATGCTGGCAGCTATCATTAATACAATTATTTCGATTATTAAAGGTGTAGCTTTTATGTACACAGGCAATGTGGCGATGTTTGCTGAAACAATGCACAGTCTAGGCGATGCGGCTAACCAGTTTTTTGTATTTGTCGGTTCCGCTTTAAGTAAGAAGGCACCGACGGAAAAATATCCAAATGGGTTTGGCCGATTAGTTAACTTGGTGCTTTTGGGTGCGGTGCTGATTGTCGGAATTATGGCTTTTGAAACCATTAAAGAGGGATACCACCATGTGATTCATCCAACCGAGTCTGGTGGTTTTGCAATTAATATTATTGTGTTAGCCGTAGCGACACTTCTAGAAACCTTTGTCTTGTTTAAAGCAATGAAAGAGATTTTACATGATATTGAGATAGAAGCAAGCGGACTTCAAGTGTTTACGAAAAGTATGGCCAATTTGGGGAGAGCAAAACCGGCGACAAAGCTGGTTTTCATGGAGGATCTTGTCGCAACCTTAGGAGGCTTATTAGCGATAATTGCCGTCGTCATTTCTCGCTTTACAGACTTCCATCAAGTCGAGGGGCTCGCCTCAATGCTTATTGGAGCCATGATGTTCTTTGTGGTTGGTAGGGTATTTTTGGACAATGCGGCTGGAGTTCTTGGACAAGCAGATGAAGAAATGGAAAATAAGATTGGTGTCATGGTAATGGAAGATCCTGATGTAAAGGATATTCAAGGGATCACCGTTATTAAGGAAGGGGAGGACTTGCATGTCGAACTAGAAATCGAAGTCGACCCGAAATTAACGGTAGCTGCAGCGGATGATATTAAAGACCGTTTACACGAAAAAATTATGGCCGAAAAAGGTGTCGTCGATGTCACGATTGAGTTTGATGAAGAAGACGAAGTCATGTCGTGGAAGGCACGCACTGAGTCAAACGTAGATTAGAGAATGCCTTTTATAGAAGCAACTTGGAAGCCTTCTCTCTTGATGGATGAATAAAGCGCTTTTTAAGTGGAAATCTATTCTTATAAGCGATTTAGGAGGTAGGGTAGGATGGAACACAAAATACGGTTGACCAGTGCGGAAATCGGTGGATTATGGGCTATCTATATTCAGGAGAATATGTCTGTTTGTTTACTTACCTATTTTCTTCATCACAATCAAGATGAAGAAATTAAAAAAATTCTCCAACAAGCCTATGAGATTTCTGACGGGCATGTCCGGGGGGTCACGACTATTTTAAATGACGAAGGTTTCCCTATCCCTGATGGATTTTCAGAAAAGGATCTTAATTTATCAGCACCGCCATTATTTTATGATATGTTTGGCCTCAGTTTCGTTTATTCAATGAGCCGAATGAGTATGATTAACACAGGCTTTATAACGGTAAATGTGGCAAGAAAAGATGTGATGGATTTTTTTGTTACGATGGTCCAGCAAACTTCGATGTTATATCAGCAATCAACTAACCTTATGCTTTCGAAGGGAATTTATGACCGTCCGCCAATGATACCCTATCCAAAAGAAGTAGAATATATTGAAAAATTGTCTTATTTAAGTGGGTTCGGGAAAAAAAGGCCGATAAACGTAGCTGAAATTACAGAAATCTTTTTTAATACGGAGCGGAATTATTTTTCAGTCCTCCTATGTACGGGGTTACTTCAAGTGGTTACAGACAAGGAGATACATAATTATATTGAGGAAGGCAAGAAAATTTCTGAAAAGCAAATTAGAACCTTCAATGATATTCTAATGAAAGAGGAACTACTTGGGAATATATCAACAAGTATGGAAGTGACGGATTCAATGGTTTCGCCTTTTTCCAATCGACTTGTAGTCACGCTTTTCCATTCACTGAACGCAATTGATATCGCGCTTATCGGCCATGCGTTATCATTATCCATGAGATCAGACCTATCTGCTTATTATCAAAAGTACATTTTAGATATTTTGGTTTATTCGGCTAAGGGGTTTGACCTAATGGTCGAACGTGGTTGGGCCCAGTTGCCACCACATGCACCAAGTCGAAGGGATCTACAGAAATTGTAAGGTTCGCGAATCATTTCGCGAACCTTTTCTGCGCTTTTCCTATTGTCTAGCGCAAGCGGCCCAGCGGCTAGTAGACTTCGCTCTTTTCCCTACGATAAGTCAAGCACGAATGCGCTAACGCTCTCCGTGTTTCCTTTATCTCAGTCAAAGCGCTCCAGTCTATACGCCGCTAAACGGGCCGTTTGCGCTTTTCCTATTCCCAAGGTTTATGTACTGTCAGCACACTTGCCAGTTCTTTGCTGCTTTTTCTGTGGACTTTCCGTTTTTCGGCTCGTTCTTTTCCTGTTTCATACAGCTTTTTTTCCTCTTCGGTTTCCGGGACGATTCCTGGAACCTTTGTTGGCTTTCCGTTGTCATCCAATGCCACGAACGTTAAAAAGGCGGTTGCGGCAATTTTTCTGTCACCGGACATTAGATTCTCGGCAATCACCTTGACGAAGATTTCCATCGAAGACGTTCCTGTTGACGAGACATATGTCTCGATGCATACCGAATCCTTCGGGGTAATCGGGCTAAGAAAGTCGACCGAATCAATCGAAGCGGTGACACATTCTGCTCTGGAATGTCTGACTGCCGAAATTGACGCAATCATATCAATATCACTTATTAACTTTCCACCGAATAAGGTATTATGGTTATTTACATCGTTAGGAAAAATCCTGCTTGTTCTAACGACGCGAGACTCATTACATGTTTTTGTTTCCATCCAATCCCTCCAAGAACCGTTTCTTATAATTTACCCAGTTCACTAACTTTCTTGTCGTTTTTAGTGAAATTGAGTCATTTGTGGTACATTATTTACTATATCAATTGTTTGTCAGGAGGAACACTAAATGGGATTACAAGAACAGATCATGAAGGAGTTAAACATTAATCCGACCATCCAACCACAAGAAGAAATTCGGAAACGGATTGATTTTTTGAAAAATTACATAGTTAAAACAAAGGCAAAGGGCTTTGTTTTGGGGATTAGTGGTGGTCAAGACTCTACTCTAGCAGGCCGCCTCGCTCAACTGGCGGTAGAGGAACTGAGGGGCGAAGGAGTGGATGCCCTATTTATTGCTGTTCGTCTTCCTTACGGAGTCCAGCAGGATGAGGAAGATGCTAAGCGATCATTAGCTTTTATCCGTGCCGACCGAGAGACGGCCTTTAATATCAAAACAGCGGTAGATGATGTTCAAAATGAATATGATGCCAGTTACCAAGGGGCACCATTAAGCGATTATCAAAAAGGAAATGTAAAGGCAAGGATGAGAATGATCGCTCAATATGCGATTGGCGGAATGGAAGGACTTCTTGTGATTGGGACGGATCATGCAGCCGAGGCAGTAACTGGCTTTTATACAAAATATGGCGATGGAGGGGCTGACATTCTTCCGCTTAGCGGCTTAACGAAGCGGCAGGGGAAAGCCTTGTTAAAAGAATTAGGTGCAGATGAACGCTTGTATTTAAAAATTCCAACGGCAGACTTACTTGACCAAAAACCCGGCCAGGCAGACGAAACCGAATTAGGCATTACCTATGATGAACTCGATGACTATCTAGAAGGAAAGCCGGTTTCAAAAGAGGTTACAGAGAAAATTGAACAGCGTTATCTGCTGACAGAACATAAACGCCAACTTCCGGCTACCATGTTTGATGAATGGTGGAAGTAATAAGGAATTTCCAAGAGATTGCCTAGTGCAGTCTCTTTTTGGTTAAAAGAGATTAGAAAGTATAATTTTTTGCTTTGAAAATTGTCCAGCTTCAGGGCGCTTGCGTTTTTCTTAAAGGAAAAAAATTCAAAAAATTCATAAAAAGTCTATATTTATTCAGATTATTAAGAGCAATCAGCTTTTATAATGAAATAAACAAATATTTCTTTATAAAGGGGGGTGGAATGGTTTGAAATCGAATTTAACAGAGGGGAAATTCCTTATTTACTCAACATTTGCAGTGCTTCTCCTGATGGCTATCCATATTTTCCAACCTCAAATATACGACATTTATAATCCTAAGAATTACGTTGGTTTCCATACACTTCTAGAGTCTTTCAGTATTTCCATTTCAGCTGCCATCATGTTATATGGGCTAAAACAATTTGGAGTGACAAGATCCAGTCGGATGCTTCTCATGGTAATTACGTTTTTCTTAGTTGGGACCCTTGATTTGCTCCACACCTTATCCTTCAAAAGTATGCCCTATTTTATTACGGAAAGTTCCATTGCAAAAGCGACCTGGTTTTGGATTTCCGCTAGATTCTTTCAGGCTCTATTCATATTTTTAATCCTGCTGATTCCGGAGCGGAAATTAACAAGGGATTACCGAGCGGCGGCCATTATCTTAGGCTATATCATCATAGGTTCCATCGCATTCATTGTTATTCAATATGAAAATAATCTACCGTTGCTTGTTGTGGAAGGAAAAGGAACTACATATTTAAAAAATGGAATCGAGTATGTGGTAAGTATTATTCAATTCGGTTCATTACTTCTTACTTTATATCAATACCATGTAGAAAAAAGTGAAGAAAAATTAGCGATGGCCCTAGCCATAGTTTTTCTGTTATTAACAGAATTAGTTTTTACTATCTACCAGAGTGTATTTGATTTAGATAATTTCACAGGGCACATTTTTAAAGCACTTGGTTTCTTTTTCATCCTTAAAAGCTTCTATTTTGCACCCGAGAAGGATAAAAGCGCCCAAAACGAACAGGGGACCCACAAGCTATTAAATGAACTTCCCGGTTTTATTTTTATAGCAGTTAAAAAAGGAAATGATTTTATTGTAACAGTTATCGAAGGTGATTTGCTTCATCAACTGGGGTTAAATCAAGAGGTACTGGTGAAAAGGCCGCTAACAGAGATTTTCTTGCCGAAAAGCGGAACCTTGAATGATTATTGTCATCTTGCCTTTCGCCTCCAAGAAAGCCTCCGCTTTGAAATGGACTTCATGGAAAAAACTTTACTTATTTCCATTAAACCAACTCTTGAAGATGGACAATATGAGACTATAATAGGAACTGTTATCGATATGACGGGAGTCCATCATTTTCCCATTCCCAATAAAAATGAAAAACTAGACACGAGAAATGTTCAAAAAGTAGTCATGTAATCCATCTCTAACGGTTACAGGCTTCTTTTTTTGTTTTAACACCCTAATACTTTATCAGAATAAAATTTCTCATTGACATAACTCGAAACGGGTCTTATATTTAATGAGGTAATTTTATATTTATTCAATAAATAAACTAAAAAAGTATTATTTTAAAATCAATAATTCATCAATAGAGCGAGGGATTTCACCATGGGGAATACAAATAAATTAGGATTTTGGGTGTTAACTGCACTAGTTGTCGGAAACATGGTCGGTTCAGGAATTTTCATGCTGCCAAGCTCTTTATCGGAAGCTGCCAGTCCGGCGGGCGTCATTTCAGCCTGGCTTATCACAGGACTCGGTGTGTTAATGACAGCCCTTGTGTTTGGTAACCTTGCAATTCGCAAACCAAACATAACAGGCGGTCCACAAATTTATGCAAAAGAACTGTTTAAACACGGTTCTCATGCCTCTACCCTAACCGGCTTTATGTCATCGTGGGGTTATTGGATCGGTAACCTTGCAGGGAATGTGGCGATGATCACAACTTTTGCGGGATATTTATCTACCTTTTTCCCGATTCTAACAAGCCAGGCAGATTGGTTTACGGTTGGCGGTTTTACTCTTAAGGTCGGAAATGGATTAACCTTTTTAGTCTGTTCCGTACTGCTATGGGGTACTCACTTTATCATCCTGCGTGGGATGGAAAGTGCCGGAAAGCTCAATTTCGCTGCAACTGCTGCAAAAATTGCCGGGTTTATTATCTTTATTATTGTCGGGTTATTTGCGTTTGAAAAAAGCAATATTCTTCCGTTTATGGCGGTTAGAATGGATGAAGCAGGTCATGCAATCGGTATGTTGAGTCAAATTAATGGTGCAGCCGTGAATACCTTATGGGCATTTATTGGTGTAGAATCTGCCGTTGTGTTTGCATCCCGTGCCAGAAAACAAACAGATGTAAAACGAGCGACCATACTGGGCTTATTTATTGCACTTGGGATTTATGTTGGAATCAGCACACTGGTCATGGGGATGTTAGACCAAAACACCCTTATGCACTCAGATAAACCGCTAATTGATGCAATTTCATCTGTATTAGGTCCAATTGCAGGAAAAGTTTTAGCAGGAATTGGTTTAATTAGTTTATTTGGTTCCACCATTGGCTGGTTAATGCTAAGTGCAGAAGTTCCCTATCAAGCAGCGAAACAGGGCTTATTCCTGCCTTCTTTCAAAAAAGAAAACAAAAAGGGCCTGCCATTGTTTTCGATGATCGTTTCAAATGGTTTAGGACAACTGTTTATTTTTTCAACCGTTTCAAAATCCATTTCTGATGCCTTTGGATTCGTTATTGTCATCGCAACATTATCATATTTAGTGCCGTATTTTATCTCTTCAGTCTATCAGCTGAAATTAGTTGCTACAGGGGATACGTATAAAGGGGATCGTTCCAGGGTTACTGATGGGATAATTGCCGGACTGTCCACTATTTATTCGGTTTGGGTGATTATTGCAGGAACGGCCGATATTAAAACGTTCACCTACGGAATGATGTTGATTGCGAGCGGAATCCTCTTTTATGGACCGCTTTGGAGAAGAAAAAGGGCAGACAAATTGGCAGAAAAGAAAGCTTTACCAGCATAATAATTTTTTTACCTATCAGAATTTCTCTGATAGGTTTTTATTTTAATAAATGGGTAAAATAAAATTGATTTCGATCACAACAATCCCATTGCAGATGTTGAACTGTTTAAACAAATTAAATCTGATAAGAACAATTAGAACTAGGAGGTTCCACCAGTGAAAAAACGAACAATTATTTTTGCACTATTATTAAGCTTAATGGTTGTGCTTGCAGCATGCGGCAAGGATAATACCGATAAAGATAAGAAGGAAACGGACAACAAAACTGCTGAAAAGGCGGATGATTTATTGAAATCGATAAAAGATAAAGGAACGCTGTTAATTGGCACAGAAGGTACCTATCCTCCCTTTACTTTTCATGATACAAGTGGTAATTTAACTGGATTTGATGTGGATCTTGCGACTGAGGTTGCTAAGCGAATCGGGGTTAAACCTGATTTTAAAGAAACCCAGTGGGATGCAATGTTTGCCGGATTAGATGCGAAGCGTTTTGATATGATTGCTAACGAAGTTGGGATTCGTCCAGATCGTCAGAAAAAATATGATTTCTCAGACCCATATATTACTTCAGCAGGTGTCCTGATTGCCCATAAAGATAATGATAAAGTGAAAGCATTTGAAGATATTAAAGGATTAAATGCAGCTCAATCCATGACAAGTAATTACGCAGATATGGCAAAGAAATATGGAGCTAAGATTGTAGGAGTGGATGGTTTCCAGCAAGCAGTTGAGCTTCTTGCTCAAAAACGTGTCGATGTAACGATTAACGATCGGCTTTCATTTTTAGATTATAAAAAACAAAAGCCAGATGCGCCAATCAAAGTTGTCGCAACCGCAAATGATGCTTCTTCAAGCGGCTTTATGTTTAGAAAGAAAAGCGACACGCTTGTGGACGAAGTAAATAAAGCGCTAAAAGAAATCGTCGATGACGGCACCTACAAAAAAATCTCCGAGAAATGGTTTGGTGAAGATGTACTTAAGTAGTATTTTTGCTGATCCTGAAAGAATGGACAGGTTAATTGAGATTGCAAAGACTTCCCTCCGGCCGCTGCTGGAGGGTGCTGTTATGAATACCATTCCATTAACAATTATTTCGTTTATCATTGGAATTATTCTGGCGGTGTTAACAGCCCTTGCCCGAATTTCTCAAGTGAAATTCTTTCAGGGGATTGCCAGATTTTATGTTTCGGCGATTCGCGGAACGCCATTGCTTGTTCAGTTATTCATTATTTTCTATGGACTTCCTAATATCGGAGTTACCTTGGATCCATTTATTTCCGCAGTGATTGGTTTTTCGCTGAGTGTCGGAGCCTATGCTTCAGAAATTATTCGAGCTGCGATTATCTCCATTCCTAAGGGGCAGTGGGAAGCTGCTTATTCGATTGGAATGACCTATACCCAGGCGTTAAAAAGAATCATTCTTCCGCAAGCTGCAAGAGTATCCATACCGCCATTATCGAATTCATTTATCAGTCTTGTAAAAGACACTTCTCTTGCGTCAGTTGTCCTTGTAACTGAGATGTTTCGCCGAGCCCAAGAAATTGCTTCCACCACCTATGAGTTTTTATTGGTATACGTAGAGGCAGCACTTCTTTATTGGGTCATTTGCTTTTTCCTATCGATTTTGCAAGGATATTTGGAAAAAAGAATGGATCGGTACACGTCTTAATGAGGGAGTTTTACGATGATTTCAATTAAGGGATTATATAAGCAATTTGGTCAATTAGAGGTGTTAAAAGGGATTGACCTTGTCATTGAAAAAGGAAAAGTGGTCGTTGTCATCGGTCCGTCGGGTTCCGGTAAGACCACGATGCTCCGCTGTTTGAACGTATTGGAACCCCCGACAAAAGGTGTAATTTCCATTGAAGGTCAAAGTTTGGATTTTTCTATAAATGTACCGAGAAAACAAATTGCCTCGTTCCGGCGTTTAACTGGAATGGTTTTTCAAAGCTATAATCTCTTTCCTCACAAAACTGCTCTTCAAAACGTCATGGAAGGACCAATTATTGTTAAAGGTGAGAGTAAAGATTCGGCAAGGAAAAAGGCGCAGGCATTGCTTGAAAAAGTGGGCCTTGGTGATAAAATGGATTACTTTCCCGCCCAGCTTTCCGGCGGTCAGCAGCAACGTGTCGGCATTGCACGGGCACTGGCCATGGAGCCTGAAGTGATGCTCTTTGATGAGCCGACATCCGCACTGGACCCGGAGCTGGTTGGGGAAGTATTAAAAGTAATGAAGGACCTTGCCAGTGAAGGCATGACGATGATTGTTGTGACCCATGAAATGCGCTTTGCCCGCGAAGCAGCCGATGAAGTGATATTCATGGATCAAGGTGTGATTGTCGAAATGAACAAGCCGGATGAGATTTTTACCCATCCAAAAGAAGAACGAACAAGGAAGTTCTTGAATATGATTCAATAGGGTGTTGTAGCCATGTGCTATGGCACTTTTTAATTTTTATGAGGAAAATTCATAATTTCTCCTTATTAGCACAGCAGGATTTCGACAAGTTTTATCGAAATATTGTATAAATAAGGTAAAAATTTAGAAAAAAGTGAAACTTTTCCATAATTTAATCGTAAATAAGTTATATACATAGGAAAGGACAGATGCTTATGGATGAGGAGTGGTGGTTAACTACCTAAATGAAACTGTAGTTTTTAAAATGAATAAGAAGGATTGATGTGTATGGAACCTTTCAGCATTCCTTTAGAAACGATTTATTTATATGGGTTAATCATTTCTGGAATATTAACCTTTATTTATGTCTGTTTTGCCGATGTCTTTCATTTTCACGGGCCTGGAGACGGACTCGATTTTCTTAACCCTGTCCTAATCTTTGCGTTCGTGACAATTCTGTCTGCAAGTGGATATTTATTTGAGCGGCTTTCATCCATTCATTATTTACTCATCCTGGGTATTTCGGCTGTTGCAGCTTTGGTCGTTGTGACGTTATTAAATGTCTTTGTTCTCGTGCCATTGTCTGGTGCGGAGGAATCACTGGTTTATAAAGAATCGGATTTACAGGGCAGGGTTGGAACAGTAATTACCTCGATTCCGGCTGATGGCTTTGGCGAGGTCATGATTGATAGTATAAGCGGAAGAATTGCGAAACCGGCATTAAGCTTTGATGGGGACTCGATTCCCAATGGTACGAGTGTCCTAGTGGTCCAAGTGAAAAATGGGGTTCTAGAAGTAACGGTTCATCATCAATTAGAGAGTTTTTTATAGGAGGTTTTTAGGAGATGGATTTTAATATTATTTGGGTGATTATCGGAGTTGTTGTTCTTATTTTGGTTGCATTAATTGGCGTTTTTATTACAAAATACAGAACAGCCGGGCCGGATGAGGCGTTGATTGTGACAGGAAGCTTTCTGGGCAACGGAAATGTCCACGTTGACGAATCCGGAAACAAAATAAAAATTATCCGCGGCGGCGGTACGTTTATTTTACCAGTCTTCCAACAAGCAAAACCACTAAGCTTGCTATCTAGTAAACTGGAAGTAACGACACCAGAGGTCTATACCGAGCAAGGTGTGCCCGTCATGGCCGATGGGGTAGCGATTATTAAAATCGGCGGCTCCATCAGTGAAATTGCGACTGCTGCTGAGCAGTATCTTGGAAAGCCGAAAGAAGACCGCGAAAGTGAGGCCCGGGAAGTCCTAGAAGGCCACTTGCGTTCGATTCTTGGCTCGATGACCGTTGAAGAAATCTATAAAAACCGCGATAAATTTTCACAAGAGGTTCAAAGGGTTGCCTCGCAGGACTTGGCTAAAATGGGCTTAGTGATCGTTTCATTTACAATTAAGGATGTTCGTGATAAAAATGGATATCTTGAATCCCTTGGTAAACCGCGGATCGCGCAAGTAAAACGGGATGCTGATATTGCCACAGCTGAAGCAGATAAAGAAACCCGAATTAAAAAAGCAGAAGCTTCTAAGGAAGCCAAGCGGAATGAATTAGAACGGGCAACAGAAATTGCCGAAGCGGAAAAAATCAATCTATTGAAAATAGCCGAATACCGCCGCGAACAAGATGTTGCCAAAGCACGTGCCGACCAAGCCTACGATCTTGAAAGCGCACGTTCAAAGCAAGAAGTAATGGAACAGGAAATGCAAATCAAAATTATTGAAAGACAGAAACAAATTGAATTGGAAGAAAAAGAAATTCAACGCCGCGAGCGCCAATACGATTCGGAAGTAAAGAAAAAAGCGGATGCCGACCGTTATTCTGTCGAGCAATCTGCGGCCGCCAATAAGGCCAAGGAAATGGCAGAAGCCGAAGCGAATAAATATCGAATTGAAGCGATGGCGAAAGCGGAAGCTGAGCGGATTCGTTTGGATGGTCTAGCGAAAGCAGAAGCACAAAAGGCCCAGGGTTCGACAGAAGCAGAAATTATTCGCCTCAAAGGGTTAGCAGAAGCTGAAGCGAAAGAAAAAATCGCCGAAGCGTTTGAGCAATTCGGTCAAGCGGCCATCCTCGACATGGTCATCAAAATGCTGCCTGAATACGCGAAGCAAGTCGCAGCCCCATTATCCAATATTGATAAAATTACCGTTGTCGATACGGGCGGTTCTAGTGAGAATGGCGGTGCCAATAAAATCACCAGTTATGCAACCAATTTAATGGCTAGCCTCCAAGAATCATTAAAGGCCTCAAGTGGAATAGATGTCAAAGAATTAATAGAAAACTACTCCGGTAAGTCGAATGTCAGAAAGAGCATTGAGGAATTGACAGACGAAGTGAAGAAAAAAGTAGAATAAATGAGAGAAATCCTTATCGGCAATCGATAAGGATTTTTTCAATCCTCACTTTTTTTACTAAAATGGTAGTTTTCAAGTAGGTAAAAAGCCTTAAGTTTAGGGTTGCGAAGTAATTTTCTTTCGCAATAAATTGACAAAAAAAGCAGTTTCTACGTAACTTAATTCTTTTGGAATAGATGTAGGTTAGGTCTAAATATATAAGTTTTTGATGAAATAAGTAAAAGGTCGGTAGATTATCTGAAAAAAATGTCTAATTATTAGTATATTTAAACTATTTACAATATTTAGAAGGATTAGTAGAATTAAAATCAGACTCTTCAGAAAATATTCGACACCATATTAATAATTAGGGGGCTACATAGTTGAAGAAGAAAAGCGGCTTAAAGGTTTTCTCAAGTGTCGCAGCTACTACTCTACTAGCAACGACATTATTTGCAGGCACATTTGCTGGGCCGAAAGTATCACCGGTATTGGCCAAACAAGTATCTGCGGCAGAATCTGCTCCATTTGACCTGAATATTATTGATCAGGACAGGCTGGCAAAAGCATTACAGGAAAGAGGTCTAATTTCTAAGAATGCTAGTCAGTCAGAAGTAACAAAAGCAGTAAAAGCTTATATCCAAAAGAAGCAAGGTGAAAAGCCTGGCAAAACTGACAAAGCTCTGACTAAGGAACAAAAGGCTTTTGACAAAAAAGCAAAAGACTTCGTTACAAAGCAAAAGGACAAGCTTACACAACAAATTCAAAAAGGACACGAAAACTTTAAAAAAGGCAAGCCAACGGGCGCCGTAAAAGTGGATTCTGCTAAACAAGCAAACTATAACGGAGCTGTTCGTGAGGATAAAGTGCTTGTATTACTAGTAGAGTATTCAGATTTTAAACACAATAATATTGATCAAGAACCGGGTTATATGTTTGCAAACAACTTTAACAAAGAGCATTATGAAAAGATGCTATTTGGTGATGAAGATTTCACCCTTTTCAATGGAGATAAAGTAAAGACCTTCAAACAATATTATGAAGAGCAGTCTGGTGGCAGCTATACTGTAGATGGTACAGTTACTGATTGGTTGACAGTACCAGGTACAGCAAAAGAGTATGGGGATGATAATCCAGAAGGTGGTCATGACAACCTAGCACCAAAGGGTCCTCGTAATCTTGTAGCTGATTCCTTAAAAGCTGCAGTTGCATCGGGACTTGATTTGTCTAATTTCGATGAATTTGACCAATATGATATGGACGGAGACGGCAATCAGAACGAGCCTGACGGATTGGTTGATCACTTGATGGTTCTTCATGCAGGTGTGGGTCAGGAAGCTGGTGGCGGAAAGCTTGGGGATGATGCGATCTGGTCTCACCGCTGGGATTTAGGTGGAGTATACGCGATTCCTAATACTACTGCAAAGGTAGATTATTGGGGCGGCAAGATGGGGGCATTTGACTACACAATCGAACCAGAAGATGGTGCAGTCGGTGTTTTTGCGCACGAATTTGGCCACGACTTAGGTGCTCCAGATGAGTATGATACACAATATTCAGGTCATGGTGATACGGTTGAACAATGGTCGATCATGAGTGGAGGCAGCTGGAGTGGACATATTGCTGGTACCCAGCCGCCAAGCTTCTCACCACAAGTAAAAGAATTTTACCAGAAAACAATCGGCGGTAACTGGGCAAATATTACCGAAGTAAGCTATGAAGATATCGATAAAAATGGCCTTGCAGCTGTTGTTGACCAAAGTGTTACAAAATCTAAGAACCCTGGTATCGTTAAGGTAAACCTTCCTGAAAAGAAAGTCCCTGGTATTGCTCCAGCATTTGGTGCAAAGTACTATTACAGTACGAAAGGTGATAGCCTTGATACGGTACTAGAAACACCAGTGTTTGACTTAACAGGTGCTACCTCAGCTAAGTTCGATTACAAACAATGGTATGAAGTTGAAACTGACTATGACTACCTATATGTAGATGCATATGTTGAAGGGGTTGAAAAACCAGTATCACTTGACGTTATTGGTGATGAGAACACTGCAGGTGGTTTGGAAACATCACAAGGCAAGTGGTTAGATAAGTCCCTTGACTTAAGCCAATTTGCAGGCAAAAAAGTGAAACTTGTTTTTGAATATGTAACTGATGGCGGACTAGCTCCAAATGGTTTCGCTATGGATAACCTGCAATTAACAGTAGATGGCAACGTGACATTCTCTGATGATGCAGAAGGAACGGCGAAAGTTACATTAAACGGTTTCGAAGTATCTGACGGCTGGATTAAAAAACCACATTACTATTACCTAGAGTGGAGAAACTATGCTGGCTCTGATACAGCCTTGCAATTCTCTCGCGGTGTTAAGTATAATACTGGTTTAGTAGTTTGGTATGCTGATGATACGTTTACAGATAACTGGACAGGAATTCACCCAGGTGAAGGCTTCCTAAGCGTAGTCGATGCGCATCCTGAAGCGATCATTGGTACATTAAAAGGCCAGCCATCTATCAATCAAAGTGTAAGATATCAGGTTGCTGATGCAGCGTTCTCATTAGATAAGGCACCTGCATGGTATATTGATTCACCGTCTCGTGGAATCTATGATTATAAAGGCCTACCAGGCGTAACTGAATTTGATTCTACAAAGACATACATTAACACAGTAATCCCTGATGCCGGGGTTAAAGTTCCAGCTCAGTACCCACTTAAGTTCCAAGTTATCGGAGAAGCGAAAGACAACTCCGCTGGTGCCGTTTGGATCCATAAGTAAAATATGATTTATAAATAAAAAGGGAAAGACACTGTGTAAGTCTGGTGTCTTTCCCTTTTTTGCGGATTACAAAATGATCTCAAATTCTGTCCCATGATTCGGGCTGCTTTTTACCGTAATTGTCCCTCCGTGGGCCTCAACCAATTGTTTCACAATTGCCAGCCCCAGCCCTGTTCCACCGAGCGCCCGAGTTCTGGATTTATCAACACGGTAAAATCGTTCAAATACTCGTGGTAAATCCTCTTCCGGAATGCCCTTTCCTTCATCTTTTAACGAAATGCGAATCCTTTCGTTTACCAAAGCTACATCGATGAAAATTCGTGTGTTTTGTTCTGAATATTTCCGGGCATTATCAATTAAATTTAGAATTACTTGTTCAAAACGGACCGGGTCAATTTGAGCGTATAGATTATCCGGACACTCAAGATGGAGTGACATACGATTCTCCTGAAGAGCGGGTGAAACTTTTTCAATCATCATTTCAAAATAAGGTAATAAATGAATCTCCTCTTTTTCAATTGAGAAAGTATTTTCATCCATTTTTGCGAGATTAAATAATTCCTTCACAAGTGTCGCCAGCTTACCGGTTTCTTCAACAATAATTCCTAAATATTTATCCCTGTCCTCACTGTTTGTTTCCTGACGGCGGGCAATGTCAGCATAGCCCTTAATATAAGTCAGCGGCGTGCGGAGTTCATGAGAGATGCTTGCTAGAAACTCATCCCGATCATTTTTCAAAATTTCCAAATCGCTTGCTAACACCTTAATGGATTCTCCGAGCTCACCGATTTCGTCTGTGCCAAGCTTTGGCAAGGATACAGTGAAATCCCCCTTGCTGATTCGTTTCGTTGCTTCACTCATTTGAATAAGCGGGTGCGTGACAAACCTTGTCAAAAAGACAATAATAATAATCATAAACAGAACAGAAAGTAGACCGGCAATCAGGAAATGCTGGTTAAGTCCTGAAATCAACTCTTTAATTTTTTGTGTAGTTTGGAACATATAGACATAACCTGTAATTTTCTTATCAACAGTTACTGGACTGACGGAGGCGATATAGGGAGCATTTTTCCAGTCATCTTCTAAGATTAATCCCTCATGTGGAATATTTTTTGGGACTGCTTTTATGATTTTTTTCATTTCATCTGTCACCTTATTGGATGACATAAAAATCGTTCCATCTGGCTTGGTTAAGATGACTTGCATATCCGTACTTGCTTCCATCATCGCGATGTGTCTGATCGTATCATTATGGAAAGAAGCTTCAAGGATCTCGCTGTGATTATTCCCACGTGTCTGAAGCGAAAATAGCTCTTCATGAACTCTGGAATGAATGATATTATTATGCAAGAAAAACATCGAAATACATTCTAAGATAAATATTGCCATAAAAAATAGTCCAGCTATTTTAACAGATATTTTATTCATATCAATATACACCTCACTCCTTTAAGCATACATTATAGTTTGCCGCAGGAGTGCCTCATTTTGTATCAATTTTTTTAAAAAAGTGGGTGCCTGACACCTTTTCTTCCCAAAAAAATAGGCGCCCCATCGACCGGGACGCCTGAACTATATAAAAAAGAGAGGTTAAATTTGGGATGAGTAAGATGGTTGGGTACCAAATACTGCATCAATGAGGTAATAATAAAAACTTGGGAGTCCTTTTAGTTATTACCTCATTCCTAACTACACTCACATCTTACCGAGAAAGATTGAAGATGTTATGAAGAACTTGTGGTGAATTTGTGAAGTTACAAACATCACAGACTTGAAATGATATAGTTATTGTGTGGGGAGTGGTAAAAATGAAGATATTATTAGTAGACGATGAACGTAGAATCATAGAAGTTCTTGAAGCCTATTTAGTACGAGAAGGCTATGAAATTCATAGCGCCGATAATGGAATCGATGCATTGAAAAAAGTAAAATCACTAAACCCTGACTTAATTATATTAGATTTAATGCTGCCTGACATTTCCGGTGAAGAAGTTTGCCGCCTAGTTCGTAAAGAATCAGACGTACCCATTCTCATGCTGACCGCTAAGTCAGCTGAAGATGACCGCATCAATGGGATCGTTATGGGAGCTGATGATTATTTAACCAAGCCGTTCAGCCCGCGCGAAGTCGTTGTTCGCGTTCAAGCGATTTTAAGACGTGTGAAGAAGACGGAGAAAGTGGAACGACTTGAATTCAATCGCAAAAAGCTTGTCATCGACTTAATAAAAAAAGAAGTAACCGTTAACGGAGCTTACATTACCTTAACACCTATTGAATATAAGCTGTTAACCAATATGGCTGTGAATCCAGGCCGGGTTTACAGCCGGATGGATCTGCTTGAAAAGATTCAGGATGAAGGCATGTATTATGAAGGCTATGAACGCAGTGTGGATACCCATATCAAAAATCTTCGAAAAAAAATTGAGATGGATTCAAGGCAGCCGGATTTTATCGTGACAGTTTTCGGGATGGGCTACAAATTTGGAGGGGTATTAGATGCTGCAAACGCTCCGGTCTAAAATACTCTTCTATTTAATACTTATCTCGATGATTGCCATTATCATTGTCAGCTTTTTTATCCAGTATGGGTTTGAAGAAAGTTTTAGCAGCTATTTAGATCACAATCGGGAAAAAAAGATTGATCGAATTATCACCGAAATTGAAAAGGATTATCAACTAAATGGTCATTTTACCAGTGACCCGGTATTTGGCCTATTGCACGAACATGCAATGACCGAGCAGCTTTATTTTCAATTGTATGATCGCTTCGGTCAATTGCAAATGGATTCCTCAAATATCCGGGGCTTATTAAATAGCTTTGGATTATCTGAACCTGCTCCAAACGGGGAAGAATGGCATTCCCAGACCTATACTCTGAGAGTCGATAATCAGGTCATTGGAAAACTTGTTGCCATTTATCCGAAGGGCTTAATTGATGATGAATATACGTTTATCCAAACGATTCAATTGTACATTTATGCTGCCGTTTGTTTGACGATCGTGCTGGCAATTGTTTTCAGTATGCTTTTTTCGAAAAAGCTCACCTCCAGCTTACAGAAGCTATCTTTTGCGGCAAATGAGCTGCAGAATCATAATCTTGACATTCGCATCCCTTTATCAGGATTGCCAACGGAGGTTAAGGACATTGCCATCTCCTTTAATAACCTCGCGGTGTCGTTAGCCAAGGAAGAAAACCTAAGAAAGCATTTTACGGGCGATTTGGCTCATGAGCTCCGCACGCCGCTTGCGACACTCCGAAGTCAGATTGAAGCGTTTCAGGACGGAATTTGGGAGCCAACTCCGCAGCGATTGCAGACCACACATGAAGAGTTAATGAGGTTAGTCAGGTTAGTTAATGAATTAGAAAAGCTTCTCGCAGCTGAAAATCCACAGATTCGACTTGAAAAAATTGAATTAGATGCAGGAAGTGTACTGGCTGCTTTATTTGAGATGTTTCTACCATTGTTTAAAGAGAAGGGGGTTCAGCTCCAGATTGAAGAACCAGCTCAGGATGAACTGTTTGAGGCTGATAAGGATCGCTTGATGCAAATCCTTTCGAACATCCTTAATAATGCCCTAAAGTATACACCAGTTGGAAAAAATGTCACCATTTCTGTAGAAACCAATATGGACGGCTATGTTGGCTTCAAGATTCAAGACGAAGGCTCAGGAATGGCAGAGGACGATATCCCTCATATATTTGAACGCTTTTATCGCGGCGATAAATCAAGAGACCGCAAAACGGGGGGAGTCGGGATTGGCCTCTCGATTGTAAAAGCTTTAATGGATGCGCATAAGGGCGTCATTAAAGTGAAAAGCAAGTTAAATAAAGGTACGAACGTGACCTTGTGGTTTCCGAAGGAAGATTAACCATGAATATGAATAACACAACAGCAGGCTGTACAGGAAGTAGTGGCCAAGAAAAGTAAAATAGAGGTCATACTAAAAAATGGCATCTTCCTACAATGGAGGATGCCATTTTTTTTTAAAACTATTTTGATTCAGTTGCGAAATTTCCCATTGAAATGGAGAGCCGATTCCAACTATTAATTTGATTAATTAAAATAACAAGATCTACATAGTCCTTTTCACTAAAATGTGTGCGCACTCGATTATAAAGTTCATCAGGTACATGTTTAGTTGGAACTAACGTCACATGTTCAGTTAATTCTAATGCCAATTTTTCAGCGTCTGTATAGAAATCACAATCACTCCATGCGCTGACGCAGTATAAACGCTGTTCCGTTTCACCCATTTTTCGTGCATCAGAGGTATGCATATTAATACAAAAAGCACAGCCATTAATTTGAGAAGCACGGATTTTAACTAGTTCACGGAGTTTACGGTCGATTCCCGTAGATTTAGTATACTTCTCCATTTCCATCATAATGTTAAGTGCTTCAGGTGCTACCTCAAGATAATTAATTCGTTGTTCCATTTTGATTCCCCCTAAAATATAGTCAACTTTTATAATATCCTAAAACAGGAACATATATTCCTATGATATGCTCCATTTTAAATTAAAGCAAGTTTAGACTGATCTTTCCTGTTAATAATAATCCATTATTTGAGTCAACAAAAAAACAGCTCCAAAACGGAACTGTTATTTAGCGGGCTACAGGATAAAACTTCTTCCACTCATTTAGGAAGGAAGCGGTGGAAGAAGTCGGATGTTCGAGCACTCGTGGGGTGGGTCCGACTTGTTTTATTTCACCGTTTACGATGATGGCAAGCCTCGTCGTTAGGTAATGGATCTCCATCAAATCATGGCTGACAAACACGGTCGTTGTTTGAGCCTCTTCGATAATACCTTTGAAATCTTCCATTAACCTTATTTTTGTAGGGAAATCTAAAGCAGAAAAGGGTTCATCTAAAAACAGAATCTCAGGCTCGACAATCATTGCTCGTGCTAAGTTGACCCGTTGTGCCTCGCCGCCAGATAGATAAAGCGCATTTTTTTTCGCTAGATGACTGACCGCAAACAATTCCATCCATTGTTCTACTTTTTCCTTGATGGTCGATTTGGGGACTTTTCTTAAGGTTAAACCAATCGCAATATTATCAAAAACGGTTCCATCTAACAGTAAGGATTGCTGAAGAGCAATGGAGAACTTCCTTCGCAACTCAAGCGGTGCATTTCCGTTGGGAATCGCCTGCCCGCGGTAAAGAACTTCACCACTCGTTTGCTGGTCAAGAAATGCCAGCACCTTGAGGAGCGTACTTTTTCCTGCACCATTGGGTCCCATGATGCCGAGAAATTCACCCGTCTCTATCTGAAATTCAGGAATATCGAGAATCATTTTATGCTGTACTTGATAGGTTAACTTTTTTAACTCCAGTAACGGGCTCATGATATTCGCTTCCTTTGCTGTAAAAATGTTAACGCTGCAGTAATTAACAGGGCAACCGATAATAATATGAACGAGAGTGCTATGGCAATATCAAAATTCCCTTTTGAAACTTCCATCACAATCGTCGTCGTTAAGATACGCGTGTCACCTTGGATATTGCCGCCGACCATCATCGCGGCACCTACTTCAGCTATGACCCGGCCAAACCCAGCCATGATTGCCGCTAAAATAGCAATTTTCAATTGCTTGATAAGTATCCATAATGTCTGCAGCTTCGTTGCACCAAGGGCTTTTATTTGTAAAAGCATTTTTTCACTAATTTGCTGAAAAGCCGAGCAGGTTAGACTCGTGACGATCGGTAAACTGACTAATATTTGGGCCATGACAATCGCTGTGGGTGAATAAAGAAGGGTTAGCCCTCCTAAAGGACCAGAGCGCCATAATAGCATCGTAATCCAAAGTCCGGCAACGACAGGAGGCAGCCCTAAACCAATATTGATGAACATTAGAAGAAGTCTACGGCCTTTGAATCTAGTTAATCCAAGAATAATTCCCAGCGGCAATCCTATCAGGGTGCTTATTAAAATGGAAATAAGACACACTTTAAGAGTGAGCCAAGTAATCGCAAATACTTCTTGATCACCAGAAAGGATCATGTCTATTGCTTTTTTAAGTCCATCAATGAGTAGGTCCATCTCCAGTGCCTCCAGGATTTTCTATAGGTGTATAAACAGAAGGACCCTTAAATAAGGGCCTCCTAGTCAACTATTCTGTATATTTTTTAAATAATGATTGACCATATTCTTTCTTACCGAATTCTTCAATCACATCTTGTGTTTTTGGATCTACCATAAATTCTACAAATTTTTCTGCATCTTTGCTATTAATTTTATCATGTTTTTCAGGATTTACTTGCATTACATGATAGATATTCATTAAATCTTTGCCGCCTTCAACGACGATTTGAAGGGTGCCTAAATTTTTCTCTTGTGCCAGCCATGTAGCTCGGTCTGTTAAGACATAACCTTTTTTCTCAGCAGCTACTTGTAACGTTTGACCCATGCCTTGTCCTGTTGAAACGTACCAATCACCTGCTGGCTTAATGTTATCCATTTCCCAGATTCCCAGTTCCTTTTTATTTGTACCTGAATCGTCCCCACGAGAAACAAAAGTAGCCTTTGAATCTGCTAATTTTTTGAAAGCAGCCATAATGTCATCGCCGCTAACACCAGCCGGATTTTCCTTTGGTCCAACTAATATAAAATCATTGTACATTACGCGTTTGTAGTTAATCCCATCACCTGCATCAACCACTGCTTTTTCAGCTGCCGGAGCATGAACCAGTAGGGCATCAGCTTCCCCTTTTGTACCCATTTCTAATGCTTGGCCGGTACCTACAGCAATCGTTTTTACCTTGACGTTATTTTCTTTTTCAAACATTGGAATAATAACATCTAATAAGCCGCTGTCCTGGGTACTTGTTGTAGTTGCTAGGATCATTTCAGTTGGTGCTGCTTTAGGTTCTTCCTTTTTCACTTTTTCTGCTGAATCTTTTGTGCCGGCATTTCCGCACGCTGCTAAAACTAACAGCATCATCGCAAATAAGAATGCAAAATAACGATTTTTTAACATGTGGTTGTTTCCTCCATTTGACTAGTTTGATAGGTGATTTTACCTAATTCTGAAATGTCATATCCTTCTAGTTCCGTTAAGCTGTCTTTGAAACTAGGAGATTGTAAATACTCATTTAGGTCGGTTAAGCTTTGTTTATTTTCAGCGGTAAAGCGGAAAACCATATCGAAATTTTCTTTAGCTACGGGTATAAAGTCCAGTCCTAAATGGCTTGCTGCCGACTGAATTCCGAAGGTTACATCTGCCGTGCCCCTGCTAATATAGGAAGCGGCAGATAAATGATTCCATTCTTCATTGCTATACCCAGCTATTTTATTAGGTTCGATTCCATTAATGGATAACCTGGAATCAAGCAGAAATCTTGTGCCTGCACCCTTTTGGCGATTAACAAATTGAACATCGTGTCGTGTCAAATCAGTAAAATTATGAATGTTTTTCGGATTACCTTTCGCGACAATAAAGCCTTGTTGTCTAGCCGCTAATCTAAGTACCAGAATGGATTCATAGACAAAGAGTTGACGAATGAATGGCAGGTTATATTCCTGCGATGTCGGATCTAATAGATGAATGGCTGCAATATCGCATTGTCCCCGGTAAAGCATCATTAACCCTTCGAGACTGCCTATATAGGAAGGCTGAATCTGCAAGTTCAGTGCAGTTGCTGCTTGTTTTGCGAAATGCTCAACTAGAAAGTCGTGACTACCCGATAATCGGATCGATTGGGCAGGATTACTCGGAGTTCCTATTGGTTCAGTAGGACTTTTTTTTGCAGGAGCTTTCGTATTCTCTTTAAATCTTTCCAGTTCTGAGTGTTCAATTCGCATTTTATTACCGATTTTAAAGGCCTGCAATTCACCTCTTTTAATCAGCTCATAAACGGTATGTTTTGAGATTTGAAAGATTTGGGCCACTTCATCGGGTGTGTACGCCTTCTCATCCATAAGTCACCCTCCTATTTCCAGTTTTTATTTTAATAAAAGAATAGCATAATAAAAGTGACTTTTGTTAAGTTTTGTTGAGTTTCGTCTAGTTTCGTTTGGGATTGTCATGAATTGTTCAAAATAAACTAATAGTTTTCATATAAATTTCACAAACTTCACTGATTGTTCATTCGTGAGCATAAAGATATATTGTACTATTAGGAGAGAATATTAAATTTGCGGATAAGGGAAGGGATTTAAATGTCAAAGCTTCTATATATAACAGCAAATCCAAAAAGTGATATTAGTCGTTCAAAAGGACTGCAAATTGGGGAAGCATTTTTAGAAGAGTTTAAAAATGTTCAACCAGATGTGGAGATTGAGCATATGCATCTATATAGCATGGATATCCCTGAGATAGACATGGATTTATTATATGCACGTGCCAAATTATCATTTATGGGTTATACAAAAGAGCAACTTTCCGAGGAAGAGCGGACCAAACTTGAAAAAATGCATGCGCTCGCCGACCGTTTTATTGATGCAGATTACTATGTGTTTGTTACCCCAATCTGGAACCTTGGCGCTCCAGCTATTTTAAAATCGTTCATGGATTGTTTATTTATTGCGGGAAAAACCTTTACCTACTCTGAACATGGTGCAGAGGGACTTTTAACCGGAAGAAAGGCCATTCACATTCAAACGCGCGGAGGCATTTATTCCACTGGAAGAATGGTCGATTTTGAAATGGGTGACCGTTATTTGAGCAAAGCGCTAGAATTCCTCGGCTTTGATTTAATGGAAACCGTCTATGCAGAAGGAATGGATCATTTTCCAAAACAGATTCCTGAAATTATGGAAAAAGCGAAGAAACAAGCAGCAGAAGCGGCTAGAGAAATGGCGCAAGAGACAGTTACCATCTAAATATAATAAAGGCGCGGTATCGATGAACTCGAACCGCGCCTTGCTTTTTTAGAACTTTCCTGTAAATTGGAAAAATAAAACCAGTAAACCTAATGCCCACACATAAATCGCAAATGGTTTTAATGAATGATTTTTCAAATAGCCAATCATCCACTTTACAGCAACATAACCGAACACGGCAGATGCGACAATTCCAACGAGCAACGCCGACAACGAGATTTCTTCGCCTTGCCCGCTGAGTAAATCCTTCGATTGCAGAACAATCGCGCCGGCAATTGCTGGTGTGGACAATAAAAAGGAAAAATAAGCAGCTGTTTCACGGTCTAATTTCCGCCAAAGTGCCGCAACAATCGTCATCCCTGAACGAGAAATCGCTGGCATAATGGCAACGGCCTGAAAGGTACCAATGATGAGAGCATCTTTATAGCTAATATCATCCATCTTTTTATAACCATTTTTTGCGGAATCAGCAAGCCACAAGAAAATCCCCGTAATCAAAAACTCCCAGCCAATCGTCACACCTGTCTTCGAAATTTCATCAATATAGTCTTTAAACGCCAGTCCAAAGATTACGGCAGGAATCGTCCCAACAATCAACAAGAAGGTCAATTTACTAAACGGATTTTTGATAATTTTTATAAATTCATCCTTATAAAAAACAAACACAGCCAACAAAGTACCGACATGTAGCATCGTATCGAGCAAGAGTCCCGCTTCCTGCAAACCAAATAAATTTCTTCCTAAATAAAGATGGCCTGTACTGCTAATTGGCAAGAATTCGGTTAAACCTTGAATAATCCCGAGAATTAGTGCTTCTAATTTTGTTAACATAGATACCCTCACATTCTAAAGAAATGATAAGCCTGTACTTTTAAATGATATGCTAAAATTACCTATTTAATGAAATCCTATTCTATTTTAGGATGCCTTTACCAGTAAGGCAATCAAAATATCTTATCTCTAAACAAAATAAGTGCAATTGAGAGGCAATCTCCCATAAAATAGAAGTATACTCGTTCGAGAGGAGAAACGCATTTGGAAAATTCACATCTTCATTTTAATACGTCGATCGGTGTTATGAAGCCTGAAAATATTCGAAACAAAGACCAAGCCTGTCCATTTTGCGAAAGAGACCAACTTACTAACCTCATCGCTGTAGACCATCCAATTATTCTTTTGAAAAATAAATATCCCGTATTGGAAAATACCTATCAAACGGTGTTAATCGAAACAGATGACTGTCATGGTGAATTATCCACCTACTCAAAAGAGCATCTACATAAATTGATGCGGTTTGGAATCAAACATTGGCTAGCGATGGAGGCAACAGGCCGCTATCAATCGGTAATTTTCTTCAAAAATCATGGACCCTTATCGGGAGGGACGCTCTCCCATCCTCATATGCAAATTGTCGGCCTGGAGGATATTGACTATAAAGAAAAGGTAACCCATGAGATGTTTGAAGGGATTAAGATTGCTGAATCTGCGGAAGTTAGGTTTACATTATCGACAAAGCCGCGTGTTGGTTTTTATGAGTTTAATATTGAAATGGATGATTCAGGTTATCAGGAGAAATTTTCGGAGTTTTTGCAAACGGCTGTGCATTATATTTTGAACCATTTTCCATTCAAAGCAACGAGCTATAATTTGTTTTTTCATCATATCGATCATAAAATCTATGCAAAGGTTGTTTCGCGCTTTATTACTACTCCGCTATATATTGGATACGGCATCCCGCAGGTGCCAAATAATTTAGAATGGATGGCAGGGGAATTGAGGAGTATTTACTTTAAGGAATAGGACTATCTAGGTAAATCAAACCATTCACGGTTTAGAAGTTGTGATTTGTTGATAATAAAAATATAATGAAGGAATGTGGTATTTCTTTGTAAGGTGGAACCTATATGACTTCAAATACGAATAAAACTTCAAAGCTTGATTACAATCTTGTTTTTATATTAATATTACTATTTCTAGCAAGCTGTTTAGCGATTTATAGTGCGCAGGCGAGCGGGCAATACAAGGAGAATTTCCTAATTAAGCAGATTTTTTGGTATGCGGTTGGCGGTGGAATTATTGCAGTAGTTATGACGCTCGACTCCGATCAAATACGAAAGCTCACCTGGTATGCTTATGGATTTGGGATTCTGATGCTCGGCTTTTTGATTGTTGCGCCTGAAAGTATCGCACCGGTTATCAATGGAGCGAAAAACTGGTTTAAAATTCCCGGTGTGGGTACAATTCAACCGTCTGAGTTTGTTAAAATCTTCATTATTGTTGCGCTTGCTCGCTTGATAGAGGATCATCATAATAAGCATCAGATAAAAACGATCCAAACAGATTTCTGGCTGCTAGTTAAGATGGGGGCCGTCACAATGGGGCCATTAGTTCTTATCATCAAGCAGGACTTAGGTACATCGTTAGTGTTTTTGGCTATTTTAATCGGAATGATTTTTATATCGGGAATATCATGGAAGCTGCTTGCACCATTGTTTACATTTGGAATTGCGTTAATCGGAACGATTTTTTATTTTGTTTTATGGAAACCAGAATTACTTGCGAAGTACCTTGGGGTAGGGGAGTATCAACTCCGTCGGATCTATTCATGGCTCGATCCCTATAGTTACCAAGGCTCTGATGCGTATCAGTTGACGAAATCGTTGCTTGCAATTGGATCCGGGCAAACGGGCGGTAAGGGATTTGGTAACCGTGAAGTCTATTTGCCGGAGAGTCAAACCGACTTTATCTTTAGCGTGGTTGGCGAAGAATATGGCTTTATTGGGGCTAGTGTGCTGATTAGTTTGTTTTTCTTGCTGATTTACCATATTACAAAGGTCGGAATGGAAACAAAGAATAATTTTTATACGTATATTTGTGTCGGCGTCATCAGCATGATCACCTTCCACGTCTTTCAGAACATCGGGATGACGATTGGCGTACTGCCAATTACAGGAATTCCTCTGCCTTTTATCAGTTACGGCGGTAGTGCCTTAATGGGGAATATGCTCGGACTCGGCTTAATCTTTTCCATTCGTTATCATTATAAAAAATACATGTTTTCAACAACGGCTTAATATAGAA
Source organism: Neobacillus nitrireducens (assembly GCF_030915405.1). Classification (GTDB taxonomy): domain Bacteria; phylum Bacillota; class Bacilli; order Bacillales; family Cytobacillaceae; genus Neobacillus. Next base: position 4,047,389 of record NZ_CP133262.1, read on the forward strand.
GGTGGGTAAAAAGGGCGGCGCGGGTACGCTCTTTTTTTGTTGCTGATGCTAATAAAGGAGTTTGGCGGAATAAATTAAGAAGTCGGCAGAATCCTGTCCAAGTTTGGCGGAATAAACTTGGAAATCGGCGGAATCCCAGTCAAGTTTGGCGGAATAAATCATGAAGTTGGCGGAATCTCCCGCTGGCCATAATGAAAAGAGCGAGGCCATGGCAAGCCTCGCTCTTTCTACTATAAAAAAACTGGGAAGGTTTTTTATAAAAATTTACTTATTTCTTAAGTAATAGGTTCTTAAGGTCATCGAGCATAATATTAGCGGACAGAACGCCGCCGGAAGTGTTCCAAGTTGCATCACTAACTTCATATACATGGCCGCTCTTAACGGCATTTAGGTTTTTCCAAAGTGGATCGTTTGTCCATTCTTTTGCAGTATCTAAGGCTGCTTGATCACCTGGTGGTGCATAGGTAAAGTAGAATAGAAGATCTCCATCCATTTGAGGAATAACTTCCTTACCAACCTCTACAGCCAGTAAACCTAGCTTGTTATCTGGAGTAAAGAGTGCTTCCTGCTGGGCCGCACGTTTAAAGCCTAATTGATCGAAAAGTACTCCTGAAAAAGAATCCGTATAATAAATACGAGATTTTCCTGCCATGAAGCGTACGACAGAAACCTCTTGATTTACTTTATCTCCAAGTTCCGTTTTTAAATCCTCTACATGTTTATCGTAAGCACTTAACACTTCCGTTCCTTTTGCTTCAAGGTTCAACGCTTTAGCATACAATTTAAAGTTATCCTTCCAATCACCTCTTAGCGTCTCAGAAAAGACAGTTGGAGCAATCGCACTTAGTTGGTCATACACCTTTTCTTGGCGCAGTTTGTTACCGATAATTAAATCCGGCTTCAATGAGGCAATTTTCTCCACATTTACTTCACTTTCAACCCCAACCACCTCTACGCCTTCCATTTCCGATTTAATATGTTCATACCAAGGATCTCCAAGCCAAGATTGGACAGCACCAACTGGTTTCACACCTAAAGCTAGCAGTGCTTCCGTTCCTTCATTAGTAAGAATAACGACTTTTTTGGGAGTACCTTTAATAGTAGTCGATCCCATTGCATGTTCTACTGTATACGATTTTTCACCGGTAGTTTTGGTTACCTGACCAGCTTTTTCTTCATTGCCTCCGCATGCAGCTAATAAGAAAATTGTAATAACAGAAAAAAGAGTAAGTATGGTCTTGATTGCCTTCATTGGTTATGTAGCCCCCTTAGCTAATTGTTAATGATAATCATTTTCAATGACAACCTAATCATAAAATGACAAGTACCTTTATGTCAACGCTTTAATTGAAAATGATTTTCAAAGTCATTGACAATAATTATCAATTGGAGATAGACTTAAATTAATTAAAACTATTAAAAGGGTAGAAAGGTTACCATAATATGCTCTTAAAAAGTACTTCATTAAAATGGATGGGATTCATAATTGCCATAATAATGATGGTATTATCCATGTGTGCCAGTGTTATTTATGGTTACACCGATACCAGCTGGCAGACCGCTGTTGAAGCCTTTACAAATGATAATGGATCCAATGAACATATCATTATTCAAACCGTAAGACTGCCGAGAGCGTTAATCGCTTCAGCCGTTGGCGCTAGTCTCGCCATTGCCGGTGTCCTCATGCAAACCTTAACGAAAAATCCACTCGCATCGCCAGGAATCTTTGGGATCAATGCCGGTGGCGGGTTTGCCGTTGTCGTTGCAATGACTGTGTTTTCTGTAAATAGTTTACAAGCGTTTAGCATGCTTGCTTTTATAGGAGCGGCAGTTGCAGCGATAAGTGTTTACGGCATTGGCTCATTTGGCCGAGAAGGTCTAACGCCCATGAAACTAACCTTAGCAGGGGCAGCGATGTCAGCGATGTTTTCTTCCTTTACTCAAGGTTTGCTTGTTTTGGATGAGGTCATGCTTGATCAGGTGTTGTTTTGGCTAGCAGGCTCTGTTCAAGGCAGAAAATTAGAGACGCTTGTATCAGTTTTACCTTATATTGGGATAGGTTGGATTGGTGCCGTGTTAATTGCCGGCAAAATGAATATCCTGTCCATGGGGGAAGATGTTGCCAAAGGGCTTGGTTTAAACACCGGACTGATCAAAATTGCGATTGGTATCCTAGTGATTTTATTAGCGGGTGGTTCCGTCGCAGTCGCTGGTCCAATTGGATTTGTCGGCATTGTTGTCCCTCATTTATCGAGATCGATTGTCGGCATTGATCATCGTTGGGTCATTCCATTTTCAGGTGTGCTAGGGGCAATCCTATTAATCGCTGCAGATATCGCTGCACGATACATGTTCATGCCATCTGAGGTGCCGGTTGGTGTGATGACAGCTATCATTGGAACTCCATTCTTTATTTACATTGCAAGAAGGGGGTTCAATGGAAGATGATTAAATATAAAAATTTCCGTCTATTTAATGGCCGATTATCCTTTTTATTGGATCGAAAAGCTACTTTAACCCTCACCGTCCTTCTTGTAGTTACTTTCCTTGTTTTTGTCGTAAGCACGGGAAGCGGTGAAATGAAAATTAACCCGCTCACTGTAGTAAAAGTATTATTTGGCGGCGGTCCTGAGATAGAAAAGCTGATTATTACATCCTTTCGCCTCCCAAGAATTATTGTGGCTTTAATGGTGGGTATATCTTTAGCGATTGCCGGTGGTATTTTACAAGGTATGATTCGCAATCCACTTGCTTCTCCGGATGTATTAGGGATTACCGGGGGAGCAGCAGCAGCCGTTGTTAGTTTCTTAGCGATTTTTAGTGATAAAAATCATTCCTTAACGGTTAGTATTGCTTGGCTGCCATTAGCAGCTTTTATAGGTGCAACAGTGGTCGGATTTATAGTTTATTTCCTTGCTTGGAAAAATGGAGTGTCACCAATCAGGCTGGTGCTGATTGGGATCGGGATTTCCACTTTAATGCAAGCAATCACCACATTAACGATGGTTATGGGGCCGATATATCAGGCGAGCCAAGCAAATATCTGGATTACAGGAACTGTTTACGGATCCAATTGGAAAAATGTAGCCATTCTTGTCCCGTGGACGGTTATCTTCGTGATTATTGCGTTGGCAGTGGCGCGTACAATTAATATTCAAGAGCTTGGTGATGAGGTGGCGACAGGATTAGGCGGTAAGGTCCAAAAACAGCGTTTTCTCTTATTAATGATTAGCACCGCCTTGATTGGTGGTTCCGTTGCCTTTGCGGGTGGGATCGGCTTTGTCGGCTTAATGGCACCGCATATGGCGAGACGTTTGGTTGGTTCCTCGTTCGGAGCACTACTTCCGACGAGCGCCTTAATCGGTGGCATTCTTGTCATGATTGCCGACTTAATTGGTAGAACCCTGTTTTCACCATTAGAGGTTCCAGCTGGTGTGTTCACTGCTGGGATTGGGGCACCATACTTTATTTACTTACTGTTTAAAACCAGAAATTCATAAAAGGAGCTGGCATTGATGATGAATGCGATTGAAACGAGGAATTTATCACTTTCCTATGGAGAAACTCTCATAATTAATGAATTAGATTTGAAGATTCCCAAAGGTGAAGTCACCGTGTTTATTGGTGGAAATGGCTGCGGAAAATCAACGCTGCTTCGTTCAATCGCTCGTCTGTTGAAGCCAAAGTCTGGTGCTGTTTTGCTTGAAGGGAAGGCCATTGCCAAGCAGTCCACAAAGGAAATTGCTCAAAAAATGGCGATTTTACCACAGTCGCCTTCAGCGCCGGAAGGATTAACGGTCCTTCAGCTCGTTAAACAAGGCCGCTATCCGCATCAAACATGGTTAAAGCAATGGTCTGAGGAAGATGAGAAAAAGGTCAATGACGCCCTTAAAGCAACACGATTAGAGGACCTGAAAGAAAGAACGGTTGATTCGCTATCGGGCGGGCAGAGGCAGCGAGCCTGGATTGCGATGACACTGGCTCAAGATACAGATATTATCCTCCTTGATGAACCAACCACTTACCTGGACATGACCCATCAAATCGAAATCCTTGATTTGCTGTTTGAATTGAATGAAATGAAAAGGCGAACCGTTGTCATGGTGCTTCATGATCTTAATTTAGCTTGCCGTTATGCTCATAATGTGGTGGCCATCAAAGATCAGAAGGTATATGACCAAGGGAAACCAGAGTACGTCATCAACCACAGCCTTGTTAAAAACGTGTTTGGCATGGATTGTGAAGTAACAGTAGACCCACTATTTGGGACACCACTCTGCATTCCTTATGGAAAGGGCAGATGTATCCTTAACAAGGCGGTTGCGATGAATGGATAAATTTTTAGCAGAATTTCAATTGAAGAAATATCGATTTAATCCAAGCTTAGAGCATTCATTCAATGTGGCTAATCTCTTAGATGAATCATTCCTCAAAGACTTTTTGAAGAAATTATCTGTTACGATTGGGGCCCCTTCTGAAAAGGTAGCCGCTTCAATTTTTATTAAACGCTATGCGTTTTTAGCCGTGATGTCCCTTTATACGATGACGGCCTTTAATAAAAGGCTAAATTTGTCGTTGGAAAATGTAAAAATGGAATTAGCTAAACAGGGGAAAGATTGGCTGCCCGGGATTTCATTAAAGGATGCCACAGTTCAGGACTGGGATGGAAACGACCGCTCCCAATGGTGTGCGGGCATTTTAAAAGATCTGTTTGCAAATAACCTTTATCCACTAATCTCCCAACTGGAAAAAACCGTCGGTATTTCGAAGTTAATCCTGTGGGAAAATATTGCTGTCTATCTATTTTGGCTCTATGAAACCGAGCTAAAAGGTTATCATCAGGCTGCAGAGGATTTCCACTCCTTAATTTCTGAAGCGGAAGGAAAGTTGTTTGGCCATTATAACTTAAATCCTCTGCAAAAGTACTTTGCAGAAAAGACGTATTTGGAAGAATGGGATGCAGAGGTAAGAGTCAGAAAGACTTGTTGTTTTACCTACCAGTTGCCGGCAGGAAAGCGATGCAAAACCTGCCCATGTACCCAAATTATGAAGGACAGGAGGTGTCATGATGGAGAAAACATTTGCGAAGCAGTTCGAAGCTTTGCTTGAAAAATATAGTGAACTATTGGTTGGCGAAGCCACCGATGAGACGAGGGAGAAGGTAAAGATGTGGGCTTTGTATACCCATATTGCCAAGTCGATGCCTGCATTAACTAAGCATTGGAATGGGCTCTATCCAGATGCAAAGGAAGAAATGAAGCAAATCATTAATGAAATTAAAGTGCTGAACGAACAGCATCGCTCCTCTTCTCAAAAATAAGTACATACAAAAACCGGAAGCACTAGGCTTCCGGTTTTTTCCATTATTGAAGGGTGCTGCCCGATGGAAGCTGGTTCGTATACCCTTGAAACTGCTGGTAGGACTGCTGCAGCTTTTGCTGGTCCGCGGCTTCGATAGTATACCAGCCCTTTTTAAACATCAAATCATAAAGTTCACGCTGGCAGTTTTGTGTTTCGGAAAAGATTTTCACAATGTCTTGATACAATCCTTCGTGACTGGCTTCATGCATAGGCTGAGTATATGCCGTTGTTAAATATTTTTCCGTTGCCAATAGATCATTAATAAAATCCCGATCATTCATTTGCGGGGTTTTTGGTACTTGGGTCTCAGGGTTTTTAATCTTTTGCTGTTGACTTTGATTTTGGTTCATGTCATTCTCTCCTCCTTAATATTGTCTAGCTCCAGCTCCCAGCGGCTAGTGTCCTTCGCTCTCCGCCCTACGATAAGTCAACATCGAATCGCTGACGCTCTCCGTGTTTCCTTTATCTCAGTTGGAGCGCTCCAGGCCATACGCCGCTAAACGGTCGCTTCCGCTTTTCGGTTATTGCATATTATTCAAGGGTTGCTGCTGGTTGGCATGTTGACCGAGGTGGCCTAGGATCTGTTGATAGTGTTGCTGGTGCATTTGGCAAACTTTTTCCGCTGCGGCTCTAATTTCAGGGTCCTGACATTGCCCGGCAAAAAAGTGTGCTTTCTTCGCAGACAGCAAGTTCCACGACATCATATCGGTTAAATAAAGAGCATCCTTTGTTGATACGACTCCGGGAGGTTCTTGCATCCTCATTTGCTGATTTTGCATGTTCATATTATTCTGTTGACTTTGCATGTTATTCATATTGGGCATATTCATATTTTGTTGCTGCATAATAACCCTCCTAATTCAATGTAATCTTTACGACTTTATGGTCTCTCAAACAGGAACTTTTATGCAAAAAGAGAAACAGGCTGATGTGCTCAGCCTGTTATCTTCATCCTCTTTTAAACTGATTATTCTGGCTGTTCTTTTTATCAACGTGCGCTTCCTCGTTGCCCGGACCGCCATTGCCCTTCACACTTGCCGCACTAACGCCCGCTTTTGAAGGATCCTTTTTCATTTTCGCCATTGTTATCACCTCAAGAAATAGGATGCCCTTTTAAAGATAAATATTTTAAAATTTATTTTTCAAAAAAATTTAAAAATTCCACAGTTAATCATTGCACAAATTTTCTAAATATTCTATAGTAGTTAGTAACGAGACTCATTCAATTGTGAAATTTTTTTGAATAAAAAATGAATGAGTGTTCATTCAAATTCGAAGGGGGAGACAATGTTGAACCAATTAATTAAAAAAGCAGCTGTCCTAGGATCCGGAGTTATGGGGTCAGGAATCGCTGCCCACCTAGCAAATATCGGCATCCCAACACTATTATTGGATATTGTGCCACGAGAACTAACAAAAGAAGAAGAAGCAAAAGGTCTGACATTACAAGATAAACAAGTTCGCAATCGTATGAGTGCAACGTCCATTCAAAAATTATTAAAGCAAAAACCAGCCCCGCTCGCAGTGAAAAAGAATTTAGCATTGATTGAAGCTGGTAATCTGGAAGACGATTTAATCAAACTGAAAGACGTAGACTGGGTTATTGAAGTAGTCGTAGAGAACCTCAACGTTAAGAAACAGGTGTTTGAAAAGGTTGATCAATACCGCAAACCAGGCAGCATTATCAGTTCAAATACATCGGGAATCTCAGTTGAAGCAATGGTCGAAGGGCGTTCTGAAGATTTCCAAAAGCATTTCCTTGGTACACACTTCTTTAACCCGCCGCGCTACCTGAAATTACTTGAGGTGATTCCTACTCAATATACGGCGCCGGAAGTCCTTTCATTCATGAAAACTTTCGGTGAGGATGTGTTAGGAAAAGGTGTGGTGATCGCGAAGGATACGCCAAACTTTATCGCTAACCGAATTGGAACATACGGTCTCCTCGTTACTGTTCAGGAAATGCTGAAGGCAGGCTTAAGTGTCGGTGAAGTTGACTCGATTACAGGACCGTTAATCGGCCGCGCAAAAAGCGCCACCTTCCGTACCCTTGACGTGGTTGGATTGGATACCTTTTATCATGTCGCTAATAACGTCTATGAGAAAGTTGAAGGCAAAGAAAAGGAAGTTTTTGAAATCCCTGCCTTTTTGAAAGCAATGGTTGAAAAAGGCTGGCTTGGCAGTAAATCAGGTCAGGGCTTCTTTTTGAAAAAAGGGAAGGAAATTCTTGAACTCGATCCTGTGACATTAGAATATGGACCTCGTAAAAAGCTGTCCACACCTGCAGTTGAACTTAGCAAGCAGGAAAAAGGCACCGCCAATAAATTGAAAGCGCTTGTATATGCCGACGACCGGGCCGGACAATTCTTATGGAATACAATGGCCCAGTCACTTGTCTATTCTGCCCAGCTATTAGGCGAGATTGCTGATGATATTATATCCATCGACCGTGCGATGAAATGGGGCTTTGGCTGGGAAACAGGCCCATTTGAAACATGGGATGCAATTGGCGTTGAGAAGTCCGTTGCGAAGATGAAGGAAGCAGGCCTTGAAGTTCCTGCATGGGTAACGGAAATGCTTGAAAAGGGACATTCCTCCTTTTATTTAGAAGAAAATGGCGAGTTGTTTTACTATGATAACGGCCAATATCGATTGGTTGAATTTAATCCGAAGGCGCTCGATCTTAAAAAAATCAAGAACCAAAAAGGGGTTATTAAAAAGAATAGTGGGGCAAGTCTGATTGATATCGGTGATGGCGTGGCACTGTTAGAATTCCATTCTCCCAATAATGCGATTGGACTCGATATCGTTCAAATGATTAACTATGCGGTCGAAGAAGTGGAAAAAAACTATAAGGGACTTGTCATCGGCAATCAAGGAAAGAACTTCTGTGTCGGTGCGAACCTAGCGATGATGTTAATGGAAGTTCAGGATGACAATATTTATGAGCTAGATATGATTGTCCGCCACCTTCATAGTGCGCTGTTGAAAGTGAAATACAGTCCTAAGCCGGTTGTTGCTGCTCCATTTGGAATGACACTTGGCGGCGGTGCTGAGGTTTGTCTGCCTGCTGCACATATTCAGGCATCAGCAGAAACCTATATGGGTCTAGTCGAAGTGGGTGTCGGTTTACTGCCAGGCGGAGGCGGAAACAAAGAGCTTTATATGAAGCACTTAGAAAACCTTCCAAACGGGATACCGTTTGATCTGCAAACGATCGCCAATAAAGTGTTTGAAACGATTGCAACCGCAAAAGTATCCACATCTGCTGAAGAAGCACGTGAAAATAATTTCTTAAGTAAGTCTGATGGAATCAGCTTCAATAATGATCATCTCCTTTATGATGCAAAGCAGGCTGTCCTCGCGTTACATGAAAAAGGCTATAAAGCAAAGGTTCGCCGTAAAGTTCCAGTCGTTGGTGAAACGGGTTATGCTACGCTTTTACTCGGTGCAGAAGCAATGCGTCTATCAGGGTATATTTCAGAACATGATTTAAAAATTGCGAAAAAAATTGCCTATGTCATAGCTGGCGGTAAGGTGCCGTTTGGTACGGAAGTAGATGAACAATATTTATTGGATCTCGAAAGGCAAGCATTCTTAAGCCTTATTTCGGAGCCAAAATCCCAGCAGCGCATGCAGCATATGCTTGTGAAGGGGAAACCGTTAAGAAACTAAAACAAGGGGTCTGACCCCTCTACTAAAAGTTTTTGTTATAGATAGTTTAGAACGAGGGGTCAGACCCCAGTATAAGAAAAATAGATTAATAATTTGACAGAAAGCGAGGGATTTACATGAGAGAAGCGGTAATCGTGGCCGGAGCCAGGACTCCGGTAGGTAAAGCGAAGAAAGGTACGCTTGCCCATGTTCGCCCGGATGATTTGGGGGCATTGGTGGTAAAGGAAACATTAAAGCGTGCTGGAAACTATGAAGGAAATATCGATGATTTAATCATTGGTTGTGCGATGCCTGAAGCAGAACAAGGCAACAATATGGCCCGCAATATTGGGGCATTAGCAGGACTCCCTTATACGGTCCCTGCGATCACAGTCAATCGTTTTTGTTCTTCAGGACTACAGGCAATTGCATATGCAGCCCAGGGAATCATGCTAGGGCATACCGATACAGCAATCGCTGGCGGTGCCGAATCGATGAGTATGATTCCAATGATGGGGCATGTCGTCCGTCCAAATATCAAACTGGCAGAAACAGCCCCGCAATATTATATGGGCATGGGTCACACCGCCGAGCAAGTATCCATGAAATATGGGATTTCCCGTGAAGACCAAGATGCTTTCGCGGTAAGAAGTCATCAAAAGGCAGCACAAGCGATTGCCGAAGGGAAATTTGTTGATGAAATTGTTCCTGTCGATGTGATAATCAGGACAGTCGATAATGACAATAAGCTTGTTGAAAAAACGATTCAATTTTCAATGGATGAAGGGGTTCGTCTGGATACAAATCTGCAAACCCTTGGCAAACTCCGCCCAGCCTTCTCGGTGTCAGGCACCGTAACGGCGGGTAATGCCTCACAAACAAGTGACGGCGCAGCAGCCTTAATGGTGATGGACCGTGAAAAGGCAGAAGCACTCGGCCTTAAGCCGTTAGCAAAGTTCCGATCGTTTGCAGTTGGCGGTGTTCCTCCTGAAATTATGGGGGTTGGACCGGTTGTCGCGATTCCAAAAGCCGTCAAACTTGCAGGTCTAGAGCTATCTGATATTAACCTGTTCGAATTAAATGAAGCTTTCGCGTCACAATCGCTGCAGGTTATCCGTGAACTGGGCCTAAACGAAGAAATCGTCAACGTAAATGGCGGTGCCATTGCCTTAGGACATCCGCTTGGATGTACAGGTGCTAAACTCACACTCACGCTAATCCACGAATTAAAACGCCGCAACCAACAATTTGGTGTTGTGACCATGTGTATCGGCGGCGGCATGGGTGCAGCTGGAGTCTTTGAACTACTCTAAATCATTTTGGGCTGCCCTTAGACATATACCTTTTACAAGGGGGCGGCTAGATGCCCCCATCTAATCAATGATTAGGAGGAATTAATAATGACAAACCAAACCGAAAAAATCATTAAAGGCGGAAGCTTTTTAATTGAGGATATTTCCTATGAAAGACTGTTTACACCGGAGGATTTTACCGAAGAGCATTTGATGATTGCGAAAACCGCAGAAGACTTTGTGGAAAAAGAAGTAGTTCCGCAGCTGGAACATTTAGAAAACCATGAATTCGACCGGACGGTAAAACTTCTTAAGAAGGCAGGAGAGCTGGGTCTCTTAGCCGTGGATGTACCTGAGGAATATGACGGCTTAGCCTTAGATAAAGTCACTTCCTCCCTTCTTACTGAGAAAATGGCAGCTGGCGGAGGATTCTCCCTTTCACATGGTGCACACGTGGGTATCGGTTCTCTCCCAATCGTTTTATTCGGGAATGAAGACCAAAAGCGTAGATATTTACCGGCCCTTGCTTCAGGTGAGAAACTAGCTGCGTATGCCTTAACAGAACCCGGCTCGGGATCTGATGCTCTTGGTGCTAGAACAACCGCGAGATTAAATGCTGCAGGAACTCATTATATCTTAAACGGGGAAAAACAATGGATTACCAATGCCGGTTTTGCTGATGTATTTGTTGTATATGCCAAGATTGATGGCGAGCAATTTACCGCATTTATCGTTGACCGGGAATTCCCTGGCGTTTCTACCGGCGCGGAAGAGAAGAAAATGGGCATAAAGAGTTCTTCCACTCGGACACTTATTTTAGAGGATGTTCCTGTTCCTGTCGAAAATTTATTAGGGGAAATTGGTAAAGGTCATGTGATTGCCTTTAACATCCTCAATATTGGTCGGTATAAGTTAGCGGTTGGAAGTGTAGGCGGTTCCAAGAAGGCATTTGAATTAACGGTTAAATATGCAAATGGCCGTCAGCAATTTAAAACACCAATCTCACAATTTAATTTAACAAAAGAAAAATTCGGTACTCTTGCTTCTGAAATTTATGCGGCGGAAAGCTCGGTCTACCGTACGATTGGCCTGTACGAAGAAAACCAAGGCAAGCTGACAACTGAGCAAGAAAAAGATATTAAATTAGTGGCAAATTCGATTGCCGAATATGCGATTGAATGTTCACTTAATAAATTCTTCGCCAGTGAAGTATTAGCCCATGTAACAGATGAAGGTGTCCAAATTCATGGCGGATATGGCTTCATGCAGGAATATCCAATTGAAAGAGCGTACCGTGATGCGCGAATTCAACGTATTTTTGAAGGAACGAATGAAATTAACCGCCTGCTGGTGCCAGGCACCTTATTGAAAAAAGCCTTCAAGGGTGAGCTTCCATTATTCCAAAAGGCGATGGCGTTGCAGGAGGAATTAATGATGTTAATGCCGGAAGAGCCTGGTGATGAGCCGCTTGCTCAGGAAAAATATCTTGTCAGAAATGCGAAGAAAATTGCGCTCCTATCCGCAGGATTAGCTGCCCAAAAGTTTGGCAAAGCGCTTGAAAAAGAGCAAGAAGTTTTAGCTAATATCGCCGACCTAATTTCAAATGTCTATGCAATGGAATCCGTTGTATTACGTACGGAAAAGGCGATTGCAAAAAACGGTTTAGATAAGAACAAGCAAAAGCTTCTATATACACAAATCTACTGCCAAGAAGCCTTCAATGAGCTTGAGGCGATTGCAAAAGAAACGTTAGTGGCGGTTGAACAGGGGGATACGCTCCGAATGATGTTGTCTTCGCTTCGTAAATTTACCCGTCATACCCCAATTAATGTGATTGCGAAAAAACGTGAAGCCGCCGATGTTATTATCGACGCTGAGCGCTATATTGTTTAATTAACAGGGCTCCCTTCCAACTCGGAAGGGAGTTTAAATTTTATATTAGAAAAGGAAGGATTTTTAAAAAATTAGTCGAATTTTATTATATTGAACATATTTTTTGCATTAGGATTTTGAAAAACGTTATGATAATATTCAAGTGACGAAAGACAAGTCATTGATTTTTGCGGGAAAGGGCGGTGAAATTGATGTCACTGACGTTTTACTGGTATCCAAAATGCGGCACTTGTCGAAACGCGAAGAAATGGCTGGATGCCCATCATCTTTCCTATGAAGAAGTACATATTGTGGAACATCCTCCAAGTCTTGAGGAGCTGAAGGATTTTTATCAAAAAAGTGGACTCGAATTAAAAAAATTCTTTAATACAAGCGGTATGAAATACCGAGAATTAGGTATAAAGGATAAAATGAAGTCTGCTACAGATGAAGAGCTGCTAGAGTTACTTGCTTCCGATGGCATGTTAATCAAACGTCCGATTTTAACGAATGGTGAGCGTGTCACTGTTGGCTTTAAAGAAGAGGAGTTTGAAAAAATGTGGCGTTAAGCCGCTTCTTCATCATTACTTATGGAAATCGATTTATTTCGATGATAGATTTTTTAGAAAAAATAATGGAGGGATTTAGAAGATGAGTACACCAAAGGAATTACGTTATTCAGAAGAACATGAGTGGGTAAAGGTTGAAGGGGAAAAGGTCCGCGTAGGGATTACTGCTTTTGCACAGCATGAATTAGGAGATATCGTTTTTGTTGAGCTTCCAGAAGTGGGCGATGAACTAAAAGCTGACGAACCATTTGGTAGTGTAGAATCAGTAAAAACTGTTTCTGAACTTTATGCACCTGTCAGCGGTAAAGTTGTGGAAGTCAATGAAGACTTAAGTGACAGCCCTGAATTTGTCAACGAATCACCATACGAAAAAGCATGGATGATTGTTGTTGAATTAACTGACAGCAGCGAGCTTGATAAACTAATGACAGCTGAACAATATGAAGAAATGACAAAAGAAGACTAATGAATTCGGAAAGGCACCTTGTCAAGGTGCTTTTTCTCTTATTTTCCCACTTTTTCTTCTACTATTTTAGGGAAACTTATAATAAATATATTGAAGAGGGTGGGAAACATGACGTTAAAGCAGCAAAGAGTGGATGTAACTGACCGAGTCATTGGGAAAATGAAAAATGGAGAAATGGAACTGTTTCTTGATAATACGCCAATTGGAAAAATGAAACTCTCCGATCACATGCAAGTGGAATTAGAGCATCATTTTGAAGTGGAGCAGCAAAAAATCTATCAACATGTTACGACAACGGAAGGTAAAGATGCTAAATATACGGATTGTGATGATGGAGGCTGGTGTTAACGAGTGTTATTTAGGCGTTTATCCTGCGTAACTCGCAGGCAAATTCCTATTCTTAAAATGACAATAATGATAAAGTTAACATAGGCAGAAGAAGGCACACGTAATCAATATTTTAGAATATGTTAACATAAACAACTTCTAATACAGGTGATGAATGATGAATGATTCGTATGTTGACAAAGTTCTTATTGTCGAAGGAAAATCAGATAAAAATAAGGTAAAAAGAATTGTTAAGGAACCAGTAGAAATTATTTGTACCAATGGTACGATCAGTATTACAAAATTAGATGAATTGATTGAATTTCTTGAGAATAAGGATGTCTATATTCTTGTCGATGCCGACTTCTCAGGAGAGAAACTCCGCAAACAGTTAAAACGAGAATTTCCACAAGCTGAACATTTATATATTGACCGAATGTATCGTGAGGTAGCTACTGCGCCAGTTCACCATTTGGCGACTGTTCTCATTGGAGCCAATATCGATGTTCATACCGAATTTTTAGAAATGGGTTAAAAGATATATGAACGAATGGAATCGAACCGCTTTAACAGCCTTTCTTGATCGAGAGGCAACCGGATTAGTTTATTTTTATACGCCCATGTGCGGGACCTGTCAGGTAGCCTCAAAAATGCTCCAGGTCATTGAGCAGCTGGTAGAACTTGAAATGGGCAAAATGAACTTAAACTTCCACCCCGACCTTGCTAACGAATTTGAAATTGAAAGTGTCCCCTGTCTACTATTTATCGATGCTGGTAAGGTACGGGAGACACTCTATGCCTTCCAATCAGTTCCGTTTTTGCTTGAAAAAATAAAACAGTATATATCCTAAAGCAGATGCGCATCGTGCATCTGTTTTTTGAATGTCTTAAAAAGTGTAGAGGATCCGACATATTTCTCGGGAAATCTCCCCTAACTTCGCTCCCAAAAGCAGATAATTGTCGACTACTTTATAAAGGTTTTCATGACCCGCTCCTGTATAGTTAATAGAAGAGAGTAGAGACCGGAGTGGTGCAAATGAAGGAAGCAATGAAAGCGTTTCAATTAGCGGTTAAACAGCAAGGGCATATTCTGCCGTTACTAGAGCATGGCGATTTGCGAGTCAATTTGATCAGTGAACTGACAACCATTCAGATCCTTTTTAAGAATAGAGAAGTTTTCATTCTTCATGATAACGAAGGGACACAGACGATTCCTGAAATACGTGGTGACCTTCAGGTGATCAAGCAGCTGCTTGAAGGGAAGGAAAGACTTAGAACTCTTGAACGGAACGGCCAATTAACTATTTCCGCTCCCATCCGCACCACATTATTGCTAGAATCGATCTTTTATTTGACAAAATCACAGGAAAATTTTTCGAAAATAATCTAATCAAAGCTATTGACTCGGAATTAAACTTGCTGTAAAGTTTTAATTAAATAATCTAATAATAAAAACAATTCAATAAACATACTTATCGAGAGTGGCGGAGGGACTGGCCCTTTGAAGCCCGGCAACCGGTTTTTAAACACAATAACACGGTGCTAAATCCAGCAGAGCAACAAAGCTCTGGAAGATGAGGAGAGAGACCCCCTCTTCTATGAAGCGGGGGTTTTGTTTAATGAAGTGCAAAAGAGGAGGAAGTAGTATGAGTGAAAATCAGAAGAAGTATCGTTTTGAAACCTTGAGTGTTCATGGTGGTTTATCTCCAGATCCAGTAACAGGTGCTCGTGCTGTTCCGATTTATCAAAACAATGCCTATCAATTTAAGAATACCGAGCATGCGGCAAACCTATTTAGTTTAGCGGAGCCCGGGTACATATACACACGGATTCACAATCCGACTACTACTGTTTTTGAAGAAAGAGTCTCATTATTGGAAGGCGGCGTCGGTGCCCTAGCCGTTGCTAGCGGAATGGCAGCTATTACCCTTGCTATTTTAAATATTGCCGAAGCAGGTGATGAGATTGTGTCTGCTTCCAATCTCTATGGCGGAACATATAATCTTTTTGCAGTCACGCTTCCTAAATACGGGATTAAAGTGAAATTTGTGGACCCTGAAAATCCTGAAAACTTCCGCAATGCGATTACCGATAAAACAAAGGCTGTTTTTGCTGAAACCATTGGTAATCCAAGCCTGCGGATCCTTGATATTGAAAAGGTGGCCGAGATTGCCCATGCGTCAGGCGTTCCACTAATTATTGATAATACCTTTGCTACACCATACCTGTGCCGGCCAATTGAACATGGTGCCGACATCGTTATTCACTCTGCCACAAAATGGCTCCTAGGAAATGGAACGACTACCGGTGGAGTTATAGTGGATGGAGGGAAGTTTGATTGGAATTCACCGCGATTCCCTGGCTTCACTACACCAGATGCAAGCTACCATGACCTGGTTTATGCAGAAGCCCTAGGTGCAATCGCCTATATTATTAAAGCACGAGTTCAATTGCTGCGTGACTTAGGACCGGCATTAAGTCCGCAAAATTCTTTCCAGTTTATCCTTGGTCTAGAAACACTGCATGTCCGCATGAAGGAGCATGTGGCTAATACCAAAGAAGTCGTTGAATATTTAACCAATCATCCGGCAGTGGAATGGGTTTCTTATCCGGGGCACCCATCGCACCCAGATTATGAATTAACCAAAACGTACTTGCCAAAAGGTGCCGGTTCTATGGTTGTCTTCGGGATTAAAGGCGGTAAAGAAGCCGGGGCCAAATTAATTGATTCAATTACTCTATGGGCTCATGTTGCAAACGTTGGCGATGCAAAAAGTTTAATTATTCACCCGGCAAGCACCACCCATCAGCAATTAGATGCTGAAGGCCTGAAAGCTGCAGGTGTAACAGAGGATTTGATTCGCCTTTCCATCGGTATCGAGAATGTTGAGGATCTCATCGAAGATCTTGAATCAGCTATTTTGGCTGCAACGGGTGAAACTTCATTAAAGGTGAATGCTTAAAAGCTACCAAAACTTATTTTTCCGAATATGAAGATATTTTCATTGACACCCCTTTTTATACATGATACGATTGCTCTCGTAATATAATTTACTTAAAAAATTAACGTCTTAATTGAATATAGGATACTTGATGCTCTTATCAAGAGAGGTGGAGGGATGTGCCCGATGAAGCCCGGCAACCGTCAATAGTTTTTATTGAAATGGTGCCAATTCACACAAAGCGATTGCTTTGGGAGATGGGAGAAAGGATTATTTTTAATGATGCCTTTCTGCCTATGCAGAAAGGCTTTTTATTTTATTAAAATAGAATCTTTTTGTTAAAAATATCAAATCCTATATTATATTTAAGCGGTGTACTAGAATAAAGATATTTCAGAATGTTAGGTAAATTGAATAAAAAGCAGGTGATTCAAGTGATATCAATAAAAAATGTTCAGAAGATTTTCCCTTCTAAACAAGGGCAGTTAAAAGCCGTCGATGATGTGAACCTAGAAATTCAAGAGGGTGAAATCTTCGGAGTAATTGGATACAGTGGGGCTGGTAAAAGTACCTTAATTCGAATGTTAAATGGTCTGGAGCTGCCAACCAACGGAACCGTTACGGTGGCAGGACGAGTTATTTCCAAAATCAAAGGAACAGAACTTCGAAAAGCACGCCAGGAAATCAGCATGATATTTCAGCATTTTAACTTACTGTGGTCGAGGACGGTTAGTGAAAATATTTCTTTTCCACTCGAAATTGCAGGTGTAAATGGTTCACAAAGGAAAAAAAGAGTCGATGAGCTTATTAAACTAGTTGGTCTAGAAGGAAGAGAAAATGCTTATCCATCCCAGTTAAGCGGCGGACAAAAGCAGCGTGTCGGGATTGCAAGGGCGCTTGCCAATAATCCAAAAGTACTCCTTTGTGATGAAGCAACTTCAGCACTAGACCCGCAAACAACAGATTCTATTTTGGAATTGTTAGTTGATATTAATAAAAGATTAGGATTGACGATTGTTTTAATTACTCATGAAATGCACGTCATCCGGAAAATATGCCACCAGGTTGCGGTTATGGAAAACGGAAAGGTCGTCGAGCTTGGTCCAGTACTCGATGTGTTTAAACACCCGAAGCAGCCGATTACAAAGCGATTTGTCCAGCAGGTAACGGAACCAGAAGAAACGAAGGAAACAACTCAACATCTGCTTGAACTTTATCCGCATGGTCAAGTGGTTCAGCTCTCATTCATTGGGGAAGCTACCGAACATCCATTAATTACAAATGTAATCCGGAATTTCGATGTGGTTGTCAATATTCTGCAAGGGAAAATTTCACATACGCAAAACGGATCATACGGAACATTATTTATTCACTTGGATGGACAATCAAACGAGATACAGAAAGCCATCGATTATATTCACTCACAGCAAGTCGGCGTGGAGGTGATCAGTAATGGCTGATTTTATGGAAATGGTAAAGTGGGAGAATTTATTAGAAGCAACACGTGAAACTATTTATATGACTTCTATTTCCGTGTTTGCGACATTTATTTTAGGATTATTTCTAGGTCTATTGTTGTTTTTAACAGATAAAGGGAATATTTGGGCGAATCGGCCAGTTAATGTCGTTATTGCCGCCTTTGTTAATATTTTTAGATCCATTCCTTTTATTATCTTAATCGTTTTATTAATTCCCTTTACAAAATTCTTGCTTCATACGATGCTCGGGGCAAATGCGGCGCTTCCAGCCCTCATTATTGGAGCAGCTCCTTTTTATGCTCGTATGGTAGAAATTGCCCTCAGGGAAATCGATAAAGGTGTTATTGAAGCATCGCAATCGATGGGAGCAACACATGGTCATATCATTTTTAAAGTATTAATCCCGGAATCTATGCCGGCATTAATTTCAGGAATTACAGTCACAGCTATTTCGCTCGTCGGCTTTACAGCGATGGCCGGAGTCATTGGAGCTGGTGGACTTGGACATTTTGCCTACCTTGAAGGTTTTCAGCGCAATAGACCGATGGTTACGTTAGTGGCAACAATTGCGATTCTAATTTTAGTTTTTATCATCCAATTTATTGGAGATTATTATACAAAAAAAACAGATAAACGATAATAGGAGGAGTAAGATTATGAAAAAGATATTTAGTTTGATTGCCATTGCATTATTGACTTTTGCCCTAGCAGCTTGCGGTGGTGCTAAAAATGATACTGCAGAAAAGGCAGGAAAAGATGGTAACAAGAAATTAGTTGTTGGTGCATCTGCTGTACCGCATGCGGAAGTCCTAGAAGCGGCAAAACCTTTATTGAAAGAAAAAGGCATTGACTTAGAAATCCAAGTGTTCCAGGATTATATCCTGCCAAACGTTGCATTAAAGGATAAAGAACTTGACGCAAACTATTTTCAAACACCAGGGTATTTAGATTTGCAAATGAAGGAAAATAAGGATTTTGATTTTGTTAGTGTTGGTGGAATTCATAAGGAACCAATCGGAATTTATTCTAAAAAATACAAAAGCTTAAAAGACCTTCCAAAAGGTGCAAAAATTATTATGAGTGATTCTCTAAGTGACCATGGACGTATTTTACCTATTTTTGAAAAAGAAGGTTTAATTAAGCTTAAAGAAGGCGTTGGCGCAAATGCAAGAGTTGAGGATATTGTCGAAAATCCAAAGAACCTTGACTTCTCCACTTTAATTGAAGCAAAATTATTAGCTTCTTCATTCGATAGCGGTGAAGGTGATGCGGTCGTCATCAATACGAATTATGCATTAGAAGGCGGTATTGACATCGGAAAATATGGAATTGCCTTTGAAGGCGATGACGTTGTTCCAGCAAACCTTGTGGTTGTTCGTTCAGAGGATAAAAACCGCAAAGAAATCAAGACACTTGTAGAAGTACTTCAATCAAAAGAAATCCAAGATTTCATTCTAGACAAATACAAAGGTGCCGTTGTACCGGTTTCTGAGTAAGCTAATAAATAGGAAGAAAGTCAGTGTGGAAACACTGGCTTTTTCTATGGAGTTGGAGAAAAGCATTATACATTTAAACGGTAATGATGGGTAAAAATAGAAGGAACCTATGACCTAAATTCTCTTGGCAAATTGCAAAAAAATAGGGTATGATTTTAATCGAGTGCTATTTACTAATAAAGGATTCGTCAGAATTTTCACTAAAAGCCATTTTTCATTCTCATTTGGTACTTGCTTAATGAAAATAGGTGGACTGTTTTTACTGTTTAAGAGTTGCTAATACATTTCATTTGTTATAAGATTAGAATGAGAATAAAATGAGAATAGAGTTATTGAATAACTCAATCTAAATGTACAACACTTTCTCTTTGGAGGTATAGATATGGCTGGATCAACGTTAACAATCAAAGATTTACATGTAGCAATTGATGGGAAAGAAATTTTAAAAGGTGTGAACCTTGAAATAAAAGGTGGAGAAATCCACGCTATCATGGGCCCAAATGGAACGGGTAAATCTACTTTATCTTCGGCAATTATGGGACACCCAAAATATGAAGTAACCAGCGGAACCATTACCTTAGATGGACAAAATGTTCTAGATATGGAAGTGGATGAGCGTGCACGTGCAGGACTATTCCTAGCAATGCAATATCCTAGTGAAATTAACGGCGTTACAAATGCCGATTTTTTACGTTCAGCACTCAATAGCCGACTTGGTGAAGGAAATGAAATTTCATTAATGAAATTCATCCGTAAAATGGATAAGCAAATGGAATTCCTTGAAATGGACCTTGATATGGCGCAACGTTACTTAAACGAAGGCTTCTCCGGCGGTGAGAAAAAACGGAATGAAATTTTGCAATTGATGATGTTAGAACCAAAAATCGCTATCTTAGATGAAATTGACTCCGGACTAGATATCGATGCCTTGAAGGTCGTATCAAAAGGGATCAATCAAATGCGGGGCGAAGATTTCGGCTGCTTAGTCATTACACACTATCAACGACTTTTAAACTATATCACTCCAGACCATGTGCATGTAATGATGCAAGGCCGTGTAGTAAAATCAGGCGGAGCAGAATTGGCACAACGCTTAGAAGCTGAAGGATATGACTGGATCAAACAAGAACTTGGAATTGAAGATGAAACAGTTGGGCAAGAAGCGTAAGAGAGGGTTAGGAGGATTACAATGACAACTGAAACCAAATTACCATTTGATAAGGACAATGTTCGCTCCTTTTCAAAAGAAACGAGCGAGCCTGCTTGGTTTGAAGAACTTCGTCTTAAAGCATTAGCTGAGTTCGACCAACTGCCAATGCCAAGACCGGACAAAACAAAGATTGATAAGTGGAATTTTACTCAATTCACTCAACATACTGTAAAAAGTTCAGCCTATCCTTCACTTTTAGAATTACCGGAAGAAGTGAAGGCATTAGTTGACTTAGAGGCCGATAATAAAAATTTATATATTCAGCGAAATCAAACTCCTGCCTTTTTAACTTTATCAGAAGAGCTAAAAAGCAAAGGTGTTATTTTTACAGATATATTTACTGCAGCAAAAGAGCATGGCGACTTATTGAAAAAGTATTATATGACACAAGCCATTAATGCCGATGAACATCGCTTAACAGCTCTAAACGCGGCACTAGTTAATGGTGGAGTGTTCTTATATATTCCGAAAAATGTGGAAATTTCCGAACCAATTCAGGCAGTCTATGTACATGATGACGTTGAAGCTAACTTGTTTA
Organism: Neobacillus nitrireducens; assembly: GCF_030915405.1. GTDB lineage: Bacteria > Bacillota > Bacilli > Bacillales > Cytobacillaceae > Neobacillus. The sequence goes on from NZ_CP133262.1 coordinate 4,068,594, forward strand.
ACCATGTCATTGTGGTCGCAGACGACAATAGTTCAGTGACCTACGTAGAAAATTATTTTTCAACGATGGAAACATCGAATACCTTAGTTAATATCCTGACGGAAGTGATCGCGAACGTTAATGCACGAGTGCAATTCGGTGCGGTTGATACGTTAGCTAAGGGAATTACTACCTATGTGAATCGCCGCGGCGTTGCCGGAAGAGATTCCCGAATTGAATGGGCCCTTGGTTTAATGAATGAGGGAAATACCATCTCAGAGAACACAACGAACCTCCTTGGTGATGGTTCTATTGGAGATACTAAAACAGTTGTTGTCGGACGTGGCGAGCAAACGCAAAACTTTACGACAAAGGTTGTTCATTTCGGAAGACATACATTTGGAAATATTTTAAATCACGGTGTTGTGAAAGAAAATGCTACATCTATATTTAATGGGATTGGAAAAATCGAACATGGGGCCTCTAAATCAGATGCACAACAAACATCACGTGTTCTTATGCTAAGTGAAAAAGCACGTGGCGACGCCAATCCGATTCTTTTAATCGATGAAGATGATGTCGTAGCTGGTCACGCTGCATCTGTCGGACGAGTTGACCCTGTTCAACTTTACTACTTGATGAGCCGTGGAATTCGTAAAGAAGAAGCAGAACGCTTAGTTATTCATGGTTTCCTAGCACCAGTTGTCAATCAACTTCCGATTGAAGGAGTAAAGAAACAGTTAACTGAGGTAATTGAAAGGAAAGTACGCTAATGAATATCAAGGATATTCGTAGTCTATTTCCAATCTTAGATCAAGAGGTCAATGGCAAGCCATTGGTATACTTGGATAGTTCTGCAACATCACAAAAACCACTCCAAGTTATCGAGGCAATTGAAAAATATTATCGTGAAATTAATTCCAATGTCCACCGTGGTGTGCATACACTAGGAACAAGAGCAACTGATGCTTACGAAGGTGCAAGGGAAAAGGTTCGTAAGTTCATCAATGCCAAGTCTACTCAAGAAGTAATTTTCACTCGAGGAACGACAACATCTCTTAATACAGTGGCTGCAAGCTATGCGGCAGCGAACTTAAAAGCAGGCGATGAAATCGTCATTACGTATATGGAACACCACAGTAATATCATTCCGTGGCAGCAAGTGGCCAAGAAGACAGGCGCCCAGTTGAAATACATTCCACTTCAAGCAGATGGAACGATTTCACTCGATGATGTACGTGCAACCATTACAGCCAATACAAAGATTGTCTCTGTTATGCAAGTATCCAACGTTCTTGGTGTCATCAATCCGGTCAAAGAAATTGCTCAAATCGCCCATGATCATGGGGCAATCATGGTTGTGGACGGGGCCCAAAGTGCTCCACATATGAAAATTGATGTTCAAGATTTAGATTGTGATTTTCTAGCTTTTTCAGGACATAAAATGTGCGGCCCGACCGGTATTGGTGTTCTTTATGGAAAAAAACATCTACTCGAAAACATGGAACCAATCGAGTTCGGCGGCGAAATGATTGATTTTGTACAATTACAAGAGTCAACCTGGAAAGAGCTTCCTTGGAAGTTCGAAGCAGGAACACCGATCATTGCAGGAGCGATTGGTCTTGGAGCAGCGATCGACTTTTTAAATGAAGTTGGCCTAGATCAAATTGCCGAGCATGAACATAAACTTGCAGCCTATGCGTTAGAAAAAATGGCTGCTGTTGAAGGAATGACTATTTATGGTCCCCTTGATGCAGCCAAACGTGCCGGTCTAATCACCTTTAACTTAAGTGATGTTCATCCACATGATGTAGCAACGGTGCTTGATGCAGAAGGTATTGCGGTTCGTGCCGGTCATCATTGCGCCCAGCCGTTAATGAGATGGTTGAAAGCGTCCGCAACCGCACGGGCCAGTTTTTACCTGTATAATACAGAAGATGATATAGATAAACTTGTTGAAGGACTTGTAAAAACAAAGGAGTATTTCAGCGATGTCTTCTAATAATTTAGATACACTTTACCGTCAGGTGATTATGGATCATTATAAAAATCCGCGTAATCGCGGTGTTTTAGAGGATGGCAACCATACCATTAATATGAATAACCCAACTTGTGGGGACCGCATTCAATTGACACTAAAAGTGGAAAATGGAATTGTTGTCGACGCAAGGCAAGAAGGAGAAGGCTGCTCGATTTCCATGTCATCCGCTTCGATGATGACGCAAGCAATAAAGGGGAAAAAAATCGAAGAAGCTTTAAAGCTAGCCAAGATTTTTTCTGACATGATGCAGGGAATTGATTACGACGAAGACGATCTTGATTTAGGTGATATTGAAGCACTTCAAGGTGTTTGTAAATTTCCAGCCCGTATCAAATGTGCGACCCTAGCATGGAAAGCCATGGAAAAGAGCTTAAAAGAAGAGGAAAAAGAATAGGATGAAATAGGGCATTTTTAGGCCTTATTCGTTTAAGAAATGGAGGAACACGACGATGGCGAAAAAGATGCCGGAAATCGGTGATTATAAATATGGTTTTGCCGATAAAGACGTTTCCATATTCCGATCTAAGCGTGGTTTAACATCTGATATCGTAAAAGAAATATCTAAATTGAAGAACGAACCACAATGGATGTTAGACTTCCGTTTGAAGTCGCTAGAGCATTTTTACAAAATGCCAATGCCACAATGGGGCGGCGACATGTCTTCATTAAACTTTGATGAGATTACTTATTATGTAAAACCATCTGAGAAATCTGAGAAGTCATGGGATGAAGTACCCGAAGAAATCAAGGCTACTTTTGATAAACTTGGGATTCCAGAAGCTGAGCAAAAATACCTTGCCGGGGTCTCTGCCCAGTATGAATCTGAAGTAGTTTATCACAACATGAAAGTAGAACTTGAAGACTTAGGGATCGTCTTTAAGGATACAGATTCCGCTTTGAGAGAAAATGAAGATATTTTCCGCGAGCACTTTGGAAAAACAATTCCTCCAACGGACAACAAATTTGCAGCACTTAACTCTGCCGTATGGTCAGGTGGCTCGTTCATCTATGTACCGCCAGGTGTGAAAGTGGATACACCATTACAAGCTTATTTCCGCATCAACTCTGAAAACATGGGTCAATTTGAACGGACCTTAATCATTGTCGATGAAGGCGCACACGTGCACTATGTTGAGGGTTGTACAGCACCTGTTTATACAACTAACTCACTCCACAGTGCCGTTGTTGAAATTGTTATTAAAAAAGATGCTTACTGCCGTTATACAACGATCCAGAACTGGGCGAATAACGTCTTTAATCTTGTGACCAAGCGTGCGGTTTGTGATGCCAATGCGACAATGGAATGGATTGACGGAAACATCGGTTCAAAATTAACGATGAAGTATCCTGCCGTAATTTTAAAAGGCGAGGGCGCTCGTGGGTTGACATTATCAATTGCGATTGCCGGTAAAGGTCAACACCAGGATGCGGGTGCAAAAATGATTCATTTAGCACCAAATACATCTTCAACAATCGTTTCTAAATCCATTTCTAAACATGGCGGTAAGGTAACCTATCGCGGCCAAGTTCACTTCGGACGTAAGGCAGACGGGGCACGTTCTAATATCGAATGTGATACATTAATTATGGATAACAAATCAACATCAGATACGATTCCATACAATGAGATCTTAAATGATAACATCTCACTCGAGCATGAAGCGAAGGTTTCGAAAGTTTCTGAAGAGCAGCTTTTCTACTTGATGAGTCGTGGTATTTCTCAACAGGAAGCAACCGAAATGATCGTCATGGGCTTTATTGAGCCATTTACAAAAGAACTACCAATGGAATACGCCGTGGAAATGAACCGTCTCATTAAGTTCGAGATGGAAGGCAGTATTGGTTAATATTTTTGATAAAAAAACCCGCTTGCCGTTGTTGGCAGGCGGGTTTTTGCGTTGAAATTTTGGCCTACCGCGCGGATGGGTGTGGCTTACTTTCAGATGGCACCACTTTACTGGCGGATAAGGCAAGTTTACTATCGGATGCACCACTTTACTAGCGACTACACCTCATTTGCCAAGAAATTGTTATTCTCACCTAAAAATCTTCCGCCCCCATCGAAAAATGGTTATGCTATTATTAATAGTTGGAGGTGAGTTCTTTGATTTATATCGGTGTAACGGGCTGGGGAGATCATGACAGCTTATATCCCGGCCAAATATCCTCACGGGACAAACTAAAGGCGTATGCAAGCCATTTTCCCATCGTAGAAGTTGATTCCGCTTTTTATGCGATTCAACCTCAAAGAAATGCGGAAAAGTGGGTCCAGGAAACACCGCCCAGTTTCCAGTTTATCGTTAAAGCCTACCAAGGGATGACCGGACATATGCGCGGGGAGGTTCCGTTTGAAAATAAACCAGCGATGTTTAGAGCATTTAAAGAGTCGCTTGAGCCATACATAGAAACGAATAAATTAGCGATGACCCTCTTTCAATTTCCACCATGGTTTACGTGTACGAGAGAAAATGTCGAATACTTAAGATGGTGCAAGCAGGAAATGGGTAACCTCTCGTGTGCATTAGAGTTCAGACACCAATCATGGTTCGCACCTCAGTATCGGTCGAAAACACTGGAGTTTATGACCAAAGAAAATTGGATTCATAGTATTTGCGATGAACCACAATCTGGAGAAGGCAGCATTCCAACTGTAGTAGAGACGACAACCCCCGATAAGGTTCTTGTAAGGTTTCACGGTCGCAATGTCCACGGCTGGCAAAAACGGACAGGAGTGGATTGGCGTGAGGTTCGCTATCTTTACCGCTATAACCAACAAGAGCTAGAAGAATGGGCACTCTCCATTCAGGAATTAGCCAAGAACTCAAAAGATGTCTATCTCCTTTTTAACAACAACTCTGGCGGAGATGCGGCAGATAATGCGAAGGAAATGATTAATCTTTTGCATCTCGAATACAAGGGACTTGCTCCACGCCAGTTGGATTTATTATAAAAGTTAGGAGAAAGAAAACATGGAATGGATTTTAATCGTTTTTATTGGTCTTATCGCAAGCTCACTTGGCTCGCTGATTGGATTAGGCGGAGGAATTGTCATTGTTCCCTCGTTACTTTATTTATCCACCCTGCCAGCCTTTGGGCATATAACACCACAGGTAGCGGTAGGGACATCACTTTTTACGATGATTTTTACTGGCCTGTCATCCACCTTAGCCTATATGAAATACAAAACCATTGATTATAAAAGCGGTCTGATTTTTCTCATTGGAAGTGGCCCGGGGAGTATTCTCGGTGCATGGGTGACTGAAGGCTTACATATGAAAACCTTCAATATTTTTTTCGGACTATTTATTATCTTTATTTCGATTATTTTACTACTAAAGGACAAATTAAAGCCTATCCCTTATCGGAAGGACCGGGGGATTATTCGAACCTTTACAGATAATAGGGGTAAAACCTTTGAATATGGATATAATCCAATCGTGGGAGTCCTGATTGCTTTTATCGTGGGCTTTTTATCAGGAATCTTTGGTGTTGGCGGTGGTTCATTAATGGTCCCAACGATGATTTTGGTATTTTTCTTTCCACCCCATGTCGCAACGGCCACTTCAATGTTTATGATTTTACCAACATCATTGCTCAGCTCAATTACACATATTTCCTTAGGTAATGTCGATTGGCTCTATGCTCTTGCTTTGGTACCGGGAGCATGGATTGGGGCTAGAGTGGGTGTCTACTTAAACACAAAGCTTAAGAGTAAAACGATTGTGTTAATTTTACGAACGATTCTTATTGTTGTAGGAATCCGATTAATTTATCAAGGAATCTTTGGGTAGGTTGAGAATGGAAACCATACATATTTATCATACAAACGATGTACACAGCCACTTAGAAAATTGGCCGCGAATTAAGCAGTTCGTAGCAGAAAGACAAACAAGGCATCACCAAAAAGATGAGGATGTGTTTCTATTTGATATCGGAGATTTTATTGATCGCTGGCATCCTTTCACAGAAGCGACAAGAGGAAAAGGGAATATTGATCTCTTAAATGAGAGTCACTTTACGGCTGTAACGATTGGAAACAATGAAGGGGTTAACCTACCCTTTGAAGACTTAAATGAACTCTATGAAAACGCTCAGTTTGACGTTCTGTTAGCGAATTTTTTTCAGCAAAATGGAAGCCATCCTAGCTGGGTAAAGCCATATAAGATCTATCATTCGAAAAAGGGAACAAGGGTGGGTGTCATCGGTCTAACGGCACCGTTCACGCATCTTTATGATTTACTGGGCTGGAAGGTGACAGAGCCAATTGAAGAACTGAAAAAATGGATTAAGAAGGTAAAAGCAGAATCAGATGTAATCATTTTACTTTCCCATCTTGGACTTCATGTGGACGAATCTATAGCAGCTGAATTTCCTGATATTGATGTTATATTAGGTTCCCATACCCATCACTCTCTTGAAAAAGGAAAACTAGTGGGTAGAACACTCCTTGGCGCAGCGGGTAAGTATGGATATTTTGTCGGCGAAGTAACCCTCAACCTAAACGAACAAAAAATCATTACCGCGAAGGAAGCCATTCTATATGACAGTAAAGAGCTTCCCGCTTTGAATCATGAGCAAGAAGTAAGCGAAGCTTATTTTAACAAAGGAAAAGCCCTATTAAATCAAAAAGTGACTACCTTAGTTAATCCGCTCACTAGTGATATTTTCCATGAAACGGAGTTTTCACGTCTGCTTTGCAGGGCATTAAGAGAATGGTGTAACACGGATTGTGCAATGATTAACGCCGGGCTCTTATTAGGGGAGGTATCCGGAGAGGTGACTGTTTACGATTTACTTGAAATCTGTCCCCATCCCATTAATCCTTGTGTAGTCGAACTAACAGGAAAAGAATTAGAAGAGATTTATTGGCAGGCAAAAGATGAGGGCTTGGTCCATAAGCATATAAAGGGACTTGGATTTAGAGGAACCCTTTTAGGAGTATTTGTCTTTGATCGAATCAGCCTTCATGAGGAAGCCCTTTTTATTAATGGGACGGAAGTGGATGATGAAAAAATTTATACGGTAGCCCTTCCGGATATGTTTACATTTGGTCATTTTTTCAAAGACATTCTTCCTCAAAAAGAAAAGAAGTATTTCTTGCCGGAATTTCTTCGGGATATATTAAAATGGGAGTTACAAAAGTAACGATGGCATGAACACGCTTTTTCCCCTCAAATCATAAAGTGATAGAGAGGAAAGGAGTGTGGACCATTTGATTGAGCTTTCACCAATTGAAATAAACGGCCATACCTTTTTGGCAGTTTCCGTTTTGCTTCCGAAAACAACCTTGCTTGCGGTATCAAACGATAAGGGATATATCATGTGCGGGGCCTTGGATGTCGGTCTATTAAATGAAAAACTTAAGGACCGCAAGATCATTGCCGGCCGTGCTGTTGGAGTAAGGACTATTGAACAACTTCTAAATGCACCGTTAGAGTCGGTAACATGGGAGGCGGAGGCGCTAGGGATCCACAAAGGCATGGTTGGTAAAGATGCCTTGTTAAAAATGATTTAAAAAGCTTGCTCCGTGCGGGCTTTTTTTTATATTTGACATTAGTAAATTTAGTTGTTGATTTCCGCTCTAAGTGCTTTTCTTTTTTATGGGCTAGTTCCCCTTTTCCAAGCATACATATAGCTTGAAGGGGTGATTTTTTTGGCGAAGTTTCGCAGACGGCTTCCGAAGAAGGGGCCGTTGCCTTTCCGTTACGTGATGTTATTAACGTTTGTCTTTTTTCTTTTTTCAACTGCCACTGGATTATGGCTCGTGAATAAGGGGATTGAGCCAACATTAATGAGAATTGCTACTTCCGAAACCCGCAATATTGCCTCCCTCGTTATTAATAAGGCAATTACCAAACGGACGACGGACACGGGTGAGGATAATGATGTCATTGTCATTTTACCAAGTGAAAATGGCAAGGCATCCAATGTAAAACTTAATACCGTTTATATAAACCGGGTCTTAGCGGAAACCACCGCACAAATACAAAAAAACTTAAAAGCTGCTAAAAAAGGGGACCTTGCTTCGTTAGAGCAGTTAACAGATGTAGAAATCGAAACGAATAATTCGAATAAGGAAGACGGGATTATTTGGTATGTTCCGTTGGGCCAAGCAACCAATATCTCCTTACTGGGGAACATTGGTCCGAAAATCCCAGTAAAGTTCCACGCCATCGGTGAAGTTGAACCTGATGTTAAAATTGAGACGAAAGATATGGGCATCAATAATACCTGGGTCGATGTTTCCATTCACATCGAAGTGTCTGTCCAAATCATCACCCCGTTTGCTACAAAAATAACAAAGCTTACCCAAAGCATTCCAGTGGACGGCTCACTCATACAAGGGGATGTCCCGCAATTCTATAATAATGGCAGCGGAGTAAGTCCATCCATACAGCTTCCGGAAAAAAAACAGACACAGGAAAAGTCAGGAAATAAAAAATAGGACTATCCGCCATGGACAGTCCTATTTATTGCGGACATTCATCCGCTCCATTCGCTTCCATTTGGCTAAATGCGGATAGGGGTCAAAGGACCACTCGGTCACCCCGTTATCTTTGTACATCCCGTAATGTAAATGAGGCGGGAACTTACCAGACGTGCCTGGTGGACCGTAACCAGAGCTTCCGACACCGCCAATCACCATTCCCGGCTCAACAAGTTGGCCAACTTTTAAATCTTTAGCAAAACCGCTGAGATGGGCAAAATAGTGATAGGTATTATTGATATCCCGAATCCCGATTCTCCAGCCGCCGAATTTATTCCAGCCCTTCATTTCAATGATTCCGTAGTTTGTCGCGCGAACGGGAACCCCGTAGCCTGCGAAAATATCGGTGCCTTCATGAATTCTTCGGCCGCCCCAGCCGCGGGCAGATCCCCAAGTGCTACGGTAACTGTGATTGCTCTGGATTGGCACTGGAAATACTTGTGAATCCAAATCAATCCGGCCGAAATGACGGTAAATTTTTGCTTTCCCCGCAATAATACTAACTGTCTTATCGCGATGATAATAATTCCATAAGCCGATTTTTATATTATCATGATCGATTCCGTATGAAAGAAGATAATTAGCAAATGCATACAGGACATCCTCATCATTTTTAAGACTTGCTTTTCCGTCCCCATCTCCGTCTACACCTTTCCCATCAAAAAACTGAATGATTGCCGGGTTCACTTCCAAAGGATTTGGATTAGTAAGACCAGCCCATTCATCCGGCCGAAAATAGATGCCAATTACGCTATCCGGTTTAGGTAAGTCTCGGCGGACCAGACGGATACTTCTTTCGTATTGATCAATAGCCGCTAAGTAATACCAGGGGATTTGAGTAACCGTTTCAACCTTCTTATAAAGCTTCATTCTTTCTTGATATGGATCAGATTCGTTTGTTTTGGCCTCCGCATCCCTGCCTGCGAATGAACTGGTGAAGCATAAGAGAAAGGTTGCGATGATTAGAACAGCCCGCACAAGAATCCTCCTTCCAAGTAATGTACAAGTTTAGTTTATGTTTTCTCACCCATTTCATTATGGTTAATAAATGGAAAGATGATTTTAAGGCAAAAACATAAGGGTCCAAGCTTGCAATTTAAACCGATTTGCTTGTCGATATTTTTTCAGTATGGTAAAGTGACAAAGAAGATCCATTTCGCTTCAAGGGGTGTAACAATTAATGAGTAAGAAAGAAGATGTTTTAAGAAAACCCGATTGGTTAAAAATAAAATTGAATACAAATGAGTCCTATACGGGCTTGAAAAAAATGATGCGTGAAAAGAATCTGCACACGGTTTGTGAAGAAGCGCGCTGCCCTAATATTCATGAATGTTGGGCCGAAAGACGGACGGCTACCTTCATGATTCTTGGTGATACATGTACCCGTGCCTGCCGTTTCTGTGCCGTTAAAACCGGTCTGCCAACAGAGTTAGATTGGAAAGAGCCTGAAAGGGTTGCCGACTCTGTTCAATTGATGAACTTAAAACACGTGGTTGTCACAGCTGTGGCACGTGATGATCTTAAGGATGGCGGCGCCGCTATTTTTGCGGAAACCGTTCGAGCGATTCGACGTAAAAATCCATTCACAAGTATTGAAGTGCTTCCATCCGATATGGGTGGAAAGGAAGAAAACCTTCGTGTGCTAATGGACGCTAAACCTGATATCTTAAACCATAATATTGAGACGGTTAGACGGATGACACCGAGAGTTAGAGCCCGTGCAAAATATGACCGTTCTTTAGAGTTTCTTCGCCAGGCAAAGGAAATGCAGCCTACTATTCCAACCAAATCCAGCTTGATGGTTGGATTGGGAGAAACATGGGAAGAAATTATCGAGGTTATGGATGATTTACGGGCAAATCACATTGACATAATGACAATCGGCCAATATTTACAGCCGACAAAAGGTCATCTGAAGGTTGAGAAATATTATAGCCCGGATGAATTTAAAGAATTACAGCAAATTGCGATAGGTAAAGGCTTCAGCCATTGTGAAGCAGGCCCGCTTGTCCGCTCATCCTACCATGCCGATGAACAGGTTAGTGCTGCAGCAAAACACAAGCAAATGCTTGGTGAACAAGAAGCACAACAAGCCTAAAAAGAGAGTTCAGTCTAATATGGTACCTAGAGATAGGACACTTGAAAAAGAGTGTTTCATCTCTAGGTATTTTTTTATATACTAAAATCTTAAGACATGGGGATTAGGGGAACGACTATGAGCAAAATTACATTTTCAACTAAAGAAATAAAAATACTTCAAAAGAACCCAAATGTACAACGGGTCAGCAGCTTATCAATTACATATACAGATGAATTTAAAAATAAATTTATAGATGAATACGGGGTAGGTAAACTCCCTAGACAAATCTTTGAGGAAAACGGCTTTGATATGAGCATTTTAGGTATGAAGCGGATCGAACAATCTGCATTTAGGTGGAAAAAAGCTTATGAAAAAAATGGGTTAATTGGACTCTCAGACGGACGGAAAACAACCCCAGGTAGGCCTTTAAAACGAGAACTGACTCAAGAAGAGATTATAGAGAGGCAGGAAGCACGAATTAAGTTGCTGGAAGGACAGGTGGAGCTGTTAAAAAAGCTAGAAATGACAGAAAGGAGGCTGCTAAAGAAAAGTCAAAACCTAGAGACGAGTAAGATATTCCAGCTGATTTATGAGACTATAGATCAAAATCAGTTTAAACAGATGACAAAGTATTTTTGTAAGCTTTTAGGGGTGTCTCGTTCTGGATATTACAGCTATCAAAAAGCAGCCGAAAGCCGATTTGAAAGAGAGCAAAAGGACTTAGAAGCGAAGGAAATAATAATGAAAGCGTTTAATCGACGCGGATATAAGAAGGGTTCACGTTCCATCAAAATGATATTGAATAATGAATACGACCATAAAATTAGCAGAAAAAAGATCCAAAGAATTATGAACAAGTATGAAATCATTTGCCCCCATAGAAAGGCAAATCCTTATAAAAAAATAGCAAAGGCAACTAAAGAACATCAGGTCGTTCCAAATAAATTAAACAGAGAATTTAAGCAAGGAATTCCAGGAAAGGTATTACTAACCGATATTACCTACTTACCATATAACGGGGATATGGCTTATTTGTCGGCCATAAAAGATGCCTCCACCAATGAACTTTTAGCATATCATGTTTCGGATCGCATCACGTTAGATATCGCAACAAAAACCATTGATAAATTAATGAAGAATAAGAAAATTAGTTTACATTCAGAGGCATTTATCCATTCGGATCAAGGAAGCCATTATACCAGCCCAAAATATCAGAATCTGTTGAAGAAAAATGGTTTAGGTCAATCTATGTCTAGGCGAGGCAATTGTTGGGATAATGCCCCAATGGAATCTTTCTTTGGTCATTTAAAGGATGAGGTAGACTATCAATCATGTAAAACATTAGACGAACTAAAGGCAAAAATAAATCATTACATGGTTTACTATAACAATTATCGTTATCAATGGAATTTAGAAAAGATGACCCCTATTCAATATAGGAATCATCTTTTAGTATCATAACTCTTTTTTTTCATGTGTCCTTGACACGGGTACCAGATTAGTCAGCTAGTGGCTGAACTCTTTTTTATTGTAAAGGAAATTATAAAGTATTTAATTGTGGAAAAATTGATTTAGTCCCTTTGAATCCAGCTCCAGCGCCCAACGGCTAGTGTCCTTCGCTCTCCGCCCTACGATAAGTCAAGCACGAATGCGCTAACGCTCTTCGTGTTTCCTTTATCTCAGTTGGAGCGCTCCAGGCCATACGCCGCTGAACGGGCGCTTGCGCCTTTTGTTCTTATCGATTATTCCTGCCCATATGATCGTCAGGCGTTAATCCATTTTCATCCTCACTTGGATTCATGCGCTGGCCTTGCGGAGACTTTTTCATTTGCTTGATAAGCCCGTTCACTAAATTACGAGCGTTCCGGCTGGTGGAATCAAGGTTTGCCAGATTTTCTACATCCCTCATGAGGACTTTATTGTCAGTGACGAAGACATGGTAATATCTTGGAACGACAGACATCGCTGTTTTTTTCACTTGGTCGGCCGTCATATTCCGATTTTTGGAATCTGTCTTATAAGCAATCAATACTTCTTGGTCTGTGACAAGTGTGGCAACATCATTGACATTGGGGATTTCTGTACTTAATTTACTAATGATATTGGCCACCTGTTCGCGGTTTAAGGCAGTGTAGTGGTCATTGGCCGTATTATCATTCATGAGTGGACTTTTTTGATGACGGACAAAACCATAATTGTTGCTTGCGTTACGAACACTACGACTTGCCCCTTCATTGTAAAGGTCATGCCTTTTATTATTTACATTGATGGTATTACCGCTTTCCTCATACACATCACGGTTGCTCATATCCTTCGAACATCCTGTTAAAGCGGTCAGCGTACATAATCCCAGGATTATGACTAATTTTTTCAAATGAAACACCTCCTTTTCTTAGAATAGCCATTAAACGGATTTATTTTCTTAGCAATTGATGGGGAATCGGTTATAATGGTTATTAGGAATTAGTTGGCAAAAGAGGTGAAATATCATGATTATGATGAATAACACTGTTTATGAAATGGTTCAAGAACATAGAAACGGCTTTAACGAAGAGGCTCTTAAAGCAAGGTTTAGTGATATTTTGACAAGATATGATTATGTGGTTGGCGATTGGGGTTATGGTCAGCTTCGGTTAAAGGGCTTTTTCGACGATCAAAACCAAAAAGCCACTTTTGATACAAAAATTAGCACACTGAGTGAATACCTATATGAATATTGCAATTTTGGCTGTGCCTATTTTGTTTTGAAAAAAGTGAAGAAATAAAAGAAGGGCCAAGCGTAGCTGGCCCTTCTTTTACGTTGATTCGGTATATGGTGGCTGTTGATCTTTTGCTTGGTCATCGTGGGTGGGATGTGCTCCGTCCATCTGACGGGGAAGATCTTGATGAAGTGTTTTGTTTTCGTAATTAAAGGCACTGTATGTCCGTTGCCCATCTTTCCAAGGTGTGCTTTTGTTCTGCACCGGCTCGTTTTCGCGAATAGGCGAACCTAATGGCCCTTCTGGGAATTCTTCCGCTGTAAGGAAATTCCTTTGTTTTTCAACATTGGACAATTCCGTATATTTTTCTTCTTTAGTCATGATTACGCCCCCTTTTAGCCTTATTATTTTCAAAGAGAGGGTAATTCATGACGAAACATTAAATTAATTCCATTAAGAAGCTTCTTAATTCCTCCGCATCTGCTTCATTTAATTGAAAAGCATACTCCAAATAGCCTTCTTCTTGCAAATCGTCTGGGCCGATAATGGCAAAACGGCTTCCCTGCATATCAAGAACGAGATGCTTCCCAAAATGACGGTCACTTTGGACAATCGCTAAATCAAAGCGTTGATTATCACCAACAAAGCTGACAAATCTTGTTTTTGTATCTTCTGTATCATCGTATAAGAAAAACCGTTCAGACATTTAATAAACTCCTTTATAAAAAAACCCATATTTTCGACATCTTCTTTATAGTAACAAAAAAAGCATGTAGAGGGGAATGAAGAATTTTCCAAAATCTTCACAAGTTTTTAGGAATCAAAACACGAATGATGTCAAATTATGTTACAATTAAGCTGAATTCTCAAAGTGGACATCTGAGAGGAATGATTGAATGATCCGTCGTTACATGGAAAAGGCCAAAAATGTAATGCATTGGGGAAAGATTCTATTACCTCTTTCGTCAATACGTTTTTATCCACCTCAATTTATTCTGCGAAACCCTGTATTGGAGGGAGTAACAGCTGCATTTAATAATGGACATGAAGTAGCTGTGATCGTATTTAATTTAAAGGATACAAACAAAATAACAGATCAGTTAAATCTATCCCAGTACACACAATTAATAAAACAGATAAAAAAGGCATTTCGCAAGACCGTAGAATCACAAATAGCCAAACTAGACGTCATTACACTCGAGGACTTTTATGGGGACGGGCTCACACTTTTTATGAAAGTTGATGATGCTAACCATTGCCTATCAGAAATAAATATGATCATGGCTAAAATTATTTACAGTGTGGAAGCTATTCTTCGACAGCAATATCCAAACCTGCAGCCTGAGTTTGAATCTGGTTATATGTTTGTGGAGAAAAAGAATTATTCGATCATGCATTCCATTGAAAGTGCCCGCAGGCAGGCGATAGCGATGGCAGAAAAAAGAATTAAATCAGAATGGAATGATATGGTCCATACGATCAAAAAGATTATTTTAAAGAAAGATATAAAATTATTAGCACAGCCAATCATTGATGTAGCAACAAAAGAAGTAAAGGCGGTCGAAATGCTTACACGTGGCCCAGATGGAACCGTGTTAGAAAGTCCCTTACAGCTTTTTTCAGTCGCAAGACAGACTGGCTTGCTTTACGATCTTGAATTGCTGGTCATCGAGAAGGTTCTAGAACAAATCAAGACAACAAGATGCCGCCAAAATATCTTTGTCAATTGTACCCCTTTAACACTTAGTAATATTCGCTTTATCGGTGATTTAAAAATAATAATAGAAAAATACAAGAATATTTCTCCGCTGCAAATTACCTTTGAAGTGACTGAAAATGATTCCATCGAGGGGTTAAAGAATTTTATTTATAACATAAAAATGCTTCGGTTAATGGGGTATAAAATAGCGATGGACGATACTGGTGCGGGGTATTCTAGTTTAAGTATTATTAGTGAAATCATGCCGGATATTATAAAAATTGACCGTTCCGTCATTCAAAATATTGATAAAAATTCGGTGAAAGAATCGATGCTCCAAGGCTTAATGCTCATTGCAAGAGAAGCAGGTTCCATCGTCGTCGCAGAAGGCATCGAAAACGAAGCAGAAGCATCTGTTTTAAAGAGAAATAATGTCGACTTAGCGCAAGGTTTTTTTTATGCACGACCAGCAGCGCTTGTAAGAATGTAGCAGCATAGAAAATGGAGGTAGTGGAACATGTATTTTGTGGATAGGGAAAAAATTGAAGAGATATTAAAATACTTAGAAGCACAAATTCAACTTTTCTTAAGCCAAAAGGAATGGTCAACCCCGCTTGAAAAGGCAGCACTTGAGCGTTTAAACCATATGATGATTGAGTCGGTTTTGGACGTTGGAAACTCAATGATTGACGGGTTTATTATGCGTGACCCAGGTAGTTACGATGACATCATTGATATTTTAATGGATGAAAAGGTCATTTCAGCTGAAACAGGTAAGGGTTTGAAAATCTTGATTCAGTACCGGAAAAGACTTGTCCAATTCTATACGGATGTGAATCATCAGGAACTTCAACAAGTCTTTTCGGATCATCTTCAGGATCTGGTCAACTATGCAGAAAATGTCCGTAATTATCTCGCCAATGAATTGGGGCCGGTTTCAGCATTTAAAAACTAATAAAAAGACCGTTTGCGGTCTTTTTATTTTATGTGGTAATAATATCTTTAGGAGTGATGATTTTTGAAAAAATACAAAGGCTATTTAATTGATTTAGATGGAACGATGTATAAAGGAACGGAACAGATAGAAGCGGCCTCTGATTTTGTGAAAAAACTTCGCGATCAACAAATTCCGTATTTATTTGTTACCAATAATTCTTCCAGGACCCCGGCACAGGTTGCCGACAAGCTGTCCAACTTTGATATCCCTGCAGTAGAGAAGCAGGTTTTTACGACCAGCCAGGCGACCGCCAATTATATCTTTGAACGTAAGAAGGATGCCTCCGTTTATGTGATAGGCGAGGAGGGAATTCGGACAGCAATAGAAGAAAAGGGGCTGAAATATGGCGGGGAAGATGCTGATTTTGTCGTAATGGGTATCGACCATGAAATCAGTTATGAAAAATTGGCGGTCGCATGTTTGGCCGTTCGTAACGGTGCAACTTTCATTTCAACCAATGGAGATATCGCCATTCCGACTGAAAGAGGCTTGCTTCCAGGGAATGGGTCACTTACATCGGTTATTACTGTTTCTACTCAAACAAAGCCTATATTTATCGGGAAACCTGAAGCAATTATTATGGAACAGGCCTTAAAAGTTTTAGGTACACCGAAAGAAGAGACCTTGATGGTTGGCGACTATTATGATACCGATATTTTAGCTGGTATGAATGCAGGCATGGATACATTACTCGTTCACACGGGGGTAACGACGAAGAAACTGCTTTCCGGATATGACCGGAAGCCGACATATACCGTAGATACCTTAGATCAATGGGAGATTTAAAAAGGATGGGGGCACCCATCCTTTCGTCATTATTTCTTTTCCTTCTCAGCTCGTGCCGCCCGGTGTGCTAGTCTGCTCGATGCTGCCGCTGCAATCGCACCGACTATATCATCAAGGAAGGTATGACATTCTCCGGTTGATTTATCATTTAAATGTGCTAATATCCCAGGCTTTAACTTATCGATGTAGCCGTAATTTGTAAAACCGATTGAACCGTATACATTTACAATCGAAAAGGCTAGAATTTCATCCACACCATAAAGACTTTCGTCTGTTCCAATGATGGATTGAAGTGGCTCCTCAAGCATTCCTTTTTCGGCCAGTACATCCAGCTGTATTCCTGTTAAAATGGCGTTCTGAACCTCACGTTTAGAAAGGACGCGTTCCACATTGGCAAGACAGTCTTCCATTTTTAAATTCTCATGATATTTTTCTTGTAAAAAGAAAACTAAATCAGCGATGTCTTGTACTTCAACACCTCTTTCTTTCAGCCATCTGCGTGCAGTTACTTCGGTTAGATTTACGTTTTGGTCGTCTGCCATCCTCTGATCACCTTTTCTATGGATTTTCATTCTATATACACTGTATTATTCTAACTTATGCAAATTACTCATAAAAAAGAGCAGGTTAAAGCCTTATATTCTCCTTCAATTTTCTCTGTTATTCAGGAACAAGATTCTTAAAGGTACTACATATATATGTGTTAAGAATAGGGAAAGAAATGAGGTGGGACCTAATGCTGCAGAAAATGCTGGAAAATCAATATGGCATTACGGTAGAGGAATATGTCAAATTAGATACTTACGATGCGTTAAGAGGAGATGGTTGGCTCTATTTAATCTCCAAACCAACTAAGGAGGAAGAGGATCTTGCTGAGCTTGAAAAAATTGCGGAGCATTTAAGAAATTATGGTGACCAAAATGTCCCGGTCTTTTTGCAATCGAAAGAAGGTCATCTAATTACGACATGGGAACAACATAAATATTGTGTCTTGGCTAATCAACAAACAGAAGCGCAACGAAAAATAAAATTGGGCAGGAAATTGGCCAGGTTCCATGAGCGTGGGAGAAGGGTTCCCTTTCAAATCGAGAGGTCCAGCAGGGTGGGCCAATGGAAGTCATTATGGGAAAAGCGCCTGGAGCAGATGGAAAAGGTTTGGAATGGACTGCTTTTTCAATCACCCGAAGATGAGTTTCAGCGAATGTTTGTTGATTCCTTTCCCTATTATCTAGGGATGACGGAGAATGCGATTCAATATTTAGTCGATACTGAAATAGATGATGAACCCCAAGAAACCGATAGCGGCACAGTCTGCCATGAACGTTTTACCCAAAAAACATGGGGGCCGCTCAATAATTATATGATTAAAAATCCTTTCGACTGGGTGTTTGACCATCGCAGCAGGGACCTAGCGGAATGGACCAGGGAAAGATACTTTCACAATTTCCAAACCTATGACGTGGAATTAAAACGATTTTTTGAGGAGTACCAGAGTATTTCTCCATTGTCACCGTTTACTTGGCGATTATTATATTCGCGTATAATTTTTCCACTCCATTACTTTGAATGCATCGAGAGTTACTATATAACCACATCTGAACAGGATAAAAAGGTATTGGAGGAGAAGTTAATGAGGATTCTGCGCCAGTCTGGTGAATACGAACGATTTTTAGCCAGTTTTTATCAAATCACCGATGCCCCGATTAAGCGATTAAATCTTCCGCTATTAGAATGGCTTTATTAAAGAATTATTAGTATGGAAAAAGCGATTGCCTCGGGGAGACAATCGCTTTTTTATAGAGCTTTGAACTTTGACGGGTGCTTCCGCCTTTGAATTAAAATACTTGTTCTACTTCAACGATGCCGGGAACTTCTTCTAAAAGAGCCCTTTCAATACCGGCCTTTAGTGTGATGGTTGAACTTGGGCAGCTTCCGCATGCACCTAACAGGCGAAGTTTTACAATACCCTCATCAACATCTACTAATTCACAATCTCCGCCGTCGCGAAGAAGAAATGGACGTAATTTATCTAGTACTTCTTGAACTTGCTCAAAAATTTCTTGCTCTGCCAAATTAATCGACTCCCTTCCTATAACTTATATTATAATGTCATCAGCGTTAAAAATCCATTATCAGAAATTAGGAAAACACACATTTAAAGACATTTTCTTGGTTTTTATAGTAAAAATGAGATAAGCTGAATTAAAAAGGCAGGAATGAAATAATGAATAATCAAGAAGTAGAGATTGTCGTTTATGGAGCGGAACAATTGTGCCCGAGTTGTGTTAATTTACCTTCCTCCAAAGAAACGTTTGAATGGCTGGAGGCAGCGGTTGCTAGGAAATTTCCGGACCAACCCTTTAAAATAACTTATGTTGATATATACCAGCCGACTGGGGAAAGTGAAAAACTCGATTTTGCTAAAAAAGTAATCGAAGAGGATATGTTTTATCCAGTGGTAGTTATTAAGGAAAAAGTCGTAGGCGAAGGGAACCCGCGCTTAAAGACAGTTTTTTCAGAGATGGAAAAACACGGTTATAAGGCTAATTAACGAACAAGAAGAAGCATTCCTCCATGGAATGCTTCTTCTTGTTCAATCACCCGTTATGGTACTTGTACATCCACAAAATCCCGGTCTTTAACATGCGGGCGACGCGTCCTGTAATAGCTCTGTCAGCCATCATCCCAAATCCATGCTTTTTACCCAGGGAACCAAGGATTCCTTTCAGTTTGATTTGTGGGAAGGAAGCAGGCGGCTGTTCACCTTTCCAACGTCTTTTGAGTACTTCAACAATTTGTTCCGCTTGGCCCTCTGCTAATTGAGCACTTGGAGCATGGGGAAGACTTGCGCAATCCCCAAGTATAAAGATATGTTCATTGTTCGGCAAATGATGGAGTGGTGTAAGGACAAGTCTGCCCATTCCGTCTTTTTCACCGTCCATATTCCGGACAACTTTATTGGCCTGAATTCCTGCAGTCCAGACAATAACATCGCAATGGATCGGTTCTCCGTGATTGTATAATACATTTTCTTCTACTTTAGTAATATTGGAATTGTTGATAATTTCGACAGTGTTCTTTTCAAACCAATTTTCAACATATTTGCTTAATCGTTCCGGGAAGGATGAGAGAATATGCTGGCCCCTATCAAATAATTTGATGTTAAGATCCTCTCGGCTTTCACTTAATTCACTTGCTAACTCTACACCGCTAAGTCCAGCCCCAACGATACCAACAACCGACTCTGGTCCCAGATTGTTTAAGACGGAATAGGTGAGACGCGACTTTTCGATACTCTGAATACTGTAAGTGAACTGATCAGCGCCGGGTACATCATGGTACTTGTCCTCACAGCCAAGCCCGATAATTAGCTCATCGTAGGCTATAGGCTCCAAATCTCTCATAATTACTTTTCTATCTGATGTTTCAACCGCGATGACTTCCCCATATTTAACTTCTAAGCGATCGTGCACAGGAAAATCAACTCGGATTTCTTTATCTGAAATCGTTCCTGCGGCTAAGGCATAGTACTCTGTTTTTAAGCAATGGTATGGTACACGGTCGACAAGAGTGATCTTCACATCGTCTGGTAAATGGTTGGGAAGAAGTTCGTTTAAGATCTTCATTCCGCCATATCCACCACCTAGAATTACAAGGTTTTTCATAATTATTTCCCCTTTGAATATCCCGTTATCAAAATAAAAACTCCTAGTGAACAATAAAATAAGTAGAATAATTATTTTGTCTATTTCCCACATACGAGTATATCTAAGATGTGTCAAAATAACAACATTTATCAGGTTTTCTTGACAATGACACATCGAACATGTTAATTGACGAAGTAAATGAAATGGAGTAGGATAATTAGTTGTGGAGAGGTGAAAGCAATGATTCAACCCATTATCGAATTTTGTATAAGCAATCTTGCAAATGGTGCACAAAAAGCACTTGAAAAATTAGAAAAAGATCCTAACTTGGATATTATAGAATATGGATGTCTTGGATATTGCGGAAAATGTGCAACTACCTTATATGCTCTAGTAAATGGCGAAATTGTCACAGGGAAAACCGCCGATGAACTCGTAGATAACATATATCAATATTTGGAAGAGAATCCAATGTTTTAAAATGAGGGAGCGTAGCCGCTCCCTTATTTTTATATATTCATATGTTATTAAGAGGGAATCGTATTAGTTGAGTAGTTAATAATACGTGTATATAATTAATGAAAAGCCTCAATGAAGGAGGGTATCATATTGAGTAATGGAGTAGTAATTTTAACAGAAGCAGCATCGTTGCATATTAAAGAAATGATGAAGCATAACGAAGAAGAAGGTGCACTGTTACGTGTCAGCGTAAAAGGCGGTGGCTGCAGCGGTTTATCTTATGGAATGGGTTTTGAACATACAGTAAACGACGATGATCTCACATTTGAACAATTTGGGATTCGAGTGCTAGTTGATAAAGAGAGTGCACCCATTTTACAAGGGACAAAGATTGATTTTAAAGAATCCATGATGGGCGGCGGCTTTACGATTGAAAATCCGAATGCCATCGCATCGTGCGGCTGTGGTTCCTCTTTCCGAACAGCCACAACAACTGGTACTCCGGAAGAATGCTAAAATATTGAACATAAAAAAAGCGTCCAAAAAAAAATCAAGACTAAAATAATTAAAATGTAAGGAAATAAAAGGCTCTCACGTTGTGTATATGTACACAACGTGAGAGCCTTTCTTCAAATTTTCGTAATAAAGTTGTCTCCTAAAAGTTTTCATATAGCTTACCGTTAACTCTTTTAATTTCCTCTTTTAATTGCTTGTTTTCCTTTTCTAATTCTCGAATGCGTTCGCGAAAGACTTGAATTAAGCTATCTTTATTCTCAACATTCATATTCTTCTTTATATTCTTTGGAGATGCCACTTCTCGTTGTTGCTGACGAAGGGTTTCAATCCTTTCCCTTAGTTCAGTTTGGTTGTATAAATAAGACTTAGAAACTCCTGCTGCGATTGTAACAGTATTGAAATTTATTTTTTCATTCTGCTGGATCAATTGTTTAATCGTTTGTTCAACCTTATCAACTGTTTCTTCTTTTTTCTTTTTTGCATATGCAACGACTGCCTCAGTATTTCTTTTGTGTTTCATTATTTCACCACACTATCTTTTCTTTCCTGAGCTTGTAGTAATATTCTTTTGGCACTAGAACCACGGTGAGCTTTACCCTCGGTAAGTTGATCCCTAACTCTTGTTAGATTGTTCAATTGTTCTAGCGTTTTTTCGTTGTATATTGGGTAATGCCTCGTCATTTCTATATGTTCTTCAACCTTTTTGATTTCTCTGTTAAAATCGGGAAGATTTTCGGGGGTTGTACAAAAATTAGGACATGTTAAACAAGGTGTAATTACATATGGACAACCCTCTTTTTTAGAAGCCAAACAATAGCCTAAAGGAACACGTACTGCCTCAATATTACTTTGAATATATTCCCAATGGATAAGGTCCTCATCCAAATTCATTTCTGATACTCTCGCCATACCAAGGTCAACTCGTAAGAGTGGACCCTTTTTTTCTTGTGCCTTTAACCATTCTTTTCTAAGGGTATCATCGGCAATTTTGGCATACCTCATTGTCATTTCAGGTGAAGAATGGGCAAACCATTTCATAATGTGAGTTAAATTCATTCCAAGGTTGATTAATTCTACACCTTTTGTATGCCGGAATGCATGGTTTCCAAAGTGATAGACAGTTCCGTTTTGATCTACAATGGAATATCTTTCAGCCCAACGATTTAATGCATCGCGAATACTTTGGTCAGTGAAAGGTTTTCCCTTCCGTTTTCCTTTTGTTCGAACAAATAAATACCCTTCGGGATTGTTCTTATGTGTTGTTTTGTCTTTTGTTTGCTCTATAATGACTTGTAAAACTTTAGCTAGTTCCTTATCAATAGGCACTCGGTGTTGTTTCACATCTGTTTTTGGAATATCTCCTTGTAAATAATAACCATTGTTTGTGGGTATCAAACAATTTTGGAACCGGAGGTTCAAAATATCACTTATTCTCCATCCGGTAGCTATAAGTAATATCACAATTGGTACATATTCTTTTTCATTATCCTTCATAGGTGGATTAACGTCTTCTGGATTCAGGTTTATAAGAAGCTCCAACTGATTCATGACGGTTTCAGGAATATATTTAATTTGATTTTCATTTTGCTTCGGTTGCTTCAAAAAATCCTCCCTAAAAAATAATGTGCCGATATGCTTTAACGGAGCTTCAGATCGTTCAGAACGTTGAAGATACTCTAAAAAGTATTTAACAGATGAAATCAAAAAATTCCTATAATATGGGCTATAAGAGGAGTTACTCTGATTAAAATAAATTAAATACTTTTCAATGTCTTCTCTTTTTAATTGGCTAAAATCTTTCCAATCTGGATGTTGTCCCTTAACGTAGTTTAAATAACTACTGATCCCTATAATATGACCAGCTAATTTACCCTGACTTAAATAGGTTAATGCATAAGCACAATATTCCTTTACTATTTTTCGAAATGGTGTAGGGATTTTCTCAAAAGAAAGGAGATAATGGGTTCCGTTTATTGTATACCTTGCATTCGGTATCTTTCTCAAATCCCATACATCCTTCTCAAGCTCTTCCCGTGTATCATAGAAGTGAGATAAATATTTAATAATTGAATTAAAAACTGTAATATGTGAGGAGTTATTGCCACTCTTTGTTATTATTCTGATACCTGTATTGGTCAAAAAAGTTTTGTATTTCATTAAGCCCTGATTAAAAGGTATATCTACCAAACTCTCAATCTTAGAATAATATTTCTCCAAGAAATGACTTAAGTGTACAAGTGAAAATGAATACAACACTAATGTACTAAGGGATAAACTCTCATTCACCAATTTATTAGCGAAGAAAAATTTAATTTCATGTCTAATTGAATTAGATAAGAATGTAAAATCTATTTTTGTTTTCGAGGCGGACCAAGAACTACCACCACCGTATACCTTAAAAAAGGAGTTTGTTAAATCCCATACATCATTTTCAAAATACCCACACAATTGCTCTTGAATCACTGCCGTTTTCTCGGATGTTACGCAGGGTTGATAAGCAACAGTGTTACTCTTCATTTTTCTCCTCCCTTAATTGTTTTTGCATCATAGCTTTCTCCCAATCATTCCGTATATCATCTTCAGAAGGGTGAATATACATTTGAATTGTTGTTTGCACATGGGCATGTCCTGCTCGCTTTTGAAGAGTTTCAGGACGCATTTCACCTGTTTTCCATAACTCCGTTATATTTGTATGACGTAACATATGGGGTGTCGCATCTATTCCAGTTTTTGCTTTAAGACGATTAAAAAGTGCTTGAATGCAATGATAATCGAGGGGGCTCCCTTTTTGTTCCCCGCGAAGTTTTATAAAAACAAAATTTGTATCAATCTCGTCTGTATGAATATCTATGATATAAGCCCGGTAAAGGTTAGCTAATTCATTTGATATATCAAGCGTGCGGGGGCTACATATTGTCTTAATCTCTGCACCATTAATAAGTTCTCCACGATCTCGTATTGTGATCTTTTTTGCTGCTGGAACAATATCAGAAAGGTGAAGTGATAGGGCTTCACCAATCCTAATGCCTGTCTCATAAAGAAGTGCCAATAAAAATTTATCCCTGACGTTCCGACATGCATCAACTAATTTTTGTACCTGTTCTGATGTCAAAACTTTTAACTTTTCCCTTGGTTCCTTAAGTTTCAAAATCATAATATTTTTTGATTTATTTTTAAGTGTGTGGTGGAGAAAGCCCTTGAAACTACCCCTAGAGGCGAGTATCTGACTTTTCAGACGCTCAGATAAATCCAAAGCGTAGTCTTCATGCCTCATCAAATAATCATAAAATGAGTAGACCTTGTCAAGATAGATATTAATTGTACAAGCCTTTCTCGTTTTAACATCTGTTTGTTTTATATTAATTACCTTTAAATCCCGATAGGGATTCTGAAGCCACCTAACAAACTCCGCCATATTGTCAATTCCGATATCCCTGTAATCTACCTGCTTTTGCTCCAGAAACTCAAAAAATAATTTCAATGCAAAGCAATAAGAACGGAGTGTATTTCTGGAAGATCCAGTGTTGTCCATATACTTGAGGAATTTTACTACTGGTTTTACAAATTCCCCATGGTTATCTTGAAGTAAATATCTCTTTCTATTACCTGAGACAATGATCTCTTGGACTTTCATAACCAACCATCCTCTTTTACTTATTTAATGGGGAATTTACTCCATTAGTAAATTTCAATCATATTGGACTTATCCTAATTTCAACAAAACAGAATGTACCTTCGTAGTATACTTTGACTACTATAATTATGAAATAGGGTTTTACTGTCAATAAAGTACAATAAAAAGGGATAAACCCCACGTAGAATACGTTAAGGTCTATCCCTAATTATAGTTGTGTTTTTGCAAATGGACGCCTTTTCTTATTTATTAAACATCGATGAACTATGTAATGGCTGAATCTTTGCTTTTGGGTCAATGAAGGCTTTTGCGTTGTTGACGGCAGTTGGTGCTTCACCAAAACCACAAGCAATTAATTTCACTTTTCCATCATAGGTACAAATATCACCAGCAGCATAAATGCCAGGAATATTGGTTTCCATTTTTGAATTGACGACAATGGAGTTCTTTTCGATCTCAAGCCCCCATTCCTTAATTGGTCCAAGGGATGAGACAAAACCGTAGTTACAAATAATAGCATCCACATCGAGTGTTACTTTCTCTTCACCATTGACCGTTTCAAGGACAACCTGCTTAATTCCGCTTTCATCCCCAATCAGTTCAGCAGGAACATAAGGTGTCTTTACATCTGCTTTTGAGTTATATAAGTTTTCCACACTATGTTCGTGAGCACGGAATTTATCTCGGCGGTGAACAATAGAAACTTTTTCAGCAATAGGCTCAAGCATTAACGCCCAGTCAACGGCAGAGTCTCCGCCGCCAAAAACGACTACTTTTTGACCTGCAAACTGATTTAAATCCTCAATAAAGTAATAGAGATTTTTGCGTTCATATTGGGCAGCACTTTCTAGCTCTAACCGACGGGGTTGAAATGCACCATTTCCAGCAGTAATAATTATCGTTTTTGAAAAATGGACTTCTTTATTTGTTGTTAATTTAAACGTACCATCCTCTTGTTTTTCTAGTTTTTCAACCGATTGCTCAAGTGCAATAGTAGGTTCAAATTTGCGCATCTGTTCTTTTAAATTATTTATCAATTCTTGAGCACGGATTTTTGGGAACCCAGCCACATCATAAATATACTTTTCCGGGTAAAGCGCTGATAATTGCCCGCCTAACTGTGGCAAACTCTCAATGATTTTGACTGATGCTTGTCTCATTCCACCGTAAAAGGCAGTAAATAGACCGGTAGGACCGCCACCGATGATCGTTATGTCATAAACTTTTTGATTTTCTTGCACTCCGTATCCCTCCAACTCATAGTTAGAAACTCCAATCCTATAATATCATAAAATAAAAAATTCTCACATCTTTATGAGCTAATATTCGCAACAGCGGCAATATTAAAAAAAAAATAAAACGATGAGCGAGATGCATATTTCTTTTCTATTAAAGTTAATTAATTTATAAATATTGCTTGATAATCCTCTAAAAGTAGCATAAGATGTATGGAGGATAGATTGTTAAATTTCTGTGACATAAAAAGCAAAAATTTGTGACATTCATAGAAAGTATTTATACTCTTAGCATACTAAATTCTGCGATAATCCATATCCACACCATTGAAGTTCGTTTTTTTTAGACTGATACGTGAATTATCTCACATACATTTTTCTATTATTCAAAATAAAAAAGGTTAAAGCAGTGGAAGCTAAGAAAAAGAGGGTTTATTCAAAAAAATTAAAAGGTGGAAGTGATCACTTTGAGAAAGCCTAAAATTGTTATTCTTGGTGCTGGTTACGGTGGACTAATGACAACAGTTCGCTTACAAAAATTAATCGGTGTTAATGAAGCGGATATTGTATTAGTGAATAAAAATGATTACCATTATGAAACGACATGGCTCCATGAGGCATCAGCAGGCACGTTGCATCATGATCGTGTCCGTTATGATATTAGTGGTGTAATTGACCGCAGCAAAGTCGAATTTGTACAAGATACAGTCGTAGAAATCAACAAAGAAGAAAAGAAAGTTGTCTTAGAAAAAGGTGAAGTCAACTATGACTACCTTGTGATCGCCCTTGGCGGCGAACCGGAAACGTTCGGTATTAAAGGATTAAAAGAACATGCATTTGGAATCTCTAATGTTAATTCTTCTCGTCAATTACGTGAGCATATTGAATATCAATTTGCCACATACAATATGGAAGAAGAAAAGAACGACAACCGTTTGACGATTGTTGTTGGTGGTGCCGGATTTACAGGAATTGAGTTCTTAGGTGAATTAACTAATAGAATCCCGGAATTATGCCAAGAGTATGATGTGGATTTTCATAAAGTAAAAATTATT
Source organism: Neobacillus nitrireducens (assembly GCF_030915405.1). Classification (GTDB taxonomy): domain Bacteria; phylum Bacillota; class Bacilli; order Bacillales; family Cytobacillaceae; genus Neobacillus. Next base: position 4,095,908 of record NZ_CP133262.1, read on the forward strand.
TGTGTGGAAGCTGCACCAACTGTTCTCCCAGGTTTTGAACCAGAATTAGTGAATTACGCCGTTTCGCAATTGGAAAGAAAAGGTGTGGAATTCTTTATTGGCACTGCCATTAAGGAAGCTACCGAAGAAGGAATTTTTGTTGCAAAAGGTGAGGAAGAGCCACGTGAAATTAAGGCTGGTACCGTGGTTTGGGCTGCCGGAATTCGTGGAAACTCGATTGTAGAAAAATCAGGTTTCGAAGCAATGCGAGGAAGAGTGAAAATTCAGCCAGACTTACGCGTTCCCGGTTTTGAGGATATCTTCATGATTGGTGACAGTGCGCTAATGATCAATGAGGAAATCAATCGTCCATATCCTCCGACTGCACAAATTGCCATGCAGCAAGGGGAAGTTTGTGCCCGCAATATCGCAGCATTAGTTCGTAATAAATCAGAGCTTGAAACTTTCCACTTCGATAATAAAGGGACAGTTTGCTCGCTTGGTGAAGATGATGCAATCGGTGTGGTTTTTGGCAAAAAACTAACTGGAGCAAAAGCATCCTTCATGAAAAAAGTCGTCGATAACCGCTCGCTTTACATGATTGGCGGCGCAGGCCTAGTATTGAAAAAAGGAAAGTTTAACGTATTTTAATAAGAAGAGCGAAGTCAACTAGCCGCAGGGCGCTGCAGCTAGACAGTTATCAAAGTTCAATTATTAAAATAAATTATTGCGAAAGGGACAGAGAAATCTGTCCCTTTTTGATATGATTAAAATAATGAATTCTATGTGAGGGGGAGTTTGAATGAGCAGTCGCGAAAAGCGCGGGAAGGTTTGGTTAGCTGTTGCCGGGTTGGTAAAGTCTAAAGATGGACAATGGCTTGTCGTTAAGAAACGATATGGCGGCTTAAAAGGTCAATGGTCATTACCGGCAGGGTTTGTAGAGGCGGGAGAAACTGCAGATGAAGCGGTCATTAGGGAAGTCTGGGAAGAAACTGGTATTCAATGTCAGGTAAAGGGGTTTATGGGACTTAGAACGGGTGTAATTAAAGGCGAAATTAGTGATAATTTGCTCCATTTCCTGCTTGAACCTATGGGTGATGGCGTGATTACACATCAAGAAAACGAACTCTTTGAAGCGAGATTTATGGCACCGGAAGAACTACTTCTCGAGAAAGATGCATCGGTTGTACTCCAATATCTGATAAGAAATAATGTTTCCTACTCGGTTCCTGGAATTAATGACCTAAACCCGGGTGATCAGTTTGGGTATACGGCTTATAAAATATTTTTGTAATTTTTAGAAAATTTAAGTAACACTTAGCAAATGAAAGAATACTTTTGGTGTATCCGTTTTCTTGGGGGAATTTGCCCGAATTCAGGCCTTTCCATTTTAGCTAATTCTTGATATATTATCAGAAAATTAAGTTAATTATTAAGGAGATGATTTAAAATGACGGTTAAGAGTTTGGACTCAAAAACCTGTGATTACTGTTCCGGGAAAGGCTATTTTCAGCTGGTACTTGGCGGATCGGAAACCTGTACTAGCTGCGAAGGAACGGGTAAGAAAAAGGAATAAGCTGTTTATTCATGTATTTACCGCTTCTTCGAAACTATTCGGAGGGCTTTTTTTCTGTGGAAAAGGGGCGGAGCGAGAATAAGCGAGTCAATTTAACAAGTTTTGGATTGTAAAAATAATTCGTAAATATTGACTCCCTTTTCGACATTAAGTACACTAAATGTTGATGTATAAGGGGGAATCTCGGATGCAAATGAGCATTGTTGTCTTAATCATATCGATTTTATTATTCTTTGTATTATTTTTTGGAATTGGATTTATCCTAAATATGCTTCTCAGAATGTCATGGGTTATGGCAGTAGTTTATCCGATTGTGGCAATTTTTATTGTTGATAAAGTAAGTTTTAGTGAATATTTTACAAATAGTAAAATGGCCTTTATCGAATTGGGTCATAGGTTTTCTTCCTTGGCAACTGCGGATATTCTTATCTTAATTAGTGGGTTGGCTGGTGCGGTAGCTGCCGGATTTACGATTAAGCTGCTACGGAAAAATGGATATCAAATGTTTTAAGACTTTTACTCCAGGGTAAAGGTCTTTTTTTAATATAAAATATTAATGAAAAATTTTCTTCACTCTTTTTTTGAATAATTTCCATCAGCTTGGGAATGAATATTTTGGGAGGAGTGAAAAATTTAAATGAAAAAAATTAAAAATTGGACTAGGCGATTGGTGATGTTGTGTCTTTTCTTGATGGCAATATTAGCGACCTTCCAATCTATTTCCGGAGTAAATGCCGAGTCGCTGATGAAGCAGTTTGCCTCTGTTATCACAACCACTAAAACGGTTTCCGGAACCGTACGTTCCTTAGAAGACGAAATCGATTGGTCTAAATATCCTAAGCTAAATGTGACTGCCACTGGGTATACTGCCGGTGTTGAATCAACAGGTAAGAGTAAAGGTCACCCGGAATATGGGATTACCTACTCAGGCGTAAAAGTAAAACGTGATTTATTTTCAACTATCGCTGCAGATTTGACTGTTTTCCCGATCGGAACGGTTCTCTTTATTCCAGGTTACGGGTATGGTGTTGTTGCTGACAAGGGCGGGGCCATAAAAGGGAATGAATTAGACCTTTATTATGAAACGGTGGATGATGTTTATAATAAATGGGGGAAAAAGAAGTTAGATATATATGTTGTTCAAAAAGGTAATGGGAAATTAACAGAGCAAACACTTAAAGCATTAAATGAAGATAAAGCGATGCAAGTTTTTCGCGGGCAGTATATTAGTTCCGAGAAGCGATAGAAGCAGGCTCCAAGCCTGTTTTTTATTTTGACAAAATATTGTATTTTCAAATCGTTAGTTAGTCGAAATATATAGTTTTATTGGTTATAATTATATTCGAATCTAATGGAGGTGAAGTAATTTGTTTGATGTGAAAAAGGAATTAAACCTTTCTACTAAGCATGAGGGTTTAATCATAGGTCTTCTTGATAAACCGGAAAAGTTTTCAGGACTTCTAATGAGTCTTGATCAGGGGTTTGAAGGACAACTTACTGATTTGGTAAAATCGGGGGATATTTCGGCAAAGTTAAAACGTATCAGTAAAATACATAGCTTCGGTAAAATTGGCGCCAAACGAATATGGTTTGTGGGTCTGGGAAAAGAAAAGGATTTAACCTTCGATAAACTAAAAGAGGCGTTTGGAAGGCTATTTAAGGAAGTACAAAAGAGTAAACCTGAGGAAATAGCTGTTTATTTGGATTCCTTCACAACAGAGGGAGTAAGTGGCTTAGATGCCTCGCATGCATTAAGTGAGGCGCTTTCCCTCTCAACTTACCAATTTGAAGGCTACAAACAAAAGTCGAACGAACCTGAGAAAAAACTCGAGCAAGTTACAATTTATTCTAGTGCTTATGAAGAAGCGGAGGTCCATGCGTCACTTACGGTGGGATATGCTTTTGGTAAAGCAACCAATTCTGCACGAACACTCGTTAACATCCCGGGTAATTTGTTAACAGCAACAGACATGGCCAATTATGCCCTAGAACTTGCTTCAAGGTATGATTTCGAAGTGGAAATCTTAGATAAAGCTGAGATTGAGAAGCTCGGAATGGGTGCCTTCCTTGCTGTTAATCAAGGGTCCACTGAGCCGCCTAAAATGATTGTCCTTAAATACCAAGGTAAAGAAGAATGGAAGGATGTCATCGGTTTAGTTGGAAAAGGGATTACCTTTGATACAGGAGGTTACTCGATTAAGACGAAAGCAGGAATTGTTGGGATGAAAACGGACATGGGCGGAGCTGCTGCCGTCCTGGGTGCAATGGAAATCATCGGTGAGATCCAGCCGGAGCAAAACGTGGTTGCTGTTATTCCATCCACAGATAATATGATTAGCGGTCATGCCTTTAAGCCGGATGACGTGATTACATCAATGAGCGGGAAAACCATTGAGGTGTTAAATACAGATGCTGAAGGCCGTCTTGTGTTAGCGGATGCAGTTACCTATGCCAAACATCATGGTGCGGAGTATCTAGTAGATGTTGCCACATTAACGGGTGGAGTGATCACGGCACTTGGTCTCCACACCACTGGAGCCATGACCAACCATGAGCAATTATATCAACAGGTATTGGAGGCTTCCGTGGAAGCTGGCGAGCAGATGTGGCAATTGCCATTATTTGAAACAGAGATTGAGCGGGTAAGAAACAGTAAAGTAGCCGACTTAAATAACTCGCCCGGCAGTGAAGGACATGCCCTTGTTGCCGGTGCATTTATCGGTGAATTTACCGAAGGAACCCCATGGGTACACTTAGACATCGCTGGGACAGCAACTTCGTCCAAAGCATATGATTTAGGCCCAGCCGGGGCAACAGGAGTTATGACCCGCACACTAGCTTTATTTGTAGAACGGTTTGAACCAATCGAGAAATAACCACTTGAACTGTCCTCATGACCACCTCATGAGGACAGTTTTTACTTTACGTTGCTGATTTCCGTGACAGCTATTTATGTTGCTAATAATTACGTTTCTCCTCGCCGAAGAAAACCAATATGCCGTTTTGGTGATCTTTTTCGCCCACTCCAAACCCCTTTATTTCGCATATGAAATAGTGTAGGCAAGTATAGAGCAAAAGGAGGTATGGTTATGTACCCTTATCGAAGTCACTACCCAGTACAAGATCAAAGGTTTATAGGTTTTGGATTGCCTTTGGCAATAGGTGGGCTAAGCTTTTTAGGAGGTTTAATAGGAGGCGGACTAGGTGCTTCATTTGCGGCACGTCCATTTTACGGAGGATTCGGTTACCCTGGATATGGGTATCCTGGTTTTGGAGCTCCTGGTTTTGGAGCTCCTGGTTTTGGAGCTCCTGGTTTTGGAGCTCCCGGTTTTGGAGCTCCTGGCTTTGGAGCCCCGTATTACTATTAATGAAAGAGAAACAGCTCTAGTGGGGGCTGTTTTTTTCTATAAAAGAATAATTGCAAAAAAGGAAAATTCATAAATAAAGCGAATAGAATAAAAAGACAACATTTACATATGGGAGGTATAGGAATGATTGAAAATACACTGCTTCAATCCCTCGGGATTGAGATTACCTGCATTGAAAAAGGAAAGGTTATTGCCACCATGCCTGTAGATAAAAGGACTCGCCAGCCGTTTGGAATCCTTCACGGAGGGGCCTCTGTGGCATTAGCAGAAACAGTTGCGAGTGTAGGGGCGTATGAGTTGGTTGATAAGGAACTAGAGGCAGTTGCCGGGCAAGAGATTAATGCGAATCATGTCCGTCCCAAAACGGAGGGGATCGTTACTGCGATAGGTACGGTCCTTCATCAAGGGAAAACCACGCAAGTGTGGGATATTAAAATTACAGACGAGCAAGACCGCCTTGTTTGTGTGTCCAGATGTACGATGGCCGTTATCAAATTAAAAAAGTAAAAAACTCTAAATAAGAATGGAGTCATTCCCATTCTTTTTAGGCTTTATTGATGAAAAATTTAAAAAATTAACTTTAGTTTCATGTTATAATGTAAGAAATAAAAAAATAGAAAAAAAGCACAATTTTTTGTACAGGTTTCTTTATATAATGTAATAAAAGGAAACGTAAAGGTGGTGAAATGGTTGAGAGCAAAGCGGCAATATTTGTTTATCGATTTTGAGTTTACAATGCCTGAACGAAATGTTCGCATGAAGGACTTTTATGCAGAAATAATCGAGGTTGGAATTGTTGCGGTTCTTGATGACCAAGTTACAGAACAGTTTTCTTCCTTTGTGACTCCCCTAAAATTCCCGAGACTAACGGAACGCTGTAAATCCTTTTTACATATTACTCAGCAGCAAGTAGACAAGGGGTTATCAATTTTTGAACTTGTAAAAAAATTGGAGGAGTTTAATCAGCTTAATTATGAAACAACCATTGTTACATGGGGAAATATGGATATGAAGGTGCTTCGGCATAATTGCTTAAAGGCAGGGGTACCATTTCCGCTAAAGGCTGCGGAATTAGATCTTTCCATGGAATATAAACGCTTCTTTGGGGATCAAAACCAAACCGGTCTCTGGAAAGCAGTTCAGGAATATGGCAAAGAAGGGACAGGCAGGCATCACCGTGCCCTTGATGATGCGTTGACTACCTTTAATATATTCAAGCTGGTTGAAAAGGATAAACGTTATTTAGAAAAACCAGAACCAACAACGATCGGTGACCGGATTGATTTCTCAAAGTTATTAAACGAATTCGCATAAAAGGCCAAATCATTCAAACTGATTTGGCCTTTAGCATTTTTATATTTTGTAATCTTTTTCAAGCGACTCTAATGCCTTGAAGCTCATTTCAGCCCATTCTGAAGGCGACTCTGCCAGTTCCTGTTTCATTTTGGCTAACGACTCTTTTAAGGAGTCCGAATAGTCAGGAACTTCACTTTCAAAAGGCCTGACCATTTTATAAGGAATATTAGCTTGCTCACGATAGCTGAGCGCTTTTCTCTCATGAAAAATAAGTACGTCTGCATCCTTAGGGCTATGTAAATCTCCTTGCATCGGGTGTTTAAGAACTGCAAGTACTCTTACTAAATAGGCTTGAGGTCGTACCTCCGTTATTTCTCCAATATATTTTCCTGTTTTATAAATAGCAGTAACAATCTCTCCGATTTTTAATTCCGACACCACCAACACTCCCTTTCACGTTTCCTCTTCCATTTTAATATGAAACATAGTAAATTAAAAACAATGTGCGAAATAAATAATTTCGTTTAAAGTAAAATAAATGGAGGAATGATATATGAGGAAGAATGTGCAAATTCTTTTTACATTATTGACGATTGTTTTAGTTTTGGCTGCTTGTGGGACAAGCACTAAGAAAGAAGAAACCATACAGAAAACTACTACACAAAAAACGGAACAGACGGAAGGGGACCAACAAGTGGGAAATAATGTTTATCCTCAACTTTCAACCGAGGTTTCCAAAGATGAAAAGCTGATAGAAATGGAAACGTCGATGGGTACCATTAAAATCAAATTATTCCCTGAGTATGCACCAAAAGCTGTTGAAAACTTTGTAAAACACAGTGAGGAAGGCTACTATGATGGACTGATTTTTCACAGAGTCATTAAGGATTTCATGATTCAGGGCGGTGACCCTAATGGAAATGGAACTGGCGGGGAAAGCATTTACGGAAAGCCTTTTGAAGATGAGTTTTCAAAAAATCTATATAATCTGCGCGGAGCGTTATCAATGGCCAATTCAGGTGCCAACACAAATGGCAGTCAGTTTTTTATCGTTCAAAGCAGCTCGCTTGACCCAGCAATGAAGGATGAAATGGACAAGGCTGGCTATCCAAAAGAAATAATTGACGCTTATAATAAAAATGGCGGAACTCCATGGCTGGATCATCGTCATACTGTGTTTGGCCAAGTGATTGAGGGCATGGATATCGTTGACAAAATTGCCAGTGCATCAGTTGGTGCCCAAGATAAACCAGAAAAAGATATTACCATTAAAGATATTAAGATTTTAAAATAAAGCCATGCAAATTCATAAACTGGAACGAAACATTTTTTGTTGCTATAATTAACTATTAGAGCATTCCTTGATAGAAAGGGAGAAGAAAAATGTTCCAATCCTTGGTACTTTCCTTGTTTTTATACTTTCCAGAAGATAAATCAGAATATATTCCTGCTGCGATTACCTTTGTGATTTTTTTAATTGGAGCCTTACTAACGATGAGATTAATCATTGTCGTCTCTAAACGAGAGGCCCAGAAAGCAAAACAATTAGAAGAACAATTAAAAAATCAGCAGCCACCCCAAAGGAACAGTTAACATCCAACTGTTCCTTTTCTTTATGTTTAGTGAGGATAAAGGAAGTGCTAAATGTCCATACTAAGTGCAAATTGTCTAGTGTGGGGGTATACATATGAAGAAAAGCTGGTTAATGATTCCACTGCTCCTTCTGGCAGGTTGTATGGAAGAAGAAGTAAAAAAAGTGGATGTGGAAATGTTTAATAGCGTGGGAGATTCGCTTGGTAAAGTAAAGGTGGCTGAGCAAGCTAAGGGCGTGAAGCTAACCGGTGATTTAAAAGGCCTCCCTGCAGGGGAGCATGCAATTCATATTCATGATGGCGGGAAATGCCAAGCCCCGGAATTTAAATCAGCAGGCAACCATTTTAACCCTGAGAATAAGGAACATGGACTTCTCCATCCAAAAGGTGCTCATGCCGGCGATTTGCCAAATTTAATCGTTGAGGATGATGGGTCTGTTAAGATAGATTTAATGGCACCTAGTGTCACCTTAAAAAGTGGAAAAACCTCTTTGTTTACAAAAGCAGGAACGTCGATTGTGATTGACGAAGGAAAAGATGATGGCATGACACAACCCGCAGGGGACTCCGGCAAACGGATTGCCTGTGGTGATATCTCCAAAAATAAAAAGCCAGGTCAAAAGAAAGCACAAGATTAATTGAATTGCCAAGAATATATTTCCTATATAGGTAGGAATCTAAACGAATCCTAAAAGTGGACATACACTAGCATGGAGACTATTTAGGAGGCGAATTAAATGGAAAAAAGACAATTCTTTGGAGGATTTCCGGGACAACCTGGTTACCCACAAATGGGAGGATTTCAGCAACCAGGCTACCCGCAAATGGGAGGATACCAGCAACCAGGCTACCCGCAAATGGGAGGATACCATCACCCAGGCTATCCACAGATGATGGGCGGCCAGCAGCAACATGGGTACCCATACCACGGCTACCCGCAAATGATGGGCGGACAGCATTCAGGATTCCCACAAGGCATGGGCGGGTTTCCGCAAATGATGGGCGGACAGCATTCAGGATTTCCGCAAGGCATGGGTGGATTCCCGCAAATGATGGGCGGACAGCAATCAGGATTCCAGCAAGGCATGGGTGGGTTTCCGCAAATGACAGGCGGACAGCAATCAGGATTCCCACAAGGAATGGGCGGCTTCCAGCAAGGTGGGCAAAAACCACCAACTAAACCCACACAACGTAAAGAAAAGAAATAACAACCAGGATATTATATATTAAAGACGAACTGTTCCTTCCGAGGGGACAGTTTTTGTTTTCGCTTGATTTATTTTCTTTTTTTCCAGACAATATGTTTATAAATAAATATAGGAGTGTACATACAAACATGGAGAACAAGCTGTATTATCAAGATGCATACATAAAAACTTTTAAAGCAAAGGTGGTAAAACAAGCGCAGGATTCTGCCGGCAATTGGTATGTTTGTTTGGATCAGACCGCCTTTTATCCAACAGGTGGCGGGCAGCCGCACGACATAGGAACCCTTGCTAATCAACACGTCATCAATGTTGAAGAAATCGATGGGGAAATCCGTCATTACCTCGGCACCCCATTCCAAGACCCTAAAAAGGAAATAGCAGGTACGATTGATTGGGAGAGACGTTTTGACCATATGCAGCAGCACGCTGGACAGCATCTTTTATCGGCGGCGTTTGACCAGTTATTTGAGTACAGAACCGTTGGGTTCCATTTAGGGGCAGAAATCCTTACGATTGATTTAGAGACGGAAGTTCTTACCGAGCACCAAGTTCAAAAAGCTGAAGAAATGGCTAACCAAATCATCATTGAAAACAGACCAATCGAGGTTAAATGGGTGACGGAAGAAGAATTGTCGCAATATCCGTTACGAAAAGAGACAAAGGTTAAAGACGACATTCGACTGGTTATCATTCCAGAGTTTGATTATAACGGCTGCGGCGGGACACACCCAAAGGCTACTGGAGAGGTTAGTTCGGTAAAAGTATTGGATTGGGAAAGACAAAAGAAAAAAGTGCGTGTCCAATTTGTTTGTGGAAAACGAGTAACGAAGCAGTTTCAGCAAAAGCAACAGGTGCTATTAGAATTAACCAAAATACTTAATGCTCCGGAAAAAGAAATGGAACAAGCAGTTCTTCGCCTTCTTGAAAGTAATAAAACATTAGAAAAAACCCTTGAACAAGCACAGGAAAATCTGCTCCAATATGAGGCGAAGGAATTACTGGCGAGAAGTAACGTGGATGACAGGAAACTCGTTCGTGAAGTATTTCAAAACCGTACCATTCAAGAGCTGCAGAAACTAGCGCGGATTATTACTACTGAAGATGAAACTGCGATGGTCTACTTCGTGTCACAAAATGAAAATCGGCTGCAGGTCGTTTGTGCAAGGGGAACAGCTGGAACTGGAAGTATGAAGAAAGTAGTTTCCGCTGCCCTTCCACTCATTAACGGAAAGGGGGGTGGAAACGACGCCTTTGCCCAAGGTGGCGGTGACGCTCTGATGTCAGGGGAGCAAATGTTGCAACATCTAGTGGAAAATGTATATTAATCTGAAAAATACAGTCCTCCCATCCCGGAAGGACTGATTTTTTTTATTCAATAATAATTGCTGCTCCTCTTTCAAGAGGATAGGTTTGATCGAAGACCCTTACCGATAAGGGTTCCCCATAGAGCAGAATAATTTTGGTCTGTTTCTCTCCTACGTCTAAATGTAATTTACGGCCTTGGTATTGAATGGAGAATCGATACCCTTGCCATTTATCCGGTAATTGAGGCCGGAACGAAATTCCCTCTTCTTTGATCCGTAAACCGGCAAAACCATAAACAATTGCTAGCCACGTGCCACCCATATTCGCCATGTGGAGGCCATCCTTTGTATTTCCATGGGTATTGTCTAAATCCAATCTTGCTGTTTCAAGAAAGTAATCATAGGCTTTTTGTTTAAGCCCAAGTTTTGATGCCATAATACTAAAAATACAAGAGGATAAGGAAGAATCATGGGTCGTTATATTTTCATAATAATCGAAAGACTTCCTGATTGTATCTAATTCTTGCTCATCCTCTAATAAAAAGTGAGCTAAAACCGTATCCGCTTGTTTACAGACTTGGTGCCGGTATAATACAAGCGGATGATAGTGCAATAGAAGCGGGAAATGGTCTTTGGGTGTATTTTGCAAATCCCAGACTGCTTTCTGTAAAAATGTATCATCTTGTGGATTAATGCCAAGTTGTTCGTTATAAGGTAAATACATCTGCTCCGCTGCCCGTTTCCAAAATTCTACCTCTTGTTTATGTAAGCCGATTTTCAGCCGTAGTTTGGCAAGATGCGCCGAATCGATAGACTCCAACAAATAATAGCATTTAGCGGCCCACAATAAGTTATACTTGGCCATTACATTTGTAAAGTAGTTGTTGTTAACGATGCATGTGTATTCATCAGGTCCGGTTACGGCATCAATTTTAAAGCAATCTCCATCAAAATGACCTGTATCGGCCCAAAGTCTTGCGGTCTCAAAAAGTACCTCCGCACCGCATTCTTTGATAAAAGAAAAATCTCCGCTGACGAGATAATACTGGATAAAGCTATAGGCGATATCGGCACTGATATGGTATTGTGCGGACCCTGATGGAAAGTAGGAAGAACATTCCGTTCCAGTGATTGTTCTCCATGGGTATAAGGCTCCTTTTTGATGACCCATTTCTTTGGCATGTTGTCTTGCCTGATCGAGGATGGAATAGCGATAGAAAAGTAGATTTTTCGCTAGTTCCGGCTTTGTCATTAAAAAAACGGGCAGGATATATATTTCTGTATCCCAAAAATAGTGACCTTCGTATCCTTCTCCAGATAAACCTTTTGCTGCAATATTGGAAAAATGATCCCGGCCTGTTGATTGTAAAAGGTGAAATAAATTAAACCTAATCCCTTCTTGCAGGTCCGCGTCTCCAGTAATCTCTATGTCTGCATCATTCCAGAAATCGTTTAAATAAATTTCCTGCTCCATTGAAAATTGTCGGAAATGTTTATCAGCAAGTTTAGTTTGTAACAGAAAAGCAGAAGCAGCTAAGTCATCTCCGTGTCTTAATGTATCTACGAAGATGCTTTTTTTCTCGAAGGTTGCATGGTCAGCGAATTGGAAGGTGAATTCAGATTCGATTGCATTCGTCGTAAGATCATTGATCTGATTATAGTGCTGGCTAAGATGGTATGAAGCAGCACAAGCCGTTTTCAGCTTGGTTGAGGAGGTTTCACACTCGACGTAGGAAATAGTCTCCGTTTGCTGTACATCTGTTACCGTTAATAGATTCGCGTGACCTGAGGATACGCGGGGGTCAGCATTGTCGACATAATTGGCTACATTGCCATTCAAGGTTGACACGATTCTAACCGGTCCTTGAAAGTTATCCGATTCAATATCGATGTATTGTAGAAAGACTTCCTTATCACGGAATGATACTAACCGTTTAAAGGTTAAGTTTATCCTCTTCCCCTTAGGTGAGTGCCATTCGTACGTCCTTTCTGAGTAGCCTTTATCAAAATACAGATACCGTCCATTCCATGGGAATTTTCCTTCCTCGAGACAAAAGCGTTCTTCTTCCTGTTCTCCCCCGAAATAAATTGAAATCGATTGGGGATCGATGACGTTTAAAAGCTTTTGCTGTGTTTCAGGGAATGCATAGAGTTTTTCTCCATAAGAGATAGGGACACTATCGTGAAAAGCATTTAAATAGGTACCCCGGATGGTAGTTTGAAACTCGGGCACACCTTCTTCGTAATTGCCACGGACGCCAAGATAACCATTTCCAGTGAAAAATAGACTCTCATCAATAAGCGCTTGGTCTGGATCCTGTATATATGAACTTATTTTCCAAGACATGTTGTACACCTCAATCATTTTATTCTTTTACCCCGCCACTCGTTAATCCCGAGACAATCTGCCTTTGGAAGAAGAGGACGATAATCAGTGTCGGAATGGTTACAATTGCGGTTGCGGCCGCCACTTGTCCCCAAAGGATCTCAAACTGTGTTCGCAAGAAGGATATCGCGACAGGGACGGTATGATATTCAGCGTTCGGGTTAAGAGTAATCGTTAATAAGAATTCATTCCAGGCAGAAATAAAGGTAATAATGGCAGTTGTAAATACACCAGGTGCAGCCAATGGGAAAATAATCTTATATAAGGTTTGAAAGGTGGTGGCACCATCCATTTTTGCTGATTCCTCGAGAGCAGAAGGGATTTGGTTAAAATGGGTGACGAGAATCCAAACAGCCATCGGTAACGTTATTGTTGAATATGGTAATACCACAGCAAAAGAGTTTAATAGTTTTAAATTCAAAAATAAATTATAAATGGGACCTGTGATGATCATTTGCGGAAACATAGAAACTGCGAGTATCAAACCTAAGAGAATATTCTTTCCCTTAAAATGAAAACGAGAGATAGCATAGGCCGAAAAGGTAGCGACAATTATGATATAGATGGTGGTTGTGGTCGCAACAATAAAACTATTTTTTATCGAGTTTAAAATCCCTTTTTCAAACAAAATGGTCATATAGTTTTGGAAGGTTGGATCCTTGGGAATCACGCGAAACGCCCCTGTTCCAAAAATTTCACCTGATGTTTTAAAGGAGGTAATAAATACCCAGAAAAACGGGAAAACCATTGCGAACAAATAGAATACAACGACCACTCCAAAGGTTATCCATAGTTTTCTTTTAGATGTCTGCATATTCTATCCCCCTTTAATTTTTCTCCATTAGGTTCGCACCCAGGAATTTCACAAATAAAATTGCGATACAGGCAACACACACAAACATTATCATGACAATGATCGAACCATAGCCAAAGTTGGTTTGTCCAAACATGACTTTATATGCATATATCGACATCGTTTCCGTTTCCCCGCCGGGACCGCCGCCTGTTAACACAAAAATGAGGTCGAAGACACGGAAGGCATCTAATGTTCGAAACAATAAGGCGACTAGAATGGATGGCTTTAAAAGCGGCAGGGTGACCTTGAAAAACGATTGGATCTTACTTGCTCCATCGATGGAGGCTGCTTCGTATAAGGAATGCGGAATGTTTTGCAAGCCCGCGAGTAATAATAAGGCCATATAAGGAGTGGTTTTCCACACATCTGCTAAAATGGTCGAGGCCATCGCACCCGAACCGCTCAGTAATAAATTTTGAGATTTGTCCACGAGTCCTACCGCCTCAAAAAAATGAGCGACAATCCCGCTGCTTCCATTAAAAAGGTAACTCCACATTAGGGCAGCAACCGCTGTTGGGATTGCCCAAGGAATGAGCGAGGCAGTTCGAATCATCCCTTGACCGAAAATGGTTTTATTTAATACAAGTGCTAGACCTAATCCAAGAACAAGTTCAAAAAAGACGGATAAGACCGTAAAAAAGGACGTATTCCAAAGTGCGATACCAATCCGATTGTCAGATAAAACCTGCTTATATCCTTTCAAGCCGATAAAATTAGACGGGATGATACTATTTTGCAAATCAGCAACTAATGCAGGAAGATCCTCTTTATGAATTAATTCATATTTTCCATTCAGTGCAGTAATGAGCATCTTTGCCTCTTTATGCAGGTTTTCAATTTCTGTCTTTTGCTGTTTGCTAATCTTAATAATACCTTTTTGATTGCTAAAATCTTTATCTACGGCTAAAAGCTCTGTTTTTAACTTAGATACCTGCTCCTGATCTTGCTCGTTTGATATATTAGCCAAGTCTTCATCTAAAAACATGGCGATATACATTTGGGTTTCATTGAACAAGGAAACATTGAAGCGCTCACTGAGATACAATCCTGCTTTTTGCTGGTCATTTAAGCGGTAATCAAAAAAGGTATATGTAAGCGACTGTAATACTGGCCATAAAGAGAAAATACCAATGATTAGCACTGTGGGAAGGATAAAAAGCCATTCTTTCACTCCCATTTTCCGCACTTATTTTCCCCCTCTCCGTTGTAAACTAGCTTATTCTATGAAAGAAAAAGACTCTAATGGTTAAATTAGAGCCCTATTTGGATTATTCTTATGGATTGTTCTTGATCTATTCTCCCTTAGCCGTTGCTTCGATTGCTTTTACTGCCTCATCCAGCCCAGCGCCCGAGCTTAGATATTTATGGGCTTGCACTTGAATCGTGTCTGAGGTTTTGGAGTACTCAGGTGACACAGGTCTTGCAATCGTTGTAGTTAATGCTTTTTGGAAGCCCGGATAGCTAAGCATGACGTTTTTAGCCTTAACCTCATCATTGGTTAGCAGGGAATTGAATCCAGGTAAATATCCCCCTTCGGTTGACATGATTTTTTGACCTTCTTCGCCTGCTGCGAAGTTAATAAATTCCCAAGCCCCATCCAGTTGTTTTGAACTTTTATTAACGCCAAGTAACCATCCGCCGACTGAGCCGCCGTTAGGAAGTGGAGCAATTCCAACCTGATCCACTGTTACGGTCACGCCATCTTCTTTACCGTTAATGCGACCGAAAGCATATGGCCAGTTACGGGAGAATACAGCATTTCCTTGTTCAAAGTTCGTATGGGTTTCCCCTTCCATGAAGTTTAATAGATCCTTAGGCTCAAATGGGGCCTGTGTAAACTTGTACATGGTTTCCAGACCAGCTTTTACATTTGTATAGGATTTAGAGAATTCAGTTACGTTAACAGTCAAACCCTCGTATTGTTTCGATTGATAAACAAATCCGTATTTTGTTTTATTTTTTCCAGTATAGGTTTTTGCCATATTGTATAAATCATCATACGTGTAGCTGCCGCTTTCAAGCTTTGCAGCGTCCTCTGCACTTACAATGTCTTTACGGAAATAAAGCAAGCCAAGATCCGGAAAGAAAGGAAGGGTATATTGTTTGCCTTTGTAATTTCCTGATGTCATCGAACCTGAATTGAAATCCGCTTTATTTAAGCCGACTTTGTTCATGTTCACGTCAAGTGGCTCTAAATAGCCTGCTCCGGCAAATTCACCGGCCCAAACAACGTCCATCGAGAGAACATCATAATCTGAAGAACCGCTAGATAGAGAGTTTAAAAGCTGATCATGCATTTGAGCGGAGTCGTTGGTCATTTGGGTCCACTCTACTTTGTACTTATCCTGCTTCTGGTTGAAGGCGTCAATCAATTTTTGTGTGGCGGGAGTATTGTCGTTTTGGGCTGCAAATTTAAGAACAATTTGTTTTTCAGTCCCTTTGTCCTTGTCTGCCGGCTTCGCTTTCTCGGTACTAGCGTTACTGCTGCATCCAGTTAAAGCGATACTTGCTGCAAAAGAAAACGCTAACAATTTAGTAAACCACTTTTTTCTCTGCATTTGTTTATAGCCCCCTTTAAGGTTGATACTTGAATTTTATAGGCTAGGAATTTACAATGATATTAAAAAAATGATATTTTTAACATTTTTTTAAGGTGAATGTGGATGAATATGAAAAAAAATGCTTTCATGCCTTTTTTTGAATCCCGAGCTGAAAATATCCAAAATTTTTACTATCACCCTTCCTATGCCTTAGAACAACAATTGATGGATTGTATTATTCGATGTAATAAAAAAGAAGCGAAGGATGTCCTAGACCAAATTAATATTTTGGAAAGAGCGAGGTTAGCGGTTGAACCGCTTAGGTCGATAAAAAATTCACTCATTTGCTCCTGCACGCTATTTACAAGAGCTATCATTCGAGGCGGAGCTTTACCAGAGGATGCTTTTAGCCTGAGTGATGTAATGATTCGACAGATTGAGAAAACAGACGCAATGGTAGAGTTGAAACTGTTTGAATATGAAATGGTTTCTTGTTTTATTGATACACTAAAATCTTCTGACCGCTTAGAGTACAATCAAGTTGTAAATCGAGCGATAACCTACATTCACCAAGAAATCTATCATGAGATCACCTTAGAAAAGATTGCTGAATATGCAGGGGTCCATCCCGGATACCTCTCAAAGATCTTTAAAGTATCGGTCGGTATGATCATCCCAGAATACATAAATAGAAAAAAAGTAGAGGATTCTAAGTATTTTCTTCTCCACTCAAACTCAAGACTAAGCGAAATTGCTAACATGTTTAGCTATTGTAATCAAAGCTACTATACATCACTTTTTAAAAAGTATACCGGGTTGACCCCAGGGCAATATAAAACTGCCTATTTAACAAAGGATAAGGATGAACGTAAAGAAAATTTGTACTCTGAGGGGATGTAGCTAGTGGGATTTTTAGATGGTTTAATGGGTAATGCATCTGAGGTAAGTGCAGCTGAAGTAGAAAGGGAGTTTGGGAAAGTCCTTTCCCCGAATGAAAGAATTGATAAAGCGTATAAGTTAATTCGTGATATGTTTATTTTTACGAATAAACGTTTAATATTAGTGGATAAACAGGGATTAACGGGAAAAAAGGTTGAATATCATTCCATTCCCTATCGAAATATTACTCACTTCAGCATTGAAACAGCTGGTAACTTTGATTTAGATGCAGAACTGAAAATATGGATTTCCGGAAATGCCCTGCCATTACAAAAACAATTTAATAAGAACCTCAACATTTACGAACTTCAAAGTGTGTTAGCAGAGTATGTCCTCAAATAAAAAATAGTTAATGATTTACAGCAAAAAAAAGGGACATTCCAAGAATGGATGTCCACTTCAAAAAGGGGGAATACTAGAAAGCCTTATATAATTAAGGTTTTCCAGTATTCCCCTTTTTTATGCAGTTATAAAAAAAATTTGCAAGCCCGTCAGTTACTGCTGTAATAATTCTACAGCAGGCAGTTCTAAAACAGTAGATATCTTAAGCAGTGTCTGGTTACTTGGAATTTGCTCTCCGGATTCGTACTTCTCAATGGTTTGTGTTCCCACTCTGACTTTTTGTGCCAGTTCCTCCTGAGACATGTTGAGCATTTCACGTGCATTTTTAATGGTTTGGCCGATTGTATTCAACTGGTTCACCTCTCCTTTAAAAATAGATTTCCTCACTATTAGTGTATCATGTTTGGTAAACTTTTCGCTTGTACAACTTGAACATTATGTTAAGATTTTCAGACATAGCTGATTCGAATAGGCGGGATTGAAATTTATTTATAATATTTTTTGTTTAAAGTCATACTTTATGATATAATATTATAATGCGTATAGAGTGGATAAAATAATTATTTAATTAGGAGTGTTTTCATGTCAGAAAAGATCGAAGCTGGAAGTATTTTAACAGGTAAAGTTACAGGAATTCAACCATATGGTGCGTTTGTCGCGCTTGACGATAATACCCAGGGCCTTGTCCATATCTCTGAAATTACACATGGTTATGTCAAAGATATTAATGACCACCTTAAAGTAGGCGATGAAATTAAGGTTAAAGTATTATCTGTAGATGAAGGTGCAGGCAAGATTGGTCTGTCGATTCGTGCTACGGAAGAAGCACCTGTTCAACAGGCAGCTCCAAAAGCAAAGAAGCCTCGTAAACGCCAAGCAGCTGCAATTATCCCGGAAGTGGAAGGCCAACAAGGCTTCAATACTTTAAAAGATAAGCTTCAAGAATGGATTGACCAGTCACAACGTGAAGATTTAATCAAAAAATAATTCCCAAAAAAGTCTAGACTGATTGCTATGATTAGCGGTCAGTCTAGACTTTTTTTGTGCCGCAAATTATACAAAAATATAGACTATTTCATTAATAAAAGTTTTGCTGAAGTATTCATTCTTTTTTCATGCTCGGCTACAATATAACTATGCGTACATAATTTAGTATCGAAACGGAGGGAATGTCTTTATGAGTACAAACGTTAATACAAACGAATTGATCGCAAAAACAGAGAAATACGGTGCGAATAACTACCATCCACTGCCGATTGTCATCACCCGTGCAGAGGGTGTTTGGGTAGAAGATCCCGAAGGAAATAAATATATGGACATGCTTAGTGCCTATTCTGCGGTAAATCAAGGACATCGTCATCCAAAAATTATTCAAGCCCTTAAGGATCAAGCAGATAAGGTTACGTTAACTTCTCGGGCTTTTCACAATGACCAGCTTGGACCGTGGTATGAAAAGGTTTGTCAATTAACAAAGAAAGAAATGGTTCTGCCTATGAATACAGGGGCGGAAGCCGTAGAGACGGCTGTAAAGACGGCCCGCCGCTGGAGTTATGATGTAAAAGGTGTAGCTGAAAACCAAGCAGAAATTATTGCTTGTGTCGGAAATTTCCATGGCAGGACGATGACAGCTGTCAGTTTATCGTCAGATGATGAATATAAACGCGGATTTGGACCAATGCTCCCAGGGATCAAACTTATCCCTTATGGTGATTTAGAGGCGTTAAAAGGGGCAATTACACCTAATACAGCCGCTTTTTTAATTGAACCAATTCAAGGGGAGGCTGGGATTGTCATTCCGCCTAAAGGCTTTATGAAGGCGGCCCTTGATTTATGTAAGGAAAACCATATTCTGTTTATTGCCGATGAAATCCAAGCAGGTTTGGCCCGGACAGGGAAAATGTTTGCTTGCGAGTGGGAAGGAATTACCCCTGACATGTATATCCTTGGTAAAGCACTAGGCGGCGGAGTATTCCCAATTTCCTGTGTGGTTGCAAATAAAGAGATATTAGGCGTATTCAATCCAGGATCGCACGGCTCTACCTTCGGGGGAAATCCAATGGCATGTGCGGTTTCAATCGCTGCGCTGGATGTGCTAATTGATGAAAAACTTGCGGAAAAGTCCCTTGAACTTGGTGAGTATTTCCTCAATAAATTAAAAGAAATTAATAATCCCTTAATAAAAGATGTTCGCGGCCGCGGCTTATTTATTGGTGTTGAACTAACTGCACCTGCACGCAAATATTGTGAACAATTAAAAGACCAAGGTCTACTCTGTAAAGAAACACATGACACAGTGATTCGGTTTGCACCGCCGCTGATTATCAGTAAAGAGGAATTGGATTGGGCAATTGAGAGGATAAACAACGTACTAGGAGCATAGTTAATAAAAACTAGGGGTGCAAAAATGGTGATTTATGATGTAACAAATAGTGGAGATGAACAGGATATAGAGAAATTGAACCTTGTTACATCAACGCAGATTGTTATTCATGATGCATTAAAAAAAATGGGCTATAACCAAGAAATGTTCGAATTATTAAAAGAACCGTTACGAATGTCCAATGTCAGAATTCCAGTGCGGATGGATGATGGCTCGACTAAAATTTTTAGCGGCTTTAGGGCCCAGCATAATGATGCGGTTGGTCCAACCATGGGTGGTGTCCGCTTTCATCCTCAGGTAACAGCTAATGAGGTAAAGGCACTAGCAATGTGGATGAGCTTAAAATGCGGAATCGTTGACTTGCCCTTTGGAGGGGGAAAGGGAGCAATTCTTTGTAACCCCCGGACAATGTCATTCGGGGAACTTGAACGATTAAGCCGAGGCTACGTTCGTGCAATTAGTCAAATAGTTGGACCAACAAAGGATATCCCGGGACCCGATATGTATACCAATTCTCAGATTATGGCATGGATGATGGATGAATACAGCCGTCTCCGCCAGTATGACTCTTCCGGTTTTATTACAGGCAAGCCACTTGTGCTTGGAGGTTCTGAAGGCAGGGAAAAGGCAGGAGCAAGGGGTGTAACCATTTGTATTGAAGAAGCAGCCAAAAGATGTGGATTTAATATAAAGGGAGCTCGTGTGATTGTCCAAGGATTTGGAAATGCAGGCAGTTATATCGCCAAATTTATGCATGACGCAGGAGCGATTGTGGTTGGAATTTCCGATGTTTATGGTGCTCTCTACGATCCTGATGGGTTAAATATTAATTATCTGCTGGAACGAAGGGACAGTTTTGGTACGGTAACCTCGCTTTTTGAAGGGATCATCACCAACAAAGAGTTGCTTGAGCAGGATTGTGATATCCTCGTGCCTGCAGCGATTTCAAATCAAATTACTGCTGAAAATGCCCATAACATCAAAGCAAGAATTATTGTCGAGGCAGCAAATGGGCCAACGACGCTTGAGGCGACAAACATTCTCACCGACCGTGGGATCCTGCTCGTTCCAGATGTTTTAGCAGGGGCAGGAAGTGTAACAGCCTCCTATTTTGAATGGGTTCAAAATAAGCAGGGGTATTATTGGAGTGAGGATGAGGTTGAGGTCAAGTTGCGTTCTAAGCTGGTCAAAGCGTTCCATGAAATCTATAATCTTGCACAAACTAGTAACGTCAATATGCGATTAGCTGCATATATGGTCGGTGTAAGAAAAATGGCGGAGGCATCCTTATTCAGAGGATGGGTCTGAAGAAATTCCTTGCATCGACTCGATGATGCAAGGAATTTTTTATTATAAATTAGCTCGGTTTTTTTGCAAAATGAACCATAATAACTAATAATGTAAAAGGGAAAAGGAGGTGTAATCAATTGGAGAATTTTACTTTTTGGAATCCAACCAAATTAATTTTTGGTAAGGGTGAACTAGAGAAGTTAAAAACAGAAGTGCCCCGTTATGGTAAAAAGGTGTTGCTTGTCTATGGCGGCGGCAGCATCAAACGAAGTGGTTTATATGAAAATGTTATCAACTTATTATCTGAAATCGGTGTTGAGGTTTTTGAACTTTCAGGTGTGGAACCGAATCCCCGGATTACTACCGCACGTAAAGGGGTAGACATTTGTAAGCAAGAAGGAATTGACTTCTTGTTGGCTGTTGGCGGCGGCAGTGTGATTGACTGTACAAAGCTAATCGCAGCGGGAGCGAAATATGACGGAGATGCATGGGATTTAGTCGTAAAAAAGGCATTTGCAAAAGAGGCGCTCCCATTTGGAACGGTCTTGACGCTTGCGGCAACGGGCTCAGAAATGAATTCCGGTTCTGTTATTACGAATTGGGAGACAAATGAAAAGTATGGCTGGGGAAGCCCGGTAACTTACCCTAAATTCTCTATCTTAGACCCCATTAATACGTTTTCGGTTCCGAGAAATCAAACGATTTATGGAATGGTCGATATGATGACCCATGTTCTAGAACATTATTTTCATTTAGAAGAAAGTACGGATTTTCAAGACCGCATGTGTGAATCCCTGCTCATTACAGTGATGGAAACGGCCCCTCAGTTGCTTTCTGACTTAGAAAGCTATCAACATCGGGCAACCATCCTCTACTGCGGGACAATGGCCCTTAATGGGACCTTGAACATGGGATACCGTGGGGATTGGGCTACTCACAATCTTGAACATGCCGTATCTGCTGTATATGACATTCCGCATGGCGGCGGGCTTGCCATTCTATTCCCACACTGGATGCAGCATAACTTATCCGTGAAGCCGGAACGCTTTAAGCAGCTTGCTGTTCGAGTGTTTGGTGTGAATGATAACGGCAGGAGTGCCGAAGAAGTAGGGCTTGAAGGGATTCAAAAGTTACGTGAATTCTGGAATAGCATCGATGCACCGTCACGGTTAGCAGATTATGACATAGATGATTCGAAGCTAGATTTAATGGCTGACCGAGCGATGGAAAACGGAGAATTTGGGAATTTTAAAAAGTTAAATCGTGATGATGTTTTAGCCATTTATCGGGCATCGCTATAATTTATCGCTTGAGAAGAAATTTGTCGAAAATGGGTACGTTTACAATTAAAGTCCTACCTTGATAATCAGCTCATCATTCGTTAAAGTGATTATTGAAAAATAAAATTTATGGAGGATCATGCATGACACACGTTCGTTTTGATTACTCAAAAGCTTTAACCTTCTTTGGAGAACATGAACTTACATATTTACGTGATGCTGTAAAGGTTGCTCATCATTCTTTACATGAGCAAACCGGTGCAGGCAATGACTTTTTAGGGTGGATTGACCTTCCTACCAATTATGACAAGGAAGAGTTTTCCCGCATCCAGAAATCTGCTGAAAAAATCAAGGCTGATTCTGACATACTTCTTGTGATTGGTATCGGTGGTTCGTATCTTGGCGCACGGGCAGCAATTGAAATGCTCCAGCACAGTTTTTACAATGTATTGCCAAAAGAACAACGAAAGACACCTCAAGTTATTTTTGTCGGTAATAATATCAGTTCTACCTATATGCGGGATTTAATTGACGTCCTTGATGGAAAGGACTTCTCTATTAATGTCATTTCCAAGTCGGGTACAACAACCGAACCAGCGATTGCTTTCCGTATTTTCCGCAGGCTTCTTGAAGAGAAATATGGTCAAGAAGAAGCGCGCAAACGTATTTATGCGACAACGGACAAAGCAAGAGGTGCTCTTAAAACATTAGCAACCGAAGAGGGATACGAGACATTTGTCATTGCTGATGATATTGGTGGCCGTTATTCAGTACTAACTGCAGTTGGGTTACTTCCAATTGCGGTAAGCGGAGCAAACCTTGAAAAAATAATGGAGGGTGCTCAGCAAGCACAAGCGGACTTTGGTCATTCCGAACTTGAAGATAATGCTGCCTACCAGTACGCTGCTGTTCGAAATGTCCTGTACAATAAAGGCAAAACGATTGAAATGCTCATTAATTATGAACCGGGGCTGCAGTATTTTTCGGAGTGGTGGAAGCAATTATTTGGAGAAAGTGAAGGGAAAGACCAAAAAGGTATTTATCCATCTTCTGCAAATTTCTCAACAGACCTTCATTCGCTTGGACAATATGTTCAAGAAGGCCGTCGTGACTTGTTTGAAACGATCATTAAGGTTGAAAAGCCACGCCACGAGTTGAAAATTGAAGCATTCGAAAATGACTTAGACGGGTTGAATTACTTAGCTGGTCAAACGATTGATTTTGTTAATAATAAGGCATTTCAAGGGACTATGCTCGCCCACACAGACGGCGGCGTTCCGAATTTAATTGTTAACATCCCAGCAATGGATGAGTATACACTAGGCTACCTTGTTTATTTCTTTGAGAAGGCCTGCGCGATGAGCGGTTACTTACTAGGAGTCAATCCTTTTGATCAACCGGGTGTTGAAGCTTACAAAGTAAATATGTTTGCCCTCTTAGGCAAACCAGGATTTGAAGAGAAAAAGGCAGAACTAGAAAAAAGATTATAATCAACAAAAACGAAAGAGAGCTGATGAGATAAAATCAGCTCTCTTTTTTTATTGAAAATTACTTGATTTGGAGAAACTAATCGTATCGATGATGAGGAGGTAAATTTAGATGATTGAATTACCATCAAAGGTGGAAGGTAAGCAGTTTGATTTGTTTGAGTTAGAACAAAAACTAAAGCCAATCGGCTATACGATTGGAGGGAACTGGGATTATGATCATGGTGCGTTTGATTATAAAATAAACGGTAGTGAAGATGAAGGCTACCAGTTTATACGCTTGCCTTTTCAAGCAGTCGACGGGCAGCTTGATGATAACAATTGTACAGTTAAGTTAGGGAGACCGTTTCTATTGTCGCACGTATTTGAGGCAGAACTAGATGATGAAGCAAGTACAGGCACCTTTTCCGGGACCTTCAATCAGTTTCAGGAGCCTGTTGATAAGGATGCTAGCTTTCCGCAACAATATATTGAAGAAGGGAAAGCTTTGGCACAGGAATTGGAAATGCTGCTCCTAGCTGATTAGACTATTTAAAAATTAATAAGCGATCATTTTCCTCAATTTGCAAAGAGTGGGATGGATTCAGAAATGTTTCATCCCCTCTTTGAATCCCAATCAACAGGAAACCATTTTTTAATGAAATATGGCAAACATCAGTGAATGACCGTCCAATCTCCTCATCCTTAGCTCTATAGGTGGACAATCGACTGTCTTGTAACTCATGGACAATATTTGAAAGAAGCCCATCACCATTTGAATGCAGACTGTTTACCATAAAAACAGATGTCAATTTATTCGATTGAATGACTTCATCCGCCCCGGCTCTTAAGGCATTATTCACTTGCTCAGCCGTTAAGATTTCCACGATACATTTTACTTGAGGACAAATCCCTTTGATTGTGAGTAAGGTTAGAATACTATTCATATCTGCTTGGAGTTCATCGTTCCCTCTATCAGCAGTAATCAGCACCTTCTCCGCATTTTGAATATCACTTTTGATAATCGTCTCATCCACATGACCTTTGCCTTGGATAAAATGGACGAACCTTGATTTTACAGGGTTTGCTTCTAATGTTTCATCTATTAAAACAATCATTTGTACATATTTTGAATTTGTTAGTTTACTTATTAGTTCCTTTGAGCGTTCATTCCAGCCAATAATGATGATATGACCTTCCCCTTTATAAGGAATTCTCCCTTCCGAAAAGGCATCTTGCTTAGTAACGGCAGCTGCTGCCAATGTTCCAAAATAGGAGGAAACAATTCCAACACCTAACAGGATTAATATGACTGCAGTTAGTCTTCCAAAGAAGGAATGTGGAACATAATCTCCATATCCTACGGTCGAAGCAGTAATAATGGCCCACCATATCCCATCAAAAATGGTAGGAAAAGTATCTGGTTCTAATAAATGAATGGATATTCCAAATGAGAGAAATACGAGCAGCGCAATGACTAGAATTCGAACGAGGAGCGGCAAGCGCAAAAAGCTGATATAAACTCTGTTCGGCACACGGACACCTCTTTCCTCGTGTTTAGCTCCATTATTTAGATCTGGTGCTGAAACAGTTATTACTATTATTGACGAAAATGGATCGATCTAATAGGCCTACATGATATTTTTGAAAATAGGCTGATGTTCACAAAAAATACGAATTTTTTTCATTAATCTACTTGTTTTTACTGCCTAAAACTTATAAATTATGGTTATCAATATTAATACAGTAACAACAAGGAAGAGGGTTGGTTTCATGACGACGGGTTTGATTACGCTGCTATCAAATATTGAAAAAACAAGGTCAGAAATGGTTGAATTAGCGCATCTATACGGTTATTCGAATCCGCATGTGGTAAAATGCAGCCAGAAACTTGATTCTCTATTAAATGTCTTTAATAATTTTGGAAAACAATAATTGATGTCGAACACATAAAACCTTCCGGGGATCATACTCCGGAAGGTTTATTTTTTTGCAGAGAGAATAATATTTTACCTAAATGCAAAATGTAAAACGGTATTTTCCTTTTTTAGTCTTGACCTATGGAGGTGAAGAAGTGTGCTTATTGAAACAAAAAAAGAGCAAAGATTCATCTTCTTAGCTTTGCTTGTCATAGCGGTCTATCTTTCTCCACTATTTATTCTTCAGGAAAATGCTCATATTCGTGTTCATGATAATTTGGATTCAAACTTAGCATGGTATAAGGTCTTAGCGAGAAGTGGAGAAATGTTTGGCTCAGTTAATGCGACTATTCCTCAAATCATAAATGGACAATTATCGAGAAATGCCATAGGAACTGAATATAGTATCATTGTCTGGCTGTACGCACTTTTCCCAACAATGATTGCCTATGGTATAAGCCAAGCCATAACAAGAATAGTCGCTTTCTTTGGAATGTATTGGCTTTTAAAAAAACACCTTTTACCTGGTGAGAAGTGGCTGTTTATACAAATTGGCACCGCTCTTTCATTTGCTCTAACTCCATTTTGGCCTTCTGGGATGCTAAGTACTTTGGGAATGCCGCTTGCACTTTGGTCATTCCTTAACATTCGCAACGGTGAGGGAGCCTGGAAGGATTATTTGGTGCTTACCCTACTACCTTTTTATGCAAGTATTGTTTTGGGATTTTTCTTTTTTTTAACTGCCATGGGGTTCTTGTGGTTAGTTGATTGTTTCAGAAGAAAGGTATGGAACCTTCGCTTTTTGTTCGCACTTATCTATATGACCCTCATTTTTATGCTAGTTGAATATCGGCTCATTTTTTCATTTCTATTAATAGATGAACCAAATAGTCGGGATGAATATTTTTATGCAACCCTGCCTTTTTGGAAATCCGTAATGCTTGTTATAAAAAATTACCTATTTGGACACACCCATGTGATGACCGTTCATACACTATTTATTTTACCCGCAACCTTTACAGCAATGTATATTGTCTTCTGGAGAAAGCTTTGGGGGCAGGAAAAGCTATTTGTTTTTTTATTCTCATTAAATATCTTGCTATCTATTTGGTATGCTTTTTGGTTTTATGAAGGATGGTTACCTTTAATAAAGCGATTCCACTTTCTGGGCACATTTAATTTCGCTCGTTATCACTTTTTGCGACCGATGGTTATTTATGCAGGCTTTGCCCTTGCATTAAAAATCCTTTCGCTACAAGGAAAAGACTGGGCTAGAACAGCTAAGTGGTATGCTGTCCTGCAGCTCCTCTTTTTAGGGCTATTTAATGATGAAATTATTTATCAAAAGAAACCCACTGTCAAAGAATTCTTTGCTGAGGAAATGTTTCAAGAAATAGATGGATATATCGGGATTCCGAAGGAAGAATATCGGATTGCTAGTATTGGAATACACCCAGCCATCTCTCAATATAACGGTTTTTACACACTTGATACCTATAATAATTTTTATCCATTAACTTATAAACATCAGTTTCGGAAAATAATTGAAAAGGAATTGGCAAAAAATAAAGAGGTTCGCAGGTATTTTGATAAATGGGGCGGCCGTTGCTACATTTTTAGCGCACAGCTTGGAAAACATTATATGATCAAGAAGGATTCTAAACGTCATTTGAAAAGTTTAATGTTGAATACAGATGTCTTTAAAGACATGGGCGGCCGCTATATTTTTTCGGCTCTGCCGATCGATAATGCCGAGAAAAATCAATTATTGTTAGTTAAAGTATTCGAATCAAAGACATCAGCATGGAAAATCTATTTATACACGACTTTGTAGACAGCGGGGGTTTAACAGATGATGGAACAAGTTCTTACAATTGTTGTACCTTGCTATAACGAGGAAGAAGTTTTACCTGTAACCATTGTTCAGCTACAGCAATTGTTGAAGGAGCTCATTAACGAGAGGCTTGTTTCTAAACAAAGCAAAATCTTGTTTGTTGATGACGGAAGTCAAGACCGTACATGGGAATTAATATATAAGGAAGGATTAAAAAATGAATATATTCGTGGCTTAAAGTTATCCAGAAATGTCGGTCATCAAAATGCATTACTTGCTGGTCTTTTTACTGCAATGGAGCTCTCTGATTGCGTTGTATCGATAGATGCAGATTTACAGGATGATATCAAAGTTATCCGTGAGTTTGTCCTGAAGTTTCATGATGGGAATGAAATTGTTTACGGTGTTCGCAAGGGGCGTGATACGGATACTCTTTTTAAACGAAGTACTGCCCAAGGTTTTTATAAAATCATGGAAAAGATGGGGGTTGACCTTGTTTATAATCATGCAGACTTCCGATTAATGAGTAAAAGAGCAGTGCAAGAGTTAGAACGTTTTAGCGAAGTCAATTTATTTTTGCGGGGGATTGTTCCTCTTCTCGGCTTCCGCTCGGATGTGGTGTATTATGACAGGCTTGAAAGGCAAGCGGGTGAAACGAAATATCCTTTAAAAAAGATGCTCGCCTTTGCTTTTGATGGAATTACCTCCTTTTCTATATCGCCAATTCGCTTTGTTCTCATAATCGGATTGGTTTCTTTTTCCTGAGCCTATTCTTTGGTGTCTATTTTTTAACGCTAAAGATTTTTGGGAATACCGAGACGGGATGGACGTCGCTGATTACTTCAATCTGGCTTATTGGCGGTTTGCAGTTAATTGCGATCGGATTGATTGGAGAGTATGTAGGGAAAATTTATAAAGAATCAAAACAGCGGCCAAAGTATATTGTTGATATTGATTCCTTTAATCTGCCAAAACCAAGACATCATTTGCTTAATCAAACAGTAGAGGATGAGTTGTATAATCTGGACCTTAGACAAATATCTGAAACCAACAACTAACTCACTGGATAAAAGTATTTTGACTTCAAAAATATAAGAGCAGCGTTATAGTTTACCTGGATTTGTAAGCTCATTTTATTTTTTATGTAGTACAAACCTATTTCTCTGAATAAAAATTATAGACAGGCTTCTATTTATTTATGGGGGAGAGATAGAGATGAATGTATTTTTGAGCTATATTCTGTTAGGGCTATCGCTGGCTGCTCCTATTGGGCCGATTAATGCAGCGCAAATTGACAGGGGAATAAGAAGCGGCTTTATGCACTCGTGGCTAATTGGGGTAGGGGCAGTTGTCGCAGATGGTGTTTATATGTTTGTGGTTTACATAGGAGTTGTCCAATTTCTTGAGACAGATTTTATGCAGACCTTTCTCTGGTTTTTTGGCTGTTTTGTATTGATGTACACAGGGATCGAAACCTTCATGAATGCAGGGAAAATAAATTTGGAGCATTCCAGAGAAAAGGAACCACTGGTCAAATCGTTTTTTTCAGGATTCCTAATGTCAATATCCAATCCGTTAACGATTCTCTTTTGGTTAGGTATTTATGGCTCTGTCCTTGCAAAAACAGCCACAACCTACAATACTGGTCAATTAGTGTTATACAGTAGTGCGATTTTTATTGGGTTATTGATTTGGGATATTGCCATG
This sequence comes from Neobacillus nitrireducens, assembly GCF_030915405.1. GTDB lineage: Bacteria > Bacillota > Bacilli > Bacillales > Cytobacillaceae > Neobacillus. The sequence continues at coordinate 4,125,170 of NZ_CP133262.1, forward strand.
GCAAGTGTATCCAGCAACTTTCGAAAATTTTTAACACCTCAATTACTTGTAGGGATATCCTGTTTGTCTGGACTTTCTTTAATTGGCTTTGGAATATATTTTGGAATGCAAGCTTTTAATGTTTTATTTTAAAAATAAAAACCAGCGAAAAATCGCTGGATTCCTTTATGCGGTAGGCCATGGACTAAGAACCTTCTTCTTAGACTTTTTCCACTTTAACTGCATGATTAAGGTAATCACCCCAATAATGCCAATAAAGGCTAAGCTAATGAAAAAGCCAGGTCTGCTTGTTTTGTGAAATAGTGTCCCACTGACAGCAATTAAAATAAAGAGAGCGCCAAAGGAGTACATAATTTTTTCTTTCAGCTTTAACTCTAAGATTTTTCTGGAAGAGGCCAGAATAAAGAGCCAATTATAAAGAAGCATTAATGCAGCACCTGTGGTCACCCACTCATAAATTTGATCGGGCAGCACTAACGCGGACACAATCGAAGCGGAAATTCCCAGCATTGTCACAAGTAATGCGGGGAGGGGAACTTTTAATTTCCCTAGTTTCGAAAAACTTGCAGGGGCATCACCTTCTTCTCCCAACGTAACAAGAACGCTTGTTACCCCATAAAGAGAAGCCGTCATCGTCGAAAACCCTGCAATGATTAATGTTGCATTAAAGAAATGCGGAACAAAGGACAAATGGTAGGCATTTAAGGCCACAACAAACGTACTTTCCTTTGTGTTAAATTGATTCCAAGAAACAATCATAACAGCAAGGCCGATGGAAACAACATAGATAATCATCAGGGTAAACAACATCACTTTCCCAGCTTTTGGCGCTTCTTTAGGATCGTTTAAATTGGTGGCCATCAATCCTAAGATTTCAATCCCGCCGAAGGCATAAAATGCAAATATGACAGCTGACCACAAGCCTTTGAAACCGTGTGGAAGAATTTCGCTTTTACTATTAGGGTACTGAATGGCGCGGTCACCATCAATGACTTCGAAAATGGCCAGCAAGGCAATCACGATAAACATTAAGATTGCTGAGATTTTTAAAATCGCAAGAATATTTTCAAGTTTATTTAATACCTTTACTCCGATTAAAATAACCGCTAATCCAAGAACGGCATAAATCGTGGCAAATATCCACAAGGGAACTTTTGGCAGCCAGAAACGGGAAAAAATAGATAGTGCTGTCATTTGGCTTCCCATTATTAGTACTTCTGAGGACCAGTAGACCCAACCGCTGCTAAAACCAGCCCATTTTCCATAGGCTTTCTTCGCATACGACCTAAAGCCGCCTTTTAATGGCTCTTTTGAAGTCATTTTTGAAAGAGCATCATAGACAAAATAAGTCCCGAGGGCAGCGATCAAAAACGCGATTAAAATAGAGGGCCCAGTCATCTTAATCGCTAACCCGGAGCCAAGGAAAAAACCTGTCCCAATGGTACAGCCCACTCCGAATAAAGAAAGCTGCCACCATTTCAAGTTGTTTTGCTCGTCCCCGCCGGATTTGGATTTACTCATTGACATTCTCCTTTTACTCTAAATATCTCGTCCGGTCGCCCCCGGTGACTTGTCAGTATTATCTTGATTATTATATTCCGGATCATTAAGACCCGGCTTTTGTGTTTTGTTGCCACCTAAATATACGGCTTGATGTTCCTTTTGCTCTTTTCTGAATGTATCAAAGTTTTCATTAACCACACTATCTCCTCATTTCTCCTAATTGATATTTCTTAAGATACTCGCCTCGTCAATTCTTATTCAGTTAAAAATCAATGCATGAGATTGGTTTTTGATGGAATTAAATTTTCATTACATAATCAACCGCAAAAGTAATGAAAATATAAGGGAACTATAAATAGAAATAACATAAATGTGAAATAGATATTGCGCTTTTCAATGAAAGGGGTTTATCACATGTTATCGACACAGCAGCTAGCTGAGTTACGGTTACAATTGTTGCAGGAAAAAAGTGATCTAGAAGGACGATTAGAACAAAATGATCACTTAGGTTTAGATAGAGGTCATTTCCATGAATCGATGGGGGAGTTGTCCAGCTATGATAACCATCCAGCTGATGAAGGAACCGAATTATATGAACGTGAGAAAGATATTGCTTTAAATGAACATTATCAATTTGAACTTAGGAATATCAATCATGCGTTAGAAGCGATGGAAAAGGGAACGTATGGAAACTGTGAGGTATGTGGAAAGGAAATTCCGCTAGAACGTTTAGAGGCCTTGCCAAATACAACTTATTGTATCGAGCACAGTCCAGATCAGGTTACTTCGCATAAACGGCCAGTGGAAGAAGGGGTGCTCATGCCTCCATTTGGTAAATTCGCTATGGATGAAAAGAATGAGAACGTGGCTTTTGATGCAGAAGATTCTTGGCAGACGGTTGCCTCATGGGGCACATCCGAAACTCCCTCCGATTTAGCGTTCCCACAGGATAGTTATAGTGATATCTATTCTGAGGCAGACGAAAACATTGGCTATGTCGAAGATTATGAAAATTTTGTCGGGAATGACATGTATGGAAATAATATTAAAGTTTATCCAAATCCACAGCATGAAAAATACGAGGACGCCCTTGATGAGGAAGGAATCATGACCAGTTTTGGGGATTTACCCGCTTTCGAACACGACCCCTACGTCGATCATGATGATAAATGATCGTTTAAAAAAAGAAAACAGCTTTCATGTGAGAGCTGTTTTCTCTAATTTTTAATTATTCCTCATAGCCTTTTTGCGGAATCTGGACATCTTCACCGTTTACATTATCAATAACAGCGCCAATTTCACCTTCAGTATACGCGTCACTTGCTTGCTCATGTGTGGTTGCAAGCCCAGCAGATAAGGTATCCGTCTCTTTGTAATAACTTGGATGATAGAAGCTCCCTGCTACTTCTTTCTTTGGATTAGCTTTCTGATTCTTATTGTCCATCTTTTATTCCTCCCTTTCAATTTTGATACAAGGGTATTTTTTTCTTTTTTTCACAGGATTACTCCTAATAAAAAATAAATCTCATCAGGAGGCAAATATAATGAACGAAAAAAATGAGTTTCCATCTCGGGAAAAACTAGACGAAGCCTTTCATTTTCTTCATGACCAAATTAATAAAATCTCCGTCATCGAAGAAGTAGAAATGGTGAAAGAAGAAAATGAGGGCCACGAAGGATAGATCGTTAGATATTTTGCATTCCGCCAACATAGCTTGTGGTGAGCAGGACTTTTTCTATAGACCCATCAAGGTTTAGTTTGCTATGATTTCTAAAGGTATTTTTAAAGGTGGTTTATTTATTTATGGAAATGAGAGAAACGCTGGCTAAAAAAGTGGCCTGGATAAGTGTAATTAGTAATATTATTCTTACCTTAGGGAAGGTTGTCATCGGTTGGTATGGGAATAGTGACGCGGTCTTTGCAGATGGGATCCATTCTGCTGCAGATGTCTTTGCATCTATCATCGTGCTGTTAGTGATAAAAATCGCCAATAAGCCTGCCGATAAGGAACATCCTTATGGGCATGGGAAGGCCGAAGTCATCGTTTCAGGCATTATCGGGATATTACTTTTTTTTGTTGCCATTTATGTGGTTTATGAAGGCATTAGTGGTTTCTTTCATGAAGTGGAATCACCGAGCTTATTGGCGATGTGGGTTGCCCTCTTTTCGTATGCAACCAAAGTTATGCTGTACCGAAGTTCATTAAAAGTTGCGAAACAGAATAAGAGTAAGGCGATTGAAGCGATTGCTTTTGACCATAAAGCAGATATTGTCGCATCCATTGCAGCTGCCATCGGGGTTCTAATTTCGATCGCCGGAAACCGATTCGATATTCATTTCTTGCTTTACGGGGATAAAGCAGCCAGTATTTTTGTCGCCTATTTAATTTTCAAAATCGCCAAGGAAATGTTAACAGAGGCATTTGATATCTTACTTGAACGAAATATTGATACAGAGACACTTCAGGAATATATTGCTGCGGTGAAGGCCTTTGAAGAGGTCAAACGAATTGACCGGATTCGAGCAAGAGAACTGGGTCATTATGTATTAGTGGATTTACGTATCTCAATTGATCATTTTAAAACAATCAAGCAAGGGCATGACCTCGCAAAATCAATTAAACAAAAACTTATGGATAAGTTTGATAACATCCAGGAAGTTTTAATCCATTTAAACCCCTATTTCGCGGAAGATGAATAATTTAAAAAAACTCCTTTGTACTTTAGGTGATTTGGGTTTATGATAGGATAGGTACAATTAAAAGTTAAAGGGAGTTGATATTTTTGAGTTATTCCGTAGACCCGGACCCAAGTAGTAGGCGAGGGGAAGTCAATGTGATCTTTGAATGGATTGAAATGAATATCAAGAATATCAACTCTGGAAAAGGTTGTTGGCTTCCTCGAACAAAGTGAGTGAGGAGGTTATGTCATGCTGGAAATTTTTAAAAGTACAGAGACAAAAGTTTTAGAACAGGTAGATGTCATCTCAAAAGGCTGCTGGGTCAATATGTACGCCCCAACACAAGAAGAGATTAACAAGGTATCCATGGATGCTCAAATTGATGTAGATATCATCAAAGATGCCCTGGATGATGAAGAACGTCCGAGGATTGAACGAGATGATGGCCGAGTCTATATCATTGTCGATTTTCCTTATATTGTTCATGATGAAAATGGCTTTGCTGGCTATGAAACCATTCCAATCGGCATCATTCTTACCGATGAATGTATCATTACGGTTTCCTTAAAGGATACACCAATTTTAGAGGAATTTCGAAAAAACAGAGTAAAAGAGTTTTTTACGTTTAAAAAGACGCGGTTTGCGCTGCAAATTCTGTTCGTTATTTCCTCGTATTATCTTCGTTACTTAAAGCAAATTAACAAGAAGACAAATGAGATTGAACGCGTCGTTCATCAATCATTAAAAAATAAAGAATTGTTCGCCTTTCTTTCTTTAGAGAAAAGTTTAGTTTATTTTACGACCTCATTAAAATCCAATAAGGTTGTCCTCGATAAAATTTTGCGCTTCAACTATTTAAAAATGTATGAAGAAGACAAGGACTTATTAGAAGACGTAATTATTGAAAAAACACAGGCGATTGAAATGGCTGAGACCTATCGCTCAATCCTATCGGGGATGATGAATGCCTTTGCATCGATTATCTCAAATAACCTAAACATTGTGATGAAGTTTTTAACTTCAATTACAATTATTTTATCCTTCCCAACGATGGTGGCGAGTTTTTATGGGATGAACGTGGATATCCCTTTCCAGTATGCCACCCATTCCTATGCAATACCGCTAGTAATCTCTGCTTTTTTAACAAGTTTAACTGCATTCATTTTTTGGAAAAAGAAATATTTCTAGATTACCAGTCCTTTTATCGGACTGGTTTTTTGCCTTTTATAAAAAACTTTCCCAAGTTAGAAAGGGTACTATTAGTAATATTTTTTTAATAATCTGAAAAGTGGCTATATGAAATCTGTATATTGTTGTAAAATAGTAAAAAAAGGAAAGGCACGGTTTGGTGGCATTATGGAATTTGGAGCACTGATTAAATTCTATCGAACGCAAAGAGGAATCACACAAGCAGAACTTTCCAAAGGAATCTGTTCTGTCCCACATTTAAGTAAGATTGAGAACAATTCAAAAGAAGCAAACGAAGCGACGATTTCCCTTATACTAAGGCGTTTAAATATAGACCTGGAAGAGATGGAGGAAAAAGAAGAGGAAATTAAAATCTTATTAAGAAGGCTGGACGGTAAGATCAATTTTTACCTAAGGGATGAAATTGAAGAAAATTATCAAAAATTGGTTCAAATTGAACATCTTATTCCATTTTCCCAATATATTTATGTATACGAGCTATATAAGTTTCGATATTTAATTTTTAAAGGCCTTGTTGATGAAGCAGATGGCCAAAGGGCCCTTTTATATAAGCAAAAGAAAAATTTTTCCCAACATGAAGATTATTTATTTCGTTACTATCATGCGATATTCTTAATGTGGAAGGGACAATATCAAACTGCGGATGATATCCTCGATGTTTTACATACAGAAAATAATCATATAACCGCAAGTGGGGAATTTCTATATCATCGATCACTTGTAAAAAGCTCACTTGAACAATCAGGACATGCTATCCATTTTGGTAAAATGGCTTTGCAAATATTCATGAATCAGCATAACTTCATTCGAATTCTCCATACCCTCATGCTGCTTGGAATTAATTATACCCACTCTAATATTTATGAAGAAGCACAGGAGTGTTTTCACCATTTAATCCGAAACGCAGAATTATTAAAGAAAGAAAAATTACTTCCACAGATCTATCATAATATGGGCCATTTGCAATTTAAAATGAAGAAGGCAAACGAAGCGCTGTTTTATTATGAAAAAAGTTTGGCCCTGCAGCCGAATAAAAATCAGCACTATCTCTTCACTTTGTATGCGATGGGGGAGTTGCACCATTCACTTCACTCGATCGAAAAAGCAAAAGAGTGTTTCCAAGAGGTTAACTTATTATCTAAAGATTTGGGTGTGAAAAAATATCGACTCTTGGCAGACTTTTATCTCCTCCACATGACCTCTCAGGTAAAAGCATTTAAATATTTGGAATCGAAGGTAATCCCTTATTTTGAAGAGGCAAATGAACATACAGATGACCTCACCCGTTTTTATAAAATGCTTGCAGATTATTACAATCAAAAGGGTATGGTTATCGATGCAGTTACTTATTTAAATAAATTAACCTAAACTATAAGGAGGAGATTTTATATGAAAAAATTTGTTGTCATCGTCTTTTCAATTTCGCTCATCGCTCTGTTTGCTTCATCTAAGGATGTAAAGGTGTCCACTACAAGCAATGATGTTGCCTACACGGCTCCTTCCAACCACCCCATTCAACCGCCAATTGGCTGATTGTAATTTGAAAATCCCTGAATACATCAGGGATTTTTTTTGTAGAATGTTTATCAAAAATTTGCAGACAATACTAGGAAATTATCACTTTTGAAAGAGGTGCTTGGAATGGAAAAGGAAAAATCTCTGAGTGAAAGCAATAAAGATAAATCTGATAAAGATCTTTTTGGACTTGAGCCGAAAATGAGTTTACAGTCCGTTCATTTCGCTCCAAGTGAAAATTCACTTCTAAATGAAGGGGCAGAGAAACAATGTGATTAATCTATTTTGAGAATTGAAGGAATGAAACATGCCAGGTGCAGGGCAAGCTATAGGCATGTGTTTATTAGGTAATTGTTTGAAGGAGGAAATCATGAAATCATTTGTTGTCGGATTCCATCAAGAAGATAATGTAGATAGCATGCAGATTCAAAAACTAAGCCAGGAAGATTTTACGAAAGCAACAGAAGGTGGAACAAGGCACTTATTTGAGCTCGATACAAACATTGGTCTATTTGTGTTTTTTGATGCGGAAGATGAGGAAGGCGACCTCTCCTACATGGTATTGCAATATGAGGAAGAAAATGAGGACCCCGTGGGCTGCTATTCCTTCCAGTTGAAAGACTTTTACGAATTTATCGCCTTATTCTTAAATGACATGGAGTTTAATGAGGAACCTGACGATGAGGACCAAGAAGAATACGGCCCAATTCATCATTTAGCCCATTTATTGTTCCATGTCGTTGAAGAAGGCAAGGATATTGAAGTGTAAAGTATAAATCTTCTTGAATTTTTGATTGAGGGCACCTAAATTAGGTGTCCTTTTGGCATTAAATACGTAATCTAAACAACCAAATATGTGGTTTTCGAGGTCTATTGGCGAATTTTGAGGTTCTATTGGCGGATTTAGCAGTTCTATTGGCGAATTTTGCATTTCTATTGGCGAATATAAATTTTACCATGGAAAGTTTTTTGGGAAGTAGATTCTGTACCTGTTTACTCCAGAAAAATTAAGTTTTTCAGAATGTAATAATCTTTTTGCAACATTTATTGATTCTATATGAGCAAATTCCCGAAACTGCGTATTTGTTATCGTCGGACCAAACAACAGAAAATAATCGTTCAGAGCATCTATATGTGCATCTTTAGAAAAAGTATCGCAGGGTGGGCAATACCAATTCTGGTTCTTACGGATAAGGGAATGATTAGAGTCGGTAGGACAGAGGACACCCGTAAACAGGTCACCTTTCTGAATAACATATTTATTCAATATATAGCTTGTTGGAATGGTATTCATTTTCACAAGGAGACGGCAAATTTTCCGGAGCTCTTTGGCGGTCAGAAGCGGTTTCGAATATTGTTTCTCTAAAATGGAGATTTTGTTTAAGAAAACATCAGACTTACATATTCGAGGTTTAACTTTGTGTGCATTTTTTCCTGTCACAGCGTATGTAGCATAGCTATTACTAATCACCACTAAATATTCAACTGGAACAGGAGGAAAATGATTTGCAGCAAGAAGTTTCTGTAAGTACTTTTGATGTCTCTCTCCCTGAGCAATCGGATAAGGGTAACCTTTTTCAATACCATTGTTGATTTGAATAAACTGTTCATTATCAGTATCGAATAGTAACTTTCCAGCCATATTTTTCACATCGATCGCTAGGGCAAATTCAGGTGTTAGGAGAAGGGTATCGATTTGGCAGTTGTAATCACCATCAGGAAGGTTCAAATCGTGGAGAATCATATATTTATGCTGTGGAAGGTCACGATAATAATAATCGAGCGATTTCTCGCCAAGGTAACCGGCCTCCCTCCTTCCAAGCTCATCTAAAATTTGTTTGTACTTTTGGTGATTATAGGGAAGTCGCCGCAATAAAGCCTCTAAAATAAGCATAATTAATGGTTTTGTCCTTTCTTTTATGATCAAAAATTATCACTCCTCTCGTTTTAAGGATATATTCTAATAAAAGGTTTAAATTTCCTGCCGAATTTTAGCGATTCTTGTAAAATATTTTTGAGATATAATTCAATGAGCGAATTTTGGTGTCCAATGAGCGAATCCTATTTCTGGCCCAATCTAAAGTTTAAAAATTTGATAAACCACCTAAATAGAGATAACATTATCATGATTTTACACAGGGAGGTCATATCATGAGCGAAATGTTTCAAAGGGGTATTGAGTGCGTTTGGACCGTACAGCATCACCAGCATAGTCCGATACATACAGCAGGAATGGTCCTAGACCCAAGTAAAATGAAAGAGTCAGATCCCTTTCTATTCCTGGCAGAGGATTTTTTTAAAAAAGGTACCTTTGATTTCCATCCACATCGAGGGATTGAAACCGTGACCTATGTCATTGAAGGCAAGCTAGAGCACCAGGATAATAAAGCGGGCCGCGGCGAGCTTGAGCCTGGCGATGTGCAGTGGATGACTGCAGGTAAAGGCGTGATCCATATCGAGGATCCAGCTGAAGGGGTGACCGTCCACTCCTTGCAACTATGGGTCAACCTTCCGCGTGAGCACAAAATGGCAGAGCCGCGCTATCAGAATCTCCGTGCCCAAGATATGCCGGTCCGGAAAGAAGAGGGGGCATTAATTAGAATCTTTTCTGGTTCATCAGGCGGCATTCAATCAACTACCAAAAACTATGTACCCGTGACAATGGTTGAAATCAACCTAAAACCAGGTGCAACAGTTAGCCAGGACCTACCAGGGGATTACCATGGCTTCATGTATATTTTAGAAGGAAAAGGTCAGTTTGGAAAAAGTAAAACAGAGGCCGAAAAAGGCCATGTGCTGCTCCTCGAAAAAGGTGAAGCGGGACAAACCAGTGAAGTAATTATTACCGCCGAGGAACAGCTCCGAGTATTGTTATATGCCGGTAAACCGCTTCATGAGCCAATCGTTGCCAGAGGACCATTCGTCATGAACACAGAGGAAGAAATTCGCGAGGCCTATCGTGACTACATGGCCGGTAAGTTTGCAGAATAAGAAAACAAAAATAAGCACTTGGGACAAATCCAGCCCAAGTGCTTATTAGCTTATAAGAAGAAACGACGCCATACGGGCGCACCGTTTTAGCTTTTCGCTGGTTTCTTACTAACTTCTACCCGGGCGTTACCCATAAAAAAGATAGTAATCGCCGCAATCCCGATCGGAATCAGTGTCAGCAAAAAGGTATGGGTAATCGAAACGGACATCGCATGAACAATCTTATCTAAAATAAAATCTGGAATTTTCGAACGCTCACTTGCTTGGAAAATTTGGCGCGGATCGCCCATTTTAAAATTTCCCGCTCCTTGCATGCCTTTGAACGCATCTTTGAGTTTATCGGTAAACAAGTTATTTTGCAGGCTTCCAAAGATTGTTACCCCAAGTGTCATTCCAAAAGACCGTAAAAATGAGTTCGTCGAGTTGGCCGTCCCGCGATATTGCGGCTCCAAATTGTGCATCGATGCTGTCGGCAATAAGGAAAAGGAAAAGCCAACCCCAAAGCCAACTAAAATCATGTAAATCGTCAGCAGCCAGCGAGCGGTATCCACCGTCAATGTGCCAAGCAAGTACATGCCAACAACGTATGAAATAATCGAAACTATCATTAAATTACGATAGGATGTCTTCGTTAAGAAAATTCCGCCGACAGAACTCCCGGCAACGGACCCGAGCATCATTGGTGTCAAAATTAATCCGGCATTCTTAGCCGACCCGCCATAGACCGCTTGAACGAAGATTGGGATAAACACAGTTAAGATAATAAACGTTCCACCATATAAAAACGACAAGATTTGCGAGGTGGCAAATAAACGCCTTTTGAACAGCCATAGCGGTAAAATCGGTTCAGCAGCCTTAAATTCCGCGATGAAAAAGGCTACAAAAAAGACGAAGAAACTTGCAAATAAACCAATAATAGGTGTCGAATCCCAAGCGTATTCTTTCCCGCCAAGTTCGAGAGCAAACATTAAACTAACAACTGATATGACCAGTGTGGTCGCCCCAAGCCAGTCAACCTTTTGCTTAGAATGCTGCAAGGATTCATGATAATAACGAACGATTAAAAAGATCGAAACAATTCCAATCGGTACATTCACATAAAAAACCCAATGCCAACTAATATAATCAGTAATATAGGCGCCAAGTAACGGTCCTAACACACTGGATGCGCCGAAAACTGCCCCTAGCAAGCCAGTCATTTTCCCGCGGTTTTCAGGCGGGAAAATATCAAATACAATCGTAAAGGCAATTGGCATCAGAGCCCCGCCGCCTATACCTTGAATGGCACGGAAAATACTTAATTGCACGATGCTTTGCGCAATCCCGCAAAGTGCCGAGCCAATCAGGAAGACGACTAATCCAAAAATAAAAAAGCGCTTCCGTCCATACATATCAGATAACTTACCGAAGATCGGCATCCCCGCCATGACCGCTACCATATAGGCAGAGGTGACCCAGATAAATTTATCAAAACCACCTAAGTCCGAAACAATCGTCGCCATCGCCGTAGCTACGATTGTATTGTCCATCGCTGCCATTAAAATCCCCAACAGTAAACCAGCGACGACTGGTTTAAGATTCGTGTCTTGTTTGATCATAAAATTTCCCCTTAGTCTTTAAAAATGTTATTTTTTATAATTGATAATCAAGCTAAACCAATTTTAAAAGGAAGGATAAGGACTGTCAATTTTTATATAGAAATCATTCTCCGGTCCAATAAAAGAAGAGGGACTTAGCTGCTAAGTCCCTCTGTTTTACTTTCCTTATTTACATTATCTTTTGAAAAACTCAACCTTTTCACCATCAGGGCCTTGCACAAAGAAATTACGATACCCATTCGGAAGAGTCACGATTTCATCACTAAGGAAAACTACGTTTAATCCCTTTAAGCGGTTAAATTCCTCTTCAATATCATCGACCAAGAAGGCCATATGATTGACCCTTCCTTCAGCCGGAAGATTAGGATTTCCTCCATAAACTAATTCTAATTCTGTTTCATCCGAACCATTAAATCCAAGGAATGCCAGAGTAATCGAGCCGTCTGCAATCGTAAATTGGTCCTTTACCTTCAACCCAACCACTTCTTGATAAAATGCAAGGGACGAATCCAAGTCGTTTACGTATACACCGACATGGTCTATTTTCTTAACAGCCATTTGTCTTCCCCCTTTATGTACCCTTTTAAGCCTTTAAAACATCATGGTCAACATAACGTTCACCGTTTAGTTCACTAATAACATTAATAGCCACTTTAGCCCCGTCGCCAGCGGTAATGATGGTATGCATACTTACACCAGCAACCGTCCCCGCAGCCCAAATCCCATCAATATTTGTTTTACCTGTAGCATCAACGTCAAGAACTGTCTTGATTCTTGGCTCTGTACCTGGCTTTGTTGTTAAGCCAACCGTTTCAGCAAGATCAACCGACATGCCTGTCGCAAGGATTACATGTTTAGCTTCATATTCCCCTTGATCCGTTGCTACTTTAAAACCACCTTCAGCTTTACTGATAGTTGACACGGTAGCTTGGACGATTTCTGCTCCAAATTTGGTTGCTTGTTTTTTCCCAGTTTCAACAAGGTCTGGTCCAGTAATTTCTGCTACCCCATAATGGTTTTCAATCCAGGCCCGTTTGGTAACACTTTTATCATTATCAATTACCACTGTCTTTTTCCCCGCTTTGGCTGTAAATAGGGCTGCACTTGCTCCAGTAGGTCCTGCTCCAACAATTAACACATCAAACATATCAAAAACCTCCATTTTTTATAAAATTAAAGCTAGAATAAGCTTAGCTTAAATAGAAACTTATGTAAAATCAACTGCCCGTAAATGTTAATAATATTTGAACTTTTCGAGTAAACAAATTACGCTAGACTAATAGTAATCAAGGAAGAGGAGCACGAGTGGTTATGGATATTCAGCCGTTAGGTGATTTAGCGATCCGAGTCTGTTTTGGTGAAGGAATCAATGAAACGATTCACAAGCAAGTTCAATCCTTTACTTCCAGGCTTCATTTTTCAAAAATTAACGGGATTGTGGAATGCGTGCCAGCCTATCATTCGGTTGCCATTTATTATCGGCCTGAACTGATAAGTTACACTAAATTAGTAGCGGTGGTGGTGAACCTTTGTAACACCTCAGTTGATGTAAATATTCTACAGCCAATCGTTTACGAAATTCCCGTTTATTATGGTGGAAAAACAGGTCAGGACCTCCCTTTTGTTGCACAGTATCACCAAATGAGTGAGGATGAGGTCATCAATCTTCATGCCAATAAGGAATACTTAATTTATTTGATTGGGTTTGTTCCGGGCTTTCCCTATCTCGGCGGACTATCCCAGCAGTTATCTGTTCCGCGGCTTGATCATCCCCGGCCAAGAGTTCCGGCAGGATCGGTTGGAATTGGGGGAAACCAAACGGGGATTTACCCGTCTGAGGTTCCGTCAGGCTGGCGAATCATTGGCATCACACCTGTTAATATTTTTGATCTGGAAAATCCAAATTTAATCTCAGCCGGAAATTATATTAAATTTTTTCCAATCACTCGAAATGAATATCAACGGATAAAGAATTTATCGGACGAAAAGAAATACAAATTGTCTACCTATTTAAAAGAAGGGGGTTGAACTGATGTTCGTTGTGGATTTAAATAGTGACCTGGGCGAGAGTTACGGAGCATATACCGTTGGAAACGATAAAGAAGTATTAAAATACATTTCTTCTGCAAATATTGCCTGTGGTTATCATGCAGGCGACCATAATGTTATGTTTGAAACCGTCAGGCTGTCGAAAAATTACCGCGTACAAATCGGGGCCCATCCAGGCTTACCAGATATCCCCGGTTTTGGGAGGAGGGAAATGAACCTCTCAGCACGCGAGATATACAACTTGGTTATTTATCAAATTGGCTCGTTAGCAGCAGTCTGCAAGGTGAACGGAACCGTCCTTGCACACGTGAAGCCCCACGGCGCTTTATATAATTTGGCCGCAAAGAATCTTGAAATAGCAAAGGCTATTGCAGCGGCAGTTTATGACTTCAATCCGGAACTTGTTTTATTCGGTCTAGCTGGCAGTGAACTAGTGAAGGCTGGGGAGAAAAAAGGATTGGTCGTAGCACAAGAGGTATTTGCCGATCGCACCTACCAGCCCGATGGAACTTTAACACCCCGAACGAAAGAAAATGCACTAATCCATGACACGCAGATTGCAATTAACAGAATGATCCGGATAATTAAAGAGGGAAAAGTAGCTGCTGTTGACGGGGCAGACGTTAAGATTAAGGCAGATACTGTTTGTGTTCATGGGGACAGTCCAAAGGCGTTGGAATTTGTAACCGAATTAAAGCAGGCCCTCATTTTGGAAAATATCTCGATTAGAAAAAGCTGGGATAAGCAATGAAAACACCTGTTTTTAAGGTAATTAAGCCTGGAATGCAAACAACCGTCCAAGATTTAGGCAGATATGGTTATCAGCAATTTGGAGTTAGCCCAGCTGGCGCAATGGATGCATATGCCATGCAAATAGCCAATCTATTAGTAGGGAATAAGTTAGCTGAAGCTGTACTGGAAGCTTCTTTCATAGGTCCGGCCATGGAGGCGTTAAGTGACCTGGTGATTTCTATTTGCGGAGGGGATTTTTCGCCAACTGTGGATGGACAGGCCGTGCAGCTCTGGAAAAGCTTTTTGATAAAAAAGGGGCAAGTTTTATCAGTGGGTCAGTGCAAGCGTGGTGCCAGGACCTATATTGCGATTGCTGGTGGAATCGATGTCCCCGCCGTTTTAAATAGTAAGTCAACCTTTCTAAATGGCAGCTTTGGTGGACATGAGGGAAGAGCATTAAAAAAAGAGGATAGATTATCTGGCTTTCCGGAAATTCGAAAACCATCTAAATCAATCCATCCTAATTTGATTCCTGACTATAAAAAACAGTTACAAATTCGAGTGATACTTGGACCGCACCATCATCTATTTACCGAACGAAGCCTTGAGCAATTTTTAACTGCCGAATACCGAATTTCACCACAATCGAACCGGATGGGCTATCAACTGAATGGTCCGAAGCTACAACATACGAATGGACCAGATATCATTTCCGACCCCATTCCACTGGGGGGCATCCAAGTCCCAGCAAGCGGTCAGCCAATCATCTTAATGACAGACCACCAAACAACCGGGGGTTACACTAGAATTGGTACAGTGATTTCAGTGGATATCTCAAAATTGGCTCAAGCGGTGCCTGACACCATTATTAAGTTTTCAGAGGTAACTCTTGAGGAAGCCCACCGATTATATCTCGAGAGACAGTCATTATTAAAAAGATTGGCGCTTGCTGCAACATAAAAAGAACCATCATTTTCCGTTTGGAAAGTGATGGTTCTTTCGTATTAAGAGTTTATATTATTTAACTCCACTGATCTTTGATGTTTTTTAGAAGAAGCCTGTTTCCGCGTATGAAGGAAATAATAAAGAACTATACCAAAAAGAATATAGAAAGAACATAAGAAATAAAGGGTACTATAATTCACTTTTGCAGCCGCTAAGCCGACTACAAACGACCCTAATGCAATTCCAATATCATAGATGGATAGGAAGGTAGCTGTAGCTAACCCTCTTTTTCTAGGTGCAGCATCTTGAATGGCAATGGTTTGAAAGGTTGGAAACAACGTTCCCCAGCCTAAACCAATCAACCCTGCTGAAACGAGAAATGTGACTGCGCCACTACTTTGACTTAATAGAAACATTCCAATAGCAAACAATACGATGGATGGGAAAACGATCACGTTCGGGCCATATTGGTCAAACCATTTTCCAGTAAAAGGTCTTGATATCAATAAAACAATCGCATAGACCACAAAGAAAAGACTAGCCACTTCAGTCAAATGTATTTCCGTTGCAAATACGGATACGAATGAAAGTAGGGCTGAATAGACAATAGCAAGAAAACATCCGACAATCGCAATTGGAATAGCAGAAACCTCGATTAAGTTTTTAAATGAAAAAGCAGAGTGGACAACCGGAAGACCTGCTTGCTCGGTTTTTTTAACATGAACGCTTAGACCTGTAATTAAGGCGCCAATCGCGACAACGACACTGACGATAAATAGGGTTTTTGCTCCCCACTGTTGCATAGAGGTTAAGCCGATAAATGGCCCCAGAACCATCGCCATATTTGACGACATAATAAAATAGCCCATGCCTTCACCGCGTCGCGAAATCGGAATAAGGTCAGCAACGATTGCCCCTACAGCCGTAGTCGCCATCCCGAAACCAATCCCGTGTAATAAACGAATGGCTAGAAAACCAATAATTGTTTTTGGGAAAAAGTATAGCAGGGAAGCACCTGCGAAAATGATCAGTGAGGCAAGCAGCACCTTTCTATGGCCTGCTTTTTCAAGCCATTGACCTGCAAGTGGCCGGGAGATAATGGCAGATATTAAAAAGACAGTGGTCATCAATCCCGCTTGTGATGCATTGCTGTCGAATTCCTGTATCGCGTAAATAGGCAAGGTGACGAGTAAAACATAAAAGGTTAAAAATAAAAAGAAGTTACTTAAGGAAATGCTAATAAAACTTTTCGTCCATAGTTTGGGTTTATTCATATAATCCGCTCCTTTATAACAGTTGTTGCAACCAACTTTTTTGCAAATGAAAAAGCTCTTCCTGTGAGGTCTCTGGAAAATGCTTCATTAATAAATGATTCGTTTCAATGACCGTTTTTTCCCATTCGGGAAACATCTTTAATGCCACATCTGTTAATTGAATAAGCTTTTCTCGTTTGTCTTTACCAGGAACCTGAAGTACGTAACCTTGTTTAACAAGTCGTTGAATGGTACGGGTCATGGGGGGAGCCTCAACAAATAAGTATTCACAAAGTTCTTTTTGAGTTAAAGAGCCTTTAGATTTTAAAACAAAAATGACGGACCATTGTGATCCGTACAAGCCTAAAGGTTTTAATGCTTCATTTAGTGTGTTGGTAAGATGGCGTGAGAGCTGATGCAGCGTATGAAATAATTCGTGGCTATTCATGTATGTAGCACACCTCAAATTTCTTTTAAAATTAGTTACCTAGGTAACTATAGTGGAATTGTTGGAAAAAGTCAAGGAATGTTCACAAAATTGTGGCTGGTAATGTGGTTCGCGGAATAATAGGGGAGGTTGGCGGAATCCGGTCGATGTTTGGCGGAATAACTAACAATTTTGGCGGAATCCGTTCCAGGTTTGGCGGAATCCCGGTCCACTTTGGCGGAATCCATTCGAGTTTTGGCAGAATAACCACCAGAATGCCCTTCAAATAAAAAAATCCCGCGGAAAGAAACAATCTTCCGCGGAATCCAATGAAAATCCTTACCTTAACACATTAAAATACCTAGCTTCTGGATGGGCGAACACGATTGCAGAAACAGATGCTTCTGGCTCCATCATACAGCCATCTGTTAACTGGATGCCGATTTCTTCAGGCGCAATTAACTTAAACAGTTTTTTCTGATCCTCTAATTCAGGACAAGCAGGGTAGCCAAACGAAAAACGCTGACCCGGATATTTAGCTGTAAAACGGTCTTGCATGGTGAAATCCAATGGGTCCGGGAAGCCCCAACGGTCACGCATTTGACGGTGAATCAACTCGGCAAAACCTTCCGCGGTCTCCAAAGCCATGGCTTGTAGGGCATGACACTCTAAAAAGCGGCCCTCCTGCTTAAATTGCTCCGCTCTTTCACGGATCCCTCTGCCAGCCGTGACTGTAAAGAAGCCAACATAGTCTTTTTCACCGCTGTCAACGGACTTTAGAAAATCAGCTAAGCAAAGATGTGGTGCCGATTCCTGACGAGGGAATTCAAATGTTTCAATAACCTCATCTGGATTTTCGGGACTATAAATAATGACCTTGTTACCATCCGATTGTGCCGGGAAAAATTGATAAACAGCTGCTGGAGAAATCCAACCGTTTACACGCGCATCCGTTAGCAATTGGTCAACTACTTCTTTGACCTTGACCGCTTTTTCATCTTTCTCTGCTAATAACTTCGCGATTTTCCCCTTTACACCGAGATGATGGCCAATCAACATTTGCATATTGATATAGGGTTCAATATGTGAAAGTGAGTACGATTTAAGGACATGCCTCTTCGTATCCATTGGCGTAAAGACAGGCACCTGGGTCGAAACGGCTGGCTTCGGTTTAACCGCAACAGAGACCGTCGAACGGCGCTCAAACTCTCTTGGAACCGCTAAAGAAGCTAATTTTTCATTTTTCTAAACCATTAATTTCTGAACTTCCTCTTCCGAATTCAATTGATTCGCAAGGGCTAAGCCATTCATGGCATCTTTGGCGTAAAGGACGAGCCCGTCATATTCTTTTGCAATTCTCGTATCTGTGAATTTCCGAGAAAGGGCGGCACCGCCAACGAGGATCGGAACGGCAATACCGGATTCCTTCATATCCTGTGCGGTTAATACCATCTGTTGCGCCGATTTCACAAGCAAGCCAGATAAACCAACCATGTCTGGTTTTTCCCTAAGAATGGCTTGAACCAAGTCGGTTGGATTCACCTTAATCCCAAGGTCGATGACTTCATAACCATTATTACTTAGAATAATATCAACAAGGTTTTTTCCGATATCATGAACATCACCTTTTACAGTGGCTAAAATGATTTTTCCCTTCGACGCAGAAACATCGCCTTTTTCCATATGTGGTTCTAAATGCGATACGGCTGCTTTCATTACTTCAGCACTCTGGAGCACTTCGGCAACGATGAGCTGGTTGTCGTTAAACAAACGGCCAACCTCTTTCATCCCTTCCATTAATGGGCCATTAATAATATCGAGCGGGGCAGGATACGTCTCAAGGGCTAAATCTAAATCTGGAAGCAGGCCTTCTTTCGTCCCTTCCACCACATAATAGGCCAGTCTTTCTTCCACACTCATATTTGGAACAGTTACTTTCGGTTCCTTCTTTTTGCCGCGGTAAAATTCAGTAAAGGTAGCAAGCGTCTCATCGGTTGTATCAAAAAGAAGAGCCTCTGCTAACTTAACTTCTTCCTTGGAAATGGAAGCAAACCGCTCCAATTTTTCCGTATTAACAATCGCATAATCAAGACCAGCCTGGGTGCAATGGTATAGGAAAACGGAATTTAGAACTTCCCTGCCGACAGGAGGGAGCCCGAAGGAGACATTACTAATGCCAAGAATCGTTTGTACTTCTGGGAACTGCTCCTTAATTAACCGGATCCCTTCAACCGTTGCCTTGGCAGAACCAATATATTGTTCATCCCCCGTACCGACTGGAAACACGAGCGGGTCAAAAATGAGATCCTGCGGCTTCAGACGATATTTATTTACTAATAAATCATACGAGTGTTTTGCAATGGATAGCTTTTGCTCAGCGGTAACGCCCATGCCTTCCTCATTAATGGTTCCGACAACGACAGCCGCACCATAGCGATGGATTAATGGGACAACTGCTTCAAATCGTTCCTCACCATCTTCAAGGTTAATCGAATTGATAATCGCTTTTCCTTGCGAATATTTAAGGGCCCGCTCAATTACCTTTTCATCGGTGGAATCGATGACGAGGGGAGCCTTTACTTTCTTAACGACTTCTTTAATAAAATTTTCCATATCGACCATTTCTTCACGGTCAGGGTCGGCAAGACAAAGGTCAATGACATGCGCGCCGCCTTTCACTTGGGCTCGAGCAATCTCGGACGCTTCCTCAAATTTCCCCTCAGTGATTAACCGTTTGAATTTACGTGAGCCAATCACATTTGTCCGTTCGCCGACCATAATTGGTCGTAACGTTGGATCGTCATAGATGAACGGTTCAATCCCGGACACCATATGAACAGCGGTTGGCTTGAATTCTCTAGGCTGGAATTCTTTCATTGCATCGGCAATCGCTCGTATATGATCCGGAGTTGTCCCACAGCAGCCACCAACAATATTAAGCCAGCCATGGGCGGCGAAATCAGCAAGTTTTTTGGCTAACGTTTCGGGCGTTTCATGATAATGGCCATCTTCATCTGGCAGCCCCGCATTTGGGTAACAGCTGACTGCTGTCGATGCTAAATCTGCTAAGGAGCGGACATGATCCTGCATGAATTCCGGTCCTGTTGCGCAGTTAAGTCCAACTGCTACGGGATTCATATGTTCTACTGAAATGAAAAATGATTCAATCGACTGCCCGGCGAGAGTCGTGCCCATTGGCTCGATGGTCCCCGAAATAAACAATGGCAGTGTTTTGCCTGTTTTTTCAAACGCCCTTTCGATGCCAACATAGCCTGCTTTCACATTTAACATATCTTGACTCGTTTCAAGCAGCAGTAAATCAACCCCGCCATCAATGAGGCCGATGGCTTGTTCTTCATAAGCAGCAGCAAGTGCATCAAAGGTCGTTCCGCCTGTTACGCTTAAGGTTTTAGTAGTCGGTCCCATGGAGCCTGCCACATAGCGCGGCCACTCATCGGTTGTATATTTGTAAGCTTCTTTGACGGCAAGGAAGGCAGCAATTTTATTAATCTCATAGGCTTTAAAACCCAAATCATATTCATCAAGAACCAGATTGGTTGCCCCGAATGTATTGGTTTCAATGATATCTGCTCCAGCTTCTAAGTATTCGCGATGAATATTGGCAATCACAGAGGGTGCAGTTAATACGAGGTTTTCATTACAGCCTTCATACTGCTCACCGCCAAAATCCTCAGCGGTAAGATTTGCTTGCTGGATCATGGTTCCCATTGCCCCGTCCATGACAAGGATTTGTTTTTTGAGTTGTTCAGTAAATGGTGTTTTCGGCATAGTTGGTCCTCCTCAATTCACTGGCCCGCTGACGAGTATATAACGCTAATTCAGCAGTTAATTCATAACGTAAAAATGGTGTAATCAAATAAATTCCGTTAAATAGGTCTAAGGCAGCATCGATGAGTGACTTAGAAATTGCAATGCCTTCTCTAGCCGCTTGAAGCGGATCATCACTCAATTGGGCCATCCGCTGACGGATGGAGTCGGCAATCTTGATTCCGGGCACTTCATTATGCAGGAACTCTGCGTTCTTACTGCTAATCAGAGGCATTAAACCAATATAGATTGGTGCATTAAGATGCTTGGTATGTTCATAGACTTCGAGTAACTTTTCCTCTGAAAATACCGGCTGGGAGATAAAGTAGTCTGCTCCAAATTGAACTTTTTTCTCAAGTCGCTTCACGGCTTTGTCCAGTGAGCGGACATTAGGGTTAAAGGCTGCCGCAATGCTAAAGTCTGTCTTTTGGCCCAAATCTTTTCCTGAAAAAGATAAACCTTCATTCAATTGCTTAATCATTTGAATTAACTCAAATGAAGACACATCGTAAACAGAAGAAGCTCCAGGGAAATCGCCTACTCTTGCAGGGTCACCGGTAATGGCTAGGACATCGGTCATCCCAAGTGTATGAAGCCCCATTAAATGCGATTGCAGGCCGATAATATTGCGGTCACGACAGGCAATATGAATGAGCGGCCGCATTCCTAATTCTTGTTTCACTAGGTAACCTAATGATTCGTTCGAGATTCGAACGGTTGCAAGGGAATTATCCGCTAAAGTTATCGAATCGATGCCTGCTTCTTTTAAAGCTTTAGCCCCTTCGAAAAATTTGGTAGTATCTAACTTTCTAGGAGGATCTAATTCTACGATCACTGATGGCCGCTCTTTGACAATTTCCTGAAGGGGAGTAAACTCCCTTTTGGGTACATGCGGTTCTACAATTATTTTCTTTGGTCTTAATTTTACTACTTTTTCAGAAATTGGAACACTATTCTTCAATTCAGAAGCATAGGCCTTGATATGTTCAGGTGTCGTCCCGCAACAGCCGCCTAGCAGCCGGACCCCTTGTTCCCGGAATGCTTTGGCTGAATTCCGAAAATAAGCCGGATCTCCTTCATAATGAAACTTTCCGTCCGTATAAGCAGGAAGACTGGCATTTGGATAGGCAGAAAGATAGGCGTGCGCCGGAAGTTCTATCTGTTCAAGTGCAAGCAGCATATGATGAGGGCCAAGCCGGCAATTAAGGCCGACGACATCCGCACCAAGTGCTTCCAGTCTTTTTAAAGCGTCATTTACAGGCGTCCGATCTTGTAAAAATCCAGGTTCCTGAAGGGAAACTTGGGCGATAATCGGAAGCTTTGTTTCCTTTCTCGCTATCGTTAGAATGGTTTCAAGCTCTTCCAGGTCGTAGTAAGTTTCAAGTAATATTCCATCCACACCTTCAAGGAGTAGGCAGTATAGTTGTTCACGGAAGCTTCGTTTAATTTCTTCTATTGTAATAGAGTTTGTTTTAATCCCGCGGTTTCCGCCCATTGTTCCGAGCACATAAGCATTCTTTTGGGCTGCCAGTTTGGCGTGACGGACTGCGGCACTATTAATCTCTTTCACTGAATCTTCTAATCCATAGCGCTGCAGCTTTAAATAGTTAGCAGCGTAGGAATTGGTTTGGATGACATCCGCCCCGGCATCAATGTATGCGAGGTGGATATTTTGGATTTGTTCCGGCTGGGAGAGATTTAATTCCTCCGAGCATGAATCCACTCCGTAGGAATAAAGCAGCGTACCAATCGCCCCATCGGCTATTAAAATTTGATTTTTTAATTTTTCTAAAAAACTCATGATGTTTCTCCTTGTTGAAAGACCAACTGACTTTGTTCAACCTGCTTAAAAGCTTGTGAAAAATCATTGATTAAATCCTCAGAATTTTCAAGTCCAACCGATAAGCGAACTAAGCTATTCGTAATCCCTCGTTTCTCACGCTCTGCTTGAGGCATTGCAGCATGGGACATTTTCGCCGGGTAGGAAAGTATGGATTCCACTGCTCCTAGACTGACAGCAAAAACAGGTATTTGAACATGGGCTAGGAAGGTTCGAAGTGCCTCCTCATTCGCTAGCTCAAACGATAAGACCGCTCCCGGGCCGGCTGCTTGTGTTTTCTGAATCTGATATTGCGGGTGACTCTCCAAGCCTGGGTAATGAACTTTTTCAACAAGCGGATGGGAATCTAAAAATTCAGCTAATTTAATCGCTGATTTTTGTGATTGCTCCAGCCGGACATGTAGTGTTTTAATGCCTCTTAGAACGAGCCATGCATCCTGAACACCCAAGATTGCCCCAAACCCATTCTGCAAAAAGCCTAATCTTTTCGCCAAAGCTTCGTCATTAACGACAGCAAGACCAGCAACAACATCACTGTGACCCGATAAAAACTTGGTGGCACTATGAAGCACAACATCCGCTCCTAATTCCAATGGTCGTTGATAGGAGGGAGTAAGAAACGTGTTATCAACAAATGTTAACGCGCCCGTCTCTTTTGCGATATTGCTGATTGCTTGAATGTCCGTTACTTTCATTAACGGATTCGAGGGTGTTTCCACATAAAACGCTTTTGTATTTGGCTGAATCGCTTGTTCTACTTCCTCTAAATTCGTCATATCGACAAAGGTATGTTCAATTCCGAGCCGTGTGAGGACCTCCGTAACCATCCGAAAGGTCCCGCCATAGACATCCTCCGTAATGACAATATGATCACCGGCGGAAAGCAGAAGGAATGCGGTCGAAATGGCGGCCATACCGGATGAAAAGGCAAAGCCCTTCACCCCGCCTTCCAGTTCGGCAATCACATCTTCTAGTGCTTCCCTTGTCGGATTTAAACTGCGGCCATAATCATATTTGCCAAACTGATCGAAATCAGATTGGTGAAAGGTCGATGCATGTTGAATGGGCACACTAACCGCACCCGTAACGGGATCAATTTTATGCTTATTATGAAGGAGCTTAGTTTCAAAGGTATATTCGCCGTGCGCCATTATGCAATCACTCCTTCTTGGACATGTACAAAAGCCTTATTCAAATCCTCAATGATATCTTGTGAATCCTCAATTCCTACGGAAAAACGTAATAACCGATTGCAGACGCCTGCTTGAATTCGAACTTCTTCTGGAATATCTGCATGTGTTTGTGTTGCCGGATAAGTAATAAAGCTTTCTGTCCCACCTAAACTTTCTGCAAAGCTAATCAGCTGTAATCCTTGTAAAAATGGATTAACCCAAGCTTCGTCTTTGATTCTAAAAGAGACCATTCCACCTCTTCCAGGGTAGAGGACATCTGTTACAGCATCATGCTGGGAAAGAAATTCGACGATATTCTTAGCATTTTTTTCATGTCTCTCCATACGAAGCGATAAAGTTTTCATCCCGCGCATTAACAACCAGGAATCGAAGGGACTTAAAACTGCACCTGCCCCGTTATGATGGAAGGCTAAGGATTCACAAAGTTCCTTTCCTTTTGCCACAATGAGCCCGGCAAGAACATCATTATGCCCTCCTAAGTATTTCGTTGCACTATGGATAACAATATCCGCACCAAGGTTGATCGGCTGCTGTAATAGTGGAGTATAGAAGGTATTGTCTACTATTAGCAATAGGCCATGTTTTTTTGCCAATTTTGAAATAGCGGCAATATCGGATTCCTGCATAAGTGGATTGGTTGGTGTTTCTAAAAAAATCGCCTTCGTTTTCGGGGTAATATTCTTTTCAATCTCTTCCGGACAACAGGTATTAACATACTGACTATTCAAGCCCCATTTTTTATAGCCTTTTTCTAATAAGCGGTATGTTCCGCCATATAAGTCTTCACTAACCAGCCATTCATCTCCAGCTTCAAATAAAGAGAGAATGGTTAAAATTGCTGCCATACCTGAACTGCAGGCATATCCTTGATCACCGCATTCTAAATCAGCAATTGTTTTTTCAAGGAGTTGACGCGTGGGGTTTCCGGTTCGGATATAATCATATCCGGTAGATTGCCCAATTCCGTCGTGGCGGAAGGCTGTTGAAAAGTATACAGGCGGATTTACAGTTCCAGTTGTTGACTCACTGCGATTACCAATTTGGGCAAGTTTCGTTTCAATTTTGTACATGACGACCACTCCTTGTGTTGTATAAAAAATAATTAAATAAAAAAGCCTTTCTATAAGAAGAAAGGCTTTTGTAAGTACGACCAAAAAGTCATTCTTCTTATCTTGCAAATTAGCAATTAATTTGCAGGACTTAGCACCTTTTCAATGTTTATCTGCCATTGATGGTTGCTGAGGTGTCTTCGGGCCATTCCCTCAACCTCTCTTGATAAGAAAATTAATATTTAGATTATTTATAAAATTTACTACAATAAAGTGGTGATGTCAAATTGTTTTTGTATAAAATAATTTAATGAAGAATCTATTGTTAAATTCCACAAATAATAAAATAAAATTTGATATTTGAAAAGTGATTGACAGTGATGGTTTGAGGATATATGATAAATTCATCAGGTGTTCTTGATAGAGAACCATAATGAAATTAAATATAGGTAATAGGTTACATATACCATTAGATTCTAAAAGATTTTTCACTGAAATATAAAATATACAGGGAACTTTGCATTCAATAAAGTTTCATGTAGTTATGTATAGTCAAGTTGTTCTTTTTAGTGAACTAATGAAATAATCTTTAATAATAGAATTTTCTTGCTGGTAGGAGGGAAAGATGAGCGCAATCGCCGGAATATATCATTTAAACGATGAACCAATCAATTTAGAGCACGGAAATCGAATAATGAAAGAACTAGAAAAATATCCGGCTGATGATATCCAAACTTGGCATAGTGATAAAGTCTTCCTTGGCTGCCATGCTCAATGGATCACACCAGAGTCTATAGGTGAAAAACTACCATACTATGATCATGAACGGAAACTAGCTATTACAGCTGATGCAATTATAGATAATCGAGATGAATTATTTGAGAGATTACAAGTTGATAAAAGGAAAAGAAAAGAAATAACTGATAGTGAACTTATTTTGCTTTCCTATCATAAATGGGGAGAGGACTCTCCGAAATTTCTGGTTGGCGATTTTGCCTTTATGATTTGGGACGAGAAGAAACAGCAAATCTTTGGTGCAAGAGATCCTTCTGGATATAGGACGCTATACTATTTCAAGAATAATTCACGATTAACTTTTTGTACAACAATCGAACCCTTATTGACTTTGCCCTATATTGAGAAGCAATTAAACGAAAGTTATCTTGCTGAATTTTTAGCTATTACTGGAATGATTGATACGGTCGATGCTCGAATGACCCCTTTTAAAAATATTGATCAAGTGCCTCCATTTCATTCGATTACAATTAATGGAGAAAGAACGAACCTAAAACGCTACGGAACATTTATGCCAAAAGAAAAATTAAAATTGAAATTAAATGAAGAATACGTAGAGGCATTTCAAGAGGTTTTTCAAAAGGCAGTAAATAGTAGGTTACGAACGCATCGTGGAGTAGGTTCGCAATTAAGTGGGGGGTTGGATTCCGGAGCAATTGTAGGCTTTGCAGCAAAAGAACTTCAAAAAGAAAATAAGACATTACATACCTTCAGTTATATCCCACCGAAAGATTTTGTTGATTTCACACATAAACGATTAATGCCGAATGAGCGACCATATATTAAGAAAACGGTTGAATATGTAGGAGGAATTTCTGACCATTACTATGATTTTGACGGGAGAAGTTCTTATACCGAAATAGACCAATATCTTGATGTGATGGAAATGCCGTACAAATTTGCAGAAAACTCTTTCTGGTTAAGAGGTGTTTTTGAGAAAGCACACGAGAAAGGCATCGGGATTCTCTTAAACGGTGATAAGGGCAATTCAACGATATCGTGGGGTTCTGCAATAGATTACTATGCAATTCTATTAAAAAGATTTAAGTGGCTGCGGCTTATTCAAGAATTACATCTTTATAGTATGAAAACAGGAGGAGCAAGATTTCGATTACTGCCTTTTATTATTAGAAAGGGCTTTCCTTTCATAAATCAAAAGGTAGCAGCGAACAAAGCATTGGACCTCCCGACTTTAATTAACCCAGACCTGGCTGAGAGAACGGGTGTATTTTCAAAGTTAAGGGATTATGGGATTGATAACTCTGGCTGGTTAACCTCGCAAAATATTTACGAACAAAGAAGAATTATCTTTGAAAATATCTCCACTTGGAATTCGGGGAGTACACTTGATGCCAAACTATCCTTGCGATATAAACTTTGGAAACGTGATCCTACAAATGATATTCGAGTAGCTCGTTTTTGTTTTTCAGTACCAGAAGAGCAATTTGTTCAAAATGGGCTAGATCGAGCGCTTATCCGAAGGTCCACAGAAAATTTACTGCCAGACCAAATTAGATTAAATCAACATGTCAGAGGTGTCCAAGGTGCAGATTGGCTCCATCGGATGATTCCAGATTGGAGTATGCTCATTGAAGAAGTGAAAGAACTTACTAATGACTCATCCTTAATAAATTTTTTTGATGGAGAAGTAATAAGGTCGGCTTTAAATAATAGTGAAAAGGGTTTAAGGACAGAAAGTATGTCTGACCCAGACTATAGAATATTAATGAGAGTTGTAATAGTATATCGCTTACTAAAAAAATACTTTGAAAGGGGGTGATTAGATGAAAAGAGAGTGGAAGACACCTGTATTAGAAATGTTAGATGTAAAGCTGACAATGCATAACACTGCAGGAAATTTTTATGATGCTACCTATGCCGATGGAGAGACAATCCCTACAGATCCAGTTACTGGTCTGCATATGGACGCCAAGAGTTAATATGAAGAATAATTAAGTTTTCACTTACTTAGGTTATGTTGTAGGATGTTTGAAATTTTATGTCTAAGAGTCCATCTAGACGGTATTATTTGACTTAAAAAAGGCCCTTGTATATGGAAGATTATATAAGGGCTTTTTATAAATAAGGGACTTTTTGGAGTGAATACGATGGAGAAAGTTGCAAATGAAGTAGTTTATAATGCCTTTGGATTTTCAGTGAAAAGTAGAATCCCTTTCCCTGAATTATTAGTGGTTGATAACGAGAGAGACTCTATTGATATAGAAATTGAATTAAAGGATTTATCGAAATTATGGGTTGAATTATCAGATTCGCAAAGCACTTTAGTAATGAATGAAACTTTAGTTATGTTTAAGGTTGCTGACACAGCTATTTTTCTTGTTGAAGAGGGAAGTAGAATCACTGTATCACCTCTAAATGAATATAAAGAAGATGTCATACGACTGTATCTATTGGGTAGTTGTATGGGGGCAATCTTGATGCAAAGAGGAATCATTCCTTTACACGGGAGTGCTGTCGCAATCAATGGAAAAGCTTACGCTATTATTGGTGATTCTGGGGCTGGAAAGTCTACTTTGGCATCAGCCTTTCTCCAGAAAGGTTATCAATTGCTAACAGATGATGTAATTGGTGTTTATTTTACAAATGATAATGTACCAATGGTGATTCCATCCTATCCCCAACAGAAACTTTGGCAAAAAAGCTTGGATGCGTTCGGAATCGATAATAGAGAGTTCAGACCTGTTTATCAAAGAGAAACTAAGTTTGCAATTCCAATCAAAGATCAATTCATATCTAATCCGCTGCCACTTGCAGGCTTATTCGAATTAGCAATAACCGAAAACGAAGAAATAGAGCTTAAACAAATTGAAGGTCTTTCTCGTTTGCAGACGATCTTAAT
Organism: Neobacillus nitrireducens; assembly: GCF_030915405.1. GTDB lineage: Bacteria > Bacillota > Bacilli > Bacillales > Cytobacillaceae > Neobacillus. The sequence goes on from NZ_CP133262.1 coordinate 4,153,637, forward strand.
TCATACCTACAGGAACTTTCTGATTCAAAACCTCGGTCTTTCCAATTGGCATTTTACAAATTCAACGAAGATTGTTAATCGGGCAACTATGTATCAGTTACGGAGGCCAAATAATTCGTTTACAGTAAACGAGTTAGTTTCGCAAATCTTAAATTGTATAGACAAGGAGATTGGAAAATGAAAATGCTAAGTGAGTATAAACTTTCAATGGAAACTACGATCGTTCAAAGTCCAGGAAATATTATCAGTGATATGGATGGGGAAACCGTGATGATGAGTATTGATAACGGAAAATACTACAATTTAGGTACTATTGGTGGGTGTATTTGGGGTAATATAAAAACCCCTATTTCTATTCAGCAATTAATCTCAAAATTAACTAAAGACTTTGATGTGGACCAAAGTAAATGCCAGGACGAGGTAATCCCCTTTTTAGAGCTGTTATTAAAAGAGAAATTAATTATGATAGAAAAAGATTTAAAGTAAGGAAGGATTCGTGAAAAGTGAGAAAGATATGGTTATTCTTCACTTCAAATGGCCCGAAGAAAAAATTATTAATAGAAGCGTACATTCTATTAGCATGGGCACGCGTATTAAAAGCCCTTCCTTTTAGTAAGGTTTCCTCGACTCTTGGTTCTCGAATGGACGAAACATCGTTCGAAATTGATCCCGTAAAAATAAAAGTATTAAAACAAGTATCACATGCAATCCATATTATGAGTAAATATACCTTTTGGGAAAGCCAATGTTTGATAAAGGCTATAGCTTGCATGAAAATGTTAGAACGGCGCCAGATTGATAGTACAATTTATTTTGGAACTGCCAGAGATAAAAACGGAGAAATGATTGCTCATGCCTGGTTAAGAAGTGGTCCGCTTTATTTGACTGGTGCAGCAGAAATGAAGGGATTTGTAGTTGTTAGTAAATTTGCAAAAAAAGTCAGGAACCACGAACTACCCTTGGAGGAACCGAAATGAAAGAAGCCATACATTTTGTAAAACTTATCTATTCCTTTTCAGGTAAAATCCTCTATATTAATCTTTTAGCAATGGTAGGAATCAGTCTATTTGAAGGTGTAGGTATTTTTTTGCTAATTCCTTTAATGAACCTTACAAACATTGTTGACTTGAACTTGCATAATAGTTATTTGAATAATAAAGTCCTTAACATTTTTCAAGGTTTTTCCGAAACCATTGGTTTTTCAATAATTTTAAGCATTTTCGTTCTTGTAATAATAGGACAAAGTTATTTTCAAAGGAATCAAACAATCTTGAATACAAGAATTCAACAAGGTTTTGCACGTTTTTTAAGGGAAGAAACGTATAAATTAATATTATTAGCTAATTGGAGCTTTTTTCTAAGAAATCGAAAATCAGATCTTATTAACTCGATGATTATGGAAACAGGCCGTGTAAGTGGTGGTGTTAATCTTTTTCTGAATTTTATATCTTCCATCATATTTACCTTAATTCAAATAGGTATTGCCTGTTTTTTTTCGATAAAGATGACCATTTTGGTAACTGCATTTGGGTTTTTACTTGTTTTTTTCTCAAGAAAGTTTATTAAGAAGAATAGTATATTGGGTCTGAATAATATTGAATTATCACAAACCTATATGGCCGGAATAACCGATCATTTCAACGGTATAAAAGATATCAAAAGTAACAACTTGGAGGAACATCATATATCGTGGTTTAAGAACCTTAATGAAAAGATGGAAAAAAACGTAATAGAAACTGTGGATTTAAAAACAAAATCAAACTTTATTTATAAGGTTGTATTCGCACTTTTAATTGGTATTTTTGTATTTATTTCAATAAAAATGTTCAACGGACAATCTGCTGCGCTATTTTTAATTCTTATTATATTTTCTAGATTATGGCCAAGAATTACTGGGATACAAGCATCATTGGAACAGTTGGGTTCTGTATTGCCCTCATTTAAAGGTCTTCTCGCTCTGCAAAAGCAATGTAAAGAGTATCAAGAACTAAATGAAAGAATGATTCATAATGTTAAACCACTCATAATAAAACTAGGTATAGAATGTAAGGACGTATATTTTAAATATAATATAGCAGAGCAAACTTATGCTCTACAGAAAGTTAACTTGCAATTTCCAGCGAATCGAATGACAGCTATAGTTGGTCGATCTGGTGCTGGTAAAAGCACATTAATTGATTTATTAATGGGTCTTAATCAGCCGGAAAAGGGTGAGGTTTTAATTGATGGGAAAATACTATCAAGTAAAAACTTACTTGAATTGAGACGTTCAATCAGTTATGTGCCACAAGATCCCTTTCTGTTTAATGCAACCTTACGAGAAAATTTATTAATTATTGATCAAAATGCTAATGAGAAACAAATATGGGAGGCACTTGATTTTGCTGCGGCAGCTGATTTCGTTAGTAAGTTACCTCATGGACTTGATACCCTAATCGGGGATAGGGGGATAAAGCTATCTGGTGGGGAAAGGCAAAGGCTCGTCCTAGCTAGAGCAATTTTACGCAATCCATCCATTCTAATATTAGATGAAGCAACAAGTGCTTTAGACACAGAAAACGAGTCTAAAATTCAAGAAGCACTGGAAAGACTGAAGGGAACGATGACAATTATCGTTATTGCACACCGCCTATCAACCATCAGAAATGCAGATCAGGTGGTAGTACTGGATCATGGCGAGATTATTCAACAAGGACGTTTTAACCAGCTTGCCAATGAAAAGAGAGGAATGTTCAACCATTTACTTAAAAAGCAATTAGAAGTAAGTGGGCAATCATTATAATAATGAGTATATCAGACTTTTCACAGAGAAAAAACGAATTGACACGTTCTTTATAATGAACTAATATATGAAATATAAAGGAAAATATTTTATTTTTAAATTAAAAGGTAATTTTTTTATCAAGTTTGTTCTCTTTTAAGAATTGTTTTTTTGAAAATAAGTCTTACATATAAGGTGATAAAATGGAAAGTTTTCAAAAAATGGGTCGAGGAACTCAAAAAGCACCAAAGGAGATTAATCTTAAAGAATTGTTCCTTGTGATAAAAAGGCGTTTCTGGATGATTGCTTTTATAACCTTCTTAGCGGGAATAGCGGGTTATATACTAAATCAATCGACAGTAGCTCCGTTATATCAATCTTCTTCAAGAATTATTATTGGTGCAGATGGCGAGTCAAGAAAAACTTTACAAGTTATTGTAAGAGATTCTTCTATTCTAGACATTGTTATTAAGAAATTAAACTTAAAAGAAACAGCCGATCAATTAGCAAATCAGATTTCGGTCGCCAGTCTGGAGGACTCTCAAGTAGTTAGTATAAGTGTAATGGATAAAGATCCAGTCAGGGCATCAGAAATAGCTGATACAACAGCTGAGACATTTAAAGAAGAAGTCCCGAAAATCGTTGGGAAAGACTATATTCAGATTCTTTCCAAAGCAAAGGTAAATCCGGATCCAATTAATCCAAAGACAAATAATAAACAATTGTATGCAATAATCGGGGGGATTGTGATTGGGATAGGATTAGCATTCTTCTTAGAAACGTTGGATGATAGAATCCGCTCCAATAAAGAGATTGAAGAATTACTAGATGTTCCCGTTTTAGGAAAAATCCCAAAAATTAATAAAAGAAATATGAGAAGAGCAGCAAATAAAAGTAAATTAGAAGTAGAAATGAGGGGCGAGACTATTGATTACAAATAAGAGAACATCCAATCAAACAAAAAGAAAAGCCCCCTTTGTTACTTACTACTATCCCGAATCTGCATTGGCAGATCAATTTCAAATGATTCAAACCAATATTAATTTTCTTATGTCTGAAAAAACAACACAAACCCTCATGGTTACCTCCCCTGAAGAAGGAGATGGGAAATCGACAATGTTAGCGAACCTTGCAGTATCGATGGCGCAACAGAAGAAGAAGGTGCTTTTAATTGATACCAATTTAAGAACTCCAGCATTACATGATTTCTTTCATACCTCTAATTCAACTGGATTAACGGATTTACTGACAGGAAGGATGAACTTTGGTGAAGTGGTTCATCATACTGAGATATGGAGACTAGATTTACTAGCAAGTGGTCCAATTCCCAAAAATCCTGTTGAGTTATTAGGATCAAAAATGATGAAGGATTTGCTAGTAAAACTAAAAGAATCCTATGATGTTATTATCCTAGATTCATCAGCTCTTCTGAAGCTACCAGATACCAAGCTTTTGGCTGGCCTATGTGATGGTGTTCTTTTGGTCATTAAAAGCGGTAAAACGAAACTCCAGAATGTAACTGAAGCTAAAAAAGTGTTGGAATTTGCAAAAGCAAGACTTATCGGTGCTATTTTAAATCAATAGTAAGAGAAGGGCTCTTTTTTTAAATAGCATTGTTCTTAATTAAGAATTAAAACGTTTTGTGTTTAGGATTAGCTAGATGTTGGAGATGTCTCCCTTCCGTTATCAATGGAGGCACTCGGTCATGCTGTGGGTAAAGGACCTTAGACGCTAGTCGTCGATAGTGTGATGTGAGGACGGGTTAAATGCCCATATTATTAAAAATGATAGGTATGTGTTCTATAAAGAACCTATATCTATCATTTTTAGTTAGACTCATTAGAAAAAGGGATAATTACAGGGAATTTAGGAAATAATTTATAGTTTTATCAATATACGAATATCAGAGAGTCAATTAAAGGTGGGAAGGAGAGAAGTTATGACGTATCGTCAACGACTATCATTTTTTGTTTTAATCGACTCTTGTATTGTTTTATTGGCAATCTACTTGAGTAAGTTTTTTGTGGATGGGACCTTTCATGTCTTCACTCCTAGGATGGTAGTTACATCCGTTGTAATGATTATTAGTCATCATTTAATTTCTTTAAAATTCCATTTATATCAAAAGGCATGGGCATATGCAAGTATTGGGGAATTACTTAGTATATTAAAGATTGTAACCCTTTCAATAATCATTGCAGGGGTCATGCAACAAATTTTTATTAAGGATGTTTCGTTTCGGTTATTAGCTGTAACCTGGCTTGTGAATATGTCATTAATTGGCGGAACTCGCTTCTCCTGGAGACTTTACCGTAACACACATCTAAAGCAAATAGATAACAAGAAAAGATTGCTAATCATCGGTGCGGGTTCTGCGGGAACCATGGTGGTAAGACAATTACTAAATAATCTTCAATCGGATTTACTTCCTGTTGCCTTTATTGATGATGATGGGAAAAAGCAGCGGCTGGACATTTTTGGGATACCTGTCATCGGTGGGATATCAGAATTAGAAGAGGCTGTAAGAAATTTGGAAATTGATAACGTAGTAATCGCCATACCTTCTTTAAATAAGAAAGAGTTAAATCGAATTTTCCAAGAGTGTGCAAAGACAACGGCAAAAACGCAAATTTTACCAATGCTAGAGGATTTAATGACAGGGAAGGTTTCGGTTAATCAGTTCCGGGATGTTCAGGTAGAAGACTTGCTCGGTAGAGAACCTGTTCAACTAGACATAGAAAGTATCTCGGAAAACATTACTGATAAAGTAATATTGGTAACAGGAGCTGGAGGGTCAATTGGGTCTGAAATCTGCCGTCAGATTGCACAATTTCGACCTAAACAGCTTATCTTATTGGGACATGGCGAAAATAGCATTTACACTATCGAAATGGAATTAAAAGAGACTTATCGAGATAGTGGTATAAAATTATTTCCTGTTATTGCGGATATACAGGATGAAAAGAAACTGATGTCTGTGATGGGTTATTTTCGGCCAGATATGGTTTATCATGCTGCAGCCCATAAGCATGTACCCCTTATGGAGGCAAACCCAGAAGAGGCTATAAAAAACAATATTATTGGGACGATGAACCTTGCTAAAGCAGCCAGTTGGAATGGAGTTAAAACATTTGTCATGATTTCAACAGATAAAGCCGTTAACCCGACAAGCGTGATGGGAGCGACAAAACGACTTGCGGAAATGATTGTGCAGCATATCGATCAGAAAAGTAATACAAAATTTGTTGCAGTCCGCTTTGGCAATGTATTAGGAAGTAGGGGCAGTGTCATTCCATTATTTAAAAAGCAAATTAAAAAAGGCGGGCCTGTAACGGTAACTCACCCCGATATGATTCGATACTTTATGACGATCCCAGAAGCATCAAGACTTGTTCTCCAAGCAGGTGCTCTTGCAAAAGGAGGAGAAATTTTTGTATTGGATATGGGTGACCCTGTTAAAATAGTTGACTTAGCTAAAAATTTAATCAAACTCTCAGGAAATTCAATTGAAGAAATTGGAATTGAATATTCAGGGATTCGTCCGGGAGAAAAGCTGTTCGAGGAATTGTTAAAAGAGGATGAAGTACATGGTGAACAAATTTATCCGAAGATCTATGTGGGGAAAACATCTGAGCTCTTCATCCAGGAAATAGACAACCTTATTGCTGCTTATTCTATTCTAAGTCATGAGGAAATTAGGGAAAGGCTTCTTAATTTAGCGAACTATAAAATAGTTAAAAATCCAAAAGTATCAATATCTGTATAATTAAATGACCCTACAAAGCATTGGGTGTAATACTCACTCTGAAAGGACCTTTTTATGACTGTCCTCTGGATTAATCTTGCAATAGTGTTTTTATGTTCATTTCTTTCGCGTTATTTTTCAAGAACTCTGGTATTGAATAATTCATTGGTTTCAATAAAGCCCAATAAATTATTTGCTTTGGGTACGATAATATCTTTTATTCTAGTTTCTGGACTGCGTAATAATATTGGAGATACCCCCTTCTATGTACATACCTATAATATTACTAATTTTACTTGGGAGTTAGTTAAATCACAAGATGAAATGGGATTTGCAATTCTTCAAATGATTTTAAAAAGATATTCAAATGATCCTCAAATTTTAATATTTACTACTGCTTTAGTTACAAATGTTCTTATCATCATTGGTTTATATAAATATTCAAGATTATTTGAATTAAGTGTCTATGTATATATAACTGGCGGCTTGTTTTTAGTCACTATGAATGGAATTAGACAATGCCTTGCAGCAGCAATTATTTTTACGGGTACAAAATATTTAATAGAGGGTAATTGGTTTAAATATTTAGTACTAATAGTTTTTGCATCTCTATTCCATCAAAGTGCATTGATTTTAATTCCAATTTATTTTTTTGTAAGATATAAGGCTTGGTCAAAGGCGACATTAATCCTATTACTCTTTTCGGTACTAATTGTTTTAGGCTTTAATCAGTTTTCAAGTGCCCTATTTTCAGCCCTCCAGCAGAGTCAATATGGTGTATACAGTACCTTTAATGAAGGTGGAGCAAATATCCTAAGGGTAATTGTATTTGCCATTCCACTGGTCATTGCTTTCTTCGGTAGAGAAAGGCTGAGAGAAATATTCCCGCATAGTGACCTTTTTGTAAATATGTCGATCATTGGTCTTTCCTTTATGATTATTTCAATGGGAAATTGGATTTTTGCCAGATTTAATATTTATTTTGAACTTTACCAAATCATCTTAATTTCATGGATCGTTAAGGTTTTTAGAAAAAAGGACCAAAAGCTTGTATATTATGCAATCATATTATGCTATTTGGGGTATTTTTACTATGATAGTGTGATTAATTTAAATATAAAATATTTTAGTAATTATTTAGGATAAAGTTCACTTCTATGAATCTATAATATTCTCAATTTAGGGGGTTCTAAATGGCGATATTAATTACTGGAGGAGCCGGATATATAGGAAGTCACACATGCGTTGAATTGCTGAATACAGGCTATGAAATTGTGGTCTTGGATAATTTTATAAATAGCAAACCTGAAGTAATTAAAAGAATAACAGAAATTACAGGTTGTACTTTTAAATTTTATAATCATGATTTGTTAGATAAAAAAAGTTTGGAACAGGTATTTTTAGAAAATGATATTGAAGCCGTTATTCATTTTGCAGGTTTGAAAGCAGTAGGTGAATCTGTTGATCTTCCTCTTCAATATTATTATAACAATATTACCAGTACCCTTGTTCTATGTGAAACGTTGCAGAAATATGATGTTAAGAAATTAGTTTTCAGTTCATCTGCAACAGTTTATGGGTTACCAGAACGATTCCCTATTTCTGAGGATAGCCCATTAAGAGCGCTAAATCCATATGGGCGTACAAAGCTAATGATTGAGGAAATTTTACAAGACCTTTATGTATCAGACAAAAACTGGAGTATTTCAATTTTGAGATATTTTAACCCCATTGGGGCTCATGGTAGTGGACAAATTGGGGAGGATCCTAATGGCGTTCCAAATAATCTGATGCCTTATATCGCCCAGGTGGCTATTGGGAAACTAAAGGAGCTCAATGTTTTTGGAAATCAATACGCTACTAAGGATGGAACGGGTGTAAGGGATTATATTCATGTCGTTGATTTAGCTTTAGGGCATTTAAGGGCCTTGGAAAAGAATACATATTCAAAAGGTGTCGAAGTTTACAATCTTGGAACTGGAAAGGGATATAGTGTCTTAGAAATGATATCGGCTTTTGAAGAGGCTTCGGGTAAGAAGATTCCTTATAAAGTAGTTGATTCTAGACCTGGTGATGTAGCTGTTTGCTACGCAGATCCATTGAAAGCGGAGAAAGATCTGGGCTGGATTGCTAAAAAAGGGATTGACGAAATGTGTGTAGATGCTTGGCGCTGGCAGACTAAAAACCCATACGGCTACGAAATAAATCAAGAGATAAAAAGTCCTTACTTCATTAAAAGTGAGGACTTTTTAATTAGAAATAAATATTGATTGATCTTAAGAGAGGGAATTGAAATGGCTATATCTGAGTGTTTAAACCAAGAGAAACTAAAAGAAATCTTAATGAATATTTATGCCAGAGGGATGGAGACAGAAGACATTCATGTGAATGATGTAGTTGATGAAATAAAAAAACAAATATTAGCTGAATCCAAATAGCTCAGGAGGTTAAAAGATGAAAAGGCTATTTGACTTTACGGTTTCTTTGATTCTGTTCGTTGGTCTTTCCCCCATCTTTATCATGATCGCATTTTTAGTTAAATGGAAGCTTGGCTCTCCTATCATTTTTAAACAGGAACGGCCCGGTTTATTTGGCAAACGTTTTTGCTTGTATAAGTTTAGAACCATGACAGACGGAAAAGATGAACATGGTCAATTGCTGCCAGACTATATAAGGTTAACATCTTTTGGAAGGTTCCTACGTAAATATAGTTTAGATGAATTTCCCCAATTATGGAATGTGATAAAAGGGGATTTGAGCTTAGTTGGACCAAGACCATTACTCATTAATTACCTGACGCTCTATACAAAGGAGCAATCTTTAAGGCACAATGTAAAGCCTGGGATAACGGGGTGGGCACAAGTGAATGGCAGAAATGCCCTTTCTTGGGAGGAGAAATTTAAGTTGGATGTTTGGTATGTAAAGAATCGATCGTTCATCCTGGATCTAAGGATATTATTTCTTACTGCGTATAAAGTCCTTGTATCGGATGGGATCAATCAACCTGGAAGTGCGACGGTGGAGAGTTTTAAGGGGTCCAATTCTTCAATGGGCGGGGGCAGTTCATGAATATTTTTGTGATTGGGCATGGAGGTCACAGCAAAGTTGTTGCAGATATCATTCGGACATATTACGAATATCAGATTGTTGGTTATTTGGATAATAAATATGAAGAGGTTCAAATAATCAATGACGAATTTTGTGGACCAATTAGAGCAGCAAGGCAACTTATTGAAAACTTTACAGATGTAAAATTTATTATAGCTATAGGGGATAACAAAAATAGAAAATCAATTGTTAAAGAACTTTCCTTAACTTTCGAATATTATACAACTCTGATTCACCCATTAGCCTGTATTAGCCCAACTGCAAAAATCGGCCATGGTACAGTCGTTATGCCGTATGCTGTCATTAATGCAGATGCTGTTATTGGGAATCATTGCATTATCAATTCATGCTCAGTAATTGAGCATGATAGCAGATTAGAAGATTTTGTTCATCTCTGTCCTAATAGTACGATAGCAGGTACCGTGAAAATACGTGAGGGTTCATGTGTGGGAAGTGGAGCAACAATTATCCCAAACAAAACAATTGGAGAATGGACAATGATTGGTGCAGGAGCAACTGTGATCGATCATCTTCCTGATAATTGCTTGGCGGTGGGTACACCTGCCAGGGTAAAGATGAATAAAAAAGTGAACGCGGGGTGAAGGTCATTGGGTCAAACAACCTTAAAAAAACGAATATTTTTGTCCTCTCCACATATGAGTGGGAATGAACTTAAATATATAAATGAAGCATTTGAAACAAATTGGATTGCTCCTCTTGGACCAAATGTGGATGCGTTTGAAGCAGAGGTAGCTCAATATGTGGGAGCCAGTGAGGCGGTGGCCGTTAGTTCAGGAACGGCAGCCATTCATCTGGCTCTTTTATTATTAGGAGTGGGAATGGGTGATAAGGTATTTTGCTCGAGTCTTACCTTTATAGCGAGTGCGAACCCAATTATTTATCAGGGAGCTGAACCAGTATTTATTGATTCAGAACCTGAAACCTGGAATATGTCCCCACAAGCTTTAGAAAGAGCCTTTTGTGATGCAATCAAAAATGGACCTCTTCCGAAGGCCGTAATTGTTGTAAATTTGTATGGTCAAAGTGCAAAAATGGAAGAACTATCAGCTATCTGTAATCAATATGGGGTTCCTATTATTGAAGATGCAGCAGAGTCACTTGGGGCCATGTATAAAGGGAAAGCAAGTGGCACTTTTGGAAAGTTTGGTGTCTTTTCCTTTAACGGGAACAAGATCATTACTACTTCTGGAGGCGGAATGCTGGTATCAGATGATCGTGAGTCTTTACAAAGGGCAAGATTCTTAGCTACACAAGCACGGGATGCGGCGCCACATTACCAACACAGTCAAATCGGATTCAACTATAGATTGAGTAATATTTTAGCGGGTATTGGAAGGGCACAATTAGAAGTACTGGATGAAAGAGTAGCTGCAAGAAGGGCGATATTTCAACGATACAAAAATGAACTCTCGGACCCTGGAGTAACATTTATGCCTGAGTTAATAGATACCTTTTCTAATCGGTGGCTAACCGCATTAACCATTAATGAGAAAGTGTCAGGGATTTCTGTAACCGAGGTATTGGATGCATTGAGCGAGGAAAACATTGAGGCACGTCCGGTTTGGAAACCACTTCACTTGCAGCCCATTTTTAAAGAAAGAAAATATTATCCTCATAATGAACAAGAAAGTGTTTCAGAAACACTCTTTAATTCTGGGCTGTGCTTACCCTCAGGGTCAAATATGAAGGATGAAGATGTAGAAACTGTTATACACCATATTAAACAAACAGCTATCAAAAGGAAGGAAAGAGCGAGCTATGTTTAGGAAATACTATTAATTTTATGAAAACGGGGTATGTGTCGTGATTGGAAAAACAATGTATCAATTTCGGAAGCAAAAAGGACTAACTTTGTCCGAATTAGCCAAACGCGCTAATATATCTAAGTCTTACTTAAGTAATATTGAACGTAATCTAAATCGGAATCCTTCTATAGAGATAGTTAAAAGAATCGCTACAGTGCTAGATGTGGAATTAGATATATTTTTAAATCTAGAAAAAACGAATGAAGTTCAACAAGAGGTGAATCAAGATTTGATTGATTTTGCGTCACTATTAATGGAAACAGGAATTGAAAAAGAACAAATAAAGGATTATAAAACGTTAATTGAATTTATAAAATGGAAAAATCAGAACACAGAAATAGAAAAAAATTGAGGTAACCTTGATGGAGTATATTAGCAAAATCCCAAAGGTGATCCATTATTGTTGGTTTGGTGGCAAAGAAAAACCTGCAATAGTGAAAAAATGTTTAAAAAGTTGGGAAACGTATCTACCACAATATGAAATTTTAGAATGGAATGAAGGTAACTTTAATATTGAATTAAATTCATATGTGAAAGAAGCCTACAACGCAGGGAAATATGCTTTTGTCAGTGATTATGTTCGAGTGTATGCTCTCTATAATTACGGTGGAATTTATCTAGATACAGATGTTGAGGTATTTAAACCCTTTGATGATCTTTTACATCACAATTCCTTTTGGGGGTTTGAACAAGCGAACTTTATCGCAACAAGCACGATCGGAGCGGAAAAAGGAAATGCACTAATAAAGGAATTTTTAGATTCTTATCATGAGAAAAAATTTATTAGAAATGATGGTACGTATAATCAATTAACTAATGTAGCCATTATTACAAAGTTACTAGAGGATAAAGGATTAAAAACCAATGGCCAATACCAGGAAATTAATAGGTTGGGAGTTTTTTATCCTCAGATCTATTTTTCTCCATATGATTATATAAATTGTCAAACATTCATTACTGAAAAAACCTATACCATCCATCATTTTTATAAAAGTTGGCTACCAGCAGGGAAAAGAGTAAAGGGAAAAATAAAATTGATCCTATCCAAACTAATAGGTGGTCACAATATTGCGAGATTAAGAAAAATGTATCGGTAAGTCAGCTGTTTAAGGAGATTGTGTATGGCCTATTTAAGTAAGAAAATAGTTATGACGCTTATATCTGAAAGTAAAAAACGTGGAGTTTTTATCACTATTTTAATGAATCTTTCCCACGTGGTTGGGATTTTAAGGGGATTGTTTTATAAAATTTTATATTTTAGAAACATTAAGTCCTCCATCTTTTCTCTGCAAGCAAAAAGTAAAATAGAAGTATTTAATAATAAGTCAAAAGTTAATATTGGAAAGTTTGTTTTTATAAGAAAAAACGCCAGCATTCGGCTCGATTTTGATGGGGTACTCAACATAGGGAATAATGTTTTTATTAATGATAATTGTAATATTAATTGTGTTAATCGAATTACGATTGGAAAAAACACCAAAATAGCACCAAATGTTTGTATTAACGATCATGATCATAATTATAAAAAGAATACCCCTGACCATTTAGTTAGAGGAGAAGTAACCATCGGTGAGAACGTCTGGATCGGTTCAAACGTCGTTATATTGAGGAATACCCATATTGGTGATAATGTCGTTATTGCTGCGGGAAGTGTTGTTAAGGGAATCGTACCTCCGAATACAATATATATAAATAAGAGAGAGACAGAACTTAAACCTTATAAAAGTAAAGACAAGGTAGTGCAGTTTAGCGTTTAAAGGTGAGGATAAGGGATGAAGAAGAATGTATTAATTTCTGTATATAATATGGAGATTGGTGGTATTGAGAGAAGTTTAATAAATATGTTGGAAAGCTTTGATTATCAAAAGTACAATGTGGACCTGCTAATCTTTCATCATGTAGGCGAGTTTATGAGTTTGATCCCTAAGACTGTTAATGTATTACCCGAGGTGAGGAAGTACTCTGTTTTTCGTAAACCAGTAACATTGTGCATTAAAGAAAAGCAGTATTCATTAGCATTTATTAGGGTTGTATCAAAGTTATTAGCAAAAGTAAAATTAAAATCTCGAAATTTGGAAGAGGGAGCCGGATATATACAGATGCAACTAACGCAAAAATACTCTTCCTTCTTTATACCAAAGCTTGATAAAGAATACGACGTAGCGATTAGCTTTGCATGGCCGCATGATATCATTGCAAATAAGGTAAAGGCTAAGAAAAAAATAGCCTGGGTTCATACCGATTATAGTAAGTTGGAAATCGATAATGAGCTGGACCTTAAAGTTTGGAATCGATTTGATGATATTGCAGCAGTATCGGATGCATGCAGGGAAGCTTTTTTATCTACGTATCCAACCTTAATCAAAAAAGTGCAGGTCGTAGAGAATATCACTTCTCCAAATTTTATAAAGAAAATGGCGGAGGAAGAGCTGCCACTTAATCAAGAAAAATCTAATACTTTTAATCTTGTCTCGGTAGGCAGATTATCATATGTAAAAGGATTTGATTTGGCAATAGAGGCACTTAAACAGCTGCATAATAAAGGGTTAACCAATATTAAGTGGTTTATTATCGGTTACGGTGGTTATGAGAAGGAAATGCGAGAATTAATTTCTAAGTATGACTTAGAAGATAGTTTTGTCCTTTTAGGAAAGAAAACAAACCCTTATCCTTATATAAAAAATTGTGACCTTTATGTACAGCCTTCTAGATATGAAGGAAAAGCAGTAACTGTTTCTGAGGCTAAGATACTAGGGAAACCAATCCTAATCACCAATTATCCAACTGCTTCTAGCCAAATAGAAAATGAGGTTGAAGGAATGATCTGTGATTTAGGTGTTCCAGGCCTAGTTAAAGGGATAGAGGAGTTTTATCAAAATCAAGAACTGAAGAATACTTTAGTGAAAAACATTAGTAATAAGGATTATAGTAATAGTTATGAACTAGAAAAGCTTTATAAAATCATCAGTTAGAATTCCTTAGATGCTGTAGATTAATGTCGAAGGGATGTTCTTTAAAAAGGATTTATTGTAAGTTATAATGTAAAAAAGGATAAACCTGAACAGACAAAAACTGTACAAAAATTTTTTTGATAGTATCGTTCATTATAATGAACAAACCCGTAGGTAATGAGGGTGAAAACCAAATTTAAAAATAAGTAACTTCATGTTGATTTGAGCATTTAAATTATATTTTTAAGGTGTGAACAAATTGAGGGATACAATTAAAAAACTAGGGGTTCTATTATCTAAAAGGGATAAGAAAAAATTATTATTGCTTTTTTTTATGATGATCCTTGCAGCGATATTTGAAACGGTAGGCATTGGTTTAATCGTTCCTTTTGTTGGGATTGTAACAAATCCTACTATTATTCAGAAGCAATTATTTTTATCAAAAGTATACCAATTATTAAATTTTCAATCGAGCAACACGTTTATTTTGTTTGCTGTTGTCTGCTTACTCACCGTATATATTATTAAAAATGCTTATTTATTATTTTTCTATTCGGTACAATATAAAGTCATTTTGAATCAAAAAGTAAAACTCTCCAAAACGATGTTTAAGTTGTACTTAACAAAACCTTATATATTTCACTTGCAGCGAAATTCTGCTGAATTGTTAAGGAATGTAAACGGAGAGGTAGGAAAGGTATTTGATGGTATTTTATTAGCAAGTTTTCAATTGCTAACGGAGATATTAATTATGACTTTTATCCTTACGTTACTAATTGTTACTGCGCCATTAGCCACTCTTACGTCTGGTATTTTATTGGGTGGGAGTGTTCTTTTATTCTTTAAGATCTTTCGCAACAAGATTACTCATTTAGGAATAGAAAACCAAAATGTTAGCCGTGAGATGATTAAATGGGTAAATCAAGGATTAGGGGCGAGTAAGGAAATCAAGGTTTCGGGAAAAGAAAGTTACTTTGTCAATTCGTTTGCTAAGCAAAGTCAAATCATGGCGAATAATACCATTTATAAAAATACGCTGGATCAAATTCCTAGGCTTTTTATCGAGACCTTATTAGTAACAGTTGTCCTTATTACGATGGTCATTATTGTGTTCCAAGGAACAGAGACATCTACATTAGTGGCTACAATGTCACTATTTGCTATGGCGGCATTTCGTATGATGCCTTCTATAAATAGAATAGTCGCTACAATAACCTCCATTCGATTTAGTCAGCCAGCATTAACAGTAGTCTATAACGATTTAATTAAAGATAATAACGACAAGAATCCAATTCAAGAAGATGCAACAATTGAGCTTAAACATGAAAAGCTAAATAATGGTGAGAAAATATTTCGTAATTCAATTAATCTGGAAAATGTATATTTTCGTTATCCAAATCAAAAGGAGTATTCCATTAAAAATTTATCCTTAACCATTCCGATTGGACATTCTGTTGCTTTCGTTGGAACTTCTGGTGCTGGCAAAACAACTATTGTTGATATCATATTAGGACTATTCGAACCCGAGAAGGGCCGCATAGTAGTTGATGGGAAAGAACTAAATGAACTAATGCCATTATGGAAAAATAAGATTGGCTATATCCCACAATCCATTTATTTATCAGATGAAACTATTCGGAACAATGTGGCTTTTGGAATAAACAATAAGGACATTGATGATATTGCTGTTCAAAAGGCAATTGATGATGCACAGTTAAAGGATTTTATTGATACACTTCCTGAAGGAATAAATACGGTCGTAGGTGAAAGAGGCGTTAGGCTCTCTGGAGGACAACGACAGCGTATTGGAATTGCCAGAGCTTTATATCATAACCCGGAAATTATTTTTTTAGATGAAGCAACATCAGCTTTAGATAATGATACAGAAAAAGAGATTATGAAAGCAATAGATGGCCTTAAAGGAGAAAAGACACTAATTATTATTGCTCATAGACTAAGTACAATTGAAAATTGCGACATTGTATTTAAAGTGGAAAAAGGTAAATTAATGTCAATTGATAATAAACTAAGACAATCAATGTAAGTACCAAAATATTTTAGAAAGGAGGCAAAAGATGTTTCCAAAAATCAGTGTGATAATACCGGTCTATAATGTTGAAAATTATTTACACCGCTGCGTTGACAGTATACTAAATCAAACATTTCAAGATTTTGAAATTATACTAGTTAACGACGGTTCTAAGGATAATTCTGGACAGATTTGTGATGAATATGCACAAAAGGATAAACGAATAAAAGTAATCCACAAAAAAAATGCCAGGGTTTCTGCAGCCAGGAACGATGGAATTAAAATGGCAAAAGGGAAATATGTAAGTTTTATTGATTCAGATGATTGGATTGATTCAGAGATGTACCAAGGGATGATAAACAAAGCAGAAGAATTAGAGCTGGATTTTATTATGTGTGATTATAAAAAAAGATATTTGGATTATGAAGAAAAACGAACACAACCTATTCGCCCTGGTTATTATTCAAAAGAGGACATTAAGAATGAACTATTTCATTGTTTAATCATGTTTGAACAAATCGAATTCCCCCCTACTATATCAAATTGGGTTTGCCTATTGAACTTAAAATTCCTTAGAAAAAACAATTTATACTATGACGAAGATATACACTATTGCGAGGATTCAATTTTAGGCTCAAAAATTATCTATCATTCAACGAGTTTCTACTATTTAAAAGATCATTATTATTACAATTATTTTTACAATCCTGCTTCAACAACGAATACATATAATGAAAATAAGTGGAATGCTTACCTTAAAATAAATGAAAGATTAAAAATATATTTTGGGAAAAATATCGAATATGATTTTAAAAGACAAATTAAAATAAATATGCTGTATTTTACACTAAATACGTTAGGACAATTGAAATATTCCGGGTCCAATGGCAAAGAAAGATTGAATAGGATTCAAGAGATTATGTTTCACCCAAAAGTTACGGAAATATTTGAGGACTTTAAATTACCGAACGTTTCTTGGAAGATGAAAGTTACAATCCTACTTATTAAGTTTAAATTAGTAAGATGGTACAGATTATTTGTACTGAATAAAAGAAGACTAGGCACATTACATTTTACTGATGAGGTTTTGAATAAACAACAGTAAGAAGAAAAATCATTGGTGGATTGTGAGGTTAAAACTTGAAAAAGAAAATTTTGTTTGTAAATGGGCATTTAAAGGTAGGTGGGGTTGAGAACTCACTTATAAATGTGCTAAAAAGTATAGATTTTAACTATTATGAAATTGATTTGGTCTTATTTGAGGGACTCGGTGAATATTCAAAGGAAATTCCTAAAGAAGTAAATATTATTTACTTCGATTTATCAAAAGCGTATGGACCAATCATCCAGTGTATTTTAGCGAACATAAGTATAGGGAATTGGTTCGCTGTTTGTCTCAGATTAATTTTTCTACTAGAGAAATTAATTGGTTGTAAGGCCTTAATTTTTGCAAAGCCGCTTTTTAAACTACATAAAAATTATGATTGTGCCATTGCATACCGTATTGGATTTTGCACAGATTATGTTAGATATATCATTAACAGTAAAAAAAAAATCACTTGGTGGCATCACGGATCTTACGATTATTCGGAAAGCGAAACAAAGCATTGGATGAAAGTTTACAGGGAATTTAACAAGATAATTGCTGTTTCAAATAGCAGCAAAGAATTATTAATTAAAAATATCCATGGAATCCATAATAAAATCCTGACTATACCCAATATTATAAACGTTGATGAAATCAGGTACAAATCAAATGAAGGGATTAGTTATGATACTAATATTAATCCAAATTCAAATCTAACGCTTGTTAGTGTAGGCAGATTATCACCCGAGAAAGGAATGATTAATTGTGTTTATGCTTGTAAAATGTTAGTTGATAACGGATATAACGTAAAGTGGTATCTCATTGGAGATGGTATTCAACGTAATGAGATTGAGAGATGTGTTAAATATAATAAATTAGAAAATAACATATATCCTTTAGGTGCAATCTCAAATCCATATCCCTATATAAAGAATGCATATATATATGTTCATCCATCCCTTGTTGAATCTTTATCAATTACGGTTTTGGAAGCACTGGCTTTAAATACTCCAGTTATTGTTGCAAGGTCAATGGGACCAGAGGAGTTTATACGGCAAAATGAAAATGGTTTACTAGTGGAACCAACCCCTGAGGGTTTATTTAAAGGGATTGTAACCTTAATTGAAGATGGTCAAATATATAATCAATTAAAAAATGATAATAGTGATGTATTAAAAAATTACAGTCCGGAAGTTATTATGGAACAAATCTATGACTTAATCGAGGTTGGTTAGTTAATGAAAAGTGTATTATCAAATTTCTTTCAACGATTTTATCGCACTGATTATATGATTGGATATAGATTTATTAATGATAGTACAGGAATCTTAATGAATAATAGAGCTGAATTTATAGCTTTTAAAAACAACAGAAAATATTGGCATGCAGATCCTATACTATATAAACGAAACGGTAAGATCTATATGTTTTATGAAGCATATAATAAGAAAAAAAGTTGTGGTGAAATTGGAGTAGCCACAATTATTAACAATAGAATAGTGGATCAACAGATTATAATAACTGAACCCTTTCACATGTCATATCCTTTTGTTTTTGATTTTAAAAATAAAATATACATGATTCCAGAAACCTCTTCAGCTAAAAAGTTAATTCTATATGAATCGATTAGTTTTCCAAATGAATGGAAATTTAGCAAAGTGTTACTAGATGAGATTGAACTTTCTGATGCAACTGTATTAAAACTTCAAAATAAATTATATATTTTCGCATCCAAAATATTGAACTTTGCTCCTTACAGTGATGAGTTATTATTATATTCTGTTGATAATGAATTTAATTTAATACCACACAAGAATAACCCAATCATAACTGATACAGAATTTTCAAGGCCAGCTGGAAGGATATTTGAACAAAATCAAAAGTTGATTAGAGTGTCTCAGGATTGCTCAAATGGTGGATATGGTAAAGCTATAAAGTTTAATGAAATTATAAACATATCGGATAACACGTACCAAGAAAAAAATACTTTAACTATTTCACCTGACGATATTCCAAATGATTTCCATAGAAAGTTGACAGGAACTCATACTTATGGGAGGTGTGATGACTTTGAGGTAATTGATGTAAGATACTCAATTTTGGATATAAAAAAACTATTATCTTTTATTTATAGGCTTCCTTATAAGTTCATTAAGAAGTCAATTATAATAGCAATAAAATCCAACCGATAGACTAGATTAGGATTCGAGGAGTCTAGCATGATTAAGAAATATAAAAATAAAATAAATTTATCATTATATAGATTAAATCGACAAATAAGAATTAATCTATTTCCTCTGTCACAAAATGCAGCTACTTTAAAAAAACTTAAAAATAAACATTCAAACATGAGATGTTTTATTATTGGCAATGGTCCCAGTTTGAAAACAGAAGACCTAGATAAACTGCAAAATGAAATTACATTTGCCTTCAATCGGATTTACTATTTATTCGATCAAACAGATTGGCGTCCTACATATTACTGCTCAGAAGATGAAAAAACAATCTTTAAAAGCACTGAAGAAATAAATGAATTAAAAATAGTTCAAAAGTTTTTTCCTGTTAACTTTCCATGGGATTACAAGATTAACTTTCAAAATGCAAGCTATTATATCTTTAAATTAGGTGACAGTAAAGTTGAACCAAAGTTTTCTGAGGACATTGTTAATGGCATATTCTGGGGAAATACTGTTGCTTATACAGCAATGCAAATGGCAGTTTATATGGGAATTAAAGAAATTTATCTTTTAGGAGTTGACCATCATTTTAGTAAAATGGAAAACGATAAAGGTGAAATTGTAATTGATGAAACGGCAAAAGACTATTTTACTGAAAAGTATAATACTGACAAAGATGATTTATATATTCCCAATGTCGAAATTTCAACTCGAGCATTTACTGCTGCAAGGAGATATGCAGATGACCATAATATAAAAATATACAATGCAACTCGTGGAGGTAAATTAGAGGTCTTTGAAAGAGTGGATTTTGATAACATCAATTTTTAGAAAGTGTGGTTATATGTATGAAGATAGTTGGAGTAATACCAGCAAGAGGTGGGTCTACAAGATTTAATAATAAACCCTTAGCTAATATTCTAGGAAAACCAATGGTTTGGTGGGTTTATCAACATTCTATAGAAGTTAAATGCATTGAAGAAGTGTACATTGCTACAGATAGCGAAGAAATTAAAACTGTATGCGAAAATTTTGGTGCAAAAGTTATCATGACTTCAAAGGAGCATGATACCGCAACTGAAAGGCTTTATGAGGTTTCACAGCAAATAGATGCAGAGCTTTATGTAATGATCAATGGTGATGAGCCAGCCATTGAAGCTAAAGATATCGTAAAATGCATTCCATTAGATTTTAATAAAGAAGAATTTTATGTATCAAATTTAATGACAGATTTTACTGATCCCGTTGAAGTTGTGGATACATCTAACTTAAAAATAGTAACCAATAAAGATGGAATTTGTTTATTTATTTCTCGTAGCCCAATTCCCTTCCCCAAGGGTGGAATGAACTATGCTTACCAGAAATTTGTGGGGGTAGGGGCGTTTACAAAAAAGGCACTTCAATACTACCATGAAACACCACGAGGACCGATTGAAAAAGTTGAAGAAAATGATTCCTTTAGATTTATAGAAAACAGGAAGGATATTTATTATATAAATGCACATTGTAAAACCATTTCAGTAGATACCCCTAAAGATATTGAAAAGGTTGAAGAGTATATGTTAAGAAGTGGAGAAATTTCAGTTTATACGCTTTAATGATGAATATGTATTAGGAAAGGATGAATTCATAATGAAATCAATGAAAGTTGGTAATATCTCAGTAGACAACACGATTTTTACATTAATTGCAGGTCCTTGTGTAATTGAATCAGAAGCACAAGTGATGGAGGTTGCATCAAGAATGAAAAACATTACAGGATTACTTGGTATTCCTTTTATTTTTAAGTCATCGTTCGATAAAGCGAATAGAACGTCCGTTTCAGCGTTCAGAGGTCCTGGGATAAATGAGGGTCTTCGTATTCTTAAGCGGGTTAAAGATGAGTTAGGTATACCCGTAGTCACAGATATTCATGAACCAAATCAAGCAAGGATTGCCGCTGAGGTTGTAGATATGCTTCAAATACCTGCTTTTCTATGTAGACAAACTGATTTACTGATAGCAGCAGCAGAAACTGGGTTGCCAGTTAACATTAAAAAGGCACAGTTTTTATCTGCAATGGATATGAAAAATGTTTTTACAAAGGTTGAAGAATCAGGTAACGAAAATATACTTTTATGCGAACGAGGTAACACATTCGGTTATAACAATTTAGTCGTTGATATGACCAACATTATTGAAATGAAAAAGTTCGGCTATCCTGTAGTTTTTGATGCAACACACAGTGTTCAAAAACCAGGTGGCAACGGCACATCAACTGGTGGAAACCGAGAGTACGTGGAATATCTAGCAAAAGCGGCTATAGCAGTTGGTGCAGATGCTTTATTTATGGAAGTTCATGAGAATCCGGATCATGCTAAGTCCGATGGGCCTAATATGGTTAAACTCGATGAAATCGAAGTGATTCTTAAAAAGCTAATTAAAATATTTAAGGCGGTGCACGATGTTGAATCAATTAGATATTCTCACTGAATCAAAAAAAGAACATCAAATTGATATTCTCACTGAATCAAAATTTGTTTTTGAAACTGAGGTAAATGCCATAAACCTTGTAAAAGATGCTCTGGATGAAAGTTTTGTAAGAATAGTAGAATTAATCTCCAATTGTACAGGCAAAGTTATTGTTACAGGAATGGGTAAACCTGGGCATGTTTCGAGAAAAATTGCTGCGACCATGTCCAGTCTTGGGACTTCATCGTTTTTCCTGCATCCTGCCGAAGCGTTACACGGAGACCTGGGAATGATCTCAGCAAATGATATTGTCATAGCTATTAGCTATAGTGGCGAAAGTGAAGAGATTACAAGAATATTGCCTAACATTAAATTGATAGGCGCCACATTAATTGGGATTTCGGGTAACCAAACTTCATCGCTTGTAAAATACAGTGATTACTCATTTGTATTTCCTAAATTTAAGGAAGCCTGTTCGATGAACTTGGCACCTACATCAAGTACAACAGTTGAAATGGTTTTGGGGGATGCATTAGCAGTCTGTTTATCAAAAATCTATGGTTTTCATGAAAGAAACTATGCATTGTATCATCCAGCTGGATCCCTTGGAAAGAAATTACTAGTAAAAGTTAGTGACATTATGCATACAGGGAATAAAAACGCAGTTGTAAAGGCTGGCACGAAGTTAAATGACGCTATTATTGAGATGAGTACAAAGGCAATTGGAATCATTAATATTTTAAATGAAAAGAATGAATTAATTGGAGTCTTTACAGATGGTGATTTAAGAAGAACGTTTACAAGAGAAGTGAATGTTTATAATTTATCAGTAGAGGATGTAATGATAAAAACACCCCTCTACATAGATTCTGATATGCTCGCAGTAGATGCTTTAAAAATGATGAATGATCACAATATATCAGCATTGCCAGTCATTAGAGATAATAAATTGGTTGGAACCGTAAGGGTTAATGATATTCTTGGAGTTGGTATATTTATATGATTAAAGGGAAGGACTTTTCAAAAATTAAAATGTTAGTGATGGATGTTGATGGTACTTTAACCGATGGGAAAATTTATGTCGGTGATAACGGCGAGGTATTTAAAGCATTTAATGTAAAAGATGGTTACCGGTTAATTAATATTAAAAAGTATAATATCATCCCAGTTATCATTACTGGAAAGAAGTCAGAGATTTTAGCGAAACGTGCTGCTGAACTAAAGATTGAAGAAGTTCATCAAGGAATTGACGATAAGCTAAAAGTTTTGGACGAAGTTATTAATAAGTACCAGTTAACTTATGAAAATGTTGCTTATATTGGTGATGATGTAAACGATATTGATTGTATGAAAGTTTGTTATATAAAAGCTTGTCCAGCAGATGCAATAAGTGAAGTACTAGATATCGTGGATTATGTCTGTAAATCTAACGGTGGGAATGGTGCTGTTAGAGAATTAATTGATTTGATTGTTATGTGAGGTATAAATATGACAAGTGTTAAAAATAACAATGCTGTCGATGTAATGAAATTTATATGCGCAATATTGGTGGTGATTATTCATGCTCCACCCCTTCTATCTTATAACGAAATCGCAAATTTTATATTAGTTGAAATTATTGCAAGAATAGCAGTGCCCTTCTTTTTTGTGTGTGCAGGTTACTTCTTTTTTAATAAGATTAATCTGAAAAATGGAAAGGTTGAAATGAATATTAGCCGTTTAAAGAATTATATCTTGCATTTAATAAATCTATATATTTTTTGGACTTTATTTTATCTTATTTGGTGGATTCCCCTTTGGTATCACAGTGGTTTTTTAACTTTAGCCAATATCAAAGGTTATGTATTAAGTATTTTCCTTACTGGAAGTTATTTTCATATGTGGTATATTGTTTCACTAATCTATGGAATGATATTTTCATTTCTATTATTAAGATATATTCGAGTTAAGCTAGTAATTGCAATTGCAGTTATTTTTAATTTAATAGGTACATTTGTATATTCATACTCTTGGATTATCAGTGAGAACATTTTAGTTGATCTCTTTATAAATTTATACGACCTCTTTGGTTCAATAAGTGTTGGATTATTTAGGGCATTTCCATATCTAATGATGGGGCTCTTTTTTTCAAAATATAGAGTAAAAATAACCAATTCGTTAAGTGTAATTCTAAGTGGTATCTGTATATTATTACTTTGCTTGGAAGTTTGGTTACTTAAAACCTCAGGAGATACTTCTAAATTTTCATATGTTTTATTAACAGGAGTCAATGTTTTCTTTATTTTTAATACGGTCAGTAAAATAAAACTAAAATTCAATACGTATTATCCATTATTAAGGAAAATGAGTTCCATCATTTACTTTGTTCATCCTATGTTTATAAATATTAATGGTTTGATTTTGTCGCATTATTTTGACAAAGAGAATTCGGCTATTTTGTTTTTTTCAGTATTGGGATGTACAGTTTTGTTCAGTGCTGGATTTATTAAATTATCACAATCTAAATATTATTACAGATTAAAGTCTGTGTATTGAGGTGGGAAAAATCAAGCCTATAATTTCAATCATAGTACCTGTTTATAATGTAGAAAAATATATTAACCGCTGCATAGAAAGTATATTGGCACAAACTTTTTCTGATTTTGAATTAATATTAATTAACGACGGATCAACTGATAAAAGTGGTACTTTCTGTGAGTACTATGCAAAAGAGGATAGTAGAATTAAAGTCATTCACATAAATAATGGAGGGGTTTCCAACGCAAGAAATACAGGAATTGCTCTTGCTCAAGGGAATTACCTGATGTTTTGTGATAGTGATGACTACGTTGAAACAAATTGGTGTAGCGAACTTTATGAGACTATTAAGCAAGGTGGGAATATCTTACCTGTAAGTGGAATTAGATTTGTATATCAAATCAGAAAACAAAAAGAAGAAATCATTAAAGTATTTCCTAAAAAAGAGTCATTTGATAAAGGTAAGTATTTTGAAACATATAAAAAGGGTCTTTCAGGTAGTTTATGTTGCAAAATATATGACAGAAAAATAATCGTTGAAAACTCTATATTTTTTGATATTAAGGTAAATAGGGGAGAAGATTTACTGTTCAACCTAAATTATATGAGTCATATGGAATCCTTTGTTACAGTCCCAACAATTACATATAATTACGTTCATTCGAATGAATTCAGTTTAATGAACGGCTATCGAAAAGATTTATTTGATATTGCTTTAATGGTTTATTACGCCTGGAAAAATTATTTTAAACAAAATAATGTTGATACGGAACAAATTGAGGGATTTGCAACTTATTATTATCTGAATTTTTTGAATGTGCTTCAGAATACTTTTGATAAACGGAACAAAGAAAAATTAGTAAAAAAATTAATCTATAATAATCGAATTCTAAATTCATCAGAATTTACTGAGTGTATAGAGTTGGCAGATACTTCAAAAGAAGATAGTCGATATATAAAGTTATTAAAAACGAATAATTATTATTTAGTTTGGTTTTTGGAACAAGCTATAAAACTAAAAAAATATTTACTGCGTAATAAAAGTCTTTTCCGCTTCAGTTATTTTAAAAGGAATTAAATTATGACGTAAGTAGATGAGGAGTAAGAGGTATGAAGAAATTATTGCTAAAAATGTATTATATATTTCTTGATTTAAAAAATAATTTTAAGGTATTACGGGATAAATTAAATTCGGTTATTAGTAAGCCCCCAATTGTTAAAACAACTGATGAAACCTTGAGCAAAATAATAAATGAGAAGTGTTCTGTAAGCCGCTATGGAAATGGCGAATTTAATATTATGTTTAAGGGAGAGCAATTCTTTCAAGAGTATGATTATGATTTGAGTTTACGCTTAATCGAAATTATTAGCTCACAAAGTAAAAATCATATTGTATGTATTCCTGATGTTTTTAGTAATATCGATAAGTTTACAGATAGAGCACAAAATTTCTGGAGAAAGTATTTAATTTTAAACAGAAGTAAAATATATCGGAAGTTAAAAAAGAAGAAAGTCTATTATGATGCAATGGTGACTCGTCTATATATGGACTACAAAGATAAAAGTAAATCAGATGAGCGCTTTTCAAAATTCAAAATGATCTGGGAAGATAGAGAAATTATTCTCGTCGAAGGTGAACAAAGTAGATTAGGGGCTGGTAATAATTTATTTAGCAATGCTAAATCTTTAAAAAGGATTTTATGCCCAGCTGAAAATGCATTTGCAAAATATGAAGAAATTCTAACTGCAGTTAAAAAATACGATACGTCAAAATTAATACTGCTTGCACTTGGACCAACAGCAACAGTGTTAGCATATGATCTTTCTAGAATGGGTTACCAAGCAGTTGATATTGGAAATGTAGATATCGAGTATGAGTGGTTTTTAAAAAGGACTCAAGTTAAAACGCCTGTTAAACACAAATATACTGGAGAAGTTGCCAATGGAACGAAAGTTGAAAAATTGCATAATCCAGAGTATGAAAATGAAATCCTGGTTCAAATCCTTTAATTAGCAGTATGACTTTTATAGCAAGGCAATAAGGGAGGAACAGAAAGAATGAGCAGTATGTTAGTAAATACAATTAAAAAGGTAAAGTTCCGGTATTCCCCGTATAGGCATGACTGGTACTATGGAAGCATAATTTACAAAATGGAAAAAGATCTTGAGATATTCAAAATGAATTCAAACAAAAACACACCTTTTTTAAGTAAACCAGGAATTTCTTTTTCCTTTGATGATAGTTTTAGAGTTAAACATTGGTATAAATATGGAAAAGAAATATTCGGGTATCATGATGTCAAAGCAACTTTTAATATTAATGCATTTCATCATTTTGAAGGTCGAAGAGAACACACTCAAGAAGAAATAGACATGTTGCTAGAACTACAAGCAAACGGTCATGAAATTGCACACCATGGATATAAGCACCATAATGCAAAAGGTTTTTCCGATGAAAAAGGTTTATCTAGTTGGTTAGAGGAAGAAATAATACCTTTGTTTACCTGGATGGAAAATCAATCACATTCAAAAACGAAAGAAAGATTTAAAAAACCAGTAACATACGCATTTCCATACTCTCATTATAACGAAGGTAATATTAAGGAATTAGTTCCAAAATATTTTAAAATCGTTAGAGGACACTTAACCGAAAATAACCTAATTCCATTTAATTTTACTGGACTTGCACCTTCAATTAGAATTGATAGCAATTTTCTTACTAATGTTAAGTATATTAAAAGAATAATGAGACTTGCAAAGAAATCGGGAAAAAATCTAATTTTTATGTGTCACTCATTAATTCCAGAAGAAATTAACTGGAAGTATTTTGGTTGGGGTGAGGATTCGAATGCAGCTGGAGAGTGGAGAATATCACCCAAAGTTATTAAAGAAATTATTGGTGAAGCCAAAAAGTTGGATTTGGAATTTTATACAACAGCGGAAATTGCTGGTGTCGCAACATTTATAGACAAAAATTTGGAGAACTGTGCAAGGAAACACATTTTAAATTCTGATGGTCCATGGATTTCTATATCAGAATTAAGCATGATAAAGGAATTAGATTTAAGTGGTAAAAATATTTCCAATCTGGATGGGATTCAATATTTTGTAAATTTAGAAAAGCTTAATTTAAAGGATAATAATATTTCAGATTTTAGGATTTTAGAGAAACTTAAAAAATTGAAGGATTTTGAGCTTTCTAATAATCATTATTAAATAGAAAAGTATTAAATTTATATAAATAGAAGAAATATTATAATAACTTTCAATTAAATTTGTTGAATTTTGAAATAATCTGAGGTGCTTATATGGCAAGTCGATATGAAGAATTAGATTCACTTCGTGGAATTGCCTCGATGTCTGTTTTTTTTGGTCATCTAACTTTAATTCCAAAATTAACTGTTTTATCAATATTAACTTCGGCGTACTTTCCTCTAAATATGTTTTTTAGTGGAGAAGCATCTGTAATCTTTTTCTTCGTTTTAAGTGGTTTTGTTTTATTTTTACCTTATTCTAACTCAAAGCAACAAAGGTACGGGGTTTTTCTTATCAAAAGAATCTTTCGAATCTATGTTCCATATTTAATAGCAATTATCTTTACGATATTTGCATGCTTATTATTTTCAACTGGGGGAATTAAAGAGTTAAGTAGCTGGTTTAATCAATCATGGAAATTTCCAATAACAATAAATATTTTGGTAAATCACTTAATCTTAATAGGAAACTTCAATTCAAATCAATTTGATGATGTAATTTGGTCTTTAATACAAGAGATGAGAATTTCAATAATTTTTCCATTTTTAGCTTTAATCATAAGGCGTTTTAATTGGAAAGTATCTTTCGTTTTATGTTTAGGGCTACTAATTTTAAGCAGTTTAAATAATTTATTTTCATGGCAGACTAGCTATGGTTATCGAACTTCCATTTTTCATACCTTTGAGTATATTCCGATGTTTATAATTGGTGGCTTTTGTGCAAAAAATACTAATAAATTAATTACCTTTTATACCCAACTATCACTTTTAGTGAAGATTTTAGTTTGGATAGCTGCATATTTATTATTTAATTACCATGTGATAATGACTAGTGTTGCAGATTTTTTTAGACTCTATTCTTTTGAACATATTCTAAATGAATTTTCTATCGTTGCTGGATCTATATTAATAATAATTATCACTTTATCATCAAAAGGATTTCAGAGATTTTTACTAGTTAAGCCATTAAGATTTTTAGGAAAGATTTCTTATAGTTTATATCTTTTTCATTTACCAATACTATTTAGTTTAATTTATTTGTTCTATGACTCAATTCCTTATTGGATAATAGTTGTAATTACTTTTCCACTAACGTTATTACTTTCTAATGTTTCCTGGAATTACATTGAGAAACCTTCCATTAATTATGGAAAAACCTTAATTTCTAAATTAAAAAATACTGCGAAAAAAAGGTTAGTTTCAAGTAAGGAGCTTTAAAAGATGTACGGGAAAATAGCAATTAGGAAGGGAGGATTCAAAAGGGTGGGAAGCAACATTAACGATGTGTTTACATATATAAAAAGGGTTACTAAAAAAGTCTATCGTTTCACAAACTTTATTTCTTTTTATATAGTTAATATTCTTTCGAAATTCAATATTCCAATTGGCAGAAATAATTACAGAATATTAAAATTAAAAAATAAATATCATGGTAAGCGTTGTTTCATTATTGGTAATGGTCCAAGTTTGAAACCAGATGATTTAGAGAGATTGAGAGGTGAAACCACATTTGCTTCTAATAAAATATATAAAATTTTTAATCAAACCACATGGAGACCAACTTTTTATATGGTTGTTGATTCAATAGTCCTAGAAGAGAATGTAAAAGATATAAATTTAGTTAAAGCAAAGACAAAATTAACCTTAAACTGTTATAAACATTTATTTAAAGCAGATATATATTTTAACAATAACCTTAATAAAAACAAATTTGGATCCTTTTCAACGAATATAATGGAATCATTATATTCGTCAGGTACTGTATCTTATCATTTACTTCAAATAGCAAATTATATGGGGTTTTCAGAGGTTTATTTACTAGGGCATGATTACAATTTCAAAGGTGCCATTTCAAAAACAAAAGATTTATCATTCCTTAAAAAAGATGAAAACTCAACAATTTATTTTAGTGAAGATTATGTTAGACCAGATGAAAAGAAGGCAGGTCAGGCCCCAGAGGAAATGTACAATGGTATGGAAAAAGCAAAAATAGTGTATGAAAGTTCAGGAAGGAAAGTTTATAATGCAACACGGGTTTCTTACTTGGATGTATTTGAGCTTAGGAATTTTGATGATTTATTTGGAAATCAAAATGAAGAAAATAATCTAAAAATAAAAACTAATGGTTAATTACCTTGTTAAGGGATCCCCTCTGTTAGGATGGGATATGGTATGGGCCTTTAGTGGTTATAATATAGTTAACACGGGGGTCGATCTCCCAAAGTTTTAGTTAATTAATTATTCTGTATAGTGAATACATCTAAATGTCTCCATATGAGAAATTTCCATACACAAAGAGGAGGTTTATATGAGCAAGGTAAGTGTTATTGTTCCTGTATACAATGCGGGCAAGAAACTTGAAAAATGTATTAAATCTATCTTGAATCAGTCTTTCTCAGACTTTGAATTAATTATTGTAAATGATGGTTCCACTGATAATAGCCTTGAAATATGTAAAAAACATGCAAACAAAGATAAACGAATAAAACTGATTAATAAACTAAATGGAGGCTCAATTGCTGCTAGAAAAGATGGTGTTAGTGCATCTTCAAATGAATATATTATGTTTGTTGACGCTGATGATTGGATTGCTACTGAAGCTATTGAGATTTTGTACAATGAAACGGTAAGAAATCATACAGATATTACAGTTTGCAATATGTATAAAGTATTAGGAAAAGGATATCTAATAAAAAAAGAAATACAGAGCTCTTTTTTCAATGAAAATAAACTTTATTTAGAGAACGAAATTAGAAGTAAATTAGTACTCTCCTACTTATGGGGTGATGATTTTCCTTCATCTTTGTCTGCAAAACTTTATAAAAAACAACTATTGCTTTCATCTGGAAAATATCTAAATAATATAACATTTTTCGGTGAAGATTTATTTTACAATTTAGAAATATTCCTTAAAGCAACTAGAGTCAAGATTATTAACCGTCCTCTATATTTCTACAGACAAGATGGTTTCACAAGTAAATATATGAGTAGTCTATATACAGATGCTATTAATGGATATAAAATTCAAAAAGAAGTAATTGATGAATATTATCAAGGCAAGTTTAGGTATCCTTATGGTGGTATAAGTATCATGCTATTGAATACCCTCAAAGCATGTTTTTGCAATTTATTTTTTAGTAATTTGACAGATAACGAGATCAAAGAAATAATTAAAAATTACATTTCAAATGATTGTGTGAGAGATTCAATACTTAACGATAGATCACAAAAATTTCTCTCAAAAGACTATTTAAATGCAATTGAACAATTTAACATTGAGTATCTATTTCAATTAGGAAAAAAAATGTATAGAAAAAGATTGCCGAAAAAAATATTAAGTAATATAGTTACAAAACTTGCTATTGTTTAATAAATAAAGCATCGACTATTTTTATATAGCTTTTATAAGCACTTACAGAAGAAAAGTGAGCCTTAGAGTGCTAGAGTAGTATTTCCTTTAAAAGTAATTTGATACCTAAAAAAGAAACAGGTCAATAAAAAAAGAATGTTGACTACAATTCCTTTAGGTAATATGATAATTATACCCAATTGTTCTTTATAAAGAATTTATTATTAAGAATCATCTGGTTAAAAGATTCATAATATAGATTTAAAAACTTACCAATTTTTTTTGAAGTTACTGTTCTATTTAATGAACGGCAAATAGAGAATATTGATTTGTTGATGAATCTGGATTTCTACCTCATTTATTGGCTTCAGATAGGGAGAGTAATAATATGAAAATTCTTGTGTTAGCTAACTTCGGTATGGGCTTGTATAACTTTAGAAAAGAACTATTAGAAGAACTAATAAACCAACAAAATGAAGTTTATATTTCGCTGCCAATTGATGAGTATGTACCAAAGTTAGTGAGTTTGGGTTGCCAATTTGTAGACACTCCTCTTGAACGGCGTGGAACCAATCCCATTAAGGATATAAAGCTTTTGCTCCACTACATAAAAATAATCAAACGAATGAAGCCAGATGTTGTTTTAACTTATACGATTAAACCGAATGTTTATGGTGGCCTTGCCTGTAGAATCACGAAAACCCTCTATATCACAAACATTACAGGGCTAGGCACATCAATTGAAAATAAGGGTGTCATTCAGAAAATCACGTTAAGGCTTTATAAGGCAGGATTAAAAAAAGCATCCTGTTTATTTTTTCAAAATGAAACGAATCTAAAATTCTTTAGTGATAAAAATATAGTAAAAGGCAAGGCTAGAGTGGTTCCAGGCTCGGGAGTGAATTTAGCTCAGCATCCACTTGAAGAATATCCCGATGATCATGAAAGGAACAGATTCCTTTTTATAGGACGCATGATGAAAGCAAAGGGGATTGAGGAACTACTACAAGCTGCAAAAATTGTAAAAGAAAAATACTTTAATACTCAATTTGATTTAATTGGCAGCTGTGAAGAGGATTACTATCATCAATTAGTTGAATTAAAAAAATCAGGAATTATAAATTATCATGGTCAGCAGAATGATGTCCACTCATTTATTAAGAAATCTCACGCCACAATCCTTCCTTCCTATCATGAAGGTACAGCAAATGTACTCCTTGAATCTGCATCGTCTGGACGTCCTGTTTTGGCCACCCTAGTACCGGGGTGTAAAGAAACCTTTGATGAAAATGTAAGTGGTTTTGGCTTTGAAGTTAAGAGTGTTGATAGTTTAGTTGAATCAATTATCAAATTTATAAACCTATCCTATGATCAAAAAAAAGCAATGGGAATGGCTGGGCGCAAAAAAATGGAAAACGAATATGATCGGGAAATAGTCATTAATGCATACCTTGAGGAAATTAACAATTTGGTAGGGAGAAATGAATATGAATTTATACGAGAAGATTGTTAACAGAGAAGAAAAAGTATCATTAATCGGACTTGGCTATGTTGGTATGCCTATTGCTGTTTCCTTTGCTAAGAAAGTGGATGTCATTGGATTTGATGTAAATAACGAAAAGATTGAACTTTATAACAATGGGATCGACCCTACAAAAGAAGTAGGAAATGAAGTAATTAAAAATGCCACTGTTGATTTCACTTCCGATGAAAAAAGGCTGCGGGAGGCCAAATTTCATATTGTAGCAGTACCTACACCTGTGAAAGAAGACCGAACACCAGATTTAACACCGATAGAATCAGCAAGCAAGACTCTTGGGAGAAATCTAACGAAAGGTTCAATCGTTGTCTTTGAATCTACTGTTTATCCAGGTGTAACAGAGGATATTTGTGTTCCTATTTTGGAAAAGGTATCTGGTTTAAAGTGTGGGTTAGATTTTAAAGTGGGCTATTCTCCGGAAAGAATAAATCCTGGTGATCAAGAACATAGATTAGAAACAATCATAAAAGTTGTATCTGCAATGGATAAAGAGACACTAGATATTGTGGCAAAAGTATACGAATTAGTTGTAGAGGTTGGGGTTTATAAGGCGGAAAGTATTAAAGTAGCTGAAGCAGCAAAGGTAATTGAGAATTCTCAACGAGATATTAACATTGCCTTTATGAATGAACTCTCGATTATCTTTAATAAAATGGGCATTGATACAAAAGCTGTGCTACAGGCAGCTGGGACTAAATGGAACTTCCTTAACTTTTCTCCTGGTCTCGTTGGTGGGCACTGCATAGGTGTTGATCCCTACTATCTTACCTACAAAGCAGAACAAATGGGCTACTATTCTCAAATTATCCTTTCAGGAAGAAAAATAAATGACGATATGGGCAAGTATGTAGCAGAAAGTACGGTAAAGAGAATGATCAAGGCTAATAAGCAAATTAATGGCTCAAGAGTAGCTATTTTTGGTGTTACCTTCAAGGAAAACTGCCCAGATGTTCGCAATACAAAGGTAGTAGATGTAATTAAAGAATTAGAAGAATTTGGAGTAGAAGTAAGAGTTGTTGACCCCCTAGCCGATAAAGATGATCTATGGCATGAATATCGAATTAATCCATACGAAGTCCATGAAATAAACGAGATGGATGCAGTTATCTTTGCCGTTCCACATGATGAGTTTAAATCTATACGTCTAGATGACGTAAAGAAGATGTTTAGATCATCAGGGCATATCTATATCCCCTCTGAAGCGATGAATGAAGTGGCTGCAACTTCTGAGTTTAATACAGCAGCTGACAGTAACGTATTAATGGACATCAAGGGTGTTTTTAATCGAGCAGAAGCTGAGAATGCGGGCTTTTTATATTGGAGGTTATAAAGTGGGATATGAAAATATAAGATTTCCAGACGGAACAAGATTCTTAGTAACGGGTTCAGCCGGATTTATTGGCTCCAATTTAGTTGAAGCCATAATGAAATTAGGTTATCAAGTTAGAGGACTTGATAATTTTTCAACTGGAAAAAAAGAAAATGTTGAACAGTTTATCAATCATCCAAACTATGAATTCATCGAAGGTGATATTTGTGAACTTGCGACATGCATGAAAGCTTGCGAAGATGTGGATTTTGTTCTTCATCAAGCGGCTTGGGGAAGTGTTCCAAGAAGTATTGATATGCCCTTACTATATGAAGAGATTAATATAAAAGGTACTTTACAAATGATGGAGGCGGCAAGACTGAATAGCGTGAAAAAGTTTGTATACGCCTCAAGCTCATCGGTATATGGTGACGAGCCTTGCCTGCCTAAAAAAGAGGGAATAGAGGGCAATTTGTTATCACCATATGCTCTTACCAAAAAGGTAGACGAGGAATATGGGAAACTATATACCAAGTTATATGGTCTTGATACCTATGGTTTACGTTACTTCAATGTATTTGGTAGAAGACAAGATCCCAATGGGGCATATGCGGCAGTCATTCCTAAATTCATTAAAGAATTACTTAATAATGAACAACCCACTATAAATGGTGATGGGAAACAGAGTAGGGACTTTACTTATATTGAAAATGTAATAGAAGCTAATTTAAAGGCTTGTCTGGCAGATAG
Source organism: Neobacillus nitrireducens (assembly GCF_030915405.1). Taxonomy (GTDB): domain Bacteria; phylum Bacillota; class Bacilli; order Bacillales; family Cytobacillaceae; genus Neobacillus. Next base: position 4,188,491 of record NZ_CP133262.1, read on the forward strand.
TGAAGCTGCAGGTAAGGCCTATAATATAGCATACGGTGGAAGAGAATATTTGATAGATATCTATGCTCACTTGTTGAATGCATTGGACAAAGATATTCAACCTATATTTGGACCTGTTAGAAATGGAGATATTAAGCACAGTAATGCTGATATTTCTAAAGCAAAAGAGAGGCTGGGATATGAACCAGAATGGAGTTTTGAGCGAGGTATAGAGGCTGCTATAGAATGGTATATAGAGAATTTGGGCTACTTAAAGCCGGTGTAAGTTTCCAGGAGGGTAGGAAATGAGTAAACCTATTAGAGTTTTACACGTAGTAGTAAATATGAACAGAGGCGGTGCGGAAACGCTGATCATGAATTTATATCGGAATATCGACCGATCCAAGGTTCAATTCGACTTTCTAACGTGTAAAGTAGGGGTTTTTGATCAAGAAATAAAAGAACTTGGGGGGACTATACATCGGATTCCTTATATTAATGAAGTGGGCCATTTTAGCTACATAAAGGCCCTAAATAATTTTTTCTCTAAACATAATGACTATACAATTGTCCATTCTCATTTAAATCGAATGAGTGGACTAGTCGTTAAAGCGGCAAAGAAAATGGGGATTCAGTATTGTATTTCTCACAGTCATAATACTGGTGGTGAAGGCGGGATTTTGGCTAAGGGATATAAATGGTATTCGGGATTATATATACCCTCCAATTCAGATTATACCTTTGCCTGTTCCGAATCTGCCGCCAAATGGTTATTTGGTAGCAAAGCAAATGATGCAAAATTACTTAATAATGGTATAGAACCTGAAATGTTTACTTACTCTCCTGATATCAGAATGACGAAAAGGAAGGAATTGGGGATTAGTGACCAACTAGTTATTGGTCATGTTGGTAGATTTACAAAGCAAAAGAATCATAAGTTCTTAATTGAAATTTTTGCTGGCTTTGTTAAAAGAAGACCCAACTCTATTTTGTTATTATGTGGAGACGGCGTATTACGGAAAGATATAGAGAAAAGAGTAAATGAATTAAATTTAAAAGAAAAAGTTAAGTTCCTTGGTGTTAGAAGCGATATTAATCAATTACTTCAAGCATTTGACCTATTTTTATTTCCTTCACTGCATGAAGGACTACCAGTTACGCTCATTGAGGCACAAGCAGCTGGAATACCTTGTTTCATTTCGGCTGAGATAACAAATGAGGTTGACTTAGATTTAGGTTTAATGAAATTTATAAATATATCCGGTATAGATTTATGGGTTACTGAACTAGAGAAATTTAACGTGGAAAAAGTAGAACGCCATACCTCAAAGTTCAAAAAGTTAAGAGATCGAGGATATGATATAAAAAATACAGCAGAATGGCTTCAAGACTTTTATATTTCAAATTCGAGGTGATATTTGTTGACGATATTAACTATATTTACCCCGACTTATAATAGGGCATATACACTTCACAAATGTTATGAGAGCCTTAAAAGACAATCAAATAAGGATTTTATTTGGTTAATTATTGACGATGGTTCTTCAGATAATACGGAAGAATTAGTTAGTAATTGGATAGATGAAAATGTTCTTACGATTCGATACTATCGACAGGAAAACCAAGGGATGCATGGGGCTCATAATACTGCGTATAGCATGATCGATACAGAATTAAATGTTTGTATAGACAGCGATGATTACATGCCTTATGATGCTGTTGAAAAAATAGTTTCTTTCTGGAAGGAAAATGGTAGTGAAGATATAGGTGGGATTATTGGCCTTGATTGTAATATTAGAGGTGAAATATTAGGAACAGAACTGCCAAAGTTTATTAAAACTTCGACGCTATTTAACTTGTATAATAAAAACGGAGTTAAAGGGGATAAAAAGCTAGTCTATCGGACGAAACTTACAAAGAAATATCCTTACCCTTTATATAAAAACGAAAAATTAGTTCCACTTTCTTATAAATATTTCATGCTGGACCAAGAATATGAAATGCTATTAATGAATGAAGCGCTTTGTTGTGTGGAGTATCTGCCAGATGGATCATCTCTGAACATACTAAAACAATATAAAGTAAGTCCAAAAGGCTTTAAATTTTATCGTATGGAAATGATGAAATTACCAAACACGCCGTTACTATTCAAATTTAAGCAGGCAGTACATTATGTATCTTCTAGCCTTTTTGCTGAAAGCAAAGGTGTATTAAGGCATTCACCTCAAAAACTACTTACACTTATTGCTTTACCATTTGGTTTCATACTAAATAAATATATTACAGCAAAACTTGAAGGAAAGTAAGCTTATCACGGCATTTCTTTATCCGAAGTTGGGCTTCAAAGCCTATTCGAAAATAATGGTTTAATAAAAATTTCTTTGACATTATGTAGAGTTGATGGTAAATTTTATTCATACAGCGTTCTCTTTAGAGAACTAGCTAATTGTCTAAGTGTGACTAATTAAATAATTTTAAAGTTATTCAAGCAATGATTTACCAAAGTAAACTTTTTAATCTCCTTGTTCTTTATAATGAATTAATTGTGATGGAAGCTAATAATTGAGATTAATGAATCGTGGGTGGAAAAGATGAGCGCAATAACAGGGATTTATCACTTGAATGAGGAACCATTAAATCCTGTTCTAACCAATAACTTAATGCAAGCCTTCCAACAATATCCTGCGGATCGGGTTCAAACATGGAATCATAATAATATTTTTCTTGGCTGTCATGCCCAATGGATTACTCCAGAATCAATTGGTGAACGTTTACCATACTATGATTACGAAAAAAGGCTAGCAATTACAGCGGATGCCATAATTGATAATAGGGATGAGTTGTTTGATAGGTTACAAGTAGGCAGGGAAGAAAGGAAAGCCATTCCAGATAGCCAACTGATTTTAATAGCATACTATAAATGGGGAGAAGAGGTTCCTAAGCATTTAATTGGTGATTTTTCCTTTATGATTTGGGATGAGAAAAAAAGGAAGCTTTTTGGAGCGAGAGATTTTTCCGGAGCGAGAACGCTTTATTTTTACCATGACCAAAGTCGGTTTGCTTTTTCAACAACAATCGAACCGCTTTTCAAATTACCGTATGTAGCAAAAATTCTTAATGAAGAGTGGTTGGCTGAATACCTTGCAATCCCAGGAATGGTTGAGGCGGCTGACACTAAATCGACAGCTTATAAGTCAATTTATCAAATTCCACCCTCACATAGTATTACAATTGCAAATGGTAAGGTATCTCTCTTAAGGTATAAGGCCATAAATTTTAATGAGAAATTAAAACTGAAATCCAATGGAGAATACGAAGAGGCGTTTCAAGAAATTTTCCAAAAGGCTGTAACATCAAGGATTCGTACATACGGTAAGGTAGGTTCACAACTAAGTGGGGGGTTAGATTCAGGTTCGGTAGTTAGTTTTGCTGCCAAAGCTCTACAAAAGGAAGAAAAACAATTACATACCTTCAGTTATATACCCGAAGAAAGTTTTATCGATTGGACACCATATTATTTTGTACCTGACGAAAGACCATTCATTAAAGAAACTGTAAATTATGTTGGTAATATTAATGATCAATATTTGGATCTTCCAGGAAAGAGCCCCCTTACAGAGGTAGATGATTTTCTCTCCATTATGGAAATGCCTTATAAATTCTTTGATAATTCCTTTTGGTTAAAGGCCATAAATGAACAAGCCCATAAGGAAGGAATAAAAATTCTATTAAATGGAGCAAGGGGAAATTATTCTATTTCCTGGGGCTCTCGAACATTAACAGTCGACTATTATGCTTCTTTATTAAAGAAGTTAAAATGGATTCAACTTTATCATGATTTAGGTATGTACTGTAAAAATTTCAAAACTGGAAAATCACGCGTTCTTCCTATAGTGACAAAAAAGGCATTCCCCATGGCAACTAGTCTATTCGTAAAGGCAAATCAAAATGAATACCAATTTCCAATGTTGGTGAATCCAGAAATGGCGGCACGAACGAATGTCCTTGAAAAACTTAAGGGATTTGAAATAGATATAACAGGAAATAGCCATGAGAAGCCAAATGAAGCTAGAATGAAGCACTTTAATTATTTATATTCTTGGAATAAAAGTGGAACGGCAAGTACGAAATTATCTTTGAAATATTCTTTATGGGACCGTGACCCAACCAATGATTTACGTATCATTCGCTTTTGTTTAGCAATACCAGATGAACAATATGTTAATAGTGGAATGGAACGATCACTTATTCGAAGAGCAACAAAAAATTACCTCCCAGATAAAGTTAGATTGAATCAGCATAGCCGTGGTATTCAAGGAGCGGATGTCATTAATCGAATGCAATCCGATTGGCCTAAGTTTATGGAAGAACTAAATCAGCTTATTAAAGACGCAAGGATTGCAGATCTGCTTAATTTGAAGGTAATAAAGGACGCCATTAACTATATCGGGGAATCCCCACGTCCCGAATATATTTTCAATGACCACTTCAGAATCTTAACCCGCAGTTTAGTCGTCTACCGGTTTATTAAAAGTTTTTACTGAAGGGAGGTGATATTTTATGAAGAAAGAATGGAGCAAGCCAGTTTTGGAAGTACTTGATGTTAGTATGACGATGGGTGGACCTGGAAATGCCACTGCTGATAGCTATTGTACCAATAATCAAGATTTTGAAACGCATGATGGAAGATCAAATATGTCAAATATTTGCTCGTAAAATTATAGTAAAATGCTTACCCTTATATTATCAATATTATATAAGGGTTTTTTTTAAAATCTCTAATAACTTATGGGGGACACATGTTAAATACTTTATCGACTGTCGTTTATAAGGTTTTCGGATTAAATGTTGTGAGTGATATCTTTCTACCAGAATTAATCCAAATTAGTGATCAAATAGAAAAGGTAGATGTAAGAATTTTAATAGAAGATTTAACAAAATCCTGGTCTGAGTCCGAAAAAACTCATGGTGACTTTATTGTAAAAGAAAACTTAGTCATGTTTCAAATTCCTAGTATAGCGACCTTTTCTATAGAAGATGGGAACAAGATTATTGTTTCACCATTGGCAGGTTCAATTGAAGGGGAGATTCGGTTATTTATCTTAGGTACATGTATGGGAGTAATTTTGCAACAAAAAAAGATTCTGCCGTTACATGGGAGTGCAATAGAAATTGATGGAAGAGCTTATGCATTTATTGGCAACTCAGGTGCTGGTAAATCAACACTTGCGTCTGCCTTTTTAAACAATGGCTATCGACTTCTAACTGATGATGTTATCGCTATCTCACTTTCGCAAGAGGATATCCCCTTTGTAACACCATCCTATCCACAACAGAAGCTTTGGCAAGAAAGTTTAAATGAATTCGGTATGGATCATCAAAAATATCATCCATTATTCGAACGGGAAACTAAGTATGCCATTCCAGTTCATTCACAATTTTCAACAGATACAATTCCCTTGGGAGGAATTTTTGAACTAGTGAAATCAAATAATGAGGAAACAGAGATACATGTCCTGAATGGACTTGAACGACTCCACACCATGTTTTATCATACTTACAGAAATTTTATGATTGCTCCCTCCGGATTAATGAATTGGCATTTTAATACTTCTGCACAAATAGTAAGGAAAATAAACTTTTTTCAAATTCGAAGGCCATCATCCTACTTTACGGCACATGATTTACCTGCTTATATACTAAAAACATTAAAAATAGAGTTCGAATCTTGATTAAATCAAGTTTTTGGCGAAAATCATAAATTGGGGTTTTAGGAGATAGCTATGGATAATAATCTTTGTCTAGATGTAACGGGTTTACCTAAGGAATTAATCTTTTTACTCGAAGTCTTAAAAAGTGATCATGGCAGCATGCACTTGGACGGGGAAAATGCGGTTACAGAAATCAACTGGAATCTATTTCTAGAGCTGGCCATGCACCACCGAATATATCCATTAATCTATCCAAAATTAAAGATGCTAGATAAAAAAAGGATTCCTGAAAATGTTATTAATTTCTTGGGTCAACAATATAAACAAAATACCTTTCATATGCTCCAATTAAGTGCTGAAATGGGGAAAATTAGTCAACTGTTTTCAGATAATAAGATGCGACTCCTTAATTTGAAGGGACCTGTCCTGGCAACGGACCTATATGGTGAACTTTCTCTTCGGACCTGTGGAGACCTAGATATCCTTGTGCCCATTCAGGATCTGGAAAGAGTGGATCTGCTTCTTTTAAATCAAGGTTACATAAAAGATGATTATATTCAAACTATCTTGGGAGACTGGAAATGGAGACACCATCATGTAACCTACTTTCATTCAGAAAAGCAAATCAAAATTGAAATCCATTGGCGATTAAATCCTGGTCCAGGTAAAGAACCTTGTTTCGATGAATTATGGGAACGTAAAAGAGTATCCTCACTTACAAATTACCCTGTTTATTATTTGGGTAGGGAGGATTTATTTTTATTTCTTGTTTCACATGGTGCGCGTCACGGATGGTCACGCCTTCGCTGGTTGACAGATATTAACGAAATCCTAAAACAAGATATTGATTGGGTAGAACTAGTTAAAATGTTGAAGAAATATCATTACCTACAAATAGGAGGGCAAGCACTTATTTTAGCGTCACAGTTGCTCAATTCAAAGCTATCTGAAGATAGTAGACCATTAATTATAAGAAAAGAGCCGAAAAAGTTAGCGCAAGAAGCAATATTTTACTTTAATAGAATGATTAATTTGCATTCATTTCCTATCCCTGAAGATGTAGCAGTTTATCATAAGCATCATTTATTTTCATTAATGTCTATTAAGCAAAAGTTTTTCTTCATTCTTAGTTTTCTGTATCCGTATCCTGAAGATGCAGAGATATTACCATTACCGAAACAAGTTCATTTTCTCTATTTTCCACTACGTCCTTTTTTGTGGATTTGGAAAAAATTAAAGAGGCAAGTATTGCGCAGGAGGATATCCTAATGAAGGAAATCTTTTACTTTGTGAAAAAATTGCACTCATATTCTGGGAAAATCCTTTATTTTAACCTCCTAGGAATGACGATCATGAGTTTACTTGAAGGAATTGGACTATTATTTTTAATTCCGATGATAAGTATGAGCAATATTGTGAATATAGAAACGAGCGGTACACCATTATCTGGAGCTTTTGAAGCCCTTAAGAATTTCCCTAATTCATTAGGTATGCCGATTATTCTAGGAATTTATGTTTTACTGGTCATTGTTCAAAATATATTGCAGCGTCAAATAACTATCCGGAATACGATTATCCAGCATGGTTTTTTTCGCCATTTGCGGATTGAGACGTATGACGCCTTGCTTCATGCAAAGTGGGACTTTTTTATTAAAAAGAGAAAATCAGATATTATTAATACATTAACCTCTGAAATTGCTACTGCTAGTGCTGGGACAAATTCATTTTTGCAATTTATTGCCTCTCTTATTTTCACATTCATACAAATTGGAATGGCATTTTGGCTTTCTGCCAATATAACAATCTTTGTCTTAATTAGTGGTTTGTTACTTATCTTTTTTTCACGCAAATATCTTAAAAGGTCAATGGCACTTGGAAATAAAAATTATGTTTCCGGTAAAAAGTATCTTGCAGGGATAACAGACCAAATAAATGGGATAAAGGATATTAAGAGCAATACACTTGAGGATTCACGGATGAGTTGGTTCAGGGATGTAACTCAAGATATGCAAAATGAACAAGTGGAATATGCAAAATTAAACACTAAATCACAATTATTTTATAAATCAGCATCAGCTGTTCTAATTGCAATCTTTTTGCTAATTTCTATGAAGCTGTTTCATGCTCAGGGCGGCCAATTATTATTGATAATTATTATTTTCTCAAGACTATGGCCAAGGGTTGCAGGTATTCAGGCTTCAATGGAGCAAATGGCCATGAGGATTCCATCATATAAAGCAGTCATTGATTTACAAAGCGAATGTAAACTTGCTAGAGAGTTTCGAGAAGAGGAAGCACTCGATATAAAACCTCTTTCGATTAGAAATGCAATTGAATGTCAGAATGTCTTTTTTCGTTATAACAAAAGCTTATCGACCTATGCTTTGCAGGATATTAATCTTTACATCCCATCTAATCAAATGACTGCAGTGGTAGGAAGGTCTGGTGCAGGGAAAAGTACTTTAATAGATTTATTAATGGGTCTAAATAAGCCAGAGGAAGGGCAAGTGTTATTGGATGGAGAACCACTTTCAAGTGCTAATCTTCTGTCCCTAAGGCAGGCAATTAGCTATGTTCCTCAAGATCCGTTCTTATTCAATGAGAGTATAAGAGAAAATCTTCTAATTGTGGAGCCGAATGCTTGTGAGGATCAAATTTGGGAAGCTCTAGAATTCTCCTCTGCAGCAGAGTTTGTAAAGAAACTCCCATATGGCCTTGATACAATGATTGGTGATCGGGGAATTAGACTTTCTGGAGGTGAAAGGCAACGACTTGTATTGGCACGAGCCATACTCCGAAATCCATCCATCCTTGTTTTGGATGAGGCAACAAGTTCTTTGGATACAGAGAATGAAGCGAAGATACAGGAAGCATTGGATAGACTAAAAGGGAGAATGACCATAATTGTCATTGCTCATAGATTATCAACGATAAAAAATGCCGACCAGGTTATTGTATTGGAGCAAGGTGAAATTATTCAAAAGGGAGAATTCCTTCAGCTTGCAAAGGAAAAAAGAAGTATGTTTAGTAAGTTACTAAGAAACCAGTTGGAAGCTACATTGTGAAACACTCACTATGTTGTGAGTGTTTTCATTCATAAAACCATAGAAAAAGAAATTGTATAGTTCTTTTATTTATACAAAAAAATTTTTAAATTGTTATTACTATCAACGGTACCAAGTAATACATTACTTACCTCGACCTGATGAATAGACTTAAGATTGTGTATAACCCACTCTTCCTCCACATTTTTTTCCTCCAATACAGAAAAGTCAATCTTGCCTTCTTTAATGATTGTTTTTGGGAGATCAAACGGCTCTAGTTGCATTTGATAGGTCGCGGGTGTCAACGCCTCGAATTTTGGATTCAGAAAAATAGAGATTTTCCCGTCAGACTCCCACATTGCTAATGCCACTTTTTTTATATCCTCTACTTTATCTTTTCTTAATTCTGCTAATAAATGATCAATCGTTATTCTAGCCTTTTTTAGACCATTATAATTGATTTCCCCATCTTTTATAAGTGGAAATGGAACTGGATCAAGGAATTTATCTATCAAAGTAAATTTTAGACTGATAAATAAACTTCCCGTATATAATACCACCAATACTACGGTTGTAATCATTGAGCCTTTCATCCCTAGTTGTTCATCAGATAATGGGTGAGCTATGATATTTCCTAAGACTAGCGCAATAACAAAATCCAGTAATCTTAATTGGGATATGGCGCGTTGGCCCATGACTTTTGCAACAATTAGTAAAAAGAAAAAGGCAATAATTGCTCTTAAAATCCACTCGATTAAACTAAGCGTTTCTTGGCTGTGAAAGAAATTCAAGAAAGACACATCCTTTGCCAGTATACATCCTCCTTAGATTCTCACGGGCTTGTCTATTTTACGCATGGATTTAAAACAATGCCTAAAATTTTAGCCAGTTCACTAAGAAATAAACTGATATAATACCGAATGAGTCAATAGCAAGGTCATAAAACCGCCCATCTCTACCGAAAAAAAGTTGCAGGAATTCTGTTAGAAAAGCAAAAATAATCGATATGATGATAGAATATTTGTGACTCCGTAACAGGTTGAAAAGTAGAATATCCATGATGGCAAAACCGATAAAATGTCCGAACTTCACTTTTATAAATTCAGGATGGATCAAGGTAAAATCATGAAAATAAAAGAACGACAAAAAGTCCGGATTTGAAACCCATCTGAATCCGAATGAATGTAAATATATAAGTCGTTCGATACTTTCTGTCCAGGTATTTAACAATAAAAATAATCCCCACAAAATGACAAGTAGGATTTTTATCGTAGTTAGACTCTTCTGGGTTTTCTTTTTCTTATTCATTTTGCGACTATGTAGTTGCTGGTAATCCAAGATTCTTTCCCCTAACTAAACAGGCATTTTTTATTTCCATTATAGTAAATTCATGACAAGGAATTTGTCAATTGAAGTTGTCGAATGATAGAAATGGAACAACCCCCCTAAAGATTATTAAAAGAAGCTGATTGGGTTAGTCCAATCAGCTCAGCTTAAGTCTACACTTGTAAGAATTTAACACACACCGGATATGGCACAACGATATCCGACTGAATAAGGGTTAGTCTCCCCGAGTCCTCATCCCGTGAATACAATACAAGATTACTCGACTCTTGATTAGAAGCCACAATAAATTTCTCAGTTGGATCGAACATAAAATCTCTCGGCCAATCTCCTTCAGTAGAAATACGTTCAACCAAGCTAAGTTCACCTGTTTCTTGGTCGACACGGAAAATGGCAATACTGTTATGACCACGATTACCCGCGTAGACAAAGAGCCCATCAGATGAAATATGAATCGCACTTCCTTGATTATTTTCTGAAAAATCGGCGGGAAGGGTGGAAATATACTGTTTTTCTGTAAAATAGCCATCTTCCTTAAAATAGGTTAACCCAATAACCTCAGAACTAAATTCAGTCATAATATAAGCGAATTTACCATTCGGATGAAAAACCAAATGCCTTGGTCCGCTACCAGCCTTTAAAGGCAGCAGGTTTGCTTTTGAAAGGGTGCCATCTTCATTAATTGCATAAGTAATCAGTGCATCGATACCTAATTCAACAACGGCCAGATAATTCTTATCAGGGGTGACTCCTGCATAATGGGTATGAGGTTTCTCCTGTCTTGGATCTGGACCTGAACCTTCATGTTTAATACTAGAGGCCGGAGGTTGAATAGAACCATCCTCCTCGTTAATTACATATGATTCGACGGATCCCTTATGGTAATTTGTACTGAATGCATAGCGGTTTTTGCTGTCTACACTTACATGGCAGGGTGATGAGCCGGAAAGCATTTGACTATTGATTTCTGTAAGTGAGCCATCCCCCTCGATCGAAAAAGCGACGACCCCACCTTCTTCCCCCTTTTTTGCAACCGAGTATAAGTAGCGATTGTCCCTACTGATTGTTAAATATGTAGGATTATCTAACTGGGCAGCAACTTTAATATCTGCAATTTTAGCCTCATTCGTATCTAACGTGAAGGAATAAATTCCTTTGCTGCCCCCCTTGGTGTATGTTCCAATATAACCAATATATTTTTCATTGTTAGTCATTTTTCCGCTCCTCAAAAAGTTTATTCTGTTTATTTTAGCAAAATATCGAATCATTACTCAAATAATGCAATGCTTACCTTCTGTTTTGATATTATTAAGTTAAACTATAAATAGTTTAACAATACATATAGAAAAGAGGAAACAAATATGGTCTACCAAGCATCAGGAAATCGTTATGAAGCAATGAAGTATAATCGTAGTGGCCGTTCAGGATTGATGCTTCCCGCGGTATCGCTAGGTCTTTGGCATAACTTTGGCGGTGTTGATAACTATGAAAATGGACGGGCTATGCTTAGAAGGGCATTTGATTTGGGGATTACCCATTTTGATTTGGCTAATAATTATGGCCCGCCACCAGGTTCAGCAGAAGAGATGTTTGGCAAAATTTTAAAAACTGACTTCGCTCCCTACCGTGATGAGATGATTATTTCTTCCAAAGCAGGCTACACGATGTGGCCTGGACCCTACGGGGATTGGGGTTCTAGAAAATATTTGGTATCGAGTCTAGATCAGAGTCTAAAACGGATGGGACTTGACTATGTCGATATATTTTATTCTCACCGCCCAGATCCAAACACACCAATAGAGGAAACCATGGCAGCATTAGATTCCATTGTTCGTCAGGGTAAAGCGTTATACGTTGGAATTTCTAACTACAGCGCGGAACAAACTGCTGAGGCGATAAAAATCTTAAAACAACTAGGGACTCCTTTATTAATCCATCAGCCAAAGTATTCCATGTTTAACCGCTGGATTGAGGACGGCTTGCAGGATGTCCTAGAAGAGAATGGTGTGGGTTCCATTGCCTTTAGTCCATTAGCGCAAGGCTTATTAACGAATAAATACCTAACAGGAATTCCAGCCGATTCACGTGCAGCAAGTCCGACCGGTTTCCTGAGTGTAGATCATGTAACCGCTGATGTGGTTGAACGTGTCCAAAGATTAAATGACATCGCAACTGAACGCGGTCAAAGTCTTTCACAAATGGCTCTTGCCTGGGTTTTACGCTGTGGAAAGGTTACTTCTGTCTTGATTGGTGCGAGCCGAGTGAGTCAAATTGAGGAAAATGTGGATGTTCTTAATAACCTTGATTTTTCTGAAGAAGAACTAGCAAGGATTGAGGATATTCTTAAAAGCTAGAGTAGAACCTTTTATTTGCATTATTCTTTGGGATAAGTGATATTTATACTATCTAGGTCGAAAATGCTCATATATAAAAAGGAGACTACTATGGCAAAAAATATTAAAAATAAGAAAAAAGAAGCAAAATCATCCTCTGCCTTTATTTTTTGGATGATTGGCTTGGTTGCGGTTTTTATTTTAGCTTTTATTTTCTTGGGCAACCATTCAAAACAACAGGATAAAACAACTTCCACAAAAATTGATTATAGCAATCAGCCATTTTTAGGTAAGGAATCAGCCCCTGTTTCGATCATTGAATTCGGAGATTACAAATGCCCGAATTGCAAAAACTTTACCAAGGATGTTGTTCCAATTATCCAGAAGGAACTAGTCGATACAGGTAAAGCAAAGTTTTATTTTATGAATGATTCATTTATTAACGTGGATTCTACCCGGTCTGCTAAATTTGCGGAATCGGTATTCTCAGAGCTCGGCAATGAGACGTTTTGGAAATTCCATGACCTTCTTTACAAAAAACAACCGGAAGATCCTAAATATGAAAAGATGGACGTTTTCACAGAGGATTTCTTGGTAACTACTTTAAAAGAAGTTGCCAACGAAAGTGATGCAGACAAGGTCTTAAAGAACTTCCAGGATAAGAAGTCCGATAATGCTTGGCAAAAAGATATGGATTACGCTGAAACACTAGGTGTGACAGGAACCCCTACCATTTACGTTAATGGCAAAAAGTTTGAGGGACAAACGATTGATGACTTAAAAGAGATGGTAGCGAAAGCGGCAAAGGGTGAATAACATGAATAAATCCTTACTGGTGGCCTGGATAGCAGCCATCGTTGCTACACTTGGCAGCTTATATTTTAGTGAGGTCATGCATTTCATTCCATGTACCCTTTGCTGGTATCAAAGGATATTCATGTACCCGCTGGCAATCATATTGGGGGTTGCAGTTTACCGGAATGATAATGGCATAACTAAATATGCACTGCCGCTGTCAATCATTGGTTTATTCATTGCGGGTTATCATACCTTATTACAAAAAATTCCTTACTTACAACAGTTTGAAATGTGCACAACGGGAGTGCCTTGCTCGAAGGATTATATTAATTGGCTTGGCTTTATAACAATTCCGTTATTAGCATTGATGGCTTTTACGATTATTACTGTCAGCTTGATTATTGTCGCACGCAGCAAAAAGTAGATAGATTTCAAAAGAAAGAGCGGTGAAACCAATGGTTTCCCGCTCTTTCCCGTTGAGAGCCTTAGGCTTTACTAGTCTATTAGTACATAAAGGATGTACCAACAATGATTAATAAAATAAACAACACAACGATTAACGCAAAGCTGTTGTTATTACGACCGTGATCAGACATTAAACTATCACCTCCACCTCTAAACTAATAACAATGTATGCAGGAAGGCTACAATTGAAATGGACAAACGTTGACTATGAAAAAAAAGGAATCAGATTAGTACATCTTACGGTCATAATATCGACATATGTATAATCTGTGAAACGTATTGTTGGTACGAAAAGTATGATTTATCCTACAGAAGAGAGGTGAGTGATGATGATGAATCATGGGAAAATTTTTGGAACAACGAGTATGGGCGAAAGAGGCCAAGTGGTTATTCCATCGGAAGCAAGAGAGGAATTAGGAATCAAGTCTGGAGAGAAGTTTGTTGTTTTTGGTGATGCACGTAAGGGAACCGTGATTTTAGTGAAATCAGAGATTATGAACAAGTTTGCTAATTTCTTTTTTAACAAGTCAAAGAGATTTGAGAAAATTGCTAAAGAAATTTTCGAAAAAACAGAAACAGACATCGAAGACGATGAGGAAAAAGAATAAACTGTAAGTTTGGAAGATGACCACGCAGGCTTGTCCCGTGGAAGTTGTGAATGAAAGGGGAGGACAAGTATGCGTGAGATGTTACGCTTACTATTCAACAAGAGGTTTCGGCAAACGTTTTTTATGTTTATCGGCTTTTTTATACAGTTTTGGTGGTTAGGAAAAACAAAGAGATTTTTACATAAAGATAAGGTAACTCAAAAATATAAGGCTCTTTATACATCTCAAGCTAAAAAGTTTGCTAGGATAGCTGTCGAAATGGGCGGCCTCATTATCAAACTAGGTCAATTTGTCAGCTCGCGGGTTGATATTTTACCAAAGGAATATACCGACATTTTATCAGAACTGCAGGATTCGGTAGCCCCAGTAGATTCAGCGATTGCGATTAAAAGAATCGAAGAAGAGATGTCGGGTAAGGTTTCCAAGCTGTTTGATTCCTTTACCCAAGCACCTGTTGCAGCTGCTTCATTAGGGCAGGTGCATAAAGCGGTTTTGATAACTGGCGAGCATGTCGCGGTTAAAGTGATGCGCCCTGGCATTGAGGCAACGGTTACGCTCGATTTAGCCACTTTGAAAATACTGATTGCCTTTGCTAGAAGATTTACAAAGGTTGGCAAATTTGTTGATTTAAAGGAAGTTTATCAAGAGTTCGAAGAAGTAATCACCGATGAACTAGACTACATTAAAGAAGCGAAAAATATTGAAACTTTTCAAGATTCCTTCCGTGACTTTCCAGGTGTTACGACACCAAAGGTTTATTGGGATCTAACGACAAGTAAAGTGCTCGTTATGGAGTTTATTGAAGGGGTAAAAATCAATGAGATTGATAAACTAGAGGGAGCCTCTATTAATAAGAAGAAATTGGCATCGATTCTTTATTTGTCCTATTTAAAGCAATTGATGGAGGATGGGTTCTTTCACGCCGATCCACACCCAGGCAATCTATTGGTAAAAAAAGATGGGACCCTATGCTATATTGATTTTGGGATGGTTGGCCATATTTCAAATGATATGAAGGAAAATATGGTGAAGCTCGCCATGTCGATTTATCTTAAGGATGCCAGTGGAATTGTTGAAGCCTTTCATGATCTAGGCTTTTTAAGAAAAAAGGCGGATAAGTCTTTGTTAACAAAGAATGTAAAAGTCATTCTTACTGGTTTTTTAGAGGATGGTTTTAAGGTTGACATGATGAACAACGAAGGATTTCTGGAAGAATTGCGTGAGTTTTTATATGAGCAGCCTTTTCAAATCCCGTCTCGAACTACTTTTTTAGGAAAAGCCATTATGACTGTTTTTAGCATTTGCAACGGGTTAGATAAGGACTTTGATCTCATTAAGAATACAAAACCCTATGTGGAAGATATCATGAGCAGTGAGGCCTTTAACCCCGCGAAAGAGACGGTGCTGGACCAAGTTAAAAATACCTTCTTAAAAATAATTCCTTCATCACGAAAGGTATTTAATTTGATTGATCAGCTAGAATCAGGGGAAATTAGAATTCAACCTGCTAAGTCTTTTGAAAAAAGGCTTATCGGACAGCAGGCATACCAAACCAGTAAAATTGTCATGGCAATATTTGGAGCGGGATTATTGATTGCAGGCAGCCAAATTCTCGCAGCTAATCAATTAGCTGGAATCCTTATGATG
Source organism: Neobacillus nitrireducens (assembly GCF_030915405.1). Classification (GTDB taxonomy): domain Bacteria; phylum Bacillota; class Bacilli; order Bacillales; family Cytobacillaceae; genus Neobacillus. Next base: position 4,204,420 of record NZ_CP133262.1, read on the forward strand.
TGCGGCGGAGGGTTGATTACGCTTGCACAGGCAGGGAGAGGGTCAGCTGGAAAAAGGAGAAGAAGACCACACCCGAATTTTAGAAGGTCGAACGAGTAGCGGATTTGTGGACGATAAGTAGCTGGTACTAAGAGGCATCATGCTTCTTAGTACCAGCTATTTTTTTACAACTACTTTTAATAAAATTAATCGTTTCTTTATATTAATATAGTATAATTAAATAAAGATATTTGCATTCATGGGAAAGACCATCATATATTTCTGAAGAGGTGTTATGGAATGGCAAAAATTTTAGTAGCAGGTGAGATTCCCCAAAAGGGATTAGATTTGTTATCAAAGGATCATGTGGTAGAGGTATTTGCAGGCGAGAAATTGATTACTGAAGCAGAATTAAAAGAGCGTATCAAGGACAAGGACGCCCTGCTAAGTTTATTATCTACCCCTGTAACGAAGGAAGTAATTGACCATGCTCCCCATTTGAAAATTATTGCAAACTATGGAGCGGGGTTTAATAATATTGATTTTGATTATGCGGCAGCAAAAGGAATTCCAACTACCAATACACCGATCGCTTCAACAGCGGCAACGGCTGATCTCACGCTTTCTCTTTTACTAGCAGCAGCTAGAAGAGTCGTAGAAGGAGATGAAGTATGTCGTACGGTTGGCTTCAATGGGTGGGCTCCTCTTTATTTCCGCGGTCGTGAAGTCTCTGGAAAAACAATCGGTATTGTCGGGTTTGGTCAAATTGGCCAAGCAGTTGCAAAAAGAGCAGCAGCTTTTGACATGAAGGTTCTATATACGAGTCCAAGTCGAAAAAGCCCTGAAGTTGAAAATACCCTAAATGCGACCTATGTATCTTTTGATGAATTAGTGGCCGAATCAGATTTCATTACAATTAATTGTTCCTATAATCCAATAATGAAACACATGTTCAGCACAAGTCAATTTGAAATGATGAAATCGACAGCCTATTTGATTAATTGTGCTCGTGGTCCAATTGTTGACGAAGCAGCTCTGATCAAGGCGTTAGAAGAAAAACAGATTGAAGGAGCAGGCATTGATGTATTTGAATTCGAACCTGAAATTGGTGAGGGCTTGAAAAAGCTGAAAAACGTTGTCCTCACTCCACATATCGGAAATGCAACCTTTGAGGCACGAGATGCGATGGCGGAAATGGCATCAGAAAACATCGTGAAAGTACTAAACGGTGAAGCACCTTCTTATGTTATTAATGGTGTGGTTAAAGAAACTATTCTCGTTTAAAAGATCATAAAAAAAGACGGCGGCAGCCGTCTTTTTTTATGAATATTGTGGTCTTAATTTAGTTCGTTTATTGACATGCTGCTCAGCACTTAAGGCTGCAATCGCTCCGTCAGCGGCAGAAATAACCGCCTGTTTAATCGGCGTTCTTCTTGCGTCACCGCCTGCGAACACCCCGTCGACATTTGTGCGGAGGTACTCATCTACCATGACATAGCCTTCTTCATCGCGCATAACTGCCCCATTTAAGAAGTCTGTTCCCGGCATCATTCCGCCAAGATATAAGAAAATTCCATCGACATCCCATACTTGTTCTTCTTTTTTATCAGTAAGAACAACAATTTTCTCCACACTATCCGTCCCAATAATTTCTCTGACACGGTGACGTTTGTAGATCTCTGCTTTTGGGTTATTTTCTAAATGAGAAAGATCCACGTCACCCTTTAATTCAGTTGGAATTAACAATTTCACTGTTTTACAATACTTGGCCAATGTTTCAGCCTCGTGGATTGCTTCATCATTATCCCCAACAACAGCGACAACTCGGTCTTGATAGAAGGCAGCATCACAGGTTGAACAATAGCTTACACCACGCCCGGTAAATTCTTCTTCCCCTTTAATTTTACCAGAAGGCGCTTTTGCCCCAACACCAATGAAGACACTTTTCGCTTGGATTGTTCCTTCAGCTAATTCGATTTTTTTGATCTCATCAGTGAAATCAACCGACAATACGGTTGAACGAACGAAGTCCGCACCGAAATCCTTTGCCTGTGCTTGCATTCTTGTTAACAGTTCCAGCCCGGTGACTTCTTCGCGCACACCTGGGTAGTTCGCAATCTTATGAGTAATTGCAAGCGTCCCAGCTTTGGGAGCTTTATCGATGACGAGCGTTTTTAATTTCCCGCGTGCAGCATAAACCGCTGCAGATGCACCTGCGGGGCCGCCACCGATGGTGACAAAATCATAGACTCCTTCAAGAACTTTATCATTAACCGATTGAAAAATAGAATCCGCATTTGCTTCGGTTGTTTCTGGTTGTGAATGGCTCACCACGGATGCTTGGTCTTCTGATAGTCCAAGCAACTTGTTAAATTTTTTCTCTTGAAAGCCGAGAACAAGCTTTCCATCAATGAGTGTAGCGGGCGTTCCATAAATTTTCCGTTCCTTTAATTGATCAAAATATTCCTTATGTATGGAAGCATTTCGCTCTTCATATGTAAAGCCGTGATCTTTTAAGAACGTCTTAACTTTTTCACAATAAGGGCAGCCTGTGCTGCTATAAACGATAATTTCAGGTGTTGGCAATTTAGAAAACCTCCAATTTGTAAGTTTCTTTAATTTAATAATAGTAGATTCTCTAAATAAAAGTCAATACTTTTTAATAATCATTATAAATAACAAAACAATCCAACAAATTTGCTGGACTGTTTACTTCTTATATGAAAGTTAAATGGTTCTGCCTAAGAAAGCAGTTAGCATCCATACATGCTTTTCAAGGCCGGAATGGATCGCAAGCAGCATGTCACCCGTTGTTTCATCACTCTTATCAGCAGCATAGCTCATACCTTCTTTTAGTTCGCCAATAATAATCGAGAAATCATTGATAACAGATTCAACCATTTCATCAGCGGTTTCATTTCCTGTTGCTTCCTTAATCGATGAAATTTCTAAGTACTCTTTCATCGTAGCAGCAGGCTTGCCTCCAATTGCCAGCAAGCGTTCCGCTAATTCGTCGACGTGCAGGCCTGCCTCATTGTAAAATTCCTCAAATTTGACATGCAGGGTGAAAAATTGTCCACCTTTCACATACCAATGATAGTTATGTAACTTTGTATACAAAACAGACCAATTTGCAATTTGTTTGTTAAGTATGTTGACTAACTGATTTTCCATTTAAAATACCTCCTTTTTATCCTACCTTTATTATTCCCGAAGTTTGACGGGAAATCCTGTGTAAATTAAAGGGATTTGTTGTCAATTTGGTGAAGTTTTTGTGTTATCGACGGTCAATATTCCTCATTTGAGTGTTACATTCCTGATACATAATGTAATAATCGCTCCTAAACTAACCATAAGAGTTATTTTTAGGCAGTAAATAAATATTGGGTATTTGTTCCAATTGATAGTGGAAAGCCTTCATGCAGGGCGCTAACTGAGCAGTTCGGTTGTTACCACTTATTGGGTAATGAATTGGAATGTTACAACTGTTAGCCTTAATAGTAGAGAAGCGAGTCATATATTGGAGGGTATAAAATGAATAAATTAAAAAAACTAGTGATGGCGACCGGCCTAATTTTGTCTTTGTCAGCATTTACGTTAAATGGTACAACTGAAGCAGCAACGACCACACATAAGGTTCAATCTGGTGATACTTATTGGAAAATTGCAAGTAAATATGGTGTAACGGTTAATAGTCTATTAAAAGCAAACAATAAAACTAGCAGTCTACTTTATGCAGGAACAAATCTAGTCATCCCGAACTCTTCTATTACTGCAGCAGAAAAAGATTTGATGGCCCGACTTGTCCGAGCAGAAGCAGTAGGAGAGCCATACGCCGGTAAAGTAGCGGTAGCTACCGTTATTCTTAACAGAGTATCCAGCCCTGATTTTCCAAATACCGTTAAGGGTGTTATTTATGAGAGATCTAATGGTTATTATGCGTTCACGCCTGTTCAAAATGGTACCATTAACCGAGCAGCAGATGCGGCTTCCAAAAAGGCAGTGAATGAAGCCCTTGCCTTTAAAGGCCAGGGTAATGGATCGGTATTTTTCTATAATCCAAAAACAGCTGTAAGTAAGTGGATCTACTCACGTCCAGTAACGGTAACTATCGGTAACCACCGTTTCGCGAGATAAATATCTTAGACCATTATAGTATTTCTTGTACTCAATAAAATAAACAAAAAAGCAGTGAATTCCAAAAATGGATTCACTGCTTTTTTGTTATGCATATTGGAGTAGGTTATGCAAAATTGCATTAGAAAAGGAATGTAAAAAGCTGCAAATTAGCTCAAAGGAGTTTCGGCGGACAAACTGATTGGATAAATTATACTTGGCATGAAAATTGCAATTATTTTAAATAGTTAGATATTTTTAGTAAAATGAAAGGAGGAGCTTTCCTGAGAACTATTAATTTACTTTATTAAAATTTATTACACTATCAATGCTTAAAGCAAAATGTAAAGGCTTACAATAACATGAGTATAAAAGGAGAGATGGTAAAATTGGAGAATACTAGTCTTAAACGCTCACTTGGATTATGGGCGATTGTAATGCTTGGATTGGGCTATATGACACCAACCATTGTATTTGATACATTTGGGATTGTCTCTGAGGAAACAAATGGCGTGGTCCCACTTGCCTATCTAGCAGCATTAGTTGTTATGGTATTTACGGCGATAAGTTATGGGAAAATGGTCCGGGTATTTCCGAGTGCCGGTTCGGCCTATACGTATACCCGGGAAACGATGAGCCCGCATCTTGGCTTCATAGTCGGCTGGGCAGCGTTGCTTGATTATATATTGCTTCCAATGGTAAATGCGTTGATTATTCGGATTTATATGGTATCAGTATTTCCAAGTGTTCCGGCATGGATTTGGGTTGTCGCTTATGTAGCAATTGTCACGGCGATTAATGCTTGGAGTATGGGGAAGACATCTAGTTTAAATTCTCTGCTTGTTATTTTTGAGGTGGTGTTAATTGCTGCATTTATTGTCCTTGCTATCGTCCAGCTTTCCAAGGGAATGGGGCAAGGAACAATTTTTACAACAACGCCACTTTTCCATTCAGATATTCAACTTGGAGCCATTTTGACAGGGGCAACAGTGGTTTGTTTCTCCTTTATCGGATTTGATGCAGTAACCATGTATGCCGAAGAAGCAATTGACCAAAAAACGATGCCGAGAGCGATTATGTTGACAGTCTTTATCGGCGGCGCAATCTTTTTCGTTTGCAGTTACTTCGCGCAAGCTTTATTTCCAGATGTATCGAACTTTAAGGTAACAGATGATACCTTACCGGAAATTGGGTTGTTTGTAGGTGGAACCATCTTTAAACTCATTTTCCTATCAGGTGCTTTTGCTGCAACAGTAGCTTCCGGGCTTGCATCCCATGCAAGTGTATCCAGGCTTTTGTACGTTATGGGCCGAAATGGGGTATTGCCTAGAAAGACATTCGGGTATGTTCATCCAAAATATAGGACACCAATCTTTAATGTTATCTTAGTTGGAGTCGTTTCATTACTTGCGATTGCCCCGAGTCTTGAGTTGATTTCTTCCTTTATTAACTTTGGTGCGTTAATTGCTTTTACATTCGTTAATTTATCCGTCATCGCCCATTTTGTCTTCCGCCAAAAGAGATATAAAACAGCTAAAGATATCTTCTCCTATCTAATCATGCCAATCCTAGGGGCGGGTTTAACGGGGATTTTGTGGGCTAACCTACAATTTGATGCCCTCATGGGCGGAATTGTTTGGATTGTCATTGGTCTAATTTATATGGTTTTCCAAACTAAATTCTTTAAAATCAAAATTGCTGATTTAAATATCGATGACGCAGAAAAGACTTCTTCCTTTTAGCAAAAAATGTTACTAAAGCCAGGCTAAGCGCCTGGCTTTTTACGCTTTTATATACGGAATTTTAAAAGTATGTAGAAATGAATAATCCAATCATTTTTTCATAACTATGGGCTCAATTTACCGGATTACCTTATAAATACCGCTATTTATTAGTTGGCACGAAACTTGCTTTATCCTTAAGTAACAATAAAAAAATGAGGTGTTAGAATGGCAGTTGAATCTCTAGATATGAGGAATACAAAAGAAAGAGAACAGGACAATTCCCTTAGTGAGTTCCAAGAAACACTAAAGGAAGCAGTGAACATCCTGAACTATCCGACTCAAGTATTCGAATTTCTAAAGAAGCCGATGAGATTTTTAGAAGTAAGTATCCCTGTTCGAATGGACAATGGACAAACAGAAATATTTCAGGGATACCGGGCTCAACATAATGATGCCTCAGGACCGACGAAAGGGGGAATCCGGTTTCATCCAGACGTTACTGCGGATGAGGTAAAGGCCTTGGCCGGCTGGATGAGCTTAAAGTGCGGTATTACTGACCTTCCTTATGGAGGTGCAAAAGGCGGGATCATTTGCGACCCTCGTAATATGAGCTTAGATGAATTGGAAAAGTTGAGCCGTGGATATGTAAGAGCGGTGAGTCAGCTAGTCGGTCCAACAAAGGATATTCCCGCGCCTGATATGTATACGAACTCGCAAATTATGGCGTGGATGCTCGATGAATATGATCATATCCGTGAATTTGATTCTCCTAGTTTTATCACTGGGAAGCCAATTGCATTAGGGGGATCGAAGGGCAGGGAAACAGCGACATCAAAAGGTGTATTATATACACTGCAAATGGTCTGTGAATTAAGGAAAATGGAATTAAAGGATACCCGGGTCATCATTCAGGGGTTTGGAAATGTCGGCAGTTACCTTGCCCAGTATTTAGATGAGATGGGAGCAAAAGTAATTGGAATCGGAGATATGCTTGGCGGTTTATATGATGAAACTGGCTTAGATATTCCTTATTTATTGGAAAATAGAGATTCATTTGGGATCATTTCTAATCGCTTTAATAGTTCAATTTCAAATCAGGATTTATTGGAAAAAGAATGTGATGTCCTCATTCCGGCTGCCATCTCTGGGGTCATCAATAAATATAATGCAAGCAAGCTAAATTGCAATATTATCATTGAGGCAGCCAATGGTCCTACCACCAAAGAAGCGTTAAAGATACTAGATGAGCGAGAAATCCTTGTTGTCCCTGATATTCTTGCTAATTCTGGCGGGGTGATTGTCTCCTATTTTGAGTGGTGTCAGAACAATCAAGGCTATTACTGGACCGAGGAAATCGTCGATGAGCGGCTCAAGGAGAAGATGACAGCCAGCTTTTTAAAAGTTTATCAAACTTCCAAAAGATATGGAGTTAATATGAAAATTGCTGCTTATATTGAAGGAATTCAAAAGCTAGCAGAGGCATCTAGACTTCGAGGCTGGTTGAAATTTTAAAGAGGAGGTAGTTTTTTATGACGCTTGATATATTAACCGAACAAAAAGAACAGCAACTGCTACATTACTTTTGCTTAATTTCAAATAATCACCGCTACGATTTGACAATAGGTTATTCAGAGCAATTCTTTGGGAAAGCGATGGTTACTTCAATTCAGTCGGGAAAAATGGTTTTACTTTGTCAAGAGGATACGCTCTCAGACCATCATTGGGCAGAAAGGCTGGGGATTGAAAGAGAGGATATCCCAGAATTTCAGGAATTTTTCAGTTTAGTATTACAGACACGGCCATTTCAGGAGCAGTATTAAATAAAATAGAGGGTGATATCTATGTATTATGGTGTAGTTATTAGCCCTTGTCATGGTCAGGTCGAAAAGATTTCGATTAAGGGCGAGTCAAGGATTTATGAATGGGAAAACTTATTTATGATTAAATTAGAATCAGGCGAATTAGAACCAGTTCAGACTTGTTTGAGCGGCGAAGTTAAATCACTTGAGGTGCAAGAAGGTGATTATGTTATTCCAGGAATGGTCCTGGCGTATATAAAGGAAGATTTATTTGTAACTGGCAGTGATTAATGGATGGAAAAAAGAAGATGTGAAGCGCATCTTCTTTTTTTTGCAATATTAATTTATACTATTGCAAATAAAGTGATAATATTAGAGTGATAAGGAGTTAGGGGGAAGTAACCATGTTTTCCGTTGCCAAAGAAAAAGTGAAACCAATTATTTCAATAGACGTGGATGAAAATGAAGCTGTTCTTCGTTCTGCCTTAAATGACCTTAAAGAACCCTTTTTATTTTTAAAAAAACAAAATCATTTATTTGCTTATGTATTAATAGAAAGTCATAAAAAAGAGCAAGTTACGATTGCCTCCCTGGTTGAAGAAGCGAAATCGATAGATAGCATCTGCCATTTGAGCGATCAAATATCCTTGCCTGTTTTGTTCCAAATTATTGGAGAACCCTTTGCCATCGTTAGAGGAGAGAACGGTTTACCAACAGGTTATATTCGCAGAGAAGACGTTTTGGCGGAACTTTTTAAACAGGAAAATAAAAGTGTCGACTTACTAAAAATTATTCTAACCTCGATTCCAATGGGGATTTTTGTATTAGATAGTGAAAAACAAATTATTAATTATAATGAAGCTGGATTAAAAATGATTCGATCAACCGCAGAAAAGATCAAGAATCTTCCTGCAGGTGAGATCTTTAGCCGAACTCATCTTGATCAGGTATTTGCAACCGGCAAGACGCTGCTGAATCATCTGGTCATTAAAAATGAAATCGGTATTCTCGTCGATTATAGCCCGATTTTAAACTATAAGAATGAAGTCGATGGCATCATTATTGTTGCCCAAGATTTGCCCATGGTTGAAGAAATGGCGATGGAAATTGAATATATTAAAGATTTAAATAAAGACTTGAATGCAATTTTGTCCAGTATCTATGATGAAATCCTCGTTGTGAATAACAAAGGAGAGCTCCTCAGATATAGTGAAAATATCATTCGGGATTTTTGGAACGTTGATTTAAAAGAACTTATTGGAAAAAATATTCTCGAACTTGAAGACCTAGGGTTGTTTACACCATCGGTCACAAGACTTGTTTTAGAAAAGCGAAAAAAGGTCTCCGTGGTTCAAGAAACGAAGACAGGAAGAAAAATTCTTGCTGTCGGAAATCCTGTCTTTAATGAAAAAAATGAACTTGACCGAATTATCATCGCTTCACGTGATATTACCGAAACAACAAAATTAAAAAGTGAACTTCATGAAATTAAAAAAATATCAGAACAATATAAAAAGGAATTGGATGACTTTAAAAGTAAGGACCGCTTTTTGAAAAAGCTTATTTACTGCAGCCCAAAAATGGAGATGATTATTAATCAAGCTAAGAAGATAGCCGACTTTTCTTCGACAGTCCTTCTATACGGTGAATCCGGAGTCGGAAAAGAAGTGATTGCCCAAGCAATCCATCAATTAGGCAGGCGCCAGGCAAAGCCATTTCTTAAATTAAACTGTGGGGCTATCCCGGAAAATTTACTCGAAAGTGAACTTTTCGGCTATTCGAAAGGGTCTTTTACGGGTGCTGATAAGAACGGAAAAGAAGGATACTTTAAACAGGCAGATGGCGGAATTTTATTTCTGGATGAAATCGGTGAGATGCCAATCCATCTACAAGTAAAATTGTTACGAGTTCTGCAAGAGCAAGAAATCATTCCGATTGGAAGTACTACGCCCATTAAGGTGAATGTGCAGATTATTGCGGCGACAAATAAAAAGTTGGAGAAAATGGTTGAAGAGGGTACCTTCCGAGAGGATTTGTTCTATCGCTTGAATGTCATTCCGATTCACATTCCGCCTCTAAGAGAACGGACAGAGGATATTTCGCTGCTCGCCTTTCATTTCCTTCAGCAATTGAATGAGAAATATGAGCGGAATTATCATCTAACCCCTGATGCGATTAATGTATTAGAGTTTTATCCATGGCCGGGTAATGTCAGGGAACTACAAAATATTATTGAAAGATTAGTAGTTACTGCCGAACATTCATCCATTGATGCGGAGTTCGTCAGTCAATTTTTATCAATGGGCTTTGAGCATAAAAAGATGAAGCCTGTCATTACAAGGGTCATTCCCTTGCAGGAGGCTGTCGATTATGTTGAGGAGCAGTTGATTGTAATGGCGATGAATCAATACAAAACAACAACCAAAGCTGCCAAAGCCTTAGGAATTAGTCAATCAACTGTAAGTAGGAAGTACCAAAAAATATTAAATGAGAAAAATATGAAAATAGAAAACTTGTCTACCCTGTAAAAATTGCTTTAGATCATTGAGATCTAAAGCAGTTTTTTTGGTTATGCAAATCATAATACAATTATGCAAAGTTGAATATTGTTTTTTTGAATACTTCGAATAAAGGTTATTTTGATAGTCAATAGGAATTGGCACGCTTCTTGCAATATTGATAGTGAGGGTGAATAAAGGAGGAATTTAAATGGTCGAGGTAAAAAAACGAGTTGTAAACCTGAAGATGTTTATTGATGGTGAATGGAAAGATGCCGAAAATCAAGAAACACGCCCAGTTCTTAATCCTGCAAATGGTGAGGTTATTTCATATGCCCCTGAAGGAACGGCCGCTGACGCTCGTGCAGCCATATATGCAGCACGAAGAGCTTTCGAAGAGGGAGTCTGGTCTGGGATTTCTGCTCAAGAAAGAGCATCTTATTTATTAAAAATTGCTGATAAAATTGAGGATTATGCTGATGAATTAACCCAATTAGAAACGTTGGATAACGGAAAACCATTGCGAGAAGCAGGTTTTGATGTAGGTGATGCCGCCGCCTGTTTTCGCTATTATGCAGGCCTGATTACAAAGCCGGATGGACAGACCTACCATGTCGCCGATCCAATGCAGGCGATGGTTGTCCGTGAACCTGTCGGTGTTTGCGGCTTAATTGTTCCGTGGAACTATCCACTGTTAATGAGTGTTTGGAAAATTGCTCCTGCCTTAGCTGCAGGAAATACAATTGTCTTTAAACCGTCAGAGGTGACACCTGTCACCCCGAAAAAGCTTTTTGAAATTTTTGAGGAAGTTGGATTGCCAAAAGGGGTAGCCAATATGGTGATGGGTGCCGGTGCTGTGGTTGGAAATGAAATCGCTTCCCACCCTGAGGTCGATATGATTTCGTTTACAGGCGGAACGAAAACGGGTAAGCACATTATGAAAACGGCAGCAGATACGATGAAGAAGGTTTCTTTAGAGTTAGGTGGTAAATCGCCCAATATCATTTTTGCTGATGCTGACTTTGAAACCGCAGTCGATTATGCCCTATTTGGTATCTACGCAGGTTCTGGTCAAGTATGCTCCGCAGGTTCAAGAATCCTTGTTGAAGAAAGCATTTATGATCAATTCGTCGCTCGATTTGTTGAACGGGCTAAACAAATTCAAGTAGGACCCGGGAATGCCTCTGGAACAGAGATGGGCCCGCTTGTCAGTCAAGAACACTTAGAAAAAGTTCTTTCTTACATTGAAATAGGCAAGCAAGAAGGTGCGCAGATTGCATGCGGTGGAAAGCGGATTGTTGGTAACGGGTTAGAAAAAGGTTATTTTGTTGAACCAACCGTTTTTGTCAATGTGAACCAAGAGATGCGAATAGTCCAGGAGGAAATCTTTGGCCCTGTTGTTGTCATCCAGAAGTTCAAGGGCGAAGAGGAGGCTATTAAACTTGCAAATGGTACGGTTTATGGGTTAGCCGGTGGTGTGTTTACTAATAATGGTGCAAAGGGTCTGCGTGTTATTAAAAAGCTGCGTGCAGGGATTACATGGGTAAATTCCTACCATCCGACGTATAACGAGGCACCATGGGGCGGCTATAAGCAAAGTGGGATTGGCCGCAGTCTTGGAACGTTCGGACTGGAAGAATTTCAAGAAATAAAACAGATCAATATCAATTTACAAGTAGAACCTATTGGCTGGTTTTCTAACTAAACATAAAATTGGAGGAATAAACTATGAGTATCGATTTCAAACAAGAATTAAAAAGTGAGCAAAATCAAAATGTAAGTGAATATATTAATAAGGTTCTAAGATTAATAGAAAAAGAGGAAATAAATGAAGCGGAAGCGGCCTGGATTACCAAAGAAACGGTGGACGGGTTCCGTGAACACGTAAACCCGGGATTCCTGGAATACCGAAAGACAGTTACTGAAGGCGGCCAATTTGCAGCTGTGGAATGGTCGGATAATGGTTCCTGTTTTAAGGATGTTAATGGTAAGGAATACATTGATTGCCTTGGCGGTTTTGGTATTTATAATGTAGGGCACCGCAATCCCAAAGTTGTTAAGGCAGTAACGGACCAATTAAATCGTCAGGCACTTCATAGTCAGGATTTGCTCGATCCACTTCGTGCGATGTTAGCAAAAATTTTAGCTGATATCACTCCGGGGGATTTAAAGTATGCCTTTTTTACAAATAGCGGGACAGAAAGTGTGGAAGCAGCCTTAAAGCTAGCAAAGATGTACAGTGAGCGGACAACATTCATCTCTACGACACGTGCGTTCCACGGGAAAAGCTTAGGCTCATTGTCAGGGACGGCGAAAGGGATGTTCCGAAAACCATTTTTACCATTAATCCCGGGCTTCCGTCATGTGCCTTTTGGCGATATTGACATGATGAGAAAAACGTTTGAAGTCTGTGCTGCTGTAGGCGAAGATGTGGCGGCAGTTCTTTTAGAGCCGATTCAAGGGGAAGGCGGAATTATTCTACCACCGGAAGGCTATTTAAAACAGGTTCGGGAGCTTTGTGATCAGTATGGCTCCTTGCTCATCTTTGATGAAGTCCAAACAGGAATGGGCCGGACGGGAAAAATGTTTGCCGCAGAATTGTATGAAGTAGTTCCAGATATTATCTGTCTAGCAAAAGCATTTGGCGGTGGTGTAATGCCGGCAGGTGCAGTTGTAGCTACGGAGAATGTCTTCAAGAGCTGGTTCGATAATCCGTTTATGCATACAACAACCTTCGGCGGCAATCCGTTAGCATGTGCGGCAGCGATTGCAACAATTGGGGTTTTAATCGAAGAGAAGTTACCGGAAAGAGCAGCCGAAGTGGGAGCCTATTTTCTTGCAGAACTGAAAAAGGCGGTAAAAGGCCACGAAGATAAGGTCCAGGAAATCCGTGGTCAAGGCTTAATGATTGGCATAGAATTCCATCAAGATGAAATCGGCTACGAAGTCTCAAAGGGAATGTTCGATAGAGGAATATTAGTTGCTGGGACATTGATTAACTCCAAAACCATTCGCATCGAGCCAGCATTGACGATTAGTTATGAAGAAGTTAACAAAGTAGTCAACACCTTGAAAGAGGTATTAGAACACATAAATGGATAAGGTTTTTTAAAGGGGGAGCACAGAAGTGGAGAAGAAGTATGTCAAACTCCAAACAGAGATACCCGGACCGAAATCGAAGCAAATATTGGAGCGAAGAAATAAATATGTCCCAAAAGGAATTTCAAATAACAGCCAGGCCTTTGTTAAAAAGGCACAAGGAGCCCTGGTAGAAGATGTGGACGGTAATTGTTACATTGATTTTGCCGGTGCGATTGGAACGATAAACGTTGGCCACTCCCATCCAAGAGTAGTAAGAGCGTTACAGGAACAAGCAAGTCAATATATCCACACAGGCTTTAATGTCATGATGTATGAATCGTATATTAATTTAGCCGAGCGATTATGTGAACTTGCGCCGGGTGAATTTGACAAGCAGGCTGCTTTTTTTAACAGTGGTGCAGAAGCGGTGGAGAACGCCGTAAAGATTGCCAGGAAATATACAAAACGCCAGGGGATTGTTTCGTTTACGAGAGGGTTCCATGGCCGGACATTAATGACCATGACGATGACAAGTAAAGTGAAACCCTATAAGTATGGCTTTGGACCATTCGCTCCGGAAGTTTACAAGGCACCATATCCCTATGTGTACCGCCGTCCGGAAGGAATGAATGAGCAGCAATATAGCGCGATGATCATCGAGCAATTTGAACAGTTTCTACTTGCAGAAGTCGCCCCAGAAACGATTGCGGCTGTCGTGATGGAGCCTGTTCAGGGCGAAGGCGGATTTATAGTGCCTGACACCGCCTTTGTGAAACGGATCAGAGAAATCTGTACACAATATGGGATCTTGTTTATTGCTGATGAAATCCAAACCGGGTTTGCACGGACTGGAAAATACTTTGCTATAGACCATTTTGATGTTATTCCTGATTTAATAACAATTTCGAAATCGATGGGTGCTGGGGTTCCTATTAGCGGTGTGATTGGCAGGGCGGAAATTATGAATAGCGCTGAAGTTGGTGAAATCGGCGGAACGTATGCGGGGAGTCCGCTTGGATGCCGGGCTGCACTAACTGTATTGGATATCATTGAAAGTGAACAACTCAATGACCGGGCACGGAAAATAGGGAACCGAGTGCTTGAAAAGATGCATCTTTTAGCGGAGCGTTTCGAAGGTATTGGTGATGTTCGCGGCCTCGGTGCGATGTGTGCAATGGAAATGGTCAAGGATAGACAATCGAAAACACCGGATAAAGAAGCAACCGGGAAAATTGTAAAAGCAGCAGCGGAACGTGGTTTGATGTTACTTAGTGCAGGGATTTACAGTAATGTTATTCGCCTCCTTATGCCGATTACAATCACAGATGAACAACTTGAAGAGGGCTTACAAATTCTTGAAGAAGCAATCGAAGCCGTCTATAAAAATGATCCTGCTTTATCGGTTGGAGGGGAATAAAGTGGATATTGTCAGGAAAAATTATCAGGTTTATCCCATGTATCTAAATGGAGAATGGGTAGGCAATGACTATGAGGTTTTAACTAAAGTGATCAATCCTGCCACAAAGGAAGTTATCGGTGCGGTTCCAACAGGGGGCGCATATGAGGCAGAGCAGGCAGTAGATGCGGCGAGTAAGGCCTTCAGAATCTGGTCAAAGAAAACAGCGGAAGAACGCTATCAACTGTTGATGAATTGGTTCAAATTAATAGATGAAAATAAGGATGAAGTTGCGCGGATTATGACAATTGAGCAAGGAAAACCATTCAAAGAAGCACTTGGTGAAGTTCAGTATGCGAATGGCTTCATTTCTTGGTATGCCGAAGAGGGGAAACGTGTGTACGGCGAATCAATCCCTGCATCACATCCGAATAAAAGAATACTCGTAAGAAAAGAACCAGTTGGCGTGATTGCCGCAATTACGCCGTGGAATTTCCCCGCAGCAATGATTACCAGAAAAGTAGCCCCGGCACTTGCTGCAGGCTGCACGGCTGTTGTGAAACCAGCAAACCAAACTCCGCTAACGGCACTAAAAATCGCCGAACTAGCCCATGAAGCAGGCATACCTGCAGGTGTATTAAACGTGATTACTGGAAGGTCATCAGAAATAGGGGAAGCATGGCTGAAGGACCCACGCGTCACAAAGATTACCTTTACCGGGTCAACAGAGGTAGGTAAAACCTTGATGCGTGGTGCCGCGGAAACGGTTAAAAAAGTATCACTTGAACTTGGCGGAAATGCTCCGTTTATCGTAATGGATGATGCTAATTTGATGAAAGCAGCGGCAGGACTTGTCCAATCAAAATTTCGTAATGCGGGTCAAACCTGTATTTGCACGAATCGGGTTTATGTACAAGAGGGGGTCGTGGAAGAATTTATTAAGCTGTTTCAAGGAGAAGTTGAAAAGCTTAAAGTCGGAAACGGTCTCGTGGAAGGAACGGATATTGGTCCATTGATTGATGAAGCAGCTTATAAAAAAGTTGAAGGATTGGTTAAGGATGCAGTTGAAAAAGGTGGGACAGTCACTTATAGCGGACTTATGCCTGCGAAAAACAGCGGCTATTTCTATGCTCCAACCATTTTGACCAATATTAATGATGAAATGGAATGTATGCAGGATGAAATCTTTGGCCCTCTCGCTCCGATTTCCACCTTTAAAACGGAAGAGGAAGTGATTGAACGGGCAAATAATTCTTGTTACGGACTAGCTGCTTATGTGTATACAGAAAATCTAAGCCGCTCCTTTCGAATCACAGAACAACTGGAGTACGGAATTATTGGCCTGAATGATGCCTTGCCATCTGTGGTTCAAGCCCCATTCGGAGGCTTTAAGGAGAGCGGTCTTGGCCGTGAAGGCGGTCACTATGGCATCGAAGAGTTTTTAGAAGTAAAATATATATCAATAGGTCTGGATTTATAAGAGCCCTTCGTAAAGAAAGTTGAATGAAAAAGATACTTTTTTAGTAAAAAGAACAAGCCGTGGAGTCGGAGCACTTCGGACACGGCTTGTTCTTTTTAATTATTTGAACAATTTACTTCAAATCGTTTACCTTGCTGTGTTACGATATCGTATAAAAGCAAATGGGAAAAAGAGGGTGTAGAAAGTGATTAAAACAATTTTGTTTGACGTTGATGGGGTACTTTTAAGCGAGGAGCATTATTTTGATGCATCTGCTTTAACGGTATGGGAGATGTTGATTAGCAGTAATTATTTGGGCCTCGAACCAGAGCAGTTTGTAACGGATTATAATGAAGAACAAATCAAGGAAATACGAGAGTTAGTATTTGAAAATGATAAAGTCCTCAAATTTATGAAATCACGCGGTCTAAACGCTAACTGGGACATGATTTACCTTTCGTTCTGCCACCAACTCATTCATCTGTTGTCGCAAATTAACGATACAGAGTATGAGAAAATCAATAACTGGTGTCAGGCACCAATTACAAGAGAAACATTATTGGAGATTGGCCAGGTGTTGAGTCGTTATCCTGTAAAGCTGGATTTCCGTTTGTTTGTGGAAGAGTTTGCACGATCAGAGGCAACGAAGCAGGAATTGTTTAGTTATTTGAATGAGCTGGTGTCAGAGAAACTTCGTGTAGAAACTACTATTTTTAAAAAGGGTGAGCTATGGTCTGTTTGTGAGCATGTTTCCCAAGAATGGTATGTGGGGGATGAACATGTTCTCGCCTCTACGGGGAGACCATCGGTTCAAAAGGGGAAGAAGGGCTTTCTCGCAAATGAAACGACATTAGCTCCGAAGCAGGAAATTGATGAGTTATTCCAATTCCTAAACGCAGAAGGATTCACGATTGGAATCGGAACTGGCAGGCCTGAGCTTGAAACCATTCAGCCGTTTCAGCATTTAGATTGGTTGAAACAATTTGATGAAAAACGAATCATTACAGCGGATGAAGTGCTAAAGGCGGAAAAAGAGCTCCCGAACGGAAATCGCTGTCGAAGCCGCATCCATTTACCTATATCATGGGACTACTTGGTAAAGATGCACCGGTAAAGGAGTGCTTAAATACATCTTTACCGCTTGAAAATGCGGAGACAATTCTAGTTGTGGGAGACTCTTTGGCTGATTTGATAGCGGCAAGACAATTAGGCTGCCAGTTTGCCGCGGTGTTAACGGGTCTGTCAGGAAAAGATGCGAGAAGTGATTTTGAAAAGCATGAAGCAGACTATATTCTAGATACAGTGCTTGATTTGAAAGGGATATTATAAAGGGAAGTGAAATTTCTAATTTTTCTAAAAAATAATCAAAATTGGAATCCTTTTATGGCGCGGTAGTAAACGCTTACAGTATAATTGCTAGAAACAAACCTATTGTAAAAAAATAAAGAGAATCATATAATGTCTACAAGAGAAAAACAAATGTGTGTCTCAAGTGGACAAGGGAGCGGGAGGATTAATCATGAAAGCAATCTCGATTGGGTTATTAGGTTTAGGTACTGTGGGTTGTGGGGTAGTAAAAATCATTAAAAAAAATCAAGATAAATTAATCCACCAGGTGGGTTGCCCAGTTATCATAAAAAAGATTCTTGTTCAAGATTTACATAAAGAAAGACCGGTTGAAATAGATACTAAGGTTTTAACCTCAAATGCAGACGAAATCCTTTTCGATAAGGAAATTGATGTTGTAATCGAGGTTATGGGCGGAGTACAGGATACAAAAGATTATTTAATCACTGCCCTTCGTCAGGGTAAGCATGTTGTAACCGCAAATAAGGATTTAATGGCTTTGCATGGTTCTGAGTTGTTAACAGTTGCTTCTGAACATGGCTGTGATCTGTTTTATGAAGCAAGTGTGGCCGGTGGTATCCCAATTCTCCGAGGATTAGTCGATGGACTTGCCTCAGACCGTATTAAGCAGCTAATGGGTATTGTAAATGGAACAACCAATTATATCCTAACAAAAATGAGTGACGAAGGCCGTTCCTACGAGGAGGTCCTTAAGGAAGCCCAGGAACTGGGATTTGCCGAGGCAGATCCAACTTCGGATGTCGAAGGACTAGATGCTGCTCGTAAAATGACGATATTAGCGACATTGGGCTTTTCAATGCATATCGATTTAGAAGATGTCCAAGTATCCGGTATCTCAAAGGTGACCGATGAAGATTTGCGTTATGGAAAACAACTGGGATATACCATGAAATTAATTGGTTATGCCCATCGTGAAGGGGAGAAAGTTGAGGTAAGTGTAGCTCCTACCTTCTTATCAAACAATCACCCACTTGCTTCGGTACAAAATGAGTATAATGCTGTATATGTTTATGGTGAGTCGGTAGGCGAAACGATGTTTTATGGACCTGGTGCCGGAAGCTTGCCAACTGCCACTGCCATTGTTTCAGACTTAGTTGCGGTCATTAAAAATCTACGACTTGGGGTAAATGGACGAAGTGCTGTGACACCTCAATATCCGAAACAATTAAAAGACAATGGCGAGAAGTATTCTAAATATTTCCTAAGGATTCATGTCCAGGACGAGGTTGGTGTTTTCGCAGATATTACGACCATCTTTGCAAAATACGGCGTCAGCTTTGAAAAAATCTTACAGCTGCCAGTTAAGAAAAATGAAACCTCTGAAATTGTATTGGTAACGCATCGAGCTTCGTTAACTAATTACGATCAAATTTTACAAGAATTAAATGACCTCAACGCAGTTAAGGAAATTAAAAGTGCCTATAAGGTGGTGCGAAAGTCGTTATGAGATGGCCGGGATTGTTAGAAGCGTACAAAGAATTTTTACCAGTAACTAATGACACCCCGTTACTAAATATTAGTGCCTACAGGAAAGGATTAAATGACGAAATAGCAGTGACATATCCTATTCGAGGAGTTGTCAAAGGATGACTCTAAATGACCGTTTTGTTATAAAAGTACCAGCTAGTACAGCTAATCTTGGCCCAGGCTTTGATTCAATGGGCCTTGCTGTTGATTTGTATTTAACGTTAGAAGTGGAGAAAAGTGTAAAGTGGGAGATTCAGTCGGCTCGTGATGAATTAATGAACTTTCCATCCGATGAGACTCACTTTATCTGTCAAATTGCAATTAAAACAGCTGCAAACTATGGAATCGACTTACATCCTTGTAAAATAAAAGTCGACAGTGATATTCCTTTAGCACGAGGGCTTGGTTCAAGTGCTGCAGCCATCGTTGCGGGGATTGAACTTGCTGACACGATTGGAAGAATAGGACTCACACAAAAAGAAAAGCTGTTAATCGCAACTGAGATTGAGGGTCATCCAGATAATGTGGGTGCTTCTTTATTCGGGGGGCTGGTTATCGGCTCCTATCTACAAAACGAAGTAGACATTCTTAGCATTTCGAATATTTCCTTTGAGATGGTTGCGGTTATTCCAGACGAGATTCTCCTGACAAAGGATTCTCGCGGCGTACTTCCAGCAACATTTTCCCGTGAAGCAGCCATTCAAGCCTCATCCACTGCCAATCTTTTGGTAGCGGCTTTATTAACTCAAAATTGGGAGATGGCAGGGAAAATGATGGAGCAGGACCTTTTTCACCAGCCCTACCGAAAACCACTGATTAACCTTTACCAAGAAATAGAAGAAGTCGCTAAATCCAATGGTGCTTTCGGAGTGGCACTGAGCGGTGCAGGACCAACTGTTCTTTGTTTTACTGAAAAAGGGAGAGGAAACCAGCTAGCATCAGGCTTGCAACGTGCATTCTCAACGATGTCTGCCAAATTACTAAATATAGATTATTGTGGAAGCAGTGTTAAAACGGTGGAGAGATTTATTAAATAATCTCTCCCTTTTTTTATTCCCTTTGAAGAAGACGTTCAAATTCCTCTGAGTTTAACGGTTTGCTAAATAAATAGCCCTGCATTTGAGTACAGTTTTTCGATAGTAAAAAATCTCTTTGATGTTCTTTTTCGACGCCCTCTGCGATGACATTAAGATGGAGGCTTCGAGCAAGATTAATAATTGCCTCCGGAATCTCTGAATTTGCATAATCTTCATGTATGTCTTGGATGAATGATTTATCAATCTTCAAGGTATTAATCGGCAGGTTTTTCAAATAGTTTAAGGAAGAATAACCTGTTCCAAAATCATCAATCGATATAGCAATGCCCATACTTTGAAGCGAGTTAAGAGATTGAACAATTTCTGTTGAATTATTCAGGAGAATACTTTCGGTAATTTCTATTTCAAAATTGCTAGGATCCAAATGACTTTCGCTCAGAATCTCTTGAACTTTTTTTACCATGCTGTCAGGTTCTTGAAATTGATGGGCGGAGAAATTAACTGAAACAGATATGGGATCGGAGCGGTTAAGATTCCACTTGCTCACCTGTAGACATGCTTCCTTCATAACAAATTCCCATAATGGATGGATCAAGCCGATATCTTCTGCAATCGGAATAAACAGTTCAGGTGAGACGAATCCAAATTCTTCATCTTTCCATCTTAAAAGCGCCTCCGTTCCAAAAATTAGACCCGAAACTACGGCGATCTTTGGTTGATAATAAACTTCTACGTTTCCATTTTCAATGGCCTTCCGTAAACGGGCCTCAAGTTTGGGTCTTTCAAAGTTTGACTCAATTAACTTTTCGGTGTAAACAATGACTTTGTTACCACCCAGCTTTTTCGCTGAGTACATAGCAATGTCAGCATAAACGACAAGTTTGTCCATATTTTTTGTATGTTCAGGAAATAAACTAATCCCGCAGCTCGCACTGAGATATATTTCGTTGCCATCTAAGAGATATGTTTTTTTTAGGGTATTAACAACTTTTTCTGCGATTGCTTTTGTAGCAGTAGGATCAAAATTCTTTAGCAAAATAATAAATTCATCGCCGCCTTGTCTAGTAATGATACTATGATTACTAGGTAAACATTCAGTAAGCCGTTCGGCAACGATTTTGAGAATTTCATCTCCTTTGTTATGTCCAAAAGAGTCATTAACCTGTTTAAAACGATCCATATCAATGAATAAGATAGACACCGTTTCACCAGTTTCCTTCGCATGTTCGATGCAAGGTTTTAACTTTTCCTGAAAATACCTTCTGTTAGACAAACCAGTTAATGGGTCGTGATATGCTTGGTATTCAATAAACTCCTTGCTCTTATTCAAATCATTGACATAATTCTGCAAATGATTGGATAAAGCATTCACATTTTCCGTCAGCAAGCCTAATTCATCTTTTCTATTTAAGTGTAATTTATTACCGAAATTCCCTTGAGCGATACGATTCACTTGGTCCACAATATAACCGATTGGCTGTGTAATCGAACGGGAAAAGATCAAACTGATAACAAAGACGATAATCATAATGATGAAGGAAAGTAATAAATGGACCAATAGTTCATGGGTAAGTTCCTTCTTAATGAGTCCGTAATTATAGACAAGACCAATTACAAATGGCTCTGTAGAGGTCGAAAAAACTGGAACAAAGGTTTTCATCAAATTTTTATCCTGAATATTATCCCGGTAGGATTGAACTTTTTTTGTATGCATCGCCCGTTGAATAAATGATGAATCCACTTTTTCGTTCCGATACTTATAGGACCCATACCAAATTTGTTGGGCCGAAATACGAATATAACTATTACCGTTTAAATGAACAATTTCTTTCTTTTTGCCAAAGTTTTTAGGATTGAAAACAGATATTTCTAAAACTCCACGCTCTTTTGTAAAACCTTTAATGACCTGTCCAGGACCAAAACGTCTTTCATACTCTAGTACTTCATTGTCACGAAAGTATGGATTGATAATATAATTGGTCGTCCCATCAAAAAAATAGCCCCATTTATCCGTATGATCTGGATTGGAGGAAGCAACTTCAATTGGACCTGACCAAAAATGAGGTAAGGTTAAACCTTTTCCAACAGAAACCGGTTTTAAGGCGAAAAGTTGTTGGTAGGCATCATACCAATAGCCCCAACCCTTTGTGGACATCTTGATTTCTTTTAGGTCGGAGGATCTAACACCGATAATATCATCCTTTGTTTTCGCTAACAGGGTTATATGTGAGACCCTTACTTCTTTGGCAAGTTTTTTTAGCTGTTCATTGGTTATTTCTTGATAATTTGGCGGCAGTGCATTCTTTATAGCCAACGATGCCGTCCTTAATTCTCTGCCGAGAATATCTTCAACATATAATGAACCTTTTCTTATATTATCAACTTGAAATGACACTTCTTGAGTAATCATATCGATTTCTCTTTCATTATTAGCGAGCAGCTGATTTTTGGAGCGAAGATAATGAATGGTATTATTAGATACTAAAATCAAAAAAACCAGCAAGCAAAAAATCAACGGCATCTTTTTTTTGATGGACAATGACGCAACACTCCAATTACCCTGTGACTTCCATTTTTAAAGGAAGGAGTCACAGTTCTGTTTTTCCAGTATTTATATTTATCACCTAGAAAAAAACATTTAGTGGGAGAACTGGCTGTTCTCCCTTTTTGATTGTCTAATCCGAGGCATTTTCCTTTTTTTGTGCAAGTTTTAATGCCGTATTTGATACGGTTAAGTCTGCTTGCAATTGTTCACTTAGATCATGCGGATGATAGTAACCCTTTGCTACCATAAAGTTGGTTATTTTTTCATGTGCAGCAATAGCGTCATTTAATTGTGTACGCAAGGCAGCTTTTAATTCAGGTGTAGCAGTTTCCGTGATCGCGACAGCATAATTTCTCACCCCCGCTTTAGCTGAGATAAGAAAGTCAGTGGCAATGACTTGATCCGTCATTCCGCCCATTCCCATTATGTTTTGAATGAATTGATTCACTGCTTATCCCTCCGATCGGTCAAAAACTGCTGTAATTGCTGAATGTGATGGATTCCTGCCGTGACTTCATCTGATAGAATAGCTTTTAGTTCTTCATCTTGGGCCAAAGCACTCATCGTGGTCGCCTTGGTTAAACAGAGATTTTTAAATGATAACAATTCATGAAGATCCAATGTTTCATGAAGGCCTAAATATTTTGCCATTGTTATTCCCTCCAACACGTACATACTTAATCCTCATTATATTTTCTTAGATAATCCCAGGTTATGCACTTTAAAAAACAGGTGTATAAATTGGCCCGCCAAAAGGGGAAATTACAAATGGTTAGAACCTGGAGGTGTGTATGTATGGACGCTGAAAACTTGGCTTTACATGAAACAATGGAAACACATGAAGTTCTAAATTTTAAAACGGTTTGCTTGCTGCGCTCAAAACTAATGCAAGGGATTTGTTTTGATAATGAATTAAAAGCACTGATGGAGAAGGATGTACAGCAGTCAATTAAGGATATTAATGAACTCATCGGTTTTTATAAACAAAGCCAGCTACTACAATAAGTGAGGTGGAAAAATGGAGGACTATTTAGATCCTAGAAACGCCGAAGGTATGCCGAATTTGGCCGATTCAGCTTTTGCTATGGACTTCTTACTTACCGTGAAAACGGGAATTCGAAATTATGGTTTTGCAATTACCGAGACTGCAAACCCCGAACTAAGAAGAGCTTTACATAAACAAATGGAAGCTGCAATCGATTTGCACACTGAAATTTCTGACTTAATGATTAAAAAAGGCTGGCTTCATCCCCATAATATAATAGAACAATTTCCAATCGATTTGAAATCCGCAGAAACAGCCGTGCAAATTGCCCAATTAAAGCTATTTCCTAATGATACCGACCGCCTTGGCATGTTCGCTACGCCAAATAAATAAAAAGGAGGAGAAAAACTGATGAAGGCAGTTACATACCAGGGCATAAAGGATATTGAAGTGAAAGAGGTGAAGGACCCTGAAATAAAAAATGCAGATGATATCATTGTGAAAATTACTTCTTCGGCAATTTGTGGATCTGATTTACACTTGATTCATGCGATGATTCCCAATCTGCCGACAGATTTTGTCATCGGGCATGAGCCGATGGGGGTTGTTGAGGAGGTAGGTTCAGAGGTTACTAAAGTAAAAAAAGGTGACCGGGTTATCATTCCTTTTAACGTCAGTTGCGGACATTGTTGGTATTGCACGCATGATTTGACGAGTCAGTGTGATAATGGAAATCCTCATGGACAAGGATCGGGCTTTTTTGGTTATTCGGAAACAACCGGTGGGTATGCCGGGGGACAGGCGGAATATATGCGGGTGCCTTTTGGTAACTTTACTCCTTTTAAGATTCCGGAAAACTGTGTAGTCGAGGACGAGAAATTAGCTTTACTCGCGGATGCAGCTCCAACAGCCTATTGGAGTGTCGACCATGCGGGAGTAAAAGAGGGGGATACCGTTATCATTCTTGGCTGCGGTCCAATAGGGTTGCTTGCACAAAAATTTGCCTGGTTAAAAGGAGCAAAACGGGTGATTGCTGTTGACTATATCAATTATCGCCTGCAACATGCCAAACGGACAAATAAAGTGGAAATTGTTAATTTTGAAGATCATGAGAATGTTGGCGATTATTTGCTTGAAATTACTAAAGGCGGGGCAGATATTGTCATTGATGCGGTCGGAATGGATGGGAAGATGACACCAATGGAGTTTCTTGCTTCAGGATTGAAGCTGCAGGGCGGAGCAATGGGGGCTATCGTTATTGCAAGTCAAGCTGTCCGAAAAGGCGGGACCATTCAAATAACAGGTGTTTATGGGGGCAGGTATAATGCCTTTCCTCTGGGGGACATTTTTAATCGGAATATTGATATCAAGACCGGTCAGGCACCAGTCATCCCGTATATGCTCTTCCTCTATGAGATGATCAATGAAGGGAAAATTGACCCTGGTGACATTATCACCCATGTATTACCACTTGCTCAAGCAAAGCATGGGTATGAAGTGTTTGATTCGAAAATGGAAGATTGTATTAAAGTTATCCTGAAACCATAGTAAAAGCTTGTTCCTTAAAAATAAAACAGGCTGAGTATTTCCTCAGCCCATTTTTTGCTGGTCGTCGGCTACTAATTCCATCGCTTCTTCAATGAATAATTTTGATAAAAGTGATTGTGTTTTATTAATGTTGTAAACCAGATAAAAATATCTTTCGTGATCAAAGCCATTTATTTCATGCATCTTAAGCATATTTTTTGAAGAATATTCACTGGCCGCGATTTCAGAAATAATCGATATGCCAATATCCTGAATCACAAATTGCATCAAACTCTGACCGCTTTCGGTATAGGCGATAATATTTAATTGGTCCTTATGAATCTTACTCTTTTTAAGGAAGCGTTCCAAAAGAGCATTCGTTCCTGAGTTAGAATGACGCATCACGAATGGATACTCCAAAATTTCCTCGATATTGATAGGTCCTTCAATTTTGTTTTGGTTCGATGTGATAAGGACTAATTTTTCCTTTAATAAAGGAATATAATGCAGTTTATCATTTTCGTACTTATCACCTAAAATCCCCACATCTACTGAACCGTTGAGCACCTTTTCTGCCACAGTTTTTGAAGAGGATTGGTTAATATGAAACGTCACTTCAGGATAATCTTCCCTAAACTGCTTGACCATTCGCGGGACCATAAATTGCCCCGGTACTGAACTTGCGGCAATCCGAATCATTCCGCGAAGGTCTGTCATTCCCTCTTTTAAATCTAGCAAGGCTTGGTCTTTAATGAGCAAGAGTTTAAGTGCCCATTGATACAA
Organism: Neobacillus nitrireducens; assembly: GCF_030915405.1. GTDB lineage: Bacteria > Bacillota > Bacilli > Bacillales > Cytobacillaceae > Neobacillus. The sequence continues at coordinate 4,230,184 of NZ_CP133262.1, forward strand.
GCGTTCTCCCTGAGGAGTAAGAATACTTTCCCTCCCGACACGATCAAAAAGATTCATATTTAACATCTTTTCTAATGCTTGAATATGAGAACTAACGGTAGATTGACTTAAAAAAATATCTTCTGCCGCTTTTGAAAAACTTTTGTGTTCAACCACCTTTGTAAAAACATACAACTGATGCAAATCCATTCATAATCTTCTCCTTTGATATTCAAATAATAAATTAATTTACATCGGTAAAATAGATAGATTAACCTGATATCATCATATCATCTTTTGATGCAGCACGGATATTAAGGATTATGAATGGTTTTAGACTTATTTCTAAATTAAGCAAAAAATGAAGGAGTGAAATTTCCATCACTCCTTCATTTCTTTAGGCATATAAAGATATCTTTTCCTTCTTTAAGCATAAATCTAAGATCCAAGGCCATTTCCCATGTCCTGATTTCGGATTAATATGACCTGCATTTGGTATAGTAATGGATGGATGCCCGAGATTAATATAGTTTTTTGTATCATCTATACTGCAATAGGGATCGTTGGATGAATGGACAAATAATATCTCTTCGGCTGTTCTCTTTAAATGGTTTTCAACTAGTGGAACGGGATAAAAAGATTTTGCCTCTGAAAGAATGATTGATGGAGAAGGTGGGGCTACCAGAATAACTCTTTTGGCCATTTGTTTATTTTGACTACAAGTATAATGAAGCCAAAGTATGCATCCTAAACTGTGTGTAATGACAGTTAGATTGTTATCCTCCGGAATCGCCTTCATTGAAGCTGACAGCTCCTCCAACCAGACTTTCTTATTAGGTGAATCAACGTTTGAGAAGGTTGGGTAACAAACATGATGATTCCTTTGTTCTAATTCATGAGCCAGCCATGTTTGCCAATGATCCGCTCCGCTCCCACCTAAGCCATGAATGATAAGAAAACTATTTTGGTTCATATGGTTCTCTACCTCCAAAATATACTATTCCGATGAAATAAGTTGGTTTTAATATACAGAAATTATAGTTGGTTTAATCGAAAAAGGCAACAAATGTTTTAAGCATTATTTTATCATTTTTCGACAGAAGACTCCCTCTTCAATCGTGTGCAGAGCGAAGCCCAACGATAAGTGGGAGATGAATGTCGGTTGGCGATAGCCAAAACGCCTCCTCGTATGATAAAATGAGAACGTACATTCGCGTTAAGGGGAGTGGGTACAATGATTGTTAATAAGTCCTATAAGTTTCGTATCTTTCCAAATAAAAAACAAATTGAACTCACCAATAAAACGATTGGTTGTGTGAGATTCACATTCAATTTCTTTCTAAGTAAGCAGAAAAACAAGGACGCTTATTGGTATATCGTTGAAGAAATGGTGCAAAACGGTCAACTCCCCGCGAACAATTGGAAAGGAAAATGCTTGAACAAATATGAAACCGTAAAAGCAATTCCAGAATTAAAGAAACAATATTCCTTTTTGAAAGAAGTGGATAGTATTGCTTTGCAGAAATCGGTTGAAAACTTGGCTGATTCTTTCGAACGATACTACAAAAAACAAAATAAGTATCCACGTTTTAAATCCAAGAAGAATCCTGTGCAATCCTTTACACAACAAAGCATACGAACGGAAATATTGCTATTGAAGGTAACTATATTAAGCTGCCTAAGCTTGGATTAGTTCGTTTTGCAAAAAGTCGTGAAGTCCATGGCAAGATATTGAATGCTACCATTCGACGCAATCCTTCGGGCAAATACTTTGTTTCGATAGGAACAGAGGTTGAAGTTACCGAATTGCCTAAAACAGAATCGGCTATCGGGATTGATGTCGGACTCAAAGATTTCGCTATTCTTTCAGATGGAACGACTTACTCCAATCCAAAGTTTTTCCGCACCTTAGAAGAAAAGTTAGCTAAACTACAACGAATCATGAGCAGACGAACCGTTGGCGGTACTAACTGGTATAAAGCCAAACGGAAAGTTGCCTGCATTCATGAGAAAATTACAAATGCAAGAAATGATTACTTGCACAAAATCTCCACTTTTATTGTCAAAAACCACGACGTTATCGGAATGGAAGATTTGTCAGTATCAAATATGTTAAAAAATCACAACCTTGCCAAAGCCATTAGTGAAGTATCATGGTCTGAGTTCAAAACCATAATTGAATACAAGGCAAAATGGTATGGAAAACAAGTTGTGACAGTTGCGAAAAATTTTCCATCTAGCCAGCTTTGCTCATGTTGTGGCTACCAAAACAAAGACGTTAAAAATCTTGGCTTGCGTGAATGGGAATGTCCAAAATGCCATACCCATCACCAAAGGGATATTAACGCGGGAAAAAATCTTAAAAATGAAGCGTTAAGACTTCTAACCGTCGGTGCGACGGGGATCGCCTAATCAATAACTAGCGGATACGCTGGTGTTCTTAGGAATCTCCCCCTTCAATCAGACCGTTAGGTCGATAAGGGGTGAGTAGTTCAATTTTAACGAGAAAGAAAAAGTATATTTGCATTTGGAATGATAAACAATCAATATTAATGAGATAGGTTAAATAGAAGGTAGGGGTTTTTTTGTCAGATTTTTCATCACTAGGTATTTCAAGTCCAATCGTGGAAAAACTACGCGGTCACGGAATTGCTAAGCCAACACCGATTCAACAACAAGCGATTCCGTCAGTGCTGAAGGGTACCGATATAATAGCGCAGGCGCAGACAGGAACGGGAAAGACGTTTGCATTTATCCTGCCAATTTTAGAAAAAATTAATCTTGAGGCGGAGCAAGTTCAAGCGCTTATCGTGACGCCAACGAGAGAACTAGCATTGCAAATTACAGAGGAAATTGAAAAATTAATATCAGACATCAACGGTGTAGATGTCCTTGCTGTTTACGGCGGACAAGATGTCGATAAGCAATTGAAAAAATTAAAAAAGGGTATGCAAATTGTTGTAGGGACTCCCGGCCGACTATTAGATCATATTAGACGAGAAACTATTCGTTTATCAGAAATTTCCTTTCTTGTTTTGGATGAAGCAGACCAAATGCTTCATATTGGGTTCCTTAATGAAGTGGAGGATATAATTAGAGAAACTCCGGCAAGCAGGCAAACGATGTTGTTTTCAGCCACGATGCCGCCTGAAATCCGTCAACTAGCTAAAAAGCATATGCATGATCCTGAGTATATTCAAGTTGAAAAAACACAGGGACCTGCAGAAAGTGCTGAAGCAAATTGCGATTCATACAACGGATCGTGCAAAACAAGCGACGATTATTCAATTAGTGGAAACGTATCGTCCTTATTTAGCGGTAGTTTTTTGTCGGACAAAACGCAGAGTAAGTAAACTTTTTGATGTGCTAAAAGCAAATGGCTTTTCTTGTGATGAATTACATGGTGATTTGTCTCAAGCGAAGAGGGAACGAGTAATGAAGCGTTTTAGGGATGCCGAAATACAATTGTTAATTGCTACAGATGTAGCGGCAAGAGGACTGGATGTTGAAGGTGTTACCCATGTGTTTAATTTTGATATCCCTGAAGATGCTGACAGCTATGTTCATCGAATTGGCCGAACTGGCAGAGCAGGAATGACAGGTCTTGCGATTACCTTTTATTCTTCTGCAGACAGGCCCATGCTCGAAACGATTGAGCACGAGCTAAGAATCATCATTCCAAAACAAAGTATTGGTAATAAAGAAGAGGATGAAGAGAAAAAAGAACGTTATGTTGGTCAAAAAGATAACGGTAGTAAGGGAAAGGCTCGGCCAGGTACATCACGAAATCGAAATGAAACTGGAAAAAGGGAAAATAGAACTGGAGGAAGAAGTGAATCTGAAAAAAGGTCCCATACAGGTCCATCCGGAAGAACTAGTTCAAGAACAGGTTCGGGAAGAAAAGGTCCAAGATAATATTAAAGGGTTCCGTTTCCTATCATAAGACATCAATTTGCACGAGAAAATGCAAACCAAAATGTAATCCTTTTTGCTCTATAAAATGAAGGGCGATTTGTAAAGCTAGAGGGATTAGAAAAACATTGAAATAGCAAGGATTTTCACCCTTGGTATTTTGCTGTTCATTGATAATTCTTCGGATTGCGTATTACGAAGAAGTTTCAAACCATTTCCGCCATCTGGTATCGATTTTTGCGTAGGTATGAGAATTCATAGGCGGAAAATTTCCGTCTAATGTTTAATGAGGAAGCTAAAGAAGTAGATATAAGCGGAGATATTCCGCTAAACTCCTCTAAATAAGACAAAATCTAAAGATTTGGATCATATAAGCGGAAAAAATCCCCTTATTTTTAAGGAAATATAGGTATTTCCCAAATTAGCCGGATTTTCTCCGTTTATTTTTCAAACACAGTGAAATCAACATTCAGTTATAGCAGAGCCTAACCAATATTTTCTGTATATCAATTTTTAAGTAAAAATGGAATGAATTTTGCTAAGGTACACTGGCTATTGTCCCCCCCATTTTATAATTTTTAATGTTTGCGATAATTAACGGAACCACTTGAGATAATAGACGATTTTTTTAAAAAATCAATAATAATAAGAAAAATGGGACTGAACATGATTCAGTCCCATTTGTTGTGCGCCCAGCATGGGTGCAATCTATAGGGTGCGAGTCCCGAGCCATGAAGGTAGAAGTAATGGTTAGCTTAACGCAAGGGTGTCCTCGGCGACGTGGAATCTGAAGGAAGCGAGCGGCAAACCTCCGGTCTGAGGAACACGAACTTCATATAAGGCTAAGTATCATTGGGTGAGTTTGCAACACAAAACAAAGCCCTTTCTACCGAAGGTGATACGGAGTAAATGAAGCAGATAGATGGAGGGAAAGATTGCACTCTTAATTGGGGAGGTCTGACTGGTATGCCAAACTCCTTTGGTAACCTATCTAGTGATAGATAATTGAGCAGTCAGAAGTCAGCAGATGTCATAGTACCTTTCGAACTCGAGAACGAAGGGGAAGGACTGAACAGGTTAGGAAGAAAGAGACCTAGGCGTTCGTAAATTGTGTTGAAACAGACAATCCCTTACGGGACTTACTTGAAGGAGGAAATGGTGAACCCATGGGGGACTTCAGGAGGGTGGAGCAGCTTACGGCACAAATAGAACAACTCTTTCACGTAGAAAGGAGCTATCGTATGTTAATGAAACGGGTTTTATCACGTGAAAACTTACTGAACGCTTTAAAACGAGTGGAACGTAACGGAGGGAGCCATGGTGTAGATAAGATGTCGACCCAAAACCTGCGTTTGTACATTGTCGAACACTGGGCAGATTTAAGAAACTCTCTCCAACAGGGAACCTATGAACCCCAACCCGTCCGTCGTGTCGAAATCCCGAAACCAAACGGAGGAGTTAGGCTACTAGGAATACCAACCGTGCTAGACCGTTTCATTCAACAAGCGATTACCCAAACATTAACACCGATTTATGACCCGACCTTTTCTGAAAATAGCTACGGGTTTCGTCCACAAAGACGAGGACACGACGCTGTACGGAAAGCAAAAGGGTACATCGAAGAGGGATACAGATGGGTAGTCGATATAGACTTAGAGAAGTTCTTCGACAAAGTGAATCATGATAAGCTCATGGGACTATTATCCAAGCGTATTGACGATAAAACTCTTCTTGGTCTTATCAGAAAGTTTCTAAATGCGGGCATCATGATTGGTGGAATTGTTTCACAGAATACGGAAGGGACTCCGCAAGGTGGCCCATTAAGTCCTCTACTTTCAAACATTATTTTAGATGTTTTAGATAAAGAGTTGGAAGGTAGAGGACATAAATTCGTAAGGTATGCGGACGACTGTAACATTTATGTAAAATCTAAGAAAGCTGGTTTTCGAGCAATGGTAGGTGTTACATCCTTCATTGAAAATAAACTAAGCCTAAAGGTGAATCATGAGAAATCCGCAGTAGACCGTCCGTGGAAACGAAAATTCTTAGGTTTTAGCTTCACTAACCGAAGTGAACCGAAAATAAGAATAGCCAAACAGAGCATTAAGAGATTTAAAATGAAAGTGAAGGTATTAACGTCAAGGAAATCTCCAATACCAATGGAGATAAGAATCCAAAAGCTGAACCAATATCTTGTTGGCTGGTGTGGATATTACGCCTTGGCAGACACTCCTAGTATCTTTAAAGATTTAGAAAGCTGGATTCGAAGAAGACTACGGCTGTGTTATTGGAAACAGTGGAAACTGCCTAAGACCAGAGTAAGAAAAATAATTGGTTTAGGGATTGATAAACACAAAGCGTACGAATGGGGAAACAGTAGAAAAGGCTATTGGCGAATAACCAATAGCCCCATTCTTCATCGAGGCCTTAATAACGCCTATTGGCGAAATGAGGGTCTCAAAAGTTTATACGAAAGATATGAAAATTTACGTCATACTTAACTTGAACCGCCGTATACCGAACGGTACGTACGGTGGTGTGAGAGGTCGGGGGTTAATCACCTCCTCCTACTCGATTATTTAACTGCCAATTCTAATCCCTGTATTCGATTTAACCAGTACTTCTTCATATTTCTTCACATCTGCTTTTTGACTTGAGAAAATAGTTCCAAGATATCCTGCAATAAACCCGAGTGGAATGGAAACAATCCCTGGAGTTGTATATGGGAACCACGGTTCACCTACAAAAATAGCTTTTCCCACTTCCGGGCTGAACACATTTGGGCTTACGATAACGAGACCAATTGCAGAAATAAGCCCAACCACCATGGCCCAAACGGCTCCGGTTGTATTAAAACGTTTCCAGTAAATTGTGTATAGAATAACAGGTAGATTTGCACTCGCGGCAACGGCAAATGCTAGTGATACTAAGAAGGCGACATTAAGGGTTTGTGCACCTAGGGCAAGGATAATTGAGACAACTGAAACTCCAACGGCTGCCCAGCGAGCCATACCTACTTGCTGCTTTTCTGTTGCTTTTCCTTTTTTAAGAATCACGTTATAGAAATCATGGGCAAATGCTGAAGCGGCGGTCAGAACAAGGCCGGCGACAACTGCTAAAATAGTTGCAAAAGCTACTGCTGAAATAAAAGCAAATAGCATATTTCCACCGAGAGCTTGGGCTAAAAGTGGAGCAGCCATATTACCTGCTGGATTCGCCGCAACAATTGCACTGTTCCCCACAAAAGCCGCTGCACCGAAGCCAAGGAAAATGGTCATTACGTAAAAAATCCCGATAATCCAAGTTGCATAAACAACTGATGAACGTGCCGTTTTTGCATCCTTTACTGTAAAGAAGCGGACAAGAATATGAGGAAGTCCCGCCGTTCCTAAGACCAAGCCCATGTTTAATGAAATCGTATCAAGACCAATTTTGTATTTAACGCCCGGATTTAAAAAGGTTTCCTTTAAGGGAGTGGCAGTTTTCATTTGTGCAAACATATCGGTAATACTCCAGTTGAATTTGGAGAAAACAATAATGGAGATGACCAAGGTTCCGCCCATTAATAGAACTGCTTTAATAATTTGGACCCAGCTTGTAGCATGCATCCCACCAAAAATAACGTAGACAGTCATTAAAACCCCAACAATTAATACCGATGTAGTATATTCTAAGCCTAATAATAATTTGATAAGTGCACCCGCTCCAACTAGCTGAGCAATCATGTAGAAAATTGAAATGGTTACTGTGTTCATGGCAGCAAACCCACGTACTTTTTTGGCATCAAATCTTGCAGCAATCATATCAGCAAATGTATATTTCCCGAGATTTCTCAGAGGCTCAGCAACTAGATAAAGGACAACTAGGTAGGCAACTAGGAAACCAATACTATAAAAGAAGCCATCAAAGCCTGTTAAGGCGACTGCTCCTGCGATTCCAAGGAAGGATGCAGCAGACATATAGTCCCCAGCGATAGCCAGTCCATTTTGCCAGCCTGTAAGACCTCCGCCCGCAGTGTAGAACTCACTAGCATTTTTTGTTCGTTTTGAAGCGTAGTATGTAATTACTAACGTTACAAAAACGATACACAGAAACATAGTAAATGCAGCAGTATTCATTAGTTAGTCCCCCCTTCTTGGATAACTTTATTTGCTAGATCATCGAATCTTGTTGCTTTTTTTGAATAAAGCATACATAGTACCCAAGTCATGACGAATTGTAAGAAAGCAAAGACCCATGCCCAGGTTATACTGCCGATAAACTTGTGATTTAACACTGTGGTGTAAGATGTTAGAACAGGTAATGCAAAATAAAAACAAAAAAAGAAGATCGTGATTGGGACGATGAATTTTTTCTTTTCGGAAAGTAATGTTTGAAAAGATGATGACTGAACAATTGAGGTGTAATCGCCTTCATGATTTATTTTAGTGTTTTGTGCCTCCAACGGAAGCCCCCCTCTCATATAAAAGCCTTTGTTCACTTCTGAGGTCAAAAATAAAAACAATGCTGATTGGTCAATTGTTGAGGAAAAAAATCGTGGCTTGGGTTATAGATAAGTAGTTAAATTTTTAGGATGCGTCCCTCCGATAATAACAGATTTTTCTGAACATTTTTACTACATTTACAATCTTATTATAATTATTATGATTTTTGCAAGAATATTTTTCATAATAAGGTAAATATACCCACAAGGATTTATTAGATGATAGAAAAAACGGAGAGGTTTGATAGAGTATTGTGTCATTTGAAAAAATAAAAAAACCCTTGCAGCGCAAAGGTTTTAAAATAATGGAGAATAGGGGGCTCGAACCCCTGACCTCTTGCATGCCATGCAAGCGCTCTCCCAGCTGAGCTAATCCCCCAGTTGATTGGTACAAGAAAAATTATATCTGTATTACTATTATCTTGCAAGAGAAAATTATCAAATAGAATAAAATTTTTTTGTCTAACTAATACTCTCAATTTCTACCTTCTGAACACCGTCTAAATTTGAAGCAGCGGAATATACATCCGTTGTTTTTTCTCGGTAATCCACTGCAACCAAGATTTGAACAAGATGGTCTCCGTTGTCTAAATCTTTTATCTTAAGTCTACGAACAATATACTTTTTTTCTACTAAGAATGAAATTGCCTTTTCAATTTGATTTTGATCTCTTATAAACAAGTGCAGCATGACTTCTTTTTCTCGTAATTGTTTGGGACCAATGATTTTCATTAAAAAAGGAACAAATTCCACACTAAGTATAAGCAAAGCAACCCCAGCAAATGCCTCTATGAAAAAACCAGCGCCAACAGCTATGCCAATCCCTGCTGCTCCCCATATCATGGCTGCAGTCGTCAACCCTGAAATACTATCATTGCCCCTCCTTAAGATAACGCCCGCACCTAAAAAACCAATCCCAGACACAATTTGTGCTGCTAAGCGTAGAGGATCCATAGTAATCTTAACATCATCTGATTCAGGAAACATGTACGCTGATTCAATTGACACAATCGTTAGCAGGCAGCTCACAACAGAAATAACTAAACTTGTCTTTAATCCAACTGGTTTCCTTTTTAATTCTCGTTCCAGACCGATAATAAGTCCAAAAACAGCAGAAATACCTAACTTAATTAATATATCGATATCGACACTACTCATCACAGTTCACGTCCAATTAAATAGTTTGAAGACTAAAGTTTTATTTTGAATAAAAAACATCTACTTTGATTTTACACATAAACGAGGAATGATTAACAGTCTATTTAGTATATGATGTAAGTGGAGGAATAAAGCTTTGCCTATTAGATTCGAAAAAACTTTTAAAATTATATTGCAAACATTTATTTATCATGTTATATTAAATCTCGTCCTCCCCGAGTGAGTCAACAAACGAAAAAAGAAATTAAATAACTTGTTGACATCATGATGTGGGATATGATAAATTAATGGAGTCGCTTTTGAACGACTATTTAGAAATGAGTTTTAAATTACATTGTTCTTTGAAAACTAAACAAACAAAATCGTGCAAACAAACAAAAATTATTAGTTTCAGAAATGAAGCTAAGCCAACGTAACAAATGAGCTAATCAACTTTCTTGGAGAGTTTGATCCTGGCTCAGGACGAACGCTGGCGGCGTGCCTAATACATGCAAGTCGAGCGAATCACTTCGGTGGTTAGCGGCGGACGGGTGAGTAACACGTGGGCAACCTGCCTGTAAGACTGGGATAACACCGGGAAACCGGTGCTAATACCGGATAATCCTTTTCCTCTCATGAGGAAAAGCTGAAAGTCGGTTTCGGCTGACACTTACAGATGGGCCCGCGGCGCATTAGCTAGTTGGTGAGGTAACGGCTCACCAAGGCGACGATGCGTAGCCGACCTGAGAGGGTGATCGGCCACACTGGGACTGAGACACGGCCCAGACTCCTACGGGAGGCAGCAGTAGGGAATCTTCCACAATGGACGAAAGTCTGATGGAGCAACGCCGCGTGAGCGATGAAGGCCTTCGGGTCGTAAAGCTCTGTTGTTAGGGAAGAACAAGTACCGGAGTAACTGCCGGTACCTTGACGGTACCTAACCAGAAAGCCACGGCTAACTACGTGCCAGCAGCCGCGGTAATACGTAGGTGGCAAGCGTTGTCCGGAATTATTGGGCGTAAAGCGCGCGCAGGCGGTCCTTTAAGTCTGATGTGAAAGCCCACGGCTCAACCGTGGAGGGTCATTGGAAACTGGGGGACTTGAGTGCAGAAGAGGAAAGCGGAATTCCACGTGTAGCGGTGAAATGCGTAGAGATGTGGAGGAACACCAGTGGCGAAGGCGGCTTTCTGGTCTGTAACTGACGCTGAGGCGCGAAAGCGTGGGGAGCAAACAGGATTAGATACCCTGGTAGTCCACGCCGTAAACGATGAGTGCTAAGTGTTAGGGGGTTTCCGCCCCTTAGTGCTGCAGCTAACGCATTAAGCACTCCGCCTGGGGAGTACGGCCGCAAGGCTGAAACTCAAAGGAATTGACGGGGGCCCGCACAAGCGGTGGAGCATGTGGTTTAATTCGAAGCAACGCGAAGAACCTTACCAGGTCTTGACATCCTCTGACACTCCTAGAGATAGGACGTTCCCCTTCGGGGGACAGAGTGACAGGTGGTGCATGGTTGTCGTCAGCTCGTGTCGTGAGATGTTGGGTTAAGTCCCGCAACGAGCGCAACCCTTGATCTTAGTTGCCAGCATTTAGTTGGGCACTCTAAGGTGACTGCCGGTGACAAACCGGAGGAAGGTGGGGATGACGTCAAATCATCATGCCCCTTATGACCTGGGCTACACACGTGCTACAATGGATGGTACAAAGGGCTGCAAGACCGCGAGGTTTAGCCAATCCCATAAAACCATTCTCAGTTCGGATTGCAGGCTGCAACTCGCCTGCATGAAGCCGGAATCGCTAGTAATCGCGGATCAGCATGCCGCGGTGAATACGTTCCCGGGCCTTGTACACACCGCCCGTCACACCACGAGAGTTTGTAACACCCGAAGTCGGTGGGGTAACCGCAAGGAGCCAGCCGCCTAAGGTGGGACAGATGATTGGGGTGAAGTCGTAACAAGGTAGCCGTATCGGAAGGTGCGGCTGGATCACCTCCTTTCTAAGGATAAAGCTGGACTTGTGAGCCAGACAAAACAGTTTGTTTGTAATGCGATCTTTGTTTGTTTAGTTTTGAGAGTACAATCTCTCAAAGCTTTTTTTAATCGTTCTTTGAAAACTAGATAATCGTAAGAAGAAGCAAAGTAAACATCGAGTAATCGCCATTTTAGTTTTTCTCTCTTATGTAAGTAAGAGTTATAAACCTTTTAGGTTAAGTTAGAAAGGGCGCACGGTGAATGCCTTGGCACTAGGAGCCGATGAAGGACGGGACTAACACCGATATGCTTCGGGGAGCTGTAAGTAAGCTTTGATCCGGAGATTTCCGAATGGGGGAACCCACTGTTCGTAATGGAACAGTATCTTTACCTGAATACATAGGGTATGGAAGGCATACCCGGGGAACTGAAACATCTAAGTACCCGGAGGAAGAGAAAGCAAACGCGATTCCCTGAGTAGCGGCGAGCGAAACGGGACATAGCCCAAACCAAGAGGCTTGCCTCTTGGGGTTGTAGGACACTCAACATGGAGTTACAAAGGAACGGGGTAGATGAAGCGACCTGGAAAGGTCCGTCATAGAAGGTAAAAACCCTGTAGTTGAAACTTCGTTCCCTCCTGAGTGGATCCTGAGTACGGCCGGACACGAGAAATCCGGTCGGAAGCAGGGAGGACCATCTCCCAAGGCTAAATACTCCCTAGTGACCGATAGTGAACCAGTACCGTGAGGGAAAGGTGAAAAGCACCCCGGAAGGGGAGTGAAATAGTTCCTGAAACCGTGTGCCTACAAGTAGTTAGAGCCCGTTAATGGGTAATAGCG
>NZ_CP133262.1:4245000-5153056 GCF_030915405.1 Neobacillus nitrireducens
GAACACGGAAGTTAAGCTTCTCAGCGCCGATGGTAGTTGGGACACGCGTCCCTGTGAGAGTAGGACGTTGCCAGGCTGTAAATATGGAGGATTAGCTCAGCTGGGAGAGCATCTGCCTTACAAGCAGAGGGTCGGCGGTTCGAGCCCGTCATCCTCCACCATATTTATTTTATATTTTCCAAACTATTTGCCGGGGTAGCTCAATTGGTAGAGCAACTGACTTGTAATCAGTAGGTTGGGGGTTCAAGTCCTCTCGCCGGCACCTTGTACGAGCCATTAGCTCAGTTGGTAGAGCATCTGACTTTTAATCAGAGGGTCGAAGGTTCGAGTCCTTCATGGCTCACCAAAGTTTTTTGCGCTAGCAAAATAACTTTCAATATTGCGGGTGTGGCGGAATTGGCAGACGCACCAGACTTAGGATCTGGCGCCGCAAGGCGTGGGGGTTCGACTCCCTTCACCCGCACCAAAGTTTTTTACAATAGTAAAATAACTCACTATATATGCGGAAGTAGTTCAGTGGTAGAACATCACCTTGCCAAGGTGGGGGTCGCGGGTTCGAATCCCGTCTTCCGCTCCAACTATTCTAAGCCGGGGTGGCGGAACTGGCAGACGCACAGGACTTAAAATCCTGCGGTAGGTGACTACCGTACCGGTTCGATTCCGGTCCTCGGCACCATCTTTACAAATTAAATTCATATGCGCCCTTAGCTCAGCTGGATAGAGTGTTTGACTACGAATCAAAAGGTCGGGAGTTCGAATCTCTCAGGGCGCATTTTCGGGAAGTAGCTCAGCTTGGTAGAGCACTTGGTTTGGGACCAAGGGGTCGCAGGTTCGAATCCTGTCTTCCCGACCATATTCTTTACTAATAACTTTTATGGGGCCTTAGCTCAGCTGGGAGAGCGCCTGCTTTGCACGCAGGAGGTCAGCGGTTCGATCCCGCTAGGCTCCACCATAGTTTTTTGCGCTAGCAAAATAACTTTCAATTGAATTATCTATTTGGCGGTGTAGCTCAGCTGGCTAGAGCGTACGGTTCATACCCGTAAGGTCGGGGGTTCGATCCCCTCCGCCGCTACCAAATATTTATTTTTTTAACTTGGACCTTTAGCTCAGCTGGTTAGAGCAGACGGCTCATAACCGTCCGGTCGTAGGTTCGAGTCCTACAAGGTCCACCATTAGCTTTATACTTACACGGAGGAATACCCAAGTTTGGCTGAAGGGATCGGTCTTGAAAACCGACAGGCGGGTAACACCGCGCGGGGGTTCGAATCCCTCTTCCTCCTCCATTTTATTTTAATAATTACTATTGTCGCGGGGTGGAGCAGTCTGGTAGCTCGTCGGGCTCATAACCCGAAGGTCGCAGGTTCAAATCCTGTCCCCGCAATTGGTCTGGTAGTTCAGTTGGTTAGAATGCCTGCCTGTCACGCAGGAGGTCGCGGGTTCGAGTCCCGTCCAGACCGCCATTTGTTGGCTCAGTAGCTCAGTCGGTAGAGCAAAGGACTGAAAATCCTTGTGTCGGCGGTTCGATTCCGTCCTGAGCCACCATTTTAATTAAATAGACTTTTATTATGGCGATTGTGGCGAAGTGGTTAACGCACCTGATTGTGGTTCAGGCATTCGTGGGTTCGATTCCCATCAGTCGCCCCATAATTACTTTTCTTTTGCGGGTGTAGTTTAGTGGTAAAACCTCAGCCTTCCAAGCTGATGATGAGAGTTCGATTCTCTTCACCCGCTCCAATTTATGGGCCTATAGCTCAGCTGGTTAGAGCGCACGCCTGATAAGCGTGAGGTCGATGGTTCGAGTCCATTTAGGCCCACCATAAAATTATTCACAGCAGCAACTTTAATTGTTCCGCAGTAGCTCAGTGGTAGAGCTATCGGCTGTTAACCGATCGGTCGTAGGTTCGAGTCCTACCTGCGGAGCCAAACGGGGAAGTACTCAAGTGGCTGAAGAGGCGCCCCTGCTAAGGGTGTAGGTCGGGTAACCGGCGCGAGGGTTCAAATCCCTCCTTCTCCGCCATATTTAAGGCCCCTTGGTCAAGCGGTTAAGACACCTCCCTTTCACGGAGGTAACACGGGTTCGAGTCCCGTAGGGGTCATACAAAAAAACTGATAACATACTGTTATCAGTTTTTTTGTGTTTACATCTAATTTAGGTAGTATTCTCCGCTTATCCCGTTCATTTCATATCTGGTCTAATCCCAATTACAAAATTTAAACGGGACAAGATTCGGTAATAATTATTATATCGATATAATAATTATTACCATCTTCTCCTTAGTGAAAACGTTGATAACGCTTACATTTGCATTGATTTATCCTAATTTCGAACTATCTAATATTTAAAATCAAATAACTTTCTTTGGACGAAAATCATAAAAATATTAAGAAATTTTTAAATAATTTTGACGATTACTGATAGAAAATTTGATGAATGCTGTCGAAACCTGTCAAAACAAGAGTGGAAATGTCGATACACACAACTTATTGTCAGAAAAGATAAAAAAGTTTTATGAGGAATATTGATTATTAACAATTATAATTGGTTTTTGAAATACATATTTTCATTGGGGATGAGGAGAGCCATGACAGTGAATACGTTTTTTCCGACGGACTATCAGTTACATTTATTTCACGAAGGAAATTACTTCCAAAGTCATCAGCTTTTTGGCGCTCATATCTTTAATAATTCCGATCAGGTTTATACACGATTTTGCGTATGGGCCCCTAATGCAAAGCAGGTTAGGCTTGCGGGGGATTTTAATAACTGGAATGGTGAAGGGTATGAATTGCAGAAAGTTAATGATGAAGGAGTATGGATTCTAATAATTAATAAAGATCTAACAGGTAAGCTTTATAAGTATGAGATTTTTACACAATCAGGTGAGAGGTTGCTAAAATCAGATCCATTCGCTTTTTATTCTGAAATAAGACCTAATACAGCATCTATTGTTTATTCATTAAAAAAATTCGATTGGCAAGACAATCAGTGGATGAATCGAAGAGGAAAAAAGACCTTGCTGTCAGAGCCGGTAGTCATATATGAAGTGCATTTGGGATCTTGGAAAAAGAAAGAAGATGGCGAGTATCTAACCTATAAAGAACTGGCATCTGAACTTATTCCATACGTTCTTGAGCACGGATTTACTCATATAGAGTTATTACCGATTGTCGAACATCCGCTTGATGCCTCGTGGGGCTATCAAGGTACGGGTTACTTTTCTGTTACCTCAAGGTACGGGACACCCGATGAATTTAAAGAATTTGTTGATCAGTTTCATCAACATGGTATTGGGGTCATTCTTGATTGGGTCCCCGGTCATTTTTGTAAGGATGCACACGGTCTTTACCGTTTTGATGGGACTCATATTTATTCTTACAGCACAGTTAGTGACAGAGAAAATGCCGTTTGGGGAACTGCGAACTTTGACCTCGGGAAAGGTGAGGTCCAGAGCTTTCTAATTTCAAATGCTCAGTTTTGGATTGACTATTTCCATATTGACGGTTTTCGAATGGACGCTGTTGCAAATATCATTTACTGGCCAAATGGTTCCCATGAGAAGCGTGAAAATCCATTTGGAATTGATTTTTTGAAAAAACTTAACCAACATATTCATGAATATGATCCGCACTTTTTAATGATTGGTGAGGATTCTACAGAATTCCCAAATGTCACAACACCCGTTCCAAATGGTGGGCTTGGTTTTGATTATAAATGGAATATGGGCTGGATGAATGACATGCTTGAATATATGGAAACTCCCCCTTACTCCCGTTCTAATGTCCATTCAAATGTAACTTTTTCATTTTTATATGCCTTTTTAGAAAACTTTATGCTGCCATTTTCCCATGATGAAGTGGTCCATGGAAAAAAATCATTGCTTGATAAAATGCCGGGAGATTATTGGGAGAAATTTGCGCAGCTTAGGCTTTTGTTGGGGTATATGTTTGCCCACCCGGGAAAAAAACTCTTATTTATGGGGTTTGAACTTGGTCAGTTTGCTGAATGGAAGGATAAAGAACAGCTTGATTGGAACTTAATGGACTATGAGATGCACCAAAAGCTAAATGCCTATGTCAAGTTATTAACTAAAGTCTATAAGCGGTCTAAGGCACTCTATGAACTCGATCACCTGCAGGACGGATTCGAATGGATAGATGCTAATAATAGTCACCAATCGATTTTTTCTTTTCTGCGAAAAGGGAAGAAGACAGAAGAATTATTAGTAGTTATTTGCAATTTTACGGGTGTCAACTATCCTGTCTACAGAATTGGTGTTCCTAAATTAGGTGAATATCGCGAAATCTTCAATAGTGATCAGATAGAATACGGTGGTACTGGATTGGTGAATAAAAAGACTGTGTTAGCAGAAGATGAACCATTCCATGGTCAGCCATATTCATTAAATCTAACAATTCCCCCGTTTGGATTTCAAATTATCCGACCGGTTAAAAAGAGAAAGGAGCGAAAAGGTAATGGCAAAGAAGAAGTGCGTAGCCATGTTATTAGCAGGAGGAAAAGGTAGTAGGCTTAATTCGCTGACAAAGGATTTAGCGAAACCGGCCGTTCCTTTCGGAGGTAAATATCGAATAATTGATTTTGCATTAAGCAATTGCGCCAATTCAGGCATTGATACGGTTGGGGTCTTAACCCAATACCAGCCTTTGTTATTAAATTCCTATATTGGGATTGGCAGTGCATGGGATCTTGATCGTAAGGATGGCGGGGTGACCGTTTTACCGCCCTATGCGGAATCTTCCGAGGTGAAATGGTATACAGGCACGGCCAGTGCGATTTATCAGAACCTTAATTACTTGAAACAATACCAGCCAGAATATGTGCTAATTCTATCAGGTGACCATATTTACAAAATGAATTACGAGAGTATGCTTGAGTACCATATTGAAAAAAGGGCTGATGTTACCATTTCCTTAATAGAGGTTCCTTGGGACGAAGCGAGCCGTTTTGGAATTATGGATACAGACGAGGAACTAAGAATAGTTGACTTTGATGAAAAGCCAGCGAATCCGAAGAATAACCTGGCCTCGATGGGCATTTATATTTTTAACTGGAATATACTAAAAGAATACCTTGAAATGGATGACCGTGTTCCTGAATCGAGTCATGATTTTGGTAAGGATGTCATTCCGATGATGTTAGAAGAAAATAAAAAGTTATTTGCCTATCCATTTAAAGGCTATTGGAAGGATGTCGGTACGGTTCAAAGCCTTTGGGAAGCTAACATGGATTTACTAAGAGAAGAGTGTGATTTAGATTTGTTTGATCACGGATGGAGGATCTATTCCGTGAACCCGAACCAGCCGCCTCAATATATTTCTCCAGCTGCGGTAGTTAAAGAGTCACTTATTAATGAGGGATGTACGATAGAAGGAGACATAGAAAAATCTGTTCTTTTTCAAGGGGTTACGGTTGGTAAAGGATCCACTATTTTAGAATCTGTCGTTATGCCGGATGCAATTATTGGCAATAATTGCTTGATTGAAAGGGCCATTGTACCTTCTGAAGTGAAGGTGCCTGACGGGACCGTAATCCGTTCGTTCGATGATGAGATTATTCTTGTTACTAATGAAATGTTAAGCGGGCTTTACCCTGCTTTTTAATATAATATTGGAGGGACTTGGATTGAAGAAAGAGCTATTAGGGGTCATTGATGCCACCACATACCATGAAGATTTAGAAGATTTATTAGCACATCGTGCACTTGCAGCCCTGCCTTTTGCTGGCCGGTATCGTATTATAGATTTTGTATTATCAAACATGGTGAATTCCGGAATTCGAAGTGTGGCAATTTTTCCGAAGATGCAGTACCGGTCACTAATGGATCATCTAGGTTCCGGGAAAAATTGGGATTTGAATCGTAAACGAGATGGCCTATTCTTTTTCCCATCTCCCATCATTGATTTTGATGGAAATAAAATTGGATCGTTTGAAAACTTTGCCGCAAATTTAGACTTCTTTTATCGCAGCACACAAGAGTATTCTCTTATATCCAATTGCTATACGGTTTCTAATATGAACTTTAGTCCAATTTTAGATTGGCATAGCAATTCGAGATGTGACATCACCGAAATCCATCAAAAGGATGGAGGTTCAATGGAGATGTACTTAATCAAAACATCCTTACTCATTAAACTGATTGAAACACGGAATGAAACAGGGTATACCTGTATGAAGGATGTTGTTAATGATATTCAAAGTCTTTACACGATTTGTAATTATGAATATGACGGTTATGCCGTGATGATAGATTCAATCGAAAACTATTTTTCTACTAGTATGAATTTACTGCAGTCGGATGTCTGGAAAAAATTATTTATCAAAGAACAACCGATTTTTACTAAAGTAAAAGATGAGCCGCCAACCAAATATATTAAAGGGTCTGTTGTAAAAAATGCTATGATTGCCAACGGTTGTTTAATAAGCGGTTCCGTAGAAAATAGTATTATATCCCGAGGTGTGAAGATTGGAAAAGGGGCAGTTATTAAGAACTGTATCATCATGCAGAAGTGTGTGATTGAAGATAATTGTATTTTAGATTCCGTTATTTTAGATAAAGATGTGAAAGTTGAAGCAGGAACTCAATTAACTGGAACAGCGGGGTCACCATTCGTAGTACGTAAAGGGACACAACAAGGAGCGTTGATGAACTCGTGAAAGTATTATTTGCCGTATCGGAATGTGGACCATTTGCAAAATCGGGAGGACTTGCCGATGTTGCCGGTTCCCTTCCAAAAGAATTAAAAAGTTTAGGTACTGAAATCAGAGTCATTCTACCTAAATACGGAACGATTTCAGAAGAATTTAAGCAAGAGATGAAAAAAGTTAAAGAATTCACTGTTTCAGTTGGTTGGAGAAATCAGTATTGCGGAATTGAAGAACTCACACATCAAGGAGTTACATATTATTTCGTCGATAATGAATATTACTTCAAACGTGAAAATTTATATGGCTATTTTGATGATGGGGAAAGATTTGCCTATTTTAATAGAGCTGTCTTAGAAACGCTTACCCAACTAGATTTTTTTCCGGATGTAATACATTGCCATGATTGGCATACGGCAATGATTCCTTATCTATTAAGAACTGAATATAATCAGAGAAAAGGATACGGACAAATACGGACTGTGTTTACAATCCATAATCTTCAATTCCAAGGAATCTTCCCTAAAGAGATCTTAGGAGATTTGTTAGGGATGGATTACAAATCCTTTCACTCCGGTCACTTAGAGTTTTTCGGGAATATCAATTATATGAAGGGTGCTCTTGTAGCTGCAGATAAAATTACAACAGTAAGCCCGACCTATAAAGAAGAAATTCAAACACCGGTATTTGGTGAAAAATTAGACGGACTCCTGAGGGAAAGAAAAGATGACCTTATTGGTATTTTAAATGGGATAGATGAAGATTTCTATAATCCTGCTTCCGACCCCTTAATATACCAAACCTATTCAGCGGCTAATCATCTAAATAAGGCGATTAACAAAACTGAGATTCAAAAATACTTTGGATTACCCCAATCCACGCGTACCCCTTTATTAGTCATGATTACAAGGCTGACTAGGCAAAAAGGACTTGATCTAGTTAAATGTGTCCTTCGTGAAATATTACAGGAGGACCTACAGGTAATCATCCTCGGAACAGGTGATTATGAATACGAGGAACATTTAAGACAGGCAGCACGAATCTATCCTGAAAAATTAAGAGTATTTACTGGTTTTAATGAAGGTCTTGCCCATAAACTTTATGCTGGGGCGGATTTGTTTTTAATGCCATCCCAATTCGAGCCCTGTGGGTTGGGCCAGTTAATCGCCATGAAATATGGTGCCATCCCGATTGTTAGGGAAACGGGTGGTTTAAATGATACCATCATTCCGTGGAACGAATTTACTGGAAAAGGAAATGGATTCTCCTTCTCCCATTTTAATGCCCATGATATGCTCTATACCATCAGAAGAGCTATTGGCGTGTATCATGATTCAAAATCGTGGAAATCTATTGTAAAGCAAGCAATGGAAATGGATTATAGCTGGGCACAATCAGCCTATAGCTATAACCAATTATATGCAGAGATCGTTGCAAGGAGTGAAACACATGTTTTCTAATACGGTCGAGTTTAAGGAAACCTTTCTAAAAAGGATTGAGATGGTATGTGGAAAGAGTTTCTCGGAAAGCTCAGCCAGGGACCACTATCAAACTCTTGGAACAATGGTTAGCGAATTTGTTAGTAAGGATTGGATTGCTACTAACGAGCGACATCTCGCCGCTAAAGGGAAGCAGGTTTATTACCTGTCAATTGAATATCTATTGGGGAAATTACTAAGACAAAACTTAATCAACCTTGGAGTGGAAGAGACGGTACAAGCCGGTCTGAAGGATTTAGGAATAGATTTAGGAGAATTAGAGGAGTTTGAGGCTGATGCAGGATTAGGAAATGGTGGCTTAGGCAGATTAGCTGCCTGTTTCCTAGACTCACTAGCTTCCCTTAATCTGCCAGGATATGGTCATGGCATCCGTTACAAGCATGGACTATTCGAACAAAAAATTGTCGATGGCTATCAAGTGGAATTACCGGAACAATGGTTGAAAAACGGAAACGTTTGGGAAATCCGCAAAGCCGATGGTTCTATTAAAATCCCCTTTTGGGGGAAGGTAGAGTCGAAGACGGAAAATGGCCGCTTAGTATTTAATCATTTAAATGCTGAAACAGTTACGGCCGTGCCACACGATATGCCAGTTATTGGCTATCAGTCTAAAACCATCAATACATTAAGACTCTGGAATGCAGAGCCTTCCCAATTTCCTTTGCATGTTGATATCTTAAAATATAAACGGGAAACGGAAATGATTTCTGAGTTCTTATATCCTGATGATACCCATGATGAAGGAAAGATTCTAAGATTGAAACAGCAATACTTTTTGGTATCCGCTAGTATACAATCTATTTTGAAAACCTATCGAAAACAACACAGTAGCTTGAATCAATTGCATGAACACATCTGTATTCACATCAATGATACGCATCCAGTGTTAGCTATCCCAGAGTTAATGAGAATCCTGCTTGATGATGAAGGCTTTGATTGGGAACAGGCATGGCACATTACAAAACATACTATTTCTTACACAAATCACACAACCTTGTCTGAAGCATTAGAGAAGTGGCCGATACATATTTTCCAACCGTTACTTCCAAGGATTTATATGATAGTAGAAGAAATCAATGAACGATTCTGCCATGAGCTATGGGAACAAACTCCTGGGGATTGGGAGCGGATAAAAGGACTAGCCATCATTGCAGACAATTTTGTAAAAATGGCTCATTTAGCAATTGTCGGAAGTTTTAGTGTCAATGGTGTGGCGAAATTGCACACAGAAATTTTAAAGAAACGAGAGATGAATCAATTTTATCAACTGTTTCCTGAGAAATTTAACAATAAAACAAACGGAATTGCCTACCGCCGCTGGCTGTTAAAAGCGAACCCAAAACTATCTTCTTTGATTACTGAGTCGATTGGGTCGGCCTGGACTCATAAGGCTACCGAGCTTTCTCAATTACTTACTTATCAAAATGACTCTTTATTCTTAGAACAGTTATTGAAGATTAAAAATGAAAATAAACAAACACTTGCGAATATTATTTTTGATAAGACAGGAACTGCTGTTGATCACAGTTCAATCTTTGATGTACAAGTAAAGCGTCTGCATGCGTATAAGCGGCAACTTTTAAATGTTTTACATATTATGCATCTTTACAATCGAATCAAAGCGGATGCTAATTACCCCGTTGTTCCTAGAGTCTTTATTTTTGGCGCGAAGGCATCGCCAGGCTATTATTATGCAAAAAAAATCATCAAATTAATAAATACGGTTGCCGAAAAGGTTAATAATGACCCAGTAATCGGCGATAAAATGAAAGTCATTTTTCTTGAAAATTATCGTGTTTCTCTTGCGGAAAAGATCTTTCCCGCTGCGGATGTAAGTGAACAAATCTCCACAGCAAGTAAGGAAGCTTCAGGAACAGGTAATATGAAATTTATGATTAATGGGGCTTTGACGGTTGGGACTTTGGATGGAGCGAATATTGAAATTCGTGAATTAGTCGGTGATTCCAATATTTTTACGTTTGGACTAACTGCAGAAGAAGTTCTTCACTACTATCAGCACGGTGGCTATCAATCCGATGAATATTACCATCATGATTATCGGATTCGTCAGGCAGTGGACCAGCTTGTAGATGGCTTTTTCCCTGGTGTCTATAACGAATTTGAACCAATATTCGATTCGCTCCTTCAGGAGAATGATCAATATTTTGTCTTAAAGGATTTTGCTTCTTATGCAGACACGCAACATTCCATTGGAGAGGCATTTACTGACCGAAATCGTTGGCAGCAAATGAGTCTTAATAATATCGCCCAGGCCGGCTACTTTTCAAGTGATCGTACGATTCAGGAATATGCTGACGATATTTGGAAAATAAAACCTATAAAATAAAAAGCTTCTGCAATCGCAGAAGCTTTTTTTATAGATAGTGCCCAATGAAGATACCAATTGCTAATAGAAAACCAAAGATAGTATTTGTTTGTGCGGTTGCCTTCATGGCTGGTGCCATTTTAATTGGAATCGTGTTTTCAATAAAGCCTTTAGTTGCCTTCATTGCCTTTGGAGCGCTAAGAATCACAAGTGCGGTCCAAACTGGTAAAACACCACTAATAATGAGTCCCAAAACCCAAAGAAATGAAAAAGTGAACATCCCTGTTAATAAGTAAATGGCCCCTTTTTTGCCTAATAGAATGGCCACTGTTTTACGGCCGTTTTCTTTGTCTCCATCCAAATCACGAATATTATTCGATAGCATGATCATACCAACTAAAATCATACTTGGAACGGAAACAAGAATGCTTGTGCTGCTGACAGTTCCTGTTTGAATAAAGAAGGCGATTAAAATAATCAACATTCCCATAAAGAAACCTGAAAGTATTTCACCAAATGGTGTATAGGCGATTGGGAAAGGACCTCCAGTATAAAAATATCCTACAGCCATACAAATTAAACCGACAACGGCTAACCACCAGCTGCTATTTGCGCAAATATAAATCCCTAATAGGAGGGCAATACCATAAAAGCCAAATGCAAGGTTTAGAACTGTTTTTGGTTTGATTCCGTCACGAACAATCGTCCCGCCAATCCCAACCGATTGAGCCGTATCCAGACCGCGCTTGAAATCGAAATATTCATTAAACATATTGGTTGCCGCTTGAATCAATAAACTCGCAATAAGCATGGCAAAAAATAGACCAAAGTGAATCTTCCCATTCTTAAGGGCTAGTGCCGTTCCAAGCAAAACTGGCACGAATGCCGCTGTTAATGTATGTGGGCGGGTCATTTGCCACCAAACTTGAAAGCCTCGGTTTGATTCAACGACAGGTTTCGAGTTATGCTGTATATTTGGTTGCATATTATCTCTCCCTTGTTATTTTTTCTATATATATAGGTCTAGAATCGACTATTTAATGGGCTTTGCCCAAAACTAAGTGTATGAAATTCAAGGATTAGTGTCAATTAATTTTTCTTATCAAATCTAGAAGATTATACCTGTTTGACTATTATTCGAAGGTTGGAGGGAAAATAAAAATAATGAAATTTACTGAGAAGGTCATTTTTATCAATAAGGTGAAAACTTGATATATAATAGGTAATGGAGCAGGTTTGCTAGTGACAACTATAATTGACTTCTTTACAATAGGAGTTGTATGTTAAATTTAGCATGAATATGAATGGATAACAGTCATTTCGGCTGTTTTGGAGGGATTTGTTTGGTTACCATTCAAGAATTAGAAATTATGGAACGAGGTCTTTTGGCAGTTAACCGTGCGAAAGAACTGGGCCGGCCCATATTGATTAGTGAAGTTCATAAAATGGACACGATTAACCCACTATCATTTTTTAATATTGGAAAAGAACATTATTGCGGGGAAAGATTCTTCTGGAAGGACCCAACGGATGAGACCTTTCTTATTGGACTTGGGATTGCTAAACAAATTCAGACGGATCAGGCTTCTGACCGCTTTTTTCATGTTGAAAAGGAGTGGGAGAAATTTTTAGAGGACTGCCTCATTTTTAATCCATATACAGAAATTGCTGTGGGGCCTGTCATGTTCGGAGGGTTTTCTTTCGACCCACACAAGGAAAAAACTGACCTCTGGTCTAAGTACGCTGATTCATTGTTCCATACACCAAAATATTTATTGAGTATCATACGCGGTCAAACCTTTTTAACCACGAATATTGTTTGTACTCCACAGGAGGATCCTTTTTTATTTAAAAAAATAAGCGAAGAGAGAAATCAGCTATTAACTTCTCTCCAACATAAGGAACGGATAAATACGGCAGCCCTTCTAGAAACGAGAGAGATTAAACCTGAGCAGTGGAAAAAAACTGTTGATGGGGTTGTGAAGGAACTAACAGAAGGTCCACTCAAAAAGGTCGTCCTAGCCCGGGAACTGAGGCTTGTTTTTAACGATCAGGTTGAGGCAGAGGCTGTATTGAATAATTTATTTAATCAACAGCACGAAAGCTTTATTTTTGCCTTTGAATCGAATGGCGATTGCTTTATTGGGGCATCTCCGGAGCGACTGGTCAAAAAACAAGCAAATGAAGTATATTCTACCTGCCTTGCCGGTTCTATTCCACGGGGGAAAACAGAAAAAGAAGACCAGCAACTAGGTCAATTGTTATTAAATGATCAAAAGAATCTAATTGAACATGGTTTCGTTGTTGAAATGATCAAGGAAGCGCTTGAAGAATCATGTGAAGAAATTATCCTCCCTGATAAGCCGCAGCTTATGAAGATAAGGGATATTCAGCATTTATATACCCCTGTTATCGGTAAATGCCATAAGGATGCTTCCTTGCTGTTATTAGTCGAACGGCTACACCCAACACCAGCACTTGGCGGACTTCCTAAGGATGAAGCGGTTGTGAAAATTAGACAAGTAGAAGAACTTGATCGTGGTTTCTATGCTGCCCCACTAGGTTGGGTGGACTACAGAAAAAATGGCGAATTTGCAGTTTCCATTCGCTCTGGTTTGATTCAGGGGAACGAAGTATCCTTGTTTGCAGGCTGTGGAGTAGTTGCCGATTCTGACCCGGAAAGTGAATACTTGGAGACGAGTTTGAAATTTAAACCCATGCTCCGAGCCCTTGGAGGAAACTGATATGAATCATCAAGAATCATTAACAGCTTATATTGCTGCCGTTGTTGCAGAGCTTATTTTTTCGGGAGTAACAGATGTCGTTGTCAGCCCTGGTTCAAGGTCAACTCCAATGGCGATGGTTATGGCAGAGCATCCTGACTTAAAAGTCCATATCCATGTAGACGAAAGGTCAGCTGCTTTTTTTGCGTTAGGGATTGCAAAGTCGTTAAATAGGCCAGTGGCGATTCTATGTACCTCGGGTACGGCAGCTGCGAACTATTTTCCAGCGATTGTGGAAGCACGCTATGCTCGGGTTCCATTGATCGTCTTAACAGCGGACCGTCCGCATGAATTAAGAGAAGTTGGTGCACCGCAAGCCATTGACCAAATTCATTTATATGGGAAGCATGTAAAATGGTTCTCCGAAATGGCATTGCCTGAAAAAAGTGAAGAAATTATCCGTTATGCCAGAACCGTTTGTGCACGGGCCGTTGCGATTACCACAAGTGCCCCAGCAGGTCCTGTACATTTGAATTTTCCTTTCAGAGAGCCGCTCATCCCAAAGTTGGATGAAGAGCTCTTCGAACTTAATGAACGACCCAACGGGTATATAAAAGTTCAAAACGGGGACTTAACGCTTTCAGATGAACATTTTCAGGAAATAGCAAAAAGGCTTACTAAGACAAATAAAGGTGTTATTATTTGTGGAAACATGGGAGATCCGGAATTCCCTAAAGCGGTTACGCAATTAGCCGAGCAATTAAATTTTCCAATCATGGCAGACCCCTTATCACAATTAAGAAGTGGGCAGCACAGCCTTGAAAATATTATTGAAACGTATGATACTTTCTTACGGGTTGATGATGCAAAATCCTTTCTTAAACCGGATGTTATTTTAAGGTTTGGAGCGATGCCCATATCAAAGGCATTAACGATATTTTTAAAAGAAAATGGAAGCGCAGAACAATATGTTATTGATGGCGGAGGAGGATGGCGTGACCCTTCAGCATTATCAACAAATATGATTTTCTGCAATGAATCATTATTCTGCGAAAAGTTATTAACATATACTGTTCCGAACTCTTCATCCGAATTTTTAACGAAATGGAAAAAAATAAACGAACTAACCAAAGAAAATATGAATGCCCTAAGGGATATCAGAGAATTAAGTGAAGGCAAACTATTCTATCAATTAGCCGAGATGGTACCAGAAGGTGCGACTCTTTTTGTTGGAAATAGCATGCCAATTCGCGACTTGGATAGTTTTTTTCTCAACAATAATAAAGCAATCAAAGTAATGGCCAACAGGGGAGCCAATGGGATCGATGGAACTGTTTCGACTGCGTTAGGTGCTGCTTTATACTCGAAATCCATCTTTCTTGTTCTAGGCGATTTGACCTTCTTCCATGACTTAAATGGTCTAATTGCAGCAAAATTATACAATATAGATATTAATATTCTTCTTGTTAACAATAATGGAGGCGGAATTTTTTCCTTCCTGCCACAATCGGAGCATCCTAAGAATTTTGAACTGCTGTTTGGAACACCACTAGATCTTGAATTTGAGCATGCAGTAAAGATGTTTAAGGGTGAATTTACGAAGATTGAAGATTGGGACCACTTAGAGTCTGAAATGAAAAAGGCTACTCATCAAACGGGATTAAAAGTATATGAGCTTAAAACAAATAGGGACAATAACCGGGACGAACACCGAGAATTTTGGAGTTTTGTTTCCGGGGAAATAACGAACTTTGTCAAAGGTGAATAGTAAATGAAGATTATTAGCAACGGAATTCAATATCATGTCGAAGTATACGGTGAAGGATCTATTCCTATTCCGCTTGTTCTTTTACATGGATTTACCGGGGACACCTCGACATGGACTCCATTCTATGATACTTGGGGGAAGAAAGTGCACCTAATTAGTCCTGACATCATTGGACATGGAAAAACGGAATCACCCGATGTACTTAGTCGATACCAAATAGAATCAGTTGCAAAGGATTTAAAAGCGATCCTTGAACATTTAGATGTTAAGCAAGTAGATCTGCTGGGTTACTCTATGGGGGGAAGACTTGCTCTTACCTTTGCCTTGCTTTTCCCAACGCGGGTCCGAAAATTGATACTTGAAAGTGCTTCACCCGGTCTGGCAACAGAAGATGAAAGACATCTTCGCCGTATGAAAGATGAAGAACTTGCTCATTTTATTAAAGAACGAGGGATACGCTCGTTTGTAGATTATTGGGAAGGAATCCCCCTTTTTCAAACGATAAAACGACTGCCTTCAGCACAAAAGCAAATCATAAGAGAACAACGTTTAAACAATTCGCCGAGTGGGCTTGCTAACAGTCTGCTGGGGATGGGAACTGGGTCCCAACCCAGCTGGTGGGGGAATTTAAACAAACTTACATGTGAGGTTATGCTCTTAACAGGTAAAGAAGATAAAAAGTTTTGTGATATTGCGGATAAAATGATGAAAGAGCTTAAAAATAGCTCATGGAAGGTTATTGAAGGTAGTGGGCATGCAATTCATGTGGAAGAACCAGAAAAGTTTGGTACAATAGTAAGTGACTTTTTGTCAAAGGAATAAATAAAAGGAGGATTTCATTTTGACAGTAGAATGGATTGCAGGACGCAAATATGAAGAAATTCTATATGAAACATCCAATGGGATTGCGAAAATCACCATTAATCGTCCACACGTACATAATGCATTTACACCGAGAACTGTTTCGGAATTAATTGATGCTTTCGCTTATGCACGAGATGATTCAAGTATAGGGGTAATTGTTTTAACCGGTGCAGGAGAAAAGGCATTTTGTTCAGGCGGTGACCAAACAGTCCGCGGCCACGGGGGATACGTTGGAGAGGATCAGATTCCTCGTCTAAATGTTCTTGACCTGCAGCGCCTTATTCGTGTGATTCCGAAACCTGTTATCGCAATGGTAAAAGGATATGCCATCGGAGGCGGTCATGTGTTACACATTGTGTGTGACTTAACGATTGCAGCGGATAACGCGATTTTCGGTCAAACCGGACCGAAAGTAGGAAGCTTTGATGCCGGATATGGCTCAGGCTACCTAGCGAGAATTGTTGGACATAAAAAGGCTAGGGAGATTTGGTTCCTTTGCCGTCAGTACAATGCCCAAGAGGCACTTGATATGGGCTTAGTTAATACAGTGGTTCCGCTTGAAAGAGTAGAAGAAGAAACCATCCAATGGTGTAATGAAATTCTGGAGAAAAGTCCTACTGCCCTTCGTTTCTTGAAAGCAGCCATGAATGCTGATACAGACGGCTTAGCAGGTCTTCAACAATTTGCTGGCGATGCGACTCTTCTTTACTATACAACCGATGAAGCAAAAGAAGGGCGCGACTCCTTTAAGGAAAAGCGTAAGCCTGATTTTGGTAAATTCCCTCGTTTTCCTTGATCGTAATTTTAAAATGTTAATTATAAGTTTTTGAACTTAGATTACTGCCTAGCTCCAGCGCCCAGCGGCTAGTGGACTTCGCTCTTTTCCCTACGATAAGTCAACATCGGTTCGCTAACGCTCTCCGTGTTTCCTTTATCTCAGTCAAAGAGCTCCAGTCCATACGCCGCTAAACGGGCGCTTGCGCTTTTTTAATCAGCTTGATGGTTCCCATCAGGCTGTTTTTAATAGGAAGACGGGTACGAGCAAGACGGATTTGGAAAGGTGACAGATATGCAAAGCGAAAAGATACCTAATTTTTTAAAGAAAAGAGCGTTTCTAACCCCTGAACGGACCGCTGTTTATTTTCAAGAACAAACGATAACCTTCGGAGAACTCTACCAGCGTTCTTATCAAGCAGCAGGCCAGTTAGAAGGGTTAGGAGTACAAAAAGACCAATATGTTGGTGTGCTATTAAAAAATAATCTTGATACCGTTGTTATTTTATTTGCACTCCAGTTGTTAGGGGTTCATTCTGTAATTTTAAACAACCGCCTCGCTCCGGCAGAATTGGTCTGGCAGTTAAAAGATTCAAAGGTGGCTTCTTTACTACTTGACGACTCTTTTTCTGATACAAGAGCATTCATAAATAGACAGCTTCCGTCCTTAGACATGGTAACGAAGGGGGACTTATTAACCGGGATTACTTGTGAACCCGATATTCAGGAAGAAATCGGCTTGTCGGAAGTATGTACGATTATGTATACATCAGGAACGACAGGAAATCCCAAAGGGGTAATTCAAACCTATGGAAATCATTGGTGGAGTTCAGTAGGTTCAGCCTTGAATTTGGGCTTTATGGAAGGTGATTGCTGGCTTTGTAACGTTCCCCTCTTTCATATTAGCGGCTTTTCAATTTTAATGCGCAGTGTCATCTATGGAATCCCTATCGTTCTCCACGACCACTTTGATGCGGAAGATACCATTAATGATATTCATGATAAAAAAGTGACGATCATGTCAGTTGTTGGTACAGCCCTAGGTCGAATTGTTGATGCTCTTCAAGACAGGCGCCTTCCAGATCATTTTCGCTGTATGCTTCTTGGAGGGGGACCCGCGCCATTACCATTACTACAAGCGTGTGTAGAAAAAGAAATTCCTGTATTCCAAACCTATGGAATGACTGAATCCTCCTCACAAATCGTAACACTTGCTCCAGAGTATAGTCTGTCAAAACTGGGATCAGCCGGAAAGCCATTGTTCACCTCGCAAGTTCAAATTGTTTCGGAAAATGGCAGCCAAGTTCCCTCAGGTGTGCCAGGTGAAATTGTCGTCAAAGGACCAAATGTTACCCCGGGTTATTTATTCCTTCCTGAAGTAACAGAAGAAAAGTTTCAAAATGGCTGGTTCCACACGGGAGATGTGGGGTACTTAGATGAAGAAGGCTTCTTATATGTACTTGATCGCCGTTCTGACTTAATTATTTCAGGGGGAGAGAATATTTACCCTGCCGAGATTGAGGC
Organism: Neobacillus nitrireducens; assembly: GCF_030915405.1. Classification (GTDB taxonomy): domain Bacteria; phylum Bacillota; class Bacilli; order Bacillales; family Cytobacillaceae; genus Neobacillus. Next base: position 4,263,140 of record NZ_CP133262.1, read on the forward strand.
GGTTTTGTTAGCCCATCGGGATGTCTTAGAGGCAGGGGTTACAGGTTTAGAGGATGCTAAGTGGGGACAAGTGCCGATTGCTTTTATAATAAAAAAACCGGGAACCAATCCTTCGAGTGAAGAACTAATGCAATTTTGTAAAGAGCAATTAGGCAAATATAAGGTACCGAAAGCATTTTATTTTATGGAAGAACTGCCTAGAAATGCATCGAAAAAACTGTTGCGCCGGGAGCTGCGGAAGTGGGTAGATCAATGCTGACGATAGCATCGCTTGAGTTAAATATCATCCAAATGCCCTTAAAGGAACCATTTCTAACCCATTTAGGAGCCGTGACGGACCGTGAGGGAATCATCATTAAGATAACCAATTCAGATGGTGTTACAGGGTTTGGGGAGGGCGTGGCATTTTCCACCCCATGGTACACAGAAGAAACGGTAAAAACAAGTTTACATATGTTAACTGATATTTTGATTCCTTTATTAAAAAAAAATCCGATCAATCATCCCCAAGAGGTTTCACTGCTTTTTCGCTCGATAAGAAGGAACAATATGGCTAAGGCCGCATTAGAAACGGCTCTATGGGATTTATTTGCAAAAAGTTATTCACAGCCGCTAGCAAAAACCCTGGGCGGGACACGCTCGCTTATTGCCTCAGGTGTAGTGGTGGCGACAGACTCAACTAAAAATGCACTCCAACAAATCGAACAATATCTTGAAGCCGGTTATCAGCGGATTAAAGTAAAAATAAATCCACGGCAAGATTATTCTTTTCTCTCTGAAATTCGCAGCGTTTATCCAGACCTCGCAATCATGGCGGATGCTAATTCTGCCTATACCTTAAAAGATATCGATCGAATAAAGGCACTGGATGACTTTAACTTACTGATGATTGAGCAGCCGCTGGGCTTTGATGATATTCTTGAACACGCAATGCTGCAAAAAGAAATAAAGACACCTATTTGTTTAGATGAAAGTATCGTCAGCTTTGAGGATGCTCGAAAAGCCATTGAGTTTGGAAGCTGTCAAGTGATTAATATAAAAGTGGGCAGAGTTGGCGGCTTGTATGAAGCAAAACGAATTCATGACTATTGCTTTGTAAAGGGCATACCTGTCTGGTGTGGAGGAATGATTGAATTTGGAATATCCCGCGCCCATAATATTGCACTCGCCTCCTTACCAGGCTTCACCATCCCAGGAGATATCTCCGCGTCTAATCGTTTTTGGGAGGAAGACATTATCACTCCCGAAGTAACTGTAGAAAACGGATTCGTAAAGGTCCCGTCAGGTCCCGGGATTGGATTTGAAATAAACGAGAAAAAATTACAGGAAGTCTTGTTATTGAAAGAAACATATACTTTATAAAAAAAATGAACCAGAAAAGGGCCTGGTTCATTTAATCAACAATTAATTATTTAAAGCAGTTTTTAATGATTCGAGATTTTGATTCATTAATGAAAAATAGGTTTCTTTGTTTTTGATGTTATCGTTGGACAAAACAGCAAGATTATGAATAGGTAAAGCTTTTGCACCAATTTCTTTTTGAACAATCTTTCCAAGCTTTGAATGGACATTTTGTTCGAAAAGCATATAGTGCAAACCATCTTGTTCAGCAACAGAGATTATTTTTTCTAATTCTTTCTGGGTTGGCTCATTGGCTGTCGACAGCCCTGAGATGCTGATTTGTTCAATTCCATACCGTTTTTCCCAATAACTAAAGGCCGCATGTGTTACGATAATTTTTTTATGCTTTGCATTTGTGAGTGCCTGTTCATAATTAGTATTTAATTCATCTAACTTTTCGGCAAGTTGTTGAAAATTTTCATTAAATAATTGTTTATTTTGAGGCATTTGTTTGATTAAGCTATCACGAATGACCGCAGCCATTTCTTTTGAATAAATCGGGTCAAGCCATACATGTGGATTGATATCCTTGTGAGTTTGATCATGTTCCTCCTCATGTGAATCGTCGAATTTTGGGAGCTTAAGATCCTCAGCTGTTGGGATTAATGTAACATGTTCATTTTTTAATGTTCCTTTAGCTTTTTCCACAAATCCTTCCAGCCCAAGACCAATATAGAAAAATAAGTCTGAATCGGCTAAATTCATCATATCTTTTTGGGATGGTTCAAATGTGTGTTCATCTGCTCCGGGCGGATAAATCGTTTTAACATTTACATATTTGCCGCCAATTTGTTCAGTAAAATATTGAAGTGGAAATACGGTTGTATAAACAGTTAACTGGTCCTTCTTTTTTTGTACTTGATCTTTACTATTTGTACAGGCGGACAACAGAAGGCTTAATGGTAGCAGAATAGAAAGGATACGGATGATTTTTTTCATAATGGCTCCTTAGTAATATTATTAAATCGGATTAATTACGATTTGTTTTCGAAAGTTTTTTTGAATTCTGAATAATGATTAATACATAATACGGAACGATTCCGATTTCCAATTGTATCTTATAAAAAATTTTCCCGAAATGCAAGTATAAAATTTTGTTTCATCATGAAAAATTAGGTATGCTTATAGAAATAAAGGAAAGGGTGGTTATCATGAGTAACTCAACATTATTGAATGAGCTGTTAGACTATAATAAAAAATTTGTGGAGCAGCATGAATATGAAAAGTACGAAACAACCAAATTTCCGAATAAGCGCATGGTGATTCTTACATGTATGGATACTAGATTATTGGAGCTATTGCCCAAAGCATTAAATTTGGGAAATGGTGATGCGAAGCTTATAAAAGACGCTGGCGGCCTATTGTCACACCCGTTTGGAAGTGTGATGAGAAGTATCCTGATTGCGGTTTATCAATTAAAAGCTCAGGAGGTTTTAGTCATTGCTCATTATGATTGCGGTATGAGCGGTCTAAAAGCTGAACCGGTGATTGAGAGTATGAAGGAGCGTGGAATAACAGATGAAACCCTTGATACGCTTACATATTCCGGCATCAATATTAACCAGTGGCTTCATGGGTTTGATAATGTAACCGAGAGTGTGGAGCACAGTGTCGATATCATCAAAAATCATCCATTAATGCCAAAAGATGTACCTGTTCATGGATTGGTCATCGACCCCAAGACAGGGAAGCTTGATTTAATTGTTGATGGGAATAAGAATTAGAGTTTATCTTTTTCAGGTACAGGATCCAGACCACCAGGATGAAAGGGATGGCATTTTGCTATCCTTTTGATGGTCAACCAGCCGCCTTTGAGCGCACCAAACCGTTGAATGGCTTCTAGGCCATAATGAGAACAGGTTGGATAAAACCGGCAGGTCGGTGGTTTTAATGGTGAGATAACAATTTGGTAAAAACGAATAATCGCCAGGAAGGCTTTTTTAAGCATGACCATCTCTCCTTATCTACAATTATTTACAACATACCATAATTTAATAATCTCGTCTAAATTGTTAAATATATGTATGTGGATGAAAAAACTCGGAATTTATTGTATGATAAATGGTAGATAAAAAAAGGAGTGATATCGATGCCTTCAGTTGAAAGCTTTGATTTAGATCATAACGCTGTTAAAGCCCCTTATGTGAGACATTGCGGAGTTCACAAGGTTGGAAGTGACGGTGTTGTTAATAAGTATGATATTCGTTTTTGCCAGCCAAATAAACAGGCGATGAAACCTGATGTCATTCATACACTCGAGCACTTGCTTGCTTTTAATCTTCGCAAGCATTCCGAGAAGTACAACCACTTCGATATTATTGATATTTCACCAATGGGCTGTCAAACAGGATATTATCTTGTCGTTAGCGGAGAGCCAACTGTCGAAGAAATTATTGATCTTTTAGAAGATACAATGAAAGATGCCCTTGAAATCATTGAAATTCCTGCTGCAAATGAAAGACAATGCGGCCAGGCAAAACTACATGATTTAGAAGGCGCCAAACGTTTAATGCGTTTTTGGCTTGAACAAAGCAAGGAAGACCTTAAACAGGTATTTGCTTAAGCATAAAAAAAATTCCTATTCGCTTGAATAGGAATTTTTTATGCTTTATTTTGGTCCTGATTATGTTCTTGTTCAAGATGTGGATTGTTTTCTAATGGGTCGACAGTATGTTTATATGTGTAGGCTTTAGAAGTGGTACCCACGGCTAGAATAAGGACAACGATAACAATAATAATACAAATGACAGCTACTACATACATGAGTGAGTATCCTCCTTTTTTCTCTATTGTAGCATGAAATTGCATTTTATTGAGAAAAGAAAAAGGGAAGCCCTTTGTTCGAGCTTCCATCCTTATGTTATTATGTAAGGTTAATGAATATTTCGAGGATGATAAGTATTTGTGCGGTGCTGTCCGTACTCTTCTTGGGCGAATTTACCCTTCAAACTTTCAATTAAGTAAATACCCATTAAATTATATAACTCCTGCTTATCCATTTCTTGGATTAGGGCAAGTAAATCTTCATGTGACATTTCTTCTAAAAACGCAAAGGCCAGCATGTCGATATCTTCTTCATCACCGGTAAGCTTGTTCCGGTACATTTCGTACAACTCATCTACTAATTTCATTTGGTACACCTCCTAGTTATCTTTTCCCTTATAAAGATAAAATAATGCTAACTTAACCGTTTGTAAATTGACTGAAAAATCTGTTTCTTTAGTTGTATGTTTATTATAGCGTATTTACTGCTAAAAAATGACTCGAAATTTGACAAAGAATAAATTTTTTCTATTTGCAAATTACTAATGAGTAAAAGGGGATGACATAATAATGGATGAGCAAAAGAAAACTTATTATATTGATGTAGGAAGCGGACAAATTTCGCAAAGTGCTACAAGTGCAACCTGGAGTTATAAAATTCAGGCAGATACTGAAGAAATTATCCAATTGCGGGAGCTTTTTGACCAAAATTATTCAACCGAATGGAAAAACTTCTTTAGAGCCCATGTTCCATATGTGGAGTATCATTATGACCGTGAAAACGATGCATATGACAGTACCATTCAGCAAGTGTATGGAATGTTGCATAAACTTGGTGATGAGGAAGCAAAACATCATATTGAAAGTATGGATATACTGCCAAAATAAAATAATTACTCTGTAAGAAAAATCCTAACTTTAGGATTTTTCTTTTTTCATTATAATTAGGTTAAAACTGTTGAGGCGGAATTTAGAATGATGCATTTTTTAGATGAAAATGGAAATCCGGTAGATTTGTCATTTTCACAAAATTCTTTCGAAGAGAAAGCCAAGCATGTGTTGGTCATTTGCCAATATGGGGAAGAGTGGCTGCTGACGGACCATAAAGAAAGAGGACTCGAATTTCCCGGCGGAAAAATGGAATCAGGGGAAACTCTTGAAGAGGCCGCACACCGGGAAGCATATGAGGAAACGGGTGCCATTTTAGATAAGTTAAAATTTATTGCAGAGTATAAATTTTCAGACTCAAGGAAGTCTTATGTGAAGGCGGTCTTCTGGGGGAAGGTCGATCGGGTGGAGGAAACGACTAGTTACCACGAAACCAAGGGTCCCGTTTTAGTTACAGGTGATATATTGCTAAAGCGATTCGGAAATCATTACAGCTTTATCATGAAAGACCAAGTCGTCGAACAGTGTGTTACACACATTCGAAAGTTACAAAACGAAAAGGAATAGTAGAGAGTCATACCCATCCACTATTCCTTGATAATTTTTTTCTCTAATAATTCGACGAGCTGATACATAATCGTGGCAAATACAGCGATAACCAACAGGGATAAGAAAACAAGTGTAAAATTAAAGACTTGGAAGCCGTAAATGATCATATAGCCGAGCCCTCTTGATGATACAAGAAATTCTCCGACGATTACACCGACCCAGGAGAGGCCGACATTCACCTTTAATGTAGAAATTATCGTTGGAAAACTCGCAGGAAGAATAGCCTCTTTGAAGCATTGCCATCGATTGGCTCCGAAAGTTTGGAGCACTTTTAGATAATTCGGATCGACCTCTTTGAATGAGGTATAAACCACAATAGTTGTAATGATAATCGAGATAATCGCACCCATGGCTATGATCGAAGAATATCCTGGACCCAGCGCCACAATTATAATAGGTCCTAAAGCAACCTTTGGCAGTGCATTTAAGATGACAAGATATGGATCGAGCACCCTGGAAATCATCGGGGACCACCAGAGGATCGCAGCTAAAATTGTCCCTAGTAAGGTGCCAAGAATAAATCCAAAAACAGTTTCTGTTAATGTTACGCCTATATTACTGATTAGTGTTCCATCCTGAATTTTTTCAAGAAGTAAGTTCCATATCTTCAAGGGAGAACTGAAAAGTAACGGGTCAATCCATTGTTTTTGACTGGCCAATTGCCAACTAGTGAAAAAGAGGATAAATATAATCGCTTGATAAAATCCAACCCATCTTTTTTCAATCTTCAACGATTGAATGTAGTTTTTATGGAGTAGCTCCAGCTTATTCTTTTTCTCGCTCAAGAGACTCCAACTCCTTCCATATCGTTTGAAAAATACTTGAATAGGCCTCATGGTTTCTTGCTTCAAATGGGGATATATTTCTTAGCTCCTCCGGCATCGTAAAGGTTTTATAGATTCTTCCTGGACTGGGTGAAAGTAAAAAGACCCGATCACTCATGGCAATAGCCTCACCAATATCGTGAGTAACAAGAATCGCAGTTTTACCAAATTCATCTAATGTTTGTGATACTAAATCCTCAAGTTTCAACTTTGTCTGATAATCGAGAGCGGAAAAAGGCTCATCAAGCATAAGCAGTTTTGGTTCAGTAGCCAGAGTACGGACGAGAGCTACCCGCTGCCTCATCCCCCCTGATAACTGCCTGGGAAGTTGTTTTTCAACCCCAGTTAATCCGATTTGATTAAGCAGGCGTAGGGCTGCAGCTTTTGTGTTTTGATTCAACTGTTTGGATAACTTTAGACCCATCAGGATATTCTCTTCAATCGTCTTCCAAGGAAATAAATAATCCTGTTGGAGCATATAACCAATTTGACTTTTTGCGGTGGTTACTGGTTTATTTTCTAACAAGACGGTTCCTTGCGTTGGTTTAAGCAAACTAGAAATAATGGAAAGCAGAGTTGTCTTACCACAGCCGCTTGGGCCGAGGAGGGAGACAAACTCGCCCTCCTCTACAGTTAATGAAATATTGGAGAGGGCCGTGGTGGCAGAGGACTTCGTAAAATAGGTATGGTGAATATTTTGAACGGTTAAAAAGCTCATAAGGACGGCCTCCCTTTCCTTTATTCTTTGATAATCTTGTTAGCAATTTCTGTGTTTACAAGTGTTTGATGATCCACTTCTTTTGGCAGTACACCGGCTTCGTCCATGATATTTTGAAGATTATTCCATTCTGCTTGATCAAGAATTGGATTTGTAGCAAAAGAACCTTGACTTTTATAGCGCTCAATAACGGTTGTCATAATCTCTAAATCTGTGTCCGGGAAGTACGGTTCCACGGCTTTGGCAATTTCCGCTGCGCTGTGCGATTTAACCCACTGTTGTGCTTTGTAGATTGCTCGTGTAAACTTTTCAACCGTTCCCTTATGCTCTTTCATATAACTTTCCTTGGACATATACGTTGTATATGGGACGTGACCGGACTCTTTACCGAAGGAAGCCACAATATGACCTTTTCCTTCTTTTTCGAAAATACTTGCCGTTGGCTCAAATAATTGTACAAATTCACCCGTTCCAGAGGCGAACGCATTGGCAATATTGGCAAAATCAATATTCTGGATTAAGTTCAAATCCTTTTGTGGATCGATCCCATGCTTCTTTAAAACAAACTCACCAACCATCTGAGGCATGCCGCCTTTACGTTGTCCTAAGAACGTTTTACCTTTTAAGAGATCCCATGAAAAATTATCAATCTTTTTCCGTGCAACGAGGAAGGTACCATCTGTCTGAGTTAATTGGGCAAAATTTATGACCGGGTCGTTTGCCCCTTGGGCGTAAACATAAATGGATGTTTCTGAACCAACCAGGGCTACATCTGCACCCCCGGAAATTAGCGTGGTCATGGTTTTATCGCCGCCGGGTGTAGTTGTGAGTGTAACGTCTAAACCTTCAGCCTTGAAAAATCCCTTGGCTAGGGCAACATACTGCGGAGCATAGAAAATAGACCGGGTAACTTCAGCGATTCGAACTTTTTCAAGTTTCTTCGTGTCATTTTTTGTGGTGCTATTACAAGCGACAAGTGAAAACATAAGTATAGTGATGAGCAGAAAGGAGAAACTGAACTTTAACGATTTTTTCATGAAGCGAGCCTCCTTATATTTCAAAAAATCTGGGCTAATTGCCTAAGATATATTATGAAGTGGAGAAAAATATGTGAATGCCCAGTGATTATAAATTTACGAAAAAAGGGAAGTTTTGCAGATGAACCAAAACAGTAATGGTAGAATCGTCGATATCATGCGCTTTCCTTCTCCAAATCCTAACGTTGAATTAAAAGTCATCACGTACCTTTCCAATGGATTACGAGTGAAGGGATTGCTTGCGGAACCGATTGGGGAAGGTGACTATGATGGATTCCTTTATTTACGCGGTGGTATTAAAAATGTGGGCAAAGTTCGACCCGCAAGGATTGCCCAGTTTGCTGCAGAGGGCTTTATTGTTTTTGCCCCTTACTATCGCGGGAATCAAGGTGGGGAGGGCAATGAGGATTTTGCCGGTGACGATCGGGAAGATGCGTTTTCAGCCTTTTTGCTGTTAAAATCATTACCTAGGGTGCAAGAAATACATATTTTTGGATTCTCACGTGGCGGTGTGATGGCACTTTTAACCGCAATTGAGTTTCCTGAAACTGCCTCTGTTGTCACCTGGGGTGGGGTCAGTGATATGTCCCTCACCTATTTGGAACGGAAAGATTTACGGAGAATGATGAAACGAGTCATTGGCGGAACCCCACAGAAGTTTCCAGAACGGTACGAAGACAGGACCCCACTTTATCAATTAGAAAGAATGTCAGCCCCTGTACTGATTATCCATGGGGTGAAGGATGGAAATGTCTCGGTGGAACACGCGTATCGACTAGAGAAAAGGCTAAGGTTTTTAGAAAAAACAGTCCAAGTATGGTACTTTAACGAGTTTACACATTACTTTCCCCCGGCAGTAAACAGAAAAGTAGTTAATGATTTAACGAATTGGATGAAAAGTCATCGCAAAAGATGATAATATATAGGTAATACAAGCAGAGGAGCGGATATTAATGGGTATGCCTCTTGAGTTAAATACGATGATTGTGACTAAAGGCAGAGAGAAACGGGTCGAGGAAAACGTCTTTTTGTTAGAAAAAGAAGGGTACAGACTTTATCCAATCGAGATTCCAATTGATGTTAGAAAAACAATGGATAGTGATTCAAGCGGTACCGCATTGATAAAAAAAGTTGAGTTGCAAAATAACAGAACGACAATAACCTATCAATTAGTTTCATTGAATTCGACGAATTAATAATAGGAAAGCCCATATCAAAATGATATGGGCTTAGATGTATCATTGAAATTAGATGATGTCCAGCTCCAGCGCCCAACGGCTAGTGGACTTCGCCCTTTTCCCTACGATAAGTCAACATCGAATCGCTACGCTCTCCGTGTTTCCTTTATCTCAGTCAAAGTGCTCCAGTCCATACGCCGCTAAACGGGCGCTTCCGCTTACGAGGTTGGTCCGCCGTTTTCTTTAATATCTTGGGAAACATTTTTGAATTTCTTGAAGTTATCTTGGAACTTTGCTGCTAATTCTTTTGCCTTCTTCTCATAGGCAAAAGGATCAGACCAAGTTTTAACCGGCTGCAGGACTTCATCTGGAACCCCTGCGATATGGAGCGGGATATTTAATCCAAAGATCTCATCCTTCACGGTTTCAACATGATTTAGTTCACCTTCAAGTGCCGCTTGAACCATGGCACGTGTGTAGGAAAGCTTCATCCGATTACCAACACCGTATTCTCCGCCAGTCCAGCCAGTATTGACTAGAAAAACATTGGCATTGTGCTCAAGGATTTTTTCACCGAGCATTTCTGCGTAACGAGTCGCAGGGAGAGGTAGGAATGGAGCGCCAAAGCAGGTCGAGAAGGTAGCTTGTGGTGATGTTATTCCACGCTCGGTTCCAGCTAATTTTGATGTGTAGCCGCTTAAAAAGTGATACATCGCCTGTTCCTTTGTTAATTTGGAAATTGGAGGAAGCACTCCAAAGGCATCAGCCGTTAAAAAGACGATTGTGTTAGGATGACCCGCGATGCTTGGTTGAACAATATTATCGATTGCATCAATCGGATATGCTGCACGTGTATTTTCTGTCAACGTTCCATCATCGTAATCAGGGACTCTAGATTCCTGGTTCAATGTCACATTTTCTAGGACAGTTCCAAAGCGGATCGCATCAAAAATTTGCGGTTCTTTTTCACGAGAAAGATTGATACATTTTGCATAGCAGCCGCCCTCGATATTAAAGACGCCATTAGATGACCAGCCGTGCTCGTCGTCACCTATTAGTCGGCGGTTCGGATCAGCAGACAAAGTTGTTTTACCTGTTCCGGACAAGCCAAAGAATAGAGCCACATCGCCTTCATTGCCAACATTAGCAGAACAGTGCATGGAAAAAATATTACTTTCAGGGAGTAAGTAATTCATGACAGAAAATATAGATTTCTTCATTTCACCGGCGTATTCTGTTCCACCGATTAAAACAATTCTTTTCTCAAAAGAAATCATAATAAAAGCTTCTGAGTTCGTACCATCAACAGCAGGATCTGCCTTGAAATTAGGTGCAGAAATAACAGTGAAACCGGCATCATGAGCAAGTAATTCATCATCAGTAGGTCGAATAAACAACTGATGTACAAATAAATTTTGCCAAGCTAACTCATTTACGACTTGGATAGACAAGCGTGATTTTTTATCAGCACCTGCAAAGCCTTTAAAAACAAAAATTTCATTTTTCTTTCTTAAATAATCAATAACCTTATGATAAAGTCCTGTGAAAACCGCTTCAGAAATAGGTTGGTTGGTAGTGCCCCATTCAATTTTCTCTTTCGTTGATTCTTCTAAAACAATGAATTTGTCTTGAGGAGAGCGGCCAGTATATTTTCCGGTAACAACACTAATTGCTCCGGTAGAGGTGAGTGATCCCTCATCACGAGTTAAGATCTTTTCCACTAATTGAGGTACTGATAATTGGACATTTACATGATTTTCCTTTAATAATTGCAATAACTCATTTCGAGTATCAACTGAATTCATATTATAAACCTTCCTTTATTTTAGTTTTTATGTTGTAAATAATACAAAAAGTATAACACATTGACTAGATTGATGCATACTATTTAACAGAATTTTTTAAAATTATGCATACCTGAATGAAAATGGAAATTATACTATTTTGAAATTTCCCTATTGACATGGACGAAGATTCTTAAAAAATCCATTGACATTGTTTGATGATGTGTTAATATTCTAAGTTGAACGGATACTCTCTTATCCCGAGCTGGTGGAGGGACAGGCCCAATGAAACCCAGCAACCTGCAGTATGAAAAGATTGACCACCTAAAAGGTCCTTTTCACGTGCGAAGGTGCTAATCTGACGCAAGGCTCAAGCCTTGAACGATAAGAGCGAAAGGCCCGGAACAACCTTTCCTCTCAGGAAGGTTTTTTGTTTTGTATAAGTCCTTTTATGAAAACAGTCTCTAATAAAAATCCTTTGTTTATTACATACTAAGGGAATGAGTACCGTATCAAATTCTCGGGGTTCAAGAAGTATTCCTGTAACCTTCCAAAAACCTCGATAATCTCATATTATAGGAGGAATTCAGATGTCAACAAAACGTCGTTTGTTCACTTCTGAATCAGTTACTGAGGGTCATCCTGATAAGATTTGTGACCAAATTTCTGATTCCATTTTAGATGCTATCTTAGCAAAGGATGCTAATGCCCGTGTTGCGGCTGAGACTTCAGTAACAACAGGACTAGTGTTAGTTGCAGGGGAAATCACCACGTCTACTTACGTGGATATTCCAAAAATTGTTCGTGAAACGATTAAAAACATCGGATACAATCGTGCGAAATTTGGTTTTGACTCTGAGACATGTGCTGTTTTAACATCTATTGATGAACAGTCTCCGGACATTGCGATGGGGGTTGACCAAGCATTAGAAGCACGCGAAGGTCATATGTCAGACGAGGAAATCGAAGCAATTGGTGCAGGGGACCAAGGGTTAATGTTTGGTTTTGCTTGTAATGAAACGAAAGAGCTTATGCCACTTCCGATTTCACTAGCTCACAAGCTGGCTCGCAAATTAACTGAGGTTCGGAAAGATAAAGTGCTTGATTACCTTCGTCCCGACGGAAAAACTCAAGTAACGGTGGAATATGATGAGAATGATAAACCAGTCCGTATTGATACGATTGTCATCTCCACTCAACACAATCCGGAAGTTACGTTAGAGCAAATTCAACGGAATTTAAAGGAATATGTGATCAATCCAGTTGTTCCAAAAGAGCTCATAGATGAAAATACAAAATATTTTATTAATCCAACCGGCCGTTTCGTTATTGGCGGACCACAGGGGGATGCAGGTTTAACTGGTCGGAAGATTATTGTTCATACATATGGCGGATATGCTCGCCATGGCGGTGGTGCCTTCTCCGGTAAGGATCCAACAAAGGTTGATCGTTCTGCAGCCTATGCGGCACGTTATGTTGCTAAAAACATCGTAGCTTCCGGCCTTGCCGACAAGTGTGAAGTTCAACTTGCCTATGCAATTGGTGTAGCACGACCAGTTTCGATTGCAGTTGATACGTTTGGTACCGGTAAAGTAAGCGAAGATGTGCTAGTTGACTTAGTTAGTAAAAACTTCGATCTTCGCCCTGCTGGCATCATTAACATGTTGGATCTGCGTCGCCCAATTTATCAGCAAACAGCAGCTTACGGTCACTTTGGCCGTACAGATGTGGATCTTCCTTGGGAGCGCACAGATAAAGTAGAAACATTACGAGAGCAAGCAAATCTATAAATAGAAAAGCGGGGAGTTACATACTATATGTAACTCCTGTTTTTTTCTCCGTCTATATACCTGTACAATTAATCAAATTTTAAATAAAATGAAGTGTTTAAGCAGGACAAAAGAAGTGAAAAATGTGGATAATAAATTTACCTATGGTTCACAGTGCATTTTTTACAAAAAAAGTGGTAGTATTAGAGAGTATGTTTTTTAAGTCCAGCTCTAGTGCAGGGACTTTTGCGCTTTTGAGCAATACGTCCGTTTGGCGGATATATAGAATGAGGTGAGGTACATAATGTGTGGTTTTATCGGTTGTGTACACGACAAAACACAAAACTTTAGTGATGAGCAAAAACAACAATTTAAAAATATGAACGATATTATAACACATCGCGGACCGGATGATGACGGTTTTTATTATGATGATCATATCCAATTTGGGTTCCGCCGTTTAAGTATCATTGATATTGAGAGTGGTCATCAACCGCTAACATATGAAAATGAACGTTACTGGATTATTTTTAACGGTGAAGTTTATAACTATGTTGAACTGCGTGAAGAACTACTAACAGAAGGCTTAACGTTTGCGACTAGTTCTGATACGGAAGTAATTATTGCACTATACAGCCATTTGAAGGAAAAAGCGGTTGAAAAACTGCGCGGTATGTTCTCTTTTGTTATTTGGGATAAGCAAGAACAAACTCTTTATGGCGCTCGTGATCCCTTTGGAATTAAACCGTTTTTCTATTTTGAAGATGGGGAGAGAACCTTTTTTGCCTCTGAGAAAAAAAGCATTCTGTTAGGTCTCGAAAATGATGTACTTAATTATGATTCCCTGCAGCATTATTTGACCTATCAATTTGTTCCGGAACCCAACACTATGTCTGATGGAATTAAAAAGTTAGAGCCGGGGCATTATTTTACAAAAAAAATAGGCTCACCGATGGAGATCAAACGATATTGGAAGGCACACTTTAAGCCCGTGCAAAAATCAGAACCTGATTTTATCAAGGAAATTAAAGATGTTCTCTTTGACTCTGTCAAAAAGCACATGCGCAGTGATGTTCCTGTTGGTTCGTTTCTTTCAGGCGGAATTGATTCTTCAATCATCGCATCGATTGCAAAAGAATATCACCCTGCGATTAAAACTTTCTCAGTTGGATTTGAGCATAATGGATTTAGTGAAATTGATGTTGCAAAAGAGACCGCTGAAAAGCTGGGTGTGGAAAATATCAGCTATGTGATTTCACCACAGGAATATATGAATGAAATTCCAAAAATCATGTGGCATATGGATGATCCGCTAGCTGATCCGGCCTGTGTACCGCTTTATTTTGTTGCCCGTGAGGCAAGAAAGCATGTTACGGTTGTTCTCTCTGGTGAGGGTGCGGACGAATTATTTGGCGGTTACAATATTTATCATGAACCCCAATCATTAGAGGTATTTAATAATATTCCGAGAGCAGGCAAAGTGCTTTTAAAAGGGATCGCAGCCATGATGCCTGAGGGAATGAGAGGGAAAAGCTTTATCGAACGCGGTGTTACTCCAATGGAAGAACGCTATATTGGTAACGCGAAGATGTTTACAGAAGAAGAGAAGCGTGAATTATTAAGTGTCTATCGTGAAGGGCTGGATTATCGCGATATTACGAAACCTCTGTACGCTGAATCACGAGGATACGATCCAGTAGACCGGATGCAGTATATTGATATCCATACATGGATGCGCGGTGATATTTTACTGAAGGCTGATAAAGTGACGATGGCTCATTCTCTAGAGCTTCGAGTGCCATTCCTTGATAAAGCCGTTTTCGAAGTAGCTTCAAAGATTCCGACCAGCCTAAAAACTGTTCATGGAACAACGAAGTATATTTTGCGTAAAGCAGCGGAAGGCGTAGTGCCTGCCCATGTGCTTGACCGGAAAAAGCTAGGGTTTCCAGTGCCAATCCGTCATTGGCTAAAGGATGAAATGAACGAGTGGGCAAAAAATATTATCCGCGATAGTAACACGGATCATTTGATTAATAAATCATATGTGTTGCAATTACTTGAAGATCATTGCCAAGGCAAAGCAGACAACAGCAGGAAAATCTGGACTGTGTTGATGTTCATGGTATGGCATCAAGTGTATGTTGAGGATGTTTATTCCTTTCAACGTGATTACGCATTAGAAAAAGTACTACAAACATCTAAAAATTAATGCAAAAAGCACCCAAATACCATGGGTGCTTTTTGTGTTTTTATTTTAGGGACTTATAGTATTGTCCCTTTTCTGCATATTCTGTAGAGATTCTTAGCATATCTTTTTTGTCTTCTTCGTTTAATTCTCTAATAACTTTTGCGGGTCTGCCAAATGCTAAGGTATTCGGGGGGATTTTCTTTCCTTGAGGTACTAAACTTCCCGCTCCAATAAACGCACCTTCACCGATTTCAGCATTATCAAGAATGATAGAACCCATGCCAATTAACGCCTTTTTTCGAACGATACAACTGTGTAAAATAACTTGATGTCCAATCGTTACTTCATCTTCTAAAATTAGCGGGTTATTGGGGCTTTGGTGTAATATAGAATTATCTTGGATATTTACTTTCTTCCCGATAATAGTTGGGGCTACATCCCCTCTGATCACAGTGTTAAACCAAACACTTGACTCATCGCCAATCTCGACATCACCAGTAATCGTCACATAATCGGCGATGTAAGCAGAATCAGCTATGCGTGGATATTTATCTTTAAATGGATAAATCATTTTTCTCGCTCCTTTGGGATGATGATTCTATTGTATCGGAAGTATGATGTGATTCACAAAATATTTGCCCTTTTTTAAAAAGGGACCCTATAAAAGTATAAAATTTTTCCAACAATAGGTAATAACTAATTCCAGGGGGAAGACTATGTGGAAGTGGGAAGCAGAAGGGGAAGCGAAAGCTGTTATCGTGATGGTTCATGGTGCCATGGAACATCATCGCCGTTATGGCTGGCTGATTGAAATGTGGCGTTCAGCTGGGTTCCATGTGATTATGGCGGATCTTCCCGGGCAAGGGATGACAACAAGAGCGAACCGCGGTCATATTAATTCCTTCGATGAATACATTTTCGAGGTGAAGGATTGGATACAAGCAGCTTACCGCTATGATTTGCCAGTCTTTTTACTCGGTCACAGTATGGGAGGCTTGATCTCCATCCGCCTCTTACAGGAAGAAAGATTGAATGTTGCGGGAGTGATCCTTTCTTCGCCATGTTTAGGGTTAGTTCATACCCCGTCCAAATTTCTGGATCTTTTATCGCACGGCCTGAATGTGGTTTTCCCTTCACTGCGGATGAATTCCGGATTGACAGTCCAAATGGCGACTAGAAACGAAGAAGTACGGGAAGCCGATTCTAATGATACTCTTTATATAACCAAGGTCTCGATTAGATGGTATCGGGAATTGTCAGGTGCCATGAAAGAGGCTTTTGAAGACCTTGAAAAAATACAGGATATTCCGATGCTTGTCATGCAAGGCGGAGATGACAAAATTGTTAAAAAGGGCACTGTAAAGGAATGGTTCAATCACGTCCCGTTATCTGAAAAGAGATATAAGGAATGGCCGAAATGTTATCATGAAATCTTTAATGAACCGGAACGGGAAGAGGTATTTGAGTATGCAAAGGATTTTGTTATTAGTCAAATAAAAGCAATAGGTTATATTGTTTAGAAAGGTTGTCGGTTTCAATGATGCCAATCACCCTAATGTCTAGGGTCTATCGCAAAATACTTCCAGCTGTCCACAAAGAATTGGCTTATTGGAAAAGCCGTGCTGAAAATATTCCTAATGCGGAGCTAAGAACCCAGGCTCTTGCTAGTATTAAGCACAAAACCTTCCATTGTGAAGGAGGTGCCATCCTCGCACTAACTGCGAAAGAGGACTATAAAAAAGCAATAAAATTTATTGTAGCCTATCAAACAATCAGTGATTATCTAGATAATCTATGTGACAGAAGTACCTCACTTGATCCTAATGATTTTGCTGCGCTCCATGAATCGATGTCAGATGCACTGACTCTTAATGCGGAGAAGAAAAATTATTACCGACTTCGCGTGGACCAGGATGATGATAATTATTTGTATGATTTATCGGAAACCTGTCGTTCGGTTCTTAGAGAAGTAAAGAATTATGATGGAATCAAAGATTATTTGCTTGAGCTTTGCCAATACTATTGTGATTTACAAATACACAAGCATGTTACTAAAGAGGAGCGTGTCCCGCGCCTTGAAAAGTGGTTTCAAACCAATCAAGATCACTTGCCTGAAATGGAATGGTATGAATTCTCCGCTTGTTCGGGTTCTACATTGGGGATATTCTGCTTAATCTCCTACTCGCTTCGTGAGGATTTTCAACTTAGTGATGCTGAAAATATTCGAAAGGGATACTTTCCATATATTCAGGGTTTACATATTCTGTTGGATTATTTTATTGATCAAGAGGAGGACATAGCGGGAGGGGACTTGAATTTTTGTTCCTATTATCAAAGCGAAGAAATTCTTTTTCAGCGATTGAAACATTTTGTCGTAGAAGCAGACCGACACACGGAGTTCCTTCCACATAGAAATTTCCATCGCTTGATTAACCGTGGTTTGTTAGGAATATATTTGTCAGATGCCAAGGTCCGCAAACAGAAAAGGGTTCGTAGATTGGCAAAAGGAATAATTAAATCGGGCGGTTGGATTAGTTACTTCTTTTATTTCAACGGTCTTGCCTACCGTTCTGTGCAAAAATCAGTCCCGGCGTTTGTTACCAGGCTAATCACAAAATAAACCAGGCGGGAAGGCCTGGTTTTAAATTTTTTCGATGGCAATAATAAACGCCGGACTATTTTGTTGATTAATAAATTGGTACTGGAGCACATGTGCCGTTTTTTGATCCATTTGCCCGCAATAGCTTAGCAAAGAATCCCGCTCTTCAGCCCCTCCTTTGTGACCATGGTATATAACAAGAACAATGATTCCTTCAGATGTCATAATCTCTAAGAGCTGATGAATGGCAGCAATTGTGGTCTCAGGCTTCGTAACAATCGTTTTATCACTGCCAGGAAGATAACCTAAATTAAAGATGGCACCTGTTACTTTGTCCTGGCCAACGTCAGGAATCAGTTTGGAAAGGTGTTCGTGACCGGATTGGAACAGCGTAACTCGGTCTGATAGGTTTTGCTGTATCAATCGTTCCTTACTGACAGCAATGGCTTCCTCTTGAATATCAAACCCAAATACATGTCCGGATTCACCAACAAGCTCTGCTAAGAAAACCGTATCATAGCCATTTCCTACTGTAGCATCGACCACAATATCACCGGGATTAACCGCTTTTTGAAGTAAACCTTTCGCAAATGGAAGGATTTTGTCCATTTTCATCACTACTTCACCAAATTACCTTGATAAAATTTCCCCTGCCAAACTGTTCCTTTCCCTTCAGTTTAGCATCAATCGCATTCAAGACTTCCCACTTGTTCACACTCCACATTGGTCCAACCATTAAGTCTATTGGTCCATCCCCTGTAATCCGATGAACAATCATTTCCGGTGGTAAAATTTCTAATTGGTCACATACTAAGTTTACATAGTCCTCTTGCGACAAAAACTCAAGCATTCCTTTTTCATATTGCTTGACCATTGGCGTTCCTTTTAACAAATGAAGCAAATGAATCTTAATTCCCTGCACATCTAACTTGGCGACTTCCTGCGCTGTTTCCATCATCATGTCATAGGATTCAAGCGGAAGACCATTGATGATGTGGGAGCAGATGCGAATACCGTGCTTCCGAAGCTTGTTAACTCCGTCTTTATAGCATTGGAAGTCATGAGCACGATTTATAAGTGTGGCCGTCCGTTCGTGGACAGTCTGCAAGCCGAGCTCCACCCATAAATAGGTACGCTGATTCAATTCTGCTAAGTACTCGACCACATCATCGGGCAGACAATCAGGACGGGTGGCAATTGATAACCCCACTACCCCTTCCTGCTGTAGAACGGATTCATACTTTTCACGAAGAACATCGACAGGTGCATGGGTATTGGTAAATGCCTGAAAGTAGGCCATGTATTTGCCATCTTTCCATTTCGTGTGCATTTTTTCTTTAATGTCGTTGAATTGAGTTTCCAAGGTCTCGACACGATTTCCGGCAAAATCGCCTGATCCTGATGCACTACAAAAAGTGCAACCTCCATGTGCGACCGTGCCATCACGGTTCGGGCAGTCAAAGCCTCCATCGAGTGCCACCTTAAACACCTTATGACCAAATTGTTCGCGTAGGTGGTAATTCCAAGTATGGTAACGTTTATCATCAGATGCATATAGAAAAGGTCTAGTCTGACTCAATCAGAAAACCTCCTTTTATAATAGTAAAAGAGCATAACATCAATTTTAACATGATATGACAAGCTATCCAAATGTAATTATTTACGAACATGCTTGGTAAATAATTATCCAACTAATTGTGTTATAGGAAATAGAATGGAGAACACAATAAGAAATGAAGCAATATGCTTCTATTGATTCAAGGGATTGAGTTATTAAAGAAGGGGGTTCTAAAGATGGCTACTCGCGACTCAATGGACAACTTAATGCAACAGGTTGAGGATGCAATTCGCTATGCCGAGGAACAGTACAAACAAAGCAGCCTTCAAGAGCAGTATAATGATGATGATTACACAAAGGCACTGCAACAGCTTGAAGATACTTACCAGGACATTACCAAAATGGCCCATAGTGCAAATTCGCAGCAAAGGGACCAACTCCATAGAATGAGACTCCAGCTTCAGCAGCTTCAGAACACAATGATTCTAGAGGGGGAAAACCTTTGAAAAAGCGTTCCAAACAACAAAATCCCGAACAGAAAACACGGAATGGAAATAATAATCAAGATTTAGAGCTCGGACAAGATTTTGATCTTGTAAAGCAAGCAAAGAAGAACTATGAAAAAACAGGTGGACAGCCTGTGAAATCCAAATTTCACCAAGAAAAGGACCAATCCTCCTAAAAATATAGAAGGAACCCTCATTTTTTTTTCGTTGAGGGCTTGCTTGTGAGGTACAAAAGGGTTAATCACAAACCTAATCCATAGCAAATCACATAAATTTCACAACACAATTCACAGTATATTGCACAGTAAAAAAGGCTTAGAGATGCAAATATCTCTAAGCCTTTTTTTCACGAAAGCACCAGTAAGTTGTAAAAGTTCATTTGACGCTAAAACGAGTTTGATAATAAGCGGAGAAATTCCTCTTATTTATCAAATAGCACTGAAAATAGCTTAAATAGACGGAAGGATTCCGACTATTGCCTCGAAAAACATGAAAATGAGTAATTTTGCTTTGCTTAACCGGAAAAACTCCGCTTATTTACCCCAAACCGAGCTCCATTATGCATTTAACCGGAAAATCTCCGCTTATTTAAGTATCACTGGTTCCTCAATTAAGGATAAGACCTCTTATATAAAAAAAACAAGTGAATCTCATTCAGATGCGTTGCGAGAACCTTCCATCTGCGGGGATTCCCAAGCCCCACTAATCCTGAAGGTGTCTACGTGCCCGTGAAAGTTACCCATTAAAATTATAGCCAACAATCTTTGTAATCCAAACATAATCCACGTACTAAATCACAACAAATTCACAGACCTCCAATAATTATTTCATCCCCTGTGATTTACTTTGTGAACTAGGGAACAATTAGCAATTATAATTTGCCAAAATGTTGATAAGTCAATTAAAACGTATTGTGAATTCAGGTGCGTTTTCCTATGTTTTTTATAATGTTTGCACCTCTATAGTAAACCCGTTATTTTTTTTCGTTGAGGGCTCTTTTTTTTTGATAAATTTTCTACGGTATATTTTATAAAAAAGTGTTTAAAATCACTTGAAATAACAATTTTTCACCAAAAACACCTTGAAAATAGAGGGAAACCCTCGTTCATAATTTGGTAACAAGTGATCTTTAATTTGTGATGTGCGTCACAGTTTGCCTTGTCATATCATGGTTTAAATAAGGTATGGATTAACAAAATTCATCTCAAAACCTCTACTTTAAGTTAGATGAACAGAATATAAATCGGTTCAACTAACATTTTTTTTTGAAATTTATGTGAACGAATTCACATTTTATCCACATTATAAACCAGGTGAAAGGAAGTAACTAAATGAATAAGTACATATTGATTGTCAGCATACTCCTTGCTTTTATGTTTCCTTCTAATACCTTGGCTGAAAATGAAAGCCTATTAAGTTTGGAGGAATTGTCCATTCAAGTAATGCCGGAATATACGTATCATCCCAACGATAAACAGAAGGATCACGTACCACTATTAATTGGGTATCAAGGGTCAATGGTCAACAACACGGACCATCCGCAAATAGGAAAAATTGAAATACCTCTGCCCATGAAAGAGAAAGATTTTCGAATTGGCTATGTTGCCGATTACTCTAATGATTTAAGTAAGGCATATGAAATTGAATACATAATTGACCCTGTAAAAGGGACCATTTCCTGGACTACTAGCGAAGAAATCGGACCGAAAGAGCGATATAAATTTGTTATCGAGTATTATTCAGAAAGCATAAAGGTAAAAAGAGATCTAAAAACTCTCCAGTACAAATTTAAAAGTTTTGCTGATATTGACTTGGTGAATGTCATTTTTACAACTCCAGATAAAGCAGAAAAAGTGAAAATAACGCCAATCCTTTCAGAAAAGAATAATCACGGGGATGAGAAAAATACATACTCCTATCTTTTTCAACATGTAAAAGCAGGGGAAGAAAAAAACTTCACCCTTACCTATGAACGAAGTGAATCCAAGCCTACCTCTGAGCTTATGAATTCACAAACCAAAAAGATAAAGGATGAGAAATCAAATCGTCTTGCTATTGGTGCTTTCAGTGGGATCAGCGTCCTTTCTATAGGTGCACTGTTATTTTTGATAAGGAAGAGAAAGTGAAACTGTAATCCATTTGGGCTTAAGGTACAGAAATGTACTTTAACTATATAAAAAAGAGAGAAAATAATTTTTTATGGGAGGTGAAGTAAATGTTTAAAAAACTGCTAAAAATGGACAAAAAGTTTTTAATTGTGTTGGCGCTTCTGGTTGGTGTGTTTTTATCTTTTTCAACGGTCAAAACAATGGCCTACCTGGATTCACCAGGTTTTTGTCAAAACTGTCATACGATGAAATCCGTTCATAAGTCCTTCACGGATTCTACTCACTCGGATTTACAGTGTAATGACTGCCATCTGCCACATAAAAGTGAGGTGGGTAAGTTATTCTTTAAAGGCCGCGCAGGGATGACACATATTTATTTCAACACACTGGGAACGAAGAAGATACCAGATGTGATTGAGGCGACGGATCGAACCGAAAGTATCATGAATGATAACTGTATTTCCTGTCATAAAAGTACGCTGGACAATGTATCGCATGATGCAAAAGAAAAATGTATTTCTTGTCACAAAACAGTACCACACGGGAAAGGCTTTAAAAATGATAGTTATAATAAGCCACCTGTTTCAGGAGAGTTATTTGAAAATAAGGGAGGATTTTAGAAATGGGAAGGTTTCGAAATGGGGCATATCTTCTCCTGCTAGCTTTAATTCTGATTATTACTGGGTGCAGCAGCAACGTATCCAGTGAGAAAACAGCTTCTGCTGCAGGTAAGAAGACAACAGGCCTTTCAGCCGATGAAATTAGCAATGAAGCGTTTAAGGACTTATTTCCGCTACAATATAACAGCTACAAGAAAAATGAGAAAATGGAAGATACAACATACGGCGGATCTGTAAAACGCAGCAAGTATGATGCAGATAAAGAGCCGTTGTTGCCAATCCTCTTCAATGGATATGGATTTGCGACTGAATATAACGAGGAGCGTGGCCATACATACGCTTTAGAAGATATTCGTAACGTGAAACGGATCACCGATAAATCTGTGGGTTCTTGTTATACCTGTAAATCAACAGCTGTTCCAAAAATGATTGAAGAAATGGGCGACAGTTATTGGGGCGCTAATTTTAATAAAGATATCTGGCCAAAAGGCGTAGCGATGGGTCACTCCCCAATCGGTTGTTCCGATTGTCATGATCCAAAAACAATGGATTTGCGTGTTACACGTCCAAGCTTTTATAAGGCATTGGAAGCAAAAGGTGTAGATACATCCAATCCAACAAAGAATGATATGCGCAGCTATGTTTGCGGGCAGTGTCACGTGGAATATTATTTTGCCGCAGACAATAGCGAAGTAACCTTCCCATGGACTAAAGGATTTAAACCAGAAGAAATGTATGAGTATTACAGCACGATTGCGAAAGAAAAGGGCTTTGAAAAAGACTGGATTAGTAATATTTCAGGGACTCCAATGTTAAAGTCACAGCATCCTGAATATGAAACACATTCATCCGGAACCCATGGTAAGGCCAATGTTTCCTGTGCCGATTGCCATATGCCATATGAGCGTGTCGATGGAAAAAGAAAAATCACCTCACACTGGTGGACTTCCCCGCTGAAAACAATGCAAACTTCTTGCGGCCAGTGTCACGGTGACCGTGATTTAGATAAACTGAAAGATCGTGTGCTTGAGATTCAAGAAGCGAATGTAAGTGCATTACACGAAGCTCAAGACATTTCTACAACCTCACACTACTATGTAAATAAAATGATTACATCTGGTGTAAGTCAAGACAAGATCAAGCAAGCACAAGAATTTGTTCGTAAAGGGCAATGGTTCTGGGATATCGTCGCAGCTGAAAACTCTGCCGGCTTCCATAATCCACAGGGTTCGATGGATTCACTAAGAGAATCCGGTGTCCAATCCAACAAGGCAATTCGTCTTGCCACAGAGGAGCTTGTGAAAAAAGGCGTCAACATGGAAGAATTGGATTCGGAAATTGAAAAAGTGAAGAAGACTGATCTCGACGAAAAGGTTAATGACAAGAAGAAGGATGCGGCAGTCAATAGCTACTTCCCTGCCCAGGCACCGGTTGTACCAGTCGTACCGAAAAAATAAACTTTAATATTGTCAGGAAACACTGTTGCTCTTATGAGGACAGTGTTTTTTGTGTTTGCGGTAATATGTTTTTTGAGGAGAAATTTTAGGGTTTGGCGGAATAAACGTGAATTTGGCGGAATAAATAGCAAGGTTGGCGGAATCGCCGCCCAGTTCGGCGGAATAAATAGTAAGGTTGGCGGAATCGCTGCCCAGTTCGGCGGAATCAGCTTAATATACTTCAGAATTATTTCAAGGTTTTGTAAATTCTCTATCTAAATACGCCGAATCATAGCCCGCCAATCCTGGAAAAGAAAAAGGATTGCAGCATACTGGAAAAAGGAATAGAATAAACATTTGGAAATTGAAATAGTGAAATATGAAGGGGCGTTTTTTTATGCCACGTGCCTTATGGCTCTTAATAATCGGGATGGTAGTTAACGTAACAGGCTCTTCATTTTTATGGCCTTTAAATACAATCTATATTCACGACCATTTAGGGAAGTCCTTATCCGTAGCCGGAGTTGTATTGATGTTAAATTCTGCAGCTAGTGTAATCGGGAACCTTTATGGCGGCAGTCTTTTTGATAAAATCGGCGGCTACAAATCTATTATTTTAGGAATTAGTATTACGCTCACTGCCCTTATTGGTTTAACTTTCTGGCACGATTGGCCAGCATATATTGTTTTCCAAATCATCATTGGATTTGGTACGGGAATTATTTTTCCATCGATGTATGCAATGGCAGGTTCAGTTTGGATAGAAGGCGGGCGGAAAGCCTTTAACGCCATTTATGTTGCCCAAAACCTTGGGGTAGCCTTAGGCGCATCTCTTGGAGGAATTGTTGCAGCTCATTCCTTTCAACTCATCTTCCTAGCTAATACCATCATGTACGTCCTCTTTTTACTAATCGCGATTTTTGGCTATAAAGGAATTTTAGTGGATTCAGGAAAACAAGCAACGATTGATTTAAATGTTCCTGCCGGTAAGAACAAAAAAAATCTAACTGCCTTATTGATCTTGTGCACAGGTTATTTGCTGTGCTGGGTGGCCTACGTACAATGGCAAACAACGATTGCCTCCTACACACAGGAAATCCATATTTCATTAACACAATATAGCTTATTATGGTCGATAAACGGAGCCCTCATTGTCGTGGGCCAACCGCTATTAAATAGTGTGTTGAAGCATCTTACCGCCTCATTAAAATTGCAGATGATTATTGGAATTGTTATTTTTATTGTTTCATTTTTAGTTGCAGGGAAGGCAACTGTATTCTCAGGTTTTCTTGTTGGGATGATTATCCTAACAATTGGAGAGATGTTCATCTGGCCGGCAGTGCCCACAGTCGCTTTCGACTTAGCCCCAAAGGGACGCGAAGGCTTCTACCAAGGAATCGTTAACAGTACCGCAACCGGCGGCAGAATGATTGGACCTTTATTGGGTGGAATGCTCGTCGACATGTATAACATATCAGCCTTATTCATCGTATTAATTGGTTTATTCCTAATAGCAATCGTTACTACATTGCTTTACGATCGAATTCTCAAAACAAAAATGGTGTCAGGCACCGTTCATGGACAATTCTAGCATTTGTCCACTCCAAGCGGACAGGGAAGCGTGCTTCTCTGTTTTTTTCTTTTACAGTTTATTTGACGAATATTTTGTCTATCCTGAAAATAGGCGATTGTTTGCTTGCATACCATCGGAAAATTTAATACAATAACCGTAATACTTTATATTTCAAAAGACAGTGATCAGGAGTAGTAATGATTCATACCCGCAAAAAAAGAGAGTTGACGGCTGGTGGAAGTCAACCGGGTACATCATGAACTCGCCTTTGAGTTGCAAGCGTGAAGGATAGTAAGGCTTGCCGTTTTCCGCGTTAAGGATGAATGAAGCGAGTGCAGACTGAATGCACTAATGTGGGTGGTACCGCGGGAAGATACATACAATCCTCTCGTCCCTTTTTGGGATGAGGGGTTTTTTATTTTTTTTTAGGAGGAAAGCAATATGAGTTTCGACCATAATAACATCGAACAGAAGTGGCAAAAGAAATGGGAAGTAGAAAAAACATTTAAAACAAGCGAAGAATATGACAAAAGAAAATTCTACGCTTTAGATATGTTTCCATACCCGTCAGGTGCAGGACTACATGTTGGACACCCTGAAGGCTACACAGCAACTGACATTCTTTCCCGTTTAAAGCGGATGCAGGGATATAATGTTCTTCATCCAATGGGCTGGGATGCGTTCGGTTTACCTGCGGAACAATACGCATTGGATACCGGGAATGACCCAGCGGAATTTACAGAACATAATATCAATACGTTCCGCCGCCAAATTAAATCATTAGGATTCTCGTATGATTGGGATCGTGAAGTCAATACAACCGACCCTGAATACTATAAATGGACGCAATGGATTTTCTTGAAACTATTTGAAAAAGGCTTAGCCTATGTCGATGAAGTAGCGGTAAACTGGTGCCCTGCACTTGGAACGGTACTAGCGAACGAAGAGGTCATTGATGGCAAAAGTGAACGCGGCGGCCATCCGGTGGAACGCCGTCCGATGAAACAATGGATGTTAAGAATCACTGCATACGGTGACCGTTTACTTGAAGACCTTGAAGAACTTGATTGGCCTGAAAGCTTAAAGGAAATGCAGCGCAACTGGATAGGCCGCTCGGAGGGTGCAGAAGTAACTTTCGCAATCGAAGGTCACGACGAGACCTTCACGGTATTCACAACTCGCCCTGATACGCTTTTCGGTGCGACCTATGCGGTGCTTGCTCCTGAGCATTCTTTTGTTGCTAAAATTACGACTGCCGAACAGCGTGCAGCCGTAGATGCCTACTTAGATAAGGTTAAAACAAAGAGTGACCTAGAACGTACGGACCTTGCTAAAGAGAAAACAGGCGTATTTACCGGTGCTTATGCTATTAATCCTGCCAATGGTGAGAAAATGCCAATCTGGATTGCTGATTATGTATTAGTAAGCTACGGAACTGGTGCGATTATGGCCGTACCTGCTCACGACGAGCGTGATTATGAATTTGCCAAAGAGTTTAATCTGCCAATTAAAGCGGTTGTCGCTGGAGGAGATATTGACACAGAAGCCTACACTGGCGATGGTGAACATATTAACTCTGAATTTTTAAATGGCTTAGATAAAACGGAAGGCATTCAAAAAATGATTGCTTGGTTAGAAGAAAAAGGGATAGGAACAAAGAAAGTCACCTTCCGCCTGCGTGACTGGTTATTTAGCCGTCAGCGTTATTGGGGTGAACCAATTCCGATTATTCATTGGGAAGATGGTACAATGACTGCAGTTCCTGAGGACCAGCTTCCACTGATGTTGCCAAAAACAACGGAAATTCGTCCGTCCGGAACTGGAGAATCACCATTAGCCGTCATCACTGACTTCGTGAATGTTGTGGATCCAAAAACGGGTAAAAAGGGTCGCCGTGAAACCAATACGATGCCACAATGGGCAGGGAGCTGCTGGTATTATTTACGTTATATTGATCCAAAAAATGATCAGGCACTTGCTTCTCAGGAAAAATTAAATCATTGGCTTCCAGTTGATATCTACATTGGTGGTGCTGAACATGCTGTGTTGCATTTACTTTATGCTCGCTTCTGGCACAAGTTCTTGTACGATATCGGTGTAGTCCCTACTAAAGAACCATTCCAAAAGCTATTTAACCAAGGAATGATTTTAGGTGAAGGTAATGAAAAAATGAGTAAGTCAAAAGGGAATGTGGTAAACCCTGACGATATCGTTAACAGCCATGGTGCTGATACTCTTCGTCTTTATGAAATGTTCATGGGACCTCTTGACGCATCGATTGCTTGGTCGACAAACGGGTTAGATGGCTCTCGCCGCTTCCTAGATCGGATCTGGCGCTTATTGGTTGAGGAAAATGGTGAATTAAATCTGAAGATTCAATCCAACGAAGAAACTTCAGGTTTAGAAAAAATCTATCATCAAACTGTGAAAAAAGTAACCGAGGATTATGAAGGTTTAAGATTTAACACCGCCATCTCTCAAATGATGGTATTCATTAATGAAGCCTATAAAGCAAATGTACTTCCAAAAGAGTATATTGAAGGATTTGTTAAATTACTTGCACCTATTTGCCCGCATATTGCTGAAGAGCTATGGGAAAAGTTAGGTCACAGTGAAACGATAACTTACCAAACATGGCCTGCCTATGATGAGGCGAAACTAGTCGATGATGAAGTTGAAATTGTCATCCAGGTTAATGGTAAAGTAAAAACAAAACTTATGGTACCAACAGATGCAAGCAAAGAGTCACTTGAAGGCATCGCAATGGAAGATGCCCACATAAAAGAACAAATTGAAGGAAAAACAATCCGCAAGGTAATAACGGTTCCAGGAAAACTTGTTAATATTGTAGCAAATTAAAAGAATGGCCCCTATCAGGGGCTGTTTTTCTAAAAGGGGATGGACTTTATGGAAGAAATTCAAACAATTACACCAGAAGATTTACAAAAAAAGCTTGAGGCAGGGGATAAACTTGAGCTTGTGGATGTAAGGGAAGATGAAGAAGTAGTATTCGGGATGGTACCCGGGGCCAAGCATATTCGCATGGGGGACATTCCGGCTAATCTTGATTATTTTGATAAGGATAAAGAATATATCTTTATCTGCCGCTCCAGTGCCCGAAGTGGAAATGTCTGCCATTATCTGCAGGATCAGGGCTATAAGGTCCGTAATATGGTTGGTGGCATGCTCGCATGGACAGGAGAGACCGAATACACAGAATAACCGATTCCGCCATGGAATCGGTTTTTTCTTGTGTTAATGTGATACATCTAGATTATGTTTATCTTTCAACAACATACATCCCAACACGATAATCGGTAGGAGATTGACTGTCGCCAGCACAGCCCCTTGAATGTCAGTACCAATTAATAACCCATGGATAGTAACGAATATATATAGAATCGGATTCAATGCATGTAATTTCCGCCATTTTTGATAACCGATTTTTTTTCGCAGATTGGATGTAACGATCGTCATTATTAGAAAATAGAAAGATAATGCTCCGAGAGCCATTGGCAAGGGACTATAGTCCGTATTAAACGGAACGAGGACTTCAAACCATTGTAACGAGATATACGAATCAATGAGTAGAAATCCTACATGCCCTATCACTAGGTAAAGAGCCCAATTTGCCAGTGACTCATGCACAAATAGGGAGACAGTTACCTTTTGTTTTCGCTTTTTCTGAACTTGAGAGTAAAGTCCAATGATCACAGATAAGTAGAGTAGCAGATAGGCTGCCAGACCGGTCGCGCGAATCATATACCATTCAAACATTTCCAAAGATTACTCTCCTCCTCTCCAAATATCACCGTTTTTGTTAATAACCACTGCCTGAACACCGTTTCTATTTATCCACTCTTTACCAACCTTTTCCCCCAGTAATAGAACCGTTTTTGCCCAAACGTCAGCCTTCAGGGCCGTTGGGGCTGTCACTGTTGCAGATATAATCTTACTTTCACTGGGTTCTCCTGTTCGTGGATCAATTAAGTGATGTGTCCACTCCCCATTGATAAGCCATTTTCTTTTCATCGTTGTGGACGTCGCAAGTGCACCTTTTTGAACCTGAATCGAAGAAATCATCTCTGTTTCTGCAAACGGACTTTCAATTCCGATATTCATATGACGCGGTAATGTACCGAAGATGCGCATATCGCCACCGACATTAATAAAACCGTACCCTTCTTTCTCTAAAAGTTGTGTCGCATGATCAATTACCCATCCTTTGGCTATCCCTCCAAGGTCAATTTTTGTAAAAAGAGTAACAGCCTGTTTCTGTTGGTCTAGTAAAAAAGGTTGTGAATGAACAGGGACAGTTGGGGAAGGGGAAGCTAGGGCTATCTCTATCTCCTTTCCCTTAATCATTTCGATAGATTTAGCATAGCCGTGATTTTCAAGCGCCGATAGAACACCGGGATTAAAAATACCTTCCGATTCTTTATAAAATCGAAAAGCATCAGTTAATATTGAAAACATTTCACTGCTAACAATGACTTCTTTATCAATCTGTTGATTTAAACGTGACAGTTCACTATTAGCCCGAAACCGGCTGCAGGTATCTTCTATTAAATTAAATAGCGTGTAGATGGGCATCAAATCGTTGGCAAACAACTCATGATCAATCGAGATTTGAACGACTGTACTCATTGATGGGAATCGGTAGGTAAACATTAGGTTCCCCCAGTAGTCGTATCAAAGCCGTCTTGATGTCCCATTCCTAGACTCCCACCATTTGAGAATTGGCCTTGTTGATTGCTGTTTCTAGAAAACTGATCACTATTAGTCGTGGATTGATCATTATTGTTGTATAAATCATCATTTTGATTGAATTGCGAAGAGTTATCATCACCAAAGGATTGTTCGAAACCTCGTCCATGTCCGTGCGGCTGTTGTGTGGTAAAGCCTTCTTGTGATTGCTGACTTGAAGTATTATTATCAGTTTTCCCTTGAGTAAGAGCCACTTGATTAGTTGCTTGACTGTCATTGCCACCCACCAGACCGAAATAGGAAACCATTCCTGCTACCAATGCTAAACTCCCAAAACTAACGCCCCAAGAGATCTTTTGTTTTTTATCCATAGTAATTACTCCTTTCTTAATGAAACTGTCTTTCTAAGAAGGAGTTTACAAGTTGAATCTTAAAATAACCTTAATTTTTCAATCTATTTATTTTTAAAATTCAGATAAGTTGTTAATAATAGTAGTAAAAAAGAGAGGGAGAGAGAAAAGTGATACAGGTTAAGTTGTTTGACCGGGAGCATGAGAAGGATTTAGAGAAGGAAATGAATCGTTTTTTAAAAGGAATAGATGAAACTAGCCTGCTCGATATTAAATATAATGTGGCCGCAATGGCGGAGGAAGAAGAAGAGGAGCAGATTTATTGTTTTTCAGCGATGATAATTTACAAGGCCTGACAAAAGTCAGACCTTGTTGTTTTTTGCAGACAGGGCAGCATTGGTTCCAGCCAGTCTTCCAGTCACAAGTGCCGAGGTGATATTATATCCTCCCGTATAACCATGAACATCAAGGATTTCACCACAAAAATATAAACCATTCATTAATTTAGAGCCCATCGTTTGCGGCTCGATTTCTTTAACAGACACGCCTCCGCCGGTAACGAAAGCTTTTTCGAGAGGCAAAGTCCCATTGACTTTAATCAAGAATTGCTTGCAGGTTTTTGTAAAACTACGAATTTTTTCATTGGAAATCGTGCCACCCTGCTCAGCTGGGTCAATCCCATTAGTATCTAATAGAAAAAGTAGATAACGTTCAGGAAGAAGCCCTTTTAACGTGTTTTTGATACTTTTCTTTGGTTCGTTTTTGACGAGTTTAATAATCTCTTGAAAAACTTCTTCTTCTTTTTTATCAGGCAAGACATCGAGGCTCATCACTACTTCTTTGAGATTCCACTTCTTCATGGCTTTGACCACGAACTGACTGCAGCGCAGCACAGCAGGTCCGCTGAGTCCGAAATGAGTAAATATCATATCCATACGATGCGAGATAATCGGCTTTCCTTTTGGATTTAACACACTTAAGTCAACGTCTCTCAGTGATAAACCTTGTAGGCTCTTATTTTTAATAAAAGATTCACTAGAGGTGACTGGCACTTCCGTTGGAAATAAATCCGTAATGGTATGACCTGCTTTTTTCGCCCAGGCATAGCCATCTCCGGTTGAACCAGTATGTGGAACGGACTTTCCTCCAACAGCAATCACGATCGATTTAGCTTCGAATTTTTGACCGTCCTTCAATAAGACAGCAGAAACGGTTCCATTTTCATAGAATAGGTCTTCGACAGGACTATTTTTAAAAATCCTAACATGAAGCTTTTCTAATTGAGTTAATAGCGCGTCAACGACTGATTGAGCCTTATTGGAAACGGGGAACATCCTCCCGTGATCTTCTTCCTTTAATTCAATTCCTAATTTTTCAAAGAACTTAATAATATCTTCATTACTAAAGATTGAAAAGGCACTATATAGAAACTTACCGTTTCCCGGAAGGTGTTTGATAATTTCTTCAATAGGCAGGCGATTGGTAACGTTACAACGTCCGCCACCCGATATTGCTAGCTTTCTGCCGAGTTTGTCACCTTTATCAATTAATAATACCTTGGCACCTTTTTCACCAGCCGCAATCGCTGCCATTAACCCAGAAGGTCCGCCGCCGATGACAATTACATCATAATTCATATTTCCACCACTTTTCTTTAATCCATCACTCCATTATAAACATTTATCACCAAAATAAAACGAATGTGGCTAGTTTTTCATAAAATTAACTTGGTTGTTAGTAGCGCGAGAGTGAAAGAAGTTGTAAACTACTAATAGTGTGCAAAAAAAGTCGAAATTCGTTTGTGAAAAAGCGCACGTATTTCTTCGGGTAGGAAGGGATTCTATGCAATCAAAGCTTTTGCGGGGAACATTTATTTTAACATTTGGAACAATACTATCTAAGGTTATCGGATTAATTTATGTTATACCGTTTTATCAAATTGTTGGGAAATACGGGACGCAGCTTTATTCTTACTCGTATGTCCCTTATACCATCTTTATCAGTATCGCAACCGCAGGTGTACCACTAGCAGTTTCAAAATTTATTGCTAAATATAACGCGCTTGAAGAGTATGCCGTTGGCCGAAAGCTCTTTAAATCGGGACTGGTGGTCATGCTCTTAACCGGATTTGCCGCATTCTTAGTCATGTATTTTGCAGCACCGCTATTGGCAGGGTTAAGCCATCCCGGTAAAGGCCAACTGGCTAATGTCATAACTGTGATTAGAGCAGTTAGTTTTGCCTTGATTGTTGTTCCATTTATGAGCTTAATCAGAGGTTATTTTCAAGGACATCAATCAATGGGACCTTCAGCCGTTTCACAAGTCGTCGAACAAATTGTACGAATTGTTTTCACCCTTGCAGGGGCCTATATTGTTCTGAAATTTTTAAATGGGACAATTGTAACAGCCGTTAGTGTGGCCACCTTCGCGGCGTTTATCGGAGCTATCGGGGGATTAGCTGTTTTATTTTGGTATTGGTTTAAAAGAAAGTCCTATTTAAATGAGCTTCTTGAGCATGATAAAGGGACGATTAATGTCTCCTTAAAGGATATATACAAAGAAATTTTCATATATGCGGCGCCCTTCGTATTTGTTGGGATTGCCAATCCATTATTTCAATTCATTGATCAAATTACGATGACACGAGCGATGATGGATGTTGGGATTAATCAGAAGCTGGCGGATACAGCTTTTGGGATCTTGAATTTTGAGTCCCATAAAATTGTTATTATTCCTGTATCACTCGCAACTGCCTTTTCATTAACGTTAGTACCGAGCATTACAAAGGCATTTGTAGAAAATGACCGCAAGAACTTAAATCATCAATTAAACCAAACTTTTCAAGTAATGCTCTATTTAACCTTACCAGCGGCGATTGGGCTTTCTTTATTGTCAGAACCGGTTTACACAGCTTTTTATGAACACGATAGCCTTGGGACACAAGTATTAGCGGCATATGCACCGGTTGCGATTCTTTTTTCTCTCTATTCTGTCACGGCGGCTATTTTGCAGGGAATTAACGAACAGCGCTTTACCATCTTAAGCTTACTTGTTGGTCTGTTACTAAAACTTGCTCTTAACATGCCATTAATAAAAATGTTTGAAACAAGAGGAGCCGTTCTTGCTACCGCACTTGGATATACTGCGGCAATTGTCATTAACCTAATTGTTATTAAGTCATTTTCACGCTATCGATACCTGCTCGTGTGGCGAAGAAGTTTATTAATTGTCATCTTCGCAGGATTAATGTGGGCCGGAACAGAGATTGTTTATAAATTACTCTTATTATTCCTTTCACCTGCATCGAAGGGTCAATCCGTTTTACTTATAGTAATCAGTGCCGGAGTTGGCGCAGTTATCTATTTTTACTTAGGACTGAAATCAGGACTAGTGAACCGCTTATTTGGTAATAGGGTTGATCGAATTAAGCAAAAACTAAGGTTAAGATTTTAAAAAATCTTCTTAAAAAGGAGATGGAACAGTTGAGAATTGATAAAATGCTGGCTAATCTTGGCTATGGCAGCAGGAAAGAAGTGAAGCAGCTTCTAAAAAGCAGTGCGGTCAAAGTTGATGATGTAGTCGTCAAGGATGCAAAACAGCATGTGGATCCATCTATACAAACCGTAACATTAAATGGAGAAGTTATCGATTATAAAGAGTTTATCTATCTGATGATGAATAAGCCGCAGGGGGTATTATCAGCTACGGAAGATAACAACACCGAAACCGTTATCGATTTACTAGAGCTTGAGGACCAGGTCTACGAACCGTTTCCTGTCGGCAGATTAGACAAGGATACAGAAGGGTTACTGCTAATCACCAATGACGGTCAGTTGGCACATCGTTTGCTTTCTCCGAAAAAACATGTTCCAAAGACATACTTTGCTGTCATTGACGGTGAAGTGACGGAAGAAGATGTGGTGGCGTTTGCTAATGGAGTTACCTTAGATGATGGCTACGAAACAAAGCCGGGGGAATTGAAAATAATAAAATCCGGTATTCGTTCCGATATTGAGTTAACCATCACTGAAGGTAAATTTCATCAGGTGAAAAGAATGTTTGAAGCTGTAGGGAAAAGTGTAGTTTACCTGCAGCGGATTTCGATGGGTCCCTTGCCATTGGATGAAACACTGGAGTTAGGTGAATACCGGGAACTGACAGACGAAGAAGTAGAGTTATTGCGAGAATATCATGTTTAATAATTTTAATATGTAAAAAGCAGCTAAAAAAATAGCTGCTTTTTCGTTTTAAAAATATGGTCGATTATTGATAGGCATTCACATTTAGCAATGTTTCCAAATCAACAATTTCAATATTCCTTTTTTGCAATTCCTCGATTAGGAGCGGTAAGGCTTTTTTTGTCTCACTCTTATCAGAATCGGAATGCATTAAGATAATGTCTCCGTTTCGAAGATTATCGATCACATTGCGAATGATATTTTTTGAATCTCTCTGCGACCAATCTAACGTATCAATCGACCAAAGAACAATGGAATAACCCTCTTCTTTTGCAACCTCTGCCACCTGTCCATTGGTATCTCCATAGGGTGTACGAAGAATTGCCGGCTTCTTGCCAATAACAGATTTAATCGCTTTCCCCGCTTGATTAATTTCAAGACGAGTGGCTTCTCTGCCTAATTTGGTTAATTCCACATGATTAAAGCTATGGCTTAAGACTAAGTTTCCATTTTTAAAAGCATTCATTACAACATCAGGATGCTTATTTACCTTACTGCCAATAAAGAAGAAATTACCTTTCACATGATGATTTGCCAAAATCTCAATGATCGCAGGAGTAATTACTTCATCAGGTCCATCATCAAATGTTAACGCTACCTGTTTTTTATCTGGGCCATTAATATAAACATTATCCTGATTTTGGGCAAAGAAAACGATATCTTTTCGCCATTTTTGCATCGAGGTCCAGGCGGATT
Source organism: Neobacillus nitrireducens (assembly GCF_030915405.1). Classification (GTDB taxonomy): domain Bacteria; phylum Bacillota; class Bacilli; order Bacillales; family Cytobacillaceae; genus Neobacillus. Next base: position 4,298,690 of record NZ_CP133262.1, read on the forward strand.
CTGATAGTTGATTCGATTTTCCCTTAATATTCAAAATGTATTTATTATTCGCTGCAGTTCCTGTTGATCTTATTACATTAAAAACTGAGATATGATCAATGAGATTATTGCTTTTTGGAATGACCACCTTAAGTTGAATTTCTTGGTTCAACTCATAAACATAAATATTTTCATTGTTGTTTTCTCGTATTTCTGTGGGTTGACCAAAGGATTTGACCACCATCTTGTCTGTAATTTTTTTAAGACCATCAGCAAAGGAACGGACGTCGAAAATTTCTCCTGCTTTGTTATAGCCTAAAACGATGTTTTTACCTTGAAAGGTGGCATAGCTGCCAACACCAGCTTGGTCAACCTTGTCGGGTTCACCCCATTCAGAGTTTACCTGGCCGATTGTGCTATCAAACGCATTAAAAGGACAATCCTTTACCATCCCTTTCTGAGCCATATCCTTTATTTCAACCAGCTGTGCACTATAAGAATGGTTTATTTCTTTAGGCTGTAGGGCATTTTGCTTTGGCTTTACATTTTCACTTGGATGTGGCTTATCCGAATCACAAGCTGTAAATAGAGTAATCATAGAGAAACAGACAATAAATATGAGCTTGAGTTTCTTCATCCAATTCCTCACCTTCCATAAATCAATTCTTGAACTAATCATAGCAAAATCCTTCACTATTGGAAAAAAATAAATTCTATCCAACGAAAAAGGACAAAGCTTTAAGCCTTGTCCTAGATTAACGTTCAGTTCAATTATGCCCCTAAGAAGGATTTCAACATCCAGTTATGTTTGTTAAGTTTTCCGATAAGACCTAAAAACATATCACTTGTTACTTCGTCATTGTTTTGTTCAGCGACTTCCATTCCCGCCTTTAGCTCATCAATAATTAATGAAAAGTCATGGACAATTGTCTTAACCATTTCTTCAGCAGATAAGGTTTCACTGGTTTCTTCAATCGTTGCAAGTTGAAGATATTCTTTAAGCGTAGATATTGGAGAACCGCCAATGGTTAATAATTGTTCAGCAAATTCATCAATAGTCGCTGCGGCTTCCTCATATAATTCTTCAAATTTGGCGTGCAAGGTAAAGAAGTGAGGACCTTTCACATACCAGTGAAAACGATGTAATTTAGTATATAGGACATTCCAATTAGCAATTTGTTGGTTGATCATTTGTTCAACTGTCATTTAGCATTCCTCCTAATTTCTTATCTAAATTAATTATAACATATATTATTTAAAAGTAAATATTAAATTATAATAATTATAAATAAGGTAAAAAACATTTTTTAAAAATAGTAACTAGGGAGAACTCTGGGTATCTTAATAATATTTACTTGAAAGGATACCTTAATATTAAGGGGGAACTGTCATGAAACTTACTCACGAGCAGGCAATAGAGTTACACGGCTTTAATAACTTGACGAAATCGTTAAGCTTTAATATGTATGACGTATGTTTTACGAGAACCCGGGAAGAGCGTGAAGCCTATTTGAATTATATCGATGAACAATACAGTGCGGACAGGCTGCAAAAAATATTAATACATGTATCAGATATCATTGGTGCACATGTTTTAAATGTGGCGAGCCAGGACTTTGAACCCGCTGGGGCGAGCGTGACCCTGTTGGTATCCGAGGGGCCGGTCGCGAATGCACCGTCTGAATCCTTTGAAGAATCCCCGGGGCCGCTTCCGGAGTCGGTGGTGATGCAGTTAGATAAAAGTCATATTACGGTCCATACATACCCGGAGTTTCATCCAGATGAAGGAATCAGCACGTTTAGAGCGGATATTGACGTTTCTACCTGTGGTGAAATTTCGCCGCTTAAGGCTCTCCATTATTTAATCAGATCATTTGAGACGGATGTAATGACAATTGATTACCGGGTTCGCGGTTTTACAAGGGATAAGACAGGGCATAAACTCTTTATTGACCATGAGATAAATTCCATTCAGAATTACATCCCGGAAGATGTCGGTGAGTTATTCGATATGATTGACGTCAATGTCTATCAAGAGCATATTTTTCACACGAAATGCAAACTGCGTGAATTTGATTTAAATAATTATTTGTTTGGTTATACAAAAGATAAATTAACTCCTGATGAGCATATCGAGATCACGAAGCGTTTAAAGATTGAGATGGACGAAATCTTTTATGGGAAAAATATAGTCCAATAAAAGAGCACGGGTTCCGCGCTCTTTTTGCTTGCTAAAATGGAGAAATACTTGACGTGCAACCAAAGGGTGTTATATAGTTTTGATATGAAACCAAATGGTTTCGCAATTAAAAATAAGCGCAGCACAATTCGAGGAGGAAATTAATATGGCAAATGAGTCACAGGCAACATTAGAAGATATTAAATATACGGTCGTTTATAATGCTCCAATTGCAAAAGTTTGGGATGCTGTAGCGACAGCAGAAGGTCTAGGTGCATGGTTCATGCCAAATGATCTCCAACCAGTTGAAGGACATGAATTTCATTTAAATGCAGCACAATTTGGGATGTCACCATGTAAGGTCACACATGTGGATCCACCTAACAAACTTTCTTTTAATTGGGGAAAAGATTGGACACTATCATTTGAATTAAAAGAAATAGATGATAAAACAGAATTAACGTTAACCCATGGTGGCTGGGACGCAAACAAAGTTACTGAATTTGGTGCGCCGCACACTCCAATTCGCGACAACATGAATCAGGGCTGGGCAGGGCTTGTGAAAAAATTACAAGCATATGTTGAGGCATAAATGACAGCTTCCTCGGCAAAGCATGATGTCTTTCAAGCCATCGCTGATCCAACAAGACGGAAACTGTTAAAACTTCTTAGCAAAGAAGAAATGCCTGTCACGGCAATTAGTGAACACTTTCCAATCAGCCGAACCGCTGTATCCAAGCACTTACGTGTATTAGCAGATGCAGGGTTGGTCAAGGAACGGAAAGCGGGCAGGGAAACAAGGTACAAGCTTGAGCCGGAACCCTTATATGAATTAAAAGATTGGCTCCAATATTTTGAGTTATTTTGGGAGAATAAATTATCAGCACTTAAGTTCTTTGTTGAAACGGATGCGAAAGAAGACGATGAATAATATCATCAATAATAATTATCAGCAATAGCACAAATAGAAATGAAAAAAAGTGATACCCCTCTTTTACGATGGGTATCACTTTTTCTGTTTTCAGTTAAGCCAGGATTTCACCGGCAACCTTTCGTCTAACAATAAAAGAGAGGATGATTAGAAAGCCAATCGTTGCCAAGCTAACGGATGTACCAATTAAATTATTCGGATTAAACACAAATCCAATAAAGATAATACTTAAAGATCCAATTGCAAAGATAGTAGTATAAGGAAACCATTTTACGTTAAAAGCTGGCTTGCTTTTGTAAAGCGGCCTTAATTTAAGCTGGGCTGCACAAATACTAATCCAGATTAGCATGACCGTAAACCCTGGAATGGTCATGAGATAACCAATAACCTGACTAGGTGTTAAATAGGCTAAGTAAACGCCTGCTAGTATACAAATACTTGTCAGCATAATTCCTGTTAATGGGATTCCTTTTGCAGAGAGTCTTGCTAACCCTTTAGGTGCAACGCCACTTTGTGCCATCGAAAACAACGTTCTGGATGTCGCATAGATACCAGAATTTGCGGCTGAAAGTACCGCTGTTAAAAGAACAAAGTTCATAATATGTGCTGCTCCCGGTAACCCGGTTGTGCTGAAGACTTGAACGAAAGGACTGTCTGCTCCCGTAACCTTGTTCCATGGCATGAGTCCACAAATGATAAGAATTGGTAAAATGTAAAAAATAATGACACGCCAAACCGCGCCTTTAATAATTTTGGGCAGTACTTTCTCGGCATCTTTTGTTTCGGTTACAGCAACACCGATTAATTCGGCCCCGCCATAGGAAAACATGACGACTAAAAAGGCACTTAATGTTCCCCCGATTCCATTCGGGAAGAATCCGCCATGACCAGTATAGTTCGAAAGTGGATCTTGGATAGAACTAGGAATGATACCCAGGAGGAGAGAAAAGCCTAATATAATAAAAGCAATCAGGGCAATAATTTTAATTCCTGCAAACCAAAATTCAAGCTCACCGTAGTATTTTACTTGAGTTAAATTTATGCCAACAATGACGACGGCACAAAGGAAACTAAGGAGCCATAATGGTATCGTAGGAAACCAGAATTGTAGAAAACTTCCCGCTGCTAATAATTCAACCACCGTTACAATAATCCAATTGATCCAGTAGAGCCAACCAACGAGATAAGAAACTTGGAATCCAAATGCTTTATTTACTAAATGCTGGACATTTAAATTCGGAAAAGCAAGCGCCATTTCCCCTAAGGCAGCCATAATGATAAAGAGTAATAGACCACCAATTAAATAGGCAATTACTACACTGGGTCCGGCAATCGCTAATGTATCGGAACTGCCTTTAAAAATTCCTGTACCAATCATACCAGCCAAGGCGATAAACTGGACATGCCTCGGTAATAATCCTTTTTTTAAATTCTGCTGATTATTTTCCATGTTATTCCTACCTACTTATCTTTTTTGCTTAGACGCTTTTAAGCGTTAAAGTATTATATTGATATACTACCATACTATTAAAAACTGTCAATTAGTATTGAAGATTTTCATATGCCCCCTTTTACTGCACAACAAGAACTTAGTCGCATTGCAGAGATGCTTCAAGGAATCTTGTGAAGGGCTTAAAATATTAACCATAAGAATTTTTTTTGGTTGAAGGAAACTTTGTTTAATATGGCGAATATAATAAATAAAGGTAGGAGATGATTATTATGTTCGTAACCCCTCGATTGCAACGGAGGATTTTCATTTATTCATATGTATTTAGAAAACTAGGCATTTTAAGTGAACAGGAATATAACAGAATCACTGACAGTATTACTGACCAATTACATGAACAACATTGATTTTTGACAAACAAAAAACACGCGATGGTCTCGCGTGTTTTTTTATGGTATTGTTCTATTTTATTAAGATGACATTTTTACTCTTTTTTGTGTAGTAGTCCATTTTCCGCGGCTTGGGCTAACTACCAAGTCATTATAGGCTAAGACATTTAGATCTCGTTGTATGGTGCGAGGAGTGATACCAAATTCCTCTACAAGTTCTTGCGTAGAAACAGTGCCGTTATTGCGGATAAACATGTAGATACATTTGATGCGGTTTAACATCCGGTTAGTTGAAGGTTTCAAAGAACCACTCCCTATCCTTTTTTCAAACCCATGGCAATACCCTGCTACCGACAGCCTATTTGAAGATTCCTCTTCAAGAATATGTAGTTTTCTTTTCCGCGCAGACATCTCCTTTTCATGGATGATTACTGTGGATACTTAATGTCTTACATCTATCCTTATTGTAACCACAAAATCAGAAAATTTCCACCAATATACTTAAATTTACAAAATAATCTTCAAAAATTTACATAAATTGTTCGGATATTTGCCCTCCTTTGCTATACTCTTACTATAGGTTATGGGTTTTAATGTATGGATTATGACAAATTATTTGAATTTTTAGTTAAATTATTTGATTTTTTTGAATTGGCAAGGAATGAATAAGATAGTAAAAGGGGAATGGGGAAATGAAATTTGCAATCTTGGATGGGAATATTATTGAGCGTTCAGAAGCAAAGGTTGATGTAGAAGACCGAGGCTATCAATTTGGCGATGGTGTGTACGAGGTTATTCGTGTCTATAATGGAAAGATGTTCACAGCAACTGAACATCTCAATCGTTTTCAAAAAAGTTTAGATAGTATTGGAATCACACTTCCATACACGAAGGAGCATTTAACAGGATTACTTGAAGAGCTTATTGCAAAAAATAATCTCCAGTTAGGGACAATTTATATGCAGATTACGAGAGGAGTCGCACCTCGTAATCACGCTTTCCCTGCGGAAAATGTAACGCCTAGCCTTGTAGCCTATACAAAGGAAGTAGGCAGACCTTTGGAAAGCTTAAAGGCTGGTGTAAAAACAATCGTAACTGACGATATTCGCTGGCTCCGCTGTGACATCAAAAGTTTGAATTTGCTAGGCAATCTATTAGCAAAGCAAAAAGCCACTGTTGAAGGCTGCTTTGAGGCGATTCAGCATCGCAGCGAAGAAGTGACGGAAGGAAGTTCCTCCAATATCTTTGTCGTTAAAAACGGTATTGTCAGCACGCATCAATCGAATAATCTCATTTTAAAAGGGATTACAAAGGATGTCATTTTGCAGGTCTGTACAAACAACAATATCGTGGTGGAAGAACGAGCATTTACACTTGAGGAATTGGTGAATGCTGATGAGGTGTTCCTATCAAGTACAACTGCAGAGGTCATGCCGATTATTGAAGTGGATAGGAAGCCTGTTACGGATGGTTTACCCGGCCCTGTCACAAGAAAGCTACAGGAATTGTTGGAGCAAGAAATTGAAAAACAATGCGGAACACTTAAAGATAAAATTTTTAATTAGAAAAAAAGACGTGAACACAGAAGTAAATAAAGGGTTCCGTTTAAGATGCTTTTCTTAAAATGCGTGCCGAAATGACAGTCGTATTGGCATCGTTATTGGTATATAAAAAAGTAAGACCCGCCATATTGAATGGCGAGTTTCTTTAGTAGGAATCAAATACCTTTTTTTTTAAAACCTCACTGTAATGCATCAAAATGAGGTTTTCTTGGATTTTTGAGATAAAATTCATACCTTTTTAATTAAGATGTCTTTGCCTTAATAGGGTAACCAGCAAAAGTAAAATAAGCGGAGATTTTCCGGTTAATTGCAGAATGGAGCTCGTTTCGGGGTATATAAGCGGAGGTTTTCCGGTTATGCAAAGCAAATTCTCCCATTTTCTAATTTTTCGAGTCAAATAGGCGGAATTTCTCCGTCTATTTAAGCTTATTTTTAAAATAATTACCAGTTAAGCGGAATTATTCCGTCTATTTATCAACTCGGGTGCTTAACCTGATCCCCAACCTATAAGTGCGGAATGATGTCAATTGCCACGTCAAAGATAATAAAATTTTGTAGAAACCTTGATAAATAAAGAAAAAGACGTATGATAATTCATACGTCAATTCTTGTGTCCTTTAATAAGAATTCCATAAATATTAACGCATAAATTCAACTACATCTCTGTCTTCGCTTTCGGCTTGCCAATCGACGTTTCCTTTATCTTAGTTGGAGCGCTCCAGGCCATACGCCGCTGAACAGGGCGCTTCCGCTTTTCTTACTAAAACTGAAATAAGTCACTCGATAAATACCTTTCCCCGGTATCGCAGGCTATACAAACGACTACATCATCAGGAGTTAAGCGTTTTGCCACTTCTATGGCTGCGAAGCAGGCACCGCCGGAGGATGGTCCGACAAGAATTCCTTCTTCGGTCGCCAAACGGCGTGCGATATCATAGGCATCTTGATCATTAATTTGATGAACTTCATCATAAACATCTTGATTCAGAATAACTGGGATAAAACCTGGGCTAGTCCCAACTAGCTTGTGTTTCCCTGGTTTTCCGCCTGACAAAACAGGTGAGCCCTTCGGTTCGACCACATGGACCGTTAAGTTTTCAAAGTGCTCTTTTAAGGTTTCACCTGTTCCAGTGATGGTTCCACCAGTTCCAGCTGTGGCAACAAAAGCAGCCAGCGGTTTCCCAATTTCTTTCATTGCTTCGATAATTTCAACTGCGGTAGTGAACCGGTGGGCATCCGAGTTTGCATGATTTTCAAATTGCATCGGGACAAAACTATTGGGGATCTCCTTTGCTAATTCCAGTGCCCTATTTATAGCACCTGGCATTTTCTTATCTCCGGGAGTAAGGACAACCTCCGCGCCGTATGCTCTTAGGATGCTGATTCGCTCTTGTGTCATTGTATCAGGCATCACAATAATCGACTTATAGCCTCTAGCCGATGCATTCATGGCAAGGCCAATCCCTGTATTGCCGCTGGTTGGCTCGATAATAGTTGAACCTGCTGTTAATTTTCCAGCCTTTTCTGCTTCGATAATCATATTAAAAGCTGCCCGGTCTTTTACGCTTTTGCTGGGATTAAAGTACTCCAGCTTTAAATAAACCGCGGCACCGTCTTTAGGTGCTAATCGGTTTAATTTAACTAAGGGTGTATCCCCGATTAATTCAGCAATATTGTTAACTACTTTCATAAGGACCGTCCTTTCAATACTTGTAGTAAATTCTTAAATTTTAGATTCCTACTTCATCATAAATAAGTTTTAGGGCTTTGTAAAAAAAATCGGTCAATTGTCTGTCTGTAATTAGATACATTTAGGACAGAATAGACTAAAATTAACTCAAAGAAGAAAGGAACATCACAATGGAACATAGCTCTCATTTTTTCTTTGCCGTAAGAATCCCGGAACAAACGAAATTAAGGATGCAAGAACATATCGAAAAAATAAAGGAAAGGATCCCATTTAGCCGTTGGGTCCATTATCAAGATTTGCATATAACCTTAGCATTCCTAGGCAGTGCTCCACCTGATAAACTTAAACAGGCAGAGAATCAAGTTCAAGAAGCGCTTAAAGATGTGCAAACATTTACTTTGAAAATCAATAAACTTGGATTTTTTGGAAATGTTGACTCTCCGCGTGTTTTTTGGGCTGATACTGAGGAAAGCAAAAATTTGCAATCGATTAGAAATAAGGTATTTTCCGCTTGTGAGGAAGCAGGGTTTCAGCTTGAAACAAGGCCATTTCGTCCTCATATCACGCTTGCTAGAAAGTGGAAAGGGGAACAACCTTTCCAACCCGAATTGCTTGGTCTTTGGGAAGAATTTCAGCCTGTCCCCCTATCATTTGAAGCAGTTGAAGTAGTAATTTATCAAACACACCTTGATAAAACACCAAAGTATGAAGCGATAAAAATATATCCGCTAGTAGATAAAAATTAACTAAAGGTTGGTCGTATGAAAGAAATTTACTTTATTGTTAATCCAAAAGCCGGCAACGGCCACTGCTTTACAATATGGGAGAGAGTGGAACGGCAGCTTATGGTAAAAAAGGTACCCTATCTTGCCTTCTTTACTGAATTTCCGGGTCATGCAAATATCCTTGCCGGTCAAATAGCACTAAAGAATCCGGTGCAAAAGATGATCATTGCAGTTGGCGGGGATGGAACGATGCATGAAGTGGTGAATGGTGCAGTGAAGGAGCATCATATTACATTAGGATTTATTCCAGGCGGGTCTGGGAATGATTTTTCAAGAGGATTTCAAGTTCCTGTCGACCCCGTCGAAGCTTTAGAGATGATTCTCCGCCTGGCGAAACAAACAGGTCAGCCAATTGATGTAGGGAAAGTTACCATGAATGATTCCCAGGAGCACTATTTCATTAACAATATGGGGGCAGGGTTTGATGCTACCATTTCCTATGAAGTGAATCAATCTCGGATGAAGGCTATATTCAATAAACTTTCGCTGGGCAGGATGGTTTATGTTTATTTCCTCTTAAAAAAATTATTTACTTATAAAACCTCTACAATTGATTTATCAATTGACGGAGAAAAGCATATATTTGAACAAACATGGTTTGTAACGGTTTCCAATCAACCATTTTATGGTGGGGGGATGAAAATTGCTCCTGCTGCAGAGCCTGATGATGGATTATTTGATATAACCGTTGTTCAAAGATTATCCAGATGGAAGCTCTTACTTGTGTTTGTCAGCGTGTTTTGGGGAAAGCATATCCATTTTAAAGAAGTAAAAACATATAGAGGCAGGGATGTTTCCATCCATTCGCAGGTAAAACTCTTTGTCCATGCAGATGGGGAGCATATTGGATTAACACCTTTAGATATCAACCTTCAAGCAAGCGCTTTAAAGGTGTTAACGAGAAGAAAACGTGCGGAAGAAGTGGTGTTGAAAGAGAGGGACTCGAATGATTGCTACTAACCGAAATTTCTTTGCTTATCTAGATGAGATGAAGATCATTACGATTCTTCTTCCACTTTCCTACCATCACGGTTTGTCATCCTCTTTCTTAATTTCGAGTGATTTTCAAGAACATCCATTGAAAATCATAGAGAAGTTACAAATTGATAATAAAATGAAATATATTTGTGAATTATCAAAGGATTACTCCTTTGATAAACAATATTTGATTATTGATGAACATGGTGGGAAAACTGACCTGCAAATTGGTGCTGTGATTCGTACGGAAGCCTTTGATGAGAAATTCTATTATGATGGGAATGACCTTGGAGTTACCTTACATGCTGGGCAAACCATTTTTAAACTCTGGGCACCTACCGCCACGCAAGTAAAAATAAAGTTACGGCCTGCTAATAGCAGTTTTTCAGAAATTGTAAAAATGAAACGTGAGGATCGCGGCATATGGTCAGTGACGGTTAACCGTGATTTAGAATTCTATCATTATAGTTTCCTCATCCTTGTGAATCAAGAATGGCGTGAGGCAGTCGATCCTTATGCTAAGGCGGTGACTGTCAACGGAGAGCTTGGAGTCATTGTGAGTCTTGAGAAAACACGTAGGCCGCGTCCAAGCTTACCCTCAATTGAAAGTGCTGTAGATGCCATCATTTATGAAACACATATTAGGGACCTCACCATTCACTCCAAAAGCGGTGTAAAGAATAAAGGACTTTATCTTGGTGCAGCAGAGCTAAATACAAAAGGGATAGACGGAGAACCTACCGGGTTAGCTTATATGAAAGATTTGGGGATTACCCATATAGAATTCCTCCCCTTCCATGATTTTGCCGGTGTGGATGAACGGCGGCCAAGTAATGAATATAATTGGGGATACAATCCGCTTCATTTTAACGCTCCCGAAGGAAGCTATTCTACGAATCCTGCCAATCCCTATTCAAGAATCATTGAATTAAAAGAGTTAATTGATCAAGTTCATAGTCTTGGTCTTCGAGTAATCATGGATGTAGTTTATAACCATGTATACATCCGTGAGACATCTTCCTTTGAAAAGGTAGTCCCTGGATATTATTTTCGCCATAATGATATCGGCCTCCCTTCAAATGGGACTGGTGTGGGGAATGATATTGCATCGGAACGGAAAATGGTCAGAAAATTTATCGTGGATTCCATTTCGTTATGGCTGGAGGAATATCATATTGATGGGTTTCGTTTTGACTTGATGGGAATATTGGATGTAGAGACCATGTCTGAAGTAAGGAAAGAGTGCGACAGACTGTCAAAAGGAACTATAATCATCGGTGAAGGCTGGGGTCTGAACACACCACTTCCAGTCGAGCAGAAAGCAACAATTGCCAATCAAGCAAAAATGCCAAACATAGCTCAATTCAATGATAGATTTCGTGATTGTATAAAGGGTAGTTCCTTTAATTTGTTTGATAAGGGCTACGCTTTAGGAAATGAGCACTACCTAGAGGCGGCGAATGAGGCAATTACGGGGAGTGTCGGTTTCACGAAACAGGAGTCGGCCGTTTTTCAAGAACCGTTCCAATCCGTGAACTATGTTGAATGCCATGATAATCATACAATGTGGGATAAACTTCTTGCTTGTCTCCCTGATGCAGATGATTCTTTACGAATCAAGTATCATCGTCTCGCTACAAGTATTGTCTTATTGTCACAGGGAATTCCTTTTCTTCACAGCGGTCAAGAGTTCTTTCGGACAAAAAAGGGTGATGGGAATAGTTATCGTTCCCCGGATGAAACCAATCAGCTTGATTGGGAACGAAAAATTTTGTATAAAGAAAACGTAAAATATATTAAAGGGGTTCTTCAAATCCGTAAAACGTTTCCTTGTTTCCGAATGAGAACTGCTGCTGAAATTCGTACAAATATCCGCCAATTACAATGTGAAGTACCGGTGTTGGGATATTTGTTTACCAGTGAGGATGAGCTGCTCTTATTCATTAACTCTTCATCCAAGAAGCAAACAGTTTTAATTCCAGATGGGGATTGGACGGTGTTAGCTGATCATAACCAAGCTGAAATTTCTTCCAAGAAGTTTTTGTCTGGTGGAGAATTTATTTTGGAACCAGTATCCATTAATGTTTTACTGAAAAAATAGTTTCTTCAGATTTACTTGACGAAAAAAGGTAATTCGAGATAAAATTTATTAAGATGGCTATTGTGTGCAATGGTTTCAATAGCTTTTTTTTATTTCTAAAAAATAAAGAGCTGTTGATGAAACTGTGGTAATATAAGACCTTCCGGCAGCACTGGTTTTATCTCTTAATCAGAAGGGGAATAAGCCCATAAGAACGGCATAAATTGAAGGTGAGCAATTTTGGATCATATACTTGGACAAGAATGGGAAATTACCCCTGCTGGAGGCAAAACAGGTGAAGCCTTTTATGCAAAATATAAAGACCAAAGACTTTTCTTAAAGCGGAATTCATCTCCGTTTCTAGCTGTTCTTTCAGCGGAAGGTATTGTCCCAAAGCTTGTATGGACAAAACGGTTGGAAAGTGGAGATGTCATAACTGCACAGCAATGGCTTCCCGGCAGAGAGTTAAAGCCGTCAGAAATGAACCAAGAGCTCGTTGCGAGACTGCTAAAGAAAATTCATTGCTCAGAACCGATGCTAGGAATGTTAAGCCGGCTAGAGAGCGCTCCATTGCATCCCGAACCATTATTGCAAAGGGTTGCGAATGAGTTAGATGAAGAGGTGCTCCACTTGCCTGAATCGCAAAAAGCAATGGACTTTTTAAAAAAGGAAGCTTTAAATGTCTATTGCGATGAAAAAGTGGTTTGTCATGGTGATGTCAACCATAACAACTGGCTGCTTGCAGAAGACAACCAGTTGTACTTGATTGATTGGGACGGGGCAATGATTGCCGACCCTGCCATTGACCTGGGGATGCTCCTTTATTGGTATATTCCAGAGAATAACTGGCAGGATTGGCTAGAGCTTTATGGTGAAAAGCTGACCGAAAATCTTAAACTGCGCATGAAGTGGTATGTGACCATTCAAACTCTTTCTTCGATCCAATGGTATAAAAATAAAGATCGCTTGGAAGAAATGAACAAGTGGATCAAGTTTTTAGATGAAATTCTCTAGTTATGAAAACTGTCCAATATCACTTACCCAATTTGATAAGTTTTCTTGGTTAGATAAGATGTGTTGATCTAAATCTGAAGTACCAACCCCATGTTGGCTGTATTGGTATACTTCTTGTAAGATATTTTTTACATTTTGATCAACCTGTGTGTTTACCATTAGGGATTTCACTAAGCGCTCCAGTTGTTCGCATTCGGAGACGGATCCGCAACAATCGGTTTGGTGATTGTTTAATATATCTTTTAACAATGTAACTTGGTCACCATGACTTAATGGCATGAATGTACACCCTCTCAAGTGTTATTTAAAAACAAGAATTCACACTGTTAGGTTGTGAATTCTTTTTTTGTTTATGCATCATCTTATTACCATATAGTTAAACTTGTTGGACAATTGGTGCATGATATATAGAAAACAATATTATTTTTAGGAGTGTCAGAAATGAGAGTCAGACATAAACCTTGGGCAAAGGAAAGAATAGATCAATACCCTCAATATGTAGTTGCCAATCCAGAAGAATTTAAAGGAAAGTGGCACGAAGTATTTGGTAATAATCACCCCCTTCATATTGAAGTAGGTACTGGCAAGGGGCAATTTATGACCGAAATGGCGAAAGCCAATCCGGGGATTAATTATATGGGGATTGAACTTTACGATAGTGTCATCATTACGGCTTTAGACCGTTTAGTTGAAGCGGATTTACCGAATCTCAGGCTTCTTAATGTAAATGCAAATGATTTAGCGAAATACTTTGCGAAGAATGATGTAAATCAGGTCTATTTAAACTTTTCCGATCCATGGCCAAAAGGGCGCCATGAAAAGAGAAGATTAACGTATAAAAATTTTTTAAAGCTATATGAGGATATTATGGTTGATGGTGGGGAAATTCATTTTAAAACCGACAATCAGGGTTTATTTGAATATTCGTTAATGAGTTTTTCTGCGTACGGCTTGTTATTAAAATATGTAAGTCTAGACCTTCATAATAGTGAGTATGAAGGAAATATCATGACAGAGTATGAAGAAAAATTTTCGGAAAAAGGTCATCGAATTTACCGTTGTGAAGTCATATATCCAAACTAATTTGGGGGGACAGTTCAATTATGAACTGTTCTTTTTGGTTTCTTAAACCAGGGAGTCAATGTTAAAATATAGAAAAAAGGGGGATGAAAAGTTGGAAACATTAAAAATTGGCGGCGTCTCACTGACATGGTTATCTGGAGGGGTAACCAATTTAGATGGTGGGGCTATGTTTGGGGTAGTTCCAAGAGGATTATGGTCTAAGAAATATCCACACAATGAGAAAAACCAGATTGAATTGCCAACAGACCCTTTTGTTTTGCAAATGGATGGAAAGAACTTCTTAGTTGAAACTGGGATTGGGAAAGGAAAGTTAACGGAAAAACAATTAAGAAACTATGGGGTCACTAGTGAATCGGAGCTAGATGAATCGTTAGAAAGTTTAGGTTTAAGGGCAGATGAGATTGATTACGTTTTAATGACCCATTTGCACTTTGACCATGCTGGAGGTCTGACAAAGCTTGAAAAGGGGCAATATGTATCCGCATTTCCCAATGCACAAATTATAACTTCACGAATAGAATGGGACGAAATGCAGAATCCGAATATTCGTTCAAAAAATACATATTGGAAAGAGAACTGGGAAGCAATTAAATCACAGGTGGTTCCGTTTGAGGGAAAGTGGAATTTAGGAGCAATTACAATGGTCCATACAGGTGGTCATAGCGATGGACATTCCATCCTTATCATAGAGGATGCGGGGGAAATATTAATTCATATGGCAGACCTGATGGCTACACATGCCCACCAACCGGTATTATGGGTAATGGCTTATGATGATTACCCGATGACCTCAATCGCAGCAAAGGAAAAATGGCTGCCCTACGGGTTGGAAAAAAACGCTTGGTTCAGCTTTTATCATGATGCCTTTTACCGTGCAGTAAAGTGGGATGCAAATGGGAAAGAAATAGTAGAGAGTATTAAGAGAGGAGGATAAGTCAAAAATAGCCGTTTCCATGGAAGGAACGGCTATTTTGGTTAAGATATATTAGATAAGATACTCACGTCGATAAGTGTTCCTGTTTGCGCATCTGCAATAAATTCAAATTGCTCGTTTGTACCATTGTTATTTTTAGATATTCCACCCTTGTAGACACGATAATTGATTTGCTGCTTTTCATACGGCTCTGCTTCCATATGTATCCATGATCCACTGATTGTCCCATTCTGATTAAATTGTTTTTTCACTTGTTCTAAGACTTTTTCAGGTGAGACATGCATTTTACAGGCAATAACTTCTTTTGCAGCATATCCTCCGATGATACCAACGGCTGCACCGAGGAGAAACGACTTCCAATTCATAGCAGGACCTCCAAAAGGTAAATTTGGAAAAGATAGGATTCTTCTCTCAGTATATCGTATTTGTTGGTAGGAACATACTATTACCGATATTAAATTCAATTGATGGAAAGAGAAACCAAAATTCTGTAATATACAATTATCTACATAAATAAATTTGAGAAACCAAAGGAGCTTCAGGAAAAATGAACGAACAAACCTTAAAGCTTTTTCAAACGTTAACAGAACTTCCAGCTGCCCCTGGAAACGAACATTTAGTAAGAAAATTCATGAGGGAACAATTATCCCAATACTCAGATGAAATTGTACAAGATAATCTTGGCAGCATCTTTGGTGTGAAAAGAGGCATGGAGACAGGTCCTACTGTCATGGTAGCTGGTCATATGGATGAAGTAGGCTTCATGGTAACATCAATTACTGAAAATGGAATGCTTCGTTTTCAGCCGCTTGGCGGATGGTGGAGTCAGGTGATACTTGCCCAACGTGTTCAAGTAATGACAAATAATGGTCCTGTTATTGGTGTCGTTGGTTCGATTCCACCACATCTATTAGACGATTCCAAGCGCAATAAGCCAATGGAAATTAAAAATATGCTGATCGATATCGGTGCCGATAATCGTGAAGATGCGAAACAAATAGGGATTAAGCCTGGTCAGGCCATCTTGCCTATTTGTCCATTCACGCCAATGGCGAATCCGAAGAAGATATTAGCTAAAGCCTGGGATAATCGCTACGGCTGCGGTCTTGCGATTGAACTGCTTCAAGAATTAAAAGACGAAAAATTACCCAATACGCTATATTCAGGAGCAACGGTTCAAGAAGAAGTGGGTTTACGCGGGGCACAAACAGCCGCCAATATGATAAACCCTGACATCTTTTTCGCACTAGATGCAAGCCCGGCAAATGATATGACAGGTGATAAAAATGAGTTTGGCCAATTAGGTAAAGGGGCGTTACTCCGCATTCTTGACCGGACAATGGTGACGCACCGCGGGATGAGAGAGTTTGTACTTGATACAGCGGAAACTCATAAAATTCCATACCAATATTTTGTTTCGCAGGGCGGAACAGATGCAGGCCGTGTTCATCAATCAAATGAGGGAGTACCAAGCGCGGTAATCGGTATTTGTTCGCGTTATATTCATACCCATGCCTCGATCGTTCATATAGATGATTATGCAGCGGCTAAAGAGTTAATCGTTAATTTAGTCAAGGCCTGTGACCAAACAACGATCGATACCATTAAAGCAAACTGCTGATATTAAGAAGGGGGCATTTATATGCCTCCTTTAATTTGTCAAAAGAGGAGTTATCATCATGAAAATTATTATTGGATCAAAGAACCCAGCTAAAATTACTGCGGTAAAAAATAGTTTCTCTCATGAAGGGGAGTTTGTTTCGTTAGATATCCCATCAGGTGTAAGCGAGCAGCCATTTTCTGACGAAGAAACGATTAAAGGAGCCATTAACCGGGCTGAAGCCGCCTTAAAACAAGGAAATGGCGATATTGGGATTGGACTTGAGGGAGGCGTTCAGGAAACAAGTTACGGATTACTCATTTGTAACTGGGGCGCTCTCGTAACGAACGAGAGCGAGCCGATTATTGCTGGTGGTGCAAGGATCCCTCTCCCTGAAGAAATTGCAGTCCGATTAAGAGCAGGGGAAGAACTCGGACCCGTCATGGAAGATTATGCAAAAAATAAAAACGTAAGGAAACAAGAAGGCGCTGTCGGGATTTTTACAAGTGGAATGGTTAATCGATCGGAAATGTTTACTCATGTTATGAACCTTTTAGTGGGACAATACAAAAGAAGCATATAATTGGACTGAAAAGCTTTAGTGCTGATATGATTTGTGAAGATAATTGAGTAAGGCATAAATCCAAACGGAGGCGTTGAATTTGAAGAATTTAGAGTCAACAGAACAATTCGAACAGCTGCGTGATCATGGGAAAACCATCTTCATGTTTTCAGCGGGCTGGTGCCCGGACTGTCGAGTAATTGAACCGATACTACCGGAAGTAGAAGCCAAATTTAATGAATATACCTTTATACATGTGGACCGTGATCAGTTTATTGAAATATGTCAGCAATTAGATGTCTTTGGCATCCCAAGCTTTATTGCCTTTGAAAATGGGAAAGAGCTTGGCAGATTCGTAAGTAAGGACCGAAAGACACAAGAAGAAATTGAAGGTTTTATTTCAGGGTTGAAATAAAAATTCTGAAACCCTCCATCACCTTTTGAGATGGAGGGTTTTTCATGTAATATAAATAGTGCAAGCTCCTAAATTGGAGGGATTAACAAATGAAAATGGATAGCAGAAAAATGAAAAGTGAATTAGAGCAACGCTTGGCTAATAAAGACCGGGTGATTTCCTATGACCGTGAGAAAGATCAGCTTCGTTTTGAAAGTAAGCTGACAGGTAAAGGGATAACCGTAGCGTTACCCGGGATTATTGCCAAATGGCATGTTGAAAAGGAAAAAGCGATTGATGAAGTCGTTTATTATATCGAAGAAGGGCTCCGCGCCATGGAGGACGATGTTCAATTAACCAATCATGAGAAAAAAATCTTTCCCGTCATCCGCTCCTCGTCTTTCCCGAAAGAAGCAGAAGAGGGCGTACCATTCTTAATTGACGACCACACAGCGGAAACAAAAATTTATTATGCGTATGATCAAGGCAATACCTATCGTTTAATTGACTCACGCATCATGGCTAAAGAGGGCTGGGAGGAAAAGAGAATCAAGGAAATTGCCTTATTTAATGTAAGGTCCCTGTCGACCCCCCTCAAAGAAGATCAAGTGGCTGGCAATAGCTTTTATTTTCTTAATACAAATGATGGCTACGACGCAAGTCGGATTTTAAATAAGGGATTTCTTCATGAAGTGGAGAAGAGGATTACCGGTACGATGGTTCTAGCTGTTCCGCATCAGGATGTATTAATTATCGCAGATATTCGTAATGATCGAGGCTATGATGTGCTTGCGCAAATGGCAATGAGCTTTTTCGCAAACGGTCATGTGCCAATCACCGCCTTATCCTTTTTATATGAAAATGGTGAATTTGAACCTATTTTTATTTTAGGGAAAAATAAATAATCAAGGGAGAAGAAGGATCACATCGTGTATGGTGATCTTTTTTCAATGCGCAATATTTAGTCTGCATGTATTTTGACTCATTTAAAAGAATTGTGTCGATATAATATGAAAAACTGATAAAATAGAGTGATAGAAGAACGTAGAAAGAGTGATAGTTTTGAGCTGGTTCCAAAACCTTTTTCAAAGATTAAGAAAAGATGAAGAGGATGAAGAATTTAACGGTTACATTTTACATAAACATGAAGGTCTGCCGTTATTAAACAAATATGAAAATCTAAAAGATCTAGATACCAAAGTTTCCTATCAATACCCAAAAGGCAGTTATCGTCCTTCTTATCCTCCGCTCCCTAGGGTAACTCAGAAGGAGAAGGAAGAAACATTACGTCAAAAAAGAAATGAGCTACTTCCTGAAAAAAGAACAGAACGTGTTCCAGAAAATAGAAAAGAACGTGTTCATATAAAAAAAATAATAACTGAAAAACCTGAAGTAAAAACAGTTAAAATGGAAGTGCCTAAAACAAAAAAAGAACCGTTGATAAGAAAAAGCGGCCCTTTTCAGCCAACCGAAATTCCTTCTCCTGTTTTTGGATTCAATCGTCCAAAGAACACGAATACAATAGTGGAGCACGAATTGAGCCATTTTTTACAGGATGATGTTGAAAATCGCTTAGACAGCTTAACTGCTTCGAAAGATGTGATTTCGGGGATTGAGTTGACGGTTCCTTCAAAAAATGACAAGCACGTACGAGATTCAGACACAACTAAAAAAGAAGACTATCGGGAAGAACATGTGGAAGATATTACGGAACCTCCCGCTTCTGAAACGCCTGAATGGATTCTTGCTCCATATGTTCGAATGCCACTTGTAGAAGTTGAGACGGATGTTGTTCAACAAGAGGGAGAAAATGATTCAGTCCATGAAGCGGAAGAATTATTAGCATCAGAAGAAGATACCCTAGAGGAAGAGATTGAATTAATCGCTGTTGCAGAAGATCCATTAGAGACTGCTCTAAAAGAAATTGCTATTGCAGAGACTCCAATAAGGGGCATTGAAAAAATAGCTGATTTCGTGTCCACAGAAGAAGCAGTGGAGGAATCCCCTGAACCGTCTGAACCTAAGCGGAAGCATATGCCATTTAATGTGATGATGTTAAAACAAGACAAACAGAAATGGGAAGAGCGAAAGCGAATAAGAGTTATGGAACAGCAGATCGAGATCCCAATAGAAAATAAACAGGCTGAGGCGGTTAGTCAAGTCATTGATCTCTTCCCAGTGAATGAAAAAGAGAGTACAGAAACCACGGACGACGGTTATTATACCTTCCCAACAGATGGTTTACTTAACCCTCCAGTTACAGTAATGAATGATACCAAATGGCTGCTAGAGCAAGAGGAGATATTAAACGAAACCCTACAAAACTTTAATGTTGGTGCCAGTGTGGTGAATGTGACCCAAGGTCCTTCTGTTACTCGTTTCGAAGTTCAACCGGAGCCGGGTGTCAAGGTAAACAAAATAACTAATTTAAGCGATGATATCAAGTTAAGCCTTGCCGCTAGGGATATTAGGATGGAAGCCCCCATTCCCGGAAAACATACCATTGGGATAGAAGTTCCAAACCAAAAATCACGACCGGTATACATTAATGAAATTATTCAAAGCAGTATATTTAAAGAATCTACTTCGCCACTAACAGCTGTCCTTGGTCTGGATATTGCCGGTAAACCGATTGTAACGGACTTGAAGAAGATGCCTCACGGTCTGATTGCTGGTGCAACCGGGTCAGGAAAGAGTGTTTGTATTAATACCATTTTGGTTAGTTTACTATTTAAAGCGAGCCCGGAAGATTTAAAGCTTCTGCTCATTGATCCAAAAATGGTTGAGCTTGCACCATACAATCGAATTCCCCACCTTGTTAGTCCAGTCATTACAGATGTCAAGGCAGCGACGGCTGCATTAAAATGGGCAGTAGAGGAAATGGAAAGACGGTATGAATTATTTGCACATACCGGTGTTCGTGACATTAATCGCTTTAATGAATTGGCTATAAAGCATAAGCAGTATTCTGATAAACTTCCTTTCATTGTGATTGTTATTGATGAGCTAGCAGACTTAATGATGATGTCCCCTGCAGATGTAGAAGAAGCCATTTGTCGGATTGCTCAAAAGGCTAGGGCCTGTGGTATTCATCTGATCGTTGCGACTCAAAGACCATCAGTTGATGTCATTACAGGATTAATTAAGGCAAATATTCCAACACGGATTGCCTTTTCCGTTTCATCACAAGTCGATTCACGGACTATTATTGATATTAGCGGTGCAGAAAAGTTACTCGGACGAGGAGATATGCTATTTTTAGAAAATGGCTCTTCCAAACCAGTCCGCTTGCAAGGAACGTTTGTATCGGATGAAGAAATTGACCTTGTAGTAGGTCATGTGAGGGAGCAGCGGGAACCCGATTACTTGTTCGAGCAAGACGAACTATTAAAAAAAGCACAAGTAACTGAAAATGAAGATGAACTTTTTTATGAAGCATGTGAATTTATTATTGACCAAGGCGGTGCCTCCACTTCAAGTCTGCAAAGACGTTTTAAAATAGGCTACAACCGTGCCGCCAGATTGATGGATATGCTAGAGACCAGTGGCTATATTACAAGCGCCAATGGAAGCAAGGCACGTGAAGTATTAATTACTTTAGCTGATTTAGAGTCCATTCAAGATGCTAGTACAAATAATTAATCTATAGTATTCTTTAATGGCAGGGATAAATAATATATAGTGGACTGACTAGTGCGGCGCTAAAGATTAAAGTTGCAAATAGTTTTTCAGGGTGAACAGTGGTATAATAATTAAATATGTTTTTAAAAGTTACTTAATTTATGGGGTGTATTAGCACTCAGTTTTTCTTGTTAGCAAATACAGACAGATGTCATATACTGTTTTACAGATAGACGTTGTTGGAGGTTCTTCTATGACTATTTACCATTTTGTAGGTATAAAGGGGTCTGGAATGAGTGCACTCGCACAAGTTCTACATGATATGAAATTTAAGGTGCAAGGCTCCGATGTCGAAAAGCGCTTTTTTACACAACTGGCCCTTGAACAATCAGGGATAACAATCCTTCCCTTTCAAAAAGAGAATATTAAGCCAGGAATGACGATTATTGCAGGAAATGCTTTTCCAGATACCCATGAAGAAATTCAAGAAGCCATGAAACTTGGACTTCCTATTGTGCGTTACCATCGGTTTTTGGGCGACTTTATGCAGAACTTTACGAGTGTTGCCGTTACTGGTGCGCACGGTAAGACGTCGACTACAGGTTTGCTTGCCCATGTGATTGAAGGAGCTAAGCCTACTTCCTTTTTAATTGGCGACGGAACCGGCAAAGGTAGAGAAGGCGCAGAATATTTTGTGTTCGAAGCCTGTGAATATAGACGGCACTTCCTGTCCTATTTTCCTGATTATGCGATTATGACAAATATCGATTTTGATCATCCCGATTACTTTGCTAATATTGATGATGTCTTTTCAGCATTTCAAGAAATGGCCATTCAGGTGAAAAAAGGAATCTTCGCTTATGGCGATGATGAGCAACTTCAGAAAATTCAAGCCAAGGTTCCTGTTTTGTTTTATGGATTTGGCGATGAAAATGATTACCAAGCCAAAAATATTGTGAAATCAACAAGCGGAACAAGCTTTGATGTATTTATTCGCAATACATTCTATGATACCTTCTCGATCCCGACCTTTGGCGATCATAGTGTGTTAAATGCACTTGCCGTTATCGGTTTGTGTCATTATGAAGAAATAAATGTAGAGGTAGTCAAGGATCAATTAACTACCTTCCAAGGTGTCAAAAGGAGATTTTCAGAAAAAAGGATAGGGTCACAGATATTAATCGATGATTATGCGCATCATCCGACTGAGATAAAAGCTACGATTGATGCGGCTAAGCAAAAATACCCGGATCGAAATATTGTGGCGGTTTTCCAACCACATACTTTTTCACGTACTCAAGCATTCTTGGAAGACTTTGCAAAAAGTTTGCGTGAAGCAGATAAAGCCTATTTGTGTGAAATCTTTGGCTCTGCTCGTGAAAACCATGGAAAACTATCCATTAAAGATCTACAGGATCGAATTGAAGGCTCTGAAATAATTACTGAGGAAAATACTTCTGTATTAAATCAGAACGAAGACAGCGTCATAATCTTTATGGGCGCCGGAGACATTCAAAAATTCCAGGAATCATACGAAAAACAACTTATTAAATAAATTGAAAAGGATGCCAGCAAAAATAGCTGACATCCTTTCTTTTTATTTAAGGTTTTCCGGATTTAATACTTCTAACTCAGGAAGAACAAACAGCCCATCTTTACGAATTAGTACCTCATCAAAATACATTTCCCCGCCGCCATACTCAGGACGTTGGATATTAACCATATCCCAGTGGATATTTGAATGGTTCCCATTAAACGCATCATCATAACATTGCCCAGGAGTAAAATGGAAGCTGCCAGCAATCTTTTCATCAAACAAGATATCCTGCATTGGATTAAGGATAAATGGATTGACCCCGATCGCAAATTCCCCAATATAACGAGCCCCTTCATCTGTATCAAAAATTTTATTGATACGGCTGGAATCATTGGATTCCGCTTCGACAATTTTCCCATCTTTAAACGTCAACTTCACATTTTCAAATGTAAAACCTTGATACGGAGAAGGTGTGTTATAGGTAATAACTCCATTAACTGAGTCTTTAACAGGGGCGGTATAAACTTCACCATCAGGAATGTTTAACCGTCCGGCACATTTAATAGCTGGAATATCTTTAATAGAAAAGCTAAGGTCTGTTCCTGGACCAGTGATTCGAACTTTTTCTGTTCGGTCCATTAGCTCTTTCAGACTATCCATGGCTATATCCATTTTTCCATAATCGAGGTTACAAACATCAAAATAAAAGTTTTCAAAGGCTTCGGTGCTCATTTTTGCTAATTGGGCCATTGATGAAGTTGGATACCTGAGGACAACCCATTTTGTCTTAGGGACACGGATATCACGGTGAACCTTTTTACCAATTGTATTACCATGGATTTTCATTTTATCATCAGGAACATCTGATTGTTCACTGATGTTATCTCCCGAACGAAGACCTATGTACGCATCCATTTTATTCATCACATTTGCTTCGAACTCTGCCATCATGTTAAATTGCTCTTCCTGTGCTCCTAATAAGAGCGAACGGTCGACCTGATGGTCCTTTAACAACACAAAAGGGTATCCACCAGCTAAATAGGCTTCCTTTACAAGAGCGGTCACAAGTTCACGCTGAAGCCCAAAGTTTTCAATTAAAACCTTTTCACCCTTTTGAAGCTGGACCGAATAATTAATTAAGTTTTTTGCTAACTTTTCAATACGAGGATCTTTCATTCTTTACGCCTCCAACAGAAATATGTAGGTACATTCATATTGTAACCGAATGAAGGCTGAAAGTTGAAAAATAAAACTTTTATGTCAATCCCTGATGAAATTTTTATAAGAAGCGGCAGGAGATGAAGACAATTATATGGAAGTAGTATAAGATAATTAACGAGGTTTATAACTTTCCGTGATGGGTAATACATATTGATAGGATTAAGGCGGAGGTGCACGATGCAAATTATTTTATACTTAAGCGTAGCCTTGATAGCAATCGCGTTTTTTGTGCTTGTCATCTTTTTATCGACAACACTCAAATCATTTCAAGTTACACTTACAAGCGTTTCAAAAACATTAACCGGATTAGAAAAGCAGTTGGATGGCGTTACAGCAGAAACCACAATTCTTCTCCAAAAAACAAACGCACTTGCGGATGACATTAAGATGAAAACGGATCGTTTAAACAGTGTGGTTGAAGCGGTAAAAGACGTAGGTACAACGGTTACCAAATTCAATGGGACATTACAAAACATTACTCAAACTGTGGATATGCAAGTCGAGGAAAGTAAAGAAAAAATTTCGCAAATTGTTCAGTGGAGTAATATCATACTGGAATTGAAGGATAAGTGGCAGGCAAGGAAACAGCAAAAAACGACGGTAAGCTTAGATGAAAGCAAGAAGGTTAGATCTCATTAGAATATAGAGGAGGATATTAAGATGCCTAATAGAGAATATGATTCACGAGATACGAATCAAACTCGGAATGAGGAGTCTTCCAATAGCTTTTTGCTGGGAGCAATTATCGGTGGAGTTGTTGGTGCAGCTGCAGCACTGCTATTGGCTCCAAAGACAGGAAAAGATCTTCGCAATAAGTTTACTAACCAAGCGGGAACGGTCATTGATAAGACAGCCAATATTCGCGAAAATGTTATCACAAAAAGTAATGAATTTGTGTCAAAAGGCTCCACTCTATCCCAAGGGATTGTCCTGCAATCAGCAGGGCTTTTGAGTAAGGTAAAGGGGAAAATAACGAGTCATGATGAGTTGGAGGAAGAAGGAGTCTTAAATTATATCCCTCTTCATACTCCGAATGAGAAGACAGAATCGAAACGGTCAATCCCGATTGGACATCTAGATAGTTCTGAAATAAGAAAAAAACTTGAAGAAGCTGAAAAGGCATTTGATGAGGAAGAAAACAAAGTTAAACTATAAAAAATTAGCAGCATGCTAAATCTGATTATTTGTGATACAAACGGTGGAGTGATAAAATTACTTCACCGTTTATTTTATTTCTGGAGGTATGTACACATGTTAGAGAAAATTGATTCGATTGAACAATTTGACGACGTTATAAAAAAGGAGAGTAAGTTTTTTCTCTTAAAGCATAGTTTAACCTGTCCAATTAGCCATGCTGCCTATAAGGAATATGAAAAATTTGCAAATGAGAATCAAGCTGTACCTACTTATTTCTTAGCTGTTCAGGATTCCCGTCCGTTATCCAATGAAGTAGCAGAAAAGTTCCAAATCAAACATGAATCACCACAAACCATATTGTTCTCAAATGGAGAGCCTTTATGGAATGCTTCTCACTGGAAAATTACAAGTCGGTCTTTGACCAGTGCTTTTGGGGAAAATTAATAAAAATACTTTAGCGCTTAAAAGCGTTTAATCAATAAAGAAAAAATAGGTGACAAACCAAATGATATCCGATATAATAAACCCTAATTATTAAAATGTTATAATATTTAAATTTTTAGGTTGTAAACAATAATCCTATGACAGATGGACTTTATGCATACAGAACGCTCTCATTAAATGCAGTTCTGTTTAGCTGAGGAAAGGACGGGGACGGAAGATGGGCAAGAAGATTGAATTAGAACAATTGAGGTCGCGTGTCGATGAACTAAACCTAGAATTGCTGAGGTTAATTAATGAAAGAGCCGTGCTTGTCCAAGATATTGGGCGGGTGAAAGAAAACCAAGGGGTTTACCGTTACGACCCTGTCCGTGAAAGAAGAATGCTTGATATTATTAAAGAGCATAATGATGGCCCTTTTGATAATTCAACCATTGACCATATTTTCAAAGAGATTTTTAAAGCGGGTCTTGACCTGCAACAGGATGACCATAGTAAAGCGTTATTAGTCTCTCGGAAAAAGCAGCCCCAAGACACAATTGTCACTCTGAAAGGTGAAAATATTGGCGATGGCAAACCTCACTTTGTATTTGGTCCATGTGCCGTAGAATCCTATGAGCAAGTGGCAACCGTGGCAAAATCAATGCAGGAAAAAGGTCTAAAACTTCTGCGTGGCGGCGCTTATAAACCAAGAACTTCTCCATATGATTTCCAAGGGTTGGGCGTTGAGGGTTTAAAAATCTTGAAACGTGTGGCTAAGGAATTTGATATGGCAGTGATCAGTGAAATAGTGAGCCCGGCGGATATTGAAATGGCTATAGATTATATCGATGTCATCCAAATTGGTGCGCGTAATATGCAAAACTTTGAACTGTTAAAAGCAGCCGGCTCGGTAAAGAAACCAATTCTGTTAAAAAGAGGAATTGCGGCGACAATCGAAGAATTTATCAATGCGGCCGAATACATTGCCGCACAAGGGAATGGGCAAATTATTCTTTGTGAGCGCGGCATAAGGACATACGAACGTGCGACAAGAAACACCCTTGATATTTCAGCAGTTCCGATTTTGAAACAGGAAACCCATTTACCTGTAATGGTTGATGTAACACACTCAACAGGTAGAAGAGATTTATTATTACCATGTGCGAAAGCAGCGATTGCGATTGGTGCAGACGGTGTTATGGCTGAGGTTCATCCAGATCCTGCCGTGGCACTCTCGGATCAAAAGCAGCAAATGGATCTAGATCAGTTTGAAAAGTTCTATAATGAACTGCTCGCATCTAACTACGTACGACTTTAATTTCAAATGGATAGATTATATAAAAAACCTTTTGCGATTTTAGTGCAGAAGGTTTTTTATATTTTTATGATAATATTTAGTAACTTTGTGAAAAATGTTGACAAATGCAATTGCGGCTTTGAACTTCTTGTCGTATCATTAAATACATATTAAAGATTGTTTACGTTCTCACAAACAAAAACAAAAACTAAATGATTAATTTTATACAAGCTGAAGTAAAATAATGAAAACGATTTTCGTTTTAGGAGAGTGTGTTAAGTGAATATTACTATTTATGATGTAGCAAGAGAAGCCAATGTTTCAATGGCAACCGTTTCCCGTGTAGTTAACGGGAATCCGAATGTAAAGCCGGTAACTCGAAAAAAGGTGCTGGATGTAATTGATAGACTAGGCTACCGGCCGAATGCGGTTGCTAGAGGCTTGGCCAGCAAAAAGACCACAACAGTCGGGGTTATTATTCCGGATATTTCAAATATCTTTTTTGCCGAATTGGCCCGTGGGATAGAAGATATTGCAACGATGTATAAGTACAATATTATTTTAAGTAATTCGGATCAGAACAAAGATAAAGAATTGCATTTGCTCAATACAATGCTTGGTAAACAAGTGGATGGATTAGTCTTCATGGGTGGAAATATTACTGCAGAGCATGTCGAGGAATTTGGAAAATCACCTGTACCAATTGTGCTGGCAGGCTCGATCGAAGAATCAAGCACAATGCCTTCAGTAAATATTGATTATGAAGAAGCGGTTTATGACTCGATCAAGGAATTTATTGAAAAAGGTCATAAAAATATTGCTTTTGTTGTTGGACCACTTCATGAACCTAAAAATACATTCAAAAAGCTGAGAGGATATCAAAGGGCGTTAGCAGAATCCGGTATTCCTTACAATGAAGAACTAGTGGTTGAAGGAGATTATACGTACGACTCAGGGATTGAAGCGATAGAAAAGCTGCTTGAAGCCGCTGACAGGCCGACAGCTATCTTGGTAGGATCGGATGAAATGGCACTTGGCGTTGTACATGGTGCAGAGGACAAAGGCTATAAGATCCCTGAAGATTTTGAGGTAATCACATCTGACAACACCAGACTCTCACTCATGGTCCGTCCGCAGCTAACAACAATCATTCAGCCATTATATGATATCGGCGCAGTTGCGATGCGACTGTTAACTAAATTAATGAACAAAGAAAAGGTATCAGAACAAGTTGTGGTTCTTCCACATCGGATCGAACACCGACAATCAACGAAATAAGAAAATGGGTTGACCGTAATTGGTCAATCCATTTTTTTAAACCGACTCACTTCTTTGCTGGCTTCTAATTGGGTAGAGTGCTTTTTCAAGGGTTAATAAATTCTTTTCAGTGATCTCAGCTTTTCGAGGGATAGGCGTATATAAGTTATTTGGGTCGTCCCATTCCTTTGGTAATAATACTGGTGATTCCTTTTGCCAGGAATCTAACCATTCCCTTGGCAAACTTCCGTAACAGTTTGAGTTTTCTGTCATTTCAAGCCAGATTAATGCCCATGCTCTTGGGACTACCCTCCAGATATCATATCCTCCGCCGCCGACTGCAATCCATTTTCCGTTACAATATTGGTGGGCTATTTCATGCGCAAGCCTTGGGATCTCTCGGTAAATCTTCATTGTTGATGAAAGGTGTGTTAGCGGATCTAAATAATGGGAGTCTACGCCATTTTGAGTAAGAATCACATCTGGTTTAAAAAACTCAGCCACTTCTCTAAACGCTTGTGAATAGGCGTAGAGCCATGATTCATCCTCAGTAAAGGCATCGACTGGTATGTTGTAAGAATAGCCGTAGCCTAACCCCTGACCGCGCTCATTCACATTGCCGGTACCAGGAAATAAATATCTACCTGTTTCATGAATCGATAAGGTACAGACCTTTGGGTCATCATAGAAGGACCATTGAACGCCATCTCCATGATGCGCATCAGTGTCCACATATAAAACACGAGCATTATATTTTTCCTGAAGGTATTTGATGGCGACCGAGCTGTCATTATACACGCAAAATCCTGATGCTTTTCCCCTGAATCCGTGATGCAAACCCCCACCAAGATGGAGTGAATGGAGTGACTTTCCAGTCATTACCTCGTCGACGGCCGTTAATGTACCGCCCACAAGTAGGGCGCTTGCTTCATGCATGTTAGGAAATATAGGAGTATCTTCTGTGCCAATGCCATAGTTTTCGGCTATCTCTAAGGGTAATTGGCCATTCCCTGCCTTTTTTACAGCATCTATGTAGCTTGCGTCGTGTATTAAGGCTAACTCTTCCACTGTGGCCATTCTTGGCGGGATGACATCTTCTGGGTTAAGAGCATTGATCTTCTCTAATAAGTCCACTGTTAATTTAAGCCGGAATTGGTCAAAAGGATGCTGAGTGCTGAATTTATAGTTCAACGACGCTTCTGAAAAAATAAACGAACACTTATCGCTCATAGTGAAATCCCCGGAAGATTGGGCCATAATACATGGAAGCCCGCCTGTCTTAGGTCTTGAATTAATACGGTAGGATTCATTGTTTGCAATCTAATCACTAGTATTTTAAATTGCTCATCCGTTTTATCAGGATAAACCAATACACTCAAAATATTTGCTTTCCGGTTTTTAATCACAGCGGTAATTTCACTGAGCTTACCAGCAAGATTAGGAATCTTAATTTCAATTTGTGAGCCTGGCTGATGGGCCCCTGTTAATTCAACCAATGTCCGCAGCAAATCTGTTTCGGTCAAAATTCCAACCAATTCACGGTTATTTATGATTGGAAGACAGCTGATTTTATGCTCATAGAAAAGGCCTGCCACTTCCTCGACGAAATCAAGTGGGTGTCCAGTAATGACATTTCGTTCCATAATCGCCTCAAGTGGCTTTTTCATGTCTTCCGGATGCTCATTTGCATGAAAAATGGATGGAGTCGCCTCATGTATTTTCGAAACAGTGACAAGTCCAACTAAATGATTCTCTTGATTAATTATTGGAATATGACGTATTTTTCTAGACTCCATTAATTGGATTGCATCTGCAATGGTATCTGTTGGCAGAAGTGTTGCAACATCAGTTTTCATGATTTGTTCTACGATCATTAAAAAATCCCCCTTACCCAGAAAATATCAGAAAAATAATTAGTACATAAACCGGTTCATAAATCTGAGACGATCAAATTTTTGGATAGTTTCTGTATCAATTCTTTTACCCATCCTAGCCATGAGACAGTTGGCAGGGTGCGAACAAATTTCAGGATCATCGGTTGCATACCACTCAAGGCCGCCCGCATTCATCATTTTCTCCATGATCTTTCTGTACTCCCACACATTTAGTTTGGTCCCCTTTAAATCCCAGTGCCAATAATACTCAGTGGTAATGGTAAGATAATCTTCCATCGCATCATCCATCATCGAGACAATTAATAGGTTTTTCCCAACAGCGCAACCTCTAAATTGAGGAATTACCTCGATGGCCCCTAATTCGATTAAATTATCCATTTTCCCTTCTGACCATCGTTCAAGCGGATCGGGATATAGAAAAGTAGCATAACCAATAATGGTGTTCCGGTGTCTAGCAATAATAATTCTGCCTTCGGGAAGCTCTGCAATTCCAACTAAAGCCTGATGCTGCTGCGCTGGCGGACGAAATGCAATGAGATCCTCATGAAATTCGTAGCCGGCAAGCTTATCTGAAGTTATAGGCCCTTCAACAATTAAAGACCCATGAGGTGTTTTTAATTGTTTGGCATTGTATGTCTTTTTGTGTTCCATACGGTCACCTACCTTGGAAAAATGATTCCATTAATAATTCTATTATACATAAAATCTATTAGGTAAAAGTAACTTCACAAAATTTTCTGTCTTAAAGTAAATAATTATTGACTTTTTGTATATAAAAGTAAAAAAATAAATATATAATACAATTTTAAAAATTGTGAATTGTTTATATTTGTACTATAATAATTTACAATAAGGCCAAAGGGGGAGCATTAATGAAAGTGGAAGCGTTGCCAGTTGTTCAAGGGGATCATAATCTAGGTAATTATCAAGAAGTGTACAAGCAATTTGACTGGAAAGAAACTGAAAAAGAGTTTACATGGAGTGAAACGGGGCTTGTCAATATGGCATATGAGGCCATTGACCGTCATGCGAAGACCTTTCGTAAAAATAAAGTGGCTCTTTACTATCGTGATGGTGCTAGAAATGAGAAGTACACCTTTAAGGAAATGAAAGAGTTATCAAACAAAGCCGGAAATGTGTTGAAAACATACGGAGATGTAGAAAAAGGTGACCGTGTTTTTATTTTTATGCCGCGCTCTCCTGAACTTTACTTTACGGTTTTAGGTGCCATTAAACTTGGGGCAATCGTTGGCCCTTTATTTGAAGCATTCATGGAAGGGGCTGTCAGGGACCGTCTGCAAGACAGTGAAGCAAAAGTTTTGGTGACGACTCCTGAACTGTTAGACCGGGTACCGGTACAAGACCTGCCTGCTTTGAAGCATATTTTCCTCATTGGAAGTAATGTGGATGAACAAGGTCCATATATTGATTTCTTGAAAAAATTTGAAGGAGCAAGTAAGAATCTTCGTATTGAATGGGTGGACAGAACGGACGGTCTAATCCTCCATTACACATCTGGCTCTACTGGTAAACCAAAAGGCGTTTTGCATGTACATAATGCAATGATTCAGCATTATCAAACAGCTAAATGGGTTCTTGATTTAAAAGAAGACGATGTGTACTGGTGTACAGCGGACCCAGGCTGGGTAACAGGGACCACCTACGGAATCTTTGGACCATGGCTAACAGGAACCTCGAACGTAATTGTTGGCGGCCGCTTTAGTCCTGAATCTTGGTACCAAATGATTGAAGACTTCGGGGTAACGGTATGGTACAGTGCACCAACGGCATTTCGGATGTTAATGGGTGCAGGCGATGAATTAGTAAAGAAATTTGATTTGAGCAGCCTCCGCCATGTCCTAAGCGTGGGTGAACCATTGAACCCAGAGGTGGTTAAGTGGGGGTCAAAGGTATTCAATAAGCGTATTCATGATAATTGGTGGATGACTGAAACTGGTGCTCAGCTTATTAGTAACTATCCATGTATGGAGATCAAACCTGGTTCGATGGGAAAACCGATTCCAGGTGTAGAGGCAGCGATTGTTGACAATCAAGGGATTGAACTGCCGCCATATCGGATGGGGAACCTTGCGATTAAAAAAGGCTGGCCTTCGATGATGCATACCATTTGGAATAATCCGGAGAAGTATGAATCTTACTTTATGCCTGGTGACTGGTACGTGTCAGGAGATTCTGCTTACATGGATGAAGATGGATATTTTTGGTTCCAGGGCCGTGTCGATGACGTCATTATGACCTCAGGCGAGCGCGTTGGACCATTTGAAGTAGAAAGCAAGCTTGTCGAGCATCCTGCTGTTGCTGAAGCCGGTGTCATCGGCAAACCGGACCCGGTTCGCGGTGAAATCATTAAGGCATTCATTGCTCTCAGAGACGGCTATGAAGCAACGGACGAACTAAAAGAAGAAATCCGCCAATTTGTAAAAAGAGGTCTGGCGGCCCATGCAGCCCCACGTGAAATTGATTTCCGTGATAAACTGCCGAAAACAAGAAGTGGTAAGATTATGAGACGTGTGTTAAAGGCCTGGGAGCTTAACCTGCCAACAGGTGATCTTTCGACAATGGAGGATTAATTAGTCCCGAAAAACCCGCACCGAAAATCGGTGCGGGTTTACTTTAGAGGTGCAAACATTATAAAAAACATAGGAAACGCACTTGAATTCACAATATAAATCACAGGTTTTTTTATAGACTATCAACATTTTGGCGAATTTTAATTGCTAATTGTTCCCTAATCCACAGGGTAAATCACAGGGGATGAAATAATTATTGGATTTAGTACATGGATTATGTTGGGATTACAAAGATTGTTGGATTTAATTATAATGGGTAACCTTCAAGGGCATGTAGAGTCCTTCAGGATTAGAAGGGCTGGGGAGATGCCGCAGATGGAAGGTTCCCACAACGCATCTAAATGAGATTCACTTGGGTTTTTTATAAAAGAAGTCTTATCCTTAATCGAGTAACCATTGGTACTTAAAATAAGCGGAGATTTTCCGGTTAAGCAAAGCAAAATTGCCCATTTTCATGTTTTTTGAACCAATAGTCGGAATTCTTCCGTCTATTTAGGCTATTTTCAGTGCTATTTGATAAATAAGAGGAATTTCTCCGCTTATTATCCAACTCGTTTTAGCGTCAAATGAACTTGTACAACTTACTGGTGCTTTTATGAAAAAAGGCTTAGAGATATGTGCATCTCTAAGCCCTTTTTACGGTGCTATTTACTGTTGGGTTGATGGATCAGTTGGTTCTGTTGGTTCAGTTTGAACCTTAGGGTCTGTGGGTACGTTCGGCTTAGTTGGATCTACAGGTGGGATTACTTTAACCCCTGCTTCCACCAAATTCGATGGGGCCGACTCTTTACCAGCAATATCCACTGCTGTTACATAAAAGGAACCAGTACCAACTTTTAATGATCGTTTAGAACCATTGACTACACTGCCTACTTTTTTAGAGCTTACTCCGCCTTGATAGACCCGGTACCCAACTACATCATTGTCACCGGATTTAGACCATGATAAGGTATTGCCTTTTACTTTTACGCTGACACGAACAGGGTTCTTCCCGTTATCATACATTTTTGCAGTTGAAACGAGAATTTTTCCCCAACGGTCCTTTTGTGGAATAAGTTGACTGTAATTATGGAAGTTACTGCCAACCATTCTTCTAATGAAATCAGGATTTAAGATAAGACCAAATTGGGCAAACTCTTTTGGGGTGGAATCCAGAGCTAAATATTTTTTGTCACCCACCATAACAAATTTTCCTTCAATTAAGCTGTCATCCACTTTTCTTGGTACATTATTGACATTGAAATAATCAGATTCAATTAAGCCAGCTTTTGAACAAGCCTCCGAAGGAAGCATTCCTGAAACAGCGCAAAAAGAGCGCCTTACAATTCCTTTTGGCATTTTAAACGATTTCTTAGGAGCAATTAAATCAGGTCGGATTTTATAAGCTGCGTTCATTAATTGAGCCCAAAGAGTATTGGTCCGACTGCTATAGGACATTCCAGAGGTCTGGAGTGATTTTGGTGTATCATATCCTCTCCAGAGACCAA
Organism: Neobacillus nitrireducens; assembly: GCF_030915405.1. Lineage (GTDB taxonomy): Bacteria > Bacillota > Bacilli > Bacillales > Cytobacillaceae > Neobacillus. The sequence goes on from NZ_CP133262.1 coordinate 4,332,766, forward strand.
AGGTAACGTTAGGGTTTGAAGCAACAAACCAGGAGTCTATATACTGATTTCCCGTCCCTGTTTTCCCAGCCCAGTCAGCACTGAAATTTAGTTGATTTCTAACACTTGCTGCCGTTCCCATAGTAACAACGTCTCGCATCATATCGATTGTTAAATAAGCTGTTTGCGGTTTAAAGACTTTAACAGGTTTTACTTGGTGCTGATAGATGACCTTGCCGTTTTTATCGACAATTTTATCAATCATATAGGCATCAATAAATTTTCCATCATTAGCAAAGGTACTAAAAGCATTTGTATTTTCTTCAATCGTTACTCCATTTGTCATGGAGCCGATGGAAGTAGCTAGATTGATATAATCGTCTTTTGTTAAAGAGGTAAATCCCATTTTTTCAAGATACTTGGCAGGCCGTTGATCCACAATACTTTTGTAAAGTTTAACCGCTGGAACGTTATAGGATTTCGCCAGGGCATATCTTGCGGAAACCAATCCGCTGTACCGATAGTCATAGTTTTGCGGCCATGGGTCACTTCTACCGGGTGCTAAGCTTAACGCTACGTTTGGCAGCGGTGTCCCCGGAGCTGCTTTTCCTAACTCCATCGCTGGAGCGTAAATAAGAAGAGGTTTCATGGTAGAACCGTTTTGTCTGATTGCATTAGTTGCGTGATTTAGCTGTTGATCATCATAATTCCTTCCAGCAACAAAACTGATTATCTTTCCAGTCTTATTTTCGATCAGTTCCGCACCAACTTCAGCAGGCTCCATCACTGTTTTTATTTCTCCAGTTTCTGGATCCTTTTTTTCCTGAGGTTTATCAGGACCATAATATGGATATTTATCCTTAACCTTCTGCATCGCATCATATACTTTTTTGTCAATAGTTGAATGAATTTGATAGCCATTTTGACGCAGAGCATTACGAGCTAGAATATGATACTTATAGGTTAGATTATCATCGTTCTTCAAGTCCTTCTCTGATATCCCATCCTTTTTTGCTAAGACGGTGGTTAGGACTTCGATTGAACGCTTTTCGATTTCAACTGTTAACCAAGGGTATTTTTCCAGTGGGTTAGCAATCGGTTTAATAAAATCCTTTTTAATATCGTAGGCAGAGGCTTCTGCATATTGTTTTTCGGTAATATAGCCACCGTCAAACATTCTCTTTAGGACGGTTTTCATCCGATTAAGACCTGGTTCAAGATACTTCGGTTCTTTTATAGTACCTTCTCTTGTAAAGGGGGTATAACCGAATGGGCTTTGCGGCAATCCGGCAATGAAGGCGGCTTGTGGAAGTGTTAAATCACTCGCCTTTTTACCAAAAATCCCTTTTGCAGCTGCTTGGACACCGGCAATGTTTCGCCCAGACGAATTTCTTCCTAACGTAGACACGTTGAGATAAGCTTCAAGAATTTCTTTTTTATCAAAAAATTTCTCTAAACGAAGAGCAAGTAAAATTTCATTGGCTTTCCTTTGAAACGAGACTTCATTTGTTAAAATTTGGTTTTTTATTAACTGCTGTGTTAATGTACTGCCGCCTGATTGAACGGCAGAGTTAGTTACTTCTTGGAAAACGGCTCGAAATACAGCTTTCGGGACAACACCCTTATGCTTATAGAAGTATTCGTCTTCGGTAGCAACTACGGCATTGACCAAATCATTCGAAACATCGTCCAATTTTACTTCTTCTCGTTCTAAGTCGGTATGAAGTTTACCAAGATAAGTATTGTTTGCAAAATATAACTCAGATGTTTCTGTATAATTATAAATATCTTTTTTCATGCTATCATACGATCGGACAGGTTCCTCTTTCACTAATGAGGCAAAATAACCTGCGCCCACACCAGTTGCAAATGATCCGCCAAGGATTACGACAGTTAATACAAGTAGAAACAAGTTCCAAACGACTTGATATGTGATTCGTGCTCGTTTAACCGTTTTTTTATGGGTAAATATATTCAATACGGATTTTGCTTTTTCGATCCAGGCTTTTAATTTTTCAACCATCTATAGTATCACCTCATCTAAAATCAAGTACATTATAGCATATCAAAGGTATAAAAACTGACAAAGTTCTACATTTATCTGAAATTTCCAGTTATCTTGACAAGGAACATAAATTATGATAAAAAAAACTATACATTAATTTTATATTAAAGCTATGAAGGGAACCAACTGTAGTTCTTCTATCCCTGTTTCAAGAGAGTCAGCGGTGGTGCAAGCTGATACATATAGAAGAATGAATTACGTCCTTGAGCTTTCTCTGTGAAAATGGAATGGTAGTAGCAGAGAACGGTCTAAACCGTTAATTTATTTGAGTTGGAGGAATTTTCCTCAAGCTGGGTGGTACCGCGTAATTATACGTCCCTGCATTTTTTGCAGGGGCGTTTTTATTTTTTCATCAAAATTGGAGGGAATAGGAATGGATTTATTACAAGATTTAGCTTGGAGAGGAATTATCTACCAGCAAACCGATGAAGAAGGTTTAAAGGATTCATTGAACAAGGAACCAATCTCATTATACTGCGGTGTCGACCCGACAGCAGATAGTATGCATATCGGCCACTTATTGCCGTTTTTAACGCTAAGGAGATTTCAACAGCATGGACACCGTCCGATTGTTTTAGTTGGCGGGGCAACAGGCTTGATTGGCGACCCAAGTGGAAAAAGTGAAGAACGAAAGCTGTTAACACTTGAAATCGTTCAAGATAACGTAGCGGGTATTAAGAAACAGTTGGAATCTATTTTCGAATTTGAAGGTGAAAATGGGGCAATCATGGTTAATAACTATGATTGGGCAGGCTCAATGGATATTGTTACTTTCTTGCGTGATATTGGTAAGCATATCGGAGTCAATTACATGCTGGCGAAGGATACGATTGCATCAAGGCTAGAGACGGGAATTTCATTTACCGAATTCACCTACACCATTCTTCAAGCGATGGATTTCCTTCATTTATATGAGCAGCATAATTGTAAATTGCAAATTGGCGGCAGTGACCAGTGGGGGAACATCACTTCAGGGTTGGAATTAATTCGGAAGGTTCAACCAGAAGGTGCGAAGGCATATGGTTTAACAATCCCGCTTGTCACAAAAGCCGACGGTACAAAGTTTGGGAAAACGGAAAGTGGTGCAGTTTGGTTAGACCCGGAAAAAACAACTCCTTACGAGTTCTACCAGTTCTGGATTAATACCGCTGATGCTGATGTCGTTAAATACTTAAAGATTTTCACATTCTTATCGCATGAGGAAATCGAACAATTAGATAAAGCAGTTCAGGAAGAGCCGCATCTTCGTAAGGCTCAAAAGGTGCTAGCAGAAGAACTGACTCGTTTGATTCACGGTGAAGATTCCTTACAGCAAGCTATTAAAATTTCGCAGGCGTTGTTCAGTGGGGATGTAAGTAGTCTTTCTGCTGCAGAAATTGAGCAGGGCTTTAAAGATGTGCCAGCTTACTCTTCACAAAATGAGGAAAATTTAGTCGATCTTTTGGTTGCGGCAAAAATATCCCCATCTAAGCGACAGGCTCGCGAAGACATTGCTAATGGTGCGGTTACGGTTAATGGTGAAAAAATCACCGACCCTGCTTATGCCCTTACTGAAAAGGATCAGATTGACGGTCGGTTTACGATTATTAGACGAGGAAAAAAGAAATACACGTTAATTAAACACTAATTTATAAGGGGCTTTGGAGATCAAGGCCCTTTTTTTCTAATGCAAAGATATCCATGTAACAATAGGTTAGTATAATTCGTCTAATATATAAGGAACTAATAGGGGGCTAATAGATTGAAAATTTTATTACACTCAGTATTTATTATACTCATCGCTCTTGTTACCTTTTTCGGACTTGGTCCTGTTTTATTTGCAGATGGGATTTTACAAGAAAGATTATGGACAGCAGCAATCGTATTGGTTATTTATATAATCCTGATGTTTTTATATCGGAAATCTATTCACTGGGTCAATCGAAGATAGTAATTAGAAAAAGCCCTCAGCCAAACCGTTAGGGGTTTCCTTTTCCGGGTGCTTTCATATTAAGTGACATAAGAAAAGACGTATGAATTGGCATACGTCTTTTCTTATCGATGGGCGGGGAGGTTAAACTCCCGAGCTGATAAATAGACGGAAAGATTCTGTCTATTTAGAAAATAGCTTTGAAAAAGGCTTAAATAGGCGGAGAGATTCCGCCTATTTACTCGAAAAATTCAAAAATGGGAGATTCAGCTTTGCATAAGCGGAAAATCTCCGCTTAAATACCCCAAAACGACCTCTATTCTGCATTTAACCGGAAATTCTCCGCTTATTTTACTTTTGCTGATTAACCTCAACTTATGCATTCCAACAATATTTTTTCAAACAAATGAGTTGCAGATTTTACACCTGAATAACGAGAAAAAACCCTCATGCCATATAGCATGAGGGTTTTGACCTTATTAACGTGAGTAGAACTCGACGATAAGTGTTTCGTTGATTTCAGCTGGCAATTCAGAGCGCTCTGGTAAGCGAGTGAATGTACCTTCTAATTTGTCTACATCAAAAGTTAAGAAATCAGGAACGAAGTTATTAACTTCAACAGCTTCTTTCACAACATCAAGATTGCGTGACTTTTCACGAAGGCTGATTGTTTGACCAGCTTTCAAACGGTATGATGGGATATCTACACGAGCACCATCAACCATAATATGACCATGGTTAACTAATTGACGAGCTGCACGACGAGTGCGAGCAAGACCTAAACGGTAAACAACGTTGTCAAGACGTGATTCAAGAAGAACCATGAAGTTTTCACCGTGTACGCCGCCTAATTTACCTGCTTTATCAAAAAGATTACGGAATTGACGCTCAGTTACGCCATACATATGACGAAGCTTTTGCTTCTCTTGTAATTGTAATCCGTATTCAGAAAGCTTTTTGCGTTGGTTTGGACCATGTTGTCCAGGAGCGTAAGGACGCTTTTCTAATTCTTTACCTGTGCCGCTTAGAGAGATTCCAAGACGACGGGAAATTTTCCAGCTTGAGCCAGTATAACGAGCCATGAATGACTCCTCCTTCGTGTTTTTATTTTGGTAAAATAAAAACCGTTATGAGACGCTTTACAGCCATTTTGTTTTCATGCACCTTCGCCCTAGCAGCAGAGGGTTACAAGATACACCATCAAATAAAAGCAATATGCCTTCATGAGGAACAAAATGAGACGAATAAAGTTTTCACATAGGCTGCAATATTTTACACAAGGAGTATTATATAATTTTTATACCTTTAAAGTCAAGTATATTTTTAAGTAGTCGCAACATGTGAATTTTTTGTCGGAAAAATTATTTTATCAAAATTAATAATTTATACAAATATATATCGCCAAAGTGTCTGAAGATTAACTATAATTAGGGTACAATGTATAAATCTGGAATTAGATCAGGTGGAACCTATATGGAAATTCTCGAATGCAATGATTTACATGTGCAAGTTAATAGATATAAACAATTAATACTAATTATAGAAAAGCTTCATTCCTTTCTTGATGTAAATATCCTCTTGGGAGAATTTTGCTTAGCCCTGAAGGAAGTGTACCCTGACTTCTCATTTTCCTTATTGCTCTCACAGGATACTTATAACCACAGTGACCTTCCCATTATAGATCTTGAATATGATAGTGAAAATATTGCTGCCATTAAAGCCTATGCAACGGGTGAGCTTCAATTTGAATTTTCATCTTCTAACAAACATGCTATTATTTATGCGCCATTAAAAGGAAAGCAGGTTACTTATGGAGTATTGCAGTTAATTGCAGTGGATACCACTGAATTTCCGGCAAATGAGGTGGAGTTTTTAAGCTTATTGGCTGAATCTGTAGGAAGCTCTATAGAAAATGCTCACCTTTATCAACAGTCAAAGCAAGAAATCGCCAATTTACAACTAATCAACGAAACTTCTCACAGTTTAAATTCTAACCTGCGTTTGGTTGATACGATGACATATATGTCAGAACAAATTATCGCCTCTATTGATGCGCAAGAAGTTGGCTTTTTCTTATTCTTAAATGAACAAGTAAATGTAAAAATACTCCCAGGCTCAACTCCATACTTTTACACTAAACAAGCCCAAATCTATATTGATTATATAAAGGGAAAAATCGAATTAGATAAAAATCCTATATTTATTGGTGATAGCAATTTGCAAAATATAAAAAGCAAGACAAGCTTTCATTCGATTCTTGCAGTTCCAATGATTGAAAGTGAAAAATTAAAAGGTTTCTCTATAGTGATGCATAAAGAACCTTATTTCTTTTCCTTTGATACATTTAAGCTCTTGCAATCACTAATCCATCATTCGTCGCTTGCCCTAACCAATTCAATGCTTAGAGAAGAGTTAGAACATATGGTTATTACAGACCATCTTACCAAGCTCCATTCCCGCAAGTTTTTAGATGATAAGATTCAGTGGTCAATGAAAGAGTCTGAAGAGGGCACCTTTATCTTAATTGATATTGATAATTTTAAAGAACTAAATGATACATATGGACACCAGGTTGGAGATAAAGTTCTAGTACAGGTAGCAAACCTTATTAAACGTAACATTCGTGGCGAAGATATAGGGGCCCGTTGGGGTGGGGAAGAATTGGCCCTTTATCTCCCTGGGGTTCCTTTAGACAGGGGAGCAGCTATTGCTGAAAGATTAGTCAAAAAAGTATCTGAATGCTCTGATCCGCATATTACAGTGTCATGTGGTGTTTCTTATTGGAATAAGGAGCAGCTCGATGCCTATAATTACTTATTTAAACGAGCAGATGAAGCATTGTATATTGCAAAAGGAACCGGGAAGAACAGGGTGGTCATTCAAAAAGATAATATAAGAGTAAGTTAGGGGGGGCACATTTAGGAGTGCCCTAACGATTTTTACCCAGCCGACATAATATAATATAAAATGAAAACGCTTTCAAATAGGAGGGGTCCAAAAATGAAAAATAAGAAATCACGATTTGAAACGGAAGTTATACATGCAGGCTATCGTGCGGATGAACATCAAGATAGTTTAGTTCCTCCGTTGTATCAAACATCCACTTTTACATTTGCCAGCGCGGAACAAGGGGAAAAAAGATTTGCGGGGCAAGAAGAGGGATTTATTTATTCACGCTTGGGAAATCCAACGGTAAAAATACTGGAAGAACGGATGGCTGTCCTTGAACAAGGGGAAGCAGGTTTAGCCTTTTCGTCCGGAATGGCGGCAGTGAGTGCTGTGCTGGTAGCCTTAACAAAAACAGGGGACCATATTCTATGTTCAAAAGGAGTGTACGGCTGTACCTTTGGATTATTGGAGTTATTAAAAGAGAAATATGGAATAGAACATGATTTTTCCATTATGGATTCAACGGAAAGATTAGAAAGGGAGATCCGTCCAAATACAGCCTGTATCTATATCGAAACGCCAATCAATCCGACCATGAAGCTTGTTGATCTGGAAATGGTTGCAAGGTTGGCCAATGAAAAAGGTATACCCGTCGTGGTTGATAACACTTTTTGTTCCCCTTATATTCAAACGCCTCTTACCCTCGGCTGTGATGTAGTTATTCATAGTGCAACAAAATATATCTGTGGACATGGGGATGTTATCGCCGGTCTCGTCATTGGTAAGAAGGAGTTTATTAGGCAGGTATCACGGACTACCCAAAAAGACATCGGTGGGATCATTTCTCCATTTGATGCATGGCTGTTGCTAAGAGGCATTAAAACACTGCCAGTGCGTATGGACCGCCATTGTGAAAATGCCCAAAAGCTATTTGAATTTATGAAAAGCCACCCGAAAATTGAAGCGGTTTATTTCCCTGGAGACCCAGATCACCGAGATTATCCAATTGCAAAAAAGCAAATGAAACATTCAGGCGGGCTCATTTCATTCACGATAACGGGAAGCAAGGAATCGGCTCAACAGTTTATGAATCAATTACAATTAATAAAAATAGCAGTAAGTCTTGGTGACACAGAAACATTAATACAGCACCCCGCTACGATGACCCATGCCGTTGTTCCAGAGGAAGAACGGAGAAAAATGGGGATTGGAGACACTTTGCTCCGTCTATCTGTTGGTCTAGAAGCGTGGGAGGACATCCAAGCCGACCTTGAACAGGCACTGGAAAAGGTCTGAATAAAGCCCCGAGAATTCTCGGGGCTTTTATCTATAGATGTTCAACTAAAATAGCAACGAATTCTTCCAGTTTTTTCTGGTCTAGTGCATCAAATCGATTTTTTTCAGGTGAATCAATATCCAGAACCCCAAGCAGTTGTCCATCTTTCATGAGAGGGATTACAATTTCGGATTGAGAGGCTGCATCACAAGCAATGTGGCCAGGGAATTGGTTTACATCTGCGACAAGAACGGTTTCTTTTTTCAAAGCAGACGTCCCGCATACCCCCTTACCTAAAGGAATACGGATACATGCTGGGAGACCTTGGAATGGCCCTAATACTAGTTGTTGATTCGTATCCATTAAATAAAATCCAACCCAGTTAATTCGGTCAAGAAACTGATTCAGCAGGGCACTTGCATTGCTGAGATTTGCTATCTGATTTTTCTCATCATGAATAAGAGCATGGAGCTGTTTTTTTACCAGATCATAATTTTCTTCACGACTCGCCTTGTACATTTCGACGTTAAACATGGTGTTCACCTTTCATTTCAACAATTTATATAAGTATTTTATCAAATTTACATGAATATTAGCAGACTTTGTCGATAATTTCATAAAGGAATCTGTCGTGAAGCAAAGAATCATTAGGTAAGGGGATTTTTGGAGTAGACCAGAAAGGGGACAATATATGAAGAAAAACGCTAAAGAAGAAATTGTTAAGGCCGCGATCACATTATTTAAGTCCAATGGATACTCGGGAACATCAATTAGGGATATCGCCGGTCTGGCAAAAGTAAATACAGCCACAATTGCCTACCACTTCGAAAATAAACCAGGTCTGCTAGAATATTGCTTTACGAATTTTTTTGAACAATATATTAGTAAGATGGAAGAAGCCTATGCATCGATAGATAAAGGAGCAAAGAATTGCTTAAAGAAAATGGTTGCTGATTTACTTCATTATCAATGTGAAAATAGTAAATTAGCCAGTCTAGTCTATCGGGAGATGTCCATGGACTCGCAAGTTGTCAGGGAAATTATGTCTACTTATTTACTTAAGGAAAAATACTATTTTCAATTAGTATTTGAGCGAGGTTTTGAATGGAATGAATTTCGCCCCCACTCAATTCCATATTTAATTATTCAGTTAAAAGGATTATTGATGATGCCATTTATGAATACACATTATATGAGGGAAGTTTTATACGTATTTCCCAATGAGCCATTTTTCGAGCAGAAATACTTAAAGGATATAAATTTGTGGATTGATAAAACTTTATGTTCGGATATCCCAATGAAAATGGGTGCAGTCATAAGGTGAAACTTTAAATAGTGGAGAGGTTCATCCTCCAATATTTGTTAGTTGAACCAATCGGGCATTTACGGGCAGTTTCCCTATACAATAAGAAGGGATTTTTGGTAATTCTTTTTCATAAATGGGCTACTGCCCGTTATGCGGGATAAAATAGCGGCAATCGCTATTTTTTTATTTTACAAAAAAAATGAAATTAATAGTCAAAAAATGTCGTTTACATGGTATCATAATAGCATTGAATAAAACATTAAGCGTTTTTTTTATAATAGATGCATATAATCTGAAATTTGAAAGAATGTTTTGGAAATAGGAGGCTTACTTGTGAAATATTTCATTGGATTTTTTATCCTATTACTAGCCTTATTTGTAATGGGGTATTTAATAAAGAAAAGGTACTTTAAGGAAATGGATCGATTGGAAGCGTGGAAAATCGATTTAATGAATCGTCCAGTACTGGATGAAATGTCAAAAGTGAAGCTACTCAATATGACTGGACAAACAGAAGAGCTTTTCGAACGGTGGCGAAATCAATGGGACGATGTGGTGACGGTACAACTTCCTGAATTAGAGGAAATGCTTTTTGATGCAGAAGAGTACATAGATCGGTACCGATTCAGTAAAGCAAAAGGTGTCCAGCAAGCAATTAATGCAAAGTTACAAGAAACTGAGGATCAAATAAAAAGTATAGTAGAAGAGTTACATGAATTGGTAGGGAGTGAGGAAAAGAACAGAGTTGAAATAGAAGAATTAAAAGATCAGTATAGAGAATCAAAGAAAATGCTGCTTGCACATCGTCACAGTTTTGGCAATTCTGAAAAGAGTTTAGAGGAACAACTTAACGGTGTGTCGCTAAAATTTCAGGAATTTGATGAAAAAACAGAGCATGGTAATTATCTTGAAGCCCGTGAAGTAGTTTTAACGATTCATAGTCAGCTTGGGAACATCAAAAGAGATATGGACTTGATTCCGCAATTATTAATTGAATGTCAATCGCTTCTTCCAAATCAGCTTTCTGATATTCTTGACGGCTATCGTGAAATGTCTGGTCAGGAATACTATTTAGAGCATATTAATGTTGAGAAAGAAATCAAGCGGTTAGAAGAAAAGATGTCTGAGAATTTAGTGCTTATCGAAGCTGCCAAAATTGACGAAGCGGCCGATGGAATAAAAGAAGTAAAGGAAAGAATTGATGTCCTTTTTGATTTATTAGAAAAAGAAGTTCTCGCCAAGCATTTCGTTATAAAAAATGAAAAACTTGCTAGTGATCTTCTAGTTTCTGCCCAAGAGGAAAATAGTCATCTTTCTAGTGAAGTTATCCATGTTCAAGAAAGCTACCAGTTGTCGGAAGGTGATTTTGAAACGCAGCGACAATTGGAAAAAGAACTTTCCACTGTTTATAAGCATTTCGAGATTCTGATTGAAAAAGTAAAGATCAACGAAACCGCACAAACAGTGATTAGTGAAGAGTTGGCGCAAATTAAAGAACAATTGGATATCATCCGAGAAGGGCAGCAAGATTTTGCCTTAAAACTTCAAGCCCTTAGGAAAGATGAATTTGAAGCAAGAGAAAAGCTTAAAGAACTTAGCAAAAAAGTTGGGGAGACGGTGCGCCTCGTATCTAAGAGTAATGTCCCGGGCCTGCCTGAAGATTATAAGTATTTATTTGAGGATACCAATGACAGTCTTCAAAATGTAAAGTACCAGCTTGAAGAAAAGCCGCTTAACATTTCCGCTCTAAATCAATATTTAGAAATTGCTGTATTAACGGTGGAAAAGCTTACTAATTCAACGATTGAGCTGCTAGAAAATGTAATGTTGGCGGAAAAAGCTATTCAATATGGAAATCGGTATAAAAGCCAATATCCTGCTGTCGCGAAAGGATTATCTGATGCAGAGATGGCATTTAGACACTATGAATATCAAGAGGCTTTAGAACAAGCCGCCGCAACACTTGATATTATTGACCCAGATGCATTGAAAAAAATAAAGGCCACATTTGTATTAGAATAAATAATTAAAAACCGATCTTTGCCATTTGGCTAAATCGGTTTTTTGTTATTCTTTTTTTATGGATTATGATAAGATTTAGTTTTGTAAGTGGACTGGTTCGGAAGTTCGGAGGAGAAGAAATGATTTATTTTGATAATAGTGCAACAACAAAACCGTTTAAAGAGGTTTTAGATTCATTTGTTACGGTTTCTAGTGAATATTATGGGAACCCTTCCTCACTACATGGTATGGGAGGACAGGCTGAGAAGCTTCTATCCCAGGCGAGGGATCAAGTGAGCAAGCTCTTAACTGTGAAACCATCTGAGATATATTTTACGTCCGGGGGCACGGAAGGTAATAATTTAGCTATAAAAGGATCTGCCTTATTGCATAGAAATAAAGGACGGCACCTGATTACATCAAGTGTGGAGCATCCGTCCGTTAAATCTGCGATGGAACAACTTGAACAAGAGGGCTTCGAGATAACCTACTTGCCTGTTGATGAATTTGGAAGAATTAGTGTCGCTGATCTTGAAAGATCGATTCGAAAAGAAACGATATTAATTTCGATTATGCTGGTGAATAATGAAGTAGGGACGATTCAGCCAATTAATGAAATTGGTGACCTATTAAAAAAATATCCAACCATTTTATTTCATGTCGATGCCGTCCAAGGCATCGGAAAGATTCCTTTGCCTCTAAATAAATACAGAATTGATCTTTGTTCGATTTCCGGCCATAAATTTCATGGCTTAAAAGGCACGGGTGCCTTATTTATCCGGGAAGGTGTAAGGCTTGCTCCGTTATTTTCAGGCGGCAATCAGGAACGGAAGATTCGAAGTGGTACAGAAAATGTGGCAGGTGCAGTCGCAATGGCGAAGGCACTTAGGATGACATTAACGAAAGCTGAAATAGGGTTAGAACGTATGGAAAATATCCGGAGCATGCTTCGGAAGGGGATAACTGAAATAGATGGTGTTCAAATTCACACACCGATTGAAAATTCTGCACCTCATATTTTAAATTTTTCAATAAAAGGAATAAAATCAGAAGTATTTATCCATTCACTGGAGCAAAAGGGTATTTATGTTTCAACCACAAGTGCCTGTTCCTCAAAAAAGAAATCACCAAGTAAGACACTACTCGAAATGGGTGTTTCTGTAACATTAGCCGAAAGTGCCATCAGAGTCAGCCTCTCATTTGAAAATAGTATGGAAGAGGCAAATACAGTGTTAGCTGCATTTAGAGAATCTGCAACCCAATTAAGGAAGGTTATGAAATAAATGAAATATGAACGAATACTTATACGCTATGGTGAAATATCGACAAAGGGGAGAAATCGCAATCAATTCGTTGAAAAGTTAAGAAAAAGTGTCAGAATCGCTCTCGCCCCTTTTCCAAACATTAAAGTTGAAGCAAACCGTGACCGGATGTATGTTTTACTAAATGGTGAAAATTGTGAAGAAGTGATTGGGGAATTAAAGAGTATTTTTGGAATCCAATCTTTTAGCCCGGCTATAAAAGTGAAAAGAGATATAGAGGTATTAAAACAGTCCTCGCTAGAAATAGTGCGCTCTTTATTTAAGGAGGGGCAAACCTTCAAAATTACTCCTAAAAGATCCGATAAAACATTTGAGTTGGATACGGACGGAATTAATCATACCATTGGCGGTCATTTACTGAAGAATATCCCAGGAATGAAAGTAAAGGTGAAAAATCCAGATATTAATTTGCGGATAGAAGTGAGAAAGGAAGCCATTTACCTATCATGCGAAACCATCCAAGGTGCAGGCGGACTTCCGGTTGGTTCCGGAGGTAAAGCGATGCTTATGCTTTCAGGAGGGATTGACAGCCCAGTTGCCGGCTATATGGCCATGAAAAGGGGATTAGAAATTGAAGCCGTTCATTTTTTTAGTCCACCCTTTACTAGTGAAAGATCAAAAGAAAAGGTGATTGACCTTACAAAAAAACTCGCTGAAATTTACGGATCGATGACTTTGCACATTGTCCCGTTTACAGATATTCAACAAACAATAGCTGAGCAAATACCTGAAAACTATTCGATGACATCTACACGAAGAATGATGCTTCGAATTACAGACGAAATTCGGAAAAAACACGAGGGTCTGGCGATTATTACCGGTGAAAGTGTCGGACAGGTTGCAAGTCAGACTTTAGAAAGTATGTTTGCAATTAATGAGGTAACGAATACACCTATTTTGCGGCCATTGATTACGATGGACAAGACAGATATTATTAAAATCGCACATGAAATTGATACACTTGAAATTTCGAACAGGCCATTTGAGGATTGCTGTACCATCTTCGTCCCGGCATCTCCAAAAACAAAGCCGAAAAGGGAAAAAGTTCAGCATTACGAAAGTTTCTTTGATTTTGACCCGCTCATCTATGAAGCGGTGCAAGAGACTGAGACCCTTGTTATTAAACCTGATAATAAACAGCGCTCAGAATTTAGTGAATTGTTTTAAAAAGGTAAAATCCGAACATTTTGTGAACAATTACCAGTTGGATTATAGAATGAAGTTTTTAAGTTCTACACATTCTATACTCACAAGGAGGTGATATCACATGGCAAGCAACAACAACTCAAATCAATTATTAGTTCCTGGTGTTGAACAAGCTCTAAGCCAAATGAAGTATGAAATTGCTTCAGAATTTGGTGTAAATCTTGGTGCTGACACTACTTCACGTGCTAACGGTTCTGTTGGTGGTGAAATCACAAAGCGTCTAGTAGCAATGGCTGAATCACAATTAGGTGGCGGATTCTCTCGTTAATAAAAAAATAAATACAATGGCTACAGAGAGTGTGAGGGTTTCCCTCCGCTCTCTTTTTCATGTTCTAGGTAATGAAATCTATTATTAAATAAATAATAATTTTAAATTTTTAAATAATTTATTATAATAATATTTGTAGGATTAACATTTTATAAATTAGGGGGGAGACGTATGAAGAGAGAAGAATTAATTGCGCCAGAAAAGTATAATCTCGTGTCTGAGATGGAGTGTTTTGCAAAAGATCCGAGCAGAGTTGCATTGAAGTGGGAAAATGAGGAAGGAGACACTAAGCAGGTTACATATGAGCAATTAATGAAAAAGGTCAACCAAGCAGGGAACGTTTTTGCCAAGAAAGGTTTAAACAAGGGCGATGTAGTTCTTGTTATCATGCCGCGTCTAATTGAAGCATACGTTGTTTATTTAGCCGCATTAAAAGCAGGAATGGTTGTCATTCCAAGCTCTGAAATGTTAAAGGAAAAAGATCTGCGGTACCGGATTACACACGGTGATGTAAAAGGAATCATTAGTTATTTTCCATACGTCGATCAATTTGAACATATCACCCCATCACAACCGTTAGTTAAATTTACAATTGGAGCTTCTGAAGAAGGCTGGATTCATTTGGACGAAGAGATGGCAACTGCATCTGATGAATTAGTTCTGGCAGATACGCTTAGAGACGATATGGCCTTTTTATCTTATACCTCTGGCACAACGGGGAATCCGAAAGGGGTTGTTCATACGCATGGCTGGGCATACGCTCATTTAAAAACAGCTGCCGCGAAGTGGCTTTGTATTGAAGACGGTGATACGGTCTGGGCAACTGCAGGTCCTGGCTGGCAAAAATGGATTTGGAGTCCGTTTTTATCTGTGCTAGGCTCAGGGGGAACAGGCTTTGTCTATAATGGTAAATTTGATCCAAAAAAATATTTGAGTCTCCTTCAAAAATATGATGTGAATGTCCTTTGCTGTACACCGACCGAATATCGATTGATGGCGAAGGTTGACCATTTAGCTGATTATCAATTGCCAAATCTTCATAGTGCGGTTTCAGCAGGTGAACCTTTAAATAGAGAAGTGATTGATACCTTTAGAAAGCATTTTAATATTGATGTCCGTGACGGATATGGACAAACTGAAAATACCTTACTGGTTGGGGTTACAAAAGGGATGGAATTGAAGTCTGGATCCATGGGCAAACCAACACCGGGTAATAGAGTAGAAATTATTAACGAAGTTGGTCTAGTATGTGCGGTCGGTGAAGTGGGCGATATTGCTGTCCATGTAGAAACTCCTGCGTTATTTAAAAATTATTACAAAGACCCGGAAAGAACAGCCATGCAATTCCGCGGAGACTATTATATAACGGGTGATAAGGCGAAAATGGATGAAGAAGGCTATTTCTGGTTTGAAGGCCGCGGGGATGATATTATCATTAGTTCTGGCTATACGATTGGACCTTTTGAAGTCGAGGATGCGCTTGTTAAACATCCATTCGTAAAGGAATGCGCTGTCGTCGCAAGTCCGGATGAAATCCGCGGCTTTATTGTCAAAGCATTTGTTGTCTTAAGAGAAGATGTTGATTCAACAAATCCAGAATTAACAAAACAATTACAGGAGCATGTAAAAACACTTACAGCACCTTATAAGTACCCAAGAAAGATCGAATATTTATCTGATCTGCCAAAAACAACCTCAGGGAAAATCCGTCGAATCGAATTACGAAACAAGGAACTAGAGGCGGCTAAACAAGTTTAATTGGTAATGAAAGAAAGCAGGCGGAATACCGCTTGTTTTTTTTGAAACAAAAAAATCCCCTTTAGATAAAGTTTCGAGGTATAATAGACATTATTTCGAAACTAGAAAGAATAGGGGATCGGGAGACATATGAAAAAGACAGAAACACAAAAAGGAGCCATTTATGCCGGCTTTTCATATTTGTTATGGGGATTATTGCCGATATATTGGAAGCTTTTGGACCATGTTAATGCCAAGGAAATTTTAGCAAGTCGTGTGTTGTGGTCGTTTATTTTTATGGTTATTATACTTCTCCTCACAAGAAAATGGGGATTATTTCTCCAAACGGTTAAAGGTTTTGCTAAAAATAAAAAACAAATGTACGCCTTGACGATTGCATCTTTACTAATCAGTGTGAATTGGTTCATTTATATCTGGGCGGTTAACAGTGGTCATATGATTGAAGCAAGTCTTGGTTACTATATTAATCCTTTAATAAGTATATTATTAGGAATGATTGTTCTTAAAGAAAAATTAACTGTATATCAATACATCTCATTCATCTTAGCAGCAATAGGCGTGTTGATAATCTCCATTTCCCATGGACAGTTTCCGTGGATTGCCATCGCCTTGGCGCTTTCTTTTGGATTGTACGGTCTGGCGAAAAAATTGATAAATGTGGATTCGGAAGTTGGATTAACTTTAGAAACCCTTGTGGTTACACCTGTTGCAGCTATTTATATCGGTTACTTATTTTTTAATGGCTCTCACTCTTTTTTATCTGATGGGGTCCAAACCGATCTGCTATTAATCGGTGCAGGAGCCGCAACAGCAGTACCTCTTCTATATTTTGCAAAGGGAGCAAAAAAAATTCCCCTATCTTTATTAGGGTTCCTGCAATATATTGCACCTACATTAACCCTGCTGCTTGGGGTATTTGTTTATGATGAACATTTTTCAAAAATACAACTTCTATCGTTCATGTTTATTTGGTCAGCTTTAGTCATTTATTCATTATCAAAAACAAAGCTATTATCGCCACAGTTGTTCAATTTTCGGAAAGAAAAAAGCACTAGCATATAATAAAAAAAACCTTATCCGCTTCGATGGATAAGGTTTTACTATGTAGTGAAGATCCTTCTGTTTTCTTATAAAAAAGTCCGTTTTACTTTTTCCCAGAAGGAGTTGTCTTTTAATTTGAGTGTTTTTAACTTTTTATCACTTATTTTAATGCTGATCGTCTCCACGTGACGAATGGATAATGCTTCATTATCCATCCCCATGGTTGGATGATCATTGCCTTCGGAAATTACTTTAAGTGTAAGTGTTCGATCACTTCCAACGATAAAGGAGGAACCTAGTGTCCGGTAACGATTTGTATTAACGGATGCTACCTCGCTAACCTGCATGCAGGGAAGAAGCGGGTCAACTATTGATCCTTTTACCGATTTATTATAGGCAGTACTTCCGGTTGGTGTCGCTACAATGAGTCCATCCCCGCGGAAGGTTTCTAAATGAAGCTGGTTAATAAAGATATCGACCACAAGTGTCTTTATGATTGCAGAGCGGATGCTAAATTCGTTTAAGCAAGTAAATGTACCCTGCCCATCCACGGATACATCAATTAGCGGGTAACGTCGGACTTTTAAATTCTCATTTGTAATAATGGCGTCAATCATTTTTGAAGTATCATTTATTCGGAAATCACAATACATACTCAAGGTATCCATAGTTGAAATTCCCATGTAAAGGCAATCCTCACGGAAGCCAGTTTTCCTGACAGCTTGAAGAAATGTGCCGTCATCACCAACACTGGCAATAATATTCGCGTGTCGGTAATCTTTCACAATCGTAAAACCATATCGATCAGCAATGTCAAAAAGAGGTGCCATTTTTAAAAGCATGTCTGAATCTTTTTTGTGATAGAAGTAGATATTACGTCTGTTTTCCAATTTATGTACCCCCTGTAAAGTATTGATATAATTATAACATTTTTACCTATCTTAAAATAATCATTGGCAAAAAAATGTTAGTCTGAAATTAGTTTAGCATTTTATTGAAATAATATAAAAGGAGGATGTAATTTTAAGCAAAAAGAAAAAGGGGGATTTACGAATATATGAATGGAAAACGTTGGGCGGCACTAGGGATTGCGGCAGCGTTATTTTTTGTATCTGTGGTGATAAATTTTTTATCGTCTTTTGCTTTTAAAGGTATTGAAACCAATTTTACTGACTTTATGGCAGCTGCTGACCAACCTTTTACAGAAGAGGTGGTGAAGGAAGGGAACGAATTAAAAAAAATTGTAATCCTCGATGTTAATGGTGTCATTCAGGACACGGGGGAAACTAGTTCTTTTCTGCAAAGTTCAGGCTACAATCATCAGGATTTTATGAAAAAGTTAAATTACATTAAAGAGGATGATTCTGTAAAAGGGATCATCATTAAAGTCAATTCTCCAGGGGGCGGCGTGGTTGAAAGTGCAGAAATCCATGATAAACTAGCAGAAATTCAAAAGAAAAGTAAAAAGCCGGTTTATATCTCGATGGGTTCAATGGCTGCGTCAGGAGGATATTATATTTCAACTGCTGCTAAAAGAATTTATGCCAGTCCTGAGACAATGACAGGTAGTCTTGGAGTGATTATGGAAGGGATCAATTATGAAGGTCTTGCTGATAAGTATGGTGTCGATTTTGTCACGATAAAAAGTGGCAAGCATAAGGACATCATGAGCCCCACAAGAAAAATGACTGAAGAAGAACGGCAAATAATGCAGTCAATGATCAATAATTCGTATCAAGGATTTGTTAAAGTGATTTCAGAGGGGCGTAACTTGCCAGTCAATCAGGTGAAAAAAATGGCTGACGGCCGTGTGTACGATGGGCGACAAGCGAAGGATTTGCATCTCATTGATGGTTTCGGTTACCTAGACGATGTAGTGAATCGTATGAAAAAACAGGAGAAGTTAACAGGGGCACAGGTTGTTCGCTATTCAGATTCTCTCGGTTTGGGTTCTTTATTTTCGCTGCAGGCAAAGAAATTAATGGGTGAAAACGTTGAAATGGCTGGATTCATGAAGATTCTTTCTAAGCCCAATTCACCGCGTCTCATGTACCTGTATGCAGAATAGGGGGAGATTAAATGGAAATGAAGGAGTACCAAGAAATCAACCATTATAGAAATGAGAACTATATGGTTCGCTATGCAGGCTTCTGGATGCGCTTTTGGGCCTATCTGCTTGATCTAGTCGTTGTGGGGAGCATCGTTCGGCTGCTAATCAAGCCGGTATTTCGAATTTTGGATATCCCCTTAGCTAAAGCAAATATGTTTGCTCCGGCTTCAATTGCAGCGGCGGTAATTTTTTATTTATATTTCGTCCTGATGACAAAATATTTTAATCAAACACTTGGGAAAATGGTATTTGGATTGAAGGTAGTTGATTTAAAAAGTGACCAATTAACTTGGGGAACGATTCTCTTTCGTGAATGGATTGGTCGATTTATATCGGCAACCATCATTGTCGGATATATCATTGTCGCATTCTTACCTAAAAAACAGGGCTTGCATGATCTCTTCACAGACACCACTGTCATTCATGTAGAACGGTGAGGATAAACCTATCAACATTTGTTGGTAGGTTTATTTTTTTATATAAAAGCAAATACTACCCGCTGAAAGGGTGTGATTGAAATTGTTTTGGGTGCTCCTCGTTTTGTCGATTCTCTTGCTCTTATTCATACTCATTCTTTTTACTAAATTAACTATCCTTATCAATTATTATCATCATAATGATAATGATGATTTAAAAATAAAATTAAAGATTTGGTTTGGATTAATTAAATATACGATTAACGTCCCCTTAATAAAGGTGGATGATAATTCCCCAAGCCTGATTGTAAAAAGTAACACCAAATTGGGCGATTCTTCAGAGCAATCAACAAAAGAAGAGGCAAAAAGAATTACAACCGAGGATGTTGATACTTATTTTACAAATGCCAAAAAATTATTAAATCATGTGGTTGGATTACATCGGATTGTCAGGATGTTTCTTCGAAAGGTAACTTTGAAAGGTTTCGAATGGGAAACAATGATTGGATTAGGAGATGCAGCCCACACCGGAACGATAACGGGTGCAATATGGGCTTTTAAAGGAAGTGTTATTGGGCTTATTAGTCATTATTTAAAACTTAAAGAAATGCCGAAAATAACGGTGACCCCGCACTTTCAAGCAGCGGTTATTCATACAAGACTCACATGTATTATTCAGTTTCGTATCGGGCATGCTATTCTAGCAGGATTAAAACTATTTAAATTCTGGAAGGGCGGACTTCCGCACTTAAAAAAGAAAACAAATTTTGCACATGATAAAACAAAATCCGTTTGAAAAAGGAGGAAATAGCCATGTCTGACCACCCAATTCAAGGTTTGATGACAACTGCGATGGAAAGCTTAAAAGAAATGATTGATGTGAATACGATTATAGGGGACCCTGTTGAAACCCCTGATGGCAGTGTGATCTTAACCGTTTCAAAAGTAGGCTTTGGATTTGCCGCAGGCGGCAGTGAATTTAAGCTTGAGGGGTCTCAAGGAAAAGGTGAAGGACAAAGTCAAGGTTCATCCCACCCATTTGGCGGCGGGAGCGGGGGCGGTGTTTCAATTACCCCAATTGCCTTTTTAATTGTCAACTCTCACGGAGTTAAAATGCTTCACTTAGATGAAAGTACCCATTTGTATGAAAAGATTCTAGAACTTGCTCCCCAAGCAATTGATAAAATTCAGCAAATGTTCTCAAAAAAAGACCAAGGTCAACAGCAGCAAAGTAGTTTGCAAGGTTCTAAACAGGAGCATAAACCAAAAGAAGAGCTTGAATTATAGCAAAAAGGTTAATCTTCCAATACTGTGGAAGGTTAACTTTTTTCATGTGACATCGTTTCAAAAGGCTAAATAATTGCAAATTATTTTTTGAAAAGATAGAATTTACACTGTACATATTTAGAGTGAAGCGGTTATTAACAATCGTCTGAGCTTGGATACGACAAAGGAGGATGTTTTTATGGCAAATGTAACATTTAAAGGGAATCCGATTACACTATTAGGCAATGAAGTTAAGGTAGGGGACAAAGCTCCCAACTTTTCTGTGCTAGCAAATGACTTATCAGCAGTTACGTTAGAAAGTACCAAAGGTCAAGTACGTTTAATTACCTCTGTACCATCTTTGGATACTGGTGTTTGTGATGCGGAAACACGCCGATTTAATGAAGAAGCAAACAGCTTAGGCAACGTGAAAATTTTAACTGTCAGCGTTGACTTACCATTTGCACAAAAGCGTTGGTGTGCTGCAAGCGGAATCGAAAATGTTCAGACATTATCTGATCACCGTGACCTTTCTTTTGGAGAAGCATATGGGGTTGCTATCCAAGAATTAAGACTTTTGGCACGTGCGGTATTTGTTGTTGATTCAAGCGATACAGTGACATACGTTGAGTATGTTAGTGAAGCAACAAACCACCCTAATTACGAAGCAGCACTTGAAGCAGCAAAGACAGCAAAATAAGTTCATCATACGAAAGCCTCGCATTGGTGGGGCTTTTTTATATTGCGTAAGACTTGTATAAAATGTCGATACTCGATTAAAATGGATAAGGAAATTAATGAGGGAGGGGAAAAGATGAAAGTTTCTTCAGTAGAACAACTGTTTACGTTATTTAATGAAACTGCACTTCTTTTACAGGAAGAATTAAATTGTACATATTTAGAGGCACTTGCAGAAACAGGAGAGAATTTATTTCAAGGCTCAATCCTTCAGGATGAGGTCAGCGAACTAACTGAAAAAAGGTTAAGTAAACAATATGAACAGATTCATTTAAAAAATTTCTCAAACGAAGAAATACGAAAAGCCTATCAGCTGGTGATCTTAAAAGGGATGAAAGAAAGTGCTCAGCCTAACCATCAAATGACACCAGATTCAGTTGGGATGCTCGTCGGTTATTTAGTTGATAGATTTATGAAACAGTCCTCTTTTCGTCTGCTTGACCCAGCAGTAGGAACAGGAAATTTATTAACAACTGTAGTAAATCACCTACCTAAAAAAGTAGCATCTATCGGTGTGGAAATTGATGACCTGTTAATTAAACTAGCTTATGTCAATGCCAATTTACAAGAGCACCCTATACAACTCTTCAATCAAGACAGCCTTGAGCCGTTGTTTATCGATCCCGTTGATGCGGTCATCGGTGATTTGCCTATTGGCTATTACCCGAATGATGTGAGAGCAGCCGATTATCAAGTGAAGGCAGATGAGGGACATACCTTTTCCCATCATTTATTCATTGAGCAAAGTGTTAAGCATACGGCACCTGGAGGTTATTTATTTTTCATTATTCCTAATGGATTATTTGAAAGTGACCAATCATCAAAGCTAAGTGAATTCTTTAAAGAGCACGTCATTGTACAAGGACTGTTACAATTACCAACCAGCATGTTTAATAATAAAAATACAGCAAAGAGTATTATGATCCTCCAGAAAAAGGGAGAAGGTGTGCAGCCTCCAAAGCAAGCATTACTTGTCGATTTACCAAGCCTTTCCAATGCAACAGAGATGGACAAAATCCTATCTAAGATGGAAAAATGGTTCCAAGAAAACAAAGGATGATCGGGTTTGAACCCTGGTCATCCTTGTTTTTTGAGTGTTATAAATGTTAGGAAAGTACCGAAATATGTGAATATATTAACATTTGTAATGTAAACGCTCACATGCAAATTATACCTTGAAATATAATATTCACAGTGATTAAATGAGGAAGGAAATAATCATGAATGGTTTGCGCAAAATAATAGTGTACTACACAAAATAAAACTAAACCAGTGTTGTTATATAAAAGGAGCGGTAACAAAAATGGCAAAAATTATTGCAATTAACGCAGGAAGTTCTTCTTTGAAGTTTCAATTATTTGAAATGCCAAATGAGAAAGTTATTACAAAAGGATTAATTGAACGAATCGGATTAAAAGATTCGATTTTTAATATTACAGTAAATGGGGAAAAGGTCCAAGAAATTATCGATATTCCCGATCATGAGGTCGCGGTTAAAATGCTTTTGGATAAACTAACCACTTTAGGGATTATCAAATCACTTGATGAGATTGTTGGAATGGGCCATCGTGTCGTTCATGGTGGAGAAACCTTTAATGACTCTGTGCTTATCACTGATAAAGTGTTACAGAAAATTGATGAATTATCAGAACTTGCACCATTGCATAACCCAGCAAATCTTACAGGAATTAAAGCTTTCATGAGTGTGCTGCCAAATGTTCCTGCAGTTGCTGTGTTTGATACAGCTTTCCATCAAACGATGCCGGAAAGTTCTTACCTGTACAGCTTGCCAATGGAGTATTATGAAGAGTATGGCATTCGTAAGTATGGTTTTCATGGAACATCGCATAAATATGTTTCACAACGTGCTGCCGAGTTATTAGGTCGCCCCGTTGATCAACTTCGCCTCATTTCGTGCCATTTAGGGAATGGTGCAAGTATTGCTGCAATTGAAGGCGGCATGTCGATTGACACCTCTATGGGCTTTACACCACTTGCTGGGGTAACAATGGGAACTCGCTCAGGGAATATTGACCCTGCTCTTATTCCTTATATTATGGAAAAAACAAATAAAACTGCAGAAGAAGTACTTGATGTTTTAAATAAAAAGAGCGGTATGCTTGCTATGTCAGGCTTCTCCAGCGATTTAAGAGATATTGAAATTGAAGCGAAAAAAGGTAATGATCGTGCGCAGCTTGCTCTAGATGTATTTGCCAACCGTATCCATAAATACATTGGTTCATATGCTTCACGAATGAATGGTGTAGATGCGATTATTTTTACAGCGGGTATTGGTGAAAATAGTGACACAATTAGGGAAAAGATTTTAAGAGGCCTTGAATTTATGGGAGTTTATTGGGATCCAGCTTTAAACAGAGTAAGAGGCGAAGAGGCATTTATCAACTATCCACACTCACCTGTTAAAGTCATTATCATCCCAACCAATGAAGAAGTAATGATTGCTCGCGACGTTGTTCGTTTAGCGGATAAACATTAATAAACAAAAGGCAAAAGCTTATTTAATGGCTTTTGCCTTTTTGCTTTTTATCCTTGGATATCCTTGTGATATACTAGAAATAGAAAGCGTTGCCGTGGAGGGGAATCAATCATGCCATTAACAGACCGTGAAGCAAGGGTCTTGAATGAAATACGGGATTGGGAAAGAAATTTATATGAATTTGAGCCCAATGATTTCCAATTAACTTATGAAAAATATTTACAACAATCATTCTCATTATTGCCTGAAAAGGTTCAAAAACAATTTTTTTTAGTTATCGATAGCTGGCTGTTTCATTTACATAGTATGATACAAGGCTCGCAGCTTCAAATCGACGCAAAAGAGAGAATTCTTTCTTCAGGGCGGATATTTCATAAAGACCTAGAAAAAATAGAAGACTTAAGTCAACTGAAAATTGAGCAATTACAATACATAGCTGAGCAGCAAATAGCAAGACATCGATTCTATTCTTTTGCTCAAGGTGGTTTAGCTGGAACAGGTGGCCCACTTCTTCTAAGTACAGATATACCGGCAATCGCAGTTATTAATTTACGGGTTGTACAATTAATTGCGATGACTTACGGGGTTGAGGTGAATACCCCGGTTGAAATGATGACCTCTCTGAAAGTTTTCCATACGGCAACATTGCCGCCTAGGCTTCAACTTGAGGGATGGACTTCCTTGATGGATGAATTAGAAAATCGAGATGATCATTATTTTTATGAAGGAAATGAACAAATTACAGATATTACTTGGATTGAACAGCCGGTGCAACAGCTAATGAAAGCGTTGGTTATTTCCTTATTCCGAAAAAGGGTGATACAAGGGATTCCGCTGGTCAGTATGGCAATTGGTGCAGGAGCTAATTATCAGTTGACCAGAAAAGTAACCGATGTCGCCCATAAATATTATCAACTGCGGTACTTAAGACAGAAAGAGGAGTTTGCTTGATGAGTATTCAAGAACATAAAAAAGTAGCCCCGAGGATGGTAAACTGTAAAGTAATCACTGTCAGTGACACCAGAAATAACGAAACGGATAAAAGTGGAAAATTGATGATGGAACTGCTTGAACAAGCAGGTCATAAAATTATCGATTACGTCATTGTAAAAGATGAGGCTGCGCCCATTCAAAATGAAATATTAAAAGGCTGTGCGAATGAGGAAATTGATGTTATTTTAACAAATGGCGGGACTGGGATTGCTAAGCGGGATGTAACCATTGAGACAGTACAACTCCTGCTTGATAAAGAAATTGTCGGCTTTGGAGAATTGTTCAGGATGTTGAGCTATCAAGAGGATATTGGCAGCGCTGCTATACTTTCAAGGGCAATTGCTGGTGTGGTTAATAATAAAGCCGTATTCTCCACCCCGGGCTCAACCGGTGCCGTAAAGCTGGCCATGAATAAATTAATCCTGCCAGAGCTTGGCCATGTAGTGAGAGAAATACAAAAAGACCTTTAAATAGAGAAAACTCCCTTTTCGGTATAAAAGGGAGTTTTTTTAGTGATGGACTTTTGTTGAGAGAACTTCGTTTGCACGGTACCATAACCATAAATCATTAATAATCGAGGCTAACTCAGCAATTTCACTGTTCAGTTGACATGAGCGTGGGAAATTACTTTCATTAGAAAGAAGTGCTTGTTTCTGATTAATTTGAATTTCTAAATCTCTAATTCGGTCAGGGATTGAGCCGCGGACTTGTTCCCAATTTAAGAGAATCTCTTCCTGAGCCTCTAGGCTGAATTCAGACAAATCCAAAAGTAGGTCGGGAATTAGGATACCTAGACGATCATCAAAAGTAAAATTTTCTTTCATGCGGTTCCCTCCAATCAATATATTTTATTTTATATTATTCTACTATACAGGGATAAGCCAATCTTCACAAACCTATTTTTTCAGTCAATTAGGTAAATTTAAAGCACGTAGCAACAACATTGCGGCGTGCTTTTGGAAACCCTATATCCTATTCTGAGTCTTTATCTGTTCTTACGATGAGAACGTCACAAGTTGCATAACGGGTAATATGTTCTGAAACACTGCCGATAAAGAACCTTTCCACTACATTTAACCCGGTAGCACCGCAGAGAATTAAATCAGCACTGTGTTTTTTAGCTAAATCTCTAGGAATTCTAATTTTAGGAGAGCCGTAATCAATTTCATATTGAACTTTTGTTATCCCTGCATCCTCAGCTTGTTTTAGATATTTTTCAAGCATATCTTTTGCAAGCTTTTCTGCTCGATCACCAATTACCGTATCGTAGGCTTCAATTAAAGCGAACGATCGAGTGTCAATAACATGAACTAATACAAGGGTGGCATCATTTCTTTTTGCAATTTCAATCCCCTTTTTAAATGCCCTATCTGCTTCTGTTGAACCATCAATAGCGACTAAAATATTTTGATATTTAAGTCCCATGATTAATCATCTCCTTACTTAAATTATACATTATTTAACAAGGAATAACTGTTGCAATTTTTCGAACAATAAAGAGGTAACTTACAATGGAAAGGAGTTTGGCAGGATGGTAAAACGAGATCAAAATAAACAGTTTTTATTTGAGTTTGATGAACAGGGTACAGCTGAAGTAAGCCGGCAAATTATGAATTCATACAATAGTGGTTTTATTGGTGAAGGCACAGCAATTGCTGATAATGATGATTTCTCTAGTACGGAGAGTTAATTGCGATGATATTGATGGACTGTCCTAAATTTAGGACAGTTATTTTTTTGGACAAATGTCTTGGAATTTTTTTGTGTACGGGCAAATACCCAAGAATCTACTTTTGTATATGCATATTCTTTAATGTGTCAATTAATTAAAATGAGGAGGAGAATTATGAGTACAGAAATGTATGGAATGCCTACTAACGTTGATGTGAACTATAATATGGTAGATCCTGCAGATGAAAGGATTCATGGGGGCTTCGGTCACGGAGGGTTCGGTCACGGAGGATTTGGACACTTTGGTGGTTTTGGCCACGGAGGATTTGGCCGCCCGGGATTTGGGTTCGGAGGTTTTGGTCGCCCAGGATTTGGATTTGGCGGTTTCGGCCGTCCAGGATTTGGATTTGGCCGTCCAGGATTTGGTTTCGGTGGATTTGGCTTTGGGGTACCGTTCTTGACCGGGTTAGCTGCAGGTGCCTTATTAACTCCGGGTTACGGATATGGTTACGGATATCCTTACTATCCGCCATACCCATACCCATACCCTTACCCTTACTATCCGTGGTATTAAAAAAGAATTAAAACAAAGGCTTTGCCTTATTCGGCAAAGCTTTTGCTCTATTTTATTAGTGGAATTCATATATGTATAGTTATCATCAACTAAGATACATCTTACTTATGAAAAAGGTTATAATAAAATCGCCTTGGTTAATTTTAATATGGATAAATTTATTTGGAGGTAATCACATGCGGATCGGAGTACCTAAAGAGGTTAAAAATAATGAAAACCGTGTAGCCATGACACCAGCAGGAGTTGTCAACCTAGTAAAATTCGGTCATGAGGTTTTTCTTGAAAAAGGTGCAGGTCTTGGATCTGGCTTTTTAAATGAGGATTATGAGACAGCTGGTGCAAAATTAGTAGATACAGCAGAGGAAGCATGGTCTATGGAAATGGTCATGAAGGTGAAAGAGCCGCTTCCAAGTGAGTATAAGTACTTTCGTGAAGGCCTAATATTATTTACATACTTACATCTTGCACCGGAACCTGAATTAACGAAAGCATTAATAGATAGTAAAGTAATTGGCATTGCCTATGAAACGGTTCAGTTATCTAATCGAAGTTTACCATTATTAACACCAATGAGTGAGGTGGCTGGAAGAATGGCTCCTCAAATTGGTGCGCAATTTCTTGAAAAGGTTCATGGTGGTATGGGAATTCTTCTATCCGGTGTTCCAGGGGTTCAAAGAGGAGTAGTTACTATTATTGGCGGCGGTGTGGCTGGAACGAATGCGGCAAAAATGGCAATTGGCTTAGGAGCAAAGGTAACCATAATTGATTTAAATCCTGACCGTCTCCGTCAATTGGATGACATTTTTGGATCGGATGTGACGACGCTTATTTCTAATCCTTATAATATTGCTGAAGCGGTAAAAGATTCAGATTTGGTGATTGGCGCTGTTCTTATTCCGGGGGCAAAAGCACCGAAGCTCGTGACGGAAGCCATGATTCAATCAATGAAACCAGGCAGCGTCGTTGTTGATATTGCCATCGATCAAGGTGGTATTTTTGAAACCACTGATCGGATTACCACGCATGATAATCCAACCTATGTGAAGCATGATGTGGTCCATTACGCTGTAGCCAATATGCCAGGCGCCGTCCCTAGAACTTCCACACTGGCGTTAACAAATGTAACGGTCCCCTATGCAGTTCAAATTGCCAATAAAGGCTACAAACAAGCGTGTCTCAGCAATGAAGCATTGTTAAAGGGAATAAACACACTTAACGGCTATGTGACCTATCAAGCAGTTGCAGAAGCCCATGGGATTCAATATTTAGATACAAAAACACTATTGGAAAAATAATAATTAATTCGTAAAAGAGGGACGGAGACGTTCCTCTTTTTTTAACAAAATAAAACCAGCTCCTAAAAGGAACTGGTTTAAAAAACAACTATGTAGCCGCATTTGCCGTATTAATATAAGAAAGTTTTAAACCACCACTCCTCAAAGTGGGTGTTTTCAGAAACTTTTCTGCATGTCCTCCAAGTCTTATAGACAGAGGCTTGTCATTCAAGCTCCAATGGTTAAACTCCCTTTTACAGCTTAAAGGTTAAAACTTTATTATGACTACGAACAACGCAGCTTGTATTTTTATATTACATCAATTTAAAGCAAAGTTCAATGTGAAAAATCCCCAAATTGACTTATTTTATGATCTGGAGTTCTTTCGGGAATTTGGTAAGAACTTTTGCCCCATCTGACGTAATATATATGTCATCTTCAATCCGGACGCCAGCCACGTTTGGTACATAGATACCCGGCTCAATCGTGTATACCATACCCTCTTCAATAATAAGATTATTGGTCTCGGTTAATGATGGGTATTCATGAACACTAATTCCAAGGCCGTGACCGAGTCTGTGTGGAAAATAGTCTCCATAACCTGCTTCAGCAATAATTCTGCGGGCCGTTAAATCCACCTCTGCAGCGGATACTCCCGGCTTGCTGGCTTCAATGGCAGCAAGTTGCGCTTTTAATACGGTGTCATAGATTTCCTTTTGCTTGTCATTAATGTCCCCATAAGCCACAGTTCTTGTGATATCTGAACAATACCTGTCAACAACAACACCCAAATCAAATAAAACAAGATCGCCTTTTTGAATTTTCGTTTCTCCCGGGTTTCCATGGGGAGAGGCGGCATTGGCTCCAGTAAGTACCATTGTTGAAAAC
Organism: Neobacillus nitrireducens; assembly: GCF_030915405.1. Taxonomy (GTDB): domain Bacteria; phylum Bacillota; class Bacilli; order Bacillales; family Cytobacillaceae; genus Neobacillus. The sequence goes on from NZ_CP133262.1 coordinate 4,362,213, forward strand.
GACATTTCCGTTACACCCTTTTGTTTAAGGGCGAACTCTAAAGCATTAAGTATTTCCAACTCTGTTTTGCCTTCCTTGATTTCACTAGCACCGAATTCAACGGCGTAATCGGCAAGGGCACAAGCCTCTTCAATAATTTTTAGTTCTTTCGCATCCTTTATCATCCGAAGCATGCGTAATTTTTCCTCAGCAGAAACAAATGATGCCTGCGGGAATAACTTTGAAAGCTGTTCAAAACGTTCCACATTCATATGCTCTTTTTCAATCGCTGCTTTTGACACGCTAGTTATCCTTTTATGGATGGATTTTAGAATCATTTCCCATGGATTGTCAATGTCGCTGTAGCCGATAATTTCATGTTCCCAACCAGAGCGTTTCGCATCATGAACTTCCATCCCCGGACAAACGAGGAAGGGCTCGTCTGCTTGAAAAACTGCCAGCGCGAGCAATCGTTCATGTGGATTGGTGTAATATCCGCTTAAGTAAAATACATTTTCTGATGAGGTTAGGAAGGTAACTTCAATATCGTTTTCTCTCATCCATGTTTGAAGCTTAGTTAATCGCTGATTCATTTTAACTCCCCCTATGTAATTCATTCCTATTTGAGATTATCAATTTAAACTTGAAATGTAAACTAACTGACGATATTCTCGGGTTATGCTTGCTTAAATTCAATTTAGGATGATTAAACTATAGATATGGAAGGGATTCCAGTTCTTGTATGGAAATAGTTAATAGCCGAAAATCGAGAGGAGCGAGTTTGATGAAAATTTCTTATCACGGACATTCAGTTGTACAAATTATATCTAATGGGAAAACCATCTTAATTGACCCATTCATCAATGGTAATCAATTGACGGACTTGAAAGTGGAGGATGTAAGACCAGATGTAATTATTTTATCGCATGGCCATAATGACCATGTTGGGGATACCTTGGAATTAGCAAAGAAAAATAATACGCTTGTCGTTGCCAACCATGAAATTTCAACCTACCTAGGATGGCAAGGAGTTCATACCCATGGGATGCATATTGGTGGTGCCCATCAATTTGAGTTTGGTAAAGTGAAACTAACTCAGGCCTTTCATGGTTCAAGTTTTACAACAGAAAACAAGGAACTGATCTATTGCGGGATGCCGGCTGGAATATTATTTATGAACGAAGGCAAGACGATATATCATGCCGGGGATACGGGGTTATTTTCAGACATGAAGCTGATTGGTGAACGCCATCCGATTGATGTAGCTTTCCTTCCAATTGGTGATAATTTTACAATGGGTCCCGAAGATGCAGCATATGCGGCTACGCTGCTAAAAGCTAAAACAGTTGTGCCAATTCACTTCAATACCTTCCCGCCCATTAAACAAGATCCTTTTAAGTTTACCCAGCTGCTGGAAGATCAGAACGGTAAAGTGCTCCAACCGGGTGAATCCATCGAAATTTAATTGTTCTTAGGTGATTTACATACTTTTTTTCCTTCATAATGCATAAATATGGAACAAGCAGTCATTTTGGAGGGGGAATATAATTGAAAAAGAACAGATATTTACTTTGCTTGTTACTCTGTGGCTTCTTGCTATATTATGGAGCCCCAAGATTATCCATTCTTGCAGAAGGAGCTCAAGGGATATTTTCATTAGCCTGGCTCTCTTTTGCCTTAATCGTGATCGCTGGGAATCTTACAGGTCTGTTGTATAGTCCAAAAAGGGATGGACAAAAACATCCAGAGGAGCGACGACCCGGGAAGAAATCCAGATCCTTTCATTGAGAATTATGCTAATGTGAGAATCCACATTGAATCAAGGCTTTTAACACTCTATAATAAAATTTATACGTACTCCGGATTATTCTTAACAGAATGATTGGAATTTGATTATAGAGGGTGAAGGTCTTGGCGACTAAGCATGAACAAATTTTACAATATATTGATGGACTCCCTATTGGGGAAAAGATATCTGTCCGGCAAATTGCTAAGGCGATGTCCGTTAGTGAAGGTACAGCCTACCGTGCGATTAAAGAAGCGGAAAATAAAGGCTATGTAAGTACCATTGAACGAGTAGGAACCATTAGAATTGAACGGAAGAAGAAAGAAAATATTGAAAAGCTTACATTTGCTGAAGTTGTAAATATTGTTGATGGTCAGGTCTTGGGCGGAAGAACAGGCTTGCATAAAACTCTCAATAAATTTGTCATCGGTGCGATGAAATTAGAAGCCATGATGCGCTATACGGAGGCTGGTAACCTATTAATTGTCGGGAACCGGACGCAGGCACATGAACTGGCTTTAAAGGCAGGAGCTGCCGTGCTGATTACTGGTGGATTTGATGCTGAAGATCATATCAAAAAGCTGGCAGATAATCTTGAAATACCGGTTATTTCAACAAGTTATGATACGTTTACGGTTGCCACCATGATTAACCGGGCGATATATGACCAATTAATAAAAAAAGAAATTATCTTAGTTGAAGATATTCTCACCCCTCTTGCTGATACTTTTTATTTGAAAACGACGGATAAGGTGTCAAAATGGCATGAATTTAACCAACAGACATCACACAGCCGCTATCCTGTTGTTGACCAAAACATGAAGATTCAAGGAATGGTGACAAGCAAGGATATTTTAGGATTGGATTTTGAAGTATCTATCGATAAGATTATGACCAAACATCCAATGTCGGTTAATGGGAAGACTAGTGTTGCTTCAACTGCCCATACCATGGTCTGGGAAGGAATTGAGGTTCTGCCAGTCACAGATGACTCAAACCGTCTAGAAGGTATTATTAGCAGGCAGGATGTTTTAAAGGCCTTACAAATGAACCAGCGGCAGCCGCAGGTTGGAGAAACGATTGATGATATCGTGACCAATCAAATGGCATTAATGCAGGGAAAAGCAAAAGGAGAAGAGGTATATTCCTGCGAAGTAACCCCGCAAATGACCAACCAACTTGGAACCATTTCATACGGTGTGTTTACTACGATCGTCTCTGATGCGGCCAACCGTGTATTGCGATCTTATAAAAAAGGTGACCTTGTCGTCGAGAATATGACCATTTACTTTATTAAACCAGTTCAAATGGAAAGTACTTTAGAAATTTATCCAAGAGTACTTGAAGTGGGACGGAAATTTGGAAAAGTGGATGTAGAAGTTTTCAATGAGGGCATATTAGTTGGCAAAGCAATGATGATGTGTCAATTGCTAGATAGGAACTAGACAGTTTTATATCCATAAAAAAAGCCGCTTATTTAAAATCAAGACTAAAATAATTAAAATGTAAGGAAATAAAAGGCTCTCACGTTGTGTATATGTACACAACGTGAGAGCCTTTCTTCAAATTTTCGTAATAAAGTTGTCTCCTAAAAGTTTTCATATAGCTTACCGTTAACTCTTTTAATTTCCTCTTTTAATTGCTTGTTTTCCTTTTCTAATTCTCGAATGCGTTCGCGAAAGACTTGAATTAAGCTATCTTTATTCTCAACATTCATATTCTTCTTTATATTCTTTGGAGATGCCACTTCTCGTTGTTGCTGACGAAGGGTTTCAATCCTTTCCCTTAGTTCAGTTTGGTTGTATAAATAAGACTTAGAAACTCCTGCTGCGATTGTAACAGTATTGAAATTTATTTTTTCATTCTGCTGGATCAATTGTTTAATCGTTTGTTCAACCTTATCAACTGTTTCTTCTTTTTTCTTTTTTGCATATGCAACGACTGCCTCAGTATTTCTTTTGTGTTTCATTATTTCACCACACTATCTTTTCTTTCCTGAGCTTGTAGTAATATTCTTTTGGCACTAGAACCACGGTGAGCTTTACCCTCGGTAAGTTGATCCCTAACTCTTGTTAGATTGTTCAATTGTTCTAGCGTTTTTTCGTTGTATATTGGGTAATGCCTCGTCATTTCTATATGTTCTTCAACCTTTTTGATTTCTCTGTTAAAATCGGGAAGATTTTCGGGGGTTGTACAAAAATTAGGACATGTTAAACAAGGTGTAATTACATATGGACAACCCTCTTTTTTAGAAGCCAAACAATAGCCTAAAGGAACACGTACTGCCTCAATATTACTTTGAATATATTCCCAATGGATAAGGTCCTCATCCAAATTCATTTCTGATACTCTCGCCATACCAAGGTCAACTCGTAAGAGTGGACCCTTTTTTTCTTGTGCCTTTAACCATTCTTTTCTAAGGGTATCATCGGCAATTTTGGCATACCTCATTGTCATTTCAGGTGAAGAATGGGCAAACCATTTCATAATGTGAGTTAAATTCATTCCAAGGTTGATTAATTCTACACCTTTTGTATGCCGGAATGCATGGTTTCCAAAGTGATAGACAGTTCCGTTTTGATCTACAATGGAATATCTTTCAGCCCAACGATTTAATGCATCGCGAATACTTTGGTCAGTGAAAGGTTTTCCCTTCCGTTTTCCTTTTGTTCGAACAAATAAATACCCTTCGGGATTGTTCTTATGTGTTGTTTTGTCTTTTGTTTGCTCTATAATGACTTGTAAAACTTTAGCTAGTTCCTTATCAATAGGCACTCGGTGTTGTTTCACATCTGTTTTTGGAATATCTCCTTGTAAATAATAACCATTGTTTGTGGGTATCAAACAATTTTGGAACCGGAGGTTCAAAATATCACTTATTCTCCATCCGGTAGCTATAAGTAATATCACAATTGGTACATATTCTTTTTCATTATCCTTCATAGGTGGATTAACGTCTTCTGGATTCAGGTTTATAAGAAGCTCCAACTGATTCATGACGGTTTCAGGAATATATTTAATTTGATTTTCATTTTGCTTCGGTTGCTTCAAAAAATCCTCCCTAAAAAATAATGTGCCGATATGCTTTAACGGAGCTTCAGATCGTTCAGAACGTTGAAGATACTCTAAAAAGTATTTAACAGATGAAATCAAAAAATTCCTATAATATGGGCTATAAGAGGAGTTACTCTGATTAAAATAAATTAAATACTTTTCAATGTCTTCTCTTTTTAATTGGCTAAAATCTTTCCAATCTGGATGTTGTCCCTTAACGTAGTTTAAATAACTACTGATCCCTATAATATGACCAGCTAATTTACCCTGACTTAAATAGGTTAATGCATAAGCACAATATTCCTTTACTATTTTTCGAAATGGTGTAGGGATTTTCTCAAAAGAAAGGAGATAATGGGTTCCGTTTATTGTATACCTTGCATTCGGTATCTTTCTCAAATCCCATACATCCTTCTCAAGCTCTTCCCGTGTATCATAGAAGTGAGATAAATATTTAATAATTGAATTAAAAACTGTAATATGTGAGGAGTTATTGCCACTCTTTGTTATTATTCTGATACCTGTATTGGTCAAAAAAGTTTTGTATTTCATTAAGCCCTGATTAAAAGGTATATCTACCAAACTCTCAATCTTAGAATAATATTTCTCCAAGAAATGACTTAAGTGTACAAGTGAAAATGAATACAACACTAATGTACTAAGGGATAAACTCTCATTCACCAATTTATTAGCGAAGAAAAATTTAATTTCATGTCTAATTGAATTAGATAAGAATGTAAAATCTATTTTTGTTTTCGAGGCGGACCAAGAACTACCACCACCGTATACCTTAAAAAAGGAGTTTGTTAAATCCCATACATCATTTTCAAAATACCCACACAATTGCTCTTGAATCACTGCCGTTTTCTCGGATGTTACGCAGGGTTGATAAGCAACAGTGTTACTCTTCATTTTTCTCCTCCCTTAATTGTTTTTGCATCATAGCTTTCTCCCAATCATTCCGTATATCATCTTCAGAAGGGTGAATATACATTTGAATTGTTGTTTGCACATGGGCATGTCCTGCTCGCTTTTGAAGAGTTTCAGGACGCATTTCACCTGTTTTCCATAACTCCGTTATATTTGTATGACGTAACATATGGGGTGTCGCATCTATTCCAGTTTTTGCTTTAAGACGATTAAAAAGTGCTTGAATGCAATGATAATCGAGGGGGCTCCCTTTTTGTTCCCCGCGAAGTTTTATAAAAACAAAATTTGTATCAATCTCGTCTGTATGAATATCTATGATATAAGCCCGGTAAAGGTTAGCTAATTCATTTGATATATCAAGCGTGCGGGGGCTACATATTGTCTTAATCTCTGCACCATTAATAAGTTCTCCACGATCTCGTATTGTGATCTTTTTTGCTGCTGGAACAATATCAGAAAGGTGAAGTGATAGGGCTTCACCAATCCTAATGCCTGTCTCATAAAGAAGTGCCAATAAAAATTTATCCCTGACGTTCCGACATGCATCAACTAATTTTTGTACCTGTTCTGATGTCAAAACTTTTAACTTTTCCCTTGGTTCCTTAAGTTTCAAAATCATAATATTTTTTGATTTATTTTTAAGTGTGTGGTGGAGAAAGCCCTTGAAACTACCCCTAGAGGCGAGTATCTGACTTTTCAGACGCTCAGATAAATCCAAAGCGTAGTCTTCATGCCTCATCAAATAATCATAAAATGAGTAGACCTTGTCAAGATAGATATTAATTGTACAAGCCTTTCTCGTTTTAACATCTGTTTGTTTTATATTAATTACCTTTAAATCCCGATAGGGATTCTGAAGCCACCTAACAAACTCCGCCATATTGTCAATTCCGATATCCCTGTAATCTGCCTGCTTTTGCTCCAGAAACTCAAAAAATAATTTCAATGCAAAGCAATAAGAACGGAGTGTATTTCTGGAAGATCCAGTGTTGTCCATATACTTGAGGAATTTTACTACTGGTTTTACAAATTCCCCATGGTTATCTTGAAGTAAATATCTCTTTCTATTACCTGAGACAATGATCTCTTGGACTTTCATAACCAACCATCCTCTTTTACTTATTTAATGGGGAATTTACTCCATTAGTAAATTTCAATCATATTGGACTTATCCTAATTTCAACAAAACAGAATGTACCTTCGTAGTATACTTTGACTACTATAATTATGAAATAGGGTTTTACTGTCAATAAAGTACAATAAAAAGGGATAAACCCCACGTAGAATACGTTAAGGTCTATCCCTAATTATAGTTGTGTTTTTCAACAAGAAGCGGCTTCTTATTTTATTACAAGATAATAAATTATAAGTTTTGAACCTAGATAACTGTCTAGCTCCAGCGCCCTAGCGGCTAGTGTCCTTCGCTCTCCGCCCTACGATAAGTCAACATCGAATCGCTAACGCTCTTCGTGTTTCCTATATCTCAGTTGGAGCGCTCCAGGCCATACGCCGCTGAACAGGGCGCTTTCGCTTTTATTTTTGCAGTTCAAAGTTTTTTGCTTCTTCGATTGCGAAGGGATGGTAGTGTTTGTATTTTTTGAAACCAATCCAGCTGAACAGTGCTCCATAAACAATGAATATGGCGGCGACAATATACATAACTGTTGTTTCAGAAATAAATAGCAGGTGATTAACTCCAAATAAAAAGACAAACAGTCCAAGTGCAATATTTGATTTAGCAGCAAGCCATTTCTTTTCTACTAAACGGTTGCTTCTGATGTATTTTGTTTTATAAAATAGATAGAAAGCAAATAGTATGGCAATTAAAATAACAAGTACATACATATTATTTCCTCCAAGCATAGAAAATCTTTTATTATTGTAACTGTAAAAACAAAAAAATACCACCATTGAGTTAGTTGGTAAAAGGAGCATTGCCCATGATTGAGCAAATTTTAGCAGAGATTAAACAATATGAAACCATCATTATCCATCGTCATGTCCGCCCGGACCCTGATGCCTACGGTTCACAGGGGGGATTGGCAGCGATTCTCCAAGCGTCCTTTCCAGATAAAAAGATTTATGCAGTAGGCCTAGAGGAGCCAACCCTTCATTACATGCGCAGGCTTGATGTCATTGAAGATGACGTATACAAGGGGGCATTAGTGATCGTTTGTGATACCGCAAATGCTGAACGAATTGATGACAAGCGTTATTCACTGGGTGATAAATTAATAAAAATTGATCATCATCCAAATGAGGATCCATACGGTGATTTACTATGGGTAGATACAAGTGCCAGCTCGTGCAGCGAAATGATTTATGAATTTTATTTAACTGGAAAAGACAAAGGGCTTAGAATGAATGATGAAGCGGCAAGATTATTATACGCTGGAATTGTCGGCGATACGGGAAGATTTCTTTTTCCGAGTACAACAGAAAAGACGCTCGGTTACGCCGGGGAATTGATTCATTATAATTTTTCAAGGACAGAGCTATTTGACAAAATGTATGAATTGGATACCAATATCATTAAGTTAAATGGTTATATCCTCCAAAATTTTGAATTTCAGAAAAACGGGGTTGCCTCTGTCAGACTAACAAAAGAACTTCTCCAAGAGTACAATGCAAAACCGGCAGAAGCATCGCTCTTAGTTGGAACATTGGGAAATGTAAAAGGAATTAAAGCATGGGTTTTCTTCATCGAAGAAACCGAACAAATAAGAGTCCGATTGCGTTCAAAAGGTCCGGTCATCAATGGAGTGGCAAGGCAGTTTAAAGGTGGAGGACACCCGCTAGCATCAGGTGCATCCATCTATTCATGGAACGAAGTAGATAATGTATTGAAAGCACTTGACGAGGTATGTGAAAATTATTCCTTTAACAAATAGAAAAATCGGCCCTGTTTATGGCAGGGGCCGATTTTTTATTCGAATTGTATCTCTAGTTGTATCGAAAGATTTGTATAAAAAACCATTTCTTTCACCTTAAGTTTATACCGTTTATCATTTATTTTGATGGGTTTATTTTCAATAATCTTTTTCAGAAGGTCCTTACTTTTGTAGACTGTTTCGATGTCTTTGGCAATCATCAAGCTAATATCATCTCTAACCGCATCTTCTGTCTCTGAAACGCTTAATAAATCAAGTTTATATTTTTCCCAGTTGGTAATTCTTACATTGATTTTCTGCACGGTAAGTTGTTCAATTTTTCGCTTATTGATTTCTTTATATTCTTCCTGCCAGATCTTTTTCTCGTCTTTTAAGTCAACAATTTCCTGCGCTTGTTTCCGGATTAATTCAGTGTTCTCTTCCTGCCAAACTCCATAAATATATAAAAAAATACACCAGCTAATCACACCGCCAACGGCCATTCCTGCAAAAAATCGCTGCCAGGCAGGTCTTCTATATAATGGCGGGATTCTCATGATGAGATATGCTCCTGTGTTAACCAATTGATAATCAAGGCACCCGTTTGGGCTCCGCCCAGGGCTGAGAGAATTATTAATAATTGTTTGACTAGGTCCTTTGTGTCGGCGTTAAAAATTCCTCTTTCAAACGTATAAACAGCGTCAAATGTCCCGCCAATAGCAGAAACAATCGCCCAAATTCTCAGTGCAGAAGATAAGCGGTAAACAGTCGTAAGTGGAGGCTGCCCGGTTAGAAAAGAGGCGATTCCGCCAATAAGTGAACCGCCAAGCACCACCCCTAAGGCAATAAAGTAGCTTTCAATAAAAGCAGGAAAAAAACCAATTTCTTTCATATCCTCAACCGCCCTTATCCATAATCAATCCCATTACTCATTTATATGGACAAACTAGTGCAAATATGAATTAAGAATTGTCTAGCTTCAGCGCCCAGCGGCTAGTGTACTTCGCTCTCCGCCCTACGATAAGTCAAGCACGAATGCGCTTTCGCTCTTCGTGTTTCCTTTATCTCGGTTGGAGCGCTCCAGTCCATACGCCGCTAAACGGGCACTTCAGCTTTTCTAATAAAATAAGAACATATTTTCCTTTTTTGTATTTAAGCTCTATAATAGAGGGAGAGATTATGGAATGAAGGGTGTGAGAATATGTCTTTTATTCACCTGCATGTATATAGTGCATATAGTTTGTTAACCAGTACGGCTTCAGTTCCGGATTTAATTGAAAATGCACTGAAAAAAGGCTTTTCTGCAATCGCCTTAACGGACAGAAATGTTATGTATGGAACTATTGAATTTTATAAATTGTGTAAAAAAAATAACCTTAGACCCATTATCGGGTTAACTGTAGATGTCGAAAGCGAACATACCCAAAATGAGTCTTATCCACTGGTCCTGCTCGCTGAGAATGATCATGGCTATAATAATCTATTAAAGATATCCAGTACGGTTCAAACGAAAACTGAACATGGGATTCCGTTAAAATGGCTGAAACATTATTCGGAAGGGCTGATTGCGATTACTCCCGGACCAGTAGGAGAAATCGAGCAGTCTATTTTAATTGGCCAAGAGGAAATCGCCAGAGAGATCATCAGTAAACTGGCTGCCATCTTCGGTAGAAACAGCTTTTTTCTGGCGATTCAAGATCATCAGCTTGAACAAGAAACAACCATCAGAAATCAGTTTAACTTGATTTCAAAAGAAATGAATATCCCTCTTGTAGCAACAAACCAGGTCCATTATTTAGAAAAAGAAGATATGTTTGCCCAAGAGTGTCTATTAGCCATAAAAAATGGCGATAAATTGCAGGACGACCATAGAGAAAGACTGGAAAACGACGAGTACTATTTAAAACCTGCCAGTGAGATGGTCGACCGCTTTTCTGATCTCCCAGATGCACTGGAAAATACGCTCAGGATTGCTAACAGATGCAACTTCAACATTGAACTTAATAAGACGTATCTACCAGCATTCCCAACGGAGAATGGAATGCAAGCTCCGGAGTACCTTGAAGTATTATGCAAGCAGGGATTAACGGAACGTTTTCCTTCACCTTCCGAAGAATATTATCAACGTTTATCCTATGAACTCTCGGTCATAAAGCGAATGGAATTCAGCAATTACTTTTTAATTGTTTGGGATTTTATGAGATATGCTCGCGTGCAGGGGATTTTGACTGGACCTGGAAGGGGCTCAGCCGCAGGTTCGCTTGTTGCCTATGTTTTATACATTACCGATGTTGACCCATTAAAGCATAATCTATTATTTGAACGGTTTTTAAATCCTGAACGGATTTCAATGCCAGATATTGATATAGATTTTCCCGACCATCGACGTGATGAAGTGATTAATTATGTGGCCGGAAAATATGGTGAACTGCATGTTGCACAAATCGTCACATTTGGAACGCTCGCAGCAAAAGCAGCCTTAAGAGATGTCGGTAAAGTTTTTGGATTAAATTCAAAGGAACTCGAACAATTATCGAGGACAATCCCACCGCGTTTAGGAGTAAATCTACAAGGTGCCTATAAAGAATCCGAAGCACTCAGAAGGTTTATAAAGGAAAACCCGATGAATGAACGGCTTTTTGAAACGGCATTAAAACTAGAAGGACTGCCGCGCCACACTTCGACCCATGCAGCCGGTGTGGTAATAAGTGAGAAACAACTAATTGATTTGATCCCTATTCAACGGGGGTCTAATCATGTTTATTTAACGCAATATTCAATGGAACATCTTGAAGAAGTCGGTCTCCTGAAAATGGACTTTCTAGGCTTGCGGAATCTTACATTACTAGATTCAATTTTATCTTCTATCCATCGTAAGACGGGGAAGAAGGTAAACCTCAACTCGATACCGTTAGAGGACACTAAGACCTTCAGCTTGTTAGCGGACGGTGAAACGACAGGTATATTTCAGCTTGAATCCGAAGGGATGCGAAAGGTTCTAACTCGTTTGAAACCTTCCCGTTTTGAAGATATTGTGGCAGTCAATGCCCTGTACCGGCCGGGTCCAATGGAAAATATCCCGCTCTTTATTGAACGAAAACACGGCATAAAGAAAGTTGAATTTCCACACCCTGATTTACAGCCAATCCTTGAAAATACATATGGCGTAATTGTTTACCAAGAGCAAATCATGCAAATTGCTTCGAAGTTGGCGGGCTTTTCACTCGGTGAAGCCGATTTATTAAGAAGAGCTGTCGGGAAAAAGAAGAAAGAAATCCTTGATAAGGAGCGGAGCCATTTTGTCCAGGGAGCCTTAAAAAAAGGGTATGAATTAACATTGGCTAATGATATCTACGATTTAATTGTTCGGTTTGCAAATTATGGCTTTAACCGCAGCCATGCGGTTGCTTATAGTATGATTGCATACCAGTTAGCCTTTTTAAAAGCAAATTACCCGGTTTATTTTATGGCAGGCCTCTTAACATCAGCCATCGGAAATGATACGAAAATAGGGCAATATATCATGGAAACAAAACAAAAAGGGATTACAGTCCTGCCTCCATCCATCAATAATAGTGGTTTCGCCTTTCAAGTGGAACAGGACGGAATTCGTTACAGTTTAGCAGCGATTAAAAGCGTAGGTGCAGCAGCATTAAAAGAAATTTTTCAAGCCAGGAAAAAGAGAAAGTTCGCTGACCTATTTGATTTTTGCATCCGGGTTTCCGCTAAAGCCATCAATCGAAAAACGCTTGAGTTCCTTGTCCATTCAGGCTGCTTCGATGAATTTGGAGAAGATCGTGCCGTGTTGCTTGCAAGTATAGATGTAGCGATGGAGCATGCGCAAATCTTTAAACCAACCGAAGATAACCAATTTGATTTATTTGAAGAAGAGTTCATTCCGAAGCCTAACTATATGCAAGTCGATCCGATTAGCCTGGAGAATAAGTTGACATTCGAAAAAGATGCGCTTGGCTTCTATCTATCTGACCATCCAGTTTCTATTTATGAAAAGCAACTTAAACACTCAGGAGCAACCCTCTTATTTGGACTTAATAATCAAAACCAAAGGGTGGCATCAGGTGTATATATCACCTCGATGAAATCAATACGGACCAAGAAAGGTGATTCCATGGCCTTTTTATCCATAAGTGATTCCAGTGGCGAAATGGAAGCAGTAGCTTTCCCGAATGTATACAAAAGATATTCGCATCTATTAGGGCAAGGTAAATTTGTTTTGCTTGAAGGGAAAGTTGAAGAACGTGATGGGAAGCAGCAATTTATTATTCAACAAGGTTCAAATTTAGTAGAGTGGCTGCAAACAAAATCCGTTAAACAATCCGTTTTATATGTGAAAATAGTGGAGGAGAAACAGGACGATCAATCTCTTCAACAACTACATCAGCTGTTAAAAGAAAATCAGGGAAGAGCGGCAGTGGTTTTACACTATGAAAAAAGTCGAAAAACCATTAGGCTCGGGGATGAAAATAATATCAATCCTACCCCTGATTTTCTGCAAATATTGAGAAATATGCTTGGTCCAAAAAATGTTGTTTTGAAGGAATAATTCTTTACAACGATTGAAGATATGTTATAGTGATAATGAGACAAGTGTGGTCTGACCACCAAAAAGCGAACTGCAGATAGTGGGATGTTAAATAAGCTTTTGTAAAAATTTGAGGGGTGAAATATCTTGACTTTACGGGAAGAAGCACTACATATGCATCGAATTAATAAGGGGAAATTAGAATCGAAATCTAAAGTTTTAGTCCGAAATGCACATGATTTAAGCTTAGCGTATTCACCAGGTGTTGCAGAGCCTTGCAAAGATATTTATGAAAAGCCTGAATTGGTTTATGAATATACCATGAAAGGGAACATGGTTGCTGTCGTTTCTGATGGAACAGCTGTTCTTGGACTTGGAAATATTGGACCTGAAGCCGCTCTCCCTGTTATGGAAGGTAAAGCAGTCCTATTTAAAAGTTTTGCCGGTGTGGATGCTTTTCCAATCTGTTTGAACACAACGGATGTTGACAAAATTGTTGAAACAGTTAAATTGCTTGAACCTACCTTTGGTGGCGTAAACCTTGAAGATATTGCTGCGCCAAATTGTTTCGTGATTGAGGAAAGATTGAAAAAAGAAGCAAATATTCCTATTTTTCATGATGATCAGCATGGTACAGCAATTGTGACTGTGGCAGGACTTGTCAATGCACTAAAGCTTATCGGCAAAAAAATGCAGGAAATTAAAGTGGTTGCAAACGGTGCTGGTGCAGCGGGGATTGCCATTATTAAATTGTTATATAGTTATGGTGTTAGAGACATAATTATGTGCGATACTAAAGGAGCCATTTACGAAGGGCGCCCACAAGGAATGAATGCAGTTAAATCTGAAGTAGCGAAATATACAAACCGAGATAACCTAACAGGCAGCCTTGCAGATGTCATTAAAGGTGCTGATGTATTTATCGGGGTTTCAGTTGCAGGTGCACTTACAAAAGAAATGGTTGCTTCAATGAATCCAGATTCAATCATTTTTGCAATGGCCAATCCTGATCCTGAGATTATGCCTGATGAGGCAAAAGCAGCAGGGGCCAAAGTGGTTGGAACAGGCCGTTCAGATTTTCCAAACCAAGTTAACAATGTTCTCGCTTTCCCGGGAATTTTCCGTGGGGCACTTGATGTTCGTGCTACCCATATAAATGAAAAAATGAAAATCGCGGCTGTAGAAGCTATTGCCAACCTAATCAACCCAGATGAACTAAATGCCGATTATGTCATTCCGGGACCTTTTGACCCGAGAGTTGCTCCAGATGTTGCAGCAGCAGTCGCAAAAGCAGCCATGGAGACTGGTGTTGCTCGCATTAAGGTTGATCCTGAAGAAATAAAGGAAAAAACAAAAAGGCTCGCTATTATTGGCAAAAGTGAGTGAACGTAAGTGGCAAACAATCCGAAAGTATATTTAGAAATTGTTAAGCATTTACGAGAAATGATAACCATCGATGGATTAATAGCCGGAGATAAAATCCCATCTGAACGAGAATTGTCGGAGCGCCTGAATTTCGGGCGCTCTTCCGTTAGAGAAGCACTTAGGGCTTTAGAATTACTGGGACTAATTGAAACCAGACGGGGTGAAGGGACCTTTATTCGTGACTTTCAGGGGAACCATCTCGTTCAGCTTCTAAGTACTTTTATTTTACAGGATGAAAAAGCAAAACGAGATGTATTGGAAACCAGGAATTATATAGAGATGGACCTCCTAAGATTAGCTTTGCTAAAAATAGATGACCAACATATTGTGAATGTGAAAGACTGGCTAAATCAAGAAGACAGCATACAAGATGATGAGTTTTTTAATCGAATAATTGAGATTGCAGATAATCACCTTTTATCTAGAATTTGGTCAATATTAAAAGACTATTACGATTCGCTTGAATTAGTAAAAGTGACCATTCATCGTGAAAAATATCTAGCCTTACTCGATGCCCTCGCTGAAAAGAATGAATTAAAAACACTATCCGCCTATTATAATCTACGGAATTTGTCTGTTTTTAACGACAAATACTAACAGATTTTGAATCATTTTTATTCTATAGTGAAGGTTAACCAAGCCCTTTGATAGGGTATTTTTGTTTCAACAGTGGTCTGACCACTATAGATGTATGAAGTTTAGTGTGGATAGAAAAACTGCTAAATAGGATTAATGGGATAAACTTGCCATCTGGCGTTATGTAACAAAGGAGGTTTAATTTTGGCACTAAAAGATCTTTTTTCAAAAAATCATCCAAAAAAGAAGAAATATGCTCAAATACCAACGGAAACGGCAAAAAATGATGTTCCTGAAGGAATAATGTCAAAGTGCCCTTCATGTAAGAAGATTATGTATACAAAAGAATTAGTGAAAAATTTAAAGGTATGCTTGCATTGCGGTCATCATTTCCCAATGAACTCAAAAGAACGAATTGACAGTTTCATTGAAGAAGGAAGTTTCATGGAGATGAACGATAATATGATTTCTAAAAATCCATTAAATTTTCCTGACTACCTTGAAAAGCTTGAGAAAGACCGCCAAAAAAGTAAACTTAACGAGGCGGTTGTAACAGGTATTGGGACAGTGAATGGATATAAAATTGTCGTGGCTATCATGGATTCTTCATTCCGAATGGGAAGCATGGGCTCGGTTGTCGGCGAAAAAATTACGCTGGCAATTGAAAAAGCAGATGAGTTAAATGTACCGTTTATTATTTTTACCGCATCAGGTGGCGCAAGAATGCAAGAGGGCGCCTTAAGTTTAATGCAAATGGCAAAAACAAGTATTGCTTTAAAGAGGTTTAGCAATAATGGCGGATTAATCATTTCAATCATGACCCACCCGACAACGGGGGGAGTTTCAGCAAGTTTCGCATCATTGGGCGATTTCAACCTTGCTGAACCAGGTGCGTTAATCGCATTTGCCGGACGCAGAGTGATTGAACAATCCATTCGTGAAGAATTACCGGAGGATTTTCAAACATCCGAGTTTCTCTTAAAACACGGACAACTGGACGCAATAATTGCTCGAAATGAACTTATTGAGAAAATCACGACTATTCTAGAGATCCATCAACCTGGAGGTGTGCTCAAATGGTAGGTGAATTAGAATTTGAACGCCCTGTAATCGAGTTAAGAAAGAAAATTACTGATTTAAAAGAGTTCACCAAAACTGCTGATGTTGATTTAAGTTCCGAAATCAACAAATTAGAGAAGAGACTTGAAAAGCTTGAACAAAGTATATATGAAAATATTAAGCCCTGGGACAGGGTTCAAATTGCTCGCCTTTCTAACAGGCCGACAACAATGGATTATATCCCTTATTTGTTTGAGAATTTCTTTGAATGTCACGGTGACAGAACCTTTGCTGATGATGAGGCGATTGTAGGCGGAATAGCTAAATTTCGTGGGTTACCTGTTACGGTAATTGGCCATCAGCGTGGAAAAGATACGAAAGAGAACATTCGCAGAAACTTTGGAATGCCACACCCTGAAGGGTATCGAAAAGCCCTTCGATTAATGAATCAGGCGAATAAATTTAATCGTCCGATCATCTGTTTCATTGATACGAAGGGAGCCTATCCTGGGAAGGCTGCAGAGGAACGAGGTCAAAGTGAAGCAATTGCACGCAATTTGTTTGAAATGGCTGGTCTTAAGGTTCCCGTGGTTTGTATTGTGATTGGTGAAGGCGGTAGTGGTGGTGCTCTTGCACTTGGAGTGGGCAACCGTATCTATATGCTTGAGAACTCCACCTACTCAGTTATCTCACCAGAGGGTGCTGCTGCAATTTTATGGAAAGATGCCTCTCTTGCTAGAAATGCGGCAGAAACGATGAAAATAACCGCGCCAGATTTAAAGGAACTAGGCATTATTGATGATGTTATTCCAGAAATTAAGGGCGGAGCCCAAAGGGATGTAATAAAGCAGGCAGAAGAAATTGATAGGGTGCTTAAGACTTCACTACAGCAATTGTTAAAGCTTTCAGAAGAGGAATTAATAGCTGATCGTTACAACCGTTTCAGGACAATCGGCGAATTCGGACTAGTCAATGATTACATCGGTGTTAATTAAAAAACGTGCTCATAGGCACGTTTTTTTCATTCACAGAATGTTCACTATAAATCCTTGAAAATGGCAATGACGACGTTTACATTTGTAGATAAACCGTTTCCAATTAACTGATTATTCCGTCTCTTATAATTACTAATACCATAAGGTTGTTATAGTTATTTCTTCATGTTATTTTATAAATATTCGCAGGTTTTATGTAAATAATAAAAGAAGTGATTTTTTTAAAGGTAGCGTAAATTTATTTGTTTTACAAATAAATGTATACATATTTTCTAATAAAAAATAGAGGTGAGAACCGTGAAAAAAATTGGAGTACTTACAAGTGGTGGAGATGCCCCAGGGATGAATCCAGCGATTCGTGCTGTAGTCCGGAAAGCAATTTATCACAATCTTGAGGTCTATGGTATTTACGGCGGTTATACGGGATTAATTTCTGGAAATATTAAAAAGCTTGAACTTGGTTCTGTTGGAGATATTATTCAGCGCGGAGGGACAATGCTTCAATCAGCACGCTGCCCAGAATTTAAAACAAAAGAAGGACAGCAAAAAGGGATGGAACAGCTAAAAGCACATGGAATTGAAGGTCTTGTGGTTATTGGCGGAGATGGTTCTTACCGTGGGGCAAAAGCATTAACCGAACTAGGTTATCCTTGTGTTGGCGTACCAGGTACCATTGATAATGATATTCCCGGGACAGAATTTACCATTGGTTTTGACACCGCATTAAATACAGTTATCGATTCATTAGATAAAATTCGTGACACCGCGACATCTCATGAAAGAACTTTTATCATTGAAGTAATGGGCAGAAATGCCGGAGATATCGCTCTTTGGACTGGCTTAGCTGGCGGCGCAGAGACGATTTTAATTCCTGAAGTAGGTTATGACATGAATGATATCGTTGATAAGCTTCGCAAGGGGCAAGAACGCGGCAAAAAGCATAGTATTATCGTTGTTGCAGAAGGTGTGTGCAGTGGTGTGGAACTTGGAAAGCAGGTTCAGGAAGCAACAAACTTTGATACGAGAGTATCTGTTTTAGGTCATATTCAACGGGGTGGCTCACCAACAGCAGCTGACAGAGTGCTTGCAAGCAGATTGGGAGCAAGAGCAGTTGAACTTCTAATTGAAGGAAAAGGCGGCCGAGCAGTAGGGATTGAAAAGAATCAGCTTGTTGATTATGACATCATTGAAGCTCTTGCCCGGGAACATAAGTTAGATCATGATCTTTATAAACTTTCGATGGAATTATCAATATAAGAATGATGAACTTAAGAAATTGCAAACTTGCTTTTCTAAAATGGGAGGAACAATAAGAATGTTACGAAAAACAAAAATCGTATGTACGATTGGTCCAGCTAGCGAAAGTGTTGAAAAATTAACCCAATTAATCAATTCAGGTATGAACGTCGCTCGATTAAACTTTTCACATGGGAATTTTGAAGAACACGGGGCACGGATCCAAAATATTCGTGAAGCATCCAAACAAACTGGCAAAACTGTTGCCATCTTGTTAGATACAAAGGGTCCTGAAATTCGGACGAACAACATGGAAAATGGTGCACTTGAGCTGCAAGCCGGAGAAAATATTATCGTTTCCATGAAGGAAGTAGAAGGAACACTTCAAAAGTTTTCAGTTACATATCCAGGACTAATTGATGATGTTCATGTGGGTTCAAAGATTCTCTTAGATGATGGTTTAATTGGCTTAGAAGTAACAAATGTGGATAAATCAGCGAAAGAACTTCATACCAAGATTTTAAATAGTGGGACCTTGAAAAATAAAAAAGGTGTAAATGTTCCGGGTGTATCAGTGAACTTACCTGGTATCACAGAAAAGGATACACAAGATATTCTTTTCGGAATTGAACAAGGTGTTGATTTTATTGCTGCCTCCTTCGTTCGACGTGCAAAGGATGTTCTCGAAATCCGTCAGTTATTAGAAGAAAATAATGCTACACATATCCACATTATTCCAAAGATTGAAAACCAAGAAGGTGTCGATAACATTGACGAAATCTTAGAAATCTCTGATGGATTAATGGTTGCTCGTGGGGATCTTGGTGTAGAAATCCCGGCTGAAGAAGTTCCACTCGTTCAAAAGATGTTAATTAAGAAATGTAATTCACAGGGCAAACCTGTTATTACTGCAACTCAAATGCTTGATTCGATGCAAAGAAATCCACGACCTACCCGCGCTGAAGCAAGTGATGTAGCGAATGCAATTTTTGATGGAACGGACGCCATTATGCTCTCAGGAGAAACAGCGGCAGGCCAATATCCAGTCGAAGCAGTTCAAACCATGCATAATATTGCTTCTAGAGCTGAATCTGCCCTAGATCATAAAGAAATACTTTCAAGTCGCAGTAAAGATACGGAACATAACCTTACCGATGCGATTGGTCAGTCTGTTGCACATACGGCCTTAAATCTTGATGTTAAATCAATCATTACCCCGACCGA
Organism: Neobacillus nitrireducens; assembly: GCF_030915405.1. Classification (GTDB taxonomy): domain Bacteria; phylum Bacillota; class Bacilli; order Bacillales; family Cytobacillaceae; genus Neobacillus. Next base: position 4,381,890 of record NZ_CP133262.1, read on the forward strand.
AAGCGGTCATACCGCTAGAATGATTTCAAAATATCGTCCGAAAGCAGCCATTGTTGCTGTAACTTCAGTTGAACATGTTTGCCGTCGTCTACAACTTGTATGGGGTGTTTACCCGCAATTTGGACGCGTCGCTACTACAACAGACGAAATGCTCGATATTGCCGTAGAAGAAAGCTTGAACAGCGGTATTGTTAAACGTGGTGATTTAGTTGTTATTACTGCTGGAGTCCCTGTAGGCGAAGCAGGTACAACAAACCTAATGAAAATCCATGTGGTCGGCGATATTATCACAAAAGCACAAGGAATTGGCCGTAGATCCGCATTTGGGAAAGTAGTAGTTGCCCATGATGCTAAAGAAGCTATAGAAAAAGTAAAACAAGGTTCTATTCTTGTGACAATCGGAACAGATCGTGATATGATGCCAGCGCTAGAGAAATGTGCTGCTGTTATTACCCAAGAGGGTGGATTAACGAGCCATGCAGCAGTGGTTGGACTTAACCTAAGCATCCCCGTGATTGTTGGGGTAGATAATGCCTTAGAATTGTTTAAAGATGGCCAAGAAATAACCGTCGATGCGACAAGAGGAGTTATTTACAACGGTCACGCAAGTGTATTATAAGATCTAAAAGAAGAAGGGGAGACCCTTCTTCTTTTTAATAGGGACAATATCATCCCCGTTCGTAATATAATAAAAATAAGACGTTTGGAGGGGGACAATAAATGCGCTATTTATTTTTGTTGATCATTGTTATTCCAGCTATAGATATTGGGGTTTTGCTTTTTTCAGGTAAAGCTATTGGTGTGTGGCCCACCATTACACTCATTTTACTAACAGGCATCATCGGGGCTTATCTAGCAAAAAGAGAGGGTCTGCAGACAATCAGAAGGGTACAGGAACAACTGAGCTATGGTCAGATTCCGGGAGAAGCACTTTTAGATGGTATTTGTATCTTAATTGGCGGAACACTATTATTAACGCCGGGATTTATCACGGATGTGGCCGGGTTTCTATTTCTTTTTCCACCTACCAGAAAGCCAATAAAATTCCTCATCTTAAAATCATGGCGTAATCGGATTAATAAGGGAAATATAAAAATCATAAAATAAAAAATGTCAGCATCCAATTAGGAGCTGACATTTTTAATAAGCCTTATACCTCGTTTCCTTTGATAAATACCCATAGATCATAAAAAACGTTGGCACGATATAAGGTGCTGATGATGACAAGTGTGACAGGCCCAACAATTAAGCCTAAAAAGCCAATTAATTTAAATCCAACGAATAATGCAATCAGTGTGGCTAACGGATCAAGTCCAATATTAGAAGAAAGAATTTTAGGCTCCATTACTTGCCTTTGAACGAGGACAATAATATAGAGTACCCCTAGCCCGAGGGCCAGGCCTGTATCGCCTCCAATCGCCGCATAAATAATCCATGGGACAAAAACAGCACCCGTACCCAAATAGGGAATAATATCGACTATACCAGTAACTAATGCAATTGTTATCGCGTAATCAACACGAAGGATAAGTAAGCCGATTAGAATAATAACCGTTGTAATCGATATCAGTGTTAATTGTGCTTTAATAAAACCAAACAGCGCCTTTTTTAAATCGATAAAAACGGACCGGCTGCTTGTTTTTGCTTTCTCTGGTAAGAGTTTGCCCCCCAATTTCGATAAACGGTACCAATCTTTGCTGATAAAAAAAGTAGCCAATAAGGAAAAGATTAACACGGTTGCTGGCATTCGGAAGCCATGCGATGATATTTGGGATAATACCAAATAGGTTCTGGATAAATGTTCCAACGGTTGTGCCAATCCTGGTTCCAACATTCTGTATATTTCCAATAATTGTATCCTGCTGCCCTGATTCAAGTTTGTTAAACACACTTGTTAATTGTTCATAGATCGGCAGAATTTGTGCAGTAAAATATTTTTCTATATATTCAATTAACGTATCTAAATGATCTGGTACTACTGTAGATAAATAATTAGCACCAGAGACAATTTCGGCGATTAACAATGTAATTAACCCGGCAAATAGGGCAAAAATAATAATAAGTGCAATAAATACAGCTAACACTCGAGGCATTCTAGCCCTTTTTTCAAAGATATCAACAAGAGGATTAATTATAAACGCAATAATGAGTCCAATTAAAAATGGATAAGTCACTTTTGACAGAAAATAAAAAGAGTAAAGCGCCAAAACCACAGCACCTATTACAATTAAGAACCGGATAGACCGGTATAAGTATTTTAGATTCAAAGACAACCCTCCTATTAAATCCTATATGTAGTATTAGTTTAACATTTTATGAAATAAACTGCATAATCTTCCAATTTAATATTATTAATATAAAAATATTAAGAACACTTTTTCCAAGGAGTTGCAATCAGTTAGAAGAGAAAATCCCCGTATTTAATAATTTCACTCTTAAAGAGGTATTATGGTACGATAATTTTTATTTGGGGTGGTGAAATCGTGCTAAATGAATCATATTTATTTTTACTATTACTGTTAGTTATTGGATTTATTGCTAAAAACAGTTCTTTATTAGTTGCCATTGCAGTGCTCCTTATCCTAAAGGTAGGCGGATTGGATACAAAGGCATTCTCATTTATACAGTCGAAGGGTATTAATTGGGGTGTCACAATAATTACCATTGCAGTATTAGCTCCGATTGCTAGTGGCGAAATTGGATTTAAAGACTTAACAAGCTCTTTTAAATCCTCCTATGCTTGGATTGCGCTGATCTCTGGCATGATGGTGGCAATGCTGGCAAAGGGAGGGGTTAAGCTGCTTGCAGATGACCCACAGATTACAACGGCACTTGTGCTGGGCACTATTCTTTCGGTGTCTATTTTTAAAGGGGTAGCAGTTGGCCCGTTAATTGGAGCCGGAATTGCCTATACAGCTATGAAAATTTTTAGTTTTTTTAGTTAGATTTTTTGTAAAATAATATTTTTTTGCACTTTTCGGTTCCTTTTCATTCACAAAAATCTGATAATTGTTTATAATAGGCTTGTAAGCGTATCCTTTTTTACATATACCACATATATATGCTGATTTGCTTGTTAATCAAATTTATTCCTCAAAATGGAATAGCTAACTAACTATTTGCTTTTTGCCGAGCAATCGCTCAGTCGATTTAAAGGATAAATAAGGGGAATAATTTTTTAATTGAAAGGTATGGGAAATTCAGAATGTGAAGGAGAGATTTACTATGACAGTAACACGCGGTCTTGAAGGGGTAGTAGCAACAACATCATCAATCAGTTCAATTATTGATGACACGCTAGCTTATGTAGGCTATGACATTGATGATTTAGCTGTAAATGCTAGTTTCGAAGAGGTAATCTACTTATTGTGGCATCGTAAATTGCCGTCTGCAGTCCAGTTGGCAGAATTGAAAAAACAACTTGCTGAAAATGCAGCACTGCCACAGGAAGTAATTGAACACTTTAAGCTGTTTCCAATTCAAGAAGTTCATCCTATGGGTGCCCTTCGTACAGCCGTATCTCTTTTAGGCATTTATGATGATGAAGCTGATTTAATGGATGCAGATTCAAATTATAAAAAAGCAATTCGCCTTCAGGCAAAAATGCCAGCTATTGTCGCAACGTTTGCGCGTATTAGAAAAGGTCTTGAACCAATCGCTCCAAAAAAGGATTTAAGCTTTGCAGCAAATTTCTTATACATGCTAACTGGTAAAGAACCAGAACCTATTGCCGAAGAAGCAATTAACAAAGCGCTCGTATTACACGCGGACCATGAATTGAATGCTTCTACATTTACAGCACGTGTTTGTGTGGCTACGTTATCCGATGTTTATTCCGGAGTAACTGCCGCAATCGGAGCACTAAAAGGACCGCTGCACGGTGGTGCGAATGAAGCGGTTATGAAAATGCTTAAAGAAATTGGTACGCTTGAGAATGTAGAGCCTTACGTACGTGGTAAGCTTGAGAAAAAAGAAAAATCATGGGCTTTGGCCATCGTGTTTATCGAAAAGGCGATCCACGCGCCAAGCACCTAAGAGAAATGTCTAAAAAATTAACTGAACTCACTGGCGAACCGCACTGGTATGATATGTCTATCAAGATTGAAAGTATTGTTACTGGTGAAAAGAATTTACCACCGAACGTGGATTTCTATTCTGCTTCTGTTTATCACAGCTTAGGGATTGATCATGATTTAATGACACCAATCTTTGCTGTCAGCAGGGTATCTGGATGGCTTGCACATATTTTAGAACAATATGAAAACAACCGCTTAATCCGCCCACGTGCAGATTATACGGGTCCAGGAATGCAAAAATATGTTGCCATCGAGCAACGCGGTTAATATTTTACTTTTGATTCAATAATTGTTCTAATAGATATGTATGAAAAGGTTAGAGATTAAACTCTCTAACCTTTGATAGGACAAAGGGTGGACTATGCTGTAAAAAACTTTTATTCATATTTCTTTTACATAATAGGAGGAGAATCAACTATGCAAGGCGAAAAAATCACGGTTACAAACGGAGTATTAAACGTACCAAATCATCCAATCATCCCATTTATCGAAGGGGACGGTATCGGTCCAGATATTTGGGCTGCTTCTGAGCGCGTTTTAAATGCAGCAGTTGAAAAGGCATATAAAGGTGAGCGCAAAATAGTATGGAAAGAAGTTTTAGCTGGAGAAAAGGCATTTAACCAAACAGGTGAATGGCTTCCAAGTGAAACTCTTGACGTTATTAGAGAGTATTTACTTGCCATTAAAGGCCCACTAACCACTCCTGTTGGCGGTGGAATTCGTTCATTGAACGTTGCTCTACGTCAAGAATTAGACTTGTTTGTCTGCTTACGTCCTGTAAGATGGTTCGAAGGTGTTCCATCACCTGTTAAGCGCCCGCAAGATACGGATATGGTTATTTTCCGCGAAAACACTGAAGATATCTATGCTGGGATTGAATATGAAAAAGGCACAGAGGCAGCGAAAAAGGTCATTGATTTCCTACAAAATGAAATGGGTGTTAAGAAAATCAGATTCCCTGAAACTTCAGGAATCGGGATTAAACCAGTTTCTGAAGAAGGAACCACTCGTCTCGTACGTGCGGCAATTAATTATGCGATTAAAGAAGGCCGTAAATCCGTTACACTCGTGCACAAAGGTAATATCATGAAATTTACTGAAGGCGCGTTTAAAAACTGGGGCTACGAGCTTGCTGAGAAGGAATTCGGCGATAAAGTATTCACATGGTCACAATATGACCGCATTAAAGCAGAACAGGGCTCAGATGCAGCTAACAAAGCGCAAGCGGATGCAGAAGCAACAGGCAAAATTATCGTAAAAGACGCGATTGCTGATATTTTCTTACAGCAAATTCTAACACGTCCGCGTGAGTTTGATGTTGTAGCAACAATGAACTTGAACGGAGACTTCATTTCAGATGCACTTGCAGCGCAAGTAGGCGGTATTGGTATTGCACCAGGCGCTAACATCAACTATGAAACAGGACATGCTATTTTTGAAGCCACTCACGGTACTGCACCTAAGTATGCAGGTCTTGATAAAGTAAACCCTTCTTCTGTCATTTTGTCGGGTGTGTTATTGCTTGAGCACCTAGGCTGGACTGAAGCAGCTACAATGGTTATTAAATCAGTTGAAAAAACAATTGCTTCCAAAGTTGTAACTTATGATTTTGCTCGTCTAATGGACGGTGCAACTGAAGTGAAAACTTCTGAATTTGGTGACGAGCTTATTAAGAACATGGAGTAAGAAGGAAAGTTAAGTTCAGTGAGGGCTGTTAATATAAATAGTCCTTACTGTTTTTTATAAATTCTACTGAAACATTAAATATGTTCAAAGGGGAGAATCATAATGTCATTAAAACGGAAAAAGGTTTCTGTAATCGGCGGAGGATTCACTGGGGCAACTACGGCATTTTTACTTGCACAAAAGGAGCTTGGAGATGTAGTTTTAGTTGATATCGCTCCAATGGAAAATCCTACAAAAGGTAAGGCATTAGACATGCTGGAAGCAAGTCCTATACAAGGCTTTGATGCTAATATAACTGGTACCTCCAACTATGAAGATACACGTGATTCAGATATCGTGGTGATTACTGCTGGTATTGCCCGTAAACCTGGTATGAGCCGTGATGATTTAGTTCAAACAAACCAAAAGGTTATGAGAAGTGTTACACAGGAGATTGTGAAGTATTCTCCAAATTGTACGATTCTTGTTTTAACTAACCCAGTAGACGCTATGACATACACTGTATTTAAAGAATCAGGCTTCCCTAAAAACCAGGTAATTGGTCAATCTGGTGTTCTTGATTCTGCACGCTTCCGTACATTTGTAGCGCAAGAATTAAACCTTTCTGTTAAAGACATTACTGGTTTCGTATTAGGTGGACACGGTGATGACATGGTTCCACTTGTGCGTTACTCTTATGCAGGTGGTATTCCATTAGAAACATTAATTCCTAAAGACCGCTTGGAAGCGATCGTAGAACGCACAAGAAAAGGCGGCGGAGAAATTGTAAACCTACTCGGTAACGGAAGTGCTTATTATGCACCTGCAGCTTCTTTAGTCGAAATGTGTGAAGCAATCCTTAAAGACCAACGTCGTGTTCTTCCTTCTATTGCGTATCTTGAAGGCGAATTTGGTTACGACGGCATCTACCTAGGAGTACCAACAATCCTTGGAGCCAATGGTATTGAAAAAGTAATCGAGCTTGAGTTAACTGCTGACGAAAAAGCTGCCTTAGATAAATCAGTGGAATCCGTTCGTAATGTTATGCAAGTATTAGCATAAAAGAATAATTGAGAAATTCGGGGCTACAAGGGGTTCCCCGAATTTCTTTGTATTTATTTGAAATCGTTTGCAATGGAGGTGGAGTATATGCTTTTGGGCAAAAAAAGAAAGTTAGGCCGAAAGATGGAAGAAATTACAGTTGGTGAAAAATTGTCAATGACTGAAAAGGTAGAAGACAAGGATATCCTCCTTTATTTAGGATTAACAGATGATGCGAACCCTCTCTATATTCAACATGATTATGCTTCACAGACCCCATTCGAAAAACCAATTGTTCCTAGTATCATGCTTACGGGAATGATCACCTCTGCTATCTCAAAATACTTACCTGGTCCCGGGAGCCACATCTTAAGCCAAGAAATTGAGTTTCCTAAGCCTGTCTATCATTACGGAACTATCGAGTTTTTGTTTGAAGTGGTGGATGTAGTAAGGGATGAACATACCATTGTGATAAGTGTTGTAGGAACCAATGAAAAAAATGAGATGGTAATACAGGGAAAGCTAAAAGTTTGTCCACCACATCGTTTGGAAGAAATACACGGTCGAGCATTAGATAATTTTTAATAATGATGAATCTAAGGAATGTGGCCTGCTCACATTCCTTTTTATGTTAAAGTTTTGTAAAACTAGATAATTTGTAATTTTTATTATTATAATGGAGGTAACTTATTTAGTGGGGGATATTATGAAAAATAAAATTCTTGTTGTCGATGATGAACAATCCATTGTTACTTTACTTCAATATAATCTGGAGCAAGCGGGATATGAAGTGATTACTGCTATGGATGGTGAAGCAGGGAAACATCTAGCTGAGACACAAGACCCTGATATTATTGTTTTGGACCTCATGCTGCCGAAATTGGATGGAATGGAAGTTTGCAAGCAACTCCGTCAGAAGAGGATCATGACTCCTATTTTAATGTTAACTGCAAAAGATGACGAGCTCGACAAAATATTGGGCCTAGAGCTTGGTGCAGATGATTATATGGTTAAGCCCTTTAGTCCAAGAGAAGTAATTGCACGTGTGAAAGCAATACTTAGGAGGACACAAGTCCAGCCTGAGGTGATAGATACTAATGAAAAGGAAACAGGAGTACTAGTGGTAGCCAATTTAAAAATCATTCCTGAAAAATATGAAGCGTATTTTAACGACCAGCTTTTGGAGTTAACCCTAAAGGAATTTGAATTGCTTCTTTATCTCGCGCAAAATAAAGGCCGCGTTTTGACTCGTGATCAATTACTTAGTGCGGTTTGGAATTATGACTTTGCTGGAGATACTAGAATTGTGGATGTACATATATCGCATTTAAGAGAAAAAGTCGAAGTCGATACTAAAAAGCCCTCCTATATCAAAACGATGCGGGGCTTGGGGTATAAACTGGAGGAGCCGAAGGGAGAATGACCAAATTCCGAAAAGGACTGCTGCTTTCCCTAATCCTATTAATTATTGCAGTTTTAGTTGGATCAGGAATATTGTTAGGTCAACTTTTTAATAGCTATTACATTGAGTCGCTAAATCAGCATCTAAAAATAGAAATTTTGTGGATTCTTTCAATCTGTCTTGCAATCGCAATCGTAATAATTTTTACCCTTAGCATCCGAATCACTTCAAAGTATACCAAACCAATTGAAGCCGCTACGAAGGTAGCTATTGAACTGGCAAACGGAAACTATCGTGCTCGAACAAAAGTAAATCGGCTGGATGAGACCGGCATGCTTGGGTCTTCTATTAATATGCTGGCCGAAAACCTCCAAGAGCTTGTTAAGACACAGGAAATTCAACAGGACCGGCTTAGTGTTTTAATTGAGAATATGGGAGCAGGATTAGTCCTAATTGACAGTCGCGGCTATATTAATTTAATCAATAAAGGGTTCATTGAAATTTTTAATGTAGACCCAACAGATTTTTTAAATAAACTCTATTATGAAGTAATTGATTATGAGGAGATTTGTCATTTAGTTGCTGAGGTTTTTCGAACTGAAAAGAAGGTTAGTGAACAATTACTTGTGCCTTTTTTGATCGAACGAAGGTATTTTGTCGTTTATGGTGTCCCAATTATTGGCTCCAATAATGTTTGGAAAGGGGTATTGCTTGTTTTTCATGATATAACAGAAATAAAAAAACTCGAGCAAATGCGAAAGGATTTTGTCGCCAATGTTTCGCATGAATTAAAAACCCCTGTTACTTCTATTAAAGGATTTACTGAAACGTTGATGGATGGTGCCATGAACAATAAAGAAACGTTGGAAGCATTTCTATCAATTATTTTAAAAGAGAGTGATCGCCTGCAAACACTTATTCAAGACCTGTTGGAGCTTTCAAAAATAGAGCAGCAAGGCTTTAAAGTAAATATTCAAGAACTAGATTTGCATGTGATATTAAATGAAGTGATTACGATTCTTACAGGAAAAGCACAAGCAAAGAATATCAAGCTTGAACTTTATTGTAAGCAAAATAAAGTGATAATCAATGGTGATTTGGACCGCTTGAAACAAGTGTTTATCAATTTAATCGCCAATGCAATTACCTATACCCCTGTAGATGGAGAAGTGAAAATTATCCTTCTCGAACACGGGGAGAACGTAAGAATTCATGTGAAGGACTCGGGAGTGGGAATTAGTAAAGAAGAGATCCCGCGAATATTTGAACGATTTTACCGGGTGGACCGTGCCAGAAGTCGTAACTCCGGTGGGACAGGCCTTGGATTAGCGATTGTTAAACATTTAGTTGAAGCTCATCATGGGAACATTAGTGTAAGAAGTGAGATAGGTGAAGGAAGCGAATTTATTATCGAATTACATAAATATTTGACATGATTTTTGAAAGGTGGATATAAATGAAAAAGAAGAAACTTGTCCTGATAGACGGTAATAGTATTGCTTACCGAGCATTTTTTGCGTTACCTCTGCTTAATAACGATAAAGGAATTCATACGAATGCCGTCTATGGATTTACGATGATGTTGATGAAAATTCTTGAAGATGAAAAGCCAACACATATACTTGTTGCGTTTGATGCAGGGAAAACGACCTTTCGTCATAAAACCTTTAGTGAATATAAAGGTGGAAGGCAAAAAACTCCGCCCGAATTATCCGAACAATTTCCCTTTATCCGAGACCTTCTTGACGCCTATGGAATCTCCAGATATGAACTTGAAAATTATGAGGCCGACGATATCATCGGGACCCTTTCATTAACAGCTGAAAATGATGGATTTGAAGTAAAAGTGATTTCAGGAGACAAAGATTTAACCCAACTTTCTTCCGCTGCTACAACAGTCGGAATTACTCGGAAGGGTATTACAGATATTGAAGAATATACACCTGAACATGTAGCTGAGAAATATGGACTAATACCAGATCAAATCATTGATATGAAAGGGTTGATGGGTGACCCTTCTGATAATATCCCTGGTGTTCCCGGGGTGGGGGAAAAGACAGCGATCAAGCTGTTAAAGGAGTTTTCAACCCTTGAAAATTTATTAAACTCGATTGACCAAGTTACGGGCAATAAGTTGAAGGAGAAGCTTGAAGAATTTAAGAACCAAGCGATAATGAGCAAAGAACTTGCTACGATTGAAAGACAAGCACCTGTTGAAGTGGATTTAGAAACCGTTGCTTACGAGGGCTTTATACGCGAAAAATTAGTAGGACTATTTAAAGAATTAGGCTTTCATACGTTATTGGCCAAGCTTGGAGAAGGTCCAGATGTGATAGAGGAGCACGAACTTGAAGAGATTGAGTTTCACATACCAACAGAGATAACAGAGGAATTGTTTGCCGACAGCAATTATTTTTACGTTGAAATGTTGGACGATAATTATCATTATGCAGAGATTATCGGTTTCTCGCTTGTCAATGAAAACGGATATTTCTACTTGCCAACCGACCTAGCCTTGCAATCGGTTGCTTTTAAAAAATGGGCGGAAGATGAGAGTAAAAAGAAAACAGTTTATGATGCGAAGCGTTCGGAGGTTTCATTAAGGAGACATGATATTCACTTAAAAGGGGCCGATTTTGATATTCTAATGGCTTCGTATATCATCAATCCTTCAGAAAACATTGAGGACCTAGCAGCGATTACGAAAAGATTTGATTTACATAATATTCAATCGGATGAATCGTTTTATGGGAAAGGGGCGAAACGGAAAGTCCCTGAAGAAGCTAAGCTTGCAGAACATCTTGTTCGGAAAAGTCTCGCGATGTCCGATATAAAAGAAAAACTTGAAGATGAATTAAGAAAAAATGAACAATATGAATTATTTACCGAGCTTGAAATGCCGTTATCGCTAATTTTAGCAGATATGGAATCATGCGGAATTAAAGTAGAACAAGAGCGCCTTCAGAAAATGGGGAAGGAGTTAAATGACCGACTTGTTGAGATTGAAGAGAGAATTTGTGAATTGGCAGGCGAAAAGTTTAATATCAACTCACCAAAACAGCTGGGTGTGATTTTATTTGAAAAATTAAACCTTTCCTCGGTAAAGAAAACGAAAACAGGTTATTCCACTTCAGCGGATGTACTAGAGAAATTAGCCGATGATCATGAAATCATCGAGCATATTCTCCTATACAGACAATTAGGTAAACTTCAATCGACCTATATTGAGGGTCTACTAAAGGTTATTAATCCGAAAACGGGAAAAGTCCATACCAGATATCAACAAACCTTAACGGCAACTGGAAGATTGAGTTCCATTGACCCGAATCTGCAAAATATCCCGATTCGACTAGAAGAGGGGCGGAAAATCCGCCAAGCCTTTGTTCCATCAGAGGAAGGCTGGATCATATTTGCAGCGGATTATTCACAGATTGAGCTGCGTGTCCTTGCAGATATTGCCGGTGATGAAAAGTTAATTCAGGCTTTCAAAGAAGACATGGATATTCATACAAAAACGGCAATGGAGGTTTTTCATGTCAGTAAAGAGGAGGTAACCTCCAATATGAGACGCCAGGCCAAGGCTGTTAACTTTGGAATTGTGTATGGAATCAGCGATTATGGTCTTTCACAATCGCTAGGAATTTCAAGGAAGGAAGCTGGTCAATTCATTAATCGATATCTGGATACCTATCCAGGGGTTAAAGAATACATGGATGATATTATTCATTCGGCCAAACAAAAGGGCTATGTTTCTACCTTGATGCAGCGAAGAAGGTACCTTCCGGAAATAACAGCTCGTAATTTTAATATTAGAAGCTTTGCTGAACGGACAGCGATGAATACTCCAATCCAGGGCAGTGCGGCTGATATCATCAAAAAAGCGATGATTGACATGGATGATGCCTTAAAGAACAAAGGCTTAAAAACGCGTCTCTTACTGCAAGTACACGATGAATTGATTTTTGAAGCACCCGAGGATGAGCTGGAAATTTTGAAGAAGTTAGTCCCAGATGTGATGGAAAATGCCCTCGAATTAAAGGTGCCATTAAAAGTGGATTTTGCCTACGGACCCACATGGTTTGACGCAAAATAAAAAGGGGGGACTATCTTGCCAGAGCTTCCAGAAGTAGAAACTATACGAAAAACATTAAAAAAATTAGTTGTTAATAAAACAATCAAAGATATTACGGTCTATTGGCCGAAAATTATTAAAAACCCCGTCGAAGTTGAACAGTTTGTCGATGCTTTAATTGGGGAAACGATTGTTGATGTAGGCAGAAGAGGAAAATTTCTAATTATTTATACTGGAAATTTCGCTTTAGTCTCTCATTTGAGGATGGAAGGAAAGTACGGGCTTTATCCAAAGGAAGAGCCATTTGATAAACATACACATGTCCTTTTTCACTTTACAGATGAGACCGAGTTAAGGTATAGGGATGTTCGGAAGTTCGGAACCATGCACCTGTATAAAAAAGGCGATGAATTCTTAACAGAGCCGCTGATTGGCCTTGGTCCTGAGCCTTTTTCTGATGAATTTACCATAGAGTTTTTGGAAAAAAAGTTAGTAAAAACGAATCGGAAAATAAAAACGGCCCTTTTAGACCAAAAAGTCTTTGTGGGTCTTGGTAATATCTATGTGGATGAAGCACTTTTTCGCGCAGGTATCCACCCGGAGCGTCTTGCGAACACACTAAATAAAAATGAAATTACTCTCCTTCACCGTGAAATTGTTGCGACCTTAAGTGAAGCCGTCAAAAAGGGAGGAAGTACGATCCGTTCCTATGTTAACTCGCAAGGGGAAATAGGAATGTTTCAACTTGAATTATACGCCTACGGTCGAAAAGGGGAAGAATGTAAACGGTGCGGGACGCCGTTAGAAAAAACAACTGTAGGAGGCAGAGGGACCCATTACTGCCCTCATTGCCAAAAGGTCTAAACCGAACTGAGACATGAAATAAGTGAGATTGAATAATATTAACCTTTGATAGGCTCCTGCCATATACTATCGTAATGATTTTGGAGGAAGGAGCCCTAGACAACATGGTTCAGTTGATCTCACTTCTAATATTAGCTTTTGCGCTTAGCCTTGATAGCTTCAGTGTAGGTTTTACCTATGGGCTAAGGAAAATGGTCATGCCAATCAGATCAGTCATTATTATTGCAAGCTGCTCGGCTATTTCTTTAATGATTGCCGTGTCAATTGGACATGGACTTGAAAAAGTTCTATCTCCAAAAATGACGGCAAGCCTGGGAGGAATTATTCTAATCGCTCTTGGTGCATGGGTTTTGTACCAATTTTTCCAACCGGAAAAAGAAAAAGACGTACTTGTTCATGAAAAAACGATCGTGAATTTTGAAATTAAGTCTCTGGGCTTAGCCATTAACATATTGAAAAAGCCAATGTCGGCTGACTTTGATCAATCAGGAACGATTACCGGCATTGAAGCATTAATGTTAGGCTTTGCTTTGTCACTCGATGCCTTTGGTGCAGGGATTGGTGCTGCGATGCTTGGTTTCTCCCCCTTTTATTTAGCCGGTACAGTCGCGATTATGAGCTCGTTATTTGTTCTATTAGGAATAAAAAGTGGAAGTTTTTTTCATAAATTTGAATGGATCCAAAAGTTTACCTTTTTGCCAGGGATTTTATTAATAATCATTGGGATATGGAAATTATGAATATAGAAAGGAAAAGACCATGTCATTAGTGATCGGTTTAACAGGCGGAATTGCCAGCGGAAAGAGTACGGTTTCAAACATGTTTAAAGAAATGGACATCACTGTGGTCGATGCAGATATAGAAGCACGCCTGGCAGTAATGAAGGGCGAATCTGCTTATGTAAAGATACTTGCTGAATTTGGTGAGGATATTTTATTGGATAACGGGGAAATTGATAGGCAAAGATTAGGCTCAATTATATTTTACCAAGAAGAAAAAAGACAAATTTTAAACGAGATCGTCCACCCAGAGGTTAGAAAAAGGATGAGAGACCAAGTAGAACAGGCCATTAAGAACAGTGAAGAAGTGGTGGTTCTTGATATTCCTTTATTATTTGAAAGTAAGCTTACCTATATGGTGGATAAAACGTTACTTGTTTATGTTGACGATGAAACACAATTAAAAAGGTTAACCGAGAGAAATAATCTATCTGAAGAGGATGCTCGAGCAAGAATCAGTTCCCAGATGCCACTGTCTGAAAAAATAAAACTTGCGGACGCTGTGATTGATAATAATGGTTCGATTGCAAATACCAAAGAACAGCTCCTTGAAATTTTAGAACAGTTTAGTATCAACAAAAATAATCATAACTAATGGGAGAGAAGGGGATAATCTGGTACCCGTGTCAAGGACACATGAAAAAAAAGAGTTATGATACTAAAAGATGATTCCTATATTGAATAGGGGTCATCTTTTCTAAATTCCATTGATAACGATAATTGTTATAGTAAACCATGTAATGATTTATTTTTGCCTTTAGTTCGTCTAATGTTTTACATGATTGATAGTCTACCTCATCCTTTAAATGACCAAAGAAAGATTCCATTGGGGCATTATCCCAACAATTGCCTCGCCTAGACATAGATTGACCTAAACCATTTTTCTTCAACAGATTCTGATATTTTGGGCTGGTATAATGGCTTCCTTGATCCGAATGGATAAATGCCTCTGAATGTAAACTAATTTTCTTATTCTTCATTAATTTATCAATGGTTTTTGTTGCGATATCTAACGTGATGCGATCCGAAACATGATATGCTAAAAGTTCATTGGTGGAGGCATCTTTTATGGCCGACAAATAAGCCATATCCCCGTTATATGGTAAGTAGGTAATATCGGTTAGTAATACCTTTCCTGGAATTCCTTGCTTAAATTCTCTGTTTAATTTATTTGGAACGACCTGATGTTCTTTAGTTGCCTTTGCTATTTTTTTATAAGGATTTGCCTTTCTATGGGGGCAAATGATTTCATACTTGTTCATAATTCTTTGGATCTTTTTTCTGCTAATTTTATGGTCGTATTCATTATTCAATATCATTTTGATGGAACGTGAACCCTTCTTATATCCGCGTCGATTAAACGCTTTCATTATTATTTCCTTCGCTTCTAAGTCCTTTTGCTCTCTTTCAAATCGGCTTTCGGCTGCTTTTTGATAGCTGTAATATCCAGAACGAGACACCCCTAAAAGCTTACAAAAATACTTTGTCATCTGTTTAAACTGATTTTGATCTATAGTCTCATAAATCAGCTGGAATATCTTACTCGTCTCTTGGTTTTGACTTTTCTTTAGCAGCCTCCTTTCTGTCATTTCTAGCTTTTTTAACAGCTCCACCTGTCCTTCCAGCAACTTAATTCGTGCTTCCTGCCTCTCTATAATCTCTTCTTGAGTCAGTTCTCGTTTTAAAGGCCTACCTGGGGTTGTTTTCCGTCCGTCTGAGAGTCCAATTAACCCATTTTTTTCATAAGCTTTTTTCCACCTAAATGCCGATTGTTCGATCCGCTTCATACCTAAAATGCTCATATCAAAGCCGTTTTCCTCAAAGATTTGTCTAGGGAGTTTACCTACCCCGTATTCATCTATAAATTTATTTTTAAATTCATCTGTATATGTAATTGATAAGCTGCTGACCCGTTGTACATTTGGGTTCTTTTGAAGTATTTTTATTTCTTTAGTTGAAAATGTAATTTTGCTCATAGTCGTTCCCCTAATCCCCATGTCTTAAGATTTTAGTATATAAAAAAATACCTAGAGATGAAACACTCTTTTTCAAGTGTCCTATCTCTAGGTACCATATTAGGATACCTTCTCTTTTTTTCTGTTTCTAAGTTGCCTGAATTGTAAAACATTTTAAAAATCCGCATTTTATTCATCACAATTATACCTAAATATGTTATACTAATTACAACAATACGAGTATAAAGTATGACACTAATGTGGAAGGGGCTGCAAAATGAAGACGAAAGTTGCAATTAATGGGTTTGGGAGAATTGGGAGGATGGTTTTTAGAAAAGCAATCCTTGAAAATAAGCTTGAAGTTGTTGCTATTAACGCAAGCTATCCAGCCGAAACATTAGCACATTTACTTAAATATGATACCAATCATGGACCATTTCAGGGAGAAGTAATCCCATTAGATAATGAGCTAATTGTA
Organism: Neobacillus nitrireducens; assembly: GCF_030915405.1. Classification (GTDB taxonomy): domain Bacteria; phylum Bacillota; class Bacilli; order Bacillales; family Cytobacillaceae; genus Neobacillus. The sequence continues at coordinate 4,398,222 of NZ_CP133262.1, forward strand.
AATGGAAAAAGAATTAAACTATTAAGTAGTCGTAATCCAGAGGAACTTCCATGGCGAGAGCTTGGAATTGAGATTGTTATTGAGGCTACCGGGAAGTTTAATGCACGTGAGGCGGCGGCATTGCACTTAGAAGCAGGCGCCAAGAAGGTAATCTTAACGGCACCAGGGAAAAATGAGGATGTTACCATTGTGATGGGCGTTAATGAGGAAATGCTTGATATCCATCATCATGATATTATCTCTAATGCATCCTGTACAACGAATTGCCTTGCACCCGTTGCAAAGGTGCTTGATAAAAAGTTTGGCATCGAATGTGGATTAATGACCACCATTCATGCCTATACAAACGATCAAAAAAATATTGATAACCCCCATAAAGATTTACGGAGGGCTCGTGCATGTGGACAATCTATCATTCCAACAACAACAGGAGCGGCAAAAGCCATTTCACTTGTATTACCCCAGTTAAAGGGTAAATTACATGGGATGTCTCTTCGTGTGCCAACACCTAATGTTTCACTTGTTGATTTAGTAGTTGATCTTAATCAAGATGTAACAGTCGATGATGTTAATAATGCCTTTATTGAGGCTGCAAATGGGCCATTAAAAGGCATTTTGGATTTGACCATGGAACCTTTAGTATCTGTTGATTTTAATACCAATGAGCATTCTGCCATCATTGATGGTCTTTCCACCATGGTAATGGGAACTAGAAAAGTAAAAGTATTGGCATGGTATGATAATGAGTGGGGATATTCTTCACGTGTAGTCGATCTCACCCTATATGTTGCACACGAAATAGCAAACTCATCTCAAATAAAGGTTGGATAAAAACGCTGTCGGCTGACAGCTTTTTTTTGTACCCTCTTGGTGTTAATAGCATAGAATAGATTTTGAATTATAAAATGGAAAATGCCTTTTTTTAATGTTTGTTACACAATTAAAATATAAAAGTTTAATTTTGCTAAGTTGCAAAACAAATATAAACAAAGTATACTAGTCATCGTGAACTTCTTGAAATTTGGTAGCTAGTAATTACTTAAAGGGTTAGGACCTCTTTGGACTAACTTTCCCCCGTTGTAATTATTCAGGTACCGGCAACAACAGGATTTCAAGAAAGAACAAAAAGGTTAGAGGGGGAAACTGAATATGGAAACAATGGGACGTCACGTAATCTCAGAACTATGGGGATGCGACTTTGAAAAATTAAATGACCTGAATTTTATTGAAACCACTTTTGTTGAAGCAGCTCTTAGATCTGGTGCAGAAATCCGTGAGGTAGCATTTCATAAATTTGCTCCCCAAGGTGTGAGTGGTGTAGTAATTATTTCTGAATCACATCTAACCATCCATAGCTTCCCTGAACATGGATATGCCAGCATTGATGTGTACACATGCGGAGATTTGAATCCTAATGTTGCGGCTGAATATATAGCTGAAGCATTAAATGCCGAGACACGTGAAAATATTGAAATTCCACGAGGCATGGGTCCAGTTCAAGTAAAACAGGCAAAGGTTTTATAGTCACTTTAAAAATAATTAGCAAAGAGGTGTATCTTAACATACACCTCTTTTTATATTTTCTAGCTAAATGTTGTACAATAAGACCAAAGCTTACATCATAGGAGGAATACTATAGCTATGTTAGATAACTTATTTGTTCGGTTTAAAAAGCAATTAGAGACTTCAGATCAAATTAAAGATGATTCCTTAAAAACACATTATTATAAGGCGAAGTATAATCAATTATTTGCAACGGTTGAAAAGCTATTCCATGAAGATGCCGATTGCCTGGTCACGACGGTTTCTAAAGAACATGGAGAAATTGCTGTTGAAGTCAGTAAACCTATCCCCTGCTTTCTGATTGTTACTATTGTAGCTGTAAAACCAATGGAAACTGCGGTGGATTTTAATATTTCATCTGAAAAACTTTCCTTACTTGGCACCTATCCCGATTTAAAAAAGCGGATTATTTCATATTACGAGCGAATTAATCAATTACATACCTTAATAGGAATAAAAAACTCCTAATACTTCTACTTGTATAAAGATATTCTTTTTTATAAGATGAAAGTAAGCGTTTTGTTCGGAAGTACAGTGTAGATTTGGAGTGGATTACAAATGAAATGCCCTTCTTGTCAAAATTATGGTACACGTGTCCTCGATTCTCGACCTGTTGATGAAGGTCGGTCCACTCGAAGGAGACGTGAATGTGAAGAATGCGGATATCGTTTTACTACGTTTGAGAAGATCGAAGAAATCCCGCTAATTGTAGTTAAAAAAGAAGGCACCAGAGAAGAGTTTAGCCGTGATAAAATATTACGTGGCTTGATCAAGGCATGTGAGAAGCGCCCTGTTGCCTTAAAGGAGTTAGAAGATATAACGCATGGTGTAGAAAAGGACCTGCGCAGTCAGGGTATTTCAGAAATTAAAAGTGAAGCCATCGGTGAAATGGTCATGGATAGACTGGCACATGTGGACGAAGTCGCCTATGTAAGATTTGCATCCGTTTACCGTCAGTTTAAAGATATTAATGTTTTTATTGATGAATTAAAAGAACTAATTAAAAAAGAAAAATCTTAAGAGCTAGAGGTTTTTAGTCTTTGGCTCTTTTTGACTTATGGGAGGGAAGGTTGGATTATTATGGCGCAGCATTGGCAGGAAATTCTCCCTATCGACCGCTATAAAGTTGCGGCAGATGGGCTGCTGCATGAATTTGATCGCAAAGTGCTAACGTTATTATATCAGCCCTTGATTGGATCAACTTGCTTTAGTTTGTATATGACTCTCTGGGCGGAGTTAGAGGAAAATCGTCTCTGGTCTGAGTCTTCCACACATCATTTATTGATGAATCTTTTAGAGATGAACTTAAAGGATATTTATGAAGCAAGATTAAAGCTAGAGGGCATTGGGTTATTAAAGACTCGTGTCAAAACGGATGAAGGGGGAAGATCATTTATCTATGAACTCCATCCACCATTAAGTCCGGAGCAATTCTTTTTAGATGGAATGTTAAATATTTATTTATATCGAAAAATTGGAAAAACCCATTTTTCCCGTCTGAAACGGTTCTTTAGTGATCAACAAAAGCCAAGTGAAGGCGAGTATGTAGATGTGACCAAGGCCTTTCAGGATGTATTTTCATCAGGAGCACCAGGCAGTATGCAATATATTCAAGGTCTTTCGGAGGAATTACAAGAGGAAGAAAATCAACAGTTTATTGGTCGAACGGAACCGAGACCCATTCAAATTGGTGTCGACTTGTTTGATTTTGATTTGTTAACAGCAGGGCTAAATGAATCTCTTGTTCCCAAAAAAGCTCTCACGCCCAAAGTGAAAAATGTGATTAGTAATCTCGCATTTTTGTACCAAATAGACGCAATCGAAATGAAAAATTTTATCTTAGGTGCCATTAATGAGCACGAAGAAATTGATATTGAGGATTTGAGAAAGGGTGCTCGTGATTGGTATCAATTTGTTAATTACGACCAACTTCCGAGTCTAATTAACCGAATACAGCCGATTGTCCATCAAACACAATTAACCGAGCCGAAAACTCCGGAGGAAAAATTAATCCGCTCTTATGAAACCACGACGCCGCTCATCGTTTTTAAGGAGCTATCTGGGGGCGTTGAACCTTCAAATGCTAATTTGAAAACCTTAGAAGAGATTATGATTAAATATAAACTGCCTCCAGGTGTGGTAAATGTTTTAATTGAGGTGGCAATGAGAAAAACAGACATGAAATTTACTAAGGGCTTTGTGGAGTCCATTGCCAGTCATTGGGCGAGAAAACAAGTGAAAACGGTGAAGGAAGCGATGGAACTCGCAAGGAATGAGGAACACAAGGTGACCGAAAGTAAAAAAACGAATAGGTCGACAAACAAAAAGCCAATTCGGACCGAGTTGATTCCTGACTGGTTCGATGACAGTTCGAAAGAAGCAGGAAAAGACCCTTCACAAGGTAACAACAGTGAAGTAGAAGCGAAAAAACGTTCAATCGAAGAAAAACTAAAAGCGTTTCGCAAATAGGAGGTGACCACATTTGGAAAAAATTAATCGAACCTTGAAAAGATTAGCTTCTAATGAAAACTTTCAAAAGCGCTATGAACAACAGCGCAGGCAAGTCCTCGAAAATCCGGATATAAAAGCCTTTTTAGAAAAACATCAAGATGAGATCGATCAAACGATGATTGATAAAAGCATGAGTAAGCTGTACGAGTATACCAACCAAAGCAAGGATTGTAGCAAATGTGAAAGCTTGGCCAGCTGTATCAATTTCATGAAGGGGTATCACCCGGATTTGGTTTTATCACGAAACTCCATTGATGTTGTTTATAAACGCTGTCCTCAAAAAATCATGGCAGATGAAAAGAAGAAAAATGAAAAGCTCATCAAAAGTTTATATGTACCAAGGGATATACTTGAAGCGACCTTTGAAGACTTTGAGGGGGACTCGGGCAGACTCGATGCCGGTGACAAGGCGGCAACCTTCTTAATGAATTATGAAGATGGTAAAAAACCGAAAGGCCTCTATCTTTACGGTAAATTTGGGGTAGGAAAGTCTTATTTATTGGGGGCAATTGCCAATGAATTGGCCAAAAAACAGATTTCTTCCATGATTGTTTATGTTCCTGAACTTTTGAGGGAAATGAAAAGCTCAATCGCTGATTCCACGTTAAATGAAAAAATCGAGGCATTAAAAAGAGAACCCATCTTAATGTTGGATGATATTGGTGCAGAAGCTGTATCAAGCTGGACAAGGGATGAAGTTTTAGGGCCAATTTTGCAGTTCCGCATGCTCGAAAGCCTGCCGACATTTTTTACCTCTAATTTTAATTTCCCAGAGCTGGAGCATCATTTAACATACAGCCAACGGGGCGAAGAAGAGAAGATGAAAGCACGACGAATCATGGAGAGAATTAGGTCCCTAAGTGTGCCAGTGATGGTCGATGGTCCTAACAGACGGTAATTAGATAGGGAGTTCCAGATTGCTGAAAACAGGTCAGCAGTCTTTTTTTTGACTTTTTTTCCGTAAATAACAAAAGCGACTGTTGCTAACTTCTATTTTAAGCAAGTCCCCCATATATATTAATACAAAGATTGGCATAAAGGGGGGATTTGGTTGGCGGAAATCATCTTCCAAAGCAAGCTGGAGGCACAAAAGTTTTATGACCACTTGCTGAAGTACTTACCAAATAATTATGATAAAGAAACTATTCTTCTCATTGAAGATCAACATATAGTAAAATTTTTAGGCGGCTTCCTTTCCATTGAAATTTCTACTATGGTTAAAAAAGCATTTTACGAATTTATTACGAACATTAAACGTGATGATTGGTTTCGGGAAATATTAAAAAATCAATTTTTTTATGAGGATCTGGATGTACAGCAACAAATAATGGAGATAATCTATTCCATTCTAGATGGTCAAAGAAAGGACTTAACTGCTTTTTTGAAGGATTCAAACGAAGAGCCTCCTATTAGAACAGCCATCGAGCACATTTTTCAAGATAATATTTCTTTTTCGTTTGACTCGTTTCTAAAATTTCGCTTGCGGCCATACCTACAGCTATTGGAAGGTTATGTGGAGGTTGCCATTGATGAATTTAAAATGGAGCAGGAATATCAAATGTTTGTGCAAATGCTCAGGGACTTTTTAATCAATCGAGAACCCAAAATGGACGTTCTTCATTTGTTATTTGACGAGGAAATCACCTTTTATAATGAACAATTTGTGGAGATGAAACGAGCTGAATTAATCAGATTGATTGACCGGAAGTTACTTGTTAATCATCCTGTCTATGTCGATTCTGCTTCGATTGCCCCGCTTTTATCACTTGCGCCGACAACTATTTTTGTGTATACAAAGGACCCGGATGAACCGATAGTTCGAACCATCAAAAACATCTTTGAAGAAAGAGTAACGATTAAATCCTTTGCAGCTTTACGAGAGGTTCATAAATGGTTAGAAACTAATGATTCTTCGGAAAATCATGCCTAAGTTGAGGAATAGTGTGAAAATTTGTCTTATTAGGTCAATGCCCCTTGATTTTTAAAAAATTAATCATTATAATACTCTACATAGAATATTCATAGCAAAAGTATTGATAAGGATAACAGTATTTTTTACGGTTTCTAGAGAGGGAGGACAGGGCTGAAAGCCTCCTAACACGAAAATAATACTTACCACCTTTAAACTTCAGCAGTGAACGCTTCATGGGATCATGAGGTTAGTAATTGTTGACGGCTATCGACCGTTAACAGACCAAAGTCATTTTCAAGGTATCAACAGTTGGAAATGAAAAATTGGGTGGAACCACGTGTTTATCAAAACTCGTCCCTTTTCCAGGGATGGGTTTTTTTTATTTTTCAAAAAGCGAATCTACTGGGCGAAATGCCCGGGGACGCTTAATTACAAAGGAGGAATTACCATGTCAGACGTTGTTAAGATTTCGTTTCCAGATGGGGCAGTAAAGGAGTTCCCGCGTGGCACAACAACGGAAGATATTGCCGCATCCATCAGCCCCGGCCTGAAGAAAAAGGCGATTGCCGGTAAATGGAACGGTCAACTGTATGATCTTCGCCGTCCAATTAATGAAGACGGTTCAATAGAAATCGTCGTCCCTGATTCCGAAGACGCATTAGAGGTTTTACGCCACAGTACAGCCCATTTGATGGCACAGGCTGTTAGAAGACTTTATCCTGATGTGAATTTAGGTGTAGGGCCAGTGATCGAAGGTGGATTTTATTATGATATGGACCTTGAGGAATCATTAACTCCAGAAGATCTGCCAAAGATTGAAAAGGAAATGGCAAGAATCGTCAATGAAAATATCGAAATTGTTCGCAAGGAAGTAAGTCGTGTAGAGGCTGTACAGCTCTTTAAAGAAGCCGGTGATCCTTACAAGCTCGAACTAATTGAAGCGATTCCTGATGAGGAAACCGTGACACTTTACGAACAAGGCGATTTTTTTGACCTATGCCGTGGAGTCCATGTCCCGTCAACTGGAAAAATCAAAGAATTTAAGCTATTGAGCATTGCGGGTGCCTATTGGCGCGGCGACAGCAAAAATAAAATGCTGCAGCGCGTGTATGGAACAGCCTTTTTTAAGAAAGAGGATTTAGCGGAGCATCTTCGCTTGCTTGAAGAAGCGAAGGAGCGTGACCATCGTAAAATTGGTAAAGAGTTAAACCTTTTCACTAATAACCAATTGGTAGGTCAAGGCTTACCATTATGGCTTCCAAAGGGTGCAACAATTCGCCGAGTAGTTGAGCGTTACATTGTCGATAAAGAACAACGTCTTGGCTATGACCATGTGTATACTCCGATTATGGGCAGCGTTGATTTATACAAGACTTCAGGACACTGGGATCATTACCAGGAAGACATGTTTCCGGTTATGGAAATGGACAATGAACAATTAGTTCTACGTCCAATGAACTGCCCGCATCATATGATGGTTTACAAGAACAGCATTCACAGTTATCGCGAACTTCCGATTCGGATTGCCGAACTTGGAACAATGCATCGTTATGAAATGTCAGGTGCACTTTCAGGATTGCAGCGTGTTCGTGGTATGACTTTAAATGATGCACATATTTTTGTTCGTCCCGATCAAATTAAAGATGAATTCAAACGGGTTGTGAACCTTGTTTTAGCCGTTTATAAAGACTTTGGTATCAATGACTATTCCTTCCGTCTTTCCTACCGTGACCCGCAAGATACTGAAAAGTATTTTGACGATGACGCGATGTGGGAAAAGGCACAAGGTATGCTGAAGGATGCCATGGATGATCTTGGACTTAACTATTATGAGGCTGAGGGGGAAGCTGCCTTCTATGGTCCGAAGTTGGACGTTCAAGTAAAAACTGCATTAGGTAAGGAAGAAACACTTTCCACTGTTCAACTCGATTTCTTATTACCGGAACGTTTTGATTTAACATATGTGGGTGAGGACGGCAAACCTCATCGTCCAGTCGTTATCCACCGCGGCGTTGTTTCAACGATGGAACGTTTTGTGGCCTTCTTAATTGAAGAATACAAAGGAGCATTCCCAACATGGCTCGCTCCAGTTCAGGTTCAGGTCATTCCGGTTTCTCCTGGAGCACACTTTGATTATGCTAAGCAGGTACAGGAGCAGCTTCAAAATGAAGGCTTTCGGGTCGAGTTGGATGGCCGGGATGAAAAAATCGGTTATAAAATCCGTGAAGCGCAAATGCAAAAAATACCATATATGCTAGTTGTTGGCGATAAGGAAGTCGAAGACCAAGCAGTCAATGTTCGTAAATATGGTGAACAAAACTCAGAAACAAAGCCATTTTCAGAGTTTTTAGCAGCAATCACAGCTGAAGTAAAAAGAGGATAATTTGTTAAGAAAGAAAGGGCTTGCCGCTCTTTCTTTTTTTTATAAAAAAAATCTATTGAATAATTCTTGGTTTCTTGCTAAAATAAATTCCGTTGTCAAAGAAAATAGTTCGTTTGACATTACGTCTTTGTTTATGTTATATTTACTAAGGTGAAAAATTGAATACTTGTTTTTGGGAAAAGAAGAAGCACCCGCTTCTCACCTGATTGACGCATTTGGCAGTTGGCAGGTTTTACGTGAACTTTTTGGTTTCATTACTTATGTTCTGTAAAGTGTGGGTGCATTCATCCGCACTTTTTTTGTTTGTGCACTTATAGTACGGCTAAAAAGTTTAATACCTGTTCATTCAGTAAGGTGTCATACGTTTAGGTTGAAATGGGTTTTTTAAGATTTTCTTGACCAAGACGTTGTATTCGTGATAAAACCTTGGAGGTGGCTAATTATTAGCAAAGACATGTTGTTAAATGAGGGCATTCGCGCTCGCGAAATCCGCCTAATTGATCAAAATGGCGAACAGTTAGGGATTAAAACCAAAACTGAAGCCTTAGAGATTGCCGGAAGAGTGAATCTTGATTTGGTACTTGTAGCACCAAATGCAAAGCCTCCGGTCGGCAGAATTATGGACTATGGCAAATTCAAATTCGAGCAGCAAAAGAAAGACAAAGAAGCTCGTAAGAATCAAAAAATTATCACCACTAAAGAAGTTCGTCTCAGCCCAACAATTGATGAGCATGACTTTAATACAAAGTTGCGCAATGCAATTAAGTTCTTAGAAAAAGGCGACAAGGTAAAAGCTTCAATCCGTTTCAAGGGCCGGGCAATTACCCATAAAGAAATTGGTCAACGTGTGTTAGACCGTTTTTCCGAAGCGTGCAAGGAAGTTGCGACCATCGAGTCACATCCTAAAATGGATGGACGAAGCATGTTCCTCGTTTTAGCACCTAAAATTGACAAGTAATAAGGAGGATATCCCAAATGCCAAAAATGAAAACTCACCGTGGCGCTGCAAAGCGTTTCAAGAAAACTGGTTCAGGTCAACTTAAACGTGACCACGCTTATACAAGCCACTTATTTGCTAACAAATCTACAAAAGCAAAGCGTAAGCTTCGCAAAGCATCACTTGTTTCTAAAGGTGATTTCAAACGCATTCGTCAAATGTTAACTTACATGAAGTAAAAAATTAAGTGATCGATTTATATATTGGAGGGAAATTAAATGCCACGTGTAAAAGGCGGTACAGTTACGCGCAAACGTCGTAAAAAAGTTCTTAAATTAGCAAAAGGTTATTACGGTTCAAAACATACATTATACAAAGTTGCTAACCAACAGGTTATGAAATCATTAATGTATGCTTTCCGCGATCGTCGTCAGAAAAAACGCGACTTCCGCAAATTATGGATTACTCGTATCAATGCAGCAGCTCGTATCAACGGTCTTTCTTACAGCCGTTTAATGCATGGCTTAAAGCTTGCTGGTATCGAAGTAAACCGCAAGATGCTTGCTGAATTAGCAGTAAGCGATGCAAACGCATTTGCTGAATTAGCAAACGTTGCAAAACAAAACATTAACAAGTAATTGTTTAAAGGCCATTCTCTTTGTTGAGGATGGCCTTTTCTATAAGGGGGAAATGATATATGAAAATATGGTTAGTGGTTTATCTAATCATGAATATAGCCGGGCTGTTGATTATGGGAGAAGATAAAAAGCGGGCAAAGAAACATCAATATCGAATTTCGGAAAGAACATTGTGGATGGTGGCGATTTTAGGAGGAGCGATCGGTACAACCACAGGCATGCAGCTTTACCGGCATAAAACAAAGCATACAGCTTTTAAAATTGGTTTTCCATTTCTAGCAGGAATTGAATTGGTTCTGTTAATCAAGTTTCTACTATTATAAAAAAGCCCTATGAAAGGCGGCTATTACTGTAAAAATTCCTTCACGGGACTCTTCCAGTGAATTTCAGCATTTGGATAGCATTCAAGAAGTTTTTTATCAATATAAAAAATGTCTTCCTTAACCAGCCCTTTAAGGGAAACTGTATTTTCAGGCCAGATAATGATGGAGACGATGTCAAATGTTTTGCCAGCTGGCCCCATGTACTTTTCGCCAGCAAACACAGCTCCTTTATAGGTAAGTGAGAAGTTCTTTCTGACATCCTTATCATCGATCAACAAAAAACGTTTCTGTTTACGGGCAGTTTCTAGTTTTCGTTTGGATGTAAAAAAGGATTTTACCCCATAGCTGAATAAGAAGAATAGGAACAACAACAATACGAAGCGCAGCAACCATATCATGGATAATCCCCCTGCATCTATTTTCCTATTCATACGAAAGAACTCGAAAAAAGTTTCAATCATATCTCATTTTGATATAATTTTTCTATAAGGAGTGGTGGTAGTATGCAAATCGAACAACTATTTCAGATGCAAAAGGCACTAGATCAACATATTCAAGAAAAGCATAACTTGCAGGATGAGAATTTATTTGACAGAAAGGTCCTTGCCTTACTCGTTGAAATTGGTGAGTTGGCAAATGAGACCCGTAGCTTTAAGTTTTGGAGTGTCAAGCCATCTTCAGCTAAAGAGGTCATTTTAGAAGAATTTGTTGACGGTGTTCATTTTATTTTATCGCTCGGGATCGAATGTGGATTTGATACGGAGCAAATGGATTTGAATAAGCAGAAGTTAACTTTGTCTGTGACAGAACAATTTTTATGCATATATGATAGGATCAGTATTTTTCAAAAAAGTAAAAGTTTGGCTGATTACATCAATTTATTTCAATCTTACTTCGAATTAGCTGAACTGCTCGGATTTACATATGAAGAAATCAAAATGGCATATTTTCATAAAAACGAAGTAAATTATTTGAGACAGCAGAATAACTATTAGCAGGGAAATTGCGAATTAATCGTTATTTTCTGTATAATGAGGTCGACGACTTAAAAGGGGGCTAATATATGGTAAAACTTGATGAAACCTTGACGATGTTAAAAGAGTTAACCGATGCCAAAGGGATTCCCGGCAATGAGCGTGAAGTACGCGAAGTCATGAGAAAATACATAGAACCATTTGCTGATGAAATCACAACGGACGGACTCGGCAGTTTGATTGCCAAAAAGGTAGGTAAAGAGGGCGGACCGAAAATAATGGTGGCCGGCCACCTAGATGAAGTTGGCTTTATGATTACTCAAATTGGTGATAAAGGTTTCCTCCGTTTTCAACCGGTTGGCGGCTGGTGGGGACAGGTTATGCTTGCCCAGCGTGTGACGATTGTGACGAGAAAGGGAGATGTAACGGGAATTATCGGTTCTAAGCCACCGCATATTTTATCAGCGGAAGCCCGTAAGAAACCTGTGGAAATTAAAGACATGTTCATTGATATTGGTGCTTCAAGCCACGAGGAAGCAACAGAATGGGGAGTTCGCCCAGGCGATATGGTCGTTCCTTATTTTGAATTTACGGTGATGAACAATGAGAAGATGCTATTAGCAAAAGCGTGGGATAACCGAATTGGCTGTGCAATTGCGATAGATGTGTTAAGGCAGCTTAAGGGTGTTGACCATCCTAACGTTGTTTACGGCGTCGGAAATGTTCAAGAAGAGGTTGGATTGCGCGGTGCCAAGACGGCAACTTACAAAATTCAGCCTGATATCGGTTTTGCAGTCGATGTGGGTATTGCCGGTGATACACCCGGGATTTCGGAACGAGAAGCCATGAGTAAGATGGGGAAGGGCCCGCAAGTTGTCGTTTATGATGCCTCACTTGTAGCTCATAAGGGATTACGTGATTTAGTTACCGATACAGCCGATGAATTGGACATCCCGTATCAATTCGAGTCCATTCCTGGCGGTGGGACGGATGCTGGTTCTATCCACTTGACACATAATGGGGTACCAGCAATGGCGATTACGATTGCGACACGCTATATCCATTCCCATGCCGCGATGCTCCATCGAGATGATTACGAAAATGCAGTGAAGTTGATCGTCGAAGTTATTAAGCGCTTGGACAGGGAGACTGTTGATAAAATTACGTTTGAATAATTTTTTGTGGGGTCCCCGGTAGAACTTAGCCGGGGATTTTTCTGTCGGATGCACTTTTTATAGGAATTATAGGATTCGCTCATTGAATGGTGAAATTCGCTCATTGGACCTGGAGATTCGCTCATTGAATGGTGAAATTCGCTCATTGGACCTGGAGATTCGCTCATTGAATGGTGAAATTCGCTCATTGGACCTGGAGATTCGCTCATTGAATGGTGAAATTCGCTCATTGGACCTGAAAATTCGCTCATTGACTGCCAAAATTCGCTCATTGGATATAAAAATTCGCTCATTGACTGTCTGAAATCGCTGAAAAACGTTATTTTTGATCATTTTTAACAGTAAAAAGCTGTCAACCGAACCGATTGACAGCCCTAACCGTAAAATTTATTACTTTAACCCACTCTCCAGGGTGGCAAGCATTTCTTTTTTCTCATCTTCGGAAGAGTTATTCCAAATGATCTCAAATAAAACGCCTAGGCCTGGGAGCATTTTCTCTTCACCATTTTGAATGGCATCAACAATCGTATCTTCTAGTTGATCTTGTGTATTCCCAGATACATTATGAACAATGGCATTACGTAAATTTAAATTCATGTATAACCACTCCTTTTTATCCTGTATTTCTTTTATATGTTTTCTATTTTTGGTTTTATTATGTATTTTTGTTAGGCTATAATAAAAAATAGTTGTTAATGTAAAAGGAGAGCGGGTTTTGAAACATATTGAATCAGTAAACAACCCTAAAGTTAAACAATGGAAAAAACTTTTAACCAAAAAAGAACGCGATAAGTCTGGAACCTTTTTAGTGGAGGGCTTTCATTTAGTAGAGGAAGCCCTGAAACAAGGAGAGCAAATCTTAGAAATTATTGTATCAGAAAAAGTAGACCTCCCTTCCCGATGGGATGCTGGGTCAACACCCGTAATACAAGTCACGGAAGAGATATCGAAATCTTTGTCAGATACAGAGGCACCACAAGGGATTTATGCGGTTTGCCGGATCGCAAATTCGGAAGTTAGAGATGCCAAGTCCTTCCTATTCATCGATGCGGTTCAGGATCCGGGTAATCTTGGCACGATGATTCGTACGGCAGATGCAGCAGGGATTGACGCAGTTGTTGTTGGACGCGGGACTGTTGATATATATAACGCTAAGGTATTAAGGTCTGCACAAGGAAGCCATTTTCACCTTCCGATTATAAGTGGAGAGCTTCATGAATGGATAAACAAGCTTCAAGAAAAAAATATTCCTGTTTACGGTACCGCACTTGAAGGGGCCTCGGTATATACGGATATCTCTACAAGTGACTCTTTTGCTCTCATAGTTGGAAACGAAGGGAACGGCGTCGGTAAAGATATTCTTGCTAGCACGACAGCGAACCTGTATATTCCGATTTTTGGGAAAAGCGAATCCTTAAATGTAGCGGTGGCAACCGGGATTCTTCTCTATTATTTGAAAAAATAGGCGCAAACTTGTTTGACCTTGCGCGGCGATTTATTATATAATAATCAACAATGTTAATATTTAAATAACGATGACGGAGAAAAGTACCTTATTTACGACCATTTAGGGAGAAAGTGCCACGACTGAAAGCACTTTTATGGAAAGAATAAGAGAAGTTCACCTCCAGAGTTGGCATCGGGACCATTTTCGCAAACGGAAATGTAAAGATGCGCCGGCAGATGCCGTTATCCGAATGAAGCGAACACAATGTTTTTTTACATAAAGTGTTTACAAGGGTGGTACCGCGAAACTATAAACCTCGTCCCTTTCCAGGGATGGGGTTTTTTTGTTTTTTCTGTTCTGGTGCCTGACACCAATCAATTACACCAATCTATGACACCGATCAATATTAAGGAGGAATTGACATGCAAGAACGTTTAAAGGAATTGCAGGAAGAGGCTATTCAAAAAGTTGAACAGTCGGTAAGTTTAAAAGAATTAAATGACATCCGTGTGGCTTATCTTGGAAAAAAGGGTCCAATCACAGAAGTACTACGCGGAATGGGGAAGCTTACTGCTGAAGAGCGCCCAGTGATGGGAGCATTAGCGAACGAAGTTCGTGAGATGATAGCTGTTAAAATTGAGGCTAAACAAAAGGGGTTAGAAGAGGCTGCTGTCTTAGAAAAATTAGCATCTGAAAGCATTGATGTTACCCTCCCAGGCAGACCAATAAAGGTTGGAAATCATCATCCACTGACAAGAATCATTGAAGAAATTGAAGACCTATTTATTGGTATGGGTTACCAGGTCGCAGAAGGTCCTGAAGTTGAACAGGATTATTATAACTTCGAAGCACTTAACTTACCGAAAGGACACCCAGCCCGCGATATGCAGGACTCGTTCTATATCACAGAAGATATCCTTCTTCGTACCCATACATCGCCAGTTCAAGCGCGGACGATGGAGAAGCACCATGGCAAAGGTCCAATCAAAATTATTTGTCCGGGTAAAGTGTACCGTCGTGATAATGACGATGCAACACACTCTCATCAATTTATGCAAATCGAAGGTCTTGTAGTCGGAGAGAACATCCGCATGAGTGATCTGAAAGGAACATTAGAAGTATTTGCGAAAAAAATGTTCGGAGAAGATCGTGAAATTCGTCTGCGTCCAAGCTTTTTCCCATTCACAGAGCCTTCTGTTGAAATGGATATTTCTTGTAAAATTTGTGGCGGGTCTGGATGCAGCGTTTGTAAGCGCACAGGCTGGATTGAAATTCTTGGAGCAGGTATGGTTCACCCGAACGTGCTTGAGATGGCTGGATACGATTCGAAGAAATACACTGGCTTTGCCTTCGGAATGGGGCCTGAGCGGATCGCGATGTTAAAGTACGGTGTCGATGATATCAGACATTTTTATACCAATGATGTTCGGTTCTTAAAGCAATTTTCAAAACACGAATGAACTTGAATACATCTCGTTGATTAAAGATAACTAAAGGAGGATGACGACATGTTCGTTTCATATAAATGGCTTCAAGACTATATTGATTTAACTGGAGTAACTGCAGCTGAATTAGCAGAAAAAATTACTAAAAGTGGTATTGAGGTTGAGGGAGTAGAAGTTCTTAACCACGGCATTCAAGGCGTCGTTGTTGGGCATGTCCTTGAACGCGAACAGCACCCGAATGCGGATAAATTGAGCAAATGCCTTGTGGATGTGGGCGGGGAACAACCGGTTCAAATTATTTGCGGTGCCCCAAATGTGGCGCAAGGTCAAAAGGTTGCGGTGGCAACTGTAGGTGCTGTCCTTCCTGGTAATTTTAAAATTAAACGTGCGAAACTTCGCGGTGAAGAATCAAATGGAATGATTTGTTCGCTCACTGAGTTAGGGATCGAAGGAAAAGTGGTGCCGAAAGAATATTCAGAGGGAATCTTTGTTTTCCCGGCAGATGCTGAAGTCGGCGTCGATGCTATTGCAATGTTAAATAGAAATGATGAGATTCTAGAACTAAGCTTAACTCCAAACCGCTCAGATTGCTTAAGCATGCTAGGGGTTGCTTATGAAGTGGCGGCGATTCTTGGAAGAAACGTGAAACTTCCAGAAACGAACCTGCAAGCTTCAACAGAAAAAGCATCTGATTATGTAAAAATCACAGTCGAAGCTAAAGAAGATAACCCGTTGTATGTGGCAAAAGTCATTAAAAACGTAAAGATCGGACCATCACCGCTCTGGATGCAAACACGCTTAATGTCTGCGGGAATTCGTCCACACAATAATGTGGTCGATATTACCAACTATATTCTTCTTGAATACGGACAGCCGCTTCATGCATTTGATTATGATCGCTTAGGGTCAAAAGAAATCCTTGTCCGCCGTGCAGCAGATGGCGAGAAATTTATTACGCTTGATGATGCGGAACGTACACTTACATCTGAACATCTGGTTATTACAAATGGAACGGTGCCTGTTGCCCTTGCTGGTGTAATGGGAGGAGCAAATTCTGAAGTAACTTCAGACACAACAACTGTTTTGCTTGAATCTGCTTACTTTAATGGAGCAACTGTTAGAAAGGCATCAAAAGACCATGGCCTAAGAAGTGAAGCAAGCGCTCGGTTTGAGAAAGGTGTCGATCCGAATCGTGTTCGTGCAGCAGGAGAGCGCGCAGCCTATCTGATGGCAAAATACGCTGGCGGAGAAGTATTAGAAGGTTCGGCTGAGGCGGACACACTAACAGTTGAACCAGCAGTAGTTTCGATTACTTTAGAAAAAATCAATCGTGTACTTGGTACAGAGCTTGTAATGAAGGACGTGAAAGAAATCTTTGATCGTCTTCAATTTGGGGTAAGCATTGAGGAAGATACAATTACCGTAACGGCACCGACTCGCCGCGGCGATATTAAGATCGAAGAAGATTTACTGGAAGAAGTAGCCCGCCTTTACGGTTACGATAATATTCCAAAAACACTTCCAATCGGTTCGACAACCCCGGGCGGTTTGAATGAGTACCAGAAGAAACGCCGTGTGGTTCGTCAATACCTTGAGGGTGCAGGCTTATATCAAGCTGTAACGTATTCACTCACAAGCGAGGAAAAGGCAGCACAATTTGCACTAGAAAAGCGTGATACCATTCGTCTTTCCATGCCAATGAGTGAAGAGCGCAGTATCCTTCGTTTGAGCATCATGCCACAGCTTTTGGAAGTATTAAAATACAATAGTGCCCGCCAAAACGATAGCTTAGGTGTATATGAAACAGGTGCTGTATTCTTAGCGAACGGGACAGACTCTCTTCCAGTGGAAAAAGAACATTTAGCTGCAGCCATTACTGGCCTTTGGGAAAGTCATTCTTGGCAAGGAGAGAAGAAAGCCGTCGACTTCTACGTTGTTAAAGGAATTTTAGAAGGAATGTTTGCTAAACTTGGCCTCTTCGAACAGGTTCAATTCGTTCAGGCACAAGTAGACCGTCTGCACCCGGGCCGTACAGCAGAAATTTTCTTAAATGATGAGAAAATCGGCTTTATCGGTCAAGTCCACCCAACAGTTCAAAAAGACTTGGATTTGAAAGATACTTACGTATTTGAACTTTCATTAAAAGCTGTACTTGAAGCAGAAACACCAGCATTACAATATGAAGCCATTCCGCGCTTCCCATCGATTACTAGAGACATTGCCCTTGTGGTAAACAAAGAAACGGTGTCAGGCACCCTAAAGGAAATCATCTTAACAAATGGTGCACCGCTTCTTAAAGAGGTACATGTGTTTGATTTATATGAGGGTGATAAGATGGAACCAGGCAAGAAGTCGATTGCTTTTTCTTTGAAATATGTTGATCCGGTACGTACGTTGACGGATGAAGAGGTAACGAAGGTCCATAACCGAGTACTCGCGGCATTAGAAGAACAAGCAGGCGCTGTTTTAAGAGGTTAACTAAAAGAAGCTAGTTCGAAGATTGAATTCGAGCTGGCTTTTTTCCTTTTTCTAATGTGGAATTTACGGTTCGCTGATATATTGAATTTATCGCTGATAAAATTCAATTTTGCGCTGATAAAATAAAAAAGTGAAATTACGATGGGCAAAGGTTCCCTGGTCTGATATGGAAATTTTGCAATTATAAAGTTTTTTAAAAGAAGTCACAGAAAAGAGGTTGCAGACTGCTGTAACCTCTTTAAAATTTATTTTTTTTCATAGAGGGAGTCATAGTTTTGGCTAATGGGATATTCAAATATGCTAGTCTTCCTGCATTCCAGGAGGTAAGCCTGAGCGCCATTTTGATTCACTTCTAATATTTAGGAATAATAAAAATCTACCAGGTAAAACTAAAAAAAATATTATTACTATGTTAGAAAGGAGAGGGCATATGGGGAAATATATTGCTATTTTTCTTATTTGTTTTGGGGTCGCTTTTGGTGGAGGTTACTTAATTTTTAATGCTAAGGAAAAAGCAGCACCTGCTGAACCGGCAGAAAAAACTGATCAAGTTGTCAAAAAAGATGCGATAGAAAAACAACAGGGTGATTCAACCGCTAAAGAAGGCAGGATTTTTATTCAGCGCGGCTGCGTTTCCTGCCATAGTATTTCTGCACTAAATATCCAAGGTGGGTCGACGGGTCCGGATTTATCTCAGGCCTATGTAAATGTTGAAGGAAAGCATGGTGTGCCAATCGAAGAGTTTCTCAAAAAACCAACTTCTGCAGTCATGTCAGGTGTGCTAGGAGATAAACCGCTGACGGATGATGAAAGAGCAGCGGTTCTAGCAGCCCTAAAAGCCGCATCAGAGAAGAAACCATGATTTTGGAGGGATTTTTATGAAAAAATTGATTGCAGCCATTTCGGGATTAGTATTGGGAGCATTGGCATCGACTGTGATATTTGCGGATTTCAACGATAATAAAAATACTAATCAAGCGGGAACTGCCACCAATGCCCAAAAGGTATATGTCCCTTTTGGGCAGAAGGATGAATATTATTTATTTGCCTCTGGTGGTCACTCCGGGCAAATGTTTATTTTTGGTGTTCCCTCAATGCGCCATATTCGTACAATACCAGTTTTTTCACATGATTCAGCGACAGGTTATGGCTGGGATAAGCATTCAAAAAAAATGCTGGGAAAGTACAGTTGGGGCGATCTCCATCATCCTGCCTTATCGGAAAAGGGCGGAGAGTATGATGGAAAGTATTTATTTGCGACAGACGTAGGGAATAATCGTGCGGCTGTTATGGATCTAAAGACATTTACGGTTAAGGATATTTTGGAGGTTCCAAATACAGGTGGCCCACATTGTGCCGCTTTTGTGACTCAGAATACAGAATATATGTTTTTACCGACCAGGTTTGCTGTTCCATTTGGACATAAATTTGCCTCTTTGGATGACTATAAGACAAAATTTAAAGGAGTAATGTCTGCGGTTACATTTGATGAGAAAAAACAAAAGCTGAGTGTTGCTTATCAGGTTGCTCTGCCCCCTTGGTCATTTGATTTATCGGATGCCGGCAAAAAGATTTCAAAAGATTGGGCAGTCATGACAACCTATAATACAGAAGAAGCAACCACAGAGGAGGAAATTAATGCCTCACAGAAAGACCGTGATTATGTAGTTCTTTTTAACTGGAAAGAACTTGAGAAGATGGTTGCGGATGGAAAGTATGACATGGTCAATGGAATGAAAATGCTCGATCCATCAAAGCATAAAGGAGCCATTTATCTTGTACCAACGGCAAAGTCACCCCACGGGGTCGATGTAACTCCTGATGGAACCCGTTTCATTGCATCTGGAAAACTAGCGCCGGCAATGACAGTGTTCTCTTTTGAAAAAGCATTTAAAGCCATCAAAGATAAAAAGTTTGCAGGTGAGCAGGAAGGAATTCCAGTTTTGGATTATGCATCCGTCATGGAAAGGGAAGTAAATCCAGAAAACGCACTCGGACCCCTGCATACACAATTCGATGGCGATGGGTTTGCTTATACGACGATGTTTATTTCGTCTGAGATTGTCAAATGGAATATCAAGACCGGCGAAACAGTTGACCGCGTACCGGTCCAATATTCACCTGGTCATGCGTCTGCAGCGGAGGGCGATACCGTCAGTCCGGACGGTAAATATATTATTGCGCTTAATAAAATTGCTAAGGATACTTATCTTTCTGTTGGTCCTTCCCATCCAGAATCGATGCAATTAATTGATCTTAGCGGTAAAAAGATGGAAATTATCCAATCAGCTCCTGTCGACCCTGAACCACATTATGCACAGATGATAAAGGCGGACAAAATCAAGCCGATTGTCGTATACGATAAGGATGAAAAGCGTCCAGACAGCGTCTGGAATCAAAAGGACACTCGAATTACAAGAAAAGGGAATGTTGTCGAAGTATACGGGGTTGCATTACGTTCCAAATTCATATTTGATGCGAAGGCTGCTCGAAAAGATGTTATCAATGTTAAAGAAGGAGATAAAGTCGTCATTCATTTAACTAATATCGATCTTGATCAGGATATTACCCACGGCTTTGGAATTAACTCCTACGATTTGAACATGGAAGTCCAGCCGGGACAGACTCAGACAATTGAATTTACAGCGAATAAGGCGGGTACCTATCCTTTATACTGCACAAATTTCTGTTCTGCTTTACATCAGGAAATGAATGGGTATTTATTAGTCCAACCCAAAGGATAAAAGAAGGAGGGGCCTCGTTGCCCTTTTTTCTTTTTACCAGAAAGGAGCATTAAGTGTCCAAAACTCTTTCCATTCCTTCTGTTATTGCACTGTGTTTAGCAGCTATTTTACTCATTACGTCTATTTTCTTTCCATGGTGGGGAATGAGATTCTATGCGCCACAATATCCAGAAGGCTTGGATATCATTGTTTATCCATATAAGATGGCGGGAGATATCGATATCGTCAATGGATTAAATCATTACATTGGCATGAAGGGTTTTGGCGAGGAGAACTTTCCAGAGCTCCAATTCCTTCCATATATTATCGGTATTCTGGCCTTGTTAACGCTTATTACTGCATTTTTGCGGCGAAAAAGTCTGCTTTACGGTCTGATTGGGCTTTTTGTTGTGGGTGGAGCATTCGGAATTTATGACATCCACCGCTGGCTGCGGAATTATGGAACGGACCTTGATCCAACGGCTCCGATTGAAGTGGATCCATTTGTACCTCCAGTTATTGGGGAGAATACACTTGCCAACTTTGTGACGGAAAGCTATTTCACCTATGGTTCATTTCTCCTGGGTGCAGCTTTCTTCTGCACACTGTTTCCATTATGGAGGGATCGAAAAAGATGAGGGAGAAATGGCATTGGATGGCAGGAATCATATTTTTTTTGCTAACCATTCATCCGAACACCTTTTTTGCAGAAAACCGTTCCTTGCAAGATCTGGTCGATCAAACGCCTGCACATGGGACTCTTCTTCTGCAAAATAAGACTTATAGTGGGAATGTGACCATATCAAAACCGATTGCCATTAAGGGCGCTGGTAAAACTAATATTAAAGGCGATGGGACAGGGAATGTCATCTTGATTCAAAAGCCTGCGATAGGCACTCGATTGGAAAACTTACGAATCTCTCATAGCAGTAAAAGTAGGAATTCAGTAGAAGAGTATTCTGCGATTAAGGTTCTATCTGACCGAAATGTACTGAAGAACTTGACCATCAGTGATTCCTTCCACGGCATTTATTTTAGCTCATCTAATGAAAATGATCTTTCGAAAGTATGCATTACAGGAATGGGCGGGGGGAAGTCGCCGGTCAAGGGAACGGTATCCAACTGATTCGTTCCCAGCGAAATCGATTAACTGATGCAGTTATTCGTGATTCTCGTGATGGAATCTATTTTTCCTATTCAAATGATAATGTGGTCAAGAAAGTAGATATTAGCCATACACGCTATGGATTACACTATATGTATTCTGATCACAATCATTTTTTCAATAATCATTTTCACCAGAATGTCGGTGGAGCTGCGATTATGAATTCTAAGGGTATTGAGTTAATTGGAAATGAATTTTCTTACCAACAGGGCAGCCGCTCGTTTGGTTTAATGCTTCAAGCGAGTGATGAAAATATAGTGAAGGACAATCATTTCTATCACAATCAGCGCGGGCTTTATATTGATCTATCACAGAAAAACAGAATTATTAGCAATGAGTTTCTGCAAAATCGCATCGGGGTTGAGCTCTGGGCTAGCTCGAGCAGCCAAGTATTTTCCTTGAATAGCTTTTTTCGCAATACGCTTCCTGTGATTACGATTGGAGGGCAAGCGCAGAACCAATGGAGTGAAAACCATAAAGGGAATGAATGGGGGGAAACGTTTGCCTTATTTGATTTGAATGAAGATATGATTGGAGATATTCCTGTTAAGTATAAATCTTCCCTTGCAAAGTTAATGGAAGACCAAGAGCTTGTTTATCTCTTTTTACCGAGCCCGTCTATTCATATCTATGAAAAAATCAATCAATTTCTACATAGACAAGAAACTGTTTTTACTGACCCTTATCCGTTGATGAGTGAACGAGGAACTAGGCCCCCTGCAGTTTGGTTTATGTTGATACCGGTTATGATTATTTTAGGAATCATTTTTGTAAATAGGAGGAGAAGGATTCGTTGACATATATCTGGAAAGAGTGGAAGGAATTATCCCGTGGCAAAGGTCTTTGGCTCGCCTTAAGTATGGCCATGATTATTTCTGTTTTTATTTTGTGGCAGTTGAAGTCATTACCTTCAGATCAAGGATTTGAAGTCTATTTGCTTTCTTTATATGAAATGAATGTGTTTCTCATTCCACTCTTAAGTTTGTTTATTTCTTCGTTTGCTGTCATACAGGAAAAAGAACAAAAGACATTAATGATTATCTTGACGAAAAAAGAATCCTATCGCAGTTTTTTTCTAAAAAAAACAATGGGGGTCCAGTTCATTACCGTCTTGGTATTTTTATGTTGGTATTTTGCCCTGGCCATACCGATGAAATTCCTGTTTATATTCGACGTTTCTTCTTTTGGGGTCTATTTGCTTACCTTTTTCACGTTGTTATTTATTTTTAATCAAATCGGTTTATTGTTGGGAAGTATTTGCGAAAATCGAATGCAGCTAGTAGGAGCCAATATTTTTACGTGGTTCTTCTTTATTTTCCTTCTTGATTTACTGTTCCTTTATATCTTGCCACTAGTAGATGAGGAGAATATTACCACTTTTTCTGTTTTTTATTTCCTAGACCCACTCCATACTCTTCATTTTTACCTGGAGACAGCTTTAGGACTTTACCCACTCGATCATTTGTCAAGACTTATGAAGAAAATGGTGTGGCTTCAGCCGAAGTATTTACTATGGATTACTCTTATGGTTTGGTCGGTTCTGTCATTTGAGCTGGCGGTAAGGCTAAGAAGAAGAGGGGGGATTTCATGATCGAGATAAAAGAATTATCCCAATCTTATCAAAACAAAGTAGTCCTAAAGGATATCAATTTAATGATTGAAAAAAATGAAATTTGTGCCCTTGTTGGAAGTAACGGAGCAGGAAAGTCCACCTTAATCCATTCAATGCTCCATTTGATTCCTGTAAAAAAGGGAATCATTAAGCTTTCCGGAATTCCGCATAACAAAGAGGAGTGGAAAAAAAACGTCGCCTACCTTCCAGAAAAATTTCTTCTCTACCCGCATATGACAGGGGAGGAGAATATGAATTTTTTTGCCTCATTAGGAAATGGTCCAATGGATGGAAAAAGAATGGAAGAAATGCTGAGAAAGGTGAAGCTGTGGGACCATCGGAGCGATTTAATTAAAGGATACTCAAAAGGAATGCTCCAACGGTTGGGATTAGGTATCATGTTGTATTTTGATTCTTCCATCCTCATTTTGGATGAACCAACGAGTGGATTAGACCCGAAAGGGAGAAGTGAGATTCTGACGATTTTAAGATCATTGGAAGATAAAACGATTCTGTTTTCTTCCCATCATATGGACGAAATCCGTCAGATTTGCACCCATGTTGCTTACTTAGAAGAGGGGGAAATCCGTAAATTTACTCTGAATGATTTTTACGATCAGTACATAGTAGGAGGCCTTTTATGAAACAGTTGTTTGTTTTGCAATCGTGATCTTTAGTGCACTTCCACTTTCACTTCTTACATCTGTGCGATGGAATTCGAAATGCATACCTTTTTTGGGAAAGCGCACAATACCTAAAAAGGAGTGTGTTTGATGAGGGCAAAATTAATGATCTGTACTTTTATCGCACTGACAGGACTTGCTGGTTGTAATAATAATCAAAATGAAGGAACACAACCACAAATCGGAGAGAATTCTGGACAGGTCAATAACGCTGGAAATGGAATAAATACAACACAGGTTGGACAACGTTCCGATAATCCTTATAACCATAATTATAATGGTGATTATTCAGGGACTCAGCATACCTCTACTAGAAATGATATTCGCTCCGCACAACAAGTGGCCGCACGGGCCTCTGAAGCGGCTGAAAAAATACCAGGTGTTGACCGCGCAACATCAATTGTTCAAGGAATGGATATTGTCGTTGGTATTGATGCAAACACTCAAGGAAATCGTAATGCTGTAGAAAATAAAGTGAAACAAGTGATATCAAGAAATGAACAAGGCTATAATGTCTATGTCACCGCCGATGATGATATTCATAGGAAAATTCGGAACTTGTTCACTAATATGAATAACGTGAAGACAAGTAATGTTACCTCGGGAATTGGTGAAATTATCTATGACATTGGCCATACAAATGGTCACCGCTAAAATATAATAGAACACCTCCCAACATTGGCGGAGGTGTTCTGTTTTTTTCACTTAATATTTCTCGTAAATCAAATCGTATTTTTTTGCTAAAGCGATATCTAAATCGGTCAATCCGCCTGCATTCCAGGAGGTGAGTCTTAGTGTCACTAATTTATAGTCAATCGAAATGAAGGGATGATGGTTTTTTTCTTCCGAAAGCTGGGCAATCACATTCACGAACGCCACGCCCTGTAAAAATTCTCGGAAGCGGTACTTTTTTACGATAAATTTCCCGTCCAATTTCCAACCTGTTAATTCACGAACTGCTGTAAGTATTTCTGCTTCACTAAGTTTATTTGCCACCACTATCCCTCCATACACCGTTTATATATATTTATTCGCAACGACCGCAAAAAACATTTCAATTTCGTTTTTTATTAACTAATGCGATAGCTTTATCGGTATTAGCAAAGTGGAGCTTCACGAATGATGGAAGAATGTCGCGGCCTTTACTCATAATTAACTTTGCTGCCGCCACATCCACTTGTGCCCCGGCACCTTTTGGAATCTTAAAGCCAGCAGAATCGCTAAGTTTATCGATATATTGGATAAACGCGTAGCGGGCGAGAATACTTGCTGCAGCGACCGCTAAATGAATACCCTCCGCTTTCGTACTAAAATAAACATTCTCCTTGGCAATCGCTTTTTGGGATTTTAAGTGTTGATAATAGGTACTTGCTTGAACGAATTGGTCAATGAGAATTGCTTCCGGCTTCTCAGGGGAAATCTTGTCTAGTACATTTAAGATCGCTTGATTATGTAAAATCGCCTTCATTTTTCCTTGTGACATGCCTGACTGTTGAACTTGGTTATATTTTTCATTTTTTAACGTCATTAAACTGAAAGGAATAATATCTTTAATGACCTTCGCGATCGCAATGATTTTGTCATCATTCAAATCCTTCGAATCCCTGACCCCTAATTCTTTTAACAAAGGGATATTTTCCTTCCTCACGTAAGCAGCCACGACAGTGATCGGGCCGAAAAAGTCTCCTGTCCCAACTTCATCTGAACCAATCGCAGACATTAGACCGATGCCGTTTGGCAGGTTACCTTTCGCTTTTGAAGAAGAGGCCGGTTTGTTGGAGGTGGCACTTGTACTTGCTCTGCCCCATCTGTTTGCCTCCTTTTCACTATCGTTTCCTTGAAATAATACTTTGCCTGATTTATAGGCTGTAATCATACAGGCGGGCGTTTTCGCCGCAAATACACTGCCGGGAATATTTTTATCTAATATGTTTTTTTTGTAAAAGTTTCGCATTTCCATAATTTTATTCATTTCCAGATTCAATACAATATTACCCATACTACTAACACCACATTTCTAAATAAATATAAAATACGCTTTAACTTTTCCATAGATAACGGTTCATGTTATGATATAGTGTAGGATTCTTTGAATGGAGGCAGGACATTGTCGAATAATCAAAAAAATAGAACAACCGTAGATATATACGGTCAAGCATACGTTATTATGGGGTCGGAAAGTCCAAGTCACATACGGCATGTGGCCTCATTAGTTGACAATAAAATGCGCGAAATCAGTTCTAAGAATCCAATTCTAGACGCAAGCAAACTCGCCGTATTAACAGCCGTAAATGCAGTCAATGACTACCTGATAATAAAAGACCAATTAGAGCGGCTTCAATCAGAACTACTAAAAGAAAAGGACTAAGAAAACATGTTAGATTTAGCAATTATCATTTTTTTAATTATTGGTTTCTTTGTAGGCCTAAAAAGAGGCTTTATTCTGCAGCTTGTTCATTTAATAGGTTTTATTATTGCATATGTCGCAGCAAATTCATACTACGAACAGTTGGCACCTAAGCTAACCCTCTGGATCCCTTATCCAAATTTCGGAAATGTGACAAGCTTAAAATTGCTGACAGACAGCAGTAATATGGAGGCCGCTTTTTATCGTGCAATCGCCTTTGTGATCATCTTTTTTGCTGTAAAAGTGATCTTGCAAATTATTGGTTCGATGCTCGACTTTGTTGCCCATTTGCCTATACTTAAACAGTTGAATATTTTGGGTGGGGGACTGCTCGGTTTCATTGAAATTTACTTAGTTATTTTTATTTTATTATATGTTTCGGCCCTTTTGCCAATTGACTTTTTACAAAACGCTTTAGATCAATCGAGCATGGCAAACGCGATTGTGAATCACACTCCTATCCTTTCACAGCAGATAAAAAGCATGTGGATTGAATATACAACTGCTTTAACTTCTCTGTAGCAGAGAAGTTTTTCTGTTCATGCCTTAAAGTAGGATAAAATGAAAATGCTAAATAGTAGGTAGGTGGATAATGTAATGGAAATAAATAAAAAAGAAATCATTCGTTTGCTAGAAACGATTGCGATTTATATGGAGTTAAAAGGGGAAAATCCATTCAAGGTTTCTGCTTTTCGTAAAGCAGCTACTGCTTTGGAAGCAGACGAACGTATTGTAACAGAGATTGAGGACTTTACCGCGATCTCAGGAATTGGTAAAGGTACGGCCGCTGTCATGGATGAATACATAAAAGAAGGTTCTTCTTCGGTGTTAAAAGAGTTGAAGGAGGAAGTGCCAAAAGGACTCATTCCGTTACTGCAGCTCCCGGGACTTGGCGGCAAGAAAATTGCTAAGTTATACAAAGAGTTACATATAGAGGATGTTTCCAGTTTAAAGAAAGCCTGTGAAGCAGGACAGGTTCAAGCGCTCGCAGGTTTTGGCAAGAAGACAGAGGAGAAAATCCTTAGTGCCATTGCCAATGTCGGCTCTAGACCGGAACGATTGCCGTTAGCGTATATGCTTCCAATTGCTGAGCAGATGGAAGCAACTCTTCGAGATACACCGGATATTCATCAGTTTTCACGTGCGGGTAGTTTGCGCAGAATGAGAGAGACGATCAAAGACCTTGATTTTATCATCGCTACAACTCAACCTGAACAAGTGCGCGCGCATCTATTAGAGCTTCCAAATATAAAAGAAGTGATTGGTGCAGGCGATACAAAGGTTTCCTTAGTCTTTGAGTATGATTATGATATTTCTGTTGATTTCCGTCTAGTTAAACCAGAAGAGTTTATTACAACCTTGCACCATTTTACTGGATCGAAGGAACATAATGTCCGGATGCGGCAATTGGCGAAGGAACGCGGTGAAAAAATCAGTGAGTATGGCGTGGAAAATGTTGAGACAGGGGAAATTCTCACCTTCTCTTCGGAAGAAGAATTTTTCAAGCATTTCGACCTGCCTTTCATTCCTCCGGAAATTAGAGAAGACGGCAGGGAAGTGGAAACGTTCACTAAGGCAGAGGAATTAATTGAAATTCAAGATATTAAGGGCGATCTTCACATGCATTCCACTTGGAGCGATGGTGCTCATTCGATCGAACAGATGGCTGATGCTTGCCGGGCTAGAGGTTATCAATATATGGCGATTACGGACCATTCACAGTATCTAAAGGTGGCTAATGGTCT
Organism: Neobacillus nitrireducens; assembly: GCF_030915405.1. GTDB lineage: Bacteria > Bacillota > Bacilli > Bacillales > Cytobacillaceae > Neobacillus. The sequence goes on from NZ_CP133262.1 coordinate 4,426,343, forward strand.
TACGCGTGAAAGACTGTTAAAACAAAGAGAAGAAATTAATAAATTAAATGCAAAGTATGATGATTTTCTTATTCTAGCGGGTGTGGAGATGGATATTCTTCCCGATGGCACACTGGACTATGACGACGAGTTTCTTGCTGACATGGATTTCGTGATTGCCTCTATACATTCTGCTTTTTCCCAGCCAAAGGAAAAAATTATGGAACGGCTAACAACAGCTTTGACGAATGCCCATGTCGATTTAATTGCGCATCCAACGGGCAGAAAAATCGGCCGCCGCGAAGGATATGATGTTGATATTGATTTACTTATCCAACTCGCCAAAGAAACCAATACGGCATTAGAATTAAATGCGAATCCTAACCGTCTGGACCTGGCATCTGAATATTTACGAAGAGCTCAGGATGCAGGGGTGAAAATTCTCATCAATACGGATGCTCATAAAATGGATACATTAAAGCATATGGAAATCGGTATTTCAGCAGCCAAAAAGGGCTGGATTAAAAAGTCATCTGTTATTAATGCTTTAGATAAAAATGACCTGCTAGAATTTTTGCATAATCGAGGATAGGGAGGTTATCTCCATGCAAGAAAAAGCTTTAAAGGTATTAGAATTCACGAAAGTAAAAGAGCAACTGTTAGAACATGCTGCCTCGTCACTTGGTAGGAAAAAAATAACTGAACTAGTGCCCTCAACTGATTTTGAAGAAGTAGTCAAACTTCAAGCAGAAACAGATGAGGCTGCAACGGTGTTTCGTGTGAAAGGGAATGTCCCAATCTCAGGTGTCCATGATATCCGCGCACACATCAAACGCTCTGTTATAGGTGGAGTGCTAAGTTCGCATGAACTCGTCCAAATTGCTAGTACCATCCATGCAAGCCGGCAAATGAAGCGGTTTATCGGTGATTTTGCTGATGAGAGAACAGAAATTCCAATTTTGTCTGAACAAGCAGGGCGGATTATTCCCTTAACAAATCTTGAGCAAGCAATCAAACAAGCCATTGATGAGGGCGGCGAGGTGCTAGACAGCGCAAGTGATCTGCTGCGTTCATTAAGGCATCAGCTTCGGTCCAATGAGTCACGGGTTCGTGAAAAACTAGAAAGTATGATTCGGTCATCCAATGCCAGCAAAATGCTTTCCGACGCGATTGTCACGATTCGTAATGACCGCTTTGTAATCCCTGTTAAACAAGAATATCGTGGTCACTACGGTGGAATCATTCATGACCAAAGCGCATCCGGACAAACCCTGTTTATCGAACCACAAGTGATTGTCCAATTAAACAATCAACTGCAGGATATTCGTGTCAAGGAACAACTGGAAATCGATAGAATTCTTTCCGAGCTATCCGCTGAAACAGCCGAGCACGAGAGCGAACTCAAAGTAATCGTGGAAGTTCTCGCTAATTTGGACTTTATTTTTGCTAAAGCAAGATATGGAAAACGAATCAAAGCATCGATGCCAATCATGAATAATGAGGGAAGAATTGCTTTATTTAAGGCAAGACATCCGCTCATTCCGATTGATGAAGTGGTTGCCAACGATATTATGCTGGGGCAAGACTTTACAACGATTGTGATTACAGGTCCGAATACGGGCGGTAAAACGGTTACCTTAAAAACACTTGGGTTGTGTACATTAATGGCCCAGGCAGGCTTGCAGGTTCCTGCCTATGATGGCTCGGAACTAGCCGTCTTTGATGCGGTGTATGCTGATATAGGCGATGAACAGTCGATTGAACAAAGTTTAAGTACCTTTTCATCCCATATGGTTAATATCGTTGAAATCTTAAATCGAGTTGATTTTAATAGCCTTGTATTATTTGACGAACTTGGTGCTGGAACCGATCCACAGGAAGGTGCCGCCTTAGCGATTTCTATTTTGGATGAGGTTCACAAGCGGGGGGCAAGGGTGATTGCTACAACCCACTACCCTGAATTAAAGGCCTACGGATATAACCGTGAAGGTGTATTGAATGCAAGTGTTGAGTTCAATGTGGAGACATTAAGCCCAACCTATAGATTGTTGTTAGGTGTACCGGGACGGAGTAATGCCTTTGAAATTTCCAAACGACTTGGCTTAAATGAGCGAGTCATTCAGGCCGCACGATCACATGTGAGTGAAGATACGAACCAAATCGATAAGATGATTGCCTCGTTAGAAGAAAGTAAACGGCTTGCCGAAAAAGAACAGGAAGAAGCCCGTGATTATTTAAAATCTGCGGAAAATCTTCATCAAGACTTGCAAAAACAACTAATGGAATTTTACGAGAAGAAGGATTCGATGCTTGAAAAAGCGGCCGAAAAGGCCGGGGAAATTGTTGAAGAGGCAAAAAGCGAGGCCGACAAGGTCATCCGTGACCTTCGCAAAATGCGAACAGAGAAGCATGCAGAAATTAAAGAGCATGAATTAATTGATGCCAAAAGGCGGTTAGAAGGGGCAGCTCCGGAAATCCCAAAATCAGCTGCGCTCGCGAACAAGAAAGTTAAAAAACATACGTTTACCCCTGGTGAAGAGGTGAAGGTCCTTACCTTCGATCAAAAGGGTACGTTGGTTGTAAAAGTTTCATCGAATGAATGGCAGGTTCAAATCGGAATTCTCAAAATGAAAGTGAAAGAAAAAGATCTCGAATATATGAGCACCCCAAAACAAGTCGAAACCAAACCGATGGCGATTGTAAAAGGCCGAGATTCTATTGTAAAAATGGAGTTAGACCTGCGTGGAGAAAGGTATGAAGATGCCCTTCTTAAGGTGGAAAAGTATATTGATGATGCCCTGCTGTCCAGTTATCCGCGGGTCTCGATTATCCATGGTAAAGGTACCGGTGTTTTAAGACAAGGCGTGCAGGAATACTTAAAAAACCATCGTCAAGTTAAAAAGATTCGCTTTGGGGAAGCCGGGGAAGGCGGATCAGGTGTAACCATCGTTGAGTTTAAATAATGTCCGAGGAGTTTTGACAATGGACCAGTTTTGGGAGAACGAATATATACAAATTGCTGCTTATTATAGCGTAGTGATTCTATGCTTGGTTGTCTTTTTAGCTATTTTTGAAATGGTGACCAAATATAAAAATTGGGAAGAAATAAAGAAAGGTAATATGGCAGTGGCGATGGCAACCGGAGGGAAAATTTTGGGTGTCGCTAATATCTTTCGCTATACGATTGAACAGAACAATTCGCTCCTGTCCATGGTTGGCTGGGGGATTTATGGCTTTTTCTTATTATTAGTTGGTTATTTTATCTTTGAATTTCTAACCCCAAAATTTAAAATTGACGAAGAAATCCAAAATGATAACCGTGCCGTTGGTTTTCTTTCGTTGGTTATTTCGATTGGCTTATCGATTGTCATTGGAGCGGGGATTACGTAAGGGGAGAAGAAAAAAGTGGAGACATTAGCTAAAGTACTACTTGGATTATGCGGCTTGTTTTTACTAATCGGCTTAATTTATATGTTGTTTTTTGCTTAAATAAAAATCATTGCTGAAGCCTTTCAGCGGTGATTTTTTTTGTAGTATCCTCAATTGTTTAATGTATAGTACTGTACTATAATAGAAGAGAAGTTTGAATTTTTATAATTATCCACATAGAAAAGGGGGATCTTATGTATGATTCAAAACCGTGGCAAGCACTGTATCCAAAAGAAATTCCTGTCACACTGGAATACTCCTCGGAGCCAGTACAGCAATACTTAGTGAATTCTGCCCATCAATATCCGGAAAAGGTTGCCATTCACTTTATGGGGAAAGAAATCACATACAAGAAACTCTACGAAGAAGTAATGAATTTTGCCGGTTATTTGCAAGGGACTCTAGGTATCTCAAAAGGTGACCGGGTCGCCATTATGCTTCCAAACACACCTCAGGCTGTAATTAGTTATTTTGCGATATTAATGGCAGGCGGTATTGTTGTTCAAACCAACCCGTTATATACGGAACGTGAACTTGAATACCAAATGAAAGATTCAGGCGCAAAGGCTATCATCACACTCGACATCCTCTACCCACGCGTATCAAAAGTGATGCCGCAAACAGACTTGCAGCATATGATTGTAACCGCTATCAAGAACTACTTGCCATTTCCTAAAAATCTAATTTATCCCTACATCCAGAAAAAACAATATGGAATTGTCGTGAATGTACAGCACAAAGGAAATACGCATTTACTTTCGGAAATTATAAAAATGAAGTCTCAAAAACTAAAGATTTATGATTTTAACCCGGCTGAAGATGTGGCGCTTCTTCAATATACCGGAGGAACCACGGGCTTTCCAAAAGGGGTTATGCTCACACATAAAAATTTAATAGCGAATACAAAGATGTGTCAGGCATGGCTGTACAAATGTAAACCAGGAAAAGAATCGGTTCTAGGGGTCATCCCGTTCTTTCATGTTTATGGCATGACAACCGTACTCATTTTGTCGGTGATGCAAGCTAACAAAATGATATTATTACCTAAATTCGATGTCGAGACAACATTGAAGACCATTCAAAAACAACGCCCGACACTGTTTCCCGGGGCGCCGACAATTTATATAGGAATATTAAATTATCCTGATTTAAAAAAATATGATTTATCGTCGATTCATTCTTGTATCAGCGGTTCAGCAGCACTGCCAATTGAAGTACAGGAGCAGTTTGAGGCAATATCGGGAGGGAAACTTGTTGAAGGGTATGGATTAACGGAAGCCTCGCCCGTTACACATGCGAACTTTCTATGGGATGTACCAAGGATGAAGGGCAGTATTGGTGTCCCCTGGCCTGATACAGAAGTAAAGATTGTATCGATGGAAACCGGAGAACCTGTCCCGGTAAAGGAAATTGGCGAATTTGCCATCAAAGGACCGCAAATCATGAAGGGATATTGGAATCGTCCAGAAGATACAAAGGAAGTATTACAGGATGGTTGGCTGTATACGGGAGACCTGGGCTATATGGATGAACAAGGATACTTTTATGTGGTAGACCGCAAGAAGGATATGATCATTGCAGGAGGTTACAATATTTATCCTAGAGAGATTGAGGAAGTATTATATGAACACCCAGATGTTCTCGAGGCGGTAGCAGCAGGAATACCGGATCCATATCGTGGGGAAACGGTAAAAGCCTATATTGTCTTAAAAGAAGGGTCATCCGTAACCGAAGAGGAAATGAACCACTTTTCAAGAAAATATCTTGCTGCCTATAAAGTTCCAAGAATATATGAATTTAGGAAAGAGCTGCCTAAAACGGCGATTGGAAAAATTTTAAGGAGGATGCTGGTGGAAGAAGAAAAACAAAAAATAGAAGAAGAAAATCAAAAACACGCATAAATTACGGATGATAGCGCCCTCTTTTTTTTGACAGATTAAGCCTGTCCCTTTGTTCGAAAGCAGAAGATGGTATATAGTATATCTTGACAGATATACAGTTAATCTCTATTATTAAAATATGAATGACTATTCATTCATATTTTTCTTTATAATTGGATTAACTAAAACGAACCTTTTCGCTCAGGAGGAGGGATATAGTTGAAGAAAAGTAAACCAAAATACATGCAAATTATTGATGCAGCAGTGGTTGTCATCGCTGAAAATGGATACCATCAAGCGCAGGTATCAAAGATTGCCAAACAGGCCGGCGTGGCGGATGGGACCATTTATCTTTATTTTAAAAACAAAGAAGATATCCTTATCTCTCTCTTTGAAGAAAAAATGGGAAGTTTTATTGAAAAAATAGATACAATGATAGCAGGAAAAGGGACGGCGGCGGAGAAGTTATTAAAGATGATAGAAGCTCATTTCAGTATGCTCTCAAAAGACCATCATATGGCCATCGTGACACAACTCGAGTTAAGGCAATCGAATAAGGAATTGCGACTTCGAATTAATGATGTTCTAAAAGGTTATCTACAGGTAATCGATAAGATAGTTATTGAAGGCATAGAAACAGGAGAGTTTTCCGTCGACCTCGATGTTCGTCTGGCCCGGCAAATGATATTCGGAACAATTGATGAAACCGTGACATCATGGGTAATGAACGAGGAAAAGTATGATCTGCTTGCACTGGCGTCCCCAGTCCATCGCCTTTTAATCAATGGCTGCGGTAGCCGGTAGATGTTACAATAGGGGGGAGTTAGTTTGGAATATTTAAAATGGTCGTATCAAAACCATATTGCGACGATTACAATTGCTCGTCCGCCGGCAAATGCCCTTTCTTCAGGTCTTTTAAGGGAATTGTCGGCAGTGCTTGATGAAATCGAACCAAACCGTGAAATTAGAGTAATCGTCATTCACGGAGAAGGGAGATTCTTCTCTGCAGGTGCTGACATTAAAGAATTTACAACCGTTTCTACTTCAGAAGGATTTTCAAACCTTGGAAAGTTTGGGCAAGATCTATTTGACCGGATGGAGAAATATCCGAAGCCGATTATTGCAGCAATTCATGGTGCGGCGCTCGGCGGTGGTCTTGAACTTGCGATGGCTTGTCACATTCGCTTAGTTAGTGAAAATGCCAAACTTGGACTTCCAGAGCTGCAACTCGGGTTAATTCCTGGATTTGCTGGTACTCAACGTCTGCCCAAATATGTGGGTGTTGCAAGAGCTGCTGAAATGCTGTTCACTTCTGAGCCAATTACAGGCGCGGAAGCTGTCCAATATGGGTTAGCTAATCATGCCTATTCAGAAGATGAGGTATTGGAACAGGCTTATAAGCTCGCAGGAAAAATCGCAAAGAAAAGTTCAGGTTCGATTAAAGCCGCCATCGAACTACTAAACTATGCAAAAACAGAAGAGTTCTATGAAGGTTCAAAAAAAGAATCAGAGCTATTTGGTAAGGTATTTGTCTCGAACGACGGCAAGGAAGGCATCCAAGCCTTTATTGAAAAAAGAGAACCACATTTTAAAGGGGAATAAGCTTTACTCTGCATTTTTTGCAGTGGAGGTTAAATAAAAAATTTTTTTCTTAAAAGTTTTCTCAATCTTTCAAACTGAGCGAATGCTCGGAAATATTAGGAGGGAAACCATGAAAATTTACGTATTAATGAAAAGAACCTTTGATACCGAAGAGAAAATTTCAATTCGCGGTGGAAAAATCAATGAGGATGGTGCCGAATTTATCATCAATCCTTATGATGAATATGCGATTGAAGAAGCTATTCAAGTCCGCGATGCTAAGGGTGGAGAAGTAACGGTCATTTCTGTTGGAAGTGAAGAATCTGAAAAGCAATTACGTACTGCACTTGCGATGGGTGCTGACAAAGCTGTCCTTATCAACACAGAAGACGATGTTGAGGACGGGGATCAATACACCACAGCAAAAATCCTTGCTGAATATTTAAAGGATAAAGATGCAGATTTGATCATTGGCGGAAATGTCGCGATTGATGGCGGAACAGGTCAAGTTGGACCACGTGTCGCTGAACTTTTGAACATTCCTTATGTAACAACCATTACGAAGCTAGAAATTGATGGAACAAATGTAACGGTTACGCGTGACGTTGAAGGCGATTCCGAAGTCATTGAAACAAGTCTTCCTCTATTAGTAACAGCACAGCAAGGTCTGAACGAACCTCGCTATCCTTCCTTACCTGGAATCATGAAAGCAAAGAAGAAGCCGCTTGAGGAATTAGAATTAGACGACCTTGATCTTGAAGAGGACGATGTGGAAGCAAAAACTAAAACAATTGAAATCTATTTGCCTCCTAAAAAAGAAGCAGGAAGAGTTTTAGCTGGCGATTTGAATGATCAAGTAAAGGAACTTGTTCATCTTCTTCATAGCGAAGCAAAAGTAATTTAATCGTTTTTTTTACAAAAATTGTTCTCAGGAGGTATATGGAATGTCAAGAAAAGTATTAGTATTAGGAGAAGTTCGTGACGGTTCATTACGTAATGTATCTTTCGAAGCAATTGCAGCAGCAAAAACGGTTGCTGAGGGCGGAGAAGTGGTTGGTGTTTTAGTTGGTGCTTCTGTAAGCGCTTTAGGGGCGGAATTAATCCAAAATGGTGCAGACCGCGTCGTGGCGGTTGAAGATGAAAAGTTAAATCTTTATACTTCAGATGGGTACGCACAAGCACTTTTAGCCGTGATTGACCAAGAAAAACCAGAAGGCTTAGTTTTAGGTCATACCTCACTGGGCAAAGACCTCTCACCTAGAATTGCTGGGAAATTAGCATCAGGTTTAATTTCCGATGCGACAGCCGTTGAAGTTGCGGGTGGGAATGTTGTGTTTACTAGACCAATTTACTCTGGGAAAGCATTTGAAAAGAAAATTGTGACCGAAGGCTTAATTTTTGCAACGGTCCGTCCAAATAATATTGCTCCATTGCAAAAAGATGAAAGCAGAACTGGAGAGGTTTCAAACCTTTCAGTTGAAATTAAAGACCTGCGTGCCATTATTAAAGAAGTAGTCAGAAAAGCAAGCGAAGGCGTTGACCTTAGTGAAGCGAAAGTTGTTATATCTGGAGGGCGCGGTGTGAAGAGTGCGGATGGATTTGAGCCGCTTAAAGAACTTGCCAATGTCCTTGGCGGAGCGGTAGGTGCTTCACGTGGTGCCTGTGATGCCGACTATTGCGATTACTCTTTACAAATTGGTCAGACTGGTAAGGTCGTCACACCAGATCTTTACATCGCCTGTGGTATTTCTGGAGCCATTCAACACTTAGCAGGAATGTCTAATTCCAAAGTAATTGTTGCTATCAATAAAGACCCAGAAGCTAACATCTTCAAAGTAGCCGATTACGGAATCGTCGGTGACTTGTTTGAAGTTGTTCCGTTACTAACGGAAGAGTTTAAAAAGCTCAAAGTACACTCATAATAATAAGGGCGAGCGGAAAGGACTCCGCTCGCTTTATTTTTATGGATACTTAGGGGCCTAACGGGGAAAAATGATCGATGAAGCAATTTAATAGCTTGATTATTCAAACGATGTTATACTTTCGGTAGGAATTCAGTAATCATTAGGAGGGCAATATAAATGGCAATTTCACACTTAACAGATCAAAACTTTTCGGCTGAAACAGGTTCAGGCCTTGTACTTGTAGATTTCTGGGCACCATGGTGCGGACCTTGTAAAATGATCGCTCCAGTTCTTGAAGAACTAGATTCAGAAATGGGCGATAAAGTAAAAATTACTAAATTAGATGTGGATGATAACCCGCAAACTGCTGCTAATTTCGGAGTTATGAGTATTCCAACATTATTAGTAATGAAAAATGGCGAAGTCGTTGATAAAGTTGTCGGCTTCCAACCAAAAGATGCATTAGCAAGTGTTTTAGAAAAACACGTGTAAGCATAACGAAAAAACCTTAGCTTGGGAAACCACCCAACTAAGGTTTTTTATTTTTTTCCAAGAGACTCCCTCTTTCATTTATGCGCAGTTTCCTTTAAAATTTTATAAGATAAACAATAATGACGGGAGTGGAGTGGCCGGAATGAATGAAATAATTAAGCAAAAACTGACGCTGCTGCCGGACCAGCCTGGCTGCTACTTAATGAAAGACCGTCAGGGAACGATTATTTATGTGGGGAAGGCCAAAGTATTAAAGAATCGTGTCCGGTCCTATTTTACGGGGTCGCACGATGGGAAGACGTTACGACTGGTCAATGAAATTGAGGACTTTGAATATATCGTAACCTCCTCGAATATTGAAGCACTCTTACTCGAACTAAATCTAATTAAAAAGTACGATCCAAAGTACAATATCATGTTGAAGGATGATAAAACCTATCCGTTTATTAAGCTGACGGCTGAAAAGCATCCGAAACTCATCATTACGAGAAAAGTAAAAAAGGATAAGGGAAAATACTTTGGTCCGTACCCCAATGTGACCGCGGCCAATGAAACCAAAAAGCTGCTTGACCGGATTTATCCGCTCCGTAAATGCTCAACCCTGCCGGATCGTGTCTGTTTGTACTACCATTTAGGGCAGTGCCTGGCACCATGTGTAAATGAAATTCACGAAGAACAGTATAAACAAATAACAGATGAAATTACCCGCTTTTTAAATGGCGGTTATAAGGAAATAAAAAAGGAGCTTCAGGCAAAAATGTCGGCTGCCTCTGAAGAATTGGACTTCGAACGAGCGAAAGAGTTCCGCGATAAAATCATTCATATCGAAACCATCATGGAAAAGCAGAAAATTACGATGACCGATTTTACGGATCGTGATGTGTTTGGTTATGCTGTTGATAAGGGCTGGATGTGTGTACAAGTCTTTTTTGTCCGCCAAGGAAAACTAATCGAGCGAGATGTTTCGATGTTCCCTATCTATAACGAGCCGGAGGAGGAAATCTTAACGTTCCTCGGGCAATTTTATACGAAAGCCAACCACTTTAAGCCGAAGGAAATTCTCATTCAGGATGAAGTCGACTTGAGTTTGGCAGAACAACTTTTAGAAGTTAAGGTGCTCCAGCCGCAACGGGGACAAAAAAAGGATATCGTTCAATTAGCAATTAAAAATGCAAAAATAGCTTTAAATGAAAAGTTTTCTTTAATTGAGAAGGATGAGGATCGAACGATTAAGGCTGTCGAGAACCTAGGCGAATTACTTGGAATTTATACCCCGCACCGGATTGAATCCTTTGATAATTCTAATATCCAAGGGACTGACCCTGTATCAGCGATGGTGGTTTTCATTGATGGCAAGGCGAATCATCGGGAATACCGTAAATACAAAATCAAAACCGTTCAAGGGCCGGATGATTATGAATCGATGCGGGAAGTAACGAGGAGAAGATATTCACGTGCCTTAAAAGAAGAGCTCCCCCTTCCTGATTTAATCATCATCGATGGCGGAAAAGGCCATGTTGAAGCAGTCAGAGATGTTTTGGAAAATGAATTAGGCTTAGATATCCCGCTGTCGGGACTTGTGAAGGACGAGAAACACCGTACCTCACAATTGCTATATGGCAATCCATTAGGAATTGTTCCACTAGGCCGTAACAGTCAAGAGTTTTATTTACTGCAAAGAATTCAAGATGAAGTCCATCGCTTTGCGATTACCTTTCATCGCCAGCTTCGTGGAAAAACGGCTTTTCAATCCTTGCTCGATGATATACCTGGAATCGGTGAAAAACGGAAAAAGTTATTACTCAAGCAGTTTGGCTCTGTGAAAAAAATGAAAGAGGCTAGTATGGAGGAATTCACAAAAATCGGAATTCCAATCAATGTTGCCGAAGAATTGATCAAAAAACTTCAATCCTAGTGATTGTCAGAAAAAAAAGGACATGCTATAATAAGTGAAAATTTAATTTACTATCACTTTTACGTATTAAAGTGAAGGTAGAGGTGCGAGCTTCAAGAGTAATGGTTCTGAGAAGGATGAGCTTCTGAGAAGAATCATGAAAGGGGATGTTCGCCGAAGTAGGGAAGGTCTCATAACTTTCTTTGCTGGTCCCGTATTGAATAAATGCTGGATTGTCAAGACTAATGTCTTGGAGAGCTATCTTACATTGTAGGTGCGAGAATTTTTTTTTCGTTTTCTTAAGCAATGAGATGCCCTCTCATTGCTTTTTTTATTTGAAAAGCGGAAGCTTCAAACAACTATCATTATTTTTCGAGGTATTAGAAAGAAGGAGAAAACAATCATGGGGATTATTGTACAAAAATTCGGGGGAACCTCCGTTGCTAACGTAGAAAGGATATTAAATGTAGCATCCTGTGTAAAAGAGGAGACAGATCGCGGCAACAATGTGGTCGTTGTCGTTTCTGCAATGGGCAAATCGACAGATACACTTGTCGGATTAGCAAAGGAAATTTCTGCACAGCCGAATAAGCGGGAAATGGACATGCTGTTATCAACAGGAGAGCAGGTAACTATTTCGTTGCTATCGATGGCCTTGAATCAGCAAGGACTTGATGCTGTTTCCTTTACAGGCTGGCAGGCGGGAATTATCACAGAACCAGTTCATGGAAATGCTCGCATCTCAAATTTAAAAACTGCTGCCATTGAAACACAGCTTGAAGCTGGCAAGGTGGTCATTGTGGCTGGTTTTCAGGGAATCACGGAAGATGGTGAAATTACGACCCTTGGCCGTGGTGGTTCTGATACGACAGCCGTGGCATTAGCGGCGGCCCTAAAGGCAGATAAATGTGATATTTATACTGATGTTACCGGGGTATTTACAACTGACCCAAGGTATATCAAGAACGCGCGTAAATTATTATCAGTATCGTATGATGAAATGCTAGAGTTAGCTAATTTAGGCGCCGGTGTGCTTCATCCACGAGCCGTGGAATTTGCGAAAAACTATCAAGTTCGACTTGAGGTTCGCTCAAGCATGGAGAAAATAGAAGGAACAGTTATTGAGGAGGAAGCAGCAATGGAACAAAACTTAGTAGTCCGCGGTGTCGCATTTGAAGATGAAATAACAAAAGTAACAGTATTAGGCTTGGCCAATTCATTAACAAGTCTATCGACTATTTTTACTACACTAGCCGAAAATCATCTGAATGTTGATATTATTATCCAAAGTACAACTGAAGGTGATACGGCTAATTTGTCGTTCTCCATCCATACGAATGATTTACTTGAGACATTGAAGGTACTAGAAGACAATAAAACAGAGCTTGGTTATGAGCAGATTGATGCAGAAAATAAATTAGCCAAGGTATCGATTGTCGGCTCTGGCATGGTTTCCAACCCTGGAGTAGCAGCAAAAATGTTTGAGGTACTCGCTGCTAACAATATCCAAATCAAAATGGTTAGCACTTCTGAAATCAAAGTATCAGCCGTTGTAGAGGAAAAACATATGCTAAAAGCTGTAGAAGCTTTGCACGAAGCATTTGGACTTGCACTTCAATAAAAAACATGGTGTCAGGCACCCGAACGGTGCCTGACACCATGTTTTTTAGTTTTTTTCCCATTTGACGGTGAAAAGGACGATATTTGATTTTTTTACAGGGTGTTCAAAGGTTTCAGCATTGGCTTCTTTTTGGAATTCGATTTGTTGGGCGATAAACCCAGCCTCGAGTTGGAAAAAGTACTCAGCTTTTGATTTTACACGCGAGACAATCAGTGGACTGAAAAGTTCAAATTGGATCTCTGTTTTACTTTCTTTTTTTATTTCAAGCTGCCCCCAAGAGGCTTTTGTGAAAAAATCAATAATTTGAGCAATATCTGTTAACGGAAATTTACGAGCGAGGCGTTTTCCGGCCCAATATAAAATTTCAGGTGTATCTTTTCCTAAAATCTCAGGTAAAAGAATTTCCCTAATTAATTCATATCCGAAAATGGATATGGTTCTTGGTTCATCCGTATTTATCGTATCAACAATAACTGTACTATCTTTCACAAGCTTCCCCTCTTTCTATCATTCTATTATATACACTTTTTATTAAGTGTCAGTACAGTTTTTCTAGATAAAACGGCTCAATTTCAATCGTTTTTTTTGTTATTTTGCAATATCTAACCATATTTTCTATGATAATTATAATTCCCGATTTGGAAGATATAACAACCGTTATTTTTTGGTAATTAGTTGTATATTTTTAATATAAAGCCAGTGAAATTAGTAAGAATAACCAGTCTATTATAATTTCAATATATTTTAAAAATTTTATTATTTATGCGAGAATTGTGTATCCGTTTTCTTGACGCTCTTTCTAGATGGGAGTAAAATGGACATGTCACATTATTGTCACAGTGATGCAAGGTTTCCTAATAAGGGGATTAAATTAATAGAAACTGAACATCATTTTTTTTAAACATTATAGGGGGGTAAATTTATGGCGGGTAATCGAGAGTTTGTTTATCGGAGATTGCATTCGCTGCTAGGAGTTATTCCAATCGGGATCTTCGTAATGCAGCATCTGGTGGTGAACCACTATGCGACAGTTGGGGTAGAGTCCTTTAATAAAGCAGCAAACTTTATGGGAAATCTTCCTTTTCGCTATGTCCTAGAAACTGTAATTATTTATTTACCAATTTTATTTCATGCAATCTACGGGCTGTATATTGCTTTTACAGCCAAAAACAATGCAAGCCAATATGGATTTTTTAGAAACTGGATGTTTTTGCTTCAACGTGTGTCAGGTGTGATCACACTAATCTTTATCGCTTGGCATGTATGGGAAACACGGATAGCCGCAGCCTTTGGGAATGAAGTAAACTTCCAAATGATGCAAGATATTCTTTCATCCCCATTCATGTTTGCATTTTATGTGGTTGGTATTATTTCAGCTATTTTCCACTTTGCAAATGGATTGTGGTCATTCTTTGTTAGCTGGGGCATCACTGTATCGCCTCGCTCTCAAGTTATTTCTACATACGTGACAATCGTTATTTTCTTGGCTCTATCCTATGTTGGGGTAACGACATTATTAGCTTTTGTCTAACAAATTAATTATGGATCGTAAAAATAGTGGATTTTGGATTAAGGGAGTGAGTCACGAATGAGTAAAGGTAAGGTTATTGTAGTCGGCGGTGGTTTAGCTGGCTTAATGGCAACGATAAAGGTTGCAGAAACAGGAACACCCGTAGAATTATTTTCTTTAGTGCCTGTTAAACGCTCTCACTCTGTTTGTGCCCAGGGCGGCATTAATGGAGCAGTAAATACAAAAGGTGAAGGCGATTCCACATGGATTCACTTTGATGACACTGTTTATGGTGGAGATTTCTTGGCTAACCAGCCGCCAGTAAAAGCCATGTGTGATGCAGCACCTGGAATTATTCATTTAATGGACCGTATGGGAGTTATGTTTAACCGTACTCCTGAAGGATTACTTGATTTCCGCCGCTTTGGCGGAACACAGCATCACCGTACTGCATTTGCTGGAGCAACCACTGGTCAACAGCTGCTTTATGCATTAGATGAACAAGTTCGCCGCGAAGAAGTGGCAGGTTTGGTAACGAAATATGAAGGCTGGGAATTCCTAGGCTCTGTGGTTGATGACGATGGTGTATGTCGTGGAATCGTTGCTCAAAACTTAAAAACAATGGAAATTAAATCCTTCTCAGGCGATGCCGTAATCATGGCTACAGGAGGCCCTGGTATTATTTTTGGAAAATCAACTAACTCAGTTATTAATACAGGTTCTGCTGCATCAATCGTTTACCAGCAGGGCGCTTATTATGCGAATGGAGAAATGATTCAAATCCACCCGACTGCCATTCCTGGCGATGATAAACTTCGCTTAATGAGTGAATCTGCTCGTGGTGAAGGTGGACGCGTTTGGACATATAAAGATGGAAAGCCTTGGTACTTCCTAGAAGAAAAATATCCTGCCTATGGAAACCTTGTCCCACGTGATATTGCAACACGTGAGATTTTCGATGTATGTGTAAATCAAAAACTCGGAATCAATGGCGAGAACATGGTCTACCTTGATCTTTCTCATAAAGATCCACATGAATTAGATGTTAAGCTTGGTGGTATTATTGAAATTTACGAAAAATTCATGGGTGATGACCCGCGTAAAGTTCCAATGAAAATCTTCCCTGCTGTTCACTATTCAATGGGTGGACTATGGGTGGATTATGACCAAATGACAAGCATTCCTGGTCTATTTGCAGCAGGTGAGTGTGATTATTCACAACATGGTGCGAACCGTTTAGGTGCCAATTCCTTACTTTCAGCCATTTATGGCGGAATGGTCGTAGGTCCTAACGTGGTTAAATATATTAAAGGCTTAGAAAAGAGTTCCGATGCCGTTTCTTCTACTGTATTTGACCGTCATGTCAAAGAACAAGAAGATAAGTGGAATTCAATTATGTCTCTAAGTGGAACTGAAAATGCTTATATTCTTCATAAAGAGCTTGGGGAATGGATGACGGATAACGTAACCGTTGTTCGCCATAATGACAGGCTGTTAAAAACAGATGAAAAGATACAAGAACTTTTAGAACGTTATCAAAATATTAACATTAATGATACATCCAAATGGAGCAACCAAGGAGCTGCCTTTACTCGTCAACTGCAAAACATGCTGCAATTGGCTCGAGTGATTACAATTGGTGCATACAACCGGAATGAGAGCCGTGGTGCTCATTATAAGCCTGACTTCCCTACACGTAATGATGAAGAATTCTTAAAAACGACAATGGCGAAATTTGTTGACAGTTCATCAGCGCCGGCTTTCCATTACGAAGAGGTTGATGTCTCATTAATTAAGCCACGTGAACGCAATTACGCTAAAAGTTAAGGGGGAGTAGGAAGAATGTCTGAAACTAAAATGGTTAAATTTATTATTTCACGTCAGGATAACGAAGATACTACTTCTTACGTGGAGGAATTTGAGATTCCTTATCGTCCGAATATGAATGTCATCTCGGCGTTAATGGAAATCCGTAAGAACCCATTAAACGCAAAAGGACAAGCCTCTAGCCCGGTTACTTGGGATATGAACTGTCTTGAAGAAGTATGCGGAGCATGTTCCATGATCATCAACGGAAAGCCTCGTCAAGCCTGTTCAGCACTTGTGGACCAATTGGAGCAGCCGATTCGATTAGCCCCAATGAAAACATTCCCAGTCGTCCGTGACTTACAGGTTGACCGGAGCAGAATGTTTGATGCCTTAAAGAAAGTGAAAGCATGGATTCCAATCGATGGCACCTATGATTTGGGTCCTGGACCACGTATGCCTGAAACAAAGCGTCAATGGGCTTATGAGCTTTCAAAATGTATGACCTGTGGTGTTTGCCTTGAGGCTTGCCCGAACGTAAACAGCAAATCAGACTTTATTGGTGCACAGCCACTTTCTCAGGTTCGTCTTTTCAACGCACATCCTACTGGTGCAATGAATAAGGCAGAACGTCTTGAGGCGATTATGGGTGAAGGCGGCCTTGCAAGCTGCGGAAACTCCCAAAACTGTGTTCAATCATGTCCGAAAGGTATTCCTTTGACTACCTCGATTGCAGCATTGAACCGCGATACAACCATTCAAGCATTTAGAAGCTTCTTTGGAAGTGACCACGCATAGTAATGCGGATGCTAAAAAACCTTCTTTTCTACTATGGAAAAGAAGGTTTTTTGTCGTTTATAGGCGAATAATTGCATTTGTTCTTTCAGCAGTGATTGGTTTACATATGGGATGATACTAAAATGGATTTTTTTAATAAAAACAATCATCTGTTTGTAATTCTAGTCACTACATTCGTGCTGTTCACATAAGATATGTTGACTAAATATATACCCACCCCGTGTTCATAACTGGCGAAGGCAAGGAGGGTTACAGTACTTGAAGGAGAATGTTTATAATCATAAACCGTTACTCACCAAACGAGAAAGAGAAGTATTCGAGTTATTAGTACAAGACAAAACAACGAAAGAAATCGCTGGTGAATTATTTATAAGCGAAAAAACGGTTCGGAATCACATTTCAAATGCCATGCAAAAGCTTGGTGTCAAAGGGCGTTCTCAAGCAGTTGTAGAGCTCCTTCGAATGGGAGAGCTAGAACTTTAAAAATGACCGGCTTCTTTTTTAGAGGCCGGTTTAATTTTGATTACATAAGTAAAGTTCGATAAGAAATTATGAATAAATAATCATAAATAAATTGATAATCTAGTTATAGACATATAAAATAAACCTAGGATAAAGGAAATAATGCTTTTATCTCATAAAAGGATGTTTTTTTTGGAAAATAAGCAAGTTCAAACCGAATTGGCAGGGTATATTGGAAGAACTCTCCGTGAAAACTTTGGTAAAGGTCCTGAGTCGGTCTTTGTTTCTTATAATCATTCGGTAATGACTATTTATTTACGGAACTTCATGTCACCTTCAGAAATGGTTCTGTTGGGACAACACCAGGAGATAATGATTCAAACAACAAGGGATCTGTTGATGCAAACACTCATCCCTGAGTTTAAAGCCTATATTAAAATTCTGACAGGTATGGAAGTTAATGAATTTTATTACGACTGGGGATTACACAATAAAAGCGGTTTATTTGTTTGTATTGGCTCTAGCGCTACATCGGCTGAAAGCGAAAATGAAAATGATAAAACCTATATGTTTCATGGGAAAGAAGCCCTTCATCAAGAAATTAATAAAATTAGCCTTCAAGCGGAAAAAACGCCAGAAGAAGTTCTTTCCTATTTATTAAATGAAAGAACTTTAGTTGTTATTCGAAAGGGTATTCTCGTTCCTATTGAGAAGGAGTTAATTCGATTAGGTAACTTTGAAGCATTAAGGTTAGCGAAACGGAATCTTGAAAAACGATTATTACATAACAGCGGTAATTTTGAATCAATACTGCAAACGAAGGTAAATGATATTTTTGTGGATTGGGATTTTTATCGTGATAAAAGTGTAATCGTACTGATCTTATCACCAACAGCATAGAGGCGGAAGTGAGCTGGACAATTTCAATTGAGCTAGTCATAAGCCAAGATGGGCCACTCCTATCTTGGCTTTTTATTTTATAAGGGAAGGAATAGATAAATAGAGATGAGCAGTTCAATAAAGGCAGCAAATAATGATTTAAATCACACGGATATGGTAGAAGAATTAGAAAAACGTGAAGAATCTTATCGAGATTTAGTTGAAAATTCTCCTGATGCTGTAATTATTGCTTGTGGGGATGACATTTTATTTATTAATGAAACCGGTGCAAGTTTATTTGGAGCAATAAACAAAGAAGAAATTCAACAAAAGAAAGTCGTCGATCTCATCCACGCTGATTATCATGAGGGTATTAAGGAGCGGGTCGAAATGGTTACGAGCGGGAATGCAACAGACTTTTTCGAATACAAACTGATACGGTTGGATGGCTCTGTATTTGAGGCAGAAGTAAAAGGGATTCCGACGATATTTCAGAATCAGGCAGCAAGGCATATCATTATCAGGGATATAACGGATCGAAAAAAAACACTGGCACTATTATTAAATGCGGAGAAATTAAATATGGCTGGACAGCTGGCCGCTGGGATTGCACATGAAGTGCGGAATCCACTGACAGCGATTAAAGGGTTTCTTCAATTAATGGAAACAAAATTAAATGAGCATAAATCTTACTTTGATATTATCCAATCAGAAATCAATAGAATCGAACTTATCCTAAGCGAATTATTGGTACTTGCAAAACCTCAAGATCTTAAATTTGCACCTGTGCGTTTGCAAACAATGATTGAAGATGTGAAAACGCTGATTGATACACAAGCAATTATGAATAATGTTGAAATTACATTTATGAATGAATGCGGGAATTTAATCATTAACTGCGATCAAAATCAGCTAAAACAAGTCGTTATTAATTTTTTGAAAAATGCGATTGAAGCAATGCCAAGGGGTGGGGAAGTCACTATTGAGCTTAAGAAGCATGGTTTTAATCAAGTAAAGATGCTGTTTAAGGATAATGGGTGTGGAATGCCGAGACATGTGTTACAACGTATCGGTGAGCCGTTTTTTACTACAAAAGAAAGTGGAACTGGACTAGGAATCATGAATTCTAAACAAATTATTGAAAATCACCATGGGACCGTTCATTTTTGGAGTGATAAAAAAGGAACTATTATCGAAGTTATTTTGCCAATCAATGGGCACATCATTGAAAAGTCAAAACAGAAAAGGAGCAGTTTAGCAAAAAATGGTCAATAACATTGAGAGTTGTTTTAAAACGGACTAAAATAGGAAGGCTGAACACCAACCTTCCTATTTGTTCATGTTTTTTACTCATCATGCTTTGTATAGCTATATTCAACCTCATCTATTTCTTCATTGTAGCCAACGTGTAAATCATGGCCATTAAAAAACCACAAGTCCCTTTCTTCAATATAAAACCACATGCCATCTGCTTCGAATTTAGTTATGATATCGATGGGCTCATTATCCACAGTAAAGCCGAGTGAAAAACCTTCTTGCACAGGGCTGTTTCCATATACTTTTGGATAAAACTTTACTTTATCGCCTGCTTTTAACTCTACTTCATTTTTAAACCATTGTAATGCTGACTTGCTGATTACGATGTCCATTCTTTTCTCACCTTTGGTTTATTATTGAAATTCCCTCTTTATTATATTCTAAACAGCGGTAAACTAATATATTTCTAATAGTTTCAACTTGAATTTTCTGTGCAAAAAGTAGAAAATAAGTACAAGCATTAAGACTAACAACTTTGAACAATCATTTTTAATAGATATAGTCTCAAGGAGAAGAGAAGCTTTTTATAGGAGTGTTATCGGATGAAACTCGAAAATTCACAAAAAGCAAATGGGGATATTGAAATTGTTGCAAATATTGAGAAGGATTTACGCTACATCTCTGGGATCATCAAACAAAAAGGAAGAGAAATGCTAAGTACGTATACGATTACTCCTCCACAATTTGTGGCACTGCAATGGTTGTTTGAAGATGGTGATATGACAATTGGCGAACTTTCTAATAAGATGTATTTGGCATGCAGTACGACAACAGACCTTGTCGATCGGATGGAGAAAAGTTTACTCGTCGAGCGGGTGAAAAATCCGAATGATCGCCGTGTTGTCAGAATTCATCTTCTTGAAGAGGGCATGCGAATCATCGATGAAGTAATTAAAAAGCGTCAAGGCTATTTAGAAGAAGTGTTGGTCAATTTCTCCACGGAAGAAATACAGCTACTTCAAAAGAGTTTAACGAAATTGCATCAGGAAATGCGTTAAAAGAGGCGATAAGTTTGAAACAAGCAATTGGTGTTATTGATTCTGGTGTTGGTGGATTGACGGTAGCCAAAGAGGTAATCAGACAACTTCCAAATGAGAAAATTATCTATTTGGGAGATACAGCACGCTGTCCCTATGGTCCGAGAACGACGAGGGAAGTGAAAAGGTTTACTTGGGAAATGACCTCATTCTTATTAGAAAAGAAGATCAAAATGCTCGTGATTGCCTGTAATACGGCAACTGCAGCGGCACTTGACGAGATTCGAAAGGAATTGTCTATTCCTGTTTTAGGTGTAATTAATCCAGGTGCACGGGCGGCAATTAAGAAGACAAAAAACTACCGTGTCGGGATTATTGGTACGGAAGGCACTGTGAAAAGTGGTGCCTACGAAAGAGCTTTGAAATCTTTAAATAGCCGGCTGTTTGTAAAAAGTCATGCCTGTCCAAAGTTTGTTCCTCTTGTAGAGAGTAATGAATTTGCCGGGCCGATAGTGGAAAGAGTTGTTGATGAGGCATTAAAGACAATGCAGGATCAGAATCTTGATACTTTAATTTTAGGCTGCACCCACTACCCATTGCTTGAGCCTGTCATAAAAAACGTTATGGGTGAGTCTGTCAGCGTAATTAGCTCAGGTGATGAGACGGCTCGAGAAATAAGTGCAATCCTTCAGTATAATGGGCTACTTGAAACGTGTGAGGAAGAACCAGAACATGAATTTATCACAACCGGTTCAAGGCGGATATTCTCGAAAATCGCCTCACAATGGCTTGGGACCCCAATAAACAACGTACAAAAAATAAAACTATAAATCGGGCTGCTATTTTAAATAAGCGGCTCTTTTTTATGTTGAAAAAGAATTGGTGATATAGAAGATGTGTTATAGAAATGGTGTCAGGCACCGTTCGTGGACAAATGTCCACGAGCGGTGCCTGACACCATATTTTTTTAAATTATCGTTCTATTTTTCTTTCTTAAGTCGGTCTAATTTTCCGTAAGGCTCGTATACATGATAGTACAAACTGTCTTAGGGGGGAAATAATTATGTCTAAAAATAAAGCGAAGATCCTTGTAACAACTGTGCTTACTTCAACAGTTCTACTGTCAGGTTGTGGATTATTAGGGTCCGAAACAAAAAAGAAAATTGATCCACCAAAGAGTACGACGGTCGCAGAGAATACATCAAGTAAGGAAGCGACCACCAAAGAAACCGCTAAGCAAGAAAATATGGTCAAAACGGAGCTTTATCTAGTTGATAAGGATGGCTATGTTGTCCCGCAAACATTGGATCTGCCGAAAACAACCTCAGTGGCTAAGCAAGCTCTTGAATATTTAGTGGCTAATGGACCTGTCACCGACAAATTGCCAAATGATTTTCGGGCAGTTCTCCCAGAGGACACGGAACTGTCTGTGAATATTGATAAAGCTGGCGTCGCC
The DNA here is from genome assembly GCF_030915405.1 of Neobacillus nitrireducens. Lineage (GTDB taxonomy): Bacteria > Bacillota > Bacilli > Bacillales > Cytobacillaceae > Neobacillus. Next base: position 4,448,328 of record NZ_CP133262.1, read on the forward strand.
ACCGTTAATTTTTCAAAAGAGTTTAAGAATTACCAAGCTGAAGATGAGATGAAGATTCTCCAATCGGTCACCTGGACCCTAACTCAGTTTGATAATGTGAAAACTGTTAAGCTGAAAATGAACGGTCATGAGTTAACTGAAATGCCTGTTAATGGAACACCAATAAGTGAAAACCTTTCAAGAGCCACAGGTATCAACTACGACACATCCGATGTTAGTGATATCACCAATACCAAGCCGGTGACGGTCTATTATATTGGCGGTGAAGAGGGCTCCTATTATTATGTACCTGTGACACGCAGGGTTAGCAACACGGAGAAAGATCCTTATGCTGCGGTCGTCAATGAACTGATAAAAGGACCAAGTGAAAAATCAACACTCGTCTCTGAATTTATGTCCGATGTTAAGCTCCTAGAGGCTCCAAAGTATGAGGACGGAAAAGTAACTTTAAACTTTAATGAGAATATCTTTGGCAGCTTTGAAGAAAAAGAAATTTCACAGCATTTACTAGATGCACTCGTCCTTTCCTTAACGGAACAAGAGGGTGTTGAAAAAGTCGCCATTCAGGTCAAAGGTAAGGCAGACCTCAAAAATGATGCTGGTAAAAAATTAACGGAACCAGTGACTCGCCCAGAAAAAGTCAACACAGGTAGTTATTAAAAAAAAATATTTGTTATACTATATATTGACCATGAAGAGGTCGGCTTGGATGCCACCTCTTCTTTATTTGGTATATAAGTAAAAATCAGGTACCATGTAAAAAGGCTTTACAAATATGAAGGAGGTAGTATTTGTGCGTGTAGATGGAAGAGAGCCGCTCCAATTAAGGCCCATACATATTGAACCCAATTATTTAATGCACCCCGAAGGTTCTGTCCTTATTTCTGTTGGTAATACGAAAGTGATTTGTGCGGCGAGTATTGAAGATCGAGTTCCTCACTTTATGAGAGGGGAAGGCAAGGGCTGGATTACTGCCGAGTATTCGATGCTTCCACGAGCAACTGAAACAAGAAATATTCGGGAATCATCCAAAGGGAAGGTCTCAGGCCGGACCATGGAGATTCAGAGATTAATTGGGCGTGCCCTTAGAGCGATTGTCGATTTAGGAGCTCTTGGTGAAAAAACCGTTTGGATTGACTGCGATGTGATACAGGCAGATGGCGGGACACGAACAGCCTCGATCACTGGTGCTTTCGTGGCGATGACCCTAGCATTAAATGCTTTTGCAGAGAAAAAAAACTTTGCAAAGTTCCCGATTACGGATTATTTAGCGGCCACAAGTGTGGGAATCTTACAAAATAAGCAAACGGTTCTTGATTTGAACTATGCCGAGGATTCTAAGGCCCAGGTCGATATGAATGTAGTAATGACAGGAACTGGTGAATTTGTTGAACTACAGGGAACAGGTGAGGAATCAACATTCTCGTATGAACAGCTTCAGGGGCTGCTTGGTGCTGCTCAAGAAGGATTGATGGAACTATTTGAACATCAAAAGGCGGTACTGGGTGAAGAGATTATCAAAAAGATTGAAGATAGAAGGAACAAACAATAATTTCCAAAAAAAGATATAAAAAATAAGAGGGCGATAAAAATGAAAGAAGTTATAATTGCTACTAAAAATCCGGGAAAGGCAAGGGAATTTGAACATATTTTCTCGGCAAGAGGTATCGTGGTTCGAACCTTGCTTGACTATCCTGAAATTCCTGAGGTAGAAGAAACGGGCGTGACCTTTGAGGAAAATGCGATTTTAAAAGCTGAAGCTGTCTCTCAAGCACTTGGGAAAATGGTAATCGGTGACGATTCAGGCTTGATGGTGGATGCCCTTGAAGGTAGACCTGGAATTTATTCGGCGCGCTATGCTGGGGAGCCAAAAAATGATCAGAATAATACAGATAAAGTTTTGTCAGAATTGAAGGGATTACCTGAAGAGAAGCGATCCGCACGATTCTACTGTGCATTAGCTGTTGCCGTTCCCGGTCAAGAACCAATGACGGTGTCAGGCACCTGTGAAGGCCGCATTCTTGAGGAGAGAAGGGGCACCAATGGTTTTGGCTATGATCCGGTTTTCTATGTCCCTGAAAAGGGTGTTGCGATGGCAGAGTTATCATCAGATGAGAAAAATAAAATTAGCCACCGTGCAAATGCTCTGAAGAAGTTAGATGTCGTATTGGATTCTATTTTAGAAAAAGCGGGGCAGTAATGAGCAAGGTTTTAGTTGTTAGTGATAGCCATGGATTGACGAAGGAACTCAATATGTTAAGAGAACGGCATTCTGAGGATGTCGATTTAATGATTCATTGTGGCGATTCGGAATTGACACCTACTGATGAAGCGATATCCGGTTATTTAATAGTGATGGGGAATTGCGATTTCGGCGGAGGATATCCGATGGAGACGATGGCCGAGGCAGCGGGCAGGAAGTTCTTCATTACACACGGACATCGGTATTCTGTAAAAACTTCATTGATGAATTTAAAATACAAAGCAGAAGAAGTAAATGCTAATATTGTCTGCTTTGGACACTCCCATGTCCTTGGTGCGGAAGTCATAGGCAGTACATTATTTTTAAATCCAGGTAGTATCCGCCTGCCGCGCGGACGTCTGGAAAAAACCTATGTTATACTCGATTTGCAAGATGCAATCATCAAGATGTCGGTGTTTGAAGTGAATGGAAGGGAACTTCCTGAGCTTGCGTGTGAATTTACTCTATGAGAAAGGGAGAACTCCCTCCCTTTTTTCTTTTTAAAAAAATAATCGAAATTCTGTTGACTTTTTGATATTAGGATAATATAATAAATCTTGTCTTAAATAACTCATATGTCCCAGTAGCTCAGCTGGATAGAGCAACGCCCTTCAAGAAAATAGGAGCCTTTATAGGGAAACAAGAACCTATAAAGTGGACGACACTATATCGGTGAAGCCTTAACAGATTATGCTGATGGTAATACCGAGGAAACTTACGCCTTTCAGAAGGAAGAGAAATCTTGAATGACTGACAATTGTCGGTGGTAAAGATTTTAAAAAATAATCTTAACGATTATCGTGAGGTTCCGTAGAGACTACACGTGTCGCACCTGAAATGGTGAAGATATAGTCCAGACCACAAACAGCGAATGTTTGGTGACGAAAGTCATAGTGGTAAGCTAAGGCGTGGGTCGGGAGTTCGAATCTCTCCTGGGACGCTATACTACATACTAAAAAAAACTCACTTTTATTAGTGAGTTTTTTTCTGTCTATTATTTATGCTAAACTATTTCCAAGACTATCATAAGGACGGATTTTATGAAAAAACGGGAACCAGTTAAAAAAATTGATAATGTGATCTTTTTTCCCGGACTTGAAAAGAGATTAACAGACAAAGGTCTGGAAAAACTTGAAAAGAAAAAATTCCATGAAGCAATAAATCTCTTGGAGGAAGCAAGAGAACATGACCCTGATAATCACGAAATATTGATTGGTCTTGTTCTCGCTTATTTTGAAGCATCTTCTTTTAAAAAAGCAAAAGAACTCGCCAAAGAAATGCTGCATAAAGGAATTGGAGACTACCTACAGATGGTCGATCTCTATTTGACGGTCCTTATTCAGTTGCATGAGTACCAGGAAATTGTTGCAACGATAGAAGCCCTCTTAGATGAAAAAGAGATTCCGCCTGAAAAACAGGACCACTTTTTAACCATCCTGCAATTCAGCCGACGGATGGCAGAAAACCGTCAGCCAGAAACAGATATAGATATTGACACAAACTATGATTCAATCGACACCATTCCGGCGGAAACCAACAGCCAAGAACTCAATCTTTTTTCGATTGATAGCCTAAACGAGCAAATGCTCCTCGTTTCAAGCTTAGCTGAGAAAAATATTCGTCCCTATCTCTCGGAAATTGCTGATTATTTAGCTGCAGATGCAGGTCATCCCTTTCTTAAAACAATCCTATTAACTCTTTTAAAAGAGCAGGAAATTGATCGAGAATTAACTGTCGTGAAATTTGCTAAGGAAAAGAAGGTCATTCCCACACGACTCCCGGAAGTCAGGGAAGAACCAAGATTGACTGAAGTAAAGGCTTTTTTAGCGGATCAATTGGAGAGTGAAAATCCCGGTCTTTTTGAAAATAGCATCGGAATGGCAGAACGTAATTTCTTTATAAGCTATCCGTTTGAATTAGAACCGAAAAGCCCTGCTGCTTGGGCTGCTGCCTTTCACCACCTGGCACAATATTACCTGGGTATGGACTCCGATGTTAATCAGCTGGCAGGTGAATATGAAGTGCAGGTGGAGGAAATAGAAGCTGCGATGGCGAGGATTGAACTAATTGAGAAAATTTCTTATCCTAATATATAGCCTTCGCTGTTGAAAGAAAACAAACCTATGTTATAATGTAGTGGTTGCATTGTGTAAAAAACACATTTAAAAGAGGATAATGGCTTGAGGACAAGTTATTTCCAAACTCAAATTCGTTACGAATGATATGAGAATAGATTGTTGGAGGGAAAATGTATGTCAGCAAAGTGGGAAAAATTAGAAGGAAACCGCGGCGTTCTTACAGTTGAAGTAAGTGCGGAAAAAGTGAACGAAGGCTTAAACGCGGCATTCCAAAAGGTTGTTAAGCAAGTAAATGTACCAGGCTTCCGTAAAGGGAAAATGCCTCGTCAAATGTTTGAAAAACGTTTTGGTGTAGAATCACTATATCAAGATGCATTAGATATTCTTCTTCCGGATGCATATGGAAGTGCAATTGACGAGACAGGAATCGAGCCAATCGACCGTCCTGATATCGACGTTGAGCAAATGGAAAAAGGTAAAGAACTTATCTTCAAAGCTACTGTTCAAGTTAAACCTGAAGTAACTTTAGGCGAATACAAAGGCTTAGAAGTAGAAGCATTTGACACAACTGTTACTGACGAAGACGTTGCTAACGAATTAAAAACTCTTCAAGAGCGTCAAGCTGAGCTTGTAATCAAAGAAGAAGGCACAGTTGCAAATGGAGATACAGTTGTTCTAGATTTTGAAGGATTCGTTGATGGCGAACCATTCGAAGGTGGAAAAGCTGAAAACCATTCACTTGAAATTGGTTCTGGATCATTCATCCCTGGTTTTGAAGAGCAATTAGTAGGTTTAGCTACTGGCGAATCTAAAGACGTGGAAGTAACATTCCCTGAAGAATATCATGCAGCTGAGCTTGCTGGTAAGCCTGCAGTATTCAAAGTAACTATTCACGAAATTAAAGGAAAAGAACTTCCTGCATTAGATGACGAGTTTGCTAAAGATGTGGATGATGAAGTTGAAACATTAGACGCACTTAAAGAAAAAATCAAAACTCGTTTAGAAAACAGCAAACAACACGAAGCAGAGCATCATTTACGTGATACTGTTGTTGAAAAAGCTGCTGAAAATGCAGTTGTTGAAGTTCCTGACGTAATGGTTAACACTGAAGTAAACCGTATGTTACAAGAATTTGAACAACGCCTACAAATGCAAGGTATGAACCTTGAACTTTACTTCCAATTCTCAGGTCAAGACGAAAATGCTTTACGTGAGCAAATGAAGGAAGAAGCTGTCATTCGCGTTCGTACTAACTTAACATTAGAAGCGATTGCAAAGGCTGAAAACCTTGAAGTAACTACCGAAGAAGTAGATGCTGAACTTGAGAACATGGCTGGAATGTACAACATGACAGTTGACAGCATTAAACAAGCACTTGGCGGCCTTGAAGGTATCAAGGGTGACCTTAAACTTAAAAAAGCAGTAGACTTTCTTGTTGAAAATAAGAAATAATTAACCTAAATATTGCAGGGCACGATATAAATCGTGCCTTGTTTTATACTTTTTTTCATATACATATTATAATAAGAAGTAGGAACATTTTTACCAATGGGCAGGAAAACAAGTTAGACATAGCGAATAACAATAAATAATTTCCAGACAACTTTGAGATTTATTTTTAGCATTATGGTTAAGATTAATGAGTACATAAGTTTTACAATGAATCACACCTAACAAAAGTCGAGTTATGCAAAACATATTACCCTAAGCTTTTTATTTCAGTCCATTGGCTTTATGTGTTACAATGCAACATACATACTAATCAATATTAGAGAGAACTCGACTTTTGTTTATGTGATTCAAACGCTTACAATATGGAATTAACACGTTTTAAGGGGTGAAAGGATTGTTTAAATTTAATGATGAAAAAGGACAATTAAAGTGTTCCTTCTGTGGTAAAACACAGGACCAAGTTCGTAAACTGGTTGCTGGGCCAGGGGTTTACATATGTGATGAATGTATTGAACTTTGTACCGAAATCGTTGAGGAAGAACTTGGAACCGAAGAAGAAGTAGAATTTAAAGACGTACCAAAGCCGAAGGAAATTTGTGAAATACTCGATGAGTATGTTATCGGGCAGGATCAAGCGAAGAAGTCACTTTCAGTGGCAGTGTACAATCACTATAAGCGCATCAATTCTAATAGCAAAATAGATGATGTGGAACTGGCTAAGAGTAATATCTGTATGATTGGACCAACTGGTAGTGGTAAAACTTTACTAGCCCAAACATTGGCACGTATTTTGAATGTACCTTTTGCAATTGCAGATGCAACCTCTCTAACCGAAGCTGGTTATGTTGGGGAAGATGTTGAGAACATTTTATTAAAATTAATTCAATCTGCTGATTACGATGTAGAAAAGGCAGAAAAAGGGATTATTTATATTGATGAAATTGATAAAATTGCTCGTAAGTCCGAAAATCCTTCGATTACAAGGGATGTTTCCGGTGAAGGTGTTCAGCAAGCATTATTGAAAATTCTTGAAGGTACGGTTGCAAGTGTTCCACCTCAAGGGGGAAGAAAACACCCGCATCAAGAATTTATTCAAATCGATACAACCAATATTCTATTTATTTGCGGCGGAGCATTTGACGGGATTGAACCGATTATCAAGCGCCGTTTAGGCCAAAAAGTAATTGGTTTTGGTTCAGATATTAAGCAGCAGGAAGTTACACAGAAAGAGCTGCTTTCAAAAGTATTACCTGAAGACTTACTACGTTTTGGATTAATTCCTGAATTTATTGGACGTCTTCCTGTTATCGCGAGCCTTGAGCAATTAGACGAATCAGCATTGATTGAAATTTTAACGAAGCCAAAAAATGCGCTTGTTAAGCAATATCAAAAAATGCTGGAAATTGACGATGTAGAGCTTCAATTTGAAGAAGGCGCATTGACTGAAATTGCGAAAAAGGCGATTGAACGCAAAACCGGTGCGCGTGGTTTACGTTCGATTATTGAGGGAATTATGCTGGATGTTATGTTTGACCTGCCTTCACGTGATGACATTACAAAGTGTGTCATTACAAAAGAAACGGTCATTAACAATAGTGTTCCAAAACTTCTCTTAGAAGACGGAACTGTCGTTGCTGAAGAAAAATCTGCATAAAATTAGCTAAGACTCGGCTACTGCCGGGTCTTTTTCTATTACTTTTGATTTTTTTTGAGGAGAATTTGAATCAATCAGCGAATTATGTGGTTCTATTGGCGAATTTCCCCATCCAATGGGAGCGTTTCCCGATTCAATGAGCGGATTCCAGGGTTCAATGAGCGAATTTCCCGATCCAATGAGCGGATTCCAGGGTCCAATGAGCGAATCCCCCGATTCAATGAGCGGATTCCATGGTCCAATGAGCGAATCCCCCGATTCAATGAGCGGATTCCATGGTCCAATGAGCGAATCCCCCCATCCAATGAGCGAATCTGATTTCCCACCACTATCCCAACAGTTTCTTGCAATTTGTGGTTTATTCCATCCAACTGCAGGAAATACTTATTAATATATATTTAGTAATAAGATGAAATGCAGGAGGGAAATGTATGAGTTGGACGGGGATTGCCTTATTTATACAGCTATTTTTTGGAATCATCATTGGGCTGTATTTTTGGAATTTGCTGAGGAATCAGCGGACACAAAAAGTATCCATTGATCGGGAATCCCGAAAGGAAATGGAGCAGCTTCGCAAAATGAGATCCATTTCACTTACAGAACCATTAGCTGAAAAAGTACGGCCAACAAGCTTTCAAGACATTGTCGGCCAAGAAGATGGAATCAAATCCTTAAAAGCAGCACTATGTGGACCGAATCCACAGCATGTGATCATTTATGGACCACCTGGAATTGGAAAAACAGCCGCCGCACGCCTTGTGTTAGAAGAAGCGAAAAAAAACCGAAAATCACCATTTAAACCTGAATCCGTATTTATCGAACTAGATGCGACGACGGCTCGCTTTGATGAAAGAGGGATAGCTGACCCCTTAATTGGTTCGGTTCATGACCCTATTTATCAAGGTGCTGGAGCGATGGGACAAGCAGGAATTCCCCAGCCCAAGCAAGGGGCAGTCACGAATGCCCATGGCGGTGTCCTGTTTATCGATGAAATCGGCGAATTGCATCCGATTCAAATGAATAAGCTGTTAAAAGTATTAGAGGATCGCAAGGTTTTTCTCGAAAGTGCGTATTACCATGAGGAGAATAACCAAATCCCTACCCATATCCATGATATTTTTAAAAATGGCCTTCCTGCTGATTTTCGCTTAATCGGCGCCACAACAAGAACGCCGAGTGAAATCCCGCCTGCGATTCGTTCGCGCTGCATGGAGGTATTCTTCAGGGATTTAAATCAAGAAGAAATCGTCGAAATTGCCAATAATGCTGCAAAAAAAGTGAACCTTCAAATAAGCGAACTTGGTGTGAATACCATCGCCAACTACGCCAGAAATGGCCGCGAAACGGTGAATTTGATTCAAATAGCAGCAGGACTGGCAATTACTGAAGACCGTAATTATATCAAGGATGAAGATATTGAGTGGGTCATTCATGTGAGTCAAATGTCACCAAGAATGGAAAGAAAAATTAATGATATTTCTCATGTAGGACTGATCAATGGTCTGGCAGTGTACGGGCCGAATTCAGGTGCATTACTAGAAATAGAGGTTACCGTAATCCCTGCAAAGGATAAAGGGTCTATCAATATTACTGGAATTGTCGATGAGGAAAGTATTGGCGGGCAAGGGAAATCTATTCGACGGAAGAGTATGGCGCGCGGTTCAATTGAAAATGTTATTACAGTTTTACGATCGATGGGTGTACCGGCAAATGACTTTGATATCCATGTCAATTTCCCAGGTGGTGTTCCCATTGATGGACCGTCAGCCGGAATCGCAATGGCAACGGGGATTTACTCGGCTATCTACAAAATTCCAATCGATAATACCGTCGCGATGACGGGAGAAATTAGTATTCATGGGAATGTGAAACCGATTGGCGGTGTCTATCCAAAGGTAAAGGCTGCGAAAAAAGCAGGAGTAAAAACGGTGATTATCCCGGAAGAAAACATGCAAACCATCTTAAATGAAATTGAGGGTATCCATATCGTCCCAGTCACCCATCTGCACGAGGTATTTGAGATTGCCCTGGTAAATGACTATCAGAAAATGGATGCAATTCCTGCATCGATTGAACTATCAAAAAAAGAGAGTATCTAACGCAAAAACTTCGGTTTGTGGTTCAATTAGCAAACCGAAGTTTTTTAATGCAGATAATCTAATCTGAGAAATCTCCATGAACCTAGAAAGAAATCTTCTTGTTTGGGGAAAATAAAGTCAAGCTGAATATGAGGTTGCACATACGTTCTCTAAAAATAGACACTTAAAAATAAATAGGATAGAATTGTACAAAGACCTTTCTAATTTTGCAGTAAAAAATTGATTTGCATGTGGAGGTGCAGTTATTTGACGAAAAAGAACGAATTGATCGTCCCCCTCCTGCCGCTTCGAGGATTGCTCGTCTATCCGACTATGGTCCTACATTTGGATGTTGGACGTGAAAGATCAGTACAAGCACTTGAAAAAGCAATGGTAGATGACCACTTAATATTCTTAACCACTCAAAAGGAAGTTTCGATTGATGACCCTTCTGAGGAGGATTTATACACGATTGGAACGTTAACAAAAGTTAAACAAATGCTCAAGCTGCCAAACGGTACCATAAGAGTATTGGTAGAAGGATTAATCCGTGGAGAAATCGTTTCATTTCATGATGAAGAAGACCATTATGCGGTTACGATTATTACCCATGAAGATTCCGAGACGAAGGATGTTGAAGATCAAGCCTTAATGAGAACGATGCTTGATTATTTCGAGCAATACATAAAATTATCGAAAAAAATCTCAGCAGAAACTTATGCTTCAGTTGCTGATATTGAAGAACCTGGCAGAATGGCGGATATCATCTCCTCTCATTTACCAATCAAGCTGAAGGAAAAGCAAGAAATCCTCGAAACAACAGATATTAAAGACAGAGTAAATAAAGTAATCGATACCATTCATAATGAAAAAGAAGTCCTGAATTTAGAGAAAAAGATTGGCCAGCGTGTCAAGCGGTCGATGGAAAGGACGCAAAAAGAGTATTATTTGCGTGAGCAGATGAAGGCGATTCAAAAGGAATTAGGCGATAAAGAAGGTAAAACGGGTGAAATTGTTGAACTTACAAAAAAAGTTGAGCAAGCAGGAATGCCTGAACATGTCCTTCAAGCTGCACGTAAGGAACTTGATCGCTATGAAAAGGTGCCAGCAAGCTCGGCAGAAAGTGCGGTAATTCGTAATTATATTGAATGGTTAATCTCCATTCCGTGGTCGAAAAAAACGGAGGATGACATTGACATTCTTCGAGCTGAAAAGGTTTTAAATCAGGACCATTACGGACTTGAAAAAGTGAAGGAACGTGTTCTCGAATATTTAGCGGTTCAGAAGCTAACCAATTCGTTAAAAGGACCGATCCTTTGTCTCGCAGGCCCTCCGGGTGTTGGTAAAACAAGCCTTGCACGATCAATTGCGACATCGCTCAATCGGAATTTTGTCCGTGTGTCATTAGGCGGAGTACGCGATGAATCGGAAATTCGTGGACATCGTAGGACCTATGTTGGGGCCATGCCAGGACGAATCATCCAAGGAATGAAAAAAGCGGGAACGATTAACCCGGTCTTCTTACTGGATGAAATCGATAAAATGTCAAGTGACTTCCGTGGCGATCCATCGAGCGCTATGCTTGAAGTATTAGACCCTGAACAAAATAATAACTTTAGCGACCATTATATAGAAGAAACTTATGACCTTTCTAAGGTTATGTTTATCGCAACAGCAAATAACCTATCAACGATTCCTGGTCCACTTTTGGACAGAATGGAAATCATTACAATTGCAGGCTATACGGAGCTTGAAAAGGTCCATATTTGCCGAGATCATTTACTTCCAAAACAAATCAAAGAAAATGGTCTTTCCAAAGGAATTCTTCAAGTCCGGGATGATGCGATTCTAAAAGTCGTTCGTTACTACACTCGCGAAGCTGGTGTTCGTAGTTTAGAACGTCAGATGGCAACGCTTTGCCGGAAAACAGCAAAAATTATTGTTTCCGGTGAGAAAAAACGTGTCATTATTACTGAAAAAAATATTGAAGAGTTTTTAGGGAAAACCAGATTCCACTATGGGATGGCCGAGTCTGAAGATCAGGTGGGTGTGGCAACCGGTTTAGCCTATACAACCGTTGGCGGCGACACTCTCCAAATTGAGGTATCTTTATCGCCCGGTAAAGGGAAACTTGTATTAACCGGAAAGCTTGGCGAAGTGATGAAGGAGTCAGCACAAGCGGCGTTTAGTTATATCCGGTCCAAAGCCAAGGAACTTGGGATTGAAGAGGACTTCCATGAAAAATATGATATCCATATCCATGTTCCAGAAGGTGCAGTACCAAAGGATGGACCTTCCGCTGGAATAACGATGGCAACCGCACTTGTATCCGCTCTGTCTAATCGACCGATTCGGCGTGAAGTAGGTATGACTGGTGAGATTACCTTAAGGGGCAGGGTTCTTCCAATCGGTGGCTTAAAGGAAAAGACACTTAGCGCCCATAGAGCGGGCTTAACCAAGATTATTCTTCCAAAGGATAACGAAAAAGATATAGATGATATCCCAGAAAGCGTCAGGAATGATCTGGATTTTGTCCTTGTGTCCCATGTCGATGAAGTCTTGAAGCATGCCCTGTTGGAAGGTGAAGTGAAATGAAGGTAGTCAGCTCAGAGATTGTCATCAGTGCAGTAAAGCCAGAACAATATCCAGAAACAGAATTACCTGAGTTTGCGCTTGCCGGTCGTTCCAATGTCGGTAAATCTTCTTTTATCAATAAAATGCTGAACCGAAAAGCTTTAGCAAGAATATCATCGAAGCCAGGAAAAACACAAACGCTTAATTTCTACTTGATTAACGAAATGTTGCATTTTGTCGATGTGCCTGGTTATGGATACGCGAAGGTTTCAAAATCGGAGCGGGCAGCATGGGGAAGAATGATTGAAACGTATTTTACCTCGCGCGAGCAATTAAGAGCGGCGGTTCAAATCGTTGACCTTAGACATCCACCGTCCAAGGATGATGTGATGATGTATGATTTTTTCAAGCATCATGAGATTCCTTGTATCATCATTGCCACAAAGGCAGATAAAATCCCCAAAGGGAAATGGCAAAAGCATTTAAAAATAGTCAGAGAAACGTTAGACCTTGATAAAAATGATCAAATGGTATTGTTTTCATCAGAAACTGGCCTTGGAAAAGATGAGGCATGGTCCGTTTTGCAAAGCTATATGTAAGAAAAGCGCAAGCGCCCTGTTCAGCGGCGTATGGCCTGGAGCGCTCCAACTGAGATAAAGGAAACACGAAGAGCGATAGCGATTCGATGTTGACTTATCGTAGGGCGGAGAGCGAAGGACACTAGCCGCTAGGGCGTTGGAGCTGGACAATTTTCAAAGTCAAAAGTTTATACATTCTAATCTTGAAAAAATAACCGCCTGGGCATTTTGCGCCAGGCGGTTATTTTTTCTTCTTAAGTAGAAAATAAATACCAACAACAATGAGGAGAGCGGGCCAAAATTTCCACACAAAACTCATTCCGTTTTGAAGTAAATCAAAATAGGCAGTTATTTTATCATAAAATAACAGAAGAACAGCTAAAATAAGAAAAAGAAATGCTTGGAACAAACCAGCATTCGTTTTTTGAAAGCGCAGAAAACATCCGATTGAAATGATTAATATGAGCATACCAATATTGTTGCTTGGCCAAAGGGGTATCTTGCCGACCAGAAGAAAATGAAGTCCAAATCCAGTCATTATGACCCCAGGAAGAATTGCCTCAGACTCGTGCGCTGAATACCCTTGACCTAAAAAAGCAATTCCAACAATCATTAGCAGGGTTGGCCAAGTGAAAAATTGTTGGAAAATCGTTATCCCAGCTTGTTGCAATAGAAAGTAAACTCCAAAGCCTATTAAAATAATCCCAGGAAAAATTCGTTGATTCTTCATCAAAAACACCACTTCCAGTAAGGTTCACTTGAATATCGTCCACTTTTTTGGTACTGTACATAAGGAAGTATTTTAAAAAAATATATTTAGCTATTAAGAAAATCTAAAGGAAACCACGCTAATATGTCCTTATCAGTATAACTTTTACTCAACTTTCCTTTAATATATTAACATATAGTTTCGTTTTCTGTTCACATTTTTCGAGCAAAAGTCGAATTTGGTCATGATATAATCATACTAGTTAAGTTGTAATATCTATGGGGGGGTGTCCTTACAAATGCATACAATAGTGATCGGTATAAACTATAAAACTGCCCCTGTGGAAATTCGTGAGCGGTTATCTTTTAATGAAGCCGATCTAGCGGAAGCCATAAAAAAGTTAAATACAAAAAAAAGCATCCTAGAAAATATCATCTTGTCTACATGTAATCGTACGGAAATTTATGCGGTTGTGGATCAATTACATACTGGCCGCTATTATATTAAAGAATTTCTGTCAGAATGGTTCGGAATAGAACAAAAAGAATTTTCTCCGTTTTTATTTGTGTATGAAGATGATGGCGCAGTGGATCATTTATTTAACGTGACTTGTGGATTGAATTCCATGGTTTTAGGGGAAACACAAATCCTTGGACAGGTTCGTACAAGTTTTATGCTCGGTCAACAAGAAGGTACTACGGGTACTGTGTTTAACCACTTGTTTAAACAAGCAATAACACTTGCCAAACGTGCCCATTCAGAAACCGATATTGGCGCAAATGCTGTATCTGTCAGTTATGCTGCAGTAGAATTGGCGAAGAAGATTTTTGGTTCACTTGCCAATAAACATGTGTTAATTTTTGGTGCCGGTAAAATGGGTGAATTGGCTGCTCAAAACCTTCACGGTAATGGCGTGAAGAAAGTTACCGTTATTAATCGGACCTATGAAAAGGCTCAAGACTTAGCTAACCGCTTCAGCGGGAAGGCAAGAACATTAGCAGAATTAGAAAAATCATTGGCAGAAGCTGATATTCTGATTAGTTCAACCGGTGCAAAGGACTTTGTTATTTCAAAGGAAATGATGGTCAAGGTCGAGAAAAAGCGCAAAGGCAAGCCATTATTTATGGTAGACATTGCTGTGCCACGGGACTTGGATCCAAGAATTGCTGAACTTGAGAATGTCTTTTTATACGATATTGACGATTTAGAGGGGATTGTGGAGGCCAATCTGCAGGAGCGGAAGAAAGCGGCTGAAAAAATCATGCTCATGATTGAAAAAGAAATCGTTGAGTTCAAGCAATGGCTAGGCATGCTTGGTGTGGTTCCGGTGATCTCAGCGCTTCGAGAAAAAGCTCATGTCATCCAATCTGAAACAATGGATAGTTTGGAAAGAAAACTGCCAAATTTATCAGAACGTGATCTAAAAGTGTTAAATAAACATACAAAAAGTATCATCAACCAGCTTCTAAAGGACCCTATTTTACAAGCGAAAGAATTGGCTGCGCGACCTGATGCAAATCAAGCAATGGATCTTTTTATGAAGATCTTTCATATTGAAGAGCTCGTTAAGGAACAACATTCGAAAGCAGCCGAAACAAATCAAATACCGGTTACAACACCGCAGGCTTCCTTTCAGTCATAAGGGGTACATTCTATGTTTAATGTCTTTATGACAAGGCTTCATGAATTAACCGTTGTTCTATATGCCTTTAGTGTGTTGTTATATTTTTTCGATTTCCTACACCATAACCGGAAGGCAAACCGTTTTGCTTTCTGGTTACTTGCGTTGGTATGGATTTTGCAAACTGTCTTCCTCGGAATCTATATGTACAAAACAGGCAGATTCCCTGTGTTAACCATTTTTGAGGGACTCTATTTCTATGCATGGATTCTAGTCACATTGTCCATTGCTATCAATCATTTAATGAGAGTCGATTTTATCGTCTTTTTCACGAATATCCTCGGCTTTACGGTCATGGCTATTCATACTTTTGCGCCGATGCAATATAGTTCACATATCATGGCGCAGCGGCTGGTTTCGGAGCTGCTGTTGATTCATATTACGATGGCAATCCTTTCGTACGGTGCATTTTCCTTATCTTTCGTTTTCTCGTCGTTATATCTGCTTCAATATGATTTATTAAAGCGGAAAAAGTGGGGAACGAGACTTATACGATTGGCCGATTTAGATAAGCTTGAAAAATCATCCTACATATTGGCCGTAATCGGTGTTCCAATGCTGCTGCTTAGTCTCATCTTAGGATTGCAGTGGGCCTTCCTCAAGGTACCGGGGATGCCATGGTACGATATGAAAATTGTTGGCTCGTTTCTGTTATTAACAGCCTATAGTATTCTGCTATATCTTCGTATAGTGAAAAATCTATCTGGACGGAAATTAGCGATTTGGAATTCAGCATCTTTTCTAATTGTTTTAATTAACTTCTTCTTATTTGGTAAATTATCATCTTTTCATTTATGGTATGCGTAGCGCGCATAACCTCAGGAGGTTGCATTCATGAGAAAAATCATTGTAGGTTCTAGACGAAGCAAATTGGCATTAACACAAACAAACTGGGTAATGGACCAGCTAAAAAAGTTGGACCCTCGCTTTGAATTTGAAGTGAAAGAAATTGTCACAAAAGGGGACCAAATCTTAGACGTCACCCTTTCAAAAGTAGGCGGAAAAGGATTATTTGTTAAAGAAATCGAGCAGGCCATGCTTGATAAAGAGATTGATATGGCCGTTCATAGTATGAAAGACATGCCAGCTGTTTTACCAAAAGGACTTACAATTGGCTGCATTCCTTTCCGTGAGGACCATCGTGACGCGCTAATTTCCAGAGGACATGTAAAGTTAAAAGATTTAAAACCTGGGGCAATTATCGGAACGAGCAGTCTGCGTCGCAGTGCTCAGCTATTAGTAGCCCGTCCAGATTTAGAGATCAAATGGATCCGAGGGAATGTCGATACTAGATTAGCAAAATTAGAAACCGAAGAATACGATGCGATTATTTTAGCAGCAGCAGGCCTTTACCGTCTGGGCTGGGCGTCTGACGTCGTCACAGAATACCTTGATGCCGATCTTTGTATTCCTGCCGTTGGACAAGGGGCATTATCGATCGAATGCCGTGAAGATGATAAAGAACTATTAGAACTTTTTGAAAAATTCACCTGCAAGAAAACAGAAAGAGCGGTTCATGCTGAGCGTGCTTTCCTTCAAAAAATGGAAGGTGGGTGTCAGGTACCAATTGCTGGCTTCGCCTATGTAGCTGAAAATGATGAAATCGTCTTAAACGTTTTAGTTGCATCACCAGAAGGGCAAGAAATTATTAAAGAAGAAGTTAGAGGACATAATCCGGAAGAGCTTGGTTTAGAGGCTGCTGACTTATTAATCCAAAAAGGCGGGAAAGACCTGATCGAAAAGGTGAAACGGGAGCTCGAAGGTCAATGATCCAATCGTTACCTTTGCTTGATAAAACCGTTCTGGTTCCAAGAGGAGAAAATCAAGCGAAATCCTTTTCACAGCTAGTTGAAAGGTATGGAGGGATTCCAATCGAAATCCCTCTTCTTTCCTTTCGTCCGATTGAAAAAAATCAGTGTCTCAACGATGCTTTGCTTGCGCTTAATACATATGACTGGATTATTTTTACGAGTAACGTAACCGTTGAAACCTTCTTTTCCTTTTTTAAAAAGGAAGGGATTGGCGAAGCGTTTCCGAAAATCGCTGTTATTGGGAAAAAGACAGGCGAGGTCTTAACGGAAATGGGACTGACACCACAGTTTGTCCCGTCCGCCTATGTGGCAGAAGCGTTTGTGGAAGAATTTATTCCATTGATTGATAAGGATGCACGGGTGCTGGTCCCTAAAGGAAACCTAGCCCGCGAATATATTGCCAGGTCCTTAACAGAAGCGGGTGCGCATGTTAATGAGGTTGTGATCTATGAGACCTACATGCCGGCTGAGAGCCGGGTTAAGTTGGCTGGGATGCTAGCGGATCAACAACTCGATATCCTCACCTTTACAAGCCCTTCGACGGTCGACCACCTAATGGCTGTTGTTAAGGAGTATGGATTAAACGAGCAACTGAAAAATTGCATCATTGGCTGTATCGGTCCGATTACGGAAAAGAAATTACGTGCGTATGGTTTAACGGTACATGCCTCACCCGAGGAGTACACAGTTAAAGAAATGATTAACAGTACGATTGCTTATTTAGATAAGGAGGAATAATAAATGGAACTTCAATTTAAACGTCATCGCCGCTTACGCTCAAGTGCGAGCATGCGTTCATTAGTTCGAGAAAATCACTTGAAAGCGGAAGACTTCATTTATCCGCTGTTTATTTATGAAGGCGAGAATATCCGCAAGGAAGTCTCATCCATGCCTGGAGTGTACCAAGTATCGATGGATCATTTAGAAGCTGAAATGGAAGATATCGTTGCCCATGGAATTAAGTCCGTTTTACTATTTGGAATTCCTAAAACAAAGGATGCATGCGGTGAGCAGGCCTATCATGATCATGGCATTGTACAGGTTGCGACTCGTTTTATCAAAGAGAAGTTTCCTGAGATTATTGTGGTAGCCGACACATGCTTATGTGAATATACAAGCCACGGGCATTGCGGTGTGGTGGAAGGTGAGAAAGTTTTAAACGACCAATCCCTTGAATTGCTTGTAAAAACTGCTATCGCTCAGGCAGAAGCAGGTGCTGACATTATTGCCCCATCTAACATGATGGATGGTTTTGTTGCTGCCATTCGTGCGGGCTTAGACGAAGCAGGCTTTACAGAGATTCCGATCATGTCATATGCCGTGAAATATGCATCGGCATTCTACGGTCCGTTCCGTGAAGCTGCTGAGGGTGCGCCGCAATTTGGCGATCGCAAGACTTATCAAATGGACCCTGCTAACCGCATGGAAGCGTTTAGAGAAGCTGAATCCGATGTGGAAGAAGGCGCTGATTTCTTAATCGTAAAACCAGGTATGCCATACCTAGATATTGTTCGTGATATGAAAAACACCTTTAATTTGCCAATCGTTATTTACAACGTAAGTGGTGAATATGCAATGGTGAAAGCTGCTGCTCAAAATGGTTGGATTGATGAGAAAAACACCGTACTTGAAATGTTAATGGGTATGAAACGTGCGGGAGCTGACCTTATTATTACGTATGCTGCGAAAGATGCAGTTCGCTGGTTAAAAGAAAACCAATAATTTGAAATGAGGGAACAGAATGCGTTCGTATACAAAATCGATTGAAGCATTTAAAGAAGCGCAAACCATCATGCCAGGCGGAGTCAATAGTCCGGTTCGAGCCTTTAAATCCGTGAATATGGACCCGATCTTTATGGAAAGAGGCAAGGGCTCAAAAATTTATGATATTGATGGCAATGAATACATTGACTATGTACTTTCATGGGGACCACTAATTCTGGGCCATACGAATGACCGAGTGGTAGAAGGCTTAAAAAAGGTTGCAGAACTTGGGACAAGCTTCGGTGCACCAACATTAATGGAAAATAAACTAGCTAATCTTGTGATTGAACGGGTCCCATCGATTGAAGTGATCCGGATGGTTTCTTCAGGAACGGAAGCAACGATGAGTGCGCTTCGATTAGCGAGAGGCTATACTGGCCGTAATAAGATTTTGAAATTTGAAGGCTGTTACCACGGTCATGGCGATTCCTTGTTGATTAAGGCGGGCTCTGGCGTGGCAACACTAGGTTTGCCTGACAGCCCTGGTGTTCCAGAAGGCGTTGCAAAAAATACGATCACAGTCCCTTACAATGACCTTGAGAGCGTGAAGTTTGCTTTTGAACAATTCGGGGAAGATATCGCATGTATTATTGTCGAGCCTGTTGCCGGAAATATGGGTCTAGTCCCACCGCTTCCAGGTTTCTTAGAAGGATTGCGTGAGATAACTACGGCTAACGGCTCATTGCTCATTTTTGATGAGGTAATGACCGGCTTCCGTGTTGGTTACAATTGTGCCCAGGGCTATTTCAATATCACGCCTGATATTACTTGCCTTGGTAAAGTAATCGGCGGCGGACTTCCTGTCGGTGCGTACGGCGGGAAAGCGGAAATCATGAAGCAAATTGCTCCAAGCGGTCCGATTTACCAAGCAGGAACTCTTTCCGGTAACCCACTTGCCATGACAGCTGGTTATGAAACGTTAAGCCAATTAACACCAGCCCATTACAAGGAATTTATCCGTAAAGGAGATTTACTGGAAAAAGGCTTTAAGGCTGCGGCTGAAAAATATAATATTCCAATAACATTTAACCGTGCAGGTTCAATGATTGGCTTCTTCTTTACCAATGAAAATGTTATTAATTATGAGGTAGCAAGATCATCTAATTTAGAGTTCTTTGCAGCGTATTACCGTGAAATGGCTGACCAAGGGATCTTCTTACCGCCATCACAGTTCGAAGGATTGTTCCTATCTACAGAGCATTCTGATGAAGACATTGAAAAGACAATCCGTGCAGCAGAAATTGCCTTCTCAAAGCTTAAATAAATTCGGTGTCAGGCACCCACCTATTTGGTGGGTGTTTTTTGTATAGTTAGAAACTTAGTGAGTTGAGCCAGTCTGGGGACTGGCTTTTTGTATGTTTGAGATGCTGCTTGAAAATGGAGTTTGGCGGAATTCTTCCGGGGTTTGGCGGAATAAATATAAAAGTTGGCGGAATCCTGCCCCGGTTTGGCGGAATAACGAAGGAATTCGGCGGAATTCCCACGCAATTTGGCGGAATCCCACCCACCCTTTCCAAAAAACCCGATTCTTTTCTTCGCTAAACTATGTTTTTTATCATAAATAAAGGCTCTGCTTCATATTGTGTAATTGACATAGTGATTTTGCATAAAGGAAACGAAAGGAGGAGTCGCTTTGTCTCAGGAGAATCAATCGTGCCTACGATTTTCTTTGGAGGAGTCATTGTGGTTTAGAAAAGGACAGGAAGTCGAAGAGCTTGTTTCCATTTCTCTAGACCCGGACATTACAATCCAGGAAAACGATCAGTACGTAACCATAAGAGGTTCGCTCGAACTCACTGGCGAATATAAAAGTTACGAACCTAATAATGAAAATGAAGATGAAGGTGTAACATCCCAAAAGTTTGTGGAGAGGGTCGATGCACAAGAGGGAGGAACCTGTGAATTTTCACATCGATTCCCAGTTGATATCACCATTCCAAATAATCGGATTCAAAGTATCTACGATATCGATGTCCTCGTCGAATCCTTTGATTATTCGATTCCTGAGCGCAGCTGTCTTAAGCTAGCAGCTGACCTGACCATTAGCGGCCTATATGGAACTGAGCAGCAACAACAGAAAGAGCAACAACCGCAGGATGAAGCTGTGGAAATTGAGGTGATCTCTCGTACGGATCTTGAGAACGTAGACGAAGATGCCGAGGAAATTGAAGTGGAACTAGCATCGGTTCAAAGTAATTACCAGGATAATTTCTTGTTTGAAGCTGAAGCAAGAAAGCCTCAAGAAGAAGAGAGTGTGGAAATTTTACCGAAATTTCCGACCTTCAATTATCAACCACAGGAAGACGCAGAGGAAGAATCTAACCAGCCATCATGGGAATATGAAGAAGCAAGAAGTGAATCTAACCAACCATCATGGGAATACGAAGAAGCAAGAAGTGAATCTAACCAGCCATCATGGGAATACGAAGAAGCAAGAACCGAATCCAACCAGCATTCATTGGATTTCGAAGAGGTAAAAAACGAGCCTAAACAGCCTTCATTGGATTTCGAAGAGGTAAGAAAAGAGCCCAAACAACCTTCATGGAATTTCCAACAAGCAAGAAGTGAGGGAAGCCAGTCAGAAGCGGCACCACAGCAAGTTACAGAAGTGGAGCCAACCCCCACTCCGACTGTTCAGTTTGAAGAGGAAGTTCATGAAGTCGAGGAAAGTTCCTCACACGAAGAGGCACCACCAAAGAATGTGAAAAAGAAAAAAGCACCTAAAAAGAAAAGCATGACATTAACTGAATTTTTCGCTCGGAAGGATGAAAGCTCTGCTCAGGCAAAAGTAAAAGTTTGTATCGTCCAAAAGGGTGATACCGTTAACAGCGTGGCAGACCGATATGATGTTTCAATTCAAAACCTTCTTCGTGTCAACAATCTTGAACTTAGTCAAGATATATTTGAAGGTCAAGTATTATATATCCCAAACAGCATGGCAAAAAAATAATATAAAAGGATGAGCGGGTTACTTTGACCTGCTCACCTTCTTTTTAAGACCGCCCAAGTGCACTAAAAGGGCGATTACGCTTTAATTGACACAAGAATGTATAGGTATTTGAACATAGATTACTGTCTAGCTCCATCGCCCAGCGTCTAGTGGACTTCGCTCTTCTCCCTACGATAAGTCAACATCGGATCGCTAACACTCTCCGTGTTTCCTTTATCTCAGTCGAAGCGCTCCAGTCCATACGCCGCTAACCGGGCGATTACGCTTTAATTATTGAAAGTGAGTTGAGTTCTCGTGAGTAACTCGAATCATATTGAAACAATTACACCCATCTTAAAAAATTACCTTGTCGAGCCTTATTTTGTGGAGGATTTCGGCAGTGTCCTAAAGGTTTATTCAAACAAAGGGAATTTTGCTTTAAAAAAAATCGATCCCAAGACCGGGACTGACTTCATTCGCCATGTTCATCTTCTGTACCAAAAGGGGTATAACCGCATTGTCCCTATTTACCCGACGATGGACGGCAGGTATGCGGTCTTGCACAACGAGTATCTTTATTATTTAATGCCGTGGATGTCGAATGAGCAGAAGGAAGACCGTCAGCAAAAAAACCATCAGCTCTTTCGTGAACTCGCACGTCTTCATACCCTTTCCGCTAAAGAAATTGAAATGAACAAAGAAGAACGAACCGAGCATTATGAAAAGACGATACAACAGCATGAAAAGCAACAGGAATTCCTTGATGGCTTCATCGACGAATGTGAAAAAAAGACCTATATGTCGCCGTTCGAATTGTTATATTGCCTCTATTACAATGAAATCAGCCAAGCGCTCAGGTTTTCGAAAACGAAATTTGAAGAATGGTATGAAAAAACAAAGGATAACGAAAAGGCCCGTATGGTCATTACGCACGGGAAATTGTCATCCGAGCATTTCTTGTACGATGACAAAGGATATGGCTTTTTTATCAACTTTGAGAATGCTCGTTATGGCTCACCTATACATGACCTCCTGCCATATTTATCACGTGCCTTAAATACCAATCCGAAGCGAAGCGACACAGCGATTGACTGGGTATATCACTATTTTAAATACTTTCCGTTTAAAGAAGATGAAAAGTTATTATTCTACAGCTATTTAGCACTTCCAATTCCCATTATCCAAGTCGCAGAAAGTTACTACCGAAAGTCTCGTCCAAAGAATGAATTAAAATATGTCCGTCAGCTGCAGCACCGCTACTGGCATTTGAAAAACTCCGAGTATGTCGTAATGAGAATGACCGAAATGGATGCCCAAGCTGCCGCAGCCGCAGCAGCAAAAGAAGGAGCCCAGCCGCAGTAGTCATCTGCAAAATGGGCTCCTTAAACGATTTCAAAATATAGTGATACCGCGATTGCTACAAAAACCGTTAACAACAATATATCAATGAACGTAGGTATGATTAGTGTTCGAAGAAATTGAAAGATAACAAAAGGAATAATTAATTGACCACAAACTCTTCGACAAGTCCTAAACCAGGGTTGGAATTTAAATTTATTGAAATTTCTCTTCACCCGACAACCCCCCTCATTATTTAATTTATGTATATTCCACAAGTGCGGAGAAATCTCCAAAAACTATACATATAGTATAAAAAATAAAAAAAATGGTTATCATTATTGACGTCAAACCCTTTTTTTCGGTAGTATTACAATATAATTTAATTACAAAAGCAACGACAGGGAAGAGTACGATGTCAACCTGCTTCAAGAGAGGGAAATCACTAGCTGGAAGATTTCCTAAGCAGAAAGTCGGAAGGTCGCCCATGAGCTTCTTCTGCGAACGGATTTAAAAGATCCTATTAGTTGAAGACGGACTAAATCCGTTATTTACATAAGTGCCAATCAGTTTTTTGATTGGAAAAAAGGTGGTACCGCGAAGCAAACTCCATTCGTCCTTTTATGACGAATGGGGTTTTTATTATGGAAAAGGAAACAAAGGAGGAATTTTTAAATGGAAACAAAGGAATTAACAATGCCTACGAAATACGACCCGCAAACGATTGAAAAAGGTCGTTATGAATGGTGGCTTAAAGGTAAGTTTTTTGAAGCTAAAAATGATGAGGGCAAAGAGCCCTACACAGTTGTTATCCCGCCGCCGAACGTAACCGGGAGACTTCATTTAGGTCATGCCTGGGATACCACGCTACAAGACATCGTAACTCGAATGAAACGGATGCAGGGGTATGATGTTCTCTGGTTACCGGGGATGGACCATGCGGGGATTGCAACCCAAGCGAAGGTGGAAGAAAAACTTCGCAGCGAAGGTAAAAGTCGCTACGATTTAGGACGAGAAAAATTCGTTGAGGAAACATGGAAGTGGAAGGAAGAGTATGCGTCCCATATCCGTCAGCAGTGGTCGAAACTTGGTTTAGGCTTAGATTACAGCCGCGAACGTTTCACGCTTGATGAGGGCTTATCTGATGCGGTTAAAGAGGTGTTTGTTACCCTTTATAAAAAAGGTCTCATCTACCGCGGCGAATATATTATTAACTGGGATCCGTCCACTAAAACAGCTCTCTCAGATATCGAAGTAATTTATAAAGATGTTCAAGGTGGATTTTATCATATGAGTTATCCACTTGCCGATGGTTCTGGACATATCGAGGTTGCAACGACTCGTCCAGAAACGATGCTTGGTGATACTGCGGTTGCCGTTCACCCAGAAGACGATCGTTACAAGCACCTGATTGGTAAAACGGTCATTCTGCCAATCGTTGGCCGTGAAATTCCAATCGTAGGCGATGATTATGTCGATATGGACTTCGGATCTGGTGCCGTAAAAATTACTCCTGCTCATGACCCGAACGATTTTGAAGTGGGTAATCGTCATAATCTAGAGCGAGTTCTTGTTATGAACGAAGACGGTTCGATGAATGATAAAGCCGGCAAGTATAAAGGACTAGACCGTTTTGAATGCCGTAAGCAAATCGTCAAAGACCTGCAGGAGCAAGGCGTACTTTTCAAAATTGAAGAGCATCCACACTCCGTAGGTCACTCTGAACGTAGCGGTGCCGTTGTTGAACCATACCTATCAACTCAATGGTTTGTTAAAATGCAGCCGCTCGCCGATGAAGCGATTGCCTTACAAAACAAAGAAGAAAAAGTAAACTTTGTCCCTGATCGTTTCGAAAAAACGTACCTTCGCTGGATGGAAAATATCCGTGATTGGTGTATTTCAAGACAGCTTTGGTGGGGGCACCGTATTCCAGCTTGGTACCACAAGCAAACAGGTGAGATATATGTGGGTACAGAAGCACCGGCAGATGCTGAAAACTGGGAACAGGATAAAGATGTCCTTGATACATGGTTCAGCTCCGCTCTGTGGCCTTTTTCAACGATGGGTTGGCCAAATACAGAAGCAGCCGATTTCAAACGTTACTTCCCAACCGATGTATTAGTAACAGGCTATGATATCATCTTCTTCTGGGTATCGAGAATGATTTTCCAAAGCATCGAGTTTACAGGTGAACGTCCATTTAAAGATGTGCTCATCCATGGTCTCGTTCGTGATGAACAAGGACGTAAAATGAGTAAGTCACTAGGTAACGGCGTAGACCCAATGGATGTCATCGAAAAGTACGGCGCCGATGCGTTAAGATATTTCCTTTCAACGGGAAGTTCACCAGGTCAGGATTTACGTTTTAGCTTTGAAAAAGTAGAATCGACTTGGAACTTTGCTAATAAAATTTGGAATGCTTCCCGGTTTGCGTTAATGAACATGGACGGTATGACTTACGAAGAGATTGATTTCAGCGGAGAAAAATCGGTTGCCGACAAATGGATTCTAACGCGCTTAAATGAAACAATTGAACATGTAACAAGACTTTCGGACCGTTATGAATTTGGTGAAGTGGGTCGTGCCCTTTACAACTTCATCTGGGATGACTTCTGTGATTGGTATATTGAAATGGCGAAATTGCCGTTATATGGTGAAGATGAAGCAGCGAAGAAAACAACTCGTTCGATTCTTGCTCATGTTTTAGATCAAACGATGCGTTTATTGCATCCATTCATGCCATTTATCACCGAGGAAATTTGGCAAAACCTTCCACATAAAGGGGAGTCAATTACAACTGCAGCATGGCCTGAAGTTAATCCAGCACTATCTGACGATCAAGCGGCCCAAGAAATGAAACTGCTCGTAGAAATGATTCGTTCCGTTCGGAATATTCGTGCTGAAGTAAATACGCCAATG
The DNA here is from genome assembly GCF_030915405.1 of Neobacillus nitrireducens. Classification (GTDB taxonomy): domain Bacteria; phylum Bacillota; class Bacilli; order Bacillales; family Cytobacillaceae; genus Neobacillus. The sequence continues at coordinate 4,474,135 of NZ_CP133262.1, forward strand.
AGTAAGAAAATCAAAATGCTTGTCAAAGCAAAGGATGAAACAATTCTCAAATCGATTGAGAATAACCGCAGCTATATTGAACGCTTCTGTAATCCAGAAGAATTACAAATGGGTGTTGCACTGGAAACTCCTGAAAAAGCAATGACTGCGGTAATCACTGGCTTAGAGATTATCCTTCCGCTTGAAGGCTTAATTAACATTGACGAAGAAATTGCTCGTCTCGAAAAAGAATTTGAACGTTTGAATAAAGAAGTCGATAGAGTTCAAAAGAAATTAAGCAACGAAGGCTTCATGAAAAAGGCACCAGAAAGTGTTGTAGCTGAAGAGCGTGCCAAAGAAAATGATTACCGCGAGAAGAGAGCAATCGTCGAAGCGCGAATTAAAGAATTAAGAGGATAAACAAAACAAAAAGGTGAGGTGAGTCCAGCAATGGATTTGTCTCATCTTTTAATCATACCAAAAGATGGGGTGTCACGTATGTTTACTACCTATAAAGAAGCCCTTGAATGGATCCATGCAAGGTTAAGACTTGGAATAAAGCCTGGTTTAAAGCGGATGGAATGGATGATGGACAAGCTTGGCCATCCAGAAACGAAAATGAAGACAGTTCATATTGGCGGTACCAATGGCAAAGGCTCAACTGTAACCTTTCTCCGTTCGATTCTTGAAGCAGGTGGGTATACAGTTGGTACCTTTACCTCGCCCTATATTGAACAGTTCAACGAACGAATCAGTGTCAACGGAAAAGCGATAACGGATGAAGAATTGCTCCAATTAGCAAATGTCATTCGCCCCTTGGCGGACGAATTAGAGGAAACCGAACTTGGCGGGCCAACCGAGTTTGAAGTAATTACCGCCATGGCATTCCATTATTTCGCCACGATGAACCAAGTAGACATTATCATTTTTGAAGTAGGTTTAGGCGGTCGATTTGATTCCACAAATATCATTCAACCGTTAGCTAGTATCATTACGAACATTGGACTTGATCACACGAACATCCTTGGTACCACCTATGCGGAAATTGCGTTTGAAAAAGCAGGGATTATCAAAGAGAACACCGCTATTTTTACAGCTGTCAAACATCCGGATGCGCTTAAGGTCATTGAGGAACAAGCCGAAAAGAGGAAGGCACCTCTTTACCGCCTAAATCAGGAATTATCGATTAGTGGCCATCAATCCCAAGTAAAAGGCGAAGTCTTTAATGTTATCACTCCATTTCAACCAATCAACCAACTGGAAATCAACATGATCGGTCAGCATCAAACGGAAAATGCAGCCCTTGCCGTAATTGCCGCCCAATTTTTAAATCAAAAGGGGTCATTCCTTCTCTCTGACCAAGCAATTAGAACCGGTTTAAAAAAGGCGTACTGGCCAGGCAGATTTGAAATTCTTTCTGAAAACCCTCTTGTGATCATTGATGGGGCCCATAATGAAGAAGGGATAACAGCGCTAACTCACGAATTAACAACTAGATACCAAAATCGCCAGATTCAGCTTGTATTTGCGGCGTTAACGGATAAAAAGCTCGATCAAATGATTGTCAAGTTGGATAAAATAGCGGCCCAAATTACCTTTGTTAGCTTTGATTTTCCGCGTGCGGCTAAAGCGGAACAATTACTCAACATTAGTCAATCACAGAATAAACTATCCGTCGATGACTGGGGTCCCTATCTAATAGAAGAAATCCAAAACCTAGAACACAACAGCATGTTAGTCATAACGGGTTCCCTTTATTTTATTTCAGAGGTAAAACCATTTTTGACTAACTATTTGAAAAATAAGATAACTTCTCTATGACAAGGTATTTTTATCATGATAAAATAATGATACCTAACTAAGAAAGAGAGGGGGGTAAGCATGAAAGTAAAACCGCACATTAAGAGGTTAATTGTTCTTACCTGGATTTTTTTCGTTCCTGTGGGAACCTGGTTAGTCTATAAGGCTTATCCACCCAATCTCTCTGGGCAATGGTTAGATATTTTTGCCTTTTTGCTGTTAACCTGCGTGGTTGCAACGATGCCAATTGTCATAAATGAAATGTTTATCTTTTTAATCCAATGGGTGGCGCTTGCTACCTTTTTACATTTTGGTTTATTTGTTGAAATTATTTTTGCACAAATAGCTGTAGTGGTTTTACTTCTCAAGATGAGGATTCTTCGTAAAGGTGAATTATACCGCCTCCCAGTTAACTTGAATATGTTCTTTATCGTTTCCGTAACGAGCGGGATGGTCTATTACTTGCTTGGTGGACAGGCTGGCCCTAACTTTGAATACGACACCAAGTCATTATGGCTTGCTATTCTTTATGCAGTGGTAAGTTATTCGATGAACCAAATCATTGTTTCTTTCAATCTCTATTTTATCTATAAAAGCAAGGTATCCTATTTTGGAAAGGATTTCATTGTTGAGACAATTACAACCTTCATCACCTTCCCGATTGGTTTGGTGCTGTATATTCTCTATAATCAGTTCGGAATCTTAGCCGTCCTGTTTGTCGGTATCCCGTTTGTCAGTTTATCAATGATATTTAGACTCTATTATTCAAGTGAAAAAATAAATGAATATTTACAAAAGGCTGCAGAGATTGGCCATCAAATGGCCGAGCGCTTGAAGGTCGATGACGTGGTAGATCTGTTAATTCAGAAGTTAAGTGAAATGCTCCCGGTTGATTATGCTTATATTTTCGAAGTAACTAAGAATGATGAACTTCAATTGGTTCGAGGGATTGAAAGTGGCTTCCCCAATGATTTACCATCTGTGAAGAAAAATGAAGGAATAAGCGGGATGGTATGGGGCGAGCAAAAGACCTTCTTATTTTCAGCCAGAAAAGGGTGGCGCCAGTATGCAAACGGCCATATCCCTGATGACGCTGAGAGTATCCTAGGTGTACCAATCGTTCGAAGCAAAAAAGTAATTGGAGTATTATTACTGGCTTCGAAGCGAAAGCGTGCTTTTGAAAAATTCCAGCTGATGATTATCGACATCCTGTGTTCCCACTTTGCCGTTGCGATAGAGAATGCAAAGCATTATAAACTGACAAAAATGCAAAGTGAACACTGCTCACTAACCAAACTATATAATTATCGCTATTTTGAAAATCTGCTAACCGAGGAATTTGAAAAACTAATGCAATTTGAGCGCAAACAGCTTTCGTTAATTATTCTTGATATTGACCACTTTAAAGCAGTTAACGATACCTATGGACACCAAAGTGGAAATGAAATCCTCGTTGAACTGTCTAGCAGGCTAAGTAAATTGGTTGGAGGCCGTGGTACGGTAGCGCGTTATGGCGGGGAAGAATTCGTCATTCTCTTACCTGATACAGCAAAAGAAGATGCCTACCAAATCGCCGAACAAATTAGGCAAATGATATCCAATTGGCCATTTACCATCAAACAATCATTAGATTTAGAAAAAATACAGAAGGTAATGATTACAGCTTCGATTGGTGTGGCGACAGCACCTGAGGATGCGGAAGATGCGCTTGCGTTAATACGACATGCAGATCGAGCGCTTTATGTTGGGGCAAAACGAGCTGGTAGGAATCGGGTGGCGGAGTATTCGTCGTGTTAAAATTTTTTGATGAAAATTATTGATATGTAAAGGTCGATTCATACGAATCGACCATTTACTGTTGTTGGAGTAGAAATTAGAAATATTTTAAACTTTATGGATTTGACATTACCTGATAAAATAGGACTATTAAAAAGAAATTTTTGTATATTTTTCTGTGAATTTGTAGAATAATGGAATTATAGCTTGGGAGAGGGGGAGAAGGGTAATGAAGAAACTAGTAAAAAATGAAAAAGGTTTTACATTACTTGAAATTCTTCTATCACTTTCTATTTTATCTATCGTTATACTAGTGTTTTTTGGCTTCTTCATCCAATCAGCGAAATTCTCTTTCCAGAGTCAAAATAAAATGTCGGCTGGACAATTGAGTCAAGAAATCCTTGGAAAGGTAAAAAGTTCAACGTTTCAAGCAGATTTGACCGTGGATAATTTTAAAGAACTATATAAGGATGATACATCTCGATACCAAATTGATACTAATGGTAAATTTTATCTGAAAATAAATAACCAAAATTACTATCCCCAGGTGAAAATAATACCTGCTAAGGGTCAGAATGGAGAATTTTCTACTCAACTTTATTACATTCAAGTAGAGATTGGGGTACAAGAAAAAGGGGTATGGAACAAAAAGTTTGAAACGTATGGGTTTAAGGGGAATTAGTGATGAAAAAAAACGGTTTTACTCTTATTGAACTGTTAGTAGTTTTAGCAATTATGGGATTGGTTCTTGGAGTAATCTTTTCTATGTTTAGTTCAGGAATTAAACAAGGAGAGAAAATGAAAAATAGAATCTATTTGCAACAAGAAGCTAATTACGTTTCAACCGTACTGCGTAAAACACATCAAAATAAACCAGAGTATACAATTGAAATAACGACTAGTGAGATAAAAATTGATGGTATAACAATTTCTGATAAATTTAATTACGTAGCAAATATAAAATATAACAAAAATCCATATATTAATGGTCAAAAAATAAACAGCAGTTATCCAGTGGAGATTGAAATAAAGTTCAGCAAAGACGGAAACGACTACACACTGAGAACTACATTATCTAGAGGGGTTTAGAGATGTTGAGAGAAGAGAAGGGGTCCACCTTAATAACTGTTTTGTTAATGATCGTTGTTTTTACTGTTATTGGCCTTTCCTTAATTGGCATTAACGTAAACAATTCAAAACAAGTATCTAAATCTGGTAATGATATACAGGCTACAAATCTTGCTGAGATGGGTACAACCCACTTAAAAGAAGTAATCTTTACTAAAATTTCAAGTGATGCTTATAAAACAAAAGACCTAGAGCAAATTAAAACAAGTTTACAGTCTGAATTAAATCCAATAATCAATCTCGATTTTCAAGTAAGTACAAGTAACAAAACAAAATTTAAAATTGCAGCGGCAACAGTACAAAACGAAGTAGTTGGAAACAATGAAATATTAACAGTCAAATTTACGACGGTTGGAATATCGGAAAATACCCAAACTAGAGAAATTAGTGGAACAATTAAGGTTACAAGGGGAAGAAGTGTGTCATTCCCACCTAAACCCACTTCTATTAAGGACGAAAATACTTACCTAAATACAGTAACATATAAATTTGATGGTATTAGAACGGAACCAGAATATTACTATAATGGTTTTACTTTGACTCCTCCTACAACTCTTACTTACACCGTAACTGCAGACCTTTATGCAAAAGGAATTATAAGGCAAGAGGCTAATACTGATTTAATTGTATGGGGTAATGCATATGTTGAAAATCCTTATCCAAAAATCAATGATCCTGGGAATGGGAATCTAGGACTAATGTGTGTTGAAAAGAAACTTTTTATTTATAGTAACCAAAAATTCGATATTAAGAAACTTAGTGATTCAGGTTACTCTACCTGTAGTGAAGTTGTTGGACATAAACCCGCTTTGAATGGAGTCTATGCAAAGGATTATGAGTATATAAGAACTACAAATCCTGATAATTGGAGTAAAGGAAATCTAACAATAGAAAATATTGAATACAAGTAAAATAAGTTTAGTATTTTAATTTAAATTAAATCTACTAAATTATCCTGATCATTTAATGGAGTGAGATAAATGGCAAGTATTTTGTGGGCCATAGGTGCTGCTACTGTTCTTATATTAATAATAACTTTATTACCATTAGGTTTCACTTTTAAAGGAAAGTTAATGATTTCTTTTCTCAGTTTTGTTCTATCACTTGGTGGACTTGCAGCTATTTCAATTATTCCGTTGTGGGAAACTGCATTAATGCTTTTAGCACTCAGTTTTTTTGCAGCATACTTTATGAATAACCGTTTAGGAACAATGATAGTACAAGAAAATCCTGTATTTGTAGAACATTTGGATAAGGAATTCGACACACCTGAAACTTCCTATGAAATAGAAAGTCTTAACAATGGAAATTTGGCGGAAATTGACGATGAATTACACTTACCGGATTCGTCCAATCTTAAATTAGAAAAAGATACAGTGACTGACGTAACTTCTTCACATGTTTTATCTGAAATTAAGGATGAACCTGATCATGAGCAGGAGTCGAACGATATGGATATTTCATTTTTACTAGAAAGAGATAATGAAGTAGTAGAAGTAAAAACACAAATTGATGAACAAAACATGGAAAATGACTATTTATCTGATATTGAAAGTTTACTAGAGCTTGAATCAATGACAGAGCAAGTGGAGACACATGAAGACACTCTGGACCTTTCGCCGATCCAAGTAGAAACGAATTTAGCTGTAGAACGCGAAGATGAGGAACAGGAGCTTTCTGATGATTCACTTTTCGATTTTCTTCTTGCTAAAAAGGAAGTAGCTGCTGATCGTGAAGATGTCTTAAATGTAATTGAACCGAAAGATAAGATAGTTCTTCAAAAGTAACTATCAATAATTGTTATATATCTTAGATGAATTGATGAAGTATAATGTGATTGTTTGAAGGGAGGCAGAAATTTTGGGCAAGAATCAACAAATGATCAAATTGTTTGTTGTTTTACTTTTTAGTACGGCATTTATATTTAGTTTCTCCCATTATGGCGCGAAAGCATATGAAAAAATAACAAATGCAGACGGGAAATTCTCCGATGGTACCACGATCGGTGCTTTAGATATTTCAGGTAAGACAGAAGATGAAGCTAAAAATCTGTTGGAGGAAAAGTATGTCGAATGGCTTAAGGATTCTACTATTCAGTTGCAATATGGGGAAAAAACAGTTTCATTTGATTTAAAACAATTCCATCTAGATTCTCAACAAACAATCGACTCGATAAAGGAGGGGCAAAAAAATCCCGCATTTATTACTGTTTATAAACTACAAGTTGAAGAACAATTAGAAATTTTATTTCCTCAATTAAAAACAACTGATATAGATTTGGACAAGCTTACGACGAGCTTATATTCAACAGCTGCACTTTTCGAATCTGGTTCACAGAGCTATGACCTTCATAATGATTTCTTACTTGCAGATCATATTAAAAAGGATGCTGTCTTAAATTCAGCAGTAATCACAATGAAGGAAGTTCCTTTTGCTTTGCAAACTGAAATTGATAACAACCCTGAAATTGAAATTTCAGAAGGGTCCACTTTTTCATTGTTGGAGTTTGCTAAAAAGCAAAAAATTGATGATATAGATTCTTTAAACATAATCGCCACTGGAATTTATCAAGTGATCTTACCTTCAAACTTCTCGATTGAAGAAAGAAATATTGGCAGCACTTTACCTGCATATTCACCCTTAGGGTACGAAGCAATGGTAAATCTAAATAAAAAGGCCGATTTGGTGATAGTAAATCCGAATAAATCAAAGTATATGCTTAAATTCCACCTAGATAACAACCAGTTGAAGGTGACGTTAACGGGTGAAGAGTTAGTGTATAAATATCAAATTAGTACAAAAGATGAACAAAAGTTAGCATTTAAGACAATCATTCAATATAGTCCGCTTCTTCTCCCAGGAAAATCTAAGATTCAAACAAAAGGAAAGAAGGGTCAAATTGTTAAGGTATACAGGGAAGTTTTTCAAGGTGACCAATTCCTTAACAGTGAACTGATTTCAGAGGATTATTATCCACCATCATATCAGATTGAAATCCATGGATTGGCTGGCAGCACACCAGCAGATACCCAAACGACTAATACCACTGGAAATCAAGATGGTAGCAGTACCGAGACTAATGACCCATCCAATCCTGCTGGAAATGATTCATCTACTACAACTGATAATACCCAACAAAATCCTAATGAAAATGACCTATGGGGTAAGCCAAATGAAGAACCAAAATAAAAGCAGGGATGTAAAATGAGGCAAGCACGAAAAAAACTTGGTGATTTGTTAATTGAAGAAGGACTGATTACTCCTGAGCAACTCCAGACCACTTTAGATGAAAAAGATGCTGCTCAAAAACTTGGAGATGCTCTTTTACAAAGGGGATATTTAACAGAACAGCAATTAGTTGAAGTGCTTGAGTATCAACTTGGAATTCCACATGTCAGCCTGTTTCACTACCCATTTGATACCAATCTTTTTTCACTTATCACAAAAGAAACAGCAAAAAGGAATCTAATCATTCCGTTAAAAAGGGATGGAAATAAACTTTTTGTAGCGATGGCAAATCCAATGGATTTTATCGTGATAGACGATTTACGTTTGTCGACAGGTTTTCATATTGAGCCCGCCATTGCTACGAAGGATGATATTCTTCGTACCATTAATAAATATTATGATGTTGATGATGGACTCGATGAATTACTAGATGAACTTCCACTTAATGATCGGGACAGAAATGAAGATGTAACCGATCAAAATTCACCGATTGTTCGTTTGGTCAATCAAATTTTGATCAATGCTGTCATTCAGAGAGCAAGTGATATTCATATCGATCCACAAGAGACAAAGGTAGTTGTCCGTTACCGAATTGATGGTGTTTTACGGAATGAACGTGTTCTCCCTCGAAATATGCAAAGTGTATTAACAGCTAGAATAAAAATCATGTCTAATCTTGATATCACTGAGCATAGGGTACCTCAAGATGGACGAATAAAACTGAATCTTGACTTTCATCCTGTTGATCTTCGCGTTTCAACGTTACCAACTGTGTACGGTGAGAAGATTGTTATGCGTCTACTCGACATGGGTTCAACCTTAAATGATTTAAACAAGCTTGGCTTCAATTCCTTAAATATGAAAAGATTCAATGAAATGATTGAAAAGCCGACAGGCATTGTCCTTATTACCGGGCCAACAGGATCAGGGAAGTCCTCGACCCTCTATGCGGCTCTCAATAAACTAAACAGCGAGGCAGTTAATATCATTACAATTGAAGATCCAGTTGAATATCAATTAGAAGGAATTAACCAAATTCAGGTAAATCAAAATGTTGGGATGACCTTCGCTGCCGGACTTAGATCAATCCTCCGTCAAGACCCGAATATTATCATGGTCGGAGAAATCCGCGATAAAGAAACGGCTGAGGTTGCGATACGTGCTTCGTTAACGGGTCACTTAGTTTTAAGTACTCTTCATACTAATGATTCAATCGGTACAGTTACGAGGCTGATTGACATGGGGGTAGAACCATTTTTACTAGCTTCATCTTTAAGCGGTATTGTTTCTCAGCGCCTTGTCCGAAAGGTGTGCCGTGATTGTGCGGAAATTCAAGAACCATCAAAGCGTGAGATCGAGATTTTTGCCAAGCGTGGGATGAAAATTGACAAAATTACACGTGGAAAAGGTTGTTCATCCTGCAGTATGACAGGCTATAAGGGCAGGCTTGCTCTTCATGAAGTGTTGGTCATCAATGACGAGATGAGCCGAGCAATGATGAACGGTGAATCATTTCAAAAGATGAAGGAATTGGCTAATAAAAATAAAACCATCTTTTTACTAGATGATGGCTTACTAAAAATAAAACAAGGTTTAACTACAACCGAAGAAGTATTAAAAGTAGCAATTCTGGAGTAGGAGAGCATTAACATGAAAGAAAAAATTGACGCAATTTTACGAGCTTCAATTGAATATAAAGCATCTGATATTCATTTAACCGTCGGTGTTCCTCCTGTCATGAGGATCAATGGTGATTTAAGAAGGTATGGAACTGAAAAATTATTCCCTGTTGATACAGAAGGTATGGCAAAAGCAATTATTCCAGAGCATATGTGGGATTTATTTATAGAAAAAGGTGAACTTGATTTCTCCTATGGTGTACCAGGCAGTTCGCGTTTCCGTGTCAACGCCTATCATCAGCGAAAAAGCGTGTCAATTGCTCTCAGGGTGGTTGCCTCAAAGGTTCCATCGATTGAGGAATTAAATTTGCCAGATATCGTTTCAAAGTTAGTGGAGAAACCCCAAGGCCTAATACTTGTTACAGGACCAACAGGAAGCGGGAAATCAACTACCTTAGCTTCGATGATTGATTACATGAACAGAACGATGAGGAAACATATTATTACCTTAGAAGATCCAATTGAATATCTTCATCGTCATGGAAATTCAATTATTGATCAGCGAGAAGTTGGCTTTGACACAAATAACTATGCAAGCGGCTTGAAGGCTGCCCTTCGTCAAGATCCTGATGTCATACTTGTAGGGGAGATGCGGGACTTAGAAACCATGTCGATTGCTATTACAGCAGCAGAAACGGGGCACCTTGTCTTAGGAACACTCCATACGTCTAGTGCACCAACTACAATAAACCGGATTATCGATGTGTTCCCGTCTGAACAACAGTCTCAAATCCGAATTCAATTGGCGTCTGTCTTAGTAGGGGTAATTTCGCAACGATTATTCCCTACTATTGATAAAAAGGGTAGAAAAGCAGCCACTGAAGTATTGGTCAACAATGCGGCTATTGCCAACCTGATTAGAAATGAAAAGGTACACCAAATTCAAAGCACGATGCAAACCTCCCGAGCCCAAGGGATGCATACACTTGAAATGAGTATTAAAGACCTTCTTGAACGTAACCTAATTCAAAAAGAAGCGGCATCACAGTACTTACATGAAAAGATGATAATGAATGGCTAGATTTAAATACGCTGGACGTGATCGAAAAGGAAAACGGCAGGGCACCGTGAACGCAGCTTCCAAGCGCGAAGCGATGGAAAAGCTGAAAGAAGAGGGAATTAGAGTAATTGAAATGACCCAAGTGCCTGAGACTCTAATGACTAAGGATCTCACACTTGGGACTCCAGTGAAACTTCAGGATTTTGTTATTTACTTAAGACAATTTTCGACTTTAATTAAGGCTGGCGTTACTGTTGTCGATGCAACAGCCATCTTAGCTTTACAAACTGAGAGCAAAGCCTTAAAGAAAGCATTACTAGATGTGGAACAGGAGATGCGGGAAGGTAATCCTCTTTCAGAAGCTGTTGCCAAACACAAGAAAATTTTTAATCAAATGTTTATCAATCTGGTTAAAGCTGGGGAAATCAGTGGTAATTTAGATGAGACACTTGATCGTTTGGCTGAGCATTTTGAAAAACAACACTACACACGGCAAAAAATCGTTTCTGCGCTTTCCTATCCGATTGCGGTAGGAATTATTGCTATAATTGTTGTTATCTTCTTACTTGTTGCGGTTGTACCAACCTTCGTTTCGATGTTTGATGATATGGGTGGAGAGTTGCCTGCAATAACAAAGTTTGTTCTATCGGCAAGTGGATTTATGCAATCGTTTTGGTGGTTGGTTATACTAATAATTTTTGCATTTGTCTTTATAACTACCTATCTTAAAAAAAGTAATCAAACTAAATATTATTTTGATTACTTTCTATTAAGAATGCCAATATTCGGGAATTTATTACAAAAAGCAGCACTGGCTCGGATGATGAGAACACTTAGTTCGTTGTTCTCGAGTTCTGTTCCAATTCTACAAGCGATGTCAATTGTAGAAAAAGTTGTCGAAAATGAAGTACTAGCAAGAGTAATTCGAAAGTCACGGGATTCACTTGAGAAAGGTCGTTCCATGACTGAACCTATGCAAAGCCATTGGGCATTTCCCCCTTTAGTAACACAAATGATTGCCATCGGTGAGGAAACAGGTGCTCTGGATGCGATGTTATCCAAAATTGCTGAATTCTATGAAAAAGAAGTAGAAAATGGAACAGATCGGTTAAAATCATTAATTGAGCCATTAATGATTGTCTTTTTGGCGGGATTAGTCGGGACTATAGTCACATCTATTATGGTACCAATGTTCAGCATGTTCGACCAATTTCAACAAATGAATCAATAAAAGACAAGAAAACAAAAATACTGAGAATAAAGGACAAAATACCGATAAATTCTCTTTTCTTTTCTATGTCAATTAATGTATACTACAAGAGACAATATTACTAGGTTCATAGAACCATAAAGGGAGATGAAGTTAATGCGTCAAATGTTGAAAAATAAGCTTAAAGATCAACGAGGTTTAACATTGATTGAATTACTTGCAGTTATTGTTATTTTAGGAATAATTGCTGCAATTGCAGTTCCATCAATTTTAGGGTTAATTGACAATTCTAAAAAAGATGCACATCTTGCTAATGCAACTCAAATGGTAAATTCTGCTAAAACTGCTGTAGCTAGTGATGATAATTTAATGCCAGCTCTAAATGCATCAGTGTACATTCCTTTAACATATCTTCAAACAAAGGGATATATAGAAGATGTAAAAGATCCTGATGGTGGAGCAAATGTTTATGCACCTGGTACCTTTGTTGAAGGTGATGCTACTCCAGCTAATAATACAAATCTAGCTACTGATATCTCTTCTACAGATACTTCTTTTGTAAAGATTACAAATAACGCGGGTAAGTTAGAATATAGAGTAAAACTCTACGGTGGACAAAGGCATATAAATTTAACTTTATCATCTGATCTTAAGAGATCCGTTGTTGCAAAAAATAGTTAAAATAGATGGAATATTATTGGGGAATGACGATTATCAAACTTTACATTTTATTTGTAGGCTTAATATTTGGATCCTTCTTTAATGTAGTGGGACTGAGAGTCCCAGTAAAGAACTCAATTGTAACCCCACGCTCAGCATGTCCGAATTGTGGTCATCAGCTAAAAGCAATTGAACTTATACCGGTTCTATCTTATATAATCCAAGGAGGAAAATGCCGCGGCTGTCAGTCGCGGATTTCTCCTATCTATCCAATTTTTGAATTACTTACGGGTTTACTATTTATGACAGCCCCATTAGTTATTGGCTGGTCTGGTGAATTAGTGGTAGCATTAACACTAATCTCCATGTTTATGATTATCATAGTTTCAGATATTCACTATATGCTCATCCCTGATAAAATTCTAATCTGGTTTACAGGGATTTTTTTATTGGAACGGATTGTTTGGCCGTTAACCCCATGGTGGGACAGCCTCCTTGGTGCTGTATCTGGATTTATCCTTCTCCTCGTCATCGCTCTTGTCAGTAAAGGCGGAATGGGTGGTGGGGATATTAAACTATATGCCTTACTTGGATTGGTATTAGGGTTTAAACTAGTACTTTTGTCCTTCTTTCTTTCGACATTATTCGGAGCTGTGATCGGAGGATTGGCCTTACTTTTTAAAATCGTCAAAAGGCGGCAGCCAATTCCATTCGGACCGTTTATTGCTGCAGGAACATTAACAGCGTATTATTGGGGATCGGAATTAATTGATTTGTATATACATTTCCTTAATCAAGGATAAAAACTTAAGGGGTTTTTTATATGGCTTTTTCCCTTTTTACACCTAAAAACCGAATAATTAATCTGGTTTTGAATGATCATTCGATTCGTCTTCTTGAATTAAAGCAGGCGAATCCACCTTCTGCCCAAAGATGGAACGAACGGTTTCTCCCCCCTGGTATTATTAGTGATGGGAAAATTACGGATATCGATTCCTTGGCAAACATTTTGGAAGAGTGTATCGGAGAATGGAAAATTCAAAGACGGCAAGTTCGCTTTCTAGTGCCGGACCCGCTTGTCATCATCCGGAAAGTTTCGATTCCTGCTGAAATACAGGATGATGAAATTCAGGGATATCTCTATTTAGAGCTTGGTTCTAGTATCCACTTACCATTTGAAGAACCGGTCTTTGATTTTTATTCGCTAGAAAGTGATGGCAAAACAAGGGATTTACTTTTATTTGTAGCACCGGAGCAGCAGGTAATGGAGTATGCAAACTTACTATCAAAACTTAAGCTTAACCCGATTGCGGCAGATATTTCCCCGCTTGCCTTGTACCGTTTGTATCATCAACTTGACCAAACAAGTGCAAATGAAGTTCTATTCTCTGTACAATTTGACTTAACGAGTGTGAATCTATGTATATTTGAACAAAATGTTCCGCTTGTGATGCGTCAATTTGCTATACCATTTAATGTCGACCTATGGGATGTAAAGACGGACATGGCTGGGCAATTGATATTTAAGTATACAGGCGAAACAGAAGAGTTAGTGATTCAATTTGAGGATATCTTTAGAGAAATTAATAAGTTAAGCGACTTTTACCGCTATACACTTAACAATGAAAAAAGTGATATTACCAAGTTCTTATTGAACGGTGACCATCCGATGCTGACTGCAATCTACGAGGAAATGAAAGAGAGATTTGACGTGCCTATCGATATGATTTCTCTTGAACCAGATAAAAAAGTTATTCTGCCTCCTAGTTTATTACTACCTTTAGGTCTCGCCTTAAAAGGGGTGCAATAATGTTGGTAGAAATTAACCTGCTTCCCCAAAAGGAACCGAAAAAAATTGGCTTTATCATCACTTTATCTAGTTTAGTTACTTTATTGTTACTAGTGGGCGCTTTTTACCTTTGGCAGACAAATGCTGTTAAAAGTACCATTGCCTCATTAGATAGGCAAATTTCGATGACAAAAAAGATTGCTGAAAAAGAAAATAAAAGTACAGAAGCAGTAGAAGCGGCTAGCTCTGTTAATCAATTAAAGAGTGCCATCGAGTGGGCAAATGAATATCCGATTCAGACCATTCCTGTCATGCGCCATTTGACATCATTGTTACCTGAACGTGGCTTTATAAAGAGCTTTGCTTACACAGAGGCAGGGACAATTTCGTTATCGGTGCAATTTGATAGTGCTCGAGAAGCTGCGTACTTTTTAGATAATCTTAATGAATCTAAATGGATTGAAGAAGCAAGTTTGAGTTCATTAACCGCTGCAGCAACGGCAGAGTCGACGGCTGTTAACTCAACATCTGCAACAACTAGTCAATCAAACATAACCAATACATCAAATAATTCAACAACACAAACAACGAATCAAACGAATCAAAATGATGCGTCAAACCAGAATTCGACTGCCACTACTAATGGTCAAACGAATTCCACGACAGGAACAACAGGTGAGCAAACAACTACGTCTGCCACAACATCAAATACGAATACTATCTCAAACTCAACCACAGCTTCAAACAGTAAAACGAGTAAGAATAAGAATGACAATATACTACCGCGCTATACAGGGCAGTTTGAAATAAAGCTAAATAAAGAAATTGTTAAAAAGAATATCAACAAGAGCAAGAAGAATGAGGAAGGAGTGACTGCTTCATGAAGCTCCGTTTCTCAAAAAGAGATAGCATAATTATAGGGATCGTTACTCTTATAGTAGTATTTCTCATTGTTTATGCTCAATTCTTTAAGCTATCTCCTTTAAAATCAGATTTAGGTATTAAGCAGCAGTCACTTGAGTCTGAACAAAAACTATTGGAAATCGCAAGTCAAAAAAAGGCTGAAGATACGAAAAAAACTTCTGAAGATACAAAGGAATTACAGAAGAAATTACCTGTAGAACCATTGCAGGAACAGCTTATTTTAGACTTAGAAAAAGCAGAAAATCTTTCAAATAGTAAGATTAGCTCAATGAGTTTTTCAAAAGACGCGGATGTAAGTACTGCTGCTGACCAAGCAAATGCCGAAAATGCTAATGGGCAACAAACTACTACCAATCAAACTGATACTAATCAAGCCACAGCCAATCAGGACACGGCAGCACAACAAGCGGCCGCGAACCAAACTGCGGGCATGAAGAAGATGACAGTCTCACTGAGTGTTGAATCACCAAGCTATGAGAAATTGGAGAAGTTTGTTGAAACACTTGAATCTTTGAAGCGGATTATCGTGGTTGAATCGATTAGTTATTCAGGCGGTGAAGAGATTACAAGTTTAGATCAAGAAGAACCGCCATTAACCTATAGTTTGACATTCTCTGCGTTTTACATGCCAAGTTTAGATGATCTTGCTGCGGAGATTCCGAAAATCGATGCCCCTAAACCAGCGGGTAAAGATAATCCATTGAGCCAGTTCTCAGCAACGACCGAGACGCAGCCATAATTAACACTGTGCCAAACTAGTAAATAATTTGGCGAAAGTCTACGATAACAAGACGACAAAAGTCTTGTTATTTTTTTTTGCCTTTATGATAGGATGAAACCAATGACTCATCGGAAGAGAGAGGAGTACGGTTTAGTGGACAAGCCTAATAAAGGCAATACAATCAAGATTAAATTAAATGGAGAAAACCCACATCATCAGGAGGTTCCTCCAAAAAAAGATACGGAAGAAAACAGCGACCCCATTCCTAAAGTAATAAAAATAAATACAAATCTACGAGAACCGGATATCTTCCAGGAGACGGCAGCGGCACAAGAATCTGTCGATGAAAGCTTTGACTGGATTATTCCTGAATCCTCCGAAAATGACATCGAGGAATTTAAAAATATCCCAAGTCAAACTAGCAAAAAAAAGACCCTACCAAAAATAACAACCTTCACAGCGAATACCAAGAATACCAAGAAGAAAAGCGGCCGGCCTTTAGGAACAATCTTAATATCTGCTGCCTTCGCTATTCTTATCGGAACCACAATCGGGGTGGTCATGCTGAAGTTAGTGATCACACCACCATCTAACAAGACGGTGGTAACCGAACCTGCGGTCGTCACTAACGAGCCTGCTAACACGGAAACTAAAACAAATGAAGGCAAGAACAGTTCAGCAACGATCGCTCAAGTAACTGCTTATGTTATTCAAGGTGGGGTATTTTCATCGGAAGCGGGTGCTAAGGAAACCTCTTCTAATCTAGCCTCGAAAGGCGTCCCGTCACAGACTGTAGTAATGGATGGCAAGTATTTTTTGTTCCTTGGTGTGGCCGATTCAATTGAAGCAGCTAAATCACTTGGAGCACAATATAAAGAAAATGGAATTGAGGATGTCTTTGCCAAGCCGATGTTATTAGATGAAAAGGAATTTAATAGCGTCACAGATAAAGAAAAGACCCTAATAAAAGCAGTACCTACCATTTATCAGACGCTATCGCTGACAACTTCAAATGCCCTCCTAACCAAGGAACTTCCTGAGGAAGCAATTAAAGCTCTTTCCGACATTGAAGTTCAATTAAAAAGTAGCATTAAAAATGAAAAGCTAAAGGATTTAAAGGCAGAATTGGTCAGTGCAGAAGAAAAAGTTAAAAGGTTTCAAGAATCAAAGGACGAGAAAAATCTTAGTGATGCTCAACAGCATTTACTAAACTTCTTGTCGCTTTATTTTTCTAAGTAATCAATATCCGACACGATTAGATATTTTCCGGGAAATAAGGCCTATCGAATCTGGATAGGCCTTTTTCATGTTTCATTGGTCATATGATTCCGCATAATTTTACAATTTCCATCAAAATTTAATAATATAAAAATTGTTTGCTGTTTCAATTTCTGATAGGATTGAATTGTATCTCCCTAATACGTACCAAAAAGGTAAGGTGATTAAATGCAGAACCTCATTTTAGCCTCTTCTTCTCCACGGCGAAAAGAACTTCTAGAAAATCTCCGTTTAACATTCGCGATTTCCAGTAGTGAAGTTGATGAAAGTTTTGATCCGGCGCTCTCTCCTAATGAAGTAGTGATGGAGTTAGCCGATCGGAAGGCGCAGGTAGTTTTTAAAGATAACCCTACCGCCTTTGTGATTGGCTCGGACACAATTGTTGTTGCGGATAATCAAATCCTAGGTAAGCCCGCAGATGAAGCAGAAGCCTTTACGATGTTAAAAAGCTTGTCAGGTCGGCAGCATGAAGTCTACACAGGAGTTTCGATTGTGTCTCCAACTGGTACTACAAAGTTTTATGAAAAAACCGAAGTTTGGTTTTGGGAGTTAACGGACGACTCAATACGGGCGTATGTAAAAAGTGGTGAACCGCTTGATAAAGCAGGTGCATATGGCATTCAGCAGCTCGGTGGTATGCTTGTCAAAAAAATAAATGGAGACTATTTTGCGGTTGTGGGTCTGCCTGTTTCAAGAACGATTCGAGAATTGAAAAAGGCAGGCTACCAGTTGCCGTATTAAACTTTTTTGTTCATTAACTCCCTTATATAGGGAGGGGAAAAAGTGTCCACTAATACATTAATGATCCGTGATTTCCCGCAAGATGAACGGCCAAGGGAACGTTTTATTGAACATGGTCCACAAAGTTTATCGAATCATGAATTAATCGCCATCTTGCTTAGGACCGGGACAAAAGATGAATCGGTTCTGCAGCTATCGAATCGACTGCTCACCCATTTTGAAGGGTTACGACTCTTAAAAGGGGCTAGCTTGGAAGAAATGACCGAGATCAAAGGCATTGGTTCGGCGAAGGCGATTCAAATTCTTGCGGCCGTCGAAATTGGCCGAAGAATTTCGAACCTCGATTATAAGGACAGGTATGTCATCCGCTCGCCGGAAGACGGTGCAAAGTACCTGATGAATGATATGCGCTTTTTATCACAAGAGCATTTTGTTTGTATGTATTTAAATACAAAGAACCAGGTCATTCATAAGCAAACCATCTTTATTGGCAGCTTAAATGCTTCGATCGTCCACCCGCGTGAGGTGTTCCGCGAGGCATTAAAGCGGTCAGCGGCCTCGATTATTGCAGCGCATAATCATCCTAGTGGCGACCCGGCGCCTAGCCGTGAGGATATTGAGGTGACGAAAAGGCTGGTTGAATGCGGAAAGATAATCGGGATCGACCTCCTCGATCATTTGATCATAGGCGAGAATAAGTTTGTGAGCCTGAAAGAAAAAGGTTATCTATAAACTATGATTTTATTTAACGTTGCGTTATAATATTGGTTATGGTTTTTTAGGACTATTTAAATTAGTAACTAGATAAATAATTGAGAAAAAAGACATGATATTAATGTGATTACCTACCTATTGGAGTTATTGCAATACGTATCAGAAAGGGAGATACAAAATTATGTTTGGAATTAGAGCTAGAGATCTTGGGATTGACTTGGGGACTGCGAATACCCTTGTCTATGTAAAAGGAAAAGGAATTGTCTTACGCGAGCCATCGGTTGTGGCGATGCAGACAGATACGAAAACTATTGTCGCGGTTGGTAACGATGCGAAAAATATGATTGGACGAACACCGGGGAATATCGTTGCCCTTAGACCGATGAAGGATGGAGTCATCGCTGATTTTGAAACAACAGCGGCAATGATGAAGCACCATATTCGTCAAGCACAGAAGGGGAAAAACGTTTTTACGGGCAATCCCTATGTGATGGTTTGTGTTCCATCTGGGATTACCGCCGTCGAGGAAAGAGCGGTTATTGATGCGACTAGACAAGCAGGTGCAAAGGATGCTTATACGATTGAGGAGCCATTTGCAGCAGCGATTGGCGCAAATTTACCTGTTTGGGAGCCAACCGGAAGTATGGTCGTCGATATTGGCGGGGGGACTACTGAAGTTGCCATCATTTCATTAGGCGGAATTGTCACAAGTATTTCGATTCGTGTCGCTGGTGATGAAATGGACGAGTCGATTATAACTTATATCAGAAAAAATTATAATTTGATGATTGGTGAACGGACATCGGAAGCAATTAAAATGGAAATCGGCTCCGCAGGGGATACTGATGGTGTTGAAAATATGGAAATTCGCGGGCGGGATTTATTAACAGGCCTGCCAAAGACGATTGAAATAACGGCTAAAGAAATTGCCGGCGCATTGCGCGATACGGTTTATGCAATTGTTGAAGCAGTCAAGAACACGTTGGAAAAAACACCACCAGAACTTGCCGCTGATATTATGGACCGCGGAATTGTTCTAACTGGTGGTGGCGCGCTGCTCCGCAATTTGGACAAAGCCATAAGTGAAGAAACGAAAATGCCGGTCCTGATTGCCGAGAATCCACTCGATTGCGTAGCAATTGGAACAGGAAAAGCATTGGATCATATTCATTTATTTAAGAACAAAACACGAGATTCACGTTAATTAGAAAAGCGAAGTACTAGTAAGATAACTATCAACGTCCAAAAACGATACTTTTTTAGAAAAATAGAGGTGTATAATCATGCCACAGTTCTTTCTGAATAAACGTCTGATTATTTTGCTTGTCAGCATCATTGTTCTCGTGGCATTGATTGGGTTTTCTTTAAGGGAGAGAAGTAAGCTATCCTGGCCGGAGCAATTTGTTAAAGATACGACCGGCTGGGTTCAATCCCTGGTTTCAAAGCCTACGCATTTTGTTGCAGGCTTTTTTGAAAATCTCCAGGATTTGCAAGATACATACGGTGAGAATAAGGAATTAAAATCGCGGATCGAAAATCTTGTCAATCTTGAAGCACAAGTTCAAGAGTTGACCAAAGACAATGAAGAATTGCGAGGCATTCTCGGTGAAAAAACAACCCTGAGAGACTTCAAACCATTACCGGCTACCGTAATTGGCAGAAACCCTGATCGTTGGCATGAAATGATTATTATCGACAAAGGCAAACTAAACGGCATTAAAAAAGATATGGCGGTTGTTACCGCAACCGGCTTAATTGGAAAAGTAAAAAATGTAACCCAATTTAGTTCAACAGTACAGCTGCTGAGTGCCATGGATCCGAAAAATCGAATCTCAGCGGTCGTCCAAGGGAAAAAAGATGTGTATGGATTTGTCCAAGGTTTTGATGACAAACAAAAATTACTGTTAATTAAGGCGATTCCTTCAGGGGCAAAAGTAGAAAAAGGTCAAACCGTTGTTACTTCCGGTTTAGGCGGTGTTTTTCCAAAAGGGTTGATGATTGGAAAAGTGGTGGATGTTAAGCCTGACCAGTATGGTTTAAATCAAACGGCCTTGGTGAAACCAGGGGCGGACTTTTATGATATTGAAAACGTGATTGTCATTAAAAGATTAATGACTCAGCCTGTTAAATCTGAAATATCTGATGGGAAGGTGAGGGAGTTTTGAGAAAATTCATTCTTCCTCTTTTGTTTCTTTTTCTTTTTATTTTAGAAAGTCTGTTTGTCGAGTTTTTGCCGGCAAAGATTTTTGGTTTTGAACGAATTTTTGTACCCCATTTTCTGTTTACATCCCTATTGTTTCTTACAATTTTTGTCGGAAAAAAGCAAGGGATTATTTATACGGCGATCTTCGGCCTTTTATTTGACATTGTTTATGTCGAAATTATCGGTATTTACTTTTTCCTTTATCCATTTATCTCGTACCTCATTTATAAATTACTGCAGGTTTGGCAAGCAAATCTTATCACTGCTTTTCTTGCTTCCCTAATCGGTATCTCATTATTAGAGATTGGCGTTTATGAAATGAACTTTTTAATCCATGTAACAGACCTTGATTTTATGGGCTTTATTAACTTGCGTTTTTACCCAACCCTATTATTAAATGCAGCGATTACTCTAATTGCCGCCTATCCATTAAAGTGGCTATTTGAAAAACATTCGGAAGCAATGAGGGCAGAATGATTTTTTTATAAAAAAAGGAGAATGGACGTATCGTGTCGAATTTTTATTAAAGTATGATATGTACTTTGATTCGGAATAAGCATGAGGGCTTGCAAATCCCTATGAAACGAATGAATAATGCCTGTTTCGAAATTGCTTTCTTATTATGAGGTGAAAATTTCTCCATGAAAAAACGGCAAAATGTTACAATAAAAGGAACGAAGGAAGGACTCGTCCTTCATCTTGACGATAGTTGTTCCTACGAAGAACTTAAAAGGGAACTAGACCATAAGCTTTCAGCAAATGCCAGGGCACAGGATGAGCGTCAATTAACCTCCGTCAAGGTGGAAATTGGCAACCGCTATTTAACGGAATCGCAGCGGGGAGAGCTAAAGGACTTAATTCGTCAAAAGAAGAATTTTGAAGTTGATGATATTGAATCAAACGTAATCACAAAGGAAGAAGCAGGGCAGTTACTGGCTGATACGGAGGTCGTGACGGTTTCGAGAATTATTCGTTCAGGACAAGTCCTTGAAGTCCCAGGTGACCTGCTATTAATTGGCGATGTCAATCCGGGTGGAACGGTGATTGCAGGTGGAAACATTTTTATCATGGGTACATTAAAAGGTATAGCCCACGCCGGCTGCTATGGCAATGACCAAGCTGTCATCGCTGCGTCAAGAATGAAACCATCCCAACTTCGAATTAGTGATTGTTTAAATAGAGCACCAGACAGCATCCAAAGCAATGAGAATCGGGAAATGGAATGTGCTTACATTGATGATACCCGCCAAATCATTGTTGATAGATTACAAGTTTTAATCCAATTAAGACCTAATTTAACGAGATTAGAAGGGGGACATTAAAGTGGGAGAGGCAATAGTAATTACATCCGGTAAGGGTGGAGTAGGAAAAACAACAACTTCTGCTAATATCGGCACATCATTAGCCCTTCAAGGAAAAAAGGTATGTTTAGTAGATACAGACATCGGACTTCGTAACTTGGATGTTGTTATGGGACTTGAGAACCGAATCATTTATGATTTGGTTGATGTCGTCGAAAAAAGATGCAAAATTCATCAAGCCCTTGTGAAGGACAAACGATTTGATGGGTTATTATATTTATTGCCGGCTGCGCAAACCGTTGATAAATCAGCTGTGAAACCAGAGCAAATGAAAGAACTGATTTTAGAATTAAAGCAAGATTATGATTATATTATTATTGATTGCCCAGCTGGAATTGAACAAGGATTCCAAAACGCTATCGCTGGAGCAGATAAGGCGATTGTCGTTACCACGCCAGAGGCTTCTGCTGTACGGGATGCTGACCGAATCATTGGCCTGCTTGAAAAGCAACCCGATATGGAATCGCCGAAATTAGTTATCAACCGGATTCGAAATCATATGGTGAAAAATGGTGATATGCTTGAGATTGATGAAGTCACTCAGCATTTATCGATCGAGCTGATTGGCATCGTTGCGGACGATGACGAGGTGATTAAAGCATCAAACCACGGTGAACCAATTGCCCTCAATCCAAATAACAAAGCATCGATTGCTTATCGAAATATAGCCAGACGGATTCTTGGTGAATCCATTCCATTGCAGTCCCTTGAAGATGCAAACCAAGGCGTCTTCAAGAAAATTAAAAAGTTTTTTGGTGTACGTTAAAACGAAAAGTGAAAGCGAGCTAGCAGCCTGCCCACAATCCTGTGGACAGGCTATTTTTTTTCAGACATACTCTTTCAATTTCCCTCATAGACTTGTACAAATTAGTGGGAAAAGGGTTGATAGGGATGACGCGGTCTACACCGGAAGAAATTCGGCGCCGAATCGCAAGGCGGAAAAATGATAAAGGAACGACTACTGTTAAAAATCCTGACCGCCAAATTACTTGGCCAAGTGACGATGAAAAATATGGATTTAATCAATTTACACCTTCAGGAAGTAGTAATGGCGATGACGGGCATCCATTATTTAAGAAGGAAGTATTTTTTTTCAAAATATTGTCCTCGGTCCTCCTGTTTCTAGTGATAGCCATCCTATTTCGGAATCAATCGGCTGCTTTTGAGCCAGCCAGGGATGTGGTTGCCAAAACGATGGAAAAGGATTTTAAGTTTGCGACTGTTTCAAATTGGTACGAAAGCAAGTTTGGAAAGCCTCTAGCACTCTTGCCATTTTCTGAAAAAGATCAAACCGGAAAAAAAGAGGTGGCTGAAAAGGCATTTTCTGTCCCAGCGATGGGGAAAATCCTTGAAAACTTTGAAAAAAACGGTCAGGGTATCATGATTGAAACAGGAAAAGGGGCTGCAGTTCAAACGATTAATGATGGCATCGTTACCTTCGCAGGTGTAAAGGAGGATTTAGGAAAAACAGTTATTATTCAGCATTCGGATTCGACCGAGACATGGTATGGAAACTTGGACGAAATCAAGGTTAACTTGTATGAATATATCGAAAAAAGACAAGTGGTTGGCACGGTTTCAGTGTCTGCAGGAGAAGATAAAACCAAAGGAAAATATTACTTTGCGATAAAAAAAGGCGATGATTTCATCGACCCAATCCAGGTGATTCGCTTTGAATAGAGTTCTATATTTATTCCGGCTGATAACTATCCATCCCTTGTTGTGGATTGTGATTGGACTTTCCATTGTTACTGCTCATTTTCTTGAGCTTTGTTTGCTACTTGGAATTATCTTTATTCATGAAATGGGGCATGCTGCTGCGGCTTCTTTTTTTTCATGGAGAATCAAGAAAATTACCCTGCTGCCGTTTGGCGGGGTTGCTGAAATGGATGAGCATGGCAATCGACCGTTACGAGAAGAGACGATTGTCGTTCTTGCTGGGCCGCTCCAGCATGTATGGATGGTGGCTCTAGCCTACGGGTTGGTTAGCGTCAACTTAATGCCTGAAGACCTTTTTCAACTATTCTTAAGCTATAATCTAATGATTTTTATGTTTAACTTTTTTCCGGTTTGGCCGCTGGATGGCGGGAAACTGGTATTTTTACTGCTCTCATTAAAAAGTTCTTTCCCGAGCGCTCATCGTCTAACACTCATCCTTTCGTGGGTCAGCCTATCCATCTTTTCGCTAGTCATTGCAATCGCAGCCCCGACCCATATCAATGTCTGGGTCATCATCGGATTCCTCTATTTCTCTCTTTACCACGAATGGAAGCAACGGCGCTTTATTTTTATGAGATTTTTATTGGAGCGTTATTATGGAAAAAAATCCAATTTACGGACACTGAAACCGATAGAAGCCAATGAAGAGGAGCTGCTAATTCACGTCTTAGAAAAATTCCAACGCGGTTGTAAACATCCTATCATCGTCGAAGCAGACGGCAAAGAAAAAGGAATATTAGACGAAAACGAACTATTGCACGCCTACTTCACCGAAAAACGACTAACCGACAAAATCAGCGACCTTCTTTTTTCTTATTAAACATATGTGATTAGGGCGGAAATCGCCATGCTTGTTTCACATGGTCGAACTAAAAAGGTATAATTAGAAGAAAAAAGTGAGGTCGCTTGATTGGAAACATTAATAGTTAATTACAACGCACGCGAAAAGCGATTTGCTTATCTGAAAAACAACCGTGTAGAAAATATCATTTTTGACCGGCCAGAACATCGATCACTGGTCGGTAATATTTATTATGGGACAGTAACGAAAGTTCTACCGGGGATGAATGCGGTCTTCATTGATATTGGTGAAGAGAAAAATGCCTATTTACACCGGGACACGCTGCCTTCGTATCTCCTATCTTCCGAAAAACAAAAGTCTGTCACATCCTTTGCCCACCAGGGTGAAAAAATGCTGGTTCAGGTCAATAAGGATGCAACCGGGACCAAAGGTGCTCGAGTGACGGGGATTATTGAAATACAAGGGCCCAATCTGATTTACATGCCAAAAGGACGCTACGTGGCAGTTTCCAAAAGAATTGCCGATGAAGGGCAAAAAGCAGCATTCCGCCGTATGGCCAGTCGCTTGAAAACAGTGGAAGAGGGGGTTATTTTCCGTACTTCAGCCATATCGAGTACAGAAGAAGAAATCCTATCTGAATTAACAAATCTGCGCCAATCCCACCAAGAACTATTGCAGAAAGCAGCTGCTTTAAAAAAAACAGGGCCTATTTTTCAAAAAGATTCTTTTATTGAAATGATTTTGGAACAGGTTGGGAGAATGTCGAGTGGAGAAGTAATTGTCGACGATTTAGCCCTTAAAAAACAGCTTGAGGAGAAAAACAATCAGGTCAACCATACTTACTACAATGGAAAAGAGAATATTTTTTCTGTACATAAAGTGGAACACGAAATTGATAAAGCCCTCAAGCACATCGTCTGGCTAGATACAGGGGCCTACCTTATTTTTGACGAAACGGAAGCATTAACGATCATTGATGTAAATACTGGGAAATTTTCCGGGAAGACGGACTATCAGGAAACGATCTTAAAAACAAACCAGTTTGCTGCAAAAGAAGTAGTGAGGCAGCTGCGTTTACGTGATATTGGCGGCATCGTTCTCATCGATTTCATTGATATGACTCGTGAAAAGGACAAGCAATCGATTCTCACCCTGATTGAAGCGGAATTAACCAAGGATCAGAAACGAACAAAAATGATTGGCTTTACACCGCTCGGCATTCTTCAACTGACAAGAAAAAAGACCAAGGTCACCCTTTCGGAGGCACTTGAGGTCAAATGCCCTGTTTGTGATGGGACGGGCAAAATCCTTAGTCCGGAAACGGTTGGCTTCAGGCTAGAACGTGAGCTCCTAGAGCATCGTAATTCTGAATTCGAGGCAGTCTTGGTGGAAACCACCGAAAAGGTGAAAGAGGCGCTGTTAGGACCAAATGAAGCCCACCGGGAGGCATTAGAGGAGCTCATCCATATCAAACTGTATTTTTCAGTCCAGTCATCACCCCGCCATTATTATGTTTTGAAGCAGTTTGGCAATGTAAATGAGATCTCCCACAAAGCATTAGACTCCAAATGATGTTCTTAATTTTCTATTGACACTTTTGCCTATTTTATGTTAGGATTTTAATGTTATGTTTGTAGCACCCGTGCTACAACCGCACAAAACAGGTATTAAGTCTTTGGCATTATGCTTTAAGCGCCTGTGTCTGGCGAGTCTGAGTTTATAAGGAGGTGCAGTTCATGTACGCAATTATCGAAACTGGCGGTAAACAATTGAAAGTCGAAGAAGGCCAAGCTATCTACATTGAGAAATTAGATGTTGAAGCTGGTGAAACAGTTACTTTTGACAAGGTTCTTTTCGTTGGCGGTGAAAATGTAAAAGTAGGAAGCCCTGTTGTTGCAGGCGCTACAGTTACAGCTAAAGTTGAAAAACAAGGCCGTCAAAAGAAAATCATTGTTTTCAAGTACAAGGCGAAGAAAAACAACCGTAAGAAGCAAGGTCATCGTCAACCTTACACTAAAGTAGTCATCGAAAAAATCAACGCATAAGGTGTTGAAGGATAGATGATTCAAATTAGGATTAATCGTACTGAGTCCGGAACTATTCAGTCGTTTACAATGAGCGGACATGCCAAGTTTGCAAAGCATGGCGAGGATATCGTTTGTGCAGGGGCTTCGGCAGTATCTGTAGGGGCAATCAATGCAGTGCATGCCTTAACAGGTGTGACTCCAGAGTTTGAAAACAAGCCTGGTTTTCTCCGTTGTGTAATTCCGGAAAATCTTCCGGAAAGTACAGAAGAGAAAGTGCAGCTTCTTCTCGAAGGAATGGCTGTTTCATTACGAGCGATTGAAGAAGAATACGGGAAGCACATAAAGATTACCTTCAAAAAGCAGGAGGTGGAATAAATGTTATTAAAATTAGATCTTCAGTTGTTTGCATCTAAAAAGGGTGTAGGTTCTACAAGAAACGGTCGTGACTCACACGCTAAGCGTCTTGGCGCTAAACGTGCAGACGGACAATTTGTATCTGGTGGTTCAATCCTTTACCGTCAACGCGGTACAAAGATTTACCCAGGTGAAAACGTTGGCCGTGGAGGCGACGATACACTTTTTGCAAAAGTTGACGGCGTTGTGAAATTTGAACGTTTCGGTCGTGATCGCAAAAAAGTGAGCGTTTATCCAGTAGCTCAAGAAGCTTAAGGATTACTAACGAAAACTCTAACCTGTTTGGTTAGAGTTTTCTTTTTGATAACGAATTTTTCCTTCCCAATTTTCTTCAGGAAAATGACTTCGTAGATGCTTCTTTTTGCCTCTAATGATCTTTCATCACATAAAAATGCTTACTCATGGTAATTTTTTTGATATACTATCAGCAAAATAGTGTTGTGACACTTAATGTGGGAGTGTACGTATGGAGAAAGAATGGGATATTGTTGAGGTGCTCCGGCATTCTCGACATGATTGGTTAAATAGGCTTCAATTAATTAAGGGGAACTTGGATTTAAATCGAATCGACCGGGCAAAAGCGGTTATTGACGAAATTATTATCGAAGCGCAGCACGAGTCCAAGCTATCAAATTTAAAAATGCCTTTATTTGCTTCGTTGCTGTTAAAGTCTAATTGGGAGAATCCTTCCTTTAAGCTTGAATATGAGGTGCTTCAGGATTCGGAATCCTTTCAAATGAATGAGGAACTGATCACCAATTGGACGTATCATTTTTTTAAATGTTTGAACGAGGCAATTGAAATTTTTCAAGAAAATCATTTATCCATATCAATTGACCCGCAATCAGAAGGAGTTCGTTTCTTTTTTGACTTTAGCGGGATAATAATAAAAAGTAAATTAATCGAAGCATTCCTTTCTGACCCTAAGAACCAATTGGATGTAGTGGTCAAGGAATTCTCAAAAAGTGAACTCGGAGTAGAAGTTTTTATCCCTATTCAAAAAAAATAGGGGAAATCTGAGCTACTTTTCGTGACAAAAGTTCATTCGAATTGCAGACTGGAGGAATAAGATGTTTGTTGATCAAACGAAGATTTATGTAAAAGCTGGAGATGGCGGAAATGGTATGGTCGCATTTCGTAAGGAAAAATATATACCAAAAGGCGGCCCGGCAGGCGGAGATGGCGGTAAAGGTGCCAATGTGGTTTTTGAAGTAAATGAAGGCTTGCGCACATTAATGGATTTCCGTTATCAGCGTCATTTTAAAGCACCACGCGGCGAGCATGGCATGTCCAAAAACCAGCACGGTGCCGGTGCAAAGGATATGATTGTTAAGGTACCACCTGGAACAGTCGTGATTGATGAAAAAACGAAGGAAGTTCTTGCGGATTTAGTTGAGAATGGGCAGCAGGCTATTATTGCTAGAGGCGGTCGTGGCGGACGAGGAAATTCCCGCTTTGCAACCCCGGCAAATCCAGCACCGGAGCTTTCTGAAAATGGTGAACCGGGACAAGAACGTGAAGTCATTCTAGAATTGAAGCTGCTTGCTGATGTCGGCCTCGTTGGATTTCCAAGCGTTGGGAAATCGACACTCTTATCCGTTGTATCATCGGCAAGACCAAAAATCGCTGAGTACCATTTTACAACGATTGTTCCTAATCTTGGCATGGTCGAAACAGAAGATGGCAGAAGCTTTGTCATGGCAGACCTTCCAGGACTGATAGAAGGGGCAAGTGAAGGCGTTGGCCTCGGACATCAATTCTTACGTCATATTGAACGGACAAGGGTTATTGTCCATGTAATTGATATGGCTGCGATGGAAGGCAGGGACCCATATCAGGATTATCTGACGATTAACCGGGAATTAAAAGAGTATAACCTACGCTTAACAGAGCGCCCACAAGTAATTGTAGCTAATAAGATGGATATGCCTGAAGCAGAGGAAAACTTAAAGAAGTTTAAGGAGCAGCTTGAAGAAGACTATCCAATCTTCCCGATTTCAGCGGTTACAAGAAAAGGGTTGCGTGAGCTATTGTATGCTGTAGCTGATAAAATTGAGGAAACACCAGAATTTCCACTTGAACACGAAGAAGAGGAAACAACGGGTGTCCATCGTGTTCTTTATAAGCACGAAGCAGAGCCTGAAGCCTTTAGAATTACGAGAGAATCGGATGGTACTTTTGTCGTCACTGGTGAAAAGACAGATAAACTCTTTAAGATGACAGATTTCTCAAGAGAAGAATCCGTTCGCCGCTTTGCACGCCAGCTTCGTGGTCTTGGTGTCGATGAAGCATTAAGGGAAAGAGGAGCAAAAGACGGGGACATTGTAAAGCTAATGGAGTTTGAATTTGAGTTTATTGAGTAAGAAGAAAAGACCCTGAAGAGATCAAGGTAGAGTGATAAAAATGGAAAACACGGATAAGAAATTTTATTTAGTGCGTGAAGATGTGTTGCCGGAAGCGATGAAAAAAACGCTGGATGTTAAGGAAATGCTTGAGCGAGGTAAGGTGGAATCCATTGCAGATGCCGTTCAACAAGCAGATTTAAGCAGAAGTGCTTTTTATAAATACAGAGATACTGTTTTTCCTTTCTCAACTATTAAAAAGGAAAAGATTATCTCACTTTTCTTTCATTTGGAAGATCGCTCAGGCACGCTGTCAAAATTGCTCAGTGTGGTTGCAAACTCAGGCTGCAATATTGTGACTCTTCATCAAACGATACCGTTGCAAAGCAGGGCAAATGTGACACTTTCATTAAACACTTCGAACATTACGATGGAAATAGATGAGTTACTTAAAGAACTGAGAAGGCTCGAATTTGTAGAGAAGATAGAGGTGCTGGGAACAGGTGCGTAGTTAAACTACGGCCGGTTCTCAGCTTTCTTTTTAAAACAATAAGGAGTGGGGAAACAGTGAAGGTTGGATACTTAGGACCAAAAGGTACATTTACAGAGTTAGCGGTGAAGAAAGTTTTTCAAGGATTTGAACTTAAGCCCTATCAGACGATTCCTGCAAGTATGGATGCCATCGTTGAGAAGGAAGTGGACCTTGCAGTTGTCCCCATTGAAAATGCGCTAGAAGGTTCTGTTAATATTACACTAGATTATTTAACACAAGTTATCCAGATTCCGATTATCGGTGAAATTACCTTACCGATTAAGCAGCATTTGATGGTGCATCCTGATAATAAGGAAAATTGGCGGGAAGTAAGCAAGGTGTACAGTCACTCCCATGCAATTGCACAGTGTCATAAATTTTTACATAATCAATTAAAGGGTGTGCCGGTTGATAGTGTGTCTTCAACGGCGGCCGCAGCACAGATGGTCATGGAACAGCCTGAATTAATGTCTGCCGCGATTGCCAATGAATTGGCCGCGAAAGAATATGGCCTGTCGATTGTGCAAAGAAATATCCATGATTTCGACTATAATCACACGCGATTTGTGGTACTAACCGAAGAGAATTTTGATTTCCAAACCTTGAGTGGTTCATCCCATTACAAAACGACGCTCATGGTGACATTGCCTGAGGATGATCATGCGGGAGCACTTCATCAGGTGTTATCTGCGTTTGCCTGGAGAAAATTAAATCTTTCAAAAATTGAGTCAAGGCCAATGAAAACGGGAATTGGCAATTATTTCTTCATTATAGATATCGAAATGAAGTTGGATGAGGTTTTAATACCTGGAGCAATCGCTGAGCTAGAGGCATTAGGTTGTGGTGTCAAATTACTTGGAAGCTATCCTGCGAAGAAAGTGGAATTGGATTAACAAAAGGACCCGAGACTTGCACGGGTCCTTTTGTTAATGTCTAGTTCCACCGCCAATTATGGCACGGAGCATTTTTTAGGATTCAATCATAAAACCCTCAGCTTTAAGGGCAGCTTCCGCTTTGTCTAAGACTTGGGTGCTAGCTGCTGAAATGGTATGGAGGTGGATTCCCTCTGTTAACTCAGATAATAGGGAAGCTCCGGTCTTTTGTATGTTTTCTATGAATTGTTTAACCTCTTGGCGATTGGAAACCATAATCGATGCAGTCAAATCTCCGTAGACTCTATGTTCAATCCTTACATCTTTCACTAGCACACCATGGTCCACTAATAAATTAAGCTCTTTTTCTGTATCTTCCGGCAAATGTTTGCATGCAATCGTTCGTTCAAAGGAATTAGTGCCGGAGTTTTGCTTTAAATAAATATAACCTTGGCTGGTGGCAATAATCGGTTCATTTTTTGCCTTTAGAAGAGTAATATCCCCAACAATCACCTGTCTGCTTACATTGGTTCGATTGGCAAGTTCACTTCCTGTCAGCGGGACAGGGCTATCTTTTAACTGTTGTAAAATTAATGACCTCCTTTCCTCTCCCAATATTTTTTTTTGCTCGATCATAAAATTCCTCCTATTTCTATTTGCTGTTTACCTATTTTAGCATAGTTTAAATTTTTTATATAACGGAAACTGCCTTGAATGCATTCACGATTTTAACCATACTTTCCCCGAGCTCGATCACATCCTCCAGACTAGTGGAATGGCCAAATGAGATCCGGATAAACTCTTTTGCTTCTCCAGCAGTTAATCCTAGGGCTTGCGTCACTTTGGCAGGGGACTGTAACCCCAGCTGACAGGCACTTCCGGTGGATATTGCAAACCCTAATCGATTGCATTCCAGCATCATCCATTGACCTTCAATTCCAGTTATCCCAAGCCCGATAATACTATTGAGCTGCGAACCATCGTCATCTTGATAAATCTTCACTTGTTCTTTTATGGGCTCAAGTGTATCAATAAAGGTTTTCCGCAATAATTGATCCTTACTATTTTCCACTAGGATTCTTCCGGTTATTTTCTGGGCAGCTACCGTCATGGATGCTATCGCAGGGACATTTACTGTGCCTGGGCGGAATCCTTTTTCATGAGAGCTTCCTGGAAAAAACGGTTGCCATTTAAGTTGAGGATTGACATAGACGCCCCCAATTCCTTTTGGTCCATAGATTTTATGACCGGAAAAAGAAAAACTACTAACCAATGGAGCAACAGGTTTTAGATCTATTTTTCCAAAAGACTGCACAAAATCGCTGTGCAGGTGAATATTGTTGTCCATACAAATTTTTGCAATTTCACTGATTGGCTGAATCGTCCCAATCTCAGAATTAACATGCTGCAGTATCATTAATATCGTTTCTGATTTAATCGATCTTTCGAGCTGTTCAAGATTGATCAAACCAGTTGAATCGAAAGGAAGCCGTGTGATTTCATATCCAGCTTCCTTTAGCCTGTTTAGGGCACCGTGGACGGAGGAATGCTCCGCCATTCCTGCAATAATATGGTTCCCTGCCTTTTTAGGTGAGGACAAAAGTGCTTCAATCGCTAAGAAATTCCCTTCAGACCCACCGCTTGTGAAAAAAAGGCCATTTTTATCGATGCCAATTAGATTCGCTAATTCTTCCCGGCAGTTTTCAAGCAAGGCAGCAGATTGACCGCCAATATCATGGAGGCTGCTGGCATTCCCAAAGTATTCAGTCGCAACTTTCACATACACTTCTGCTGCTTCAGGGTCTAATGGAGTAGTCGCTGCATAATCAAAATATTTCATTCCACACCTCCCATTCTACTTTTCTATAAAAATACTTGTTTTTAGTTTAAATCTATGTAAATATATATGTCAAGACACCTGTTATGTCAGGAGGATCGCTTGATGACAAATGATGATGTATTAATTATTGGCAGTGGGATCGCAGCCTTACAGCTGGCTACTCAATTAACTGATGATGTAAATGTGAGGATTCTCACAAAGGAAAAATTAAGAACGGCTAATTCGTATCTTGCCCAAGGTGGGATTGCAACCGCGTTGGGTGCAAATGACCATCCTTCTAAACATATTGTCGATACACTAGAAGCAGGCAGATTTCACAACAATCCAGATGCAGTTCAGCAAATTATCCATGCTGCGCCTGATCTTATTCAGAGGATTGCTCAACAAGGTGATATCTTTGATAAAGATCAAGAAGGGGAATTGTACCTTGGTATGGAGGGGGCTCACAGTGAAAAGAGAATTGTTCATGGCGGCGGCGATGCCACTGGCAAAAACGTCATGGAGTTTCTGATCAGTCAGCTCGAGCAAAAGATAAATATTACGGTCGAAGAGGATGTCTTTGTCTATGAATTACTCCTAAATAACGACCAGAAGCGTTGTATCGGAGTTAAAGCTAAAGTATCAACTGGTGCGATTCAAAGATTTTACGGCAAACATGTCATTATCGCTACCGGTGGGTGTGGACAATTATATACTTACACTTCAAATGCTCCTACGGTTAGCGGCGATGGGATTGCGATGGCTTATTTAGCCGGTGCTGATATCGTTGATATGGAGTTTATCCAATTTCACCCGACGCTGTTATATATAAACGGTGAAACGAAGGGGTTAATTTCGGAAGCAGTAAGGGGAGAAGGGGCCACACTGGTTACGGAAGACGGGACTCAAATCATGGAGGGTGTTCACCCCTTAAAAGACCTTGGCCCTAGACATGTGGTTTCGCAAAGAATCTATGAATTTCTTAAAAAAGGCAAACAGGTTTATTTAGATATAAGCACTATCAAAGAGTTTAGAAAACGATTTCCTTCGATTACTTCTATTTGTAAGGACAACGGAATCCAAATCTCCGATGGGAAAATTCCAGTTGCACCTGGAAGTCATTTTTTAATGGGAGGAATTAAAACAGATTTACTTGGGCGTTCGTCGCTGGATGGACTTTATGCCATCGGAGAAGCCGCCTGCACGGGCTTGCACGGTGCGAATCGTTTGGCTAGTAATTCCTTATTAGAAGGATTATTTCAAGGGGAGAAATTGTCGCAATGGATCAATGAGGCAAGTAAAGAACCACTGGTTTTAGCTCAAGATTATTTTTATCCACTGCAAAAGGAAGAGAAATTTAATTTACCAGCTATTGAAAAAATTAAGGACTTAATGATGGAACGGGTTGGAATTGTTCGCAATAAGGTGAATTTGAAAAAGCAACAAGCTTGGTTAGAGCAATATCAGGCAAAAAATATTCATTTAGATACATGTTCTACTCTAGACATGACCAAGGTTTTTATGCTAATCACTGCTAGTCTAATCACAGAATCTGCATTCATTCGGACAGAGAGCCGGGGCGGTCACTTCAGAATTGATTTTTCAAAAGAGGAAGATAACCGTTGGTTAAGGAAGTCAATCATTCATAACTATAAACAGGGAATGGAGAAGTCCGATGAACAAATTGAAACTGCGCTCGCAACTTGAGAAATTTTTTATTGAAGATATTGGGGAACAGGATATAACCACCGATTTAATCTTTGCAGACGATACCAATGGGGAAATTGTTTTTCTTGCAAAAGATGAAGGTGTTTTTTGTGGCGAGGAAATTATCAAAACTGGGTTTCACCTCTTAAATAACGGCCTAACCATTCGAGTGTTTGTGAAGGATGGCGAAGAAATTAAATATGGTGATACGCTTGCTCGTGTCTCTGGGAAAATAGCCGATTTATTAAAAGGAGAACGAGTTATCCTCAATCTAGTTCAACGGATGAGCGGGATTGCCACGCTAACACGAAAAACAGTTACCACCCTTGATAGTGGTCATACGAAAATTTGTGATACACGGAAAACAACGCCCGGACTCCGAATGCTTGAAAAATATGCGGTTCGCTGCGGTGGCGGTTATAATCACCGGTTTGGATTATATGATGGAGTCATGATTAAAGATAACCACATTTCCTTTGCCGGTTCGATTACCAAGGCCGTAGACGCCATTCGCAAAAATGCCGGCCATATGGTGAAAGTAGAAGTGGAGGCGGAGACGGAAGCACAGGTGATTGAAGCTGTTGATGCAGGAGTGGATATTATCATGTTTGATAATCGTACCCCAGATGAAATTAAGGAATTGATTCAATTAGTTCCAGCTCACATCATTACCGAGGCCTCAGGTGGAATTCAATTAGCCAATATTGGGGATTTTCGCGATACAGGTGTGGATTACATCTCACTAGGGTACTTAACACATTCATATAAAGCCCTCGATATCAGTGTAAAAGTACTTTGGGAAAAGGGAGATGCGTAAAATGAATATCTTGGCCTCTATACAAAAAAATAGGATGATTCCTGAAAAATATAAACAAATGACGAGAGAAGAACTCGAAAACCGTGTGATTGAGGTAAAGAAACAGTTGGGTTCACGCCTGTTTATTCCAGGACATCACTATCAAAAAGACGAAGTGGTTCAGTTTGCAGATGCCACAGGTGATTCCTTACAGCTGGCACAATTATCAGCTGAAAATAAAGAAGCAGAATTTATTGTCTTCTGTGGTGTTCATTTTATGGCGGAAACTGCAGATATTTTAACAAGTGACCAGCAAAAGGTCATCTTACCTGATATGCGTGCCGGCTGTTCAATGGCTGATATGGCAGATATACAGCAAACCGAAAGAGCGTGGGAAACGCTCGGAGGGATATTTGGAGACACGATTCTCCCTTTAACCTATGTCAATTCAACCGCAGCAATTAAATCATTTGTCGGTGCACATGGCGGGGCAACGGTCACTTCATCTAATGCAGAGAAGATGGTGAAGTGGGCATTTGAAATAAAGGAACGAATTCTATTTTTGCCAGATCAGCATTTAGGTCGAAATACGGCCGTTGAACTAGGTATAGGCTTAGACGAAATGGCTGTTTGGAACCCAATAAATCATGAGCTCGAATACGAAGGTGATTTTTCGAAAATAAAAGTCATTCTTTGGAAAGGTCATTGTTCCGTTCATGAAAATTTTACTGTTCAAAATGTAATTGATACACGCTATAAATATCCAAAAATGAATATCATCGTCCATCCGGAATGCCGTCGTGAAGTAGTGGAATTGGCAGATATGGCAGGGTCAACGAGTTATATTATTAACGCCATTGAAAAGGCTCAGCCTGGCTCGGCATGGGCGATTGGAACAGAGATGAATCTGGTCAACCGCTTAATTCAAAATCATCCGGATAAAAAGATTATCTCATTAAATCCGCATATGTGTCCGTGTTTAACCATGAACAGAATTGACCTGCCGCATTTAGTTTGGAGCCTCGATACGTTAGCGGAGACAAATAATATGATCAATGTAAGTCCAGAAATAGCTAAAAATGCGAAATTGGCGCTGGATCGGATGTTAATACATTCTTAAATAACTGTTAAAAAAGATGCAATTTTCCTGATTGCATCTTTTTATATTTTAGGGGAGATTCATATTCTTTTGAAAAAAAGCATAAGTTTTTGTGAAGAAGGATAGCACTTTGCCCATTTTCACATAGACTATATGGACTTATGCATAGGAGGGGAAATCAGAGTGAAGATCCATATCGTACAGAAAGGGGATACTCTTTGGAAGATTGCCAAGAAGTACGGCGTGAATTTTGAAGAGCTGAAAAAGATGAATTCACAGCTCAGCAACCCTGATATGATTATGCCCGGTATGAAAATAAAGGTCCCTACTTCAGGTGGAACGATAAAGAAAGAAGCACCGATGGGAACTATATCCGGTACTAAAATCAACTTAGGAGTTAAGAAAGAACAGCCGCTTGCTGAGCAACCGTTGGTCAAAGAGAAACCCGTAAAAGAAGCACCGATTAAAGAAGTTCCGATTAAGGCGGCACCGATAAAGGAAGTGCCGATTAAAGAAGTACCTATAGCACCTTATACTCCAAAAATGCCTCTACAAATTGTCCCGGAAATAGATATTAACAATTATTATACAATGAACATGCAAAATATGACTGTACAGCAGCCCCCTAAAGCCAATGTACTTCCAGAGATAAAAGAAGTTCCGAAAAAAGAAATGCCTATCAAGGAAATGCCAATCAAAGAAATACCGATCAAGGAAATGCCTATCAAGGAAATGCCAATCAAAGAAATACCGATCAAAGAAATGCCAATCAAAGAGGTACCAATCAAAGAAATGCCAATGAAAGAAGTTCCGATAAAAGAGAATTTTGTTCCAGCACCGCCACCAGTAATGGAAGCACCTGTAGAAGTGGCACCACCGCAAGATTATTGCGTTCCAGTTACACCGATTATGCCTGGACCGGGATTCTGTCCGCCATTTGGAGGAGGTTTCCCAATGCAAATGAACCCATTTATGCCATATCCGCAAATGCAAGGTGGTGATATGCCAATGGGCTTTCCGCAAATGCAGGACGGTGGTATGCCAATGCCTTACCAGCCAATGCAAGATGGCGGAATGACGATGCCAATGGCTCAAACTCCAGTAATGCCTAGTGGGTTTGCTGGATATCCTAGTGGTGCTCCATCAGTTGCAGGCACATCGTTTGCAGCGCCGCAGTTCGATGATGAATCGTCATCCTTTATGCCGCAGCTTCCAGTTATGAACCCAGCCTATAATCAGGGTGCTGTAATGGGTGCGCAATCACCACAGCAGCCAATGGGTACCCCATACATGGATCCGGCAGCTTTTGGACAAATGCCACAAGGTTATGGCCAGCAACCGCCGGCAGGATACGGTCAAATGCCAGTCGACTATGGTCAGCAAGCACCAGCAGGATACGGTCAAATGCCAGTCGACTATGGCCAGCAAGCACCAGCGGGATATGGACAAATGCCAGCAGGCTTTGGTCAGCAACCGATGGCAGGATATGGACAAATGCCAGCAGGTTTTGGTCAGCAAGCACCAGCAGGATACGGACAAATGCCTGTAGACTATAGTCAGCAACCGCCAGTAGGATATGGACAAATGCCAGCAGGTTTTGGTCAGCAAGCACCTGCGGGATACGGACAAATGCCACAAGATTATGATCAGCAAGTACCAGCAGGCTACGGACAAATGCCACAAGGTTACGGTCAGCAAGTACCAGGAGGATATGGTCAAATGCCGACAGGTTACCCAATGGAAAGCCCTGCAGGATTCGAGTCATCACCAGGTATTAACTTTGCTACACCTCCAGTCATGCAAGGAAACCCGTTCGGAAATCCTGGTATGGTAAATCCATATGGAATGGGAGCACCATATGGCCAAATGCCATACGGATATCCACAGATGAGTGGGCCAATGGGGGCACCTGTAGGCTATGGAGCACCTGAAATGGCAGGACCTGGTCCATTCATGCAGCCATCCAATCCTTCGCAGGGTTTACCAGTAGGAAGCGGAGGTGATTGCGGCTGTGGAGCTGCACCGGTAGGCATGCCTGGTCCAGCAGCCATGCCGCAGCAAGCAGCCATACCGCAAAATTTTGTACCGCCTACGCCGCCAATCTATAGCGCACCATATACAGGACCTGTTAACGCAGCACATCCTCCGTATATGAATCCTTATGGTATGGGGCCGGTTGGAACAAGTCCTTACGGTATGCCGGGTTACCAAGATGAGAGTCTTTAATACCATAAATAATAAAAAGGGAGACGATGATTATTTTGATCGTCTCCTCTCTTATTTTCAATCCCAGTTCTCTGAAAGAATCATTCAAATGGTTCCAATTCGGTCATCCGTTATTTTTTTACGAACAGACAAAAATAATTACGTCATAAAAGGGTATCATACCAACAGCAGACTAAGACTCCAAGAAGCCTTTACAGCCACTCTGAAAAAAGAAGGTTTTAAAAAGACGTATCTATTTTTAACAACCCCAGTGAGAGAACAGCTTTTTTTTGAGGGAACTTATTTCGGATGTATGGAGTACATCCCGCCAAATAGAAACGTATTCACTTTTCATACTTATAAAAATCGTCAAGAAGGAATTGACTTACTAGAACAATTTCACCAAACCACGGCAACGTTCGAATCACGTTATCGGACATTACTTCCAAAAGGACAGCTAATTGAAAAATGGACAGAACGGTTCAATGTTTTTTCAAATAACCTGCCCTATATTGGGTATTTTATCAATGAATCCTTCCTCTCGGAGATATTGTCCTGGGCAAAATGGTCATTGGAGGGGATGGAAAAAAGCCGTATTTTTTTTCAAAAAGAAGCAACAGTTATACTACATGGGGACGTAGCCCATCATAACTTTTTAAGAGATACAGGGGGACAGTTAAATCTCATTGATTTTGATTTAATTAGTATTGGGCCCGCATCATTTGATTATTTACAATATGCGAACCGGATTTTGCCATACATCGACTGGTCATTTGAAAGCCTGGTAAGCCTTAAACAAATGAATAAATATTTACATGAGAAAGCATTTTTATTTGCTTTGGCCTATCCCGCTGATATTTTCAGGGAATGGAATCGAACGATCCGCGAAAAATCATACACAGATCATACAAAATATAAACAGTTAATGGACTTATCAATTCGTCAGTTTTATGCCAGGAAAAAATTTATTGATCACCTTAAGAAGTTAGTGGACTAAGAAGGGCTGGAATTATCCGTCTGAATGAAATCCCCCCAAAAATAACACCCTATTAATGAGCATGTGTGGTAAGCATGCTTAGGATGTTAATAAAGGGGGTTTTTCGCTTGAATAAGAAACAGTGGATGATTCCTCTTTCAGCCACATTGATGTTCGCGCTGGCTGGATGTACGGGTGATAATAATCGTGCAGGTGTTAATGAAAAAAATAATAACAATTCATTAAGCCCTGTTGGATATTATTCCAATGAAAACCACCCAACCTCGGATAACAATTTAATGAGAGATAATGATGGAGCAATTACGGATATGATGGATCATTCTCTTGGGGATGAAGATCAAGTTACAAACGAAAATAAAAGAAGACAGCTTCAATCAAGAGACGAAAACGGAAATCCGAAAAATCCAACAACACCTTTAGCTTCAAAGGACCGTAATTTTTTCCAACATGATAATCGTTTTAGTACAAGCGACATGAACTATCACGGTCATCTGAATGTGAAAAATGGAAATAACGGTGTGGTAACGGACCCTGATTTCCAGGATAATTTTGCAAAAAAGGTCAAGAACAAAGTAGCTGCAATAGCGAATGTTCAGACCGTTAGATCCGTTGCGTACGGAAATACTGTCATTGTTTCTGTGGTATTAATTGATCAAGACAAAGCATCTGCTACAAAAAGGGCAATTAAAAGAGCCGTGACGCCTTATGCAAACGGACGAACAGTAACGGTCATAACCGATGAAGGGGCCATTGGCCGGGATCGCAATAAATACAATGACATCCAGCAAGAAAAGGGAGGAAGGTAATTCCTTCTTAGTAAGAGGGCAAAGCTTACGGGCTTTGTCCTTTTAAAATTGATTGGAGGATAAAAAGGCAATATTAGGCTAAACTAGTACTGCATAGATTGTTTAATTTTTAACAATAAGAGGTGAGTAGCATGAGGTTTAATTGGATGGCTTGGTATCGGTATAGTCTTGCCGGATTCGCTGTTCTTCTCTTCATGTTTATTATTAATGCCGAGGGAATCACCATGATCGTCGCCGC
The DNA here is from genome assembly GCF_030915405.1 of Neobacillus nitrireducens. GTDB lineage: Bacteria > Bacillota > Bacilli > Bacillales > Cytobacillaceae > Neobacillus. Next base: position 4,514,701 of record NZ_CP133262.1, read on the forward strand.
TTCACAAATAGATAGCCCTTATCCACAGGAAAAGACCGAACCGTTATACATGACGGTTATTTTGGAAAGGGTCTATTTAGATGGGGAAATAAGTCAAGAGGTCGTCCACGAGACCTGCTGGTCAATGGAAAATTTCTGGGCTAAATATGACCAATGGCAGCTGACGGATATGGATGACTCGACAATGGTTTTCCGCAAGCAGGTCAATGATATATCACCATTACTTAAAGCAAATGGCTTTTTTGGGGTAACAGAAGATGGTGTTTTGACTATTTTTAATGGAAGACCTGATCAATTAAGAATTATTCAATCTTTTTTCCAAATAGATATTAAGAAGTTGGAGAGTTCTAAGCAAGAAGAATTAATTCAAGGCATTCCAATCAAAACAAAGGATCGCTATGTTGAAGTTTTAGAGACATTTAAGCCGTATTCTTTAAAAAAAGAATAGAATCATCAACAAATCAGACTGATGCCGCCATTTCAGCCTGGTTTTTTTATTAAATTCTTGTTGTTGGTGTCGTAATTTGTGAATTTTAATTGGTTGTCGTTGGAAAATGGGGTTCAATGAGCGGATTTTACGAGTCAATGAGCGAATTTCAGTGTTCAATGAGCGAATTTTGCAGTCCAATGAGCGGATTTTGCGATTTAATGAGCGAATTCCTCAGCTCAATGAGCGAATCCAAATTTCTTGTTGTTATTTCAACTCCTATCTGCGGATTTCGAGGTTCTATTGACGAATTCAGCAGTTCAATCAGCAAATTCCATCATCCAATCAGCGAATCCCTGAATTCCGAATAGTTTGATGTTTCATCTACCGTTCTATTTTCTATAACTAACCTAAAATTGTATGGTAGAATGAAATACAGTGTAAAACTGGGGGAGAGAATTTAAGTGTACGAATTTATTAAAGGGACCGTCGAATTTGTCGGGCCGGAATATATAGTTGTTGAGAACAACGGGATTGGCTACCAGATATCTACACCTAATCCGTTTATTTATGCAAGTAAAATGGAAACAATGGTAACAGTATACACCTACCACTACGTGCGTGAGGATGTAATCGCCCTGTATGGCTTTGAAACAAGAGAAGAGAAAAAACTTTTTACAAAATTACTAAATGTATCAGGAATTGGTCCGAAAGGTGCGCTAGCCATCCTCGCTTCCGGTGAAGTCCAACAAGTAGTTAGCGCCGTTGAAAATGAAGATGAAAGCTTCCTCGTCAAATTTCCAGGAGTGGGTAAAAAAACGGCGCGGCAAATGATCCTTGACCTAAAAGGAAAATTGCAGGATATCGTCCCGGACTATTTTCCGAATTTATTTAATAGCGACCAGCTTCACTTACATACACAAACAGGTAACTCAAACCTGGAAGAAGCAATGCTGGCACTAAAAGCATTAGGTTACTCCGAGAAAGAAATCAAAAAGATTTCACCTGAACTAAGAAAAGAACAAATGTCTACAGACCAATACATTAAGAAGGCCCTGCAGCGGCTTTTAAAATAGGTGATGATTCATGGATGACCGAATTATTTCTAGTGAAGTGAATGAGAGCGAGATCAGCATAGAACAAAGCCTTAGGCCGCAAACCTTAAGCCAATACATCGGACAGGATCAAGTAAAGGAAAATCTTGATATTTATATTAAGGCAGCCAGAATGCGCAAGGAAACATTAGACCATGTGCTCCTATATGGTCCGCCCGGATTGGGGAAAACGACACTTGCGGTGATTATCGCCAATGAAATGGGCGTCAATATCCGCACCACTTCAGGACCGGCAATTGAGAGGCCTGGTGATTTAGCGGCGATTCTTACTGCTCTCGAGCCTGGCGACGTTTTATTTATTGATGAAATTCACCGCTTGCAAAGGACCATTGAAGAAGTGCTATACCCAGCGATGGAGGATTTCTGCCTTGATATTGTCATTGGTAAAGGTCCAAGTGCACGGTCGGTTCGGCTCGACCTCCCGCCGTTTACGCTAGTCGGAGCTACAACAAGGGCAGGCTCCCTATCCGCTCCACTTAGAGACAGGTTTGGAGTTTTGAGTCGACTCGAGTATTATAAGGAGAATCAATTAAAAAATATTGTGCTTCGAACAGCGGAAGTATTCGGGACGGAAATCGATGATCTTTCAGCTTCAGAAATAGCCAGAAGGTCAAGGGGCACCCCGAGAATTGCCAACCGTCTCCTCCGCCGGGTGAGGGATTTTGCCCAAGTAAGAGGGGATGGAACGATTGAGCTTGCCCTGGCACGTGAAGCGCTCGAACTCCTTCAAGTAGATAGGCTTGGTTTAGATCATATCGACCATAAACTATTGAAGGGAATTATCGAAAGATTCCGCGGCGGACCAGTCGGCCTCGATACAATTGCCGCCTCGATCGGCGAAGAATCCGAAACGATTGAAGATGTATATGAACCATATTTATTACAAATTGGCTTTTTGCAAAGAACTCCACGGGGCAGAGTGGTAACCCCGTTGGTTTATCAGCATTTTGGTATGGAGTTTCCGACCAATTGATTTTTTATAAAAAAAGGGTGTCATACTATGAAGGTAGATTTGTTTGATTTTCATTTGCCTGAGGAATTAATTGCACAGGTTCCGCTTCAAAACCGGACCGACAGCAGATTAATGGTCCTAGATAAGGATTCGGGCGAGATAAAGCACGAAGTTTTTAACCATGTGATAGAATACTTGCGTGAAGGAGATTGCCTTGTCTTAAATGATACAAAGGTGCTTCCTGCACGTCTTTTTGGTGTCAAAAGAGATACAGGTGCCAAAATTGAAGTCTTACTCTTGAAGCAGTTGGAAGGGGATCAATGGGAGACACTGATCAAGCCTGCAAAAAGAGTCAAAGAAGGAACCGAAATTGATTTCGGTGAGGGTCTTCTTACAGCAGTTTGTACGGGGACCTCGGACCATGGCGGGAGAATATTAGATTTTAAATATGAAGGCATTTTTTATGAAGTTCTTGACCGATTAGGTGAAATGCCGCTGCCGCCATATATCAAAGAGCAGCTTGAAGACCGGGATAGGTACCAGACCGTGTATGCCCGTGAGCCTGGTTCAGCCGCAGCACCGACAGCAGGTCTTCATTTTACAGACAGCTTACTGAAGGCGATTAAAGAAAAAGGTGTTCACATTGCCTTTATCACCCTTCATGTAGGGCTGGGAACCTTCCGTCCTGTAAGTGTGGATGATGTCTTGGAACACGATATGCATTCCGAATTTTATATTGTTACAGAAGGGACAGCACGTTTGCTCAACGAGGTAAGGAACAAAGGTGGCAGAATTATTACAGTTGGGACGACCTCTACACGAACCCTTGAAACGATTGCCTCTGCCAATGACGGACGTTTTATCGAGGGCAGCGGCTGGACCAATATATTTATTTATCCAGGCTATGAATTTAAAGCGATTGATGGCATGATAACAAACTTTCATTTGCCAAAATCTACTTTGATTATGCTCGTCAGTGCGTTAGCAGGCAGAGAGCATGTGCTACATGCCTATCAAACAGCCGTTTCTGAGCGGTATCGTTTTTTTAGCTTTGGCGATGCGATGTTGATCATCTAGGTTTTACCCAAGGAAGGAGAAAAAATATTGACTGCAATTCGTTATGAATTAATTAAGACATGTAAACAAACGGGGGCACGGCTTGGCAGAGTCCATACCCCGCACGGCTCGTTTGATACCCCGGCATTTATGCCAGTGGGAACGCTGGCAACGGTGAAAACCATGTCCCCCGAAGATTTAAAGGAAATGGGAGCGGGGATTATCCTCAGTAACACGTATCACCTTTGGCTTCGTCCTGGGCACGAAATTATTAAGGAAGCCGGCGGATTACATAAATTTATGAACTGGGACCGAGCCATCCTTACAGATTCGGGTGGATTTCAAGTTTTTAGTTTAAGTGAATTCCGTAAAATTGAAGAAGAAGGCGTTCATTTCCGTAATCATATGAGTGGGGAGAAATTATTTTTATCACCAGAAAAGGCGATGGAAATTCAAAATGCCCTCGGTTCCGATATTATGATGGCCTTTGATGAGTGCCCGCCATTTCCTGCCACCTATGAATATATGCAGAAGTCCGTCGAGAGAACCTCAAGATGGGCAGAGCGTTGTTTAACTGCTCACGGCCGCCCAAATGACCAAGGTTTATTTGGGATCGTCCAGGGCGGAGAATATGAAGAGCTCCGTAAGCAGAGTGCGAGAGACCTAACGTCCCTTGATTTCCCTGGTTACGCAGTAGGGGGGTTATCTGTAGGCGAACCTAAGGACGTGATGAATCGTGTGCTCGAATTCACAACCCCGCTTTTACCTTCAAATAAACCGAGGTATTTAATGGGTGTCGGGTCACCGGATTCATTAATTGATGGCTCGATTCGTGGAATTGATATGTTCGACTGCGTGCTGCCGACACGTATAGCTAGAAATGGGACGTTGATGACCAGCAATGGGCGTCTTGTTGTAAAAAATGCACAATTCACGAGAGATTTTGGTCCATTGGATGAAAATTGTGATTGCTATACTTGCCGAAATTACAGCCGTGCCTACATTCGTCACTTAATAAAATGTGACGAAACATTTGGAATTCGTTTAACGTCTTACCATAATCTCTATTTTCTGTTAAGATTAATGGAGAAAGTCAGACAAGCCATCTTAGAAGACCGGCTTGGTGATTTTAGAGAAGAATTTTTTGAGCAGTATGGTTTTAACAAGCCGAATGCGAAAAATTTCTAATAGATGTTACATTGAAAGGAGGGAAACAATATGTCTGGAGGAATTGGTACAATCATTCCATTAATATTAATGTTTGTGTTATTTTATTTCCTATTAATTCGCCCGCAGCAAAAGCGTCAAAAAGCGGTTCAGAAAATGCAATCTGATTTAAAAAAGGGTGATAAAATCGTTACGATTGGTGGATTACATGGTTTTATAGATTCAATTGATGACAATAAAGCTGTAATTAAATGTGGAGACGGCAGCCGTCTAACATTTGACCGTAATGCCATTCGTGAAGTCACTGCGGATGCAAGTGAAGGCAGCGTCAATCTAACAAAATAATGGCAAACGAAAAAGGAAGCCGTCCTGGATGGCTTCCTTTTGCTATTAAATGTCTATCTCCAGCACCTATGGGCGCTTCTGCTTTTCTATATTAAGCCGATCTCCTTGAATTGTTGGTAGAAATGTTTACCCCTAAAATTCCTCCCATCATCGCAATTAATGTGTAGCAAGTATGATAAATTACTTGTTCAGCGTCAAACAGGCGATCATATCCTAAGTATTGGAATAAAAAGACAACTAACGAGTAGATGAGTCCCGTTAATCCGCCAATCAGCCAGCCCTTTTCTTTTCTTTTCCCACCAGATAAAAAACCGCCTCCGAATAGACCGATGAATGATAAGGCCGTGATGACGTATTGTAGTGATACTTCACGAGCAGACGTAAACTTGAGAATAAACGCAAAAATTAGGCTGCATATCACGGCAAAAACAAGAATAAAAATTAATCCGTAAATAATTGAAGTGCCAAAGCTTTTTGATTCGATTTTAACTCTCCCCCTTCAGTTGCCTTTAGGCTGGCAAATAATCTTAAAACTAAGTCCTGCCAGACCCTAGATACAAGTTTCATTCCTAGTACAAGCGTATTCGTAAAAGGTGAAAAGTAGAATGAATTTTCTTGAATTTTTCCAATAGAAAAGGGGGTTGGTATTTTATACCGCTAATTTTTCTCCGCATAATGCAAACAATATCGTTGAACGTAAAAAAAGGGGCGACGGTTGTGGAAGATTATTTAATGATTGTGTTTCGAACGCTATTTTTATATGCAGTTATTCTAATCATTTTTCGATTAATGGGGAAAAGGGAAATTGGTGAATTAAGTATCCTAGATTTAGTTGTATTTATTATGATTGGTGAGATGGCTGTTGTAGCGATTGAAAGAGTACATACACCCTTGTTCCAGGCTGTTGTTCCAATGGTTTTACTGATGCTTGTTCAAATAACACTAGCCATTATTTCATTGAAAAGCAAAAAATTTCGTAATCTAGTTGATGGGCAGCCAAGTATTATCATTAACAGGGGGAAAATAGATGAGAACGCCATGCGGAAGCAACGTTACAACTTTGATGATCTCATGACCCAGCTCCGTGAAAAGAACATTCGCAGTATTGCAGACGTGGAGTTTGCGATCTTAGAATCCTCTGGGAGTTTGTCTGTTATCGAAAAATTAAAAGATAGTAATGAGGAACCACAACAGGGGGATATTACCATCCCTTTGATACTCGATGGTAATATTGAAGAGGATAATTTGAAAAGAATTAACAAAACGAATCTCTGGCTTCGGCAAGAGTTGAAAAAAAAAGGCTATCGCGATGTAAAAAAAATCTCATTTTGCAGTTATGAAAACGGGAAATTCTTTATTGACTTACAAGATGAATGAACAAAAGACACGCTAAGATTGCGTGTCTTATTTGTTCAAAGATAAGAAATTATCATTTTTAGACTTTGAAAATTGTCCAGCTCCAGCGCCCTAGCGGCTAGTGTCCTTCGCTCTCCGCCCTACGATAAGTCAACATCGAATCGCCTCTGGCTCTTCGTGTTTCCTTTATCTCAGTTGGAGCGCTCCAGGCCATACGCCGCTGAACAGGGCGCTTACGCTTTTCTTTATGCTATCAAGTTCCGAAGCCATGGGATCCGTTTAAGCTCATCTTTTTTAATAAGTCCTAACAATATAACCATTACGAGATAGGAAGTGGACATGGCTGCTAAGGAAAATAATACCCTAATCGTTAACGGTTGATTAAGGAAGATGTGTGCAAATAACCAATAGCCTAACCAACCTGTCCCACCCATGACCAGGAATCCTTTCAAATAGTCACGAATGTAAAATGAGAAAGAAATCGTTTTTAATACTGTAGCAAAATGAAGAATGGTGACCAAAACAAAGCCCACCAAAATTCCTAAGGCCACCCCGTTTATTCCAAATTGCGGTTGTGAGGCCAGCAAAAAAATCACAGCTGTTTTTACGATAGCCCCAATCAGACTATTAATCATTGCTGCTCGGGCCAGATTTAATGCTTGAAGAACAGCTTGTAACGGTCCTTGATAGTAATAGAATAAGAAGAAGGGGGCCATCAGTCTAATAAAATAAGAGCCCTTCGCAGAGCCATACATGAGCTCCATCAATGGGTCAGCTAACACATATAAAATGACAACGGCTAGTCCACCTGAAATGAAGGCAAAGCGCAATGCTTGCTGTAATCGGTGTTCAATTAATGGTTTGTTGTTTTGCGTATTGGCTTCGCTAATCGCTGGAACAAGTGATGTAGCTAAAGAAAAAGTGATGAAAGACGGTAACATCAACAGTGGCATCGCAAATCCAGTTAAGGCACCATATTGTTTAGTGGCTTCAACAGTGATGACACCCGCAAGCGCTAAGCTATGAACGACCACAATTGGTTCAAAGAACCAGGCCACCGAGCCGATCATTCTGCTCCCCATTGTTGGTAAAGCAATATCCATCAAATCTTTGAAGGTTTGTTTCCCGCTGTGAACAAATTGAAAGAAATTTTTCCTCAGTCGAAAACGTTTTTTTAATTTAAAAGCCGTCATTAAGTAGACGAGTGAAACAAGTTCTCCGATTACCGAGGAAACCATTGCCGCAGCAGCTGCATATTCAATTCCATAAGGAAGGAACGCTTTGGTCATCACCGCTATCAAGGTGATTCTCACAAATTGTTCTAAAATTTGTGAGATAGCTGACGGCCTCATGTTTTGTCTGCCTTGAAAATAGCCTCTTAGCACCGAAGAAATTGCAATCACAGGAACAACAGGAGCTATGGCAATTAATGGATAAAAGGTTCTTGGGTCAGTAAACAATGTCTTGGATAAAATAGGTGCAAGTAAGATTAATGCCGGGGTGAAAATAATGGATAAAGAAATAGTTGTCGCTAGGGATACGACAAGAATTTTTTTAATTTCAGCAAAATTTCCTTTAGCTTCCGCCTCAGCCACATTTTTTGAAATAGCAACAGGCAGCCCTAATTGGGTAAGCGTCACGACAAGGATGAATGTAGGAAACGCCATCATGTATAAACCAACGCCTTCTTCCCCAATACTTCTTGCTATTACAATCCGATTAATAAAACCAAGGACCCTTGTTACAAGGCCTGCGATTAAAAGGATAAAAGTCCCCTTTAAAAACTTCGACATTTAGGTTCCCACCTTCTCAAATAAGAAGAATTCATATACAATTAACTATATGCCTAAGGGTGGACAAAGCATGACAAGTAGTAAAAGCTTTTTGCAAGGATCAATTAAATTGGGAGAGTCCCAAGGAGGCAGTCATTATGGATAATAGTCATAGATTCGAGCATTTCCGCACCCAGGTTCAACCAGCATTAGAAAGTAAACTTGCGGAGTTTCAGTTGCTAGGGATTGATTTAGTAACGGAGAAGGAGCTTTGGGATTTTTTAATAAAGAAAAAGTGGAAAAAGGTAAAGGGAGAAATGAAACTGTACGAAATTATCCAAGAAATACTGTCTGTAAAGGCAAGTGATTATATTAGTTTTGCAACGATAGAGGAATATAAATCGACTGAATTCTCATTCAATGATGAAAATGAGTTGAAAGAGCTGTTAAAATAAAAAAAGCCATTTTTATTCATATTATTGTAAATTGACAGTCATTCCAACTTCTTTCATAATGAAGGAAGTGACTTTTTTGTTATTTTTAAATAAGGATTATACGTTACAGTGCTAAGGCACATGCACTAAGGAGGAGCAATACATAATGGTAAAGCGCAGTAGAATCGTTGCTTTCTTTCTTGTCGTCCTAATTATCGGAAGTACAATGGGAGCAACAACAAAGAACATCTTGAACAATATGAAGCTCGGTCTAGATCTGCAAGGTGGATTTGAGGTCTTGTACGATGTTAAAGAAGCTAAGAAAGGTCAAAAAATTGACAAAGAGGTACTGGCAAGCACAGCTGAGGCACTTGATAAGCGTATAAATGTCCTTGGTGTAAGTGAGCCGAGTATTCAAATTGAAGGAAAGAACCGAGTTCGTGTTCAGCTTGCCGGGGTTACTGACCAGAATAAAGCTCGCGAGATTCTTTCTACACAGGCAAATCTAACTTTCCGAGATGCTAACGACAAATTGATGATGGATGGTTCTGACTTAAAACAGGGCGGTGCTAAACAAACTTTTGATGAAAATGGAGCACCAAGTGTCTCTTTAACATTAAAGAGTGCGGATAAATTCCGTAAGGTGTCCGAACAAATTATGAATATGGCACCAAATAATGTTCTTGTTATTTGGCTTGATTTTGAAGAAGGAAAAGACTCTTTTAAAGAGGAAGTAACAAAAGCAAACCCTAAATTTTTATCAGCTCCAACTGTAAAACAAATATTTAATCAAAATACAGTTTCGATTGTTGGAAGTTTCACTGCTAAGGAAGCTCAAACCTTGTCATCGCTCCTTAATGCTGGTTCATTACCGGTTAAGTTAAAAGAAGTGTATTCTACCTCGGTGGGAGCTAAGTTCGGGGAACAAGCGTTACATGATACGGTTTTCGCAGGAATTATTGGTGTTATCCTTATTTATTTGTTTATGATTTTCTATTATCGTTTCCCAGGTCTTATTGCTACCGTTACGTTATCCATTTATATTTATCTGGTCTTACTAATTTTCGATTGGATGAATGGGGTTCTAACCTTGCCGGGAATTGCCGCAATTATTCTCGGAATCGGTATGGCAGTTGACGCCAATATCATTACTTATGAACGGATTAGAGAAGAACTAAAGGTTGGCAGAACCATTAAATCAGCGTTCCAGGCTGGTGAACAGCATGCTTTTACTGCCATACTTGATGCAAACTTAACGACAATCTTAACAGCATGCGTGTTATTCTTCTATGGGACTAGCTCTGTTAAAGGGTTTGCAACGATGTTAATCGTGAGTGTTCTTATGAGCTTTCTCACGAATGTTTATGGTGCAAGGCTATTACTTGGGTTATGGGTCCACAGTGGTTTACTTAATAAAAAACCGGGCTGGTTTGCTGTCCGCAAGTCCCAAATTAATTCCATTAACGATAATGTAGATACAATGGATCTACCAACTCGATTTGATAAAATTGATTTTGTGAAACTAAGGAATAAAATATTTATCCTATCGGGAGTTCTTCTTGTTGCAGGTGTTATCATTATTGCTATTTTCCGTATGAATTTAGGAATTGATTTTTCTAGTGGAACTCGTGTAGAGGTTCAATCCAATACACCTTTAACCACTACCCAGGTTGAAAATGCTTTTACCAAACTTCATTTAACTCCGGATGATGTCGTCATTTCCGGTGAGAAAAAGCAAATTGGGGCAGTTCGAATGATTGGGGTACTGTCAAAAAATGAAATCTCTACTTTAAAAGCAGATTTTAAAAAGCAATTTGGCTATGAGCCGAATGTTAGCACAGTTTCTCCGACGATTGGAAAAGAGTTAGCGAAAAATGCCTTTTTTGCTGTCTTGTTTGCATCAATTGGTATTATTCTCTACGTTTCGATTCGATTTGAAGCCTATATGGCAATCGCAGCGATTGCTGCAATCCTTCATGATGCCTTTTTCATGATTGCTATTTTCAGTATTACAAGACTCGAGGTAGATTTAAACTTTATCGCGGCGATTTTGACGATTATTGGTTACTCCAACCATGATACGATTGTTACCTTCGATAGAGTTCGTGAGAATATGCAAAAGAAAAAGCGGCTTAAAACAGTTCAGGATATTGCTGATGTGGTAAATATAAGTATTCGTCAAACATTAACTCGGTCATTTAACACCGTTTTAACCGTCCTTATTACGGTCGTTTGCTTAATGATTTTTGGAAGCCCGTCGATTCGGAATTTCTCCATTGCCTTATTCGTTGGATTAATTGTCGGTGTTTATTCCTCCGTCTTTATAGCAGGTTCTTTATGGTATGTCTTGAAATGTAAGGAGCTAAAGAAGAAAGGCGTTATTAAAACGGTAAAAGAGAAAAGGAAATACTCTGATCAACCACAAGTATAAGTTAAGTTGAAAACCGCAGAAATCCTGCGGTTTTTCTTTTGTCTAGCTCCGGCGCCCAGCGACTAGTGGACTTCGCTAACCGGGCGCCTCCGCTTTTCTTTTGATTGAAAGCTGATTCACACTCCTGTATAATAAGAAGGTCTGAGGGGTGAACATACACATGTTAAGTTCGAAAACAAGATGGATTGTTCGTAAATCCGATGAGCAACTTATCAAAATGCTTGAAACTGAATTAAAAATTACACCTCTTGTAGCTTCACTGCTAGTTAACCGTGGCATTAGTACCGTTGAGTCTGCACGGTATTTTTTATTTGGAAAAGAAGAATTCCACGATCCCTTTCTTTTAAAAGGAATGGATATTGCAGTTACGAGAATTCGTGAAGCCATCGAAAACCAAGAGCCGATTCTCATTTTCGGCGATTACGATGCTGATGGAGTGAGCAGCACTTCCGTATTAATGATGACGCTTCGTGATCTTGGTGCCAATGTTCAATTTTACATCCCTAATCGTTTTACCGAAGGATATGGTCCGAATGAAGCTGCATTTCGGAAAGCAGCGGATAATGGAATAAATTTAATTATTACTGTGGATACTGGAATATCAGCTGTCCATGAAGCAACCATTGCCAAAGAGCTTGGAATAGATCTAATCATTACTGATCACCATGAACCAGGTCCAATCTTGCCAGAAGCGCTTGCGATCATTCATCCCAAGCTTCCTGACAGTATTTACCCGTTTCGTGAATTAGCAGGTGTGGGTGTAGCTTTTAAACTTGCCCAGGCCCTCTACGGAGAGGTTCCAGAGCATTTGTTGGAAATTGCTGTGATTGGGACCATTGCTGATTTAGTCTCTCTAACAGATGAAAATCGCCTGATTGCCAAAAAAGGACTTGAAAGGCTAAAAACAACAAAGAATATCGGGCTTAAAGCCATTTTAAAACTGGCAGGGGTTGACCCCCTGTCGATAAATGAAGAAACGATAGGCTTTACCCTTGCGCCAAGGATTAATGCCGTCGGTCGGTTAGAAGACGCTGACTTAGCCGTTCAGCTTATCTTAACGGATGATCCACTCGAAGCTGAAAGCCTTGCAGCGGAAATGGATGCCCTCAATAAGTCAAGACAGTCGATTGTTAATACGATTACGGCTGAGGCGATGGAAGAGGTTGAAAAGAATTTCCCAATCGATTCTAACAAAGTTTTAGTCATCGGCAAGGAAGGCTGGAACGCCGGGGTTATTGGAATTGTTGCCTCAAGGCTGGTTGAAAAGTATTACCGGCCCACAATCGTCTTGAATTTTGACCCAGAAAAGGGAGTGGCAAAGGGTTCGGCCCGAAGTATTGCCGGATTTGATTTATTTAAGAATTTATCAACCTGCCGTGATATTTTGCCACACTTTGGCGGTCACCCAATGGCAGCTGGGATGACCTTAAACTTAGAGAATGTTACGGAACTCCGCTCAAGGTTAAATGCACTGGCAGAACAACAACTTACTGCTAAGGATTTAATTCCCGTAACGTATCTCGATGAGGAAATTCAACTGCAAAATGTAAATCTTTCATCATTAGATGAAATGAGTCTTCTTGCTCCTTTTGGTGTAGATAACCCTAAGCCAAAAGTTTTAATAAACCATGTGGATATTACGAGTATTAGAAAAATTGGCAGTGAGCAAAACCATTTAAAGGTATTAGTGAATGAGAAGGGTGCAAACCTTGATGGGGTAGGCTTTGGTTTAGGACACTTAGTGGATCATATCTCACCAGCATCAAAAATTTCGTTAATTGGAGAATTATCTGTTAACGAATGGAACAATATACGTAAACCGCAAATTTTTATCCACGATATTGCAGTAGAGTCTTGGCAATTATTTGACTATCGCGGACAGAAGCGGATCAACAACCTTTCAAATGCTGTACCAGTTGAAAACAGGAAATTTATCATTTTTAATCAAGAATATCTTGAAAAAATAAACCCGAATCTGATGGCTGATACTATTTTAATAAAAGATATCGAAGCGGCAAAGGCTTTCAAAGGGAACAAGGCAAATATTGTTCTGGTTGACTTTCCATCATCTAAAGAAATCCTCGAGGTTTTGTTAAGCGGGACACAGCCTGCAAGAATTTATGCATATTTTTATAAAGAATCCAGTGATTTCTTTAGTACCATTCCGACCCGTGACCATTTCAAATGGTTTTATGCTTTTCTGTTAAAAAAAGGGCCGATGGATCTAAAACGTCATGGAGACGAACTGGCGAAGCAGCGCGGTTGGTCGCAAGAAACGATAAATTTTATGTCTAAGGTGTTTTCTGACCTGGATTTTGTTACAATAAACAATGGCTTTATAACTTTGAAAACCGGAGCGCAAAAGCGTGACTTAACGGACTCTCGAACCTATCAAATAAAACAAGCACAATACGAACTTGAAAGGGAATTATTGTTTTCATCCTTTCAGGAATTAAAGAGCTGGTTCGATCTAGTAATTCAAGAGTCGGTTGAAACTGAGGAGGCAATTTCAGAATGGATTTAAAGGATTATATTACAATCGTGCCAGACTGGCCAAAAGAAGGAATTAAATTTAAGGATATTACCCCATTAATGAATAATGGTGAAGCATATAAATATGCTACAGACCAAATCGTAGCTTACGCGAAAGAGAGACAGATTGATCTTATCGTTGGACCAGAAGCCCGTGGATTCATTATCGGCTGTCCTGTCTCCTATGCCTTAGGTATAGGTTTTGCTCCCGTTCGTAAAGAAGGGAAGCTTCCAAGGGAAACCATTAAGGTTGGTTATGGACTTGAATATGGGAAAGATATATTAACCATCCATAAGGATGCTATTCAACCAGGACAACGTGTCCTAATTACGGATGATCTGTTAGCTACCGGGGGAACCATTGATGCGACGATTCAATTAGTGGAGCAGCTTGGCGGCGTTGTTGCCGGGATTGCATTCTTAGTTGAGTTAAGTTATTTAGAGGGTAGAAAAAAGCTCGATGGTTATGATGTTTTAACATTAATGCATTATTAAACCATTTAAGAGGGCACTCGAGAGCCGAGTGCTCTCTTTATATAATAAAAAACATCTCAATCTCTTTACATCTTGGCTATTTTTTTCGATAATAGTAACAATCCCTCCTATTAAGGACAAATTTTTGATGAATGACATTTATATAAATAAAATGAGACGAAAATAAAGGTGATTTCATGGCGAATGATCAAGTGTTAACAGCCGACCAAGTCATCGACAAAACTCGGAATTATTTAAATGATGAGCATGTAGAATTAGTGGAAAAAGCATACGAATTTGCAAAAAATGCTCATCGTGAACAATATCGAAAATCGGGCGAACCGTACATTATTCATCCAATCCAGGTGGCCGGAATCCTGGCTGATTTGGAGATGGATCCTGCCACGGTTGCAGCAGGTTTTCTTCATGACGTCGTTGAAGATACGAGTGTATCCTTAAAAGATATCGAGTCCTCTTTTAATGACGAAGTGGCGATGCTTGTCGACGGCGTAACAAAATTAGGGAAAATTAAATATAAATCTCACGAAGAACAGCAAGCAGAAAACCACCGGAAAATGTTTGTGGCAATGGCTCAGGATATCCGGGTCATTCTTATTAAGCTTGCCGACCGATTGCATAATATGCGGACACTTAAACATCTTCCTGTAGAAAAGCAGCGTCGGATTTCAAATGAAACACTTGAAATTTTCGCCCCTTTGGCACATCGTCTTGGTATTTCTAAGATTAAATGGGAATTGGAAGATACTGCTTTAAGATATTTAAATCCGCAGCAATATTACCGGATTGTTAACTTAATGAAAAAGAAACGTGCGGAACGTGAGCAATATTTAGTGGATGTCATTGAGGAAGTAAAGCACCGAATGGGTGAAGTGTCCATTAAAGCGGAACTTTCCGGACGTCCAAAGCATATTTATAGCATTTACCGAAAAATGGCTTTGCAAAACAAGCAGTTTAGTGAAATATATGATTTATTAGCCGTACGAATTGTCGTAAACAGCATTAAGGATTGCTATGCAGTCCTAGGAATTATTCACACTTGCTGGAAGCCTATGCCGGGCCGTTTCAAGGATTATATCGCGATGCCGAAGCCTAATATGTATCAATCCTTGCATACAACCGTCATCGGTCCTAAAGGGGACCCGCTAGAGGTGCAAATTAGAACCTATGAGATGCATCGAATCGCTGAATTCGGGGTTGCTGCACACTGGGCATATAAAGAAGGCAAAGAAGCACTGAATGAAAGTACTTCTTTCGAACAAAAATTGACCTGGTTCAGGGAAATTCTTGAGTTCCAAAATGATACCGCCAATGCGGAAGAATTTATGGAGTCATTAAAGATCGACTTATTTTCCGATATGGTGTTTATATTTACCCCAAAAGGTGATGTCATTGAATTGCCGTCTGGTTCTGTTCCTATTGATTTTGCCTATCGAATCCATTCTGAAATTGGCAATAAGACGATAGGTGCAAAAGTGAATGGCAAAATGGTGACGCTAGACTATCGGCTTAAAACTGGTGATATCATTGAAATCCTTACATCGAAACATTCATACGGTCCAAGTCAGGACTGGTTGAAGCTAGCGCAAACATCGCAAGCGAAAAACAAAATCAGGGCCTTCTTTAAGAAGCAGCGCCGTGATGAAAATGTCGATAAGGGCAAAGAGATGGTTGAAAAAGAAATTCGTAGTATGGAGTTCGATATTAAAGAAATATTGACTTCAGAGAATTTGAAAAAGGTTGCCGAAAAGTTTAATTTTTCTAGTGAGGAAGATATGTATGCAGCGGTTGGTTATAATGGTGTTACGGCCTTGCAGGTTGCTAACCGTTTAACCGAAAAATGGCGTAAAAAGAGAGATCAAGAACAAAGCTCGAATATTTCGAATGCTATAACGGATCTCAAAACCTTTCCATCTACAAAAAGACGTGAATCTGGTGTTCGAGTTTCCGGTATTGATAATTTACTGATTCGGTTATCAAGATGCTGCAATCCAGTTCCGGGTGATGAGATTGTTGGTTTTATTACTAAGGGCCGCGGGGTATCTGTTCATCGTTCGGACTGTACGAACATCGACTCGAATGATGCGCAGCAAAGGTTGATCCCAGTTGAATGGGAATCTTCTTTAAATGACCGGAAAGAATATAATGTCGATATTGAAATTAGTGGATATGACCGTCGTGGGGTTCTGAATGAAGTGCTTCAAGCGGTAAATGAAACGAAAACAAATATTTCTGCCGTTTCCGGTAAAACAGATCGAAATAAAATGGCAACGATTAACATGTCGATAGCCATTCACAATGTAGCCCACTTGCAAAAGGTGGTTGAACGGATTAAACAGATCCCGGATATCTATTCTGTACGTCGAATGATGAATTAAGGAGTTTCAAAAAATGCGTGTAGTTGTTCAACGAAGTAAGGCTGCCAGCGTGACCGTTGGCGGGGAAGTAACCGGTCAAATATCAAAGGGGTTCGTTTTACTTGTTGGTGTTACCCATGCTGACAAGGAAGAGGATGCTGTCTATTTAGCCGATAAAATTGCTAACCTCCGTATTTTTGAAGATGAGAATGAAAAGATGAACCTGTCATTATTTGATGTTGGCGGTGAAATTCTGTCAGTTTCGCAATTTACCCTTTATGGGGATTGCCGCAAGGGCAGGAGGCCAAACTTCATGGATGCCGCTCGACCAGACCAAGCTGTTCAGCTTTATGATTTTTTTAACAGCTTGCTGCGGGAAAAAGGCATCCGTGTAGAAACCGGCATCTTCGGTGCGATGATGGATGTTGAACTCATTAATGATGGTCCTGTGACATTGATTCTTGATAGTAAAGCATAAAAAAGGCTTGGCACTTTAGTTTAAGTGCTAAGCCTTTTTTATGCTTTTTAGTTGTTTTCTTTAAAGTATCGAGCGAGTCCGTCGTACATACCCAAAGCTGCATTTTCTTGGAATTCACTTGACTTTAACGTCATTTCTTCTTCCGGGTTACTTAAATAGCCAAGCTCGATAAGAACGGCTTTTTGACTATTTTCACGAATCACATGGAAATCTCCAAAACGTACCCCACGGCTTTTCAATTTCGTTTGGCCAATTGTGGAGGCAAAAATAGATTCAGCGAGCGCCTTTTGATAGGGATAATAGTAAAACCCTGTCATCCCGCGAACACTGCGGTCTAAATTACTATCGTAATGAAGGCTGATAAAAGCATCCGCATTGTTATTACGTGCCATGTTCACTCGGGCGGGAAGCTGCAAGTAGGAATCATTTTTTCTCGTTACGTAGACCTTGGCTCCAGCCACTTTTAATTTATCAAACAGGAGCTGGCTTGTCCTAAGTGTTAGTTCTTTTTCGAATGTTCCGCTAACACCCGTAGCCCCTTTGTCCTCTCCGCCATGCCCCGGATCGAGAACAATCGTTTTATTTTTAAGATATTCTTCGGCACCAGGCCTCTTAATCTGTGGGTTTGTTCCGTTAATAGAAACAAGCCAGCCAGCCACATAACCTAATTTTCCATTGTTTAGTTTTATCTCATACCAGTCATTGATTACAGTATTAACGTGAAATTTACCGCCTTTATTTGCACGCACGACGACTGCCGATTGCACGTTTGGTCCTTTTCGGATATTTGTCCCCGTATGGATGATTGTAATCATACGTTCCTTCTCAGCTTGTCCTACTTGGGACTTCACTGTTTTTATTTCAAGAAACCATCCGGCAACCCATCCGAAACTACCAGTCTTGTATTCTATTTTTGCCCAATTATTCTGCTCATCTACAATCGTAAAACTTTGCCCCATAGAAACTGAACCAAGCAGGGTAGTATTTAATGAGGCACCTGACCTTACACTAAGGCTGTTAGCCGTAACCGTTCCAGTCATGCTGCTTTTCTTTTTTAGAGTCGAGTCCGGCATGGCACTTGACGATTGGCTGTCAATAAACTCAGAACTAACCCATCCTCTTAAGTTAGCAAAGCCGACCTCTAACCAATTATTTTGCTTAGAAAATATGATTACACTAGTGCCATGGGTTAGTTTCCCGATTACTGGGCTTGATGTAGAGGGTTCCTGCCTGATGTTTAAGGTATCTCCGTTGACGATACCTGTGCTTATGGATATAGATTCGGTCGCTGCAACGCTTTTTCCTTGAGGCAGGAAAGCACTAAAAATTAGAATAATAGATAAAAGCAATAAACTAGATCTATTGAGCATAACACCCTCCTTTACCTATTTAATTTTAGCTTATTAAAAGCTGAAAATCATTCCCAAATTGCTAATATTGACCATTTTAAAGAGAAATCTTAACCTGTATGCAAGATTTTCGCAATGGATGGAAATAATATTAGTAATTGAAGAAAAGGCAGAGGTGATTAGAAATGAGAGCAAGTGAAAAAGGAATGAACATCCAGTCAATGGATGGACGACTTTTCGGAGTTGATTTTCATGATTTTATTCAAAAGGAACAGCATGCGACCTCGTTTGAACTTGCATCAGAATTTGGTTTAACAATTGGGGATGTCAGAAAGTTAAAGAAACATTTAGAAAGATCATAAATCGCTATTGACATTACCAGCGATGCTCCGTAATATTAATAAAATAAAATGACAAATTGTGATATAACCAATGATGGAGAATAGTAATTAAGCGCAGTCATGAAAAGAGAGGAAATGCCCTAGGCTGAAAGCATTTCTACATGAATCTTAATGAAGGAACACTCCGTAGGCTTCTCTCTGAAAAAGGATCAACTCTAGTAGGAGAAGAACGTAGCAGGCGTTAACTGTTAAAGAGGAAGTGCATGAAATCTATGCCTTCAACTAGGGTGGCACCGCGGGATTATTATAACTCCCGTCCCTTGTATTCATACAAGGGACGGGAGTTTTTTGTTTTTTTACGAAAAACTCCAGCGTCCACTAGCTGCGAGACGCTGGTGCTAGACAGTGTCCTTACATAACAGAATAAAAAATAAGGAGGTTTTCCACTATGTCCATAAGCATTCCACGAGGAACGCAAGACATTTTACCTGGAGAGGTAGAAAAGTGGCAAATGATTGAAGCAAAAGCGCGTGAACTTTGTGAGAAATATCAATATAAAGAGATTCGCACCCCAATTTTTGAACATACCGATCTTTTTTCAAGAGGCGTTGGCGATAGCACCGATATTGTTCAGAAGGAAATGTACACATTTGAAGACAGAGGGAAAAGAAGTCTCACCCTTAGACCAGAAGGAACAGCAGCGGTGGTTCGCTCCTATGTCGAGAAAAAAATGTTCGGCCTGCCTAACCAGCCTGTAAAGCTTTACTATATGGGACCCATGTTCAGATATGAACGCCCACAGGCTGGACGTTTTCGCCAGTTTGTCCAGTTTGGAATTGAAGCATTAGGCAGCAATGACCCTGCTATTGATGCAGAAGTAATTTCACTCGCAATGAACTTATACAAAGAAATGGGCTTAAAAAAGCTGAAGCTGATCATTAATAGTTTGGGTGATAAGGAAAGCCGGAACGCCCACCGTGAAGCGTTAGTAAATCACTTCAAACCAAGAATCGGAGAATTTTGCCATGATTGTCAAAATCGTCTCGAAAAAAATCCGCTCCGCATTCTAGATTGTAAAGTGGACCGTGAACATGAATTAATGAAAACAGCGCCATCTATTCTAGAGTTTCTAAATGATTTCTCCAAAAATTATTTTGAAAAATTACAGCGCTATTTAACTCAGCTTGATATTCCTTTTGAAGTAGATGCGAACTTAGTGCGTGGATTGGATTATTATAACCACACAGCATTTGAAATTATGAGTAATGCGGAAGGCTTTGGGGCAATTACCACGCTTTGTGGCGGGGGCCGTTATAATGGTCTATCAGAAGAAATTGGTGGTCCCGAAGCGCCTGGTATCGGCTTTGCTTTAAGTATTGAACGTTTTATTGCAGCCCTTAATGCAGAAGGAATTGAGCTCGAAATTAACGAAAGCATCGATTGCTATTTAGCTGCACTCGGTGAAGCTGCTAAGGATTACACTGTCGGCCTGTTGCAGCAGCTGCGCCGGGCTGGATTTTCAGCAGAGCGTGATTATTTGGACCGTAAAATTAAAGCTCAATTTAAAGCCGCGGATCGTTTAAAAGCGAAGTATGTTGCTGTACTAGGCGATGAAGAGCTCAAAAATAATAAAATCAATGTAAAAAATATGGCTACAGGTGAGCAAGTAGAAATTGATTTAGCAACTTTTATTAAACAATTCCAAGAGTTGCAGGAATAAGGGGAGGAAATTTTATGTTTGGCAGATCATATTTTTGTGGGGATGTTCCTGAATCGGCAGTTGGCGAAAAGGTCACCTTGAAAGGCTGGGTCCAAAAAAGACGTGACCTGGGCGGATTAATTTTTATCGATTTACGCGACCGTTCTGGGATTGTTCAGGTAGTCTTTAATCCTGATTTATCGAAGGAAGCTTTGCAAATTGCTGAAAAAATCCGTAATGAGTTTGTTTTAGATATAGTTGGTACGGTGGTAGCCCGCGACGCATCAACCTTCAACGAGAATTTGAAAACTGGAAAAATTGAAGTCCATGCAGATAAAGTAACAATCATTAATGAAGCGAAGACACCGCCATTTTTGATTTCTGACAAAACAGATGCATCCGAAGATATCCGCTTAAAATACCGGTATCTAGATTTCCGTCGCCCAGTTATTTTTGAAACCTTAAAAATGCGTCATCAGGTTACAAAGCAAATTAGGGATTACCTTGACAGTGAAGGCTTTTTAGATATTGAGACACCTATTTTAACAAAAAGTACTCCAGAGGGTGCACGTGATTATTTAGTTCCAAGTCGTGTTCATCCCGGTGAGTTTTATGCCCTGCCACAATCACCGCAGCTTTTTAAACAATTGCTTATGGTGGGCGGGATTGAACGTTATTACCAAATTGCACGCTGCTTCCGCGATGAAGACTTACGTGCTGACCGTCAGCCGGAATTTACCCAAATCGATATTGAAACAAGCTTCTTGAGCCAAGAAGATATCATGGGCATGATGGAAACAATGATGACGAAGTTAATGAAAGAAGTAAAAGGAGTAAATCTGCCAGCTGCCTTCCCACGCATGACCTATGACGAAGCAATGAGCCGGTTTGGATCGGATAAACCGGATACTCGTTTCGGATTAGAGCTTGTCGATCTTTCAGAAATCGTCAAGGACTCAGGTTTTAAAGTGTTCGCTTCGGCAGTGGCAAATGGCGGACAGGTTAAAGCAATTAATGTTAAAGGTGCAGCTGACAACTACTCACGTAAAGATATCGATGCCTTAACGGAGTTCGTTGCTGTTTATGGAGCAAAAGGACTTGCTTGGCTTAAAGTGGACACTGAAGGGCTAAAGGGGCCGATTGCAAAATTCTTCTCTGAAGAAGACACAAAAGCACTTTTGAGTACGCTTGAAGCTTCTGCAGGAGATTTGCTTCTGTTTGTTGCCGATAAGAAAAAGGTTGTTGCCGATGCATTAGGTGCCCTTCGTCAAAAGCTAGCGAGAGAGTTGGATCTCATTGATCCAAGCCTGTTCAATTTCTTATGGGTGACAGACTGGCCGCTCCTTGAGTACGATGAAGAGGAAGGCCGCTATTATGCCGCCCATCATCCGTTTACGATGCCGTTTAGAGAAGATCTAGAGTATTTAGATACAGATCCATCAAAAGTACGTGCCCAGGCTTATGACATTGTCTTAAATGGTTATGAGTTAGGTGGGGGATCACTTCGGATTTTTGAACGTGATATCCAGGAAAAGATGTTCAGCATACTTGGATTTACACCTGAAGAAGCAAGGGAGCAATTTGGGTTCTTGTTAAATGCGTTTGAATATGGAACACCGCCGCATGGTGGAATTGCCCTTGGCCTTGACCGATTAGTTATGCTTCTTGCCGGCAGCACAAATCTAAGAGATACGATTGCTTTTCCAAAAACCGCAAGTGCGAGCTGCTTGTTAACGAACGCTCCAGGTGAAGTTTCTGAGGCTCAATTGAAGGAATTAAATTTGTCACTAAATGTTAAAAAATAACGGGAATTCGCTTTCATGAATCCTTGAATCCAGCTTTTTAATATGCTATTATAAAAGCATCAAAGAAGAGTCCTGAAATGTTCGTTACGTTGCCTGAAGTTTTGACCGAACATTATTTATTGGGAGTCCAGAGTTTTCTGATTGCGTATATGCCTCACCCTTTTCGGGGAAGGGGACTTACAATTTCAGGAACAGGACACCCCCCTGCGAAAGTGGCGGGATCAAAACTAAGGAATTAAGAGTGACGGCATAATTGGGACTCTTTCTATTTGCTTAAAATCAACCTCCTGAACCTTGCGGGAGGTTTTGTTTTGCTTCCCATCTTAATTATTCCTATCAAGATACTTGTTTTTAATGGAGTGTATGATATATTTTTAATCGGGAAAAAGAAATGTAACGAATTTAATAATTGGAGTGAACATAATGCTGCATCAATTTTCACGTAATGAACTTGCCATCGGTAAAGAAGGCCTTGAGATAATGAAAAATAGCACGGTTGCTGTTTTAGGAATCGGCGGCGTTGGTTCCTTTGCTGCTGAAGCATTGGCCCGTTCTGGAGTTGGCCGTTTAATATTAATAGATAAAGACGATGTGGATATTACCAACATCAACCGCCAGCTGATTGCACTGCTTTCGACTGTCGGAAGACCAAAGGTAGAGATTATGGAGGAGCGGATTAGAGATATTAATCCAGACTGCGAAGTCATCTCATTGAAGATGTTTTATACGGAAGAGACCTATGAACAGATTTTTAGCCATAATTTGGATTTTGTCGTTGATGCTTCGGATACGATTGTTTATAAAATCCATTTAATGAAGGAATGCTTAAAGAGGAATATCCCAATTATTTCAAGTATGGGAGCAGCCAATAAAATGGACCCAACCCGCTTTAAGATTGCCGATATTTCAAAAACACATACGGATCCAATCGCGAAGGTCATTCGGACGAAGCTGCGCAAGGAAAGAATCCATAAAGGAATTCCAGTTGTATTTTCGGATGAAAGCCCAATTGTCATTCGTGAAGATATTAAAAAAGAAGTAGGAAATGAAAATGCTCCCATCCGCAAAGCACAGATGCCGCCAGCATCCAATGCCTTCGTACCATCCGCTGCTGGTCTAATCATGGCAAGCTATGTATGTAGTCAATTATTAAGCAGCATCAAAATCCAACGCGTATCGGATGAGAAATAAAATGTTGAGTGGCCCTAAACTTTTATTAGTTTAGGGTTTTTTTACTACTTGCCGAATAATTAGTTTTCCTTTTTTTAGAACAATGTATTTCGTGGCTATAATAGTTAAGGAAAAATTTTCTACAATAAGATAAACTAAGTGAGGATACATAGAGAGGGGAGAGAGCTTGGAAACTATCGTTGAGTTAAAAAATGTTACGAAAGTGATTAAAGGAAGAACCATTATAGATAATATTAGCTTTCAAGTGAACAAAGGCGAGGTCTTTGGTTTCTTAGGACCGAATGGGGCAGGGAAAACAACAACAATTCGAATGATCGTCGGTTTGATGGCTATCACATCAGGAGATATTACGGTCGGCGGTGCAAGTATTAAAAGTGATTTTGAGAGTGCTGTGCGTCATATCGGTGCGATTGTTGAAAATCCGGAAATGTATAAATTTCTGACAGGCTATCAAAACCTAGTCCATTATGCAAGAATGGCAAAAGGGATTTCTAAGGAGAAGATTGCAGAAACCGTGGAACTTGTCGGATTAACGGACCGCATAAACGACAAGGTCAAAACCTACTCCCTTGGGATGAGGCAAAGATTAGGGTTAGCCCAGTGTCTTTTGCATGACCCACAGATATTAATTCTTGACGAACCGACGAATGGTTTGGACCCTGCTGGAATTAGGGAAATTCGCGACTATGTCCGCCTCTTGGCCCGTGAGAAAAATCTGGCCGTGATTGTATCCAGCCACTTGCTTTCAGAAATGGAAATGATGTGTGACCGGATAGGGATTATTCAAAATGGACGCTTGATTGATGTGCAGCTTGTCCATGAACTTGTCCATGGTGAAACTAAAATGACCTATGAAATGGAAATAGTTCCAAGTGATAAGGCTTTGGCGCTTATGGAGAGCCACTATCCCAATGTTCGAGCACACCGTTCAAGGAATGGAATAACTGTTGAGTTACCAAAAGAAGAAATTCCGAATTTGGTAAAAATATTTATTACAGAGGATATTCAAGTTTTTGCCATCAAGGAAGTAGCCAAAACGTTAGAAGATCGCTTCCTCGAACTGACGACTGAAAAGGGGGCGCCAAGTCGTGGTTAATTTAATTAAAAATGAATGGATGAAAATTTTTAAACGCCCTGGTACTTATGTGATGATTGCGATACTGATTGTGATAATATCGATTTTTGGTATTTTTCAGAAATACCAGGAACGAGAATTCAAACTTGATAAAAATTGGGAACAAACTTTACACCAGGAAAATGAAGCATTAAAGAAACAAATGGAGCAAAGCAAATCAAAGCTTGAGAAGCAATACTACAAGGAAGAAATTGCGATAAATGACTACCGAATAGTGCACCATCTCCCTTTTAATGAAAAATATAATGTCTGGTCGTTTGTAAAAGATGCGTCACAACTGATTATCTTGGCAGGATTATTTACAATAATCATCTCGGCAGGAATTGTTGCCAGTGAATTCAACTGGGGTACCATCAAGCTGTTATTAATCCGGCCGATCAATCGAAGCAAAATATTAGCATCCAAATATCTTACTGTTTTGCTATTTGCGTTGTTGATGTTGGCGATTCTGTTTGCTTTCTCAGCTATTCTTGGTGCCTTCCTGTTTGGAACGCCAGATCATCCAGTGCCTTATTTGAAATATGCCAATGGGCAGGTAACCGAACAAAATATCATTGTGTATCTAATGACTTATTATGGGCTTAGTTCCATTGACACAATCATGCTTGCGACGATGGCGTTTATGATATCATCGGTTTTCCGGAGTAGTTCTCTAGCAATTGGCTTATCCTTATTTTTATTATTCACTGGGGCTCAATTTACGTTGTTGCTTTCGATAAAATTTAGCTGGGCTAAATACATCTTGTTTGCCAACACCGATCTCATGCAATATGTGGACGGCACACCCATGATGGAAGGAATGTCGATGTCATTTTCGGTCATCATGCTCCTCGTTTATTTTGTCATCTTCCAATTGTTAGCCTTCCTAGTCTTCAAGAAAAGAGACGTGGCCGCTTAACTAGAGAAAAGGGTGTCAGGCACCATGTGAATTTTTCACATGATGCCTGACACCCTATTTTTTTCTGGTTAACTTCTCGTATACGATGGCGAGTGCCTGTTCGAACTTTCCGGTTTTCTTTGGTTGGTAGTATTGTTTGTGTTTTAACTTGTTTGGCAAGTACTGTTGCGGGACCCAGCCGTTTTCATAATCATGCGGGTACTTGTAATCTATCCCTCTGCCCAGCTCCTTTGCTCCTTTGTAATGGGCATCCTTTAGATGGTCCGGGACCTCACCGACGATGCCTTTTTGGATGTCTTCAAGCGCGGCCTGAATGGCAAGAACAGCTGAATTGGATTTTGGTGATAAGCACAGTTCAATGACAGCATTCGCAAGGGGAATCCTTGCTTCCGGAAAACCAATTCTTTCGGCCGTTTCAATCGCTGCTAAAGTGCGTGCACCCGCTTGCGGGTTAGCTAATCCGACATCTTCGTAGGCGATAACAATTAATCTGCGGCTGATACTCGGCAGGTCACCTGCCTCGATTAAACGGCCCAGATAATGGAGAGCGGCATTGACATCACTGCCGCGAATCGATTTCTGAAAGGCTGACAAAACATCATAATGCCCATCCCCATCTTTATCGGCAACAAGGCTCTTCTTTTGCAGACATTCTTCTGCTGTTTCAACATCGATATGTATAGTTCCATCTATATCTTTATCCGTGGAAAGGACCGCTAATTCCAGTGCATTCAAAGAGCTCCTTACATCCCCATTCGAACCTTGTGAAAAATGCATTAACGCTTCATCATCCATCTCAACCTTTACTTTGCCAAAACCGCGTTCGTCATCTTTGAGGGCACGAATTAACGCCTGTTTTACTTCCTCTGGGGACAAGGGCTTTAATTCGAAAATCTGACAGCGGCTCCGGATTGCAGGATTAATGGCATGATAGGGATTACTAGTCGTAGCACCGATTAATACAATCATTCCGTTTTCTAAATAAGGTAATAAAAAATCTTGCTTCGCTTTATCTAAACGATGGACTTCGTCAAGGAGCAGAATCACTTTTCCTGACATTTTTGCTTCAGCAGCAACAATTTCCATATCCTTTTTATTATTCGTTACCGCATTTAGTGTTCGAAAGGCATACTTTGTGCTGCCGGCAATCGCACTGGCAATGGATGTTTTACCAATACCCGGGGGTCCATATAAAATCATAGAGGTCAGCTGTTTGGCCTTCACCATTCTTGAAATAATTTTCCCATCACCGACCAGATGCTCTTGGCCGACAACTTCTTCAATCGTTCGAGGCCGCATCCGAAATGCTAAAGGCTTTTGCTGCATTTGACATCTCTCCAAAAAGGTTTTTCTAATAGAAATTTAGCTCATATAGCTTAACATTATCATTTTTCCTTGAAAAAGCATATGAAAGAAGAATATGATATACTTTTAATGCCTATTAAATTACTAAGGATTTTTTAATATAGATACGAATAGAGGGTGCGATATGAAAATTTCAACAAAGGGTCGCTATGGTTTAACGATCATGATTGAACTTGCTAAGAAACAGGGCGAAGGGCCGATTTCATTAAAAACGATTGCGCAAGCAAATGATTTATCGGAACATTATTTAGAACAATTAATTGCCCCATTACGGAATGCTGGCCTTGTGAAAAGCATTAGGGGTGCCTATGGCGGCTATATCTTAACAAACATTCCATCAAAAATTACTGCTGGGGATGTCATTCGTGTCCTAGAAGGACCAATCACGCCTGTTGAAGGGATTGAAGATGAAGAACCTGCCAAACGGGAGCTGTGGATTCGAATTCGTGATGCTATTAGAAACGTTTTGGATAACACGACGTTAGAAGATTTAGCAAATCATAGTAATGATGAAGAACCGGATGGTTATATGTTTTATATTTAGGGTAAAAAGTAACATTGTAGAATTATTTTGATAGAAGGTGTAAATGTGGAACGAATTTATCTCGACCATGCTGCTACATCTCCCATGCATCCAAGGGTTATTGAAAAAATGCTCGAGGCGATGAACTTGACGTTCGGAAATCCCTCAAGTATTCATTCCTTTGGCAGGGAAGCACGACAACAAATTGATTTAGCGCGCTCGGTGTTAGCAAACAGCATTGGTGCAAAGGATAACGAGATTATTTTTACAAGTGGGGGAACCGAAGCAGATAATATGGCGTTGTTTGGGGTTGCGGAAACCTATCAGCATAATGGCAGACATATTATTACCTCCGATGTGGAGCATCATGCAGTTCTCCACGCTTGCAAGAAGTTAGAAAAAGTGGGCTTTGAGGTCACTTATTTACCTGTAGATGAAACAGGGCGAATATCACTGGCTGAACTTCGTGCTGCCTTAAGGGATGATACCATTTTGGTGTCGATCATGTATGGGAATAACGAAGTAGGCACACTTCAGCCTATACTTGAGATTGGACAGTTATTAAAAGATCATCAAGCAAAGTTCCATACGGATGCCGTACAGGCTTACGGGGTTGAAAACATTGATGTTAATGAAAGTCTGATCGATTTATTATCCGTCTCTGCCCACAAAATCAATGGTCCAAAAGGAACAGGTTTTCTTTATGCCAGGTCAAATGTAAAACTGGCTCCGCGTTCCTTCGGCGGTGAGCAAGAAAGAAAAAGACGTGCTGGAACCGAAAATATTGGCGCGATTGTTGGATTCCATGAAGCGGTTGTAATTGCACATGAAGGTCGGGAAGCTAAGCGAACAAAATTCTTTGATTTGAAAAAAAGCATGATGGAAAAGCTCCGTGAATTAGATGTAGAATTTAACATAAACGGAATGCTTGAATATTCATTGCCACATGTATTAAACTTAAGTTTTCCCGGGACAAGTGTGGAAGCAATGCTGGTCAACCTGGATTTAGCGGGAATTGCTGTTTCGAGTGGTTCGGCATGCACAGCGGGCTCAATTGAACCCTCCCACGTGCTTGTTGCTATGTTTGGTAAACGCTCAGAACGATTAACTAATTCGATTCGTTTCAGTTTTGGTTTTAATACGACAACTGAGGAAGTTATTAGGGCGGCTGAGGAAACAGCTCGAGTTGTTTCCCGTCTCAAAAAATAGATCGGCGATGATTTTTGCAACAAAAGAGAGGTGAAATTCAATGGAGAGAAAAGATCCAAAAAATACAAGGGTTGTTGTCGGAATGTCTGGGGGAGTAGATTCTTCTGTGGCAGCACTTTTATTAAAGCAGCAAGGCTACGATGTCATCGGCATTTTTATGAAAAACTGGGATGACACAGACGATACCGGTTTTTGTACGGCAACAGAAGACTATGAGGATGTCATTCGTGTTTGCAATCAAATCGGCATTCCATATTATGCTGTAAATTTTGAAAAACAATATTGGGACAAGGTATTTACCTATTTCCTTGAAGAGTATAAAGCAGGACGGACACCTAATCCGGATGTTATGTGTAATAAGGAAATTAAATTTAAAGCGTTCCTCGAACATGCAATGAATTTAGGTGCGGACTATTTGGCAACAGGTCATTATGCTCAAGTTGAATATCGTGATGGAGAATATAAAATGCTTCGCGGACTTGACGATAATAAGGACCAAACGTATTTCTTGAACCAGTTGTCGCAGGAACAGCTTAGTAAAGTGATGTTCCCGATTGGGAATCTTGAGAAACCAAAAGTGCGGGAAATTGCCAAAGAAGCAAATCTTGCCACGGCTGCAAAGAAAGACAGCACGGGGATTTGTTTTATCGGAGAACGAAATTTTAAAGATTTCTTGGGTCAATATTTGCCGGCCCAGCCTGGGAATATGGAGACGTTCGATGGTGAAGTTAAAGGCAGCCACGAAGGGCTGATGTATCATACGATTGGCCAGCGTCATGGACTAGGGATTGGTGGTTCGGGTGAACCATGGTTTGCTATCGGTAAGGACTTAGAAAGAAATGTTCTTTATGTAGGCCAAGGTTTTCATCATGAAAAATTATATTCAGACTCCCTTACCGCGGTGGACGTTAGCTGGGTTTCAGACCGGGAAAAGCCAGCTGAATTCAAATGTACCGCAAAATTCCGTTATCGTCAGGATGACAATAAAGTGACTGTTCGATTGTTGGAGGATGCTCAAGTGGAAGTTATTTTCGATGAACCCATTCGTGCCATCACACCAGGACAAGCCGTTGTTTTTTACAATGGCGATGAATGTCTCGGCGGAGGAACTATCGATAAAGTTTTTAAAAATGGTGAACGATTAACGTATGTTGGATAAGTAGTCAACCTGATTCCTAAAAAGGGAGTCAGGTTTTTTTGTGGAAGGTTATTTTTAAATAAAATATGATATACTTTCACTTAGGATTGGAGCTGAAATAAATGGATAAAAACCAATTAGGTGTGCAATACATGCAGGATGGCAACCTAGAAGAGGCTGCGAAGGCCTTTAATGAAGCCATTCAAGAAAACCCCAACGACCCTGTTGCCTATATTAATTTCGGTAATGTTCTTTCTGCGGTCGGAGACGACGAAAAGGCGCTTAATTTTTATCAAAAAGCAATTGAAATAGATGAAAACGCTGCGGCGGCTTATTATAGTATTGGAACCTTGTTATTTAGTAAGGACCTTTTCAATGAAGCTAAGAATATGTTTAAGACAGCTATGAAAAAGGGTCTGCAATCAAGTGACAATTACTTCATGTTGGGACTGACTCTTGTTCAGTTGAACCAAGGGAAATTTGCGCTTCCATATTTACAAAGATGCGTCGAATTAAATGAAGCGGATGCGGAAGCACGGTTTCAGTATGGATTATGTCTTGCCCAGTTAGAATTAATCGCTGAAGCAATGATTCAATTTGAAAAATGTATCGAGCTGGACCCAGAACATTCGGATGCCTATTATAATTTAGGTGTTACTTATGCTTTCCAAGAAAATGCAGCGAAGGCAATCGAAATGTTCAATAAAGCACTCGAAATTCAACCTGACCATTTACTTGCAGGTCACGCAAAAAACTTATTAGAAAGTAATCAATAACTATTCTTACTTTTTTAGAAGGGAGGGAGTTAAATGGAAAAGCAAGATACATTGGATTTATTTGAAGAACAAGGAAAATTCGTAAAGGGTAGGCCAATTGTAACTATTTTTCACAATGAACAAAACCTTTACACGGTTTTACGAATAAGAGTCGATGAAACCAATCATTCCTATGAGGATAAAGAAGCAGTGGTCACTGGTTATTTTCCGAAAATACATGAACAAGAGACCTATATTTTTTTCGGGGAATTTAAGGATCATCCAAAGTTCGGTCTTCAATTTCACACCAATCATTTCCGGAAGGACATGCCCCAAACAAAACAAGGGGTTATCAACTATTTGTCTGGGGAAATGTTTAAAGGGATTGGGAAAAAGACGGCTGAAAACATTGTCGAAACCTTAGGTGAAGATGCCATTTCTAAAATTCTCAGTCAGCCGTCATTGCTTGACACCATTCCAAAGCTCCCTCCTGAAAAAGCAAAATCACTTTATGATACCTTGATGGAGCATCAAGGACTTGAGCAAGTGATGGTTGCCTTAAACCAATATGGATTTGGACCGCAGATTTCGATGCGGATTTATCAGGCCTATAAAGACGAAACGCTCGGAATATTACAGAAAAATCCCTATCAATTGGTAGAGGATATCGAAGGAATTGGTTTTGGCCGGGCCGATGAACTTGGCTACCAGCTCGGTATTTCAGGAAACCATCCTGACCGGATCAAAGCAGCCTGTCTTTACATACTTGAGAACGAAAGCATCCAAAATGGCCATGTTTACATCCATGCAGAGGACTTATTGGAGCAAGTAAAAGCACTCCTAGAAGATAACAAGCGTGATCAAATTGACTATCAAGACATATCCATTGAGGTTATTAAGCTCCAAGAAGAGGGCAAATTAATGGGTGAAGAAAAACGCGTGTACATGCCTTCATTATTTTTTGCTGAAAAGGGGCTTGTGACGAATATCCATCGCATTCTTGAGCAAACCGAATATAAAGACCAATTTCCAGAATCTGAATTTCTGTTATCGTTAGGCAGTTTAGAGGAACGGCTTGGGGTCCAATATGCACCCTCGCAGCGAGAAGCCATCCAAACCGCGTTAATGTCACCCATGTTAATCTTAACCGGTGGACCTGGGACAGGGAAAACGACGGTTATCAAAGGGATTGTTGAGCTTTATGCTGAATTGCACGGCTGTTCCTTAGAGCCAAAGGATTACCATAAAAAAGGGGAACCATTCCCATTCTTGCTTGCTGCACCAACTGGTAGAGCGGCTAAAAGAATGAGTGAATCGACGGGACTTCCGGCAGTAACCATTCATCGTCTGCTTGGATTAAATGGGCAGGAAGGATTTGACCATGATGATCGCAGCCCGCTTGAGGGGAAAATTATTATTGTCGATGAAACCTCGATGCTTGATATTTGGCTTGCCAACCAACTATTTAAGGCTCTCCCTGAAAATATTCAAGTGATTCTGGTGGGGGATGAGGATCAATTGCCGTCAGTAGGGCCAGGACAGGTGTTAAAGGATATGCTGGAATCTGAACGGATTCCAACGGTTCGCTTAACCGATATTTATCGCCAGGCAGAAGGTTCTTCGATTATTGAGCTTGCCCATGAAATCAAAAAGGGATATTTACCTACGGATATTACGATGAAGCAAGCCGACAGGTCGTTTATTAAATGTTCAACTGCGCAGGTATCCCAGGTAGTTGAAAAAGTAGCCCTTAATGCAAAGAATAAAGGGTATTCCGCTAAGGATATTCAAGTATTGGCCCCAATGTATAGAGGACCTGCCGGAATCGACCGTTTAAATGTTTTGCTGCAAGAAATATTTAATCCAAACCCTGACGGTAAGCGAAAGGAAATTGCGTTTGGTGAGGTGAAATATCGCATCGGTGATAAGGTGCTGCAGCTTGTCAACCAACCTGAAAGTAATGTCTTTAACGGAGATATTGGAGAAATTATCTCCATTATTTATGCAAAGGAAAATACCGAAAAGCAGGATATGATATATATTTCCTTTGAAGGCAATGAAGTGGAATACACTAAGCAGGACTTAAATCAAATTACGCATGCCTATTGTTGTTCCGTTCATAAATCTCAGGGCAGTGAATTTCCGATTGTTGTCCTTCCGATTACAAGAAGTTATTATCGAATGCTGCGCAGAAATTTAATTTATACGGCAATTACTAGAAGTAAACAATCGTTAATTCTGTGTGGTGAAGTCGATGCACTTAAAATGGGCGTAGAAAGAGCGGATGAACTCTCTAGGCAAACGACCCTCTGTCTCAAGCTCCATGATTCGATTGCAGCACCACCAAATGCTGAAGTAAGCCATCAGGAATCAGACGTTGTTAATCCAACGGAAAGTAAAAATCCGACCGAGGAATTATCCTACGAGGAACTATTCATACAAGAAGATCCAATGATTGGCATGGAAAACGTTTCACCTTATGATTTCATGGTAATTGACTAACACTATAAATGTTCACAGGAGGTGGGACACTCTTTGCGGACATTTTCTTTACTAAAAGGACAGCCTGTTTTTAATACAAAAAGCGGCCAAAAAATTGGTGAAGTTTGTGATTTATGTATCTCCAGCAACGGTAAGGTAAACGGCTTACTGATAAAAAAAGGCGTTTTTTTCAAACAATCCTTTTTTCTGGACATCGAAAAAGTGGCTTCCTTCGGTTTGGATGGAATAATGATTGAGGATAACGGCCATTTGGTAAAACTGAAAGATGATCCGGAATATACACTTACACATCAACATTCTCTAAATGGGATGATGATGCTATCTAAGAGTGGGGAATCACTTGGATTGTTAAAAGATGTATATTTTCAGGAAGAATTGGGCACTATTATAGGGTACGAAATCACGGATGGCTTCTTTTCGGAACTTACGGAAGGCAAACAAGTCATTCAATCCGAAAAGCCCTTAGCAATCGGAAAGGATGCCATTATCGTTGACGTAAATAATACGTGAGGTGTCTTTCCATGTTTAAGTGTCCCAATTGTCAAAGCAAGGATATCGGTAAGATTGGTATCAACCAATATTATTGTTGGAGTTGCTTTATCGAACTTTCAGTAAACAAAGGCATAATCAATACCCATCAAGTCGAAGAAGACGGGTCACTAAGTTCCTTAGATGATTTGTTTGAAGAAGAAGAGCGTCGTTACACCATTTAACATAGAAAAGCGGAAAACTTGAGTTAGATCGTTATCCAAGTTATAGGTTTAAACTTAATTAACGTCTAATAAAGAGGTGAAACGTATGAATAAAATGATGACGACGATGATTGCTTTTGGTGCTGGGATGGCTGCCTATAATGTGGCCTCAAGAAATAATATGATGTCAGCCCGAAATATGAAAAGAATGACAAAGAAAGTAAAACGTGCGATATTTTAAAACAAAATCCCCCTCGAACTTGAGGGGGATTTTTAATGCAAAATATTCAAATGTATAATTCACCCAAGTGTCTCTAACACTAACCTGAAGGAGGCTATGGAACGTGGAGATTCGAATGAAATGGTATTACCGCATCGGTTTTATACTCCTTTTATTAATTGCCATTTATGTTTTTCTGAAAATCCGTTTTGTATGGCTGCCTATCTTCAGGGTGGTTGTTATTATTATGCTCCCCTTTGCTATTGGTGGATTTATAACCTATTTGCTTCATCCGATTGTGGAGAAATTACATCTAAAGGGTATGCACCGGGGGCTAGCTATTTTTCTAATTTATATTTTATTTTTTGGAGGAATCGGATTAGGACTTTATAAAGGGGTTCCAGCAATGATTGACCAAATAAAAGATCTTTCCGACAGTGCCCCCGTTTTAGCAGAACAATATAGAGGTTGGATTACTAAGCTTGAAACAAATACGAGAGAATGGCCTGACGGTTTGCAAACAAAAATAGATGATGGAATTGATGCCTTTGAAGAAAAGTTGGATTCCCTCTTGACAGTTATCGTCAATCTATTAATGAAGCTTCTAAATTCAGCATTAATCCTGATGATCGTTCCCTTCATTGCCTTTTATATGTTAAAGGATTTTCCATTGATTAAACGAACATTTTGGTATATAACACCGAAAGAATGGCGAAAAAAAGGGACCCTCTTCTTAAAAGATGTGGATGAATCCCTAGGGAGCTATATTAGGGGACAACTTCTGGTCTGTATCATCATTGGCAGTGTTTCTGCACTTCTGTTTTGGTTATTCCATTTAAAGTACCCGTTGATACTAGGCCTTATTGTAGGAATCACCAATGTCATTCCCTATTTTGGTCCGATTATTGGGGCAGTACCAGCAGTAATCATCGCAGCCACTTCGTCAGTAAAATTAGTAGTTATTACCTTAGTCATTGTTTTTGGCCTTCAATTTTTAGAGGGAAACATCTTGTCTCCCTTAATTGTTGGAAAAAGTCTTCATATGCACCCGTTAATTATTATGATTGCGTTAACTGCTGGGGGAGAAGTTGGTGGAATCCTGGGACTTATTTTAGCTGTTCCAGTCCTTGTGGTGATAAAAGTGGCGATTGTTCACGCGAAAAGTCATTTTATCCGACGGAAAGCAAAAGACCCCCCTACTTTAGTTGAAGATTAATTGACAAACTTTTTTAAGGTGGCTATAATTCGTAATATAGAATATTTGTATGAAAATGTTGAAGGATTAAGTATGTTGTAGACCATCTGTAACGCTTGTGCGTATAAGAGAGGAGCTTCCCTGGCTGAAAGAAGCTCTAGATGAAGGACGGCAGAAAGCTAATCTGGAGTGCAGCTAACCACTGCCGTATGCCTGCGTTAAGGGATTAATGAGAGATGGATATATTTTTGTATCCGTAATCAGGGTGGTACCGCGAGACAAGCTCTCGTCCCTGTTTTTTGGGATGAGGGCTTTTTTGTATGCTTTTTTACATAAATAAGGGAGGTCTAATACAATGAAAAATTTAACAGGTTCACAAATTCGTTCGATGTTTTTAGAGTTTTTTAGTAAAGAAAAGGGTCATACGATTGAACCGAGTGCATCACTAGTACCACATGATGATCCATCACTATTATGGATTAACAGTGGGGTGGCAACTTTAAAGAAATA
Source organism: Neobacillus nitrireducens (assembly GCF_030915405.1). Taxonomy (GTDB): domain Bacteria; phylum Bacillota; class Bacilli; order Bacillales; family Cytobacillaceae; genus Neobacillus. The sequence continues at coordinate 4,550,142 of NZ_CP133262.1, forward strand.
TTTTGATGGACGAGTGGTTCCCGAAAATCCGAGAATTACCAATGCACAGAAGTCCATCAGAACCAACGATATTGAAAATGTTGGGAAAACAGCTCGTCACCATACATTCTTTGAAATGCTTGGTAACTTCTCGATTGGTGAATATTTTAAAGTGGAAGCGATTGAGTGGGCATGGGAATTCTTAACGTCTGAAAAATGGATAGGCTGGGATCCTGAACTTCTTTCGGTTACCATCCATCCCGAGGACAATGAGGCTTATGATATTTGGCATAACACTATTGGTCTCCCTGAAGAACGTATTATTCGTCTAGAAGGGAACTTCTGGGATATAGGGGAAGGTCCAAGCGGTCCGAATACAGAAATTTTCTATGATCGCGGACCAGAGTATGGCAACGACCCAACAGACCCTGAGCTTTATCCTGGTGGTGAAAATGACCGTTATCTTGAAGTTTGGAACCTAGTGTTTTCTCAATTCAATCATAATCCAGATGGCACCTATACACCGCTGCCAAAGAAAAATATAGATACCGGAATGGGATTGGAACGGATGGCTTCGGTTGTTCAAAATGTCCCTACCAATTTTGATACAGATTTATTTATCCCGATCATTCGCGCAACAGAAGAAATTTCCGGTGAGAAATACGGTCAGAACAAAGAAACAGATGTGGCTTTTAAAGTCATTGCTGACCATATTCGTACCGTTGCCTTTGCTGTCGGCGATGGAGCACTCCCATCAAACGAAGGCCGCGGATATGTGCTTCGCCGTCTCCTTCGCAGAGCTGTTCGGTATGCCAAACAAATTAATATTAATCGTCCATTCATGTATGAACTCGTGCCAGTTGTAGGCGAAATTATGGACGATTTCTATCCGGAAGTAAAGGACAAAACCGATTTTATTCAAAAAGTGATCAAAAGTGAGGAAGAACGCTTCCATGAAACCCTTCATGAAGGCCTAGCGATTCTTGGTAATGTGATTAAAAAGGAAAAAGAAATGGGCAGTGATACCATTACGGGTGCTGATATTTTCCGACTTTATGACACATACGGATTCCCTGTTGAATTAACGGAGGAATACGCTGAAGAAGAAGGAATGAAAGTGGACCATGCCGGCTTTGAGGTAGAAATGGAGCAGCAGCGTGAACGTGCCCGGGCCGCAAGACAAGATGTCGATTCCATGCAGGTTCAAGGCGGAGTCCTTCGAGATGTGAAGGTTGAAAGTAAATTCGTTGGCTACGACGAACTTCAAACGAATTCTACTGTGGCAGCTATTATTAAAAATGGTGAACTTGTTGATGCGGCATCAACTGGTGAGGAAGTCCAATTAATATTAGATGTGACACCTTTCTATGCAGAGAGCGGCGGACAAATTGCTGACCGTGGGTCAATCGAAGGTGTTGGATCGAGCGTCACTGTTAAGGACGTTCAAAAAGCACCAAATGGTCAAAACCTTCACCAAGTCATTGTTAAATCGGGAACATTAAAGACAAACGACAAGGTGAAGGCTGAAGTTGATGCTGAGAACCGTGTCAAGATTATTAAAAATCATACAGCGACCCATTTGTTACACCAAGCATTAAAAGATGTTCTTGGCGAACATGTAAATCAAGCGGGTTCACTAGTTGAACCAGATCGTCTCCGCTTTGACTTTTCGCATTTTGGTCAAATTAAACCAGAAGAGCTTGAACAAGTTGAAAAAATCGTCAATGAAAAGATTTGGAGAAATATTGAGCTCAATATCAGTTTAAAGCCAATTGCTGAAGCAAAAGCAATGGGAGCAATGGCTCTTTTTGGTGAAAAATATGGTGATATTGTCCGTGTTGTAAGAGTTGGCGATTACAGCCTTGAACTTTGCGGCGGCTGTCATGTTCCGAATACATCTGTGATTGGGTTATTTAAAATTATCTCTGAAGGCGGAATTGGTGCCGGTACGAGAAGGATTGAAGCCGTGACAGGTGAATCGGCATATAAGTCATTAAATGAGCAGGTGACCTTATTAAAGGATGCTGCTGAAAAACTAAAAACCAGTCCTAAAGAAATTGTTAACCGAATTGATAGTTTAATGCTCGAAATCAAACAACTTCACAGAGAAAACGAATCGCTTGCAACGAAGCTTGGAAATATCGAAGCTGGAAACCTCGTATCAAAGGCGAAAGAAATTGATGGAGTAACAGTGCTGGCAGCAAATGTTCAAGGTGCTGATATGACTAACCTGAGAAATATGGCAGATGATTTGAAGCAAAAACTGGGCTCTGTTGTGATTGTTCTAGGGAGCGCCCATGAAGGTAAGGTTAATTTAATTGCGGCAGTTACCAAGGATTTAATTGAAAAAGGGTATCATGCCGGCAAGTTAATCAAAGAAGTTGCTTCTCGTTGCGGCGGCGGCGGCGGCGGGCGTCCTGACATGGCTCAGGCTGGCGGTAAAGATCCTGAAAAGCTGGAAGCGGCGCTTCAGTTCGTAGAGGAATGGGTAAAATCCATTTGATAATAGGACAAAGTAGTGTAAAATGAAGTTAATTAGTATAATTTTCCTCAAATAAAAAGCGAGGTGCATGCAATGAGCTCATTTGACAAAACGATGCGATTTAATTTTCCTGAAGAACCATTTGAACACGATATAAATGATGTTCTTCTTCAAGTGTATGAAGCTTTGCAGGAAAAGGGCTATAATCCGATTAACCAAATTGTTGGTTATCTATTATCAGGGGATCCTGCCTATATTCCACGTCATCGTGATGCCCGCAATATAATTCGCAAGCTTGAACGTGATGAAATTATTGAGGAATTGGTAAAATCCTATCTTAAACAACAGCGAGAGGGTTAATGAATGCGCGTATTGGGTTTAGATGTAGGCACTAAGACAGTCGGCGTTGCGTTAAGCGATGAATTTGGCTGGACTGCCCAGGGCCTCACGACTCTCAAAATCAATGAAGAAAAAAGTGTGTTTGGTTTTGAGGAAATTGGTCAATTAATAAAAGAGTATCAAGTAGATACGGTTGTTATCGGTCTGCCTAAGAACATGAACGGGACGATTGGACCGCGTGCAGAAGCGAGTATGCAATTTGCAAGAGAAATTGAAAATCAATTCGCAGTACCAACGGTCCTTTGGGATGAGCGTCTAACAACAATGGCAGCTGAGCGCGTGTTACTTGAGGCTGATGTAAGTCGAAAAAAACGTAAGAAGGTAATTGATAAGATGGCTGCAGTGATGATTCTGCAAGGCTATCTGGATAGCAAAAATTAATGAGGTGAAAGAATGGCACACAATCACGAAACAGAACATGATGAAGAACAATTTATTACCCTAGTAGATGAAAATGGTAACGAACAATTACACGAAGTACTTTTTACTTTTGATTCCGATGAATTCGAAAAATCTTATGTGTTTTTTTATCCCGTAGGATCTTTTGATGATGAAGAAGAAGATGTAGATATTCATGTCTATGCCTATATTCCTACAGAAGACGGCGGATATGGCCCGTTAATGCAGATTGAAACGGACGAGGAATGGGACATGATTGAAGAAGTGTTCAATACCTTCAATGAAGATCAAGAAGCAGAAGAAGAATAAAACATGAAACCGGCTGATTTTAAATGGCCGGTTTTTTTGTGTAATTGACTCAATATATCCGACAAATTTATTGATAAATTGACATTTTTCATGCTATGTGCTGAAATAATTAAGATGTATATTTTTTATCTTACTGATTTAGTAGTTTACAAAACAAGAGAGTCCCATTGGTCGTTTGGGAAGGGGGAGTCAAATGACAACAGACAAAAAAGATGTAATTCGTAAAAAAATGCTTGAACATCAAAGTGAAGCAAAAGTAGTCAGAAAGATTGTTTTAGTTATTTCAATTTTATTGCTATTATTAATCGTCTTAATTAGTGGTGGTGGATATTTGTACATAGATTCAGCCCTCAAACCGGTTGATGCAGATAGTAAGACCCTAAAAAAAGTGGATATACCGATAGGCTCATCAGTGACAGGGATTGGTGAAACATTACAATCACATGGAATTATAAAAAGTGCCAAAGTATTTAAATATTATGTAAAACTAAAGAATGAAGCCGGGTTTATGGCAGGGGAGTATCAATTAAGTCCTTCTATGGATGTTCCCGAAATCGTAAGCCGTTTGAAAACGGGTAAGGTAATGGCAAAAGCCAGCTTCAAACTTACCATACCTGAAGGAAAGCAACTCGAAGAAATTGCAGCGATGATGGCGAAAGCAACAAAACAAAAACAAGAAGATGTTCTTAATAAATTAAACAACATCGAATTTATTAAAACCCTTATGGCTAAATATCCGGATATATTAACAGAGGAAATCTTAAATTCATCAGTAAAATATCCTCTGGAAGGTTATTTATACCCGGCAACCTATCCTTTTTATAAACAGAATCCCTCTGTTGAGGAAATGGTTACTGCCATGTTAAATCAAACTCGAAAAGTTGTATTAGCTTATTCTGAAGAAAGTAAGAAGAAAAACCTTTCCGTCCATCAATTGTTAACGATGGCCTCCTTGGTTGAAGAGGAAGCGACTGAAAAGGCTGATCGTAAAACGATTGCGAGTGTTTTTTACAATCGGATGAAAAAAGGGATGATGCTCCAAACCGATCCAACCGTCCTCTATGCACAAGGGAAACACAAAGAGAGGGTATTATATGAGGATTTAGAAGTTGATTCACCCTATAACACTTATAAAAATACTGGTCTTCCACCAGGACCCATCGCCAATGCAGGAAAAGCTTCGATTGAAGCATCACTTGAGCCAGAGAAAACTGATTATTACTATTTCCTAGCTACATCGGATGGTGATGTTATTTTTACAAAAACATTGGAAGAGCATAATAAGGAAAAAGCAAAGCATATTACCAGTAAAAAATAATACTTAACGGGGGAAATGTGAGCATTCCTCCGTTTTTCTATTGAAATCTAAGAGTGAATTATGATAAAATAGTTCAAGTGTTTTAATAAATTGTTCTATAGCGTAACTCACAGTAAGGTAACCTGGCCGCAGCTGCCTGCAACGCATTATGTCGGATTTTAACCGTCAATGCCAAAGATTACTGTGAACGCTATTTTTTCATGTCTAAATAGTATGATCTATAGAGATAATAAAAAGTATTTGACTTAGTGAATTGTGCGCTGCTTAAACAATTCTTAATAGGGATAGAGGTGAGGGCAGCTTGTTAAATGCGAAGCTGCATTCTTATATTGAAGGTTTGATTTCGGACCGTAATCCATTGTTAACAGAAATGGAGAATTACGCAAGTGTTCATAATGTTCCTATTATGGAGCTGGCAGGTATAGAAACCATGCTGCAATTATTACGAATTCACGAATCAGAGAAAATACTTGAGGTGGGAACCGCGATTGGTTACTCTGCTTTACGAATGGCAGAGGCGCTCCCAAATGCACATATCATTACAATCGAGCGCGATATGGAACGTGTAGATGTGGCTGAACAGTTTATCAGCCGTTCTGAACATAGGAATCAGATCACATTGATCAAAGGGGATGCACTAGAAGTTGAGGAAGCCGTAAGTGGACATGCCCCGTTTGATGTAATTTTTATTGATGCAGCAAAAGGTCAGTATAAAAAGTTTTTTGAAATCTATTCAAAATATTTAACAACTGATGGAATGATTATTACTGATAATGTTTTGTTTAAAGGCCTTGTCGCTGAACCCGAAATTGAATCAAAAAGAATCCGTAATCTCGTTAAAAAGATTGATGAATTTAACCATTGGTTATTAAATCATCCAGGTTTTAACTCTGTCATTCTACCCGTTGGGGATGGGGTTGCGATTAGTAAACGAAGAGGTGAGAGGATATGAAAAAGCCTGAATTACTTGTAACACCAGTAACTATCAATGACATCTTGCCATTATCTGAAGCGGGTGCTGACGCATTTGTAGTTGGTGAACAGCGGTTTGGATTACGACTTGCTGGTGAATTCAACCGTGAAGATGTTCAAAAGGCGATCGAGCTAGCTCATAGCAAAGGGAAAAAAGTTTATGTGGCAATGAATGGGATTTTTCATAATGAAAAAATGGCAGAACTCGGCGATTATCTTCAATTTGCAGCGTCTGCTAAAGCTGATGCCATTATCTTTGGTGATCCAGCCGTTTTGATGACGGCAAGAGAAAGTGCTCCAGAGATGAAGCTTCATTGGAGTACGGAAACACTCGGTACGAATTGGTTTTCTTGCAACTATTGGGGCAAAAAAGGGGCAAAAAGATCCGTTTTAGCACGTGAAATCAACATGGATGCGATTGTTGAGATAAAAGAAAATACAGAAGTGGAGATTGAGGTACAGGTTCATGGAATGAGCTGTATGTTCCAATCAAAACGCTCACTTCTTGGTAACTATTTTGAGTATCAAGGAAAAGTCATGGAAATAGAAAATCGTAAAACCCAAAAGAATATGTTCTTACACGACGAAGAACGCAATAATAAATATCCAGTTTTTGAGGATGCAAATGGAACACATATTATGAGTCCTAATGATATTTGTATCATTGATGAGCTTCAGGAGATGTTAGAAGCTGGTGTGGATTCGTTTAAAATAGACGGAATCTTGAAGAGTTCAGAATATATTCTTGCCGTAACGAAACTCTATCGCAAGGCGATTGATTTATTTTTCGAAGATCCTGATTTATATGATGAACAAAAGGATGAATTATTAGCTGCTATCGAGGAAATCCAGCCAGCCAATCGTCCATTAGATACAGGGTTCTATTTCAAAGAGACAGTATATTAAGGGAGGAGTTCAAAATCGTGAATACCGTTAAAGATAAGATTTCTGAAATTATCGATGGAAAACGTATCATTGTCAAGAAGCCGGAACTCCTTGCTCCTGCAGGTAATCTTGAAAAATTAAAAATTGCGGTCCATTATGGTGCAGATGCTGTTTTTATTGGTGGCCAAGAATATGGCCTCCGTTCAAACGCAGATAACTTTACCTTCGAAGAAATGAAAGAAGGAGTGGAGTTTGCTAAGAAATACGGAGCTAAAATTTATGTGACCACAAACATTTTTGCTCACAATGAAAATATTGCCGGCCTAGAGACATACATTCAAGGCCTGAAAGAGTCAGGGATTGCAGGAATTATTGTCGCCGATCCGCTTATAATTGAAACTTGCCGCCGACTTGCACCAGAGATTGAAATCCATATCAGTACGCAGCAATCGATTACGAATTGGCAAACGGCTAAGTTTTGGAAGGAATCAGGTGCAGAACGTGTTGTTTTAGCCCGTGAGGTAGGCGCAGAAGAAATCAGAGAAATGAAGGAAAAGGTCGATGTTGAGATTGAAACCTTTGTTCATGGAGCAATGTGTATCGCTTATTCTGGACGCTGTACGTTAAGTAATCATATGACAGCGCGGGATTCAAACCGAGGTGGCTGCTGTCAGTCATGCCGTTGGAATTATGATCTATATAAGCTCGAAGATAACCATTCTGAAGTGGCCTTTCAAGGAGATAATGACGATCCGTTTGCCATGAGTCCCATGGATCTAAATTTAATTCAATCCATTCCCAAAATGATTGAGCTAGGAATCGACAGCTTAAAAATCGAAGGCCGAATGAAATCGATTCATTATATCGCAACGGTTGTCAGTGTTTATCGGAAAGTGATTGATGCTTATTGCGCAGCCCCTGAGAATTTTGTGATCCAGAAAGACTGGCTAATGGAACTAGACAAATGTGCCAATAGGGAAACTGCACCAGCATTTTTTGAAGGTGTGCCCGGGTATAAAGAGCAAATGTTTGGTAATCATAGCAAGAAGACAAATTTTGAGTTTGTAGGCCTTGTCCTTGATTATAACGAGGAAACTAACATGGTGACCCTTCAACAACGGAATCATTTTAAACCTGGGGAAGAAGTAGAATTTTTCGGACCTGAAATTGAAAACTTTACCCATGTTATTGATAAAATCTGGGATGATAAAGGTAATGAATTGGATGCAGCAAGACATCCGCTTCAAATTGTACAGTTTAAATTGAACAAACCGGTCTACCCAAACAACATGATGCGAAAGGAGAACTAGCATGATGCGCAAACCGGTTGTTATTGGTGTAACCGGCGGCTCCGGCTCCGGAAAAACCAGTGTCACAAAAGCTATTTATGAGAGTCTGAAAGAGCATTCTATTCTGGTACTTGAACAGGATTATTATTATAAGGATCAGAGTAATTTACCCTTTGAAGAACGTCTAAAAACAAACTATGATCACCCGCTAGCCTTTGATAATAGCTTACTGATTGAACATATTGAAAAGCTATTGCGCTATGAGACCATTCAAAAGCCTGTTTATGATTATTCAATCCATACGCGTTCAGACAAAGTCATTCCTGTTGAACCGCAGGATGTAATCATTTTGGAGGGAATCTTAGTTCTTGAGGACGAGCGGCTTCGAGATTTAATGGACATTAAATTGTACGTGGATACGGATGCGGATTTAAGAATTATCCGCCGTTTAACTCGTGATATTAGGGACCGCGGTCGGACCTTTGATTCCGTCATTGAACAATATTTAAATGTGGTTCGTCCGATGCATAATCAATTTATTGAGCCAACGAAGCGATATGCAGATATTATTATCCCTGAGGGCGGCCATAATCATGTCGCAATTGATTTAATGGTCACAAAAATTCAAACAATTCTTGAACAAAAGTCATTTTTATGAAACAATAGCAAAAGGAATATCTAAATGGAAATTTCATATTGAAAAAAATATTTTTGTCGCGCGCCCTTTTATAAGAGGACGCGCTACTATCTATTTTGCTGAATGGCATAATATTACATATATTACATACACAATTCTTAATGACTAGAAGGAGTGAGGGTTTTGGCTACAGAGAAAGTATTTCCAATGACACAAGCAGGTAAAGATAAACTGGTCCAGGAACTAGAATACTTAAAATCAGTGAAACGTAAAGAAGTGGTTGAAAGAATTAAAATTGCGAGAAGTTTCGGGGACCTATCTGAAAATTCCGAGTATGATTCTGCGAAGGAAGAACAGGCCTTTGTTGAAGGCCGTATCACAACATTAGAAAATATGGTTCGCAATGCTAAAATCATTGCAGAGGCTGCTATGGCTAGTGACTCTGTGACATTAGGAAGTTCTGTTACATTTATTGAGCTCCCAGATGGTGATGAAGAAACGTATTCTATTGTTGGAAGCGCGGAAGCTGACCCATTTGAAGGAAAGATATCAAACGATTCACCTATCGCCAAAAGCCTTTTAGGTAAAAAAGTAGGCGATCAAGTATCCGTTCAAACTCCAGGCGGAGAAATGAGCGTTAGAATTACTAAAATTAAATAATTGTAATTATAACTATTTTTGGTTTATCATTTGATTCATTGTTTGAAATAAGAAAACCTCGTCAAAACTTTTGACGAGGTGTTTTTTATGTGGCGAAAAAGAGCGATTGGGTGGCTGATTATTTCTATTACAGGTTTGTTGTTGCTATTAGGGCGTTTAATGCAAATTCAGTTAATTGAGACAGAGACTTTTTCTAAACATAACATAAATCTACTTGAGGAAAGTGTCAAACAAAGAACGCAAGAGCTGGTTATTGATAATGGCAGAGGGAACTTTCTTGACCGAAGAGGTGCAATGCTCACACACAAAAAGGTGGCAGTTCTTGTCCTTTTCCCTTTCTTGAAAAAAATGGATTGGGACGCGGACCAGGTTTCAAACATTTCCGGAATACCCGTTAATACCCTTGAAATGGCAGTGGAAGGGGCGAAAAAACCTTTTGCCTATGGCGAACCTGAACCATATGAACTGACTAGTTCACAAATGGAAAGAATCAATCGCTTAAAAATTCCGGGAGTCTTTGCGATTGAAAAAAAGTTTGAACGTTCTCAAGTTCCAGCTGAACAGCTGATTGGTCTGACAGGAGAAAATTCTAAAGAATTAATGAAGCGATATCCAAATAAAGAGCTATCGGAGAAAACCTTGATTGGTGTGTCAGGGCTGGAGGAGAGCTTTGATGAATTCCTGCTTCCTGAAGGTAAATCAAAGCTGGTATATCATGTCGATGGCGGTGGTGCACCTCTGTTTGGAATTAATGTAAGATATGTAGATCCGGCCAATCCGTTTTATCCAGTCAATATTCGGACAACCCTGGATAAGACACTTCAACAAAGAGCGGAAGAGTTAGTTGATCACTATCAGATTAAAAAAGGAGGACTCGTACTCCTTAATATTAAGGATAATAGTGTACTGTCACTGGTATCAAGGCCAACAATAAATAAAAATGACCCCTACAATGGTTCTGGTATGACGAATATGATGCTCAAACAGCAGATCATGGGTTCAGTTTTTAAAACAGTTGTAGCTGCTGCGGCCATAGACCATAATCTGGATAATTCGAAGCGTCTGTTTGACTGCAGTAAAAAAATTAATGGTAAACCAGAGTTAATCTATAATTATGGGATGTTGGATTTCACGAATAGCTTTGCAAGGAGCTGTAATCGGACGTTTGGAGAACTAGCAAAAGAATTACAAAAAATAAATCCAAACCTTTTAGAAGATTATGCTGAAAAACTGTCTCTTACCGGGTCTGTTGGCTGGCAGGGGGATATCTATCACACCAATAATTTTAAACAGTTGGCGGAAGAAGATAAAGGAAGAGTATTTCTGTCGGAGGATGCTAAGAAGGACGCTAATTTCGCCGCAATGACCGGAATTGGACAACATGAGGTTCGGGCTACGCCTTTAGCTGTTGCTAATATGATGGCGACGATTGCAAGAGGTGGTGAAAAGGAGATGGTTAGAGCCGTATCAAAAATTGAGTACAAAAATGGCACTACGATGGTTAATTTTCAAGAGCAAAGCTTACAAGGAGATACCATTTCACCCTATACTGCGATGAAGTTGCAAAGGTTATTGCGTGAAGTTGTCTTGAACCCGGACGGAACGGGAAGATGGTTCAAGGAATTGCCCTATGCGGTAGCAGGTAAATCAGGGACGGCAGAAACTGGAAAGTATCAAGCTGGAAAGCAACTGCATAACAAATGGTTCGCAGGTTATTTCCCGTATGATAATCCCAAATATGCACTTGTGGCAGTGAATTTGGATGTATTGGATTCAGAAGGAGGGGTTAATTTATTGTTTGCTGATATCGTTAAAATGTTGTATGAAAATGATAACGGCATGCAATAGATAATGGTTTTTCCTTCAAGTTCTCATAAAATCATGTTAGAATATTGAGAGTCTATAAATGTCTGGCTCCGTATCCTTTGAGGAGCTTCCGTATTTTATTTTGGGAGGGAATTAATTTGACAAATGATTTGAATTCTAATTCGCGTTCAGGTTACCGTACGAAAAGAAAAAAGACTAATATCGTCTTAAATAGTTTAATTATCGTTGTGCTCTTACTGATAATTTTTGTCGCATATAATATCTTTGCTACTGGAAATGACAAGGCTGCTCCAAAAAAGGAAATTACAAAAACAGAGCAAAAGGAAACGGCAAATAAAGAGAATACAGATCAGAAAGAGGCAGAAGAAGCTACTACCGCTGCCGGTGATGAGAATACAACGGATACTACAGTCGGGGAAGAGGAACCAAGTGAAGATGTTACAGCACCAGAGGATGAGACATCATCAGAAGAGGCTACAACTCCCGATGCTGCAGATAAATCTCAGGAGGTGGTGACGGAGGGCGGCTCGTCGAATGCTGTAAAGACCATCGAAAATCCGGCATGGCAGCCAGTTGGGACTTCACAAACAGGCGAACATACCCCTGTTTATGATCAATCTTCGGTTGACTGGCAGGAGATGCTAAATGCCATTTCCTATGCCACTGGTTTAGACAAAAGCAATATGACAGTGTATTGGCTGGGTAGAGATAAATCTACAACAAATGGCTCGTTTAGTACGGTAACTTCAAAAGATAAACAACAAAAGTATAATGTTTATCTTCAATGGGTGGACGGTCAAGGATGGAAACCAACTAAGGTGGAAGAACTGGCGAAGTAGGATGGTAATGCATGTTGGAAACCTCTCGAAATTTCGAGAGGTTTTTTGCTGAAATTTATTTCTTCTTAAAATGAACCACCGCGGAAAAATACATCTGACCATTTTCATTCACATGCATTTGGTGGGAAACGGAATGAACAGAAAGAAGAATTGCCTTATTTTCATCAATTTGAGATTCAATCTTTTTTTGCAATGTTTTTAGATTAGTGGCTTCGAAAAATTCTATTTTATCCTCAATAAGTTCAAATTGAAAATTCATACTATCATCCTTTCTACTAGGTAATATTTTAGACATTTCAATGGCCTGGTACAACAAAATTGTTGACGAATTTGTAAAATATGATAACTAGGAACAGGTTTTTTACGAATTCATAGTATACTTATAGGATTGGTGATTCTGTTTAGCCGAAATTATTGGAGAATCGGCTGCACATTGTAGCATGCTTTTTTCAAAAAGAGTAGAATAGTCTTTGCGGATACGATATATGGTTCCGAGGAAGATTATAAGCAGTAAATCTGATATTGATTATTAATATAAGAAAGAGGTCAATGTATGAAAATCGCAATTATCGGAGCAATGGAAGAAGAAGTTACTTTACTTAGAAGCAATATTGATAATCAATCACAAGAAACCGTAGCAGGTTGTGAATTTACCTTTGGGAAAATGCATGGGGCGGATGTGATATTGCTGCGCTCAGGAATTGGTAAAGTGAATGCCGCGATGTCAACCACTATCCTGCTTGAAAAATATAAGCCTGATTGCATCATAAATACGGGATCTGCAGGCGGCTTCAATCCTGCGCTCAATGTTGGGGATGCCGTCATTTCAACAGAAGTCCGTCATCATGATGTAGATGTTACAGCTTTTGGATATGAATATGGCCAGGTTCCGCAGCTGCCGGCTGCATTTTTAGCAGACGAAAAATTAATTTCCGTCGCAGAAACTGCTGCATCAGCACTTGAAAAATTCCAAATTGTGAAAGGCCTTATTGTTACGGGCGATTCCTTTATGGAGGACCCAGCGAGAGTCGACTTTGTTCGGTCAAAATTTAATGACCTGCAAGCCGTGGAAATGGAAGCAGCAGCAATCGCACAAGTAGCTCATCGTTTTGGAGTACCTTTTGTGATTATTCGCTCGCTTTCTGATATTGCCGGAAAAGAATCTGAAGTTTCTTTTGATCAATTTATCGATAAAGCGGCAACTAATTCTGCGACATTAGTCATGAAAATGGTAGCTGCTTTAAAATAGCTCATTGAGGTGTAAAAATGAAGGTTTACAAAAATGTACATGAACTGATAGGGCACACACCTATTGTGGAGATTACACAGTTTCCTTTGCCTGAAGGAGTTCGTATTTTTGCAAAACTAGAATTTATGAACCCTGGCGGGAGTGTAAAAGACCGTCTTGGCATCGAACTGTTAAACGAAGCTTTTTCTAGTGGGAAATTACAGGCGGGCGGTACTGTCATCGAACCCACTGCCGGGAATACGGGGATTGGCTTAGCACTTGCAGCGATAAACAAAGGAATACAGGTAATATTATGTGTTCCAGAAAAATTCAGCATCGAAAAGCAAGACCTGATGAAAGCCCTAGGCGCCAAAATTATGCACACGCCAACAGAAAAGGGGATGAAGGGCGCGATTGCAAAGGCTGAGGAGCTTCTTAAGGAAATCCCAGGGGCATACTGCCCGCAGCAATTTGCAAACCCTGCGAACCCAGCAACGTATTATAAATCGCTAGGCCCGGAACTCTGGGATCAAATGGACGGTCAAATTGATATTTTTATTGCCGGAGCAGGGACAGGCGGAACCTTTATGGGGACAGCTCGTTACTTAAAGGAGCAAAAGGAAGCATTAAAAACAGTCATCGTTGAACCAGAAGGATCAATCTTAAACGGCGGAGAATCAGGTCCCCACAAAACCGAAGGCATTGGAATGGAATTCTTGCCTGGATTTATGGATACAGACTACTTTGAGACTATTCATACTGTTCCAGATGCGACTGCTTTCAACCTCGTAAAAGAATTAGCAGAGAAGGAAGGCCTTCTGGTCGGCAGTTCTTCTGGTGCCGCTTTTTATGCTGCTCTTAAAGAAGCAGAAGAAGCAGTGTCAGGCACCAATATCGTGGTGATCTTTCCTGACGGAAGTGAGCGCTATTTAAGCAAGAAGATTTTCGAAGGAGGAATATAGAATGAAAAGAAAAACACAACTAATTCATGGTGGAATTAGTAACGACCCAGCAACTGGTGCAGTTACTTTCCCTATTTATCAAGTTAGTACGTTTAAGCAAGAAGGTGTCGGCGGTCATAAAGGCTTTGAGTATTCACGTACGGGAAATCCGACTAGACATGCATTAGAGGAATTGATTAAAGAGCTGGAGGGGGGAAAAGCAGGATTTGCCTTTGGCTCTGGGATGGCTGCAATGACAGCGGTAATGATGCTGTTTAACAGTGGTGATCATGTGATCTTAACTGATGATGTCTATGGAGGCTCGTTCCGTGTCATGACGAAAGTATTGAATCGATTAGGAATTGATTCCACGTTTGTTGATACAAGTAAAGCAGAAAATATCCTAACGGCGATTAAACCTAATACAAAAGCCATTCATTTAGAAACACCTACGAACCCGCTTCTTAAGATTACTGATATTGAAGCTGTTGCAAAGTTGGCGAAAGAACATAACCTTTTAACCATTGTCGATAACACGTTTTCGACACCATATTGGCAAAACCCAATCGAACTTGGTGCAGATATTGTCGTACATAGTGCGACAAAATACCTTGGCGGGCACAGCGATGTCGTAGCAGGTTTAGCTGTGGTCAACAGCGAAAAGCTTGCGGAAGATCTTCATTTTGTTCAAAATTCAACGGGCGGCATCTTAGGTCCGCAAGATTCCTATCTGTTAATTCGTGGGATTCGAACTTTAGGTGTTCGTTTGGAAGAGATGGAGGCTAATACGAAAGCGATTGTTGAATTTTTACAAGGGCATTCAAATGTGAAAAAAGTTTACTATCCTGGAATTGAAACACACCCAAATCATCAGATTGCTAAAAAACAAACAAGAGGATTTGGTGGAATGGTTTCATTTGATGTCGGAAGTGCCGAAAATGCTGACAAATTACTAAGCAAGGTAAAATATTTTACATTAGCAGAAAGCCTTGGAGCAGTTGAAAGCTTAATCTCAGTTCCAGCAAGGATGACACATGCATCAATTCCTGCAGAACGACGAGCAGAATTAGGAATAACAGACGGTCTTGTCCGAATCTCAGTGGGCCTTGAGGATGTAGAAGACCTCATCGAGGATCTGGAAAACGCACTAAACTCATAATATATTGGGTGTCAGGCACCATGTGAAAAATTCACATGGTGCCTGACACCTTTTGGGCTTTTGCATTAATTTGAATAAATTTCCACAAAAAGGTTTACAAAGTATTGGTGTGTGGATATAATTACCGTAGTAAGTAAAATATTCCAAGAGGAGGTCGAAGAAAATGATGTTAACATTAACTGGCAAAACTGTAGGATTGAAAACTGTATATTTGAATATCAAACATTCGACCAGACTGGAATGGATTGCTTAATTTTTAATTAAGTGACTATACATATCCATGCCGCAGGGAGGATGACGCCTTGCGGTATTTTTGTGCCTAAAATCACTGAGCCGCAGGGATTCTCTTCTGCGGCCTTTTTGTGCCCTTTTTAAGAGCATTATGGATATGTAGAGCATAAATTGAATTTGTTGTGATTGCACTACAACGATTTTTTTAAAGGAGGTGGTAAACATGACCCTAAATATATTCTTCATTTCAATTACGATTAAAAAACGTAGATTGAGTCCGAAAGAAATTGCACACCAAGAAATGGTTGAGAAACTTTATGAACAAAACAAAGATCGCCAAGCCTCCATGTACCGCATGATGTAAAAGAGGAAAAAAATTGAAAGAATGAAAGGTGGTTTTAACTATGTTGTTTTTACTTATGCAAGGTCGTGGTGCTAGTCTCTGGGTTTCGAAGGATACCACCTAGCTAGTCAAAAAATTAGGAGGTAAACAAAATGCCGCTCCATATTTTATTAATATCGCTGTTTTTTAAACCAAAGAAAAAAAGTTCATAATAATATCATAGTGAAATCAAATTGCTAATAGCCGCAGGTGTTTGTTAACAAAATATACACATTTCCCGAAGTTAGCTACTGTGAAAATGTGATAAATTCATAGTATAAAGAACAGGATCTATCTAAGGGGTGGAGAGTATGTTCATGGTTGTCATGGCAATCGTCATTACTGCGGCAATCAGCTGCGTTATTTCAGCTGAAATTAGTGTTGAATAGATAGTAAGCATCGACCTTCTTTAATTGGTCGATGCTTTTATTTTTTTCCTCTTATTAATTTTTTGATTGTAGTATAATTTACTTTAGAATTAATATGCGGGAGAGGAAGATATTGATAAAAATACTACTCGTTGATGATGAAACAAGAATGTTAGATTTACTTTCTCTTTATTTAACACCCAAAGGCTATAAATGCATTAAAATGTCCTCCGCTTTAAAAGCTATTCGTTACTTGGAGGAAGAGAGTGCAGATATGATCCTATTAGATGTAATGATGCCGGAAATGGACGGATGGGAAGCATGCAGGGAAATACGTAAAAACTGGGATATCCCAATCATTATGTTGACCGCACGCAGTGAAAAAAATGATATTGTAAAGGGTTTAAAAATGGGTGCAGATGATTATATCTCCAAGCCATTTGATGAAGAAGAGCTTACTGCTCGTATTGATGCTGTTTTAAGGCGACAAATAGGCCAGAAAGGATTAACCGACTTTAATGGTCTTTCCTTAAACGAGGATTCTTTTGATGTTTCATACAAGAATCAACACATTCCTGTTACACCGAAGGAATTTTCGTTATTAGCACTTCTCCTGAAAAATCGAAACAAAGTGTTTACACGGGAACATCTATTAACGACAATTTGGGGGTATGCGGCTCCGACAGAGGACCGGACGATTGATTCCCATGTTCGGAACTTACGGGAAAAATTGCGAAAAACAGGATTTCCAGTTGACGATTATTTGACAACCGTATGGGGACTGGGGTATAAGTGGGTGGATAAGGATTCGTAAAAGAATACCTCATAGATTTTTATGGAGGGGAAATAGTGAAGATTACAAACAAAGGCTTTCTTGCTGTATTGACAGGAATCATGCTGATATTGGCAGCAGGCTGTACAGATAAGAGCCAAGAACAGAAGAAGCCAAAACAAGAAAAGATAACTAAAGTAGACTATGATATCATCCATGCAAAACCAATAAATGTAGGTCAGATTTTTGGTATTGGCTATCCAGGAAATGATGTTGCTTTATATGTGGCTACAGATAAGGGCTTAAAAATGTATAATGAGTCAAAGTGGTATGAAACATCCACGAACCAACATGAGTACTATGGCTTTCAAGCAGTTAGTGCTGGTTTTATTGCCAGTGGTCAGCCTCAAAAAGGATTGGGCCTAAAGAACCCACTCGGTATCATTCAAAGTGTTAATAAGGGTCAAACCTTTAGTAAATTATCTTTCTATGGTGAGTCGCTATTTCATTTCGTGGGGGCCGGATATTCAGGAAAAAGCCTTTATGTCATTAAAGAAAACCCGAACGATAGCCTTGGGAAAGGCTTGAACTATTCTACGGATAATGGGGACACATGGAAAAAAAGTGCATTAAAGGATTTTGGAGCAGATTCATACGGGATGATTGCAGTTCAGCCGAAAAATGACGATACCATCGCAATGTCGACAAGGTCTGGTATTTATTATTCAATCGATAATGGAAACACGATGAAACTGATAACAAATCCAGTGATGATTACGGCCCTTACATTTAGCGGGGAAACCATTGTATTTTCAAGTGTCGAAAACGAGAAGATACGATTAAAAACGATAAATCCTGCCACGGGCGAACAAAAAAATATTGCTATTCCATTTCTTGATTATGAAAATCCAATTACTTACTTAGCGGTAAATCCAAAAGATCCAAACCAAATGGCCTTCACCACCTATAAAAATGATTTATATGAATCTATTGATGGTGGAATGAAATGGAGTTCTCCATTGCAAAATGGAAAAACAGAGCTGGAGTAAGACCCAGCTCTGTTTTTTTATTTCTTTTTCTTTTCTTTTTCAGCCCGATAGAATTCATGGAACATTTTCATTAAAGCACGTTTTTCAATCCTTGAGACATAACTTCGTGATATTCCTAATTCTTTAGCAATCTCCCGTTGTGTTTTTTCTTTTTGCAGGTCCAGACCAAATCGCCCAATTATGACTTCCTTTTCGCGGTCATCCAGCACCTCAATATACTTTTTCACTTTCTCAAGCTCCATGTTTAACTGAATGGTGTCAATCACGTCTTCAGATTCAGATTTAAGCACATCAATTAATGAGATTTCATTTCCTTCCTTATCCTGACCAATTGGATCGTGCAAGGAAACATCTTTTTTAGTCTTCTTAAGAGCTCGTAAATGCATCAATATCTCGTTTTCTATACATCGAGCCGCATAGGTGGCAAGCTTTGTACCTTTCCCCTCTGAGTAACTCTCGATGGCCTTGATTAAACCAATGGTTCCGATTGATATTAAATCTTCCGAATCCTCCCCGGTGTTTTCAAACTTTTTTACTATATGCGCGACCAATCTCAAATTGTGCTCGATTAACATATTACGCGCATGGGCATCTCCTTCTGCCATTAATCGAAGATATTTTCTTTCTTCTGCGGCAGATAGGGGCTGAGGAAAGGCGTTATTTTTTACATAAGAAACAAGAAATAAGAATTCCTTCATTAAATATCCGAGAGCTGTTAAGATTCCAGACATCCACATCTACCCCCGTCTTTTTTGGCTAATCAGAATTTATTTTCATAAATTCTGAACGCATAAGTGCAACATCGCCTCTGTCTTCGCTTCTGTCTTCGCCTTAAGGCTCGCCAGTCGGCGTGTTTTCTTTAGCTATAAGCCTATTATTAATTCCTATGAAGGAAAAGGGAAATTGTGTCTGTCCATCAACACTTTTTATTTGGGAGATCACTTTTTTGAAAAAGAAAAGAGCATCAACCATTGGCAGGATTGATGCTCTAATGCTTTTTCTAGACTTTTTTTAGTTTAAATGGACTGACCATTAGGAATGATAGAATGATGGTAATAAATAAGAACGATTGGGAAGGGATATAAGGAATGGCTAAAAAGCTTAAGGTTACCAAGCAACCTGCTGCGGTAATCGGTAAACCAGTAAAATAGCCGTTGCTTTCGGTAATATTGAAGCGAGCTAATCTGAATGCGCCGCAACCAATATAGAAAACGGTAAAAAATGAACCCGGTCCGCCAAATTCAAACAAAATTCCTTGATATAGTAATAGTGCAGGTGCTACACCAAATGATATAATATCACTCATGGAATCTAATTGTTTTCCTAGTTCAGATTCAATATTGAATTTTCGAGCAATCATGCCATCAAACCGATCGGCCAGTGCAGCAATAAAAATTAGCAACAGACTTAATCTTAAATTTCCATGAAGCCCGAATATAATTGCAAATCCACCCAAAGATAAGTTTGTTAAGGTAATAACATTTGCTGTTTGCGATTTCAGTTTTTTAATTGTTTGATCAAGTACTTCCAACAAAAACATGGTCCACATCACTCCTTTTTTACAGACAGAAGGGAAAACAATTTCTTAATTACTCTATAATATTTAATTTTAAGCGTTTTATGTCTTTTCGTAAAGAGTATTTTTACACTATTTGGGGGTAATTAGATGATCGAAAGCTTTTATCGACTAATGATTGAGTTAACAAATGGGAGGTGGACATCAGGAATTTTAAGAAGGTTTGCGCGGTCACCTGTTAGCCGTTTCGTGGTACCATCCTTCGCTAAAATATATCATTTAAATCAGGAAGAAATGGAAAAAGGGTTGTCAGAATATCCTACTCTTCATGATTTATTTGTGAGGACATTGAAAAAAGAGGCAAGAAAAATTGATAAAGGTAATAATACAGTGGTTAGTCCTGTGGATGCGGTGATCGAGGATGTAGGTCCGATTACGGAAACGAGTGACATCCTTGTTAAAGGAAAGACGTATTCGATTGAAGAAATGCTGGGAAATCATGAACTGTTAGTTAAATATTTAAGTGGTACATATATGATTCTTTATTTAAGCCCCAGCCATTATCACCGAATTCACAGCCCTGTCAATGGCATAGTCACCAAACAATGGACACTTGGGGCAAAATCCTATCCAGTTAATAGGCTGGGTCTAAAATATGGCGTTCGAACCCTTGCTAAGAATTATCGAGTCATAACAGAAGTTAAAACGGACTTTGGACATGTTTCTATTGTGAAGGTTGGGGCTATGTTTGTGAATTCAATTGAAACCACTCATATGGGATCAGAATTGGAAAAGGGCGGAGAAATGGCTTATTTTAGTTTCGGTTCAACCGTTGTCCTGTTGTTCGAAAAGGATATTTTTCAAATAGATTCAACGCTTCAAACCCCGAAGGAAATTAAAGTGGGAGAAAAAATTGGGGTATTTAGAAATTTGTAAATAATGACTTGGCGTGGAGTGAGAACAAAAAGAAAAGCCCTAAAAGGGCTCGTACAAATTTTATGATGACATTTTTATTTTATGGTATAAGGAACGACGAAGCATTTCTGACTCAATGAGTCCGATAAAATCTGGGCTTAAGTTTAATTCTCTGGCTTTAAAATATGATTCGATTAATAATTCATCTGATAGTTTCCGCACGGCAGAATCCACCTCCGTTATGAAAATAAAGTGTTCTAATATAGGAAACATAAACATAAAATGGTATGTTCAATTGGTGTACCCTAAATCTACCAAATTTATTCCTATAGAACAATCGTTCTAACTATCCACAGGTTCTAGTGGATAACTTGTGATTACTTTGTTTATAAAAGGATGAAAAGTGGATGATTCAATGGGTATAATGTTAATAACTTTATCCACAACCGTTGGAAATGGGGATGTTTGTCGAAAAATATTTTTTTGTTTTATAAATATCGCCAAATTTTTGAGTATCCCTAGTTTTATTTTTAGGAGCAATTATATTTAAAAATCATTTATTATCATGTTTTGATGAATAATAAGCTTATTAACAAAATACATTTAATCTTTGAAACAAAGGTTAAAATTGGTTATGATGGTACAAGTAAAAAGATATTGAATGATTTTATTTAGAACTCAATGAGGTGTAAGCTTAGTGTTAAAACAATTTTTACCGAATGAACATGTGAAAAGCATTCTTGATATATCGCCTAAACAGTTAAGTGCTAAGGGAGTTAAAGGGATCATTACGGATTTAGATAATACGTTAGTAGAATGGGACCGTCCCTTTGCTACTCCTCAATTAGTTAAATGGTTTGAGGAAATGAAAAAACATAATATCCTCGTGACAATTGTTTCTAATAATAATGAAGAACGAGTAAAGGCTTTTTCGGATCCTCTGAGAATTCCATTTATTTTTAGGGCCAGAAAGCCATTTGCCATTGCTTTTCATAAAGCAATTTCACAAATGGGTATAAAAAAAGAAGAGGCAGTTGTAATTGGCGATCAGCTGCTGACAGACGTACTTGGCGGAAACCGGGGTGGATTTCATACCATCCTGGTTGTCCCTGTTGCCCAGACGGACGGCTTCTGGACAAAGTTTAATCGGTTTGCTGAAAGAAGAATTTTAAATTGGTTTCGAAAAAAAGGTATGCTTCAATGGGAGGACTAATGTGTGAGTGAACATCAATATATTTGTATGGGTTGTGGAGTAAAAGTTCAAACAGATAACCCAGAGGAACTAGGATATGCCCCGTCATCAGCTTTGGAAAAGGAAATGATTATTTGCCAACGATGTTTTCGCCTCAAGCATTACAATGAGGTTCAAGATGTAAGCTTAACGGATGATGATTTTTTGAAAATATTAAATGAAATGGGTAAGTCAGATGCTTTAATTGTCATGATTGTCGATATTTTTGATTTTAATGGCAGTTGGCTTCCTGGTTTACACCGCTTTGTTGGCGGGAACAAAGTTCTTCTTGTCGGCAACAAAGTTGATTTGCTGCCAAAATCGGTGAAGCATGGAAAATTAATTCACTGGATGAAGCACGAGGCGAAAGAACTTGGGTTAAAGCCAGAAGATGTATTCCTTGTAAGTGCAGCAAAAGGCTTATTTGTTAAGGAAACGGCGGCGGCCATTGATGAATATAGAAATGGGAAAGACGTTTATGTGGTTGGTTGTACTAATGTTGGAAAGTCAACGTTTATCAACCGAATTATTAAAGAAGTAACGGGAGAAGACGATGTGATTACCACTTCCCATTTTCCAGGAACGACATTGGATATTATCAAAATTCCTCTGGATGATGAAAAATTCTTAATTGACTCACCGGGAATTATCAACCATCATCAAATGGCGCATTTTGTAGATAAGAGCGATTTGAAAATTATCACTCCTAAGAAAGAAATCAAGCCAAAGGTGTTTCAATTAAATGAAGGTCAAACCTTGTTCTTTGGAGGATTGGCCCGCTTTGATTATATCAGTGGCGGACGCAGATCGTTTGTTTGTTATGTTTCCAATGAATTAAATATACACCGAACAAAAATCGAGAATGCGGATGAACTCTATGAAAAGCATGTGGGGGAAATGTTGACACCACCCCGTATCGAACAAGTAGGTTCTTTTCCAGAGCTTGTAAAACAGGAGTTTATTGTAAAAGAGGCAAAAACAGATATCGTTTTCTCAGGTCTTGGATGGATTACAGTGAATGAGGCGGGTGCAAAAGTGGCGGCCTACGTGCCTAAAGGTGTACAAGCATTAATTCGAAAATCCTTAATATAAATAGAAATCGTTAAGGTTAGGGAAGAAAGTTCTACCACGGGTGGGGGGGAATATAGGTGAAGAAATTATTTGCTGTTTTGGGGAATCCAATCGGGCATAGTATGTCTCCGGTTATGCTCAATGATTTATTTTCATATTATAATATTGATGCCGTCTATCTGCCCTTTCAAGTGGAGGATGCGGATTTACATGATGCTGTCAAGGGATTAAAGGCGCTTGGCGTCGGTGGCTTTAATGTAACTGTACCACATAA
Source organism: Neobacillus nitrireducens (assembly GCF_030915405.1). GTDB lineage: Bacteria > Bacillota > Bacilli > Bacillales > Cytobacillaceae > Neobacillus. The sequence continues at coordinate 4,573,274 of NZ_CP133262.1, forward strand.
AAGTAATATCATTCCCTTTCTGGACGGCATTGATGAATTAGCCGCGAACATAGGGGCGGTGAATACAGTTGTAAATGAAAATGGTCAGCTAATTGGCTATAATACAGATGGTCCTGGTTTTTTAAAAGGCTTAAATGCATTCCTGCCTAAAATAGCAGACCAGAAGATTTTGATAATCGGAGCAGGAGGGGCAGCGAGAGCGATCTATTTTACTTTAGCAAAGGAAAGTCCCAACGTATTAAACATTGCCAATCGCACAATAGAGAGAGCCGAAGAACTTATCAAGGACTGTCCATACTCCGTTTCATCTAGCGCTATTTCGTTTAATGAGGCAAGCCAGTCCATGGGGGAATATGATTTAGTTATCCAAACCACACTGATAGGCATGTCCCCAAAAATTGGTGTGAAGCCCATTGAACTAATAAATATAAGGAAACAGACATTCTTTTGTGATATCATATACAATCCACTTGAAACTCAATTTTTACAAGAAGCGCGTTTTCATGGAGCAAACATCCAAAACGGGTTAGACATGTTTGTTTATCAGGGCGCACTTGCTTTTGAAAAATGGACGGGAATTTTTCCTGATGTGGAAAGAATGAAAGATAATGTGTTAAAACAACTAGGAGGAAGAACATGTTAACAGGAAAGCAAAAAAGTTTTTTACGTTCAAAGGCACACCACCTGGATCCTATTTTTCAAGTAGGCAAAGGTGGAGTAAACGAAAATATGATTAAACAAGTAGCGGATGCACTCGAAGCAAGAGAGCTATTTAAAGTCAGCATTTTGCAAAATTGTGAAGAAGATAAAACAGTGGTTGCTGAGCAGTTAGCTGCAGGTACGGGTGCGGAAATTGTTCAACTTATTGGAAATACCATTGTCCTATATAAAGAGTCAGTAGAAAAGAAAACAATCAAACTTCCATAATCAAAATGGTATAAGGAGACGATCGCATGTTGAAGGTGGGAATATTAGGAGGAACCTTTGATCCTCCCCATAATGGACATCTTTTAATTGCAAATGAGGTTCTTTCCACTCTTCAGCTTGATGAAATTTGGTTTCTCCCAAACCAAGAGCCTCCACATAAGAAAAAATCAGAATCAATTAGTAATGAAGACCGTCTTCAAATGCTCGAATTAGCCACCTGCGGAAATGATGCCTTTCGAGTGGAAACGATGGAACTTCATCGGCAAGGTCCTTCTTATACGGTCGATACGATGAAGATGATGAATAAACAGTATCCTGACCACCAGTTTTTCTTTATTATTGGAGCGGATATGATAGAATATCTGCCAAAATGGCATAAAATTGATGAACTTATTAAATTGGTCCAATTTGTTGGAGTTGAAAGACCATCATATAGCAGTCAAACAGACTACCCTGTCCTTTATGTAGATGTACCTGCATTGGATGTGTCATCAAGTATGATCCGAGATCGGGTAAATACCGGCAAGACTGTTCGATATTTACTGCCCGATTCGGTCATCCAATTTATCGAGGAGAAGCATTTATATGGAACGTGAAGAGGCATTAAAGCTTGTTAAGGTCCAATTAACCGATCACCGCTATCAGCATACCTTAGGGGTAATGGAGACAGCGATTGCACTTGCCAAGCAATATGGCGTTGATGAACAAAAAGCGGAATTAGCTGCGATTTTTCATGATTATGCAAAATTTCGCCCCAAAGATGAAATGAAGGAAATCATTATCGAACAAGGATTTCCACAAAATTTGCTTGAATATAATTCAGAATTATGGCATGCGCCTGCAGGGGCTTATTTGGCGGAAAAAGAAGCGGGTATTATCGACCCGGAAGTATTGGAAGCTATCCGTTTTCATACATCAGGAAGACCTGGAATGACCTTACTTGATAAAATCATTTATTTAGCCGATTACATTGAACCGGGCCGGCATTTTCCGGGTGTCGAAGAAGTAAGAAATGTGGCCAAAGAAAATTTAGATAAAGCATTAATAATGGCAGTCAAAAATACGATCATTTTTTTATTGAAAAAGAATCAAACCGTATACCCTGAAACATTCTATACCTACAATGACCTTATAAGAAAACTGGAGGATTGATTAATGGATAATCAAGAACTTTTAAAAGTTGCTGTTAAAGCAGCGGATGACAAACGTGCTGAAGACATTTTAGCCCTTAATATGCAGGGGATTTCGTTAATTGCTGATTATTTTATCATTTGTCATGGCAATTCGGATAAACAAGTTCAGGCGATTGCAAAGGAAATGAAAGATAAAGCACAAGAACTTGGGTATGACGTAAAAAGAATTGAGGGTTATGATGAAGCTAGATGGGTGTTGATTGATCTAGGTGATGTGGTTGCCCATGTATTTCATCGTGACGAAAGAAGTTATTATAAATTGGAGCGTCTATGGGGCGATGCGCCGTTGGAAGATATCCATAGTGCGCTAAATTCATGAGCTATCAGCAATTTGCCTATCTTTATGATGAACTAATGAACGACGCACCCTATGATGAGTGGGTCCAGTTTGTCAAAGATAGGTGTGTGAAATATAATGTTACGGGAAACCGCTTGCTCGACCTCGCATGTGGGACAGGTGAACTCTCCGTCCGATTAGCACAAGACAGATTTCAAGTAACGGGTGTCGATTTATCTGTGGATATGCTCACTGTGGCACAGGCAAAGGCTGATGCAGAAGGGGTTAGAATTCCCTTTTTTCAGCAGAATATGGCTGATTTAGAGGGTCAAGGAGAATTTGATGTCATCGGGATTTTTTGTGATTCATTAAATTATCTCCAGACTGAGCAAGAAGTGATGGCTACTTTTTCAAACGCCTTCGAACATTTGACCAATGAAGGTATTTTCATTTTTGATGTTCATTCCATTTATAAAATTTCACATGTATTCATTAATCAAACCTTTGCTTCCAGCGGAGATCATGTCTCATACATCTGGAATAGTTTCCCTGGAGAAAGTCCAAATAGTGTGGAACATGAGCTGAGTTTTTTTGTGTTGGATGAACGGACAGGGAAGTATGACCGATATGATGAGCTCCATTTTCAACGAACCTATTCAGTCCAGCAATATAAAATCTGGTTAATCGAGGCTGGGTTTGAGTTGTTGGAGGTATGTGCAGATTTTGAAGATTCGGAGCCCCAAACACAAACAGAACGAATCTTTTTTGTTGCGAAAAAAGGTAAAAAAGCCATCTAAAATAAGATGGCTCAGATTGTCGAGAAAGGGTGCTTTTCTCGGCAATTTTTCTTTTCACCGAAACCAATTATTGATTTTTGTCCCTGCTAATGGTCCTGTTGATTTGCGCTCCAGGCACTTCGCTTTCCGCGGGCGTGCCGGGGAGCCTCCTCGGCGCTGAAGCGCCTGCGGGGTCTCCCCTGCCCCGTACTCCCGCAGGAGTCTTCGTGCCTTCCGCGCAAATCAACAGGGAGAAATCAACCTGAAGAATCGCCACACAATTTTTCCAACTTGGCTAAGTGGGTGGCAATCTTTTTCATATTTTGGCAGGCTGCCGTAAGGAGAGCCTGTTCACTTGCTTTTTTTAATCCCCGTAACCGGCAATAGCGAAGCCCATGCAGCTCTTTTGAGTCTGCGAAGCTTCGCTCTATTTTTTCCTTCCTAAATTTATAAAGCATTTTTCCAGATTTAGATAAGCGATTTTCCCTTACTTTTTCTTTGTGCTCCTCCCAAACATGACGAGTCACTACTTTTTTCTTATTTTTGGAGCGTGTACATTGGGAAAGAAGCGGACAGTTTTCACACCTCTTCGAATCAGATTTATATTCTTTATTGCCCTCACGGCTTGTTGTAATGTATGGTAATTCCTGATTATTAGGACAAACGTATAAATCTCGTTCTTTATTATATGTAAATTTCCATTTTGGGAATAAACCAGTAGTAGGATGAAATCTTCTATGGGCAATTACACCAAAGATATTTCGGTCAGATAATCCCCGGCAGATGGGGTTTGTGAGATAACCGGAATCAAGTGCCACAGCCTCTACCTTAAATCCAAATCTTTGGACCTGACGGTCCAAACGGCTTAGGTAAGGAACAGAATCATGAACATTTCCTGGCGTAACATATTCATCGGTAATAATGTTAAATTTCATATCAGTAGTCAGGTGATCAAGATAACAAAACATTTCCTGGTTATTTTCACGAGACATAAATCTACATTCAGGATCAGTGGTACTAATTCGAATTTCTTTTGTTTCCTTCTTTTCCTCCTTTTCCTTTAACGGCTTTTTCCCGTGCGCTATTCTATCCTCTTCAACGGCTTTATTTAATTCATCAAAATATTCACGCGTCTCTACTTCAATTTCCTGTTTTGTATATTTATGTTTATTAGCGTTTGCCTTTAAATGGGTAGAATCCGAAAATAAGACACGACCACCTACCATCTTGTGGTTCATTGCATGAAGGACGATTTCATCAAATAATTCCTGAAAAATATCGGTATCATTAAATCGGTGCTGGCGATTCCAACTGATCGTAGTGTGGTGTGGAACAGGATCTTTGAACTTCAAACCTAAAAACCAGCGGTAAGCCACATTCATTTCAATTTCTCTTTGTAATTGTCTTTCTGAACGGATACCGTAAATATAACCAATAAACATCATTTTAAATAGAATAAGTGGGTCGGAAGGGCGTCCATTGTCATTACTATAATACGGACGAACTTTTTCAAGAAGGAAAGAAAAATCAATAAATTTATCAATCTAACGAAGAAGGTGATGATCAGGAACTAATTCATCAATTGAAACAAATTCATATTCATTTTGGCTAGATTCTTTTGGCTTAAACATTGATTTCACCACTTTTTATTAGATATTGGTAGATCATTAAGACTTTATTAATAACACTCTGTTGATTGGTACGGAAGACACGAAGACTCCTGCGGGAGTACGGGGCAGGGGAGACCCCGCAGGCGCTTCAGCGCCGAGGAGGCTCCCCGGCACGCCCGCGGAAAGCGAAGTGTCTGGAGTGCCAATCAACAGACAAGTCCCAAAGCTTGTACTAATAATATTATAGCAAATTAACGCGGTGAATTATTAAAGTATTTGTATAAAATAAGAGGCTGTCGAGAGTTTCTCGACAGCCTGAGCCATCTAAAATAAGATGGCTTTTTTTTATGAGAAAGAAGGAATTTTGTCAGTAAATGGCGAAACCTAATAATTGGAGAATTGTGTTTCGACTTTGTCTAGATCCTCTTTAAATTTTGCCTGCGTTGCCTGAAATAAGTGCTCAAATACATCTCCGAACTCAGTATCCAGAACTTTTATCCCTTCACCGGTTATCCCGCCTTTTACACATACCTTTTCCTGCAGAGTTGATAATGTATAATGCCCTTGCTTTAATAACTCACCCAGTCCCACAATCATTTCACTCGCCATAATCGTTGCTGCATCTTCATCAATTTCTGTCTCTTTCACAGCCGCTTGGATAAAACGCTGAAGAAGATAGCTGAAAAAAGCGGGACCGCAGCTAACGATATCAGAGGAGGACCTCGTTATTTTTTCATCAATTTGATAGGGCACCCCAATCTTAGCAATTAATTTCTCCACCCTTGTTTTCCAAAGATCGCTGCAATTTTCCCCATAGGTAATTAATGACACCCCAGATAATGCCCGATTCGTGATACTTGGGATGACTCTAACGGTAGAACAGGATACCAACTTTTCAATTTGGCTTGTACTGACAGGACTCGTTATGGAAATGAGACATTTTTCCGCGCTTAAATGTAGGTTCATTTCATGTAGAACTTTACATACATCTAATGGTTTTACACAAACAAATACCAAGTCGGACGCAGCGGCAACTTCTCTTGGATTCGCTCCAACCCGTAGTTCCCTATATTTATCTTTAAGCAACATTGCTTTTGATTTTGTCCTGTTAGTAATCATCATAGAAGCAGGGGAAATGGCTTTTCCTTCAATTAGAGCCTCTACCAGCATGCCTCCCATATTTCCAGTACCGATAATGCCTATATTCATTGTTCCGACCCTCCTTCGCAAGCAAGTTTCTTTTATAACCATATGAAATCTGTAAGTGAAATATACCTTTAGAAAGGAAGGATTCAAATGAAAGACTGGTTGGTTGAACACAAGATACCTGTTTTAGTTATGGCTATTATTGCACTCGGAGGATTTTATTATTTTTATGTCAATGAGAATCCAGAGCCTCTCCCCACTACTTCCATTAGTATGGAAGAAAAGTCTCAAGTAGGAGAAAAGGAAACAGAAACAGAAACAGAAACGAATAAACCTGCAACCCAACAAGCAATACCTGAGAAAATAATGGTTGATGTTAAAGGTCAAATCAAACTTCCGGGTGTTTATCAGGCAAATGCCAATGAGAGAGTTATTGATGTGATCAGCAGAGCGGGTGGTCTAACGGACAAGGCAGATCAGGGACAGGTGAATTTTGCCGAACATGTTCAGGATGAAATGGTCATTTATATCCCCGCCAAGGGCGAGGGGGGAGCTCCTATTTTGGCTTCGGGAGGAAGCCAAATAGGTTCAGGCGGTAATCAAAAAGAAGCAAAAATAAATATAAATAAGGCGGATGAAACGGAATTGCAAAATCTTCCTGGCATCGGTCCAGCCAAAGCGGCTGCAATCATTGAATATAGGAATACAAATGGTCCATTTAATGCTGTGGAAGAATTGAAAAATATTAGCGGTATCGGGGATAAAACATTCGACAAACTCAAAGATTTGCTCGCGATTTAGTGAAACTTTAATTGACCTAAGTGGACAATCCCTATTAATATTAAGTGAAAGAATTTCTAAAGGGAGTGGGAGAAGTGGAACGAATCTCGTGGGATCAATATTTTATGGCACAAAGCCATTTACTCGCACTAAGAAGCACATGTACACGGCTGACTGTGGGAGCAACAATTGTTAGAGATAAACGTATTATTGCTGGAGGCTATAACGGCTCAATAGCAGGTGGAGACCATTGTATTGATAAGGGATGCTACGTAATTGATAATCATTGTGTTAGAACGATTCACGCTGAGATGAATGCACTGCTTCAATGTGCTAAATTTGGGGTCCCAACAGCTGAAGCTGAAATTTATGTCACTCATTTCCCCTGCCTACAATGCTGTAAAGCAATTATCCAAGCGGGTATTAAAACCGTTTATTACGCGGAGGATTATAAAAATCACCCGTATGCAATTGAACTCTTCCAACAGGGAAACGTAGCAATTCAAAAGGTAGCGCTGGATGAATCGGTTATTGATTTACGGACGGTTAAGCCTTAATTCTGCAGATGAATGCCGACTCTTTGTCGGCACTTCTGTGTTTTGTAAAAAAATCCCTTAGGGGGAAAATACAAATGAATGGAAAATTTCTTTATTTTGCAATCACTGCTTTATTAGGCGTGCTATCTGCTCAATATCATTGGATATCTTTTATCCTCATCCAAACCCTATATCTATATCTTCTATTTAAATATAAACGATTTAAGAAATTGCACCTTGCAATCATAGCCATTTGTTTTTTAACATTTTTTTTAATTGGTCTACATGCAGTATCCATAAATAAATCAGTCATCCCCGCATCCACTACAACCTTTTATCTTCACTATACACAAGACCCCAAAATTGATGGTGACCTATTACAGGTACAGGCTACAGACGCCCAATTCAAGGAGAAACTCCTCATCCGCTATAAAATTAAATCAGAACAAGAAAAGGAAAATTTAAAAACAAAAACGTTTTATCATTGTTTATGCAGGGTGACAGGCACTCTGGAAAAACCAGCGGTTGCTAAAAACCCCAATGCATTTAATTACCGAAATTATTTATCAAGGCAGAACATTTATTGGATAGTAGAGATCCAAGCAAGTCCACTTCAAAATTGCTCTTCCATGAAGGCTACTCCAGTAGAAATGATCAAACAACTTCGATATTCTGGAATTAATTATTTAGAATCTCATTTTCCTATTGAAATTGCTTCACTTTCAGCTGCATTAATATTTGGGGACAGAAATTTGTTTGACCCGGAAGTTTTATCTGCGTACCAAAAGACTGGGATTGTTCATTTACTCGCCATTTCAGGACTCCATGTTTCATTATTAATCGCGATGGTTTTTTATATTGGGATTCGATTTGGGCTGACAAGACAGTTCATGATTAATTTTCTTCTTATACTCCTGCCAATTTATGTCGTTCTAACTGGTGGCTCACCATCTGTGATCCGCTCAGCGATCATGATTTTCCTTGTGTTACTGACTGTTAAGTTAAAAGTGCGCCTGAGGCTTATCCCCTTAGATGCTATTAGCTTGGCCTTTCTATTCTATTTGTTTTTTAACCCAATGGTGATTTTTGATGCGGGTTTTCAACTCTCATTCGCAGTAAGTCTTGTGATCATTTTATCAGCAACCTATATACTTCAAGACTATGATAGGAACTTCACGAAGATGCTAGCTACCTCACTGATTGCACAATTAGCTGCACTTCCGTTCTTACTGTATCATTACTTTGAGGTTTCATTGATAGGGATCTTCGCTAATATGGTGTACATTCCGCTTTTTTCATTTTTGTACCTCCCTGGATTGTATCTTTTGTATATCATCCAGTTCGTATTTGGAAAAACTCCACTCATTCTTATAAAATTTTTTTTAATTATCATTAGCTTCTCTAATCACCTGATTGAGATTCTTGCTGATTTTAGTTTCTTCCGCTTTAATCCTGGAAGGCCCAATTGGTTATTACTTTCGATCTATATTTTTATCTTGCTTTTCATCTTTTATCTTTGGGAAACCCAAACATTTCCGAAAAGGAAGGGTCGCCTCATCTTATTGTGTCTTGGGCTGATAATATTTCAGCAAGGTTGGAATTGGCTATATCCTTTTTCGGAAGTGACAATGATTGATGTTGGTCAAGGGGATAGTATTCTCATTGAATTTCCACATGGGAAAGGGACTTATCTCATTGATACGGGTGGGACCATGAATTACGCGGAAGAAAAATGGCGAGAACGTGCAAAACCGTTTGAAGTGGGAAGGGATGTAGTGGTGCCATTTCTAAAAGGAAAAGGAATTACCAAGATAGATAAACTTATCTTGACACATGGGGACATGGATCATATTGGAGGGACATTCTCGATTTTAAAAGAGCTGGAAGTAAAACAAATCCTCATGCCTTCTGTAATCGCCCCATCTGATACTGAACTGGGCATTACCCGGGAGGCACAAAAGAAAAAAATTGCTGTCATAAAAGTGTCAGAAGGAGACCGCTGGGTTAGTGGAGATAATGAATTTTATATCCTCTCACCAGAAAAGAATTTTGCAGGGGAAAGAAACAGTGGGTCCATTGCTTTTTTAGCTAAATTAGGGGGAGTTCGTTGGTTTTTTGGTGGAGATCTTGATCAAGCAGGGGAAGAAAAAATCATTAAAAAATATCCGCATTTAAAAATTGACGTTTTAAAAGTAGGTCACCATGGCAGTAAAACATCAAGTGCAGAAGCCTTTATCACTCAAATAAACCCGAAAGCCGCCTTGATTTCTGTAGGTGAAAAAAATCGTTATGGCCACCCGCATTCAGAGGTACTCGAAGAATTAAAAAAAACTAATTCATTAATTCTCCGAACGGACCAGCAAGGGGCAATCACCTATAAATTTTATGATGGATCAGGAACCATTTCTCCCTATTTACCATAGGATAAAGCATCTCAAGAAAAAATTAAAAAGACTGCACGAATGCAGTCTCCTGAATTACACATATGTAGCCATTCATTATGAACCGATTACTTTAATGACTGTCGCAACGATAAACATTATCGCAAAAAAACCAAAGGAAACCCCAAATCCTACCCCAGAATCAATCGCGTCGTTTCGCTTACTTTGCACATCTTTTTCAAATTCATTCACAGTCTACCCCTCCTATTTCACATATAGTATAAGTCATTCTCATGAAAAAATCCAGCTTACATCAAAATGCATTTCCTTAACTGACAAGAGTTGTCAAAATAGTGAGACTGATAAAAGGCTACACTAATCTTACACAAGGAATTCCGCCGAACAATAGAATATCCTAGGGCTTCTATTGAAGGCGTTCATTATAGATTGGGAATTAGCACTTATAGATAAGTGCTAATTCCCTTTAAGTACTTGTCAAATTGTCCAAGCTTCTTTACCATATATATGAGTGGGAGAAGGGGAGCGCTGACAAATGGTCGTTGATATTTGGAGAAAAATTAAACAAAAGGAAATTGCTCCTATTTATTTATTATTTGGCACAGAGGCATTTTTAATAAATGAAACAAAGCAATTATTACTTAACCATATTTTAACAGAAGAAGAAAAGGATTTTAATTTCTCAACCTATGATTTAGAGGAAACTCCAATTGAAGTTGCAATTGAAGATGCGGAAACCTTTCCATTTTTGGGTGAAAGGAAAGTAATCTTTTTACATAATCCTGTTTTTTTAACTGCTGAAAAATCAAAAGAAAAAATCAATCATAATATATCAAGATTCGAAATGTATTTGAAGGAGCCGGCACCATATACAGTAGTTGTCATTTCAGCTCCGTATGAAAAATTAGATGAACGAAAAAAAATCACGAAAGAATTAAAAAGAAGCGCTGAAATAGTTGAAGCCAAAAAGTTAAATGAACATGAATTAAAAAACTGGGTAGTGAGCAGGGCAAAGCGCAGCGGGATTGAATTTGAACCAGCGGGGATTGAACACTTGCTGGCATTGGTTGGAACAAATATGTTTATGATTACCAGTGAAGTGGACAAATTGGCCTTATATGCAGCAGACGAAAAAAGGATCGATATCAGTTTAGTGGAAAAATTAGTAGCTCGTTCGCTTGAGCAAAATATTTTTACACTGATTGAAAAAGTTGTTCAGCGAAAACTCGATGAAGCCCTAAGAATTTATTATGATTTGTTAAAACAAAATGAAGAACCGATTAAGATCTTGGCCTTGCTGGCGGGACAGTTTAGGTTAATTTACCAGGTAAAGGAGCTCTCGAGAAGAGGGTATGGACAGCAGCAAATAGCCGGTTTCTTGAAAACACACCCCTTCCGAGTCAAACTTGCCCTCGGACAAGCACCAAAATTCAGGGATGAAGAATTGGCTCATTTAATGGAACTCCTTGCTGAAGCCGACTATCAAATGAAAACCGGAGGTATGAATAAATCTTTATTAATTGAGATGTTTCTATTTCATTTAAATAAATAAAAAAACGATTCCTGTAAAGGGAATCGTTTTTTATGCTTTAATTAAAGCGCGTTTGTCTTTTTCATTAGACGAGATTTTTTACGAGCAGCAGCATTTTTGTGGATAAGACCTTTAGCAGCAGCCTTGTCTAATTTACTAGCAGCAGTTACTAATGCTTCCTTAGCAGCTGTAGCATCATTAAGTGTAATAGCAGCTTCCGCTTTCTTAACAGCAGTACGAGTTGCAGATTTAACAGTTGTATTTTGAGCATTACGAGCTTCGCTTGTTTTTACACGTTTAATAGCAGATTTAATATTAGGCATTACTTTCACCTCCTACAAAGAATCGAGACTATATGAACTCGACTTAACATTCATAAAAAATAATTCAGAACATGAAATATTTTATCAAATGGAAGCTAATATTGCAATACTTGTTTTTTGCATGAATTAAGTTGAAAAGGGTAAAAATAGGAAATAGTTTCTATATTTTAGGAAGATTTTGATGGGAGTGTAGGTAATGAACGAATCAATTGACTTAAGTCAGTACTCTGTTCGAACGGATTTGGCGATTGAAGCACGGGAAATGGTGCTAACGCGACAGGATGGAACAGTCGGGCAAGAAAAAGATCTTTCGCAAATTGAAGGAGTAATTATAAAAGAAAAAGATGTGGAGGACATAAAACTTTCTTTAGTAGAGGTTACCAAACAGGGCGAACAACAGCTGGGCAAAAAGGCTGGCCGATATTTAACGTTAGAAGTACAAGGGATTCGCCAGCAAAATACGGAGGTACAGCAAAAGGTTGAGGAAATTTTCGCAAGGGAGTTTGCTTACTTTTTAGAGGGAACCGGGATTAAAAAAACGGATTCCTGTTTAGTGGTGGGACTGGGAAATTGGAATGTAACCCCAGATGCACTAGGTCCAATGGTTTGTGAAAATTTGTTGGTTACCCGTCACCTGTTTCAACTTCAGCCCGAAAATGTCGAAGAAGGCTTTAGGTCGGTTAGTGCACTATCCCCGGGAGTTATGGGTTTAACCGGGATTGAGACAAGCGATATTATTTTTGGCGTTGTTGAAAAAACAAAACCTGATTTTGTAATTGCCATTGATGCACTAGCATCACGGTCGATTGAACGAGTCAATTCGACGATTCAAATTTCCGATACAGGCATTCATCCTGGTTCAGGTGTTGGTAATAAGAGAAAAGAACTGAGTAAGGAAACCCTAGGGATTCCTGTCATTGCGATTGGGGTTCCGACAGTGGTTGATGCTGTGTCAATTACAAGTGATACGATTGATTTTATTCTTAAACATTTCGGGAAAGAACTTAGGGAAGGAAATCGGCCTTCGAGGGCACTTGCACCAGCTGGGATGAGTTTTGGAGAAAAGCGCAAGCTGACCGAGGAGGATTTACCTGAAGAAAAGCACCGCAAGACATTTCTTGGGATGATTGGTACTTTAGCAGATGATGAAAAAAGAAAGTTAATTTATGAGGTATTGTCTCCAATCGGACATAATTTAATGGTGACTCCTAAGGAAGTAGATGTTTTCATCGAGGATATGGCAAATTTAATTGCGAACGGATTGAATTCCTCGCTCCATAGTGCAGTTGACCAAGAGAATGCAGGGTTTTATACAAAATAAGCGGATTTTCCCCGAGGTGCTTTTTAGTTCTACTTTTTATAGGAAGTGCCTCTAAAATTTAACTAGTGGTTCTATCGATTCTAGTATCTTCATAATATTTACTAGAATCCGTTTTGCGAGGTGGAACCATGAAAGCTAGAAACTCAGGAACTTTTATTATGGTACAAGGATCAAGTTTACTTAAAGTCGCTGGATTACTGATAGTCTTTATGCTATTGATTTTCTCTATTAGTGGATTATTAACCTCGTTAAAGCCACAATATCGGCCAATGTCGTCTTCGGTTAATCAGGCTGCCACAAATGTGAATGGAGAATTGCTTTATCAATTAATGGGCTGGGAAAATCATCATTTTTTATCGGTTGAAAGAGATTGGACTGCTACTCCAAAATTGACCAATCTAGTATTTAAGCTTTCAAGCAATATAAATTTAAATGATCCTCGAAGCCTTTTAGGCAGAGAACTTCCAGGATTCTTTCAGTTTGATGGGAAAATTCTTGTGGCTGGTGAGGGTACCAATTACACTAATATGCCAATTGAATCTGCGCCTCCTATTGAAATTATGAAAGCAGAGCGAGAAGCATCTTTGGTAAATTTAGAAGGTATCGAGAAGCCATCAGGAGAAAAGACCCCTTCAACACCTGGACAAACAACAGGCGATCACAAGATAGTCTATGTTTACTTTACACATACTCGGGAATCTTATTTACCATATCTTAAAGGCGTCACGAATCCGAATCTTGCCTACCATTCAAAAATTAACGTCACCAAAATTGGCGATCAATTAAAAACGAGCTTAGAGGATCGAGGAATCGGTACTACTATCGATAAAACTGATATCCAGGCGAACTTAAATAAAAAAGGTTTAGGTTATCCAAGATCGTACCAGGAATCTCGCCCAGTTGTACAAGCGGCAATGGCACAAAACCATGATTTGGCTTATTTTATTGATATTCATAGGGATTCACGACGCAAGAACCAAACAACAGTTAACATTAATGGAAAATCTTTTGCAAAGCTTGCATTTGTTATCGGCGGTAAAAACCTAAATTATGAAAAAAATGCAAAACTAGCAAAGGAACTGCACGATCTACTTCAAAAGAAGTATAAGGGGTTAAGCCGGGGAGTGATGGTCAAAAATGCTGCTGGCTCTAACAGTATTTACAATCAAAACCTATCTGAAAATGCGCTTTTGATTGAATTTGGCGGAGTCGATAACACATTTGAGGAATTAAATCGATCGGCAGACGCACTTGCAGACGTATTTAGTGAATTCTACTGGCAAGCTGAAAAAGTAAATGGGGATGTTGAGCAATCAACGAAAAAACAATAGAAGTAAGGGAGCATTTTTTATGAAAATGTTCATGTTAAAAAGCCTATGCCTAGTTGCGCTCATGTTAATCTCTGTTTTAGTAGGGATGCAATTAGCTAATGACGGTATTCATAAAATGAAAGGCTATGATGATCCTAATTTTCAAAATGCCGTAAGTTTAAATGAAACGGATAGTAACTTAAGTGCAACCTTTTTGGGCAATGATATTTCAAGCCATGATCTTGAAGCAAAGAAGAAAAAGCTTGAAGAAATAAGCGCATATAATTTCTTCTCTTCGATGGGAAAGAAGATGTCCGATGGGATATCAGGTGTCTCCCAAAAAATAGTTGAACTTATCGCAGATTAAAACGTGTAGTGGCACCCATTAGGTGCCGCTATTTGCTACTTTGAAATATGATCAGTGTTTAGCTCCAGCGCCCAGCGCCTAGTGGACTTCGATCTCCTCCTTGCGATAAGTCAACATCGAATCGCTAGCGCTCTTCGTGTTTCCTTTATCTTATTCGGAGCTCTCCAGTCCATACGGCGCTAAACGGGCGCTTCCACTTTTCGATTTTCATTGAATCTTGGTAATCCTATTGATATAATTCAAAATAGTGTATATGTGCGAGTATAGTAGGAGTGAAATACCGTGAACAATAATGAAAGACTAAAACGACAATCAAAAATTAGAAATTTCTCAATCATTGCCCATATCGATCATGGGAAATCAACTTTGGCTGACCGTATCTTGGAGAAAACCAATGCGTTGACCTCTCGGGAAATGAAGGACCAGCTATTGGATTCAATGGACCTTGAAAGAGAACGCGGAATTACCATTAAGTTAAATGCCGTTCAGTTAAAATACAAAGCTAAAGATGGAGAAGAATATATTTTCCATTTAATTGATACACCGGGACACGTCGATTTTACGTATGAGGTTTCAAGGAGCCTTGCAGCCTGTGAAGGGGCTGTTTTAGTCGTTGACGCTGCTCAAGGAATTGAAGCACAGACACTAGCGAACGTTTACCTTGCCCTTGATAACGACCTTGAAATTTTACCAGTCATCAATAAAATCGACTTACCTAGTGCTGACCCAGAGCGGGTACGCGGCGAAATCGAAGAAATCATCGGCTTGGATGCTTCAGAAGCTGTGTTAGCTTCAGCTAAAGCAGGTATTGGGATCGAAGAAATCCTTGAACAAATTGTTGAAAAAGTCCCGGCACCAACTGGAAATCCAGAGGCGCCGTTAAAAGCGCTAATATTTGATTCACTTTACGATGCCTATCGAGGTGTTGTTGCCTATATCCGGGTTGTCGAGGGAACTGTTAAAGTCGGCGATAAAGTTAGAATGATGGCTACCGGGAAAGAATTTGAAGTAAATGAAGTAGGTGTTTTTACACCAAAAGCGACGATGTTAAACGAGTTAACCGTTGGTGATGTTGGCTTTTTATCTGCATCGATTAAAAATGTTGGCGACACCCGTGTCGGTGATACGATTACAAATGCGAAAAATGGAGCAACAGAAGCCCTTCCAGGTTACCGCAAACTCAACCCAATGGTATATTGTGGGCTTTATCCAATTGATACAGCGAAATTTAATGATTTACGTGAAGCGCTAGAAAAGCTGCAGTTAAACGATTCCTCCCTTCAATTTGAACCTGAAACATCGCAAGCACTTGGTTTCGGTTTCCGCTGTGGATTTCTAGGACTGCTTCATATGGAAATCATTCAAGAACGGATTGAACGAGAATTCAAGATCGATCTAATTACCACTGCACCAAGTGTTATCTATCACGTTCACATGACAGATGGTTCTGAAATAAAGGTGGATAATCCGTCGGATTTACCAGACCCGCAAAAAATAGAACGCGTGGAAGAGCCGTATGTAAAAGCAACCATGATGGCTCCAAATGATTATGTTGGTACAATTATGGAACTATGCCAACTAAAACGAGGGATTTTCGTAACGATGGAATACCTGGCTGAAAATCGGGTAAGTATCATTTATGAAATGCCATTAGCGGAAATTGTCTATGATTTCTTTGATCAATTGAAATCGAGTACAAGAGGTTATGCTTCCTTTGATTACGAGCTTATTGGTTATAAACCATCCAAGTTGGTCAAAATGGATATATTACTAAATGCTGAAAAAGTGGATGCTTTAAGCTTTATCGTTCATAATGATTTTGCCTATGAGCGCGGAAAAATTATTGTTGAAAAGCTGAAGGAACTTATTCCAAGACAACAGTTCGAGGTTCCGATTCAGGCGGCAATTGGTCAAAAAATTGTCGCTCGTTCCACAATTAAAGCCATGCGTAAAAACGTATTAGCCAAATGTTATGGTGGAGATATTTCCCGTAAACGCAAATTGTTAGAAAAGCAAAAAGAAGGTAAGAAGCGGATGAAACAGGTTGGATCCGTTGAAGTACCACAAGAAGCATTTATGGCTGTCTTAAAAATGGACGATTCCAATACAAAAAAATAAACTAGCGGGAGGTTAGGACAAGCCATTATCGGGCGAATTCTAACCTCCTTTTGTTACATTTATCGAGGAAGTGAAAGAAATGATTAAATCGGCCTATCTCCATATCCCTTTTTGTGAGCATATTTGCCATTATTGTGATTTTAATAAAGTATTTCTAAAGGGTCAGCCAGTAGATGAGTATTTAAAAGCGCTTGATCAAGAAATTCGAATGACAGTTAACCAGTTTCCCTCAGGTAATCTGGAAACAATTTTTGTTGGAGGAGGTACCCCGACATCGTTAAATGAGCAGCAACTCTATCGTTTTTGCGATAGCATTAACACAAACCTGCCGAAGAGTGAGACGATGGAATTTACCTTTGAAGCCAATCCAGGTGATTTAACGAAGGAAAAATTAGAAATATTAAAAGATGCGGGTGTAAATCGTCTGAGTCTAGGTGTGCAAACTTTTAACGAGGAATTACTAAAAAAAATTGGCCGCGTTCACAAAGCGAAAGATGTTTATCAAACCATTGATAACGCAAAAAAAATCGGATTCGAAAACATTAGTATCGATCTCATCTTTAGTTTACCAACGCAAACGATTAGAGATTTTAAAGAGTCATTAACTGAGGCTTTTTCCCTTGACATTACACATTATTCAGCTTATTCCTTAATTATTGAACCAAAAACTGTCTTTTATAACCTCTTGAAAAAAGGAAAGCTGCCTTCTCCTGGTGAGGATGTGGAAGCAGCTATGTACGAATTATTAATGGAGGAAATGGAAAAACACGGATTCAGTCAATATGAAATAAGTAATTTTTCAAAACCCGGTTTTGAAAGCAGGCATAACCTAACCTATTGGAACAACGAATCCTATTATGGGTTCGGTGCTGGGGCCCATAGTTACTTGAATGGGGTTAGACGATCAAATACTGGCCCATTAAAAAGATATATGGACCAAATTATTAGTGGGGAACTCCCTGTTATTAATGAACATCAGACCACTAAGGTTGAACAAATGGAAGAAGAAATGTTCCTAGGATTGCGTAAAACCCGAGGGGTATCAGTCCCGCATTTTATGGAAAAGTTTGCCGTTGATCCACAACAGTTATTCGAGCAGGAGATTGCAGAATTAACGAATAAACAGTGGTTAAAGGTGGAAAAAAATCATATATTTTTAACAAAAAAGGGCCGACTGCTAGGAAATGAAGTTTTTCAGGCATTTTTAAGATAAAAGTGATTTGCTTTTTGATTGACACCATCCCCCTTTATTTGATAATTTATTAGTATAATTAGCACTCGGTAACTAGGAGTGCTAACAGAGGTGATGAATGTTGTTATCAGATCGTCAATTGTTAATTCTTCAAGTTATTGTTGATGACTTTATTCGATCTGCCCAACCAGTCGGCTCAAGAAGCTTGTCGAAAAAAGAGGAAATCTCTTTTAGTTCGGCAACGATTCGCAATGAAATGTCCGACCTAGAAGATTTGGGGTATATTGAAAAGACACATACCTCTTCAGGGCGTGTCCCATCGGAAAAAGGTTATCGGTATTATGTTGACCATCTCCTGTCTCCACAAGTGTTAAATCAACATGATGTAACCATTATTCAGTCGATTTTTGCGGAGAAAATTTTTGAGTTTGAAAAAATTATTCAAAGATCAGCCAAAATATTATCGGAACTAACCAATTACACATCGATTGTCCTTGGTCCGGCCGTTAGTATTAATAAGTTGAAAAGAATTCAAATTATCCCGTTGAACAAAGAGACCGCTGTGGCTATTTTTGTAACAGACACAGGACATGTTGAAAATAGGACCTTTTCCTTACCGCCTTCGGTGGATGCAAGTGACTTAGAAAAAACAGTCAATATCCTGAATGAACGTTTGGCAGGAGTTCCGCTTGAAGACCTAAATGATAAAATTTATAAAGAAGTGGCGATGCTCTTAAGGCAGCATATTCATAATTATGATTTAATGCTGCATACCGTTGCTGATTCATTAAAAATGCCAATTAATGAAAAACTTTTCTTTGGCGGAAAAACGAATATGTTAAGTCAGCCAGAGTTTCATGATGTTGCAAAGCTTCGCAGCCTTTTAACCCTGATTGACCAGGAAGAGTGGATATATAATTTAATCAGAAATGATTCAGCAGGTATTCACGTCAAAATTGGCAGAGAGAATAACAATAGTGTGATGGATAATTGCAGCCTAATCACTGCTACCTATTCAGCAGGAGTTGAAAATTTAGGAACGATTGCCATCCTAGGTCCGACACGAATGGAATATTCTCGAGTCATTAGCTTATTGCAATTTCTTAGTAAGGATTTAACATCAGTTTTAACAAAGTTGTATCAAAATAAATAGCACTGGAAATATTGAGTAAGGGTGAAATTAGGGTGAATTTCACGTGGGTGAAATACCCTTTCATTTCACCCCCTTTTCCATGAAAATATATTACTTAAATTGGTAAATGCTTTAAGGGAGGTGAGTAAGTTGACAAATGAGAATAATAACACGATAAATGAAGAAGTTGATATCGAAAATACTGTTAATGTTGAACTTACCGATGAAAAAACGGTTGAGACTGTTTTTGAAGAGGGTGGAACAACTGAACAAACTGATGACTTTCCAGTTGATGTTAAGGAACAAGAACTTCAATTGCTGAAGGGAAAATTAGAGGAAGCAGATAATCGATATCTCCGACTCCAAGCTGATTTTGATAATTTCCGGAGACGCACTAGAATTGATCTAGAGGCGAGCCAAAAATATAGAGCACAAAACCTAATTACAGATTTACTACCTGCAATTGACAATTTTGAAAGAGCCATGAAAGTTGAAGCAGATAATGAACAAACCAAGACACTTCTTCAAGGAATGGACATGGTTTACCGCAGTTTGCTAGATGCCTTGAAAAATGAAGGTGTTGAAGTAATTGAATCGGTAGGTAAGGAATTTGACCCGCATCTCCATCAAGCCGTTATGCAGGGTGAGGACGAGAACTATGGCTCTAATATTGTAACGGATGAATTCCAAAAAGGATATTTGTTAAAGGACCGTGTCATTCGTCCAGCAATGGTAAAAGTAAATCAATAAGATTACATATTTTTAGGAGGAAAAGGAAATGAGTAAAATTATCGGTATTGACCTTGGTACAACCAACTCTTGTGTTGCTGTCCTTGAAGGCGGAGAACCAAAAGTTATTCCAAATCCAGAAGGCAATCGTACAGCTCCTTCCGTGATCGCGTTTAAAAATGGGGAACGCCAAGTTGGAGAAGTAGCTAAACGTCAAGCAATCACAAACCCAAATACAATCATGTCCATTAAACGTCATATGGGCACAAATTACAAAGTGAATATTGAAGGCAAAGAGTATACACCACAAGAATTATCTGCAATTATTCTTCAATATCTAAAATCTTATGCAGAAGATTATTTAGGTGAACCAGTTACAAAGGCAGTAATTACCGTACCAGCATACTTTAATGATGCTGAGCGTCAAGCAACAAAGGATGCAGGTAAGATTGCTGGTTTAGAAGTTGAGCGTATCATCAACGAACCAACTGCTGCAGCGCTTGCTTATGGATTAGATAAGACCGATGAAGATCAAACCATTCTTGTTTATGACCTTGGCGGTGGAACATTTGACGTTTCGATTCTTGAATTAGGCGACGGTGTGTTCCAAGTTAAATCAACAGCCGGTGATAATCGTCTAGGCGGGGATGACTTTGACCAAGTCGTCATTGATTACCTTGTAGACCAATTCAAAAAAGAAAACGGGATTGACCTTGCGCAAGATAAAATGGCGTTACAACGCTTAAAAGATGCGGCTGAAAAAGCGAAAAAGGATTTATCCGGTGTAACCTCAACACAAATTTCATTACCATTTATCACTGCCGGTGCTGCGGGTCCACTTCACTTGGAAGTTACTATGACTAGAGCTAAGTTTGATGAAATATCTGCGCATCTTGTTGAGCGGACGATGGGTCCAACTCGCCAAGCATTAAACGATGCAGGTTTAACACCTAAAGAAATTGATAAAGTTATCCTTGTCGGTGGATCAACACGTATTCCTGCTGTACAAGAAGCCATTAAAAAAGCGACTGGACAAGAGCCGCATCGTGGGGTTAACCCTGATGAGGTTGTAGCAATGGGTGCTGCTATTCAAGGTGGAGTTATTACTGGGGATGTTAAAGACGTTGTATTGCTTGATGTTACCCCATTATCCCTTGGAATTGAAACAATGGGCGGCGTATTTACGAAGTTAATTGATCGTAATACAACTATCCCTACATCTAAGTCACAAGTATTCTCAACAGCTGCTGACAATCAAACTGCCGTTGATATTCATGTTCTTCAAGGGGAACGTCCAATGGCGGCTAATAATAAGACACTAGGACGCTTCCAATTATCAGATATTCCACCAGCTCCACGTGGAATTCCACAAATTGAAGTTAACTTTGATATTGATAAGAATGGTATCGTAAATGTTCGTGCTAAAGATCTTGGTACAAATAAAGAACAACAAATTACCATCAAATCTTCAACAGGATTATCAGATGAAGAAATTCAACAAATGGTCCGTGAAGCGGAAGAAAATGCTGATGCTGATAAACTTCGCAAAGAAGAAGTGGAACTTCGAAATGAAGCAGACCAACTTGTCTTTACAACAGAAAAAACCTTAAAAGACCTTGAAGGTAAGGTTGATGCAGGTGAAGTAGCCAATGCTAATGAAGCAAAAGATGCGTTAAAAGCCGCAATTGAGAAAAATGACCTGGATGAAATCCGTGCGAAAAAGGATGCTTTACAGGAAATTGTTCAAGCTTTGACCGTTAAACTTTATGAACAAGCGGCAGCTGCGCAGCAAGCACAACAGGGAGGACCTGAGGCTGGAAATACTGCGGGTAAAGATGATGTTGTCGATGCAGAATTTGAAGAAGTAAAAGAAGATAAATAAGAGTTATTACAGCTCAGAAAAAAGTCAAAGTCAGATCGATGGGCTTTGACTTTTTTATTGCAATAACATTGTTATAAATGATAGAATAGTCTTTATGTGACAGATTCGGGAGTGGGTAATCATGAGTAAACGGGATTACTATGAAGTACTTGGGATTAGTAAAAGTGCTTCAAAGGATGAAGTAAAAAAGGCTTATCGCAAGCTTTCAAAAAAATATCATCCAGATATTAATAAAGAAGCAAATGCGGCTGATAAATTTAAGGAAATAACGGAAGCTTACGAAATATTGAGCGATGATCAGAAAAAGGCGCATTATGATCAATTTGGTCATACGGATCCAAACCAGGGCTTTGGCGGCAGCGGAGATTTCGGCGGCGGCTTTGGTGGCGGGTTTGAAGATATCTTTAATACCTTTTTTGGCGGTGGTGGAGGCGGAAGAAGACGTGATCCAAACGCACCAAGACAAGGGGCAGACCTCCAGTATACGATGACCGTTTCTTTTGAAGAAGCAGCATTTGGAAAAGAAACAGATATTGAAATACCGCGTGAAGAAACTTGTGATACATGTAGTGGCTCTGGGGCAAAGCCTGGAACTAAACCAGAAACTTGTCAGCACTGTCAGGGAACAGGACAGTTAAATGTGGAGCAAAATACCCCATTCGGTAGAATTGTTAATCGTCGTACTTGTAATCACTGTAATGGTACCGGTAAAGAAATTAAACATAAATGTTCAACTTGCGGTGGTAAAGGAAAAGTTCAAAAGCGCAAGAAAATTCATGTTAAAATCCCTGCCGGTATTGATGATGGACAGCAGCTTCGCATGTCAGGACAAGGTGAAGCTGGGTTTAATGGAGGACCGGCCGGGGACCTCTATGTTGTTTTCCATGTTAGACAGCATGAGTTTTTTGAAAGAGATGGCGATGATATTTATTGTGAAATGCCAATCACTTTTGTTCAAGCATCCTTGGGTGCTGAAATCGAGGTACCTACTCTGCACGGGAAGGTAAAGTTAAAAATTCCTGCAGGGACGCAAACGGAGAAAAAATTCCGATTAAAAGGAAAAGGTGTTCCTAACGTGCGTGGATACGGTGTTGGAGATCAATATATTCTCGTTCGAATTATTACTCCAACAAAACTGTCGGAAAAGCAAAAGCAGCTTTTAAAAGAATTCGCAGAGCTTAGCGGCACTTCTCCGATTGGTGAACACGAAGAAAGTTTTTTCTCAAAAGTAAAACGAGCCTTTAAAAGCGAGTAAGGATTGGAGTTGGTAGATGTGAAATGGTCCGAAATCAGTATTCACACAACAAATGAGGCGATTGAACCTATTTCTCATATTTTGCATGAAGCTGGGGCGAGCGGTGTAGTCATTGAAGATCCATTTGAACTGACAAAAGAAAGAGAAGATCAATTTGGTGAAATCTATCAACTCAATCCCGATGATTATCCAGAAGAAGGCGTACTATTAAAAGCGTACCTTCCGGTTAACAGCTTTTTAGGCGAAACCGTTGATGCCATTAAAGAGTCGATTAGTAATTTAATTATTCACAATATCGATATCGGTAAAAATCATGTAACGATTAGTGAAGTTAATGAAGAAGAATGGGCAACTGCTTGGAAGAAATATTATCATCCCGTGAAAATTTCTGAAAAGTTTACCATTGTTCCGACTTGGGAGATTTATACTCCGGTCAGCAGTGATGAACTAATTATTGAATTAGATCCGGGAATGGCATTCGGAACAGGAACACATCCGACAACTGTTCTATGTATTCAAGCACTTGAGAGAACGATTCGTCCCGGTGACAGGGTTATTGATGTTGGAACAGGCTCAGGGGTTTTAAGTATTGCAGCAGCCATGCTGGGTGCTGAAGATGTTCGTGCCTTTGACCTTGATGAGGTGGCGGTCACAACTGCAAGAGTGAACCTTAAACTCAATAAGGTGAGTGATCGTGCAACGACAGCACAAAATAATTTGCTCGATGGCGTTGAAGAAAATTCAGCCGATGTCGTTGTTGCTAATATTCTAGCAGAAGTTATTCTACGGTTTACTGAGGATGCGGCCAAGGTTATTAAACCTGGCGGGTCTTTTATTACCTCAGGAATTATCAAGCAGAAAAAAGATCAAGTTAAAGATTCATTGGTTGCAGCCGGATTTGAGATCATTGAAACGATTTTGATGGAAGATTGGGTTGCGATTATTGCAAAAAGGTTATAATGGTGGAATAAAGGGGAGATAACCCCTTTTTTTCATGCCATACTTTTAAATCAAGATTTTTTTTAGTAAAATAAAACGTGTATGTTTAGAGAGGGTGCAAGAAGTGTGCAACGATACTTTGTTAAACAACGAGCAAATGGTAATCGTTTTTTGATTGATGAAGAGGACCGGCATCATATCGTCAAGGTTATGCGTATGCAACTTGGTGATCAAATTATTTGTGTTGACCAAGAAGGGAAGCAAGCTGTGTGTGTCCTTGCAGAAATTACCGATACCAGTGTTGTTGCAGACGTTGTACAATGGAAGGAAACTGTCTCTGAGCTTCCCATTTCAATTACGATTGCAAGCGGCCTGCCCAAGGGGGACAAGCTAGAGTGGATTATTCAAAAAGGCACAGAACTTGGTGCACATCAGTTTCTCCCATTCTCAGCGGCTCGTTCAGTTGTAAAATGGGATGAAAAGAAAGCTTCGAAAAAAATAGATCGATGGCAAAAAATAGCTAAAGAAGCTGCAGAGCAATCCCACCGTGCATTCTTGCCAGAAGTTTTTAGTGCAATTAGCTTTAAAGAATTGATTTCTATGAGCAAGGATTATGATTATAAATTAGTTGCTTTTGAAGAAGAGAGTCGGAATGGTGAAACTTCCGTTTTTGCTGCTACGCTCAAAAAAATGAACAAAGGTGATTCACTTCTTTTGGTATTTGGACCAGAAGGCGGCTTAACCGATTCAGAGGTAGAGCAATTAAGGGATAATGATTTTTCAATTTGCGGGTTAGGCCCTAGAATATTACGAACGGAAACTGCCCCTTTATATACACTCGCGGCAATTTCCTATCATTTTGAATTAATGAGGTGAACAAATAATGGCAACAGTTGCGTTTCATACATTAGGATGCAAAGTTAATCACTATGAAACTGAAGCTATTTGGCAGTTATTTAAACAAGAAGGTTACGAACGAGTTGATTTTGAATCAATTTCGGACGTTTATATTATTAATACATGTACCGTTACTAATACAGGCGATAAAAAAAGCCGCCAGGTCATTCGACGGGCTGTTAGAAAAAATCCTGATGCGGTTATTTGTGTAACAGGTTGTTATGCACAAACCTCACCCGCTGAAATTATGGCTATCCCTGGTGTCGACGTTGTGGTCGGAACCCAGGACCGGATTAAAATGCTTGATTATATTGAGCAATATAAGCTTGAGCGCCAGCCAATTAACGGTGTCGGTAATATCATGAAAAGCCGCATCTATGAAGAACTTGATGTCCCATCCTTTACGGACCGAACTCGTGCTTCACTAAAGATCCAAGAAGGTTGTAACAATTTTTGTACCTTCTGTATTATTCCCTGGGCTCGCGGGTTAATGAGATCACGAGATCCGAAAGAAGTTATTCGTCAAGCACAGCAATTGGTTGATGCGGGTTACCAGGAAATTGTCTTGACTGGTATTCATACAGGCGGATACGGAGAAGACATGAAGGATTATAATCTTGCTCAATTACTTCGTGACTTGGAAGCAGTCAAAGGGCTAAAACGTTTGCGAATTTCATCAATTGAAGCGAGCCAAATTACGGATGAAGTGATCGAAGTAATTAAACATTCTCCGATTGTCGTTCGACATTTGCATATTCCGTTGCAATCGGGTTCTAATTCTGTTCTAAAAAGAATGCGTCGAAAATATACGATGGAGTTCTTTGGTGAAAGATTAGAGCGACTAAAAGAAGTTCTTCCTGGCCTTGCCGTTACCTCCGATGTAATTGTTGGTTTTCCTGGTGAGACGGAGGAAGAGTTTATGGAAACCTATAATTTCATTAATGACCATAAATTTTCTGAACTTCACGTATTCCCGTATTCAAAGCGTACTGGAACACCAGCCGCTCGTATGGAAGATCAGGTCGATGAGGAAGTTAAAAATGATCGAGTACATCGCCTTATTTCCCTTTCTGATCAATTAGCTAAGGAATATGCTTCCCGATTTGAAGGTGATGTCTTAGAAGTGATTCCTGAAGAGGTCTCAAATGAAGAAGCGAATTCCGGTTTATTGATGGGATACACGGATAACTACATGAAAGTTGTTTTCTCAGGGGCTGAAGATTTGATTGGTAAAATTGTTAAAGTAAATATTACCAAAGCGGGCTACCCATACAACGAAGGACAATTTGTTAAGGTTTTAGAGGATTCAGTCACAAAATCAGAATTATTTATTGAAGAAGAAACTGCCATTTAAGGACCATTTAGGTCCTTTTTTTTATCGTATTTAGGATAAACTATTGTCAGCAGCAAATTTCTTTCTAATCCACTCTGGAGCTTTTTTTAAAATCGAATGGAATTCGAAGGGAGCAAGTTTATGGCTACTACAAATATTGCTGCAATGATTGACCACACCTTACTAAAGCCGGAAGCAACACGGCAGCAAATTGAATCATTGTGCCAAGAGGCAAAAGAATATAAATTTGCTTCGGTGTGTGTAAATCCAACATGGGTAAGTACCGCTAAAGAACTGCTGCAGGGCAGTGATGTAATGGTTTGTACCGTAATAGGATTCCCATTAGGGGCAACTACCTCTGAAACCAAAGCGTTTGAAACGAAAAATGCAATTGATCATGGCGCTGATGAAGTGGATATGGTTATAAATATTGGAGCATTAAAGGATCATAACGATGAATTGGTGGAAAAAGATATCCGGACGGTTGTAGAGGCTGCCAAGGGCAAAGCACATACGAAGGTAATTATCGAAACAAGTTTGTTAAGCAAAGAAGAAAAGATTCGCGCCTGTGAACTTTCCGTAAAGGCAGGAGCGGATTTTGTGAAGACATCCACAGGATTTTCTACTGGTGGAGCGACGGCGGAAGACATTGCTTTAATGAGGCATACTGTTGGTCCTGACTTGGGTGTTAAAGCTTCCGGCGGGGTTAGAAGTACAGAGGATGTCCAAAAAATGATTGAAGCTGGAGCGACAAGAATTGGGGCAAGCTCCAGTATTGCCATCGTCAACGGTCAGACAGTCACTTCAAATTATTAAGATAAGACGGCTGAAAGGCCGTCTTTTTACGTGGTCTTTTTTGGTTTTCTATCATGTAAAAATAAAATCATTTTTCCAAATTTCGTTGCAAAAGGTAAGACGATAATAGAGGTGGCAACATTAAAAATGACACTTATATGGGCTAATTGGACATTTTTTGTATCTGCAAGCAGGGAGGCATTGTCTGTAAGTGTTGGAATGAGCGGGATAAATAGCAATACACCAAAAACATTAAGCCAAACGTGGGCAAATGCTGCTAGTCTCGATTCTTTTCCGCCGCCAATAGAAGCAATTAGGGCGGTGATACATGTACCAATATTAGCACCAAGGACAATTGCGATACCCGCATCAAGTTGCAAGGAACCAGTTAATAGAAAGCTCATGGCAATTCCAGTCATTGCCGTGCTCGATTGGATAATGGCTGTCATGATTGTACCAGTTAACAGGCTTAAAAGAAGTTGATCATTAATGGAAAGAATAAAATTATTGATAAAATTCATCGAAGTTAACGGGACTGCCAGCATCTCGAATCCTTTCATAGCCGCAAAAACTGAGGAGATTCCAAACAGCAGCATCCCAATACTTCTCGCTTTTTTATTTTTAAATAAAATAAGCAGGGCTCCACAAATTGCGAAAGGAACGAGGACTTTATCAATATTAAATGTAATTAATTCTGTTTTAAAAGTAGTTCCAATATTTGTGCCAAGTATAATTCCAATAGACTGCGGGAACGTCATTATTCTTGCTGAAATTAATCCAATCGTAATTACCATTACTGCGGTACTGCTCTGCAGGAGTGCAGTGATGAATGTCCCTGTCAGCATCCCTTTTAGCGGAGTACTAGTCAATTTAATTAACCAACCCTTTAATTTATTTGCAGATAAATTAAACAGGGCAAATCTAATTATGGTCATCCCAAAAATAAATAATAAAATGCAAAGAACAAATAAAAGTATGTAAAGCATTATTTATAGACCCCCCTCGTTTCATTGTATGGTACGACGAAGAGGGACATGCCAGTTTTAAGGTAAATAAAGGCAAGTCATCGTTTGAATGAATAAAAAAATAAATTGCTTGGAATATCACTGTGAATTTCAGTTGACCTTGTATCAAGGTTATATTATAATTGCAAGGTACATGGATTGAATGTTAGTGTGTTGTGTTTCGGAGGGAGGGAAAGAGAATGTCTAAAACCGTCGTTCGTAAAAACGAATCGCTTGAAGATGCTCTTCGTCGCTTCAAACGTACAGTATCAAAAACTGGTACTTTGCAAGAGGCAAGAAAGCGCGAATTCTATGAAAAGCCAAGTGTAAAACGTAAGAAAAAGTCTGAAGCAGCTAGAAAACGTAAGTTTTAAGAGAGGGTGTAATACATGAGTCTTCTCGAGCGTTTGAACAATGATATGAAACAAGCGATGAGAAACAAGGAAAAAGACAAACTCTCAGTCATTCGGATGGTGAAAGCTTCTTTGCAAAATGAAGCTATTAAGCTCGGTACTAAAGAGCTTACTGAGGATGTTGAGTTAACAATCCTTTCTCGCGAAGTAAAACAACGCAAAGACTCCCTCCATGAATTTGGTAAAGCTGGTCGTGAAGACCTAGTTGATAAGTTGCGCACGGAGTTGGCTATTGTTGAATTGTATATGCCAAAACAGCTTTCTGAAGAGGAACTGGCAGAGGTTGTAAAAGAAACAATTTCTGAAGTCGGCGCAAAATCAAAAGCAGAAATGGGAAAAGTGATGTCTGCCATTATACCTAAAGTAAAAGGTAAAGCAGATGGGGCACTTGTAAATAAACTTGTACAACAACACCTTTCATAGTATTCTGACGTAAAGACTGCAGGCCTTTGGCTTGTGGTCTTTTTATTTTATAAATGAAACTTAATTGATTTTCATACGTAATAATTATAGTCGAAGCTAAAGAACGAAAGGGGGCTCTCGAATGACAGAATTTCTTACTGACCCGATTGTTGTAACCGTATTATTATCGATTGCGGGAATCGGTATCGTATTAGAGCTTTTCTCATCTAAATTCGGTGTGGCAGGGTTTATCGGTGTGTTTGCGCTCATTTTATTCTTTTATGGGCATTTTCAAGCAGGGCTTGCGGGTTATGGTACTTTATTATTATTTGTTGCAGGATTACTCCTAATATTCCTTGAATTCTTTTTACCCGGGGCAATTTCCGGCACACTGGGTGTTGCTGCATTAATATTAAGTCTTTTTTTAGCAGGCGAAGATGCCATTCAAATCGGGGTTTCTATCTTAATCGCCATATTCTTATCCGTACTTGTATTTTTTATGATGATCAAGATTTTTGACAAAAAGCTTATTTTATTTAATAAAATGGTTCTATTTGATTCAGCTAAAAAAGAAGATGGTTATGTATCCAATATTAATCGTATTGATTTGATGGGAAAAGAAGGGATTGCCCTCACCATTTTGCGACCAGCTGGAACTGTTATTATTAACAGTGAAAGAGTTGATGTAGTAAGCGAAGGCGGCTTTATTGAGCAGAATGCTGCCGTTAAAGTCATTAAAGTTGAAGGAGCACGCATTGTTGTTAGAGAGGTATAAGAAATGAAGGGGGTTAGAAAATGATTGTAGGATCTGGTACCATTTTTATCATTGCAGTTGTAATTGTAGCTTTAATCTTATTAGGGATTTTATTATCCTTTGTACCTGTCATGTTGTGGATTTCTGCTCTAGCTGCAGGAGTCCGTATAAGTATCTTCACATTAGTTGGGATGAGACTTAGGAGGGTAACACCAAGCAGAGTGGTTAACCCACTTATAAAGGCCCATAAAGCTGGTTTAAACGTTACCACTAATCAACTGGAAAGTCATTACCTTGCCGGCGGTAATGTCGATAGAGTAGTTAATGCCCTAATTGCTGCACATCGGGCAAATATTGAATTATCGTTTGAACGTTGTGCAGCCATTGACTTAGCAGGGCGTGACGTTTTAGAAGCCGTCCAAATGAGTGTAAATCCAAAGGTGATTGAAACCCCATTTATTGCAGGTGTGGCTATGAATGGGATTGAAGTAAAGGCTAAAGCGAGAATAACGGTCCGTGCTAATATCGACCGTCTTGTCGGAGGTGCGGGTGAAGATACTGTTGTCGCTCGTGTAGGTGAAGGGGTCATATCGACGATTGGTTCCTCACTTGACCATAGTAAGGTACTCGAGAACCCTGAACTGATTTCGCAAACTGTCTTAGCCAAGGGATTAGATGCTGGTACCGCTTTTGAAATTCTATCGATTGATATTGCCGATGTCGATTTAGGTAGAAACATCGGTGCCGAGCTACAAACGGAGCAAGCGGAAGCCGATAAGAAAATTGCCCAAGCAAAAGCAGAAGAGCGTAGGGCTATGGCTGTCGCTACAGAGCAGGAAATGAAGGCAAAGGTACAGGAGATGAGAGCAAAGGTCGTGGAAGCAGAAGCTCAAGTACCGCTTGCAATGGCTGAAGCTCTTAAAACGGGGAATATTGGCGTTATGGACTATATGAACTTTAAAAATATTTCAGCGGATACTGAAATGAGAGGTTCAATTGGTAAGATAACGGGAGATAAAAAAGACGGACAATAAACCCGCTTTGGGAAAATAAAGGGGTGGTGATTCTTGGAAACAGTAGTATTTATGATTATCATCGGCATAGTTTCTGTTATCTTCCGAAGTGCAAAAGATAAGACAGGACAATCTAGAAATAAAACATTTTCAATGGAGACTTTTGAGGAATTTCGGACGCTAGTTAAAAAACAACTTAATCATGATGAAATTCCAACATCTAGCACCTTAAAATCAAAGAATATACCATTGGATCATCAAGAAAAGCTCGAAAATAAATACATGCAGTTGAAACAAGAGTCTGAGGTGAAACGGATTGGAATGTCCGTAGCCCAGCAAAGGATAGATAAAGTAGAAGTGAAGTCCGGGGCAGAGGAAGGAGAAATCGTTTCTCTTTATCCGGATGAAAAAACGCTCATTAATGGTATAGTTTGGTCAGAAATTCTGGGTGAGCCGCGTTCCAAAAAACCCTTTTTTGCAAGAAAAGGTTAGATGCAAATCAAGATAGCTAAATAGAAAAAGATGTGCTAGAACCTCCCTTCGTTTCATAAATATGAGATGAAAGGGGGTTCTTTTTTTATGGCGAAAAAATGGGCCGGGCGGGTTCGTAACTGGATGGCTAATAAAATGGATCTTCCTCAAGATGTCATGATGGATTTACCCCGCATTACGATGATTGGGCAAATCCATGTATATATAGAGAACCATCGAGGTTTACTTGTATTTACTGATAAAGAACTCCGACTGCTATTAAAGCAAGGGCAGTTATTAATAAAAGGTAAATCGTTTGTCATTAAAACGATTTTACCTGAAGAAATTTTGCTGGAAGGGAAAATTGATCAGGTCATTTATATAAGTGATAATCCGGGAGGAGAAAAATGAATAACCAGTGGATCGAATTTTTTTATGGCAGGGTAACTGTTAAAGTATCAGGAAAGGGTACAGAACGTTTTTTAAACGTTCTGACTAGGAATGGTCTTCATATTTGGAATGTCAAACGGCATGGGACTGAAACGATTACATTTAAGATGAGGCTCACGGATGCCAAGAACATCAGGTATTATGCACGTAAAAGTGATTGCACCATAACCTTTTTACGAAAGAGCGGGGTGCCTTTTTTACTAAAGAGAGCCATTAAAAATAGTGGCTTTTTGGGAGGAGCAGGAATTTTCCTGCTGATCTTATTATTCCTATCCAATGTTATTTGGGGAATTGAAATAAAAGGGGCAAAACCAGCAACAGAGTATCAGATTCGCAAAGAATTGGACAAGATGGGTGTGAAAATAGGGAAATTGCAATTTTTTGTAGATAATGTGGAAGGAATTCAAAGGAAACTGACTAATAATGTCGGTGAATTGACTTGGGTTGGAGTGGAATTAAAGGGGACAACCTTCCATTTTCAAGTGGTTGAAAAAAATGAGCCGCAAAAGCCAAAGCAATTATCACCGAGGAACCTAATCGCCAAAAAGAAAGCAATCATTGTCAATATGTATATTGAAAATGGCCAAAAAGTGGTCGATATTAATGATCATGTGGAACCGGGACAATTACTTGTTTCGGGTGCATTTGGACAAGAGGATAATCCAGAATTGGTTGCTGCCAAAGGAGAAGTATGGGGTGAAACTTGGTATAAAAGTCATGTGGAGCTTCCGTTAGTAACCAATTTTAAAGTTTTTAGCGGTAAAGAAAAAGTAAAGCATTTTATCTTACTTGGGAATTATGAATTCCCTGTGTGGGGCCTTGGTAAGCCGGAATTTAGTAACTATGAAACAGAAGAGAATGTGCACAAGATTCATTTCTTGAAGTGGGAATTGCCAATTTCATATCTCAATAAGACACTTCGAGAACGAGAAGAAGTCCAGCGTACCTATTCCAATAAAGACGCCCAAAAAATTGCGATTGAATTAGCAAAAAAACAAATAAAAGGACGCTTAGATGAAGATGCTATTATGAAAGATGAAAAAATTTTACACAAAGCAATTAAGAATGGTAAAGTTATACTGGATATTCATTTTAAGGTAATTGAAAATATTGCAGTCGGACAACCGATTTCAGGGGAGACCAGTGAATGACAGAAAAGTTAACTACCATAAATGTACAACTTGAAAATCCTGCAGAAGCAATTAGTTTGCTGGGGAATTCTGATTCCAATTTAAAAATAATTGAACAAGAGCTTGATGTTACGATCATTACTCGAGGTGAAGCTGTCAGTTTATCAGGTGACGAGGAAAACGTAAATCTGGCAGGACAAATCCTGAATAAATTAATGATTGTGATTCGAAAGGGAATAAATATTCGTCAAAGAGATGTCCTCTACGCGGTCCAAATGGCGAATGCCGGGACACTTGATTATTTTGTGAATTTGTATGATGAAGAAATCGGTAAAAATGTTAAAGGTAAAACCATTCGGATTAAGACACTTGGACAAAGAGAATATGTTACGGCCATAAAGAAGACAGATCTTGTATTTGGAATTGGTCCTGCTGGGACAGGGAAAACTTATCTTGCCGTCGTCATGGCCGTGGGTGCTCTCAAAAACGGGCAAGTAAATAAAATCCTTTTAACAAGACCTGCTGTTGAGGCTGGTGAAAGTCTTGGCTTTCTTCCTGGTGATTTAAAAGAGAAGGTCGACCCTTATCTACGGCCGTTATATGATGCTCTGCATGATGTGCTTGGTGCTGAACATACGCAAAGGTTAATCGAGCGAGGAACGATTGAAATTGCCCCGCTTGCTTATATGCGAGGACGTACATTAGATGATGCTTTTGTAATACTTGACGAGGCCCAAAATACTACACATGCCCAAATGAAAATGTTTTTGACAAGGCTTGGCTTTGGGTCCAAAATGGTCATTACGGGTGATCAAACACAGATTGATTTGCCAAAAGGGGCTAAATCAGGCTTAATTGCAGCCGAAGGTATTTTGAAGAATGTAAAAGGTATTTCCTTTGTCTTTTTAGAAACAACTGACGTAGTTCGCCATCCACTTGTCGGCAGAATTATCGAGGCTTACGAGAACAAGCTTGAGCAGCAATAATGTAACTGTGAGGGTAAACCTATTGTGGTTTACCTCTTTTTCATTGGAAAGACATACTTCAAACAATCTTCTTTTAAAGAAAGGTGAAACTTGTTCGAAAAACTGTTATCATTTTACATAAAGCAGGAACAGTGAAAATATGACAATTTTTGAGAGATGACTTTTCATGAATCACTTAAAGGGCCGTGGTTGGAGGGATATAGTTGGGTAAACTACAGCAATACTTCATACGGATACGTAAGCTGCTAGACATCACTTTTTTTCTAGTTCTATTTTTTATCATGCTAGGTACCGTATTATTTGCAGCAATGTATAGTAATGTAAAACCAGAAAAATTGGATATAAGCTTGTTTTCTGTAGCAGAAAAAACAATTCGTTCCCCTGGGACAGTGGAGGATAAAAAAAGTACAGAAAATAAACGCAAGGATGCTCTCGATCAAGTACAAGATGTATATGCCCTAAAAAAGGAATACACGCAAAATCGAGTGGATTTAATCAGCTCCATATTTCAAGCAGCTACTGAAGTGAATGATGAAATAAATGAAGAAATTAAGAAGTTTGAAGAGCTGACTACAGAAGAAAAACCAGAAAAAAAGGAACCAAGTGATTCTGAAAAAATGACTAGGTTAAAGGCTAAATTAACACCGAATGTATCAAAAGGACTTTCTGATCGGGTCTTTATGGCGTTAGTCCAAGCTAGTAATGATGAATTATCGATTGCTAAGGATTTAACTGTTACGGCAATTAATAATGTTATGGCCCAGCGGATTTCTGCTGACGAAGTAGAGAATGCCAAAAAAAGAGTGGAGGAAGAATTAAAATATACCACCTTAAATGATAATTTAAGAAATGGTGTCATTGAACTCGGCAGATATGCTGTGATTCAAAATGAATTTTATGATCCTAATGCGACAGAGGAACTCCGGCAGCAAGCAGTAGAGAGCGTGGAACCGGCAAAAATTCTTCAGGGTCAAATTCTAGTGGAAGAAGGAGAATTAATTAACCAAAATATATTTAGACAGTTAAAATTAGTTGGCCTCCTAAATAATGAGAGATCCTTTAAGCCCTTTATTGGGTTAATGGTGTTGATATCGATTATTTTATCTTCGATTTATTTTTATTTTTATCAAATAAAATCCAATCCGGAAAAGAGACAGACAGACTTGCTGTTGTATGGTATTATTTTCATTCTATCAATCTGTATTATGAAAATAATCAGCATGCTGCAAATTTTTACTTTTGCGGGAATTGGTTATCTTTACCCTGCAGCACTAGGGGCAATGTTAATTAAGATTTTGATTGATGAAAAGCTTGCTATTCTTATGTCAATTATTATGGCAGTATGCGGCAGTATTTTATTTAACGAAGGAGTTACAGGAACACTTAACTTTTCAGAAGGAATTTATATTCTATTCAGTGCCTTAGCGGGAATTTTATTCCTAAGTAACCAAAATCAGCGTTCGAAGATTTTGCAGGCAGGCTCTTTTGCAGCAATCGTAAACCTATTAACGATTTTAGCGTTAATGTATTTGCCCAATGGACAATTTTCTGGGGTAGAATATGGATATTATTTAATCACTGCCCTTGTCTCAGGGATTGGGTCAGCTGTTTTAACCATTGGTTTACTGCCTTTCTTGGAGGCGAGTTTTGGGATCCTGTCAACGATGAGGCTGATTGAGCTTTCAAACCCAAACCATCCACTGTTACGTAAAATATTAATGGAAGCACCAGGTACCTATCATCATAGTGTAATGGTTGCTAATTTAGCGGAATCTGCATGCGAAGCAATTGGAGCAAATGGACTTTTAGCAAGAGTTGGGAGTTATTACCATGACATTGGCAAGACACGTCGTCCGAATTTTTATATTGAGAACCAGATGCATCTTGAAAATCCCCATGATCGTCTGCCTCCGGAAAAAAGTGCCAGCATCATTATTGCCCATGTCACAGATGGCTCTAATATTTTAAAGAAATACCATATGCCTAAAGAAATTATTGAGATTGCTGAACAACATCACGGAACAACCCTGCTAAAATTCTTTTATCATAAGGCAATCCAGGGGGATACTGAAATAAAGGAAGCGGATTACCGCTATCCTGGTCCAAAGGCAAAAACAAAAGAGTCTGCTGTTGTTGGTATTGCAGATAGTGTCGAGGCAGCAGTTCGTTCATTATCCCAGCCTACGCCTGAAATAATCGAGTCATTAGTAAAAAAAATTGTGGCGGATCGGCTTCAAGATGGACAATTGAATGATTGTGATATCACAATGAGAGAAATTGAAACCGTATCTGAAGCTTTATGTGAGACCTTAACGGGGATTTTTCACTCCAGAATTGAATACCCGGAAATGATTAAGAAGGAGAAACATGCATGACATTATTAATTGATTGTATCGACGAAACTGAAAAGCTGACTGAAGAACAAATGCTTGAAATTGAAAGGGTAATCAACTTTGCGGCTAGGAAACAAATGGTTGAAGCGCATAGCGAAGTTTCCATTACATTTGTATCGAATGAAAGAATACAGGAAATTAACCGAGAATACCGCGATAAAGACAAGCCTACGGATGTTATTTCGTTTGCTATGGAGGAACTAGGAGAAGGCGAGGTGGAGCTAATTGGGGCCGATATGCCTCGCGTCTTGGGTGATATTATTATCTCCATTCCTAAAGCAATTGAGCAGGCAGAAGAATATGGACATTCCTTTTTACGTGAACTTGGTTTTCTAGCAGTACATGGCTTCCTTCATCTTCTTGGCTATGATCATATGACTGAAGAAGAAGAGAAAGAAATGTTCACACGGCAAAAGGAAATATTAGATGAGTATGGACTCAAACGATAAACGACCGCAGCAGTCATGGCTGGGAACATTTTCAAATGCATTCGCGGGAATTCTGGTTGCCCTGAAGTCAGAGAAAAATATGAAGAGCCATTTATTTTGCTCAATTATTGTTTTACTTGTTTCCTATTATTTTTCGATTACAAAAATGGAATGGATATTTATCCTAATTGCTATCGGAGGTATGTTTGCATTGGAATTAGTGAATACCGCAATCGAGAGAGTTGTTGATCTAGTTACCGTTGAGTATCATCCTTTAGCTAAACAGGCAAAGGATATGGCGGCTGGTGCGGTGTTGATCTATGCCGTTCTTTCGATTGCAATTGGGATATTTATCTTTTTTCCATACATACAAAGGTTTTAAAAAAGTCAAGCTGAAAAAAGTTTATTCGCTGTCATTTGAAATGAGTAACTGGATTCGGTAAAATAACTTATCAGCAAAATAAATAGACATGCTGATTTATGAGAAAATTCTAATTTTTTAATTTTTTTACCTCAACCTAATGATTTTCATACAATTTTGAGGTAAAATAAAGAAACAGCAGATTCTTGCTGGAAGGGAAGAACAAAAGTGAACATTGATCAACTAATTGTAGAAGCAATCCAGGCAACATCCTTCACTCAGGAGGATTTACATGCTGAATAATGAGAACGCAAGCAAAGGCTACAAATCAGGTTTTATTTCGATTATTGGCCGTCCAAATGTAGGTAAATCCACATTTCTTAATCGCGTGATTGGCCAAAAGATTGCCATCATGAGTGATAAGGCACAAACCACCCGTAACAAAATCCAAGGCGTATTAACAATAGATGACGCCCAAATGATTTTTATAGATACTCCAGGTATCCATAAACCAAAACATAAATTAGGCGATTTTATGATGAAGGTAGCTGTAAATACCCTTAAAGAGGTTGATTTGATTCTTTTTATGGTAAATGCTGAAGAAGGATTTGGACGTGGTGAAGAATTTATTCTTGAAAAATTCCACACAGTAAATACACCTATCTTCCTTGTAATAAATAAAATTGATCAAGTACACCCTGATCAATTATTGCCGATAATTGAATCATATAAAGAAAAATATCCTTTTAAAGAAATTGTGCCAATCTCTGCGCTAGAAGGTAACAATGTGGAGCAACTGTTGGGTCAGATAAAGTCTTTCTTACCAGAGGGACCGCAGTATTATCCAGCAGATCAGGTTACTGATCACCCTGAACGCTTTATTATCACAGAGTTAATCAGGGAAAAAGCCCTCCACTTAACACGAGAGGAAATTCCCCACTCTTTAGCTGTGGTTCTTGACAAAATGGAGCGGCGAGAAGGAAAAGATATGATTGATGTTATGGCAACCGTTATTGTTGAACGTGATTCGCAAAAAGGAATTATTATTGGAAAACAAGGAAGTATGTTAAAAGAAATAGGAAAGCGTGCAAGAGTGGATATTGAAAATCTCCTCGGGTCAAAAGTGTATTTAGAGTTATGGGTAAAGGTTCAAAAAGATTGGCGTAATAAGATGTCCCAGCTCCGAGATTATGGCTTCAATGAAGATGAATATTGATTAATATTGACTAGCTCTTTTCTAATAACCATAACTAAAATACTACCGTTTATTTAAAATTATGCATGGACAACATTAACAAATATTTTGTCTTATGATTATTGCGCTGGCAGGCTATGATAATTGTAAGGTTTGGGACCGAATGAAAGCTAGGCTAAATATGAAAGGTGGGGTTTTCGATGATGGATTTTACGTGGAAAGTATTCCTTCAAACAGGTAATATTGACACATATCTTCTCATTAAAGAACTAGAGAAGGAAAACCAAGAAATACCCGGAAATCTGAATGATGAGCTAGCACAAATCGATTTTCCCGTTTCATAAGTTTGTCTTCGTGCTACTTTAGAAGGTGACAATAATGCTTCAAAAGTGTGAAGGCATTGTTATTAGAACAACAGATTATGGTGAAACAAATAAGATTGTGACTTTATATACTAGGGAATGGGGAAAGGTGGGCGCAATGGCTCGTGGTGCAAAAAAGCCAAACAGCCGCCTTTCCTCGATTACACAGCTTTTTACCCATGGTTATTTTCTAATTAATAGAGGATCTGGATTAGGAAGTATGCAGCAGGGAGAAACTGCTACCTCCTTAAGGTCAATAGGTGAAGATATTTTTTTAACGGCCTATGCAAGTTATATTGTCGAGTTAACCGATAAATGCACGGAAGAAAAAAAACCAAATCCTTATCATTTTGAATTGCTCTATCAAACATTGAATTACTTGAATGAAGGCTACGATCCGGATATACTCATGAATATTTATGAGATGAAAATGTTAAATATGTTGGGATTAAATCCAATCTTGAATCAATGTTCTATTTGTGGCAATACAGACGGACTTTTTTCTTTTTCCATTCGTGAAGGCGGGTTTATCTGTCATCGATGTCTAGATAAGGATCCGTACCATTATAAATTATCACCTAGTACGGTTAAATTAATCAGGCTATTTTATTATTTTGATCTTTCTAGGTTAGGAAATATTTCTGTGAAAGCTGAGACGAAGGCTGAGCTTAAAAATGTTATTACTTCTTACTATGAAGAGTACTCGGGTCTTCATCTCAAAACGAAGAAGTTTCTTAATTCGATGGATAAATTTCGTAATCTCTTATAATTGACCAGTTGACAATGTTTGGAGTTTTCGCTATTATTTTCTTTAATAAAATATTTGCATTGACGGAAAAGAGTACTTAGTCATCTCTATAAAAGCGAACCTAGGGTGGTGGAAGCTAGGGTATAGGGCACTAAGGAAGGCGTTCCTGAGCAAGCTAATGTGTTAAATAACACGATTAAAGAGGCTGTATTTTTACAGCAATTAGGGTGGAACCGCGGGTAACTCTCGTCCCTATGCTAATAAGCATAGGAACGAGAGTTTTTTTGTTTGAAAGCAAATTTATTAAAAGGAGCAATTTAAATGAAAGTAACAATGGAACAAATCGTCTCACATGCGAAGCACAGAGGATTTATATTTCCAGGTTCAGAGATTTACGGAGGACTCGCTAATACTTGGGATTACGGCCCGCTAGGAGTTGAATTTAAGAATAATATTAAGCAGGCATGGTGGAAAAAATTTGTTCAAGAGTCGCCGTACAATGTTGGCTTAGATGCAAGTATTCTAATGAATCCTCGTACATGGGAAGCTTCAGGACATATTGGGAACTTTAATGATCCAATGATTGACTGTAAAAATTGTAAAGCACGTCATCGTGCTGATAAATTAATTGAAAATGCGCTTGATGAAAAAGGGATTGAATTGGTTGTTGACGGCTTACCATTTGAAAAAATGGAAGAAATGGTTAAAGAGCATAATATTGCCTGTCCAGACTGTGGCAGTCATGATTTTACAGGAATTCGTCAGTTTAATTTAATGTTTAAAACCTTTCAAGGGGTAACAGAATCTAGTACAAATGAAATATTCCTTCGCCCGGAAACAGCCCAAGGTATTTTCGTGAATTTTAAAAATGTTCAGCGGACGATGAGAAAGAAAATGCCGTTTGGTATTGCTCAAATTGGAAAAAGTTTTCGTAATGAAATAACTCCAGGTAACTTTACGTTCCGGACTAGAGAGTTTGAACAAATGGAACTTGAATTTTTCTGTAAGCCTGGTGAGGAGCTTAAATGGTTTGATTATTGGAAAAATTTTGCTGAAAACTGGTTAATGTCTTTAGGTCTTACCAAGGAA
Organism: Neobacillus nitrireducens; assembly: GCF_030915405.1. GTDB lineage: Bacteria > Bacillota > Bacilli > Bacillales > Cytobacillaceae > Neobacillus. The sequence goes on from NZ_CP133262.1 coordinate 4,613,241, forward strand.
AATTTACGTCTTCGGGACCACTCTGACGATGAACTATCGCATTATAGTAATGCAACTACTGATTTTGAATTTAAGTTCCCGTTTGGCTGGGGTGAACTGTGGGGTGTTGCCTCAAGAACAGATTATGATTTGAGGCAGCATATGGAGTTTTCGGGTGAAGATTTCCATTATCTTGACCCTGAAACAAATGAGAAGTATGTACCATTCTGTATTGAACCTTCCTTAGGAGCGGATCGGGTGACCTTAGCCTTCTTAATTGATGCCTATGACGAAGAACAGCTTGAAGATGGTACATCTAGAACGGTCATGCATTTCCACCCAGCCTTAGCCCCGTTCAAGGCGGCAGTCCTTCCGTTATCGAAGAAGCTGTCTGAAGAAGCACGTGAAGTATTCGCTGCTTTAGCTAAGCACTTTTCAGTGGATTATGACGAATCAGGTTCAATTGGCAAACGCTATCGCCGTCATGATGAAATCGGGACACCGTATTGTATCACCTTTGATTTCGATTCTAAAGAAGATCATATGGTTACAGTTCGGGACCGTGATACAATGGAGCAAAAACGTATTCCAATCCAAGAACTGGTTAGCTTTTTACAAGAAAAGATGACGTTTTAATGAGAAACTCGCCACTTGGCGAGTTTTCTTAATACATTCATTAGTATATAATATTCCTAATAAGTATGACTTTTAGAAAGTCGTGTGTAATCTCCTCTAAAAGTAATACAAAGGTGGTGTGAACAATCGAACTGACCAAACGGCAAGAACATATTTTACAAATTGTAAAAGAAAATGGGCCAATTACCGGGGAGCATATTGCAGATCAATTAAGTCTAACTAGAGCTACATTAAGGCCAGATCTTGCAATATTGACAATGGCAGGCTTTTTAGATGCAAGACCGCGAGTCGGTTATTTTTATACTGGAAAGTCTGGGACACAGCTGTTGACCGAAAATCTACAAAAAATATATGTAAAAGATTATCAATCCATTCCTGTAGTAGTGAACGAAAATATCTCCGTTTACGATGCTATTTGTACTATGTTCCTTGAGGATGTGGGAACATTATTTGTAGTAGATCAAAATACCATTCTTGTTGGAGTACTATCAAGGAAGGATTTGCTTAGAGCAAGTATAGGGAAGCAAGAGCTTACCTCTATTCCTGTCAATATTATTATGACCAGAATGCCAAATATCACCATGTGTGAACGGGATGATTTATTGATTGATATCGCAAAAAAGTTAATTGAAAAACAAATTGATGCCCTGCCAATTGTTCGAAAAACAGAAAATGGGTATGAAGTTATCGGGCGATTAACGAAGACTAACATTACAAAGGCTTTTGTTGCCCTTGGTGATGAGTAACAAACGGAAAGTTAACTTGAAGAGGGGTTGTTGAGGGAGAATGAGTGTACCAATTATTTATGTTGTATCTGATTCAGTGGGGGAAACAGCTGAACTAGTTACCAAAGCAGCAATAAGCCAGTTTAATGGCTCTGGGATGACTTTAAAAAGATTTCCCTATGTGGAGGATCAGGAGCATATTGATGAAGTTCTTTCCCTTGTTTTACTGGATAAAGCTATGATTGCCTTTACGCTTGTCAAACCTGAAATGCGTACATATATCAAGGAAAGAGCGGAAAAGGAAGGGATCTTGGCTGTTGATTTAATTGGCCCAATCATGGATCAGATTCAAGTTTTCAGTGGAAAGACACCTCTTTGTGAGCCAGGACTTGTTCGTAAGTTAGATGAGGATTATTTTAAAAAAGTGGAAGCGATTGAATTCGCCGTAAAATATGATGATGGCCGGGACCCAAGAGGCATATTAAAAGCAGATATTGTCTTAATTGGTGTATCAAGAACTTCCAAGACGCCACTATCTCAGTATCTAGCTCATAAACGTTTAAAGGTTGCGAATGTCCCGCTTGTTCCAGAAGTTGACCCGCCAGAAGAACTTTATAGGGTTCCAATCGAGAAATGCTTCGGTTTGAAAATAAGCCCAGAAAAGTTAAATAATATCAGAAAGGAACGATTAATTTCCTTAGGGTTAAATGATAAGGCCAGTTACGCCAATATTGAACGTATTAAAGCAGAGTTAATCTTTTTTGAAAAAATTGTGAAGAAAATAAACTGTCCTGTTATTGATGTTACCAATAAAGCCGTAGAAGAAACGGCAAATGTTATCCTAAATTATATTCATAAAGGGAGATCTTAACACATAATCATTAGATTATGTGTTTTCTACTGATAGAAAGTGGAATAATAATGATAAAAAGTTATGGTAAAATGATGATAAATGTACTATAATAAAAAATTGTGATAAAAATATATCTTTTTAGGTTTAGACTTGCTTGTGAACGAATAAACTATTTATTGTTAGATGTCAAGGGAACCCCCTAAAAAGAATTCGACATAAATCCTTTTATAAAAGTTATTACTTAAAGAAGGAATATGCGGAGAGATGTAGAATTAATACTTATGTGAAAGGCAATCCGACTATTTTATGTCGATGCAGATTCATTCCCGGGGCAGAGATTGTCGAAATAGTATCCAAGTTTGACACCATTCTTCTCTCTTTGTCGCTTCCTAGGATTACCATATGAAAGAAGAAATTTCTACATATGTAAACTGAAAATATGGTGACGATGGGAAGGGAAATCTACCGGGAAAGGAACAAAACCGTATCAAAATGGAAGATCGATTAAGATTACGTCAGAATTAACAAAAATTTTGTCGAAATTTGCAGGAATTTAAAGATTGCCTGCCGAATACCTGATAGTACAAATGGAGTTGTTTTCATGGCAGAGCGCATTGCCGAAGAAAAGATTGATCAAATTCGTCAGTCTGTTGATATTGTCGAAGTAATCAGCGATTATGTTCAACTGAAAAAACAGGGGCGAAATTACTTCGGATTATGTCCATTCCATGGAGAGAGTACCCCATCATTTTCAGTATCAATTGATAAACAAATTTTCCATTGTTTTGGCTGTGGCGCTGGTGGTAATGTTTTTTCTTTTTTAATGGAACTTGAAGGTATTTCCTTTCAGGAAGCAGCCCTTAAACTAGCTTCAAAGGTAAATATTGACCTTGAAATTAATTTGTCTGGGGGGCATGGTGAGAAAAAGGTTTCTAAAGAGCACCAAGCTTTTCTTGGGGCTCATGAGCTATTACAGAAATTTTACCATCACTTGCTTGTAAATACAAAAGAAGGCGAGCACGCTTTGGAGTATCTGTTAAGCCGGGGATTTACACGAGAATCGATTGATAAATTTCAAATTGGGTATTCCCTAAATTCATGGGATTTTGTTTATAAATTTCTGTCTAAAAGAGATTTCCCACCTGAATGGATGGAGAAAGCCGGATTAATTATCAAACGTGAAAGGGATGGTTCTTACTTCGATCGATTTAGGGATCGAATAATGTTTCCAATTTTTGACCGAAATGGTAATACGATTGCGTTTTCAGGCAGATCACTAGGGGCCGAAGAGCCCAAATATCTAAATAGTCCTGAAACACCAATCTTTAATAAAAGTAAAATTTTATATAATTATCATAATGCCAAGCCGAGTTTAAAAAAATTGCAATACGCTGTTTTATTGGAAGGATTTGCTGATGTCATATCCGCAGATCGTTCGGGTATGGAAAATGGCATTGCCACGATGGGGACATCCTTGACAGATGAACATATAGCCCTTTTAAGGCAAAGTGTCCAATCCGTAACTATCTGCTACGATTCAGATAAGGCGGGAATTGAAGCTGCTTTTCGAGCTGGGAATCATCTCAATAATGCAGGCTTTCAGATAAAAGTTGCGATGATGCCAGATGGCATGGATCCCGATGAATATATTAAAAAGCACGGTCCCGAAAAATTCCGTAATGAAGTTATCGGTGCAAGTCTAACGTGGATGGCGTTCAAATTTCTTTACTTTCGCAGAGGTAAAAACCTTCAGCAAGAAGGAGATAGGCTTGCCTATATCGAAGTGATAATTAAAGAAATTAGCAATTTGAATAAAGCGGTTGAAAGAGATCATTATTTGCGGCAGCTTGCAGCAGAGTTTTCACTTTCATTAGATGCATTAAAACAGCAGCAAAAGCAGATGTTCTTTGCTGATAAAAGAAATACATCCGGAAAAAACCAGCCTGTTAATAAACCCATTGTAATCCCTAAAAAAGAAAGTGAGCTTAAACCGAAACATTACACAGCGGAAAGGCGATTAATCGCTCATATGCTAAAAGATCGAGATGTTGCTTATAAAGTTCAAGATTTATTACAGGGAAACACGTTTAATATCGATGAACATCAGGCAATAATAACTTATCTGTTAGGATTTTATGAGGATCATTTCGAACCTGATTCAAGTACGTTTTTATCCTATATTCAAGATGATAATCTTAGAAGAATGGTTGCCAATATTGAAATGATGTCTATAAACGACGAGCTAAGCAGTCAAGAATTAACTGATTATATCAAACAGGTGTTGAATTATCAAAAATTGTTAAAGATAAAAGAAAAAGAAGTGGAACTAAAAGACGCGGAGCGACAAAGTGATCATGGCAAAGCTGCTGTAATTGCAATGGAAATCATTCAATTGCGTAAATCACTATAGATTCCATTTTACTGTCTTTGATTCTGGAAGGAGGGGCACATATGGCTGCTGAAAAATCAGCCCGTTCAAAAGAAGTGGAGAATGAATTCACTTTTGAACAAGTGAAAGACCAGTTAACGGCACTGGGTAAAAAAACCGGCGTCCTTGCCTATGATGATATTGCTGAGAAATTGGCTAATTTTGAACTAGACTCACACCAAATGGACGAATTTTACGAGTTCCTCGGTGATCAAGGTATTGAATTAGTTGGTGAAAGTGAAGAAGATCCAAATCCTAAGCAAATAGCTAAAGGTGATGATGATGAGTTTGATCTAAATGATCTTAGCGTCCCACCCGGGGTTAAAATTAATGATCCGGTTCGTATGTACTTAAAAGAAATCGGCCGTGTTGATTTGCTTTCTGCTGAAGAAGAAATTAAACTGGCTAACCGAATTGAAGCAGGCGACGAAGAAGCAAAACGACGTCTTGCTGAAGCAAACCTCCGACTTGTAGTAAGTATTGCAAAACGGTACGTAGGTCGTGGAATGCTGTTTCTTGATCTTATTCAAGAAGGTAATATGGGTCTAATCAAAGCTGTTGAGAAGTTTGATTATCGAAAAGGCTTTAAATTTAGTACCTATGCAACATGGTGGATCCGCCAAGCAATCACACGTGCGATTGCAGACCAAGCAAGGACTATCCGTATTCCTGTGCATATGGTTGAAACCATAAATAAACTGATTCGTGTTCAACGTCAATTACTTCAGGATCTTGGCCGAGAGCCAACACCAGAAGAAATTGGTGAAGATATGGATTTAACGCCAGATAAAGTTAGGGAAATATTGAAAATTGCCCAAGAGCCTGTCTCACTGGAAACACCTATTGGTGAAGAGGATGATTCTCACCTCGGTGATTTTATTGAAGATCAGGATGCAACCTCACCATCAGAGCATGCTGCTTATGAATTATTAAAAGAGCAGCTTGAAGATGTCTTGGATACTTTGACAGATAGGGAAGAAAATGTCCTTCGCCTCCGGTTTGGACTGGATGATGGCCGTACTCGTACACTCGAAGAGGTAGGAAAAGTCTTCGGTGTTACTCGTGAACGTATCCGTCAAATTGAAGCAAAGGCATTGCGTAAGTTACGGCACCCTAGTCGCAGCAAACGGTTAAAGGATTTCTTAGAATAAAATATTTGCTTGAATAGTCTATTTCATAACTGAAGTAGGCTATTTTTGTTAACTGCTTAAAAGAGTATAACATTTGGACCAATTAAGTAAATGTAAGCACTTTCTCTATTTGAATCCATTTTACTGAATTGTCTCTCATTTTGCAAATGGGCATTTAATTTAGTTTGTTTTCTCCTTCGTGTTAAACCTGATTGATGATGTCACTTCAGGCTTAATACAACTTTTTTTATTAAGATTATAGTGATAAAATAAGTTTAGGGCTTTTCCTTCTGTTCATTTTCAAGTAAAATAGTAGTTGTTTGCAGACTTATTCAATATTTAACAGACGTTCGTACATAAGGGAGGTTATATCATGAAGCGAAATCCAGTTATTCCTTACATTCTCATCATGGCATTTGGAATTGTACTAATTCTAATTTTGTCTTTCAAAGGTCTTGGTGATATGAAAGAAGTTGCTAAGGAAAGTGGGAAAGGCACTGAGAAAACAGAGGTTGCCGCATCAAAGCCAGAAGACATTTACAAGCAATCTTGTATTGGCTGTCACGGCGATCAGTATCAAGGGGTAGTAGGACCTGCATTAAAAGGTGTCGGCAGCAAGTATTCTAAACAAGAACTTATGACTTTTGTTACAAAAGGTAAAGGTACAGGCATGCCAGCAGGTCTTGTTAAAGAAGAACAAGCAGCAGCAATGGCAGATTGGTTAGCAACACTTAAATAATTAGAAAAAGTCCTTTGCATTTGTAAGGGACTTTTTTTATACTTAGTAAATTACATATAAAAGTGGTGGTTAGATTGAATACAGATAAATTGTCAGCAAGATTAGGTGCGGTTTCTAAATATGTTCCGAAAGATGCAAGACTTGCAGATATTGGCTCAGACCATGCCTATTTACCTTGTTACTTAGCTAAAAACGAGGGGTTACCATTTGCTATTGCTGGTGAAGTTGCCATGGGTCCCTTTCAATCGGCTGAGAAGAACGTATTAGCAGAAGGGCTAGCGGGGGTTATTTCCGTAAGGTTGGGTGATGGACTGGAAGTTATAGAGCAGGGAGAAGTCGATTGTATTACAATTGCGGGAATGGGCGGAGCCTTAATCGCAAGTATATTAGATAATGGTAAAGATAAGTTGGCCTCGATCAAGCGTCTGGTCTTACAACCCAATATTAGTGCGATTTCAATCAGGAAATGGTTGATTGAAAATAACTGGGAACTTATTGGCGAAGAAATACTTGAGGAAGATGGGAAAATCTACGAGATTTTGATTGGTGAAAGAGGAGACCCTCATAGGCCTTATAAAAAAAATGTTGATATGGGACTGTTATTGGGACCATTTCTTGTACAAAAGCAAAATCAGACTTTTAAGAAAAAGTGGACAGCAGAAATGAAAAATTGGTTGCGTATTTTTGAGGCACTTGAAGGAGCAGCCCATTCGTCTGAAACGAATGAAAAAAGGCAAGAGATCATCGCCAAAATTAAGCTTGTAGAGGAGGCTCTTAAGATTGAAAATTCCTAATGGACACGAAATTATTCAATTGTTTGAACAGTTTTCACCCAAAGGTTTAGCGATGGAAGGGGATAAGATTGGCTTACAAATTGGCCGCTTAAATAAAAAAGTTGAACGAATAATGATTGCCCTTGATGTTCTGGAGAATGTAATTGATGAGGCAATTGAAAAAAATGTTCAACTCATTATCGCCCATCATCCGATTATTTATCGTCCCCTTAAGAATTTGCTAACTGACACGGTTCAAGGGAAAATGATCGAAAAATTAGTAAAACACGATATTGCTGTTTACGCAGCACATACAAACCTTGATGTCGCTAAAGGCGGGGTAAATGACCTTCTTGCAAATGCTCTAGAGCTGCAAGATGCAGAGGTACTAGTGCCTACTTTTGATACAAAGCTGAAGAAATTAGTAGTGTTTGTACCAGCTAGCCACGCGGAAGTTATTAGAAAAGTCCTTGGAGAGGCAGGAGCAGGATTTATTGGAAACTACAGCTATTGTTCATTCTCCGCCAACGGGACCGGGAGATTCTTGCCTGGTGAAAATACCAATCCTTTTCTTGGAGAGGCAGGCAGGTTAGAAGAGGTAGAAGAAGTGAGACTTGAGACCATCGTTCCGGAACCGCTTCTAAAGAAGACGATTACTGCGATGATCAAGGCGCATCCATATGAAGAAGTGGCCTATGATGTCTATCCGCTTGAGAACACAGGAGATGTGCTCGGTCTTGGTCGAATCGGGAAGGTCCCAGAAATGACATTAGGAGAATTTGCGGAAAGAGTGAAAACCGCATTTGAAGTTTCAAATGTCCGTGTCGTGGGTGATTTAAGTACTAGAATTAAAAAAGTAGCAGTTTTAGGCGGAGATGGCAATAAATACTTCATGAATGCCAAGTTTCAAGGGGCAGATGTATATGTTACAGGAGATATTTATTATCACACAGCCCATGATGCGCAGATGCAGGGCTTGAACATGATTGATCCTGGTCATAATGTCGAAAAGGTTATGAAAAAGGGCCTGACAGCAACATTACAAAAGATGTGCCAAGAATCGGGTTACACCGTCGAAATTTTTCCTTCGAAAGTAAATACAGATCCATTTCAATTTGTATAATCAAAAAGAACCGGTCCGTGGACTCGGTTCTTTTTGATTAGTAGTATTTTAAACTTCAGTCTTTTTAACCTTAGGCAATATTCTGCTTAATTGGACATTTTTACGGCGTTCCCAAGTAGCTTCATTGTTTGGGTTAAATTGTTCAAGGAATGTGATAACTTCCTTTGTTATTGGTGTTGGTGTCGAGGCGCCAGATGTGACAGCAACATTTTTGGCATCTTTAATCCAGTCAATGTCTAACTCGGTAATATCGGCGATGCGATAGGCCTTTGTACCGGCAATTTCCTCAGAAACCTGTGCTAGACGATTGGAATTATTACTTTTCGGATCCCCAACCACGATAGTTACATCCGCTTCTGTTGCTTGTTCTGCAACTGCTTCCTGGCGTATTTGCGTGGCATGGCAAATTTCATTATAAACTTCTGCATGAGGATACTTTTCCTGAACTTTATTCATTGTGTCAGCTACATCCCATTGACTCATCGTAGTTTGATTTGTCACAAGCAGCTTGTCACAGTCAATCGTTAATGCTTCGACATCAAGTGGAGTTTCAACCAGGTGGACCATGTCAGGTGCTACACCAACCGCACCCTCGGGTTCTGGATGACCTTTTTTTCCGATATATATTACTTGAAAGCCTTCTCTTGTTTTTTCTTCAATTAGATCATGGGTTCTCGTCACATCAGGACATGTCGCATCGATCGTTACTAGCCCTTTCTTTTTCGCCAGTTCTCTAACTTCTGGAGATATTCCATGAGCAGTAAATATTACTGTTCCTGATTCAACTTTATCGAGTATATCTTTACGATTCTTACCGTCAAGGGTAATAATCCCCTCTTCCTCAAAAGCATCTGTAACATGTTTATTATGAACAATCATCCCTAAAATGTAGATTGGGCGTGGTAATGTTTTATCTAAAGCAGCGTTTCTCGCAATAACCATGGCATCGACCACACCATAGCAATAACCGCGTGGTGAAATTTTGATGATCTGCATATTAAAAGTCCCCCTAAAAAGAACATTGATTCATAGATTTATGTACTTATTATATAAAACTAATATAAATAATACAAAGATACATTTTTCCTTTTCCATTTTCGAAGAAAAAATAAGAATGCTGTTTCCAGCATTCTTATTTTAAATATACATTTTTGGAACTGAACTGCCTTTTTGGGAAGAATTCCTTTTTGACGGCGTCTGCTGTGGATTATTCTTACGTTTCTCCTTGTTTTTGGGAGTTCTATTTATAGTTTCTTCGTTATTAGATGATTCATCGGCAGCTTCAGCTGTTGGTTGGTTATTTTCTTCTTTTGCTTCATCTGTTTCTTTTGAAGCGTTTTTGAATCCTTTATAAATTTTCCACATCGCAGGGAGATTTTTTATCATGGGGCCATACTGTTGAATCATTGGTCCAAATGATTGGGCCGTCTTTAGCACCTGCTGGGTATTATTCAACATGCTGGTTATCCCGCCTGGGTTACTCAAAGTTTGGAGCAGTCCACCTCCGTTGCCTGTTGCTGCTCTTCCTGCTGCTTGCATTCCCATCAAGCCACCAGGTTGGGTTCTTCCTCCGAGAATTTTCGAAAGTAATCCCCCACCCCCGCGGCCTGCCGTCATAGGATTAGCTCTTCCCATCATTTGCCCCATCATGGGGTTGTTTCCTCTTCCAAACGGATTAGAAGGAGCGCCCATCATCGGATTCCTGCCGCCAAATGGGCTAAACCCAGGGTTCATCATCTGACTACGAGGTCCAAAAGGTCCTGAGCCCATCCCACCCTGAAAAGGCATTCTTGGTCTTGGTTGCATCTCTTTGCCTCCTTTCAATTGCCTCATGGTTTAAATTATGCATTTATCCTAAATTGGTTTAGGTATTATACACAGGACAAAGACTAAATTTAGTTGTTTAAAAGTCAGCAGAAAGTAGAAAATGATATTAAAACGAAAGATAACTGGAGTTTTGCCGTGTTATTGACTATAATTGCAGGATGGAATAAAAAGTGTGGCTCTTGCTAAAGTATGAAAACTACTCCAAAGTCATTAGATTTTAAATATAAGGAGCAAAAATATGAAAGAAAATCGTTTTGAGCGTTTTAAGTTTCAATCATTTATCAATGAAGCCGTTAAGAAGTTTGGTTTTTCTGAACCGACTGAGATTCAGGAACGGATGATACCTATCGTTTTAAAGGGAGAAAGTGCTATTGGTCAGTCACAAACAGGAACGGGGAAAACGCTAGCCTATGTTCTTCCAATCCTCGAAAAAATTAACCCTGCTCGACAGGAAGTACAAGCTGTCATTACTGCTCCTACGAGAGAACTGGCCTCTCAAATTTACCACCAAATTTTAAAGGTAACCGAGCATTGCAGCCCAGAGCAAGCCATTATGACTAGATGTTATATTGGGGGAACAGATAAGAATCGGACGATTGAAAAATTAAAGGTTCAGCCCCAAATAGTCGTAGGAACCCCAGGACGAATTAATGACCTCATGAGTGAAAAGGCACTTTTTGTTCATACTGCGGGAATACTTGTTGTGGATGAAGCCGACATGATGTTGGATATGGGATTTATTGAGGATTTGGATAGAGTAGCAGCAAAAATGCCGGAAAACCTGCAAATGCTCGTTTATTCAGCAACGATACCTGAAAAACTAAAACCTTTCCTTAAAAAGTATATGGAAAATCCAAAAACTGTTCAAATCGAACCAAAAAGAAGAGCGGCAGAAAATTTAGAGCATATTCTTTTGCCATCAAGACACCGCAGTAAAAAGCAACTTGTTCATGATGCCCTTCTTGCTTACAATCCATATCTAGCGATTGTATTTACCAATACAAAAAAAATGGCTGAAGAAGTGGCTTACTTCCTAAATGAAAAAGGGTTAAAAGTTGGCCGTGTGCATGGTGATTTAAATCCTCGAGAACGGAAACAGATGATGAAGCAGATTCAGGATTTGGATTATCAATATATTATTGCAACCGACCTTGCTTCAAGAGGTATTGACATCGAAGGGGTCAGCCATATCATCAACTATGAGCTTCCGTCTGACTTGGATTTTTACATTCATCGTGTAGGTAGAACAGCGCGTGCCGGAAATTCAGGTATTGCCCTCACCATTTATGAGGCATCAGATGAAGATGCATTAAACCGATTAGAAAAAATGGGGATTCAATTTAAGAATGTGGATCTAAAAAATAACGAATTTGTTACCGTGGACGAACGAAATAAAAGAAAAACGCGTGTTAGACAAGAGGATAAGGCTGATCAAAAAGCGAAGTCCTTGGTTAAGAAACCAAACAAAGTAAAACCAGGTTATAAAAAGAAAATGCAATGGGAAATGGATAAAATTAAAAAGCGTGAACGAAGGATTGAGCAAAGAAAAAAATAAACAAACGGGGAGAAAAAAGGTATGCTTAAATTAGGATCACATGTTTCGATGAGTGGGAAAAATATGCTGCTTGCCGCAAGCGAAGAAGCAGTTTCCTATGGTGCAAACACGTTTATGGTCTACACGGGCGCACCGCAGAATACAAGACGAAAAAAAATTGAAGATCTAAACATTGAAGCAGGGCGCAAGCATATGGAACAGAACGGAATCTCTGAAATTGTCGTCCATGCTCCGTATATTATCAATATTGGAAATACAACGAACCCGGATACATTTGAGTTGGGTGTAAGGTTTCTTAGAACAGAAATTGAAAGAACAGAGGCCATTGGAGCTAAGCAAATCGTCCTTCATCCCGGTGCGCATGTAAGTGCTGGTACGGAAGCTGGGATTAAAAAAATTATCGAAGGATTAAACGAAGTGCTCACGGGTAAAGAGCAAGTGCAAATTGCTTTGGAAACAATGGCTGGAAAAGGCTCCGAATGTGGGAAATCCTTCGAGGAATTAGCAATGATTATGGATGGAGTAAATTACAGTGATAAGCTGTCCGTTTGTTTTGATACATGCCATACCCATGATGCTGGCTATAATATTGTCGAGGATTTTGATGGTGTATTAAATGAGTTTGACAAAATCATTGGCATCAACAAACTGAAAGTACTGCATATTAATGATAGTAAAAATGCAGTCGGGATGCGAAAGGACAGACACGAAAATATCGGCTTTGGTCATATTGGGTTTAAGGCGCTTAATTATATTGTCCACCATCCACAGCTTGCGGATATTCCCAAAATTTTAGAAACTCCTTATGTCGGTGAGGATAAGAATAATAAAAAAGCACCATATAAATTTGAGATTAATATGCTTAGGGAACAAAAGTTCAATGAGGAACTTCTTGATTTAATAAGTCAATCATAATAAAAAGCTGTGCAAAGTGCACAGCTTTTTAGTTTTTAGTCAACTGGATAAATAACTTATTCACTTCTCTTGCCGTTGCTGGGCCAGCTGTTTTAGCAATTTCCTTTACTAATTGAGCTCGCTCGGAATCATTAAATATATTAACATTTTTTCCTCTTAAGTATTCGGCAATTTTTACTGCCTGCTGCTTACTCACTGATATATTAAATTGATTCGCATATTTTATCAGTTCGTCAGCGGTTATTGTGTTAATTTTATGATTAATGATGCTTTGAAAAATTGTCACTCTCACCACTCCTCACCTTAATGTATGAAAAAGCTCCAAGAGTGTGATTAGAGATTTTTATGAAACGATTGTATGAATATAAGTGTAGCGGCTTTACAATCAAGATGACCTATTGTATACTACTTGAGTTAAATCGGAATGATTCTTATAATTAAAGGTGATGCGCTGATTATGCAATCAATTATAGAAGTAAAAAAACTTTCCTATCGTTATGAAAAAGATGTGGTCCTTGAGGATATCAATATCACCATTCCCAGTGGATCCTTTTTAGCCATTGTCGGCCCGAATGGATCTGGGAAATCGACACTATTGAAGCTAATCTTAGGTTTATTAAAACCCCAAAAAGGGAACATCTTTTTATTCGGGAAGGAAATCAATAAATTTAAAGATTGGCAAAAAATTGGCTATGTATCTCAAAAGGCTAATTCCTTCAACACAGGCTTTCCTGCCACCGTTTTTGAAGTTGTGGAGAGCGGCCTGACGAAAAAGCTTGGGATGTTTAAGTTTTTCAAAAAAGAACATGCCCAAAAAGTAATCGATGCATTGGATGCAGTCGGTATGAAAGAGTTTAGTAACAGAAATATTGGTGAACTTTCTGGAGGTCAGCAGCAGAGAGTTTTTATTGCACGTGCTCTTGTTAGTGAACCGAGTCTCCTTATTCTAGACGAACCGACCGTAGGTGTTGATGCTGAGAATGTCAGCAACTTTTATCAAATGCTGAGTGACTTAAATAAAAGCCGTGATATTACTCTGTTATTAGTTACTCATGATATTGGGACGATTTCGGATAAAGTCTCACATGTTGCCTGCTTGAATAAGCATTTGCATTTTCATGGGGAAACACAGGAATTTGAGCAGCATCGAGCGGATGATATGTCTAGAGTTTATGGCCATGATGTGCATATTATTGCGCATAACCACGAACACGGAGGCGTTGTAAAATGATTCAAGGAATTTTCCACTATGAATTTTTACAAAATGCCTTTTTAACCGGGCTGATGATCGGAATTATTGCTCCGTTATTAGGTGTGTTTGTCGTTGTCAGAAGACTATCATTAATTGCAGATGCCCTCAGTCATGTTACCCTAGCAGGGATAGCAGCGAGTTTACTCCTGGAAAGAAATGTAGCCATGATGGCTGGTGTAAATCCATTATACTTAGGAATGGTTTTTTCTGTTGGGGGCTCACTGTTTATCGAAAAACTGAGGGGTGTTTACAAGCACTATCAAGAACTTGCGATTCCAATTATTCTTTCTAGTGGTATTGGATTAGGGGTCATCTTCATCTCACTTGCTAATGGGTTTAATACAGACTTATTCAGTTATTTATTTGGCAGTGTCTCGGCAGTTAGCAGAACTGATTTATGGGTCGTATTTACAATCGGTCTCTTGGTAATTTTGGTGATTATTTTATTATATAAAGAGCTTTTTTTATTATCCTTTGATGAAGAACATGCAAAAGCATCGGGAATTGCGGCGAAAAGCATTCATTTCATTTTTATTGTGATGGTGGCCTTGGTAATTGCAGCGTCGATGAGAATTGTCGGAATTTTATTAGTTTCATCGCTAATGACTTTACCGGTAGCAGCCAGTATCCGACTAGCAAAAGGATTTAAGCAAACCATATTTTTATCTGTCCTTTTTGGGGAAGTGTCAGTACTTGGCGGCTTGTTTACAGCGTATTACTTAGATTTAGCTCCCGGTGGGACTATCGTGATGATTGCGGTTCTCATTTTAATTTTTTCTATATTTTATAAAAAATTCTTAATTCGGAAGGGGGCGCGAGTCAGTTGAACGTAAATGAGGCGATTCAATACTTAAAAGAAAAAGGGTTTAAACAAACAGGTAAAAGAGAAGATATGCTTCAATTGTTTGCTGACAGTGATAAATATTTAACCGCCAAGGACGTACTGGATGAACTGAAAGATGATTACCCTGGTTTAAGTTTTGATACGATTTATCGAAACCTTTCCTTGTTCGTGAATATGGGGATTCTTGAGATGACAGAACTATCAGGAGAGAAGCACTTCCGCTTTACTTGTTCACGACATCATCATCATCACCATTTTATCTGTTTGACGTGCGGAAAAACGAAAGAGATTGAAACTTGTCCAATGAACGACATAAGTGAAAATTTAAAAGGATACGATATATCAGGTCATAAATTTGAGATTTACGGACTATGTCCTGAATGTCATTAAAAAAACAGCTTGTCTCCAGACAAGCTGTTTTTTATAGGTAAATTTAAGTAAGGGAACCAACCATTTCGCGGCTGAGTTTTTGTTGCCTTTCCCAGTTTTCTACCCATTGATATGCTTCACTCCAGTTATTCACTCGGATCACACCGTTTGGAAGAGGGTCTTGATTATATGGTGTATCAAATAATATGACTGGAATTTGACACTCTTCATGGATCATCACCGCATTATCATGCTTGTCCTCAAAGAAGATATCAACACCATGCTTTTTAATGGAAGCGATTTTGTCATGGGATCCAATTAATTCAATGTGATCAAATGTTAGTCCATTATCGATAAACCAATCAATTGTAATATCAAGTAAATGCGAACTACGGGCACTGATAAAAAACAATTCATGCTCGTTTTTCCACTTTTTTAGAACTTTCCCTGCTCCATGAGCAAGTGGGGAATTAGCATAAATCACAGGCTCATTTTCTGTGAACCATTTTGCAAACTCTTTTTCAGAAACATTTACATATGGAGTGTATTCATACTGGGTAACGTCTTCATACAAAATGTTAAGCCCAAATGCTTTATTAATAAAAGGAAGGATGGATTTTGGGCAGGTGACAGTTCCGTCAATATCGATACCAAATCTTTTCTTCATGTTTTTACTCACTTTCTATTGTCTTTGCAGTATCTCTATATATTTTACCAAAGTATCGACTTCAATAAAGTATAATTTTTTCGGTAATAGAAATAAAAGACTAATTTTAGCAAACATTAACATACTAAAAAGCAATCAAAGGCGAACAATAATTAATGCTCCTATTACTGAAAGTGAGGGATTAGGATGGCAGACGAAAGAGACACGAAAGTGCAAGAGGCTCTTCGAAGCTCGACGATTGGTCAAGATATTCCCAATTCTCCTACATCATTTAGGGAGGAGACTTCAACAGAATTGACTGAACCGATTAAGGCTCACTACACGTTGAAAAAAGATGAGTCTGCACCAAGGATTGGTGATTCTGTTCCGATTCGCTCTTCTCAATATAAGGAAGAAACAGCTGCTGAAATTGCTGCACCTGTTCCTCTTATCCGCAGAAGGGAACAGTCAGACGAAAGGGAAAAAGCTGCTGGCGGTACCGGTTTAGGTACACTTGCGTTAGTGCTTTCGATTTTATCATTGTTTGTAATGCCTATTCTTTTTGGTGCTGCAGGGATTGTGTTAGGTTTTGTTGCCAGAAGAAGAGGGGCCAATGGGCTAGGTGCTTGGGCCATAGGTATCGGTGCCATATCGATTGTTATTGGTATCTTTATTCTCCCGTTCTTTTAACACAACCTGCATAGGAGCAAAAAGAAACCCGGTAAAATTACCGGGTTTCTTGACGTTATTATTTAATGATCTTTTCTTCTTCAGCTTTTTTCTTAAAATATTCTTCTGCAATTTGGTCGATTTCCTTTTTTAATTCCTCAACCAATTGTGCTTCAGGCACCTTACGGACGATTTCACCTTTCCTGAATAACAATCCTTCACCACGAGCCCCGGCAATACCAATATCCGCTTCACGGGCCTCTCCAGGTCCGTTAACAGCACAGCCTAAAACAGCTACTTTAATTGGTGCTTTAATTTTTTCAATGTATTCTTCGACTTCATTTGCAATACTGATGAGATCAATTTCTATCCGACCGCAAGTCGGGCAAGAAATCAAGGTGGCTGCGTTGGAAGAGAGGCCGAACACTTTTAAAAGTTCTCGCGCCACTTTTACCTCTTGAACAGGATCTGCACTTAAGGAAACTCGTAGTGTGTTCCCAATACCCATGTGTAGAATAGTCCCTAAACCTGCTGCACTTTTTATGCTGCCTGCAAACAAGGTTCCAGACTCAGTAATTCCAAGATGCAGGGGATAATCGAACGCTCTTGATGCCTTTTCGTAAGCTTCAATTGCAAGATTAACATCAGATGCCTTCATGGACACGATAATATCATGGAAATCTAAATCCTCAAGAATCTTAATATGGTGAAGAGCACTTTCGACCATACCATCCGCAGTTGGATATCCATACTTTTCTAAAATCCTTTTTTCAAGCGAGCCGGCATTAACGCCAATTCTGATTGGAATCCCTTTTTCTTTCGCAGCTTTTACGACAGCCTCGACTTTTTCCCGCTTTCCGATATTACCCGGATTGATTCTGATTTTATCTGCTCCACCCTCAATTGCTTTCAGGGCTAATTTATAATCGAAATGAATATCGACAACAAGTGGAATATTGATTCTTTTTTTGATTTCAGGAATGGCATTTGCCGCTCGTTCATCTGGACAAGCTACACGAACAATCTGACAGCCAGCTTCCTCAAGACGTTTTATTTCAGCAACAGTTGCTTCAACATCATGTGTTTTGGTTGTGGTCATACTTTGAATAAATAATTCGTTACTCCCGCCAATCGTTAAGTTCCCTACTTTAATTGGTCGAGTTTTTGTGCGGTGTAGTATTTCACTCACTTGTAATTCGCTCCTTCAAAATGGGATTCGAATAAGGTATATAAAAACAATTCGACTTTATTTTATCAGCCTTTCACTTATTTTGACAAGAAAAAGCATTATCCTCTTTATTTTGAGTAATCAGGGAAATGATATGTAGACCCAATTTGTATTTTTTCTGGTGATTCCCCGGGGTTTAATTTTCGAAAATCCTCGATTAGGTCTTGAATTGATACCGGAAGTGATTTATCCAGTTGATGCTCCACGATAGATATTACGGTTTCACCAGGTTCAACTTTTGCTTCAAAAGCAGGTATGTCTGTTTTTAGTTGGGTATTTTGTGTCTCGATTTTAGCATCCACCTGCTGAGTAATTGAAGACGGCAGAGTACCTACAGTTAAGTCAATATAAATCACATATATGATTAAAACGGCTAATAAGAAACCAAATAACTTTTTCATCGGACAAGCCTCCAAATGGACAGTTTGTACATAGGTATGCTTGTCCAACTGTAAAAAGAACGAATGTATTAAAAAAAACGCCCGGGATGGGCGTCTTCTAGTTCACTTTTTTTGGTTTCGGTACTTCGTTTATGGCTAGGTATAAGACGATAATTACAACAAACCAATTAATCATGAAGCTGTTAGGAACGGTTGTTTTAATTGCCGCCATAATGGTGAAAAATAGTGTGGGTAATGTTTCGCTGTAAGCCGCCATTCGCCACAATTGCCGGTAATTCAGCTTCCTTCCTAAAAGGTTCTTTAATAAGAGACCAATTAGAGCCAAAACCGTTACTTCAATAAAACTACCCGCACTTGCAAATAAGTAGAGAATTACAGAAACGATAGGTATGATTACCCATTTCATTCCACCGATTGCATTAATAAAATCGAGAAGATCACCCTTTGCAATGTTAAGCCCCTCTAACATAGAATAGGGATATGTATCCGTCCTGCCACCTGCGCTTAGGGCAAATTCATCTTCCAAAAGTGCAAAAGCATTTCCTTCATCTTGAACATCCTCAGATGAAATCGCTCCTGTTGGGTCAAGGATAACGGTAAAATCTTCCTTATTTATGGTTATTGGCACTTTTGTTTCTGCTGTTAAATGGCCATCTTGAATTGAAAAATCAGGTAATTCATCATTAATAATCGTTCTAGCCGTATCGATACCTGTAGTAAGCGTTGTGCTTAAGTAGATAACTGATGGCAAGATCGAAATTAATGTTAAGAAGAACACATATAATATTGTTTTTCCTATCCCTTGAAATCGAAATAAGGCAATATCTTTTGGCGAATAAATGCTTTTATACAATTGCTTGAAAATATTCATAATGACCACCTTTATACATTAAATCACAAATGATTGCTTCCGCATCTATTGTATCTTTAGTAAAGGTTATATACAAGAATGACAACAACTCATTTTTCTTTTTTGAAACTTAATACAAGTTATAATCGTATGAAGGGAAGTGTAAACTGGAAAAATATTGAGAATTCATTTATGAAGGATGAATCAAATGGAATTGATTTATTGGTGTATCATTATTTTGTTATTTATTGTTGCATTTGTTGGTCTGGTGTATCCGATTGTTCCAAGTGTGTTATTTTTACTGGCGGGGTTTTTATTATATGGAGTCTTTTTTAATTTCCACCCCTTTCAATGGTATTTTTGGTTAATTCAAGGTTTGTTTATCGTTCTTCTGTTTGTTGCAGACTATATTGCCAATATGATCGGAATCAAAAAATATGGGGGATCAAAGGCAGGAATCTGGGGGAGTACGATTGGGATAATCGTAGGTCCATTTGTTATTCCTTTTTTAGGAATTCTGATTGGTCCATTTATCGGAGCTATCGGAGCTGAATTAATCTTCAACAAAAGAAATTTCACAGAGAGTATTAAAATTGGCTTTGGCTCAGTCATCGGATTTATAAGCAGTGTCATCACAAAAACCATTATCCAAATACTAATGATTGTCTATTTTTTCATTTTGGTTATGTAAAAAAGCCACCAGTTTGGTAGCTTTTGATATTAATTCAATCCGCAAATTTCAAAGGAACAATTTTGGCAATCCACTTCTTCTTTTAAATAATCCAGTTCTTTTATGGTAAACTTTTGATTTTCGTACGTAATAATATCTTTCTCGCGAAGTTCTTTTAAGGCTCTTTGGATAACTTCTCGTGTCCCATAGGTTAAATTTGCTAACTCCTGATGTGTTAAAGGAAGGTCAATAAGAATTCCATCTTCTGTCCTGATGCCATAAGAATTACATAAACGGATGAGGATCGAATATAAACCGCCTTTTTTACCATTCATAATTAGGTCCTGGCATTTCATTTGTGCTTTTAAATAACCGGTACTTAGCCAAGCAACAAGAGCACTCATTGCTTCAGGATCATTTTTAACGAATTGTTCAAATTGGTCCCTTTTAATAAGAATCATTTCACAATCAGTCATCGCTTTTGCGTAAAATTGATAATGAGGATTTTGTTTGAAAAGTTGATACTCTACAATTAATTCCTGATCATTTAGGATTTTTAAGATAAAATCCTTACCGCGTAAATGAACTCTGCCAAGTGATATACTTCCTTTAAGCAATAAGTAAACATATTCAACCGAATCCTTCTCTTGAAAAAGAACGGAACCTGCTTTAATCTTTTGAATAGGTTCTTTTTTTTCGAAAAAATAAACTAATAAATTATATATAGAAAAACTACTTGTCTGCATAGAAAATCACCCCTTATACATCCTACACTTTGATTAAAATAAATTATTAACATGGTGTCAATAGAGCCGTAACAAGGATTGATAGTGACAAAAGTCGGATATGACAAAAATCGTTGACAGATTGCACTTTAGGTTAAACGTGACAATTTTTCGAAACTTGTTAAGAAACGGTTTTGAATTCCCTTTTCAATAAAAATGAATAAATTCATTGATTTCGGGAATGGTATTTATGTTAAGTACCTAAGCATTATATTTGAAACAATGATGTAACTTTGGTATCTTAAAAGGGAAAGCTTTAGAAATATTCAAAATTCTAAAGCCGATTAATCACATTTACATAGGAGGAATAATAATGGCATTTGAATTACCGCAATTACCTTATGCAGAAAATGCACTCGAACCACATATTGACAAAGAAACAATGAATATCCACCACACTAGACATCACAACACATATGTAACTAATTTAAACAACGCTTTAGCTGGGAATGAAGAATTACTTTCTAAATCTGTTGAAGAAGTTATTTCTAATTTGGATGCGGTTCCAGAGGCTGCTCGTACAGCAGTTCGTAACAATGGCGGTGGTCATGCGAACCATTCTTTATTCTGGCAAATCCTTTCTCCAAATGGCGGCGGTGCACCTGCTGGTGAATTAGCTGATGCCATCAGCAGTAAATTTGGCAGTTTCGAAAGCTTCAAAGAAGAGTTTGCTAAAGCAGCAACTACTCGTTTCGGATCTGGTTGGGCATGGCTATCTGTGTCTAACGGGGAATTAGAAGTTTCAAGTACACCTAACCAAGACTCTCCATTAATGGAAGGCAAAACTCCTATTCTTGGTCTTGATGTTTGGGAGCATGCTTACTACTTAAAATATCAAAATAAACGCCCGGATTATATTTCCTCTTTCTGGAATGTTGTTAACTGGGATGAAGTATCAAAACGTTACAGCCAAGCAAAATAATTGCGATGATAAAAAGGCAGCCTAGTCCTAGGCTGTCTTTTTTTTGTGCATAAGAAAAACTTGCTTGTTAAAGACTACCCGTAAGATAAAGGGGAGTTTTTCATGGTGAAAAATATTAAGATTCTAGGTGATGTTAAACTAACAAAGGATTTATCACTTTTGCTTATGATCGGTGGGTTATATTCCTTAAGCATCGCTTTATCCAACACATTTGTAAACATTTATCTATGGAAACAAACGGGTAAGTACTCAGATATCGCCCTCTATAACTTATCGACTGTTGTACTGCAATTGCTCACGTTCATTTTAGCAGGGCGATGGGCAAAGAAAATAGACAGGGTGATAGTTCTTAGAATTGGTGTAATTTTTTTAGCACTATTTTATGTCATGGTGTTAATATCGGGCACAAGTGCATCAACTTACTTACTTCTATTAGGGAGTCTGTTAGGAGTAGGATATGGTTTTTATTGGCTGGCTTTTAATGTGTTAACCTTTGAAATCACCGAACCGGATACGAGAGATTTTTTTAATGGTTTTCTGGGGATATTAACATCTGCCGGTGGAATGATTGGACCAATCGCTGCCGGAATTATCATTACTGGGTTTGAACAGTTCACGGGTTATACGATTGTCTTTGGGCTGTCTCTGGGATTGTTTGCCCTTGCAGTTTTTATGAGTTTTTCATTAAAGCCTCGACCATCGGCAGGAAGCTATTGTTTTAAAAAGATTCTAAATGAAAGAAAACAAAATGAAAACTGGCGTCTGATAACGAACGCTAACTTTTTCCAGGGCCTCCGAGAAGGGACTTTTGCATTTGTCATCTCGGTTCTTGTTTATCTTTCGACAGGGAGTGAAATGTCTTTAGGTACATTTGGTCTTCTAAATTCAGGAATATCATGTATCGCTTATTATCTGGCCTCCCGGTTAATTAAACAAAGGTTTCGAAAAAAAGCGATACTGATTGGCGGACTACTCCTATATACTGCCGTGCTTATAATTGTTTGGGACGTAAATTTTGTTAAATTGTTAATCTATGGCGGGATCATTGCAATTGCCTATCCGCTTTTGCTCGTCCCGTATATGTCAACTACATATGATGTGATTGGAACAGGATGGAAAGCAGCAGAAATGAGAATTGAATACATAGTTGTTCGAGAAATTTTCTTAAACTTGGGAAGAATCATTTCGATATTATCCTTTTTAGCGGCAATCACTTGGTTTAAAGCAGAAACTAGTATTCCAATTATCCTTCTCATTTTAGGCGCTGGGCACACATGCATCTATCTTTTTCTAAAAAGAGTACAATTACCAACTACCTAACGCGCTGAGTATCTTTTTTTACTCGGCGCTCTTTTTTCTTTGACGCTATGACCGGATAAATTGGTAAGGGTTTTTCATAGAAAAAAGCTGACATATCCTATAAAATAGAGAAAGTTAGCTTAAGCCGTGAAAAAAAGGAAGTGTTTTTATCCCTTGAATAATAAAAAGAAAAAAAAGAAGGAACATGTGCCATTTCGATTAAATATATTGTTTTTTGTCGTGTTTTTGCTATTTTCGGTCCTTATTCTTAGACTTGGTGAATTACAAATCGTGTTTGGTGATGATTTTAAACGCGAAATCGAGCGGACTGAAGATATTACTGTTAATAACCCTGTACCAAGGGGGAAAATGTTCGATCGAAATGGGAAGATTATTGTTGATAATAAGCCATTGAACGCAATTACTTATACAAAATATCAACAAACCACTCAAAAGGAAATGTTGGAAACAGCGGGACGTCTGGCAAAAATAATTGATATGACAGGAAAAAAAGTTCCTATTCGTGACAAAAAGGATTTTTGGATATTAACAAATCCAAAACCAGCCAAAGCGAAAATAACCGAAAAAGAATGGGCATCTTATAAACAAAAAAAATTGACCGATAAGCAAATTTATCAACTTCAATTGGATCGAATCACTGAAGATGATCTAAAAAGTATTTCAGGTGAAAAACTAGAAACTCTTGCTATTTATAGGCAATTTAATAGTGGATATGCTTTAACCCCACAAATTGTTAAAAATGTTAATGTAACGGACAAAGAGTACGCTATTGTTAGTGAAAACTTAGAAAACCTACCTGGTGTAGACACAACAACCGATTGGGAACGGAGCTACGTTTTTGGTGATACTTTAAAATCAATTTTAGGAGATGTCACTACATCTGAATCAGGAATCCCAAAAGAGCAATTACAAAATTATATGGCCCGTGATTACAGCCGTAATGACCGTGTTGGCAAAAGTTATCTTGAATTAAAGTATGAGGATGTACTCCATGGTCAAAAGGCAAAAGTGAAAAATGTAACCGATAAGACGGGTCATATCCTTTCGACAGAAGTAGTTTCGGAAGGAAAAAGGGGGAAAGATCTTGTTTTGACCGTCGATATGGATCTTCAGAAGAAGGTTGAAGATATCATCGAGGAAGAAATGTGGAGTGCCAAACAAAAACCCAATACTTCCCTTCTAGATCGAGCCTTCGTCGTTCTAATGGACCCCCATACCGGTGAGGTCTTATCACTGGCTGGAAAACAGATTGGTAAAGATAAAAAAGGGCACACAGTCATGAATGATTTTGCCGGCGGAAATATTACGACTTCTTATAATGTTGGGTCAGCAGTAAAAGGGGCAACGATTTTAACTGGCTATAAAACCGGGGCCATACAACCAGGTTCCACACAACTAGACGAGCCGCTCCGAATTGCTAGCTCACCAGTAATGTCTTCATGGAGAACCTTTGGCCGGATCAATGATCTAAGGGCACTACAGGTTTCTTCCAACGTATATATGTGGAAAACGGTAATCGCAATGGCCGGCGGTCAGTATAGAGCAGGTCAACCATTACCGCTTGATTATTCAGCGTTTGATACTTTGCGGCAGTCATTCAGTCAATTTGGTTTAGGTACGCGTACAGGGATTGACCTGCCTAATGAAATGAGTGGTTTTCCAGGTCCTGAGCGGACTCCTGGTTTACTTCTTTTCTTGGCGATTGGTCAGTATGACACGTATACGCCAATTCAACTCGCACAGTACGTTTCCACAATAGCAAATGGTGGGAATCGTATCCAGCCGCATATGGTTAAGGAAATTCGCGAACCGGAAATGGAAAATAATGAATTGGGTCCGATTGTCGAGGAAATTCAGCCGAAGGTCTTAAATCGTTTAGATATGAAGGAATCTTGGATTAAACGGGTTCAAGAAGGTTTTCGAATGGTTATGCAGGTTGGTGACGGTACAGCTGTGAGTCACTTTAAGAACAAACCGTATAATCCTGCTGGGAAAACGGGAACCGCCCAAGCATTCTATTACGGTTCCGACAAATCAAAATATGGTACACCAGTCATGAACCTAAGTTTGGTAAGTTTTGCACCCGCTGATAATCCAGAGGTGGCCATGGCGGTTGTGGTCCCGTGGGCATATCAAGGGAATAGTGGTCCAAGTCTTAATAATTTAATCGGCAAACGAGTTTTGGATGCTTACTTTGACTTAAAGAAAGAACGTCAAGCGAAAGAAAAGAATACAACGGAACAATAATAGGTAGAAAACACTTGTCACAATGTGGCAGGTGTTTTTTTAGTAAAAGTCTCGTCTGCAAAGTTCTTTTATTCTAAGGTGAATATACGCTTGTCTATTTACAAAACCTCAACATATCTTTACAAAACCTTTACATTTAATTAAAACTCAGTTAACAGTCGAGGTTTATTCTTAATCATGTAAGGCAGAACAAATAACTAACAAACCAAAGTTTACAGGGGGAATTAAACCAATGAAAAGTTTCAAGAAAATTAGTCTAGCCCTTATTCTAGCAGCCTTAATGGTATTTGTTGCTGCTTGTGGTGGAGGAACATCTACTGATAAAAAAGAAAGAACTTCAAATAAAGATAATAAAACAGCAGAACTTTCTGGCTCATTAAGCGTTTCTGGTTCATCTGCAATGCAACCATTGGTGGCCGCGGCGGCTGAAGAGTTTATGGCGGAAAATCCAAATGTCGACGTTCAAGTAAATGCTGGTGGATCTGGTACAGGCTTATCACAAGTGGCTGAAGGATCTGTACAGATTGGTAACTCCGATGTATTCGCTGAAGAAAAAGAAGGCATCCCGGCTGATCAACTCATTGACCATAAAGTAGCTGTTGTTGGTATGACTGCAGCTGTTAACCCTAAAGTGGGTATTAAAGATATTAAAAAAGCAGATTTAATTAAAGTATTTACTGGTAAAATTACCAACTGGAAAGAACTTGGCGGCGCAGATCAAAAGATCGTCCTTGTTAACCGTCCGGACTCATCAGGAACTCGTGCGGTCTTCAACAAATTCGCACTTGATGGGGCAACTCCAGCTGAAGGAATTACAGAAGATTCATCAAACACTGTTAAAAAGATAATTAACGAAACTGAAGGTGCAGTTGGTTACCTTGCATTCTCATACTTCACAGACGAATCTGTTACACCGCTATCAATCGATGGAGTTGAACCAACGGATGTAAATGTACAATCTGGTGAATTCCCTGTTTGGGCTTATCAGCACTCTTATACAAAGGGTGAGGCAACCGATCTTGCTAAAGCGTTCCTTGACTACTTAATGTCTGACGATATTCAAAACACTTTATTAAAAGAACAAGGATATCTTCCTGTAACAAAAATGAAAGTAGAACGTGATGCAAAAGGGAATCAAAAAGATCTATAAAAAAGGTTGAATAATGAAAGGGTAAATGTATATATGCATTTACCCTATTATGACGTATTTTAGGGGTGTTTGGTGCATTATGGAAAAGTTAGTTCCTGCAAAAGACAGATTGTTAAAGTCTAAGAAAAATTGGCTGGATGGTGAATTGCGCGGGAAAATTCTCGTTATCTTTTGTGCTGTAATTATGATATCAGCAACAATCTCGATAACCATTTTCCTGGGTACAAAGGGTTTACAATCCTTTATAAAAAATGGTGTAAGTCTTATTGAGTTCATAACCAGTACCCACTGGAATCCTACAAATCAAGCGAAGCCTGAATACGGAGCTTTACCATTTATTTTTGGTTCCTTTGCAGTAACCTTTCTTGCAGCAATAGTGGCAGCACCACTTGGGATTGGCGGAGCGATTTTTATGACTGAAATTGCACCCTCATGGGGAAGAAAGATATTACAGCCTGTCATCGAGCTGTTGGTCGGAATTCCATCTGTAGTTTATGGCTTCATCGGGCTTACAGTGTTAGTACCATTTATCAGGGAAAAGGTGGGCGGACTTGGCTTTAGCCTGCTCTCAGGTACAATTGTATTATCCATTATGATTTTGCCGACAGTAACGACTATTGCAACCGATGCTATGAGTTCACTGCCTAAAAACCTTCGCGAAGGTTCGTACGCTTTAGGTGCTACTCGCTGGCAAACGATTAGAAAAGTTTTAATACCTGCTGCATTACCTACGTTGTTGACTGCTATCGTTCTTGGGATGGCAAGAGCATTTGGAGAAGCTCTTGCGGTTCAAATGGTCATCGGTAACGTAAGAGATTTACCAACAAGCTTATTAGACGCTTCAGCAACATTAACGACAATTATTACGCTAAACATGGGCCATACCACTTACGGTAGTGTAGAAAATAATACTCTTTGGTCAATGGGCTTAATTTTATTAATCATGTCGTTTGCGTTTATTCTCCTCATTCGCTACCTTTCGTCAAGGAGGAAAATGTGATGAACAGTAAAACTGCAGATCGTATTGCCACAGGAGGATTTATCGCAATTGCAATTATTATTATTTCTATATTAGTTGGTTTATTTTCATATATTTTGGTTAATGGACTTAAACATATTTCTCTCGACTTTTTAACCACACCGTCGAGCAATGTACGTGCGGGCGGAGGAATTCGTGACCAATTATTCAACTCGTTTTATATATTATTTATTACGATGCTAATTGCCCTTCCATTAGGTATTGGCGGTGGAATATACATGGCAGAGTATGCAAAACCAGGGAAAATCACAGACATTGTTCGTTCTTGTATTGAAGTTCTGGCATCACTGCCCTCGATAGTTATTGGGATGTTTGGTTTATTAATGTTCGTTAATTTGACAGGCTGGGGCTATACCATTTTAGGAGGAGCTTTAGCATTGACTGTTTTTAATTTGCCTGTAATTGTGCGTGTTAGTGAGGATGCTATCCGTGCGGTCCCAAGTGATTTGAAGGAGGCTAGTCTTGCCTTAGGGATTACCAAATGGCATACGATAAAAACGGTTTTATTGCCAAGTGCATTTCCGACGATTTTAACAGGTGCAATTCTCGCTGCAGGTCGTGTATTTGGTGAAGCTGCCGCACTATTATTTACTGCAGGTCTTTCAACACCAAGACTCGATTACGCAAACTGGAATCCATTTTCCATGCAATCACCGTTAAATATATTTCGACCAGCCGAAACGCTTGCCGTTCACATATGGTCTGTAAATACACAAGGGTTAATTCCAGATGTTGAAGAGGTATCCAATGGATCAGCTGCTGTTTTAGTATTATCGGTTTTAGTATTTAACTTATTAGCTAGGTGGATTGGAAGTATGATTCACAAGAAGGTAACAGCATCAAAATAAAGGCGGGGAGATAGGATGGTTACAGCATTTATTGAAAAAACGACTGAAAACCAAGCTGTTCAATCAAACAGCCAATTGCATAAAGAGCCTATTTTAAGGATAAATAATTTAGAGATTTTCTATGGAGAAAAACGAGCAGTAAATGGGATCTCAATGGATATTGAAAAGAAATCCATAACAGCACTTATTGGCCCTTCAGGCTGTGGTAAGTCAACTTTTCTAAGAAGTATTAATCGAATGAATGATCTCATTCCAGGAGCAAGGGCAGAAGGGGAAATCATTTACGAAGATCTCAATATCTTGTCTGAGCAAATCAATGTTGTTGCTCTACGTAAAGAAATCGGCATGGTTTTTCAAAAACCCAACCCATTTCCAAAATCCATTTATGAAAATATTACACACGCACTTAAATTTGCTGGAATCAAAAAGAAAAGTACATTAGATGAAATTGTGGAAGAGAGTCTGAAAAAAGCAGCATTATGGGAAGAAGTAAAGGACAGGCTTCATAAATCTGCCTTATCCCTCTCAGGCGGTCAGAAGCAGCGTCTTTGCATAGCAAGGACAATTGCGATGAAACCTACTGTCATGCTTCTTGATGAACCTTCTTCGGCACTGGACCCGATATCCAATGCTAAAGTGGAAGATCTAATCGTTGATTTAAAACAGGAATATTCAATAATCATTGTCACCCATAATATGCAGCAGGCATCCCGTATTTCTGATAAAACAGCCTTCTTTTTAAGCGGAGATATTATTGAATATGATAATACGGAAAAAATCTTTACCAACCCAGCTGTTAAAAAGACAGAGGAATATATCTCAGGAAGGTTTGGATAAGGGGGAAAAGTAGTGGCAATACCAACATTAACCAGACAAGTATTTGATATTAATGACCTAAATTTATGGTACGGTGATCACCATGCATTAAAGAACATCAACTTTCCGATTAATAAAAAAGAGGTTACCGCTATCATTGGTCCCTCTGGCTGTGGTAAATCTACATTTATTAAAACACTTAACTTAATGATCAATATGGTACCAAATGTAAAAATGACAGGTGAAATTAATATGAATGGGCAAAATATATTAGATAAGAGAGTGGATCTCGTCGACCTGCGTAAGCAAGTGGGAATGGTTTTTCAGAAGGGCAATCCGTTTCCACAATCTATCTTTGATAATGTTGCCTACGGTCCAAGAGTCCATGGGATCACAAAAAAGAAGCATCTTGATGAAATTGTTATTAAATCACTAATGGATGTGGCGCTCTGGGAAGAAGTAAAGGATCGGTTAAATGCTCCTGCCTTAGGACTATCTGGTGGTCAACAGCAAAGGTTATGTATTGCAAGAGCACTTGCAACCAAACCTGAAGTGTTGCTAATGGATGAACCTACATCAGCTTTAGACCCAATTTCTACCTTAAAAATAGAAGAAATGATCTTAGAATTAAAAGAAAAATATACAATTGTTATTGTTACCCATAACATGCAGCAGGCATCAAGGGTTTCAGATAAGACTGCATTCTTTTTAATGGGTGAATTAATCGAACTTGATTCAACTTCAACAATTTTTTCTAATCCAAAAGATTCACGTACGGAAGGATATATTACTGGAAGATTCGGATGATGAGGTGACGTATATGAGTACAAGAACAAATTTTGATAATAATCTAACTGAGTTAAAAGATTTGCTATTAAAAATGGCAGAAAAATCCGAGTATGCAATCAAAGAGGCAATGATTGCTCTTATTAATCAGGACATGGAAAAAGCAAAGCAAGTCATTGATGGGGATAATGAAATCGATGATCTCGAATATGAAATTAATGATAAAGCATTATTATTAATTGCAAGACAATCACCTGTAGCCACGGATCTTAGGAAAATAAGTGTGGCCTTAAAGGTTTCATCAGAAGTGGAAAGATTTGCGGATATTGCAGTAAATATAGCCAAATCGGCACTTCATATCGGTAATCAAAAGCATTTTAAAGAAATAATTGATATACCGAGAATGATGGGGATGGCCTTAGAAATGGTTTCAGACTCAATACAAGCCTATTATTCTGAGGACATTGAATTGGCAAAAAAGAGTGCTGAGAAAGATGATGAAGTTGACAAAATGTTTGGCAGCTTGATACAAGAGCTGTTGAGCTATATTCCACAAAATCCAAATGCAACCAACCAAATTATTCAATTATCATTTGTATGTAGATATATTGAAAGAATCGCTGATCATTCAACGAATATTGCCGAGAATGTGATCTATCTTGTGACAGGTGACCGTGTTAATTTGAATGCATAATGAAAAATAGAGTTTATTCAAGATGAGGAGTTTTTTTCCTTATCTTTTTTTTGTATACAGTGATGTGTCTTGGTGATTTAATCCTAATTCCTTCCAAGAAACGACAATTTGCGTTTATTGTGTGCGGTTGAATCTGGTGGTACCATTAAATTATCAATTAATGAGAATAATTCGCAATTTTGCGCATATAATAATTGTTTGCAGAAATGGAGGAAGAAATGAGTAATGAGGTTTTTAAATTAGAAGGAGATGGAAGAACCATAACCTTAACTGAAAAACAAAAATATAAACAGACTCCTATCGAACAACAGCCACTGGATACACTGCTATTCATTCCAGGTTTATGGATAAACGGAAAATACCTTTGGCTCCATGATTGTACAGAAAAGGTTTTTAATCAGGAAGAAATAATTATCAGAGTGAAACAGGAGCAGCCGCACTCTAAAATTCGTTTTTCAAGCATTTATATCAGTAATCACAGCAAGGAAGTGAAACAGCTTAAAATGCTGGCCATGCATTACTATCCCAATGTTATTCAAGACAATATTGCTTTTGTATCACCGACGGATAATAGAATCTTTCACCTCGCCAATAATAATATTTACATGGTGAATGGAGACTACAATGGAGTAGGAATGAAGGAATATACAGCTATGCCGCAATGGAATGCTTTTACAGACCGAATATGGAGTTCAGTTCAAAAGGGGAATTTAAATTATTATCCTATGGTTAAAAGCCCTGCAGCAAGTATTTTTACTATAAACATGACATTAGGTTCTCATGAAATTGGAAAAATGAATACTTGGACGATTATTGGTTCCAACAAAACCGATATACTTTCGATGGAGCAAGCCCTCTTAAAGCAAATCGAACGAAGCCGTTAATTATCTAGAAAAAACATACTAGCATTTCCTTTTAAAAAATGATATCATTGAAAAGTCGTATGAAAGAAATGCTTAATTGTTTGGAGGGAAATAACATGCGTGTGAATATTACATTGGCTTGCACTGAGTGTGGAGATCGTAACTATATTTCAACAAAAAATAAACGTAATAATCCAGATCGTCTTGAGCTTAAGAAATATTGCCCAAGAGAAAAACGTTCAACAGCACATCGTGAAACAAAATAAACAGTAGGGGCTTCCTGCTGTTTTTTTTATGCCTAAAAATAAGGAGGTTTCCTGAAAATGAATAATAAGAACTCTATTCGTAAACAAATGAAAGAAACACTTTCAAGGCTAACAAAACCTCAATATGAAGATTATTCTTATAAAATTGCTTGTCATCTTTTTGAGGATGATGCCTGGAAACAGGCGCAAGTTATTGGTTTAACGGTTTCAAAACAGCCGGAAGTTGATACATTTCAAATTATACGCAAAGCCTGGGAATCAGGAAAACAAGTGGTTGTGCCAAAATGTGAACCTCAGGTTAAAAGACTATCCTTCCGTACAATAAATGAATTTTCACACCTGGAATCAGTATTTTATGGTCTATTGGAGCCCATCGAGGAACTAACCAAGGAAGTAGATGCACGTAAGATTGACCTTATGATTGTTCCAGGTTTAGCTTATACCAGAGAGGGCTATCGTTTAGGTTTTGGCGGAGGCTACTATGATCGTTATTTACAAAATTACCAAGGGGAAACCATTTCACTTGCCTTTAACGAACAATTAGTCCCTTATTTTCAGGTTGAGGAGCACGATATCCCAGTCTCAAGAATTATTACTAACCACGGAATTATCAAAATAAAATGATCGAAGCATTTTTGATTTTCGTAGTTATTCTGCTGACGAGTACAGCAGGTTATCTCCGCAAATCCTTGACATTCACAGGGGCCGTAGCTGCCATTTTCGTTGGACTTGCTGTATTTTTTGGCTTCGGTGTAAATGGTCTTTTCTTGCTTGGCGTATTTTTTGCCTCATCAAATTTTTGGTCAAAATATAAAAGCAGCGATAAGTGCATAATAGAGGAGAAGCTTGCAAAAGGGGCTACAAGAGATTGGCGTCAGGTAGCAGCAAATGGAGGTGCAGCAGGACTTTTCAGTATTATTTATTATTTCAACCATGATATGATTTGGTTGATCAGCTTTGTAGTCTGCCTTGCTAGTGCGAATTCTGATACGTGGGCCTCGGAAATTGGCAGCTTAAGCAAACAAGAACCATTATACATAAGAACCTTTAAACGGGTCGACAAAGGAACATCAGGAGCAATTAGTTTATTGGGAAGCATTGCATCACTTGCAGGTTCATTCCTTGTCTCCATCATTGGGTTTTGGCTTTTTGATTTAGGTTATTTCTTAACAGCGCTCGTTTTTATATTTGGTTATTTGGGAAATGTTATTGATACGTTGATTGGAGCATTTTACCAACAGGTTTATGTTTGCAAGGAATGTGGGATAGAGACTGAAAAAAAGAGGCATTGTGGTTGTCCGGCAACAAGAATAAAAGGGTCTATTTTCGTAGATAATGATATGGTGAATTTCCTTTCAGGATTATTTGCTGCAATGGCAGCGATAGGAGTCTTATATTTATATAATTAATTTTATCCATCCTTTTAGGATAATATGATATAGCCTAAATACGTTCACATGGAGGATTGGTTATGTTAAATCGCGTGAATAGAGTTGCTCTCATTGGAACAGGTTTTGTTGGTTCAAGCTATGCTTTTGCTCTATTAAATCAAGGGATAACCGAGGAACTAGTCTTGATTGATTTAAATAAGGAAAAGGCAGAAGGAGATGCAATGGATTTGAATCACGGCCTTCCATTTTCTCCATCCCGGACGAAAATCTGGTTTGGAAGTTATCAGGATTGTCGTGAAGCAGACTTGGTTGTTATCACAGCCGGTGCCAATCAAAAGCCAGGGGAAACTCGACTTGACTTAGTCGAAAAGAATACAAAGATTTTTAAAGGAATTGTCGAAGAAATTATGGCAAGTGGGTTTGATGGTATTTTCCTTGTTGCCACAAATCCGGTCGACATTTTAACATACGCCGTATGGAAATTTTCAGGTTTGCCAAAAGAACGGGTTATTGGTTCTGGTACGATTCTGGATACAGCTCGTTTCCGCTTTTTGCTTGGCGATTATTTTGATGTTGACACCCGGAATGTCCATGCCTATATTATTGGAGAGCATGGCGATACAGAACTTCCTGTATGGAGTCATGCTGATATTGCTGGTACCTCTATTAGTGAATGGTCAAAAAATAAAGCAGGGTTTAAACATTCGGACCTTGATCAAATTTTCTTAAATGTTCGTGATGCTGCTTACCATATCATTGAGAGGAAAGGTGCAACATATTATGGAATTGCAATGGGGCTAGTAAGATTGACAAAAGCAATTCTTGAAAATGAAAATTCTGTTTTAACTGTTTCCGCTTATTTAGATGGGGAATATGGACAGAATAACATTTTTATTGGTGTGCCTGCTGTAGTTAATCGAGAAGGTGTTAGGCAAGTCGTGGAATTAAAATTGGATGATGAAGAGCAAGGGAAATTTGTTAATTCTGTAAATGTATTGAAGCAAACAATGGAACCGGTCTTTAAGAAATATTAATATAAAGGATTGAATTCTTAAAGTGAGAATTCAGTCCTTTTTTATGGATAATATAATGGTCCTTCATACAAAATAGTAGTAGGAGGGATTGATATGTCTCGTATGTTAACTTCCATATTGATGATTGGGTCAATTGGATATTTTGGTTTCCGATACAGATACCGTCTTATTAATGTACTACTAGCATCTAGTTGGATGCGCCGGCTGGCTGTTGGCTCAGTCATGAGCTTCCCTGGTGTAAAACAGAAAATGATGCAATCTGTTTTTGGAAGACCATCTGAAAGGTGAAAACCACAGATGGTTTTTTTTTGTTGAAAAAACAATCTCCACAAAAATTAAGCTGTTTGATTTTTGTAGTTAGAGATTTCGTTTATAATGAAAGGTAATAAGGTAATGTTGGATTAAATTATCATCGGATAGATTGTGTGCTTATTTTACATAGGAAGCAGGGGGGAAATGAATAGTAAGGAGAGTTACATCTTTTGGAAGCTGGCTTTTTCATTTATTTCAGATCACGGTTACCGGATTATACAATTATTTGAGAATCAAAAGGAATTATGGCTAGAAAAAATAGAGAATAAAAAAGCACCGATCATTCGTATTTTGCTTCATAATTTGGATTGGAGCAATGCGATGCAGCGGGATATCGAGTTTACTGCTGCTAATGGAGAGAGAGTTCGCAAGCAAATTGGTCGACAGCAGTTAAATGTTGTCAACATTTATGTTAGTCAATTCCCGCCAGTGGATGAATATGAATTTCGTCTCGTGAAACCTTTTGTCTATTCAGAAGGAAATAAAACGATGGTAAGTTCTTTTCTTTTTGCACAGGGGATATTCGAAACAGGTTTTCAACGAATTTCAGAGAGACTCGGGACTCATTTTCATTTTACAATCAATGAAGAATACTCAGAGGAGGATGTTGAGGCTGTTAAGAAAGCAACTTTGGATTATGCGATGAAGAAAGTAAAGACAGAAAGAGCTGTTCTGATGAATGGTAAACCCTTCTTCACTTATGTTTTCATTGCTATCCAGATTGTTGTTTTTCTCTGGCTTCAGCTTCATGGAGGAAGCACCAATACTTCCACCTTGATAAAATACGGGGCAAAGGTTAACCAACTAATTGTCGAAGGGGAATGGTGGCGGTTTATAACACCAGTTTTTCTTCATATTGGTTTTACCCATCTAGCAATGAACACCCTGGCTTTATACTTTCTCGGGACTGAAGTGGAAAGAATTTTTGGCAATCTTCGTTTTCTTTGGATATACATGTTTGCTGGAGTCACGGGGTTTATTGCTAGTTTCATCTTTAGTGCTAACTTATCAGCGGGGGCAAGTGGTGCTATTTTCGGCTGCTTTGGAGCGTTACTCTATTTTGGAGTTATTTTCCCAAAGTTGTTTTTTCGGACCATGGGAATGAATTTAATCGTCGTTCTTGGAATCAATCTAATGATCGGCTTTTCAGCAACTGGAATTGATAATGCGGGACATCTTGGTGGTTTGGTTGGGGGGTTCCTTGCAGCTGGACTTGTCCATTTCCCAAAGAAGAAAAAACTATGGCTGCAACTGCTATTTTTCATCGCGTCTGGAGCACTCCTGTGGGGGTCTTTAACTTATGGATTTAGTTCTCTTGGTAAATCTCATGATGAAAATTCCAATTTATTAATGGCTCAGGAATATATAAAACAAACCAACTATGATAAAGCCTATAATGTTTTAAAGGAATCCGAAGAACAGTCAGTCAATCTATCAGAGAAAACATACTTTCTTCTCTCGTTTGTTGAAATTAAAAAAGGTATGCTTTCAGAAGCAAAAACACATTTACAACAAGCCATTAAGCTAGATCCTAGTTTTGATGAGGCGTTTTTTAATTTAGCACTTATTAATCTTGAACAACACGATCTAGAAGAGGCAAAAGGAAATATAGAAAAGGCTATTAAGCTAAAACCCAAACAACAGGATTATTATGAATTACTTCGCGAAATCAATCGTCAGCTCCAACCATCCGGCGGAGGAGAGTAGAACATCGCATTATTTTCTAAATAAAAAATTAGCTTGTACTACTAGGTTTCTCTCAATTAAAATACAAGGAGATATAGATGAAAACCATTTATGATATTCAGCAATTTTTAAAGAGCTTTGGAACAATTATTTATATAGGTGATAGAGTTGCAGACCTTGAATTAATGGAAATGGAGTTAAAGGATCTTTATCAATCACAGTTGATAGAGCCAAGGGAATTCCAAACAGCACTTTTAATTTTAAGACATGAAATACAATTTCAAAAAGAAAAAGTCATAAAAAAAGATAGGTGATTCGATTGTCAAAAAAATGGATTATTGGCGTTGACCTTGGTGGGACAACTACTAAATTAGCCTTTATAACTACTGATGGTGAGATTGTCCACAAATGGGAAATACCGACGGATAACACAAATGAAGGACAAATGATTACAGTAAATATTGCTAACTCAATTGATGAAAAACTAGTTGAACATAATCAAACAAAAAGTAATATCCTAGGAATTGGTATGGGTGCACCCGGGCCAGTAAACTATGAAGAGGGTATTGTTTTAAATGTTGTTAACTTAGGTTGGCCAGATCAATATCCTCTAAAGGACCGCCTTGAAGCAGCAACCTCACTTCCGGCTGCAATTGAAAATGACGCAAACTGTGCAGCATTGGGTGAGATGTGGATTGGAGCGGGGGATGGAGCGAAGGACCTTGTTTGTGTCACACTCGGAACAGGTGTCGGCGGCGGCGTAATTGTTGGCGGAAAGGTTGTTCAAGGCATTAATGGTGCAGCAGGAGAAATAGGTCATATTACAGCCATCCCAAGCGGCGGAGCACCATGCAATTGCGGGAAGACAGGCTGTCTGGAGACGGTCGCTTCTGCAACAGGAATTGTTCGTTTAGCTCGGATTGAACCTGCTAACGGGGGAAAAGGTGAATTGTCTGAAAAGTTTGCTGAGAATGGCAGGATCACTGCAAAAGATGTCTTTGATGCAGCCCGTAATCATGACGAAGCGGCCCAATCTGTATTGAATGAGGTTTCCTTTCATTTAGGTTTCGTCTTAGCTAATATTGCAAATACGCTTAACCCTGAGAAAATTGTTCTTGGCGGTGGTGTTTCAAAAGCTGGCGATATTTTATTAGATCCTGTAATAAGTCATTTTGAGAAGTTTGCTTTTTCAGCCGTAGGGGATTCCACGAAACTTGCTCTAGCAACATTAGGGAATGATGCAGGAGTACTTGGTGCTGCTTGGTTGATTAAGAATAAAGTAAATCAATAGATAACTTAGGAAAATCCGCAGTCATGCGGCTTTTTTCCTATTTTAATTATTTATAATAAAAGCTGAAACATTTTTAGTAAAAAAGCGTACTAATTTAAGAGAGATAAATGAGAGGAGGAAATATTGATAAATTGAGCCGGCAAAAAAGTAATAATCCTATTTTTCTTATCCTCCGTTTATTTATTTTGGTCCTCATTTTAAGTGCATGTGCCGAAAAAGAGCAATTAAATCAAAAAGGTACTTCTAAAAATGAAAGTCTGAAAACACATGCTGCTCTGGGAGACAAATGGAAGTTACCCATTTCTATCCAAGCAGGTGAATTTTACAAACTTGTCGGCTGGCTTTCTGATACCCAGGTCCTCTATATTACCAATCTAGAACAAACTTCAAGTGTTTTTCGATACGATCTGCTTACAGGTAAAAGTGAATTTATTTATAAAAGTGAACATCCGATTGTCAATGTAGAAATTAGCCCTTCAAAAAAGAGGTTATTGATTCATTCCTCTCCTTCATCCTACGAAGGGGAGGTAACAATTATTGATACAAATGGAAAGGAACAATTGAAAAAATCATTTGCTTCCTATGAATTATCATTTGAGTGGAATCCTTACAAGGAATCAAAGATTCTAGTCACAAAATTTGATGAGGATTGGACCTTTCAAGTATTTTTACTAGATTTGAAAAGGGCTAATATCGCTGAACTTAACTTGCCTCAGCCCTTTATAAAATGGATAAATGCGAGTGAGGTTGCCCTGATTAATTGGGATAAAAATAGTCCGTCCTTATCTGCACCCCTAATCGAAAAAAATTTAGCTAATGGGAATGAAAAGACTTTATATCCTTCTGTGATCAATTTTTCTACCACACGTAATCTGTTCATGACAGTCGCTGTAAATGAAAAAGATCAATCCATGGCAAGTTATTCTTTTTTTGATAAAGAAATGAAAAGGCTATTTACGTTTTCGATTCCACAACTAACCAATTATTCAGATTGGTTAGTTCCTTACAATGATTATAATGAAAAGAAAGGACAATTTATTACTTTTAGCCCTTTAACCAGTGGTGAAGCAGATTCCTATATTGATGGCTTTCAACTTCTAGCCTACAATCCTAAGAATGGCAGCAGAAACTTAATATACGAAGGACTAGAAAATGAGCCTATCGCTATATCCCCTTCAGGCAATGCCCTTTTGTATGGGAATCGGTTTGAAAAAATTATGGATATTGACCGCAAGAAAATATATGAATTAATAAAAGAATGACAATACGGTTGTCATTTTTTTATTTGATCTTCGATTATGTTAAAATCACGTTGTGATGAAAAATGAGGAGAGGAAGGTAATATTATATGGCCATCGTGGATGTAACAGTTATTCCTATAGGTACAGAAACTCCAAGTGTTAGTAAATATGTGGCAAGTGTTCAAAAGGTTTTGAGAAAATATCAAGAAGAAGGGAAGATTCGGTTTCAATTAACACCGATGAACACAATCATTGAAGGTGAATTACCAATTCTTTTTGAGGTAATTCAAGAAATGCATGAGGTCCCCTTCTCTGAAGGGATACAGCGGGTCGCTACAACGATTCGAATTGATGAACGAAGAGATGTTAAGCGCAGTATGGAATATAAAGTAGAGCGGGTAACAAGCCTGTTAAATGAGGAGTAAGATTCCTCCCATTACAATAAAAAAGACTGCCGCCTGGCAGTCTTTTTAAGTTCTTAGTGAGTTCCTGTAGGAAATCCAGAATGAACAATGGTCATTACTGTAAACCAACCAAAAGTCAGAAATGATGCTACACCCCAAAACGCGCCTAAGAAGTTTTTATTCTTGAGTGCTGAAAATCCGCCGTAAGCAGCAAGGATGGTTACAAGAGCAAAAATAATTACTAAACCCATGGAAAATCCCCCTTATTCGTCATATGCAGGCAATACAACAAAAATTTCAAAAAAATTATGTACCTATATTATATACATTCGATACTTATTTTATATTTTTTTCTTTCATTTGTCGAGTCCAAAAAAGGACATGATTGAATAAGTATGCTTTAACTCTACTACCTACTTAGTGTAAAATAATTATATCGTAATTTTAATTGGAGGTACAATGAGAATGAAATGGCAGCAAATCCCCTTGGGGGCACTTCAAACGAACTGTTACATAGTAGAAAATTCTGATCGCTCCTGTTTAATCTTTGACCCAGGCAGTGAAGGGAAAAAGCTCATTCAGATGTTGAACAATAGAAAAATAAAACCACTTGCCATTTTATTAACCCATGCCCATTTTGATCATATTGGGGGTGTGGATGAAGTAAGGGACTTTTATAAAATTCCGGTTTATCTTCACAAACAGGAGGAAAAATGGTTGGGTGACGCCTCATTGAATGGATCACAATATTTTATGATTCAAGAATCAATTTCAGTAAATCCAGCTGATCATATTATTAAAAATGAAGGGGAAATGAACTTAGGTGGTTTTGAGTTTACCATTTTTCATACTCCTGGACATTCACCGGGAAGTGTTTCTTATTATTTTGAGAAGGCTGGGTTTGTTCTCTCTGGAGATGCCTTGTTTCAAAGGAGTATTGGTCGAACAGACCTGCCAGGAGGAAATGAAACACAGCTGCTAAAGAGCATCCATGATAAACTGCTTGTTTTGCCTGAAGAAACGTATGTCTTATCAGGACACGGCCCTGTAACAACCATTGGTGAAGAAATGGACAGTAATCCGTTTTTAAATGGATTTTAAGACTGGGGAGACGATAAACTATAGAAAAACCCTTCTCCAAATTGAGAAGGGTTTTTCTGGGGGATATTTTATTCTTATATGGGAGGGATAAAAGTTAAGCTACTATCCTTACAATATTATAAAGTAAACACTATGTCAATAGTGTTTACTTAAAAAAGGAGTATATATGAACACATTTTTAAAGGGTTTAATTACAAATTCATCCAATGAGTTGATTTCCTATGCGGATTTTATCGGGGCCGCATTATATCATCCTAATTACGGTTATTATATGAAAGATAAACAGAAAATTGGCCGACTAGGTGATTTCATTACAACCAGCAATATATCTGATCTATACGGTAGAATGATGGCAAAATGGTTTTCTAATATCTGTACAAATGGACAATTAGACCCAGTATTTTGTGAAATTGGAGCAGGAAATGGACGTTTTGCCGAGGCGTTTTTACAGGAATGGCAAGAGACGATAAAAACCCCCTTAAAATATATTATTGTTGAAAGCAGTCCCTATCATCGGAAATTGCAAAGGGAATTGCTGATTAATTTTCCGATTGTCCAAGTAGAGAGCCTTTGTGAAGTTGAGCCTTTTGAGGGAATGATCTTTTCCAACGAACTATTTGATGCGCTGCCAGTTCATGTGATTGAAAAGGTAAATGGGAACCTTTTTGAAGTAATGATTGGGATTAAAGATAATGAACTGTTTGAGCAAAAAGTGCTGTTAACAAATTCAGACATCCTGTTTTTTTTACAGGAATGCAAGATGGAATTAAGGGAAAACCAGCGGATTGAGGTTCCGTTAGCAATGGAAAAAATGTTACGGGAAATTTCTCAGTCTTTAATAAAAGGAATTGTTGTAACAGCGGATTATGGCTATACACTTGAGGAGTGGATGGACCCGGGGAGGGCGAAGGGGAGTTTAAGAGGCTATTTTCAGCATCAGATGATTAATGATGTCCTACAGCATCCTGGTGAAATGGATATTACCACGCATATCCATTTTGATTATCTCATTCAAAAGGGTGAACAAGCAGAGTTAGAGTTAATTTCCAAACTAAGACAAGATGAATTTTTATTAAAAGCCGGTATTCTAAAAGAATTAGAGAACCATTATGACCCCAATCCATTTTCAGAGGTTAGTAAACGGAATCGGGCAATTCGCAGCTTAATCATGCCCTCCGGAATGAGTTCTTATTTTCATGTGGTCATTCAGCAAAAAGGGATAAAGTTAAATAAAAGGAACGTTTTCGTAGAATAAGAAAAACGCCGGAGTTTTCCGGCGTTTTCCTAATTGTTCTTACTCTGCTACACCAGGCACCATCATGAATGTTGTCCAATAAGTGAAGCCAGCGAAGAAAACTGTTAAATATGCTCCGAAGACCCACAAATACATGCGTTCGGATAATTTAAGATAGCTAAGCAAAACGAAAAAACCTGTTTGGGCTAAGAATAACATTGCCGTTTTATCCAAATCTCCTAGATAAAACATTACTGTAAAAATGCCCGTCCAGAAACCACAAACTCTGAACATGCGATCCATATGTATCCCCTCCTTTTACCCTACGATACCATCATTACAATATTATAAAGTAAAAGGAGGCATAATGTAAATAATGGTTTCGAATTAGTTTGTTACCAGTGCTTGATAAGAACAAGTTTCGCAGCCGGAAATAATATTATCCTTCTCAATCAACTCAACGGATTCAAAAAGTGCTTCAAACATGCCCTTTAGAAATTCATGATGCATACTACAAACTGTTTCCGTATGTTCTTCTGCCACTTCTTTAAATGGACAATTGAATATTTGGAAATAGATTTTTGTTTTTTCACCGTTTGCTTCAAATTCCGGATAAAAACCTGCAAGTGTTGCAGCACTTTTTAATATTGTTAGCTTTTGATCAAATTCTAATTCCTCGCCAAACGCTCTTTTTGCCTTTTCTTGGTCAATCACTTCAGTACCAAAACGTTTTCCTGTTAGGTAAAGGGCTTGCTTTCCTACTTCTCCAAGCGAAATCATTGTTTGAATGGCGACTTTGGATAAGAGCATATAGTCACGGAATGGGAAATGAAGCTGGATTACATCGTCAGATAAACGATACAACCTACTTGGCCTTCCGCCTTTTCCAGTTTTCTTTGTTTCCGATGCTAACATATTGACATCTTCTAGCTTTGATAAATGCAATCTTGCTACATTCGGATGAATATTAAAATTTTCCGCCACCTCTTGAACTGTTACTTCTTGATGACGTTTGGTAATGTATTGATAAATATAGTACCGTGTTGGATCTGACAAAACGTTTGTTATCTTTAATGTTTGTTCCATCACTGTTCACCTCGGACCCCCATAATTTATTCCATTATAATACAGCGAAAGGAACATGGGAATGAGGTTAACAACGTTAACACTATAAGTTTAGAAAATGTTCACAATTTCGGACTTTTTATTGTAACAATATAATAAAAAAATAGCCCAATCTAATAAACTACTTATTGTCAATGGCCAAAATATAGCTATTTTGGAAAAGTATTAAAGAATGTATATGTAGGATTGCCAGTTACATTTTTCGTCTATTTTTTACTTCGTAATAGAGAATGTAGGGTAGTATTCCGAACCAACGATACCAAAAGGATGCTTTTGTTTCCTTACGTACTGTCCGAAGACGTCTTCGTTCATCCTTCGGTTGGTCTGCATATTTTACGATGGTTTGGGTCATGTATTTAACATAGTCATTAGTTTTCATGGACACACCTGCCTTTAATTTTCATCATCAAGTATGTCCAAGTTTGTTTACTTCAATTCAATCCATTTGGTTAATTTTTTGGTTCTCGTATCAAAATATCCCCTACCGATATATGCTTTAACACCTGCATTAAGGAGAAGTGTGAAATTGACTTTTTGGATATATCCAGTAGGAGGGTCAGCTTGGTAATTCATGGTGCCTTTAACAAAAGTAAATGCCCCTTTAGAAGGTAATGTCCCACTCTTTTGAAAATTCACTTCAACTTTTTTTGCCGACGATAGAAAATAGTACTCCTCTTGCAGGATGATATCTGTTTCATGTGCCATTTTTCTTACGGATAATAATTGTTCAATACGTAACGAGAAAAATGATAAAAAAAGGATGACCAAACATAAGGTAAGTGGGTAAGTGAACCCTTTCTCATTATTTCTCATGGGACTGGCCCCCAATTAACGATTGGAAAAGCTGTCACTGAGTATTCTCTTCCCCGTAGGTCCGTTACGAAGACTTTGATTGCATTGTTTAAAATAGTAAAGGAAAATTGTGAGACATTTTGGAGGATGATTTCATGTCCAGTAGAATTCACACGTCTCCTAAGGTTAGTGCCATATCTTTCATATTGAATAGTTTCTATATCCTTCGTTAGAATTAGTCGTCCGGAAACCACTTCTGCCCGAGTAGACAGTCTTATTTCTTTTTTTATTTGGCTGGAAAAGACTTCCCACTCCATTGCCTGTAAGGATGCCTCAATATCCTTATTCGTAAGGATAATTTGAAAAATAGGTGTCATAAAGAAAATAATCGTCGTAAAGATAGAAAAAGCAATGAGTGCTTCGATGAGCGTAAATGCTTCTTCATTCCAGTAAACCGCATATTTCGGTTTCAGGCAGGAAAGAATTTTTTTCAATTCTTACACACACCTCCTTTTGGTCAACTGTTTCATTGTTTTTCCAAATGATTTGGTACTCAACTCCATTCAGAATGGAAGTGTAATTTGAAAATGATTTATTGATTAATTGGGTCTGGAGTTCCTCATACATAAGCTGCCTTGCTTTACTTTCCAATTCCAATTGCCGAGATTGATCCCTTAGCTCAATCAATAAAGGAAGACAAAATAAGCTAAGCATTAACCAGGCCGATAGAGAAAGCAGCAATTCCAGCAAGAAAAAGCCTTTAATACTCCTTAACATAGAAGCGCCCCTTTCCAATTAATACGGTTAAAACATATCTTTTATTGTTGGTTTGGATATAGATCGTGCCAAATTTGTTTACATTGCCGTCACTTAGAAATTTGAAATATAAGGTAAGGGAGCCCTCGG
The DNA here is from genome assembly GCF_030915405.1 of Neobacillus nitrireducens. GTDB lineage: Bacteria > Bacillota > Bacilli > Bacillales > Cytobacillaceae > Neobacillus. The sequence continues at coordinate 4,657,106 of NZ_CP133262.1, forward strand.
TGAGTGTAATATTTTTTGAGTAATTGCGATGGACGACTGGTGGCAGGTCGGGCAGCAAGAAGATAGTGTACCGATTCTGGCTTGGAAAAAAAACAATTGAAACTTCATCCTGATGGGAAATAGCATATTGTTGTGCATAATATAGGTCTGCTTTTAATTGGGTTAAAAAGGCCTCATCCTCCAATACTGTGTGCTGTGGCTTTAAGGAGAAAACTGTAATTGAGGAGATAATCATGAAGATGGAGAGAACTAACAAGGACTCAATTAAAGTGAAGCCTTTTTGATGGTTATTCATTATGGGTTGGTTACTAATGCAACAGCTGTAACAGTACCTTCAGAGTCTATTTCAACCGTCTTACCGTTTGGACAGCCTTTAGCGTCCGTCTTTATATATCCTTCCGTTTTTAGTTCCGCGATTGTGGGAATCTTATTCTTATCCATTTCATAAGCTTGAACTTGAGCTTGAACCATTTTAACGTAGGCATCGCAGCCTTTATTGTTTATATTTGAATTATGTTTAGCAACGTTGGGAATTGTGATTATTAACAGCACAGAAATTACTAGCATGACAATCATCATTTCGATTAAAGTGAAGCCTTTCTCATTGTTCATCATTTTAATGAACCTCCATTTTTTATAAGATAAAAAGTATTAGTTTTTGAACTTAGATAACTGTCCAGCTCCAGCGCCCAACGGCTAGTGGACTTCGCTCTCCGCCCTACGATAAGTCAACATCGAATCGCTCCGCTCTCCGTGTTTCCTTTATCTCAGTTGGAGCGCTCCAGTCCATACGCCGCTAAACGGGCGCTTGCGCTTTATTAGATTCCATCTAATAAGTGAAACATAGGTAAAAGAATAGCCAAATACATAGAAACCACCATAAATCCAATAAAAAGGTAAAGAACTGGCTGAATGGCTTTTAAACGTTTTTCTATCATTTCCTCCATGTTGGTAACACAATGCTTACTAAAAAATAGTAATTCCTGCTCCAATTTTCCATTTTCTTGGCCATGTTTTACAATCATCGGAAATTCCTTTTCAAAAAATGATAGGGATGCTAAGATAGTCTCCAATTTTTCTCCGGTCATTAACTTACTTTTTATTTGATTAGCTAAGTGACTATAAAAAGGATGTCTATGATTCTGTTCAAATAGTAATAGGGCTTCTGAAACTGATAATCCACCGGATAAGAGGAAGCTTAGTTGAATGGAAAAGTAGTGGGTAAACAGTAGCTTGAGGATCCTGCCAACAAAAGGGATTCGAACAAGTAGAGACCTTTGCTTAAGGACGGAGAGTTTTCGGAAAAATAGAAAGTAATAAACTGCTCCCATCGCTAGTGTAAGAAGTAAGGCACCGATAACAATTGGGAAGTAATGATCAAAAGAGTAAATGACATTCGTGAAAAAATTTGCTTCCAGTCCAAGTGATGAAAAAAGGGTTGTAAACCTTGGAAGTAAAGTATTTTCTATAAAAATAAATAGAAATCCTGTGATAACCAAAAGTATCATTGGATATTGAAGCAACTTGAGTAATTTTTGTAAATCTTTATCTTTTAATAGGGCAAGATCACTTCCTTCTAACAAAGCATCTGCAAAGCTGCCGTGCTGCTCGGCAAAATAGACATAACCAACTAAGTCTTTGTGGAAACCAAGATTATTTAAAGCATCATGAAACGGTAAACCTTTTTTCAACTCATCTAAACACCCATTTAACTCCTCCTTACGTTTTGTTGATAATTGTAATGCTATGGATTCAATTGCTAAGGCAATTGGATACCCCCTTGCTAATAGTTCACCAGTTCTTCTCAGGAAATGAGCTTGTTCATTCACAGTCCATTTATGACGATTCATCATCATACACCAAACGTTCAAATTCAGATTCTTGAATATACCCAAGGGCAATGCCTTTATTAATTACATCCTTTAACACGCGGTAACGTATCTCAATTTGTTCTCCTTGGGCAGCTTTCATTACTGCATGTAAATTTCTTCCTGATAAAAGTTCAAACACACTGGCGCGTTTCCATCTGCCGTAGGAATAACAAATAGGTGAACAATCTCCTTCACAAAAGGGGCAGGTTAGTTCAACTAGCCTTTGAGCGGTTATCGCAATGAGCGTCTGCTCGACCTCTAACCAATTGACCCCAAACTCATGCAGTCGATAAACCGCACCCTTAGAATCACGGGTATGCATCGTCGAAAGCACTAAGTGCCCTGTTAATGCTGCTCTAACGGCAATTTTTGCTGTTTCAGCATCTCTTATTTCACCCACCATAATAATGTCAGGGTCATGACGAAGAATCGCCTTCAATCCGGCTGCATAAGTTACGCCTGCTTTTTCATTCACTTGAATTTGCAAGACGGAGTCATAGTTTTTTTCAATGGGATCTTCGAGTGTGATAACATTACGATGAAATAAGTGGGCAGTTTCGTTTAATAAAGAATAGAGTGTTGTGGTTTTGCCCGAGCCTGTTGGCCCGGTGAAGATAATTAAACCATGAGCATGTTTGAGAAGAGCGAGTAGTTTTCGGGTCATTGATGGGAAAAGTGAAAGTTGGTGAAAAGGTATCTGTTCTTGCTGTGGTAACAGCCTAATGACAAGGCTCTCTCTGTTATTAGAAGGGAGAGTGGAAAGTCTGAGACCCATTAAATTTCCGTCGACTTCGCAAAAAAAAGCTCCACTTTGTGGTCGTCTTCTTTCTCCGATATCCATATTGGCTGTGAATTTAAAATGTGAGATTAATCTGTCGCATTCATCTTTTGGAAGGGATAGTCGAGGTATGAGCTTGTTGGTTAATCGGATTTGGACGAGCGTGTCTTTCTTCCTAGGGATAATGTGAATATCTGTTGCCTGGTTCCGTGCTGCATCTGTAATGATTCGATTTGCTAAAATTTCTATCTCGCTAACAATAGGTACCACCACCTTTTTATTTTTACTTGGAATAAAATTCGACAGGTTTCTACCGTTTCCTTTTTTATTCACGCAAAAACTTATCTTTTTCGGCAAATAATATATTTGGTGTCAAAAAGTTGTCACAAAAGGGTGTCAGGCACCATGTGAAAATTTCACATGGTGCCTGACACCCTTTCCCTTATAGTGCTTTTTCGGTTAGATAAAAGAGGCCTCCATTGATGAAGGATATGTTTATTTTAGGTTCGTATTGTTCTTTTAAGGCTATTTTTTCGGTCTCATAGTTTTCATTTTCATCTTCTATATCTTCGTAAAAGTGATGTAAAAGGCGTAAATCCTGATCCCAACGCTCTCTAGCCTCGAGAGACCAAGTGTGATCTTCCTTCTCAATCACGGATGTAAGATAGGTTTCAATTCTTGTCATTCCGCTTTGAGGTTTCACTAAAGGTGACAACGTAAAGGAATAGTCAGGTATTTTTGGTGTTAACTGTATTTCAAGCAGCCTGTCATGGAAATCCTCAACCATTTTTCCGTTAATGAGCTGTAAGCCGATTGATTTAAAAATATCCCGCTTACGGTCACATTGATAAGAAATCTTAACATTTAGGCAAAGCCAAGGAAGTAAGGGAGTTTGCTTGTTTTGATTCCGATGATTTTCATACAGCCGGATATAACTGGCTAAGTTTTTTGTCGATGCAAAAATTTGATGAAGTCGAGGGGAACCAAAATGGATGATTTCCCCTTTCATATTTTCAGGAGCAGCATCTTGATTCGTGATAAAGGTTAATTTCATTGGGTTGGGAACTCCGCCTATTTTTTCTAAATAGTGCCAGTAAAAAGGCCGGTTCATTAATTCTTTGTCAAGTTCTACTGTCAACTGAACGGTTAAATATCCAGGACCATTTGCCACAATCGTACAATCATTGGCCTGAAAGTAGTTCAATAGAAAGTTATGAATTTCCTGCTGCTGCATGGGATTCTCCTTTCTTCATGTCCTCTGCAAATTCGATCATCGATGATAAATTCTCCATTTTTATGCGCATTTCACCTTCTGAAGCGGATTGTCCAAAAATATCGATTAAATGATCTTCAATATTGCCAAATTCCAACTTTGTTAAAATATCATCGAGCTCGCCGATAACCTTTTCAAATAAATGAATTTTTTCATATAGAAGCTTTAAAATATGTTCTTCGACCGTATTTTTTATCGCAAAATTATAAATCATGACATCCTTTTCCTGGCCTAAACGATGGATTCGTCCAATTCGCTGTTCTAGCCGCATTGGGTTCCAGGGCAAATCAAAGTTAATAATATGGTTGCAAAATTGAAGGTTAATTCCTTCGCCGCCTGCTTCTGTTGCAATGAGGACTTGTGCATGCTTTTGGAATAATTCTCTCATCCAGTCCTTTTTCCCTCGCTTAAAGCCGCCTCGAAAGGGGACAGATGATATTCCATGTTGTTTTAAATACCATTGAAGGTACATTTGCGTGGCCCGATATTCAGTAAAAATAATCACCTTATCATTCACTTTTTGAATTAATTCTAATGCCTTTTCCGCTTTCGAATTTTTCTGGACAGCTTCGACCTTTTTTATTAAATATTGAATTTGTTCTTCGAATGCAGGAGTTGGATTTTCCTTTTTTTGAAGCATATTTTTTAACGTGTAAAAAACTGCCTCTCTGCTGCTGCATGCCTCACGCTGTAATGTCATTACGGAGAATGAACTAGTCTGGACCCAATTCCCTTCACTTTTCAAATCAGTGATTGACTCATAAAGATCTTTCTCCTCTGTGGTACATTCAATCGGAATGGTTTCTACATGTCTCTTCGTCCACTCAATTCCTGTATCAGCACGTCGATTTCGAATCATTACCTTGTTAACTAATTCTTTCAAATGCTCATTGTCATTTAATGACCGTGCATCACGCTTGTACTTTTCAAAAAAGGCAGTTTCGCTCCCTAGATGACCAGGTTTTAACAATGAAACCAGATTAAATATTTCTTCGACCCGGTTCTGAATCGGAGTGGCTGTTAGAAGTAAACAAAATTTCTTTTTTAGATTTTGAACAAATTCGTAGTTTTTTGTTTTATTATTTTTAAGTTTATGTGCTTCATCGATGATTATAAGGTCATAATCTTGCTTGAAAATTATGTCTCGATGTGGATTTCGTTTGGCTGTATCAATCGACGATACGACGACATCACACTGTTCCCAAACATAGCTTTTCCTTTGTGAGATAGCAGGAATAAAAAATTTGCTATTCAACTCCATCGACCATTGAGTAACTAAAGAAGCAGGGACAAGAATTAATACCTTTTTCACCAAGCCGCGAATCATATATTCTTTAAGTATTAACCCGGCCTCAATCGTTTTACCAAGTCCTACTTCATCAGCAAGTATGGCTTTCCCATTCATGTTTTCAATGACTTGTTTAGCTGTTTCAAGCTGGTGTGGGAGGGGGGTTAGATTGGGTAAATGACCAGGTGCCAATAGACCCTTGAAATCCGGAATGACGAGATGTTTTTCAACATTAATAGCTAGTTTAAAAAGCTCCCAATTACCCCATGGACCATCGTTTTCAATTCTATGTAAAAAATCATCCTTCCAGGAGGAATCAAATTCAATTTCGATCGACATGGTTCCAACTCCTTTTGTACAATCCTCTGCTTTATAATTTTCTAATAAAGTTATTGCTCAATGTATTCTGTTAATGGTAGGATGATAATAGCTTTAATGTTTAAAATATTTTAATAAGGTAATTTATTTTATTAGTATAATTAGTATGACCACTTTGGATAATATTATAATGCGAATGATAACAAGGGGAGAGACTACCTATGTAGCGCCGAAGGAGCAAGCAGAAAATGTGAATCTCTCAGGCAAAAGAACTCTTGTTTGACGCAGCTCTGGAGAGCGCTGCTAATTTTAAGCAGCCACCAAAGGGGAAAGCCTTTTTAGGTAAACTTTCAGGTGCAAGGACAGAGACCTTCTTACGTTACATAGGAGGTTTCTGTCCTTTTTATGTTACCCATCGTATAACATGTGCCAAAGATTGAAGGGGGATTAAGGATGTCTGAATTAAAACGAACACCGCTTTTTGAAGTGTATAAGGAATGGGGAGGAAAAACGATTGATTTCGGAGGTTGGGCACTACCGGTCCAATTCTCAAGCATCAAAGAAGAGCATGAAGCTGTTCGAACAAGTGCAGGATTATTTGATGTTTCCCATATGGGTGAAGTAGAAGTAAAAGGCTCTGATAGCTTAACATTTTTACAAAAAATGATGACGAATGATATTTCTAAAATAAAAAATGGAGGTGCGCAGTACACTGCCATGTGTTATGAAAATGGCGGAACTGTCGATGACCTACTGGTATATAAGATTGAAGACAATCATTACCTTTTAGTGGTCAATGCATCAAATATTGAAAAAGATTACAAATGGCTTGAAGACCATTTAACCGGCGATGTCACTTTAGAGAACTTATCAGAAAAAACCGCTCAACTGGCTATCCAGGGACCTCTTGCAGAAAAAGTCCTGCAAAAGCTTGCAGGAGAGACTGATCTAAGTGGAATTGGCTTTTTCAAGTTCCAACAAGAGGTAAACCTAAATGGGAAAAAGGCACTTGTATCCAGAACGGGTTATACCGGTGAAGATGGCTTTGAAGTCTATTGCAATGCTGAGGATGCTGTCGACCTTTGGAGAGACATTTTAACTGCAGGTCAAGAAGATGGAGTGATTCCATGTGGATTAGGGGCACGCGATACCCTTCGCTTTGAAGCGGTTTTAGCTCTTTATGGGCAGGAACTATCAGCTGAAATTTCACCACTAGAAGCAGGAATTGGCTTCGCTGTGAAATTAAAGAAAGAAAATGATTTTATCGGGAAAGATGCGTTAATCCAACAAAAAGAACAGGGCCTAACCAGAAAATTAGTAGGTATCGAAATGATAGACCGCGGGATTCCTCGTCATGGATACCCTGTTTATATAGGTGATCAATTAATTGGAGAGGTTACAACTGGTACACAATCACCAAGCTTAAAGAGGAATATTGGTCTTGCCCTTATAAATGTAGAATATACGGGCCTTGAATCCGAGGTAGAGATCGAAATTCGTGGCAAACGCTTAAAGGCTATAGTAGTTCCAACACCTTTTTATAAAAGAGAACAGTAAAACATGAAGGGAGTTAGGTTTATGAAACATCGCTATTTACCCATGACTGAACAAGATAAGAAGGCTATGCTTGAGGCAATTGGTGTTTCCTCAATTGATGAACTGTTTAGCGATATCCCTGAAAAAGTAAGATTTAAGGGTGAGTATAATATAAAGGCCGCAAAGTCTGAAACAGCCCTGATGAAAGAGCTTTTTAATATGGCTAGTCGGAACGCTGACCTGAAAAGTAATGTATCTTTTTTAGGCGCAGGTGTTTATGACCATTACATGCCAGTGATTGTCGACCATGTTATTTCTAGGTCAGAATTTTATACAGCCTATACACCTTATCAGCCGGAGATCTCCCAAGGAGAACTTCAAGCAATCTTTGAATTCCAAACGATGATTTGTGAATTAACTGGAATGGATGTTGCAAACTCTTCAATGTATGATGGCGGAACTGCACTTGCTGAAGCAGCGATGCTTAGTGCAGGGCATACGAAACGAAAAACAATTGTAGTATCCGATGCCGTACACCCTGAAGCACGCGATGTTCTTAAAACCTATGCAAAAGGTCAGAACCTTACTGTCGTTGAAGTACCGGTTAAAGATGGAGTTACTGATCTTGAGACATTAAAAGGGCTCGTTAACGAGGATGTTGCAGCCGTTATCGTCCAATATCCAAACTTCTTTGGGCGAATTGAGCCGTTAAAAGAACTTGAGGAAATCATTCATGCCAATAAATCAATGTTTGTTGTCTCTAGCAATCCATTATCCCTTGGTGTTTTAACACCTCCAGGTAAATTTGGTGCTGATATTGTTATTGGTGATGCACAGCCGTTTGGAATTGCAACTGCCTTTGGCGGACCGCATTGTGGCTTTTTTGCAGTAACAAACAAGTTAATTCGTAAGGTTCCTGGCCGACTTGTCGGTGAGACAACCGATGATCAAGGCCGTCGTGGGTTTGTATTAACACTGCAGGCGCGTGAACAACATATTCGTCGTGATAAAGCGACCTCAAATATTTGCTCGAATCAGGCATTAAATGCCCTAGCCGCATCAGTTGCAATGACAGCACTTGGTAAAAAAGGTGTAGGTGAGATGGCTGCTGCTAACTTACAAAAGGCCTACTATGCAAAAAATGCATTTAAGGAAGCTGGCTTTGAAGTAGTGTATGACGGTCATTCATTTAACGAATTTGTTGTGAAATTAAATAAACCTGTTAAAGAAATCAACCAAATGCTTTTACAAAAGGGAATAATCGGGGGCTATGATTTAGGCCGTGATTATTCAGAACTGGCAAACCATATGCTGATTGCTGTAACAGAACAAAGATCGAAGGAAGAAATTGATACTCTAGTGAAAGAATTGGGGGATTTGCATGCATAATCAAGACCAGGCACTCATTTTTGAACTTAGTACACCAGGACGCATCGGCTACAGTCTGCCAGAAATGGATGTACCAGAACTAGATCTAAGCGCCCTTCTTCCTGACGGTTATCTTCGTGCAGAAGAGCCGGAACTTCCTGAAGTTTCGGAGCTTGATATTATGCGCCACTACACGGCACTTTCGAATAGAAATCATGGTGTTGATAATGGATTCTATCCTCTAGGCTCTTGTACGATGAAATATAATCCGAAAATCAATGAAAATGTAGCGCGCTTTAACGGATTTGCTCATGTCCATCCGCTTCAAGACGAAAGCTCTGTTCAAGGTGCCCTTGAGCTTTTATACGATCTGCAGGAGCATTTAATCGAAATTACAGGAATGGATGAAGTGACCCTTCAGCCAGCAGCAGGTGCCCATGGGGAATGGACTGGGTTAATGATGATCCGTGCCTACCATGAGGCTAACGGTGATATGAACCGGACAAAAGTAATCGTGCCGGATTCTGCTCATGGTACGAACCCTGCTTCAGCTACGATTGCAGGTTTTGAAACCATAACGGTTAAGTCCAATGAGCATGGTCTGGTCGATCTTGAAGATTTAAGACGCGTTGTTGGGGAAGATACTGCGGCATTAATGTTAACTAACCCGAATACGCTTGGTTTATTTGAAGAAAACATACTTGAATTGGCTGAAATTGTTCATGGAGCTGGCGGAAAACTTTATTATGATGGTGCAAATTTAAACGCCGTTCTTTCAAAAGCTAGACCAGGAGATATGGGCTTTGATGTGGTTCACTTAAATCTTCATAAAACCTTCACAGGCCCACACGGTGGCGGTGGACCTGGTTCTGGACCAGTTGGTGTGAAAGCAGATTTAATTCCATTCCTGCCAAAACCGATTATCGCAAAACGGGGAGAAGAGTTTGTCCTTGATAATGATCGCCCGCAGTCAATTGGCCGCGTGAAGCCATACTACGGAAACTTCGGAATCAACGTTCGTGCCTACACATATATTCGCTCGATGGGTCCAGATGGCCTAAAAGCGGTAACAGAGTATGCTGTATTAAATGCGAACTATATGATGAGAAGGCTTGCTGAATATTATGATCTGCCATTTGACAGACATTGTAAGCATGAATTTGTCCTTAGCGGCAGACGCCAGAAGAAACTAGGGGTTCGCACCTTGGATATTGCGAAACGTCTGCTTGATTTTGGCTACCATCCGCCAACCATTTACTTCCCATTAAATGTGGAAGAGTGCATTATGATCGAACCGACTGAAACTGAATCTAAAGAGACCTTGGACTCGTTCGTCGATATCATGATCCAAATTGCAAAAGAGGCTGAGGAAAATCCAGAAATCGTTCAAGAAGCACCGCATACGACTGTGGTCGGCCGTATGGACGAAACAAAAGCAGCGCGGAAACCAGTTTTGAAATATCAACAAGCTTAATAAACGGAAAGGTCAGATTCATAAATCGAATCTGACCTCTCTTTTTGCGAAACAATTTATTCAAAATAAAAAAAGGCGCCGAAATCCGGTGCCTTAAAGATTTTCTTATTTCTTCGTTTTAACTTTACCGGACCATTTTTTAAACCCGCCTTGAAGCTGGGTTAGTTCTCTATAGCCTTTTCTGTGTAAGAACTGGGCTGCGCGTCCACTGCGCATTCCACTTTGGCAATAGAGATATACCGGCATATCGGAACGAATTTCTTTCATACGCATTTTCATTTGTGACATTGGGATATTACGTGCTCCTAAAATATGGCCGCCTTCGAATTCGTTTGCTTCACGAACATCTATTAGTTGTGCCTTTCTGTAACCTGCACGGAACTCTTCTTCTGTTACCGTTTTAACAATCCTTTTCTGATAGAAAAAAGTGAAAACGGAATAAATGATAACTGCGACGATGATGATTAATAATGGATAAAGTGAATTCAACTTCTTTTTGCCCCTTTCAAGCTATGCTGCACTAATATTTATTATATAAGTCTATCCTATAAAGATAAAGATGAATGCAAAAAAACTTTTCAAATTACGTTATTAATTATAGCAGAAACATCTTATTTTGAATCCATATCAGATTTTGGTAGACTTAAACACGAAATAATTATAAAAAAATGAGGTTTTATAATGAAAAAAGAAGTTTGGCGTTTTATTGATACTGGAAATAGTTCACCATCTTTTAATATGGCCTTAGATGAAGCGTTACTCGATTGGCATAGTGAAGGGAAAATTCCTCCAGTGATTCGATTCTATGGTTGGGATCCGGCAACTCTGTCGGTGGGATATTTTCAAAAGGTTGAGAAGGAAATTGATATGGACGCGGTCAAGGCTCATCAACTTGGTTTTGTCAGAAGACCTACAGGAGGACGTGGGGTTCTCCATGAACACGAGCTTACCTATAGTGTCATCGTTTCTGAAGAACACCCCGAAATGCCTAATTCGGTGACAGAGGCGTATCGGGTTATTTCTGAAGGGATTTTAAAAGGATTTCATCATTTGGGACTTGAAGCATATTTTGCTGTCCCAAAAACAGCAGAAGATAGGGAGGCATTAAAAAACCCTCGCTCTGCAGTTTGTTTTGACGCTCCAAGCTGGTATGAACTAGTGGTGGAAGGCAGGAAGGTTGCCGGCAGCGCACAAACAAGGCAAAAGGGGGTCATCCTACAGCACGGCTCTATTCTGCTAGATCTAGATGAAGATAAGCTCTTTAGTTTATTTAAATATCCGAGTGAAAGAGTTAAGGAACGAATGAGAAAAGCTTTTAAGGATAAAGCCGTTGCCATTAATGATATTAGTCCAAGGGAAATATCACTTGAGGAAGCAAAGGAAGCTTTTTATAAAGGCTTTGCGGAAGGTCTAAATATTGACTTGGAGCCTTATCAATTAACGCAGGAAGAACTTGCATACGTTGAAAAAATTGCAAAAGAGCGCTATGAAAGTGATGAATGGAATTTTAAGAGATAGTCTGAAGCGGCGGATCCGTCGCTTTTTTTCTTGTTAAAACTATAAATATAAAGAAGCAACCTGCGAATTTTGTTGAATTTTCCTGAATTATGCCGAAAATCATCTAATAGCTTTGGTTTACTTTTAATTCTATTATTTTTTGCGTTTGACAAAATGATTAGTAATGGTTCTAAATACAATATATAGTGGTGTCGAAAATATTTTCGGTACTACATATTGATTTTCTCGGGTGTGCTATGATAACCTAACAATACAAACCAACTAGATATAGCTCAAATCTGCTAGATTTAGCACAATAGGTAGATTTAATAATAAAGGAGTTGTTCTGATGTCTGTAGTTTTTAGACAAGCAATGAATATTGATTTTGAAAGGTTGAATGAGGATATTCACTTATACCCTCAGGTACATCCGGTTACCCCAGATATGAAAATAACTCACAAGGGTGTTTCCCGTTTGGTCATGTTAGACCGCTATACTTTTAAAGATACTGCAAAAATTACTCTTACTAACGGCGACTTTGTTGTTTTGACTATTAAAGAGGATCCCAAATTTCCAGCACGTGGCCTTGGATATATCAAGGAAATCGACTGGGAAAAGAAAAGAGCGAAAGTTTTAGTAGAAGAGGAATTCAGGGGAGTGCTCGATGATCCTGAAGAAGCTAGTACTGGTGTGATAGACAGGTCATTAGATGTCATTGAAAAGCCTTTGGAGATCTTCTACGAGCAAATCGCGAAGCGGAATGCAACTGGTCTTGCTTCGGTCGAAGAGACGGAAGAGAAGCGAAGAGAATGGACAGAGCGGTTTTATCAAGAGCTTGTTAACATGAATTTCATTCCAGCAGGACGTGTTCTATACGGTGCAGGGGCAGATACGGATGTTACTTACTTCAATTGCTATGTTATGCCTTTCGTCCCAGACTCACGTGAAGGGATCTCTGACCATCGTAAACAAGTTATGGAGATTATGAGCCGCGGAGGCGGAGTTGGTACAAATGGCTCAACTTTGAGACCGCGTAATACACTAGCTAGAGGCGTGAATGGTAAATCATCGGGTTCTGTTTCATGGTTGGATGATATCGCGAAGTTGACGCATTTGGTTGAGCAAGGCGGATCAAGACGTGGAGCTCAGATGATTATGTTGGCTGACTGGCATCCAGACATTATTGAATTTATTATTTCAAAGATGCAAAATCCTAGAATTCTTCGATTCTTAATTGAAAATACAAATGATGAAACAATAAAAAAACTTGCTAAAGATAAGTTAAAGTTTACTCCTTTAACATTAAGAGAAACGGCAATGTACCAAGGAATTGTTAATTATAAAAATATTCCTGGCTTCGGTGGCTTTGATGCAAACATCATTGCAGATGCAGAAGAAAAGTTATTAACGGGTGGCAATTACACTGTTCATAATTCTGAGTTCCTTACAGGTGCAAACATTTCTGTCTGTCTAACAAAAGAATTTATGGAAGCGGTAGAAACTGATAGTGATTATGAACTTCGTTTCCCATATGTTGAACGATACAATCAAGAGGAAATGAAAGTTTATAATGAGGAATGGCATAAAGTTGGTGATGTCCGTGAGTGGGAAAAACTTGGACATAAAGTACGGGTATATAAAAAGTTCAAAGCGAAAGAACTTTGGAACCTAATCAATATTTGTGCTACCTACTCAGCAGAACCGGGAATATTTTTTATCGATAATGCCAACGACATGACGAATGCAAAAGCTTATGGACAACAAGTCGTCGCAACAAACCCATGTGGAGAACAACCACTTGCACCATTTTCCGTCTGTAACCTTGCAGCTGTTAATCTCGCGGAGATGGCCGATAAGGAAACAAGACAAGTTGACTTTGAAAAGCTTAAGAAAACAGTAGCAGTAGGAGTAAGGATGCAGGATAACGTTATTAATGCTACACCATACTTCCTAGAAGAAAATAAAAAGCAGGCTCTTGGTGAACGACGTGTAGGGCTTGGAGTAATGGGCTTGCATGACATGCTGATTTATTGTGAAACGGAATATGGCTCACCGGAAGGTAACAAACTCGTTGACCAAGTATTTGAAATCATTGCAACAACTGCATACAGAACTTCAATTGAATTGGCAAAAGAGAAGGGGAGCTTCCCATTCTTGTCTGGTGGTACACCAAATGAAACCAATCGATTACGACAAGCATTCATCGATACAGGATATATGAAGAAAATGCCTGAAGATATCCGCGAATCTATTTTAGAAAGTGGTATTAGAAATTCGCATTTACTAACTGTTGCTCCGACGGGTAAAGCAATTGCCCCCAGTGTTCGTAAGAGCGCTGCGTAAACTTAGCTATATGCGGGAAACCCTGGCGTATCTCTTACTACCTTGTCTTGCCAACTTTCAATAGGTAAAAAGGTAAGAGTGTTGGCGAAAGCCTACCAGACAATCCGCAGGGAAGTCGTGGCTGACCCCTCAACGACTACATGCTGAGCAACCATATTAATTGAAAGAACATTCGTTCTGTTTTATACTAAAAGAAAACAGTTCGGAGGTTTACTATGATTAAGAAATGTCTTAACTGTGACAAGGAAATTAAGGTAAAACCAAGTAATTTTGAAAGGAAAAAATTTTGTTCCCGCCAATGCAAATCCACTTTTCATAAAAATAACCCTCCCGATTTCTGAAAGGAACTTTCAAAGAAGAAAAAAGTGGAGTGTGATTTTTGTAGGAAAATTTTGCTAAGAAAACCATCTATAATATTTAAAACAAACTTTTGTAACCAGAAATGCAAACAAGCATATCAAATTCAAAATGGTCATCTGATTAACCAACATTTAAAAGATCAAATTGAAATTGAGTGTGCTTATTGTGAAGTAAAATTTAGTGTACCAAGGAATAGAGAAAATTCAGCAAAATTTTGTTCTAGACAGTGTCTTGGTAAATCTAATGGTATAAGGGGAAAAATTTTATATAAAAATCAAACCTTAGTTACGTGTAGTAATTGTGGTAAAGGTTTTGAAAAAAAACCTTCTACTATCCGACCATTAAATTTTTGTTCTATAGCATGTATGGGAAAATATTATAGTGAAAATAAAATGTTTTCTGGTGAAAATAGTGGTACTTGGAACGGTGGAGATATTGGCTATTATGGACCAAATTGGTTATGTCAAAGAAGACTAGCTAGGGAACGAGATCAATTCACTTGTCAAAATTGTGGAATTACAGAAGAACAATACGGTAAAGAACTATCCGTTCATCATATAATCCCTTTTCGCAATTTTAAAGGAGATTGGGAAAAAGCGAATGAACTATCAAACCTTACTTGTCTCTGTGAATATCCTTGTCATCGAAAAAGACATTCAAAAAATGGTTGATGATATAGTCTGACCCATATGGCGACATATGGAGCGGGTACTAATAACCCCGCCCTCTATAATAGAGAGTAACAAAAGTGAGTACTGGAACAATGGTTGGCGTCTCCACCGGATTAGAGCCTTATTTCTCATTCTCTTACTTCCGAAGCGGACGTCTCGGTAAATTTATCGAAGTAAAAGCGGATATTGTAAAAGAATATCTAGAAAAGCATCCAGAAGCAGATCCAAACAATCTTCCAAATTGGTTTATTTCATCGATGGAACTTTCGACGGATGCACATGCGGATGTTCAATGTGTCATCCAGCGCTGGATTGATAGCTCCATTAGTAAAACCGTCAATGCACCAAAAGGGTATAGCGTAGAGCAGGTTGAAAAGGTATACCAGCGTTTATATCGCGGCGGTGCAAAGGGTGGAACTGTTTATGTTGATGGTTCACGCGATTCTCAGGTGCTAACACTTAAAGCAGAAGAAAATTCCACTGAACAATTATCAATTTTTAATGAAAAACCGAAGCAGCATGTGGTTCTTGTTGATACCATCAGTGAACTTCGCTCAACAAGTGTAACAATCGGTTCTGAAGTAGGTAATACTTGCCCAGTCTGCCGAACTGGAAAGGTAAAAGAAATGGGTGGCTGCAATACATGTACAAACTGTGGTGCCCAATTAAAATGTGGTCTGTAATACGTTTTACTTAGAGGGGGAGAAAATCCCCCTTTTTTTGTTAATATTCTTTCCCTAAAGATACATAATCCTCCATTTAATGCTAGTTTTCTTAAAATAAAGTCGAAATTTGTAATATAACTGTAATCTACCTGTTACTTCGGTGTTATGCTTTTTTTGTATATTAATAGTATCGAAGCACACAGGGGGATTAAACAAGATGTTGAAAAAAATCATGACAGCTATGATGGCTATGACAATTATTCTAAGTTCATTGTTTACCACTATGGGTGATAAAGCGGAAGCGGCCTATTACCATACAAAAGCAATCTCAGTAGCAAAAGCAAATCTCGGCGTACCATATCGATGGGGTGGATTAACACCCAGTGGATTTGATTGCTCTGGTTTAGTGAAGTATTCTTTCGGCAAGGCTGGCAAAGTATTGCCACGGACGGCAGCTGAAATGTTCTACAACAAGGGATACCGTGTGAAATCTTTGAGAACTGGAGATTTAATGTTCTTTTCACAAAATAAAGCAAGCAGACCTAGTCATGTTGCCATATACATAGGTGGCGGAAAAATGATTCAGTCTTCATCTTCAAAAGGTGTTTCAATTGCTTATACAAGCAACAGTTATTGGAAACCAAGATTTATTGGTGCCAAACGTTTTTAACGAAAAAGTTAAGCGGTTTCAATATCGGCAACTAAGGAAGGGACATCGTTTAAGAGCGGTGTCCTTTTTACTTGTAATAAATTTTCTTCTTGTCCACTGTACTATTTATAATAAAAACTGCTTAAAGATGTAAAAATGAGTTCATCTTTAGGAGTGGCTGCTATGTATATAGACGGCGTGTTTTCTGGGGGAGGAATAAAAGGGTTTGCGTTGATTGGAGCGTGCGAAGAAATAGAAAACAAAGGATTACGATTTGCAAGGGTGGCTGGAACGAGTGCAGGGTCGATCGTTGCCGCATTAATTGCTGCCGGCTACACAAGTAAAGAAATCTACCAGTTGATTGACGAAATTGATCTTTCAAAACTTATGGATGCACGTAAAACAATTATTCCCTTTCCCTTTGCAAAATGGTTGTTTGTCTATTGGAAGTTAGGGCTTTATAAAGGCAATATGCTTGAAAAATGGCTTTGTGAAAAACTTGAAGCCAAGGGATTAAAGACCTTCGCGGATTTGCCCCCACATGCACTTCGAGTGATTGGATCGGACCTTTCGAATGGCCAAATGATCGTTTTTCCTGATGATCTACCGAAATATGGAATTTCGCCCGGCTCCTTCCCGATTGCAAAAGCAATTAGAATTAGCTGCAGTATCCCCTATTTCTTTGAACCTGTTAAAATCCACTCAAGGGACGGTATCAATATTTTAGTTGATGGCGGAGTACTAAGTAATTTTCCCATGTGGCTATTTGACAGGGATAATGCACAAAAAGTAAGACCTGTTCTGGGTATTAAATTAAGCTCAAGTGAGTATGAACGTGAAAAACATAAAATAAAGAACGCGATTCAACTTTTTGGAGCCCTTTTTGAAACCATGAAGGATGCCCACGATTCGAGGTACATTTCAAAAAAACATGTTAAGAATATCATCTTTATCCCCACTGAAGGTTTTTTATCCACTGAATTTGGTTTGACAGAGGAAAGGAAACGTGCCCTTTACGATTTAGGCCGAGAGAAAGCAAAACAATTTTTGAAAACATGGGGATATTAATTCGTTAGCCACATATAAAAGTTTACATGAAAAAATCGAGCGCTTATAAAGACGCTCGATTTTTCTTTTTACCCTTTTTGCCGTCGATAACGGTTAAATGAGCAGGAGATTTCTTTTTTGTCTTGTTGCTTTTCTTTAATGATGCAAGAGTCCCAAGAGAGGAGGTCTTTACAGTCCCGTCTCCACTCTTATGCTGTAATCGTTTTTTTGATTTTTTGGCGGCCTTAAGAAATGCACGCTGCTCTTTTTTCTGAGGGCTTGATTTGGAAAACTTTCTCACAAGGAGATAAACAGCTAAAACAATCAATGCGATGACAGCTATTCTCTGAATGAAACCGGCAGGATTAGCTGTAAATGTACCAACAAGGCCAAGTAAAGCAAGAATGATAAGTCCCCCAACAACAACATTAACAAATGTCCGATTTTTCAAGAAAGCCACCTCCCTAAGAGCATCTTAAGCATTTTTTAAATCTTTTAAACACTTTAATACAAAAATTTAGACAATTTCTTCACTTTTAACAGAGTACTCAGATTCTTTCTCTCTTCTTAATAATTCGTTAAAAGATAGTATTGCCACTTCTACTTGATCATTTTGTGGTTCCTTTGTTGTTAATAGTTGAAGCCAAAGTCCCGGGAGACCTAAATACTTCAACACTGGAACATCTCTTAGTTTGTTTGTTACCTGCAAAACTTCAAACGCGATTCCCAGCACAACAGGTATAAGGAGAAGCCGGTCAACAATCCGTAACCAAAGTGGGGATGTGGGAACCAGCATATAAACAAAAACACCAACAACGACTGTAAAAAGGATGAAACTACTTCCACAGCGGTAATGGAGACGGGAATGAGCCTGCACATTTTCAACCGATAATTCGACTCCGGCTTCAAAAGTATTAATTACTTTATGTTCAGCACCGTGAAATTGAAACACTCTTTTTATCAATGGAGTAAGTGAGACAAAATAAATATAGGTTATTAATAAAATCAGTTTAAAAAAGCCTTCCACTAACACTTGAGCAAAATCAGAAGGGAAAATTGGTTTTGTCAAAACAGCAAGGAACACAGGAATCAGCGTAAAAGCAAATTTTCCAAATAAGAATGAAATAACACCAATGGCGGCTACACCAAGATACATGGTCAATTTAGAGACTTCTTTTTCTTTTATGATTTCATCTTCTTTTGGATCGATATCAAATCTTTCCGTTGAGAAGTTTAAATGTTTTGATCCATTTGCACTTGACTCAATAATAGCGATAATCCCCCGAAGAAAAGGGATTTTTTTTAGAATTGTAAAATAAGGATTTGCCTTCCGAGGCAAATGAAAATATTCAACAGATTGATCCTTTCTGCGTACCGCGGTAACATAATGATGTTTTCCGCCAAACATAACTCCTTCGACAACCGCCTGGCCGCCATAAACGGGTTTTTGAGAATTGGACATATACTTTACACCAACCTAATCTATAGTTGCACATCAGCTGAAAAGAAAAATCTGTATGTACTTAATTATATTCTACTAGAAAAACGAAAAAACCTCTAGGAATGACATAATATTTCCATTTAAAAAGTTTTTTTACCACGTAAGGGATTGAAATCAAGAGGGCATAATAAAAATGAATTTTACTATGGCCATAAATGTTGCTAAGTCTGGGGTAGAATAACAAGAAAATATAACATTAAAGTTCCTTCCTGAATTACAGAAAATAGATGGAGGTTGTTGCTATGATGAAAGAGCATAATCCGGGAAATTATCCTGTAGCTATGTCTTTTCCAGTAATGGTATTTTGGACAGGGTTATTTGGAGGATTGTTTTGGGGATTGATTGGCTGCTTGGCTTCCTACTTAAGTTTTACAGAGATTCGTCCAAATGTCATTCTTGAACCATGGGCACTAGGGAATTGGAAGTACGAATGGCTGGGTACACTCATTTCCATCATATTAATTGGAATATGTTCAGTAGTTGCAGCGTTTATTTATTATGCTGTGCTTAGAAAATTCACCGGGTTTTGGTTTGGAATGGGTTATGGCATTTTATTGTTTTTGGTGGTCTTCTTTGTTTTAAACCCACTTTTTCCAGGTATGAAACCAATTTTTGATTTGAACAGAGATACACTCATTACATCTGTTTGTATTTATATCGTATATGGAATCTTTATTGGTTATTCCATAAATTATGAGTATCAAAATACTAATGAACAAGAGAATGAGGAAGCTACCTAAGTTTCGAATAGTCGGATTAGGCAGGTTATGATAAAATAATTTTGTCCTCATTGGATTTGAAAAGGAGAGTGGAGAGCAATGGAAAAAATAGAAAAATTAAGATCTAATTTTGCGACACTAGGTATTGATGGGATTTTAATCACTAGCCCATTTAATCGACGCTATATTTCAAACTTTACCGGCACTGCCGGCGCCGTATTAATTAGCGCTGAAAAGGCACTTTTTCTTACAGATTTCCGCTATATTGAACAAGCGACTAAACAATGCCAAGGTTTTGAAATAATTAAAACTTCAGGAACGATTCCTGAAGAGGTAGCAATACAAGTGAAAAATCTAGGAGTTCAAAAGCTTGGATTTGAAGAAGATTTTCTATCCTACGCCTCCTTTAAAGTATATGATAAAGAAGTTGAAGCTGAACTTGTTCCGTTTTCCGGCGTAATTGAAAAGTTACGCTTGATAAAGACAGATGCAGAGATTAAGATATTAAAGGTAGCAGCTGATATTGCTGATGCTGCATTTAAACATATTTTAGACTTCATTCGTCCAGGAAAAACAGAATTAGAAGTATCCAATGAATTAGAATTCTTTATGAGGAGAGCTGGCGCTACTTCCTCTTCATTCGATACAATTGTTGCTTCGGGTTATCGCTCTGCTCTTCCACATGGTGTGGCAAGTGACAAAGTTATTGAAATAGGTGACATTGTAACAATGGACTATGGCTGTTATTACAATGGATATGTTTCAGATATTACAAGAACAGTTGCTGTCGGAGAACCTGACGCAAAGCTTAGAGAAATTTATGATGTGGTACTTGAAGCCCAAGTACGTGGAATGGCTGGGATTAAACCAGGTTTAACAGGTAAGCAAGCAGATGCAATAACGCGAGACTACATAACAGAAAAAGGATATGGTGAATACTTCGGTCATTCGACAGGACATGGGATCGGCCTTGAAGTACATGAGGGTCCTGGATTATCCAAGAAGTCTGATATCATCTTAGAACCTGGAATGGTGGTAACATGCGAACCAGGTATTTATATCCCAGGTCTTGGTGGCGTTCGGATTGAAGATGATACATTGATTACGAATGAACTTAATGAAGCACTCACACATTCTACAAAAGAACTAATTATACTGTAATGATTTTAGGAGGATTTTATTATGATATCTGTTAATGATTTTAAAACAGGATTAACAATTGAAGTTGATGGCGGGCTATGGCGTGTCCTTGACTTCCAACACGTAAAGCCTGGTAAGGGAGCAGCTTTTGTTCGTTCCAAACTTCGTAACCTTCGTAATGGAGCAATTCAAGAAAAAACCTTCCGTGCTGGTGAAAAAGTAGAAAAGGCTCAAATTGATAACCGTAAAATGCAATATCTTTATGCTAGTGGTGATAATCATGTGTTTATGGATATGGAATCTTACGAGCAAGTAGAACTTCCTGCTTCAAGCATTGAATATGAATTAAAATTCTTGAAAGAAAATATGGAAGTTCAAATTATGATGTTTAATTATGAAACTCTTGGAGTTGAATTACCTAACAATGTAATCTTAGAGGTGGCTGAAACAGAACCGGGAATTAAAGGGGATACCTCTTCCGGCGGAACGAAGTCAGCTACGCTTGAAACAGGTCTTCATGTTCAGGTTCCGTTCTTCATCAACCAAGGTGATAAGTTAATCATCAACACTACCGATAGTTCATACGTATCGCGTGCATAATCAATTTCAAAAGCCTTAATCCGAATTTTGTCGGATTAAGGCTTTTTTAACAAAATCTCCATAGTTTCTCCTAAGTTTCTGCACACTTTTTCAATATATTGAGTGTGTAGAAAAAATAAAGGAGAAGATAAATATGAATATGACACATTATATGGGATTACTTGCCGACAATCAGCCTTGGAATTTGTTAATCTTTATGGCCGTACCAGTAATTTGTGCTGAAATCCTAGCTATTTCGGAAATAGCGATACTATTTACAAGAAAATTAGACGGTGCTTTGAAAAAATTGAATAAAGTAACAGGCATATTTGCTGGCTTTTATTTTACAGGAATATTCATTTACTTAATGAAAACTGCTTACATCCCACTGACAGTAAACGGAGAGTGGAAGGGCTGGATTGATGTTGTCGCAGTAACTTTCTATTTGCTAGGAATTATCCCATTCCTTGGCATGGCTCTGCTTGATTTAGGTCTTATTTATAGAAATAAAACAGAAGAAGAAAGGTTAAAAATACATGCAATTTTTGTTAGTATTTTCCTAGTGGTGGCACATATTGCTATGATTTTTGGAATGATCGATCCTGCGCTAGGAACAGGCTCCAGTTCTAGCCATGATATGATGAATATGTAGTTCAAATCCAATTTCTTTGCCAACTGCAGGGGGATTTTAGCCAATATGTCACTAGAGCTTACTTAAAACTTCACTAAATAGTAAGAATTAGTTACTTATTGGCTAATTTCTTTTTGCTAAACTGAAGTAGTAGAAAAAATTAAAGGAAGGGGTGCACAGATAATGAAGCGAATTACATCTCTCTTGTTCCTTGGCATTTTGTTTGTCATTGTGGCCGCTGGCTGCAGTTCGAAACTCAGTGATCAAAGTTGGAAACTTGATAAAAAACATTCGCCACTGCCTGATTTTGTTCTAAATACATCAGAAAAAATTCAAGAAACGTATGTTATGGCTGCAACTTACCCAGAGGTAGTTGCGCAGGTTCCTTGCTATTGTGGTTGTGTAAATGATGGTCATAAAAGTAACCTTGATTGTTTCATCAAAGGAATGGGACCAGAAAATGCTGTTGAAGAATGGGATGCGCATGGTATAGCCTGAGATACTTGTATCAATATCGCCCGGGAGGCGGTTGAAATGCATCTTGATGGAAAAAGCCCTGCGAAAATTTATGATTTATTAACAAGAAAATATGAAGATATTGGGGAACCAACCCCAACACCTGAACCGAAGTAAGGGGTAACCCATGAAAAAAATACTAATCGGATTTTATATTTTGATTATTATTGGAATTATTGTTTGTTTAAGTAATAGCAATATATTCGATAGTAAGAAAACAGAAGCTATTGCGGCAGGTGAAAAAATTTTTAATAAGAATTGTATATTTTGTCACGGGGATACAGGAAAAGGAGAAGGCTCAAAAACTGGGACAGCTTTAAGCAGTCAGAATTTTTTAAGTTCCGTATCCGATAAAGACCTGTATAACTATGTGAAATATGGTAGAGAAGGCACAGTCATGCCTGCTTACGGTCCAAGAATGTCCGATAAAGATTTAAAAAATCTCGTTGCTTTTATTAGAGATTGGCAGTCAGAAGAAATCAAGTTAGATGCACCAAAAACATTTTCAGGCGATCCTGAAAATGGAAAAGCACAATATAATTTATATTGTCTAAACTGTCATGGCGAAGCAGGGGCGGGTAAGGATAAAATGGGAACCGCTCTCGCTAGTCCACAATACCTTAAATATACAACTGATAAGCAAATATGGATTGGTGCGGCATACGGTCGTGAAGAAACACGAATGGGTTCTTCGTTAAAGGGTCTTGAAGGTGTACGGCAGCTCAAAGAAAAGGATATTACCGATATTGTTACCTATATTCGATCTTTGGAGAAGAAATAAATTGAATACAACATGAGGGCCTGAATCTTTCAATGGATTCAGGTTTTTTTGCGCATTAATAACAGATGGAAAAATCAGCTATGTCAAGAGCCATAAACACAGTAAGGGAAGGATTTCAAAATAAGTTTTTTGACTATTTTTTAATTGTGAACATTCTGTGGTGGATTTTTGACAAAAACGCAACGATTTTAATCCTTTAACAAAATGTTCAAGAGTGATTCAACAAATAAGGGCGGATAACGATTATATTTATTTCTAAGAGGACTATAGTGAAAAATAGTACTTACTAGATATAAGTTTTTCAAGTCAAGGAGGATTAAAATGCTTAAAAATAAGTTGTTGGCATTATTCGTAATCGGATCATTCTTAACGAATTTCATCATCCCAAAAGCTAGTGCTGAAACAGCCTTTCAGGCGGAAAAATTTCCTTTTAAGGAGATGCAAGTTCAAGTAATGCCAGAGTTTGATTATCCTGAAGGTTGGTCGCGAGAAACCCCATCCTTGTTAGTGGGTCAATATGGAACGATTACCAATAAAAGTGGTCAAGATTATAATGGAAAGATTGAAATTCCTGTACCAGCATCGGAAAAAGGCTTTGAGGCCTTCTTGGTAGCAGAATTCCCAGAAAAAGATAAGCCTGAAGTTCAGCGCCCATATGATGTCGATAAAGAAAACGGAATCATAACATGGAAGCCAGCCAAGGCGATTAAGAATAATGAAACCTACGAATTTGTAATTGAGTATTATACTAAGTCAATTGACGTAAAGGACAACAAGGCCTTTACATATGAACTTAAAAATAAAGCTGACATCGGGATTTTAGATGTTATCTTCTATGCCCCAATGGATGCTAAAGAAATAAAAATTGAGCCAAAAGCAGAAAACAATTCGAAGAATGAATACGGAGAAGAGCTATATTACTACCAATACAAAAATGTAAAGGCAAATGCGGGCTTAAAGTACTCCTTCTCATATAAAAAAGATGGCACGGAATCAACAATGGAAGCTATTAATAAAAAGCAACCGCCAAATGATGAAAATCATAGTGGTGTAAGTGCAACAGACCAAGTTGTTAAAAACGGAGCAGCCACCAAATCTACAAAGCAGCCAATTATTGGACTGGGTGGTGCATCGATCATCGGAATAGCGATTATCATTGCTGGACTATTTGTCTTCCTAGGGTTAAAAGGGAATACTCAATCCTCAGCTAAGAGTACCAAACAAAATAAAAAACAACCAAAGAAAACAACTTCAACAGTTAAAAAAGACAGCAAAGCAGCAAATTCTGATGAGAAGAAGGAGCTGCGGAAAAAACTATTAACTGGAAAGATAGACCAAGAAATGTACGATGAAGAAATGAAAAAATTAATCTAATGAGGTGAGAAGAATGAAAAAAAATACGATTATCATGCTAGGCGGGTTTATTATTGCAGGGGCTATTGTTTTCCTTCTGATGGCAGCAACTCCGGGGTCAAGTGGTGTAGAGTTAACCTTGAAAGAGCTTATCGCAACACAGAATCAGCATAAAGATGATTTTGTTACTGTAGAGGGGTTATTAATTGAGGATTCAATTAAATGGAATCCAGACAAAATTGAATTGAAATTTGATGTTAAAGATAATGACGGTAATCTAATGCATGTTATACATCATGGGACTAAGCCAGATAACTTTGCAGAAGGTGTAATAACTATTCTCCAAGGGGCTCCAACCGAAAAGGATACATTTGTTGCTGAAACAGTTAAAACAAGATGTCCATCTAAATATGAAGGAAAAGATATGAAAGATTATGATCCTGCGACACATAAAGATAAGTTAAATAAAACACCGCAAGAAAAATAACAGGCTAACTTAAGAAGGTGACGAAATGTATTTATTTGCCAATGCGACAATT
Source organism: Neobacillus nitrireducens (assembly GCF_030915405.1). Classification (GTDB taxonomy): domain Bacteria; phylum Bacillota; class Bacilli; order Bacillales; family Cytobacillaceae; genus Neobacillus. The sequence goes on from NZ_CP133262.1 coordinate 4,682,004, forward strand.
TATATAGGCTTAGCCGTTGCAATTTATTCTCTCCTCATAATCACATTGGGGATTAGCACAAAAAATCAAAAGTTTGTTAACAGTGGAAAGGGCGGATTAATAGCATTATTAGTCTGCTCATCATTTGCAATGCTAACCTTGTTCTACCTGTTAGCAACTTCTCAATTTCAATATGAATATGTTCATGATTACACAAGTAGTGAATTGCCAGTTATATATAAGTTAACTGCATTATGGGCTGGTAACGCTGGTTCGTTGTTATTGTGGACCTTCTTCCTAACGGTTTATTCATGTATGATTGCTTTTTCAAGGAAGTTAAAAGGCAATCCGATGGTGCCATATATTTCTGCAATTTTACTTGCAAATGCGGTTTTCTTCTTCTTTATTCTAGGTTTTGTGGCGAAACCTTTCATTCTATTAAATGAAATTCCAATAGAAGGAAAAGGATTAAATCCAATGCTGCAAAATCCAGGAATGATTATTCATCCTGTCACACTTTATCTTGGATATGTGGGGCTTGCCATTCCATTTGCTTTTGCAATGGCGGCACTTATCTTAAAAAATGTAGATGATTTCTGGATTAAAATGACAAGACGTTGGACAATAATTGCTTGGTTATTTTTAAGCCTTGGAAATATCTTTGGCGGTCAATGGGCATATGTTGAACTTGGCTGGGGTGGTTACTGGGCATGGGATCCAGTTGAAAATGCCTCATTTATGCCATGGTTAACCGCAACTGCGTTCTTACATTCCGTCATGATTCAAGAGCGGAAAAACATGTTGAAAATTTGGAATATCAGCTTAATCATTGTTTCATACGCACTTACCTTATTCGGTACATTCTTAGTGCGAAGCGGCGTCTTGACTTCTGTCCATGCCTTTGCGAATTCAAACCTGGGATTATACTTCTTAATCTTTATGGGTGTGGCAGTAATTGGAGCACTTTATGTGTTAATGAGCCGTTACAATCTGCTAAAACGCAGTGCTGGGGAATTCAATTCCTTCGTTTCCAAAGAAAGTAGTTTCTTAGTTAACAATTTACTACTAGTTGGAGCAGCCTTTGCTGTATTTTGGGGAACAATCTTCCCGTTAGTATCTGAAGCAGTTCGCGGTACTAAAGTAACGGTTGGATTGCCATTCTTTAATAAAGTGGAAGCACCAATTCTATTATCTATGATGTTTGTAATGGCAGTTTGTCCAATGCTTGCTTGGCAGAAATCCACCGTGAAAAATCTTAGGAAAAACTTCATGATCCCTGCAATCCTTGCCGTTCTTGGTATGATTTTGATGGTCGTGTTAGGAATTCAAAAGGCATGGGCGGTCATTGGTTACGGAGTAATCATTCTATTATTAATCACCCACTTCTTAGAGTTTTATAGAGGGGTAAAAGCTAGAAGAAAGATGACGAAAGAAACGCCATTTGTGGCACTTTATCGCTTAATGATTCGAAACCGCCGCAGGTATGGCGGGTACATCGTTCACCTTGGAATTGCCTTCATTACAATGGGGATTATTGGTTCACAGAATTATGATTTACAAACAATGAAAACAGTTAGTTTAGGGCAGTCGATTGAATTGCAAGATTATCGAATCAACTATGAACGACTTGATCAGAAAAAAGAAGGTATCAACGATATCGTCTATGCCGATGTAACAGTTTTTAGAAACGGTAAAAAACTAGGTACTTATCAACCTGAGAAGGTGTTTTATGGTAACTGGGAACAGCCATCTTCCGAAGTGGCAATTATTTCTTCACTTAAGGAAGACTTATACATTGTATTAAGTGCATGGGAAGATGACGGTAAAGCAACATTTGTTGTAAAAGTAAATCCAATGATGAACTGGTTATGGATTGGTTCCTTCATGATTGTTATTGGTGCCCTCTTCGCAGTTTGGAACGGAAAATATGGAAATGTCACTCCGAGATACACAGGAGTACGCAAAGAGGTGTCTTAATATGAAAAATAAACTTTATATTGGCCTTCTCATCATAGCGTTTATCTTTCAGGGATCATTCCTTCGTGTTGAAGCAGCAAAACAGATTGATTATAAGTCTCCTGAATTCAAAGCTGTTGCTCAGCAATTTGCCTGCACTTGCGGCTGTGGTCAGGATCATTATGAGTGTGATCCCAATACATGCAACCTTACTACTGAGTTTAAAGCAGACTTAGTAGATATGATGAATAAGGGCTGGGATAAGGATAAAATCCGTGCCTATTATGTCAATATTTATGGTGAAGAGATATTAACTTCGCCAGAGAAAAGTGGTTTTAGCTTAACTGCTTGGGTCCTTCCGTTTGTTGTTCTAGGAGTAGCTGGAATTGCTGTATTCTTCATTATCCGTAAATGGGTTAAGAAGAAGGCGACAGATGAACCTGTTGCTGAATACCAAAACACAGAGGATGAAGTAGAAGGAGAAATTCTATCATCCATGATCGATGAAGAACGCAAAAAGTATCTTTAGGATGTGAACATAATGCAAGATATCACAGTCATTTCGATGATTTTTACTACCATATTGGCATTGGCTTGCCTCTTTCTAATATTATCACCGTTATTCAAATGGGATACTTATTTACAGGTTAGTTCAAAAGGTCAGGATATAGGGGCTTCGAAAGAGGCACTGTTAACAACTCTTAATGAAATAGAATTTGAGTATAAGATGGATAAAATCTCAAATGCTGATTATAAAATTTTAAAGAAACAATATGAAACAGAAGTTGCCATCATCATGAAGGAAGAAGAACAACTAATGGAAACAAATGTTGATAAAGATCTTATGGACGAAGTAGAAAAAGAAATTCAAGCTCAAATGAAATCCTATAAGAACAAAAAGGGGGAAGGAAAGTGATCAAAAAAATCACAGTTTTCTTCCTCGGAATAATGCTGTTAATCCCGTTTCACGGATTAGCAGCATCTGATTCGAAGGTTTCAATTGATATGCATTATCTCGTTGTCAGCCCGGGTGAAGACGGCTCAACAAATATGATGAATATGGTTAACTACACAAATACCGCTGCTAAGGAATATAAAGGTGACGGAAAAAGTGAAGCAGTACTTAAGGTCACTTTACCTGAAGGAGCAAAAGATTTAAATTTTTTAGACAATCAAATTGCTTTTAAAGAAGTTGACAAAGGCTTCATCACAACGACGCCAATTCCAGCCAATCAGACCCAGGTATTGCCATATAGTTATAGGATGGCTAAGGGAGAAAAAATTAATTTTACATCTGACTATCCTGTTCAAATGATGCAAATTCTCGTTCCGGAAGGAAGAGGGAGCATTGTAGTTAATGGTGCTGTGGCGACTAGTCAAGGTAGCTTCAAATTTGATGACGAAAATTATTTTGGATGGAGTATTGAAGGGATAAAAGCTAACCAGGCGTTTACTCTTGAATATAACAAAGATGTACAGCCCGCTGCGAATGAGACTAAAAAGTCTGAAACAACGAATGAGAGTAATAGTTCAGTTACACACACTGCGCCTGCTTTTCATAATCCCGGTCATCTTAGGATTTGGGCACAGTCACCATTACATCGATTTAACCCACATGTCTTTATGATTATTTTATTAGCGATAGTAATTGCGGGAATCTCCTACTATATCTATTTTAGAAGGAAAGCAAGGCTGGAAGAAGAAAGACTGGGAGCAGATAAGGAAGAGAATGCCTTTAAACTGTTAATGACAAAGCAAAAAGCAATCATGGATAAGATTATTGAATTGGAAGAATCCTTCGGTGATGGGAAGCTTTCAGAGGATGAATACCATGCAAAGCTTGAAGCATATAAACAGCATCTTGTCCAAGTAAAAATAAAATTACGTAATTTTGTTGAGTAGTAGCTGGGATGGGAGAGACAGCAAATGATAGAAATAAAAAAGCTTACGAAGCAGGCTGACAATAAGCTCATCCTTCGTGGTGTAGACCTCTCAATCAAAAAAGGAGAAACGGTTGCCATCCTAGGACCAAATGGTGCAGGAAAAAGTACGCTGCTTAAAGTGCTTGCAACCTTAATCAAGCCTACATCAGGAGTTATTAAGATTAATGGTATGGATTTGAAAAAGAATCATATCGAAATAAAAAAAATAATGGGTTATTTACCCCATTCCAGTTTGCTTTACGATCATTACACTCCGTTAGAAAATCTTATTTTCTTTGGGAATATCTATGGTGTTAAAAATGTTGAACAACGAGCGATTGCACTTGTCAAAGAGGTAGGATTGTCATTCTTTTTAAATGAACCGGTCAAGAATTTTTCTCGCGGAATGATTCAAAGAATTGCGATTGCACGAGCGATTGTCCATGAGCCGGAGATTCTCCTTCTGGACGAACCGCACACAGGATTAGACCAAGGCGCAATTGTGATTCTTAACAACGTTATTCTTTCCATGAAAGCTAAAGGTACGACTACCCTAATGGTTACACATGATTTTAAACAGGCAGCAGAAATCTGTGACAGAATCATTATTGTGAAAAATGGAAAAATCGTCGATGATTTTAGAATTGAAAATCACAACTTAGGTTTTGTCTCTGAAAAGTATGAGCAATTAGTGGAGGGAGTATCATGAACATTTTTCGAACAGCCCTCTTACTAGCCCAAAAGGATTTATATTCTGAATTAAAAACGAAACAAATTATGGTGACACAGATTATTTTCGCAGGTCTTGTGATTGTTGTTTTCAGCTTTGCTTTTGACCCTGCTAATAATACAACAAAAGCAGTTATTCCGGGTGTCATTTGGGTAATTATCGTCTTTGCAGGAATATTAGGTCTAAATAGATCATTTATTTCCGAGCAGCGTAATGACACGATGCAAGGTTTATTGGTAGCTCCAATGGAAGCAGCCAGCATTTATTTAGGAAAGTTCATAGCCAATTTCGCAATGATGTTGATTGTAGAACTTGTTTCAATCCCGTTTTTGTTTTTATTGTTTGATTTCAAATTCTATGGCAGTATTCCCTATTTTATTTTAGTAGTTTTCCTAGGCAGTTTTGGATTTATCGCGATTGGTACATTCTTAGCTGCTTTGGCAGCCAATTCTAAAAGTAGTGAAATGCTGCTTCCACTATTGCTGTTTCCGATTACAACGCCCATTCTAATTGGTGTTGTTCAAGCAACACGAATTATTTTAACGAATATGGAGAAATTCTCAAGCGCTGTAGCATGGATTCAGTTGGTCACAGCGTACGATATTATCTTCTTTGTTGTTTGTTTCTTATTAATTGATTATGTGCTGGAGGTTTAAGTGATGAGTATGAATCTCGAACGAGAGAAAGCAGTGCTTCCTGGATCTCAATTGACTGTTAAAAAAAGCCTAGATCTTTCTAAGATTTTGTTTGGTGCTACAGTTATATCCATGTTGGTCGCCCTTTATTTTATCTTTATCTTTGCTGCTGAAGAAGTAACGATGGGAGCAGCCCAAAAAATATTTTATTTTCATGTTAGCTCTGCATGGCTGGCATTTATGTCGTTTTTTGTAACATTTGTGTTTAGTATATTGTTCTTAATGAAGCGGAAAAGAATTTTTGATACTTTTGCTTATGTTTCTGCTGAAATTGGTGTTGTCTTTACGATCATTGTCTTAACAACCGGCCCTATTTGGGCAAAATCATCTTGGAATACTTGGTGGGTTTGGGAACCGCGCTTAATTACTACGTTAATTCTGTTTTTTATCTATATTGCCTACATTATGATTCGTCAAATGGATGGTGTATGGGATAAAAAAGCTAGACTCGCTGCTGTATTTGGAATTATTGGATTTGCGGATGTTCCGATTGTGTTTTTCGCGATTCGCTGGTGGCAAACAAAGTTTCATCCAATCGTATTTGGTGAGGGTCCTTCTCAAAAAGGTGGAGGCATTGAGGGTACGATGCTAGTGGCACTGTTTGTTTCACTTGCTGCATTCACTATTCTTTATTCTTATCTTCTCCATAAAGGTGTATCTTTTGAAAAAATGAAAATTAAAGTCGAGCGTTATAAAGAAAAGTTAAGAGAAGACTTGGAAAACTAGGAGGAATTGATCATGGGTTTTGAATTTATGTATGGTGCCTATTCTGTTGCATGGGTAGTTATTTTTGGGTATATGGTAATTCTTGGCAAAAGACATACCAAGCTTAAGAAGGAAATTGAATTCCTAAAACAACTAGAAAAATAAACTAGTATTGATAATTAGGCCTGTGAAGTATTAACAGGCCTTTTGTATAGAACTTTACTGGTGACAGGAGGAAATACGATGAACAATCGGGTCATCAAATTACTCGTATTGATTCTTATTGTTGGTATGTTTGGTTTCTTTGGTTATAGTATGGTAACAAAAGGAAAACATACAGATGTTGGAGATAAGGCATATAATTTTTCGATGCCAAATTTGGATGGAAGTACAACCAAACTCACTGATTTTAAGGGAGAAGTAGTTATTTTGAACTATTTTGCAAGCTGGTGCGCTCCATGTAAAGAAGAGTTACCCGAATTAGAAGCTTTCCAAAAAGAATATGGTGATCAATATCATTTTCTTATGATTAATCGTGGTGAGACCATGGATAAGATTAATAAAGTAACAAATAATAATAAAGCTGGAATGAACTATTTGTTCGATTATAATGCGAAGGTTTCAAAAATGTATAATGTGACAGGGCAGCCTGAAACATTTGTGATTGATAAACAAGGAATTATTAGAGAGCACTTTAATGGTCCGGTGACAGAAATGCAGTTATATAATTGGGCAAAGAAGTATGATAAAAAGTAAAAGCGGAAGCGCCCGTTTAGCGGCGTATGGACTGGAGCGCTTTGACTGAGATAAAGGAAACACGGAGAGCGGAGCGATTCGATGTTGACTTATCGTAGGGAAAAGAGCGAAGTCCACTAGCCGTTGGGCGCTGGAGCTAGACCGTTATCTAGGTTCAAAAACTTATACTTATCTTTCAAAAGAAGGATTGAACCTGATTTCAGGTTTAATCCTTTTTTATTAAATTAGTTTGAAGTGAAACTCTGCGATTACTTCTGCTTTGACTATTATTTGTCCTGGTTCAATTTGTGTGGAAGCAGCGCCTTTCACGAATGCCCCAGGCTGGTTAAAAACGGGCTGGATATTATTACTTCCTTCAACGATTAAGTGCGGAGTGGTTATTAACGCAACATTTAAGGTCCTTGCAATGGTTTTTGCTTTTTCAGTTGCATTATTTACTGCAAGTACCAAGGCCTGCTTATAAAAGGCATCCTTGTTCTTCACCGTAAATTGGACATTAGAGACATAGTTCACACCGTTTTGTACAGCGGTATCCACTATTTTCCCAATGATTGATAAATCCTCTAGTTTTATCTGCAAGATATGAGTTATTTTATAGCCGCGAAAAATTTGTTTCCCTTGATCATAGTCGTACACGGATTCAATTCGATAATCAAAAGTCTGGATATTATTTTTAGAAATTCCCAGTGCGGTAAGAGCTTCAATTACTTTCGTTACCTCCACCGAATTCTGCTGCTGGGCTGCAATTAACTGCTTGCCATCTGTGATAACTCCCATGTTTACCGAAGCATAGTCAGGTGGGATAGCCAATTCTCCTTCACCTGACACTTTGATTAAATGATCCTTGGGAGCCAATCCGGTTCGGATTAAAGGCTGGTAATTGTACACTTCTCTCTCCCCTTTACAATTATTCTTTTCTATAAAATACGACTGACACCTCAAAATGTTCCAACCACAAAAGTTTAAACCTATCTTATTTGTTCTAGTAATAATCTAAAAAAATAGAAAAGAAATGACAGATTTGAAAGTCATAATGTGACCAAGCAGGCATACATTTTAAATAATGAGAAAGGCAAATACAAGGAGGATACTTTCATGGAATCAATCCTAAACTTTTTACCTAAAAAAATTGCCGACCTGATCAGCACAATCCCTCCTAATCAAAAAGAAGAATTAGAAGAAATCCGTATACGCATTAATCGACCGATTGAAATGACACTGAAGGGTGCACCTAAGTTTTTATCGTATATTATTCAACCTGATGATGCGTTTCACCTCATGAATAAAATCAGTCATTTCTCCATTTATACTCTCGAAGAGGAACTTAAGCAAGGGTTTATAACGGTCTCCGGTGGCCATCGGATTGGTCTGGCCGGCAAGGTTATCCTTGAAGGTGGCAAGGTAAAGGCAATTAGGGATATTTCCTCATTTAATATTCGGATAGCAAGAGAAAAAGTTGGGATAGCTGAGTCAATTATTCCGTATATCTACCAGGGGAATTGGATGCATACAATGGTGATTGGTCCTCCGCAAACCGGAAAAACAACGTTACTGCGGGATATTGCAAGAATCGCCTCTTCAGGGTTGTTAGTGAAAGGCATACAGGCAAGTAAGGTTGGGATTGTAGATGAACGCAGTGAGATTGCCGGATGTGTGAATGGAATCCCGCAATTAACGTTTGGAGACCGTTTGGATGTACTAGATGCCTGCCCGAAAGCTGAAGGAATGATGATGATGATTCGCTCGATGAGCCCTGATATTTTGGTTGTTGATGAAATCGGCCGGAAAGAAGATGCCGAGGCCATCCAGGAAGCGGTTCACGCGGGGATAAGGTTAATGATGACCACCCATGGGACAAGCATCGAAGAAGTAAGGAACAGACCCTCTTTACGTGAGATTCTTGATCAAAAAATCTTTCAACGGTTTGTTGTCCTAAGCAGGAAATCAGGACCTGGAACGGTTACACATATTTTAGATGCAAATGGTATAGAAATGAATCAAAAAGTGAGAGTGACATAAATGATCAAGCTTATAGGTGCTGTATTCATTATTGTCGCAACCACATGGATTGGATTTGAGATTTCCAGGCGCTTTAGCGAGCGACCAAGGCAACTTCGTGCTTTAAGAACTGCCCTGCAATCACTTGAAGCAGAAATAATGTACGGCCATACACCGTTACATGAAGCTGCTAGGAGGTTAGCTGAACAGCTTTCAAAGCCGCTTTCAACCTTTTTTGAGTCCTTCTCCAAGAAATTAACGGACACTGAGACAACCGTTAAAGAGGCGTGGGAAACCTCACTAAGGGAAATATGGAATTCCACAGCTTTAAAGCAGGGCGAATTTGAAGTCATGAAGCAATTTGGAGAAACCCTTGGTCGACATGATCGTATCTCCCAGCAAAAACATATCATGCTGACGCTGACACATCTTGAAAGAGAAGAGGCCGATGCGATTCAAGCCCAAGTAACTTATGAAAAGATGGTCAAGAGCCTTGGATTCTTATCAGGATTATTACTGATTATTTTATTATTTTAGGGGGAAAAGCAATGGGTTTAGAAGTAGATATTATTTTTAAAATTGCAGGTGTGGGAATCGTTGTTGCTTTTTTGCATACAGTTCTTGACCAGGTAGGGAAAAAGGAATACGCGCAGTGGGTTACATTGTTTGGGTTTATCTATATTTTATTTCAAGTAGCATCTATTGTGGATGACCTCTTCCAAAAAATTAAATCAGTATTTTTATATCAATAGAAGGGGGGGTCCGAAGATTGAAATCATAAAAATAGTCGGAATAGCACTTGTCGCAACCTTTCTAGCCTTAATTGTTAAAGAACAGAAGCCAAATTTTGCTTTCCTTTTAATCGTTTTTGTTGGCTGTGTTATTTTCCTTTTTTTGGTAGATAAAATATATGAAATCATTCATATGCTAGAAAAACTGGCAGTGAATGCAAAAGTTAATATGGTTTATATTGAAACGATATTAAAAATTATTGGAATTGCTTATATCGCTGAATTTGCCACCCAGATTACGAAGGACGCCGGCCAGGGAGCTCTCTCCTCTAAAATTGAATTAGCAGGAAAAATTATTATCCTTGCAATGGCAATCCCGATTTTAACTGTTTTAATTGAAACAATCATCAAACTTATTCCGAGCTAATGAAAGTCCGTAAAAAGAGGTGTAAAAATGAAGCAGCGAATGCAGTTTATTCCCATTATGATTCTTGTATTCTTTTTTTTATCATTTTCAGGTGTACAAGCTGCTGACGAGACCAAAGACCCGTCAAATCCACTTTCTCCGCAGGAATTAGTGGATGCCCAGCTTAAATCCCTCGATATGACAGAACTCAAACAATTTTGGGAGGATATTACTAATAAATATGGTGGATTTCTTCCTGAAAGCCAAAAGGGAAGCTTGTATGATTTTGTCAGCGGTGAAAAGAAATTCTCGTTTAAACAGTGGGGATTGGGAGTAGTAAAGTTTGCTTTCCAAGAGTTCGTTTCTAACGGAAAATTACTAGGGTCGTTGATTATGCTAACCATATTTAGTATGTTTCTTCAATCCATGCAGAACGCGTTTGAGAAAAGCACGATTAGCAAGGTTGCCTATTCAATTGTGTATATGGTCTTAGTGATTATTGCCTTGAATAGTTTCCATATTGCTATCGTTTATACAAATGAGGCAATTGGATCGATGATCTCCTTTGTACTGGCACTTGTCCCACTCTTACTTGCGTTAATTGCAGCTTCCGGCGGGCTGATCTCAGCAGCTTTTTTTCATCCGGTGATTTTATTTTTAATGAATATAAGCGGTATGTTTATGCAGTATATTATCCTGCCTCTTCTTTTCTTAGCAACTTTGTTGAGTATAGTAAGCACGATGTCAGAACAGTATAAGGTTTCCCAATTAGCAGCGCTGCTAAGGAACTGGTGTATTGGGTTAATGGGCCTCTTCTTGACCGTGTTCCTAGGTGTTATATCCGTTCAAGGCGCATCAGCTGCTGTAACAGACGGAATAACCATCAGGACAGCAAAATTTGTGACTGGAAACTTTATACCAGTTATCGGCCGGATGTTTACAGATGCCACTGATACGGTGGTTGGAGCATCGGTCCTATTAAAAAATACAGTCGGCATCGCCGGGGTTGGGATTTTGCTTATCATTGTCGCTTTCCCGGCTATAAAAATTTTAATGATTGCCTTTATCTATAAATTTGCGGCAGCTATCTTGCAGCCATTAGGCGGCGGGCCAATTATTACCTGCTTGGATATTATCAGTAAAAGTGTCATTTATGTGTTTGCTGCTTTAGGGATTGTTTCATTGATGTTCTTTTTATGTATAACGGTTATTGTGGCGGCCGGCAATCTAACAATGATGATGAGATAGGGAGGATTCATATGGGATTTTTAATAGAGTGGGTAACTAATATTATTTTATTTATCCTGTTAGCCACGGTCATTGATATGCTCCTCCCCAATTCAAGTATGCAAAAATACACAAAAATGGTTACAGGCCTCCTCTTAATTGCGATTATTCTGACGCCAATCTTTAAATTGATCTCAAAGGACTTTGAAACAGCATTGGGTTCAATCCCTTCTTATCAAGCCCCTGGAGAAAAAAATATGAAAAATTCAATAGATTTAAAGAAAAAAGAAATACAAGCCCAACAACATGCATATATTTTAGAAGAAATGGCTGTCCAACTGAAAAAGGACGTGAAAGAGGAGTTGATGGAACAATACGGATTGGAGATAGCAAAAATTGATCTAGCTACAAATGAAGAAAGCGACCAAGCATTCCCAGACAACCTCCAAAAGGTTACGGTTCTTCTGAAACAACCAGAAAATGAAGTGAAGACAGTCGAAGCAATCAAACAAGTCGAAATTAACACAGAAACACCTCTTCCATCCAAAAGCTCAACAGAAGAAGCTGAAAAAATAGCCGCTTTTCTTTCGCAAAAATGGAATGTGACCGAAAAAACAGTTGAAGTTTCGATTGAAGGGGGGATTAAAAAGAATAATGGATAACAACCAAGGACCATTTTCATGGCTCAAAAAGGTACTAAAAATAGAAGGTAAATCTGATAAAAAACCAGGGAAATACCAGTATATGCTCGTCGTTTTATGTATCGGAGCCGCATTAATGCTTGTGGGCAATATTGTATTTAAAACAAACTCGAATGCAGCTGATACAGCTGTTACGACGAGCGGAAAGGTAGCCGCCGAAGATGTCCCGGCATTTGGGTTAAATAAGGGCTCTGGCAATAAGGCAGTAGATAAATATGAAGAAAAATATGAAAATCAGCTGAAGAAAGCCCTCCAACAAATGTTAGGGGTAAACGATGTGACAGTTGTTGTCAATATTGATGCTACTGATAAGAAAGTTCTTGAAAAAAATAGGGTTTCTAAATCACAAACGACAGAAGAAACAGATCGCGATGGCGGGCAGCGTAAAGTACAGGAAGCCTCAACAGATGAACAACTTGTGATTATCCGCGAAGGCGAAAAAGAGGTTCCTATTGTAGTAGAAACGAAAAAACCTGTCATTCGCGGTGTCTTAGTGGTTGCGAAAGGTGCAGAGAATATACAAGTGAAAAAGTGGATTGTTGAGGCAGTCACGCGCACTTTAGATGTACCAAGCCACCGCGTTGCAGTCATGCCTAAAAAATAAAAGGGGTGTTTTTATATGCTATTGAAAAAACAAACAGTCTGGTTATTAACAATGTTAAGTTTAGTGGTTGTATTGTCTGTTTATTACATTACTTCACCCGAGCAGAAGAGCAATGATTTGGCGGCTATAAAGCAAGATGCGAAGGAGCAAAATAAAGGGAAAACAAAAACGGAATCTAAAGTAGATAAAACGATTGTATCAACCGTGGCGGGTGATGAGCAGTTTGAAGAATTACGAATGAAACTTAATGACCTAAGGAGTGAACAGCAAGAGGAATTAACAACTGAGTTAGCCTCCACTGATCTACCTGCCGTCGAGCGGTCTAAGGTAAAGGACCAGATGGATAAATTGAATCAAACTGCTCAAAAAGAAGAAATTCTTGAAACCTTAATCAAAACCATGGGTTATGAAGATGCTTTAGTTAGAGCAGATGGTGAAAAAGTCAGAGTTACAGTAAAATCCAAAAAGAAGCCTTCAGCCACAGAAGCTAATAAGATCATCTTACAGGTGAAAAAGGAAATTGGCGAGACCAATTATGTAGCCGTAGAATTCCAACCAACAAAATAAATCAATGTAAAAAGGAAAGTCAGCCACTTTCCCAGATTGTCGAGAAAGACTATTTTTCTCGGCAATTTTTTATTTTGTCTAATCTAAAATACTAATTTTTATGAGTTGAGGGTCTTAAATGAATATTACACTCTGTTGATTTGCGCGGAAGGTACGAAGACTCCCCGGAACGCCCGCGGAAAGCGAAGTGCCTGGAGCGCAAAGCAACAGACATGTTTCAAAGTCGTCAACCGACTTTCCTTATTTTGATTGTTTGATATGAAATAGGTTAAAATAATATGTTGAATGACTGTCACAGTAAAAATTCCCTTTTGTTAAGAAAAATATTATGATAAAGGTGAGAGGCAAAAAGGAAATTTTAAAAGGTGATAACATACATCATTGAACTTTTACTAGGTATTATCGTATAGTTATAGTAGTTAGTCATAATTTTGTAGTACGAGGGGTGTAACTCAATGTTAAAAGTACAAGAAATTCGCGAATTGATAAAATTGGTGGATCAGTCAAGTATTGATGAATTTGTATATGAAAACGAAGGTTCAAAAATCAAAATGAAAAAAAATGTTGCCGCTACATATGTTTCACAAATAAATTCAGTTCCACAAGAAGTTGAAACTGTATTAACGCCACAACCGGTTTTAGCGACAGCGACACCTTCTGTTACCATTCAAGAATCAAAGCAGGAACTTCAGGAAGCAGAAACGGCTAACCAAGCAGACACTACAAATCTTCATAAAATTGTTTCTCCGATGGTTGGGACATTCTATGCTTCACCAACTCCAGACGCTGACGCATATGTTAAAGTTGGTTCGACTGTAACAAAGGATTCAATTGTTTGTATTGTCGAAGCAATGAAATTATTTAATGAGATTGAAGCGGAAATAAACGGCGAAATTGTTGAAGTTCTTGCTAAAAGTGGACAATTAGTAGAATACGGGCAGCCTTTATTTTTAGTAAAGCTTTAAGTTAGGAGCGATAACAGCATGATCAAAAAACTGTTAATTGCAAACAGAGGGGAAATTGCAGTTAGAATTATTAGAGCCTGCCGGGAAATGGGGATTGAAACAGTTGCCGTTTACTCGGAAGCGGACCGTGAAGCATTGCACGTCCAACTTGCAGATGAAGCCTATTGCATTGGTCCTACCCCATCAAAAGACAGTTATTTAAACGTTACAAATTTGATTAGTGTCGCAAAGCTTACAGCTTGTGATGCGATTCACCCAGGATATGGTTTCTTAGCCGAAAATGCTGATTTCGCAGATCTTTGCCGCGAATGTAACATAATATTTGTTGGCCCAAGCCCAGAAGCCATTACAAAAATGGGTACAAAGGATATCGCAAGGGAAACGATGCGGAAAGCGGGCGTCCCAATTGTTCCAGGTTCAACCGGTATTATTAATGATATTGATGAGGCATTTGAACTTGTGAAAAAGATCCAATACCCAGTGATAATAAAAGCAACAGCAGGCGGTGGCGGCAAAGGGATACGCGTTGCCAAGAATGAGCAGGAATTAATTAAAGGTATAAGTATCACCCAGCAAGAAGCGATGACTGCTTTTGGTAATCCTGGAGTATATATTGAAAAATACATTGAAGATTTTCGTCATGTTGAAATTCAGGTTCTTGCCGATTCCTTTGGAAACACCATTCACTTAGGAGAAAGAGATTGCTCGATCCAGCGCAGGTTGCAAAAACTTCTTGAAGAATCTCCTTCACCAGCATTAGATGGAGAAATAAGAGAAGAAATGGGAGATGCCGCAGTAAAAGCTGCGAAAGCAGTTGATTATTCAGGTGCGGGAACAGTAGAATTTATATATGACTACCGCAATAGAAAGTTTTACTTTATGGAAATGAACACGAGGATTCAGGTGGAACATCCTGTTACTGAGATGGTCACTGGAATAGATCTTATTAAAGAACAAATCCGAGTGGCTTCCGGAGAGAAGTTAAAGTTAAAACAACAAGATGTGACTTTTAATGGATGGGCAATCGAGTGTCGAATTAATGCTGAAAATCCAGAAAAGAATTTCCTCCCTTCTGCTGGGAAAATCAACATGTACCTTCCTCCTGGTGGATTTGGTGTACGTATCGATTCAGCAGCTTATCCAGGGTATACGATTCCACCTTATTACGATTCCATGATTGCGAAAGTCATTGCATATGGTGCAACCAGAGAAGAGGCAATTTCAAGAATGAAACGTGCATTAAGTGAATTCGTTGTTGAAGGGATCCATACAACGATTCCGTTCCATTTAAAACTGTTGGATCATGAAAAGTTTGTCGAGGGCGGATTTAATACGAAGTTCTTGGAATTGCATGATGTAATGAAGTCTAATTAATATCTGGAGGTGTTTTGAATGAGTGAGTTTAGTGTCTTGGAAATGGAACAAGGCAGTAACGGTCATGGAAAAGTTGAAATTGCTCCTGAAGTCATTGAGGTCATTGCTGGCATTGCAGCGTCTGAGGTAGAAGGAGTAGCTGCGATGCGTGGGAATTTTGCAACAGGTGTGGTTGAGCGCTTAGGGAAAAAAAACCATGGCAAAGGCGTTAAAGTTGAACTAACTGAGTCGGGAATTAAGGTAGATGTTTATTGCATGATGAAGTTTGGAATATCTATTCCATCAGTCGCTGGAAAAGTACAGGATAATATTCGTCAAGCTTTGTTAAATATGACTGCTTTAGATGCCGAAGAAGTAAACATTCATGTGGTTGGAATTCAATTTGAAAACCATAAGAATGAACCGGAGATCGTGGAGTCAGAAGTCTAAAAGTTTGGAAACCAAAGGAGCACATCCTTTGGTTTTTCTTTTTCGAAAAAGAAGTTTTAAATAAAAGTGCTTACATATTGGAAAAATATTAACCTTAGAGTGCTAATCGTTTTTAGTTATGCTATTATCTTTTATGTGCATCCTATATGAATATTTATTACTTATAGTAGCTTCACCGTATGAAAAATAGACAAAAATAAATCAATTTCTCTAAAGGAGTTAAAGGTATAATGAAAAGAAGAACAGCAAGGGAAAAGGCATTGCAGGCACTTTTTCAAATCGATATCAGCAACACTGAGCCGTCTGCAGCGATTGAACATGTGTTACAAGGAGAGGCGGGTGACGAGTATCTATCTAGACTTGTTCTAGGGGTAGTCGAACAAAAATCCTTAATAGACAAGTTAATAGGTGAAAATCTCGAAAAATGGACCATAGATCGGCTGGCAACGGTTGATCGAAATTTATTAAGAATAGCTACATATGAAATGAAGTTTTTTCGGAATGAAGTTCCAGAAAATGTTGTTTTGGATGAAGCCATTGAGATTGCAAAAATATTCGGTGACGACCAATCAAGTAAGTTTATTAATGGAGTTCTTTCAAAGGTAAAGCAAATGGTTCTGAACGATTAATTGATTAGGTCCTCGCTAAGAACAAAGGGAGAAGAGAAAATGACCGCTACTATTATTAATGGAAAAGAAATTGCTGAAAAGAAAAGAATGGAAATTGCTGAAGAAGTCAGCAAACTCAAAAAGCTTGGGGTAACACCAGGACTAGCCGTTATTCTTGTTGGAAATAACCATGCTTCTCGGACGTATGTAACCAATAAAGAAAAAGCCTGCAAGGAACTTGGGATGAATTCAGTATTAATTGAATTACCAGAGGAAACTTCTGAACAGGAATTATTATCAAAAATTGAAGAATTAAACATGGACAATCAAATCCATGGCATTTTAGTTCAGTTACCAATCCCCAAACACATTGATGAAACAAAGGTAATTGAATCAATCTCTCCTTTTAAGGATGTGGATGGATTTCACCCGATTAATATCGGCAGGATGATGACAGGGCAAAATGCCTTTTTACCATGTACACCATACGGCATTATGGTACTACTGGAAGAAACAGGGATTTCAGTTGCAGGGAAGCATGTGGTCGTGGTTGGAAGAAGTAATATTGTCGGAAAGCCGGTCGGTCAATTATTTTTAAATCAACATGCAACAGTAACTTATTGCCACTCTAAAACAAAGGACTTAAAGGGGCATACAAATCAAGCGGATATCCTTATAGCAGCTGTTGGGATTCCGAACTTTATTACGGCTGATCATGTTAAAGACGGTGCAGTTGTTATTGATGTTGGTATCAATCGTAATGAAGCCGGAAAGCTTTGCGGTGATGTTGCTTTTGCTGAAGTAAGTGAAAAAGCCGGATACATCACTCCAGTTCCAAAGGGAGTTGGACCGATGACCATTACGATGCTAATGTTCAATACATTAAAATCAGCAGCAGAAAGCCTTAATCGCAATTAACTACGATATTGTCCTTATCTTTTATCAACTTTATTAGATAAGGACAGTTTTTCGCTAATCAAAGAGTTTTCATTTGACTCGGTTGGTCAAAAAAGGAGTTTCCTATGCAAGAAAAAAGATACTTATCTGTGAATGCTTTAACTAAATACATAAAAAGAAAATTTGATGCAGATCCACATTTACGGGATGTTCATGTTAGAGGTGAAATTTCAAATTATAAGCAGCATTCGAGCGGTCATATGTATTTTACCTTAAAAGATGAAAAAGCCCGTATTCTGGCAGTTATGTTTTCGAGTCAATCAAGGACAATGAAATTCACTCCGGAAAACGGCATGAAAGTAATCGTCCGCGGAGAAATTTCCCTCTATGAACCAAGTGGTCAATATCAGATATATATTAAGGAAATGCGGCCGGATGGCATAGGTGAATTGTTTTTAGCTTATGAACAGCTAAAACAAAGACTTGAATTAGAGGGATTATTTGCGAAGGAAACAAAGAAGCCAATCCCTTTATATCCCAGAACAGTTGGTGTGATTACCTCACCAACAGGAGCAGCGATTAGAGATGTCATCACGACAATTAAAAGACGTTATCCAATTGCAAATATTCTTGTTCTCCCTGCCCTCGTACAAGGGGATAAAGCAGCACCTTCGATTGCGAGTGCTATTACTAAAGCGAATCGCATGAATGAAATTGATGTGCTTATTGTCGGACGAGGTGGAGGGTCAATAGAGGAATTGTGGGCTTTTAATGAAGAGCTCGTTGCCCGTGCAATATTTACTTCAGAGATCCCCATCATATCCGCTGTCGGTCATGAAACCGATTTTACCATTGCAGATTTTGTGTCGGATTTACGAGCTCCAACTCCGACAGCTGCTGCAGAACTGGCCGTCCCACAAATTGATGAGTTATTCGAAAGAGTATTACAGCGGCAATCTCGCCTTCTTCGCACGATGAAGGGGAAATTCCAGTTTGAAAAGGAACGATTGATCCGAGTTCAGAAATCATATGCCTTTCGCTATCCACATCGACTTTATGAACAGAAGCTTGAGCAGGTTGATAAATTAACAGAAATGCTTGTTCGCGGAGCGTCCAGATTGTCACTAATAAAAAAAGGTCAACACGAAATCCTATCTAAACGCTTGCAAAGAAATCATCCAAGTGAACTATTACTTGAAGCTCAAAAACGTTT
Source organism: Neobacillus nitrireducens (assembly GCF_030915405.1). Taxonomy (GTDB): domain Bacteria; phylum Bacillota; class Bacilli; order Bacillales; family Cytobacillaceae; genus Neobacillus. The sequence goes on from NZ_CP133262.1 coordinate 4,700,467, forward strand.
AGAACTAACCAATAAAGAGATAAAACGGGCGATGCAACAAGTTCTTTCGAAAAAACAAACCGATTTTGACCGGATTCTATCGACTCTAGGGGCATTAAGCCCATTGAAAATTATGGAGCGTGGATATAGTCTGGCATATTCGGAAGAAAACCGGCTGATTAAAAGCATAAATCAAGTTAATATGAATGAGCAAATCCAGATACAATTAACAGATGGAAGTCTTTTCTGTAAAGTTGAGAATATTAAGGAGAGCGAAGAACGTGACGAATGAAAATAAAATTTCCTTTGAAGATGCTATGACAAAATTAGAGCAAATCGTAGATAAGCTCGAAGAAGGAGATGTACCTTTAGAAGAAGCAATTATCTTCTATAAAGAAGGTATGGAATTATCTAAACTTTGCCATGATAAATTAAAAAGTGTAGAGGAACAATTAACTCAAATAATACATGAGGACGGGCGAACGGAGAGTTTTACGATTGATGAGGAGGAATAAGACTTGGGAACCGAGTTACTAGATGCATTTGCACAAGAATATAAACTTCTGCTTGATTCGGAGCTTCGAACTCTGGTTAATAAGCTTAATGCCCCTCCTATCATTAAGGAATCCATGGTTTATTCACTTGAAGCAGGCGGCAAACGAATTCGTCCTCTTTTACTATTCGCTACTCTAGATGCATTTGGGGCTGAACCCAAAAAGGGGCTGCTAGCTGCTTCAGCGATTGAGATGATTCATACGTATTCCCTAATCCATGATGATTTACCAAGCATGGATAATGATGACCTGCGGAGAGGAAAACCAACCAATCATAAAGTCTTTGGTGATGCTATTGCGATATTAGCTGGTGATGGTTTATTAACTTATAGCTTTGAGGTAATTGGAAATATCCCTTCTGAATTTGCTTCTGCGGAAACAAAACTAAAATTAGTGATTGAGCTGGCAAAGGCTGCAGGGACAGAAGGAATGGTTGGCGGCCAAGTGGCAGATATGCTAGGGGAGGGGAAATCCTTAACCCTAGATGAGCTAGAGTATATCCACATACATAAAACGGGTAAGTTGCTCGGATTTAGTGTTCTGGCTGGAGCGTTGCTAGCAAATGCAAATCGGGAACAATTAAAAAGTCTTTCTTCCTTTGCCCATCATCTAGGTCTCGCATTTCAAATCCAGGATGATATTCTTGATTTGGTAGGGAATCAACAATTAATCGGGAAACCTGTTGGCAGTGATACCACAAATGATAAAAGCACCTATCCACAGTTGTTATCGTTAGACGGAGCTATTGAAGCATTAAATAAACAAATAAACCTATCGAAGGAATACCTGGGTATGACAGGCTTGAATACGGGTCTACTTATGGAAATAACGGAATTAATCGCTTCAAGAGATCATTAGAAAATGGTGTTTGAGGCATTGAAATAAGTGTGTTATAATTGTTTTCATTGTAGAAAATGTTGTCAATGCCGTTATCACTCGCGTGTTAGCGGCTATTTTTTAATAAAATAAAATTTTGAAAATGTGTATTATAATACGGCAACAAAAAGAAGAATGCATAAAAGTATGAAAGCGAGTGATCCAAACATGGATCTATTATCAATAAAAGACCCATCTTTTTTAAAGGGCATGTCGAATACTGAATTGGAGGCTTTAAGTCAAGATGTTCGCAAATTTTTGATTGAAAAGCTATCCGTTACAGGAGGTCATATTGGACCGAATTTGGGTGTAGTCGAGTTAACCATAGCCTTACATAAATGTTTTAACAGTCCCTCTGATAAGATTATCTGGGATGTAGGTCATCAGTCCTATGTTCATAAAATTCTAACTGGCAGAGCGTGTGAGTTTGATACATTGCGCCAATATAAAGGGTTATGCGGATTCCCGAAACGGTCTGAAAGCAAGCATGATGTATGGGAAACAGGCCATAGTTCCACTTCACTTTCAGCTGCAATGGGAATGGCAATTGCTAGAGATTTAAAAAAGGAAAAATCTTTTGTCATTCCAGTAATCGGTGATGGTGCATTAACCGGTGGTATGGCATTGGAAGCCTTAAACCATATTGGGCATGAGAAAAAAGATATGATTGTTATCTTAAATGACAATGAAATGTCAATCGCTCCTAATGTAGGTGCAGTGCATAATATTCTTGGCCAATTGCGGACAGCGGGTAAATATCAATGGGTGAAAGATGAATTGGAAGTCCTATTGAAAAAAGTACCTGCAGTTGGTGGGAAATTAGCTGCAACTGCTGAAAGAGTGAAGGATAGCCTTAAATATCTATTTGTTTCAGGAATGTTTTTTGAAGAATTAGGTTTTACTTATCTAGGCCCCATTGATGGTCATAACTTTGAAGCGTTATTTGAGAATTTCAGCTATGCCAAAAAGACAGAAGGTCCGATACTTCTTCATGTCATTACTAAAAAAGGAAAGGGCTATAAGCCTGCCGAAAGTGACAAAACAGGTACCTGGCATGGAACTGGCCCCTATAAAATGGACACGGGTGCATTCCCAAAACCCTCAAAAACACCACCACCTGCATGGAGCAGCCTTGTCAGTGAAACGGTTCGTAAGCTTGCTAGGACGGATGAACGAATTGTCGCCATTACACCAGCTATGCCTGTTGGGTCTAAACTCGAAGGCTTTGCCAGTGAATTCCCTGAGCGAATGTACGATGTAGGGATAGCAGAGCAGCATGCAGCGACCGTAGCAGCGGGTTTAGCTACACAAAATATGAAACCTTTTTTGGCTATATATTCAACTTTTTTACAGCGTGCATATGATCAGGTAGTACATGATATCTGCCGTCAAAACTTAAATGTCTTTATTGGAATAGACCGCGCTGGTCTAGTTGGTGCAGATGGTGAAACACATCAGGGAGTCTTTGATATAGCTTTTCTTAGACATGTTCCAAATTTAGTGTTAATGATGCCAAAGGATGAAAATGAAGGACAGCATATGGTTTACACCGCACTAAATTATGATGATGGTCCAATTGCCATGAGATTTCCACGTGGAAATGGCCTTGGGGTTACAATGGATAAGGATTTACATGCCATTCCAATCGGTACTTGGGAGGTTCTTAAAGAAGGTGATGATGCGGCTATTTTAACTTTTGGAACAACCATTCCACTGGCTTTAAAAGCAGCGGAAGTGCTTGAAACAAAGGGAATATCCGTTAAAATTGTAAATGCCCGATTTATTAAGCCAATGGATGAGAAAATGCTAACGAATCTCCTTGAGAAAAATATGCCGATTCTTACTATTGAGGAAGCTGTTTTACAAGGGGGCTTTGGGAGTGCAGTTCTCGAATACGCACAGACCCAAGGATTTTATCACGCACACATCGACAGAATTGGAATTCCTGATCAATTCATTGAACATGGTGATGTGGACTCCCTTCTTGAAGAAATCGGTTTAACGAAAGAAGAAGTTATCAAACGGGTATCCATTCTTGCAAGAAAAAAACAACAAAGGGCTTAAGCAATGAAAAATAAAGAACGTTTAGATGTGTTACTAGTCGAAAGAGGCTTGATTGAAACAAGAGAAAAAGCGAAGCGGACCATCATGGCAGGGCTTGTTTATTCAAATGAAGAGCGATTGGATAAACCCGGAGAAAAAGTAAAAACGGATATTCCACTGAATATAAAAGGGAAGATTCTTCCTTATGTAAGCCGCGGTGGTTTAAAACTGGAAAAGGCGTTAAAGGTATTTGATGTGAACGTAACAAACAAAGTGCTTCTCGACATTGGATCGTCCACTGGGGGATTTACAGATTGTGCCTTACAGAATGGCGCGAAAATGTCATATGCTTTGGATGTAGGCTATAATCAACTTGCTTGGAAACTCAGGCAAGATGAACGTGTCGTAGTAATGGAAAGGACAAATTTCCGTTATGTCACACCAGCTGATTTAATTGGAGAAATGCCAAATTTCGCCACCATTGATGTTTCGTTTATCTCATTAACGCTGATATTGCCTGTCTTAAAAACACTTTTAGTCACTGGAAGTGATGTTGTCGCTTTAGTGAAACCACAATTTGAAGCCGGGCGTGAACAGGTTGGTAAAAAGGGGATTGTTCGTGAAGAAAAAGTACATTTGCAAGTGATTGATAAAATCATTAATTTTGCCTTCCAGCAAGGGTACACAATAAAAAACTTATCCTTTTCACCGATTACTGGCGGGGATGGGAATATTGAATTCTTACTCCACTTAAGATGGGAAGGTGAACGAGAAATGGGAGTCAATCAATTACTTGTTACCCCCATTGAAATCGTAAAGGAATCTCACTTAGAATTTAAAACAAAACAAAATTCGGAAGGGTAGGCAAATGCTTATCCTTTTCTTCATTTTCTACAAGAAAAAATGTACAAGCTTGATAAAATCGGCTAACATATGGGTAGAAGAGAGAGTTTAGACCTATGACTTAGAGGTTTTCAACAATTTACGGGGTGAAATAATGAATAAAGGCCAACGCCATATTAAAATAAGAGAAATTATTGCAAGTAATGATATCGAAACACAGGATGATTTAGTGGATGAACTGAAATGTGCCGGCTATAATGTAACGCAAGCAACCGTGTCAAGGGATATTAAAGAACTGCATCTTGTTAAAGTTCCATTAAGCGATGGACGATATAAATACAGCTTACCTGCCGACCAACGATTTAATCCATTACAAAAGCTAAAAAGATCATTAATAGATGCGTTTGTACGGATTGATTCTGCAGGTCATTTGCTTGTTATGAAGTGCTTGCCTGGTAATGCAATGGCAATTGGTGCCTTGATTGATAACCTTGATTGGGAAGAGATATTAGGAACGATTTGTGGTGATGATACGATGTTAATCATTTGTCGAACACCAGAAGATACTGAGGTCATTACAAACCGGTTTCTAGACATGCTTTAATGGGGGGAGTGTTTCTTGTTAGCTGAATTATCAATTAAAAATTTCGCTATTATCGAAGCTTTGTCAGTAACGTTTTCAAAAGGATTAACTGTATTAACCGGGGAAACCGGTGCGGGAAAATCAATCATCATTGATGCGATTCACTTATTAGTTGGCGGCAGAGGGTCCGCAGAATTTGTTCGTCATGGCGAGGAAAAGGCGGAAATTGAAGGACTGTTTCAGGTTGATGATAATAAGCATCCAGTAATTACGAAAGCTTTAGAATTTGGGATCGATGTGGAAGAAGGAATGGTTATATTAAGAAGGGATATTTCCCAAACAGGAAAAAGTGTGTGCCGTATCAATGGAAAGCTTGTGACAATCTCGACGCTTAGGGAAATCGGGGCAACCCTCGTTGATATTCATGGCCAGCATGAGCATCAGGAATTAATGGATGACTCAAGGCACCTTTCCCTGCTAGATCAATTTGGGGCCGATAATATATTGCCTTCACTAAGTGAATACCAGCAAGTATTTCGACGTTATGAGCAAACCTTACAAAAGTTAAAAGCATTAAGTGAAAATGATCAGCAAACTGCCCATCGCCTAGATTTAATTCAATTTCAATTGGATGAAATTCAAAAGGCAAATTTAAAACTTAATGAAGATGAAGAACTTTTTGAGGAAAAAAGAAAACTAAGTAATTTCGAAAGAGTATTTGAATCTTTGCAATCCGGCCATTCAGCACTCCAAGGTGAACAAAAAGGGCTTGATTGGATTAGTATGGTTATGGGGCATCTTGAAGATGCCGCTGCCCTTGATACGGCTTACAGGGGCATCTACGAAGCTGTGTCGAATAGCTTCTACCAATTGGAAGATGCAGCAAGTGTTTTAAGAAATGACTTAGATGAATTAGAATTTGATCCACAGCGGTTACATGAAATCGAAGATCGCTTGACTGAAATTAACCAATTAAAGCGGAAATACGGAAAAACAATCAATGAGATCGTAGAGTATGCTGTGAAAATCGAAGAAGAAATTGAAACATTACAAAATAAAGAAACTCATATAGGGGAATTAGAAAAAGAATTAACTTCTATAAAAAAGGACTTAGTTCTCGAAGCGAAGCAGTTAACTGAAATTCGTCTGAAATGGGCTGAAAAACTTACAAAGTTAATACATAAAGAACTTAAAGAATTGTATATGGCGAAAACTGTTTTTGAAATAAGATTTGAATCAAATTCACAGCAATTTGCAAAAAACGGTGTCGACCATGTTGCTTTCTATATTTCAACAAACCCCGGTGAACCATTGAAACCCTTATCAAAGGTTGCATCTGGAGGGGAATTATCAAGAATTATGCTGGCATTAAAAAGTATTTTTTCTAAACATCAGGGAGTTACATCCATTATTTTTGATGAGGTCGATACTGGTGTTAGCGGCAGGGTTGCTCAGTCCATTGCGGAAAAAATATATAAAGTGGCTGCCGGATCACAGGTCTTGTGTATTTCACATTTACCTCAGGTAGCAGCAATGGCTGATACGCACTTATTCATTTCAAAGATTATAAAAGGGGGAAGAACGAAAACTTCTGTTACTCCCTTACAGATGGATGAAAAGATTAACGAAATAGGCCGGATGATATCTGGGACAGAAATAACTGACCTAACTAAAAAACATGCGGAAGAATTATTATATTTAGCTGTAGAAAACAAAAAAAGTGCAAGTGCCTTGACAAGGCAATAAAGTGGGATAAATTGCTTTTAAAAAGGCTAAAATTTCTATATTTTTAATAAAAATTGTAATGCTATCCATTTTGGGTAGCTTTTTTATGTAGAACGAAGTTATAAATGATTGTCAAGGAGGCAAAATTAAAGATGTAGCCATTTTTCAATGTAATGAAAAGAAGCGAGGAGAGTGAAGAATTTGAAGTTAGAAATAATTAGAAAGATTATTGGTGGAATTCTCCTTGTTTCATTAATTAGCCTAATATTTTTTCAGCCTATACAGCAATACCTTGCAATACCTAAGACGATTACAGTTTTTGAAGGACAAGACTATAGTTTTCAAAAGGCTGCACCGGTATCAGCCGTTTTGGGTTCTCACCATTCAAATATCACACTCAATCAAGAATCACATACGGTTTCAATGAAGGCATCTGAAAATGGCAAAAGTGAAATGCTGTTAGAATTTGCAGGGATTCCGATAAAAAAGGTCGATGTGCATGTCTTAAAGGATTTTAGGGTTATTCCAGGCGGTCAGTCAATCGGTGTAAAATTAAACACTGTGGGCGTTTTGGTTGTAGGTCACCATTTAATCAATACGATATCGGGAAAAAAGTCCCCAGGTGAAATTGCAGGAATAAAAATTGGGGATATTATCACAGAAATTAACGGTAATAAAATTGAAAAAATGACAGATGTAGCACCCTTTGTGCAAGCTGCCGGACAAGAGGGTAAACCTCTTGATATGGTTATTAGCCGAGAGAGTGGAAAAATTACAACAAAATTAACCCCCTTAAAAGACAAAGGGGAAAACATTTATAAGCTTGGTTTGTATATTAGAGATTCTGCAGCAGGAATTGGGACAATGACCTTTGTCCATCCACAATCTAAAAAATATGGTGCCCTAGGGCATGTAATTTCAGACATGGATACAAAACAACCAATTGTTGTTGAAGACGGACAAATTGTTCGGTCTACCGTAACTTCGATTGAAAAGGGAAGTAATGGAGACCCTGGTGAAAAACTTGCCCGCTTTTCTTCGGATCGTGAAATTGTTGGCAATATCCAAAAGAACAGCCCTTTTGGAATTTTTGGTGAAATGGCAAAAGAATTAAAAAATGGTGTTATGGATAAACCGCTTCCTATCGCATTATCACATCAAGTAAAAGAAGGACCAGCAAAGATTTTAACGGTTGTTAATGATGACCGTGTCGAAGAATTTGATATTGAAATTGTTAGCACAATCCCGCAAAAGTTTCCAGCAACCAAAGGCATGGTAATAAAAGTAACCGACCCTAAGCTCCTGAAAAAAACAGGAGGTATTGTTCAGGGGATGAGCGGTAGCCCAATTATCCAAGATGGAAAACTAATTGGAGCTGTTACACATGTTTTTGTTAATGATCCAACCTCAGGATATGGGGTACACATTGAATGGATGTTAAATGAAGCTGGAATTAACATATATGAAATGCCAAAAAATAAAGCAAGTTAGGACCATTTGGAAGCAAAATAGGAAATTTCCCTATTTTGCTTTTTATTTAAACATTTTTCGACAAAATAATCCCTCATTTTGGAAATAACGCGGTTTACGTCGAATAGGTGAGAAAAACAAAGAAAAGTTGAGATTTTATCACTATTTTAAGAAATATTAAAAAAATGAGAGGAATTTTTGTTGCATTGTCGAATTTCTAATTTAGAATAGAATTAAGAGATTAAAACTGATAAGAAATGTAAGTTTTGAAATAGAGCTTATGATTTAAACCTGAGGAGGAACTCGAAGTGAAGAAAATTAAAGTTTGTGTAGTTGATGACAATCGGGAACTAGTTGGATTATTAGAGGACTTTATTTCGTCCCAAGATGATATGGAAGTTGTTGGTATTGCTCATAATGGACAAGAGTGTCTAGAAATGTTATCAACAACAGACCCTGACGTTTTGGTTTTGGATATAATAATGCCACATCTCGATGGTTTGGCTGTACTTGAGCGCCTCCGTGATCTAAAAAAAGGAGTACTTCCTAATGTTATTATGCTAACTGCTTTTGGCCAGGAAGATGTGACAAAGAAAGCCGTTGAACTTGGTGCATCCTACTTTATTTTGAAACCATTTGATATGGAGAATCTAGGAAGCCATATTCGACAAGTTAGCGGAAATAGCAATACATTTACACGAAAATCAACATCAACTTCATATCGTTCTCAATCAGAGCAAAAACCGAAAAATTTGGATGCAAGCATCACGAGCATCATTCATGAAATTGGTGTCCCGGCACATATTAAAGGATACCTCTATTTACGGGAAGCGATCTCCATGGTTTATAATGATATCGAACTTCTAGGGTCAATTACGAAAGTGTTGTATCCAGATATCGCTAAGAAATATAATACTACAGCGAGCCGTGTTGAACGAGCAATCCGTCATGCGATTGAGGTGGCCTGGAGTCGTGGAAACATTGATTCCATTTCAAGCCTTTTCGGATACACCGTTAGCATGTCCAAGGCAAAACCAACGAATTCAGAATTTATTGCCATGGTTGCTGATAAACTTCGTCTTGAACACAAGGCATCTTGAAAAGAATAATAATGAGGGTTTTGGTTAAATGCTAAACCAACCGATTTTTCAAAAAACAACTTTTTATTCGGATTCAAGCCAATAAACTTTTACCATCTCACCCAATAAATCATTTGATTTGTTGGGTTTTGTTTTTGTTGGATGGGGAGGTTATTAAATGAAATTAACGGAATTAGAATTTCATCTTGAGGACTTTTTATTAGCATGTCAAAGTAAAAATTTGTCATCTAAAACATTATCATCGTATGAGCAATCTTTAAAGCTGTTTCTGGTCTACTTGAAAGCTGAGCATGGGGTAGAAGATGTTCAACGTGTAAAGGCAGGTCATATACGTCAATACGTAGCTTATGTTCAAGAGAGAGGGAAATACACCGTAGTTAATCGAGAAGCATCAAAAACTATTAATCATCCCCAAAATCGTAGTGATTTCAAAAAGACAGTTTCTAATGGAACGATTAACAATTACATTCGAAATATTAAGGTTTTTTTCAATTGGTTACAGCAAGAGGGTGAACTACATAAAAATCCAGTGGAGAATATTCCTCAAATTAAAACAGAACGTAGACAAAAGGCTGGAATAAGCGAAGAAGAGTTTAATCGATTGCTTTCACAGTTCGATTACACAAAGTTTCATGGGTATCGAAATAAAGTAATTACTATGCTTCTTCAAGATACAGGCATGCGAATTTCCGAATGCTTGGCATTAGATGTTGATTCCATTGATTTTAAACATCGAATGATTTTAGTCACCAAGACAAAAGGAAGAAAAGAAAGGTACGTCTACTTTTCTCAAGTAATGGCACGAGAACTAAAACATTACTTGAAATTTAAAGACAGATACACAGAAACTACTTTGCTCTTCCCAACAACAAGAAACACGATTCTTACTATCCACTCCTTTGAAAAACAACTTAAACAAGCAGGAGAACAGATTGGACTTAATATACATCCACATCAAATACGGAATAACTTTGCAAGGCATTATTTACTGAATGGAGGAGATTTATATACGTTGAGTAGAATATTAGGTCATAGCTCTGTAACAGTCACAGAACAGTCTTATATGGATTTAACAAGAGAAGAAATAGCAAGGAAGTATCAACAACATAGTCCTTTATCAAAATGGAAATTAAAGTAATGTTTATCAATCAATACAAAAAAGAAACGGATACCCCGTTTCTTTTTTTAGGATAAAAATCATTTTAATTAATTAAGTTTTGTTGTATTTCTTTTAGTGTTTTTAAGAACTCTATGTTTTCCTTTTTATGTTGATTACCAATATCATACTGAATTATATTTTTCTCCAAGTCAAAAAAATAAATTTTGTTTTTATCCAAAGTTTTTTTAGCAGTTTGCATTTCAAATTCAACCCAATGTGAATCATGAGTTGAAGAGGAAAAAACTAGAACAAAATAATTCGATTGAGTTATCGCTTTCAATATTTGGAAATGTAAATCTCCAGTCAAATCTAAATTTTCTACATCTATCCACGGTTTATAATTGTAGGACTTTAACAAGTTAGCTAAACCTCGTGCTTCTTTTGCGTTTTTCCAAGAATAACTGATAAACACAGACTTATTATTATTCATTATCCCTTTAGCTCCTGAACGTAGAATTTGGTGTGGAATTTGGAATATTTTCAATTTCTGCATTTCTACCTGCTTCTCTAATTTTTTGTATTTCTTCAAAAAAACGAATCCTTCGTTTTTCATCTTTATCTCCAAAGGATTCTGGATAGGCTATCATTCGACGTACAAGGTCATAAACTTGTGATTCAAATAACCTGAATTTTTTATAGTTGTCTTGGATTTTAAAAGTTGAATGAATACCTAATAGTACAGCAGAAAGTAATGAAGCAACTTTAACCAATAGCATAGCATAGTTATTTTGTTGTACATACCCTAATAAAAAAGGAATTGTAAAAGGGATTATTGTAACCCATGAAATAATATAATAATGTAACCATTTATAAGTCCAAGCTTTTTTTTGCCAATTTTTTAATACTCCATTTAGACTTTTATATTCTGTTTCTAACCATTCCTTTAATTCATCTCCAATTACTGGAGTATTTTCAAATATTTTTTTTTCCTCTTTTTGTTGCCCTGCACTCCTTATGGGAAAACTGGGTTTACACTTTTTTCGGAAAATATAAGCAGATACTAGTATTAAGATTAAAAATAATAAAAATATATCTCCCCAAAAATCTCTCAACATATTCATCATTTCATACACCTACATTCCTATTTGTCACACTATTATAAACAATTTTTAATAAATGGTAAATATAACTAAAACTTTAATAGAAAACATTTAAAAATAGAATTAAAAACCGCTCTAAAGACATAATTTCAATTAGGTTTAAAGGGAAAAGACCAATTGAGTTAATGTCCTCAAATGAGCGGTTTTTCTAAATATCTATTTAACCAAAAAAGTCAATAGGTATGTAAGAGGTTTTTTGACTTTTTTTGTATTTTGTGGTATAATATAATGTATAGTCAGTTTAGTGACTATAAAACCACATAACATTAACAATTAAATAGGTTACATAAACACCAAACAAACACAAAATTTTCCCTTTTATAGTAGGGTTATTTTGTGTTTTTTTTTGTTTTGACAATGAGAATGATCGAAAGGAGATGAAAAAAACAAGTAACTTTAATCGAGCCGTTTTGGTACTTTTTCGGCTAGGCTTTGGAAAACGATAGTTTTCCAAAGGATGGTGGTAAAAAGTACAAGATAAATATTCATCTCTAAAGTAAAGGTAATCACCTACAATAATAAAAAAATCTTATTACGAGTAATTACCTTTACCTAAAGAAATACTTTAAAAGGAATGCAGAAAGAATGGACATAATTATTTTGACAAAAAAAGAAGCAGTTGAATTATATGGGTCGGAGGATTGCAAGAAGCACTTTGCAAAATATAAGAAATTCACTAACAAGGATTTAGAAATTTCATTAATAAATGAAATGAAAAGATATTATCATGCTGTAAAAGTCATCAAACCTGAAAAGGGTCGTGGATTTGTATATGAACTTAGCGGTAAAAAGGATGAAGTAACACCCAAAGAGGATGGCAGAATCAACAATGGTGCATGGCGTATTCCTTATACCAAAAACATGGATATTATGGTGGTATCAGTTTTAGAGCAGGGTTTAGAAATTGAAATAGCACAATCTCTTTCTAAGTGGGCAGTTGTTTTCGGGTCAATTACTCCTGCGGAGTATGAGTTATTACAATCAAGATACAACGAGTATATGAAGTCACAGCACCTACAAGATTTGAAAGATAACAAAATTATCCTTGAGGGCGAGGATAGAATACTAGATGACTTTACATATATTGTAAAAGAAAACATTAATCAATTAGCTGGTACTCTAAACAGGATGAAAAAATTGGAAATTATTGAATATTATCCAGTCTACAAAGGTCATTTGAAGGATACAAATGAAACAATCAACTTACATGAAGATACAGTCAAACAAATACTAACACTAAGAAGAAACTTAATGGAGCAGTATGATGTAGGTGATTGGTATTTAAACACATTTAAAAACTCACCAAGAACTAAAGCATATAATGAAGCTTGGAGTGCTGGACTTGCACAGGTAAAAGATGAAAAAGGTGACGTATTAGGATTGGATTATTACTATGTGGTTTACGCAATCATCTTAAAGGCAAGAAAGAAAAAGATTATTCGATACCTTGAGAAATACAACAAGGAAGCTATAGAAAGATTTAAACATAATAACGAATTATTTTTGACTGAAAATAAAGCTTGCTACCATAAGGAACGTCGCTATTATGTTGTTAAGGAAGCACAAGAAAAAGAAAATAAATTCTTGAGTAAGCAAACAAAGATATGTGCCTTAGATGAAAACCTCCAAGAGGTCTATGGTGCAGAAACACTAACAAAAACGTATTATAATCAAAGAGAAAATTTCACATTTGATGAAGGATATTACGCATTATACTTTGACAGAATGTATGCGGAACGTATTCAAAAGCTTCAAGAATTTTATGGTCACACCTTTAAATAAATACAAATCGAACAAGGAGCATTTATAGGGTTTTGGAATTTTTGATTAACCTTATATACAAACACAAAAACATATATAATGCTAATCAAGCATTTCAACGTAAAAACATAAGATAGACTAAAACCCCATCCTGTATGGGGTTTTCTATATAAAAGTGAAGTTTTATCCATTGGAGATGACCGTAATAATAATGTGTTCCAACCCCCCACAATAATACTAAATATTTAATACGTGTGAATTAGCAAAAAACAGGTCTATTGACATGTTTTTCACGTGTGAGAAAAAGTATGTTTATCAGTAAAATAAACCCATTTCAGCTAAATTCATGGTATATTAAATCCATAAAGAATATTCTGAAAAATAGGAGGATATATACATGAGGAAATTGGCGAGTTTGGGTTTAATGTTTTTATTATTGATTTTAGGAGCTTGCTCCAATAACACAAATAGTGATGCACTAGAAGGAGCACCAGAATACATAAAGGAAACATGGAAGTATTTTAATGCAATGAGCAAAGTGACAGATGCTGTAGGAGATGGTGAAAATGTTGAGGTTGCGTATGATAAATATTTTCCGAACGAAGATGAAGTAATTTCCTATATTGATTCTGCTACAGCTGAATCTGAGGAAGAGCAATTAGTTATTGATAACATTCACTTGATGCACCTAAGTGTATCAACAATGTATATTGCAGACTTTAACAGTTCTCTGGGAGGAGACCCTGCTGATATTGACCAATTTGTATATGAACTACAAGTCCCTAGACATGAACTTGGGAAAATATACAAAAAGTATGGTCTAGAATATAAAAAATAATTAAAAAGTTATTTGAGCCATATTCCAATATAGGAGTTGGCTTTTTGTTTGATATTTACCGATAGAGTACACTTTAACTGTAATGAACAAGTGTAAAGGAAACCTAGACGTATCAAGGGTATCGAGACTTCTATTTATTACCTTTTGAACGTTATTATATATTTTAGCTAGGCAAAATAAAATAAGGTATTAATCTATCTAAATGGTGAGTTTCTACACGAAGAAGTGTTCTGCTCCTACACCCTTGTTAAAAACTATTGACGTATGCAAGCTACCTAGAACAACCTTATTTAACATGGTTTTATCGTGTGAATGACCGTGAACGAGAGAAAATAAATCTCATCCTAAGTATTTCAAAATAAGAAATATTTATATAATTTTCTAGCATTTACCTATTCAACTAGTATAATTAAGTAGAATAGGTAATTTTATGGATACTTTCTAATTATACCCGTGGTCAGGAGGTGAAAATCGATGAGTAAGACAAATTCTGTAGAAATTAAATGTACAAATCCAAAGTGTGGCGTATGGTTTCAATCTCCTATAGGTTTTGGTGACATGGGTTCTTTTGATACTTCTATGTTGATAGGAAATACAGTCCAATGTCCGAATTGCAACACAATGACAGGATGTAATAAAGAAAACATGAGAGTTAAGTCTAATGATGGTGGTTTTCGAGGAAATGACACTTTCTAAAAGGTACTTAAAAAGGCGAAAATCCTAAAGATTTTCGCTTTTTATTTTCTTGTACAATAGACTAAAAGGTTCTTCGAAATGAAGTAACCACGTAATCCATAAAAGGTATGTAAAACAATCAATAGAGGAGGATTAATAATGAATGTTAAACAGGATGAAAGAAACATAAAAGCTGATATAAAGCGTGCAGTTAGAACAGAAGCTCATTTTGGTTGTGCTGTATGTGGTAATCCTATTATTGAATATCATCATATTCTCCCATATCACAAGGTTCTATGCCACGAAATACATAATCTAATTGCAGTATGCCCAACGCATCATTACAAGGCTGATAGAGGAATGATTTCAAAAGAGCAATTATATGGCTTAAAGAAAAAACCTTTTAATAGTGTTAAAGAGAATATCAAAGATGATTTTTTCCTTGGAAGCTATGATAAGCTTGAATTTAAGGTTGGGGCATTAAGTTTTATAAGAACTCCTAATATATTTGTAGTTGATGATTTTCCTCTTATATCGATTACAAGAGATGAATCAAACAATGCGATTATGAATGCTAAATTCTTTGATAACCGTTCGAACTTAGTGGCTGAAATTCAAAACAATGAGTGGATTACTTATTTTAACGAAGACCAAGTATGGGATATACAATATAGTGGTGGAAAATTAAAAGTTAATTCTAAAGAAAGAAAGATATTTTTAGAGTTATATGCAAATCCAGAAAAGAATTATGTAGAATTGAAATCTAATTTGTTTTATAAAGGTCATTTCTTCAATATCCAACCTTCTAAACTTACTGTTGGAATTGAACGACCTAAAGAACCTATGCAAATTATGATTATGAAAGGTGGAAAATTTACTGATTGTGGTAACGGAATAGTTTTATCTTCTTTTGCATTTTGATATTAACTAGTAGAATCAGACTAAATACAATTTTTCAAGTAATAAGGAATCATTTAACTAGGTAGGAGAGTAGCTATTGGGCTACTCTTTTTCAATTGAAACTAATTTAAGGATAATTTTGTTTATTAAGGTATACCTTTAAGGATAGAAAAAAAGATTGATATTTGTGGTTTATAAAGGTTATTGAAATATTTTAAAAACGTTTATAAATAATCATATGCTTTTACAAACACTTTGGTTATAATTGAATTATAGATAACCAAAGGGAGTGGATATTTATGAGTAATAAGACGTTTGCTTATTTGAGGGTTTCAAGCAAAGACCAGAATGAAGCAAGACAACTAAAAGAAATTTTAGATTTAGGTATCAATGAACGTGATATATTCATTGATAAGGAAAGCGGAAAAGACTTTAATAGACCGCAATACCAAGCGTTAAAGCAATGCTTACGTGAAGGTGATTTACTATATATTAAATCTATCGACCGCTTCGGTAGGAACTCAAAAGAGATAAAAAGAGAGTGGGAAGATATAACCCAAAACATTAAATCTGATATTAAAGTTTTAGATATGCCTTTACTTGATACTACGCAACACAAAGATACATTAGGAACGTTTGTGAGTGATTTGGTTTTACAAGTGCTGGCATTTGTGAGTGAGCGTGAACGTGATAACATTCTTCAACGGCAAGCTGAAGGAATAGCAGTTGCAAAAGTACAGGGAAAACATCTAGGAAGACCTAACTTAAATTTAGGTACAATAAGCAAACAACAACGTCAAATACTTGAGCAAAACTATCCGAGATGGAAAAACAAAGAGATTACTGGCGTTGAGTTTATGACCTTGTTAGAGCTAAAGAAGAACTCCTTCTATAAGATTATAGGAGAGTATGAGAATACATTGTAGGTACTTATTAAAGGGTCTGGGTTATTTCGTAATTACACGGTAGAAGGAGGATAATATATAACTTGAGCATTCACTAGATATGGTGTGGGCTTTTGATTTTAAATGGGGGGACACGGTTTCTACCAGTAACTATTAATACCAGTTCAAAACGGCTTATAGCAGAACAATCCGTCCAATATGATTCTTTTTTGCCAACATAGAATCAGATAAAAAAAGAAATTAAAGGTGTCCCAAACAGACTTTTTCCTTTATACCAATTACATAAAAACGGTTGAGATAGTTGAGTTAGAGTTGATGGTGCTTTTTCTACTTCAATTTATTATAGGAGAAGAAAGATTTGTTGTTTGTCGTCATACATTTCCATTTATTCACAAGAATATTAAAGGATTACGTAAATTTATGTCGAACCATATTATCATGAACAAAATAAAAGGAAATTTTTATTTTGCATCATAATAGAGAGAGTAAATCATAGATGGGGGAATTGTTTTATGAGTATTAGGAAAAAATTAACCTTAGGAATTATGTTAGCTGGAATATTAATAGGTATTTTAGCTGGATGTGGAGCGGAAAAGCCAACTGATGTAGTAAATGGCTACTTAACCTCAATTCAAAAAGGTGACTTTAAGAAAGCTGGAACTTACGTTAATGGTGGGACGGATAGTTTAAAAACAAATGGTGATAGCACAGTTGATGATAAGTTTACAACTTCAATGATAGAAGCAATTTCGAAAAACTATAAATATGAAAAACCAATAGAAGTTTCTGTTAGTGGTGATAAAGCTGTAGTTAAAGTAAAAATAACATCAGTGGATTTTGGTGATGCTATGACAGCAACAATGGCAGAAGTAATGCCATTAGCATTTGCTAGTGCATTTGAAGAGAAAACTCCTAAATCAGAAAAGGCATTTGAAAAATTAATGGAGAAAACAGCTTTAAAACACTTAAAAGCGGAAGATGTAACTATGGCAACACGAACAGTAAAATTTAATTTAAAAAAGAATAAAGATGGAGTTTTTAAGATTGTAAACAATGATAGTTTGACAGAATCAATTTATGCTAATTTTAGTCAGTTAAAAGACATGTTTGGTGAGAGTGAAGACGAAGTAAAGAAAACTGATTCTGAAACTTCAAATAATGAAGCAACTACAGAAAATACAAAAGAGAATGAAGAAAAGGCAACAAATAATAAAGATGTTTACTTTAAAGACAATGAAGCAAAATTAAATGATTTAAAAATTAAAATTACAGAAACTAAAGTTATTCAATCAGGAGAAACTGGAAATGAATATGGTGAAAAACCTGTATTTGCAATTTGGTATGAAACAACTAATTTAAGTGATAAAGATATTGACCCCATAACTGCATGGATGGTAGTATTTGAAGCGGTACAAGATAATAACCCTAATGCAGTAAATACACTTGAAGTTGGTGGACTCCCAGATAACCAATTTCTTGATAGCCAGTCAGAAACTATTAAAAAAGATGGTACTGTTCTAAATGCGGTAGCTTATGAATTAGATGATTTAGAAACGCCAGTAACATTAATTGCTACACAAGGTATTAGTGGAGATAAATTAGGTGAACAAAATTTTGATATAAAATAAAAGCATAAATATTGTTTAATTAACACTTACATCTTGTAAGTGTTTTTTTTATTGATTGAAAGAATAGGAAATTATAGATAAAGTAATAATTGAATGTTTAATAAGGTGACTCTATTGCAAAATCTGTCAATTGAGATATTTTCAAGTATTAGATGAAACGATAAGTACAATCAATAGATATGGCATTTGGGAAGAGGAAAATTAATCGGATTTTTCAATTATTAACGAATCCATGTCCGAGTAGTAGTTAATACATAGCTCGAACTAATAAAAAATGATATAATCTAACTAAGCAATACAATCACATATAAATAGGAAGTAATAAGCAAATAAACGTTGATTTAATCATCTTTTGGCTAAAATTCTATGTCTCGTACAGACCGTATTGCAAAAACAAGAGTATCCAAAGACCACTATTATGTGGTCTTTTTCATTGGTTTAAAAATCAACAATGAACTTTAACATAGACTTTTGTTAATGAAATATCAATGCTTTTAAATATATGAGGGGAGGGTGGTTTGCAGGAAATCACTTGGGTAGGTTTGAGTGACTGTTGGCAATACACTCTTAGCCCAAGGCTGTATCATATTTGACTGGGAAGTTACATTTACGTCCATATTGTCGTTAATTAAAAGTTAGTCAGTCTTGGTCGTTTCACTAAGTGATTGATTGAATTAGTCAGTAACAGAAACAGCACATAGACACCACTCTTGCGGTCGGTATGGCAATGTTTAAGATAGTTGGCTGAACTGCTAAAATGGAATGTGACATAATCTCAGAGCGTACCAGAGTAGGTCTGGAGAGTGCTAGAGCAAGAGGGAGAAGTGGAAAGACCTAAAAAGGACAATAAGCAAGTAGAGACAGCTTAGAAGCTATATGACACAGAACAGTACATAGTAAAAGAAATAGAAGACATGACAAGGTATCAAAGGCAACATTGTTTAGGGAGATAAAGAAACGCAATAGAAAAGAGAAGCAGTAGACACTCGCTAGGTTAGTGAGTGTCTCTTATTATGGGTGGAGGATAGTTTACAGTCTTCTCATAAACAATAGAACACAGGGATATACCTTGCCTGACACTTTGGGGAATATACGATAATAAAGATTAATTAAAGGTTTAAATGAAGGTGTTAAAGGCACTTGCTTATGCAGATGTCTTTTTATTTGCAATTGATTCTAATATGGCACTACTACCATGCCATTACACCTCAATTTGGAGGTACATATTTGAAAAAGGTGTGGCTAACACCATACAAGCAATGATTGCTTTACAAAAGGCTTCACTAATAGGATTCATGGGTCTATGCTTAACAATGGGTAGCAATATTTCACTAAATAATACCCCTATATCAAGGTTTTTCCCTGCCCAAATCTAGCAAAATGTCACTATCATGGCACTCTTGCTTCTTAAAAATAAGTTAGTATAAAAATATCAAATTAATTAATTATCTGATTGACCACAAAAATTTAAAAGAATTGCAGAGGTTGTTATATATTACTTTGTTGTTTCTATTAATTAGTGACACCTCAATAAATGGTGAAAAAATTTTTTCAGAAAATTTGCCTGTGGAACACTGTGGAACAAGAAGATGGGCTTGCACTTCTTTACAATTAAGGTATAGCCACAAATTTTTTCAAAATCCATATGACAAAATGAGAGGAAAAAAGATATTAGAATATGAAACATTATTAAATTAGGGCAGGGGTGAATGCACATGGACTTTAAATTAGACCATGCAGAGAAATTAGTAGAGAATCTAACTGAATTTATGGAGGTAATTATGAGGAATAGGGATAAAGCCTATCCCCTAGAGTATGCCTTACTTGATGGGCTATACAGCATCTTAAGAGATATGAGAGGGGAAGCAGTTGATTACCGGAATGCTTTAAAAGGTGATGTTGTCACAGATAATCCTATATGGACAGCACACTTAAGGGAATCAGTCTTATTATTGGATGCAATATTTGATAATTTAAATGATACCTCAATGGTCTTTTTCCCATATTACATTACAATTCATTCTGGTGTTAAGGCATTAGATTGGTAATCCTACAAAGATTTAACTTGAATTTTATTCCAAATATAAATATAATTAATGCAAGCCAACAAATATTTTATTAAAAACCAACAAATTCATATGAGATGATAAAGTTAATGAGGTTAAAATCCGAACATTTTCAATCCGTCATGCGATTGAAGTGGCCTGGAGCCGTGGAAACATTGATTCCATTTCAAGCCTTTTCGGTTACACTGTCAGCATGTCTAAGGCAAAACCGACCAATTCAGAATTTATTGCCATGGTTACTGATAAGCTTCGTCTTGAACATAAAGCCTCATGAAATGAATGATAAAAATTGTAAGCCTTCATCGTAAGAAATGAAGGCTTTTTCATTTCTATAAAACTAAAGGAACTTTTTTATTTTTAGGAATTTGTTAATTTTCCTTCTCTTTTTCCAATTCCATAAGTTTTTGGATGAGAATATGTTGGGGCATATGCATAAGCTGTTCTAACGGCACATTTAACTTTTTGGAAAGTTTTATTGCTGTTTCCGGTGATAACTGTAATGGTTTCATTAAAAAATTCCTCCAATTTTGTAGTTGGGAAGTGAAAATATGACTCAAATTTTTGCACACCGTGGCTACTCGGCTTCATTTGCAGAAAATACACTTGGTGCCTTTCTTGAAGCGGAAAAAGCCGGTGCAGACGGGGTAGAATTAGATGTTCAATTAACAAAAGACGGCGAATTAGTTGTCATTCATGATGAAAAAGTTGACCGAACAACAAACGGGAACGGGTTGGTAAAAGATTTTTTAGTTAAGGATCTTAGGAAATTGAATGCCAATAAAAAAAGTCCCAAAACGGAGCCAATACCTACTTTAACGGAAGTTTTTGAGTGGCTTACCTCCAATAAGTTATTATGTAATATTGAATTAAAAAACGCGCTTTTTCCCTATAAAGGTATGGAAGAAAAAGTAATACATCTTATTCGTAAATTTAATTTAATGGATCGGATTATTCTTTCCTCTTTTAATCACTATAGTGTAGTCTATTGTTATAGTCTGGCACCTGAAATTGAAACGGCCCCTCTCTTTATGGAAGGCATCTACATGCCTTGGATCTATTCCCAAGCCATTCGAGCAAAGGGGATACATCCTAGATACTCGACCATGCCCGATGATGTGATGATAAATACACTAAATAGCGGGATTGCTGTAAGGCCATATACTGTTAATAAAGAGGACGATATACATCGCCTTTTTAAGATAAATTGCACGGCAATTATTACTGATGACCCAATTAAGGCGTTAAAATTACGAAAGCAATATGAAAAGAGACCCTAGAGGCCTCTTTTTATTTTGTATTTTTAAACCTTTTTTGTACCTTGCTTCTTTTCCGATCTCGATGAAAAATAAATCCTGCCACAAAGCCTAGACCGCCAACAAAAAAGATGAATCCAGATAGAAATTGAAACAATAAGTTAGGGAATGGGGATTGCAAAATCCCGAATAACATATCACGCATTAATTTAATACCAACAGCAGCTAAAGCACCGGGAATCAATACGATGATTAGGGCAATAATTCGTTTCATACTTAATCCTTCCAATATCAAATTTTACTGTAATATCAGTCATATTTAGATTATATCTCATGAAAATATAATTACCTAGATATTATTTGTCAAGGATTGTGTTTTGGATATAAAATAGAATTGAAATAAGTTGCATATTTTTCTTAAGATAATATGAAAAAAATTTCTTAAAGGGGTAGAAAAAATGCAAAATGTCATGATTGTTGGTGCTGGAAAAGGTGGTACGGCAATCTTAAAGATCTTAAAAGAATCAGAGGTATTAAAGGTTGATGCGGTTATTGACCCGAACCTGAAAGCGCCAGGTATTTTATTAGCTCAAGAAGAAGGGATCAAAACAGGGGAAGACTGGTATCCTTTTTTAGCAGAACCAATTGATATCATCATTGAAGTAACAGGTAGTGACATTGTTTTTCAGAAGATAAGAGAAGCCAAAAATCAAAAGACTGTTCTAATTCCCGGAAGCGTGGCATTTCTAGTTTCTAAGATTATGCAAGAAAAAGAAGAACTAATCAAGAAGCATAAAAATGAATCCTACCAGCAGGAATTAATCTTTAATGCGGCTAATGATGGAATGATCGTAATTGATAAGGATGGAAAAGTCATTATATTCAATAAACGGGCACAAGAAATAATGGGTGTAAAGAGAGAGCAGGCGATTGGGAAATATGTTGTTGAAGTTATTCCAACCACAAGACTGCCTTTAATTCTAGAAACAAGAAGAATTGAAGCTAACCAAGAAATGGTTCTAGAAAATGATCGAAAAATTATAACAACCCGAATTCCAATTATAGAGGAAAATGGGACCTTGATTGGTGCTTTTGCTGTATTTAAAGATATTACTGAGGTTGTTAATCTTGCTGAAGAACTTACGGATTTAAAGGAAATTCAAACGATGCTGCAAGCGATTATCCATTCGAGTGATGATGCCATTTCTGTTGTGGATGAAACTGGTAGAGGGATTCTTATTAATCCGGCATACTCCCGTATTACCGGGCTTACCCACGATCAGATTATTGGCCAACCAGCCACAGCCGATATCTCTGAGGGTGAAAGTATGCATATGAAGGTGCTGCAAACCAGGAGAGCTGTACGTGGTGTACCGATGAGAGTGGGGCCAAACAAACGGGAAGTCATTGTAAATGTGGCTCCAATTATTGTAAAGGGGAAATTAAAAGGCAGTGTTGGTGTTATTCATGATATGTCCGAAATGAAATCACTGAACCGGGAATTGAACCGAGCCAGGGAATTGATTCGCAAGCTTGAAGCGAAATACACCTTTGAGGATATTATTGGTCAATCAGATGAAATGATGCTTGCAATCGAACAAGCTAAACTAGGAGCAAAAACACCTGCTACCGTCCTTCTTCGCGGGGAATCAGGAACAGGGAAGGAACTTTTTGCACATGCTATACATAATGCGAGTGA
This sequence comes from Neobacillus nitrireducens, assembly GCF_030915405.1. Taxonomy (GTDB): domain Bacteria; phylum Bacillota; class Bacilli; order Bacillales; family Cytobacillaceae; genus Neobacillus. The sequence goes on from NZ_CP133262.1 coordinate 4,723,624, forward strand.
CCGTAAATATAACAAATTTATCCGGGTCAATTGCGCAGCTATATCGGAAACATTATTGGAAAGTGAACTATTTGGATATGAGGAAGGCGCTTTTTCCGGAGCAATGAGAGGCGGAAAAAGAGGTTTTTTCGAAGAAGCTAATAATGGCAGTATCTTTCTGGACGAAATTGGTGAACTTCCAGTTAATACACAAGCAAAATTGCTTAGGGTTCTTCAGGAAAAAGAAATTGTCCGAGTCGGTGGGACAAAGCCAATTTCCATTAATGTTAGGATTATTGCGGCAACTAATGTCAATTTAGAAAAGGGTATTGCTAAAGGCTCCTTTCGGGAAGACTTATATTATCGTTTAAATCGTATGCCAATTCACATTCCACCGTTAAGGAAACGGAAAGAGGAGATTCCTCCTTTAAATGAAAGGCTTATACAAAAAATCAGCCAGGATTATGGAAGAAATGTAGAAGGAATTACCCCAGCTGCACTAAAACAAATAATGGATTATGACTGGCCAGGAAACGTACGGGAATTGGAAAATATTCTTGGCAGAGCGATCATTTTTATGAAGTATAATGAGACTCTTATTGATGTACAACACTTACCAGAATTAAAAAATAAACAAACCACAAGTGAGTCTTCCGTCAGCCAAAGTAATGTTTCCTTTGTGCTAGACCGTTCCTTATCAGATATGATGGATGAATTTGAAGGGGAAATAATCAAGCAGACACTTTTCAGATTAAAGGGAAATAAGACATTAACAGCAAAAACGCTGGGATTGTCCGTTAGGAATTTATATTATAAGCTTGAAAAATACAATATTGAAAAGAATAGCATGCAATAAATTTCATAGTGGGAAAAAAATTGCGTGTTATAAAATGGATAATAAAGCGTTTTCATAAGGATTTAGTTTGGCACGGGAATTGCATATTACATAGTGGGAGTTGCAGTAATAGGAGAAAGGGTTGATGACAACTTGTTGCTTGATTCACTAATTAACAAAGCAGCCCAAGGAAATTCAAGCACTGTGGCAGTTGCTGCTGCTGAAGATATAGAAGTTATTGAAGCTGTAATAGCTGCATTGGACCAAAATCTCGCCAAATTTATACTGTTTGGGGACGAAGAGAAAATCAATTCTATTATTGAATCAAAAAAGCAAAATATAAGCAGTGATTGTTTAAAAATTATCCACGCTCATTCGAATGCTGAAGCGGCAGAATTAGCTGTGAAGGCAGTTTTTAATAAAGAAGCGAGTGTCTTGATGAAAGGGAACATTTCAACCAATACTTTCTTAAAAGCTGTTTTGAATAAGGAGTATGGACTTAGAACTGGAAATGTTTTATCACATATTTCGGTATTTGAGATCCTTGGCTTCAATCGTTTTACGATTATAACTGACGCTGCCATGAATATTGCTCCCGATTTAGAACAAAAAGCACAAATTATAAGAAATGCGGTTTCCCTTGCGAGGTCAATCGGCATAGAAATACCTAAAGTGGCTCCCATTGCTGCAGTGGAAGTGGTTAATCCAGCTATGCAAGCTACGTTAGATGCAGCGGCATTAACTGTAATGAATAAGCGTGGACAAATCTTAGACTGTATTGTAGATGGACCGTTAGGCTTAGATAATGCCATATCAACTCTAGCTGCTGAACACAAAGGGATTCATAGTGAAGTGGCAGGAAATGCAGATATTTTATTAGTACCAACCATTGAAGTAGGCAATGCATTATATAAATCATTAATATATTTCGCAAATGCAAAAGTTGGGGCGGTAATTGCTGGGGCAAAAGCACCAATTGTGTTAACATCCAGGGCTGATACGGCTGAAAGTAAGCTTTATTCTCTTGCACTAGCGTTATGTTGTACAACAAAATAGATATTCACTATTCGAGGAGGAATTACCCATGGAAATTTTCAAGTACTTAGAACAATACGATTATGAACAAGTGGTATTTTGTCAGGATAAACAATCTGGATTAAAAGCAATTATTGCGATTCATGATACAACACTAGGCCCTGCGTTGGGTGGAACTCGTATGTGGACGTATGCCTCTGAAGAAGCAGCAATTGAGGATGCACTACGCCTTGCAAAAGGAATGACTTATAAGAATGCTGCGGCAGGATTAAATCTTGGCGGCGGTAAAACCGTAATCATCGGTGATCCGAGAAAAGATAAGAATGAAGCAATGTTCCGTGCCTTTGGCCGTTATATCCAAGGACTAAACGGTAGATATATTACAGCAGAAGATGTAGGAACAACGGTTGCAGATATGGATTTAATTCATGAAGAGACAGATTTCGTAACCGGGATTTCTCCAGCCTTTGGTTCTTCAGGAAATCCTTCCCCTGTAACTGCTTTCGGAGTTTACCGCGGAATGAAGGCGGCTGCGAAAGAAGCCTTTGGAACTGATTCACTTGAAGGAAAAGTTGTGGCAATTCAGGGTGTTGGAAATGTAGCCTATACGCTATGCGAATATTTGCATGAAGAAGGAGCTCAACTCATTGTAACTGACATTAATAAAGAGGCTGTAAACCGCGCGGTAGAAGCATTTGGTGCACTTGCGGTAGATCCTGATGAAATTTATGGTGTTGAATGTGATATCTATGCTCCATGTGCTCTTGGTGCAACAATCAATGATGAAACGATTCCGCAGCTAAAGGCAAAGGTTATTGCCGGTTCAGCTAACAATCAATTAAAAGACACTCGTCACGGTGATATCATCCACGAAATGGGAATTGTTTATGCACCAGATTATGTAATTAATGCGGGTGGAGTAATCAATGTTGCGGATGAACTCTATGGTTACAACCAAGAACGGGCAATGAAAAAAGTGGAACAACTTTATGGAACAATTGAAAAAATAATCGAAATTTCAAAACGTGATGGCATTCCAACATACGTCGCAGCAGACCGGATGGCAGAAGAAAGAATTGCAAGAATACGTAATTCACGTAGCCAATTCCTCCAAAATGGCCACCATATTCTTAGTCATAGAATATCAAGATAAGATAGGAACTTTTTTTCAAAAATAGACCTGCAGAGCGCTGAATGGGAATTCAGCGTCTTTGCTTTCATAAAGCGAATTTCCTAAATGGAGGTCAATGCGTTGCAAGATAATGAATATCGAATTCTCGTCATCAACCCTGGCTCGACATCCACTAAGATTGGAGTCTTTGATAATGATATTTCGATCTTTGAAAAGACAATCCGCCATGAGGCAGAAATAATTAATACTTTTACAAATATTATTGATCAATATGATTTTAGAAAAACCGTCATTTTGGAAATACTGGATCATGAAGGAATAAATATATCCAAACTCTCGGCTGTATGTGGACGCGGGGGGTTGCTCCGACCAATTGAAGGTGGGACCTATCCGGTTAATGGTGCGATGTTAAAGGATTTGCGGTCGGGTTTTGCCGGACAGCACGCTTCTAATTTAGGCGGAATCATTGCCTTCGAAATCGCATCTAGATTAAATATTCCCTCTTTTATCGTTGATCCAGTTGTAGTGGATGAGCTTGAACCACTTGCAAGAATTTCAGGATTTTCCTTAATTGAAAGGAAAAGTATCTTTCACGCCCTGAATCAAAAAGCAGTCGCAAGAAGGGTAGCAGAGGAATTAGGAAAGAAATACACCGACTTAAATTTAATTGTGACCCATATGGGTGGTGGGATTACTGTTGGTGTCCATCAGCATGGTAAAGTCATTGATGTTAATAACGGTCTTCATGGAGATGGGCCTTTTAGTCCTGAACGGGCTGGAACCGTCCCGGTAGGGGATTTAGTAGCACTTTGCTATTCTGGTGAATATTACCGGGAAGAAATAATGAAGATGCTAGTTGGTCAGGGTGGTCTTGTTGGTTATCTTGGAACCAATGATGCGGTAAAGGTAGAACAAAGAATAGCAGCTGGTGATGATGTGGCAAAGCTTGTGTATGAGGCAATGGCCTATCAAGTCGCAAAGGAAATCGGGGCTGCAAGTGCGGTATTATCAGGAAAAGTAGATGCAATTATTCTAACTGGCGGCCTTGCCTACGGGAAAGGATTCGTGAAATCAATCACCGAAAGAATAAATTGGATTGCAGACGTTATCGTTCAGCCGGGTGAAAACGAACTACAAGCGTTAGCTGAAGGCGCACTTCGAGTTTTACGTGGTGATGAAGAGGAGAAGGTTTATCCCGGGAAATTTAAAATAGCGAAAATTTAAGGTATATGGGGAGGAAAAAAAGTGGCAGAAGAATATGATTTAGTCATTCTTGGCGGGGGAACAGGTGGTTATGTAGCGGCTATTAGGGCCTCCCAGCTGGGATTAAAAACTGCAATTGTCGAAAAAGGAAAACTTGGCGGTACATGTCTGCATAAAGGATGTATTCCAAGTAAAGCGCTCCTTAGAAGTGCAGAGGTCTATTCTACAACCAAACATAGTAAAGATTTTGGAGTTATCACCAGTGATGTATCGGTTGATTTTCGTCTAGTACAGGATCGGAAAAATAAGATAATTGAACAGCTTCACAAAGGTGTCCAGCATTTAATGAAGCAAGGAAAAATCGATGTCTACGAAGGATTAGGCAGAATCCTGGGACCATCAATTTTTTCTCCTATGCCGGGTACAATCTCTGTTGAAATGAATAATGGGGAAGAAAACGAAATGCTCCTTCCGAAAAATGTAATTGTTGCGACAGGTTCCAGACCGAGGACACTTCCAGGGCTTGAAATTGATGGCGAATATGTAATGTCTTCTGATGAAGCCTTGCAACTTGACTCACTCCCTAGTTCCATTATTATTGTCGGCGGGGGCGTAATTGGGATTGAATGGGCATCTATGCTTTCTGACTTCGGGGTGGAAGTAACGGTTATTGAATATGCTGACCGTATAATTCCAACGGAAGATAAAGAAATCTCGAAAGAAATGCAGCGCTTGATGAAGAAAAAAGGAATTAAGCTTGTGACAAGTGCAAAAGTGCTTCCAGAAACGATTGTAAAGGACAATGGGGTTGGAATTTCTGCAGAAGTGAAGGGTGCTTTGAAGGAGTTTAAAGCAGAAAAACTTCTTGTTTCGGTTGGACGTCAAGCAAATGTAGAAGGAATTGGGCTTGAGAATACAGAAATACAAGTAGTGAAGGGGTTTATTGAAACAAATGAATTTTTCCAAACCAAAGAATCACATATTTACGCAATTGGTGATGTGATTGGTGGATTGCAACTTGCCCATGTTGCTTCACATGAAGGTATTGTAGCGGTTGAACATATCGCCGGGAAAGATCCTTCTCCGTTTGACTATCATTTGGTTTCTAGATGCATCTACAGTAACCCCGAAGTTTCAAGCGTCGGGATTACAGAAGATCAAGCACTTGAAAAAGGGCATCAAGTGAAAATTGGTAAGTTCTCTTTCCGTGCAATTGGAAAGGCGCTTGTTTTTGGAGAATCTGATGGATTTGTAAAAATTGTTGCTGATGAACAGACCAATGATATTCTAGGGGTACATATGATTGGTCCGCATGTAACAGATATGATTACAGAAGCAGGGCTTGCGATGGTATTAGATGCGACACCATGGGAAATTGCGCATACAATTCATCCGCACCCGACATTGTCAGAGGCAATTGGTGAGGCTGCACTTGCTGTGGATGGGAAAGCTATCCATTCTTAAATAATTTTTTTATGCGAACAAAAGGAGGTAAGAAATAAATGACAGAAAAGCGTCATGATGATTTAGGATTAAGCGACGGAAAAGTATTGGAAATGTATGAAACAATGCTTTTAGCCCGCCGAATTGATGAACGGATGTGGTTATTAAATCGTGCTGGTAAAATACCATTCGTTATTTCTTGTCAAGGTCAGGAAGCGGCACAAGTAGGAGCAGCATTTGCGCTTGATCGTGAGAAAGATTATGTTCTTCCATATTATCGTGATATGGGTGTCGTGTTGACTTTTGGGATGACTCCAAGGGAACTGATGCTTTCAGGATTTGCAAAAGCAGAAGACCCCAATTCAGGCAGTCGTCAAATGCCCGGGCATTTTGGTCAAAAGAAAAATCGAATTGTAACTGGTTCTTCACCAGTTACAACTCAAGTTCCCCATGCTGTCGGAATTGCCCTTGCTGGGAAGATGGAAAGAAAAGATCTTGTTACTTTTGTTACATTTGGTGAGGGGTCCTCTAACCAAGGTGATTTCCATGAAGGTGCAAACTTTGCAGGTGTCCATAAACTTCCGGTAATCTTCATGTGTGAAAATAATAAGTACGCCATTTCAGTGCCTATTGAAAAACAATTAGCGTGTGAAAAGGTATCTGACCGGGCAATCGGATATGGTATGCCAGGCTTCACTGTTAATGGGAACGACCCATTAGAAGTTTATAAAGTAGTGAAAGAGGCAGCGGAACGTGGCCGTCGAGGAGAAGGACCATCATTGATAGAAACCATTTCCTACCGTCTGACACCACACTCTTCTGACGATGACGACCGTTCCTACCGTGCTCCAGATGAGGTTGCAAAAGCAAAGACACAGGATCCGATCATAACTTTTGGTGCCTACTTAAAGGAAACGGGCGTTATGGATGACGGGTTGGAAAAGGAAATCAATGACCGTGTAATGAAGCTCGTAAACGAGGCCACTGACTATGCAGAGAACGCTCCATATTCTGCACCTGAAGACGCGCTGAAATATGTTTATGCGGACATGTAAGGGGGATGAAACATGGCGATAATTTCATATATTGATTCAATCACAATGGCTATGCGAGAAGAAATGGAACGAGATCCAAGGGTGTTTGTTCTTGGCGAAGATGTGGGCCTAAAAGGCGGTGTTTTTAAGGCGACGCAAGGATTGTACGAACAATTTGGAGAAGAGCGGGTGATTGATACTCCGCTTGCCGAATCAGCGATTGCGGGGGTAGGAATCGGTGCAGCGATGTATGGGATGCGACCGATTGCTGAAATGCAATTTGCCGACTTTATCATGCCGGCTATAAATCAAATTATCTCGGAAGCAGCAAAAATCCGCTATCGTTCCAATAACGACTGGAGTTGTCCTATGGTTATTCGCGCTCCTTACGGCGGCGGTGTCCATGGTGCACTCTACCATTCACAATCTGTTGAAGCTATATTTGCTAATCAGCCCGGATTGAAAATTGTAATGCCATCCACGCCATATGATGCGAAAGGACTGTTAAAAGCAGCCGTTCGTGACAATGACCCGGTATTATTTTTCGAACATAAACGTGCCTACCGATTAATTAAAGGTGAGGTTCCGACGGAGGATTACACTGTTCCAATCGGAAAGGCGGATGTTAAGCGAGAAGGCGATGATATTACCGTTATTACTTATGGTCTATGTATTCATTTTGCCCTTCAAGCGGCTGAAAAATTAGCGAAGGATGGAATTTCTGCGCATATTCTTGATTTGCGAACGGTCTATCCCCTTGATAAAGAAGCGATTATTGAGGCTGCTTCAAAAACTGGAAAAGTCCTACTTGTTACAGAGGATACAAAAGAAGGCAGCATTATTAGCGAAGTCGCTGCGATAATCGCTGAAAATTGCTTATTTGAGTTAGATGCACCAATTATGCGCTTAGCCGGGCCAGATGTACCAGCAATGCCATATTCTCCAACAATGGAAAAATTCTTTATGGTCAATCCGGATAAAGTTGAAAAAGCTATGCGCGAGCTGGCTGAGTACTAGGAAAAGGAGGGTGAAAAAGTGGTAATTGAACAAATCAAAATGCCTCAGTTAGGGGAAAGTGTCACCGAAGGTACGATTAGTAAATGGCTCGTATCGGTTGGTGATAAAGTAAACAAATACGACCCACTTGCAGAGGTAATGACAGATAAGGTGAATGCGGAAGTCCCATCCTCCTTTACGGGTGTAATTAAGGAGCTAATTGCAGAGGAAGGCGAAACCTTAGCAGTTGGTGAAATAGTTTGCACGATTGAAATGGAAGGTGGAACAGCCCAAGATGCACCTGCAGCAATAACAAGTGATGCCCTTTCAACAAATTGTACAGAAAATGCAGAACCGGTAGACCAAGGAAACAAGGCTCGATACTCACCTGCTGTTCTAAAAATTTCTCAAGAACATGGCATTGATTTAACAAAGGTGTCAGGCACCGGGGCTGGTGGACGGATTACCAGAAAAGATCTCTTGAAATTAATTGAATCAGGAACTATTCCGGTTGCAGGACAAATTGTAGAGGCTGCTATAGAACCAGTTGTTGTGCAGGCCCCAAAACAAGAAGCGGTCCAACCGGTTTCTACTTCAACAACCCCTGCACCTGCAGTTAATATCCCGGTTGCAGTTGGTGATATTGAAATCCCTGTGACAGGCATCCGCAAAGCGATTGCTGCGAATATGCTGCGGAGTAAACACGAAGCACCCCACGCCTGGACAATGATTGAAGTCGATGCTACTAATTTGGTGGAATATCGTAACTCTCTAAAAGACGATTTTAAGAAAAAGGAAGGCTTTAATTTAACTTTCTTTGCTTTCTTTGTTAAAGCCGTTGCACAAGCATTAAAGGAATACCCTCAAATCAATTCGATGTGGGCAGGAGATAAAATCATCCAAAAGAAGGATATCAATATTTCGATTGCGGTGGCAACAGATGATGCTCTTTATGTTCCTGTGATTAAACAAGCAGATGAAAAAACAATCAAGGGGATCGCTCGTGAAATCTCTGAACTTGCCGGGAAAGTGAGAACTGGTAAGCTAAAATCAGATGATATGCAAGGCGGAACCTTTACTGTAAACAACACAGGTTCTTTTGGATCAGTCCAATCAATGGGAATTATTAATTACCCTCAGGCAGCTATATTGCAAGTGGAGTCCATTGTTAAACGTCCAGTTGTCATGAATAATGGAATGATTGCTGTGCGAGACATCGTGAATTTATGTATGTCACTAGATCACAGAGTATTAGATGGGCTGGTTTGCGGCCGATTCCTGCAACGTGTGAAGGAAATCTTAGAAAATACTTCAAAATCAACTACTTCGATTTATTAACACATCACAACCGCTTCCAAACTTGGCAGCGGTTGTTTGTTTTTGATTGCTAGAATTGTATTTGTACCATAAAATAGTATTTAGTAGAATTATTCGAATTTTGTTTTAATTAGCACGAGAAAGGGGGATGAACAGTTTGGAAACAATTAAAAATCAGTCCTTTCCTTCATGTACCACACTTGAATGGAAAGCAAAAGCCGAACAATCATTAAAGGGAAAAACGGTTGAAACCTTACAAACTACTACATATGAAAACATTATTTTGAAACCGCTTTATACAGAGCAAGATGAGAGGCTAGTACCTGATTATCCGGGTGGTTCAGATTTTAGAAGAGGGATCTATCCGTTAGGTTACTTGACGAATGACTGGGTGGTCGCCCAACAGCTATCCTATGAAACGATGGAAGAGTTGCAGCAAAAACTCAATCAATCGTTTGATAAAGGCCAAACAGCAATCTCATTTAATGTCTCAAACAATTTGTTAATTACGGAAACAAATCTAGCAAAAGTGTTAGCTGAATCCTATCGCAAATACCCATTTTCTATTAACGCAAAAGGCCGGCAAATTTCTTTTCTAGCTGAATTAGAAAGAATAGTTGAACAAGATGGGGACTTTGACAAAGTCAATGGATATATTGGAGCTGACCCGGTTGCCGTGTTTGCTGTAGAAGGGTGTATTTCTGAGGAATTTATGAATGATTGGGTTAAGAACATTGTCCGTTCAATTGAGAAGTTTCCTAACTTGCGTACCATTCTAATTGATACTACTCCTTATCATCGTGGCGGGGCAAGCGCCGATCAAGAACTTGGTATCGCAATGGCCGAGGGATTATTTTACCTAGAGAACATTCAGGATGCGGGACTGGAACTCGATGAAATTTTTGAAAAAATGATTTTTCAATTCTCAATTGGCGGAAACTTTTTCATGGAGATCGCAAAATTACGTGCGGCACGAATCCTTTGGAATCGTATTAGCAATGTATACGGAGCTGCTGATGATAAGAGCAAGATGCATATTGCCGCTGAAACCTCATCATTCACCAAAACAATCAATGACCCGCATGTAAACCTTCTGCGTGCCGGTAATGAAGCTTTTGCGGCTGTGGTTGGGGGCATACAATACTTACATGTGAGTCCATTCGATGAGCTCACTGGGGCCACTTCAGTTTCGGAAAGAATTGCTAGAAATATTCAACTTCTTTTGAAGGAAGAAGCACATCTCAAAAAAGTCATTGACCCTGCAGGGGGTTCTTGGTATGTGGAAGAACTAACCAATAATTTGGCCGAAAAAGCATGGGCATTTTTTCAAGCAATTGAAGCCAATGGCGGCATTCTAGAAGTTTTAAAATCTAGTTGGCTGCAGCAAGAAATTGCTAAAGTTTATCAAAAAAAGAATCATGATGTTCAAACAAGAAAGAAAAGCATGGTTGGAACGAATGTCTACGCGAATCTGGATGAAATAATTACATATCAAAAAACACAAGCAAAAACTTCATATTTTACTCAAAAGAATTATTCATTTGTAAAAGTGGAGGCCATTCCGGACCTAAGATTGTCGATACCATTTGAAGAGTTGAGAAGTAAGGCTTCTTATCTCGAAGGGAAATTTGGCTCAAAGCCGACTGTAGGGATGATTTGTCTGGGTGGTTTAAAGCAGCATAAAGCAAGACTGGATTTTATGAAGGGGTTTCTTGCAGCAGGTGGTTTGAAAGCAGCCGAAAGTAAACCTATTTTGTCTATAGATCATGCCAGACAATTCGTTTTAGAACATCCAACGAAGTACTATTGCTTTTGTGGAACGGATGACCAGTACGAAATCATCGGATATGAGATTCTAACGGCGCTAAAAACTGAATTCCCTGAGCTGACTTTTTACTTAGCCGGCCTTCCAGAAAAAGAAAAACAAGAGCAATGGATAAAGGCAGGTATTAAAGAATTTATCCATATAAAAAACAATTGCTACGAAACGCTTACAGCAATCCTTAACGAGTTGGAGGTGAGTAAGGTTGAAGAAACAAACGCCTGATTTTCAAAATATCGCTTTATTTGATGAACAAAGATTTATGACCAAAGAAGAGTGGCAGCAAAAAGTACAGCAAGAAATAAATACTAACATTACAGATTTATTGTCCGAGACTAATGAACAAATCAAGTTAAAACCGCTTTATACAAAAGAAGATCGTGAAGAACTTGAGCATATCGGTAATCTTCCGGGGCTGCCTCCTTATACGAGAGGTCCTTATCCAACAATGTATGTGAACCGTCCGTGGACCGTTAGACAATATGCAGGCTTTTCGACGGCAGAGGAAAGCAATGCCTTTTATCGAAGAAATCTAGCGATGGGGCAAAAGGGATTATCGGTTGCCTTTGATTTAGCCACCCATCGTGGCTATGACTCCGATCATCCGCGTGTGGTTGGTGATGTCGGTAAAGCAGGGGTGGCCATTGATTCGATCCTTGATATGAAGACGTTGTTTGAGGGGATACCATTGGATCAAATGTCCGTTTCGATGACCATGAACGGGGCGGTTCTGCCAATTCTGGCTTTTTTCATCGTCACAGCTGAGGAACAAGGGGTAAGTAAGGAGAAACTCGCCGGTACGATTCAAAATGATATTTTAAAAGAATATATGGTCCGAAATACTTATATTTATCCTCCAGAAATGTCGATGAAAATAATAGCGGATATTTTTGAGTATACATCCAAATACATGCCAAAGTTTAATAGTATTAGTATTTCCGGTTATCACATGCAAGAGGCGGGAGCACCAGCAGATTTAGAACTGGCTTACACGCTTGCGGATGGCTTGGAATACGTACGGACGGGACTTATGGCTGGAATTGAAATCGACTCATTTGCGCCAAGATTGTCCTTTTTCTGGGCAATTGGGATGAATTACTTCATGGAAGTAGCAAAAATGCGTGCCGCTCGCTTAATCTGGGCAAAAATGATGAAATTTTTTCATCCAGCCAATGAAAAATCATTAGCGTTACGGACTCATTCGCAAACATCCGGTTGGAGTTTGACAGAGCAAGATCCGTTTAATAATGTCACCCGTACTTTGATAGAGGCACATGCTGCCGCGATGGGACATACTCAATCCCTGCATACAAACGCCTTGGATGAAGCCATTGCATTACCAACAGACTTTTCGGCACGGATTGCCCGGAACACGCAACTGTTTTTACAAGAGGAAACGGGGATTACCAATGTCATTGATCCGTGGGCAGGCTCATACTACGTTGAAAAGTTAACGGATGAATTGGTAAATAGAGCCTGGACACATATCGAAGAAATTGAAAGTCTCGGTGGGATGGCTAAGGCAATTGAAACCGGACTGCCAAAGATGAGAATTGAAGAAGCAGCTGCGAGAAGACAAGCACAAATTGATTCCGGGAAGGAAACGATTATCGGAGTGAATCGGTATCGATTAGAAAAGGAAGAAGCAATTGATATCTTAGATATTGATAATACAGCTGTACGGTTAAAACAAATTGAAAAATTAAATGCATTAAAAGCAGACCGAGATGACCAGAAAGTAAATGAAACGCTAACTGCATTAACGATAGCTGCAGAAACCGGTGAGCAGAACTTATTAGAATTGGCTGTCCAAGCAGCAAGAGCGAGAGCGACACTAGGAGAAATTTCCGATGCAATTGAACAGGTTGCGAGTCGACATAAAGCCGTGATTCGTTCGATTAGCGGCGTGTATAGTACCGCATTTAGCAACGAAGAAGAAATTGTTGAAGTGAAAAAAATGACTGATGAATTTCTGGAAAATGAAGGCAGAAGACCAAGAATACTGATTGCAAAAATGGGTCAGGATGGCCATGACCGCGGTGCCAAAGTAATTGCGACGGCTTTTGCTGACCTTGGGTTTGATGTGGATATTGGACCATTATTTCAAACACCTGAAGAAACTGCTTTGCAGGCGGTTGAAAATGATGTACATGTTATCGGCATCAGTTCGCTTGCGGCTGGACATAAAACACTTCTACCGCAATTAGTAGAGGAATTAAAAAGACTGGATCGAGAGGATATTTTAGTTGTCATTGGCGGCGTTATCCCCGCACAGGATTACCAATTTTTATTTGACCATGGTGCATCTGCCATCTTTGGACCGGGTACGATTATTCCAGTAGCGGCTCAGAAGGTAGTCAAGGAAATTTATAGCAAACTAGGCTATGAGGAAGTGGACCAATAATGGCCACTGATCACAAGCCGGAATGGAGCGACCCGAATAAACCAGATAAATGCTCCAGTGTTGTCCGAAAAGGTCTAGAGCATGATGACCAGAGCGCTTCTATTCAAAAAAATGTACGCTTTCAAAAACGTAGAACACTCGAACCAACTGTCGATGACCTCTATGATGGGGTGTTAAAGGGTGATAGGAGTCTATTAGCAAGGGCGATTACACTAGTAGAAAGTAATGCTGAACATCATTTTCAAAAAGCTCAGCAGCTTTTGCAGAAACTCTTGCCTAAGAGCGGTAATGCCATCCGAATTGGAATCACAGGTGTACCAGGTGCAGGGAAAAGTACATTTATCGAGACTTTTGGGATGTACCTATGCAGTTTAGGACATCGGGTAGCCGTATTAGCGATTGACCCAAGCTCTAGCCTTAGCGGCGGCAGTATCCTAGGTGACAAAACAAGGATGGAACAATTGTCAAGGAACCCAAGGGCCTTTATCCGCCCTTCACCTACAGCAGGAAAACTGGGCGGAGTTCATCGGAAAACGAGAGAAGCCATGTTAATTTGTGAGGCGGCTGGTTTTGATGTCATCTTAATCGAAACCGTCGGTGTGGGGCAAAGTGAAGTAATTATCAGAGATATGGTAGATTTCTTCATGCTGCTGGTCCTTACGGGTGCAGGGGATGAATTGCAGGGGATGAAAAAGGGGATTATCGAACTTGCGGATGCCATCCTTGTTCATAAGGCAGATGGAGCAAACAAACAGGCAGCAGAACAAACTAGAAAAGAGTATAACCGAATTCTTCACTTTCTCCATCCTGCAACTAAGGGCTGGGCAACAAAAGCCTATACCTGTTCATCTTTAACAAAAGAGGGGATAAGCGATGTTTGGAATGTGATTCAATCCTTTGAAGAAAACGGAAAAAAATCAGGGGTTCTAGACGAAAGAAGAAAGACTCAGGCTAAAGAATGGCTATATGCGATGATTACCGATCAGCTGCAATTTTATTTTTTTCATAACAATGGGGTAAAAAATGCGCTTCCAACCATAGAAAAAGAAGTAATTGCTGGTGAAAAAACGGTGGCTACTGCAGTAGATACTTTATTTACAATCTTTTTAGGATAGAGATAGGAACATGCCATTAAATTCTTCAATAGCAAATAAGATATTACATTTGGAAAAAACACATTTTAACTGTTATGATATAGTTATCTAGATTTTAAGGAGTGAATTTAATGAGCATGGATTTTAACTTTTTTATGAATGATGTTGTAAATCAGGCACGTCAAGAGATCGTGTCTGCCGGATATAAAGAGTTGAAAACACCTGGTGATGTTGAGGAAGCACTAGAGCAAAAAGGGACAACGTTGGTAATGATTAATTCTGTATGTGGTTGTGCCGGTGGCGTTGCACGTCCTGCAGCGGCCCATGCCCTTCATTATGATAAGCGTCCGGATCACCTTGTCACGGTTTTTGCTGGGCAGGATAAAGAGGCAACGGAAAAGGCAAGAAGTTATTTTACAGGATTTCCTCCATCTTCTCCTTCCTTTGCGTTATTGAAAGACGGAGAGATTATCACAATGGTCGAAAGACATCAAATTGAAGGCTATGACCCTGCAGCAGTGGTTGCGAAGCTCCAAAAAGAATTTGATGAATATTGTGAAGAAGTTTAAGTTAATAAGAAACCTGGCAAAAGGGCAACCTCTATAATGGAGGTTAGCCCTTTTTATTGTGTGCCAGGCATGGCAACTACCTAGGTGGTGAAAGTCCACTGTGGGGGTACACATCGACCAACCACTAAGGAAGCGCAAGGTACTTACCGTGAGGTAAGGGCTGAAGGAAGCGTGGAATAAAATCTTGGCTCGACGAACAGAAATCTGATACTAAGGCTTTATAAAGGGATGAGACTCCAATACAAGTCAAAGTCCAAAAGATGTGCGTAACTTTATAGAGTAAATCAGGCGAGTAAAAGAGGAAAGATAGTTGTCTTACCCTGGGAGGTCTTGCGGATGTACGGAAGTACAGTCGAAAAAGGTTAGCCGCAAGAAGTCAGCAGAAGCCATAGTAGTGAATTTAGTTCATGAAGGGCTGAACAATTTATAGTGTTTCAACACCACGAATGCGTAAGTGACGGACTCCGAATGTATTAATGGTGAAAGTATGAGCGTATCTCAAAGGCTAACCAAAATGGAGCTATTACTTACTACGTGAGAGGGAAGGAGAAACGAGTGTGGAACTTTTAGAACAGATTCTAAGTAATCATAATATGAACGAAGCCTACCTGCGTGTCTATAAAAATAAAGGTGCGAGCGGGGTCGATGGAGTAACAGTCGAAGAACTAAAGCAATATCTGAGAGAGAATAAGGATGAGCTACGTCAGCGCATCAGAACAAGAAAATACCAACCACAAGCTGCCTTAAGAGTGGAAATCCCAAAAGAAAATGGCAAGATGCGCAAGTTGGGAATACCAACAGTAGTGGATAGAGTAGTTCAACAAGCCATTCATCAAGTTCTCAGTCCGATATTTGAAAAGCAATTCAGCGAATTCAGTTACGGCTTTAGACCAAAAAGAAGCTGTGAGATGGCTATTATAAAAAGCTTGGAATTTCTGAACGATGGGCACGATTGGGTGGTAGACATTGACCTCGAAAGATTCTTCGATACAGTCCATCACGATAAACTCATGCGAATTATTGCCAACACAATAGATGATGGTAATGTCATCTCGTTAATCAGAAAATACTTAGTCAGTGGAGTCATGGTGAAAGGGAAATATGAAGAAACACCAGTCGGGACTCCGCAAGGAGGAAACCTTAGTCCGTTATTGAGTAACATTATGTTAAACGAACTCGATAAGGAACTAGAGAAAAGAGGACTACGATTCGTGAGATACGCTGACGACGCTCTTATCTTTGTAAAGAGTGAGACAGCAGCAAACAGAGTGATGAAATCAATCGTGAGATTTATAGAAGAAAAACTAGGATTAATAGTCAATGTGGAGAAGAGCAAAATCTCTCGCCCAAAAGAGTTAAAATTCTTAGGCTTTGGATATTATTACGATACAAAAAACAAGAGGTATCAAGTAAAACCCCATCCCATGTCAATACAGAAATTCCAAAGGAAGCTTCGAAAATTAACAAAGCGAAACTGGAGTGTTCCGCTAGACTTCCGAATTTTAAAACTGAAACAAGTCATACTTGGGTGGGTCAATTACTTTAGAATCTCAAATATGAAAAAAGCGTTGACTGAGATAGATAAGAAGCTTCGCTCCAGAATTAGAGTTATCATCTGGAAGCAATGGAAGGTATCGAAGAAACAAATCAAATCGCTTGTTCAATTAGGGATTCCTGAGGAAGAGGCGAAAGGATTAACTTTCTGTCGAAGAGGTTACCGATTCATCGGATTATCGAAAGTCGTTCAAAGAGCAATTTCGAACAAAAGACTAAAGCAGAGGGGACTTCCCTCCGCTTTAGAACATTATCTAAAAGTACACACTGTAATATAAATTGAACCGCCGTATACGGAACCGTACGTACGGTGGTGTGAGAGGGGCGAAAATAATTAATTATTTTCCCTCTACTCGATTGGAAAAAATTACTGCAAAAAAACATGAATGAATTTTTAAAAATATATTTGCATAATTATTAGTATGTGTTAAAATTCATTATGTTGAATAATTATTAGTAGAAATAACTATTAATCTTGTTAAAGGGCATGTAAATCAAGACTTTAAAGCAAATATTAATAATTATAATTTTCTGAAAGAACTATAGGAGGAAAGTAAAATGAAAAAGGGACTTATTTTATTTTTAACAATGATTTTGGCTGTAGGAGTTTTAGCGGCATGTGGTTCTAGTGATAAAGCGAACAAAAAAAGTGGAGATAAAAAGGTATTAGTGATGGCAACATCTGCCGACTACCCACCATTCGAATATGTTGATACAAAGAAAAGTGATGAAATTATCGGATTTGATGTGGATTTGGCAAAAGCAATCGCTTCAAAACTTGGATATAAGGTTCAAGTAAAGGATATGGATTTTGGCGGATTGGTACAATCGCTTAAATCAGGACAGGCAGACTTTGTATTAGCAGGAATGACACCAACTGAAAAAAGAAAGAAAAACGTTGATTTTAGTGATATTTATTATAGTGCTCAGCACATGATTGTTTCTAAAAAGGACAGCGGAATTGAAAAGGTTGAGGATTTAAAAGGGAAAACAGTTGGAGTTCAGCTAGGTTCTATTCAAGAAGGAAAAGCACAGGAAATTAATAAGCAAATTCCTATTAAAATTGAAAATCGTAACCGTATCCCAGACCTTATTCAAGAAATTAAATCAGGACGTTTTGATGCAGCTATTATTGAAGATACAGTAGCAAAGGGTTATTTTGAAAAAGAAAAGGAATTCAAAGGATTTACTCTTAGTGATAATCCAGAAGAAGCAGGTTCAGCCATCGCATTCCCTAAGAACAGTGATTTAACCGAAAAGTTCAACAATGAATTAAAGAACATGAAAGAAAACGGTGAATTACAAAAATTGATTGTTAAATGGTTTGGTGGGGAAAAGTAATGCAACATTACCTAGAGACGTTCACTCTGAACGTCTCTAAGATTTTTATTCTTATTCTTATAGAGAGGACGGATGATGAATGAACTTAGACTTTACTCAATTCATTCCCTCCATGCCATATATTTTAAAAGGTATTTTAGTTACCCTTCAGATTGTTATCTTAGCGGGGATATTGGGGTTTGTATTAGGGATTATCTTATCTTTATTTAAAATTAGTTCGATTAAAATTCTAAACTGGCTTGCTGACTTGTATACTTCGATTTTCCGGGGTACACCGCTTGTTTTACAGTTAATGCTGATTTATTATGGATCACCGCAGATTATTGGTTATCAAATCGAGCCATATACAGCTGCGATTTTATCATTTGCTCTTAATTCAGGGGCCTATATATCAGAGATTATCCGAGCAGGAATTCTTGCCGTTGATAAGGGACAGCAGGAAGCAGCAATGGCGTTAGGTGTTCCATACGGAAAAATGATGTGGGACATCATTCTTCCTCAGGCCCTGAAGAATATACTACCAGCCTTAATGAATGAATTTATCACACTGACAAAGGAATCAGCGATTGTTACAACAATCGGTGTTATGGATATTATGCGCCGTTCCTACCAGGTAGGGGCAGAAAATTACTCCTTTTTCGAACCGCTTTTAATTGCCGGATTAATTTATTACCTAATGGTTATCACGTTAACTTTCTTAGGAAAAGCGCTTGAGAGGAGAATGAGACGCAGTGATTAAGGTAGAGGATTTGCACAAAAATTATGGAAAGCTTGAAGTATTAAAAGGAATCTCGACTAACATAAAAGCAGGGGAAGTTGTCGCCATAATTGGACCTTCAGGCTCTGGAAAGTCGACCTTTCTACGCTGCATGAACGTTCTCGAGAACGCAACTAGCGGTAGAATCTGGGTAGGAGATCATGAGCTGACCGATAAAAAAACAAATATCATGAAGGTCCGCCAAAATGTAGGGATGGTCTTTCAACACTTTCATTTATTCCCTCATAAAACAGTCCTACAAAACCTTACCTATGCACCAATGAAGGTAAAAGGATTGTCTAAGGACCAGGCGGAGAAGATTGCCTATGAACTGTTAGAACAAGTGGGTCTGACGGAAAAAGCAGGTGAATATCCAACAAGGTTATCCGGAGGGCAAAAGCAACGGGTGGCGATTGCACGTGCCCTAGCGATGCAGCCCGAAGTGATGCTTTTTGATGAACCCACTTCCGCGCTAGACCCTGAAATGGTAAAAGAGGTGTTGGAGGTTATGAAATCACTTGCCCATACCGGAATGACCATGGCAATTGTAACGCATGAAATGGGGTTTGCTAGAGAGGTTGCAGACAGGGTCTTGTTCTTAGATGGTGGAGTGCTAGTAGAAGATGCCCCTCCAGAAGAATTTTTTACTAAGCCAAAGAGCCAGCGGGCACAAGATTTCTTGCAAAAAATGCTTTAATAAGGATATGCTAAAGATGGTCTTATCGATCATCTTTTTATTTTTTTCATTTTGGGGAGATTAATATGAAATTTCGCATCGGATACAGGACGATTAAAACAGCTGTTGGAACCGCCATTTCTATTTTAATTGCTCAGAAGCTTGGACTGGCTAATTTTGCTTCTGCAGGAATATTAACCATTTTATGTATTCAGGTTACGAAGCGAAGATCACTTAGAACAGCTTGGGATCGATTTTTAGCCTGTGTATTAGCGATGCCTTTTTCGGCTTTTTTTTTTGAAGGTATCTCCTACCACCCAATTGTTATCGGGGTTATGTTGTTTTTCTTTATACCAACACTCGTGATGATGAAGGCGATGGATGGAATTGTAACAAGCAGTGTTATTATTTTACATATCTACTTAGCAGAGAAAATAACTATGGCTATGTTTTATAATGAACTTGGAGTTATCACTATAGGTATAGGTGTGGCACTACTCATTAATCTTTATATGCCGAGCGTCGATAAAAAACTTAAAGACTACCAAAGTGAAATAGAGGCTAATTTTAAGATCATTTTCTGTGAAATGGTTCGTTATTTACGGACTGGAGCCAGTGATTGGGATGGAAAAGAGATTACAGTTAGTGCTCGTTTACTTGAAGAAGCGATAACACTTGCCCTTCAGGATGTCGAAAATCACCTTTTACGTGATGAGAATATTTATTTTCATTACTTTAATATGAGAGAAAAGCAGTTTGAAATTATTGAACGTGTTTTACCAATTATGACCTCAATTACTCATACAGTTAAGCAAGGGCATATGGTAGCGGAGTTTTTGGAAGAACTCTCTGAAAATATTCATCCAGGAAATACAGCTCATATTTATCTTAAAAAATTAAGAGAAATGAAAAAGGAATTTGTGGAAATGGATCTCCCGAAGACTAGAGAAGAATTTGAAACGCGGGCAGCTCTACTTCAACTAGTAAATGAAATGAACGAATATCTGATTATAAAAAGTTCATTTAAAGGTGTAAAAACTTTTTCAAAAGTGAATGAACAGAAAAAGATTGAAGCAAACTAGGGAAAAAAAGGCAGGTGGCTACTTTGATAAAAATCTTATCGCCAATCCTGATTACTTTTTTCCTTTCACCCCTTTGGCCATTAGGGCCAAATCCTATGCCGGGTGGCCCATTTGTTATTGTTAACAAAAGCAACAATGAAATGGCGTTTATTGATGAAAACAAAGTCCAAACGGTGGTAAGTGTAGGGACTGGTAAAACACAAGAATTAACCCCGGAAGGCCTTTTCACGATTACGGTAAAAGCAAAGGATCCTTATTTTCGGAAAGGGAATATTGCTGGTGGGGATCTGAAGAATCCTCTTGGGGCGAGATGGATAGGCTTTGATGCAAAAGGAACCGATGGTCGAACCTATGGCATCCATGGGACGAATCAGCCTGCATCCATAGGAAAATACGTCTCTCAAGGTTGTATTCGCACACAGAATGAGGTAGTTTCCTCACTTTATCCGTTCATTCCATTAGGAACAAAGGTATTAGTTATCTCTTCAAGTAAATCATTTGAGGCACTTGCCAAAGCTAGCGGCGCAATAAAATAGGGAAAGGGACTGTTCAATTGGAACAGTCCCTTTTTCATATATTTTTTATTATAGAAATGCACCAATTCCTATTAGGAGAGTTGAGGCAAGCATAGCGAATAACATTAACATAACTATAATTTTTCTCGTTTTCTTACTTTTCATTATGGGTACCTCCCTTAACATTTTGGAGCTTTATATCTATTGTACAAGGAAAAACAAAAATGAACAACGGAACAACAAAGTATTTTAGGAAGGATTTATGAACTTTTTCACGAATAAGTAAATTGTCGAATTAATTTTAATATTTAGAACAGAGGGGTAAGAATGATTAAAAAGGTCGACCATATTGGAATTGCTGTGAAGTCTATTGAGAAAACGCTTCCCTTTTATACGGATGTGTTAAAACTGCCATTGATAGGTATCGAAGAGGTTGGAACTCAAAAGGTAAGAGTGGCATTTTTACAGGCAGGGAGTACAAAACTTGAATTGCTAGAGCCTATCTCGGAGGAAAGTACAATTGCCAAATTTATCGAAAAACGCGGTGAGGGCATTCATCATGTGGCACTAGGTGTGGAATCGATTGAGGAAAGAATTAAAGAAATAAAAGAAAAAGGAGTTCGTATGATCGATGACCAGCCAAGAAGCGGCGCCGGTGGAGCAGATATCGCCTTCATGCATCCAAAATCGGCAGCTGGGGTTTTATTTGAGTTATGCGAGAAGAAGGGGGATGAAGGGGTAAATGATAGACATCTATGAAAAAATAAATGAATTGTATGATAAACGTCGCGAGGTTGAACTGGGTGGTGGTGATGAGCGAATTGATAAGCAGCATGAAAAGGGCAAATTGACTGCTAGAGAAAGAATCGAACTATTAGTAGACAAAGGCTCGTTTTTTGAATTGAATCCTTTCATTGAGCACCGGACCAATGATTTTGGTCTTGATGAACAAAAGGGCCCCGGGGATGGGGTTGTGACCGGTTTTGGGAAGGTAAACGGCCGTCCCGTCTATCTTTTTTCGCAGGATTTTACTGTTTTTGGCGGTGCATTAGGGGAAATGCATGCCAAGAAGATTGCTAATGTGATGGATTTAGCTGCGAAAAATGGAGCACCTTTTATTGGCCTAAATGATTCGGGCGGAGCGCGCATTCAAGAGGGCGTCGTTTCGTTAGATGGATACGGGCATATTTTTTACCGAAATGCCATTTATTCGGGTGTCATTCCGCAAATTTCGGTGATTTTAGGTCCGTGTGCAGGTGGAGCCGTCTATTCACCTGCTATTACTGATTTTGTGTTTATGGTTGAAAAAACGAGTCAAATGTTTATTACCGGACCTAAAGTCATCGAAACCGTGACAGGTGAGAAAATATCAGCTGAAGAATTGGGCGGTGCAAATGTCCATAGTTCAATCAGTGGAAATGCTCATTTTCATTCCGATTCAGAAGTTGAGGTATTACAAAACGTCCGCAGGCTATTGAGTTATCTTCCACAGAATAATGAAGAGAAGCCACCTAGAGTTGAGGTACAAGAGGACGAGGATTATCGACCAGATTTAATGGATGTGATTCCGTTCGATACGGTACGACCTTATGATGTCCGAAAGGTAATTGAGCATGTTGTTGACGAGGATTCTTTCATGGAAATTCATAGGGATTTTGCTAGAAATATAGTTGTTGGCTTTGCTCGGGTCAAAGGCGAATCAGTCGGCCTTGTCTGTAATCAGCCAAAAGTGATGGCAGGAGGATTGGATATCGATTCGTCTGATAAGGCGGCTCGATTTATCAGAACCTGTGATTCTTTTAATATCCCAATCATAACGTTTGAAGATGTTACTGGCTTCTTCCCGGGTGTTAAACAGGAACACGGGGGAATCATTCGCCACGGGGCTAAAATATTATTTGCCTATTCCGAGGCGACCGTGCCGAAGTTGACGGTTATTCTAAGAAAAGCTTATGGTGGTGCCTATGTGGCGTTAAACAGTAAGTCTATTGGTGCTGACTTGGTATTTGCCTGGCCCAATGCGGAAATAGCTGTTATGGGTCCCCAAGGGGCAGCTAATATCATTTTTGCTAAGGATATTAATAATAGCGAAAATCCTGAACTTACAAGGCAGCAAAAAATCGATGAATACCGTGAAAAGTTTGCCAATCCCTATGTGGCAGCAAGCAGAGGCATGGTTGATGATGTCATCGATCCACGAGAAACCAGAATGAAGATTGTTCAAGGATTAGAAATGCTTAGAAACAAAAAAGAGTCAAGACCATATAAAAAGCATGGAAATATCCCGCTGTAAATCAAAACCAATTAGCCAACTCCCTTTCATTTGATGATACATTTATTAAAAGGTATACTGATATAGTGAGTACATAATTGGAGGGTTCAATAGAATGGTTAATCAGGAGCGTCTTTTGAATGAATTTTTGGAACTTGTGCAAATTGACTCAGAAACGAAATTTGAAACAGAAATTGCAAAAGTATTAAAACAAAAATTTACTGAGCTTGGTCTCGAAGTTTTTGAAGATGATACGACCTCTGTGACAGGACATGGGGCAGGCAATTTAGTTTGTACATTAGCAGCAACTAAAGAGGGTGTGGACCCGATTTATTTTACTTGCCATATGGATACAGTTACACCAGCAAAGGGTGTAAAACCATCGATTAAAGATGGCTATGTGGTTACTGATGGCACGACGATTTTGGGGGCAGATGATAAAACAGGTATTTCTGTCATGCTAGAAACCATTCGTCAATTAAAAGAACAGAATCTTCCGCATGGTTTGATTCAATTTGTCATCACCGTTGGGGAAGAATCAGGTCTTGTCGGTGCAAAAGCGCTTGATCCTTCATTGATGAAAGCAAAATTTGGCTATGCCCTTGATAGCGATGGCTTAGTTGGTAACATAGTTGTAGCTGCGCCCACACAAGCAAAGGTAAAAACCGTTATTTATGGGAAAACAGCTCATGCTGGTGTAGCACCTGAAAAAGGGGTCTCTGCGATTACGACTGCAGCAAAATCGATTGCAAGGATGCCGTTAGGAAGAATTGACCACGAGACAACGGCAAACATTGGCCGCTTTGAAGGTGGTCAGGCAACCAATATCGTTTGTGACCGTGTCGATATTTTGGCGGAAGCACGTTCACTTATCCCTGAAAAGATGCAGGCTCAAGTCAGCAAAATGAAGGAAGCATTTGAAACGGTTGCAGCAGAAATGGGCGGCAGAGCCGAAGTGAATGTGGAAGTCATGTATCCTGGCTTTAAATTTGCTGAAGGAGATCATGTTGTGGAAGTCGCTCGCAAGGCTGCGGCAAAAATCGGTCGCAGCTGCGAATTGCAGCATAGCGGAGGCGGCAGTGATGCCAACGTATTTGCCGGCTTTAACATTCCAACAGTTAACCTTGCTGTCGGTTATGAAGAAATTCATACAACTAACGAACGGATGCCAGTAGAAGAATTGTACAAGCTAGCTGAAATGACACTTGCCATTATCGAAGAAGTGGCCAATCAATAATACTTTGTAAGGAGAACCTAACTGATGGTTCTCCTTTTTGATATAATTAGCGATGAAACTGTATTGAGGAAGTGCCGGCGTGAAGGAAATGTATCCTAAAAATGGAAAGGTTATTTTACATGTTGATATGAACAGCTTTTACGCATCGGTTGAAATGGCTTATGACCCTAAGCTTAAAGGTAAACCACTTGCGATTGCAGGAAATGTTGAGGAGCGAAGAGGAATCATAGTTACCTGCAGCTATGAGGCGAGAAAATTTGGTGTGAAAACCACGATGCCTCTGTGGGAAGCGAGAAAACTTTGTCCGCAGTTAGTCGTCATGAAGCCAAATTTTGAACGTTATCGTGCCGTTTCCCTTGCGATGTTTGAAATTCTTAGGCATTATACTGACCTTGTTGAGCCTGTTTCGATTGACGAAGGTTACTTAGATATAACGGAAAGCTTTGAATTCGGCAGTCCGATAGAAATTGCCGAAAGTATTCAAAAAAGGATTCATGAACAACTAGATATACCTTGCAGTATTGGGATCGCTCCAAATAAGTTTTTAGCAAAAACGGCATCAGACATGAAAAAGCCAATGGGGATTACCGTTCTTCGAAAGCGTGATATACCGAAAGTCCTTTGGCCCTTGAACACGAACGAAATGCATGGTGTTGGAAAAAAGACATCCGAAAAGTTAGCGTCTATTGGGATTCACACAATTGGTGATTTAGCAAATGGCAATGAACTTCAACTTAAAACGCTTCTTGGCATTAATGGAATTCGATTAAAAGAAAGAGCCAATGGGATGGATCATCGCCCTGTTGATCCGGAATCGATTGAAGAATTTAAAAGTATCGGCAATTCAACGACCCTGCCTAAGGACGTTAGTAATCAACTTGAACTTTTCCATGTGTTAGAATCACTAGCTGAAACGGTTTCTGTAAGGCTGAAGCGAAAGAAGGTCCTTGCGTCTACGCTCGGTATAACGATACGTTATAAAGATCGAAAGACGATTACGAGAAGTAAAAAACTTACTAACCCAATCGATCATAAAGAAGATCTTTCATCGTTTGCAAAGCAACTTTTTCTAAAATCATGGAATGGAGACCCGATACGATTGTTGGGAATCACAGGCACTGATTTAGTGGATTCTGACCATGCCTATAAACAGTTAGATTTATTTTCCTATGAAAAGGATGCGAAAAAAGAACCGTTACTAAATACGATTTCTAGTCTTCGTGAAAAGTACGGGAAGAGTATCATAGAAAATGCAGGGGCGCACCAAACGGACGGTTCTCAAAATATCGGAACAGGAACGAGCTTTAATAAAGATTTTCTCCGAACCTTTCCTAATAAAAATGAGGATCCAGATTAAAAAAGCACCACTTTGCTGTCAAAACAAAGTGGTGTTTTTGATATTTACTTACACATATCAACCTCTAAATCAGTTACAGGCCACCAGAAGTAGCCGTCTTTTTCTAACAGCTCATCCACTTTCTTAGGTCCCATCGTTCCAGATTGATAATTAGGGAAGTAGTCAGCCTTTGTGCTTTCCCAAACAGCCGAAATTTTATCTACAAAGCTCCACGAATAGGCGACTTCATCCCAATGGGTGAAATTCGTGGCATCACCGCGCATGCAATCTAAAAGGAGTTTTTCGTAACCTTCAGGTGTATTCATCGCATGGATGCCTGTATTGGCAAAGCTTAGTTTTACTTCTTGTGCATCCAAATGTCCACCCGCTTTCTTGGCGTTTAAATGTAGGGTAATTCCCTCCTCGGGTTGAATATGAATGACCAAGAGGTTCGGATTTAACATTTTTTCTGTTTGGTAATATAAATTCATCGGAATATCTTTAAATTGAATGACAATTTTAGTTGATTTTGTCGACATTCTTTTTCCAGTTCGAATGTAAAATGGCACACCAGCCCAACGGAAATTATCAATCATGATTTTACCAGCAACAAAGGTTTCAGTATTCGATTCTTTGTCCACCATTGTTTCCTCACGATAGGCGGGAACCTGGACATCCTCGATTGTGCCCTCACCGTACTGTCCGCGAACAAAATATTCATTTACCTGTTCACCCTCAACCGTTCGAAGAGCTCGAAATACACGAACCTTTTCAGAGCGGATTTCATCGGTAGTAAGGTTAATAGGCGGTTCCATCGCAAGCAATGCCACCATTTGCATCATATGGTTTTGCAGCATATCTCTAAGAGCTCCGCTTGTTTCATAATAACGGCCGCGTTCTTCCACCCCGAGGACCTCACTGGAGGTGATTTGAATGTTCGAGATATAGCGGTTATTCCAAAGCGGTTCAAAAATAGCATTGGCGAAACGGATTACCTCGATGTTTCGAACCATTTCTTTGCCCAAATAATGATCGATACGATATACTTCCTTTTCTTTAAATGCACTCCTGATTTGCTTATTTAGCTCGATTGCAGAGGCTAAGTCATGTCCAAATGGCTTCTCAATCACAAGTCGTTTATAGCCTTTTACATTTGTCAGTTTATCTGATTTTAGATGCAGAGCGATGGTTCCAAAAAATTCAGGGGCCATGGCGAGATAAAAAATGCGATTGCCTTCTAATTGATAATGTTCATCAATCTCATCTGCTAAATTTTTTAACCTGGCATATGAATTGGAATCAGAGACGTCATGTGATTGATAATAAAAATGGGAGACAAATTCATCAATCCTGTCTTTTTTTCCTAATGCAGATAAAACGGAATCTTTAACAGATTGTTGAAACTCTTCGGTAGAAAGGGATCTTCTTGCCACGCCAACAACCGCAAATTTATTTAATTTACCTTTCTCAAATAACCGGTATAAGGAAGGAAACAACTTCCGTTTTGCTAAATCACCAGTCGCACCAAAAATCATAATTAATGAAGTCACGTTTCTAGTTTGCGTCAAAGTAAAGACCCTCTTTCTAGTTATGTAATTTGTTGGTTCAATTAATATCGCATTCATTGATTTTATAGTATTCCGCTAGCCTTCGCAAAAATAAAACTCCAAATCACGATTATTTTTCATTTAATAGTCTGTGTTATTCACTTATTTCTTAAAGGTCCTCTAGGAGAAATTGATTTCTTTTTGTGCTATATTAACAATATTGGATAAAAGGAACGGATGGAGAGGAGCTATTATTAGTGGACATATTTTTCCTGGGAACAGGGGCAGGAATGCCGGCAAAACTTCGCAATGTAACGTCAATTGCACTGAAATTGTTAGAAGAGCGGGGAGCGGTTTGGTTATTTGATGCCGGGGAGGCTACCCAGCATCAAATTCTACATACATCGATAAAACCACGCCGGATTGAAAAAATCTTTATTACCCACCTTCATGGTGATCATATCTATGGCTTGCCTGGGTTATTATCAAGCCGTTCTTTTCAAGGCGGGGAATCTGAGGTAACGGTTTATGGCCCTAAGGGGATTAAAGACTATATTCATGTCAGCCTTTCATTAAGCCAGACCTATTTGAAATACCCGCTTGATGTCATTGAGATTGACGAGGGAATGATTTTTGAAGATGAGCAGTTTACGGTGGAAACCCTCAGACTTGATCATGGCATACCTTCGTATGGTTATCGAATCGTCGAAAAGAATCGACCTGGAACCTTACTTGCAGATAAGCTGAAGGAAGCGGGTGTACAACCGGGCCCTATTTTTAGAAAAATTAAAAATGGTGAAACCGTTACCCTTGAAGATGGCAGGACCATTGATCCGAATCAGTTTCTTGGTCCCGAACAAAAGGGGAGAATAGTCACGATATTAGGGGACACGCGGTACTGCGAAAATGCGATTTCATTGGCTGAAAATGCCGATCTTTTGGTTCATGAAGCGACTTTTTCAGCGGGTGAAGAAAGACTTGCCCACGACTATTTTCATTCGACCACGCATCAGGCGGCGGAAGTTGCAAAGAAGGCCGGTTGTAAGCAATTGTGTCTTACCCACATAAGTTCCCGTTATGACCGGAATGCTTGGCGAGAATTGGTAGCTGAAGCAAAGGAAGTATTTCCGAATACAGATATTGCCGAGGATTTTAAAGAAATAACCCTGCCACTAAAGTAATTTAAAAACGCACTTACCAAAAATAGGTAAGTGCGTTTGATATAAACAGGGAAACCTCAGCCCCAAAAAATCAAGCTATTACTCTTTTTCCCTTAGTTCACTTAAACGATAGGTGGTCCCCCTCCAAACAATTCCGCCGCGTTTAAAGGTAAGAAAACTTGCCCGTATGATCGAATAAATAAACAGCAAGGCAGTAATTGGAAAGACTAAAAACATCAAAGGGGAGAATAAGGTTAACTTTTTTATGACCACCACATAAAGTATTCCGCAAAGCACGATATTTCCGAAGCTTAAAAGAGCAACCATTTTGTTTCCTGAAAAAATCATTACAAAGGGCAGGACGTTGGTGATAAATACCCCTAGTACTGCAAAGATTATCATGCTGATTCGATAATGCAATCCGGCAAATGTGTTCTTCTCTAGACCGATGAAAGCTTCTTTTAAACTTCCATACCATTCCACTTCGATTAAATGCAGTGCAGTCACAATTCTTTGGTGGTAGCCGGCTTTTTTCATTTTCATCCCGAGCTGCAAATCATCGTCCGGACGCATTTTTATTTTCTCATGTGTTCCAAACGATTCATACGCCTCTTTCAATACCAGATTAAACGCACCAATCCCTGTGCCAATTTTTGATTTTGGATTATTTGCTAACCAAGGGCGTTTAAAGTAAGAAAAGCCAAACAGGAAAAAAGCAACAAATGTCTTTAACCAAAATACTTTCGCGCTTAGGTTTGGCGCCGCGGTTAGGTGGTCCAGCCGGTGTCTTTCAAAATAATGAAGTGCTTTTGCGAAGGCCTGTTGCTCATATTTTACATCGGCATCGGTAAACAACAGCCATTTACCTGATGCCTGAAGCGTGCCCCTATATAAGGCGTTATTCTTCCCAAGCCAGCCCTCTGGCAATTGTTCAATATGGATGACCCTTATTCGCGAGTCTTTTTTTGTTAATTCTTCCATGATGGTTCCAGTTGTGTCGGTTGACCGATCATTGACAAGAATCCATTCCACATTTTTGTAGGTTTGCTCCAACTGACTGAGGATACTTGCTGCTATTTGTTTTTCCTCATTACGGGCGGCAACAACTACCGATAATAGTGGTCCAAGTTCCAAGTCCTTTTCTTTTTCCAGTGGATCTATTTTTCGTAACCCAACCAATCCATCGAAAAGAAAAACAATCCAGACTAGAATTCCTAAAGAAAATAAGATGGTTAGCATGCCTGACACTTCCCTATTGCCTTTTTTACTAGTGTAATGTAATCAGGGCAAAAATCAAATTTAGGAAGGCTGTTCTGCAGTTTGAAGCTTGGAACTTAATTCAGCTCCCATTTTTTTTGATTGGGCAGTTGCTGCTTTAATGCACGAGATAAAGGCCTGCTGGACTCCGTGTTCTTCTAGAACTTTAATGCCAGCTTCGGTTGTTCCTCCCGGGCTTGTTACTTCTTTGCGCAGCTGTGTAGATGATTTGCTTGAGTTTTTCACCATCCTGCTGCCCCAAGCAGTGTTTGAACAATTAATTCACTGGCCATTTCCTTGTCCAGGCCCACTTCAACGGCACTTTTTTCCATGGCTTCGATTAGATAATAAATATAGGCGGGTCCACTCCCGGAGAGGCCCGTAACGGCATCCAACTGCTCTTCCTCCACAAATGAGGCCAAGCCAACTGTTCCAAATAGTTTTTTGATAGTTTCCAGCTGCTGCTCGGTCACGCGCTGATTTACGGCAACGGCAGTGGCCGATTTTGCAACTGCTGCCGAAGTGTTCGGCATCGACCGTACAATCGGAAGTGGAATTTTTGCCAATGTTTCAATCGTATTCATGGAGACCCCGGCTAAGACAGAGACGACGAGCATTTGTTCCGTTAAGTGTTCACGAATCGATTGGATGGCAGTCGCGACATCCTTTGGTTTCATAGCTAACATGACAATGTCAGCTTGATTAAATAGTTCATTCAGATTATAAGTCGTTTGAATTCCATACCTTGTTTCTAAGTTTGCTAATCTTTCTTGATTGGAATTGTTTGTAATCCAGATATTCTTTTTATCTATAAAACCATTTTCGAGAATTCCTGAAATGAATGCTTCAGCCATCGATCCTGCACCTATAATTGCGATTTTTTTCATGTATCTTCCTCCTCTTCTTTTTCCAGAAAAAACAAAAAGACCTCTCATCCGTAAAGGACGAAAGGTCTAGCTTCCGTGGTACCACCTTCATTTACCCTTGCTTAAATTTCAAGAAGGGTTTACTCGACTCCGATAACGCCGGACGTGCGTTAGGTTTTCCTAAGTGCTCCTAAGGTAGGTTCAATGATTAAGAGGGCGGTGAAGTCTTTCAGCCATCGAACTTCACTCTCTAGCGCCATTTCTCATTTACTGGTCTTATTCATCGCTTTAACGAATCAAATTTTACTAGTGATTATGCAAGATAAACAACCTATCTGTCAAGAGTTAAGTTTATTGAATTTTTTATTTTTTCTAAAAAGTTATGTAGAAATAATGACAATTGACTTAAAAATGAGTACACTTTAATTTATACAATAAATGTCACATATTGTTCATATCTATAAAATCGAATTCTTTATTTGAGAATAATGTAAGGGGATTTATAAATGACAGAATGGAAAGATGGAATTGCCAAGATTACGGTTCCGACTCCTTTTGCGGTCGGAGATGTCAATGTCTATTTGGTTAAAGGTGAGCGCTTAACACTCGTTGACGCGGGTGTAAAAACGGAACAGTCCTGGGAGTCGCTTAAGGAACAAATGGGGAAGTTAGGATTAAGCCCATCCGATATCGAGCAGGTGATCCTAACACATCATCACCCTGATCATGTTGGGATGCTGGACTTTTTTCCGGATTCCTTAGAAGTATATGGTCATCATTTGAATGAACGATGGATTTGTCAAACAGAAGGCTTTTTTCAAGTACAAGAAGAATTCTTCCGTGTCCACTTTCGAGAGTTTGGTCTGCCTGAGGAATATTTTCCGTTACTTTCTAAGTTAAGAAAAACATTGAAATATTCATGTAACCGCTCATTGACTGGACATCTTGTTGAGGGAATGAGACCTCTTGGGCTTAGTGAGTGGCAGGTCATTGAAACCCCAGGTCATGCCCAAAGCCAAATTGCCCTCTACCGGGAAAAGGATGGGGTTTTGATTGGCGGAGATTTAATCTTAGCTCATATTTCGCCGAATCCCTTGCTTGAGCCGCCTGCTCCCGGTGAAACTGAACGTCCGAAGCCGCAGTTGCAGCATAATGACTCCATGAAGAAGCTGCTATCGTATCCGATTCAATGTGTCTACACAGGTCATGGTGAGGAAGTCTACAAGTTAGCAGAGCTGATTGAAAAGCGGCTGACACGCCAATACGAACGAGCAATGACGGTCCATAGCTGGTTAAAAGAAGAAGAGCTGACCGTATTTGAAATTTGTAAACGACTGTTCCCGTCTGTTTATCAGCGCGAACTAATGCTGACCATTTCGGAAACAGTGGCACAACTTGACTATTTATCATCTATCGGGGAGATTAGTAGTAGGGATACTAAGCCCATGCTTTATCAAGCTAAATTATAGGCAGTGGCGGATCAACTCAGATGAGGTGTAGAAATGGTTAGGGAACAATTAAAAGGTAGGAATATCGTGATTACAGGTGCATCAGGAGGAATCGGCGCGGAAATCGCCAAGCTATGTGCATCAAGTGGTGCCCATCTTGTGCTCTTAGCACGGAGCATAGGGAAACTCGAGCAACTGCGAATGGATCTCCAGCAAAAGCATCAGGTGAAAGTGGATGTCTTTCAACTGGATGTATCTGATACAGCTCAGGTACAGGCGGTTTTTCAACAGATTTTTGATACCATCGGAGATATTGATATTCTTGTCAATAATGCCGGATTTGGAATTTTTAAGGAAGCTCATTTGGCGACAATGGATGAAATCAAGGGAATGTTTGATGTCAATGTTGTCGGGCTTATGGCCTGCACAAGCATGGTGCTGCCAAAAATGCGCGAAAGACGCTTCGGCCATATTATTAATATTGCTTCACAAGCTGGGAAAATTGCCACTCCTAAATCGAGTGTTTATTCAGCCTCGAAACATGCTGTGCTCGGATACACGAATTCACTGCGAATGGAGCTTTCCGATTATAATGTACAAGTGACTTCGGTGAACCCTGGGCCAATTGCCACTAACTTTTTCAATATTGCCGATGAAAAAGGCACCTATGTTAAAAATGTACAGAGATTTATGCTCCAGCCTGAGTATGTTGCCGAGAAGGTCGTCAACAGCATGCTGACGAAAACAAGGGAGATTAATCTTCCCCGCTGGATGAATATGGGAAGCGTTGTGTACGTCCTCTTCCCACGGCTGTTTGAGCGGATTGGCCGAAGAGCGTTTAATCAGAAATAAGCCATATGTTAAGCCTCTTTTTCAGGGGCTTTCTGTTTTAACCGCTAAAGAACGAATCTTTCTTGAAGTATGTAAAAAATAAATCAGATTTTGCATCTCGTCTTGCTTCCTTTTTTGACCATGTTACGGAGATATATACGTTTAGAGAGGGGAATGGAAGAACCCAAAGGGGATTTTTTAGAACTCTTGCTCTTCAGAATGGATTTAAATTAGACTGGACAAAAGCAGATGAGGAAGAAGTTGTTGTACATCTACAATTTTACCCTCAATTTGATATACCATTTATCTTGCAAAAATATATGTAGTCTTAATCTCCTTAGTTGAGTTACTAGTGATATATAAAATAGGCGGAGAATTTCCGGTTAAATTCAGAATGGAGCTCTTTTCGGAGGAAATAAGTGGATAATTTCCGGTTATGCAAAGAAAAATCCCTCATTTTTATGTTTTTCGAGTCAATAGGCGGAATCTCTCCGTCTATTTATGCCATCTTCAGCACTGTTTTCAAATTAAGGGGAATTTCTCCGCTTATTTGTCAAACCCTGTGCTTAACCTGCCTCTCATCTTAGTTCCGTTGCCTGTCACCACCCAGTTTATGTAGAATTTTGTCTAAATTGATAGAGTCAAAGTCGTCTAAAATAGGACGGTTTTGACTTTTTTTTTCATAAATGAAATAAACTAGACAAAGAGTGTTGGGAACATTGACGGAAACGGAAATACAACAACTTCAGATAAACCTATACAATGAGAGGTATTTTCATTTAATTACAACATCCCAAACATACTCTAATTATGTTAAA
Source organism: Neobacillus nitrireducens (assembly GCF_030915405.1). Lineage (GTDB taxonomy): Bacteria > Bacillota > Bacilli > Bacillales > Cytobacillaceae > Neobacillus. Next base: position 4,757,184 of record NZ_CP133262.1, read on the forward strand.
AAAAGTAAATACACTAGGTTGTTATGTTATTATAGTATAAGACTACCTACCATTTTTGGAGGATTATTAAATGGATGTATTAGCACTAGAACAGGAAATTAAGGACTTGCGTTCTGAATTATATAAAATAGGGGGAGCAACAAATAAATATTCGATGGGTGAAATATTAAAAGTTAGCCAAAAATTAGACGAGAAAATTTTTCTTTATCAAAAGGCAAAAATATCGTTTCCGTTATTTTATTAAAAAAATGAATTAGGGAACATTTTTCCAAATAAAATTACATATGACTATTTTACTGTTTTTAGTATAATAATAGAAAAATAAACAGATTAATAAATTTTTCTATTGGAAGGGTAATTTGAATGGAGAAAATAGTAGTAACTGGTTATGGGGTCAAATGTCCAAAATCAAATAATATTGAAGAATTATTATACAATTTAGAAAATGGGGTAAATTGTTTAGAAATCGTATCTAATCTGTCACCTAAAGGGGAGGAATCCCTTGTTGGAAGAATAAACGAAGCTTTACATGAATGTGAATCTGATAAACGCTTTAAACGATTTCCAAGGGTTACCCTTATGGGGATGGCGGCAGGCAAAGAGGCAATTGATCAAGCTAAATTGATTAATCTGAAAGATAAAAAAGTAGGGGTCTTCTTTGGCACTTCGTTAGGTTCTGTTGGTGAAAAAATTTATCAGGAGTCTATCATAAATGTTCATCATTCCAATTATCGAGAAATTCCTGTTACCTTTTCTCATTATGTAAATTATCATAGTATCACCTCAGCCATTGCCCATCATTTGGGAGCGAAAGGTATCACGAAAACGATTACTACCGGCTGTACGTCCAGTTTAGAAGCCATTCAGGACGCAATCGCATACTTAAAATGTGGTATGATTGATGTAGCGATAGTTGGTGGAACAGATAGCTTGATTGATAAAATGGCGACATATGGATTTGCCAAAACAAAATCAATTGCTTTGAATCAATCGTTACAAGAGGGGGCCGTTCCTTTTAGTGAAAACAGTAAGGGTTTTGCCATTTCGGAAGCCTCCGGGGTTGTCATTTTGGAAAGAGAGGAACATGCATTACAAAGATCTATTCCTATTTTGGGTGAAATTGAGAATGTGATCTCCAATAATGATGGTGTTTACTTATACTCTTTAGATGAAACTGGCGATCAAATGGTTAGTGCCTTGAAAGAAGTACTAAGGAATAGAAAACCTGACTATATTAATAGTCAGGCAGTAGGAATTCAAGTAAACGATAAAATCGAAAAGCGTTGCTCCGAGGAGCTATTCAACCATTCTGTTCCTTATACGTCCATTAAAAGCATGATTGGAAATCCTTATGGAGCTACTGGAATCCTACAAGTTATTACGTCCTTATTAAGTATTAATCATGGATTTATCCCTCCAACCATTCGAACAAACAAAAAGGGATTCGAAGAAATGAACATTGTGACGACAACCTTATTTCAAGAAATAAATGAGGTAGCGGTCACTACTCACGGTCATGGAGGGAATAATGCCTGTGCCTATATAAGGAAATATCAATAGAGTGGTGAAAAACTTTGATCATCGCATTTTTGATCGCTATTATTGGGATTATTCCCATCGTATTAGCGATTTGCGTATTAAAATTATATAAAGGTTCAGAATTAGCATTTGCTTTATTTCTTTATATGCTCTCCATCAGTTTTTGGCAATTAGACATTGCCGTTTTATATTTGAAAGATGTATTTTCAGAAGAATTAATCACTTGGCTTTTTAGGTTTTTTAGGATTGGGCCAACTTTTATGATTCCTCTTGTATTTTATTTAGCGTATGTTCTAATCAATAAACATACCACCAACATTAAAAATCAATCCTTTTATAAGTTTCAATTTTCTATTTTTAATCCTAAAGTGTTGTTTTATCTAGTCGTATGGAGCTTTTTTGTCTATCTAATAAATATGACAAGATTCGGAATCATCGGAGTGAAAGAGGTTAAAATTGATAATTCAGATCTTTATTTCTATTTTCCGGAATATGGACCGCTGCAATTATTGTACCTTTTTCATACTAGTAGTTTCTTAATTCTAATTATTTTTACTTTTATTATTTCTAGACAAATTCAAAACCTCTATTTAAAGAATTTTTTAGGAACCTTTTCTTATTGTAGCTTGTTACTATTTATTTTCGGTTTATTAAATTTTATCCCTGGGACAGGAGCATTATTTAGCAGTCTAGGGACCATCTTCTTTTCCGTTATTATTGTTTTTTCTTTTGTTAAACTGAATACGATGTTGACTGTAAACTATAATCGCTTAATGGAACGTCAGAAGAAACTAGATAATGCGGGTAGTCTTTCTGCTAGTTTAGTGCATGAAGTGAAAAATACTCTACAAATTATTACCGGCTATTCGAAATTATTAGGCGAATCACATTTGCCTTCAGAAGATAAAAAGATGACCGTAATGATTCAAAAAGCGGCTAATCAAATGGAAGATTTAATCAATAATTACACAAAATTATTAAAGTATAAATCCATTGATTATAAAATGGTGGATTTGAATGAAATCATTGAACAATCCATTGAAATATCAGTTGAGTTTTTGCGGAAAAATGCTGTAGAAGTTTTTTTTGACAAAAAATATTCAACATTAAAAACTTATGCCAACAACGTGTATTTAAAGCAAGTATTTGTTAATTTAATCAAAAATAGTTCAGAGGCTTTTCCGAAGGAAGGTTCCATAAGAATGATCGTAATTTCTACTGATATTCAAGCGGATAGAATTTTTATTAATATTATTGATACTGGAAAAGGAATACCTGCGGACCAGTGGAATAGTATTTTTGATCCTTTTATGACTTCTAAAAATGAGGGATTAGGTTTAGGATTACCATTTGTAAAAAACATCATTCTTGAACATCGAGGAGATATAAACGTCGTGGATAGCAGTTCAAAAGGTACTCATTTACAAATTATTTTACCCCAGTACTCTTTTAGTCACCTTTAACAATAGTATTAAATATAGCGTTTCTCCAGTAAATTTAGGTCCATTATATGACCGTACTGTCACTAGTGCGGTTTTTTGTTTTCATTCTGCTAAATACTCATAGACCGTATCATTCACTACCTCGTATAAATTCGTACCTGGTTCTTCTTTTTTCGTTTGGAGAATCTTCTCCACAAGTTCCTCCAAATCTCTATCACCTATAGGCGTGGAATTCCCCTTATAATACTGTTTAAAACAATTTTTTATCATCTTAACCACTAGTTTTTTATCCACAAAAATGCACCTCACCAACATTATACTATTTTTCATACGGGATCGATAAAGGAAAAGTCTCAAAAAATTTCCATTGAATACGAACGCATATTCGCTTATGATAATGAGTATAATAAAAAGGAACGAATGTTCGATATTCTGAATGTGAGGGAAACCATGGTGGATTACAGCGTACTGCCGCAAAATAAAATTTTATGTGTCGACATGAAGAGCTTCTATGCCAGTTGTTCGGCTGTTATGCGAGGCCTTGATCCAATGGAGTGTTATTTAGCGGTTGTCGGTCAAAAAGAGCGGCAGGGAAGTATTGTTCTAGCTGCTTCGCCGCGGATGAAAAAAGAATTTGGCATTAAAACGGGTTCGCGGATGTTTGAGATTCCAAAAGACCCTAGGATTCAAATTGTGGAGCCGAAAATGGCCACGTATTTGCGGATCGCCACCGAAATTTCTCGTGTCTTTAACCGCTATGTCCCCAAAGAAGCCATTCATGTCTATAGCGTCGATGAAAGCTTTATTAAAGTGGATGGTTCCATTCATTTGTGGGGGGATGCCCACACGATTGCCAAAAAAATAAGGGATGATATTGAGCGGGAGTTTCAACTGCCGTGTGCCGTTGGAATTGGTCCTAACATGTTACTGGCGAAGCTTTGTCTTGATCTTGATGCTAAGAAAATAGGAGTGGCTGAGTGGAAATATGAAGACGTTCAAACAAAGCTTTGGAATGTGTCACCGCTCAGGGAAATGTGGGGGATTGGCAGGCGTGTTGAAAAAACATTAAATGGAATGGGCATTTTTACTGTCGGGCAGCTAGCTCGCTATGATTTAGAAAAGCTCGAAAAGAAATTTGGCATCATGGGGAACCAGCTTTATCATCATGCCTGGGGGGTTGATCTTTCTGAGTTGGGTGCACCGCTTATCCAAGGGCAGATTAGCTTTGGAAAAAGTCAAATTCTTTTAAGGGACTATAAGGAGGAAGCGGAAATTAAGACGGTCATTTTAGAAATGTGTGAGGAAGTGGCAAGGCGGGCACGAACGCATCGAAAGGCAGGGAGAACAATCAGTCTCGGGGTCGGCTACAGCCAGGATGAATTTGGCGGCGGTTTTCATCGCTCAAGAACGATCGGGCAGCCAACCAATGTGACAATGGAGCTTTACCGTGTTTGTCTGGAATTATTTCATGAGCATTATACCGGAAAGACGGTCCGGCAAATTTCGATTGCCATCAGCAATATTGTTGATGACCTCGAGCTCCAGCTTGATCTTTTCGACATGGGTGCCTATAAAAGGCGCGAGCTTGGCTATGTAGTCGATACTCTGCGCAAACGCTTTGGCTCTAGTTCCTTGCTGCGTGCGGTTTCGTATACAGCTGCCGGAACGGCTAAGCACCGGGCCACGTTAGTTGGAGGACATAAAAGATAGGGGGGAAGAGCCGTATGATTCGCGACCGCGGAAGAATCAAATGGACATCGATGATGCTTCCTGAGCATGTGAAATTGCTCAGAGATTGGGTGAAGGAAGATCAGTACGAACAGAAACGAGAAATGGATGAACAGCAGTTGGAGCTCATGAACGAAACCTTATCTGAAGCGATTGAGTATGACCAGTACGTGACAATTACCCATTACCGGAATCGGAACTATGAAATCGTGATTGGTAAAATTCATTACTGGGATGAACTGACGCAAAGGCTTCATGTGATCGATCACTTTAAAGAGGTACACCGGATTCCAGTAGATGCCATTGCTGACATCCGGATGACGGAGACCTAAAGCTATGAGCAAAGTTGAATCAACCTCACGTAACATATGGTACAATCACCATATGCTAAACAGAGGGGAGCAATAAACACGTGGAGATTAATATAACTGAAGCAGCAACTGAAAAAATAAATGAAAGACTTAATAATCGAGACGGCTACTTAAAGCTAAAATACGATACAGACGACTGTGGCTGTGCCGTTAATGGGGTAGTGGCTTTGTGGTTTATACCAGAGTTAGAAACTGATGACATTGCAATCGAAACAAATGACCGGACGGTTTATGCCGAAAAATCAAAAATGGTCTTTTTCGATGAGCAAATGAAAATTGATTTTTCGCAAGCATCCAATTGCTTTCAACTAAAGAGTCCGCAGCAAATCTTAAATGGCCATATGAGTTTAATCATTAAAGAAAAAACAGACTGATCCATGACGGATAGTCTGTTTTTAGCTTGGCAATGGATGATCAACATATTTTTGTAAAAATTCATCAATCACTCGTTCATAATCGGCACGGTTTTCATTAAAGGACTGGGCATGGCGGCCGTTCGTTGCTAAAAAGAGCATTTTAGGCCCCTTTTTATGCTCAAATAAATCCTTTGTCATGGTAGGGAGAATAAAATCATCTTTTTGGCTGTGAATAAACAAAATCGGATGTTTGATATTTTCAATGACCGAAATCGGAGAAACATTTCGGATCGAATATTTGTCCCGAAGGCGTAAAAGGGCATCCCCAAGCGGTAGCAAAAGACCAGGGATAAGCTTGAAGTCTTTTTTAATCAAATAAGCAAGCTGCTCCTTAAAATCTGAAAACGGGCAATCGGCAATATAAAAATCTGCCCCATCCTCCAGGAGTCCAGCATATAACAGCATGGTAGCGGCACCCATCGATTCGCCATGAATCCCAAGTTCGAGCTCTGGTCCTTTTTCTTTTTTGAGCCAATCAACGACGGTCTTTAAATCAAATTTTTCATAATGACCAAAACTAGTTGTTTTACCGCCAGATTCCCCGTGACGACGATGGTCATAAATTAACGTATTAAACCCGCGCGCTAAAAACATATTCGCATATTTAATTGAATTAATTTTCGTTTCGGTTACTCCATGAGAAATAATAATATAGCGGTTGGTCTGGTGCGGTTCTACGAGATGGGCTTTAATCGTGTATCCAAAAGGTGAAGAAATATCAACCTCCCGTTTTGGGAGAGAATCAAATTCATCGGGATTATACCGGCCGGCTTCTTTTTCACGCCTTAAAATTAATTCCTCATCCTTCTTTTTCATATACATAAGACGGTTTGTAAAATACAAACCAAGAGATAACCAGAAAAACAACAAAACAAACAAAGTTCGAAATGTCTTCCTCACCATTGGCACCTCCCGTAAAATTTAATATAACATATGTAAAATAAGTACCAAGCGCCTATAAATTAACAGTTTTAATTGTAACACAAAGAAAACCGCTGACACCAATGAGCGGTTTCCGAGTTTTGAGAAATTTACTGCTGGGCGTTTTGTCGTTTCGTAGGGTGAATTGCTTTTTCGACTTCTTCAGCGGCAATAACCCGCTGACCTCCATCTGCTGTGTCTGCATAGTTTTTTCCCTTTTGACTGGAACCTTTATCACGTTTTTGGCTCAAAATAATTAGTCTCCTTTCAAGCTAGTCTCAAATAATAAGATGCATTAGAAGAGAACTGATTATTCACAGAAAGTAAATTTAGCATTCATTTACCAGCTGCGACAATCATACTTTCAGTGTAGTAGCGTTAATTTTTCAAAAACCAAGAATAATAGGAATTTTGGCAAAGCAAGAGGATTTTCTGCGTGATTACTAGAAATAGTAAAGGAAAAAGAGATGAAGGAGGGTAAGCAGGATGAAGAAAATTTGTACTTCCTTTCAGGATGCAGTTGCCGACATACAGGATGGAGCAACTTTAATGGTTGGTGGATTTGGATTGTGCGGCATTCCGGAAAACCTGATTCTTGCACTCGCTGAAAAAGGCGTGAAGGATTTAACGGTTATTTCGAATAACTGCGGAATTGATGAGTGGGGTTTAGGACTGCTATTAAATAATAAACAAATCAAAAAAATGATTGGCTCCTATGTCGGTGAAAATAAAGAGTTTGAAAGACAGGTTTTAACTGGTGAGCTCGAAGTAGAATTGACGCCTCAAGGTACGCTGGCAGAAAAAATTAGGGCTGGCGGCGCGGGAATTCCAGCGTTTTATACACCTGCAGGGGTAGGAACGCCGATTGCTGAGGGGAAGGAAACGAAAATTTTTAATGGGAGAGAATACCTCCTAGAAGAGGCGCTAACTGCCGACTTTAGTTTGGTTAGGGCGTGGAAAGGCGACAAAATGGGGAATCTCGTTTACCACAAAACAGCACGAAACTTCAACCCGATGATTGCAGCTGCTGGGAAAGTAACGATTGCTGAAGTGGAGACACTTTGTGAGATTGGCGAATTAGATGCTAATTTTATTCATACCCCTAGTATCTATGTACAAACAATGATCGAAGGAACACAGGAAAAACGAATTGAGAGATTAACAGTCAGAAAATAGTGTTGGGAGAAGGGAGAGAGCGCAATGGTGAATGAAATTGTCTCCGTTAGAGAGAGAATTGCGATAAGGGCTGAGAAGGAAATAGAAAACGGATTTTATGTAAATTTAGGCATAGGTATGCCAACTCTCGTAGCCAATTATATGTCAGCAAATAAACAGGTTGTCTTGCAATCTGAAAACGGTCTCCTTGGCATCGGCCCATATCCTGGTGCGGATGAGGTGGACCCAGATTTAATCAATGCAGGTAAAGAAACCGTTACGGCAATTAGTGGTGCAGCCTATTTCGATAGCGCGGAATCGTTTGCGATGATTCGCGGTGGACATGTCAATTTGGCCATCCTAGGTGGAATGGAAGTATCCGAAACAGGTGATTTAGCGAATTGGATGATCCCTGGAAAGATGATTAAAGGTATGGGTGGCGCGATGGATCTTGTCCATGGAGCCCAAAAAATAATTGTCATCATGGAACATGTCAATAAAAAAGGCGAGTCCAAAATATTGAAACAGTGCACGCTTCCTCTAACAGGCAAAGGGGTAGTCAATCGGATTATCACTGAGCGCGCAGTCATGGATGTAACGGAATCAGGGCTAAGGCTTGTGGAAGTTGCGAAAAGGTATACGGTTGAGGACGTTGTCAATTCAACCGAAGCCACATTGTCTGTGGACGACGAAAATGTAGTACTTGACGCTTATTAAATAAAACGAGTAAGAGCAGGCTGACTATGATTAAGCATAGCCTGCTTTTTTATATGGGCGATGCTTGGTGACATGGTATAATATAAGTGAAATTTTGATGATGGAGGTGTTTTGAATGAAAAGGCAATCTAAACAAAAAAATCAATCGAAACCCAAAAAAGATGAAGCAGCGGTCACGCTTGGCGATATGATTAATCCAAATTTATTCAAACAATTAAAAGAACAACAGGAGCAGCTGAAAGCAGCAGAAGAAAGAAAAAAAGAAGAAGAAGAAAAGATAAAGCGGGAAGAGCGAAGACTAAAAGAAAAAAACAAATCATTTGCAGAACTATTAAATGAGAGCGGCATGAACTGGAAGGAATTTAAATAAAACAATATAAAAAGGAGGGCGTACGAACGCTCTCCTTTTAACGATGTTCTTTATAAATGCCAGCCTTCGTTAACTCTCTAATTACTGAAACTTCTTTCTCAGACAGCGGTTGACTTCTGACAGCCTTCGCATTACTCCGAATTTGTTCAGGACTACTTGCACCAGCAACAACAGAGGCAACGGCAGGATTTACTAGATTATACTGAAGGGCTATTTCAGTAAAGGGACGTGAGGATGCTAATTTTTCCTTCAGTAATGGCAAGGCCTCATTTAACTCGTTGAAGCTGTAATCTTGAAAGCCTCTTTCAGATACCTTCTCAAGCATTTTTTCACTTAAAAGACCTTTTGCGAGAGGGCCTCGGGTCACAACGCTTACCCCATGTTCCTCTAGAAATGGTAATGCTTCTTCCTCAGGGCGGCGGTCTAAGATACTGTATTGCATCATTACTGATACGATACTAGACTTTTTAACATATTCCCTAATTACATTCGGGCGAATCGATGAAATGCCATAATAGCGAATATAACCTTCCGCTTTTAATTCTTCGAACGCTTCAATCGTTTCTTCAATAGGATCATTGATTGTCCCGCCGTGCAGCTGATAAAGATCGATATAGTCGGTACCCAGTCTGTTAAGACTCTGTTTAACTTCTTCTTTTATATAGGACTTCGAAGGGTCCCATGACCATCCCTTTTTATCTTGACTCCAGCGGTTTCCAACTTTGGTTGCAATAATGATGTGTTCACGGACTTCCTTCAATGCTGTCCCAACTATTTTTTCATTTTCACCAAAATCATATAAATCAGACGTATCAAAATAATTGATCCCTTCCTCAAGGGCGGCTTCAATTATTTTTCTGGCTGTTTTCTCCTCGGTACCAATGGACATACAACCAAGCCCTAATTCCGTTACAAACAAATCTGAATTTCCAAGTTTTCTTTTTTTCATAATATCACCCGTCCTTTTTTACAATATTAATAAAGATAAGGACAGACTACAATCGAAAGCTATTATTTTGAGTTTACCTTATTAACCCATTCGGAAACGGTGAGATGATCTTTGTTGTATTCTTTTAGTTTCTGTAGTACTTCCCAGCCTTTCCCAACAAGAATGATTCCTTTCTCATGAACGTACACCTTCATCCATACCCCTCCAAATAAAGTATGGTAAAATGTATGAGCAGATTATAGGAATAGAACAGGAGTGACCATATGAGCAATCTCGAAGAAAAAACGCTTCATAGTGAAGAAATTTTCTCAGGAAAAGTCATTAGTCTTCATTTACAGGAAGTTGAGCTTCCGAACGGGAAACAATCGCAACGGGAGATTGTAAAACATCCCGGGGCTGTTGCTATTTTAGCCATTACTGATGATAAAAAAGTCGTAATGGTCGAGCAATATCGGAAGGCACTAGAACGGACCATTGTTGAAATTCCCGCAGGAAAGCTGGAAAAAGGCGAAGAACCTGCACTTTGTGCCCGCCGTGAACTAGAGGAAGAGACAGGTTATGAGTGCGAGAGCCTTGAATGGCTCACTTCCTTCTACACATCACCGGGATTTGCTGATGAAATTGTTCATGTCTATGTTGCGACAGGACTTACAAAAAAAGAAAATGCAGCCGCACTTGATGAGGATGAGTTTGTCATTCTTAAGGAATTGACCCTTGAAGAAGCTATCCAATATGTAAAAGAACAAAGAATATATGATGCTAAGACGATATTTGCAGTTCAGTATTTACAATTACAAGAGGCGTTGAAAAATAAATGAATCGCTACTATGTAGATTTACATATACACATTGGACGGACATGGACAGGGAAGCCTGTAAAAATTACTGGTGCCAAGTCACTAACCTTTACGAATATCATTGAACATGCACGACATGAAAAGGGACTTAATATGGTTGGGATCATCGATAGCCATTCGCCTGAAGTCATCCTTGAAATGGAGAGTTTGGTTCAAAGTGGGGATCTGGTGGAACATCCGGATGGGGGCTTAGTGTTTGGAGATTTAACGGTTATTCCCGGTTCAGAGTTAGAGATTTATGATGAGCAATGCAATGGTCCTATCCATCTACTTATGTTTTTTCCAAACCTTTCTGTGATGAGGGAATTTTCCTCCTGGCTGTCCGGTCACTTGAAAAATATTCAATTAAGCTCACAAAGAATATATGTGACGGGTCTTACTTTGCAAAAGAAGGTCAAAGAGTTAGGTGGAATCTTCATTCCTGCCCATGTATTCACGCCCTTTAAAAGTTTATATGGAAAAGGAGTCAATCAATCACTAACAGAGGTATTAGACCCGGAATTGATTGATGCGATTGAACTTGGTTTAAGCTCCGATACGAATATGGCAGATCAAATAAAGGAATTACATGATTATACGTTTGTAACAAATTCTGATGCCCATTCTCTTGCGAAAATTGCGCGTGAATATCAGGTCATTGCGATGAAGGAACCAACATTTCTAGAATTGCAGAAAGCCTTAAAGAATGAGGATGGACGAAAAATTATCGCAAATTATGGTCTTGATCCATTGCTTGGTAAATATCATAAAACAGTTTGTGCCCAGTGTCATCATCCTGCCGCTGATGAGGATCAAATATGTACGCATTGCGGAAATAAGAAAATTATCAAAGGTGTAGCTGACAGAATCCTTGAACTGAAAACGGACGAACAAGGCCCTAAAGAGCGTCCGCCCTATATCCACCAAGTCCCACTTGAGTTTATCCCTGGTTTAGGGCCTCGCTTACTTGAGAAATTGGTGGATCACTTTGGCAGTGAAATGGCAATTTTGCACGATGTACCATATGAAGGGTTGAAAGAGGTTGTCCCGGAAAGAATCGCTGACCTTATCCTGAAAGCCAGGGAGGGTAAAGTAAATCTAGCAGCCGGCGGCGGTGGGAAATACGGAAAAATTTCTGATTAAAAAAATTGAATCCCGGTAGCTTATAGCTATCGGGATTTATTATGTAATCTATTAAATTTTGAGCATAGAATTACTAGACTGGCATACAATGTATTAACTGAACTGAGAAGAGTAGGGGGATACGCAAATGAAAAAACGATTGTACCAGTCCGATGCCGCTAGTTATTTCCGTGAGCATTCCTCAATTTTTTTGTTTATTGTCGTTTTATTTTTAATGGGAGTAATTTTTGGAGCAATTGTCGTAAACAGTATGAGCATTACTCAGAAGGAAGATTTATTCTATTATCTATCACAATTTTTTGGCCAAGTGTCGAGCGGCAGGGAAGGCGAAGACAATGATTTATTCTTACAAAGCTTTTTCCATAATAGTAAGTTTATTGGTCTTATGTGGATACTAGGGATTTCGATCATCGGTCTTCCCGTTATACTTATTCTATTATTTATTAAAGGAATGGTAGTTGGGTTTACCGTTGGTTTTCTAGTCAGTCAAATGGGCTGGCAGGGCTTTATGCTTGCCTTTGTTTCGATCTTGCCTCAGAATCTGATCATTATTCCTGTGTTCATCATGATGGCAGCATTATCAGTAATTTTCTCACTTCGAATGATCAAAAAGCAATTTATGAAAAAATATGCACAGCCTATACTTCCCTTTTTTAAGGGATACATTTTCACCTTGTTTGTAGCAGTAATATTTATAGTTGCTGCATCAGGAATAGAGGCATATCTCTCACCATGGTTAATGAAAACCGTCATAAGTTCAACTATTTTAAAGTAAATACCATATAATAATTATTATAAAAAATGTTTATTCTAGTTTATAATAATTTTATTTTGATTCTCAATTGTCATCTGTTATAATGAGAATTAACAGTGGCGAGGGAGGGGCTTCAGGATGGAAACTAGGATTGAAAGAATTAAGAAACAGTTGCATTCAGCAAGTTATAAATTAACACCTCAGCGTGAGGCAACCGTTCGAGTTTTATTAGAAAATGAAGAGGATCATTTAAGTGCGGAAGATGTATACCTCCTCGTAAAAGAAAAATCGCCTGAAATTGGTTTAGCAACAGTTTATCGAACGCTTGAATTATTAACAGAGTTAAAAATCGTGGATAAAATAAATTTTGGGGACGGGGTTTCCCGTTATGACCTTCGCCAGGAAGGTGCCGCCCATTTTCATCATCATCTTGTTTGTATTGAATGTGGTGCTGTTGATGAAATTCAAGAGGATTTACTTGAAGATGTTGAATCCGTTGTGGAACGCAAATGGAATTTTAAAATAAAAGATCATCGCCTCACTTTTCATGGGATTTGTTACCGATGCCAGGATAAAGACAAAGAGGTCGAAAAAGTAGATTAACCAACGAAAGCTCCTTGAAAGGGCTTTTTCTTTTTTTGATGTAAAGTTGATGAAACGGAACTTCCCTTTTAATACTAATCACTAGGTATAAAATTTGTCTATTTTGGCATACATTTTACTAGACGAAAGAAATTGGGGGAAGCGGGATGATTTCATTTATTAAAGCTGCACTAAAAACCTTAAAGGTTTTTATAATATTCACAGGATGCACGATTCTTTTCTATTATGGTATCATGTTGGTGAATGAAGAATATCAAAATTATCATCGCTATGACGAACCGGAAGGAGCTGCACTTAAAGTTTCAACGGCAGTGCATGAGGATTCTTCCTTGTTAGATCGGCTGATGTGGTTTTATTTAAATGGGGAGTAAATACGATGGACGAGCAATTAAAGGCTTTTTTGAATTATTTATTCATTGAAAAAGGTTCAGCCCAAAACACAATTATGGCGTATGAGCGAGATTTAAAAAGCTATCTTCATTATTTGAAAAATGTTGAATCCGTCCTTTCTTTAAATGATGTACAACGTGGACATATCGTACACTTTTTAAGATTTCTAAAAGAACAGGGGAAATCCTCGAAAACATTGGCACGGCATATCGCCTCTATCCGTGCATTTCATCAATTTTTATTAAGGGCCAAGGTAACAGGTCAAGACCCATCTGTTCAAATTGAGACACCCAGACTTGAAAGGTCACTTCCTAATGTTTTGAGTTTGCAAGAAGTAGAAACTCTGATGGAAACATCCAACCTAGAGGATCATTTTGGGATAAGAGACAAGGCCATGCTTGAACTGCTTTATGCTACAGGTATCCGTGTTAGTGAATTAATAGGACTTGAGATTGATAATGTCCAGTTAACGATGGGGTTTGTTCGTTGTAACGGAAATAAAGAACGAATTATACCGATCGGGCGAGCAGCAGCTGATGCTATAAAACAGTACCTGGATTATGGAAGACCTCGATTTATTTCCATGAAGCAAGAGGACAATGCTTTGTTTTTAAACCATCAAGGAAAGCGGTTGACACGCCAAGGATTTTGGAAAATATTAAAAAAACTTGCCAAAGAAGCCGGAATAGAAAAAGATCTTACACCACATACTCTTCGTCATTCATTTGCAACGCATTTGTTAGAGAATGGTGCTGATTTAAGAGCAGTCCAAGAAATGTTAGGTCATTCTGATATCTCAACAACACAAATCTATACACAAGTATCGAAAACAAAGATAAAAGACGTATATAGCAAATTCCACCCCAGAGCTTAATAGAATGTGAGTTTCGTATCTAAAAATATAATTGTCAAAAAGCTGCCTAAATATTGGCGGCTTTTTTCTTGTAATTTCTGAAACATTTAGTACAATATAGATGTCAGACTTCTGACGAATAGAATTATATTAAATTTCATAAACAAATATAATGAGGGCAACATATTTATGTGTAATTTTGTTATTTGCAAACGTTTTCTATGGATAAAGGAGGAAGAGTTAAATGGCTGCAAATATATATAAACGTATTTTTATAATCGTAATGGACTCGGTAGGCATAGGGGAAGCGCCGGATGCTGAAAAGTTTGGTGATAAAGGTGCGGATACTTTTGGACATATTGCGGAGCGAATGAACGGTCTTAACATGCCGAATATGGGCAAGTTGGGCTTAAGCAATATCCGTGAAATAAAAGGTATAGATAAAGCAGGGAAACCATTAGCATATTTTACAAAAATGATGGAGGCTTCCAACGGAAAGGATACCATGACAGGTCACTGGGAAATCATGGGTTTGAATATTCAAACCCCATTCCAAGTGTTTCCCAAAGGTTTCCCGGATGAACTTCTTTCTGAATTAGAAAAACGTACGGGCCGTAAAATTATCGGCAATAAACCAGCAAGCGGTACGGAAATCCTTGTGGAGTTAGGCGAAGAGCATATGAAGACCGGGGCATTGATTGTCTATACTTCTGCAGATTCGGTCCTTCAGATTGCTGCCCATGAAGAAATTATTCCTATTGAGGAGCAGTATAAAATCTGCAAGATTGCACGTGAATTGACGCTGGATGAGAAGTACATGGTGGGCCGTGTGATTGCGAGACCTTTCTTGGGAGAACCAGGAAATTTCAAGCGGACTTCTAACCGTCACGACTATGCATTAAAACCATTCGACCGTACCGTAATGAGTGAATTAAAAGATGCTGGGCTTGACGTAATTGCGATCGGGAAAATATCTGATATTTATGATGGAGAAGGCGTTACTCAATCACTTAGAACCGTTTCTAATATGGATGGTATGGATAAGTTAGTAGAAACATTGGATATGGATTTTACCGGCATTAGTTTTGTAAATCTAGTTGATTTTGATGCCTTATACGGCCATCGCCGTGACCCTGAAGGCTATGGAAAAGCACTCGAAGAATATGATGCACGCCTTCCGGAAGTGTTTGCAAAAATGAAAGAAGACGACCTATTAATAATTACAGCAGACCATGGGAATGACCCTATTGCACCAGGTACGGACCATACACGGGAATATGTACCATTACTTGTTTATTCAAAGAGCATGGGTGAAGGGAAAGAGCTCCCAATTAGAGAGACCTTTGCTGACCTTGGGGCAACTGTTGCTGAAAATTTCAATGTGAAACTGCCGAACTTTGGAAAAAGTTTTTTAAACGAATTAAATTCAAAAGGGGTATAAAAATGAATACTGAAAAAATTCAAAATGCAGCAGGATTCTTAAAACAAAAATATGCAACTACTCCCAAGATTGGACTTATTTTAGGATCTGGACTTGGTGTACTAGCGGATGAAATTGAGAATCCTGTTAAGATTCCATACAATGAAATACCTGACTTCCCAGTTTCTACGGTTGAAGGTCATGCAGGACAATTAGTATTTGGATTATTAAGCGGGGTAGAGGTTATTGCCATGCAGGGACGTTTCCATTTCTATGAAGGGTATAGTATGGAAAAAGTAACCTTTCCAGTTCGAGTCATGAAGGAACTAGGTGTTGACATTTTAATCGTTACGAATGCAGCTGGCGGCGTAAATGAAAGCTTTTCTGCGGGAGATTTAATGATAATATCTGATCACATTAATAATATGGGCACCAATCCATTAATCGGACCGAATGATTCCAATTTAGGTGTCCGCTTTCCAGATATGTCAGAGGCATATACGAAAGAATTACGTGCTGTTGCAAAAGAAATTGCCGATCGCTTAAATATCAGTGTCAAAGAGGGTATCTATTTCGGAAACCCTGGACCTGTTTATGAAACGCCTGCGGAAATACGAATGGTACGCACTTTGGGCGGAGATGCAGTCGGAATGTCGACTGTTCCAGAAGTAATCGTTGCCCGGCACAGTGGGATGAAGGTCCTTGGTATTTCTTGTATTTCGAACATGGCAGCAGGTATTCTTGACCAACCCCTTACCCATGATGAAGTTATTGAAACAACCGAAAGAGTGAAAGCTGACTTTCTTCAATATATAAAAGAAATCGTAAAAACAATTTCGTAAAGGGTGATTATGATGAGAATGGTTGACTTGATTGAGAAAAAAAGAGATGGGCAGGAACTATCCACCGAAGAAATTAATTTTATTATTAATGGATATACCGATGGGTCGATTCCAGATTATCAAGTTAGCGCCCTAACGATGGCAATCTTTTTTAAAGGGATGACTGAACAGGAAAGAGCCGATTTGACAATGGCGATGGTCAATTCAGGCGATCAAATTGATTTATCACAAATTGAAGGCATTAAAGTGGATAAACATTCTACTGGCGGTGTAGGTGATACAACTACACTTGTCCTTGGGCCACTTGTTGCTGCACTTGGGGTACCCGTAGCAAAAATGTCCGGACGCGGATTGGGTCACACCGGAGGAACAATTGATAAACTAGAAGCAGTAAAAGGCTTCCATGTTGAAATTGAAAATGAAGAATTTATTAAACTCGTTAATAAAAATAAGATTGCTGTTATTGGTCAGAGTGGAAATTTAACTCCTGCAGATAAGAAACTTTATGCATTACGTGATGTTACCGCAACTGTGGATAGCATTCCATTAATCGCAGGTTCTATCATGAGTAAAAAAATAGCTGCTGGTGCAGATGCCATCGTTCTTGATGTAAAAACCGGAGCAGGAGCATTCATGAAGACACTTGATGATTCTCGAGAGTTAGCAAAAGCTATGGTGAGAATCGGAAATAACGTTGGCAGAAGAACAATGGCGGTTATTTCTGACATGAGCCAGCCACTGGGGTTTGCAATCGGTAACGCCCTCGAAGTAAAAGAAGCAATTGATACATTAAAAGGGGAAGGTCCTGAAGACTTAACAGAACTTTGTTTAACCCTTGGCAGTCATATGGTTTACCTAGCAGAAAAGGCGGGCTCATTAGCAGAAGCACGCACCCTGTTAGAAGGTGTCATTAAGGACGGTTCAGCACTTGAAAAATTTAAAGTATTTTTAAGCTCGCAAGGCGGAGATGCATCCATTGTTGATGACCCTTCAAAAATGCCTCAAGCAAAATATACCTTTGAACTTGAAGCTAAAGAAGATGGCTATGTATCCGAAATTGTTGCAGATGAAGTTGGCACAGCCGCGATGATTCTTGGGGCTGGAAGAGCAACGAAGGAGTCTATTATTGATTTAGCAGTGGGACTTGTCTTAAGAAAGAAAATCGGTGACCAAGTTAAAAAAGGTGAATCGTTAGTAACGATTTACAGCAATTTCGAAAATGTAGAAGAAGTAAAAACAAAGCTTTATCATAATATTAAAATTTCACCAACAAAAATAGACGCACCGATACTCGTTCATGAAGAAATAACTGAATGATATTATTAAAAAGGGTGTCAGGCACCATGTGAATTTTTCCCATGGTGCCTGACACCCTATTTTTATTTTCTTTGGAAGGTAATTATTGTATAAAGTTATTAATTTTGGAAAAAATGGATGCTATAAAGAATGGAGGGTTATGCGAATGAAACGATTTGTCTCTTTGATAGTGACAATTTTTTTACTTACAAGTTTATGGGGTCCATCTGCTTTTGCGGCTGAAGAAAAAAAGAATGCTGACGAACAGAAGAATGCTGATATCGTCAACAATGTAAAATCCGCTATTTTAATTGAACGTGATACGGGGAAAGTACTCTATGAGAAAAACAGTAATGAAGAACTCCCCCCTGCAAGTATGACCAAAATAATGACGATGCTTTTAATTATGGAGGCAATTGATCAGGGTAAGCTTACTTGGAATGAAAAAGTCCGCGCAAGTGAGTATGCTGCCTCGATGGGCGGTTCACAAATTTTCCTTGAAGCTGGCGAAGAAATGACAACCAAGGAAATGTTAAGAGGAATTGCAATTGGTTCTGGAAATGATGCTTCTGTTGCAATGGCAGAAAGAATTGCAGGCTCAGAAGAAGCTTTTGTAGACATGATGAATGATAAGGTCAAAGAACTTGGATTAAAACATACATTTTTTAAAAATACGACAGGACTTCCGGTCAGCGGTCATTTTAGCACAGCAGGTGATATGGCTATTATGGCGAAAGAACTATTAAAATATGAAGACATTACGAAATTCACTGGTTTGTATGAAGCATACCTTCGTGAAAATACAGACAAAAAGTTCTGGCTTGTTAATACCAATAAGTTAGTGCGCTTTTACCCTGGGGTGGACGGACTTAAAACAGGCTTCACTACAGAAGCAAAGTATTGCTTAACAGCGACAGCTCAAAAGAATGGCATGCGGGTAATTGCAGTTGTATTTGGTGCGCCTACATCAAAGGAAAGAAATGCACAAGTAACAAAAATGCTCAATTATGCCTTTAATCAATATCAAACACATCCAATGTATAAACGAAACCAGACCATTGCGAAGGTGAGAATAAGCAAAGGACAGGAAAAGTCTGTGGAAGCTGTAACTAGTGAGCCAATTTCCTTACTGACAAAAAAAGGCGAAAAATCCGAGGATGTAAAACGAAAGGTAACGATCAAAAAAAATCTTAAAGCTCCCATTAAAAAAGGAGATAAGATAGGTACCATCAAGTTGATTAAGGGTGGAGAAGTTTTTCTGGAAAGTCCTATATTAGCAAATAAAAATGTAAAGGAAGCAGGCTGGTGGACCCTTTATAAGCGTTCATTCGGGATGTTTACAAAGGCCGGAAAATAAATAGAAGAGCGAAGTCCACTAGCCGTTGGGGGCTGGAGCTAGACAGTTATCGAAGTTCAAAGTAGGTAATTTATTATCTTTACCTGTGTCGAAACTACTAGATATGTCACTTCTTTTAGCGAATTACGACTAGTTTTGTAATTGGAGAAGGATATTACCACCCGTAAAGAGAATTGACTCACTATACCCAGATTAAGGAGGACGTGGATAGTGAGTCTTAATATTAATATGGAAACAAAACATGACGTTCTATGTATTCGTTTAAGCGGTGAGTTAGATCATCACACCGCGGATGAACTTCGCGAAAAAGCGATAACCGTTATTGAAAAAAATGATATTCGTCATATTGTCTTAAATCTGGAACATCTTGCGTTTATGGACAGTTCAGGCTTAGGAGTTATATTAGGCAGATACAAACAAATTAAACAGGTGCATGGTGAAATGGTCGTTTGTGCAATTTCCCCTGCAATACAAAGATTATTCGATATGTCCGGTTTATTTAAAATCATCAAAATGGAACCGACAGAAGAATTTGCATTGCAAAGATTGGGGGTGGCCTGAGTGAAGAATGAAATGAATCTTCAATTCAGTGCGTTAAGTCAAAATGAGTCCTTTGCCCGTGTAACTGTTGCAGCGTTTATTGCACAACTAGACCCTAATATGGATGAGCTGACCGAAATAAAAACTGTCGTTTCAGAAGCCGTGACTAACGCGATTATTCATGGTTATGAAAATGATCCCAATGGAATTGTCTATATTCAATTAATTATTGAAGATAGTCTAATTGATCTGACAATTAAAGATGTTGGAATTGGAATTGTAGATGTGGAAGAAGCTCGTCAGCCTTTATTTACAACAAAACCGGACCTAGAGCGTTCCGGTATGGGTTTTACTATCATGGAGAATTTCATGGATGAGGTAGAGGTTCATTCACAGCCAGGTCGAGGAACCGAGGTTAGATTACGAAAGCATTTACAAAACCGCAAAATGCTTTGCAATTAAGGAGACTTGCCAATGGATGTGGAGGTTAAGAACGATAAAGGTCAAACATACTTAAAGGACCATGAAGTAAAAGAGCTCATCAAAAAGAGCCAAGACGGGGACCAAGCATCAAGGGATTTAATCGTCGAAAAAAATATGCGTCTTGTCTGGTCTGTTGTTCAACGGTTTCTTAATCGGGGCTATGATCCGGATGACCTGTTCCAAATTGGTTGTATCGGACTATTAAAATCAGTTGATAAATTTGACCTTTCATATGATGTGAAGTTTTCGACTTATGCCGTCCCGATGATTATTGGTGAGATTCAGCGATTTATCCGTGATGATGGAACCGTTAAGGTTAGCCGCTCTTTGAAAGAAATGGGAAACAAAATCAGAAAAGCAAAGGACGATTTATCGAAAACGCTTGGAAGAATTCCAACCGTTAACGAAATATCAGCACATTTGGAGCTTACACCGGAGGATGTAATCCTTGCTCAAGAAGCAAGCAGGACACCATCTTCCATTCATGAAACCGTTTATGAAAATGACGGGGACCCGATTACATTACTTGATCAAATTGATGACGGTAATGATGGGAAATGGTTTGATAAAATCGCTTTAAAGGAAGCTATCCGTGAATTAGATGAACGTGAAAGACTCATTGTCTATTTAAGATATTATAAGGACCAAACACAATCTGAGGTTGCCCTTAGGCTTGGGATTTCCCAGGTCCAAGTATCACGACTTGAAAAAAAGATATTGCAGCAAATGAAAGGCCGTATGGATCTCTGATTCATACGGTTTTTTTTGTTGTATACTGGATTTTTTTGGATTTCATGAAAAAGTTGCTTATTACTCATACTATTTTTACGAGGAAATCTTTGTGTGGGAAGTGAATGTTTTGGAAGAAACAATATACATCCGCATGCGGAATCGTGTCCAATCTCCGCCTGAAGAAAAAGTATTGTTAAAAGATATTGCCCAAGTCATTGCCCCAGAAGAAGTTCTTTCACATTTACAAACTATGATGATTCATCAATTATTAGATGCGGAACAGAATATTGTCATCATAGATGTCATGAAAGTAATCTACTTAATAAAAAGAGAATTTGGAGAAATGGAAGTTCAGACCATTGGCCCAGCTCAAACCATTATTGAAGTTACTTATAAGAAAAAAGGAGTTTCCATTCCCTATTTTCTGTTAATATGGTTTCTCTTATTTTTTGGTTCAGCCATGGCAATAATGAATTTTCATGATGATGTAAGTATGCAAAGTGTCCAAGAAAAAATATACACCATCATAACAGGAAAAAAAGAAACAAAACCTTTACTTTTTCAAATCCCCTATTCTGTTGGACTAGGCTTGGGAATGATTCTATTTTTTAATCATTTTTTTAAGAAACGGATTAATGATGAACCCAGTCCTCTAGAGGTAGAAATGTTTAATTATCAAATGGATTTAGATAACTACGTAATTATTCATGAAAATAAAGAAAGTATGAAAAAAATCAGTGATGATTAGTATTTTAGCGATTATTTTTTTAGGTGTAGCAAGCGGACTGGCAGTAGGTTCTGGTTTTGTAGCTTTTCTTACCGTTCTCGGGGTTATCCCAAGACTAACACAGCTGAGCAAGACGATGAAAATGATTCAACAATATGAATGGGCCGTGGTTTTAGGTGCGCTAACCGGGGTAGGAGCGAGTCTTAGAGATCCTGTTTTACATATTCCTTCCTTTCCGCTAATTTTTTTAGGAATCACTGGTGGGATTTTTTATGGAATGCTGGCTGCCGCCCTTACAGAGGTATTAAATGTCTTCCCTATCCTTGCCAAAAGAATCCGATTAGATGGAGAAATTGCCATATTAATTATGGCGATTGTATTAGGGAAGATTTTCGGATCTATCTTCCAATGGGTTTACTTTGTCCATCATTAAAAACTATTGAAAACAGTCTAGCACCAGCGCTTAGCAGGGCGCTTACGCTTTTCTGATGAAAGGACATCACAGAATGAGCAATCGGAGGCGTGTTATTTTAATAACTGATGGTGATGAATATGCAAAGAGGGCTGTACAGCTTGTTGCTAAGGAAATTGGCGGCAGGTGTATTTCTAGTTCCCAAGGTAATCCGTCAACCTTAACTGGTCAGAAAATAGTCCAGTTAATAAAAAAAACTCCGCACGATCCTGTTCTAGTGATGTTTGATGATAGTGGAATAGTTGGAGAAGGTGCAGGTGAAAATGCTTTGAAATTTGTTGCCGGACATGAAGATATTGATGTCCTGGGCATCATTGCGGTTGCAGCAAAATCAAGGCATGAGGAATGGACAAGAGTGGATGTAAGCATCGATCGTGATGGGAATTTAACTCCATATGGTGTAGATAAATATGGTATACCTGAGCTTGAAATTGGAAGAATAAATGGTGACACCGTGTACTGTCTGGATGAATTGGAGGTCCCTATCATCGTAGGAATTGGCGATATTGGCAAAATGTCTAGACATGACTCCTACAAGAAGGGGTCCCCAATAACGAAAAAAGCAGTGGAGCTTATACTTGAAAGGAGTGGCTTCCATGTCAAGAAGTAATGAACATAAATGGCCAATCCCCGAATCAGTAAATGAAATTGAAAATTATATGAAACAACGGGTAGGTCTTGGGGTAAGCTTTGATTTTGGCGTTAGGAAATTAAAAATTCTCAAAAAAGACGTACATATCTACTTTGTAAACGGCTTATGTGATTCCCGCTTCGTAATTGAATTAATTGAAGAATTAGTTGAAATCAATGACCATGAAAAATTATCATCAGATTTCTTTAAGGTAATTGAAAATAGGCTAATTAATCAATCGGTTGAACAAGCAACCACACTTGATTACATTGTTGATAAGGTTTTGTCTGGATTAGTTGCTGTAGTAATGGAAGGGGAAAATACAGCTTTTGTCATTGATGTTAGAAGCTATCCAGGAAGGCAGCCTCAAGAACCCGATACAGAAAAGGTGGTTAGAGGGTCTCGTGATGGGTTTGTTGAAAATATTATTTTGAATACTGCCTTAACGAGGCGGCGAATTCGAGATGAACGTCTTCGCTTTGAAATGCTAAAGGTAGGAGAACGGTCCAAAGCAGATGTAGCTTTAGGCTATTTGGAAGATGTGGCAGATCCGGATATGATAAATATTATCCGCAAAGAAATTCAAGCTATTAAAACAGATGGAATTCCAATGGCCGATAAAACCATAGAAGAATTCATTCTAAAACAGGGCTGGAATCCCTTCCCGCTCGTAAGATATACGGAGCGTGCTGATATCGCTGCAACGCATATTCTGGAAGGGCATGTTGTAATTTATGTTGACACCTCCCCAAGTGTCATAATCACTCCTACGACATATTTCCACCATCTACAGCATGCAGAGGAATTTCGCGAATCTCCTGCAATGGGAACATTTTTGCGTTGGACGCGTTTTTTAGGCGTACTAACGTCTATTTTACTCCTCCCACTATGGATGCTATTCGTATTAGAACCATCCTTATTACCTGAAAGATTCTCCTTTATTGGACCAAATGAAACAACAAATATCCCGATTATTGTTCAGATTTTCTTGGCTGATTTTGGGATTGAGTTTTTACGGTTAGCCGCCATACATACACCTACACCACTATCGACAGCCATGGGTTTAATAGCTGCGGTATTAATTGGACAGATAGCGATTAGTGTTGGGCTGTTTGTTCCTGAGGTAATTTTGTATGTCGCGGTTGCAGGGATTGGCTCTTTTACAACTCCTAGTTATGAGTTAAGCGTTGCAAACAAAATTGGTCGATTGACATTGTTGATTTTTGTCTCGTTGTTTCATTTGCCAGGATTTGTGATTGGGACGACTGTGTTCTTCCTCTGCTTAGTAAAAATCCGTGCCCTAAATACACCATACCTATGGCCGTTTCTTCCATTTGAGCCAAAAGGATTTTTACAAATTATTGTGCGCCGAGCCATACCAGGTTCCGTACTCAGACCAAGTATTGTTCATCCAAGAAACCTTTACCGACAACCACCTAAAGCAAACGAGAAATAATTGCACTTTTCAAACAGGTATGCTAGAATATTTTAATTAAATAAAGGAATAAAGTGTAAAAATAGGCAGTTTCTTTTGGAGATTCTGTCTATTTATTATTATCATTAGGGATTGTACGCATAAACTAAAGTAAGTGATTGGGAGAGAGGGAAGGGAATGTATTTTTACGGGACAACAGGGGTAAATAAAAATGGGAATTTGGAAATTGGCGGAGTTGATTCTGTCCAGTTAACAAAAGAATTTGGAACTCCCCTTTATGTATATGACGTTGCATTAATGCGCGAGAGGGCCCGGTCCTTTAAGCAGGCATTTGAAGAACAAAATATTAAGGCTCAAGTTGCCTATGCGAGTAAAGCTTTTTCTACTATAGCGATGATTCAGCTTGCTGAGGAAGAGGGGTTGTCACTCGACGTAGTATCAGGTGGGGAATTATATACTGCATTGGTTGCAGGATTCCCGGTTGAGCGAATTCATTTTCATGGGAATAATAAAAGCAGAGAAGAATTAGAAATGGCTTTGGATCAGGAAATTGGTTGTATTGTTGTTGATAATTATTTTGAGCTTGAACTTTTGAAAACTATATCCATCGAAAAAAATGCCCATGTGAACATCTTGCTAAGGATCACTCCGGGTATTGAAGCCCATACGCATGATTACATTTTAACTGGGCAGGAAGATTCGAAGTTTGGGTTTGATCTTCAAAATGGACAAGCGGAAGAAGCGCTAAAAATGGCACTTGGAGTTGAAAACTTTGAGGTCCTTGGACTCCATTGCCATATTGGATCACAGATTTTTGAAACAACCGGATTTTTATTAGCGGCAAAAAAGATTGTTGAAAAAATGGAAGTATGGAAGCATAAGCTTTCCTTTGAAGCCAAAGTATTAAATTTAGGTGGGGGCTTTGGAATCCGCTATACAAAAGAGGATGAACCCTTACAACCCTCACAATATGTAAGTGAAATTATACGTGAGGTCAAAAAGTTAACTGAAACCAATTCATTAAAAATGCCGGAAATTTGGATAGAGCCTGGTCGCTCGCTTGTTGGTGATGCAGGAATTACCCTTTATAAAGTGGGTTCTTCCAAGGAAGTCCCTGGTGTTAGAAAGTATTTAGCAGTTGACGGTGGAATGAGTGATAATATTCGACCGGCCCTTTATCAGGCCAAGTATGAGGCTGTTCTAGCAAATAAGCCGTTAACGAAAGCAAATAAAACAGTCTCCATCGCAGGGAAATGCTGTGAATCTGGGGATATGTTAATTTGGGATTTACCGCTTCCGGAAACTGGAGAAGAAGATATACTTGCCGTTTTTTGCACGGGTGCCTACGGCTATTCTATGGCAAATAACTATAATCGAATACCGCGTCCAGCAGTTGTTTTTGTAGAAAACGGGACAGCTACTCTTGTAGTAAAAAGAGAAACTTTTGCAGATTTAATCCAGTATGACCTACCGTTGAAATAGAAAAAGATGCCGCTAAAAATAGCGGCATCTTTTTGTTAGGCTCTTTTCGTAAACTTTGTTGTTTTTGGAGCATAATACTGTTCACTTACTTAGTTCCTGGGCGATTTTCGCAAATGTTCTTACGAAAAGATGCCACGAAGTATCTAGTTATACGGGTTTATAAACTTATACGAAAAACAACAATCTATGCGAAAATAGCCTTTTGTTAAGAAAACAATGCTTTAATGGCATCAATGAGCCAGATGAAAAACTGTTTTAATTTTTCTAAAAATCCTTGCCCCTCTTCCGAGTGGAGAAATTTTGAAATACGATCTTTGGCTTTGTTTAGCTGGTCACTAACTTGGTTCCAATCAATATCTAAATCCTTAAGCTTATTAAAAAAGTCCATTAAACGTTTCATTTCTTCATCAGTAAGTGTAACATTTAATTCATTGGCGGCTTGTTCAATGATTTTTTGTAATTCTTGATCATTTTTTGGTTTATTCTTGGCAATCTCTTCTTTCACTTTAGCAATTAATGCTGCAGCATTTTTATTACCAATGGAATCACCTAGTTTAGCGGTTTCGACCATTTCCTGATTTGCGGCTTGTTTTACTTCTTCAGGAATTGTCTTATCTGCTGATATTTCATAGGCTTTTATAATGCCAGTTAGCGCAGCAGTTCCAGAAACCGTAATGGGGGCTGTAATATAAATCTTTGCATCCTTAACACCCGCTGTAATAAGGGCATTGACATACATCTCGTCCGTAACCCAGTTAATATTTTTGGTTTTGACGGAAATCCCAGATCCCTTAGGTTGAATCGTTATCGCAGAAGATGATATTGCCTTTGTACCGATAAGCGCTTTTGATACGTATTTCCCTAAATATTGATGTTCCTCCTGATTCGATACCGTTACTATTTGAACATCTTCAGGGGCACCCATTTCGGATAATAGTGTTTCCTTTTGACTAGTTGTTAAATTTTCACCAAGTGTAACAATCATATCACCTTCAGCCATGTCAGCAAAAGTGTGGACCGGATTGAAAATTAGCAAACTTAACAGTAAATAAATAAGAATTTTTTTCATAGTTTCCTCCTCGTCAACTCTAAAAGGTAGTGATGAATCGTTCATTTATATAATATAACCGATTCCACTAATAATAACGTAAATAACAACGTGGAAGTTTCATAGATAGTAAATCTTAACTGGGAAAATGCAAAATTTGTAAGCAGAATAGATTATTTTTGTAATTTAGTGTAGAATGGAGGTCGTGGACAACATCTTCAAAACTATTTTTGGAGGAAGCAATTTCATGAAGAGAAGTAACTGGATTTTGTTTAGTATTCTTATTGGTCTGTCCGCTTTATGGGGGATTATCTATTGGATTTTTATTGGACCACGACATTAAGAATAATTTTGATTGATGATTGGCCTTTTAATATGTATCATGATGATTAATGAAACATAATATCAGCCACTACATATAATGAATAATGTTTAATATTGATTTTCTTGGTAAAAATATACTATTGTTAAACCAAATAATTTCATCGGTTTATTTAATATAATGAGGGATCTAAATGTTAATTCGTTATAAAAAGACATTCGAAAAAATTGCCATGGGTTTATTGTCCTTTATGCCCAGCGAAAAAGATTTAAAAAAGCTCCAGCATACCATGAAGGAATATGAAACAGAAGAAGATTGGCACCTATTCCTCTGGAAAGAAGAAGATATCATTGGGCTTTTAGGTGTCCTAAATCACAATGATACCAATACTTTAGAAATCCTTCATATCTCCGTTAATCCTTCGCATCGTTTTCAAGGAATTGGTAAAAAAATGGTGAAGGCACTGACAGAAATGTATGCAGAAAAGGAAATTACGGCTAATGAAAATACGGCCGCTTTTATTGAAAAATGCGATCTTTGCTAGATTTACACTCAAAAGGCAGTGAATAAATTTATTCACTGCCTTTTCGCATCTTTAATGACTGGTTTCTTTCTTCAATGATGGGGGATCTGTCGCGTAATTTATGACGGTTAACTAGTAAATTATTAGTAAGATCACTCTCATTACCCCATGTAAAACCCTTTTGTTCACTTACTTTTTTTGCTGCTTCTAGTAAGGTTGAATTACTTAGCGGTAAAGAAATGCTTCTATATAATTCACCTTTTTGCAGTGCGGTAATCTGTCTATTTAATAAGTGATGGAAATCCACATGATGGATTCCGAGTTTTGTCAGGAAATCAGAATGTAATTCAAAAATCTTTATTGCTTTTATTAATGTTCGTCGAGCACCGCTAAAATTACTTCGACGATGATGGTAAGCAGATACAGATAATAAAATAAAACCGACCCAAATGGAATTTTTATTTTTGGGGTCTGTCTTTTTCCAGTAATCCTCAAGTAATTCATGACACTCGAAATAATCACGATCACCATGAAAATGGGCTAAAAAATCGATATACTCACTCGGGTACAAGCAATTCCCCCCCCTAATAAAATGTATAGTCTAGTTTATCATATTTGAAGGGGTCCCCTAAGAAAATAATCTTCAAAAAAAGCCCGTCATGATTGACGGGCAAAGTAGTTCTAAATAATATTGGCACCATATTGGACAGTTTTATGTGTATACCTGTACATATACCTAATGTTTATTAATATACCCAGGAAGCACCAACAATAATTAATAAGATAAATAGAACTACAATTAAAGCAAATCCGGATCCAAATCCGTGTTCAGACATATTCATTACCTCCTAAAAGATGTTTTGTTCTTTTCCTTGTCATCATATGTAGGATATTTGTCCATTGTTATGGGCAAACATCATGTTTTGGTAATATTCCCTCGCCAATTTGATTTTTTTATTGGATAACCTTATTTAATCCTCTATACTATTAATAGTCGAAGTAAATACTTAACGAACTTATTAATTAAAGAATTTTGGTGATATCGTGCCATATCAGGTGAAAATTGATGCATTTGAAGGACCGTTAGATTTGCTGCTCCATTTAATTAATGGGCTGGAAATTGATATATATGATATTCCTGTTGCCCAAATTACCGAGCAATACTTAATTTATATAAAGACGATGAATGAACTAAAGCTCGATGTTGCAAGCGAGTTTTTGGTTATGGCAGCCACATTGCTCGTAATCAAGAGTAAAATGCTTTTACCGAAGCATGCGGAACTTCTTGAAGAAAACGATACTGACATGATGTATGAAGAAGATCCAAGGGACGAACTTGTTGAGCGCCTCATTGAGTATCGAAAATATAAAGAAGCAGCTCATGACTTAAAAACCATGGAAGTAGAGCGCGGGCTAATGTTTACGAAGCCGCCAAGTGATCTTTCTGAGTTTGCGAAAGAGAAACAACCGGAAAAAGCGGAGCTAAATGTTTCTCTGTATGATATGCTGGCAGCTTTTCAAAAATTAATGCGACGAAAGAAACTTCAGCGCCCGATGGCGACAAGAATCACACGTCAGGAAATATCCATTGAAAAAAGAATGAATGAAATTATGGTTGAACTAAAGCAGCTTAAAGTTCAAATAAACTTTAATGATTTATTTCCTTATCCTGCTAAGGATCATATCGTGGTCACCTTTTTAGCTGTTTTGGAGCTTATAAAAAGAAAAGAGATTGACGCCCAGCAACAAGAGAATTTTGGAGACATTTATGTTAAAGCCGTACAGGAAGGGGCAGAAATGATTGGAAATCGTTAATTGGAGCAGTATTCTAGAGAGCCTGTTATTTGCTGCAGGGGATGAAGGGCTTTCACTGAAACAGGTTGCTGAGGTCCTAGAGGTAAATGAGCTAAAGGCAAGTGAAATCATTGAGGATCTAAAAAAAGAATATGAGCGAGACACCAAAAGGGGAATTATGATGGTCCAGCTTGCTGGTACCTATCAGTTAGCAACCAAGAAAGAAAATGCTGCATATCTCAAGAAACTAGTGGATTCCCCCCATACTTCCACCTTGTCACAGGCAGCATTAGAAACATTGGCAATCATTGCCTATAAGCAACCAATCACCCGTGCTGAAATCGAGGAAATCCGCGGGGTGAAAACAGAACGTCCGTTGCATACACTAATGGCAAAAGCATTAATTAAAGAGGTTGGCCGCGCCGAAGGTACTGGTAGAGCTTATTTATATGGGACAACGAAGGAGTTTCTTGACTACTTTGGTCTAAAAAGTATTGAAGAACTTCCACAGCTTCCAGACAAGGCAGATGATGAATTTATTCAAGAAGAAGCAGATCTATTTTTTGAGAAATTTTCAGAAACGATTAACTCTTAATTTTCCAATACTTGCTTGAATTTATGATAAAATAAATGTAAGTGGAATATTCAATTCTTTTTAACAAGTTTAAAATATTTACATGCAATATTGTCATTGGCCAAGGAGTGGAATTCATTTGTTAATTAAAGATTGTAAAGGCATTGAATTAGAAAAAGAAAAATCAAATACTTCTGAGGATTTTTTTAACAGGAGCGAAGTTACCTTTGTTGAAGATGGTGTAGAAAAAACACTTCATATTTTGTATGTTAGGTATTTTGATGAGATCCGTCACGAATTCACACCATACGAGCAAGATCCTATTTTTGTTCAGCAAGGACATGAGACGACTTTTAAAGACATTGTAGGACTTGTATGTCTCTTGAAAAATCCAGGCTTGCGCAGTCGAAAAAGGCTTTATATCAATTCAAAGCAGGAATTTGCTACTTATTTTCAAGATATCAATTATAATAAATTACCTGAAATCTTTCTTTCTCTTAACGAAAAGAAAGAATATGAGCTTCGTTCTCCGCTTGAGTTCATTTTACAGCCAAAATAGTAAAGTATACGAAGTAAAAATTTAGGGGGTAAACAATGGGCAATACATTGGTAAAAACACAATTAAATGATGTAAAGAATTTTTTAGGGGATTCTATCTTAAAGTTAGAGAATTTTTTAAATGAAGCAACAATTTCGCAATTGAATTTAGAAAATGAAGAGGACCTTCAGTATAATAAATTGATCTTTGCAAATTTACGGAAATTAGCGGTCTATAGTGAAGAAGGGTTGGATGCGTGCTCTGTTATTTTGCAAGGCAGCCCATTTCAAAAAGCAGCCGCAGAAAAAACTCTGTATAAAATTTATCATCAATGTATTGAAGAATTTTTCTCGCCTAAGAATGATGCTTGGTTCGAGGACAGCAGGTCCGCCTACACCGGTAGAAACTCAATAAAGTTTTATCGAAATGTAACTGATCCTATTGTACAGTTAGTCAAAAGTTTAGAAGGTGAGTTTCAAAGGATTAGAGAAGAACTTGAATTCTATGAAACAGATTACCGAACTAAAATGATTCAATCCAAATAAGAAATATTTTTGAAGACTGTCCTCATAGGGCAGTCTTTTATCGTGTTCTTAATTAACCGTATCCTTCATACCATCTAGGTAGGTTGTTATAATCTATTGTCAGGAAGAAGGGTAAGGATGGATCGTTTTAGTCAATATGTTAACGAATTGTTTGAATGGAATGAACAAATGAAACAGTTTCTTCAATCTGAAAAGGAGGGGGGAACTCTGAATTATGGGAACATCTTGATCATTTCACGGAGTTAATTGAAAGCACAGGCAGACAATTATCAAATGAAGAGCTGTTAAGCCTTCAAGCGAAGGCCGAGCATATTCATGAGCAAATGGAAAATTACTTTAAAAGAAAACAAGACAGTGGAGTTCTTGTGCCGTCAGAAAAAGTGGTTCCCCCTGGGGGCCATACACTCCCTGACCTCACTTTCCCCTATAATGCATTAGAACCATATATTTCAGAGGAAATCATGAAGCTTCATCATGATAAGCATCATCGATCATATGTGGATGGGTTAAATAAAGCAGAACTTAACCTAAAAAAAGCCAGGGAAACAAATGATTTTTCCTTAATAAAGCATTGGTCACGGGAGCTTGCCTTTCATGGTTCAGGACATTATCTTCATTCAATTTTTTGGAAAAACATGAGCCCGAATGGCGGTGGGGCCCCGCATGGTCTTTTAAAAGCTGGAATCGAGAATTACTTTGGGAGTTTTGTGGCGTTTAAAAAACAATTTTCTGAAGCCGCCAAGCAAGTCGAAGGAGTGGGATGGGCAATTTTGGTTTGGTCTCCACGGGCGCGGCATTTAGAGATACTGCAGTCTGAACGACATATGCTATTGACTCAGTGGGATACTATCCCGCTCCTGGTATTGGATGTTTGGGAGCATGCGTATTATTTACAGTATAAAAACAAAAGGCCGGAATATGTCGACAATTGGTGGAACATAGTCAATTGGCATGATGTTGAGATGCGGTATGAAAAAGCAACAGATATCAAATGGCCAGCCTATTAAAAAGTTAAGCAGACGACAAAATGTTGTCTGCTTTCGTTTTTCTATCTCAAATAGTCATAACGAGCCTTGTCCTGCATAAACTTGTACAAGAAAAACGAAAAGCAGAAGTGCCTTCCTTGGCATGGAAGCTAGATAACTATACAAGGGGACGAGGTTAATCTAATGAGAATGATATGGAAGCTAGTTATTTTTTCTCTCATAGTCTCAATATTCATTGCTAACATTCCTCAAAAGGTGGATGCTTCTGTTTCCGTAAGTGCAGCAAGTGCGGTGTTGATAGAGCAGAAATCAGGTCGAATCCTTTACGAGAAAGATGCTCATACCAAACGAAGGATTGCGAGTATAACTAAAATAATGACTGCGAAACTAGCAATTGAATCCGGGAAAATGAATCAATACGTAAAAGTAAGCGACCAAGCCACTCGTGCGGAAGGATCGTCCGTCTATTTAAAGCCCGGTGAAAAAATTAAGCTTAAGGACCTGGTTTATGGTTTGATGCTAAGGTCTGGAAATGATACGGCGGTAGCGATTGCCGAGTATGTTGGAGGCAGTGTAGAAGGGTTCGCCTACTTGATGAATTTAAAGGCAAAGGAAATCGGGATGTTAAATACCCACTTTTCCAATCCACATGGCTTAGATGACCATGAAAATCATTACTCAACTGCCTATGACATGGCAGTGTTAATGCGTTATGCCATGCAGGATAAAACCTTTAAGAAAATATCAGGCACGAAGGTATATAGAGCGCCAAACCCGACAGAAGATTGGGACCGTGTCTGGAAAAATAAAAACCGCTTACTTACAAAATATAAATATACAACCGGAGGGAAAACCGGTTTTACAAAACGAGCAAAAAGGACATTGGTAACAACTGCAACAAAAGGAGATATGAACCTTATAGCGGTAACCTTGGACGGACCAGACGATTGGAATGACCATATTTCCATGTATGAAAGTGGATTTAAAGGGTTTGATATGGCCGAAGTCCTCTCAAAAGGGAAAATTGAGGGTGTTACAAATAAGTATTATAAGAACCATTTATATGTTAAAAAAACAATTGTCTATCCCGTAACAAGCGAAGAAATGGATCTATTTTCTATTAAATATAAGTTGAACAAGCCAATCAAAAAGTTTGATAAGGATAAGAAAACTGACGAAGTTGTGGGTAAGGCAGCCGTTTACTTGGATGGAAGGGTAATCAAAGAAACCCCCATTTACTATCAGAATATGCCAGAACCTAATAAAGGGCTGCTGAATTCTGTAAGGGAAATTTTCCTTACGATTATTGGTGTAAAGTCCAATGGTTAATTATATCTGGGTGTTTATGACGGTTGTTGGATTTATCTTTGCATTAATTAATGGAACGATGGCTGAAGTGAATAAAGCCATTTTTGACGGGGCAAAAGAAGCGGTGACCCTCTGCATTGGACTCATTAGTGTCCTCGTCTTTTGGCTTGGCATGATGCGAATCGCAGAAGAGTCTGGCCTGTTAGAACGTTTGTCTAAACTATTTCGACCACTTGTCAAACGCTTATTTCCTGAAGTACCAGTAAATCATCCAGCCATGGGTTATATATTATCTAATATGATTTCAAACATGTTTGGTTTGGGAAATGCAGCCACTCCTCTTGGTATTAAAGCGATGGAGGAATTAAAAAAGTTAAATGGAGGTAAGGATTCAGCGAGCAGGTCCATGGTGACTTTTTTAGCAATTAATACGGCTAGTATTACTATAATTCCGACAACTGTCATCGCGATTAGAATGAATTATCATTCTGCTTCACCTACAGAGATTGTCGTTCCGACGATTATAGCAACCATTATCTCTGCGTTAGGTGCAATCATTATTGACCGTTATTTCTATTATCGCAGAAGCAGAAAAGGATGAAGAAACATGGAGCTGATCTCGGTTATATCGTTAACATTTATCCCTTTACTTATTGGGTTTATTCTATTATATGGCACCTTCAAGCACGTTCCGACCTATGAAAGCTTTGTTGAAGGCGGAAAAGAAGGAATTAAAATTGCATTCTCCATTATCCCCTTCCTTGTTGGAATGCTAGTGGCCATCTCTATATTTCGGGCATCCGGGGCACTAGATGCTTTAATGAATTGGATACGCCCAGTCATGAAATCTATTGGAGTACCCGCTGAAATTGTGCCATTATTGTTCATCAGACCGATATCTGGAAATGCTGCGCTGGGAATGACTAGTGATTTGATAGCTGTATATGGACCGGATTCATTTATTGGCCGCCTAGCATCTGTTTTACAAGGAAGTACTGACACGACTTTTTATGTGTTAACTGTCTATTTCGGTGCAGTAGGTATAAAAAAAATGGGGGATGCCCTAAAAGTAGGCCTCCTCGCCGAT
Organism: Neobacillus nitrireducens; assembly: GCF_030915405.1. Lineage (GTDB taxonomy): Bacteria > Bacillota > Bacilli > Bacillales > Cytobacillaceae > Neobacillus. The sequence continues at coordinate 4,791,512 of NZ_CP133262.1, forward strand.
GTAGTTGGAATTATTGTGGCAATAGTAGTTGTTGCGATGATTTTTGGAACAAAATAATCTTAAAGTCATGAGCATGTTCATTTTGAACATGCTATTTTATATTCCAGTAATAATACCCGTTACTTTGAAAAGTGAAGTAATTGTGTCATAATTCATAAGGATAGGTTTCTGTGTTCGCTTCACTGGTAATAGGAAAATACTGTTACTCAGCAGGAAACAAGTAGCTAAATACAGCCATCTTATCTTTTTATACAGATAAATTCGAGGTGGAATGAATGGAAAGATTGCAAAAAGTAATCGCTCAAGCGGGCATTGCTTCAAGAAGAAAATCTGAGGAATTAATTAAAGAAGGGCGAGTAAAGGTTAATGGAAAGGTTGTTACAGAACTTGGTCTGAAGGTATCTTCATCTGATAGGGTGGAAGTGAATGGAATTCAGATTGAAAAAGAAGAACCTGTTTATTTCCTTTTATATAAACCAAGAGGAGTTATATCAAGTGTTAATGACGAGAAGGGTAGAAAAGTGGTTACTGATTACTTTCAACATTTTAAAGAAAGAATTTTTCCAGTTGGACGCCTTGATTATGATACATCAGGATTATTAGTATTAACGAATGATGGAGAATTTGCTAATTTACTCATGCATCCGAAAAGTGAAATTGACAAAGTGTATGTTGCAAAGGTTAAAGGAATACCATCAAAAGAAAATCTTAGGAAGCTAGAAAAAGGAATTCGTCTAGAAGACGGGAAAACAGCCCCGGCAAGAGTGAAATTGCTTTCTGCTGATAATAAAAAACAATCTGCGATTGTTGAAATTACCATCCATGAAGGTAGAAATCGTCAAGTTCGCAGAATGTTTGAAGCAATTGGTCATGATGTATTGAAATTAAAGCGTGAACGATATGCATTCTTAACACTGAATGGTTTAAAAACGGGCGATGCAAGAGAACTTACGCCACATGAAGTAAAGCAGCTTAGAGCATTGGGGATTGGAACTACGAAAAAAAATTCATAAAAATGTCACAATTAGTATTTTTCATTTCCACAGTACTTGTGTTGTAAAGTGCTATAATTAGACAAACTGTGTTGTGTGATCTACTGGAGGGGAATTAATGAAAAAACGGCGATTAGTTATTAGAACAATAATCCTACTTTTATTAGCGGCTGCCGTTGCTTATACGCTATATGCTAGTTTTACAAAAGATAATAAACAAAAAGTGACGGTTAATAGCATAGCACCTGATTTTGCACTGGTTGACATGCAGGGAAAAAAACATCGGCTTTCAGATTATCGAGGACAAGGGGTATTCTTGAATTTCTGGGGAACGTGGTGCCCGCCTTGTAAAAAGGAAATGCCTTATATTAATAATCAATATAATCAATACAAGGATAATGGGGTTCAAGTAGTGTCAGTTGATATACAAGAATCAGAAATTGCAGTCAATCAATTTGCAGAACGCCTCAAGCTAGACTTTCCGATTATGATTGATAAAGACAAAGAGGTCATGAATACCTATGGAATTGATTTGCTGCCAGCCACCTTTTTGATTGATAAAAATGGCAAGGTAGTAAAGTATTATACGGGTGAGTTAACAGAAGAAAAAATTAGGGAGTTTATGGAGAAAATAAAACCTTAAGGTTGTTGGGAGTTTTTTCAATGAAAGATGTTAAATGTGAATGCGGACATGTAAATCCACATGGAACCGTTTTATGTGAAGCATGCGGAAAGATTCTGGATGAGCAAAATAACCCTGCAGAGCTTCTTGACATGCGTTATGAAGGAAGTGCACGACGTTCACAAACGTACAATAAAACATTTATTGATAAAATATGGAACTTTTTTTCCTCCGTTAAAGTCGGCGTTTGGCTAATAATTATTACCTTAATTGCTTCCGCACTTGGAACAATTCTTCCGCAAGAAATGTATATTGACCTGCCGGCAGAAGTTTATTATGAGCAGGAATACGGGTGGGTTGGTAAACTCTATTACCAATTAGGCTTCAATAATTTATATAGCTCTTGGTGGTACTTATTATTAATTGCAATGATCGGTATATCCTTGGTCATTTGTAGTCTCGATCGGGTGGTGCCATTATATAAAGCCCTGAAGGCCCAACGGGTGACAAGACATGAAGGCTTTTTAAAACGTCAGCGTATTTTTGGCGTAAACGATAGTACGGATGAAAAGGATTTCATGGCAATTAAGAAGCATCTTAAGGAAAGACGCTATCAGGTTCGTGAAGAAAATGGGGATATTTTAGCTGAAAAAGGGCGTTTTTCTCGCTGGGGTCCATACGTAAACCATGTTGGCTTAATCATTTTTTTATTTGGCGGAATGCTCCGCTTTATTCCGGGGATGTATGTAAATGAAGATCTTTGGGTTCGGGAAGGTGAAACAGCTGTAGTGCCGGAAACAGATGGACAGTTCTATATTCAAAATAACAAATTCATTCTAGAGCATTACGATAAAAATAAAGATAAGACCTTTGAAAAAGCGATTAGTATGGCAGGGGAGGTTGTGAAAAACTACCAATCCAACGTTGTCTTATATAAGCGTGTTGGACAAAATCTCCCAGGTGAGAAACCCAAACTAAAGAAGATTGAAGATTATAAGGTCCGAGTTAATTTACCGCTCACATATGAAGGTTATTCCGTTTTCCAAGCTTCCTTCAGGAGTGAATTAAATAAGATGTCATTTGCATTGACAAATAAACAGACTAAAAAGTCAGTAGGCGAGCTTAAGGTTGACCTTAGAGATCCAAAGACGAAGTATGATCTAGGGAATGGATATTCTGTTGAAATTCTAAACTATTTTCCTGACTTTGAGTTTGCAGAGAATGGGGAGCCTACAACGAAATCTCGAGTCCCAAACAATCCTGCATTTGTCTTTAAAATGGTTTCTCCTGAAAAGCCAAAAGGAGAAACTAGTTTTGTTGCCATCAAGCAAACCATCGAGCCATTTGGGGATAATCAATATAAAATGGCATTTAAAGGAATTGAAACGAAAAATATATCAGGTTTTATTGTTCGTAAGGATTCAACATTATGGGCAATTATTTTGGGTGGAATCATATTTATGATTGGTGTCATCCAAGGAGCCTATTGGAACCATCGCCGAATTTGGATTCAAAATAAAAACGGACAAGTTTGGGTTGCGGCACATACAAACAAAAATTGGTATGGACTAAAAAAAGAAATTGAAACAGTATTAAAAGATACAAAACTTGTTATGCCAGATGATCAAGTTCAAACGGAAGATACAGATAAATCTAAAGAAAAGGAGAGTGTCTAGTTGGTTACAATAAGCAGTAATTTATTATTTATTTCTTTTATTCTATATTTAGTTGCAACCCTTTTTTACGGCGGGTCTATTAAATCAAAAAAGCATTCGAGTGCAAAGGAAGGAACCAATAGATGGGGAAAGATTGCTGTTCTGTTAACTATTATTGGTTTTGTTTCACAACTGGGTTACTTTATCACTAGATGGATTGCTGCTGGACACGCACCTGTTAGTAACATGTTTGAATTCACAACATTCTTCGGGATGGCCCTTGTAGGTGCATTTATCGTTATTTATTTTATATATCGTACAACCTTACTTGGACTATTTACAATGCCTGTGGCTCTATTGGTTATTGCTTATGCGAGTATGTTTCCAAAGGATATTACGCCATTAATACCGGCATTACAAAGTTATTGGTTACATATTCACGTAACTACTGCAGCTATTGGGGAGGCTATTCTATCGATAAGCTTTGCAGCAGGGCTTATTTATCTCGTAAAGGCAATTGATCAAACAAAATCCAGCAAACAAACATTTTGGCTTGAAATGGTAATGTTTGCATTAGTTGCTGTGCTAGGCTTTGTTACTGTTTCATCCATATTTTCAGGTATGGGTTACCATGAAAAATTTAATTGGATTGATAAACATGATAACGCCGCAGTTGCTGAATATACGATGCCTGCCCTTTCAGGACCGCATAAGGGAGAATTACTAACAAAGGACGGATTTAGGCCTATATTCGAGGTACCTGCCTTTATTAATGCAAAAAAATTAAATACCGTTATTTGGTCATTAATGGCGGGACTTGTTATTTATGGTTTAATTAGATTAATTTTACGAAAACGAATTGCTGCAGCACTAAAACCGATTGTTAAAAATATTAAATTAGACTTTGTTGACGAAATTAGCTATCGCTCGGTATTAATCGGTTTCCCAGTCTTTACTCTGGGTGCACTTATTTTCGCGATGATTTGGGCACAAATGGCTTGGTCACGATTTTGGGGATGGGACCCAAAAGAAGTTTGGGCATTAATCACATTTTTATTCTATGCAGCATTTTTACATCTTCGTCTTTCAAAAGGGTGGCATGGTGAAAAATCTGCTTGGTTAGCAGTAATTGGCTTTGTTATTATTATGTTTAACCTTGTGGCAGTCAATCTCGTTATTGCCGGACTCCATTCCTATGCTGGATAATCATTTGAAAATCGGATAAGGATATAATTTAATAACCTTCATTTACTAATAAGTGAAGGTTATTTATAAAATCTTCAAATGTAACAACAGTTGTCAAATTATTGACACTTTTAATAGGAGTAATTAGTACGAAAATATAGCATAAAACCAGCCCGTTTTGTAAAATAAACTCCATGGGGGGATTAATAATGGAAAAAGACGTGAAAATTTTAGTTGTGGATGATGAGGAAAGAATTCGCCGTTTATTAAAAATGTATTTAGAGCGTGAAGACTATACAATTGATGAAGCTGAAGATGGAACTGAGGCATTAGCTAAAGCATTTGCTAATGATTATGATGTTATTCTTCTTGACCTGATGATGCCAGGGAAAGATGGAATTGAGGTTTGTCGTGAATTAAGAGAAAAGAAGGCAACACCGGTCATCATGCTTACTGCTAAAGGGGAAGAAATTAATCGTGTCCAAGGCTTTGAAGTTGGCACCGATGATTATATTGTCAAACCATTTAGTCCGAGAGAGGTTGTCTTACGCGTCAAAGCCTTGTTAAGAAGGTCTTCACAAACAAGTTACCTGCAAACGGAAACGACAACCAAAGACGTCATTGTATTCCCGCACTTAACCATTGATAATGATGCACATAGGGTAACTGCTGACGGTAAAGAAGTAAGTTTAACACCAAAAGAATATGAATTGCTCTATTTCTTAGCGAAAGCACCGGATAAAGTATTTGACCGTGAACAATTACTTAAAGAAGTATGGCATTATGAATTTTTCGGCGATCTACGGACAGTTGATACACATGTAAAACGTCTTCGTGAAAAATTAAACAAGGTTTCCGAGCAAGCTGCCAGAATGATTGTTACAGTTTGGGGCGTAGGCTATAAATTTGAGGTTATTAATGAATGACGCTTTTAAGAAGTGTTGTTGGAAAGCTATGGTTAACGATCCTTTTACTAGTATCTTTTGTGCTTTTCATCTTAACCATTATGCTTCTCGAATTTTTCCAAAATCAAAATACGCTTGGGATGAAAAATGATTTAACCAATACAGCTGAGAAGATAGCAAACGTTTTAGAAGAGCATCCTAAAGAAAAATTGCCACTTGGACTAGAGATATCCTGGGAAATTATCGATAAAGTTAACAAAGTAGTTATTATTAAAAATGACAGAGAAATCTACTACTCTCCAAACACGGATATTTCAAATAGGTTATCTCTAACTGATATTCAAAAGGATCCCAAACTATCACAAGTATTTACTAAAGATTTATCCGTTGAAAAGGTTTCTACCCTTTCGTTTAATGATGGGAAAGACGGAGATAAGTATTCAATTATAGGTGTACCTTTACATCTTCCTGGGGAAGAAAAAAGTGCGGTTTTTATTTATCAATCAGTAGAAATAATGCAACAAACCACCCATGAAACAACAAAATTTATTTTACTTGTTGCAGGTGTTGCTATTATTCTTACGACTATTTTTGCCTTCTTTTTGTCCACAAGAATTGCAGCCCCTTTAAGAAAAATGAGAGAAGCAGCGTTTGAAGTGGCTAGAGGGAAATTCGATACTAAAGTCCCTATTCTTACCCATGATGAAATTGGTGAACTAGCAACGGCATTTAATCAGATGGGTAGACAGTTGAAGTTCAATATGAGTGCTCTTAGCCAAGAGAAAGAGCAATTATCGAGTATTTTAAGCAGTATGGCAGATGGAGTAATTACCTTTAATCGGGATGGGACAATTCTGATTACCAACCCTCCAGCTGACCGTTTTCTTCAGTACTGGTATTATGAAATGGGTGGAATTAGTACTGATTCCGAGGCCACACCACCAGAGGTAATGGATCTGTTTGAACAAGCTGTCGATACGGAAGCAGAACAAGTCGGTGAAATTTCATTCCAAGGCAGGCATTGGGTTATCCTGGTTAGTCCATTATATAGTAACCGGTTTATACGTGGTGCAGTTGCTGTTTTGCGGGATATGACTGAGGAACGACAGTTAGATAAAATGAGACAAGACTTTATTGCTAATGTCTCCCATGAGCTTAGAACACCTATATCGATGTTACAAGGCTATAGCGAGGCAATAGTAGACGATATCGCGGAATCACAGGAAGAGAAAAAGGAAATGGCAAAGGTCATCTATGATGAATCATTGCGAATGGGCCGGCTTGTCAATGAGTTGCTGGATTTAGCCCGTATGGAAGCAGGACATCTGCAATTAACAATGGAAGATGTTAATATTTCTTCATTTATTAATCGAATTATTCATAAGTTCCAGGGACTAGCTAAAGAAAATGAAATTCAATTGTATGCCGAAATAGAAAATGAAACCACCACTATTTCCTTCGATCCCGATCGAATCGAACAGGTACTCACCAATTTAATTGATAACGCCATCAGACATACACCAAAGGGTGGCTCTGTTAAATTAAGTGTGACTTCGGATGATAAGGGCATAATGATTAGAGTGAAGGATTCTGGTACTGGTATTCCCGATGAAGACTTACCTTTTGTCTTTGAAAGGTTTTATAAGGCGGATAAAGCTCGGACGAGAGGAAGAGCTGGAACAGGACTTGGACTAGCCATAGCTAAAAATATTATTGATGCACATCGTGGTCATATTTCTGTTCAGAGTAAACTAAATCACGGAACGACATTTTCCTTTTTACTGCCTCGAAAATAGTAATAAGAACAAGTATTTTGCCGATTGTTCTTGATTCACGAGGAACAACTTAAAGCGGAAGCGCCTTGCCCAGGGGCGACAGGCATAAGACGAGCCGGCGAGAAGGTTGTTCTTTAACCTTCTTGACGGATTGGCTTATGACCCGAGCCCCTAGGCGCTGCAGCTAGATATAACTAAAAGCGGAAGCGACCGTTTTGCGACGTATGGATTGGAACCGCTCCGCATGAGATAAAGGAAACACGAAGAGCGTAAGCGAAAACTCATCCATTAAGGATGAGTTTTTTACGTCATGATTTTGGGAAATATATTCCAATTTACACCTTCCTTTTTGTCACAAAAAAGTCTATATTTATAAGGTGAAACTTTTTATACATATAAATCGACTAATATTATGAACGGGGAGGGGAATTGATGGACTCCGTTTTCGATGAACTTTACCAAAAATATCATCATGACGTTTTTCAATTTCTATTTTATATGGTCAGAAACAAAGAACATGCGGAGGATCTTGTCCAAGAGGTCTATATTAGGGTCTATAAATCTTATCGTCGTTTCGAAGGGAAAAGCAGTGAGAAAACCTGGTTGTTTTCAATCGCAAGAAATGTAGCCATTGATTTCTTCCGAAAACAAAAAGGATGGAAAGAACGATTACTCGAAAAATTTGATTGGTCCACCGATCAGCTGAAAGATGGATATCCTATACCAGAAGAGATCACGGTCCAAAAGGAAGAAATCCGATGGGTTTATAACTGCCTTGAATATTGTACAATGGACCAACGTACGGTTATTATTCTACGATATATACAAGATTTATCGATTGCTGAAACAGCCCAAGCATTAGGATGGACAGAAAGTAAAGTGAAAACCACACAACACCGATCGTTAAAGGTCTTGAAGAAACATATGGAAATGTCATATGAAAAGGAGGGGGCGGCTAGTGAAAAAGTCAGAGTGGAGCGATAAGCAGCTCGAAGAATTATTAAGGCAAATGCCTAAGATACAAGATAATCGCAATCCTCGTGACATTTATCAAAATCTTAATATTAGAAAAAAGAAAATGAAACAATGGATGCTGCCTGGCCTCGCTACTGCATGTGCATTGCTTATTTTTTTCATCTTAGTTCCTAAATTAATGATTGGAAATCAGTATGCTGAGGAGAAGGCGAGTCAAAAAGATGCTTCAGCTGGGAAGGAAGTGCAAAACGCGGATGAAAATTCAAAGCTTGCAAAAGAAAGTGATAATTCACAAGCAAAAACATTTTCAGAAGCCGGGAATAATGAACTTTTAAAAACAGCCATCTATGATGAAGATGTGAACAGTGGAACAGTCTTAACTTATTGGATCCCGGATTCACAAGCGCAAATACTAGTTCCAGTATCCACTTTAGTTAATAATTCAACTGATAAATTATCGTTTACTTTATTTATTGAAAAAATGGTGGATTTACAGGAAGAGGCCTGGGGGTTAAGTGAATTTTATCCTCTAAATGCTACCCTGAAGCTTGATGAGAAAAACAAAAGTGTTTTGATTGATGTGCCGGCAAATCATAAGTATGGACAAGGCTCAACAACTGAAACCACTTTTATTAAAGTATTACAAAAAGATATTTCTTCAAATAGTCAAATGAAAAAGATACATTTTTCAACAAATGGTAAGCCTGGCATCGAATTAGGGAACTACGGAAGGCAAGAAGAAATCCAAGTTGTTAAAGAGAAGAATCATGCTTTCTTCTTTTATTATTCCGAAGGGAATGAAATTCCCTATTTAGTGCCATCAATTGACACGTATAAAGATATTCAAACAGCTTTGGAATCAATGAAGAATGATCAGCCTTTATTGGGATTAAAAAGTTCACTTTTACCAGCACTTCCGATTAAGGATGTTTCTACAAATGAAAAAACATTATATGTTACACTTAAGGATAATTCGACCTTGAGTGATAATCAACTAACCCTAAATGCGTATGAGTCTTTATTATTGACAGCAAAAGAATTTGGTTTAGACAAAGTAATAATTAAGAATTCATCCATTAAAAACATCGGGCCATTTGACCTATCAAAAGAAAATAAAGTCCCGTTGGCTCCAAACTTTCGAACGATTCAATAATGAATCCTAATCAACCCAATGAGGTTGATTTTTTTTTTATGAATAAAATATCCGTAATCTCCCAATTATAACAAGTATGCCTAAGCGTTCCTCCACAGGGAAAGTGTTCTAAACGTGAAACAATTTACATATGGTGTGGAGGAGGAAAAGAACAAAGGAGGTTAATGAAGAAAATGCGAGACTACATAAAAAGGGTTCTCATTGCCCTAATTATGGCGCTATGTGTCAGTTTATTATTTTTAGGTGGAAAGCATTCAGAAGCAAGTATGAAGGATGAGAAAGCGATTAAGGATGGGTGGATATGGCCTACAGACGGGATTATTTCTGATACATATGGAACAAGAATGGGGAAACATAAGGGAATTGATATCGCTGGAAAAATAAACACACCTGTTCTTGCTGTCGCTGATGGTCAAGTGGTGAAATCCTATTTTTCGAATACATACGGAAATGTAGTGTTTATTAAACATCCAAGTCATTTTGTTACTGTCTATGCTCACTTAAACAAACGAATAGTAATTGAGGGACAAATGATTAAGCAAGGAACTGTAATAGGAAATATGGGGAGAACTGGACAAGCTACCGGAACCCATCTTCATTTTGAAACGCACCAGCAAGTGTGGAGATATGATAAGAAATTTGCAATGGATCCTGAAAAGCTCCTAGGAAACGTTGATACAGGCTTTATGGTAAGGGGTGGAATTGCAGGAATCCAAAACGATGTATTAGAAGCCAGTACCCATGTAAAACAGCAGAACGAGGATCATTCAAGGACGGGCAAAAAACAATATATCGTCAAACAAGGTGATACATTGTACTCCATTTCGAGAAAAACAAATATGACGGTAACACGCATTAAAGAACTCAACGATCTGTCTTCAGACCTTATTAAACCTAAACAAATATTAACTATAAATTAAGATAATGAACTACCCGCAGATTCAGGATTCTGCGGGTTTGTTTATTGAAAAAATAATAAAAAAGTGTCAGTACTATTAAATACTAAATTCTTTGCTTAACAAATTATGCATACTGCAGTATAATTATATTTGTAATTAAATATCGATCTATCTTCGGGGCAGGGTGAAATTCCCGATCGGCGGTAATTGAGTAAAACTCATGAGCCCGCGAGCCGTAATTTGGCAGGATTTGGTGTGATTCCAAAGCCGACAGTATAGTCTGGATGGGAGAAGATGGAGGTTCTGCAGACGTTCAAAATTTCTAATGAAATGAACGTTTATTAAGCGTGCCTTTGTGAACTCCCTCAAGCTTATTTCTTGAGGGAGTTTTTATTTACATAGGTTTCGACTGTTGCTGAACCTCTCTTCCTAAACGCGATGGATCAAAAAGAGGAGAGAGGAAGATGAAGAAGATGAAGAAACAAAGAAAAATGAATGTCAGGGCTTATGTGTCAATTGGAATGCTGAGCAGTATTGCTTTTCTGCTTATGCTAATACAATTTCCATTGCCGCTATTCCCAAATTTCTTATTTGTCGATTTCAGCGACATACCGGCATTAATTGCTGCATTGATTTTTGGACCAATTGCAGGAGTATTAGTAGAACTTTTTAAAAATATCCTTAATTATATTCAGACAGGAAGCTTTACAGGAATCCCTGTTGGCCATATAGCCAATTTCGCTGCTGGAATTGTGTTTATCCTGCCCACATATTATATATATAATAGACTCAAAACTAGAAAAGGTATGACACTGGCGTTAATTTCTGGGACAGTAACGATGGCAGTTATAATGAGTATTCTAAATTACTTAATTATTTTACCTGCATATACCCTTCTAATGGGTTTTCCAGATATGCGTAATTTGGTTGTACCAGCCATCTTGCCTTTTAATATCCTAAAAGGTGTGATGATGTCTGCGATCTTTATGCTCCTGTTTATTCGGATGCAGGCATGGATTAATAAAAATACAACAATTAAAAGCGTCTAATAGAAAACAGCAGGGGGGAACCATTCCCTGCCGTTTTTTTATTGTTGAAATAAAAACCCCTCTCCTAAAATGGAGAGGGGCAGTAGCTTAAAGTTTATTTTACTTAACTATTATTCGAATTTAGTTGGATTTCCGTCAAAAGATTCGTCAGCTACCTTAATTGAATCAGTTGGGCAACCTTCAAATGCATCCATCATATCATCGATTAATACATCAGGAATTTCAACAATTCCTTCATTATCATCAAGTGTTACGAATGCGATACCTTCATCATCATAATCATAAATATCTGGTGCTGCTGCGCCGCAAGCCCCACATGCAATGCAAGTTTCCTTATCCACAATTGTGTACTTTGCCATGAAAAAAACCTCCCAGTAATATAAAAAAAATTATTCTAACACATTTTCCATTATCAAGATGAAAACGGATAACTCATATCTATTGTAAAACTGTATCGACAACTTTTCAATAGAAAAATGCCCTTATTCCTGATGTTAAATAGATGAATTTCTATTTCTTCCACATTTTCAAGCAACAATCCATTCTTATTCATGGTAGAATAAAGAAGAAAAATGGGTATTTTGTCGATAATGCGCGAAAAAGCGGTGGGGGACTCGGATGATGCAAATTGAATCCATTATTCTATATAGTATTAAACAATTAAAAAGTGAACGGACGATTTACTCTGTTTACCATTTATTGAATGGAAAAAAATCATCACAAACAATCCAAGATGCCCACCTATTCTCACTGAAAAAATTTTTTGGAATTTATGAACAGTTATCCAGAGAATCCTTTGATGAAATATATCAAGCTATGGTAGAAAAAAATTGGTTAATAAATAAAGGGGATCAACGATATAGTTTAACGACCTCTGGAATGACACTTCTAGAAAACAATCCATTACCCCAATATATAAATGGCTGGAACTTTCATCAAATAACCTCATTATTTTGGGAGAGATTGTCCCTGCTAATTCAAGTGGTATCCAATCTTGCTTTTTGTGAATCAAGATATATACCAATTCAAAAAAACATAGATGTCCATAACTGGTTAAAATCTACTTTAAAGGATATCACCGTACCTAGGCTGGAATTGGGTCCTGCTTTATATTCAGAGTTAAATGAATGTTTTAATACTGCGAAAGTTATTGACCCATCCTTATTAGTGTTTCGGTTAACTGGTTATCAGCAGATTGGATTAACCCCTTTACAAGTAGCTGCAAAGGTGAATTTAAATATTCACAATTATCAGGTTGAGTTTACGAATATTCTCCATTATTTGATACACAAAATAATGGAAGAAGAAAATCAGTTAAAGGTCTTACCTTATCTTATCGATGAATTAATACAGGATGATGAATTAACTCTTTCCTCACGGAAAACCCAGAAATTGTTACGTCAGGGACATTCCCCTGACATAATCGCGAAACTTAGACACTTAAAATTAAGTACAATAGAAGATCATCTTGTTGAATTGGCCTTAAATACTACTGATTTTTCCATTGATACCTTTGTGGATAGAGAATTACAGCATGAGATTTTGGAAGTTTCAAGGCAAAAGGCATCTAAACAGCTAAAAGTGATAAAAGAAAAAATAGGTGCTGCAACCTATTTTCAAATAAGGTTAGTACTGGCGAAACATGGTGATAAATAATGGAAATTGAAAAGGTTTTAAAAAAGCACTTTGGTTATCTTTCGTTTAAGACTGGACAAAAAGAGGTCATCACCTCCATACTTGCTGGTCACGACACATTGGCCATGCTCCCAACTGGGACAGGAAAATCATTGTGCTACCAACTTCCTGGGATTATTTTAGAAGGTCAGATATTAATAATTTCACCACTTCTGTCACTAATGCAGGATCAGGTGGAGCAATTTAAGAGATTTGGGGAAAAAAGAGTCATTGCGTTAAATTCCTTTCTTTCTGCAGAGGAAAGAAATAGGGCATTACATCATTTGAATCAATATAAATTTATATTTATATCACCCGAAATGATGAGAGTTCCCTATATTCTCCGCAAACTTCAGGAGCTTCCCATTGCGTTATTTGTGGTCGATGAAGCCCATTGTATTTCTCAGTGGGGCTTTGATTTTCGCCCTGATTATTCAAAACTTGGTGATATTCGAAAGAAACTTGGGAATCCATTAACGCTTGCTTTGACAGCAACTGCAACCAAAAAGGTCCGAGCTGATATTATTGCCTCACTGGATTTAGAGGAAATAGTAAAAATCGAATCAACCATTGACCGTCCTAATATCAGCTTTTATGTTAAAGAACTAAACGATTATCGCGATAAGCAGGAAAACATCCTTGAGTTAGTTGCCAACTTAAAAAAACCGGGAATTATTTATTTTTCTAGTAAAAAAACTGCTGAACAGATGGCAAGTCTACTAACAGAAAAAGGAATTTGTCAGGCGATGGCCTACCACGGCGGATTAGATCAAAATACAAGAATCCTGATTCAACAACAGTTTATCTATGGTCAATTAGATGTAATATGTGCTACCAGTGCGTTTGGCATGGGTATTAATAAAGAAAATATCCGTTTTATTATTCATTATCATATGCCAATGCAAATTGAATCTTATCTCCAGGAAATTGGCCGGGCAGGACGAGATGGCGACCCGAGTATTGCCATCCTTTTATATTCGCCAGGGGATGAACAGCTTCCAATCCAGCTTGCTGAGAATGAATTGCCATCAGAACAGCAAATCGACTGGTTGTTTAAGAAGATAACCGATGAACCGCTTTTCAAGAATGGAGATAGTAGTTTAGATATGAAACTAATGGAACTTGGGGGTTTTACTGAGATCCAATGGAGGATTATTGAGGACTTTGTTAAAAATTCATCGCTAGAAACTGCTAATCTTAAAGGGTTACAATGGACCATTAATCATTTTGTTAAGGAAAGATTGACTATTAAGAAAAATAATATTTATTCTATGAAAAAATGGGTTGAAACCAATTTTTGCAGACGTGAAAATATATTAAAATATTTTGATGAAGTAAAGACAATAGAGGTAAACCCTTGCTGCGATATCTGCGGTCTTCAATTAAATGATTATCAAGCGATTAATCATTTAACCGTTCCTTCAGCGAAAACAGATGAAAATAACTGGAATGATTATCTTTCGAAAATTCTAATCAATGGTGAGTTGAGGGAATGAAAAAAAAGTACTTTGAATTAATTAATAGTTTAACGGATAAAGATTTGCTTTTTCACCTTTACATGACACAGGTCATTCTCTGCGTGATTTCAATACTACTAGGGTTAATATTTTTTGACCATTTATCCTATTTAAATCATATTTCTTTGCAAGATTTCCAAATAATTACAATAGGTGTCCCTGTTGGAATAGCCGTGGTGTTAGCAGATATTCTCTTAATGAAATTGCTGCCTTCGTCTTATTATGATGATGGTGGTTTGAATGAAAGAATATTTAAAAAAAGAAATATATTTCATATTTTATTCATTGCCCTATTTGTTGCTTTTAGTGAAGAATTATTGTTTCGGGAAATCATTCAAACAAAATTAGGTCTAATTCTTGCAAGCATTATTTTTGCAATTATTCACTATCGATATCTTTTTAATTGGTTTTTGTTTGTCAATATTGTGGTTTTAAGTTTTTTTATTGGTTTAATATTCGAGTGGACTGGCAATTTAGCTGTAACAATTGCGATGCATTTTGTCATTGATTTTTTATTAGGAGTATATATAAAATTTAGACGTCCAATCAGAGAAGATGATCAGGGAGGGGTGGCGCCATGAATAATGAAGAACCATATAGAGACCAAGCAGATAGATTAAAACAGCGTATAGAAAAAATTAATGAAAAAGTCGATGACAAGGAAGATTTGCCTCCAAGGGAGCAAATTCATCGGCAAAAGAAGAAAAAAACTAAATGGAAGCTAAAGTATCCACTGATCCGCCTATTAGTTTTGTTTTTTATCCTCCTGCCTGTCATCATATTTAGTGTGATTTCATATCGTGACGGTGACAAAAAAATAAATGGGAGTGAAAAAGCATCAGAAGAATCAGTAGGGTTTGAAACAATTCATCTGGAAAAGTCGAAAGATGAGGAAAAAACCTTAGAAAACTCCACTGAAACGAACGATGCAATTCCTGAAACGAATGATTCGGAAGAACTAGTCAAAGAGTCTAGCGACGAAGTCTTGCAGACTGAAAAAACGGTGGAAGCCTCTGCTCATCCCGATAGTACAAATAGTACAAATGAAAACAAAACGAATTCTCAGGAAATTGACAGTAATAGCGAAAAAGAAAAAGCGTCTGAAACTAATGCAAAATCGGCAGAATCTGAAGAGACTAAAATTATTTCTTATAGGGTTAAACCAAATGAAAACTTATATAGGATTGCAATGACATATTTTCATTCCCCCAAGGGAATGGATATCATTATGAAGGCTAATCATCTAACAAGTAAACAAATTAATGCAGGGCAGGTTTTGAAAATACCAATAAATAATTAGCCGATTCCAAAAGGGATCGGTTTTTTTCTATGGAAAATCATATTAGCAGGGACAAGTTCATATGAATATAAGAGAAATGGAGGGTGATAAAATGGATTCTCCAATCCAATTACTTGAAAATACTGATCAAGCAACGAAACAAGCTCTTGAAAATGTTAGAAAAAGAAAAGAAAAATTTGACCGCTTTAAAAAGAGGCACATTCTCACGATTTGGGCAACCATTATTTTAGCAGCTAGTTTCCTGACCTACTTGTATATCACAGTTGCCAGCATTTATTCCTATTCCTTTGCCGCAATGTTTTCCGCGTTTGTTAATGACTCCAATAATTTAACATTGTTGGTTTTTTGTGTAGGAATGTACGGCACAATGAATTTAATGAAAGAAAAAAAGGATAAAGCTGAAAAGGAATATCATGAATTAAGACGCGAGATTGTCGACCGAAGTAAGGATTATTGGAAAAAAGAAGAGGAATGGAAAAATCGTCACCTAGTTTTTGAATTGATGAAAAAGTTGTATGATATTAACCTATACCATGAAAACAAATAAGAAGCAGACTACAACTGCTTCTTATTTGTTATTAGAAAATTGTCTGTTTGCCACGTTCGTCTTTTAATATTTCCACAGCCTCCCTGAAACGTTGAGAATGAATGATCTCCCGTTCACGTAAAAAGCGGAGACTATCATTAATATCAGGATCATCACTTAAGTTAATTAACCACTGGTAGGTTGCACGTGCCTTTTCTTCTGCGGCGATATCTTCATATAAATCTGCAATGGGGTCACCCTTTGCAGTAATATAAGTAGCTGTAAATGGAACTCCTGCAGCATTATGGTAGTATAATGCACTATCATGATCAGCATAATGTGCTGCCAGTCCAGCAGCTTTCATTTGCTCAGGAGTGGCATCTTTCGTTAATTTGTAGACCATCGTAGCAATCATTTCGAGGTGGGCGAATTCTTCTGTACCGATATCTGTAAGAAGGCCAATTACCTTATCGGGAATCGTATATCGTTGGTTTAAGTAACGGAGTGCAGCAGCAAGTTCTCCGTCGGCACCCCCATATTGCTCAATTAAATATTTTGCTAATGTTGGATTACAGGTACTGACTCGAACCGGGTACTGTAACTTTTTCTCATAAACCCACATTGAATGTTTACCTCCCTATATTAGACTTGCCACGGCCATGGGGCATCCTTCCAGTTCCATGGAAATCCAGAGTAGCTATTCCCGAATTGTTGCAAAGGACCAAATTGACTCTCAAACAACTTCTTAATGCGTTTTCTTTCTTTTACGTAATGATTAAATTGATTGATTGCCTCAAGGTCGTCTGGATGGGTATCTAAATATAAAGTGAGTTCTACTAACACAAAATCCACGGCTTGAAGCTGCTCCATAATTTGATAATATTCTTCAGGGACCTGTTTCATGTTGGCAGTCCCCCTTTTGCTTTCTCCAACGTATTGTACCAAGGATCATAAAAGTCTTTCCAGAGAGTGCCTGCTCTCAGTGCTTCCAGTGGTGTAAATTGAGGAAGATTAGGTGGTTGAAAGCCCATATATAAATGTGGCGGGGTAGAATATGTTTTTTCAAGAATTGGCGGACAAGGATCGAACGGACTGGCGTATGGATGATAGGTTTTGAAATGTGTATTCATTTTAGCCCTCCCTTTATTCAACATCATTTAATAATATGAAATTTTCAATTTTCTATGACTTATCCTTAAAATATAAAGGGTTTTATCCAAGCCATGTCGAAGTATACTAGTTAGTAAAGTAGGATTATTACTTAGAGGTGATGGGAATTGTTCGTAAAAAATATTATGATTCCAAAGCATGAATGTTTCACTGCACAGGAAAATACGACATTGAAAGAAGCATTGGAAAGTTTAGAAAAACATCAAATTGATGGACTACCAGTTTTAAATGGAGATAATTATGTTGGAGTTGCGACAAGATACTGCATTTTTGAAAGTTACTTTCAATCCGATAAACAAAAAGATGAGTATTTAACCTCAACTTTTGTAAAAGATATTGTTACACACCAAAATAAATTTTTAGAGGGTGGAGAATTATTTGAGAAAACCCTCCTTGATTTGAAGGATTTCCCATTATTAGCCGTTGTGGATTCTAACAAAAAGTTTCTTGGAGTAGTCACGCGCTCGGATGTAATTAGTTCCTTCGAAAGTGCATTCGGTGTTAACCGTCCCGGTGTTAGGATTGCCTTTACATCTGTTGAAACCGAAGGACGGATCGCCCGACTTTCTGAAATAGCCCATCAGTTCCATGAACATATTATTTCACTTGTTACTTTTGATGAAACAGATAAACTTGTCCGTAGAATTGTTATGAAGATTGAAAAGAAGAACAATATTGATAAATTTACAAAAAAGCTGGAAGAACATGGGTTCAGAATTTTAAGTATCGAAGAGGACCAATAAACTGAATAGGTAATATTTTTAAGCCCTCTCATACATTGTATGGGAGGGAATTTTTATGTATAAAAAAATATTCAAGTATTTGGCTATTTTTCTATGTGGCTATATCCTTATCAAATGGATCACGATTCCTCAACCATTTGTCCTTTCTGATTTCTTTATTGGACTTGTCATGAATCCATTAAAATTTTTTGCAGCTTCAGTGGTTTATTTTATTGGATTTCTCATTACAGGAAGAGTTATATGTGAGCTTTTCCATAGGACTAGAAAGAAGTGGCAGAAACGGGAGATATCAGGTGCAGCCCTTTTTTTTGAATATCTCTTTTTATTGATTATTTTTTTCCTGCTGTTTAATTTGGGATGGCAGCAAACCTTTGTCTTTTTTAGTTTAAGCCTTTTTTATGGTATGATTTCCATTGAACCTTAAGTTAAGAAATGGGGAAAAAGGATTATGGTTATTATTTTAATTGTCCTATTTATCGGTTGTGGATGCCTTCTTGTATATATGTTGCATGAGGCATTTTTAAATAATGTAATCGAACATGAGTTGTCTTTTTCAGACTTTCCTAAATCCCTGGGACGTGTTTCGGTCTTTTTTATTTCGGATGTTCACAGGAGGAAGATATCCGATAAAATTATTAACTCTGTTAAGGGGAAGGCAGATATAGTTGTAATTGGAGGGGATCTAACAGAAAAAGGTGTTCCTTTTGAAAGAGTTAAAAGAAACTTAATGAAACTAAAGCAAATTGGTCCTGTTTACTTTGTTTGGGGCAACAATGATTATGAAGTAGATTATCATAAATTAGATGCCATCCTGCTTGAGTTAGGTATTAAAGTGTTAGATAACACAGCAGTTACTTTTGAATCAGACCAAGGAGAAAAATTATCTTTGCTTGGTGTGGATGATTTAAATCAAGAACGAGATCGTCTAGATTTAGCCTTAATAGATGCAGAGGAGAAAAGTTTTAAAATTTTAGCAAGCCACTATCCCGATATCACAGATAAAATTCTCTCTAAACATGAAATCCGCTTAGTGTTAAGTGGTCATACACACGGAGGACAAATACATATTTTAGGATATAGTCCGAAGGAAAGAGGAGACCTAAAAAGATTAGATAATACAATTCTCCTTATTAGTAATGGCTACGGTACTACTACCATACCTTTAAGGTTAGGGGCACCTGCGGAATGTCACTTGATTACATTAGCTCCGAATTCTGAAATGTAAGGATAAATATAGACAATTCACCAACAAGACCCCAGGGCATACACTGAAAACAAGAGTTATGTCACGGCAGGGGGCAAAATCATGCGCTTAGAACGCTTAACGGCCAATAAAATAAAAATTTTTCTAACCTCTGATGATTTATTTGACAGGGGACTCTCCAAAGAAGATATTTGGAAAGACTCGATTAAATGGAATCAGCTTTTTCATGATATGCTAGAAGAGGCAAGTGAGGAATTTGATGTTGATATCCAAGGTTCTGTAGCGGTAGAGGTGTTCTCCCTCCAAGCTCAAGGGATGATATTGATCATTACCGTTGATGAAACAATTGATGATGAAGAAATTCTATATGATGGTTTTATTGAAATGCAAGTTAGGATGGAGGGCTTTGATGACCTCTTGTATGAGTTCGCTGAATTTGAGGATATAATCGGCCTTTCAAAAAGACTGTCCAATGTCAAAATTTTTGGCGGGAGCCTATATGCAATGCATAACCGCTACTACTTGTTAATGGAAAATTTAGAAGCTGAAAATAATATTAAAGCAGCTTGTGTTCTTTCTGAATTTGGTAATGCTTCTATTTTAAGTCCTTTCGTCTTAGCTGAGTATGGTAAACGAATAATCGAAACTAAAGCAGTAGAAACTATTCTACGATATTTCAAATAAAGGCCTATTTTTAAGCAAGGGAGCAAGCAAAGGGCTACCATCCCCCTTGCATACATTTATAGGTATAGAGATATACTATGTAGCCATTGCAATTTTTAGAAATCCTTTAAAAATGCAATTGGCGACGTTTACATAATGGTTCTAAGAGGTGTTTTTCTTCTTGCATAAATTGATTAAAGGTGTATACTTGTGTCTGAAAGCTGACAATAGTCGCAGCATTTTTTTAGGGAGGATTACAAATGGCAGCCGATAAAGATAATGAAAAGACTAATCAAGCGGAAAAGCATGATGTGTTGAAATCAACACAAACAGTTATACATAAGGCCCTTGAAAAGTTAGGTTATCCTGAAGAGGTTTATGAGCTTTTAAAAGAGCCATTACGTTTAATGACAGTTAAAATTCCAATTAGAATGGATGACGGTTCTATAAAAATATTTACTGGCTACCGTGCCCAGCATAATGATGCTGTGGGGCCTACAAAGGGTGGAATCCGTTTCCATCCAGGTGTGACAGAAACAGAGGTGAAAGCCCTTTCAATTTGGATGAGCTTAAAATGTGGTATCGTTGACCTTCCATATGGTGGTGGTAAAGGCGGTATTGTTTGCGACCCTCGTGATATGTCCTTTAGAGAGCTTGAGAGATTAAGCCGTGGATACGTACGAGCAATAAGTCAAATCGTTGGACCAACTAAAGACATTCCAGCCCCTGATGTGTTTACCAATTCACAAATTATGGCATGGATGATGGATGAATATAGCCGAATCGATGAATTTAATTCTCCCGGCTTTATTACAGGTAAACCACTTGTTTTAGGCGGGTCACATGGACGTGAATCTGCAACTGCAAAAGGAGTGACCATCTGTATCCAAGAGGCTGCAAAAAAGAAAGGTATTCAAATTGAGGGTGCAAGAGTCGTTATTCAAGGTTTTGGTAATGCCGGAAGCTTTTTAGCAAAATTCATGCACGATGCAGGTGCGAAAGTAATTGGAATTTCTGACGCATATGGTGCATTACATGATCCAAATGGTTTGGATATTGATTATCTCTTGGATAGACGTGATAGCTTTGGAACAGTTACAAAATTATTTAATAATACGATAACAAATAAGGAATTGCTTGAACTTGAATGTGATATTCTAGTTCCTGCTGCAATTGAAAATCAAATTACTGAAGAAAATGCTCATAACATCCGTGCGCTCATCGTTGTTGAGGCTGCAAATGGTCCAACTACATTAGAGGCGACAGAGATTTTAACAGAACGTGGAATTCTCCTTGTTCCAGATGTATTAGCATCTGCAGGCGGCGTAACGGTTTCTTATTTTGAATGGGTTCAAAATAACCAAGGTTATTACTGGTCTGAGGAAGAAGTAGAAGAAAAACTTGAAAAGGTAATGGTTAAATCGTTTAAAAATATTTATGACACGGCTCAGACACGCCGAGTCAATATGCGACTTGCTGCTTATATGGTTGGAGTTAGAAAAATGGCAGAAGCAAGCCGCTTTAGAGGCTGGATTTAATAAAATTAACCATTGAAACATAGTGAAAAAACTCCTATCATAGACGATAGGAGTTTTTTTGCATCAGGTTTAACTGATTGCTAGTTGGGAGTGTACTCATATGCAGATTGAAGATATTATTATTGTTGGCGGTGGACCATGTGGTTTAGCAGCAGCCATTGCCCTTCAGGCAAAAGGTAAAAAATCATTGATTATAGAAAAAGGAAATGTGGTGAATTCCATTTATCACTATCCAACACATCAAACATTTTTTAGTACTGCCGAAAAGTTGGAAATTGGTGAAGTTCCATTTATTACAGAAAATTATAAGCCTAAAAGAAATCAGGCCCTTGTTTATTATCGAGAAGTTGCCAAACGAAAACAATTACGAATTAATGCATTTGAAAAGGTTACTAGTGTTTCAAAAGCTGACGAATTGTTTGAGGTTTGCACCGATAAAAATACATATTATACCCGCTATGTAATCATTGCAACTGGCTATTATGATCATCCAAATTACATGAATGTGCCTGGTGAAAATCTATCAAAGGTATTCCACTATTTTAAAGAAGCCCATCCCTATTATGATAAGGATGTTTGTGTAATTGGCGGGAAGAATTCTAGTGTGGATGCGGCAATAGAACTTGTAAAAGCAGGCGCAAGGGTAACTGTGTTATATCGCGGTGATAAATATTCACCAAGCATAAAGCCGTGGATTCTTCCTGAATTTGAAGCCTTGGTCCGGACAGGAACCATTTTGATGGAATTTAATGCTACCTTAAAAGAAATAACAGAAAATCAGGTGGTATATAATAAAGACGGGATTGAAACAGAAATCAGCAATGATTTTGTTTTTGCAATGACTGGCTATCATCCAGATCATCAATTTTTAATTAACATGGGCGTGAAAATTGATGAGGAATCAGGTCGACCATACTTTAATCCGGAAACTTTGGAAACGAATGTTGAAGGGATTTATATTGCCGGTGTAATTGCGGCGGGGAATAACGCAAATGAAATATTTATTGAAAATGGAAGATTCCATGGTGAAGAAATAGCCAAATCAATCATCGAAAATGATGCAAAAAGGGTGACTAAATAATGAAAAAGGTTATTTTATTAACAACAGGTGGAACAATAGCCAGCAAGCCAAATAAAGAATCTGGAAAATTAGCCTCAGGCGCTTTAACGGGTGAAGAATTGGCTAGTATGTGTAATTTGCCGAAAGACATCGAAGTGGTCGTTGAATCTGTTTTTCAAAAAGCCAGTATTCATATTACCTTTGATGATTTACTATTATTAAAGGACAAGATTGATAATTATTTTAAGGATGAAGAAGTATCAGGAGTCGTTGTCACACATGGAACAGATACAATGGAAGAAACTTCTTATTTTCTTGACTTAACCATAAAAGACCCACGGCCGATTATCGTAACAGGTTCTCAGCGTTCTCCAGAGGAATTAGGGAGTGATGTGTTTATTAATTTACGTCATGCAATATATTGTGCTTGTTCAGGTGATTTAAGGGATGCTGGAGCTGTTGTCGTTTTTAATGAGCGGATTTTTGCAGCGAGATATGTTAAAAAAGAGCATGCTTCTAATATTCAGGGCTTTAATGCGTTTGGGTTTGGGTACCTGGGCATTATTGATAACGACCAAGTACATGTATTTCAGAAACCAATTAAAAGAGAATACTATGAATTGAAAACTTCTATACCTCAAGTCGAAATCATTAAATGCTATATTGGTGCAGATGGGAAATTTATTAAAGCTGCTCGGGAGGCAGGGATAGCAGGAATTATCCTTGAAGGTGTGGGGCGAGGTCAGGTAGCTCCTAAAATGATGTCAGAAATAGAAAAGACACTTGCCGCAGGAATTAAACTAGTTATCACGACTAGCGCAGAAGAGGGTTCTGTATACACAACCTATGATTATGAAGGAAGTGCCTTTGATCTTTTTAATAAAGGAGTTATTCTTGGTAGTGACAATGACTCTAAAAAGGCAAGAATTAAATTGGCTGTAGCTCTTGCAAGTAATTTGAAAGAAATTAAATTTTAACTGCAGGCCAATCGGTTGAAGTCCTTTGAACAAATGGAATGAATCTTTCATTTTCTTTATAGAGAATACATGTTACGATTAAGAAAATGGATTGGAAAAGAGGTTCTTCATGCTGGGAATATTATCAGCCGGTATTGCCCCCGGACTGGCTTTACTAAGCTATTTTTATTTAAAGGATGAATATGACTCAGAGCCAATATCCTTTGTACTTAGGACATTTATGTACGGTGCCCTTCTCGTGTTTCCAATCATGTTTATTCAGCATGTACTTGAAACAGAGCATATCGTTAAATCTGAACTTTTCAATGCATTCTTTAGTTCAGGTCTTTTTGAGGAGTTTTTTAAATGGTTTATTCTCTTTTATGTGGTCTATCAGCATGTAGAGTTTGATGAACCCTTTGATGGAATTGTCTACGGTGTAGCCGTTTCACTGGGCTTTGCTACAATTGAAAATATTTTTTATTTAATAGCGAATGGGATTGAACATGCGGTGACAAGGGCATTGTTACCTGTTTCAAGTCACGCCTTATTTGGTGTGATTATGGGCTTTTATATTGGAAAGGCAAAGTTTACGGAGGGAAATAAAGCTAAATGGGTTATCCTTTCCCTGCTTTTACCATTTATTCTCCATGGTTCCTACGACTTTATTTTAATTTCACAAGAAAATTGGCTCTTTATTATTTTTCCTTTTATGATTTTCCTTTGGTGGTTTGGATTAAGGCAAGTGAAGAAAGCTAAAATATTAAGCGCAAATCATATGAAAAAACAATATTCTGTCCAAAAAACTCTTCATTTATAAAGAAGGGTTTTTTTATTTATTCTCACTTACTTGGAATAAAAATACCAATAAAACAAAAAATAGGTTTACTGCAAAAAGATTTACATTGGGGGTTAATATTCCATGTTAAAGA
The DNA here is from genome assembly GCF_030915405.1 of Neobacillus nitrireducens. GTDB lineage: Bacteria > Bacillota > Bacilli > Bacillales > Cytobacillaceae > Neobacillus. The sequence goes on from NZ_CP133262.1 coordinate 4,816,005, forward strand.
AAAAAATCCTACTAAAACTTTTCATACTAATCTTTCTTGTGCTTGGGACATCATCTTTTTTTGAAGGCAAGGAGGTTCGAGCGTTCTCTAATCAGATTATCCAAAAAGGAGCTGTAGGCGATGACGTGATCGAATTACAATCCAGACTTCAATATATTGGCTTTTATAATGGGAAGATCGATGGGGTATTCGGATGGAGTACGTATTGGGCGCTAAGAAATTTTCAATCTGAATTTGGGCTGCCGATTGATGGATTAGCGGGATGGCCAACAAAATTAAAACTAGCTAAAGCAAGCAAGTACAATGAACAGTTTGTAAAAAAACAAATGAATGCCGGAAATGATTTTACACATTATGGCGGGGTAGATCAAAGTAAGCAAAGCACCCCAAATCCTGCAAACAAAGCACCAAAACAAAAGGCACCACAAAATAACACAGCACCCAAAAAAGCTGCACCTAAAAAGCCTACAGCTGCTAATACACCAAATGGTTTTTCACAAAATGATATCCAGTTGATGGCTAATGCTGTTTATGGAGAATCAAGAGGAGAGCCCTATACCGGTCAGGTAGCTGTTGCATCAGTTATTCTCAACAGAGTAAATAGTTCAACTTTTCCAAATACCGTTTCAGGAGTGATATTCGAGCCAGGTGCTTTCACCGCTGTAGCGGATGGGCAAATTTGGCTGACACCAAATGAAAATGCAAAAAAAGCGGTTATAGACGCTATCAATGGCTGGGATCCAACTGGTGAGGCTTTATACTATTTTAACCCGGATACTGCTACGAGCGGCTGGATATGGGGCAGACCACAAATAAAACGAATCGGGAAACATATTTTTTGCAAGTAGAGAGGTGAATAGAAATGATTAGAGGAATATTAATAGGAGTTCTCGCTATAGGTGTTGCGGGGACAGCTTATTGGGGTTACCAAGAGCATCAAGAAAAAAATGCAATTCTTTTAAATGCGGAAAATTCTTATCAACGCGCATTCCATGACCTTTCCTATCAAGTGGATTTATTACACGATAAGATTGGGACAACTCTTGCAATGAATTCAAGGCATTCCTTGTCTCCATCGTTAATAGAGGTGTGGAGAATCACTTCAGAAGCACACGGTGATGTTGGCCAACTACCATTAACATTATTGCCCTTTAACAAGACAGAAGAATTCTTAGCGAAAATTGGAAATTTCAGCTATCGAACCGCTGTTAGAGATTTGGACAAGGAACCATTGTCAAAAGACGAATATAACACATTAAAGGTACTTTATAAGCAATCTGGTGATATTCAGGATGACCTACGAAACGTACAGCATATGGTATTAAAAAATAACCTTCGCTGGATGGATGTAGAGCTTGCCTTAGCCTCTGGCAAGGAAACAACTGATAATACAATCATTGATGGTTTTAAATCAGTAGAAAAGACTGTAACAGGGTACGAAGAAACCGATATGGGTCCTACTTTTGTAAATATGCAAAAAAAGGATGAAAACTATCAAAAAATAAAAGGAAAAACCATTTCCAAACAAGAGGCAATCAACATAGCCAAAAGGTATATGAAGATTGATGGGAATTCAGAGGTTAAGGTTACTGAAAATGGAAAAGGATCCGACTATGGGTTTTATAGTGTATCGATAAAGAATAAGAAAACCAATGATGAAGCAAGTATGGACATTACCAAAAAAGTGGGCCATCCAATTTGGTTTATTCACCATCGAGATGTTAAAAAACAAGTTCTTAGTTTAAATGATGCCGATAATAAGGCAGCAACTTTCCTTAAAGAAACGGGCTTTAAAGATTTAGAGATTTTTGAAAGCACACAATATGACAATATCGGTGTTTTCAATTTTGTTTCGAAAATTAATGGTATTAGAATTTACCCAGAAGCGATTAAAGTTAAGGTTGCATTGGACAATGGGGATATTATTGGTGTATCCGCTGAGGAGTATTTAAAATCTTTTCAGACTAGAAAAATTGAGAAACCTTCCATTTCCGTAAAACAAGCTCAAGCAAAGGTTAATCCTAACTTTAAAGTAATGGAAAACCGACAGGCAATAATAATAAATGACTTGAACAAAGAAGTGCTATGCTACGAATTCCTTGGGACAATCGATAACGACACCTATCGTATTTTTATAAATGCAAAAAGTGGTGAAGAAGAAGAGGTTGAAAAATTAAAGAATGCTGAGGCTGTATATGAAGATGTGTTATAAGGAAAAGCATTTGCTTTTCCTTATATTTTTTTCAATAAACTCCAATAATAAATATATATATTGATTGATGGAGTGGATCGTATGAAAAAGGTAGAAAGAGTGTTAATTAAAGTTATTATCATACAGTTTATTTTTCTATTTTTTGCGCAATTATTTTTCCATCAACTCGATGTCTTTCCTCGAGTAAAACAATTGACAAAATATGAAGGTGTAAATGAAAATACATATACTGAAATTCTTGAGACCTTCCAGGGAAAATGAGAAAGCAGGCCTGCCTGCTTTCTTTTGATTAATAAACAAATGACTATTAATTTTCATTTTTATCCGGGTAAAAAAAGAGGCATTGATATATCTTGTGGTAAAATAAATAGTAGACAACATCTGAATCAATCATGATGGCATATAGGAGGATTTATGGAAAAAAAAATATCAATCGCAATAGACGGCCCTGCTGCAGCCGGTAAGAGTACAGTTGCAAAAATTGTGGCGGAAAAACTTTCTTATATTTATATCGATACAGGTGCGATGTACCGAGCGTTGACATATAAAGCAATTATGAATCAACTGAATTTAGAAGATGAAGGTATGTTATTAGAGACATTACTTTCAACAGTTATTCAATTGCAACCATCTGATAAAGGTCAGTTAGTATTCTTGGATGATCGAGATGTTACCAATGAAATTCGTTTTGCTGAAGTAACAAATTCGACTTCCTATGTTGCTAAACATCCGAAGGTCCGTGAAGAAATGGTCAGAAGACAACAAGCTTTTGCAACTGAAGGCGGAGTCGTAATGGATGGAAGAGATATTGGTACGCATGTACTACCAGGTGCAGAGGTAAAGGTATTTTTACTTGCTAGTGTCGAGGAAAGAGCGGAAAGACGTCATAATGAAAATATCCAAAAAGGATTTCCATCTGACTTAGAAAAGTTAAAAGAAGAAATTGCTCGTAGAGATAAAATCGACTCAGAGAGAGAAGTAGCACCATTGAAAAAAGCCGATGATGCAGTTGAAATCGATACAACCTCTTTAACCATTCAAGATGTTGTAGAAAAAATAATGGTGTTGGTGCATGAAAGGATTGGATAGGTGTGACGTTTTATGATTTTGCGAAATCAGTGGTTACGGGTGTATTTAAACCACTTTACAGGGTTGAAGCTACCGGATTAGAACATTTTCCTAAAGAAGGCGGAGTCCTTCTTTGTTCGAATCACATCCATAATTTTGATCCCATTATTGTTGGAATAATGGCACCGCGCCCTGTGCATTACATGGCAAAAGAAGAGATTTTTAGAGTACCTGTTTTGGGTAATATCGTTAGAAAATGTAATGCTTTTCCGGTGAAAAGGGGATTTAATGATCGGGAAGCACTTAGAACAGGCTTAAAGATTCTTAAGGATGGCCATGTTTTCGGTCTTTTTCCAGAGGGAACAAGGAGTAAGAACGGGGAATTAGGAAAGGGGCTTTCCGGGGCTGGTTTTTTTGCTCTAAGGTCAACCGCATCGGTCGTGCCCTGTGCAGTAATTGGCCCTTATAAAAGTTTCCGGAAATTAAAGGTGGTCTATGGACAACCAATTGATCTGGAAGAAATGAGAAAAGAGAAAGCTTCTGCAGAACAAGTGACTGAATTAATCATGTCAAAGATTGAAAAACTTATAATAGAACATCAATAGGTTCTGCTTGACAAAAAAGGCTATTTGTAAGAAGTTAGTGGAAAGAGTTTTTTTTGAAAATTCACTGCTTTTAGGTTTGTTGTATATGTTGTTGTATGCTGCGTGGCATCCACCAGTTCATATATAGAATTTTAGGAGTAAATGGATTAAGGAGGAATACATATGTCGGAAGAATTAAATCAAGTAGAAGTGAAAAGCTTTGAAATTGGGGATAAAGTAACCGGACAAGTTACGAAAGTAGAAGAAAAGCAGGTGCATGTGGCTATCCAAGGCAGCAAACTTGATGGGATTATCCCAATCAGTGAACTTTCAAGTCTGCATATTGAAAAAGCATCTGATGCCGTCCAAGATGGTGATGATCTAGAGTTAGAAGTTTTAAAAGTTGAGGAAGAAGCAATCATCCTCTCTAAGAGGAAAGTAGATGCAGAAAAAGCTTGGGAGAGTTTAGAAAAACAATTCCAAACGGGTGAAGTTTTTGAAGCAGAGGTTAAGGACGTTGTAAAAGGTGGTTTAGTGGTGGATCTCGGGGTTCGTGGTTTTGTACCGGCATCCCTTGTTGAAGCTCATTTTGTAGAAGATTTCAGTGATTATAAAGGTCGCTTCCTAACCTTTAAAATTGTTGAACTTGATAAGGAAAAGAATCGCTTAATTCTATCTCATCGAGCAGTTGTTGAACAAGAAAAAGGTAAACAAAAACAAAATCGTCTTAGTGCAGTCCAAGTTGGCCAAATCATCGATGGTACAGTACAAAGAATTACTGACTTTGGAGCTTTTGTGGATATTGGCGGCATCGACGGTCTTGTTCATATTTCCCAACTATCTTATGAGCATGTAGATAAGCCAGCAGATGTTGTTCACGAAGGACAGCAAGTACAGGTTAAAGTACTAAGTGTGGACCGTGATAATGAAAGAATTTCTTTATCAATTAAGGAAACACTTCCAGGACCATGGGCAAATATCTCCGAGAAAGCACCTAAGGGAAGCATCCTAAAAGGGAAAGTGAAAAGATTGGTTTCATATGGTGCGTTTGTTGAAGTATTTCCTGGTGTGGAAGGTCTTGTTCATATCTCTCAAATTGCACATAAGCATATTGGTACTCCACATGAAGTATTGAAAGAAGGACAGGAAGTTGATGTCAAAGTCCTTGAAGCAAATGAGTCGGACCAACGTTTATCCTTAAGCATTAAAGAACTTCTTGAAAAAGAGTATGAGGAAAACTATGATTATGAGCTCCCTGAAGAGTCAAAAGGCTTCCAGCTTGGAGAAGTTATTGGTGATAAATTAAAGAATCTAGGAAAATAATGGTGATTTAAGTGTCTAGATCTGAACGAAAATGGGACCACATTCGTTATGCCCTTGAAAATAGGCAAAATACTTCTTCGGCATTTGATGATATTAAATTTATTCACCAGGGATTACCGGATATTGGTGTATTTGATGTTGGATTAGACCATGAAATTGGCGGACTTTATTTAAGTTCGCCAATTTTTATCAATGCGATGACCGGTGGCGGCGGTGATAAAACATATCGTATCAATAAAGAATTGGCAATTGTTGCTAAAAGGACTGGCGTAGCAATGGCAGTTGGATCACAAATGTCTGCTTTAAAGGATAAAACACAAAAATATACCTACGAAATCGTCCGCAAAGAGAATCCCACCGGCGTTATTATTGCAAATTTAGGGAGCGAAGCATCATCAGAAGACGCAAAAGCTGCTATTGAGATGATTGAAGCGGATGCCCTGCAAATTCATTTAAATGTCATTCAGGAATTAACTATGCCTGAGGGAGACCGAAATTTTTCCGGTGCACTTAAAAGAATTGAATCCATTGTTAAAGAGACTGCAGTCCCGGTTATAGTGAAAGAAGTGGGTTTCGGGATGGCAAAGGAGACGGTTCATTCACTCAAATCAATTGGCGTTAAAGTTGTTGATGTGGGCGGCTCCGGGGGAACAAATTTTGCTCAAATTGAAAATAAGCGCAGGGAAAAAGCCCTATCATTTTTTAATCAATGGGGAATCCCAACAGGAATTTCAATTTTTGAAGCAGCGTCTGTTTCTAATAATCTTTCGGTCATTGGTTCGGGAGGAATTAGGTCAGCACATGACATCGCAAAAGGATTAGCGATAGGAGCAGATGCAATTGGACTGGCAGGCTATTTCTTGAAAATCCTTGTTAAAGAAGGGATCGAGGCTTTGCAAGCAGAAATCGAAACCCTTCACGAGGAATTAAAACTGATCATGACTGCTGTAGGAGCAAAAACCATTTCAGAATTAAAACATGCACCACTGGTTATATCCGGTGATACCTATCATTGGTTAAATCAAAGAGGGATAGATACGAAGAATTTTGCCCAGCGTTCCATCAAGTAAAAAAGCTCTCGCAACCGCGAGAGCTTTTTTACTTACCTTTTCCCGTCGTTTAATCCCCGTGCCTCTTCCGGGCTTGATAACTTAGTAGCACCAGGGTAGTGCAATGCTTGATCACGGTCTGACTCCACTTTTCTACTTTCACGTAACTTCTTTTCTTGTCGGTCTTTTCCCATTCTTACACACCTCCTCTTAATAAGATGAATCACAAAGGAAATATTATTCAAGGAAGTATGAAACTACATAAAGATTACCAATAATGAAAATAATAGGAGGTGTATGAAGTGGAAGGGGAAATTTTTTATTGGACCTGTTGGGCATTTTGGATTTATCTTACCTTTCTTTTAGAAAAACAAAATCCATATCGAATAAAACTGGCAGCTAGTGTGTTAATTGTATTAATTTTATCTAATATTCAAATTAAGGTCAGTGTATTTGAAATACAGGCAAGTGGATTATTTATTTTAGGCATTTCTTATTTATTCATAAGCCAGGAAAAACGGACAGCAATCATTTATTATTTTATTTGTGCAGTTATTATTTCAATCACCTATGTAACCTTCCATTTATTTGAAATTTTTGATCCTATTTGGATTATTTTTAAGAAGGAATGGATGATGGGAATAGTGTTGTGGTATTTAGCCATACTATTGCAAAAAACGTTAAAAGGGAGATTGCTGATCCTATTTGCTGGTGCGATGCAAGGAGAGATTTTATATGCCCTTATATTAAATAAATTCCAATTTCCCTATTTGATTGGGGCATACGCTTCCTTGGATGTTTGTTCGTTAACTGCACTTTTGCTTGTAGGGTGGAGTGCGTTAGAAAACGTCGGTACAGTTATGCAAAGTTATTTTCATTTCTTTGAAAAAGGAAAGCAAAAATCATCGTAAACTACAGTTCTTATTCAGCTTATCATTGCGGGAAAGGATTAACATTGATAAGATAATATAGTTAGGCCCTTCTAGATGACAGAAGGGTTTCTTTACTTAATAAGAACTTAAGGGAATTATCCCGCACGAACGGGATATAAGCTCCCATGAAGGAAGTTTCACTCTATGCTAACATACTAAATTGTATTTGATTATAGAAAAGAAAGGATGGCGATTGTAATTGGTTAAACCTGTTATTGCCATTGTAGGACGGCCCAACGTAGGAAAATCAACTATTTTTAATCGAATTGTCGGTGAACGTATTTCTATTGTTGAGGATATTCCCGGAGTTACAAGAGATCGAATTTATAGTTCAGGTGAGTGGTTAACACATGACTTTAATGTCATTGATACCGGTGGAATTGATATCGGTGATGAACCTTTTTTAGAGCAAATCCGCCAGCAAGCGGAAGTTGCGATTGATGAAGCTGATGTAATTATCTTCTTAACAAATGGTCGAGAAGGGGTAACAGCAGCTGATGAAGAAGTGGCTAAAATACTTTATAGGTCTAAAAAGCCTGTGGTATTAGCTGTTAATAAAATAGATAATCCTGAAATGCGTGATCAAATCTATGATTTCTATTCATTAGGATTCGGTGAGCCTATTCCTATTTCCGGAGCACATGGGCTAGGATTAGGTGACTTATTGGATGAAGCAGCAAGACATTTTCCTAAAACCAAACCAATTGAATATGGTGAAGATGTCGTAAAGTTTTCATTAATTGGGCGACCAAATGTTGGGAAATCCTCGTTAGTCAATGCGATATTAGGAGAAGAACGTGTAATCGTCAGTGATATTGCAGGTACAACACGAGATGCAGTCGATTCTCCCTATACATTTAATGGGGGGAAATATGTCATAATTGATACAGCAGGAATAAGGAAAAAGGGAAAAGTGTATGAGACTACGGAAAAATACAGTGTTCTCCGCGCCCTAAGAGCCATTGAACGGTCTGATGTTGTTCTTGTTGTTATTAACGCCGAAGAAGGAATCATTGAACAGGACAAAAAGATTGCCGGGTACGCACATGAAGCAGGCAGGGCGATTGTAATTGTTGTAAATAAATGGGACGCAATCGAAAAAGATGAGAAAACCATGAAGGAACTTGAACAGAAGATTAGGGAGCACTTCTTATTTCTTAGTTATGCACCCATTGTGTTTTTATCCGCAAAAACAAAAAAACGAATCCACACGCTTTTACCAATGATTAACACGGCTAGTGAAAACCACTCGTTGAGAGTTGAAACAAGCGTGCTTAATGATGTGATTATGGATGCGGTAGCAATGAACCCAACACCAACTGACAATGGTAGACGCTTAAAAATTTATTACACGACACAAGTGGCTGTTAAACCACCGACCTTTGTTGTGTTTGTTAATGAACCTGAATTATTGCACTTTTCTTATGAACGCTTCTTAGAGAACAGAATTAGAGATGCTTTTGGATTTGAAGGAACCCCTATCAAAATTTATGCAAGAGAAAGAAAATAAATATAAAGTAGGTGTGATTTAAATTGAACCAAACTAAAACAGCAATAGCCGTAATTGGAGCAGGTAGCTGGGGAACGGCATTGGCAATGGTGCTTGCAGACAATGGACATGAGGTCCGTCTGTGGAGCCACAATGAAGAGCAAGTGAAAGAAATTAATGAAAAGCACACAAATAAGAAATATTTACCTGAAATTATTCTTTCAGAGTTAATTGTTGGGTATGCTTCTTTAAGTGATACATTGACTGGTGTAGATACAATTATATTGGCAGTTCCAACCAAGGCAATACGTGAGGTAATTGGAAAAATTCGAGCCGTACAAATAGCTCCGATTACGATAGCACATGTAAGTAAAGGAATTGAACCTGATTCTTTAATGCGTATCTCTGAAATTATCAAAGAAGAAATGCCGAATGAATTGTTAAAGGATGTCGTGGTTCTTTCTGGCCCGAGTCATGCTGAAGAAGTAAGCCTTCGCCACCCAACGACGGTAACTGTTACTTCAGAAAATATGGATGCTGCCGGAAAAATTCAAGATTTATTTATTAATAACAATTTTCGAGTTTATACGAATTCCGATATCATCGGTGTTGAAATTGGCGGTGCATTAAAAAATATTATTGCGCTTGCAGCTGGAATAACAGATGGGCTTGGCTACGGGGATAATGCAAAAGCAGCCTTAATGACGCGAGGTTTAGCTGAAATAGCCCGTCTAGGTACGAAAATGGGGGCTAACCCATTAACGTTTTCTGGCCTAGCTGGAATCGGTGATTTAATCGTTACATGTACAAGCGTCCATTCAAGGAACTGGCGAGCAGGAAACCTATTAGGTAAAGGTAATACCCTTGAAGAGGTTTTGGATAACATGGGGATGGTTGTAGAGGGTGTGAGAACCACCAAAGCAGCTTATCAATTAGCTAAAAAGTATGATGTAAAGATGCCGATAACCTTTGCGCTTTATGATGTTTTATTTAATGGGAAGAGCGCAATAGATGCCGTCGATGTTTTAATGGCTCGTGGAAAAACGCATGAAATGGAAGATTTAGTTAATGTTCTAGATGAACGAAATATTGACGACTAAAAAATATTCAAAATAAAATCAAAACCAGCGATGGAGCCGTGTCTTGCGGAGGAATATTTTTATTAATAAATAGACATTCGGTGAGACCTATTGTGTGTAGATTGCATACAATGCAACGAAGCAACCTGGTAGTATGACACTGGAGTATGGGGTAATTAGTCTTTAAAGCTGAAGTAAAGAATTCGCCCCTCTTTACTTCAGTTTTTTTTTGGTGTATATAGGATGATGAACGTTTTTTAGTTTAAAATTTTTCTAGAAAAGTAATAGCTTGTGATATAATTAATTTTCGAAAAAGGGGGAGTTTAGTGTGTCGCCAGCTATGTTTAAAATGTGGGTATCGATTGCCGGCATGGGATTTATGTTCCTTGCCATCATGACAATTTATTTTAGCAGATATAAGTTAAAAGGAATCTTCCGTATTATTACCGCAATTATCGCTTACTTATTAATGATTGTTTCAGGACTAACGCTACTAATTGTTTTCTTAACATAATGGGGTTAAATACATAAATAAAAAAGGTGATTGAATGAAGTGGAATGTACTTGGTAGTTTTCTGGCATTAACTGCTATTTTACTTGCAGGATGCATGTATCCCGAAAAGGAATTAACAAAGAATCAAGTCCCTTATCAGGATCAAATCCAAGCTGTTCAAACAGCTGTAGATTCTTTTAGAGAGGATAATGGCGGGATCCTTCCGATAAAAACAAAAGAAGCTGAAACGCCCATTTATCAGAAGTATCCGATTGAATTTAAAAAAATTACGCCAAAATATATGGCTGAACCCCCCGGAAATGCATTTGAAAATGGGGGTATCTTTCAATATGTGCTCGTCGATGTTGAGACCAGACCTACTGTAAAATTGTTTGATTTAAGAATAACTGATACGATTCGTGATATTAAATTACGAATAAAGACAAAAGGGTATCCCCCTTATAAAAAACAACTAGCTAAAAATGTTTTTTCACTTGATTTTAAACAACTGGGGTTTGAAAAAGCCCCATATATTGTCAGTCCTTTTTCAAATCAAAATTTATCCTTTGTTATAACAGGCAGTGCAGAGGTATATGTTGATTATCGTCCCGACTTATATCAGAAACTTAAGGAGAAAAAGATTAAAATTAAGCCCGGCGAAGATATTCGTACCTATTTGGTTAATGAATCTATGTTTGTACCAGCCTACTCATTGCCATATACCTGGGATCCTAAGACCAATGAACCAGTTTTTTTAGAAGAATAAATAGTCATAACCCTTATCCTAAGAAATATATTGTAGGAGAAGGGTTTTTTTTTGCTATATCTATAAACGTTAAACATATATTGAAACCCTCCATAATACAAAATGTTCAGACACTACAGATACAAGCGAACCTATTGAATTTTTTAATAAGGGGGTAAAAAACTTTTAGAAAAGTGTCATAACATTATAGGACAACGTCATAAACATATACTGTCCAAAAATACCTAAAATGGATGTTTAATCCCACTTTACTCTATGATCGGGAGGGGATCACTTGGAAAAGGTTGATATTTTTAAAGATATTGCCGAAAGAACAGGCGGTGATATTTATTTAGGCGTAGTAGGAGCAGTTAGGACTGGGAAATCTACATTTATTAAAAAATTTATGGAGCTTGTGGTTTTACCGAATATAAACAGTGAAGCAGAGAGATCGCGGGCACTAGATGAACTTCCGCAAAGCGCAGCTGGAAAAACGATAATGACCACAGAACCGAAATTCGTGCCTAATCAAGCGGCAACGGTTCATGTCGATGACGGATTAAATGTCAATATCCGGCTAGTTGATTGTGTGGGTTACACTGTCCCTGGTGCTAAAGGATATGAAGATGAAAATGGGCCAAGAATGATTACGACCCCTTGGTATGAGGAGCCGATTCCTTTCCATGAAGCTGCGGAAATTGGCACAAGGAAAGTCATTCAGGAACATTCTACAATTGGTGTGGTAGTTACAACAGATGGAACAATCGGAGAGATTCCAAGAAGTAATTATATTGAGGCAGAAGAACGAGTGATTAACGAACTAAAGGAAGTTGGCAAACCGTTTATCATGGTTGTAAACAGTGCCCAGCCTTACCATCCAAGCACTGAAACGCTAAGGTCTAGTTTAGCAGAGAAATATGATATCCCGGTAATTGCGATGAGTGTTGAAAGTATGCGCGACAGTGATGTTTTGAATGTCCTGCGTGAAGCGCTTTATGAATTCCCGGTGCTTGAAGTTAATGTGAATTTGCCAAGCTGGGTAATGGTTCTTAGAGAAAACCATTGGCTGCGTGAAAGCTACCAAGAAGCTGTCAAGGAAACTGTAAAAGATATCAAGAGATTAAGAGATGTTGATCGAGTTGTCCAACATTTTAGTGAGTTTGAATTCATTGAAAGAGCAGGATTAGCAGGAATTGAAATGGGTTCAGGCGTTGCTGAGATTGATTTAATTGCCCCGGATGAATTGTATGATGATATTTTAAAAGAAATTGTTGGGGTAGAAATTCGTGGGAAAGATCATTTGCTCGAATTAATGCAAGATTTTGCCCATGCCAAAGCAGAGTATGATCACATTGCGGATGCCTTAAAAATGGTGAAACAAACAGGTTATGGAATTGCCTCTCCAACACTTTCTGATATGAGCCTAGAAGAGCCGGAAATTATTCGTCAAGGTGCCCGGTTTGGTGTAAGGCTGCGGGCCGTAGCTCCATCGATTCATATGATTAAAGTGGATGTTGAATCAGAATTCGCTCCAATTATTGGTACGGAAAAGCAAAGTGAGGAGCTAGTAAGATACTTAATGCAGGATTTTGAGGATGATCCGTTATCCATTTGGAACTCTGATATCTTCGGGCGTTCATTAAGCTCTATCGTCCGTGAAGGAATCCAAGCAAAGCTTTCCTTAATGCCGGAAAATGCAAGATATAAACTGAAAGAAACGTTAGAGAGAATTATCAACGAAGGCTCAGGCGGTTTAATTGCCATTATCCTATAGGCTATGGACTCCTTATCGGGGTCTTTTTTTTGTTGTTAATAGGAGTCATACCAATGGTTACTAAGCCCTTAGATGTGAGAAAGTACCAAAAAGGGTCAAATTAAGTAGAATTATGATGAACAAAAGAAAAGATTACCATTATTTCATGAAATCTTCTTGATATGCTGAATTGATTATGATAATCTTTTAACGTGATTACATTATAGCGTTTGAACCCTTATTTCATAAGGTTTTTTTCTAAAAAAATAGATTCTAGTTACCAATTTAGGTATTTATAGTTACTTTGGTAATAAAACCGCGCTATGACGTATAGAAATTAGAAAAATTGTTTAGAAATGTAGATAAGTAATCTTATTTGCGAATCTTGATAATTCTTTGGGAGGAGGTGAATGGCATGAACAAGACAGAACTTATTAATGCAGTTGCTGAAGCAAGCGAACTTTCAAAAAAGGACGCTACTAAAGCAGTTGATGCTGTTTTTGATGCGATTTTAGATGCTTTGAAAAATGGTGATAAAGTACAACTAATCGGTTTTGGAAACTTTGAAGTACGTGAGCGCGCAGCTCGTAAAGGTCGTAATCCTCAAACAGGTGAGGAAATCGAAATCGCTGCTAGCAAAGTTCCAGCTTTTAAACCAGGTAAAGCACTTAAAGATGCAGTAAAATAATTACATAAATTTATTGCTATAAGCGAGTGCTTAAGCAAAAAGGTCATGGCTTTAGTCCATGGCCTTTTTTCTACTTTTTTTGCTTGAACTAAAAAGATTGTGCTAATATGTATTTGTCATCTATTCTTGACAGAACATTAGGGGGAATCTAACTATGTCACAAGTGAATCGTGCCCAAATTGAAGAAGCGGTACGTTTAATATTAGAAGCAATCGGAGAAAACCCAAACCGTGAAGGCTTGCTTGATACACCTAAACGGGTAGCAAAAATGTATGAGGAAGTTTTTAGCGGATTAAACGAGGATCCGAAGAAGCATTTTGAAACAATATTTAGTGAAGATCACGAAGAATTAGTATTGGTTAAAGATATCCCGTTCTATTCCATGTGTGAACACCATCTCGTGCCTTTCTTTGGTAAAGCACATGTAGCGTATATTCCCAAAAATGGCCGGGTTACAGGTTTAAGCAAATTAGCACGAGCTGTAGAAGCAGTTGCAAAGAGACCACAACTCCAGGAACGGATTACATCAACGATTGCTGACAGTATGATGGAAAAGTTAGAGCCACACGGAGTGATGGTGGTGGTCGAGGCAGAACATATGTGTATGACCATGCGCGGTGTAAAAAAACCTGGCTCTAAAACCGTAACAACTGCAGTCCGCGGCGTTCTTGCTGATGATGCTATTTCTCGATCAGAGGTACTTTCTTTAATAAAATATTAGCCAATTTTTCTTAAAGCAACTGAGGTGATTAAATGGAAAAACGTAATACTGCAAATAGTGAATATATCGTAATAAAAGCAAATGATGATGGTGTCAGCGTGATCGGCTTAACTAGAGGATCAGATACAAAATTTCACCATTCAGAGAAGTTGGATAAAGGAGAAGTGCTAATTGCTCAATTTACTGAGCATACTTCTGCAATAAAAATCAGGGGAAACGCAAAAATTCTTACTCAACTTGGTGAAGTAGAAAGTGAATTGAAAAAATAAGTTTATCAGTTCCAACCACATTGTTTTCATCTTATTTCATATGAGCATTAGTGATTATTTTGTGAATTTCTGCCTAAAGAAAACCTTTTATGATATAATGGTGACTGCCTTGTTTTTAAAGAATGATTAGGATTTTCTTTATTAAAAGGTATGAATTTTACTATGCAAATAGGAAATAAGAATACATAAAGACATTACTTCGGGGAAGCAAGGGTGATTAAATTGCTGGACATTCGACAAAAATTCACAAATATTAGAGAGCAGGTCGAAAAAAGAGTTTGTGACCCATACTTGCTTAAATATATTGAAATTCCGATTATTGATGAAGATAAACTGCTTATTCTTGTCTCAATAATGGACCGCCTCGAATTGTCATACAGTGATATGCAGAACTACGCCTTATCAACGATGCTAATTCAAATCGCCCTTGATACTCATGAACATATATCAAATGCATCGGTAGAGGAAAAAAATCGACAATTAACTGTTCTAGCTGGTGATTATTTTAGTGGATTATATTATAAGCTTCTAGCAGATTCGGAAGAAATAAAGATGATCAAGGTACTTTCTAGAGGAATTAAAGAGGTTAATGAAAACAAAATTTCTGTCTATCAAAAAGAGATTCAAGAGATTGAAGAACTTATGACAAGGATTGGGCTCATTGAAAGTTCCTTACTTGCCCATCTCTCCGAATATTTCAAAGTAGATTTATGGAATGATTTTATAGGAAACCTGCTTTTATTTAAACGTTTACTCCATGAAAAGAGTCAATTTATACAAACAGGCAGTTCGGTTTTATTCGAGGCCCTGAAATCAATTATTTTCCCAATCAATAATAATAAAGTGATTGAGTTGTCAAAGGAACAGCAAAGTCACTTATTTCTGTGTTGCGACCAATATCTCGAAAGGTCAAAAAAGGTTATCGAAAAGGGGATAGTGCAGTTGCCCTATTTGAATGAATTACTTGAAAGTAGGATTCTTTCAATCTTAAGCCAATACCAGCCAAATGCAAAAACTTTTGTGGAAGAAGGGTAATAACAACATGCAGGAATCGAAAGAACAGCGAGTTCACCATGTGTTTGAAAAGATATCTGATAACTACGATAAAATGAATTCTGTTATCAGCTTTCAACAGCATATCAAGTGGCGAAAAGACACGATGAAAAAAATGAATGTACAGCCAGGTTCAAAAGCTCTCGATGTTTGCTGTGGTACTGCTGATTGGACAATCGCCTTAGCTGAGGCAGTCGGTCCAACAGGTGAAGTTACTGGGTTGGACTTTAGCCAAAATATGCTCAATGTTGGCATTGAAAAGGTTAAAGACCTAGGCTTAAACCAGGTTAAATTAATACATGGTAACGCCATGGAACTCCCTTTTCCAGATAATAGTTTTGATTATGTCACAATTGGCTTTGGTTTAAGGAATGTCCCGGATTATCTTCAAGTATTAAAAGAAATGCACCGTGTAGTAAAGCCGGGTGGAATCGCAGTATGTTTAGAAACATCACAACCTACACTTATTGGCTATAAACAGCTCTATTATTTTTATTTTCGTTTTATTATGCCGATGTTTGGTAAATTGCTTGCAAAGAGCTATCGTGAATATGCTTGGCTCCATGAGTCCGCTCGTGACTTTCCGGGAATGAGGGAGTTAGCTAAGATGTTTGAGCAAGCCGGCTTCAAAGATGTGAAATACAGGCCATACAGCGGCGGTGCTGCAGCTGTTCATATTGGTAAAAAGAACTAATTAATGGAACTTGAAGACAGGATGAAAAGCTGGGTGAATTCAAATGAAATTAAAAATGATGTATTCATTTTTAAATTCGGATATTAACTTGATAGAAAAAAAGTTAGAAGAGACAATAGAGGCAGATTCCCTTCTCCTAAGGAAAGCGTCTATGCATACATTACAAGCCGGCGGAAAAAGAATTCGTCCTGTATTTGTTTTGCTTGCAGGTAAATTTGGTAATTATGATATACATGTGATGAAGAATGTAGCCGTGGCACTTGAATTAATTCATATGGCCTCACTTGTCCATGATGATGTGATAGACGATGCTGATCTTCGCCGTGGTCAACCGACAGTGAAATCGAAATGGGATAACAAGATTGCTATGTACACCGGTGATTTTGTTTTTGCTCTTGCGATTGAATTGATGACTAATATCGGAAACCCGCTTGCCCATAAAATTTTAGCAAATACAATTGTTGAAGTTTCAGTAGGCGAAATCCAACAAATTAAAGATAAATACCGCTTTAATCAAAATCTTCGGGACTATCTGCGGAGAATTAAAAGAAAAACCGCCCTATTAATTGCCGTTAGCTGCCAATTAGGAGCGATAGCTGCAGATGTTGAAGAGTCCATTCATAAAAAACTTTATCGATTCGGTTATTACGTCGGCATGTCTTATCAAATAATTGATGATATTTTAGATTTTACTTCAACTGAGAAGGAACTAGGGAAGCCTGCGGGTGGAGATTTATTGCAGGGAAATGTAACCGCCCCAGCCCTTTATGCGATGGAAAATAATGTTATCCGGAAAGAAATTGAAAAGGTCCATGAGAAAATGGAACCTGCTGAAGTAACAAAGATTATTTCGTTAATTAAACAATCAGGAGCAATAGAAAAGTCATTCACACTGAGCGATCTTTATCTGCAAAAAGCTTTAGCGGAATTAAATGGGTTACCAGGGAATAAAGCAAAAAAGACACTCAATGATATTGCAAAAGTAATTGGAAGAAGAAAATTCTAAACAACTTGTTAAATATTCAAAAAAATGATAATATTTTTCATGAATTGATTCTAAACAATCAATATACATAATTATTAATTTTTAGGAGTGGAATTCATGGAAAAAACATTTTTAATGGTAAAGCCAGATGGAGTACAGCGTAACCTTATTGGTGAAATCGTTTCACGTTTTGAAAGAAAGGGCTTTCAATTGGTCGGGGCAAAATTAATGAACATTCAAAGCGAACTTGCTGAAGAACATTATGGTGAGCACAAGGAACGTCCATTCTTCGGTGAATTAGTCGATTTCATCACTTCTGGTCCAGTTTTTGCAATGGTCTGGCAAGGTGAGAATGTCATCGCTACTGCCCGTCAAATGATGGGTGCTACCAATCCAAAGGATGCAGCTTCAGGTACAATTCGCGGTGATTTCGGATTAACTGTTGGTAAAAATGTTATTCACGGCTCCGATTCACCTGCAAGTGCAGAACGTGAAATTGGCTTATTTTTTAAAGATTCTGGTGTGGTAGAGTACAACAAATTAGTTAACGAATGGATTTATTAATCCTACTAAAGCGAGGCACTTGTATAGCAATTATACAAGTGCCTTTTTATATTGTTATCAAAAATATAACTCTATTTTCTGAATAGTTATACTATGTTTATTTTGTTCAATATGGTATATTGATAAAAAAATTCTTTAATGAGTTGAAGGGGGAAAGAGTATGGGAATGAGATACCTAACAGCAGGAGAATCCCATGGACCGCAATTAACAACAATAGTAGAAGGTCTCCCTGCTGGAATGCCATTATTATTAGAAGATATAAATAATGAATTATCCAGAAGACAAAAAGGGTATGGACGCGGAAGAAGAATGCAAATTGAAAAGGATACAGCCCAAATCGTTTCGGGAGTCCGGCACGGTTACACACTTGGCTCTCCCATTGCGTTAGTCGTACATAACAATGACTGGAAGCACTGGACCAATATTATGGGAGCAGAGCCCCTAGAGGAAGGCCAGGAGGATGAGGTTAAACGTAAGGTAACTCGTGCTCGTCCAGGTCATGCTGATCTAAATGGAGCAATTAAATATGGGCACAGGGATATGAGAAACGTCCTTGAGCGCTCTTCTGCCCGCGAAACAACTGTAAGAGTCGCTGCAGGTGCTATTGCCAAGCAGCTTTTATCATTAGTAGGCGTTGAACTAGTTGCCCATGTCGTTGAAATAGGCGGAATTAAAGCGAATGTCGATCCCTCCATTTCTTTTGAAGCATTAAAAGACATGACAGAGAATTCGCCTGTTCGATGTGCTGACCCAACTGTGGAAGAGGATATGAAGGCTGCCATTGATGAAGCGAAGAAAAATGGGGATTCGATTGGCGGTGTTGTGGAAGTGATTGCCATGGGTATGCCTGTTGGTGTTGGTAGTTACGTTCACTATGATCGTAAATTGGATGGAAAATTAGCAGCCGCTATAATGAGCATAAATGCGTTTAAAGGGGTAGAAATCGGCATTGGATTTGAAGCTGCAAGGAAGCCGGGGAGCGAAGTTCATGATGAGATAGCCTGGGATCAGGAAAAAGGTTACTATCGCAAGAGCAATCGACTTGGTGGCTTTGAAGGTGGTATGACGACAGGTATGCCGATTGTTATCAGAGGTGTGATGAAACCAATTCCAACCTTATATAAACCTTTAATGAGCGTAGATATTGAGTCTAAAGAGCCTTTTGCTGCGAGCGTTGAACGCTCAGACAGTTGTGCTGTCCCTGCTGCTGCGGTGGTTGCCGAGCATGCGGTTGCTTGGGAACTAGCAAATGCTTTGATTGAACAATTTTACAGCGACCGTTTTGAGGCTTTTGCTGATGAAATAAAAAGGCAGAGAGAATATGCGAGGGAGTTTTAATGGAAACCATTCATATCCAAACAGAGTCAAAAAACTATAATGTCTTTGTGGGGGAGGGGGTACGTAAAGAACTGGGCACTTTTTTGGTCAATCATTTTTCGGGTCTAACCAGAATATTAATTATTACAGATGAAACAGTTGCTAAACTACATTTGGAAAAATTGTTGATAGAACTTAAATCATTTGACCCCGTAATCTTTACTGCTCCTAGTGGCGAAAAAGCAAAAACCTTTGAGGTTTATTATGCTGCTCTTTCAACTGCGCTTGAAAACCGACTGGATCGGAAATCTGTCATTCTCTCTTTTGGAGGTGGTGCGGTTGGGGATTTGTCAGGATTTGTCGCAGCCTCCTTCATGAGAGGGATACCATTTATACAAGTCCCAACAACCATTTTAGCTCATGATAGTGCCGTTGGCGGAAAGGTAGCAATTAATCATCCGCTTGGGAAAAATATGATCGGAGCTTTCCATCAACCTGAAGCAGTCTTTTATGATTTAGAATTCTTAAAAACACTTCCCGCACATGAAATTCGTTCGGGATTTGCTGAGGTTATTAAACATGCACTTATTGATGATTCCGATTTTTTTGATTGGCTGAAAAACAATGTGGAAGACCTTCAAACCTTACCAATGGAGCTGTTATCTGAGTCCTTAATAAGAGGGATAAAGGTCAAGGGGAAAATTGTTGGTCAGGATGAAAAAGAAACAGGAATTCGAGCATACTTGAACTTAGGACATACGTTAGGTCATGCCATTGAATCAGAAATGGGTTATGGTAACTTTACTCATGGTGAAGCAGTTATGATAGGTATGATATTTGCTTTAAAAGTTAGTAAACAATTACTTGGGCTTTCTTTCAATATAGAAGAATTTATCGATTGGATCGAAGGACTTGGGTATGAATCGAAAATACCTGACAATCTAGTTTATGAAAAGTTAATCAATAAAATGAAGCAGGATAAAAAATCTGTTCAACACTCGATTCGATTCGTATTACTAGAACAATTAGGGCTACCAATCCTAAAGGAAGTATCGGAACCAGTTTTATTAGACCAGTTAAATAGTTTTTAAAAGGGGGGCTTATTCTTGATTAGAGGGATGAGGGGAGCAATCACAGTTAATCAGAACACCGAGGAAGAAATTGTCACTGCCACAGAAGAACTGCTGAAAAAAATAATCGAAGAAAATCAGATTCAACCAGATTTAGTTGCCTCCGTTTTCATTTCGACAACCGAGGACATTAATGCGGTATTCCCAGCGAGAGCATTGCGTAAATTTGAGGGCTGGACCTACGTTCCCGTCATGTGTATGCAGGAAATACCTGTCCCTAATTCTTTAACCATGTGTGTTAGAATCATGATGCATGTAAATACTGCAAAGTCTCAAGATGAAATTAACCATGTATATTTAAAAGGGGCTCAGGTCCTTAGACCTGACCTCCGCAATAGTTTAACGTAATGTGAGATTCATTTTTGAATGAATGTTAGTCCAAGATTACAAGAATGGAGAGAATGAGCATGAGATGGAAAGAGCAGTTATTAACGCTGACTCCTTATCAACCAGGGAAATCAATAGAGGCAGTAAAGAAGCAATATAAACTTGACCAAATTGTTAAGCTGGCATCAAATGAAAATCCTTTTGGATGTTCAGAACAGGTGATGACGGCACTTCAATTGAATCAAACAAGTTTGGCTATTTATCCAGATGGATATGCCACTACTTTAAGAGAGACACTTGCCTCATTTTTACAGGTTGACGAGGAAGAATTAATTTTTGGAAATGGTTCAGATAATCTGATCCAAATTATTTCAAGGGCACTCTTACATCCAAATGCTAGTACAGTTATGGCAACGCCTTCCTTTTCACAGTATAAGCATAATGCTGTGATCGAAGGGGCAATTATAAAGGAAGTCCCGCTAATAAATGGAGATCATGATTTAGAAGCAATGTTTGCAGCTATTGATGAACAGACCAATGTTATTTGGCTCTGCAGCCCTAATAACCCTACAGGTACATATATATCAGAAAGTAAATTAATAGCATTTCTAGATAAAGTCCCATCAGATATTCTCGTTGTTTTGGATGAAGCCTACTATGAATATGTTGTCGCTGATGATTACTATGATTCGGTTAAAATAGCTTCAAAATATGAAAATTTAATTGTCTTAAGAACCTTTTCTAAAATATATGGTTTGGCTGCCTTAAGAATCGGATATGGGGTTGCCCATCGTACTATTATTAAAGCGCTGGAGCCTGCGAGGGAACCGTTTAATGTTAACTCATTAGGTCAATTAGCAGCGTCAGCGGCAATAAAGGATCAGAATTTTATCAATATCTGCAAAGAAAAAAATAGGCAGGGTCTTGAACAATTTTATGAATTTTGTCGCCAATATCAACTCGAGTTTTATCCATCTCAAACAAATTTTATATTAATTGATTGTAAAATTGATGGGGATCAGGTTTTCCAATCTTTATTGGAGAAAGGATATATCGTTCGCTCCGGAAAAGCGCTTGGTTTTCCTACAGCTGTAAGAATTACCGTAGGCTCCTTTGAACAAAATGAAGGTGTCCTAAAAGCATTAGGAGAATTTTTAGCACAAAAGTAAAACAGAGTGGTGCTTTGTTGTTTAGGGGGAGTTTTCAATGAAAGGCCGAGTTTTTGTAATTGGCTTAGGATTAATCGGCGGTTCTCTTGCCCTTTGTATTAAAAAGGAACATGAGGATGCTACTATTATTGGATTTGATATTAATAGTGAACAAGCAAGGCTTGCAAAGATGCTTGGAGTCATAGATGAAATAGCAGAAAATATCTACAGTGGTGCAATGGATGCTGATTTAATCATTATTTCTGCACCGGTGAATGAAACAGAGGAAATTATTCAGTTCCTTGCCACACTCCCTCTCAATCCAGAGGTAATCGTGACAGATACAGGCAGCACAAAAAGCAAAATTGTTGGAACTGCACATATCTTAAAGAATCGGGGAATTACCTTTATTGGCGGGCACCCAATGGCAGGTTCGCATAAAAGCGGTGTATCTGCAGCCAAGGAAATACTATTTGAAAATGCATTTTACCTGTTAACACCACAAGAACATATAGAAAATACAAAGGTAGAATTATTAATAACATGGTTAAAAGGGACCCATGCCAAGTTTTTAACGATTACTCCAAAAAATCATGACTATCTCACAGGGATTGTCAGCCACTTTCCTCATATCATCGCGGCTTCTATAGTACGCCAAACTGAAAAACTTGCAGAAGAAGAAAGCCTTATTCCACGTTTAGCAGCAGGCGGGTTTAGGGATATTACTAGGATTGCATCAAGCAGTCCTGTGATGTGGAAGGATATCCTCTTGCATAATCGTGAAATATTAATTGAATTACTAGATCAATGGCAAGAAGAAATGAATAAAGTTAAAACGATGCTTGAAAATGAAAATAGTTCTGCGATTTACAACTATTTTCAGCAGGCAAAACAATACCGTGATGGCTTACCGATGAAAGAAAAAGGTGCGATTCCGGCATTTTATGATTTATTTGTCGATATACCAGATTACCCAGGTGTGATTTCGGAAATTACCGGCTATTTAGCGAAGGAAGCTATTAGTATCACAAATATTCGAATTCTAGAAACACGTGAAGATATTATTGGAGTTTTAGTTATTAGTTTTCAAACAGAAGAGGATCGACAAAAAGCTGAACGATGTATTAGCACTTATTCCAATTATGCAACATCTATTGGTTCCTAAAATGATATGAATAAAAGGTGATTTTTAATGACGTCTTTAAATCTTAAAACTAACATAAAAGGTCTAAATGGTAAGATAACAATACCAGGGGATAAATCGATTTCGCATCGATCGGTTATGTTTGGTTCAATCGCACACGGTGAAACCAAGGTAACTAATTTCTTGCCTGGAGAGGATTGCTTAAGTACGATTTCATGCTTTCGAAAACTAGGTGTTACGATTGACGAAACTGATAATCAACTTCGCATTATCGGAAAAGGATTTGATGGATTAACAGAACCAACTGAAGTATTAGATGTTGGTAATTCAGGAACAACTATCCGTTTATTAATGGGGATACTTGCCGGAAGACCTTTTTTCTCATCACTTGTCGGCGATGAGTCCATCGGAAAAAGGCCAATGACAAGGGTAACGAACCCTTTAACTGAAATGGGTGCGCGAATAGATGGACGGAAAAATGGTTCCTTCACGCCTATTTCCCTCCGTGGTGGTGGCTTACAACCGATTAACTACCGTCTGCCAGTTGCTAGTGCGCAAGTAAAATCCGCTATTATCTTAGCGGGACTACAAGCAGAAGGACAAAGTACGATTATCGAGCCAGAAGAAACCCGTGACCATACAGAAAGAATGATTAGAAGATTTGGTGGGGAAATCCATAAGGATAACCAAAAGATAATTGTTAAGGGCGGTCAAAAACTAACGGGCACAACGATTCAGGTTCCCGGGGACATTTCATCTGCTGCGTTCTTCCTCGTAGCCGGAGCAATTATCCCAGAAAGTGAAATTGTCCTGAAGGATGTCGGGTTAAATCCTACAAGAACGGGAATTATCGATGTCATGAAAAAGATGGGTGCAAACTTAGAAATTATCCAAAACGATAAAGAATCATTTGAACCATCTGGTGAGCTCATCATCAAAACTTCAAAACTTAAAGGAACAGTTATTGAAGGAGATTTAATTCCAAAATTAATTGATGAAATTCCGATTATTGCCCTATTAGCAACCCAAGCTGAAGGTACAACCATAATTAAAGATGCTGAAGAATTAAAAGTAAAGGAAACCAATCGGATCGATACAGTTGTTCATGAGCTAAAAGAATTAGGTGCAAAAATCGAAGCAACTGAAGATGGAATGATCATATATGGAAAATCTGATTTAAGCGGGGGAACTGTTTCGAGTCATGGCGATCACCGAATAGGAATGATGCTGGCCATCGCGGCACTCCTATGTCAAAATGAAGCCAAACTAGAGAATCACGAAGCGATTTCAGTTTCCTACCCTAACTTCTTCGAACATT
The DNA here is from genome assembly GCF_030915405.1 of Neobacillus nitrireducens. Classification (GTDB taxonomy): domain Bacteria; phylum Bacillota; class Bacilli; order Bacillales; family Cytobacillaceae; genus Neobacillus. Next base: position 4,840,091 of record NZ_CP133262.1, read on the forward strand.
TAAACAGCCTCATTAAGTAAAGCTGCGTTTTAATGCAGCTTTTTTTATTTATTAACGATATAGATTTTGCCTAAATGTCATAATTTTTAGGGTTTATTCATAGCTTGTACAAAGGAAATAAAGTTTAACACGAAAGAAAAAAGGTGGTGGACGATGTATATCATTGAAAATGCCAATCTCCTTAAAGACAAGCAATTGAAAACATGTTCCCTATTAATTTCTAAGAACCGCATTGCTAAAATTGATTCTCATTTTAGTCATTATCAGCTGATAAAAATGAATGCAGGTCCATATATAATGACCCCGACATATGTCCTTTTTAACTCAACAATTCCACAAATGAAATCCTTTCAAGAACTAAAAAAATGTCTAATCAAGGAATTTTTGATGAAAGGATGTACCACCTTATTTACCTATGTAAATGTTTCCTACGAAAATGAATTAACTACAAAAATTACCGCATTAAAAACAGCTCTCTTTAGCAGTCCGATTGACTATTTGATTGGGGTAAGAATACCCATTCACTTGATAACCCAGTCGTTTATTAGGAAATGTAAGAAAGAAAAAATACCAGCTATTTTTGTGGATCTGCAAAACGTCCATGAATTGGAAAAAATACCATGGGGCTGGATAAGAGAAGCTATGTTTCCATTTAATAGTCCGTTAATTCCAATAAATTCTTCCGTTCAGAAGAAGGAAGTGAAGAGTGTTTTGTCGAAATGGAATAGTATCATGAAAAGAGAAAACATCCCGGCTCTTTATGAGGAAATTGAAGAAAACCTCCCATTGACTATTCCTGTATTAAATAAAATCGGCTTATACCCACAAAAAGCAAGTTTAATGAGTGGAACTGAGGTAAGTTATAATCTATACTCAAAAACAAATGAGATCATGAATATTGATGAATTGAATTTATTTCATTATCATAGTAATAGACTCATGGTGACCGTCCACAAGGGGACGGTGGTACGTGCAGGGGAAAACGTGATATTTAAACCTGGAAATGGAGAATTTGTTCGGGTGAGAACCCCCTCATTTTTTTCTCTGTCTATCTAGGAGAACGAGAGGTAAGTGTCAATGGAAAGAGTTAATAAAATTATTAACATGTTAGAAAATGGCCAACATAAGGAAGCCTTAAATGAATATAATGAGGTATTACAAAGCGGAAAGCCAGATGAAAAATTCCTGCTGGGCGAAGAACTGTATCAATACGGTTTTCTGGATGAGGCTAAAGCATTAATTGAAAATTTACTTGTGATATTTCCTGAGGAAGGTGAGCTCCTTGTTCTGCTAGGTGAAATATTAGTTGAGGCCGGGGAGGATGAAGAAGCGATACTTGTTCTTGAAAGGATCTCAGAACATGACGCAAACTTTGGCCAATCATTACTATTGTTAGCAGATTTATATCAGGTTCAGGGATTATATGAGGTTTGTGAACGGAAGCTTCTAAAGGCAAAGGAGTTATTGCCGGATGAAGTAATCATAGATTTTGCATTAGGTGAACTTTACAGTGAACAAGGTGAAATAACCAAGGCGTTAGATGCATATGAAAAGGTTTTAAAAGAAGTAAATGAAATAGCAGGAGTAAATATTGACCAACGGATTGCAGATCTCTTAAGTGCATCTGGAATGTTTGAGGAAGCCCTGGTCTATTACGATAAGGCAATAAATGAAAAACTAGAAATTAACACATTATTCGGATACGCATTTACAGCATTGCAGGCCGGGTATAATCGAACTGCCATAGAAAAGTTTATTGAATTAAAAGAGCTTGACCCTGAATATCATTCACTTTATTTACATCTTGCGCTAGCTTATGAACGGGAGGAAGAGCTTGAGAATAGTTTACTCACCATTCAAGAAGGCATAAAACAAGATGAATTTAATAAAGACTTATTTTACTTTGGCGGGAAAATTGCCATTAAATTAGGGAAAGTGGAGGAAGGAGAAAAGTATTTTCGTGAGGCACTTGCCCTTGATCCGGGATTTGCAGAAGCGGCACTAACATTAAATAAGCTCTTTTTTCTCCAAGAAAGATATGAGGATATCATTGAGTTAATTTCCGAGCTTGATATTAAGGAAGATGAAGAACCGCAGCTTTTATGGGATTCTGCACGTAGCTTTCAAAAGTTAGAGGAATTTTCTTACGCATTAGACAAATATGAAAGTGCATATACTTTTTTTAAGAAAAATGAAACTTTTTTAAATGATTACGGTTATTTTTTGATTGAAGAAGGAAAAACCGACCAAGCCGCCGAAATTTTTAAACAACTACTTATTGAAGATCCAACAAACGTCGAGTATTTGGATTTACTTGAACGTCTTACAGGGTTGAAAAATTAAAAAAGCTGATTCTGCAGAGGAGGGAAACTACCATGGCAACCCCTGTTTCTGTCAACGAGAAGAAGGACTTTATTCGCTGGTTTCTAAATCATTACCAATTAAAGAGAAGAGAATGTGTCTGGATCCTCAACTATCTAATGAGCCACGATCAACTAATGGAAAAGGTTCATTTTGTTGAGCAAGCACAGTATTGTCCGAGAGGTTTAATTATGTCTACACATTGCGTTGATAAAGTGCCATTTCGTTTTTATAAAGAAAATGTGATGACCACGGACGCAGAAAAGTCCTTTCATGATATTCGGTTAAATCGAGACGAGGATATTTTTATCCAATTAAACTTTCATGCTGCCAATCAAGCACACCAGTATGCTGCGGTTCTAGAAGAAAATTTATACGTTCCAAAACATTTGCAAGTGAATGAAAAAGATGGCATCGTTGCAGAACAATTGTTGCAGCACAGCATTGATCACTTTCAACGTGAAAAAATTCTTCAGTTGATTGATGAGGCATTAGATAAACAGGATCGAACAGAATTCCTAGCATTAACACAAAAATTAAATACACTGAAAACCTTTGAAGAAAAAGGAAGTTTGCGATAAGCAGCTTCCTTTTGTTTTTTTTAATAAATTTCGACTTTGAAAATTGTCCAGCTCCAGCCCCCTAGCGGCTAGTGTCCTTCGCTCTCCGCCCTACGATAAGTCAACATCGAATCGCTACGCTCTTCGTGTTTCCTTTATCTCAGTTGGAGCGCTCCAGGCCATACGCCGCTGAACAGGGCGCTTGCGCTTTTCTTTTTTTTTAAATATTCCTCTTTATCTTTTATTGTTTACGGAGAAAATGATATTATATTAGTAGTGAAATTAAAGGTTGGTGCAATGATATGAAGTGGACACCTCAAGATATTGAGACGTATTTAAATGCCAAAGAGTATGTAGACACTGCTGTGATTCCGTTATTTTCAGTTTCTATTGGGGAGGAAATGAAGCAGTCAGCGGCAGCAGCTGAGTTTATTAATTTGTTAACAGGGTATTTAGAGAGGCAATTTACGGGAAGATTATTACTATTCCCGCCATTTACATATCTAAATTCCAAAAATGGCGATAGAACCTTAAGTGATTTGAAAGATTGGGAAGCTAGCCTAGTAAAGGGGGAGATTCATCACATTTTTTACATAACTTCAGACATTGATTGGAGAGATCGTGAAAAAGAACTAAAAGGAACGTTAATTTGGCTTCCGGCTATTCCGCTTGAGCATATGAACGATTCTCAAAAAGTGGCGATTATTGATAGTCAAGTAAAGCAACTCCTTGGTCTGTTTACGCAAAAATGGCATGAAAATGTGTAAAACCGTCTAGAAATCATGTTTTTAAAATAGTATGATATTGACCTAACTTGAAGATTGATATATCATTGTTATGTCCTAGTTTTATATGTGTTTAATTTATGTCCGTTGGACTTAACTTCGTGAATAGAGGGGGGATAAGCATGAGTAAGCAACGCGTTTCAAGACGTCAATTTTTAAGCTATACATTAACAGGGGTAGGCGGATTCATGGCAGCCGGAATGTTAATGCCAATGGTACGTTTTGCAGTTGATCCTGTTTTAAAGGCTGAAGAAGGCGGTGATTTTGTTGCTACAAAGCAAAAGGTTGCTGATTTAACAAAAGATCCGGTTAAAGTTGATTTTACCTTTAAACAAAAGGATGCCTGGTATGAGTCAGAAGTAACGAATATTGCCTGGGTTTATAAGGATGATGCGGGTAAAATTGTAGCCCTTTCGCCTACTTGTAAACATTTAGGCTGTACGGTTAACTGGAATACTGACAAGGAACATCCGGGTCAATTCTTCTGTCCGTGCCATTATGGTCGCTACGAGAAAAATGGGCAGAACATTGCAGGAACACCACCATTAGCACCACTTGATGTATATCCATTCAAGGAAAAAGATGGTTATCTTTATCTTGGTAAAGCTAAACCACGGAAGGAGGCGTAACTATGTTAAACAAAATTTACGACTGGGTAGATGAACGTTTAGATATTACGCCTTTGTGGCGCGATATCGCAGACCATGAAGTACCTGAGCATGTTAATCCGGCGCATCACTTTTCAGCGTTTGTGTATTGCTTTGGAGGTCTTACATTCTTCGTAACTGTAATTCAAATTCTCTCAGGTATGTTTCTAACCATGTACTATGTACCTGATATTAAGAATGCTTGGGAATCTGTGTATTATCTTCAAAATGAAGTTGCATTTGGACAAATTGTACGTGGAATGCATCACTGGGGTGCAAGTTTAGTACTTGTTATGATGTTCTTACATACACTACGCGTCTTTTTCCAAGGTGCCTACAAAAAACCTCGTGAATTGAATTGGGTCGTCGGAGTTCTTATTTTCTTCGTTATGCTAGGTTTAGGTTTTACGGGATACTTATTACCATGGGATATGAAAGCGTTATTTGCAACAAAAGTAGGTCTACAGATTGCCGAAGCAACGCCATTTATTGGTACTCAGGTTAAAGTATTGCTAGCAGGACATGAACATATTGTTGGTGCACAAACATTAACCCGTTTCTTCGCAATCCATGTGTTCTTCCTACCAGGTGCATTGCTTGGTTTAATGGGAGCTCACTTCATAATGATCCGTAAACAAGGTATTTCCGGACCACTATAAAAAACGGCTTTATATAATAATCGAAGTTTTCTGCTAACTACGGAAAAAGGAGGGGGATTGTTCGATGCATCGCGGTAAAGGATTAAAGTTCGTTGGTGATTCACGTGTTTTAGCGCCTTCTGAACGAAAAAAAATGATTCCGAAAGATTACTCTGAATACCCTGGTAAAACAGAGGCGTTCTGGCCTAACTTCCTTTTGAAAGAATGGATGATAGGAGCTGTATTTCTTGTCGGCTTTTTATGTTTAACAGTTGCCCATCCGGCCCCGCTTGAAAGGATAGCGGACCCAACCGATACTGGGTACATTCCATTACCAGACTGGTATTTCTTATTTTTGTATCAATTATTGAAATACACTTACGCATCTGGTCCTTACACTGTAATCGGAGCAATGATCATACCAGGACTTGCTTTTGGAGGGTTATTATTAGCTCCGTTCCTGGATAATGGTCCGGAACGCCGTGCAATGAAGCGCCCGGTTGCAACTGGAGCTATGCTTTTGGCATTAGCAGCCACCGTATATTTAACTTATCAATCTGTTGCGACACATGACTGGGCAGCTGCTGAACGCCAAGGTAAAATTGTTGCGAAGGTAGATATTGATAAATCAAGTCCAGGCTATAAAATAGCTAGTGCCAATACATGTCTTACCTGTCATGGTGAAAACCTTTCAGGCGGTGCCGGTGCACCCGCACTAGTTGGTACAGGCCTAAAACCAGAGGAAATTGCTAAGATTGCCAAAGAGGGTAAAGGCGGTAAAATGCCAGCCGGAATCTTCAAAGGGACAGACGAAGAACTTAAAACACTATCTGAATTTATCTCAGGCCTTGGTAAGTAATAAACGAAATATTGAAAAGCTGACGGGGATCGTCAGCTTTTTTCTTCATGGAAAACTATTATGTTTATGAAAGGGGAGTATACGTGCGTTGGATTTATCCTCTCTTGGCTCATCGGTCAATTTTGATGCTGTTATTAGTTGTTAATATATTCGGAACCATCTATGGATACTATTGGTATGGTTGGCAGCTAAAGGAGACACCAGCTATTTTCCTTCCGTTTGTCCCTGACAGCCCAACAGCTAGTTTATTTTTTGTATTTGTGCTGATTGCCTTCCTATTGCGGAAAAATTGGCCTTTAATTGAGGCACTTGCTGTGGTAACACTTTTTAAATATGGAATTTGGGCAGTGGTAATGAACTTACTTGTCTATTTTGTCCAAGGAGAGCTAGATTCGGCTGGTTATATGTTAATCTTGTCCCATTTTGCCATGGCTGTTCAAGGTATTCTTTTTGCACCATTTTATCGATTTAAATGGTGGCACTTAATTGTAACAGCTATTTGGACATTACATAATGACGTAATTGATTATGTGTTTTTCATGTTGCCGAGCTATTCCATGCTAGATCGCTACACACCACAAATCGGCTATTTCACATTCTGGCTTTCGATTCTTTCCATTGGTATTGCCTATTATTTTTCAATTCGGCCTAATCGTTTCAAACTTGAAATAAAATAATCTTAGATGGTCTAACCTTGTCCATCCCTACATACATTTTATTAGTAATGAAAGGGGGGACAAGGATTGAAAAACAAATGGATATTTTTCTTTGCAATGATCATAATGCTAACTCCCATATCTGTTAATGCTGAACAACAATCGCCAATGGAGAAGCTTGATGATATCTCAGATGAAGCTCTCCAAATGGTAAAGTTTCATAGATATGATGATGCAAAAAGACTGCTGGATTATTTTACTGACCAGTTCACGAGCATTACCGGTAATGAACAGCCCTTAACAATGGATGAGGTGAGAATAATAAATACCTCCCATGATGAAGCAATGGAAGCAGCGGTTAGTTCCAACATGAAATATGAGGAACGAATAAATAAATTAGTCAAATTTCGCCTTGTCATTGATGCCATTGCAACAAATCATCAACCATTGTGGGTTGAAATGGAAGATCAAATTATGACGGCATTTCATCAAGCAAAAGATGCTGCCATTAAGGGTGATTCCGGTCATTTTCATTCAAATTTTAATTCCTTTTTATCCTTATATAATGTAATCTATCCTAGTATGAAAATTGATGTGTCCGTAGAAAATGTTCAAAAATTAGACGCACGGATTGATTTTATTAATGAATATCGTTCCCAAGTGGTAAATGATTCAAAAAGTCAACAGGAATTGGATAAACTTGATTCTGATTTAGCTAATCTATTCTCTAACATGGAGGAGGATGAGGCGGATCCAAACATTTGGTGGGTTATTATCTCGACGGGAAGTATAATCATTATGACCTTGTCCTACGTTGGCTGGAGAAAATATCAAGGTGATAAGAACTTGGAAAAAGACCGTTCAAGAGACAAAAAAGATTGAATAGAACAAAAAGAGCAATGTCCAATGCGGACATTGCTTCATTAGTCTATTAACGGCATTTTATTCTCATCCAATGTGAAACCTTCTCCATGGACGTCATGGACAATCGTGATAGAAACAAATGCATGGGGGTCTACTGAAGTTATGACATTTTTTAAACGGACAATTTCATTTTTAGCGACAACACAATATAAGACATCACGCTCACTTTTAGTGTATGAGCCATATCCTCTTAAGGCCGTTACTCCTCGGTCCATTTCTTCCATGATCTTAGTGGCAATTTGTTCGTTCCTTTCCGAAATGATCATCGCTCCACGTGCTGAATAAGCACCCTCTAAAATGAAGTCAATGACTCTCGCACCAATAAACACAGCTACTAGTGTATACATGGCCTGTTTATAATTTAAGTATGTAACCAAAGATAAGGCAATTACACACGCATCAAACATGAACATTGTTTTCCCCATATTCCAGCCTGCATATTTTTGAACAAGTCTGGCGATAATATCGACTCCTCCAGTTGTTCCTCCAAAGCGGAAGATCACTCCCAAACCAATCCCTGTAAGAACTCCGGCAAATAATGCGGCCAATGTTAAATCACTTTGTAGTGGCATATCAATTGAATAGCGTTGAAATATCCATAAAAAAATCGATACACCGACTGTTCCTATTATTGTATATAAAAAAGTATTTCGTCCTAATAATTTCCATCCAATAAAAAAAGAGGAATATTTAAAAATAAATTCGTATAGGATGGATCCCATTTGAACAAGAAATAAAATAGGAGTGCGATACCTGTAAATCCGCCTTCTGCCAGTTTGTTTTGCATATTAAAATTGACTAGGCCAAACGACATAATTGCGGCTCCTATTAGGATAAATAATATGTTTTTAACCTTAAGACCATGTAACATTAATAATCCCCCTCTACCATAAATTCTCTTATATGGCGGCTTTTATTATATCGAATTAAAAATGATAGAGCAATCAGTAGTTAAAAAGAGCAGGTTATTTGTGAAAATATTTGTAAATCATCGTTAATTTAGCTAACATAAACATTGGATAAAGATATGAATATAATGATCAGTCTGATTAATGAGGTGAAATCCATGTCCAAAGAAAAGACGATGAATGACCTTCAACATGAAGTGGATTTGTACATTAGTCAATTTAAAGAGGGTTATTTCAGTCCGCTGGCAATGCTTGCAAGACTTACAGAGGAACTAGGGGAATTTGCTCGAGAAATAAACCATTATTATGGAGAGAAACCCAAAAAAACTAGTGAAACTGAAAAAGCAATTGAGGAAGAACTTGGTGATCTTTTATTTGTTTTAATTTGTTTTGCAAACTCTTTAAATATCAGCTTAGAAGATGCACATGATTATGTAATGGAAAAATTTAAGACTAGGGACAAAAATCGTTGGACAAGAATTAATGATGAAAAAATGGAGTGAGGATTGTGGAACAAATTAAAATTATCATCGCTGGACCCCGTGGCCGAATGGGTAGTGAAGCTGTAAAATTGGTAACCAATCAGGATCATTTTGAACTTTCAGCTGTAGTCGATCATAAATATGATGGAATGATGCTTAGCGATTTGGAAGGCTTTCATTCAATACATAATGTACCTGTTTATTCAAATATCGAAACATGTCTGCAAAATGTTCATGCGGATGTACTAATTGACCTTACTACACCAGAAGTAGGCATGCACCATGCAAAAACTGCACTTGCCTACAATGTGCGTCCAGTAGTTGGAACCACTGGTTTTACCACAAGCGATTTAGAAGAATTAGAACGGATTTGTCAGGAAAAAAAACTAGGATGTATTATTGCACCTAATTTTGCTATTGGTGCGGTGTTAATGATGAAATTTTCACAAATGGCTGCGAAGTATTTTAACGATATCGAAATTATTGAATTGCATCACGATCAAAAACTGGATGCTCCTTCGGGGACAGCTGTAAAAACAGCTGAAATGATTTCAGCTGTTCGAGAGGAAAAAAACCAAGGACACCCAAATGAAAAAGAAACAATCCAAGGGGCGCGAGGGGCAAGGTTCAACGGCATGCATATTCACTCGGTTCGCTTACCCGGACTAGTCGCACATCAACAAGTGTTATTTGGTTCTGATGGTCAAACACTCACAATCAGGCATGATTCATATCATCGTGGCTCTTTTATGTCAGGTGTAAAAGTGGCAGTGGAGACTGTAATGACACAAAATACATTTGTTTATGGACTTGAAAATATCTTAGAATAGGGAGTAATTATATGAATATCGCTCTAATCGCTCATGATCAAAAGAAGAATGATTTGGTTCAGTTTGCGACTGCATATCAAAATATCTTTGCAAAGCACACATTATTCGCAACAGGAACAACCGGACAGAGAATAAGTGAAGCAACTGAACTCAGTATTACTCGTTTTCAATCTGGACCACTTGGCGGTGATCAGCAAATCGGTGCATTGATTGCCCAAAATCAAATGGATGCTGTTTTCTTCTTCCGTGACCCATTAACCTCACAGCCGCATGAACCAGATGTAACGGCATTGGTTAGATTATGTGATGTGTATTCCATTCCACTTGCTACAAATATGGGAACGGCAGAATTATTAATTAGAGGCTTAGAACTTGGACTTATTGAATGGAGAAATATAGTTAAAGAGAATGGTGGAATAAATGAATAATCAAAGCCTTCATGCCCTTGCATTCGGTGCCCATCCAGACGATGTCGAGATTGGCATGGCAGGAACGATAGCAAGGTTGACTTCAGAAGGGAAGCTGGTCGGTATCTGTGACCTAACAGATGCCGAGCTTTCTTCCAATGGAAATACTACCTTAAGAAAAGAGGAGGCCTTACAGGCTGCAGCAATACTTAAGGTCTCGATGAGAACATCACTGTCTTTACCAGATAGGGGATTATATCTTAAAGACCAATACATAAGAGAAATTGTTAAGGTTATTAGAACATACAAGCCTCGGATTGTGTTTGCGCCTTATTTTGAAGACCGCCATCCGGACCATGGGAATTGTGCTGTTTTAGTGGAGGAGGCAGTATTTTCTTCTGCGATAAGAAAATATGTCACAGAAGGAAATGAACCTGCCCACCGGGTTGAAAGAGTTTATTTTTATATGATTAATGGCTTTCATAAACCAGATTTCACCATTGATACCACTGGATATATGGAAAAAAAACTCCAAGCATTAAGGGCGTACAAGAGTCAATTTGAGCAAACGGAAGTCAGCATTAGCACCCCGCTTGTTAATGGGTATATTGAAACCGTTGAATCAAGGGAAAGAATGTTTGGCAAGCAAGTTGGTGTTACATTTGCTGAAGGGTTCAAAACGAAAGTTCCAATCCTTTTGGATCGTGATTTGATAGGAGAATAAACATGAGGAAACTTAAAATTGGAATTACCTGCTATCCGACAGTAGGTGGTTCAGGTGTGGTTGCGACGGAATTAGGGAAAATGCTGGCTGAAAAGGGACATGAAATACATTTCATCTCTTCAAGTATCCCTTTTCGATTAAATAAAATGTATCATAATATCTATTATCATCAGGTTGAAGTGAATCAATATTCCGTATTTCAGTACCCACCTTACGATATTGCTTTAGCAAGTAAAATGGCGGAAGTAGCGAATCGTGAAAAGTTAGATTTGCTTCATGTCCATTATGCGATTCCTCACGCTGTATGTGCAATATTAGCAAAGCAAATGTGCGAACGAGATATAAAAATCGTCACAACCTTACATGGTACAGACATAACCGTTTTAGGTTATGATCCATCTTTGACAGATGCAATTAAATTTGGGATTGAAAAATCAGATGCTGTTACAGCTGTATCCAAAGCACTAGTGGACCAGACATATGAATTGATCAATCCTGATAAACAAATCGAAACTGTTTATAACTTTATTGATGACCGAATTTATCAAAAAAGTGATGCACATGCATTAAGGGCAGAATTTGAAATCAAAGAAGATGAAAAAGTAATAATTCATGTTTCCAATTTCCGTCCGGTAAAACGGGTACAAGATGTAGTTAAATCTTTTGCAAAGATTGCATCTGTTATGCGGGCTAAATTACTATTGGTCGGTGATGGTCCAGAAATGACTATCATCTGCAAACTTGTAAGAAAGTTGGGGTTGGATAGTCAGGTTATTTTCCTTGGGAAACAAGAGAGTCTAGAGGAATTGTATTCTATCAGTGATTTAATGCTTCTATTATCGGAAAAAGAAAGCTTTGGTCTTGTTGCGTTAGAGGCGATGGCATGTGGAGTTCCATGTGTCGGTACGAATGTTGGCGGTTTGCCAGAGGTTATTAATCATGGAGTGAATGGATTTATTTGCGAAGTTGGAAATATTGAGGAAATTTCCAGTAAAGCCCTAGCTGTATTAAATGATAAGAATATTCATAAACAATTTTCCAATCATTCGATAGAGACAGCAAAAACAAAATTTAATGCTGAACAAATCGTTGAACAATATGAACAAATATATTTTAATTTACTGAATTAAGGTGAAGTAAATGATCGACCCATTTGTAGCTGCAAGTCCGGTATTAAAAAAGCTGGAGGATGCAGGTTTTGAAGCCTATTTTGTTGGTGGCTCCGTTAGAGATTTTCTGTTAAACAGAGAGATTAATGACGTTGATATTGCAACAAGTGCCACACCTGATGAGGTGAAACGGATTTTTCCAAAAACAGTTGATATTGGAATTGAACATGGAACTGTTCTGGTCCTTGTTAATAATGGAGAATATGAAATTACCACGTTTAGAACTGAATCAGAATATCAAGATTATCGAAGACCCAAAGAGGTTTCCTTTATCCGCAGCTTAAAAGAAGACTTACAACGTAGAGATTTTACGATGAATGCCATCGCTATGGATAGAAATAGAAAATTAATTGACCCATTTAATGGACATCAAGCGATACAAGAAAGAATCATTCAGACCGTGGGAAGTCCGAATGACCGGTTCCAAGAGGACGCCTTAAGAATGATGCGAGCAGTTAGGTTTGTAAGTCAACTCTCATTTCAAATTGAAAATGAAACAATTCAAGCATTAGCAAAGCTTGTCCATTTGCTTGATAACATTGCAGTAGAGAGAAAAAGAGCGGAGTTTGAAAAACTTCTCATTGGAAAAAATAAGAATAATGCGTTGAAGATTCTTCTTGATGCAAACATTCATTCTTTTTTACCCGACTTGAAGGAGCAAAGGCAGCAATTAGAGAAATTAATTAGCTTTAATAGTACGAATCTTAATAAAAATGAAATGTGGTCCCTATTAATTTATTGTCTAAATTTACAGCCAAAAGAGATCGAGTTATTTCTAAAAGAATGGCGGCTTGCACTGAAGGACATCCGGGAAATTCAACTAGTTGTCCATTTTCTTTCCAAAAGGCTTGAACAAGATTGGTCCATTTATGACCTATACAGTGCTGGTCGTGATCATATTCTTTCAACAGAAAAGCTTTACCAAATTATTAATGGAAACAACGAAGTAGAATCAATTGAACATTGGCTAAAGTTGTATGAAAACCTGCCGATAAAAGAACGTTCCGAAATGAATGTGACTGGAAATGATGTAATGGCCTGGTTCAATAAAAGAGGTGGTCCATGGCTTAAGGAGACGCTTTTAACCATTGAAGAAAATATCTTAGCCGGAAAACTAGAGAACGACATAGAAAAAATCAAGGAGTGGCTAATGAAGTGCAATCAGAAATAAGAAAAGAATTACTTGATGCCTTTACAACTGCGGGTGACGCCTTTTTGTCTGGGCAGCATTTAGCAGAAATCATTGGCTGCTCAAGGACAGCAGTCTGGAAGCATATAGAGGAATTGAGAAAGGAAGGCTTTGAATTAGAAGCAGTAAGAAACAAGGGTTATCGGATTTTAAAAACTCCTGAAAAGGTTACAGCTGATGAGGTAAGGCTTGGCTTAACAACTAACTTTATAGGGAGAAATATTCATTATGTAGAAAGTGTGGAGTCTACCCAAAAGATTGCCCATCACCATGCCTCAGAAAATGCCCCTGAAGGCACAGTTGTCATTGCCGAAGAGCAATTGTCAGGAAGGGGGAGAATGGCCCGTAAATGGCATTCACCTAAATATACCGGTATTTGGATGAGCATGATTTTACGACCGAACATCCCCCTAAGTAATGCCCCACAATTGACCTTGCTCGCAGCAGTTGCAATTGTACAGGCGATTGAAGAAATGACAGACCTTATCCCGGAAATAAAATGGCCCAATGATATTCTTATTAACGGAAGGAAAGTAACGGGAATATTAACGGAATTACAAGCTGAAGCGGACCGAATTCATTCAATTATTATTGGAATTGGTATAAATGTGAATCAGAAGAAAGAAGATTTCCCGCTTGAACTTCAAGAGATAGCCACTTCCCTTTTTATAGAAGAGGAGGGAAAACCACTTTCTAGAGCAGAGTTAATTAGGACTATTTTCAAAGAGTTTGAAAAATTATATACGCTGTATCTAGACCAAGGTTTTCTTCCGATAAAACTATTATGGGAAGGATACGCCAGCAGTATCGGCAAATACATAAAGGCTAGAACACTGAACAATACGATTGAAGGAAAAGCACTAGGAATAACCAATGATGGAGTCTTGCAGTTAGAGGATAGGACTGGAAGGATTCACCATATCTATTCTGCGGATATTGAAATTTAAAAGCTTGAACTTTTCGTGAAATTTGTTATAATTCATTCCAATGGGCAGTATCCACTGAGAACTGCACCTTTATGAAACTACAATTAAAAAGGTTTCTGCCTAGATCCGTAATGCGGACCGGGACAGAGGGATGAAGCATGTTAAAGAGTAACCGGGATCCTCTGCCTTCAGAAGGATCTTTTTTATTTGCTCTTCGATATATCTTTTTCCCCTCTCCCATATAAAAGGAGGGAAAGTTGATGATGCAAACAACAGATTTCTTGAAAATGAAGGAGAATAATGAAAAAATCGTCATGTTAACTGCGTATGATTACCCGTCAGCTAAACAGGCTGAAGAGGGGGGAGTTGACGTTATATTGGTGGGAGACTCACTTGGGATGGTAGTCCTAGGCTATGATTCAACGATACCCGTAACGCTTGACGATATGATCCATCATACAAAAGCTGTAAAACGTGGAGCAAAAGATACATTTATTCTCGCTGATATGCCATTTCTAACTTATCATTTGTCCGTTCGGGATACCTTATTAAACGCCGCAAGACTCATTCAAGAAACAGGAGCACATGCGGTTAAATTAGAAGGGGCAGATGATGTTATTGAAAAAGTTACCGCGCTTACTAGAGCCGGTATTCCTGTTTGTTCCCATTTAGGGTTAACCCCTCAATCAGTGGGTGTTTTGGGTGGGTATAAAGTACAGGGGAAAGATGTCCAGGCTGCAAGGAAATTGATTGAAGATGCTAAGAAATGTGAAGAGGCCGGTGCATTTGCACTTGTTCTTGAATGTGTCCCAAAACAACTGGCAGAGGAAGTAGCACAAACCATTTCCATTCCAGTTATCGGAATTGGGGCAGGGGTTGCGGTCGATGGGCAAGTTCTCGTCTATCATGATATTCTAGGCTATGGCGTTAATCGAGTACCAAAGTTCGTTAAACAATACCATGCTGTCAACCCATTTATGATTGAATCAATTCAAGCCTATGCAGCTGACGTTAAAAATAAACGGTTTCCTGAAGATAAACATTCATTCACAATGAAGGAACAGGAACTGAAAGAGCTTTATGGAGGTACGAAATGAAGGTTATCACAACCATTAAAGAAATGCAGACGATAATGAATAAACTGAAGTTACAAGAAAAGTCGATTGGTTTTGTACCAACGATGGGATTTCTGCATGAAGGTCATCTAACGCTATTAAATAAAGCACGCAAAGATAATGATATCGTTGTCCTAAGTATTTTCGTGAACCCATTACAGTTTGGGCCAAAAGAGGATTATGCGGAATATCCACGTGATTTTGAACGTGATTGTGCCTTGGCCGAAAGTGAAAGGGTTGATTTTCTTTTTCATCCATCGGTTGGGGAAATGTATCCAAACGAACCTTCAGTCAAAGTTACCGTCCAGGATCGAACAGATGTTTTATGCGGGAAATCCCGCCCTGGACATTTCGATGGTGTAGCAACAGTCATTACCAAACTCTTTAATATCATCATACCAACAAGAGCTTATTTCGGAAAAAAAGATGCCCAGCAGGTGGCGGTACTTGAGGGGTTAGTATCAGATTTTAATATTCCTGTAGAACTTATTTCAGTCGATATCGTTCGTGAAAACGACGGACTTGCTAAGAGTTCTCGGAATGTTAATCTTCTGCCTAAGGAAAGACATGAAGCATCTGTATTGTATCGTAGCCTTCAATCAGCAGAGACAGCTATTAAGCAAGGTGAACGAAATCCTGCCAATTTAATTGGCTTGATTAGTAACATGATTACCAATGAATCAACGGGGACAATTGATTATGTCCAAATTTACTCCTATCCACAATTAAAGCCATTGGAAAAATTAGAGGGTACATTTATTATTGCATTGGCTGTAAAATTTACGAAGGTACGATTAATAGACAATTACATTACGAATATAGATTGATAGAAAAAAGAGAACGGAGGAGAAATATAATGTTTCGCAACATGATGAACGGAAAAATCCATCGTGCAACTGTTACAGAGGCTAATCTAAACTATGTAGGCAGTATCACTATTGATGAAGACTTATTAGATGCAGTTGGAATGATTGCAAATGAAAAGGTGCAAATTGTGAACAATAACAATGGTGCACGGCTAGAGACTTACATTATTCCCGGCGAAAGAGGCAGTGGTGTCATCTGTTTAAATGGTGCAGCTGCCCGCCTGGTGCAAAAGGGTGATATCGTTATTATCATTTCCTATGCGCTTGTTGCTGAAGAAAAAGCAGCAACACATACACCCAAAGTAGCAATAATGGATGAAGACAATCGTATAAAAGAACTGATCAATAAAGAACCGGCCCTCACGATTATGTAATCCCCATTTCCGGGGATTTTTCTTTTTTAACGGGAGTTCTATATAATATACATAATAATAAGCGTAAACTTAATAGTAGAGTTGGCAGCTCTTATAAGTATATACTTTTTCTTTTAAAGATAATGTGATACCGTTTTAATGAACGAAGGTTTGGGGTGTTAATGAAATGATAAATAAATTCGTCGTAATTGATTTGGAAACAACGGGAAACCTTCCAAAAAAGGGTGACAAAATCATCCAATTTGGTGCTGTGGTCATTGAAGATGGAAAAATCACAGAAAAATTTTCGTCATTAATCAATCCAAATAAATCCATTCCTATATTTATTGAAGAATTGACCGGTTTAAATGATGACATGGTGAAGGAAGCGCCGCTATTTTCGGAAATAGCGGAAAAAGTTATGAATTTGCTGGATGGAGCTTATTTTGTTGCACATAATGTTTTATTTGACTTGTCGTTTCTTCAAGATGAATTAATCCAATCGGGTCATGAAGGTTTCTTTGGCCCTGTCCTTGATACGGTTGAAATGGCTAGAATACTTTATCCAACAGCAGATGGGTATAAATTATCCGATTTAGCAGAGAAAGAAAATCTTAATCATGATCGCCCGCACCAAGCGGATAGTGATGCACAGGTGACTGCTGAACTTTTTTTGATTCTACTAGATCGTTTGACATCATTACCATTAGTAACGCTAAAGCAGCTTTCTTATTTATCAGGTGGTCTTAAAAGTGACCTGCAACAATTCATTGATGACATACTGGTAAACAAAGAGGACACACTTGAACAATTAACGGAGTCCATCGAGATTTTTAAAGGAATTGCCCTAAAAAGGCCAGCTGAGCAGACAGGAACGACTAATTCGGGTAAAGAATACCAATTTCCAGCAAGTGAAGTTGAAAAAACCGGGTTGGTTAACCATGCTTTTGAAGCCTTTGAAATGAGGTCAGGTCAATTTACGATGATGGATACGGTGTATCAATCCTTTCAAACGGAAAGGCATACATTGATTGAAGCGGGAACAGGTGTCGGAAAATCACTTGGATACTTGCTTCCGATTGCCTATTTTTCAAAACAAAAGGGACTTCCCATTGTTGTAAGTACGCATACCATCCAATTACAAGAACAAATTCTAAAAAATGAAATCCCGCTCTTGGCTAAAATTCTTCCCTTTAATCTGACCACTGTTCTCTTAAAGGGAAGGAACCATTATATTAGTTTAGAAAAGTTCAGCCGAACGCTGTCAGATGATAATGATAATTACGATACAGGTTTAACCAAAATGCAAATTCTTATTTGGCTGATTGAAACTGAGACAGGTGATCGGGATGAATTGAACCTATCAAGTGGCGGGCAATTATTCTGGAATAAGATTAAGAACGAACCTGCTTTATTTTTGCAGAATCAAGTATGGCAGGAAAAAGATTTTTATTTGAATGCCAAAAGAAAAGCACAATCCGCCGATATAATTATTACCAATCATTCTTTGCTTTTAAGTGATATTAAAGGCGAAGGGACAATTTTGCCTGATTATTCTTTTGCGATTATTGACGAGGGGCATCAATTTGAAAAAGTGGCAAGTCAGTTTTTTGGCCATACATTAGATTATTTGTCTACCAGGCTCTTATTAAGTCAGTTTGGTGTTTATGAACAAAAACTGCTCTTTTATGACTTGGAGCGGCTTATCGCTTCAATACCAAAGAAAACGGAGATGGTACCACCACCACCAGTCACTAAGTTAAATCAACTGAATGTTGACCTTGCTTTTGAAACAGATGAATTTTTTCAATTGATTGCTCTATTTGCGAAATCTAAGCTTATTAATAAAAAAGGAATGAACCGTGCCAAAGTTCGCTTTTCTCTTCAAGATGAGGCAAAGGAAAAAAAGGCACTTGTCCATAGTGCAGAAAGGTTCGCCTTTTTACTAAAGGATTTTCATTCAGTCATTATTGAACGACTCGAATGGATTAAAAAAGAAAGTGATACGTTAACGCGTTCCCAAGAAAATAAAATGGAAGAGATTCAATCTTTTTTAAATGAACTGATAGAATTAAGAAACACAGTTATTTATTCCTTTATCAAACAAACAAGTGATGTAAAATGGATTGAAATAGATATTCGTTCAACGCAGAATGTGACTACCTTTATAGCTCAGCCAGCGTCAGTGGCCGACCAATTAAAGGAGCAATTTTTTCAACTCAAAAAAGCGGTAGTCCTTACGTCTGCTACTCTAACCGTGAATAAATCATTTGACTATATTATGAAGGAAATTGGGCTCGATCCTGTTTCAACGATACAACTAACCATTCCTTCTCCATTTCAATATAATCAGCAGGTTCAATTGTTAATCCCTGAAGATATACCGGAAATAAACACAGTTTCGTTAGAGGATTATGTTATTTCTATAACCGAACATATCATCACCATTGCAGAGGCAACCAAAGGAAGAATGCTTATCCTCTTTACTGCCTATGAGATGTTAAAGAAAACCTATGAACTAATTAAAGAAAGTGGTTTTTTGCATGACTATGCAATGATTGCTCAAGGGATAACCAGTGGGAGTCGAACAAGACTAACTAGGAATTTCCAAAGGTATGATAAGGCTTTATTGCTAGGGACAGGTAGTTTCTGGGAAGGGGTAGATATCCCTGGTGAGGATTTATCTTGCCTAGTTATTGTTAGGCTTCCATTTAGTCCGCCAGATGAACCGCTGACAGAGGCAAAGTGCCAATTAATCGAAAAACGCGGGGGTAATTCCTTTTCAGAATACTCACTCCCTGAAGCAGTCCTTAGATTTAAACAAGGATTTGGACGCCTCATTCGTACGGAAAATGACCGTGGGATTATTGTTGTCTTTGATAAAAGGATTGTAACGACCAAGTATGGCAAGGCCTTTTTGAAATCCATCCCTAATGTTCCTATAAAAAAAGGTAGAATGGATGATTTAGTTGAGATTATTGACTCTTGGTTATGATTCATGGTCATTAATTAATGGGAGCCGATGATTATTATACAGGATAATATTTGGTAAATTGCACATCCTATATATTATGGGAGGTGTGTCATGAGAACCTTACTATTATTATTGTCCATATTCATCCAATCCACTTTGTTGGTAGAGGCAGCAAAGCCAACTTCAAATATAGAAAACATTGACTTAAATATTCGGGATCATGAATTAGCTGTTACATTTTTAGGACTTACTGAAGGCGAAGCCACCCTTATTCAAGGTTCAAGTGGGGAGAATATCTTGGTAAATACCGGGGGTAAGGAAACAGATGCGGAATTGGAAGGCTGGCTAAACCTTTATGATGTAAAGGAAATATCAAAGCTAATTCTGACTAGTAACGAGCATGAGCTTTCTGAAAAGCTAATCAATAGGTTAATAACAAAGTTTAGCATTAAAGAAATTATTACTACTCGGGAGATATCTGCTCAATTATCTAAAAAACTAAACGTAACCAATAAACCTGCAGTTATCTCCTGGGAGCAGGGAACAAAGGAAAAGATTCTTCCTGAAGTCACTGTAGTGGTTCAATTTGTAGGAAATGAACCCAACGAAGGTATGGATTTTACATTGAATTTTTTTAATCACCGAATTTTCCTGATGACTTCATTCACGCAGCGTGCAGAGGAAACTCTTTTGAAGAAGAATTTGGAAAACATAAATGTATTTAAGATTCCTAATTATGCAGCGGAGGACTCTTTATCAGAGAAACTAATCCAGTATTTAAATCCGCAAATTTCGATTCTCTTTCCACCTGAAGCAGAGCAGCATGACCCAGATATACTCATTGACCTCCATGAAACATGGTCTGAAATCTATTCAACAAAAAAACATGGTACCGTAACTATTAAATTCACAGATTCTAACTATGAAGTCATAACAATCCCGATCGAAGAAGTGGAATAAGAAAAAATTAGAAAAATTAATATCATCACAGGCCCTCTTTTTACTTCTACCTGTTATAATAATGGATAAGATTTATCAAAAGTTATAAAGGAATAGGTAAACATTGGAGGAAATAGGATGGAAAGTAAAATTGAAGTTTTATCAACCGTAAAAATCCAGCATAGTCCGGATTTGTATAAAATTGTTGATTCCCTTAACCGGACACTGAAGCAAAAAGATCTTATGTTCGGACTTGCTCTGGATCAAGAAAATAAAAATACAGCGATTTTTACCATTTATCGTACATAAAGAAGTGATTGTTTAATGAAAAAGTGGATTATATTTTGCGTTTTATTTGTATTAGTGGTTATTGGTTTATTAACTAATGTATATTTCAAATCTATGAATCCAATTAACACGGCAGAGAAAAAAGCTGTCGCACTAGCCAACAAGGAAATATCTTTGAAGGAAATTGAGGATTTTCATATTTATAATGGCATAGAAACGGTTAATGTCATTGAGGGGAAAAGTACGAATGATGAAAAAATCATCGTATGGATTCCAGAAAAAAGTAAGCAAGTTTTCGTAAAAAAAGCAAAGGATGGCCTTTCAAAAGAAGAAGCTATTCAAAAACTTTTACAAGAAAAAAACCCTAAAAAGATTATTTCAGTGCGACTTGGCATGGAAAAAAATATCCCCTTGTGGGAAATTTATTATCGTTCTGACAATAATTTAATAAATTATTACTATGTTCACTTTGACACAGGTGAATGGCTAAAGAAAATTGAAAACCTATAAAAGAGAAGGAAATTGGAGGAATTGGCATGGTAGTGGAACTAGCAAATCGAGTGAAGGCACTTACACCTTCGACAACATTAGCAATTACTGCAAAAGCAAAGGAATTAAAGGAACAAGGGGAAGATGTGATTGGCTTAGGCGCTGGTGAACCTGACTTTAATACCCCGCAGCATATTTTAGATGCCGCGTTGCAATCAATGAATGAGGGGCATACGAAATATACACCTTCAGCGGGCTTACCTGCATTAAAAAAGGCGATTATTAAGAAATTTGAAACGGATCAAGAGTTATCCTATAAACTAAATGAGATCATTGTCGGAAATGGAGCTAAACACGTTCTTTATACATTATTTCAGGTTCTATTAAATGATGGCGATGAGGTTATCATTCCTACGCCTTATTGGGTCAGCTACCCAGAACAAGTCAAATTAGCAGGTGGCGTACCTGTTTATATCGAAGGATTAGAGCAGAATCAATTCAAAGTCACTCCGGATCAATTAAAAAGGGCCATCACAAAAAATACGAAGGCCGTCATCATTAATTCACCAAGTAATCCAACCGGTGTGTTATATACGGCAGATGAACTTTTTGCCATCGGAAAAGTTTGTCTTGAAGAGAATATCCTCATTGTTTCAGATGAAATATACGAAAAGCTTGTTTATGGAGAAAATAAACATATCTCGATTGCACAACTTTCTCCTGAACTTAAAGAGCAAACTATTGTGATCAATGGTGTCTCTAAATCACATTCAATGACAGGTTGGAGAATTGGGTATGCGGCTGGGAATAAAGTAATCATTGAGGCGATGACAAACCTCGCTAGCCATAGTACTTCTAATCCGACAACTACTGCCCAGTATGCAGCAATTGCTGCTTACAATGGCTCACAACAGCCTGTAGAAGATATGCGTCAGGCGTTTGAAGAAAGATTATCGATTATCTTTGATAAACTAGTTGCGATTCCAGGTATCACATGTGTGAAACCGCAAGGAGCCTTCTACCTTTATCCAAATGTAAAGAAAGCAGCAGAATTGACAGGGTATCATGATGTGGATGCTTTTGTTGAAGCTTTACTAGTAGATGCTAAAGTTGCTGTTATCCCTGGTTCGGGCTTTGGAACACCTGACAATATTCGGCTTTCCTATGCAACGTCTCTAGAATTATTGGAGAAAGCAGTAGAGAGAATCCATCAATTTGTTACATCCAAATCAAGCATAGTCAATAATTAAAGCGAAAAAAAGTCTGCCAATAACTTGCAGACTTTTTGCTTTTAGTTACCAAAGATGGATGCCTAAAACTCTTACTCCGGTTATTTGTTCGTGGTATACTAAACAGGAGGTGTCCGAATGATGAAAACAAACCTATTAGCATGGATTCAAGAAGGGAATATTACAATCCCAACATTATTATTTTCTGAATACCGCAATCTAAATTTAAATGAATATGAACTTGTTCTTTTATTAAATATACTGACCTTTTTAGAAAAGGGGCATGAATTCCCTACTCCAGATGAGTTATCGGCACGAATGACAATTACGATTTCGGAATGTAATGATATGCTTAGAAGGTTGATTCAAAGAGGGTTTATCGAAATTACCGATGAATATACAAACGAAGGCATTCGTTATGAAAAGTATACTGTCATTCCTTTATGGGAAAGACTTGTAGAACATTTCCTTAAAAATAATATAAATACTAAAGAAACTGATAAACAAGATGATGAAACAGACCTATATACTTGTTTTGAAAAGGAATTTGGCCGTCCGTTATCGCCATTTGAATGTGAGTCTCTGGCCATGTGGATGGATGATGATCATCACGATCCTATCATTATTAAAGCTGCTTTACGTGAAGCCGTAATGTCCGGAAAATTAAATTTCCGTTATATTGATAGAATTCTTTTTGATTGGAAGAAAAGCGGGATAAAAACGATAGAGCAAGCGAAAACTCACGGACTTAAATTCCGACAAAAGCAAACACCTAAAGGGAATGTGAAGGGTGAGACACACCAACCGACTGTTCCCTTTTACAATTGGTTGGAACAATAGTTTTAATAAACGAGAGTGTTATCTCTCGTTTTATTCATTTAATCGTAGTAGGTGAGAATTATGTTAAATAATACCCAAATCCGTTATTGCCTTGATCAGATGGGTAGGATGTTTCCAGAGGCCCACTGTGAATTAAATCATTCAAATCCATTTGAACTAATCATTGCTGTGGCCTTGTCTGCACAATGTACCGATGTGCTCGTAAATAAAGTAACCAAAACATTATTTGAAAAATACAAAACACCTAAGGATTATCTAGAGGTGACGCTTGAAGAATTACAAAGCGATATCCGTTCGATTGGTCTTTACCGAAATAAAGCTAAAAATATTCAAAGCCTTTGTCGGATGATTTTAGAAGAGTATAATGGGGAAATTCCAATGGATCGGGATGAGTTAACCAAACTGGCTGGTGTGGGCAGGAAAACTGCAAATGTCGTTGTGTCTGTTGCTTTTAATGTGCCAGCGATAGCAGTAGATACACATGTTGAAAGAGTAAGTAAGCGTCTAGGCATATGTCGATGGAAGGATTCCGTACTTGAAGTAGAAAAAACCTTAATGAGGAAGATTCCAAAAGACGAATGGTCAGTCACACATCATCGCTTAATTTTCTTTGGCCGTTATCATTGTAAAGCCCAAAATCCACAATGTCCAAGTTGCCCACTCTTAGAGATATGCAGGGAGGGCAAAAAGCGGATGAAAGGTCAGGTTTCCTCGAATGGATAATAAGGCAGACCAGATATCCAACCTTCTTAAGGAATGGGAAAATAGTAGAGACCAACTCGAAACATTATTCCGTGAACGTAAATATAAAAACGCAAAAGTGTTAATGGAAAAGGGTATTACATTGTTTATTCAGTTTTTGTCTTGGTCCAATGAAGTGCCGGTAGGACAGGGTGAACCTTTAACTTTTACCCAATATGAGTTTAAACCTGTAAATGTGGAAGAAAGGTTAGGTTTTGTCATCTCTAGACCCAATCTCTATCATTCCTATCGCCAACTATCTGAGTTAATGATTGAGCAAGAAAAGTTGTTTATGAAAAGGAATATATTAAAAAAAGCGTCGAAACCATAATGGTTCGACGCTTTTTTATATAGATTGGGCACTTTCGCTTTTCTTACTATGTCCCTGGGGTTACTGGAACTGCTCCTTCACCTGTCCCATTGTTGATGGGAGTCTCTGGAGTTGTAGTACCATCTCCAGTACCTGGATCGCTGCCAGTATTACCGCCATTTCCATTGTTGCCATTCCCGTTTCCGTTTCCGTTTCCATTGTTTCCATTTCCATTCCCATTCCCGTTACCAGGAGTAGTTTCATTACCAGGGGGAGTAGTGCCAGGGTTTTCTTCCTGGATTGGCAGTGGTATATCAATCGATCTTGTTGCGGGGGCACTTGTTCGATTGCCACTGATTGCAACAATAGTGAAGGTATACTTAGAACCCGGTACTGCAGGGATTGTTAATGATGTTCCAGATTGAGTATATTGCTTTTGACCAGAAGTGCTATCCACCGTTATTGTGAAAGTAACATTTGTTTTGTAATCCCATGTTAAGGTAATATTTTGATTTACTTCATCATATTTGGCATTCAGCTTTTTCGGTGTATTCAGTTTATCATACCTTTTTGAGACTCTATTAGGTGCATGACCTTTCACAGCATACTCGGTAACAATTTGGCTTCCCGGAGTGTATTGACTAGCTAATACCGGCGGCATCGAGCCTCTTTCAATCCGGACTCTTTGAACACTGTTTGGCATCTTAAAGTCAGGTGTATCGATATCCTTCGATACATAGGCCATTATGTTTTTAAATAACAATTGGGCTAAACGTTGATTATCTCCTACTGCGTTAATAGGGGTACTTCGATCTTTATAACCGGTCCAAATAGATGCGGTGTAATTGGTGGTATATCCGGTGAACCATGCATCAGGAACCGACCTGCTGCTTGGTATACCCCATTTTTGAATTTCTTCATCTGTATAATTTGTTGTTCCTGTCTTTCCGGCCATCGGAAGTCCGGGAACTTTCGCCCTTGTACCTGTACCGGGATATTCGAGGACACTCGTCATCATATCAGTAATCATAAAAGCGGTAGAGTCCTTCATTACTACCTTCGGTTCTGGTGCAGTGCTAATAAAGGTACCATCTCGCAACTTGATTTTCCTAATCGCATGTGGTTTGGTGTAAATACCCTTATTCCCAAAAGCACTATAGGCGCCTGCCATTTCAAGTGGGGAAACACCTGTTCTAAATCCGCCAATGGCGTAGGATTCAAAAATTTCTTTTAAAGGAATACCTAAATCCACAGCAAAGTTTTTGGCTTTATCCAGACCAACTTGCTGAAGAGTTTGAACGGCTGGTGAGTTTCGAGATAGTTGCAGAGCTGTTCTAATTGTCATAGCTCCCTTGTAGCTTTGGTCCCAGTTTCCAAATTTCTTCCCGGATGAATAGGTGATGGGTTTATCCTCTATCATTTCATAGGTTCCCCAATTTAAATATTCAATTGCAGGGGCATAATCGAGAACAGGTTTAATCGTTGATCCTGGTTGACGCTGTGTATCGATAGCATAATTAAACCCACGTTTAACTTTTTGGTTTCTTCCGCCTCCGATTGCACGGATTTCTCCTGTTTGTGTATCAAGGAGGGCAACCCCGGCTTGAAATTCATCATCCGGATAATCAATAATGTCTGATTTATTGAGAATGTCCTCTACATAGGTTTGTGCATCTGGATCTAAGGTTGTATGGATGGTTAATCCATCAGTAAAAATATCAAAATCAGATGTTTCCTTCACTTCATCTATAACAGCATCTACAAATGAATCAAAAGGTTTTTCATTTACAATCCGTTGTTTTTCATTCAAAACAGTTGATTTAACCGATACCTTTTTTGCTTTTTCCATCTCTTGTTTCGAAATAAAGCCGTGCTGCTCCATTAACGTTAAGACAATATTTCGTCTCTTTTCAGCTAAATCCGGATGATCGAAAGGATTATAATTATTTGGACTTTGCGGCATTCCGGCAATTTGGGCTGCTTCTGATAAAGTTAAATCTTTTAATTCTTTACCATAATAAATTTTTGCAGCGGTAGCAATCCCATGACTATTTTCAGAAACATACACCTTATTGACATACATTTCGAAAATTTGGTGCTTTGTATATTGCTGTTCAAGTTGATAGGAAAGCCATGCTTCTTCGACTTTTCGCTTTAACGTTTTTTCAGGAGTTAAAAATGAGTTTTTTACTACCTGTTGTGTGATGGTACTGGCACCTTCTGTACCAAGTCCGTGTTGGATGTTGGCTAACACAGCACCTCCCAATCGAATGGGGTCAATTCCATGATGCTTATAAAAACGATAATCTTCTGTTGCTAAAATCGCATTTTCAACAACCTGCGGTATATCTTTATAATTTACATATTCCCGATTAACGGCACCTACTTCAGTAATTAACTTGTCATCTTTATCTAAAATCTTCGATGGGATCGGATCTTTTAATAATTTCGGGTCAAGCACGGGAGCATCCTTTACTAAGTAGGCGAAAGTACCCACCCCGGCAAGAATTCCAATTATACCAAGGGCCATTAAAGCAAGAAAAATTTTCTTAACTAAACCACCGGATTTCTTCTTGGGTTTTGGGTTACCTTTGGATTGGAGTTTCTTCCGGCGCTCCTCTCTTGATTGGTACTGATCTGACATTGTAACATTCCTTCCTTTCGATCCTGCACTCAATAATGAAGCTTATCTATTATTTTAATATAGTCAATTCGCGGTTGAAAACCAAGTGGAATCAGATGCCCTTGTTGTTCCACTTCCTCTTTGGTAATTGATTTTCTGCCTCCATTAGTCATCCTTTCCCAAAATGTTAACAGGTGTTTTGCTTCAAGTAAAAAAACCTGCTCATATCTCGTAAAACGAAGGATGACAAAACAAATCCCTCCTTGATTCAACACTTCTTCCATATGCTGTATCTGGTGTTGATGGAAATTCTTTAATGGAAATGAGGTAGGGTTCTGTGTTTCTTTTGCCTCGAAATCAATATACTTTCCTTTATAGACTCCGTTATAATCCGTGGTGGAGGCTAGTTTAAAATACGCCTCTTTGATTACTGCAGCACTACGGTTTGGATAATCAACCTGGACGATTTGAACGGGCGTCGGTTTCTTATGAATAACCGCTACATTTCTCACACGGTAATATTCATTTGTTTCATTTAAATCTTCCTCAAGTGTCATCCCTCTATTACTATAAGAACCATTTTTTTTCTTTTTCATTTTATTTTCTGAATCAGGTTCTCTTGGTATGTACCTTTTTCCGTTTGGATAGTTAAAATTCATGCCTTACACCTCTCAAGCTCTTCCTTATCATATCAAATCTTTGTGAGAAAGGGGTGTATAAAATAGATTTGCATACACACTCTAATAACAATTGTACCTGGAATGCCTAATTTTAACATGATGCATTTGCCATAATTGAATACAACCTCTTTCATAGAATTAATAATCTATTAAAAAAATTTAAGGGAAGATGAACATGAATCATCTTACAATACAGGAACGAACAATCATTCGTCAAATTGCAGCTGAAACGAATAAAAAAAATGTTGATAACATCTCGAGGACAGAAGCGTACTTTTCTTTTTTTAAAAAAAATCCAGATATCATTTGGTCTTTCCTAGCAAGTATGGTTTCTAGAAATGGCGGATGGAATATGTGTGACCTCCAAGGGTCAATCTTCCCACAATTACTTTCAGATATGACGAGAAAGCAGCTTTTTCTTACCTATGAGCGGGCAAATTGGTTGATTTTTCATGATATCTTTCCCCAATTATTGGTCTATCAATATTCGACGAAATTAAATCGACAAATGTTTCATTTACTTCCTCATTTTCATGTGTCAACTTTTATTCAAAAAGAATGGGTTCGATATTGGAAAGAAAATGATAAGGATAGACTAACCACTTCTTTAATTATAAATGAACAAAACGTCATTCAAACTCCTATCATTGATCACCCTGTTTATAAGAAGAAAGTGTTCCAATCAAAGATTTTTTCTTTTCAAGATTGGCTTCACTTCAGTTGTGTGCTATTTCCGACCTGCGGAGGCGAAGTATATGGTGCCAGTGCAAATGGTTTCAAGTCACTTTCAAAAAGAATTAACTTAGGAAAAAGGCTTGCTAGCATCCTTTTTCATCCACGACTCTTTCCCTATTTTTATGAATTTGCTGAAAAAACACCGCATACAGGCTCAAGAAATGATTATGAACAATATTTTAGGACAAAAACAGGACAGAAAACACCGATTTTACGAGCAAGTTTTCCCGTAATAAAGCATAACCAACATGTTTATGAGGATTGGAGTAAGCATCGCAGGGTATCCCCTGTTTGGCTGCATTTACCCGCAAAACATCGTCAGCCTATTCACATTACTGATTGGTATTTTGCTAAATCAAATCAGCTTCAATTAATGCTCGCCCTGCAAAGGACCTTACAGTTAAAAAAGTGGAAATAAAAAAGCAAGGGAGTGTTACCCTTGCTTTTTGTGTGATAGTGTCTAGCTCCAGCGCCCAGCGGCTAGTGTACTTCGCTCTTCTTCCTACGATAAGTCAACATCGGATCGCTTCGCTCTCCGTGTTTCCTTTATCTCAGTCGAAGCGCTCCACAAGGAACGCTTCGTCAGCATATGCACCGCACGAAGAAAAAGCGTTAGCTTTTTCGAGGAGTCCATACGCCGCTAAACGGGCGCTTCCGCTTTTCTTATTCTGCAGGTCGGTTTTCACCGACAAGCTTTTTATCACCAAAGCCTGTCTTTTTTTCCGTATTTGATTGAACTGTTTGCTGCTTTTTGTTTTGTTTATTATTTTTTGTCATTAAAAAACACCTCCAATCATAGCTTGTGCGCATTTTTATTTTTTCATTCAGGCTATATTGATGTCGAAAACATAAGGGAAAAATGCCATTTTACCACTACCTTTGACGAATAGCTTCTAGTTTTGTCATGGTGGAAGGAAGCTAGTAAAAGAAAGAGAATTATACTTAGTAGAAAACGCTGGGAGGGGTCAATAGATGAATAAGCCATTGTCCGATAAGGAAACGTTGATTTCGATGCTGACTGAAATATATGTTCAGTTAGAGGATTTGGAAGTGGTGCTTGAAGCATCCTTCTCAGACCTGCGCAAAAATTTAGACAAGGATGAGCAGGCTAAATTAATTGTATCTAAACAAAAATTAAAGGGACTAGAAGAAAGTATCGATCTAGTTAACTCCATTTCTAATTTAGAAGTCGCCGGCTCCAATCCAAATCATCTGCCCAGAGCCTTACAGCTTGAAATGGGCTTTTAATTACCGTTAAAATAGAATAACGATTAAAGCAGCATGATAGTTTCATGCTGCTATTTATTTTTTTTCAGAAAGGGTTTTAAAATGATGTCTGATGAAATCGTCCAATTAACTGAAAAACTGTTAGCTTATAATGGCTTATTCATGAAGTACTTTCAAGAGGGTAGAGAGACGGGGGTCAAGCCTGACTTTCATGAAGTGATTAAACCTTTTGCCAATGAAGTAAAGGAAATCACTGAACAATGGAATCGGGCCATGAAGAAATGGCTTTCAGAAACAAATCATAAACATCTTCATCTGAAGCAAATCGAAACGACATCTGAACACATAAACCAGTTATCCATCCAATCCTTTTTCCCGGAAACTAGCAAAACAAGATTTTTAAATACGAATCGCACGGTAGATTATTTTCTCTTAGAAATTTTAAAAGAAGTAAAAAAATAGAAAAGAGATGCATTTGCATCTCTTTAATGTTTATTAAGAATGTTCGATGAGGGAGTTTTCATTTTCCATATCTGGAATTACCGCGCCCTGTTTTTCAAGTTCACGGACAAGAAGACGATATTCTTTAATAGTAATATCGTTATGAATATACGCTTTCTTAGCAAAATCCATTAATGCATTAACATCATCAGTAGTATATTCCCTGCTTTGAATAAATTTGCCTTTTAATTCGCGAATGTCCATCTCTATTTTCTCCTCCTTCATCCTTTTTTCTATCGTATCATGAAAAGAAAGGATTTCTAGTTTTTAAAATATTTAAACTTTAGACAAAATTCTTGTCTTTATGACATTGGGTATCTTCCCAATGGAATCACCTTTCCTTCATTCACTACATAAAGTGTAGTAGATAAATTGCGGAGGAGATGTTTGCCCATGTTTGGAAAGAAAAGACCGACGAATTACTTCAATAATGGATACCCGGGGCAAATGGTGCACCAAGGTCCAGTTGGTCAGTACAGGAATCAGCATCCTTATAATAGTAATCAACCAGTCCATTACCAAGGTCCACCTCAAAACTATGATTGGACCGCTTACCAACAACCAAATCAACAAATTCCTTATTATCCGCCAATGTACCAGCCATATGGGCAAAACTATCAACCTGGCTATGTTTCACAAAATACGCAATACACTAGCCAGCCATTTACGCAAAAGGATTCGCAATTCTTATTCCAGAATCCATTGCAGCCTCAAGATGAAATCGTTCAAAAACCACAATATATGCCAATGAATGGTTATCCGGTAATGAACCCTTACCCTAAGCAAAGTGCAATTCCTAAACAGCCAGGCGGAGTTCAAACATTTATGAATTCCTTCAAGTCCCAAGATGGGTCGGTGGATATTAATAAAATGGTGAACACAGCAGGCCAAATGATGAATGCCGTAAGTCAAGTTTCATCACTTGTAAAAGGCTTTGGTGGAATATTTAAAGTGTAATAAAAAAGACGGCTTATATACGAGCCGTCTTTTCATATGATGATGAAATGTAATTTAGTCTTCGATTTCAATCATGTTCCCCTTTTCCTGAGGAATTCGAACTTTTAATAAGCCATCCCGATAGGAAGCTTTCACATTCTTTTCAATAATTGTATGAGGCAGTGAAATGGTTCTGGATGATTTCTGTTGTAAATACTTTCTTCGGAAGATCTGATTTTGCTCATCTTCAGATGTTTCAAGTTCTCTATTTTCCACGGAAATTGTAAGATAATTACCCGAAATATTTAAATGGATTTGCTCCCTTTTAACCCCAGGCAGTTCAGCAGAGATAATATATTCGTTATCTGCCTCTATTGTGTCAACGTGGAAGTTTGCCCCCGGTGGAAAGGGACTTTTAAAAAAATCATCGATAGACTGCAGAAAGCCTTTAATTGGTCTTTCATTGAAAAAGTCGTTCATTATTCTTATTAATTCTCCAAAGGATTCTGATTTTTGCTTTTTAGAGTCATTCTTATCACTTGGTACCTTAGATGACATTAGGTTCCCCTCACTTTCCAATATTTCACTTGCTAGTATATGCTGACAAAATTAGGTAGGTGCCGCCATATTATTGCAACAAATTTTTGAACGAATTATTACAGTTTGTTTATAAGTGATATATATCACATTAAAAAATAGGAAGGATTTGTATACTCTAGCAGTAATTAATGGAAAGTGAGGAATATATATGTTTTGTTATCAATGTGAACAAACCCCTTCAGGCGGATGTAATGTTATTGGTGTATGCGGAAAGGATGAAACGATTGCCAGCTTACAAGATACGATTATTTTTGGGTTAAAAGGAATTGCAGCTTACCGGACACATGCCAATCAACTTGGTTACACTGATCCATTTGTTGATGCAACCACACATGAAGCTCTATACATGACATTAACCAATTCCAATTTTAATGTTCAGGAACATATTGATATGGCAATGAAAGTAGGTCAATCAGCGGTTAGGGTCATGGAAATTCTTGATGAAGCTCATACCAAGCGTTTAGGTATTCCAGAGCCAATCCGTGTCAGCCAAAACAAAATTGAAGGTAAATGTATTGTTGTTACAGGACACAACTTATTTGCTTTAGAGGAATTATTAAAGCAAACAGAAGGTAAAGGTATCAACATCTATACCCATTCTGAAATGCTTCCTGCGCACGGTTATCCAGCACTGAAGAAATATTCTCACCTAAAAGGGAATATTGGAAAAGCTTGGTACGACCAACGGCGTTTGTTTGAAGCATTCCCTGGGGCCATTCTTGCAACGACTAACTGTGTGATGCCGATTAAAGGAACCTACGCAGATAGAATGTTTACATATGAAGTAGCAGGACTTGAAAATGTTGAGAAAATTACCAATGATGATTTTACTCCACTGATTGAGAGAGCATTAGAGCTTCCTGAAGCAGCAATTGAATCTGAAGAAACGTTACTTACAGGGTTCCATCATGAGACGGTTCTAGGCTTAGCTCCTGAAGTAATTGATGCTGTCAAAGCTGGTAAAATCAAACGCTTCTTCGTGATTGCCGGCTGTGATGCACCTGGTCCTGGCGGGAATTATTACCGTGAACTGGCTACATCATTGCCACCAGAGACGGTTATCTTAACGACTTCATGTGGGAAATTCCGCTTTAATGATGTAGACTATGGTGTTGTGCCAGGAACGGATATTCCTAGGTATATTGATTTGGGTCAATGCAATAACTCAGGTTCAACTGTTAAAATTGCTCTAGCTCTGGCAGATGCATTTGGCTGTGAGGTAAATGAACTTCCTGTCAGCATAGTTTTATCTTGGTTTGAACAAAAAGCAGTGGCCATTTTGCTTGGACTGTTTAGCTTAGGAATCCAGGATATCCGCATTGGTCCAAAGCCGCCTGAATTTATTTCTGAAGGAGTATTACAGGTCCTTCAAGACACCTTTAATCTAAAATTGATAGGTACAGCAAAAGAAGATATGGAAGACATGCTTCAGCTTTCATTAAAATAAATAACAAAAGGCGAAAGCGCCCGTTTAGCTGCGTATGGGCTGGAGCGCTCCAACTGAGATAAAGGAAACACGGAGAGCGTTAGCGATTCGATGTTGACTTATCGTAGGGCGGAGAGCGAAGCCCACTAGCAGTTGGGTGCTGGAGCTGGATTCAGAAAACTATTTCAAGTTATCCACAATAAGTAATTTTCTAATTTCCTAATCAAACAAAAAAGCCGCAGCATCAATGTGCTGTGGCTTCTGTTTAGAATAAATTAATTTCTTCCATGAGAATTTCAACATCGACGATCATGTTTCCTTCATCATCTACTTCTATTAACTCATCTTTTTTCATTTTTGTCAGGGTTCTGCTAATTGTTTCTCTTGTTGTGCCGATCATATTAGCAAGGTCCTTGTTGGTGAATTCGGACTTCAATAGAATGGTCCCATCTTCTTGTTCTTTACCGTGCTTCTGAGCAAGCCGAATCAAAAGTTTGATGATTTGTTCATAGGTATTATTAAGAATTTGCTCTTCTAATCTGTTTTGTAAATCGACAATTTTTTCACCTAATACTTTAAACACCTTAATACATAGCTCAGGGTTTTCAATCAAAACGGTTTCAAATTTTGAAATTGGAATCGCAATGAGTGTTGAGGGCTCAAGTACTTCTGCATAGGCTGGGTAATCACCTTTTCTGAAAAAACCTACATGGGGAAACATTTCACCTTTTTTAGCAATCGCAACAATTTGTTCTTTGCCATTAATATCACTTTTGTAGATTTTAATTTTTCCATCATAAATAAAATAGACATTTTCAAGTGGGTCGCCTTGGAGAAACACATGACTCTGTTTTTTCCATTCCCTTGTAATCGCTATATCAGAAATCTTCGTTATTTCAAAATCATTTAATTCTCGAAAAAGGGTAAAAACAGAAAGTACCTTTTTTATCTCTTCAATTTTCATTCCATCACCTTCACAAATATATTCCGTTATTACCTATTGTAACAAAAATTTAAGCAATAGTTTATTGTTATTCATATGAATTGTATAAGTAACGGTTAAAATTATTTCACTTCAGGAGAAAAGTACCAGGTATTTCAAAAATAAAAATGTCATTTTTACTTTTGTTACGAACGTTCATTCGTTAAAATAGATGTAATGAGGTGATGAAGTATGAAGTTGAAAAAAAACTTGCAAGAAGTTTTGTCAGACTTAAAAATAAATGATCAATTTAAGGAAAATATCGTCACATGGCACACCATCGAAGAAAAACCGGCTGAAACCGTTCCGCTTCCTATGAACCTCCATCAGGTTTTAAGGAGCGCACTAGAAAGTAGGGGGATTGAACAACTATATACACATCAAAAATCGGCCTATGAAAAAATTATGGACGGGAAAAGTATCGTCGCCGTTACTCCGACAGCTTCAGGTAAAACCCTTTGCTACAATCTTCCGGTTTTGCAATCGATTTTAGCAAATTCAAGTACACGTGCTCTTTATATGTTTCCTACGAAAGCCCTCGCGCAAGACCAAAAGAGTGAAATCAACGAGATTATCCAAGCAGCAGGCGTGGATATTAACAGCTATACGTATGACGGGGACACACCGGCAAATATTCGACAAAGAGTGAGACAAGCGGGCCATGTGGTTATTACTAACCCCGATATGCTCCACTCAGCAATCCTGCCCCATCATACGAAATGGGTTTCTTTATTTGAAAACCTTAAATTTGTTGTCATCGATGAACTTCACACCTATCGGGGGGTGTTTGGCAGTCACGTGGCCAATGTGATCAGAAGGCTTAAACGTATTTGCAGGTATTATGGGAGTAACCCTGTATTTATTTGTACATCCGCTACGATTGCGAATCCACTTGAGCTGGCAGAAAATCTAACCGAAGAAAAAATGCATCTGATCGATAACAATGGGGCCCCTAGCGGGACAAAGCACTTTCTATTCTATAATCCACCTATTGTAAACAAACCATTAAATATTAGAAGAAGTGCGACACTAGAGGTTCGGAAAATCGCTGGGGAACTATTAAAAAATAAAATTCAAACCATCGTTTTTGCTAGAAGCAGAGTGAGGGTCGAAATCATTCTGACTTATTTACAAGAATTAGTGAAAAACCAATTGGGGGCAAAGTCGATAATGGGTTATCGGGGCGGGTATCTTCCAACCGAACGAAGGAAGATTGAAAAAGGGCTCCGTTCAGGTGAGATTTACGGTGTAGTCAGTACCAATGCTCTCGAACTAGGTGTTGATATTGGGCAACTTCAAGTATGTATCATGACAGGCTATCCTGGGACGATATCCAGCGCTTGGCAGCAGGCAGGAAGAGCTGGAAGAAGGCATGGAGAAGCCTTAGTCATTATGGTGGCAAGCTCCAGTCCTCTTGACCAATATATCATCCAGAATCCAGATTACTTTTTTAATAAAAGCCCGGAAACAGCAAGGATTAATCCTGATAATTTAATTATTTTAATCGACCATATGAAATGTGCTGCCTATGAACTCCCTTTTACAGCAGGCGAGCAATTTGGAAGTGTAGAAACAGAGGAACTGCTAGAATATTTAACCGAAGAACAAGTCCTTTACCGTAATGGTGAAAAGTGGTATTGGATGAATGATTCCTTTCCAGCTCATAACATTAGCTTACGGTCGGCATCACAGGAAAATGTAATCATCGTGGACCAAACAGATGTTGCGAATGTAAAAGTTATAGGGGAAATGGACCGCTTTTCTGCGATGACGCTCCTCCACGACGAAGCGATTTATTTACACCAAGGTACTCAATTCCAGGTAGAAAAGCTTGATTGGGATGAAAAGAAGGCGTTCGTTAGAGAAGTGGATGTAGACTACTTCACCGATGCAAATTTAGCGGTTCAATTAAAAGTCCTCGAAGTCGACAAGCTTCTATCGAAAGTGGATGCTGAGTTTGGTTATGGGGATGTTAGCGTAAGGGCGATGGCAACGATTTTTAAAAAAATTAAATTTGAGACACACGAAAATATTGGATCCGGCCCCATCCATTTGCCCGAAGAAGAGCTTCACACAAACGCTGGCCTGGATTTCTTTAAACCAGTCCATGTCAGAAATGGGCCATGAGCGACTCGAACAGGGGCTTGTCGGAACTGCGCATGCCCTAAACCATATCGCACCATTATTCGTAATGGCCGACCCTCAGGATATTCATGTTATTCCGCAAGTAAAGGCAGACCATAACGAAAAGCCAACCATTTTCTTTTATGATCGCTACCCAGGCGGGATTGGATTAAGCGAAAAAATATACAGCGGTATGTCAGAAGTATTTGATGAAACAAAGAAAATGATTACTCGCTGTCAATGTGAATCGGGATGCCCGTCATGTATTGGTACAGATACCATTAGTGAAACAGCAAAAAGGGACGCCTTAAAAATTATTGAAGCCTTTATAAAATCTTCAATGTAGAAAAGGAAGATAAAAGATGTCGTTAAAAAGTAAACTAAATCGTTTAAAACCACATCTTTCTGTTGGCAATCCATCTGAAAAAAATAGTACATTGCCTCCTCAGGAAGCGAGCATTGAGATTCCATTCAGGGAAAGATGGGAGCAAGAGAACGTTTTTCCATATTTTATCGACAAAGATTACTGTTTGATCAGAGAAGTGAAATATCCACTCTCCTATCAGCATGGACACTACTGTTTTCGTGACTTTTTAACCGCAGTCGATATTTGGAATCAACAGCCCGTTAACCATCCTTTATCAGCAGAAGGGCATCAAGCTGAAGAATTATTCTTTTTTGATACGGAAACAACTGGTCTTGGCGGTGGGGTGGGAAATACTATTTTTTTACTTGGCTATGCCAGCATTTCTGGTGATTCCCTTATTTTAAGACAACATATTTTACCGCACCCGGGAGCCGAGGTTCCGTTATACCAAAGCTTTCTAGAAAAGGTGAATTATAAAACGCTGGTTACCTACAACGGAAAATCGTTTGATTGGCCCCAGGTAAAAACTAGGCACACCTTAGTTCGAGAACATGTCCCAAAGCTGCCGCAATTTGGACATTTTGACTTATTTCATGCAGCAAGGAGGCTTTGGAAGCATAAATTAGAACGGTTAAAGTTGGCAATAGTTGAAAAAGAGGTCCTTGGGGTCGAAAGGGTTGATGATATCCCTGGCTTTTTGGCACCGATCATTTATTTTGAGTTTATTGATAGTAAACAGCCTGATGGTATGCTTGGTATTCTCAAACATAATGAAATTGATATTTTATCACTTATAACCTTGTATACTCATATAACCTTTCAACTATGTGGAACAGACAAAACTCAAACAAGACCCGAGTCCTATGAGGTAGGGCGCTGGTTTGCTGCTCTTGGAGAAAAAAATGAAGCAAAAAAATTTTTGACCAAGCTGGCCACGGGTAAGGATTTTACTTCCTATCAAGCAAAATATGCTCTGGCATTGCAGAATAAAAAGGATCTCAACTGGGAATGTGCACGGAATTTGTTTTCTGATGTGGTTGATTCTGGTGATAACCGGCTGATGTTAGAAGCATGCGTAGAACTTGCAAAAATACATGAACATAGGCTAAAGGATTATCCACTTGCGAAAGATTATTGTCAAAAGGCGATGATCATTGTATCCGAGATGGAAAACCCGCCTATTATGACAAATCAAAGCAGCTTAGAGCAACTTAAGTTACGTCTTAAAAGGTTAGATCGAAAATTATAAAAAGTGGGTCTGAAGTTTGTTTTTTGTAAAGTTCACTTTTTTGCCACAAATTGAGTGAAATTTAATTTAAAAAACCAGTATTTCCATATTGTTTATCATAGTTGAAAGAGGTAAAATTTGAATTTGGATTGAGGAAAAAAAACGACTATTTAAACATTTGGAGCTGGTAGTAATATGTATAAAGCGATTTTATTCTTATTTTTTATTGTCGTTTGTTTGACTGCAGTTATTTTTACGAGTTTAAAAGATAGCTTTTATTCTTTTTTATAAATGAAGAAGCATGGCATAAACGTGTAAAACTAAAAAAATAGGTGTTTTCATTAGTACAAGAGTAATCCCTTCAACATAGGCTGTAATGTAAACCAATAACTGAAGGGAGATTAATATATGTATCTTGGAACTAATTTTATGCCGCCAGTCATTCATCCGACTAAACAAATTGTGAATCATACGTTTTCAACAACGGTGGTTCCGCATATTCACCCTGTCCACACTACAACGGTGAATCACCATATGTATCAACATAAACATTACTGTCCACAAACAGCATCGTGTACTGAGGAGTGCTGCAACCAGCATATTGATTGTTGTAACACATGTGCACCAAACGTAATGCCAGTAGCAGCACCTGCTGCAAATGCACTACCAAATGCATTGCCAAATGCTATGCCTGGAATGGGTGGTCCAGGTTTCGGCCCAGGAGGCCCTGGTTTCGGCCCAGGAGGTCCAGGTTTCGGCCCAGGAGGTCCAGGTTTCGGTCCAGGAGGCCCAGGTTTCGGCCCAGGGGGTCCAGGGTTTGCACCGGGACCATTCATGGGTCCTAGACGTTAATTGAAATAATGTCTATTGCAGGGGCTTTTAGCCCTTGTTTTTTAATTGTTTTCTTTACTTATATGATATGCTTGTACTATTCAAATGTTTATCCATTTTAAAAAAAATTCTTGGCGAGGAGAACATTCTTTATGAAAGTTCTGACCATTTCAGGTTATAAACCTTTTGAATTAGGAATTTTTAAAAATGATCATCCCTCTGTATTATTTCTCAAAGCTGCTATAAAAAAATCACTGATTCCAATGTTAGACGAGGGTCTAGAGTGGGTGCTCATCAGCGGTCAATTAGGTGTAGAGCTCTGGGCTGCCGAAGTTGTATTTGAATTACAAACAGAATATCCAGATTTAAAACTTGCTGTTATCACGCCGTTTTTAGACCAGCAAGCTTCATGGAAGGAAAATAATCAGGAATGGTATGAGTCAGTCTTAGCACAAGCAGACTTCATTGATTCTGTTTCGAAAAAGGGCTATGAAAAACCTTGGCAATTTAGGCTAAAAAATCAATTTTTTATTGAAAAAAGTGAGGCACTCCTCCTTCTTTACGATCAGGAAAGGGATGGGAGCCCAAAATACCTATATGAAATGGCTCTTGAATACCAAAAAAAACATCCATTTCCCATTGAACTTATCACATTTTATGATTTACAAATGATTGTTGAGGAAGAACATATGAAACAGCAAGACTTTTAAACTTATTGGTCATTTTTTTAGATGGAAATCCATATATTGAAATGATTTATAAATTCTTACATTTAACGACACAAATGAAAATTGACAAAACTACATATTTTTGAAAAAATAATAGGTAGTGATTGGCGAATACCGAGGTGAATAGAATGCTATCAGATAAAGTGAAATTAACAGCTAAGGATATTTTAGAAAAAGAGTTTAAGACAGGTGTACGGGGTTATAAACAAGAAGATGTGGATAAGTTCTTGGATTTAATCATTAAAGATTATGGTACATTTCATCAAGAGGTTGAAGATCTTCAACAGGAAAATCTTCGTCTTCGAAAACAGCTTGAAGAAACATCAAAAAGACAACCAGCAGCACAACCTGCAGGGACAACAAATTTTGATATCTTGAAGCGGTTATCCAATCTTGAAAAACATGTTTTTGGCAACAAGCTCTACGATTAACAAGAAATAGGAAAATTTCCTGATAATAACCATTGAATTACCAGCGGTAAATACATATAATAGATTGTATTCATTAATAACGTTCGGGTAATCGCTGTAAGATGCATTTGTAATCTTGCAGAGGAAAGTCCATGCTCGCACGAGCTGAGATGCTCGTAGTGTTCGTGCCTAGTGAATTCATAAGCTAGGGCAGTTGGGGCTAGCATCCAACTGACGGCCGGGAAAATACCTAAGTCCTTTGGGATATGGTATGAATACCTATAAAAGTGCCACAGTGACGTAGCCTTTCCAGAAATGGAAAGGGTGGAACGGGTAAACCCCACGAGCGAGAAACCCAAATAATGGTAGGGGCACTTTCTCTGAGGAATTGAACAAGGAGAAGGACAGGTTCAAATTTGAACCTGTAGATAGATGATTACCACCTAAGTACGAGACACACCCGTGTCGTTTGTAGTACACTGGTACAGAACATGGCTTACAGGGCGTTATTAATGGGAATGTATGCTGGATTAAACGGCTCTCCTAATAAGGAGGGCTTTTTATTATTATAAATGTATATATTGCATTCGTTTCCAACTTTTTGTCAATAATGAAATCGAATGAAAGATTATTATATTAGTGAAAAACTTACATACAAATGAAATGAATTAAGGGTGGAAAAATGGGAAATTATCAATTAATAGCTACCGCGGCAATGGGGCTTGAAGCTTTAGTTGCCAAAGAAGTACGGTCATTAGGATATGACTGTGAAGTGGAAAATGGAAAGGTCATCTACACAGGGGATGAATATGCGATCGCTCGCAGTAATTTATGGCTTCGAACAGCAGACAGAATTAAAATCAAGGTCGGAGAATTTAAGGCATATACCTTTGATGAATTATTCGAAAAAACTAAGGCCCTCCCATGGGAAAAATTCTTACCTGAAGACGCAGAATTCCCTGTGGTTGGTAAATCTGTAAAGTCTACGCTCTTCAGTGTTTCTGATTGCCAGGCAATCGTAAAAAAAGCAGTTGTTGAAAGAATGAAACAACATTATAAGCGTAGTACCTGGTTTGAGGAAACTGGTGCTTTCTTTCGCATCGAAGTGGCACTTCTTAAAGACGTTGCTACGATAACCCTTGACACAAGTGGTCAGGGGCTGCATAAACGCGGTTATCGAGTCGATCAGGGGGAGGCACCCCTAAAAGAAACTCTTGCTGCTGCTCTTGTTCTGCTCACAAACTGGAAGGCAGACAGACCATTCATGGACCCTTTTTGCGGTTCGGGGACGATTCCTATTGAAGCAGCGATGATTGGGCAAAATATTGCTCCAGGCTTTAACCGGGAATTTGTATCTGAGCGATGGAATTGGATCCCATCAAAAGTATGGCAAGAGGCTAGAAATGAAGCAGAGGACTTAGCAAATTATGATCAACCATTAGATATTTTAGGAACAGATATCGACCATAGAATGGTGAAAATTGCCCAAGATAATGCTTTTGAGGCTGGCTTTGCGGACTTAATCCATTTCAAGCAAATGCAGGTTAGAGATATTTCTACAAACAAACAATACGGTGTCATTGTCGGGAACCCTCCATATGGAGAAAGACTCGGGGAGAAAAAAGAGATCGAAAATATGTATAAAGAAATGGGCCAAGCCTTCAATGCTCTTGATACATGGTCAAAATATATTCTGACTTCCCATGAGCAGTTTGAACAATTTTATGGACGGCCAGCTACCAAGAAGAGAAAGCTATTTAATGGTTTTATTCGTACAGACCTTTATCAATATTGGGGAAAGAGACCTCCTCGGCAAAATGAACAGATTCAAGAAAAATAAAAGGTTTAACAAATTTATTTTTGTGTAATACATGAAAGTTTTTTGGGGAGGCTACCATGCAAAAACGCATGCCATTTGAGATTGCAAAAACTGAATCCTTTTATGATAAATTAGGTGAATGGATTGGTGACTTATTTTATGATATTTTGCCAGATGCCGGATTTGAATTGAGGGATGAACAGATTTACATGGCTTTTCAACTTGAAAATGCCTATAAGGATAAAAAAGTAATGTTTGCTGAAGCCGGGGTTGGAACGGGGAAGACTATCGTTTATTTGCTTTATGCAATTATGTATGCACGCTATACAAATCGTCCAGCAGTTATTGCGTGTGCGGATGAGACCTTGATTGAGCAGTTGGTTAAAAAAGAGGGAGATATCGCAAAGTTAGAGAAAATTCTTGACCTGAATATCGATGTCCGTTTGGCAAAGTCGCGCGATCAATACCTGTGTCTAAAAAAGTTGGATACGACTAGGAACAATGATTTTTCTGATGAAATTTCAGATATTTATGAAAGCCTTCCTGATTTTGTTCATGCAGTTGGCTCTATGCAAACCTTTGAAAGGTATGGTGATAGAAGAGATTATCCATCTCTATCTGATGAAAAATGGAGCGAGGTTAATTGGGATGCAGTCCAGGATTGTTTTTCTTGTGAAAAGCGTCATCGCTGTGGTCTAACATTGCATCGTGATTATTATCGACATTCTGAGGATTTAATTATCTGTTCCCATGATTTCTATATGGAGCATATCTGGACAAAGGAATCCAGAAAGCGGGAAGGGCAGCTGCCGCTTTTACCTGAGCATTCTTCGGTTGTTTTTGATGAAGGACATCTCCTTGAATATGCAGCTCAAAAAGCGTTAAGCTATCGGTTTACTGATTATACATTGGAATCACTGCTCACGAGGTTAATGGAAAATGAAGTACGTGAAAAGACTTTGTATACGATTGATGAGGCATTATTAGATAATGAAGCATTTTTTGATGCAATATCCCAATTCTCCTCTCTTTCACTTGGTTCAGATAAACAAATGATTACGAAGCATCCTTTAGTATTAAAAACATGCAGAAAGTTACATTCAACCCTTCAACAACTAGAGGAAGAATTAGTGTTTGAAAGTGAACTATATGTTATTAATGAATACGACCTGAAAATTGTCGAAGAGTACTTGGAACAAATCACCTATTCCTTATCACTTTTTCTTCAGGAATTAAACGGAATTACCTGGTTCGAAGAAAAAGGGGGAGAACGCACATTAGTTATTATGCCTAGAATGGTCGAAGAAGTAATGAGGGAAGAAGTTTTTACGCAGAAAAAGCCGTTTATCTTCTCATCCGCAACGCTGGCTAATCAAAAGTCGTTCGACTATATTGCTACTAGTATTGGTGTAGATGACTACTTATCCTTTTCAGTGACGTCTCCATTTGATTATGATGATAAAATGGAGCTTTATATTCCAAAATTCAACAAAGAAGATATTGAAGGGAAATTGGACTATATCTTAGCGGAACTTCACAAATCAGAGGGACGTGCCTTAATTCTTTTAAATAATAAAGACGAACTTGCGCGACTAAAGAAAAAGCTTTCTGGAGTAATCCCATATCCGATTTATTTTGAAGGGGATGAAGAGATAAGTACGCTTGTTTCTAAATTCCAGAATGAAGAACATGCCATTCTTTGTTCACTTCATCTCTGGGAAGGACTTGATATACCGGGCAGATCACTTGAAAATGTCTTGATATTTTCACTTCCTTATCCACCGAATGATCCGGTCTTTACGGCCAAACGTGCCGGTGTTGATAACCCATTTACGGAGGTTGACCTGCCATATATGCTGCTCCGCTTACGTCAAGGAGTTGGCCGCTTAATCAGGAGTGAGAAGGATCAAGGAACGGTTCATATTTTAGTAGAAGAAGATATCGACGCAGATGTGTTACACATGATTAATGAGGTTTTGCCAACAAAAGCGAAAGAATAAAAATAAAGTATAAAAAAAGCGGAAGCACTAATTAAAGTGCCTCCGCTTTTTTCTATCTACCTAATAATCTTAATCCTTCGGGTGTCATTTTATCTGGTGACCATGCTGGTTCCCAGACGAGATTTACTTCAACCTTTCCGGTTTCCTCAATCCCTTCGACGCTATAACGAACCCCGCTGGTAATGCTGTCATGGAGTGGACAGCCTGGCGTTGTTAACGTCATGGTGATGGTAACATCATTTGATTCGGTTATCTCAATATTATAAATCAAGCCTAGGTCAACTACATTTATGTTTAATTCGGGATCATAAACACTTTTTAACGCAGATAGAATTTTTTCTTTAGTATTCATCATAAACACCTCACTATTTTTTTAAAACCTTTAGGATACTGATTGCAATAATAATAAAAACAATTGAAAGTACAAACTGACCGATATTAAAGAGAATAGCTACATGAAAAGTTAGAGCGCAATAGACGATCAGTACAGCGACGATAAATAAAGAAAATAACGTCGGAACAATTTTTTCATTCATCATTTCTTTCAATGAAGGAACCTTATTTTTCCCGATTTCCTTACTATATTTATAAGTCCACCAAAGGAATGGAACAATTTTATATAAATAACTAACAATGCTTAAGACAATCCAGAGTAATAAATAGACATAGATGAGTGGGCCGGCAAAATGGCCTACATCTTGATTCCATAACATGATAAAGGCAGCTAAATGAATTACATTTCCAAACCCAATCGCAACTAAAGCAAACCTAAATGGTTTATCAAGTGTCTTCTTCAATCTTTTTTTGATGATTATTTTAATATGCCAACTGAAAATAGAAAATCCAATCAAAAGTAATAAGAAACCAATTTTCAGAAGGATACTGTTATTCGTAAAAAAGGAAACAAGTGAGACGACAAGTCCGGAAAAATAAAACCCATAAACATATTTAGCTTGAACCATTGGAAAACCATGGGAAAGAGAAAACATCGGTACCATTTTATAGGAAAATCCAAAAATCAACAGTGTAAACCAGCCAGTAACTCCCATTAATAAATGTGCTTTAAAGATTGATTGATAATATTCACTGGCAAATCCTGTTTTTAAGCTATAAATTAATGTAATTCCCAAAGAAATCGTTACAAATAAACAAACAAGGGACGAACCGACAAAGGCTGTCATAATCGTTGGTTTAGCTTGCTTACTAAGCGTCATAAACATTTGTACTAAAAACATTAAGATTCCAAGTAAAGTTAGCACACCAGGGATGATTGCATTTTGCGGTGACCAATATAACATCACTGCAAATGAAGTAATTCCGACAGCAGTAACGAAAAAC
The DNA here is from genome assembly GCF_030915405.1 of Neobacillus nitrireducens. Taxonomy (GTDB): domain Bacteria; phylum Bacillota; class Bacilli; order Bacillales; family Cytobacillaceae; genus Neobacillus. Next base: position 4,884,855 of record NZ_CP133262.1, read on the forward strand.
TGGATGAAGCCAAATCTCTCGTTCCAAATATTGGTTAGGAATGCAACGGGTACCAGCTGATACATGGCTCCCATTGCTGCCATCAATGCCCAGCCTAGGACTAATAAATGAGCTGAAGACCAGATAACAGGGATTCTAAAGGTCCCATCCGTCATCAATTGTCCATTAACTAAAAGTTGAATTTGCGAAAGTACCAAGGCAAATAGACTAAAAAATATAAAAGAAATCGGAAGCTTAATATTTGTTTCACTTCCCATAGTTTGAGGAAGCATGATTGTTCACCCTCTTACCGGAAGATTTCAATTTTAAAGCTTCCGTCATTTTGTTCTTCTGTACGCTGTTGATAGCCTAATTCCTCTAATTGCTCATAAAGGAACATGGGCCTTCGATCATTTATGATTGTTAATATCTCATTTTCACCCAGGGTTTCCAAAGCGGCTAAGGTTCGCATCATTGGCTGGGGCGGTTCTAAACCACGATTATCTAAGATCATGAATATTTCACCCTACTTTCTTTAGGCTTTCTTTGTAAATGTGACTTTCCAATGCTTGCTATCAATTTCTTCTTCTTCATGCGTGAAACCTTTTGCTTTTAATACCGCGAAAAGTGGTACTGGTTTAAAAGGGGCATGGAGGATAAATATATCATTATCCTTTACTTCCTTAATTGCCTCCATAATTTTTTGAAAAGGTTCAATTTTATTTTTTAAATCCTCGCGAACATCAAGTTCAATAATACGTTGTTCCATCGATGTTTCATCTCCTCTTATATTATTAGTTCAAGACCGATAAATTAATAAAATAATTCCTGTTGAAGCGCTTCTCGGTCTATTAAGTAAAAACCATTTTCATCCAATGTAACATAATCTTTCTTCTTTACATGATTGATCGTCCTGCTGACAGTTTCTCTCGAAGTACCAATCATATTCGCTAGTTCACGATTCGTGAACTGAGTGGTTAGCTTATAGCGCCTCCCAACTACTTCACCGTTAGATTTACAGAGCCTAATAAGCAGCAAAATTATTTGTTCAAAAGTATTATGGAGAACTTGTGCTTCTAATCTTCCTTGCAAATCTACTATTTTTTCTCCTAATACTTTAAATAACTTAATGCAAAGCTCTGGATAGGAAATAAGTATTTCTTCAAATTTATCTATGGGAATGACGATGATATGTGAATCTTCCATCACTTCCGCATGAGCGGGGAAATTCCCCTTTCGGAAAAATCCGGCGTGAGGAAACATTTCACCGGGTTCAAGCACGGATATGAGTTGCTCTTTCCCTGATTGGTCAGTTCTGCAAATCTTTATTTTTCCACTATGAATAAAGAAAACCCGGTCAAGTGGATCATCCTGCATAAAAATATACATCTTATGTTTATAAAAACGAGTTTGTGCAATCTTCACGATGGGCTCTAGTTCTTCTGCCGACAGTTCTTTGAAGATTGGGACAACAGATAATCTTTTTACAATGTCCTCTTGCTTCATTAACATCACCTTCGTATTAGTAATTCTGTTTGACTAAATTGTAGCAGTGTTTTCAATGTAATTATGTGACCTCCGTCATAGTTAATTAGTTTTTATGAAAATAATTCTCAGTCTGTGTAGGAGTGAGAAATATCACAGGAGTTTGATGAGTTGCTTCACTGTGTGAAGGTCTTATCAAAGTTACAATACGATTTGTGACAAAATATGAAAGGGTGAATTTGGCATGGAGATACAACGAGGGACACCAACAACAAAAGTGGTGAAGACAAATAAAAATGCAATGCTAAAATCTATATTAGTTATAACCATTTTACTTAGCTTCACCGTGTTACTAGTAGGCGGTTATTGGATCTTTAAGGAGCAGGCACCAAGACCTGTTGAGGTTACCAATGAAAAAGGTGACGTTTTATTTACAAAAGATACGATTATGGGCGGACAGGCAGTATTCCAAAAATACGGTTTAATGGATTACGGTACCGTTTTAGGTCACGGTTCTTATATGGGTCCCGATTATACAGCAGAATCTTTAAAGCTGTATACTGAAGGAATGCAGGATTATAAAGCGAATGATAAATTCGGAAAAGACTACGCTTCATTAAATGAAGATGAAAAATCAGTCATAAAAAATAAAGTAATCAAAGAAATGCGGAAGAACCGCTATGATTCAAATAGCGACACCATGAAGTTAACAAATGCCCAGGCGTTTGGACTTGAAAGAGTAAGAGAGTACTATAAAGAAATATTTACTAAAGGTGACGGTTGGGGATTAAAGGCAAACCTTATTAAAGAAAGTGACTTGCCTAAAACGGATCGAGCTTATGTTGCAACAGGCGACCAAATCACTCAAATATCCGATTTCTTTTTCTGGACTGCATGGCTTTCAAGTACAGTCCGTGAAGGTGATAAAATTACTTATACGAATAATTGGCCTTACTACGAAGACGCAGGGAATCATTTATCCTTTTCTGCTATTTGGTGGAGCGGTGCCAGCGTAACTCTATTTGTGTTAATGGTTGGAATTATCCTGTTTATTTTCTACCGCTACAACTTTGGAATGCAGGAAGCGTATAAAGAGGGTAAATTCCCACAAATTGATTTGCGGAAAATGCCAGTGACAAGTTCACAAGTGAAAACAGGGAAATACTTTGTGATTGTTGCTGCTTTATTCTTTGTACAGTGTATGTTTGGGGCTTTACTTGCTCACTATTATATCGAACCTGATAGTTTCTTCGGTATCAAATGGATTCATGATATTCTTCCATTCAATATTTCTAAAGGTTACCACCTACAGCTGGCTATCTTCTGGATCGCAACAGCATGGCTAGGAATGGGTATTTATGTAGCACCACTTGTTGGCGGTTATGAGCCTAAGAAACAAGGTTTATTAGTAGATATTTTATTCTGGGCTTTGGTTGTTCTTGTTGTTGGCAGTATGGTCGGTGAATGGCTTGGTGCGAACGGCTACTTAGGAAACAATTGGTTCTTATTTGGACATACAGGCTGGGAATATATTGAGCTTGGACGAATTTGGCAGCTTATTTTGATTGTAGGGATGCTCATCTGGCTGTTCATCGTTTATCGAGGAATTAAGGCAGGGCTTAAGCGAGAAACGGACAAGGGTGGATTGATCCATCTCTTATTCTACGCGGCCATTGCTGTACCTGCATTCTATATTTTTGCATTGTTTATTAACCCGGGTACTAGCTTTACCTTCGCTGATTACTGGCGTTGGTGGATTATCCATTTATGGGTAGAAGGTATTTTTGAAGTATTTGCAGTTGTTGTTATTGGTTTCTTATTGGTTCAACTCGGACTAGTAACGAAAAAATCAACAGTTAGACAACTTTACTTCCAATTGATCCTGCTCCTGGGCAGTGGCGTAATTGGAATCGGTCACCATTACTACTATAATGGTTCTGCTGAAGTTTGGTTAGCACTTGGAGCAGTGTTCTCAGCATTAGAAGTTATTCCATTAACTTTGTTAATCCTAGAAGCATATGAGCAATACAAAATGATGCGCGAGGGCGGAGTAAACTTCCCTTATAAAGGAACGTTCTGGTTCTTAATCTCGGTTGCTATCTGGAACTTGGTTGGCGCAGGTGTACTTGGTTTCTTAATCAACTTACCGGCAGTCAGCTATTTCGAACACGGACAATTCTTAACACCAGCACATGGTCATGGTTCAATGATGGGTGTATACGGAATGTTTGCAATTGCTGTTCTCCTATATACATTAAGAAATATTGTCAAACCAGAGGCATGGAATGATAAATGGCTTAAAGTTAGTTGTATCTTGTTAAACATTGGCCTTGCAGGAATGGTCTTCTTATCCTTACTTCCTGTCGGCATCATCCAAATTAAGGAAGCCTTCAATCATGGCTATGCCGCTTCTCGTTCAGCATCATTCTTGCAAAAGGATATTGTTGCAACATTATTAACATGGCGTGCGGTGCCTGACACCATTTTCTTAATTGGTGTAGTGATATTGTTGGTATTTTGTATTAAAGCAATCTTTAATTTACGGAAGCCAACACACCAAGAAGGTGAAAAACTTCCTGTAAAAGATTTATCGCTTGACGAAGATTAAAATGGATTAATCCGCAAAGGTCAACTTTGCGGATTTTCTTTATCCATTTTCTCATAGCATTCAAAACAATATATCTCCTTATCCTCAGTGTGAATTCCGTTAAAAAAGCCATCTAAGCAATAGATTTCTTTACCGCAGCATTTACAAGTTCCAATACGTTCCTTCATTTGTCATACCTCCTGTATTAATAAAATCATCTGATCGGTGTGATACTACTCACTAAGTTTTTGTCTATGTTTTCTTATAATAAAATAGAAGTTAACAAACTAATAGGAGTGATAATAATGCAAACTTACGCAAAAGTTATCAATGTACCAGATTTTCCACCACGTGAAAAACACCCTACAATATTTAACGGCTTTGATGGTTTAGCATCAGGTGAGACAATGATGATTGTAAATGACCATGATCCAAAACCACTTTTATATCAATTCATGATGGAAAGACCTGAACAATTTTCTTGGGAGTACCTTGAAGAAGGCCCGGAGACTTGGAAAGTAGCAATTAATAAAAAGTAAAATTTTATAGGTCATTTAACCGTCATCAACATTTTGTGTGTTTATTTTCCAATTAACTATCTCTTATCCCATTAAATACATTTTACAACAGAAATTCTTTCTGTTGTTTTTTTTATACACTAAAAAGGGGCATTACCTTCTTTTTAGAATAATATGTTAAAATTTAATTGGAATCGAGAGGGGGGATTGCATTGAAGTATGCACAATTAGAAAAAGAGTTTCTAGATTATGTAAAAAAGATGGCAGCCTACAATGAAGCACTTGGATTAGTATATTGGGATCTAAGAACAGGGGCACCGAAGCAGGGAGTTGAACAACGGTCAGAAGTAATTGGGTTGTTATCATCTGAAGTTTTTAAAATGTCTACTTCGGAGGAGATGGCCGCATACATAGCTTATTTATCAAAACAGTCACTCTCCGAAAAGACGAGGAAAATCCTTGAAGAATGTAAAAAAGAATATGAAAGAAATAAAAAAATCCCAGCAGAAGAATACAAGGAATTTGTCATTCTTCAGTCAAAGGCAGAGAGTGTTTGGGAGGAAGCAAAGGCAAGTTCGGATTTCGCCTTGTTTAGTCCATATCTAGAAAAACTTGTCGAGATGACAAAGAAGTTTGTTAGTTATTGGGGTCATAATGATAATAAATATGATGTGTTATTAGACATGTACGAACCCGGAATGACTATGAAGGTTTTAGATCAAGTATTTAGTGAATTAAGAGAAAAAATAGTTCCATTGGTTAAGCAAATTTCTGCCTCTCCACATAAACCAAAGACGGATTTTCTATTTGAAAAATTCCCAAAGGAAAATCAACGTGAATTTAGTTTGAAAATCCTCGGCAAAATGGGTTATAACTTCCAAGCTGGGAGGTTGGATGAAACTGTTCACCCTTTTGCAATCGGGTTAAACCCCGGCGATGTGCGCGTTACCACAAAGTATGATGAAAATGATTTCCGAACAGCAGTTTTTGGAACCATTCATGAAGGCGGTCATGCTTTATATGAACAAAATATTTCTAAAAGCCTGATTGGTACTCCGCTATGTTCAGGAACTTCTACAGGAATTCATGAATCTCAGTCGCTTTTTTATGAAAATATCCTTGGACGAAGTTTACCATTTTGGAAAAATAACTACGATCTTCTAAAGACATATGCAAATGGTCAATTTGAACAAGTTGACATTGAGGATTTCTATCAAGCGATTAATGAATCTAAACCATCATTTATTAGAATTGAAGCAGATGAGCTAACGTACCCGCTCCATGTTATTATCCGTTATGAAATTGAAAAAGGCTTATTTAATGATGAAATTGATGTGATGGAGTTACCGAAGATATGGAATGATAAGTACGAAGAGTACTTAGGCATTCGACCTGAAAATGATGCACAAGGAGTTCTTCAAGATGTCCATTGGGCAGGAGGAAGCTTTGGTTATTTCCCGTCTTATGCTTTAGGCTATATGTATGCAGCTCAATTTAAGCATAAAATGCTTGAAGCACTTCCGAATTTTGATCAATTAGTCGAGGAAGGGGACCTTTTACCGATAAAAGAATGGCTGACCGAAAATATTCACCAATTTGGAAAAATAAAAAAGCCGCTTGAAATCTTACACGATGTCACTGGTGAAGGCCTCAATCCGAAATATTTAATTGATTATCTATATGAGAAATATGGCAAGGTGTATAGGTTGAATTAAAGAGAAAAGATAAAAAAAGGGCTCCAATCTCAAAGATTGGAGCCTTTTAGCCTCTGAACAGGGCGCTTCCGCTTTTCCTATTACCATTTACTCCATGTCTGAAATCCTTTTGAGCCTGGAGGTGCATTTTGAATGATATCGATAAACGGTATGGTGTACGCAAAAAGAATGAGGGCTGCTGCAATTCCAAGCCATAATTTCCAGTTTTCAAATACCATTGGTGCCTTTTCCTCAAGATTCTCAGCTACCGCAACAGGGAATTCCTCTTCCCCCTTAGGTGCAAAGAAAGCAAGATTGATGAAGATGATAATAACAAGGATAATGCCTATGAATAGTATCGTCCCGCCCACCGCTTGAGCAATTTGATATGGAATCCATTCTGCTGCTTGCTTGGCTCCGCCATAGGTGGAGAAAGCAGAACGTCTTGGTCCGCCAAGCAGACCTTCGAAGTGCATTGCACCAGACATGAAGACCATCCCAATAAACCAAACCCAAGCTTGGATAATTCCTAATTTATTCATTGCTTTTGTTAATTTACGTCCGGTTAAATGTGGAACTAACCAATAAGAAATCCCAAAGAACGTTAACACTACTGATGTTGCGGCTGTTAAATGGAAGTGACCTGTTACCCAAATAGTATTATGAATTACTTGGTCCATTTGGTTAGATGCATTGATAATTCCGCCCGCACCGGCAGGGATAAATGATGCCATACCGATAAATGGAACGGTAAAACGAGCATCACCCCAAGGGAGAACTTTAAACCAGCCAAACAAACCAGTTGCTCCTTTTGAGCGTCCATATCTTTCAAATGTAGCAAACAAAGAGAAAGCCGTCATTAACGAAGGAATTATAACCATGAAGGTTAAAATAACCTGTAAGAACTTCCATGCAGGGTCAATCCCCGGTTCTGTTAATTGGTGGTGAAAACCTACCGGAATCGAGAAGAGAAGGAACAAAATAAAAGATAAACGTGCTAATGAATCAGAGAAAATTTTCCCACCGATAATTTTCGGGATAATCGCATACCAGCACATATATGCAGGTAATAACCAGAAATAAACTAATGGGTGCCCAAAATACCAGAATAGAGTACGGCTGACTAAAACATCAACTGTATCAACTAATCCAAGTGACCAAGGAAGTAATTGGAATAAAACGGTTGCAGCAACCCCAAGTGTCGCAATTATCCACATAACTGTATTAATAACAGCCATAAAGCTTAATAACGGACTTGGCTGACCAGGATTATTCTTCCTCCATTTTGCATAGGTCATAATTTGTGCGGCACCATCAATCCAACTGCCTACAATTACGAACGTTAGACCTAAGTAAAAAATCCAATGTGCCTTAAGTGGTGCATAAAAAGTGTAAAGAACCGATGCTTCTTTAAGTAAGACCATGGTTGCAGCCATTAAGGTACCGACTAACATGATCCAAAAGCCAATCCAGCCAGTGCGTCGGGCTGCGTTTGAATGACCGCCGGTTGTTCTGCTTACGGCAGCATACTGAAAACCCATAATAAAAAATGTGGTTAAAACTAATCCCATTAATACACCATGGACGGTTAAGATTTGGTAATAATCAATGCCCCATGGAAGCTCCCATTTTCCAGAACGGACAAGGGTTTGTAACAGCCCCATTAAACCGCCAAGTGCAAGAGCAGAGAAGGCCACAAAAAAGTGCGCCATTGATAGCTTAGCATCACGAGGGTCAACTTTTACTTTTGCTGCTGTAGAGTTAGCCATTATTTTACCACCTCAATCATCGAACTCATTAAATGGTGACCTGCACCACAATATTCATTACAAACAATTAAATATTCGCCTGTCTTATCAAATGTTGTCGTATATTCGCTGACATATCCAGGCTCAAGCATCATGTTTATATTTGTTCCAGCTACTTCAAAGCCGTGGACGACGTCTTTTGTTGTGGCAATAACTTTGACCTTCGCACCAACTGGTACTTCAACTTTTATTGGATTATACGAGAACGCTTGAGCTACATATACTAATTCATAGTCCCAATCTTTACCTTCAACCTTATGTAATCCTGGTTTATCAAATGGTTTTGTTTGATCGACTTTATCCACATTAATCGTAGTTAAACAACTTGGCGGCTTGTTACCAAGATAGAATGCGCTTACTCCTACAACCGTTAAAAATACGACCAAAGCACTAATTCCAAAAGTTAACCAAATCTTCTCGAACTTATGCATATGCATATTTCTTTCCCCCTTCAATCATTAAAAACGTTCAACAAACAGGTAATAGACACTTACCCAAGTGACAACAATAAAAGCTCCCAATAAGAAAACAGATGCTAATGTCCCTTTAAGAGAAGAGCTGTCTTCAATTTCTGTTTTTTGATTTGTTTTAAGTTCCGCTTTCGCCATCCCCCTGCACTCCCTTCAGAGTATTGTTAAATTAATTATTAGTTCTCTTTCATAATACAAAACAATTGTTAAGAAAAAATAACAAATTTAGTAGTTCACAAAATGTTCATTCCTCGGATATCTACTATGTTAATATTATAAAACTGATGCAACAGTGATTTATATCACAATCACCAGGGGATATTTGTGACTAAAATGTGAACTATCACACTTTACCTGTGATAAAAGTAATTGAATATTGCCTTACTCAAGAAAATGAACAACTTTTTAGAATTGTGTCACACTTTGAGAACCTCTAAATATGATAGTAATAAATTTATATTTTCCTTCAGAAAAGAGTGTGTTTTTGTGGAAAAATATTATTGTGATCGTTGCCGCCTTCTGTATAATGATGTAGAAATCTGTAAAATCTGTGGGGCATTAGTGAAGAATAAAATTAAAATTGAGGTTCAAAAACAACCAGATAAAAAATAAGACGAAAGAAGCATGTGATTGCTTCTGCTATGCTTTTTACTTCGAATTTTAAAAATGGAAATCATTAGCTAGTGAATGAAATTATTATCCATTATATAATTTAAGAGCACAGCAACAACCTTCAAAACGTTTGCTTCCCCTCAAGGGAAGCTTTTTTTTATGCCTTTTAACACTAACGAATAATTACCATTAATTTGGAAAAAGTAACCTTACATAGATTGAAGGAGCAAATACATGCCTACGATTATTTCTGTTGCTGAGGTTATACCGCCTTTTGAAGTGAACCAAAATCAAGCATCTGAATTTGCAAGAGAGCTTTTCGCTGATTCCTTTAAGGATATTGAAAGGCTTTTACGGGCTTTTCAAAATGGTCAAATTGAAAAAAGGCATTTCGTTAAAAATCTTGATTGGTTTAAAGAAGATCACACTTTTGAAGAAAAAAATTCAGCCTACATTGAAGCTGCGTGCACTTTAGGAAAAGAAGCTGTCGAGAAATGTTTACATAATACAGACTTTTTAAAAAGGAATATTCCCTATCAAGAAATAGATATGATTTTTTATATTTCAACCACCGGAATCGCCACTCCTAGTATAGAAGCAAGAATTATGAACCTCCTGCCGTTTAATTCGCACACAAAGAGGGTACCGATTTGGGGACTTGGCTGTGCAGGTGGTGCTGTTGGAATGTCGAGAGCCTATGAATATTGCCTGGCCTTTCCAAAAGCAAAGGTACTTGTCCTCTCAGTTGAACTCTGCAGCTTAACCTTTCAGCGCAATGATCTTTCCAAAAGTAATTTAATTGGTACTTCTTTGTTTGCCGATGGTGTAGCTTGTGCATTGGTTTGCGGTGATGAATCAAATATTGAAGATTTTAGGAATAAGGCGACGTCACCGTCCATCATAGCAACACAGTCCACGCTGATGCCGAACTCTTTAGATGTGATGGGCTGGGATATTAGGAGTACAGGTTTGTTTGTCGTATTTTCACGGGATATCCCCAAAATCATAGAGGATTGGTTAAAGCCGAATGTAAGTGAATTTTTAGAAGAACATCAAATCAATCTTGAAAAAATTGACTATTTTATTGCCCATCCGGGTGGGAAAAAAGTGATCGATGCCTATGTGAAATCATTAGAGATACCGGGTTCAATGACTGATGTTTCGCTTGAAGTGTTAAGACAGTTTGGCAATATGTCTTCCACAACGATATTTTATGTGCTGAAGCGTTACCTGGAGATGGATATTCCTCAGGATGCGATAGGACTTGGTACCGCGCTTGGACCAGGTTTTAGTTCAGAACTGCTTTTGTTTAGGTGGGTATAAAAAAATGACCAATATTTTCTCATTTCTGCTGTTAGTTGGATTCATTGTTATTCAGCGGTTATTTGAACTTAGAATTGCAAAAAGTAATGAAAAATGGATGAAGCAGCGAGGGGCCGTTGAATTTGGAGAAAAGCATTACCGCTATATGGTGATGATGCATTTGTTCTTCTTTCTCTTCTTAAGTTGTGAAAAGGTTTTTAGGAATCAGGGGCTTTCTCCTTTTTGGGGCATCCTAATTATTCTTTTTCTAGTTGCCCAGTTATTCAGGATTTGGGCAATTACCTCGCTTGGAAGGTTCTGGAATACAAAGATCATTGTGTTAAGAAATGCAAGTGTGATCAGAAAGGGACCTTACTGTTTTATCAAGCATCCTAATTATTTTGTTGTAGCGGTTGAACTGGCAGTTGTACCATTAATGTTCAACGCCTTTTTAACAGCAGGTTTATTTACACTATTAAATATCATAATGCTGATGATTCGGATCCCTGAGGAGGAAAAGGCGTTAAAGGAACTGACGGAATATGAAGGATCATTTAAAGATTGTAATCGGTTTCTTCCCAATATTGTTAAAAAAGTGTGACAATTTTTAGAGGTCTATTGAAAATGATTATCACCTATGTTAAACTTTGATTATCGATGAAAATCATTCTCAACGAGAGTCTGATAAGGAAGGTGTTACAATTGACTTTTGCTTTAGTTGGCGGAACGGTTATTATTTATGCATTTGTCATGAAGCACGTCTTAAAAAACGTTACACATTAAATGAATACTTTTTCGTGAGCCAGGGTCCTTCATCTTGGCTCTTTGTCGTTTTTGGGAGAAATTTGTTTATAGTAATAGCCGTGTCAAGATAGGAAAAGTTTGAATTATCGTATAAAATAAAAAATATTACAAAGTTGTTAAGGGGAATAAGTAAATGGTGAAAACAGCCGATCAGAAAGCAGACATCCAAACACTAAAAACAAAAATCGTTTCAATATATGAATTTCTATCCAAACAAGCGGATTATGATCATGCAGAAAAGGTTAAACAACTGGCAATAAAGCTGAAGGACAGAGAGTTTATGATTGCATTCTGCGGCCATTTCTCCGCAGGGAAATCGACAATGATTAATCAGCTCGTTGGAGAGAATTTACTTCCAGCTAGCCCAATTCCAACAAGTGCAAATTTAGTAAAGGTGAAGGCAGGAGAGGAATATGCAAAGGTCTTTTTCAAAAATGAGAAGCCGCGTATCTATTTAGCACCTTATAATTATGAAATTGTTAAGAATTATTGCAAAGATGGCGACCAAATTGAAGAAATTGAGATTAGTCATAGTGACACAGGGCTACCCGCCAATACGGTAATAATGGATACACCCGGAATTGATTCTGCTGATGACGCCCACCGAATAGCTACCGAATCGGCCCTTCATCTTGCCGATATCATTCTTTATGTCATGGATTATAATCATGTCCAAGCAGAGTTGAATTTTTTATTTACAAAGGAACTAACCCAAGCTGGAAAAGAAGTTTACTTAGTAATTAACCAAATTGATAAACATAATGAGGAAGAGTTAAGCTTCTTTGAGTTTCAAAGTAGTGTGGTGGATTCGTTTGCATCATGGGGAGTGAAACCGGCTCGGATTTTTTATACATCATTGAAGAATGAGGATCAACCTTTTAATGAATTCAAAGATCTTAAACAATTTATTGCCGAAAAATTGGAGTCAAAGGACCAATTATTAGTTCCATCCATTTTTCATTCCTTAAAAAAAATTACCCAAGATCATCTCGCTCATAGCAATAAGCAGGATGAGATTGAGCTAAGTCCCGTTCTTGAGATATTGAATGAGTTATCTGAGGAAGAAAGAAGAGAATTGTCCAATGCTTCTCGCGAACTGGAAGGGAACCTTACGACTTTAAAAGAGGGGCCAGCCGTAACTGAGAAGGAATTTGATCACCAAATTACCCAAATACTGAAAAATGCGTACCTAATGCCTTTTCAAACCAGAGAGTTAGCTGAGCGCTATTTGGAATCCTGCCAGCTGGAATACAAAGTGGGAATCTTATTTTCTAAGCAAAAGACGTTGGATGAGAAAAAGCTAAGGCTCGAAAGCTTCCATCAAGATATTCTTGATAAAACAAAATCTCAGCTGGAGTGGCATATACGCGAATTTTTGCTGCGCATTTTAAAGGAAACGGGTCTAAACGCGAGGGAATTACAAAGCTTGGCACAATCTTATTCCATCGATGTTCAGGCAAACCTTTTATCAGAAACAGTAAAGTCCGGTGCACGAGTATCGGGAGAATATGTTCTACATTACACAGAAGATGTGGCCAATGAAATTAAAAAAATTGCGCGACAAAACCTGGCGCTTTTTAAAGAAGAGTTCTTAGAAGCCTTAAGACAACAAACAGCACAATTAATAGAACAGTATGAACAGGATAAGACCAAAAACGGGAGATATATTGATGCCCTAACAGTGCTGACAAATTATCAAAATAAAGCTAAATTGAAAGAAACCAAGATTGAAGAGTTATTAGCAAAAGATGAAATCTTCCAAGAAGATCTTCATCATCTATTTAGCCAAGACGAAAAAGAGTATGAAGTGGTCAGGACACAGGAGAAAATGTCAGAGAACGGAAGAAGCATGAATAGGAACAGTTTAAAAATTGATGATGTCAATATGCCTTCGTTCAATGAACTTAAGCTTCCATCCTCAGGTGATCATTTAGAGCAAACCGTGGAACGGCTTCAAAAAACGTCATCTTTAATCCAAGACCTTCCGGGTTTTCGGAAGCTGTCTAAAGATCTAGTCGATAAAGCAGAAAGACTCGAAAATAAGGGCTTTACGGTGGCATTATTTGGTGCATTCAGTGCCGGTAAATCTTCATTTGCGAATGCGCTTATGGGTGCTAAGATTCTGCCTGTTTCACCAAATCCAACTACCGCTGCCATTAATAAAATTAAACCTGTTACGGAGACCCATCCGCATGGCACCGTGCTTGTTAAATTTAAGGAAGCAGCTGCGATGCTTGAGGATATTAATCGCTCATTGAGAGTGTTTGAACTTCAGGCAGAGGATTTTGAGGGGGCTGCCAAAAAAATAAACGAGCTAATCCTTCAAGATGGGCAGGATGGCGGTGTCTTGGAGAAGACACATTTTACATTCTTACAGGCATTCACTAGAGGATATCAAGCGTTTGGAAATTTATTAGGAACAATACTTGAAACTGACGTAAGTGAATTTACCGAATTCGTGGCAAATGAAGAAAAATCCTGTTACGTCGAATGGATTGAGCTCTACTATGATTGTGAGTTAACCAAAAAAGGGATCACACTTGTTGATACACCCGGAGCTGATTCAATCAATGCCCGCCATACAGGTGTTGCATTTGATTACATTAAAAATTCAGATGCATGTTTTTTTGTTACCTATTACAATCATGCCTTCTCGAAAGCCGACCGTGAATTTTTAATTCAGCTTGGACGGGTAAAGGAATCCTTTCAAATGGATAAATTGTTCTTTATTATTAACGCAATTGACCTTGCAGAGAATGAAGAGGAAAAGGATACAGTTCTTAATTATGTCGAGGAACAACTCGGCAAATATGGAATAAGAAATCCCCATCTATATCCTGTATCAAGTTTGCAAGCATTAAAAGAAAAGGTGACGCAAAATCCACATTCAGAATCGGGAATGGCTAACTTTGAGCAGGCCTTTTATCATTTTATTACCAATGAATTAACGGAAATGGCTATTTCTTCAGCTGAAAAGGAAATAACCCGTGTCTATGATTTAATTGATAAACTTATCAAAAGTTCACAGGAAGACCAATCGGTAAAAGAGAAAAAACGCGGTACGATTGAAAAACAAAAAGCAAGAATCTTAGTATTATTGCAAAGCCAAATGATGGACAGCATGCAAAACCTCCTGAATCAAGAGGCAGATGAATTGGTTTATTACATTAAACAAAGAGTTTTCCTGCGCTTTGGGGATTTCTTTAGGGAGTCATTTAATCCCGCCACACTAAAGGATGACGGGCGGAATTTGAAAAAAGTACTATTAGCGGCACTGGATGAATTTCTTGAAAGCCTGGGATTCGATTTTGCTCAGGAAATGAGAGCAACAACTGTCCGGCTCGAGCGATTTGCTGAAAAGCAATTGGCAGATTACCAATCAGTTCTGATCCGGAATTTACAAGAAATCAATCAAGACCTATCCTTTTCAGTCTTTGAAGTAAACCATCAACAATCAATCGAATTTCCTATTGCCTTTAAAGATATGAATAAACAGCTATTTACGAAAGCCCTATCATACTTTAAAAATCCAAAATCATTTTTTGAGAAAAATGAAAAGAAATTCATGAGTGATGAACTGTATCAAGTGCTTAATATACCCGTGGATGAATATTTAACGCATGAAGCTCAGCGTTTAAAAACACATTATTCAGATGAAATCGCAAAGGAATTCAACCGCTTACTAGAAGAAATGAATGAACAAGTGGATAATTTTTATTTAAGCCACCTCTCAGCCTTAGATGGAGGAATTTCCATTGAATATTTAAGAAATATACAAAAAAACTTGTAAGGTATTATTCAAGGACAAGGAGGAAGCTTCGTGAAGTTTGTTAAAGACAAGGAATGGCTAGTTAAATGCTTAAACGAGAGCAAGGTCAGGGTTGTCGATTGCCGATTTTCATTAGCTGAGCTGGAAAAAGGCAGTCAAGATTACATTAAGGGCCATCTTCCAGGCGCAGTTTTCTTTGATTTAGCAAGAGATTTGTCAAGTCCGATTCAAGTCCACGGCGGTCGGCATCCATTGCCATTGGTAGAGGACTTAATAAAAAAAATAGAAGCTGCAGGTATTGATGAAAACACTGTAGTTGTCGCCTATGACAACGGGGAAGGTGCGTATGCAGCCCGTTTATGGTGGCTGCTTCAGTACCTTGGTCATGACAATGTTTATGTACTTGATGGGGGATTTAATGGGTGGGCAGCAGCAAATTATCCAATAACCCAAGTTATTCCTTCATTTGATAAAACAGAATTCCACTACATCATTAAGCCAGAATTACTGGCAACCACAATAGAAGTAAAAGATATAGTTGAAAAAAAGTCAGAAGAGAAGATCTTAATCGATTCCAGAGAACCAAAAAGGTACCTGGGTTTAGAAGAACCGATTGATAAAAAAGCTGGGCATATTCCCGGTGCCATAAATAAACCCTGGATGGAAGGGTTTATTGAGAGTCGATATAAAAATGCAGAAAAACAGAAGCAAAGGTTTTCAGACATCGATCCGAATAAAGAGATTATTGTTTACTGTGGTTCAGGGGTTACCGCAACTCCTAATTACCTTGCATTAAAAGAAGCTGGTTATGAAAAAGTAAAACTCTATGTCGGGAGCTTCAGTGATTGGATATCCTATGAGGATCATAAAATAGAATAATCTTTCAGGCCAACTTATGTTATAATAGAAATCGTGTTGTTTTAAAACGACACAAAATAAGGAGGTCAAAAATGACGAATCAAAAGCCTTCACTTATGCTTGTTGATGGAATGGCCTTGCTATTTCGTGCATTCTACGCTACTGCAGTTACAGGACAATTTATGATAAATTCAAATGGAACACCGACAAATGGAATACATGGCTTTGTTAAGCATTTATTCACGGCGGTTTCTTCATTTAAACCCTCACACCTCGCCGTTTGTTGGGATATGGGCAGTAAGACCTTTCGTACGGAATTATTTTCGGATTATAAAGGCAATCGCGGTGAAGCACCGATCGAGCTGATCCCGCAATTTGATCTAGTCAAAGAAGTGGTCGCATCTTTTGATATTCCCAATATTGGATTAGCAGGCTATGAAGCAGATGATTGCATTGGAACGATTGCCAATCAATCGAAAGACTTTGCCCATGTGTCGATCCTGACGGGTGATCAGGATATGTTGCAACTGCTTGATGAAAGTATTTCTGTTATTTTATTAAAAAAGGGATATGGTAACTACTTGGTGCATACACCTGAGACCTTTTTTGAAGATAAAGGAATTACACCTAAACAAATGATTGATTTAAAAGCCCTCATGGGGGACACAAGCGATAATTATCCCGGCGTTAAAGGGATTGGGGAAAAGACAGCACTTAAGCTCCTACAGGAGTTTGAACATGTTGAAGGGATTATCTCTAATTTAGATCGATTGTCCAAGTCAAATAAGACTAAGATCGAGCAAGATTTAGAAATGCTCCATTTGTCGAGGCTGCTTGCTGAAATAAAATGCGATGTTCCCGTAAGTTGTACATTGGATGATGCTAGCCTGCGAATTGAAAAAGAAAAAGCAGTAAATAAGTTAATGGAATTAGAGCTCCGTGGATTGCAGAGGCTCCTGCCAATAGACGAAATGTTTGTTTCATAAAAAATGAGGTTGTCCACTTGAGACAACCTCATTTTTTATGGTTATACATACAAGAATTCTTGTCTCACTAATAATATGATATAAAAAAGCCAAGTTCACAAAGGGGGGAACTACATTCGAAAAGTATACACTGGATCACCAACCTATAGGGAAGGGTGCGACAAGCCTGGTCTTTTTTGGTCTGAATGAACAAAAAGAGCAGGTAGTAATAAAAAAGGTTGAAAGCAAAAAAGAAGCAGAACAAGAGAGCAATCTACTAAAAAGCATACCCATTCATAAACATATCATTACCTTTTTAGATTTTTTCGAGGAAGAACAAACAGGGTATATTGTATTAGAATATCACCCTGGTGGAAGACTTGGTTATTTTAAAAGAGGAATCATCCATGATCAACAATGTGCAGTTCAAATAACAATGAGTATCCTTCGAGGATTAAAGGTAATCCACCAACATGGCATTCTCCATTGTGATATTACTCCACATAACATTTTAATTTGTAATAATGACCCGAAAACAGTCAAAATCATTGATTTCGGTTCTTCCGTCCGTACAAATGACTCGGGTGAATATATAGGAAATCATCGAGGAGCAACAAGATGGTATCGACCACCGGAGCTTAAGAAACAAAATCAAATCTTTTCTGCCAACTTAACCTATTGTTCAGATTTATATAGTGCTGCATGTGTATGTTTGTACCTGTTAACAGGTTTTGCACCCATTCGAAAAATACAAGCGTGCAAACAGATTCCCAATCAGAAATTACAAAAAGTTATGAGGAAAGCAACAAGAAAGAATAAACTCAAACGTTTTCAATCGGCACAAGAGTTTATTGATGCACTCCTTCCATTTGTCTAATATGTAGATCTCCGGAAATGTTTTAACAAGGTACAAAATAAAAAATTCCAAAAAGGAGATAATGCCAGATGAATGATTTTACCCAAATTGTCGTTATGCCGGGGAAACCAGTTCAGGTTCAAATCAATCCAACCGACTATCCCCTGATTGGAAAAGGATTGCAAGGAGCGGTGTTTAAACTATCCGATGACCGCTGTGTGAAAATTTATTCAAAACAAATTTATTGCCTTCGAGAGAAGCGGGTATTACAACAAATTGGTGAAAAAACAGCCATTTTACCAGAGGTTTATGAAGTGGGAGAAAATTATATTCTTATGGAATACCTTACCGGGCCATCCTTGCAAGAATATCTTGAAAAATCAACGGGAATTTCCGCAGAGTTAACAATTGAAATTATTAATTTAATTAAAGAAATTAGAAGTTTACAGTTTATGAGAATTGATTTCTCCTTAAGACATGCGATCTATGATAAGAATGGAAAGTTGAAAATCATCGATCATGTTAATTCTTTTAAAATTCACAGGTCGTTTCCAAAACGACTTTTCAAAGACTTAAAACAATTAGGTCTATTAGCAACCTTTTTAGAGCATGTAAAAATTCAAGAACCAGACATCTATGAACAATGGAAAAAATCGTTGAAATAAAAGACTAACATCAACAAAAAAATAATAAATGACCTGAAATGATTGAGGGTGACAGAGAAATGGATGAAAAGTCTATTGGTATTATTTTACCAAAACGGCAATGGAATAGGCTTGCCCAAGAGGAATTAACCGAGGATGATGCCTTTGTTTTCCAATATGCTATAGCGGGCGAAGAGTTGAATTTGGATATACTATTTTTTAATATAGAAGAATTACAGGTAAACGAACGTAAGGGAAATGCAATGATGATTATAGATGAGGAGATAGTTTTACTGGGTTTCATCGAAATTCCTTCAGTAATCTATAATCCCTCAAATTATCATCAAAAGAAAAACAATCGGACAATCTTTGAACTTGCACAGCAAACAGGTATTACGCTTATTAATGAAAAGACTAATATTAAGAATAAGCATTTCCTGGATTTGATGGCAACACATCCTGCCTTAAAGGATGTAAATTTAGTTACTAGGAATCAACATCCGACATCCTTCAGTTTTTACATTTTAGGACAAAAACATTGTAACCATCAATGGGATACGCCGATCATTTATGCAAAGAAGGATGATGAAGTATTACCTTTTAAGGAAGCCTATTTGCTACTAACTAATCATCTTTTAATGCTAGAGGAAACGCAAGAATACCTTTTTGAAGTAAGTCACCAAATTTTAGAGATTCTCCATTATTATTATCCAAGAATCTATGAAATTGGTCTTCAGTTTGTGTGGATGGAAAATGGTGAAATTAGAATTAAGTCCACATGCCCTATCCTCACCCTAGTGAAAGACATAAGTTATAGCAATCAGAAAGTAGCTGGTACGATTCTTAAGTGGCCGATTGTGCTTGCCAAAGAAATCATGGACTTGAACAATGATGATCAAACCATGCATACGAATAGTTGGGAAACTGAAGCGAACGTTCAGGAAAGCAATCAAGAATTACTCCATGATAATATTACCCCGTTTGTCAAAAAATCAAGTCCCCATTTTGAGAATGTTTGGGTGAAATTTAAGGTTTTTCATGATAATGAAATGAAAATGAAATTACCTGACCGACTTACCGAGAATTGGAGGGAACAACCTGAAATTATAAAATTTGGGGTGAAAGAAGAGATCTGTCACTTTGACATTTACGAAGATGCAATCCCGCTAAGACATAATTCCTATCAAAATCCAGTGGAACTGTTTGTTTCTGACGCTTTGGTAAAACTTATGCATCTCCCTGTGGACCTAGTATATCAAATCCAATTTTTAGAGAGAAAGGCAATTATTGGTCCAACCATCGGCTTTCTGCTAGGTGAAAAAAATCATGTCTATAATTTAGATTATATGGAGAAATTCAATGACCGTTTTGCGGAATACCATCGTTATGGCGGAGTAACAATCGCCTTTTCAGCAAGTTCAGTCGATTGGGAAAAGAGAATTGCCTATGGGATGATCTATGACCCGGTAAAAAAACATTGGCGCTATGATTCTACCCCCATCCCCTCTACCATCTACCGCCGAAATTTCCATCAAAAGAAAGCTGATATTCGACAACTTGTGGAATTAACCGATAATCATTTATTTAATTCCTACCACTTTAAAAAGTCAGATCTTTATTTACTAAAAAACAACCCGGAACTTAAGCAGCACTTACCGGCAACTATCCTTTTAGATACCATGGAAGAATTAATCAACTTTGTAAAAGAAAATGGGAAGGTTATTTTAAAGCCAGTTAGCTTATCTAGAGGACGCGGAATTTTTATAGTAGAATTAGATTCTGAAACAGAAGGTTTTAGCTTATTTGATTATCGAAATATGACAAAGGTAGAGCACAGACTGAAGGATAAAGAAGATTTACAAGCACTGTTAGAGGAAATGGGGATTTTTGATCAAGAGTATTTATTTCAAACCTATATCCCGCTCCTAAAGATAAATAATCGATCCCTTGATGTCAGGGTTGTGATGCAGAAATATAACAAAAGGAAGTGGCAATGCTCCGGAATTGAATGCAGGGTTGCTCGAGAAGATGAAGAGTTAACCAATATTGCTCGGGGCGGAGAGGCGATGACATTGGAAACGGTCATCAAGAGTTCAACCCAAGGGCTAAACTTCTCGCTTGTTCACCGGAACATTTTAAACCTTTGCCAAAGGTTTTGCCGGATTATGGATCAAAAAAATGAACATTTCGCTGAATTTGGTATTGATATTGCTTTAGATGAACACGGCTTCCCGTGGATTTTAGAAGCAAATATATATCCCAGCTTCAAAGGCTTTAAGGCAATGGATTATGACACGTATTTAAAAATCCGGACCCAGCCGATGTTTTATGCGGTTCAAATCCAAGGGTTCCAAATTCTTGATGAAGATGCGTATGGGAATAAAATTCGGTTTCATGAAAGAGCATTTTTATAGTTAGGAATGTCCCTTTAGGAACTATTCTTAAAGGGACATTCTATTTTTTATCGATTACCATTTGGATATACAATTGAAGAATACGGTTAGAACTCTTCTCCCAAGTGAAATGCTCCATTACTCGTTCAACACTGTTAAGCCCTAACAATTTCACTTTTTTAGGATTGTTTAAGAGCTGAATGACACAATTGGATAGTTCCACTTCAATATTTTGTGAATTTATCAAATACCCCGTTCTCCCATGTTCAATAACTTCTGGCATTCCCCCCATTTTAGTTGCGATAACCGGAACACCACATGCCATTGCTTCTACATTCACTAATCCGAATGCTTCCTGTCCGATTGAAGGGACTAACACAATCTCTGCAGCCTCAAACCAATGGTGGATTTCCTCATGTGGGATAAACGATACAAACCGGACGTGTTCCGGAAAATTCTTTGCTAATTCAAATAATTTGTCAACATAGATGGTTCTTCTTCCAGAACCATAAAACGCACTACCGGCAATAACTAATAAGGTGTCAGGTACCGCTTGGATAATTGAAGGCATAGCCTGAAGTATCTTATGAATTCCCTTTATTTTTCTTAAACGTCCGACAAATAGAATGATTTTCCTACCTGCAAGGTTCATTTGTTTAATAAACTTTTCTTTATTATTTATCTGATTTAATGACCATTTCGATTGGAATTGAGTAGTATCCACTCCTAAATAATTGACAATGACTTTA
Source organism: Neobacillus nitrireducens (assembly GCF_030915405.1). Lineage (GTDB taxonomy): Bacteria > Bacillota > Bacilli > Bacillales > Cytobacillaceae > Neobacillus. Next base: position 4,906,348 of record NZ_CP133262.1, read on the forward strand.
TTTGCATCACAATCTGTTAGTTTTATTAAATAATCTTTAAGAAAATGGCTGTTGACTATAATTTTATCAGCTTGATGGAGATTACTAATTAACGCTTCCTTTTCAATATGTGATTTAGAAATAAACATGGTCGAGTGCAGTGATAAGATAATCAGTGCATTTTGAAACTTGTGCCGAATGAGGGGAATATATTTTGGGCGATTTTCTATTTGGATGATATCGGGATTGAGTTTTGACAGTTTTGTTATGACTTTTGAGAGGTACCTTGTCCAATGTCGATAAATAATCCTGACATAAGAAATATTTCCTTGTTTATCAACGGAAGGGAGATCTTTTGTCTTTTTCCCAAAGACTGTGAATTGAATATCGTTTTGAAGAACGTTGGTTTGCATCTCTACAACTGTTTCAACGGAACTTGAACGAGATGATGGAATGGGGAAGGAACCAGGGGTTATGATGGCCACTTTTGGTTTTATTTTCAACATACAAAGCACCTCTTAAAGTAATGTAACTTAGTGTATTCGAATATTTTATGAATGTTTCAAAAAAATTGGAGTATTTATCTCCCCAAATCTATAACCCTTGCATTTAATAGTAAGAAGCGGTTTGTTGAGGTCACCTGAACGTAAACCCTATTTATAAGGCGGGGAAATAGCTTGAAACAGGAGTATATTGGAATTATCATCAGTTCGCAATTATATCAAGAAATTGTGAACGGTAAACAGTCACAAGTCTTGGCTTTCTATGAGGAAGCGGGTAAGATAAATAATCTCATTCCGGTTTATCTTCGGTTGGAGGATTTGCAGCCCGGTTTATCTGAGACAACGGGTTATGTGATGAATAGCAACGGTAAGTATCAGAAAAATACTATTCCTAAACCCTTCGTTATTCATAACAGAGGCTATCAATGTAGCTCAGCAGCCAAGAAACAGCTTAAAAGTTTACAAGCAGAAGGCATAATAATTTATAATGAATGGAATCAGTATGGGAAATACAAAATTCATAAGCTATTAGCGGAAAGTGAAGACTTAAGAACCCATCTCCCTGATACGGTTCAATTTAATCAAAGTAATATGTTCGAAATGATGGGGAAACACAGAGAATTAATAATCAAACCGAGCAGTGGTACATTTGGAAGACGTAACATGAAAGCAACACGCCTAAGCGACACAGAGTGGTTGTTAACCTATCCGCAAAAAGAAAGATGGCTGGAAGAAATCATCCTTGCAGACCGGTTACCATTGAAAATAGATTCTTTAGTAACAAGCGGGATTTATATTATCCAAGCGAGAATTCGACTTGCAGAATTTAATAATAATCCATTTGACCTTCGGGTATCCGTCCAACGAAATGGGAATGGAGCATGGCAAGTGACTGGGATGGTGGGGAAAGTAGCCAAAACAGGCAGTTTTGTTACAAATGTTGCTCGAGGTGGTATCTGTTTTGCCTTTGAAGATATTCTTAGAAACCTTCCCGACTTGGATGATAAACAAGTAGTGGCTGATGTGGAGGAATTATCCTTGAAGGTTGCCGGGCAACTGAGTAATCAAATTGAAAACTTAGCAGATATTGGACTTGATGTCGGGATTACAGGAGATGGTTTTCCCATGTTTATTGAATGTAATGCTCGAGATTTAAGGTTAACCTTTCGTCATGCATTAATGTTCGAAACATGGCGAGATACTTACATTACTCCAATAAGCTATGGGAAGTACTTATTAACTAAAATAATCAGCCAATAAAAAACACAGGGGAAGTAGGTAGATATGCAAACAATTATCTTTGTTGGAAGTAACAAATCAGGAACAAGCAGAGAAGCCCTCGGTACGTCAAAAACTATGGGTTATTATACAGTTCTATTAACCAACAGAAGAGAATTTGTCAAACAAATAGATGAATTTCCTGAAGTGGACCGGATGGTGTTTGTAGATAATTTATTTGAAAAGGAGATTGTCTTTTCAATCATCAAAAATCTCAAAGATGATCGAAAACAAATCTGTGCGGTTATTAGTTTCATAGATCCTTATGTTTCCTTTGCGGCACGAATCTCTGAAGAATTAGGACTTTTTCGTGTGTCCAAGGATGCTTTGGTAATCATGGAGGAGAAAACACGTTTTCGTGAACATCTTAAGACGCTGCCGGTATCACCGAAATTTACTATATTTCACGAAGAACAGATGTCTATTCAGCAATTTATTGAGGAAAATCAGCAGCATTTACCACTGATATTAAAGTATCCAGTATCCAACGGGTCAAAGGATGTCTTACTAGTTGAAACCATCTCGGAGCTAAAAGCAGGATTGGAATATTTAAATAAAAAATTCCCTTCCAGCCCCGTTTTAATTGAAGAATATTTGTTTGGAACACAATACTTAATTGAAGTCGTTGTTAAGGATGGGCAGATTTCGATGGTGGCAGTAATTGAACAGGAGGTATCAAATGGTGATCGGTTTATCATTACTGGGTATTGTTATCCAGCCCAACTAGATCAAAAGACTTTTGAGGACTTACAAAGCGCAGTTGAAAGTATTATTCAAGCGCTGAAATTGGAAAATGGAACATGTCATTTAGAAATGAGGCTCATTGATGGAAAGTGGAAGTTAATCGAAATTAATCCTCGTATGTCAGGGGGGGCAATGAATAAAATTATTCAAGAGGGAACCGGAATCAATTTAGTGAAAGAAACACTTAAACTCTACCTAGGGCAAGACCCGATCCTAGAAGCAACAAAAAAAACAAATGTTTATGCAAAATATCTTACTATTAATTCACGCGGCAGACTCATAAAAGTGACCGGCAAAAATAAAGCTTCAAATTATGATGGTGTTAAAGAGGTTTATGTAAAACCAAGAAAAGGTGCGATTTTAACAAAACCATATTCACTGGGTGATCGCTATGCCTATGTAATTGCAACTGCTGATACCCCTGACAAAGCGAAGGAGATTGCCCTGTCAGCATCAAAAGAAATCAAGTTTTATTTAGAGCCACTTTAAGGATGTGATGATTTTGAAGTCAATCGGCATGCTTCACAATCGAAAAAATCCGCAAGAAGTTAAAAAAGCATACCCTTTTGCTGCAGTTGCAAAAATGGAGGGAATTCCTTTTTTTTATTTTTCATTCAACAATGTTGATTTTAATCTTATGAAAATTAATGGCTGGGTCTATCAACAGGGGGAATGGGTACAAACAGTAATGGACTTTCCAACAGTCATCATTAACAGCTGCAACCCTAAGACGGAAAGGCAATCGGCTATTTTGAAAAAATTAAAGGAATATTCAATATTCACAAGTTATCCAGTTGGAAATAAGTTTAAAGTTTATAAAAAGCTACTGAAAGCGAACGAATTCTCTAGTTATTTGATTCCTTCCGTAAGATTAAGTAATCCAAAGGTGTTTAATTCTTTTCTTCAGCTGCATTCTTGTGTTGTTATAAAACCAGTATCTGGAAACCAAGGTAAAAAAATATTGTTTATCGAAAAACTTAATGACATGCAAACGTTCAAATTAACGGACGGTCCCAATGTTCAACTGTATAACACAAAGGAAATGGAAGTACTAATTGAACAGTTAGTCCTAGAGCAGAAATATTTGCTTCAGCCGTTTATTGAATGTAAAACAAAAGCCGGATTAACCTATGACTTTCGCTTACATGTTCAAAAAAATAGACAGGGTTTATGGGAAATCACATTGATTTATCCACGAATAAGCGGTAACGGTAAATTGATAAGCAATATTAGCAGCGGAGGGTACCGCGGCGACTTAGAACCTTTTCTTTTTGATGAATTTGGGGAAGATTCCGAACGAATAAAAACAGACTTGGAGAAATTTGCACTGACAATTTCAGCCCATTTAGACACATTATATGAACATTCCTTCGATGAACTTGGGATTGACGTTGGAATCGATTCGCAGCAAAGTTTCCGGCTATTTGAAGTGAACTGGAGACCGGGTTGTAAACACAGGGAATTTGAAGTGGCTAGGCGGCTAATTCCTTATTGTACCTACCTGGCTGATACTGCTCATAAAACATGAAACCGACTGTCACAATAGGGGCAGTCAGATTCATGTTTACGGGATTATTTTGTATTCTTTTTCTTAGCCGCATTTTCTAGTTTACTCTTTGGTTCTTCAGCGAACTCGGCATCTTGACCATATCCTTGAGGATTAACTCCAGGGGCTTTTACGCCTCGATTTGCTTGCCCTTTTTTACCCATCTACGTTCACCTCCCACTTTTTATAGTATTTCCATACAGAATAATAAAACTCGGACTTTCGAACAATAATGGCAGGGGTGATTTAATGAATAAAGGGATTTATTTAGCACTTCTCAGCATGGGACTAGCCCAAGGAATGAAAATTCCAATTCACTTTTATAAAAAAAAGGAATGGCGCCCAGAGCTGTTTTTTGGTACCGGAGGAATGCCCAGCTCGCATTCTGCCGGCGTTTCTACCTTAACAACATACATTGCGATGCAGAGAGGACTGCCAACCTTTGATTTTGCCCTTTCCCTCATCTATGGATTAATTGTCATGTATGATGCGCAAGGGGTTAGAAGGCAAACAGGCGAACTCACCTTAAAGGTAAATTCAATGAATGAATTAATTGAAAAAATTCATAAAGAGGAAAGTGTTGAATTTAAACAAGACTCACCAAAAAAGCTAAAAGAAATGTTAGGCCATCAGCCTGAAGAAGTTGTTGGAGGAGCCATTCTGGGTGTTTTAGTGGGGGTCATCGGTCACTTATGTACAAAAAAGAATAGAAAATTATCAAAATTTAAGATAAGATTCTAAAGGGATATTCACAGTTTTTTTGGGAGAGGGATGGCAAGTAAGTGGGTACAGTCGAAAATTATTTGCAACACTTGGAAGGAAAAGGATTTCAATTCCAAGAGGATGCAATTGGCTTTATTTTCTTTGGGAAACACTATACCAATGCTTCCGATGAAATGATTAATACTGCCATTGAGCTAACATTAAAAGCACAAAAAAGTTTTGATGGCAGTTTTTACGTCTCATTGCTGGAAACATTAATTTCGAATAAGATTAACACAAGGAAAGATGCGATTAGATTCGTGAAAGAAAAGGAACTATTAGTGATATAACCATGAAAAACTCCCTTTTGAGTAAGGGAGTTTTTTTAAGAGACCTTATCCTCTATGGATTTGTTTTTCCTTAGTAATGGGATTTTGGTTGCTGGCATCTCGGCAAAGATCATTCCCGCAAAAATGAGGCAGCAGCCAATTAGCGCACTATATGAAAGTCGTTCATTTGCCCAGTAATAACCTGTAATTGCTGCAAATACCGGCTCCATTGCAAAAATTAACGCCACACGTGTGGCTGATGTATATTTTTGGAAATTGGTTTGAATCATAAATGCCAGCGCTGTTGCAAATATACTTGTGATGATCAGGGCAATCAGAACATCTTGCTTAAGCAGAATCGCAGGATTAAAAGACTTTTCCCAATCTTCAAACAGGAACGAACAAAAAATTGATAAGACAGCAACAGTCGAAATTTGAATGACAGTTAATAGCAGAGTTGGATATTTATTACTAAACTTACCAGTGTAGATAATCTGCAGGGCGAAACTAATTGCACAAATGAAAACAAAGCCATCTCCTTGGTTTAATGAAGTGACATCTGTCATTGTAAGCAGGAATAAGCCGATGGTTGCCGTTAATACCCCCACCACTGCATTCTTGTTCGGAAACTGTTTTAATAACATCATTGAAAATATCGGAACAAGGACTACGTTTAAACCTGTAATAAAGCCAGCTTTGGAAGAAGTGGTATATAAAAGACCGATTGTTTGGGTGGCATAACCAAGAAAAAGCCAAAATCCGATAAATACTCCTGATAAAAGTAGCTTTATATCCAATTGTTTTAGCTGTTTTTTCTCAAATATCACAAGACAGAAAATTAATAATATCGCTGCAGCAAGAAAGCGAATGCTGTTAAACGAAAACGGTTCAAGAAAGTCTATCGCATTTTGAACTAATACAAAAGTAGTACCCCAGATGATTGTCACTAGGAGCAAACTTACATCAGCAACTAAAGGTTTTTTCATAAAGTATCATTGCTCCTCGGGGATATTTTTTCGAATACCTTGTCTAGCTAATTCATCGGCGGCTTTATTTTCAGCGCTTGGTATCCATTTCATAAAAAACAAAGTGAACTGTTTTGATAAGTGTAAGGCCTGTTCAAGTAATGGCGCGTATAACCTGTTTTTTACAAATTCTTTTTCGACCGCCCTGTTTACTAATTCGGAGTCTGTTCGGAAAGATAAGACACTATCCCGATATCCTTTTTCTAAACAAATCTCCAAAGCCTTAATAAATGCATGATATTCTGCTTCGTGATTTGACATGATTCCTAAGGGAATGGAATATTTTTCTGTAATGCCATTTCCTTTGATAAATATCCCTGCCCCGCTTGGCCCGGGATTACCGGCACTAGCCCCGTCAATATATACCTCAATCAATTCTTTATCCTCCATAAGCGTATTATTGAAAGTTTATCATATTTCTTTTAAGGCAGAAAATATTTATTCTTATAACTACTATGAAGAAGTGGGTATGATAAGAATATGGATTAGAATAGGGTAGAATGATGTGGGCATTTCTGCCGGATGGATTTTGTTTTGAAAAAGCCACCTGAATACTTTTACGAGAGGTTGAGGACATTGAAATATCGGTTAGAATGGATGTATAAATTAAAAAGTAATGAAAAGGTACAGTTTTCCTCTGAATGGGTCTCAGGTGAAACGGCTATACAAATTGGAGAAGAGCTTGAAATGACTGGGAAAGTATCAGATTTGTTTTTTTATGATGAAAAGGAAACATCCTGGGTCTTAAAAGAATTGAAAAAATTGCTGACCGAAATTGAAGAAGACCCACATGAAATAACCGTTTACTTTGATGGAGGATTTCAAAAGGAAACCAATCAGGCTGGTCTTGGAACGGTCATCTTTTTTAAACAAGGAAAGAAGAAATATCGGATCCGAGCCAATGAACGGATTGATGAATTGGAGACAAACAATGAAGCAGAATATGCTGCTTTTTATTATGCGTTAAATATTTTAGAAGATTTGGGAGTCCATCATTTATCATGTGAATTTAAGGGCGACTCACAAGTGGTGTTAAAACAACTAGAAGGGGAATGGCCATGCTATGAGGATACACTTAATAGCTGGCTTGACAGAATTGAAGGGAAAATAAAAACCCTTGGGCTAGTTCCCAAATATACGCCCATATCTAGAAAAGACAATAAAGAAGCAGATAAATTAGCGACACAAGCATTAGCGGGAAAAGAAATATTTGCAAAAACATTGATTCTCTAAGAAATGGGTGTGAGACCTTAGTGAAGGAATTAAACAGGAAGGAATTGCTGGGTCATGTCGAATCTTTAATGGTTCAATATTGTGAAGGCTGCTTTTTACACCAGCATTTGAAAAAAGAAGGCGGACGGAGGGCTGCACACCGGTTTTGCATTTCCAATTGTACAGTAGGAGAACAGCTTCAGGAGTACGGGAAAAGATTAAGTTGAACATATAAAAAGGCTGACGAAAACGTCAGCCCTAGATTGGCTATTTTAGATTAAAGTTTTACAACGTTAGCTGCTTGTGGCCCACGGTTTCCTTCAACGATTTCAAAAGAAACTTCTTGACCTTCTTCTAAAGATTTGAAACCTTCGCCAGTGATAGCACTGAAGTGTACGAATACATCGTCGCCGCCTTCTACTTCAATAAAACCAAAACCTTTTTCATTGTTAAACCATTTTACTTTACCGTTTTGCATGTACTTCTTCCTCCTAAGCCTTTTAAAGCTACCCTTAATGGTGCCAAAGAAAAATATTATCATGCAGCCATTTGCTATGCATATATAGTTACATGATTCTTTAAATATACAATATTGAAAATTTACAGTCAAGGAATGACATGCGCCTTTCGGTGAATAAATAATAGTTTCTATGAGAATATATTTTTGTCTGAATTTGTCAGGACAAATATCATGAAAAATACTTCTGCTTCATATCTTAAATTAAGCTAATTAATTTGCAGAAGGCGGGGATTGAATGTACCGATTTTCCATTGAAGGTGATGAATGGATACTGAGATTTTCACCGCAAGTTTATATGGATTCGGATGAAAAGCAGACGATATTATTCGCAATGCTCAAAATAGGAGAGAAACTTGATAATTATTCTCATGGAAGTGCCTTCATCATTTTTATAAAGGACATTGGTGCGATTGTATTCGATGTGGAGAGAATCCCATCCTTGATTTTAACAGTTTCGAATATTATCCCTGAGGATCATTGGTATTGTCAGGATTTTCCTTCCTTGAAGACTTAGATTAACCATTGTTATATTGGGGTGGTCATTAATTGACCATCCTTTTTTTGTTCAGTGGTATTTGTCACAAAACAGACAAAAAAATAAGGAGAATTCGTGACATTGTCTGCTATTATAAAAGTGAGTTCTATAAGAGTCATTCTAAAAAAATAATAATTATTAATATTACCACTGTGTTAAGGAATACTATGAAAGTTTTTTTCTTTAAGTTTGTGAAAAACTGAACATGTTAATAAAAATTTAGGAGGTAGTCAACTATGGATCCAGTGTTTTTAGCAAGATTTCAATTTGCTGCAACAACGATATTCCACTTTTTCTTCGTACCGCTTTCGATTGGTTTAGTGTTTATGGTGGCATTAATGGAAACATTGTACGTTGTTAAAAAGAAAGAGATTTACAAAAAGATGGCAAAGTTTTGGGGACATTTGTTTTTGATTAACTTTGCGGTTGGCGTCGTAACAGGGATTATACAGGAATTCCAATTTGGGATGAACTGGTCTGATTATTCGAGATTTGTCGGGGATGTTTTTGGTGCTCCGCTCGCGATTGAAGCATTACTAGCATTTTTCATGGAGTCAACCTTTATCGGGTTATGGATTTTTGGCTGGGATCGTTTACCGAAGAAAGTTCATTTAGCATGTATATGGCTTGTTTCTTTCGGAACGCTCTTGTCAGGTTTTTGGATTTTAATGGCCAACTCTTTTATGCAAGTACCAGTCGGGTTTGAGATCAATAATGGCCGGGCAGAAATGAATGACTTCCTAGCCCTAATTACCAACGGGCAATTATGGGTGGAATTCCCGCATGTCATTACAGGAGCGTTATGTACGGGGGCATTTTTCATTGCGGGTGTAAGTGCTGTGAATCTCCTTAAGAAAAGACACGTTGAGTTTTATCTAAAATCTATGAAAATTGCAATCATTATTGGCTTGATTGGAAGTATCGGAACTGCCTTAAGCGGACATACACAAGCACAATATCTGGTGAAAACACAGCCGATGAAAATGGCTGCTGCTGAGGGAATCTGGAAAGATACAGCGGATCCCGCCCCGTGGTCTGCCTTTGCAATAATAGATTCAAATAAACAAGAGAATAAGTTTGAAATAAACATTCCCTATGCTATGAGCTTCTTAGCCTATTCTAAATTTGAAGGCGGACTTAAAGGGATGGAGACACTGCAGAAAGAATATACCGTTAAATACGATTCGGTAGTAGGTGAAGGTACCAACTATATCCCGCCAGTTAAAACCACGTATTGGAGCTTTAGACTGATGATTGGCTTTGGTATGGGAATGATTTTATTATCATTAATGGGTGCTTACCTATGGAGAAAAGGCAGATTAGAGCGAAGTTCGCTATTCTTAAAGTTCCTTTTACCAGCTATTGCCTTTCCATTCTTAGCCAATACATTTGGCTGGGTGATGACAGAGGTTGGGCGTCAGCCATGGACTGTTTTCGGTCTAATGACAACTGCTGATTCCATTTCTCCCAATGTTTCAGGTGGAACGATTCTTTTTTCAATCATCATGTACCTGCTGTTATTTACAATCCTTGCCAGCGTCATGATTTACTTAATGGTTCATGAAATTAAAAAAGGTCCTGAAAACCTCCATGGAATTGATTCCAAGGTCACAACGGATCCATTTAATAAGGTAGGTGCTTAAGATGGAACTAAGCGAATTATGGTTTTTACTCATCGCAATCCTTTTTATTGGTTTCTTTTTCCTTGAAGGCTTTGATTTTGGAGTAGGTATGTCAACAAGATTGCTTGCCCGTAACCATATAGAACGGACCGTAATGGTCAATACAATTGGTCCGTTCTGGGATGCCAACGAAGTATGGCTGCTAACGGGCGGCGGTGCTATCTTTGCGGCTTTTCCAAATTGGTATGCCACCATGTTTAGCGGATATTACTTGCCGTTATTAGCTGTTTTGCTATGCTTAATTGGGCGGGGAGTTTCATTTGAATTCCGCCGAAAAGTCGATAATCCACGTTGGACGAATACTTGGGATTGGGTGATTTTCTTTGGCAGTTTATTACCTCCTTTCCTGCTTGGGGTCCTTTTTACAAGTATGTTAAGGGGAATGCCGATTCAAGCTGATATGAATATGAATGCTGGTTTTACAGATTTTATTAATATCTACTCACTTTGGGGCGGTTTAACCGTCACATTGTTATGCTTCTTACATGGCCTTAATTTTCTTGCTTTAAAAACGGTGGGTGACATTAGACAACGTGCTGCTGCATTGGCCAAAAAGGTAGTCTTATCGGTGCTAGGTGCTTTGGTGATTTTTGTGGTCCTATCTTGGGGAATGACAGACATATTTAAAGTTCGTCCGGTAATGGAGTCAGTACTTGTTGTATTAATTGTTCTCGCTTATGTATTGTCCTATTTCTTTATTAACAAAAAACGCGAAGGCTTAGCCTTTACCATGTCAGGACTTGGTTTGGCTTTTACGGTTTCAGCCATTTTCGCTGGGTTGTTCCCAAGAGTGATGATCAGTTCTATCAATAAAGCATTTGATTTAACCGTTTATAATGCTTCTAGCGGTCCATACTCTTTAAAAATTATGACGATTGTCGCGTTAACTATTCTACCATTTGTATTGGGTTATACTATTTGGAGTTACTATATTTTCCGGAAACGTGTAACGGATAAGGAGCAATTAACCTACTAATGGAAAAAGTTTTGTTCTCTTACAAGGGAGTCAAACCACTTCTCGTAAAACTAGCTATTTTAACTGCTATACAAGGAGTTATGATCATTACCCAGGCTTACTATTTGGCAGATGCAATCTCCTCGCTTTTTGCGGGGGGGTTGTTTCATACAGTCAAAAAAAAGTTGGTGATCTTTTTATTGGCGCTCATCATTCGCAAGATGGTAACGGTTTGGAAGAAAAAGCTAAGTTTCCATTTTTCGGCGCAAACAAGTGCTCAGTTTCGCAGGGAGCTGCTGAAAAAACTTTTTCAACTGGGTCCCCGTTTTGTTAGAGAAGAGGGATCAGGTCAGACGGTTACGCTTGTGATGGAAGGCGTGCAGAGATTTCGACGGTACCTTGAAATCATTTTTATAAAAATGGTCGATATGGCGATCATCCCTGCTGTTGTATGTTTGTTTATCTTTACAGAAAATATACGGTCCGCTGTTATTTTAGTGATAGCCCTTCCAATTCTGATTGTCTTTATGATTCTACTCGGCCTTGCAGCAAAAGGAAAAGCTAATCATCAGTATAAATCCTATCAATTACTTTCGAACCATTTTGTAGACTCCTTAAGAGGAATAGAAACTCTTAAATACCTAGGGTTAAGCAAGCAGCACATCGACAAAATTGCCTTAGTTAGCGAAAAATATCGCCGTGCTACGATGGGGACATTAAGGGTTGCTTTTTTATCCTCATTTGCCCTTGATTTTATTACGATGCTTTCAATCGCAACAGTTGCTGTTTTTCTTGGGATGGGATTAATAAATGGAGCAATGGAATTACACCCAGCTTTGACCATACTGATTTTGGCACCGGAATATTTTTTACCGATCAGAGAATTAGGTGCAGATTACCATGCAACCCTTGATGGAAAAAACGCAGGTAAAAACATTGAGGACATCCTTGCTCATGAATCACAGCCGCGAGCAAAAGAGACTATTCCAGTCTGGAATTCCAGCGCTCTCTTTGCTGTTAAAGGTGTAAATATCCAATATGACGTCAATGACCAAGCTGGCTTACAGGATATTAATCTATCAGTTTTCGGTGCAAAAAAAATTGGTATTATCGGGGCAAGTGGTGCAGGGAAATCAACTCTGATCGATATTTTAAGTGGATTTTTAGCACCTTCTTTAGGAGAGTTTCAAATTAGTAACATAACGGTTACCTCATTATCCCATTCCGGCTGGCAGAACCAAGTAACCTATATTCCACAGCATCCATATATTTTTAACGATACAATCCTTAATAATATTCGCTTTTATGGACCTGAAGCAACCGAGGAAGAAGTCCTGGTTGCTGCCAAGCAGGCAGGGTTACTTGAAGTGATTCAAGCGCTGCCGCAAGGAGTAGGGACGATAATAGGTGACGGAGGCAGGGCCTTAAGTGGAGGCCAAGAACAGCGAATTGCACTTGCTCGTGCTTTTTTAGTTAAACGATCTGTCTTAATGTTAGATGAGCCAACAGCCCATTTGGATATCGAAACAGAAGCTGAATTGAAGCGGACCATGCTGCGATTATTTGATGGAAAACTTGTCTTCTTTGCAACCCATCGCTTACATTGGATGTTGGAAATGGATGAAATTCTTGTGATTGACCAAGGAAGGATTGTCGAATCAGGTACACACGAACAATTAATGAAACAAAAGTCATCCTATTATCATCTTGTAAACGTTCAGAAAGGGGGAATCTAAGTGGGGAAGGAGAAATGGATTTATCCATATTTACTAAGGCTTCGTTGGCAGTTTTTACTTGCCGGCTTTCTAGGCACCATGACGATTCTCTTTGGGGCGGGCTTAATGTTTACCTCAGGTTATTTAATATCTAAAGCAGCGACCCAGCCGGAATCGATCTTAATGGTCTATGTGCCAATTGTTGGGGTTCGCACCTTTGGGATTGGCCGTGCAGCATTAAGTTATGTCGAAAGGCTGACAGGACACTCTATCATATTGAAAGTTCTTTCAGAAATGCGTGTAAGATTATATAAAATAATCGAACCTCAAGCTTTTTTCCTCCGTTCCCGGTTTCGAACAGGAGACGTTCTCGGTGTCCTTGCAGATGATATCGAGCATTTACAGGACTTTTACTTAAAAACTCTGTTTCCCTCCCTTGTTTCTATTATCATTTACGTGCTGATTATTATTTGTGCCGGTATGTTTTCTCTTCCATTCGCCCTGACACTCGCAGGTCTGATAGGATTGATTTTGTTTATTGGCCCTCTTTTTTCATTCCTATATACGAGAGCACTAAATGAGAAATTGAAGATAGGAAGACATCAGCTTTATTACCAATTCACGGATGCAGTTTTTGGAATTAGCGATTGGATTTTTAGTGGGAATCATTCCAGTTTCATCCGTCGGAATGAAAAACATGAACAGCAATTGATTTTGATGGAAGCACGGAAGCTTTCTTTTGTGAATTGGAGAGATGTTGCAAATCAAGTCGTACTTGGTACGATTGTTGTCGTGACAATTGCTTGGGCGAATGGACTAACAATGAGAGGGGAAATCCCGTCAACCCTAATCGCTGCATTTGGTCTTGTATTGTTGTCCTTGGTGGAATCGTTCTTGCCCATCGCAGGTGCCGTCAGTGAAACGCAGACATATCAGGATTCAATAAAACGTCTTGATAGCATCGAAAGCGATAGACTGCTAGGTATGAGTTCTGCTGTGGTTATCCCGGATACCCTCTCTACAGGACAGGTTACGCTAGAAATCAACAAGTTATCATTTGAATTTCATCCTAACGAGTCGCTTTTAAAAGATATTACGCTTAATGTAGAACAAGGTGAAAAAATTGCGATTATTGGGCGAAGCGGTTCAGGTAAATCGACCCTTTTAAATTTGATTCAGGGCGCACTTGCACCAACTAGTGGTGTAGTCCAAATAAATGGCTTAAATGCTAAGAACCTTGAACCCGTTATTCCAACCCTCATGTCAGTACTGAATCAAAAGGCTTATCTATTTAATACTTCAGTTCTAAATAATATCCGCTTGGGCCGTCCGGAGGCGAGTGATGAGGAGGTTTATCGAGTCGCTCGAATGGTCCAATTAGATGGATTAATAGAAAAATTACCTGAAGGTTATCAAACAAATATGCAGGAAACCGGACAGCGTTTCTCAGGAGGGGAACGGCAAAGAATTGCTCTGGCTAGGATACTCCTTCAAAATACTCCAGTTGTTATCCTTGATGAACCAACAGTTGGCCTAGATCCGATAACAGAAATAGCCCTGTTGAATACAATATTTACAACGTTAGAGGATAAAACAATAATTTGGGTGACACACCATTTGATGGGTGTTGAGAATATGGGTCGCATCATTTTTCTGGATCGAGGAAAAATTGCCATGGAAGGAAGTCATCAACAATTATTGGAAAGTGAAGAAAGATACAGGCGATTATATCGTCTCGATTGTCCATTGTTATAATATGTCCAGGGAATAACTGGATATTGATATTTATTTGTCTTTACGAACACTGGACTTAATGGGTAAAATGGATTTCGGGATGCTTTGTAAAAAGGGAGCAATCATAATGAAATTAATTATTGCCGAAAAGCCGGATCAAGGATCAACCTTAGCATCAATCTTTAAGCATAAAAAACAAAATGGTTTTATTGAAATTTTTGCAAATGATGTTTTTCCTCAGGGAGCCTATGTGACCTGGGCAATTGGTCATGTATGCCAACTAGTCTCGCCCGAAAAATACCAGCAGGGCTGGAAAAAATGGTCGTTAGATAATTTACCAATTATCCCTGAACAGTTTGAATACGAGGTAACGAAAGATAAGGCAAAACAATTTGCAGTCATAAAAAAGTTAGTTTCTGATCCTAATGTGAATGAAATAATTCATGCAGGTGATGCGGGACGCGAAGGTGAACTGATTATCCGCAATATTCTCAGGCTAACAAAATGTCACAAACCAATGAAAAGACTATGGATTTCATCGTTAACAGCAAACAGCATTCGAGAGGGTTTTAAGAAGCTGTTAGATGAGCAGGAAACGAGGAGCTTATTTTTCGAGGCATATACAAGGGCTTGTGCTGACTGGGTGGTTGGTATGAATGCTTCACGTTTGTATAGCTTACTTTTACAAAAACAAGGATTTTCCGATGTATTTTCAGTTGGAAGAGTACAAACTCCAACCTTAGCTCTTATTGTGAAAAGAGAACTAGAAATAGAGAATTTTAAATCCGAGCCCTTTTGGGAGGTTCTTGCACATTTTCTGATAAATGGGAAAAAATATACCGGGAAATGGCAGAATAATGGTGAAACAAGAGTAAATAAAAAAGAGCTAGCTGAAAAGGTTGCGGCTTTTTGTAAGGATAAACCTGCGGAAGTTAGTGAGGTTCTTTCAGAAAGAAAAGAATTCTATCCCCCACTTTTATATAATTTGTCTGCCCTCCAAGCGGAGGCAAATAAACGCTTTAAATTCTCTCCGAAGAAAACTCTGGATGTTATGCAAAAGCTCTATCAAAAGGGAAATGTCTCGTACCCACGTTCTGATTCACGGTACGTAACAAAAGAAGAAGCGAATACGTTCCCGGAAATCTTAAACAAGTTAAGCCATATCAAGGATTACGAAAGCTTTTTTCCATTACCTCTGTCTTCGATTTCAGAAAATAAACGCTACGTGAATGAAAAAAAGGTCACGGACCACTATGCGATTATTCCGACGGAACAAATCCCAAATGTAGAGCGACTCAGCCCTGATGAGAAAAGGATCTACGATTTAGTCGTAACAAGTTTGATTGCCGCACACTATAATAAGGCCATTGCTGAATATACAACTGTGACAACTATGGTCGATGGGAGGGCAGCATTTATCTCGAAAGGGAAGGTGCAAATTGAAGAAGGCTGGCGAAAAGTACTGAATCCAAAAGATAATGATGATGAGCCAGCCTTGCCAAAGTTATCAGAAGGTGAGCAGGGCCAAACAGATAAAGTGGAAGTCAAAGAAAGCAAAACACAACCGCCAAAACGCTATACCGAAGGACAATTGATTACGTTAATGAAAACGGCCGGTAAGCATATAGATGATAAGGAACTGGAAAAAATTCTGACAAAGACCGAGGGCCTTGGAACTGAAGCTACCAGAGCAGGCATCATTACAATGCTAAAGGACCGCCTATACATTGAGGTTAATAAGAATTTAGTTTATGCTACAGCCAAAGCCAAAATCCTGATTGAGGCCATCGGCAAAGAAATTTTAGCTTCACCGGAAATGACTGCAAAATGGGAGCAGAAACTAAAGGAAATATCAGACGGGTCCGCTGCACCAAAGCAGTTTATGGAGCAAACAAAGAAAATGGTTATTCACTTAATTTCTTCAAGTATGGGTCAAGCTACAACCTGGACTTTCTCAGAGGATATTCGCGAAAATTTTGCACCTAGGAAGCAAAAAGGAAGGAAGCAGACCGTTACAAAGCTTGGTCCTTGTAAAAAATGTGATGGGTCAGTAGTAGATAAGGGGAGTTTTTACGGTTGTTCAAATTACCAAAAGAATCACTGCAATTTCACCATTTCAAAGAAAATATTTGGTAAAAACATTACCCAAAAGAACATTAAGCTCCTTTTATCAGAAGGAAAAACAGAGCTGATTGAAGGATTCGTTAATAAAGAAAAAACCTTTAATGCACGGCTTTTTTTAGACGAAGCTGAAAAAAGGGTCAAATTTTTATGGGAAGAAAAAGCCGAAAAATAAAATTGTAATTTAGAAGTGATAAAGTACCTTGTTTACTATTTTTTTATATAGTAAACTTTTAGGTGAGTAATTTTTTTGGAGGGTATGGGATGCCAACACCAAGTATGGAAGATTATATTGAACAAATATATATTTTGATAGAAGAAAAAGGATACGCGCGGGTCTCAGATATTGCCGAAGCGCTGTCTGTACATCCCTCCTCAGTTACGAAAATGGTGCAGAAGCTTGATAAAGATGAATATTTAGTTTACGAAAAATATAGAGGGCTCGTGTTAACAGCCAAGGGTAAAAAGATTGGCAAGCGACTGGTCTTCAGACATGATTTACTTGAACAATTCCTAAAAATCATCGGTGTTAAAAATGAAAATATTTATAACGATGTCGAAGGGATTGAACACCATTTAAGTTGGGATTCAATTGATCGAATTGGTGACCTGGTTCAGTTTTTTGAAGAAGATCAAAAACGGATTGAGGCTCTAACCGAAATTCAAAAACAGAATGAAAATTAACCAAAAGGAAGCACCTGGCAGAAATTGCCGGGTGCTTTTAATATAAATCCGGGTATTGATCAAAAGATTGGTTACTTTCTGGAATTAATGATAATCTTCCATGTTCTTCCTCTACGGCTATTATCCCTTGAATTAGACCGTTTTCGGCTTCTTGGATTGCTTTTCGATAAGAGATGACTCTTCCATTAGAAGTGACAAAATTAATTATTTCCCCAAAATAATTACGGTGAAGTGCAACAATGGATTCGATGATAATTATCCCCCTCTAGAATATAAATTAAAATTTTTACCATGCTTTTACCTATATTCTTTCTTATTTTTTCAAATAATAAACAAAAAAGCATCGGAATTTACCCGATGCTTGGTATTAACCCCAAAAAAAAGGAGTTTCCTGGTAAACATAATAATTAAGCCAGTTTGAAAAGAATAAATGTCCATGAGAACGCCATCGATTTATTGGCGGTTGAGTCGGATCATTATTAGGGAAGTAGTTCTCCGGAATATGGATTTCAAGACCCCTATTCAAATCCCGTTCGTATTCCTGTGCAAGCGAATCTGATTCATATTCCAAATGTCCGGTAATCATGACATGCTTTCTGTCTCGTGAGGCAATTAATAATGCTCCTGCATCCTCAGAAGCAGCAAGCAATGTTAATTTAGGATTCTTTTTAATTGCTTCAATTGATACATCGGTATAGCGAGAATGAGGAGCATAAAATTGGTCATCAAACCCTCGCAGCAAAGTATCATTTGGTTCGAAAATACGATGAGCATAAATTCCGGAGCATTTTCGCTGTAATTCAAATTTACCAATCCCGTAATGATAGTTAAGTGCCGCCTGTGCCCCCCAGCAAATATGCAGGGTCGAGGTGACATTTTGATTAGCCCAGTCCATTATCTCGGTTAATTCCGACCAATATTTCACTTGATCAAATTCTAATAATTCGACAGGAGCACCAGTTATGATCATCCCATCAAATTTTAGGCTTTTCACTTGAGAAAAGGTGGTGTAAAACTGTTCAAGATGCTGTTTGCTCGTATGGGTTGATTCATACGAGTTCGTTTTTAGAAAATTAACATTTACTTGCAAAGGTGAGTTTCCCAGTAATCGTAAAATCTGTGTTTCAGCTTTCTCTTTTTCGGGCATCAAATTCAGAATGAGAATATTTAATGGTCTGATGTCTTGTGCAATGGCACGCTCATCGTCCATGATGAAAATATTCTCTGTTTCGAGTATTTCCCTTGCTGGAAGGAGTTTTGGAATGTTTATTGGCAAGTGACCATCCCCTTTTTAAGTTTAATTAGGTATTTTTCAAAATCCTTCATCCATTAAATATAACTACCTACAGCTGGAAGTCAATGAATATTTAAAATATTTGATAATTATATATTATAAACAGTATTATAAATTCAGAAAAGTTATTAATTTATTCATAATTATATATCGGAATGAAAGCGCTTGTTTGATACAATGAATCCGTAAGCCAATACTTAATGAGGAATGCGGGGGATAAAGGTGGTATTGAAAACAGCAGTGAAATCAGACATTGAAATTGCACAAGAATCAAAAATGAAACCAATTGTTGAGATCGCCGAAAAAATTGGTTTGGAAGAAGATGATCTAGAGCTCTTTGGTAAATATAAAGCGAAACTTTCAAATGAGGCTTTAGCTAAACTCAAAACAAAGGAAAGTGGGAAAATTATCCTTGTTACTTCAATTAATCCAACACCTGCAGGTGAAGGTAAATCAACTGTAACTGTTGGACTAGCCGATGCTTTTAACCGGATTGGTAAAAAAACAATGATCGCCCTAAGAGAGCCTTCACTTGGGCCAACTATGGGTATAAAGGGTGGGGCAACTGGCGGTGGATACTCGCAAGTCCTGCCAATGGAAGACATCAATTTACATTTTACCGGAGATCTGCATGCGATAACGACTGCAAATAATGCCCTGGCAGCATTAATCGATAATCATCTCCAACAAGGAAATGAACTTAACATCGATCAACGGAGAATTGTCTGGAAACGGGCTGTAGATTTAAATGATCGCGCATTAAGAAAAGTAATTATTGGACTTGGTGGTCCACTTCAAGGGGTTCCTAGGGAAGACGGCTTTGATATAACTGTTGCATCTGAGATTATGGCAGTTTTATGTTTAGCCACAGACCTAAAAGATTTAAAATTACGTTTATCACGGATGGTAGTCGCTTATAATTATCATAAGGAACCAGTTACCGTTGGTGATTTAGGGGTGGAAGGCGCATTAACGTTATTGTTAAAGGATGCGGTTAAACCAAACCTCGTGCAAACGATTGAACATACTCCTGCTCTAATTCATGGCGGGCCATTTGCAAATATTGCCCATGGATGTAATAGCGTCATCGCCACACAAGCTGCAGCTAAGTTAGCAGATTATGTGATCACTGAAGCCGGCTTTGGAGCGGACTTGGGAGCGGAAAAGTTTTTACATATTAAATCAAGAAGTGCGGGTATTAAACCGGAGGCAGTTGTTATCGTTGCGACGATTCGTGCGTTGAAAATGCATGGTGGAGTTCCGAAAAATGAATTAGCTAAAGAGAATATTTCGTCACTAATACTTGGTTTTGCTAATCTAAAAAAACACATTGAGACGATCAATAGCTTTGGATTACCAGTAGTTGTTGCAATTAACAAATTCATCACTGATTCAGAACTCGAAGTAAAAACATTACTCGATCTGTGTGAAAGAGAGAACGTTCCGGTGGCATTAACCGAAGTCTGGGAAAAAGGCGGAGCGGGTGGTATCGAGCTTGCTGAAACACTTTTAGCAGTCATTGACTCACGTGAAAATAATTTTAAATGCTTATACGACCTATCTGACACGATTGAACAGAAAGTTAGAACCATTGTTCAAAAGGTTTACGGCGGTAGGGATGTTGAATTTTCTTCGAAAGCTAAAAAACAATTAATTGATTTTGAAAAGTTTGGCTGGTCTCATTTGGCTGTATGCATGGCGAAATCCCAGTATTCTTTGTCTGATGATCCGGTCAAGCTTGGTAGACCTTCTGATTTCGTCGTGACGGTTAGGGAGTTTAAACCATCGATTGGGGCTGGATTTATTGTCGCATTAACTGGTGATGTAATGACCATGCCAGGTCTGCCGAAAAAACCTTCCGCCTTAAATATGGATGTGGATGAAGACGGGAATGCAATAGGGCTTTTCTAAAGAGGGAGTATCGTACATGTTTGATCCAACAGCCTTCGATAACATGAAAGTGGTGATTGAAGGGGCTCTTTACGATTTAGATATTATCGGGGAGATTATTATTACCGATCGAAACGATCTAATCAACATAGCGAAGATGTCTCGAAATTTTGATGTGTCGTTTCAATTACCTAATCGCAATGTTTCAGCTAAGTTAGAAATGAAAGCAAATCTAGTTAATCTGGCAGCCGAGCTTTTGCCGCCACTCCTATCAGAGCAGGAAGCAGGATGTCAACTGAGACTCCAGTTTTTATCTGAACCAAAGGTTCAAGAGATTGATTTTCAAAAGATTGAAACCATTCTCCTTGGTGTTTGGGGTTCGACCAGAAAAATTACTCAAACGGTTCAATATCATCCGCTTGAAATCGAAAGTAGACTTAATCATCAAATTACAATTGAATTTGACCGATTGATTCGCGAAGACCAAATGGATGATTTGATTGAAATGACTGAGTTTATCATGATAACACTAAAAAAACTTAACCTCGAATATTAGAGTCAAAAGAAAAACCAGCTTTTTATCAAGAGCTGGTTTTTCTTACGTCTTTTAAATATTTACAATATTCAAACTTTTAGGTACGATTGATTTATATGTTTAATTTTTAATAAGAAGGGGAGATGACGTTGGTCAAAACAGCTTGGGTCACGGATAGTACTGCCTATTTAGACGAAGAATTAAAAAATCATCCGGATTTATATACAATACCACTAACTATATTACTTGATGGTGAGGAATTTTCTGATGGAATCGACTTAACCTCTGCCCAATTATTTGAAAGATTAAAGCAGCTTAAAAATCCCCCAAAGACGTCCCAACCTTCGATTGGAGCTTTTCAGACCCTATACGAACAACTGTCTAAGGAGTACGACCAAGTGGTTGCAGTGCTTTTATCAGGAAAATTAAGCGGGACAGTTTCCTCGAGTGAACAAGCAGCGAAGTTGGTTGAGATTCCAGTTACCACCTTTGATTCGAATATCTTAACCTATCCAATGACGGCTTTGCTAAAAGAAGGAATTAGGCTGGTTGAAGAAGGAGCTGGTATTGAATCGGTAATTAATCGGCTTGATATCATTAAAAAAACGAATGAGACCTATGTTCTTGTCGGCAGTTTAGAACAGCTCCACCGCAGTGGCCGAATGTCAGGTCTAAAATTCTTTCTTGGCAGTATGCTGAACGTAAAACCAATTATTTCGATTGTTGATGGTGCGCTAAGTGTGAAAGAAAAAGCACGAAGTGAGAAAAAGGCAAAGGAAAAAATATTGGATTATTTACGATCCTCCTACGAGCAGTACCATTTTAAAGAAGTATATTTATTATATGGGTTGCACGAGGAACATGCAGCGAATTGGAAGGACGAATTAAGAAAGGAATTTCCTCAGCTAGAGATTATTTGTTGTCCATTAGGGGCGGTCATTGGTGTACATGCCGGTGAAAATACACTGGGCATCAGCTGGCATAATGGGTTGAAATAATAACAAAAAATAATCCCGAACATTCGGGGTTATTTTTTGTTTGTTATTCATGTTAAAATGACAAAGATGAAAGTAGGTGTGCTCAAAAAAATGAAGAATACGATAATTGAACAAACGGAAGTATTTGTCCAGAATGAATTAGGGGAGGATGCGACAGGTCATGATTGGTTCCATGTCGACCGCGTCCGACGGAATGCTTTACATATTTGCAAGGAAGAAAATGCAGGAGAGGCGTTCATTATTGAAATGGCTGCATTACTCCATGACATACCTGATGAAAAGCTGAATGAAAGTATCGAAAAAGGTGAAGAAAAACTTGAAACCTATTTACAAACTATTCCGCTAACAGATAATGATAAAAAACATATAAAACAAATTATCGCAACGATTTCCTATAAAGGTGGACAACACACAGAGCTATCGACTATTGAAGCTAAAATCGTCCAAGACGCAGATCGTTTAGATGCGATTGGAGCCATCGGAATTGCCCGGGTCTTTGCCTATGGCGGCAAAAAAGGCCACCCCATTTATGACCCCGGCATTCAGGTGCGAGATGCAATGAGCTTAGAGGAGTATCGAAACGGTAAATCCACAAGCATTCATCATTTTTATGAAAAGCTGCTTAAATTACAAGATTTACTAAATACAAAAGCTGCCCGAGAAATGGCAGTAAGCCGTCACCAAATGATGGAAACATTTTTAGAACAATTTTACCAAGAATGGGATGGACAAGAATGAAAATGCTCACAGGAGAAAATGTTTCGAAAACGTATGGGGAGAAACAGCTTTTTAACAATATCTCCTTTACAATTAAAGAAAAAGAACGTGTGGGATTAATCGGGATAAATGGGACGGGAAAATCATCCTTATTAAAAATTATTGCAAGTCTTGATACACCGGATGATGGGAAAATCATCACGAGCAAGGACTATTCGATTACCTTTTTAGATCAGCAGCCGGAATTAGACGTAGAAAAAACAGTGCTTGAACAAGTCTTCCACGGGGATGCTCCAATCTTAAAGCTCATGCGTGCCTATGAAAAAACGTTATTAGAGTTGAATCTTTCTCCTAATGACACCTTGGTACAAGAAGCTCTTTTCCAATTGCAAAAGCAAATGGATGCATTAAATGGTTGGGATGCCAGCACAAATGCAAAATCAATATTAATGAAATTAGGGATTGAGGATTTTTCAAAAAAAATCGGCGAATTATCCGGCGGGCAGAAAAAGCGTGTAGCCTTAGCGCAAGTTTTAATCGCCGAACCGGATTTACTTATTTTAGACGAGCCCACGAACCATCTCGATTTCGACTCAGTTAAATGGTTGGAAGAGTACCTAAGTAGATATAGTGGCTCTATTTTACTTGTCACACATGATCGGTATTTTTTAGACCGTGTCGCCAATCGAATGTTCGAACTCGATGGTGGGCTGCTATACAGTTATAAAGGCAATTATGCGGCCTTTTTAGAAGCAAAAGCCATTCGTGAAGAGAATGAAGCAGCGACCTTTGAAAAAAGAAAAAATCTTTTCCGTAGAGAGCTCGAGTGGATTAGACGTGGTGCAAAAGCTAGGTCAACCAAACAAAAGGCCAGGATTCAGCGATTTGATGAACTGGATGAAAAGGTTTCTAATGGGAAGTTGTCTTCTGAAAAGCTGGATATTTCGTTAAATGGCAGCCGGCTTGGAAAGCAAGTGTTTGAGTTAAAGGATGCTTCTAAGCGTTACGGGGCAAAAACGATCTTAAATCATTTTGATTTGCTCGTGAAGCCGGGGGACCGGATCGGCATTATCGGGAAAAATGGAACAGGAAAATCCACCTTGTTAAATATCCTCGCAAAACAAATCCCCCTTGATGAAGGTGAGTTTATCATGGGGCAAACCGTGAAAATTGCTTATTATACACAGGAAAGCGAAGATATGGATGAAAGTAAACGGATGATTGAATACATTAAAGAGACAGCCGAAATCGTCGAAACTTCAGATGGAAAGACAATCTCTGCGGCACAAATGCTTGAACGGTTTCTATTTCCTCCATTTACGCACGGTACGCCGATTCGAAAGCTCTCAGGCGGAGAAAAACGACGTTTATATTTGTTGAAAATATTGATGACCGCTCCAAATGTATTATTACTAGATGAGCCAACCAACGATCTCGATACCCAGACACTAACGGTTCTAGAAGATTATTTAGAAGATTTTCCGGGTGTGGTCATTACTGTTTCCCATGATCGCTATTTCTTAGATAAAGTGGCAGAGCAGCTTCTCGTGCTACAAGGAGAAGGTTACATAGATTCGTTCTTTGGGAATTACACGGAGTTTCTTGAAAAGGAATCAATCCTTGAAGCACAAAAAACAGCCACAGTTTCGGTTAAGCCAACGAAAGCCATTGAGAAAGAAAAAAAGAAAAAGATGACCTATCAAGAGAAAAAAGAGTGGGAATCAATTGACGAAGACATCGCGAAAACGGAGAACCGTCTTGAAGAAATAGGTGTCGAAATGGCGAAAACAGGCAGTGATTTTACGAAGGCCCAGGAATTAATGAAGCAGGAAACAGAATTAAACGAAAAGCTGGAATACTTAATTGAGCGCTGGTCGTATCTGGCAGAGCAGGCTGAAAAGGAATAAGAGTGCGTCCACTAATATGGTACCTAGAGATAGGACACTTGAAAAAGAGTGTTTCATCTCTAGGTATTTTTTTATATACTAAAATCTTAAGACATGGGGATTAGGGGAACGACTATGAGCAAAATTACATTTTCAACTAAAGAAATAAAAATACTTCAAAAGAACCCAAATGTACAACGGGTCAGCAGCTTATCAATTACATATACAGATGAATTTAAAAATAAATTTATAGATGAATACGGGGTAGGTAAACTCCCTAGACAAATCTTTGAGGAAAACGGCTTTGATATGAGCATTTTAGGTATGAAGCGGATCGAACAATCTGCATTTAGGTGGAAAAAAGCTTATGAAAAAAATGGGTTAATTGGACTCTCAGACGGACGGAAAACAACCCCAGGTAGGCCTTTAAAACGAGAACTGACTCAAGAAGAGATTATAGAGAGGCAGGAAGCACGAATTAAGTTGCTGGAAGGACAGGTGGAGCTGTTAAAAAAGCTAGAAATGACAGAAAGGAGGCTGCTAAAGAAAAGTCAAAACCTAGAGACGAGTAAGATATTCCAGCTGATTTATGAGACTATAGATCAAAATCAGTTTAAACAGATGACAAAGTATTTTTGTAAGCTTTTAGGGGTGTCTCGTTCTGGATATTACAGCTATCAAAAAGCAGCCGAAAGCCGATTTGAAAGAGAGCAAAAGGACTTAGAAGCGAAGGAAATAATAATGAAAGCGTTTAATCGACGCGGATATAAGAAGGGTTCACGTTCCATCAAAATGATATTGAATAATGAATACGACCATAAAATTAGCAGAAAAAAGATCCAAAGAATTATGAACAAGTATGAAATCATTTGCCCCCATAGAAAGGCAAATCCTTATAAAAAAATAGCAAAGGCAACTAAAGAACATCAGGTCGTTCCAAATAAATTAAACAGAGAATTTAAGCAAGGAATTCCAGGAAAGGTATTACTAACCGATATTACCTACTTACCATATAACGGGGATATGGCTTATTTGTCGGCCATAAAAGATGCCTCCACCAATGAACTTTTAGCATATCATGTTTCGGATCGCATCACGTTAGATATCGCAACAAAAACCATTGATAAATTAATGAAGAATAAGAAAATTAGTTTACATTCAGAGGCATTTATCCATTCGGATCAAGGAAGCCATTATACCAGCCCAAAATATCAGAATCTGTTGAAGAAAAATGGTTTAGGTCAATCTATGTCTAGGCGAGGCAATTGTTGGGATAATGCCCCAATGGAATCTTTCTTTGGTCATTTAAAGGATGAGGTAGACTATCAATCATGTAAAACATTAGACGAACTAAAGGCAAAAATAAATCATTACATGGTTTACTATAACAATTATCGTTATCAATGGAATTTAGAAAAGATGACCCCTATTCAATATAGGAATCATCTTTTAGTATCATAACTCTTTTTTTTCATGTGTCCTTGACACGGGTACCAGATTACACGGCGTACTCTTTTTTCTACAAGCAGATCCGGTGATTGAAATGTATCTAATATGATAAACTTGATAAAGAAATCATAAGAATTAGGTGATCTTGTTGAAAATTAAGGCAATTGAACCAACGCCAAGTCCAAATACCATGAAAATTAATTTAGATGAAGAACTTCCGATGGGGAAAAGCCATAATTATAAAAAAGAAACAGCTGCTGATGCACCTGCTGTTATTCAATCCATCCTTCAAATCGAAGGAATCAAAGGCGTTTACCATGTTGCAGATTTTCTTGCGGTTGAGCGGAATGCAAAATATGATTGGAAGGAATTATTACCTCGAGTTCGTGGGGCCTTTGGAGAAAAGGCGAATGAAGCTGTGAACATAGCAAAAATGGATGAGCATTTTGGGGAAATTAAAGTTGAAATCCAAATGTTTAAGAATATACCCCTTCAAGTCAAGCTTACCGATGGCACAAGCGAAAGACGATTTGGAATGCCGGAATACTTTTTAACGGCAAGAGAAATGGCTCAGCTTCCTGAAGATAACTATATCTTATTGCGAAAATGGAAAAATCAAGGCGTCCGCTATGGTGACTTTGACCAAATTGGCCAAGAAGTGGTCGATGAAATCATTGCTGCGTATTCACCGAAGCGATTAGAAGACTTAGTTTCAATCGCTCAATCGAGGGAGCCTAATCAAGAACTAAAACCACTTCGTCCCCGGAAAAGGGTAACAATAGATGCTTTTCAGAATCCTGATTGGCAGGTTCGCTATCAACTCCTCGAGCAAATGGATGATCCGGAACTAAACGATTTACCACTCCTTGAAAAAGCATTATCAGACGAAAAGGCATCGATTCGAAGACTTGCCACCGTATACCTCGGCATGGTCAAAGAGAAAAAGGTATTACCGCTTCTTTATAAGGCACTGAACGATAAAACGGTGACCGTTCGAAGAACCGCAGGAGATTGTTTATCTGATTTAGGATTTCCAGAAGCAGAAAATGAAATGATGAAAGCATTGCAGGATAAAAGCAAGCTTGTTCGCTGGCGGGCAGCAATGTATTTATATGAAGTTGGAGATGAAAAGGCACTACCCGCATTAAAGGCTGCTGAAAATGATGCGGAATTTGAAGTTCGATTGCAAATTAAAATGGCGATTGAAAGAATTGAGGGCGGCGAAGAAGCTAAAGGATCTGTCTGGAAGCAGATGACTGAAGCAAGAAAAGCGGGCGAATAAAATTGCAAAAAGCAAATAGATTAGTTATTCTAAAATGGATGAACCGAAACGGAGTGATTTAGATTGTCAAATGCGTATGATGAATATATGAAAAAAATGGTTTTACCGATGCGAGAAGAATTAGCAAGGGCTGGCTTCGAAGAGCTCTCGAATGCACAAGAGGTTGAACATTTTATTGAAAATGTGAGCGGAACAACACTGGTTGTCGTTAATTCCGTTTGCGGATGTGCTGCTGGTCTGGCTCGTCCTGCGGCAACTCAAGCTGTGCTAAATAGCGAGAAAAAGCCTAACCACCTCGTAACAGTTTTTGCGGGACAGGATAAAGAAGCCACAGCGAAAATGCGCGAATATTTTGAGGGGATTGAACCATCATCACCATCAATGGCATTATTAAAGGATAAAAAAGTCGTTCATTTCATTCCGAGACATGATATTGAAGGCATGCCAATGGAAGCAGTTATGCAAAATTTACTCGGGGCATTTGAAGCCCATTGCTAATTAGGATGTCAGCCGACATCCTTTTTTTAATTGGTAAGAGGACAGAAAATTTTCCATTTATACAAAAAAAGAAGTATAATATTTTTTATAATACCTATTTTTTGAACATATGAGAATAAAGAAAAGAATAAGGTGATCTAAAAAATGAACAATTGGCTTCGGAAAATACTATTTGTACTAGTATCTGTTTTAACCTTTGGTCTCGTAACCCCTACACAATTAATTAACACAGTTAACGCTGAGAATCTCGCTGATCGAGATGCCTTCGAAGCGCCTTCCACCGAAAGTACTTTCGGACAAACCAACACGTTTATTGAAGATTCGAAATTTGATAAAGAAAAATTTATTGGAGAATTAATAAAACAAGCTGAATTGCAATCCTATCAGAAATTTGGTACAAGAATTAAACCCGTCATCGAAAATGAATTCCGAGAGATTATTTTGCCAAATATTGAAAAGGCACTGGAGGAAGTGGCTGTCCAATTTCCTGAAGAAGATTTGAAGAATCTCACCATTTCAGAACAGCCTGGTGCGGGGCTTTCTGAAAAAATCTTTAATGTTAACAATCGCGTTTTCGGAAAGGATATCCTTCGTTTTCATGTTAGACGAGATAATCCACCGCAGGCAGGATATTGGTTTAATTTTCATTACCATACCTACCATGACCAATTCCAGAGCCATCATGAGTTAGGTTCGATTTATTGGGCAAAAAATACACCACCCAAGTGGATGAGTTAGTGTTGATTTGCTTATAGGCAGGAAAAATAATTATTATAATAAATAAATGAAACCTTTTTATCACAAACTCGTAAATAGACTATCACCTAAATTGGAGGAATGAAGAAATGGCAGTAAGTTTATCAAAAGGACAAAAAGTTGATTTAACAAAAACAAATCCCGGTTTGACAAATGTTGTGGTTGGACTTGGATGGGATACAAACAAATATGATGGTGGGAATGACTTTGATTTAGATTCTTCTGTATTCCTGCTGGGAGAGAATGGGAAAGTTACAAATGAAAGTGACTTTATTTTCTATAATAATCCACAAGGAGCAAATGGAGCCGTCGTACATACTGGAGACAATCGCACTGGTGCTGGTGATGGTGATGATGAAGGTGTAAAAGTAAGTCTTACCACTATACCTGCTAATATTCAGCGGATTGCATTTACTATTACAATTCATGAGGCAGACAGCAGAAGTCAAAACTTTGGTCAGGTTTCCAATGCTTATGCGCGAATTTACAATGAGGCAAATGGTGAGGAACTGATCCGTTATGATTTAGGTGAGGACTTCTCAATTGAAACGGCAATCGTTGTCGGTGAATTATATCGTCACAATGGTGAATGGAAATTTAGTGCCATCGGCAGTGGTTATCAAGGTGGATTAGCTGCACTTGCAACTGACTTTGGACTATCGATCGGTTAATATTTAATAATTAAGAGACCCAATCCATAATGGGTCTTTTTCAAAAATTTTGTTTTGTCAATCTGTCTAGCTGCAGCGCCTAGGGGCTCGAGGATATAAGCCCCTGAGAAAGGCACTTCCGCTTTTATATTCTAGGAGGAATTTTTTTAATGTCAGTTTTGAATCATATCTTGGACACATATGCACAATTTTTTGATTTGAATATGTGGGGTAAAATATTATCCGACCCAGTCAGCTGGGGACTTATTGGGACACTTATTATTTTGGAAGGATTACTTTCTGCTGATAATGCGCTTGTTTTAGCCGTTATGGTTAAACATTTGGAACCTAAAAAGCGTAAGAAAGCCTTGTTCTACGGTCTATTAGGCGCATATATATTCCGATTTATTGCGATTGGAATCGGTGTATACCTAATCAAGTTTTGGGTCATTAAAGCACTTGGGGCCGCGTATCTTGCCTGGTTAGCGATTAAGTATTTCATCGATAAGCGTAAAGGGGATACTGGTCACGATGAGGAAGAAACAGAAGGAATTAACCAAGGTGGTTTGCTTATACGTTTATTCGGTACCTTCTGGGGAACGGTAGCTGCAGTTGAATTAATGGATATTGCATTCTCGGTTGACAGTGTTCTTGCAGCATTTGGTGTCAGCAATCAGGTATGGATTTTATTTGTAGGCGGGATTCTTGGGGTATTAATGATGCGTGGTGTTGCCGGAGTATTTCTAACACTCATTGATAGGATTCCTGAGCTTGAAACCACTGCTTATATCTTAATCCTAATCATTGCTATTAAAATGGCACTTACGTTACCGTTATTCAATATCCATATTGAATCGTTGCATTTCTTTATTATTCTAGCTGTAACATTTGGGGCTACTTTTATTGTTCACTTCATGAATAAGAAAAAGGAAACCAGCAAAGAAAACTAAAAACTGTAGACGAAAATGGGGAGCTGACGAGAGTCCGTCTCCCCTATTTTTTACCTTTTAAGAGGAGAAATTGGTTATGGAATTTTTTACATACTTTTACGAAAATGATATTAAACGTTTCTTCTTTCAGAAACCACAGGCGTTTACTAAATATTCAAAGCGTGAGCTTCTATCTTATGGTTTAGGCGCCACACTTTATATGCCTGCTACACGCCCGAATATCCATCAGGAGATTCTCTCCAAGAAACATGAAGGGTTAACCTCCCTTGTTATCGACTTAGAAGATGCCGTAGGTGATAACGAGGTAACAGATGCGGAGGCATTGCTTATCAATGAATTATTAAAGTTGTATAGTGAATTAAATAGGGGCTTTTTGAGCTATATGGATCTACCGCTCATGTTTATTAGAATCCGGAACCTCGAGCAGTTTAAACGGGTAAGCGAACAATTAGGGGATGCTATCAGCCTGCTTACAGGGGTCGTACTTCCTAAATTCAACGTTGAAAATGGTGAAGAACTGTTAGTTGAGGTTCTCCGATTTCATACGGTTGAACATCCTTTTTATGCGATGCCGATTCTGGAGACAGCCAAGGTCATTCAAAAAGAAACCAGAATGGAAGAATTAATGGGTATAAAGAATCTTCTCGATCGCTATGAGGACATTATTTTAAATGTTCGAATTGGGGCCACGGATTTTTGTGGATTATATGGAATTCGTCGGAGTGCGGATACAACCGTTTATGATATCGCTGTTTTAAGAGATTGTATTTCTGATATAATCAATGTCTTTCAACGATTTGAAAGTGCCTATGTTGTCTCAGGCCCTGTTTGGGAGTATTTTTCAGCGAAAAAGAGAATGTTAAAGCCGCAACTTAGGCAAACACCATTCCGTGAACGGTACGGGGATGAAGGGTTGAAATGGAGAGCTAAATTAATTGATGAACATATGGATGGGTTAATTCAAGAAATCCTAATGGATATCGCAAACGGTTTAACAGGAAAAACGATTATTCACCCATCTCACATCAAAGTAGTTCAAGCTCTTAATGTTGTATCCTACGAGGAATTCATCGATGCTACCAATATCATAAAAGCTTCAACCGGAGAAATTGGTGTTATGAAAAGCAATTTTTCTAATAAAATGAACGAGATAAAACCTCACTTTTATTGGGCAAAGAAGACTATCTTAAAATCACAGCTGTACGGGGTGTTACATGAAGAATTTACAACCATTGACCTTATCAAAAAAGAAGTATACGTATAATATCCTTGACTCGATCGAAACGGAGATTGAAGTGTCTGAAAATCCGTATGACCTGCCGCTGGAAGATTTTTTTACAATGGCAGCAAGGATTAATAAGAAACGCTCGTTCCTGTTCGTAAGTAAGGTGCTTGGTAAACACCTTCCTATTAATCCTAATAAAGGGCTGCTGACTGGTGCCCTTCTTGGTGCGAGATATATTGAAACAGTTAAGGGGACTGAGTGTTTTGAAACTAAGAATCTATTAGCCATGTTTAGAAAAGGAGAATCATACCGGTCTAAGGCCTTTATCCCGGAAAATATTCGTCCTGTCGTGATAGGATTCGCTGAAACAGCAACTGCCCTTGGGCATGCTTTCTTTAACTGTTTTCAATCTGCAGAATACTTTCATACTACCAGGGAAGAACTCAAACAGGAAAAACCGGAGATTACTTTTGAAGAAGAGCATTCCCATGCGACATCCCATCGCTGTTATATTCCATTAGAAATGATCCAAAATGAACGAGAATTCATTCTCGTTGACGATGAAATGACAACGGGTAAAACTGCTTTAAATATTATCGAATCGATTCATGCTAAATTCCCGAGAGATGTTTATACCGTTATTTCCATTCTAGATTGGCGTTCAGAAGAAAATCTTCATCGTTTTAACTGTCTTGAACAGAAACTTGGGATTAAAATTAATGTGGTCAGTCTATTGGCGGGTACAGTACAGGTGAAGGAGCATGGTGAAATTGTTAATCGGCCAAACAACGTTGTATTCAACAAAAGAGTTGAGGCAGCAGTAGAACAAATCGATCTATCCTCTTTTTTTACCACTACTCCCTATTCAGTAAATAACCCGTTGAATAGCTATGCATTTATTAAAGAGACTGGCCGATTTGGACTGACTAGTTCAGAAAATATTAGTCTTCACCAAAAGGTTGAGGCAGCTGCGAATGTATTGATCCAAAAAAGGAACGGAAAAAGGACACTTTGCCTAGGCACGGGTGAGTTTATGTATCTACCTATGAAACTCACTGCCGAAATGGGTAGAGATGTTTTTTATCAATCAACTACTCGAAGTCCCATCTTTATCGAAGACGAAGTTGGTTACGGTGCAAGATATGGTGCGTCTTTCCCAAATCCAGAAGACCAAGACATAACACACTATTTTTATAATATCCCGCAAGGATACTACGATGAAATATTTATTTTTTTTGAGAGAAAAGTATTGTTAGAGAATATGCAGCCATTATTGGAAGAACTGGAAAAATTACAAATTAAGATGATTAGGCTCGTCTTTTTTTCTGAACACCGAGGTGATCAAATTGAAAACCACAATGAATAAGCCAGCAAATATCGGAAGCTATAAAGCGGAGGATGTTGAATTCCTTTTAAAGGATTTAAGCGCTATTAAGCTAGAAGATTCCACAGAAAATCGGGAATTAAAGGTTCAATCAGGGATTCATTACAGCGAATCTCTTCCCATAGAATACCAGCCTCCAAAGGCATATGTAGATTTATTTTGGGAAACTTTACAGGAACACAAACAAAAAGTAGCTTTATGTATTGGCATTGTCGCAGAACAAATCTATCAATTGAAGGGTGATAAGACCGTACTGGTCTCCCTGGCACGTGCTGGTACACCTGTGGGGATATTAATCAAAAGATATATCCATATGCACTACCATGTTTATTTGCCGCATTACAGTGTTTCAATCATTCGCGACAGAGGGATTGACGAAAATGCACTTCAATATATATTGAACCAGCATCCAGAGGCGGATATTCAATTTGTGGATGGCTGGACTGGAAAAGGGGCAATTTCACTTGAATTGACAAAAGCCTGCGATGATTATCACAAAAAATATGGGATTAAGCTTGATGATACATTAGCAGTCATCGCTGATCCTGGATATTGTACCACTCTGTTCGGAACCCGAGAGGATTTCTTAATCCCTAGTGCTTGCCTTAATTCAACCGTCTCAGGTCTGGTAAGCAGGACGGTTTTAAATCAACAATATATCGGTAAAGATGATTTCCATGGAGCAAAGTATTACCATGAGTTGATTCCGGTTGATGTTTCCAATGAATATATTAATTTGATTAGTAAGGAATTTGTACACATTGCCCGGGAATCAGCGAAGCTTGCGACAAAAAAGAACAACGAAAAAATAGAAACTGGATTCTTAGGGATGGAGGATGTCAAACGCATTCAAGCTGAATTTGCAATTGAAAGCACCCATTATATTAAACCGGGAGTCGGAGAAACAACAAGAGTTCTCCTTCGCAGGGTTCCGTGGAAGATTCTGATGCGCGACCCATCTAGTCCTTTTGTCAAACATATTCTTATGCTTGCAGAAGAAAAGGGTGTAGAGATTGTACCCTATCCAAATTTAAAGTATTTATGCTGCGGTTTAATCAAATCGGTTAAGGGGATTAACCAATGATTTTTGCATCCGACCTTGATCGTACCTTGGTTTATTCGAAACGGGCCATCGAAGAAATGGGAGAATTCGATAAAACAGCCCTTAGACCCGTAGAAAAAAAAGATAATGACTGGGTTGCTTTTATGACTGATCAATCTTTTCTTGCTTTAAAAGAGCTGTCTCAAGCATGTCTATTTGTGCCGGTTACTACGAGGACAACGGAGCAATTTAACCGTTTCTTCATCTTTAAGAAAGACATTCCGCTAAAATATGCGATTACTTCAAATGGGGCCAATATTATTTATGAAGGTGAAATGATGGAAGAGTGGTCATCACATATTTTTAATCGAATGAACGCGGAATCAGCTTCCCAAACAGAGCTGCTTGCTAATCTAAAAAGAGAAGGCTTTCAATTTGATGGGCAAATAAAGCAGGCAGAGAACTTATTTTTCTATTATATATTAAACAGTCTCCCACCTGCTCTAGACCGAAAAGCAATTAATGATGTGGCCGTTTCTTTTGGATGGAGAATCTCTTTACAAGGAAGGAAGCTATACTTTATCCCACGGGCAATTAGCAAAGGGGATGCACTTGAATTTATCTCTAAGCGAGAAGGAATCGAAGTCATTGCAGGTGCGGGGGACTCCGTTCTAGATTGGGACTTTCTAAAAAACTGTCAAAATCGATTTGTACCGGCCCATGGTGAGCTCGCTAGGGTGTCAGGCACCAGTAATTATACTCTTACAAATAATTACGGTGTGGGTGCAGGGGAAGAGATTATCCAACAGTTTTTACAGCTAATCCAGCTTAGGGTTTAATCTTCTTTTCTTTTCGGTTAAATATATAAAAATATACACAAGCAAATAAACTATAGCAGCCAAAAAAGAATAGAATTGATAGGGCTAGTGAAGGCAATGCTGAAGAAAGCAGCATGGTAAAGATGAAACTGAACACAAATAAGTCTAGATAAATAAATACATCGGAGACCATTACTTCCATCACCGTATTTAATTCATCCTGTATGTGTTCCATCCTTGGCCGCTTATATAAAAACCTCATTCGAGTCACCTACTTTAGTGTCAGTACTCAAATAGTATGTTAGGACAAGGGAAAAGGTGAAAAATGAGGAAATGGTGAAAATGGCGAAACATTTTTTAATGACATTCGTATAAACAAATGAACCAATTAATTAACTGTGATATGATGATATGGAAACCTTACATAATTTGCTAAAGAATTAAGCTTTCTTTTTTAAGGAAGGGATTATGAATGCATCTACCATTAAATCAGTTAATCGCCCATCCTGTATCCCTTACGTATGAAACCTGGTCCACGTTGCTGAAAAAAACGCTGCCAGAACGGCCCAATTATTCATTAGAAAATGGAGCAATCCATATTGGGCAAGTACTTGGGAAGTTCCTCGGGATCCCAATCGATACGGATAACTATTATAACCAGCTGTTTGATTATGTTAATAACTCTGAATGGAACCTTCAGTTGTTAAGTGAGGAATCACTTGATAAAACCATTAATAATACTCACTTTCAATCCATTCAAAAAGTCATCAATATTAATCGGGAACAAAAGTTGTCCATCAACCGCTTTACAGCTTTTTTAGATGGGGAACAGCTTTTGTTGAAATCAAAGGTGCCAGTTATCCATCGAAAGCTAAGAGAGGCGATGATCGCAACCCTAGAGTTGTACGCAAAACTTGAAAAAGACGGGCTAAATAACCATGAACTTAGAAGGGTTCTTGTTGATATTGTTAAATGGTCAATCAATCATTTACAACCCGTTTTGGAAAAGGCTGATCCACAAAAGGAAATGCCTAAATTTTTGTGGTACGGCGACTTTAAGAAAAGTCACCAATATTTCTTATTTTATTTAAGCAAACTCGCCTGTGATATTGTTATTTTCCATCCAGAAGGTAAGGATATTTTAGAGGGTATGGTTCATGAGCCAATCTTCTCTCATCAATTTCAAAATAAGCTGCCAGCAGAACCATTTCCAAAAGAAAAGCGCAGTCGAAAGGCTACCGTTGCCTATCGGGCCTCCAAGGAAATTGAAACGATTTTAAACCAAGAAGGTTCAGGTCTTTATAAGCCTTGGCAATTAAGGGATTATACGCCTTCCTCCATTACTTTAAAAACAACCTATGATGAACTATTTATTCTTGGGAAAGAAATAGCCATGGTTAGGCCAGATTTTGAAGTAGGGAACGGAGGAGTCAAAATCCCATCGATTTTTGCGAAGGTGCAGGGTGTTAGTAAGAATCGAAAAGAGTACTGGGACCGCTTGCAATCGCTCAGTGAATCAGAAAACAGTCTATTGATTCGCCGCTTGCCGATTACAATGACAAGCACAAGTGATTTTCGCTTTCATTATCGAAATGCTCTGGGGAAGGATGGCTTTATTAATCCAGCGATCATGATGCAAGCACATTACTGGCCCTATTCCTTTTTATCTTCAGGCTTACAAAAAGGAATCGCGAATGCAATTCGGAGAATGTGCGAAAAACCAGGTTTAAAGCTCCAACCGAGGGAAAGTATAGAAGATGTTAAAATGTATTTATTTACACAGGGATTATTTATGCCAAAGCCCATCATTCAATTGCTAGAGCGATTTGACTACTCACAATATGTACCGAAGTTAATCATTTTTAATAATGAATTATCGGGTATACTGTCACGGTCGGATGCAGCGTTAATCCTACTATTAAATCAATTTGGTATTGATATCATCTTGTATAATCCACCCGGCCATAATGATATTGAAAGTTACTTAGACGAACGCTTATTTGATACACATTGGCTTGAAGACGTTGTTTTTAATTTAGAATTTAAAGAGCCGTCTATTTTTAAAAAAGGGCTTTTTCAAGGAATCTTAAAAAATTTAAGGGGAGATTAACTAGTGAATCTTACGCCAAGTTCATCAAGCGGATTAACGCCAGCAGGTGCGGATGACATCCTGACAGATACAAAAGTCTCTGATATTAAACTTGCACTTCGCAAAGAACCAGAAATTCAGAATTTGGCACGAACCATTGATGAACGTGATCAAATTCAAGTTTTAGAGTTTGGAAAGGAACCAGCCGTTCAAATTTCTCGTTTTTCTGACCAAATATTAAATAACATGCGGACAACAAAAGTTGAGGATTCAGGTGAACTTCTAAAACAATTGGGTCGTATCATGGATAAATTTGATGCTAAGGACTTCCAAAAGACCTCAGGTGGATTTTTTGGAAAGCTTTTTAAAAAGGGTGAAAAGGTAGTCGAAAAGCTGTTTGGAAAGTATCAAACGATGGGCTCCGAAATTGATAAAGTATACATAGAAATATCGAAATATCAGCATGAAATGGTTGATTCAACAAATATGCTCGAGCAAATGTATGAGCAAAACTACCAATACTATTTAACGCTTGAAAAATATATTGTTGCCGGTGAAATAAAAGTAGAGGAACTAAAAAACAATCAACTTCCACAGCTTGAAGCCCGTTCCGCATCTGGTGACCAACTTGCCTCCATGCAATTAGATTCGCTGAAAAACGTCCTGGAGTTATTGGAACAGCGTATTTATGATTTAGAAATGGCCAAAATGGTCTCACTGCAAACAGCGCCTCAAATTCGGCTATTGCAAAGAGGGAATACAAAACTGATAGGAAAAATCAATTCAGCATTTGTGACCACCATCCCGATTTTTAAAAATGGTTTGATCCAAGCGATGGCGGCGAAAAGACAGAAGCTGGTTGCTGATTCAATGAGTGAGCTTGACCGCAGGACCAATGAAATGCTTCTTAAAAATGCGCAAAACATTTCGCAGCAAAGCACGGACATTGCTAGGCTCGCGGGTGGTCCAAGTATTAAAATCGAGACCATTGAAGAATCTTGGAACATTATTATCAAGGGCATGCAGGAAACAAGGGCTATTGAAGAAGAAAATAAACGGATGCGGATTGAAGGTACCAAACGTTTAGAGCAACTGCAGGATAACTTTAAAAAGTTGAAACAATCTTAATAATATTTTGATTTACTAAATTCTTATAGGGGTGATTGAATTGGCTATTAATTTACAAAAAGGTCAACGTGTTGATTTAACGAAGAGTAATCCGGGATTATCTAAAATCATGGTAGGTTTAGGCTGGGACCCAGTCCAAAGCGGAGGTGGCGGCGGCTTATTTGGTGGTTTATTCAGCGGCGGCGGTGCTGCCAATATCGACTGTGATGCATCTGTTATCATGCTTGGTGCAAATGATAAGCTTCAAAACAATAAGGACGTCGTTTACTTTGGAAACCTAAAAAGCTTGGATGGCAGTGTTCAACATTCAGGTGATAATTTAACAGGCGATGGAGACGGCGATGACGAGCAGGTAATCATCGATTTAAGCAGAGTACCTTCCCATATTCAAAAACTTGTTTTCGTAGTTAATATCTATGACTGCGTGAAGAGAAAGCAGCACTTTGGCATGATCAAGAATGCCTTTATCAGAGTCGTGAATCCAGGAAACAATCAAGAGCTGCTTCACTACAATTTAACGGATAATTACAGCGGGTTAACCTGTCTTGTGACAGGAGAAATTTATCGCCATGGTAATGAGTGGAAGTTTGCGGCAATTGGCAGCGGTACAAATGCAGCCAGCTTAAGTGAAGTTGTTCGGAGCTTTAGTTAAGTAAGAAATAAAGTTTAGATAGAGGTGATACGTTTGGGTATTAACTTAGCAAAGGGACAAAGAATCGATTTAACAAAAACGAACCCTGGGTTAACCAAGGCTATAATTGGCCTCGGCTGGGATACGAATCGTTATCATGGAGGAAATGACTTTGACCTGGATGCATCAGCGTTTTTAGCAGATGCAAATGGCAGAGTAACACAGGATTCTGACTTTATCTTTTATAATAATTTAGTCCACCCTTCAGGCTCCGTCGAACATACAGGTGATAACCGTACCGGCGAAGGTGACGGCGACGACGAGCAAATCAAGATTGACTTTAGTAAAGTGCCTTCTCACGTGCATCGGATTGCGATAACTGTGACCATTCATGATGCGGAAGCAAGGTTCCAGAATTTTGGTCAGGTTTCCAATGCCTTTGTTCGTTTAGTTGACGAGGACACGAATAATGAGGTTTTACGATTTGACCTGGGTGAAGATTTTTCTGTCGAGACTGCCGTGGTCATTTGTGAACTATACCGCCATAACGGTGATTGGAAATTCAACGCGATTGGCAGTGGGTTTGCTGGTGGATTAGCCGCGCTTTGCCGAAACTATGGTTTAGAAGTTTAAATAATTAAAATTGTGAAGCTGCCATATTTGGTAGCTTTTTTCCTTTATTCCCCACCTTTGGCTTAGGAATTCAAATTAAGCTGCCAAATTCCTATGCTATAATTCAATTAAGCTATTGAATGAATAGGGGGATGATGTGATGCGTAAATCGTTTATAGTGATAATATTCGCTGGTTTATTTCTATCATCCATAACGACCTCACAAGCTTCCAATGCGGAAATTTTGCTAGGAGATTATTCGAAAAACTCAATACTCTATCAATCTCTTCAAGTTGAGCATTCGTTCCCACTTTTAGAGCAAATCATTGTCTTGCCACGGCAGTTTTTTGATGAACATGAAGCGGCCGTGATGATTTCGAGAATTAATTCCTTACCGTATTCCCTTTTGGAAAAAATAAACAATCAAGGAATAAACCTGAAACTTTTTACAGGAAAACTCACTGATAATCCCACTGCTCGGAAATATGCAGGGCAGGTCCCAAGGGGGTATACCTCTAATGTAACATGGGATGATATTCCAGGGATGGGAGGGTCGAAGGTCGTCCTTGTTAAGATTGGTGCCAGTGAAAAAGGGGTAGGGCATGGTTCCGTCAATTTAGAATTGCATGAAATGGCGCATTCGATTGATCGCTATGTGTATGACGAAATCAGTGGTTCAAAGGATTTTTTACGTGCGTGGAAAAAGGAACATGAACAATTGTTTCCGGGAAACAGTTATTTCTTATTCCCGGAAGAATATTTTGCCGAGAGTTTCGCGATGTACTATTTGAATAATGGTACAAAAGAAATATTACGTAAGAAAGCTCCGGAGACATTCGATTTGATTAAACAGCTTCACTAATTCGTCCTTGATTGTTAAAATAGAGAAATATGAAATGCAGTTAGGAGAGTGTCCAAGTTGAAACAATATCTGGAGCTATGTAAGCATGTACTAGAAAATGGAACTGTGAAGGGTGACAGGACGGGGACTGGAACAATCAGCACCTTCGGTTATCAAATGAGATTTGATTTGGCGGAAGGATTTCCGCTGGTAACAACCAAAAAGTTGCACTTAAAATCAATTATTTATGAATTGCTCTGGTTTTTAAATGGAGATACGAATGTTCGGTATTTACAGGAGAACGGGGTCCGTATTTGGAATGAATGGGCAGATGAAAATGGGGAATTAGGACCTGTTTATGGTCATCAATGGCGCTCCTGGACAGGTGCAGACGGTAAAACTGTTGACCAAATCACGGAGTTAATTAGCCAGATAAAAACGAATCCAAACTCAAGAAGATTGCTTGTTAATGCTTGGAATGTCGCAGAGATTGATCACATGGCGTTGCCGCCCTGTCACTGTATGTTCCAATTCAATGTGGCAGACGGAAAGCTGTCATGCCAGCTTTACCAACGCTCAGCCGATGTGTTTCTTGGCGTCCCGTTTAACATCGCTTCTTATGCGCTTCTAACCATGATGATTGCACAAGTATGTGACCTTGAGCCAGGCGAATTTATCCACACTTTTGGTGATGTTC
This sequence comes from Neobacillus nitrireducens, assembly GCF_030915405.1. Lineage (GTDB taxonomy): Bacteria > Bacillota > Bacilli > Bacillales > Cytobacillaceae > Neobacillus. The sequence goes on from NZ_CP133262.1 coordinate 4,946,984, forward strand.
ATATTTATCAGAACCATCTCGAACAAGTGAAACTGCAAATGAGTCGCGAAATACGGTCCTTACCAATCGTAAAAATTAACCCGCTTGTCAAAGATATCTACTCTTTTGAATATGAAGACTTTGCTCTGGAAGGGTATGACCCTCATCCGCATATTAAAGGAGTGGTTAGTGTATGATATCCTTTATTGTTGCGATGGACAAAAATAGAGTCATCGGGAAAAATAATCAATTGCCTTGGCGGTTGCCAGAAGATTTAAAATTTTTCAAGAGGGTTACGATGGGCCACCCTATCGCGATGGGAAGAAAAACTCATGAATCGATCGGGCGTGTCCTTCCCGGCAGAGAAAATATTGTCATCACTCGGCAAAAAGAATACCGAAGGGAGGATTGTACGGTAGTATACTCCGTTGAGGATTTTGTTCAGTACAGCGAAAAGCAAAGCGACGAAATCTTCGTTATTGGTGGGGCGGAAATATTTAATGAGACATTTGATTATGCGGACCGGCTTTATATCACGCTTATTCATGAGGAATTTGCAGGGGATACGTATTTTCCTGAATTTGATGTCAGCAATTGGGAATTGATATCTTGTGAAAAGGGAGTAAAGGATAATAAGAATCCGTACGATTATGAATTCAGAATTTATAATCGAAAATAGTAATACAAATTGATTTGGGTATTATAAAGTTCTAATTAAATTCAATAAAAGCATGTTGTTAAAATATTTTATAAATTATTTAAACTAAAATAATCATTGACTTCATTAGTGGTAATTGATAAATTGTCATTAGTAATGAATAATGTGGTAAGAAAATGCTAAATATCACTTTAAGGGTATTTTAAATAGATATTGTGAATTTACTATGAATTATCGCATATAACTAACTCAAAATGGATTTTCGGTACTATAATCATAGTAGAAATATACAACAATTGAAGGGGATGTAAATCCATGTTTTCTAATATCGGTGTACCCGGATTAATTTTAATCTTAACATTAGCTTTGATTATTTTTGGACCTAAGAAACTTCCGGAAATTGGTCGTGCTTTCGGACAAACATTAAAGGAATTTAAAAAATCTACACGTGAACTCACTGATGATGTTATGAAGGATATTGACGAAGAAAAGAAAAACTTGACTAAATAAGGTGTGAGATTTTGTATCTTACACCTTTTTCTTCTCTAATTTAACCTATAAGAACATGTAAAAAGATATTCATAATAATAACATGGCACAAATAATTTATAGTTATATTTATCTCTGAAAGCTATATACACGTGCACATCTTTAACCTTTTGAAATTGGCAGGGGAAGTACATGGATGATAAAGAATTAAATTTAGTTGATCATTTAGAGGAATTACGAAAACGAATTATTGTGACCGCACTTGCATTTGTAGCCTTTTTTATCGCCGGCTTTATATATGTAGATGATATCTATAAATGGTTTGTCGGGACTACGAAACTGATGGTGCTTGGACCAAGTGATATTATGTGGATTTATTTCATGCTGGCAACTGTTGTAGCCGTGGCGGGAACAATTCCTGTTCTAGCGTTACAAATTTGGTTGTTTGTCAGACCCGCACTGAGACCGATTGAAAGAAAAATAACGATTTCTTATGTTCCTGCATTATTTTTCTTGTTTATCATTGGGCTTGCCTTCGGATATTTTATTATCTTTCCAATGGTTCTAGACTTTTTGGTTAACATGGGTAAAGATATGTTTGTTACAAACTTCACTGCCGAACGATATTTTAGTTTTATCATGAATATGACCTTGCCATTCGGTGTCTTATTTGAACTTCCGGTGGTTGTTATGTTTTTAACTTCACTTGGGATTATCAATCCGTTTGTCCTTTCAAAAATTCGTAAATATGCGTACTTCGTTCTGATAATTATCGCAATCGTTATTACACCACCGGACTTTATGTCTGATTTTGTCGTAACCGTACCACTCTTGCTCCTTTATGAGATTAGTATTAATTTATCGAAGTTTGTCTATCGTAAGCGTTTGAAAAATCAGCAAGAAGATGAATTGGATGAGGAAGTAGCAGAGGCTTAATTAATAATGCATAGACCCTAAGGGATTAAATTCTCTTCGGGTCTTTTTTTATGCTCCTTTTTCGGGCATTTACAACTTAATTACTGATAAAAATGTATTAATACAGTTAAGGATAGTTTGTGTACATTCTTGAATAATCATGACTAAAGACCTGCCATTATAATACAATTTCCTTGTAATTAAATATATTTACTTATTTTCATGATAGGTGGAGGGGTTAGCGGATGAAGAAAAAGAAAACAGTATATGAAGCCGCAATCGATCACGGATTTAGCCGGCGTGACTTCCTGAAAATGTGTACAGCATTAGCTGCGACATTGGGGCTAGAGTTTACCCAGTCAGATCAAGTTGTTAAAGCCATGGAAACTAAAACGAGAGTTCCTGTTGTCTGGCTGCAATTTCAAGATTGCACGGGCTGCTCAGAATCGTTTATTCGATCATCACAACCAAAGACTGAAAGCGTTTTACTAGAAATGATTTCTCTGGAGTATTCTGAAGTATTATCTGCTGCTTCTGGTCATCAGGTAGAAGCTTCCATGAAACAAGTATTAAAGGATTATAAAGGGGAATATGTTCTTGCAGTGGAAGGCAGCATTCCTGAGGATGATTCCTTCCTAACCGTTGCTGGTCAATCAGCAAAAGAAACATTCCTAGAAATGGCTGCAGGCGCAAAAGCAATTATTGCATATGGTTCATGTTCGTCCTGGGGAGGAATTGCCGCAGCACATCCTAACCCAACGGGAGCGAAGCCAGTAACTAGCTTTGTAAAAGATACTCCAACCATCCTTGTGCCGGGCTGTCCGCCAATTTCTGAAGTAATGACAGGAGTGATAGCTCATATTATTACCTTTGGCAAATTACCGGAACTTGATCAATTTGGACGTCCGAAAGCTTTTTATCGCCATCGTATTCATGACAAATGTAACCGACGTGCTTATTTTGATGCTGGCCTGTTCGTAGAATCCTTTGATGATGAAGGAGCCAAACAAGGCTACTGTTTATATAAAGTCGGCTGTAAAGGCCCGACAACTTACAACTCTTGTGCAGAAATGCGCTGGAATGGAGGGGTTAGCTACCCGATTCAATCCGGTAATCCATGCTTCGGCTGTTCCGAAAAGGACTTCTGGGATAATGGTCCATTCTACACGAGAAGAGCCAAAATACCCGGCACGCAAACGACCATTAATCCTGACGCAGTTGGCTTAACGGCTATTGGCTTGACTACTGCAGGTATTGCCGTTCATGCAGCAGGGACGGTAATCAAGAGAAAGAGAGACGACAAACGGGGTGATGAGGAATGAGTGAACGTATAGTTGTTGACCCAATAACGAGAATCGAAGGTCACCTTCGAGTCGAAGTAGATGTGGATGAAAAAGGCGTTATTAAAGACGCATTTAGCTCAGGTACCGCAGTTCGCGGACTAGAATTGATTGTAAAAGACCGTGACCCGCGTGATGTTTGGGCGTATGTGCAAAGGATTTGCGGCGTTTGTACAACCGTACATGCCCTAGCATCGATTCGTTCTGTTGAAGATGCATTAAAAATAAAAATCCCTAGAAATGCCCATTTGATCCGAGACATTATGAATGAAGCTTTGTTTGTTCACGACCATGTGGTCCATTTTTATCACTTGCATGCATTAGACTGGGTTGATGTCGTTAGTGCGATTAGTGCCAATCCTGCCGAAACTTCAAGAATTGCACAGTCGATTTCAAGCTGGCCAAAATCATCTCCCGGTTACTTCACTGATGTACAAAACAAAGTAAAGAAATTAGTGCAAAGTGGTCAACTCGGCATTTTCGCAAATGGTTATTGGGGCCATAAAGCATATAAGCTTCCTCCAGAGGTGAACTTGTTAGCTGTGGCTCATTATCTGGAAGCACTGGATTGGCAAAAGGAAATTGTCAAAATTCATACCATTTTTGGCGGTAAAAACCCGCATCCGCATTATGTGGTCGGGGGAATGGCAACTCCACTTGATATTGACAGTGATAACGGCGTACATGCAGAACGGTTAATGCATGTATCACAACTGATCGACCAAGCGAAGGAATTTGTAAATCAAGTCTATATCCCGGATTTACTTGCGATTGGTTCATATTATAAGGATTGGACCTATGGAGGCGGCTTAAATAATTACCTCTGCTATGGAGATTTCTCTACAGGGGATATTTATGACACGAAGCTCTATCGGATGCCAAGAGGAATTATCTTAAATGGTAACTTGAAAGAAGTTTTAGACGTTGACCTTAAAGATCCTGAGCATGTTCAGGAGTTTATTGATCATTCTTGGTATACCTATGATGGTGATTCAGGCGGCAAAGGAAAACATCCATTTGATGGTGAAACTACTTTTAACTATACGGGTCCTAAAGCACCATTTAAACAATTGGATACCGATAAGGAGTATAGCTGGCTCAAAGCACCACGCTGGAAAGAGCATCCGATGGAAACAGGACCACTCGCCAGGATGATTGTCGGCTATGCAGCGGGAAAAGAAGAAATCGTAAATATCGTCGACGAAACATTGAAAAAGCTGGATTTACCTATTTCGGCCTTACAATCAGCTTTAGGAAGAACCGTCGCCCGCGGACTTGAAACGGTGTTAATTTCAGGATGGTTACGCAATGACATGGATGAATTATTAAAGAATGTGAAGAGCGGCGACCAAACCACTTTTGATCGTACAAAATGGGAACCAAATACATGGCCAGAACGTGCCAAAGGTGTCGGTTGGATGGAAGCACCGCGCGGAGCACTCGGACATTGGATTGATATTAAAGATGGTAAAACGCATAACTATCAAGCTGTGGTTCCATCAACATGGAATGCATCACCACGGGACCACAAAAATACGATTGGTGCTTATGAAGCTGCGCTTAAAGGGACTCCAATGTTAAATAAGGAGCAGCCGCTTGAAATTATGAGGATTATCCACTCGTTTGACCCATGTCTTGCATGTGCCGTACACTTAACAGATTTGGAAACGAATACGACGACTGAAATTCGTTTAGGTTAGGAGGGAGACATATGGCTGCGCCAAAATTACCGACTCAACCACCGGGTCCATTCCCTAATCTTCCGGGAATTAACAGCGAGAATTCTTTTCACACCGAGAGGCCGATTCAGTATAAACCAGTTAAAAATGAAGTAAGAATTTATGTTTGGGAGTTGCCTGTAAGGATTTTTCATTGGTTGAACATGTTCGCTATCATCCTGTTAATGGGGACAGGTGTGTATATTGGGAAACCATTTTCGGCTGCAATAATTCCAGAAGAAGCCTATTATTCCAATCTTATGGGCTGGATGAGATACATTCACTTTTTTGCCGCATTTCTTTTTACGATCAATCTCATCTTTCGTTTGTATTGGGTTTTTAAAGGAAACAAATTTGCGACCTCAAACCCATTAAGATGGCTTTTCTGGAAAGAAGTCTTTGAAACCGTCAAATTCTATTTATTTTTGAAAAACAAAAAACCTCATTATGTCGGCCATAACCCATTAGCACAGTTAAGTTATTGGATTTTTATCGGACTCGGCTCTTGGATTGTTATGTTGACAGGCTTCTATATGTATTTTGAGCCGCAACAAGAATCCTTCTGGGCAAAACTGTTTGTCTGGGTGCCATACCTGTTCGGGGGAGAAAGCTATACACTTCGCTCCTGGCATCATTTGGCTGCATGGGGTTTTATGCTATTCACACTTATTCATGTCTACATGGCTTTTCGTGATGATTATCTTGAACGGAATGGTTCTATCTCTTCCATGTTTTCAGGTTATAAAACAACAACGAGAAAATCTGTAGGTGAAAAAAACAATGAATAGACAAATAGACCAAAAGATTACCATTTTAGGAATTGGCAACACCCTCTTTTCAGATGAGGGTGTTGGCATTCACCTTTTGCCATTGTTGGAAGAGGCATTAAAAAACTATGATAATATCGAAATTATTGAAGGTTTGACTGATGGCATGAAATTATTGGGTCCTGTAGAGGATGCGGAAAACTTAATTATCATTGATGCCATCAATGCTGGGAAAGAACCGGGTACAATCATCACTTTAGTAGGCGACGAAATACCTGCCTATTTTGGGATTAAAATGTCTATTCATCAGCTTGGATTTCAAGAGGTTTTACTTGCTGCAAAGTTAAGAGAACGATATCCAAAACAAATTGTAATGTTCGGGATGCAGCCTACTTCCCTTCAAATGGGGATAGAGTTAACCGAAACAAATCAGAACAAACTTGGGGAGCTTGCCGAAACAGTCATCAATCAAGTAAAACGTTGGAGAGATGCATCATGAGACGGGGCGATTTTCTAAGGGAAATGGCCGGCAGTTTATTTCAAACGGTTAAGTCTGTCTATGAACCTTTTTTAAGTGAGGATTTGGAGAAGGTCGAAGTGGCAGCAGACCGTGCCCTTGGCATTACTTGGTTTCCTTTAGTGAAAGACAATGACGGGGCATCCGAACTAGAAATGAAATTTATCGGTGGAAAACCAGTTATAGTAACACGAAATGGTACGAACATGCAGGCAATGGACGGGGTGTGTCCTGTATGTTCGAATATTATTATTGTTACAACACTATATTCAACGGGGAAATGTTTGAATTGTCAAAAAGAATACAATTTTAAAACACATACAGGTGATTTACAGCTTGAATCTTACCCGATAAAAATTAAAGATGATACATGTTTAATCGGTTTTCAGAAGCACAGGAAACAGGGTGAAAAGCATGCATGAAATGGCGTTAATGGGAGATATCCTCCAGCTAGTCCATGAAGACGCAGCCGAAAAAGGATTGAACAAAATTGAAAAAGTAGAATTAATCGTTGGGGAAATCGCGAATGCCATGCCTGATGCGCTTCGCATGGCGTTTGCAATTTTTCGTGAGCAAAATCCGCATCTGTTCACAAACCAAGCGGAATTAGTCATTCATTTGGAAGCAGCAGAAGCAGAATGTATTCTATGTGGTGAAAAATACAGACCAGATCAAAAAATCGCCCTATGTCCAAATTGTAACGTCCCATCCGGGAAAGTGTTAACAGGAGAAACATTTCAAGTTTTGTCATACGAAGGGAGTCTTGAAAAATGAAGGTAACATTAAGAACTGATGTATTAACCAATAACAACAAGGCCGCTGATTTCAATCGGGAGCTCTTTGAAAGTACGAATACTTTGGTCGTTAATATAATGAGTTCTCCTGGTGCAGGCAAGACAACTTTGCTGGAAGAAACAGTTAGGGCATTAGCAAGAAAATATCGTATTGCTGTTATCGAGGGCGATTTGGCGACGGAAAGAGATGCAGACAGGATTCGGGCAATGGGGGCAAGGGCCGTACAAATAAATACCCATGGCGGCTGCCACCTTGATGCCAGAATGATTGCTGCTACTCTAGGAGAATTGGATCTAGATGAAATCGATTTATTGTTTATTGAAAATGTCGGCAATCTTGTCTGTCCATCGGGCTATGACCTAGGTCAGCATCATAAAGTGGCTGTTCTCAGTGTTCCAGAAGGAAATGATAAAATCCCTAAATATCCGCAAATGTTCATGCGGACGGAACTCGTCCTATTAAATAAAATCGATTTACTACCATACCTTGATTTTAGTGTGGAAGAAGCACGGAAGGACTTATCGGAAATCAATCCAGAATCCATGCTAATCCCGCTTTCCGCAAGAACACAGGAAGGGTTGCATGAGTGGTTCTCTTGGATTGAAGGGGCCTATGCAAAATGCGTACGGCAGTAAAGGTTGCTGTTCAGGGCAGGGTGCAAGGCGTTGGCTTCCGGCCGTTTGTCTTTCAACTAGCTGATAAATATCATCTCAACGGTACCGTGCAGAATAATATGGATGGTGTCAAAATTCATATTGAAGGAGAGTCTGCGGCTATTCAGTTATTTCTAGCAGACTTGAAAAACAAGGCACCGAGATTATCAAAAATCAATGAAATAGTTGTTAATGGAACCCAACCGGAGAACGCAGAAGACTTTACGATTATTGCAAGTGAGCGGAGCGGGACATCCATGCTTGTTATCCCCATCGACTCGGGGGTTTGTGAGGATTGTTTAAATGAAATGAATGATCCTAAGGATTTTCGCTATCAATACCCGTTTATCAATTGTACTCAGTGTGGTCCGCGCTACACGATTATCGAGGAATTACCATACGACCGGCCCTACACATCAATGAAGGAATTTCCGATGTGTGAGGATTGCCGGAAGGAATATGAGGATCCAACGAACAGGCGCCACCATGCTCAGCCAATCGCCTGCCCGAAATGTGGACCAAAACTACGATTGTTAGGGAATCATGGAGAAGAGATAGATACTGAGAATCCGCTAGTCGATACAATCAAGCTTATAAAAGAAGGATCCATTATCGCCATTAAGGGGCTAGGCGGCTACCACTTGTGCTGCGATGCTCGAAATGAGCGGGCTGTAGTCGAATTGAGGAGACGAAAAAAACGGCCGTTGCGGCCGCTTGCAATCATGGCTGCTTCGATTTCAGCGGTGGAGCAGCTTGCGGAAGTAGATAATGCAGAGTCTGAACTGTTGCGGAGTCCTGAAGCACCGATAGTCGTGCTGAAAAAGAGCTGCAAGTATGAGTTGGCACCAAGTGTGGCACCTAATATGGGGACAATTGGTGTCATGCTTCCTTATACACCGCATCATCATTTACTATTGGCTGACCCGGAGTTATCGTGCCTTGTGATGACTAGTGCGAATCCTTCCGGCTTGCCAATTGTATTCAAAGACGATGAGGCCATTCTCTACCTAGAGGGCATTGCTGATTATTTTTTGATTAATAACCGCGAGATTCTTCATCCAGTTGATGATTCGGTGGTTCAAATAAATGATGGGAAAGTTGATTTCTTCAGAAGGTCAAGGGGCTATGTCCCCGACCCGTTTACAACAACTAGTGATGTGACAGGAATAGTTGCCTTTGGTGGTCAGCAAAAAACAACGTTTACGATTGGACGAAATGAGCAAATTTTTGTCGGCCCCCATATTGGTGATTTGGAGAATATCGAAACGATTGGCCATTATCAGCATGAATTCGAACACCTATTGAGATGGATTGATACACCGAAGAAGATAGCAGTGATTGATGCCCATCCGGGCTATCAAGTTCACAAACTAGCCAATGAATATAAGTTTACGGATGTCATCGAGGTTCAACATCACCATGCCCATATGGCTGCATGCATCGCTGAACATCAACTTCCTGGTCAGGCATTTGGGATCATTTTAGATGGAACGGGGTATGGGCTTGACGGAAAAATCTGGGGATTTGAAATCCTCTATGGAGATGCTGTTGGGTTTGAACGCCTGGCCCATTTACACTATACTCCCCTTCCAGGAAGTGAAAAATGTATTCGTGAGCCTTGGCGAAATGCAGCTGCCATGCTGATTTCACTTCATGGTAGTAAAGGGGTAGAGCTTGCAAAAGCAGTTTTTACAGATAAAACCTCAGAGATTAATATTCTAGAAAAGATGATTGAAAGAAATATAAATACTGTTTACGCCGGGACATGCGGCCGACTGTTTGATGCGGTGAGTGCAATCTGTGGTGTGACAAAAATGTCCAGCTATGACGGGGAAGCGGCCATTCAGTTAGCTGAACTTGCTAATGAACAGATAATCTATCAACCATATCCCTTTGACTTAGAGGATAGCAATGTTTTAATAATTGTTTTTTCCAAAATGATAAAAGAAATATGCATGGATGTTCTTGCCGGTATCGACATCCGAACAATCAGCGGGCGCTTCCATGAAACCGTTGTGCAGGCAATTGTTGGCGTAATGGTGAGATTAGAAAAGAAAAACCTTGCGGTAAACAGTAATGTGGTTTTATCTGGTGGCAGCCTTCACAACAGGTATTTACGGAAGAGAATCCGGGCGGAATTATCGCAAAGAAATTTTCATGTCTATGTACCTGAAAAAGTCCCCTGTAATGATGGGGGATTATCATACGGCCAATTAGTTGTAGCCGCAGCAAAAAGGAGTGCTAACCAATGTGTGTTGGAGTACCAGCAAAAGTAGTCAAAAAAATGGAATACAGTGCAGTCGTTGATGTGATGGGTTCACAAACCACGGTAGGGATCATTTTTGTTCCTGAGGTCGAGCTTGGTGATTACGTGATTGTTCATGCCGGTCAGGCGATGAGTATTGTCGATGAAACCTATGCAAAACAAAGTGTGGAAGAATGGAGGAAGCTGGTCCATGCTCGAAATTCTGAAACAGTCCAATAACCCCGAAATTTGTAAACCACTAGTGGCGGCCGTGATTGAAAAAGCAAGAGAATTTCAAGGGAAATTTGGCCGGAGGCCGGCACTCATGGAGGTGTGCGGCTCACATACGATGTCGCTAGCACGCACCGGCGTGAAGCAATGCTTAAAGGACGATGTCCATTTGATTTCGGGACCGGGCTGCCCTGTCTGCGTGACCGACCAACGTTCGATTGACGCCATGATTGCTCTTGCTGAAGAAGAAAACCGGATTATCTGTACGTTTGGCGATATGATGAAGGTTCCAGGATCGAACAAAACCTTACTGGATTCTAAGATTGCCGGGAAAGATATCCGTGTCTTGTACGCACCGGTTGATGCGGTAAAGGTTGCCGAGGAGAATCCCGATAAGGAAGTAATCTTTCTTGGGATTGGTTTTGAAACAACGATTCCAATCTTGACACTGATGGTTGGGGAAGCGGAAAAACGCGGAATTCACAACTTTTCGATTTGGATGACGACCAAACTAGTGGAACCTGTACTTCGTTATTTATTAGATGCCGGTGAAGTGAATTTGGACGGCTTCTTACTTCCCGGACATGTATCGATTGTTTTAGGGGAGGATTCTTATCAGTATTTAGTCAATGAATATCATATTTCCGGTGTGATTACAGGCTTTGAAACAGCGGAATTACTAATGGGCATATATAAATCAATTGAGTTAGCACTAACAGGGCAGGCTGCAATTGTTAATAACCATCCTGCGATTGTCAGTAAAACCGGGAATCAAGTGATTCGCCAATGGATGGATAGATATTTAACCAAATGTGATGAGGCTTGGCGCGGCATTGGTGTGATTCCAAAGAGTGGACTAGACCTTAAACCGGAATTCGATCAGTATAATGCGAAAAAACGGTTTACCGTGGAAGTCGGGGAGCCAAGAAAAACGAAGTGCCGCTGTGGTGAGGTCATCCGTGGTTTGATTTCTCCGGATGAATGTCCGCTGTTTGGAAAAGCCTGTCACCCAATGAATCCTGTGGGACCTTGTATGGTATCGGCAGAAGGCAGCTGTGCAGCCTATTATCAATACATGAGGGAGAGTTTCTAATGGAGAAATTTATCAGCTTGGCACATGGTGATGGCGGGGAACTAAGCCACCGCTTAATCAAGGATGTGTTTATAGAAGCATTTGGAGACGGAGATTCCGCCTTGTTTGATGCGGCCTCTGTCGATATTCCTGTTGGTCGGATTGCTGTTACTACGGATTCCTTTGTAATTAAACCGATTTTTTTTCCAGGTGGATCGATTGGTAAATTAGCTGTCGCAGGCACCATCAATGACCTTGCAGTAAGCGGCGCCAAACCTTTGTATTTAACTTGCGGTTTTGTCATCGAAGAAGGCTTTCCTATCTCAGATTTACGAAAGATTGTCTACGATATGGCGAACGAAGCAAAGAAAACCGGTGTTTCCATCGTCGCCGGTGACACAAAAGTAGTCGAACGAGGCAGTGCCGATGGAGTCTATATTAACACAACCGGAATTGGCATCTATGAACCGAACAAGGGTTGCAGCCTTGCGTTTGAAGAAGGGGACACTATCTTGGTGTCAGGCACCATTGGGGATCATGGGATTGCGGTTCTTGCAGCCAGAGGTGAGTTAGGCATTACCGTTCCGATTAATAGTGATTGTGCTTCTCTGAATCGAATGCTTGCTGAAGTGTTGGATCATACAACAGGTGTCCGAATTATGCGTGACCCGACACGAGGCGGGTTAGCGACGACACTTGTTGAAATCGCTGAGGACTTTCAAGTTACAATGAAAATTAACGAACTCGACCTGCCTGTTAGGGAAGAGGTACATGGGGTTTGTGATCTATTAGGATTTGACCCACTGTATTTAGCTAACGAGGGTAAAGCAATCATTATCGTGGCCAATCAGGAAAAGGAAAAGGTGTTAGATATATTGCGTGAATACCCTGAAGGCAAGGATGCTGTGGTAATCGGTTCAGTTATTGGAAAAGAAAAAGGCCAGTTGCTGTTAGAAACACCTCTTGGTTCAAAACGGTTATTAACTAGATTATCAGGAACGATGTTTCCAAGAATATGTTAATAAATGCCGCCATTCTATTAAGAATGGCGGTTAAATGCTTTAGTAATCTAAGCAAAATTGGACACTTTTCGATGTCAAAAAGGTGTATAATATATTAAAACGGGTGAAAAAGAGGATTGATATTTTGTTATTCAAAAGCCTAGAGTTCAAAAATGTTGTTGGACAGAAGGTTAAAGTCGTAGAAATTCCTGTATTGTTGGAAGATAACACTTATAAATTTTTGATCCAATTCCGTTTACAGAAGTATGTTACGTCTCTTTACAACGAAAAAAACTTGAAAAAAAGCTACTCCTTTAAAGAGTACTTGAAAAAGGTCATGAAATGGCCGGATTATGAACAATTGTTTTTAGTTGGAGAATTAAAGAATAACGCTTAATTTAATTCGAGCATCGTTGGGGGAGGTCCCTAGTGATGCTTTTTATTATTATAAAAATTAAAAGTGATGGATGTTATTCCCTTCAATAGTAGTTAACTGTATAATACTAAGCAGTACTGGTAGGGAAGTGATTTGTTATGAGCAAAATTAAAATTGTAACCGATTCAACAATGGACATGCCGATAGAAATGGCTGAAAAGCTTGGGATTGTAGTTGTGCCGTTGTCCGTAATGATAAATGGAGAAACCTATTTAGATAGAGTAGAAATTCAGCCTGCAGAATTCATTGAAACAATGAAAAACTTAGAAGAATTGCCAAAAAGCTCCCAACCTTCTACAGGGACCTTCCTTGAAATTTATGACCGGCTTGGGGAAGAAGGCTATGAGGTTTTATCCATTCATATGACAGGAAAAATGAGCGGGACGGTCCGTTCTGCTGAGAGTGCTGCCCAAATGACGAATACGAAAGTGACTGTTATTGACTCGCTGTTTATCTCGTTGGCACTCCAGTTCCAGGTTAGGGAAGCAGTTAAAATGGCGAAACAGGGTAAAAGTATGGAGGAAATCATCTCCCGCCTTGAAAAGGTACGGGAACATACTAAGCTCTATATTATGATAGATACGCTGGAGAACATGGTGAAGGGTGGACGGATTGGTAAGGGAAAGGCCTTTATTGGCTCGTTATTAAATATCAAACCGATTGCTTCACTTGAAGGGGCAGAATACAATCCCGTCACCAAGGTCCGCAGTCATTCACAAGTGGTTAAATTTTTGGCCAAGCAATTTGCGGAAGATGTTAAAGGGAAAACCATCTTAGGAGCCGGCATTGTTCATGCGGAAGCATACGAACTATCCGCAAAACTAAAAGCGGCAATTACTGACTTAACCGGGTATAAAGATATTTCGATTGACTATACGGGGCCAACGATTAGCACACATACAGGGCCTGGTACAATCGCCTTAATGTATTATTTTGAATAGAAAGAAGGGTGTCAGACACCATGTGAATTTTTCACATGGTGCCTGACACCCTTTTGTTATCTCTTGGTTAAAATTAGTTTTATTGGTAATGATAAAAAAAATTAAACAATTAAGGTGTTGCCAATGTTCAAGTGGAAGTCTGAAAATAAACAGTCAAAGGATAAGAAGCCGCATAGTTTAAATGTGGATGATCTTAAATCAGAATTACAAGCAGAGATAGGTGATTGTTCAGACCTGAATTTTCGAACCTTAAAAAAGAATGGGAAGAAGATCGTTTTTTGCTTTTTAAGCAGTCTGATTGATAAAACAAGCTTTGATGAATTTTTATTGTTACCCGTTCAGCAAAATACACAAGATGAATGGACTACGGAGAGTCTTGCGCAAATTTTGCCAATTGCTGAAATTTCTGCAGCCAATCAATTAAAAGAAGTTGTTTCTTCCTTAATAGAAGGAAAAGCATACATTTATATCGATGGTGAACCGTACGGAATTCTTGCTAATGTTGGTTCAACCGTGGAGAGATCGCTTGAAAAGGCAGAAACCGAGTCGCTTGTGTATGGTCCAAAGATCTCTTTTACAGAATCATTGATAGGCAATTTAAATATTATTAGAAGTAATTTAAAAGATCCACAACTGTGTATGGAAGATATCACCATAGGAAAAAGAGTTAAAACACCAGGGAAGCTTGTTTATGTTAAAGATATCGCGGATGAAGATAATGTAAATACGTTTCGGCAACGAATAACGGAGCTAGAGTATGATTATATCCCGGATACAACGGTACTTGGTCAGTTAATAGAAGATAATAGTTGGACGATTTTCCCGCAGATTATGTCAACGGAACTACCTGATCGAGTCACTCTTTCTTTAATGCGAGGGCGGGTTGCGGTGATGATGGATCGCTCTCCTTCTGCAATTTATGGCCCCACACCATTCTTAAGTTTTTTTGAATCAACAGAAGATGTCTATATGCGATGGAATATGGGTTTATTCTTAAGGATGCTTCGAATTATTTCAATTTTTCTATCAGTTCTTTTGACACCGGCCTATGTGGCTGTATTGACCTACCATTATGAAGTCATTCCATCTGCACTGCTCATGTCGCTTGGTCAATCTAGGGCAAATGTTCCGTTCCCGCCGATGCTCGAAGCTCTTCTCTTAGAATTTGTGATCGAGCTCTTAAGAGAAGCAGGCGCGCGACTGCCAACCAAAGTGGGTCAAACAATGGGTATTGTTGGTGGTATTGTCATAGGTCAGGCGGCAGTTCAAGCGGGATTTACCAGTAATATCTTAATTATCATTATCGCGTTAAGTGCCCTCGGTTCATTTACATCACCTAGTTATTTAATGGGTACCGCCGTTCGGATGATTCGTTTTCCAATTATCATTTTAGCAGGTATATGGGGGGGGATTGGAATTATGTTATCTTTCTGTTTTGTCCTCATTCACCTTTTACGATTAACTACAATTGGGAGGCCCTACCTTATGCCGGTTTATCCCTTTAGGTGGAAGGACTTAGGTTACAGTATCTTTAAATTTCCTGCTCAATATTTGTCTTTTAGGCCAGTAACGAACCGGCCGGTTGATAAAAACCTTTTTCCAAAACAAAAGGGTGTTGAAAAAAAGGATGTAGATGAATAGGAGCGGTCAAGATGAAAGTGGATTTGCATCCAAAGGAAGGATTAATGGTAAATGCATTCCTGGTCCTGTTTTTTATACATGCTTCCCAAACAGGCGTAGGAGTTGTTGGATTACCAAGGATTGTATTCCTAGCGGCAAAACATGATGCATGGATATCTGTTTTTCTCGGAGGAATCTTATCAGGCATTGTCTTAGTGATGATGGTTATCATGCTAAAAAAATATGATAGTGCTGATTTATATGGAATCCAAGTTGATGTTTTTGGAAAATGGCTCGGAAATGCGATGAACATTTTTTATATGATCTATATGATCTTAAGTTTTTTTGTCATCCTTATGAATTATATTGAAATCGTCCAAGTATGGATATTTCCCGACTTACCAACATGGCAAATCTCTCTTGCACTTATCCTCTTAACCATTTATGCCGTAAATGGTGGCATTCGGATCATTGTCGGGGTGGCTTTTATTTCAGTAATAGGGACGATTTGGTTGATTTTTGTTCTAATCGTACCCATGCAGTATTCTGACCCTAAAAATCTGTTTCCAATATTAAATACAGATTTGAAGCACATTATTAATGGTGTCTATAAAACATCCCTTTCCCTAATGGGCTTTGAACTACTAATGTTCTTATATCCCTATGTGAAAGATAAAAAAAAGGTTTTTATCTACTCACAGATGGGGAATTTACTGACTACCATTATTTTCACAGCGATTACTATGGTCTGTATAACTTTTTTTGCTGAGAATGGACTGGCACGGACCATTTGGCCTGTTTTATCGATGTTTAAAATCGTTCGATTACCCAACTTAGAACGGTTTGAATTTATTGCCGTTTCATTTTGGATGTTAATCATCTTACCAAATATGTGCTGTTATTTATGGGCAGCATCGAAGGGGTTTAGTCGAATTATCAACTGGAAGCAAAAGAAGGGGATTTGGATCATTGGCATCCTGGTTTGGACGGGATCATTTTTTATTAAAGCAAGGTATCAAATGAATGAACTAACTGATTTTGTAGCACATCTTGGCTTTTTAACTGCATTCTGTTATCCTATCCTCCTTTCTATTCTTGTCATTGCGAAAAAATGGTACCAAGGGAGGAAGAAAAAGAGTGCAGAGGTTTCGTAGCAATTTCATCCTTTTGTCAATTTTTTTGATGTCATTTGTCATCATCGCGGGTTGTGTTCAGCAAAAGCCACTTGAAAAATTAGGTCTAATTACAACAACTGGATTAGATATGGAAGGGAAAAATAAACTAAAAGGAACAATAGTTGTTCAAAAGTTTGATCCAATGACCACCCAATCGTCGACGAAAGTAATTACTTCTGTGGCAAAAACAAGCAAAGGATTAAGGCAACAAGAAAATCTTCAATCTAATCAGAGACTTGTGTCAGGTCAGCTTCGATCAGTTATCTACAGTAGAGAGCTAGCAGAAAAAGGAATCATCCAGCTTGTAGACACATTAAATAGAGATGCAGCGATTGGAAATATGGTTTATTTAACAGTTGCCGATGGATCCGCTTCTGAGATCCTGCAAATTGAAAAAGCTAAAAATGAAAATGTAAATCTTGGGACCTATATGTATAACTTAATTAAGCAAAATGTAGAGGGCGAACAAATCCTCTCCCCGACTTTACATGAGTTTAACCATAATTACTATGATATAGGGAAAGACCCTGTTCTCCCCATTTTGAAAGTTCAAGATCAGGATGTGGTAATTACTGGGGTTGGTCTTTTTAGTGATGACCGATTGGTTGATGAATTAGAGAAAAAAGATTTTTTTTATTTAAAGATTTTAATCGATAAATATAAAGCTGGTTCACAGGAAATAGGATTTAAAACCGAAGAATTAAAAAAACTCATCGTGAAAGATGCAAATTACACGAAGAAACCAATCTATAGTAAAATATTTATCACCATTGATAACATCCGGAGTAAAACAAAAATTAAATTGGTGGATAAAAAAAATCTCCGTTATAAAGTGGAAGTTAATTTGGATTCAAGATTATTAGAAATGACCGAAGCCTTAGATTTAGGTAAACCCTCTTCTGTTAAGTTGCTTCAAGTAAGAATGAATAATCTAATGGAAAAGAGGATTAAAAAATTACTGCAACGTTTTAAGAAATTAGGAATTGACCCCATCGGATTTGGGAATGAATACGAGGCTCATTTAAGAGGAAGAGTGATTTCGAAGGAGGAGTGGGACAAGCAATACAAGAGGGTTATCTTTGATGTTCATGTAAATAATACAATTGAACGAACGGGTGTCATCGATTAACAAGCCATTTCCTTTCATCTTTTTCAAATCTTTGTTAAACTATTCTCGGGTTGAATAGTGAAAAGGTAGCAGGTGATGGTATGAAAGCTCGGTTTTTAGTAGTGGTCTTAGTTCTTACAACACTTATCTTGTCGGCGTGTGGACAAAAGGAAATAGAAAATGCCGTAGACTGGCCAATTAAAGACTTTACAGCTACAAATCAAGACAATAAGTCCTTTGGATTAAAGGATTTAAAGGGTAAGATGTGGATTTCTGACTTTATTTTTACAAGCTGTGCAGATGTTTGTCCGCCGATGACTTCTAATTTAACGAAATTACAGAAGATGATTAAGGATGAAGGCCTGAAGAATGTTGAATTGGTTTCCTTCAGTGTCGACCCAGGCGTCGATACTCCAGAAGTTTTAACCCATTACGCAGAGCAATTCGGGGTTGATTTTAAAAATTGGACCTTTGTGACTGGTTATTCCCAGGAGTTTATTGAAAACTTTGCATTGAAAAATTACAAAGCTCTAGTTAAAAAGCCGCAAGAGGGTAATCAAGTGATTCACGGGACCTCTCTATATTTAGTAGACCAAGAAGGTCATATTAAAAAGTCCTATAATGGGTACAAGGATGTTCCCTTTGAGGAAATAATTCAAGATATGAAAACATTACAATAGACCTATGAACAGGTCTATTTTTTTTGCAGGAATAGGATATCGTACAGATTGTTTTGAATGATTCAAGCCGTGTTATAATAATAATTTAGAAGGCAGGTGAATTTAATATGAAAAAGCTTTTCCCCCTTCTACTTCTCTCGGTATTATTCCTATGTTCATGTAATCAAGACGATCAATGGGCGTTCCATCCTGAAAAGAAAACAGCAGCACAGGCATTTGCACAGGTTCCCGCTGACTTCATCCCCCGCAAATTAACAGTTTTATCAGCAGGAGATTCACTTACCCAAGGGATAGGTGATAGTACAAACCAAGGTGGGTATTTGCCATATTTAGAAACCATGCTTGAAAAAGAAAAAGGTATAAAAGAAGTGGATTTCTATAATTATGGCGTAAAAGGTAATCGGACAACTCAACTTTTAAAACGATTGAAAACACCGGAAATGAAAGCTGTGATACAAACGGCGGATATAGTTATTCTTACGATAGGTGGAAACGACATTATGAAAGTAGTCAAGGACAATATCGAAAACCTTCAACTTTCCACGTTTACCACTGAAAAAGAATCTTACCAGAATCATTTAACGCAAATTATCGAGGCTATCATACAGGGAAATCCCCAAACAAAGGTTGTATTAGTGGGGTTATATAATCCTTTTTCTAAATGGTTTTCAGAAATAAAAGAGTTGGATGAGATTGTTGCGGATTGGAATAAGACAGGTCGAGCGGTAATTGCAAATTACCCCAATGCCTATTTTGTGCCGATAGAAGATTTGTTTTTAAATACGAACGAAAATTTATTATTCACAGATAATTTCCATCCGAATGACAAAGGCTATGAGATGATTGCAGAAAGATTGAACAAAACCTTGAAACAACAAGTATTGCCTGATTTGAACAAAACGCCCTACATGGTCAATTCAGAGGAGAATTAGATGAAAAATAAATGGAAAATAGGTTTCCTGCTATTGTTTGGCATTAACCTTTTGTTCGCAATAGTTATGTTATCACTGGTCATGCTCCCTTCAAAGGGTCCGCAAACGAGTAAATTAAATGTGCCTATGGGTGAACATGTTTCCTTCCATGTTAAATCAAATAAGAATGATTTAAATAAACTCATCAATCATTATTTAAAAGAAGAGGCCGCTGACTCACCGATTGATTATCAAATTATTCTAGGGAGAGAGGTTGAACTTTATGGTACCTTACCGTTCTTCAGCGAGGAATTAAATATGAAGTTAACTTTCGAGCCGAAGGCACTTGAAAATGGTGATTTGGTTTTACAACAGAAATCAATGACGATCGGCAGTTTACACCTTCCGATTTCATACGTTCTAAATTTTATTAGTGAAAATTATAAGATTCCTAAGGGAGTCGATATAAGACCCAAAGATAAACTTATCTATGTCAATATGAAGCAATTGAAATTAAAAAGTGATATCAAAATAAAGGCAGACAAATTTGATTTGAAGAAGGATGACATTAGGTTTACGATCCTAGTTCCAGTGAAATAGGTGCCTCGTTTTTAGAGGCACCTTTATTAATCTCTAATTTGGATGAATTGGAGTTCTGGTTCATTACTTGTCATGCCTAAAATGACAATGGTATAGCTTTCATTTGGCAAAAATTGAACCCTCGGCATCGCCAGTAATACGGTCTTCGTGTCAGCCTCTCTAGCTTCCAAATTTACTGTCATCGGTGTTAACCCCAAATATTCGGTTGCCTGCTTGTAGGAAACCTTTGGAAAAACGACATCACGATCTTTGACTGCAATATCAAATGGAGGGGTATCAGGTGATAAATGAATAAAGCGCAACTTCGATTCGTTAACTGGTACCCTTGGTTGATTCTCAAATACTAACAGGCGCATTTTCTTAACAGAGTCGATTGCTGTGAGTGTATAGGACTTTCCAGATTCAATGGTAATCTTCTTATTTAGGACACTGTCCACCATGTTTCCCGTGGGGTAAATGTCTATATGATGTTTTCCTGCTGTTAAAGGCAAAACAGCACTTACATTTTTAAAGGGTAAGTCCTTTATCGTGCGTTTCCCGTCAATATAGACATCAATGTTCGGGGAATCCGGGGAGGTGTGAAGGAAACGGACCTTCGCTTCTAATTGTACTGGTTGGGGGGGAGTTCTCATGAAGTATAGCGCTTTATTCATGTATTTTATATGTTTTAAATAATACTGCATGTGTAAGTTTGGAGATGAGTATTTATAAAATTGAGCTAACATTTCATACATCGCCGCTTTTTGAAGATAATCGGAATGTGTTCTTTTCTCGGACATTTTATCAACTCCTATCAAATGGATTACATAATAATTTATTCAAGCTTAAATAGGTAGGTGTCTAACTTCTAATGAACTAATTTGGAAATTTTATTTTTGCAAGAAGTTTCTGTATACTCATAGTCAGAGTAAATAACTTAAAAAAGGGGTGGGAACTTGGAAAAAACAAATCATGCTGCAACCTTTGCCGGCGGCTGTTTTTGGTGTATGGTAAAACCATTTGATGAACAGCCCGGCATTAAAAGTGTGATTTCCGGCTACACGGGGGGGATGGTAGAAAACCCGACCTATCAACAAGTATGTACAGATACCACCGGCCACTTTGAAGCAGTGCAAATCACCTATGATCCAGAGATATTCCCTTATGAAAAACTTTTGGAGCTATTTTGGCATCAAATTGACCCAACCGACCCAGGGGGACAATTTCATGATCGGGGACAGTCGTATCAAACGGCTATATTCTACCACGATGATACACAAAAAAAGCTTGCTGAACAGTCAAAACAAGCATTACAGAAAAGCGGTCGTTTTACTAGACCGATTGTGACACCAATCTTGCCCGCACAGACCTTCTATCCGGCAGAAGACTATCATCAGCATTACTATAAGAAAAATCGGAGCCATTATGAATCCTATCATGTAGGATCGGGTCGAGCGGGCTTTATTCAAAGTCATTGGGGGGAGAATAATGAATAATAAGAATGTTGAACAGCTGAAAAAGGATTTAACACCGATACAGTATGAAGTCACACAAAACAGTGGAACAGAACCTCCGTTTCGAAATGAATATTGGAATGAAACAAGAGAGGGGATTTATGTGGATTTAGTCTCTGGGAAGCCGTTGTTTAGCTCTTTAGATAAGTTCGACGCCGGCTGCGGCTGGCCGAGCTTTACGAAACCGATTCAAGCGGAAGAAGTGATTGAAAAAGCTGATTTCAGTCATTTTATGACTCGGACAGAGGTAAGAAGTAAATCAGCCGATTCCCATTTAGGTCATGTCTTTCCTGACGGACCGGACCCAACTGGCTTGCGTTATTGTATCAACTCTGCTGCCTTACGGTTTATCCCAAAAGATGAACTTGAAAAGGAAGGCTACGGGGAATTCACAAGGTTATTCGAGTCAAAATAAAAAAGCCGCTTTGGGCTTTTTTATTTTGCCTTTTGTTTGGAGCTTGAAGTCATCCCTCCGGAGAGGATAAATTTCATCGCTTCCTCAGGTTTAACGTCGATAATTTCTACTTGTTCTTTTGGGATCAAGAAGGTAAATCCGGCTACTTGGAATGTTTGCGGGATATAGACCGCCATATGGTCTTTTAAAGGAGAATAAAAGTCCTCTAATTGTTCCGAAGTAATAAACCCCATACTGCGCATCTCAGTTCCTGGAATTACCACTAATGCAACCTTGGAAAAAGATTTTTTCTCGCCAAGAAAGGATTGAACCGTATCTTTAATAACGGAATAGATCGTTTTGACAACGGGAATCTTATCTAGAAGAATATCAATCAATCTGATGATTTTTCCCGAGATATATTTCGTAGATAACCAGCCTAAAACAGTAATCAAAAGGATGGTTGTTAGTAAGCCAATCCCGGGAATGTAGTCATCCTTTAAATATGGCTTAAGTGTGTTACCGAGTAACCCGTCCAAGAATAGAAAAGTTTTGTAAATCACATAAATCATGAGAATGATCGGGACGATTGTTAAAATACCGTTAATAAAGTTTTTCAAAATAGATTTCATCGTTTCACCTACAATTTTTATCATTGTATTTCATAATATAGGCGAATGCACATACGGGTCAAGTACCTACTTCATAAAGTAACAGTGTTAAGAAACAATTTCGTGAGGAGTGAAGCGTATGTATTACGGACATGGTGGTTGTGGTTACCCTGTAGGAGGTTGCGGTTACCCTGCATATCCAGTAGGAGGTTGCGGAATCGGCGGTGGATTTGCGTTAATTGTCGTCCTATTTATCTTATTGATCATTATCGGGGCGAGCTGGTGCTATTAAATTGATGAAATAGAGGCTGACTCAATTGAGTCAGCCATTTCTTTTTATTCTAGTATAACCCGCAAATTTTTGCGGGTTATTTATTTACCCAATCGTTACCTTCTCTTTCGGATAGTTATACTTTTCCTTGCTGCCTTTGCCTCTTAAAATCAGTAAACAGGTTACAATACCCACTCTCCCAATAAACATCAGGATAATGATGAGAATTTGTCCAAAGGTGGTAAGTCTTGGGGTTAAGCCGAGCGACAATCCATTGGTACCAAAAGCTGAAGAAACTTCGAAAATAACCTCAAGGACTGTGCCATGTTCGGTTATTGATAAAATTAAAATGGAAAATAAACATAAAAATGTGCCAGTCATGATGACAATAAATGATTTCAGTACATCCTCACTTAGCAGTTCACGTCTAAAGATTTTGATCGAGCTTTTTCCCTGTGCATAAAATATGATGGCTAGAATAACGATGGCAAACGTGGTAGTTCGTATCCCTCCACTCGCACTGCTCGGTGAGCCGCCAATGAACATTAATATCGACAGGAACAGTTGGTTGCTCGGTGTAAAATCATTGATATCCATGGTTGCCAATCCCGCACTTTTAGTGGTGACGGAATTAAATAAAGAGTAAAAAAACGATTCATGCCAATTTTTATCAGAAAAAAAGTTTTGGCTGTCAAAAATGTAAATCAATAAAGCACCGACAAGGGTAAGAAGGACAAACGTTATCGTGGTTAACTTCGTATATAGGGTAAAATGAAACTTCTTCCTTTTATTCAGGTTTAATAAGAATTCCAAAACCTCAACCATCACTGGAAATCCAATGGCACCAACAATCATCAACAAAATTATCACTGTTTGGACAAAATAGTCCGCACTGTATGGACTGAGTGATGCATCTGTAAGATCGAATCCTGCATTGGTCGTGGCGCTGATGGATGCAAAAAATCCATGTTTAAAAGCAGAAAATGGACCTTCGAAATAGTTTAAAAAGCGAATTCCTAAGATAATTCCGCCCACAAATTCAAACGAAATAAAAATAATGAGAATTCGTTTTGCCAACTGAACCAATCCAGCTAAGTTTGATTGATTTTGATCAATCATAATCAATTGTCTTTCTTTTAACCCTACTTTTTTCCCGAGCATAATCCACAGGAATGTACTTAAGGACATAACCCCTAACCCGCCCAATTGCAGAATTAAGCATAAGAGAAATATACCGAAGTTGCTAAAGGTATCCTTAATTGAAATGACACTTAAACCAGTTACGCTTATCGCGCTGGCCGAGGTAAACAAAGCATCGATAAAGCTTAGTGAAACATTCTCGCGGTGGGCCATAGGTATTTTTAATAAAAGCGTAGACATGACTAAAGCAGATAAATAAAAAATAACAATTAATTGGATCGTTGAAAGCTCTTTTGTTTTTAACTTTATTTTGTTGATCGCGCTCATCAGGTTCATTCCTTCTGTATTCTACAGGTAATTTTATATGAAACATCAGGAAATGTAAAAGACTGCATTAACGTAACGGATTTGGTTTCCGCTTTTTCTTATAAATAACATGAAAGAAACAAATAAACCATTCATACAATTTCTATAAGGCCTGCCTAATTTAATAAGGAAGTGATTCCCAATGGATCATTCTTTTCTAATAAAACCAATGCTCGATGACATCTACCCTGTCATTGATTATGGCAAAGGAATTTATTTGTTTGATATGGATGGAAAAAAGTATTTAGATGGGGCTTCCGGTGCCGTAACTGCCAATATTGGTCATGGTGTAACTGAGATCATTGAAGCAATGTATGAACAAGCCAAAAAGGTTTCATTTGTGTATCGCTCACAATTTACGAGTGATGCCGCGGAAAGTTTAGCTAAAAAAATGGCTACTATGCTACCCGGAGATCTCAATTGGTGTTTTTTCGTTAACAGTGGTTCTGAAGCAACGGAAACAGCCATGAAAATGGCGATTCAATATTGGCAGGAAAAGGGTGTTCAAACCAAAACCAAGGTGTTATCAAGATGGGTAAGCTACCATGGAATTACCCTTGGAGCGCTTTCGATGTCAGGTCATACGGGCAGGAGAGCAAGATTTGTACCACTTTTAGAGGATTTCCCGGTCATTAACCCCCCGTATTGCTACCGTTGCCCGTATAACCTCAAGGAAGCTAACTGTGGCTATTTATGTGCCCATGAGTTAGAAACAGCGATTAAGCGGATTGGAGCGGAGCAAATCGCTGCTTTTATCGCTGAACCAGTCATTGGCGCTGCTGGCGGAGCAATTGCCCCTCCAAAAGATTACTACAAGGTTATTAAGAAAATATGTGAGGAAAATGACATCCTTTTTATTGCTGACGAAGTCATGACTGGCTGTGGCCGGACGGGCACAATGCTTGCTTGTGAACAGTGGGGAATCAGTCCTGATATTGTTGCCTTAGGAAAAGGAATGGGTGCAGGTTATGCGCCGATTGCAGCTGCAATTGCAACGGAAAAAGTCATCGAGCCGATCTTGGCAGGAACGAAGGTGGTTATGAGCGGACATACCTTGAGTGCCAATCCCCAAGCCTGTGCAACGGCCTTAGCCGTTCTCGAGTATGTTGAACAAAACAATATTATTCAAGAGGTAGAAGGGAAAGGCGCCTATTTACGAACACAGCTTGAAAAATTAAAATCTCTCTTTACGTTTATTGGTGATGTCCGCGGCAAGGGGCTGTTACTTGGAATAGAATTTGTTCAAGATGCTGTTTCAAAAACCCCATTTCCTAGAAAGGCGCTGATTACCCAAAGAATTGTAGCACTTGCGAAGGAAAAAGGGCTGCTTGTGTACCCGGCTGGTGCCGGGATTGATGGAATAAACGGCGACTCAATTATTATTTCTCCTCCACTAACTATCAATAAAAAAGAAATAGAGGAACTAGTTCATTTCCTAAAAGAGACATTTAATGATTTTTCAAATCAACTGAATCAAGGGAAGGGGTGAGGTAAATGGAAAATCCATTCGGCAAAATTACCACCTTAGCAGCGGTTATGGAATTCTTTCATGACGGGATGACATTGATGTTTGGCGGTTTTGGCGGGGTCGGTTCACCGCCGGCATTAATTGATGGCATTCTTGAAAAAGGAGTACGTGATCTCACTTTAATTGGAAACGACACAGGATTCCCGCATATTGGCATTGGGAAATTAGTGAGTCAGCAAAGGGCAGTGAAAGTGATTGCTTCACATATCGGCTCCAACCCTTTCGCAGGGCAGTTCATGCATGAGGGAAAACTGGAGGTTGAGTTTTCTCCGCAGGGTATATTAGCTGAAAGAATCCGTGCGGGCGGTGTCGGACTGCCAGCCATTTTGTCAGATATCGGCATGGACAATGAACTGGTGGTGAAAGATAAATCCTATTATTCTCTAGCAGATAAGAAGTATCTTGTTGAAACCGCATTAACGGCTGAAGTTTCGATAGTGTATGCGAAAAAAGCCGATGCGTATGGGAATTTAATTTATGACAAAAGTGCCCGTAATACAAATCCGCTGGTTGCGATGGCAGGGGATATCACAATTGCGGAAGTTGAGGAAATTGTTCCGCTTGGCAGTCTAGCCCCCGATTCAATTATTACGCAAGGAGTGTTCGTGGATTATATCATTCCATCTAAGGGGGTGAACTGGAAATGGGCATGGCAGTAGACACTCGGAATCAAATGGCTAAAAGGGCGGCAGAGGAAATTCAAACGGGAATGGTTGTCAACCTGGGGATTGGAATTCCCTCGCTCGTTCCCAATCATTTGCCAGCAGAGACGATGGTAATGTTTCATGCGGAGAACGGCATTACTGGCATGGGACCAAGCCCAAGTATAGGAGAAGAAGATGAAAATTTATGTAATGCCGGAGGATTTCCAGTTACCCTGAACAAGGGTGGATCTTACTGTGATAGTGCGATTTCGTTTGGAATGATTCGCCGGGGCAGAGTGGATATTACGATTTTAGGGTCACTGCAGGTAAGCAAAAATGGGGATCTTGCTAACTGGATCGTCCCCGGAAAAAAGGTTCCGGGTATGGGCGGAGCGATGGAACTCGCACAAAAAGCTAAAAAAGTCATTGTTGTCATGAATCATTGCGATAAACAAGGGAAGCCCAAAATTGTCAAATCATGTACATTACCATTAACTTCAGCAGCCTGTGTCGATATAATTATCACCGATTTAGCTGTTTTCACGGTTAACGAAGAAGGGTTACTATTAACCGAATTGTTTGCCCCTTATAGTTTAGAAAATGTTGTTAGCAAAACTGGGTGTGAATTCAAAATAAGGGAAACTGTTCGGATGATTCCGTACTAAGCTGAATCATTTTTAAAAGGAGTGAATCGTTTGGACACTTATGAAATGCGCATAAAACGATGGATAAAGGAGAATCGAGCGCGGGGGGCAAGATTGTTACAAATACTTGTCCGGGAAAATAGTACACGGGGAAACGAAAGCAGTACACAAGCAATAATTATTGAAAAATGTCGGCAGTTAGGCCTAACTCTCGATATTTGGGAAATCGGTGGTGACGAATTAAAATCCCATCATGCCTATTGTTGTGATCGTCAAAGCTTCGGCGGGAATCCTAACCTTGTAGCCATTTTAAAGGGTACAGGAGGAGGCAAATCGATGATTTTAAATGGTCATATCGATGTGGTCCCAGTTGGGGATGAATTAAGCTGGAAACATGACCCATTTAGTGGGACCATAGAATGCGGCAAGCTTTATGGAAGAGGAGCCACCGATATGAAGGGTGGGAACGCAGCGCTTCTAATGGCGATTGAGTCATTAATAGCCAATGGTATTCAACTGAAAGGGGATGTGATTTTTCAAAGTGTGATAGAAGAAGAAAGCGGCGGGGCTGGCACCCTTGCAGCCGTCCTAAGAGGTTACCATGCAGATGGGGCCATTATTCCAGAACCAACCAATCTGAAAATATTCCCAAAGCAGCAGGGCTCAATGTGGTTCAGAATTATAGTAAAAGGCAAGGCGGCACACGGTGGAACAAGGTACAAAGGTGTAAGCGCCATTGAAAAAGCCCTAATAGTCATTCAAAATTTACAACAATTAGAGAAAAATAGAAATGCCAGAATTACAGATCCTCTCTTTGACAAAATCCCCATCCCTATACCAATTAATATTGGAAAGCTTACGAGCGGCGAATGGCCTTCTTCGGTGCCTGACACCGCCATTATTGAAGGGAGAATGGGAGTTTCTCCGGACGAAACGATTCAATCAGCACAGCTGGAGATGGAAAAGTGTTTAAGTGAAATGGGTGAACAGGATGTTTGGCTTAAAGAAAATCCGCTTAAACTAGAATGGTTTGGCGGCAAATGGCTGCCAGGCAGTCTTGAAAATGACCATCCTTTAATGAATGAATTAACGAAGAGTTTTATAGAAGTAAAGAGTGATCGTCCCATCATTGAGGCGAGCCCTTGGGGAACAGATGGCGGTATCCTTTCTGCGATTGGTAATACACCCGTTGTTATTTTCGGACCCGGGATTACCGAAACCGCACATGATGCCAATGAGCATATAGTTCTTGAAGACATGTTTAATGCAAGTGAAATCATTGCACTAACCTTATTAAAATGGTGTGAGGTAGTAGAATAAATATTGGAATTTTTCGATTAATTATCAAAAGATTGTTATAATTATATTATAAGGTGTTAGGTTGGTGTAATGGAAATGTCTGGCTAATCTAGGCCAGACATTTTTATAGTAGAATGCTAGCAATTATCCATTTTCGTTGGGGTGAATTGAATGAACCAAACCGCATCCATAATTGTTGAAGAAGAAAGCAACTATTTTCTCGAAATATATCTTGATCCATTTAATAAACGTATTCGTATAGATGATTATCGTGGGAATACAAAATTGCTTATGGAGCGAGCTGAAGAGTTCGCGGCAAAACATAAGGCTGAAAAGTTAATTATTAAGGTGCGTAGTGAAAATTTTCTTGATTTCTTAGAAAGGGGCTTTCAGCCGGAAGCAGTAGTCGACCGCTATTTTCTGGGTTCAGATGCTCACTTTTTTTCAAAGTATTACACGGCAGAACGTAAGCAAAATGATCATTGGGTGACCGAAGACGGAATGATTCATAGTATCTACCAATTAGATACGTTGGTTCAGAAGGCTTATCCACCCAAGGAATATGAATTAAAAAAGGTTGACGAAAATTGTGCTGTGGAACTTGGGGCACTGTACCGACAAGTGTTTCAAATTTATCCAACCCCTTTGCATGATCCAGAGTATATAAAAAAAACAATCAAGGATGGGACCGTTTATTACGCTTTTTTCCATCAAGGAAAAATTGTTAGTGCTGCTTCAGCCGAAGTTCATTCTTTATATAAAAATGCAGAATTAACGGATTGTGCGACATTAACGGAACATCGGAAATATGGGTTAATGAAAATAATTCTTCAGGAACTTGAAGTTGAGTTGAAAAGCAAGGGCATCTTTTGTGCCTATTCCATTGCCAGGTCGTTATCCTTTGGGATGAATGCTGTCTTATTTCAACTAGGCTATTCGTATCGGGGCAGACTGATGAACAATTGCTACATTTATGACAAGCTTGAAAATATGAATATGTGGGTAAAGAATCTGGCAAACTGCTAAAATTTCGGCTTACCGTGCCAGTTTTTCGGCACCTTGAAAGATGTCAATGAAGGGTAGGTGAAGAAATGGTTCAGTTAACCGCTTTAACGCAAGAAGTTCTGACAGCTATTCTAAAAGGCATTGATGAAGGAATACATGTAGTTAACACGGCAGGAAAAACAATTTTTTATAATGAAGTAGCAGCAAAGCACGATGGGATGGATGTGAAGGAAGTGCAGGGAAAGTATTTAATTGACGCATTTCCCTCCCTAACAGAAAACTCAAGTACCTTGCTGAAAGTAATCAAAACAGGAAAGCCCATTTACAATCAAACACAGGTTTATATGAATTTGCATGGGACAAGAATTGATACAATAAATACAACCCTGCCAATCTTTCTAGGGGAAGAAATCATTGGTGCTGTTGAAATTGCCAAAGATTACTCCCGAATGAAACTGCTGGCAGAACGACTATTAGACCTACAAAAGGGTTTGAATAAAAGCAGTAAAAAGAAGGCATTGAAGCAAGTTAACTATACGTTAAATGATTTGCTTACGAGGAGTAATGCCTTTCAAAGCATGAAAGACGAAGCTAAGAAGCTGGCAAAATCGGATTCCCCTATTCTCGTATACGGCGAGTCTGGGACAGGGAAAGAACTATTTGTTCAGGGAGTTCATCATGAATCCCACCGCTCATCTGAACCTTTTATTGCACAAAATTGTGCTGCCATCCCTGAAACACTGTTAGAAAGTATCCTGTTTGGCACGGCCAAAGGCAGCTATACAGGGGCAGTGGACCGCAAAGGATTATTTGAATTGGCAGATGGAGGAACACTATTCCTTGATGAATTACATACAATGCCAATTGAATTACAAGCGAAGCTGTTGCGTGTATTGGAGGATGGAATGGTTAGGAGGGTCGGAAGTTCACAGAGTATTTCTGTGAATGTGCGCATCATTGCGGCAATGAATGTCATGCCAAACAAGGCTCTTCAAGAGCAAACGCTTCGTGCAGACCTTTACTATCGTTTAAATGTTTTTACCTTTTCACTCATCCCCTTAAGAGACCGAAAAGAAGATATTCTTTTTTTAACAGATCATTTTATGAAGGATTTTAATCAAAAACTGTTTAAAAATATTAGCAGATATGAGAAGAAGCTTGAGCTTTTTCTTATCAATTATCAATGGCCGGGTAATGTAAGGGAACTTAAACATACGATTGAATATATGATGAATGTTAGTGAAAGAGAGCAACTGCTGTATGAAGATTTACCAAGTATTTTACGACGTCTTCCAGTTACATCACCAGCCATAAGTAATAGTGATCCAATAAAGAGTTTATCGTTAAGAAAAAATATCGAAGATTTAGAGAAAAAGCTTATTAGCAATGCCCTTGATTTATCGGAAGGGAACATTAATCAAGCAGCGAAGCTCTTAGAGATTCCTAGGCAAACACTTCAATATAAAATAAAAAAAATAGTGGACTAAGCAGCCGAGATTTCGGCGCTTTTTTTTTGAAAGAAGATTAAAAAAACAAAAGTTTCAGCAAAAAGTAGCTTCTAAGCCTTTTGATGACATTGGCACACATCTTGCATATTATTTTAGTGAAGCAAGATGGGAGGAATTTACAATGAGGCAATTTTTATATAAACCAAAAAGGCATTGGAAGGATATAGAGCTTTGGAAAGATGTTACTTCAGAGCAGTGGAATGATTGGCTTTGGCAGCTAACCAATACAATCCGGACATTAGAAGATTTAAAAAAGGTGATTCATTTAACACCCGATGAAGAGGAGGGGGTAAGAATATCAACGAAAACGATCCCCTTAAATATCACACCTTATTATGCTTCGTTAATGAACCCTGACGATCCTCGTTGTCCAATCAGAATGCAGTCGGTGCCAATATCGAAGGAGATTTATAAAACAAAATATGACCTTGAGGACCCATTATATGAGGATGAGGATTCACCCGTCCCCGGGTTAACGCACCGCTATCCGGACCGAGTTCTCTTCCTTGTTACCAATCAATGTTCGATGTATTGCCGCTATTGTACAAGGCGGCGTTTTTCTGGGCAAATTGGCATGGGGGTTCCCAAAAAACAGCTTGATGCTGCTATTTCCTATATTAGGCAAACGCCTCAGGTAAGAGATGTTTTAATCTCAGGCGGTGACGGTCTGCTGATTAATGATAATATTTTGGAATATATCCTTAAAAACCTGCGGGAAATTGACCATGTGGAAATTATTCGGATAGGGACAAGGGCACCGGTTGTATTCCCACAGCGAATTACTGAAAACCTTTGTAATATCTTGAAAAAATATCATCCAATTTGGCTGAATACTCATTTTAATACTTCAATCGAAATAACCGAGAACTCAAAACGAGCCTGCGAAATGCTTGCCAATGCTGGTGTGCCGGTGGGGAACCAGTCGGTTATCCTTGCAGGAATCAATGACAGTGTGCCAATTATGAAAAAACTCATGCATGATCTTGTCAAAATCCGTGTCCGGCCATATTACATTTATCAATGTGATTTATCCGAAGGAATTGGACATTTTAGGGCCCCTGTTTCAAAAGGATTGGAAATTATCGAGGGACTGCGCGGACATACCTCAGGTTATGCAGTACCGACCTTTGTCGTCGATGCACCTGGTGGCGGCGGTAAAATTGCTCTACAGCCGAATTATCTGATTTCCCAAAGTCCTGAGAAAGTGGTCCTTCGGAACTTTGAAGGGGTCATTACTTCTTATCCAGAACCAGAGAACTATGTGCCGGGAAGAGCAGAGAAGTACTTTCAAGAGGTTTATCCTGAAATGGATGAGAAGTGTTCGCTTACAGGAATCGCGGGAATTATGAATGACCAGCACTTTAATCTGGTTCCTGAGGGGTTAACTCGGCTAAATCGTCGCAAAGATTACAACCAAGACCCTGAACATACTACATTAAAGGATAAGCGCAGCAAACGCGATGAGTTAAAGGATAAGAAATTTAAAGCACTTACACAGAAGGAAATAGAAGGTCAGAAACCTGCAAACGAAGGCACATCAGCCGAAACGATGAAGGATTAGGAGGAGTGTCAATGAAAATTATATGTGAGTGGTGTGAAAGCAAAAATGTTGAAAGAATAACAAGCTCA
Source organism: Neobacillus nitrireducens (assembly GCF_030915405.1). Classification (GTDB taxonomy): domain Bacteria; phylum Bacillota; class Bacilli; order Bacillales; family Cytobacillaceae; genus Neobacillus. Next base: position 4,979,367 of record NZ_CP133262.1, read on the forward strand.
GTTTTTTGGGAACTCCCAGATGGGACGCGAGCGATTGAAATCAGTGAAACTCCCACCTTTTCCTGCCCGGATTGTGGGATGATTTATCAAAGCGAACCAATTGTAAAAGAAATAGAGAATCAGTTATATTTAATTGATTGTAAACCAGTTGGAAAAGTGGTCAGCTTTGAAGAATTAATGGCAATTCCAAGGTTATTAAAGAAAAATTATTTTGATTTTTCTTCATAATAAAGGCAGCCTACGATGTTAGGCTGCTTTTGGCTATGGTGGAATTGATAAACTCTGGACTCATTCTTTCGTATCCTTTATAGTATTCCATATAAAACTATCCGAGATATTTGGATGAGAAAGGCGTTTATCTATGATTAAATCTTTTTATCATTTTTTAATGAAATATAGGCATCCTGCCCCAAAGGATGCTATAAGTGTCTTTGCTAATCATGCCTTTTTAGATCATAGTTTCCCTAAAGTCTCCGAGGACTATCATGAGTTAAGTACATATCTGGAATTGAATGGTCAGTATTTAGAATCAATGTCAGTTTTTGATGAAGCATGGCAGCAATATATTCTAACTGAAAGCAAAATATAAAACGTAATCGTCTCAGTAATGAGGCGATTTTTTCATTTTATAATTCTCATGCGCTTTTATTTAAACGGCGCATATACTATTGTAATCAAAATTCACGACTTATTATTGAGAGGATGGGAGGAAATGGGAAATAGAAAAAAACCGAAGTATAAGATCGGTGATACGGTCGTGATTACTATTTATGGAACTGTTGGCAAGATAACAGATGTGAAATGGCTCGATGGAAAGTATGTTTATGAAGTAAATAAGAGTGACGGATTATTTATTGAATCCGCCTTACAGTTACTTTCCGAATATGAAGGCGTTGTGATGGAACAAGAACAAATTGATATCGAATATAGTTTTTTCTTCGGCGATTTAGTTCAAGTGAGCGGTTATGGTGCAGACTTGTTTAAGGTAGTAGGTTTCCGTACAGAAATTTGGAGATATAAAGAAGATGCTTGGGAAGATGTCATTTATGAGTTATCAAGGGTAAGTGATGGCGAATGGCTTGAAGCAGGTGAAGAAGAGTTAACACTTGTCGCCGATGCTGAAAATGCCGATACATTCATTCAAAAACTGGGTCTCTTATACTTAGTAAATAAGAAGGAAAAGGTAGTTGATAATCCAAAGGTCCAGAACATGATTAGAAAAGCTGAATTTGAGGAAATTGAACGAAAAAAGGAAAAAAAGGAACTAATTGACAACTTATTAGACATATTTAATGATTACCGGATTTTATACGAAATGTTTCAGGACCAGGAATATTATCAAGTCATGCGTGTAATTCTCCGGAAATTAGAAAGTCTTGTCAGTAACGATGGTAAGAGCCACGTCTAGGTAAACCTACCACTTTGAAATTTCGAATAGTAAATAAATAACAAACGGGATACCAGCCCACTTAATAAGAAAAAACATCACATCTAAAAACTTCTCAAATGCTTGGAGGGTGAGTCCATCCTCCTGATTAACATCATCTATCCATGCCTCTAGTTTTAATTGTAAATTCAACATGATATCACCTCAGAAAAGTTCTTTTGATTCATCCTATGCTTGTCCATTTAAAAAAAGACATCTTCTCCTCTATAAATCTTGAGGTTTAATAAATCGTTGTTTCTGTACAAATAGGTACTCAGGAAGCACATCAAAGTAAATAGCATGAAAAAGCCATGTACATCATACATTCTCTAAAAAGGGGGCGATGCTATGAGAGAAATTGAAGTATTTATTGATACCGAAGAGATTGCCGAATTTTTCTTTCATGAGCTTGTGAAAAGGGGATACGTTCCTAGTGAAGAAGAATTAGAAGAAATTGCAGACATAACCTTCGAATATTTGATTGAGAAAAGTATTATCGATGAAGAAGAAGAGGATGAATAGGAAGATAATTAATCAAATTGAGGAAAGCTAAGCTGTATTTTCCTTTTATAATAGATTAATACGAAAGACGAGCCTTTGTGCTCGCTTTTTGTTGTGTTCATGTAGAAAAATTTATTAATACTTCATCGATAATAAATTCTCAAATCCTGAAACCTTTACTTTTTCAATCCGTATAGTTATTTACAAAGCTAAGGAGGGGAAAGAATTGTTAAAAAAAATCCTTAAGTTGATTTTTAAAAGTAAATCTCATGATAAATATAGTTCCTCAAGTGATGCCTGGAAGCGAAGGGATCATTATAAACACAATAACTTAGGCCATCATCATTATAAAAAGAAGTATAAAAGTGGAAGTTTTTTTAGCAGCTAGCCTGGTGTCCTTTTTATGATAAAAAGAATTTCTTTCCTATTTTCAAATTTATTTGAAAGACCGCTCTCAAATGATAAGCTCATTGCTGAACGCTACCAAGTGATTTCACATCTCGGAGCAGGTGGTTATGGTCATAGTTACTTGGTTTATGACTTAGTGTGCGGGCAGAAAAAGGTCTTAAAAGCCTTGCGACTCCATAAAAGATTGACTCAATCGGGACGAAGTGACTTCGAATCAGAGAAAAATCTGCTAAAATCAATTGATCATCCTGGTTTTCCAAGGTATTTTGAAGGGGGATATTTTAATAACATTCCCTTTTACACAATGGAATTTATCGAGGGGCTGAATTTTGAACAGCTTATTTTTATTGAAGGAAAGAAGATCCTTGAGAAAGAAGCATTTCAAATCATATATGAACTACTAAATCCGATTGAATATCTGCATGATCATCATATAATCCATAGAGATATTCGCATTCCGAATGTTATTTCCGATGGTACTAAAATAAGGCTTATTGATGTAGGATTAGGAAAACATCTCGAACTTGAATCAGCCGTTCAAACAACAAGAAAATCGAATCTCCGTAAAGAGGTTATTTATCAAGCCGATTTTTATGGACTGGGACATTTTCTCTTGTTTCTGCTCTATTCCAATTTTACATTTCCAAAACATAAACAGGAAAAGAGCTGGGAAGAGGAACTGGAAATTTCGAATCAGACCAAACACATAATTAGAAGGCTCTTGCAGATTGAACCACCATATGAAAACTGTGCCCAAATAAGAGCTGATATAATAAATCTATACTTAGTCTAGGAGGAGAAAAAATGTCTTTTTTTAACAAAGTATTTGCCAGTGTAGGAATCGGGTCTGCGGCAGTGGACACAAAGCTTCAAAAGGATACTTATATGCCGGGAGAGACAGTTAATGGCGTAGTTGAAATTAAAGGTGGCAAAGTGGAGCAGCAGGTGGACGAGATTTATCTTACCTTAAATACCACCTATTTAAGAGAGTCGGACGACAAAAAGTATACGGTTACTGCTTCTATCGACCGGTTTCAATTGACTACTCCGTTCACCGTGAGGCCGAATGAACAAAAGGATATTCCATTTTCCTTTCAGCTCCCTTTTGATACACCACTTTCAATTGGCAGGTCAAAGATTTGGGTAACAACAGGTCTGGATATTAAAGGCGGGGTTGATCCAAGCGATAAAGATTCTCTTAAAGTTGTACCAAACCAACTAATGTCTGCTGTGTTTAAGGCAATCGATAACTTAGGCTTTAGAATTCGGGAAGCCGACTGCGAAGAAGCACCGCGCCGATTACGGGGACGTTTACCATTTGTTCAAGAATTTGAGTTTGTCCCTACTTCAGGATTATTTCGTGGTAAATTAGATGAACTAGAAGTAGTTTTCTTCCCGTCTGGAAATGGCTCGCTTGATATCATGTTCCAAGTAGACCGGCGGGCAAGAGGGTTAGCTGGATTATTCTCTGAGGCAATGGGAGCAGATGAAACCAACGTACGTTTGTCAGTTTCAAATGCAGATATCCCTAATTTACAACAAAAAATCCAAAGTGTAATTCAAAGATATGCTTAATTGATTAAAAAAAGTGCGTTTCGACAAAAAAAGTGGAATTTCCATGGAGGATTCGACATTGTTCATAGCCAATTATTAGAATAAGCGATCAATTCTAAAAATTGGAGGTATATGATGATCAAAGTATTAACAAAAAGAGCAAGTATACAATATGATGTGACGATCTTTCAAACTCCAAAGTACCGTGAAAATAAAGGACATACAGAGGTTTATCGAACGACTATTCCCGCAAATAATCGAGAGCAATGCTTAGCAGAGACTTTTAGCCGCTTTAATGTTACTGACAGAATACCTGCAAATTATCAAGGGAGATTTCTTTCAACAGGGGATATCGTGTTAATTGACGAAGGTCGTGGTGGCCAACACTATTATCAATTAAAGCCTGGCGGCTGGTTCCCTATTAACAGAATAGTTCTCCTGTAATTCAAAAACCTAAGGAGCGTTCCTTAGGTTTATTTTTTAAAAATAACTTAGATGAGTGTCCAGCTCCGGCGCCCAGCGGCTTGTGAACTTCGCCCTTTTCCCTACGATAAGTCAAAGTGCTCCAGTCCATACGCCGCGAAACGGGCGCTTCCGCATTTCTTAATGCTTTCGTCCGCCGTTTGCACTGTTTTCTTTTGCATGTGCATTGTGTTCTGCCTCAATGGCCTCGGCAGGGATATGATTATTTTTCTTCGGTGAGTTAGTACGGCTTCGATGTTTTTTACCCATGAATATCTCCCTCCAATCTAAAAATAGCTTCCCACAAAATAATAAATTCATGTCTGTTTCATTGAAGAGTTTCTCATTAGAAAATGTTTATGTTATATTGTCCATGATACAGTTTTTATGACTGTTGTAGTGAATGATTGGAGGAATATAGATGAGTGTACATATTGGTGCGAAGGAAAATGAAATTGCTGAAACAGTATTATTACCTGGGGATCCACTTCGGGCAAAATATATCGCAGAGACTTTTTTAGAAGATGCAAAATGTTACAATGAAGTACGAAATATGTTTGGTTTTACGGGGACATATAAAGGACAACGAATTTCGGTTCAAGGGACTGGAATGGGGGTTCCTTCCATTTCTATTTATATAAATGAACTCATGCAAAGTTATAACGTCCAAAATCTGATTCGAGTTGGCACATGTGGAGCGATTCAAAAAGATGTAAAGGTTCGTGATGTCATTCTGGCAATGACAAGCTCCACCGACTCTAATATGAATCGTCTTACCTTCGGTCATGTTGATTTTGCCCCTACTGCAAACTTTGATTTACTACGTAAGGCATATGATGCAGGTGTAGCAAAAGGACTTAACTTGAAAGTAGGAAATATTTTTACGGCAGATTCATTTTATAATGATAATGCAGATCTTGAAAAATGGGCGAAGTATCAAATTCTTGCGATTGAAATGGAAACCACTGCCCTCTATACATTAGCGGCTAAATTTGACCGCAGAGCACTTTCGGTTTTAACCGTAAGCGATCATATTTTAACAGGTGAAGAAACAACAGCAGAAGAAAGACAATTAACCTTTAACGATATGATTGAAGTAGCATTAGAAGCTGCGATAAAAGAATAACCAATAATGAGCCTCTTCCAATTGGATGGGGCTTTTTAATTTTTCTACTTAACAGGAAAACACTGCCAATGTGGAGAATAACTAAGAACAACTCCTCTGTGACAAAAATCATCGAAAGACCTCATAATAAGGCATAAATTAAATATAGAAATAAAGTTGATAAAAATCATTAGACCAATATACGCTGCAGGGGTATAGTATATATTATATGAGGTGATCAAAATGAAGGAGCAGCTCAAATTAGATATTACCGGAATGACCTGTGCAGCCTGTTCAACGAGAATTGAAAAAGTACTTAATAAGATGGACAGCGTTGAGGCAAACGTCAATTTGGCAATGGAAAGTGCAGCTATTTCTTTCGATAAAGAACTTGTTTCCAGTCATGATATTATTACCAAAATAGAAAAACTTGGTTATGAAGCAAAAGAAAAAGTTAACAGGAACACCAAACAACAGTATAAAGAAGAGGAGATAAAACAGAAAAAACGAACGTTTCTTCTTTCGGTCATTCTGTCAATCCCCCTTTTATATACCATGCTAGCACATTTGCCTGTGGATTTTGGTTTACCCATGCCACATATACTAATGAATCCTTGGTTCCAGTTGCTATTAGCAACGCCGGTTCAGTTTTATATCGGCGGCCCTTTTTATTTAGGTGCCTATAAAGCTCTGAAAAATAAAAGTGCTAATATGGATGTTCTAGTTTCGTTAGGTACTTCGGCCGCTTATTTTTATAGCCTAGCTGAAGGACTGAAAACCATTGGAAACCCTGCTTATATGCCACATCTTTATTTTGAAACAAGTGCTGTACTGATTACTTTAATTCTATTGGGAAAATTATTTGAAACGTTGGCAAAGGGGAAAACAACGATTGCCATTTCGAAGTTGTTAAGTCTCCAGGCAAAAGAAGCTACGGTCCTAAGGGAAGGTAAGGAAATTCGAATTCCACTTGAAGAAGTGAACGTTTCTGATTACCTGTTAGTTAAACCAGGGGAAAAAATTCCTGTTGATGGATTGATCAGCTTAGGGCAATCTTCTATTGATGAATCCATGATTACTGGTGAGTCCATCCCCGTTGAAAAATCCGTTGGCGACAGAGTTATTGGTTCGACAATAAATAAGAATGGTACTCTTACTATTAAAGCAATAAGGGTTGGCAAGGACACAGCGCTTGCTTCAATTATTAAGATTGTCGAGGAAGCTCAAGGCAGCAAAGCACCAATCCAACGAGTTGCGGATACAATATCAGGTTATTTTGTCCCTGTGGTAGTTGCTATCTCATTATTAACATTCTTGATTTGGTACTTCTTCGTGAGTTCAGGAGATTTCCCTTCTGCATTAGAAACTTCCATTGCTGTTCTCGTTATTGCTTGTCCCTGTGCGCTTGGATTAGCAACTCCCACATCTATCATGGTTGGTACAGGTAAGGGGGCGGAAATGGGTATCCTTTTTAAAGGTGGGGAGCATTTAGAAACAGCCCATAAAATCAATACAATCGTCCTTGATAAAACAGGCACGATTACAAAAGGACAACCTATTGTAACCGATTTTATAGCTTATCAAGACGAGAAAAAAGTACTCCAATACCTCGTATCAGCAGAGAAGTCTTCAGAGCATCCACTTGCGGAAGCGATTGTGAAATATGGAGTTGAAAAAAGATCAAGCACCCTGCCGGTGAAAAGGTTTAAGGCTGTCCCTGGATATGGTATCGAAGCAAAAATAGGTGAGGATGAAATATTTGTCGGTACCCGTAAACTGATGACTCTTAAAAATATTCCCAGCATGGTCGGTGAACAAGACCTAGCCCGATTGGAAAACGAAGGAAAAACTGCGATGTTCATTGCCATAAATTCCAATATAATGGGGGTTGTGGCTGTTGCTGATACGGTTAAAGAAACAGCGAAACTGGCGGTTCAGCAATTAAACCAATTAGGAATTAAGGTGTTTATGTTAACGGGGGATAATGAACGCACAGCCAAAGCCATTGCAAATCAAGTCGGAATAACGAATGTTATTGCAGAAGTCCTTCCTGAGGAAAAAGCTAATCATGTCAAAGAACTACAGCTAAAAGGGCTGAAAGTGGCCATGGTTGGTGATGGAATAAATGATGCACCTGCCCTTGTCGTTGCGGATATTGGGATTGCAATCGGTACGGGTACAGATGTGGCGATTGAGGCGGCTGATATCACCATTTTAGGTGGAGAATTAACCTTGATTCCGAAGGCGATGGCGTTAAGTAAACTAACGATGCAAAATATTCGCCAAAATCTTTTTTGGGCCCTTGTTTATAATTCAGGTGGAATTCCCATTGCAGCCCTAGGTTTATTAGCCCCATGGGTGGCTGGCGCAGCAATGGCATTTAGTTCCGTATCCGTTGTGTCTAACTCACTTCGATTGAAGCGAGTTAAAATATAAATAAAAATAAAGTGAGGTAATCAATATGGAGAAAACAACATTACAGGTATCAGGAATGACTTGCGGACATTGTGAAAAGGCAGTGAAAACAGCACTTCTTAATGTAGAAGGTGTAAGTGAAGTAAGTGTTTCTTTAAAAGATGGCAAGGTAGAGGTCGGACATGATGTAAGCAAAGCACCTCTTGGGAAGTTAAAAGAAGCCGTCGAAGATCAAGGATATGATGTGGTATAAAAAAACGGTACTTATCATTTGGTAAGTACCGTTTTTTAAATTAATAATTTCACTAACTTTTCTTTGTTAATTTTATGTAAAAGATGTTATTCTAATCATTAAGGGTAATTTTTATGGTTAATGAAAGTGGTGAAGACTTTGATAGACGAGAAGAATGAACATGCAAAAGTGGAAGAATCAAACATTGAACAAAGGCAAGGCTTAGAAATTAGATCAGGATACATACGATTAAAGAAATTTCATTTTATCATGCTGTTGTTTTTGGTTGTGTTTCTATCTGCGGGAATAACAACATTTGCACTTGCATTTGGAGATGAAAAGGTAGTTACAGTTGGAACAGAAAGACCAGAATTTGATAAACTCTATGAAGCATTTGATACTTTGAAAAGTGGTTATTATAAGAATATTGACCAAAAAAAGGCCATCAATGGGGCAATTAATGGAATGGTGGAGTCACTTGATGACCCCTATTCAGATTATATGAGTAATGAAGAAGCCGAAAGTTTTCATGGCAGCATTTCTTCATCTTTTCAAGGGATTGGTGCCGAAATTCAGGAAAAGGACGGCCATATCGTTATTGTTTCTCCAATCAAAGGTTCTCCTGCTGAAAAAGCAGGGTTAAAACCAAACGACATGATTATGTCCGTGAATGGAAAAAGCCTTCAAGGGATGAATTCTACTCAAGCAGTAACGCTCATTCGTGGAAAAAAGGGGACAAAGGTGGAGTTGTCTATCCAACGTCCCGGAACAGATGCGCCAATGACTGTGCCAATTATCCGTGATGACATACCGATTGAAACCGTTTATGGTGAAATGGTGGGTGACGGTATTGCCAAGGTTCAAATTACAAGCTTTTCCAGCAATACATCAAAGGAGCTAGTTGAGACTTTGAATGAGCTAAATGGGAAAGGAATGAAGGGTCTGGTTTTAGACCTGCGCCAAAATCCAGGCGGTTTATTGGACCAAGCCATTTCGATTTCGAGCATGTTCGTTCCAAAAGGGAAATTAGTTTTAAAAGTAGAAGATCGAAATGGAAAGATTAAAGAATATCCTTCACAAAATGAAGGAAACCCAAAACTTCCGTTAGTCGTTTTAATTGATAAAGGAAGTGCCAGTGCATCAGAAATACTTGCTGCAGCAGTAAAAGAATCCGCAGGTGTGAAATTAATCGGAGAAAAGTCTTTTGGGAAAGGAACAGTCCAGACCGCTTCAGATTTCAAGGATGGCTCAAACCTAAAATTCACTACAGCGAAATGGTTGACACCGAACGGAAATTGGATTCATAAAAAGGGGATCAATCCTGATGTAGCAGTAGCCTTACCTGAATTTGCAACCTTAACAATTATTAATCCTGATAAGGAACTCAAACTAACTACATCATCGACTGAAGTTCAAACGGCTCAAAAAATGCTCAAAGCAATTGGGTATAATCCAGGACGGACAGATGGATTTTTTGATAAAAAGACAAAAGCTGCCGTTACTGCCTTCCAAAAAGCTAATAAGCTCCCAGTTAATGGAGTTTTAAAAGGTGATTCCACCATGAAACTAATGGAGTTACTAAGAGATAAAATCAAAACAAGTGATACACAAATGCAAGAGGCAGTCAAAGTATTAAAGGGAACGATGAAATAAACAAGAAGTGACCCGACTCTCTAGAGTTGGGTTCATTTTTTTAGCTTGCAATTTTTGATTGGTAGAAAGGAAATAGAGAATGAAAAAAGCTGAGGTTTATATATTATCCGGATTTTTAGGCAGCGGGAAAACAACCCTATTAAAACGTTTGTTAGAGGATGAACAGACATCAGGAAGAAAAACAGCCGTTATGATGAATGAACTAGGGAATGTCTCGATCGACTCTGATGCAGTTACGGGGGAGGATGTTTCCTTAAAAGAGCTGCTAGGCGGCTGTATATGCTGTTCCATTCAAGACAAGCTTGAAGCCCAGCTGCAAGGCTTGCTGCTAGATGAAAAACCCGACGTCATTTATATTGAGACAACTGGTGCTGCACACCCTGTGGAGGTTATAGATGCAATCCTTTCTCCATTGTTTGCAGATAAATTATTGATAAAAGGCATACTAACAACAGTAGATGGTACGAGATGGATGGATAGAAAATTATTAAGTCCACAGCTTCAGCAATTGATTCTCGAGCAAGTTAGGCATGCGAATTTTATTGTTATTAACAAAATGAATGAACTAGAAGCGAAAGAACAAGCAAAGATAACCTTCGAAATTCAATCGATCAATCCATATGCTAGATGTCTCCTCACTAATTATTCACAGGTGCCACTTGATCAGTTGCGAAAGCTTTCTGTTTCTTTCGAAAAGGTTGAGCAAAAATCACAGCAAATAAAATTAAATTTATCGACCTTTGTTTATCAATTTAAAACAGTCATCAGCCATACCGAATTTGAGGATTTTTTAAAAAGGTTACCTGATAGCATTTACCGAATAAAGGGGTATGTTAAATTTGATTATTCGGATTTTCCTTTCTTATTTCAATATTCATATGGGATGCCGATTTATTTAAAAGAAGACATGAATATGCCATTAAACCTTGTGTTTATTGGTGAAGATATAAGTTGGGGAGAGATTGAAACGCAACTAGGGAATCTTGAACTGTAAGAAAAATACCATGATTTTATGAATGATAAATTCCTCTTCAGGTAACTCTTTTAATGTAGCAAAGTTTTTGTACAAGGAGGATACAATGAAGAGGGTAGTGACTTGTTTTCTGTTTATTTATATCCTCCTATCTGGTCAAGGGGTTCAAGCAGAATCGACAATCAGTTATAAAATCGAGATGTTAAACTGGAAAGAAGTAAATCAACTTCTCCCAAAGTACACGAAATTTACCGTTATGGACTTAGAAACGGGAAAAAGGTTTAAGGTGCAACGACGTGCGGGCAGCCACCATGCGGATGTCCAACCATTAACCTCTAAAGATACAAAGGTAATGAAACGTATTTATGGTGGAAAATGGAGCTGGAAACGGCGTGCAATTATTGTTATCCATAAGGATCAATGGATAGCGGGCTCCATGCATGGAATGCCTCATGGTGCTGGAGCCTTAGCGAATAACTTTCCGGGTCACTTTTGTATTCATTTCTATGGTAGTACGACCCATCGTACTAACTCAATGGACCTATCACATATGCTGATGGTTTTAAAAGCATCCGGAAAGTTAAATCAGTATTTAGGAAAGGCAAATCCCTATGAGGTGATCAATGCCTATGTTGCAGGATTAAAGCAGCAGGATGCCCGGATTACCTCACAAGCCTCATTACAAGAAATCAAATGGAAGCCTATTTTAGCGGTTATAGAAAATATTAGAATTTCTCGAATGGAATTCTTACCCGCAGAGGATTTAACAAATGAAATTAGTTTGGATGTACCGATTGATGTGGACTGGTACATTAAAGATAGGGGCCGGCAATCCTTTAGAGGCGACATACATCTGATAAGATTTTCACCAATGGATGCGTGGAAAGTGGATTCACAGGACTTTTTAAAGGAAAATAACCTTAAATAAAAAAACATCCTTTTTGTTGGACTCCCCCAATAAAAAGGATGTTTTTTTTGAAATCGGCTAAATCGGTTGTTCGCCAAATTTAATAAAGGTACGTTCAACTTCTATTAGTCCGCAGGCACCGCATTGAACACGGAACTCTGGACCTTTATAAGGAAGATGGAATGGTTCTAAATCATTTTCACCATATTCTTGAATGACCGCTCCCGATTGAGGGTCAAGCTTAACAGAATGGGATACTTGTTGAATCACATTAAAGCGGCTCCGATTCGTTTTGCAATTTGGACATTTATAAGGTGTTGACATATAAGCTTTCTCCTTCCATGGTGTCTAGTTCCATCGCCCTGCGACAAATGGACGCGGCTAAACAGGCGATTCCACTTTTCAAGACTTGTTAATATCTATGTTTTGCAATGCTGATGGTAAATATGTAACAATGCAAGTGAAGACAAAGGAGGGGATTATTTGTCGATAGAAAAAATGTCCTTTGATGATCTTTTAAATGAATATCGGAAGATTTGGAATAATCGTTTACTAGATACCGAGGGCAGTGATAGTAAGGGGACTTTGCTCGACGCTATTAAAGGGGAGCTTCAGGATGCAAACTCACATCCTCGAACTAGGAAGGACAAGTATGAGAAATACTATTCTGCCATCAAAAGAGTAATCGATTCAACGGTTTCGGAAGAAGCCAAGTTAATGATAATTAAAATTCATAATCAAGTGATGGAAGAATTAAGTTAGGAGAGAGGGAACCATGAAAAAGCTTTTCGTCTTTTTGATGACTATTTTATGTTTGAGCATTATTATTTCTTGCAGTAATAAAAAGGAACAAGCTGATGATTTACCGCAGATGGTAGATGTAGCCTTATCCGTTAAACCAGATCCAGGTAAAATAAATGAGCCAATAACATTTGAAGCAAAAGTTACACAAGGGAAAGATAAAGTAGCGGATGCAGAGGTTATTTTTGAGATTTGGCGGTCAAAAGATGACAAGCATGAAAAGGTAGAAATTAAACATACCGAAAATGGAATCTATCGCCTTGAAAAATCCTTCTCTCAAGAAGGAACGTATTATATCATTTCTCACGTTACAGCAAGAGATATGCATAATATGCCTAAAAAGGAATTTACGATCGGAACACCGAGTGAACCAGAGGATGCTGCCAAGAAGGACACTATGGATGGCATGGAAATGAATGAAGATAGTCATTAAAACAAAAGGAAAGGACAGTCGATTTTGGCTGTCCTTTTAATCCCCATCACAATGGGCTTTTAATAGATTTCGGTAACGTCAATTTGTGAAAACTGCAGATCAACATTTTTAGGGATTTTTACTTCAAGCATGCTTTCTTTGAAAGTAGCTGTTGCTCCTTTCTTTTTTACAATTGCAGGGAGGGTTATCGTGTGTTTATCTTCATGAAGAGGGATATGTTCGACGATTAGTTGATTAGTTGTATAATAAATACGGAGTTGTTTCACCCATTCATCTTTTTTTAGTGGAATTCTAACATACACATAATCGTGGGTCTCAAAGACAGATGAATTCAAAATACCCTTAGTCGAGTCTAGCGATGGTCCCGATGGTTGTAATTTTTGAAATATGTCTTGAGGGTTCATAACTCCCTTCATGTTTGCAGGCATGAATTTCCCCATTAGTTCTTGCACATAATTATTTATTTCTTCAGGCTTCATTTTTGTCATCTTATCCTTCATATCTTTATCAAAAGGGAATATATTCCAAGGTAACACGGGTCTCATCCTTTCCGTCTTTCCAGATATCTTATCCTATGCTAATAATTGCCCATCCGTTATAAAAACTTAGTCTTTGTGCCAAGTAAGTTATCACTAATGGTTACTATAATTTGCATTAATAATTGTTTCTTTTTAACATATAGTTAAGAGAGAAATTCTAAAATAGAGAGGTAATGATTTGTGAGAAAGAAAACGGCTTTGATAACGGGAGGAGCTTCTGGTATTGGCAAAAAAACCGCTTTTTATCTTGCGGAAAATGGGTATCAGTTAGCCATTAACTATCGTAAAAGTAAATCCGAAGCAATTTCTTTAGCAAACCAACTGACTACTCGTTATGGAACAAAGAACATCGCATGCCAAGGCGATGTATCGAACAAAGAGGAGTGCATCCGCCTTGTCAATGAGGTCCTGTCCTCTTTTCCTACGGTAGATGTTTTAGTTCATAATGCCGGTCCATACATACATGAAAGAAAAAAGCTGACAGATTATTCCTTTGATGATTGGAATTATATAATCCAAGGAAATTTAAGTGCAGTATTTTATTTGTCAAAATTAATTATTCCTTCCATGCGAATCCAAAAATGGGGAAGAATTATTACCATCGGATATGACCGCGTAGAAACCGCACCAGGTTGGATCTATCGTTCGGCCTTTGCCGCAGCCAAGACAGGTGCTGCCTCTCTAACAAGGACAATTGCGATCGAAGAAGCGGAGCACGGAATAACGGCAAATATGGTCTGTCCAGGTGATATAATCAGCGAATGGAAAGAACGTGATATCGAGGATGCGAGAGGAAATGGTTCGATTGGACGTCAGGGAACAGGAGAAGATATAGCTAGAGTAATTGCCTTCCTAACGGATGAAAAATCGGACTTAATTACAGGGAGTATTATTCCTGTGACTGGTGGACTGGACGTATTAGGAAAAGTACTTAAGAATTAGTATAATTTTTTGAACTATTTGATTTTCAAGAATGAAAACTGCTGCCTTTGTAGACAATAGATAGTAATCATCTATGAAAGGAGCAAAGAAAATGAGTTTTAATATGAATAGAATCAATCCTAATCAAACCCAAGTATTTTTTCATGATGGCCGCTTTGAAACATTGACGAATGAGGAACTAGATGAATTTTTGCTCCAAATGGGTCTTAGTGACGTGAACGAAAGCATTGAGCAAAATATAACGGAATAATAAGAGATATTATTCATTAAACTGCAAAAAAAAAGCAAACGGCCGTGGCCATTTGCTTTTTTATGCTTCCAGCAATTGTGAATCGTCTGATTGAACCGCACCATTTCGCATAAGGTAAAAGGTGTACTGATCTTTTGGAATCTCATATAAATCATATACTTCATTATTTGCATTTAATTGCTCATAAATTGCTTTTCTGGTTTCATTTGCTTTGATAACATAAGGAAGTTTTTCCGCAGCTTTGATGGAGCGAATATTCACCTTGCGGATGCGCATAAAAACTGTCTCAATCCCTATTTCATAAAAAAGTTCTTGGAAAAAGGCATCCTTAGCCGGGTAATTATAACCCTTGCCATGATAGGGCTTGCCAAGCCATGTTCCTAAAAAACCAGCATTGTCTTCAATATCAAATAGATTAATTGTACCGATTGGTGCACCCCATTCGTCGAGGATCGTTCGTGAAATTAATTCACCGCGTTCTTCGGCTTCAATGGTTTGTTTGGTCATAAATAAGAATTCTTCATAGGAATCAGCTTTCTGGCGTACAAAAGGGAAGACATCAGGGTGCGTCATTAATTCGTACAATGTGTGGCTGTCATGAAGATCACGTTTTTTAAGCATGAATATCCCTCCATTAGGGCATTCCGATCCCATGTCAAAAGAAGCGGTCCACCCTCGAAATTTTTTATAAAGTTACTAAAAAATTCCGGGGTGGGAATCGAACCCACTAGAACCAGTAAAACTGGTGGCGCACCATTTGCCTTCCCTATATCATTTTTTGGTTAACAGAATGTGTTCGTAAACCCCCATCGTATTCAGGTCTCTAAAACATTTCACTTAGAGTATAATACAAGAAAAAAGCTAAAAAATAAATAGGTTTTTTGTGTATTTTTCGATAATATTTATTACCAATTTTCTACAGATTTTTAGGTTCCTAGATAGATCATTTCACCGCCAATCATCGTCCACTTAGGCTTTGCCAAGTAATGGAATGGATGATGGCTCCAAAGCACTAAATCTGCCTCTTTACCCTCTTCGATACTTCCGAGTTTATGGCCTAATTTCAAATTCTTTGCTGGTAGAATTGTAATTCCTTCTAATGCTTTTTGCTCGGATAATCCTTCACGAACCGCTAAACTCGCGCAAATATTTAAGTATTGAATGGGTGTATATGGATGGTCCGTAATAATTGATACTTCGACACCGTGATTCGTTAGTTCTTGATAGGTTTTCCACGTTTTATTTTTTAACTCGACTTTGGATCTACGCGTCAATGTAGGCCCAACAGAAACCTTTAACCCTAATCCAGACAACTCACTAGCGATTAAGTGTCCTTCCGTGCAGTGTTCAATTCGTAAATCAAGATTAAATTCTTCTGCAAAACGAAGTGCAGAAATAATATCATCCGCACGATGGGCATGGATTCTAACCGGAATTTCTCTTTTTAAGGCCATGACGATAGGCGCGACTCTGGGTAAATCCGGATTATCTGTATGGATTGCTTGGTAGAAGGCTTCCCTAAGCATTCCCATAATCCCCATTCTTGTAATGGAATCATTGTTGCCGTGGCTATGAATTCTTTTTGGATTTTCCCCCAGAGCAATTTTTAAACCTGAAATACCTTGAATAATCATTTTTTTTATATTTTTACCAGTTGTTTTGATAACGGAGGTTGTTCCGCCAATAACGTTGGCACTTCCCGGCATGACATGGACCGTCGTAATGCCGCTTTTGACTGCATCCGTGAACGCGGGGTCCAATGGGTATACCCCATCGATTGCCCGAATGTGGGGTGTGAGGGCTTCAACCGTTTCATTTGCGTCATTCCCGGCCCAGCCCGTGCCTTCATCATATAGACCTAAGTGAGTATGAACATCGATAAAGCCTGGAAAAAGGAATAATTCCCCACAATCAATTATTTTTACATCTAAATTTGTGGTTATATTTTTTCCGATTTTTTCAATTCTTCCTTCTTCAATAAGGACATCGCATTGATGGATAGGTCCTGAAGTAATTGGATATACCGTTGCGTTTTTTAAAAGAATTTTTTTCATAATAAAACCTTTCTGTACGTTGTTTATAGTTATTTTATCGATTTTAACAAGTTGCGTGCCATAGGGGAAGTTGATCCGATAAATTTTTTCACGGATTATGAAACCTTTTAAATAAAGCGGCGTAAATAGTAATGAATATTAAAAATATATTCCAATGGGGGAATAGAAAATGGTAAATAATGATGAAAGGTTAATGGCTGCCGGTATTTATGTGTTAAGTATATTTTTCCCAGTTATCGCACCGTTAGTAATCTGGATAATAAAAAAGGATGAGTCATCATTTATTGATTATCATGGCAGGGAATATTTCAACTTTTTGATTTCCTATACCGTTTACTTTTTTGTCAGCGGAATCTTAACCATCATCTTAATAGGATTTGTTGCCTTAGCGGTATTAGGGGTCATGCTCTTTGTGTTTACTATTATTGCCGCAATTAAAGCATATGAAGGAAATGAATATCGATTCCCGTTGATTTTTAGACTGATTAAATAAACCTGCAACTAGAACCCGAACCCGACAAAGAATTTTGTCGGGTTTTAAAGGATTTTTCGGTTCAAATGTAAAATAAAGTAATAAGAAAGAAATTACGGGGGTGGAAATAAATGGATGTCTTGGTAAATAATTTACCAATTATAGCACCAATCCTTATCATTCAACTGATATTAATAATCGTTGCCATTATTGATTTAATCCGTATAGAGACAACAAATGGCCCAAAGTGGCTGTGGGCACTCCTCATTTTATTCATTAACATAATCGGACCGATTCTCTATTTCGTGATTGGAAGGAAGCGGGACTAATGCCTCTCATTCAAATAAGTCATTTAAAAAAAAGCTTCAAAGGGACAGAAGTGATTAAAGGTATTGATTTCCAATTAGATAAAGGGAAATGTATTGCTCTTTTAGGACCGAATGGGGCGGGGAAAACAACCACGTTACGGATGCTTTCTGGGCTAATGGAACCGACGGATGGAACGATCATTTTTACTGATGCCAAAAAAGGAGAAGATATTCGTGAACTAATTGGGTACCTGCCGCAATTTCCAGTCTTTTACGAATGGATGTCAGGTCTAGAATTTTTGTCCTATGCAGGCAGACTTGCTGGCTTAGATCGTAGGGAGGCCAAGGCCCGATCCTTAGAGCTATTAAAATTGGTAGGGATATTGGAGGCGAAAAATCGTAGAGTAGCTAAATATTCAGGCGGGATGAAACAGCGGTTAGGAATTGCCCAAGCCCTTATTCATCGCCCTCAGCTTATAATGCTCGATGAACCAGTCTCTGCATTAGATCCAATCGGAAGAAGAGAAGTATTGGATTTGCTTGAAGGTCTTAAAAAGGAAACTACGATTCTTTTCTCCACACATATTCTAAATGACGCGGAAGAAATATGTGATGAGATTTTATTTCTGCATAATGGAAAAATTGTCGAGTCCGGATCCATGGTGGAGCTTCGGGAACGACATCAACAACCAAAAATTGATTTGTTCTTTACTGGAAAGTCTTTAGAATATGCTGACATATTTTCAAATCATAAACTTACTCACTCCATCAGTGTAGAAGGGAATAAGGTTAGTGTTTTTGTAACGAATATCGTTTTAGCAAGACAGGCATTCCTGAGATTGATTTCGGAACAAAACATGCCCCTTGAAAAATTTGAAGTAAGCAGTATGACCCTTGAAGATGTATTCATGAAGGTGGTGGGGAAATGAACCAATGGTTGACTTTATTCCAAAAAGAGTTAATAGAAATGTGGCGGAATTTCAAATGGATTTGGGTACCGATTACCTTTATTTTATTAGGTGTTTCAGAGCCATTATCTAGTTATTATATGCCGCAAATTATAGATTCACTGGGCGGATTGCCTGAAGGAACGGTAATCGAAATCCCGCCACCCACTGCATCTGAGGTTTTAATCCAAGGGTTGAGCCAATATACGACCATCGGTGTATTAATTATCGTCCTTTCAACAATGGCTATCCTTGCGGGTGAAAGAAAAAGCGGTGTGGCTGCGATGATATTAGTAAAGAATGTTTCTTACTTTTCCTTTGTTACAGCAAAGTGGGCTGGTGGCCTCTTATTGTTATGGCTTTCGCTTTTAATTGGCTCAATTGCGACATGGTATTATACCGGTATCTTATTTGATTGGATACCAATGGATGTTTTTTTTCAGTCGTATTTCCTATATGGCTTATGGCTTACGGTTGTTTTAACATTGACGGTCTTTTTTAGTGCCTCCCTATTGACACCCGGAATAGCAGGATTTAACTCTTTAGCAGTGGTGTTTATTTTCACAATAGTAACTGGTGCTCTATCCAATTGGCTTGAATGGAGCCCGTCACAACTAACAAACTATGCAAATGAGATGCTATTGTCAAGTGGTACTCCGGATGATACGCTGCCTGCTAGTCTATTAACATTAGCCTGTATCATCATCCTGCTTTGGCTTAGTGTGTTTATTTTTAGAAAAAAAGAACTAGCCTCTTAACGGAGTCATTTCATTTTGTATATTTATGTGGAAGGGCTATAATGGCAATTAACTATTAAGTTTAATGTTAACAGGAAAGGGCGTCGCAACATGGAAAACCAAGTCGGTTTGGTACTTGAAGGTGGTGGGATGCGCGGAGTTTACACTGCTGGGATCCTTGAATTCTTTTTAGAATCACAGTTGTTTTTTCCTTATGTTATTGGGGTTTCTGCGGGTGCTTGCAATGCCGCCTCGTATTTGTCAAAGCAAAAAGGGAGAAATAAAACCGTTACAATTGAATATGCTTCTGACCCAAGATACATTTCATGGAAAAATTACTTTCGAAATCGGCAATTTTTTGGCATGGATTTTATTTTTGACGATATTCCCAATAAACATGTACCCTACCATTATGATGTATTTTATAATAGTCCTTCTGAATTTGTAGTCGGGACAACCGATTGTCACACGGGAGAGCCTGTTTATTTTAATAAACAAGAATATGGGAACGACCTTTTAACGGTGTTGCGTGCATCAAGCTCGTTGCCATTTATTGCACCAGAAGTTCATTTTAAAGACAAACTTTTACTTGATGGTGGAATCAGTGATCCCATTCCAATTAAAAGAGCACAGTTGGATGGGTTTTCAAAAAATATTGTCATCTTAACTAGAAACCAAGGCTATCTGAAAAAGCCCTCAAAATTTCACTTTCTTGTAGATCGGAAGTACCCTGATTACAAAGGCTTGCAACAGTCACTTCGAAACCGATACCAAATCTATAATGAAACCGTTGAATACCTTGAACAGGAAGAAAAAGAGGGGAATGTATTGATCATCCGCCCCACAAAGCCGTTAAAGGTCGGTAGAATGGAACGGAATCCACAAAGATTAGAAGATCTATACAATCAAGGTTACGCGGATGCCAAAGCATCAATGACCTCGATTATTAGTTATATTAATGCTTAAGAGAAGGGACCCAACTAGTCTCTTCTTTTTTAATGTGAATTCAAATCTCCTATCATTTTTTTAGCTTTCATTAAATAAACTAGGACTAGAGGAATTGATAAGGAGTTTTCTAGATGAAAATAAATGAATATTACCGGGATACAGCTAATTTGAACCTAAATGGTAGTATTGCTGCGCTAATTCCAGCCATCGTCTTTGTTGCTGGCAATCTTTTTTTTATTAAAAACAAAGAAATAATGATATTAATAATCCCATTCCTGATTTATAGTTTAATTTGTTTTCAAATCTACCTTTTTAGGATGAGGCAGTCATTGTCAATAGACAGGAATTTAATGAATTCCGAGCGCAACCTTCAGTCTTTATTTGAGGCACGACATTTACTTGTGTTATTTCTGAATACCAATTCCTCACGCCTGCTCCTCTATTTTCCGGATGGGCATCTGGCAGGAATGATTGAGAGATTCGATGGCAAAGGATTAAAGAAATTTAGCCATTCGAAAATTTTTGCACTCTATCATTTGGATAATGAAGCCATCGGATATTTTAAGGTGAGTGGCCGAAAGGTTATTAAAATAGATGTATTTGATCAAAATAGACAATATTTAGGTCGCTTTGAAAAAAGGAAACTCGATTGGAGGACTAATAAGAAGAAATTACTAGATCCGAAAGGGAGGTATATTGGTGCTATCGAAGGCTCTTCTACTTTTATGGATGAACAAATTATAACAAGCAATCCGCTTCCGGACGGCCGGCTTCGCCGGGGATGGATGCCCATCGAATGGAGTCCGCTATTTCCAGAGCCCAATACACCAGTCCTCTCATTAAGAGAGACATTATCTGAACAGGACAAGCTCCTTCGAATGTCTTTTATCATTAACGAATATTTTATCGAAAGATAGAAGCTTCGACAGTTTCCCTCACGAACATTGTTTGATATGATGAATTAAACACTTTTATCAATTTTGTGGGGGTTTTACGATGCAAATCAAGTTAATAAAAGGTCATGGATCGGGTAATGACTTTCTAATCATCGACGAAATATCAAATGGATATGCTTTTACAGAAAAAGAACGTGCAGACCTCGCGAAGTTGTTATGTAATCGTCAATCTGATTTAGGTGCGGATGGCATTCTTTTCATTATGCAAAGCGAAAACGCAGATGGTAGAATGCGCGTATTTAATGCTGACGGGTCGGAGGCTTCGATGTGCGGAAATGGACTTCGACTTGTGGCTAGATACGTTTGCGAACATTTGGGGCGGAGTAAAGCTGTGATTGAAACGATGAAAGCGAATCTAAAAGTCAGCAAGCAAATAGAGCTTGAAAAGGATATCCACACCTACCAAGTGGAAATTTCGCCGGTCTTGTTTGAATTAAAAGCTCTTCCATTAAATTTAAATAAGCCAACATTATACAATGAAAGAATCGAAGAACTTTCTGAGGATTTAAGGTTTACAGCACTAGCTGTTCCGAATCCACATCTAATTGCCATTGTGGATGATGAACAGCTCCAAGGTGACCTACAGAAACAACTTAGTGAAAAAGTGAATGGTCCCAATGAGTTATTTCCAGATGGTGTTAATGTAAGCTTTGTTAAACACTTACAGCCTGGTTCCATTTATGTAAGGACATTTGAGCGCGGTGTTGGGTTTACGAATGCTTGTGGTACAGCCATGTCTGCCTCAACACTCGTCACTTGTTTACACGGATTAAATACCTTCGAAGAAGTAGTCAATGTTTTTAATAATGGTGGCAGAGTACAGTGTGTCGTCCATCAAAACGAAGGGAAATACACCATCGACTTGATTGGAAATGCAACCTATCTTTATAATGCAACAGTCAATGTTGACCTCGAGCAGGGGGCGTTTACTATCTCTTCGAAAATGGAATGGATGGAACAATCATCATATGAGAAGCTCCAATCAGAAGCACAAAGGTATCTCAAAACTGAAATCAAAGGATAGGTATTCCCTATCCTTTTTTGGTGCCCTTTTTTAGGATCTCTAATACAGGTGCAAATGGCTGAATTGATTTTGTTTGATAGTAATTCGAAAAAGGATCCCCTTGCCGGCGAATACGCTTGATTACATTTTCCATAGTAAACGAAACAGAAACGAGCTTTTCATTCACTTCCTCCCAATAAAGCGGGGTGGCAACACCACCATGTTCATTTCCTCGCATAGAATAAGGTGCGACAATTGTTTTTCCTTCGCTATGTTGCACATAGTCAACATAAAGCCTGCTCCCGCGCTTTTTTTTCATCCTTTCAATCGTAAAAGAGTCAGGATCCTTGGAAATTAAATATTCCGCAATAAAGCTTGTAAATAACCTGGTATCATCATATGTAAATTTATTTTCGGGCAGTGGGAGATAAATTTGCAGCCCTTTGTTCCCGGAGGTTTTAATGAACCCAATTAAATTTAATTGATCGAAGACTTCTTTAATGTGCAGTGCCGCCTTTATTGCCAATTGAAAGTGGTCCCTGGAAGGGGGGTCTAAATCAAAGACAATTTCACTGGGTCCGCTGCTATGAATGGTTTGAAAAGGTATATGAAACTCTATTGCTATTTGGTTGCCCAGCCAAACGAGAGTTTTAAGATTATTGCATAAAATATAGTCAATCCCTTCTGAAGAATGTGTTTGCACGAATTCAGGGGCATAATCCGGGCAGTTCTTTTGATAAAACGCTTCACCGAACATTCCGTGTGGAAAACGGATGACAGTTAACAAGCGGTCTTTTAATAATGGCAGCATAAACGGTGAAATTTCTCTTAGGTAAAGGATATAATCAGCTTTTCGGATCGAAAGTTTATCCCATAGTGGTTTATCCGGATGGGTAATATCTAAGTCTTCCGGCAAGTTTTTTTGAGCGAAAATAAAACGATCATAGGTACATAAAGATGGTTCTAGATCAAAGCGAAACCGATCAAAATGCGGCTCCCGAAGCTGATTTTCATAAAGTTCTAAATATTTTACTTCAATGCAAATGGCCGGTTCAACAATAATCATTTGTTCATCTTCTCGGATCATGTTTTGTTTTATCGTTTGCTGCAAAGCTTGTTTTTCCTCAGGTCTAAAGCCGAAAAGAACTTGACCGATTGGGTAGCTTTTATTTTCCTTATAGACACTGACATAAAAATAACCATTTGTTTTATCATATGAGCTAATAAAACAGCTGACAAATTTCCAATTTTTATATTTCAGCCATTGTAAGGATCGCTTTCCTTCCTCCCATAGACTGTTCTTGTGTTTGGCAATAATTCCTTCCCCATCATTTAAAACCACCTTCTCCCATAGCAAATCAAAATTATCATTGGCCTGGACAAGCTGAAGTAATTGTTCATTATAGGGGTCCGCTTCTAGTTCTAACCCGATTTTTTGAAACAGTTTGATGAGTTCCTTCTTTCTTTTTTGAAAAACAAGGGAACGTAATTCTTTTCCGGCAATCATCAGAACATCAAACACCATCAGGCGGCAGGGGGATTTGTGGGCTTGTTCGTTAATTTTTCGTTCCGATTTTAAGCGTCCCCGGACTTGAATCATCGAGAAATTAGCTTTATGTGTATTTTCTAATGAGACGAGTTCCCCATCTAACTGAAGAGGCAAGAAGGGCTTAAATTGTTCTTCATAGTCTAACAAAAAATCCTTTATTTCTGGAAATTGTGCGAGAAGTGACTTTCCGTTTCTGCTGGTCAGTACTATTCCTCGTGAATTCCATTCCAAAATAGCCCGAAATCCATCATATTTGACCTCGTAGAGCCAATCAGGATGTTCCGGTAAATCAAATGTAAGGCTTGGCAGCATCGGCTTCATCGTAAAATTGTCCCTTCTTTTTAATTTATTTTGTTTAATTATTATCAAATTCATCCTTTTTCCAATTGTTTTTAGGAATGTGATTGTTTTAAAGTCGCACAATAGAAACAAAAAGAATGGAGAATTACAAGATGCATACCATGTGGAAGGGTAGTATTAGTTTTGGGCTTGTTAACATTCCCATCAAGCTCCATACGGCGACAGAGGATAAAGATATCAAGCTGCGGACTTTGCATAACAAATGTCATGCCCCAATTAAATATGAAAAAATTTGTTCTGTTTGTGAGGAAGAAGTAAAACCTGAGGATATCGTTAAGGCTTATGAATATACAAAAGGTAAATTTGTTGTCCTCGATCATGACGAACTCGAAAAGTTAAGAAAAGAAAACGAAGAGAAAGCAGTTGAAATTATTGATTTTGTCAAAATGGAACAAATTGATCCAATCTATTACGATCGAAGCTATTATATGTCTCCGAGTGAGGGAGGCGGAAAAGCCTATTCCTTGCTTCGAAAAGCATTGCTGGAGTCGCAAAAAGTGGGTCTTGCCAAAATCATTATTCGCTCTAAAGAGCAATTAGCAGTCATTCGGGTATATGAAAATATATTAGTCATGGAAACGATACATTATCCCGATGAAGTTCGTAAAGCAGGGGATGTACCAAGTGTTCCTTCAGAAGATAAAGTGACGAAAAGAGAGTTGGACACAGCCATTTTATTGATCGATCAATTAACAACAGAGTTTGAACCAGAAAAATACACAGATGACTATCGAACTGTACTGCTTGAATTGATTGAATCGAAACGAAACGGCCAAGAAACAGTATCAGCGGCAACGAAGGAAGTAGCATCCAACGTCACTGACTTAATGGCGGCATTACAGGCATCCATTGATCGGACAAAATCTAAAAAGGCTGTAGCACCCAGAAAGAAAGCGGCACCAAGAGTCAAAAAGGAAGCATAGGGAAAGTGTTAACGACCGATTCGAATTTTCGAATCGGTTTTTTGCAGTTCTTGTATCCATTAATACTGCATATTTTTAATAAATGTATTTATTGTAAATATTGGGGGAGATATACTTTGGCTGTTAATGTACTCATGTTTACTGATCCGGGTATCGATGATTCATTTGCGATCATGTATGCCTTACTAAATCCAAAAATAAACTTGGTTGGCATTGTCAGTGGTTATGGAAATACACCAAAAGAAAAATCGGTTAAGAATACTGCCTACCTGTTAACTTTAGGAGGTAGAGAGGATATTCCAATCATAGCTGGTGCCGCAGGACCTCTATCAGGTGAAACAATCGTATATTATCCTGAGATACATGGCAAAGATGGATTAGGACCAATCAAGCCTCCCGATACTATTCAGAATGTAAAGGTTTATGATATTAACAAAATTCTTGAAATTGTAAATCAGTATACTGGCGACCTTGTGATTGTCTCTGTTGGAAGACAGACTGAGTTAGCATTAATGTTTATCCTCTATGGGAATGATGCTTTAAAGGAAGTAAACACATTTTATATTATGGGCGGGGCTTTTTTGGTCCCCGGGAATATTTCTGCTGAAGCAGAGGCAAATTTTTTTGTTGATCCGATTGCTGCAGACACGGTCATGGAAAAGGCTCATAATATTCATTTATTTCCGTTAAATATTACAAATAAAGCACTCATAACTCCAGATATTATTGACTATCTAAGTAAAAACAGCCCGACACCTTTTAAGCCGCTATTAAAGCCAGCCTTTGATTATTACTATAAAGCCTATCAAAAGAATGTACCCGGTATTAAAGGAGCACCTCTTCATGATGTGGTCCCGTTAATGGCATTAACAGAACCGGATTTGGTAAAGTATATCCCGAGAAGAGTAAGAGTAGAGCAATTTGGTAATGCCAAAGGCAAAAGCATCGCTGATTTTCGACCAAAACCAGATAAAGAACCGATTAATTCGCTTGATTACATTGGCATGGAAGCTGATATACAAAAATTTATCGTCAATTTCATGGAAATATTTTTACAGGGAGATTTTAATAAACAATAATGAAACTCAGAATAGGTTTCATTATTGTATAAAAATTATATAAATTTCCTACTTTTTGAAATTTGATTGACTGTAAAGCTAAATTAGGGTAAAATAAAATTACGCTTTTAAGTTAGTTAAATATTTATAGTTTAGTAGTCGTAACTGCACGAAAAATGTGGGTAATGTCTATGCCCAAACGTGTCAGTACGTCTTTTTTATTTTTTTATATGTAATAAATTAAAAGTGAACTATATTTTGGGGGTTTTTTCATGAACAACGGTAAAGTTAAATGGTTTAATGCAGAAAAAGGATTCGGATTTATTGAAGCTGATGGCGGTCAAGACGTATTCGTTCACTTTTCAGCAATTCAATCTGAAGGCTTCAAAACATTAGAAGAGGGCCAATCAGTTTCTTTTGAAATCGTTGAAGGCGCTCGTGGACCACAAGCTTCTAACGTTAAAACAGTTTAATTCTTTTATAATAAAGGTGATGCACCATTTTTTAGCATCACCTTTTATCTATATGATATTTTTACTGCGAGAAAAGTAGACTCACAGTCAATAAGCTGCTGCTAAATGATGTTTGATATTTTCCATATTGTTTAGCTAACAAACAAAGTATTTAAAACAGTCATGCACTAATTACAAGGGGTGATCGTTTTGGCGTTTGGTAGAAAAAATGATGAGGAAATCAAATTAGAAGAAACTAAAATCTGGGTATGTAGTTCAGACACGTGTAAATGCTGGATTCGCGACAATTTTAAAAGCACTGAAGTGCCTTTATGTCCAATCTGCAAAAGTGAAATGACTGAAAGTACTAAAGAATTACAAGTTATTCACAATCATAGTAAGAACTTTATGTGATCAATAGGTAGCAGGGAGGTGTAATCACTCCCTGCTATTTTTATTATCCAGCGCAAGCGCCCTAGGCCTGTCGTGAGCTGGACAGGGCGCTTGTGCTTTTCTTATTCCTTGGCATTTTCTCTACAATAGGCAAGAACCAATGCTTCTTCATCTTCTTCGAGTTCAAAGTCAAGTACCTTTTCGCTCACGATTTCATAAAGATAGAAGTTAGTAATTTTGTCACCATTTTCGTCGCTAACGAAAATGGTTCTAAGACCTACTCCTTGATCCGAATAAAGCTCATCCTCTTCATCCACAGCAAGTTCTAAAAAAAACTCATAACGGTCACCTGATAATAAACCGAATGGATCTTCTAATTTTTCAACTGAGTGTCCAGTAATGTTCAAAAATATCATCCTCTGCAAAGTATTCATCCTTACTATTATACACATTTTTAATTCAACAAGAAAAACTGTATAGCATTGTTATAAATATTTTTCTCGTATTGTAGAAATTTTCCATAATTATTTCATACCATTTTGAAATAAATGTGAATAATTCCATATATGGGATTCCTATATTGAAGGAATAAGGTAAGATAAATTTGTATAGAAGTAATCATTAAAATAGAAAGTGGTGACAGTTATTAACTATACTTGTGAATTATTTCACAAATAGGGAGAGGAAAGAATGAATACAACGACAGAAACATTACATATTCAATTACAGCCGTTTTTTTTATCTAGAAAAAAATATTATCAGCTCCTTCATTTGCTATTTTCGGTACCCGCTACAGGTGAGTTATTAGTAGAAATTCAACATAATGGTAATTTGCGGGGATTAGAAGAAATTCATGATGGCGGAAAAATACTTCGCAATTTTTTTGAACATATGACAGTTGAACAAATTGAGAGGGAGAATGAAGAATATCAACGTCTTTTTATTGGGCCGGGCCCGCTAGTAGCACCACCTTGGGAGTCTTATTATCGGAGCAGAGAACACTTGCTATTTGAGGAATGGACTTATCAAATCAGGGAGCAATACCATCTTTTTGGTCTTCAATACAAAAATGAAAATAATGAACCTGATGATCACTTAATACCCGAATTAGAATTTATGCTTTATCTTGTAGATTTATGTTTACAAGAAACAGAGACTGATAGACTAGTAGAATTAATATCAAGCCAAATTCACTTTCTTGAAAACCATTTAACGATGTGGATTCCATATTTTTGTAAACGAATAATTGAACAGACAAATAGTCAGTTGTACCTCGGAGCATCCATGCTTCTTGAGGACTTATTAACTTTTGATTTGACCACTTTACTTGAAGTAAGGGAGGCATTACCTGATGTCAGATAAGAATACCTTGAAGGATCTATTATCAAATAAAATGCAACGGCGTACATTTTTGAAATGGTCAGGCGCAATTGGAATTCCTGTTATTGCCGGCGGCATTGGTACAAAGATGCTCGTCGATCATAAAGAAGAGCCAAAGACAGCCAATGCCAAGGATACGGAGAAAATTATTTCAACATGCAGTATTAATAATTGTGGTGGCCGCTGTGTTATCAAAGCACATGTTAAAGATGGGATGGTCGTTCGAGTAAGTACTGATACACAAGAAAGCGGCGATCTATCTACCCCACCACTTAGGGCATGTGTAAGGGGTAGAAATTACCGGAACATGCTATATGATCCAGATCGCTTAAAGTATCCTATGAAAAGGGTTGGGAAACGAGGCGAAGGGAAATTTAAAAGGATATCTTGGGAGGAAGCCATTGAAACGATTGCTTCTGAAGTAAAACGAATTGGGGATAAATATGGGCCAGAATCAAGATATGTAAACTATGCATCTGGTCAAAGTTGGGGATTACATGGCGGGAAAAATGCAGCAAGAAAATTATTGTCTCTAACAGGCGGTTTTTTAAACTATCGAAATGACTATAGTTCCGGAGCAGGAAATGTAGCCACACCCTATACATATGGCACGAATAATACAGGCAGCAGCTTTGACTCTCTTTTACACTCAAAATACATTATTTTATGGGGACAAAATCCATCGGAAATGATTTTTTCTACACCATATCGAGAATATTTAATGCAAGCTAAGAGAAACGGCGCTAAAATCATTGTCATTGACCCGCGTTATACCGATACAGCCATTGCCTTTGCTGATGAATGGATTCCGATTCTCCCGACGACTGACAATGCGATGATGGATGCAATGGGTTACGTTATCGTTAAAGAAAAATTACATGACCAAGCATTTCTAGATAAATATTGTATTGGATTTGACGGAGACCATATGCCGGATGGGATAGCAAAGAGTGAATCCTTAAAAAGCTATTTATTGGGTGAAAAAGATGGGATTGAGAAAACACCTGAATGGGCCGAGGGAATTTGCGGCGTCCCTGCGGGGAAAATTCGAGAAATTGCACGGGAATATGCTAAATCTAAGCCTGCTGCCCTAATTCAAGGTTGGGCAGCACAGCGACAAGCGTATGGTGAACAATTCATGCGTGGCGGGGCACAGCTTGCCTGCCTAACAGGAAATGTCGGCAAGTTAGGCGGTTGGGCCGCCGGGACCGGATATTGGAGCCGTTCGGACATTGTATATCCATTTTCATATGAAAACCCTGTTAAAGCTTCGATTCCATGCTTCCTTTGGACGAAGGCTGTTGAAAAAGGAACAGAAATGACAGCAGCGGATGGATTAGAAGGTACTGATAAATTAACAACAAACATCAAATTAATTTTCAATATGGCAGGAAATATGCTAATTAATCAGCATGCTGATATCAATAAAACAACTAAGCTTCTTGAAGATGAAAGTAAAGTAGAGTTCATTGTAGTCAGTGATATTTTTATGACACCAAGTGCAAGGTTTGCGGATATTTTGCTGCCGGGAACTACTTTCTTTGAGCGCTATGATATTGGCGTCCCTTGGTGTTTTGGTGATTACGTTGTATTTGGTGATAAAACGATTGAACCGCTGTTTGAATGTCGCGATGAATACGATGTGTTTGCAGAAGTGGCAGATAAATTGGGACTAAAGGAAAAATTTACTGAAGGTAAAACGACACTTGACCTTGTTAAAGAAAGTGTGGAGAGGACAAAGAAAGAGTTGACTCCTGACTTCCCTTCGTTTGAAGAATTCCGAAGAAACGGGGTTCATCATTTTAAATATGATTCACCACTTATCGGTTTTAAAGAGCAAATTGACGACCTTAAGAAACATCCGTTCGAAACTCCTTCAGGTAAAATTGAGCTATTCTCGAAGGCATTATGGGATATGAATCAGCAGGATGAAATTCCAGCGATTGCGAAATACATTTCTTCATGGGAAGGACCACAAGACCCAATTATTAACAAGTTTCCGTTGCAGTTGATTAGCTGGCATTATAAACGGAGATGTCACTCTACCTATGATAACCAAGCGTGGCTCGAAGAAGCTGCCAAGCAAGAGATGTGGATGAATCCAAAAGATGCTGAGAAACGTGGGATAAAAGCTGGTGATCGAGTTCAGGTATATAATGAGCGGGGCTCAATCTATATCGATGTAAAGGTGACACCGAGAATCACTCCGGGCGTGGCGGGTATCCCCCAGGGAGCATGGTTTACGCCTGATAAAGATGGACTTGACCAAAGGGGTTCTGTTAATGTGCTGACTTCACAACGGCCAACAGCCCTCGCTAAATCAAATCCACAACTAACGAACTTAGTTGAAGTGAAAAAAGCGTAGGGAGTGAATAAGTTGGAACAGCTAGGATTTTATATTAACCAAGGCCTCTGTTCAGGGTGTAAAGCCTGTAGTGTGGCTTGTAAGGATAAAAATAATCTCGATGTCGGAATTAATTTTCGAAGGGTATATACTTATGAAGAAGGAGCGTATATTCAGCAACCGACCAATGGAATCGTCCATAATATCAAAGCCTTTTATTTTTCGATTTCTTGCAATCATTGCACCAATCCGAAATGCTTGCCAATCTGCCCCACTGGAGCGATTGTGAAGAATAAAGAAACAGGGGTTGTTAGGATTGATCAAGATATTTGTCAAGGGGTTCAACTATGTGTAAAAGCATGTCCTTACGGTGCCCCACAATATAATCAGAAGGTCTTTAAATCAAATAAATGTGATTTTTGTATGGATCTGCAGAAAAAGGGTGAGGAACCTGTTTGTGTAGCCACCTGTCCAATGAGGGCGATTGAATTTGGCCCTGTTGAAGAGTTAAGAAAGAAGTATGGCAATGTTAGTCAAATTAAAGGAATGCCAAGTAATGCAATTACCCATCCTAACATCGTGATAACTCCGCACAAAGATGCGAAATTGTCTAGTTCATGAGGCGTGTAGGAAACAAGAAATATACCAGCTGCAGGACTTAGGATGATTCGGTCCTGCAGCTTTTTATTGAAGGTGGTCAGATGTCTCTTTTGGTAAAATGGCTTGAAAGTATGCATGTAGATTTGAAGATTACCAATAAATGTTCACGAAACAAAAATGTTCGATCCACCTGCACCTTTTGCTTGGAATTGTGTAAGTACGGGGCATTAGAGATCAATCAGCAATCCATAGAAATCAATCAGTCACAATGCACATCATGTGGTGATTGTGTCATCTCCTGTCCGATGTCAGCAATCGAAGGAATTGCCGTAACGAGGGAATTCGAAGAAAATAGCCTTATATATAAGGAAGATTACACCCCAACTGAAAAAGAATTGTTGATTTATAAAAAAAGAGGTCTACATGCGATTACACTTAACGGAGCTCCACTCAATGATAAATGGAAATTTGTACTAACTGAGACCAATAGGATGTTAGGTCAACTCGATCAAAGATCCATTGAGGTGGTTCAGAGAAAAAATGTTGAAAAACTTTCGCGGAGAGATTTATTCACTTCAATGCAGTCAGGTGGGAAAAAGCTAGCTAAAAGTTTGACTCCGGCTTCATGGAAACTGGAAGCAAATGAGTGGACCCTAGCAAACTATTACCCGGAATATCAATTTTACACAGTAGAGCTGGATAAAGACAAATGTACATTTTGTAAAGCTTGTTTTACCTTTTGCAACCAAAAGGTGTTTCAATTAAAGGACACTAGTTTACAAATCGAAAGTAATAATTGTGTAAACTGCACCGATTGTGTAGATATTTGTCTAGAGGATGCCATTCAAATAACTCCACAAATAAAGAAAAAAGTTAATTATCAGGAACCTATTCATGCTAAGAAATGCTTAGATTGTGGCCAATCATTTCACTCGTTACAAGCAGAAACGGTGAAATGTCCGGTCTGTGTGAATAGGGATCCTGAATGGTTAAGCCCCTATCAATAAGACAACGAAAAAACGCCGGAAATCTCCGGCGTTTTTTAAATAAATAAAAACACGATAATTCGGCGTGTTTTGAAAGAATACGTATGAAGGAGAAGATGAGATTCGAACTCACGCAACGGTTAGCCGTCCTAGCGCATTTCGAGTGCGCCCCCTTATAACCACTTGGGTACTTCTCCATTATATATTATGGAGCGGGTGAGGGGAATCGAACCCCCGCCGTCAGCTTGGGAAGCTGAAATTCTACCATTAAACCACACCCGCATCATCTCCTAAATAACCATATACATTATATCATAATAATAAAATTTAGTGTAGAAAAAATTTTGCAATCCAAGAAAATTTCAAATAACATTCAAAGACGTTCAAATTTTGATTGTTTTTGAAAGAAAATGATTGATTTGTGCAATCGTTTTCAGTATTATGTAATTATGAAGAATAAAAAATCCAGGTGGTGATGCCTTGTTAACGCCAGAACGTCATCGAATCATAATGCAATTATTAAAAGCTAAAAATGTAGTTAAAATAAATGAAATTATGGAGTTAACCGATTCTTCGGAGTCAACAATTCGCCGAGATCTTTCACAATTAGAGGACCAAAAGTTCTTAAAGAGAATCCATGGAGGTGCCTCAAGATTACAAGGGAAGCTTCAAGAGCCTAGTATGATTGAGAAATCCTCCAAAAACCTTCAAGAGAAACGGTTGATTGCCCAATATGCAGCCAGTTTAGTAGAAGAGGGTGACTGCATTTATCTTGATGCTGGGTCAACTGTGATTGAAATGATTGAATTCCTTCCGTCAAAGGAAATCGTTGTTGTCACAAATGGGTTAATGCATTTAAAACCATTATTGGATAAAGGCATCTCAACCTATTTAATTGGCGGCTTGGTAAAGCAGAATACAAATGCTTTCATCGGAAGGGGAGCTTTAGCGGGCCTAGAACTATACCGTTTTGATAAATGCTTTATGGGTGTAAATGGTATCCATCCACAATTTGGCTTTACAACTCCAGACCAGGAGGAAGCAATGGTGAAGCAAAAGGCAATTGCTCTTTCAAGAGAAACCTATGTATTAGCGGATCATACAAAATTTGCTGAAATCTCGTTTGCCAAAATTGCCGATATCCAAGAGGCGGCCATTATTACCGATGAAGCAGATGATGAAACGCAGAAGCAATACGTAAATAGAACAACAATAAAGGTAGTGACATCATGATATATACATTAACTTTGAATCCTTCAGTGGACTATATAGTCAAACTCGAGAGCTTTCAGCTAGGAGAGCTAAATCGTACAGTAAATGAGGCAAAGTTTCCAGGTGGAAAAGGCATCAATGTCTCAACTGTATTAAAACAATTTGGAAGCAAAAGTAAGGCACTTGGGTTTATTGGCGGCTTTACTGGAGCTTATATTGAACAATATCTCCAAAATGAAGAAATTGATACGAATTTTGTTCAGGTTGATGAAGATACACGCATCAATGTAAAGATTAAAACGGGTCAAGAGTCAGAAATTAATGCCTTGGGTCCAAACATTTCAGAACAAAACTTCGCACTTCTAAAACAAAAAATTCAACACTTAGGAGCAGAAGATTTATTAGTACTAGCTGGAAGTATCCCTGCTAGCTTACCTAAAACAACCTATGAGGAACTTGTAAAAATTTGCAAAGAAAACGGAGCACAATTTGTTGTGGATGCAGAAGGAGATTTATTAAAAAAGGTCCTTCCCTATCACCCATTTTTAATCAAGCCGAATCATCACGAGCTAGGTGAATTATTTGATACAAGCATTACTACCGCAGAAGAAGTGATCCCTTATGGCAAAAAGCTCGTAGAAATGGGTGCGGAAAATGTCATTGTTTCATTAGCTGGCAGAGGGGCGGTGCTGATCAATAGCGAAAAAGTACTTTTTGCAAAAGTTCCAAGTGGTGAAGTGAAAAATTCAGTTGGTGCAGGGGATTCTATGGTTGCTGGTTTCTTGGCGGCATATGAGCGAACTAGAGAGATTGAAGAAGCTTTTCGGTATAGTGTTGCATCAGGTAGTGCAACTGCCTTTTCACTAGGCTTATGCTCGAAGGAAAAAGTAGAAGAACTTCTTCCGCAAGTTCATATTAAAGAGATTCGTTAAGGGAGAGAAAAACAATCATGAAAATTACTGAATTATTATCAATAAATACGATTCTATTAAATATTGAAGGTAACCAAAAAGAAGACACGATTGATCAGCTTGTTGAGGTCCTGTTTAAGGCGGGGAAAATATCGGACCGTACTGAATTTAAAGCTTCAATCTTAAAACGTGAAGAACAAAGTACAACAGGTATTGGGGATGGAATTGCCATTCCGCATGCGAAAACAAAGGTAGTAAATGAAGCAGCGATTGTCTTTGGGAAATCTGCCGCAGGTGTTAATTATGAGTCATTAGACGGGAAACCTGCACATTTATTCTTTATGATTGCTGCCCCGGAAGGTGCGAATAATACACATTTAGAAGCATTAGCAAGACTATCTGGTTTGCTAATGAAAGCGGAAGTAAGGTATGAGCTTTTAAAGGCAACAACTCCTGAAGAAATCATTGACACGATTAACCGATATGACAAAGAGGAAAAGCAAGAAACGGTATTAACGAATAAAAAGAATTTTATTGTGGCAGTTACAGGTTGTCCCACAGGTATTGCCCATACCTATATGGCAGCCGATTCCTTAAAAGCTA
This sequence comes from Neobacillus nitrireducens, assembly GCF_030915405.1. GTDB lineage: Bacteria > Bacillota > Bacilli > Bacillales > Cytobacillaceae > Neobacillus. The sequence goes on from NZ_CP133262.1 coordinate 5,014,164, forward strand.
AGGCAGTTGAAATGGGTGTAGATATAAAGGTAGAGACAAATGGTTCGGGCGGTGCCAAAAATGTCCTGACAACAGATGAAATTGATAACGCCACAGCTGTCATTATTGCAGCAGATATCAATGTTGAAATGGAACGTTTCAACGGCAAACACGTCATTCAAGCAGCGGTAGCTGAAGGAATTCGCCGCCCTGAGCAACTATTAGATAAAGCCCTAAAACAGGATGCACCTATTTATCGAGGGAATGGCGGGAAAAGTGAAAAAGGATCCGACCAAAAAGGGTCACGTACTGGCTTTTATAAGCACTTAATGAATGGTGTTTCAAATATGCTGCCATTTGTTGTCGGTGGTGGAATTCTAATTGCCATTTGCTTTATGTTTGGTTATAACTCATTTAAGCCTGACGATCCCTCGTATAACCAGATTTCAGAAGCATTAATGACGATTGGCGGCGGTAACGCATTTGGACTTATTGTACCTGTACTTGCAGGGTTTATCGCCCTTAGTATTGCAGATCGGCCAGGTTTTGCTCCAGGTATGGTTGGTGGAATGATGGCTGCAAGTGGTGGAGCTGGATTCCTTGGCGGATTGGTTGCAGGTTTTCTAGCAGGTTATGTTGTCCTTCTTCTTAAGAAAGTATTTGCTGGACTTCCAAGATCTTTAGAAGGTATTAAAAGTATCCTAATTTACCCTCTTTTTGGTATAGCAATCACAGGTTTCATCATGCTTTATGTAGTAAACAAACCAGTTGCTTGGTTAAATGGAACAATTGCGGATTGGTTGACAGGTCTTGGTACCGGTAATGCAGTACTATTAGGTATCGTTCTTGGTCTTATGATGTCCTTTGATATGGGTGGTCCAGTTAACAAAGCTGCCTATGTATTTGGAACAGGTTTATTAGCAAGCGGCGTATATGAGCCAATGGCTGCCATTATGGCCGCTGGTATGGTACCACCGCTCGCAATTGCGCTCGCAACTACATTTTTCAAAAATAAATTTAATGACCTGGACAGAGATGCGGGAAAAGCATGTTATGTTATGGGCTTATCCTTTATTACTGAAGGGGCAATTCCATTTGCCGCAGCCGACCCATTGCGTGTCATTCCTTCGGTTATGGCAGGTTCAGCAATCGCAGGTGCGTTGTCAATGGCCTTTGGAATTGGGCTCCGTGCTCCGCATGGCGGAATATTCGTAGTTCCATTGGTTGAAAATGGTGCTCTTCTTTACGCACTGGCTATTTTAGTGGGTTCAGTTGTATCCGCACTATTAATTGGTTTTCTAAAAAAACCAGTGAAATAAGACGAAATGAAAGGGCTGAGGAAATTTCCTCAGCCCTTTTGTTCCTGTCCTTGAGGCTTGATAGCTAGCAATGCAACAAGTGCTGCAATGATACTGAAACTACCCAAAAGAATAAAAATCCAATGAGTCGCATTTTTTAATAACAAAGCAATAATCGGAGGTCCAGCAGCTACTCCGATGAATCTCATCGAACTGTAAATAGAAGAAATCGTTCCTCTTTCTTCTTTTTCAACGCCTTCGGTAATTAATGCATCTAAGCATGGAAGACCTGCACCGATACCAACTCCGCTGATAAGAAACATGGTGATCATGTACCAAAGCTTGATTGAAAACCATAATGCACCTATGGATAAGGCTGTAGCGAGAATTCCAGCAAAGGTTATCCATTTCATCAATATCTTGTTTTTCTTGATCACCTTGCCACTTATAAAGGATGAAAGACAAAGTGCACCGAGTGGTAATGCCAGAAAAAACCCTTTTTTAATATCTTTAATGCCATATTCCTTTTCAAAAATCTCCGAAAGGTAAAACAAAATCCCAAACAGGACTAGCATCAGGATGCCGCCAATAAAAAATATTGCATAAAGCCAGCGACCCTTTTCTGTAAAGGTTTTTTTCACATTGCTGAAAAATTCTTTAAAGGGAATTGGTTTATTAGTTGATTTTGGACTTTTAACCAGAAACATGATCATCAAGACGGAAATAGCACAAAAAACAGGGAAAGAAAAAAAAGGTATAAACCAAATAAATCCCGCTAGAAAAGCCCCTAAAATAGGGCTTAATACCTTACCAAATGTATTGGATGTTTCTATTAGACCCAAACAACAACTAACATCATCCTCATTCTTAAACATATCACCAACCAAGGGCAGGACAATAGGGGCAGCTCCTGCAGCACCGACCCCTTGGAGGGCGCGGCCTGCTAAAATAATCCAATACGCATCATCGAGTTTCCATGCGGCAAATCCTGAGATGAGTCCGCCAATTCCTGCTATGATGAGACTGGGGATAATAACCTTTTTTCGACCGATATGATCTGATAAGTATCCTGCAACAGGTATTAAAAAAATAGCAACAATCGAATAAACCGTAATAATCATACTTGTTTGGAAAGAAGATATGGATAATTTACTTTCCATTGAAGGTAGAACTGGTATTAACATTGAATTCCCCAATGTCATGACTAAAGGAATGGAAGACAGTGATAGGATCGCCCACTTTTGATTAGATATCTCATCGGACCGCTTTTGTCCAGCTGCAGATTGTTTCTTTTTTGCAGCTTTTGGATTTTGGCTTAAATGTTCAATATGTTCCATTAATCTTCTATCCCGCCTTCATGTTTAAGCTATTATTACTATTAGCTTATTGATAAAAAAAAAACCCGGAATAGGGTTCCTTTAATTGGAATAAGCTAAATGACAACTGTTTTGGAAAATCATAAGTTTTTGTCCATTTAGAATGTTCTAAAATTTACTCTTGACATTAATGGTATTTTTGCGTAGGATAAATATCAATCAATAGTAATTGTTAATACTTAACTCGTTGAGCAAGAGGAGTACACTAATTTTATTCTTTCAAGAGAGTCGGGGTAGGTGGGAGCCTGATAAGAATGGATTTGTGGAATGGACTTGTGAGAGGCATCTTGAAATCATCAGTAGGGATGCACGGAGCTCCACCGTTAAAAGGATAGGATATCGAACAAAAATGTTCCGTATCTGAAGAGGAAGCAGGTTTTCTATCTGCTTCAAATGGAGGTGGCACCACGACCATAGAATCGTCCTCTATATGCGTAAATTTTTGCGCATATAGAGGACGATTTTTTTTATTTTCGAAGGGAGTCAGAAAATGGAAATTAAAACTGGTTATTTCATAAAGGAGATCAAAGGAGACACGCTTACGCCAATCTCCATTTTACAAAAAATGAGTGGGAATAAGAAGTTTTTATTGGAAAGTTCCCATAAGTACAATGATTCTGGAAGATATTCCTTCATCGGTGCTGATCCCGCCTTTGAGCTCATTTCGAGCGGTGATAGCAACGAAATTATTTCGAGGAATGGGGACAAGGAAGTATTAAAGGGTAACCCTCTCGAAGTGTTAAAAAACCTTATCCCTCCCATAGATTATGAAGAATCTCCCTTTCCGTTTATTGGAGGGGCTGTAGGATATGTGGGATATGACATTATCAGGCAATATGAAGTGATTGGAGAGGAACATCCAAACGGAATGGAGATGCCAGATGTCCATTTAATGTTTTATGAAGAAGTCATTGTCTTTGATCACCTTGAAGATAAGGTTTTGATTTGTGGTTGTCCTTTAACTAAGGAGAGCGATAACGCTTTAATTGAGAAGAGAATTGAAGAAAGAATAGAGGAGCTAAAAAAGCCAACTTTCTATGCAACTGACGAGCCGTTTTATTTTTCTGGATTTGTCTCAGAAACAACAAAAGAAACCTTTATCAAGAATGTAGAAATTGCCAAAGAACATATTTTAGCTGGTGATATTTTTCAAGTGGTTCTTTCAAGACGAATGAAATCAACCTTTAACGGAGAACCTTTATCACTTTATCGTAAGCATCGTGCGAATAATCCCACTCCTTATATGTTTTATATTGATTTTGATGCATATACCGTTATTGGTTCATCTCCCGAAAGCTTACTTAAAACAAGGGAAAGAACAGTCATTTCGAATCCCATCGCAGGAACAAAAAGACGAGGGAGAACGACTGAAGAAGATTTGCTGATAGAAAAGGAATTGAAAAATGATGAAAAGGAACTTGCAGAGCATAAGATGCTTGTCGACCTTGGCAGGAATGATCTCGGGAAAATCAGCGAGTTCGGTACGGTCCAGGTGGATAAGTATATGACAGTAGAGAAATACCGCCATGTAATGCATCTTGTGTCAGAAGTAAGCGGCCAATTAACGACAGATAAAACTGCAATCGATGCTCTTGCGGCCTGTCTTCCTGCCGGGACCGTTTCAGGGGCTCCAAAGGTTCGGGCCATGGAGATTATTAACTCGTTGGAAAAATCAAAACGAGGCTTATATTCAGGGGCGGTAGGATACTTATCAGCGGATGGAAATATGGATTTTGCCCTTGCCATTCGAACCATGGTTTTAAAAGAGGGTTTGGCCTATATTCAAGCGGGTGCGGGAATCGTGTATGACTCGAATCCAGAGTCGGAATATCTAGAGACGATAAATAAACTTAATTCTTTCTTGGAGGGTGAGAAATGATTTTATTGATTGATAATTTTGATTCGTTTACATTCAACCTCTATCAATATCTTGGAGAATTAGGGGAACAAATTACCGTGTTTAGAAATAATCAACTAACAATGGAACAAATCAGAGAATTAAATCCAAAAGCAATTATTCTTTCCCCTGGGCCTGGGAAACCGGAGAAAGCCGGGATTTGTATTGAATTGATTCAAACATTCTATGATAAAATCCCGATTTTAGGGATTTGTCTTGGGCATCAGGCCATTGGAGCTTCCTTCGGTGGAAAGATTCAAAGAGCAACACTCATCAAACATGGTAAAACATCGATGATTTCGCATCATCGCTTAGGGCTTTTCAAAGGGCTTCCCACCCCTGTAGATGTGATGAGGTATCATTCATTAATTATTGAAAAAAGTAGTATTCCTGATGTATTAGAGTGTATCGCATATTCTGAAGAGGATCAGGAAATTATGGCCATAAAACATCGTCAATTTCCTGTTTACGGTCTCCAGTTTCATCCTGAGTCAATTGGTACTCCTTCGGGAAAGGAAATCATCAAGAACTTTTTAAATGAGATAGAAAGGATGAAGAAAAATGAAGAATTACTTACTCCAATTAGCTGAACATGAATCATTCTCTGAAAACCAGATGAAAGAAGCCGTTAATTTTATTTTGGGTGAGGAAGTTTCAGAATCTGAAATTGCTGCCTTTTTAATGGGTTTGAAATCAAAAGGAGAAACAGTCGAAGAAATTACCGGGATTGTAAAAGCCATGAAAGCAAATACATTGAAATTTAAAGAGGAATTTTCAGGTGTTCTTGATAATTGTGGGACCGGAGGAGACGGGTCTTCGAGTTTTAATGTGAGTACCACTTCAGCGTTTGTTATTGCTAGTGCCGGAATCCCTGTAGCCAAACATGGAAACAGGAGTGTCTCAAGCAAAACAGGCAGTGCCGATGTCCTTGAATATTTAGGAGTAAATTTAAATCTATCTGCGCAAAGAACGGAAGAAATTCTACAGGAAATCGGAATATCCTTCTTATTCGCACCTAATGTTCATCCCAAATTGAAGAAAGTAATGATGGTTCGCAAACAACTTAAGATTCCAACTATATTTAATTTTATCGGTCCGCTAACTAATCCGATTGAGTTGGACTATCAATTGCTAGGTGTGTATCGTAGAGATCTTTTAAATGTGTTTGCTGAAGTTCTTCAAAAGTTGGGCCGCAAGCGCGCCATTGTCGTTAATGGAGCTGGCTTTATGGATGAAGCATCACTCCAGGGTGAAAATCATTTAACTATTTTAGAGGATGGGAAGATCACCAACCTGTCATTTAATCCTGAAGAAGTGAATCTCCCTCAATACGATAACAGCAATATTAAAGGTGGGGACTCCAAGGAGAATGCTGAAATATTAATCAAAGTCTTAAAAGGAGAAAAAGGTGCGTACCGAGATACAGTACTACTTAATTCGGGACTTGGTATATACACAGCGGGGAGAGCAAACTCCATTAAGGAAGGTATCCAAATAGCGAGTGAAATTATTGATTCTGGAGCCGCATATGAAAAATTAAACAAGGTGATTGAGAAATCAAATGCAGCAGGTCAGAAAGAGGCGATATAAGTGGCAACAATCTTAGATAAAATCATTGATGAAAAGAGAAAAGAGGTCCTTCTCCTTCGAGAAGGAAACCAACCAATACTAGATACTGTTCTCCCTAAAAGGTCTTTTATACAAAAGCTGCATACAGCCGGTGAAATATCGATTATATCTGAATTTAAGCGCGCATCTCCATCAAAAGGAATTATTAACAACACAATTGAGCCATCCTATCAGGCTTCGATATACGAAGAGTATGGTGCTTCAGCCATTTCTGTCCTTACAGACCAAACCTTTTTTAAAGGGTCCTTCTCCGATTTAAAAGCAGTTCGGAGTAAAGTAAACCTGCCAATTCTATGTAAGGATTTTATCATTGATCGGCTCCAAATTAATTTTGCTGCGTTTCATGGGGCAGATATTATTTTATTAATAGTAGCAGCTTTAGATAATGATAGCTTGCGAGACCTTTTTGAATATGCTAAAAGCTTAGGCTTGGAGGTATTAGTTGAGGTCCATAATGAGCAGGAACTCGATAGGGCCCTGAAAATGGGCGCAAAGCTGATTGGCGTGAATAATCGGGACTTAAAAACGTTTCAAGTTTCGCTGGAAGTAACAGAAAATTTAGCTTCTACCGTAATAAACTCTGGGGCTTATCTTATTAGTGAGAGCGGAATTCAACATCCAGAGGATGTAAAGCGAGTCAGGAATGCAGGAGCAAACGGGATATTAGTTGGAGAGGCTTTGATGAAAAGTTCAGATGTAAAGCAATCCTTTTCGGACTTTCGCATCCCTCTTAAAGAAGGTGTAAAAAGATGAAAGTGAAAATTTGTGGAATAACCGATGTTGAGACGGGGATTGCGGCCGCTGAATACGGGGCAGATGCGCTAGGGTTTGTGTTTGCTGAAAGTAAACGCAGGATTTCCATTGAGAAAGCAAAAGAAATTATTGCACATTTGCCTAAAGAGGTCTTTAAGGTCGGTGTGTTTGTCAATGAAACAAGAGAGAGCATAGAAACAATCGCTTCTGCTGTTGGGCTTACACATATTCAATTACACGGAGACGAAAGTGCGTCATTCAGTGAATCTCTTTCACTGCCAGTCATAAAAGCCATTAGTTTTCAAGGGAATGAAAGTTTAGCGGCTTTGGCTGATTTATCAAATGACTTCATCCTGCTAGACAGCCCCAAAGGGAAATACAGAGGTGGAAATGGGAAGGTATTTAATTGGAATGAGGTAAATCCTCATTTGCTTTCTAGCAAAAAAATTATCCTTGCCGGCGGGTTGCATGCAGACAATGTTGAAGAGGCAATAAAAATTATTAGGCCCTTCATGGTAGATGTAAGCTCAGGCGTAGAAACTGAGGGGAAGAAGGATTTAAAAAAGATTCAAGCATTTATTAATATAGCAAAAAGCACATTTGTGGGGAGGTAAAGGGAATGAACACATATACATTACCAAATGAAAGTGGACACTTCGGTATTTTTGGAGGAAGATTTGTCCCGGAAACATTAATGAAGGCAGTAATCGAACTTAGTGAGGCCTATGAAAGTGCCAAAAAGGATCCTTCCTTTCAAGCCGAGATAGGGCAGTTGTTAAAAAACTATGTGGGTAGAGAAACGCCATTGTACTATGCAGAAAACTTAACCCGCCATGCGGGAGGAGCTAAAATTTTTCTGAAAAGAGAAGATTTAAACCATACTGGAGCTCATAAAATTAACAATGCCATTGGGCAGGCACTCCTTGCGGTACGAATGGGAAAGAAGAAAATTGTTGCTGAAACAGGCGCAGGTCAGCATGGTGTCGCAACTGCCACCGTTTGCGCTTTATTAAATCTTGATTGTATCGTTTTTATGGGGGAAGAAGATATCAAAAGGCAGGCACTAAATGTATTTCGAATGGAACTGCTGGGTGCAAGGGTCGTCAGTGTTACTTCTGGAAGTGCAACATTAAAAGATGCAGTAAACGAAGCCTTAAGATACTGGGTAGAAAATGTAGATGATACCCACTATTTATTGGGTTCTGTTATGGGACCACACCCTTTTCCACAAATGGTAAGAGATTTTCAAAGTGTGATTGGAAAGGAAACAAAACAACAATTCCAATTATGTGAAGGAATGCTTCCAGATGCCTTGGTCGCCTGTATTGGCGGTGGAAGCAATGCAATGGGGATGTTCTACCCGTTTATTGAGGATGAGAGCGTCAGTCTATATGGAGTGGAAGCTGCAGGTCAGGGAGTTGATACAGAATATCATGCCGCATCGTTAACAAAAGGAAGTCCGGGTGTATTACATGGTGCACTGATGTATCTCTTACAGAATCAAGATGGTCAAATTCAAGAAGCGCACTCCATTTCAGCTGGCCTTGATTATCCTGGCGTTGGACCAGAACATAGCTATTTACATGACATTGGTCGAGCAGCCTATCACTCGATTACTGATAAAGAAGCGTTAGAAGCATTTCAGCTTTTATCGAAACTTGAAGGGATCATTCCTGCATTAGAGAGTGCACATGCAATTGCTTTTGCTGTAAAACTTGCTGCAGAAATGGATAAGTCAAAAAACATCGTCGTGTGTCTATCAGGTCGCGGAGATAAAGATGTTGATACTGTGAAAACTAGGCTAAGAGAGGAGAGATAAATAATGAACCGTTTCGAACAAGCATTTTCAGCATTGAAAAAAAACAATAAAAAAGCTTTTGTACCCTACATAATGGCAGGGGATGGCGGGTTGGATTGTTTGGTTGACCGCCTAATAATATTGGAGAGAAATGGTGCAACTGCTATTGAAGTTGGAGTCCCTTTTTCAGACCCTGTTGCCGATGGGCCAACCATTCAACGGGCTGGCATTCGGGCACTTGAGAACGGAACCACTTTAAAGGGGATTATTGCAGAAATAAGAAAAGCGAGACAAGAGGTTTCTGTTCCAATCCTATTGATGACCTACTTGAATCCCATTTATTCCTATGGCATCAATGAATTTGTCAAAGATATTCGCCTAGCCGGTGTGGACGGGTGTATTATTCCCGATTTGCCAATCGAAGAGGAGGAAATTATTACTCCTCAGCTTGAAGAGGCGGAAATAGAATTGATTCGACTTGTTACGCTCACAACACCGATGGAGAGAATTAAGACCATTTCAAGCAAGGGAAAAGGCTTTTTATATACAGTTACCATAAAGGGGATTACGGGGGCAAGAAATGAATATGATTCAGAATTGAATCAATTTTTATTGGCAATAAAAGAAGTGAGTCCCATTCCTGTACTGGCCGGCTTCGGTATTTCAAGTCAAGATCAAATACTAGACTTAACAAAATACTGTGATGGAGTTATTGTCGGTAGTAAAATTGTCGATTTATTTAACAGTCAAAACCTGCTAGAGCTAGAAAAGTTGATGTCAGTGTTTAAATCAAAATCAGAAATCGTATAGGAAAAAGGTCTACTCTCTTCCAAGTGAGTAGACCTTTTTAGTACAACGTGTCATTTGTTACTGCGAGAATCCCCTATTATTACTATAATATAGTTTACGGAATTGTTTTTTAAACGGCTGTTGCTTAACGGCTAAACTAACCAGCATTTAGTAAGGATGAGGGATTATGAAGGTTTATGAAACGATACTTTCTATTCTAGAAGAAAAAGGACCATTACCTATTCCGGCAATTTGCCAAGAGGTCAATCACGTCCTTAGTTCAAATCGCGAAAAACCAATCCTTCCAGCACAGATTATATCGATTGTCACAAGAAAAAAGGATTTATTTCGCGTGAACGGCGGAAGAATTTCAATTCACCCAGATAAATATCCATTTTCATTAATTGCTTCTCTTGAAAGTTTTGGTGACATTTCTTACCAAGTTCGCGTTAATTTCGTGAAGAATCGTTTTGCAGCTTTGGTCTGGCGAAATAAAGAAAATCTTCAGCCCTTTTCGGATTTCCAAGCGATTGCTCCTGGCGACCTGGAAGAATTTAAAAGAGAACTTTATAGTATGAATATCTGGGAGTGGAAACCAACCTATCGAAGTGAAGACGGAATAATTATCGAAGGGAAATACTGGTCTGTAAAGTTAATTACAAAAGGTAAAGTTTATGTAAGTGAAGGAACTAAAAGCTTTCCGGAAAACTGGGATCAGTTTTGTAATGCAGTTGAAAAATTAACAGGTACACCATTTCATTAGTAGATGAATATCGAACCCAACCAGTAATTCCCAGCTTCTTGAAAGCTAAAGATATATCCTGTATAATGAGTTTATACCATATTAAGAAAATATCTTGATGATTATATTTATTTTTCTGAAACTTCCCGTTGTGGAAGTTTTGTTTGTTTTTATTAAATATTTCATTTTTATGAAAATTTACTTGTACAAGGAGCGTAAATTAGATGAAAGAAATGTCGGTTGAAGATCTTTTTACAATAAAGAACCAAGTGATCATTGATATACGCTCACCGATTGAGTTTAAAGATGGGGCAATTCCAGGGGCAATCAATGTTCCCTTATTTACAGATGAGGAACGGCAAATAATCGGAACTATTTACAAACAAGAAGGAGCAGCAATTGCTAAATGGAGAGCAATGGAGATTGTCTCTCCGAAAATTCCCGAACTCCTTCAAACGATAAAGAAATGCGTGTCAAATGATACAGAGCTTATAATCCATTGCTGGCGCGGTGGAATGCGAAGTAAGGCTGTGGTTACATTTTTAGAGTTTGCCGGAATTTATTCATGGCGTTTAGTAGGTGGTTATAAAGCATACCGCCAATATATTCTTGGACAACTGCCGACCATGCTTCCTAACAAAGCAATCGTCCTCCATGGATTAACAGGTGTTGGAAAAACAGAGGTCTTAAAGATATTGAACAAGAAGGGATATCCTATCCTAGACCTTGAAGAGATGGCGGGGCACCGTGGGTCGATATTCGGAACGATTGGTCTTAGTGACGGCCATAACCAAAAGACCTTTGATTCCCTTTTATTTAAGGGACTTCTAGACATAAAAGATGCCGAGTATTTTCTAGTTGAAGCAGAAAGCAAAAGAATTGGAAAAGCTGTTCAATCTGAAGAATTAATGGATAAAAAAATGGAAGGTATTAACATCAATCTGAGCACCCCTATTGATCAACGGGTAAAACATCTTGTTTCCGAGTATGTAGAGCCATACCAGGAGGAAACATGGTATTTCGATAAGATTTCTAATGGGATTGAAAAGGTATTAAGACGGGTTAAGGATGCTGACATTAAAAAATCACTCATAGATACGTTAACTGCTCGAAATTATCCTGAAATGATTCGAATTTTGCTTGAACATTATTATGATCCACGCTACGACCATGCAAAACAAGAGTATGAAGGGGAATTCTTTGAAATATATGCCGAACACCCAAGTGATGCAGCAGAAAAAATTGCTGCAAGGCTTAATCAATTATCCTTTTATCCTATACAGGAATTAAATGTTTATAATCGTATGATAAAATGATTGAAAAACCGCTGAATCCTGTCAGCGGTTTTTTCATTGGGTTTATGCTATCGATTTTTAAATGGTTTTAAGCCACGTCGTTTGATTTCATCCTTTAAGATTTTAAGCCATTCTTTTTCCTTGTCAGACTTTAATGCATCCCGATACGAAAAAACTAACTGCTCATTACTCATAATTTTCATTTTTATGAATGCCTCCTCGGAAAAGTGGATTGAATATTCAGTTTTTATAATTGTAATGGTTTTTACTCGTTTTGAGAACCAAAAGTTAATAAAATTTTAAAATAGTTCACATTTAAAAACTAAAAACCGATTTTATTTTAAAAAATTTTAATTATTCCCTGGTTGCACAACTGTGGTGGTATTGATTATACTAGAAATTGGACAATGACCGAAAGGAACGGTGGCAACAATGATTCATCTATCATGGCGTGATCGTGAAACAGTTAAGAAAATAAAATGCGTTCATACGGATGCGAAAAAATTTCTAGTCAATAATGCCTTAACGGCTGGAAAAATTTATGATGTAAAAAATGAGACGGAAGAATTTTATTACATTATTGATAATACTGGAAAAGTAGGCGGTTTTTACAAGGAGTATTTCCAGGATGCATAAATAAACAGGACTGTGGAGTATAGGCCGCAGTCTTTTCTTATGGAAAAAAGGGGATAGAAAAATGACTAAATTGTGGGACGAACTATTTTCGTTACAAGGGGAAATAGTAAAATTAATTCCAATTAGCATGGACCATTTAGAGGCCTTGTGGGATGCGGCCAAACCAGATGAAATCTGGACGTATATGGCCACAAAGGTTCGCTCGAAAAAAGAAATGGAAGATATGATAATAGCTTCATTAAAAGCCAGAGAAAATGGAACAGAATACACTTTCACCGTTGTAAACAATGAAAATCGAGTGATTGGCAGTACCCGATTTCTAGATATACTCCCACAACATAACAGTGCGGAAATTGGCTCGACGTGGTATCACCCCGATGTGTGGCGGACAAAAGTAAATACAGAATGTAAATTTCTTTTATTAAATCATGCATTTGAGGTATGGAAACTTACTCGTGTTCAATTAAAAACGGATTCCCGAAATATACGATCTCAATATGCAATAGCTAGAATTGGTGCCGTAAAAGAAGGCGTATTACGGAAGGATCGAATCATATCAGATGGCCACGTAAGGGATACAGTCTTTTTTAGTATCCTTTGTGATGAATGGAAGGAAGTAAGCACACAATTAAATATAAAATTGCAAAGATGAGAAGATGCACGACTATCTTAACCAATCAATATGGTTAATAATAATAGGAACATTTATTGAATTTGTACTAGGGGTGAAACCGTGATTTATTTCTGGGTTGGACTGGGTGGGATTGCCGGCAGTTTGTTCCGATATTTATTATCAGTAATGGCAGTGGCAATCGGGGGAAAGGAATTTCCAATCGGAACCCTTTTTATTAATGTAACTGGTGCCTTTTTGCTTGGTTTTATGACAAATTATTTTGTGGGTTCCAATAAGATTCATCCTTATCTGAAGACTGCACTTACCACTGGTGTCATTGGTTCATTTACAACCTTTTCAACATTTTGCTTTGAAACGGTTCATTTATTTGAAACAGGAAAAATCATATTTGGTGTCCTTTATTTATTTGCTAGTTTATTAGGGGGACTCTTTTTTGTTAAGGCAGGAATGAAACTTGGTGAGCAAGTAAATAAAACTAGGAGCGTTCTATGAAAGAGATATTATTTATTTCAATTGGGGGGTTTATAGGGGCAATTGCCCGTTTTAAAATTAACCAATCAATGTACAATAACAAAGGTTTTCCTATTGGTACGCTAACAGTCAATTTAATTGGTGCTTTTCTTTTAGGTCTCTTATTCGGTTTACATGTACAGGGGTCTTTATATTCTTTGTTGGGAATTGGATTTATGGGCTCGTTTACGACGTTTTCAACCTTAATGCTTGATGCCATAAAACTTAATATAGAAAATAAGAAAAAGTTGTATTACGGTTATTTGCTAAGCAGTTACACGATAGGGATCATACTGGCTTTTTGTGGGCTTTGGTTAGGAAGGAAGATATAAAAAAGAAGCATTCGATGATGCTTCTTTTTTACAAAAAATTTATTTTTGTTTAACTTGAACTTTCGGTGTCTTATTCGTTTGATAAAGGGATTTGCTGATCATTGTTTGAACAATTAAGAATGTACCGCCAACTACCCAATAAAGAGGCAGGGCTGCAGGAGCATTAAAAGAAAACATGACAATCATTAAGGGTGACATTAATCCCATGTATTTCATTTGGGCTTGCTGAGCAGAAGGCATATTGGACTGGGAAACTTTAAACTGAAAATAGTATATAACCCCAGCAATAATTGTAATAATGATATCCGGATTTCCCAGACTAAACCATAAAAACTCGTGGGTTTTTATCTCTTGTGAACCGCGAATCGCATAATAGAAGCCAGTCAAAATAGGCATTTGAATGATCAATGGCAAACAGCCCATATTTAATGGATTAACATTATGCTTTTTATAAAGGCCCATCATTTCAGCTTGAAGTTCTTGTTTCTTCTTAGGATCCTTTTCCGTTTTCATCCTTGTTTGAATAACGTCCATTTCAGGCTTTAAGACATCCATCTTTTCTTTCATACCCATTTGATTTTTATACTGCCTAAGCATAAACGGCATTAACGCAAGTCTGATAATTATAGTAACAAGAATGATCGCCAAACCGTAGTTTCCATTAAAGAATTCCGCAACGGAATGGATAGATATTGAAAAAGGATTGACAACGTAATGTTGGAAAAATCCATTATTGTTCGTTCCTTTTTGTGCTTGAGATGAACAAGCTGATAATAATAATGTGGTTAAGCCGAGCAGTGAGAATAGTAATAGTGAAGAGCGTTTTGTTTTCATATTTCCTCCTAAAATGTTGTGAATATATTTAATAAGCGAATAGGGAGGAAATAGGTTCTTCGGTATCATCCTGAGAATATTCTTTTCTACGAAAATATATAACAATTCTTTTCAGAATAAAGCTTCCATTTAAACAACTTTTCTTTCGGTAAAGAACTAATGGGTGAGTGATATTTGTCCTTGCCGGATCAGATAAGGAACCAACAAAAGAATACTCCACACTCCATGCCCATAATAATTTTAATGCGATTCCTAAAAAGATACTTACGTATAGAGCGTTTAGGGCATTGATATCTGAACTATCAATAAGCAATTGAAACAAATATTATCACCTCACTTAAATGTCAATGATATGAGTATATCTGAGATAGGAAAAAGAATCAATTTAATAATTGCTTTAATGCCATATTTTGAAGACATTACTAATTACTAAAAAAGAAAAATTGACTACTGAAACCTTCTTACTTTAAAAAAACACTGATTCAGTAGTGAATCAGTGTTCGATCGGTGCCTTCCAGTGTGCTGTAATCAATTTATAAGCAAACTCGACTTTTTCTTCGCTAGGGGGTTCAACAGAATTAAGTTGATATTCATGTCCAAGTGCTTCCCACTTATACACTCCGAGTTTGTGATACGGCAAGATTTCAATCTTTTGGACGTTTTTAAGTGTACCAATGAACTCGCCAAGTTTTTCTAGATCTTCCGGTTCATCGGTAACGGTAGGGACAAGTACATGACGCACCCATATTGGAACTTGATGGTCTGATAAAAACGTTGCAAATTCTAGAATATGATCATTAGCCATTCCAGTTAACTGGATATGCTTTTTACGATTAATATGCTTTAAATCAAGAAGAACTAAATCGGTATACTGCAAGAGTTCTTCAAGCTGTTCGATAAAAAGCTTGGAATGGGAAAAGCAGCCGCCGGATGAATCAATGGTCGTATGAATTCCTTTCTTTTTGCATTCCTTGAACAATTCCGTTAAGAAAGGAATTTGCAACAATGGTTCCCCACCACTTACGGTAATTCCTCCGCCCGAAGATTGAATAAAAGGGAGGTAGGACATAAGATCATCCATGATATCGGAAACAGCCATTTCTTTGCCAGTGCCGATTTCCCAAGTATCAGCATTATGGCAAAACTGGCACCTTAATAGGCAGCCTTGTGTGAAAATTACATAACGGATTCCTGGTCCGTCGACTGTCCCTAATGTTTCAATTGAATGAATATTTCCGTTCATGATGATGATCCCCCTTAGTATAACCGGAGCCCTACTTAAAGGGCCCCGGTTTTGTTCTTATAGTGACTCGTGGAATGTACGATTAATTACATCTAATTGTTGTTCTTTTGTTAATTTAATAAAGTTAACTGCATAACCAGAGACACGGATAGTTAATTGTGGATAAAGCTCTGGGTGTTCCATTGCATCAATTAGTGTTTCGCGATTAAAGACGTTAACATTTAAATGATGACCTGCTTTGATGGCATAACCATCTAGGATTGATACTAGGTTGCGTACTTGGCTTTCTTCTTCTTTACCTAATGCTTTAGGAACGATAGAGAAGGTATTTGAAATTCCATCCATTGCATAGTTGTAAGGAAGCTTTGCAACGGAAGATAGGGAAGCTAATGTTCCTTTTGTGTCACGTCCATGCATTGGGTTAGCACCCGGTGCAAACGGTTCTCCCATACGACGGCCATCAGGAGTGTTACCAGTTTTCTTACCATATACCACATTTGATGTAATCGTCAAGATAGAAAGGGTATGAACTGAGTCACGGTACGTTTGATGCTTGCGAAGTTTTTTCATGAATGTCTTAAGAACTTCAACAGCAATCTCATCGACACGGTCATCATTGTTTCCGTATTTAGGGAAGTCACCAGTTGTTTCAAAATCAACTGCAAGCCCATTTTCATCACGGATTACTTTAACTTCACCATATTTAATGGCACTAAGTGAGTCAGCAACAACGGATAGGCCAGCAATACCTGTTGCCATCGTACGAAGGATCTTCGTATCATGAAGAGCCATTTCAATTCTTTCATAGCTGTATTTATCATGCATATAGTGAATAACATTTAATGTATTAATATATAGACCAGCAAGCCATTCCATCATTAGATCAAACTTCTGCATTACTTCCTCATAATTTAATACTTCAGAAGTAATTGGCTGATATTGTGGTCCAACTTGGATTTTTAATTTTTCATCCACGCCGCCATTAATCGAGTAAAGAAGGGCTTTAGCAAGGTTTGCACGAGCACCGAAGAACTGCATTTGCTTACCAATTTCCATTGCTGATACACAGCAGGCAATTCCATAATCATCGCCATATTCAGGACGCATAATGTCGTCGTTTTCATATTGAATCGAGCTAGTTTTAATCGACATATTGGCACAATACTTTTTAAAGTTTTCAGGTAACTGTGGGGACCATAATACTGTTAAATTCGGTTCTGGTGCAGCACCTAAGTTTTCTAATGTATGAAGGAAACGGAATGAGTTTTTCGTTACAAGTGAACGACCATCATTTGCCATACCGCCAATGGATTCTGTTACCCATGTAGGGTCTCCACTGAATAATTCATTATAATCTGGTGTACGAGCAAATTTAACAAGACGAAGCTTCATAATAAAGTGGTCAACAATTTCTTGAACCGCTTCTTCAGTTAATGTTCCGTTTTGTAAGTCTCTTTCTACATAAATATCTAAGAATGTTGATACACGACCAAGGCTCATCGCAGCACCGTTTTGTTCTTTAATTGCAGCTAAGTAACCAAAGTAGACAAACTGGAATGCTTCAACCGCATTTTTTGCAGGCTGGCTGATATCAAAACCATAGCTGTTAGCCATTTCCTTTAGTTCTTTTAAAGCGCGGATTTGTTCAGCAAGTTCCTCGCGTAAACGCATATTATCTTCAGTCATTACCTTACTAGTATTCTTTTGATCTTTTTGCTTTTCTTGAATTAAGAAGTTTACACCATATAATGCAACTCGACGATAATCGCCAATAATACGGCCACGGCCATATGCATCAGGAAGTCCTGTAATAATGGCTGCTTTACGAGCAAGCATCATTTCATCTGTATAAGCATCGAAAACACCTTGATTATGAGTTTTACGTAAGTCAGTAAAGAATTTTTCAATTTCAGGGTTTAATTGATATCCGTAAGCTTCACAAGCTGCTTTCGCCATGCGGATTCCACCAAACGGCTGCATTGAACGATTAAAAGGCTTATCGGTTTGTACACCAACTATTTTTTCAAGATCTTCATTAAGGTAACCAGGACCATGGGAAGTAATAGTAGAAACGGTTTCGGTGTCCATATCTAACACGCCGCCATTTTCACGCTCTTGCTTAGTTAATTCCATTACTTGTTCCCAAAGCTTCGTAGTTGCTTCAGTAGGACCTGATAAGAAAGAATCATCTCCTTCAAAAGGAGTAAAGTTTTTAAGGATAAAATCTCGAACGTTAACTTCTGTTGACCAAACACCTTTAGTAAATCCATTCCAATGTTCCATCATTTTTCACCTCATATTTTTTATGAAAACTATATAACAGTTTTGGTATTTCCTTTATGAATAGAGTATAACAGATAATTTGTGAAAAAAGGTACGTATATTAGTAACTAATTGTTAAGGTTTTGTGAAGTCCTATTTAAAAGGATTTCTTTGGAATTTCAGAGTTTGTTATTAGAGAGTTCAGAAAAACTATCAAAAACTGTACTATAATTATTTAACCTAATTTGGAATCTGTTATATAAGAAGAAAGCTTTGTTTACAAGTTGTTAATAGCATTAACTATCCAAGCAGAACTAACTACCCAAATGAAAAAAGCAGGAGAAGATCTCCTGCCTTAATCCACTACTATATAAGCAATCATTGGACCATTTTTAGCGCGGTCGGAATGAACCTTACAAATCAATCGATAAGTACCTTCTTTTTCAAACTGAAGCGGTACAACCGTTTCTTCACCTTTTTTCACCAGCCCTTTTATTTTAGTACCTTCTATATAAAAGGGATGCTCCTCGCCGTTTATCCCACTAATTAATAACCGCACCTTTTCCCCTTTTTCCATGAAGACTGTACCGGGATCCCAGCGATAAGCCTCCATTTCTTTCCCATTTTCCATTTTTGTACTAAATTCAGCAGTAACCATGTGAATTTCGCGGATACCTTTTCCTTCCTGGTTAAAGACAGTTGCATCTCCGGCTTTTAACATAAACCATGCGGATAGGGAAAAAAGTACAACACCAATAGCTAAAAAAAATAGGAGTGTTTCCTTTTTAAAGACTACAAATTTCATTTCATACCTCCTCGGATATTTGTCCTACTTTATTCTTATGCTTAGTAGGTTAGGAAACTTGTCTCTTTTTTGTAAGTTTGTGCTCTATTTGAAAAATATATCTCGTTGAACTTGGCCTTTTTTCATGGTTGAACAGTAAAAAAAATGTCTACAATGGGGATAAATACTTAGAACTTTGAAAATGTATTTCTTTGTTTTTACTGTTGAAAAGTTTATAGTAAAATGAGGAATAAAATGAATAATTTGAAGGTGGACTTCTGAGTCAAAACATAAGACTTAGTTGTATAAGCTTAAAAAAATAGGTGGTTAGCTTGTTGGGGATTAGAAGAGAAAAGATTTTAAAAATCGTAAAATTTATTTTCCCGTTGTTACTGTTAATCTTTGCAATGATAGAAATGAAAAAATTTACCCAAAATTTAAATATGGAATTACTGAAAGATGAACTAAGCCAGCTTAATGTAGGTCTTCTTCTATTAATAATAGCAATCACCTTCGTCGCTGTATTACCAATGTTGCTTTATGATGTGGTATTAATAAGGATTTTAAAATTAAAAGTCTCCTTAAGGATCCTTTTAGAACAATCGTTCATTGCGAATTCTTTTTCTAATTTAATCGGCTTTGGTGGAATAATAGGGGCAATGCTGCGGACGTACTTCTTTCATAAACTCGAACAGGATAAGCGAAAGCTTTTAGGGGTTATTGCTTCTGTATCCTTATTTTATTTAACGGGGATATCAGTGCTCTCATGGCTTGTTATCATTAAATATCGGAACTTTCCACTATTTGTTGATACCAAATGGCTTTATTTTGCAGTTTTAGGTGTCGGTTTATATTTACCGCTTTTTATTATTATACATATGATTAAGTCACGAAAGGGCAGTCAGTCACTGTTAAGTCCAAGTATTACTTTAAAACTTATTTTGGTATCAATTTTCGAATGGCTGTCAGTATTTTTTGCGATTGTGATTTTGTGCAGGATATTGGGGATAGAAATCACTATTGAGCGTCTATTTCCTGTCTATATTGTAGCTGCTTGCGCTGGGATAATTAGCATGATTCCAGGCGGGCTGGGATCTTTTGATTTAGTGTTTATTTGGGGGATGCAAGAGTTACTTGTTCCCGAAGAAAAAGTGCTTGTTTTACTGTTATTTTATCGGATTGGCTATTATTTTTTACCTTTCCTATTAAGTCTGGTTTTCTTTGTAAAACTGTATTGGGTGAAATGGAATCAAACCTGGAATGACCTTCCGAAAGCAATTGTCCAAGGTTTTAGTCACGTCTTGTTAACGATGTTGGTTTTTTTGTCAGGACTAATCCTGCTTTTATCTGCAAGTGTTCCAGGAATTACGTCCAGACTAAAGGTAGCCCAGGAGCTATTAGCGTTTCCAATCATTAACATTTCACATCAATTATCTGTTGCGGCAGGATTTTTGTTATTAGGGTTATCTAGAGGTATTGAATATAGTGTTAAGAGAGCGTATGAGTTGACGATGTTCGCACTAATCCTTGCGGCCTTATTTTCTATTTTTAAAGGGATTGATTATGAAGAAGCTATATTTCTAATTGTCGTCGCTTTATTACTTAGAATGTCTAAGGGGCAATTTTATCGCGAAAGTTATGTTCTTACTTGGGGGAAAACGGGTTTTGATATTACCCTTATTTTAATGATTACTACAATGTATCTCTTAATAGGGTATGCCAATTTACCAATTTCAAAAATAGAAATCCCTACTAGGCTTTTGCCATATGTAATTATTGATTATCGCGATTTATTTATGAGTGCAGTAATAGGACTCGTGATTGCCTTATTAATTCTATTGTTTGGCTATTTGATTAGTTTGCCTAAAAAGTGGACATTAGAGCGGTCGATTGGTCAGGAAGAAGAAATAAATGCACACTTTTCCAAGTATCATGGAAAGGTATTATCCCACTTAATTTTTTTACATGACAAATTCATTTTCTGGAACAGTAAAAAGAATGTTTTAATCTCTTATCAACTATATGCAGACAAGTTAGTTATTCTTGGTGATCCGATTGGAGAGAAAGATGAATTATCTAATGCCATTGAGGAATTTCAGGAAGTAGCCGATTTACATGGTTATACTCCTGTTTTTTATCAAGTCAGTGATGACATTCTTCCATATCTCCACGGGCACGGCTTTGCTTTTTTTAAATTAGGTGAAGAAGCGTTTGTAGATTTGAAAAGTTTCTCTTTATCAGGAAACAAAATGAAGGGTTTACGGGCATTAAGAAATAAATTTGCTCGAGCAAACTATTCTTTTGAAGTAATTGATCCTCCATTTACAGAGGGGCTTATGGAAGAACTGAGCGGAATCTCTAATGAGTGGCTCCTCGGGAGAACGGAGAAGGGGTTTTCATTAGGGTTCTTTGATGAAGACTATTTAAAGAAGGCTCCAATTGCAATTGTAAAGGATGAAAAAAAGCAAATACTGGGCTTTATGAGCATTATGTATGTTTACGATGACTATCAAACCATTTCTGTCGATTTGATGAGATTTAGACCAGAAGTATCATCAGGTACGGTTGATTACCTCTTCCTATGTTTATTTGATTGGGCAAAGGAACAGGGGTATAGCCGCTTTAATATGGGGATGGCCCCACTTGCGAATGTAGGATTATCAAGGTTTTCTTTTCTTAGCGAGAAAATTGCTGCGCAAATATTTTTAAATGGACACTTTATTTACCATTTCCAAGGGCTTCGCAAATTCAAACAAAAATATACTGACAATTGGGAGCCTAAATACTTGGCCTATCGCAGAAAATCGTCCTTACCATTAATAATGGCGCAAATAACTTTATTGATATCGAAAAAAAGAAACTAATTTCTTGACCAGTGGGGCATACCCGCTGGTTTTTTACTTTCTACAATAATAATATTCACTTTAAAACTATTATTTAGCATGACAATCTGGTAGTATGGAATAGGAAATAATGTAAAAGTTGGGTGTTATCTATTGAAAAAGTTTGTTTCCGTAATTTTACTATTGCTACTCATTTGTACTAATCATTTAACCATCTATGCGGCTAATAAGGGACCGCTAGAATTGAAAAGTAAAGGAGCTGTTTTGTTAGATTCGGATACAGGGGCGGTTCTCTTTGCGAAAAATGCGGATAAGAGAATGTACCCCGCAAGTCTAACGAAAATAGCGACTGCAATTTACGCGATTGACAAGGGGAAATTAGACAGCATCGTCACTGTTAGCAGTAATGCAGTAAGACAAGATGGGACAAGGGTTTATTTAAATGAAGGGGAGAAAGTCCCTTTAAAGCAATTGATACAAGGTATGCTCGTTAATTCCGGAAATGATGCAGCTGTTGCAATTGCAGAACATTTAGATGGAAGTGTCGAACAATTTGCTGTTAATTTGAATGGATATTTAAAATCAACAATTGGTGTCCATAACACCCATTTTATTAATCCTAACGGTTTGTTTGATAAAAACCACTATACTACAGCAATGGATTTAGCTATTATAACTAATTATGCTATTAAAAATCCTGTTTTTGCAGAAATCTTCGGGACGAAGATCCTCAAATGGACAGGGCAATCTTGGAAAACGAATATCCTTACCCACCACAAAATGCTAAAAGGTGAATTTGCTTACCCAGGGGTAACGGGCGGTAAGACCGGGTATACAGTCAAAGCAAAGCAAACGCTTGCTACTACTGCGAGAAATGCGAATATAAAGTTGACCGCAGTCGTTTTGAATTCTGAACAACAAAGAGATAAATATGATGATACTGCCCTTTTGTTCAATTACGGTTTTAAGAACTTTCAGCATGAAATATTAAAGCAGGGTGAGATTTATATAAAGGATAATAAAGAATTTTATCCTGAAATGGATACGCTTATCACAGAGTCAATTAGCGGGACGACCAAAGAGTTAAGTAATGACGGGAATTTATCGATAAAAAATCATAACGGGCAGGTTGTCCAGTTAGTAACACTGAAATATAAAGAACCAGTACCTAAGAACATTCCAGTAAAAAGTGAAAATATTACTGTAAAGAAAGAGCAGGTTTCCCATCTTAATGCCATTTATGGTTTGGTGATTATTGCCTTTGCTGTAATTTTTATTGGTGTTAGGAAGAAGATTATTAAAAAAATCTAGTTGAACGATGAAAGCCATGAAAAGGAGGATGAAACCCTTTCATGGCTTATATTCCTTTTACTTACAAATAGAGTTTATCAATTGAAGATTGAAATAAAAAAAGACTAAAGTTAATCCTTTAGTCTCCTAAGAAAATTACCTCATTATTGCAGTCTACTTTCCACTTGTTGACATACTTCGTCAGCAGACAGGCCTCTTGCATCTATAACTGAGCCCTTTGTAAAGGTATCCTGCATTCCCATTACATTTGAATCCAATCCTGTCACTACACAACAATCGCAATTCTGAGCGTCTGACTCCTGCTTTAATTCAACCACATCATGACCCTTTTCACGTAATGCTGCCTGAACTTGTCCAAGAGATTCTTCTACACCAATTTTTGCCATACAAAACACCTCCTCCTCTAGATTATTTTGCTTAACTTTATCTGAATTATTCGGAATAAGTAGCTATTATCATCCAAAAGCTAATAGGGGAGGTGTAAAAATGGGAAAACGTAAAAAGGATCCATCAACCATCGGATTGGCTTCCTCGCAAGTAGAAGGCCAGGGAACAACAACAACTGAAACGGGTTCACGAACGGAACCGTCATCGAGAAGAAAACAGAAGAAGGATTAAAAAAATAGCACCCACATTATCGTATGTGGGTGCTGTTTTCTTTTAAAGATACATTTCTGCAATTTGCTTTTGTATATCAGCATTTTCAAGGTATTCATCATAATTCATTTGCTTATCTATTAAGCCTTTAGGTGTTAATTCGAAAATTCGGGTTGCAATGGTTTGGATAAATTGATGATCATGTGATGCGAAAAGCAATGAACCCTTAAAGTTAATTAGACCATTATTAAGTGCGGTGATAGATTCTAAATCTAAATGGTTAGTTGGCTCATCAAGAAGGAGAACATTCGCTCCATTTAACATCATTTTTGAAAGCATACAGCGAACTTTTTCTCCCCGGAAAGGACACTTGCCTTTTTTAAGACTTCTTCACCGGAGAAAAGCATTCTTCCTAAAAAGCCTCGTAAAAAGCTTTCACTATCATCTTTAGGAGAGAACTGACGAAGCCAATCGACAAGGTTTAAGTCACTATTCTCAAAGTACTCAGAGTTATCCTTAGGGAAATAAGCTTGAGAAGTAGTAATACCCCATTTATAGGTGCCGCTATCTGCTTCCATTTCACCCATTAGGATCTTGAAAAGTGTCGTTTTGGCAATTTCATTTGTTCCGACAAGAGCAATTTTATCACCCTTATTGACAATAAAGCTGATGTTATCGAGGACTTTCACCCCATCAATCGTTTTTGTTAATCCTTCGACACGTAACAAATCATTCCCAATTTCACGGTCTGGGGTAAACCCGACAAATGGATAACGTCTTGATGACGGTCGAATGTCATCCAATGTAATTTTATCAAGTAACTTCTTCCGAGAAGTAGCTTGTTTTGATTTTGAGGCATTGGCACTAAACCGTGCAATAAAGGCTTGTAATTCCTTGATTTTTTCTTCTTTCTTTTTGTTAGCGTCTGAAGTTAATCTAGTAGCTAATTGGCTTGATTCATACCAAAAGTCATAGTTTCCAACATAGACTTGAATTTTTCCAAAATCTAAATCGGCAATATGTGTACAAACTTTATTGAGGAAGTGACGGTCATGGGATACAACAATAACGGTATTTTCAAAGTTAATCAAGAAATCCTCAAGCCATTGAATCGCTTTGATATCCAAGTGGTTTGTAGGCTCATCAAGAAGTAATACGTCAGGTTTGCCAAACAATGCTTGTGCAAGAAGCACTTTTACTTTTTCTGAACCGGTGATTTCGGCCATCTTCTTATCATGAAGATCCTCGCCAATCCCAAGTCCTTTGAGAAGAATAGCAGCTTCTGGTTCCGCTTCCCAAACCATTCAATTCCGCAAATTCACCCTCAAGTTCAGCAGCTTTCATACCGTCTTCATCTGTGAAGTTTTCTTTCATATAGATTGCGTCTTTTTCTTGCATTACCTGATAAAGTCGCGTATGCCCCATAATAACAGTCTTTAATACTTCATATTCTTCATATTCAAAATGGTTTTGTTTTAACACAGCCATCCGTTCATTTGGACCAAGCTGGACTGTTCCTGACTGCGCTTCTATTTCACCAGATAGAATTTTTAAAAAGGTTGATTTTCCGGCACCATTTGCTCCGATTAATCCGTAGCAGTTTCCAGGATTAAATTTAATATTTACATCTTCGAATAACTTCCGGTCTCCATACCTTAAACCTACGTTACTTACAGTAATCATATTTAAAACATCCTCCAAGAACAAAATATCTACTGATTATACCATTAAAATAGAAGAAGAGCGAATTCTTTAAGTTAGTGTTCATTTTTAAAGAAAAATTTTCTAAAAAAATTTCTCGGATTTCACACTTTATTCATATTTTTGTTGTAGAATTGGGGTATATAGCAAGTAAAAGAAGGTGTGAGAAAGATGACAAAAAATCAACTGACTGAACTCGTAAACAAGTTAAAAAAGGCCGGTATAAAAGCGAGTTTAACCAAACCAAAGTCAAATTACCTTATTTCTTTACAGCAATTAAAAAAATACCCTTCATCTGTTAATTAAATAGGAAGTAAATTAGTAAAAAGCGATTAATCCCAAGTGGATTAATCGCTTTTTTTATTCTAACTTATCCATAACCTTGTCGTAAACTTCTTTTTTATCAAAGCCTTTTCCCATCGGAAATTTGGCAATAAATTTATTATTCTCATCAACCAAAAAAGTAAAGGTTGAATGGACGAATTGACCATTACCTGGGTCTTTAAATTGAAATTGCATCGCATCCGTCACTTTTTTAAGTTGTTGCCTATCCCGTTTAATGTTTGCCTTTTCTCCTGTTAAGAACAACCATTGTTTGTTGTTATCTATCTCAAACCCCTTCATATAATCAGTTAAGACCTCGGGTGTGTCTCGGTAAGGATCGATGGTAATTGTTAAAAATTCAATCTCCTTACCAAAAACACCGACCTTTTCAAAGTCACTTTTCAAGTCAATCATTTTTTGTGTAGTGGTTGGACATATATCAGGACAATGAGTGTAGATGAATTCAACTAGTTTTAATTTAGTCCGGTCCTTACCAAAATTATATGAATCACCGTTTTGGTCAATCAAGGTAACTTCTGCAGGTATTTTCGCATTTGCATCGCGAACGAGAAAGAAAGAAATTCCTGCTGCAATCCCGATTAATACGGTAAGACTGCATATTAAGTAGATCTTTTTCATATGTATCCCTCCTACCTTTAAGATAAAGAAGTTATCAGAAAAAAGATATGGATATTTTGTGAACAAAAGTTAGTGCAAATAAGTGTTTCCTATATACTGTATTATTATTGATTGTATTATTAAATTGCTGCTTAATTAGTGTCGTTAAACTATGTAAGACTCAATTGTAAATTGACAAGAGTTGTCATTTATGTTATTCTTTGAAATAATTGAATTTTTCCAATTAAGCGCTACGCTTTTATAAAGGAGTATGTTTTATGTTAGGTGTCGTTCTTAACTAATCCAATCAATTGGATATTTTTCATTCCTATTCTTGTTCATTTTTTTATGTGAATAAAGGCTTATTTAAGTATGGGGATGGAGTTAAGAACAATGGGCCACATAAACATGCATCTTTTACCAAGATTGCTGTGTACATCCGTGTAGACAGTTTTTATTTTGGGTAAATAGTTGTATGGATAAATAAGTGAAATTATTATTTCATTTAGCCGCAATGACATTGTTCATTGCGGCTATTTTTAATTTAAGGAGGAAAAAACCGTGAACCAACATACCTTTAACACTTTAGAATTCCAGCAGATAAAAGAAGCCATCGCAAGTTATGCATTAACAATAGAAGGAAAAGAAAAAATTGAGTGCCTGTCACCATCAACAAATTTGAAGCAAATAGAGGCTTGGCTTGATGAGGTTTTTGAGGCAGTTGAGATTTTGAATAAAAGTGCTAGTGTTCCTGTTCATGGTCTTGAGGGGATGAATGCAATATTAAATAGCATGAATAAAGGAGTAGCACTTAGAGCTGATCAGTTGGCTAAACTTTATGATTTTTTGGATTCCTGTGGAAAAATGCGAAGGTATATGAAAGATAAAGAATATTACGCACCAAGGGTATCTTCCTATGTAAATGCAATTGATGATTTACCGGAGCTTGCCAACGAAATTATCCGCTGCATCCGAAATGGTCGTGTCGATGACTATGCAAGCAAAGAGTTATTAAAGATAAGGAAACAATTGGCGATTCAAGAGGAACGGCTGAAGGAAAAAACCTTGCAGCTGATCAGATCCAATAAATATAAGGCTTATTTGCAAGAAAATATAGTGAGTCAGAGAAATGGCCGATATGTGATTCCCATAAAAAAGGAATATCGGAACAAAATTAAGGGGACGGTGTTAGATACTTCTGCTTCTGGATCCACCCTTTTTATGGAGCCGGAAGAAATAGCTGTTTTTCATGATCAATTAAATTGGCTATTTGCAGATGAAGAAGTAGAAGTACAAAAAGTTTTAAACTATTTAACAGGATTAGCAGAAGAGAAGGAACAGAAAATTCGTACAGCGATTGAAACCATGATTCATTATGATTTCTTATTTGCAAAAGCTAAGTATAGCCGCTCAATTCATGGGTCTAGGGTGAGAATTAATGAATCAGGAGAGATAGACTTAATTTCAGCAAAACACCCACTATTAGGTGAAAAGGCAGTCCCATTATCATTAAAACTCGATAAACACACGCAGGCATTAGTAATTACGGGCCCAAATACGGGCGGGAAAACTGTAGCCATCAAAACAGTTGGTCTATTAACCTTATTGGTTCAATGCGGCCTTCATATTCCTGCTGAGCCAAAAAGTAATCTAAACATCTTTGAGCGGATCTTAGTGGATATTGGGGATGGGCAAAGTATCACTGAAAATTTAAGTACATTTAGTTCGAGAATTGTGAATATCATTGGAATCTTGAAGGAAACCCATTATCGAACATTGGTTTTATTAGATGAACTAGGATCAGGGACTGACCCAGGAGAAGGTATGGGGCTCGCTACCGCCATATTAGAAACTTTATTTGAAAAAGGGGCCACCATCCTAGCAACAACTCACTACAGTGAGATTAAAGAATTTGCTGAAAATTATCCGGGTTTTATTAATGGATCGATGGAATTTGATATCACTACTTTAAGCCCGACCTATCGCTTGATAGTTGGTCGAGGAGGGGAGAGTCAGGCATTTGCCATTGCATTAAAGCTTGGGATTCATCCGAAAATCATTGAACGGGCTCATAATATTACTTATAAGGAAGAAAAGAACTATACCACTGAAATCACTGATACTTGGAAACTGAAGGAGTTGGAAAAACAGGTAATAATAAATAAATATAAGGACTTAAGGAAAAAATCTAAAATAGAGATGAAAGTTCCACTCTTTCATCAGGGGGATAATGTTAAAATATCTCCAACAAATGAGTTTGGGATTATCTATACGGGGCCAGATCAACTTGGAAATTACGTGGTCCAAATAAAAGAGAAAAAGCATACGATAAATCATAAACGAATCAATTTGTATATTCCTGCAAGGGAGCTCTATCCAGACGATTATGATTTTGATATAATTTTTCATTCAAAAGAAAACCGTAAGAAAGATAAACTGCTCTCAAAAGGACATCAAGAAAATATGACAATAGAATATAAAGAAAAGAAAAATTAATCTTTCAAGCCTTCCTAATTAAGGAAGGCTTGAATTTTTAGTTACTCTTTTTAGGATCAAGATACCTTTGCGCCAGTAAATTCTTGACTTCATTGTAACTCAAGCCGGATTGTCTGTTTAACTTCTTCACTTCTTCGATATTCGTTCCCACATTCGTATATCTTTTTTGAATCATCATTCTTTTTATCACTCCTAAGGTTTCTGGAAATGAAAAGTCACTTTTTTGTACATACTAATAAAAAAGGAGGCGGTTCCCATTTTTTATGGTAAAAGAGCGAAAGAAGAAGAAATTGAAACAATCTTGGTTGATACTGAAATTTATTCATGTGTTGATGAAGCGTGTATTGGTTGGATGAGGAAGGACTTTGTTGCAGATGACTTACTCTGCCCAATGTGTGGCAATGAAATGCTACAGGAAATGAGAGAGCTTCCACAAATTTAATAAATTATCTATTTATAAAGACTGTCATGAAGAATTGACAGTCTTTTCTTATTCGCAAAAATCGAAGAAATGAGCTTCAAATGCTTTTTTTGCTGATTCAGAACTACTAAATAGAGCATCGTCCTCTTCGAGTTCAAGAAATTTCTCATTAAGATATAAGGCTAACGTATTTGGGTTTTTGGGATGTTGGACAATTTCGGCAGTCTTAATGTTTACGGCAGTTAGTATAGCAGGATTCCGATAAAGAACAAATACTTCATCACCCGGTTTAGCATTAGCGATATCAATCATCCCCATATTATTTAACCGCCCTTCTTCTATAAATTTTCATTTTGTTGTTGAATTTCGTCCCCGCTAATCAAGGTATTGGCTTCTTCAAGATTTCTAAGCTCATCTACAGAATCCCCGGAAACTGTTTTTGTATTATCGGCAAACGTTTCTTTTAAAGAGTCTCTAGATCGGTCCTTACGAAAATTAAACATTCATTTCAACTCCTTATCTTAAGGTTTTGCTTCGTGGATGGGGTTTATGCTTGGCTAATTCTCTCCTAAACGGAAATAAATTGAATATAAACCATGATCTTCGCCTGACAACAAAAAACTCTCCATAAAGGAGAGCTTTGAAGTGCTATTCTTCTTTTTTAGCTAAGCAGCGGTCGCATTCCATAAAGTAACTTTCTGCTTGCTCCTCCATATGCTGACCACATTCACAACATTCCTTTTTTTGCAAAGTACGAAAAAACTCAACTGGATTCATTAACATAATAAAACTCCTCCTTTATTAATACAGTTTATTTATAACGCTCTTGTTATAGTACAGTATAGCCGAAATAAATAAAAATGTGTAGGCTTTTTTTAAAAAAATTTGCCCCTTTTTAATAAATAAGTCTTTTATCACAAATTCGAATTTATTCCATTTTTAAAAAGTTTAATGAAAAAATAATTTATCGGATAAAATATAGAGAAAATGACAATCTTCGATATTTAATGCTTCCATAACATTGCGATTTCCATTACAATCATAGTAGAAAAGCAATGTGGAAATAGGAGGAGGCTGGTAAATGAATGCAATGATTGGGACTTTTCAGCCTTATTTCATTATAATTGCCATTGGTTTAACCATCATGGCAGCTTATACTGCATTAGATATGTTTACTTTAATAAAGTCATCTGAACAGAATAAAAATAAGAGGCTTCTCTTTTTGGGCGGAACGCTATCGATGGGAGTCGGGATATGGATTATGAACTTTATTGGTCTCATTTCCGCAGATACCAATCGGTTTGCGAGCTATCATATTCCACTAACATTTCTTTCGATGGTCATAGGAATTGCATTTACAGGAATGGCTTTCCTCTCATTTTATGGAAAACAAATTAAATTTAATCATTTAATTCTCGGCAGTGTATTCCTAACCTTGGCTGTAATTTCTATACATGTCATCGGTTTATATGCTATGAATGGAAATACCAAATATAATTTCTTATTGCTTCTTATTTCAGGACTCTTAATCTTTGGATCCTTTTTATTTTCTCTCTGGATTCTTTTTTCATCAAAAAGTTTTACCCAAAGCAATCAGGTTTGGTTAAAACCTATTAGTGCGATAATTATGTCATTAGCCATTATCGAAGGACATTTTCTTTTAACAAGAGCCACGATTACCACTACAATTCTTGAAAGTTCAAATGTGGATAGTCCGCTTTTCCTATATCTAGTACTATTCGTTTCTATTTTGATAATCGGTGGGTTAATCTTATCGAGTACATTGATTAGTAAACAATTAGTGACAACGGATACAAACTTAAAGGACATCAAAGCTGCGCTTGATGCTTCAACCATTGTTGCCATTACAGACCCGTTTGGAAATATTATTTATGTAAATGATAAATTCGAGGAAATTTCTAAGTATAATCAGGAAGAGATTATCGGAAAGAATCATAGAATTTTAAATTCGGGCTACCATTCTAAAGAGTTCTTCAAAGACTTATGGGGCACGATTCAATCGGGAAAAATCTGGCGTGGAGAAATTCGAAATAAAGCGAAGGATGGGAACTTTTATTGGGTCGATACCACCATTGTTCCTTTTTTGAATAATAAAGGTAAACCTGTTCAATATATTGCAATACGGTCAGATATTTCTAATCGAAAACGTGCCGAAGAGCATCTTAAAGAAACGATCAAAGAGAATATTGATATAAAATTTGCTCTTGATCAATCATCGATAGTCGCTTTTACTGATGCAAAAGGAATGATCACCAGTGTTAATGACAAATTCTGTGAGATTTCTAAATACAGTCGAGAAGAAATACTCGGCAAGGACCACAATATTCTAAATTCTGGGTACCACCCAAAGGACTTTTTCAAAAATCTTTGGAAAACGATTGGGTCAGGAAATGTCTGGAAGGGCGAAATCAGAAATAAAGCCAAGGATGGTACTTATTATTGGGTGGATACAACGCTTGTTCCATTTATTGATGGTCAAGGAAAGCCATACCAATACCTTGCTATTCGAAATGATATTACTGAACGGAAGCGAACAGAAGAGGTAATAAATCGACAGGATAAACTAGCAGCGGTTGGTCAATTAGCTGCGGGTGTGGCACATGAAATTCGCAATCCACTTACTTCAATGAAAGGCTACGCGGAATTCTTACAATTAGATGAAAAAGATCCTGAGCGAATGGAGTTTTTAAATATCATTCTCGATGAAATTGATCGGGTTAATACCATTGTTGAAGACTTTATGGTATTAGCAAAACCTAAAGCCGTTGAATTAGAAGAAAAGAATGTTGTTCCTGTTATTCAGAATGTAGTCTCGTTGCTGGAATTTGAAGCAAGGAAGAAAAATGTTCGTTTGACTTTTGATTGTTGCCAGGAAATTATCCAAATTGAATGTGATGAAAATCGTTTAAAGCAGGTATTTTTAAATTTCATCAAAAATGGTATTGAAGCTATGCCAAATGGTGGAGAACTTCATGTGAAAACAATGATCCAAGATAACAATGTTCAAATATCCATTCAAGACACCGGTGTCGGAATTTCCAAAGAAAAATTAAAAAAACTTGGGGAACCCTTTTACACAACCAAGAAAAATGGAAATGGCTTAGGTTTAATGGTTAGCTTTAAGATTATTGAGAGCCATAACGGTAAGGTCTTTGTTGAAAGTGAACCAAATAAAGGAACAACCTTTAATATCCTATTACCAGCAAAAACAGCCTAAGGCGGGGGAGCAAATCTCTCGTCTTTTTAATTTCCAAATTTTTCATTCAAGAAATAGACAAAAAATTCTTCGAAAAGGAATCAATAAACTTCTAAAATAGATTAATATGTTTATATAGGTAAATATGTTTTTTTGAGGGAGTGAACATGGTGGGAGAAGCAAATTTTGTTAAAACAATCTGCGGATACTGTGGTACTGGTTGCGGCTTAGTCCTTGAAGTCAAAGACAACCGAATTATGAAAATCCGTGGCGACAAGGAAGCACCAGTGAACAAGGGGCAAACATGTGTAAAAGGTGCATTTGCCTATGAATACGTACATGCGAAAAATAGATTAACATCTCCACTCATTAGGAAAGCAGGGAAGCTAGTCGAAACGACTTGGGATGAAGCCTATCAATTCATTGCTAGTCAATTATCCAATATAAAAACTACTTGGGGTTCAGACTCGATTTCCATGTTTGCTTGCGCGAGAAACACAAACGAGTCCAACTTTGTCACTCAAAAATTTATGAGGGCGGTTATTAATAGTAACAATATTGATGGCTGTAACCGTACTTGACACGCCTCTAGCGTTGCCGGTCTGGCAACTGTTTTTGGAAGCGGTTCACCAACTAATACACTAGATGATATTGATCGAGCAGAAGTATTACTTTTGATGGGATCAAATACAACCGAAGCACATCCTATCATTGCAAATCGAATGAAAAAAGCTGCAAAAGCCGGGTTGAAAATAATTGTGGTAGATCCAAGGAAAATTGATATGGTAAAATCCTCCCATCGTCATTTGCAATTAAACGTTGGCTCAGATATTGCACTTATCAATGCCATTATTCGAGTGATCCTAAAAGAAGGATTATACAATCAAGAGTTTGTTCAACAAGTTACGCTTGATTTTGAGAAGTTAGAAAAACAAGTTGAGCCTTTTACTTTGGAATACGCTGCTTCAATTACCGGTTTAAATGAGGAAGATATTGCTGCAACGGCAAGAGAGTATGCTACTTCAAACGGTTCCATGATTGCGTACACTCTTGGAATTACAGAACATCACTGTGGTGTTAATAATGTCTTGGATATTGCCAATTTAGCCTTGTTGACTGGGAATATCGGTAAACCAGGCGCTGGTGTCATGCCGCTTAGAGGTCAGAATAATGTTCAAGGTGCAGGAGATATGGGATGTTTGCCAAACCAACTAACAGGTGGAATGAGCATAGCAAATAGTGATTCCAGGGCCAGGTTTGAAAGGGAATGGAATGTTGAACTAAACACTAGAATTGGTGACACACAAACAAGAACTTTTGATCGAATTGAGACAGGTGAATTAAAGGCGCTTTATGTGATTGGTGAAAATCCGCTCCTTGCTGATGTACACATGAATCATACACAAACATTGTTTGAAAAGCTTGACCTATTAATTGTTCAAGATATTTTCCTAACGGAAACAGCAAAAATGGCTGATGTTGTATTGCCAGCACGTTCATGGGGTGAAGTGGATGGAACATATACCAACACTGATCGTAGAGTTCAACGGGTTCGTAAAGCAGTAGAACCCCACCCTAATGTGAAAGAAGACTGGGAAATACTTTGTGAATTATCAACATTAATGGGTTATCCGATGCACTATAATAACAGTGAAGAAATCTGGGATGAGGTCAGAAAACTAGCTGGTGAGATGTACGGTGGCATTACGTATGAAAGACTTGATAAGGAGTATGGAATTCATTATCCTTGCCCTGATGAAAATCACCCAGGAACACTTATCTTGCATGAGAGGTTCCACCAACCAGAGTCGTTACCAACAAAGTCCACTTTTATACCAGTAGATTATACGGCACCATTAGAACTACCTGATGCTGATTATCCGTTTACTCTAACAACTGGAAGGCGTTATGAATCATACAATACTCATTCTCAGACACGCCATTATGCTGCTGGAGTTAAGTTAAAACAAACGGAAGAAACTGTGGATATTCATCCCAATGATGCAACAGATTTAGGGATAACAGATGGTGAAGTGGTTCAGGTTCGCTCAAGAAGAGGCGAACTGCAAGTCAAGGCTAAGATCACAGAACAAGTAGTGCCAGGGCTCGTTTTTATGAGCTTCCACTGGAGCGAGACACCGACCAATGTCTTAACCTTAAATGAGTTTGATCCTATCTCAGGAACTGCCGAATTTAAGGCATGTGCGGTTGCGATATCGAGGATATAAAAAATTTTTAAACAACGCAGTTTAATCACTGCGTTATTTTTTTTGTTGATACCATGCTTATCGGTGCGAAGCACAAGAATCAAAAAGCACCAGGCAATATTATCGGCCTAAAAAAACAAGCCGGATTTATCCGACTTGTTGTGTAAGTGACTTTGCTGCAGTGGCTTTTCTTTGATAGAAATACCAGTTGAGTCCAAATGCTACTACATAAAAACCGATAAAGAAGTAAAAAGCAGTAACTGGAGTGCCAGTTGCTTTAACAGACCATCCGAAAAGCTTTGGAATAAAGAATGATCCGTAGGCTGCAAATGCAGCTGAAAATCCGATTACGGGTGCTGCTTCTTTAGGAATAAAAAGGTTCGGAATCATTTGGAATGTCGAGCCAGATCCAATACCAGATGCAATGAATAGGATTAAAAAGGATAATAAGAATCCTGCAAATTGTTTTCCATTTAGGAAGTAAATAACTCCTGTTGCGCCAATTCCCATAATGACTAAGACATACGCAGTCACCTTTGCGCCACCCAGTTTGTCTGCCATCCAGCCGCCTAAAGGTCTAGCTGCTGCAGCTACTAATGCACCAAGGAAGGCAAGTGAAATATGCTCAGGAAATTGTGATCTTAATAAAAGTGGAAATGCCGCAGAATAACCGATGAATGAACCAAAAGTTGCGACATAAAGTGCTGTCATAATCCATGTGTGCTTTCGTTTTACAATCACAAACTGGTCCGCAACGGATTGCTTTGCACCTGGTACATTATCCATTTTGAACATGGCTAAAACCGTTAGAATGACGATTGGAATGACCCAAATAAATGCTGCGTTCTGTAACCAAACTTCTTGACCATTTGCTAAAACTTGCTTATTGCCAACTAATGCAAAAGTTCCTGAAGTAATAATTAATGGTGTAACGAATTGCACCACAGATACACCCATGTTTCCTAAACCGCCATTAATACCTAGTGCTGTTCCTTTTTCCTTTTTTGGAAAGAAGAAGCTAATATTTGCTGAAGAGGATGAGAAATTACCACCGCCAAGACCACAAAGGGCTGCAAGCAATAACATAATTGAAAATGGTGTTTCCGGGTTTTGGACCGCAAATCCAATCCCAATCGCTGGGATCGCCAAGACTGCTGTTGAAATAACTGTCCAGTTTTTTCCGCCAATCGAGCCGACTGCGAATGTATATACAAAGCGAAGAGTAGCACCAACGAGACCTGGAATAGCGGCAAGTGTAAAGAGCTGTTCTTCAGTAAAATGGAAGCCGATGTCGTTAAGTCTAACAGCTACCACTGACCATATCTGCCAAACGATAAATGCCATCATTAAAGAAGGGACAGATATCCATAGATTTCGTCGAGCATGCTTTTTTCCTTCTGCGTTCCAAAACTTTTCGTCTTCTGGATTCCAATAATTAATTCGCGCCATTTTGTTTTTCCTCCTAAAATTACTCTCAAAGTTTATTTAAAAAAGTTAGTGTTCTTGTTTGTGTTTTTACTATAAACCAGAGCGTAACAAGAATTTTGTGACGTACGTCACAAAAATGGTGAACGAAATGTGAACACACAGAAGATGACAAAAAGTTGTAATAATTTGATTTTCCTTTAGAAAAAATAAAAACCTTCCACTGGGGAAGGTCTCGATTGGTATTGCCTTTTTCTAGGACTTTTCGTTATCTTCATAAAACATTCCAACATAGTTTTTAATTTCGCCTGCATCATCTTTGATGGCTGTGATTGTTAGCCATTCTCTATATATATCATTGTTTTTCCGCTTATTCCAAATATACCCTTCCCAAACTCCCTTTGCCTTTAAACTATCCCACATTTTGTTGTAAAATTCATTGTTATGTTCACCGGATTGAAGAACACTTGGGGTTTTACCAATTACCTCAGTTGGACTATAGCCAGTAATTTTTGTGAAAGCGGGATTGATACTTTGAATTATACCGTGAACATCTGTTACACAAATGCCATCTAACGCATGGTTAACAATCTTTGCTGAAATATCCAGCTTATCTTGATAATATAACCATACTACAATAACCAGACTTGCTAAGGAAAATTCAGATAAGGACATAAACCCGATTGCATAATGACCGGTCCAATTAAAGAGAATGGTGAGAATGATTGGCGGAAAAAAACCACCAAGCCCACCCATCGCTGAAACAATTCCATTCACAATACCCGCTTGTTTTGAAAAATATAATGGAACAAGTTTAAAGATTGCCCCATTTCCTAATCCCGCGAAGAACGCAACTAATAAGCAGCCAAAGGAATAAATCGGCAGAGAAGGAGTAAAGGACAAAAGAAATCCTGCAAAAGTTAGGCTAAAGAAGACTGCCATTAAAATAAGAAAAGGATTAATTTTATCGCCCAACCATCCACCTATCGGTCGAAAAAAGGTTGCCAAAGCAATAAAACCAGCAGTCCTTAGTCCTGCATCCACTTTGTCTAATTCAAAGTGATTAACTAAAAATGAAGGTAGATAAATAGTGAAGGCGACAAAGGAACCGAAAGTGATAAAATAAAATAAACTTAGAAACCATAGTTTTGGATTTTTATATACCTCTTTGATTTGGTCTGTTAAGGAAATGTTAACTTTTCGTTCTTTTCTGTCCCCCAAAATAAAGTTTAAAAGAGCAAAAATTAATACGACGATTAGGAATATTTTAATCGTGGTTCTCCACCCGTAGGCAGTAGCAAGTACGGGTGCGGAAAAGGATGTTATCGCTGTTCCGATATTACCAGCACCGTAAATTCCGTTAATAAAGCCATGCTTTGATTTTTCATAATATTTGGGTAGTGAAGTAACACCGACGGAAAAAACAGCGCCGCCAATCCCAAGTAAAAATCCACCAAGAATTAATGTTAGCAGTGAATTGGCATAACTTAACAAGGCAATTGGAATAATCAGAACAATAAAGCTGATGGTAAATAATGTTCGAGCACCATAGCGATTGGTCCAGTAACCTATCGGAACACGAAGCAGGGATCCGAGGATTACCGGGACGGCCGTTGCCCAAGCAATTTGAGTAGAAGTAAGATTTATATCCGCTTTAATAAAGGGCATAAGTGATGATATTAATACCCAAACCATAAAACCTGCTACAAGGCTTCCAGTTTGTACAATTAGTTGTTTAGTTCCTTGCTTCATAAAAATCCCCCTTTAATTCCCATGTTCTTGTATTATTCCTCAAACTGCCGCTTAATATCTTAAGAAAGTGTGTTCATTAACATGGAAAAATTTACTTCTTGTATTATAGAACAATATGTAGACGTTGAACAGTGAGTTATGACACACATTTGACACACTTAATTAATAAATTTTGTAAGTAGTTTATTATTCGAAATTGTAAAGTTTTCCTGTATTATTGATTTACGATTATTTAAAATAGTGAACCTAGGAATAAAATAAAAAAGTCATAGGTTCACATGATTATTAATTGTTTGCTTAAAATAACTATACTATGAAAAGGGAGAAAATTATGCTGCGTAAAAAGGTATATCTTGATCCGCCGAAGATTCTAGTTCTGGGTTTTGGTTTAATTATTGTCATAGGGGCTTTTTTACTGACCTTGCCGGCTTCGACTGCAAATGGGCAGGGGTTGCCATTTTTAAATGCCTTGTTTACTGCCACCTCAGCGACTTGCGTAACTGGTTTGGTTGTCGTCGATACTGGCACCACTTTTACGATATTCGGGCAAATAACGATATTATGCATGATTCAAATCGGTGGCCTTGGATTTATGACGTTTGCTACTTTCTTTGCCTTCTTAGTTGGGAAAAGAATTTCTTTAAAAGAAAGGATTTTACTTCAAGAATCATTAAATAATCTATCAATGGAGGGGATTGTTCGCTTAGCAAGACGAATTTTGATTTTTACAGCCGTCATTGAGTTAGTCGGTGCCATGCTTTTATCTATTCGTTTTTCATTTGATATGCCAATCGGGAAGGCCCTTTATTATGGAATATTTCATTCGATTTCTAATTTTAACAATGCCGGGTTTGACTTAATGGGTGAGTTTCATAGTTTAACAAGTTATGTTGACGATCCAACTGTTACTCTAACGGTTAGTGCATTAATTATATTAGGTGGGATTGGCTTTATCGTTATGAACGAACTGTTTGAATATCGTGTTTCAAAACGGTTATCACTACATACAAAGATTGTCTTAATGACGAGCACTGTGTTAGTTGTAGTTGGGGCGGCAGGTATTTTTTTGCTAGAATATTCCAACGGTTTAACGCTAAAACCCTTATCGTTATTAGGGAAAATACTTGGGTCATTATTTCAATCTGTAACAGCTAGAACAGCAGGTGCTAACACGTTAAATATTGGCGATCTGACTCAATCATCATTATTATTAATTGTCCTTCTAATGTTTGTTGGAGCATCTCCCGGATCGACGGGGGGCGGAATAAAGACAACTACATTTACAACACTCATCGGTGCCGTTTGGTCGCAAATTCGCGGGAAAGAAGATGTTATTTTTTACCGTCAGAGAATTGAATATGAAACCATTTATAAAGCGTTAACGGTTACATTAAGTGGATTATTTTTAGTGATGCTGATGACACTAATTTTAACTATTTCTGAACATGGGCAAGATTTTTTAGCAATCGTATTTGAAGTAACTTCTGCATTTGCCACAGTGGGGCTCTCGATGGGATTGACACCTGAATTATCACCAGTGGGCAAGGCATTAATTATTTTTACCATGTTTGC
Source organism: Neobacillus nitrireducens (assembly GCF_030915405.1). Lineage (GTDB taxonomy): Bacteria > Bacillota > Bacilli > Bacillales > Cytobacillaceae > Neobacillus. Next base: position 5,053,439 of record NZ_CP133262.1, read on the forward strand.
CGGCAGGGTAGGGCCATTAACGATTGCTTATGCAGTGACTATACGCAAAAAGCCTGATGCATTCCGATATCCAAAGGGTAAAATCACAATTGGGTAGTATACACACAAGTTATGAGATTGGAGAGATGAGAATGAACTTTCAAGAACTAGATACATTGGATGAACGAATAGATCTTATGAGAAAGCTTGCAAAAGATTTCCTCATACGAGCACATCAGGTTGATATAGAAGGCAGTTTTCCGTTTGCAAATATCCAGGACCTAAAAGATACGGGATACACGACTTTGACTGTTCCATCTATGTATGGGGGGAAGGAGATTTCACTCTATGAGCTAATTCGACTTCAAGAAACGATGGCGGAAGGTGACGGAGCAACCGCTCTTTCCGTTGGCTGGCATATGGGGATAATCATGAATTTACATGAAAAAAACTCATGGAAGGAGTCAATCTTTAGATATCTTTGTGAACAAGTGAAAAATGGTGCACTAATCAATAGTGCCCAAAGTGAACCAAAGACAGGTAGTCCTACGCGAGGTGGCAGACCAGAAACCACAGCCGAGAAAGTAAAGAATGGCTGGGTTATTAATGGAAGGAAAACATTTACGACAATGTCGCCTGTCCTAGATTTCTTCATTGTTAGTGCAACAATCAAAGAGACAAATGATGTCGCCAATTTTCTTATTCCACGGTCAACAATTGGATTGAATATAGAGGAAACTTGGGATAGTATCGCATTAAAAGGAACTGGAAGTCATGACTTAATTTTGGATAATTGTTTAGTAGAAAGTGAATACCTAGTTGAGGAGTTTAGCTCTAATGCAAAAAGGGCAAATGGCTGGCTCCTCCATATACCAGCATGTTATCTTGGTATAGCAAAAGCCGCGCAAAGATATGCGATTCAATTCGCTAAGGACTATTCCCCAAATAGTATTCTTGGACCAATCATCGATTTACCAAATGTTCAGCAAAAACTTGGTGAAGTTGAGTTAAAATTAATGCAGTCCGAATACATCGTATACGGAGTTGCAAGACAATGGGACCTCGCAAACGATGATGGCCGGGAAAAGCTGGGAGCAGCTTTAGGAGCTGCCAAATTATCTGTTACGAATATGGCAATCGAAGTTGTTGATTTGGCAATGAGAATCGTGGGTGCAAAAAGTCTTTCAATGAAAAATCCGTTACAACGATATTATCGAGACGTTAGAGCGGGTCTGCATAATCCACCGATGGATGATATGACAATCCAATTATTAGCTAAGAATAGTATTTTAAACCATTAAGATAATAGACCATCTTTTCTTTGAAAAGATGGTCTGAAAAATTATTCTTCGATAAGTTCTCCAATATCTACTACGGAGCGTTCTTCCAAAGGGCCGCGTAAATGTACTGTTGCTGTATGTCCCTCTTCATTTAATTGATCAATCCATACAGATGCACCATTATATTTGACTTCAATATCTGCAGATGATGAAAGAATTTGTTTTACTCGGTTAATATTCATTACATTCACTCCTATGCAATAGTCATTTATTTAACATCTTTTCATTTCATTCAAATCCAATTGCAAGTGCTTCCTTCTATTATATAGCAGTCTTTATCCTTCAATAAGGATAGTCGATATGTACACCATTGATAGTTCCTGGCTCATCAATATCTCCTAAGCTGTTCAGATAATTATCTAGCTCAACTTGGAGTTCGTTCGGAGCGCCAGGCTTTAAGTGCCAATTTCCCGGTTCATCAACAAAATACGGACTTTTTGTGAATTCAGGCCTAATTCTGGGCATAATGTTCTCCTTTTTAATTTTTTCTACTTTCCTTTTGTTTATGCTATCCAATGTATAATGAGTTCATTCACGTATATCTTTAAGCTTACATCTGCTAAATATAAGTCTATCTTCATATTGCTCCCTAATCTATTCAGGTTTATGATAGGTTGCAATGAAGTCTTATAAAAAATTGAAACTAAATAGCATTTATTTCGTCTTATATTATTGAAGATTGAAATCAGTCATGTCCAACTGATAACTGACATAAAAATATAATATGATTAATAAGAAATGACCAATCAATTGGTAGTGATGAAGATATTTGTCGAAAAAGTAAAACTGTGTAGATTTTTGTTGGAAAGAGGAGATAAAAACAGCCTGATATATGTTTTTATTTTTATTAGAAATGTGATATAGTAATTGAGGTTCGTTTACCGAAGCTTAATTGGTAAGTGAGGGGAGATTTTTTTAAAATGAATAAAATTAGACTACCTAAAATATTAAAAAATAGTCATATTACATTCCTTGCAGCGGCTGTATTATTATTTTGGATCAAGACCTATGCAGCATATCAAATTGAATTTAACTTAGGTATTGAAAATAACCTTCAAAAGTTTTTGCTTTTGATTAATCCATTAAGTTCAGCGCTCTTCTTCTTTGGTATAGCATTGCTTTTTAAGAAACGCTCGAAGATGATCATGATTATTATTAATTTCTTTTTATCATTCTTGTTGTACGCGAATATTGCCTATTATCGTTTCTTTAATGATTTCATTACAGTCCCAGTTCTAATGCAAACCAAAACGAATGCCGGACAACTTGGGGACAGTGCGCTGTCATTAATGTCACCATTGGATATTTTTTATTTTACCGACATGTTCATCTTAATTGCGTTAGCACTAACAGTTTTCAAGAAAGTTACGGTAACGAGCAGAAAAACCTATAAAATCGTCCTATTATTTTCAATTACTACTTTTCTATTTAATTTAGGTTTAGCTGAGAAAGACCGTCCACAGTTGCTGTCACGTTCTTTTGACCGAAATTATTTAGTAAAGTACCTTGGTGCATACAACTTTACCATTTATGATGTTATCCAAAATATTAAATCATCAAGTCAGCGTGCGTTGGCTGATAGCAGCGATATTACAGATGTTGAGAACTATCGAAAAGCAAACTATGCTGCACCAAATCCGAAGTATTTCGGGAAAGCTAAGGGTATGAATGTCGTCTATATTTCAATGGAATCTTTTCAAAGCTTTATGATTGATTATAAAATGCCTAACGGACAAGAAGTAACGCCATTTTTGAATTCTTTGGCACATGATAATAATACCTTCTATTTTGATAATTTTTATCATCAAACAGGTCAGGGGAAAACATCAGATGCTGAATTCCTGATGGAAAATTCTTTATATCCGATGGCACAAGGTGCTGTATTTGTTAACAAAGCCCAAAACACCTATCAAGCGATGCCTTCTATTCTAAAAGGACAGGGGTATAGTTCGGCAGTGTTACATGGAAACTACAAAACATTTTGGAACCGAAACGTAATTTATAAAGCATTTGGATACGATCAATTCTTTGATGCAGAATACTATAGCATGTCAGATGAAAATACAAAAAACTATGGAATGAAAGATAAACCTTTCTTTAAAGAATCTATTCCATTGCTTGAAAGCTTAAAGCAGCCGTTCTATACAAAGTTCATTTCATTATCTAATCATTTCCCATTTGAAATGGATCCGGAAGATACTAACTTTCCTGCCGGGGATTATGGTGATACGGTTGTAAACCAATATTTCCAATCCGCAAACTATATGGATCAGGCATTTGAGCAATTCTTTAATGACTTAAAAGCAAACGGTATGTATGATAATACAATCATTGTTATGTATGGTGACCACTACGGTATCTCTGAAAACCATAATGATGCAATGGCAAAGGTTATGGGGGTCGACGAAATCACTCCTGCAATCAATGCGAAATTACAACGAGTTCCATTATTTATTCATGTCCCTGGTGTAAAGGGCGGTGTTCAACACCAGGTGGGCGGGGAAGTCGATGTCCGTCCAACCGTTCTTCATTTATTAGGCATTGATACGAAGGATTATATGGAATTTGGTTCTGATTTACTTTCTAAACAACACCGTAATTGGGCATTATTTAGGAACGGTGACTTTGTAAGCTCTGATGTTATCCAGATTAATGAAAAATGTTATGCATCTGAAACTGGACTATTATTAGAAGATAATACTACTTGTAAAGACGTTGATACGAAGGTTAATACTGAATTAAACATGTCCGATGAAATTGTTTACAAAGACCTGCTACGGTTTTATAAGCCAAAAGGATATACACCAATTAATCCAAATGATTATGAGTATTTAGGGCCTAAAGGTGTTAAAGTGATAGAAGAAAAGTAACTTTATCAAAAGAGAGAGAAGAATCGCCAGCTTCTCTCTTTTTATTTTTGTATAGGAAATTATAAAATATTAATTGTGGAAAAATTAATTTAGTCTCTTTGAATCCAGCTCCAGCGCCCAACGGCTAGTGTCCTTCGCTCTCCGCCCTACGATAAGTCAACATCGAATCGCTAACGCTCTTCGTGTTTCCTTTATCTCAGTTGGAGCGCTCCAGGCCATACGCCGCTGAACGGGCGCTTGCGCCTTTTGTTTTTGACTAAAAAAGTATTGAAATAGATAGTATAAATCATTTTAAGGGGCATTTTTTATGAACAATAGATTTCTCCAATTAATATTTTCTCTAATTGTAATTATCCCTATTCTGCTCGCAGGTTGCTCTGGAACCGAACCAACTAATATAAAAAGTGAAGATAAAACTTCCTCCGTTGTAAAAAACAATGAAGATCTCACGAATGAAACGAATGAACCAAAGCTTCAATCACAATCTCAAACAGAAGCACCTGCTAAATCGAAAATCACTAATAAGAATTTACTCCCTGCGACCATCGTTAAAAATGTGGATGGAGATACCATTAATATTCGTCTTAATGGGAAAATCGAAAAGGTACGAATGCTTTGTGTTGATACTCCTGAAACACATCACCCTCGGCTAGGGGTACAGCCATTTGGACCGGAAGCAGCCGGGTATACCAAAAAAATTCTCCCCGTAGGGACCAAAGTTGAAATTGAACCTGGTATAGGGGATGGCCGTGATAAATATGGGCGCTTACTTGCCTATATTTATGTCAATGGAAAAATGTTTAATGAAATGCTGCTTGAACAAGGACTAGCTCGTGTGGCTTATATTTATGCGCCAAATACCCAATATGTAGATGAATTTTATGCAATCCAAAAGAAAGCACAAAAAAAAGGTGTGGGCATCTGGTCGATTGAAAATTATGCTCAAGAGGATGGGTATAATACAGATAATGCTGACAAACCGGAAGATAAAAGTACAAATTCAAAAGCTCCTTCAGAGAACAACTATCAAAATAACCCAAGCGATGATCAAGAAACAAACTTAGATTGTAAAGGCAAGATTAAAGGGAACGCGAATTCCCATATCTACCATGTACCGGGTGGGAGTTTTTATGACTCCACCACCGACAATATCGTCTGGTTTTGTTCAGAAAAAGAAGCACAGGATAAGGGATACAGAAAGTCTATGAGATGAGATATTTTCTTCAATTGAACAGAGGGCATTTAGATGCCTTCTGTTTTTTTTTATAAAAAATAGCCATGTACCAATTCTTATCATATAATAGATAAAATAATTATTTTGAAAAAGTTAGGAGAGATCGCATGAGAGACGTTACCCTATTAAATATATTTGAACATCACATTGCCCAAAAATATTTGAACCGCTCAGGTCTTGCCCATGCGATTGCTGTCGCTTATCACGCCTTCCAGTTAGGAAAAGAGCATCGTTTAGATGTGGATATTGCCGCAAAAGCAGGCCTGCTCCATGATATGGGCCATTATACATGGTATAAAAATGGTAAATGGGATTATGACTTATACAAACAAAATGATATTCATCCAATAAAAGGGGCAGAGCGGGCACATAAACTCCTAATTCGACTAGGTGAAAACCCAATCAAAGCAAAAACAATTGCCCTCGCTATTCTATTTCATACTGACTCTTTTCTCCCATCAAACGATATCGTTCGGACCCCGTTACAACAAATTGTTAAATGGGCAGATGAAAAAGATGAAGAAGAAGGCGGCATGCACCATTACCGAACCATTGAATATGAACGTGCAAAACAAAGCATCATCCGCTTGGACGAATGGATTGACAAAAATATAGAATAAAAAAAGGCGGTGCAGTTATTGCACCGTCTTTGTTTATATATTTAGATATAGATTTACTTTCTAGTAAATCCTTCTTCCTGAAGAAACGTCTCTGCTTCTTCATATGTATCAAAACTTGCATCAAGGTTCAGGCCAAAATATATATTCCAAGAATCATTTTCATTAATTAAAACAAGGAGATTTTTTTCACTATCGACCCAGCGCTCCTCCTTTGAATCACCGATAATTGCTTCCTCTGTCGTTGTTTTCTCGACTGGAGATAGGGCTTGAATCGATTGTTTTAGCACTTTACGGAGCTGTTCTTCGGAGAAATCACGGATATTGACCATCCCCTTTTCATCCGTATCATAATTCTCCAACATTCCTGCATAAACAAATCCATTCCCATTAGGGTGTAAATGATAAATAATGTTTTTCTTATCTGAGATACTGCCTTCGAATTGAAAATTGATGCGTCCAAGAGACACATTTTTGCGCTCCAATTCAGGAAATGATTCGATTATAGCTAATTTTTCATTAAATGTAAGCATAGTTTCCTCCAATATTTAAGTCAATCTCCTTCATCATACAGATATTTTACCCAAAGGTAAAACCTTTAAAAAAAAGAGTCGCAGGGGAGATGTTTTTTAGAGAATATATTGAAAATTTTTATAGATAGTGTAAAATTACACCATAGAGGAAAAATAAGGATACTGACTTTTAAAGGAATCCAATATGAAGGTGGGAAGATTTTATGGATTCGAATCAAAATGAAGAGCGGAGAAAAAACTTTAGAAAAGAGTTATATTCATTACGAGAGGAGGGCTATCTTTCAGAGGCAATTGTCGATACGGTGGCAGAAGCACATCATCAGTATTATTTGGATTTGTTAAAAATGGAGACAGAACCTCCATCCAATGAAATAAATGTGCCTAGTACGGCAGCTGCCCCGCAGAAACTGCAAAAGGTGAAAAAGAAGTTAAACCCGGAAGAAATTCGTGAACGGTATATTACTTGGTTATTAAATATTGGTGTTATTTTCTTATTAATCGGTGGTTTGTTTGTTGCTACAAGTAATTGGGAATCGATGACTAGCTTCATGAAAAGTGGATCTATTGCAGTTGTTGCCTTATTATTTTATGGTACTGCTTTTTTAACAAGAAAGGTATTGAAAATTGAAAAGACTGCCTTTGCCTTTACTGTCCTTGGAAGTTTGTTTTTGCCTATTTTTATCCTATCACTCGGATGGTTTGGACTCTTAGGTCCTTATTTATCAATAGATGGGGAGGGGCGGTATCTTCTCGGAATGCTGGGGACTTTGTTGCCAATCATGGTTTACTATCTATTCGCAAAAAACTTGGGTTCGAGATTATTTGTTTGGTTTACTTATGTCTCAATATCACTAGGAACCGCCTTTTTGTTAGCGAACTTTCATCTGAAGATTGATCTCTTTTACCTGGGAATGATGGTTTTTAATGCGATTTTTATTATTGTATATCATCAGGTTAAGCATAAAGAATCGTTTAAATTATTTACGACTGAATTTATTCCGTACGTCCAAGTTAATCTTGTTCTTTGTACACTTATGATGCTGTTTTTATACGATAACCAGGTCTTATATAGTTTCAATCTGCTATTAACAGCGATTATTTATTTATCGATGATGTATGTGAGCGGGCGAAAAGAATACCATTTCATTTTTAGTATCATGATTGTGTATGGAGCCTACCAATTGATTGAACATAGCTTCCTCGATTATTTTGGGGCGATTGTTTATGCTTTAATCGGATTTGGGATGGTTTTTGTTCCAAAGGCTTTGAATGATCAGTTTACATTAAATAAGGCCTTCCAATATACAAGTGCGGTAATTTCAGGTTTGGCATTTATTTATATTAGTCTTGAAGGAATCCTTCTGCGTGCAGGTAATCCTTCGATTGTGCTCATGCTTGCCTATTTTATCATTGCAGGTAACTTTATTTATTTGTCCCATAACGGCTCAAGAATGTTATTTCCTTATTTAAGCGCGTTTTTTGCAGCGTCTGGAATTTATGAAACGGTTGCCTTATTGAGTCAGCCATTCGATACAGTCAATTTTTCGCTTCAGTTGTCAATCACAGGTTTTATCCTATTTAGTGTGTTAGGCATCTTACGCCTTTCAACGTATGTAAGGATCCTACAGATCCCTTCCAGAGATGTGGGCATGTCCATTATCGTGCTTGCGATGATGACTGCCTTGCCGTTGCTATTATGGTGGGAACTAGGAGTCATATTATTTCTTTTTGTCGTTGCTGCTTTTCTGCTGTATAAGAATGAAACAAGAATGATCTTAAAGGAAGCGGCTTTATGGGTAATTCCTAGTTTTCTTGGTTTTTCTATCGTAGCTTTTGGAGAAGAAGTTAACACTAATTTCCCCGTGTACCTTAATTTATATGGATATACTATTAATTTTGCTTTTGCTGCAATCTTGGTTTTATTATCGAGTTTTGTTTGGAAAAAAGCTGGGGAAAAGGAATTGGCTAAGAATTCTTTATATACCTCACAGGCTTTTTATTCATTTGCTATTTTCTATGCATTGTTAAGTCCGATTCATGTATTATGGGTTCAACCGCTTGTTTTGCTCGTTGGAATCTGTATGTATTATTACTTGTATAAAAAAATTGGTACGAAGTGGGTCCCATTTTTAGTAAGTATTTCAGCTTTGCTTTCGTATTTTTCAATTATCCATGCGGTTATGATGAAAATTTCTTTTGATCAAACAGTTCATTCATTTATCGCTTCTACGAGTGCAGTCATAATACTAATTGTCGCATTCCTTATTCGGAAAAATGACTTGAGTTTATCACTTGCGTTTGGTTGGGTAGGGCACTGTATTTATCCATTAGCACTCTTGTATACATGGTTTGCATTTCATTCAGACTCAGGTTACAGCTTTATTGTAGCGGTGTTTGTTTATGCATTTAGCACAAAGTTGACTATGTTAGAATGGAAAATCAAAGTTTTCCTTTTTGGCAGTTTTACTTCCATATTCTTTATTGTTTCTACTGGATTAGAACAGTTAATTAATCAATACTTTGGAAATTATGAGTTTCCAATCACAAGTAGTTTTATTCTTCTTTTTGCGCTCATCGCAAAGGATGAATTTAAGAAACGGACAGCCTATTATTTAGTCCCATTTTCAATGATTGGCATTTTGTTTACTGCTATGACCTATCCATTTGATTTGCTACCTTATCTGGTAACACTTGCCTATATTATGGGTTTACTAATTTATTTACATAAGATTAAATGGGGGATTCTGGGGGTCGTTCCCTTATTCTTAGCATTTATCGCAACGGTTGAATACACATATTTTAGTGAATTAAATGAACTTGATAAAATGCTCATGTCTGGAGGATTTGGAGTAGTTCTAGCAATGATCGGACCATTCATTTACAAAAAGCTCGTGGTATATGGACCGAAAATTCACCAGTCAAAAATAGACGGCTATACGTTTGTTTCATTCTTATTTTTCGTCCTTATGTACAGTTTCGATATTCAATCCATCTGGAATCATGCACTGCCAGGTGTTTTGATTGCCGTTTTACTTTTGATACAAAGAAAAAGAGTACCTGAAAAGTTCTCTGTCCTATTGACAATACTTGGCGGAGCCTATTTATTACAACCATACTATTCTATAATAGCAAAGCTTAGTATCCCGTCCCTATGGGAACGGGAAGTGATTGTTCTTCCGTTTATTATTCTAATCATTTTTATCCGACGTTGTTTAAAGGGGCGATATTCGGCTATCACGAATGCTGTTCAATGGGGAATCCTAATCATTGTATCGCTATTATTAATCCAGGATGGTTTAGCGAGCCATACGATTTATGATGCGCTTATTTTAGGAACACTCTCCTTGTTGTCGCTGCTTTCAGGCATGTTCCTGCAAATAAAGTCCTACTTCTTTGTTGGTGCAGGGGTATTATTATTAAATGTGTTCCTGCAAACTAGACCCTACTGGGGGAATATGCCGTGGTGGTTCTATTTATTAATTGCAGGTCTTATCTTGATAACAGTGGCAAGCTTTAATGAATGGAATAAGCAAAAAATGAATAAAGGTGAATCGACATTTATCACCCGTTTGAAGGTAATGGTAATAGATAAGATAAAAAAGTGGGATTAAGGAGAAAAGGCTGATTGCGATAATATTGTTGAATATTACCATAAGGTTTGTTATAATAGAATTAATTAAATAACTTACTGAATTTGGAGGAGCCTGTCACCAAGGGATATCTATGTCCCGTGGTCGACAGGCTCTTTTTGTTTTCTCTCAAAAAGGGTCTGTTTATAAAAAAAGCAGACCCTTTTAATTTTTGACTAAGGAAAGGTGATTGGATGGAATTAATTTTTGAATTAGGCATTATTTTATTTGCCTCTAAGATAGCAGGGGATCTTTGTGTTAAATTGGGTCAGCCCTCGGTTCTAGGGAAGTTGTTAATAGGGGTTATTATCGGACCAGCCGTGTTAGGGCTCGTTTCAGATACGAGAACCTTAGCTGATTTAAGCCATATTGGCGTTATCTTGTTGATGTTTATTGCCGGTATGGAAACTGATTTGAATGAATTTAGACGGAGCTGGAAAGCGTCCACCTTGGTCGGAATCAGTGGAATCATTGTACCTTTAGGGTTGGGCTACGTAGCTGGAATTTTGATAAATATGACAACTATCCAAGCATTATTTTTAGGGTTATTACTTTCGGCAACAAGTGTTAGTATTTCCGTTCAAGCACTAAAAGAGTTAGATAAGCTGCAATCGAAAGAAGGGACCACAATTTTAGGTGCAGCGGTTATTGATGATGTCCTTGTCATCGTCGCATTGGCCTTTTTAATGAGTATGGCCGGCGGAGAAGTAAATTTAAGCATGATGATTGTGAAAAAGGGACTCTTTTTCACGGGTGCTATTTTAGTAGCTTGGAAGGTAGTTCCTTGGGTATTAAAGAAATTTGCACCGTTAAAGGTCACTGAGTCACTTGTCACGGGTGCATTAATCATTTGCTTCCTGTTTGCCTATGTTGCTGAAATAACGGGTGTAGCGGCTATTATTGGGTCGTACATTGCCGGGGTAGCTATTAATCAAACAATTTATAAGGGGAAAATATTTACGAAAGTGGAAACGATTAGCTATTCCTTTTTTGTACCAGTTTTTTTTACCTCGATTGGTGTAGCAGTAAGCTTCGACGGAATCTCAAAAAATTTCGGGTTAATTATTGGTTTTAGTATCCTAGCCATTTTAACAAAGTTAATCGGAGCTGCACTAGGAGCAAAAATTGCTCATTTTTCATGGAAGAATTCACTTGGAATTGGTGCTGCAATGGTTTCGCGCGGAGAGGTGGCCTTAATTATTGCGACGATTGGTTTGGAGACAAACTTAATTAGTCAGGAATTATTTGCTGTTTTGGTAGTAGTCGTACTAATTACAACCATCGTTACACCGCCAATGATGAAGTTTTTTTTCAACGAAGGAGATAAACGAACAGAACTGAAAACCCAGTATTCAGTAAAATTGGAATCTAGATAAACAAAAATCCAGCCAAACCAACGGCTGGATTTTTTTAAGGATCATGAAACGGATTTTAATGTTTTCGCTTCATTTTGCTTACCAACATTTTTTAAGCCAATTATAAATCTTGTTGTAAAAATAATCGCTGAAATGATGATAAAAACTCCACAAACAGCACCTACTTGGTCAGAACCAGTCCACTCTGGTAAATGTTCAGCCCAGCGACGTGGCGTGCTGATCTTACCGGCATAGAGGAACGAACCTGCTAAACCAGAGAAGAAAACAAAATAGGTGAAAATTGCCCCGTTATCCAGTCCGGATTGCTTTTGAGTTCCTTCAGTTTTATTAAAATAGTACATAAAACCAAAAATCATTGCAACAACGCCCATGCCCATATACGTGTGGAAGTGACCCGGCACCCATTTGGTATTATGCATCACATGGTTCACCACGATTGTGGCATCAATAATGGCCGGTACCGCACCTGCAACCCAACCGAACATGGCTAGAAACATCATACTTGATGCGAAATCCCATTTGACTGCTGAGCGGAAAACAATCATTAAAGCGCCATAAGCTGTTACAACCATTACTGGTAAACCATTAGCATAAGAAAATATTTGTCCAATAATTAACATCCATCTCGGCACAGCAAAGTCCATCAATAAGTGGTGTGTGTAAATCATTAATGTAAACAAGGTGGAAAAATTCCAGGCAATCAAAAACGCTTTATTCGATTTCCATGGACGCCCGGTATATTCAGAGAGAACCTCATAGACAGCGATGACTGCCATATAAATGGTGCAATTGGCAAAAATATGACCAAATGCATAGGTTAAATGCTTCGCAACCATTGGATCGAAGGTGAAACTAGGATTTAATATATTAATAATTGATTCCACTATGGCTGTAGCACCAGCTAAGATTCCAGTGGAATTAGCGATGATAACCATCGTTGTTGCAACGACTGCAGCGGGTGGTCCATAGCCTTTTTTGCCTCTAAAAATATAATCCCAGCCTAGTGATTTACCTAGACCCCCATATTCCTTGATCAGTCTTGCAGCTAAATAAAAATACATGACCAAATAGCCTACACCTAATAATAACAGCCCAAATAAAAATAATAAGGCACCTGTTGAGCCATTTATTTTTGCGGAAGCAGACGGAAGTGGATAAAGGAAGGTCCAGCCATCTGAAAAATTAAAGCCAAATATAGCGGTGAGAATCATCACCACTCCTATCAAGGATAGAATTAGATTGGTAAAGAAAACCTTTGGATTCAAATGTATATATTTTGATAGATAATACCACATGATAGCACTACCGCCCAAAGCAGCAATTCCAATCATACCTGTTCCATGGATCGTCATAACCTTATAAAACAATTGCGCAGAAATTTGGATAACGTTTCCTTGATTTAATAACATGATTACTCCGAAAATCATCATTAACACAAGAACAACGGAGGTTACAACTAAAGATAGAGCAACACCTTTTTTTATCGAGTTTCGAGCATTACTTTCCATATTATTTACCCCCTTTCGGCTTTACGATGATGTCTTTAATCATGACATGGTGACCTGTGCTGCAATATTCTAAACACATAATTTTATAAGTTCCTGGTTTGTTAAATGTTATTGAAAGCTTATTGGTATAGTTTGGCATAGCCTGTGTTTGTGCGATAAGATGAAGTTTTTCATCATACAGACCAAATCCATGTGTTACATCCTTACTCGTGACACGAAATTGGATAGGTTCCCCCGCGATAAAGTTTTCATCACTTAATTCCCATGCAAATTGTATCCCGGTAACATCAACCACTTTTACATTTCCTTTTGCTTGTGCATGCTGGTCATGGTATGGAAGTTTGCTTAATGAGATAGCTGATGCGAATCCCATAATGGCAAGTAAACCTAGAAAATAAAACTTACGAATTTTGTAGCCTTTTTCTTGAATAGGTCCATACTCTTTTAGTTTTCTCGATTCTCCGTACACAAACGAAAATGCTAGTGCGATCAGGAAAACGAAAAATAATGTAGCGTACCACGCAATAGATTGGTACATAATAAACCCTCCCATAGTAAATATAATCAAACCAGAAGTCCCCCAACCGCTAGTTTGATTTCCTATACCATTGTAAACACCTTTTTATGAAAAAATAGTGAATAATATCATACCTTTACTATGTAATTAAGTACTAGTCATTTTCATATTTTTTTGGTATTCGAAAAAGTACCCCCATTAATAGGACGGATTAGTCGAATAATCTTTCAAAGCAATAAAAAGACTAAATTCAGGAGGTTAGAAATGGGAACCATGATCATTGATATCGACAAATTACTGGAAGCAACGTCAAATCTAACATCTGAGAAAAACAACAATAAAGTGAAGAAAGTTGAAATAGACATCTTACTTGAAAATACACGTGATTGGTAAAAATAATATTGAACTAATAGTTTCAAAAAATGCCTTCTATATAAAAGAAGGCATTTTTTGTTGTTTTTAGAACAATAAAAGGCAACTGAATAATGTAAATAAAGTTGATAGGATTATGCCGCTTTAAAGCAAAAAAATATTTTCAGCAAATCTATTGCTTTTCCTTCAAAAAAATACTAGAATAATTTCTAATATATTAAATTTTTAGAAAATTGGTATTTTGATATTAAGGGGGATTAAGCAAGATGAAGAACAAGGGTAAAGTATTGTCAGTTGCCTTAGCAGGAATGATGCTGCTTGCAGGCTGCGGAAGTAAAGAAAAAGCAGGTGGCTCTGAACAAGCGGGAGCTGATAAGGAGTTTAAAGTTGGAATTACTCAATTTGCACCACACCCATCGCTAGATGCTGCAACAGAGGGCTTTAAAAAAGCCTTAAAGGATAAAGGAATTAAGGTCAGCTACGATGAACAAAATGCACAGGCAGATATGAACAACACACAAACCATTGCCAATAATTTTGTCGGTGATAAAGTGGACCTAATCTTTGCTAATGCTACTCCAAGTGCGACTGCTGCATTAAATGCTACCAAGGATATTCCGATTATCTTCACATCGGTAACAGACCCTGTGGGAGCCGGATTAGTAGAATCATTTGATAAACCGGGTAAAAACATTACGGGTACAACCGATAATCATCCGGAAGCAACGAAAAAAACAATTAGCTTTATCACGGACGAAGTGAAAGCAAAAAAAATTGGGGTTATCTATAACTCCGGTGAACAAAATTCTGTTGTACAGGTAAAAGAAGTGAAAAAAATAGCAGAAGAGAAGGGTGCTAAGCTTGTCGAAGTATCTGTTTCTACTACAGCTGAAGTGAAGCAGGCTGCAGAATCATTAGTTGGACGTGTTGATGCGATTTACATTCCAACTGACAATACTGTTGTTACAGCTCTTGATTCAGTAATTGCTGTTGCCAACAGCAAGAAGATTCCACTTTTCGTTGGTGAACTTGATTCCTTGAAAAAAGGTGCAGTTGCAGCCAGCGGATTTAACTATTTCGATCTTGGCTATCAATCTGGTGTAATGGCGGCTGACATTTTAAGCGGGAAGAAGAAAGCATCCGAAATTCCGGTAGAGCTGCCTAACAGCCTCAAACTTGTGATTAATAAAAAGGCTGCTGAAGCTCAAGGCTTAACAGTTAATGATGCTTGGAAAAGCTTAGGTGAATTTTTAGCAGAATAAAATATTATTATTCATAGAGTGAGCCTTCAAGTGAAGGCTCACTCTATGAACCATACATAAGCTTGATATAGGTTTTTGCATCTTAGACGCAGGCTTAATGATTTAAAGAAAGGATGATCTCAATGTTTACAGCTATATTTGGATCATTTGAAGCAGGTATTATCTATGCGATTATGGCTTTGGGCGTCTATCTATCCTTCCGTATTCTGGATTTTCCAGATTTAACGGTAGATGGGAGTTTCGTCACGGGTGCTGCGATTTCAGCAGTGTTGATAGCAGGAGGAACGAATCCATTTTTGGCAACAATTATTGCTTTATTTGCCGGTTTTGCTGCAGGATGTATGACAGGGCTTCTTCACACCTTTGGAAAGATTAATAATCTACTTTCCGGTATTTTAATGATGATTGCATTATATTCAATCAATCTTCGTATCATGGGGCGCTCAAATATCCCCTTATTGAATACAGATACAGCTTTTACGAAGATTAGTGGTTTTTTTGAAAAAACAGGGATTGATTCATTTTTCAATAATATTCTCACCAAGGCCGGTCTCGGTGACAGCCTGCCGGAAACATGGGGAATTCTTATTTTTATGATTGTGGTAACTTTCGTCATTAAATTCCTTACCGATTTGTTTTTAAAGACTGAAATAGGTCTTGCAGTCAGGGCTACGGGAGATAATAAACGGATGATTCGCAGCCTTTCTGCTAATACCAACCTTCTGGTTGTGCTTGGCTTAGGTCTTTCCAATGCGCTTGTAGCTTTCTCTGGTGCCCTAATTGCCCAACAAGGTGGATTTGCAGATGTGGGTATGGGGATTGGAATGATTGTGATTGGGCTAGCCTCCGTTATTATCGGTGAAGCCTTATTTGGTACAAAAACAATCGCCAGAACCACGTTTGCGGTTATAGGCGGTTCGATTATTTATCGAATTGTTGTTACGTTAGCTTTACGTGTTGATTTCTTGGACCCAGGTGATATGAAGCTGATTACTGCTCTTATTGTTATTCTTGCTCTTACAACGCCAAAAATCATTGAAGGTTCCAAAGAGAGAAAGCGGAAAGCCCGCAGACGGTTAGAAAGAACAACCGTGATGCAAACATCTGGCCAAGGGAAGGGGGACCAACATGTTACAATTAAATCAAATTCATAAGATCTTTAATGAAGGGACACCTGATGAAAAAATTGCGATTGATCATGTGAACCTAACCCTTCAGCCAGGGGATTTTGTAACGGTTATCGGCAGTAATGGAGCAGGGAAATCAACATTGATGAATATTATATCGGGTGTTCTAATCCCTGATGTAGGGGAAGTATTAATTGGTGGAAAAAATGTCACCAATAGGTCAGAGTTTAACCGTTCAAAAATGATTGGACGAGTATTTCAGGATCCAATGGCAGGTACGGCACCTAGTATGACAATTGAAGAAAATCTTGCGATGGCCTATTCCCGGAACAAAATGAGGACGCTTCGGCAAGGAGTAACAAAAAAGCGCCGTGAATATTTTCGTGAGGTATTAGAATCGCTGCATCTTGGCCTCGAAAACCGCCTAAGTGCAAAGGTAGGTTTGTTATCTGGCGGAGAGCGTCAGGCTTTATCCCTACTAATGGCTACCTTTACAGAGCCTTCCATCCTCCTCCTTGATGAACATACAGCAGCGCTTGATCCATCAAGAGCGGAATTAATAACGAACTTAACGAGAGAAATTGTTGACAAATACAAACTAACTACCTTAATGGTTACACATAACATGCAGCAAGCAATTGATTTAGGTAACCGATTAATCATGATGGATAAGGGTCAAATTATATTAGAGGTCAATGAAGAAAATAAGAATCAGCTAACCATTGAAGGGTTATTAATGGAGTTTAAAAGGATTCGTGGTGTCCAAATGGCAAGTGATCGTGCCATTCTTTCCTAATGTAAAAAAATTTTTTTAATTGGTCTTTTTAGAATTACGTTAATAAAAAAGTATTTCCAATATCATTACAGTAGAAACTTCCTGCTATGGGTAAGTTTCTTTTTGCTTTTTAGGGAAATAATTCACATGTTTGCAAGATTCCTTTAGTACAAAAATGCGTTATTGCTTTACATCCCATCCTTGAAAGGACAAGATTCATTCATTTAGAATTAATTCAGAATATTATTTCTTTAAATAATGGGGGGTTCTAGATGAAAGAAGATCGAGTAAGGAAGGACCAACTAGCTGATGATTTTTTTCCTGTCCGAGATGTGGATTATATTGAGATTTATACAGGCAATGCCAAGCAGGCCTGTCACTTTTTTTGTACTGCCTTTGGATTTCAGCCTGTCGCCTATTCAGGTCTTGAAACTGGTAATCGTGAAACCGCCTCCTATTGCTTGAAGCAACGGAATATTCGTCTCGTCCTTACAGGTTCTTATGGTGAAGAAAGTGCTGTAGCCCAATTTGTAAAGAAACACGGAGACGGGGTGAAGGATATAGCCCTGTTAGTCGATGATGTCGAGAAAGCGTTTGAAGAGGCAGTGAAAAGAGGGGCTATTGCCATTGACGCCCCGTTTGAAATGAAGGACGAAACAGGTTTGGTTAAAAAAGCCGTTCTTGGTACATATGGTGACACCATCCATACGTTAATAGAACGGAAAAATTATAATGGTGTATTTTTGCCGGGGTTTATTCCATATTCCGCATCACTTCCTGTTAAAGATGCCGGCTTAATTGGGATAGACCATATAGTTGGAAACGTGGAGAGGATGGAGGAGTGGGTCGAATATTACGCTAAGGTAATGGGCTTTAAAGAGATGAAACATTTCTCTGACAAGGACATCACGACGGAATATTCAGCTCTTATGTCAAAAGTTATGCACAATGGAGGACGGATTAAATTTCCGATTAATGAACCGGCAGTGGGGAAACGAAAATCACAAATTCAGGAATATCTAGAATTCTATAATGGTCCTGGTGTCCAGCATCTGGCGATATTAACGGAAGATATTGTAGCTACTGTCGCAATTTTAAAACAAAATGGGGTAGAATTTCTGAATACTCCAGCAGCATATTATGATTCCTTAGGAGAACGCATCGGCAAAATTGATGAAGAAATTGAAAAGCTTCGCGAACTTAATATTTTAGTAGACCGCGATGATGAAGGCTATTTATTGCAAATTTTCACCAAACCAATTGTAGACCGACCCACATTATTTGTGGAAATTATTCAACGAAAAGGGGCACGTGGTTTTGGTGAAGGAAACTTTAAGGCTTTATTTGAGTCAATAGAACGGGAACAGGAGAGACGTGGGAATCTATAAATATAGCAAGATTTAAAAGAGCGAAAGTATTGATCGTTTTCGGAAAAAGGGAGAGATATAGTTCTCCCTTTTTTTGAAAATGTAACGAAACGGAGGTGAAAAGGTTATGGAAATCTCACCGGAAACACTGGAATGGAGAGAGGCCTATAAATTATTAGTCGGTTCCATCCTTCCACGTCCCATTGCCTTTGTCTCAAGCATCGACGCAAAAGGGACTGCGAATGCTGCACCGTTTAGTTTTTTTACGGCCATATGTGCAGACCCGATGCTGATCTGTTTTTCACCGATGAGAAGAGGAACCGATGGAGCCAAAAAAGATACACTTGTAAATATAGAAAGCATAGGTCAATTTGTTATTAATATTGTAAGTAACAGCATGGCCGAGCAAATGAATGACTGTGCGATTGAATTCAGTGCGGAAATTGATGAAATAGCAGAAGTGGGTTTAACGAAAGAACCAAGTATAAAGGTGAGTGTGCCACGTATCAAGGAGTCGCTTGTCCATTTAGAATGTGTACTGGAGCAAGTATTACATTTTGGTGATACCCCTGGTGCCGGGAGCCTGGTAATCGGAAAAGTAGTACATGTCCATGTAAATGATGAACTTTTTGATAAAGGGCGAATCGATTCAGCCAAGCTTAATCCTATCGGTCGAATGGCAGGTAATATCTTTACGGACCCATTAGCAAAAATGTTTGAAATGAATCGTCAAACGAAGAAAGAGTGAATGCCGTGAAATTTGTAACGTTTGAAAAAAAGGATGGGACAATCAGAGGAGGTTGGTTACTTGACCAACACCATGCCGTAGATATGTATGAAGCATCAGGTGGGATGCTGCCAAAAAATCTATTAGCTTTTTTAGAAAATGGTGATGCTTATTTAGGAAAAATAGCTAATTTTCCCCCATTCACAAAGGAACATAGCGGGGTTTACCCATTGAATGAACTTCGATTGCTGGCACCACTCCCTTTGCCCAAGAGCTTCCGTGATTTCTATGCATTTGAGCAGCATGTGAGGACCGCAAGAGAAAATAGGGGTCTTGAAATGATAGCTGAATGGTACGAATTCCCTGTCTTTTATTTTTCCAATCATCTTTCCATTAAGGGACCTGGAGAAGAAATTACCAAGCCTGCAACGTGTAATTGGCTTGATTATGAACTGGAGATGGCTTGCATCATTGGCAAAGAAGGTAGAGATATCTCTGCTGATAAAGCGGATGAGTATATTTTTGGCTATTGTATATTGAATGATTGGAGCGCACGAGATCTGCAAAGGAAGGAAATGAAGGTTGGACTGGGACCCGCTAAGGGGAAGGATTTCTCGACATCCATTGGACCGTGGATCGTCACAAAAGATGAGATAGAACCATTTAAATTGGGGAAGGGTTTTGATCTTTCGATGAAAGCTCGCGTCAATGGGGTTCTTCTTTCTGAGGGGAATATGAAAGATCTCTATTATTCTTTTGCTGAGATGATTGAGAGGGCTTCAGAAGGAGTTACTTTGTATCCGGGAGAGATGATTGGTTCCGGAACAGTTGGAACAGGATGTATCCTTGAACTTGGGGAAAAGGTACACCGCTGGCTGATGCCAGGTGATCAAGTAGAATTAGAGATTAATCAATTGGGTGTGTTGGTGAATGTGATAAGCGCTGAAGAGAGGTGAAATGATGTTCTACCGTCAAATGGGGAAGATACCGCATAAACGGCATACAATGTTCAAAAAGGCTGAAGGAAGCCTTTACAGAGAACAGGTGATGGGGACACGCGGATTCTCGGGAACCCAGTCGATCTTATACCACCAATTTATGCCGACAGAAGTGGTGAAGACAGAAATAGTAGGCAATTATATGCCTTTATATGAAGAGCAGCAGCCGCTCAAGCATCGCCACTTTTTTACAAGTAATATTCCCGCTAAAGGAGATGCCCTGGAGGCCAGGGAGTATATATTGGGGAATCAGGATTTATTAATTGGAACAGCCAGTGTAACGATACCGATGAATAGCTTTTATCGGAATGGTGACGGCGATGAAATGCTCTATATCCACTACGGCTCCGGAAAATTAGAAACAATGTTCGGGACACTTTCCTACAGGCCTGGTGATTACTTGATCATTCCGATAGGAACCATTTATCGGCTAATTCCAAACGAAAATGAAGAGACGAAAATGCTGTTTGTGGAGTCGTTCAGCCAAATTACGACACCGAGGCAGTACCGCAATGAATATGGTCAGCTTTTGGAGCATAGTCCGTTTTGTGAAAGAGACCTACGTGGACCTGAAGCTTTGGTAACTTTTGATGAAATAGGTGAATACGAGGTGTTAACCAAATCACGAGGTATGGTTACCTCGCATATCTTGGGTCATCATCCATTAGATGTCGTCGGCTGGGATGGGTATTTATATCCTTGGGCCTTTAACATAGAAGATTTCGAACCAATTACAGGAAGAGTCCACCAGCCGCCACCGGTTCATCAAACTTTTGAGGGTAATAATT
This sequence comes from Neobacillus nitrireducens, assembly GCF_030915405.1. Taxonomy (GTDB): domain Bacteria; phylum Bacillota; class Bacilli; order Bacillales; family Cytobacillaceae; genus Neobacillus. The sequence continues at coordinate 5,074,458 of NZ_CP133262.1, forward strand.
TTGTCGTGTGTTCATTTGTCCCAAGGCTGTATGACTATCATCCCGAATCAATTCCTGCACCATATTATCATAGCAATGTGAATAGCGACGAGCTCCTCTATTATGTGAAAGGCAATTTCATGAGTCGGAAAGGGGTGCGGGAGGGTTCCATCACACTTCATCCAAGTGGAATTCCGCATGGCCCGCATCCAGGTAAAACGGAAGCAAGTATTGGAAAAAAGGAAACGCTTGAACTGGCCGTTATGATTGACACCTTTCATCCTCTAAAAATTGTAAAATCCGCACAAGCAATAGAAGATGTTAATTATATGTATTCTTGGTATGAAAAAAAGGAATAATGATTTTTTGGGGACAATCCAACAGATAACTTGTTGGATTGTTTTTTCAATCAAAGGTAAAAAGTGGTATGGTAGTAATAAGGAAAATTTGTAAATGAATCGAGGTGAAATCATGGAGCTAGAAACAATAGTTACTAAATTAAAAAGTCATACTCCTAAAATTCTTGGGAGTGAGAAATTTTCAAAATACGCTGTGATGTTGCCACTCCTAAAAAAAGAGGATGGTATTCACGTCTTGTTTGAGGTTCGTTCGCTTGAATTAAGGAGACAGCCAGGAGAGATTTGTTTTCCTGGTGGGAGAATTGATGAACAGGATATGGATGAAAAAGATGCAGCGATCCGAGAAACGGTGGAGGAACTAGGAATTAACAAAGAGCAAATTTCAAATGTCAACCCGCTGGATTATATGATTTCACCCTTTGGAATGATTATCTATCCTTTTGTTGGCTACATTAATAGCCCCCAAAAGATTGTTCCCAATCCATCTGAAGTCGGGGAGATTTTTACTGTACCATTATCTTTTTTTATTCATAATAAACCTGAGATTTATAACATTGAATTTAGGGCAGAACCGGATGAGAATTTTCCCTTTGACTTAATTGTCGGTGGAGAAAATTATAACTGGCGGACACGGGGAATTGAAGAATATTTCTACCACTATCAGGGAAAAGTGATTTGGGGATTAACAGCTAAGATACTTTCCCATTTTATTGAAGTGATTCGTTAGTGTTAATCAGAGACAATAGAAAACGAACTCCATTGTTTTTTGAAGGTATGTCCACACCGTGCACACAAATGTATTCCCTGGGAAGAAAAAACTTGATTATTTTCTGAATACAGTTAAAATTAAAATTATATTTTTAGATATTAGGGAGATGTAGGGATGAAGGTCGTAAAGTTTGGCGGGTCCTCGTTAGCATCCGGAAAACAACTGGAGAAAGTATTTAAGATTGTTGTCTCAGATTCTGAGCGGAAGGTAGTTGTGGTATCAGCTCCCGGAAAAAGGTTTGCTGATGATAACAAAGTAACAGATTTATTAATTGAATGTGGAGTGCTCTGCCTGCAAAACAAAGATCCAAAAGAAAAATTTGAGGCCGTCATCGAGAGATATTCCTATATCGCAGACGAACTAGCATTGCCTCGAGAGATTATAAACGAAATTCATGACGATTTAACAAAGAGATTGAGCAGCGATAAATCTGAGCCTGAACGCTTTCTTGATTTGTTAAAAGCAAGTGGAGAGGACAATAATGCCAAATTGGTAGCAGCCTATTTCCAGGTGCAGGGTGTTGAAGCTTATTATGTGGATCCAAAAGAAGCGGGTCTTCTTGTCAGTGATGAGCCGGGCAATGCCCAGGTTTTACCGGAAGCGTATGATCAGTTATATACGCTTCACGAGCGATCCGGGATTTTAATTTTCCCTGGATTTTTCGGCTATAGTAAACAAGGAGAGGTATTCACTTTTTCACGAAGCGGGTCCGATATTACTGGTTCAATCCTTGCAAATGCTTTAAAAGCTGACCTTTATGAAAACTTTACCGATGTAGATGCTGTTTATTCCGTGAACCCTTCGATCGTAAAGAAGCCTAAGGAAATAAAGGAACTGACCTACAGGGAAATGCGCGAGCTTTCCTATGCAGGATTTACTGTGTTGCATGACGAAGCACTCGTTCCGGCATTTCGAGCAGGCATACCTGTTCACATTAAAAATACAAATAATCCAACTGCACCTGGCACAAGGATTGTTTATGAGCGGGATAATACGAATGGTCCAGTGATCGGTATTGCCAGTGATCAAGGTTTTTGCAGTATCTATGTAAGCAAATACTTAATGAATAGAGAGATAGGTTTTGGACGGAAGCTTTTAAGTATCTTAGAAGACTTCGGACTATCCTATGAACATACACCATCCGGAATTGATGATGTTTCTGTGATCCTCCGTGAAAATCAAATGAGTGCTGAAACGGAGAAGGCAATAAAAGAACGAATTGAATCTGAATTACATGCGGATCTAGTGAAATTTGAACATAGTCTAGCGCTCATCATGGTTGTAGGCGAGGGTATGCGTCATAATGTGGGCACAATGGCAAAAGCCTCCAAAGCCTTGGCACAAGCTCGTATTAATATTGAGATGATAAACCAAGGTTCGTCGGAAGTGAGCATGATGTTTGGGGTTAAAGAAGTGGATGAAAAAAGAGCGGTTCAAGCTCTTTATGAGGAATTTTTTGTGGCTGTAACAGTTTAAACTGGAGTGCTAAGAAAAGGGTGCGTCAATTTAATTATGACGCACTCTTTTTTAACTTAATCTTTGTTCTAATTCCTGCCCTGATTGCAATAATTAGCCCGCCAATCGTATCAGCAATCAAATCGGTCATCGTATCTTTGTTTCCGCCGCCTTGCAAGGTCATATTGAAAAATTGGTCTGAGCTAAATTCGTAAATTTCCCATAAGACACCGCCGAGTGCTGCAAAGGATAGAGTAAATAAAAACACAAACCACGGCGATATCTTATCCCCTGCATTTCGGTGGATTAAACGTTCATATAAAGCAATTCCAGAAAAAGCGAGAATGGCTCCACTGACCAAATGCATGAAAGTGTCCCACCAACCAAGACCATACCAGCCCAGGATAGATCCTAAATATTGCGAGCCAACTAAAAATATTAAATAAGAAATCACAATAGGTAAATTAAATTGCATTTTGGTGAATAGTGCCAATAATAATGGGATAGCACCGCAAACAATTCCGCCAATCGCAACGGAACCTTCAAAAGTTGCATCCTTCGAATAGTAGTAGACACATAAAACAGCCATGAAAAGGACATAAATGAAACTTAAAATGATGACCAGCTTTCGATTCATCCATTTTCACCTCTTTAAACTTTTTCTTTTCTAAAATAGGCGTAAATAGCAATTATCAGTCCACCTGAAACGCCGCACAATAAGTCATACATCGTATCTTTATTTCCCCCTAGCTGCATGATATGTGTGAAAGTTTTATCACCTACAAACTCATAGATTTCCCAAAGCACACTTGCAAGGACGGACAGTGAAAGAACAAATAGTGAAAGGAACCATCTAGAGGTACCGAATCTCACTTGTTCAGGAATTATTAATTTATATACCGTTATTCCAAAACAAGCCATATAGATGCCTTTATAAAAATGAATGGTCGAATCCCACCATTTATATTTAAGATAAAAATCCCCAATTGAACCTAAATAGGTGGAACAAAAGATAAATAGATAATAACCAATAATGGTCGGAAGGTTAAATGGAATATTTTTCTTAAAAATTAACAAAACGGGTAAGCCACATACAAAAAAGCCGCCAAGGGCTACTTGCCATTTGGAGGATTCCCCTTTAACAAGGAAAAAAATAAATAATATCATCATAAATAAAACAAAGATACTACCTAGGATGATAAGGATTTTCCGTCTCAATTACTCACCTCATTAATCATGGTTCTTTACAATTATGTCCAATAAAAATAAATGGAATCACATACGTTATTTTGTATTGAAAGAAATATTTATGCTCGCATAGACACATACAAAAGAGTATATTGAAAAGGTAAAACTAATAATTATGAAGGAATAGTCTGATATAAAGATTGCGGTGGAGGAAGTTATGCAAAAAGCACAAATACCGACTTACGAGCGGATTGCAATCGATTTAGCAAATCGAATATACGATGGGAAATTTAAGGTAGGAGAGAAGATTCACGGCCGATCGACGTTAGCAAGTGAATATAAGGTTTCTCCTGAAACAGTTCGGAGAGCCATAAAGATTTTGGAGGATGTGGAGATTGTTGAATCTACTAAAGGTAGTGGAATCGTTATTGCATCCCGTGAAAATGCGTATAAATATATTCAACGGTTTTCGAATCTTGCGAGCATCAAAGATCTTGAGAAGCAAATGAACTCACTAATTACCGAAAGGGACAAGCTGGATGAACAGCTCTTTGAAACCCTGAGAAAAATCATGGACTACTCGGGCAAGCTTCGGCACACGAATCCACTTGCTCCCATTGAAATAGAAGTGTTTTCGGGCTGTAATCATATTGGAAAAACCATTTCAGATTTGAAGTTTTGGCAAAATACAGGCGGAACTGTTATTGGCATGAAACGCAACGGTGAATTAATTATCTCTCCGGGACCCTATGCGTTAATACTTGAGGGGGATATTCTCCTTATTATTGGTGCAGAGGAAACATATGACAGAGTGATTCACTTTTTGGAAGAGTAAATTTAGTAAGAATAATATATGAAAAAGCCGGTTTAATTGCAAACCGGCCATTTCCTTTACAACATTATTTTAATAATCCTTCTGTTTCTAAAAATTCTTTTGCCACTTTTGCAGGTGACTGTTTAAGACTGTCGACCTGATAGTTGAGCTTTCTCATTTTTTCATCCGTTAACTTACCTGATAAAGAGTTAATAACTTTTTTTAATTCCGGATGTTCCTTTAATGTTTCCTCTTTTATCATCGGCACGGCATAGTATGGAGGGAAGAAGTTTTTATCATCCTCTAATACCTTTAAGTGGAATGCTTCGAGTAACCCGTCAGTAGAAAAGGCATCGATGACATCACTCTTATGGTTGTCTAATGCGGTATAGCGCAACCCGCCGTCAATAGCTTTCACTTCTTTAAAACTCATATTATACGTTTTTGAAAGTCCAATTAATCCATCCTCACGATTTGGAAATTCAATCGTTGGCCCCATGGTCAATCCGCTGCTGATCTTAGCTAAATCAGAAATCGTCTTTAGACCATATTTTTTTGCGGTATCTTGACGAACGGCTAAGGCATACGTGTTATTAAATCCAAGTGGTTTTAATAAATCAAAACCATATTTTTGCTTGAACTCCTTTTGGACTATATCGTAGACCGCGTCTGGATCACTTTGTGGAGGCTGATTTAAAATATTAACTAATCCTGTCCCCGTATATTCAACATACATATCAATGTCCCCATTTTTAAGGGCACCGAAGGCAACCTGACTGCCGCCAAGATTTAGTTTTCTTTCTACTTGAATATCAGTCTTATTTTCTATTAAATCTGCAAGCATATTTCCTAATATCAATTGTTCACTAAAGTTTTTTGAACCAATTACAATTTTATCCTCTGCTTTAACTTTTGAATATACAGTAAAAGCACTGGCTATGATGATCACAATAGAAGCAAAACTAATCATAAGCTTTTTAGTAGTTTTACCAGTCTTTTTTGCTGAAGTTTTTTTGCTTGTATAAGAAAGTGTGGATTCGAGTTTCCCAACAATAAAATCAATCAGCAGTGCAAGAATACAAGCTGGAATCGCTCCGGCCAAAATCATATAATTATCTACCGTCTGCACACCTGAGAATACAAGGTACCCAAGTCCGCCTGCACCGATAAAGGCGGCAATTGTCATTAGTCCAACAGCGGTTACCGCTGAAATTCTGATACCCGCCATAATCATCGGGAAGGCTAGTGGTAACTGAACCTTTCTCATCGTTTGACTCTTGGTCAGACCGATTCCTCTGGCGGCTTCCAGAATATCTCCATCAATATTCGTTAGACCTGTGTAAGTGTTTTTAACGATGGGAAGGAGCGAATAAAGAACGACCATAATAATCGCAGGGGTACTGCCGATTCCAACGAATGGTATGAGAAAGCCAAGTAGTGCCAAACTAGGTATTGCTTGAATCACATTTGTGGTTCCAATGATTGGTTTTGCGAGTTTTTGCTCTCTCGAGATTAAGATTCCGAGTGGAATCCCAATAATAATCGCTACAAAGACAGAAATTACGCTTAAGTACAGATGCTGGCCAAGTAAACTAAAAATCTGCTCATAATTTGTGGTTAAATAGTTCCAAAATCCATTCATTAAAAGGCCACCTCCAAATCGATTAGTTGGCTGCTTAATGCTGATAGAATACTACTCCTCGTAATGAGACCGATTAATTGATTATGACTATTCACAACAGGTACATAACCGATTTTATGTTCATTCATGGTAGCCAACACTGAAATTAAATTTGCTTCCTGTGAAACGGAGAGAACATTGTGTTCCATAATCATTTCAATCGAGGTCGTTCGATTTAATAATTGAATACTTTTTAATGTCACCAAACCTTTAAGGACATTATTTTTATCTGTGACCATCAGGCTGTCAACCTTAGTATCTTTCATGATTTCAATCGCTTGAAGAACGGTACGTCTGGATGTAATCTTAACTGGATTCGGAATCATAATATCCTCTGACATTAATAATTCTGGATTATTCCAAACCCTTCTTTTCCCAATAAATTCTTCAACAAAGTCATTGGCAGGATTTTTAAGAATGTTTTCAGGTGTATCATATTGGAGAATATCCCCGTCTTTTAAAATACAAATCTTATCAGCTATTTTAATAGCTTCATCCATATCATGAGTGACGAATATAATCGTCTTGTTTAATTCCTTTTGCATTTGGAAGAGTTCATCTTGAAGGGAGCTTCTTGTGACAGGATCTAATGCGCTAAATGGTTCATCCATTAAAATGATATCGGAGTTGGTTGAGAAAGCCCTTGCGACGCCTATTCTTTGCTGCTGCCCGCCACTTAATTCCCTAGGATATCGATGTAAAAATTCCTTTGGATCTAATCCGACTAACTCTAACAATTCGCCCGTTTTTTGGGCAATTGAAGCAGGATCTTCACCCTTAAGCTTTGGAATCAATTCTAAATTTTCCTTGATGGACATATGTGGAAATAATCCTGTGTTTTGAATGACATACCCAATATTTCTCCGCAATTCAATTGGATTCATCGTCGAGATATCTGTCCCATTAACAAAAATTTTTCCTGATGATGGCTGAATCAATTTATTAATCATTTTCAGTAAAGTAGTTTTCCCACAGCCGCTGGGTCCGATAAAAACGACCAACTGACCAGCCTCGATTTCAAGTGAAAAGGGCTTAATAATGGTTTTTGTTCGGTATTTCTTTACAATGTCTTTAAACTCTATCAAATCCATTCCTCCTTAAAAAAATTATCTAATGCACCAATGCAACAACTTAATGGTAACACATAAGTTGTTAGTTTGTCGAATCCTCTTGATTTTATGTTCATTCTTTTCATATCACTGGGCTTTGAGTAGAATATAGTGAGACAAAAGTAAAAAAAGCAGGTGTTGGGATGAAAACTATTTTAGTTGTTGATGATGATGAGTATATTCGTCATATCGTAAAAGGCTTATTGATGAAGGAAGGTTACATAGTCATCGCTGCAGGAAATGGGGCGGTGGCACTTGAGATTTTAACGAAGGAGTTTTGCGATTTAGCGATTGTGGATATCATGATGCCTGTCATGGATGGGTACCGCTTAACCACTGAAATTCGTAAATCGTATGATATTCCGATTATCCTTTTAACAGCAAAAAGCCAGATTGAGGATAAAGAAAAAGGATATGAATCAGGAACGGATGATTATCTAATTAAACCTTTCGAACCAAAAGAATTAATTTTCAGAGTCAATGCCTTATTAAGAAGATACGTAAAAACAAGCGAAGCTAATGTTAATTTAGGCTCTTTATATATAAATAAAAAAAGCTATGAGGTGAAAATCGCCAACAAGACCTTCATGCTTCCTTTAAAAGAATTTGAATTGTTATCCTTTTTGGCAACACATCCAAACCAAGTATTTAGCCGTGGTCACCTCATCGAAAAAATCTGGGGACTGGATTTTGAAGGAGATGAACGAACGGTGGATGTTCATGTGAAACGATTACGGGAACGGTTCACGAACATTGCCGAGGATTTTGCCATCAAAACCATCAGAGGGGTAGGCTATTCCCTGGAGGTATTACAAAAATGAAAATGAAATCTTTATATAGTAAATTTGCTTTCATAACCATAATGATTATGATTTTCAGCGGAATTATTTCATTTTTGCTCTCCAATGCCTTCTACCAAATGAAATTGAAACAGCAAAATGACGAAAAGATTAGTTATTTCGCATCTGAGGTAGCGGATTTCGCAAGTAAACACCCCTTGATCAGCCTGCAGGATTACTTTAAACACATTGGTGCGATTGGTTACCAAATTCTTGTGGTCAGCGAAGAAGGTGACAAGCAATATTTTGGCTCACCTTTCAGAAAGAAGGCATTGCCTGAAGCAATTCCCGAAAAAGTATTGCGGGGTGAAGTCTATCATGGTGTGCGCCGGTTTCCGCACAAAACGTTTGTAACAGGATTTTTTGCAAATGAATTAACAAATTCGATTGGCGTTCCCTTTGAATACAAAAACAAAAAATATGCTTTGTTTATCCGGCCCGATATTAAGCTCATGTTTAATGAAATGCATATTCTTTTCGGCTGGCTGCTAGTCATTTCAATTTTGTTAAGCATTCTATTGGTATTAATTAGTACAAAGTATTTAGTTAAACCGATTAAAAAGCTTAATAATGCAACGAAAGAAATCGCAGAAGGCAATTTTTCAATCAAGCTTGATATTGATAGAAAAGACGAACTCGGTCATTTAGCTGTCAGCTTTTCGACAATGGCCAAAAAATTAGCAAAAGTAGATATCCTGCGGAAAGATTTAATTTCAAATATTACTCATGATATTCAATCACCGTTAACCAATATAAAAGGATACCTGAATCTATTGGAAAATAATAGCAGCAGCCAGCAAAAAAAACAACAGTATATTCAAGTGGTACAATCTGAAGTAAACCGACTATCCAATATGACCAAACAGCTCTTACTTCTTTCCACCATTGAAAGCAAAAAGGATTTAATGGAAATTAGTATGGTAGATATCACTGGGCAGTTGAAAAGTGTCATTCATCAATACCAATGGAGTATCCTTGATAAAGGAATCATGATGAGTTATTCCCTACCGGATGCTTCGGTTAAAGGGGATCCGGCTTTACTATATTCGGTTTGGGAAAACCTCTTGACGAATGCAATTAAATATAATCGTGAAAATGGGGAAATTGATATTGAATTATTTGATTCTGATTTGCAAATCAAAGTGGTGATGAAAGATAATGGCGTTGGTTTGGACCAAGAAGAAAGGGACCGAATATTTGACCGTTTTTACCGGGCTGATGCCTCAAGAGCACGATCAGTTGAGGGGACGGGTTTGGGCTTATCGATCGTTCAATCAATTGTTGATATGCACCGGGGGGAAATTGAGGTAACAAGTCAAAAAGGACAAGGAACAACTTTTAAAGTGGTCCTTCCTAAAATATAAAGGAATGTTCAATCCGCTTAAAAAAGCTGACAATCTGTATGATTGCCAGCTTTTTTGAACTGACTTGCAGCCTAGATATTTGCAATTGTACTAACAAAAAATGTTAAAATGATGGTAGGTACTAAATTTTTATTAAAGAGGGGAATCTATTTTGAGCTTTGTTCGAGACAAATTCAGTGCGAAATTTTTCCTTTTCCTCATCCTTGCTTTTTTGTTGATACATGTACCTTTGCTTGGGAACTATGTCAAAGTTATTAATACCCTTATCCATGAATCCGGACATGCGTTGATTGCTCTTTTTGGCGGGAATGTAGAAAGAATATCTTTATTTATGAATTCCGAAGGGGCTACGTATAGTAATCAGTCCACTTGGATTGGTAGTTTTTTAACTAGCTTAGGAGGATACACGTTTGCTTCCTTTATGGCCTTTTTGTCATTTTTGTTAATTGGTAAGAAAAAGCAGAATCTGTTAATTGATATATTGCTAGGTTTTATTGCTTTGAATCTTATTTTTTGGGTAAGGAATCCTTACGGGTTGTTTTGGCTGTGCTCATTTGCTGTTGTATTTCTTTTATTACTGATTAAAGGGAGTCAGGAGTTTAGAGATAACTTATTACTTTTAATCGCCTCTATTTTATTGGTGGATTCCGTTCAAAGTGCTTATGAAATATTGTTTATTAGTTTATTTCAGCCCCAATCAGCAGGGGACGCAGCGAATCTTGCACAACTTACAGGGATTATTCCAGCTCCGATTTGGGGGATTTTCTTTTTTGTTCAAGCACTATGGTTCTGCTATAACGGCTTAAAAAGAGGGTATTATAAACTTGGAAGTTAACTCTGCTGTTATACAAAGTTAATGTTTTTTGCATATGATATTACAATAAACAGCTAATACAGATGGGGGCATATGTAAATGAATACATTAGATGCGATTAAAACGCGAAGAAACATAAAGAAATTTAAGCCGGAAGAAATTGACCAAAATTCACTTCTTTCATGGTTAGAGGCCGCGGCAATGGCACCCAATCACCGCATGACCGAACCATGGGAGATTTATTTTATTGGTGCCGAAACAAGAGAAAAGCTCAACCATAAAACAAATTTCGGAAACGCACCCATTGTTTTGATGATTTTATCAAAACATGGGGCAACATCTGTAGAAACAGAGGAAAATGCAATGGCTACTGCCTGCTTTATCCAAAATTTCAATTTAGCTGCATGGGCAGAGGGAGTGGGAACCTTTTGGTCATCGATTGGCATTACACCCAAAAACAGAGGGATCCTTCAAGTTCCAGATGACTATAATATAATTGGCGTATTGGGAGTAGGCTACCCTGATGTAATCCCGGAGCCAAAACCACGAACACCGATTAAGAATAAAATCAGTAATTTGCCATAATTAAATCAGAGAAGAGCCAACCGAATGAGGATAAACGGTTGGCTCTTTTAATTGTGCTAGATGGCTTGAGTGTATTCTAATGTAAGCTTATCGATGATTGTTTGAACGGGTAGAATATCTTTAATTTCGCCCACTCTTGCTCCAGCAAAAACAAGCCCATTCTCGACATCACCATTCATGGATACGAGCAGAGAATCCATTGTACAAAAGCGGTAAGAACAATTCTTCAAGCAATCAATGCATTTGGCGATTTTCAACTTATCTGGTCCACTTATTAATTTTGCAAAGTTATTATTAATGGCTCTTCCGTGAAGTCCAACGGTTGTTTTTACCAAAACTAGATCTTCTTTACCTGCATCCACATATTTTTGCTTAAATGCCAATGGCGCATCACATTCCTCACTAGCTACAAAACGCGTTCCCATTTGTACACCGGAAGCACCCATGGCCAGGGCTTTTGCAATATCGCTGCCCGTCATGATACCGCCTGCAGCGATAACTGGGATGGAAACTGCTTCAACAATTTCCGGAAGGATATCGAACATTGGGCGATCTGTTCCAAGGTGGCCTCCTGCTTCAAAACCCTCCACAACAACCGCAGCTGCTCCAAGTCGTTCGGAAATTTTTGCTAATTTAGCAGATGAGACAATGGAGATAACGGGAATTCCTGCTTGTCTTCCCCATGAGTACATATCTCGTGAGATTCCAGCACCAGAGATAATAAAGTCAACCTTTTCTTCAAGAGCAGCTTTCATTTTTTCAGCAAAGTCATTCATCGCGAAAAGAACATTGACACCAATGTAACCAGCATCGTTGATAAGGCTTTTCGCCTTTCTTATATGTGATCTCATTTCGTCAGTTGAAATCCCCGTTCCGGAGATAATCCCAATCCCACCAGCATTTGCGACCGCTGAAGCTAATTTGCTTAGTGATATTCCGACACCCATTCCACCTTGCATAATCGGAACTTTGGGCATCATATGACCTATTTTAAGTTGTGGAAAGTTCAATTTATAACCCCGTTTCATTAATAATATTAGAAACTTCTAATGCATCATAGCATGCCATTTTTGGGATGTCTGTGATTACTATCACCAGGTCATAAAAGCAGGTGGTATAATTTACTAATATGTTAAAATAAATGTTAGTGTTAAAACATAACTTAGTTACTGCATAAAAAATTTGCAGAAACCAAACGATACGTTATGAAGCAAAAATGGATGGTGGTAGATAGGATGATTATTTTTACGGATATCGATCTTGATGGTCTTGGATGCGGGCTTATTGCGAAACTAGCCTTTGCTGACAAAGCGAATGTATTTTACAGTTCTTATCGAAATTTAAATCAAAGAGTGGAAGCTGTGATTAAAAACCCTGAGAATAATAATGTCGAAATCTACATTACGGATTTGGCTGTAAATGAGCAAGTCGAGAAAAAACTCGAGGAGCGGTTTCGCCAGGGAAAACATGTTCAAATGATTGATCATCATGTGACGGCGATGCATTTCAATCAGTACAAATGGGGGAGTGTAATTCCGGAGTATGAGACGGGGAAAAAGACATGTGCAACCTCCTTATTTTATGATTACCTGATTGAACACAATATAATGGAACGAAATAGAGCACTGGAGGAATTTATTGAATTAGTCCGTCAATATGACACTTGGGAATGGGATGAAAATAATAATTTAACCGCAAAACGTCTAAATGATTTGTTCTATATCATGAGTCGTGAACTATTTGAAGAAGAAATGTTAAAAAGGTTGACGGAAAATGCTGATTCGTTTGAGCTAACAGATACAGAAACTATGCTGCTCGATATTGAGGAACAAAAAATTCATCGGTATATCCATTCAAAAAGTAGACAACTGGTGCAAACCTTTGTTGATGATTATTGTGTTGGGATTGTCCATGCCGAACAATATTTATCAGAACTTGGAAATGAGTTAAATAATTTATATCCACATTTAGATATGATTATCCTTTTGAATATAGGTGGGAAGAAGATGGGATTTCGAACCATTCATGATGAGGTAAATGTTGCCGAATTTGCAAAAGGATACGGCGGAGGAGGGCATCCAAAAGCTTCCGGGTCGGAATTGACTAGAGAAGCGTTTGAAAAGTTTGTTCAAAATGTTTTTGAGATTATCCCAGTTAAACCTGATGCCAATCGTAATGAATTTAATCTTAAAGATTCTCCGGTTGGAACATCTTATCAGAACCCGCTGGGAGAAAATTCATTTATCATACCTGATGGAGATGGCAACTATTCTATTGTACATAATAAGGAGAAAACTGAGCAGAAATTCTCAACCTTCGCGGATGCAGAACGGTATCTAAAAAGAAATTATTCTTCGTCGCTTCGAAGTGACCACGAATACATTTATCAGGTTTCTAAAGCACTTAGGATCTCACAAGATGAATTAAGAGGGAATTTTCAGGAACTCATCAGGAACTATCTTATAGATATTACTTTATGAATAGGAAAAGCCATTCCTTATTGAAAGGGAGTGGCTTTCCCTATTTTTTCTTAGTTGCGGGTTTAAGGTCTTATTAAGAATGGAGTGGTAAATTTATCGTGGGTATATTAGATTACTATTTTAAAATTGTAATCACCATGCAATAGACAGAAAATATAAATACATATTCCTGTAATATTTTTATGATATGATTTGCTTAAATGATAAGACGATTGATTATAGGAAATATTTGGTGAGAGGTAAAGAAAAGAATAGTAATATACCTTTTTGATTGAATTTAACTATGGGGTGATATGATGGCTTCAATTTCAAAAAGGAGTAAGTATTTTGATAATGCAAAATTTATTTTGATTTTTCTTGTCGTTTTTGGGCATTTGATAAGTCCATTAAAGGAACAAGATGGAATTCTATTTACTTTATATACAGTTATTTTTCTATTCCATATGCCGGCTTTTATCTTGATTTCCGGATATTTTGCAAAAGGTTATAAAAAGAAAGGCTACTTTATCAAGTCGATAAAGAAGATTTTACTGCCTTATTTTATTTTTCAAATCATCTATTCCATTTATTATTTTTTGAATGGTCAGGAAGAAAAGCTTGATTTCGATTTTTTACATCCTCATTGGTCTCTCTGGTTTTTGATGAGTTTGTTTTTTTGGAATGTATTGCTCTATCTTTTTGCAAAGTTAAAATGGTGGGGTTTTATTATTTCCATTGTTTTGGGGATTGCGATTGGTTTTGTTGATCAAGCGGGGAGTTTTTTAAGCTTATCAAGAACTTTTGTATTCTTCCCTTATTTTCTCATGGGGTTTTTACTAAATGGTGATCAGTTAAAAAAAATTATTCGGGCCAGATATTCACTTCCGGTAGGAATTGCAATTATTATTGGGACGTGTGTTTTCTTTAGCTTAAGTTTCCCGCAGGATGCGGTGTCTTGGCTTTTAGGTGATACCTCTTATGCAAATATGGGAGGAGAGGAATTGACCGATGGCCTTACTCGAGGACTTCAATATGGGTTGACCTTACTTGTTGTCTTTGGTTTTTTAGCCTTAATTCCTTCAAACCAGTTTAAAGTGACTCAAATAGGTGAAAGAACGTTATATGTGTATTTGCTTCATGGATTTATTATTAAATCACTTCAAGTGGTTCTTCCTAACGAAAGTATCATCTCATTTTCAGGAAATTACCTTTTACTTTTGGTTCTTTCCTTAATGATTTGTATCATTCTTGGAAGTTATTTAATAAAAAAATATACCCAGCCACTAGTTGAATTGAAAGTTTAATTGGAATGAATTTACTAAAATAGCCGAACTGGTTGTAACCAGTTCGGCTATTTTGTGTATCAAAGTTATGAATAAATTGAAATGACCTAAAAACCGAATAAAGAGCTAACTATATTTTTCTTTTTCCTTTTGACTTTTTTGTGATCAAAAACAAGTGGTTCATCAATTTTTGAGGCCATTTGCAAATCATTCATCTGTTTTTGTAGTTGTTCCACTTGCTGTGTTAAATCTTTTACAAGATGTTGCAAATCCTCAAGTTCACGACGATGTTGAAGGAGTTGATAGGAAACAACCGAATCTGCTTTTGAGTTTAGATTATTTTCTAACTCACTGACTTTTGTCAGTAACTTTTCTAAAACTTGATTGTCTTCTACCGCCTTAGCAATTCCTTTTCGTGGAATTTTTTCCTTCTTTAATGGCACTATTTCCTGAATTAATGTCCCGTTTTGGAGCTTTTCATGTATTTCTTTTAATAATTCAATATCCTCGCTGCTAAAATAGTAATGTCCACGCTCGTTTCTTTCCATGGGCAGATCGAGCTGTTTTACCCAGCGCTGAATAGTACTTGTAGATACACCGATTAATTTTGCTACTTCACTTGTATTCATTTCGAATCCCTCCATTGATAAAATAAACCCCAATCCACGAGTGATGAAATATTGTTTTATTTTTTAAACAGGGAGTCGTTCTATCGATGGCCTCTTTCGTTTTAAGTCCAGAATTTCCACCATTTCTTTTCTTTTGTTGCAGCCACATCTCGATAACTATTTAACATTTGTTGAAAAGCAATCTCTCTTTGAGTAATTTCTTGTCGGTATAGATTCCGCTCTTCAATAAAAAATTCACGTTCTTTTGACATTGCTTCAGTTAGACTTGAGATTTCGTTATTCGTAACATCCACATAGTGGGATAATTCCTCGGTAGTTTCTGATAACTGCTTGGAAAGGGTATAAATTTCTTGAGAAGTCTCTATCGAAACGTTAGCAATGTTGTTGGAAAGGTGCTGTAACGAGTCAGCAGATAGTTCAGAGGCTTTCTCAAGTGTCTCTGATAACTCATGAATTTCAGCTTTTGTGTTAGCGGACGATTTATAAATAGAGTCAGATAAGGACTTAACAGTTGTATATGTTCCATTCCTTATTTCCTTTTTTACCTCTTCAAGTACTTCTTTTCGAACTACAGTTCTGATTTCGTCTTTAACTTCGCTCAGGAAATTTTGCTTTAATGTGGCTATTGCCTCGAATAACTGATGTGCCTCGATAGCATCTTGGATGGTGATCGGTTTGACCGTGTCGGTTAGAACCTCTAATGAGACGATTGGTGATTCGGACACATCTTCATTTTCAAAGATTTCTAGTGAACCTTCAGACGAATCTGGTATTTCCTCACTTCCAAAGACCTCTTGTGAAAAGTGGGGTAGTTCATAAACATCCTGACTTTCAGGATGAAGTTTTTTCTGCATCGATTCCCTAATGGATACCTTAGTTAATTTTTTATCGTATAGTTGTTTAATTTCTTTAAGTTGTTCAATTTCCAAATCTGTATATATCCTCGCCCCTTGTTTTGAACGAGGAATTTCTAGTAAATCAACTAAATCTTTCTCCCAGTGACGAAGGGTGCCTGGTGTTGTATTTAATATTTTAGCTACCTCTTTTAAGGTATAAGTTTTCATGTTAAAAACATTCCTTTCTATTTATCTAGGAAATAAATCATCGTTAGGTTAGTTATTCACCATTCACTATTACTTTTTCCTGCTAGATGACAAAAGCTATCAAAACAAGACGGAAAGCCAGAAATAACAACATTTTTTTGCAAATTGAGCACTTAATAAGAAAAATCACGAAAAAACGATTGAGCAAAGTAGAATGGAGGTTTATCATAGGGAGTGAAATGATGAAGAAAGAAGGATCTCAACATGTGGATTGCGGCAGCCTTTGTTACTATGGTTTGCTTCGGGACTAATAATACGATTTTCAAGTGGAGTACGCAGAGGAAAGTGTCGAAAGTACATATTCAGTTCTACTTCTACTTTGTCGCATTCCTTTTAACATTCGGATTTGCAATAGTAGCAGGAACGGTTCACCTCAATCTAATCACCATTTTGCTCGGAGCTTTTATTGGCATATTAAATGCAAACGGTAATATCCAAATGTCAATGGCCTTTGAAAAGGGACCAGCTAGCTTGACATCGCCATTAGTGGGAACAAATACAATATTTCCTATCCTTTGTGCCGGCGTTGTTTTCCATGAACATATCTCACTGATTCAGTGGGTTGGAATCTTAATTATGCTTGGCTCAGCCATGGCCATTCAGTATTCATCTGATAATAAAGGAAGAATCAATTATTATCCTTGGATGATGCGTGTGGGTCTTGCAATATTTTCATTTGGTTTATTAGGGATCTTAATGAAAACTTCATCCTATTTACAAATTAATTCATTAGATATCCTTATTGCCATGTATGGCGGGGGGAGTATCTATTTAGCCATTTGCAGTATGTATAAAAAGGAAAAGTGGCAGCGGTCAGAGGCCAATGTTGGTTCCATTGTTGGGTTAATTAGCATTTTGGGATATAGCAGCTATTTCTATGCCCTTAAGACTGGAACAGCAAGTATCGTGTTTCCAATTGTTAGTTTGAATTGTCTTGTCGTTGTTCTGGCGGGGGTTCTTCTTTATAAAGAAAAACTAAAAAGATATCAACTGATTGGTGTCCTTACTGCTCTGCTTGGAATTATTTTCACGAAGATTTAAAGCGCAAAGAAGTGCAGAATGTTTCAATTTGATTGAAATACTCTGCACTTTTATTTTACTTGTATTTATTTTATTCCCAGCTCGTTATTTCACCAACCCTAGCATTTTTAACCCATTATAAATCCCGGAATCAGTGACTTCGGTAGTTTTATGCTTTGCGTATTGAAATAGGTCGGAATGACCGTTTCCCATCGCAAAGCTCTCGCCAACCTGTTGAAGCATTTCCTTATCATTCATTCCATCTCCAAAGGCAATGGAGCTTTCTTTGTTGATGCCAAGCCTCTTCAAAACTACTTGAATTCCATAGCCTTTATTCACACTATCTCTAATAACATCATAGCAATGACGCATTCCCTCTACATTGATTTGGGATAAATGGATACCATCTTCCTTATTGTAAAGGGCAGGGTCTTCTTTTTTTAAATTAACAAGCGTCATCCCTAAAACAGTGTGTTTAATTGAAGGAGAATATGCTTCATTTTTATGTAAGTGGAACTTTTGCATGAATTCAGTAATGATCTCAGACGTTAAATTGGTAAAGACGTTCTTACTATTCGTATATAGTACCACTTCATGTTTGTTATCCTTTGCAATTTCCAAGAAACTCTGAACAGTTGAGCTTTTCATCGGTTCCTGGAATAAATCTTCACCTTTATATATGGCATAGGCACCGTTATAACCTATGAATGAGTGAATATTCAATTCTTTTGCAAGTTCCTTTAATTCATGAAGCGGCCTGCCTGTTGCTAAGAAAACCTCGATGCCCCTTGCCTGTACCTGTGAAATGGCCTCTTTTGTGGAATCCTCAATCGTATCATCGGGCCTCACTAAGGTCCCATCAATATCTAAAAATAAAACTTTGTAATTGGTCATGAATGATGCTCCTTCTCCGCAAATATTACTTTTAGTCTACCACGATTTGGAAAGCAAAGTCACATCAAAGAGAACCGATTAAATTTACTGAAAGGTAAAAAAAGTAAATACGCCCATTGACAAACCGACCATCGGTACAGCTGCAGACATGCAGTTTTTTTTTAATTGAATCGATATTTGGAGGAATAATAGAGTGTGCAATATACAAAAACTCAAAAAGTGAGGAATCTTATGAAAAAGATTTTAATACTATTCTTATTTTTTCACATTTTAGGACATCCAAAAAGCGCTAATGCGCAGCAAAAGATTCCTATTTTAATTTATCATTCCATTGATAAATTTAATGGTATTGGTTCCAAAGAGTTATTTGTAACTCCGGAGAATTTCGAGAAACAAATGATCTATTTAAGAGACCATGGGTATACTTTATTAACCTTTGATCGTTGGCAGGAAAGTAATTCTGTAAAGAAGCCGATTTTTATCACATTTGATGATGGTTACAAAAACAATCTTAGTGTCTATTCGATTTTTCAAAAGCTCGCAACAGGAAATTTTCGTCCAGCCGGTACCTTTTTTGTGATATCTGATTTCATAGGAAGAGCAAACCGCCTATCTAAATCAGATCTAAAAATGCTAGCAGATTCAGGATTCATCTCGATTCAGTCTCATACAGCTACACATCCTGATTTAACCAAATCGGAAAATCTAAATTATGAGCTAAAAGAATCAAAAGAAAAAATTCAGCAAATAACCGGGAAACCAGTGATTGCTCTCGCTTATCCCTATGGAAATACCAATGAACATGTGGTGGGAGAAACGAAAAAGTATTATCGGTATGGTCTGACGACAACGCCAGGTCCATTCTCGATGACAGGCTTAAAAAACGAACTCTACTATTTACCTCGAATTTATATCAAATATTCAATGACACTTGATGAGTTTGAAAAAGCGTTGAGGTAGACGAATTAGAAAATGAAAAGACAATGTAAACTGCCCGAAACTTCTATGTAATCAAACAACGTTATAATAGTGTAAATATAATCGAGACTCTATTAGGGCGGGTGTTTTTATGGAAGAAACAATGGCAAAATCTTACTTACAAAAATCACTAGATGAGTGGAAGGATGATATATCACTAGTTTTAACAGAAATTGCAAATGAATATGATGAAGTAGCACAGGAACTAAAAGTTTATTCCTATAAATATGGAATAACAAAGCAAGTGATTCAATCGACGGTAAACGAAGAAATTATCGAAAAAATTCGTGACTTGTACCATAAACCATTTGAAGAAAGCTATAACCAACTGAAAGAATACATAAAGGATCTCGAGGAAAAAAGGCGTGTTTTCCAGATGTTTATCCAAAAGATTGATGAAGTCACAAGAAAAGAATCGGCGAAAATTACTACTTATTAGGAAGTAATCTCATCCCCCTATAACTAAAAAGCAGCCTGATCAATTGATTGGGTTGCTTTTTATTTGACAATTGTTAAAGAACCAGTGCTTAAGTGTCCTGCATATATTAATAACAGATATAAATTGTGAGGTGTGAAACCAATGATCACCGCTAGTATTGGCAGTAAAACCTACCGAATCCCGGATAACCTTGAAGAATATTTTCAACCGTTTCGCTCACAAGTGATTGGGATGAACCAAGAATTTGCTTCCCCCTATGGAAGAAAGACAATAATCTATGCGGACTGGACAGCAAGCGGGCGCCTTTATCGACCCATCGAACAGAAGATTTCTGAGGTATTTGGTCCTTTTATGGCAAATACTCATACTGAATCGAATATAACCAGTTTGATGATGACTGGAATCTATAATCAATCCAGAAAAATTATTAAGGACCATGTCAATGCTGACGAGCATGATGCTTTGATTCTGGATGGGTTTGGAATGACCTCTGTCATGAATAAGTTTCAGCGGATGATTGGAATCAGGGTCCATGAACAGTGGAAAGGTCGTCTGCAGCTTTCCGAAATTGAGCGCCCGGTTATTTTTTTAACACATATGGAACATCATTCTAACCAAACATCCTGGCTCGAGACTCTGGGGGAAGTAGTTGTATTAAGTCCTGATGAAAATGGCGGCGTCGACATTAACCAGCTTGAACAACTGCTTCATCGTTATAAAAACAGACGCATGAAGATTGGCTCATTTACTGCATGCTCCAATGTAACAGGGATTCAAACCCCATATCATCAATTAGCGAAAATCATGCACCAGCATGGCGGTATCTGTTTAGTGGATTTTGCGGCTGCAGCTCCATATGTAACCATCAACATGCACCCTGAGGATCCCTTGGAAAAACTTGATGCCATCTTTTTCTCCCCTCATAAGTTTTTAGGGGGACCGGGAACTAGCGGTGTCATGGTTTTTGATCGTAGATTATATGCCAATCATGTACCCGACCATCCAGGGGGCGGGACTGTGACCTGGACGAATCCATGGGGCGAGCACCAATATCATCTGAACATCGAACTGCGTGAAGATGGTGGGACACCAGGAATATTACAAGCCATTCGAACAGCTCTTTGTTTGAATTTGAAAGACCAAATGGGTGCGGAAAATATCTTAAAAAGAGAGAAGGAACAGTTAGGTATTTTGTTACCTGGCTTAGTAGAGATTCCAGGTCTTCATTTATTAGATGGTCATAAAACAGATCGTTTGGGTATCGTCTCTTTTTATATTGAGAATATCCATTATAATCTTATCGTCCGCTTGCTTAATGACCGGTTTGGGATTCAGGTTAGAGGGGGATGTTCCTGTGCAGGTACCTATGGACACTATCTTCTCCATATTAATAAACAATCCTCTATGGAAATTTCCGAAAAAATTAATCAGGGAGATCTTTCGAAGAAACCGGGGTGGGTGCGTTTCTCGTTGCA
Source organism: Neobacillus nitrireducens (assembly GCF_030915405.1). Classification (GTDB taxonomy): domain Bacteria; phylum Bacillota; class Bacilli; order Bacillales; family Cytobacillaceae; genus Neobacillus. Next base: position 5,095,694 of record NZ_CP133262.1, read on the forward strand.
TCCGATTATGACTAACGAAGAAATCCTGTTGTTTGTAAATGCCATAAGAGATATCGCCTTTAATATAAATGAATGGAAAATTGATTATCGATATGATAAAGCAAGTAATGATTACTTTTTCGTGAACCACGTAAGAGAGGATATGGCTCCACTATTTCGGTTTGAATAAACGGTTGATGCAACAAAGGAAGGTAGCTATCTGTACCTTTTTAAATAAAGCAACCACAAACTAGTATAGGCATAAGATATCAGATGAAAGGTGGGATCGCATGATTCATATTGTTAAACGTGGTGAAACGCTGAATATAATTTCTGCTAATTATCGCGTAAGCCTTCAACATCTTTATGCAGCAAATCCCGGGGTCGGGCATTTACAAGTCGGCCAAAGAATCCAGATTCCTGGTTTACCAGAGCCCAATACCATTCCTTATTCCATTCAAATATCTGTTGGAAAACGAAAACTTACATTATATAACAATGGCAGGCTAGTGAAAATTTTTCCGATTGCTGTGGGAAAGATGCTGACCAATACACCGACGGGGGATTTCGTGATTGTCAATCGACAGTATCATCCTGGGGGGCCATTCGGAGTATTGTGGCTTTCCTTATCAAAACAGGGCTATGGGATTCACGGCACCAACGATCCTAGTTCGATAGGAAAAGCGGTCTCCCATGGTTGTGTAAGAATGTATAATCGGGATGTTCTTCAACTGGCTGATATGGTTCCCAATGGAACGAGAGTTACTATCCGTCCCTAAAAAGTCCCACCTTCTAAAGGTAGAAGGTGGGACTCATTTTACTTATTTATAGATTACAATTGAACCAACCGATTTGTCTTTGGATTGCCCATTTACACGAACTTTAAGTCCGAAGTTACCGATATTCCGACGGAAAATAATAATTTAATATTTACAAAAAAATATATAAAAGTGATAGAATTTAAATTGTGAACAGCATAAAGGGGGACTAATCATTTGAAAAAAGTTTATATCATCCATGAAAATAACGACTGGACCATTCATCTAACTAAACGTTTAGACGAACTAGAAGTGCCCTATGAAGAATGGCATCTGGACAACGGACGTCTTGATCTATCAAAAGAACCTCCAGAAGGAGTTTTTTATAACCGGATGAGTGCCTCCTCACATACGAGAGGGCACCGTTTTGCACCAGAATTTGCTGGACAAGTACTTGCTTGGCTTGAAACCCATGGTCGAAGGGTATTCAATGGTTCACGGGCGCTTCAGCTGGAAGTTAGTAAAGTTATCCAATACTTAGAATTAAATAAATTTGGGATTCAAACACCTCGGACCATTGCAGCTGTCGGGAAGGGCCAAATCCTTGAGGCAGCAGCGGAATTTATCGATAAACCCTTTATTACAAAACACAACCGGGCCGGGAAAGGGCTAGGGGTGCAGCTTTTTCAATCGTTAAATGGATTAAAAAACTATGTAGACGGGCCAGCATTTGAGGAACCGGTGGATGGGGTTACCCTAATTCAAGATTACATACAAGCACCGGAGAGTTTTATAACTCGCTGCGAATTTATCGGTGGGAAATTCGTGTATGCAGTCAAAGTAGATACAACGGAAGGATTTCAATTATGTCCGGCTGATGCCTGCCAGATTGGTGATTTATTCTGTCCAGTGGGTGAAGAGAAGGAATCGAAACCAAAGTTTGAAATCATTGATGGTTTTTCAGACCCGATAATTAAAAAGTATGAACAGGTACTCACAGCAAACCACATTCAAGTGGCTGGAATCGAATTTATTCGTGATACAGCAGGTGATATTTATACCTATGATATCAATACGAATACGAATTATAATTCTGAGGCAGAAGAAATAGCTGGAAAATTTGGTATGTTAGAGCTTGCTAAGTATTTGAAAGTGGAACTTGACCGATTGATTGGGTAATAAAAACAACATAAAAAGCCAGTCGCTACAATTGGACTGGCTTTTTGCTGTTGTTATGTTAATGTGCTTTGCCTTAATTATTCTGCTTTAGCTGCTTGAATTTGTAAGCTGATTTTCACTTTGTCAGCTACAAGGACACCGCCAGTTTCGAGGGCTGCATTCCATACTAGACCATATTGGGAACGACTTATTGTGCCTTCTGCGCTGAAGCCAACTTTTTCATTACCCCATGGATCTTTTCCTTGGCCTTCAAATGTAACTGCGAAAGTTTCTGGTTTAGTTACGCTGCGAAGTGTTAAATCACCAGTTACATTATATTCTCCATCATCTGTTTTTTCGATAGCAGTTGCTTTAAAAGTCATGGCTGGGTGATTTTCAACATCAAAGAAATCTGCTGAAACCAAGTGTGCATCGCGATCTTGATTACGAGTGTCTACACTTGCCGTATCAATTGAAAATTCAATGCTTGCAGTTGTTAAATCGGTTGGATCTGCTTCAATTGTGGCATTAAACTTGTTGAAAGTACCTTTTACATTTGCAATCATCATGTGACGTACGGAAAAATCTACACTGCTGTGTGATGCATCTAAAGCCCATTTAGTATTTGTCATTTTAATTTTCCTCCAATATGCTTGTTTTTAATTTGTTTATCTTGAAACTGAAATAACTTAATTCGAGATAAATTATATGTTGTTGACCAACTAATTGTCAATTAGATTATATAAATTTTTTTTGAATTTTCACGAATACTATCTCTAGAGGACTAAATGAATTTAGATGAAAAAAAAAACGCCCATAAGGCGTTTGTTAATTACATGCAAAAAACTCCTTGATAATGTAGAAGGAGCATGATAAAATGACTATTGGCATAAATATTTAAAGATGATTAACTGATAAAATACCTATTATAACATTATCACAAAATGATTCGATTGTCAACAAATGACCAAAACTTTATCTGGAGAGTGGTTGGATGAGCGATTTACAGAGCAAAGACTGGCAAATGGAACAAAGAAGAGTGACCACGGTTGTAAATGAAATCGATAAAAAAATAAATAAGTTAAAGATAAATGCCGGGAAAGTAGGCTCTGATGTTCTCGAAATTAGAAAAGATTTTTGGGAAGACGTAACGGTCAATATGGATGAACCAGATGATATGATAGAAACGGCAGCAAGTATCAAACAACAGGCCGAGTTGCTCTCTGAACGGGAGAGGACCCATAAACATTTAGATAAACATCTCAAAACCTTATCAAGGTTAAAGTATTCCCCTTACTTCGGGCGGATAGATTTTTTAGAAAAAGGTGAAGAATCTGGCGATCAAGTATACCTAGGAATTGCATCGTTAATGGATGAGCATGATGAAAACTTCTTGATTTATGACTGGCGTGCACCTATATCAAGCATTTATTATGACTACTCTCCTGGACCTGCCCAATATAAAACCCCTGAAGGAACGATTGAAGGGGAAATGAACTTAAAACGTCAATTTATTATTAGAGCTTCAGAAATTAAAGGAATGTTTGATACCGGCGTAACTATTGGCGATGAAATGCTGCAGGAGGTACTTGGAAATAATGCGAGTACTCAAATGAAGAGTATTGTTGCCACCATTCAACGAGAACAAAATGAAATTATTCGTAATGAACGCGCGAAAATACTGATCGTCCAAGGGGTAGCTGGAAGTGGTAAAACATCAGCTGCGCTGCAACGTGTTGCCTACTTGCTCTATCGTTATCGCGGAACATTAAATTCGGAAAACATTATGCTATTTTCGCCGAACCCGTTGTTTAATAGCTATGTAGCAACAGTATTACCTGAGTTGGGTGAAGAAAATATGCAGCAATCCACTTTCCAGGAATATTTAAATTCCCGATTAGGAAGAGAATTTCATATTGAAGATCCCTTTACGCAAATGGAATATTTGTTAAGTGGGGATGATCAAGAAAAGGAATATCATATAAGAGTTGAAGGAATTCGTTTTAAAGCAAGCCTTGATTTTAAAAGTATCATTGATCGATATACACAAGGTTTAGTGAAAAAAGGACTAATTTTTAGGGATTTATCATTTAGGGGAGATGTATTAATTTCTAAAAAGGAAATTCATGACTATTTTTATTCACTGGAAGAAGGCATTAGCATCCCAAACCGGATGCAGCTTGTTAAGGAATGGCTTTTAAGAGATTTAAAGCGAAAGGTTAGACAAGAACGGTCGAGAAGTTGGGTGGAGGAAGAAGTCCAATATCTTGATAAAGAGGATTTTATGGAGGTATTTAAAAAGCTGCAGGAAAAAAATCAGTTTTCTGAAAATACCTTTGATGATTTTGAACAGGAGCAGAAACTCCTTGCAGAAATGATCGTGAAAGAAAAATTCAAACCATTATTTGTAAGAGTAAAAAGTTTGCGGTTTATTGATACACCTAAGATTTATCGTCAGCTTTTTAAATATGCTGAATATATGGATGAACGCTTGCCTATAGATTGGGAACAAATTAGCAATCAGACAGTTGGAAAACTTAAGGAGATGGAAATTCCTTATGAAGATGCCACACCATATGTGTATCTCCAGGATTTGATTGAAGGTCGGAAGAACAAGTCTGCCATTCGTCATATTTTTATTGATGAAGCGCAGGATTACTCTCCATTACAGTTTGCTTTCATCCAAAAGTTATTTCCATTTAGCAAAATGACATTACTTGGTGATTTTAATCAAGCGATATTTTCTGGTGCCACTGGTGCGGAAACCGTATTATCAGACCTAAATATCTCAGGAGAGACAATCGAATCGTTTGTCCTTACCAAAACCTATCGATCAACAAAAGAGATTGTAAACTTTACCAGTTCGTTGATTGAGGGTGGGGAAAATATTGTCCCCTTTAACCGTCCAGGCAGAAAGCCATTAGTAACCATTGTTAGACCTAATGAAATAATTGAACAAGTAATTAAGAAAATTAAAGATTTTCAAAATGAAGGCCATCGAACCATAGCCATAATCTGCAGGACAGCAGATGAAAGCAAAAGGGCTTTTGAAGCACTCAAAACGGATATTCCGCTTCATCTAATTGAGAAGGGGACAATTTCCTATGAAAAAGGTATTCTCGTCATCCCATCCTATCTTGCTAAAGGAATTGAATTCGATGCGGTTGTTTTGTATGATTGTTCTCAATATAAAAAAGAAAGTGAACGGAAATTATTTTATACTGTCTGCACAAGGGCGATGCATGAACTACACATGATTTCGACAGCCGGGATAAGTCCGCTAATGGAGGTTGCACCTAAAGATACTTACTCACTAGATAGTAAAAATTAATCTCCAATATCAATCTATGCACCATCCATTCGCACGAAATGGATAACCTTTATCGAAAATCAAAAACCAGCAGAATCGACTTCTGCTGGTTTTTGATATGTTATTTTTTCCATTGTTTTTGAACTTGTTCCAAGGCAAGTTGGAATATTTCGTCCTCGGATGTTTCCCGATTGGCAATGACGTTCGTTAAATAGCTTTTTCCTTCGAAAGTTACTGTTACTTCTACTTGTACCATAATAAAATCTCCTTTTTAATTTAAATTGTAGGTTGAAAAGTGTAATCAAAAAATTACACAACGATTAAGTGTAGTAGGTTAATTAAATAATTATGACGATAATTGTTCGACAAAGGTTACTAAAATATACAGGTTTGATATAATTGTTTTAGAAAAAACAATAGGGAGGCAAACATTCTCCATGTATTTTGAAGTGGTAAAAAAAGAAACGTTGTATATTGCACTCGAAATGATAAACTCAAATCCAGAATATAATATTTTTGAAAATGGCAAAGAGGAGAGAACACTAGCTGACATGGAAGAAGAATTCTTAAATCCGAATTCAATCAGCGCATTTATAAAGCTTGATGACACCTATATTGGATTAATTGATTACTTATTAGAGAATCCAAAGGACCATTACCCTTGGCTTGGTCTATTACTGCTACATGGTGATTATCAAGGTTATGGTTTCGGTGCACAGGCATTTGCAATATACGAAAGTGAGATGCTCAAACGAGGTGAGAAGAGTATTAGGATTGGTGTGTTAAAAGAGAATGTAAAGGCTAAACGCTTCTGGGAATCGTTAGGATTCATCTATTATAATACTGCAACAACCCAAAAAGGTAGTGGTATTTTTTGTTATCAAAAACAAATTGGATAAAGGTTCCAAAATCCATCCATTAGATTTCTTGATACATAAATTGCTCGGCGAACAGCTGGACTTGATCTTTATCGATTTTATTTTTTTTCAGCAACGATTCTGCAATCATTACATTAGCTTGAATAGATACATTTCTTTTTAAATCGCGAATGGACACATCGCCATTCAATAATTGAATCGCTTTTTCCCTAATGCCTTGATTCTTAGATGACTTGTATAAAAGGTAGGCAATACATGTAATCTTGTCCACATCAAACACTCCTCTTACATCAAGTATTAACGATATTTTATTATTTCGACGATTAGCTATGTTTTTCCTGCTAATATTCTGAAAATTTTAAAAAACTTTAGAGAAATTGACGCAAGGAATTGAGATTTATAGATTATTATGTTCTGCCATTCAGAAAATTCAAATAAATTATAAAAAAGAATCTTCGCGGGGGCGGTAAGGAATGTTTGATTACGAAGAAGAAACACAAGCAGAATTTGAGGTGATTGGTACTAGTACAGAAGAAGGTTATTCTATTACCGATGTCAAATTTGAAAGCCCTTTCAGTGGACAAGTGTCTGCTTTTCTGTTAACTCCAGATAATGGAGGGCCGTTTCCTGCTGTAATTTTTATGCACCCAAGTCAAGGAAATAGAAAGACATTTCTTCGCGAAGCTCAAATGCTTGTAAAAAAGGGCTATATTTCACTCTTAATCGAAACACCGTACTTTGAAGGGGATGGGGGGCAGGTGTTTGAAGAAAGGAAAGAGTTCATAAAAAGTGTTGAATTCTTAGCGGATATCCAAAAATATATTCAAACAGTAATGGATATAAGGAGGGGAATTACTCTACTTTGTAAGCTGTCGATCGTGGATGAAGCACGGATTGCATTTATTGGACATGGTTTTGGAGCGGCCATGGGCGGCGTCATAGCAGGAATTGATTCGCGAATTAATACTTTTGTCTTGATATCCGGATATGGGCAAACTTCGGAATGGCAATTGACAAGTGAACATCCAATGGCAGCAATCATTCGTAGTTTTTTACCAACTGAACGATTTGAATATTATGTTTCAAGCCTAAGAAAATTAGATGCAATTAACTTTGTAAAAAATGCCGCACCGGCATCGATACTCTTCCAATTCGCCACTAATGACGAGTTTATTGAACGAGACCATTCTGTTACTTTTTATGCTGCTGCAAGTTCTCCCAAAAAAATCATATGGTATGATACCGATCACCTTTTTACCAATTGTAAATCAGCTATACTGGATCGCCAAAAATGGCTTTCTGAGCATTTTTGGTTACAAGATGACATTTTATCAAAAGAATCGACAAAAAACTAAAATAAATCGTTTCCAAACGGTAATATTTGTTGAATATTGCTTACTTGATATGGTATTTTATATAATGTTGAAGGGATAAAAGAAAAACGATGATAGTGCTGTGGAATTTTACCTTTCGTCCCAAAAGGATGGAAGGTTTTTGCTTTTTTACATAAGATCTAGGAGGAAAACCAATGAAACAAACCTTAATCAAGGATTTGTACAGAAATACGGAAAGCTATATTGAACAAAAAATACAGTTATCCGGATGGATCCGTACCATTCGTGATTCCAAAACTTTTGGTTTCATTGAACTAAATGATGGCAGCTTTTTTAAAGGGGTGCAGATTGTATTTGATGAGCAATTAGAGAACTTTAAGGAAATTGCGAAGCTTCCAATTAGCTCATCCATTAGGGTTGTAGGAGATTTTATTCATACTCCTCAAGCGAAACAGCCTTTTGAAATTAAAGCAACTGACATTGTGATTGAAGGTTCGTCAAATGTCGATTATCCTTTACAAAAGAAGAAGCATTCGTTTGAATATTTAAGAACGATAGCCCATTTACGCCCGAGGACCAATACGTTTTCAGCTGTTTTCCGTGTGAGATCTCTTGCTTCTTATGCACTTCATAAATTTTTCCAAGATAAAGGGTTTGTGTATGTTCACTCACCAATTATCACTGGCAGTGATACAGAAGGTGCAGGTGAAATGTTCCGAGTAACAACGCTGGATATGGACAATCTTCCAAAAAATGAAGAGGGTAAAACGGATTTAACCAAGGATTTCTTTAATAAAGAAACAAATCTAACTGTGAGCGGACAGCTTTCGGCTGAGGCGTTTGCATTGGCATTCCGGAATGTCTATACCTTCGGCCCAACGTTTAGAGCAGAGAATTCCAATACAGCCCGACATGCAGCTGAATTTTGGATGGTAGAACCGGAACTTGCCTTTGCTGAACTTCCAGATGTTATGGACTTAGCTGAAGAAATGGTGAAATATGTGATCGGTTATGTACTTGAACAAGCGCCTGAAGAAATGAACTTCTTTAACAGTTTTATTGAGAAAGGCCTATTAGATCGTCTAAATAATGCCTATACAGCAGACTTTGGCCGTGTGACGTATACGGAAGCGATTGAGATTTTAAAGGAATCTGGAGAATCCTTTGGTTATCCGGTCGAATGGGGTCTTGATCTGCAAACTGAACATGAACGTTATTTAAGTGAAAAAGTTTTCAAGCGTCCAGTATTTGTTACGGACTATCCAAAAGAAATCAAAGCCTTCTATATGAGATTAAATGAGGACAACAAAACAGTAGCAGCAACAGATTTACTTGTACCTGGTATTGGTGAATTGATTGGCGGCAGTCAGCGTGAAGAACGTGAAGAGATTTTGGCTGGGAAAATTAATGAACTTGGAATGAATGAAGAAGATTATTGGTGGTACCTAGAATTAAGAAAATATGGTGGAACAAAACATTCCGGCTATGGTATTGGGTTTGAACGTTTAATTATGTACTTAACTGGAATGACTAATATTAGAGACGTTATTCCATTCCCAAGAACAACAGGAAATGCTGAATTTTAATTAAAAAAAGGAGAAGGCCGATTCAGGGAATCGACCTTCTCTTTTTTTCATTTATTATAGAACCTTTAATTCCTCTTCGAAAAAGAAAGTTTCTGGATGTTCCTTAACGATATAAGAATATCTTTTCATGTTTTTAACATATTGTGATTTTAAAATGGTGACGACCTCGCCAGTTTCTTTAATGTTAACTGACTGTCCGTTTTTAAATTGATTGTTTGAGCTTTTCATGATTAACAACTCCTTTGCCTATTCAATATTAAGTATAACATAAGCCAAGGAGGAAAGGGTAAACCGTTCTTCCTTTCAATTACGAACTAATTGTGTTATACTTTTAAAAAAGTGAGGTGTCATTTTGACAAATTATAAAGCAAAAAAGAGTAACCTCAAAGCGCTATTATCAAAAAAGGGCATGGACTTGGAAAGTTTAGAAAGGAATACAAGTATTCCTCAAACTCAACTCAACGACTACTTGTCCAAAAAAGTGATGAATTTAAATACGGCAATGACAATTTCAAGAGAATTAAATTGCTCTATTGAAGACTTATACATTTGGTCATCAGAGGAAAAGAAAGCGTAATACGTAATAACAGACTCTTCAATGGAGTCTGTTTTTTTATTTAGGTGAGAAAGTAGCACGCGAAATTTTTCGCGTGCTATTTTCTATCAATTAATTTCTTAGATCACATTTATCTAAAGGAATAACTTTCGTTTTCTTAGTGAATTTATATCCTAACCATACAATAAGGAATAATGGCAGTCCGACATATGAAACTAGTACACCATTCCAATCGATGTGGTCACCCATGAAAGCAGAATAATTTTGTCCTAAAACAACAAATCCACAGACTAGAAAGGCGAAAATCGGACCGAATGGGAAGAATTTCGATTTATAAGGTAACGAGCTAAGGTCTTTGCCCTGAGCAATAAATGCCTTGCGAAAACGATAATGGCAAATAGCAATACCTAGCCATGCAATAAAACCAGACATCCCTGAAGCATTTAACAACCAAATATAAACGGTTCCATCTCCAAAGAAGGAAGCTAGGAAAGCGAGTGTTCCAACTAAGGTAGTTGCAATTAATGCATTAACCGGAACACCTTTTTTGTTTAATTTACCAAGGAATTTCGGGGCTTTACCTTGACGGGCCAAATCCCAAAGCATCCGGGTGGACGCATACATTCCTGAATTTCCGGCTGATAATACGGCCGTAAGAATAACAGCATTCATAATGGAAGCCGCGAAAGCGATCCCTGCTTTTTGAAACACTAACGTAAATGGACTAACGGTTATATCACCATTGGCTAAATTCCCGTTGGTATATGGAATAAGTAATCCGATTACAAATATAGCTAAAACATAGAACAACAGAATACGCCAGAAAACCTGTTTCACTGCATGTGGAATGGCTTTCTTCGGATCTTCCGTTTCCCCAGCAGCAACCCCTAATAGTTCGGTTCCTTGGAAGGAGAAGCCTGCAGCCATAAAGATACCTAACATCGATAAAAAGCCGCCGTGGAAGGGAGCATCACCAATCGTAAAGTTTTTAAAGCCAACCGCTTCATTACCCATAATTCCAAAAATCATTAACGTACCAGTAATGACAAAAATAATGACAGTGACTACTTTAATTAAGGAAAACCAATATTCTGCTTCCCCAAAGCCTTTAACAGAAAGATAATTTAAGAGAAACATGATCACTAAAAAGATACCGCTCCAAATGAATGAAGGTGTATTTGGAAACCAAAATTTCATTATCATCGTAACCGCAGCTAATTCTGCTGCAATTGTAATGGCCCAGTTATACCAATAGTTCCAACCTAGGGCAAAACCAAGGGAAGGATCAACAAATTTCGTTGCATACGTACTAAAGCTGCCGGCAACAGGCATATAAGCACCCATTTCTGCTAAACCTTGCATCAAAAAGTATACCATGATACCAATAACGAGGTAGGAAAGGATTGCACCGCCTGGTCCCGCAGAATGGATTGCGCCGCCACTTGCTAGAAAAAGCCCTGTTCCAATCGTTCCACCGAGGGAAATCATCGTTAGGTGACGAGATTTTAAGCTGCGTTTTAATTCCGTTGGTTCCTGTTGTATTGTTAAATCACTAGTGTATTCACTCTCTTTTAAAACTTTTGCAGTTTGCATAGTCTTGACTCCTCTTTTTTAATTTTTTCGAGAAGGAGTTTGGAATAAAAAATGCCATCGAGGAATAATCGATGGCATTATTAATACCCCGCATCATACCTTCCGAAAGATAGCTCAACACGCTTAGCTGGTAGGACTAAACATGACAGTTCTGTTCCTATTCGGATACAGCCCCAGCATGCTTTTTATAGAGATAAAAGCACACTTCGGCAGTTTTTCCTTTCAAACGGAGTCAAAGATGTCTCTTACATCTCGTCCGGTTTACTAATAAAATCTGCGACCTCTACCTCATCGGTTTGATGAGGATTTAACATATGAAGTTAATATATTACTAAAGTATAAATATTATTTTCAAATTGTCAATAATATATTTTTCCAAAAATGAGATGTTTAACTTATCAGTTTAGAATTGAAAGATAATTAAGTTTCTTTTTAATTCATTATTTAATTTACTTTAAATGAGAGAATCGGTTATTATTTTTAAATAGAATTAACTACCTGTATTAGGAGGAATTGTACCATGCAAATTGTTGGAATGTTACTGGGGTCTCTAATTATTGTGGTTGCCTTTAACCTTTTCTTAATACCACATGAAGTGTTAAGCAGCGGGTTGAGCGGAATTTCAATGATATTAGGGATGATTTCACCGGTTAATACAGGGGTGGCGAATTTCCTGCTGAATTTTCCCTTATTAATTATAGGTTATAAAATGTTAGGGAAAAAATTTATCGTGAATTCGATTTTTTCGGTCATTGTTATCTCGATAGGCCTTTACATCGTTCCCCAATACGCAATCGCCGATGATAGGATTCTTTCTGCTATTTTTGGTGGTGCCTTAACCGGTTTAGGGGTAGGTATTGTTTTTCGTTGTTCTGGATCAACCGGGGGCTTTGATATTATTGGCATGATTGTAGCAAGAAAAAGAGATTTTCCGATTGGCCTTTTACTTTCGGGTATGAATGCTGTAGTTATATTGATTAGTGGTTTTATGTTTGATTGGGATTCTGCACTATATACCTTAGTGTCCATATTTGTGACAGGGAAAGTAGTCGATGCAATCTATACTGATCATGCTAAATTAACGTTAATGATCATTACAGAAAAGGGCGAAGAGATGAGAAATCATTTACTGAAGAATTTGTATCGTGGCCTAACTGTAATGGATGGTGTGGGTGGGTACTCAAATAACCAGAGGAACGTTTTGATTTCAGTAATTTCTAGATATGAATTAAATGAAGTTAAAAACTTGATTTCAGAAGTTGATTCAAGTGCCTTCGTGAATATCACAGAAACAATTGAGGTTATGGGGCTGTTTCATCGACCAAGTCCATAAAAAAAGGCTTGCATCTATCTAAATAGTGCAAGCCTTTTTTGTGGGAGATCGTTATCCAATGTCACAGGGATTCCCCGCGATTTTTTACCCATTTCATTAGGACATGTATAACCTCATCTAGTTCTTTACCAGTTGGAGTCAATTCATATTCCACTTTTTTGGGGGTGGTAGTAATGATGTTTTTGACAATTAATCCCTCATTTTCTAAATCACGTAAGCGTTCGGTTAAGAGCCGATCAGATATTCCTGGAATGGATGATATAATTTCATGGTACCGCTTCGGTCCTTCCATAAGCGTATATATCACAGTACCCATCCAGCGTTTACCGATAAATTCGATTGCCTTATGAAAGTTAGTACATATATGTTTTATTTCCTCTGCAGAATGAGTCATACAATCTTTATGGTTAGGTTCACTCATATAAAATCCCTCTTTTTTACTATTCTAACTATATCATACCATATTTTAATTTCTTGACGATAGGTACTTACTAATAGTAAGATGTTTTAGAACTTATTTTTAGTAAGTTAAAAAATTCACAGGGGGAAATCTCTCATGGAAACCACATTAATAAAAAGTTTATCTGAAATAATAAAAGAACGTCATTCAGTCAGAAAATATGATTCAACATACATTATTTCTCAGGAAGAAATTAAAGATATACTAAAAGAAGCTACACAAGCACCATCCTCTAGTAATCTGCAACCTTGGCGTTTTATTGTGATTCAAGATCAGGAGGCAAAAAAGGAACTAAGAGCAATCGCCAACAATCAAGAGCAAGTAGAAACAGCGTCTGCCGTTATTGCAGTATTAGGCGATAAGGAAATGTATAAAAGTGTAGAAAATGTCTATCGAAGTGCATATGAGGCTGGTTTTATGGACGAAGCTAATATGAATCGATTAATAGAAGGTACAAATAAAACATACCCATTTGCTCCAGAAGAGGTCTTGAAAAATATTGCCTCATTTGATGCTGGTTTAGTATCGATGCAGTTGATGTTAATTGCAAAAGACAAAGGCTATGACACGGTTCCAATGGGTGGCTTTGATAAAGAAAAATTCGTGAAAATGTTCAATGTCTCCGATCGTCTTTTCCCAATTGTGTTGATTTCTGTAGGGAAGGCGGCAGCACCTGCTTTCAATACAACACGTTTACCATTGGAGGATGTGTTAATAGAATATAGATAAAAAAGCAGGTGCATGAAAATTTTTCATGCGCCTGCTTCATTATTTTAGTTATTAATATATTTCTCAAATACATAGCCAAAATCTTTTACAATGTATTGCTTTTTGCTATCTTCTAACCACTGAAAGGCTGCTTGATTAAGCATTTTAAATTGGACAACCAAGTTGCTGTCCGGACTAGTTACACGGCCTAATGTGGTGGATGCCACATCAAGGCTTTGTTTAGCAAACTGAAGGGAAATTTCATTTTCATGAGAGATTTCTGAGATTTTTATTAAAGCTTTATACAAATCCTTAACTTCTTCAATATGTTTCTTATGAACGTCAATGGAGAAGGGTTCTGAGCCGATTTTAAACTTAATTTCTACATCAAGGTCAACTGTTCCTGCGGTTTCAAGTTTTACGTCAGAGATTCGATTTGTTGCATAACTATAACGGTGCAGCATCCGTTTTTTGCTAGTTGCGCTTGTTCCATCTAAATGGATAAGGGCGTTGTTTGTAAAACAGTATTCATCAGACTTTGATTTAATTAGAAAATATATTTTTTCGTTATCTTCATGCATGACATAATCATCAGCATCGACCTTATCATAATTCTCCGGCTTAATAACTGATCCCACATCACTTAATCCTAAAATATCCGCAGCTACCTTACCAAACATAGTATCAACCTCACTTTGAAAAAATTCATTCCAACAGTGTTTACGATTGGAAAATGAGAAAGTTTCACTCGTATCTAAAAAAATTTATGTTTTAAAAAATGGTGTAGGCTTTTTTTCTAAAAATCATAAACAAACTACTAATTAAAAGAGGGAAACTACTTGCCGGTTTCCCTCTTTTAATGGAAAATACACTATATACATATTAAAAAATATTGAAACAGAGGGGATAGAGAACAATGAGGCCAATCATTTTGGGCATCCTAGCGGCATTCTTTTTTGCATTTACATTTATCCTTAACAGATCCATGGATCAGGCAGGGGGAAGCTGGATTTGGAGTGCATCCTTAAGATATTTCTTTATGGTTCCATTTCTTTTCGTGATTGTGTTGGGAAGAAAAAGTCTAAAACCCTTGCTTGCTGAAATGAGAAAGCCTGGTGCCTGGTTATTATGGAGTACCGTTGGCTTTGGCCTATTTTATGGACCGATCTGTTTTTCGGCTGCCTATGCACCAGGCTGGCTCATCGCGGCTACATGGCAGGTAACGATCATCTCAGGATCCTTGCTCGCACCATTTTTTTATGAAAGGGTTATAACTGAAAAGGGAGCCATCCAACAGAAGGGGAAAATTCCTTTTAAAGGATTAGGCATGTCATTAATCATCTTACTAGGAATTATATTGATGCAAGCGGACCAGGCCAATCGTATTTCGATTGTGTCCATATCCTTAGGCGTTCTTCCAGTATTAATTGCCTCTTTTGCTTACCCGCTTGGAAATAGAAAAATGATGGATATTTGCGGGGGGCGTCTCGATGTTTTCCAACGTGTATTAGGGATGACCTTAGCAAGTCTGCCGGTGTGGGTGGTTTTATCTATTTTTGGGCTTTTTACTGTGGGTACACCAAGCAAAGGACAAATAATCCAATCAGGTCTTGTTGCTGTTACCTCTGGAGTAATTGCCACCATTTTGTTTTTTAAAGCAACGGATCTTGTAAGAGGAAATATGCAAAAGCTTGCTGCAGTGGAGGCAACACAATCTGTGGAAGTCTTATTTGCGGTAATAGGAGAATTGTTACTTCTAAACAGTCTCATGCCATCCGCACTTTCCTGGAGTGGGATGGTATTGGTCATGGTCGGAATGATCCTGCACAGCTTCTTTTCGCATAAAAGTAACCTTAAAAAGCATCGGAAACAAAGCCATGGAAAAACTTTTCCTAGAAATGTTTAATCCTTATCAATTCAGATTGATAAGGATTGTTTTTTTCATTTTGCTCATTTAACCGTTTAAATAAGGACTAAGCTTGTCGATTGTTTCTTGTAGCTTTATTGAATTTTTCTTATACATCGCTTTTGATTTCTCACATTCGGTTTCAAGCGAAAAAATTTCTAAATCAGCCTGAACCTTTTTTAGCGTTGCCAAGAGTAATGGACGTTGAGCGGGTGCTGGCACTTGTATTTTATCATCATAAAGATCTACAGTCATTTCACCGTATGAATCTACTTGGCCGAGAAAGACATTATCAAGCGTGACACCTAGTTTTTCTAATTCTGTATAAAGCCAGCCTCTGCCTTTCCCTGCACATCTTAATGACTCATCAATGATATTCCCATCCATGATAACGGTTTGGGGTTCTTTCTCATTCGGCATTTTCATTTGTAAATCTTTTGGGGTTAGCGGCTGATTTTCTCTTTTTAATAAAGCACTTAAAGTTCCTCGCGGTTCCAAAACGGCAAATTCCACATCAGCGAACTTGAATATATTCTTCTGTCTAAGAAGAGCAGATAATTCATCAATTGTATATTTTTCTTTTTTCAAGTTTTCTTCTAGTATTTTCCCGTCCTTAATAACGACGGTACTTTTCCCTTCTGCGAAATCACTAAACTTTTTACTTTTTATGGCTATGTAGTTCACCAGAAAAGTAACAAATCCAAATACAACGAGAGCTAAGATTCCATGTGACAAGTTACCTTCAAGTCCAGTGACTACTTCACCCGCAATACTTCCGATGGTAATTCCAGCCACGTATTCAAAGAAAGAAAGCTCTGAGATTTGCTTCTTTCCTAGTACTTTTGTGGTAATAAATAAGAGTCCCAAAAAAATTAATGAACGACTTATGATAAAAATCCAATCTGGCATTAATTTCTCACCTCAAAAATTTATGAACCCATATATTGGGGTTCATGTCGTTCAAGCTCCAAGACGCGGTATTGAAGATCCTTTTTAATTTCTCCGACCGCTAACATGGCTTCATTAAAAGTAACTTGTGCATCCTTATCCAGTGAATTAAGGGCGAAGGAAGACAATTGTGCTTCGATTCCTTTCATGGTTGAGAGGCATTGCTTAACATTTGAAGCGATTGTCACAAATTAAACTTCCTTTCATCAGGGATTCAAAAAAATCAAAAAGGGGTTGGCTTAATCGCCAACCTAAACCGGTCATTATTGCTTATATTGTGGTTCTTCACTCATAATTTCTTGAAGACGTGGTTCAAGGCTATCAAGAACAGATTGGGTTTGTTGGGCCGCTTGTTGATATAACTGCTTTGCATTTTGGTTATCAGTTGCTAATGCGAACCCTTCAAAACTTGCCTGAGCGCTTTTTAGTCCTGCTAATGCCTGTTTTACCTGTGTTCCAACTGTCATAACTAAATCCTTCTTTCTTGGTACAAAATGAAATTACAAAAATAGTATGTGGAATATCTATTTGGTTATGTATTATGAACAGAACTATTTTTACGGAATAAAAAGAAAGTCTTCCCTTTTTAGGTAACAGGGAAGACTTTCTTTTAGACAAGAATATTTTCAAGAACAAGTGGATGTAGGGCATTTGTTTTATCAATAAAAATAAATCCATCATACCGATGCCCCATAATAGATGGGACATAATTACCGAAATGTTCGTATTCCGGCCGGTAAACAACACCAATTGCTCGATGTCCAATCGTAGTAGAAAATTCATGGCGATTCCCGTCAGTAAAGATTATATATTTATTGACCGCCCCTGATTTATGCATGAGTGATTCCCAACTGCCGGATCCAGCAGGAGGTACCTCCATGATTTGGAAGTTTGCTCCCCATTCAGTGGCGGCAATCACGGTCCCGCTATAAGTACCAAATCCAACAATAAATACATTTTCAGCGCCGTTTTCCTCTCTGATGAGTTGGCCGACATTCACCATTCCTTCAGACTTCATGTCTGTTGCCCGGGCATCCCCAACATGGGTATTATGCTCCCATATGATTACCTTTGTATCCTCTCCATAAAATCTTTGAACGGCATTAAGTGCTTCAACCATGTGTTGGTCACGGACATTCCATGATTTTGAATCACTAGTGACCATGGTCCGATAATATTCTTCTGCATTTGCAGTAACAATCGCATTTACTTCCATGTTTAAGCTGCTTTCTTGGTCGTCATCAAATTTCCATCTATTTTTCCGAATCGATGCAAGTAGTTCAAGTGCTTCTTTGGTACAGTCTTCAGAAAGATATCCTGCAGAAACAGCATAAGATTCATGATTGCGGTGAAATGGCTCAAAACAAGAAAACGCCTTTATTGCCTCCTTAAGACTTGGAGAATTGGTCTTTTTTAAATAACGAATGATTTCATCCATACTTTCCCAAAGACTATATACATCTAATCCATAAAATCCAACCTTTTGAGCGGATTGATTTTGCTGATTATAATTTTTTAACCATTCGACAAGGTCAATGATTTCCTGGTTAGCCCACATCCAGGTGGGCCATCTGTTAAAATCCTCGAGTACCGTTCTGACATCTTGTTTTGAGTGGTAATATCCTTTAATGTATCGATTGATACTTTGACAGGAAGGCCAATCACCTTCAACTGCGATAAATGAAAAACCTTTTTCTTTAATTAATCTTTTAGATAACTCTGCACGCAGTGAATAGTATTCTGAGGTTCCGTGCGATGATTCACCAAGCATCACTATTTTTGAATCACCTATAGCTGCTATTAAGGGGTCAAGATCATCAACGGTTTCAAAGGGCTTAGCATATTTATGAATGGCTTTAATCATAGGTAGAGCATCCTTTCCATACGGACTAAGTTTGAGATAATATCCCATTTATCTGTAATCTAAATATCCAATAATTCACATTTTTGACACATGTATTTCGTAAATTCTAAAAATTCCGTGTTATAATTTAATTGTAAATAAGAGAAATAAAGTTAACATCTTAGGAGGCTCAACCATACGTGTTCGTTCCGTTTGTGAACGAGTAGTAAGGATATTCCTCCATAATCATTTGGTAGGTGGAGCGATGATAATGATTGGAAAGAGTGTAACTCTTAACTGATTCCTTTCATGATTTATTCTATGTATTCTATAGAAAAATTAAAAAAGGAAAACATTAAACTTATTAGGAGAAGAGAAAGTTTCCAAAAATCAATTCAATGATCAGATGTTATGGTTTTGTTGGGATTGAAAAATATTTTTCTACCTATTACTCAATACGTAAAAAAATTGATCATAACCCAAATGATTCTTCTGAAAAAAGGGTCATAAAAAATTAATAACATTAAATCAAGTAGTATAAAAAAACTATTTGAGATCAAATTGATAATGGCGCTCACAACCTAATAAGGAAAATGTAAAAGAAAAGATTTACAGGATATTATCTTCTCCAAAAATTACATTGCCAAGAAGCTGAAGTTCCAAATGATGGAATAAAAAAGAGTCTCAATCGGTGTCAAACCGAGGTTTTGTTTCTTAAAGGAATTTGAATTCCAATAACATGCGAATTAATTCCTTCAACGGAACAAACACTCATTGGCAGATGGATTAAAGTTTCCATTTAGATTGATAAGACAGCTAAAAGGAAATGTTATTAGAACATCTATCAGCTGATGTCATGGTTGGGTCTCCTAAGGTGTTAATAAAATTAAGGAGTTACTTCATATTATTTGAGGTAGCTTCTTTTTCATTTAATGGAGTAAATAATTAAGAAGCATTTTATTATAAAATGAACAAATAATTCGTTATAATAAAGTTAAGGAATTTTTTTGAAAGGGGCAAGATAATGTCAGGAATACAAGAATTGAACTTAATCGAACAGCAAGAAGCCATTATGGCGAAATTTCAACATCGAAAATTAACAAAGAGAAAGATTTTTCAACGCATTTTATTAATAACACTTGGTGCTGCCTTGATGGCTGTCGGATTAGAGATATTCCTCGTCCCCAATAACGTTATTGATGGCGGGATAACTGGTATATCCATTATGCTCTCGTATATTACGGGTTGGAAATTAGGAATGTTCCTCTTTATTCTTAATATACCTTTTTTCTTTATTGGTTATAAACAAATAGGGAAAACCTTCGCATTATCCACTCTTTATGGAATCATAATTCTTTCAATTGGAACCACGCTTTTACATCCCGTACCGGCTTTTACCCAGGATATTCTGCTTGCAACTGTATTCGGGGGAGTAGTGCTTGGTATAGGAGTGGGTTTAGTCATTCGTTATGGCGGGTCATTAGATGGGACTGAAATTTTAGCGATTCTATTTAATAACAAACTTCCTTTTTCCGTCGGTGAAATTATTATGTTCTTTAATCTTTTCATTCTTGGGTGTGCCGGCTTTGTATTCTCTTGGGATCGCGCCATGTATTCGCTTATTGCATATTTTGTTGCTTATAAAACAATTGATATTACGATAACCGGCCTGGATGAATCTAAATCCGTTTGGATCATTAGTGACAATGCTAAGCAGATTGGGGATGCTATTATGAATCGTCTGGGTCGGGGTGTCACATATATCAATGGGGAGGGCGCCTATTCAGGTGATGATAAAAAAGTCATCTTTTGTGTTATCAATCGTCTTGAAGAAGCGAAATTGAAGGAAATTGTCACTGAAAGTGATGATAGTGCCTTTTTGGCAGTTGCGGATATCGCAGAAGTTCGTGGTGGGAGATTTAAGAAAAGGGACATTCATTAGAAGCCTGGAAAGAGAAGGCTTCTTTTTTGCGGGATATGTCATAATAGAAGAAATAAGTGAGAAATTGACAAAATGTCGTTATAGGGCTATTCGTAGGATAATTGATAAGAATAAGCACGGGATTCTTGTATGTAATTGTCGGTTATTGCTGAAATTCCCGATTTGATTGAAGTTGTTTTTGTCGTACCTTGCGCTTGCCTCGGAAATATTTTTGCGAAAAATGGATTATTTCCAAAAAAGATGGCAGGATTACTCTGCCACCCTTAGATATTATAGATTATTCAGAACAAAAGTTCAAACACTTCATTCAGTTCGTGAGCCCTTTTTTCATCTTTTTCTTCTTTTGCGTACTTTATTTCCTCCGGAAGCATTTTATTCAAAAAATTAATTTCTTTTTGGTCCAACTGACGGACAAACTCTCCTTCGGAAGAATACTGACCTTCCATTAATTTTCGATAAATATTCCTTCCATCGGAATGGTCGTCTGTGTAATTTGATAAAGTTTCTCTCAGGTAACCCAATGTTTGATCCATGTTTTTCACCCTTCCTTTCATCTCATATTTTTCATCGAGATGATATTTATATACGTGCGGAAGGATTAGAAATAATTAAACCTTTTTCATGAGTTTAAACTTTTGAACAAGTAATAATTCGATGACTTAAAATTCCTTGATACTTTAAGACCATATTCCCATGTTCATTTAGAATTTGGAAAAGTTCAGGTTCAAAGTTTTTTGAAAAGTTGAATTCAGTCGTGTTATTCTCTTGACTAGTTGCTATGTTTTCCACTTTTATCACAATTTCTTGGAATCCTGTCTGTTCTAATAAACTTCTCCAATCCTTCTCCATTAATAAAGAATCCAATGCGTAAAATTTCATTATTTCCATTTCTTCAGATGGACTGAGTTTTGTATTTATGGTCATCTCATTCGCGATCAAACGTCCACCTTTTTTTAGTACTCTAAAGAATTCTCTTAGTGCAATTGGTTTATTAACAAAAGCTAATACGGATTCAGATAATATTAAATCAAAGCTATTGTCTGGAAAGGGAAGTTTTTCAACGGATCCTTGGATTAATTGAATGGGTAAATATAAAGATTGAAAACGTTCTCTCGCTTTTTTGATCATGATTGGATTGATTTCAAGTCCTACAACTTTGGCCTTATATTGTTGATATAAAAATGCGGCTGTTTGTCCAGTCCCGCAGCCAGCATCTAAAATTTGGGTTTTGTTAGTAATGTTTTCACCAGAAAGAATGTTTTTTGTTAAAGGGATACCACCTGGATGGGCGCCACCCACGCCAAATTTGGCCAAAAAGTCAAAATAAGTTAACCCCCCCATAAATAAAGACACCACCTCATTTTATCTTTTTTCATACTATGATAAATAGTGGTGAGAGGTTCTTTATAAAATGAAAACTACCAGCAAATAACAAATTTGTTTAGTTTCTATCTAATACTTTTATGTCATTTCGCACAAATTAAATAAATGGAAGGTTAGTTATATTCCTTTCCATTTCAATTTGAAGGAGTGCTTCGGATGAAAAAAATAAAAGTTCAACCGTTTCTCAATGCGTTTGCGAGAAAACGAAAAAGTAGGGGAGCTATGTGGGCATCTCTCTTAGGCATAGGTATAAGTGCTGCCGTTTTTGGAGTGACAAAGGGAAAACGAAAGGACCTTGCACTTCCTTTTCAAAACGTGGTAAAGAACTTTGCACCTAAAACAAATCTAAATCTGATGGATAATGCTGCAATCACAGAGTTTTCAGAGGAACTTTTAATGAGTGCGCTGAATAAAAAACGGTAAGAAGAAAGTCCGCACTTTGATGCGGACTTTTTTAATATGGGAGATATGGAACCTTTCGTGGCAGGTAATTTATATTTTCAGACGAATAAATTTTGATGATTAACAGATGTCCTAACGTTCTTGATCTGATTAATATTGGCTGATTGTAGTTATTTTTAAATTCAAAATCAGGACCATACCAACTGACTGTTGCGTCTCTGCCTGGAGGAATATAGGGAACCTTTCTTGAATGAGAAAAACGCTCAGTAACCTTGAGCCCGGCATTGTCGATAGCATTGTAAAGCGTAGATGATACTTGGCAAATTCCACCGCCAATATCTTCAGAAAACTCCCCCCTTACAATCACTGGGGCACGCAGATAACCTTTTGCAACCGTTCGTTTACCAACAACTTTATTAAAAGAAAATGTTTCTCCAGGGAAAACTACATGATTGTTAATTGCCTTTGTTGCTAACTGAATATTGTTAGATCTTTTTTTGTTTTGTGGATTAAAAGAAGTAACATAGCGCCCGATTCTCATGCTGCGGATATCACTCAGCAATTCACTATCAACCGGCGGATAGACTTTAAGGATGGGTATTTCCATTTTTGCCTTTTGGAGGCTAAAAAAGTATGAATAGAATTGTTCCGTAAAAGCCTGACGATGGATCCGAGAGCCTGTTCGTTCTGGAATGATCATCCCATTCGTGTCCAAACTTGCATTTTCCGGGGCTATAGAAATTTGATTATCTAGTTTGTCCAAAAAACTACGGTACTTACTTGTATTAATGAGCGGCAAGCCCGTTTGAGGGAAAGTAAATTCCTCTCGATTAATAATTGTCACGGTCTGACCATCCTTTGTAATAATTAAATGATCTGTAGTTGTTGTACTCGGCTGGGTTAATAGGAAATACCCCAATATTAATGAAAAAATCATAATCAGAAAACCCCCTGCCTATAATATTGGTAAAAGTTTGCTAATTCATGTAACTACAATACAAATTCAAATGAATGAGGAAAAAGTATAAGTATTTTCCAATCCGGGCTTTACAAAACTTGAAAATCATATTATTATCATTATTGATAATGATAATAAAAATTTAGGAGCAAATTTGATATGACAAAGGAATCAGCAGTAGACGTTATTTTACACCCGGTTCGCATGAGGATTATCCAGTTTTTAATTAATCAGAGGCTTACTGCTCAACAAATAAAAGAATTGCTGCCCGATATCCCGCAAGCCTCTTTGTATCGTAACTTAAAAAAATTGGTTGAAACGGGGGTTATTCATATTGTTGATGAAATTCCTAATCGAGGAACAATTGAAAAAGTTTATTCAATAGAAAATCCGAGTAAAGCATCCATCGGTCCTGAAGACCTTAACAAGCTTTCAAAGGATGACCACTTAGGTCTTTTTATCAAATTTATGGCCAACTTAATGGGGGAATATGAACGATATTTAAATCAGGATCACATTGACTTAGTTGCAGATGGAGTTTCCTTCCGTCAGGCATCCATGTACCTTTCTGAAGTCGAGTATGTAAATTTAATAAACGAGCTTACAGTTGTTTATTCAAAAGTAATAAACAATAAGCTCCAAAAGGGCAGACGAAGAAGGACAATAGCTACGATTATTATTCCTGAACAATTGGAAGAACAATAGGGGGAATAGAGATGACATTTAGGGAGAAAGAAGTTACGATTCAAAGTAAAGGAGCATTAAAGGGGACATTAAGCATACCGGAAAATTGTGAAGAAAAAGCACCGGCCATACTGATCATTTCGGGGTCCGGCAAATTAGACCGGAACGGAAAAGTAAATAAAAAGATTGATTTAAAGCTTTACGGTCAAATTGCTGAATATTTAACCACGTTAGGATTTATTAATCTTAGATATGATAAGCGTGGGGTAGCGGCAAGTGAAGGAGATTTTTTATCAACAGGGCTATGGGACTTAGTAGATGACGCCCAAGCTGCTGTCCAATTTTTAAAAGGCCTTCCTGAAGTGGATCCGGAAAAAGTCATTGTCCTTGGACATAGTGAAGGCTGCACGATTGGAACAGCAGTTGCTGTCAGAGAAGAACTAGGAGGATTAGTTTTGCTCTCTGGTGCAGTTGAAAGATTAAGTGAAGCTACAAAGCGGCAAAGAGATATTGCAAAAGAGGACATTATCCACGCCAAGGGTTTTCAAGGTCAGTTACTGCGTTTATTAGGTGTCCAAAACAAAGTGGAAAAGCAGGCACAAAAATATATTGATAAAGTTATGAAATCGTCTAAAGATGTGATAAAAGTTAGTCTAATCAAAACCAATGCAAAGTGGATGAGAGAGCATTTCAGCTATGATGTAAGGGAAGATTTAGCCAAAGTTATCTGCCCAGTTCTTGCAATTACAGGAGAGCGAGATATACAAGCCAATCCTGATGTTCTAAAAGATCTCCCTTTATATGTAAATGGTGATGCCGAGTTTCATGTAGTGGAAAATATGGGTCATTCCTGTAAGTATATTTCACACACTTCGACAATGTTAACGGCAAAAAAGGATATTATTGCTGAATCAAAATTACCTATTCATCCGGAATTAGAAAAGTTACTCGAAAATTGGCTGCAAGGACACTTTGTAAGCAATTCTCAAAAAGAGTCTGTTATCAGCTAAAAAGTTTGATTCTATCGGAGCTATACTAAAATTGGTCCTCCAAATGATGACCATTCAGGCTGTCGTTAATCTTTCGATAGCCTTTTTACTAATTCTACTTCTTCAACAATTTTATCACGTTAATTTGTTATAAAATTAAATAAAATTTATTGGTTCTCCTATATGTCTGTTGATTGGCGCTCCAGGCACTTCGCTTTCCGCGGGCGAGCCGGCGAGCCTCCTCGTCGCTTCGCTCCTGCGGGGTCTCTCCTGCCCCGTACTCCCGCAGGAGTCTTCGTGCCTTCCGCGCCAATCAACAGAGTGTTATCAATAAAAATCTTCAACTCAACTTATAAATATTATGAATATGTGGTGAATTCAATAATTAAGCCAAAAGAGTCTAGTCAAAGTGAATATAATTTGTATTTGTATTTGTATTTATTGAAGAATTAGTTCCAGATGACCACCTTCTTCGTTTGATTGATAAATAAATTGATTTTTTGTTTCTTCTTGAAAAAAGCCGTCCTTATTATAGGAATGATAATAGTCGTCCTACGATCCCCTTATTCTATTAAAAATAATATGTTGCGATGCTTTAGATTGATTTACCTCTCTGTTGATTGGAGAGGAGGGCACTCGACTCCTGCGGGATAGAGAGGTCACGGGAGACCCCGCAGGCGCGAAGCGCTGAGGAGGCTCTCGGACCTCCCCGCGGAAAGCGAGTGCCCGAAGCGGAAATCAACAGACCGTTTCAGTGACAATCAACTAATAAAAAACCAGTAATATAGAAAATACAAAATAAAAGTTGCCAAGAAAAATCCTTTTTCTCGACAATCTGGTTGGCCAACCAACTGATGGTCAATTTTTTTTGATTTTACTGAAAAAAATGTAGAAATATAGTATATTAATAGATGATAACAATAGAATAGAAAAGTGCTAGCTGTTTGATAGCGGACAAATAGGAGTGTTTATCTTGGCTGAAAATGAAAGAATTCAATTAAATGTGAGAATTACGAAGGAAACATCCCTGCTTCTAGATGAAATCGTTGAGTATTACCAACAAGGATTGAAACTAGGAAGAATTTATAAAGGAGATGTACTTACAGATATTATCGAAAAATCGCATGAAGTAATGAATAAACAAAAGCGATCATTTACGAAAAGGTTTTAAGGAACTAAGGTCAGGAAATGTCTTTAGAGAATGATGAAATGGGTATGCCCTTTCTTGACCTGCTTATTTTAATAGAATATTTAGAATTTAATTTGAATATTTAATAATTAGAGGTATAATTATATTCATAACATACCAACTGGTTAGTATGAGAAGGGAGTGGAAAAGTTGGATTTTTCATATTCTCAAAAAGTGAAAGAGTTGCAGGAAAAATTAACAGCCTTTATGGAAGCAAATGTTTATCCGAATGAGCAAATTTACGAGCAGCAATTAAACGAACAAGAAAGCCGTTGGAGTGCCGTTCCACCGATTATGGAGGAACTAAAACAAAAAGCAAAAGTAGAAGGGCTTTGGAACTTATTTCTGCCGGAAAGTGAATTTGGTGCCGGATTAACCAATCAAGAATATGCTCCTTTATGTGAAATTATGGGACGGTCTTTAATCGGACCAGAGGTATTTAATTGCAATGCTCCTGACACAGGTAATATGGAAGTCATCGTACGTTATGGAACAGACAGGCATAAAGAGCAATGGTTAAGGCCGTTGTTAGCAGGAGAAATTCGTTCGTGTTTTTCGATGACAGAGCCGGCTGTGGCTTCTGCTGACGCGACGAATATTGAGGCCAGAATTGAGAAAGATGGCGACGAGTATGTCATAAATGGCCGGAAGTGGTGGTCATCAGGTGCTGGTGATCCACGCTGTAAGATTGCGATTGTTATGGGAAAAACAGATCCATCGGCCAACCGTCATGAGCAACAATCAATGATTCTTGTCCCATTAGATTCACCAGGTGTGAAAATTGAACGGATGCTTCCTGTCTTCGGCTATGATCATGCCCCGCATGGACACGGAGAAATCACCTATGAAAATGTCCGCGTACCAGTTGGTAATATCCTCTGGGGAGAAGGAAAAGGGTTCGCCATCGCTCAAGGCAGACTAGGGCCGGGAAGAATACATCATTGTATGAGATTAATTGGTGCAGCCGAACGGGCGCTTGAAGAACTATGTAAGCGCGTTCAGAGTCGGACCGCTTTCGGGAAACCGTTAGCAAGGCAAGGGGTTATTGGTGAATGGATTGCAGATTCAAGAATTGAAATAGAACAAGCAAGACTGCTTACGTTAAAAGCTGCCTATATGATGGACACTGTTGGCAATAAAGAAGCAAAGGCAGAGATTGCGATGATTAAAGTGGTCGCTCCGTCAATGGCCTTACGTGTCCTAGACCGCGCCATTCAAGCCCTTGGTGCTGCAGGAGTCTCAAATGATTTTACCCTCGCAGCTCAATGGGCGAATGCAAGAACATTAAGATTAGCGGATGGTCCCGATGAAGTCCATCGAGCTCAGGTGGCCAAACTTGAATTGAGAAAATATCAATAGATTTTTAGACATGAAGAAGGGTTGGAAGGTTTATGAGATTACTAGGAAAAACAGCGATCATTACAGGTGGCGGAGGTGGGATTGGCCGCTCAACTGCGATCCGATTTGCCCGAGAAGGAGCAAAGCTCGCTGTAGCAGATATCGATTCCTCTATTGGTGAAGAAACCGTTTCTTTAATAAAAGAAGAGGGCGGAGAAGCAATTTTTGTCAAAACCGATGTAACTGATTCTGAACAAATTAAAGCATTAATTCACACCACCACCAGCACTTACGGCGCTTTACATATTTTGTTCAACAACGCAGGTGTCGGGAATTCCGAAGTATGCAGTATTGATTTATCTGAAGAAGAATGGGATCGGGTTATTGACATTAATTTGAAGGGAGTCTTCCTTGGAATAAAATACGCGGTCCCTGAATTAATTAAAGCAGGGGGCGGAGCAATCATAAACACATCTAGCCTGCTCGGCTTAAAAGGACAGAAATATGTGTCTGCTTATAATGCTTCTAAAGCTGGAGTTGTCATGCTGACACAAAATGCATCCCTTGAATATGGGAAATACAATATAAGAGTCAATGCCATTGCACCTGGTGTCATTGACACTCCGATCATTGATCAATGGAAGCAGGATGAGCGGAAATGGCCGATTATATCACGTGCAAACGCGCTAAGAAGAATTGGAACTCCAGATGAAGTTGCTAATGCTGTGTTATTTTTAGCTTCTGATGAAGCTTCGTTTATAACTGGTACCACACTATCAGTTGATGGCGGCGGACTAGCTTTTTAGTCGCTTGAATAATCTTTTCTTTTAATCAAATCAGTGAAAATACCTTGTGGAGGGGAACACATGAGTGAAAAGAAAGCCTGGTTAACTCGCTACCCAGAATCAATTTCCAAAGAACTTGATATTCCAAATAAACCCTTAGGACATATTCTGAAAGAAACGGTCGAGAAATATCCGACTCATAATGCTTTGTCTTTTTTTGGAAGAAAGATTAGTTATCAGGAATTAAATGGACTTGCCCTTGCTTTTACTTCAGCCCTTCAGCAAAATCAAGTTCAAAAAGGGGACAGAGTAGCAATTATGCTGCCGAACTGTCCACAGTATGTCATTTCTTATTATGGAATTCTCACGGCCGGAGCCATCGTTACTCAGGTGAATCCAATGTTGGTTGAACGGGAAATTGAATATATTCTCAAAGACTCAGGAGCAGAAACAATGGTTGTCTTAGATGCTTTTTATCCACGAGTTAAAAGTGTTCAAGCACAATCGAATTTAAAAAATATCATAGTTGTCAGCTTGCAGCCATCCGGAAATGACTTTTCTCCTGACAGAAGCTTTGAGACCTTCCTTACTGAAGGGAATGGGAATGTCCTTCCTATAGCTATGGACCCTGAGAACGATCTTGCTGTCCTTCAATACACGGGAGGAACGACAGGGCGGTCCAAGGGTGCGATGTTAACACACCGCAATGTTTTGGCAAATGTCCTTCAGTCTCACGAATTTTTCAAACATGAATTGGAGGTTGGAAAGGAGCGTTGTTTAACGGTCATTCCCCTTTTTCATGTGTTTGGGATGACTTCTTGCATGAATCTATCGATATATATTGCAGCGGAATCAATCCTGTTGCCAAGGTTTGAATTAGAAGAAGTTTTAACCACCATTAAAACGGAACAGCCGACCTTCTTCCCGGGTGTACCCACCATGTATGTAGCGATTACGAATCATCCACATGCGGAAGATTATGGAATTAATAGTATTAAGTCCTGCAATAGCGGAAGTGCACCAATGCCAGTTGAGTTGCTGCGTGAGTTCGAAGGGAAAACGGGTGCGAAAATTTTAGAGGGGTATGGATTATCAGAGGCATCACCAACCACACATTGTAACCCGCCATTTGCCGACAGGAAAACAGGCAGTGTTGGGATAGGTATGCCTTCAACTGAGTATAAAATTGTGGATTTGGCAACCGGTACAGTGGAGGTGCCGGCAGGTGAGTTGGGAGAAGTGATTATTAAGGGTCCGCAAGTAATGAAAGGGTACTGGAACATGCCTGAAGAAACGGCTAATACCCTCCGTGACGGCTGGCTTTACACAGGTGATATCGCAAAGGTTGACGAGGATGGTTATTTATACATTGTTGACCGGAAGAAGGATTTGATTATTGCCAGTGGATTTAATATCTATCCTCGAGATATTGAAGAAGTACTTTACGAACACCCAGCTGTTCAAGAGGCGGTATGTATTGGTGTTCCAGATCCCTACAGGGGAGAAGATGTGAAAGCCGTCATTGTATTAAAAGCCGGAAAGTCGGCAACAGAGGAAGAAATGATTCGGTATTGCAAAGAAAATATGGCAGCATATAAAGTTCCACGTCATATTGAATTCCGCGAACAACTTCCGAAAACAAATGTTGGAAAAATACTTCGCCGTGCCCTGAGGGACGAAGTGAAAAATAAATAAAGGCCTTTAGAAATTTGTACGAATTCTGAACAATAATTAAGTTAGAATATATCCTCGTTTGTGCTTAAAGGGGCATTATAGATTATGATATAATTCTCAATAGAGATTTTTACAGAATGCGAGGACATAATGTGAAGGAAAAAATTACTGCGCAAAGCATCCGTCTATTTGAAAAAAAGGGATTTACCGAAACTTCCATTCAAGATGTTGTGGATTCGCTAGGTGTTACCAAGGGTACATTCTACTATTACTTTTCAAGTAAGGAAGAATTGCTAATGGATATCCACCTTGGTTATATAGATGGTTTACTTTTATATCAGGAGCAAATATTAAAAGATGATACAAAGTCTTGTAAAGAAAAATTATTTGAAATTGTTACGATGTTAATCACAAGTATATCCAGTCAAGGAGCGGCTGCAAAAATTTTCTTTAGAGAAATTAATAATTTGAGTTCTGAGCATGTTGAACTAATTGTGCAAAAAAGAGACCAGTTCCGTCTCAATATAGAAGAATTGATTCGGACCGGGGTAGAAAATGGTGAGTTCCGTCCTGAGTTAGATGTTTTAATCATAACAATGGCGATTCTAGGAATTACCAACTGGAGCTATCAATGGTTTAATCCGAGCGGAAGGGTAACGGACCGGGAGGTAGCAGAAATTTTTGTCGAAATGATTTTAAAGGGAATCCAAGTCAATTGAAGAAAAGTTGAGAGAGGGTTTTGTGGAAATTACTCTCTTTTTTTTAATGAAAATACCAACCGGTTAGTATTGGTTTTGGGAGTATGAAAATTCCAAATTGCAAGGAGGAATCTCCAGATGAGTAATGATACAATCCCTGTCCGAAAAGGAGAGGAATTGAACCTTCCTGCCCTTGAAAAGTTTTTACAAGATCACTTTGAAAACCTGCCGGGTGGTCCACTTGAAATCTTACAATTTTTTGCGGGGCATTCGAATTTAACTTATCAAATCAAAAAGGGAAGTTGGGAAGCTGTACTTAGACGTCCTCCCCTTGGTCCTGTCGCACCGAAAGCTCACGATATGGAAAGAGAATATAAAATTCTATCCGATCTACATCCTATTTTTCATGTTGCCCCGAAGCCTCTCCTATTTTCTAATAATGAGACGATCGTTGGCAGTCCTTTTTTCCTGATGGAAAGAAAAAAGGGCCTTGTAATCGACACATCCTTCCCTGATGGAATGACAGTAACTGATGATGTCTGTCTGAACCTATCGGAGGTTATGGTTAATCGACTTGTTGAATTACATGCTATTGACTATAGAGAGACGGGTCTTGCTGAAATAAGCAAGCCAGATGGTTTTATGGAGAGGCAGGTCCATGGATGGATTGGGAGGTATGAAAGGGTAAAAACCGATGAAATCGATGGTCTTGAACAGTTAAAGCGTTGGCTGGCAGACCATACGCCGAAAAGACACGAAGCAACTATCATTCATTATGACTATAAGTTTAATAACGCCATGTTTAATGGGGATTTAACGGATATGGTAGGACTGTTTGATTGGGAAATGACCACTGTTGGCGACCCACTTGCAGACCTTGGTGTCGCCATGAGTTATTGGAATCAAAGCGATGATTCGGAGCTTTTGATTAATGGTTTAGGTAAGGCCCCGATTACAGCTGTCCATGAAGGATTTTTATCAAGGAATGAATTTATTGAGCTTTATGCGAAAAAAAGCGGCCGCGATGTTTCTAATTTAAACTTTTATTTAACATTTGCCTATTTTAAACTGGCGGTTATTGGTCAACAAATTTATTACCGCTATAAAAAAGGGCAAACCACGGACACACGTTTTGCTAATTTTAATTACTTCGTAAAAAATTTAATTCTGCATGCTGCGAATGTTGCAGATGAACGGGTCTAAAGGGGAGATGGGTGGGAATGACAAAGATTCACCTTCTCATGAAGAAAGAAGACATCCGAGAAGAGAAACTAACGAATGGAAATAAACTCGCAGTTGTTTTAGACATCCTGCTAGCCACGACCACGATTGTATCGGCATTAACGGATGGCGCAAAAGAAGTGGTTCCGGTTTTGCACAGGAAGGATGCGATCGAACAAACGAAAAAATACCCACAGGGTGAATATATCCTGGCTGGGGAACTAGATGCTAAACCTATTGATGGGTTTGTTTATCCTAGTCCAACGTTAATCAGAGAATCTATCAACGGAAAAATATTAATACTGTCAACAACAAATGGTACGGTTGCATTGAGGAAATCGTCCTCAGCAAAAAAGGTCTATATTGCATCAATGCTCAATAACCCGGCCATCGCCGCTGCCATTCAAAAAACAGCAAAGGACGACACTGTTCTAATCATTTGTTCAGGAAATTCGGGTGAAACTAGTTTAGAAGATTTTTATGGAGCAGGTCATTTAATTGATTGTCTGATGAATAATAGTGAATATGAATTAACGGATGCAGCGAAAACGGCCCTATATTTCTACAGGAGTCGAGAGGATGCCTACGAAGTTTTACTAGATTCCTATGTTGGAAAACTGCTTGATAAATATGATCAACAGCCAGACTTAAGGTTAGCTGCATCCAAAGGTATAACATCGATTGTCCCTATTTTAAAGGACGGAAGAGTTGTGGTCGAAACAATCTACTCTCTATAGAAGGTGGTGGCATTGATGAGGTTTGTACAAACAATTGCATTAATAACTGGAGCAGGCAGTGGAATAGGCAGGGCGACAGCTCTTCGCCTTTCTAGTGAGGGTGCAAAGGTAATCTTAGTAGGCAGAACGAAACAAAAGCTCGAAGAAACGGCAGACCAGATAAATAAAAAAAGTAAAATTCCATTAGCAGAAATCTTCGCTGCAGATTGTACTGATGCAGAGGATGTTGCTGAATTAGCAGAATATGTAGAGCGTTATTACGGCGATTTACATGTTTTAATCAATAATGCCGGGGGATCTAGGAACTCAAGACTATTGGAAATGTCCGAACAAGAATGGGACGATGTGCAAGCTGTTAATTTGAAGAGTGTGTTTTTGGTTTCAAAAGCGCTTGGAAAAATCATGGTTAATGGTGCCCAGCGACAGGTGCATAACAGGGCAATTGTCAATATTGCCTCCTTATCAGGTCATCAGGCGGGTGCGGAAATACCACATTATAGTGCAGCGAAAGCAGGAGTGATTAATTTGACGAGGTCACTTGCCCTAGAATTAGCACCCTATGAGATTCGTGTCAACTCCGTATCCCCCGGATTTGTCGAGACCCCTTTAACCGAGCAAGGCTTAAAAAGTGATCGTTTTGTGAGAGCCATCCAAAAAAACACAGCATTACAAAGAGTAGGAAATCCTGAGGAAATTGCTAGTGTCATTGCATTTGCTGCTTCGAGTGATTCCTCTTATATGACTGGTTCGGATTTACTTGTTGATGGGGGCTGGCTTATAAAATAAATCTTTTTAAATGAAAGTTTCCTAACTTAAACCGAAAGGAAGATGAAAATGAGCCAAGGAGATTTAATAGTTGAAAAATTAGGTCCGGTCTTGTCATTAACTTTAAACCGTCCGGAAAGTCTAAATGCTTTTAGCCCCGAGATGATTTTAGGGTTAAAGGATGCACTTACAAATGCCCAAAATGATGAAGACATCCAGGTAATTGTGTTATCAGGAGCTGGGCGCTCCTTTAGTGCAGGTGGTGACGTGAAAACAATGGGGCAGGCAGATTCTGTTCAAGTTTACGACCATATCGGGAAACTTAATGAACTCATTTTATTAATGAAAGAAACAGAAAAGCCCATCATTGCAGCTGTCCATGGGTTTGCAGCCGGGGCAGGGTTCAATTTAGCTCTTGCCTGTGATTTAATTGTAGCAGCAGAAGGAAGTAAGTTTGCCCTTAGTTTCTCACAGGTGGGCTTAATATCCGATGGCGGCGGCTCTTATTTGCTTCCAAGACTGATTGGCCCTCATTTAGCAAAACAATTCTTCTTTACGGCAGAGCCGGTCCCTGCTGAGCGTCTCTATCAACTGGGGGTAATTAATTATCTAGTACCATTGGAAAAACTCCAGGAAGAAACAACAAAGTTTGCTTTAAAATTGGCTCATGGTCCCGGAAAAGCTTTTGGAAAACAAAAGAAATTAATTGATCAGTCATATACTTCAACACTTGAGGATATCCTTGAGCAGGAACGGCTGATTCAGACATTAATGGTGCAAACGGCGGATCACAAAGAAGGTATTACCGCTTTTAAGGAAAAGAGAAAACCAGCATTTAAAGGAAAATAGGAGATGACAAATGATGAAAGCAGTTCGATTAACAGAGTATGGCGGACCAGAAGTATTAAATTTAGTGGAACTTGACAAGCCTGCCCCAACTGGCCATGAAGTATTAATTGAAATCAAAGCAATTGGTGTAAACTATGCAGATACCGCAAGGAGAGAAGGGCAGTATGTTGTCAAGACACCGCTGCCTTTTATTCCCGGTGCTGAAATAGCTGGAGTCGTCGCTGCCGTTGGCGAACAGGTGACGAAAGTTAAGCCGGGAACAAGAATTGTCACTTTAATCGAATCAGGAGGCTATGCGGAATATGCGTTAGCCGATGAGCGTGCACTGATTCCAATTCCGGAGCATTTAGATTTCCATACGGCTGTGGCACTACCGCTTCAAGGCTTAAGTGCGTACCATATTTTAAAAACAATGGGACGGTTAGAAAAAGGAGAAAGTGTCCTTGTGCATGCTGCTGCAGGCGGTGTGGGAACTATTGCGGTTCAGCTTGCCAAATTATTTGGGGCTGGCAAAGTAATCGCAACCGCAAGCTCGGATGAAAAGTTGGCGTTAGCAAGTGAAATGGGTGCAGATGTGCTCATCAACTATACGGAGCCGGACTGGGAACAACAGGTTCTTGAGGCAACTGGCGGCAAAGGGGTAAACGTGGCGCTTGAAATGGTGGGCGGTGAGGTTTTTAATAAAACAGTCAAATGTCTTGCCACGTTTGGACGCCTTGTTGTGTTTGGCGCTGCAAGCGGTGAACAAGCCCGCTTCTATCCGTCATCACTAATGGCCAGAAACCAATCAGTAATTGGCTTTTTCCTGCCACAGATTATGAGAAAACCTGAATTGCTTCAACCGAGTTTGGTTGAGTTACTTACATACCTCGGTGAAGGAAAATTAAAGCTCACCATTGGAGGGGTATTCCCATTAGAGGATGCAGCAAAGGTCCACATCTTGCTGCAATCGCGAAAAACACATGGTAAATTAATTCTAGAACTATAATAATAAATAATGTATGAAAGAGGTCTTGAAGTGATTCAAGCCTCTTTTCTATTGGAAAAGTGGCATTTGGCTCTGCTCACACCGTCTTTTTTATTAATAAACTATGAACAAACTATTAAATAGTAGGGAAGAATTGCATTTATTGTTGATATGCTTAAAATTTGAGATAAACTTAATAAAAAAGAACACTTTAGGTTTTAATAGGAGCTGATTGGTTTTGAGAATTTTAGTGATTGAAGACAATAAAAGTGTTTGCTCAATGATCGAAATGTTTTTTGCCAAAGAAGGCATTGATGGGGAATTTGTCAATGATGGCCTCCAAGGATATAACCGTATAAAAGAAGCAACATGGGATGCGCTTATTATTGACTGGATGCTGCCTGGAATGGACGGAGTGACGATTTGCCGAAAAATTAGGCAAGAAGGTCATACAGTTCCCGTCATTATGTTAACAGCGAAAGACAGTGAGTCGGACCAAGTGCTTGGTCTTGAAATGGGTGCGGATGATTATGTAACCAAGCCATTTAGTCCACTGACATTGATGGCGAGAATTAAGGCGGTTACGCGCAGGTTCCAAACCCAAGTGCCTAAGGAGGCCGACGATTTCCTCCAAACAGACCATTTTAAAATAAGTAAAAATACGCGCGAAGTGATTGTCGATGGAACACCGGTCACAAACTTAACACCTAAGGAGTTCGATTTACTTTATTATATGGTGGAACATCCCCGCCAGGTGTTTTCAAGAGAACAGTTGCTTGAACGTGTTTGGGGCTATCAGTTTTATGGGGATGAACGAACTGTCGATGTTCATATCAAACGACTGCGTAAGAAAGTGGAAACAAGTTCACAACCATTCTTCCATACGGTATGGGGGGTAGGGTATAAGTTTGATGAATCCATCAAAGCGGATGAAGTTTAGGTATATTTACCAACAATTCTTTAGTCACATCAGTATTATCATTGTTGCCTTTTTAGTATTAAGCCTATTATTCGCCCATTATGTAGAAAATCTGGTCTATGAGAACAAAGCAAACGAACTCATCTCTTACGGAAAATCTATACTATCTGAGATTGATGAAACTCCGCAAGCGGCGGGCCAAGTTATTAATCGTTATAGTTCTGTGTTATCAACAAGAAAAATGAGCTTTAGTTTGTTTGACCAAGACGGAAAACTATACGCTGTTGGAAAACAGGGTCCAGCCCCTGGGAGGTTATCTGACAAAGATTGGGATCGGATTTCAAATGGTCAAACTCTTGTGGTGAATAGTGATTATAAAAGGTTTGGCCAAGAAGGGGTTACTTTTGTTGTTTTACCGTATCTTAATAACGGAACCTTTATTGGTGGGATTTTATTAACCTCACCGATTAGCGGCTCAAGTGCCATGATTCATCGCGTTAATCAGTTTATCTTGTATGCCATTATTATTGCACTTGTTGTGTCCTTTCTGCTTAGTTGGTTTCTATCAAGGATTCATGTGAACAGGATTAAACGTCTTCGTGAAGCAACCTCCCTCGTCTCTGCTGGGAATTATCATGTCCATGTAACATCTGCTAATTTTGATGAAATTGGTGAGTTAGCAAACGATTTTAATCACATGGTCGACAAAATTAATACCTCGATGGAGGAAATTGAAAGTTTAGAAAACAGGCGCAGACAATTTTTATCAGATGTTTCCCATGAAATGCGGACGCCACTGACGACCATTAGCGGCGTTATTGAGGGATTGAAAAACGACATGATTCCAGAAGAAGATAAAGAACGTGGCATTAATCTAGTCAGTCAAGAAGCCAAAAGACTGATTCGTCTAGTCAATGAAAATTTGGATTTTGACAAAATTCGCTCCAATCAAATCAAATTATACAGAGAAGATTTTCAGCTCTTCGAGTTACTTGAAATTATTCAGGAACAACTACAGCCTCAAGCAGAGGATAAAAATAATCAAATTGTGATTGAAGCTAATCCAGATGTCATGGTTAATGCGGATTACGATCGTTTGATTCAAATATTAATAAACATCACCAAAAATAGCATACAGTTTACCTCGGACGGAACGATTTGGCTGCGCGGGAGAACGGACGGCCAGTCGACTATTATTGAAGTAGAAGATACAGGGATTGGCATCGATCCGAGTGACATCGAAAATATTTGGCGTCGTTTCTATAAGGCTGATATTTCCAGGACCAGTAATCCATATGGTGAATTTGGGTTAGGTCTGTCGATTGTAAAGCAATTGGTTCTCCTTCATAATGGCGAAATCAATGTTTTCAGTGAAGCGGGAAAAGGGACAAAATTCGTGATTAAAATATAGATATTACTAACAATAAAGAAGCTGCGGGTCGATGCCTGCAGCTTTTTTGGGCTGATAATTCGTATCGCTGATATCTAATAAACGATAAAACTTCTTAGTTTTTTCCAAAAGTCGTTATAGTTTGTTAATAATTTCTTAAGATTTGTTAGTTAAAGTAAAGACAAGATAGAAAATCTTTGAAGGAGATTGAGTAAGATGGAATTTAAAAATGAAAATGAATTTGAAGAGAGTCAACAAAATTCATCTGAGAAAACTGGAAATACAATTAGAGAAGAACCAATTACAGATATAATCAATGTCAATCATTCCGAAGAAAATAAATATGCAGTCGATGCAACTTACAAAGTTGAGGTGAACGATTTTATGGAGCGTGAGGAGCAAGAAGAAACTACAGATTTTAAACCCACGGAGGAAGTATTATTACCACCGGAAAAGGAGCAATCGCGTACTTTTAGTCAGGATGATCAAAAGAATAAGAAAAAACGGAGAGCAAAAGGATTTGCTTCTACACTTGCAGCAGGAGTAATTGGGTCTGTTTTGACATTAGCCATTCTTCCTTATACAAACTATATCAATGATCATTTCCCGAAAGTGGAGAATCAGGAGGCAAGTAGTTCTCAACAAGGTACACAGGTAACACCAGTTGTGGCCCAGCCAACAGCGGTATCATCTAATTCAATTGCAGATACGGTCGAAAAGGTATCAAAAGCCATT
Source organism: Neobacillus nitrireducens (assembly GCF_030915405.1). Classification (GTDB taxonomy): domain Bacteria; phylum Bacillota; class Bacilli; order Bacillales; family Cytobacillaceae; genus Neobacillus. The sequence continues at coordinate 5,133,669 of NZ_CP133262.1, forward strand.
GTTGGGATCGTCAATTATCAACAACAACAGAATAATTTTTATGGAGATCCTAACTCTTCACAAAGTGTGGAAAGTGGATCAGGCTCTGGGGTTATTTTTCAAAAAAATAACGGCAAAGCCTATATTGTTACCAACAACCACGTGGTCGAAGGGGCCTCAAAACTTGAAGTATCTTTGTTTGACGGCGAAAAGGCATCCGCAGAAGTGGTTGGTACGGATGCCTTAACGGATCTCGCTGTATTAAAAATTGATGCCAAATACGTGACGGCAACAGCCGATTTTGGTGATTCGTCTACACTTCGCCCGGGCGACCAGGTCTATGCAATTGGAAACCCGCTCGGCCTTGATCTATCAAGAACAGTAACACAAGGGATTGTAAGTGCGACGAATCGAAGCATTGCAGTAACTACTTCAGCGGGAAATTGGGATACCAATGTTATTCAGACGGACGCTGCAATCAATCCAGGGAACAGCGGCGGTGCCCTAATTAACCCACAAGGGCAAGTGATTGGTATTAATAGTTTAAAAATCTCTGAGAGTGGTGTCGAAGGGTTAGGCTTTGCGATTCCAAGTAATGACCTCATTCCAATTGTGAATCAATTAATAAAAAGCGGAAAAATTGACCGTCCTTATCTTGGGGTAGGGCTTTCTGACCTTGATCAAGTTCCACAAATGTACTGGCAAAACCTCCCTAACATAACTAAGGGTGTCATGCTTACAACCATTGAGCCTAATTCTGCAGCTGCAAGCGCTGGACTGCAAGTAAAGGATATTATTATCTCCATGAATGGAAAAGAAATTACTAGTTCTTCAGAACTTAGGAAATATTTATACACAAAAGTAAACAAGGGTGATGAAATAAAATTTGGAGTTTACCGTAACGGAAAACAAATGACGGTCAATGTGAAACTTTCAGAATAACAAAAGGGAGAACGGTTACAGAATTTGACGATGCGGCCTTTGGACTAGCCGTAAACCAAGTAAGTAAACCAGTAAAGACAAAGTATGGATACCATATTATTAAAGTTGAGGCTAAAAAGGAAGCACAAGAAGCAAATTATAATGACAGTAAAGATAAAATTAAAGCGACTTTACTTGATCAGAAAATTGAATCAGAGTATACAACCTGGCTAGAGGCTAAGAAAAAGAACTATAAAATCGAGAATACCCTAGAAGAGGCTTAACCCTACAATCAAGAGGTGAACAACAAGATGAATCGGGTCGGGAAATATGCAGCAATGGATACAGTCGATGATCTTGAGTTGATGAATATGGTCTTTGAACTCCCTGAAAAGGACAAAATGTGGTCAGAAGGCTATATTGATCTTGTGATTGAGAAATTACCTGCCTATGCCAGAGATGTTTTGGTGAATCGCAAGGAAAAGTGGGAAGATACGAAGGCCTATTATGAGAAGAAAATTGAAGAAATCATTGGACAGGAAGAGTTTAAAATGAAACAAAAGGGCGAACGAAAGGATTTCGCCCTTTTTGTCAAGGGGAGGTATCCAGAATACCAATCCTTACTCTTCTTAAGCTACGATGGGAATTTAAAGGAAGATGATTTTCGAAAGTTTGTCTTCCGAAGAAGGCAGGGTTCTCGTAAAAAGTACCTTCATTGAAGCGTGTTGGCGGAATAAATGGTTAAGTTGGCGGAATAACTTGGAAGTTTGGCGGAATAATCTTTCGGGTTAGCGGAATTCTCCCAAGTGTTGGCGGAATAGCCAACCTATTCTGCGGAATCAAATTCCCAACCTTTAGATTTATCAGAAAAAACGGGCTTGCAATCGTTATCAGAAAAATTTACAATAAAAATAACTTGATTAGAAACGGAGGTGGAGAAGAGATGAAACGTTCTATTTTTGCACGGTTATTATGGTTGGAAGCTCTTAATATTTATCGTGCAATTTTTCATGGTGTAGTTTTCAAAGGGGGGAGTCTGCCCTTTTTTCAAAACAACAAAATGAATATAGAACGATAACACATCTCTTTACCCACCCAAAATAGGTAGGAAAAGAGTGCTTCTTGACGCACTCTTTTTTCATGCCCTCTTTTAAAAGCTGCGGGTCGAAAAGATGCCGCGGCTTTTTTTTATTTAAAAAGAGAGTGTTCATCTTTAATTTACATGAATAGGAGAATGAACATGATAATTTGCAGCGTTAATCATATAGCCAAATCATTTGGAGGAAATATAATTTTTAAAGACTTATCCCTTGAAGTTCAGGAAGGAAGCCGGATTGGTCTTGTTGGACGCAACGGCGGCGGCAAAACAACATTATTAAAATTACTCGCCAATCAGGAAACGGTCGATGAAGGGGTTATTCATTGGAAAAAGGGTCTCAAAATCGGTTATCTAGCTCAGATTCCTGATTTTAAAGAACTGACAAGTAAGGAAGTGTTAAAAACTGCTTTTGAGAAATTAACAGCAACAGAAACCAAGCTGCAGCAATTAGAGGTTGAAATGGGGCAGGAAATTGCTCCTGGTGATCTCCAAAGATTAATGGATCAATACGGGAAACTACAAGATGCGTTTATTTTAAATGGCGGATACGAAATGGATGCCCAATTGGAACGGATTGCAAACGGGTTAAATATTACCAACCTGCTTGAAAAAACCTTCTCATCATTAAGCGGAGGGGAGAAAACAAAAGTTGGACTGGGTTTAAGTTTATTGAAAAGTCCAGAACTTTTGTTGCTTGATGAGCCGACAAATCATTTAGATATGAAGGCGATTGAATGGCTAGGGGCCTTCCTTAAGGAATACACGGGAACAATTATCCTTATCTCCCATGACCGTTACTTTTTAGATGAGGTTGTCACAAAGGTGCTGGAAATGGAAGATGGAGAAATTGAACTCTACCATACGAATTTCAGCGGCTATGTGAAAGAGAAAGAAGAGCGATTGTTAAGAGAATTTCAGGAGTATCAAGAACAACAGAAGAAAATAAAAAAGATGAAAGAGGCGATTAAGCGTCTCCGTGAGTGGGCAAACCGTTCCAACCCACCAAGTGCAGCCCTTCATAAACGAGCGACAAATATGCAAAGGGCATTGGAACGGATTGAAAAACTGGAGCGTCCCAAGATAGACGTCAAAAAAATGGCGATTGATTTCGAAGCCGCTGACCGTAGCGGCAAAGATGTGATCGTAATGGAAGACGTTACGAAGAGTTTTGGAAGCAGGACCCTGTTTGATCATGTGAACCTGCTTGTTCAATATAAGGATCGTACCGCCATTGTCGGGGAGAATGGCACTGGTAAATCTACGCTGTTAAAAATGATTCTAAACAAAATGGAACCGGATAAAGGCGTGGTCAAGGTTGGAAGTAATGTGAAAATAGGTTATCTGTCACAACATGTCTTTACGGAAATCGGCGATCAGCAGCTGATTGATGTATTTCGGTCTGAAGTGGTCGTCAATGAAGGAGAAGCGCGTCATATTTTAGCCCGGTTTTTATTCTACGGCCCTGCCGTATTCCGCAAGGTAAGTCAACTGAGCGGTGGAGAAAGAATGAGACTTAGACTTGCACAGTTAATGTACCAGGATATTAATCTTTTGGTCCTGGATGAACCGACGAATCATCTCGATATTGATTCCTGTGAGGTGTTAGAGGAAGCACTGGACCAGTTTAACGGAACGATTTTAGCTGTGTCCCACGACCGCTATTTCCTCAATAAATTATTTAAGAAAATCTACTGGCTTCAGGATGGGACTGTTCGCTTTTTCGACGGAAACTATGATTGGGCGAAGCGTAAACTGGAAGAAACAATCACGATCAAACTACCACCGGAAAAGCCGGAGCTAAGCAAAACTTCTTTGCCAAAAGTATTAAAGGTGGAAAAGGATGAGGCGGGCGTACTTGAAGAAAAAATTGAGGAAATTGAGGCAGAAATTCAAAATTTAAAACAAAAACTTGGAGTAGAAAGCGAGCTTGAGTTACTGCAAAAAATATATCATGAGTTGGAGTTGCGGGAAAACAGCCGTGACCGTCTCTATCAACAACTAGAGGAAATTATCTAAAGAGGAAATAATATCCAATTGTTTTTATGCTTTTTAAGGAATAATGGAGCCGACAGTTTTGCGGCTCTTTTTGTTTGGATTTTTCCTATTCGGAAGGCAAACTTTTCCTTATAATGAAAAGATGTTGGGTAAATAAAGGGTGGGTTTATTTATGATTGATAAGTTTTCATTAAGACAAGTTTTGCTGCTTTTGCTCATCACCTTAACAGGGGTAGTTTGGTCAGTTATCTTTCATCACCCCCTCGTGGTTGGTTTTTTTCCAGGCTATCTCCTCCTTATTTGGTTAGCAAAAAGGAAAAATCTATCAATAAAAAAGATCCTGCATATTAGTATAGTGGGTGTTAACAAGACAAGAATCGTGATTCTAATTCTATTCCTAGTTAGTTTTTTACTGCCGTCATGGTACTTATCAGGTACTATTCAACAAATGGTGAAAATTGCTCTGCATTTTATTACACCACATCATTTTCTTCTCTTATCGTTTCTAAGTGCAATGGTATTTTCGATGCTGCTTGGCACCACGGTCGGCACATTAAGTGCGATTGGCATCCCAATTATCGGTACAGCGATCGTCCTTAAGCTTCCTGTTGAAATAGTGGCTGGAGCCCTGGTATCAGGAGCGTTTGTTGGGGACAGGACTTCACCGTTTTCAAGTGCGCATCAACTTTTGTCCCATACGGTGGAATTACCGGTAAAAAGACAATGGAAGGCGATGTTTTTTACTACCATGACGGCTATTATTCTATGCTTTTGCTTTTATGGAGTTGCGGACTATCTGGTCTCACAAACAGCTGCTGCTAATCAGCAACAAGTAAGTTGGAATGAACTATCAGTTGTACGATTTATCCCGCCGCTCATCTTAATAACGTTTGTTCTATTAAGAATTAGCATTGTTTATGCCTTTTTAACTAGCATAATATCAGCTGCAGTCATTGCACTTTTCAGCGGAATATCTTTACCAAAATTCGTCTTCTCTTTATGGCATGGCATCGAGGGTCTGGGCGGCGGGTTCCTTCATATGTATGAATTGCTCCTGTTTTTAGGATTGGCAGGTGCGTATAATGGCCTGTTGGAAGAAATGAATGTCATTCAGCCTTATTTAGATAAGTGGTTACAATCATCTCGTTCACTAACTGGCGATACCTTTAAAACACTTCTGGCCACCTTTTTGATTACGTTAATAGCGGCTAATCAAACCCTGCCAATTATTCTTACCGGAAGGTCCTTCCTGCCACATTGGTCTAGGAACTATGGAAAAGAGGAGTTAGCAAGAGTCATGGGGGATACGACGATGCTATTTCCGGGAATAGTGCCGTGGAGTGTCCTTGCCATCATGTGCAGTACAATCGTTGGTATCCCAATCATCGAATATCTGCCCTTTGCCATTTTTTTATGGATTTTACCCATTTTAACGATGTTGGTATCCTTGGTTAAACAGACTCGAAAGTCCAAAGAAAAACAAACAGCAATTGTTTAAAAGGAGTCCTTTGTGACTCCTTTTTGCGGTCTAAAATGAATCCTTTCGAATGAAGTTCCTTTTTCAATCATATATGTGGTAATAAAGAATTGGGACAAGGGATGAATCAAATGATAAAAAAATTGCTGATAATTGGGTTTGGGAGCACCATGATTGGGATTGGTATAAATGGGTTTATTCTTCCTTTGAATATTATTAATGGAGGGTTTTTAGGCATCAGCTTATTGCTAAACTATATATTTGGTTTTAAAACTGGAATTACTTTTATTTTTCTTAATATCCCTGTGTATATGTTCGCATTTAAATCAGATCCTGGTTATTTTTTCAACGGTGTAATTGGAGCAATCTGTACAGGACTCATGATAGAATTGTTGGTTCCATTAAATGGAATGTTCCATTTGCCGATTTTAAGCAGTGTGATTATTGGGGCGATGATTATTGGCAGTGGGGTTGGGGTTATGCTCCGACATCATATTAGTCCTGGAGGTATGGACTTGCTTGCATTAATCATTGCCAAATGGTCAAAAGTGAATGTTGGTGTCATTATGTTTGCGATGGACGCCGTCATCATTATTACTGGCCTCTATCTGCTTCAATATGTGAAGCTTTTTTATTCATTGATCATCGTAGCGATTGTGGGACTATTAGCGAGTCTGATTACCTCTTTTCGTAAAGAGCAAATTTTCATAGATTAGGTTAATTATTCTTTCCTCCCAATACGTTCATGGATTTTTCACTCTTTTTTCAGAAAAGCTTGCTATGATAATAGCAAAAGGAATTTTTTTGAAAAAGGGGTGGAGCGTGTGAATATATTACTGGCTGAGGATGATGTCCGACTTGGGAAATTAGTGGCCCACTTACTTCAAAAGGAATTTCACCGCGTTGATTGGGTAAAGAGTGGGAAGGAAGCCTATGACAATGCCTGCCTTCTTACTTACGATGTCATTATTTTGGATTGGATGATGCCCGGACAAGATGGTTTAACCGTTTGTAAAAGGCTGCGTCAAAAAGGAATCCAGAGTGGAATATTATTTGTAACCGCGAAGGATGCCAATCAAGATATCATCGCAGGTCTTGATTCAGGTGCCGATGATTATATTGTTAAACCGTTTGAATTGAATGAGTTATTAGCACGGATAAGAGCGATTAGCCGCAGAAAAGAAAAACCACTAGAAGAAGTAATCACTCTCGCTGATTTAACTCTTAACCTAAATACGCATGTCTTAAAAAGAAACGATTCTATTATTGAATTAACAAAAAAAGAATACCATCTTTTAGAACTATTATTTCGAAACCATAATCAAGTACTGACAAGAGAGCTATTGTTTGAAAAACTGTGGGGCTATGATACAGAAGTCTCTGATAATGCCTTGGATGCATTGGTAAAATTAGTTCGAAAAAAGATAGATTTGCCGGGGGGACCATCGTTAATTCGAAATATTCGCGGAATCGGTTATAAAGTGAGACATTCCGATGTTTAGCCAAGTGAAAGCAAAGTTAACCATACTCTATTCCTTATCGCTCCTTTGTGTACTTGTATCATTTATTGGCTTACTTTATTTATTAATCTCAGATGAAATAAATGAAAAAGAATTAGATGAAATAAATGTTTATTTTAATAGAGAAAAATCGGACTTTATCGAGGAGCTTTATGAAAAAAAACATCATGGGTTAGAGAAAGATCCAAACCGAGCGATATTTTATTACGTATACAATCGACAGGCTGAACTGATTTATGGAGAGGAATCACTTCCATCCCTCTCTAGTTGGATAGAAGAAAATATGCTGACAAAAGGAAAGTCATTTACAGAAAGAGTGGAGTGGAAACAGGAACATCTTCTCTTAGTTAAACAACCTCTGTTACTCGATGATAACCGGTACGGTTTTGTTATTCTTGGGATGAATATTTCAAGCGAAAAGCACCTGATTCAAAATATCACATGGACTCTCATTGGCTTAACCTTACTTTTTAGCTTGTTATTTGCAGGCTTAGGCTATTATTTTGCAGGGCAAGCAATGAAACCAATCACAAATGCCTTTCATAAACAAGAAAAATTTGTTTCAGACGCTTCTCATGAAATAAGAACTCCGCTAAGTATTTTTTATAGCTCCGTTGATGTATTGATGAGGGAAGAAAAAGAAAATTTAAGTTCTTACGGACAAGAGGTTCTGGAAGATGTCAAAACAGAAGCATATCTTATGAGCAGTCTAATCAATAATCTTTTATTTTTAGCAAGAAGTGATAATGACCAATTAAGCTTGGAGATGAAAGAGGTAAACCTATCCGGCTTATTAATGATCGTTTTTAAAAAGTTCTCAAGGATTGCACCGGAAAGTATTCAATTTGAACAAAATATCAAAACGGATATCACTTTTATCTGTGATGAAGTAAGAGTTCAACAATTACTATATATTTTGCTAGATAATGCCATAAGGTATACAACGGAAGGTAAGGTTATCCTATCTTTACATTCAGAGAATGGGGTGAAAATATTAACTGTTAGTGATACAGGCTGCGGGATCTCATCCAAAGACCTGCCTTTTATTTTCGACCGGTTTTATCGTGCCGATTTGTCAAGGGAAAAAGGTGGGTCAGGTTTGGGTCTTTCGATTGCTCAATCCATTGTTAAGGCCCATGGCGGTGAAATATATGCTGCCAGTAATGAAGGAGAGGGGACCGTGTTTACGGTGATTTTTAAGGATAAAAGATAAACGCCAGCTTACAGAGCTGACGTTTATTAACATTTAAGATTTTTGCGGTTGGAGCTTTGATGTTTCTCAGCATTATCGGTGATCCTAATAAACAATAGGACGATCATTAGAAGGCTCGAAAAAGAGTAAATAAATAACGCCCACGGTTCACTTGAATCCGTCCCAATCGCAAGTCCATGGATAAGCATTAAAATCCAAGCAGGGAACACGGCAAAATGAATATACTTCCACTTCTTAAACCCCAATTTCTTCATGAAAAAATCGGAGGATAGTGCGACAAGGAAAAACAGATAAAATGAGAGTGTTCCCAATGCGGAAAATAACGATTCGTTTTCGGCATGAAAAGGGATGAATAGCTCATCTAGTGAGTAGGGAACAAATTGATCCTGCCAAATTAAGATGATATGAAAGATGATCGTAAGCAATCCATACCAGCTGCTTTTCTGGTGTAACGAAAGGAGCATTGCTTTCTTTTTCTTCAGTTTTGACAATGATTGAACTAATCCAAGAGAAAGGGATAGGGTTAGGAAGTAGTACCCCAAGAATCCTGACGTACGGATTAATGTCCAAGAAGAAAATAATTCGGTCACATCAATTCCTCCAATCTACCTGAGATAACCTTCCCCTGATCATTTACAAGAAGATAAGTAAACGCTGAACTTATTTTTTTTAATTGGCTTTTTATATTTTTCACTTCTTCGATGAGACAAAGTTTTGCTCCGACTTCTGCATCCAGGCAATTTTCTGAAATGACTGTCGCTTGGATGATATGATTCTCAGCAGGAAAACCAGTCTTTCCATTTAAGATATGATGCTTCACTTCATTTCCTTTGGTCCAACTCCGATAAATTACATTTGAAGTTGCGATACTGCCATTTTTAAGGCGAAATTGGGCGATTTCTCTATTTTTTTGCAGTGGATGGGCGACACCAATTTTCCATTCCTTTAATCCATCAGACCAAACCGTCATGTCACCACCTCCATCAACCATCCCTGCTGAAGCCCCACCAATATGCTTCAACCATTTTGCAGCTGCTTGAACGGTATATCCTTTCCCGATTCCTCCTAAATCAACCTTTCCTTCAGACGTCCGGGTGACGGTAATCTGTTTTGGATCAAACAAAAATGGAGAGGTTTTGCTGTCAATCAACGGAGGAATAACCTCCTCCTTAACGAATCCATTCATTGGGAAGGGAAAAGATAGTTGATATCCATGATATTGGATTTGTGATAGTAAATAGGGCGAAAACGAACTGTTTGTTTTCTGGCGATAATCGTCTGCTCTTTGTAGGACATCGTAAAGCGGCAGTGATAAATTCATTTTTTGCCCTATTTCTAAATTATTTAATTGCCCTAACTCATTGTCTCCTCCTTGAAATCGAGACCACTCCATTTCAACATACCTGACCCATCCTTCGATAACATCTTTCCAATTCGAAATCTTACATTGAGAAATAACAAAATAAAAGGTGGTATTCATAGCGTCAAAGGTTAATGTTTCAAATGTATCAGGATCTACTTGTTTGTCGATCACTTTGTTCAACACCTTTCGTTACAACATTATCCCCATTAATTGAATAATTTGACCAATCTAGTTGAACAAAATCCTTTTCCTCCTTGCTCATTGAATTTGTAATGATGGATTGATCGGATGTCAGGTTCTGACCCTGTTGATTCGTGCCAACCTGACTAATTACAAATGCGGAAAGCGCAGTACCTGTCACCCCGATAAGCCACTTTGATTTTTTAGATTTTGCCATAATGTTTACACTCCTTTAAATTGATTGAAAGACCAGTGCCCTTTTTGTGTTATCGAAAGAAATTCGGTAGCCAAGTGCATTTGCAGCCACTGAAATAGGAAGATAGATGGAATTCTCATAGGCGGTTGCTTGAGTTGGCATCGGTGTTTTAATCTTATTTTCAAACGCTGCGTTTGATCCTGCTCTAATGGCTAATTCTAGATCTCCTTTTTGTAAGACTGCTATCTTACTTTGCTGATAGAACTTGACTCGAGCACCTAAGAGTTCGGAAATACGATCAACAGAAACAAGTAACTGTCCTTCTCCTGGGATAAAGAAGACACTTGTTTCGTTACCTTCCACCAGAACAGTTAACTCAGCAGGTTCATTAATTGGCAAAGGATTGTCTGGGTTGTTCCTTGCCTCGCGAGACCAGACATTCCAATATTCTGATGGTTGTAGATTAGTGACTTGATTTTGTAGCGCGTCCCAGTTTTCATCATCATCCTCATTTGATTCTTGATAAAATTCAGATCTTTCATCATCATCGTCATCATGGTCGTGTCCATCATCTGCTATCACGCGGGTTCCAATTGAAATTACCGTGATGAGGATAGCCAACATCGAAATTAACTTTTTCCATTTTTTGTTCACCTTTTTGTCCTCCTTGTACCTTTTTTAAGCATTTTAGTCCACTAATCTGAAAAAAAACTGAAAACAGTAGGGTATAATAAAAAAACATAATAAATGTTATATTGGGTAAAGGTATTAAGGCTTACAGAAAAGGGGAATAGTTATGAATCCCATCAATGACCATCTAAAGGAAAACTTAAAAATCTTATTTGTTGGTTTTAATCCCAGCATCCGTTCGAGTGAGGTAGGTCATCATTATGCCAATCCTAATAACCGCTTTTGGAAAATAGTACACGAAGCAGGGTTAACGCCACGGAAGTTTGAAGCAAGTGAGGATGAAAAGCTGTTAGATTTAGGATATGGCTTTACAAATATCGTTGCACGGCCGACGAAGGCAGCAGATGAGATCACGAAAGAAGAGTACAAAGAGGGGAGAGAAACTTTAAGGAAAAAGATCGAATGGTTAAAGCCTAATGTCGTTTGTTTTGTTGGAAAAGGAGTTTACCAGCAATACAGTGGTGTAAAAGTCATTTCGTGGGGGAAGCAAATAAATGGCTTGGTTCCAGGGGTGATTGATTTCGTGGTACCATCTTCTAGTGGTTTGGTTCGTATGAAGATGGAGGAGATTATTGATATCTATAGAGGACTTGTCCCGATACTTGCAGAATAAAAACATCGACGGTACGTACACAGTTGCCGTCGATGTTTTTCATTTTTTACGATTCGAATTTTTTCTGATAGTGTGACAAAGCGATGAGCGGGAAAATGTAGCGATAACTGTGATAGTGAATGTAAAAAGCACCAGCCATTCCTTGACCCTTTGGATAAGCAGTGGTCCAATCTTCTTTTTCAAGTGAATCTAATAAATAGGTTATTCCTTTTCGAATGTGAGAAGTGGGCTCCTCTGAAATGGATATCAGGGTATCAAGTGCCCAGCCTGAATGGGTTAAGGTGCTTGCTTGTAAGGGCACGTATGTTTTTTTCCTATCGCTATGGCATGACTCTCCCCAACCGCCATCGCCATTTTGAATACTAAGTAACCAATTAACAGCCCTTTGAATCGAAGAGTGACCAGTAGGTATTCCCGCTGCCACTAAACCGGTTACGGCTCCCCACGTTCCATATAGATAACAAACACCCCATCTTCCATACCAGGAACCGTTCATTAATTGATTTTTCAACAGCCAATTGACTCCTTTTTGGATGGCCTTGTGGTCTCTTGATAGATTCGTATAATTACCCAAAAATTCCAGGGTCCGTCCTGTAATATCTGCACAGGAGGGATCAGTTAGCAAAAATTCCCCTTTTTCAAGTGGAAGGAATTCAAACAGCTTTGTATCGGTGTTTTTTTCAAACGCCGCCCAGCCGCCATCGTCATTTTGCATCGACAATAGCCACTCCAGACCCCGATCCCAGGCATGTCTATCGTGTGGAACGAGTCTAGAGAGCGAGCGAAGTGAGGCAGTTGTATCATCGACATCGGGATTCATTGTATTGACCTCGGAAAAGCCCCACCCTCCAGGTAAAGTCTTTGGATTATGGATGACCCAATCACCGAATTTATGCTGCTGCTTCTCTAGCAGATAACGATTGGCTTCTACGACCATTGAATCGTCTGATGAAACCCCAGCGGCTTGAAGGGAATAACCAATCAAGGAAGTGTTCCAGATATTAGCCGTTGTATACTGCATATGAGGGGTTCCGTTAATTTCACATTTCATCGCAAACAATCCATTCAGGGCTTTTGTAATGATAGGTTCCGTTTTCTTATATCCTAATGAGAGTAGCGCAAAGATCAGTAAAAAGGTACTGCTGAAATAACTATAAAAGGTGCCATCCGGTTCTAGGTGGTCGAGCATATACTTTTTGGCTCGTTCTATCGCTAGCTGATGAAGCTGCTCGGGTAAGCCCATTAATCTTTTCACTCCATCCTCGATAAACGAAAATAAGGAGCGATATTCAGAAGAACGAAACCAAGAATTATCCTGATTACGGTGTATATGCAGTTCGGAAAGATTAGGGCTATTCTTTGTCTTAATAAAAAATTTATTGTCAGCAAGTAGAATAATTGGAGTAAGATTGGCTCGGCCAAATACGGATAAAGAGTAGAAATTAATCGGAAAGTAGTGTGGTAAGAGTATGAATTCAATCGGGAGAGGGGAGAAATCCGGCCAAATATATTGCCCTGTTAAAGAAAGCATCACTTTTGTAAATATACTAACTTCTTCTAAGCCCCCTTTGGATAAAATAAACCTTTTTGCTGCACGCAAGCGTTTGTCATCTTTCTTTGTATATCCCGAATACAATAAAGCGTAATAAGCTTCTACGGTCGCACTCAAGTTTCCATCGCCTTCATCATAATAAAGTTTCCATGCCCCGTTTTTTTCTTGCTTACTTAAGATCCTTGAAACTAAGCCTTGAATTAATTCTTCATCATTTAATTCCAATGTCCGCAATAAAATGATCATATAAGCATCAGTTGACAGCCCTGTTTCAAAGGGGTAGTTCCAAGATCCGTCGGGAGATTGGTCTTTCCTTAGCCTTTCAATAATCCAATCGATGCCCTTTTTTGTATTAATCATAGTTAAGTACTCCTTCCTCTCCCGGAAAATTATTCTCTTTCATACATATTCCGATAGTGGAAGGAGAATTACGAAAGGAGGCCATGTGCCATATTTTTTACGAGAAATCGCGAGAAGTCACCACTTGAATTGATTAGAGACGAATTAAAGAAGAAAAGCAAACAAACATATTTGCCGCCATTGATTACAAAAAGCGAAGGGACACTTTTAGAACAAATAAAAAAGGAGACACAGGAACATAACATAAATAATGTCACAAGAACAAAGGCCTACCTTGAATTTTACCTTCACCATCCGGAAATCCATTGGGCTTTTCTCGGGCATATGGTCTCACGGAATGGCGGTTGGAATATGACGGACCTTAAAGGCGAATTCCTTACCCGTTTACTTTCAAAAATAGAGAGAGAGACCTTCTTTGCCTTTTTGGAGCGTGGAAATTGGTTGATCTTTCAAGATGTTTACCCGCAATTCTTGTTGTATAGGGAAGGCCTAAAGCAAAATAAACCGCTTTTTCATTTATGTTCGTATCTAAACATTTCAACCTTTATGGAAACGATATGGAATCACTTTTGGAGCAATCAAGAAACCTACATCCTCGCCATCGCGCTGATTATTAATGAACAAAGTTATTTGGAAAAGCGAGTGGTCCAAAATCCTATTTACCAAAAAGGGGTGATAAATAAACTCGAATTTCTCCTCCAGGATTTGTTTTCTTTTAACCATATCCTCTTTCCTTTTGGAAAAAGAAACCTTGTCGGACAAACACTTCATCAGTTTGAATCATTGAATGAACGGATTTTACTTGGAAAAAGATTATATGATGTCCTTTTTAAAAACAAGGAGCGTCTAAAACAAGTGTTGGAGTGGGCAAAAACACAGCCGCATACGGGCTCAAGGAAGGATTACTGGCCGCATATTTTTAATAACGTCAACGAAGGAATTCCCGGCTTTGCCTACCAAACGCGTTTAAAAGCCTGTCAGTTGAGGCCGCAAGCAAGAAGAATATATAGTCCGGTCCTTGAAAATGCTTGGAAGAATAGGAGTCAGTCGGAAGCCGAAAAAGGGGATTGGTTTGAAGATCCTTTTGTTGTTGAATATTTACTAGATGACAATGAAAAAATTGACGGGGAGATTAGAAATGAATACTGTAAAACACTGGAAAGACTCGAACTCGCAGCGATCGCTAAAAAAGCGATATCGATTTTGGATTAACCCTTCACTTACCGCCGTTTTTTTAGCTACTTTGCTTGCTACATATTTAGACCTATTTTTTGTAGGAAAAGATATTTATCGATTTCCAATGAGGCCAATGAAGGATACTTTCTCAATCAATATTGCGTTTACACTTGGGGTACTGCCTGTGCTGGTTTTTATCTTTCTTGAGGCGATGAACCAGGTTAATCGCCGGGGGAAAGTGGGCCTTATCTTATTTATTAGCCTGTTGATGCCTATTTTTGAAAAGTTTGCTGAAGTGATGGGGTGGTTTGAGCATACCGCGAACTGGAAACACCTCTATACGTTTATTGGATACCTTTTATTTTTAACGTTAATTTATTTATTTTACACATGGATGAAAAAACGAAAAGGTTAACATACAAAAAGCCGAGACTCACATCTCGGCTTTTGCGATGTAACCTAAGTTACACCTTGCCCCTTCCGTCCGTACAGTGGTTAAGTGTCCCGCAACAAGCGAATGTTCGGAAGGGGTACTATTATAGTACCACAACCATAGGAGAAATATAACCAATAGAAGAAAAATGGGTTCCTAAACTTTCTTTTCTTCAATGAAAAGTGTATGATAAAAATGATTTTTACATAAAGGAGTGTTTTCTAATGGCTAAAAAAGGATACATAGTAATGGAAAATGGAGAGAAAATGGAGCTTGAATTCTACCCGAATGAAGCGCCTAATACAGTAGCTAACTTTGAGAAATTGGCTAATGAAGGCTTTTATGATGGAGTTATTTTTCACAGAGTAATCCCAGGCTTTGTATCACAAGGGGGAGATCCTACTGGCACAGGAATGGGTGGTAGTGGAACAACTATTAAATGTGAAACTCAAGGAAATCCGCATAAGCATGTAGCAGGTTCTTTATCAATGGCTCATGCAGGTAAAGATACAGGCTCATCTCAGTTCTTTATTGTTCATGAGCCACAGCCTCATTTAAATGGTGTTCATACTGTTTTTGGACAAGTTACTTCAGGTTTAGAAACTGCGCTTAATATGAGAAATGGTGACAAAATGAAAGAAGTAAAAGTATTTGATGCTGAATAGGTAACTCAAGGAGGGCTATTTTAGCTCTCTTTTTTTTGTCTAATTTATGATCGGATGGGGCAAATTAACCTCAAAAATCTATATTGGGGGTCATTTATGAAAAAATTTGTGTTTATCCTGGTTCCGTTAATAATATTTACTTTTCAACAACCGACTTCAGCTGAAAAAATGGAACCCAAAGAATTAAAGGCAGCGGTTATCATTGATGATTTCGGTGGTGGTACGGGTGGAGTACGGGACTTTCTCGAAGGGGACATACCGATTACTGCCGCAGTTATGCCGTTTACAGATCACTCAAAAGAACATGCAAAATGGGCACATAAATACGGGATCGAAGTGATGATTCATTTATCAATGGAACCGAAAAGAGGAAAGAGATCATGGCTCGGGCCAAGACCCATCACGAATGATCTTTCACCTGCAGAAGTAAGGCAAATTGTCGAGGATGCGATTAAAGATGTTCCTTATGCGGTAGGCATAAATAACCATATGGGCTCCCTGGCTGTTGAAAATGAACAAATAGTTCGTGCAATCGTTGAGGTTGCAAAGGAAAGAAGATTATTTATAATCGACAGTGCAACAAGTCCAAATACAAAATTTCCGAAAATAGCTGAAGAACTGGGCGTCCCCATATTAAAAAGAGATATGTTTTTACGATATATCCTCGTCAGCGCATGTTCGAAACCAAATGATAAGACTAGCTAAGATAACAGAAATTAAAGGCACGGGAATTGCAATAGGGCATGTCGGAATAACTGGGAAGGTTTGTTCGATTGGGGTCTTTCAAGCAATAGACGAATTCAATAAACGAAATATAAAAATAGTCCCAGCTTCTAAGCTGTTTTCCGACAAGGTAGCAAAAAAGTATTTTATCCCCTTCAAAAAAGGCAGCAAATAACTTAAAGGGTTATTCCGTTTCCTATCGCAAAACGTCAATTTGCATAGGGAAGTGAACCAATTCCTCATTCTTGTATCGATTTTTCGTAGGTATGAGAATTCTTAGGCGGAAAATTTCCGTCTAATGTTTATAAAGGAAGCTAAAGCAGCAGATATAGGCGGAGATATTCCGCTTAACTGCTCTAAATAAGAAAAAATCTAAAGATTTTGATTATATAAGCGGAAAAAATCCCCTTATTTTTAAGGAAATATAGGTATTTCCCAATTTAGCCGGAATTTCTCCGTTTATTTTTCAAACACAGTGAAATCAACATTCAATTATAACAGAACCTAACCAATATTTTCTGTATATCAATTTGTAAGTGAAAATGTAGTGTATTTTGCTGACGACACTGGCAATTGTCCCCCCCCCATTTTAATATACTAATTGCACTACAAATTCTTCCTAAATAATTATTGAAATCCCATTATATCAACAAAAGGGACCTCCAAATTACCATACAATTTGAAGGTCTTTTTGCATTACATTTTTAATTTTTGCGATAGATAACGGAACCCGTTACAAATAACTGCCTTTTTTTCTTTGATAAATCTTCATATTTCTTTTACTCATCCGCTTTAACTGATAAAATGTCACCTATCAATCGCAAATAATTTCACTTTCAGCAAGGGAGAAGGATTAGTTAAAATGAAATTAGTTTCTTGGAATGTCAATGGCCTTAGGGCATGCGTTAAAAAAGGTTTTTTGGAATACTTTCAAGAAGTGGAAGCAGATATTTTCTGTGTGCAGGAAACAAAGCTGCAAGAAGGGCAAATTAGTCTTGAGTTAGAAGGTTATCAACAATACTGGAATTATGCGATAAAGAAAGGATATTCCGGTACCGCTGTGTTTACTAAGGAAAAACCACTTTCTGTTCGATATGGTGTAGGAACAGATGAGAGTGAAGAGGAAGGTCGAATTCTAACCTTAGAGTTTGATAATTTTTTCCTAGTCAATGTCTATACCCCTAATTCACAAAGAGATTTAGCAAGAATCAATTACCGTTTGGATTGGGAGGACCGTATCCTTCAGTATTTGAAAGAATTAGATGACCTGAAACCAGTTATCCTATGCGGAGATTTGAATGTCGCCCATCAGGAAATTGACCTTCGGAATCCAAAGTCTAATGTAGGAAATTCCGGGTTTACGGACGAAGAACGAGGGAAAATGACCTCATTACTTGCAGCGGGCTTCGTTGACAGCTATCGTCATTTTTATCCGGAACAGGTTGGTGCTTACAGTTGGTGGTCGTACATGGCTAAAGTTCGAGAAAGGAATATAGGTTGGCGAATCGATTACTTTATTGTCTCCGAAAAATTGCGGGATCGCCTTATAAATGCTGATATTCATTGCCATGTGATGGGGAGTGATCATTGTCCGGTTATACTTGAAATTCATTAATTTCATGCCATTAGTTTTTCTTATGACAAATTATAAAATCTGTGTCATTTTCTTTATAAAGAATTTCTATTATAGTAAATATAAAGAGGTATTCGGGGAGGAAATGATATGGATATCAAGAAGGATGTTCAAAAGCAGTTTGGAAAAAGTGCAGATTCCTATGTTAGTAGTCCAATCCACAAAAAAGGGAATGACTTATTAAAGCTTTTGGAAATGGCAACGATGACCGGTGACGAGGAACTACTGGACGTTGCAACTGGGGGCGGACATACGGCAAATGCGTTTGCTAACTCTGTAAAAATTGTCACAGCTATGGATTTAACGCCTGAAATGTTAAAAGCAGCAGAAAGATTCATCTTAGGTAATGGGCACCAAAATGTAGTGTTTAAATTAGGGGATGCCGAAAATATGCCTTTTTCTGATTGGAGTTTTGATATAGTTACCTGTCGGATAGCTCCTCACCATTTCCCTGATGTGGATAAATTTGTGAAAGAAGTCCACCGCGTCTTGAAGCCATCCGGTCAGTTTTTACTTGATGATAATGTCGTTCCTGAAGAAGATGACTATGATGTTTTTTATAATACGATCGAAAAACAGCGGGATTACAGTCATTTCCGAGCTTGGAAGAAGAGTGAATGGCTCAAGATGCTTGAAATGAATGGATTTGAAATTTCTGAAATGCATCGTTTTGATAAATCATTTCAGTTTGAGCCATGGTGTAACCGAATGAATTTACCTGAACGTGAAAAAGATAAATTAACTGAATACATCCTCAAGGCACCCCAAAAAGTAAAAGAAAAATTTAAGGTTTCCATTGTTGATGATCATGTGAACTCCTTCCAAGGGGAAGCAGTCCTTTTAAAGGCGGTAAAAAGGTAAAAAAGCCCTTTGCATAAAGAGAGGATTGCTCTTTTTGCAAAGGGTCTTTTGTGAATTAAACATCGTTTAAGGCCGTTCCGATTACATCAAATTCAGGTGATTTTTCCTCAAAAACTGATGGATTCAATTGCTCTTGTTCTACAGGAGTAAC
This sequence comes from Neobacillus nitrireducens, assembly GCF_030915405.1. Classification (GTDB taxonomy): domain Bacteria; phylum Bacillota; class Bacilli; order Bacillales; family Cytobacillaceae; genus Neobacillus. The sequence continues at coordinate 5,152,469 of NZ_CP133262.1, forward strand.
TAAACTACTTTCATCCTCTTTTTTCTGGAAGTACATACTCATATCTGGTCATCTCCTTTTTACTAACACAATTACAGAGATAGTTTTTCCCTTAAAAAGGAATCTAAACCTATTTTCTTATCTTTACCTATAGGTATGTAATTATATATGATTATTGCAAGTCCAAATGACTTCATTATAGTACTATTCAATTTATAAAAAAATGAAAAGAAGGGGTTGACGAATGGTTGTCAGGGTAGTATGATATTCCTTGTCGCTAAAACGAAATAACGTAGTTAAAAAATTATTTCTGGTGAAGTTGACATCGAAAAAACGTTATGTTAAAATAATAAAAGTCGCTAATTACTTGATTGGCTGACGAAGTAGAATGATAGAATTGTTCTTTGAAAACTAAACAAACAAAATCGTGCAAACAAACAAAAATTATTAGTTTCAGAAATGAAGCTAAGCCAACGTAACAAATGAGCTAATCAACTTTTCCGCGTATTAACGAGCAGTAATATCCTATCGGATAACTGCTCGTAAATACCCGATTGATTCGACTAACCATCACGGGGTAAAGCATCCCGTGATGGAAGTCTCATCTTA